>CAWJWS010000001.1:0-371717 GCA_963846605.1 uncultured Pseudomonadota bacterium
TCCGGTCAGCGAGCCTCCGGTGCACTTTGCGTGCATGAGGCAGCAAGAGGCAAAGCGGCGGTTCTGGTCAGACCTAGTGGCGCGCTTCGAGGGAGCGGGCAAGTCGCGCAGGGAGTTCGCGGACGAGGCCGGCGTCGGCTTGGCGATCTTTCAGTATTGGCTCTACAAGCTACGGCGTGAGGGTCACGCAGGCGCGATCCGGAAGGCGCCGCCGAAAGAGGTCCGTTTGGTGCCGGTGGCGGTCCGTGCCCGCGTGATGCCTGCCCAGGTCGAGTTGCGCGTCGCTGGCGTCCGACTGCGGGTCCCAGTTGGCGTCGACCCCGGGTATGTCGCGCGGGTCGCACTCGCGCTTCGCGAGACGGCCCGGTGCTGACACTTCCGCCAAGCGTGCGGATCTACTTGGCCGTCGGCACGGTCGATATGCGGCGCGGACACGACGGGCTGGCCGCCATCATCCGAAGCCAGTGGAAGCTGGATCTCTTCGGGGGCCATCTCTTCGTGTTCGTGGGGCGGCGAAATGATCGGTGCAAGATCTTGTTCTGGGACCGCGGCGGATTCGTCCTGTACTACAAGCGTCTTGAACGAGGGCGCTTCCGCGTGCCGCAGGTGACAGCCGACGCCACGTCCGTCGCGATCGACGCGACTGAGCTGGCGATGCTGCTCGATGGCATCGATGTCGTGTCCGTCAAGCGACCTCGCCGCTGGGAGCCGCCAGCGAACAGGGCGCCCGCGCCCGCGTAGGGCAAGAAATTCCTGGATCGTTTCGAGCCTTTGCAGGGGGCCTGCAGAAAGGGGATCGACAGGATCTTCGAGACATGATCAAAGATGGGGATGGCGCCGCCGCCAGATGAGGATCACGCCTGCGGGTGGAAGGCCCGCGCAACGGATCTCGAGACGAAACTGGCCGAGACGGCTGCGAAGCTCGAGGCCGTCGCCGCGAGCATGGCGGCGATGGAGCGGCGCTTTCTAGGGCCTAAAAGCGAAAAGCTTCCGGCGATGGACCGCGAAGTCCGCAAGCAGCGGCCGCCAGATCCCGCCGCGGCGCAGGTCACCAGACGCAAAAACGCCGAGCTGCGCGCCACGCGGGTCGTGGCCGAGGACGTGCCCCACAAGGTTCCCGCCTCGGAGCGCAAGTGCCCGAAATGCAGCGGCGTGGATCTACGACCCGTCGGCGCCGGCAAAGCCTCCACCGTGCTCGACTACGTGCCTGGCTATTTCAGGCGGCGGCAGCACGTGCGCGAGACGCTGGCGTGCCCGTGCGGTGAACACATCATCACCGCTCCCGGCCCCGACCACTCGATCGAGGGCGCGCGCTATGGCGACAGCTTCCGCGCGTTCGTGGTTGTCTCCAAGTGCGCAGATGCGATTCCGCTCTACCGGCAAGCCAAGCAGATGGGCCGGCTCGGCATCCCGATCTCGCGCAGCACCCTCACAGATCTCCTGCATCAAGCCGCCCGGCAACTCGCACCGCTGTCGAAACGCCTGCTTGAGCTGGTGGCCGCCTCTGAGGTCGTGCAGGCCGATGAGACGTCGCTGAAGATGCAGAAGCCCAACAAACGCGGCTTCGTTTGGACCTTCCTGTCCGAAAAGCTCATCGCGTACCGCTTCTCCGCCGGACGAAGTGGCCTGACGCCCTCGACGGTGCTGGGGGCCAGCAAAGGCACGCTGGTGGTCGACATGTACACCGGCTACAACGAGGTCACGACCACCGGCGGTCGCACCCGTGCTGCCTGCCTGGCGCACGCCAGACGCCGCTTCTTCGAGGCGCTGCCATACGCATCCGAAGCGAGAACTGCCCTCGAAATGATTCGCGACATCTACGTCGTCGAGCACGACGCCAAGGCCGACGGCATCGCAGGAACCGAGGCCCACACGCAGCTGCGAAGGGCCCGGTCGAAGCCGATCATGGACCGCCTGCATGCCTGGATCCAGGGTCGCACGGACCAGTACGCCCCGAAAAGCCCCATGGCCAGCGCGGTCAGATACGCCCTGAACAACTGGGAGGAGTTGACCCGCTTCCTCGACGATGCCCGCATCCCACCCGACAACAACCGGAGCGAATCCGCGCTGCGCATCGTGGCTCTCGGTCGGAAGAACTTCCTCTTCGTCGGACACGAAGACGCGGGTGAGAACCTCGCCGGCCTCTATTCCCTCGTGGCCACCTGCGAGGCCAATGGAGTCGAGCCGATCTCGTACCTCACCGACGTCCTGGGCCGACTGGGCTCGCATCCAGCGGCCGCCCTGCAAGATCTTTTGCCTCACAAGTGGCGGCCTTCGGGCTGAAGCGCGGCCTGCGGCTCACGCTACCGTCGTAACCCGGTCCCCACCGGGCGTCACGCCGTCCTCGGTCGGACGGTTACAGCGCCGCCTCCTAGAGGTCCACGTGGGCCGCAGCTGTGGCTGCCGTACGCCGGGCACGAGTGCGACGTCCTGTCGGGTTGTCGGCTGCTTGAGTTCTAGGGGTTGCGACCACAGTCGCAGCGCCCGCGACGGTGTTTCACCGAGAGTAGAGTTGGTAGTGGCTGAAGGGCCCTGGACAAAGAACGCGGCGATTACGGGTTTGCTGGCGTTGCCGATCTCGATATTCAACGGACAGGTCGCGGCTGCACTCACCAAGATACCCTGGATCGGATGGGTCGTTTTCGTCGTCGGCGTGAGCAGCGTGGTCGGGGTGGCCGTTCGCCACCGGGGGAGACTCCCTCTGCGCGTCACGGAACTCGCCGCGAGGTCAAGATGCTCAACGCTTTTGCACGGTCTTGCTTTCGACTCCAACGACCTCAAGGGTCCTCAAGGCGCGCCGATGGGTTGGGCATGGCAACGATCGCGGAGACGTATCGGTGGCGTCCTGTTCCTGGCCGCTCAGTTCTCTGAACCGGGGGACACGATAAAACAAGGTCTCGATCGCCTCTACGAGAGGCTATTGAAAATGCCACCGCAGGCATCCCTCAAAGACTTTGTCGGAGACATGATCGACGGATTTGAAAAGCGGGCCTATCCGCCCGATGAGGCTGCGAAGATGGACATGGTTCGGGGTGAACTAGAACATCTGGCCGCACTGAGGGCCGCAACCGAACAAGAAGCCACTGAGTGAAGGGTTGCCACGCATGGACTATGCTCCTCAAATCACTGTGATCGCGACGGCCCTGTCAGCGCTGGGAGCAGTCGCAGCAGCAGGAGCTGCCTTCTACTCTGCACGGGCGGCCGCAAGGTCGGTACAGACCGCAGAGGAGGTCGCACGCGCTCAGAGAATCCTTGCTCAGCGCCAACTGCTGCTTCCCCTTTGGCAGTACATGGCAGGGCTCAACGAGGTCGACCCGCAGAGGGTTGTCACACCCGACGTGATCAAAGTCGTCAACACGCTGGAACTCGTGGCCCTCTGTTGCGAAGGGGAAATGGTCGACGATGGTGTCATCAAGAGGACATTTCGTGCCGGTTTCATGCGCCACTACCAAAATGTTGATCTCTGCGGGCCACTGCAGGGCCTCGGCAAGACCGGCCGGGCTCTGCTCAATGAGAACCGTGCTGCCATGGCGTTCCAGGCAATGCTGCTCGCAGAGCATCTTCAGCAGGACAAGCCATCGGGGCTTGGGGACCGAAAGGCATGAGTGCTGATGTTCTGGAACATGCAGCACGGAAGCTCGCGCAGGAAACCCTGAACGCCAACCGCGACTCTTTCACGACAGAGTTTTCCCTCGACAACGGTGGAAAGGTCTACGTGACAGTGAAGAAGTACGATGCCGGGCAGGAACCGGTGAACAAGGGCCTCGTCAAAGGTGGGATGCGGGGATGGGTCTCCGGAAGGTCCCCAGGCTCGCCCTGCAATTGCTGCGGCGGCAGCGGCCGGTCGTAGATCACCGCGGGCCCATCTCGCATTGACGCGCGGGAATCAACGCTCGATTCCGGGGCTGTTGTCGCGTTCCCACGCCAGTACCCGCTTGTTCAGCTCGCCTTTGATCTTGTCCGAGGCGGCCGTCACCCCGGCCGGCATCGGCTCCCTATCGGCGTCGACGAAGTAGGTGAGCGCCCGCGCGACCTGCTCGGGGGCCAGGGGCAAGACCTTGGCCGCGTGCTCGATGAACCGCCCGACGGACCAGCCGGGCTGGGAACAGATGGCGTGGATGTCCACGAAATCGCGCTTCGCTCCGCGGTCGTGGACGGCTGCGGCCTTCATGGCGGCCATCAGATCCAGGTCCGCGAGGAGAAACTCCGCATTTCCAACGCGGACGGTCTCTGGCTTCGCTGTCACCTGCTGGTAGGTGATGAAGCTCGTCTCCAGCGTCTTGTAGAAAGCGCGAATTGTGTGCGGGCCATTCTGTTCCAGCTTCGAGGGCACCTCGGGCAGAGCCGCCAGCGCTCGTTTGAGCGCCGGCGCATCAAATCGCTGGGGAGTAAACCAATCGAGGTCGTTCGAGAGGCGATGGCCAAGCCTCAATCCGAGTCCCGTGCCGCCGGCCAGGAAGAACTGTCCGTCACGCATCAGGTCCGCCTGCAGACGGATCACCCTGGTCTTGTCGGCATCCAGAACTTGGGCGTTCAGCCCACCTCGCTTCATTTGACGCCCATCCCGAGATAGGGACGCGCCGGGAGATCGGCGACCGTGAGGTGAAGCTTCCGCCGCAGCTTCCGCCGGTCGGGCTCGCTTAGCCAGCTCCCCCGAACTGTCGCACCAGCTCGCGCACGCCCCGGGCATCCAGGTGGCGAACGAGCCATCCCGTTGCGGTCCGATCACCGCGGAGGAGGAGTCCGCCGCACGATCACGTACCGGCATGAGGGATCGGCCCATTTCAGCGCCGCGGGGTCATAGCTCTTGAGCAGCCGGCGGATGGCCTCCGGTGCGTCCGCGCCGCTCTCGATGCTGCCCACGGTCCGCCAACGCGCCAGCGCCGCGGCCCGTGCGAGCTTGGTGCGTTCGGGAGCCGTCAGCGACGCCGCCCGGGCAAGGCCTCCGTCGCGCGCGATCTTCACCCGCTCTTTGGCCGTCAGGATCGCCGCCCGTGCAACTCCGCCCTTGCTGCCGCCCAGCCGGCCCAGCGCCACAGCGTGCTGATTCTTCACAAGAGATGATTCTAGCATAGGCGCTCAAGCAGGCATGCCACCGGACATCGAAGGGCGTCCGCATCATTCTGTCGGCGTCGCCGACCTCCGCGCCAACACCGCCAACAACTCAAACAACGCCCGCCGCAACCCCCCCCGATCCCGCGCCGCGCTCCCACCCATCGATCACCTCCCGCAACGCCTCCGTGATCACCTCATCCCCCTCCGGATCGTTTTGGCTGCATGCAGCCGAAATTCGGCGCTCGCAGCCGCTTGCAGCCGTTTCCTGACGCTCGCAACCCCGCGAAATCACGTCGTCGCGCGCGCTGGACGCCGCTTGAGGTGCTAGCGGTTAACAGCCATGGGGGTTCGATTCCCCCTCCTCGCACAGGACGCAAACCCCGAATCATTTCAGATGGTTCGGGGTTTTGTCTTTGGGGGATGGGATCGCGGGCAGGGCAGGCGGCATGTTTCTGCAGCCACTTTGCAGCCATAACGCGGCTGCCACCTCTCCCAGGGGGAGAGGTCGGCGCGTCTGCGCGCCGGGTGAGGCGCCCTCGCCCCCCGGGTCGTCGTCCCCCCCGTCCGTCACCTCGCCCCCGAAGGGGGAGAGGTTGTCGTCGAGCGACTCCCTGACGGTACACCAGCCCGGCCGAGATGTTGACCTTGCGTGGAAGTCTGGTGCAGGAGCGGGAGGTCATGGTGATCCAGGCGCTGGCCGCATCGTCTGCCGCCGCGGCCACCGGCGGCGCCGCGGGACGTCGATCAGCGACCCCGCTTGGGTCTCGGTGTTGCCTCCTGCGCTACGCCGCCCTCGGGGGGCGGTCGCTGGTCCTCGGCGTGGGGAGTCCCCACAGCGGCGAGCACGCCCTCCAGGTCATCGAGGTCGAAGTCTGGAGGGATCGGGCTTTGCGGGAGCACCTTCGCCGTCGGGAGCACGACGCTGTGCCAGCCCTCGCTCGGATCGCTGCTCATCTGGCGCAGCTCGAATGCCGACGCGGCGACGAACGGGATGAGGGCGCGTGGGCCCCCGTTGACCGTATCGATGCCGAACACCGCGAAGTAGTCGGGTTTCCACCAGTCGTCCGATCCGATGGTGAGCGTGAACGCGCCGCCCTCGAGATCGGAGCGGCCAAAAGGTGCCGCCAGATCGACAATGTAGAACGCGGCCGCGCCATGCGCGAGATCGCCCTGCGGCGTCGCCGGCAGCGTGTAGCTCAGGAACAGCCGCCCGGCACCGCCCCCCTGGAGCGTGATCGGCGCCACCGTTCCGGTGTCCTCGAAGTCGCCGCCCGGCCCGGCCGCAGAGGGGAACATCCCGCCGTACGGGTCCGTGGCGATGATCACGAGCAGCCGTCGGGCGCGCGTCGCGTCCCGCCCGCGGTCCACCGAGGGCACGAAGAGGATCCGCTCTCCTTCACTCGTGTCGCCGCTGATCCAGACCCCGCTCGTAGCCGGAGTCAACGGGTTGGCGAGGTCGAGAAACGCCGCCAGCGGGATCACCTGTTCGTCCCCGACGCGGCCGGAGACGCCCCAGGCGATCACGTGCTCGGGCGACCACGCGTCCTTGCCGCTGGCCCACAGCTGGATGTTGAGGTCTGCCGAATCGAGGTTGACCTCGCGGACGTCGAAGCGCCACACGGCACCGGCGCCACGGGCCGTCCGGAAACCGCCGCCGAACAGCGGCTTCGTGAACACGACGTCGGGCCCGCGCTTGACGACAAGGACCGGGAGGTTCTCGGTGTCAGCGTCCTCGGTGTTGCGGGTACGGGTCGCCACGTACAACTCGGCAAGTGTCGGCATCGGTCGCTCCTTGGGCCGCCTGGTCCGGCCGGGTTGCTGCGCGTGCGGTGCCAGCGGCATGCTGCTGCGTCGCCTGGATGACAAGAAGCCCCCGCCGTCCCATGTCTTCAGCAGAAAGAACGTATCGCAATGGCCAGAATTCCCCTCCCGGCCCCGATCTCGCCGGCCAGAAGGTCGAGGCGGGTATTGGACTACAGGCCCGTTCGCCCCCATGACGGCGCGGGCCGTCGGAAAAGGCGATGTTGTCGAACTTGATGAAGGTCGTGCTCGAGCCGGTGGCGACGCCGCTGAAGGCGACGTGGGTGACCAGCGCGACGGCCAAGCGCGGTTGCCGGCAATCTCGCAGCTTCCCCTCCGCGATCTATCCCCTCGAACCGGATGCCCGCGCCAACTCCGCCAACAACTCGAACAGCGCCCGTCGCAATCCCGCCCGGTCCCGCGCGCTCTCCCACCCATCGACTACCTCCCGCAGCGCCTCCGTGATCACCTCATCCGCCAGTCCGGGGTTTTGGCTGCGCACAGCCGAAATTCGGCGGTCGCTGCCGAATCCTTGTTTTCTTGAAATTCCCAAGCGCGCAGCTGCCTCTGAGACCGTCGCTCGCCTGTCTCTCAGCAGGCCCACCAACTCACGTCCCTCCTCTGCCGTGTAGGTTCTGCGCCTATCGGCATGGTGCCCTTCGCCACCCGCCTCGACCAGTGGGGTCCGTGCAGCGGTTACGCTGACAGCACGGAAGGTCTTCCCAGAACTGCGCTTGGCATTGCTCACACCTCCGGCCCAACTACCAGTTGATGCTGGCGTCGGTCTTCGGTCGGTTCTTGTGCCAGCGCTCGACGGCTTCGTCGTAGAAGTAGGTCTCGTACCGCTCCGGCTTCGTGGAGAAGATCGGCGGAGTTTTGCCGAAATTGTCGGTGCGCCCGGCAGCCCAGCGGCCGTCTGCGATCTGGATGAAGAACGGCGCATCCGCAAGACCGACTTGCTTGTCGTCGACCAACTTCTCCGACATCTCGTGCTCCGTCCGATTCCTCAGGCGCGGATCGGAGACGAAGAAGACCGGGAACTCCCCCTCGACCTCGTTCGAACTGTCCATTTGGCCTTCTATGTCGCCGATGTTTGTGATTTCAGGATCTCTGACGGGCGCGAACTGAAGAAGGCCGATGATCCCAACCACGAGAAGTACGACGACGATGAGGATCGTCTTGATGAGCGTGCCCATGTCTACACGACCGAGAAGAACCACACCGCGCGGGACTTGTTGAGATCGCTGTAGACGTTGTCATCGGAGAATAGCGATCCCAGTTGGTTGATCCCTAGCCTGAACCGAAGGAACGAGGTCCAGCCCGGGGTCAGGGTATCGCGGTTCCACAAGTCGATGTGGTCGCCGGTGCCCTGGCCTTGCTCACCTTTCCGACGCCAATAGTCCTTGAAATAGACGATGCCGGTTCGGCCCTTCAACTCCTCGTCCCAAGTCGCGGCGGCAAGTATCTTTCGCACGTCGCAACCTGGGAAGGGCTTGGCGACCAGCCACTTGGCCAACCCTTCAGCGCTAGCGGCCAACCCTCCGACAGACGGACTAACCGGGCACCGGCCACCATGAAACGAATCGAACGAGACTCCGGAGCGCTCCAAAGCCTTTCCGACCCTCATCGCACACTGGTTTTCGTAGCCAGCCGGGATTTGTCCGTCGGCGCGGACGCAAGGCGGGGCGTTCGAGTAGTTCTTCAAGATCGTGGCGAACGCGATTGGGGCGGGTTTTGGCGACGGTCGCTGCGGCGGCATAAGGGGTCTCCTGGTGGGGAAGGACTTTCGGCATGCTCAGGTAAGAGTTGCTACTTGACCGTAATGTCGTTGTAAGAGTCTTCGGCTGGGTCCGACGTGGCCGACGACGCGACATCACTCGTTGCGGCGACGCTGGTCGACAGCTGCATGGCTCCCGACACCGCCAGTAGTCTCCGGAGGCGCGGACGCTCGACCCGTGCTGCCCGCACCAGCTGTTCCAGTCGCTTCATCGCCGGCGACGGGCAAACGCGCGGTCAAGTTGCGACGCCTGACCGGCGATCCGTTGACAAGACAATCTGACCCATGTGCCAACAGGTTCTATCACTCGTGTCGAACCAACCAGGAATCGGACACGACCCCAGGAAGTTGCGTCGCAAGGGAAGGGGTGTTTGACGTGACGCGCGAACGGCGCACGTACCCAACGAAATTGGAGCCGGGTGCGTAACGATTGGGCTCTGCCGGGCCTTCCCCGCTGACCACGGCGAAAAGCCGATGGACAGCATCCTCACCGAATCCCTCCGGTACACGAACCACACGGCCGCATCGATGCAGGACCTCGATAGCGGGCGCCGCCTTCGCGGTTGGCTTGACCTCGATGAAGGCCGCAGTGCTTGCGCACCCGGAGGTGAAATCGTGCTCGCCAAAGATAGAGACAGGCGTGCTCTGGCGCACGAGCCTGCTCCGGCCGCCTGCGGCCGGATGCCAAGGCGTGGTACGAGGGCGCAGCTCGCCGGCTGCGGCGCTCAGGCCCGCAAACCTAGCGCCGGCGGCCCAAGGGATCGGGTCGGACGTCCAGAGTCGTCGCCGGCCGCTTGTGCCCCGCCAGATACATCGTCCCAGCCAGGCTGTCCGTCTTTCGTCCCCAAGAACGTCAGGCCTGCCTGGGCAAACGAGCGCCCTGCTTGCCGCTGGACTTCGACCTGCGTCTCTTCTTCAATGCGGCATCGGCTCAAGCCGGCGCGGCGAAGGTTCGGGGATCGACGGACGGCTCAATCTCCGCCAACCCGGAGTCCATCGTCCAGCGATGACGTCGGCGTACATCTGCGCTGCCGCTCTGCCGGCGCCGCGTCCGAACTCTGCTGTTGCACAAACACTAAATAGGATTTAGTGTTCGTGTGTGCCGGTGAAGCGTCCCGGACAGCCAGGCCCACGGTGGGACCGCCTCTACGAGACGGCGGCCCCCCAGGCTGGCTATCTCACGCTCGCCCAGGCCACGGCAGCAGGGTACTCGTCGCCGCTGGTCGAGCACCACGTAAAGGCGGGGCGGCTGGAGCGCGTTGGCCGCGGCATCTTCCGACTGGTCCAGTTCCCTCCGAGCGACAACGAGGACCTGGTGAGGCTGTGGCTCTGGTCGGGGAAGAAGGGCGTCTTCAGCCACGAGACCGCGCTGATGCTCCACCAGCTCTCGGATGCCCTGCCTGCCAAGACGCACATGACGGTACCGGAAGCCTGGCAGCAGCGCCGGCTCCGCGTCCCGCGGGGCCTCGTGCTGCACTACCACGACGTCCGTGAGCCGGACTCGGCCTGGCACGGACCTGTCCCGGTAACGTCGCCGCTGCGAACGGTCGTCGACGTCACACTGGAGGGGAATCCGGAGCTGGCCGAGCAGGCCGCCAGGCAGGCGGTCCGGCGGCGCACCTTCCCGCGCGAGCAGCTCCGCCGTGCGATCGCCGATCGGAAGCGGATCGCAAAGGCAGTCTGATGACCGAACCAAGATACGCCACGCCCGAAGCATTCAAGCACGCTCTGGAGACCCGCCTCCGCACGGCCGCCCAGACCACAGGCGTCTCGATGGGGCGCCTGCGCCAGGTGCTGGTGTTCGAGCGATTCCTGGCCCGCGTCTTCGCGGTGCTGGGGAACAAGGTCGTCGCCAAGGGCGGCGTCGTCCTGGAGCTCCGCCTGGCGCGCGCCCGGCTACCCAGGACGTGGACCTCGGCGTGAGCGGAGATCTGGACGCAATGCTGGAGGGGCTCAGCCGGGCCGCTTGTCTGGGAGAACCGTTGAGCAGCCTGAAGGCGCTGCCCGCGGCGCAGCGGGGCAGGCCTCAGACCCTCGCAGCCGACTTGGCTCGGGCCGCCGGTGGCGGAAACGTCTGCCCGATAGCGGCGCAATACCGTTGCAAGGTCGACACCTTGACGTCCCCGCCGGCCTCCAGCTTGCTGACCACCGACGCTGCGGTTCCCATTCGGGCGGCCACGAGCGTCTGGCTGTAGCCGAGGGACTGCCGTTTGACAGCGAGTTGGTGGGCCATGTCGCGCCGGCTCTGGGCTTCGGCGACGAGGTCGGGGAACTTCGAAAACGGAAAGCCGTCCTGCAGCGCCGCGGGCTTTTCGACTTTGTCTCGCCGCCCATCGTGCTGCTTGCCGTCGTGAGCTACTTCCTGTTCGCCGGGTTCGTGATTTACATCGAACTGAACCCGTTCCCGGGATTTGCCGGCTACCTCGTCAACATCGGCTGCGTCACGCTGGTCTACACATTGAGTGCTTTCGGCGTGTACACGATGCTGTATGGCCGAAAGAAGAGCGCGCTCGAGACCCAGGCCGATTGGGTGCTCGCGATCGGCCTGGGAGTGAAGGCCGGCATCTACTCGTGCATCGCCTGCGTCGCGTTCCTGTCGCTCAACTTCACGATCGTGCTGCTGGATCTGCAGCGATGGGAGCCGTTCGCGCTCAGCATTTTCTTGGTCATCTGCGCGCTTCTCTGTTTCATGGGCTTCACCGCGCCGCCAGAAGGGCTGGGGCTCGACGCAAGACCAGTTTCCTGAGCAAAGCGGCGGGGGCGACGTCACGCCGGGCGGCCTGGGCCAGTCTCCTCTCCTTCGCGTAGAAGAAGTCGATGCGTGCGCGCGTCCGCATCCGGTCCCGCGATGGTTTTGTGTTCCGCGTACCGAAGCGTGAGCAGGCCTTTCGACAAGACGAAGATCGATGTGACCCGCCCTTGGTGCATGGCGCAGTAGCTTCGGATGATGCCCTTCGTGGTCGGCAGCGAATGTTCCGCTGGAACCAGCCGCGCCTGCGCCTGAGCCTCAATCCGGAGTTGCTGAAGCAGCTCCGGCGTCGGGCGCGCACTGCCGTGCCTGCTGGTGGATGCGCTTGAACTCCTCGGGCGAGACGCCGAGCCGCTCAGGCGCCTGCCGATCCGTCGGTGCCGATGCAAGGCCAGCCAGAGGTCGACGTCGGGGTCGTTGGCGGCCGAACCTTCGAGCGCCGGGTCCGGGCGCACCTCGGTAGGGGGAGGCTGTTCCGCAGGCTGCCCGCCCGCGCCTTTTCCCCCACCGCCTCTCTGGCCATTCCGTCCGGCACGCACCGCCTTGAAGAGGTCGGCCCTCAGCCTTTGCAGCTCCGGGTGGTCCCCGGCGCGCGCCCGGTAGTGCAAGGTGAACGCGTAAGTCACCTGTCCCTCGGGCGTCAGGTACCCGATCCGCTTCAAGGTGGCCACGCGCGACTGGTACGTCTTCAGGCGGGGTGCCAGCTTCGGGAACAGGTCGCAGAACGCCTCCGGGCTCCAGCCCCCCGCCCGCCTCGAGGAGGCGAGCTCGAAGATGGCCGCATCGAAGTGGGTCCAGCGAAAGTTCGCGCTCGTGACCGCTCCGGACGGCGAGGTCCCGCTCACCCGGCTCGACAGGTGCTTGTCGAGCATTCTCCGACTCTCCCGGTTGAGCGCCGGCACGTAGCTCCCATCCCCCAGCGTGAGCGCGGGTCGGGCATACGGCGCGCCCTGGGTGACGACGAGTCCGAGCCGTTCTTTCAACTGCGCGTCCAGTCCCTCCTTCCAGGCCGCCTTGAGAGCGCCCAGCCTCGCCTTGCCCGAGTTCCCACCGCTGGCGCTGTTCAGGGAGAAGACCCGGCCGCGCGCCGCGTCCTTCGCGAACTTTCCGATGAGCACGTGGGCGTGGTAGTGCACCTCCCCGACTTCGTTCCGGGCCATGTGTGCCCAGCATGAAGGTGTGACCTGGAGGTGCGAGTCCTCCCGAGACCAGGCCAAAGGAATCGGAGCAAACCGCAAGGGCGGAACCGCGAGGGACCGTCTGGAGGAAGCGGGGAGGTCGGCCAGGCGATCGGCTTCTTCCAGATACTGGGTGGTCAGCAGCACCGTGGTTCCCTCCGAGGCGATCTGGCGGACCAGATCCCACACTTGATTGCGGCTACGCGGGTCGAGGCCCGACGTGGGTTCGTCCAGGAACAGGACCTCGGGACTTGTGACCAGGCTGGCAGCGATGTCGATGCACCGGCGCATACCTCCCGAGAACGTGCGCACTTGCCGGCCGGCCGCCTCCGAGAGACCGAAGGCCCCCAGCAGCTCGGTTGCCCGCTTGCGCGCGTCGTTCCAGGAAAGACCAAGCAGCCGTCACCAGGCGCAAGTTCTCGTGCCCGGTGGAGATCCTCGTCGACCGAGGCATACTGGCCGGTCAGGCTGACCTTTTGCCGGACAATGGCCGCATCGCCGACCACGTCGTGACCAAGCACCGAGGCCCGACCGGCGGTCGGCTTGAGCAGGGTGGCGAGCACCCGGATGGTGGTGGTCTTCCCGGCCCCATTGGGTCCGAGCAAGCCGTAGACCGAGCCGCTGCGGATGGCGAGGTCCACGCCGTCGAGGGCGCGGGCGGTCCCGAAGCTCTTGACCAGGCCGTTGGTTCGATCGCGTTGGTCATGCTGGGGGCGCAGTCTAGCGCCAGATCTGGCCGAGACCGAGACCCATTCGGGCGCGGAAAGTCAGCGCCACGGCCAAGCCCCAGCCACCGTCGTCGCAGCGCTAACGCGTGACGACCTGAGCCTTGAGTGCACCGTCGGCGATCGAAAGAAACCAGAGCGCGCCATTCGTGTCGAAGAACACCTGATCGGCGGCGGGCACGACCGTGGGCACGACGATGTCGTAGCGGCTGAGCTCGTACACGTAGCTCTTGGTGGCGATCAAACCGCGCTTCGGGTCGAGCGCGTAGGCGTTCTCGCCTGCCCCGGCGAAGGTGTCGACGGGCGAGGGCAGGGTGAAGACGACCTTGGCCAGGTTGCTGGCGTCGAAGATCTTGTTCTTCGCGAACACCAGTCCGCGGGTTTCGTCGAGCAGAATCGGAGCGTCCAGCGGGTCTCGGTGGAACTCGGCAGCGCCCAAGCTGGTCTCGTCGATCTTGCTCAAATTGGCAGCCATGAGACGACGGACCGAGGTGGAGATGAGGCCCGCGCCCCAGCCATACTGATACCAGTAGTAGATGTCCGTCGCGGTCGAGCTGGACACCAGGCCGCCGACGCCCGACGCATCGGCGGTGCGATTGGTTACCTGCGGGGTCGCATCGTCCAGGCCATCGACGGTAAAGAGTCCCGGCGCCCACGCGCCGTCGGTGACGTACAGTCGGTCCCGCGCACAGTAGATCTTGAAGCGCGTCTCGGTCGGGCCCCAGTCCATGGGAACCCACGAGATGTCCCGCACGGCTTTCAGATCGCTCGTGTTGTACTCCGTGATGAGGGTGCTTCCCTTGTTCACGACGAACAGGCGGCCGCGCTTCACGTCGACGCAAACGTCGTGCGGAACCTGGACGACGCTGGCGTAGGTCGCACTTCCGCTGGTCAGATCGATCTTCGCGAGCTTGCGGTTGGTTGCGTCCAGCCCGTACGCCACATTCGCGCTGGCATCGTAGGCAATGCGGAAGATCTTTCCGCTGAAATTGATGACCCGCTCCGGGGCTGGCGTCGGATCGGGCGCCCCGGTCGCCTGGAAGTTCACCACCCCGCGCAAGGCGGCGGTGCCGCCTTCGCAGCGCTGTTCGAAGGTCGCCGAGAAGCGCGTGATGCCGTGCAAAGGATGTCGTGCCAGCTCCTCGATGCTGAACTTGCCCGTCAGCATGTTGCAGCCGGTCCCGTTGCCCTCGACGGAGAGGCCGGCGACACCGCCGGCCTGAAACGGGTAGCGCTGCGCCGGATCGTACAGCCCGGGCACGGGGTGCCGCCCGGTTTCCGGCGCGAAGTTCGCGCTCCACCCGCTGGTGCTGCTGCCGTCTTGAAGGCTCAGGCCGATGACGCCCTTCGGGCTCGGCCGGATGGTCACGCTGGTGGGCCCACCCGCCGCGCGGCTTTTGTTCCCGTTGAGGAAAACGCCGTTGTCGCTCTCCAGGCAAAACCCGGTTGGCAGCGGGGCTGTGCAAGGAAGCGGCAGCCGCCGCCCGGCAAGTAGTGGCATTGCGGCGTCGCCTTGCAGGTCAGCACTGCCGGTGTCCCCGGCGTCTAACCATCCGTTGCCGCCGGCATCCCCCATGCCGCCGTCCGGCGACGAAACCGAGCCGCTGTCGGTTCCCCCCGCACCACCAACGCCCGCGTCCTGGTTGGACGAGCCGCCTCCGCCGCCCGAGCCAGCTGCATCTCCTGCATCGCTTGCCGCACCGGTGGCCGCGTCCGTCGCTATTGGTGGTTCATCGTCGTCGCAAGCACAAACGGCCATCAGTGCGATCAACGCGCTTGCCCGAAGAATCCGACTCGTCATCCGGGGCGATGATAGTCGTCGGCCGCTTTCGCCGACAAGCCTTCGCGGCAAGAAAAGGCCCCAGCCCGCCCCCGGGTGCCTTGGATTGGCAGAAGAAATCGACGTCGACTTGTCGGGACCCGGGCTGCCCGTTCGTCGTCCCAGGGAGCACGAATTCGTTGGCCCCTGGCGCGAGGAGGATCCATGCGAACGACCATCGACAATCGGTCCTTCGCTCGCAGAGCAAAGCGCTGCTGGGAAGCACGAGGTGGAGCCCAGCCAGCATACCCAAGCGCGCGCCGCCTACCCGGTGCCCGCGTGCCCCCACCATCACAAAACTGGTTCCAAGCGAAGGGGACGGCGTCCGACGTATCACCCTCAGTTGGGGACTGGATCCAGACCCGGCGGTGCGCGGATATCGCATCTACCGGTCGCCGATTGCTGCGGATGTGGAGGATCTTCGCTGGTGGACCAACCAGGGCGAACGCCAGCGTTTCACCGTGGAAGACCCATTGCTTCGGGTCACGAACAACAGTCTTCATCTCCCGCTCCACTTCGCGGAAGGCGAGGTGCTGGCCGTCTACCGTGCGGATGACCTCCGGCAGGCGGAAGCGCAAGGCGCGCAGGGCTTCAGCCACTTCCGGATCGACGCCGAACCGTCTGGCCGTCTCGATCGAGGCCCGGAGGGCGTCATCATCTCCGAGTTGCGTCCGCTGCGTGACGGAACCCCGGTCGTGATCGACATCAGGAACGCCGAAGGCGTCTTGACCCGACATCGCTATCGCGGCCGAAGCGGCTGGTTTGTCGATGAGGACTTGCGTGGCCGCACTGACTACTACTACCGTCTCCAGTCGCTGGCCGCTGGCTCGCCGGCCTTGCCCTCTGGACCAAGCACGGTCGCCCGAGTCCGCACGCTGGAACTGGAGCGACCCGTCGTTCCGGTCTTTCAGGTGGAACGGATGCAGAAAGCGCTCGGATTGGTCCTCCAAGGGCATCGAGGTGCGGAAAGCCGATTACGACCGTCTCGAAACGCTGATGTCGGCCTTTCGAGGCCCCGAGAAGCTGTTGCTCGTGCCGACCCCGACCATTGAGCCTTTTCGTCGTCGTCGCCCTGGTTACTGGTCACGCGGCGCCTGCGCGGGGTTTCTCAGCGATCGCCGTCAAGAGGTCGCGATCAGTATCACGGCATCACTTCGGGGGGGGCGGCCTCTTCCCGCCCAGGCCGGCTATCTGGTCGGCGATCTGCGGTTGGAATGACCCAACGGTCACGGCTCAGGGGCGAGATAAGTCCCTTCAACGAAGGCGGGGCGGTCGGGGAACCGGCTCATGCCGAAGATGATGTGTCGGTTGCCTTTCCAGCGCAGGGCGATGCCGCCGATCTGCTCGGCGAAGATGACTGCGGGGGCGCTCCCATCGCTCGGGGCCACGGCGACGACGCTGCTGTCCGCGAAGATCACACGGCTGCCATCGGGCGAAAAGCCGAGGTTCTCGAGGTAGGGGTTCATCGCCGTGCCGACCGTGACGGCCGTGCCGTCGACGAGGTTGCCGACGCGGACCTGCTGGTTGCCGTCGAAGAAGACGACGCGCGATTCGTCGGGGGAGAAGATCGGGCGGCCCGCGCCCGGCTTGAAGACCCGCGTTGTGCCCGACTTGAGGTTCACGATGGTGAGCGCGGGTGGCTCGGCCCCAGATTGCGCCCGTTCTGAGTAGAAGAGGTGCCGCTGGGTTGGGCTGTTACCGGTGGCGTCGAGCCGAGCGGTCAGCGGTTCCGCGTCGCCGGGTGTGGCGAGCGTCAGACGGTTGAAGGTCGCTCCGCCGGCCTGGCGCCGCGCCGTGAAGTACACCGTCTGCGTCGCCTCGACATAGCCGGTGATGGCCACCTCGAGCGCGTCGCTGATGAGGCGCTCGACGCCGGTGTCGGTGGTGACGGCCATGGCCGGCGAGGCCCTGGGGAAGACGTAGCGTCCGTCGCTCGAGAACCGGTGGAGGGTGTGGCTGGCGCCGCTCGGACCAGACGGGATGGTCAACCCCGGCCCACCCGTGACCGGCACCACCTTGAGGGGATCGTCATGGCGGCCGCGCAGGAGGACGAAGCGGCCGTCGGGTGACATGACCAGGGACTCGGCGTCGCCGAGCGTGGTGCGCACGCCGCTGTCCACCTTGATCGAGAAGATCTGGCCGCGGCCGTAGACGAAGTATTGGCTGTCAGGCGTGAAAGCGAAATCGTCGCCGCCGGCCTCGAAGTTGGGGGCCACGACGCGCGTCTGGCCGCTGCGCAGGTCAGTGAGGCGCAGATCGCGAGGCCCGCCGAAGCTGGTCCCCGTCTGGGTCGAGAAGGCGAACCAGAAGCCGTCGGGCGAGATGCGGGGATCGCCGATGTTCCGGCCCAGCTCGCCGAGAGTTTGGCCGTTGCTGTCGGCGAGCACGGAGCGAAAGTCCGGGTTCGGCGGCGGTTGCACGAGGCGCACGAATCGCACCCGGGTGCGGCCGAGGAAAAGTTGAGGCGCTGCCGTGGCAGCCACCGACGAGAACCAAACCTTCTCCGGGCCGCCCGTGACGGGCATGGTGACGAGATCGCCGGGGGCGTCGAAGCCCTGTGGGGCGCGCCCGAAGAAGATGGTGTTGTCATCGAGAAAGTCGAGTGCCCCGACGGCGCCCATCGCCAGCGGCATCGGGTTGCGGCCCTCGCCGTCGAGGAGCGAGACCGTGGTGGGTGACCTCAGAGTCCAAACCAGGACGCGCGTCTGGTCGGGCGAGACCACGATGGAGCTGAAGAAGTTGTCGCCGCCGTAGATGCGATGGGCCCGCGGCAGCTCGACCGTGGGAAACGGTCGTTCGGCCCCGCCGCTCGCGTACTGCACGAAGGGGGCGCCCCCGCGCACGATGAGCGCCGGGATCTCCTCCTCGTAAGCGCCGTTGCGCAGGGACACGGCGTAAGTTCCGTCGGGCAGCCCTGGCACTTCGAAGTCGCCCGTCGGGTCCGTCATGGCGGTGCGATCGATCCCGGCGAGCTTGACCTCGGTGCCACCGTGATCGGTCCTGCCGACCAATGTCGCGCGCATCCTGAACAAGGCGGCAGCGTCGGGCACGAGGTCGACGGCGGCCTCGCGGGCGGCTTCCGGCGCAGCCTCTGGCAACGCCTCGGGCGCGACCTCGGGCGCGACCTCGGGAGGTGCCTCGGCAACCTCAGAAGGTGCATCGCTACCGGCGTCGTTTGGGAAGTGAGCGTTGTCCACGCACGCGACCATGAGAAGCAGAGTCGTCGTCGCGAGCCGCCGGCGGGCCGGTCCGCGGCCGCGCGTGGCCATGAAGCTCGAGTGGCTCATCTCTACTTCTTATTGTCGTCCTCGTTTGGCAGCAACGTGTTTCCCGCTCCGATCTGACGCGTCAGGGCGTGTCAAGGCGGCAAATCGTCGGCGACCGATCACAGCTTGTCGATCCCGGCGTCGACCGATCGTCCCCCGGTGGACCGGCGCGCGAGCGCACCTCGCGTGTGCTCTCACTATCGGCAATAGCGTTGCGCCGATTGGCCTCAGCCGTTTCTGGAAGCGGGAGAGTCGATGGGGCTGACAAGAGTGGCTAGGAGCTCGAACAACGCCCGCCGCAACTCCGCCCGGTCGCCTTTCCGATCCCAAGCCTCGCAGACCTCGCGCAGCACCTTCGTAATCACCTCATCTTCCACGCCGGGGTACAGCGGAGCGGCGAAGCCACGAGGGCGGCGAGCGGAAACGAGCGCTCAGGAAACGACCACCTGATGGAATTGGTGGTCGAGCGCGACAACGTCAAAGCTGCGTTGAAGCGAGTGAGGCAGAACAAGGGCGGTCCCGGCATCGATGGGATGACCGTGGATGAACTGCCGCGACACTTGGTGGAAAACTGGTTGGACCTGCGGGGCAAGCTGCTCGCGGGGACGTATCAGCCAAAGCCGGTGAAGCGTCAGGAAATACCGAAAAATGGCGGTGGAATTCGCGAGTTCGGGATTCCATGCGTCGTCGATCGGTTCATCCAGCAGGCCATCTTGCAGGTGCTACAGCCGCGATTCGACCCGGAATTCTCGGAGCACAGCTACGGCTTTCGACCTGGACGGCGTGCACACGATGCCGTGTGCGCGGCACAGAAGTACATCCAGGAAGGGCGCCGGGTGGTGGTTGACGTGGACTTGCTGGGCTGGAAGGAATACTTCCGGCTGGCGGACACCCCGCGGGTCTTCAGCGATCTGGATGAATGGATCCGCCACCGGCTGCGGGCGGTGCAACTCAAACAGTGGAAACGTGGGACGACTGTCTTTCGCGAGCTACGCGCCCGAGGAATCTCGGAGCACGTCGCCGCCTTGGCCGGACGCTTCGCGAGAAACTGGTGGAGGGTCGCCGCTCACAAGGCCTTCCAAATCGCCTTCCCCATCAGCTTCTACGACCGAAAGGGCCTGCCGCGACTTGCTGCGTAACCTCAACCGTCCGAACCGCCCGGTGCGGACCCGCATGCCGGTTGGTGTGGGAGGGCGGTAGCGGGGCGAACGCTACGCCCTATCCCGATTTGGGGGTGAGGGAGGCGGGGAGGGGGCATGCAGCCCAACTGCAGCCAAAACTCGACTCCAACCACGCAGCCTTGGCCAGTAGGGCGGGCGACGGCCGCGCTGCCGGAAGGCCATGGGCGCCGTGAGCGCGTCGCGGACACTCGCGGATCTCGTCCGCTCCGCGCGGGACGGCCACATTGAGCAGCCGCTTGGCGCCGACCTCGGTGGATTCGTGGAGGAAATGGCGGTTTCGCCCGCTGAAGCGCGCCTTTTGAGCGAGCTCAAGATGGCAAGTCGCCGAAGCCAGACTAGATCCTCGTGTACGCGAGCCCGTACGTGCCTTCGCAGACCGAACGCCAGCCCCCGTCCGGACTGGTGCTCGAGCGTCGCTCGCCCCCCGGCCACCGCCGCCAGCGCGTCCTCGACTCTCCGATGCCGTGGCTTGAGCAAAGGGCGGGACGACCGCGCCTGCAGTCAAGGTCTAACCGTGACCACGATTGACATCCGCGGTCGATCGCTGGCAGAGGAGTGTTGTGAAGCCGACGCTCGTCGAGGTGATGACCGTGTTCCTGATCGTGGCGGCGCCCCTGGGTGCGGCGCGCGCGGCCGAGCGGCCGGGCGGGAAGGTCGCGAGCAAGGCCGAGAGCGTGATTCCGAGACGCGGGCGCCTGGGGGCGCTCAAGCAACTCGGCCTCACGGTCGCGCGTCTCATGACTGAGAAGAAGTACGACAATCTGCACGGCCTGTCCTGCGCGGCCGACAAGGCCCGGCTCACCCCGAAGCGGATCGACCGGGCGCTCCGCGAGCTGCACGAGGTCGGCGGTACCACCGCGGTCTCCCTGGCGAACGACCGCGAGATCCTCGACGAAAACGCGAGCGCCTTCGGCGCGAAGACGCCCGCCGACTTCGAGAAATTGACCCAAGCGCGGCTCAACATCCGCCTGCACGCGACGATCGAGATCGAGGGTCGGAAGCTCGACGCGACCTCGGTCCAGGTGTGGACCGTGCAACACGAGGGCAAGGGCTGGTGCGTGCTGTTCGAGGATCTCCTGATCGCCGGCGAGGAATCAGCGCGTTTAGGCCGAGACCACTGGTTCACCGCCGAGACTCTGGACCCGGCCGGCCAAGCTGCTTGCCGACATCGAGGCTCTCGGGTTTCCGGTCACGGTCAGCCAGAACGACGTCGGCACGTTCCTTGGCGTGGTGGGTGGAGTGAAATTCAGTGTGTTCCGCTACCGCTACGGGATGGTGGCCCCACTTGTAGCCCTCGCAGAGCCGTTCGCTGGCTGTCGCCTCGCCGCCTTCCGTGACCTGGCGGCAATGAAGCTCGCGGCTGTCATGGCACGTGCCACAAAGCGCGACTACGTGGACCTCCACGCGCTTCTGACGCTCGCCGGGATGTCTCTCGACGAGATGTTCGAGGCGTTCCGGGCGAAATTTCCAGACTCCGATCCGCGTCCCGCACTGCGCGCGATGACCTACTTTGTCGACGTGGACAAGCAGCGGATGCCCATCATGCAGGCAGGCCCCACATGGGAAGATGTCAAGGCAGGCCTTCTCGAGGCGGCGGAGGGCTCGCCAACGACCCCGAAGTCGAAGACGATCCGAAAGCCCAAGCTTAAGCCGAGCCGCCGCCGGTAGCTCAAGGCCCCGCCGATCTTCGCGCCAACTCCGCTAACAACTCAAACAACGCCCGCCGCAACCCACCGCGATCCCGCGCGCGCTCCCACCCATCGATCACCTCCCGCAACGCATTCGTGATCACCTCATAGCCACCCGGATCGTTTTGGCTGCATGCAGCCGAAATTCGGCGCTCGCAGCCGCTTGCAGCCGTTTCCTGACGCTCACAACCCCGCGAAATCACGTCATCGCGCACGCGTTCTCCGTTTGAGGTGCTAGCGGTTAACAGCCATGGGGGTTCGATTCCCCCTCCTCGCACAGGACGTAAACCTCGAAGCGTTTCGCGCGCTTCGGGGTTTTGCGTTTTCGGCGGCTGGTCCGCAGACACGCCAGGAGGATTGATCCCACAGCCAATTCCCAGCCACTCCTCCCGCTCGTGGGTGTCGTTCGGCTGCATCGTCTCGGGGCGAAGGCGGCGATGGAACGACGATTAGGTCTTCCGCTATGCTATCCGGCAATGTTGGTTGTTGCAATGCAGGCTTGGCTCCTGGCGGCCTCTCTGGCTGACACGGTTCCGGCGCCCGCTGCGATGATAAAGATCCCCGCTGGCACGATGCGGATGGGTTCGCCGGCCCGCCCCGACGAGCGCCCGGTTCACCCGGTTTCGCTGCCGGCCTTCGAGATGGACCGGGTCGAAGTGACAGCGACGGAATACCAGCGTTGTGTCGACGCCGGCAAATGCAGCGCCCCTGGCAATGCGAAGACCTGCAATCTCGGCCAACCCGGCCGCGAGAATCATCCCATCAACTGTGTGGACTGGAATCAAGCCACCAATTATTGCCAATGGGCCGGCAAACGGCTGCCCAGCGAAGAGGAGTGGGAGTACGCCGCGCGCGGTTCCGATGGCCGCAGCTATCCCTGGGGCAAAACCAAGCCCACCGACAAGGAAGTCTGCTGGCGCCGGTTTGCCAGCGAGCAAGGGACCTGCGCCGTTGGCTCTCACCCCGCCGGCGCAAGCGCATTTGGCCTGCTCGACATGGCCGGCAACGTCTGGGAGTGGACGGCCAGCGGCTTCTCGCGCAACTACGGCAAGCCACGCAGCGACGAACTGCGCGTGAACCGTGGCGGCGGCTGGGGTGATGTCCAGGTGACCCTGTTCCGCGCCACCACCCGTGGTCGCTGGCCGGCTAGCAAACGGCTTGATGTGCTGGGATTTCGGTGCGCGCGATAGCGGGTGAAGACGGACAAGAATTTCGGCTTTCCTAGTCATGCAGTGGGTGCAGATCGCGCGTCCTGAAGACCGGGTGTAGGGCCAGGCCAGAGCAGCAGAGGAAGAATGAGGCTGATTGGGCTCTGGGCGCTGTGGAAGCCGTAGGCGCGGAGGGTAATCGTTCTGAGGCGTGCGGGTGGTTCGGGGCAGGGCCACCAGGTCGGCGCCCTTCACGCGAATCGGCCGGGCGCGCTTGCCGTTCAGCTGGATCGTCACGTATTGGGCCCTGTCGTACGTGACGTCGAGCCAGAGCGGCACTTAGAGCCGCCGGTCAGGCGCCTAGTCGGACCAGGCGTTCGCGCGCCTCGGTCAGGTAGGGATCCGAGGCTGGGGACCCCGCGGGGGCGCGGGCCGCGGTCAGCGCCAGGTATTGCTCGAGGTGTTCGCGCGCTTGCCGGCGGCCGCCCAGGGTTTCCAGCGCCGAGGCGAGATTGAAGTGCGCGTCGGCGAAATCCGGCGCCAGTTGCAGCACCCGGCGCAGCTCGGCCGCGGCCAGCTCGACCTCGCCCGCCTCACACAGCAGATGCGCGAGGTTGTAGCGGGCTTCGGGTTGCTCGGGATCGACCGCCAGCGCCGCCTCGAACGAGGCGCGGGCCTCGGCCACGTCGCCGCGCCGGTGGGCCAGGGTGCCCAGGTTGGTGTGGCCAGCGCCCAGGCCGGGATCCAGCTTGAGCGCGCGCCGGTAAGCGGCCGTGGCTTCGTCGGGGCGGCCTTCGCGCTCCTTGCGCAGCCCTTCCTGGAACCAGTCGTAGGCGGTCTTGGCCTTGGCGGCGTCCTTGCCGCCGCGGGGGGCTTTGCCCGCGCCGGCCGCGCGCGGCGTGGCGGCGTCGACCGCCGTTACGTCCAGCTCGCTGTCGTCCGCGGGCTCGACGGTGCGGGGCAGCGGAGTGGTGCGGCCCCAGCCGGTGGCCCGCGCGCGCAGCTCGCCCAGGCCAAAGTCGAACACCCGTTGCCCGGACAAGGCGAACGCGGCGCCGTCCTCGACCAGGACCAGCTCGGTGCCGTTGAAGGCAACGCGCAGATGTTCCAGCGGGCGATCGATCCCCGGCAAGGTCGCCCGCACCCGGTCGAGCGCGCGGCGCACCTCGGCGGTGGAAAAGCCGCGATCCAGCAGCTCCTTGGCGGCTTTCACCGCGGCCAGATCCTGGAAGCTGAAGACCTGCTTGCCGGCTTCGCGCAGCGAGGGGCCGATGAAGCCCGACTGCGACCAGTAGCGCAGGCGGCTTTCGCTGATCCCCAGGATCGCAGCGGCCGCGCCGAACCCGTAGCCTGAACCGGTGGTCATCAGAAACTCGCCTCCACATCGACGTCGACGTAAACCGTGGTGCCGCGGGCGCGCACCTTGATCTCGGCGCCCACGGTGCGCGGGCGGATCCGGCACAGGCGCTCGGCCTCGGCCGCGGCGATCGACTTGATCCGGGCCGCGGCGACCGCGTCGGTGGCCAGCAAGGCGCACAGATGTTGCGCGGCCCGCGCATCACAGACGTCGCGCACGGCGGCGGCCACGGCGGGCAGCTCGATGGTCAACATGGTCGAGCCGAAGAAGATCTCGCGGCCATCCCGCGCCGAGCGTTGTCCCTCGGACATGATGCCGGCCAGGCTGAAGATCAGCTCCAGCGCCGCGCGCGACAGGCGTTCGCGCACTTCGCGTTCGAACAGGCTGATGCGCTCGACCCGCGCCAGCGGGCGCAACATCAGCCGGCGCTGGGGCGCGCTGGTGTTGGCCGCCGGCACCGCGGCCGCGGCGGCCGGGATGCCCAGCGGGGCGTGACGTCGGGACGCAGGCGGGGCCACGGCCGGGGCATCGGCAGATGGAGAGGATCGGGCGAGGGGGCCGAGCATGTGGCCCAATGTAGGACAATGTCGGTCCGAGCGCAAAATATCCACGCTCGGGGCGAGCGTTGAGCGGTGCAGATCACCAGACCACCTGGACCTGGTAACGCGCGATTTGCGGATCCCGCGTGACAATCGGAATCCCGGCGACCAGAGCGTGGGCAACCAGCAGGCGGTCGAACGGATCGCTGTGGTGCCAGGGCAGCGCTTCGAGCGCGACGGCTTCCGCGAACCCGATGCTGGTCATGACGAACCCCGCATCGTTGATGGCGTCGAGCAACTCGGCCGGTGCCCGCAGCTTGCCCAGGCTGCGCTTGATCGCGATCTCGATCGCGCTGGCGGCGTTGACCACGACTTCGTTCGACGATCTTCAATCCTCGGCGGGCGACTGGCGATAGCTAGGGGCTGTCTTCTAGCGCCCACAGCAACCCGTGGGTATCGAGCAGCAGCCTCATTCACCGCGCCAAGCCCGTGCGTGTTCCTCAGAAAGGGCCGCGTCGAAGTCGTCCGCCATCCACACCTGTCCCTTCCAGGCGCCGAGTTTGCGCCGCTTTGGCTCGCCCACGGGCACCAGGCGCGCAACCGGTCGACCAGCGCGTGCGATGATCACTTCTTCGCCCGCTTCGAGCATCTCGACCAGCTTCGACAGGTTCGTCCTGGCTTCGTGCATGTTCACCCCGTGGGCCATGTCCCAAGGTTAGCTAGACTAGCCACGTGGGCACGGCCAGCAGGCCAAGCCCGCTGGCGCACAGCAGCGAACCGGCTAGGGCTGGGACAGCCAGGCGAGCCAGGTCTGGTCGGCGAAGCCCACCGTGGCCCGATCACCGGCGCGCACGATCGGGGTCACCAGCAACAGTGGATCGTCGATCAAGGCCTGCTCGATGCGCGGGACCGGTGGGCGCCGCGTACTTCAGACCCTTGTCGACGTAGCGTTTGCCCGCGCGGTCGATCAGGTTTTCGACCCCACCCACCGCACGCGCGATCTTGCGCAGCTCGCCCGGTGAGGGGCCCTTCTGGGCGATGTCGATCAGATGGAACGTGATCCGGCGCTCTTTGAAGAAGCGTTCCGCCTGGCGGGTGACCGGGCACTTCTTGGTGCCGAAGATCTGCAGATTGGTGATGGCCACGTTGATGACGCCGGGCAAGTCTAGCGGCGCAGCGCCGTCGCGATGGCTTTTTCCGCCAGCGGCGCCATCAACGCATAGCCGGCGGCGTTGGGATGCAGGCCGTCCTCGGTCAGGGTGGCCTTCAGGCGGCCATCGCCGTCGACCACGGCGCTGTGGTAGTCCAGGTAGACCGCGCGTTTGGCCCGGGCGTACTTCGCGATCCAGGTGTTCAGCACCTTCAGCTCCTCGGGCGGGCGCTCTTTGCTGCGGATGATCGGGGTGCCGTCCAGGCTGCGCTTTTCGTCGGTGGTGGGCAGGATCGACGCCAGCACCACCGCGATCTTGTTGGCCTGCGCGATCTCGGTCATGCCGGCCAGGTTGCTCTCGATGGCCTCGGGGCGTGGTGGCGCCGGTGTTGCCCGAGACGTCGTTGGTGCCGGCCAGGATCACCACCACCTTCGGCTGGGCCGCCACGACGTCGGCGCGGAAGCGCACCAGCATCTGGCTGGTGGTCTGGCCGCCGATGCCGCGGTTGACGTAGGGCTTGCCGGGGAAAAATCCGCCGTAGCCCGCCTTGGACCAGTTGTCGGTGATGGAATCGCCGAAGAACACCACGCGTTTTTCGCCGCCCTTGGGCGCGGGCAAGCTGGCGTTGGCGGCCGCGTAGCGCGACAGCCGCGGCCAATCGGCCAGCACGAATTCGGTGCAGGCCAGGCGCTCTTGCGGCCTCTTTGATCCGGTAGCAGCTCTTGGGCACCACCGCGAAACGTTCGCCGGCGGCGCGCGGCGCGTATTGCCCGGGAAAGGCGACGATCGGCGTCTGATCGATGGCGGGCAGCTTGGGCGATCGCGGTGGGCACCGCCGCCGGCGCTGGCCGCCGGGGTGGTCACCGCGGCGGGTGGGGGGCTGGGCGGCGCGGCCGGGGCCTGCGCCCGCCCCAGCGATTCGCCACGTCGCCATGGTCGTCAGGGCCAGGACGCCGGCGATGGCGCGAGCGCGGGAGATAGGTCTCGGCGTGCGGTGCGCGGATCCGATCATGGTGCCTCTTTCGGTGCGGCGTTGTCGGTTGGGGCGCCCTTCGCGGCCGCCAGTGCCGGCCAGAGCACCGGCTTCCAGTCGCCCACGCCCAGCTCGCGCATGGCGAATTCCCAGATCACGACGCGTTTGCCGGCCAGGCGATCTTCGCCCGCCGCCAGCTCGCGCGCCAGCAGTTGCCGGGTTGCGAACGCGCCCGCGTCGTTCTGTGCGATGACGTCGATGGGCCGGCCCAGCGCCAGCGCCAGGTGCGGCGCGAAGCCCGCCGCTTCTCCCCAGCCCATCGGCGCCTGGCTGAAGATGTTGGTGAAGCTGTCGCCCAGCAGCAGGACGTCGCCGGCCGGATCGGGCGCGAAGGGCGCCCCGGCGGCGTCGAGCACCTTTTCGATGGTGGTCGCCTGCGGCTGGAA
Source organism: uncultured Pseudomonadota bacterium (assembly GCA_963846605.1). Taxonomy (GTDB): domain Bacteria; phylum Pseudomonadota; class Gammaproteobacteria; order Steroidobacterales; family Steroidobacteraceae; genus CADEED01. Next base: position 26,853 of record CAWJWS010000001.1, read on the forward strand.
CAAGCTTTGATCGTCGGGCAGCTTCAGCATGTCGACGATGTCGCCGACCCGCTGGGCCGCCTCTTTCTGCGTGCGCCAGCCCGGGGCCGGGCGTGCCGGCAGATCGGCGCGCGTGCGCACGAACGCCGGCCAGGTCGCGCGCCACCTGCGCCATCCAGGCCGGGGTCCAGTGCGTGTCCTGGCTCAAGAAGCGCGGGCTTGTCGCCCGGTTGCAGCTGTGCCGGCGTGGCGTCGAACACCGCCACGCCCGCCGGCCTGCATCTCGCTGACGAAGCGGTCGAAGTCGGGGTTGCGCGGCGGTGGCGCGGCGCCGTCGTGCGACCAGCGGCCGTGCAGCGGCGCCGGGTGCAGCATCGCCTTGTCGGGCACCGGCAACAACACCAGCTTGATGCCCCGATCGGCCAGCACGCGGGCAAAGGCGAAGATCGCCGGGCGCGGATCGGGATGCACCTCGGCGCCGGCCTCCATGCGCGCGGCCCGCCGCCGGCTTTGAATCACGTCGTCTGACAAGAAAGGCAGGCCGCCCAGGTACGCGACCCCGGGCTGGTAGTACAGCCAGCCGTCGCGTCCGATCACCGCCTTCTTGTTGCCGACGCGGCCGTGGCGGGTCAGCACCGCTTGCATGCGCGGCTGCACGAAGGTGCGGAACAGCGAGTTGTTGTCGAGATCCTCTTCCAGCTGCTTGAGGTTCTCCTTGGTGGGCGCGCGCCGGAACAGATCCAGCAGCACCATCTCCTCGTCGTTCAACTTGTCGACCACCGCCTGGGTCACCGGCACGGCGTAGATGGTCAGCAAGAAGGCCGCCACCAGCACGTAGGCGGTGCTGCGGCGAGATGCGCGTGTGGATGATCCCGCGGCGCAGCTCTTCGTCGTGCGTGGGATCGGTGGGACCACCGCGGCCGGTGGTGGCTGCGGGACGGGACCCGGCGCGAGCGTTGGGGACGTCGGGCGGGGCAGAGCCGGGATTCGCGTGGCTGTCGCTCATGCGAATGCCTTTCAGAACTGAAAGTAGAGGAACGGGTTGGTGGTCTGGGTCCACATCATCAGCGATCGACAGCGCCAGCAGCGCCAGGCCGCCCAGCGCGCGCGGCCAGCTGAGCCGCTCGGTGAAGGCCCAGGTGTTGGGCATGCCCCACACCACCACCGCGGCGATCGCGAACATCATCGCCGTGATAGGGCGTGTAGATCGCGCCGGCGACCACGTCGGCGGCGGGCGGTGACCGCGGCGCAAGCCGAACAGCGAGCCCAGGTAAGCTCAGCGCCTGCGCCAAGGTCTTGGCGCGGAAGAACACCCAGCACAGACAGACGATCAAGAACGTGATGGCGACGCGCAACGGCGCGGGGCAGGCGGCGGTAGAAGCTGTGTTTGCCCTGCGCGCGCTCGAACGCCAGCATGCCGCCGTGAATGCGCGCCCCAGATCACGAAGTTCCAGCTGGCGCCGTGCCACAGCCCGCCCAGCAGCATGACCGCCATCAGGTTCACGTAGGTGCGGCGCGGGCCCTTTGCGGTTGCCGCCGAGCGGGATGTACAGGTAGTCGCGCAGCCAGGTCGACAGGCTGATGTGCCAGCGCCGCCAGAACTCGGTGATGCTGTCGGATTTGTACGGCGAATCGAAGTTCTGGATCAGCACGAAGCCCAGCATCAGCGCCAGGCCCACCGCCATGTCCGAGTAGCCGGAGAAATCGAAGTAGATCTGGAAGGCGTAGCCCAGCAGGCCGAACCAGGCGTCGATGATGCGCAACGGGCCGGCGTCGAAGCAGCTGTCGGCGATGTGGCCCATCGGGTTGGCGATCAGGATCTTCTTGCGCCATGCCGAAGGCGAAGAAGGCGACGCCGCGCGCGAACTTGTCCAGCGTGTGCTGGCGCACGCGCATCTGCTCTTCGAGCGCGGCGTAGCGAATGATCGGGCCCGCCACCAGATCGGGAAAAAACGCCTCGAAGCACATGTAGTCGGTGAAGCGGCGCATGGGCCGCGCGTCGCCGCGGTACACGTCGATGGCGTAGCTCATCGCCTTGAACGTGTAGAACGAGATGCCCGACCGGCAGCACGATGTGCAGCACCGGCACCAGCTGCGTCGCCCACGCCCAGCAGCGCGCCCAGGGCGTTGACGTTCTCGGCGACGAAGCCGGTGTACTTGAACACCGCCAGCAGGCCCAGGTTGGTCACGATGGAGATCGCCAGCACCATCTTCATCGCGCGCGTGCGCGGCACGCGCGGATCGATCACCGGCGGCAAGCCGCCCGTCGTCGGGCAACTTCGACAGCTTCAGCAGCAGCAGGCCGCAGATGTAGTCGACGCTGGAGCCGAAGAACATGATCACGGCCCAGATCGGGTTGGCCCAGCCGTAGAACACGTAGCTGGAGAGCGCGATCAGCGCGGTGCGCGCCCGAAACGGCAGCACGTAGTAGGCCAGCAGCACCAGCGGCAGGAAGTAGAACAGGAAAATCGTGACTGGTGAAGATCATTGCCCGCGCAGGCTAGCGATCGAATGGCTTCTTGGAAAGAGGCTTGAAGACGCAGGCCGAAAAATCCGGTTTTTGCGCCCTCAGCGAATCGCAGCGCGCGCCAGTACGAAGAGGCGGGGCGCAGCGCCGGCGGCTGCGTGGACGCAACCGGCGCAAACCGCGTCAAAAAAAATGCGAGAGAATGCTGTTTCCCGCGCTCGGCCTGCCCGGCGCTCCGGCCGTGAAACTTCGCGGGCGCGCGCTGCGGCGGCGCGCCGGGCCTCGCTTGCTCCGCCAGATCGCCTTCTGCTACGGTCCCGGGCTTTGGCTGCAAGCGATCGGGAATCGAGCCGCACCGTTCTCGTATCCGGCGCCACTGGCGTTCTCGGTGCTGGGCTCGTGCGTGCGCTCTGCGCGCGCGGCTATCACGTTCGCGGGCTGAGCCCCGCCGGGTGATCCCGGCCGCGTCGCGGGTGGCGGGCCTCGATTGCGAGCTGATCGAGGGCGACGTGCGCAACGCGGCCTCGGTGCCCGGGCTCTTCGACGGCGTGGACACCGTCTACCACCTGGCCGCGGTGATCCTTTCGCCCGATCCGGCGGTCTACGACACGGTCAATCGACGCGGGACGGCCCAGATGATCGAGGGCGCCGCCCGGGCCGGCGTCCGCCATTTCATCTACGTCTCGTCGGCGTCGGTGACCTATCCGCAAGCTGACGCGTTACGCGGAATCGAAGCTGGTCGGCGAGGCGCTGGTCAAGTCCGAGCACCGCTTCGCGTACACCATCGCGCGCCCCACCCTGGTCTACGACGAGACCGGCGGGCAAGAGTTCCGGATGTTCCTGCGCTACCTGCAGCGCTCGCCCGCGGTCCCGTTCATCGGGGCGGGCGATGCGTGGAAGCGGCCGGTCTGGGCCGGCGACGTGGTCGCCGGCCTGGCCGCGATGGCGGGCAACACCAATTGCTACGGCAAGACCTACAACCTCAGCGGCGGCGAGCGGATTCGCATGCTGGATCTGGCGCGTCTGATGCTGGCGCATCACGGCCAGCGCCGGCTGTTCGTGCACCTGCCGGTGGGGTTGGCGCGCGGCGTGGCCAGCTGTCTGCAACTTGTGATGAAGGACCCGCCACTGACGTTGCAGGCGATCGCGGGCATCGTGAACGACGCGGATCTGCCGCCGGATGAAGCGGCGCGGGATTTCGGCTACCAGCCGCTCGATGTTCACGCCGGGTTTGCGCGATGTTTCCCCTGGACACTGGCAAGGTAACGCCGTCGGCTCCCCGACACCCTCAGATCAATCCCATCCCCGTGCCCCCGGTGCCGGGGGCTCAGGTCAGCAAGGAGATCGTCACATGAAGCTGGAATCCAAGGCGATGGCCGCGGTCGGGGGGCTTCCCTTTCCCTTGCCCTGGCGGTTGTCCGCCTGCGCGACCGTCACCGGTGGCCCGCCCACCGGCGGCGGCGAAGACATGAGCGAGGAAGAGACCGCCGCGCTCAAGGCGATCGGCGACAAGGTCAAGGGCAAGATCGTCTGGTCCAGCTCGCGGCTGGGCAACCACGATCTGTTCACGTCGAAGACCGACGGCTCGGACGTCAAGCAGCTGACCAAGGGCGACGCGGTCGATTGGTTCCCGCGCTTTTCGCCCGACGGCGGCACCATCCTGTTCGCGCGCAGCAAGAAGGGCTGGGTCAGCGAGCGTGACGCCAACGCCGACGGCAAGTGGGACATCTTCACCATGCCGACCGACGGCGGCGAGCGCCGAGAAGGTGGTCGACAACGCCAGCTGGGGCACCTGGGTCGATCGGCGAGACCATCTTGTTCGTGCGCGGCACGAAGCTGTTCAAGCAAGAAGCTGGCCGAGCCGACGAGACCGCGCTGATGGACAGCGAGGCGGTCGACGATCTGGACGGCGCCCTGTTGCAGCAGCCCGAGATGTCCGAGCGATGGCAGCTACGTCGCCATCACGCTTGCGCGGCTCCAAGCGCGAGACCGGCATCTGGGATCTCGAAGCAGAAGACCTGGACCCGGACCGGCGATGGTTGCCAGATCAACTGGACGCCCGACGGCAGCTCGGTCTACTGGGTGCATCCCACCGGCAACGGCGGCAGCCGCGTGTTTCGCGCAGGCGATGAACGGCAACAAAGCCGCCAAGGAACTGTCGCGACGACGAGCTGACCTTCATCGATCTGCCTGGGCGGCGGTCGCACGAGTACTTCCCGCAGCTGTCGCGCGACGGCAAGTGGCTGGTCTGGGCGGCCACCCAGCGCGGCCACGACCACGACATCGCCGACTACGAGATCTACCTGTGGCAGGTGGGCCAGCCGGCCCGAGAAGGCCGCGCGTTTGACCTTCCACTCGGGCAACGATCGCTGGCCCGACATCTTCATCCCGGGCGCGGCCGTCGAGCAAGCCGGCGGCCGACTGTGCCGGCGGCCGCCAAGGCCGAAAGAGAGCGCCGAGCCGGGCAGAAGAAGTCGGCGCGCCGCGGCCGCCGGCGTCCGGAGAAGCGGGCCTGGTCAAGGCCAGCGCCAGGCCAAGAGCCAAGGCGACGAAGAGCCAAGGCGCGAAGAAGACGCGACGGCGCAGCCGAAGTTCGCGCGACGCCCGCTGCGCCGTCGATGTCTCCGGCGACACCAGCCAGCCGTCCGCGTTCGCGGTCCTGGGTGCGGGCGGCTTCCTCGGCTCGCACCTGGTCCCGGCCTTGCGCCAGCGTTTTGGCGCCGAGGTCGAGGCGGTCGACTGGATCTGAGCAAGCTCGAGCGCGGCGATGCCGGCGTCAGCGCGGCGGGTGGCCAGCATCGATGAGCCCGGGCTGTTGCAGGACGTGGTCGATCGCTGCGACGTGGTGCATGTCGCTGACCGCGATCTGCAATCCGGCGCTGTACAACCAGCGGCCGCTCGACGTGATCGACGCCAACTACACCGATCTCGTTCCGCTGGTGAAGCTGTGCACCGAACGCGGCGCTGGCTGGTGCACTTTTCCACCTGCGAGGTCTACGGCAAGGCCGCGCTGGCCGCCGCCGATGGCCGGCCGATGCCCGCGATGAACGAGGACGAGACGGCGCTGTGGCTCGGGCCCGTGCACAAGGAGCGCTGGACCTACGCCTGCGCCAAGCAGCTGCTGGAACGGGTGATCTTGGCGCAGGGCCGGCACGGCGGGTCTGCCGTTCACCATCATCCGGCCGTTCAACGTGATCGGCCCGCGCATGGACTTCGTCGCCCGGCGTCGACGGCGAGGGCATGCCGCGGGTGCTGGCCTGCGTTCATGGGTGCGTTGCTCAAGAGCCAGGATCTGCTGCTGGTCGACGGCGGCCAGCAGCGGCGCTCGTTCATCTATGTCGACGACTTCGTCGACGGCGTGCTGCGGGTGCTGGAACGGCCCAGGCAGTGCCAGGGCGAGATCTTCAACCTGGGCAATCCGGCCAACGACGTCACCATCGCCGAGCTGGCGCGCCAGATCCGGGCGGCCTACGCCGCGTTGGTGCCCGGGCGTGACCTCGGGCCTGCGCACGGTTTCCGCCGAGGCGTTCTACGGCGCTGGCTACGACGACAGCGTCGAACGCATCCCCGATCTGACCAAGGCCGAGGAGCGGCTGGGATTTTTCCCGCGCACGCCGATCGCCGACATGCTGCCGCCCATCGTGCGCGACTACCTGCTCCGGTATCAACACCGCGTGGATGCGCGCGAGATGACTGATGTGACCGACGCCGTGGCGGCGCCGCTGCACCCTCGATCGGTAAACCCGGGGCTGGCTTCTAGTGCAGCGAGGCACCAGGTGACGCTGGCGGTGGTGATTCCCGCCTATCACGCCGCTCGCCATCTGGACGGGGTGGTCGACCGCCTGCTGCGCGCGCAGGTGCCTGGGGTCTAGGACGATCATCATCGTCGACGACGGCAGCCGGGACGACACCGCCGCGGTCGCGACCGGCCTGGCGCAGACGACATCCGGCGATCACGCTGGTGCGCCGCGCGCGCAACGGCGGCTACGGCGCCGCCATGAAGGACGGCCTGGCGGCGGCGATCGCGGCCGGCGCCGCAACGGGTCGCCTGTGTGCACGCCGACGGGCAATACAGCCCCGAAGCGCTGCCCGGCCTGCTGCAGGCGCTCGACGGCTCCGCGCTCGATCTGCTGCAGGGCTCGCGCATCGCCGGTGGGCACGGCGCTGGCGGGGGGCATGCCGCTGTACAAGTACGTCGCCAACGCCCTGCTCAACCGGCTGGAGAACCGCACGTTCGGCCTGGGCCTGACCGACTACCACAGCGGCTATCTGGTCTACGGGCCGCGCGTGCTGGCGCAGGTGCCGTTCGCCCGGCTGAGCGACAGCTTCGATTTCGATCTCGAGGTGATCGCCTCGGCGCGGGCGCGTGGCTTGCGGTCGGCGAGGCGCCGATTCCGACCCACTATGGCGATGAGGTTTCACACCTGGATCCGATCACGTACGGCCTGCGGGTCCTGCGCGTGCTTTGGCGCTATCAAAGGGGACACTATGGGACGCCGTGATGCCATGGCTCGTCGCGCTCGCGCACGTTGCGGCCTGGGTGCTGGCTGCCTGCGCTGCGAGTGGCCCCCGGGCGCCCTGGCCGGCAGCCGCGAAGCGCCACTGCGACGCCGGGCACGCCGAGGTCCGCACCGGCAACCCGGGCTACCGGCGCACCGGCGCCGCGGTGCTGGTGCGCGAGATCGATCGGCCGACCCGCGCCAACCTGGACTACGCCGCCTACCACGCCAATTTCATGATCGCCGATCCGCCGCCCGAGGGCGGCGCGGGCAACCAGCCGATCAACCCCGACCTGGCGCAATCCCTTCGCCGGGGTGCTGGAGCCGACAGCCTGACCGGATCGATCCGCAAGACCACGCTCAGCGACGGCGGAACGAGCGGCGCCGCTGGCGCTGGCGCCGCTGGCCGAGTGGCTGTCCAGCCAGTCAGGCAAGTTGTCGCGGCGGCCTCGAGGATCTGGTGGCCGGCGTGCGCGAAGAGGCCTGGGGTCTGGGCGCCGGGACCGCTGGCGCGCCAGACAGCGGCCCTGGGGTACCTGCACGATCCCGGCGCGGGCAAGCCGGTCGAGCTGTGGGTCAAGGTCGAGTTTCAGCCCTGGTGGAAAGGGTTTTCCGATCTGCCCGACGAAGACGGCGATGGGTATCCCGAGATCTACGGCCGGGCCAAGGACGGCACCTTGGGCCCCGAAGCGCTGGCGCTGATCGCGCAGGACTACGCCGGCAAGGTGCTGGACGCCGCCGAGGTCGCCAGCTGGGCGCACAAGCTGGCGTCGTACTGGTACCCGTCCTACAACACCGATCTGGCGCCGGTGGGGCCGCGCTGGCCCGATGCCGAGACCGAGGCCGACGATCCGCTCTGGTCTGGGCGAGGCCAGCTTCGACGCCGCCCACGGTGGTCGTGCGCGGCAAGCCGGAGGGCAAACCGACCTACAACGTGTTCGTGGTCAAAGGCATGGGCGCCGCGGCCGGCAAGGCCGGCGCTGGCTGGCGACAAGGGCAAGCCGCGCGCTCTGGCCAAGGGCCACGCCACGCCCCAGCCAGCCAGCACGGCCAAGGCGATCGAGGCCGAGTTGACGGCAGCGGGCGGCTCGTGGAGCAAATGGCAGTCCAAGCTGGACAAGTTCCACGACGAGCTCCGGCGCAGCCTGAAGGCCACCCCGGCCAAGGTCAAGGGCCTGCCGGGCGACGACGGCTTCCTGTTCTACCGCAACGGCCTCGACTACGTGACCGGCGGCGATCTGCAAAAGCAGCCGCGGGGCAAGAACCCGCTGCCGGTGATCGTCGAGTGGAAGAAGCTGCTGGAAAAGCAGGGCGTGGACTTTCTGTTCGTGCCGGTGCCGGACAAGATCGAGATCTTTCCCGACAAGGCTGGCCGGTGGCAAAGCCGGGCTGGTGCAGCCCGGGCAGGTCGTCAACCCGTACGCGCGCAAGCTGCTGCTGGATCTGGCCAAGGCCGGGGTCGAGACCATCGATCTGTGGCGCCCGCTGCTGGAGGATCGCCGGCGGGAACCGGCGGCCGCCGAGCCGCTGTTTCAGAAGCAAGACACGCACTGGACGCCGCGCGGCCTGGGCATCGCGGCCGAGGTGATCGCCGAGCGGATCAAACGTTACCCCTGGTACGGCGAGCTGGGCGGCGCAGGCGAAGAAGTACGGCGAGAAGCCCGCGTCGTTCACGCGCTACGGCGATCTGCATTCGCGGCTGCGCGACGCCGAGCAAGAAACGTACCAGCCCGAGGCGCTGATCGGTCACCAGGTGCTGGCCCCGGGCGGCGAGCCCTACGACGACGATCCCGACAGCCCGGTCGTGGTGCTGGGCGACAGCTTCACCGGCGTGCTCGAGCTGACCGATTGCGAACACGCGGGCGTGTCGGCCCACATCGCCAAGGCGATCGGCGCGCCGCTCGATCTGGTGATGAGCTACGGCGGCGGCCCCAACGTGCGCCACAAGCTGATGCGCCGCGGGGACGACGGGCTGGCCAGCAAGCGCCTGGTGATCTGGATGATGACCGCGCGCGATCTGTACAACTACTGGGAAGACTGGGAGCCGCTGGCCAAGCGGTAGCCGGTGATGCCGGGGCGTCGTGCCAGCTTGACCGCGCTGCTGGGCGCAGGGCTGTCAGCCGCGTTGTTCGCCGTCCCCGCCTGTCGCAAGCGACGTGCGGCGGACGGTCCGCTGCTGCAGGGGCTGCTGGTCGTGGCAGCCGAACAGGCGGATCAGCCGTTCGATCCGGGCGTCGTGCGGCTGGAGCTGGAGCGCATCGCCGCGCGGGTGACCGCGGCCCAGGGCTCGGGGCTGGACGTGGTGGCGGCGCTGCGCCGGGTGGTGTTCGATCAGCTGGCCTATGTGCGCGAAGTCGACCGGACCGATCTGAGGTACGTGCTGCTGCCGTCGGTCGTGGCGGGACGCCGGGGCAGTTGCGTGGGCCTGGGCACGTTGTACCTGGTGCTGGCCGAACAGCTGGGGCTGCCGCTGGACGGGATCCTGGTGCCCGGGCACTTCTTCGTGCGCGCGCGGACCGCGGCCGGGGTGCGCAACGTCGAGCTGCTTCGTGATGGCAACGTGACGGACGACGATTTTTATCACCAGCGCTACCCGATGGCGCAACCGCCCGCGCCGGCGTATCTGCGCGCGCTGACTGTGCCCGAGATCCTGGCGGTGGCGTGGTTCAACAGCGGCAACGAACGCCGGCGCCAGGGTCGCCTGGCCGAGGCCGAGCGGCTGTACCGGCGCGCGGCCGCGGGCTTCCCGGATTTCGCCGAGGCGCATGCCAGCGTGGGACTGACCCTGCATCTGACCGGTCGCTCCGCCGAGGCCCGGCAGGCGTACGCGGCAGCCCGGCGCGTCCAGCCCGACCTGCCGGGCCTGGCACGTAACATCGAACTGCTGGGCGGCGAGGTGGACGCCGGGCCACGCCAGGCGCGGCCAGAAGCGGCGGGAAACTGGGATCTGGCGCCGGCAAACCTGGGCCGACGCCTTGCTCGCCCGGGGGGACCGCGACTATAGTCAACCCTTCGGCTTGCGGCCAGGCGGGGCATAGGGCGGTTCGCGCCGATGCGGTGGTTCAACGCTCAGGACGGGCCGCAGGTAGTGACTGTCGCGGGACCCGGTCAGAAAGTTCCGTGGCGACTGTTACGGGCGGGCCCTGTCCCCCGGTTGCTTGGAGGCGTGCATGCTGCGAAGACGTTCGGTTCTCGGCGCCCTGTCGGCGTCTGGTTTGTCCCTGCTGACGGTGTCCGGGGTGGCCGGTCTGACCGCTCGATCGGCCCACGCCGGCGAGCCGGTGTCGGTGACCGCGAAGCTGGTGGAGATTCCCGCCAAATTCCCGCCCGACGATCTGTACGACTACGCGTTCGTCATGCGCTACGAGGTGGTCGGTGGCCCGCTCGACAAGCAGTCGATCCTGGTCGCGCACTACAAACCGCGGCAGCCGCGTTCGAAGATCAAGGAGCCGATGAAGGCGCACGTGAAGGGCAAGTTGCGCAGCTTCGTCCGGGGCGACCTGCACAAGCTGAAGCTGGAGCCGACGATCAAGAGCGTGTTCACCGGCAATCTTGTCGACGAGTTCGCGGCCACCGACCGCAAGAGCATTCGTTACTGGGCCCTCGAGGCGGATCCCGCGTGAGCCCGCTGCAGCTGCCACGGCCTGGCCTGCGGGGCGCGACGACGACCGTGGGGGTGGCCCTGGCAGCCGCAGGGCTGGTGACCGGCGCGGCGACCTGGGCCGCGCGCCAGCAGATCGATGTGCGCGTGGCCCGGCTGTCGGGTGTTTTTGCCGACCAGTCCGCGCCGGCGCAGGCCCTGGCGGCTGAATGCGCAGCAACGCCAGCGGGCCCGGCGGTGCTGGGCGCGCAGCCGGCAGCGGCGGGTCTGGCCAGCTGGCAGACGGTGGGGGGCTGCGGCGCGGGCAGCTCGACCGGGGTCGGCGGCATCAAGTGGATCGGGCGCAGCGTGCGCGGTGGGCTGGTCAATCTGCAGTGTCAGGCCAACTACACCAAGTTCGAGGACGGCTACACGTACACGGTCAACAACCAGATGACCGCCGACGTCACCGAATCATTCACGGTCGGCCTGGTGGTGCCCTACCTGTACAAGTGGATCAACGATCCAGCCGAGCTGAACTTCGACGTCTCCAATTCTGGCCTGGGCGATGTGAACCTGCTGCTGACCCAGAAGCTGGGTCCGATCAACGCCACCTCGATCACGTTGTCGGTTGGATTTCCCACCGGCACCTACCAGGCCGAGTGGGCCAAGGAAAACTATCTGAAGCAGGATCGCCAGCTGGGCGCGGGCAAGCTCAGCGGTGGGCTGCTTGTCGATCACGTGATGGACAATCTGTGGGGCCCGGCGGTGATCGGTCTGTCTGCCTCCTATCCCGGCGGCGAGAACAGCATGCAGAACTACCGCGCGCCCAGCGCCAGCGCCTACAGCTACGTGGGCTACCTGTTGGGATCGCTGGTGCCGGCGCTGGGGCTCAGCGGCACGGCGTTTTACGGCAACGATCGGGATCGCGGCCTGGAAAACGCGGAGCGGCCGCCCTACATGGTGTCGGTCAATGCCTCGCTCGAGTGGTCGACTGATTGGATCGCGCTGCTGGCCGGGGTCTCGCAACCGTTCTGGACCACCGGCCGCCAGCCCTGGACCGCGGGCGTCGGCCTGGCGTTGTCGCCGTTCTAGGAGCCGGCATGCGACGCGGGATGTACGTCGCGCTGGGGGTGCTGGTCTTCCTGGCCACCCTCACGCCCGCGTCCGACACCGATCTGTGGTGGCACCTGGCGGCCGGGCGCGAAATGCTCGCGCGCGGCAGTTTCCTCACCAGCGATCCGTTCACGCTCAGCGCGGCGGGGCGGCCGTGGATCGATTTGCACTGGCTGTTCCAGCTGTCGGTCTACGGAATTTACCAATGGTTTGGGCTGACCGGTCTGGTGGTGGCCAAGGCGCTGCTGGTGACCGCCGGGGCGCTGGTGCTGCTGGCGGTGGTCGAACGCGGCACGACGGCCGCCGCCGTGGCCCGGCCGCTGTTCGTGCTGGCGATGGGCGCGGCGATGTTCTTCGCGCGCCACCTGGTGCTGGTCCGCCCCGTGGTGTTCACCCTGGTCTTCCTGGCGCTGTTCGTCTGGCTGCTGGAGGGCTTCGCCCGTGGCGACAACCCGCGCCGCTTGTGGTGGTTGCCGGTGTTGCAAGTGATCTGGGTCAACAGCCAGGGACTGTTCGCGCTGGGGCCCGCGGTCATCCTTTGCTACGCGGTCGGCGGCGCCCTGGGGCAGCGCCTGGGGACGCGAGAATTGCCCGAGCGCGGGGCGCGCCGGTTGTTCGCGGTCACGGCGCTGTGTCTCGCCGTCTGTCTGCTGACCCCCTACGGTGTGGCTGGGCTGCTGCTGCCGATCAAGTTGTTGCTGCGCCTGGCACCCAGCGACAGCAACGTGTTCTCGGCCAACATCGCCGAGAACGTGCCGCCCTGGGTGTTGCAGCGGAGCGCGCCCGGATTGATGGCGCCGTTTCACTGGGCGCTTGGGCTGGTGGGCGCCAGCTTCATCGTGGCCCGGCGCCAGGTGCTGATTGGCCGCACCTTGCTGGTGCTGGCGTTTGCCGGCCTGGCGTTGCTGGCCAACCGCAACGTCTTGCTGTTTTTCTGGCTGGCCACGCCGATCGCGGTGTTGAACGTCGCACCGGCGCTGGCGCGGGTTCTGGACGGCCTGGCCGCCCGCGGCCGCACCGGCGCGGTGAAGTACGGCGGCGCGGCGGCGGCGCTGACCGGCTTCGCGGGCCTGCTGGCCCTGATCGGTGTGGCGCGCGCGCACGAGACCGCGATCGCCCAGCCGGCGCCGTTTCGGGTCCCGGCCGCGGCGGTGCAACACTTGCCGGCGCAGCCGCCGGCCGGCCGGGCGGGGCGGGTGTTCACCGCCGATCACTACGGCGGCTATCTCACCTGGGCGTTGTATCCCCGGTACCTGCCCTTCATCGACACGCGCCTGGTCCTGCACACCGGCGACGAGTACGAAGAATTTCTCGGGCTGCTGGACAATCCCGAGCGATGGGACGAATGGCAGCGGCGGCAGCAGTTCGATCACGTGCTGGTGCCCAGCGCGTTTCCCGATCGCTATCTGGGCTTGATTCGCCATCTGGCCGCATCGCCCGATTGGCGCCTGGTCTTCACCGACGGCACCCAGGTGTTGTTCAGCCACAGCCCGGGCGGCTGGACCCGGCCTGGATCTCGCGGATGCGGCGGTGGTGCGCGGAATCCTGGCCCATCTGGATGGGCAAGGCTGGGCCCACGACGAGCCCGGACGTGCGGCCCGCCGGCACCTGGCCCGGCTGTTGTTGCTGCTGGGACACATCCCCCGGTCGCGCGACGTGCTGGCCACCTTGCCCGAACACGACGTCGATGCGCAGGTCCTGCTGGCGCGCTCGTTCCTGCTGGCGGGCGACGCCGCCCAGGCGCAGCAGCTGGGCGAGCGACTGCTGGCCCAGCGCCCGGGCGACGACGGTCAGCCCGTCGTGCTGAACCTGCTGGCGTTGACCGCGTTGTCGCGCGGGGATGTGGCGGCGGGGCTGGGTTATCTGCGCCGCTCGTTGACCATCGATCCCTTCGATGGCGAGGCGCGGTCAATGCTCGATCGGCTCGAGGCTGAGCAGCGCCGGCTGATGGCCGGGAAAGAAGCACCACCATGACGCAGCAAGCACGAACCGTCTGGCCGTTTTTCCTGGCGGTGCTGGTCGCAGGTGGCTGTGGCGTGAAACAACACCCGCACCCGCCAGAGCCGGTCGAGCCCGAGCCCGATCCGGTGAATGAGACCGGCGGCAGCCCGGGCAACTCGGACCGGGGCGGCAGCCAGGGCACGGGCAGTGGCGGCAGCGGTGGCAGCGCCAGCACGCGCAGCGGCGGCACGGGCGGCGGGGCCAGCAACGCCGGGGGGAATCTCGGCGCGAACGGCGGCAATCCCGGCGCCGGCGGCAATGGCCAGGGCGGGGCGGGCAACCCACCCAGGAGCGACGCGGCCGAGCCACCATCGACCCCCGGTCCCACCATCGGCGGCATGCAGGTGGCGAAGGAAAAGGCGATCGTGTTTCTGCACATCGGCCACTCCGACATGGCGGGCCGGGCGGATGGGCCGGCCGAGCTGCGCGGCTTCGTGACCAACACCGATCCGCACCTGTGGACCTATGCGAAGGGCGGCACCTTCCGGATGGCCAAGGAGCCCACCGCGGGGGATGCGCAATCGGCAGGCAAGGCCGGCCCGGGCATGGCGATCTTGCGCACAGCCCTGGGCAAGGTGCCCGACGCGTATTTCATCTCGATCGGGCACGGCCACAGCGGCGCCGCCAACGGCTATTGCCCCAACTTTCGCAAGGCCGGTCTGTTCTGGGGCCTGTACATGGACGCGGCCAAGGAGCTGAAAGGCAAGGTGACCTTCGGCGGCCTCTTCACCATGTTCGGCATCACCGAGTACCACCTGGGCACCCCGGGTTTGAGCAAGCTGGCCGAATGCATCGCCGGGATCGCCTCCGAGGTGCGCGCCGAGCTGGACGCGCCTGACATGCCGCTGCTGGTGGGCGACTGGAACATGGGCGGCACGGGCATCTATTCGCCCGACGTCGGACTACGCGAAGATCGCGCGGCCGCAGCTGCAGATGGTGCCGACCCTGGACCCGCGCGCGGCGGTGATCTCGACCGACGGCCTCAAGATGCAGGACGATCGCCATCTGAACTTCGAGGGTCAGAAAGTCTGGGCCGAGCGCGGCTTCGAGCTCATGACCGAAAAGAACTGGATTCCCTGGGCCAAGTAGCCGGGGGCCGGGCCGCCAAGGGGGCGCCCACGCGCGGCGCGCTGCCCGCGCCTACGCGCGACGCGTCTCGGCGGGTTCACGTCGACGTGGCGCGGTGGCGGCTGATTCGGTAGAAGCGGGCCCGACGCATCTGCGTTCAACCAAGCCGCGTGCCGTACTTGCGAAAACTCGATCCTGATGCCCGGGCCTTTGGCCTCGGGTACCTCGTGCTGCTGCCGTTGTTTCTGGCGCCGCTGTTCGTGACCCGCTTTCTGCCTGGGCTGGACCTGCCGTTTCACCTGGCGATGGCGGACATGCTGGGCAAGGTGGGCACGCCCACTGACCCGTACCGCGAGCTGTACCAGGGCAAGCTGGGGCTAGAGCCCTACGCGGTTCACTACATCGCCCTGCGACTGCTCGGCCGCTTCGGCTCGCTGATGACCGCGCACAAGCTGGTGGTCGGGCATCTACGTGGCCACCTTGCCGCTGGCGCATGGCCGCCTTGCTGGGGGCGGCCCGGCGCAGCCGCCTGCCGGCGCTGCTGGCCCTGCCGCTGGCCTACAACCTGACCCTGCATTACGGCTTCATCAGCTTCGCGCTGTCGTTGCCGCTGCTGCTGGTGATGCTGGCGGCGCTGGCGCGGTTCACGCTGGCCGACGAGGTCCGCTGGGGTTGGGCGCTGGGCACCGCGCTGGCCGCGGCGTTGCTTGTTCCTGGCCCACCTGCAGAACTTTCTTTTCGGGCTGTGCGCCGCGGGCGCGCTGCTGCTGTTCTCGGGTGTGCCCTGGCGGCGTCGCATTCTGGGCGGGCTGACGGTCCTGCCGGCGTGTGTGCTGCTGTTGCGCTGGCACTTTTCCCGATCGTTCGAGGTCGGCGGCGAAGAACGCAAGTCACTCACCTTCGCCTGGCAGGCCCTGCGCAGCGAACGGCTGGGTGACCTGCATGGGCGCCCGACTGCTGGAGGACTTTGCCCTGCGTTTCCGCGACCTGCAGTACCACCTGCTGCGCGGCTTCGTCGACGAGATCGATCTGGTGGCGTCGCGGGCGTTGCTGGTGGTGCTGGCCGCGTACCTGATGCTGGGCATCGTGGGCCTGTTCGCGCCGCGCACCGAGGCGCCGCGGTCGCGTCTGCGTGCCGCCGGCGTGATCATCTTCGGCGGCGTCCTGCTGGCCTATCTGGGCCTGCCGCACCACCTGCGCAGCTACGAGCTGATGACGTTTTACCCGCGCTTCTCGGTGCTGCTGGTGCTGATCGGCACCTTGCTGGTGCCGGGGGCGTTGCTGCGCTTCGAGGGCCTGGGGCGGGTGTTGCTGCTGGTCCCGGCGGTCTTGTTCGGGGCGTTGTACGGCCGCGAGTTGATCCGGCACTACCGCTATTACGACAAGGAAGTGGCCGACTTCGATGCGGTGCTGGCCAAGACGCCCCCCGGCGGCAAGGCGCTGGGGCTGGTGTTCGACCGCAGCTCGCGCGTGATGCGCATCGAATCGGCCATGGTCGGCATGCCGTACCTGTACGCGGCCTTGCGCCCGTCGCCGACCGCGATGGTGCCGATCTTCTACTGCGGCATGCGCCACATGCCGTGTCGCCGGCTGGACAAGGGCAAGATCCTGCCCGATCCCGGGGCCCTGGGGACCGGGCAGCCTGTCGCCCGCGGCGGCGGTGGACTTCTTCGACTACTTCTTCGTGCGGCTGCCGCCCGGCGCGGCCGATCTTCGGCGACGAGATCAAGCGCCTCGAGTTGCTGGCCCAGGAGGGCTCGTGGTTGGTCTACCGGCGCAAACCAGTGCCCGCCGCCCCCCCTCCGCCCGCGCCTGCGGCGGCTGTGCCCGCTGCGGCTCCGGCGGTTGCGGCTCCGGCGGTTGCCCCCGCGCCCGCGCCGGTTCCACCTGGCAAGACCGCGGGCCGCAGCAAACGCGTTCGTAGCCCCGCCCCGAAGAAGGCGGCGGCAGGCCCCTAACCCTCGCCCGTCTGCGGCTCAAGATTCCACAAGTTGGATCTGCTCTTGTCCGGTCCCCTCGCCCCGTCTGCGGGGAGAGGGTTAGGGTGAGGGGCCTGCATCTGCCTTCGAGCGAGCCTCCCCCTCACCCCAACCCTCTCCCCCACGCGGCGCGGGGGAGAGGGAGTCAGAGGGACCCAATCCACTTGTAATGACCCGTCGCGGCGATCAGGCGTTTGACACCGGAGGCCGCCCGGGGTCAGTCGGACAGCTGCGAGGCGACCAGCGCGGCGTAAGGCCCATTCTTGGCGATCAGCGCGCGGTGCTGGCCGATCTCCGCCACCCGCCCTTGATCCATGACCACGATCAAATCCGCGCTCTTCACCGTGCTCAGCCGGTGCGCGATCACGATGCGAGTGGCGCGCAGGTCGTGTAGCGACGCCTGCACCAGCTTCTCCGAGACCGCGTCGAGCGCGCTGGTGGCTTCGTCCAGCAGCAAGATGGCCGGCGTGCGCACCAGCGCCCGGGCCAGCGCGATCCGTTGCCGCTGGCCGCCCGAGATCGAGGCACCGCGCTCGATGAGCACGGTGTTGTAGCCCATCGGCATCTCCATGATCTCGTCGTGAATGCCGGCCAGCTTCGCCGCCGCGATGACCTTTTCCAGCGGCAAATCCGGATCGGCCAGCGAGATGTTCTCGCGCACGGTGCCGCCAAACAGGCCCACGCTTTGATTGACGATGCCCAGTTGCTGGCGGACCGAGCGCAGGTTCAGCTCGCCCAGTTCGGTGCCATCGAACAGCACGCGGCCGGAGACCGGGCGATACAGCCCCAGCAGCAAGTTGGCCAGGGTCGACTTGCCCGAGCCCGAGCGGCCGACGATCGCGATGAATTGCCCCGGCTCGATCTGCAGCGAGACCTCCTGCACCACCAGGGGCGCCTGCGGTCCATAGCGAAACGACACCTGCTCGACCGTGATGCGGCCGCTCAGGGGTCCTGCCGCCCGGGTGCCCGCGGTGTCTTGCTCGGGCGGCGCTTCCAGCACGTCGTTCACCCGATCGAGGTAGCCGCGCACCACCTGCAACGACATCGCGGTTTGCACCAGGTTGGACAGCGGGCCGAGGAACTCGCCGGCGATCGCGCTGAGCGCCAGCATCCCGCCCAGACTGAGCTTGCCCTCCAGCACCTGCATCGCACCGACCGCGATGATGGCCAGCGGGCTGGCGGCGCGCAGGGCGCCCAGCGCCGCGTTGGTCTTCATGGTCAGGCGATCGCGTGCCAGAGTGACGTTGAGCGCATCGACGAACAGGTTCGACCACTGCGACACCGCGCGCTGCTCGTTGCCGGTCGCCTTCAGCGTCTCCATCGAGGTCAACATCTCGACCTCGTAGCCTTGCGCCTTGGCTTCGGTGCTCAGGCCGCGATCGGTCAGCTCGCGCTGCTTGCGTCGGGTGACGAAATACACCGCCAGGTCCAGCAGCGCCGCGCACACCGCCGCCAGCATCATCGGCGGGCTGCCCAGGCCCAGGATGACCAGGAAGAACACCACCAGCAGACCGTCGAGGATGCCCGACAGGGTGGACGAGGTCAGCTGCTCGCGCACGGTGGTGTTGCTGTTCAGGCGCATCATCAGGTCGCCGGCGCTGCGCACCTGAAAGAACGTGTAGGGCAGGTTGACCAGGTGATCGAGAAAACCCAGGGTCATGCGCGTGTCGAGCAAGGTGCGCAGCTGCAGCAACAGCTGCCCGCGCACCAGCTCGCTGAGCGCCTCGAACACGATCACGACCCCCAGGCCGACCATCAGCACCACCAGCAGGTCGAGGTCGCCCCGGGGCAGCACCCGGTCCACCAGCTGCCCCATCAACACGGGCATCGCCAGGCCGAACAGTTGCATCACCAACGACATCACCAGGATGTGCGGCAGCAGGCCCGAATCCAGGATCAGATCTTTGATGGTCGCGTACAGGATTCCCTGCCGCTTCTGCTTTTGAAAGAGGGCGTTCGGTTCGAAGGTCAGCGCGATGCCGGTGAAGGCCTTGCGGAACTCTGCCATCGGCACCCGGCGTGGTCCCACCGCCGGATCGACGATCTCGACCCACTGCGGGTTGACCTTGGCCAGCACGACGAAGTGTGCGAACTCCCAGTGCAAGATGGTCGAGCCCGCGGGCAGCATGGTCAGCTGCTCGATCTCGACCCGCACGCCGCGCCCGTGCATGCCCAGCTGGCTGCCGCCTTCGACGATCTCGCGCGCGCTGACCCCGTCGCGCGTGCCGCCGCACAGATCGCGCACCTGTTCCAGGCTGACGTCCTTGCCGTGAAAGCCTGCCACCATGGCCAGGCAGGCCGCGCCACACTCGGTCTCGGTCAACTGCTGGACGAAGGGCACGCGCCGGTCGGGCAGCAGCTTGAGCCGCTTGAGCGAGGGGAAGCGGTCGGCCAGGGCGTCCAGGCCGGATTTGCCGCCCCGGTCAGAGGGCATCGCCGAACAGCCCCTTGAAGGCAGGAAACAGCATCACCAGCAACGGCATCGAGCGCACCCGCACGTCGACCTTGCCGGGAATGCCGTCGTAGTAGCGGTAAGTCTTGTCCTCGAACACGAAGGTGGTTCGGGGCAACCGCGCCCGCACCAGCACCAGCGATCCGGCGACCTCGAGCGTGTCGCCCAGCTCTTGCCCCAGGTAGCGGCGCACCTCGTTGGGGCCCACCGCTTCGTCACCGACCGAATCGATGGGAACCGTCGCGTACGCGTGCGGGAAACCTTCCAGCGAGAACCGCATCTTCAAGCCGCGCTTGAGCATCGGGCGAAATTGCCCGGGGACCAGCGCGACCACCGAGTAGACCGCGTCGTCCTCGTCGACCAAGGTGGTGACCACCTCGCCGGGGGCCAGCGACTGCCCGGGGCGGATGCGCAGATTCGCCACCACACCGTCCTGGGGCGCGATCACCGCGCGGTCTTTCAGCCGGGCCTCGGCCAGCTCACGCGCGGCACGCAACGCGGTCAGGGATTGCCGGGCGGCTTCATCGCCCGGATTCACCAGCAGCGCGGCCAGCTTCAGCTCGAACTCGCTGTTGATGTGCGCCAGCTCCTGCTGTTCGGTGGTGGTCTGAAAACGCACGAGAATCTGGCCCTTTTTCACCCGATCGCCGGCTTGCACCTCGATCGCGCGGATGATTCCCCCGGCGCTGGTGGCCAGATCCAGCCGCCCTTCGATGCGCACCACCGCCGGGCCTTCGGCGTATTCTCCGGCCGAGGCGCTGATCAAATAGCTGAGGCCGACCGACACCGCCGCCAGCACCAGCCAGTACACGCGCCCCACCCAGTGCGGCGTGATGTCCAGCGGCGCGCCGGGTTTGCTGGTGGTCTCCAGGGCGGCGAGCGCTTCGGAGCGAAACAGGCTGGATTTGGCCGGCATGGGGCTTGGTGGGGGGCTTACCAGCGCGCGATTGAGCGCTCGGGCGCGCGGTGCCGGGCGGGGATGCGCCGTTGCGGGCTGGTGCTGCGGGTCGGGACAACTGCGTCCGCCTCGGCCGGCATCGCCGGTGTGGTTGCCGGTTCGGGCAGCGCCCCGGGCGGGGCAGCGGCTTCGCCCACCGAAACCACGCGCGGGCCCGGCACGGCGTAGACGCGCACCCGCGCGCCAGTGGTCAGTGGCTCCTGGCTGTCGGGCCGCAGCTCCACGCTGGCCAGCGCGTAGACCATCCGCGACGAAACATCGACCTGCGGGTTCACGCCGACCACGCGGCCGGTCGCGTGCAGGGGCAAGGATTGCCCCTCGATCCGCAGCGGCACGCCCAGCGCGATGGCGGCCGTGCCTTCTTCCGGCACCGCAAAACGCACCCGCAGCTCGCCTTTGCTGGCCAGGCGCACGACCGGCCGGCCCGGCCCGCTCAACGCCCCGGCATTCAGCAGCTGCTCGGCCACCACGCCGTTGAACGGCGCGCGCAGCTGCGTCTCGGCGACCGCCGCCGACAGGGCGGCGACGCGGGCGCGTTCCTGTGCGACTTGCGAACGGGCGGCGTCCAGCTCTTCCGGGGTCACCGCGGCGGTTGCACCGGCGCGGGCCAGCGGGATCCGGCGCGCCAATCGCCGCGAGGCATCCCGCAACGCGGCCTGCGCGCCCCGCAGCTCTTGCGCGCGGCCCCCATCATCGAGCTGCGCGATCAGGCTGCCTTGCGCCACCTGGTCGCCGGGTTTGACCAGGACGCGCAGGATGCGGGCTTCGACCTTTGGCTCGAGGTTGGCGCTGTCGCCGTTGAGCACGACCCCCAAGAAGCCCAACGAGCCCGGCTCCCGCGTGGGGAATTGCGCCGCGGCCTTGCTGGGGCGGGGCGCCTCGGTCAGTACGGGCACGGTGGCCTGCAAGGCGCGCTCGCGCGCCCGGGTCCAGGTGGCGATGCCGACGTTCAACAGCACCAGCGCCGCGATCGCTGCGCCCAGCTTCGCGCGCCGCGATTGCCAGAAGCCCTGTCGCCGCGGCGGCTCTGGTGGCTCCGACGGCTCTGGTTGGGCCGCCTGCGGCGACGAGGAAGCTGGTCGCTTCGCTCGTTTGCGCATCGAGCCTTGCGTCGGTCTTTTGTGCTTCTCGCTACGCATGGAGAGGACCGAGAACCGGAGGCGTTGTAGCACGTGCCGGCAGGTCAGGCGCCGCTTTCGCCCGCCGCAGACCACCCATGTCCCCCCGTCGCGCGTCGAGTCGCGTGGCCATCCGAGATGCAAATTATCCGTGATTTCCACGGCATTACGCAACTAACCGGCCCGATGCGCGACGAGACAGGATATGCCCAGGGCATCGTCCTGGCAGACTTGCGCGGCGGATTCAGCGGAACTCGAGCTCGAACCCGCAGGCCTCGTCGCCCAGGCCGCCGATGCAGGTGACTTCTCGATGGCGCGGGTGCGCCGCTTGACGATGCCCTCGACCACGCCGGCGATCAGGCCGCCCTCGAACTGGCACAGCGGACGTCCCACGGTCTGCAGCCCGCTGCAGGTCACGCACTCGAAGACGTCGACGTGGATGCGCGATGTCGGTCAGCACCGGCACCTTGATGATGCCGATCTTCAGGTCGTGGCACAGGGCGAGGAAGTCCTCGAGCTTGGTCAGCCCCAGCGAGTGACCGAGCTTCTTGCCGGCCAGGTAGGCGGTGCCGGCCGCGCCGCGCCCGATGATGTCCTCGAGCGCCACCAGGCGCAGCAGCCGGTAAAGCGCGATGCCGGCGTTGTCGCCCAGGGTGGGCCGCACCACCCTCAGCGCATTGCCGACGTCCACGTTCTTGTAGACCGCCGGATCGAGGTGGCTGGGAACCGGTTCACCACGTGGCGGTTGGCTGCACATTGCGTTCTCCTTGGGTGGCGAAGTTTCAGGTGATGACAGCGTCAGCGCCCGGTGACGAGACGCCGGCCAGGGCGCGGGTGCACCAAGCTGGGATCAGGCTCGAAGCCGTGCGCCAGGGTGACCAGGGTCAGCTGATCGCTCGTCGCCACTGGGGACCGCGGCGTGCACCGTGCGCATCGAGACATGGATGTGGTGCTCGTCCTCGAGGGCAATGCGCTGGATGGCACCCAGGGGCAGGATCCGCCGCGCTTCGCTGCACGCCCGGTTGAACAGCGCCCCCAGCGCCGCCAGTTCGTCGCCATGGCTGCCCTGGGACGAGATCACCAGGCCGAGATCGTCGGCGATGACCGCCGCGCGAACCGGAGGCACCTGCAGCAGCTGCGCCGCCAGCTGGTCGAGCGCGTGCGGCCCGGGGAGGCAGGGGCCGGGCGGCGGCGAGAGATCCGTCGCCAGCGCGCGCGAGCGCAGCTCGGCGACTTCGCGTTCGAGCAGATCGTTGCGGGCCGCGCGCGCCACCATGCCACTCGATCTCGGCGCGCAAGGCGCGGTTGGCCTCCTCCAGCCGCCAGGCCTTGTCCTCGTGCTTGCGCAGCAGCTCGCGCACCAGAGCCAGATCGTGGCGCAGGGTCCGCTCCGCTTCGCGATCGGCACCGCGGTCGGCCAGCTGGTCCTGCAGCCGGGCCAGCTCGATGCGGTCGGCCTCGCTCTGTTCTTCCAGCGTCACCCGGGCCGCGGCATCCGCCAACCGCTGTTGCTCGCTTTCGGCCTTGATCCGCGCGCATCTCGGCCGCGAGCCGTGCGTTGTCGCTGGCCAGCGCGGCGCTGCCCGGGGTTTCGCGCGGCCGTGGCCCGGGGTGGGCCGGCGCCGGCCGGGCGGTCGCGCGGGCGCAGACCGCGGCCCAGCAGAAGTCCCAGCAGCAGGAAAATGCCCGCGCCGGCCACCGAGGCCAGCCACAACAGGCTGCGATTCATTCAGGGTTCATGGCTGATCCCCCGCGACGATGGCCAGCTCGACCCGGCGGTTGCGCCGCAGCGGGCGCGGACCGCGGTCGAGCAGCGGGCGCGTGGCGCCGAAATGCCGGATGACGATTCGTTCCGGTTCGGCGCCCAGCTGCGATCAGGCGTTCGGCCACGGCGTGGGCCCGTTGCAGGCTGAGCCATTCGTTGTAGGCGGCGGGCCCGCTGTGGTCAGCGTGCCCGTCGACGAAGATCCGGGCCGCCGGATGCTGGCGCGCCAGCGCCACCACCTCTGCGATGCTGCCGCCGTCGTCAGGCTGCGGGATCTGCTGGCCAAGGCCGAAGTGGGCCAGCCGGCGGGCGATCAGCCGATTGCCCAGCCGGGGGCAGCCGTCGCGGCGGGTGCGCAGTGGGGCACGACCGGACGGGCGACGTGCACCGCGCGGTGGGGCGGGACTGACCGTGGCGCTGATCGGCGCCGCGCCGTTTGAACGCGCGCGGGAACACCCACAGGTTGAGGAAAACCAGATCGGCCACGCCCAGGGCCAGCAGGGCCGCCATGCCCGTGGAACGAATCGTCCCCGTCATGGCCGTCATGACAGATGCCTGGCCAGTTCGACCGTTGTGCGCTTGAGCTCGAGGAACACCAGCCCCAGCTTGGCCTCGCGGGTGACCAGCAGGACCAGCGCCGCCTCGGCTGCCCACGGCGTTGACGATGATGTAGCCCTTGGGCGAGCGGACATAGACCTGCTCCATCGTCGATCGCATCAGATCCTGGGCGATGCGTTCGCCCACGCCCAGCAAGGACGCGGCCATGCCACCGATCAGGTCCTCGTCGATCTCACTGGGCACGACCGAAGCGATGATGAAGCCGTCGGAGCTGACCACGCAGGCGCCCACCATCTCGGGCGAGCTGGTGCGCAGGCCGCGCAGGACTTCGCTGACTCTTTCACTCTTCGTGCTCATCGACGCTCCGTGGTTGGGATTGGCCTGCTGGCGGACGCGTTCCTGCAGGCGTTTGAGGTTGACCTGGTACGTGCGGTTGTCCGGCTCGAGCGCGCAAGCTCGCTCCCATTCGACCAGCGCCGACGCGTAGAGCTTCTCTTCGATCAACGCCAGCCCCCGATCGAAGTGCAGGGCGGCCGCGCTGACCGGCGGGGCCGGGGCGGCGAGGTCCGACGGCGGCGCGCGCGGACGCTCCGTTCAGCGGCGGGGCGCTGCCGTGCTGGTCGTTGCCGTACGGGTCGGGCCGGCGGATGTCGAACCAGCTGTGCGGGGGCCGGCGGCCAGCGCGAGGGAACGTCTGCGGCCGAGGTGGCCAACAGCGTCGCCGGCGCGTGGGCGCGTGCTGGAGCCGGGCTGGGCTCGAACAGCCATACCGGAGCGCCGAGGCGGGCGGCGACAGATCGGCGCGGGCAAAGCCTGGCGGTGCAACGGCGCGGGCAACGTGCGCGGCTGGGCGCGGGCAGCGCGGGGGCGTGCGTCGTCGGGCGCATCGACCAGGGCCATCAATTCGTGCGTCGCCGAGCCGGCGCACCACCGTGGCTTCTTCGCGGGTTTGCCGAAGGGCCGCTTGCAGCGCCCCCACTTCCATCTCGACGGTCTTGCTGTCGGCGTCCAGGGCCATCGTGGTCGGCTCGTGGCCGGGCGTTTCGGCCCGGGGCCAGGGCCAGGCGCAACAAGCGGCGGCTCTCGTCCGGGCTGGGCTGCAAGTCGCGGCTCTCGAGCAGGGGCAGCAGATCCGAGGCCAGCGCCGCCGCGGTGGCGTAGCGATCGTCGGGTGCGGGCGCCAGCGCCTTGCAGGTGATGCGCGCCAGTTCCGGCAGCAGCTGCGGCACCAGGTCCTGCGGCGGGCGCAGCTGCCCCGGCAGGATCAGCGCGGCGGTGGCCGGATCGTCGTCGCCCGCGAACGGCGGCGTGCCGGTGAGATACTCGTACAGCACCACGCCCAGCGAATAGACGTCGCCCCGGCGATCCTCGCTGGTTCCGTTGATGCGCTCCGGGGCCACGTAGCGGAGCACTGGCCCACGAAGCGCGGCTTGCGCGCGCGGGACTGTGGCGGCTGACCGCGGCGCCGAAGTCGATGAGCTTGGTGGGCCTCCGCGGGCGACCATGATGTTCTCGGGACTGAGATCGCGGTGCAGGAAGTTGAACGGCCCGCGCCGATCGCGCAGCTCGTGCGCCGCATGCAGGCCGCGGCAGATCCCGGTGATCACGGTCAGCAGCAGCCGCGGCGGGAAGCTGTGCCCGTGGTCGAAGAAGCGTTGGCCGATCTGGCGAAGATTCAAGCCCGTCGATGTACTCCATCGCGATGAACGGCCGGTTGGCCAGGCGACCGCAGTCATGGATGCGCACGATGTTCGGGTGATCGAGCAGGAAGCCGATGCTGGCTTCACCTTCGAACCGGGTCAGCTGCTCGTGCGAATCCGGCGCGCTTGGCCAAGCGTCGTCTTGAGCACGACCTTGCGCTCGCCCCCTTGGCCGTCGCGCTCGTGCGCCAGCCACAGCTCGGCCGTCCCGCCCACCGCCAGCTGGGACAGCACGCGAAAGCGCCCCAACGAGGCCCCCGCCAGCCAGGCGGCTGGCGCGTGCACATCAGCATCACGGGCCGGGTGATCAGCGCGGCTGGGGACGACTGCGCGAGCCGGGCAGGGGCGGTGCACCCTTCGTGAGTTTGGTCCGCTGCAGTCCCATGAACTCCCCGTCCAGTGTACTTTCCTGGCGCGCCAATCCATCCTGCGAAACACGTCACAAAAACTGGACTCGGCGTTTCGATCCCGTGCCCTGCGCGCAGATTGAATCGGTGGGATTCCAAAGGCGTAACCCTGGGGAGAGTGTCTGTCCTGACAGGCCTCTCAGCGGCAGCCCGGTCCTGTCAGGCGTCCTGCCCATCGGCACGCAGATGGCCCCTGGGCCCGGGTCGCGCTTGGTGAACGACGGTTTCGCGAAGTCGCGGCAATCGTTGCAAAGACAATGATTCGTCAGATCTCGCCCTGGACCTCCGACAGCGGTGGCCTAGACGTCGCGGGGGGCGGGCTTGTTCGCTTCGGGTTTGGTCAGGCCGATGCGCGCGGCGATCGAATACGAAGGCTTGCCCTGCGATTCGAAGTACGTGCGCACGATCATCTCGGCCAGCAGACCGACGCCGATGAATTGCATCGCCATCAGGAAGCACATCACGGCGATCGAGAACAGCGGGTTGCGGTGGACCCAGACCCCGGCTTCGAACTTCTGCGCCAGCACGATCGCGCACAGCACGCGTGCCCGCCAGCGCCATCAGCGCGCCGATGCCGCCGAACACGTAGATCGGCTTGGTCTGGTAGCGCTTGAGGAACCAGACCGTGCACAGATCCAGCAGCACCCGGAAGGTGCGGCTGAGGCCGTACTTGGATCGTGCCGCCTGGCGCGCGCGGTGATTGACCACCACCTCGCCGACCTGCGCGCCCAGATCCTCGGCGAGCACCGCGATGAACCGGTGCATCTCGCCGTAGAGGCGCAGCTCGTCGGTGATGGCGCGCCGGTAGACCCGCAGCGAGCAGCCGAGATCGTGGACCTTGGTGCCGGTGATGACGCGGATGAGCGCGTTGGCCAGCAGCGAAGGCACCTTGCGCAGGGTGAAGCCATCCGGCGCTTTTGCCGCCAGCCGGTGACCACGTCGAAGCCCTTCGTCCAGCCTGGCCAGCAGCGCGGGAATGTCGCCCGGATCGTTCTGCCGGTCGGCGTCCATTGTCACCACCACGTCGCCCGAGGCGTGGCGAAATCCGGCGTCGAAGGCCGCGCTCTGGCCGTGGTTGCGCCGGAAGATCAGCACCTTCAGGTAGGGCCGGGCGGCGGCCAAGCGCCGCAAGCACCTCGACCGTGCCGTCGCGGCTGCCGTCGTCGACCGCGATGATCTCGAAGCTCTTGCCGGTGGGCGAAAGCGCCAGCGTCGATCTCGTCGAACAGCGGCTCGACGTTGTCGCGCTCGTCGCGGATGGGCAGGACGATGCTGAGGTCCACGGGACCGCGCAGGCTAGCGCCCTTTGCCGCCGAAGGACAGAAATGCAGCCGCGGGCGGTGGGCAAACGCGGGCCAGACTCAGCCGCTGGGACGGCGCGCGGGGCTGATTCGACCGGTTCAGATCCGCGCTGACCGCCAGCGTCGTGATAACCTGCCCGCCATGCCGGTGCCCGGGCTCGACCTCAGCAAACATCCCATCCTGGTCGTCGACGACGAGACAGGACAACCTGGATGCCTTTCGCTTCAACTTCGGCCGGGTCTTTCCGCTGCGTCTGGCCGAGCAGCGCCGAGGAGGCGCTGACCATCGCGCGCGCCGAGGACATCACGGTCGTGGTCACGGACCAGCGCATGCCGCGCATGACCGGCCTGGATCTGCTGAAGGCGATGCGCGACGTCCGCCCCGACGCGGTCGGCATCATCGTCACCGCGTTCACCGACGTCGAGGTGCTTGATCGAGGCGGTCAACCTGGGCCGCATCTACCGCTACGTCACCAAGCCCTGGGACAGCAAAGAGCTGAAGGGCATCATGGTCCAGGCCATCGAACGCGTGCACCTGGTGCGCGAGAACCGCCGGCTGCAGGAACAGCTGGAACAGTACGCGCGCGTGCTGTCCAGCGAAGCCCACAGCGCCTTCAGCTTTGGCGCCATCGTGGGCGATTCGCCGCCGCTGCGCGAGGTGCTGGCCAAGGTCGAGCAGGTGGCGCAGACCGCGGCCACGGTGCTTTTGCGCGGCGAGACCGGCACCGGCAAAGAGATGGTGGCGCGCGCGATTCACATCAACAGCCCGCGCGAGGCGCGGCCCTTCATCCGCGTCAACTGCGCCGCGCTGGCGCCCGGCGTGCTGGAATCCGAGCTCTTCGGCCACGAAAAAGGCGCGTTCACCGGCGCCATGGCCCGGCGCGCCGGGGCGTTTCGAGCTGGCCGACGGCGGCACGCTGTTCCTCGACGAGGTCGGCGACATCACCCCGGACGTGCAGGTCAAGCTGCTGCGCGTGCTGCAAGAGCGGGAGTTCGAGCGGGTGGGCGGGGTCGAGACCGTGAAGGTCGACGTGCGGGTCATCTCGGCCACCCACCGCGATCTCGAGGCGCTGATCGGCGAGGGCAAGTTCCGCGAGGACCTGTATTACCGCCTCAACGTCTTTCCCATCACGTTGCCGCCGCTGCGCGACCGGCCCGACGACATCGCCGGCCTGGTCGAACACTTCATCCAGAAGTTCGCGCAATCCTCGGGCAAGACCGTGCGCGGGGTCGATCCGGACGCGGTGGCGCAGCTCCAGGCCTACCCCTGGCCGGGCAACGTGCGCGAGCTGGAGAACGTCATCGAGCGCGCGCTGATCCTGGCGCGCGGGGCCACTCTGGGCGTCGGCGGATCTGGATTTCGGGCGCCGCGCCGCCGCCGCCACCGCGGCGCAGGTCCGTCCCGGCACCATCACCAGCCCGGCCGAAAGCGGCGAAAGTGGCCGTTCCTTTTACAAGCGAATCTCGGACCAGGAACGCAACGAGATCGTGGCCGCGGTGGAACGCGCCCAGGGCAACATCGCGCACGCCGCCCGCTCGCTGGGCATCAACCGATCCACGCTGTATTACCGCATGCGCAAACACAACCTCGAGCACCTGCTGCCCACCCGGGACGAGCCCGGGGACGCCGGGCCGACCGGATAAAAACCCGGCCATGTTGCAGGGGCTTGAGCCTGCCCGAAACAGGGCTAAGCTCGGAGCATGAAATTCCTCTACGTGATGGATCCGCTGGCCCGGATCCAGATCGCCGGCGATACGACCTTCGCGCTGATGCTGGAGGCCGGTGTGCGCGGCCACGAGAACTGGTTCTGCGAGCCACGCCACCTGGGCCTGGAACACGACCGCGCGTCGGCGGCGGCCTGGCCGGTGACTGTGCGCCGGGTGGAGGGCGATCACTACATCCTCGGGCCGCAGGCGCAGGTGTTCCTGGACGAGTTCGACGTGGTCTTCATGCGCAAGGATCCGCCGTTCGATCTCGACTACTTCTTCGCGACGCTTGCTGCTGGAACGGGCGCGCGGCAAGACCCTGCTGATCAACGATCCGCGCGGGCTGCGCGAATCCAACGAGAAGCTGGCGGTCCTGCGTTTTCCCAAGCTGACCCCGCCGATGATCGTCACGCGCGAGGCGGCCCGCCTGCGTTCATTCATGGCCGAACAGGGCGGCGAGATGGTGATCAAGCCGCTGGACGCTTCGGGCGGCTTCGGCGTCTTTCACGTCCGCAAGGGCGATCCCAACACCGGCTCGATCCTGGAGCAGGCCACCAACCTCGGGCCGGCGCTGGACGGTGGCGCAGAAGTACCTGCCCGAGGTGCGCAGCGGCGACAAACGCATCGTGCTGGTCGACGGCGAGTTCCTGTGCGCGGTGCTGCGCGTGCCCGCGCCCGACGACGCCCGCGGCAACCTGCACGTCGGCGCCCGCCCCATGCCGACGACGCTCGACGACCGCGATCGCGCCATCATCGATCAGCTGGGGCCCTACCTGCGCGAATGCGGCTTCTTCCTGGTCGGCCTCGACGTGATCGGCGGCTGGCTCACCGAGATCAACGTCACCAGCCCGACCGGCATCCTCGAAGCCAACAGCGCTGTACAACGCCCACTTCGAGACCAGCGTGCTCGAGAAGCTGGAAGCCAAGGTGGTCGCCAGCCGCTGAACTGCCCTTTGTTGCGACGCGCTACAGGGCGTCGCGCCAGCGACGGCGGGCCCGCCGGCGGCCGGCCCAGGCCAAAGCGGCCAGCGCAAATGACAGCGCGCCGGCGCTGACCGCGCTGGCGGGGGCCGTCGGGCGGCCGACGCGGCAACCGCAGCCGCTGCTGTCGTCGGGCCCCGCTGGAGCGGCAGTGCCGTCGCCGCTGGCGTCACTGCCCGCCGCGCTGGCGTCAGTGTCGGCCGGAACGCCGGTGTCGTCATCGCCCGCGACCGCGTCGGCGCCGGCGTCCGTCGCGCCCGGCAGTGCGACCCCGCTGCCCGTGTACGTCAGCTGCACGGGGAAGCTGCGCGGGGAATTCACGGCACCGGCCGCGACGATCGCGACCCGGGCCGTGTGCTGGCCGCTGGCCAGCCCGCTGGTCTTCGGCGTCAGCACGAAGTTGGTGCCCTGGGCGGTCACCGTGGTCGTGATCTCCAGCCAGTCTTTCGGGCCGCTGTCGTAGCTGACCTGGGCCTGGGCCGGCCCCAGCGGCTTGCCGCCCGCGCTCCACGCGACGACCTGGCGCGCGGGGGGTGGAGCGGCCGCGGTTCCGTGCAACAGCACCCGGTCGGGGGCCAGGCCGATTCTGGCTTCGGGCTCGGGCTTCCAGGGCTCGCCGACGAACAGGTGCGGGTAGTTGTCGTTGGCCGGGTTGGTGGTCAGACGCACCGACTGCGTGCTGTCGGTGCCCAGCTCGTGCAGGAAGATCTCGTAGTCACAGTCGTACCAGGGATGGCAGCCGGTGCTGGCGCCGTAGGTCAGCCAGCGGTTGTCGGTCGAGATGCGCGGGAAATAGTCGTGGCCCCAGTCGGCGTCGGCGCGGCCCATCACCTTCTGGTAGGTGTTGCGGGTCATGATCTCGTTGATGTCCAGGCTGTAGATGTCGGGCGCGGTCCCGCCTTCGCGGCTGACGTTGTAGACCAGCGCGCCCTGCGACGGCGTGGTGGTGGTGCAGCCCGGGCCCAGGTAATACAGCTTGTTCTTGTCGCGCAGATCCAGCGCCACCGAGCTGTGGGTCGACTGAAAGCGGCCGTTGTCTGCGGTGTACCCCAGCTCGAACAGGCCGAAGACCCAGCCCACCAGCCAGCGACCGTCGTTGGTGATGCCGCCGGGGATCAGGTGTTTGATGCCCAGCGATCCGAAGCCGTCGTCGAGTTGTTTGAAGTCGCTGCGCTTGAACAGCTCGGTCGATGTGCCCAGCTCGGGGTGCGCGAGCAGGTACTGGTCGGACCGGCTCATCCCCTCCCAGCCGACCCAGTCGGTCTTCAGAACGGCGCAGACCACGCCGCTGTTGTCGTGCATCCAGAACACGGGAAAGCCGTTGCACACGCTGTGATCGTCGCTGCCGTCCGGGCGCACGACGTGGGTCGTGTGATCGCCGGGGTGGTGATACGAGATCCAGCGTCCGTCGGGTGACCAGGCCGGCATCTCGCCGCCGTTGTGGGTCAGCCGCACCGGCTCGCCGCCGGCCCCCAGCTTCAGCAAATAGATCTCATGGCGGGCCGCCAGCCGGTTCGATGCCCAGACCAGCCAGCCGTTGTCGGGCGGCGGGGCCGCCAGCGTCGGCGACACAAAGCAGCTGGCCAGCAGCGCGATCGTCAGCGCGACGAAGCGGCTGCGCGCGACCGAGGCTGGGGCAGCGGTGTGCATGGTAGCGTCAGAATATATAGACAGAAGTTGCTGGCGACAACGTGGCGAGGGCCGGGGTGGGTGCTAACCTGCAGCCCTTTTTAAAGAGGTTTGACCGATGTCAGCGAGACGGGCGAGTTTTCTTGGCGTGACGACCTGTGCCGCACGGGCTGGCTTCGTTGTCGTTGTTCTCTTCGGCATGGCTTGTGAGGATTCCGCGGCGCCGCCGGTGGACGGTGCGGCGGGCGCTGACGCAGTTGCCGATGCGGGCGCGGACACGGCGGCCCCGGTGGGCAACGCCAGCCTCAGCGGCACGGTGAAGGATCGGGCCGGCGTGGTGGTGGCCTCGGCCCGGATCGAAACCGGCGCCGGCGCGGCCGATTCGGACGCACAAGGAAAGTTCACCCTGGTGGGCCTGGCGCCCGGCCCGGTGCTGGTGAAAGTCACGCGCAACTGGTTCAAACCCTTCGAAGCCACGGTCACCGCCGCGGCGGGCGCCGTCACGCCGTTCGACATCACGCTGGACGAGATCCCGCTGAAGATCGAAGCCGCGGATCGCGCGCTGGCCGACGGCTACAACGCCGGCTTCGACTGGACCAAGCAGACGTTGTCGATCGTGATCGTGCCCCGCCCCAGCCGGCAAGACTTCGACAACGCGGTCTATTTTCACAACCCGGCGCTTTACCGCGACACAACGCAAAGAGCCCGCGCTGACCCCGGCGCCGCAGCCGCAGATCGTGGCCGGGGCCGCCACCGGTCTCACCTTCCCGGTCAAAGGTGGCGCGCAAATGGGGAAAGAAGCGCTGGAGCTGGCCACCGTCGCCGACGCGATCAAGGACACGCCGCTGGCCACCGAGCCGGCCAGTTTCATGATGTGGGCGCCGCTGATCAACTGGCTCTCGGAAGGTGAAGCGGCGAAAAGCGCCGATCTCAAGGCGGCCGGCGTGGCCGTGCGCCAGCAAAACTGGGGCGGCAATTCCTTGCGGCCGCAGGAGATCGAAAAAGTCTACCTGGATGCCACCGGCGCGTTGTGGGCCAAGGTCGTGTTCGCCAGCTTCGTGCAACTGGGGCCCGGCATCACCGACGACGACGGGGATGGACTCAAGGAGATCTACGCGAAGATCGCGCCCGCGCACTACCCCAGCGAGTTGATCGACAAGCTGAAGAGCGACTACATCGGCAAGACCTTCACCACGCACGGCCTCAGCAAGGAAGTCAGCAAGAGCCTGAACGAGCTGTATTCGACCACCGGCGCCTCGGTCGAACGCTACATCGGACAGCCGTTCGAGGTGCCCGGCGTGGGCACCATCGGCTACCCGTTCGTGGTGATGAAACACCTGTCGGGACACAAGAACGTCATCATGGTCAGTCCGGCACCGTGATGGTTGTGGGCAGCGTGGCGCGCCTGGTGCGCGTGGTGGTGGCTGGGGCTGGTTGCCTGGCTGGCCACCGTGGTGGTCGCGGGCACGACCGCGTGGGCGTTGCCACAGGGCTATCTGGTGTGGACGCACGGCACCGCCGAGGATCCGGCCAGCCGCAAGCTGCACCGGTTGACCTTGCCCGAGAAGACCGACCTGCAGGTGCTGACCGCGGGGGAAGACGTCGAGCCGCAGATCAGTCCCGACGGCAAGTGGGTCGCGTACGCCAAGGCCAAGTTCGCCGGCGGCTCGGACTACCACGACTTCAAGCTGTGGAAGGTCTACCTGGTCTCGATCCACGGTGCGGCCGATCGGCGCCGCGAGATCAAGATCGACGACGACGGCGCCTGGCCCAGCTGGGGCAGCAACGGCGCGCTGTTTTACAACCAGGCCGACGGCACCCACAGCCGCATCATGCGGGTCGAGATCGACGAGCGCGGCCAGGTCACGCGCCGCCAGACGGTGCTGAGCACCAGCCAGGCGTTCGGCGGGTTCGTCGAGATCAACGAGGGCGCGGTCGCGCCGGATGAGACCTGGTTCGCGGCCCGGACGCGGGGCAATGCCGCGCAAAATGGCGTCGCTGCGTTCACCTTCAATCCGGCGGCGGCGTTGCCGCTGGCCCGCGCCGGTGACGTCGGCTGCATGCCGCGGGTGGCGCCGAGTGGCACCTTCGCCCTGATCGCGGGCGCGGGTGAGGGCATCCGCTGGGGGCACGGTCCCCAGGTTGCCGGCCGCCAGGTCGACCAGGTGCTGATTCCACCGCGTTCGCCCCAACATCTGGCCTACCACCCGGCGATCTCGACCGACGGGCGCTGGGTGCTGGCTGCGCAGAGCACCGAGCCCAACCACAATTCGGGGCGCTACGATTTGTCGATCTACGCGCTGGATCCAGCGACCATGACCGTCAGCGACGAGCAGGGGCTGACCTCGGCAGATTTCAACGGCTGGCCGCACCTGTGGGTTGGGGCGCCCTCGGTCCCGCCACCGCCGCGGCCCGAGATCGGCGGGTTTCGCGCCTCACGCTACACGGTGGCCCCGGGTGAGACGGTGACGTTGTCGTGGACAACGTTCGGGGCGGACGAAGTCCTGTTGAACGGCACGGCGGTGGCGCCCGAGGGCACCCAGGATCTGGTGGCCAGCATGACGTCGCAGCACACGCTGGTGGTGCGCAACCCCACCGGGGCCAACAGCGACATGCGCTCGCTGCAGGTGGTGGTCAACCCAACCCCGCAACCGGTGGCCATCGACCAGCTGCTGGCCGAACCCGCGCGCATCGAACGTGGTCGCAGCACGACCTTGCGCTGGAGCGTGCGCAACGCCACCACCCTCGAGCTCGACGGCGAGAGCGTGGCCCCCACGGGCACGCGCGAGGTCTCGCCGCTGGACAGCACCAGCTATGTGCTGATCGCGCAGGGGCAGGGCGGTCCGGTCCAGGCCGCCGCCACGGTGACGGTCGAGGCGCAGAAGACTGGCCTGCTGCCCGATCGGGGCGGCTTTCGTTGCAGTGCCGCGGGCCCTGGCGCGTGGGTGGGTCAGGATTGGCAGACGGGACGATGGGGTTGGCTGCTGGTGCTGCTGGCGCTGGGGGGGCGGCGCAGGCGCCGATCAAAACAGCGAGGACGCCAGGCCGAACCCGATCGAGACACTCTCGAGGCCGTTGCGCGACAGCCCGGCGCTGGCCGCGGGTAGAATCGCGAACCAGTCGGTCGACCACTCGCAGCTCAGGCTGGGGACCAGCATCACGCGCGGATCGAGCTCGCCCGGGCGGTCGAAGCCGCGTTCGCGGTCGTGCTGGGCCTTGCCGAACAAGGTCAGCCCGGCCGCCGGGACCAGCCGGCCGACGAGATAACCCACGTGGCCATAGACCGTGGCGCTGGGGGCGCGGAAGTCACCCAGGCTGTTCTGCTGGCCGGCGTAGGAAGCGGTGCCGCCGAGCAAGAGCAGGCCCCAGTCGCGGTCGCGCGTGTGCTGGTATTGCAAAGTTGCACCCGGGACGCCGCTGCCGAGCTGCAGATGTTGCGGCAACACCACCCCCTGTCGGATGGCGTCTGATGATCCAGTGGGCACGCTGGCGTTGAAGATCAACTGGTGCGCGGCGATCCGCCCGAACTTGTAGGCGGCCTCCAGCGAAAGGTCGCCGAAGCCGGTGAGGTGCACTGGCTTGGTCATACCCAGGACCGAGACCTCGCCCGCTTTGCGCACGATGGGCACGTTGAGTGCGAGCCCCCACTGCGGCGACACGCTGGTGCGCAGCCGGGTGGCCAGGGTGGTGAACTGATTGCCGTGCGCGTGGGTGACAGTGCTCAACGCCTGGGCATCGATGCGTCCGCCGGTCACGTTGCGCCCGATCCACTGGATGCCGCCGCCCGGCCCACTGGCGGAGCCGCCGCCGGCGCCACACCCACCGATGCTGGCCCACGCCGCGAATGCGGACGAAGGTGACAGCGCCCAGCCGGGGCGGGAAAGCGCCGCGCCCCACGCAGGCCAGGGCCGCTCGGCGGCACCGAGGTGCGCCAGCGCGGCGGTGTCGATCCGTCGTGCGCTGCCGGCGCGATTGAGCCCCCGGTCGAGCAGCGGGACCAGCGCCAGCAAGCCCAGCCCGATCGAAGCGCCCACACGCAGGTGCCAAGCCAGTCTCACGCGGGCGCATGATAGATGATTCCCGCCGCTCCCGCGCAGGCCAGATGCAGGAGGCCGAATTCCCTGGACGCTCTCTGGACTTCCTGGGTTCGCCGGAAGATCCTGGCGCTCAAGGGCAGAGGAGAGCGTCCGTTCCCGGGCGCTTGGTTGGTCATCGCGAAAGTCGCCGAGAAGTTGGGTTTGCGCGATGACGCCATCAGCGCCTACCGCCGCATTCCGCAACCTGCCGACGGCCGCGTGACGGCCAGCGCCGAGTTCGGCATGGCCAAGCAGCGCCTCGTCGCGCTCGGAGCGACGAAGCAGGCGCCCCCAAGCAAGTGACCTCAGACGCCTCACCCTGGCCCCCCGCGACTACGTGGGGGAGAGGTTGGGTCAGGGGGCGCGCGGGATTCTAGTTGTTGCCGAAGCCGCCTTGGAGGCAGCGGCGGCCGTTGCCGCCGCCGCCGTAGCGACAGACCAGGTTGTTGCGGCAGGTCTCGTTGGCGCCGCAGCAAGGCTGACCCTGGCCGCCGCAGGACACGCAGGTCGCCATCGCCCCGGCGCCCGAGCAGCCGAGTCCGCTGCCGCAGGCGTTGCCGACGTTGCAGCAGATCTGACCTTGCGCCCCGCAGGGTTGGCACGAGCCGGTGGTGGCGTTCGTGCAGCGCAACCCCACCGAGCAGGCGGCCCCGGCGCCGTTGCAACAGGGTTGACCGACGCCGCCGCAGCCCTGGCAAGTGCCCCCGCTGCAGCGAGCGCCCACCTGACAGCCGTTGCCGGGACAGCACGCCATGCCGGGCGCGCCGCAGTTCAAACACATCGTCGTGCCGCCGGACTCGGTGCAGTTCAGCCCGCCCTGGCAGGCCGGCTGTCCGGCACTGGCGGCGCAGCAGCGCTGGCCGTCGCCCCCGCAGGGGCGACAGGTGGCGGGATTGGTGCCGCAGACGTGACCCGCACCGCAGAGGTCGGGCGCGCCCTGGCCGCCGCCCCAGCAGCACGGCTGATCCGGGCCGCCACAGCTGACGCACGTACTGCCCATGTTCTGAATGCAGCGGGTGTCGGGCGCGGTGCACATGGTGTTGTTGCCCGGGGTGCTGTTGTTGGCCGCGTCCGAACAGCAAGGCTGCATCGGCCCACCGCAAGGCGCGTTCTGCCGCTGACAGGAACCATTGCTGCACGTGCCGCGGGCGCCGCCGCAGCTTTGGCCATTGGCCCGGCATTGGCCACCGCCGCAACAGCCCCCGCCGGCGCAGGTGTTGGCCGGGCAGCAAGGTTGGCCCGGGTTGCCGCAGGTGGTGCTGGGCGGGAAGAGGGTGGACTTGTACGCGTCGCTGCCCGCGTCGGCGGCCAGCGCGCCCGGTGAGTCGACAGCGGCGTCGGATTCCGGGGCGCTGTCTGCCGGCTTGGCATCGCCGGCCAGGGAGCCATCGAGGCCCGCGTCGGCGATCCCGTCGGGATCGATCGCACCCCCGGTACCGGTGACGCCGCCCGAGCCCGTGCCGGTCCTGCCGCCGCTGGCCCGGGTCATGCGCCCACCCGAGGCGTTGTCGATGTTGATCGAGGGCGGCCGAAGCTTGTCGTCGCGGCAGCCCGCGGCGACCAGCAGCAAAGCGGCAAGGCCGAGCGCGAGGGCCGCCCGGGGGGATCGGGGAGAAACCTCAGGCTGAAATCGTTTTAGCAAAGGGGCACTCCTGGGGCAGCGCGTTCAAACCCCGTTGAGGGGGGTCATCCAAAGATCTGCCTAGGAGTGGTGGTCGCACCCCGATTTGCGCGCTCATTTCCCAGTAAAGTTCCGGTGAAAGCGCCGAAACCCGGGCCGGGTGCGGGTGGGCAAGCGCTTCCTGGCCGGTGATTCAGGCAGCGATGCAGCGAGGGGCTGCGCCACCGGCAACGCACCGGGGTGGGCTAGCTGCCCAGGTGGTCGAGGTCGTTCTGCAGGCTCTCGGCGGTCATGCCCTCGGAGAGCCGCCGCTGCTCGAGGTACAGCAGGGTCAGCGCGATCATCGGCAGGGGGGCCAGCACAATCAGCGCCAGGTCGCTGGCCAGCAGGTCGAAAAAGCCATCGCCGGGGATGACCAGGGTGAGCAGCTTGCACAGCAGCAGCGCGACCACAACGAACAGCACCAGCACCCCCGCCGCCCGCCCGAGCAGGTCCTTCATCAGGCTGGCGCTGCGCTTGAGCGCATCGATGCTCTGGCGGGTCTCCAGCATCACGACGGTTGGCACCAGCGCCAGGAACAGCGACGCCACCAGGCCCGGGATCACCAGCAAGACGTACCCAAGGGCGGTCACCAGCGCAGCGGGCACCACCGCGGATGCCAGTGGCATCAGGCGGTGCACCGCGAACATCCATTCGGCCCGCGGCTCGATCTTGGCGCCTTGCAGACGGTGGATGACCGCCATGCTGATGGCCCCCGAAGTCAGCGGCCAAGCCAGCCCCATGACCAGCAGCCCGACCAGGGCATTACGCAGCATGGCCACGGGATCGAGGGTGAACGCGCCCCGGCGTCCCAGCCCGGCCATGATGCCCGAGGTGAGCAACGCGACCGGGCCCAGCAAGGTGGCCGCCATCAGCAGCAGGGGCAACTTGTTGGCCCAGTAGAACCCGGCCGCCTTCTTGATCAGGCTGACGAAGTCGAGCGGCGTGGCTTCGAACGAGGTGAACACGGCGCTGGCGCGGCGGGCTTCAGCATCGTTGGCCGACACCGCCCACGAGGGCAATGACTTGGGCCGGCCGTGCGCCGAGGAGCTGTCCCTGCCCGAGGCCGCGCTGGTGACCCAGGATTCGGGCTGGGATTTCTCGGCTGGCAGCGCGTCGGGGATGCTGGTGTCGACCGCCGCCGGTGCGGAGGTGTCGGTCGCAGGGGGCGGCATCGCGGCGGTCGCGGCCGCCGCGTTCGCCGCACCGGCGGGGGGGGCCACATAGAAGTTCTGCTGCGCGGTCTTGACCACCGCGGACGTGGACGCGACGGGTTCAACGCTGGCAGTCGGCATGGGCAGTGTGAGGTCTGGGTCGGTCGCCATCCCCGCGTCTGCGGCGCTGCCAGCGCCGGCCTTGGCCGAGCCGTCGGGCTGGTTCTCGTCCCACCGGGGCAAGGTGGGCATGGCAATGGTGGCATCGGCCAGCGGCGCCGGCGGCGGCAGCAGGGTGGGAAGAGTCTGGCGGATCCCAGTTGGGCACCGTGGGCACGGCGAGGGTCACGTCCGATACGGCGCTGGCCAGCTTGGGTGACTCCCGGGTTTCGGCCAGCATCCCCGTCGCCGCCACAGCACTGACCGGCACCGCCGTCGTGGCCGGCGCCGCCGGGGCCACGGCGTGTGAGGGGGGTGGTACCCGGCAGCGGCAGCTCCAGCCCGGCTTTGCCCAGATCGATGCGCTCGGTGCGGGACACCGGCATCGAGCCGGGCAAGCGGGCCGCGGGCGGCAGCACCATCACCCGGGTCGCGCGGCTGTTGACCGGGGGGACCGCTTTCGCCACCGGGGGCTTGGGCTGTGCAGGGATCGACTGCGGCAGAGCCCGACCGGTTTGCGGGCAGAACTTCGTGTGTGGATCGTGTTCCTTTCCGCAATGTACGCAGATCACGCTGGCCAAACGGCACCTCCGGGGGAGCGTCCGTCAGCATAGCCCGAAAGCCACCGCCGCCGCGATGGTGTCGCGGGCCGCCGGGGCCTGCCGTTCGGCGGTCAAACCGGGGCGCGGGTTTCGCTACACCGGCGCCAGCCACTGCGGGTGTGGGCTGGCCGGGCCGCGAATCGCCGCGAAGAAGGCTTGCTGGATCCGCCGGGTCACCGGGCCGGGATTGCCGTCCCCCACGGTCCGGCCGTCGATCTCGCGCACCGGCGTGATCTCGGTCGCGGTCCCGGTCAAGAACACCTCGCTGGCCGAATAGAGCATGTCGCGGCTGAATGACCGCTCGATCACCGGATGGCCGTTTTCACCGGCCAAGGTGATGACCGCGTCGCGGGTCAGACCCGCCAAGATGGGCAGGTCCAGCGACGGGGTGAACAGCTGGCCTTTCCACACCACGAAGACGTTTTCGGCGCTGCCCTCGGTCACCCGGCCATCGCCGTCCAGCATGATGGCCTCGTCGTAACCCAATCGTTGCGAGTCGCGTTTGACGATGACCGAGGTGGCATATTGCCCCACGATCTTTGCCTTGCTCATCACGCCGTTCATCGGCCCGCGGGTGTAGCTGGAGACGTGCGCGCGGATGCCCTTTTGCGCCGCCTCGGCCCCCAGCACCGCGTCCCAGGGAAAGGCAATCACCGCCACTTGCACCGGGTTCGACCGGGCGCCCATGCCCAGCATGCCCGCGCCGGTGAAGGCCAGCGGGCGCACGTAGCCCTCTTGCAGGTGGTTGGCGCGCACGGTGTCCAGGCAGGCGGCTTCGACCTGGGCGCTGGGGATCGGGATGTCCAGCGCCGCGATCTTGGCCGATTCGTACAGCCGTTCGATGTGATCGTGCAGCCGGAACAGGACCGCACTGCCGTCGTCGCGGCGGTAACAGCGCAGGCCCTCGAAGACGCCCAGGCCGTAGTGCAAGGTGAAAGCGCTGACGTGGATCTGCGCGTCGGCAAACGGCAGCATGCGCCCGTCCAGCCAGACGAATTCGGCCTTGATGCTGGGGGCCGCGCTCATGCTTCGCCTCGCAGCCGGCGCAACTCCTCTTCCACGTCGCCCAGGCCCGGGTTCAGCTTCAACGCGGTTTCGAATTCGCTGATCGCCCGGTCGGGCGCGCCGGTCTCGGCGTGGAATCGTCCCAGGGAAACGTGGACCCACGGATCGCCACCGCCCAGCAGCACCGCGCGTTCCAGCTCCGCGCGCCCGGCGGCGACGGCGCCCGGGTCAGCCGGCGCCGAGCGGAAGATGGCCCAGCCGAGGGCCCCGTGATAGCTGGCCTGTCCCGGCGCCAGCGTGACCGCCTGCTGGAACGCGCTGGCAGCTTCCTGGTAGCGCCGCTGTCGCAGCTGTTCGACCCCGGCGTAATACACCTCTTCGGCGGCCGCGGGCGGACTGTGGAACGTGATGGCCGGCGCTGGTTCCTCGCGTTCGCGTTCCAGGCGCTGCACGTAAC
The DNA here is from genome assembly GCA_963846605.1 of uncultured Pseudomonadota bacterium. GTDB lineage: Bacteria > Pseudomonadota > Gammaproteobacteria > Steroidobacterales > Steroidobacteraceae > CADEED01. Next base: position 67,231 of record CAWJWS010000001.1, read on the forward strand.
GCCGGCGGCGGGTCGGATCCGCCAGGGTGCTGTGCGCCTCGCCCAGACACTCGAAGATCCGCCGGGCCACCTCGCGCAGTTCCTCTGGGTGGGCGCGAAAGCGGTCGGGGTGAAACTCACGCGCGCGGGTCTCGTAGGCCCGCTCGATCTCGGCCGCGGTGCCGTCTTCGGCGACCCCCAGCACATCGAAGTGCGACAGCATGAGCATGCCCTCGTACAGCGCTTCCAGCTCCTCGCGCGAGCGCCGGTCGGGTGGCCGCTGCCAGCTTTGATGGGCGGCGGGACCCGGCTCATGCCCGGCGGCGTCGTGGCCATGGCCATGGCGGATTCCCCCGACGGCGCTTCGTGCTCGGTCCGCCGGGCCGAGCTGCGCGACGGCTCGATCATGCCGGCTTCGGCCATCGCCACCAGCAGCAAGCGGGCGTCCCGCGCGGGAATGTGCGCCTGATCCAGGATGGCGGCCAACCTGCGCGTGCCATCGATGCCGTCGACGAAGCTGCGTTCGTCCGCGTCTTCGGTCAGGTCTTGCAGCCGCTGGCGTGGATCGGCGCTGGCCGCGACGTACTGACCTTCGAAGCGTTCCAGCACCTGGTTCTGCCGGTCGCTGTCGTAGTGACGGCGGATGCCTTCCAGGATCAGCGCGGCCGGGGAATCCTCCAGCTTGACCGGCTCTTCCGACGGACGTCGTCCCTCGGTGAAACGAAAGTTGCCCGTCTCCCACGCGAACAACTCGTACAGCTTCGCTTCCATCTGCCCCAGCAAGGCGCGGGTCAGGTTGTGGGGAGACAGCGCCCCCATCTCGACCAGAATCGCGCCCTGGTGGCGGCGCTCGTTGCGCATGCGTTCCAGCGATTCCTCCAGCACCGATCGGTCGATCAGGCGGCGCGCCAGCAGGATCTGACCAAGGCATTCGGCCAGCACGTTGGACCGGACCGAGATGGGGTAGCCGTCCTGGAAGTAGACGATCTTCTTGACCCCGTTGCGCACCATCAACAGCGCGCCGCTGCGCCGCTCGAGGTACAGCCGGCACAAGATGCGGGCGAACGGCTCGCGTGCCAGCGATCCGCGCCAACCGGCCACGCGGTGGGACAGCTTGCGCGCTTCTTCCTCGACCTCGCGGCGCTCGCGCCGTTGCGCCGGGTCGGCCATGCGCCCGGCGGGGTAGTCCGCGATCCAGCCGGGCGGCGTTGTCGGCCCTGGGCGGTACCGTCTCCAGCACGCGCGCCAGCAAGGTGTCGAGGTCGAGCGGGCTGCTGGACAGATACTCCGCCGGCGCGAAACGCCGCCGGGCTTCGCTGCGGTGTTTGGCCCCGCGAAACCGGCTGGCCACGAAGAAGATCGGGACTTTCTCGGTCTCGGGATCGCGGCGCAGGGCTTCGGCCACGGCGAAACCGCTGCCGTCGTTCAAGGCGGTGTCCAGGATGACGGCATCGGGCGGGCGGATCAGCACGCTCCGCCTGGCCCAGACCCCCTCGGCCTCGGTCGCCAGTTCGTAGTGGGCTTCTCGAAATGCGCTGCCAATGCGCTGTTGCAGCTCCGGGTCGCTTTCGACCAGTAGCAGATAGGGCGCCATGGGGGGATCCTACACGTGAACGCGGCAGTGCGCGTGGCCAAGGCGGGTGAAACCCCGAAGCGCCAGCGGCGTGGACCGGGACCCGCGGGGGCCAGGGCGCCCCCTCCGGTCGGGCAGCGCCGATCTCCACCGGGTGAACGATCGTGCGCCGGCATGGCGGCGTTTGCGCGGGAGCATCAGGTGATGCCGCTGACGTTCCGACAAATTTGATCGGCGCTGGCAGCGGCCCGGCTCGGTCACGCGAGCGCGTCGGTGTCGCTCACGAATTTCGACGACTACGAAAAAATCTTCGTGGGGTGAGGACAGAGAATTCCTTACGGGCCACTACATGTGCACCTAACTCGGCATGGCCAGTTTCGCGGCCACACGAGCGCCCAGAGAAGGAGTGCCCCCAGAAAATGACCAGTCAGCGCCAGTTGGGGACTCTTCGCTGCCCGCGAAGCTTTCAAATTTTTCAAATAGTACGAGGAATGCTCTGGCGCGCCCGCCTGCTGGGCGTGGCGATCTCGACCGTGCTCTGTTGCGTGCAGGTTGCCTGGGCGCAAACCGGAACCGCGGTCATCACCGGCACGGTGCAAGACAACGCCGGGCAAAAGCCCATCGAGGGTGTGGTCGTCATGGCGACCTCGCCGGCCTTGCAGGGCGAGCAGATCGCGGTGACCGACAAGGCCGGGGTGTACCGCATCCCGAACCTGTCGCCCGGGGTCTACAAGATCACGTTCGATCGCGACGGCTACCATCCCAACGAACGCAGTGGTTTCGCGCTGCGGGCCGGGATCACCATCCAGATCAACACCCGCCTGGCCAGTACCACCGGCAGCGTGGAAAGCGTTCAGGTGGTGCAGAAGGCGCCCACCGTCGACGTCGGTTCCAGTTCCACCGGTTCCAGCCTCAACTCGGAGTTCTTGAAGCGCGTGCCGGTCTCGGCCCCCGGCAGCAAGGGGTCAGCGGCGCGCTCGTTCGAGTCGGTCGCGTCGTCGGCGCCCAACGCCAACGGCGACAGCTACGGCACCAGCATCAGCGGGACCACGTCACCGGAGAACCGCTACGTCATCGACGGTCTGGCGGTGAACAACCCCGGTTACGGCGTCGTGGGCACGCAGCTGTCGTCCGAGTTCGTCAAGGAGGTGAACGTGATCACCGCGGGCTACTTGCCCGAGTTCGGCCGCGCCACCGGTGGCGTGCTCAGCGTGATCACCAAGCAGGGCTCGAATCAGTTCCACGGCTCGCTGTTTTCCTTCGTCAGCCCGGGATCGCTCGAGGGCAAACGCGCCGGCAGCCAGACCCCGGGGCAGACCGTGGTCTACGCGCCAAAGCTGGCCTACATCGGCGACGTGGGCGGCGATCTCGGCGGGCCGCTGATCAAGGACAAACTCTGGTTCTACGTGGGCTTCGACTACGCGCGCACGCAGTACGACATCGGGCGCAGCATCCACGCCACCGACATGAACGGCAACATCGATCCGAACGCGGTGCCGGGCACCAGCCAGACCTACGCGGCCATCTTGCAGACCCTGCAGGGCATGGCCAAGCTGACCTGGCAGGTCAACCCGGACAACCGCGTGACCGTCGCCGCGTACGGCACGCCGTCGACCTCGGGCGCCCCGGGCCAGTTCGCCATCATTCCCAGCTCGGGCGCACCCGAGGTCGGAACGCAGACCTCGGGCGCGGGCCTGTACAACACGATGGCGACCCGGCGTTTTTCCAACCCGTACGACGCCACGCTGAAGTGGACCTCGGAGTTCCTCGACAAGCGCCTGTCGTTCGAGACCTTGCTGGGGATTCACCACCAGGCCGATGGCGCCCGCGCCGCCGATGGCAGCGGCCCCGGCGCGCGCACCGGCCTCGGCAGCTTGCCCGGGGTGAAGATCCGGCGCGGTTCGGCCGGCGACACCGCGCCCCACCCGATCACCGACTTCGAGAATGTCCCGGGGTGCATGCGGCCCGGGGTGTCGTGCCCGGTGACCACCTACTACACGGGCGGGCCGGACAAGGGCGTCACCGCGCGGCTGAGTGACGAGATCTACAACCGCTATCAGGGCGGAGTGACCGCGACCTACTTCTTCGAAGGCCTGGGCCACCACTTGATCAAGGCTGGCTTCGACGCCGAGATCACCACGTTCAGCAACCTGAAATCATTCTGGCTGATTCAAGAGTCCGCCGACGGCAGCTACTTCGAGGACGAGTTTCACCTGGGCATCTTGACCGGTCCCGACCAGGCCAAATTCCTCAACCCGATCAAACAGGACTCACGCTCGGTCACCCTCGGCGGCTTCATCCAGGACAGCTGGAGCGTCTACGACAAGTTCATCGTCAACGTGGGGGTGCGCTACGACGCCCAGTATCTGTACTCGGGCGGTAAGATGGCCATCGCGTTGCCCAACCAGTGGTCGCCCCGGTTGGGCGTCATCTACGACCCGACCCGCGAAGGCCGCTCACGGGTCTTCCTCAGCTACGCGCGCTACTTCGAGAATGCCCCGCTGGCCCTGGCCGACGTCGCCCTGGCCGGCGAGCCGCACGCCCGGGTGAAGCGCGACGCCGCCAAGTGTCCCAACCCCGGCGATCCAACCAACCAGGCGGCGTGCAACGCGGCCGACACCCGGTTGAACTACGACGACGAGGGTGATTCGTACATCAATCCCAACCGCCAATTTCGCGCGGTCGGGCAGGGTGGCGCCCCGGTGGATCCCGAGATCAAGGCGCCATCATCGGACGAGCTGGTCGGCGGCGGCGAGCTGGAGGTCTTCCCCGATGCGCGCATTGGCCTGTCGTACACCAAGCGCTGGGTCAACCGCTGGATCGAGGATCTGAGCCGCGACAACATGAACACGTTCTTCGTCGCCAACCCGGGCTTTGGCAGCGCCAGCGACTTTCCCAAGGCCAAGCGCGACTACGATGCGTTCACGCTGTATGCGACCAAGCTGTTCGGGAACAACTGGCTGGCGCAGGCCAGCTACACCCTGGCCTGGTTGCGCGGCAACATGACCGGGTTCTTCCGACCGGAATCCGGCGACTTGCTGCCCAACTTCAGCTCGGACTGGGACACCAAGGCATTGATGTACACCCGCGAGGGCCCGCTGGCGGGCGACAACCGACACTCGCTCAAGGCGTTCGGCTCGAAGGACTGGGTGGTCTCCCAGCGGCAACGCATCGGCACCGGCGTCTCGCTGCGGGCCCAATCCGGCGGGCCGACCAACTACCTGGCCGACGACGTGTTTCACGCCCCCCGCGAGTCGTACATCCTGCCGCGTGGATCGGGCCAGCGGCTGCCCTGGGTCTATGGCGCCGACCTGCAACTGGCCTACCGGGTGGCGTTCAGCCAGGCGATGACGGTGTCGGCAACCGTGGACATCTTCAACCTGCTGAACTTCCAGGGTACCTTGGCCACCGACGAGACCTTCACCGACGCGACCGTGGTGCAGATCAAGGGCGGCAAGCCGTCGGACATCGTGGATGGCGCCGGCAATGTCAGGCCGACGTTGAAGGACGCCGCGGGCAACGCGGTCACCAAGAACCCCAACTTCGGCAAGCCGATTGTGTATCAGGAGCCGCGCGTGTTTCGTTTTGGACTGCGCGCCGAGTTCTGACAGGAGAGCCCACGAAAATGCCCTGGCAAACCAATTTCAAGCGCGGCCCCGCTGCCGCGATTCTGGCGCTGGCATCGCTTGGCCTGTCCTGCGAGGCCGAGCAGCCCCGCCCCTATTGCACGATCTCGCGCGCCGCCTACGCCGCCCGCTACGAACTCGAGGGCCAGCCCACGGGGATGTGCACCGGCTACACCCCGCTCAAGGGTGAGCAGCTGGGCGGGCAGGCCTACCTGCCCGATCCGGGCGTACCCGGCGCGAAGTACTCGCTGGCGATTCAATCCGAGGTGCTGGGCAAACGCAAAGTGGAGGGCGAAAGGGCCGACCCCAAAGTGGTGGACCCCGATCCCAACCACAAGCCGTACTCGCACGGGCCGTTCACCACCGACCGGCCCGATCCAGACACCAACATTTGCTCGGCGCCGGTGCTGGGCGATGCCGAGATGAATTTGGCCGAGCTGGTCATCCGCAAGCCGATGGCGATGCCGCCCACCACCGAGACCTTGCCCGCCATCCAGGTCAAGTACCACTGGTCCGACGTGAAGTCTTACGTGACTGCAGCGAACACCGGCCTGATCTGGGGCGGCAACCTCGAGCACACCCTCAACGGCTGCACCGCCAAGTACACCGTCGTGGCCCTGTCCCCGCCGGTGTCATGTGCCGGCGAGGACATGAAGCCGGACGCCAAGCTGTGCGAGGCGGCGCCGCGCGAATCCGAGGGGTTCTTCGGCTCGGGTTTGAACCCGGACATCGTGGTCGAATGTGATCCGGATCTGCTCCTGTGCGTGGCCGCGCAGCCGTTTCCGTCGTTGCGCAAGTGAGCAGGAGCGATCGACACAGTCGTCCGCGGACAGCCGTCCGCGTGGACGCGCGTCCGCACGTGTGAGGGCGGGCGCTCGATCGCCAGGCTCTGCGCTGCTGGATGCGTACTTGCGCGCGGTCCCGCAGCCCACGGTGCCGGACTGGGCGGCGCTGGTTGCCAGCGATCGCACGTTGCCGCAGACCCACGCCATGCTGGCGCGGGCCATGGCCACCGCCGCGCTGGATGACCAGCAGCTCGATGTCCTGGTGTACCCGACGGTGAATAGCGCCGCCCCGTTGCGCGGGGACGACTCGCAAAGCTCGAACTGCGACCTGGGCGCTACCACCGGCATGCCCTCCATCGTCGTGCCCATGGGCTTCACCAGCGACCCGCCCGGGTTGCCCCTATCGCTCGAGCTCTTCGGCCGGCAGTGGGACGAGGGCACGTTGATCGGAATGGCCGGGCACCGCAGGGGCTGCCGTAGAGTCGAGGCAAGATTTAACAACGCATAGGGCGGAGCGCGGCCGTGGGCCCCGGACGAGCGGTGCCCAGCGGGCGATGATCGCGTGATCACACCAGCGGATCGCTTGCCCGTGATCAGCCAGCGCGCTTGATCACTGAAGCCGGCGCCGGGAAAGACGATACAATCCCGCAGCCGGAAGGAGCCGTGACGTGAAGAAAAAGACCGCGAGCAAAGCCGTAGCCGGAAAGGCCGCCAAATCCACCGCCAAGTTGCTGTCGAAGGCCAGCGGCCCCGCCCGCCCGGTCAATGGGGGCGACAAGTCCGGGGGAAAAAAGCGCAAGACCGCCGGCAAGGCTGCCGCTGCGGGTGGGACCACTTCACCCGCCGTGTACGACAAGCTCGCCTGCATCGTCCTGGCCGCGGGCAAGGGCACCCGGATGAAGTCGGAAAAGTCCAAGGTCCTGCACACGATTCTCGGCGCCCCGTTGTGCGCGTATCCCATCGATCGCGCGCGCGAAGCCGGTGCCCACCCGGTGGTGGCGGTGCTGGGCCATCAGCGCGAAGACGTCGAGGCGGCGCTGGCGGCCCGCTACGGCAAGGACGGGATCACCGTGGTCGAGCAGACCGAGCAGCGCGGGACTGGGCATGCCGTGAAGGTGGGCCTGGAACCGTTGGCGGGCTGGCAGGGGCTGGTGCTCATCCTTTACGGAGACGCGCCGCTGCTGAAGCGCGAGACCATCGAGGCGTTGCTGGCCGAGGCGCGCCGGACCGGCGGCCTGGCCATCCTGACCGCCCGGCTGCCGGATCCGACCGGTTACGGGCGCATCATCCGCGGCAAGAAGGGCCGGGTTCACCGCGTGGTGGAACAGAAGGACGCCACCGCGAAAGAGCGCAAGATCGACGAGATCAACGCAGGTTTTTACGCCGCGCCCGGTCGAGTTCCTGCGCGCCGCAACCGCCGCGCTGAAACCCAACAACGCCCAGGGCGAGTACTACCTGACCGACATCGTCGAGCTGGCCAGCAAGGACGTTGGCGCGTCGACGGTCGAGAGCAGCGCCGAGGAGATCTCGGGCATCAACGATCGCAAGCAGCTGATCGACGCCGAAGAGGTGATGCGCCGGCGCAGCATCGCGCGCTTTGCCGAGCACGCGACCTTTCGCGACGCCGCGTCGACCGTGGTCGAGCCGGGGGTGGTGATTGGCCGCGACGTCGAGATCGGCCGCAACGTTTCCTTGCGCGGGACAACCAAAATCGCCGACGGCGTGCGCATCGACGACGGCGTGATCTTGACCGACACCGAGGTCGGCCCGGGCGCCGAGATCAAGCCCTACTGCGTTGCCACCGAATCGGTGATCGGTCCCGGTTGCAAGATTGGCCCGTTCGCGCACCTGCGTCCCGGCACCGACGCTGGGCGCCCGACGTGCACCTCGGCAATTTCGTCGAGACCAAGAAGACCCGCATGGGCAAAGGCAGCAAGGCCAACCACCTGACGCTACCTGGGTGATGCGGTCATTGGCGAAAAGGTCAACGTCGGGCGCCGGCACCATCACGTGCAACTACAACGGCTACGAGAAGCGCCAGACCATCATCGAGGATGGCGCTTTCGTCGGGTCCGACAGCGCAGCTGGTGGCCCCGGTGCGCGTGGGCAAGGGCGCGGTCGATCGCGGCCGGCACGACCATCAGCCGCGACGTGCCCGCGGGCGCCCTGGCCATCACCCGGGTCGATCAGAAACATGTCGAGGGCTACGCCGAGCGGGTCGCTGCCCGCTACAAGAAGCCAGCCCCCGCGCCCGAGCCGTCGCGCAACGGCAACGGCAATGGGAACGCAGCCCCGACGCCGTCCGATCCCGACCGGGCGCCAGGCTAGCCCGGGGTGATAGCCTGTCGAGGTTTGACACCGCGACCGGGGGGGCCAATGATTCGCCAGAAAGCGAGGTTTCGATGCCGACGTCCGTGAAGGAATTTTTCGATACCAAGGTGCCCGAGGCCCTGCTCAAACAGCCGGAAAAGGCCAAGGATGTTGCCGCGATCTACCTGTTCAAGATCAGTGGCGACGACGGGGGTACCTGGACCGCGGACCTCAACTCGACCCCTCCCTCCTGCGTGCCGGGCGAAAGAGGCGCCGCTCAGTGCACGATCGAAGCCACCGATGCTGACTTCCGGTCGATGATCGACGGCGGGATGCCGGTGGCGATGCAGCTGTTCTTCAGCGGCAAGATCAAGGTGACCGGCGACGCCAACCTGGCCCCGCGCCTGTCCAAAGTCCTGCAAATGGGCGCCGGCGGCTGAGCCGGAAGGGCCGCCCAGCCTCTCGATCTTTCGATCGCGCGCGCCCCTCACCCTAACCCTCTCCCCGGCAGCCGGGGCGAGGGGACCGGAGAAGAGCTGGCGCCTGCCTGCGCGTTAGTGAGCGGGGGCGCGGACGCGGCGTAACGAGAACACGCCGTAGGCCTCGTCGGCGCCGCGGATCAGGCGCAGCTCGAGCCGATTTTCCGGGTACAGCGACACCACCGCCAGGTACGGCTGTTCGCCCGGCGGCTGGACGAAACCAACGAACGTGCGCAGCGGTTCACCGGGCAGCTGCATCTCACCCAGGATGTCGCCCGCGGCGCGACGGATGGGAACGAATGGCGCGGGCGGTCCGGCGGGTGCCGGGGCAGCGGGCCCATCCGGGTCCAGGGTCAGCACGAACGCGATGCCGTCGCGGTCCGCGGCCGAGACATCGGCGTTGACCGTGGTGCCGGGGGCGAAGCCATGGGCCAGGGCAGGATCGGCCGACAGCTCGCCGGACCAATCGCCGGCGTACTCGCGCAGGTCCTGGCAGCCTGGGCCCAGCGTCACGGCCAGCACGCCGAGCGCGCCCAGCGCGATCGCCCGCGCGGTGGTCAGCATCTACAGGAACTCACACAGGTACGCCGTCGGCTGCGTGGCCTTGACATCGAAGCCACTTTTTTGCGGCACTTCGAACGCGGTTCCCGCCGGGTAGGTGGTCCAGGCCCCGCCGCCATCCAGCCGGGCCTGCAGCTCGCCGCTGACCACCGTCATCCGCTCGGCCCCATCGGTGCCGAAATGATACTCACCGGGCGTGATCACGCCGACGGTCGCGCGACGACCATGGCGTTCGTAACCCAGGCTCTGCACCTTGCCGTCGAAATATGTACTGTGTTTGAGCGCGCTCATGACCGCTGCATCCTAGAGCGATCTCGCGAAAATATCGACCCCGCCCGATTCCGCTGCTCGCCCGCAAAGGGGCTGTGCGATCGCGCGATGCTGGCGGTGGGTCGGGGCCAGCTGGGCCACCCAGCCGGGCCTCTTTGGGGAGTGCCCGGAACGTCACCGGCAGGGGCAAAAGCTCCCGGTGCGTTCCATGGCTGTTGTTTACTCTACCGCTGCGCCGTTGCTCCTCTTCGACGTGCGGGCGCGCCGGCCGATCTCCCTCCTTACCGAGGTAGGCGTGAAGACGCCGACACGCTTGCCCAGGCTTGCAACCCCGGCGGCGGTGGGGCCTCGGTCTCGCCTCAATCCTGCACCGCGACGGTGACCCCTGGTCAACCGAAGCAAATTGCCGCGCAAACGTTGCCCGGGGCCGAGATTGGGTCAGGACCGCATCCGTCCTTGTTCAGGTTGCTGCACTTCGTGTTGCTTCCGTCATTGCAGACCCCGCAATGGCCGGACTGGCACTGGTTCGAGGCGTCGCAATTGCCACCGGGGCCCAACTTCTTCGTGCAGATGTGGTTGTTCGGATCGCTCGAGTTGTTCTGGTCGCAATAGTCCCCGCCGTTCGTGCACTTGCCCTTGCAGCATTTGTCGCCGGTTCCCCCGCAGACCACGCAGGTGCCGCTCGCGCAGATGTTGTTGCCTTTGCAGGTAGAGTTGGGGCAACAGTTCTGGTTCCGCTCGCCGCAATTCGGTTCGCATTTCCCGCTTTGGCACGTGGTGTTGGCAGGGCATCCGCTGGTCCCTTCCTGTCCGTCCGGCCCACACGTGACGATTGCATTGTTTCTGCAGGTTGGAGCCGAGCCCTTTCGACAGTTGTTGCATCGGGTGCCGGTGCAGCCGAGGCCGTTGCAGGTGTTCGTGCTCGGGCTGCCGTTCGGACAGCTGACGAGCTGGTTGCCCCCCTGGCAAGTTTGAACTGTGGTCGGCTTGCAAGAGTTGCATTTGTTGCCGGTGCAGCCGTTGCCGTTGCAGTTGTCCATGGCCGGGCTGCCGTTCGGACAGCTGACGAGCTGGTTGCCCCCCTGGCAAGTTTGAGCTGTGGTCGGCTTGCAGGAATTGCATTTGTTGCCGGTGCAGCCGTTGCCATTGCAGTTGTCCATCATCGGCGTGCCGTTCGGGCAGCTGACGAGCTGGTTGGCCTGGCAAGTGGCAGGTGTGCCCGGCTTGCAGGTGTTGCATTTGTTGCCGGTGCAGCCGTTGCCGTTGCAGTTGTCCATCATCGGCGTTCCGCTCGGGCAAGTGACGACCTGGTTGCCCTGGCAGGTGGCAGGTGTGCCCGGCTTGCAGGTGTTGCATTTGTTGCCTGTGCAGCCGTTGCCGTTGCAGTTGTCCATCATCGGCGCTCCGGCGGGACAAGTAACCACCTGGTTGTTCACACACGCGGGGGCCGCCCCGGGTTTGCACTCGTTGCATTTGTTACCCGTGCAGCCTTTGCCCCCGCACATGTCGAGCATCTCGGTTCCTGTGTTGGAACAGGTTACGATTTGATTGTTGCGGCACACCGGGGGAGCCCCTGGCTGACAGTTGCCGGCGCAAGCTCCGTTGCTGCAGATGTTTGGACAGGGGCCGCCTGCCTCCCACTTTCCGCTGTCGTTGCAGGTGAAAGGAGTGAGGGTATTGGGTGCGTCACCGCACTTCTTCGCTTTTGGCTTGCACTCGCCCGTGCATTCGCCCTGACCAGTGCAAACGAACTGGCAAGTCATCGCGTTGGTCCAGACACCCATGGGGCTGCAGGCCTGCACCGTTGCACCGTTGCACTTCTTTTCGCCGGGCTTGCAGGCGCCGGCGCAGGTGCCGTTCGTGCAAACGAACGGGCAGGCTGCCATGTTTGTCCACTTCCCCTCCGGACTACAGGTCTGGGGGAGTTGGCCATCGCACTTCTTCGCACCGGGCTTACATTCGCCACTGCACGCACCCGCACCGCTGCAAACGAACTGGCAGCGCTGGCCGGGCTCCCAGGTGCCCATCCCACTGCAGGTCTCTGGTGTGCCGTTGCCGCTGCACTGTTTGGCCCCCGGCGTGCACGAGCCACCGCAACTGCCGCTCGAGCAGACATTCGTGCAGGGCGTTCCGGGCTGCCATTGCCCGTTCTCGTCGCATGTCTCTGGCGTCAGCATCTTGTCGCCGCCGCAGCGTTTTGCCCCCGGGGCGCAGTCACCGCCACATTCCCCCTTCCCGCTACAGACGTTCGGGCAGGCTTGGCCCTGTGGGACCCAAGCACCGCTGTCGTCGCAGGTCTCCGGGGTTTGGTCGGCCCCGCAGTGTTTGTCACCAGGCGTGCAAGCACCGGTGCAAACGCCCCCGGTACAGATCGAGGGACACGTCTCCTTCATGATCCAGTCACCAGAGACGTTGCAGACCTCCACCGTTGCTCCGGTGCAGCGGGCCTCGCCAGTGATGCAGACATCAGAACCGGACCCGGATGGGCCGTTATTGCCCCCGTCACCCGGTCCGCCCGAACCAGATGGACCACCGGTCGTATTTTCACCGGTGGCAGAGCCCGAACCGTTCCCGTTTGCCCCCGAATTCCCGCCGCGCCCGTCCCCGGGGCGCGCAGACGAGGTGGCCGGAGCGGGCGATTGGAATTCGCCGCAGCCAGCGATCGCTATGAGGGCTGCGAGAAGATGGGGCGTCCACCTCATGGCTCCTCCACACGTCGAACCGTTTCGATATGGGCAGACAGAGTGCGACATCATGCGACAGCTCTTACCATGTCCAATGCTGTGACGATACAAGTTTTATTGCGTAAGTCGCCGAAGCAGGCGTTCCTGGAGTGTCATTTGGCCCATCAACTTGCCTGAGTCCCCGGCGGCCATGACCCCGCGCCATCGGGCCGGCTGACGTTGGGTGGGGACCCTCGGTGTCGTGGCGAGCAGGAGCGATTGTTTCGCCCCCGAGACAGCGAGAAAACGAGTCCGCCGTCGACGGACGAGATCGATTTGAACCCCCGGTCGCTAGCGCGCAGGGGCAAGCATGCGAGGTGCGCCCAGGGCCACCACGGGCGCCATGAGCTGGCGGATGACCGCGCGCGCCCCCTCACTGCCACCCAGCAGGGCAGCCAGCGGTGGACTGGCCCGCTCGTACAGATCGATGGCCGCGGCGCCCAGGGCACTGGCCGCGCGCGCCTGGTCGCGAACCTGGCGCAAGGTCGTCACCGCCGGCGCCAACGACGAGCCATAGGCGGCGGTGGCGATGAAACACCCGGACAGCTGCGTGAACTGGAAAGCCGTGGTGGCGAAGGTCCGCTGGCTCAGCGACGACTGGGTGCCACAGCGCCCAACCGCCCGCACCGCCACCACGTAGTCGGTCTGCGGCTTCAGCTCGCCCATGGTGAAGTTGGCCATCGTGCCCGGCATCGCGGGATCGACGATGGCCTTGGGCACCCCTTCGAGGAAATTCTCCTCGGTCGCTGGACCATGCAGCAGACGGATCTCGTACCGCTGCACCGGTTTGCCGGCGTCGCCGGTGTGGCGAAAGCGCACGCTGGCGGTGGTGGCGTCATGGCTGACGACCTCCAGCTCGCTGACCGCTTCCGGGGCGGCGGGCGCGGGCTGACATTCGTCGCCACCGCCGTTGCCTTCCCGGCAATCGTCCATGCGCACGAACAGCCGGCCTTCGCCCGCGGGCGCGTCCGCCCAGGGCGCCGGGATCGAGCGCAAGCGGCCCACCCCCGATCCGGGCGAATCGCTGATGGTGGCGTCGATCGGCGTCAGCACACCCGAACTGCCGTCGGCGCGGCCGTAGCCTGCCCCGGTGCCGACCGAAGCGAACCGTGCCGCTCCGTCGAGCCGGAAGGGCACCCGATACACCACCGAGGGCTGCCCCAGGTTGTTGGCCAGACCGGTCTGGGTGAAGCCGCTGCTGGTCAGCTTCGTGTCCTCGAACGCGGGGTAGCGGTGTGAGGCGTTCTGATCGAACTCGCGATTCACCTCGACCAGCAGCACCAGGTCCTCCTGGGCCGTGATCCCCGGCGCGACCCGCCAGCTGCCTTCGAACACCTTGTCGAACCCCGGCGTGGGGGCCGAGACCGCGTCGAGATCGTTGAGCAACGCGTACTTCCGCGCGCTGGTGCCACAGTCAGGGCCGCGCGGCGCCTGGTCGCAGTCCTTGTCGGAGAAAGTGACCAGATCGTTGCGCGGGGGATAGGGCACCGCCGGCCGGTCAGCGGCCACCTTCCCCTTGGCGCTGTTGAAAACCGCGGTGGGACACGAGATGGCGTCCACGTCGACCTCGGACAGACCCATCGGGCGGCAATAGTAGGGATCGGGTGACGAGATCGACTCGTGAAAGCCCATCCAACCCTCTTCCCCGTCTTGCATGATAACCTGCGGGTACAGCGCGCCCCGGGCAAAAGCCCACACCGGCAGGACCATCAGTCGCTTGCCATACGGGTGCTTGGGCCCCGAAGGAAAGTTGTACACCCCGGGGCGGTTGCCCAGGCCGTAACGCGCGGTCAAGTTGGTGACCATCAGCGTGTCGACGAAGCGGCCGTGGTTGGCTGACTCAACCCACACCGCGATCTGCGGCCCCAGGTCCAGGCGGTCGCCCAGCTTGCGTTTGGGCTTCTCACACGGAGGCTCGAAACAATCCGGTTGAAACGCGTAGCGCACCGTCGCACAGCGCACGTCAGCCTGGGCGGGCCGCGTGCCCAGACCGGCGGTGGCGAAAGCGAAGCAGACCAGAGCCATGAAGGGGGCGGCCAGCCGACGCGCAACCCTGGGGAGCCGTGCCATTGGCGTCATTCTCAGCGCTTCATTGTAAGAGGGAGCAGGCGCGAATGCAGCGCCATAACCCTCTTTGATGCCGCCCGCGGCCAGACCACGTCGACCCCCGGGCCGGCAACCTCCGAGCGGCGCCGGCGCAGGCAAGTGGCGCGGGACCCTCTTCAGGGTCCCGTACTCGGGCAAAACCGCCGGGACTAGAGGAACTCGGGCAGTGGGCCTTGCGCCTGGGTCGCGTCGCCAAACTTGTCGCCGGGCAGCGTCGAGCCCCAGAGGTTTGGCCAAGCGACGAGAACACGTCGTTGCTGGCGCGTCCCATGTAGGTCAAGGCGCGACCGCCCTTGATGCCCATGTTCTTGCCGCCGATCACCAGGTACGGAACGTTGGTGTGGCTATGTTGCTCGCCCACGTCGCTGGACAGGGTGATGACCATGTTGTCGATCAAGGGTGTCCCGTCGAAGTCGATGACGTCGGCGCAGCGCTTGGTAAAGCCGGCCAGCAGCTCCATCGTCTTGAGCGTGTGGGTCCGGTTGTCGCGCCAGCCGCCACCGTGGGCTCGGCTGTGGATGCCGTTCCAGGACTGGTTGCCGTGGCCGTACAGGATGGTTGCGGTGCGCACCAGATCCAGCTGGAAGGCCAGCTTGCACAGGTCGTGGTACTGGTCGAAGATCTTCAGGAAGTCTCCGCCGGCCTCGATCGCCTCGATGGTCTTGGGCACGTCGACCGCCGGACGTGGTCCTGCGGTGGCGCGCATGGTCAGCGACTGCTCGAACTCGCGCAGACCGGTCAGGTGGCCTTCCAGCTTCATCTTCTGCTTGGCCCCGAGCCGCCCTTGCAAGCGCTCGACGTCGGCCTTGACGAAGTCGAGCACGCTCTTGTCGCGCTTGACCTGCTCGATGATCATCCCCTGGGCTTCCGGGCTGGACGAGGTCGGCGCGGCCAGCTCGACGATGCGGGCGTAGGTCCGGTAGGGGGTGTTCTCGGGCTTGAGCGCGGCCGGCTTGCCACCGGGTTCCGGCACCGAGTAGCTGAGCGTGATGAAGTGAACCCCGTCGGTTCGGCCGCGGGTGTTCAGTGCCAGCTGCAAGCCGCCCTTGATGGGCAACGTGGGATCGCCAATCATCGGCGAGCCTTTGATCAACAGCTGATCGATCGACGGCAGCTTGGGCATGTTGCCATCACCAGGCAGCCGACCCGCACCGGGATCACCGGTGGTCTCGCCCTGCTGGATGTGGCCGCCGGTGCTGTAGCGAAGGAAGCCACCGCCGTGGGGATCGCCGCCCATGCGTCTTGTGATCGACGCCGTGGATCACGTTCACGTACTGCTTCACCGCTTCGAGCGGGGCATTGCAGTAGTTGAAGGTGAAGTCCTCGGCCGTGCCGGTTCTGGCCAGTACGTCCCGGCCACCCTTGGGCGCCCAGTCGGACTTGACGCTGCAGTTCGGCATGCAGAGCAGCAGCAGACGCCGGGGTTGCACGCCGGCGCCAAAGGCCTGCGTTCAAGCAGTGGCCGTGCGAACAGAGTCGCGGTCCCCAGGCCAACTCCTCTGAGGATCGATCGTCGCGTAACTCGCATGGTCTAGTTACCTCCCGTACGAAAGCGGAACGCCGAGCTGTAGACGATGGCCGCCATGAGGTCGGACAGCTTGCCGCCGCCCTGGGTGACGAACCCGTCGATCTTCTGCATCTCGCAGGCGTCGAAGGTCTCGGTCAGGCGGCCCAGCGCGTAGCCGAACATCTTGCTCTCGACACACCCGCGCACGACCTTGCTCTTGGCCAGCTTCTGCCCCAGCTCGACCACGTCCTTGACCGGGCCGTCGACGTCGGCGCCGCCGCCCTCCAGCGCGCCGCTGGAGTCGATGGCCTTGCCGGCCTTGTCGGTCTTGCTGAAGCGGCCGAGCGCATCGAAGTTTGCGAACGACAGGCCCAGCGGATCCATTTTCTGGTGGCAAGCGCCGCAGGTGGAGTTCTTCAGCCGGACGTCTGCCTGCTCACGCGGGGTCAGGTTTTTCGACGCCTCGGTCACGTCCTCGATCTCGGGAATGTTCGGCGGCGGCGGGATCTCCTCGCACAACATCTCGTCGCGGACGTACTTGCCGCGGAAGACCTCGGGGTGGCCCACCGAGTAGCGCGCGATGACCCCGTTCAAAGTCAGGATGCCGGACCGTTGCTCGGCCGGGTAGGTGACCGGACCGAAGCCGGTGCCCGGGGCCGTCAGACCCAGGTGGGTGGCCAGCGCCTTGTCGACGAAGCCCTTTTTCGAGGTGAGGATGTCGTTGATGGTGCCGCCTTCGCCCAGCAGCTCCTGGAACCACAGCTTGGTCTCTTGCTCCATGCTGGCCTTCAGCTCGGGGGTGAACTCCTTTTCCTGCATCGCCAGGTCGGCGTTCAGCCCCGAACCAAGGCCGATCCACTTGAGGTAGACCGTGGTCAGGTTCTCCTGCACCCGCTTCAGCTTCAGCAAGCGCTCGACCTGGGCCTTGAACTTGGCATGCGTCGGCCAGCGAGCCGTCGTCGGCCGCGGCCCGCAGCTCGGCGTCGGGGATCGAGTTGAGCAGGAGGAACGACAGCGACGAGGCCAGCTCGTGGTTGGTCAGCTCGGTGTTTTGCCCTGGGGCCACCGTGCTGGCCTTGCCCAGCTCGGTCCGGTACAGGAACGATCCCGACTGCAACACCGCCGAGATGACCATGCGGATGCCTTCGGCCTGGCTGACCTTGGCGCCTTCGGCGTAGACCGCCTTGAGTCCCGTGCTTTCGGCGGCCTGCAGTGGACGGCGGAACGCGCGCGAGGCGAAGCCTTCGATGAAGCTGTCGGCACAGGCGGCCGGAGCCTGGCCGCCCTTGCACGCCAGCAGCGTGTCCAGGGTCTTGACTGCGTCGGCGGCGACCGAGTTGGCCGAACCGCGAATGTCGCTGGAGGTGGCCGACCCGATCTCGTAGAGCTCGGCGAAGTCGATGAATTGCTGGGAGGAGCGACCCGGGGTCAGGATGGTCGGCACGGTGACGTTGGGCACCAGATCCTTGACCGCCGCGAGGTACTGGTCGTCGGTCAGACGCCAGACCCGGGTGGGGGTGAACTCCTTGCTCTCGCAAGCCTTTCCTTCCGGCGGGGGCGGTAGGATCTCGGGTTTGCCGCCGGGATTACTCGGCGACATCGGACCATCGCCGTTTGGGCCGGGCTCCATCGAAGATCCGGGGGGCCCACTGCCGGCGCCGGGGCCTTCCATGATGGTGCCCGTGCAAGCGAGGCTGAGACCGACGGAGAAAACTCCGCAGGCGATCACCATTGCGCTGTGTCGTTGTCTCGTATCGTGCAGGGTCATTTGTTGCTCCATCTTCCTGGCACGAGCGTGCGGTTCTGTTGGCTAGTGGTCCCATCTGAGGGGGAGTGGTCACGTTTTCACAGCCAACCACCTCACAATCCGAAACATGAGAGATCACCGCGGCGAAACCTTTCGGCGGGCGTGGGCCAAGCCTAAAATGTCGCGAAATCGTATCGCGACCCACAGAAATTTCTCACCGAGTACGACGGAACGCGACAAAGGCTGCGCTCCCTCGTGAAAACGGTTTTTCTGCGCTGCTCTGGCTCAGCTGCGCCGCTGGAAGGCCAGCGCGTAGACCAGATATGTCTCATCGGCGCTCAGGTTCCACAGCCAGGGCTCCTTCAGCTCCGAGGAACCCACGAGCGGGGCGATGACCAGGTCGGTGTTGATGACACGACGCAGGAATTTGGGGGTGGTGCCGGACAGATGATTCCCGGTCGCCTCCAAGTGATCGATGAGCGACCACGGGGCCTGCTGTCCCCACAGCTCGACCAAGGGATAGGTGTCGGACGAAACCGTGTCGGTTACGATCAGGCCGGTGCCGCCCGGTTTGACCAGCTGGGCCACGATGCGCAGGTGGGCCACCACCACGGCGCACGCGATCTGCTGGATCTGGGGATGATCGTCGCCAAGCAGGCGCTGACAGCCGTGGACCAGCTGGCTGAGGATGCAGGTCGACGCAACGGCGTCGAAACGTTCCGGCTCCGCCTCCAGCACCTGGCGGGTCCCGGCCTGCGGCAAGGCGCCGAGCTGGTCCCGGGTGGCGGAGCGGCGGCGAAATTTCGCCACGTCGGCCAGCGCGCCGCCGAGATCCACCGGCGCGTGCAGCACCAGGCGCTCGGCCACTGCACTGCTTTGCCGATCGCGGCCGCGGCACAGCGCTTCGCGATCGATGTCGAACAGATGGACCTGGGCGAAGCGGGCAACGATGTCATCCAGGGCGAGATCGTTGCAGTTGCCCGCGCCCAGAATCGCCAAGGTGCCGCCGCCGGGACCTGCGCTGGTCAGCAGCTCGGTCACCCGCTGCCGGTGCGAGGCGAAGCTGGCCCAGTTGTTCGCGGTCTCGCGGTTGAGGCTGCGGTGAACCCCTAGCATCTCGCTGGGTGGTTGCGACCCGGTGGTGGTTTTGCCTGGCGGTTTGATGGCGGCAGCTTAGCGCAACCCTGTGCTCACGGCGCCAGTCAGCGCCCGCGCAATGAATCGGTGGCTTCGACCAGATGACTGGCCAGGGCTGACAGCGCCACCACCGACATCACCCCGCCACGTTCGCGGGCGCGGGCGGGCATGCCGTAGACCACACAGCTGGCCTCGTCCTGGGCAAACGTGATCGCGCCCGCGCTGCGCATGGCGCGCAGGCCGTCGGCGCCATCGTCGCCCATCCCGGTCAGGATGGCGCCCACCGCGAGCGTGGCTGCGCCGCTGGCGACCGAGTGAAACAACACGTCGACGCTGGGGCGGTGCCGCGACACCAGCGGGCCGTCGAACACCTCGACCGCAAGCTCGACCCCGCAGCGGCGCAGGCGCATGTGGCGGCCGCCGGGCGCGATCAGCGCCAGCCCGTGCTCGACGCGATCGCCGTCCTTGGCTTCGCGCACGCGGATGCGACATTCGCGGTCCAGGCGCTCGGCGAAGGCGGCCGTGTACAAAGGCGGCATGTGCTGCACCACCAGGATGCCCGGCACGCTGACCGGTAAGTCACGCAACACCGCCAGCAAGGCTTCGGTCCCGCCGGTCGAGGCGCCGAGCGCGATCACGGAGGTTGACGGTGTGCCGGTGCTGGACGGCGCGTCCCGGGGCAGCGGCCGCGGCAGAATCGGCGCCGCCACCGCGCGCACGCGGCCCTTGGCCGCAGCGGCGGCGCGCAGGCTTTCGGCCAGCATGCTGGCGGCCTCCTCGAACGCCGCGGGTGCCAGCGTTGGCTTGCGGACCACGTCGACCGCGCCCAGCGCCAGCGCGCGCAGCACCAGATCGCCATCGGCGGGGGCCGCGGAACAGATCACGACCGGCAAGGGCGCGGTGGCCATCAGCCGCTCCAGGAACACCAGGCCGTGTACGCGGGGCAGCTCGAGATCCAGCAAGATGACGTCGGGCGGATCTTGCTTCATGCGCACCTCGGCCACGATGGGGTCGGGTGCCACGGTCAAGCGAATCCCGGGCTGATGGGCCAGGCTGGCGCGCAACGCCTCGCGCACCAGGGCCGAATCGTCGATGGCCAGCACGTGCACCGGGCGGGGGTCGGTCAACGGCGCGCTCCTGCGGGAAAGGCATAGATGGTGGGCGCTTGCTGGCGCACGCGCCGGGTGATGTGGTTCAGGCTGTCGGCGTGACCCACGATGAGGTGGCCGTCCGAGGTCAGCTGGTCCAGCACGCGATCGACGACCAGCTTCTTGGTTGCGGTGCTGAAGTAGATGAGAACGTTGCGCAGCAAGATCAGATCGAAGGCACCCAGCGCCGGGCGCGCGGGAGCGATCAGATTGACCTGGGCGAAGCTGACCAGCGCGCGCACCTCGGGCGCGGCGCGAATCGTGCCGCTGCGGCTGCCCACGCCACGCAGCAGGTAGCGCTTGCGCAGCTCGGCCGGGATGTCGTTGGCACGCTCCTCGGGCCAGGTCGCCTGGGCCGCCTGCTGCAAGATCGCGGGTGAGATGTCGGTCGCCGTCACCTCGATGCGCCAGCCAATCTCGGGCGGCAAGGCGTCCAGCAGCACCATCGCCAGGGTGAATGGCTCTTCACCACTGGCACACGCCGCGCTCCAGGCGCGCAGCACGCGCGGGCGCAGGCCAGCCAGCGCGGCGGCACGCCAGCGCGGCACCAGCACCGTGCGCACGAAGTCGAAGTGCGTGGCCTCGCGAAAAAAGCGGGTCTCGTGCACACACAGCCGTTGCACCATGACCGACCGCTCTTGCGCATCGTTGGTCACCAGCCGGTAATACGCGTGCAGCGATTCCAGGCCCAGCTCCTGGATCCGGCGCGACAGGCGCGCCATGACCACGAAACGCTTCTCGGGCCGCAATTCGATGCCCGACTCGGTCTCGACCATCTGGGCCAGGCGGTGCAGCACCGCCTCGTCCACCGCCCCCTCGCCATCGACCGCTGGTTTGGTCGGGCTCATTAGAACATGGTGAAGGTGCCCGGAGCATTGGGGTCATCATCACCCGCGGGCGGCGTCGCGAATTCGCTGGCCGGTGTGGGCGCGCTGGCGGGCGTGGCGTTGTCGGCCGGGGTGCTGGCGACGGCGGTGGCCGCGGCGTCTGCCACCGCGGCGACCACCTGTGCGGCCACGGCGTTGGCAGCTTCCAGGTCGACCAGCTCCTCGGTGGCGAAGATGCGGTGCACGTCCAGCAGCACGATGAAGCGCTGGTTCACGCGCAGCAGACCGCGCACGTATTCGGCCTGCAGATTCAGCCCCACCTCCGGCGTCGGCTCGATGGCCGAGGCCTTGACCGGCAGCACGTTGTTCACCGAAGTGGCCAGCACGCCGACCAGCAACTGCTGGGTCCCGATGGACAGCTCCAGCACCAGGAACATCGCCCACTTCGATTCAGCGGTCGGCCCAAAGCCGAAGCGCACGCCGAGATCGACCACCGGCAGCACCGTGCCGCGCAGGTTGCACACGCCCTTGACCCAGGGTGGGTTGCCCGGCACCCGGGTCAGGATCTGGGTCGGGACGATCTCGCGGATGGATCCGAGCGCGATCCCATATTCGTCGCTGCCCAGGCGGACCGTCAGGTACTGGGTCGGCTTTTCCTTGGTCTGGACGACAGCGGCCATGAATTGCTCCTGTGAACGTTGCTGCTAGAAGCGCCGGTACTCGCCGTCGCCGTCGCTGTGGGCGTTGGCACGCGGCACCGGCATGGGCGGCGTGGGTGCCAGCAACGGCGCGGGCGTGGCTGCGGTGACGCCGGCGCCGGGAGGCAGAGGTGCGGCGGCGTAGACCGCCTCGTGGCTCGGCAGCTGGAAAAACCGGATGGTCTCGTGCAGCGAGGACGCTTGCGCGCTCAGCTCGGTGGCGACCGACGATAGCTCCTCGCAGGCGGCCGCGTTTTGTCGGGCGACGTCGTCGACCCGGACCATCACCTTGTTGACCTGGCCGACGCCACTGGCCTGCTCGCGCGAGGCCGCCGCCACCTCTTGCACCAGCTGGGCGGTCTTGCGGATCGAAGGCACCAAGCTGGCCAGCATGCGGCCGGATTTCTCCGAGACGTCGACACACTCGTGCGCCAAGGTGCCAATCTCGCCCGCCGCCACTTGCGTGCGCTCGGCCAGCTTGCGCACCTCGGTGGCCACCACGGCGAAGCCCAGGCCCAGCTCGCCGGCGCGGCCGGCCTCGATCGCCGCGTTCAGGGCCAGGATGTTGGTCTGGTAGGCGATCTCCTCGATGACGTGGATCTTGGCCGCGATGGTCTTGACCGATGCGACCGCCTGGTGGACGGCGACGCCGCCTTCCTCGGCATCCTTGGCGCCGCCGCTGGCCATGCTCTCGACACTGCGGCTGTTCTCGGCGGTCTGCGAGATCGAGGCGCTGAACTGTTGCAGCGAGGCGCTGGCCGATTGCACCGATCCGGCCTGCTCGGTGGTGCCGTTGGCCACGCTGACCGAGGTGCGGGTCAGCTCGGTCGAGGCAACCGAGATGGCGTGCGCGCCGGTGCGCACCTCGGACAGCACCTTGACCAGCCGCTCCGACATCTCGCCCATGGCGTTCAGCAGCCGGCCCATTTCGTCCGAGGTCTCGCCGCGGATCTGCTGGCGCAGATCGCCGCGCGCGATGGACTCGGCGATGTGCAGCACGCGCAGGATGGGCGGGACCACGCTCCGGCGCAGCACGAAGCCCACCGCAGCGAAGCCCAGCAACGCCACGATCATCACCACCACGATCGCGATGCGCACCCGGGTGGCGGTCACGGACGAGGCGGCGTTGGTTTGTGCCATCATCTTGGCGGCTTGCACCACCAGGGCCTCGGCCACCTCCTCGAACTGGCGGATGGAATCCTTGTACTTGCCCAGCGCCTGATTCGCCTCTTGCGGCGTGCGCAGCGTGCCCGCGGCCTGCTGCTGGCGCACCTGCTCGAAGCCGCGGCTGTATTCGTTGACCTGCTGGCGCATGGTCGCGATGGCTTTGCCCCCGGCCGCGTCGGTCGCGCTGGCCTCGAGGCGATTCATGTGCTGGCCCAGCAGGTCGAAGGACTGATGCCACTTCTTGAGGTAGCCCGCCTGCTTGTCCGGCGCGCCCATGTTCAGAAAGTAGTCCTTCTCGAACCGGCGCAGCAGCAAGGACTCGATGTGGGCCTCGGCGGCCAGCTTGTCGCCCTCGGCGGTGCGCAACAGCTGCGGGATGGCATCCGACGCCAGCTTGCCCTGGCCCCACAGACCCACCACCCCCACCGCCAGCAGCAGCGCCAGCAAGGCGCCCAGGCCGACCGCGATCCGTTTGCCGATGTTCCAGTTCCGCATCTCGATCTTTCCTCTCGGTTGCGAACCCTGCGCTAGGCGGCCGCCAGGCCCTCGCGCGCTGCCTTCAACATGCCCCCGGCATCCAGCACCAGGGCCACCCGCCCCGAGCCGAGCAAGGTCGAACCCGACACCGGGCCGCCGGGTTTGGCCAGTCGACCCAGCGGCTTGACCACGGTCTGACTTTCGCCCAACAAACGATCCACCAGCACCGCCAGCACGTTGCCTTGCTGGCGCACGATCAGAACGGCGGGCTGAACCACGTCGGTCCCCGCGCGCTCGAGGCCGAACAGCTCGCGCACGCGCAGACACGGGATCGCCTGGCCGCGCAGATTCATCACCCCGCAGGCGCCCTCGCCCTGGTGATCGGCGGCGGTGTACTCCATGCACTCGGCGACCTGTTCGGATGGGACCACGAAGACTTCCGGTCCCACCGCGAAGCGAAACCCGGTGATGATGGCCAGGGTCATCGGGATGCGCATGGTGATGGTGGTGCCCGCGCCCTCGACGCTGCGAATCCCGATCTCGCCCCGCAGCGCCTCGACGTTGCGCCGAACCACGTCCATGCCGACCCCGCGGCCTGACACGTCGGTCACCTTGTCAGCGGTGGAAAAGCCCGGGTGAAAGATGATCTGCCACAGCTCTTCGTCGGGCGGCTCGACCCCGTCAGCGACCAGGCCCAGCTGGCGCGCCTTGCTCAACAACTTGCTCCGGCGCAGGCCCCGGCCGTCGTCGCTGATCTCGACCACGATGGTGCTGCCTTCGCGCCGGCTGCTCAGCACCAGGCGTCCGCAGGGATCCTTGCCGGCGGCTTGCCGGTCCTCCGGTGACTCGACCCCGTGGTCGACCGCATTGCGGACGATGTGCATGATCGGGTCGCGCAGCTTGTCGACCAGGCTGGCGTCGATCTCGACCCCCTCGGCGTCGACGCTGAAGCCGACCAGCTTGCGGGTGGCGGCGGCCACGTCGCGCACGGTGCGCTCGAAGCTGCGCAAGGTGGGGCCCAGCTGCACCATGCGCAGGTTCATCAATTGCTTGCGCAAGCTGGCGTGCAAGCGGTCGGCGTCGCGGTGGACCTCCTGCGCCTGCGCGACGCCGTCGGGCTCGTGCAACAGGGCATCGACCCGGGCCCGCGCGATGATGATCTCGCCCAGCAGATCGATGACCTTGTCCAGGCGGTGCAGGTCGACCCGCAGCGATCGGGTCGAGCTGTCAGCCGCGGGCCGCGCCGCCGCCGCGGGCGCATCGCGGGCCTGGGCGCGCCTCGGGGCAGCGGGCGCCGCCCCCGGGGCGCCGGCACCTGGCTGGGTGGCGGCCAGCAGCAGCTCGCGGTGTGCGTCCACCGACGCCAGCAGCACCGAGATCAGGTTCTTGGTCGGGGCCAGCCGGCCGTCACGCAGCCGCTGCAGCAGCTCTTCGGTGACATGGGCCAGCTCGCCCAGCGCCTTGAAGCCGGCCATGCGCGCCAGTCCCTTGAGGTTGTGGACCGCGCGAAAGATCTCGTTGACCAGCTCGGGATCCGTGCTGGCTTCCAGCGCGACCAGGCGCTCTTCCATCACGGTCAGACAGTCGTGGCCCTCGCTGACCAGGGTTGTCATCAACGCCGCCCGCTCGTCTTCGCCCCCGCTCACGCCTACCCATCACGGCAGGTCGGCTTTGCGGCTTTAACCAAACTGTCGCGTTAATGTGACTTGACTGTAACGTATTGTCTGGGTGCGACGGCCGGGGCTGGCTTCGCGCAAGGCAACAAATCCGGCTGGCGCCGGGCTGTGAAGGCGGTAGAAACGGGCGCCGATGTCGCCCCGTTCCGTGGTCCTGGTTGCCGTGCTGTTGCGCGTGGGGTGGGTGCTGGCGGTGCCGACCAAGCCGGTGGGCGACTTCGCGATGTACCTGGAATCGGCGGCGCACCTGCTGGAACACCGCGCGCTCGATCCCGAGTTCGTGTTCATGCCGGGCTATGTCGGCTTCGTTGCGGGCCTGATGGCGCTGGGCGCGGGGCTGTTGACCATCAAGCTGGTGCGTGGCCGTGGCGGCCGGGCTGGCCGCGGGCGCTGTCTATGGCATTGGCGCCGCGACTGTGGGATCGGCGGGTGGGCGTGGTCGCCGGGCTGTTGTATGCGCTGTGGCCCGCGGGGATCGCGGTCACCAGCGTGACCGGTACCGATTTGCCCACCGCCGTGCTGATCGTGACCGCGGTCTGGGTGCTGGTTCGCCTGGGCGCAACCCGGCCCTGGTTGGCGGCCGCGTTGTTCGGCCTGGTGATGGGCGTGGCCGCGACGGTGCGCGCGGTGGCGGTGCCGCTGGCGGGCTTCTCGATCTTCTATTTCCTGGCCACCGGCAAGGCCGCCAGCGTCGGCCGGGCGCGGGTCTGGGGCGCGGCGCTGGGCCGGGCGGCGCTGGCCACGGTGGTGGCGCTGGCGGTGCTGTCGCCCTGGGCGTGGCGCAACCACAGCCGCTACGGCGAGTGGTTCATCACCGACAGCCACGGCGGACTGACCGCGCTGGTGGGCGCCAATCCCAACACCGACGGACGCTACTCGCGCTCGCTGAACCGCATCTTCAAGGAAGTGACCGGCTACACCTTGCTGGCCGAGCCGCACCGGCAAGCCGATCACGCCTCGTACCTGCTGGCGCGCGAGCTGGTCGCGGTTCTCGCCGGCCTACGCCGCCGGGCTGGTGGTGGCCAAGGCCGAACGTTTGCTGGGCGAGGAAAAGTCGCTGCTGTACTGGCCGGTCTACCGGGCCGGGGTCTTGCGCCCAGGCCTGGTCAAGCACTGGTTCGATGCCCACCGGGGCGCCATCGAGGGCGTGGTCGATGGTTTCTGGTGGGGCTTGAGTGCGCTGTTTTTCGCCGGCGTCGGCCTGGCGGTGGCGCGCCGGCGCTGGGATGCCCTGTGGTTCTTGCCGATGGGGCTGGCCCTGGTGGCGATCTACGCGGTGTTTTTCGCCGAGGTTCGCTATCAGTTGCCGATCGTCATCCTGATGTTCCCGATCGCGGGCGGCGCCATCCTGTTCGGGCGTCGACGCCATCGTGCACGTCTGGCGGCTGCGCAACGTCCCGCGCGCGCTGTGGCGTGAAGCGGTGTTCACGCTGGCCGCGGTGCTGATCGTGGCGGCGGTCGTTGCCCGGACTGTCCTGGGCGGGTGCGCGGTTGCGCGAGCAGCACCGCTTCGCCATCCACGTCTTCGAGCTGGAGGGCCGCGCGCAGCTTGGCCAAGTGGCGCGGCGCCGGGGCCGGGGCCTCGCCCGTGCGCGGGGTCTGGAATGGCGTGGGTTTGCGGCTGGAGCGCCAATATCGGGACGATCGGGACGGGCGGGTGGCGGCGCAGATCCGGCTGGACCTGCCGCCCGGGCGCTACTGGTTGCACGCGCGCTGGGACGTGGCGCCGGTCGATGGATTGGCGGGTCGATTCGCGTGACCAACAACCAGGCCGAAGTGGCCTTGACCGCGAACGCGACCTTGCTGGCGCGCGCCCCGCTGTCCGCGTTGCTGGCGGCCGCGCGCGACGGCACCGCGCTGCCGGTCGAGGGGCATAGTCGAGCACGCCGGTGGCCGGTTGACCTTGCTCCTGGAAGCCAAGGGCGGCGGCGCGGCCTTGCCCGCGGCGAACCTCGCTGTGGCTGTCGGACCTGTCGATCCAGCGCGCCGATCCGGCGCACCTGATCGGATCGCGCCGTGAGCGCGACCGGGAAAGTCTGAAAAGCCAGTGCCGTTCGAGCTGATCACACCGGTGTTGTTGCGTGGGCCGCTGTGTCCGGTGGCAGGTCTGACCGATGCCCGGCGCTGGCCTGACCGCGCACCGGCTGGGGACGGCGGCGGTGGCGCTGGCCAGCCGCGATCTCGGCGCGGCCTTGCACAAGGCCGGCAGCCCGTCAGGTGGACGACCAGGTCCGCGCGTCGCTGGCGCCGCTACGCGCGCCGGGCCGCCTTCCGCGCCACGCCCAGCGGTCTGCTGGGCGGCGTGGCGCTGGCGGCGCTGGGCGCGCGCACCCGCATCAGCAGCGCTGACGTCACCGGGGCCATCACCCCGGCGTGGGGCCGTCTGGTGACGCTGGGCCGCGGGTTGCTCGACGAAGCCGGCGCTGCGCGCCGGCGGTGCGGCGTGCGTTTGTGCCCGTCGCTGGTGCAAGGCGCCGACGAGCTGTGCTGGCTGCGCCTGGACGACGACGGCCTGTCGGTGCGAAGTGCGGCGCCCGATGCGGCGCTGGCCGCGCTGCTGGCGCGGGCCCAGGACTGGATCACGTGGCAGGCCGCGCGGACGGCGGTGCGCCGGGCTTCGCGCGCGGCGTCGGCGCAGGCGTCCGACGCAGGCGAGGGCGGTGACGACGAGGATGGCAACGCCGTCATCGACGCCGATCGACGACTGGCTGCTGCTGCTGATCGACGACGGTTTGCTCTGCCACGATCTGGCGCCGCCGCTGGTCGGGCCCGCGCCGGCGACCTGGATGGAGCGGCGGCTGGAAGCGCTGACGCGCGGCCGTCGGGCCCGGCGACGACCGGCGCGGCGCTGAGCGTCGATCGTCACGCGGCGTGGACTCGGGTCGACGCGCGGCGGCGGCGGCGTCCTGGACGTCACGGCGGCGCGCGCGGCGCTGGCGGACTTGCCCGGCGCGGCCGACCGCGGCTGATCTGCACGGTGGCCTGCAGCTGCGAGCTGCGGCCGGGGGCGACGGTGTCAGCCGACGCGCGGTCGAACGTGCGGCCGCGCTGGCGCCGTTGCTGTTCGGGTTGCAGGAGGCGCTGGCCGCACCGGTGGCGGAACGCGCACTGGATGCCAACCTGCTGGCACGTCTGGCCGACATCGCGGAACACTTCGGCGCCGGCGCGCTGGATCTGTCGGCGCTGGCCACCGGCGGTTATGGCGCCCGGCTGGCCGAAGCCGACGAGCCGGAGGTCGCCGCAGCGGTGCCCGCGGCCGGCCTGCTGGCACGTATCTGGTCGAACAGCTGGGCGTGGTCGCGCGCGAGCGCCAGATCGAGCTGGTGCTGGAGCCCGCGACGCTGGCCGCGATCGTGCCCGAGGCCGAGGTTCCGCCCAGCTTCGAGTTGTTCTTGTCACCCGCGCGCGAGCCCGCGCGCGCTGCCCCGGGCACCGGCTGGCTGCTCGGGCAACACGCACCGGCTGGCGCCAGCAGCGGCCGTTTCGCGCATTTGCTGGGCGCACCCTTGCACGCCGCCCTGGCGCGCATGGCGGCGGCCGAGGCCAGCGTCCGTCCCGGTGAGCAGGCGCTGGACGTCGTGCACGCCGCCTCGCTGAGCCTGGGCGATCTGTCGGCGCATCCGCCGGTGCGGGCCGCGGCGCTGGCGCTGACCGGGTGGCCGCAAGGCAGCGCCGCGGTCACCCCCGCCAGTCTGGCGCTGATGGTCGATCGAAGCCGCCGCACGAGCCGATCGCCTTGCGCACGGCGACGCGGGCATCCCGGCGGCGCCGTCACCGCTGCACCGGGTGCGATCGACAACGGTGCCACCCGGGCTTTACCGCTTGCTGGCCGGTTGGTCGTTCGCGCGGCAACATGCGCCGTGGGGGTTTGCCTGGGGGCCACTGGCGGCGTTGGCGTTCTTGCCGCGCGTGGTGCTCGACGGGTTCGTCATTGCGCCGGCCAGCTGGCGGCTGCCCGATCGCGAAACCTTGATCGCGCCCGACGGCGTTCGCGCGCTGGCGGCGCCAGCAGGTGCAGCGCGGGCTTGCCCCGCTGGGTCCAGGTGGGCGAGGGCGACGAGCTGTTGCCGGTCGATCTGCGCGCGCCCGGGGCTGCCGCCGATCTGGCGCGCCATGCGGAAGCGCGGGTCTACGAGATCTGGCCGCCGCCCGAGCGGCTGGCCGACCGGGGCGGGCGTCGCCTGGAGATCGTCGCCGTCGGTGATTCATCAGCCCGAGGCCGCCGTGGTCGCGGCGCGTACCGCGGCCATCGCGTCCAGCGCGCGCGCCGGTGCGGTGCCCCCGCCGGCAGCTGGCCCCACCGGCCGACGACTGGCTGACCTTCCGGATCTATGGCGCGCACGAGCTCCAGGACGCGGTCCTGTTCGAGGTGGTGGCCCCGCTGGTGCGCAGCGCGCGGGCGGCCAAACAGCTCGACGGCTGGTTCTTTCTTCGCTACGTCGATGCCGCTTCGGGCCGTGCGCATTTGCGCGTGCGGCTGCGCGGGCGGACGGTGGCGCGTCTTGCGGCGCTTCGTCGCCGTTTCGAACAGACGCTGGTGCGGGCGCGCCAACACGGCCTGATCGTCAGCACCGACAGCGCGGAATACTTTCGTGAAACCGCCCGCTACGGCGGCGCGGCCGCACTGGCGGCCGCCGAGGTGATCTTCGCGGGCAGCAGCGATCTGGTGCTGGCGATCTTGGCCCTGGAGCACGAAGGCAGTCTGGATCCCGATTCGGATCGCTGCGCATTGCTGGTCCGGGCCCAGGATGCTCTGGCGCGCGGGCTGGGGCTGGACCTGACTGCGCGCAGCGCGCTGGCTGCGCGGCGGCGTGCCGCCTTCGCGTTTTCCCGGGGCGGCGAGGCCGAGTCGTGGCCATCCGAATATCGCCAGCGGCAACGCGCACTTGCGGGCTGGCTGGGGGCGGCAGCGACGCCTGCGCGGAAAGGCGCGGAAGCCGATCTTGCCGCGCCATTGTTCGATCGATTGTTTCGCACAACGATCGCGGCGGCAGCGGCGTTGGCTCAGGCCGATCGCGCGGCGTTGGTCGCGGCCTTGCCGGCCCTGCTGCACATGCAGGCGGTGCGGCTATGCGGCACCGAGGCCGACGACGAGCAAGCCGCCTACGTATTCTGGGCCCGGGCGCTCGAAGGGCTGGCGGCACGAGCGCGTCGTTCCTGAGCGGCGCTGGCACGTTACAGCGGGGTGAAGCTTCCGGCTTTTGCAGGGCAACCAAAGGTCACTTGCAGCCGACAACGAAACGTCTGAGAGTCAATCGCCCGCGCCGTTTCCACATCGATAGGATAGGCACTACGACGATGCGTAACTTCATGTTGATCGCACTGCTGGTCGGGGTTGCAATCGGGTGTAGCAATCCGCGCTCGGCGCCGCCGGACTTCGATCCAGCTCCGCGGGGCCGGCTCCTCGCGGCGGCGCGGGCGGCAGCGGCGCGGGCGGCAACCGCACCGGCGGTGCATCGGGCGCGGGTGGTTCGGTTCCGGGCGGCGACGACAGTGGCGGAAGTCAGGCCGGCGGTGCGGGCGTGGGCGGGGCCGGTGGCGCCGGGGGCAGTCCAATCGACATGGCCGTGGCGCCCGCCGTGGACATGGGCCCGGCGGTGATGCCGTTGCCCGTGTGTACGCCCCCGCAGCGGCTGTGCGGGGCCTCTTGTGTGGCTTCGCCTGCGACCGACGGCTGTTGCGTGGACGCCGACTGTCTGCCCCAGGGCGCCAAGGTTGGCCGCTGCGATCAGAGCAAATACGCGTGTTCCTACGAATGCGGTCCGGGCACCAAGCCTTGCAACGGCGGCTGCATGCCCGACGGCGCGTGCTGCCCCAGCGGCGAGATCTGCGACGGCAAGGACAACGACTGTGACGGCGCCACGGACGAATCGCTGACCATGCCGTGCACGACCCAGTGTGGGACGGGGATGCAGACCTGTTCGAACGGGGGCTGGGGCGCGTGTTCTGCGGGCAGCCCCAGCACCGAGGTTTGTGACAACAAGGACAATGACTGCAACGGGCGGGTCGACGACGGCGTGACCCGTGATTGCCCGACCAGTTGCGGTCCGGGCAAAGAGATCTGCAGCGGCGGGAAATGGGGCGCGTGTTCGGCGCGGCAACCGTCGCAGACCAACGTGAATTCGTGCGGTTCCAGTTGCGTGACGTGCAACTCGGCGCCCGCGAACGGCACCCCGACCTGTGTCAACGGACAATGCAACTTCGACTGCAAGGCCAACGGGTTCAAGGCCAAGTGCAACGGTCAATGTGTGCAGTGCTGCGGCGCCGACGCATCGACCTGCGGCGCCGGGGAATCCTGCGTGAACGACCAGTGCACGTGCGTCGGCATCAAGTGTGGCGGCAACCGCTGCGTGGGCAAGAAGAAGGGCTGCGTGGCATTGATCCGATCGCAGACCGCCGATCCGTGCTTCACGCCGGGCGATCCCATCGGCTGCCGGGGCGCCGGCCCCAGCGATGATCTCGCGGCGTGCACCATTGGGGTCATCCGCCGGCAGATCATCGCCGAGACTGCCTCGTGTGACTTCGCCAGTCTCGGCCGGGCGGGGTGCAAGACCTATATCTGCCAGAACCGGCAGCCCGGTCTGGATATCACCATGCCGATCTATGTGTCGTACGCGAACGAAAAGTACGACGACAACGGCAACCACATCGGCGGCGACAACCCGCAAAACACCAGCTGCCAGGACCTCGGCGTCACCTCGTGTAACTGACCCCCCGCCCCCCCGCCTCCCCCCCCGGCGGCGGCAGAACGTCATCCCGCGCCGGTTGCAACAGGAGATCGTCCCCGTCCCCGTCCCCGTCCCCGTCCGCGTCCGCGCTTGCGAACGCGTTTGCGTGACCGATGCGCGCCAGCGTTCGCGCGAGCGTCCGATTTGCGCCGACGGCTCCGACGAGCCGTTCTGCAGACGCAATCCCGAACGCAAAACCCGGTCGGTCACGCAAACGCGTTCGCCGTCGCGAAGGCGAACGCAGACGCGGACGGGGACGCGTTCGTAGACGCGGACGCGGACGCGGACGATCTCCCGTCGATCCCACTTGCCAAATGCCGGCGATTTCCCATGCTGGGCGGATGACTTTGGCAGCACCAGACGACCCGCAGTCGCCGCTGATCATATTTGCGCACGGGGCGGGGGCTCCTTCGTCCTCGCGCTGGATGGTGGCGTGGGCCGAACGGCTGCGCGCGGTGGGCGTGGTGGTGCCGTTCGACTACCCGTACATGAAGACCGGGCGCAAGACGCCCGATCGCATGCCGGCGCTGCTGGCCGCGCACCGGGAGGTGCTGGCCCAGGCGCAGAGCCAGCACGGGGCCACGCGGCCGGTGGTGCTGGCGGGCAAATCGATGGGGGGGCGGGTTGGCTGCCACCTGGCGGTGGATCTGGCGGCCGAGGGCACGTCGCCCTCCGCCGTGATCTGTTTTGGCTACCCCTTGCGTGCGATCGGCACCGGGGCCCTGCGGGCCGAGGTGTTGCAAGCGCTGCGGACTCCGGTGCTGTTTCTGCAGGGCACACGCGATCCCCTGTGCCCGCTCGATGATCTGGCGACCGCGCGCCAGCAGATGCAGGCGCCCAGTGATTTGTTCGTGGTCGACGGCGGCGATCATTCGCTCGAGGTGCGCAAACGCGCTGCCGCGGCGGACGGCAAGAGCCAGGCCACGTGGGACGCGGCGGTGCTCGACGCCATCGCGCGCTTTCTGGGGCGCAGCGGGTGAAACTGACCCGGCACGCCGCGACCCAGCGCGCAAGGTGCGACCGACGCGGCCGCCCGACCGGCGCGGCCTGCCCGACCAGCGCGGCGTGGGCGGGACGCCGACCTTCGCATCTCGGCGGCGGGTGATGCGGCGGTGCTGATCCGCTTTGGCAACGAGATCTCCGCGGGGCTGTTCGACCAGGTGTTCGCGGCGCTGGCGGCGCTGGACAAGGCCTGGCGGCCGGGGTGGCTGGATCTGGTGCCGGGTTATGCCTCGATTCTGGTGCTGTTCGATCCCGCTCGCGACCAGCGCCCGCGGCGGTGTCGACCGTGGTCAAAGCTGCGCTGGCCCGACCACCCGCACGCGGCGGGCCCGCAGCCCCGTCGGGCGCCGGCGCCAGCCGACGCCCACTCGCCCGCCCACTGGCGCGGGCACCCCGGAGGCTGGAAATTCCGGTGCTCTACCATCCGGACGTGGCCGAGGATCTGCTGGCCCTGGCGGCCAGCAAGGCACTGACCCCCGAGGCCTTGATCGCGCTGCACACAGGGCCGCTTTACCGCTGTCACATGCTCGGGTTCCGCCCGGGCTTTCCCTTTCTGGGCGGCCTGGATCCGGTGCTGGCGACGCCCCGTCTGGCCACGCCGCGGCTGTCGGTGCCGGCAGGCGCGGTCGCGGTCGCGGGGCGACAGACCGGGATCTATCCGGGGCGGGGGCCGGGCGGTTGGCGGTTGATCGGACGCACGCCGCTGGTCATCTTCGATCCGTCGCGCGCCGATCCGTTCTTGATTCACGCCGGCGACCAGGTGTCGTTCGTGGCCATCGATCGGGCGCAATACCTGGCCCTGGAAAAACAACAGCATGAGCACCCTGCGCAGGATTGACCTGAATTGTGACCTTGGTGAAGGCATGGGCGACGACGCTGCCGTCTTGCCCTTCGTGACCTCGGCCAACATTGCTTGCGGCGCACACGCCGGCGATCCGGTGACCATGCGCAAGACGGTGGCGGCCGCGGTGGCTGCCGGGGTGGCCATCGGCGCGCATCCCGGGTTTCCCGACCGCGAGAATTTCGGCCGGGTCGCGCTGGGCATGGCGCCCGATGAGGTGTTCGACGTGGTGCTGGCCCAGCTGGGCGCGCTGGTCTACACGGCGCGCCCGTTCGGGGTGCGGCTGGCCCACGTCAAGCCGCACGGCGCGCTTTATCACGTGGCGGCCGCGGATCCCGCGGTGGCCGACGCCATCGCGCGCGCGGCGCAGGCCGTGCGCCCCGACCTGATCCTGGTGGGCCCGCCCGGCTCGGCCCTGGCCACCAGCGCCGCCACCCATGGGCTGGGGTTCGCCGGCGAGATCTTTGCCGATCGCAACTACGGCGACGACGGCCGGTTGTTGCCGCGCACTCATCCCGCCGCGCTTGTCGATCTGGACGCGCAGGCAGCCGCGCAGCGCGCGGTGACGATGCTGGAAAACGGCGTGGTCTACACCGCCACCGGCACGCCGCTGCCCCAGGTTGGTCAGACCATCTGCCTGCACGGGGACGATCCGCGCGTGCTGGGGCGCGCCCGTGCCCTGCGGGCAGCGCTGGCAGCGGCCGGGATCACGGTCGCGCCGCTGGCGGCGTGGGCATGAACGACCAGGTCGACGACCGCCACCGCCACGCCCCGACGGACGCACGCCAGGTCAGTCGACGTCGCCGAGATCGTGCGCCCGGGCATGTTGACCACGGTCCAGGATCTGGGGCGCCCCGGCTATGCCGGCTTCGGGGTCAGCCCGTCGGGCGCCATGGATCCCATCGCTCACCGCCTGGGCAATGTGCTGGTCGGCAACCCGCAAGCTGCCGCGGCCCTGGAGATCACCGGCCCCGGGACCGAGATCGGCTTTCTGGTCGCGCACCGGTTCGCCCTGGCCGGCGCTGATCTCGGCGCGCGGCTGAACGGGGTTCCGCTGCCGGCGGTTTTCGTCGGCACGGCCCCGTCCGGCGCCCAGCTGGTGTTCACGCAACGAATCCGCGGCGCGCGCGCGACGTTGGCGTTTGCCCAGGGGCTATGGGCGCCCGTCGTGTTCGGCAGCGCGGCCACCGATCTGGGCGGTGGACTGGGCGGGTCTGCCAGCAGTCCCGGCGCGGTCTTGCGCGCCGGGCACCGGCTGGCCGTGGCCGCCGGCACTGTCGCGCCCGGCGCGGGCGGTACCGGGGACACGGCGGACCTGGCGCCCGGGCGGCAGTGGGCACAGCTGGCCGGTTTGCTGCGCCCACTGGCCCGGCTCACCGACCCGCCCGATCGTCTGCGCTACGTGGTCGAACCCGAAGGCGGGGCCACGGCGGCAACCCAGGCGGCTTTCCGCCGGCACAGCTTTCGCGTGTCGTCGCGATCAAACCGCACCGGCTACCGCTTCGAGGGCCAGCCGCTGATCGCGCCGGTGGACCCCGATCGCCTGTCCGAGCCCACCGCGCCCGGCGCGATCCAGCTGCCGCCCGACGGCCGCCCGATCTTGTTGATGGCCGATCGCAACACCACCGGCGGCTATCCGCGCCTTGGTCATCTGATCAGCGCCGATCGCTCCCGGGCCGCACAACTGTGGCCCGACGACCCGGTCAGCTTCGTGCCGGTGTCTGCGACCGCAGCGCTGACCGCAGCGCGCGCGGCCGAATCCGCCCTGCAAGAGCTGCTACGCGCTCTGACCAAGACGCTCTACCCTCCGCGCTGATCGCCCTCTGGTCTCTTATCCGGTCCCCTCGCCCCGGCTGCCGGGGAGAGGGTTAGGGTGAGGGGTCTGCGCCCCTCTTCGAGCGCGCGTCAGGAAGATCTCGCGTGCGCGTGTTAGATCCCAGGCGCGTGTCGCGTTCGCCCTGGCTGTCTGGATTCAGTGCCGTGCTGGTGCTGCTGGCCCATGTGGCCCTGGCCCAGGGCGGGCCACGCCTGCTGCAAGCGGGCGGCTGGCAGGCCCAGGGGGACGAGGTCGCGCTTCGTGGTGACTGCACCGACACGCGCCTCGGGCGACTGGTGGCGGGCCGCCAGCGCGCGCCGGCCGTGGGGCCGGGGTTCGGTCCGCTGCTGGGCCTGCCGGCGCACTCCCGGGCCGCGTTGCTGCCGGCGCCGCGGCTCGGTCAGCTCGGCTTCCAGTCGCTGCGCTCGATTCGACCGCGAGCGAACCGGACCGCCGGCCACAGTGCGCGAGGACCCTCCGTGCCCCGGGCCTTGTTAACAAAACCTTGCGCCGGGCGCTGACAGCGCCCGGATCACCCGTGATTTTCTGGAGGTCTTCCGTGGACGAACCTGAAACGTCGCGGGATGAACACACGTCCAGCACGCCCAAGCCGCGCTCGATCATTCTGATCGGTTTGGCCTTGGCGGTCGGATTTGTGCTTCTCATCGCGCTGAACATGAACTGAAAAACGTACAATGAGCGGTCGCCCCCGCCCCGTGGGGTGCGGGTGGCAAGAACTGGGGAAAGGCGGCAAGGGGTCTCATCGCCCCTTGTCGCCCTACCTCGCACGCGGCACGGGCAAAGAAAGGGCGGGACCGCTGATGCAAATGACCGGGCTCGGCACCACCATGCTGGCGATCGCCGCCAGTGGCACGGGCGCCACGGGTGCGTCTGGCGCGGCTGGGGCGATCGACATGTTGCGCGACCTGGCCATCATCATGTGCGTGGCCGCCGTGACCACGGTGTTGTTCCAGCGCATCCGGCAACCGGTCGTGCTCGGCTACCTGCTGGCCGGCGTGATTGTCGGCCCGCATCTGCCGGTGCCGCTGTTCGCCAACGAGGGTCTGGCGCACCAGATGTCCGAGCTGGGCGTGGTGTTGCTGATGTTCTCGCTGGGCCTGGAGTTCAACCTGCGCTCGCTGGTGCAGGTGGGCCCGCGCGCCGGCCTGGTCGCGATCATCGAATGCAGCCTGATGATCTGGCTGGGCTACCTGACCGCGCGGCTGTTCGGGTGGCAGGGCTACGAGCGGATCTTCACCGGCGTGATCATCGCCATCTCCAGCACGACCATCATCGTCAAGGCCTTCGCCGAGCAGGCGGTCAAGGGCAAGATCACCCAGGTCGTCTTCGGCATCCTGATCATCGAGGATCTGATCGCCATCCTGATGCTGGCGATTTTGACCCCGGTGGCGAAGGGCGCGGGGCTCTCGACGCATGGATCTGGCCATGACGGTGGGGCGGCTGGGCGCGTTCCTGACCGTCTTGCTCGCCGGTCGGCATCCTGGTGGTCCCGCGGCTGGTGCGGCTGATCTTGAAATTCAACCGTCCCGAGACCACAGCGGTGGCCTGTGTCGGGATCTGCTTTGCGTTTGCGCTGCTGGCGCGCGCAGTTCGGCTATTCGGTCGCGCTCGGCGCGTTTCTGGGCGGCGCGCTGGTGGCCGAGTCGGGCGCCAGCAAGACCATCGAGCCGATCATCGAACCGATTCGCGACGTGTTCGCCGCCGTGTTCTTCGTCTCGGTCGGCATGTTGATCGATCCGGTGCTGGTGGCGCAGCACTGGGGCGCCGTCCTGGTGCTGACCGTCGTGGTCGTGGTCGGCAAGGTCGTGGGCATCACCTTGGGCAACTTCCTGGCCGGCAACGGCGTGCGCACGTCGGTACAGGCGGGCATGAGCATGGCCCAGATCGGCGAGTTCTCCTTCATCATCGCCGGGGTCGGGCTGTCGCTGGGGGCCGTGCGCAGCTTCATCTATCCGGTGGCGGTCGCGGTGTCGGCCTTGACCACCTTGATCACGCCGTTTCTCATCCGCGCCTCCGGGCCAGTCGCCTCGTTCGTCGATCGACGGTTGCCCCACCCGGTGCAGACCTTCGCCGCGCTCTACGGCACCTGGGTCGACGATCTGGGCGCCACCCCCGGTCACGCCAGCGCCTGGGCGCGGGTGCGCCGCCTGGCCGGTCTGCTGGTGATCGACATCGGCGCCATCGCTGCCATCGTGATCGGGGCGTCGGTCGAAATGGCCAGCATGGTGGCGCTGGGCGGCGAGCTGTTCAGCCTGAACGAACGCGTGCTGCGCGGGTTGCTGGTGGCCGCGGCGGTGGCGGTGGCCGCACCTTTCTTGCTGGGCGCGGTCAGGTTGGCGCGGGCGCTGGGCACCGTGCTGGCGGCCGAGGCCCTGCCCATCTCGGGCACCGATCTCGATCTGGCGGCCACGCCGCGCCGGGCGCTGCTGGTCACCCTGCAGCTGACCATCTTGCTGGTGGCGGGCATTCCCCTGGTGGCAATCACCCAGCCCTTCCTCTCGTCGGCCCCTGCGCTGTTGCTGATCGGGCTGCTGGCCCTGGTGGTGCCCTTCTGGCGCAGCGCCACCAACTTGCATGGCCACGTGCGCGCCGGCGCGCAGGTGTTGCTCGAGGCACTGGCGCGGCAAAGTCACGCCGCCGCCAACCACGCCGTGCCGCTGCCCGCGGCGGTGCCGGTCGA
Source organism: uncultured Pseudomonadota bacterium (assembly GCA_963846605.1). Lineage (GTDB taxonomy): Bacteria > Pseudomonadota > Gammaproteobacteria > Steroidobacterales > Steroidobacteraceae > CADEED01. Next base: position 105,115 of record CAWJWS010000001.1, read on the forward strand.
CGAGGAAGTCAAACGGCTGGTGCCGGGGATGGGCGAAGCCATCACCTTGCGCCTGGACGCTGACGCCCCGGGGGTGGGCAAGACGCTCAAGCAGCTGGACCTGCGTGGTCTGACCGGCGCCAGCGTGATCGCGATCGAGCGCGGACCCAACCAGGTGATTCACCCTTCCGCCGACGAGGCCCTGCGGGTCGGCGATTGCCTGGTGCTGGCCGGCACCGACGATGCGATCGCCGCCGCGCGCGGGCTGCTGTCCTTGCCGGCTCCCGCCGTGATCGAGGAGTCGACCTCGACCACGGCGGCCTGAGCTTTGCGATGAGCAAGCGAGCACATAGCGGCGCGGCGCCAGCGCGCGGAGGCGCCGGCCACCCGCCCAGGCCGACCCGGAAATCGCCCCGTTACCGGGGCGCGATCATCTGGGTGCTGGCCTTGCTGGGGTTGGGCGCGGCAGCGTTGTGGTTGTCGGTGCCCGACGTCGCGGCCCTGGCCAAGACCCGACCCAAGACCACGGCCTTCATCGAGCTGCGCCGCAACGAGGCCCAGGCCGCCGGCCGCCGCTTGAACGTGCGCTGGACCTGGCAGCCGCTCGACAACATCTCGCCCTATCTGCTCGAGGCGGTGATCCTGTCCGAGGACGCCCGTTTCTGGCAGCACGAAGGCGTGGACTGGAATGCGGTGGAAAAGGCCGCGGAGAAGAACTGGAAGAAACGCCGGATCGCCCTTGGCGCCAGCACCATCACGCAGCAGCTGGCCAAGAACCTGTACCTGTCGCCGTCGAAGAACCCGGTGCGCAAGCTGCGCGAAATTCTCATCACCCGCCGCCTGGAGGCGCAGCTGAGCAAGGAGCGCATCCTCGAGCTGTATCTCAACGTGGCCGAGTGGGGTGACGGCGTCTTCGGCGCCGAGGCCGCCGCGCGCAAGTGGTTCGGCGTCTCGGCCCTGGCATCTGACGCCCACCCAGGCGGCGCGGCTGGCCCTGGCGCTGCCCAACCCGCGCGATCGGGCGCCCCTGGTGCAATCGTCGTATCTGGACAAGCGGGCCGCGCGGCTGGTCCAGGCGATGCGCCAGCACGGCTTGATCGACGAGGGCAGCGAAGAGCTGCCGGTGGGCGAAGGCGCCTCGACCCTGTAGATCACCGGCCGCCGCAGCCTGCACTAGCTTGGTGGTTGTGCGGCGGCGCTGGTCAGCCGCTGGCCGTTTCGCACCAGCACCTCCCGCAGCGCGAGAATCACCGGGTTGATCTCCTGGTTCCAATCGCCGCCCTGCAGATCGTGCGCCCGCTGTTCCGCCTCGACCGCCGCCCGATCTTCCGCGAACACCGCCTCGGTGAAGCGCCGAATCAGTGGCCAGAACAGGTGGAGCAGCCCGGGGATGGCCGGCTTCGCTATCTCCAGCAGGCCCACGCTGACGTGGCTGCGCTGCTGGCGATCGTAGGGCACATACACGACCCACAGGTTGAACGACGGCGCCTGCGCTTCGCCGCGGCGGAGCGTGAGCGTCTGATAGGGATACTGGGTTCGAATGGTCAGCAGATCGCCCGGCTGCTGCCCGGCCGATTTGCGCTGGCCCGCCACCATCAAGTCGGCGCCTCGGTGTCCCCGGCCGCCGCGCCGTTCGAACCGGTAGCGGCCCTCGACCCAGTCCACGCCGCTGTGGTGGTCCAGCAAGGTCGGCTTGATCGCGCCCATGATCCCGCGGTGGAGAAACTGATGGTTCATGTCCATCAAGTTCTCGTGCATGAAGGAATAGTGGCAGGCCACCGGCCGCCAGAAGTGCATGATCCGGCTGCGCGCTGGCGGACCAGCCGGAAGCTCCGGGAACGCCACCTGCTGGGCTTTGTCGCGATCACCCGTGAACACGAACACGTAGCCGTGACTCTCGCGGCAGGCGTAGCCTTTGACCCCCACCGGCCGCGGGGCATCCTTGGGCAGGTACGGACAGCCCGCCAGCCGCCCGTCCCGGTGGTAGCTCCACGCGTGGTAGGCGCATTTCAAGGTATCGCCCGAAACGATTCCCTTGTGCAGGGGGAACTGTCGGTGCGCGCAGCGATCCTCCAGGGCAAACACCGCGCCGCCTTCGCTGCGCGCCAGCACGATCGGCTCGCCGCCGAACATCGCGCGCCAGGTCTCCCCGGCCCGGACGTCACTGGACCGCGCCAGCGGGTACCAGAAATCCGGGTGCAGACCGATCCGTCGCAGGTCCGGATGATTGCCGCCGTCTCCCTCCCTCCCCATCTCCCCCCCTGGCGTCCCTCTCCGTCTGCGGGGAGGGTTCTGAAAGCACGGCCGTCGCCGTCCACATTGCTTCGGATCACCGAAACAGTGCTGCCGGCGTCGAGCACGGGCAATCCGAGGGATTGCGGACTTCGCAAACTTCGCGGACTGCCACAATACGGACTTGAACTGCTAGGTCTGCACCGAGGAGGGATTCGCCAGCTCGGGCGCGTAGCGCATCTTTTGCGAGCGGCTCATGTCGATGACACCGACCCAGTTCAAAAAGCGCATGACCTGGTAGGTGGTGTCGAGCTCGAACCAGCGAGCGGCGAAGTTCGGGCTCATCGGGTACTTGTGGTGGTTGTTCTGGTACAGCTCACCCGCGGTCAACACATCGATCGGCAGCGAGTTCCGCGACACGTCGTCGAGGGGGAAGTTGCGGTAGCCGTAGCGGTGGCCGCCCCAGTTCACGATCGCGCCGTGCATGGCGCCCATGATCCAGTGGCCGGGCAGCAGGATCCACTGCCAGGGCGCGGTTGCGAAGCGCCAGTAGAACAACGCAAAGAGCAGGCCCCAGACCACCCGCATCGCCCAGCTCTTGCCCATCCACTCGAAGAAACGCGACTGCGGGAACTCGCCGTCGAAGCGCGCCTCGGGCGCTTTTTCGTAGTACGCGATCTCGTGATAAATCTGCTTGGTCCGGTACATCATCTTGAACAGACCGGGGATGATGCCGCCGTAACGAGCCGGCGTGTGCGGGTCCTTGTCGGTGTCGCTGTACGCGTGGTGCATCCGGTGCAGAACCGCGTAGCCGCGCGGGTTCAGGTAGCTGGAGTTCTGCGCGATCGCCGTCAGCACGTTGAAGAACTTCTCCCAGCCGCGCGACATGGTGAACTGCCGGTGGGCACCGTATCGATGGAGGAAGAAGCTCTGGCAAAAGACAGACAGCTGCCAGTGCACGAGAAAGACGATGACGACGGTCATGGGGCCCGATGATGGCACGAAAGAACCGACCCGAACCCACGATTACCCCTAAGAACCAGCACCTGGTGGAACGATGACCCAAGCCTGACGCAACGGTGACCCGGTGGCGGCGCGCCGTGGTCTTCGGTCAGAAAGGTGCCACGGGCCGGCGCGATGACTGGGCCCGCCAACGCACCGAGACAGCAACGATCAGCGCGCAAATGCCGCCCTGTCCTTAGGGCGCCGGCCCGCGGCTACAGCTCGGCCACCGCCAGAGCGAACTTGTTGTTGGTGCGCTCGATGATGCGAAAGCTAGCGGCGGCTTCGCCGGGTAACAACGCGCGCAGGCGCGCCTCGTGGCCGGGGCCGAAGAGAAAGAAGTGGCGCTGCCCGCGGTGGCTCTGCAGCCAGGTCTTCAGCCGTTGGTCGGTGTCGGCCCAGTGGTCGAACACGGTGCGTTCGGCAGAGCGGGCCTTCGTAGATGGCGTTCTTCGTGTAGAAGGTCTCGCCCCGCCAGAACATCTGGTAGGCGATCAGGCGTTCGTCGGGGCTGCGCCGCTGCTGGTAGTAGCGGGCGATGGTGGCTCTTTTGCGACCAGTAGGGCGCCACCTGCGGCATGTAGCGATCGAGCAAGAACAGGGTCGCGGCCAGCGCGGCCACCGGCAGCCCGACCAGGCCGATGCGCCGCGTGCGGGACCAGACCAGGGCGCCGGTCAGCCGGCGCGAACAGCGACCGCCAGCGCCATGCAGCACCGGGGCGAAAATCCAGCGCCGGTGGCCAGGGCCGACCGGCGGGGCTGTAGACGTAGTCGTACGAGAACAGCCAGAAGAACCGTTCCGGCGCGTTCTGGGTGCCGCGCCAGATCCAGGGTCACAAGCGCCAGCACGGGCAGGCCCAGCAGCGACCGCCAGCGCCGCGGCCCGGCTGGCCGCGCCCGATCGGCGCGCGGCTGTCCCGCACAGCTCATCGAGAAAACAGCCAATCAGGATGCCCAGGCCGGGCAGGGCGGGCAGCAGATAGTGGTGGAACTTGGTCATCGACAGCGACACCACCAGGTAGGCAGTGACGAACCAGACCGTGCCCAGGGTCAAGCAGGCCTGGCGGCGCTCGTGCGTGATTCGTGTGCTGGCGCGGTGCTGGCGTTGCCGGCGTCGTTGTCATCGCCGGGCGGCCAGCCCTGGTGCGCGCGCACGATGGCGTGGACCAGGGCGCTGGCGCCCACGGCGATGCACGGCCAGATGCGCGTAACCCAGTTGCTGCAGAAAATAGCTCGAAGGTGCCGCGATCGCCGTGCCGGCCGACCATCAGGCGGCGCCAGTGGTTGTCGCCGAACAGCTCGTTCCACCAGGCGGCGCCGTGGCGCACGTACATGGCGTGGTGCCAGGGCACAGCGACCACCGCGACGATCAGCAGACACGCGCCCAGCCCCCACAGCCAGTCGCGGTCCTTGCAGCGGGCCCAGCGCCCGCGCACCAGCACGTAGGCCAGCATGATCACCACCGGCAAGCCCAGCCCGGCGAGGCCCTTGGCCAGCACCGCCAGCCCGGCCAAGGTGGCCGCGGCACACAACCCGAGGACGTCCGTGCGCGCGGGTGCGCAGCAAGAACACGGTCAGCCCGGCCACCGCCAGCCAGTACGGCGCCATGGCGACGATGCCGTACATCGTGACGCGTGCGGTCACGCCAGGGCACCGTGACCCGCAGGTCGATGGAATTGATCAGCAACTGCGGCACCGTGGCCAGCAGGAACAGGCCCACACAGGCAAACGGCGGCCAGCGCGGCGGGGCGGCGTGTCGCTGCCTTCGGGCCGCGGCTCCAGCGCCAGGGCGGCCAGCGCCAGCGCCAGGCTCATCAGGCCCACGAACGCCATGTCGGTCATCGCCTGGCGTGCAACCAGCGCGTACATGGGAAACGTGGCGGTGCAAAGCGCGGCCAGCAGCCCGGCGCGCCGCCCGGCCAGACGCGAAGTGACCAGGTAGATCGCCCACAGCCCGAGCGGCCCCCATCAGGCAAAACGGCGTGCGCACCGCCCATTCCGCCGCGGTTCCCAGCGCCATCTCGCCGGGCGGGCCGTCCGGCGCGCCGATGCCGGCGACGCGCATGGCCAGGCTCATCAGCCAGAACGACAGCACCGGCTTGGTCTGGAACGTCGCGGTCTCGCGCGGCGACCCGGGCCACCACAGGCTGATGAAATCACCGCGCGTGGTCATCTGCCGCGCGACCTCGCCGTAGTGGGTCTCCCACGGATCCCACAGCCCGTAGCTGCCCGCGCAGGGCAGGTACAGGGCCAGCGCGCCGGCGAAGACCAGCAGCCCGATCCGATCGTGGCGTTGGAACCAGCTCCAGATCTGCACGAAGTGTTTCATTGGGGCACCCGCATAGGTCGCTTCACTCGATGACGACCACGCCCAGCGCGGCGCGATCATTGCCGTCTTGGGCTCCTGCGGTGATGGGCAGGCGGCGCGGGGTATCCCCGCCCGGCCAGAAGCCCACCAGCAGGCGGTACTGGCCCGCCGCCGTCGTCACCCGGGGCAGCTCGACGGTGGTCTGGTCTCGGATGAAATCGCCCGCGCGCCAGTGTTCGGTGGCGAAAATGCCGCCCACCGGGGCGTGATCACCGTTCAGCAGCGGCTGGCCTGGCCGCTCGAGGTGAACGAAGATCTTCTGGCCCGGGCCAGGCTGGGCCAGGACGCGGAAGATCAGCGTGAGCGGCAGCCCCTTGCCCCGGCGGGCCACCGCGGGGAATTCCGCGCCCACCAGCTCGATGGCTGCGCCGAAGCTGGAAGCGCTGGCCAGGTTGGGTGTGGCCCAGGCCGGGCGCGCCTGTCCGCCGGTCGAATGCCAGACGAAAGCGCGCAGCGGGTTGTGGTCAGTCACGCCGGGGGGCAGCTGTGCGGTCAGCAACAAGTGGCGCGACGAGGATGCGTCGGTGACCACGAAGGGCTGCTTGCCTTCGCCCAGGCGGGCCTCCAGCGCGGCCAGCTGGGGCCGTGGCACCAGCGCGAACAGATCGGCGCGGGTGCGCCAGCGGCCCAGCAGATCTTCCAGGTCGCGCAGGACGATGCTGGGGGGACGATTGAAGACGCCGATCTCGCTGCCATCGGTCCGGTACAGCGCCAGCGGCGTTCCCGGCGCGGCTTGCTGGCGGTAACTGTCCAGCAGGGCCTTGGACGACAGGTGGCGCGACAGCGCGGGGACCACGTGATGGGCCAGGGCAAAAGCCAACCCCAGCGGTGGCAGCAACACCAGCGCCAGGGCCAGCGCCACCCGCCGGGGCCGCGTCGGAGCGAAGCCCAGCAGCAGCGCCAGGCCCAGGGCGCAGCAGCCACCCGCCGCCAGGGCCAGCGTCTTGAGGCTGAGCCCGGCTGGCCAAACGATCCGCGTCGGCAGGTGCGACGAGACCAGCGCCTCGGGCACCAGGGTCAAATCGCGCGCCAGCAGCAGCGCCGCGGCCGCCATCACGAAGGCCAGCAGCGGATTGCCCGCGGGCGCAGGCGAAGGGATCACCGCTGGCGAAGCGGCCGTGGTGTGCTGCGCGGCCGGCCACTGTTGATCCAGCCATGCAGCCAGGGCCAGCGCCAGCGCCGGCAACAGCGCGGTCTGACCCTGTCCCAGCAGGTGCAGCTGCAGGGTGCTGGCGGCCAGGGCAAATCCAGCGGTGAACAGCAGCAGCAACGGGGCAAAGTCCGCGCGGCGCCCCGACAGCGCCAGCGGTTGCGCCAGGGCAAAGGCGGCCAGGGCGCCCAGGGGAAACATGCCGAAGCCCAGGCATTCCAGCAGCCGCTCGAAGGTGGCGGGCGAGGGCCGGCCCAGCGGCACCCCGCCCAGCCACGGCGACGACACGCCGGCGGGCTGGGCCAGCAGCAGGGGCGCGGCCAGCAGGGCCGCCAGCGCAAGAGCGGTCCAGGCGAGATACCCGGGCAGGCGCGCGTTGCCATCCCGGTCGGCCAGCCAGAACGCAGCGACAAATCCCAGTAGCAGCGGCAAGGCGCCCCCTAGCACACCGGCCAGCAAGGTCGTGCCAGCGATGCCCAGCGCGGCCAGCGCCACGCCGGCCCAGGCCCGGCGACCGGTGCGCGCGCGCACCACTTGCCCCAGGCCGCCCAGTGCCAGGGCAAAGCCCAGGCTGGCCGGCAGGTCCGAGGTCAGCTGCCGGGCTTGCAGCACGAACAGGGGAAAGCTCGCCAGCACCAGCGCCGCCAGCAGGCCACCACGGCGGGTGCCCAGACGGGTACCGGCCCAGGCCACCGCCAGGAGGTTGAGCAGAGCAACGATTGCTCCGGGCAAACGCGCGCCACCTTCACTGGCCGCGAACCAGCTCAGGCCGCTGATCGCCAGCAACAGCGGGGCCCAGCGCGGTTCGGGCGGTCCGATCGGCTCGGGCAGGTGGAGCACCCCGGCGGCACGCGCGGCCAGGTCGGCTTCGTGCGGGGTCCACAGGCCAAAGCTGCCCAGTCCCGGCAGCACCAGCGCCAATGCAGCGGCCCCACCCAGGACCACCGTGGCGGTGGTCTGGGTGGTCCAGACCGGCGGTTTCACGACGCTGTGGCTTCCGCGCTGACGCCGTCGACGGGAGGGTGGACCTCGGCCGCCTCCGGGCGCAGGCCTGCGTCCAGGTTGCCGGCGGGGACGAACCCGCGTTCCTGGCTGGGCCGGGACCCGCCCGGGTTCCCGCTGCGGGCAACCAGGCCGCGCAGCGACCACAGCCCCCCCAGCAGCAGCGCAAAGACCGCGGCCGCGGCGAACCCGCCCCGCCAGGAGGACGACGGCGCCGCCGGGTGGGCGGCGGCGCGCCTGCCGTTGCCCGCGACCAGTTCCAGGCGGCGGGCGGGCGGCGCAGCGGGCACCGCCGGAAAGGTCGTCAGTGCCTCGCTGGCCAGGCTGGCCAGCACCCGCTCGGCGAAGCCCGCGCTGGGCGCTTGCGCGGTCCACAGATCCAGCGCGGCACGTTCGTGGGGGAAAAGGCCTCGTCGTGTTTCATGACGCTTGCTCCTTGGCCTGCTGGTCCAGCGCGCCCAGGGCGGGCTCCAGGCGGCGGAGCTCCAGCCGGCGGAGCTCCTTTGCCCGACCGATGTCCACCGGCGCGTCCGGCTGACTTTCCTGACGGGACAGGGCTTCGCGCAGCGCGGTTCGCGCGCGGGACAGCCGGGATTTGACCGTGCCCACCTCCAGCCCCAGGGCAGCCGCGATCTCCGGGTAGTCGAGATCGTGAAAGGCGCGCAACACCAGCACCGCGCGCATGTCCGCCGGCAGCGCCGCCATGGCCTGCGTGACCCGGTCTTCGCGCTCGCGTTCCAAGGTGGCTTCCTCGGGCGAGGCGTTGCCGCACGGGCGATCCGCGTGGTGGGCCAGCGGCTCTTCGCGCCGGTTGCTCCGCAAGGCGTTCAGGCAGGCGCGGGTCGCCACGGTCAGGATCCAGGTCGACAGCCGCGCGCGCCCGTCGGGCTCGAAGCGGTGGATGCCGCGCAGGATGCGCACGAAGGCCTCTTGCGCCAGATCCTCCACCGCCAGGTGTCGCCGCCCACACAACATGCGGCTGATCAGCGCGAACACCGGGCGCTCGTAGAATTTCACCAGCTGCGCCAGCGCCGAGGGTTCACCTCGGCGGGCGCGCGCCAGCGTCATTGCATCCAGCTCCTCGGTCACCACGCCATTACACCCGGGTGCCGCGCGCCGGTTCCCAAAAACTTACGGCCGCAGCGCAGCGGGCGCGGGCAGGGGCGCCAGACCGCGCGCCGGTCAGAAGTGCAGTTGGGTGTGCCACCACGGCCCCCACAGCGGTTCGTAGCGCTGGCGCGACACCTGGGGGGGCGGGCCTTGGGGGCTGTAGACGATGCCGCACTGGTCGATAAAGCCACAGCCGCCGGTGATGAAATGGGTCGAACGCTCGGTGCGCAGGATCTCGTCGACATGGAACAGGCCCACCCAGCGCGCCTGGCGCAGGGTCGAGTCAGTTGCCATGCGGTCGCCGTAGCGGGCCAGCGCCGGTCCGCTCAGCGCCAACCGCGCCCGCAGCGGCAGGTCGAAGCCCAGGGCGGCAACGACCAGAACGATGGTCACGGCCGCCGCGCCCGCGGCGACCAGGCTGCGCTGGACCGCATGCAGGTCCCCTCGGCGCCGGCGTACTATGCCCACCACCAGGGCGACCACGGCGAACAGGACCACCAGCGCGGCCCCGCACAGCTGGATGGCCCCGTCGGGAAAGATCGCGTCCGCTCCGTCGCTGGCCAGCCACATGGTCACCAGGCCCCACAGCCCGGCCAACTTGGCGGTCGGCGATGCGAGCGTGCGCACCAGCGCGGCCAGTCCAGCCAACCGGATGGGGGGCATCGGGCAAGTCTACGCGATCCCGGGCGTCGGTCCCGGGCGCGGAGCTACTTCAGCTTGCGCAGCTTGATGTTGCGGAACGCGATCTCGTCGTTGTGGTCCTGCAGCAGGATGTGGCCCGCGCTGCTCTCACCGAATCCCGCGATCTCCTTGAACTTGCTCTCGGCGATCAGCGTCTTCATTTCCGGGCTGTTGCGCACGAACGAGATGGTCTTCTTCCCGTTCAGCCAGTGCTCGATGTTGTTGCCGTTGACCACCAGGCGCGCCTGGTTCCACTGGCCGATCGGAAACACGGTCTTGTCGGTGGGGGGCGCGATCAGGTCGTACAGGCCGCCGCACCTGCGGTTGCCGTCCTTGCCCTTGGTCGCGTCCGGGTGCAAGTCGTCGTCCAGGATCTGGAACTCGAACGAGGAGGCACTGTTGCTGGTCTTGACCAGATCTTCGTCGACCAGGTACTTGATGCCGCTGTTGCCGCGCGGGACCAGCTTGAAGTCCAGCACCAGCTCGAAGTTGTCGAACTTCTCCTCGGTGATGATGTCACCGGCCTTGAAGCCTGGTTCGTTCTTCTCGTGTTTGAGGGTGCCGCCTTCGGCGTGCCAGCCCTTCTCGGGAAAAGTCGGCTTCTTGAAGCCGCGCCAGCCCTTGGTGGTCTGGCCGTCGAACAGCAGTTGCCACCCCGCCGCTTGTTCCTCGGCGGTCAGCACGTTGGCCGGGGCGCTCGCGTCGGCCGCGGCGGTTGGCCCGGGGGCGCCGGTCTTGGTCGTTGCGCAGCCCCAAAGGGCAAGCGCCATCACGGAGGAAACCAGGAAAGATTTGCGCTGCATCCCGGTCTATTTACCCCAGGGCGTGGGCAGTCAGCGCGGTTTTCTGGCGGTGGCAGCGATGGCAAGATCCCCGAGCGCGTCTTCGGCGCGCCGTTCGCTGATCAGGCGATCTTTCGCTAATTCTTTTTCTTTCAGCTTCTCCAGCGCTTCGCGTTCTTGCCGGATGCTCAGGTGTTGCGCCCGGGCCGCGGCTTCGGCGGCGGCAGCGGCCGCCAGCGCCCCGGTGCGGTGGGCCTGAGCCTGGCTCGTGCGCAGCTCGACGTCGGCCCGCAAGCGCTGACGAAACCGTTCCCGCGCCATGGCCTCGGCGCCGTCGGCGCCCTCGCCGAGCGGGGCGGCCAGCGCGGCTTGCAGCTTTTCCCGCGCCCGCCCGACCTCGGTCTCCAGGTCAGTCTGACGCTGGTCCGCTTTGGCGCGGGCAGTCGCAGCCACGGCGAGCTTTTGCTCGGCGTCCCCCTCGGCTTTGGTTTTCAGGTCGAGAAGGGTTTGTAGGCGAAAGGCCATCTAATTGCCTCGGCTGCAAAGCGATCCTACGCTCCGTGTCCATGCTCGCCCAACCACCGCAGCGCAAGTACCGCATCGAGCGGTATCTGGCCGAAGGTGGCATGGGTGCGATCTACGTCGGCAAGAAGCTGGGCGTGGGTGGTTTCGAAAAGGAGGTGGTGCTGAAACAGCTGCTGCCCGAGTTTACGGAACGACCTGAGTTCAGGGACCTTTTCTTCCGCGAGGCAAAAATTTCTGCCTCATTGGACCACGTCAACGTGGTGCGGACCTCGGATCTGGTCGCGTCGGACGAATCCCTGTTCATCGTCATGGAATACGTGCGCGGGGCGGATCTGCGCACCATCAACTGGCGCGCGCGCCTGAAAAAGCGCGCCCTGTCGCCGCGGGCGGTGTTGCACGTCGCGCTCGAGATCCTGGCCGGCCTGGCCTACGCCCACGGGCGTAAGGACAAACACGGCCAGCCCCTGGGCATCATTCACCGCGATGTCTCGCCGTCGAACATCCTGTGTTCTGGCCAGGGCGACGTGAAGCTGTCCGACTTCGGCATCGCCAAGGCGACCACGTTTTCATCGGTGTTTTATCGGGTGCGCGGCAAGGTCGGCTACATGTCGCCGGAACAGGCGCGCAACCAGCCGCTGGATGCGCGCAGCGATCTGTTCTCGCTGGCGGTCTGTATCTTCGAGACCTTGACCGGCGAACGGCTTTACGCCGGCGACCTGAACACCCCGGCCGAGGAGATCTACGGCCCGCCGTTGCCCAAGCTGGGGGAAAAGCGCCCGGATTTGCCCGCGGATCTCGAGGCCATCATGACCAAGGCGCTGGCGGTCGACGCCGACGAGCGCTTTCAAGAGGCGGGATCGCTGGCCGAGGCGCTGCGGGATCTGGCCCGGCGCCACGGGTTGCTGTACGCGCCGCCGCTGCTGGCCGAGGAACTACGCGCGTTGCTGGGGCCGGACGCCGGCACCTGGTCCCACGACGAGACCGTGGGCGGTGATTCGGATCGCATCCCGCCCGCGCGCACCCTGGAAGGCAAGGAGGCGACGTCGATCAAGGACGGCGACGATGCGCTGGCCGGGGCCGATCTGGGCGGCGAAAACACCGTCTCGCTGCGGCCGACCACGCCGGGCGGGGCGCGGCCCGGGGATCACGCGCGGCCGGGCGAATCCCGGCTCAAGGAACGGGAACGGTCGCCGTCGTCGGCCGCGCGCGCGCTCGAGCCAGCGGAATCCTTGCGCCCGACCGAGCGGACCATCACCCCGATCGTGCTTGACCAAGGGCCTCGCCAAGGTGTTGCCCGAAGCAATCTCGTCGGCCAGCGCGCGGGTGGTCACGCCGCCGTCACCCGCCGAACGCGGCCCCGCGCCGTTTGCCCATCCGGCGCCGGCCAGCAAGCCGGGTAGTTCGGCGGGCCGCTGGGCCCTGTACGTCACCTACGTGCTGGTTGTCTGCGCGGGCCTGGTCGGCGCCGTGTTGTGGACCATCCGGTAGGGGGCGCGGGACCAGGTCGAACGCTCGTGTCGGTGTAGCCTGCGCGCCATGCCTGGCTCAGGACTGGGGCGCAAGCGGTGGTGGGTCCGGGCGGCGGTCGGACTGATTGCGCTGTCCCTGGTGGGGTACACCTTCGCGCTGCACCTGCGCGAGGACCTCGAGTTCGCGCCAGGAAGCTTCGCCTATTACGTCCTCGTCGCTCGCCACCGCGAGGTCCGGCAGTTCGCGGCGCTGGCCGCGCAGGACCCGCCGCGCTTCGAATACGACGCCGCCGACGGCAACGCGCCCGCCAGGATAACCGCAACCTTCCGCGCCAGCGCCAGCCCGGTGAAAGTCCGCGAGGCCTACGCAGAGCTGTGTCGAGCGCAAGGCTATGGCCCGACCGTCGGCGCCGATGCCATCCGCTGTCAGACCGCGAAGTGGGACATCACGGTCCAGGCCACTGACCAAGGGCGAGGGGCGTCAGTGGTCGTGGCCTGGGAGGAGCGCTGAGCGCGACGGCCGAACCGCCGTGTGCGAGTCAAAGCTACGGTGCTTCGGCGACCGACTCGGCTTCGACGTACAGGAATTGGTCCTTGAACGGCTGCATGACCACGTCCGTCGGCACGCCGTCGACGACCTTGTTGGCCTTGTTGGCGATGGCGCAGGCGTTGGTGTCCACCGTCGAGACCGAGATCTTGGAGCCGCCCTTGGCCTTGACCTTCAGCTTGTAGTCCATCGGGTAGACCTGGTGGTCGGTGTGGCCGGTGTGGAACGCGTTGATGTAGTAAGCCATCTTGGGATCGGCGACCTCGACCTTGAAGATGCCGTATTGCCCCTGGTTCTCGGCGCCGCCGTTGTTGGGCGTGCCGCCCACGTTGATGAAGGGGCTGGCCGGATCGGTCATGCCGCCGTTGTACATGCGCGGCTCGACCAGGCCGCGCACCCGGAAGGTGACGTCGTAGGTCTTGGTCGCGTCGCCCTTCAGCGTGTCTTCGTTGAGCTGGTTAACCTGCGAGGCGACGACGCCGCAGCCGCTGCGCCCGTCGCCGTCGTACTTGGTGATGACGACCTTGAACAGGGTCTTGTCCAGCTTGCCGACCGCGGCCGCGGGCTGGTGGGTGCCATGTCCGGCGCGCCGCCGGCATCGGGCATGCCCGCGCCACCTGAACCAGTGCCGGCCGTGCCACCCGAGCCGCCGCCTGCGCCACCGCTGCCGGCCCCGCCGGAGTTGCCGCCACTGGCGGTGCTGCCACCCGAGCCGCCGCTGGCGCTGCCGCCACCCGAGCCCACCGCTGCTGGTGCTGCCGCCGCTGCCACCGCCCGAGCCGCCCTTCGCCGAAGCGTTACCGCCGGTGTTGGACGATCCGCCAGCGCCGCCATTTTCGGCCGGCGCCGGGGTGCAATTCATGAGGAACAAGCTGCTCAGGCACAGCAAGCCGGCGGCATGATTATAAAATGATGATTTCATTGCGATTTCTCTCGATGGGTTGCGGGCAGGTTGACGCTGCTGCAAAGGTTTTCACAGTCCTCGCGTCCCGGACGGTAGTGGCCCCGGGGAAGGGAAATGTGCCCCAAATTTGCTCAAAACCACGCCGCCCCAGACCTCCCCCCGGGCAGTCGGCATCGACACCAAATATCGCAGTGTGCCGTCAGGCGCGGTGCATGACCAGGTGCGCATGACCAGGTGCCAGGTACTTCCCGGGCGCCGCGGTGCATGACCAGGTGCCAGGTACTTCCCCGGGCGCCGCGGTGCATGATCAGGTGCCAGGTACTTCGCGGCGCTGAGGCGGTGCTTCGCGCTAGCCGGTGTGCATGGCGAGGTGCCAGGTACTTCGCGGCGCTGAGGCGGTGCTTCCGCTAGCCGGTGCATGACGAGGTGCCAGGTACTTCCCGAGCGCCGGCGGTGCACTGACGCGAGGTGCCAGGTACTTCCCGAGCGCCGCGGTGCATGACCAGGTGCCAGGTACTTCCCGAGGCGCCGCGGTGCATGACCAGGTGCCAGGTACTTCCCGGCGTTGAGGCGGGAGCTCCCGGCGGTTAGCCGACTGCGAGCAAGGCGATGGCGATCGCGCCGGCCAGGGCGGCGGCGACCAGGGCCACTGGCCATACTTGGGCCAGGCGCGGACCTGGCGGCTGGTTTGGCGCGGGGTGCGGGTTTGCTGGGGGCGACGGCCGTCACTTTGATGGGACCTTCCACGTTGCCGGGTTGCCAGTTGGGCGGGGTGAAGGTCTCGCGCTTGAGCTTGCTCACCGGGATGGCCGCCGGGATGGCCGCCGAGAATTCGGCAAACGCGATGGCTTCGGGCGCTCCGGCGCGGGTGCCGCGGGCGCGGGCGCGGGCATGACCGCCGGGATGGCCGCCAGGCCGGACAGGCCGGTGGCCGACGTCATGATGTGCGGGGCGGGCAGCGCGACGCCGGCGGGATGGTACAGGCGCGGGTCGGGCAAGCTGGCCGCGATCTCACCGCTGGTCAGATCGAACAGCTCGTTGGTGGGTGCGCCTTCGGTCATCACGCGGCGCGAAGGCTCGTCGTCGTGGTCGACGAAAAATGGGCCGGCGATGGCCTCGCTGGGCGCCAGCAGCTGTTCCAGTGACGGCGCCTCGGTCGAGACCAACGTCGCGTCGTTCGGCTCTTCGTGCGGCGTCGGGGCGGCCAGCAGAAAGCGCATCGCTCGCCAGCAGGTCGTCCATCACCGCTTCGTCGGGCGAGGGCGGGGGCGCATCGACGGCGATGCCGCCCGCCGGGGTCTTGCCGGGAAACATCGACATCGAGACATCCGACAGCCGCGTGGTTCCGCTGTCCGGCAGCTGCAGGTGGTCGGCGACGTGGGCCTCGCCGATGGCCGCGTGGGCGGCGATGGTTGCGGCGCGGTTCTCTGCTTCGCGCACGTTGGCGGTGCGCAAGCTGGCGTTCATCTGCGCCAGGGCCTCGAAGCTTGCTTGCGGGATGTTGGTCGGGGTCTCGGCGGCCTCGGCCTCGCCGTCGGTGTTGCGCATCTCCATCAGGATGGCGGCCAGGGACGATGGTTTGCCGTCTTCGGCCACGTCGAGGATCGCCGTCGGCTCATCGGCGAAGGGTTGATCGAACGATCCGTGATCGTCCGGCTCGCCGAGCGTTAGCTGGGGCTGCGCGCCCAGCATGGCTTCGGCCGCCTCGCCCGCGGGCAGCGGGCTGGGCGCCGGACGCAGCTGCATGATCAGCCGCACCAGCGTGCCCACCTCCAGCGCGACGTCGATGCCGCGACATTCGCGCAGGATTTGCCGGAAGCTGGCTTCGGCTTCCAGCGCCGCCGGGCGCTGCACCGAGTACGGCGCCATCAGCGAACGAAGCAGCGGCCTGAGGCTGAGCGACATCGGCTTGACCGGAAACGCGTTGATGCCCGGCGGGGGCTCGGGCGCTTCGATCGCGGCCAGCCGATCCAGCATGGCGCCCAGTGCGAACAGGTCTGCGGGTTTGTCGATGCTGGCGGGCTGACCGGCCTGGCCGTTGCTGCCGCCCGAGGCGGCTCCGGTCGGTCGCAGCTCGGGGGCCATCAGGGCGGCCCGGGTCGGGATCAGCGCGATCTCCAGCGGGGTGGCGATGGCGGACAGCAGCCCGAAGTCGAGCAGCTTGACCGCGCCTTGGGGCGTGACCATCACGTTGGCCGGACCCAGGGCCCCATGGATCACGGGGTTGGGCGCGGCATGGGCGGCGGCCAGGGCGGCCGCGATCTCGGCCCCGATCGAGGCGATCACCGCGCCCCAGACCGACGGCGGCAGCGCGCGCGGGCTGGTGCTGCTTTCCAGGTGTTCGGCCAGTTCCTGCAGCGAGACGCCGTGCACGAACTCGGAGGCCACGAAGGCCGAGCCCGGCGCCAGGCCGCTTTCGGTCACCGCGGCGATGCGCGGGTCCTTGAAGGTCGTGGCCGCGCGGGCCGCCCGCAGCAGGGCCTCGGCCGAATGCGGTCGGCGCGCCAGCGCGCCCGGGGCCAGACACGTCAGCGCGAACACCCGGTCGAAACCGCCCAGCCCGCCCACCCGGGCGCGGTAGCTCTCGAGCGGACCGTCGGCGCCCATGCGCTCCTCACAGCGGAAGCGGCCCATGACTTTGGACGCTGACGCGGAGGTCGGCGAAGCGGGGGAAAGTGGCTGAGGACGCGAGGACTCCCACATCGGGTGGTAGTATCGGAAGGTCCATGCGCCTTCTGGACTGGCTTTCCACGCGGGCCGTCAGCTTCGGCCGAGAGGTCTCCGACGCCGGGAGCGCGGCGGTTTACGTGCGTCAACTGTTGCGGGGCAACCGCATCCCGGTGGCGACCATGCCCGATCAGCCCCGCGAGGACGGCGCGGCGCGTCCCCCGGTGCTGCTGTTGCACGGCTACATGGCCACGCGCGGATCGCTGCACCTGCTCGAGCGCCGGCTGACCGAGCGCGGGCACCTGGTGCTCACGTACCGCATCGGACCGCTGAACGTGGGCGGCATTCGCCAGTCGGCCGGCCTGATCGCCCGCAAGGTCGAAGCGCTGGTCAGCCAGACCCCGGTCAAGAAGGTCAACATCGTCGGCCACTCGATGGGCGGGCTGGTCGGGCCTGTACTTCGTCAAATGTCTGGGCGGCCGCGATCGGGTCAACAAGCTGGTCCTGCTCGGCAGCCCGCTCGGCGGCACCTGGTCCGCGGTGCTGGGGCTGGTCACCGCGCCGCTGGGCCGTGCCAGCATGGAACTGCTGCCCTCCAGCTCACTGCTGCGCGAGCTGCGCGAGCGCCCGATGCCTGCGGCAGTCGACGCGGTCACGGTCGCGGGTGAACGCGACTTCTTCGCCCCCGATGGCAGCTCACGTCTGGAAGGCGCCCGCCACGTCACCGTCCCGGCCAGCCATTCCGGCCTGCTGGTCGATCCCGGCGTCGCCGCCGCCATCGACGCCATCTTGCGCGACAGCCCCCCGCCCGCCGCCGCCCCGCCCGCGACCGCCCAGAGCGGTTGAAGCGCCGGACGCAGAGAAGCGGGCGAGTTCTTCTTTCTGACGCCCTCTCCCCCGCGCAGCCTGGGGGAGAGGGCGGGGTGAGGGGGCGCGCGACGGGGAAGAAGATGCAGACCCCTCACCCTAACCCTCTCCCCGCAGACGGGGCGAGGGGATCAGAGGAGAGGCAGTCGTGTGCTCAGCGCTGTTACTTGGATTGGCGGCGGCGGGTGCGGCGGGCGGCGAACAGGCCCAGGGCGAGGGCGCCGGCGGCGGGGAGCAGGCCGACGTTGCCGGAGTTGCCCGCGCCCACGCGGCAGCCGCAATCGCCTTCGTCGGGATCGAGGTTCGGCGAAGCGTCGGGTCCGCGGGCGACGGCATCGGCGGCAGCGTCGGACGCGGCGTCGGGCCGCGCGCCATCGGCTGCGCTGTCGGTGCTGCTGTCCGTGGGCGTGTCAGCGCTGGTGTCGGCCGTGGCATCGACGTCGGCGTCGGGCAAAGCGTCCTGGGCATGGGCCGTGCGCGCGGTGGCGTGCAGGGTCCCGGCGGCCAGAAAGAGAGAAAAAGCTAAGCTAAGCGTATTCGACATGGTCGTGAACACTCAGCAAGCAGCATTCCAAATCTGCTCCGAGTCTTTTCGGGCCTTTACCGCGACCGAGCGCGTGCGCACCCTCGTGGATAACCGAAAACAGCGGCACGAATGTCATGGGCGCATGTAATCCGCGGGCGGACTCCGCGCGCGGCCAAGCTCACGCGTCGGCGGGACGCACCAGCGGCGCTGCCGGCAGCAACGTGCGTGGGTCCTGGCCCGCGCTGAGCAGCCGCGGCGTCTCGGCACCCGCGGCCTCCAGGCGACCGTTGCGCCAGAGGCTGAGGCGATACAACGTGGCAAAGCCGACGGCGGGGGCGTTGCCCCCTTGCCCGCCGACCAGCTCGCCGCCGCGGCGGACGTTGTCCAGCATCCAGGCCGGCAGGCGCAGGTGGTACGGGTTGCGCGCCACCTCGCCCTCGTGAAACGAGGTGGCCGCACACAGATCCGCCAGATCCGCGACCGACGATTCCACCATCAAGTTGGGATCGGTCATCGCGCCCCAGAACTCGGTCTCGATCACCGCGCAGGTGATCCTGCGTGCCCAGGCGCTGCAGGGCATCCATGCCGAGAAAGTGCGTGCCGATGTGGGTGCCGTTCCAATCCGCGGCGTGGGGCAAGAAGATCACCCGCGGTTGCGCGCGATCGATGACCGCCGCCAGCGCGTCCACCAAGGTTTGCCAGTGCGCGGGATCATTGCTGCGCGCCGCCGGGGTCACCCGATCCAGGCCGTCGCCGCCGTCGCCACCGGGCACGACCAGATCGAAGCCGAGGTACTGGCAGGCGCCCTCCAGCTCGCGCCGGCGTCCGGGCCGGCGCGCGAGGTTGCTGCCCAGGGTGACCGCGACGTCGACCACCTTGAACCCAGCTTCGCGGCGCAAGCGCAGCGGCAGCGCGCCGATGATGCATTCGTCATCGGGGTGGGGCGCCAGCACCAGCGCGGTGGGGGCGCCGGCCGGCAGCGGCGGCTGCGGCGCGGGGTCCAACTGGCCCTTGGGCAGACCGGCCGCGTCGGCCAGTGCCTGGCCAGGTGGCGACGAAGGCAGGTAGGGCGGGTTGCTCATGGCCGCATCCTTCGGGGACCCGCCGGCCAGGTCAAGCGCAGGCCCACGTCGCCGGAAAACCGCACCGCAAAAAAAGGAACGGCCCGGCGCCGCGGGAGGCGGGCGGTCGGGCCGTTAGGGAGGCCGGGCCCGCAAGCGCCCGAACCTAAGCGACATTTGGGATTTCAGGCGTGTAGCGACGCGGACTTCTTGCCGCGCTTGGCCAGCCTGGGCGGCCTGAGTTGGCCTCTTCGTCTTCGGGCAGGACGATGTTCAGCTCGAGGACGTCGTAGCCCCCGCTCTTGTCGACCTTCACCGACACGTTCTGCAGGTCGATGTGTTCGTACTTGGCCAGCACGGCCAGCAGCTCTTGCTGCAGTTGCGGCAGGTAGTCCGGGCCGCCGCGGGTGGTGGCGCGCTCGCGCGCGACGATGACCGAAAGCCGATCCTTCGCCATGGACGCGGTCTTCGGACGCTTACGGAAGAAGTCGAGGAACGTCATGGTGAACCTCCCCTCTTGCCTCAGCTGAAAATCCGGCGCAGAAGATCCCGCGCTTTTCTTCCTCGATGAACCGGTGCGCCCGTTCCTCGCCGAGGAACCGGTAGACGACGTCCAGGTAGGCCTGCGCCACGTCGGTCAGATTCGTCGAGGACCGCCGGCGTGCCCTTGTTCGACGACAGCAGCACCGCCTTCGACTCGGGGATGACGCCCAGGAGCGGGATGCCCAGCAGCTCGAGCACGTCGTCGACGCTCGAGCATCTCGCCCTTCTTCACCTGGCGGGCGAATAGCGGGTCAGCAGCAGGTGGGTCTTGATCGGGTTGCCGCCCGCTTCGGCGCGGCTGGTCTTGGACGACAGCAGGCCGAGGACCCGGTCGGCGTCGCGCACCGACGAGACCTCGGGGTTGGCGACCACGATGGCCTCGTCGGCGAAGTACATCGCCATCTGGGCGCCCTTCTCGATGCCGGCGGGCGAATCGCAGATGATGTACTCGAAGCCCATCTCCTGCAGCTCGTTGATCACCTGGCCCACGCCCTCGGCGTCCAGCGCGTCCTTGTCGCGGGTCTGCGAGGCCGGCCAGCACGTACAGGTTCTCGACCCGCTTGTCGCGGATGAGGGCCTGGTGCAGCTTGGCCTCGCCCCGGATGACGTTGACGAAGTCGTAGACGACCCGACGCTCGATCCCGAGCACGAGGTCCAGGTTGCGCAGACCCACGTCGAAATCGATGGCGACGGTCTTGTGCCCCAGCATGGCGATGCCGGTGGCGATGTTCGCGCTGGTGGTGGTCTTGCCGACCCCGCCCTTGCCCGACGTGACGACGACGACTTTGGACACTGGTGCCTCCCTCTACGAAGTCCTTCCCACCACTAAAGGGCAGGATTGTTGCGCCCACAAATTTTTGGTTGGTTTTTCTGCGTGTGGGTCCAGATGCCAGCCCATGCCGGGCGCGGCGCCACTCACAGCGGCGCGATCACGCAGGCGCCGTTTTGCAGGTAGACCTGCGAAGGCTTGCCCATGCGATCGCGGGGGATGTCGTCGAAGGTCAGGTAGGCGCCCGCGATGGCGATCAGCTCGGCTTCGAACTTCTGGCAGAAGATGCGCGCGTCGGTGTAGCCCTTGGCCCCGGCCACCGCGCGCCCGCGCAGGGTCGCGTAGACGTGGATGTTGCCGTCGGCGACGATCTGCGCGCCCGGGTTGACCGGCGCCAGCACGATGAGGTCGTTCTTCTCGGCGTAGATCAGCTGACCCGAGCGCACCGCCTGCCGGATCACCATCGGGGCGCGGTGGCCGCCGGGGCCCGGGCCGCCGGCGGGCCTGCGACCGGGGTCGGGGCGCGGCTTGCCGGCGGTCGGCGTGGGCGTGCTGGCCTGGCGCCTGCGCGGCTGGCGCTCGTTGCTGCTGCTGGCGCTCTTGCTGCTGCTGGCGCTCCTGTTGTTCGCGGGCCTGGCTCTCGCGCAGCTGGATCTCGCGGGCCTGGTCGCGCGCCTGATTCTCGCGCGCCTGCGGCCTCGCGGGCTTCGGCGGTCTGCACCTCGGGATCGCCGGCGGGGCGGGCGGCACTCAGGCTGCACGATGCCCAGGCCGGCGGCACTGGCCAGGTGGCGGTGGGCGTCGTCGATGTTGGTCACCGCGACCGGCACCACCCGGCAGACCGACAGCGCACGCACCAGCGCGGCCAGCGGAAAGCCCTCGACGCCGCCTTCCAGCTCGCCGACGTCCAGGATGATGGGCGCGCTTTGAAAGAACTGCGGGAACTGCGTGACCTTGGCGCGCAGCTGGCGCTCGATCAGGTTGAGGTCGCGCGAACGCAGGCGCAGCACCGTCAGGGAAGACATGACGCCCTTGAGATCGAATGCGGCACGGGAGCGGGTGAAGGCAGCGACGCTGCTGTCGGCAAAAGCTCCGTCGCGGGTGGTGACGTCCATGGTTGGCCTCGGGCCGATTCTGGGGCCGCGCGGCGCTCGGTCAAATTTCCCAGTTTTCCAGCCCGGTGATCAATCGAAGGGGATCGGCCTGGTGTGTAGCTTTCTGCGCACTTTTCCTGCGCACCCGGCAATTGGTTTTGCAGGCAGTCTGCGTAAAGCGGCCGAAACGCCGGTGTTTCGTCTTGGCCTGTCTTCTGCATCCCCGATCAGGCTTCCCGCAAGGGACCAGGAGGACCCAACGATGTCGGCTACCGCTCTTCGCAACACCACCTCAGCTTCGCGTCGCAACTTCAGCCCAGGCTCGGGCCTGGACGGCAACGACCAGCCCTTCGACGACCTCACCTGGAGCGAAGATCGCAAGGACGGCGCCCGCGCCACCGCCAGCTCCCCCTGCCGAGGTGCTGGTCGAGCCGCACTGGCAGGCCTCGATCGAAAGCGCGACCGACTAACCAGCGCTGCGAAATGCTCGACGACGGGGACCCCAAGCGGGGTCCCCGTTTTCACGTCATGCGTCATCAGCCGCGCTGCCGCGGCAGGACGCGGGCCCGGGGCGAAATGGGGCGCCGGGATCGTTTTGGCCCGAAAGAGCAGGTCCCGGGCGATTCTCTCGGTAGTACCATCGCCCACATGACTAACTTACGCTTGGCGTTATTCTGTGGAATCGTTTCGTTGGCTGCCTGCTCGCGCGAGCCCGGCCCGCAACCCATCGTGACCCCCGAGCGCAAGAAGGATGCGGGGGTCGATGCCAAGCGCGACACGCGGCCGCCCACCAGCACCGAGACGCCAGCGGTGGACATGGCGCCAGCGCCAATCGCCGACGCGGGCGCGACCTCCGGCGATGCCAGTGCAAACGATGCCGCGTCCGACGGCGGGCAAGACGGTGCGGGCAGCAGCCCAGACGCCGGCCAGATCGACGGTGGCTCGGGCGGCAGCAGCGACAGCAAGGTCTCGACCAGCGACGCTGGCGAAGCGGTGTGGATGCACCAGGGCTGCAACCCGGCCACGCTGATGTTCCCGATGATTGACAAGAACAACGGCAAGTTCCCTCCCGGCTCTTGTCCCCCGCCCGCGAGCCTGAAACGCGACTGTGGCAACAACAGCGCGATCAAGGTGATGGCGGCGACCTCGTCGCCCTTCGAGACCGGCTATGTCCACCCGCCCGGCTACGCCATCGACGAACACCTGATGAGCCGTTGGTCCAGCAATTCGGGCCCCAGCGCCTGGCTGGCGCTGGATCTGGGCGCGGAAAAGACCTTCCAGCGGATCTATCTGGCCTGGGAGCTGGCGCACGCGACCGACTACGACGTCGTGACATCGAACGATGGCACCACCTGGACCATGCTCAAGCAGGTGCGTGGTGGCGACGGATTTCAGGACATCATCGATGTCGAGGGCAAGGCCCGCCACGTGCGCATCAACGGCGTGACCCGCGGTCCGACCGGCACCAACATGCTCTACGGCTACTCGCTGTTCGACGTCACCATCTGCGCCGAGCGTCCGTAGCCGGAACCACGCCCGCGGACGGTCTAGGATGCGCGACCATGTTGCGGTCCATGAACGCCGTTCTCTGCTTCGTGTCCTGGTTGGGGTTGGCACAAAGCGCGGGGGCGCAGGTCCCCGCGCCGGTTGGTCCCCCGGTCAATCCCGTGGCGGCCAAACCGGAAGAGCCGCCGCCGCTCAGCCCGGAAGCACTGGGCAAGGCGCTGGCGGAAAAGCCCAGCGGCGCCGCCGCCACGGCGCTGGTCGACAAGCTTCGGCGCTGGTTCGGGCCCGAGGTGCTGAAAAATGGCATGGCGGCCAAGACCGAATGGTCGCAGGCGGCGTTCGCGCTGGAGGCGCCCGGCGCCAAGGTGGTGAACGCGCGCTCGCTCGACGGCCTGTTGATCCTGCCGCTGGCGCCCGATCGCGGGCACCGACGTCTGGGCCACGGTGGTCACCTTGTCCGACGGGACCGCGCTGCGCTTCGTGTACGAGGTCGACGGCCGCCGGCTGGGCGCCGCCAATGTCGAGACCTTCGCCCCGTTGCGCGACAGCCTGCCGCAGCCGGGGGTGCCCAGGGGCAAGGTGATCGCGCAGAAGCGCTGGAAGAGCACGCATCTACCCGGGCACCGAACGTGACTGGTGGATCTACGTGCCGGCGCAGTACCGGGCGCACAAGCCCGCCGCGCTGATGGTGTTCCAGGACGGCGCCAGCCAGTTCCTCAAGCCGGTGCCGGTCGTGCTGGACAACCTGATCCACAAGGGGGAATTGCCGGTCACCGCGGCGGTGTTCATCAACCCGGGGCTGTTCGCCGACGGGCGGCGCAACCGCGCCGTCGAGTACGAGACCCTGTCGCCCGACTACGCCCGCTTCGTGCTGGACGAGATCCTGCCCGAGGTGGAAAAGACGGTGAAGCTGCGCAAGGATCCGCAGAGCCGCCTGATCGGCGGCATGTCTTCGGGCGGCTTGTGTGCGTTCAACGCCGCGTGGGAACGGCCCGACCAGTTCGGCAAGGTGCTGTCATGGGCGGGCAGCTACACCAACGTCGGCGCCGGCACCATCACGGGCGAAGGCGGCCACAACTACCCGGCGCGCGTCCGCCGCCAGCCCAAAAAACCGGTGCGGGTGTTTCTGCAAGCGGGCGAGCAGGATCTGGAGGAAGCGGCGGGCAGCTGGGCGCTGGCCAACAAGGCCATGGAACGCGCGCTGACCTTCGCCGACCTGGGACTTTCGCATGGTCTGGGGCCGGGGCTTTCACAGCAACAAACACGGCGTCGCGATCCTGCCCGACGCGCTTCGCTGGCTGTGGCGCGACTGAGGGGGGATGGGGCAGGACACGCTATTTGATGGCGGCCTGGTAGTCGGCCCAGACCGCGTCGATGGACTTGCCGGTCACCTGCTGCACGAATTGCGGATAGCTGAAGCCGTTGTCCTTCATCCCCAGGTTCAGCTTGTAGCCGTAGTCGGGGTCGTATTTGTCCTCGACCCAGGCGATGAAGAAGCCGCCGGTGGTGTACGGGATCGTTCCAGTTGCCGCCGCGCGCCGCGCCGCGCCAGCGTGTAGAAGCCCGGCCTTGAAGCGCACGTAGTCGGCCATCGCCTCGACCAGGGCGCCGCCGCCGTTGGTGTTTTGCCAGACGTGGGCGCCTTCGTGCACCAGCACGCCGTTCAGCTCGGCGTCGATGGCGGGCTTGCTCTTGCCGCGGGCGAAGTCGGCGATGTAGTCGGTGCTGAAGGTGATGTTGCCGCCCACGGCGAAGGCGATGTCGTCGTTGGCCTCCAGGGTCAGGCGTTGTTGCTTGACGTTCTTCACCTCGTCGACCTTGCGGTACAGGATCTTGCAGATGGCGCGCGCGTGCGCCTGCATGGCGCTGACCGCGTCGGGGATCGAGGCGGCGAAGATCTTGGCGCCTTCGCTGCCCATCGCGCTGGTTGGTGAAGGTCACCGGCACCGTGCAGCGCTGGTCCAGTTCGGCGCTGGGCGCGGTGCCGCCGGCAGCCACTGTCGGGCGTCGGTGTCGCCGGGGTGCCGCGATCGGTGCGTCGGCGGTCGCTGCCACCATCCGGGCGCCCGTCTGCCGCATCGGTGGCCGCCGGCGCCGGCCGCGCCGCCGAGCCGGGCCGGCGCCGCCGCTGCCGCGGAGCATCCGCGCCGCGCCGTGCGGCAGTTCCCGCGGCTGCCCGTCGCCGCGCGTGCCCGCACCGCCGCTGCCGCCTGGCCCAGGGGGGCCGCGCCGCCGCCGCCGCCTGCCCGCGCGTCTCGGGGCGACCCGCCCGCGCCCCCGTCCGACCCCGAATCACACGAAGCCACCATCAACCAGCGTCAGAACCAGCGCGCGGCGCGCGACATCGTCGTCATGAGGGACTCCTGGTCGGCGCAGCCGTGGCGCCCTTCAGGCGATCCCTCGATGGTTCCCGACAAAAGCCGACCTTCGGCGGTGCCCTTCGTGCGGGCGGCACCTGCGTCGGCGCGTCCCAGGACGGGGTGAGCGGCGCCAGCGAATGGCGCGGCGATGGGGACGAACTTGCCCGCCGCGACCTTGCCGACCGCCGCCAGCGCCGTGTGCAGCGCCGGGATGGCAAAGCCGATGCGGCCCTCGTAGGCCGACAGGCGCAGCGAGCGCTTGTTGGTCTCGACCCCCGAAGGCGTCTTCTGGATCAGGAACAGTTCCAACGTCGGCTCGGGCGTCTCGGTGGGCAGGGCCCAGGCGACCGTGACGCTGTCGTCGCTGGCCACCACCGCCACGCCGGGTGAACGCGGCAGTGGAATCGGCGCGGCCGGGATCTCCTCGCCCGAGGCGCGCCCCCAGGCCCGTTCCAGCGAGGTCAGCCGTGACTGCCAGCGCGACTGGCGCTGCGATTGCGGGAAAGGTGTCGACCAGGCGGCGGTAGATCGCGATGGCCTCGTGGGGGCGACCCTGCCGCGCGCACAGCTCGGCCATGGTCTCGGTCTCGTACAGCTGGTGTTCGTTCATCCGATGATTTCCCGGGTCCGCGCGATGTCACGATCGATCTCGGCGCGCAAGGCCGACGACCGAATCGAAGCGCCGCTCTTCGCGCAGGCGTTGCTGGAAGAACAGGCGCATCTTCGAACCGTAGAGATCTTCGCCGGGATAGTCGAGCAGATACGCTTCGATGGTCACGGGCGCGGCGCCGCGCGTTGGTCGGGCAGCGCAAAGGTCGGATTCGTGCCCACGCTGATGGCGGCGGCTGGAGGTCTTCTGGTCACTGGCATCCGGCAGCAAGACCGCGCGACCGGCGTAGATCCCGGTGGCCAGAACCAGCGGCACCTCGGGACGCAGGTTCGCGGTCGGGATGCCGAAGGCCCGGCCACGCCCTGCGCCGCGCACCACCTCGCCGGTGATCTCGGGCGGGCGCCCCAGCAGCTGGGTCGCATCGGCCACCCGGCCCTCGGTCAGCAGCTCGCGCACCTTGGTCGACGAGACCGCGACCCCGTCCACCTCGATCGCGGGCATCACCTGCACGCCGAAGCCGTGCTTGCGCCCCCAGCGCGGTCAGGACGGCGGCGTTGCCCGCGCGTTTTTTGCCAAAACAAAAATCGTAGCCGATGACCACGTGCCCGGCGCCCAGGCCGTCCACCAGGACCTCGGTGACGAACTGCTCGGGGCTCATCGCCGCCAGCGCGGCGTCGAAGGGTTCGACCAGGGCGAAGTCGGCGCCCGCTTGCCCCAGCAGCTCGAGGCGGCGGGGCAGGGACAGCAGCAGGGGAAAGGCGGCGGCCGGGGCGAAGAACTGGCTCGGGTGCGGATCGAAGGTCAACACGCCGGCCCGGGCGCCATGCGCCACGGCCCAGTCGCGCGCGGCCGTCACCAGCGCCTGGTGGCCGCGGTGAACGCCGGACCGCCTGATGCTCGAAACCGACGCACCCTATCTGATGCCGCGTGACATCCGGCCCGCACCGAAGACGCGTCGCAATGAACCGGCGCATCTTCACTGGGTCGCGCGCGCAATCGCGCTGGCACGCGGTGAAGATGTCGCCACGGTGGCGGTCGCCAGCACGGCCGCGGCGCGCGAATTCTTCGCGTTGACGCCCTGAACGGTTCAGGCGCGAGTCGCCGCCCGGCGTGACCGCGTGGGTGGAATCTTCTCGGTGACGGTGGCACGTGCTTCGCGCCGGTAGCGCGCCGGAGGCACGGAAAAGCGCCGCTTGAAGGCACGATTGAAGGCCGCTTCGGATTCGTATCCGGAATCGAGCGCCACGCGTTGCACGCTGCGGCTGGTGGAGCGCAGCGACGTCGGCGCCGAGTTCGAGCCGCCAGTCGGTGAGATACGCCATCGGCGCCTGACCGATGAAACGCGTGAACTTCTCCGTCAGCGCCGAGCGCGAGATGCCCGCCTCTTCCGCGAGCAGGTCCAGCGTCCAATCGAACGCGGGTTCGCGATGCAGGGCCGCCAATGCGCGGCCGACGGCTGGATCGCCTGCGCCCGCCAGCCAGCCGGTGCGTCCGTCGGGCAGCGCGAGTAGATAGCGTCGCAGCACCTCGGTGAACAAAACCTCGGCGAGGTGCGCGAGTATCACTTCGCTGCCGGGAGTCGCAGCCGCCACTTGCGACACCGCGTGGCGCAGCAGGTTGTCGAGCCACTCGCCGGATGGATTCGTGCGGATGTTCACGCGAACGACACGCGGCAAACCCGCGAGCACCGGCTTGAGCAGTTCCCCGTCGCAGGCGAGGTAGCCGCAGACCAGTCCCGTCGTCTCGCCACCACCGCCGAAGCTCGCGAGCTTCACGCGCCCCGACCACAACGCGGGCAGCGCATCGTCGCCGCAGATGGGTTTTCCGCCCACCCCGGCACCCATCTCGTGCGCATCGCCGTGCGGCATCATCACGATGTCACCGGCCGCCAGCGGTGTGGTTTCGGCGCCGACGCGGACGTACGCGGTGCCTTCGGTGATGTGGTGAAACTCGATGACTCGCGTGGCCTGCGCGCGGATGTATGGCAGCAGCGCACTCGATTGCGGCGCCTGCAGGCACCACGGCGACGTGCAGCTCGAGTTGTAGAACAGTGCGCCGGACAGCTTCACGACACGCAGCAGTTCGGATAGTGCATCCATGGGCAAATTCTGCGGCAGTTCGATCAAGTCCGCGAGCCGTTCTGGTCAATCGATCAAGAAGTCCGGCCGGCCTGCAAATCTCGGCGCGCCTCGCCGGACAAGATGCGTTCCTCACAAACGCACCTGGAGTCACGACATGCGGAATCAAGCCCCTGCCCTGATCGATGAGGAGACGCTGAATGGACTGCTCGGCCGTGCCATCACGGATTTCGGCGCGACCTCGCTGGCCGCGCTGGTCGTCATCGGCGACCGCCTCGGGCTGTACCGCGTCCTCGCCGCGAATGGCGCGATGACGCGCCGCCGATCTCGCTGCGAAGAGCGCCACGCACGAACGTTATGTTCGCGAATGGCTCAATGCCCACGCGGCTTCGGGTATGTGAATTACCTGGCTGACAGCGGCCGCTACCAGCTGTCACCCGAACAGGCGATGTTGTTCGCCCAGGAGGAAAGTCCGGCGTTCATCGTCGGCGGCTTTCAGACCGCGCTCGCAGCAGGCCGCATCGTCGACCGCCTCACCGACGCCTTCAAGTCCGGCGAAGGCATCGGCTGGCATGAACATCACCCCGACATGTTTCCCGGCCTGCGCACGGTTCTACAAAGTGGGCTATCTCAATCACCTGGTCCAGGAGTGGATCCCCTCGCTCGACGGCGTCGACGGCAAACTCAAGGCCGGAATCCGCGTCGCCGACGTGGGCTGCGGTGTGGGTTACTCGACGTTGATCATGGCCAGGGCCTATCCGAACTCGCAGTTCACGGGGTTCGACTGTCACGAGGAGTCGATTGCCACCGCCCAGACTCATGCTCGAGAGGTCGGGCGTCGGCAATGTGAGCGTTCGAGATCGGCCGCGCCGATTCTTATCGGGGCCACTCGTACGAGTTGGTCACGACGTTCGACGCCCTGCACGACATGGGCGACCCGCTGGCGGCGTCTCGCCACGTGTTGAAGACGCTGACGCCGAATGGCACCTGGATGATCGTCGAGCCTTACGCCGGTGACCGGATCGAGGAGAATCTCAATCCGATCGGTCGCGCGTATTACGCGGCATCGACGCTGTTGTGCACGCCCTGCTCGTTGTCGCAGGAAGGCCGCATGGGATTGGGTGCACAGGCGGGCGAGGCGCGGCTGCGGTCGGTGGTGTCGGGTGCGGGATTCAAACGGTTCCGCCGTGCGATGCATTCGGCGATCAACCTGGTACTCGAAGCGAGGCCCTAAGCAACCGCGATGGGGTTGCTACGGAAATGCGGACTCGGCTTGGCGGCTTCCTTGAGCCGGGCCCAGCCCGGCCGATATTTCGACACGGCAATTTCGAGCTCGGCGGCGCCGAGTTTGGGGAATTCCGCGGCGATGGATTCGAGCATCACGGTGAAACGCGGCAGGCCCTTCGGAAACTTGGCGCGTTTGGTGAACACGATGCGCCCTTCGATCGGCGTATCGGTGGCGATGGCCTTGACGCTCGCGATGCGGTCATAGAGGCCGGCCTGCGGATTCACGAAGGTGGTGCGGCTCGGGCCGGTCATGAGCGTCCAGGCGGTCATCTGGTCGCCGCCGAAGACGATGCCGACGAAATCGCGCATGTCGATGATGACGATGCCGCGGCTGGTCAGCAGCACGAAATCGAGGTGGTAGTCGCCGCCGTTGCCATCGGGCACCAGCACGTTGCGCAGGTAGTCCGCGGCGCCCGCGGTCACACGCGCGACGCGGCGCGCATCGCGCCGGCGAACGACCCACGCGCGGCCGCCGAGCACGACGAGCAACACGAAGGCCAGCACGCCCAACGCGATCAGTACGAACTGAACTTGTGTGAGTCCAAAGGGTGGCGTCAATTCATGTCTCGAACGTCGCCATCTTGCCGGCCAGCGCGGCGAGCGGGCGGCGTAGGCGACAGATCGGCGCAGGACACAGGGCGTGAGAAGAGTTTAGCAAGGCTTTCCGGCATGTCGATTCGTTGCCCTATGAGCGGCTCCACGATTTCGCGAAATTTCGCCGGGTGCGCGGTCGAGACCAGCACCCAGCGGCGCATCCGCGCGCTCGGAATTGGGACATCCGTGCATGGACTTCCGCGGCGGTCGCTGTATGCGGACACCAGGTTTTCCCGTATCGCCGGAAGTCGGTGGTGATGCGCTCCGGATCTGCACGTCGGTGACACTCTCCGCACGCACCGCGCCGCGGACCGATTCGAGGTCCGGAAACAGTGCGCGCAGCCGCTCCATGTTGCTAGGTGCGCCGACATCCATCGCGGATGCGAGCGTCGGAACACTGGCGCGCGGTTGCCATTCACCGGTGCGCAGGAAATCCGGCACGGCGCGATTGGCGTTGTGCGCCAGCACGATGCGGCCGATCGGCAGTCCGATCTTTCGCGCCCACACGCAGGCCACGGAGTTGCCGAGATTGCCGCTCGGGATCACGAAGTTAGGCGCGACGCCGTGCTCGCGATACACGGCGAGACTGGTGGCGGCGTAGTAGACCGCCTGCGGCAGCAAGCGCCCGAGATTGATGGAGTTTGCGCTCGACAATTCGAAGCGTTCCCGAATCGACGTCGTCGACGAACGGCTTCTTTCACGAGGCGCTGGCAGTCGTCGAAGGTGCCGCTGACCCGGTAGGAGCAACACGTTGTCGCCCCAGCAGGTGAGCTGGCGCTCCTGCGTGGGCGATACCAGACCCTTGGGAAACAACACGGAGACCACGATGCCGGGACGGCGATGGAATGCCGCCGCAACCGCGCCGCCGGTGTCGCCCGAGGTGGCCACGAGGATGTTGAGCGGTCTTGCCGCATTCGCCGGGCGGATCCGGCCGAGTGAGGCGGCGAGGAATCGCGCCCCGAAATCCTTGAACGCCGCGGTCGGCCCATGAAACAGCTCGAGCACCGAGAGGCGGCCTTCGTCGGCCACGGGCACCAGCGGCGCTGGGAAATTGAAGGCATCGCGCACCACGGCACCGAGCTGCCCGGCCATCGCGTCACCGGCAACGAAGGGGCGCAACATGATTTCGGCCACGTCCGGCAGGCTGCTGACGCCGTCGAATTCCGACAACGAAATGTTCGGCCAGCTCTCCGGCACGTAGAGCCCGCCGTCGGGCGCGAGACCCTGCGCCAGGGCAGCGCCGAAGCTGACTGCCGGAGCCGATCCCTCTGAGTGAAGACTGCGCGTACTGACGAATTTCACAGCGGCTCAGCCCGGCAGACACGTGAGCGCCCGCGGTGGTGATGGGCACCACCCAATGATCCACCTTCATGTTCGCGGCACCGAATGCGTCCACCATGGCGTCGCGCACTTTGTTGGCATCGGCTTCCAGTGCCCAGGCAAACATGGTCGGGCCGGCGCCGGAAATCGTGCAGCCGAGCGCACCGGCGGCGAGCGCACCCTTGCGCACCGCATCGAAGCCGGGGATGAGCTGCGAACGTTGCTTCTCGATGACCACGTCCTCGAACGAGGCGCGAATCATGTCGAGATCGTTGGTGTAGCACCCGGAGATGAAGCCGGCGAGGTTCGCGGTCTGCCAGATGAAATCCGACATGGTGACTTCGCGCTTGAGGATGCCGCGGGCCTGCTTGGTCGACAGGAACAGGTGCGGGTGCACGAGCACGGCGCGAATTCCCTCCGGCACGGGGATCTGCTTGATGCGCGGATTGTCGATGCCCACCGTGAGCACCAGGCCGCCGAACAGGCTCGGGCTGATGTTGTC
Organism: uncultured Pseudomonadota bacterium; assembly: GCA_963846605.1. Taxonomy (GTDB): domain Bacteria; phylum Pseudomonadota; class Gammaproteobacteria; order Steroidobacterales; family Steroidobacteraceae; genus CADEED01. Next base: position 136,650 of record CAWJWS010000001.1, read on the forward strand.
CACGTGCAGCGAGCCGCTCGAGACTTTTTCGCCCTGCATGGCGAACTGCAGCAGATCGATTTTCGCCAGCGGTTTCTCGAGCAACGCATTCGCGGCGACCACTGCCGCCACCGCCGACGCGGCCGAGCCGCCGAGGCCGCTGCCGAGCGGGATGCCCTTGTCGATGAAGACTTCGAAGCCGAAGCCGGGCTTGAGCGTCTCCTGCATGGCTAACAAGGCGCGGCCCGCGGTGTTTCGCTCCGGGTCGCGCGGGATTTCCTTCACCACGCCAGAAGAACCGGTGATGACGACGCCCGGTTTTTCCGTACGCGCAACCGTCACCGTGTCGCCGAGCACGTCCACCGAAAAACCGAGGATGTCGAAACCGATGGCGACGTTCGCCGCCGACGCCGGCGCGAACGCCGTGGCTTTATTCAGGGTCACAGGTGCGCTCCGAGGTAGGAGCACACTCGCAGCAGATCGGCGAACACCCCGGCGGCCGTGACCTCGGGGCCGGCGCCCGGTCCCTGCACGATCAGCGGATTGCTGTTGTAGCGCGCGGTGGCGTAGCGCACCACGTTGTCGGTCAGCGCGATGTTCGCGAAGGCATGAGACCGGTCGAGCTCGGCGACGCCCACCGTGGCCTTGCCGTCGGCCGTGAGCCGGCCCATGTACCGCAGCACCTTGCCGCGCGCCGCGGCGGCGTCGAAACGTTTTTTCATTTCGTCGTCGTATTTCGGCATGCCATTCAGGAAGTCGTCGATCGTGCCCTTTTCCAGCCCGGCAGGGATGAGGCTTTCCACCTGGACATCCTTCATCTCGAGCTTCAGGCCCATTTCGCGGCCGAGGATGATCACCTTGCGCACGAAATCGGTGCCGGACAGATCGTCGCGCGGATCGGGCTCGGTGTAGCCCTTGGCCTTGGCATCCTTGACGATCTCGCGAGAACGGCGTCTTGCCGTCGTACACGTTGAATAGATAGGCGAGCGTGCCGGAGAAGATGCCTTCGACGCTGCGAGATCTTGTCGCCGGTCTCGCGCAGGTCGCGCAGTGTCTGGATGACGGGCAGGCCCGCGCCCACGGTGGCCTCGTAGAGATAGTGGGAACCGCCGAGCGCGGCGCGCTTCCTTCAGCGACTCGTAGTAGGCCAGCGGCCCGCTGTTGGCTTTCTTGTTCGGCGTGACGACGTGGATACCGGCCTCGAGCCAGTCGGCGTAGTGCTTGGCCACGCTTTCGTCGGCCGTGCAGTCGATGATGACGGTGTGCGGCAGGTGATCGACGTGCAGGTGCTCGACGAAGTCGCGATGTCTGCCGGCGTCTTGCTCGACTCGAGCGACCGTCTTCCAACCGTCGAGCCGAATGCCCTGCTCGGCCAGCAGCATTTTCTTGCTGGCCATGATGCCGCGCAGGCGCAGGTCGAGTTTGAATTCGTCGCGCAGGCGCGCCGCTTTCGGCGGCGATCTGCTCGAGCAGCACACGCCCCACCGCGCCCGGGCCGATGAGGCCGATCGAGATGGTGTGCGGCGACAGGTAGAAGCCCGAATGCACGGCGCGCAGCGCGCGCGTCGCTGTCCTTGCGTCGACGACCACCGAGATGTTGCGCTCGGACGCACCCTGCGCGATGGCATGGACGTTGACGGCCGCCGAGCCCGAGCGCGTTGAACACCTGGCCGGAGACACCGGGAAGCCCGGCCATGCCGTCGCCGACGACGGCGAGGATCGCGCAGGTCCTGGTCGACCTGGATGCTCTGGATCTGGCCTTCCTTGATCTCGCGATCGAACGCTGCGGCAACGACGCGTGCAGCACGCTCCGCTTCGACGCCCGGAATGGCAAAGCAGATCGAATGCTCCGAGCTGCCCTGCGAAATCAGGATGACCGAGATGCCTTCCTCGCGCAGCGCGCCGAACAGGCGATGCGCCGTGCCGGGCACGCCGATCATGCCGGCGCCCTCGACGTTGACCATCGCGATGTTCTCGATGCTGGTGATGCCCTTGACCGGTAGTTTGGAGTCGGGCGTCGCGCAGATCAGCGAGCCCGGCTTCTGCGGCGCGAAGGTGTTGCGGATCCAGATCGGAATGCCGCGGCCGACGGCCGGCGCCATCGTCTGCGGATGGATGACCTTGGCGCCGAAGTACGCGAGCTCCATCGCTTCGTTGTACGACAGCGCGTCGATGACCTTGGCGTCGGGCACGCGGCGCGGATCCGCCGACAACACGCCGTCGACGTCGGTCCAGATGTGGATTTCCGTCGCATCGAGCAGCGAACCGAAGATCGAACCCGAGAAGTCGCTGCCGTTGCGCCCGAGCGTCGTCTGCACCCCGCGCCGGTTCGCAGGCGATGAAACCGGTGATGATGAGCGTGCCGTTGAAAGCAGGCCCCACCAGCGCCGAGAGCTTCGCGCGCGATTCGTCCCATGAACGGCCGGACCGAGCGGACCCCACTCGACGACGACCGCCTGGCGCGCATCGATCCATTTCACGTCGCCCGGCCGCTTGCCGCACGCCGAGAAAAATTCACGGAACAGTTTTGTCGACCAGATTTCGCCGTAGCCGGCGATCAGGTCGCGCACGTTCTGCGCGGCTGAGCGCGTGAGCTTGACGGTGTGCAGGATGCCTTCGATGTCGTGCCGGTCGCGATCGAATCCGGCCATGTAGAGCTGGCGCGCGTCCGCGCTCAAGAGGCTTTCCGCGATCGTGTTGTGCCGCGTACGCAGGGCGTCGAGATCGCCGCGCCACCCATCGTCCTGCGCTTCGGCGCGAGCGACGAGGCCGAGCAGTGCGTCCGTGACGCCGCGGCACGCCGAGAGCACGATGCCCTAGCCGACCTGGCGGCAGCGTTTCGAGGATGTTGGCAACGCGCTTGAAACACTCAGCGTCTGCGACCGAAGAACCACCAAATTTGTGTACGACCCAGGCGGAGGGGTCAACAGATTGGCATTGAGACGTACGACCTGAAAGGATTTTCGGGAGAAGGGCAAAAAAAGCCCGGCAAATCTAATGGTTGGACCCATACGCGCGCAAGCGGGAGCGCCCCGAAGTGGCATATATTTGCGCCTCACATGAGGTTGCACCGCCTCCTCCCTCTCTACGACCGCGCACTGCTGGCCAACGAGCCCCTGGTCCTCGCCACGGTCATCCGGACTGGCGGTTCCACGTACGCCAAACCCGGAGCGCAAATGCTCATCGCGAGCGAATGGCGAGTACGCGGGCCTGTTGTCCGGCGGATGTCTCGAAGGTGACCTGCGCGAACACGCACGCGACGTGGCCGCGAGCGGTCACGGCGCGCATCGTCAGTTACGACCTGCGCAGCACCACCGATCAGCTCTTCGGACTCGGCGCGGGTTGCGAAGGGGCGATGGACGTCCTGCTCTCGCGCGTCAGCGGAGCGGATGGCTGGCATCCGATGCCCTATCTGGCGGGTGCGTACAAACGCGGCTCGCATTGCCGCCTGGCATTCGTCATCGCGACTCAGGAGGCCGGCATCGAGCTGGGACTCAGTTTGCCAGCCGATGGCGCGCTGCCGGATTTCGCGAGGAACGATGCCGGACTTGGTGGCCAGCTGAAGGCCTTGCATGCGGCGGCCGTCAATGCGCCGGTCAATGCAATCGTGACGGCGACGCCTCTCGCCGTGGAATTGTTCGTCGCTTCGTTCGCGCCTCCGCCGCATCTGCTCTTGCTGGGTGGTGGACCCGATGCCCGCCCCGTCGCCACGCTCGCGGCCTTTCTCGGCTGGCACATCACCGTGGTGGAGCATCGCTCGGCATACCTGATGCCCGATCGCTTCCCGCCATCCACCCGGTTGGTCGAAACGCACCCCGCCGATGTCGCCGCGGCCGTGCAGCTCGCGAACTTTTCCGCGGCCATCGTCATGAGCCACCACCTGGAATCCGACCTGCATTACCTGCGCGCACTCGCCGGGTGTCCGGTGCCGTACGTCGGCTTGTTAGGGCCGGCGGCAAGACGTGAAAAACTCATGAGCGACCTCGGAACCGACGCCGACGCATTGCGGCCACGGTTGCGCGCGCCCGTCGGGCTGGATATCGGCGGACGCGCACCGGAGTCCATCGCGCTGTCCATCGTCGCCGAGGTGCATGCCGCTCTCGAAGGCCGGGCCGGCCGGCCGTTCACTGAAACCGCGCCCTTGAATCACCCTTCGTGACCGCCGCAGATCTGCTGCCGCTCATCGCCATCCTCGCCGTTTCCGGGCTCGTGGCGGGCTTCGCGGCGGGACTGCTCGGCGTGGGTGGCGGCATCGTCACGGTGCCGGTGCTCGAATACTCGCTGCGGTTCGCCGGCGTTCCCGAGGAATACCGCATGCACGTCGCCGTCGCGACTTCGCTGGCTGCCATCATTCCAACATCGATCTCTTCCGCGCGGACCCATCACTCCCGCGGCGCTGTCGACTGGGAACTCGCGCGCCGCTGGGCGGCGCCCGATGTTCGTGGCTTCATTCGTGGGCAGCCTGCTGGCATCGCGCGCGCCGCTCGCGGTGCTCGCCGGTGTATTCGGCACCGTCGCGCTGATCATCGCGCTCAAGATGCTGTTACCGCTCGACCACTGGCGCGCCGGAGACCAGGTACCGCGCGGACCCGGCGGCGTAGCGCTCGCGACGATGATCGGCGGAGTGTCGGCGGTCATGGGCATCGGCGGCGGAACGCTGACCGGTGCCCACGCTGAATCTGTGCGGCTATCCCATTCATCGCGCCGTTGGCACGGCATCGTTCTTCGGGATCGTGATCAGCATTCCCGGCACGGTGGGCTATCTACTGGCCGACCCGCCCGTGGCCCTGCCCTGGGCAACCGTGGGATTCGTGAGCGTCGTGGGCCTGGCCCTGATCACGCCGGGATCCATGCTCACGGCCGCGCTCGGTGCGCGCGTCGCCCATTCCCTGAGCCGCCGCCGACTGGCACAGGCGTTCGGCGTGTTCCTGCTGTTCGTCGGTTCGCGGATGGTTTATCGCGCGCTGGCCTGAGCTTTCGGCGCCTGCACGTCGGATTCCTCGAAGACCACGTCGATCGGAATGAGCGGCACCGGGCAATCGACCATCATGCAGACGCCGCGCAGCAGATCCACCTGCGGAGCGGTCAGCCTTCCGCCCACCGCGATGACACGCGCCATGCCTTCCGACAGCGAACGCTTGCCGGTCGGATGAATCTGCGCGAGCGCGGCGAACGTGGCGTCGAACGCGGCGGGCGCCGAGAGCACTTCGGAATACGGCGCCCACTTCTGCGGCGGCAGCATGCCCATGAGGCCGGCCCGATACGCGTTTTGGCCCTGCTTTCCGGGGCCGAAGCGGCACTGCGCCAGCGCCGCGAAGATCTCGCACACCGCGGCAGCGCGATCCGGCAGACGGTACCGGCGTGGCCTCTTGCTTCGCCTTGGCGAGGCGCTTCTCGATCATTCGCGTCAGCGAGAAACGCAGCATGTCGCCGGTCGCGACCGTCGGCGCGAACGCGCGCGCGATGGCACGCAGCCGTTTGCGATCCGCCGGATCCATCGTGTCGAACAGCGTCATCAGGTCCGTGAAGCAATGGCAGGCGCGAAGCCGGCGCCAACTCGCGATGCGCGCGATCTGCGCCTGCGTTTCCTTCAACAGTTCGATGCCGAGCAGCGGCGCGAGGCGCGTGAGCTGCGTACGCCACTTCGAGGGCTCCGAAGCCGAGCATGGTGGCGACGAACGTGGCCTGCACCGCGATGCTGGATCCTTCGACGTGCGCGACGAAGTTGCTGATCGCCGCCTGCTGATCCTGTGCCAGCCGGTTCCGCAACACATCGGGCGGCAGAGTCTGGCCCGCGATCATGCGCACCCCTGACGGCATGGTCTCGGCGAGGATCGGCTTTTCGAGAGTCAAGTGCAGGCCGCTGCCGGTCCTGGCGGTGGGAGATTCCTCGGCCGCCTTGTTGGATGACGCGGCGACGACCGCGGCCAGGTCGGCCAGGGCCGCGACTTCGACCGGTGCGAACTGCAATGCACCCGAGGGAGCGGAGGCGATCGAAGCCGGGCGCGCCGCAGCAGCGGCTGTTGCTCCGGCATCCGCGGCTTCCGCCGCTGCCGCGGCGATGCGCGACGCGCTCTTGCGCCTCTCGTCGCTGACAAGCGAGCGGAACTTGAGTGGTGTCACGCGCGAATCGATCGCGCGCACGCGTTCTTCGAGCGGCGGATGGGTCGCGAACCATGAACCGCCGAACTTGTTCACCCATGCCGGGCTGCTGCCGGCAAAGAACATGTGCCGAACGCCCAGGGCATGAGCGTGATCGAGACGCGTTCCGGAAGCGCTGCGCGGCCATGACGACGAACGCGCTCTGCAAGGCCTGGGGATTGCGCGTGAACTGAACCGCCGACGCGTCGGCCAGATGTTCCCGGCGTCTCGAGACAGCCGCCTGCAGCAGGCGCCCCGCCAACGCGCCCGCGCTGCCCGCGACGAAGACGCCGAACGCGATGAGCTTGAGACGTCCCGCGGCCTTTCCACCGCCGCGCTTGTTCATGATGTGCCGCGCGAAATCGGTGATCACGCACAGGCCAAAGATCCAGGTCGTGAGGCGCATGTTGATTTTCATGTCGCCGTTGAGGATGTGGCTGAACTCGTGGCCGATCACCGCCTGCAACTGTTCCCGGTCGAATGCGTCGAGCGCGCCTTGCGTCACCGCGACGACCGCCTCGTCGGGCGAGTGGCCCGCGGCGAACGCGTTGATTCCCGTTTCGTCGGGCAGCACGAAGACCTGCGGCTTGCGGACCCGCGCCGCGATGGCCATTTCCTCGACGATGTTCACGAGCCGCTGCAGCTTGATGTCACCGTCGCCGGTAGTCACCGCGATGCCGCCGAGGGACTGCGCCACCGCCGCGCCTCCGGAGCGGAATTGCGAGCTCTTGTGCCAGCAGGCCAGCCCGATCGTGACGAGCACCGCCAACGACACCCAGAGCACGATTTCCGGCGCCTCGCGCATCAAGTGCAACGGATTGCCACCGAGGCCCACCAGCACCACGAGATTGATCGCCGCGGTCACCACGAGGATAGCCGCCACGAATCCCCAGATGAGCCACTGGGTGTACTTCCGCTGCGCTTCCTGTCGTTCGAAAAACTGCGTGGTCACATCTCTAACCCGTTGAACTGAGGGCTGCAATTTACGCGGAAGTCGATAGTTGGGCCGTGCTCTGGCGCACGGCGGACCGGAAAAAAACAGCGCCAAATGCGACCCGTTTAACGATTGCGGGCAACCTGCGGCGGCGGGCCGCCGGAACCGGAGTAATATCGCCCGCCATGAACCTCGAACCGCAGAAAACCGACGAAATCCGCAATCAGAGCGGCATCGCCCGGGTACTGGCCAGCGTCACCATTCTGGCCCTGGCGTTGGTCACGATTCTCGTGGTGCTCGAGGTGATTCCGCGCTCGGCATTCGCCGAAGTGGCCGGCAAGACCGCCATGATCGCCGGCGTCTGCGTGGTCTCCGTGTTCGCGATCGGACTTCTCTCCCGACGGTGAACGACGGCGGCAGCAGCGAGGCAAGCCACATCCACGTCGTGGTGCTGGCCGCGGGCGGCTCTTCACGTTTCGGTTCTCCCAAACAACTGGTGCGCGTCAACGGACGCCCGCTGATGCACACGATCGTCAGCCGCGCGGTGGAACTCGCCGGTCATTCCGTGACCGTGGTGCTGGGCGCGAACGCGGCCGAACTGGCGCCGCTCCTGCGTCACAGCCCGGCGAGCATCGCCGTGAATCGCGACTGGGAAGAAGGCATCGCCAGCTCGATCCGCGAGGGGCTCGCGCACGCGCCGGCGGCAACCGACGGCGTGCTTTTCGCGCTGGCCGACCAGGTGGCCGTGACCACCGAAGACCTCCGCCGGCTCGCCGGCGTGTGGCGACGCTCCCCGGCGTCCATCGCCGCCGCGCAGTACGCCGGCAGCGTCGGCGTGCCGGCCATATTTCCGCGGTGGTGTTTTCGCGAGCTCAATGAACTGCGCGGCGATCGCGGCGCGCAGCTTCTGCTGAACAGGCATGTCGACCGGCTGATCCGGCTGCCCATGCCGGCCGCCGAAGTGGACATCGACCGGCCCGAAGACCTGCTCGCGCTCGAGGCCAGCACCGAGCTCAAGCGGCGGAACGTGCCGGATAGTTAGGGATTCATACGTCAGGAGGCGATGAGCGCGAGAAGCTTCGCCAGCGGAAACGCCAGGACCACGAACGTGCACGGCACGATGGCGAGCACCAGCGCAGCCCAGAGACGGAGCGGAGCGGCTCGAGCCAGGCGCTCGGCCCTTGCGAAGCGCTGCGCCGCGGATTGACGCGCGCGTTCGCGGAACACCTGCGCAGCCGGGATGCCGAATTTTTCCGCCGAACGCATCGCGGTCAGCAGCACGGACATCGGCTTGAGGCCGGTCCGCTGCTCCAGCGCGCGCAAGGCTTCGAGCGGTTCGGCGCCCGCGTGAATTTCCAGAATGACGCGCGCCCACGCACGCTGCAGCGCGCCCTTGGGCGCCCGATGTGCACAGGTGGCGAGCGCCGCCGGCAGCTCCGCTCCCGCTTCCATGGCCAGCGCAATGAGATCGAGATGCACGGGGAGGTCGTCGAGGAGTTCCTGCTCCACTCGCTGACGCGCGGCCTCGAGAAACCGCGGCGCGACCCAGATACCGAGTGCGGCAACTGCCGCGGCCGCCAGCCACGCGGCGCCTTCCAGCGCTGACGCGGCAAAGAACACCGGCACACCCGCGGCAGCCCCGAACCATGCGCGCGTGGCCTGCCAGGACACGGGCGACACGAGCCGATTGAGTTCCGCGAGCCGCAGCGCCTCACGAATGTCGAGAAAACCGCGCAGGCCGAACACGCTGAGCGCAAACAAGCCGCCCGCCACACAGACCAGAACGAAGGGCGGCACTCAGATCTCCACTCGCGCGATGCGCCACAACAGCCAGCAGCCGCAGCCCTCGACGGCCAGGACGAACACGAGCGCGGCGAGCGGAATCTGCAAGCCACCCGCATGCATGGCGAGCAACACGGCCGGCGGAAACGAAGCCGCCAACGCGCCACGACGCCGGCCCGAGGCGGTGCGCGCCAGCATCTTGCGTTCGAAGGCGACGCGTCGCTTCAGGCGCAACGCGAGCCGGTGCGCCGTGTCCGCCAGGAGGCGCGGACTGGCTTGCGTGAGCTCCTGGGCCAGCAGCAACGACGCGAACTCCGGCGCGCGCAGACGCCGCGCGCGCGCGCAAAGCAGTTCCGGGAGCGGCTGACACACGGCGCTCTCGCGAACTTCTTCCGCCAGCGAAGACAGCGCGACCGCCACCTCGCTGGCTTCACGCATGGCGCGCCGCCGGCCGCCCGCCGCAAGTGCAGGCAGTGCGATGAGCGCGGCAAAGAAGCACATGGAAGAGAGCAACGCGACGTCAGGCGACATGACCGCCCGCCTCGCTCAGCAACCAGTGCCCGAATCCCTGCCAAAGACCTGTGGCAAGCAACAGCACCAGCCACGCCGCGGCAAGTCTGACGACGAGCGGGCGCGTGACGCGAGAGACTTCAGGATTCTGTGCTTGCGCATCCATGCGCTCTCTCCACCCGGAAGGTGGAGCATTCAAACGCGAAACGGCAGCGCTGTCAGCGCGTCAATCGCCTGCGAATGGCGAGGTTCGCCGCTTGCCAGATTCTCAGGCCTTCACCACCGCGACGCGCTTCGCCTTGATGGCTTCCTCGTTCGCATTCACGAACAGGTTGAGGTAGTCAGGATTGGTGAAGGCGAGCTTCATGAAGCCCACCTGTCCCTCGCCGGCCATGAGCCCCGTGACCTGCACGCGCACGCTCTTGATGCGCAGCGGTTGATAGAAGCTGGTCTGCGGAGGCTTCGGGCGGCGCAACGCATAGAACACCGCGGTGAACACCAGGGCAAGGACGGCGCTGATCGGCAGCACGTTGTCGAAAATCCACGGCGGCAGCACCACCAGCAGACCGAGGACCAGCAACGTGAGGTACGGCACGATGAAGCTCGCGGCCAGCAATCCCACGCGCGAATAAAAACCCGCGGGCCGGCGGCGAAGGGTCTTGCGGCAGCGTGCACACACCGGCACCGCCAGTTTGAACGTCATCTCATCGCTGCCCAATCCAAAGAATCGCGTCACGCGCGTATCCTGCGTTTCGATCGTGACATCGGTGACGCCGCAGTTGCAGCAGAACGCTTCCGGAAAACCGAGCTGCGAACTGGCGACTTCCATCACTTCATCGTCGGCATGACGAATTCCGCCGACCCTTCCCCTCGGGCCAGCGGCTGGTGACCGTCTTCAGGCGCGTGTAGAAACGCACGCCTTCCATGCCGTGCATGGCGTGATCGGAGAAACTCGAGCGCCGCCAGCCACCGAAACTCATGAACGCCATGGGCACGGGAATGGGCACGTTGACGCCCACCATACCCACTTCGATCTGCTGCACGAAGGCGCGCGCCGCGCCGCCGTCTCGCGTGAATATCGCGGTGCCGTTGGCGAACTCGTGCGAGTTCACGAGCTGCACGGCATCGGCGAGCGTCGCCACGCGCACGACCACCAGCACCGGCCCGAAGATCTCCTCGCGATAGATCTTCATCGCCGGCGTGCACGCGATCGAACAGGCTACCGCCGAGGAAGAATCCGTGTTCGTGGCCCGGCACCTTCAGGCCGCGGCCATCGACGACGAGCGTCGCGCCTTCCGCCACGCCGGCATCGATGTAGTCCGCGACCTTGTCGCGATGCGCGGCGGTGATCAGCGGCCCCATGTCCGCCGTCGCCATTCTGCGATTGGTCGACGCGCAGGGTCCGCACGCGCTCCGCGAGCACCTCGACCAGCCTGTCGGCCGTGGCGTCACCGACGGCGACCGCCACGGAGATCGCCATGCAGCGCTCGCCCGCCGAACCATAGGCCGCGCCCAACAAGGCGTCGGCGACCTGGTCGACGTCCGCATCCGGCAGCATCACGAGGTGATTCTTCGCGCCGCCCAGCGCCTGCACGCGTTTGCCGTGCGTCGACGCCTTCGCGCTGCACGTATTCGGCGATCGGCGTGGAGCCGACGAAACTCACGGCATCCACGCCCGGATGCTGCAGCAGCGCGTCGACCGCGACCTTGTCGCCGTTGACCACGTTGAACACGCCCGGCGGCAGCCCCGCTTCCGCGAGCCACTGCGCGAGCAACAGCCCCGGCGCCGGGATCGCGCTCCGAGGGCTTGAGGATGAAGGTGTTGCCGCAGACCAGCGCCACCGGAAACATCCACAGCGGCACCATGGCCGGAAAGTTGAACGGCGTGATGCCGGCGGCCACGCCCAGCGGCTGGCGCAGCGAGTAGCTGTCGACGCCCGTGCCGACGTTCGTCGGCGAACTCGCCCTTGGTGAGATGCGGCGCGCCGCAGGCGAACTCCACGACTTCGAGGCCGCGCGTCACTTCGCCGGCCGCGTCGCTGACCAGCTTGCCGTGTTCGGAGGCGATCAGCGTCGCCAGCTCGTGCGCGCGCGCTGCTCGAGCGATCTCCTTGAACTTGAACATCACGCGCGCGCGTTTCAGCGCAGGCGTCGCCGCCCAGGCCGGGAAACGCCGCGCGCGCGGCGCGCACCGCGGCGTCGACCTCGGCTTCGCTGGCCAGCGCGACGCGCGCGGCGACGACACCGAGCGAGGGATTGAAGACGTCACCGGCGCGGCCTGAAGTGCCCGGTGACAGCGCGGCCGCCGATCCAGTGGGAGTAGTGAACTGACGCGTTCGTGAGTCATTGTGCAGGAGTGTAGCGCGTCACGGCGCCCGGAATCTATACTGCGCCATGGAAAAGACGCCGACCGAACACCAGAAACTGCTGGCCGACATCGAACGGCTGCTGGCCGAAGCGCCGGATGAGGCCAGCCGCCGAGATCTGCGAGCGGCTGCGCGAGTCCTTGAATTCCCCGCAAATGCGCGACATGGCGCGTGAGCTCGAGAGCAGTCCGCCGCGCGGCCCGCGGAGCCTGGTGCTGCAGTTCCACGATGCCGCTGCTACCGCTGGCGTGACCGCCGCGGGCTGCGTGTCTCGCCAGCGCGATCTGCCTGTACGCCGTCATGTCGGCTTGGAGCCATCCGCTGATCGTCGATCGGCGGCCAGGCATGTCAACCTGTGGATCGTCGCGGCGTTCGCCGGCGCGTTGACGGCGCTGTTCACCGCGCTGTCGTTCACGCGCAGCTTCTCCGTGCGCTTCGATACCGAAGGCATGATGTCGCGCATCAGCGGCACACGCTGGCAGCACCTGCGCGTGGCGCGATGCGCTGGAAGGAACATCCGCTCGCTGCAAGAGCGCGACAGGATCGCGTGCTCGAAGTGCGCGCGGCCAGCGGCGAAGTGCTCGAGATTGCCGATGAAGGTCGTGAACTACCGCGATCCTCAGGCATCACCTCGACAACATGGTGATGTTGTACGGCGAGCGGCCGGAGAAATAGGAAGGGAAACGGCCGCGATCGATCAGGCTCGCGACACCATCATCACGCCGACGATGGCGATGGCTCCACCGATCAGCATCGATGAAAGCAGTTGTTCGCCCAGCACCAATACGCTGATGGCCACGCCAAACACCGGCACGAGGTTGTTGAAGATGCTGGTGACCGCCGTGCCGCACTTCTTGACCGACATGTAATACCAGACGAAGGCGAGCGCGGTGCCACAAACGCCGAGGTACAGCAGCGCGCCAATCATCGTCCAGTCGAACTGCGCCATCCTGAGACTCGAAAACTCCGGCGCCGCGACACAGGCCAGCATCAGCGTTCCCCACAGCGCCGCGTAGTTGGTCGCCGCCAGTGGCGTGAGTCCCACGAGCACCTTGCGGCCGATGATGGTGTACAGCGCCCACGAGAACACGGCCGAGAACATGAACAGCTCGCCGGCGCCGAGTCCCGCCGACGCGATGCTGGCGATGTCGCCGTGCGAGATGACGATCCATACGCCGAACAGCGCGATCAGCACGCCTATCCACCGGCGTCCGCTCAGGCGCTCCTTGAGCACCAGTGACGAGATGGTGATGGTGATGACCGGATTGAGCGCGATGATGAGCGCGGCGCGGCTCGCCGGCAGCCGCTCGAGCGAGGCCATGAAGAACAGGTTGTAGGCAAATACACCCAGCAGCCCAAGCACGAACGTGGCGATCCATTGCTGCCGGGACAGTTTCGGCAATCCGCCTTCGAGCGCGACCGCCGCAACAAGCAAAGCCACGCAGGCGATCACGTATCGCGCGAACGAACCCATCATCGGCGACATCACCGCCACGACATGTTTGCCGGCGACGAAAGTGCCGCCCCAGATGGCGGGAACGGCCACCAGCCGTGCGTAGTCGGTGGTGCGGGCCTGGGACATGCCCACTACTTCTTTCCCTGCACGATGCCTTGGGCGAGAAAGTTGCCGTTGCGAAATCCGGGCTTGCCGTAGCGGAACGGCTCGCCCACGAGCCCCGTGACGCGGCCACCGGCGGCCTGAAGAACCGCGTGTCCCGCCGCGGTGTCCCACTCCATGGTGGTGCCGATGCGCGGATAGATGTCCGCCTCGCCGGCCGCCACCAGGCAGAACTTGAGCGACGAACCGATGGAGCGGAACTCCACCACCGGGTAGTTAGCGAGGAACGCGTCGGTCTCGGGCGTGCGGTGCGAACGCGAAGCCACGGCGGTGAGACCACCTGCCGGAGGGAGCCGCGCACTGATGGCATTGCCCAGCGAGGGCATGGTGCCGTCGGGGTCGGCATCGAGATGCCCCGCTTTGCCGGCCTTCACGTCGCCCCAGTACAGCTCGCGCCGCGCCGGCGCGAACACGACGCCCAGAATCGGTTCGCCATTTTCGATCAGCGCCACGTTCACGGTGAATTCATCACGGCGGGCCACGAACTCACGTGTGCCATCGAGCGGGTCGACCAGGAAAAAGCGTTCTGCGACGGCAGAAATTTTTCCGGCCGCCACGGATTCCTCCGCGATGACCGGCACGCCCGGGGCGATGACCGCGAGATCCGCAAGAATGAGTTTTTCGGCCGCTTCGTCGGCCACGGTGACCGGCGAGGTATCGACCTTGTCTCGCACGGCGAAGTCGGTGGCATAAACCGCCATGATGGCGCCACCCGCGCGCTGGGCGGTGTAGATCAGCGATTGCAGCAGGTCGTTCATGACGCCGTTCCTTTTCGACTCGCCACCATCGCGGCGCATAACTCACGTACGTCCGCCCGGGCGAAGACATCGCGCGTGCTCAACGTGACGCGGCGCGTCCAGTTCGAATACTCACTGCTGGTGCCGGGCACGTTCACGGGCTCGAGCATGCCGATCATGTCCTCGATCTGCACGGTGACGAGCGCCGTCGGGCTGCTGCCGAGGTATACGTGCACGGCGCAGCTTAGGTCGGGAGAGTATTCGGGTACCGGGCCACTTTCACTCTCTTCGCCAGGCCAGAGCTTTTCGCGGCGCAGCGCGCGCAGCAGCCGCCCGCGGTCGGTCTGGCGTTCGGCGCGCACGCGTTGGGCCATCGAAGCATCGGCGTAGAAACCGAGCTTCTCCCACAGGTCGATGTCGTGTCCGCTCCACCAGCCGTGCAACGTGGGCAGGTCGTGCGTGGTGACCGCGGCGAGCGCATGACGAACATAGCCCGCGGGCGCGACGAACTCGCCATTCTTCTGCTCGAACAACACCACCTTGTAGTGATAGACGGCGAACTGCGGCAACGCACGCCGGATCTCGTCCGGCACCACCCCCAGATCTTCGCCCACGACCAGGCACTGGTTGCGATGGCTCTCGAGCGCCACGACGCCGAGCAGGTCGTCGAGTGGATAGTGGACGTAGCCGCCGTCCGCGGACTTGAAGCCGCGCGGCACCCACCACTGGCGAAACAGCGCCATTACGTGATCGAGGCGCAACGCGCCGCAGGTGCGCATGCTGGCGCGCACCAGCGCCACGAACGGCGCGTACGCGGTTTTTCGAAGCTGCCGCGGGTCTTGCGGTGGAATGCCCCACTCCTGCCCGCCGAGACCGATGGGATCGGGTGGCGCGCCGATGGCGGCGCCGGTGCAGTACAACGATTGATCGGACCACGTCTCCGAACCGGAAGCGTTCACACCGACGGCGTAGTCGCCATAGATGCCGACACTCAAGGACGAGCTCGCGCGCGAGCTGCCGCACCGCGCCTAATTGCTCGGCGGCGATCCACTGCAGATAGCCGTGGAAGTCGACCTCGTCCGCATGTTCCTGAGCGAAGCGCTTCACCGCATCGCTTCCGGGCTTGCGGTATTCCTCGGGCCAGTTGTGCCAGCCGGCGCCGGTGCCGTGGAGGCGGCGCAGATGCCCGTCGATGGCATCGAACAACGTGTGCAACCGCATGGCCTCGCCGCGTTCACGCTGAAATGCGCGGCAGGCTGCGGCGCGCGCCGTGTGCCGCGCGAGATGTTCGGTGCGGAATCGCTCGAACGCCGCGCGCAGCACGGTCATCTTGAGGCTGGAGACGGCCGGATAGTCGACGTGTGTCGCGGCGCGCACCTGCGCGAGCCGCGCGCGAAACCCGGGTCCGCCATGATGGCCTGCGCGCGCCGCGAACCCTGCACTTCGAGCACCGCGCCGACGTCGATGAACATGACGTTCAGCGCATGGCGGCTCGATGCGGAGTACGGCGAATACAGCGTGGGATCGGACGGAAACAGCGCATGCACAGGGCTGATGCCGACGAATCCGGCGCCCGACGCGGCGGCCAGCCGCAACAGTTCGGCGAGGTCGGAGAAATCGCCGATGCCCCAGTTGTTGTCAGAGCGCAGCGCGTAGAGCTGCACGGCGACTCCCCAGAGCCGCGCGCCGGCCGCGAGATCCGCGCGGTTCGCGGCATTTGCTCCGGTGTCGACGATGAGCGGACAACTCTCGCGGCCTGCGTATTCCAGATCGATCTCGAGGCGGTGATAGCCCGAGCGGCAGATCCGCGGGCAAAGGCAGGTCGCGCAGCACGAACCACTGGCCCTCGTGCTGGTACGAACCGCGCTCGGGCAGGTCCCAGGCGCGCACCTCGCCGGCACGCGTTCCGCCGCCCCCTTCGAGCGTCACCACCCAGCGCAGCAACGCGTTCTGCTCGATGGCCGGCGTATTCACGCGCGCCCGCGCGCACCCGCTGCGCAGCACGACCACGTCGCCTAACAATCCGACGGGGTGCGTGGCCTCCGACTCGTGGATCTGCTGCCTGGAGCGCCGCGGCATCGTCGAGGCGGCAATGCATGGCGCGCAGGATCGCGGCCTTGGTCGCCAGCGTGAAATGCTTGAGCTCGCCCTTGTACGAGTAGTACGCGTCGCCGATGCCGCGCGCGCGCGCCAGCCGTTCGATGAGCGGCGTCAGTTCGTCAGAGGACACGCTGCAACGCCAGGGTTTGATACGGACCGACCTTCACGGGACCGGTGGGCAAGCTGCGAAGCCGGACAGGATGCCGACGGGATGCGCGGTGTCGAGCACCACGTCCCAGCCTGTGCCGCCGCGCGCTGCGAGGGCAACTGGAACTCGCACTCCGCTTCGGTCGGATTCAACAGCAGCAGGAGGTCCGGGCGATGACGCCGTGCCGCCGAGCCCCACGCCGAGGCAACGCAGATCCGGGTCGTTCCATTCCTGGTCCGCCATCTCGTGACCCGCAGGGTGCCACCAGCAGATGTCGCGCGAGTGACTGGCTTGCAACGCGCCTTTGAGGAACGTATCGCGACGCAGTTCCGGACGCGCGCGCCGCAACGCCGACGAGCGCGCGCACGAACTGCAGCAGCGAGTCGTCGTCCTTGAGGCCGTTCCAGTCCACCCAGCTGATCTCGTTGTCCTGGCAGTACGCATTGTTGTTGCCGTTCTGCGTGCGATACAGCTCGTCGCCGGCCAGCAGCATGGGCACGCCCTGCGAGAAGAACAGCGTCGTCAGCATGTTGCGCACCTGGCGGCGGCGAAGCGCGATCACCGCCACGTCGTCGGTCGGGCCCTTCGACGCCGCAGTTCCAGCTGTGGTTGTTCGAGTGTCCGTCGCGATTGTTCTCGAGATTCGGCCTCGTTGTGCTTGTCGTTGTACGACACGGTGTCGCGCAGCGTGAAGCCGTCGTGCGCGGCGATGAAGTTGATGCTGGCAGTGGGCTTGCGGCCATTGCGCCGGAACAGGTCCGACGAGCCGGCGAAGCGCTCCGCGTATCCGCCCAGCATGCGGCGGCCGCCGTGCCAGAACGCGCGCATGGTGTCGCGATAACGATCGTTCCACTCGCTCCATCCCGGCGGAAAATTGCCGAGCTGGTAGCCGCCGAGTCCCACGTCCCAGGGTTCGGCGATGAGCTTCACGTAGGCCAGCACCGGATCGGCGCGCCAGCATCGACGAAGAACGGCGAGTTGGAATTGAAGCCCGAGCGGTCGCGCCCGAGCACGGTGGCGAGATCGAAGCGAAATCCGTCGATGCGGAATTCCTCGGCGAAATACCGCAGGCTGCGCACGATGTCGGCCTGCACGATCGGGTGATCGCAGGCGACGGTGTTGCCGACGCCGGTGACGTCGTCGTAGAAGCGCCGGTCATTGGCGCGATGAAAGTAGTACGCGCGGTTGTCGATGCCGCGGAAGTTGAGCGTGGGCCCGAGCTCGTTGCCCTCGGCCGTGTGGTTGTACACCACGTCGAGAATCACCTCGATGCCGGCGGCATGCAGCGCCTTCACCGCCTGCTTGAGCTCGACCACCGGATCCTTGACCGCGTATCGACTCGTCGGCGCGAACCACGCCAGACGGTGTTGTAGCCCCAGTAGTTGGTGAGGCCGCGCTCGTGCAGGAATCCCTCGTCCGGTGAACGCATGCACGGGCATGAGCTCGACGGCCGTCACGCCCAGCGCCTTCAGATGATCGAGGACGGCGGGCACGCGTGAGCGCGAGATATTTGCCACGCCACTCCGGCGGCACGTCCGGATGCAGCTGCGAGAAACCTTTGACGTGCAACTCGTAGATGAAGGTGTCGCGCCAGGGGACGGCGGGTTGTTTGTCGTCTTCCAGTCGAAAGCCGGGTCGATTACGCGGCAGCGCGGCATCGAGGCGGCGCTGTCGACGAGGCTCGGCCGCGTGCCCTCGGCATCCGTGGCGTCGTAACCCAGGATTGACGGATGCCATTTCACGTCGCCGACGATGTCACGAGCGCAGGGGTCGATGAGCAGCTTGTTGGCGTTGAAGCGGTAACCTTCGCGCGGATCGTAGACGCCGTGCACGCGGATGCCGTACAGCGAGCCCACGCGCGCCAGTTCCCGTTCGACGAAACCGTGATGCACCGCGCCGGTGCGCCCCGGCAGCGTGAGCCGCGCTGTCTCGCGTTGGCCGGTGGAGTCGTAGAGGCACACGTCGACGCGCGTCGCGGCGCGCGAGCGCACGGCGAAGTTCACACCGTCGCCGGTGAAGGTTGCGCCGAGTATGTCCGGCGAGCCGTCCTTCATCCGTCGGCGCCTCAGGAATACCGCACCGAGCGGCGGCAGGCGCATGCGCAGCGCATGCGGGAAACCATGGACCTCGTGCGCGAACGTGACGTAGCCGACGCGCCGGCGAAACGCCGCGCCACCGAAATCCGGGTGATCGGAATCGAATACCACCTCGTACGGCCGGCCTCCGGCACGCCTAACCAGTAGTCCTCGCGCGGCACCGGAGTGGCGTTGAACACGCAGACGATGGGCGCATGACCCGGTTCCAGCCGCAGGAACGCGAACACGCTTTCGTCGGCGTTGTGCAGGTCGATCCAGCGGAAGCCACCGGCCTCGCAATCGCTGGCGTGCAACTGCGGGTGCGACCTGTAGAACTTCGCAAGTTCGCGATTGAGACTCTGCAGGCCACGATGCTTGGGATTCTGCAGCAGCGGCCAGTCGAGCTGCTCGTATTCGCGCCATTCGTGCCACTGGCCGAACTCACAGCCCATGAACATGAGCTTCTTGTCCGGGATGCGCCGTCATGTACGACATGAACAGGCGGTAGTTGGCACGCTTCTGCCATTCGTCGCCGGGCATCTTGTCGAGCAGCGACTTCTTGCCGTGCACCACTTCGTCGTGCGAGATCGGCAGGATGAAGTTCTCGGTCCACGCGTAGATGATCGAGAACGTCATCTTGCCGTGCTCGTGGCGGCGGTAGACGGGATCCTTGGTGAAGTATTCGCAGCGTGTCGTTCATCCAGCCCATGTTCCACTTGAACGAGAAACCCGACGCCGCCCAGGTGCACCGGGCGCGAGACGCCGGGAAACGCGGTGGACTCCTCGGCGATCGTCAGCACGCCGGGGTGCTCGCGATGCGCCACGGTGTTGAACTCGCGCAGGAACTCGAGCGCTTCGAGATTCTCGCGGCCGCCGTACTTGTTCGGCAGCCACTCGCCGTCCTTGCGGCTGTAGTCGAGGTACAACATCGACGCGACCGCATCGACGCGCAAGCCGTCGATGTGAAATCGCTCCATCCAGAACAGCGCGTTGGCGACCAGGAAGTTCTTCACCTCGTGGCGGCCGTAGTTGAAGATCTTCGTGCCCCAGTCGCTGTGCTCGCCCAGGCGCGGATCGGAGTGTTCGTACAGCGACGAGCCGTCGAACTCGGCGAGGCCGTGCGCATCCTTCGGAAAATGCGCGGGCACCCAGTCGAGGATCACACCGATGCCGGCTTGGTGGCACTTGTCGACGAAGGCCATGAATTCCTTCGGCGTGCCGTAACGCGAAGTCGGCGCGTAGTAACCGACCACCTGGTAGCCCCACGAGCCGTCGAACGGATGCTCGGCAACGCCCATGAGCTCGATGTGCGTGTAACCCATGTCGACGACGTAGGGGATGAGCGCGCTCGGCGGCTTCGGCCCAGGTGTAGAACGGCGGCTGGCGATCCCAGGAGTGTTGCCAGCTCGACAGATGCACTTCGTACATGTTGATCGGCGACTGCGCCAGTCCCGTTGCGCGCGATCGCGCAGCCAGGTCGCGTCTTGCCACTCGTAGCCGTCGAGGAGGCGACGATGGACGCGGTCTCCGGGCGCTTCTGCATGAAGAAGCCGAATGGATCGGACTTCATGCAGCAGGGCATCGCGCTGCGTGCGGATCTCGTACTTGTATTCGGCGCCTTCGCCGACGCCCGGCACGAACAGCTCCCAGACGCCCGAGCCGCCGCGCGCCTGCATGGCATGTTTACGACCGTCCCAGTTGATTGAAGCTGCCCACCACGCTCACGCGTTTGGCGTTCGGCGCCCAGACCGCGAAGTTCGTGCCAGCCACACCGTCCCGCACGCGCAGGTGCGCGCCGAACTTGTGATACAGCCCGTAGTGGCGGCCTTCGCCAAATAGATAGAGATCGAAGTCCGAGAGCTCGTGCGAGAAGAAATAGGTGTCGTGTTTGACTACCACGTGATCGAACGGAAAGCGCACGCGCAACCGGTACGGCACCACCGGGCGGCGTTGCGGGATCGTGCCTTCGAACAGGCCGGCGTCGTGAATCTTCCTGAGCGGATGCAACTCGTCCGGCGTGTCTTCCCAGAACACCTCGATGGTCTCGGCGCCCGGTTCGAGCACCCGCACCACGCACAATGGCGCGCCACCGTCGGTGCGCGGAATTTCGTGATAACCCAGCAGCGAACGCGGCTCGTGGTGAGTCGTGTTCACCAGGGCGGTGATCTCGTCCTTTTTCAGCTTGCCTTTCATAGAAATGGGGCCGGACCTGAAATCGTGTGCATTTTGGTTCGCATGGTTGAGTTTGAGGTCCGGCCCCATTTGCTAGGAAATGGGGTCTGACCCCGTTCTTCTATATCACCGATCGGATGTTCCAGATGCGATCGGCGTACTCGCGCACGCTGCGATCGCTGGAAAACGGCCCCATGCCCACGGTGTTGAGCACCGCGCGGCGGCTCCATTCCTCGGGTTGCCGATACAGTGCATCGACGCGATCCTGCGCCTCGCAGTAGGCGGCGAAATCGGCCAGCACGAGGAACGGCTCGCCGTCGGACGTCAGCCGGTCGACGACCAACCGCGCATCGTCGGAATTGTCGCCGCGATTGAATGCACCACCGCGGATCATCTCGAGCGTCGCCGCGAGCTCTGGATTGGCCGCGACGATCTCGCGCGGCCGAGTATCCGTCCGCCTGCCGTTGCGCGGCCTGGTCCGCGGTCATGCCGAAGATGAAAATGTTCTCAGGCGCCCACCGCATCGCGGATCTCGATGTTGGCGCCGTCGAGCGTGCCGATGGTCAGCGCGCCATTCAGCGCCAGCTTCATGTTGCCGGTGCCCGACGCCTCCATGCCGGCCGTGGAGATCTGCTGCGACAGGTCCGCCGCCGGCATGATGGTCTGCGCCAGCGACACGTCGTAGTCCGGCAGGAACACGCACTTGAGCTTGGTGAGCGTCGACCGGGTCCTGGTTGATCGTGGTCGACACATTATTGATGAGCCGGATGATGGCCTTCGCCAGGACATAACCTGGCGCCGCCTTGCCGGCGAACATCACGGTGCGCGGCACCCAGTGGTCGTCGGGCTTGGCCTTGATGCGGTTGAACCGCGTGATCACGTACAGAATGTTGAGCAGCTGCCGCTTGTACTCGTGGATGCGCTTCACGTGCACGTCGAACAACGAGTCGACGCTCACGTCGATGCCGGTGCGACGATCCACCTCGTCCGCCAGCGCGATCTTGTTGGTACGCTTGATCTCGCGGAACTGCGCGCGGAACGCCGGATCGTCCGCGGCCCAGCGCAGGCGCTCGATTTCCTCGAGATCGTTTTCCCACGCGCTTCCCAGGCGCTCGGTCAGCAACCGCGACAGCAGCGGATTCGACTGCTTCAACCAGCGACGCACCGTGATGCCGTTGGTCACGTTGGTGAACCGGTCCGGAAACATCTGCGCGAATCCCGAGAAGATGGTCTTCTTCATGAGATCGGAGTGCAGCTTCGCGACGCCGTTCACCTTGTGGCTGCCGACCACCGCCAGGTGCGACATGCGCACGCGCCGGCCATGGTTCTCCGAAATGATGGACAGAGTGGTCATCGCGGCACCATCGCCCTTGAACCGCTTTTCCACCTCCAGCAGGAACTCCTCGTTGATGCGGTAGATGATCTCGAGATGCCGCGGCAGCAACCGCTCGAAGAAATCCACGGGCCAGGTTTCCAGCGCCTCGGGCATCAGCGTGTGATTGGTGTATCCGAACACGCTGCGGCAGATGCCCCACGCGTCCGCCCACGGCATGTCGTACTGGTCGACCAGCAAGCGCATGAGCTCGGGGATCGCGAGCGTCGGATGCGTATCGTTCATCTGTATGGCAAGCGCGCCCGACAGATCTTCGAGCGCGCGTTCCTCGGCGAGATGCGTGGCGAGGATGTCCTGGATGCTTGCGCTCACGAAAAAGTATTGCTGCTTGAAGCGCAATTCCTTTCCCTGCGGCGTCGAATCGTCGGGATACAACACGCGCGAGAGATTCTTGGCGTCGATCTGGTCTTCGACCGCGGAGGGATAGTTGCCGGCGTTGAAATCCTCGATGTGAAACGGCTGCAGCGCGCGGCCCGACCACAGACGAAGGTGATTCACTGTCGGGCTGCGATTACCCGGCACGAGCTGATCGAAGCCCACGGCGAGGATGTCGCGCGTTTCGACCCAGCGAGAGCGCTGCACACCACCGGCATCCTGCGTGTTCAGCACGCGGCCGCCGAAGCGAACGATGTACCGAGCGTCCGAGCGCGGCGTTTCCCAGACGTTGTGCAGCCGTAACCACGTGCTGGCGGACTCGCGCTGCGCGCCTTCGGTATCGATGGACTGCGTGAAGATTCCGTAGTCGTAGCGGATGCCGTATCCCGTGGCCGGATACTGCAACGTGGCCAGTGAATCGAGAAAGCACGCCGCGAGGCGGCCGAGGCCGCCATTGCCAAGACCCGGGTCTACTTCGAGCGCGATCACCGCGTCGAAGTCGTGGCCCATGCTGGCAACCGCGGCGCGCGCCTCGTCGATGAGCTCCGAATCGAGGCTCGACAAGGCATTCACCAGCGAGCGCCCGGGCAAAAATTCCACCGACAGGTAACACAGGCGCTTCACACGGGCGCGGGCAACACGCCGCTGTGTCGCGAGCCAACGAGCGGACAATTCCTCTCTCACGGCGAGCGATAACGCGTCGTATATGTCACGCGGAGTCGCTGTTTCGGGCTCTTTGCCCAGCGAACGCGTCAAACGGTCGTAAATCGCCGCGCGCAACGATCCACGCCTGAGGATCGCGCCGGACACCATCGGCTCATTCAACACTCGAACTACCTTTCACGTGAATCACGAGACATTTCAGGACATTCTTCTTGACGCCCCGACAATGCATTCAAAGTCCATGCCGGAGCCCTCGTACCGGATATCATATGCACCCCGCGAAGGATGGGCACTGTCTTCGCGCTGCACCACAATGGCTTCGAGTTAACGCGGAATGCACCGACAAGCAATTGGTATTGATATCGGGGGCTCGTCGATCAAGGCAGCCGTCGTTGATCTGAACAAGGGATGCTTGGTCGGCGAACGCCACTCGGTCCCCTCGCCGGCCATGTCCGCGGTCAGCGAGATGCTGCACGCGATGGTCGCCGCCGTGCCAGAAGGCACTGCGAATCTTGCGGCCGGCGTCACTTTTCCCGGCGTCGTAGTCGGTGGCACCGTCTACTCCGCCGCCAACGTCGCGAAGTCCTGGATCGGTCAACCCCTCGCGGAACCGGCTGCCGCCAAGCTCAAGCGAAAAGTCGTCGCCATCAACGACGCCGATGCAGCTGGGCTAGCCGAGGTCCATTTTGGCGCCGCGCGTAACGTCAACGGCACCGTGCTCGTCCTCAGCCTTGGCACGGGCATCGGCAGCGCGCTGTTTCTCGACGGCAAGCTCGTGCCCAACACCGAATTCGGCCATCTCGAGTTCGACGGCATGGAAGCGGAAACGCGCGCCTCCGGCCGCGCACGCATCGAGCGCAAGCTCGACTGGCCTGCGTATATTTCGGAACTCAACTACGTGCTGAATCGTATGCACGCCTTGTTCTGGCCCGACCTCATCGTGTTGTGCGGCGGTATCACCGCCGATCACCCGAATCTCTGCGAAGACCTGAACGTGCCCACGCAGATCAAGTTAGGCGCGCTGCGCGCCGATGCCGGCATCGTGGGTGCGGCATTCGCCACCACGCTCGCCGAAGGGGTGTGGATCAACAGCGCGAAGGAAGCCGCCGCCAAGTAGTTGGGACAGGCCGCGCTTCGCGGCCGTTCCTCGTTTCCTGGCAAAAGGGGACGGGAGTCGGCGTAGTGAGCGTCCGTCAGGCTTCGAATCGGAAGGTTTCGGCGCTCGCGGGTTCGCGCGCTTGGGGAATTCCTGCACGGATGCTCGGAATTCCCCGCGTTCGCTTGCGCGAGTCGTGCGCGCCAGAGCTGTCAGCGTTTGAATGGCTGCCGAGCTGATACTACTTCGTAGAAAAGAACCACCAAAGAGGAGCTGCGCGCAATGAGGCGACTCGCGCTGCGCCGCTCACACGCTCGCGCCGAAACCTTCCGATTCGAAGCCTGACGGACTCTCACTGCGACGAACCGCGGCTCCGTTCTCCAAGATATAGAGGCGTGTAGCCCCGGCGTCGGGAAGACCTCGAGACCGTGCGCCTCTTCTCCGATCACCGCCGCGGCGAAGCGGGACGGGTCTTTCGGGCTTAATGGCACGCAGCCGCTCTCCGCGAGAAAAAAGACTTCGCGCAAAGGCGGCGGTCCTAAATCACGCGCTGCCCCACTAGATCGAAGGGCCCGGCTGTAGCGAACTCATCTCGTACGCGGGGGCGCTCGCTGGGGCCCGCACACCCTCCACCCGCACTCCCACTTCTTTGCCACAATTGCCGCACTACCTCGACAGCATCCTGCGTTGAACTGACGCTGCGTCGATCCACCCCTCCCGTCGGAGCTTCCATGATTCGAATTCGCGTCCCCGCCCTGATTCTCACGGCGGCGGCTTTTTTGTTCGCGAGCTGCAGCGGCAGCAACACCGTTCCCACCCGACAGCGCTCGACTCCGGCCGACCCGCAATGGGTGAG
Source organism: uncultured Pseudomonadota bacterium (assembly GCA_963846605.1). GTDB lineage: Bacteria > Pseudomonadota > Gammaproteobacteria > Steroidobacterales > Steroidobacteraceae > CADEED01. Next base: position 161,595 of record CAWJWS010000001.1, read on the forward strand.
TTCGATCAGCCAGCACAGCAGCGGCGCCATCTCGCGGCACGCGCCTATCCGCGTGTTGTTCGTGGGCGATGTGGTCCCGCAGGAGCGCGTGGGGACGGATGCGTCGGCAAACGTCACGATCTCGCCCAAGGTGAACGCGCGTGCGACCTTCGCGAGCCGCCGCGAAATCCTGCTGCGTGCGGAAACGGAATTTGCGCCGGACACCGAGTACCGCGTTGCCATCAAGGGCCAGGGCCTCGCCGGTGTGCCGCCGGACACCAAACCTTTCGAGTTCACCGTGAAGACTCTCGAGGTGAACTTCGCCGTCGACGCCGGCGCGCTGAACGTGGTGAACGACAAGAACGAACTGATGTCGCTCGACGGCTCCATCGAAACGTCCGACAAGGAGCCGCGCGAGAAACTCGAGAAGATAGTGACCGCCACGCTCGACGGAAAGCCGGTGCCGGTCACCTGGGTCGGTGGCGAGCGCCGCTACGGTTTCGCCATCAACAACATCCTCCGTCTCAAGAAGGAGCAGACACTCACGCTGCATTGGGACGGCGCGCCTCTCGGTCTCGACACCAAAGGCGAGAAGAGCACGCGTGTCCCGGCTCTCGACGAATTCGCCGTGACGCAGGCCGACGCGCTCGAGGTCGGCGATCAGCGGCAGATCCAGCTGCATTTCTCGGACGCGATCGACACGCGCCAGGATCTCAAGGGCCTCATCCGCCTCTCGCAGGGCGAATTCACGACGCGCATCGAAAACAACGTTCTCACGCTCTACGTGAACCAGGACCTGGTGGGCAAGGTAACCGTAACCATCGAGGAAGCTCTGCGCAGCCGTGCCTCCGTCAAGGTCATTGGCGAACGGACCTTCGACCTCGAATTCCAGAACACCAAGCCGCGGGTGCGTTTCGTCGGCAGCGGCGTGATCCTGCCCGATGCGAAGACTCTCTCGATTCCGTTCGAAGCGGTGAGCGTGCGCGCGGTGCGTGTGACGGCACTGCAGGTGTTCGAGCCGAACATCCCGCAGTTCCTGCAGGTGAACAATCTCTCGGGCGTGCAGGAGCTCGGCCGCGTGGGCCGTGTCCTGTGGCGCAAGACCATTCCGCTCACCTCACAGGTCAAGGGACGCTGGACCCGCTACAGCCTCGACGTCACCGAGCTCACGGCCAAACACCCAGGCGCGTTGTTCCAGCTCACGCTGTCGATCTCGCCCAAGGACGCGTTGTGGGAATGCCCAGGGGGCAGCGAGAACGACTCCCTAGAAGATCCGGAACCCGCTAACCAGGAAGACGGCGACAGCTACTCTCCCTCGGGCTGGGACAACTACGAAGAGGACTACTACGACTACGAAGGCTCGGTGATATGGCAGGAGCGTGACGATCCCTGCAAGCCCGCCTACTACCGATACCAGCCCAACATCCGCGCTTCACGCAACCTGCTGGCGTCCAACATCGGGCTCATCGCCAAGCGTGGCCCCAAGGGCAAACTGCTCGTGGTCGCCACGGCGCTGGACACCGCCCGGCCCAAGTCCGGCGTGCAGATCGACGTGACGAGTTTCCAGAACCAGGTTCTGGCGACCGGACGTACGGATGCGAACGGCACGCTGGAACTGGACCCGCGTGTGCAGCCGTTCGCGATCATCGCCGATGACAACGGCCGCAAGGGATACCTGAGGGTGGCGCCGGCAGTCGCGCTGCCGGTCAGCCACTTCGACGTGGGCGGCGAAGCGGTGGTCAACGGCCTCAAGGGCCACCTCTACGGCGACCGCGGTGTCTGGCGCCCCGGCGACTCTATCTACCTCACCTTCGCTTTGCAGGATCGGGCCAAGACCCTGCCGGCGAACCACCCGGTGACGCTCGAGCTTCGCGATCCGCGCGGGCAGCTCGTGCAGACGCTGACGAATGCCGCTCCCGTGGGCCAGTTCTACGCGTTCGAGCTCAAGACGGCGGCGGACGCGCCGACGGGCGACTGGAACGCGACGGCCATCGTGGGCGGCGCGCGCTTCGCCAAGACCGTGAAGGTGGAAACGGTGATGCCGAACCGTCTCAAGATCGAGCTCGATCTGGGCGCGAAGGACGTCGTCGAAAGCTCACCGCTCAAGGGTTCGATCGACTCGCAGTGGCTCTCGGGCGCCACCGCCGATGGCCTGCGCGCCGCTGTGGAAGTGAGGCTCTCCCCCGCCCCCACGCAGTTCACACGCAACGCGGATTTCACCTTCGACGATCCGGCGCGCGCGTTCGACAGTGCGCCGATCGTGCTGTTCGACGACAAGCTCGATGCACAGGGTCACGCGACATTCGAAAAAGACCTTGACCTGCCGCGCGACGTGCCGGGCATGCTCAACGCCAACTTCGTGACGCGTGTCTTCGAGCGCGGTGGCGCATTCAGCATCAACCGCTCGTCCAAGACGGTGGCGGCGTTCGACCGCTACGTGGGCGTGAAGCTCCCCAAGGGCGACGCACAGCGCGACATGCTGCTGACCGACACCAAACACATCGTGGAGCTGGCTTCGCTCGACCTCGACGGCAAGCCGGTCTCGATTCCCCGCCTGCAGGTCACTCTCTATAAAGTGGAATGGCGCTGGTGGTGGGACGCCTCGGGTGACTCGCTCGCGCAATACGCGCAGGGGCAAAGCACGGCTATCGTCAAACAGGAAACGATCGCCACGAAAAACGGCGCGGGCCAGTGGCAGTTCGAGATCAAGTATCCCGAGTGGGGCCGCTACCTGATCCGCGCCTGCGACCTGGAGGGCGGTCACTGCACGGGCCGCGTCTTCTACATCGACTGGCCTTCCTGGGCCGGCGCGGCGCGCGAGCAGTCGGGCCCTTCAGCAAACGTGCTGATGATTTCCGCCGACAAACCCGAATACAAGGTCGGCGAGACGGCCACGGTCCAACTGCCCGAAGCCGCCCAGGGCCGCGCGCTGCTCACGCTCGAAAATGGCAGCTCCATTCTCGAGTACCGGTGGATAGAGGCGAAGCCGGGCGCGAACCGGATTCCGATTCCGATCACGGCCGGCATGGCGCCGAACATCTACGTAGCGGTAACGATGGTTCAGCCGCACGCCGGCAAGGACAACGACCGACCGATCCGGCTCTATGGCGTGATTCCGCTCAAGGTCACGGACCCCGCGACCAAACTCGCGCCGGCGGTGACGTCCGCCGCGGAGTGGGCGCCGAAATGCCAAGGCCACGGTCACGGTGAGCGAGACTTCCGGCCGTGCGATGGACTACACGCTGGCCATCGTCGACGAAGGCTTGTTAGGGCTGACGAACTTCAAGACTCCCAACCTGCGCGACATCTTCTACAAGCGCGAGGCGCTCGGAGTCTCGACCTGGGATCTCTTCGATGAAGTCGCCGGTGCATACGGCGGCGAACTGGACCGATTGCTGGCGCTGGGCGGCAGCGACGCCGTCAAGCCGGTGAATCCCGACGAAGGGAAATCGCGCTTCCCGCCGGTGGTGAAATTCCTGGGGCCGTTTGCGCTCAAGGCCGGCGAGAAACGCGTGCACACCGTGGACCTGCCCGAATACGTGGGCGCGCTGCGCGTGATGGTCGTGGCTGGTGACGGCAGCGCTTACGGATCGGTGGAGAAATCCGTCTTCGTGCGCCAGGCGCTGATGATCCTGCCGACCATCCCGCGCGTGATCGGTCCGGACGAACAGTTCCGGCTGCCCGTTTCGGTGTTCACCAGCGAGGCGGCGATCAGGGAAGTGAAACTGGAAGTCTTGACCGATGCGCGTTTCGCCGCGGTGGGATCGCCGTCGACCACGCTTCGTTCACGCGGCCCGAAGAGAAACTGGGCTTCCTTTCGGTGAAATCCGGTTCGAAACTCGGCAAGGGCAAGATCCGCGTGATCGCCACCAGCGGGAAATATCGTGCCGAAGTGAGGTCGCTGAAGTGCGAACGGCCAACGTGCCGCAGACGCGCTTCGAGCGCGCGACACTCGCGCCGGGCGCGAGCTGGAATTCCACGGTCAAGGGCTTCGGGCTCGATGGAACGCAGGTGGCGACGCTCGAAGGTCTCGGCATTGCCACCCATCAACGTCGATGGGCGCATGCAGTACCTCATCCACTATCCGCATGGATGCCTCGAGCAGACCACCTCGAGCGTGTTTCCGCAGCTCTATCTACCGTCGCTCGTCAAGCTCACGCAAAACCAACGCCTCCAGGTGGAGAATAACGTGCGGGCCGGCATCGCGCGATTACGACCATGCAACACGTAAGCGGTGGCTTCGCCCTACTGGCCGGGCGTGTGGAGCACGGACCCGGCGCTCGGCTGGCGCAACGACTGGGGCACGACTTACGCCGGCCATTTCATGCTCGAAGCCGAGAAGATGGGCTACGCCCTTCCCGGCGACATGAAATCCGGCTGGGTGCGTTATCAGAAAGAGGCCGCCCAGCGTTGGGCGCCTGGCAACCACGAGTGGCCGAACGAGAAGCCCGAAGTTCGCCTCGAAGCCACGCGTTATACGCAGGCATATCGGCTATTCACGCTCGCGCTGGCCGGGTCGCCCGAGATCGGCGCGATGAATCGCCTGCGCGAGTCCACCTCGCGTTCCATCGGCGAGCGCTGGCTTCTGGCGTCTGCCTATCAGCTGTCCGGCAAACCGGAAGTTGCGAAGGTGCTCGCGCAGGAAGACCGCATGCAGGCGTTCGTGTTCACCGAGCCCAACCCGTACACCTTCGGCTCGTTGCTGCGCGATCGTGCCGTGGTGCTCATGGGTCTCACGCTGCTCGGCCGCGACGCGGAATCCAATGCGCTCCTCGAGGACGTGTCGGCGCAACTCTCGGATGAGTCGTGGTACAGCACGCAGTCGGTGTCGTTCGCTTTGGTCGCGGTGGCGCAAAACGCCGGCACGAAACCGTTCAAGGGTTCAGCTTCGACTACGCCACCGCGAAGGCGCGCAGCACGGCCATCAAGGGCGAATCGCCGCTCGCGAGCATCCCGCTTCCCACGCCATCCGCCGCGGGCATGCCGGTCTCGCTCACCAACACCTCCGACCGCAAGTTGTACGTGACCGCCAGCGTGCGCGCCGTGCCGCGCAGCGGCGAGGAGCGGCCTTCGGCAACGGACTCACGCTCACCGTGACCTACAGCGATGCGGACGGCACTGCCGTCGACATCGCCAGTGTTCCGCAGGGCATGGACCTCATCGCCCAGCTGACGGTGAAGAACACCGGTACGCGGGCGCTCGACAACCTCGCGTTGTCGCAGATCGTTCCGGCCGCTGGGAAATCCGCAACGACCGTCTCGAGATGTCGACATTACCGGCGAGCGCAAGCAGGACGACACGAGTCGCGGAGCCTACTGGTGGGTGCCTTCGCAGTGGCGCAATCAGCCATTACGAACGGCCGAATACATGGACATCCGCGACGACCGCGTCCAGCGGTACTTCAGCCTGCGCTCCGACGAGTCGATCTTCTTCGAGACGCGGCTGAACGCGGCCTACCTCGGCAGGTTTTATCTACCGGGCGCGAGCATCGAGGCGATGTACGACGCCAAACAACACGCGAGATCGCAGGGAACATGGGTCGAAGTCGTCTCACCGCAGCGTTGACGCGCCGCCGCGTCCTGGCCGCCGCGGTGCTGACCGCGGTTGCGGCCGGAACGTGGTTCTGGGCGCTGTTGCCGGCCAGGCTGTTCGCCGCGCCCGAGTCCTATGTACTCGAGTCGCGCGACGGTACGCTGCTGAGCGCGCGTATCGCGAGCGACGGGCAATGGCGCTTCCCCGCCCAGGCCAGCGTGCCGGCAAAATTCGCGCGAGCGCTGCTGGTGTTCGAGGACAAACGGTTCTACACCCATAGTGGCATCGACGGACTGGCCGTCGCCCGCGCGCTCCGCCTGAACGCGCGTGCCGGCCGCGTGGTCAGTGGCGGCAGCACGATCACCATGCAGGTTGCCCGCCTGTCGCGCGGCGGCGATCAACGCAGTCTCACCAACAAGGTCACTGAATCGATGCTCGCCCTGCGCATCGAGGCATCCTTCAGCAAGGACGAGATCCTCGCGTTGTACGCCGCGCACGCGCCGTTCGGCGGCAATGTCGTCGGCCTCGAAGCCGCCGCCTGGCGGTACTTCGGCCGTGATCCGGACACGCTCTCGTGGGCCGAATCCGCGACCCTCGCGGTGCTGCCCAACAATCCTTCGTTGGTGCATCTCGCGCGCAATCGGGAGCGGCTGCGCGCCAAACGCGATTTCCTGCTGCGCCGCCTGCACGAAGCGGGAGATCTCGGCGCGCTCGATCTCGATCTCGCATTGAGCGAACCGCTGGCGGCCGAGCCGCGCGACCTGCCCGATCTCGCGCCGCATCTGCTCGAAACGCTTCGCGCGCAGAACCCCGCGCGCCACCGCACGGTGACCACGCTCGACGCACGCCTGCAGGCCGAAGCCACGAAGGCGGTACGCGCGCATACCGGGCAGTTGGCGCTGCAACACGTACACAACGCCGCGGCGCTGATCATCGACAATCAGACCTTCGAAGTGCTGGCCTACGTGGGCAATGGCGGCGATTCGTCCGATCCCGACGCGTGGCTCAGCGGTCGACATCATTCGCCGCCCGCGCAGCACCGGCAGCATCCTCAAGCCCCTGCTCTATGCCGCCATGCTCGAAGACGGCTCATTGACGCCGCGCATGCTGCTGCCCGACGTGCCTACCCACTACGACGGTTTCGCTCCCGAGAACTTCGATCGGCAATATCGCGGCGCCGTGCGCGCCGACGAAGCCCTCGCCGCTTCGCTGAACATCCCCGCCGTGCGCATGCTGAAGGCCTACGGAGTCGCGCGCTTCGCGGATCTGTTGCGGGCGGCCGGCATGACCACGCTCACTCGTCCCGGCGACGACTACGGCCTCACGCTGATCCTGGGCGGCGCCGAGGGCAACCTCTGGGACATCTCCGGGATGTACGCGAGCCTTGCCGGCATCGCGCGCGCCGGCGCGGCCGACGCCGCTCCGCAATTCCGCGAGCTCGCCGTCGTGCGCGGCGCGGCGTCGCGCAATCGCGGCACTTCGATCAGCACCGGTGCCGCCTGGCTCACGCTCGACACCTTGTTAGGGGTCACACGGCCCGGCGAGGAAGGCCATTGGCGAAATTTCGCGGGGAGCCGCCGCATCGCCTGGAAAACCGGAACCAGCGTCGGAATGCGCGATGGCTGGGCGGTGGGCGACTCGAGCCGATACACAGTGGGTGTGTGGGTAGGCAACGCCAGTGGTGAAGGGCGGCCCGGCCTCACCGGCTCGGCCATGGCCGCGCCGTTGATGTTTGGCCTGTTCAAGTCGCTGCCCGCGAGCGACTGGTTCGACATGCCCGTGCACGCGCTCAAGCGCATCGAAACCTGCGAGAACGATGGTTTCCTCGCCAACGGCATCTGCCGCAAGGAGCAGGAATGGGTGCCGCGCGACAGCCATTTTGACATGCTGAGCCCGCACAACGTTCGCGTGAGTCTCGCGCACGACGGCAAACAACGCGTGGACAGCGATTGCGAATCGCCCGGCCGCATGGTGCAGGCGAGCTGGTTCGTGTTGCCGCCCGCCGAGGAGTTCTACTACCGCCGAGTGCACGCCGAATACCGGCCGCTGCCAGCGCTGCGTGCGGACTGCGGCACTACGCGTGCGGGCGGCCGTCCTGCACTCGCGCTGCTGTATCCGGATCCGAATGCGAAGGTGCTCATCCCTCAGGAGCTCGACGGACACCGCGGCCGTACCGTTTTCGAAGCCGTGCACCGGCGCCGGGATGCGACCCTGTATTGGCACCTCGATGACCGATACCTTGGGGAAACGCACACTTTTCACCAGCAGTCGTTGGACATCGACCCGGGCGAGCACATACTGACCGTGGTGGATGACGAAGGGGAACGCGTCGCGCGGCGCTTCCAGGTCATCGCCACGCGGAAAGGCCTTTAATGAGGGTGTCGTGTTCGATGGATTCACGCTAACAACAGTCGAGACCGACGAAGTCACCATCCGCCTGCGGCACGGCGGCTCGGGCCCACCTCTCCTGCTCCTGCACGGATTCCCCCAGACCCATGCCATGTGGTCGAAGGTGGCACCCAGGCTCGCCGAACACTACACGGTGGTTTGCCCCGATCTGCGCGGCTACGGCGGCAGCAGCAAGCCGGAATCGAGTGCGAACCACGAAACGTATTCCAAGCGCGCGATGGCGCGCGACCAGCTCGAGGTCATGAAGAAGCTCGGCTTCGATCGCTTCCACGTCGCCGGCCACGATCGCGGCGGCCGCTGCGCGTATCGGCTGGCGCTCGATTCACCGGCAGTCGGTCAGCAAACTCGCGGTGCTCGACATCGTGCCGACTGGCGACACATTGCGCCGCGCGGACTGGCGCTTCGGCATGGGCTACTGGCACTGGTTCTTCCTCGCGCAGGCTCACCCGCTGCCCGAGCGCATGATCAGCGCGGATCCAATCGCCTTCCTGTTCCGTCACGGCCAGGGCTCGTCGGATTTCGAGGCCTACGAAGATTTCCTGCAGAACGCGCGCGACCCCGCTGCCATCCATGCCATGTGCGAAGACTATCGCGCGGCCGTCAGCGTCGACTTCCAGCAGGACCAGGCCGATCGGGGCACACGCAAGATCGAGTGCCCCACGCTCGTCATGTGGGGCACCAAGGGCGTCATCCCCAAGTGGTACGACGCCGTGGGCATCTGGAAAGAATGGGCCAGCGACGTGCGCGGCGAAGAAGTCGACAGCGGCCACATGCTGGCCGAAGAAGCGCCCGATGCCACCTATCAGGCGCTGCGTACCTTCTTCGGCTGACCAGGCGCGACTAACTAGCCTAGTGGCGCGACGTCTTGCCTCGCGTCGACGGTTCGACTCGCGGAGCCGCCCGGCGCCGCAGGGCAGGATCCTCGCCTTTCGCACGGCGCTTGCCCGCCGCCTCGGCCGCTTTCAGGTCCTCGGCTTCACGCGCCGACGCCGGCGCTGCGCGAACCGCCGCTTTCTGCACGTCGTTGTTGTTGAGATATTCTTCCGTTCGCTTGCGGTAACGGCGCGTGGCTTCGTAGTCGCCCTCGCCCTGTAATTTTTGCTTCGGCATGTGAATTCCTCCGTCCAGGGTCTTCATTAAACCCCATCTCTTGCCGCTATTTGGCGCGCTGCGGCACCGTCCTACGCCACAATCAGCGCTCGCGCAGATTTCCCGGCACGCCGTTCTGCGAAACTTTTCTCCATCATGGCAAGCAGCATCATGGCGGCCCGATACGGGCAATTCAGCGAACCGGACGAAGGCTCGGAACGGCTAAAGCTGGACCGCCTGCGGGAGTTGCGAGCCGTCATCGACACGCTGCGTCACGAATGCGAAGCCCAGGACCCACTGCTGGCGTGGGTGGTCGCCCAGGAAAGGGCTGAAAGCCGCCGCCGCGATTGAATGCGGAGTGGACTCGCTGCGACAATGCGCGCGTCATGAACGCGCCACCCCTTCGAGTCCTGATCGCCGAAGACAATGACGACCTGCGCGCCTTGCTCGTCACCCTCGTATCCGCTGAGCCCGATCTCAAGTGCGTGGGGACGGCTGCCGATGTCGAGTCGGTGCTCACCAGCATGGTCGAGAACAAGGTGGACGTCCTGGTGCTCGACCTCGAACTGCAGGGTCGCTCGAGCATCGACCTTCTGAAAACGGTGCGCCGCAACGGCAGCAAGATCACGATCGTCGTTTTTTCCGGCCATTCTCACCCGGAGATGATTCGCCACACGCTGGCGGCCGGCGCGGATGCCTATGTGCCGAAGAGCGGTGACTACGAATTGCTGCTCGACGCCATACGCGACAAACGCATCACCACGTGAAACCGGGCCGCCTCTTGCGAGAGCGGCCCGGTGTTTGTTGCCGCAAAAAGACGGCAATTTTCTATCAGAACTTCCAGGCGGCCGTCAGCCATAACGCATCGGCATCATCCGTACCTTCGAGATCGTACCTTTCGTACTCGAAGCGCACGTTGAACCGCTCACCGATGTTCGCGCCGATGCCCGCGCCGTATACGAGGTCTTCAGACTCCTCGTCGAATTCGGCGTTGCCGTTGATCTCGTCTTCAACGCCCAGGTTGGCGTCATAGAAGTAGTAGCCGAGACGTCCGTAGACCTCGAACCACTTGCCGAGCGGGATCGTGCCCACGACGAACGGCGCGAAGCCATCCACGGCCAGATCCACGTTGAATCCTGGTACCACCGCGCCCGATGGCTCACCCAGGTTGATGTAGTCGAGCTCGAACGCCAGGAATTTGTTCAGGCGATAGCCGCCGAACAACTTGTACGCGTTGTCGTCTTCATCCCAGGCGCCGACCGCGTCGTTGACCTGGTCCGGGTTGTCGATACCGACGTTGAAAGACCCAACACCACCACCGAGGTACCAGCCAGCATTCTCGTCGGCAAAGGCGGCGGGCACCGTCGCTACGGACACTGCGGCAAGGGCCGCGGCGATTTTGAGATTCATGATTGATCCTTGAGTTGATTGGAACGGTCGAGAAGTTAGTCGTTGCATAAAAGCACCACACTCAGGATCGACCGCTCATGTGTGTCCGATCTCTCCGTCGGCCCAAGGGGATCGGACGAGTCTTACCTCACCCCCTCGTTTGCCGACGACTCGCCATGCGGCGCGCTGCGCGCATGCTGTCTCGATATCCAACGAAAGGAGAGAGACGTGAGCGCCGATGTATCCCGTCAGACATATCCATTCAGCCTGCCCGACCTGCCCTACGCTCATGAGGCACTCGAACCGCATCTCGATGGCGCGACGCTGCTCATCCATCATCGCGAGCATCACGCGACGTACGTGAAGAAGCTCAACGAGGCGTTGTCGAAGGACACGGAGCTGCAGCGGCTCACGCTGGCGCAGCTGTTGAAGGACGCGGGCAAACTACCCGAGGCGATCCGCGCGGCGGTGAAGAACAACGGCGGCGGACATCTGAATCACGATCTCTTCTGGAACTCGCTCGCGCCGGCACCTTCGCGCGCGCCGCGCGGCGCTCTGGGCGCGGCAATCGAGCGTGACTTCGGGTCTTTCGACGCGTTTCGCGAAAAATTCAGCGATGCCGCGGCGAAACATTTCGCGAGCGGCTGGGTGGCGCTCTCGCTCACGAATTCTTCGGGGAAACTTTCGATCGTGGATCTCAAGGATCACGAAGTGCTGCATGGCGACGAAGCCACCACGGTGATGATCCTCGACGTCTGGGAGCACGCGTACTACCTGAAATTCCAGAATCGCCGGCCACAGTTCATCGATGCGTTCTGGAACGTCGTGGATTGGTACAAAGCCGGAGAAAGGTTCGATCGCGGGCTGTCCGCGAAGGGCGTGTAGGATACTTCTGACTGCGGTACCGCCCGTCTGCCGGACAGGCGCAGGAACCCGCAAATGTAGACTTCAGCGATGCACGAGATAAACCAACAAGTTGTGGAGACCTCCCGGCCCATGAATCGCACCAGAGTCATGATAGTCGACGACCATCAGGTCGTTCGCGCCGGCCTCAAAACCCTCATCAACGGACAACCGGACCTCGCGGTGGTGACCGAGGCGAGTTCTGGCCGTGAAGCGATGGAACAACTCCGACAACACACCATCGACGTGTTGTTGCTGGACTTGTCGCTGCCCGATGTCTCCGGCCTCGACGTGCTCAAACATGCCAAGGCGCACTACGAATCCGTAGGCGTTCTCATCCTGTCAGCATTTCCCGAAGCGCAATACGGACTCAACGTACTGCGTGGCGGTGCAAGTGGATTCGTCGGCAAGGGAACGGAGGAATCCGAACTCTTCCGCGCCATCCGCACGGTGGCCCGCGGCGGCCGGTATGTCGGACCCGAGCTCGCAGACCTGCTGGTCGCGGGCGTACGCGGCGACCCGAACGCACCGTTGCACAGCATATTGTCCGAGCGCGAGTTCCAGATTTTCTGCAAACTGGCGCAGGGTGAGTCGGTGTCGGAGATTGCGAACCGTCTGTTCCTCAGTGTCAAGACGGTCAGCACCTACCGCAGCCGTATCCTCGAGAAGATGTCCATGAAGAGTAATGCTGACATCACCACCTATGCACTGCGGAATAATCTCGTCCAGTAGATAGCGAGTTGAATTCCCGGACTGGCGCCACGGACGAGGCGATGCCCCCTTCAATGCAACCGGCTTCCGGTACATCGGCGGACAACAAACGCCAGAGCACGAGCGACACGGTGCGGCCCAATGGGTCGCCCGGTACGCCGCTGCGTATTCTTCTGGTTGAGGATTCCCCGCTACTTCGCAGCAGGCTCGAAAGCATGCTGTCGCAGTACGGGGCGTTCAAGGTCACGGGCCTGGCATCCGCCGAGGCCGAAGCCGTCGAGAAGCTCGATTCCGTTCCCTACGACGCGATCGTGGTGGATGTGGAGCTGCGGCCCGGCAGTGGCATTGGCGTGATCCGCGCCGCCCGCGCACGCAATCCTGAAACGGACAACGGCAATCACGTGTGGATCATCGTGCTGACCAACTACGACCTGCCGACGGTGCGCGAGCGCTGCATGGCCGCGGGCGCAGATCACTTCCTCGACAAGATGCGAGAGATCGACCAGCTCATGCCGATCCTCATGAAGATCTCGGGACGAAAACCCTGAGCTGGTTGCCCTGCGGGCGCGCTTCTGCGGTCACGCTTCCACCTGCACTCTGCATGCGATGCCGTGCGCTCGGCATCGAGCGGGGCAGATTGACGTCCATCGCCGTTCCGTCATCGCCGACGGTCATCACGTAGCCATCCTTCTCCGGCTCGATCACCAACTCCACGTGTTTGGTGCCACCACGCGCGATGATGTTGGCCAAGGCTTCCTGGGCAACGCGGAACAGGCTGAGCTGCGTCACGGGGTCCAGCGTCAGCGCCTCGTCCGGCAGCGTCGAAATACATTCGATGCCGGCGCGGGCGCAGTGCTCGTCGAAATGACTGCGCAACGCCACGGCGAGGCCGAAGTGATCGAGCAGCGAGGGACGCAGATCTTCGACCACGCGGCGCTTGAGCATCATGGCCTGGTTGAGCATCTGCAGCACCGAATCGAATTTCTCCCGGCTCTCCGCGTCGAGCGAACCGCCGAGCCGCGCTGCCAGCCAGGACATGTCCATCTTCGCGGCGGTGATCAGACCTCCGAGCTCGTCGTGAAGCTCCTTGGCGAGCGCGGAGCGCTCGGCCTCGGTCCGCCGCAGCAGGTGTGTGGATAAAGTCGACAGCTCTTCGGTACGCGCAGCGACGCGGGTCTCGAGCTCGCGCCCGAGTTGTTCGTCGGCTTCAACCATGTCAATCCTTGGGGAGGTCCTCGAGAAGGTCCACGAGGTCATCGGCATGCTCTTCTTCCTGAGCGAGGATGCCTTCCAGCATGCGGCGCGACGTGGTATCGCGCTGACCGATGAACGTGATCATCTCGCGGTAACTCTCGATGGCGATGCGCTCGGCGAACAGATCCGCGTCGAGCATCTGCCGCAACCCGGTCGACTCGTCGTATTCCGCATGCGACCTCGACAGCAACGTCGCCGGATTCAGATCCGGATCCCCGCCGAGCTGCACGATGCGCTCCGCAATCTTGTCCGCATGGGCCTGTTCTTCCTTGGCGTGTTCGAGAAACTCCGCGGAGACGAACTTCGCGCGAATGCCATGCGCGGCGTAGTAGTGACGCTTGTAGCGCAGCACGCAGACGAGTTCCGTGGCCAGGGCCGTGTTCAGCAGGTCGACGATGGCCTTGCGGTCGGCTTCGGGATAGCTGGGAGTAACGGCGCCATTCATCATCCGATCGCGCGCGCGTGCACGCAGCGCACTGAGATCGGAGATGAAAGCGTAGTCGCCCGATGGCGCCTCGGGTTGCGGTTTGAGATTGGTCTTCATTTCATTTCTCCTTCTTTGCGTGCCGGCGGAACAGGTTCATCAGGATGCTGATTCCCGCCAGCCACAGCGAACGATGCTTGAGGAAAGACATGCCCATCTTGCCCAGCTTCAGCGGGCCCGCCCAGGGAGAGTTGCGCGCCGCGCCGGAAAGTTCGCGCAACGAGAGTTCGAGCCAAGCGCGCTGCAAACGCATCTCCGCGTCGAGTATGCGGGCGCGTTCAAGCGGCGAGGTCATTGGATTCTTTCCGCGATGGGTCATTCATGGGATCAGTACCGGGATCATTCGTGGGAGCGGCTGGCGCGGGCTCCTGCTTCGGTTGAGGCGCAAGGCTGCGCGACAGGACTTCCACGTCCTGCTTGAGACTGTCGAAAAACCAGCTCATCGAACCGATGTCACGCGGAGCCACCGCGCGATTGGCCGAGAGATGCGACCATATGCCGGCGGCGATGAAAGCGATGACGACCGCGGACAGCACCGGGATGCGAAGGTGTGGCGGCAGGACGATGGCCAGCAACACGATGCCAGCCCACAGCGCGAGAAACAGCGCCGCGGCCGACAGCAGACGAAACTGGAGCCGCGAAGAAAACGACCGCAGCTCTCCCTGCAGCGCGATGCCCGCCGCGTCCACGCGGGTTTCGAGCATGCGAAACACGTGGATGGCCAGCGCGCGCGCCGTACCAGGTTCGTCGTCCGCCACCGGAGCCGATGCTTCCGTCGGGTCTTCCATCACTCGCGGTTCGCCGACTTGGTGACCAGCAGGGTGACGACGCTGCCTAACAACGCGGCGAGCGCGATCGCCTGCCACGGATTGCTGCGTACATATTCATCGGCGCGATCGGCAAGCGATTCGGCGACTTCACCGGCGCTGCCGGCCGTCGCCGCGAGCTTGGACCTGGCCTGGTTCAGCGTCTGGCTGACGCGCGCACGGACCGCGTCCGCCGCCTCGCCGCCTTCGGCGCTCAACGACTTCAGCAGCGACTCGGCCTGCTCGACGATGCGATTAAGTTCTTCGATGGCGGGATCCACGGTATTTCTCGGCTCCGGATTGTGGGCGGTGTCAGGCATGGCGGCTCCTTTGCATCCACACAATGGACCCTGTCTCAGCGGGTCACATTCGGATTTGCAGCGCACGGGTTGTAGGACTTTACCGACGCCACGATGGCACACCTGCCGGGCGCGCCGCAACGCACGAGAGGAGATACTCGCGGCTGTCTAGTGGAGAAGTGGTTGAGTGACGCGACGAGCCCTCCCCTCGAAATGAATTCGCGTCATGAGACCACCGGGCCATCCGTCCACCGGCCTCACAGCTGGTGGACGGCGTGGCTCGCAACAGCACTGTGCGCCGCACTCGGCGGCTGTCACGTCCTTCCTGAAATGCAATTTGCGCGCACGCTGCCGCTATCGCGGTCGCGCACCCCCGTGGATATCGAAAACGCCGACGGCATGGTCGGCCGCGCTGAACGCGTTCGCGTCAGCCGCCAACTAGCCGCCACCGGGGATACCGAGCTTCTCGACTATCACCTTGCCGCGATGCGTGACATCGGCGCGCCGCCCCTCATCACGGGCAACAGCGTGAAGCTGCTCATCGACGGGCCGCGAACTTACGATGCCATGTTCACGGCCATCGACAGTGCGAAACACTACGTACTCGTCGAAAGCTTCATCCTCGAAGAGGCGTCTGCGGGCGATCGCACGTTGAGCGTGCTGCTCGCGCAAGCGGTCAAGCGCGGCGTGCGAGTCGCGGTGCTGTACGACGCGGTGGGGTCGCTGTCGACCGACGAGGTATTCCTCGAGGGCCTCACCGATCACGGCATCACCCTCTGCGCGTTCAACCCGATCAATCCACTCGATGAGCGCTTCTCCGGCATCAACCATCGCGACCACCGGAAGATAGTCGTGGTCGATGGCGCACTCGCCTTCGCCGGCGGCGTGAACTTCAGCGAGGCCTATCACATTGCGTCCAAGCAGGCTCGCCGTCGCGGACTGTCGAAGCAGAATGCGCTGTACCAGGGCTGGCGCGACACGCACATCTCCGTCCGCGGAACCGCGGCCCGTCACCTCGAGGATCTGTTCCGCACCACCTGGCACGACGCCGAGTGTCCGGCCGAGACTCCACTGCCTCCAGAGACACCCGCCGTCGAGGCCGGCAACACGCTGGTGCAGATCATCGCGAGCACGCCGGACGATGAGACCAACGACATCTACGCGACGATGCTTTCGGTCGTCACCTATGCGCAGAAGCGCATCGACCTCACCATGGCCTACTTCGTGCCCGACGACACGCTCGAAAAGGCGCTCAAGGACGCGGCACGCCGCGGCGTGGAAGTGCGCATCATCCTGCCCTCATACAGCGATTTTTCCGGGGTGTTCTACGCCGGGCGCGCGCACTACGACGAACTGCTGGAGAGCGGCGTCAAACTCTATGAGCTCGAGGACGCGTTCCTGCACTCCAAGAGCATCGTCGTCGACGGAGTCTGGTCGTCGATCGGCTCGACCAATTTCGACTGGCGCAGCTTCGTGCACAACAACGAAATCAGCGTGTGCGTGATCGACGAAGGATTCGCCGAAGAGATGTCGCGAATGTTCGCCACCGACCTCGCCGACTCGAAAGAGATCACGCTGGCCACCTGGAAGAAGCGAGGGTTCAAAGAGCGGTTCAAGGAGCTGATGTGGCTGCCAATCCAGTACTGGCTTTAGTGGGTTAATGGGGACATTCCTCGTTTCCTAGGAAAAGGGGACGGGGCTCATCGTAGCGACGAACCGCAGCTCCGTTCTCCAAGATATAGAGGCGTGTAGCCCCGGCGTCGGGAAGGCCTCCAGACCGTGCACCTCTTCTCCGATCGACCACGGCGTGAAAGCGGAGCGCGGTTCGATGACGTACGCGCCCCAGCGAGCGCACACGCGTATGAGATGAGAGAGCGGGACGAGTCTTTCGGGCTTCATGGCACGCAGCCGCGATCCGCTACAAACGGACTCTTCGCAGTCGCGTGAATCTCCCACGAAAAGAAAGTCTTCGCGCTGAAGCGGCGGACCTATTTCTAGCGCTGCCCCACTAGACCGAAGGGCCCGGCTGTAGCGAACTCATCTCATACGCGGGGGCGCTCGCTGGGGCCCGCACACCCCCAAGCAGCGCCCCCTCTTTTCACTGCTTATCGCCCGTCGCGATCCGCATCGCCAGGTAACACGCGCTCAACGCTGTCCCACGCCGAGCGGATCGCCTGCTTGGCATCCAGCCACGCAAGCTTCGACTTGCCCTTGGCGATGTCCCAGCCGGCCTCGAGCCTCGTCTCGAGATCCTCGAAACGTGCGTGCGGGTTTTCTTCGTACGACTTGTACGCATAGCGATACGCCGGGTCGAAGTCTTCCCACGAGTACTTCTCGCTGTAGTAAGGCTCGTCCTTGAACGTGTTCTGCCAGTGAGTGGTGAATCGTTCGATGCGATTCTCGGGTTTCATGTGTGTCTCCTGTGGGTGGAAGGCCGCGATTCCGCGGTAGAACTCACTGTGCCGTTGCGCGAAGCGCGCCGGAGTCGGAACGCGGCGCAGATTCCTGTAGGCCAAAATAAAACGGGGCCGGAGTGTCGCCACTCCGGCCCCGTCGATTTCGCCCGCGAACCGGGCCTCGCTGTTACTTACTTCTTTACGTCGAGCTCGTTGTCCACGGACTTGACGTTGTCGACCGCACGGGCCAGTTCTTCGGCCGTCGACTTCGCTTCCGAAGTGTCGACGAAGCCCGAGAGCTGCACCGCGCCTGAACGCGTCTCGACGTTGATCTGGTGCGCCTTGGTGCGCGGATCGCCGGCGAGGGCGGACTTCACCTTCGTGGTGATGACGCCATCGTCGACGACCGTTTCGCCGCTGCGCTCAGTCGTCTTGACGGTGAGGTTGTTGCGGACCGAGGTCACGCCCTTGGTGCTCTTCGCCACTTCGGTCGCGCGCGTCTTGCTCGCGGCCGTGTCCACGAAGCCGTTCAGCTGAACGGTGCCCTTGAACACTTCGACGTCGATCTGATGCGCCTTGGTGACCGGATCGGCAATCAGGGCCGACTTGACGCTCGCCGTGGTGACCGTGTCATCCACCTGCTCACCAGCGGACTTGGTCGTGCGCGTGGACGCGCAGGCGACCATCGCGAGGGTGGCGACCATGACGACCGCACCGATAAAGCCTTTCGTTTTCTGCATATAAACCTCTTATCTCCGTGCCGTATTGGCAATGAAACTGACGATCGCGAGAATCAGGAAGACGAAGAAAAGGATCTTCGCGATTCCCGCTGCGCCCGCGGCAATGCCGGCAAAGCCGAACACGGCTGCGATCAGCGCGATGACGAAAAATATGACTGCGTAATGAAGCATCGATATCTCCGCGTTGTTTGACACCGCTATTCGGTGCCGGCGGAGCGCATCATTGCCGTTCTGCGATTTGCGAGATGCAGGGTTGCTGGTGCAAGGCGCGTAGGCGCCTGCCCACAGGGTGGTCAGCAGCGCGGATTACAAGCGTAGGACGCGCACGAGAATCAGTCGTCGGCGAGTTCCACGACCTCGTCGCACTGGCGTGCGAGCCTTGGATCGACCTGTTTGGTGTCGCCCGCTCCTAACAACACCACGCCATCGTACGATTCGATGCGCTGTCGCAGCTGGGCGACGTTGAGACTGGGGAAACGCCCGGACTCTTCGGCATCCCACTGCGTGCCGCCAAAGAGCTGATCCGTGCCATCCAGCAGCAGCACGGCATCCGAAGCCTCGGCAGCCTTGAACAGCGCGTCCAGGTTCTTCTCGGTGTCCCCGACGAATTTACTCACGAGACGGTCGAGGTCGATCTCGAACAGGTCCACCGAGAGTTCGTGCGCGAACAATTGCGCGGCGAGAAGTTTGTTCTTTCCGGAATGACACGTGAACAACACGCGCAGACCCTTGCGCGCTCCACTCTGCGTGTCTTCCACCTTGGCGCGTCGGGTTGCCAGAAGGCGGTCGAGCACCGGTCGCAGCTGCTCGTCGTGCATCAGTCGAATCCCCGTCCGGGAAACTGCGCCTTGAGCACCGGCCGCCAGAAATCTTCGGCCAGCCGGCGGAACCCCGTTCCGCTCGGATGTATTTCGTCGGCCCAGTGGACGTTGTCCACGGGGATCGCGGCTCGCATGTCCACCACCTGAAACCGGCTCCGGGCGGCGGCGAGCGCCTTGAGCCGCGCATGCAGTTCGTCGACGAGGTATTTCGCGAGGTCGCGGCCCTCGGTGTCGGGATCGATGCCCTTCGCGACGAGCACGGGACGCATCCACGGCCCGGCCTTGCCCAGCCCGAAGGGGCCGGTGGCCTTGCGGCCGGTGGGCTGGAAATAGCAATAACTGTGCGCCACCACCACGCACTTGGGCCGCAACGCATCGCGCGCGTCGAGCAGGCGCGCGAACGAGGCGACGATGTCGTCGAGTATGGTAGTTAGCGGGGCGAGTTTGATGGTGCTCTGCCAGGTGGCGCCTGCCACCTTCCTGTCGAGCACCTTGGCGAGCTCGCCGGACACCAGGTCGTTGCCGCCGGCGCTCAGCAGCAGCGCGTCGACGGGATAATTCTTGAGGTAATACTTGAGCTTCTTGAGTTGCTCGCTTCCGGGCCCAAGGATATCGCGTGCCTCGTCGCCGTTGTGCTCGAGCCGCAGCAGCGAGAAGTCGCTCATCATCTCGATGTAGTCGGCGATGTTGGCGTTCAGCGGATAGCTGAACCAGGAATCGCCTTCGGTGAGCAGGACCAGGCGCTTCGGAAACTGCTTGATGCTGGCGGCGAACACCGCCTGCCTGGGACGAACCTCTGAAACCCGCTTCGCCGGCTTCGGCATATCACCACCCTCCCTGTTTTTCCCGACGGCGCACTATACTCCCGCGCATAACGCGTCAATACGCGCCACCGGCGCGAATGTCGTAAACCTTGCGAAAAGTCCTAACAACACCTCACGGGGAAACTCTTAAACTCCCCGCGTCCTTCCACGGAGTGACCCGACGATGCGCATCCTCCTGACCGTCTTGTTAGCTCTCGCCAGCGGCAGCGTGCTGGCCGCGCCCGGCCTCGCCGCACCCGCGACCGCCGGAGCGGGCTCCACGATCACGATGCAGCTGACCGGCTCGGCGGATCCGCGGGACTTCGTCACCGTGGTACCCAAAGGCACGCCTGAAGGCAGCTACAAGGCCTACGTGTATGCAACCGCCGCATCCTTGAAGCTCGTCATGCCGGCCGAAGCGGGCGACTACGAGTTGCGCCTGTGCGCGGCCGCCTCACCCTACAAGACCCTGCTGAGCAAACCCATCAAGATCACCGCGGCGAAGGCCAGTGTCAGCTCCGCCACCACCGCTGCCGCCGGCAGCACGCTCGAAGTGACCTGGACGGGTCCCGCGAACGAGCGCGACTACATCACGATCGGCGAACCCGGGCCCGGCGGCCGCACTTATCTCGACTACAAATACGCGCGTGACGGCAGCCCGGTGAAGCTCCAGGTACCCGAAAAGGCCGGTACCTACGAAGTGCGATACATCCTCGGCGTCAACGACACGATCATCGCGCGGCAGCCGCTCACGGTAGGTGGCGTCACCGCGACGGTGACCGGCCCCGCACAGGTGGCCGCCGGCGCCAAATTCAAGGTGACCTGGACGGGACCCAACAATACGCGTGACTTCGTCACGCTCGTAAAGGCCGGCACCGTGGAGAAAACCTACGAGCGTTACGAATACACGAGCAAGGGCAACACGCTCGAGTTCACGGCGCCCGATGTTCCGGGCAGTTATGAGCTGCGTTACGCCACAGGGAAAGAATACAACACGCTCGCGCGCGCGCCCGTCACCGTCACCTCGGTCGAAGGCACCGTCGCCGGCCCCGCGCAGGTCGTGGCCGGCGAATCCTTCAAGGCCACGTGGAAGGGCCCGGACAATCCGCGTAATTACGTGACCATCGTGGCGAAGGGCGCGCGCGAGGGCACCTATACCTCGTCGTACTTCTACACGACGCCGAAGAACAATCCCGGCAGCCTCGTGGCGCCACTCGTGCCCGGCGAATACGAGCTGCGCTACTCCACCGCGGAGAAATACCTCACGCTGGCGCGCGCAACCATCACGGTGCTGCCTTCGAAGAACGAGCCCGGCAAGGTCGCCGTCACCCTCCCCGCGGGCGAAAAATCCGGCGCCATCGAAATCATCCTCGACGCCTCCGGCAGCATGCTGCAGAAGTTAGGCGCCGAACGGCGCATCGACATCGCCAAGAAGACGCTGACCAAGCTCACCTCCTCCACCATTCCCGCCGGCACGCCGTTCGCGTTCCGCGTGTTCGGCCGCGAGGTGGACTCCTGCCAGACGGATCTGGACGTGCCGCTGGCGCCGCTGAATCCTGCCGCGGTTGGGCAACGCATCGCGGCGCTGGTCGCGAAGAATGGCGCCAAGACCCCGATCGGCGCCTCGCTCGACAAGGTTTCCGACGACCTCAAGGGCGTCCAGGGTGAAAAGCTCATCATGCTCGTCACCGATGGCGAGGAAACCTGCGGCGGCGACCCGGCGGCAGCCATCGAACGGCTGCGCAAGGCCGGAATCACCACGCGTGTCAGCATCGTCGGCTTCGCGCTCGACGACGAAAAGCTGGCCACGACGTTCCGCCGCTGGTCGGATGCCGGTGGCGGCGCCTTCTTCGACGCCAAGGATGGCGCCGGTCTCGACAAATCGCTGACCGAAGCTCTGCGCCCCGGCTTCGAGGTGATGAACTCGCAAGGCCAGGTGCTGGCCAGCGGTCTCGTCGGCGGAGAAGCCGTGCCGGTGCCCGCGGGCATTCACACCGTGCGTATCAAGGGCCGAGCCAGCGCAACGAAACCCGTCACCGTGAAGCCGAAGGAAACCGCCACGGTCGCTTTCTAGCTACCGCGGCCGGGTCGGTCTACCAGCCGAAGGTCTTGCGCAGCGCCGTCATGGGCTCGTCCCACGGCTCGTGTTCGCCCTTCAGCGCCTTGACCGCGGTTTGCGCGATGCCCATGCCGAGCTCGCGATAAGCCTCCAGCTGTTCTTCGTCGAAGAACTGGTCGGCGGTAGTTTGATTCGGGAAATCGAAGTTGCGGCGCCAGTAGGACGCGGTGTCGGCGTTCATGCCGGCGATCGGCGAGGCCTGCAGGTACAGCAGGATGCCCTGCGAGTCCGTGCCCGGATACTTGATGCTGCCGAGCGCCCAGCCGCGTTTGACCACCGTGCCCTCCTCCGGCGGCCGCATCGCCGAGAGCGGGTAGGTCTCGCTGGTGAAGCGGATGTGCACGCCGAAGTCGACGCGCACGCGCTGGATGACGTTGGCGAGGTCGTCCATCGAATACTTGAGATCCTGGCTGCCCTGCGAGAGCACGATGATCTTCACGCGCCGGCGGATGAGTTCGTACAGACCCGTGTTGTCGAAGTGCCCGCCGTCTGTGAGCTCGATGAAAAACGCGTTCTCCGTGGTGCCGCTGCCAAACAAGCCCTGGCGGATGCCGGGCAAGAGCAGATTCGGCGGAAACCATTTGTGCCAGTCCTTGGGTTCCTGCGACGCGCGTGGATTGCGGATCCAGTAACCGAGGCGCACGTTGGTGAGCGACAGCAGCAGCGAGACGAGTGGATTGCGCGTGATGCCGCGCCCCGCCACTCCCGCATGCGGGCTTGCCGCGGCACCGGACGATGCCACCGCGGTCGCCAGCGTGAAGTGCCCGTCACCGAGTTTGCTGGTCTCGACCCATCCGGTGGCGCTGCTGCCACAGAATCGCGGACTCAGCACGAAGCTGTCGCCGCCGCGGCCGCGAAACCGGTCCTGTTTGGCGCCCACCATCACCACGTTGCAATTGACGAGATGCATCGGCCGTTGCGGCGCGCCATCTTCGTCGACGAGCTTCGTGAGGTCGAATTGGTCCGCGTTGCCGGCACGGCGCCACTGGTTGTCGCGAATGGCTTCCTTGTCGGGCAGGAACAATTCCATGAGCCGGTCGCGGTACATGCGCCCGATGCCGATATAGTTGGCGTTCACGATGAACCCGAGCAGAACGCCCAGCACGCTGATGATCGCCATCAACGGAATTCCGTTGCCGATCGGCAGCGGATGGTCTTCGCTCGCCTGCACCACCCAATAGGCCATCATCAGGATTCCATACACGAGAAGTACGGCCGTGATGAGAATGCGCACCGTGGCGAATTTCGATGCCGTGGACTTCTTGTCTCGCCCCGCGACGAACTGGTAGATGGCGCCTGCCACGCCCAGCAGTGAGCTCGTGGCGCCGGCCTGCAACGCACCCAGTTCGGTGTGGATGAGCCGGTAGACGATGGGCACGCTCCAGACGGCCACTATCAAGGTGAGTCCGGTGAGCAGCGGCCCCAGCACCTGCTGGTAGAGGATGCGAACGCGGTACTGCCATTTGTGCACGACATGGGTGCCGTTGCGGGCCTGCCCGTAGTCGTCCAGCGACCACCACAGCAGAACGGAGCACGCACCTGCCGCCACGAGAAAGCCGGCGGCGACCGGCCAGCGCCAATGCAGCTCGGGATGGTCGAACGAAAGGCCGCCTTTCGAACTCCAGAGCACCCACACACCTGCCACCACGAACAGGAACGGCGGAATCACGCCGATTCGCACCGAGTGTTTGGTTGGAATACTGCCTAACCAGCTCGCGATGCCGAACAACAGGAACGCACCGCCGGCGATGAGCCCCAGGAACAACAGAAACGATTCGATGCGCTGCGGATGACCGGCCCAGGGCTGCGCTTCGCCAATCGCCGGCGGCAGAACACCGCCCGACTGCAGGCCCCAGAGGATCGCGGCGAGGATCGCCGTGTACACCGACATCGTGATCAGCATTCCGCGCAGCGCCACGCCCACGAGCGACATCGTCGAAAAGCTGGACGGCTTCAGATAGTTGCCGTGCTGGCGGAAGTAATCGAGCCAGGTGAACTTGCTGCCATCCACGCCTTCGATTCCATCCGCGTGGAATTCCGCGCTGCGCGCCCCCAGGTCGCTGGCGCCGAGATAGGTCCGCCAGCTTCCGCCCTTCCCGAAATGATGCTTGAGCCAGGATACGGCGCCGCCGATGTATCCGCCGCCGGACACCGTGGACATGTAGTCGAAGCGGTCGAAGCAGGTCTCGCCAGACTCGGGCTTCGAATTGCCGGGTGTCTCGTTCAGAAACGTCTGGATGACGCCGAGCGCGAAGGATGCCGAGCGGATGCCGCCGCCGGAGATCGCCAGCGCGGAACCGCAGGGTTCGGCGAGCTGCTCCTTGCCGCAGGGTAGTTTGAGCGCGAGACGCTCCTTCAGCAGAAATTCGTCGAAGACCTCGACCCGCTCCTCTGGCGGGGGCGCAGGTTTGCCGCTCATGCGGGATTCCAGGGCTGGCCTTCGAGGAGCTCTGTCTCACGCGTACACGGATCCGGCGGATTCACATGTTTAGGGCGCACCCCCACCGTGTAGTGAAAGCGGTCGTCGGCCTTGGGTTCGCGCGAGCGATTGTGGATGGGATCGAAGTTGTCGCCGATCTTCCCGTCGATGTTGACGCGTGTGCACGCGGTGCCGACACAGTCCGCCAGCATGGGCAGGCCGCTGGCGACGGCCTTGCGCAGCATCCAGCGCAACGTGATGTCGTTGAGCGCGTGATTGTTGTTGCCGCCGCCGACATCGGAGTGCACGCCGCGAAACCAGACTTCGCAACCGCCCCGCACGCGCGTGGGCCGGAATGCCTGGCGCGCTTCGTCGAGCGCCAATGCGTGATAACAGAACTTCACGCCCTTCGAGAGCCCGAGCTTGTAACCCAGGTTGACGCGATTGAAATTGAAGCCGAGGTTGATCGGAATGCCGAACGCGGCGACCACGTCCCAAACACCCAGAAAACGCACCGGCGGACGTTCGAGCTTGCCGCCCACGGTGATGCCGTCGTCGGCAATCACATTCGCGAAATGCACCGCCAATGCTGCGCCGCGGCTGAATCCCGTGATGTCGATTTCGCGGTCGCCGGCCGCGAACTGCTTCTCCATGTCCCGCTTCGCGTCTTCGATGCGATCGTGGCCGCCAACTCCGAACGCGCCACCGGCAAACTTGCCGAGCGTGCCGTGTTTGGTGCCGACGCCCTTGTAGAAGAATTTGGGTCCCGCGTAGAGGTCCTTGAACCGCACCACGTTGGTGTTCCTGTCGTACTCCCCGGCATCCTTTTCCGAGTTCCATGTACCGTCGAACGCGTATAGCGCCATGGCGTGCCTCCCAGCAATTGGGCGCAACCTTACATGTAGTTACGTTCAATTGCGCAGCAAGGGAATCACGCTGTGATCGCGGACTGTGACAACCTTCCGCAAATTTCCCGTCGTGGGCGTCAGCCCTGACTAGGTAACCAGCATTTCGCAAATGGTGGCCGGGTCGACCGGCTTCACCAGGTGCATGTCGAATCCCGCTTCGCGCGAGCGGCGGCGGTCGACATCCTGTCCCCAGCCCGTGAGCGCGACGAGCACGGCGCCGCGCCCCCAGCTCTCGGCGCGGATCCGGCGGGCGACCTCGCAACCGTCGAGCTTCGGCATGCCGACGTCGAGAACCACGATCTCGGGCCTGCGTTGTCCCGCCAGCGCCAGCGCTTCCTCGCCATCCGAGGCGCAATGAACCTCATGGCCTTCGAGACGCAACATGAGCGCCAGGCTCTCGAGCGCGTCCTGGTTGTCGTCGGCGATCAGGATATTCCGGCGGACCTGGGCAACCGGTTCGGCCCGCGAAGTAGTTTGCGCGGCGCCGTCCACCGCCTCCGCGCCGACGTACAAAGGCAGGCGGACCATGAACTCGCTGCCCTGGTCGAGACCCTGGCTCGAAGCGCCGATTTCGCCGCCATGCAGCTCCACCAGCGCGCGCACCAGCGCGAGCCCGATGCCGAGTCCTCCGCCCGTATTCACGCGCTCGCTCGGAATCTGCGTGAACAGTTCGAAGATGTGAGAAATGGACTCTTCGGAAATACCGATGCCGCTGTCGCGTACGCAGATCTCCGCCTTGCCCGCGTTGGAACGCGTGAGCAGCACGATGCGGCCACCCTCGCCCGTGTACTTGGCCGCGTTGTGCAGCAGATTACCCACGACCTGGGAGAGGCGCACCGGATCGCCGCGAACGGTGAGGTTGGCATCCTCGTTGCTGACTTCGAGGTGCTGCTTCTTCTGCTCGAGCAAGGGCTGAACGGTTTCCACGGCCGCGGCGATGATCTCCGACCACGTTCACGCGCTCGGACACCAGTACGATCTTGCCGCGCGCGATGCGCGAGACGTCGAGCAGGTCGTCGACGAGGCGGATCATGTGCTTCAGCTGGCGCTCGATGACACCGCGCGACCAGATGATCTTCGGATCCTGCGTGTCGCCTTGCATGAGCATGTGCGAGGCATTACGCAGCGGGGACAATGGATTGCGGAGCTCGTGCGACAGCATCGCCAGAAATTCGTCCCGCTTGACCACCGCTTCCTTGAGCATGTTCTCGGAGCGCGACAGTTCCTCGTTGGCCTTTTGCAGGTGGCCATTGAGCTCCTGAAGCTCACGCGTCTTTTCCGTCTGCAGCGCGGAGTTGGCCTCGGCGAGCATCTTGTTCGAATCCGCGAGCTCCCGGTTGACCGCCTGCAGCTCGCGCCGCTTGGCGTAGAGCTCCACCAGCACCGCCACCTTGCTGCGCAGGATTTCCGGAATGACCGGGATGTACACGTAGTCGATGGCGCCGGCCTTGTAGCCCTTGAGCCGGTCGAACTCCGTCACGTGCACGCCGGTCACGAAGATGATCGGTATCGCCTCGAAGCGCGGATGATCGTGAATGAGCTCGGCGGTCTCGAAGCCGTCCATGCCGGGCATCTTGACGTCGAGCAGCACCACCGCGAATTCCTGCTTCATGAGCGCGTCGAGCGCTTCGAGGCCGGAATTCACCGCGACGAGGTTGTGGCCCAGCGGCTCGAGGATGGCGCGGTACGTCAGGAGCCGCGCCGGCTGGTCATCCACCATCAGGATATTGGCGGCAGCGCGGTCGTTCATGGCTGCAACCACATGCGGACGAGTGACAGGAGCTGGCCGGTGTTCACCGGCTTCGCCACGTAATCGGAAGCGCCGGCCTGCAGGCATTTCTCGCGGTCGCCTTTCATGGCCTTGGCGGTGAGCGCGATGATGGGCAACATGCGGAACGCGGGGATTTCGCGGATGCGCCGCATGGTCTCGTAGCCGTCCATTTCCGGCATCATCACGTCGGTCAGGATCAGCGATAGATCCGGATTGCTGTCCAGTAGTTTGATGGCGTCCTGGCCGTTGGTGGCCGTGATCACGTTCATGCCGTGGCGCTCCAGCAGGCTGTTGAGCGCGAAGATGTTGCGCACGTCGTCGTCGACCACCAGTACCTTGCGGTTGCGCAGCGGCTCGTCACTTTCGTGCAGCTTCTCGATCATGCGCTGCTTCGCTTCGGGCAGGTCGCTCACCTTGCGGTGAAGGAACAGCGCCGTTTCGTCGAGCAGCCGTTCCGGACTCTGCACGCCCTTCAGCACGATGCTCTTGGCGCGCCGGCGCAGCTCGGATTCCTCTTCGTGAGTCAGCTCGCGGCCCGTGAACACCACGATAGGAACATCGCGCATGTTCTCGTCGCGCTGGATCTCCGTCAGCAGCTCGAACCCGGAGATATCCGGCAGCTTGAGGTCGAGGATCACGCAATCGAACTTGCGTTCGCGCATGAGCTCGAGCGCCCGCGCACCGCTCTCGGCGGTGGAGATGCGGATGTCCGAGGCTTCGATGAGCGCCGCGACGCTCATGCGCTCGGCGGAATCGTCTTCGACGACCAGGAGCTCGCGCACGCGCGGTTCGATGAATTCCTGGATCCGCGTGAACACCGACTGCAGGCCCTCGACGCTCGCCGGCTTGGTCATGAACGAGAAGGCCCCGCGCTCCAGGCCGTACTGGCGTTCCTCTTCGACCGTGAGCACCTGCACCGGGATGTGCCGCGTGGCCGGGTCGTGCTTGAGCTGATTGAGCACCGTCCAGCCCAGCATGTCGGGCAGGAACACATCGAGCGTGATCGCGTCGGGCTGGTACTTTCGCGCCAGCGACAAAGCGTCCGCGCCATTCTGCGCCACCAGCACCTTGAAGCCTTTGCCGTGCGCGGCTTCGAGCAGCATCCTGGCGTAGCGCGGTTCGTCCTCGACGATGAGCACGGTGCTGTCGCCCTCGTCGATCGTCTCGCGGTCGTCCTCGACACGTTCGATGTGCGGCGCCGGCAACGCCGGTGCCGGCAGAGCCGCCGACGGCTGCTTGATGAACGTGGGCGTGTTGCCGCGGCCATAGGCCGCGCCTTGGTACGCGAGCGGCAGATAGAGCGTGAACGTGCTGCCCGCGCCCGGCGAACTCTTGAGGCGGATCTCGCCGCCGAGCAGGTGCGCCAGCTCGCGGCTGATGGCGAGCCCCAGGCCCGTGCCGCCGTATTTGCGCGCCGTGCCGGCGTCGGCCTGCTGGAATGCCTCGAAGATGATCCGCTGTTTTTCCGGCGAGATGCCGATGCCGGTGTCGGTGACCGAGAACTCGACCACGTTCTTCGCCTGCGAGAGCACCGGGTGATCGGCGGTCCAGCCGAGCATCGCGGGGCCGACGTGCAGGCGCACGCTGCCCTGCGCCGTGAACTTCATGGCGTTCGACAGCAGGTTCTTCACGATCTGCATGAGGCGCTTCGCGTCCGTCACCATGTGGCGGCCGAGGCGCGGATCGAAGTCGGTGGTGAACGTGAGGTGACGGGATTCCGCCTCGTGACGGAAGTTGCGATCGATGGTCTCGCGCAATTGCGAGAACGCCAGCTCCTCGCTCTCGACGGTGACCGTACCGGATTCGATCTTCGACAGGTCGAGGATGTCGCTGATGAGGTTCAGCAGGTCGGTGCCGGCCGCATGAATGGTCTTGGCGAACTCCACCTGGCGCGGCGAGAGATTGCTCTCCGGGTTTTCGGAGAGCTGCTGACCCAGGATCAGGATGCTGTTGAGCGGCGTACGCAGCTCGTGCGACATGTTGGCCAGGAACTCGGTCTTGTAGCGCGACGTGAGCGCGAGCTCGGCGGCCTTTTCTTCGAGCGCCTTGCGTGCCTGCTCGATTTCCTGGTTCTTGCGCTCCACCTCGGCGTTCTGCTCGGCGAGCAGGCGTGCCTTCGTGGCCATCTCCTCGTTGGTCTGCTGCAGTTCGACCTGCTGCGTCTGCAGTTCGCCGGCGAGCTCCTGCGACTGCTTGAGCAGGCCTTCCGTGCGCATCGTGGCTTCGATGGTGTTCAGCACCACGCCGATGGATCCGGTGAGCTGCTCGAGGAATGCGAGATGCGAAGCGGTGAATTCGTACAGCGAAGCGAGTTCGATGACGGCCTTCACCTCGCCTTCGTACAGCACGGGCAACACGATGACGTTGCGCGGCTGGGCATCCACGAGTCCGCTGTTGAGGCGCACCGTATCCGGGGGAATACGCGCGAGCAGAAGGCGCTGCCGTTGCACGGCGCACTCACCCACGAAGCCTTCACCGAAACGGTAGCGCCGCGGTTCGGCCGAATCGCGCACGTCGGCGTAACTGGCGAGCTGCATGAGGTATCGCTGGCCTTCGTTGTAGTCGACGATGTAGATCACGCCCTGGTGAGCGCTCACGAGCGGCGCGAATTCGGCCAGCAGCGTGTTGCCCAATGTCACGAGGTCGCGCTGACCCTGCATCATGCGGCTGAACTTGGCGAGGTTCGTCTTGAGCCAGTCCTGCTCGGTGTTGCGATCCGTCGTATGACGGAGGTTGTGGATCATCGCGTTGATGTTGTCCTTGAGCTCGGACACTTCGCCGCGCGCCTCAACCTGAATCGATCGCGTCAGGTCGCCCTTGGTCACGGCCGTGGCCACTTCGGCGATGGCACGTACCTGCGTCGTGAGATTCGCCGCCAGCATGTTCACGTTGGCGACGAGATCCTTCCAAGTGCCGGACGCGCCGGCCACGTGCGCCTGGCCGCCGAGACGGCCTTCCACGCCGACCTCGCGTGCCACCGACGTCACCTGGTCGGCGAAAATCGCGAGCGTGCCCGTCATCGAGTTGATCGTTTCGCCGAGCGCCGCGACTTCACCTTTCGATTCCACGGTGAGGCGTTGACGCAGGTCGCCGGTGGCGACCGCGGTCACCACCTTGACGATGCCGCGCACCTGCTCGGTGAGGTTGTTCGCCATGACGTTGACGTTTTCGGTGAGCTCTTTCCACACACCGGACACGTCGCGCACGTTGGCCTGGCCGCCCAGCTTTCCTTCGGTGCCTACCTCGCGCGCCACGCGCGTCACTTCGGCGGCGAAGGAGTTCAACTGGTCCACCATCGTGTTGATGGTTTCCTTGAGCTGCAGGATTTCGCCGCGCACTTCCACCGTGATCTTGCGGGACAAGTCGCCGCGCGCCACGGCCGTGGTCACCTCGGCGATGTTGCGCACCTGGCCCGTGAGGTTCGTGGCCATGGCATTCACGGAGTCCGTGAGATCCTTCCACGTGCCGGCCACGCCGGTCACCGTCGCCTGGCCGCCCAGTTTTCCTTCGGTGCCTACCTCGCGCGCCACGCGCGTCACTTCGGCCGCGAAGCCGTTGAGCTGGTCCACCATCGTGTTGATGGTTTCCTTCAGCAGCAGGATTTCGCCGCGCACATCCACCGTGATCTTGCGCGAGAGGTCGCCTCTGGCAACCGCGGTGGTCACCTCGGCGATATTGCGCACCTGGTTCGTCAGGTTGGACGCCATCGAATTCACGTTGTCGGTGAGTTCTTTCCACACGCCCGACACGCCGGTCACTTCGGCCTGGCCGCCCAACTTTCCGTCCGTGCCTACTTCGCGCGCCACGCGCGTCACTTCGGACGCGAACGATCGCAACTGGTCCACCATCGTGTTGATGGCTTCCTTGAGCTGCAGGATTTCGCCGCGCACGTCCACCGTGATCTTGCGTGAGAGGTCGCCGTTCGCCACGGCCGTGGTCACCTCGGCGATGTTGCGCACCTGGCCGGTGAGATTGCCGGCCATGCTATTCACGTTGTCGGTGAGATCCTTCCACGTGCCCGCGATGCCGGGCACGATGGCCTGGCCGCCGAGTTTGCCTTCGGTGCCTACTTCGCGCGCCACGCGCGTCACTTCAGAAGCGAACGATCGAAGCTGATCCACCATCGTGTTGATGGTTTCCTTGAGCTGCAGGATTTCGCCGCGAACGTCCACCGTGATCTTGCGCGACAGGTCGCCGCTCGCCACGGCGATGGTCACTTCGGAGATGTTGCGCACCTGGCCCGTGAGGTTCGAGGCCATCGAATTCACGTTGTCGGTGAGATCTTTCCACGTGCCCGCGATGCCGGGCACGATGGCCTGGCCGCCGAGTTTGCCTTCGGTGCCTACCTCGCGCGCCACACGCGTCACTTCGGACGCGAACGATCGAAGCTGGTCCACCATCGTGTTGATGGTTTCCTTCAACTGGAGGATTTCGCCGCGCACGTCCACCGTGATCTTGCGCGAGAGGTCGCCGTTCGCCACGGCCGTGGTCACCTCGGCGATGTTGCGCACCTGGCCGGTGAGATTTCCGGCCATGAAATTCACGTTGTCGGTGAGATCCTTCCATGTGCCCGCGACGCCGGGCACGATGGCCTGGCCGCCTAACTTTCCTTCGGTGCCTACTTCGCGCGCCACGCGCGTCACTTCGGAGGCGAACGAACGAAGCTGGTCCACCATCGTGTTGATGGCTTCCTTGAGCTGCAGGATTTCGCCGCGCACGTCCACCGAGATCTTGCGCGACAGGTCGCCGTTCGCCACGGCGATGGTCACTTCGGAGATGTTGCGCACCTGGCCGGTGAGGTTCGCGGCCATCGAATTCACGTTGTCGGTGAGGTCTTTCCACACGCCGCTGGCGCCGAGCACCGCGGCCTGACCGCCTAACTTTCCTTCGGTACCTACCTCGCGCGCCACGCGCGTCACTTCGGAGGTGAACACGCCCATCTGCGTGATCATCTCGTTGACCACGTTGGCGGAACGCAGGAATTCGCCCTTCAAGGGGCGTCCATCGGCTTCGAGCCGCATGCTCTGCGTGAGATCGCCTTTGGCGACGGCAGTGATGGTTCGCGTCACTTCGGCCGTGGGCCACAGCAGATCGTCGATCAGTGTGTTGACCGACGACTCCATGTCGCCCCACGACCCCGTGCGGCGTTCGCTCGCGACGCGTACACGCGTCTTGCCTTCCTTGCCGACCATCTGACCCGCGCGCTCGAGCTCCGACGCCATGCGTTCGTTGGCGCTGACCATTTCGTTGAACGCATCCGCGATCTTGCCGCCGAGGCCGGTCTGATCTGGTGCAAGGCGCACGCTGAAGTCGCCGTCACGCACTGCCTGCAATGCACGCAGAAGCTTCTTCAAATCGAGATCAGGTGCCGCGGCGTGGCCATTCCCTCCGTTATCTTTCGTGGCTTTGGATTTGACGGTCTGCGGCGTGCGGCGGCGCGCCGCCGTCGTCCTTCCGCGTGCGGAGATTTCCATGTAATGCCTGATACCTACGAGGTGCGTCAGAGTGTAAATGCCGCCAGTGCGGGACTGCTCCGCACATGGGTGTAGGAAGCGCCTGACACGGGGGCATCGGGCTGACGCGGGGACCGTGCGGAGGGTGCGCGATGCCTACATCAACTCCGAATCACCAGATCCACCTTCCCTTCCCTTCTCTCCACGCTGACGCTCACAGACCCACCGTGCTTCCGCACGGTGAAGTCCACGGACGCGTCCTGAACTTCCAGGTTTTTCACGCAGATCTCGTCGAAGCCATCGGGCACCACCGGATGCGACAGCACGATCTGCCGGTCGAGTGCATCGATACCGATGCCGAGCACGCTCTGCAGCAACAGGAAGGTGGCGCCGGCGGAGGTGGAATGGGGTGAGCAGGCGACGGGAAAATGCAGCGGCGCCTCGCGGCGCTTGCGCCGGAAACCGCAGAACAATTCCGGCAGGCGAAGGAGATCGAAATGACGCGCGGCTTCGAGCTGCGAGGTGAGGATTCGCGACGCGAAAATCTTGTCGTCGTAGCGCGCGGCGCCGGCGGCGATCAGCGAGTTTTCGTGCGGCCAGACGGACCCGGTGTGATACGACATCGGGTTGTAGCGCAGCTCGGTCTCGGCCACCGTCCGCACGCCCCATCCCGAAAAGCAGTGTTCGTCACCGAGACCGGCGATGATCTGGCGAGCGTGTTCGGCGTGCGCGATTCCCGTGTAGAGGCAATGCCCCGGATTGGAGGTACGCACGCGGCAAGGCTGCTTCTCGCCATCGAGCGCGAGCGCAAAGGTCTCGATGTCGCTGCACCAGAACGCGGTGTTGAATCGCGCCTGCAGCGCCTGCGCGGCTTCGACGAGCGCAATGGCGCGCGGCGCCTCGCCGAGTGAGCGGGCGATGCGCGCCGCGCCGAGCCGGGCGGCGTAGACATAGCCCTGCACCTCGCACATGGCCAGCGGCCCGGTCGCGAGGCGGCCATCGGAATGGAATACGGCGTCCGGAGAACTCTTCCAGCTGTGATGCGCGGGCCCGGTGCTGCGCGGCCGGGCTTCGATGAAGCCATCGCCGTCGACGTCGCCATACACGTCGATCCAGCGCAACGCGCGCCGTGATCGCCGGCCACAACTCGCTCATGAGATCGAGATCGGCGGTGCGCGTGTAGTACGCGCCGGCCAGCATCACGAAGAGCGGCGTGGTGTCGACGCCGAAGTAGTCAGGCGCGAAACCTTCGCGCGACTCGTTGAGGATCTTGCCGGTCTCCGAGCCATTCCCGGAGGAGCTGTTGGAGCATTGCGTGGCCGCGAGATGGCGCAACACACCGCGCGCGATGTCGGGCCACAACCAGAGGGTCTGCAGCGCGGTGATGATGGCATCGCGCCCGAAGATCGCGTCCAGCCATGGCAGACCCGCCGCCGGGATGCGTCCTTGCGGAGTGGCCGTGCGCATCATTCCCACGTCGGCCGCCGCGCGGCGCACCCAGCCGTTGAACGCGGCGTCCGACGACTGCACCTGGCAAGGCGGACGGCCGTCGACGCGCGCCAGCTCCTCGGCGGCAGCGAGCGACCGCGCAAACGTCGCGATCTGGATCGGGTGATTGGCCGACTGGCAACCGAACGCAAGGGAAATCGTCTTCTCGCCGCGGCTGCCTATCTGCAGCCGGTAGCGCAGGCTGTCCGCGGAGATGACCTCAGGGGCCGTGGTGTGACAGTCCACCACGGTCTCGCGCATGATTTCGTCGGCGCCGAGACATCCCTGCGTGACGCTGTCGCGCTCCACCCGCTCGAAGCGCGAACGCGCGGCATCGACGCGGCGCTGCGCGCGCACGTCGACGATGTTCTCGAAGTCCGAGCCGAAGCGGATGACGAGCTCCACGGCCACAGTGCTCAGTGCGAAATTGCGCACGCGGATCATCTCGTAGCAGACCCCGCCCCAGATGAAACGTGAACGGGTGATGTGCAGCGTGCCCCTGGGCAACACGACGCGTCCGCCTTCGCCGCGCACGTCCGCGTTGGTGAGGTTCACGGTGAGCAGCACGTTGTCTTCGCGCGGCGAGGCGGCGAGCAACAGCGGCCGCTGGCCCGCGATGGTCAGCGTGAGCCGGGAAAGATGGCGCACTCCGCCTCGATACAGTCCCGCTTCGCTGCGCATCTCGGCATCGATGTCGCCGATCTCATTGAACAGGCCGAAGCAGTCGTCGTGACGCAGCGCGTGCGTGCGGTCACCGCTCGGACCGTCCGCGGTCACGACCTGGTGCAGCTCGACATCGGAAATGGCAGGTTCAGAGGCCAACCTGGCGCGACCTCGTGTATGTGATTCGTGTGCGCAGCACTGTGACTCCTGCGACGCGCGAATACCAGTGGACGGTGGTGCTGGGCTGCTTGCGTCCGAAGCTGCGCGACACCCAGCCACCCTGCTCGGCGTTTCCGCCGTGAATGATCTGCAGGCTGTCGAGCGCTTCGAGCGGCTCGAATAACACCTGCGTCAGACCCGTGGTGATCTTGAGGCCTTTGCCGGCACGCTCGACCTGGCAGCCTTCCGCGAAATGCCACGAGCGGCGCGCCCGATGTTCGCCGTCGCATCGCAGCATGTCCGTTACTTCGATGACCTGCCTCTGCGTATCGCAAATGATCTCTCGCCGGTGGATCACCGGGTCTTCCAGACGCTGATATCCGTAGTGCTCGCCCAGGAACCTCTGGCGATCCGCGCCGGCCTCGAATTCGATGCAACGCGCGTGCGCGTGGTTAGTCCACATGAAATTGCCGGCCTGCACCGACTGGTCCTGCTCGTCGATGCCCACCGTGTTGTGCGCGAGCGTGCTGCGGAAGTAGCGCCGCCACGCGGGGTCGGTGTGATACGCATAGGTGCCGGGATCGACGAGGATCTCGCGGTCGCCGATGCCCAACACGAACGACAGCGCGTCGGCGTGCCCGTGCGCGGCGATGCTGAGATAACCCAGCGGGCCCGAATCCACGAGCAGCCGCACTTCATCGGGAGTGTCGAATCCCGAACCCATCAGGTAGTAGCCGGATTCGGAGAACTGCAGCCGCGGCCGGAAGCCCTGGCGGCCCCGCTGCTTGAGCTGTCCGAGCCGGCGCACGGCTTCTACGCCTAACAAGGTGGTGGTCTTGCCGTCGAGCGAGCCGGCCTTGGCGGCGAGGTCCGGCCTCGAGAACAGCACCGCCCCGGTGGCGATCAGCGACATGTGCGCCGAGAATCCTGGTTCGGTCGCCAGGCTCACCACCTGCCCGTCGTCTGCGTCGCCGACCATGGGCAGGAGACCGGCCACGTTGGTCATGGACGCGAGGAAATCGATCATGACCTCGATGCGCCGCCAATAGACAGGCGAGAAGTCCTCACCGCGCGCACGGGCCGCGAGCCCGGCGATCAGCAGGAAGTCGAGCACGAAGGTCTGGTAGGCGAAGGCCTGCTCGCGGTTGCCGCCATCGGGCGCGTTCTGGCGGTGGCATTCCTCTTCGAGAATCGCGCGGCAGCGGCTCGCCCCACTCCGTCATCTGCGGCCACAGCGGCCACGTGGAAGCGGCGACGTACACGCCGGCCGCCTCGCCGATCAGGTGATTGTTCGCGGACGAGTAGCGCGACAGGTTGCCCGCGATCATGCGCGTCTGCCGGTAGATCGAGTCGAGCCAGCGGTCGCGAAATGCCTCGCCTTCGGCGCCGGCGAACAACTTCGAACGCAGGCCCCCGAGCAGTTGCCAGGTGATGCTCCAGTTGATGAGGCGGATGCCGAGCTCGAGCGGACTGATCCAGTTGGGACCCCAGCCCTCCGGACATTGCTCGATCCACGAGTCGATCTGCGACTGAATGGCGAGCGCGTAACGCGCATCGCCCGTGAGCGCATGCGCCTGCGCCAGGACCGGCAGGTGCAGATGGCGATTCGGTTCCCAGAGATACTTGATGTTGCCGACTTCGCGTTCGTCGCGATAGTCGATGGCGCTGGCGCGCGGCGCGCCCGGCGACGCGTTGCGTGAGCGGATCGCGATTCCACTGCGGCGGATCGCCGAGCTCGCAGTCCTCGAGATCGAAGAAGCGGTATCGGCCCGCGAGGATGCGCTCCGCGGCGGCGGTCAGATGCGTCCGGCGCGATCGCGACGAACGGCGGCAGGAAACGCAGGTCCGCGCGACGCAGTCGCGCGGCGGCATTTCATGCGAGGTGAACTTCTGCGACAACGACCCGCAAACCGCGCGCCAGCCGGTGCGCCACTTCGGCGCCCGACATGCACTTGAGACGCTGCAGATACCAACCGGGTTGCTGCATGGTTCACCGGCGTGAACAGCGGTTCGACGCCGGCGCGCGCAAGCGCCTCGTGCACGGGTGGACGGTGCACGATCAGCGGCGTCTTGCCGCGCGGCGTACGCTCCAGCCGCGCGGCGACCTCGACACGTCAGCTTCACTTCCGCGGGCATGCGCGCGCGCGCGTTCGCGAGCAGTGTGCCGCGTCGGCGGACGTTGAACGCCTCGCCGGCACCACGCGGATGCGCGCCTCGTCGATCGTCTTCCTGCACGACCTGGATTCGCAGCAACGTGCTCGACGTCGTGCGGCACGCAGTCGAGGCCGGTGATGCGCACGCCGGGCGGGCACACCAGGATTTCCTGTTCGCGGCCGAGCACGCCGGGGAACGTGCGCAAGCCCAGCGCGAGCTCTTCGAGCTCGCGCTCGCCCCAGTTCGCCGGCAGACGCACGAGGTCGCCGGTGCGATATCGCACGAGGGGCATGAGACTGTTCCAGAACGACGTGCCGACGATTTCGTAGAGCCGGTACTGACTGTCGCGCGGCAGGATGCTGCCCATCGTACGGAATGAATTCGACGCGCGAATAGCCGTGCAGGAAGCGGTATTCGCCCGGCGCCGTGGCGTACGCGAACGCGATGCGCTCGGCCTGGCCGTAGTAGTCCGCGAGCCGGCAGCCGAGAACGCTGCTGCACCAGCTGCCACGCCTCGGGCCGGAACACTTCCGATGACGTGACGACCGCGGGAATCGACAGCGTGCGACCGCGGTCGCGCAGATAGCGCGCACAGCGTCTCGAGCGCGCTCGGATAGGCGCACAGCAACTCGGGGCGGAATTGTCGAGCGACTCGGCGATGCGTTCGACATTCGTGTGCGACACCGCGTGGCGCGCAGTCATGATGCCGGCCGCCGTTGATCACCTCGCATTCCGGATTCGGCGAGACCTCGATATCGCGCGGATTGTCGCCGCGCAGCACCGCGGTGCGCGCGGTGCGCGCCTCGACGCCAACGGCCTGGATGACGCGATCGATGCACGCCTGTTCGAACACGATGCCGTCGAGCGATCGCAGCGAGCTTCAGCGGCACGCCGGTGGTGCCGCCGGTGTTCGCGGACGCCGAGAACCAGTCGCAGCCGGTGGTGAACGCGTGAAAGCCCGTGACGCAGACACTCCTTGTCGAGCAGCGGCCAGCTCTCGAGTGTCGCCGCCGCGCACCGACCGCGCCGTACTCGGTGCCGCTGCGCCAGCTGCAGCGTCTGCGCGCAGCTGTCGTGCGACCACGCGCGCCGCCGCTCGAGCTCCCACGCTTCGCCGCGCTCGAGTACGGCCGACGCGACGGTCGTAGTAGAACGGATTGCGCCGGACGAACTCTCGCCCGAGGACATGCCTTTTCATGTAGCCGGCAAAGGACGTGACGGCGCTCATGCCAAATTCCCGGATTTCCGCCGACCGGCGCGATGCGCTGATAGATGTCCGCGAGCCGCCGCGCGTAGATGTGCACGTCGAACGGCCGCGCGCGTTCGCAGGCGCCGCCTGCCGGCAGCGAGGCGCGCCGCCTCGTCGCTCGATGTAGTTCATCATCGCCGCGCGAATCTGCTCCACGTCGCCGGGCGTCACCAGCATTCCTTCGACGCCGTGCGCGGAAGACGTCCGGGATGCCACCGACCGGGCGTGGTGATCGACGGGCAGTCCCGTCGCCATCGCCTCGAGCAGCGCCATCGGCACACCCTCGGCGCGCGACGGCAACGCGAACACATCGCTCTGCGCGCAGCAGCCGATCGCGCTCGTGCGCGTCGATCCACGACAACACGCGCACGCGGTCGCCGAAAGGCGCGGCCAGTTTTCGCATGCCTTCGACGTCGCCGTCGCCGGCGAGCACGAGCCGTGCACGGGAGCGCAGCGATTCCGGCAACGCGGCAAATGCGTTGACGAGGTCGTAGCCACCCTTGCGCTCGCCAAGGCGCCCCAGGTGCAGGAACTGGACCTGGCTCCGTCCCGATCGGTCGGGAACCTCGCGCCGGTACCCGCACCGGATTCGGCAGCACGACCACCTGCGAAGGCGAGACATCGCATTCGTGCACGTAGAAATCGCGCCACTGCGTCGACAGCGCGATCAGGACGCTCGCGCGCTGCATCGTGCGGTTCACGATGCGGCGCACCGGCGCGGGCAGACCGCGATGAAAGCGGTCGAAGTCCGGAGCCGTGCGCGTGCAGGATCAGCGGGCGGCCGGGCGCGGATCACCATGTTCGCGAGGATCATCTTGCGCAGCGTGCTGCCGCGCGAGGCGAAGTGGATGTGCACGATGGTGGGGTCGATGGATTCGAGCGTGCGCGCAGCGACTGCAACGGCCCGCGCGAACATCGCGGCACTTCGACAGCTTCGTGCCCTCCTCCATCGTCGCCACGTGCTGGATCGAGACGTACGGCGGTAGATAGTCGCAGATGAGCTGCTCCACCGAGGTGACGCCACCGCGCACGTCGAGCGCCGGACCGATCTGCAGGACCTTGACCCGGATTCGCGCAACGACGGCTGGCGAGTCGCAGCGGCTGACGCAGCCACCGGCATGACTACTGGCGCAACGGCTCTGGGCGAGAGGACGGTGGTCGGATCGGCACTCATTACGACATCTCCGCCGTGCAGCAGCCCGCGATACGCCGCCACCATGCCGGCGACCGAGAACCGGCTCACCGCGCGGGCGCGCGCCGCCGCTCCCATGCCGCTGACGCTTGCGCGGCTCGGCGTACAGCGCGGCGATGATCGCCGGCAGCCGCGCGGAGAGCTCGGTGGGCGAGACCACGTAACCTTCGACACCGTCGTGGATCATTTCGCGTGCGCCGCCGATGTCCGAGAGGATCACCGGACGGCCCATCGACATCGCCTCGAGCGCGGCGTTCGAAAACGATTCGACGGCGATCGACGGCAACACGAACACATCGAGCGCGGCCAACACCGGCCGCACGTCTTCGAACTCGCCGATGAAGATGCACGCGATCGGCGATCTCGAGTTCCGCCGCACGCCGCAGGAGGTGCTCGCGCAGCGGACCGTCGCCGGCGATGACCAGGTGCGCATCGACCCGCGCCACCCGCAGCCGCCGCAGCGTCGTCAGCAGCACTTCATGGTTCTTCTCGGGCGCGAGGCGGCCCACGGTGCCGATCAGCAACGCTCCGGGCTTCACACCGAGCGATGCACGCAGACGTTTGGCGGCCTCGAAGGCCACGACCGGCTCGAAGTGCGCGGAGTCCACGCCGTTGTAGATGACGCGTGGATTTCTCCAGGGCCCGGGATGCGCGGCCGGGCGCGATGTCCCAGAACGCGCGCTGCGCCTGTGAGCCGTGTACGATCTGATCGAACCGCGCCGAGCACCGACTGATAGAGCCACTTGCGCAGACGACGGCCGCGGAATGTCGAAGTGTTGACCAGCGCCACGATGCGCGGCCGTTACGGCAGCAGCGAAGGTCGCGCAGGCCACATACAGCGCCTGGTAGAGATTCACCGCGACCACGGTCGCCGGACGCTCTCGGACGATCATCTGGCGCAGTCGCAGCACCGTTGCGAACGAGAATTTGCCGTGGCGTTCGAGCTTCGTCAGCGGCACGTCGCGCCGCAGCGTCGGCTCGAGCGTGTACGGCCCATTGAGGCAAGCCAGGTTCACGTGCCACGCCCTCTTCCTTGAGACGATTGGCCATGCGCACGATCTTTCTCTCGGAGCCGCCCACGCGCGAGGTTGCTGAGCACGAACAACACGTCGCAGGCGGGCGTCGCGGCGGCGCGTGCTTCACGCGGCGTCACGAGCGTCAAAGGTTCTTCATGTCGGGTGCAAGGCAGGATCGGGATTGTTCATGGCAGATCGGCTCCCTGGTTGACGCGCTGATTCGCGCCCCGCTTCGCCCAGTGAACGGCATCCAGCCGCTTCGTTGCGAGTTCTGAATCAGTAGTTCGAGGTAACGGCCGGCGACGCCGGTCGTGTATTCGCGCGTGGCGAACTCGCGCGCGCGGCGCCCGATCAGCTCGCGGTCGGCATCGTCTTCGAGCAGGCCGCGGATGGCTTCGCGCATGTCGTCGAGCGAGTTGGCGATGCGGCCGAGCTGCAGCCGTTGCACGAGCGAATCCGGATCGAAGAACGAGACCACCGGCACGCCGCGAATCCAGGCTTGCAGGAAAGTGTTGGGAAATCCTTCGATGCTCGAGGTGTTGAGGAAGATCTTCGCGCGATCGAACAACGCTTCCGCTGTCTGCGTAACGCACCGCGCCGTGCATGGTGACGTTCGGCAGCCGCGCTGCTGCGGCGCGCACGTCGTCGTAATATGTCTCACCACCCGGCATCGGACCGCCGGCCAGCGTGAAACTTCACGTTCGGCAACTGGCGCGCGAGCTCGAGCGCCAGCTCCGGGCGCTTCAGCGCGCGCAGATTGCTGACCCACAACACGTCGATGTCCTTTTCCACCGGCGCGCTGCCTCGTGGCGTCTCCACCATCATGTTGACGCACGGCGCTTTCGATCCCGTGGTTCTCGCGCAGCAACTGCGCCTGGTATTCGGTTTGCGCCGCGACCACGTCGGCCCGCCGCAGGCCGTAGTTGTAGAGCTTGCGGTCACGCCAGAACTGGATGCGCCCGTGTTCTTTCTCGCAATCGCTGTCGGAGGCGACGCGGAAGATGAATCGCCGGTCGGTGGCGTGGCAGAACCACGCGGTGATGCCGGTGTACGCCCCGGCGGG
Source organism: uncultured Pseudomonadota bacterium (assembly GCA_963846605.1). Lineage (GTDB taxonomy): Bacteria > Pseudomonadota > Gammaproteobacteria > Steroidobacterales > Steroidobacteraceae > CADEED01. Next base: position 202,864 of record CAWJWS010000001.1, read on the forward strand.
TGACTGATAGTAGATGTCCGCGTCGGCGGCGATCATCGCCGACACCAGCCGCGTGGTGCGCGGATAGAAGAATCGCAGACCGGGCAATCCACCGTGGCGCGTGTGCGCGGCGATGGCCGTGATGCCATCGATGCTGACGGCGCGCGCCCTGACCCTCGTCGTGAACGATCATCGACACGTCGTGCCCGAGATCGCGCCATGCGCGCGCCAGCAGGACGTGCTGAATGGACTCGCCGCCGATGTACTTCGGATTTCCCTCGCCCGACAACATCCCGTAGGAATCGAGACCGACGATGCAGATACGCCGGGCGCTCATGAATCGCGTTCCCGCGTTGGCCCAGCCATAGGGATCCCGGCGTACCGCCGGCCGGCGCAACGGCGGCACGGCCGGCGGTCCGGCGACGGGATCCTGTTCGCACGCACAGCACGATGCGCATGGCGACTCCGGCGTACATCCAGAAATAGAACCAGGGCTTGTGCAGGTCGACGAAGAACACCGCGGTGCAGACGCCCACGGCGCCGAGTACGAACGCGATGAGCTGCCCGCGCACCGGCGGTGCGGCGTGCAGGCTGGCGCGCCGCGCGCGCCCGATGCCGGAAAACAATAGATAGGCCCCGCAGAACAGCCCGACCAGGCCCAGGTTGAACCACAACGCCAGATAGTGATTGTGCGGCGACAACTGGAACGGCATGGACGCAGTAGGCGTCCCAGCCGAAGCCGGTGATGAGCGAAATGGGGTTGTGGAACATCACGGAGAGCGCATCCGACCAGATTTCGCTGCGTCCCGATGAGGCCGTGCTGGCGTCGATCGAGCCCGTCCCGATCAGGCGTTCGGCAAGCAGGTTGCCGTATTGCGAGAACGAGACGGCCAGCACCAGCAGGATCAGTGAGCCGAACACCCAGCCCGAGATCCGGCTGTAGGAAATGAGATGGCGGTATAGATAGGCGCCCACCGCGCACATCATCGCGAGACCGACGAATCCGCCGCGCGACGCGGTCATGACCAGCGTCATGCAGGCGACCAGCGTGGCGACGAACCAGAACAGCCGTTTGAAGCCATGCGCCGCCACCGCGGCGGCGAGGGTCGCCGGCAGGAACAGGATGATGAACGCCGCGTATTGATTCGACTCGCCGATCGCGCCCGCGGTGCGGCCGTCTTCGCGGATGCGGAACCCGAGGCTGATGACGCCGGCGGCGTCGAGAATCGTGATGACGTTGGCGAGCAAGGCGCCGAACAGCAGGCCCTTGATGACCTTGAGCGCGTCGTCCGTCGTCTGCACTCCGAACAGGAACACGAGGAAGAAGATGTAGTGGTCGATCAGCGCGCTCTTGAGCTTGATGCCGCTCGCGACCAGGTCGTACTGCGGATACTGGACGAGCAGCGCCGCCACGAGCCACGTGACGATGGCGTAGCCGATCATGATGATGAACGCGCCCTGCATCTGCCCCGCGGCCATGATGGAGCCGCGACTGACGACCATGCGCAGCGCCAGCACCATCGCGATGAGATAGATGATCAGGTTCTTCGCCGACACGCCCGGCATAAGACTCAAGTCCATGTTCAGCGCGTCGGTTGCCAGCAGGAACAGGGCGGCGAATCCGAGAATTGTCGGCATGCGTCAGACTCGTAAGACGATGAACACGGTAATGGCGTTGTTCCTGCTTGGCTTATTCAGTACGCGTTGTCGGTCTTCACCACCGCCACCGCGGTGGCGAGGATGATTTCCAGATCCAGCATCGGCGACCACCGACGCATGTACTCCAGATCGAACAAGACGCGCGCTTCCATGTGTTCCACCCGGGCCGTCTCTCCTCGGCAACCGCGCACTTGCGCCAGCCCCGTGATCCCCGGAAGAACCTTGTGCCTAACCATGTACCGTTTGATCAGCTTTCGGTATTCCTCGTTGTGCGCGACAGCATGTGGGCGAGGTCCTACGACACTCATCGTGCCCTGCAGCACGTTGATCAACTGTGGTAGTTCGTCGAGCGACCATCGGCGCAGATGCTTGCCGATCGGTGTCACGCGCATGTCATTGCGCGATGCCTGCGTGACCTGCGCACCGTTTTCGCACACCGTCATCGTGCGGAATTTGAATACGTTTATTTCTCGTCCATCGAGACCGTATCGTCGCTGCCGGAATAAGACAGGACCGGGAGATCCCCTCTTCACGGCGATGGCGATGCCGAGCAGCAGCGGCGACAGCACGATCAGCGCGCCCACCGCGATGGTCACGTCCATGAGGCGCTTGACGAGTCCCCGATAGCCATGGAACGGCGTCTCGCACATCGCAATCACGGGCATGCCGAGGATATCGCTCGCGCGTTGCTGAATCGCGTCGAAGCCCGACACGTCCGGCACGAAGTAGATGGAGGCCGTGGTATCGCCGAGCTCGTGCACCAGCTCGCGCACGCGCGCCACCTGCCCCGGCGGCAACGCGACAAAAATCACGTCGATGTTACGCGTGTTGACGAATGAGGCGACATCCTCGAAGCGGCCGAGCAGCTTCGCGTGTTTGGCGCAACCCAGGCGGTCGCTGCCGCGATCGTCGAAGAATCCGGCGACGGAGATTCCGAGCTCGACGTGCAGCCCGAGACGTTTGGTCAGCTCCATGCTCGCCTGCGTGCACCCGACGACGACGGCGCGCCGCGACTGCGCGGCGTCGCGCAGCAACGCGCGCGTGACCCGTTGCAGGATCAGCGAGAGCATCACCAGCAGCACCGGCGTCACCAGCACCCAGGTGACCACGACACGACGCGAGAAATCCTCGGAGAACTTGGTCATGTAGCCGAGCGCGAGCAGCGCGGCCACGAGCACTGCCCAGCGGAACAGCAGGTTGGTCGCGAGCTCGAGCGGGCCGGAGATGATCTGCCGCGTGGGATTGCGCGCCGGCAGGATGGCTGCCGTGAACGTGGCGGCGAGGATCGACAGCACCACGAAAGGGCGGTCGAATTCGACCTCATAAATCCGCGTCAGCGGGTAGAACATCACGCCCGCGAGCACCGCCGGCAAGGCTTCGAGCAACCACAACAACACGGGCGCGGCCAACGACATGCCGCGCTTGAAGAAAATCGGCTGGCTGATCTGATCCTGGTATTCGTTGTTCAACGGTCGCGTCCCTTCCCAACACGCCGCCACAATAGAAAAGGGCTGGTCGTTTGAACGCCAGCCCTTCACTTGATGCGCTATCGCCGGACGATTACACGTCCGTCGATTAATCCTGCTTACGTCATCAACGCACTGACAGCACCGGAGGCGACGTCGGACTCTCGGCGGCTACAACGCCCGCGACATTGAGGTCCATCGAGTGCAGCCAATTTTCGATATTGGTATAGCCATTCGACGCCGTGGAGTTGGGATTCGACGGAATCGTCAGCCGGCGAATGTTCTGCGCGAGCGACGGCCAGCCGCCCGCATTCTTGTTGCAGCGGGTGGTGCCATTCGAAGCCACGCAATTGATGACCTGGCCATTGCGGCTCTTCACGCTCTGCACGACACGTTTATCGACGACGTCGCGATCTGTAGGACGCGCGCCGGCGTACTTGAGCACATTGTTGTATACCGCGCTGCTCGCTGTAGGACGCGCCACGAGCCCGGTGTTCCACACCGGTGCATTGGTCTGCGACATCAGCCCCGACATGTCTCCGCCGGTGAGCAACACCAGCGCTGAATACGAGCTGCCGCAGTTCCGGCGAGGTGTTGTCATGGACGTACACCCTGGCGCCGGGAATCAGCTTCAGGCTGCCCGAGGTGCGTACGAAGATCGGTTTCGCGGAGGCGCTCGACACCGGCCCGTGCACGAACACGTTGCCGACCACCGAGGTCCTGGTGATGGTGCCCTTCTCGCTCTGCAGATCGAGCTCGCGCACGGTGGCGCCATAGACGACATTGTTCACGAAGACGAATTCGGCGGCGCGCGACAGCGGATTGCGCTCCACCTGGTGCGCCATGAGATTGCCCACCATCGTGACGCTGCTGTTCGGCGCCGTGCCGATCAGAACGCCGTAACCATGTTTCATGACACCCGAGCCGCTGTAGGACGGATGCATGGACTCGTTGAGGGGCTCGGCGAAGATGTTGTTGGTGAACGTGATGTTGTCGTGCGGACCCCAGACGCTGGTCGTCTCATCGAGCGCCCAGCTGAACGAGCAATGATCGATGACCACGTTGCGTACCGGCTTCGCGGTGGTGCCTTCGATCTTCAGCGAGTCGCGGTTGTCGGGATCCGGTCCGTTCACGTCATCGCCCGCGCGCACGCGGAGGTGCTGGATGAGTACGTCCGAAGCCTGGATCTTGATGCCGGCGCCGCGGATCATGATGCCCGGCGAAGGCGCCGTCTGTCCGGCGATGGTCAGCCTGCTGTTGCGGATCGTGAGATCCGCGGTCAGGCGGATGGTGCCGGACACTTCGAACACGCAGATGCGCGCCGTGGTGCCGTCGACGCACGCCTTGAGGGACCCGGCGCCGCTCGCATTGAGGTTCGTCACCTTGTAGACGGTGCCGCCGCGGCCCGCCGGCGTGTCCATGCCAAACCCCGCTGAGCCCGGGATCACCGGCAAAGCCTGCGCGGTGGTGGCGCCGATCGCCGTCAACCCGAGAGCTAACAAGCCCGGAAGCTTCATGGAACGGTGTGCGAGGGCATGGGTACGGGTCAAACTAGCAAGCTTCATTACGGGATCCTCTCGGAAAGCAGGAAGATGTTTGTCAGATGGACTTGGTGGCGATCGTGGTCGGCGGCCCTTCGAGGCCACCGGCGTTCACGGCGACCACCGCGAAGTACCAGACACCGCTCGGGAGCGTGGTGAACTCGAAAGAAGTCGCAGCCGGGTTGTCGATGAGCACGCTTTGGTCGAGATCTTCGCTGGTGCGGCCATAGAGAATGCGATAGCCGGCGAGATCGTCGAGCGGTGATCCGTCGACTTTCGACGGCGGCAATTCCCACTGCAGCGAGGCGACACCGGTGCCGGCTTCCACCACCTCGCCTTCGAGGACCGTGATGGAGAACGGCGATGTGGCAGCCTGCTGCCCGGCGTCCGCGACCGTGATCGTGATCGACTCGTAGATGCCGACGTCGGTCGCGCCTGGCGTGCCGGTGACCTGACCATTGGTCGGGTCGATGGTGGCCCACGGCGGTAGATTGACGGCGCTGAAGCGCATCGCGTCGCCATCGGGATCGGCTGCGACGGGCTGCCAGCTATAGGTCTCCCCCACGCGCACTTCGGAGACAACCTCGCCGCCGATGGTGGGCGCGCGATTCACGGTGGCAGGTGCGCTCACCGGTGGCGGGGCCGCTGCCTGGGGGGCTGCGGCAGGCGAAGATTCACCGCCCCCACCACACCCATTGCAGAACGCCAATGGCAGCAAAGGCAGGAGCGCACTTACGAAACCGCGATTGAGTCGAATCATTTGTCAGAGCCCTCTCACAACCCCCTGCGGGGTGTGGGAGAGATTTACGGCTCCAGGCGAAATAGATTCAACGCATTGCGCGAATACTGCCGGACGGCACCTACGTCGGCGGAAACCGACAATGAAGCGATTTCAACGACTTAACTTATTTTGAAAAATTTGCACGTGCGTGAAAACGTGACACGGCTCCAATTCGGAGCCGGCCCACGCACTCTTATATATGCAGATCGAGGCCCGCCCCGCTGCCGCGGCTACCAGCAGATTCCCTCGTACCGGCACCGCAGAAGGTCTCGATTCGGCAGGTTGACGAGGTCGAGCACGTATTGCTCCGGCCTTACGCGCGCCTGAAGCGCATCGTTGAGCGCGGACTGTTGCAGGCCGACCAGAATGACATCCGACGGCCCGATCATCTCTTCGATGCTTCCGCACAGCAGCGAGCCCAGGTGCGGAATGTTCGCATCGATGTAGCTGCGGTTGGCACCTAACAAACGCGAGAGCTGCACTTCCGGATCGAAGATGCGCAGCTCGCAGCCCTCGCCCAGCAGCCGCTTTGCGACGAGCACCAGCGGCGATTCGCGCAGGTCGTCGGTGCCGGTCTTGAAGGACAGGCCCAACATGCCGACCTTGGGCCGGCCGAGCTTCAGGATCTTGTCTACGGCGTGATCGATGTGCACGCGATTGCTCGCGAGCAGGCTCGAGAGCATGGGCACCACGATGTCGTTCTGCTTCGCGATGTTGGTCAGCGCGCGCAGATCCTTTGGCAGGCAGGAGCCACCGAAGGCGAAGCCCGGCTTCAGATAGGCCGGGGAAATGTTGAGGCGCTTGTCGGCGCAGACCAGCCGCATGACCTCATGCGCGTCGATACCCATCGACTGCGAAACTCGCCCGATCTCGTTGGCGAACGTGATCTTCAGCGCGTGGAAGGCATTGCACGCCATCTTGAGGGTTTCGGCCACGCGAATACTGGTCACCATGAATCGTGTATCGAGATGCTGGAAGACTTCCCGCACCGCGTTCACCGCGGCTTCACTGTTTCCGCCCACGATCGTGTACGGCGGATGATCGTAGTCGCGGATCGACGAACCTTCGCGCAGGAACTCCGGCTGAAAGCAAACGCCGAAATCGACACCGGACTTTTTTCCGCTCGCGCGTTCGAGAATCGGCTCGATCTTCTCTTCCACCGTGCCTGGCTGCACCGTCGAACGGATCACGATGGTGTGGAACTCGTCTTTGTGTTTCAGCGCCGCGCCGAGCTGCTCCGTCAACCGCAGGATGGCCGTGAGGTCCTGGCTGCCATTGGCTGCCGATGGCGTGCCCACGCACACGAACGACAGCTCCGTGCCGCGCATCGCCTGCATCGCATCGTCCGTCACGGAAACGCGGCCGGAGTTCACCACGTCGCGCATGAGCTCCTGGATGCCTTCCTCGAGGATCGGCGATTTCTTGTTTCGGATGAGGTTGAGCTTCACGGGGTCGATGTCCACACCCGTGACCTGGTGGCCGTCCCTCGCAAGGCACGCCAGCGACACCGCGCCGACGTATCCAAGGCCAAAGATGCTTATTCGCTTTTGGACCGCAGCAGTGTTAGCAAGGGGATTGGCTCCGCTTTCGTCCCCGAAAACGGTGCCAGTCCCCATTTCCTCGTTCGCCGACCCGCCGCCTTTAGTAATAAGCACTTTCGTTTCTTTCCTTCGACCGATTCAGCGCCACCCCCAGCAGGTTCATCTCGCTGAGGATTTCCTTGGCTCCGCGCAACATGGCGCGGCCGCTCTTGCCTTCCGACACCACCAGCAGCAGCGAATCGAACTGCGGCGCGAAGGCCAGCACGTCGTCGGACGCGAGCAGCGGCGGCATGTCGAAGATCACGATGCGGCGCGGCATCTCGCGCTCGAGTGCCGCCGTGAACTCACCCATGCGCGGCGAGTTCAGGAACTCGGACGAATGCTGGAATGCGCGCGCGTTCGGGATCACGCCCAAGCGCTCGGATTGCAGGTTGTAGACCACGTCCTCGAGCTCCGCCTTCCCCAGAAGATAGTCCGACAGGCCTTTCTCGAAGCTCATGCCGAGATAATTGGCCACCTGCGGACGCTGCAGGTCGAGATCGACGAGGAACACCCAGGTGTTCACGTCCTGCGAAAGCGCCAGCGCGAGGTTGATCGCGGTCATGGTCTTGCCCTCGCCCACCGACATGCCGGAGACGGCGATGCTGTTCCACTTGTGCATGTCGAGGCGCCGCAGGACACGCGTGCGCAGGATCTTGAACGCACGCAGCGCGGCGACATCGGAAACCGCGGGCAGGATGCACTGGCGCTCCATGGCGCGCGCATCGACGCTCGCCTGCTTGAAGCGCCGCGCCTGCTGAAGCTCGGCGGGCGCCGCGGTCACGCGGCGTACGCGCTGCCTCAGGTTCGCCGACTCGATGGCGTTCGGTCGGTCGGTCGCCCGATCGGCAAAATTCCGGCGGATCGCATCTTCCATGGTCGTACTCATTGATGGGTCTCTCATTAGTTCAAAGGTAGTTCTGGATGGCGACGAAGACTATCCACACGCCGGCAATGCCACTGGCAGTGGCGGTCGACGAACCGCCAGGCGTTGCGCCGGCGTGAACGGGAATTGCGGATGTCGGGGATGGCCACCAGCGGCGACACCGACAGCAGTTCGCGGATGTCGCGCGCCCCGCGCACTTTCGGATCGAGCGCTTCGGCCGCGACCGTGACGGTGAGGCCGATTACGACCGACGCCACGAGCCCGATGAGCAGTATCGCAAGCCGCTCGCGGCTTGGCGGGCGCGCCGGGCAGCATCGGCGCCTGGATCAGGCGGAACTCGTCGGCGCGTCCGCCGACGATGGCCGCTTCGCTCACTTCGGCATCCATCTGCCGATTGAGCAACTGCTCGTACTTCTCGCGCGCGATCGTCAGGTCGCGCGTGGCGTTGGCGTACTCGCGCTCGACCTGCGGCGCCGCGGTCACGTTCCGCTCGAGGCCGTTCATCTTGGCGCGCAGCTCGGCGCTTCGCGCCATCAGGCTGCCGATCTGGCTGTCGATGGCGTTGATCTGGGTGCGCAGTTGCATGCCGACTGGCGTTCCATCGGACATCTCGACGTCGCCGCGCTCACCGTTCTTGATGCGCGTCTCGAGCGTCGCGATATCGCGTTGCAGGCGCTTGATGTCGGGGTGCTCGGCGCCGTAACGCTGGCGAGCCTCGGCAAGCGTCGCGCGCTTGGCAGTCGAGCTGCGAACGCAGCGACGTACCCGACCCGGCACTGGTGCCGAACTTCAGGCTGTCGATCTGCCGGCGCAGCTGCACCATGTCCGGGTGACTCTCGTCGTAACTCGAGCGCATGCGGCTGTACTGATCCTCGAGCGAGCGCACGCTGCCGGCGTCGGGGCCCGCGGCGCGCGTCTGCTCGAGCTGCGCGGCGAGGAACACGCGTTCCTGGCGCAACGAGCTCATCTGCTGGGTCACCTGCTCGAGCTGGCTCTCGGTGCGGTCCATGATCGACATGTTCACTTCCGTGAGTTCCGGAAGCTGCCCGGCATTGGCGCGCTTGAAGTCGGCGAGTTTGGACTCGAGGCCCGCAACCTGGGTACGAACACGCTCCGCTTCCTTCGCATAGAACTGCGCCGCGTTCGAGGCACGACCCTGGCGCTGGCGGCGGTGCTCGGCGAGAAACGCGCTGACCAGCCACTCCGCGCCTTTCTGCGCGCGGGCGGGATCGCGATGATCGAACGACAGCGTGAACGCATCGACCACCTCACGCTCGCGCCCGGTGCGCGGATCGAGAATGGGCGTGGTCACGATGTTCACGCTGATGTCGCGCTTGACCCGGTTGAGCATCGCGCTCGGGTCGTCGGCGAGATCGGGATACAGGTCGTGTTCCTTGACCATCTTGCGCAGATTGCTGTCGGTCAGCACGATGCCCTTGAGGTTCTGCACGTACTGGTCGGCGTAACTTTCGCCGCCCGAGGTTTCGGACAGCGATTGGGCGCTCGACGGCTCATCGATTTCGACGAGCGCCGACGACGTGTACACGTCGGGCAATCCGATCGACAGCAGCACGGCGAGCACCGCGATGGGAATTGCGACACCGAACAGCAGCGCCTTGCGGCGCGCGATCGCGTGGATGTAACCAGAAAATTCCGGATTGTTATCGGAGTCCATTGTCAGTCGTTCCTTGCGCGGCGACGTTGCAGGGGTTGATACAGAAGCGAAATCATGGCGCCGCTCGACGTGGCGTCGGTGGGGGCGTCGCGGAATTCCTGCCAGGAGTAGTCGTAGGTCGCGCGCAGCGAGAACTCCTCCTGCAGGCGCCACTGAAAGCCGACGTCTCCGGTGGCGTACGAGCGCGGTCGGAAGGTAGACCCTGGGTCCACGTCGTCATCGTGCGTGCCACGCAGCCCGGCCACCAGACTCCAGCGAGGGGTCATGGCGCGCGTCCAGCTCAGGCGGAGCTGATCGCGCGTGACCACCGTGCCCGATCGATGAAGGCCCGACATTGCGTGAGAGATCCGCGAACAGCTCGTTGCGGCCCATGAGAAAGCTCACGCCGGCGCCCGCGAGCCAGGCGATTTCCGAATCGCCATCGGTGAGCTCGACGTTCTGCGCGCCGGCGCGCAGATACGCGCGCGTTTCCGACGCGGTGCGCGTATCCCATTGCAGCTCGGCGCCATAGGCGTTGGTCACGTCGCGCAGGTCGATGTCGTAACGCGCGCCGCGCAGGCGCGTCGTCAGCGTGGAACGCTCGTTGAGCCGCGTGCGAAGTCCGGCGGACGCATCGAGGTTGTTGTAGTCCACCTGCGCACCGGGGATTTCTTCGTCGTAGTTCACGTCGGTGTAGCCGGCGCCGAACTCCAGTTCGCGGCGCGGCGAGAGCTCGAAACTCATCGACGGCCGGAGGCTGGCACGCAGGCGGCGGTTGTCGACCAGCACCACGCCGCCGTCACCGAAGTCGCCCTCGCCCAGGTCGCCGCCCAGTTCGGCATCGGGCTGCTCGCTGTTGACGATGTCCTGCGCCGAGAACTCGCCGCGAATGCGGCTTTCCAGGCGCTGGCCACGATGCTCCCAATTCAGGTTGGCGAAGTAGTCGACGGCATCGAGATCGGTTTCGTCCGGGAAATAGGTGGCGCGCACTCGCGGCGTGAAACTGAACTCGCCCGTCTGCGTGAGCGTGCGGAGCTCGAGTGCGGCGTCGACCATGGGTCCCTGCACTTCGATCTCATTGCCCGGCGGCGCCAGCCGGTAGTTGTCATCGTATGAGATAGCCCGCCTCGACGCTGGGATTCCACTCCCACGGCGCGGCGTTGGCTTGCGCACAGCCCAGCGTGGCCGCGACCGCCATCGCAATGGTTTGCTTTTTCATGGCGAACCTCACTTACGGTACGACTACGACGTCACCGCTCTGCAGATCGATGTTCTGATCGAGCCGCTTGCCGCGCACGACGTCGTTGTAACGGAATGGCAGCGACTGCTTGCCGGTCGGCGTGCGTCGCAGGATGACGATGTCACCGAGCGACGCGAACGGCGTGGTTCCGCCGGCCATCGACAACGCCTGCATGACATCGACGGTGGGATTCATGATGAACTCACCGGGCTTGTTGACCTGGCCGATGACGTACACCTTGTTGCCCTTGATCTCCTGGATCGAGACTGTGACCACGGGATCCGAGATGTACTTGGCGAGCTTCTGGCTCATGACCTTGTTGAGATCGGCGACGGTCTTGCCCTTGGCGTCGATCTCGCCGACCAGTGGGAATGAGAACGAACCGTCGGGGCGAACGAGCGCCGGCTTTTGCAGATCCGGTTCCTTCCACACGCTGATGGACAACAGGTCGCCCGGTTTCACCGTGTAGTTGGCGTCCTGCGCCATGGCGCCCGTGGCCCAGGCCAGCGCCACGATGAGGCAGCAGGCTACGACAAACTTCTTCATGATCGATCTCCGAGTCAGGTGTTCATATGCCGCGAGCAGCCGCGGCGCTTCGTGTTGCCAGGACAGTTCGCGTTCGACGCGTTCCCGTCCGATCGCACCCATGTGGATGCGCTGATGTTCGTCGGCGAGCAGCGAGACCATCTTCTGCGCGAGGTCGGCGACGTCGTTCGGACGCGCGTACCAGGACGCTTCGCCCGCGGACACGCGACCCTCGGTCAGGTCGAACTGCACCACCGGCTTGCCGAGCGCCATGTACTCCATGATCTTGTTCATCGTGGAGCGGTCGTTCATGTCGTTGGCGCGATCCGGGTTCACGCAGATGTCGGCGGTGTTGAGCATCTCGAGCAGCTCGGCATCCTGCGCCCGGCCGGTGAAGGTCACGTATTCCGCGACGCCTAACTGTTTGGCCAGTTCGCGCATGGCCGGCAATTCGGTGCCGCCGCCCACGAGGCCGAAGTGGATGTCGGTGCGCTCGAGGTGTTTCACGATGAGCTGCACGGCCTGCAGCAGCAGGTCGATGCCTTCCTGCTTTCCCATGACGCCGACGTAGCCCACGAGGTATTTGCGGCCTTGCTTGAGCGCGGGATTCGGCGGCACCATCTTCATGCGCGACAGGTCCGGACCGGAGCGCACGACGAACACGTCTTTCGGATTCTTGCCGCCGCGCTCGATGGCGATGCTGCGATACGACTCGTTCGTCGAGATCACCATGTCGGCAGTGCGGAAGCTCATGCGCTCGAGCGCGACGAGCAGGCTCCTGCCGAAACCGCGCTTGCCGAATTTCGCTTCGTAGAGTTCGGGGTTGATGTCGTGATGGTCGAACACGAACTTCTTGCCGAACAGCTTGTAGAAGCGCGCCGATGAGGAAAATGGTGTCGGGCGGATTGCAGGCGTGGATGACATCGAAGCCGCGGCCGAACAGGATCTTCAGCGACAGCCAGAACTCCATCGCGAGCGCGACGCTGTATTCGAGCGCGTAACCGAGCACGCCATCGGCCTCGGCGCGGCAGGCGGTGACGATGGATGTCGATGCCGTCGATGCGCTCGAAGCTCTTCTCGTAGCCAGGCGCCTTCGGGCAGATGATCGACACGACGTAACCCGCGGCGTCGAGGGTGCGCGCCTCCTGCATGACGCGCCGGTCGAACGGGCACGGCAGGTTTTCGACGACGATGAGCACGCGGCGTCCCTTGACTGCGCCTGCATGCGATGTGACGACGTTGCGTTCCTGCGCACGGACTCATGGTCGGCGAACGCGTGACGCGCCTGCACTCCAGGACTCGTGCCGCGTTGCAAAGCGGCGCCGCTCAAAGGATCCGACATCGAACCTCCCGGTAGTTAGCTATTTGAGAGCCAGCACGAGCCGCCGACGGCTGCGGTCGTCGCGACGCGTTTCGACGACGAATCCCATGGAAAGCGCCAGCATCTGCATCGGGCGGTTGGACCAGTCCATCTCGCCCTCGAGACGCCGCACGCCGACACGCTTCGCGTGGCGCAGCAGCGTCGTCAGCAGGATCCGGCCCACCTGTTCCTGGCGATGGGCCTGCGCCACCGCAAGGACTGAAGCTGGCGCTGTCGTCACCCGCCGGCGCGTACGCGGCAACACCGATCACGCGATCTCCACGCCGACGTGCTTTCGAGCGCGGCGAAGGCCACGGAATCGTCGTTGCCGCTCGGCGATGACCCCGTCGAACAACATGTCGCTGAGCTCCTGCAGGCACGCGAGCTCGCGAGCTGCCGAGTCCTTCGCGAGCGCGATGGAGAATTCGGCCAGCAGGCGGCGGTCGCCCGGGGACACCTGACGCACGCTATACGCGCGATGCGAGCGCGGCGTGTAATACCAGCGCCGCGCAAGCCATGTATTCGCCGCGCCTTGCGGAAAGCGCGCGTGAAATGGTGCGAGATCAGTTCTGTGCATGGGGAAAGAAGATTCCGGTATCGGCAACCAACGCGCCGTCGGACTTCACGCCATCCGAAGCTGGACTACGCCGTCATCCGTTGCGCAAAGCGCCTCACTGAAGGAGGCGCAGTCCGACAGAGGTCTCAGAGTTTCAGACTCAGCAACAACTCGAGATTCTGTTGATAGCCCGGCAGCGCTTCGCGCACCGCACGCTTCAAGTCCGCGTCGCCTTTGCCATTCAGCTGCGCGCGGAACTGGGCCAGGGTCGTTTCATGAACGGAAATCTGCTGGACGATGAAATTGGCGCCGGTGCGAGCGTCACTGCCTCTCGCGACCGTTGCGGTCCGGTCCGCGATTGTCTCCGGCACGCGCCAACCCTTACGTTGCGCGAGCTTTTCGAACTTCACGCGAGTCGATTCATTCTGGCGGCCGATCTTCGTGGCCGCCTCGCGCAGTGAGGGTTGACTCAACGCCTCCGCGGCGGTGCGCGCGTCGATCTCCGCCTGGCGCGCATTTTCGATCGCACCGACCACGAACGACGGCTCGTCGGTAGCGACGAATTCCCGGTCGAACAGCGGATCGGTCGGTGTCCCCTGCTGTTGCGGCGCCTGCTGATCCGTGGCGACCGGCTCGCGATGGCGAGGCAGGGTCGTCTGATCCTGTGGCGGGTTGGCGAACAACAGCACGAGAGCGATGGTTGGGTTCATCGGGGTCTCCGGAGCCGGACCGGCGGCGCGCCAGCTGATGCCCGCGCGCGCCACTGGTCCTATCTACTAGTCCCGGCGGACGATGGCAGCGGCGATGAGTGCTACTGCAGCACCCGCGGCGGCACCGTAGGCGATCGACTTCCACGGATTGTTGTGAACGTATTTGTCGGTCACGTCAGCCGCGTCGTTCGCGGCGGAGCGGGCACGGGCCGTGGTGTCGGCCAGCTTCACTTTGGCCTGGCTGACGGTGCGCAACACGCGCTGGCGAACGGCTTCGACGGCCGCGCCGCCCTCTTCGCCGAGCGTCTTCAACAGCTCTTCGGCCTGCGAGACGATGCGGTTGAGCTCGATCACGGTGGATTCGGCGTTGCGGGCACCGTTTTCAAATTTTGCCTGGACGGTCATGAGTCTCCTCCTTCAAGAAAACAGATTCAGGGTGATGTACCCGGCCACCTTAGGGCCGGGATCTGCCCACCATTGTCAGGCGATCGACTCCATGCGGGGCCAGCCGCTCACCGACCCTTGTGGGCCGGCGCTGACAGGCACCGCCTGTCTGTGATCCGCGTCGATTGCAGGAACATTCGTCACCCGGTCGGCGACGTCTGACGACGGCTGCGAGCATCGTCTGCGGGCGCGCGCCTTTGTGCGGGTGCAGGATTTGCCGCGACGAATGATTGCCATTCGAAACTTCGAAACTTTCAGGAGATGAAACAGTGATCAAATCAAACAGCAGCTGGACATTGGCAGTGGCCGCAGCGGTGGGCATGTGCGCGCTCGCCGGCTGCAGCCAGCGTGAATCGGCCAACGAAACGGCCAAGGACGTCTCCGAGGCGCGCCAGGACGCTACTGCGAATGTGGCCGAGGAAAAGCGTGAGGCCACCGACGTAGCCCAGGAAGGCTCCATGGATCGCGCCGCCGCCGAGTACGACGTGTCCGTGGCGCAGGCCGATGGCCAGCGCAAGGTCGCGAAGGAAAAGTGCGAGACGCTGGGTAGCGACGCTCAGAAGGCTTGCAAGGACCAGGCTGAGGCGACTTACGAGGCGGCCAAGGCTCAGGCCCAGGCTACGCTCGATTCCGCCAAAGCATCGGGTTCGGCAGCTCCCGCTCCGACGAACTAGAGCGCGAAGTACATCACGCGATCGCGCCAGGGTGATGCCCACCTGCGAGACCTGAAAGACGAGATTGCGTGAGCGGCCATCCGGCGGAGACTAACTACTCCGCCGGATGGTTTTAAGGAGGACTCATGAAACACGCTCCCTTGAAACTGTTGTTGGTGATCGGCGCCGCCGTTGCCTCGCCGGTGTGGGCGGTCAGTCTTCCCGCCGCCGGGCCGGCGCAATCCTTGCCGGCAAGCGCCGTGACCCCCGATTCGCTCGCGCCGGCGGAAAACTGGACCGCGGGCAGCTCCTCGCTCGTCCCGCTCATGGCGGTCGACGTACAGGCCAATCAGACAGCCAGCGTCGACGCACCCGAAGTGGGCGGCGGTGGCGAAACCGGCAAACCTCTCGACGACATATCATTCGTGAAGAAAGCGACCGAGAGCGGCCGCAAGGAAGTCGCTTCCGCGAAGGAAGCCCTGCCGCAATTGCAGCAGCCAGAATTGAAACGTATCGCCGAGATGCTGGTGAACGACCACTCCGGCGCGAACGCACGTCTCGCCGATCTCGCCGATTCCAAAGGTTGGCCCGTGCCCAGCGCAAAGGCCGCGCCGCCACCGCCGTCGGGTACCGCGAGCGGCGACTTCGATGCGAAGTGGACGGCAGAGATGATCGCCGGCCATGAACGCTCAGTGACTTTGTATCGCGCCCAGGCGCAGAACGGCGAAGACAAGGACTTGCGCAAATACGCGCGCGAGACCCTGCCGACGATCGAACGCCACCTGGCCGACCTCAGGAGATTGCAGAAATGACCCGTACGGAGAACAGCGATGTTGACCATGAAGATCATCAAGCTACTGGGCATCGCCGGTATCGCGATATTGGCGGCGTCGTTCATGGCCGCGCGCATGCAGCGCCGCGATGAAGAACAGCGCCGCCGGCTCAACGAGCGCCTGGAGAAGGACCGTTGGGAGAGCGAAGGCGGTGCGAGCCGGACCGGCCCCGCCACTCCGAGCGCCGTCACCGCCCACTGAATAAGAAAAGGTGCCAGGCACCGTTTTCTAGAAAACGGTGCCTGGCACCATCAGGCGGGTGGGCCTTCGGGGACGGACGCGCGCGCCGGCAGTTCCGTCGCTCCATGATGGTCACGGTGGAGCGCGGCTGCTGAATGTCCGCCTTGTCGAAGGCGTGTTTCAGCCGCAACAGATATTCCCGCTTCACATTCGACTGCTCCAGCGCGCGCACCTTGAACCGCGCGCGCAGCGTGATGCCGCGATCGTTCCACGCCTCGATGCCCGCGATGTCCAGGTCCTCGAGAATCTTGTCCTCGAACACCGGGTTCGCACGCAGCTGCGCGCCGGTCTCGCGCATCACGTCGATGACCGGCGCGATGTCCTGGTCGAGCGCGATGGTCACGTCCACCACCGCGTACGCGAACGTGCGGCTCGAACTCGTCACGACGCCGATCTCACCGTTCGGCACGTAGTGGACGTTGCCTTCGTAGTCACGCAGCTGCACGTAGCGCAGCGTCAGGTCTTCGACCAGGCCGCTCTTGCCGGCCATCTCCACGACGTCTCCCTGCCGGATCTGGTTCTCCGCCAGCAGGAAAAAGCCGCGGAAGAAATCCTTGACCAGCGACTGCGCGCCGAACGCGATGGCAATACCGGCAACGCCGGCGGTGGCCAGGAACGGCAGGATGGAAATGCCGAGCGTGTTGAAGATCGCGAGCGTCGCGATCGCCGTGATGAGGATGGTCGCCAGCTTGCGCAGCACGTTGCTGACCGTGGCGGCGCGCTTCTTCGCTTCCACGTCGTGCGCATGGGTGGCCGTGAATTTCTCGAGACCCGAGATCAGCCGCCGCGCGATGAACACCAGGATGAAGGTGATCACCAGGATCGCGGCGATGCGCGAGCCGGCCTGGATCCAGTCCATCGCGTTGAACCATTGAACGACCTTCTCCTCGTGATCCATCATCGACTCCTACGCCTGTCTCCGAGAACGGGCACGGAAGGTAGCGTAAATCGGCCTGTCAGCGCATGCGGTACCTTCCTACAGACTGCCGTGACGCGGCCGGAATTCATGCTCTGCGGTGAATTCGGGGAAACGGAACGGTCTCATCTGATAATTTGCGCTTCTCGGAGCATTTGCGCGCCGCGGACGCCATGCGGGTCGCCCGGGCGAGCTGCTCGGAGCCCTGCGAAGCCGCCCTCATTGCTCGGCTCGTACCGCGCGAAGCCGGCCGCACAAACCAGCCGACCTGCCCAGTGCGCGGCAAAGTGAGTCTTCGAGTGGCGCCCCGCCACGGGAGAGCTCGTCATTCGAACGGAGCGCAAGCTCACGCTCCCGGCCGACTTCGACCCTTCGGCTTCGACTCGGCGATGCGGAGTTGCGAATCACGCTGATCTGACCGTCGCCTTCGAGATAGGCCGCCTTCACCTCGGCGAGCTCCTCGATGCCCTGCTCGCGCAGCTTCTCGTGCAGCTCATCCATGCGTGATGTATTCGCGGCGCAGGTTGCGACGCTGCGGCACGCCCTGCTGGATCAGTGTCAGGCGGCCGGGCGACGCGAACCGGCGGACGGCCTTGAAACGATAGGCGAGCACATCGAGCAGCCAGTTCCAGCCGACGATCGTGCAGCACGAGGATCGCGCCTTCGGCAAAGGTGTCGTAGCCGCCGGACATGGCGTTCTGCGCCGCGTCGGCGACGATGACCAGCAACAGGATGTCGGCGATCCCGACCGCGCCGACGTCGCGGCGCAGGATGAAGCGGAAAATGAGGAACAGCAGCCAGTAAACCAGCGTGCCGCGCAGCATGAGCTCGGGCACCGGAACGTGGACTTCGAAGAGATCCGCGATCAAGCACCCTGACTCACGCCGCGCGGCGTCTCAGCGACAACGCGCCGGTTGCGCGAGATCAGATTGACGATGGCGAGCAGGATCACCGCGCCGAGGAACGACACGAGCAGGCTGCCGATGCTGATGACACCGGAATTGATGGTCGGCGCGCCGAGCATCGGGCTCAGCAGCCAGCCACCGAGCAACGCCCCCACGATAC
This sequence comes from uncultured Pseudomonadota bacterium, assembly GCA_963846605.1. GTDB lineage: Bacteria > Pseudomonadota > Gammaproteobacteria > Steroidobacterales > Steroidobacteraceae > CADEED01. The sequence continues at coordinate 220,952 of CAWJWS010000001.1, forward strand.
CGACGACGATGTTCAGGATGATGCCCTGACTACCGTCACGTTTCATGACGATGCTGGCGAGCCAGCCCACCACGCCACCAATGACCAACCACAGAATAATTCCCATCGCTATCTCCTTTGTGCGCGCGGTCGCGCGCGTTTCAGTTGCGGCCGCTCGCGTTGGTACGCGTGCAATTTGTTGTAAAGCGTCTTGAGGCTGCAGCCGAGCACGTCCGCCGTGCGCCGCTTGTCGCCTTCGAAATGTTCGAGGGTGGCGAGGATGAACGTACGCTCGATCTCCTCGAGCGTCGCCCCGATCGTCATGTGGATCCCGTCGTCGGCGTTCGCTATCGCCGAAACGCGCAAGTCGGCATTTCCTGCTCGCTCGAGGATCGAGCTCGCCATCACACAGGATGTAGGCGCGCTCGACGACGTTGCGCAGCTCGCGCACGTTGCCCGGCCAGTGCTGGGCTCGAGCCGCGAACGCAGCTCGTCGGAAAGTCGCTTGCGCGTGCCGTTGCGCAGATTGAGCTCGCCCAGGAAGAAGTCCGCCAGCACCAGGACGTCGTCGCCGCGCTCGCGCAGCGGCGGCAGAGCGATGCTCAGCACCGCGAGACGGTAGTAGATGTCTTCGCGCAGACGCCCTTCCGCGAAAGCGCGTTCCGGGAACGGTTGGTCGGACGCGAGCACGCGCACGTCGACCGGGAGATCCGCCGAGCCGCCGACGCGGCTCAGCCGCTTGGTTTCGAGCACGCGCAGCAGGCGCGACTGCAGATCGAGCGGCATCTCCGTGATCTCGTCGAGCAGCAAGGTCCCGCCGTTGCGCGCGCTCGAACACTCCTTCGCGGGTGCGCAGCACGCCGGTGAAGCTGCCGCGTTCGTGACCGAACAACTCGGCTTCGATCAGCGTCGCGGGAATCGCCGCGCAGTTGATCGCGACGAACGGCTTGTCGGCGCGCGGGCTCATGGCGTGGATGGATTCGGCCACGAGCTCCTTGCCGCTGCCGCTTTCGCCGCAGATCAGCACCGTCGAGTCGGTCGGCGCCACGCGTGCAATGAGATCGCGCACCTTCTGCATCGCCGGCGAAGTGCCGATGAGCCGCAAGGCGCAGTCTTCGATCCGGCTCGCCCGGCCGCGGCGCCACCTGCGCGAGCTCAGCCTGACGCGAGGTCGCCGGCGGTGCTCACGGCGAGCCCGGCGGCCCGGCCGGGAATCGCCGGATCGCCGTTCGAGACGATGATCTCGACGCGGCGGTTCAATTGACGGCTGCCGGCATTGGCGTTGCTCGCCTTCGGAAACGCTTCGCCGTAACCCAGCGCGCGCACGCGTTGGGCATCGATGCCGCGCTGGATGATCGCCATGGCGACCGCGTCCGCACGGCTCTGCGAAAGCTCGAGGTTGTAGTCGTCCGTGCCCTGGCTATCGGTGAAGCCTTCGACCTGCACGCGCCGCTCCGGATTTTCGTTGAGGAAAGCGGCGATCTGATCGAGCGAACGCTCGGCGCCAGGCTTGAGTTGCGACTTGCCGGTATCGAACAGCACGTCACCGCAGCGTGAGCACGATGCCGCGCGACGTCTGCGAGGCCTGCAGGTTCTCGAGCTGCGCGGCGAGCCGCTGCGATTCCGCCTGCGCCTGCGCGCGGTTTGCTGCTTCGGCATCGTTGCGCCTGTCGGCCTGTGACGGCCTGCGCCTGGGCGATGGCGTTGCTCGGCCTCGTTTTCACGAGCCGACAGCAGGATCTGCTGACGCTCGCCTCGCCGGACTTGATTCGCGCGGTCGCCACCTGCTCCTGCGCACGTTGCTCGGCGATGTGCGCCATCTGCGTCGCGAGATAGGCGTAGTGCGCGGCGTCTCGTGTCCTGCGCCGCTCTTCGTTTGGCGGCGCCTTCGGCGTTGATCAGCAGCTTGCGCGCGCGATCGAGTTCGGTCGGCGCGTACTTCGTGACGTTCGGATCCGACTTCCGCCTGCTGCGACGGCGCAGCGGGCCTGCTCGAGCGTGGCGGATGGACTTCGGGGCGGTCTCGCACGCCGGCGAGGCCTAACAAGGCGGAAGCGACGGCAACGGCGATCAGATTGCGTTGAGTTCGTGCTTCATGGTTGTCTCCTTAATTCGTGCGGCGTACGTGGGCGCGGCTGCGGACGCTGCGCTCCGGAATTGTTCGGCGCAGCGTCTCGTTGCGCAGATCGCGCAGCGATGCGTCCATTTCGGTCGACCAGCTGTTCCTGCTGCTTGGCGCGTGCGGTGGATTCGGCGAGCTGCGCGTCGACGTCGGCCTGGTCGGCCATGCGCGCCGGCAACCTCGGCGTCCTTCTTGTCGGCGGCGGCCTGGGCCGCGGCGTACTTGTTGCGCGCGCTGTTCAGCTCGACCTGCGCGAACTGCGCAGCCTGCGCCTGCTCGGCGCGTTCGATCGAGGTCTTGGCGACCGCCAGCTTTTCCACCGGCATGGGCGTCGAGGCACAGGCGACGATGCCGAATGCAATAGCGCACAAGAAGGCGTTGCGAATTCCGTTCATGGTGAATCATGGCTGTTATCCTCCGTCCGTTGATGTTGGAGTCACGCTCGTCGTCGTCGAGGACGAGATCCGCCTCGTCGAACTTCGACCGCCAGATTGCGTTCCCAGTTACGCATCTGCCGTTCGGCCTCGTCCTTGCGTGAGGCCATACACTTCCTGGATGCGGCCGGCGAGTTGATCGCGCCGGCCGGCCACCACGTCGAGGTGATCGTCGGTCAACCTGCCCCAACGCTCGCGGACGCGGCCTTTCCATTGCGTCCAGTTGCCTGAAATACGGTCCCAGTCCATGGAGTGATTCTGGAATTTCTGCCGCAGTGCGCACAGCGGCAGTCACCGGGTATGTCGTGGGAAGCTTGCTTCGCACCTGTCATCGTTTGTCCGACACCGCCACTTCCCGCGGCGCCCGTACGCGCCGGGAGCGATAGAGCTCCATGAGCGGTGCCGCGGATATGCCATGGACGACGATCGATGCGGCAATGACCGTGAATACGGCGGACAGCAGTTCCGTCGCAACCACATCGCGCAGCTCGTAGCCGGCGAAGAAGACGGCGTAGTACACCGAGCCGATGCCCCGGATGCCGAACCACGCGAGCAATCGCCGCTGCGCTTTTCCGGCATCGGCGCCGCGTACCCCTATCCACACGGCCAGCGGGCGAATCACCACGAAGAGTAATGCGGCCAGCATGAGGCCCGCCGGCGACCAATAACCCGTCGAGATCATGGCGCCGACCAGCAGCACCACGGCGACTTCGACGATGCGCTCGAGTTGCTCGTTCACGTTGAGCATGCTCGGCGTGAGCGGCGATTTGTCTGAGGTCTTCCGTGAATTCGCGTGAATGTCATCGGCCCGGCGCAACGCGAGTCCGGCGGCGAATACCGCGAGGAATCCGAGCGCGTCGGGCCGCCAGCGCGACGCCGTAACGCGAGCGCGATCACACCGAGCAACAGGAACTCGTCGAGGATGACCGCATCGCGGCGCCATGCGCGCAGAGCGCGCACACCGATCGCCAGCCCGTGCCGAGGCTGAAGCCGATGCCGAGGCCGCCGACCGTGCCCCAGACCAGATCGACGGCGATCCAGCGCCAGCGCCGAAACCGATTTCGTGGAGCCCGATCAACCCGAGGCCTAGACAAGACGAATGGAAACGCGGTGCCGTCGTTGAGGCCGCCCTCACCCGTTAGGCCGAAGCGCAGGCTGTCGCGGTCCTGCGGGCTGCGCGAGCTGCACGTCGGAGGCGAGCACCGGATCGGTCGGGGCCAGCACCGCACCCAACACCAGCGCGAGCCGCCAGTCGAAGTCGAGCAGCAACCACCGCGACCATGGCGACACCGAGGATCGTGATGACCAACGACATGGTCGCGAGGCGCAGCGGCAGGCTCCAGCGCCGGTCGCCGACGGGCACTCGCATCTTGATGCCGACCGTGAACAGCGCGACCAGCAGGGCGATCTCGCTGATGGATTCGAGCAGCAGGAGATCGCGCATCGGATGCAGCTCGAGCACGTTGAAAGCAGCGGGACCGAGCAGGAGCCCGACCACGAGATAGATCATGGCCGGGCTCACCGGCAGTCGGTCGAGGAAGCGCCCGAGCAGCGCGACCGACCAGCAGCAGCACCCACCGAGCACGAACCAGAATGGCCGCCATGCCGAAGACGGGGTGTAGCGGCGCTCCGGCCGCAAGCGGACCCCGCGCTGCTGTCGGACACGGACGCGAGCGGCTGTGGGACGTCTCGCCCGACGCGCGGCGGCGTCAGGCGTGCATTCGGTGCTGTCGCTGTCGGCGTATGGTGGCCGGTGCGTTTGTGGGCGCGGCGAATCGCGGACCGTCAGACGGCATAACCCGCTGATCTCACTGCCCGACCGGGTTTACCGTGCGGCGGAGACACTCCGACATCCGAAGGAGATCCCATGAACATCAAGCTTCTGCTCGCCGCCCTCGTCGCTCTGCTCCCGCTCGCCGGCGTCGCCGCCGAAAGTGGCAAGACCCCGCCGGCCACACCTGCCGGCCAGAGCGGCTCGTTCGAGTCGCTCGATACCAACAAGGACGGCCGCATCTCGATGCCCGAGGCATCCGCGGATCCGAAGCTGGTCGAGGGCTTCTCCACCGCCGACAAGAACGGCGACGGCTATCTCGACAACGCCGAGTACGACAAGAGGACCGAGCCCCGGCAGTAGTTGGAGGCTTCTGCTTCTGCCCTAAGGGCGGACGGCGCTGTATATTAGCGGCGCCGTTCACAATGAGTGGGAGGATGCAGGCCGGCATGGATGAATCTCTCGAGAAGGCTCTTCTCGACATGGAAGCGCAGCGACCAGTCCGTGCGCAACGAATTGACCGCCGCCGGCGAGACTCAACGACAATTACCACCCGCGACTCGAAGAGGTCCATCGCGCCAACTCGAGCCGTCTGCGGCAGATCATCGCTGTGTTCGGCTGGCCCGGCTTCGCGCTGGTGGGCGAAAGGGCGCGCAAGGCCGCGTGGCGCATTGCGCTGCATTCCATCGGCGAACCATCGTTCATGCGTCAGTGCCGCGACCTCATCGACCACGCCTCTGAAAACGACGACGCACCGCGCTGGCAATTCGCGATCATCGACGACCGCATTCGCGTCTACGAAGGGCGTCCGCAGCGTTATGGCACGCAGCTGCGCAAGGGAGCCAACGGGCCTCGAGCCGCACCCGATCGAAAACGAAGGACACGTCAGCTCGATGCGCGTACAGGCAGGATTGCCGCCACTCGCGCAGACCCTCGCGCAGGCGCGCGCGCAACCGCAGCCTACGCCTGCGCGAGTCAGGCGGCGACGCGACGCGGCGGAACTCGAGTTTCGCCGCAGCGTCGGCTGGATCTAGGAATCCGCGTTCAGCGGGCGCGATTCCAGGGAAAAGCTGAGGAAACTGTCTCGACGCCACAGCGCCGCCGACGCGATCGCCGTCGATGCCCTTCGTCTCGGGCACGTAGCGCAGCACGACGAACGCCGCCAACAATCCAAACGCCCCGTAGACCCAGAACGCGAAACCGCCGTGCGCCAGGCCGTTGAGCGTGCCGTCGCCGAACATGACCGGGAACGTGAACGCACACCAGGAAGTTCGCGCTCCACTGCGCGGCGATCGTCAGTGACATCGCCTGGGCGCGAATCGGCGCCGGGAAGATCTCCGACATCATGATCCACACGATGGGACCGAACGACATGCCGAGATCCCACCATGTAGCAGACATACGGCCACCAGGCCGAGCGTGCCGGTGTTGCGCCTGGAACAAGAACCCGATCGCCACCATCGACAGCGCCCATGATCAACGCGCCCAAGATCAGCAGCGGCTTGCGCCCGACACGGTCGACGACGAGCACGACGATCATGGTCGCGAGCAGATTGAGGGAGCGCGCGACGCAGTACGCCGAGAAACGCCGCGTCCATGTGAAACCCCATGCGCTGCAGGATCTCGCGGACCGTAGTACGAAATCGCGTTGAGCCCGACGAGCTGCTGCAGGAGGCTCAGCGCCACGCCGACGAGCACGACGCGCGCGCCGAATGCGAGCAGCGGCGCGCGGCTCAGCTGCGCCCGGTTCTCGTGTCGCCAGGTCGTCGAGCATCTCGCGCACTTCCTCCGGATCGGCCGACTGCGACAACTGCGGCGCGCTTCTTCGATGCGGCCGTGCTTCACGAGCCAGCTCGGAGACTCGGGCACGGTGAAGCTCAGCCAGAAGAATGCGAGCGCCGGAACATGCCAGCGACAGCATCATGTAGCGCCAGCCCGTTTTCGAACACCCAGGTGTCATCGCCCTGCAGCGCGATGCCCCAGTTGACGAACAGCACGATGCGCGATGCCGCCGGCGATCGCGATCTGCTGGTAGGCGCCGAGCTGTCCGCGCACGGCGCTCGGCGCGAATTCCGCCACGTACATGGGCGCGATCACCGAAGCGAGACCGACGGCGACGCCGCCGACGACGCGGTAGAAGATGAACGGCCAGATCGCATCCGGACCCGTGGCCGCCGACCGCCGCGAGACCGAACTCCGGGAAAGGCGGAGCCGAAAGCCGACACGAGGAACAACACCGACGCGATGATCATCGGCCGCTTGCGGCCTAACAACTCCGCCGCGGCGCGCCGAGCAGCGCACCGAGGATCGTGCCGCCGAGCGCCGCGCACACGGTGAGGCCGAGCAGGGCGTTGCGCGGCCGTTTCGCTCATGCCGCGCGGCTCGATGAAATTGTGGTCGATGGCACCGATGACGCCCGAGATCACGGCCGTGCAGTAGCCGAACAGCAGCGAACTCAACGTCGACACGAACGTCGTGCCGGTGACGGCCTGGATGTGGCTGGTCGAGACTTTGGCGAGTTTCATGGCGCTTCAAGCCGCGGCCGAGGCGCGCGGATCGCCGTCGGTCCGGCGATGGGCAGGCGGATGAAGAAGGTGGTGCCTCGCCGACCTCGGTTTCGAAATGCAGCGTGCCACCGTGTTTGTCGACCACGACCGCGCGGGCGATGGCGAGCCCCTGCCCGGTGCCCTTGCCGACTTCCTTGGTCGTGAAGAACGGATCGAAGATGCGCGAGCGCACGTCGACCGGGATGCCCTTGCCGGTGTCGCCGATCGCGATCTCGACGCAATCGTCGAGCACGCGCGTCGCGACGCGTGATCCGGCCCTTGTGGCGCGCCGACGTGCCCTTGACCACGTCGCCGATGGCATGCGCCGCGTTGACGATGAGGTTCAGCACCACCTGGTTGATCTCGCCCGCGTAGCAGTTCACGGGCGGCAGCTCGGCGAAGCTGGGTTTCGACTTCGGCGACGTATTTGTATTCGTTGGAGGCGATGACCAGGGTGCTCGAGATCGCCTGGTTGAGGTCGGCTTGCGCCATCTCCTTGCGATCCGGATGCGCGAATTCCTTCATCGAGCGCACGATCGCGGCGACGCGGCCGAGACCGTCGCGAGCGCGATCGAGCGCCACGGGCGCGTTCTCGAGGATGTAATCGAGATCCGCGTCGTCCTCGGCTTCTTCGGCGGCTTTCGCCGCGGCGGCGACGTCCGTGCCGTTTTCCGTGGCGGTACGCAGCTCGCGGTACTTGTCGACGATCTGTGGTCAGGTCGTCCATGGCCTCGCGCACGAAGTGCACGCTGTCGGAGACGAACTGCACCGGCGTGTTGATCTCGTGCGCGACACCGGCGGCGAGGCGGCCCACGCTCTCGAGTTTCTGCGCCTGCGCGAGGTCGGTCTCGAGCCGGCGCTGGTCGGTGACGTCGAGCATCATGCCGCGCAGCACCTTGTGCTGGCCGGTGCTCTCGCTCTGCTCGCAGCTCACGACCCAGCGCAGGTCGACGCGTTTGTCGTCCTGCGTGAGCACGGTCGTTTCGAGCTCGAAGTTGCCGGACTTGCTCTCGTCGATGCGGCGTGCGCACCGTGCCGTTGCGATCGCGCGGCATGAGCTTGTCGAGGAAGCCGATCTGCCTTCCAGAGCTCCTCGCTGAAGCCGAGGCGCTGCGGGCCCTGTGGGCCGATGTATTCGAAGTGACCGTCTTCGACGTCGAGCGCGAACGGAATCGCCTGCGTGCCCTCGACGACCAGCCGGAACTGTTCGCGGCCGCGTTCGAGCTCGTGCGTGCGCTCGGAGACCAGCGTCTCGAGACGTTGCTTCTCGGTGCGCTCCATCTGGCGGCGCTCTTCGAACATGCGCACGACCTCGGACATCATGACGCTGAAGGAATGCGCGAGCGCCAGCAGGATGGCGAACAGCAGCACCACCGCCGTCGTCATCGCCGGGAACTGCGCGGCGCGCAATCGCGCGGTGTCGATGTGTTCGGTGGACAGCGCGAGATACGAGATGTCCGCGACGCGCCCTCGCCCACGACGATGTCGCGCATCGTGACTAGCACGCGATCGTCGCGTAGCTTCACCTGTCGCCGTTGATCGCGACCGTCGGGAAAGTGGCCATGACCGGCGAGCCTGCGCCGCCGCGTGCCGTAGACGGCGACGCCGTAGACGTTCTTGTCCGACTTCGCAGCGGTTCGATGACCTCCTCCGCCAGCACCGGGTCCTCGGTGGCGACCGCGCCGTAGAGCTGCGAGGTCGAGGTTCGACGCGTACATCGTCGACTTGGCCGCGATGCTTGTTCTCGAGCGACGAACCGTCGTAGGTCGCGTAACCCACGATGACCGGCCACGCGCGCTCAGGATGAAAACGAGCGCGAGACTCCCCATGAGCTGCGCCTGCAGCGGCAGGTCAGTCGTGGCGTGTCCCGATTGCGAGGATCGTTCATGAAGCTTCCGTCCAATGGCCCCGAGCAGGCTTGAATGCCCGCGGGCCCGGTGCTTTATCGGAACGGAGCAGGGTTCCCTTGAACGGTATGGTAGCGCGGAGCGCCTTAAGGCGGGGCGTCCGGCGTGCGGCAGGTTTCTGCCGTCCAGCCACCTGTGACAGCCGTCTCAGCGGACATGGGAAATGGGGACACTCCGCCAGTTCCCTGGCGGGAAAACGGGGAGTGTCCCCTTTTCCGCGATTCTAGAGCTTGCGGAGCCAGATGTTGCGGAAGCGCACCAGGTGCCCGTGATCCTGCAGGCGCAGCGGCATGTCGCCATGCGGCGCGGTAGCTAGGCGCGCCGATGTAGGTGGTGCCGCCCTTGAGCACGGAGTTGTTCTGCACGAGCACGCCGTTGAGCAGCACCGTGACGCGCGCCGGCGACGTCAGCGACCCGTCCGCGGCGAAGCGCGGCGCGGTGTAGATGATGTCGTAGGTGTTCCAGGTCTCGGCGGGCCAGCGTGGCGTTCACGAGCGGCGGGTACTGCTTGTAGATGGACCCCACCATGCCGTTCACGTAGGTCGGGTTCTCGAAGTTGTCGAGCACCTGCACTTCGTAGACGTCCTGCAGGAAGATGCCGCTGTTGCCGCGGTCCTGGTTCACCTTGTCGGCGCGGCAGCTGCGGATCGCGCCACTCCACGTGGAGCTGCACGTCGCCGAAGGCCGTCCTTGGTCTGGATGTCGCCCGTGCCGGGCCCCACCACCATCTCACCGTTGTCGATCTTCCAGCCCGCCGCCGCGCCGGTGTTCGCGTTCTTCCAGCCGTCGAGGCTCTTGCCGTCGAACAACACGATGGCATCGGATGGCGCGGCGCCGGGCGCGGCGCCCGGCGTCACCTTCGCCGGCACCGGGAACCAGACTTCGGTGAGTTTCGGTTCGGGCGGCAGGTCGTCGTCCTTCGTGAGCGGACGAACCTTGATGTTGCGATAGAAGATCTCGGCGCTCTCGGCCTGCAGCGCGATCTTGCCGTGGTCGAGCTTCACCCAGCTGTTCGAGCCCGCATCCCACGACTTGATATCGCTGACGCGCATGTTCACCACGCCATTGACGACGTGCGTGGCGCGATCGCCGCGCACGATGACTTCGAGCGTGTTCCAGCCCGGGTATTCGTTGACGCGGCCATGGCGCGTGCGCTTGAAGTCTTCGTTCTTGCCGACGGTGACCGGCACGCCGCCGTTTTCCGGCAGCGCGTACCGACCCGTCTTCGGATCGACGAAGCTCGACACCTGCGACGACACGGCCCACGAGTCGCCGGTGTCGCCTTCCTGGATCTGCGCCTCGGCGCTCGCCGGCCAGTCCGCCGGCCGCGTCGCGATGCACGTGATACAGCAGACCGGCGTCGCGCACGTGTTCGAGCCGCGGCGGAAATTTCTTCTCGCCCCATTTGTATTCGAGGCTGAGCACGTAATCCTTGTAGTCGGCGTCGGTGAGCGATGTACGCGTTCGGCTGTTCGCGTGCCCGGCCTTCTGCGTGGGATAGGCGTGGATTTCGCCGTTCTGAACCTCGAAGATGCTCGCCGCGGGCGGCGCGTCGGCGGGCGTCTTCGATGCGTAGTGCACCGACCAGCCGTTCAGGTTCTTGCCATTGAAGATGGGCTTCCAGGCCGGAGTTGTCGGCGGCCATGGCGGCGCTCGCAAACAAACACAGGCCGGCGCAAGCCAGCAGCGTATTTCTGTTCATTCCTTAGATTCCCCCCGGAAGAATTGGCAGACTCGAATGGCGCGGCAGTGTAGCAAAACGCACCCGGGCTACACCCCGTTGATGATCCAGCGTGCCGCCTTCTCGGCGATCATGAGTGTCGGACTGTTGGTATTGCCGCTCGTGATGGTCGGCATCACGCTGGCGTCGATGACTCGAAGGTGGTCGATCCCACGTACACGCAGGTGGGAGTCGAGGACCGCTTCCGGGTCGTCCGCGCGCCCCATGCGCGCCGTGCCCACGGGGTGAAAGATGGTGGTGGCGATGCGCGCCCCTTCACGAACCAGTTCTTCGTCGGTCGTGAAGTGCGCTCCGGGCAGGTGTTCTTCGGGAAAGTACCGGGCCAGCGCCGGCTGCGCGACGATGCGCCGCGTGACACGCAGCGACTCGGCCGCCACACGCCGGTCCTCGTCGGTCGACAGGTAGTTCGGCGCGATGCGCGGCGGGTCTGCGATGCCGGCGCTTCGGATCCGAACCGTGCCGCGGCTTTCGGGATTGAGGTTGCACACACTCGCGGTGAACGCCGGGAACGTGTCGGGCGGCTGATCGTACGCGCGCAAGGACAGCGGCTGCACGTGGTATTGCAGGTTGGCGTGAGCGCGCGCGGGATCACTGCGCACGAAAGCGCCGAGCTGCGAGGGCGCCATGCTCATGGGACCCGTGCGGCGCAATGCGTATTCGAGACCGATGGCAAGGCGGCCCCAGAAACTCGACGCCAGCACGTTGAGCGTGCGCACGCCACGCACCTTGAACACCGGCCGGATCTGGAGATGGTCCTGCAGATTCGCGCCGACCCCCGGCGCTTCGAGAATCACGTCGATGCCGTGTTCACGCAGCAGCGGCGCGGGGCCAATCCCGGAGAGCTGCAGGATCTGCGGCGTCGCGATCGCGCCCGCGGAAAGAATCACTTCGCGGGCCGCCCGGACCCGCACGCGCTGGCCGTTGTGGATCAACGTTGCGCCCGAACACCGCAAAGTGCCGTCCGTGCGCTCGACATGCAATTTTTCCGCGACGGCGTGAGTCCGCACCGTGAGATTGCCGCGCGCCCTTGCCGGCTTCAGGAACGCTTTCGCCGAGCTCACGCGAAGGCCACCGCGCTGATTCACGTCGAAGTAGCTGACGCCGGCGTTGTCGCCGCCATTGAAGTCCGGAATGCGCGGAAAGCCCGCCTGCTCGGCGGCTTCGGCGAATGCATCGAGGATGTCCCAGCGCAAACGTTGTTTGGATACGTGCCACTCACCGCGAGCGCCGTGCAAGGCGTTGTCAGCGCCGGCCTCGCAGCGATGGCTGCTTTCATGCGCCATGAAATCCGGCAGCACGGCAGACCAGCGCCAGGCGTCGTCTCCGGTGGCCGCGGCCCAGCCGTCGTAGTCGCGCGCCTGGCCGCGCATGTAGATCATGCCGTTGATGCTCGAGCTGCCGCCGAGCGTCCTGCCGCGCGGATACAGCAGGTCGCGGCCATGCAGCGCGGATTCGGGCTCGGTGCGATAGCGCCAGTCGGTGCGCGGATTGCCGATGCAGCGCAGATAACCGACCGGGATGTGGATCCACGCGTAGTCGTCGGGCGGGCCTGCTTCGACGAGCAGCACGCTGCGCGCGCGATCCGCGCTCAGGCGATTGGCGAGCAGGCAGCCCGCGGTGCCCGCGCCGATGATCACGTAGTCGAATTCGGGATCGCTCAAGTGCGGACCCGGGGTTGTTATTGTGGTGGGTCGGGTGGGACTCGAACCCACGACTAACGCCTTAAAAGGGCGCTGCTCTACCAACTGAGCTACCGACCCCCCGGAAGGGCGCGAAGTCTACACGATCTTTTCGTTGCCTTGGCCAGTGAAAACCCGGTAACGCGTGGGGTCGGGAATTCCAGCGGAAACAAAGCCTTCGCGGCGCAACCGGCAGGAGTCGCAACGGCCGCAAGCGCGCCCCTCGTCGTCCGCCTGGTAACACGAGACGGTCAGCGAATAGTCGACGCCCAGACGCGCTCCCTCGCGCACGATTTGCGCCTTGCTCATGTCGATGAGGGGCGCCCGGACCCGCAGATTTCCGCCCTCGACACCGGCCTTGGTCGCAAGCGTCGCGAGATGCTCGAACGCGGCGACGAACTCCGGACGGCAATCGGGGTAGCCCGAATAGTCGACGGCGTTCACACCGATGTGGATCTGCGTGGCCTTCAACACTTCGGCCCAGGCCAGCGCGAGCGACAACATGATGGTGTTGCGCGCGGGAACGTAGGTGACCGGAATGCCCTCACCCGGCGTCAGCGGGCACGTCGATGGAATTGTCCGTGAGCGCCGAGCCGCCGATGCGCCCGAGGCCCACGTGCATGATGCGATGCTCGCGCGCGCCGAGCGAGCGCGCGACGCGCGCCGCGGCGCTGATCTCGGCCTGGTGCCGCTGGCCATAGGACACCGACAGTGCGTAGGTCTCGAGGCCGGCTTCACGTGCGAGCGCGAGCACGGTGGCCGAATCCAGCCCACCCGACAGCAACACGACGGCGCGGCTAGACATTCATTTCCCTCGTCATTTTCCCGGCACGTTGCCCCAGAGCACCTTGTGAAGCTGCATCTGGAAGCGAACCGGCAAGCGGTCGGCGAGGATCCAGTCCGCGAGCTCCCTCGCCGGAAGTTGCTCGGCACTGGGCGAAAACAGGACCTGACAGCGCTCCGCAAGCGCGAGGCTCGACACCTTGTCGCGGCTCCACTCGAAATCCGCGCGATCGCAGATCACGAACTTGATCTGCTCTTCGGGCCGCAGCAGCGTGAGGTCGTCGTAGCGGTTGCGGCGCTCCTCGCCCGACCCCGGAGTTTTGACGTCGACCACGCGGATCACGCGCGGGTCCACGCCGGCGAGCGGCATGGCGCCGCTCGTTTCGAGCGATACGCGGTAGTTCGCATCGCAGAGACTCGCAAGCAATGGCAGGCAGTTCTTCTGCGCGAGCGGCTCACCGCCGGTGACGCACACATGGCGCGGCCCGTGCCCGTTCGAACCGAACTCCGCCACCCGGGCGAGCACCTCATCGATGGTGCGCCACTCCCCGCCATGAAACGCGTATGCGGTATCGCAGAACCGGCAGCGCAAAGGACAGCCGGTGAGCCTTACGAACACCGTGGGAAAACCCACGCTGTCGGCCTCGCCCTGCAGCGAGTAAAAGATTTCCGTGATCTTCAGGCGGCGCGCGGCGCCTAAGTCGACCTCGTCTGCCGCCGCGTTCATCTCATCGGCCGAGACGCTTCAGCCGGTCCGTGGCGAGCTGCGCCGCGTTGGTGCCGGGATACTTGCGCACCACTTCCTCGAGCGTGCTGCGCGCCTCACCGGTGCGTTTGACGTCCGAGAGCGAGAAGCCGAGTTTGACCATGGCGTCGGGCGCCTTGCGCGAGGTCGGCCAGTCGCCGAGTACCTTGCGATACGCCGTGATGGCATTTTCGAGGTCACCCTTGGTGTAGTAACTCTCGCCGATCCAGAACTGCGCGTTGGGCGCCAGATCCCCGTTCGGGTAGTTAGTGACCACCTCGCGGAACGTGGCCACCGCCTTGTCGTAGTTGCCGCCGCGCAGCGCCGCCATGCCGGCGTCGTATGTCGCCTGCTCGGAACCGCCCGCCACCGGCGCCGGTGTGCCGCCCAGGGCGGGCGCCGAACCGACACCGCCCAAGGTTTCGAGCGCGGCCAGGCGCTTCTCGAGATCGCCGTACAGATTGCGGGATTGCGTCTTGCCACCCTGCGTTTCGTTCTGCAGCAGCTCGACTTCCCCGCGAATGCTGCGCACATCGGTCTGCAGGGCATCGAGGCGCTGTGCCAGCTCGAGCAGGCTCTGGTTGGTGAGGACGCGCTCGATGCGCTGCACGCGTGCATCGAGGTCGTTCAGGCGGATGTAGACCGGATCGTCTTCGGGCCACGGCGCAGCCCCCGAGCGCGAGCGCGCATGCGCCCACCAACAACCAACGCGATGTATTCACGAGCACCTCTGGAGTTCGCTTACTTCACGTACACGATCTCGACGCGACGGTTGAGGCCGTACGCCTGCTCGTCGCTGCCGGCCGCGGCCGGACGTTCTTCGCCGTAGCTCACGGTCGCGAGCTGCGATTCGGCAACGCCCAACAGCAGCAGCGCGCGACGCACGGCCTGACCGCGGCGTTCGCCGAGACCGATGTTGTACTCACGCGAGCCGCGTTCGTCGGCGTGACCTTCGAGGCGCACCTTCTGGTTCGGATTCTTCGCCAGGTAGCGCGCGTGCGCGGAGACGACGCTCGAGGAATCCGCGCGGATGTCGGCGCGATCGAGGTCGAAGTAGACGACGCGCTTCGACAGCAGTTCGCCCGAGGGCCCTGCCGACGCGTCGGTTCGCCGACGCATGGCATTCGGATCTTCGACACCACTCGTGTCCGCGGTCTGAGCAGGCGGTGTTTCCGGAACCACTCGGCGGCTTCGTCTTGCAGCCCGCGAACAACGCGAGAGTGGCGAGGAGCACGACGATCTTGCAACGAAATTTTTCATTTGCACACCTGTCGTCATTGTGAATTTTTCATGGCAAGAATGGTCCCCATACCGGCTCGCGCACTTCGCCCGCGTCGGCGTCGAGCCGCAACGACGTCAGGCCGTCGATCGACATCGTCTGCAGCACGCCCTGCGCCGCGTTCCCGGCCGCGCGAAGATCAGCATCGCGCCGTTGGGCGCAAAGCTCGGCGATTCTTCCTGGCGTCCTTTCGACAGCAGCGTGCACCGTGCCGCTCGCAAGGTCCTGCACGCCGATGCGATACGAGCCATTGTCGAGCGTCAGCAGCGCGAGTTGCTTGCCGTCCGGAGAGATGCGCGGGCGCGCGTTGTAGGCATTCGAAAAAGTGATGCGTTGCGGACGTTCGGAACTGCCGAGGGTCATGCTGTAGATCTGCGGATTGCCGGAGCGATCGGACGTGAAGTAGATGCCCGAACCGTCCGGCGAGAAGACGGCTTCGGTGTCGATGGCAGGATCGTCGGTCAGCCGAGTGAGCTGCTGCTCGCCGAGCTCGAGAAGATAGATGTCGAGGTTGCCGTTGCTTGCCCGACAGCGTGAGCGCGAGTTTCTTGTCGTCGGGCGACCACGACGGCGCACCGTTGATGCCGGCGCGCGCGGACACCATGGTTTTCTTGCCACTGCGCCGATGCTGGACGTACACGGCGGAGACGCGTCGCTCGAATGAAACGTAGGCGAGCCACTCACCGTCCGAGCGACCACGCCGGCGACATGATCGGACGATGCGACTGCATGATGCGCGCGCCGATTCTCGCCGTCGGCATCCGCGACGATGAGCTGGTACTTCTGGCGGGCGGACGGCCGTCGACCGACACGTAGGCGATGCGCGTGGCGAACGCGCCGCGCACGCCGATGATCTTCTCGTAGATCGCATCGGCGACGCGATGCGAGGCATTGCGCAGGTTCGCGGGCTTCACCGTCCACTTGCGCGTGAGCAGGTTCTGGCCGGTGAGCACGTTGACGAGCTCGGCATCGACGGATATGTCGCCATTCGACAGCGAGGTCAGGCGCCCGACGACGACGTAGTCGTTGCGCATCTGCTTCCACGCGGCGGAGTCGACCTCCGCGACGAAGTCGGCGCTGCGTGATCATGTCGGTGCGCGCCATGCCCTTGAAGCGGCCGCTCGACTCGAGATCGCGCTGCACGATCGCGGCGACGTCGAGGCCGCCATCGGCGGGCACCGCGCGCGCGAACGGCACGACGGCGATGTTGATCGGGTCGGTGACGCCCGACGTGATGGTCAGACGCAGTTGCGCGAGCGCGGGTGTCGCCGCGGCGCCACAGCCAACAACAGGCAGATCGCGAGTTTTTTCATGCGTTTCACTTTGGCTCGAATATCAAGATCAGGTTCCGATCGAACAAACGGGGATCGGGCGGCGACGGCAGTGGCGAGGCGCGATAGACCGCGGCTTCGACCGATTCGCGCAGCGCGGCGTCGCCGCCGCTGCAACTATCGACCCGGACGGCCGTGACCTCGCCGCCCGGAACCTGGGTGACCGACACAGTACAAGAAATGCCGGGCTGTGCCGAGGGTGGCTTGATCCAGGCGCGCTGGATGCGCGCGACGATCTGCGGCGTGCCAGCGAGACGCTTCGTCGCTCGTGCGTAGGGCATTGCCGCGTTCTTCCGCTTCCATGCTGCGCCGGAGTTCAGCCTCGCGCGCCAGACGCGCCTTCTCCTCGGCGGCCTTCTTCGCGGCGGCAGCATCCTCCGCGCGCTTCTTCTCGAGCGCCTTCTTGTCGGCGGCCGCCTTCTCCGCGGCGGCTTTTTCGGCGGCGGCCGCGCCGCCGCCTGCTTCTCGGCCTCGAGCTTCTCGGCCTCTTCGCGTTGTTTGAGCTCGACCGCCTCTTTCTCGGCCTGCTCGCGCAACTGCTCTGCTTTCCTGCTCGAGCTTTTCCTGCTGCGAGCCGTTCCTCTTCGAGACGGCGCTCGACCTCGGCCGGATCCGGCTTCGGCGGACCCTGCTCCTCGGGCGGCGGCGGTTCGGGGACTGGTTCCGGCGCGGGCTCCGGGCGCCGGTTCCGGCTGCGGCGGCACCGGCTCGGCTTCGGGGCTTGGTTCGACGCCCTTCAACGCGCGCTCGTCGACGACGGTCGCTTCGATCGCGAGCGTTCCGGCGGCGGCGGATCGATGTTTGTAGACGAACCAGCCGATACCGCGGCGCCCACGATCAGGCCGCGTGCACGAGCATGGACAGCGCGACAGCGCGCCAACCACCCTTCGTCAACTGCTTACCGGAACGCGGGGGCATCGTGGATCAGCGGGCTCGCTTCTGTTCCGGGCGGCTGCGTGACGAAACCGACTTTGCTCGCGCCGGCGCGCTGCAGGATGCGTCATCGCGGAAACGACTTCTCCATAGGCGACGCGATAGTCGCCGCGCACGAGCACGGCGGTTTCCGGGCGCACGGCGCAGCACCGCCGCGGCTCCCGCTTCGACCTCCGCGGCATCGAGGGGTTCATCCTGCGGTTCGCGTCGTAGTTGAGGAAGAGCCGGCCGCTGCGCATCGATGCTGAGCATGATCGGCTTCGAGTCCTTGAGCATCTCGGGCGGGATGCGGTCGCGCACCGGCCTTGGGCAATTCGACCTTGACGCCCTCGGCGAGCAGCGGCGCCGTGATCATGAAGATGATGAGCAGCACCAGCATCACGTCGATGTAGGGCACGACGTTGATCTCGCCCATGAGCTTGCGGCGACGGCGGGGTTGGTGCGGCGGCCAGTGTCGCCTCCTCTAGACCGGCGGCTCGCGCCGGCGTAGCGCTGCAGGATGGTGGAGAACTCCTCCATGAAGGCGTCGTAGCGCAGCTCGAGCCGGCTGACCTGGTCGGCGTAGCGGTTGTAGGCGATCACCGCCGGAATGGCGGCGAACAAGCCGATCGCGGTGGCGATCAGCGCCTCGGCGATGCCGGGCGCGACCATCGCGAGCGTCGCCTGCTGCACGCCACCGAGCGCGACGAACGAATTCATGATGCCCCACACCGTGCCGAACAAGCCCGACGTACGGGCTGGTCGAGCCGACGGTGGCGAGGTTCGCGAGGCTCTCCTCGAGACGCTCGATCTCCTTGAGCTGGCCGACGCGCATGGCGCGCCGCGCGCCTTCGAGCAACTGGTCGGCGGGAATGCCGCCCTGCTTCAGGCGCGCGAACTCGCGGAAACCGAACTCGAAGATGCTCGACATGCCGGTGGCGTTGCCGCGGCTTTCGATCTGGCGATAGAGCGCGGTCAGGTCGCCGCCCTTCCAGAAGCTGTTCTCGAAATTTTCGGCTTCCTCGCGCGCGCGAGAGATCAGCGCGCGCTTGCGGAAGATGATCGTCCACGACAACAGCGATGCGAGCAGCAGCAGGCCCATGACGACCTGCACGACCGGGCTCGCGTTGCAGAACCAAGCGGACTATCGACAGCTCATTGTCCATCGCTTACCTTTGTACTGGCCTTCAGGCAGATGAATTCCGGCAACGGCCGGGGCCGGAATGTTTTCGCATCGACGCAGGCGACACGGACTGTCGCCCTCGGTGAGCAGCACATCGCCCCCGCGCCGGATCGGGTATACCTGCGCGGAAGCGGATCGACGCTGTGCCCTCCGGCACCGGCACGCAGGTGATGCGCAGTTCGTCGTCGAGCCGCGCCGGCCTGCGGTAGTTCACCTCCACTTCGACCACCGCGAACACGAAGCCATGCGTGCTCCGCGAGCTCCTGTTGCGAATGGCCCATGGAGCGCAGCCACTCGGTGCGCGCGCGCTCCATGAACTTGAGGTAGTTGGCGTAGTACACCACTCCGCCGCCATCGGTGTCTTCCCAGTAGACGCGTGCGCGCCAGGAAAATTCGGTCATCACTTCTCCGCCTCGAACAGCGGCATGGAGGTCTGAACGCGTTCGGGCACCTTGCAGCCCGAAGTGCAGATAGGCGTTGCGCGTGGCCATGCGGCCGCGCGCGGTGCGCATGATGAAGCCCTGCTGGATCAGGAAGGGCTCGATGACGTCCTCGAGCGTGCCGCGCTCCTCGCCGATCGCCGCGGCGAGGCTTTCGATGCCGACCGGGCCACCATCGAACTTCTCGATGATGGTCGACAGCAGCTTGCGATCGAGCGCGTCGAATCCCTGGGGGTCGACCTCCAGCAGGTCGAGCGCGGCGCTCGCCACGGCTTCGTCGATGCGCCCATCCGCTTTGACCTCGGCGAAGTCGCGCACGCGGCGCAGCAGCCGGTTGGCGATGCGCGGCGTACCGCGCGAGCGCTGGGCAATTCGGCCGGCGCCTTCGTCGTCGATCGGTACGCCGAGAATGCCGGCGGAACGCGTGACGATCTTCTCGAGCTCGGCTCACCGAATAGAACTCGAGGCGCTGCACGATGCCGAAGCGGTCTCGGAGCGGCGAGGTCAGCAAACCCGCACGCGTCGTAGCGCCGATCGAGCGTGAATGGCTGCAACGCGAGCTTGATCGAACGCGCGGCCGGGCCTTCGCCGATCATGATGTCGAGCTGGAAGTCCTCCATCGCCGGATAGAGCACTTCCTCGACGACCGGCGACTCAGGCGATGGATTTCGTCGATGAACAACACGTCGCGCGGCTGGAGATTGGTCAGCAGCGCAGCGAGATCGCCGGGCCGCTCGAGCACCGGGCCCGAGGTCTGCCGCAGGTTCACACCGAGCTCACTGGCGAGAATGTTGGCGAGCGTGGTCTTGCCGAGGCCGGGCGGCCCGAAGATCAGCGCGTGGTCGAGCGCTTCGCCACGCTTCACCGCCGCCTTCACGAAAATCTCGAGCTGCGCCTTGACCTTCTCCTGGCCCACGTAGTCCGCAAGACGTTTTGGCCGGATGGCTCGATCGACGGCCTCTTCTTCCGCGGAGCCCGCAGCCTGAACGATTCGCTGTGGAACCAAGTTTTCCGAAGTCACTGCGGGCGCACCGTGCCCTGCAGTGCGCGGCGGATGAGATCTTCGGTCGAGCTCGCCACACCGGCGTGCGGCTTGAGCATTTGCGTAACCTCGGCGGGTTTGTAGCCGAGCGCGACGAGTGCGCTCCATGCCTCGCCTTCGAGGTTGTTTTCGCCGCCCATCACCGGCGCGCCTTGCTCCGAGGCTCCGCCGAACGCGTCGAGCCGGTCGCGCATCTCGATCAACAGCCGATCCGCCGTCTTGCGCCCGACGCCGGGTATCTTCGTGAGTGCGGCGGCATCCTGCAGCTTCACGCAGGTGGCGAAGCCATCGATACTGACACCGGAAAGAATGGCAAGCGCCATCTTTGGTCCGACTCCGGACACCTTCAGCAGATTGCGAAACAGCAAGCGTTCTTCCTGGGTGCCGAACCCGTAGAGGATGTGCGCGTCTTCCCGCACTGTCAGGTGCGTGAGCAAGCGGATTTCACTTCCGACCGCCGGCAAGGTGTAGAACGTGGACATCGGCGCTTCGATGTCGTAGCCCACACCACCCACATCCACCGTGAGGTGGGGCGGGGCCTTGATCACTAGTTTGCCGCGAACGAAACCGATCACGAGACGATCTCGAGCCGGCGAGTGTTTGCATGGCAGATCGCGACAGCCAGCGCGTCGGCGGCGTCCGCTCCGAGCTTCATCTGGATGGCGAGCAAATGTTTCACCATGTGCGCCACCTGCGATTTCTCCGCACCACCCACGCCCACCACCGCGAGCTTGATGGCGCGTGGCGCGTATTCGTGAACACCGAGCTCCGCGGGCACCGCAGCTATGGCAGCGCCACGCGCTTGGCCGAGCTTGAGCGCACTGTCCGCACTCTTGGACAGGAACACGCGTTCGACCGCCACCTCCTGCGGGTTGTGCAGGTGGATCAGTTCGGTGACCTTGGCATGGATGACGCGCAGCCGGTCCGCGAGCGGTCCGCCAGAGGTTGCGATGCAGCCTTGCGCGACGATGGTGAGAGTGCCGGCCGCGCAGTCGATGACGCCGTAACCGGTGCGAAGTGAGCCGGGATCGAGCCCGAGGATGCGCGCGGGCCTGCCCGGTAACATCCGCACGATCGCAGGAGCCGCCGGCCGTTCCGCGCCGGGCTGAAATGCGCGCCAGGATGATCTCATCGGGTATCGCGCCATCAGTCGCTTAAAGCCCTGTGCAGCTTGAGAAAAACTGCGCGTATCATAGCCGCAAATCCGCCGCGCCTCACGCGCCGGTTACCGTCCATTTTCCGTGCATAACCTTCACACCTGCTCCGCGGAGTTGCGGCATTCGATCGACGCGCACGCCTTCCGGCTCGACGGCTGGGGCGTGCCGCGTGCGGCCGTCGATCGGGCCACGGAAGCGGCGGTCATCGTCGCGGCATTGACGGAAGACGCCGTGCTTGCGGCGGCGCTGATGGCTCGAGCGGGATTTGCATGCGTGCCGTCCGAAGCGCGCGATATCGAGCTGCATTTCGGACCCGCCGTGAGCAAGCTGGCGCACGAGCTCACGCACTTCGGCGATGTCCGGCTCACGCCCACGGCCGTGGCCGCGCACCACCTGGAGCCGGCGCAGGCCGAGGCGCTGCGCAAGATGTTGCTGTCGGTCGTGAGCGATCCGCGCCTGGTGCTGGCGCGCCTCGCGCGGCAACTCGTCGATCTCAATGCGTCGAAAGACGGCCACGCCACCACGCGCGAGCGTCTGGCGCTCGAGACGCGGGAAGTGTTCGCGCCGCTCGCCAACCGGCTGGGCCTCTGGCAGCTCAAGTGGGAGCTGGAAGACCTGGCTTTCCGCTTCCTGAAGCCCGATGACTACCGGCGCCTCGCCACCGCACTGGCCGAAAAGCGCGCCGACCGCGAGCGCTACATCGTCGAGCTGTGCCGCACGCTCGAGGAAATGATGCACGCCGCCGGTATCGAGGGCGAGGTTTACGGCCGCCCGAAACACATCTACAGCATCCACCGGAAGATGGAGCGCAAGCAGCTCTCGTTCGAACAGGTGTTCGACCTGCGCGCGGTGCGCATCGTGACCACGCGCATCGAGGACTGCTACGCGGTGCTCGGGCTGGTTCACGGCCGCTACCCGTACATCCCGGGCGAGTTCGACGACTACATCGCGACACCCAAGGACAACTTGTACCGCTCGATCCACACCGCGGTGTTCGGGCCCGAAGGCAAGGCCGTCGAAGTGCAGATCCGGACGCGTGAGATGCACGATCAGGCCGAGCTCGGGCTCGCCGCGCACTGGCGATACAAGGAGTCGCGCGCGCTGGATGTCTCGTACGACCGCAAGATCGAATGGGTCCGCAAACTGCTCGACTCCGAAAGACGGGACGGCGATCGGGACTTCCTCGACGAAGTCCGCGCTGAACTCTTCGAGGACCGCGTCTACGCACTCACCCCGAAGGGCGAGGTGGTCGACCTGCCGCCGGGAGCGACACCGCTCGACTTCGCCTATCACGTGCACACCGACCTCGGGCATCGCTGCCGCGGCGCGCGTGTGAACGGGCGCATCGTGCCGCTGACCCGCGCGCTGGCGAATGGCGAGATCGTCGAGATCATCACGCACAAGTATCCGCAGCCGAGCCGCGACTGGTTGTCCGAGACCGCAGGGTTCCTGGTGTCCGCCCCGCAGCCGTTCGAAGGTGCGCGCCTGGTTCCGGAAGTTAGACGAAGACGCGGCAAGCGCCGCAGGTGGCGGCGCCCGCGCCGGTGCCCGCCTCCCGCGCCACCGCGGCGCCGGAGCGCTTCGCGCAAGTCCAGCCGCTCGCCCGTGCTCCTCGGCGGAGTCGAAGACCTGCCGACGAGCTTTGCGCGTTGTTGCGCGCCGGTGAAGCCCGAGCCGATCGCCGGTTACGCGACCGTGGGCCGCGGCGTCACCATTCATCGCGCGGATTGCCCTGGCCTGACACGCATGAGTGCGACTCGTCCAGACCGCTTGATCTCCGCCGCCTGGGCCGATGCCGAGTCGAACCAGCCCGTGACGCTCACGATTGTCGCCATAGACAGACAGGGTTTGGTCCGGGACGTCGGCGATCTGCTCGCGAGCGAAAAAATCTAGCATCGAGATGATGCACACCACTACCGATCGCATGCAGTCGACAGCTACCATCGACGTGCGTGTGGCGATTGCGATGCGCAGCATCTGACGCGTTTACTGCAACGTATCAGGAAGGTGACGAGCGTCCTTTCGGTCCGCCGTTCGGGTTAACTTAAACCCGGAAAACGGCCCCGAAGGGCCTTGAAACGTGACGTGCTGCGACGCCGAAAATCGTCTGATTCGCGTTTACTCATAACGATTTTTTGGTTTAATCCGGGGTATCAGAACGCTCATGCGCGTCCTGCTGGTCGATCATGACTCAGAGGGTCTCGAGACCATTGCGCGCGCCATTCGCGGCGTGCTCGAGCTCGACTGCGTCACCAGCAAGGGTGATGCGCTGCTGCTGCTGCGCCAGAACACCTACGACGTGCTCATCGCCTGCGAGCGCGCGGTCGACGGCTCCGGCCTCGACCTCCTCGGCCGAACTACCCGCACCGCGGTTCCGCTCAAGCGCATCTTCGCCGCCGCTCCAGAACGGCTGCAGTTCTCGGCCCGCGTCTCGCGCCGTTCAAGGTGCAGCGGACCATCAACTACCCGATCGATCTCGAAGAGTTGTGGCTGGCCATCGCGCAGGTCACTGGCGGACCCAACGACGAGACCGACGGAACCATCGAACGCGTCGTGCTCGATGAGCGCGGCATTCCGTCGACCGGCACGACGCCGCGCGCGCCGATTCCGCCGCGCCCGCCGGCGCCCCTCGGCGGAGTGCGCACCTCGCCGGCTCCGGCAACCCCACCGCCCCGGCCTCAACAGATTGCCGCGGCCGCGTCGGCCAGCGGCGTACGCGCCGCCACCGCGCGCATCGCTCAACCCGTTCCCGAACCGCCGCTGCGCGCTCCGCCTCCGCCGCGGCACACCGCCCCCGCGCCATGCGCCAGCGCCGCCGCGGCAGCACAGATGCGCGCGCCCGCGCCGCCGATGCGCCCGATTCCGCCGATGCCCGTGGCGCCGCCTCTAACACCGGCGCCCGCGCCGCGTGACCTGCCTGCAGGACTGGACTCCCGAAGCCGCCGGTCGAAGATGACTTCGCGCTGATCGCCGCTCAGGCGCGCATGGGCGTGCAGCGAAAAGTCGTCGACGAGGCGATCGCGCCGCAAGAAGCAGCGGCTGCTCACGGCCTGCGGTGTCGCCGTCGTCGTGGCCGGCGCACTCGTGTTCCTCATCGAGAAGTTCTACGACCCCGAGGCGCGCGCGCGCGAGCAGGCCATCGCGCCGGAAATGACGCGCATGGCCGAACAGCAGAAGGTCACCGACAACCTCACGCTGATCGAAGTCGACATCGAAACCGGCGATCATGAACAACGAGCTCGAGCTGCGCGCGCGTCGAGCTCGCCACGCTCGTCGAGAAATCGCCGTCGCACATCCGCGCCGCGAATTCCTGCAGAAATCGATCGACCGCGCCGCCGAACTTGCAGAAGCTCGGCGCCTCGGCCGCGACCGTGCCGCGCGCAGGTCGATCAGCTCGCCCGCCGCGTCGTCGAACGCCGCGCCAGCCAGACCGCGTGCGCCGAGCGTGCACCCGCTCGTGCGCCGGAACGCGTCGCCGTCGCGCGCGCCGGAACGCAGCGTCGCGCCCCGCACGCTGCGACGAAGCGCCGCCGGCGCAGCCGCGCACCTACGGCGCGCCCGATCAGCGAACCGCCGCGGGCGCGGACCATCGCGCTCGACGCGCCGATCAATTCGCAGACCACTTCCGTGCCGATCCGGCGCGCCGACAATCCTTCAGCGGCCGCACCATCGAAGCCAGCGATTCCGCCGTCGGCCGCGCACTCGCCCGGCCGCATCCGCGCCATCCGGCAGTTCGGCGTGCCTCGCGGTTCGGCGGCAGTCGCCATGCCGCCGGTCGCGGCACCCGCGCAGGCTCCGCCCGCGCCGGTGGATGTGGTGCCCGCGAAGATCGTGAAGCGCGTGACACCGGTCGTGTCGTTCGACGTGCCGCGCAAGACCAAGGGTTTCGTGGTGGTGAAATTCGACATCGGCGACAACGGACGCGTCAGCAATGTCGACGTGGTCGAATCCACTCCGGCGGGCGTGTTCGACGATGCGGCCACGGCCGCCGTGCGCAAATGGATCTACGAGCCGCGCAAGGAAAATGGCGTGCCCGTGGTGTCGCAGGCCAAGGCACGCCTGGTTTCGACGCGGCCGACTGACACCTCGCTCCGTCATTGGCGACCATCTGCGGATGACGCCGGAAACCCGCCGATCGCTCTCGCAATTTGCGCGTCACTGGGTATCTCGGATGCCGGTATACCGCGCCGGCGCCATCGGGATGGATTCGAAGTGGCGGATCCCACCGAGGTGTCGATGCGCCCGGCGCCGCTCGTGGCACTCGACGCGAGTGTCATCGCCGCGCAGTTCCCGCAAACCACCAGTGTCCTGATCTACCGGAACGGCAAGCTCGTGTTCGAACGTTATTTCGAAGGCGGCGGTATCAACAGCCGGGACTTGCTGAAGCTCGGTGTGCTGATGCTCGACAACGGGCAGTGGTTAGGGCACCAGAGAGTTCCGGCGGCGTGGGTGCGGCGGATGCAGACGCAGAGCAGCGTCGTCAACGAACAAAGGAGCTACGGCATGCTCACCTGGCAGCGCCAGTACGCGTCGCCGTGCGGCGCCATCAATGGCTGGTACATGTCCGGCAATGGCGGCAACGCCGTCGTCAGCGTGCCGCTCAAGAACCTCGTGGCAGTGGTGACGCGAACCCGTTACAACCAGCGCGGCATGCACGATGAAACCGTGCGGCTGCTCGAAACACGTGTTCGCCGCGTTGCCCTGCGTGAACGAGACCCGCTGACGCGCGGAACGCCTACTTGTTGATGTTGTCGATCGCGCGCTTGTCGGCGGCCAGCGCGGCTTCGTGCAGCGCTTCGGACAGCGTCGGATGCGCGTGGATCGTGCGCTGCAGGTCTTCGCTGCTCGCCGAATATTCCATCGCCAGCACGGCTTCGGCGATCAGCTCGCCGGCCATCGGCCCGATGATGTGCACGCCCAGGATCTCGTCGTCGTCCTGCGCGGCGATGAGCTTGACGAAGCCCGCGGTCGCTTCCATGGCACGCGCACGGCCGCTGGCCGCGAACGGAAACTGGCCGGTCTTGTAGGCGCGGCCGCTGGCCTTCACCTGCTCTTCGGTCTGCCCGACCCAGGCGATTTCCGGGTGCGTGTAGATCACCGACGGGACGGTGTTGTAGTTGATGTGGCCGTACTTGCCGGCGATCAGGTCGCCGACCATCACGCCCTCTTCCTTGGCCTTGTGCGCCAGCATCGGGCCGCGCACGCAGTCGCCGACCGCCCAGACGTTCTCGACGCCGGTCTTGCAGTGGTCGTCGACCTTGATGAAGCCGCGCTCGTCGAGCTGCACGCCGGTGCCGTCGGCCAGCAGGTTCTTCGTGAACGGCCGGCGGCCGACGCGCGACGATGAGCTTGTCGACGGTGATGCGTCTGACTGCCCGCCGCGTCGGTGTAGCTGACTTCGACGCGAACTCGCCGACGACCTTCGCGCCGGAGACCTTCGCGCCGAGCTTGATGTCGAGGCCCTGCTTCTTGAAGTGCCGCGCGGCTTCCTTGGCGAGGCCCTGATCGGCGACCGCAAGGAAGGTGTCGAGCGCTTCGAGCACCACGACTTCGGCGCCGAGACGCCGCCACACGCTGCCGAGCTCGAGGCCGATGACGCCGGCGCCGATCACGGCCAGCTGCTTCGGCACGGTCTTCGAAATCGAGCGCGCCCCAGGAGTCGACGATGTTCTTGCCGTCGAACGGCATGCTCTTGAGTTCGGTGGGGATCGAGCCGCTCGCGAGCACGACGTGCTTGGCGGACAGCGTCTTGCGTCTTGCCGTCGTGCGCGGTGAACTCGACCTTGCGGTTGGCGAGCAGTTTGCCGTGGCCCTGCAGCGCGGTGACACCGGCGCTCTTGAGCAGCAGCGCGATGCCGGTGGTGCTGGCCTTGACGATGCCGGTCTTGCGCTTCTGCATCTGCGCGACGTCGAAGTCGCACGCCGCCGACCTTGATGCCGTGAACGCCGAGCTCGTCCTTCGTCTTGTGGTAGAGCTCGCTCGATTCGAGCAGCGCCTTCGAGGGAATGCAGCCCGCGTTCGTGCAGGTGCCGCCGAAGACGGCCGTGCCGTCCTTGTTCTTCCACTCGTCGATGCAGGCCACCTTGAGCTTGTTCTGCGCGGCGCGAATGGCGGCGGGATAACCGGCCGGACCGCCACCGATGACGATGACGTCGTACTCGTCCATATAGACCATGACTATATTTCTTCAGACGCTCAGCAGCAGGCGCGCCGGATCTTCGAGGCAGTCCTTGATGGTCACGAGGAACTGCACCGCCTCGCGGCCGTCGATGATGCGGTGATCGTAGCGACAGCGCCACGTACATCATCGGGCGGATCACGATCTCGCCGTTGACGACCATCGGACGCTCCATGGTCTTGTGCATGCCGAGGATCGCGCTCTGCGGCATGTTGACGATGGGCGTCGACAGCAGCGAACCGAAGGTGCCGCCGTTGGTGATCGAGAACGTGCCGCCGGTGAGCTCTTCGATGGTGATCTTGCCGTCGCGCGCGCGCGTGGCGTACGCGCCGATGTTCTTCTCGATGTCGGCGTAGCTCTGCAGGTCCGCATCGCGCAGCACCGGGACCATGAGTCCCTTCTCGGTCGAGACCGCGACGCCGATGTCGTAGTACTCGTGATACACGATGTCGTTGCCTTCGATCGAGGCGTTGACGGTCGGGAAGCGCTTCAGCGCCTCGACCGCGGCCTTCACGAAGAAGGACATGAAGCCGAGCTTCACGCCGTGCTTCTTCTCGAAGCCGTCCTTGTACTTCGCGCGCACGTCCATCACGGCCTTGAGGTCGACCTCGTTGAACGTGGTGAGCTGCGCCTGCGTGTGCTGCGCTTCGAGCAGGCGCTCGGCGATGCGCGCGCGCAGGCGCGTCATCGGCACGCGCTGATCCTGTCGGCCGGCGGCGCCGCGACCGCGCACGGGCGGCGGCAGGCTTGGCGGGCGGCGCGGCCGGCTGCGGCGGGCTTGTCGAGGTAGTCGACGACGTCACCCTTGGTGATGCGGCCGTCGCGGCCCGTGGCCGGAATCTTCGACGGATCGAGCTGCTTCTCTTCGACCATGCGGCGCACCGACGGCGCGAGCTTGTCGCCGTCGTTGCGGCGGCCGGCTGCGGCGGCGGCGGGAGCGTGCGGCTGCGGCAGCGGCGCGGCTGCTGGCGCGGCAGCCGGCGCGGCGGTGGCGGCGCCGCCCTCTTCGAGCACGGCGAGCACCTGTCCGCTCGTCACCGACGTGCCGGCGACGATGCGCAGTTCCTTCATCACGCCGTTCACCGGCGCCGGCACTTCGAGCACCACCTTGTCGGTCTCGAGATCGGCGAGATTTTCATCGCGCGTCACGGTCTGCCCGACCTGCTTGTGCCAGGTGACGAGCGTGGCGTCGGCAACCGATTCGGGCAACTGCGGAACTTTGATTTCGATGGCCATGTGTTCTTCGTCCTTAGCGCGACGTGGCAACCGTGGCGTGGCGGCGGTTGCGCCCGGAGTTGCCGTCAGGCGCTTGGTTTCGCGCGCCCCGTCTTCTTTGTTGGTCGCGGTCAGCGCGGCTTCGATGAGGCCGCGCTGTTCGGCTTCGTGAATCTTCGAGATGCCGGTCGCCGGCGCGGCGGCCGGCGCGCGGCCGGCGTACAGCAGCTCGCGCTTGCCCACGAGCGTCGCGCAGGCGATGGCGGATCTGATACCAGGCGCCCTGGTTCTGCGGCTCTTCCTGGCACCACACGACTTCGCGCGCGTTCGGATACTTCGCGAGCACCGCTTCCATTTCCGGCACCGGGAACGGATAGAGCTGTTCGACGCGCACCAGCGCGACGTCGTTGTTGTTGGTCGCGCGGCGCGCCTTCAGCAGGTCGAAGTACACCTTGCCGGACGACAGACACGACGCGACGCACGTTGGCGGCCTGCAGTCTTGTCGATCTCGTCGATGACCGTGGCGAACTCGCCGTTGGCGAGATCTTCGAGCGACGACACCGACAGCTCGTGACGCAGCAGGGTCTTCGGCGTCATGACGATGAGCGGCTTGCGCAAGCGACCGCAGGATCTGCCGGCGGATCATGTGATACATCTGCGCGGGCGTCGAAGGCACGCACACCTGCATGTTGTTCTCGGCGCAGAGCTGCAGGAATCGCTCGAGGCGCGCGGAGGAATGCTCCGGGCCCTGGCCTTCGTAGCCGTGCGGCAGGAGCAGCGTGAGACCGCACAGGCGGCCCCACTTCGCTTCGCCCGAGCTGATGAACTGGTCGATGATGACCTGCGCGCCGTTCACGAAGTCGCCGAACTGGCCTTCCCAGATGACGAGCGCGGACGGGTCGGTGGTCGAGTAGCCGTATTCGAAGCCGAGCACGGCTTCTTCGGACAGCACCGAGTCGATGATCTGGAACGACGGCTGACGCTCGGCGATGTGCTGCAGCGGAACGTAGTCGCTCGCCCGTCGCCTGCTCGTGCAGCACGGCGTGGCGGTGGAAGAACGTGCCGCGGCCAGCGTCCTGGCCCGTGAAGCGGATGGAATTGCCTTCTTCGAGGATGCTGGCGTACGCGAGCGTCTCGGCGCAGCCCCAGTCGAGCGGCAGTTCGCCGGCGATCATCTTCACGCGATTCGCCATGACCTGCGCGACGCGCGGATGCAGCGCGAAGTTCTGGCGGGAAGCTCACGATGCGCTCGCCGAGCGCCTTGAGCCGCGCCATGTCGCCGCCGCCCTTCACGCGCTCGGACCAGTCGTTGCCGAGGTACTTGCTCCAGTCGACCGTGTACTTGTTGCCGATCATGCCGAGCGACGCGCGCGCCTGCGGACGGCCCTCGTCGAGACCCTGGCGGTACGACTCGATCATCGCCGCGGCTTCCGCGTCGGTGATCACGCCCTGCCGCGACCAGCCGGTCGGCGTAGATCTTGCGCGTGGTCGGATGCTTGCGGATGATCTGGTACATCACCGGCTGCGTGGCCGCCGGCTCATCCGCTTCGTTGTGGCCGTGGCGGCGGTAACAGACGAGGTCGATGACGACGTCCTTGTGGAAATGCTGGCGATACTCGAGCGCGAGGCGCGTGACGAACACCACCGCTTCCGGATCGTCCCCGTTCACGTGGAAGATCGGCGTCTCGAGCATCTTCGCGACGTCGGAGCAGTACATCGTCGAGCGCGCGTCGCGCGGATCCGAGGTGGTGAAACCGACCTGGTTGTTGATGATGACGTGGACGGTGCC
The DNA here is from genome assembly GCA_963846605.1 of uncultured Pseudomonadota bacterium. Classification (GTDB taxonomy): domain Bacteria; phylum Pseudomonadota; class Gammaproteobacteria; order Steroidobacterales; family Steroidobacteraceae; genus CADEED01. The sequence continues at coordinate 251,186 of CAWJWS010000001.1, forward strand.
GCCGGTGTAGAACGCGCGCGCCTGCGAGAGCTGCAGCGTCTCCATGACGACGCCCTGGCCGGCGAAGGCCGCATCGCCGTGGATGAGGATCGGCAACACGCGGGTGCCGGCGGTGTCGCCGCGGCGTTCCTGGCGCGCGCGCACCGATCCTTCGACCACCGGGATTGACGACTTCGAGATGCGAGGGATTGAACGCGAGCGCCACGTGCACGTTGCCGCCGGGCGTGCGCAGATCCGACGAGAAGCCCTTGTGGTACTTCACGTCGCCCGAGCCCTGCATGTGCGCGGTGTCGTACTTGCCTTCGAATTCGTTGAACAGCACCGACGGCGACTTGCCGAGCACGTTCACGAGCACGTTGAGCCGGCCGCGATGCGCCATGCCGATGACGCACTCCTCGACGCCCTGCTCGCCGCCGCGCTGGATGAGGTCGTCCAGCAGCGGGATCAGCGAATCGCCGCCTTCGAGCGAGAAGCGCTTCTGGCCGACGTACTTGGTGTGCAGGTAGCGCTCGAGGCCTTCGGCGGCCGAGAGCTGCCAGAGGATGTTCTTCTGCTCGTCGGTCGTGAGCTTGCCGGTCAGGCGGCCGACCAGGAACTGGTCCTGCAGCCACAGGCGCTCTTCGGTGTTCGAGACGTGCGCGAACTCGGCGCCGATCGTGCCGCAGTAGGCGTATTCGAGCTGGGCGATGATCTCGCGCAGCTTCAGCTTCGGCGCGAGCTCGCTGGGTCGCGAGCCGGTCAGGAATTCGGTGTCGAGATCGGCTTCGGTGAGGCCGAAGTAGCCGAGCTCGAGCACGCGCGGACGCTCGCGCTTCTGCAAGCCCGAGCGGATCGAGGTTGGCGATCAGGTGACCGCGGTTGGCGTAGATCTGCACCAGGCGCGAGACGGCGCCCTGCTTCGCGGCCGAATCGCGCACCACGGTGCCGCAGACCGCCGGCCGCCATGCGCGGCCTGGCCGCGCGCTGGACGATGCCGGCCTGGACGGTGGAGTGAATCTGCTCCGCTCCCGCGCCGTCGCGCAGCTTCAGGCCGTCCTGCAGGCTGCAGAAAGTAGTCGCGCCACGCGGCTCGACACTCTGGGGATCGGAGAGGAACTGCTCATAAAGAGCTTCGACGTAGGGAGCGTTGCCACCCGACAGCGGCGTGGATGCCAGCAGCTCGCGAAGGCTTGGGGCCATACGAGAAAAAATCCTGTGGACTCAAGGTCCTGGAGCTATGAAGGGGGCGGTATGTTAGCCGAAGGCGCCCACACCCGAAAGGCGACCAGTGCCTAATCTAGGGGAATGTTACGTAAAAGAAAGAGCTCGTAACCCACGAGCACGCACATACCCGCCGAGAACCACATAAAGGACCACCCGACCGCCCGCCCCAGTAGCGCAGACGGGCCAGCAACGTCAGGACCACCACGCCCATCGCCGTCAGCCCGATCTTCCAGTAGGCGAAGCTGTGGCCCGAACCCCGCACCAGCGGGTCCATGAGCGGATTGATCTCCTTTGCACCGTGGCAGATGAGCGTCAGCGTCAGGAAGGCATCCGCACCGCACAGGAGCAGGATGCCGCATCGCGACCGCGAGCCATTGCGGGTGAAACCAGTCGGTGACGACCGACATGACGTTCGGTGCTTCGGCGAGGTGCGATGCGGCGGCGGGCGAAGTTGCCGTGCCAGAGCGCGCGCAGGACGGAACGACGCCGTTCGAGCGGGACGCGTCGTTCGGTGCTGGGTGTGCGGACATCTGGCAATCATTCTATGAGCAGGCGACCGACGGGAACGCCACTTGACCTCGAACGCGTGTGAGCCAAGTCCCATTTCAGCTCAGTAGTTGTAGCGCAGCTCCGCCATGACGCTGCGACGGATCTCCCGGCCCTGCGGATCCGCGTACTCGCGATGCGTTTCGTTAAGTAGATTGAAGCCCTTGACGGCGACCTCGAGTCGCTCGCTGGCGCGCCAGGCAACTGCGCGCGACAGCTTCGGTGTAGTCATCGAGCGACGGGTCCGGAAGTCGCGGCGACCTTGCGCACCATCGCGTCGATCGTGAACCGCCGCAAATCCATCGACGACTTGAGGTAGGTACCGCGACGTCGGATCGTTGCCGGCCTGGCCGAACGCCGACGAGTCGCGGACGCGCCCTCGCTGAACTCCAGACGCTTGTGCAGCGAGCGGAAGCCCGGGGAGATACGCCACCAGGGCGTGACCTGCAGATGTCGGCCCAGGCTTCGACGCCATAGGCGCTGCCTTCGATGAGGTTGCCCCAGCGCAGCGGCAGGAACGTCACGGGCGTGATCTCGATGCGTGCGCAGGTCGTCGTACTCGTTGTAGAAGACGCTCGCGGAGAACGACAGCGTCGCATCCGGCTTGCCGCGATAGCCGAGCTCGAACGCAGTCACTTTCTCGGGCTTGAAATCCGGATCGCCGAGCACGAAGAGCTGGCCGCCCGACGAACTCCTGCACGTCGGTGTCGAACGGCGTCGGCGCGCGAATCGCGCGCGAGCCGGCGAGCCAGAACAGCGTCTTGTCGTTCGGCGCCCACGAGAGCCGCAGGTCGGGCAGCACGCTCCAGTCCGAATAGCTGTTGTCTTCGAACTTGATGCCGGCGGTGAGCTTGAGCTCCTCGTTCAGCGTGATGGCGTCCTGCAGGAACACGTTGGTGAGCTCGAGCGTGCGGTGATCGGGGACGAACGCCAGCTCGTTGTTGACGGTGTGGTAGTCGTTGGAGCGCCGGCCCAGCTCCCCAGATCAGGCTGATGCCGCGCGCCGACGCTCGCGCTCTGCTGCAGCTCGAAATCGTACAGTGTCGATGTCGAAGGCGAGGCCGCTCGGCGGACGCTCGCGATCGCACGCGGTCGAAGAACACCTGCACTCGCGTGACTCACGCGCTCGCCCGCAGTGTTCCCAGCGGCCGAGCACGTTGGCGCCCGTGAACGCCGACGTCGCTCGCGCCCGCGAAGCTCTGATCGAGCGCGTCTGGTAGTCGCCCTGCACGGTGAAGCGAGTTGTCGCCCGACGCCGCATCCGATGCGGAATCCGGCCTGCAGCTTGCTCCAGTCGTCTTCGCGCGCTGGTGCCATCGGCGAGATTCGCTGGCGCCGCGATCGAACCACTTCGCGTAGACGCGGAACGCGCCGTCGTCGCCGAGCCGCCGCCGTAACGCGCGCCGACCGCCTGCTCTTCCGACGCCGCCGTCGAGCGCGCACCAGCGCGCCCTGCGTGTCCGACGCCTTGCGCGTGATGATGTTGATGACGCCGTTCATGGCGTTCGCGCCCCACAGCGTGGCGCCGGGGCCGGAGATGCACCTCGATGCGCTCGATGTCGTCCATGAGCACGTCCTGCATGTCGTACTCGACGCCGGAGAACAGCGGCGAATAGACGCTGCGCCCATCGATGAGGATGAGGATCTTGTTGGAGAAGTTCTGCACGTCGGGCGCGCCCGGCGAAGCCGCGCGCGCCGTTGGAATAGTCGCTCGAGGTGAGCTGCGTGACCTGCAGGTTGGGCGCGAGGCGCAACGCCTCGGGGATGCTGAGCACGCCGGTACGCAGGATCTCTTCGCGCGTGATCACGTAGATGGACGCCGGCGCGCTCGACAGGCGTCTGCGCGCGATCTTCGAGACCGAGGTGACTTCGACATTCGAGAGCTCTTCGAGCGACATGCGCGCCGAGCTCGTTCAATGGATCGCTGGCATCCGCCAGGAGCTGCGCGCTGGCCGGCGCAGTGGCCACGGCCAGCATCGACGGCAATGGAGATGCGCTGTGGACAAGACCTTCAAACTCCCATCTCCTCGAAATGGTCACTGGCGATCCTGATCCGGCAGTCCGGCCGACGCGCTGCCGGCGCGGGATAACCGTCGAGGCAGTTGAGCGCGCCCTGCGGCCGGCGTTCGACGCGCGCCGCCACCGACAGCAGCGCCGAATTCGATCTTGAGCCGCTGCGATCGGCGGCGATCAGCGAGATCTCGAATCGCAGGTTGCGTTCGACTTCGATGAAGTTGATGACGCCGCCGCCGTCGAGTCCCGTGCTCGTTCTCGGTGACGATCAGGATCGGCTTTCGATGCGCGCGCGCGCGCAAGCGCGCGCGTACGCGCGAAGGCGCTTCGCTCCGACGTAGAGGACTGTGCACGCCGTCGAGATCCTGATGCGCGAGTCACCCGGCGCACGACGGCGCGCGCGGCCGTTGACCGTCATGCCCGGCAGCAGTCGCTCGAGGTGCACGGCGACGTCTCGGCGCCGGTGACCGCGATGACGAATGGCGCATCGGCGGGAGCGCATCCGGCCATTCCACGTACTGGGCGAAGCGGAACAGGTAGGCGGCCTTGACGGCTTCGACCGAGAACTGGGCGGCGTGTAGCCGAGCCGTAGCGAAGCACGTCGCGATGGCGACCACAGCACAGCGCGTATGAGGCTGATTCGAGTGCTCAAACCGCGCCATCGCATCAACTCGACTCTCCTGATTTGTTCTTGTAGGACAAAGCCGATTGCAGTGGACCGTATTTCCGTATATGAAGGCAAGATGAGCTGCGATGAGCGCACGAATTGGAGAGTAAAGATTTCAAGAGACGGCCGCCGTCCGTGGCGCGCGCTCCTGTCCATCGGCAATGCGCGCCGCAGCCTCGCCGGCAAGTTGATGGTGGTGATGCTCGTCGACCACGACCATCGCGCTGGCGTCCGCGGGCGCCGCGCTGCTTGTACACCGACCTGCGCGACAACCGCGCCGCGTGGGCCGAAGATCTTCGCACCGAAGCCGCCATCCTCTCGCTCGCCGTGACACCCGGCACTGTCGTTCAACGATCGCGAATGACGCGCAGCGCAACATCTGAACGCGCTGCAGGCGCGCGAATCGATCCGCGCCGCGGCGCTCTACGACGCCGACGGCAACCTGTTCGCGCAGTACGCGCGCGCCGAATCAGCCGGCGCCCCCGGCAACCGCGCCGCGCATTGCACCGGGACGGCGTGCACATCGACGGCGAACGCGTACTGGTCGACTGACGCCCGTGGTCGCAGGGCGGCGAAACGCTGGGCACTATCTACCTGCGCGCGCAGTACGACTGTCGAGGGCCGCGTGCGCGCCTACCTCACCGTGCTCGGCGTCCGTGATGGTCATCGGCCTGATCGCCGCGCTGCTCGCCTCGAGCTGGTTGCAGCGCGTGGTGAGCCGCCCCATGGAATCGATGGCCAACGGTGGCGCGGCAGATCGTCGAGAAGCGCGACTACTCCTTCCGCGCGGAGAAGACCGACCGACGACGAGATCGGCGTGGTCATCGACGCGTTCAACAAGATGCTCGACGAGGTGCAGGCGCACGCGCGCGCGCTCGAGACCAGCGAGAAGCTGTACCGCGCCATCGGCGAATCCATCAACTACGGCGTGTGGGTCACGCGACGCCGAAGGTCGCAACATCTACACCAGCGATTCGCTCCTGCGGCTCGATCGGCCTGACGCAGGAGCAGGCGTCGAACTTCGGCTGGGGCGACGTGCTGCATCCGGACGACGTCGAGGAGACCATGGCGGCGTGGAAGGAATGCGCGCGCACCGGCAACACCTGGTACCGCGAGCACCGCATGCTCGGCGTCGACGGCAAGTACCACTCCATCCTCGCGCAGGGCGTGCCGATCCGCGACGAGCCGGGCACGCGTCCAGCGCTGGGCCGGCATCAACCTCGACATCAGCCGCCTCAAGAACACCGAGCGCGCGCTGCTCGAAGCGGACCGGCGCAAGGACGAGTTCCTCGCGACGCTCGCGCACGAGCTGCGCAATCCGCTCGCGCCGATTCGCAACGCGGTGCGCATCCTCGATTCGGACGGCCGCCGACGAGCGGCAGCGCAAATGGGGCCGCGAGGTCATCGCGCGCCAGGTGCAGCGCATGTCGCTGCTGCTCGACGATCTGCTCGACGTGTCGCGCATCACGCGCGGGCAGCTCGAGCTCAAGAAGGATTACGTCGATCTGAAGTCCGTCGTCGGCATCGCCGTGGAAACCGCGCGGCCGCTGCTCGACGCCAAGCAGCACCAGCTCACGGTGAGCCTGCCGCCGGAGAACGTCAAGCTCGAGGCCGATCCGCTGCGTCTGTCGCAGGTGATCGGCAACCTGCTCACCAACGCCGCCAAGTACACCGACCCGGAAGGCACGATCGCGCTGACTGCGCGCATCGAGAACGCCGAACTCGTCATCTCGATCCGCGACAACGGCATCGGGCTCACGCAGGAATCCCTGCCCGGCCTGTTCACGATGTTCTCGCAGGTGAACTCCGCCATCGATCGCGCCGAAGGCGGACTCGGCATCGGCCTCGCGCTCGTCAAGGGCCTGGTGGCGCTGCACGGCGGCCGCGTCGAAGTGCGCAGCGAAGGACTCGGCCGCGGCAGCGAGTTCATCGTGCATCTGCCGCACCGGGTGCTCGCGCCGGCGAACGCACGGCGCAGCGAGGAAGACACGCGCGGCGCCGCGAATGCCAGCGTCGTGCGGCGCGGGCGCGTGCTCGTCGTCGACGACAATCGCGACGCCGCCGAATCGCTGGCGCTGGTGCTGCGCTTCTGCGGGCTACGAAGTGTCGATCGCGTTCGGCGGCGCCGAAGCGCTGGCAGATCGGCGAGCGCGAGCGGCCGCGCGCCGCCATCATCGACATCGGCATGCCGGGCATGAGCGGCCACGAAGTCGCGCGCCGCATGCGGCTCGAAGCCTGGGGCAAGAACGCCGTGCTGATCGCGCTCACCGGCTGGGGCCAGGAACAGGACAAACAAGCCGCGATGGCCGCCGGGTTCGACGAACACCTGACCAAACCCGTGGATCCGGACGACGTCGAACGCGTGCTGGGCGACCTGCTGAGCGAGACGTCCGGATGAGCCCGGCGCGAGCGGTGTGGCAGACTCCGCCCGCAATGCCTGAAACGCCCGCGACCCACCCACGCCATGCGCGGCCCCGCGCTCACGTTCACCGGCGATCCGTTCGTGCGACGGCGTCGAGGCCACGATGCGGTACGAGAGCGACGCCATCGTCGCCATGGCGGGCGGCAAGATCACGCATTTCGGGCCGGCCGCGAGCGTCGGTTGCCGCGAACTCGCCGCCCGGCACACATATAGAAGAGTACGGCCAGGACTCGCTGATCCTGCCCGGCTTCATCGATTGCCACGTGCATTACCCGCAGACGCAGATCATCGGCGCGTACGGCGAGCAGCTGCTCGACTGGCTGGAGAAATACACGTTCGTGGCCGAGCAGCAGTTCGCCGACGTCGCGCACGCGCGCGCGGTCGCCGAAATCTTCCTCGATGAATGCCTGCGCAACGGCACGACGACCGTGGCGAGCTTCTGCACGGTGCACGCGCACTCGGTCGATGCGTTCTTCGAAGCCGCCGGCCGCGCGCGGCATGCGCACGATCGCCGGCAAGTGCCTCATGGATCGCAACGCGCCCGAGGCGCTGCGCGATACCGCGCAGCGTGGCTACGACGAATCGAAGGCGCTGATCGAGCGCTGGCATGGCAAGGGCCGCGGCGTCGTATGCCATCACGCCGCGATTCGCGCCGACGAGCACGCCGGAACAGATGGAGCTCGCGGGCGCGTTGTGGAGAGAACATCCCGGCACTTATCTGCAGTCGCATGTGTCGGAGAATCGCGCCGAGGTGGACTGGGCGCGGCAGATCTTTCCGGAACGCAACGGCTACCTCGACATCTACGATCACTACGGACAGTTAGGGCCGCGCGCCATCTACGGCCATGGCATCTGGCTCGACCGAGGCCGAGCTTGCGCGCATGCACGAGAGCGGCAGCGGCCATCGCGCATTGCCCGACGTCGAACCTGTTCCTCGGCAGCGGCTTGTTCGACCTGCGCAAGGCCAAACTAGCCGGCGCGGCCCGGTGCGCGTCGGCCTGGCCACCGACGTCGGCGCGGGAACCACGCTCTCGATGCTGAAGACCATGGGCGCCGCGTACCAGGTGGCGCAACTCGGCGGCGGTAGTTTGTCCGGCGCCGCTCGCGTTTTATCTGGCGACGCGCGGCGCCGCGCAGGCGCTGTACCTCGAGGACAAGATCGGCAGCATCGCGGTGGGAATGGAAGCGGATCTCATCGTGCTCGACCTGAAGTCGACGCCGCTCATCGACTTCCGCATGCGCCACTGCGACATCGCTCGAAGAGGCGCTGTTCGTCCAGATGACGATGGCCGACGAACGCGCCGTGCGCGCCACCTGCGTGAATGGCGTCATCGCCGCCGTGACTAACTATCGCCGCCGACGCAGCGCAGCTCCGGCTCGTCCTGCGTGGCCACGATGTCGAGCAGGCGCGCTGGATCCACCGGCTTCGCCAGGTGCCCATCGAACCCGGCCTTGAGCGCGGCCCTCCGGTCCTCATCGCGCCCGTAACCGGTGAGCGCCAGCAGCTTCGCGGCCGGCGCCCGCCAGCGCGAACCGTTCGCGGATGGCGTGCGCCACCATGTAGCCATCCATGCGCGGCAGGCCGATGTCGAGCAAGCACGATATCGGCGCGAAAATCCTCGAGCGTCGCGAGACCCGCCGCGCCGTCGTGCACCACTTCCACTTCGTGGCCGTCGGTGCGCAGCAACGCGCGCATGGATTCGGCGGCAGTCCGCGATTGTCTTCGACGACCAGGATTCTCCGCGCGCGAACGGACGCGGCTCTGCGGCGTGGTGGCCCGGCGGAGCCTGGACGATCGGCGCCGGCACTCGGGGCAGGTGGACCGTGAATTCACTGCCCTTCCCGAGCCCCGCGCTGTGACGCGTCGACGCTGCCGCCGTGCATCTCGACCAGGAGTTTCACGATCGTCAGTCCGACGCCGAGCCCGCCCTGCGCTCGATCGAGCGTGCGGTCGCCCTGGAGGAACAGGTCGAACAGGTGTGGCAGCAACTGCGCATCGATGCCCGACGCCCGGGTCGCGCACACGAATGACGGCCTCGTCATGCAGAGCCCTCGATGACGATCTCGATGCGCGCACGCTCCGGCGAATACTTGCTGGCATTGGTCAGCAGGTTCGCGACCACCTGGCAAAGCCGCACGCCATCGCCGTTGACGAATACTTGCTCCGCCGGCTGGCGCACGGACATCGTCTGGCTCCGCGCGTCGAGCACCGGCTGCACGCTTTCGAGCGCCGCCTCCGCCACGCTGTCGAGGCTCAGCGACTTCCCGATTGAGCACCACACGTCCGCGGGTGATGCGTGCCACATCGAGCAGATCGTCGACGAGCCTCGTGAGATGACTCGCCTGACGTTCGATCATGAGCCCCGCGCGGCGCGACCGCCGCGGCATCGCCGGCACCCTTCAGAGCACGTAGGCGGCATTGCGGATCGGCGCCAGCGGATTGCGCAGCTCGTGCGCCAGCATCGCGAGAAATTCGTCCTTGCGCCGGTCGGCCTCACGCAGCGCCAGCGCATGGCTGGCGGCGATGGCCAGCGCCTCGCGTTCCGCACGGGCCCGCTTCTGCAGTTCGTGCATGAGAAGGCGCGACAATCCCGCGATCAGCAGAAGAAACGCCACGTGGGCGACCCACTGGAAGGGCGGCGCCATCCTGCGGCCAGTCGGTGAACGGGACACGGTCGCGAGGATCGGGCGTCAGCACGCAGGCCAGCAGTGCCGGCCCGCGGCCACCCAGGTAAGCGGCGGCGAATATCGCCCAGCACGAACGGCAGCAGCGGCGCCTGCGTACCTAACAAGGGGGCGAGCAATGCGCGAACGCCGGCGATGACCAGCACCACGACCACCGCCGCGCCGTAACGAAGCACGGGCGCATCCGTGCGCAACAACGGCCCGATGTAGGCGGGAGCGGGTGAAGCCGGCGAGGCGGCGGATGCAATGCGATCTTCGGTCATCTTGTCCTCGAGAATTGGCGATACGCCAATCCGCGCGTGACCGTCTTCGCGAACTGTAGCGCCGCTGACAAGAAGCGTCGCTCTCAATGAATTGTAGGAATTTTCCGGCGTTCGGTCCTTGTGCCGGTGTTCATCTGCCGCTGGTCTCCAGAAAATTCAGGACCACTTCCGTGAACACTCCCGGGTTCTCGCGAGGCGATCCATGTCCGGCGGCGGGAATGGTGGCCGACCTCGCGCGCGGAATCATCCGCGACAGTTCTTCATCGATGCGCCGATGGATCTCGACGGTCTTCTCGCCCGTGATCACCAGCACGGGCATTCGCAGAGACCAGGTCTGCCTGCGCGTGATGTCCGGATACGGGTCCTTGCTCCGCGTGAGCATCTTGAAGAAACCCGCGTTCTGCATGATGCCGAGCCGCGCCTCGGGCTTGAGGCTGTCGAATCGCCCGGGCGTTGCGAACCCGTCGACGAAGAAGCGCATGGCCGCTTCGTCGTTCCCGGCGGCGAACGCGTCGCGCGCGGGATCCTGGATGCGCTGCATGAAATCTTCGTACAGCTTGCCGCCATCGGGGAATCGTTTCGCCCACGAGAGGATCGGCGGCTCGGCCAGCACGAGGCTGCGAACCATGCCCGGATGTTCAATGGCCAACACGAGCGCGGTCGCCGCGCCCATCGACGTGCCGACGAGGTTCGCGCGTTTGAGACGCAGCGCCTTGATGAGCGCCGCCAGATCCGCGGCTTCGACGAACGCGGAATGGTTCGTCGCCGTTTGCGGGTTCGCGTTCGGGTAGTTGTACCGCCGGCTGTACGAGATGACCTGGTAGTAGCGCGAAAGCTCGGCGATCTGCGGTTCCCACGACCGGTAGTCGCCCTGCCCACCATGCAGCAGGATCACCGGCCGGCCAGTACCCACGCTGATGTAGTGCAACTCGACACCGTTGACGACAATTCTCGTGGGCGCGGGAAGCGCGCCGTGGGCCACTGTTGCCACCCAGGCGAGAAACGCGGCCGCCATCCCTCTCACGCGAAACACCCCCAAGCGTCAGATCCCCGCCAGATGTAACACGATCTCGCGTTGCGAGGGGTGATCGCGGTGCTCGAACAGATAGATGCCCTGCCAGGTGCCGAGCATGAGCTTGCCGTCCATCACCGGCACCGAGAGCTGCACCTGCGTGAGCGCGGTCTTCAGATGCGCCGGCATGTCGTCGGGGCCTTCGTCGTCGTGTTCGTAGAGCCCAACGCCTTCGGGCGCGAGTTCGTCGAAGAACTTCTCGAGGTCGCTGCGCACCGCGGGCGCGGCGTTTTCCTGGATGAGCAGCGAGGCGGAAGTGTGGCGGCAGAAGAGCGTGAGCAGGCCCGACGAGATTCCCTGCTGCGCGACCCAGCGCCGCACTTCGGCGGAGAATTCGAGCAGGCCGCGGCGGCGCGCTTTCACCTGCAGGATGGTTTGAGCCTGTTTCATCGAAAAAGCTTAACGGATGGCTTGCCCGAACGCGCGCGATGGTTTTAGTGTCGGAGCCGCATGACCCATTCAAACACTGCCGAGCTTCGGCTCGGAATCACCGCCTGGAGCACTTTCATCTTCGCCACGTGCGCCTATTGCCTGCTGCATCAGGCGTTCGTCAGCGCTCTCACACCGGATCCGGGCCGCACGATCACCGTGGCGCTGCGCGAGTGGGGCGCCTGGGCGCTGCTCGCTCCGTGGACGCTACACATGTTCCGTCAGCCGCTGGCCGGGCACGACGCGGTGTTGCGCGGACTGGGGTTGGCGCTGCTCGCGGCCGGCCTGCCGATGTTCGCCGACCTGATCACCGGCGAGCGCTCCTGGAGCGCGAGTCTCGCGTTGTTCTGGCCGCGCAATGTCGCCATGGCCGCGGCGCTTTTTGGTTTCGCGCGAATGCTCAGGAAGCCGGAACCCATCGGACCCGAGGCACCTGCGCCCCGCACGCTGCTCGTGAACAAGGGCGCGGACCAGTGCCTGATCCAGATCGAAGACATCCAGCATCTGTCCGCCGCCGGCAACTACGTCGACATCCGCGCGCGCGACCAGCGTTATCTGATTCGCGCCACCATGTCCGAGCTCACGGCGATGCTGCCGGCCGACGACTTCGTGCGCACGCATCGTTCGCATGTCGTTCGCGTGAACCAGATCGAGCGCATTCGCGTCGAGCGCTCGGGCAGCGGCACGGTGCACCTGCGCGGCGGCGAACCAGCTCGCCGATCAGCAAGGGTTATCGCGCCGAGCTCAAGCGGCGCCAGGGAACCTCGAAGCCGTCGATCGACTGAGAGGGCCCGCGTGGGCGCACGTTCGTCACGCGCAGCCTCCGCCCGTCCCAATTTACTGGCGGGCGGGCATCGGCTGCCGGATCGTCCGGCGAATGAAACCCGTACTCACCTTCGCCCTGGTCCTCGTCTGCAATCTTTTCGCCGCTTCCGCGACTGCCCAGCAGTCGGCGCAGCGGTACGCCGCGCTTTGCGCGAGCTGCCACTCGGCGAGCCCCAGCGCGCTCGCGTCATCCGCGTTCGTCACCCAGTCGGGCGAGGATCAGGTGGCGGAGGTGATCCGCACCGGCCGCCCCACACGCGGTATGCCTGCTTTCTCGGCGGCACTACCCGAGGCTGACGCGCGCGCACTCGCCGCGTGGCTCAAGGCCGGGGCCAATGCAAAGGTGGCACGGCACGATGATCGGCCGCCGCATCGAAGCCGAAAACCTGCGATTGGACCGCTCGTCCGGCTATGACATCACCGCGGAGGGCGAAACGAAGTTCCTCCGATACATCGATCGTGGCAGCCATCTCTGCTACGACGACGTCGATCTGACCGGCGTACGCAGTCTCGAGCTCCGTTACGCGAAGGGCGAAGGCGAACCGCCGCGCCGGTTCGCGGTGGTGGCTTTCGAGGGCGACTTCAGCAGCGACCGGCGATTCACGCTCGGTGAAAAGAACACCGAACTCACCGGCGGGTGGGCCAACGTTCAGTGACCATCGCATCGGTTTGTCGCGCCAGCTCACCGGCCGTTACCGCCTCTGCATCATCGGCATGGGTGGCGGTGGCGTGTTCAATCTGGACTATTTCACGCTGAGTGATGCGCCTGCGGCGAACGATGGCATCACTCAAGCTTTCGACGTGACGGACGAAGTGCTTACCGCGGGCGGCCACTCGTTCAAGCTCGAAAAAGTGGCGGAGATCGACGGCGAGTTCTGGTCGCTGGATTTTCTGGACGCGCGAACATTGGTCGCCACGCAGAAAGGCGGAACGTTGTGGTTGTTCCGGCAGGGCCAACGCATCGGACCCATTGAGGATATTCCGTCCGTGTACCTCGGCGGACAGGGCGGGCTCATGCACGTGCGCGTGCATCCGGACTATTCGCGCAATGGCTGGGTGTATCTCAGCTACGCGGAAGGCACCGACGCCGGCAGCATGCTGACCATCGTGCGGGGCCGCATCCGCGACCAGCGCTGGGTCGAGCAGCAGGTGATCTACCGCGCCGCGCCGGAGTTCTTCACGGCATCCGGCGCGCACTTCGGCGCACGCTTCACGTTCGACGGGGACTATCTGTTCTTCGGCGTCGGCGAACGAGGCACGCAGGAATACGCGCAGGACCTGAAGAATCCGTTCGGCAAGATTCATCGAATCTTTGCGGATGGCCGCGTGCCGGCGACAATCCGTTTGCCGGAACTCCCGGCGCCGTGCCCACGATTTGGTCTCTCGGCCATCGCAATCCGCAGGGGCTGGTCTTCGACGCGGCCACGCGCGAGTTGTGGTCGACCGAACACGGGCCCAAGGGCGGCGACGAGCTGAACCTGATCCTGCGCGGCCGCAACTACGGCTGGCCGCTGGTGACTCACGGCATCAACTACGACGGCACCATCGTCAGCAAAGACCGCGAACGTGAAGGCTTCGAGTCGCCGCGCGCGTCCTGGAGTCCGTCGCCGGGACTTTCGAACCTGGTGATATATGAAGGCCACGCGTTCCCACGCTGGCGCCAGCACCTGCTGGTGGCCTGCCTCGCGCAACAGCACCTCAAGCTGATCGGGCTCGACGACGATCGCGTTGTTTGCGAGGAACTGCTGCTCGAGGGCCTGGGCCGCATTCGCGACGTGATCGTCGGCCCGGACGGCCTGCCCTATATCGCGCTCAATCAGCCGAACGGTCAGTTATTCCGCCTCGAACCGTCCCGAAACTAACGCGCCCAATCGCTCACTGCGGCCGGACGTTCTCCGCGGGCAGCGTGTACTTCGTCTCGATGAGTTCGCGCACCGCCTTGCGCGACGCAGCCGCGTCGTCCGGGACTTCGCTTCTCCAGCTGCGCGCACCTGATCCGTGAGCTCCTCGTCCTTGACGCAGCGGCGCAGCCAGCCGGATACGTCGCCACGCTGCCAGTGGTACAGCCAGGTGTCCGCGTCGACGCCGTCGGCGAGATCGGTGAACACGATGAGATTCGGCGCGCGCAGGTTGAGTTTCTTGTCCGGACCCTGGAAAGTAGAACGACCGTTCTTCGGGCAGCGCGCCTTCGGCGTACTTGCGGATGTGCCGGCGGCGTTCGGTCTTGCAGGGCTCGATCGCGAAATGCAGCGGCGGTGCCGTCGAGGCCTTGTGCCAGATCAATGCCTCGCCCTTCGGAATCTTCTCCAGCGGCGACGCGGGCGCAGGCTTGCCGTTGACCTCCGCGAACTCGCGCAGCATCTCGGCCGGCTTTTCGCCGATCACGATGACGGTCTCCACGAGTTGCAACGCCGTCGCGGACACCGCGCTCGGGGCGACGCTGATCATCAGCACGCCGTCCAGCTCCTGCGGCAGATTCAGTTCCGCGGGTTTCCAGTCGGCCGGCAGCACGTGGTGCACTTCGTCGACGATCAGCCAGTGCGGCCGACCGGTCTTGGCACGCAGGTCGCGGATGCGCGCGAACAACGTCATGAAGAATGCCGGCCGATCGCTGAACTCCAGGCCGACCAGGTTGATCACGGCATTCTGGTCGGGCTTGGCGAGCAGCTGCATGCATTCGTCCACCGAAGGCGCGCGGTCGGGGCTGCCGAGCACCGCCGCGTCCTCGAGCACGTCGTAGTCGCCTTCCGGATCGATCACGCAGAAGCCGTAGTGTTTGGCGTTGAGTCGCTCGATCAGTCCGGTGGTCAGCGTGGATTTGCCACCGCCCGAGGTGCCGACCACCAGCGCGCTGACGCCGTAAGGCGGCAGCGTGAGTTCAGCGCCGTCCTTGCCCTTGCCGAGCAGGATCTCGTGCCGCTGCAGTAGCCCGGCGCGGCTGGCGAGATCGTCGGCCAGCATCTCGCGGATCAGCTCGGTCACACCGGCGCCGTGATCGGCCTTCAGCACCAGGTCCGCGGTTTCCTTGACGGCCGGCAACGCATTGGCCACCGCGGCCGAAAACTCGCAGATGCTCAGGAATGCGTGATCGTTCTCGGCGTCGCCCACGCCCACGGTGTTGTGGATGGAGATGTCCAGCTCTTCGAGCGCGGCCTTGAGCCCGGCGGCCTTGTTCATGCCGCCGGGCAGCACCATCACGGCGCCCTTGTTGAAGATCACCTGCAGTTCGAGGCCGAGGTCGCGGATGGTCTCGAGCACGACCTTTTCGTAGGGCTGCCAGGTGGCGACGATGCAGCGCCCCACGGAAATCCGCTCGACGCCGCGGCGCTTCAGTTCCGCGACGAAACGCTCGGACGGCGGATCGACCAGCGGTCGTTCTTCGCGCGTCGCCGGGCGATAGATCAGCGCGCCGTTCTCGGCCACCACCAGCTCGAACAGGTCGAGGCGGTCGAAGACCTTCTCCAGGTCGGGGATTTCGCGGCCCGTGACCATCACCAGCTTGCGGCCCGAGGCGCGCAGCTCCTCGAGCGCGGCGAGCGTGGGTTTGTCGACCTTGCCGTGGTGGGCGATGGTGCCGTCGTAGTCGGTGCAAAGGGCAAGGTAACGCATGCGCCACAGGGTGCAGTTCGCCAGGCGAGCGCGCCCTGTACGACGGCAGGCCGACCTGGCGCAGGACGACGCGAAGCAGATGATCAACGCGAGCAGTCTGATGAATTTCACGCTGACGCAGGAGCGGGAGACACATGCCCCGTGAGCGCCACGGGGAACCTTGAAAGACGAACACGGAAATGCGCTGCTGCCGCCGGGCGTTCGTCGCGGGCACGGGGCCATGGCATTCGCATCGCGTTCTTTCGGCGCCGCGCCCCAGATCGAACTGAAAGCTGCCACACCCATGACCGCCCCCGAGTGGGCGCTGCTGCAGCGCGAACTGCTCAGCGCTCACACCGAAGCCTGCGAGATCTTCCACGCGCAGTACTTCGACGAGCGCAACCACCTGCTCTGCTTCCCGCGCTGGGGCGCCAATGACGGCCCCGACGACGCCATCGAGCACGTCAACGACTGGCCGCTGCTGCATGCGCTCGGCGGCTCGGACCGCATCCTCGAGCTGTATCGCGCCGTCTAGGAAGGTCACCTCGAGCAGTACAGCGCGCTGCGTACCAGAAGACGTGCCGCATCGGCCGCCAGGGCATGTACGTGCGCGAGTTCCCGCCGCAGATGGACTGGCAGCACATCAGCGAAGGCCTGTCGGTGTTCAACCTCATGGGGCTCTCGCTCCCCGACGACGCGAAGCTCATCGAGCGCACGCGGCGTTTCGCGGGCTTCTACGACGGCAGGATCCGGCCGCGCCCAACTACGACCCGAAGCACCGCGTCATCCGCAGCATGTTCAACGGCAGCCGCGGGCCGCTGCTGCGCCCCACCACCGCGCTCGACTGGGCCGGCGATCCCGTTCGACACCCGCAAGTTCCATCTCGTGCATGGCGAGCGCAACTTCGAAGAGTTCCTCGCGCACTACGCCGACTACACCGACACGGTCTGCGACAACCCGCTGAACCTGCAGTCCACCACGCTCGGCGCTCAATGCCTATCTGTTGACCGGCGAGAGCGCGCTGGCGCGAGTGGCTGCTGTCGTATGTCGACGCCTGGGTGGAACGCGCCGCGGCCAACGACGACATCCTGCCCAGCAAGGTCGGGCTCGACGGACGCATCGGCGGCCGGACGGGCAGGGCAAGTGGTACGACGGTGTCTACGGCTGGAACTTCAGCCCCGTCGTGCCGCAGACCGGCAAGCGCGAGGACCGCAACCGCGTGCCGCGCTCCATCGTCGCCTTCATGAATGCCGCGCTGCTGACGGGCGACGACAAGTACATGAACGTCTGGCGCCGCCAGAACGCGCGCGATCAACTCGCAGGCGAAGCGACATCGACGGCAAGCTGCAGACGCCGCGCATGTGCGGGCCGCAGGGCTGGTACAGCTACGCGCCCGGGCCCGTATCGGCTGAACGGCTTCGAGATCTGGTACGTCGTCGATGAACGCCGGCGGATCGCGCGCTCGCCGGCGAACATCCCTGGATCGATTTCCTCGAGGGCCGCAATCCCGACTATCCCGAGACCGCGCTGCGCGCCTCGCTCGAGCGCATGCGGATCGCGCGTCGCGCTGGTGCAGGCCGACAAGACCACGCCCGACACCCGGCTCGCCGACAACGCGCTCGAATTCAATCCGGCGAGCGTGGCCTCACTGCTGCAGCTGACTCAGGGCGCGCTGCACATCGCGCGGCCCACCGTGGTCGCCGACCTCGCCGAACCAGGGCGGCGCGCCGCTGCATGCGCGGCTGCGCTACTTCGATCCGGCGAAACGCCGCGCGGGCCTGCCGGAAGACGTCGGCCGCGCTCGTCGACACGCTCGAAGCCGGGCGCACCGGCGTGACGCTCGTGAATCTCAATCCCACCGCAGGAACGCGTGGTGACCGTCCAGGGCGGCGCCTATGGCGAGCACCTCATCGACGTCGGTGAACGATGGCAGCGAAGTCTCGCTTGCTAGCGACCGCAGCTCGTTCGACGTGCGGCTGGCAGCCGGGCTGCGGCGTCCGCCTGGAGCTCGCATGCAACGTTACGCCGGCGAAACCGACGCTGGCGTTTCCCTGGACCTGAACTACGCCAGCGCCTGAGCGCGCTTGATGAGCGCTCGCAGATCGTCCATGTCTTTGGTCCCAGAGCTCCGTCAGCGGGGAACGCACGTGCCCCGCGGGCTTGCCCACGATGCGGCACCCCGCCTTGACGATGGATACCGCGAATCCCTTGGCGCGATTGCGGATCGCGATGTACGGCATCACGAAATCCGTGAGGTGATGCTGCACCGTGGCGCGATCGCTCGCCTGTACGGCTCCGTAGAACCTCAGCGCCCACTCCGGCATGAAGTTGAAGATGGCCGACGAGTAGGTGTCGACGCCGATGTCGCGATACGGCAGCGCGAACGTCTCCGCCGTGGGCATGCCGCCGATGTACGTGAGGCGGTTGCCCATGCGGCTGCGGATGCGCGTGAGCAGTCTCGAGGTCGCCGACGCCGTCCTTGAAGCCCACGAGATTGGGATTGCTTTCGCAGAGCTTGGCCAGAGTCTCATCGGTGAGGATGGCGTTGTCGCGGTTGTAGACGATGACGCCGATCGACACGGCCTTGCACACTTTCTCGACGTGCGCGGCAAGACCTGCCTGCTCCGAGTTAACGAGATACGGCGGCAGAAGCAGCAGACCATCCGCGCCGCGCTGACCACCGCGCCGACCTCGGATGGCTTCAGCGAAAAGAATTCGCCCGTGCCGCCCGCGGCAAACAACCCCGCCACCTCGTGCTCGAGCAGCCACGAACAATGCTGGCGGTAGGCGGCTTCGTGGAAGCGGTCTTCGGCGTCGAAATGCGCGACGGGAAAAGACAAGAGGCCGCGCGCGATGCGGGTGGCCATTTCGGAAGGCTTCAGTCCCATGGCGAGTTCAGTTCCTGTTCACGTCCACAGCAGGCGCCGCACGATCTCGCGCGCGGCGGAATCTGTCAAACGCGCTTCGGTTCAGTTGGCCTTAAGCAGCCACGTCGTAGATTGGCTTCCAACGGAGGAACCACCATGACGACGCTCAACGAAACGGCAATTGCGGAATCGCGCGAGATCTTCGAATTGTGCGATCTCAACGGCGATGGCCTGATCGACCACGATGAATTCCACGTGTTGCTCGTGGCGCTCGATGGCGACGTGTCACTCGCCGAATGCCTGCTCGATTTCGAAGTGGCCGACACCTGCGGTGATGGCTACATCGAATTCAAGGAGTTCGTTGCGTGGTGGACGAATTGAGAATGGCGCCCCCGGCCGGAGTTGAACCGACGACCTACCGCTTAGGAGGCGGTCGCTCTATCCACTGAGCTACGGGGGCAGCGGGCGCGAATTTTACAGGGTGCGCACGCGTACCGCGAACGCGGTTGCGGGGTTCTTCACGAAAATCTGTCCGATCTCGGCCTGGGTGAACCCTCGGGCCTTCAATGCCGGGATGAACCCGGTGAATACGGTGTCGTAGGGACGGAATTTTCCACCCTCAGGCTCCCCCACCGAGTACCAGCCCGCGTCTTGCGATACCAGCACTCGATGCAGGAAACCCGCATCGCGCATCCGAACGACGCGATCGACGTGCAAGGCAACGCTCTCGGGGCTCACGCCATCGAGGGAGATCCAGGCACCGCGCCTGGCCGCATCGTCGTATTTCGCGGGGTCGAGCTCGTTCTGCGCGTGGATCCAGATCCAGGCCGAAGGATGCACACCCGCGGCCTCGAGTTCGGCCAACTCCTCATAGGCGGCCACCGCCGGACCCGTGTGCGCGCCGATGGCGAGCCCCGTGGCCAGATGCGCCTTCGCGCCAGCGCGGATGAGCTTTCGTTCCACCTCGCTGAGCGTACCGCCGTTGAATCCGAGCTTGATGACACCGGGACGCACCGAGGTGCCGTCGATGCCTTGCGTGAATTCCTTTATCCAGCGCTGGGACAACGCCTCGGGGGAATCGTCACGCACGTATTGCGGGAGAAATCGATTCTCGAACGCGGCGTAGTTGCCCGTGGCGGTGAGGATGTGGAGCCCGCTCGCCTCCGACAGCTCGAGCAGCAACCGCGGATCGCGGCCCAGCCCCACGGCCGTCGCATCGACAAAGCTGCGGCAACCGAGCGCGGCAACTCGCTGCAGATGCGGCAGCACGCGGCGCACCACCTCCGCCCGGTCGTAGCTCCGCGGCGCCCTTACCCATTCCTCATAGGGCTGAAAGTTGGCCAGCGCATGCTCGTGGGTGAGCGTGAGGCCGAGGTCGCGCGCCGGCAGCCGGCCACGCACCGTCATGACCCAATCGTCTCCACTCTTGGGCAACACGGCACAGCCATCCAGCGCCGAAACCACCGACGCGCCAGCCAGGACGTGAAGAAATGCTCTGCGTTTCATGGGACGATCCTCCAGGATTGGATCAGAACACTCCAGCGCCGGGGAGACTTCAAGATGTCAGCCTGCAAGCGTTACCGGATCGGAGAATTCGCGCGGCTCGCCGCCACGTCGATCAAGACGCTGCGTTTCTACGACGCGTTGGGGTTGCTCCGGCCCGTTGAAGTCGATGTCCGCTCGCGTTATCGATACTACGACGCCGCGCAGCTCCGGGATTTCGCGGCGATCCGTGCGCTCCAGGATCTGGGCGCATCGCTCGAAGACATCCGGCGCGTCGGGCCGCGCTCGGACGAAGGCCGCGAGCGGCGCCAGCTGTTGATCAGGCTTCGCACGGCGGCGTTGCACAAGCTCGACAACGCCAGGCGCTCGCTCGACTGGATAGATCTCGAGCTCGAAGGTGGTGATCTGCCGCTCGTCGGTACACCCGTGGTACTCAAGCAGCGAAGCGAGATGCGCATCGCTTCCATCCGCGCACGGCTGCACTCATACGATGATATCGCGCCGGTGGAGCGGCGATCTCACGCGGGCGTTGCGCCCCGCGAAGGCGGGCGAACTGCGTGGCGTGTTGTGGCATCGCTGTGAGGCATCGGGCGCGATCGACGGCGAGCCGTTCATGGAGGTGCGAGGCACCGCCCCGCGCGGCCACGGCTTCGAGCTCCGATGTCTGCCGCGTGTGCGTGTGGCCAGCGCGTACTGCGAGTCCGATGACGCCACGGCCGCGCGCACCTATGACGTCATCGACCGGTGGATTCACCGGCATGAACTGCGTCTGGATGGCCCGAAGCGTGAGATCTACGTCGGGCAGTTGCTGGAAATCCAGTTCCCCGTGCGCGCGGGTTAATTGGTGGAGCGGAAGGGGATCGAACCCTCGACCTTCGCATTGCGAACGCGACGCTCTCCCAACTGAGCTACCGCCCCACACGTAGAAACCCGTCCCGGACTGGGGGTCCGGAAGGCGCGGGATTCTAGCATCGGTGCTGGCTTGGGCAAGCGAATCGCTCTTAATATCCAACCCATGCTTGACACCGGCGACAAAGCTCCCGAATTCACGCTCCCGGACCAGGATGGGCACGACATTTCGCTCACCGCCCTGCTCAAGGACGGCCCGGCCATCCTCTATTTCTACCCGGCGGATTTCACGCCCGCTTGCACGCGCGAGGCCTGCTCGATCCGGGATCTGCACCGGGAAATCACGCGGGCGGGGATCACGGTGGCGGGCATCAGCCCGCAGAGCCCGGAAAGCCACAAGCGCTTCCGCGAGAAGCACAGCCTGCCCTTTTCGCTGCTGGCGGATGAGACGAAGGAAGTGATCAAGATGTTCGGCGTGAACGGGCCGCTGGGATTCTGGGTTCAGCGGGTGACGTACCTGGTGGACCAGAACCGCGTGATCCGCGGCCGGGTGAAGGCCACTTCTCGATCGCCGAACACGAGGCCTTCATCACGCAGGCCATCGAGATCCGCCAGACGCCGGTCTGAGGTCTCAGTACTTCAGGCGCAGGACCGACGCCTTGCCGATGGTGGGCACGGTCACGACGTAGATCGTGTCGAATTCCTCGTCGCCCATGGGCGGCACGTTTTCGACGTGAGCCAGCGCCGCCACGATCTCCGGCACGGTGTTGCTGTGGCCGACGATGAGTGCCCGGCCGCCGCGATTCTCACGCAACGCGCGGCGCGCGAGCTCCTTCGAGTCGGTCTTCGCGTCGACGACCTCGGGCTTGAGGCCGAGGCGCTGCGCCAGACCGGCGGCGGTCTGCTGCGTGCGCCGGGTGTTGGTCACGTAGATCTGCGGATGCGGCCGAACTCTTCGCTGCCGCCCAACATCTGCGCGAGGCGGCTCGCGCGGATTTCGCCCTGGGGCGACAGCGGCGCGTCGGAGATGGCGCCCACCTGCTTCTCGGCGTGGCGCACCAGCACGATGGTCGTGGTGGTGGCGGAGTTCCAGTACGCGAAGGCCATCGCGAGGATGAACACGCCGGCCATGGCTAACAACCACAGCGGCGCGAGGAACGTGCGGCGCCGCCGGGTCAGCGACGGCGATTCGGGTGCGGTTTCCTGTGAGTCGTTCATTGCGCGGATGATAGCGGAAATGGGGTCAGACCCCATTTCAGAACTGCCGGTGTTCGATGTCGGTGGCGACGAAATACTGGCGAGTGAATTGAGCGCGGCGTTCACGTCGAAACGTTTGCACGTGAAAAGCACGGCGGCAAAGAACCGCTTCTCGCTCCAGACGTAGAGCGAAATCCCGGAGTCGATCAAGGGGATGAAGGCGTCGAAGCCCTGGTTCTCGGGCTTGCCGTCACCCGGCGCGTGGACGATGGGGTCGCCGTAAGTACGCAGGCCGAGATGCGCCGCAACGCTCACGAGGTAGGTTTCGACGGCCGCCCGATCGATCGTCTTCGAGTACAGCCCTTCGATGAGCAGACGCTGACGGACGATGTCCGGGGCCAGATCTTTCATGTTCAATCTCGCAATAGAAAAGGGGACGCAGGTGCGTCCCCTTTTGCTAGCCTTTTTTCAAGAGCTTGGGGAGAGTGTCCCCATTTCAGTTGGCGGGAGCCGGCGCTGCCGGAGCGGCGGGCGCCGCCGGCGGTTCCGCGACCCACTTCGCGTGAGCATCGGCGGCAATCGAGTCCCCGAAGTACGCGTCGACCGGCTGGATCGTGCCGTCGTCGTTGTACGTGAGCTCGATCGGCTGCTTGACGTTGCGCAGGTGGTGTCACGCCGTTCGAGACCTGGCGTGTCGTGATAGAACAGGTACGACTTGCCGCCCACTTCCACGATGGAGTGGTGGTTAGTCCAGCCGAGCACGGGCTCGAGGATGCCGCCCTTGTAGGTGAACGGACCGTACGGTGACTTGCCCATGCGCGTACGCGATGAAGTGCGTGTCGCCCGTGGAGTACGAGAAGTAGTAGTTGCCCTTGTACTTGTGCACCCACGACGCCTCGAAGAAGCGGCGGTCGTGATCGCCGGACAGCAGCGGCTTGCCGTTCTCGTCGACGATCTTCACGTCCTTCGGCTTCTCGGCGAACTCGAGCATGCTGTCGTCGAGACGCGCGACCTTCGGCAGCAAGCGCGGGCTTGTCGTCCGCCGGCTGCGCATCGTCCTGCGGCGTGTGCTTGCCGGTCTTCCAGTGCTGCAGCTGACCGCCCCACAGACCACCGAAGTACATGTAGTACTTGCCGTCGTCGTCCTTGAACACGGCCGGGTCCATGCTGAAGCTGTTCTTGATCGCTTCGGGCTGCGCCTTGAACGGGCCCGTCGGGCGTGTCGCCCACGGCGGCGCCGATGCGGAACACGTCCTGCTTGTCCTTCACCGGGAAGTACAGGTAGTACTTGCCGTCCTTCTCGGCGGCGTCCGGCGCCCACATCTGGCGACCGGCCCACGGCACGTCCTTGATGTCGAGCGCGACGGGGTGAACCGTGACCGCCCCACCGATGCTGTCCATCGACAATCACCTGGTAGTCCTTCATGGCGAACTGGTTGCCCAGGTCGTCCTGCGGGATGCCGGAGTCGATGTCGTGCGAGCCGTAGATCGTAGATCTTGCCGTTGAACACGTGCGCCGACGGGTCGGCGGTGAAGATCTCGGACACCAGCGGCTGGGTCAGGAACTTGGCCGGGTCGATGCGTCGGTCGGTGCGGCCGGCTTCGGCCTCTTCGGCGACGGGCGGCGGCGGCGGGGGCTCTTTCTTCGCGCATGCGGCAAGAGAAAGGGTGGACGTGGCAATACTCGTGGTTGCCACGAGAATATGTCGTTGCATGGTTCGCGCTCTCTTGATTATGGAAGGGTCCGCGCGCGGAAAATACCACGCATTCGGGCTGGGACACCTGGAAACGTATGGGGCATCCCTGCCACCCGGCACCGTCAGTCGGCATACCGCGAGGATTACTTCCCGGGCCAGGCAGCCTTCTGAAACACGCCACTGCCTTCGGGCTGCTGGATCCAGAGGTACCCGGCCTCCTTCGCTTCGATGTCGAAGCGCAGATTGCGGCCCTCGTGCACGATCTCGCCGCGGATGCGCGCCGGGCGATCGAGGTAGACCAGCATGAGCTTGGCGCCGGTGTCCGTCGTCTAACCACTCGCTCACGCCGACCGGCACGATGCCATCCGCAGGCAAGACGAACGGCAGACAGCCGCGCGATGCGCGCCGCGGCCGGCTCGATGATCATCCACTTCTGCGAGAACTCGGTGGGAACGAGCGCCTTCGCGAGGTTCTCGTGGCTCTTGTTGAGGTCGAGCACGAAACTCAGATCCGGCTTGAACGTGACCGGCGCGAGCTCGCCGGCGTTGGGTGCTCCGTAAATGTCGCCCACGACATAAGGCACCCAGAGCCGCAGGCTCTCCGTCGGGCGCGTCGCGCGGCGTCTTGCCGTCCGCGGCGAGAAACGCCACGTGCGACTTGATGCACCCAGTCTTCGCGGACGCGGCGCGGCCGGCTCTTCGGGCGCGCCGCACGCGGACAAGGCGACAACAAGGCGAGCGACAGCGGCGACACGCGGCATTCATGGCGCGGCGATTCTACGGGCGACGGATCGACTTTAGGCGCGATCGCGGCTATATTTTTGCGACGCAGTTAGCAAA
The DNA here is from genome assembly GCA_963846605.1 of uncultured Pseudomonadota bacterium. GTDB lineage: Bacteria > Pseudomonadota > Gammaproteobacteria > Steroidobacterales > Steroidobacteraceae > CADEED01. The sequence continues at coordinate 275,851 of CAWJWS010000001.1, forward strand.
CCCTGACTACCGCCGGAGCTTTCCTATGGTTCTTCTCGTCCTGTTCGTGCTTGCGCTGTTCGTCATCCAGACGCTGCTGCCCGGGCCGTTTTCGCGAGCCGCGCGGCCGCGGGCGCCGAGACCAAGCTCGAGGAGAACCTCGGCACCCGCGATCACGTGCGGCCGCTGACGCTGGTGGGTCAACGCGCCGCGCGCGCGCTCGACGAACATGCACGAAGCGCTGCCGGTGTTCCTCGCTCTCGCGCTCATGAACCTGATCGTCGGCACCGCGGCGCGCCTCGGCCATCACGGGCGCCACGGTGTTCCTGATCGCGCGCATCCTGTACGTGCCGCTCTATCTCGCGGGCGTCGCCGTGGTGCGCACGCTGGTCTGGGCGGTAGGCTGGGTCGGCCTCGTCATGATGCTCGTCCCGCTGCTCGACAAGATCTGAGGCCCGAAAATGAGAAGCCCCCGGCCCTGTTACGGACCGGAGGCTTCCCGACCACTAGAACTCGGGTGTCGGGGCTCAGTCGTCGGGCGCGAATCGGCGCCTTTTCCTTCTTCATCTGCTCACGCAGCAGCTTGCGGTCTTCCTTCATCTGCTTCGTGTCGAGCGGGCGGATCTCGTTGATGAGGCAGCGGTCGCGGCCCACGATCACTTTCTCGAACTTGTCGACGGTGTTGCCGGTGGACGTGACGGCGATGGCGTTCGGCGAACTGCAGGTCCGGGCAGTAGCCCGTGACCTTCAGCAGATAGGCCTTGTTCATGCCCGGACCAGACGACGAGCTGATCCTTGGAAATGGCGGTCCAGCCGTCGAAATTGCCCATGTAGAACGACTTGACCGGCTCGCCGGCGTAGTCGGTGTAGTCGAGCTTGGGCCCGGATGGCGCAGCCCGCGAGCAGCAGCCGCGGCCGAGCGCGTGAGAGCGAACAATGACATTCTTCATAAACACCTCTTGCGAAATACGACTCACATGCAGTGAGTGGAGTTCCCACCGCTCAGGGTTCCTCAAGAAACGTTAATCGACTCATCCAACCGAACAGCATCGGCATTCATCCCGCGTTCAGCTTCGCGGAATCTCGAGCTTCTCGCCCACCATGCGCCGGATGACCACGTAGAACACCGGCGCCAGCAACACGCCGAGGATCGCCGCCGACAACATGCCGCCGACCACGCCGGTACCGAGCGCGCGGCGCGCATTGGCGCCGGCGCCAGTCGCGAACACCAGCGGCAGCACGCCCAGTATGAAGGCGAACGAGGTCATCAGGATCGGACGAAGCCGCAGTCGCGCCGCTTCGATCACCGACTTCGTACAGCGCCTTGCCCCGCTTCTGCTCCTCGAGCGCGAACTCGACGATCAGGATGGCGTTCTTGGCCGCCAGACCGATGATGGTGATCAGGCCGACCTTGAAGAACACGTCGTTCGGCATGCCCGGCGACCTTCGCCGCGAACACCGCGCCGATGATGCCCACGGGCACGACCAGCAGCACCGCGATCGGCGTCGCCCAGCTCTCGTACAGCGCCGCGAGGCACAGGAACACCACGAGGATCGACAGCGCGAACAACATGCGGCGCTTCGGCGCCGGAGAGCCTGCTCCTGGAAGGACTGCCCGGCCCAGTCGTAGCCGAAACCCGGCGGCAGATCCTCGCGCACGATGCGCTCCATCTCGTTCATCGCCTCGCCCGAGCTCTTGCCCGGCTTGGGGCCGCCGTTGAGCTGCACCGCCGGGAAGCCGTTGAAGCGCGCCTGCGACGGCGGCGCCGACGGTCCAGTTGGATCGCAGCACCGACGACAGCGGCACCATGCCGTCCGTCGCGGTGTCACCGCGCGAACGCGAAGCGGTTGGTGTCCGCGGTGGTGCCGGCCGGTAGATAGAAGCGCTGCAGCGAATCCTCGTTCATGCGGAACGGCGCGTCGGCCTGCATGGTCACGCGCAGCACGCGGCCTTCGAAGAGGAAGTCGTTCACGTACACCGGCGCCAGCATGAGCTGCATGGCGCTGTAGACGTCGCCGATCGCCAGGCCCATCGACTCGGCCTGCTCGCGATCGAGCGTGAGCTTGAGCTGCGGCGCCGGCGGCAGCTCGTTCGGCTGCACGCCGGCGAGCACCGGGTTGCTCGCCCGCCTTGCCCAGCAGCGCGCCCATGGCGCCATACAGCGCCGGCCGTCCCACGGACTTGCGGTCCTCGAGCCAGAAGTCGAAGCCGCCGAACTTGCCCGAGGCCGGGGATCGTCGGGAAGTTGACGAAGATGCCGATGCCGTCGCGCCTGGCTGAACGCCGAGGCCCGAAGCCAAGCCGATGAACTCGGTGGCCGTGACGTCGCGATCGCCGTAGTCCTTCAGCTTGATGAAGAACATGCCCACGCTCTCGCCGCTGCCGATGAAGCTGAAGCCGGTCACTTCGAACACCGAATCCACGGCCTCGTGCTGGCGCAGTCTGCTCGCTGACCTTGCGCATGAACTCGCGCGTGCGCGGCTGGCTCGTGCCCGGCGGCATCAGCACCATGCCGATGGCGAAGCCCTGGTCTTCTTCGGGCACGAAGCTGCCCGGCACCTGCGTGAACACGTAAGCCGCCCACGAGCAGCAGCACCACGAAGCCCGCGAGCCAGAAGCGCTGGTGGCGCAGGCTGAACTTCACCGAGCGCAGGTAGGAGCTCTGCGTCTTGTCGTAGCCGCGGTTGAACAGCGCGAAGAACTTGTTTTCCTTGAGGTGCTCGGGACGCAGCATCGTGCGCGCACAGCGCCGGCGTCAGCGACAGCGCGAGGAACGCCGAGAAGCCCATCGAGATGGCGATGGTCATCGCGAACTGCTGGTAGATCATGCCCACCGAGCCCGACTGCAGCGCGCTCGGGATGAACACCGCCGCCAGCACCACCGAGATCGCGATGATCGGGTTGGTGATCTGCGTCATCGCCTTGCGCGTGGCTTCCTTCGGCGACAGATGCTCCTCGCGCATGATGCGTTCGACGGATTCGATGACGACGATGGCGTCGTCCACCACGATGCCGATGGCCAGCACCATGCCGAACAACGTGAGCTGGTTGATCGAGAAGCCGAACAGCGCCATGCCGATGAACGCGCCCATGAGCGCCACGGGCACGACCAGCGTCGGGATGAGCGTGGCGCGGAAGCTCTGCAGGAACACCAGCATCACGATGAACACCAGCACGACGGCGATGACCAGCGTGATGATCACTTCGTGGATGGCCGCGTCGATGAAGATGGTGGCGTCGAACGGCAGGAACCATTCGACGCCCGGCGGGAAGCTCGGCGCAGCTCGTCCATGCGCGTCCTTGACGGCCTCGGCCACGTCGAGCGCGTTGGCGCCGGGCGACAGCAGCACGCCGAAGCCGCGCGACGGGCTGGTTGTCCAGGCGCACGTCGAAGGCGTAGTTGGACAGGCCGAGCTCGACGCGCGCCACGTCCTTGAGCCGCACGCTGGTGCCATTGGCCTCGGTGCGCAGGATGACGTTCTCGAATTCTTCGATGCTGCTGAACTGCGCCTTCGGCGGACACCGGCGCCATGACCTGCTGGCCGGTCGACGGCCGGCTGCTCGCCGAGCGCGCCGGTGGCGAACTGCACGTTCTGGCCGCGCACCTTGGCGAGCACGTCGGCCGCGCTCATGCGGAACGAACGCAGCTTGTCCGGATTCAGCCAGATGCGCATGGAGTATTCGGCGCCGAACTGCTGCGTCTGGCCCACGCCGGGAATGCGCGAGATCGGATCGAGCACCTGCGCGGCGACGATGTTGTTGAGCACGTCCGAAGGAACGCTGTTGTCCTTGGAGCGCAGGCTCACGGCCATGAGGAAGCCGGAGTTCACCTTGGCGACCTGCAGGCCCTGCAGCACCACTTCGCGCGGCAGGCGCGGCTCGGCCAGCGCGACGCGGTTCTGCGTCTGCACCGCGGCGATGTCCGGGATTCGTGCCCGGTCTCGAACACCAGCGTGATGTCGCCGGCGCCGTTCGACGACGACGACGAGAAATACATCAGGTTGTCGATGCCGGTGAGCTGCTGCTCGATGACCTGGATGACCGTGCGCTCGACGTATCGGCGTTCGCGCCCGGGATACGCTGGCGCTGATCGACACCTGCGGCGGCGCGACGTCGGGATAGGCCTCGGCCGGCAGCGAGCGGATGGCGAACACGCCACCCAGCGTGATCAGGATCGCGATCACCCACGCGAATACCGGGCGGTCGATGAAGAATTGCGGCAGTGGATGTCGCCCTGCGGGTACTGGTGCTGACTAACTAGCGGAGGCTGGGGCCGCGGGCGCTCGGGCCGCCTCGGCCGGCGCGGCGCGGCGCCTGCCGGCGCTCGCGCCCGGCGCGGCACCGGCTTCGCCTTGGCGGGCATGCCCGGGCTGCACCTTCTGCAGGCCCGCGACGATCACCTGGTCACCGTCGGCGAGGCCGCTCGAGATGACCCAGTCGTTGTCCACGACCGAGCCACGGTCTCGACGCGCTTCTGCGCGACCATGCCGTCCGCGCCGACGACGAGCACGTACGGGCCCTGCCCGTCGCGCTGCACCGCGAGTTGCGGCACGCGGAAGCCCTTGTTCGAGCGTGCCGACCGTGAGCCGCACGGTCACGTACATGCCCGGCAGCAAGTACGCGGTCGGGATTGGCGACCCTGCCGCGGAACGCCACCGCGCCGGTGGTGGGGTTGACGCTGTAGTCGGAGAAATCGAGCGTGCCCTTCTCGTCGTACAACGTGCCGTCGGCGCGCAGCAGCGCGCACCTCGGCGAGGTTGCCCTGCGGCCAGCGTCACGCGCGCCCGAGGCCTGCGCGCGCTGCAGGCGCTCGAAATCCGCGGCGGGCTGATCGAAGAACACGTAGATGGGATCGACCTGTTCGATGGTAGTTAGCAGCGTCGCCTCGCCCTGCCCGACCAGCGCGCCTTCGAGCACGCGCAGCTGGCTGGCGCGGCCGGAGATCGGCGCGGTGATGGTGGCGTAGCCGAGGTTGATGCGCGCGGTCTGCACCTGCGCGCGCGCCGCGGACACCTGCGCGGCGCGTGGAGCGCTCGAGCGCTTCGGCGTCGTCGAGCTGCATGCGCGACACCAGGTTCTGCTTCGCGAGCTCGCGATTGCGGTTCGCGGTGACCTTGGCGTTGGTGGCGGAGGCTTCGGCCTGCTCGAGCGTGCGCGGTGGCCTGCGCGAGCGCGGCGCGATACGGCGCCGTGTCGATGATCACGAGGGGGTCGCCCTCTTTGACCATGCTGCCTTCCTTGTAGAGGCGCTTCTGCAGCACACCCGGGACACGCGCGCGCACGTCGGACGCGCGCGTGGGCGCGAGGCGCCCCGACGCTTCGCGCACCAGCGGCACGGGTTGGCAGTGGACGACGACGACGCCGACTTCCGGCGGTGGCGGTTGCTGCGGAGCCTCTTGCTTGCTGCAGGCGGCGACAAACAAGAGCGGCCACAGCCGCGGACGATCAGCTGAACGCGTGAATGACATTTTGTTTTTGGCACGGCGGGGGTTGGGGGGTCCGCCGGCGGAGTGGCGGTGATTCTAGCGCAGCGTGCATTGCGAAGTTCACGACCGGAACAGTCGCGAGTACTGCGTTTCGTGACGTCCACTCGCCACGGCGCTCAAGGCCGTGGATATGCCGATGTCGGAATCCAGTGAGTTTGAGTGCCTGCTCTACCAAACGGCGGGATGCGCGCGCTGAGCGCATGCAGCATTCTCTGCCCGGCACTTTGTCCCAGCGGAACGAGTTTCACGGCCGCCAGCACCTGGTTTTCGACCCAGGCCCAGGCATAGGTTTGCAGGCACGCCGCTGCGGCGTCGATGCGCCAGCGCGCGCAGGCGAACGCAAACGCCGTGGCATGCGACACCCCGGGACTCTTCGGCGGCATTCAGCGGAGAACAGTTCCGTTCGCGAGCTCGAGCTCGGCCAGCACCCGCAACAACGCCGCGCCCAGGTGCCGGTCTTCGGCGCGCAGCTCCTCGGTTTCGCGACAGGCGATGAGGAATGCGTTCCAGCGCAGCACGGCCGCGTGATCGTCCGCGCATCCACGCAGCGTGCAGCCGATGCAGCACCGGCAGATCGAGCGTCGCCAGGCTCGCGCCGGCGATGCCGCCTATCCACTCGAGCGCCGTGGCTTCGTCGCGCACCCAGCCGGCTTCGACCGCGTACTCGAGGCCCTGCGAGAAATGAAACGCGCCGATCGGCAGCGCGGGACTCGCCAGGTGCAGCAGCCGCAGCAGCTGCATCGACGCCTGCGGCGCCGCGACGCTCGCCGGCGCCGCGCGGCCTCAGCCGTGCTGATGTGCGTGCGAGTGCGCGTGGTGCGAGGCCGCGACATACGCGCCTCCTTCGGGTTCGAACGGCGCCTGCTCGACCACGCACTTCGAGGCCGAAGCCGCGCAACATGTCGTCGAGCACGTGATCGTGCTGGTAACGCAGCCAGCCGGCCGATCTGCAGCGCCACGTGCCGGTTGCCGAGGTGATAGCTGGCGCGCGCGAGCATGCAGCGCGTCGCGCCGTGTGCACCGTCGACACGGTTTCGGTCGCGGCCTGCACTTCGACGACGCGGCCGTCGTCGGCGAGCAGCAGATCACCGTCGCGCAGCACCGAGCCGCGTTCGAGGAACAGGCCCGCCTCCTCGCCGTTGTCGAGCACCGCGCGCAGCCGGCTCTTGGAGCGTTCGCCGAACGGCAGCACGCAGGCGGCGCTCCGCGGCGCGCGGATGGTCGAGGGATCGATCGAGTTTGAGATTGATCTTGAGCATGGAGCTATGGGGACTCTCGTTTCCGTCACGATGATGCCCCATCAGAACAGAAAGTACCGCTGCGCCAGCGGCAGCACGCGTCGCCGGCTCGCAGCGCAGCAGCTCGCCGTCGGCGCGCACTTCGTAGGTCTGCGAGTCGACTTCGATCTTCGGCTGATAGTCGTTGTGGATCAGGTCCTTCTTGCGGATCGCGCGCGTGTTCTTGCACCGCCACCAGGCGCTTGCGCAGCCCCAGCTTCTCCGCCATGCCGCTTCGCAGCGCCGCCTGCGACACGAAAGTCACGCAGGTGGCGTGCGCGCGCGCCGCCCAGCGCGCCGAACATGGGACGGTAGTGCACGGGCTGCGGCGTCGGGATCGACGCATTCGGGATCGCCCATGGGCGCCGCGACGATCATGCCGCCCTTGATGATCATCGCCGGCTTCGCGCCGAAGAACGCCGGCTTCCACAGCACGATGTCGGCGAGCTTGCCGACCTCGATCGAACCCGACCTCGTGCGCGATGCCGTGGGTGATGGCCGGGTTGATCGTGTACTTGGCGACGTAGCGCTTGACGCGGAAGTTGTCGTTGCGCGCGGAGTCGCGGCGCCAGCGCGCCGCGCTGCACCTTCATCTTGTGCGCGGTCTGCCAGGTGCGCGTGATCACCTCGCCGATGCGGCCCATGGCCTGCGAGTCCGACGACATCATCGAGATCGCGCCGAGGTCGTGCAGGATGTCTTCGGCCGCGATGGTCTCGCGGCGGATGCGCGACTCGGCGAACGCCACGTCTTCGGCGATGCCCGGGTCGAGGTGGTGGCACACCATCAGCATGTCGAGGTGCTCGTCGACGGTGTTCACGGTGTACGGCCGCGTCGGATTGGTGGACGACGGCAGCACGTTCGGCTCGCCGCAGGCCTTGATGATGTCGGGCGCGTGGCCGCCGCCCGCGCCTTCGGTGTGATAGGTGTGGATGGCGCGGCCCTTGAACGCCGCCAGCGTGTCTTCGACGAAGCCGGACTCGTTCAGCGTGTCGGTGTGGATGGCGACCTGGATGTCGTACTCCTCGGCGACGTTCAGGCAGTTGTCGATGGCCGCGGGCGTGGTGCCCCAGTCCTCGTGCAGCTTCAGGCCCATCACGCCCGCTTCGACCTGCTCGTCGAGCGGCAGCGGCAGGCTGGCGTTGCCCTTGCCTAGGAAGCCGAAGTTCATGGGCAGCTCTTCCAGCGCCTGCAACATGCGGCCGATGTACCAGGGCCCGGGCGTGCAGGTGGTGGCGCTGGTGCCGGCCGCGGGGCCGGTGCCGCCGCCGATCATCGTGGTGACGCCCGACATCAGCGCGTCTTCCACCTGCTGCGGGCAGATGAAGTGGATGTGCGAGTCGATGCCGCCGGCGGTGGCGATGAGCCCCTCGCCGGCGATGATCTCGGTGCCCGCGCCGATGATGATGTCGACGCCGGGCTGCACGTCGGGGTTGCCGGCCTTGCCGATGGCGGCGATGCGGCCGTCCTTGATGCCGATGTCGGCCTTGACGATGCCCCAGTGATCGACGATCAGCGCGTTGGTGATGACGGTGTCGGCGACGTCTGTCGCGGCGCGCTGGCTCTGGCCCATGCCGTCGCGGATGACCTTGCCGCCGCCGAACTTCACTTCTTCGCCGTAGATGGTGTGGTCGCGCTCGACTTCGATGATGAGCTCGGTGTCGCCGAGGCGCACGCGGTCGCCCGTGGTCGGGCCGTACATCTCGGCATAGGCGCGGCGGTCGATGCGTCGTCATGGCAGCTTGCCCATGACCTGCGCGTCGAAGCCGTAGACCATCGCGATCGCCGGCGAACGCGACGAGCTCGACCTCGCGCTCCTGCCCGGGCTCGAAGCGCACCGCGGTGCCGGCGGCGATGTTGAGGCGAAACCCGCGCGTCGGCGCGCGATCGAAGCGCAGCGCCTGGTTGGTCTCGAAGAAGTGGTAGTGCGAGCCGACCTGGATGGGGCGGTCGCCGGTGTTGGCGACTGTCACCTTGAGCGTCGGCGCGGCCGACGTTGAGCTCGATGTCGCCGGCGTCGCAGAACATTTCCCCGGGAATCATGCGTCTGTGCGCTCTTCAGGGAATCGGCTGGTGCACGGTGACGAGCTTGGTGCCGTCGGGGAACGTCGCTTCGACCTGCACTTCGGGGATCATCTCCGGCACGCCGTCCATGACGTCGGCGCGCGCCAGGATGGTGGCGCCGAAGCTCATCAGCTCGGCGACGGTGCGGCCGTCGCGCGCGCCTTCGAGGATGGCGGCGGAGATGAGCGCCACGGCTTCCGGGTAGTTGAGCTTGAGGCCGCGCGCCTTGCGGCGCTCGGCCACGAGCGCGGCCGTGAAGAGCAGTAGTTTGTCCTTCTCGCGCGGCGTCAGTTCCATGGTTCTCAGGTGCTCCAGATGCGCGGCAGCACCGCGTCGCGGCCGATGATGCCGGGACGCAGGCGCTTGCCAGGCGGCGACGAAGAGATTGCGCACGGCTTCGGCCTGCGGCGCGAGCGCGCGCAGCACCAGCACGCCGTCGACCAGCGAGACCGCGGCGTAGCGGCATGTCGCGCGACGAGCTCGCGGATGGCTTCGACGTGCTCGCGCGTCGCCGGCGTCGCCAGCAACGTGCCGACCGCTTCCTGGCCGGCGAGCCCCCAGCGCGCGCCGCGCGCCGGCGACTCGCCCGTCGAGCCGCAGCCGGTCGACGAAAATGGGGACATCGCTCATTTCGCTGGCAAATGGGCGCAGGCTCATCGACAGCGGCGCCGCGAGCCGCGCGCTCGCCACAACTCGAGATCCAGCCGCAGCGTGCCCGCATCGAAGCGCTCGCCGCGCGCGGGCAATCCCAGGCAGTTGATCTCCCAGCCGATGAAGCGCGAGTCCGCGTCGACGTGGACGCGCGTCGCGGTGCGCGCGTCGGCGCCGCGATAGAAGATGTTCTCCTGCGGCAGCCACTCGAGCGTGGCGCCCGCGGCGCGCAGCTCCTGCGTCTGCGAGGAGACGCGGCCCGTCGCAGCGGTAGAACTTGGTGGCGGCCGGCGTGGTGATGAGCGCGTGCGCGCCCGGCGTCCACCTGCACGTCGATGCGCAGCTCATCGCCGCCCACGACGCCGCCCGGCGGATGCACGAGATAGACGTGGCAGGGATCGCCCTCGGGATAGAACGGCCGCTGCACGACGAGCGGGCCCTTGTGATGGCGCTCGACGAGCCGGGTGCGGCCCGAATTCGAGGTCGCGGCCCCGTTTGCCAGGAAATGGGGAGTGTCCCCATTGAATCGGAGGCGCAGCTCGGCCTGCCACCCGGGCGCGTTGCGAGCGGCAGCGGCGTCCACGGTGCTCAGACCGTCAGGTGCTGGTGAACGAGATCGTCGGTGAGCGCGGCGATCTCGCCGCCGCCGACGATGCGGCCCTTGTCGATGATGCGGAACTCGCTGGCCACGCGGCGCGCGAACGGCAGTTTCTGTTCGACCAGCAGCACGGTGAGTTTCGCCTCGCGGTTGAGGCGCAGGATGATGTCGCCGATCTCGTGCACGATGTTGGGCTGAATGCCCTCGGCCGGCTCGTCGAGGATCAGCAGCTTCGGGTCGAGCACCATGGCGCGGCCGATCGCGAGCTGCTGCTGCTGGCCGCCCGACAGGTCTCCGCCGCGCCGCTGCAGCATCTTCTTGAGCACCGGGAACCAGCTCGAAGATGTGCTCCGGGACTCTCGCTGGATCTTCTCGCCGCGCCGCGCGCCGAAGCCGATGCGCAGATTCTCCTCGACCGTGAGCTGCGAAAAGATCTCGCGGCCCTGCGGCACGTAGGCGATGCCGAGCCGCGCGCGCCGGTCCGCGGCGACCTGCGCGATGTCGACGGCCTCGGACCCGAGCCGTAACTCATCGCGCCCGACGCCGTCGGGCAGCAGCCCCATGATGCACTTGAGCAGCGTGGTCTTGCCCATGCCGTTGCGGCCCATGAGGCAGGTGCACGAGCCTTCCGGCACCTCGAGGTCGACGTCCCAGAGGATGTGGCTGCCGCTGTAGAACTGGTTGAGACCCTTGATGGCGAGCATGGCTATCTAGCTCCTGCGGCTCGCCCAGATAGACCTCGATGACCTTCGGGATCGCTCTGCACGGCGTCCATGCTGCCTTCGGCGAGCACCGAGCCCTCGTGCAGCACGGTGACCGTGCGCGCGATCGAGCGCACGAACTCCATGTCGTGCTCGACCACCACCACCGAATGTTTGCCGGCGAGCGACAGCAGCAGCTCGGCGGTGCGCTCGACTTCCTGCGGCGTCATGCCGGCCACCGGCTCGTCGACCAGCAGCAGCCGCGGATCCTGCATGAGCAGCATGCCGATCTCGAGCCACTGCTTCTGACCGTGCGAGAGGATGCCCGCGCGCGGATGTCGCGCTGGTCCTTCAGCCCGACCGTGACCAGCACTTCGTCGATGCGCGCGCGCTGCGCGGCTGCAATCGGGCTTGAACAACGTGCGCCAGACCGACTTGTTGCCCGCGGCCGCGAGCGCCAGGTTTTGCAGCACGCTGTGCTGCTCGAACACCGTCGGCTTCTGAAATTTGCGTCCAATGCCGGCCTCCGCGATTTCGGGTTCGGTGAGCGTGAGCAGATCCGTGGTCGTGCCGAACCAGGCGCTGCCCGAATCCGGGCGCGTCTTGCCGGTGATCACGTCCATCATCGTGGTCTTGCCGGCGCCGTTCGGGCCGATGATGCAGCGCAGCTCGCCCACGTCGATGTACAGCGTGAGATTGTTGAGCGCGCGGAAGCCGTCGAAGCTCACGCGTGATGTCTTCGACGTAGAGGATCGTGCCGTGCGAGGCATCGCCGGGCATCGGCCGATCGCTGCCCGTGCCCGCGCCGAACACCTTCTGCCAACCTTGCTTGACCACTTGCGCGGCGTTCATGCGGCCACCACCTTTGCGCCATCGGCGGCGCGTGCCGGCGGCGGCTTGCGCGCCGAACCGGTCCAGCAACCCGACGACGCCGCGCGGCAGGAACAGCGTCACCACGACGAACAGCAGGCCGAGCGCGTACAGCCAGAACTCCGGCAGCGCGGCGGTGAAGAACGTCTTGGCGTAGTTCACGAGCACCGCGCCCGCCGCGGCGCCGTACAACATGCCGCGCCCGCCCACGGCCACCCAGATCACGACCTCGATGGAGTTGATCGGCTGGAACTCGCTCGGATTGATGATGCCCACCTGCGGCACGTACAGCGCGCCGGCGATGCCGGCGAGCACCGCGGAGAACGTGAAGATCCACAGCTTGTAGCGACTCGACCCGGTAGCCGATGAAACGCGTGCGGCTCTCGGCATCGCGAATCGCCTGCACCACGCGGCCCGCGCGCGACAGCGTGATGTAGCGGCACGCGAGATAACCGAGCGATCAGCGCGATGGCGCTCGCGACGAACAGCGCGACGCGCGTCGCCGGCGTGTTGATGGCGAACCCCAGGATGTCCTTGAAGTCCGTCATGCCGTTGTTGCCGCCGAAGCCCATGTCGTTGCGGAAGAACGCCAGCATCAGCGCGTAGGTCAGCGCCTGCGTGATGATGGATAGATAGACGCCGGTGACGCGCGAGCGGAACGCGAGCCAGCCGAACACGTAGCGCGAGCAGCCCGGGCACGAGCACCACCATCAGCCATCGCGAACCAGAACATGTCGAAGCCGTGCCAGAACCACGGCAGTTCCTTGTAGTTCAGGAACACCATGAAGTCCGGCAGCACCGGATCGCCGTACACGCCGCGCGTGCCGATCTGCCGCATGAGGTACATGCCCATCGCGTAGCCGCCGAGCGCGAAGAACGCGGCGTGACCGAGCGACAGGATGCCGCAGTAACCCCACACCAGGTCCACGGCCACGGCGAGCAGCGCGTACGTCATGTACTTGCCGATCAGCGTCATCGTGTAGCCCGACAGCTGCAGCGCCGATCCTTCCGCGGGCACCAGGTGCAGGACCGGCACGACGACGCCGACGCAGCGCGACGATCACGAGGAACACCGCCGTGCCGCGTTCGCCGCCAACAGATTGAGCAAGAGGTCCGTTCGCGCGCATCATCAGTTCTCCGCCGCCCGGCCCTTCTGCGGGAACAACCCGCGCGGCCGCCGCTGGATGAAGAGGATGAGCGCGATCAGCACGAGGATCTTCGCCAGCACCGCGCCGGCCCAGGGCTCGAGCACCTTGTTGACGACGCCGAGCGACATGCCGCCGATCAGCGTGCCCCAGAGATTGCCGACGCCGCCGAACACCACGACCATGAACGAGTCGATGATGTACTGCTGACCGAGATTGGGGCCGACGTTGGTGAGCTGGCTGAGCGCGACGCCGGCGACGCCGGCGATGCCGCTGCCGAGGCCGAACGTCATCGCATCCACCCACTGCGTGCGCACGCCCATGGCGCTTGCGCCATGTTCCGGTTCTGCGCGACGGCGCGCACCTTGAGGCCGAGCGACGTCTTCTGCAGCACCATCTGCAGGATCACGAACACGACGATCATGAACAGGATCACGTACAGCCGGTTGTAGGTGATCGACAGCGCCTCGTTGATCTGCATCGAGCCCGACATCCAGGCCGGCGTTTCCACCGGACGATTGTTGGCGCTGAACACATCGCGCACGATCTGCTGCAGGATCAGGCTGACGCCGAACGTGGCTAGCAACGTTTCGAGCGGCCGGCCGTACAGGAAACGCACGACGCCGCGCTCGATCAGCATGCCGACGCAGGCCGACGACCAGGAACGCCAGCGGAATGGCGATGAAGACCGACATGCCGATGTGGTTGGGCATCAGCCTGCTGCACCACGTAGGTGGTGTAGGCGCCGAGCATCATGAGCTCGCCGTGCGCCATGTTGATGACGCCCATGACGCCGAACGTGATCGCGAGACCGATCGCGGCGAGCACCAGCACGATGCCCAGGCTCAGACCGAAGAACAAGCGTCTCGAGCGTCGAATACACGCGCGCGCGAGGAATCGATCGACGCGATGACTTCGCGCGCGGCGGTGCGCACGCGCTCGTCGGGCTCGGGAAACGAGCCGTCGTCCGCCCGCCGTGATCATGGCCGTGAGCCGGTTGTAGACATCGGGGCTCAGCGAATCCTTCAAGCGCCTGGACGGCGGCGAGCCGCGTGTCGGCCTCCGGCGCTGTCGAGGTCGGCCAGCGCCAGCCCCTCGCGCATCGCCTGCTTCACGTCGGCGTCGCGTTTCCTTCTCGAGCCGGCGCGCAGGATTGCCACGCTGTCCTCATCGAGCGAGCGCAGCATTTCGCGCACCGCGCGAGGCGCACGTCCGGCATCCGGATCGGCCAGCGCGAAGCCGGCGACGGCGCTGCGCAGCGTCTTGCGCAGGCTGTTGTTGGTGGTGATGCGCGAGAAGTCGTCGGGCTTGCCGCGTGCCCGCCGGACTTCAGCGTCAGCGGATCGGTGAGCGCGAGCGCGGTCTCGCCACCGTCGGTGATGAAAACCTGGTCGTCCGCGTTGCGGTAGTAGAGCTTGCCGTCGAGCAGCGACGCGAGCACGGCTCGCGCCGTTGGGATGCCGCAGCTCGGCAAGCGCGGTGACCGCCGCCGCCTTGTCGGGAAAGCTGTCGGCCGCGAGGCCTGCGATCGCCGTCGCGAACGCCTCGTCGGGCGTCGCCGCGGCGTGTCGGCGTCGCCGCGCACGGCGAGGATCGCCAGCAGCAGACCCTGAACGCCGCAGCGCTGAACGACAAAAGAGAAGGTCCCGGGATTGCTCCCGGGACCTCAATCGGAATTTCAATCGACTTTTTCAGAAGTCTTCTTGTTCGTGCTTACTTGTAGTTCTGGCCCGAGCACTGCTTGGTCTTGGTGTTGTAGTTGCCGCACTTCAACGTGACCCAGTCGGCTTCGATGTCCTTGCTGCCCGGCAGGAAGTCGGACCAGGCGTCGCCCGGCACCAGGCCCTTGGTCTGCCAGACCGTGTCGAACTGGCCGTCGGCGCGCACTTCGCCGATGAGCACCGGCTTGGTCAGGTGGTGGTTAGGCAGCATCTTGGCGATGCCACCGGTGAGGTTCGGCACTTCGAGGCCGATCATCGCGTCGGTCACCTTGTTCACGTCCGTGGTCTTCGCCTTCTCGACGGCCTTCACCCACATCTGGAAGCCGATCACGTGCGCTTCCATCGGGTCGTTGAAGGTGCGCTTCGGGTTCTTGGTGAACGCGTGCCACTTCTTGATCCACTCGGTGTTCGCCGGGCTCTTCACGCTCATGAAGTAGTTCCAGGCGGCGAGATGGCCGACGAGCGGCTTGGTGTCGATGCCGGCGAGCTCTTCTTCGCCGACCGAGAACGCCACGACCGGAATGTCTTCCGCCGAGATCTTCTGGTTGCCGAGCTCCTTGTAGAACGGCACGTTGGCATCGCCGTTGATGGTCGACACCACCGCGGTCTTCTTGCCGGCCGAGCCGAACTTCTTGATGTCGGACACGATGCGACTGCCAGTCGGAGTGACCGAACGGCGTGTAGTTGATCATGATGTCGGCTCGGCGCCACGCCCTTGGCCTTGAGGTAGGCCTCGAGGATCTTGTTGGTCGTGCGCGGATACACGTAGTCCGTGCCCGCGAGCACCCAGCGCTTCACGCCGATGTCCTTCATCAGGTAGTCCACGGCCGGAATCGCCTGCTGGTTCGGCGCCGCGCCGGTGTAGAACACGTTCTTCGACGACTCTTCACCTTCGTACTGCACCGGGTAGAACAGCAGGCCGTTGTTCTTCTCGAACACCGGCAGCACCGACTTGCGCGACACGCTGGTCCAGCAGCCGAACACCACGGCGACCTTGTCCTTGACCAGCAACTGCTCGGCCTTCTCGGCGAACAGCGGCCAGTTCGACGCCGGGTCGACGACCACGGCTTCGAGCTTCTTGCCGAGCAGGCCGCCCTTCTTGTTCTGCTCGTCGATGAGCATGAGGACGGTGTCCTTGAGCGTGGTCTCGGAGATCGCCATCGTTCCCGAGAGCGAATGCAGCACGCCGACCTTGATGGTGTCGGCCGCTTGCGCCGCGGACGCCCACGGTCATCGCCACGGCGGCGCCAAGCACGGCAAGCCGCCGGCGTGATTTTCATGTTCTTCATTGTTCTCACCCCTTACATCTGGATTTGCAGACCGAGACCGATCGTCGTGCTGTCGCCGCCGACATCCGGATCGAAGCTCTTGTCGAGGAAGAACAGGCTGATGCGCGCGTTGAACGTCTTGATGAGGTAGTTCACGTCGAGCTCCAGCGTGTCCTGGTCGAGGTCGCGTACCGAAGAAGTCGTAGGTCGCCTGGCCGATACTTGCCGAGCACCTGGAACTTGCCGGGACCGGCTTCGCCGGGGAACAGATAGGCGCCGAGCACGTAGAAGCCGTCCGACTTCTCGTAGCCGCCGCCGACCGGCGTCGGGTAACCGCCGAGGCCGTCGTACACGGCGTATTCGGACTTCGATCGTGACCACGCCGGAGTTGCCGAGCTTCTTCTCGAGCAGGAAGTCGAAGCGAATAGGCATCACCGGCATCGGCGGTTTGCGCCGCGAGGCCGATGGCCAGCAGGTCCTTCTCGCCGTAGTACGTGCCGTTCAGGTAGTAGCCGTCTTCCGCATCCCAGAAGTCGACCTGCACGCGCGAGGCCAGCAACACGTCGGAGTCGCCGGTGGTCAGGCCGGTCACGTCGAACGCGCCGATCGAGAACTTCACCTTGTCGAACTGGCCCCAGTACATGATGCCGTCGTCGCGGCCTTCGGTCTCGAACGGATAGCCGTCCTGCACGCCGTCCTGGTAGACGCCCCAGTTGCTGGCGTAGTACGGGCCGTAGAGATTGGCGCGATCGCTGGGCGGCAGGAAACGGCCGACCCAGATGTTGTGTTTGCCGCCGGCGAAGGAGAATTGCGCCGCCGCGTCGATGACGCGGATCTCCTCGTCGTTGGAGTTGTACTCCGTGTTGAACATGAAGCCGATGTTGTCGGTCGCCTTGCCGCTGATGTAGAGGCGCGCGCTGTTCAGCGCGAAGTCGCTGAACGAATCGCCGCCGGTGGTTCCGCCTTCACCATCATCGACCGTCGAAGTCGGTGCTCGTGAAGCTGGTGCGCATGCCGCCGCCAACCGTGACCTCGCACCGCGGGGCTTGCGCGACTGGCAGCGCCGCGAGTCCGAGACCGGCCGCCGCCTTGATGAGTGTGTGACTTGAGTGACATGGTTTTCCTTGTTTGCTGATCCCCTGCGATCGACGGTACGAAACGGGTTCCATCGGAGGTAGGCGTCATTTGACGTAGGCGCCGCGTCGCGTTGTGCGAACACGGTGCGGCGCGCCGAACCACTGCACTCGAAAGACGCAGTTGTATCGAATCTTGCGCAGTGCGCGATGGCACCGGCGCGTCGCCCGCCTCGGACGCGGTGGCACGTCGCATTGCTATCTAGTTACGGGGTACACAGGGGAACCGGCTATGAAGCCGCGACAACAAAAAATCATTCGCGAGCGCCGCCAGTACAACCAATGGGTGACCAGCCAGACGCTCGAGGACTACGCGCTGCGTTTCACGGCGCGAACGCGCGCGCAAGTCCACCGCGCGCGTGGGCAACACCGCGCTCGGCCCCATCGCGTTTCTCGCCTGCGAAGCGATCGGCGGCACGCTCACGCTGCTCTACGGATTTCCGAACGTCGCCTGGGCCATCGGCGCCTTCGCGCGTGCTGATGTTCCTCATCGGCCTGCCCATCGCCTACTACGCCGCGAAGTACGGCGTGGACATCGACCTGCTGACGCGCGGCGCGGGCTTCGGCTACATGGGCTCGACGGTCACCTCGCTGATCTACGCGTCGTTCACCTTCCTGCTGTTCGCCATCGAAGCCAGCATCATGTCGGTGGCGCTGAACCTGGTGTTCGACATTCCGATGTGGCTCGCGCACATCTGCAGCTCGCTGGTGGTGATTCCGATCGCGCTCTACGGCATCAGCCTCATCAGCAAGATGCAGATCGTCACGCAGCCGATCTGGCTGATCCTGCAGTTCGTGCCCATCGCCATCATCGCCTGGAAGAACCCGGCCGAGATCGCGGCGTGGACGCAGTTCGGCGGCACGCGAAGGGCGCCGGTGGCGCGCTTCAACTTCGTGATGTTCGGGCTCGCGGCGTCCGTGCTGCTGTCGCTGCTGCCGCAGATCGGCGAGCAGGTGGACTACCTGCGGTTCCTGCCGAACAAGACGCGAGCGAACCGCGTCGGCTGGTGGACCGCGGTCATCGGCACCGGCCCGGGCTGGGTGCTGCTCGGCGGCTTCAAACTACTGATCGGCTCGTTCCTCGCGGTCTGTGGCGCTGCGCCAGGGCGTGCACGCCACGCAGGCCGACGAACCGACGATCATGTACCACCTCGCCTTCCGCGAGGTGTTCCAGTCGCCCACGTTCGCGCTGGTGCTGACCGGCATCTTCGTGATCGTCTGCCAGCTCAAGATCAACGTGACCAACGCCTACGCCGGCTCGATCGCCTGGTCGAACTTCTTCTCGCGGCTCACGCATTCGCATCCCGGGCCGCGTGGTCTGGCTGGTGTTCAACGTGCTGCTGGCGCTGCTGCTCATGGAGATCGGCATCTTCCGCGCCATCGAGAGCATCCTGGTCATCTACGCCAACTTCGCGGCCGGGTGGATCGGCGCGCTCACCGCGGATCTCGTCGTCAACAAGCCGCTGGGCTTCAGCCCGAAGTACATCGAGTTCAAGCGCGCGCATCTCTACGACATCAATCCGGTGGGCGTCGGCGCGCTGGTGCATCTCGGTGGTGCTGTCGAGCCTCGCGTTCATGGGCGTGTTCGGCCAGTACGCCGCAGATCCTCTCGCCGTTCGTCGCGCTGTTCGTCGCGTTCGTCGCCGCGCCGCTGATCGCCTGGGGCACGAAGGGCAAGTACTACCTCGCGCGCCCGGCCGACCGGCCTGCCGGAGAAAGCCACCGAGCTCGAGTGCTCGCATCTGCGAGAACGTGTTCGAGCGCGGCGACATCGCCATGTGCCCGGCCTACTCCGGCCCGATCTGCTCGCTGTGCTGCACGCTCGAAGCGCGCTGCCGCGATCAGTGCAAGACGAACAGCCGCTTCAACGAGCAGCTCGACGGCTTCATCACGCGCGTGCTGCCGAAGCGTGTCGGCGCGCTGCTCAACACGCGCGCCGGCCACTTCGGCGGCCTGCTGCTGCTGTCGAATCTCGCCATCGGCCTGTTGCTGGCGCTCATCTACCAGCAATACGGCGGCTCGCTGCCCGCCGAGCGCGAAACCATCCGCACCACGCTGTGGCTGGTGTACTTCGCGCTGCTGGTGGTGTCGGGCGTCATGGCCTGGCTGATCGTGCTCGCGCACGAGAGCCGGCGCGCCGCCGAAGCGGAATCCGCGCGCCAGACCGCCATGCTCATGGACGAAATCGACGCCCACAAACGCACCGACGCCGCGCTGCAGAAGGCGAAGGAAGTCGCCGAAGCCGCCAACGTCGCCAAGACGCGCTACATCGCCGGCATCTGCGCACGAGATCCGCACGCCGCTCAATTCCATCTACGGTTACGCGCAGCTGCTCGAGCGCGGCGCCGCCGGCCCCTCCGACAACGCGATCCGCGTGATCCGCCGCAGCGCCGAGCATCTGGCCGATCTCATCGACGGCATCCTCGACATCTCGAAGATCGAGAACGGCATCCTGCGTCTGAACCGCGACAAGGTGCCGCTGGCGGAGTTCCTCGACCAGATCGTCGACATGTTCCGGCTGCAGGCGGCCGCCAAGGGCATCGAATTCGTCTACAGCGCGTCCGCCCAACCTCCCGGCGTTCGTGCACGTCGACCAGAAGCGGCTGCGCCAGATCCTCATCAACCTGCTGTCGAACGCCATCAAGTACACCGAGCGCGGCAGCGCCACGCTGACCGTGCGCTATCGCAGCCAGGTGGCGGAGTTCGAAGTCGTCGGACACCGGCGTCGGCATTCCCGGCGCACGAGCTCGAACGCGTGTTCGAACCCTTCGAACGCGGCCAGGGCGCGAATGTGCGCGCCATTCCGGGCACCGGCCTCGGCCTCACGATCACCAAACTACTGACGCAGATCATGGGCGGCGAGATCAACGCCACCAGCACCGAGGGCGAGGGCACCACGTTCACGGTGCGCCTGCTGCTGTCCGAAGCCGCGCCCTCGAACGCCGAACAGCGGCGGCGCTGGCGGGCCTGCGCGCGCAGTCGACCGGCTACGCCGGCGCGCGCCGCACGGCTGCTGCTCATCGACGACGACGCCTCGCACATCGACATCGTGCAGAGCCTGCTCGCGCCGCTCGGATTTCGAGCTGCTCACCGCGCCCGATGGCGCCAGCGGGCTTGACGCTCGCCGCGGAACACCAGCCGGACCTGGCCATGGTCGATCTGTCGATGCCGGGCATGACCGGCTGGCAGGTGGCAGAGGCGCTGCGCGCGACTGCCCGGACTCGAGGCGCTGAAGATCGTCATCGTGTCGGCCAACGCGCACGAGTACTCGCCGGGCGGCGCGGACGCGAATCACGACGCGTTCCTCATCAAACCCATCGACATGCAACGCATGCTCGAATGCCTCGCGGCGCAGCTCGAGCCTGCAGTGGATGTACGAAGGCGGCGCGAGCACGCGCCCGCGCGCGAGACCGACCTGCAGGGCGCGCTGCCGGATCACTCGCGGCACCACGTCGACGACCTCTATCAACTCGGGCTCATCGGCCACGTGCGCGGCATCCAGGCGAAGCTGCGCGAGATGGAAGCCGACCCCACCAACAAACCGTTCGCGACGCCGCATGCGCACGCTGGTCGCGAACTTCGATCTCAAACGCTACATGAACGTGCTGGAAGGAATGCGCAAACATGGCTGACAACGCACGACCGACGCACCCGACGTGCGGCGCGACACCATCCTGGTCGTCGACGACACGCCGGAAACGCTGGGCTTCCTCACCGACACGCTCGATCACGCCGGCTTCACGGTGCTGATCGCCACCGACGGTGAGAGCGCGCTGCGCCTGGTCGAGCAGATCACGCCGGACCTCGTGCTCATGGACGCGGTGATGCCCGGCCTCAATGGCTTCGAGACCTGCCGGCGCATGAAGCGCAACAAGATGCTCGCGCACCTGCCGGTGATCTTCATGACCGGCCTCACCGAGACGGAGAACGTGCTCGAAGGCCTGGCGGCCGGCGGCGTCGACTACGTGACCAAGCCCCTGGTGGTCGACGAGCTGCTGGCGCGCATCCGCGTGCATCTCGCCAACGCGCGCGTGGCCGCCGGCACGCGCGCCGCGCTCGATGCCGACCGGCCGCTTCCTGCTGGCCACCGATCGCTGCCGGCCGGCTGCTGTGGTGCACACCCAAGGCGCGCCAGTTGCTCGCGGAGCTGTTTCCCGCGCCCGAGCGACACAGCGCCAGCCTGCCGCCGGCGATCATGCGCGCAGCTCATGCAGCTGCGCTCCGAGGGCAGGCGCCAGGCGCGGCTGCTGGTCGACGTCAACGGCCGCAAGGTCGAGATCTCGGTGTTGAGCCCCATCGGCCCGGACGAATTGCTGTTCCGGCTCACCGAGCTCAGCACCACGGCCGACGAACAGCAGCTGCAGCAGACCCTGTCGCTGACCTCGCGCGAGTCGGAAGTGCTGCTGTGGATCAGCCGCGGCAAGGCCAATCGCGAGATCGGCGAGATCCTCGCCATCAGTCCGCGCACCGTGAACAAGCACCTCGAGCAGATCTTCGTGAAGCTCGGCGTGGAGAACCGCGCCTCGGCCGCGGCCCGCGCGGTCCGCGCCCTGACGCGCTGATCGCGTCCGGCACGATCGCCGATCGTGATATCCGGCGCGGCATGAGCTCCCGGTGTCGCGTCATCCGATCGCCTGGAAAATCTCGGCCCTGGTCGCGCGTCACCTGCCGTGCTGCGGCCGCGCGACGCGTCGCCCCGACGAAAGCACCGACGACGGCCTGGTGCGCGTGCCCTCGCGCCGTGCCGGCGGCGTTTACCGCGCGCCCGACACCTCTTTCACCCAGTACAAGCGGGTCATCGTCGAACCGCCATCGATCGGCTTCGTCGAAGAACTGGCGGGAGAACCACGCGGATGTCAGCGCGATGCGAGGTCGCGCCGCATGCGCGCGGAAGCCGTGCAGCTGTTCCGCCAGGAATTCACGCGAGAGCTCGTCGAGCGTGGGCCGCTACGAAGTGGCGGAAGCCCCCGGCCGCCGATGTGTTGCTGCATCGCGCCCGACCATCGACGACCTCGACATCGTCGCACCGGAATCGCGCGGTCGAGCCCGGCACGCGCACTTACACGCACCGGGCCCGTCACGATGAAGGTGATCGGCGAGCTGCGCGACGCGCTGACCGGCAAACTCGTGGGCCGGTCATCACCTATCAGCCCCGCGGAACGCTACGCTTTCAACGAACTGCGCATCGCCAACCGGGTGACGAATGCACACGAGCAGCGCATCGTGTTCGCGAAGTGGTCGCGCCTCGTGCACGAGGCGCTGAACGTCGCGAAGAGCGGAACGGCCGCGAAGACGCGCCTACTGGTGGCGCCTCGATCGACGTAGCCCTTCGCGCGCAGCACCGCCGAGGTATCCATCCGCGCGCGTGAGCTTGGCGAACGGCACGATGGCGAACGTGGTCTGGTTCGTGGCCAGGCTCTTGTCCGCGGCCTCCAGCCACAACGCGTCGACCTGCTCGCGGATGTCCGCCGGGATCACTTCGCGCGCCACCTGCGAGCTCAGACCGCCATCGCGCACGGTAGATAGGGACTGGGCAGCGGCCGGCAACGACGCCAGCGTTTCGTGATCGCCCGTGGCCCACGCGCTGGGCGCGTGCGTTCTGCGTGTCGCGGTCGCCGAGCGCTTCGGTCAGATCGAGCGTCGTGCGAAACACTCCACGTCGGCGAGCGACTCGCGCGAGAACTCCTTGATCTTGGCGCGCACCTCGCCGCGTTTGAAGGTGAACGCGCATGCGTGGGCGAGTTGACCTGGATCTTGTGCTTCTCCGCCAGCTTGCCGATGACCTCCCACACCACGCCGCCTTCGCGCAGCTTCAGGTCGTCGAACGCCGCCTTGCGCAGCTTGTCGGCGGCGAACAGCGGACGCCAGCTCTCGACGCCGCCTTCGCGGCCCAGGTAGAGTTTCTTCTGCACCAGCCAGCGCGCATAGAGGTCCGGCGGCAGCAGCTCCTCGAGTTCTTGCCTCATCCGGATTGCGGCGCGCCTTCGAGCATCGCCGGCAAGAGCGTCAGACCGCGGAAGCACGCCTATCTTCTCGTCCGGCTTCATGCGAGACGGCGGCGTCGCGCAGGATTTCCTGGGCGCCGAGCGCGACGGCTTCGATGTCCTTCGATTTCCATTTCATGCGCTTCGGCAATGGCGGCGGATCGCCGACGATCCAC
The DNA here is from genome assembly GCA_963846605.1 of uncultured Pseudomonadota bacterium. Taxonomy (GTDB): domain Bacteria; phylum Pseudomonadota; class Gammaproteobacteria; order Steroidobacterales; family Steroidobacteraceae; genus CADEED01. The sequence continues at coordinate 298,903 of CAWJWS010000001.1, forward strand.
AGCACGTGGTCGGCCGGCATCGTCCGGCCGCGTCACCTGCCACATGCCGGGCCCCGGGAATTCGCCGGTGACCACGACTTCCTCGAGCGGCGGCTCGTCGGCAGCGACTGGCGCGGAAGCTGCGCGAAGGCCAGCGAGGCGCATAACAACAGGACGGCGCGCACGAATCCGGCGGCAAGCGGTCGATGCGCGTCATCGAGACTCGCCCACCGTGCTGGTTCAGCCGGGAGTTACCGGAACCTCAGCTCGCGGCCGCGCCGAGCTCGTCGACATGGACTTGCAGGCTGATCCGATCGAGCGACTTCACCGGCAGGTTCGCGAACACGCGCAGGCGCCGCTCGAGCTCCGATACGCGTGCGGATGAGCGCCAGCCGGCGTTCCGCCTCGTCATCGAACTGCGTCGGGATCCGTGCAGCGCCAGTGCCCGGTGATCGGGTGACCGGGCCAGCTGGGCGGCGCTTCGCCGGCCGCCGTGTCGCTCAGCGTGAACACGAAATCGAGCGGCGGCGAATTCGCGGCGCTGAATTCGCGCACATGTTGCGGCGGATGATCGGGCGCGGGAATGCCCGCGTGCTCCAGCAGCTCGAGCGCGACCGGGTCGGCCCTGCGCGCCGGCCGCACACCGGCGCTGAACGCTTCGATGCGGCCCGTGGCCGATGGAGTTGGCGATGGCCTCGGCCATCAGGCTGCGCGCGGAATTGCGCTGCGACAGGAACAGGATTCTGCAGCGTTTGGCCTTCCACGATCGATCTCCTGTCTACCGTCATGGCGAGCAGATTCTCGGCAGGCGCGACGGGTGCACGGCTATGTCAGGAATTCAGCCGGATGGCTGTCAGCTGGCGGACTGTCGCCGCAACGAGCGCACCGCCCGACAGTTGCTCAGTGCCGCAGCATGCCCTGCTTTTCGATGAACGCGACCACCTGGTCGAGCCCCTGGCCGGTTTTCAGATTTGTGAACACGAACGGCCGGTCGCCGCGCATCTTCTTCGCGTCGCGGTCCATGACTTCGAGCGACGCGCCGACGTGCGGCGCGAGATCGATCTTGTTGATGATCAGCAGGTCGCTTTTCATGATGCCCGGGCCGCCTTTGCGCGGAATCTTGTCGCCGGCGGCGACGTCGATCACGTAGAGCGTGAGATCCGACAGCTCCGGGCTGAACGTGGCCGCGAGATTGTCGCCGCCGCTCTCGACGATGATGAGGTCGAGCCCGTCGAAGTCGTGCATGCAGCTGGTCGATGGCCGCGAGGTTCATCGACGCGTCTTCGCGGATGGCGGTGTGCGGGCAGCCGCCGGTTTCGACGCCGCGAATGCGCTCGGGCGCGAGCGCCTGGCTGCGGATCAGGAACTCCTGGTCTTCCTTGGTGTAGATGTCGTTGGTGACGACGGCGATGTTGAAGGCATCGCGCATGCGCTTGCACAGCGCAGTCGACGAGCGCGGTCTTGCCCGAACCCACCGGACCGCCGACACCGACCCGCAACACATCTGGATTTGGCACTCATGGCCGCGGATGATACTGGGCGCGCCCGCGTGCTCGCGCAGGCGGCCTGCGTCAAATGACTTATATAAGGGTGAGGTCAGCGACGCGAGCCGCCTGGACGGCGCCGTTCAGGATATCCGCGCCGTAATCTCTCGCCATGACTCGACAGCACCTGGTCCGCATCGCCGACCCTGCTGCGGCTTCTCCCCGCCCTCGCGCTCGGCTCATCCCGGACATGGCGGCGCGATGAGTTTCGCGCGTGGCGCGCTGCATCCGCATCGCCGGCGTCGGATCACCTGCCGGCGTTCACTGACGGCCGGTCGGCTGCTGGCAGTCCTGGCTCGCGCAGGCGCGCTGTCTGTGGCCTGCGCGGCCGCGTTTCCTCGGCCTCGTTAGGAGCGTGACGTGGACTTGCTGTCGGCGACGGCTGGCAGTACGCCGCGGGCTTCATGCTCTCGGCGCGCTGCCTCGATCGCGGCCGCCGTGCGTTGCTCGCGACCGGCCACGGCCGCGTACGCAGGCTGATCGGCGCTTACTGCAGCCGGACGACGCTCACCGACTTAGGCGGCAGACGCACCACCAGCGTCGTCGCCCTTGCGCGTCGCGCTGATCTTCACCGGGTAGATCGCCTCGGGCGCTTCCACCGTGTTGCGCGCATCCATGGTCTTCGCGGTCAGCACGCGGCCCATGCGCAGCGCTCGCCTTGGCGCCCGTCAACGTGGTCGTGACCACGGCTTCGCGGTGCGGATCGAGGTTCACCAGCGCGAGCTGCAGCCGGCCTTCGGTATCGCGCGCCGCCGAGACACTCACCGACGGCACGGTGTACGTCGCCCAGCTTGTAGTCCGGAGTGGTGATCTCCGTGGGCAGGAACGTGGCGCCCTGGAACGGGATGTACATCTGGAACACGTGGTAGGTAGGCGTCAGCGCCATCTTCGGCCCGTCGGTGAGGATCATCGCCTGCAGCACGTTGACCATCTGCGCGATGTTGGTCATCTGCACGCGCTTGGCGTGCCGGTGGAAGATGTTGAAGTTGAGGCCGCCACCAGCGCGTCGCGCAGCGTGTTCTGCTGATAGAGGAAGCCCGGTTCGCGGCCCGGCTCCGGGTCGTACCAGGTGCCCCACTCGTCGACGTAGAACGCCGACCTTTCCCTTCGGATCGTTCTTGTCGAGGATCTTCACGTTGTTGACGATGAACTCGTCGATGCTGCATCGTGTGTTCGAGCGTCGAGATCCATTCGCTTCTCGGGAAAGCCGATCGAGTTGCCCTTCTTCGCGCCAGACGCCCGTGGGCGAGCGTGTAGTAGTGATGCGAGATCGCATCCAGGTCGCGCTGCACGTTGGTGGTCAGCACCTCGGCCCACTACGTGCCCTCGTCGTTGCCGCCGCTGGCGACGATCATCGGCCGGTGGCCGCGCGGCGCCTTCACGTACGTGGCGTACTGGCGGAACAGGTTCGGCGTAGAACTCCGGCGTCATGTTGCCGCCGCAGCCCCAGGTCTCGTTGCCGATGCCGAAGTAGTGCACGTCCCACGGCTTGTCGCGGCCGTTCTTGCGGCGCTCGTTGGCCAGCGTCGAGACGGTGTCGGAGGTCATGTACTCCATCCAGTCGGCCATTTCCTGCGGGCTGCCCGAACCCACGTTGCCGCTGATGTAGACCTTGGTGCCGATCATCTCGGCGAAGGCCATGAACTCGTGCGTGCCGAACTCGTTGGTCTCGGCCACGCCGCCCCAGTGCGTGTTCACCTTCACGGGGCGCTTTCGCGCGGTCGCCGATGCCGTCGCGCCAGTGGTATTCGTCGGCGAAGCAGCCGCCCGGCCAGCGCACCACCGGCACTTGCAGATTCTTCAGCGCGTCGACGACGTCGTTGCGATAGCCATTGGTGTTCGGGATGGCGGATTTTTCGCCCACCCAGACGCCTTCGTAGATGCCGGCGCCGAGATGCTCGGCGAATTGTCCGTAGACATTCGGATTGATCGTCGGCACCCGGTTGATCGGCGTGGATGGTGACCGCGACGTTGCACCGCGTCCGCGGCCGGCGCCTCCGAACCCGCGAGACCGAGGCAAACACACAGCAGCACCGTGCGTGCCCATTTCCTTCTGCTTGCTTTTCATCCTGCTCCTAGAGAAGTTCTATTCCAGATAGGCCTTTTCCGGCGGCCAGGCGTCCCACAGCGCGAAGTCCGGCGTCTTCATCGCCTCCGCCGTCGCGTGGACCTGCTTGTCGAATGCGGTCGCGCGCCGCCCCACTGCGTCGATGTGCACTGCGGTGACCACCATGGTGGCGAGCAGATCGCCCAGATCGCCGCGGCGCATCTCGTGCACGAAGCGCACACTTTTCGGCCGCACTTCGATGATGGCCGTGCGGATCGTCACCACGTCACCGGGCAACGCTTCGCGACGATAGGCGATTCGCTGATCGACCGCGGCCATTCCGCGTTGGCGTCCTTGAGGTATTGCGCCGTCATGCCCATCGTCGCCGGCGAGATTCCAGGTGGCCTCGTCGAACTTGCCGACGTACCACATGACGTTCATGTGGCCCATGTGGTCGCAGTGCCGATTGGTGCACGGTGCCGCGGTAGGTCAGGAAGACTTTGTCCATGGGTTCATCGGTTTCAACGCGACGCGACGGGTCGCGATGCCCATGGCGACCAGCGTCTAACTACTTCACCCGGTGTCGAAAAATATTTCGCGAAGGGGCTGTTGTTCGATTCGGAACTGAGTATACACTGTATACACAGTATGTACAGCGGCATAAACATCTCCCAGACCGACGCGCGCCCCATGTATCTGCAGATCATGGAGCAGATCCGGGCGCGCATCGCCGCCGGCGACTGGCCGCCGGGCAAGGAATTGCCGTCAATCCGGGCACTTGCGGCGGCTCTGAACGTCAGCGTCATCACCATCAAGCGCGCCTACCTCGACCTCGAAAGCGAAGGCGTGATCGTCACCCGCCACGGCAAGGGCTCGTTCGTGGCCGACGTGAACGGCCTGGCCGGCGAGCTCCAGGACGAGAAGCTCGATGAACACCTCGCCGCCGCCGCCGACATCGGCCAGCAGCTCGGGCTCACCGAAGACGAACTCGCGGCGCGCCTGCGCCGCGCCATCCGCAACGTGGACAAGAAATGACCCAGACCAAACACATCGAGATGCGCGGCGTCCGCAAGACGTTCCGCTTCTTCACGCTGGACGACCTCTCGCTCGACCTCGAGCCCGGACAGATCATGGGCTTCGTCGGCGCCGAACGGCGCCGGCAAGAGCACCACGATCCGCCTGGCGCATGGGCCTGATCGGCGCCGGACGCCGGCGAGATCCGCGTGCTCGGCCACGCGATGCCCGAGGCGCAGGCGATCGCCAAGCGCGACATCGGCTTCGTCTCCGCGGAGATGCGCCTGCTGCCGCACGCCACGCTCGGCTGGCACATGCAGTTCGTCGCGTCTATCTACCCGGGCTGGGATGCACATTACGCCGAAACGCTGGTGAAGCGCTTCAACCTGCGCACCGAGCAGAAGGCTCGAGCGGACTGTCCAGGGCGAGCACGATCAAGGCGCTTCTGCTGCTGGCGCTCGCGCGCCGGCCTCGCCTGCTGATCCTCGACGAGCCCACCACGGGCCTCGACCCGGTCGCGCGCCACGAAGTGATGACCGAGTTCATGGATGTGCTGCGCGACGACAATCGCTCGATCCTCTTCTCCTCGCACAACACCGTGGACGTGGAGCGCATCTCCGATCGCATCACGTTCATCGACCGCGGCCGCGTCGTCGACAGCAGCGACAAGGAAGACTTTCTCGAGCGCTGGCGCCGCATCCACGTGCAGCTGCCTCCGGGCGACATCTGCCGGAGCTGCCCGACATCGTGGCCGCGTCGTCGACGGACAGTTCACGACGCTCACCACGAACCGCTTCTCCGACGACCTGCTCGCGCGGCTCGGCGCACAACGTGCGCGACGTGCAGCGCATGAGTCTCGAGGAGATCTTCGTCGCCAATGTCATGTCATCACCGGGAGGCGCGCGGCCAATGAACATCGTCACGCGCAAGCTCATCGCCAAGGAGCTCTACGTCAACCGCTGGTTCATGGCGGCGCGCAACGGCTCGCGGCCTGTTGTCCGTCGCTCGTCGGCGCTCTCGGCAGGACATGCGATTCAACATCGGCTCGCTCATCTGGCTCACGACCATCATCGCCTTCGGCGTGATGCTCGCGCATCTACGGAGTGATGAACGAACGCAAGGAGCATTCGCTGCTGTTCGTGCTCAGCCTGCCGCTGTCGATCGCGCGACTACGTGCGCGCCAAGCTGCTCGGCCTGCTGCTGTGTTTCTTCATCCCCTGGCTGGTCGCAACCGCTGGCGCCGTCGCGCTGGTGCTGGTCAAAGGCGATGTACCGGATGGCCTGCTGCCCTACACGGTGCTGCTCTGCGTCTTCATGCTGGCCAATTTCTCGGTGGTGCTGTGCGGCACGCTGCATGCGCACTCCGAGGCCTGGATATCCGCCGCGATCGTCATCACCAACATGGGCGTCAGCATCTTCATGTTCGTGGTCGGCGCCCAGCCCGGCGCTGCAGCGACCACATGCTGGAGCCCGACGCCGGTCTGGAACCAGACCGCCTGGACCGTGCTCATCGTCGAACTCGGCGTGATCGCACTGGCGTTCACGCTGCCGTTTCTCCTCGCCGCCCGCCGCCGCGACTTCATCTGAAGGGATACAACAATGAATACCTCCATGGCCCCCGAGAACCGCCTGCACGCGCTCGACGCGGTGCGCGGCTTCGCCCTCTTGTTAGGCGTCGCGTTCCACGCCGCGCTGTCGTTCATGCCCGGCTGGCCGCCCGGCATCTGGGCGATGAACGACAACTCGCCCAGCCCGTTTCTCTACGACGCCGCGTTCGTGACGCACATCTTCCGCATGTCGCTGTTCTTCTTCATCGCGGGCTTCTTCGCACGGCTGCTGCACCAGAAACTCGGCACGGGCGCGTTCGTGCGCAATCGCGCCATGCGCATCCTCATTCCCTTCATCGTCGGATGGGTGGTGCTGTTTCCCGTGATCGGATATGTCTGGACCATGGGAATCACCAAGGTGTTCGGCGGAGCGTTGCCACCCATGCCCGAATTTCCGAAGGCCTTCGCCGCGTTTCCGCTCACGCACCTGTGGTTCCTCTATGAGCTGCTGTTGCTGTACGTGGCGGCGCTCCTCGTTCGCGCCATCGTCCCGCGGCTGGACCCTGAAGAGAAGCTCCGCAAGGCGGTCGATCGGGCGGTCAGAAGCTCGGTCACGCACCTTTCTCGCGGTATTCATGCTCGGCATTCCACTCGCCATGGCGCTGCTGACGCTGCCGATGTGGTTCTACTGGCAAGGCATTCCGACGCCCGATCAGTCGCTGATTCCGCAGCTTCCCGCCGCGGTCGGGTTCGGCACGGCGTTCGCCTTCGGCTGGCTGATCCATCGCTCGCGCGATCTGCTGCAGGTGATCGCGCGCTCGTTGGTCGACCTATCTGTTCTTCGGCGTGCTGGCGACGGCCTGGCTGTTGTATGTGGTCGCCAACCACCCGATGGCGGAACCGGGCACGACCAAGATCCTGTACGCGCTCGGGTTCGGCGTCGCGGTCTGGGGATGGATGTTCGGCCTCACGGGCGCCGCCCTGCGCTACCTGTCCAACTACAGCCCGGTGCGCCGCTACCTCGCCGACGCTTCGTACTGGGTCTACCTCGCGCATCTTCCGGTGGTGGCGGCATTCCAGGTCTGGGTGGGCCACTGGCCGCTGCACTGGGCCATCAAGTATCCCTTCATCCTCGTTGCCAGCTTCGCGTTGCTGTTCCTGAGTTATCACTTCCTGGTGCGCCCGACGGTTATCGGCCAGCTGCTCAACGGCCGCAAGTATCCTCTCGGGAAGAAGGGAAGCCTGTCCCATCGCCCACCTCACCGTCGCCAGCTTCCCCGTCACCGGCCGGCGGTGGAGCGATCACTCGATCGCCCGGCTGCGTGGAGTCACGAAGCGCTACGGAGCCGTCACCGCGCTCGCCAGCATCGACATCGAAGTTCGCGCCGGTGAGTTGCTGGCGGTGCTCGGCCCCAACGGCGCGGGCAAATCGACGGCCATCTCACTCTGGCTGGGCCTCACCGAAGCCGATGGCGGCGAAGTCACGTTGTTCGGCGGATCACCGCAGGAGATCGAACAGCGCAGCCGGCTGGGCGTGATGATGCAGGACGTCGAGCTGCCGAAGGAACTTGCGAGCCCGAGAGCTCGTCGCGCTCGCGGCCAGCTACTACGCGGATCCGCTGCCGGTGGACGAGACGCTCGCAGCGCGCCGGCATCACGCAGATCGCCCATCGCTTCTACGGCAAGCTCTCCGGCGGCCAGAAGCGCCAGGTGCAATTCGCGGTCGCGATCTGCGGCCGGCCGAAGATCCTGTTCCTCGACGAACCGACCGTGGGGCTCGACATCAAGGCGCGCGAGGCGCTGTGGAAGAGCGTTCGCTCGCTGCTCGCCGGCGGCTGCTCCGTCGTGCTCACCACTCACTATCTCGAGGAGGCCGAAGCACTCGCCGACCGCGTCGCGGTCGTGTCCAAGGGTCGCGTCATCGCCTCGCGGCAGCGTGGATGACATGCGCGCACTGGTGGCCCGCCGCCAGATCAGTTGCGAGTCGTCGCTGACGGCGGACGAAGTCCGCGGCTGGCCCGGCGTGGTCGACGTCACGCACGACGAAATCGACACTGCGCATCACTGCCACGGATGCCGAAGGCGTGGTGCGCCGGCTGCTGGCGACCGATGCAAAGCTCGCGCGTCTCGAAGTGCGCCAAGCCGGACTCAACGAAGCATTCAACGAACTCACCAAGGAGGCCGCATGAACACGTTGGCACTGAATTACGAGGTGGCGGCGGCGAAGCCGGCCAGCGCAATGCGGCGCGTACTTCACGGAAACGCGTTATGAGCTGCTGCGCATGATCCGCAACCCCGGCGTCGCGATTCCGGTGCTGATCATGCCCGTTGCGCTATACGCGCTGTTCGCGTTGCTGATCGCCGGCGAGGCCATCAACAAGGATGCGAGTCTCGGGATCTATCCTGTTCGCGGCGTTCTCGATCATGGCGGTCACCATGCCCGCGCTGTTCGGCACTCGGCGTCACGCTGGCGATCGAACGCGAGATGGGGCTGCTGCGCCTGAAGCGCGCGCAACCCGCGCCGCCCGCGGCCTGGGTGGTGGCGAAGATCATCAGCGGCGTGGTGCTCGGCGTGCTCGCGTATGCTGCCCATCCTCGTCACGGCGCTGGCGACCGGCAAACTCACGCTTGGGCACGGGCCAGGTCGCTGCGCTCAGCGGTGCACTGCTCATCGGCACGATCCCGTTCTGCGCGATGGGGCTCATGATCGGCTCGCTGGTCAGCGGCTCGGCCGCGCCCGGCTACGCGAACCTCATCTATCTACCGGGCTGTTATCTCTCCGGCATGTTCTTCCCGCTGCCGAAGTCCATGTACTGGCAGACGCCGATCTGGCCGCAGTTCCACGTCGAGCAGTTCGCGATGCACCTCGCCGGCATCACCAAGTACCAGTACGAGCCGCTGCAGATGGCGATCGCCACCATGCTTGGCTTCACCGTGTTGTTCGCTGCCATCACCATCTGGCGCCTGAAGCAGAAGGGATGAAAAAGGTGACAGGCACCGTTTTCCAGGAAACGGTGCCTGTCACCATTCTCCGACTTACGGCGTAGGAGTCGTGCCAACTCGGGACGACGCGGTATCTTTGCGGCCGCACAACCGAAGGGGCATCCAATGTCTGGCAACGATCGACGCGAGTTTCTGCAGCAGGCCGGTTTGGCCGGCATGTTGTCGGCGATGGCCCCGGAGGTCTTCGCGCAGAGCTCAGGCGCATTCACCGTGGACCCCGCCAACACCTCGACCCCCGAGGTCAAGCCCACGCACTCGATCAGGTTCGCCGCCATCGGACTCGACCACGCGCACATCTTCGGCATGATCGCCGCCCTTCAGCGCGGCGGCGGCACCCTTGTCGCCTTCCACGCCGCCGACCCGGCGCAGATCGCGGATTTCCAGCAAGCACTTCCCCGGCGTGAAGCTCGCGAGCGAAGACGAAATCCTGGACGACAAGAGCATCCAGCTCGTCGCCGGCGCGCCCATCCCCGACCTTCGCGCACCGCTCGGCGTCCGCGTGATGAAAGCCGGCAAGGACTACCTCGCCGACAAACCCGGCATCACCACGCTCAAACAACTCGCGGACGTGCGCAAGGCTGTCAAAGAAACCAGCCGCAAGTTCGCCATCATGTATTCCGAGCGCCTCGAAGTGCGCTCCGCGGTGTACGCCGGCGAACTCATCAAGCAAGGCGCCATCGGCCGCGTCGTGCAGACCGTGAATCTCGCGCCGCATCGCGTGAACGCGCCGAGCCGGCCCGCCTGGTTCTTCGACAAGGCCCGCTACGGCGGCATCCTCTGCGACATCGGCTCGCACCAGGCCGATCAGTTCCTCTATTACACGAACAGCACCAAGGCCAAGGTCGTGGCCGCGCAAACCGGCAACGTCGCCTATCCGCAGTACCCGAAGTTCGAAGACTTCGGCGACATGGTGATGTCGGGCAACGGCGGCACGGGATATGTGCGCGTGGACTGGTACACGCCCGACGGTCTCGCCACCTGGGGTGACGGGCGCCTGTTCGTGCTGGGCACCGAGGGGTACATCGAGCTGCGCAAATACATCAACGTCGCTTCGGGCCTCGAAGGCGGCAATCACCTGTACATCGTCGACAAGAAGCAGGCGCGTTACATCGACTGCAAGAACGTGCAGCTGCCGTTTGGCCCGCAGTTCGTCGCCGACGTCGTCGAGCGCACGCAGGTCGCGCAGGATCAGGAGCAGGCACTGCTCGCCGCGGAACTCGTGCTCAAGGCGCAGACGATCGCGACGAAGCCCATATCCGCTTGAAGTCCTGACGATTCATCGAGGGGGAACATGACTTTCAAACGCGCGCCGCTTCTCGCGGCCCTGATTCTTTGCGCGCCGGCGCTGGCCGACGAATCCGCGGGGCCTGCCTATGTGCCCTATCACCCGTCCGGCATCTACGCGCTCGGTGAAACCGCCGGTTGGAACGTGACGCTGCCGTGGAGTTCGGCGCCGGCGACGTACGTGATCCGCAAGAACAACCTCGACGAGATCGGCCGCGGCACCATCAAGCCGGGCTTTCCTGCGAAAATCGAAGCGAAGCTCGACGAACCCGGCATGGTGTACGTCGAAGTCACGGAGAACAGCGCGGGCGCGAAGCCGAAAGCACTCGGCGCCGCCGTAGCGCCGGACAAGATCGCGCCGTCCATTCCCGCGCCCGAGGACTTCGACGCGTTCTGGGCCGCCAAGATCCAGGCGCTGCGCAAAGTGAAAGCGTCACCCGAACTCACGCCCAAGCCCAGCGAAAAAGACGGCGTCGATTTCGCGATCCTCAAGATGAATCATCTCGACGGCAAACACGTCTGGGGACAGGTAGCGAAGCCGAAGGACTCAACGAACAAGAAGAAGTACCCCGGACTCATCATTCTTCAATGGGCGAGCCCGCCCTACCCGCTGCAGAAATCCTGGGTCACCGACCGCGCCGCCGAAGGCTGGCTGGCCGTGAACGTCGAGCCGCACGACGTCATGCCCGACCAGCCCAAGGAGTATTACGACGCGCTGCCGGCCGAGCTCAAGGCCTACAACTCCATCGAGACGCGCAACCGCGACAAGAACTACTTCTTATATATGTACCTGGCGGACCTGCGCGCCGTCGACTACCTGGCGAGCCGCCCCGACTGGGATGGCAAGACTCTCGTGGTCATGGGCACCAGCATGGGCGGCCAGCAAAGTCTCTGCGCCGCAGGCCTTCACCCCAAAGTCACGGCGATGCTCATCAACGTGCCCGCGGGCGCGGACGCCAATGGCAACGCGCATGGCCGCAAGATCGGGCTACCCGTTCTGGGACGTCGAACGACCCGCAGGTGATGAAGACGGCGCAGTACTTCGACACCGTGAATTGCGCAGCGCGCATCAAGGTGCCTTCGCTGGTGTCGATGGGCTTCATCGACACCGTCACGCCGCCCGTCGGAATCTGGGCGGCATTCAACCAGATCAAAGGGCCGAAGGAAGCGGCGCCGATGATCGAATCGCCCCACAACCACCTGGCGACGCCCGAGCAATCGTTGCCGTGGACGCAGCGATCCGCCGCCTGGTTGAGCGCCCTCGTCGCCGGCCGGCCGCCGATCGAACGGGCGGACGTGCCCATTCCGCGCACCGACAAGAATTCCATGCTGGCGCACGAGCAATTGCTGGCCAAGCGCAAGGCCGGCCAGATCGACGTGTATTTCATGGGTGATTCGATCACCCGGCGCTGGGGCGCGAGCGACGAGCAGTACAAGGATCTCCTCGCCAACTGGCGCGCCAATTTCACCGGCTGGAACGCCGCAGACTTTGGATGGGGCGCCGACAAGACTCAACACATGTTGTGGCGCCTGCGGAACGGCGAGCTCGATGGCGTCAACCCGAAGGTCGTCGTGCTGCTGGCCGGCACTAACAACGTGGGCCGCGCGACGCCCATCGGCGACAGCGACGCGCGCGCCGACGACGTCGCCCGCGGCGTAGCGGCCATTGTCAGAGAGATCCGGCAGCGTGCTCCGAAGGCCACGGTGATCGTCACCGGAATAACGCCGCGCAACGACAACATCGACGTGATGCCCATCATCAACCGGGCCAATATGCGGATTGCGAAGCTCGCGGACGGCAAGACCGTACGTTACGTAAACATCAACGAGCAGCTCGCGTTCCCAGACAACCAGTTACGCGAAGGCATGGCTCACGACGGCCTGCATCTGACGACCAAGGCGTACCAGGTATGGGCCGATGCCCTGAAGCCGATCCTTACTGAGATCCTGGGGAACCCGGCTGCGGTCGATCGCGCGCCGCCGCCAACCGGCGATCCGAGTGCTCAAAAGCCCGTGACCTGATCGCCCGAACGGAGCAAGATCGCCTCTAGGGAAAATCTCGGAGGTCTCGGGTGTTTACGCCCGCGTACGCCAACGCGTATCGAGATGCAGCGCTCACGATCCGTCGGGCGTCGGGAAAGTGTTGGACCGCGTTTCTCCCGCATCGCGACGTCAGCACCACGCTCGCCATCTCCGCCATCGCCCACCTGATCGTGTTGTTCGGTATCGGCGCGGCGATCTACGAGGATGGCGAGGACGACCAGGACATTCCCGAACTGTCCGTGCAGCTCGAAACGCGGGACGGCCCGAACAGCGACGAATTCACTGAAGCGGCGCTTCCACAACCGGCACCCGACCCCGTGGAACAAGTCGTCGACGATCCGGGCACCGGCGAACACACGGTGGACGCGCCGATGGTGGCTGACGCCACGCCGATGCTCGAACAGATTCCCGACATCGCGAAGTTCGAGCCGCCCGCGGCGGCCGTTGAGACCGAGCCCGCGGCTGGCGAGGTCCTGACTACCACCGGTGCATCGGCCAACGAGGTTCCGCCGTTCACCGAGGTCGAGCCCCAGACCGTCGTCGATGTCGTGCCTCAGCCCGAGAAAGTAATGCTCACGCGCAACATGGAGAAGTTCGCGCAGAAGCTGCTCGACACCAATGTCACCGCGTCCACGATCAGCTGGCAGCAGGACGGGCAGCAATACTCCGCGCGCATCATGCGCCAGCCCGCGGCCGACAGCACCGGCCTCGAACAGGTGATCGCGGAGATCATGACCAGCAAGGACGGCAAGCGCATGAAGACGCGGCTCTCGCTGAAGCGCCTCGCGTTCTCGCATTTCACGCAGCTCGTGAACAGCTGGGATCCACGCATCCAGATGCACGACGATGTCATCGACGGGCGCTTCCACAGCAACACGGAATTCGGCCTCACTACTCTCGGCGGCGTGAAGCCCAGGTTCTTCGGCAAGGTGACCACCGCCGCGGCCACTCTCACTTTCGGCAACGTGAGCACCAGTCGCAACAAGGACATGTTCCAGGGCGGCGCGGAGACCCGGACCGATCGCGTCACGCTGCCGCGCGACATGCCCGACGTACTGAGCGGCGGTGACGAAGGCGACCGGCAGCTGTTCGCCGAGGACACGCGCATCATCTTCAATCCCGATGGCAGCTACGTTTGGCGCCTCGCCAATGGCGAAGGAACGCTGCAGCGCTCCGGAGCCTCGCAGAAGCCGCGATATCTCATCGGCGACAAAGGCGCAAAGCTGTACGTGCGCGGAACCGTCGCCGGCATCTTCACTGTCTACTCACCGAGCGACATCGAAATCGAGGACGATCTGGTCTATCTCAAGGATCCGCGTCAGACGGTGATCTCGCGCGACTACCTCGCGTTGATTGCCGGCCGCGACATCCGTATCGCCGCTTCGGAAGTCACCGGTCCCGGCGATCTCACTGTGCACGCGGCGATTTTCGCGCGCCGGCGCTTCTTCACCGAGGCGGTGGACCATGCGAAGCCGGCCACAATGTTCATCTATGGAAGTCTGACCGCCGGCACGATCCTCGAGACCGAACCTCGCTACGGGACCAAGCTCGACTACGACAAGCGGTTCGAATACCTCCGTCCGGCCAGTTTCCCCATGACGCGGCGCTATGAAGTCGATTCCTGGGACCAGGACTGGAAAGAGGTCCAGGGAGGGGAAAACGATGTTTCCGTGGGGAATCTCGCCCAATCGCAGTAGTAGCCGGGAGCAGCCCGCTGCTGATCGAGCGTTTCGGGGCACCGGGCCGCCAATATCACAAATAATTCGATCGGTCCCCTTCTTTTCGCGTACATTCCGCGGCCCGCCAAGTGGTGCCGGGTGAGGAAAGTGGGCAAACGCTGTGTCGCCCTACTACAGATTCCCCACTTCCCTCACCCGGCTCCATGAGTCCCGTAATGTCTGAATCTGCCGTATTGCCCAGCTTTTCCGAGCTCGGCCTGAGTGAAGCCGTCGTAGCCGCCTTGACGGCCGTTGGTTACGAAACCCCCACGCCCATCCAGGCGCAAACCATTCCCGCCCTGCTCGGTGGCGCGGACCTGCTGGGCCAGGCCCAGACCGGCACGGGAAAGACGGCGGCGTTCGCGCTGCCCATCCTCTCGAAGATCGACGTCGAGCTGCGCGCAACGCAGGCGCTCGTCCTCGCGCCCACGCGCGAGCTCGCGATCCAGGTTGCCGAGGCATTCCAGAAGTACGCGGCGAAAATGCCGGGCTTCAACGTGCTGCCTATCTACGGCGGCCAGAGCTACACCCCGCAGCTGAAGGGTCTGAAGCGCGGCGCGCATGTCGTCGTCGGCACCCCGGGCCGATTGCTCGACCACGTGAAGAGCGGCGCGCTCTCGCTCGAACACCTCAAGTTCCTCGTGCTCGACGAAGGCGACGAGATGCTGCAGATGGGCTTCGTCGACGACATCGAATTCCTGTTCCAGCAGGCGCCCGAAGACAAGCAGGTGGCGTTGTTCACCGCGACGCTGCCGCATTCCATCCGCCGCATCGCGCAGACGCACATGCGCGATCCGCGCGAGATCAGCGTCCAGTCGCGCGGTGAAGCCGCGCCGAAAATCCGCCAGCGTTACTGGATGGTCAGCGGGCTGCACAAGCTCGACGCGCTCACGCGCGTGCTCGAATCCGAGCGCTTCGACGCCATGCTCGTGTTCGTGCGCACCAAGCTCGAGACCGTCGACCTCGCGCAACGCCTGGAAGCCCGCGGCTTCGCGGCCTCCGCGTTGAACGGCGACATGGAACAGCGCCAGCGTGAACAGATGGTCACGCAGCTCAAGAACGGCAAGATCGACATTCTGATCGCCACCGACGTGGCCGCGCGCGGCCTCGACGTCGAGCGCATCTCGCACGTGCTCAACTACGACATCCCGTACGACTCTGAAACCTACGTGCATCGCATCGGGCGCACGGGCCGCGCCGGACGCACCGGCGACGCCATCCTGTTCGTGAGCCCGCGCGAGCGGAACATGCTGCGCGTGATCGAACGCGTCACCAAGCAGCAGCTCGAAGAGATGAAGATGCCGAGCGTGGCCGACGTGAACGAGCTGCGCGTGGTCAAGTTCAAGGAAAAGATCACGGCAGCGGTCATGAGCGGCGCTGGCAAGGAATTCCAGAGCATGCTGGAGCAGGTGCAATCCGAAGGCGACATTCCCGCCATCGAAATTGCCGCCGCACTCGCGAGCATGGTGCAGGGTTCGACGCCGCTGTTCCTCGCGGCGAAGCCGGAGTCCGAGCAGCAAAAGGCGCCGCCGCGCATCGACGGCAGCGTTCCCCAGCAGACCTATCGCATTGAAGTGGGCCACGCCCACGGCGTGCTGCCGGGCAACATCGTCGGCGCCATCGCCAACGAAGCTGGCATCGAAGGCAAGAACATCGGGCACATCGACATCCGCGAAGATCACAGCTACGTGGACCTTCCCGGCCTGCCCGATGAAATGATGGCGAGCCTGCAGGACGTTCGCGTACGCGGCGAAGCCATTCGCATCCAGCGCGTGGACTCGAAACCCGACAAGCCGAAGTTCTCGGGCAAGTCGAACCGTCCGGATCGCATGGCAGAAGAAGACGGCGGACGCCGTCCATACGCCGGTGGCGGCGGCAAGCGCTACGAAAAATCGGGCCCGCCTTCGGGCGAGAAACGCCCCTATACCGGTGGCGGCAATCGCTTCGACAAGGCCGGCGAGCCGCGTCCCTACGCGAGCCGCCGTTCCGAGTCCCGCAACTACTCGGGTCCGCCGCGCGGCGGTTACTCGGGCACGCCGCGATTCAAGCGCGACGAAGGCAGCGCGCCGCCCTCTGAAGGTGGCGATCGCCCCACCTTCGAAGGCAGCAAGCCGCCGCGATTCGCGTCGTTCGCCGAGAAGCCGCGCTTCGCCTCGGGAGACAAACCGCGTTTCGCGGGCAAACCTTCCTTCGGCGACAAGAAGCCTGACGGTTTCAAGAAGAAGTACGTGGGCAAGGCCGCGGGAGCCAAGGGCTCGTACAAGGGCGGCAAGGCCGAGCGCGCCAAGCGCGGAGTCTGAACGGACGCGCGACCAGCTAGTCGCGCGTCGTTTCGGTCGAGGCCCTGGCTGGTGCCGCCTACTTGGCTGGCACCACGGAAATCGCCAGCGCTTCGGTGTAGGCGACATCCACCATGTCGCCCTTCTTCAGCGTGCGGATGAACTTCTTCGCTTCGGGCGAAGACACCGCGATGCTGCGAACGAAGCCATCCGGCCGCCTGAACGACACCACATCGAACGAAGTATCCACCGACTCGATCTGCACGGTCGTCGTGATCGTCTGCCCCACGGCAGCGGCCGGCTTCGCGCCGATGGGCGCGGCGATGGCGGCCGCGTCATACGTCTCGGTCGGCTTCGCCTTGCTCTTGGTGATCGCGGCGGCGACGGCGGCGGTGTACGTCACCTTCACTTTGTCGCCCACGCGAATCTGATCGAAGTTCCGCACCTCGGGACCCGCCTCGACGGTGGCGATGCCGCCCGGCGCGTGTATCACCAACAGGCGGCTCTCCGGATCGATGGCTTCGATGGTCGCTGTCGCTTCCACCGTGTCCTCTCTCTGGAACGGCTCCTTGGTGGCGGCGCAACCGAGGGTGGTGATGATTCCAAAAACGGCCAGACAGATCATACGTTTCATTTGCATCTTCCTTCTGCGGACTAGTTTGAGGGTTGCATGCCGGTTCGGGCGGCATCGAGCGCGTTACGCAAGAGGCCGGCCCACATCTCGAGCGCGCGCCAGCAGCGCGCCGGCTTGGGTCGCAAGGCCGTAACCATGATTCAGGCTGAGTGCTGAAGAGAAGAACTCGCTAGACACCGCCGAGCCCTGTGAACGAATGCGCGTGATGTCGCCATCGGCCACTTCCGGATGCCGCTTTTCCCCGTCGAGTGTGAAAGCGATCTCCACGGGATCGAGCAGCACGCGTTGGTATCGCGCCAGTGACGCGCGGGTTTCGCGTAGACGGTGTCCACCTGCTTAGACTGCACACGTACGAGGCCATCAGGAGTCGCTCCGCCACCGGAGGTGCGTCGACCACACAGGCGCTGAGAAGAACAAGCGACGCAATGCCGATCGATATCCGGATCGTTGGGCGTCTCATTCGATGATTGCCTCTTTTGCTGGCGGGTCGGCGATCCATGAGCCGAGCGATGAATAAGTGACGGCGAGAATCACCGGCCCCAGGAAGAGACCGATGATGCCGAACGCCAGGAGCCCGCCGATGACGCCGGCGAAGATGAGGATCAATGGCGACTCGACTCCGCGGCTGATGAGGATCGGGCGCAGGAAGTTGTCGGATTTCCCGACCGGAATGCTCCAGACGAGAAACGCGATGGCCCAGCCTGTGCCCGCGTGCGAAAACATCCAGATGATCGCCGCGATGAGCACCACCATCGGCCCGATCTGCGCGATGCAAAGGACGAACGTGATGGCGGTGAGCAGACCGGGATGCGGAACACCGCATATCCACATGCCGAGGCCGGCCAGCGCCGTCTGCACCAGCGCCGTCACGACCACACCGAGCGCGACGCTCCGCACGGACTGGCCCGCGAGCACCACGGCCGCGTCACCGCGTCCTTCGGCGATGCGGCGCGCGCAAACGCGCGCACACCATTCGCGGCTGTCTCGCCGTTCGCATACAGGATCGCCGAGATGATCACGGTGAACAGGAAGTGCACGAAGATTCCACCGAACCCGCCGGTGATCGCGAATATCCATGCCGCCACGGACTTCACATACGGACGGAGCGCTTCGGCGAAGCCTTCCGGCCCTCCGGCAGCAAGCTCCAGCCACTCGGCAGTGAGGCGATCACCGGCGAACGGCACGCCACCGAGCCACGCCGGCGGTGGGCCCAATCCGTTCTTGAGATACGACCGCACGACAACGACACCATCGACCGACGCATCGAGCAACACACCGAGCGCGGCCCAGAACGGCACGATGAAGATGAGCAACACGAAAAGGGTCATCACGGCCGTCGCGATCGCACGACTGCCGCCGACGCGGCGCTGCACGGACTCGAGCATGGGCCAGGTGGCGACGACAATGGCCGTGGCCCACACGAGCGAGCCGATGAAGGCCTGCATCGTCCACAGGCTTGCCACCAGCAGCACGCCGATGACGAGCACGATGATCGTCGTGCGAGTCACGTCAGGCGAAGTTCGAACATTCATCGTGCGTCCCGCGGATTTGTGACTCGATTTGATACCGGATGCCGCTCTTTCGATCATGGGACCAAGGTCTCATGGTAGTGCTGGCGGGATCACTCATAGCCGACTGGCGATTCACGCGCGGCGATCCGATGGCCGCGCGCGTGGTCTTGGACTTCAATGCGTACCTGATCGTATGCAGCTCAAGCATCGCCACCGATTCCGGAACATTTTCAATCTGGCTGAAGCGTCTCACGCACTTCCTCATCGCCCGCGCCTTTGCGCTCGGAGGATTTCGGCGCGGGCCGCGCTTCCGCGTCGATCATCCATTTGCCGTCCGGCCCCGCGCAGACGATCTGCTGCGAGGAGCCCTTCACCTTCTTCGCGTGATTGTCGACCTTGAGCCGGCGGCAATCGCGGCCGTCGGCGGTGGTGAATACGTTCAGTAGTTTGATGGTGCCGCCGCTGCCCGTGGCGGCGTTCTCCCAGGTCTTCGATGTACCGGCTTTGCGCGTGACACTCACCGCGTCGACCGTCGCCCACAACATTTCGAAGTCTTCGGGCGTGAACTTGCCGCTGGGTGAGTCCTTGAAGGCGCCGAGATTGCTCTGGGCGAGCACGGCCAGGCTCGCGCATGCACCCAGCACCAGCAACACGGCGAGTGACGCTCTCATCGTGCCGCCTTCGCGGGATACTGCGCGAACATATCGGCTACCGCGGCGGCGATGGCCGGGCCAGGATCGTTGAGCATCTCCTCGGTGAGGCGTCCTTCGGCAATGCCGACCCAGACCAGCATCTTCCTGCGCGCATCCACGACATCGACATTGCCGGTGCCGACCCGGTACGACACCGTTTCCTGATCCTCGAAGCCGATCACCGGCAATCCATAGAGCTGAGCGCGGTAGGCGTAGTAGCCCGTGGAGTAGCCGTATGTGGGCGTGACCGAAGTTTTCTCCTCCACGGTGGCGCGCGGATTGGCGTTGAAATTCACCAGGAGGTCTGGCGATTCCTCGGTGTACCGATAACCCCGCGCATCCATTTCATGACGCACCGCCTTCATGAAATAGATGGTCAGCGCATTGGTTGCACCGCCGCGTTTCGTTCCAGGCTCCGCCACGAATCCGTAGCTGCGGTATTGCGAAAAATCGGCACTGGGATCGACATGCGTACGCACTTTGAGCGGCGTGGTGCCGCAGGCAGCCAGCGCGATGGTGACGCACAGCAACAAGGAACTGGCAAGCAACCACCGGGCGCGCGGCATCTTCATGAATTTCTCCGAATGACCGGATTTGTTTGTACTGCCGCCTCTGTGGACGCCCCATCGGACCTTGGTCCCATCGTCAGCCGCGACGTGGCGCACGAGGCTTGCGGCTCGTCAACAGCTCGCGCCTGCTGCCATAGAGGGGGCTCCCGTGAACATGTCGATCACCCGCGCGCTGTCCTTCAGCGCCCTCATCGCCTGCCTGTTCGCCACCTCGTTCGTCACCGACGCCGTGGCCAAGGAGAAGCCACCGGAGAACTGGGACGGACTGGAGCGCCGCAAGGTGAAGGGTCTCGACAACGTGTACGTGCGGCCCAACGTGCAGTTCACGCCCTACAAGAGCGTGATTCTCGAGCCGACGCAGGTGGAATTTCAGAAGAACTGGGAGAAGAGCCAGGACTTCAACCGCCGCCCTTCCGCGCAAGACATGCAGAGGATCAAGGACAAGCTCGCGGAGTTGATGCGCGAGGGCTACACCGAAGAGCTCGTGAAACATGGCTACACCATCGTGGACGCCCCGGCGGATGACACGCTGCAGGTGCGCACCGCCATCATCAACCTGTTCATCAACGCGCCGGACCTCCGCGATCCCGGCATCACCCGCAGTTACACGACCAGCGCGGGCTCGATGACGCTCGTGCTCGAAGCGCGTGACGGCCCGAGCGGGCAACTGTTGGCGCGCGTCGTCGACTCGAGAACCAATGATCAGCCGGGCGGCGCGCTCACCTGGACGAACGCGGGCACCAACACGGCGGATGCGAAGCGGATGATCAGCGAATGGGCGATCCGGCTGCGCCAGGCGCTCGACAAGCTCAACGGCAAGGAAGGTACGAAGTAGTCAGGTCTTGTCGAACCAGCTGTACTGACAGGCGACGCCGTAGGTGGTGAAGTTGCTGCCGAGCCGCGCGGTCGCACCACGGCTGTAGTTGAATTTGAGCGAGTAGCTCTTGCCCACCGGCAAGGACAACGTGAGGCCGATACGGGAGTTTTCCTTGCGGTCGTCCGCTTCGACACCGTTGGCGCTGGTCTCTCCGCCGAAGTAATACGTGCTGTCCAGGGCGACCCAGGCACGCGGCCGGATGGTGTAGCTCACATGCCATTGCAGAGTCGGCATCGGATCCTGTGAGCGGCGCACACCTCCGAAGAACTCATCGTTGTCGGTGAACAGCCAGATTCCCGCGAACATGTCGAACATCCAGCGATCTTGCGGAATCGTGAGGCCGATCTCGGGCTTGAACGCCCATCGATTCGTGCCGATGTTGATGAGCTTGTCGGAATCGTATTGACCGGTGGGCGCCGAGATGCTGAGACTCGCGCCCAGCGTGGTCTTCGGCGTGCGCTTCATGAACTCTCTCGGAGACAGTGCCTCGCCACCGATGAGATTGGCCGCCAGCCGCAACTTCATATCACCCAGGCCAGAGCGGGTGACCGACCTGGCCTCTTCGAAGATATTCCCCGAGATGTCGCCCCACACGTAGGGCGCGGCGATGAGGACGCCGGCCTGGTGGCCAGCGATTCCGAATGTGCGTCCCCAGCCCGCAAGGCCAGCATTGAGTTTCGCCTCGACGTCCTGGAGGGGCACGGAAGGGTCTGTGAGCACTTCGCCGGTTGAACGCGCAAAAGCCGCGAGCACGAAATTCAGGCCCACCGGAGCGGGCGAATACGAACGCGGCTCGAGCTCCTGGCTCCAGGCGACGTTTGCGCAACACGCGCAACACAGTGCCCCCGCGATTTGCGCAGTGCGTTTCATGACCCAAGTCAGCCACGCCGCGCCGCTTTCCGCTCCTTGGACCAAGGTCCCATTCCAGCAATCCCCCGGGACTTCGATAGTCCGCGCGGTGCAGCTGGCTGCCAGTGGGCGGCTAACAGACGCGCTCGCACTTCAAAACTTCCAACAGGGACGCGCAAATGAAAGCAAATGCCACGGGTATCGGCGTGGGTGTCGTTTCGGCTCTGTTCATGGTCTCCGCAGCCCAGGCTCAGCAGGCCAGCGCTCAGATCATCACCGACATCGGCGACATACAGCCCGCCGACCCGAAGAAATTCTACAAGGAGCCTGGCTACTCGCCCTACGCCGGCAAGCACTATCCCGAGCGGCCGCTCTTCGGCGACGAACACGTACACACCGGCTGGTCAGTTGATGCGGGCCTGAGCGGCGCCACGCTGACACCCGAGGATGCCGTGCGCTTCGCCCGCGGCGAACAGGTGACTTCTTCGTCCGGCCAGCCCGTCAGACTTTCGCGACCGTTGGACTGGGTTGCCGTGACCGACCATTCCGACGCGATGGGCACGATTGCCGCGATTCGCGAAGGCAATCCGGAAATGATGAAGGACCCCACTCTCAAGCGCTGGCACGACATGATGGCTGCGAGTCTCGAGGAAGGATCCAAGGCAACCATGGAGGTGGTTGCCGCGCACAGCTAATAAGAAACTGCCTCCGGCCCTCGTTGATCCAAAGTGGGCGAAAACGTTCTGGGACAAGAACATCGACATCATGGAGAAGTACAACGATCCGGGTCGCTTCACGGCTTTCATTTCATACGAATGGACCTCTAATGCCGGCGGCGGCGACAACCTGCATCGCAACGTGATCTATCGCGACAACAAGGACCGCGCTCGGCAGGTCCTGCCAATGACCACGTTCCAGAGCGAGAACCCGGAGGATCTCTGGAAGTGGATGGCGGACTGGGAGAAGAAAACCGGTGGCCAGCTGCTGGCGATCCCGCACAACGGCAATCTGTCGAATGGCCGCATGTTCGAGCTGCGCACGTTCATGGGCGGACCGATGACGAAGGCATGGGCACAACAGCGGCAGAAGTAGGAACCGCTGTTCGAGGCCATCCAGATGAAGGGCCAGAGCGAGTCGCACCCATCGCTTTCCGGAACCGACGAATTCGCCGTGGGCTACGAGCTGTGGGATCGAGGCAATCTCATCATCAAGCCGAAGCAACCCGGCATGATCGAGCACGAATACGCCCGCCAGGCGCTCAAGGATGGTCTGAAGATTGAACAGGATCTCGGAGCGAATCCTTTCAAGTTCGGTCTCGCGGGCGGCACCGATACGCACAATGGACTGACGGCCGCAGAAGAAGACAATTTCTACGGCAAGTTCGTCAGCGCCGAGCCGCGAGCGGAACGCTGGAGCGAGAATGCGCTGAAGTTCGGCGACCGGGTCATCAAGGGCTGGGAGATGACCGCCGCGGGCTACACGGGCGTATGGGCGACGGAAAATACGCGAGCCGCGCTCTGGGACGCGATGAAGCGGCGCGAGACATACGCCACCAGCGGTCCGCGCATGGTCGTCCGCTTCTTCGGCGGTTACGACTTCACGAAGCGCGACGCCGCTCTGCGCAGCCCGGCGATCTCCGGATACAACAAGGGAGTGCCCATGGGCGGCGACCTGCCGAAAGCGGCGGGCAAGGCGCCGACATTCCTGATCGCCGCGGTGAAGGATCCGTTCAGCGGCAATCTCGACCGCATCCAGGTCATCAAGGGCTGGCTCGATACGAGCGGCAAACTTCAGGAAAAGATCTTCAACGTGGTCTGGGGTGATGCGGACACTCGCAAGCTGCTGGCAAACGGCAGACTGCCACCTGTCGGAAACACCGTGGACCTGGAGACGGCGAGCTGGACCAACACCATTGGTGATCCCGAATTGATCACCGTGTGGAAAGATCCAGAATTCAATCCGGCATTGAAGGCGTTCTACTACGCGCGCGTGCTCGAGATTCCGACGCCCCGTTGGACCGCATACGACGCGGCCTACTTCAGGGTGAAGGTGGACGCCAGCGTTCCGTTGATCACGCAGGAGCGCGCGTTCACTTCGCCGATCTGGTACGCCCCGTGATACGTCGATTGCTGCGCGAGCCTCTGCTGCACTTCTTCGTGCTCGGTGGGTTGTTGTTCGGCGTCTATGGTGTGCTCAACCGCGGGTCGGCGAGCGCGCGGGATGAAATCGTGGTGTCACGCGGCCAGCTGCAGAACCTGCAGCTGCAGTTCGAGCGAGTCTGGCGGCGGACACCGACGAGTGCGGAGCTGCAGGCGCTCATCGACAACTGGGTCAGGGAAGAGATCTTTTATCGCGAGGGCGTCACGCTCGGCCTCGATCGAGATGACGCGGTCGTTCGACGCCGCGTCGGCCAGAAGCTCGAGTTCATCGCTGAAAGTGCCGCGCCGCCGCCAGCCACCAACGCCGAGCTGCAAGCATGGCTGGACTCGCACGCCGGGCAATACCTGATCGAGCCCACCTACTCGCTGCGCCAGGTCTACTTCGATCCGGCCAGGCATGTCCACCTCGATTCCGAGATCGCCGGCGCGCGGCGCGCACTCACCGCCGGAAAGGAAGTTGGCGGAGACCCGACGTTGCTGCCATCGAGTCTGGAGGGCGCTTCCGCGACCGACGCGCAGCGCGTTTTCGGCGATGAATTCGCGGGGGCGCTGAAGACTCTGCCGGTCGGTGGCTGGCAGGGGCCGGTGTCGTCGACGTTCGGCGTGCACCTGGTCACGCTGACCCGGCACGATCGCGCCCGGCCGGCGACCCTTGCTGACGTGCGCGCGGAAGTGGAGCGGGATTTCACACACGCCCGATTGCAGCAGGCGAGCGCCGACTTCTATGACAAGTTGCGCGCGAAGTACGCCGTGCGCATCGAGGGCGTCGACCGCTCGGCCACTGACCCCGCAGGTTGATCATGCGCAGCGCCATCCTCACACTGCTGCTCTGCATTTCGTCCGCAGTGCACGCAGATGTCTTTCGGCCGGCCTATCTCGAGTTGCGCGAAACTTCGCAGGCTGGCGGAGTCGCGGATCGCTACGACGTGATGTGGAAAGTGCCCGTGATGGGCGATTCGCGTCTGGCCGTGCACATTCGTTTCCCCGACGGCACGACGCAGCTCATGCCTCCACAGGGTGTGCTCACCCAGAACGCCTACGTCGAGCGCTGGCAGATCTCCCGGCCCGGCGGGCTCTCCGGACAAACGCTCGCCATCGATGGGATCGCCGGCGGCGTCACGGATGTCATCGTGCGCGTCGAGCACATCGACGGCACCAGCCAGGTCGATCGCGTGTTGCCCGACAGACCACGGTTCACAGTGAAAGGTGCAACTGGAGTCGGTGAAGTCGCCTGGTCTTACCTGGCACTCGGCGTCGAACACATCCTCGGCGGCGTGGATCACCTGTTGTTCGTGCTGGCGCTGCTGCTGATCGTCAGCGGCGGGAAACGCATCCTGCTCACGATTACCGCGTTCACCGTCGCGCACAGCATCACGCTGGTTGCGGCGACACTCGGCTGGCTGCATGTGCCGGGCCCGCCGGTCGAAGCAATGATCGCGCTCAGCATCGTGTTCGTGGCGGCCGAGATCGTGCGTGGCCTGCGTGGCAGTCCGGGCCTCACCGCACGTGCGCCCTGGCTCGTGGCATTCAGCTTCGGCTTGCTGCACGGACTCGGTTTCGCGGGCGCGCTCGCCGAGGTGGGACTGCCGCAGAAGGCGATCCCGATGGCGCTGTTCACTTTCAATGTCGGCGTCGAGATCGGTCAACTGCTGTTCGTTGCCGTCGCGCTTTCGGCAGCAGCCGCGCTGCGGCGTACGCCGGTGCACAGGCAGGCATGGTTGCCGTATGCGGCGCCTTACGCCATCGGCGCCATCGCGATGTTCTGGGTCATCGAACGGATCGGCGCCTTCAGCAGTTAGCCCGTGAGACCCAGGTCCGACTACGGCACTGCGTCGGCTCTTCGATATTCGCACGCGGCAAGGTACACGCAGGGAAGTGACATGTGTCGTCACCCTGGGGCCATGAAGGTCATCGGGCCGTTCGCGCAACAGACCCGCGGGCTGAGCCCCACGGCCGTACGCGGCAACACAAAGGCGCGGACGGCCCTGTCGCCGTCCAGTTCGGCGGCTGTGACCAGCAAGATTCCGAGCTGCATCGGATCGTCAAAGGGTGGAACTACGAAGCCGGCGGGCTGAAAGCCCAGGCGTCCTGACTCCACTACTTCGGGAAGATCGTCTTCCAGTCGTCCTTCATGCTGACGACTAGCCACTTCTTCGCAACCGCCGCATCCAGTGCCCTATCGAGCGCGCCGACATGCGAGCCGCGGTCATAGGCCCACTCACGAGCGGCGTCGGTGTGATGCACGAGCAGCGCCAGGCGAGCGCCGTCGCCCGCCGCGGTCCACTCCAGCATCTGCAGGTCGCCGTCGGAATTGCCGAACGCGGCGATGGGCCGGCGGCCGATGATCTTCTGGATGCTGACCACCTTGCCGTCCTTGTCATTCACGACGTCGATGGCGGGTAGCTTGAGGAGTTCGGGAACGTCACCGCGCATCTGGTATTTCAGGCGCCCTGCGCTCCCGATGACCTGCTCCGGCGGAATGCCGTACGCCTCTTCGGCAAACGTGCGCATGAACTCGACGCCGCCACCCGAAACAATGAAAGTCTTGAAGCCATTGGCGCGCAGATAAGCGAGCAACTCGAGCATGGGTTGATAGACCAGCGTGCCGTAGGGCCGCTTGAACCGCGCATCCCGCTTGTTGCGGATCCAGTCGCGCGCAATTCGTTCGTAGGCGTCCGTGGTCATCCCTGCGTGTGTCACCGCCAGTACCTGGACCAGCGCTTCCTCACCGCCGGCCAATACTTTCTCAACATCGCCGTCGATCAGCGAGGCAAACGGCTCGGTGTTCTTCCACTCGGGGTGACCCGCCGCAAGCAGCTTGATGCGATCGATGGCGAACGCGAACTGAATGTAGATGGGCTGCTCCGCCCAGAGCGTGCCGTCATTGTCGAAAGTCGCGATGCGTTGCGGCACGGGAACGAAGTCTGGCGTACCGGCCTTCGTCACGCGCGCGACGAAGGCGACGATGGCGCGCTTCGATGCGCCGTCGTTCCATGAAGGCAGCGGATCTTGCGCCACCGCCTGCGGCGCCGCGACGATCAACCATACGACGGCGAACGCCGCGAGCAGCCGGCGGGCGGTTTGTTGGATCACTGGCCAGGACCTTTGACCGGGTAGTTCGTGAACATCTCGGTGATGACCGCATCGATGGTCGCCTGCGGATTCTTCATCATGGTGTCGGTGATCTTTCCTTCCGCGACGCCTTCCCAGACGAGCTCCTTCCTGGCCGCGTCGACGAGATCGACGTTGGCGGTGCCCTGCTTGTATCGCACCGTTGAGACTTCGTTGCCGCCGTACATGGGTCCCGCCGCATAAAGACCGCCGCGATACCCGTAGTACCCCATGCCGTACGACGTGGTCGGCGTGCTGCGCACGTCCACTTGTTCGCGCGCGTTGGTGTTGAAGTTGACGAGCAGGTCGGGATTGCTTTCGACGAGCCTGTAGCCGCGCGCGTTCATTTCACGCGTGATCGCATTCTTGAAATAACCGGTGACCGGCGTCGAATAACCCGAGCGATTCGTCCCCGGCTCCGCGACGAATCCGTACGTCTTATAGGCCGAAAGATTCGCCGTCGGCGCGGTTTGCGCGCGCGTCTTAATCCCCGAGGTCGATGAGCACGCACTGGCCAGCAGGCCTGCGCCGACGACAATTAAACTGACGAGCATGGAATTCAGACGAGACAGTTTCATGATCAGACTCCAGCAGTGAGTGACCACGTTTTACCGAGAGGCGCGAAGTTGCCGATATCGGACCTTGGTCCCACCGACTACTTGACGGTGTAGCCCTTCGATTCGAGGCATGCACCAAAGCCTTTCTTGAAGAGCGACGCCTGCTCGTTGATGGCAGCCTGCTGCTGTTGTGTAACCTGTTGCTGCTGCTGCGCAGCCTGCTGTTGCGCCGCCGACTCCTGCTTGCGCTTTTCGGCGCCGCCTTTGAGCGCGCCCGCGGTTGCACCGATCGCCGCGCCCTTGCCCGCGTCGTCGTCAGCCACTTCACCGATGATTGCGCCTGCGGCAGCACCGCGCGCGGCGCCGCGAAGACGCTGTCCGCCGGGTGCGGGCGCGGCGGCTTGCGCCGGTGGTGGTGGCGGCGGTGCGGAGGCAGAAGGATTCATCGGATCGAATCCGGTCTGGGTTTTCGCCCAGGAGAAGCACTCGCCTTCATCTTGAGATTGCTTCTGTGCGGTTTGCCCCTTGGCGGGGAATGCCACGACACCCACCGACGCCGACAGGGACTTTGCGGGCGGTGGAGTTTGTGCGACAGCACCGGCCGCGAACGCGCACAGCATGGTCATCGCGAAGATTTTGGTTGAGTCACGCATTGCAATCTCCTTGAGAAAGTCCGCCGCCTACCAGCGGAAAGTGGCACCGAGAGCCGGGCCGTTGAAATTCATGTCCGCGACCGGCCCACGAACATCGTGCGCATGGCACATATCGGAGATCTAGAGATCACATTTCACCTCAGGGCCTCAAACCCGCGACGCGATCGGAGCAGTTGGCACAGGATCGCCTTCACGGCGTGTACCAGATCGGTGATGTATAAGCGCGCTCCTGTGTGATCATCGGCACAGCGGCGGGCGGTTCGACGTTGAAGCGGTACGCGTCGTATGCGGTCCAGCGAGGCGTCGGAATCTCGATGACTCGTGCGTAATAGACCGCACCCAGCGACGGATCGAAGCTCGGGTCTTTCCAGACCGTTATCAACTCCGCCGCACCAATCGTATTCGTCCACGTGGCGGTCTTGGCATCCACGGTATTGCCCACCGCAGGTAGTTTGCCATCGCCGCCGGGCTTGCGATTATCAGACCATGCCACGTCGTAGATCTTTTCCTGGCGCGCGCCTTTGCCATCGATCCAGCCTTTGACGATCTGGATGCGATCGAGGTTGCCGCTCATGGGGTCCTTTAGTGCGGCCACCAGAAAGGTAGGCACTTTTCCAGCGGGTGCTTTGCTCAGGTCGCCACCCATCGGTACTCCCTTCGCGTATCCCGCGGTGGCCGGCAGCCGCAGCTGCGCATCCGACGCCACGAATTCCCAGCCGCCGAAGAACCGCACGACCATACGCGGACCGGTGGTCGCGTACGTTTCCTTGCGCTCCATCGCGTCGAAGATCGCTTCGCGGGTGTTGTCGGTCGCCCACACACCGGCATACCCCGACGCGGATTGCGACCAGCCGAGCAGACAGTTCTTGCCGAAGCAGCCGACGGGATGTTCCATACGCTTGGCGTTCGGTTCGGTGCCCGAGTGCTTGCCGAAGAAGTTGTCCTCCTCCGCCGTCGCCAAGCCGGTATGCGTGTCGGTCGAGCCGATCATGCCGAACTTGTAGGGATTGGTCCCGAGCTTCGCTTCGAGCTGCAGACCGATCTGCAACGCCGATCGGGCATACTCGAACGGCAACATGCTGTTCTGCTTTGGAACGCTCAAGTTGAGATTGAACTTGTCCCATCTCTCGTAGTTGGCGAATTCGTCCGTGGACGAGAGGAACGGGTGCGCTTCGCCGTCACCCTTCATCTGCGTTGCTTCGTAGATCTTTTCCCACTTGGCGCGCGTCTGCGCGTACTCACGCGTGATCGGCTTGTTGGTGAACGAGTCGATCTCGGGAAACATGATTCCATTCGAGAGATTGCCGTTGTGTGCAATGGCGAGGACATTGCCACCCGTCTTGTCCTCGTAGCTCTGCAGGACTTTCCACAAGTCCTTGGGGTCGTCGCTGCCGAGCGGTTTGATGGTGGTGTACGGCTCGATCCGACCTACCTTGTCCGCCCCGTCGCGGAACATGACCACGCGATGCAGATTGTTGCCGCCGGTGTTTGAGGTCCATTCATAACCAATGAAGGCACTGAAGTGGCCGGGCTCGTTGTACCGTTCCGCGGCCTTGATGTCCTTCTCCCAGGCGCCGCGATAAGTTTCGGTGCCGGGCAGCGATGCGAGCGCGGGCGGGAACGTTCCCTTCGAGAAGGTATCAATTACTTCCGTCGCGACGCTCACCGCATCGGCTCCGCCCTTCTGAATGTTTTCGTACCAGCGCTTGCCGGTGGAATCCGCCAGGAAACTGGGATCGCCCGCAAACAGCTTGGGGAAAAATCCGAAATTGTCGGAGTGATCCGCGACGACGACGAAATCGAGCGGCCGGGAAAGCCTGACCTTCATGCCGTTGGCGGCGGTGATCTCCTCGCCCCGCGCGAAGCGATACGCCTCCTCGGGTCCGGTCCGCGCACCGAACGCCCCTGCATCCATCGACGCGCCGGTGTGCACGTGGGTGTCGCCAAAGAAAACCCGCGTCGGAAAGGTGCGGCCGGCGTACGGCGAATAGTTTTTCTGAGCGTGGAAAGAGTCTTTCAACACCTCGTCCGGCGGAAGGGGTTCGTCCCCATTCGATGTCACCGATACGGTTACGGCGAGCAACGCCAGGAATAGACGACTATGCATTTGATGCTCCCAGTCCGAAAGACAGTTCAATGTAGTTAGCGCATGATTTCGCCAACCGTGGCCGGCGCGCGGGCCGCGTGCTGCAATTCCGGCGATCGTATAGCGCAGCCTCTGGGATTGAAGTACGACGTTGGGCCTACGTCGCCCGCTGGTGCTGTAACAGCGACCGACGATATGCTGCCTCGCGCCGCAATCGCGCCTCAAACAATGCCCGGGGTCCCCGATGAACGATTTCAAGGCGAGGAAGGACGTCCTGGTCTACTTCGAGCGCGCAATCATCTGGTTCGCGAAAGGGCTCCTCGTCCTGCTGCTGACCATCGCGGTTTTCCACGTATTGCGCCTCATCTGGAACGCCCTCGACGGTCGATTGTTTGCCGTAGCCGACATCTCCCAGCTGCAGACGCTGGTGCAGCGCGGCTTTGCCGCAGTGCTGTTGCTCATGTTGGGCCTGGAGTTGCTGGACTCCCTTCGTACGTACTTCACCGAACATCGGGTACGCCTCGAGATGATCCTCATCGTCGCGATGATTGCGCTCTGCCGTCATGTGATCCTGATCGATGTAGAACACCTCGACGCCCTGCAGCTCTTCGGCATCAGCGCACTGACACTGGCGCTGACCACCGGATATTTCCTGGTCAAGCGATCTCAGAACGCCTCGCCGATGTAGACGTAGAACGTCGATTCGTCGCCCGGCAGCGAGGGCGAGAAGCGCGATACCGGTCCTGAATGCGTATCGCAACTCTCACTCCCGTGTTGAGTCCATTGGAGCGCGACCGCAAGCCCACCGCCGACGCCGACGTTGCGCGGCGCCGGCGATGTGCTTGCGAACCGTTGCCAGCCACTCGTTTCGAGCGTTGGCATGGGCGCCGGGAGGGAATGCGCCTCACGCCGCTCTCGAAAAGGAATCCGTGACCGAAACGGCAACCGCCTCGCTAAACGAAGACGAAACCATTCAGCTGTTTTCGAGCGGCCGCCCCCGTCCATGGTGGGCGGCTCTCGCATTCCGGGTGCAGCGAACGTGTGAACACGCCCGCTGCACGACCCGGAGGAAGATCGACTGCGCGTTACGACTCGCGGCGAATCCGCAGGAACGTCAACATGCCCGCGAAGGCCAGCAGCAGCGCGCCAAAGCTCGCGATCGCCGGCATCGGGCTCGCCGTACGCGGCATATCGGCCGTATTCGCAGCCATGGCCGGGCCAGCTTCCTCCATCGGATACGAGGCGACCGGGTCGCTCGCTTCCGCCGGCTCGAGCGCCATCATCGGCTCGCTGACCTTCACATAGGCCGTGAGCTCCTGACCGACGGCCAGATTGCGCACGCTGACCGGTTTGCCGTCGATCTTCACGCGGAACTCAGGCCGCGTCTGGATCTTGCGCGTGTCGCTTTTCGTGCCGTCCGCGAGCTTGAATTTCATGTACACGGCATTGTTGCCTGTGCGCACAAGGTCGCCCTTCACAACCGCATATTCCTGGCCGTCCTTCGTGATGACCTCGGAACAGACCGCGCGGATGTTCGGGAAGCGCGCGAGGACCGCATCGCTGAACTGCGCGTTGGCACAGTCCGCGGCCAAGGCCGGGGCGGCAACGCCACCGAGCACCACGGCAACTCCAATGATCGACAGGTAAGTGGAACGTCTCATGATCTCTCTCCGTTTGTTATGAATCGCTCGGCCATACGTAAGTCGCGGCAACGATGAATCTCAGGGGCGCGTTGCCGAGGTAGTAAAACGGGTAGCAGGTGACCAGCGTGACTCGCGGTTCATCGGTGTCGGCGAGCAGGCGTTTGTCGGTCTTGTCGACGATGTCGACGGTAGTCACGCGATAGCGATGCAGCTTTAGCCGCGTGCGGACCTCGATGAGGTCGCCCACCTTGATGTCCTTGAGGATGCGGAAGAAGCCATCGCGATGGCCGGCGATGCCGGCATTGCCGCCCCGATCAGGCGTTCCCATGCCGGCGACGAGACCCGCGCCGCGATTCAGACTGATCTCGTCGTCGCCTTCGAACACCGGCACTTCGAGCTTGAGTGACGGGATGGTGAGCACCGCGACGGCTTTCATCGGCGACTGTTGCGCCACCTGGTAGTCGCGCACGCGGCTCGCCGCCCACAGTGAGTGGTCGGGTGGATTGAGCGAAGCGGCGAACTCTTCCTTCGCGTTCGTGCTGCCGAGCGCACTGTCGGCCTGCGCAAGCGCAAACAGCGAACAAAGCGTGGCGCCTGAAATCCAGAGTGCGGCCTCGGACCAGCGCAGTAACCGGCGATGTGTGCTGTGACTCACGCCACGACTATGAAAACCGGAGCATCGCTTGTGTATGGGACCTTGGTCCGATCCGCCTAGGGCTCAGGCGAGCGCCACCGCGGGCATACTACGGGCGGCACAGCAGGGAAAAGATGGCCGCTCATTCACTTCAATCCACCGCGCATGGGCAGGGTCGTGACCGCTTGTTAGGCACCCCAGCGGTGGACCACGCGCTCGGTGCGCTGGCGCTCGCCGCCGGCTGCTACGCGACGGCGCAACTCGGCGAGTCGCTGGCTTTTCCCGAAGCTCCGGTATCCGCGCTGTGGCTGCCCAACGCACTCATCATGGGTGGGCTACTGCTGGCGCCAAGACGATACTGGTGGCTCTACCTGCTCGCGGTCCTGCCGGCCCACCTGCTTGTGCAGCTGCCTCTGCCCGACATGACGATCGCACGGGTGATCATCCAGTACGTGCTCAATTGCGGAACGGCGCTGATCGGCGCGGTGGCGCTGGCCAGGTTCGAGCCCGGCACACATGCCTTCAACCGCGTGTTGCCCGCCTGGCGGCTGGTCTTCTTCGGCGGACTGATCGCACCGTTCACGACCAGCCTCCTCATGGCCGGGCTGTTCATCACTGTCGACCTCGACGACAACTTCTGGCTGACGACCGTGGTGCGGGCCCTCACCAACAGCTTCGCCATCCTCACGGTGGTCCCGCTGATGGTGCACACCGCTGACCGGCTCCGCGCGCCACGCCAGGCGTTCGACATTCCCCGACTGATAGAAGGCACCGTGCTGGCGCTTTGCCTGACCGCCGCGTGCATCGTTGCGTTGTTCGCTCCGCCGACTCACGCCGTCGCATCCGCCGCGATGTTGTGTCTGCCGCTGCCCATGCTTCTATGGGCCGCAGCGCGATTCGGCGTTGCCGGCAGCTCGGCGGCGATGCTCCTGCTCGGAGTCCTGGCGATATGTGGAGCGCTCGCCGGCGCGGGGCCTTTCATGGCCGAGCCCGCCGCACATGCCACGTTGTCAGTGGTGTTGTTCCTCGTGGTCACCGGAATCCCGCTGCTGCTGTTGGGTGCCGCGCTCGATGAGCGGCGCTCGCTCGAACGCGCTCGCGAGGCGAGCGATGCGTTACACGGCGCCGTGCTCGCTTCGATTCAGGACCAGATGGTCATCCTCGACAGCGATGGACGTATCGTGGATGCCAACGAATCGTGGCGGCAGCTCGGGGCACGCGCTCCGGCGACGCCCTTCGTCGCACTCAAGATTGGTGAAAATCTCCTGCGGCACTGCGCCGAATCCGGCGCGAAGGGTGATGCCCTCGCAACCCGCCTCGGCAACTGTTGCGCGGAAGTTTTCGCCGGCCGGGCCCTGCATCACCGGATCGAATATGCGGCGCACGCGCCGAATGGCATCACCTGGTTCGAAGTCACCATCGAACCGTTGCGCCGACCCGAAGGCGGCGCGGTTCTCGTATGGACAGACGTCACTTATCGAAAACAGGCGGAAGCCAAGGAGCGCGCGCAGCAACAGCAGCTCGTGCACTTGGGGCGCGCCGCGGTCCTCGGCGAGCTTTCCGGTGCATTCGCGCATGAGCTGACTCAGCCGCTCACATCGATCCTGGGCAATGCCGAAGCCGCGCTGCAGCTGCTGACCAAGCCGAACGTCGACATCCGCGAAATCCGCACAATGGTTCGCGACATCGTCGCCGATGATGTGCGCGCCGCCGAAGTGATCCAGCGCTTGCGGGCCATGCTCCAGCGAGGCGAGATCTCGCGCGAGCCCGTAGATCTGGCCAATGTCATCAAGGACGTGCTCGACCTTGCGCGCATCGATCTGCTCACTCGGCACGTCTCCGTAGACGTGGTATTCGACCCGTATCTGCCCTTGGTGCTCGGCGACCGGATCCAGCTGCAGCAGGTAGTGCTCAACCTGGTCGTGAATGCCTGCGAGGTCATGACGTCGCTGGAGGTGCACAAGCGGCGCATTTCCATCACCGCACGCTTCGAGGGCAGCAGCTGCGAAATCCTATGCGCGATTCGCGATCGAGGCGCGGGCATCGCCAGCGATGATCTCGAGCGCATCTTCCAGCCTTTCGTAACCACGAAGACCCAGGGACTCGGCATGGGGCTCGCGATATGCCGCTCTATCATCGAGGCGCATGGCGGGAGACTGTGGGCTCAGAACGAACCCGATGGCGGCGCGACACTCACGTTCAGCGCGCGAATGGCATCGTAGGACAAAGGTCCACTATCGACCCGTGCCATCCGAACGCCAAATCGGCGCATGGCGAACCGCCTTCCGCTCATCGCCGTCGTAGACGACGAAGAATCCGTTCGACTCGCGCTGGCACGCATGTTGCGCGCGTCGTCGTTCGAGGTGTCTATCTACAGATCGGGCGAGGAATTTCTCGAGTCGCTCAAGACCGTGGTGCCGGATTGCGCGGTCCTCGATTTCCAGATGCCCGGGCTGACCGGCCGTGACGTTCAGCGCGCATTGTCGGTCGCAAAACTGTCGCTTCCGATCATCATTGTTACCGCTCACGATCAACCGTCGCTGCGCGAAAAGGTGCTCGCCGACGGCGCGGTGGCCTATTTCACCAAGCCATTGCGCCGCGACACGCTGATTGCCGCGCTCGATCAGGCCATTCGCCGCAATCCCTAGGACCACCTACTAGCCTTCGCGCTGTGGGACTTTGGTCCTACATAGTTAGTTGTGTTCATTTTCCGCACGCCGGTCCATACTCCGCGCCGGCATCACAAAAGCGATATCAATCGCGATGCTTCCGGGTAAGGACCCGCGGATTGGGAGAGGTCTATGGAATCGGTTCCGACGGTATTCGTCCTCGATGACGACGAGTCTTTCGCGCGTGCGCTGGACAGATTGTTGCGCGCGGAAGGATTTGCTGCCCGCACCTGGACGTCAGTCAACACATTCCTGATCGAGCATGATCCGTCGTTACCGGGCTGCCTGGTGACCGACCTGATGATGCCCGAGATGAGCGGGCTGGAGCTTCAACGCCAATTGCTGGCGCAGGGCTGCGTGCGTCCCATCGTGTTCATCACCGGCCGCGGCGACATGACCACCGCCGTCGAAGGAATGCGCCGGGGAGCCGTGAGTTTTCTGCCCAAGCCGGTCTCGCGTGCGTCGTTGGTGATGGCTCTGCGCGAAGCCTTGTCGAAGGATGCTTCCACGCGCGTCCACGACGCCGAGCGGCAACGCGTTCGCGAGCTTCTGAGCTCACTCACGCCGCGCGAAGCCCAGGTACTCGCGCTCGTGGCGCGGGGATTGCTGAACAAGCAGATCGCGGGCAAGCTCGGCACCGCCGAGAAAACCGTCAAGGTGCATCGCGGGCGCCTAATGCGCAAGATGCAAGTCAAGTCGGCGGCAGCGCTCGTGCAGTTGCTGAGCCACGGCGACCTGCTGAATCAACCTTCCCCGTCGGCGTATACGACGAGCGACGGCGACGCGCTGCGAGCCTGAACCCGGGGCGATCGCCGTGGGCTCGGTTAGGCTTCGTCGGAGGCCGGCGAATTCTTGTCGAACTGGAAATGCGTCGGAAACATGATCTGCCGCATTTCGTCGGACCAGTTCCGCGTCATGCGGCGATACATCTCGATCTCCGACATCGATGGCTTGGGTTCCCGGCGGCGGAATTGAACTACGTTGCTCTCACTCATCGTGGCGCCTCGAGTGCTTGTCAATAAGCATATTTTCCGCTTGTAGCCGCCCGGCTCCGTGCGCTGTGTCGCATCGCACATGCGCGCGATGTGCGCCGGCTCTCAACTTGATCACCGGAGTCCGGGCCGGCCGACTGCGCGACCTTTGCAGGGGATGCCCTGCAGCTTCTCCCGATGGCCGCCGGAGCCGGCTCGCCGCGCCGACCAGCCGCATCTCTAACTACCTTTGCGCGTGGGACCAAGGGTTTATAGCCCGCCACTTCACGCGAGTTCATCGTGATCCACAACTTCTTCCAGAGATGTTCGACGCCAAGGTGCTGCCGGATCTCGCGCCCGCCCGCCATTTCGGCACCGCGCTGCTTGCGCTCGGCGTGTTGATGCTCACGCTGGGAATCCTCTACCACCTGGCGTTCATGCGTGGGTTGCGCGGCGAGCGCACCAGCATGCGGGCCTTGCCGATTTCGTCCGCCTGGTAACCGGATGCGTAGAGGCCCCCAACAATATAGCCCATGGAGGTGCCCACGATGCAATCGATGGGTACGGGCTCACGTTCGAGCACCTGCAGGACGCCGATGTGCGTGGCTCCGCGCGCGCCGCCTCCGCCCAGCACCAGGCAGGTCATTGGCCGCGGCTGTTGCGCGTGCGGTGCCGGAGAAAGTGCCGCCGACAGCGCGAGGAGAGCGCCCGCCGCAACGAAGTTCATGCGCCGTTTCAAAGAGGACTCCCGAAGCTCGCCTGCGCGCGGATCTATCTCCCGCTTAGGGCGCATGCGCTTGCTCACTATCAAGAAGGCGCAGCGTTTCCCTGCGGCCCGAGGATTGCCCCGGCGCTGCCGGGCAAGGCGAAATAAAGCGGTGCGGATGGCGTTTTATTGATAGTCAGACGGCCCGCCGCCGATTCCACTAGCGTCGTGGCAAGCCTCTCGCAACGACAAGTGCTCATCGACACGGATCCGGAGTCGCTCCTGCAGCCCTTGCCGGGCTGGGAAACGGAGTGGATTCACCTGGGCCCCGGGCCCGCGAGCCACGACGGAGTGAAGGTTTCTTTCGGCTCCGGGACCTTCACCATCCTGCACAGCTCCGCTGCCGGCATCCTGCGCGGCGTCAGTGCTAGTGACAGCCTCGCGTTGCTGACGAGTCCGCCGGCATCCTCCAGTGCGCGAGATCGTGCACACCCGATCGGTGGCGACGTTTGCCTCGTGCTCGGTCCGACGGCGGCCCTCGATCTCTATCTACCGGCCGGCGGCAGGATCATGATCATGGCGATTCCCGCCGACTCGCCGGGAACGATTGATGCCGCCCTCGAAGAGCAGGCCTATCACCGCACGCTCGACCCCGCGCAGGGCGCCCTGCTGTCGCGCTGCATGGAGGCTCTGGAACAGATCCGCAGCGCGCCCGACGGGTCGCCAGTCGCACGCGACGCGCAGCGCCGCCTGCGAGACCTCCTGCGAATCACGACCGCGACGCTGCTCCGCGACGCCGGACCTCTGCCCCAGCTGGAGCGTGCGAGGCTGCTGCGGCATCTGGCCGTCATCCGCTCGTGCGCATTCGTCGACCAGCACTTGCACTCGCCGATCGCGTTGATGGATCTGTGCGAAGCCGCCGGAGTGAGTACCCGCGCGCTCGAGTATGGATTCCGGGATTTCTACGGCCTGGGTCCAATGGCCTACGTGCGCAATCTGCGGCTCTGCCGCGTCCGCCACGACCTGCTGGATCCGGCGCGCAATGAAGATTCTGTCAGCCGGGCCGCACGTCGCTGGAGCTTCACGCATATGGGCCAGTTCAGCCACGACTATCGCGCGTTGTTCGGCGAGATGCCGTCGAAGACCCTGGCCGCGCATCAGCGCGCGGCAAAGGTGGCTGGGCCGGTTTCGTAGCGCGCGACTCGCGCGGGCCGCGAGCGTCCGGCCGCGCGGGGCGTGGCCGACGGACTCTCGAGAAAAACCCGCTTGTAATCCGCGGCAAACTGGCTCAAGTGGCAGAAACCGCAATCGAGTGCCACTTCGGAAACGCTGTGCTCCGCGGCAGAGCTCATTTGCAGGCGGCGCCGAACTTCTCCGAGCCGTAGCATCTTGATGTACTTGAACGGTGACAGGCCGACGAGATCGCGAAAGCCGTATTCGAGCGACCGGGCTTGCAGGTGTGCGTGCCGGCACAACTCCGCGAGCGTCATGGCTTCAGAAAGATGTTCGTGTATGAAGCGTCGCACTCTTTCCACCGCCATCCGGCGGCGAGGCAATGCCGCAGCATCGTCATCCGCCCACTCCGCATCCACCATTGCGGCGCGCAGCCAGGAAAGCCAGCGCATCTGCAGCGCGGTCGAGGAATGCGAATCGTCCGAGGTCGAGCGTGCCAGCAGGGCAGTCAGGCCTTCGGCAAATCCAAAAGGCGCGTGCCCATCGGCGCGCGTGTTCCAGCGAGGCCGGCGCAGACGCACTCTCGACCCCGCGCCGCCACGAAATGCCACGAGATAAATGCGGGCGACGGAATGCGTGAGCAGTTCGAGACTGCTGTCGGGCGGAATCAGCACTGCATCGCCCGGCACCAGACGGCGGCCTTCGAAATAAACGGCGCCCGAGTCCGGCGCCGGCAACACCACGGCGCTCCAGTCGGAAGCCGTGCGGATCTGATGCAACGCCGACCGGTCCACGGTGATGCTGCCGATCCATGCCTCGTCGAGGGGCGCCATGTTGCGCTCCACGTCGAGCTGTCCGGTGGCGAGCTGCGCGACATCCCAGGTCACGCAGCCTGCAGGGTTTTGGTTGAGAATCCGCATCACCGTATTTCATGACACGGCGCGCCATGGCGAACATCGGACCTTGGTCCTACGGACTAAATGTCTTTGTAGTTAGATGATCGGCCGTACGCAGCGTGAAGCGGAATTCGGCGCCGCCTTGCGCGCCGTTCGCCGCCGAAATTCGCCCGCCATGCGCCAGCACGATCCAGCGGGCGATCGACAGCCCCACCCCCA
This sequence comes from uncultured Pseudomonadota bacterium, assembly GCA_963846605.1. Lineage (GTDB taxonomy): Bacteria > Pseudomonadota > Gammaproteobacteria > Steroidobacterales > Steroidobacteraceae > CADEED01. Next base: position 337,970 of record CAWJWS010000001.1, read on the forward strand.
TGCCTTCGGGCTTGGTGGTAAAAAAGGAATCGAACAATTCGGGCAGCTTCTCGGGAGGAATTCCGCAGCCCCGATCTGAGAAGACGATCTCGACGACGTCGGTGTCGTGCAGCCGCGTCTGCACTGTGAGCTCACGCATCGCCTCGGGCGTCGTCCGCATGGCGTCCATGCCATTGACGATCAGATTGAGCAATACCTGTTCGATCTGCGGTTGATCGGCCGCCACCAGCGGCAGTGATTCGTCGAGAGTTCGCAGGATGCGAACGCGCCGGAACATCGCGTCGCCGGACGCCAGGCGCAGAACGCGGGTGATCATCCGGTTAAGGTCCACGGGCTGGATCTGCATTTCGCGCCGTCCGACCAGCGATCGAATGCCGCGGATCACTTCGTTGGCACGCAGGTCGTCGTCGCGAATGTCCTTGATGATTTCGCGAATCGTGTCGAGCGGCGGATTGTCGCGCGCCAGCAGGGTCTCGGCGGCTTCCGCATTGCTGAGGATCGCGCACAGCGGTTGATTCACTTCATGCGCCACCATCGCGGTGAGCTCGCCTACCGCGGCCAGCCGCGCGGTGTGCGCGAGCCGTCGCTGAACTTCCTCCGCCCTCTTGCGATCCGTCATGTCGTGGCCGATGGCCTGCAGCTCGTCCGGCATCTCGCGGGCTCCGTCGATGGCTTTGCAGGTCCAGTGCTGCCAGACGCGGCTTCCATCCGGGGATGTCACTTCGCATTGCCACTCGCCAGGGCCGGCTCCCGATAGTGTGTGCGCCACACACCTGCCCAGTTGATCGCGGGTATCCGCCGGAAGATGAGCGCTCAACTTTGAACCCAGCACTTCGTCGCGACGTATGCCGAGAAACCGGCAGTACGCTTCATTGACGAACGTCAGCGTAAGATCAGACGTGAAGCGGCACACCAGCTCCGTCTGGCTGTCGACCACGGCGCGATAACGCTCCTCGCTCTGACGCAACGCGGATTCCTGCCGCCGGCGGTCCGAAACATCCATCGCCGAACCGATGAAACCAATAAACTCGCCGTTGTCACCATAGCGCGGGACGCCACGAGCCAGGATCCAACGATATACACCGTCGCGGCGCCGCAGACGATAGTCCACCTCGAACTCGCATCGTGCCGAGAAACTCGACTGGTAGATAGCCATGCAACGCTGCCGATCGTCGTCGTGAAGTCCCTGCGCCCAGCCAAAGCCCTGTTCCTGCACCAAGGCACGGCCCGTGAAATCCAGCCAGCCCTTGTTCACGAACTCGCAGCGCGAGTCCGAACCCGTGATCCACGTCATCACCGGCGCGTTGTCGGCCATGTCGCGAAAGCGGCGCTCGCTTTCGTGCAACGAGCGCTGAATCCGCAGAGTCTGCTCCAGCAAGACCGCAACGAGATACAACGGCGCCGCGCGCACCAGCAGGAACTGCTGGAGATCCGAGGCGGTTTCCTGCGCCGACGCGCTCGAATAGGCGCCGTCGCCCGATTGCGCGGCGGCAACGGCGAACGACGTGAGAATCGCGGTTGCCGCCGTGGCACCACGCATTCCGAATCGCACGGCGGCCCAGAACAAGAACGCCACCGGCGCGTACAGGCGAGTGTCGGCAAATCCGTGATCGCTCGAAGCAGGCTGGAACGCCAGTGTCAGACTGATGATGAGTCCCGCCAGAATCACCAGCGCCTCTAACCACTGTGCGGTCGAGAGATTGCGTTGATCCGACGGGCGCAGCACCCAGTAGAAAATGAACGGCGTGACGATGAACTGGGCGAGCGCATCACCCAGGAACAATTGTTCCCAGTTCGTCCAGTATTCCGGACCCCACCCGCGCGCAGCCGCCCCGGCGAATGCGCTCAAGGCCGGCATGGCGAGCACCGCGACCAGACAGTAGACCCCGAAGTCGCGCACGCCCCGGAGGCGGATCGGATCTTCCATGAAGCGGCGAAGCAGCGTGGCGGCGAACATCGCCTTGAGATAGTCATTGAGCGAAGCGGTCACCAGCATCCCCAGCGGCACGCCGGCAGCCTCCTCCGCCAAAAACCGGATTGGTACCGTGGCGGCGAGCAGCAGCAGCCAGCATCGTGGACGCGTGGACAGCAAGGCGCAGAGCAGGACGGAGTCGGGAAACCAGAACGGCGATGCAGTCGCCTGGCTGAATGCCATCCCATAGCGATAAGCGAAGTAGTACGCGACTTCGAAACAACAGAACGCGAGAGCGCTCCGTACTACGGACGAAGTGAATACCCACTCCCGAAACGAACTACCGAGAATATTGCGGGTGTCCGGGCTCGATTGGGTAGCCATGGCGCCATCTTGCCTTGCGCCAGATTGCGCAACAACGACAACCGCCAACCCTCCCCTCCGCGACGCACCATCAGACCAAGGTCCCACTTCCCGGAGACATTGCTGGCTCGTACAAGGGTCGACGAGTGATCACTGGCGAGAATTCCGGTACGCGACGCCGCTCAAGAGTGTGCGATTTCACGATAGACACTCAAGGGTGCCGACTCACCATAGCCACTCGAAGAATTCCCCCGCGCCGATGAGTTTGAGGAATCCACCATGACCAACTACCGACCGGCGTTCACGCGCGATCCACTGCTGCAGCTTCTTGCCGGAAGCGTACTTCTCGCAATGTTCGCGGGCCAGGCCGAGGCGGAGGACTCCCAACTCACGCAGCAACCGTTCCAGATTTCACTCGGCACTTTCACCAATGAGACCGATCTCGTGATCCGTGCCGACGGCGAAACCTCCACGGGCACCTCGTTCGACTGGGGCGACACGTTCGGCGAACTCGATGGCACCAGCGTCCGGCTCGACAGCTACTGGCGCATCAACGACAAGCACCACCTGCGGTTGATGTACACCGAAAACTCGAACAGGGGGCACCGCGTTCTCGACCGGGAAATCGAATGGAATGGCGAAACCTTTCCCATCGACGCTTCGGTCGACTCCGATTTCGGGTTCTACGTGGTGGAAGTCGCATACGAATACGACTTTTCAAACAATGAAGGTCGCGAACTGGTGCTGAGTGCCGGCCTGCACTACACGGCCTTTTCCGCGGAGCTCACCGGCACCTATGCGACTCCCGGCGGCGGCGGCGGCACGACGACGGTGGGCAGCGAGGCGTCGGTCGGCGCCCCACTTCCGGTGATCGGTGCTCGCGGCATGTGGAACCTTGGCGGCACCTGGTGGTTAGACGCCCAAGTACAGTTCTTCGCGATCAAGTTCGGCGGCGCCGACGGCACGATTACCAACTATCGCGCCGCTTTCATCTGGCAGCCCAAACAGTGGTTCGGAATCGGTGCCGGCTACGACTCGTTCGGTATCGATGTCGACGTCGAAAGCGATGATCTCAACGGCAGTCTTGACTGGACCTATTCGGGCCCGCAGGTTTTCTTCAATTTCGCGTTCTGAAAGAGAGAAATCATGAAGACGACTGAAACCCTCGCGGTTTTTCGCACAGCCGCCAGGCGACCTGCAGATGTAGCGACGGTCGGCGGTGATGGCTCGGAAATACCGATATCACGGCCTCGGCAAAGGTGGTATCAGATATTCGTACCAGTCCGAGCTGCCGCCCAGTAGATAGAGCGCGCCGTAGGTCAGCGCGAACACCAGCGCAACGCGCAAAGCGGCCGTCGCCACCGGCAGATCGGAATAGTCGCGGACGCCGTGCACGATGTAGCCGGCTTCCAGCGCGATACACACCGCGGCCACCACATTCGGACTTTCACCCAACGCCGCCGGTACGATGAGATCCAACAGGGGCAGCAACGCCCAGAGGATGCCGATGGTAGCGAAGGCGTACAGCGAAAAGACATAGTACTCCGCCAGGTTGTGCCGCTTGGGGCGGAACAACCCCTGCCACAAGGCGCCGACTACGAACACCACGAGGATGCGCGTGGCGACGATGCCGCCGATGACACCTAGCCAGTTGAGGGCGGACATGCGGTCCATGAGCGGCGCCAGCGACCGCGTCAGCACCACCACCAGGAACTGCACGAAGACCGAGCTGATGTAGTACTGCACGGGATCGAGGATTCCGCGGCGGCGCCCGGCCAGGTAATCCTCGGCAAGCACTCCGGGCGCGCGCACCGCACGCCAGAAGGTGTGCAGCAACGCCTTGTCATATCGGAACACGCGGCGTGTGATATCGCCAAAGAGTTCCCTCAACGTGAGGCGAGCCTGGATGCGCTTCTGGCCGCATTCATGACAGTAGGCGCCAATCGGCGTGGCACTGCAGTTAGGGCAGCGCAGAGCGGATGCGGATTCGGCGGGCAGGTTTACGCTCGGCATGTTGACGCACTGGGGACGCTAACTACGCGACGCTCTGACTCCTGTCTGCCTAATGTTCTCGCCTGATCCCTCCGGGCCATCTGGCTCTGGCATTGCCTCAGTTGTTACACAGGAGCGCTATCTTGCGGCCCGCCAGGTCCGCTGCCTGCGGCGTCGTGGCATCTACCAGTTGCTGCTTGGCGGACGCACACTCTTCGGCGTCCTTTTGCGCTTCACTGGCGACGGCCTTCACTGCCGCATCGTTGCCTTTTTCGCAATAGCTCCCCGAAATTCTGCGAATGTTGGCGGTGTCACCCGCCTTTTCCACGGCGACGCAGTCGCCAACGCGAATCTCGCGCTGATCGCTCACAACCTGGATCAGGTCACCGGCGCCGACCTGCACCTGGTACATCCTGCCCTTCTGACTTCCTTGAGAGGCGCCTGCGATGGCACCGCCCGCTGCCGCGCCCACGATGGCATTGCGCGCTTTCTTGCTGGACGACTTGCCTGAGCCCGACGCCAAGCCGAGCGCCCCACCTACCACGGCGCTTGCAGGTACCGCGGCGGATTTGAGGTCTACGTCTCGGACTGAGGTGACGTTGCCGTATTGAATGCTGACGCTTTGTCCCTTCTTTTGCGCCCAGGATGGTTCCGCAATTACGCCGAACACTGCCGCCGCTGCGATGACCGCAATGTGCTTCTTCATTTTCATTTCATGTCTCCTGGCTGGAAAACCGCTGTCAGCTGATAAATTCGACCACGCCGGTTTCCAGGTCGTACATTGCGCCGGCGATCCTGATTGCATTCGAGCCCGCAAGCTCGCTCAACACAGCACTGCGCCGACGAATCTCCTGCATCGTCAGCGCTACGTTCTTGCGAGCCACGGCGTCTACGAAGCCGTAATTCTTCGCGGTACGCTCACCGGCATATTCGGTAGCGGCAACGGCGGGTTTGATCCTGGCAAGCAGGCCCGTGAGATTGCCCAGCTGCACGTTATCGATTGCGCCCTTCACGGCACCGCACGCCGTGTGCCCCATCACCAGTACGACCTTCGCGCCAGCGACCTTGCAGGCGAATTCCATGCTCCCCAGCAGGTCATCGTTCGCGACGTTACCGGCTACGCGGGCGTTGAAACAGTCGCCGATCCCCAAGTCCAGGATCGTCTCGGCGGGCGCACGCGAGTCGACGCAGCTCAGTATGACGGCGGCCGGATACTGGCCCTTGGCGCTGGCCTTCTGCTGCGCGAGGTAATCGTGCGGCGACTCCTTTCCCTGTCTAAAGCGCTGATTACCGTTCTTCATGAGCGCGATGATTTCATCGGGCGTGAGCTTGTCTCGCTGCACCTTCGTCAAGGCCGCGCCGTGAGCGACGTTTGCCACGGGCGCCATCCCCAACGCCGTCGTGACGGCGGCGGCACCCGTTACTCTGAGAAAGCATCGTCGCTCGAATTTTGTGTGATGCACGTTCTTGTCCTCCCTGCGAACAGCTGAGCAAATCGTCCGATATCAACCCGGCGTGCGATATCAAACAATCGCGCGACGCTCATCAGAACTGGAACGGATGACCAACCATCATCTGCACGCCGAAGCCTTCGTCGGAGTATGCGAGATCCACCCGCCCGACCAGTCCTTTCGCCCAGACGCGCAAGCCAAGCCCGGCGTTCCAACGGAGGTCTTCATGCAGAGTTCGCAGATTGAACGACGGCGCCACGCGGCCAACCTCGGCAAAGCCCACCAGTTGCATCCATTCCATTCCGAGGTGTTCCTGCAACCAGGGGATGCGGTCAAAGAAGTTCCAATCAGGAATCATGCGCAACTCCACCCCGTAACAGATGGCCGCTTTGTCGCTGAAGCGCTGGGACGGGTACGCCCTCATACGCAAGAGTCCACCCAAGGTGGCTCCGCTGAACGCGGGCGGCCGGTGGTCGATTGTGCCATCGGGCCGAACTTCCCAAGTCGGGGAGTAGGAGGTCCACATGTCTATGGCGAGCACGCTCTGGCGAAAGCCCTTGATATCGCCGAGCAAGAAATATTGATCGTACTCGGCGCTGAAGTTGGACCAGGACGCGGAGCTGTTCGCGAATCCCCAGTCGCGTGCAGCCTTGAGGCTCAACGCGTTTCCGCGGGACGGATTTGCGGGATAGTCGCGGTTGTCCCAGAAGACACTGAACTCGACCCCGTTAGTGCTCTGCTCCTCATCGAGGTCATCGTCTTCGATATTCTGCGTTCGGTAGAACGGACGCAGTTCGAGAAACGTCCGGCCGCTGGTCAATGGATTCCACGCGGCGGCGCCGCTGGCGCCGCCGGTCAGCAGGCCGTCGCTGAACTGGTATGCGGGAGTCACCTGCTCGCGCCCGCTGCCAATCGGGAGCAGATACTTGAAGCGGAACCGGAAGTAGGTGTCCCAGCCGCTGCCCGTGATGAAGTCGTCCGCATCCGAATCGTTGCTGCCAGCGCGTACGTCGGCAAAGTCAGGGTTTCCATCGACGTATGCTTCGACGTCACCGAAGTATCCAATCGAGAAGATAGGATCGAAGAGCAATCGCTCGATACCGAAGAGCTGGATGTTTTGGCCCATGACAAAACCCATGGCGGAGCCGGTCGACCCCGCCATCACCGTGCCGAGCAGGCCGGATTGCGGTTGTGGATAGCCGTTGCGTGCGTAGACGTACGCAGCCGCGGCGCCGAAGCTCTCATTCCAGAATCCATAGGGAAGGCTGATGGTGCGATCGGGGCCACGCAGCGATGGCTCCATCGTGTCCTCCGCCCGTGTGAGCGAGGGCGTCGCCATCAGGAGTGCGATACTGATGAGCGGAAGACGAGCGCAGACGTACGAGCTGCGTCTCATGGCGAATCTTCTTCGGCCTAGCGCGGGTATAACAGCGTGATGACCAAACGCAGGCCCCATTCCGGACCGCCGTCGGGCGCCTCGACGTAGTAGCGCGCACCGGCAGCGACACTCACCAGCTGCTTGCCGAGCGGCAGCACCTGCGAGTAGCTGAGATTGAAGGGAACGGTCCATTGTTCGCCTTCCCAGTCGTAGGTCGATTCAATGTTGAAGGTTACAGTCGCGCCCCTGCCGAGAGCCTTCGCAACGAAGGGCTGGAAGAATGTTGCGCTGATGTCGGCGCGGCTCTCTTCACCGGCGAACGACTCGATGTGATTGATGAGCGCGCCATACGTCACTCCCGCAGTTGTCTGTTTCAGCACTACCGCCGTCGGGCCGATGCCCCATTTTTCACTCCCCAGCAGATCGTCGCTCGCGGTTGGCAGCAGCAGCACAGGACCCGCACCCCAGATCCACCCTGTAGCCGTCGGCTCCTTCGGCGAGAAGAAGGCGCTTTGGATAACATCGCCGACGCCGCTCTGACTGCCCATGCCGGGGAAGACGTCCGACTGGTCGACGAGCGGAACGATGGTGCGGGAAATAATGTTCCATTTCTCGTTCATTGAAATCGGAATCACAGGCTGGACGTTGAGCGTGTAGCGCTCGCCCTCATCGCTGGTGCCGATGTCCGTGTCCCAATTCAACTGCATCGGCATGCTGATGAGTGATGAGACCGGATTCGAAAGCTTCTTCGCCAGCTCCTGCACATCTTCCTGAGCGGTCGCTGTTGTCGCGAGCGCAAGACCGAATACTGCAGTTACCCAGTGACGTGAATACATGCGCGCAGCTTGGGCGAGTCGACAGCATCGCGCTATCTGAATTTCGCAATCTGGCAGCGAGGCACGCATGTCAGGGTACGAGCGTGAGGAACAGGAAAGCCGCGAAGATGCTGAGATGGATCGTGCCCTGCATCATGTTGTTTCTCCCCGATCCCAACGTGATGGTGCCCACGACAAACGTCAATGCGAGCAACGCGATCTCGGTCGGCTCGAGTCCGAGAACCAGCGGCAGCTCAAACGCAACGGCTGCGACAGCCACGACCGGGACAGTCAGACCGATGCAGGCCATCGCCGAACCGATCGCCAGATTCATGCTCGATTGCAATCGATCGGCGTGTGCAGCCCGCAGTGCAGCCCCGGTCTCCGGCAGCAGGACGATCATCGCGATCAGAATGCCTGCGATGGCAATGGGTGCATCGAGAGCGACGACCGTCCGGTCGATGTCTGGCGACAGAACTTTCGCAAGCCCCACGACGCCGATGAGCGAGACCACCAGCAAGGTGAAGCCTTGCCAGGCGACGCGCACGCTTGGCGGAGCCGCATGATTCGTCTCGTCGCCCGGCAATTCAGACGGGAGAAAATAGTCCCGATGCCTGATCGTCTGTATGAAGACGAAGACGAGCCACAACGTCAGCGATGCGATCGCAACGAACACGAGCTGGGCGGTCGTGTACGCGCCCCCCGGTGCGCTCACTGTAAAAGCAGGCGCGACCAGCACGAGGGTACTGAGCGCAGCAAGTGCGGCCAATCCCGAGCCCGTGCCCTCGATTCGAAAAGCCTGCTCCCTATGGCGGAGACCCCCGACCAGCAAACACAGACCGACGACACCGTTGCAGATGATCATCACGGCCGAATAGATGGCGTCGCGAGCGATAGCCGCGCTTGCCTCGCCGCCGGCCAGCATCATGGAGAGAACCAGCGCAGCCTCGATCACAGTGACAGCCAGCGCGAGCGCCAGGGTCCCAAACGGTTCGCCAAGCCGATGGGCGACGACCTCGGCATGGTGCACGGCGCTGATGACTGCACCGAATAGCGCGACACTGCAGGTAACCAACACCGCAGTGTTGGATGGAATCAGCAAGGCCGTAGACAGCGCGCACAACGCAGCCACCGGCAGGATCCATGGCCACTTGGCGGCCGTCCTCGATGCCCCCGAATGTACATGGCCGCTGAGCGCTACCACCCGAACATGACGCCGAGGAGTGGGCCGTCCATGGTTACTTCGGTCTCCCTGCCGTCCTGTTCGAATTCGAGCTCGAGGTGGCGCCAACCGAAGAGCACGGCCTTGCTGAGGCCGCGGCCGAACCGCCAGCCGAGCTGCGCGTGCAAGGACCAGTCCTTCTCTGTATCACCCACGCCTGTATCTGCTCTCAGGTTCAGCCCCCAGCGATCGTTGAACGAAAACAGGTATCGAGCGCCCACCAGGAAATCCGTGTAGCTCTCGTCTGCCGAACGAGTCACGCCAGCGATTATTGGCGGACTCAAGAACCTGAGATCCATCTCGGATTCGACGATGCGCACGCCGAGGATCCCGCTGAATGGCCCTTTTTCCGCGCCCGGCGAGTACACCGCACCGAGCTCATAGAGACCAACCTTGGCTTCGACCGTCGTCGCAACCGGTCCGTTCGTCGCGTCATCGCTCATGTCAACGTAAGTGGCATCGAATAACATGCCCCAGTCGCCGCGGTGGCCTTCGACGTGCACCATTGCAGCGAAGTCGAGCTTGTCGAGAATGTCCTCGAAACTGAGCTCTCCCCCGACTGCCTGGCCGGATGGAAAGGTTACATCCGTGGAAACGTCACTGCCCCACAGGTATGGCGTGACACTCCAGCGCCACGCGTCGCTGTTCTGCGCACTAGCTACACCGCAAGCGACCAATGCAATCGAAAACGCAAGGAGTCTGATCCGCATGTTTCTGGTGATCGATACTGAGGACGCTTCTATTTTCATGGCTGCACCGAAATTCACCTGGTAGTGGAATTGACCCGCAAATCCTGTGCGCTCGAGCCTGTACGCGATATCAAACTATCGCTCGACGGCGACCACAGGACCTAAACGACTCGCGCACGCGTACGAGAGCGGGCGCTCGCCCGAACGGGCCGCCAGGGCGGACACAGGCGCTACCGTCCGTTGGTTCTTCTTTCTATTTGCGGCTGCCGCCGGTCCGCTGCGACGACGAATGTAAGCGCGAATCGGCCGCTTCTTTTTCTGCGGCATCAAGCCCAGAGGATTGCCAGGCTCACCGATGAATCATGCCACCAATGCGGCGGTCGCAACTATCAGAAATACGCATTGCACCATCCGCCCGACCCAAAAAACAGTTCGCGCCACGAAGCCGCGGGTGTAGATAGCTCGGCACGGGATCATCGCCGATGTAACGGTGGGCAATCTCAGCCTCGTGCGTCCAAGCGCGTCACCAATGGCGACGAAGAAAGCAAAAGGAAGGAATTCTGAAGAGCTGCTGAGCCACGCTCTTAGCTGGCGCGCAGCCTGGCTGCGGATTGTCGATAGTCACCTCGCCGGGATCAGTGGAAGCTGGTGGCACCGGACACGAGGTAATCGACATGCAATTCCATCGCCGCCTCCAGTGGATCGTTCTGCTTGCAGGTGCATTGCAGTTCCTGAATCCAATCGCGGCCACTGGTGCCGAAGCACCGAACGCCGACGGCAGAGCGCGTGTCGGTCTCGTGCTCGCCGGAGGTGGCGCGAAAGGGGGCGCACACGTCGGTGTGCTGAAAGTGCTTGAGGAATTGCGGGTGCCGATCGATTGCATCGCTGGCACCAGCATGGGCGCGCTCATCGGCGGCGGTTACGCCGCCGGCATACCGGCAAATGAGCTCGAACAATTCCTGGTGGATATCGACTGGAAGAGAGTAGTTGGCAGCCAGGGGCGTCGCGATCTCGAACCCATCGAACAGAAGCGTGCCGGTCCCACGTACAGCAACGAGCTCGAGTTCGGCATCACGCCCAAGGGCATCATGGCCCCCTCCGGCCTCGTCAACACCAGCAATGTCGAGGATCTGCTGCGCGTGTACGTCGCGAGAGCGCGCCTCGAAACCGACTTCGACAAATTGCCGATTCCTTACCGGGCCGTCGCGACCGACATGGTTTCGAGCCGAATGGTCGTGCTCCACAAGGGCGATCTCGCGACCGCGATGCGCGCCAGCATGGCGATTCCAGGCGCGTTCGCGCCGGTGGTCATGGACGGCATGATCCTTTCGGACGGCGGCCTGGTGCGCAACATTCCGATCGACATAGGGCGGCAGCTGTGTGGCGATCATGTCATCGTCGTGAATCTGGTCGAGCCCGATGCGGATCCGCTGAAAATGCAGGCGGCCGTGCAGCTCCTGTCGCGCGCGATGGACGTCATGATCATTGCGAACGAAGAGTTGCAACTGGCGTCACTGAAACCCGGAGACGTCCGCATCGATGTCATTATGGGCGATATCGGAACCGCCGATTTCGAACGGGTGCCGGATACAGTGCCGCTCGGCGAGGCCGCGGCCCGCAAGTTGGCCAGCGAACTCTCGAAGTACGCGGTTTCCGAATCCCAGTATCTCGCCTGGCGAACGAGGGTGACGCAATCCCAGGCGATCAATGGCCACTTCGCCGGTGTGCGTTACGAAGGACTGAAGCTCGTCAATCCCGATTACCTGGTTGGAAGACAGCAGGTGAAATCGGGCGACCCCGTCGACATCGTGGCGATCAGCGAGGAGGCGCAACGGATCTCGGCGCTGCAGGATTTCGAGACCGTCAGCTATCGCCTCGATGGCGATCGCGACTCGCCGACACTCACCTGGCTGCCGATCGAAAAGAGGTGGGGACCTAACTATCTGCGGCTGGATCTCGGGGCCTATTCGTCCCGCGAAGGCGACGTGACGTTTTCCCTGTACGGCCGGCATACCCGCACCTGGGTGAATTCGCTCGGCGCGCAGTGGTTCAACGAGGTGCAGCTGGGCGGCGAGACACTGGTTGCGACCAGTCTGTTCCAGCCGATCGATTCCGCGCATCGATTCTTCGTCGAACCACGCGTCGGCTTCTCGCGTTCGCTCGAAGATGTGTTCTCGGATGAAAAGCGGCTCGCGCGCTACGAGTTCAGGGATCTCGTCGGGCAGTTCGATCTGGGTGCGAACCTCGGTCGTTACGGACAGATGCGGGTCGGCTACATGTATGACGAACGCGACATTGGCGTGGATATCGGGCCGGCACTCTTGCCCGAGGGCAAATCAGTGGATGCCGGTTTGCGCATCCAGGCCGAGTTCGACAGCCGCGACACGACGTTCAGTCCGACGCGCGGACTGGCCATGGCAATCGATTACCTGAAGAGTGCCGACTCCCTGGGCGGTGATCGCAATTGGGAGCGGGCGGAGATCGGCATTGGCATGGCGGTGCCTTTGCGACGCGACGTGATATGGCTGACAGTCGCGGGTGGCTCCGATCTGGACAGTGAACTCCCTGCCGATCGCACGTTCTCGGTGGGCGGACCCAATAGCTTCCCGGGTTTCGAACAAGGCGAGCTGCGCGTCCACGACTACTGGCTGGCCAAGACCAGCTATCTGTGGAAAGTGAAGGACGTGCTGCCCATCCGGAACCTTGCGTTCTACTTGGGAGTCGGCGTCACCGGCGGCCAGATCTTCGATCGCTTCGACGGTGGCGCAGACGGCGAGATCTACGGCGGATCGGTATTCCTCACTGGCCGCACCTTGTTCGGCCCGCTTACCCTTGGTCTGGGCACGACATCCACGGACTCGTGGAGTCTGTGGTTGAGCGTCGGGCGGCCTGTCGGTCACGGGACAATTCTTGAAAGGGGTGTGTTTCGCTAGTTCGGCAAAGCGCGTGGTGTGTATGGCCGCGCGAGTCCAGCGGCCCATTGCGCGTCCTGTCCGTAGACGTCGCGGCGGAAATTCACTCGGCCCTGCGGATCTACCCACGCGGTCATGTAGGCAAGCAGCACTGGTATTTTGTTTGGCAGTGTCAGGTTCCGCGTTCGGCCCGCGTCGATCGCTTGCCGGATGGTTGCGGCGTTCCACACTGATGGATTCGCCAGCAGCAGTTCCGCGAGGTCGAGCGGGCGCTCAACGCGCACGCAGCCCGAGCTGAACGCACGATCGGTATCTTCAAATTTCGACTGCGACGGCGTGTCGTGCAGGTAGACGGAATATGCATTCGGAAACATGATCTTGACGCGGCCGAGCGCGTTCTTCGGTCCCGGATCCTGCCGCAGCGTGTAAGGAATATTTCCGCTCTTGAACTTCGACCAGTCGACGCTGGCCGGATCGATCACGTTTCCTTGCGCATTCAGGACGTTGAGACCGCGCCGCGTGATCGACGCGGGATCGCGCCTCGCGTCCGGAAGAATGTCGTTCTTGATGATGCCGGGAGGAACGGTCCACGTGGGATTCAGCACCAGGTAGTTGATGGCAGACCGAAACATCGGCGTGCGCCGGTACGTCTTGCCCACTTGCGCCCGTGCGTTCCACACCGTTTCCTGGCCACGCACCAGGAAGACCCAATACGCGGCGATGTTCACGATCACGAACTCATGAGGCAGCTCGTGTAACAGCACGCGGCCGCGATCGAGATTCACTCGGAGCTGGCGGATGCGATCTTCCAGCGGCACATTGAGTTCCTCGATCGTGCGCTTGCCGATCTTGCCATCGTCCAGCAACCCCATCCTCGCCTGGAATCGCCGGACGGCGGTCCGAAGCGTCGGATCGTAGAGATCGGATGACGAGACTTCGGCCGCATCGAGATCGCCGCCGAGCGACAGACGGCTACGCAATGAAATGATCCGCTCATCGTGCGTATCCGGTTCGATCGCTTTTCCCGATGCGATCGAGATCTTTTCGGCCGTGGAAGCGGTAAGCCGATAGCGCGCCAGCTCCTGCTTCAATGCCAGATACATTCGATGCGTCGGTTTCAGTTTTTCGATCTCGGCATAGAGGTCGCCGCTCGCCAGGGCGAGCTCGATCCTTTTCGGGACGTCGATTCCTTTTGGGCTGCCCGTGTAGTTCCAGTGCGCGTCGAACGATGCGGCGTCGACTTTCCCGAACATGAGATGGTCGGCGACCCTCAGCAACGCATCGGTGTGCAGGATCTCGTACGCCGCCCGGACCGAACTGCTCCCCTGCTCGCCGGCAGCAGCGGAATTGGCCAGCTGATCGAGAAGCGGTATGTGGTAATCGCGCGGATCGAGCCCGTCGGCTTCGGTGTCTTTCAGCGCGCGCCGCAGGTCGCTCGCCAATCTCGAATCCGTCCAGGCGGGACGAAACCCACGCTGCGAATAAAACGCGTAGAGGATGTTCGGATAAGCAATGGACGCGCCGTGAATCTCAAAGAGCCCGGACTCGGCCAGCGACTCGACCCGTGTCTGCAACTCTGATGGTGCCGCCGGTGGCGCCGTTACCGGTGCCGTTTCGACGCGCTGGGCACGCGCCAATCCGATAGAAGCGCTGACCACGATCAGGATCACTTGCAAGCTGGTTGCGGACAATTTTCGCATCGGCGCCAATGTTGCGGGTTTTGCAGCCTGCGGGTGATGGGCCTTTCATCTCATTGACTCTCAGCACCACAATCCAGCAATCGATCCGTCGCCGCTCCAGCGACGGCGCAATCATCCCCCGATTCACGGTAGCGCCAGAAAGCTTCAGCGTTGACGTTTAGCCTTCTTTTCCTTTTTGCCGCGATGCACCTGTCAACTCGACCTGCATCGCGTTTTGTCGCGCGTCACGAGGGGCCGCAGATTGAAGTAGTTTGTGAAAACGAGACCTGCGAAACTTTTTTCTCCTCGCTGCCGATTTCGCTCAGACACTGAGTTTCAACGACTCCGGCTTCGAGGCGAGCGAGCTGCTCGGGGTGCCCAACTTCGAGCCAAGGCGCGATGCTCAATGCGGCGCGTCGCTATTCAGAGGCGAGGACGAGCCTGCGGCGGGCATCGACCTCGCGCCTGATCAGAGCGTCGAATCTCCCGCGCAAAGCCCGATCGCGTCGCCGTGCTCGAGATGCGCATCCATCCCATCGGGGAATCCGACCCGCATGGTGTGACCACGGCCACGATGTCTGTCGTGACAGACGAACACCTGATCGAGCTCGAGGCGGAAGCCGTGGTAGTAGTCGGCAGCGAGCGGGAACGCCGTGCCGGTCAAGACCTTGCCATCCGCGGAGACCCTGGCGCCGAGCACCTGCCAGCGTGACATCTCGAGCACACCCTGACTCGCGAGGAATTCGCCCATCAGCATCCAGCCGAGGCCGCGCGTGTAGATAGCCGCATCATCGACGCCAAGATGTGTCAGACGCGATGCACCGGTGATGACCCTGGCGTCGTTCGACATCGAGATCGCGGCCGTTTCGCGGTTTTCGCAGGCTTCACGTGGCTCGCCGGTCTCCCAATCGTAGTAGGTATAACAAACCGAGCCCGGGTAACGACCGATGTTGACCATGCCGTCTTCGCTGGTCCACTTGTACGCATCCTTGTTGTCGATGCCCGCGCCATAGCCGACGCCCATGGTTCCGGCGCCGTTGATCGCCATGATCTCGCCGACATAGCCATACGGATTCCGTGGCTCAGGATCCGTCAGCAACATCTGCTCGCGCCCCTCCCAAATCGAGCCGACGCGGAAGCCGCCGGCTTCGGGAATCTCTTCCCAGCCACCGACGACATCGCCATCACTCGAGACGGCGTTGGCCCGCGCGGCGCCTGCGCTGGTCTTGCCCAGACGACGCATGCCGTGCTTTGCCGTCCACTTGAAGGCATAGACATGTGTGCAGTCCTGGAATGCAAGCCCCACCGCCGCCGAACCGTCGCGGTTCACGTCCCAGACGCTGGTCTGGAAGATGTCGCAGCCCTGGAAGCTCTCATCGGCAATGGATTTCCAGCCGTTCGCGCGTGTCCAGAGCGCCGCGCGTTCCTGATCGACGGGACCGTACTCGGTCTCCACCGGCTTCGTGATCGTGCCGCCGACAACCTGACCATCACCCGAGACCGCTCCCATGAAGCCCACGCCATCGATGTCCTGCATGCCGCGCTGCTTGCTCCACGTCCAATAGGGGGATTGGAATGGACCATACAAGCCGACAACGCGCTGGCCGTTGTCGGAGAGATCGAGCGGCAGCGAGTACGGCAGATGCGTAAACGTGGGAGCGCGGTCGATCCCGTTCATCATGATGCGGATGTGGCGGATCTCGCCGCTGTTGAGCACGATCTTCGACGCCGCACAGGCGTCGTCGAGCGACCCATCACTGCTTTCGCCGGCGTTCCAGTACTCCTCGGGGCCGAGCAGGATGGTCTTCGGCGTGCTGAAACCGCCCGCTCCAATCTGGTCGATGTAGACCACGTACTTCGCGCCCGCCATCAGGCCGGTGATTTCGAACGTGCCGTCCAGACCAACCATCCCCTGCGTTCGATCGCCCGAAATTCTCGAAATCGCATCGAAGGGATCGGCGACGTTCCGGGCGATGACGTTGACGCCCATGATCTGGCTCACTCCATCCCTGGCCGTCACGCGGCCCACGATCGTGCCGGTCTTCTGGCGGTAGTGAGGCGCCGGATACAGGGACGATAGCGCTGACTTGTCGTCGGCCACGTTCACCGTGGCCATGCCCGGGCTGTTGTAAGTTGGACTGGACGGATAGGGATCGATGAAAGGGAACATGGTCTCGACCTGTTCCGTCGTCGGGTAAGTCGTAATCGTCGACGCACACTGATCGGGACCGGCTTTTTCCCTGCCCGCGGGCACGCCCCACATCTCGATCGGTTGATTGCGGAAGTACAGACCATTCGTCTGCGTGTGTGCGAGTCCGATGGCATGACCGAACTCGTGGGTGATGACTCCGGCGAGTGGCGCACCGGTCACGACCTCTTCCACGCCTTCTCCCTGCGCAGTGATGATCGCCCAGCCTTCGACGATGCGCGTCGATCCTTCCGCCTCCAGGAACTCCGGGGTCGCGATACCGAGCACGCCATAGCCGACTCCCATGTAATCGGCCAGTACGGTGCCATCGGCATCGTAGATCACATGGATACCGCCGCCGTTGTCGGCGCCGATGATGCTGCCGGCGTTCGCGCCGACGATGTCGCTGAGGCCGATATCGCCGACGGTGCCCACGATCTGCGCGCGGAAGCTCGACGTCGGCACGGAAGACCACTGCTGCAGCGAGTTGCGAACCAGCTGATTCGCGAGCGCGTTGTCGACGACGCCGAGCGTGCCAAGGTCGGTATACACCTTGACGGTGCCTTCCCAGCGCGCGGGTTGCACGCCGTGCGGCGTCGGAACGATGGCGAGCGGACCGCCTGCCAGCGCGGGCACCGCCAACGCCGACAGACCGAGCGTGAAGAGAGCGCCAAGGTACTTGTTAGTCGACGGCATTGGTGCTGCTCCCTGCGGTCACTTTCTGATCGACGACACGACGCACGAAGTTGCGCAACGTCTGGGCGTTCACCGGCCCGTTCTTGGCGTCGAACATCCTGTTCTCTTCGGCACTCAACCTGCTGCGGTCGAGCTCGACATTGGAAAACAGGCCGACGTTGTCATACGCATTGACCGCCACTCCGTTGCCCATGCCGAGCTTTCCGTAACCCAAGCCCACCGTTGTCTGGAAGCCGGTGACACGAGCCTTTTGATAAAGGAACAGCAGACTCACCTCACCCACGTTCCAGGTGGGCCAGCCCTCGGGACGCCCGCCGAGATACACCTTGCCATTCGGCATCGTGCGCGGTGCGCTCAGGCCGAACTGCCGAAACGTATAGCGGCTGCCCTGCGCGCCGCGGAGACGCTCGATGACATGAATGGTGATCTCGGTATACGGCATTCCGCTCGCAGTGAAGCCGTCGACGACCGTTTCGACGCGCCCCGCCACGATGGTTTCCGAGTGGTCGATCAGGTCGACGATGTTCATCGGCCGTAACGTGGTTGCGTGTGCCGGGATCGATGCGCAAAGCAATACGAGCAGCGCCGGCACGCGCGCGTGCCTGCTGAATGGATACATGAGATTCCCCTAAGACCGTGATGGAACCAATCGGCTCCGTTACGCCATATTTAGCATTGTGAGTCCCAGCCGACTGCACAAGGTTGCACAATTGCCCAATATGATGAACATCGCTCCGACTGATTTCCTGGCAGAGCACGGCTGGCTGTCGTTCACGCCGCTCAGCTTTCGGGAAAATGTGCTGGCGCGAATTCAGGTGCGCGACTTCGGAAAGGGCGAGTCGATCTATCGCGCGGGAGATCCGCCCGGAGGCCTTTGGGTCGTCGTGAACGGCGCGGTGGAGTTCGAGCTGCCTCCACCGGATTCGGCTCCGCACCTCGTGCATCTCGCCGCTGCCGGTTTCTGGTTCGGTGAGTGGCCGCTGATATGGGACAAGCCGCGACGGGTCACCGTCGTCGCAACCCGACCCTCGACGTTGGCGACGCTGCCGCTGGCCGAATGTCGCGCGATGCTCGAGGCGGACCCGGCAGGCTGGCGATGGATCGCCTTGCTCAGCACGCTGACGAGCGCTTTGGCCGTCGGCATCGCCTCCGACTCGATGTTGCGCGACCCGGTGATGAGAACCGCCGCAGTACTGCTGCGCGTTTCCGGGGCTCGCAGCCACGTGTTCGCACCGGGTGAGCCCTCCCCTATCTACCTCAGCCAGGAGAGGTTGGGCCAGCTCGTGAATCTGTCCCGCAACACCGTCATCCCGATCCTGCGGGACTTCGTCCGGCTCGGCTACATCGAGGTGAAGTACGGCTCGATCGTTGTCTGCGACGTCAAGGCTCTGTCGTCGACGATCTCGCAGTAGCTGACCCGCTATTGGTTGAAGTGCCTTGCCGCTCGCGGCTATCAGAAATACGCACGCAACCGCTCGGCCTGCGCCATGAGTGCGAAATCTCTATATCGCTATGGGATGCAGTTGCGGATGCTTGAGCACCTGACACCGGGCAACTGAGGAACGCGAAATGACTCGAGTCATTACGATGATCGCATTGTCGCTCGCGGTTGTCGGAGGAGGCGCACACGCACAGGACAGCCTGCCGCTCCCGCCGGTGCCCTCTGGCAGCAAGGCCGGCCCAAGTTTCAAGGAATCCACCTATGCGCCGCAGGCGCAGCCGCGCCGGTTGCCGCAGGACGCGCCTAACATCCTCATCATCATGCACGACGACGTCGGGCCGGCCCTGCCCGACCCCTACGGCGGCGACATCCACACACCGACCTTGTCGCGCGTCGCGAAGAGCGGCATCTCGCACAACCGCTTTCACTACGCCTCGGTCTGCTCGCCGACGCGGGCCTCACTTCTCACCGGGCGCAATCCCCACCGGCTCGGCTTCGGACAGATCGCGGAGCTCGCGAACGACTGGGAAGGCTACACAGGCAAGCTCCCGCCGACCGCCTTCGGCAAATGGCACAACACTCCGGCGTGGGAAACGACCCAGCAGGGACCGTTCGACCTCTGGCCGACCGGACGACTGTTCGGCTTCGACTATTTCTATGGCGTCCTGGCGGGCGAGTCTTCGCAATGGGAGCCGGCGGTAGTTGAAAATACCCTGCGCCTGCCCGCACCGCATCGAGAGGGCTACCACTTCCGGCGCACGCAGATACTCACGAGCAACTCGTTGCCTGCAGGAAAAGTGAAGATCGAGATCGACTCGCGGCTCACGGCGCAGAAGCACTCCGCGCCGATGGATGTGGTCATCCGGGTAGATGGCAAGGAAGTCGCCAAGGGTAACGTGCCGGTGACGGCATCATTGACGTTCACGGCAAATGACGCCTTCGACGTCGGCATGGACAGCTACTCGCCCGTGTCGCTCGTCTATTTCGATCGTGCGCCGTTCAAGTTCAACGGCAGGATCGACTCGGTGTACATCCAATACCAGTGATGCTCGCGGCTTTGGTGCCACACAGTTAATTAGGAGGACGCTATGTTTCGCAGCCTGGTCGTTTCGCTTCTCGCGCTTGGAGCCGGCGCGGCGTGTTCTCCTTCGTCGCAGGACTCCACATCCGGGCCGGCACCTGCGGGCTCCGCCAGTGTCACCGCCGCGGAAGCGCGCGACATTGCCAAGGACGCGTATGTGTATGGCTTTCCACTCGTGGACAATTACCGCATCCAATACGCCTACTTCGCGGATCGCAGCAACCCGGAATTCAAGGCTCCATGGAACGAGATCCGCAGTGTCGCTCGTGTCTACACACCCGACGACAAGGCGGTGCAGACGCCGAACTCCGATACGCCGTATTCCTTCGTGGGCATGGACCTGCGCACCGAACCCATCGTGCTGACCGTGCCCGCGATGGAGAAGGAACGCTACTTCAGCATCCAGCTCATCGATCTATACACCCACAACTTCGCCTACGTCGGCAGCCGGGCCACGGGCAATGAAGGCGGCAGCTTTCTCGTTGCCGGGCCAGGATGGAAAGGCGAGACGCCCAAGGATGTAAGGCAAGTCATTCGCTCGGAAACCGAGTTGGTGATGGCCGGATATCGCACGCAGCTGTTCGATTCCGGCGATCTCGAAAACGTGAAGCGTATCCAGGCGGGCTACAAGTCGCAGCCGCTGTCCGCATTTCTCGGCCAGCCGGCACCGAGCGCCGCGCCTGCGATCGAATTCATGCAGCCGCTTTCTCCCGAGCTTCAAAAGAGCTCGCCGCAGTTCTTTGCCATTCTGAACTTCGCCCTGCAATTCTGCCCGACGCATCCGTCGGAGAAGGAACTCATGGAGCGATTCGCCAGGATCAACGTGGGCGCAGGGAAAACCTTCGATGTGAACGCGTTCTCGCCGGAGGTGAAGGCGGCCATCGAACAAGGAATATCGGATGCGTGGGCCGACGTGGCCAACCTGAGAAAACGAATCGACAGCGGTGAAGTGAAGGCGGGCGACATGTTCGGCACCCGGGACTATCTGAAAAACAACTATCTCTTTCGGATGGTCGGGGCGGCACTCGGGATTTACGGCAACTCGAAAGAAGAGGCGATGTATCCCGTGTACGCCGTCGACGCCCAGGGTCAGAAGCTGGACGGCGAGAACAGGTACTTGATGCGCATTCCCCCGGATCAGTTACCGCCCGTCAACTCGTTCTGGTCGCTCACGATGTATGAGCTGCCGGCAAGCCTGCTGGTCGCCAATCGGCTCGACCGCTACTTGCTCAACTCGCCGATGGTTCCGCAATTCAAGCGGGACAGCGATGGCGGCATCACGTTCTACATTCAGCACGAGTCGCCCGGCGGTGCCAGGGAATCGAACTGGCTCCCGGCACCCAAGGGCCCCTTCATCATGTTCATGCGCCTCTACTGGCCCAAGCCGGAGGCATTGAACGGCACCTGGAAGCCGCCAGGTCTCGAAGTCGCGTCGTAGCGGAGATCCATGTGATGTGGCATCGGTCGTGGAGTGCTGGGCGGCGCGGACTTTCGCTTGCTTTGGTAGCCGTCGCGATCGCCGCACCTTTCGAAAGCCGAGGCCAGAGCGCTGCGGTCCCAGAAATTCGTCCGGGTATTCTTGCGGGTTATCTGCGACCCAATGTGCTTCCCAACAGCCTGGCCCTGACTCCCGCGCCTCCCGCTCCAGGCTCTGGCGCTCTGGCACTCGACGAGGACGTCAGCAAAAGGAGTCTTCGTGCCCATGGTACGCCGCGCTGGATGCTGGCGACCGAGGACGCCAACCTGATGTTTCCGCGGGCGGCCGGCACCTTTTCGTGTGCGTTGAACGCCCCCATCACGGAGCGGGACACGCCGCGTCTCTACATCCTGATGCGGCGCAGTCTTGCAGATGCGGGTCTATCTACCTACAGGGCCAAGGATCATTACGTTCGCACACGTCCGTTCGCCACGAACAAACAACCCACTTGCACGCCGGATGAGGAAAAGCTCCTGTTGAAGGATGGCTCGTATCCTTCCGGGCACTCCGCAGTCGGCTGGGCTTGGGCGCTCATCCTGAGCGAGGTTGCGCCCGAGCAGACCGATGCGATACTCGCCCGTGGTCTGGCTTTCGGACAGAGTCGCGTGATATGCAACGTGCATTGGCAAAGCGACGTGATCGAGGGCAGGCCTTTGGGAGCAGGAGCCGTCGCGAGATTGCACGCCGATCCCGCATTCCGCGCTGAGCTGGAGGCTGCCAAAGCCGAACTCGCCGCAGTTCGCGCCAAAGGTCTCAAACCTCAGCGCAATTGTACCGCGGAGGCCGCGGCATTGAGCCAGTAAACGGGAATCACCCTCGAGCTCGTTACGCCGGGGCAACGCAGGAACGCGCAATGATTCGAGTCATCATGATGATCGCAATGGCGCCAGTGCCGGCATTCGCCGCGGACCGTGGTCCCCTCGATCAGAAGGTTCAAATCAGCCTCGGCGGGTTTTTCGTCGAAACCGACACGGTATTGCGCCTCGACAGTGACGACGGCCGGATCGGATCGGACGTGAATTCGCGCGCGACCTCGGCATCAGCGAGCAGGATCGCGTCCGTCTCGACGCATTCTGGAGGTTTGCCGATCGTCATTCCGTCAGAGCCATGTTCTTCGAGAACAACCGCTCCGCCTCGCGCACTCTGGAGCGGCGGATCGTGTTCGGCGATGCGGTGTACGAGATCAATGCCCGCGTCGAAGCGGAACTCGATATGCAGATCATCGAGGTCGCCTACGAATACGCGTTTCTGAAGCGCGACAACCTGGAAGTGGCCGGGTCGTTCGGCATTCACGATTTGATAGTCGATGCAACCATCCGCGGCGGCGTCGCGTCTCCGAGTGGCAGCGCGGCCGTGGTGGAAGAAGGCGGCGACGTGAACGGTCCGCTGCCCGTGATTGGATTGCGGGTGTTCTGGCACATCGGTGGCAAGTTCTACCTCGACGGGCTGGCGCAGGTCTTCGCCATCGAGTACGACAAGTACGGTGGGAGACTGCGGGACTTCAAGGCGGGCGTGACTTGGTTTCCCTGGCGCAATGTCGGCTTTGGTGTGGCCTACAACAAATTCTTCGGGCGAATAGAAGTCGACGACGACGACTTCGACGGGATAGTCGAGGCGGAGTACGCGGGCCCGATCGTGTATGTCACTGTCGCGTTCTGAAATGGGTTTCTCGCGTTTGCGGTCTGCGTCATGAGTGCGAAATCTGGATACTGCTGCGAGATGCTATTGCGTATTCTCGAGCGCCCCGATTGGTGTTGCAGATTACCGTCGATCCGCTCCGCGGCGGTCTGCCGCAACGCTACCGACGCAGGGTTCACTATGCACCCCGACCATCAGCGTTCGAAATCGCCTACCGTCGTGAACGATCACTTGAGAAATTGCAGACCGTTTCAACCTTCCGCGCGGGTCCGCTCGCACGACGTGCTGACGTGCATTCTGTTGCTTGTTCTCCTCACATCGAACGCATCCGCCACGACGGTGTGGACGTGGGTCGATGCCAAGGGCGTCACGCACTACTCACAGACGCCGGCGCCAGGAGCCAGGCGCGTCGAGATCGCTCCGCACAATCGCGCCGTTCCGGCTACTCCCTCGTCCTCGTCGAGTACATCTGCTGACCCACCTCAGGCGACAACGTCCGCAGCCAAACAGACATACACAGAGTTCACGATCGTCCGACCCGCAGACGATGCGAACTTGTGGAATATCGGCGGCGTCGTTCCTGTGAGTCTGCGACTCGTTCCAACGCTGCGGCCCGGAAACGGCATCGTCTTTTATCTTGACGACCGTCGCCGCGATGATGTGACCCCGACGGCCACAGAGTTCGAGCTGAAGGACGTGTCTCGCGGCACCCACCTACTGGTCGCCGTCGTTCACGATGAGCAGCGTACACCGTTGCACGAAGCGGCCGTCACTTTCCACGTACAACAGACAATCGCCAAACCGAAACCGGCCCAACCGCTGCCGAACAAGCCCTGAATTCTCGCGGTCCAAACGAAAGGTGATGCAAATGAAACACACAACGATGACTTTCACCGTCGCTCTGACGATCCTGCTCGCTGCCGGCGCCGCAAATACCGCCCGCGCGGAGTCCTCGAGCGACGCTGGCAAGGAGGGGTTCTTGAGCGATTACTCGAAGCTGCAGCCGGTCAAGGGAGACGAGCATGAAAAAACCTGGGTCGTTGCCGACGCGGAAAAGCGCGCATCCAAGTACACGTCAATCATGATCGATCAGCCGGAGATGTTTGTTTCTCCCGACTCGAAGTACAAAGGTGTGAAACCGGACGATCTCAAGGCCCTCGCGGATGAGTTGCGTGACAGGTTTCGTGAAGAGTTCGAGAAGTCCGGCAAGTACAAGGTGGTGGAGAAACCCGGCGCCAACGTCGTGTACCTGCACATCGCGATCAGCGATCTGAAGTTGCAGAAGAAAAAGCGGCCCGTGCTCGCATACACTCCAGTGGGCGCCGTCGTGCACGGCGCCAGAAAGCTGGCGAAAGACATGACCGAGAAGATCGATCTGAAGTACGCGAGTATCGAAGTGGAGGTGATGGACAGCGTGACGAACGAGCCGCTCGGCGCCTACGTTCTGAGCCGTTCCAGTGACAAAGATCTGTCGTGGGACGAGCTTCGCCTTCGCGTTCAGCGCCGCGGGCAAACGTGTCGAGTGCCGACTGGAGAACGCGAGGGTCCGCGAGGATCAAAAGAAGAATTGCCAATCCATCCCGCTCTCGACGCCCAAGAAGTCTAGTTGAGGAGGCGGGCTTGCGCCAACATTCGGCTTACGACATGCGCCGATGAGAAAGCCGATGCGACGCATCCTGATCGCTGTGTCCTATGTGTTGGTCGCCGGGCTCGCTGCCATGGGAGGTGCGTACGTGATGAAACAGTGGGCACCCGGCTACTCCACGCCCATCAGAGCAGAGTTTCCACGGCGGCTGGCCGGGCAAGCCGGCGCCACCGATGAGTATCGTTTCTTCTACTCCACGACGCGACGCGCAACCTCCGACTTGCTCGAGGATGTAACTACACAGCGCTCCGGCGGCCTTTCGCTCGGCACATTCGACACCAGAATCTCCCACCAGATCAGCGTGCAACCGTCGGTCTGGATGGACCCGGAATTTCTCGAGGTGTTGAGGGCGCAAGCGCTCGCGTCAAATTCCTTCTTCGATCAGCTGAAGTCGGCGATGGAGCAATCATCTCATCGCTCGGTCTTGATCATTGTGTGGGGATGGAAGGAGCGATGGCTGACCGCAGCGGCCAAGACCGCGTACGTGTCGTACCTGCTGGACATCGATACACCCGTGGTCGTTTTCGATTGGCCCGCTAACCAGGGCGTCGATGCTCGAGGTTACCTGGCCGCTCAGAAGATGGCCCGGGCCAGCGGTGCGGATCTGGGACAGTTCGTGGAAAGCGTCATCGAGCAGGTCCGGCCCGACAACCTGTGGCTGGTAGCGCTGAGCATGGGCGGCCAGGTCGTCAGCGACGGCTTCGAGTACATGGCTCAGCGGGCCGAATTGGCCGACGCTGAGAAGGAGATCGCTCACGTCGTGCTCGCGGCACCGGATGTGGCGGAGGACGAGTTCGATCAACAGTTCGCTGTGCAAATCAGACAGCTGTCGAAGCATCTCACGGTGTACGTGAGCTCTACGGACCAGGCGCTGCTTTTGAGCCAATGGATCAACCGCGGCTCTCGTGTAGGTCGGGTTGCAAGGGCGCAGCCTGACGGCTTCGACCATACACAGTTTGAGCTCGGTGACGAACTTCTGGCGCTGCGGTCCGCGGGCGGCTACGAGATCGAAGTGGTTGATGTGACGCCCATCAACCAGCATCGGAATCGGCACCACTTCCTGACGGACGATCCACAATTCCTCGACGAGCTGTACCTGCGTCTGCTACGACCGATGAACCCCGTTAGCCGTCGCCTCTATCCCGCCCGGACCGAGGACGGTGTCGCCTTCTGGATTCTGTGGGAGGAATGAACCGCTAAACCGGTCTGGCGTTCATCAACGGCTTCTTTGCCAACAGTGACTTCGAAAGCGATGCAATCAATCATTGCGAGCTCATCCCATCAGTCTTTTTTCAACAGCGTTGCTATATCACGGCAGCGGTAGCGCTCCGGGCTCCGTGCCATTGCCCTCGTTCGTCTGCGGCAAACGCTGCTCGTCGAAATACAGGCGCATGTTGTCGAACATGTCATCGTGGATCTTGGGTTTGCCGATGGCGCAGCCGAAGAACAGGAAGTTCACGAGCACGCAGCCATCGCCCAGGTGGTAGATGGTGTTGCCGGCCGAATCGCGCTCCAGCCCATCGACACCGGGCTTCCAGCGGAACTTGCTGAGCTTCGAACGTTGTCGCTTGGTCAGTGACGCCCAGGTGCCGTTCGGCCCGGCAAACATTCTTGCCACGCGTTCGGCTTCGGCTTCCGCCGCCAGGACGCGGGCCGCGGACTTCTTCCCTTCGATGGGCCAGTCGACGCGCGCCGGCGGGGTGATGGACGCGGACTCGCCGGCGGCGGGCGCCGCCGACTCGGTAACAGCGGGTTCCTGGGGCGCCCGGGCCGCGGCTTCACTCGGAGCTGGGTCGGGCTCGGAAAGCGCCTCGGAAATCGGCTCGAGCAGCAGAGTGATGGGCTCGCTGGCGAAGGAGTCTTCAGGAAGCGGCCGCGGGTTCGGCCTGCCCTGGTGGAGCAATGAATACAGCACGAGCGCATGCACCAGCAGCACGCAGAGCAATGCCGCTGAACGCCGCCCTATCATCGTAGGAGTGTGACCCCCGTGTGCAGCCCCGGTTCCCACGGGCACACCGCCGCCGGCCTCGATATTTTCCTCGACGGCCGCGACCTTTATCCGAAGTCCTGCATCACGCGTCGACACCTGGTAGCCAACCCCACTCTTATATATGGCGATCATACGGGTCGGGCGGGCGTCGGACGCGCCCTACACCCCACGCACCCGAATTCCGTGTCGGGGCGAGACTTTTGCGCCTGCCGCCGTGTCAGCAAATGCCTGACATTGGCGCGGTGAGCACCCCCACACCCTTTTCCGATACCACCCTGCGAAAAGCAGTGATCCTGCTCTCCCTGCTTGCGGTGGGAGCCCTGCTCTACTTCGCGCAGGACGTCTTCATTCCGGTGGCCATCGCGCTGTTCCTCGCGCTGCTGCTGAATCCCGCGGTAGATAGGCTGCAGCGCTGGCGCGTGCGACGCGGCCTCGCGGTTGCAATCGTGTCGATCGTCGTATTCGCGGCAGCGGGAGCGGCTATCAATGCGGTCTGGACTCCCGCGACCGACTGGCTGGCGCGAGCACCGCAGACCATGCGCAAGATCGATCCGCGTTTGAAACCTCTGCGCGAAATGTTCGAACGTGTCGACGACGTAGCCGAGCGCGCGGGCCGGCTCACGCAGGGCGGCACCGCGGTGAGCGGCAGGCCGGCCATCGTCACGCCCGTCGACGGGCAGAGTACCGCCGTCTCGATAGCAAGGTCATTCTTCGAATGGCTGTCCATCATTCCATTCACGCTGTTTTTCATGCTCGGCGGCCCACCTCTGCTCGCGCGCATGGGTGCATCGCTCGCGGGAAACGAGGCCAGCACCAAGACTCTGCGGATGACCGAAGCCATTCGCCAGGAGGTCGGCCGCTACTTCGGCACCGTCGCATTGATCAACGTAGGGCTCGGCGTCGCCACCGGCCTCGCCATGTTTGCGCTCGGCATGCCGAATGCAATTCTCTGGGGAGTGCTCGCGGGCGTCCTGAATTTCATTCCTTATCTGGGTCCCATTGCCGCTTTCTTCATTTTCGCGGGCGCGGCGCTCATCACGTTCCCGAATCTCGGGCAGGCGCTCGCCGTGCCCGGAGTATTCCTTTTGTTACACCTCATCGAAGGTCAGTTGGTGCAGCCGCTGACGGTGGGCCGCCGATGCGAGGTCAATGCGCTGGTGATCCTGCTGGGTGTGTGGTTCGGATTCGCGTTCTGGGGCATCCCCGGCGTCTTGTTAGCCACGCCGGCGCTGGTGGCGCTCAAAGTGGCTGCACAACATCATCCGTCATGGCGGGTGTTGGGCGATTTCCTTTCGCCCAATGCGTTGTGGAATCCGATCCTGCTGAAGCGGCGCGGACCACTTGCACCCGCAAAAGAATCCGGCGCCACCAAGGCGCCGGATCCGGTTCCCGCTTCGACCCGCCGTTCTGCTTAGCGAGTGGCGACCGAAGCGATGCGCGAAAGTATCGCGTTGGGCCGTTTGCCCGCGGCCGGCTTCGCGCGAGGACCTTCCGCCTCGAGCTCGCGTTTGCGCGCCACAATTTGCGCGCCGATCTCGACCAGGTCCATGTCGGACTTTCGAGCTTCGGCGAACATTCCACCCGGCTGCTCTTCTTCCTTCACGTGATGCTTGATCATTTCCGACAGCACTTTGACCTTGGCATCGTAGTAGTCGTCGTTCGGGCCCGACGCTTCGATGTCCGCGATCAGCTTCTTGGCGCCGTCGTGCTCGATTTCCGCTTCGTGGTGAAGATCCTTGTCGCCGGTGGCCTCGAGGAACGGCGGGTAGAACAGCTCTTCCTCGATCATGGCGTGCACCGTCAGAGCGTTGCATATTCGGGTCGCAAGATCGAGCTTGCGCTGGTCGGACTTGGTCTTCTCGAACTGTTCGAACCACGTTTCCACCTGGCGATGATCCGCCTTCAGCAATGCGATCGCGTCCTTCGACGCCGCACGCTTCTTCTTCGCGTTGGCCATGTCTCGTCCTCCTCGTGTAGTGGCCAGCACACTATGCGCTTGCGAAAGGTGTCGATAGCAACGGATCATGCCGATAACTGTAAGGTGCATCCCACGTCCTTTGCGAACCCTTCTCATCTGTAAATAATTCCCGTGTCAGTCACCGCAATCGTCTTCACAACCCTGCTCGTCACCGCATTCGTGCTGTGGATAGGCGCGAATCTCGCCACCACCGAAAAGCGCCTCCTTTATCGTCCTCGCCGGCTGTACACCAGTGGCGACGCGGATTTCCGCCGCGCGCTCGGCATCCTTCTCGGACCGCCGCTCGTCCCCGGAAACAAGATCACGCCCCTGGTCAATGGCGCGCAGATCTATCCGGCGATGCTCAATGCCATTCGAACGGCTCACACCAACATCACGTTCGAAACTTTCGTGTTCCGCGACGACATCGGCGCCACCTTCGTGGACGAGCTGTCCGCGGCCGCCCGCCGAGGCGTGCAGGTGCACATGCTGCTCGACTGGCTTGGCTCGCGGACCATGGATTCGCGCCTGCTCGCGTTGGCGCGCACCTCCGGTTGCGACCTCCAGATCTATCACCCGCCCTCCTGGTATCACCTCGGCCGGCTCAACAACCGCACGCACCGCAAGATCATGGTGGTCGACGGCACGATCGGCTTCACCGGAGGCGTGGGCATGGGCGTCGAATGGCGCGAGGGCCTGAATGGCCTGCCACCATGGCGCGAAACGCATTTCAAGGCCGAAGGTCCCGTCGTCGCGCAGATGCAGGCGGTATTCGTCGACAACTGGATCAAGACGACCGGCCGCGTGCTTCACGGCGCCGAGTACTTCCCGCAAGCTCTCGAATACCGCCGGCGACATGGAAGCACAGATGTTCGGCAGCTCACCGGTGGGCGGCTCCGAGAGCATGCATCTCATGGTGTTGCTGGCGCTCACCGCCGCGAAGACGTTCGATCGACATCCAGAACGCCTACTTCGTGCCGGATCGCCTCACGGTCGAAGCGCTGTGTTCGGCGGCGAGGCGCGGCGTACGCATGCGAATCATCGTTCCCGGACGCCACACCGACGCGCGCGTCGGTCGCTGGGCGGCGCAGGGCTTGTACGGTGAGTTGCTGAAGGCCGGCATCCAGATCTACGAATACCAGCCCACGATGATGCACTGTAAGGTGCTGGTGATCGACGGCGTGTGGAGCTCCGTGGGCTCGGCGAACTTCGACGACCGTTCATTTCGGCTGAACGACGAAGCCAATCTCAACGTGTTCAGCGATGAGCTGGCGCGCGAACAGCTGCAGCTCATGAACGCCGACATTCAGCAGTCTCGCCTCATGGTGTTGCGCAAGTGGCGGCACCGGAAGTTTGGCCGGCGCATCAATGAGCGCCTTGCACTGCTGCTTCGATCACAACTCTAGAGTCGTCCGGGCTCTCCACTGGCCCCGCGTCCGCATTGCGCGGACGCAGGGGACCGCCGGAAATGACGGTGAGGCGATTGATCTCCGGCAGGTCGCCGGCGGCTGGTGTGGGCGCGGCTTCCCGCGCGGCCTTCACCGTTGCGGATTCGCCGGTGTCCGCGTTCTTGCGTTTGAGGTATGCCGCGAATTCCAATGGACCGTAGTTCATAAGGACTATGTGTCATGAGTGGGAGAATCCTCCCACCAGTGGGTACTACCTATCTACTCATCGCCGCCCCTTAGGGGCGCTCCAGAAGATCGAAGAGCTTCTCCGGCTCGATAGGTTTGGTGAGGTGATGGTCGAATCCCGCGGCGCGTGACTCGGCTTTGTCCGCGTCCTGCGCCCACCCCGTTATCGCGATCAACAACACGCCGGCACAGTCGGGCATGGCGCGAATAGTGCGCGCGACTTCGTAACCGTTGGACTTCGGCATGCCGATATCGAGCAGCGCGACGTCGGGCCTCCGTGTCTTGAAGCTGTCCAGAGCGGCATGTCCATCGTGCGCCAGCTCCACTTCGTGCCCTTCGAGCCGCAGGATGATGGCGAGACTTTCAGCGGCATCACGATTGTCGTCGGCGAGGAGGATGCGCTTGTTCGTCACGCCGCTTCGATTGCGCGGGACGTCTGCCGCTGCCGTGCTGGCGGCCGACGCCACTGTGTTGGGCAAGTGAACGGTGAAGCGGCTGCCCTTGCCGACGCCGGCGCTTGCGGCTTCGATGCGGCCTCCGTGCAACCCGACGATGCCCTTCGCGAGTGCCAGCCCGATCCCCAAGCCGCCGGCGGCGTGCTCCTGAGCTGAGCGGACCTGCGCGAACATGCCGAATACCTTGGGAAGGTCTTCCGGCGCGATGCCGATGCCGCTGTCTTCGACGCTGATGGTGAGGAGATCGAAGCGCAGCGCGGCGATCACACGGATCGAGCCTTGCGGATCGGTGTACTTCGCGGCGTTGGTGAGCAGATTCGAAAGGACCTGAGCGAGCCGCAGCGGATCCGCATTCACCCGCAGTTCGCCCGGCACTTCGACGGCGAGTTTGTGCCGCCGTTCGTCGATCAACGGCCTCGCCGTCTCGACCGCCGCGCCCACGATCGACTGCAGGTCGGACTGCTGCTTGCGCAGCTGCAAAGTGCCGTGCGTGATTCGAGAAACGTCGAGCAGGTCGTCCAGCAACAGCGACATGTGCTGCACCTGGCGCTCGATCACGGTGTTGGACCAGCGCTTCTGCGCGTCCGAAGCGTTCTCGTTGCGGGCAATGCTGGCCGCCTGGCGGATCGGCGCGAGCGGGTTGCGCAATTCGTGCGCGAGTGTTGCCAGGAACTCATCCTTGCGGCGATCGGCCTCGAGCAGTTCGCGCTCGTGCAGTTTCCGCTGGCTGATGTCCGCGAACCAGATGGCAAGGTCGCCGTCGAGCGGCGATGCGACGATGTGATACCAGCTCGTATTTCCGTCCGCCTCGGACTGCCGCTCCGTCTGCCGCACTTCGTTGTGTTCGATCGCATCGACGTACATGTCGAACCGGGCGCGATCGTCCCAGGCGCGCGGCAAGACATCGGTCACCCTGCGGCCCGCGAACTCACCGGCTCGCGCGCGCATGACGGTCGCGGCGGCGGTGTTGAGGAACACGAATCGAAAATCGACGATCTTGCCCGCGTCATCGCGCACCGGCGAAAAGATGATGAACGGCACTCCCGAAGACTCGAGCACCGTTTGAAACCGCTGGTCGCGCTGACTGACCAGGTCTTCGGCACGTGCACGCTCGATAAACACCGCCGCCTTGCGCGCGCAAATGTCGGCGAGCCGGACTTCGCGTTCCGTAGGCCGCCGCGGCACCGGGAGCTGCACCGACAACGCGCCGAGGATCTCGCCGTCGCGGCTGATCAGAGGCGTCGAGTGAATCGACCGCACGCCGAGCGTGCGCAGGCGATCGCGATACTCGAGAGTTCTCGCATCCGTGTCGGTGTCGGCCACAACGACGCGCACGCGGTCGACGAACGCCAGGCCGCTCGCGCGTATTCCCCCATTTCCATCCGGCCCGAAACCAATGCTGGCCGCGACACTCAGGCTGTCGCTCCGCCGTTGGTACGTGCAGATGATTCCCTGAGTTGCCGAATGCATTCGCGCAAACGTCGACAGGATGAGCTTGAGCTGATCCGGCAAACGTGGAATGCCGGCGAGAGTCGCCGACAGCTCATGCAGTTCGTGCAAATCGGTGAGTTCGCGGCGCGAGATCGAGCGGTAGTAGTCGCCGACCAGGATCACCATGAGGGACACGAGCGCGGAAGATATCAACGCGACCTGCTCGGCCGAGTTCGGGACCATCAGAGTCCCTGGTGCTTTCATGGCCGCCGAGTTCACGAGGCCGGCAAGCGCGACGAGCGCTCCCGGCCCGCGACCCGCTATGGTGGTAGCGAGGACGACGGCCGGAATGAAGAAGATGAACGTGACGCGCGACTGCGTGATGGGAAAAATCAGCCAGTGCAGCGCGACGGCGCCCGCGGCCAAAACCGCGGCAAAAGCGAACCGCCGCAGCGCCGTCATCTCGATCCAGGGCCACAGACGCGCGAGGCGGAAATCTTGGGAAATTCGCGAGATCATCCGTAGGCGGAAGATTACCCGGTCCGTGTCCCGGATTCAGGCCCGGGCGTCACCTTGCAGGCGGTGGGGCCACGGGCGGCGGTTGCCCTGCGAACTTAAGATGGCTCTCGTCGATCCAGGCCCATTCGGGCGCCTGGGCGGTCCAGATGGTGGCACCGGGCCGTGTCAGCTCCGTGTCATCGAGCGCGCCGTTACGCACGATGATGAGGTGCGGCCGCGCTTCGGACTCACTGAAGAGGTGCGTCCCGCAGCTCGGGCAGAAGCGCCGGTGCATCACGTTGCCGCTGTCGGCGATGCTGCGGAAATCGCGCAGCTCGCCCTCGATGGTGATGGCGTCGCTCGGAAACACGACATTGACCGTGGCATTGCCCGCGCCGATGTACTGGCACACCCGGCACCAGCACAGGCGCATGGCCATGGGCTCCGCGGTAACCCGAAAGCGCACCGCCTTGCAAAGACATCCACCGGTGATTTCCATGCCGCATTTATACTCGACCCCATGAAACTCTACTGCTGGAACGTCAACGGCATTCGTGCCGTCGTAAAAAAGGGTACCTTTCAGAAATTCATCGCCGAGCACCAGCCCGACATCCTGTGTCTGCAGGAAACCAAGGCTGAACGTGGTCAGGCGGAGGTCGACCTCAAGGGGTATCACGAGTACTGGAACTCGGCTGAAAAGAAGGGTTATTCCGGCACCGCCATCTTCTCGAAGCAGGAACCCATCAAGGTCACGAATGGCTTTCCCGAAAGCTTCGCGCAGAAATTCACATTCGCCGACGAGCTCAAACGCGACTCGTCCAACGAAGGCCGCGTCATCACCGCCGAATTCGAGAAGTTCTTCGTCGTCACGGTGTACACGCCGAATGCGAAGGACGACCTCTCGCGCCTGAAGCTGCGCCACGAACACTGGGATCCGGCCTTCCTCGCCTGGTGCAAACAACTCGACAAGAAGAAGCCCGTGATCTTCTGCGGCGACCTCAATGTCGCGCACACCGAGCTCGATCTCGCGAACCCGAAACCGAACAAGGGCAAGAAAGGGTTCACCGACGAGGAGCGCGAGGGTTTCCAGAACTTCGTGGATGGCGGGTTCGTCGACACCTTCCGCCTATTCACGCAGGGCAACGGCCACTATTCGTGGTGGAGCCATTTCGCGAATTCGCGCGCGCGCAACGTGGGATGGAGA
>CAWJWS010000002.1:0-253935 GCA_963846605.1 uncultured Pseudomonadota bacterium
TCGAAGTTCGGCCGCACGCTCACGATGGGCCGGCTCGCCAACCTCACCAAGTCCATCAACGGCCGCGCGCCCTGCCATTTCTGCGGGCCTTGCGAGCGCGGCTGCGTCACGCGGTCGTACTTCAACGCGGCGTACACCACGGTGGCCGACGCGCTCGACTCCGGCGAGTGCGGCACCAGCATCCGAACGCGATGGTCTACCAGGTGGTGATGGACAAGAAGACCAACAAGGCGAGCGGCGTCACCTACGTGGACCGCGTCACGCGCGAGGCGCGCGAGATCCGCGCCAAGACCGTGGTGCTGTGCGCGCAGTCGCTCGAGTCCACGCGCATCCTGCTCAACTCCGCGGAAGGTGGCCTCGCGAACTCCAGCGGCACGCTCGGCGAATACCTCATGGACCACATGTGGGTCGCCGGTGGCGCATCGGGTGAATTCCCGGACATGCCCGGCGAGCCAGAGCTTGAATGCCGCGCGCCGTCCCGGTGGTCCGTACGTGATCCGCTTCCGCAACACCGCGAACGGTCCGCGCCACAAGGACTTCCTGCGCGGCTACGGATTCCAGGGCGGCAGCCAGCTCAACTTCTCGATGGGCGCGCCCGGCTTCGGCGAGGCCTACAAGAAGGCGGTGCTCGAAGGATTGTGGACCATGCAGATGGTCGGCTTCGGCGAATGCCTGCCGTACAAGCACAACAAGGTGACGATCAACAAGAAGGTCAACGACGTGTTCGGAATCCCGGTGCTGCACGGTCAGGATGTTGGGCTGGGGCGACAACGAGCGCGCGATGATCCGCGACATGGCCGTGAGCGCCGGCGAGATGATGGAAGCCTCGGGCGCGAAGAACATCGAGACGTTCGCGTACGAGAACCGCATCCCGGGCTACGGCATCCACGAGATGGGTGGCGCGCGCATGGGCAGCGACAAGAAGCAGAGCGTGCTGAACCAGTTCCAGCAGTCGCATGACGTGAAGAACCTGTTCGTGATGGACGCGGCCGGGTTCCCGAGCGGCGCCTGCCAGAACCCGACGCTCACGATCATGGCGATGGCGGTGAGGTCGACGGATTATTTGATGGAGCAGTTCAAGAAGCGGAATTTGTAGGGCGCCGACATACGCTCGTTCAGCTTTCGCAACGCAGCATCTGCTCCGATAGCCAACACCCCCCGATCTCCACTAGTGTGACGCCCCTTCCCGCACCGGAGGCGACATGACCGAGAACACCGGAAAGCCTCCGGCAGAAAATCCTTACGCCCAGACCTACGTCGTGAAGAAAGGCGACAGCCTCTCGAAGATCGCCGAGGAGTTTTACGGCGACAAGATGCTGTACCCCAAGATCTTCGAAGCGAATCGCGACCAGCTCACCGACCCTAACAAGATCAAGCCCGGTCAGAAGTTGCGCATTCCCTGATCACAGAAACGTCCCGAACGAAGGAGTTGTTCATGAATATCCTTCCAGACTGATTCTGGCGCTCGCGGCGAGCACGCTGCTGTTCACCGCCTGTTCCACGCAGAAAAAACCGGCCACGGAAGCATTGTCCGCAGTGGAGTCCTCGCTGGCGGCGTTGCGGGACGATGCCGCGAAATACGCGCCCGACGGCCTCAAGGGCGTCGAATCGACGCTCGGGATGCTCAAGGACAGCCTCGCCAAGGAAGACTACAAGACCGTCCTCGCCGGCACTCCGCAGCTCTCGCAAGCCGTCGACTCGCTCAAGGTCGCCATCGCGGCGGGCAAGGAACGCGCGGAATCCGCGATGGTGGAATGGAATAGTTTGAGCGCCGACGTACCGAAGATGGTCGAAGCGATCCAGAGCCGCATCGACATCCTCTCGAAGTCGAAAAGGCTGCCGAAGAACGTCAGCAGCGACGCGTTCGAGTCCGCGAAATCGGGTCTCGATTCGATGAAGGCGATGTGGGGCGAGGCGACCACCGCGGCGGCTGCCGACAAGCCCGCCGAGGCCGTGGAGAAGGCGAAGGCCGTGAAGGCGAAAGGCGCCGAGATTCTGGCGGGGTTGGGGATGACGAGCTGATTCCAGCCTGTCGAGTGATGGAACTGGAAAGGCTGGGCTAGCTACCCAGCCTTTCTTGTTTTCGTCCTACGAGAATCGTCAGGGCGCGTTTGCGCGGTGACAGCGGCTCCCGGTGCTCCGTCGATGATGCGGCCACCCGCCGCATCCCAGTAGGCCTTGATCGTCCAGGTGCGCGTGCCGGCAGGCACGCCCTGGATCCGGGTCCCATTGCCATCGACGCCGCCTCGCCTCAATTCCCGGCCCGCGGGCGGCAAGCCGGGACCGGTGACGAGGATGCCGGTGTAGTCACGCGCGTTTGTAGTGAATTCCTCCCCGGGCGGCCAGCTCCATTCCAACCTGATCATGCCTGGCTGGTTGGTGAGTTTCGAGACGGACATCCGGCGTCCTCGGCTGCTGGGAGTGAAGAGTGATATCCGTCCGGCCGACAGCCTTCGGGGTAGTTGGCGGTGATCGTGTACACATAAGTGCCGGGATGCGGCAGCAACACGGCGTGCCCGAAATAGTTGTACGAGGGCTCGCGTTCTCCGAGCGCCCCCAGGTCGCTGCGCGAGACCGTGTAGCTTTCCGCGCCCGACGCCTGGTCCCATCGCAGGTTCGCATACGCGGGTGTCGCGTAGGTGCCCGCACCGATCAGCAGGACCGCGCAGCGTGCACAACTTGATCGCGGGTATGACGGCGGGAGTCAGAGGTACGGCAACCATGGTCGGCGGCGGGTTTGCCGATGAAGCAGGCGGCGGGGATGTCGTCGTGCTCGCAGAAGGCGGCGTTGTCGTCGCAGTACTTGTGGGTGGCGAGGTGGTACTCGCAGAGGGCGGCGTTGTCGTCGCTGTGCTGGCAGGGGGCGAAGTCGTACTCGCAGAGGGTGGCGAAAGCTTCCGCGGAAATCCCGCCGGGCGTCTGCGGCACGCCCGCGATCGTGACTTGCTGAAAGCCCTGGATTGCGCCGCGGCTGCGCAATTGCGCGTGCCGCGCCTGGATGAACATGCGGTTGTCCGAGGCGCGGACGAACACCGCGATCGGGCCGCCAGTGTCGGGGCCATTCGTTGCCCACTGCGCCGTGAATGACTGGTTGCCCTGCGACCGCGACAGCGAGCCCCGGCCCACGACGGACCAGGTTCCGTCATGCACCAGGAATGCACCCTGCGCGGTAGGCGCGCCACCGGAGATCGTCCAGGTGTGTATTTGCTGATCCGTGTAGCCGGGACCCTGCACGGTGACGACGCAGCGGGCCCATCCACCCCAGGCGCCGGACGGGGGTTGCTGCGCGAGTGCGGGGATCGGGAGACAGCAGGACGCCAACAAGGGCAGCAGCCAGGCAGGAACGGCGACGCGCATGAGTTTCCGATGCCCCAGGAAGTTGGGGTTTCCATCGGAATCCGGGATTGCCTGTCGCGAGTTACACCAGCGGCGCGCAGCCGGCCGGTCGCACAGAGGCCGCTCAGCTCTCCTTCGCCTTCCCCGCGCTATGCAGCTTGAACCGCCCGCTGATCAACGCCCACGTGCCCTTCCGCGCGCCCGTGACCTTGTGCATCTGGTCTTCGCTCGCGGCCACCACGCAATTGCGGCCGCGGCTCTTCGCAAGATACAGCGCCTCGTCGGCCTGGCGGAAGGCATCGTCGAAGTTGCCACCCGCCGCGGAGGTGGCGACACCGAAGCTCGCCGTCACCGACAGCGGATTCTCCGGCGTGAAGTTGGTCTGCAGGATGCGCACGCGCAGTTTCTCGGCCAGGTCCGCGGCCTTCTGCCACGGCGGTTGCGGACCTTGGTGAGCCCGTCGATGGTCGAGAAGCTGCTGGTACTTGTCCTTCTCGCTCTGCAGCTCGGAGATGTGCTTGCGCTGCTCGCGCCTGCTGATGCAGGGGGCGATCGACTGCGCCGTGCCGTAGCTCACGCCGATCAGCATCCACACGCAGAGGATGCTGAATAATCCAGGGACTGGCGCCGATCCAGTCGCTGGTGCGTTCTCCAGCTTGTCGATGCGGACGTCGTGCGCGGTGCCCGCTGGCTCGCCCTGCA
The DNA here is from genome assembly GCA_963846605.1 of uncultured Pseudomonadota bacterium. GTDB lineage: Bacteria > Pseudomonadota > Gammaproteobacteria > Steroidobacterales > Steroidobacteraceae > CADEED01. The sequence goes on from CAWJWS010000002.1 coordinate 4,039, forward strand.
GGTAGACGGAGAACGTGATGGCGTTGTTCAGGTCGTCTGGGCCTGGGTCCGGCGCGGCAGGTCGTACTGCTCGACCCGACCACTCGGGCAACGGCCGGTCGCGCAAGTTGATGGCGAACAGCGGCTGCGCGAGATCGCGCGGCCGAACGTTCAGCGAGTCGAATTTCGAGGAGTTCGTGCTCCATGCGCGCAGACCGCGGATCGAAGTTGCGGATCGCCACGCGCAGATAGTGCGCGGGCCCGGTGTAGCGGATCGCCAGATTCAGATTGCGGTAGCGGGACAGATCCACGCCGCGATCTCTGCTTGGGCCGCCAGCATGAAGCCGTAGCCGTAGTTCGCGCCGGAGGCCTCCTCGACGAACTGGGCATTCCAATGACGCTGCGCCTGATCGATCCAGCCACCTGGGTCATCGTGGCGTCATCGGAATTGGTCAGGCAATGGATGTGCTCTTTAGAGGAGTCGAGACTCAGCCGGCGCTCGGGCAGGAAGCGATGGGCAGCGACCGCGAGGCATCGTCAGCAGGATGCCGATTATCAGGAGACTGATGGCCTGATTGGGGCTTTCGGGCGGCGGGATCGCTCATTTCGAGGGGCTTAGGGCTTCCGGGAACGGGAGACTGGGCGTCGCGTTCCGTCATCCGGCTGGAGCTGCTGAACTTGAGCGCCTCGAGCAAATCGGGCCGGCGGCAACTGGTGCCGCCAGCCCGGACCGGGCGGATCGGCGAGCGAGGCCGCTGCGTGCTCTGGCCGTCAGCTGCTCGGTGCCGAGAGTCCGCACCTTGCGTTCGAGCTTGAGCTCGTCGCCCACCAGCGTGCCGGTGTAGGTGATGGTGATTTCGTTGCCCTCGATCTTGAGCGGCTCGTCGAAAGGCTACAACTTGTCCCCGTCCACCTTCACGTTATTGAGCGGCGTCGAGCCGTTGCCGACGCCGCGTTCGAACGTGGCTTCGCCGTGAGCGTGTCGCCGCTCTTCTTGAACTCGTAGACGTATTCCGGACGCCGACGGGCGAGTCGAACTCGGCGGTCAGCGGCCGGCGAGTTCACCGGCAGAGGCAGTCAAGGCGGCGGACAGAAGCAAGACAGAAACGCGAGATTGCGGCATTTTATGGGTCCCCCTTCGAACCAATGGTGGCCGGAGTATAGCGACGCCGCGCGGGACTTCTGTTTATCTCGCGGCCCACTTGTCACAAGCGCGCACCTCATTTATGTCATTAGTCGCATATGCGAAAGCGTGTTTGCATCACGCGCCTTCTCAAACCTCCACCTTGTAGCCGAAGCCCGATCTCATCCCCGGGCAACCCCCGAAACCCCCAGTTGTGCCGCGGCGTCTCGGTGATGGTCACTTCGATCTCGTTCGGCGCCCGCTCGCACTGCGCCCCCACCCGCTCGAACAACAGCCGGATGAGATTCTTCCGCGTCTCGATCGCCCGCCCCTCGAACATGCTGATCTCGATGATCGTGTAGCGCGGCGACGCTGACGCGGGATAGTAGAAATCTTCCGCGTCCATCGGAAAGAAGCGATGCGCGCGTGCTGTCCGCCGGAAACTGTCAGCGCCTCCACGACGCACGAATGAATGGCATCCGACATCGCCGCCTTCACCGGGTCCAGGTGCTCACGCATGCCATAGATCTTCACTCCGTCCCATGCTCAGTTCTTCTTCCTGGCTAAAGTAAGTGGATTGTGCTTCATCGGCGAGGCCGATCCGCCGCCGTCGGCGCTCGTGGTACTTACGGCCCGTCAGACAGATCCGCAGTCCGGCGCAGGCAGCGCGCCACCCTACAGCCGCCGCCTCGCGCCGACACGGGTAGCCGATATGGTGGGCCGGCCGCCGCGGCAGCTAGTTCTGGCGCCACACAACGAAAGGGAAAGGTCATGAAGTCGATCGTAGCGATGCTCGTGCTCGGGCCGTTCGGGCTGTCCGCGGTGGCCGCACCGCTGCTCGCGCCCACCATCACCGTGGCTGCCACGGACATCAAGCAACTGCAGTTCGACATCACGCCGGTGCCGACGATCGGCTGGTACTCGAGCCGTGGTTCCGCTCCGCGCCGGGCGCCGCATGGGTGAAGTACACGGAGAACGCCGCAACAGCGACTGCTGTCCGCATCAACGCCGCCGTGCATCTGCTCGACCGGCCGCAAGCCCCGCTTTTACGTGAAGCTGCAATCCGCAGTTGCTCGTCTTCGAGCCAAGTCGGCATCGATGGCGAACAGCTCGAAGCCATGGGTTACTTCAAGCCGTCGACCTACGCACCCGACAAACAACTTCGGATACAACCTGGCCGTCAGCGCCGACGGCACCACGCTGGCCGTTCCCTCGAACGAGTATATCGACGGCCAGCCGGGGGCTTTCCCCGCATCCATGTTCACCGTAAAACGTTCCGCTTGATCCTCCGCGTGGCGACTGCGAGGCCCGCTTCTCTCCGAGCCCTGAACCTTGCGGCCCAGAATGACGGCCGCGAGCCCATCGCGCTCCTCGGCTCGATGGAGCAAGGCGCCGGCCTTCGGGAACTGGCGAGAGAACGGATACGCTGGCGGCGTCGATCCATTCCGCCGCGAGGCCGCCCGACGGCGCCAGACGCAGAGGATCCTGGGCAATGGCCAGCCGGAAGATCAGTTCGGCGGACCTCAAGCTCGACTACGCCGGCAGAACGCTGGGTAGTAGTGCATCACCAGGTGGGCACCACGCGGCGTATCGGCACGCTCTCCGTGTACCAGGATCCCGCGGATGCCAGCTATGCAGTTCGTGCATGCCGCGGAGATTCCGACGCCGGTGTTCGACAATCCGCAGTACGGACTGTGCCTCGGCATGGATGTGAGCAATGCGGGGACCGTCGCGCGCTCCTGCACGAGCGGGACCGGCGTCAACTACGTGCAGATACTCGCCCCGCTTTCCTCGGTGCCGCTCCAGTACGCGGAGACCGCGAGGCTCAGCGGCGGAGCGCTCGAACGCGTCTCCATCAGCGCCGCGGGCGATCAGGCGCTGACGAAGCTATCCACCAGGCTGCTCGGGGTCGCCGCAACGGCAACACGTGGACCGCCGACGCACCATCTCGAACCTCGGCGTTCTCCGCGAACACCGACATCACCCAGGCCACGATGAGCGGCGACGGCAAGATCATCGCCATCGGTTCGCCGCTGGACACGCGTCCCGGCCTGGGTCGTCGTTCGGTACGAATCCGGAACCCACCGGGGTCCTCGGGCACCGTGGCGGCTTCAGGCGCGCCACCGGCCGGCGGCTGCGCCGATACGTGAAGGCCGGGGCCAGCAACACGCTCGAGCTGTTCGGCTACGAAATGGCGCTGAGACGATATGGAAATCTGCTCGCGGTCGGCGCGCCGTTCGACTCCAGCGCCGCCGTGCGCGTCGACGGCGACCGCGAAGACGAGTCGTGCCGAACCGGCGGCGCCGTGTGGCTGTACTGAACGTGAACCGGGTACCGAAGGAACAGCCATGAGATCCTCTTCCACGTGCAATGCTGGATTGCGGTCGCGACGGCGGCGCCGTCCGCGCCGGCGCTCGCCGTGCCGCCGCCCGCGCCTTCCATCACCGCGGCCGCCAGCGACATCAAACCACTGCAAGTTCGACATCACGCCTGTGCCGACCACGGGTGGTACGAGCTGTGGTTCCGCGCGCTGCCCGGCGCGGAGTGGGTGAAGTAACGCAGACTCCGGCGTAGCGCCGCTGTTTCGCATCAACGCCCCGGTGCACCGCTCGACTGGCGGCAGGCGCGCTACTACGTGAAGGTGTGCAACACTGAGTGGCTGCACGGCATCGAACGAGTGGGCGTGGATGGCGAGCAGTTCGCCGCCATTGGCTATCTCAAGTCGGCGCTCTCGGGGCCGTATCAGTACCTGGGATTCAGCATGGCCGTGAGTGCGGATGGCACCACGGTGGCCAGCATCGTCAACGAATTCAGGGTCCAACGTTACTTACGCCACCGTGCAGGTCTTCCGCAGGACGACGTTACGTTGGGGATGGCGTTGACTGCGCGCCCTCGTCCCGATCCGAGCTTCGGGCGGCGTCTTCCGTGGGTTGGGGCGATTCGATCACGCTCTCGGGCGACGGCAAGATGTTCCTACGCCACCTGGCAGGAAGAACCAGACCACGGGCGCGGCCTATCTATCCGCCGCGCGGCGGACGGCTGGCATCAGACGCAAAGGATCGCCGGGCAGTTTCCACGCGACCAGTTCGGCGTGCATTCTTGAGCTCGACACCGCGGCAGGACGCTGCCGTCGGGCACCAGCAGATAGACTACGACGTGCGCCGCGAGGGAACGGTCGAGGTGTACCGGGATCCCGATGACGCCAGCGACCAGTTCGCGCACGCCGCCACGATCCCGACGCCGGCGTTCGAAGCGCCGGCAAACGGTGGTGCCGCGCGCTCGCGATAAGCGACGCGGGGACATATCGTCCGTTCGTGCTGACGGGGAATAACCCGAACCTGTACACGCAGGTGCTCGAGCCAGCCTCTTCGCTGCCGCTCCAGTACGCGGAGACCGCAAGGCCGCCGGGGGCCGCGGACAAGGACGTCGCCATCGATTCCGCGGGCACCCGCGCGCTGATTCCGTACACCGGCGGCTGGCGCGTACATCGCCGTGGGGCCAGCGGCTGGGTTCAGGAGGGAAGCGCTCGCACCCTTCGAGAATGCCTTCTCGATCAGCGCGGACATGAGCGCAGACGGCAAGATCATCGCGATCGGATCCACCGAGGACACGCTCGCCGGCCGTGGACCGCTGTTCGAGCTGGGAGAGCGGAGGCTCGCGGCGGCACCGTCGCCATCTATGATCCGCCGCGCCTCCGGCTGGAAGCTGCGTCGGTACGTGAAGGCCGATACCGGCCAGATCAACCACGGCTTCGGCGCGGGAGTGGCGCTGAACCAGAACGGGAACCTGCTGGCGGTCGGCGCGCCGACGACAACAGCAGTGCCGTGCGTGTGGACGGCGATCGCGAGGATGCGTCCTCGCAGTATCGCGGCGCGGTCTGGCCGTACTGAGCGGCTGACGTCGACGGCGCGGCGTCGCGTCGCGCGCGGCGGCAGCGCGCTACTTCTCCGCGGCAGCGAGATGCGCTCGTGGGTGATGAGCGACTGGTCGTTGCGGAGCTCGAAGCAGGTAGTGCTGCGCACCCAATATCCCGCATGAGACGGGAGGAGCGCGCACCGGAGACGAGCGCCAGGTAGTGACAGAACGCGATGCTCTCGCCCGGCACGATGCGCAGGTCCTTGAACTCGAACTTCAGCGGGTCTTCGAACGAGTTGAACCACCGCTCGAAGTTCTGGCGATAGGCGGCCGTGCCCCGAGCCAGCAGTGGTGGGAGCACGTCGAAAACCAGAAGGTCGGAAGAGTAGAACGACATCAGGCGCTCGAGGTCCTTGTCGCGGACTGCCTGGGCGAGCTCGTCGAGACGCAGGTGAAGCAAGGATCGATCGACGTCTCCGTCTGCCCGTCGGGCGTCATGCGGAGGATGCGTTGGTCGGAGGTGATGACACCCGCGTCCGCCGGGTCGAGTTCTCTGATGCGGGTTATTTGGCTCACCCGTAGTCGATGAGGCTCACGTCTCTTTGATCTCGATCCCCTTCTCCAGATGCTTGTCTTCGTCGAGCGGAATCACCTTGGGTTTACCTGGCAGTCGATCGCGCGGCTTGGGCGCGGTGGGGTTGCCGGGGACGGGGTCCGGGATGAAGTCAGGGTCGTCGGGGTTGGGGCGTTCCATGCGGAAGAGTGTGGGCGCTGCAACTCGCGTCCGTCAGCGGACGCGTACGCGATGCGCAAGCGAATGCGCTGTCAGCCAAACGGGCGCCACCATCGTCGTTTCGGGCCGAGACCGAGGTTCTCGAGCCAGGATCGGGTCTCGTCGCTGGTCAGCACCCTTTCGACGCCCGCGTCCGCCGGCATCGCATCCAGATGGGGCTGCAGGAAGCCCGCGTCCCAGGCGCGACTCGCGAGGATCGGTGGCCAGAGCAGGATCACCTGCTCGCCGTTCACGCGCGGGATCTCGCGCACGAGTCCCTCACCGAGATGCTGGATTGCAGGTCGGCTCTCGATGAGTTCGCGCTGCCGTAGTGCCACCACGCCTGGTCGGAGATGCGGTCCGCGCTCTTGCCCCTGGCCACCAGGGCGATCGTGTCGTCGGCGACGCGGCCGCCGGGGATGGCCGTACCTACGGCGGTTTGCAGCAACGAAAACAGATGGAAGTTGTTGGAGACGTTGGAGTACCAGAGGCGCAGGCCGGTGCCGCCGGGCGGGTGAAGGAGGATGAGAGCGCCCGAGGTCTTGAGCAGCGCTTCGCGAACCCACAAGGCGCCATGGGACCAGCCGCCGAGCTCGGAGAGGCGCTCGAGCAATGCCGGGTCCTGGCCCAGCGATTCGCGAAGCGCAGGCAGTTGCGCGAGACTGCGTGACCGCCGATTGGCAGACGTAGCGGAACTGGGCGAACAAGGTTGTTTGCTCGCACGTGAGATCGGGCGCTGGCTCGTCGCCAACGGATCCGGGAAGAAGGCGCACGCAAGACTGCAGGTGTTCCAGCACGGCGGGGCCGGACAGTTCAGGCGAGGCGCCGCGTTCCACCAAGGTGCCGAGCGTCACCGCGATCCACGCGGCGGAGCCGGGATCCTGCGTCGGCAGTGACGCGGCGGCTTCGTATATTAAGGAGTCATCCTTTGACGCCGCGGCGAGAAAGGCGCGCGTGGAGCTGAGCATCGCGCCGGTGGGCGAATCGCCGGACCAGTGGCGGCTGGGGGTGGCGAGATGGATGAACACATCGGACATCGAGCTACTTGTCGTAGCCGTCGGGCGGCTGCAGCTGCTTCCAGCGCGGATCAGACCACAGCGACGCAAGGAAGGGAGACACCTGGATTTCATCGAAGTACACCCAAGGCGCCATGGCGCCGTGCTGGGCTTGCGCGCGGCGAAGCCCCACGTCGAGCCAGTGGAACGCGCCCTCCGCATCTTTTCGCGCAGCGTGGACTTCCGCGATGGACACGGCCACGTCGAAGTCGGAGGCGGCTTCGTCGTGAGGTCGCGCAGGCCGGCGAGCACCTTGTCGCCCTGGCCACATCCCCGCGAGCGAAGTGCGCGAGCGCGAAACGCTGGTCGCGCCCGTACCCCGCCGGCATTCGAGCAGCGACGGCGAGCGCCTCGTCAGCCCGACCTTGCAGCACGAGCACGTCCGCGATCTGGCCCATCGTATCGATCATGGCCGGGCTGAGCTCCAGCGACCGTTCGAACTCCCGTTTCGCTTCCTCGTACTGCCCCGCCAACATGAGGAAAAGCCGCCGAGATTCCCGCGATTGGTGGCCGACAGCCGGATCTGCGGCAACCACCTTTCTCGCAGTCGCGATCACGTCATCCATCCGGCCTTGCCTGAGACCTCGCGCCAGCGCCATGCCCTGCAACAACGGATGCTCCGGATCCAGCGCGATCGCACGCTCGATGTGCGCCTGCCCCATCTTCGCGTCGCCCAGATGCCAGAAGTACTGCGCGGCGCGATAGTGCGCTTCCGCGAGATCGGGCGACAACGTCGTCGCGCGCTGCGCGGCGATGCCCCAGTTGCGCATCGCGTCCGGCAGCTCCGTGTTCTCGTACTTGGCGACCAGGTACACGCCCGCCAGCGCCGCCCAGGGCGCGCCATATTCCGGGTCGATCGTCACGGCGTCTTCAAAATGGGACTTGGCCTGCAGCAGGTCCGACTCCGAGCGGCGGTTGAACAGGTGCCGGCCCTGTAGATAGTGCTCGTACGCTTGGGCGCTGCGGGTCTCGGCGCGCGTGGGCGCCGGCCGCGAGCGTGACGTGCAATGCCTCGGCCACCGCGGTTGCGATCTCCCGTTGCACGCCGAAGATGTCGGTGACATCGCGATCGAAGGTGTCCGACCAGACATGCGCGCTGGTGGCGCCATCGATGAGCTGCGCGGTGATGCGCACGCGCTCGCCGGATTTGCGGACGCTGCCTTCGAGCACGTGCGTCACCGCGAGACGCTGCGCGATGGTGTGGATGTCCGCGTTCTGATCCTTGAAGGAAAACGAGGACGTGCGCGCGATCACGCGCAGATCATCCGTCTGGGCCAGCAGGTTGAGGATCTCTTCGGACAGGCCTTCCGCGAAGTGCGCCTGGTCGCGCGAGGCGCTCATGTCCACGAAGGGCAGCACGGCGATCGAACGCGGAGATTCGGCCACCACCGCCGGGGGTACGGACGCGGCGGGTTCTGCCGAGAAAGCTGAGCAGGCCGGCCAGCGCCAGGATGACCGCGGCGGCAATGCCCCACCAGAACAGGCCGGGCGGACGTGGCGGCGTCGGCACGTCCATCGTCACCGTCACTTCCATGGGCACCGGCACCTCCATGGGCACTGGCGCTGGCATCAGGGTCATCGACCCGTCGTCCGGTTCGCTGGGCGGGCGCTGATCGAGCAGCGGCGCGCGAGGCTTCACCTCGGCTACGAACCGATAGCCCCGCCCCGGCACCGTCGCGATGTAGCGATGCTCGCCCGCCTTCTCCCCGAGCACGCGACGCAAGGTATGGATGGTCTGCGTGAGGTTGCCGTCCTCCACCACCACGTGCGGCCACAAGGCGTCGATGAGCGCCTTCTTCTCTAAGAGCTGCCCCGGCCGCTCGACCAGGAAGATCAGTGCGTCGAGCACGCGCCCCGATGTCGACCGGCTGCCCCGAGGCGCGCGAAACCAGCAGGCGGCGCTGGGAGTCGAGCTCGAAATCGCCGAATTCGTAGTTGGAGGAGGCCTGCGGCGACTGCATGCGGAGAGTTTGAGAAGTTTTGAGAACGATTGAGCTGCGCGCGAAGGGCTTTTGAGCGCGCCGTGGCGATCTAACCCCGCGTTTCAACTACCCGGGGGATACCCATGAACACTGTATTTCACCTTCGGCACCAAGCCCGTGCCGTCCTGGCCGGCGCCCTGCTCCTACGGCCCGCCCGAACCGGCCAGGCCGGAGTTCAACACCGCCACGCTCGTCGCGGAGGTCAGCGTCCCCGGCTTCGGCGACGGCTGCCCCATCGAAAGCGCCGATGGATTGAGCCTGTTCATCGCATCGAACCGCCCCGGCACTGCTGGCGGCAACGACATCTGGGCCGCCGATCGCGACAGCGTGCGCTCCGCCTGGGCACACCGCGCAATCTCGGTGCGCCGATCAACACCGCGTCGGCGGATTTCTGCCCCACGCCCGTGCTCGGGCGATCGCTATTCTTCGTCTCGGAACGCCCTGGCGGCACGGGGCCCACGCCCTGTGGTGGAGGTGACATCTATCTGTCACGGCAGAGCCCCGCCGGCGGATGGAGCGACCCGGTGATGCTCAAGTGTGCTCCGGAAGGTCCGAACTTCTCCGGCGGCGAGCGCAGCCCGTCGCTGGTGGAAACCTGGTTCGGCACGTTCCTGTTCTATTCCAGCAATGGCAGCGGTGGTGACCAGGACATCTATGTGAGCCGCCTCGGCCGCGATGGCCACTTCGGTCCGGGCAAGGTCGTCGAGGAGTTGAGCACCGAGTTCGAGGACATCATGCCCAACGTGCGCGAGCGCGAGGATGGCAGCTTCGAGATCGTGTTCAGTTCGAATCGGCCGACGTGGGGACGCGGGCAGGCGGCGCAGGATGTGTACATCGCGCGCTCGTGGTGGCCCACGGGGTCGTGGTCGGCGCCGAGGAATCTGGGTGAGGCCGTGAAACACGGCGGGGTCGAGCAGCGTTCGACGTTGTCCAAGGATGGCAGGCGCCTGCATCCAGCCGCTTGCCGTCGTGTGACAACGTCGAGCGCTGCTCGACCCCGGAGTATTCACGGCTTCGCCGAGATTTTGCGGTGCTGACCACGAGTCGGTCGGCCACCATGACCACGCGGCGTAGACATCCTGCCCGCCGAACGCGGCTTGCCCGCGCCCCCATGTCGGCCGGTTCGAGCTGAACACGATCTCAACGCGGCCGTCCCATCGGACACGCACGTTCGGCATGATGTCTTCGAACTCGGTGCTCAGCTCCCGGATCACTTTGCCCGGGCCGAAGTGGCCATCGCGTGCCGAGCTTGCTGATGTAGATGTTCTGATCGCCGCCGCCAGCCGTTGCTCGAATAGAAAAGGAATGTGCCGAACGATGTTTCCACGAGCGACGGGCTGCGCTCGCCGCCCGGGAAGTTCGGACCTTCCGGAGCGCATTTGAGCATCGCCGGGACGCTCCAGCCGCCGGCAGGGCTCTGGCGCGACAGGTAGATATCACCGCCGCCGCACGGAGCCGGGCCCGTGCCATCGCCCAAACGCTCCGAGACGAAGAAGAGCGAGCGTCCGAGGACCGGGGTCGGGCAGAAGTCCGCAGCGCTCGTATTGATCGGAGCGCCGAGATTGCGTGGCTCGCGCCAAGGCGAAGTCAGGCTGTCGCGGTCCGCGGCCCAGACGTCATTGCCGCCGGAGCTGCCCGGTCGCGTCGAGGCGATGAACAGACTCAGGCCATCGGCGCTTTCGATCGGACATCCGTCGGCGACAGGCGAATTCACTTCGGTCACCGCAACGGCGGGTGCCAGTCCGAACGAGTAGGTCCGGCGGGCCGCCGGCGTGGGCGACGGTCGTGATCGCGAACAATGGCGGCGGCACCAGCGCCGTGCAGGCACCGCGCCGAAAGTGTAAGGCATTGACTTGCATGTGGAGATCCCCGGGTTGATTGATTGCGGGGTTAGAATCGCGAGCGAGCTCTCAATAAACCTTCGAACGCCGCTCAATCGTTCTCAAAACTTCTCAAAGTCATCGGCATGCAGCCGCAGCAGGCACACCTGATCTACGAATTCGGCGACTTCGAGCTCGACGCTCTGCGGCGCGTGCTGTGTCACGCGCGCCGGACAGCCGGTGGAGATCACCGGCCGGGTTTTCGAAGCATTGGTTACTTGGTGGAGCGCGCCGGGGCAGCTCATCGAAAAGAAGGCGCTCATCGACGCGCTATGGCCGCACGTCGTCGTCGAGGACGGCAACCTCACGCAGACGATCCATACCTTGCGCCGGGTGCTCGGAGAGAACGGCGGGAGAGCATCGCTACATCGCGACCGTCCCCGGACGGGGCTATCAATTCGTCGCCGAGGTCAAGGCGCGCCCCGAGCGGACCTCGCCCGATCCGGCGCCGACACGGCGGCCGAAGGTGGTCTGGCGGTGGTCGCGATGTCGCTCGTCCTGCTGGTGGTCGTGCGCGGCGCTGGTCATGGCGCGGCCGCGGTCAGACCATCACCGAAGGCAACCGTCCCTGCACAGCCATCGATCGCCGTGCTTCCGTTCGTCGACATGAGCGCGGAGCAGGACCAGGCGCATTTCGCCGAAGGATTGTCCGAGGAAATCCTGAATCTGCTCGCGCGTGCGGGCACCTTGCGCGTGACTGCGCGCACGTCTTCGTTCTCGTTCAAGGACCAGAACGCCGATATTCGAACGATCGCGCAGCGTTTGACTGTCTCCCACGTACTCGAAGGAAGTGTCCGCAAGTCCGGGGGGCGCGTGCGTATCACGGCGCAGCTCATCGATGGCGCGACCAGCGCACACGTCTGGTCGGACACATACGATCGCGACGTAAACGACATTTTCGGCGTGCAACGGGAGATTGCATCTGCGGTTACGGAAGCGCTGCACGTCACGTTGAGCAGCACCGGTCCAAGACGTGCGGAGACCTCGAGCACCGAGGCCTACGAGCATTATCTGCAAGGACGGCACCTGTTCTACCGGCGATCAGGCTCGGATCTCCTGCAGGCCAAGTCTCATTTCGAAAAGGCGGTGCAACTCGACCCGGCCTATGGCCGCGCCTGGTCCGCGTTGGCCGGCGTTTACTGGTCGCGCGCTACGAGGACACGGAGCTGCCGGACGCGATGCGGAACTGGGGGAAGCCGCGCAGCGCGCGTTGACGCTGGCGCCGGATCTGGCGGAAGCGCATTATCGCGCCGCGCAGTACTACTGGCATCCGGGCGACGCGCGATGCGGCACGCGCATATCGACCGCGCGATCTCGCTCGATCCGCAGGATCCGTTGTTGCAGGGCATGGCGCGGGCGCGAGGTCTCCGGGAAGGCCGGCCGGAAGACGTGATTGCGACACAGAGAAAGGTGGTTGCGATCGATCCGCTGTCGGCCACCAATCGCGGCAATCTCGGCGGTTTGCTCATGTTGGCGGGGCGTACAGGAAGCGCAGGGAGTTCGAGCGCTCGCTCGAGCTCAGCCCGGCCATGGTCGATTCGACGGGAGATCGCGGACGTGCTCGTGCTGCAAGGTCGGGCTGACGAGGCGCTCGCCGTCGCTGCTCGAATGCCGGCGGGGTACGGGCGCGACCAGCGTTTCGCGCTCGCGCACTTCGCTCGCGGGGATGTGGCCCAGGGCGACAAGGTGCTCGCCGGCCTGCGCGACCTCACGACGAAGCCGGCCTCCGACTTCGACGTGGCCGTGTCCATCGCGGAAGTCCACGCTGCGCGAAAAGATGCGGAGGGCGCGTTCCACTGGCTCGACGTGGGGCTTCGCCGCGCGCAAGCCCAGCACGGCGCCATGGCGCCTTGGGTGTACTTCGATGAAATCCAGGTGTCTCCCTTCCTTGCGTCGCTGTGGTCTGATCCGCGCTGGAAGCAGCTGCAGCCGCCCGACGGCTACGACAAGTAGCTCGATGTCCGATGTGTTCATCCATCTCGCCACCCCCAGCCGCCACTGGTCCGGCGATTCGCCCACCGGCGCGATGCTCAGCTCCACGCGCGCCTTTCTCGCCGCGGCGTCAAAGGATGACTCCTTAATATACGAAGCCGCCGCGTCACTGCCGACGCAGGATCCCGGCTCCGCCGCGTGGATCGCGGTGACGCTCGGCACCTTGGTGGAACGCGGCGCCTCGCCTGAACTGTCCGGCCCCGCCGTGCTGGAACACCTGCAGTCTTGCGTGCGCCTTCTTCCCGGATCCGTTGGCGACGAGCCAGCGCCCGATCTCACGTGCGAGCAAACAACCTTGTTCGCCCAGTTCCGCTACGTCTGCCAATCGGCGGTCACGCATCTCGCGCAACTGCCTGCGCTTCGCGAATCGCTGGGCCAGGACCCGGCATTGCTCGAGCGCCTCTCCGAGCTCGGCGGCTGGTCCCATGGCGCCTTGTGGGTTCGCGAAGCGCTGCTCAAGACCTCGGGCGCTCTCATCCTCCTTCACCCGCCCGGCGGCACCGGCCTGCGCCTCTGGTACTCCAACGTCTCCAACAACTTCCATCTGTTTTCGTTGCTGCAAACCGCCGTAGGTACGGCCATCCCCGGCGGCCGCGTCGCCGACGACACGATCGCCCTGGTGGCCAGGGGCAAGAGCGCGGACCGCATCTCCGACCAGGCGTGGTGGCACTACGGCAGCGCGAACTCATCGAGAGCCGACCTGCAATCCAGCATCTGGGGTGAGGGACTCGTGCGCGAGATCCCGCGCGTGAACGGCGAGCAGGTGATCCTGCTCTGGCCACCGATCCTCGCGAGTCGCGCCTGGGACGCGGGCTTCCTGCAGCCCCATCTGGATGCGATGCCGGCGGACGCGGGCGTCGAAAGGGTGCTGACCAGCGACGAGACCCGATCCTGGCTCGAGAACCTCGGTCTCGGCCCGAAACGACGATGGTGGCGCCCGTTTGGCTGACAGCGCATTCGCTTGCGCATCGCGTACGCGTCCGCTGACGGACGCGAGTTGCAGCGCCCACACTCTTCCGCATGGAACGCCCCAACCCCGACGACCCTGACTTCATCCCGGACCCCGTCCCCGGCAACCCCACCGCGCCCAAGCCGCGCGATCGACTGCCAGGTAAACCCAAGGTGATTCCGCTCGACGAAGACAAGCATCTGGAGAAGGGGATCGAGATTAAAGAGACGTGAGCCTCATCGACTACGGGGTGAGCCAAATGACCCGCATCAGAGAACTCGACCCGGCGGACGCGGGTGTCATCACCTCCGACCAACGCATCCTCCGCATGACGCCCGACGGGCAGACGGAGACGTCGATCGAATCCTTGCTTCACCTGCGTCTCGACGAGCTCGCCCAGGCAGTCCGCGACAAGGACCTCGAGCGCCTGATGTCGTTCTACTCTTCCGACCTTCTGGTTTTCGACGTGCTCCCACCACTGCTGGCTCGGGGCACGGCCGCCTATCGCCAGAACTTCGAGCGGTGGTTCAACTCGTTCGAAGGCCCGCTGAAGTTCGAGTTCAAGGACCTGCGCATCGTGCCGGGCGAGAGCATCGCGTTCTGTCACTACCTGGCGCTGGTCTCCGGTGCGCGCTCCTCCCGTCTCATCACGGGATATTGGGTGCGCGGCACTACCTGCTTCGAGCTCCGCAACGGCGAGTGGCTCATCACCCACGAGCACATCTCGCTGCCCGCGGAGAAGTAGCGCGCTGCCGCCGCGCGCGACGCGACGCCGCGCCGTCGACGTCAGCCGCTCAGTACAGCCAGACCGCGCCGCGATACTGCGAGGACGCATCCTCGCGATCGCCATCCACACGCACGGCACTGCTGTTGTCATACGGCGCGCCGACCGCCAGCAGGTTGCCGTTCTGGTTCAGCGCCACTCCCGCGCCGAAGCCGTGGTTGATCTGGCCGGTATCGGCCTTCACGTACCGACGCAGCTTCCAGCCGGAGGCGCGGCGGTCATAGATGGCGACGGTGCCGCGCGAGCCTCCGCTCTCCAGCTCGAACAGCGGTCCACGGCCGGCGAGCGTGTCCTCGGTGGATCCGATCGCGATGATCTTGCCGTCTGCGCTCATGTCCGCGCTGATCGAGAAGGCATTCTCGAAGGGTGCGAGCACTCCCTCCTGAACCCAGCCGCTGGCCCCACGGCGATGTACGCGCCAGCCGCCGGTGTCGGGAATGAGCGCGCGGGTGCCCGCGGAATCGATGGCGACGTCCTTGTCCGCGGCCCCCGGCAGCCTTGCGGTCTCCACGTACTGGAGCGGCAGCGAAGAGGCTGGCTCGAGCACCTGCGTGTACAGGTTGGGGTTGATGCCGCCGTAGCACGAACGGAGGATGTGTCCCGCGTCGCTTATCGCGAGCGCGCGGCACCAGCCGTTTTCCGGCGCTTCGAACACCGGCGTCGGGATCGTGGCGGCATGCACGAACTGGTCACTGGCGTCATCGGGATCCCGGTACACCTCGACCGTTCCCTCGCGGCGCACGTCGTAGTCTATCTGCTGGTGCCCGACGAGCAGCGTCCTGCCCGCGGTGTCGAGCTCGAGATGCACGCCGAACTGGTCGCGTGGAAACTGCCCGGCGATCCTTTGCGTCTGATGCCAGCCGTCCGCCGCGCGGCGGAATAGATAGGCCGCGCCCGTGGTCTGGTTCTCCTGCCAGTTGGCGTATGCGAGCGTCTTGCCGTCGCCCGAGAGCGTGATCGAATCGCCCCAACCCACGGAAGCGCCGCCCCGAAAGCTCGGGATGGGGACGAGGCGCGCGTCTAGACGCCATCCCGACGTAGACGTGGTCCTGCGGAAGACCTGCACGGTGGCGTAAGTAACGTTGGACCTGAATTCGTTGACGATGCTGGCCACCGTGGTGCCATCCGCACTCACGGCCATGCTGAATCCCAGGTACTGATACGGCCCCGAGAGCGCCGACTTGAGATAGCCAATGGCGGCGAACTGCTCGCCATCCACGCCCACTTCGTTCGATGCCGTGCAGCCACTCGTGTTGCACGCCTTCACGTAGTAGCGCGCCTGCCGCCAGTCGAGCAGGTGCACCGGGGCGTTGATGCGAAACAGCGGGCGCTGCGCCGGAGTCTGCGTGTACTTCACCCACTCCGCGCCGGGCAGCGCGCGGAACCACAGCTCGTACCACCCGGTGGTCGGCACGGGCGTGATGTCGAACTGCAGTTGTTTGATGTCGCTGGCGGCCGCGGTGATGGAAGGCGCGGGCGGCGGCGCGGCGAGCGCCGGCGCGGACAGCGCCGCCATCGCGACCAGCAATCCAGCATTGCACGTGAAGAGGGATTTCATGGCTGTTCCTTCGGTACCCGGTTCACGTTCAGTACAGCCACACGGCACCGCGGTTCGGCACCGACTCGTCTTCGCGGTCGCCATCGACGCGCACGGCGGCGCTGGAGTCGAACGGCGCGCCGACCGCGAGCAGATTTCCATTGTGGTTCAGCGCCATTTCGTAGCCGAACGACTCGAGCGTGTTGCTGGCCCCGGCCTTCACGTATCGGCGCAGCCGCCAGCCGGTGGCGCGGCGTTCGAAGACCGCCACGGTGCCCGAGGACCCGGTGGGTCCGGATTGCGTACCGAACAACGGACCCAGGCCGGGACGCGTGTCCAGCGGCGAACCGATGGCGATGATCTTGCCGTCGCCGCTCATCGTGGCCTGGGTGATGTCGGTGTTCGCGGAGAACGCCGGTTCGAATGGTGCGTCGGCGGTCCACGTGTTGCCGTTGCGGCGAAACACGAGCAGCCTGGTGGAATCCTTCGTCAGCACCTGATCGCCCGCGGCGCTGATGGAGACGCGTTCGAGCGCTCCGCCGCTGAGCCTCGCGGTCTCCGCGTACTGGAGCGGCACCGAGGAAAGCGGGGCGAGTATCTGCACGTAGTTGACGCCGGTCCCGCTCGTGCAGGAGCGCGCGACGGTCCCCGCATTGCTCACATCCATGCCGAGGCACAGTCCGTACTGCGGATTGTCGAACACCGGCGTCGGAATCTCCGCGGCATGCACGAACTGGTCACTGGCATCCGCGGGATCCTGGTACACGGAGAGCGTGCCGATACGCCGCGTGGTGCCCACCTGGTGATGCACTACTACCAGCGTTCTGCCGGCGTCATCGAGCTTGAGGGTGCCGCCGAACTGATCTTCCGGCTGGCCATTGCCCAGGATCCTCTGCGTCTGGCGCCATCCGGCGGCCTCGCGGCGGAATAGATAGACCGCCCCGGCGTATCCGTTCTCTCGCCAGTTCCCGAAGGCCAGCACCTTGCCGTCGGCCGAGAGCGCGATGGGCTCGCGGCCGTCATTCTGGGCCGCAAGGTTCGGGCTCGGAGAGAAGCGGGCCTCGAGTCGCCACGCGGAGGTCGGCGACGTTTTACGGTAGACATGGATGGCGGGGAAAGCCCCCGGCTGGCCGTCGATATACTCGTTCGAGGGAACGGCCAGCGTGGTGCCGTCGGCGCTGACGGCCAGGTTGTATCCAAAGTACTTGTGGGGTCCGTAGGTCGACGGCTTGAAGTAACCCATGGCTTCGAGCTGTTCGCCATCGATGCCGACTTGGCTCGAAGACGAGCAGCCACTGGGATTGCAGGCTTTCACGTAAAAGCGGGCTTGCGGCCAGTCGAGCAGATGCACGGCGGCGTTGATGCGGAACAGCGGTCGCTGTCCGGGCGTCTCCGTGTACTTCACCCATGCGGCGCCCGGCGCGGAGCGGAACCACAGCTCGTACCAGCCAATCGTCGGCACGGGCGTGATGTCGAACTGCAGTTGCTTGATGTCCGTGGCAGCCACGGTGATGGTGGGCGCGGGCGGCGGTGCGGCCACCGCGGACAGCCCGAACAGCCCGAGCACGAGCATCGCTACGATCGACTTCATGAACTTTCCCCTTCGTTGTGTGGCGCCAAACTAGCTGCCGCGGCAGCCGGCCCATATCGGCTACCGAGTCAGGGCGCGAGGGCGGCGGCTGTCAGGGTGGCGCGCTGCCTGCGCCGGACTGCGGATCTGTCTGACGGGCCGTGAGTCCACGAGCGCCGACGGCGGCGGATCGGCCTCGCCAATGAAGCACAATCCACTTCTTTAGCCCCCAGGAGGACTGAGCGTGGGACAAGTGAAGATCTACGGAATGCGCGAGCACCTCGACCCGGTGAAGCGGGCGATGTCGGATGCGGTTCACTCCTGCATCGTCGAGGCGCTGCAGTTCCCGCCGGACAAGCGCGCCCACCGGTTCTTTCCGATGGACGCGGAGGACTTCCATTTTCCGGCCTCGGCCTCGCCGCGTTACACGATCATCGAGATCAGCATGTTCGAGGGGCGGGCTATCGAGACGCGGAAGAATCTTATCCGTCTCCTGTTCACGCGGATTGGCGAAGCCTGTGACCGGAAACCGAACGAGATCGAGGTGACGATCACCGAGACGCCGCGGCACAACTGGGGCTTTCGTGGATTGCCTGGCGACGAGGTGGGGCTCGGCTACAAGGTGGATGTCTGAGAAGGCGCGTGATCCGGAAACACGCTTTCGCATATGCAACTAATGACATCGATCGATCACGCTTGTGACAAGTGGCCGCGAGATCGAGCGGAAGTCCCGCGCGGCGTCGCTATACTCCGGCCACCATTGGTTCGAAGGGGGACCCATGAAAATCCGCAATCTCGCGTTTCTGTCTTTGCTTCTGTCCACCGCCTTGACTGCCTCTGCCGGTGAACTGGCCGGCCGCTGGACCGCCGAGTTCGACTCGCCCATCGGCGTCCAGAAATACGTCTACGAGTTCAAGAAGGCGGGCGACACGCTCACGGGCGAAGCCACGTTCGAACGCAGCATCGGCAACGGCTCGACGCCGCTCAATAACGTGAAGGTGGACGGGGACAAGTTGTCCTTCGACGAGCCGCTCAAGATCGAGGGCAACGAAATCACCATCACCTACACCGGCACGCTGGTGGGCGACGAGCTCAAGCTCGAACGCAAGGTGGGGGACTTCGGCACCGAGCAGCTGACGGCCCAGCGCGCGGCGGCCTCGCTCGCCAAATAGCCGGTCCGGGCTGGCGGCACCCGTTGCCGCCAGCCGATTTGCTCGAGGCGCTCAAGTTCCGGGCGGGCTCGCCGATAACGAACGCGACAGCCCATCTCCCGTTCCCGGAAGCCCCTAAGCCCCTCGAAATGAGCGATCCCGCCGCCCGAAAGCCCAATCAGGCCATGGTCCTGATGATGGGCATCCTGCTGACGATTCTCGCGGTCGCTGCCCATCGCTTCCTGCCCGAGCGCCGGCTGAGTCTCGACTCCTCTAAAGAGGGCGCGGTCCATTACCTGACCAATTCCGATGACGCCACGATGACCCAGGTGGGCTGGGTGGATCAGGCGCAGCGTCATTTCAAATGCCAGTTCGTCAAGGAGGCCTCCGGCGCGAACTGCGGCTACGGCTTCATGCTGGCGGCGGCCCAAGCGGGAGATCGCGGCGTGGATCTGTCCCGCTACCGCAATCTGAATCTGGCGATCCGCTACACCGGGCCCGCGCACTATCTGCGCGTGGCGATCCGCAACTTCGATCCGCGGTTCTCGCGCATCGAAGACACGAACTCCTCGAAATTCAACTCGCTGAACGTTCAGCCGCGCGATCTCGCGCAGCCGCTCGCCATCAACTTGCACGAGTTCACCGTGCCCGAGTGGTGGGTGAGGCAGTACGACCTGCCGCGCGACCAGGCCCAGACGGACCTGAACAACGCCATCGCGTTCTCCGTCTACCTGCAGGGCGAGCCAGCGGGCACCGCGCACGACGTCCGCATCGACAAGCTGGAATTCACCGGCGACTGGATCAGCGCCGAGTCCTGGTACCTCGGCATCCTCTGCGTGTGGATGCTGATCGGCGTGAGCTACGGCACGGCGCAGTGGATCGCCCTGCATCGCAGGCACCGCGAGCAGCGCAAGCGCATCTCCGAGCTGCAGAGCGAGAAGGACAAGTACCAGCAGCTCTCGACCATCGACGGGCTCACCAAGGTCCGCAACCGCCATGGCATCGAGCAGTTCATCGAAGCACTGAAGGTCGCCAATCTACCCGCGAGCGTGATCGTGCTCGACCTCGATCACTTCAAGCGCGTCAACGACCATCGCGGCCACTACGACGGCGACCGCGTGCTCACGACCGTGGGCGAGATCCTGCGCGCGAACACGCGCAACACCGACGGCATCGGCCGCTGGGGTGGCGAGGAGTTCGTGCTCGTCTGCCCGGGCGCCAGCCTGTCGAAGGCCGCGGACCTGGCCGAGAAACTGCGCGTGCGCATCCTGCAGACCAACTTCACGCCGGAGAATCCGCTGTCGGTGACGGCGAGCTTCGGTGTCGCCACCTCCGCGGCGGGTGGCAACTTCGACGATGCCTTCCGCCAGGCCGACGAGGCGCTGTATCTTGCCAAGAGCCGCGGCCGCAATTGCGTGGTGGCCGCGAGCGAAGACCAGATGCACAAGGTCACGGGCGCGCGGAAGGGCACGTGGGCGTTGATCAGCGGGCGGTTCAAGCTGCATAGCGCGGGGAAGGCGAAGGAGAGCTGAGCGGCCTCTGTGCGACCGGCCGGCTGCGCGCCGCTGGTGTAACTCGCGACAGGCAATCCCGGATTCCTGATGGAAACCCCAACTTCCTGGGGCATCGGGAAACTCATGCGCGTCGCCGTTCCTGCCTGGCTGCTGCCCTTGTTGGCGTCCTGCTGTCTCCCGATCCCCGCACTCGCGCAGCAACCCCCGTCCGGCGCCTGGGGTGGATGGGCCCGCTGCGTCGTCACCGTGCAGGGTCCCGGCTACACGGATCAGCAAATACACACCTGGACGATCTCCGGTGGCGCGCCTACCGCGCAGGGTGCATTCCTGGTGCATGACGGAACCTGGTCCGTCGTGGGCCGGGGCTCGCTGTCGCGGTCGCAGGGCAACCAGTCATTCACGGCGCAGTGGGCAACGAATGGCCCCGACACTGGCGGCCCGATCGCGGTGTTCGTCCGCGCCTCGGACAACCGCATGTTCATCCAGGCGCGGCACGCGCAATTGCGCAGCCGCGGCGCAATCCAGGGCTTTCAGCAAGTCACGATCGCGGGCGTGCCGCAGACGCCCGGCGGGATTTCCGCGGAAGCTTTCGAATATTCATTCCCCGTCATCGCTGTCTCAGCGCCCGTGCCGCCGTCGAGGAACGCGACCGCGGTCGGCTCGAGCGTGACGCCGCTGCAGGGAAGCTACGGCGTGATGCAGCCGGGAGGCTCGGCAGCCACGGCGGCGTGCAACTGGAACTTCGCGCAAGGAGATGCCGCGCCGGCGCCGCCGTCGGTGTTGGCTGCGCAGACGATTCCATCTCCGGGAAATCCGGCGGCGGCGCCACCCGCGAGCACGGCGGCAGCGGCGCCACCCGCGACTACGCCGACAACAACGCCACCCTCTGCGAGTACGACTTCGCCCCCTGCCAGCACAGCGACGACAACGCCGCCCTCTGCGAGTACCACCTCGCCACCCACAAGTACTGCGACGACAACGCCGCCTTCTGCGAGCACGACGACATCCCCGCCGCCTGCTTCATCGGCAAACCCGCCGCCGACCATGGTTGCCGTACCTCTGACTCCCGCCGTCATACCCGCGATCAAGTTGTGCACGCTGCGCGGTCCTGCGATCGGTGCGGGCACCTACGCGACACCCGCGTATGCGAACCTGCGATGGGACCAGGTGTCTGGCGCGGAAAGCTACACGGTCTCGCGCAGCGACCTGGGGGTGCTCGGAGAACGCGAGCCCTCGTACAACTATTTCGGGCACGCCGTGTTGCTGCCGCATCCCGGCACTTATGTGTACACGATCACCGCCAACTACCCCGAAGGTTGCGGCCGGACGGATATCACTCTTCACTCCCAGCAGCCGAGGACGCCGGATGTCCGTCTCGAACTCACCAACCAGCCAGGCATGATCAGGTTGGAATGGAGCTGGCCGCCCGGGGAGGAATTCACTACAAACGCGCGTGACTACACCGGCATCCTCGTCACCGGTCCCGGCTTGCCGCCCGCGGGCCGGGAATTGAGGCGAGGCGGCGTCGATGGCAATGGAACCCTGATCCAGGGCGTGCCTGCCGGCACGCGCACCTGGACGATCAAGGCCTACTGGGATGCGGCGGGTGGCCGCATCATCGACAACACCGGGAGCAGCGTCACCGCGAACGTGCCCTGACGATTCTCGTAGGACGAAAACAAGAAAGGCTGGGTAGCTAGCCCAGCCTTTCCAGTTCCATCACTCGACAGGCTGGAATCAGCTCGTCATCCCCAACCCCGCCAGAATCTCGGCGCCTTTCGCCTTCACGGCCTTCGCCTTCTCCACGGCCTCGGCGGGCTTGTCGGCAGCCGCCGCGGTGGCTTCGGCCCACGTGGTCTTCATCCAGTCGAGACCGGACTTCGCGGAATCCAGCGCTTCCTTGCTGACATTCTTCGGCAGCTTCTTCGCGCTGGCCAGGATGTCCACGCGGCTCTGGATCGCATCGACCATCTGCGGCACATCGGCGCTGACCGTGGTCCACTCGGTCACCGCGGACGTGAACTGCTCCTTGCCGCTGGCGATGGCGGTCTTGAGTGAGTCGACGGCCTTGTTCAACTCCGGCGTGCCGGCGAGCACGGCCTTGTAGTCCTCTTTCGCGAGGCTGTCCTTGAGCATGCCCAGCGTGGATTCCACACCCTGGTAGGCCACGGGCGCGTACTTGGTGCCTTCCTCCTTGAGCGCGGCCACGGAAGTCTCGATGGCGGTGACTGCCTTGGTGGCATCGTTCTTCTGCCGCGCGCATCCGGTGATGAGCATCGTGGCGGCGGTGATTGCCAGGAATACTTTTGCGAAACGCATGAATGGCTCCTTGGTCGTTTTTATTCAGGGAATGCGCAGCTTCTGTCCGGGCTTGATCTTGTCGGGATCGGTGAGCTGATCGCGGTTGGCTTCGAAGATCTTGGGGTACAGCATCTTGTCGCCGTAGAACTCCTCGGCGATCTTCGACAATGAATCCCCTTTCTTCACCACGTAGAACTGCGCGTAGGGATTTTCCTTCGCAGCAGGTTTTCCGGTGTTCTCGGTCATGTCGCCTCCGGTGCGGGAAGGGGCGTCACACTAGTGGAGATCGGGGGGTGTTGGCTATCGGAGGAGATGCTGCGTTGCGAAAGCTGAACGAGCGTATGTCGGCGCCCTACAAATTCCGCTTCTTGAACTGCTCCATCAAATAATCCGTCGACCTCACCGCCATCGCCATGATCGTGAGCGTCGGGTTCTGGCAGGCGCCGCTCGGGAACCCGGCCGCGTCCATCACGAACAGGTTCTTCACGTCATGCGACTGCTGGAACTGGTTCAGCACGCTCTGCTTCTTGTCGTTGCCCATGCGCGCGCCACCCATCTCGTGGATGCCGTAGCCCGGGATGCGGTTCTCGTACGCGAACGTCTCGATGTTCTTCGCGCCCGAGGCTTCCATCATCTCGCCGGCGCTCACGGCCATGTCGCGGATCATCGCGCGCTCGTTGTCGCCCCAGCCCACATCTATGTGCAGCACCGGGATTCCGAACACGTCGTTGACCTTCTTGTTGATCGTCACCTTGTTGTGCTTGTACGGCAGGCATTCGCCGAAGCCGACCATCTGCATGGTCCACAATCCTTCGAGCACCGCCTTCTTGTAGGCCTCGCCGAAGCCGGGCGCGCCCATCGAGAAGTTGAGCTGGCTGCCGCCCTGGAATCCGTAGCCGCGCAGGAAGTCCTTGTGGCGCGGACCGTTCGCGGTGTTGCGGAAGCGGATCACGTACGGACCACCGGGACGGCGCGCGGCATTCAAGCTTGGCTTGCCGGGCATGTCCGGGAATTCACCCGATGCGCCACCGGCGACCCACATGTGGTCCATGAGGTATTCGCCGAGCGTGCCGCTGGAGTTCGCGAGGCCACCTTCCGCGGAGTTGAGCAGGATGCGCGTGGACTCGAGCGACTGCGCGCACAGCACCACGGTCTTGGCGCGGATCTCGCGCGCCTCGCGCGTGACGCGGTCCACGTAGGTGACGCCGCTCGCCTTGTTGGTCTTCTTGTCCATCACCACCTGGTAGACCATCGCGTTCGGAATGTGCGTGCACTTGCCGGTCTTGAGCGCGTCGGCCACCGTGGTGTACGCCGCGTTGAAGTACGACCGCGTGACGCAGCCGCGCTCGCAAGGCCCGCAGAAATGGCAGGGCGCGCGGCCGTTGATGGACTTGGTGAGGTTGGCGAGCCGGCCCATCGTGAGCGTGCGGCCGAACTTCGACTTGATCGACGAGCGGACCTTGGTCTCGACGCAGCTCAGCGGCATCGAGGGTTGGAACTTGCTGTCCGGCAGTTCCGCAATGCCTTCGGCCATGCCCGAGATGCCGGCGTAGTCCTCGACGATCTCGTAGTACTTGACCAGGTCCTTGTAATCGAGCGGCCAGTCGACACCGGCGCCATCGAAGGAGTAACCCTTCATGTCCTGCTGCGAGAAGCGATAGCTGTGCCGGCCCCACACATTCGTGCGACCACCGGTGACGCGCATGCGGCCCTGCCAGGAGAAAGGCTTGCCCTCGGCCGTGGTGTACGGCTCGTCGATGTCATTGCAGAACCAGCTTTCGTTGTGCTCGGTGCAGGCATAGCAATCCTTCTGCACGGGGCGCTTGCGGCGGATGAGGTTGTTGGCTCGGCCGAAGTACTTGAGCTCGTAGGGCTGCACGTGCTCGCGGTAGTCGCCTTCATTGAGCGGCCGTCCGGCGCAGACCAGCGCCACCTTCATGCCGGCCTCGCTCATGCGCTTGGCGGCCCATCCGCCGGAGGCTCCGGAACCCACGACGATCGCATCGTATTCTTCTGGATGAGCCATGATCAGCATGAGCGCCCCTCGAGCTTGCTTGGTGTGGACTTCACCGGACTATACTCGCGGCGATGCCTGGGAAGGAGATCGACATGAGCAACGACGTGCGCGCGAATCTGGACGGAGTTGAGCGTTCCGAAGGACCGCTGCGGAATTTCCGGATGGGGCGACGCGCGGTGTTGCAGTCGCTGGCGACGGGTGTCGGCGTAGCGGCATTCGTTACGCCCGCGGTAGCGGCGGGGCATGTGCACAGCGCGGCGGCATCGACGGCGAAGCCGGCGGACCCGGAGACCGCCGCCGGTCCGTCGCTGCTGTTCCTCGATCAGCATACATTCGACACGCTCGCGTTGTTGAGCGAGCAGATCGTCCCTGGCTCGCGCGCGGCGAGGGTGCCGGAGGTGATCGATCGGCTGCTGTCCGTCGAATCGCTCGAGACTCAAAAGCGCTTCACGTCCGTGCTCGGAATCTTCGAGCGCGAAGCCCGCGACGCGCAGGGCAAACCGTGGAAGGCGCTCATCACCGAACAATCCACGGCGTTGTTGACGAAGATCTCCGGTCTGCCCAAAGACACCATGACGCGCCAGGGTTTCGATGACCTCAAGGAAGCGATCGCGGAGACGTACTACTCGACCGAGCCGGGCATGAAGGAAATGGGGTGGTCGGGCGCGTTTGCGTTCGCGCCGCCCAGTAGCAACTGTTGATGAGTTGGCGGTCCTCGCGGCCGCCGGCTCGTTCGAGCTTTCCAATCAAGAAGTTGCTGTCGGGGGTCGTTCTTGCGCTCCCGGGCCCGGTCGCGGCTTGTTAGCAATCGTCCGCGATTCGTCGTATATACCCCGCATCGAGTGGTTAGATTGAGCCACCTAACAAGGAGCCGGGGATGGCGTTTCACACTGAGCCACGGTTTACGGCAGCGTTTGGTCTCTATCTCCTGAGCTACCTGCGAGACAACCAGGCTCGCTACGTCTCTGTCGAAGAGTTGACCACGAACGCCCTGCGAAGCATGGAGAAGGAAGGCACCAATCCTATCGAAGGTTGGACTTTCAAGCGCTGGTATGAATTCGCCGAGAGTCTTCTCAAGGATTACGCGAATTTCGGCTTCGTTCATGCGGAGCCTGGCGAGCGGCCGCGGTATCGGAACGCCTTCAGTAACGGCCCTCCGGAAGGAGGTGACGGCGGAAGTGGTCGCGAAGGCGACGGTGCTGCCGGTGGGGGCGACGGTGGCTCCGGAATGGCGGAGGTGCTATCGAATCGGGTGCTCTTTGCGCTGGACGACGAGGCTTTCGATGCTGCGGTTCAACGTTCGTTGGAAGTCTACTGATGACAACGTCAACCACCACCTCGGCACCGCCGACCATCAATAGCCTCTCGTTGCTCGCACTAAAGTGCGGCAGCAACGTATTCGACCTGTCTAGCGACATGTCGAACATCAGCATTCGCGATCAGGTGGTTCGCGGCCGTCTGCTGGCAAGAGATCTGGCTTGTCTTCCCCAACCCCCCTCGCTGGTCCTGGTCGTAGGCGCGGGATTCGGTGGAATCTCCGCCGCTCTGGCGTGTGCGGAAGCCAACATGGCTGTGATGGTCGTCGAACGGAACGACGAGCCTTTCAAGCTGCAGGCCAGGGCCAACGACCGGTACGTAGGTCCGCTGATGTATGAATGGCCGATGCACGAGTCGCAGGATCAAACCTATCCACCCGTGACCAGCTCCGCGTTGGGCGATAAATCCATCCTGCAAGAAGTGTGGGCGACGCTTAGTCCAGGCAAAGACCCGCTTCCCGCTCAGCAGCTCGCAAAACTCTCACAAACCGCGCTCGGGAGCCTGCTGGCCGGAAAGCCCATCGACTTGTACACGCAGGTAGACGCCACCGACATCAGTGCTTTCGTGCACGCCTACCATCTGGGCACCGCTGGGAATCTTCAATTGCACTCGGCGCGGAAATGGCCGTCCGGCAGTTCCGCGAATGGCACAACGCTCGCGCGGCCGGACGCGATTATCCTAAGTGGCGGAATGGGTGACGAAAGCATCAGTCTCAAGGTTCCACCGGAGCTCCTCGGTTCAGTGCCCGCCCCCACGGTTGCTGCTGGAACGCGATTCTGGGACATAGACAATTGGATGAAAGCGTCTTCCAGCGATGACGTCGGTGTGTTCGGCGCAGGAGACGGCGCGCTGCAGGATGTGCTGCGTGCGTTGACAGGGCTAGAGCATCCACTGACAACTCTAAATCAGATACGCAAGCACTCTGGCGTCGATGCAGCCATTGCGATTTTTGAAGCCGAGCTGCTTGCCTGCGAAATGGAAGGCCGGCTCGCCGCCATCTGGACGCAGGTCCGGGAGGTCGCGCCATCGCCTCCGGCTCCCGTGAAGAACCATCGCAATCTCATCGACGAGTGGGTGGACAAGCGATGCGTACAGATCGCCCAGAAGCTCGCCGGCAATGCGAGTGTCGTTGCAGAAGTGGGCAAGGTGCTCAGAGCCGGGAATGGCACGGTCCATCATGTGTTCCGTGAAACCCATTTCACGAAAACTTATCTGCTCAACCGTTTCATGGTGCATCTCATTAATGAGTGTCAGTCCGCCATGGGCGGTCATTTCGCGTCCAAAGTGCGCTATCGGAAGTCGGATTCGATTCCGGAAATCTTTGGGACTTGCACAACGGCGTTTGGGCGGCAGTTCAGAGTTTGGCTACGCAGTAGTCCAACCGCGACACAAAGCTTGGGGATCTTGGACCTCGATCGGATCGCGGTGCGGTTCGGTGCGATCGGTAGCAGCCTGCCTGGACGGCAGATGGTGGGCCTGAGCCGGAAAGAAATTGCCGAGAGAACGGTGATCGGCCAGGTTCCTTGTCCCATCGTTGCCCACCCCATGAATTGGTGAGGTCCGCAGTTTCAGCGAGGGGCGCAGTGCAAAATGCTAAAGACACCTGTCCGCGCGCCGATAGCGGGCAATGCGCCCACTGCTTCTTGCCGCTACGGCCCTGACCCTAGGCTCGCCCCTATTGCGGGCGGGAGAGCCGTGCGTCTCGCTGGACAACAAGGCCACCGCCGCGCTGTTCGATGACTGGAATTTCTCGCTGTCATCGCTCGACGCCAGCCAGGTGTCGCAGCGTTACTGGCCGAATGCGGTTCTGCTGCCGACTCTCTCGAACACGCCGCGCACCAGTGCGGCCATGGTCAGCGAGTATTTCGAACACTTCCTGGCGAAGCGTCCCCGCGGGCGCATCGATTCGCGCACCATCCAGACCGGCTGCAACGTCGCGATGGACGTGGGCACCTACACGTTCTCGTTGATGGACGACAAGGGCACGGTCAGCGAAGTGTCTGCGCGTTACACCTTTGTCTATCAATACCGCGATGGCGCGTGGAAGATCCTGCATCACCACTCGTCGGCGATGCCGGAAGTGGCGCAGGGGGCGGCGCCGGATGCGCGTGTCGCGGGCGAGACGCCGGTGAATGCGGCGGGCGAACCGGCTCAACCGGCTGGCGCGGTCGCGCGCAAGGAAAAGAAGGCGAAGCGCAAGGAAGTGCCGGCGCGCGCGGAAGCAGGCGTAACCCCGCGGGCGCGAGCGTCAGTGGCGCCCACCACGTTGGCGAAGGAAGCGCCCAACGCAAAGGCGGCGGACGCGAAAGGCGCGAGCGAAGTGAAGACGGATGGCGAGGCAAAGCCTGCGGACGATGCGAAGGCTGTTGCTGATACGAAGAACGCGGGCGATGCAAAGCTCTCTGCCGCCGCGAAGCCTGCCGATGCAAAGCCGGCTGCCGATGCCAAGGTTTCCACGGAAGCCAAACCCGAGGCGGAGCCCAGCACCGCCAGGGAAGTGAAGACCGCGATGTTCGTCAACCTGACGTCATCCCCTCCGCCGTCCAAGTTCTATCCACCCGAATCAGCGCGCCGCAAGGAACGCGGCCACGTGAACCTCAAAGTCTGCGCGGACGGCGCCGGCGCGGTCACGGACCGGCTCGAAGTGTTGAAGAGCAGCGGTTCGAAGCTGCTGGACGAAGCGGCGATCACCTGGGCCCGCGCGGCGACGTGGGTGCCGGCGACGATGAACCATCGACGGGTGGAAGGCTGCACGCAGGTCGATGTGGCGTTCGAGGCGAACCCCGCTGTCGCGCACGCACGGACCTGACGGCAGACGCTGACGACTCCACGAGTGGATTTGCGCCGACAGACCGGCGAAG
Organism: uncultured Pseudomonadota bacterium; assembly: GCA_963846605.1. Classification (GTDB taxonomy): domain Bacteria; phylum Pseudomonadota; class Gammaproteobacteria; order Steroidobacterales; family Steroidobacteraceae; genus CADEED01. Next base: position 32,678 of record CAWJWS010000002.1, read on the forward strand.
AGGCTCGGGTCTAGCGTCGGTGCATGAACCCCACCACTGATTCCGAAGGTCGGCCGAACACCGAGTTCGCGCGAGCGCCTGCCGGGCAACGCATCCTCAGCATGACGCCGGACGGCCAAACGGGGGTCACGATCGCCTCGGTCCTGCGTCGCCGCATCGAAGCGCTGGCGCAAGCCATCCGCGACAAGGATCTCGCCCACCTCATGACGTTCTACGCGCGTGACGTCGAGGTCTTCGACGTGCGGTCGTCGCTCAACGTGCCGGGCGCCGCGGCCTACCGGAACAATCTCGAACACTGGTTCGACTCGTTCGAAGGCCCGCTGGGTTTCGAGCTGCACAACCTGCGCATGACGGCAGGCGACGGCACGGCGTTCTGCCACTACCTCGCGCTGGTCACGGGCGCGCGGCCGGAAGGGCGTGTGTCGGGTTACTGGGTGCGCGGCACCACCTGCCTCGAGCGCCGCGAAGGCGAGTGGCTGGTGACGCACGAGCACATCTCCATGCCTGCGGCCTAAGCCGCGCGCGGATCGAACCAGCGCAGCGACATGCAGGAAAGACCTGCGTCGATCTTCGCGATCTCTTCCACGGGCAAGCTCTTCACGTTCAATCCGCGACGGACGAGCAAGTCGATCGTGCGTGGGCAGTCGGCGCGAGCGAATACCAAATCGTTGATGCGCAGCGCGTTGGCGGCCCGGCGCTCGTCGGGCGGCAAGGCGAGGACGCGCAAGCCCTTCAACACGGCGGAGGACGCCAGTTCGGGCGTTGCGATCACGGTCTCCTCGTCGACCAGCGAGCAGTCGGACTTGAGATGCAGAGTGCCCGGAGGCACCTGAACCACTTCGCTGGCCAGCCCGATCGAACCCAGAAGCCCGCGCAACGAGGCCGCGCCGGCCGGGTCCGTTCGCGCGGAGAGCCCGATCAACACGCGTGCCGGCGTAACGAGGATGTCGCCGCCGTCCGCGAAGCCTTCGCCCAGTTCAAGAACCCGGTCGAACCGCGCCGCAAGAGTCGCGGCCAGGGCTCGCACCTCCGCCCGCCGGCTCGGAGCACCGGGACGCAACAGGATCGCCGCATCGCTGAAGACCAGCGCGGGATCCTCGACGAAGATCGAATCAGGGCATTCTTCCAACGCATCCAGCACGGTCACCGCGGCGCCGGCGTCTTGCAAGGCGGCGATGTAGGCCCGGTGCTCGGCGGCCAGCGCGTCGAATTCCGGTGCGGGTCCCGGAGCCGCACGCAATCCGTTCACGACGCTTCGCCCCGGCGTCCGGACGATGGCGGAATTGAAATCGAAGATGCGCATGGCTGCGCGATATTGACTTGCACCGGCCGCGCAAGCCAGCGGGCTCCGGAGAGTTGCCGGGTGGGGAAACCGGGAGAGCGGGGCAAGCGGCAGCGGCGCTAGACGCGCAAGAGCCCACGTTCCGTGGTTGCGGTCCGGCTCCTCTCGCGATGTGTGAGGCCCGATGTCCCCGCTATACTCGCCCGCGAATTGGGGTCAGACCCCATTTAAATTCAAGAAGGGGTGTACGCGATGAAAAGTTTCAAGCTGCTCGTGCTCATGACCGTGGGATTGCTAGCCGCCGGCGCTGCCCGCGCGGAGCAATTCAATGTGTTGCTGTTCTCCAAGGCCGCGGGATGGCACCACGAATCCATCCATGAAGGCGTCACGGCGATCCGCAATCTCGGCAAGCTGCACGACTTCGGTGTGTTCTGGACCGAAGACGCATCGCGCGTGTTCAAGGACGAGGAGCTCAAGAAGTACAAGGTGGTGATCTTCCTGAGCACCACGGGCGACGCGTTGAACAACGACCAGCAAGCCGCGTTCGAGCGCTACATCAAGGCGGGCGGCGGCTTCGCCGGCATCCACGCCGCGGCCGACACCGAGTACGACTGGCCCTGGTACACCAAGATGGTGGGCCACATGTTCCACATCCACCCCGCGGTGCAGACCGCGACGATGAAGGTGGAGAACCCGAACTTCCCCGGCATGGACCGCTTCGCGAAGCGCTTCCTCGCTACCGAGGAGTGGTACGAGTACGACGCGCCGCGCTCCAAGCTCAACTATCTACTGAGCGTGGACGAGAAGACCTACAAGCCCTATGCGAAGTGGGGGCCGAAGGAAGGCAAGGGCATGGGCAACTTCCATCCCATCGCCTGGTACCAGGAGTACGACGGCGGCCGCGCGTTCTACACGGGCCTGGGCCACCTGCCGCAGACCTGGAGCGACGCCACTTTCCTGCACCACGTGTACGGCGGCATCTACTGGGCGGCGACCGGCAACGGATTCACGGCGCAGTAAGCCGCCATGCGAAGCACCTGGATTCTGGCGGGCTCGTTGCTCGCGACGATGGCCTGCGCCGGTGAGCCGGTGTTCGACGTGCACGTGCACCTGCGCGAGGGCGAGACTTCGCTGCTGAAGTTCGAGGCCGAGGTGAAAGCCTCGGGCATCGAACTCGCCGGCGTCGGCGCGATGTGGTTCGGCGGCCCCAACCAGGCCGCGGCCGGTGACCCCGCGAAGATCCGCGCCGGTAACGATGGCTTGCTCGCCATGGCCGCGAAGCACCCGGAAGTGGCGCCCATCGGCACCGTGCATCCCTACGACGGGCAGGCGGCGCTGGATGAGCTGGCGCGAATCGCCGCGCGCGGCGTGCGGACGCTGAAGATCCATCCGCACACACAGCGCTTCGACATCTCCGACCCGCGCGTGCTCGCCCTGGTGACCCGGGCGGGTGAGCTGGGCGTTGCGGTGCTCTTGGACAACGCCGGCATCGTAGCGGGAGATTGCGAGGACCTGTTCAACCTGGCGGTCAAAGCCCAGAAGACGCGCTTCATCTTCGCCCACATGGGCGGCGCGAACTTCCGCTTCTGGAACATCCTGGTGCTGGCGCGCACCGCGGATGGCTTCGGACTGGACAACGTGAACTTCGACATCTCGGGCACGGTGCTGCTGGCGGCCGATACGCCCCTCGAGAAGGAGTTCATCTGGACGCTGCGGAACGTGGGCATCGGGCATGTGATGCTGGGTTCGGACTATCCGCAGATCTCGCTGGCGCGCATGAACGACGCGCTCGAGAAGCTGGACCTGACGGCAGAGGAAAAGACGGCCATCCGCAGCGGGAATGCCCGCCGGTTGCTGGGCGTGACGAAGAAGCCGGAGTGACGGGCAATCCCCGGCGGCCCTAGCTAGACTGGCGCCAGTGATGACCTCGTTCAGCCTCGCCATCGCCGGCTTCTCCGCCGTCAGCGCCGTCCTCCTGTTTCTCGCGTACGCGGTGTTCATCCGCGTACCGGGGAAATCCGCGCTCTCGGTGCTGAGCTGCGCGGCCCTCGTGGCCGCGCTGGTCCTGCTGCAGCTGGGCCACTTTCGCTACTTCCTCGGCGGGCCCGAGCCGCTGACACTCCTTTATTACCGGCTCGGCCTGTTCATGGCTCCCTCGTCGTTCTACTTCTTCGGGCGCTGGGCCATCCTGCCGACGGAAGCCTTCAAGCCGCGCATGCTGGTGAACCTGGCGCCCATCGCGTTGTTGTTCGTTCCCGATTTAGCGATGTCGATGCCGCTGCTGTTCGCCTTCGGCCTGGGCTATTCGGTCTGGCTGGGTTGGGTGGTGTACGGCCTGCGCGACCGGCGCAAACAGTTCCGCTTCGAGTTCCTGTACTTCGTCGTGATGGGAGTTCTGGCACTCATGGTGCTGGCGCTGGGCTTCGCGATGCCGCACATCGACGATGGCTGGTTCTATCACTCGTACTGCCATGCCATCGGGCTCGGCATCGCGATCATGCTGGTGGCGCTGGTCGCGAACCCGACGCTGATCGGCGATCTGTCCGAGGCGGCGCGCGCGAAGTACGGCGCCTCGACGCTGGGCGGCATCGACGTGGACGCGACGCTGCGCCGGCTGACCGAGCTCATGACGACGAAGAAGCTCTATGCCAGCGAGGACCTGTCGCTGGCTTCACTGGCGGGGGAACTGGGCATCACGGGTCACCAGCTGTCGGAGCTGGTGAACTCGCGTCTCGGAATGGGCTTCTCCCGTTATGTCCGCGAGCGCCGGGTCGACGCGGCCAAGGTGCTGCTGGTCTCGGCGCCCTCGCAATCCATCCTCTCGGTCAGCCTGGACACGGGCTTCCGCTCGCAATCGGCGTTCTATGCGGCCTTCAAGGAGATCACGGGCCAGTCTCCGGGCGACTTCCGGGAGGCCGCACTCCGGAATGACAAGTCAGGAAGCCGCTAAGTCCTTGAGCGGATTGGCGTCCGGAAACTTTTCAGTCCGGGACTATCACTGAGGAAGCCGGGGTGTGTCCGGCAGCGAAAAACTCGCTGCCCATGAACACCCTCACTGCTTCCACACCGGATTCCATCAAGGCCTACTCCCCACTGGGCCTGGCCCTGTACGACCGCGCGGTTATGAACGGCCTGGCGCCTCTGATCTGGGACTGCCCGTCCGCCCGGCTGGTCGACCATTACCGCGAACACCTTTCCGCCCACCACGCCGACGTGGGCGTGGGTACGGGCTACTGCCTGGATCACGCGGGGGTCGCGATCCAGCGCCTTGCGCTCATCGATCTCCAGCCGCACTGCCTCGAGCACACCGCGCGCCGGCTCGCGCGCTTCCACCCGGAGTGCCATCGCCGCGATGTGCTCCAGCCCGTGCGGGGCATCGGGCCGGCTTTCGATTCGGTCGCGCTGAACGGCGTCTTGCATTGCCTGGCCGGAACGCTGCGCGACAAGGCGCGCGTGTTCGATCACCTGGCGCCGCTCACGCGGCCGGGCACGACGGTCTTCGGCTGCACGATCGTCAGCGACCACATCGCGCTGCGCTGGAAGCGGCGCGTAGTGCACGCACTGTTGAATCGCCTGCGCCTGATCGACAACCGCCGCGATGTCGTCGCGGACCTGCGCACCGCGCTCGAAACCCGATTCGCTGACAGCCGGATCGAAGTCGTCGGCTGCTTCGCGCTTTTCAGCGCGACCGTCGTCTGATCGCTGTTCAGCGCCACGTCCATCCAACAAGGAGAACTCGAAATGAACCGTCACCTGAATGTCGTCCGCACCCGTGCCCACCTCGACTGCGACGCCAGCCGCGCCTGGGACAAGGTGTGCTTTTACGAACACGTGGAGCTGCAGCCCACGTGGCTGTTGCGCACGGCGCTGCCGGTGCCGCAGCGGACGACGGGCGCGTATCGCAAGGCAGGAGATGTTTCCAGCTGCCAGTACAGCGACGGCGGTCACCTCACGAAGCGTATCCGCGAGATTCGCGAGGGCCGTGTGGACTTCGACGTGATCCAGCAGACGATCCGCTACGCGGGGCGCATCGATCTAAAGGGTGGCACGATCGAGGTCACTCCGGACGGGGACGGCTGCATCGTCGAGATGGTGACCTACTACGACCTGCGCGCCGCCTGGCTTCGGCCGATCCGTCGCGCCATCGACTACGTCGTGGGCGCGATGCACCGGATCGTGCTGAAGGACATGCGCGCCCGGCTGGTCAGCGCAGGTGGTTGGGTCTTGTCAGCGGGAGACACCCCAACCCGCACCTGACGTGCGCAAGAGCCGGGCTTTTCCTCTAGTCAGGCCTGCCGACCCAGGCCGAACATCCCGCCCGATGCAGCCGAAAAAAGCCCTCAGAATCTTCAAGACGGCGGCGCAGCGCTGGCTGGAGCGCGATGCCTTCGAGCACGCCGGCGCGCTCGCTTTCTGCACCCTGTTCTCGCTCGCGCCGCTGGTGATCATCGTGGTGGCGATCGTCGGCATCGTGTTCGGCGAAGATGCGGCGAGCGGGCAGATTTCGGCCGCCATCTCCGACCTCGTCGGTAGCCAGGCTGCCGTGGCGGTCGAGGAGGCGGTGCGGCGTTCTCGCCTCGAGGAAGCGGGCCTGCTGCCCACGATTCTGGGCATCGGAGCGCTGGTATTCGGCGCGACCACGGTCTTCGCGCAGATGCAAAGCGCGCTGAACCAGTTCTGGGGCGTCAAGGCGCGGCCCGGCCGCAGCGGCATCCTCACGTTCATCACCGCTCGTCTGCTGTCGCTGGGCATGGTGCTCATCATCGGCTTCCTCATGCTCACGTCCTTCATCGTCAGCGTGGGGATAACCGGCGTCATCGAGCACGCGCGCGAGTGGATATCCATCCCCGGCTTTGCGGTCGTGTTGATCGACCTCGCGGTGTCGCTGAGCGTTACGACGGTGTTGTTCGGCATGATCTTCAAGATCCTGCCGGATGTGAGTATCCAGTGGGCGGACGTGTGGCGCGGCGCGTTCATCACCGCCGTGCTGTTCGCCATCGGAAAGTACGGCATCTCGCTGTACCTGACACACGTCGCTCCTGCGTCGACCTATGGCGCGGCCGGGTCGCTGGTGCTGATCCTGCTGTGGGTCTACTACTCGTCGCTGATCCTGTTCTTCGGCACCTGCCTGACGATCGCGAACATCGTCGAGCGCGGCGGAGAGGTGCGCCCGAAGAAGGTGGCGGTGCGCACGCGGATCGTCCTGGAGGAGGCCGAGGAGGCGGTAGCTAGTGGGCGCTGAGCGCCGCGCCGTAGCTCAGATCGAACTCGTGCCGCACGCCCAGTTGATGCTCCGGCGAGCTGCGCTGCGTGTCCAGCAGGCGGGCCGGTGTGAGCCCCGAGTACAGGCGGAATTCACGCGCCATGTGCTGGTAATCGTAGTACCCGCAAGCCACTGCGATGGACAGCCAATCGAGGTCGGGTCTGTGCATCTTGATGTGAAAGGCCCGGTCGAAGCGCGCCAGTGAGGTGAGCTCCCGCGGCGCCAACCCGGTTTGCTGCCGGCAAAGGCGTTCGAACTGCCGCAGGCTCAGCGCGCAATGCGCGGCCGCCGCTTCGATCGACATGCGCCCCTGGTCGCGAATCCGCTGAAGCACAGGCTGGAGCCTGGGCGCGGCCAACCCTCGCGCGGCAAGCGTTGCAATGAATTGGTCGATGACCGCGATCATTGCGGCATACGACGTGGCGTCGCCCAGCCTCTGGCGCAACCGTTCGACGGTTCCGCCGAGCACGCTCTCCGCATCGACGTAGGCATTGCGAAGCTCGGAACCCGGGATGCCCGTCAGCCGGAGCAACGCTCCGGGCTCGAACACAGCCTGGATCATGAGGAAAGGCGCGGGCACGTGACGTCGCACGGTCAGGTCATGAGCACCGGCGATCACGCAGTTCCACCGGTGGCGCCGGCCATCCGGGTACTCGGCCACCTCGGGTTCCCGCAGGAACAGCTGCAGGCATTGTTCCGGCGCGGGCGGATACACCTTGACTGCGCCTCCCGCCGAGGCGGCGGCGAAATGCACCACGCGATACACGCGGACCGTGCCGCGCGTCGCGATACCGGGGGGAAATTCCTTCAGAACCATTTGACGACTTTGTACCACTGCGTCAGTGGCAGGCGTGAGTACCCTGTGGACGGAGGCAACGATGTTCGCGATACGCCTGGTTCTTTGTCTGCTGCCATCGCTTGCGCAGGCTGGCACTGAAACTCCACTGATGACACCCGCGGACCTGATGGCCTTGCCGGGGAACTCGCCGGACCACGTACTGAAGTACGGCAACGAGCCCAGCCAGTATGCCGAGCTGCGTATTCCCGCGGGCGCCGGTCCCTTTCCGGTGGTGGTGCTGGTGCATGGTGGGTGCTTCCGAAAGGAATTCGCCGACACCCGATCCATCGCCGCGATGGCGGATGCGTTGAAGCAATCCGGCATCGCCACCTGGAGCATCGAGTACCGGCGTCTATCCGAGCCCGGGAGTGGCTGGCCCGGTACCTATCTGGATGTGGCGGCGGGCATCGACCACCTGCGCACCATCGCGGCCAGATATCACCTGGATTCGAAGCGCGTGGTGTTCCTCGGTCATTCGGCCGGTGCGCACCTGGCGCACTGGGCAGCGGCGCGTGATCAGCTCGAGCCCGGCGCCGCTCTCTACTCGGCGAACCCCTTGAAGCCCATCGGCGCGATAAATCTGGCCGGCCGGATGGACATGACGATCGCGATCGAGGAATACGAGGCCAGCTGCTTCATGCCCGTGGTGAGTCGACTGATCGGCGGATCGCCGGACGAAGTGCCGCAACGCTACGCGGAAGTGTCGCTGCCAGCGCTGCTGCCGCTGGGTGTGAGGCAGAGGCTGATCTGGGGAAGTCGGGAAAGCTACGTGCCGCAGTCGCAGGCGCGTGATTTCGTGGCGGCGGCTCGCGCGTCCGGCGACGATGCCGAACTGATCATCGTGCCGGGTGCTGGGCACTTCGAGACCGCGAGCCCGGCGTCGAGCGCGTGGCCGGTGGTCCTCTCGGTGATCGAAGGCATGCTGGATGCAAAAGCTGGCGCGTCAGCCAGGTAGTAAGCCGAAGGCGGACGCGCGCCGAGGTCATTCCGCCAGAGGCCGCGTGAGCCTGGTTTGCGTCGTGAGCTCGCCGACCGTCAGGTAGATCTCGCCCTCGGAGCGCGCCAGCGAGAACTGCATGCGGCGTTCCAGACGCGCCACCAGCTGCGCGAGCCAGGAGCGATCGAGCGCGAATACTTCGAGCTTGTCCGCGCGGTGGATCTTCGCGGCAGCCAGCTTGCCGAGCCACTGGTCGGGATCCTTGTGCGTGTACACCGCCACGCGCGGCGCCGCCTTGCTGGCGCGATGCAACCGCTCCGGTTCGGGCAGCCCGATGTCCACCCACACTTGCAGCACGCCGGTGAGATCGCGCACGGAGATCGCGGGATCATCCGGATCCGAGAGGCCCTTGGAGAATGCGATCCCTTCGGCGTACTCGAAGCAGTAGGCCAGTACGCGCGTGAGCAGATAATCCGGTGTCTCGCTGGGATGCTGCGCGACGCGCAGGTTCAGGGTTTCGTACACCGCCCGATCGGAGTCCGCGAGCTCGATGTCGAACGTATAGATAGTCGCGCCGAGCGCCAAGGTCGTTCCGCAGGCAATGAAGGAAGCGGCGATCTTAACAGGCCGGCCGGCACTCCTTGGTTCGGCAAGCTACGGCTGGTACGCGAGGAAGTCATCGAAGTCCGCCGTCGATTTCTGGGTGATGACGCCGACCGTGCCCCGGGGAACGGCCACGTAGTTTGGCTGGGCGGCAGCCTAGTGGTGGCCCCGGTGGCGCCGTATCGGACGCCGCAGCCTGGCGTAGAGCATCAGGCCGTCAGGGCTCTGGGAATCGACACGGCAGCGCCCGCTTGTCTGACAGCGTGACCGTTTGCCACCGAATCCAGGATCATGGCGCCGGGCAACGCGCACAGGAGTCCGCATATGGATGAGGCAACCATTCGCGATCGCATCTCACGCGGCAGGACGGACCTGGTGTTCGAGTTGCTGAAGCTCCCGGACTGGCGCGAGGTGCTGCAAACGGGCGAGGTGAAGCCGCTGCAATGGTTCGTCTACTACAACGACACGACCGCCTTGAAGGCGATTCTGCACGCCGGGGGCGACCTCACCAGCATCGACCTCTCCCGCGAACTGGGGCACGCCTGCTTCTTCGGTCACTGGAAGGTGGCCGACTTTCTCATCTGCCATGGAGCGGACGTGAACGGGTCGATCCCTGAAACCGGTGAGACTCCCTTGCACAGCGCGCTGTGCAAGGCGGGGCGGCCGTACTTCCTGCACGTGATCAAACTGCTCGTCGAGAATGGAGCGGACGTAAATGCCCGGACGATCCCGGGTGCGGACACCGGCGCCTTCATGCGGGATGTCCGCACGAAAGGTGAAACGCCTTTGCATCGAGCCGCGGCGTATGGCGACGAAGCGATGATCGAGTATCTGCTCGCACACGGCGCTGACAAGACGGCCCGTGACGCGCACGGCGACTCCCCGATCTCCTGGGCCAGCGAGCATCTGCGGCCCGGGTCGATCCTCCATCTTCTTTCCATCGAAGGTCATCGCGTAGGCGAGAGCTCGCGGCTGTCGATCACGAGCGACCACGGCTGCGGCTGGGGCAACGGCATGGAGCGCAAGTTCGTCGGTGATTACCTGCCGGAAAGTGGCCGGCAGAAATCGTAGACGGCCTTACCGGGCGGAATCCCTCGCGGCTCGCTCTCCCGAATTCGCCTCGGTGACCGTGAGCGCCGTCATGTTCACGATGCGACGTACCGTGGTGGACGGCGTGAGGATGTGCACCGGCGCCGCGGCGTTCAGCAGGATCGGCCCCACCGCCACGTTGTTGCCCGCGGCGGTCTTGAGCAGGTTGTAGCAGATGTTCGCGGCGTCGAGATTCGGCATCACCAGCAGGTTCGCCGCGCCGCTCAGCGTGCTGTCGGGCAGGATCTGCTTGCGGATGGCTTCGTCCAGCGCGCAGTCGCCGTGCATCTCGCCATCCACTTCCAGCCCCGGATCCTGCTCGCGCAGCAGCGCGAGCGCTTCACGCATCTTCCGTGAGGACTCGTCGTTGTGCGTGCCGAAGTTCGAATGCGAGAGCAGCGCCACCTTCGGCTCGATGCCGAAGCGCCTCACCACCTGCGCGGCACTGAGCGTGATCTCGGCGAGCTCGACAGCCGTGGGGTTCGCGTTGATGTGCGTATCGACGATGAACAGCTGGCGGTTGGTGAGGATCAGCGCATTCATCGCGGCGTAGACCGTAGCGCCATCGGCTTTGCCGATCACGCGATCGATGTATTGCAGGTGGCGCGACGCGGTGCTGATGGTTCCGCAGATCATCCCGTCGGCGTAGCCCTTGTGCAGCAGCATGGCGGCGATGAGCGTGGTCCTGCGGCGCATCTCCAGCTTGGCAAATTGCGCGGTGACGCCGCGGCGGTTCATGAGCCGGTGGTATTCCATCCAGAACTCGCGATGACGTTCGTCCTGCTCGGGGTTCACGACCGTGCAGCCCTCGCCGAGCTTCAGCTTCACGCCGAACTTCTTGATGCGCGCCTCGAGCACTTTCGGGCGGCCGACGAGGATCGGGTGCGCGATCTTGTCCTCGATGAGGATCTGCACGGCGCGCAACACGCGCTCGTCCTCGCCTTCGGCGAACACGATGCGTGAGCGGTCGAGCCCGGCGCGGCGCGCGGACGCGTACACCGGCTTCATGATGGTGCCGGACTGGTACACGAACTGCTGCAGCTGCTGCTGATATGCGTCGAAGTCAGCGATGGGCCGCATGGCGACGCCGGAATCCATCGCGGCCTTCGCCACGGCGGGCGCCACGTGCACGATGAGCCGCGGATCGAAAGGCTTTGGGATCAGGTAGTCAGGGCCGAAGGTGAGATCGGCGATGCCATAGGCACTCGCGACCACATCGCTGTGGCCCATGCGGGCCAGATCGGCGATGGCGCGCACGGCCGCGATCTCCATGGGGCGAGTGATGCTGGTGGCGCCCGCGTCCAGTGCGCCCCGGAAGATGAACGGGAAACACAGGACGTTGTTCACCTGGTTCGGGTAATCGGATCTTCCCGTGGCCATGACGGCATCGTCACGCACGGCGCGCACTTCCGCGGGCAGGATCTCGGGCGTGGGATTCGCGAGGGCGAAGATCAATGGACGTGGCGCCATGGCTTTCACCATGTCTTGCTTGAGCACGCCACCGGCGCTCAGGCCGAGGAAGATGTCCGCGCCCGCGATGGCTTCGGCCAGCGTGCGCTGCTTCGTCGGCTGCGCGAAGCGCGCCTTGTCGGGATCCATGAGCTCGGCGCGGCCTTCGTAGACGAGGCCGGCGAGATCCGTGAGCCAGATGTTTTCTTTCGGCAGGCCGATGTCGACCAGCAGGTCCACGCAGGCCAGCGCCGCGGCGCCGGCGCCGCTGACGACCAGCTTCACCTGGTCCAGCTTCTTGCCGACGACCGCAAGGCCGTTGAGCGTGGCGGCGGCCACGATAATGGCGGTGCCATGCTGGTCGTCATGGAACACAGGGATCTTCATGCGCGCGCGGAGCTTGCGCTCGATCTCGAAACACTCCGGCGCCTTGATGTCTTCGAGGTTGATGCCGCCGAACGTCGGCTCCAGCGCGGCGATGATCTCGACCAGTTTGTCCGGATCGCGCTCGTTGATCTCGATGTCGAACACATCGATGTTGGCGAACTTCTTGAACAGTACCGCCTTGCCTTCCATGACCGGCTTCGCCGCGAGCGGTCCAATGGCGCCGAGGCCTAACACCGCGGTGCCATTCGTGATGACACCGATGAGATTGCCGCGCGTGGTGTAGCGCAATGCCGCCAGTGGATCCGCGACGATCTCTTCGCAGGCGATGGCCACGCCCGGCGAGTAGGCCAGGGCGAGGTCGTGCTGGTTGGTGAGTTTCTTGCTCGGAACTACCGAGAGTTTTCCGGGAGTAGGCAGTTCGTGGTAGGCGAGCGCGGCTTCGCGCAGGCTCTCGCGGCCCTTTGTTTCGTGAACGCGGGCCGGAGGCAGGGTGTCGTCGGTCATGGAGATGCGGATCAATGGAGCGGTTGGCCGCTCATTTGGCCACAAAGGCCATGACGATGAACAGGGCATAGACGATCCCGGCCGCCACGGCGAGCGCGTTGGCCAGGCCGGTCCATCGCGGTGCGATGGCGCGCAGGAGAAAGCTGAGAGCCAGCAGCACCCAGGTGGTGGCGTGACCCCATCGGATCATCCAGTGTCGAAAGCCGGGTTCCTCGGGCATGTGCGTGTGAGGTCCGACGAAAACCCAGAGCACCGCCAGTGCCATCGACAACAACGCCCAGAAGATGAACGGCAGATTGAGAAAACGTTTGGTCGAATCCATGCGCTATCCGGCCGCGCCTGGCGCAGCCATACAAATCCGAAGATCGATACCGGCCGATTTCGAATCGATGCGAGGCTGCCGCGGCAAATGAGTTGCCAGGCGTCGGAAGCCCGGTCAGCGAGCCGCGACCACGGACTCGAAGAACGCCTTCATCTCCGCCGCGTAGTACACGCCGAACTGCTTGAACGTCGCTTTCGTCGTGGCATCGGGCTTCCAGTCGAAGAAGGCGTGGCCGGCGCCGCCCACCTGTGCGTATTGCACGCGCTGTCCAGCCTTCACGAGCGCATCCATGAAGGTGCGGCACATCTCGTCCTGGATGAGCGGATCGTTCGTGCCGCGCGTCAGGTACTGCGGTACCGCGCGCTCCGACGCCTTCGGAATGTGCATGAGGGGCGCGATGGCCGCCTTCCATGAGTCATCCGCTTTCGGATCCTCGGAGAAGTGATTGAGGAAGGGTCCGCCAAACACGCCGTAGCTGGGCGCGGCTCCCTTGATGGCAGCGAGCAAGTCCTTGCGGACGTCGGCGGCCTTCTTGCCCTTGGGAAGATAGGTAGGCTTGAACTCGAACACGCCGGGCTCCTTGCCGAAGCCGCGCTCGCCGATCATGTTCACCATGAGCGAGCCGGCCGCCGAGAGATGACCACCGGCGCTGTCGCCGGTGAGCACGATGCGCGCCGGATCGCCTCCATACTCCCTGGCGTGCTCCATGATGTGCGCGGTGGCGCCGAACACGTCTTCGATGAGATTCGCCATGGTGTTGCTGGTGGTATCGCCATCTGCTTTTCCGGCCCAGCGGTAGTCGATGCTGGCGACGACGAACTTGCCGCCGCGCGTCAGCTCGCGCGCGAGCGCGCGCATGATGTTCTCGTCGTTGCTCACCCAGCCACCGCCATGGATGATCACGACGATGGGCAGGTTCTTCGCGCCCTTGGGCGTGAACACGTCGTACTTGAGCGGTTTGACGCCGGGCTTGGCGTAAACGATGTCCTGGCGCACGTCGAGGTGTTCGACGGCGGATTTCTCGACGAACGACGCGCCAACGTTCATGTCCTTGTCGACGGTGACCTTGAACGTCGGCGTCATCGATTCATGGAACATCGCGCCCCAACGGCCGGGCGTGGAGTAGTAACCCGAATCGAAGGTGAAGCCGGCATCCGGCTGCGTGCTCACCGTGAGCACCGTACCCGCGGCGACCCTGGCATCCGCGGGCAGCGCCGGACTTACCTGGTATTTGCCGTTGGCGGCGGGATCCAGCGTCACCTTGAAGGTGTCGGCGCCGGTGGCGTTCACCGAGAGCAGCAATGAGGTGAGCGCGATGGCCGCTGCGGATTCGAATCGCTTCATGAGTATCCCCGCGATGGAGTTGTGACGCCGACCGGATCGACGCATCGCTGCAACCCTATACGCGGGGATGAAGCCATCTCAAGTGACAGGTCTCATGTAAAGGCATCATCTGAAGCTCAACCAGTCCACTTCCACCGGACCGGGGCCCGTGCGCGTCACGAACAGATCGTGGACGCCCGCCGCCGCATGCTTCACCCGGGCCTTCACCAGCGACCAGTCGGTCGATGGATCGATCTTTACTCGGGCGATCACCGGGCCGTTCTCGTTGTTCATGCGGATCTCCAGCTCGCTGGCGCCGCTGGCCTTGATACGAATCTGTACGGCCTTCTGCTTGCCGCGCCCGAAATCCACCTGGTCGAAGCGCACCCAGGAGCGCGCTCCATTGAACGCCGTCTTCCATCCGGCGTGGGGATTGGCGTCATCGAGGAACGACACCGCCGTGCCGTCGGCGCTGCGCGCGCTGTAGCGGTCGATCTGGATTTCGCTGCCAGAATTGACCAAGCCGACGCCGCGCAGTGTCGGCACCACCTTGCGGATGCTGCCGTCGTCATTGAAGAACAGCTTGTCGGCGCGGATGGCGCGGCGCTTGTCGAAGGCAGGCGAGAGGTCGCGGTCGTGATAGAACAGGTACCACTGGCCCTGGTACTCGACGATCGAGTGATGGCTGGTCCAGCATCCGGTCTCCGATTCGTCCAGCAGCACACCGGCCCACTTGAACGGCCCCTTCGGCGAATTGCTGGTGGCGTACTCGAGCCGCTCGATCTTGTTCGCCACGTGTGGATAGGTGAGGTAGTACACGCCCTTGCGCTCGAGCATGAACGGCCCTTCCTGCAGGCCTTTCTTCGGCAGGTTGTCGAGCAACTGGATCTCGCCCTCGATCTCCAGCATGTCTGGCCGCAGCTTCGCGGTGACCAGCGCGTCGTTGCGCGACCAGGTCATGTACGCGCTGCCATCCTTGTCGATGAACACATCGGGATCGATGCCGGCGACGCCGGCCATGTAGTCAGGCTGCGGCTTGAACGGGCCCGAGGGCTTGTCGCCGATGGCGACGCCGATGCGCTTCTCGCCGGTCTTGTCCTTGGTGGGGAAGTAGAAGTAGTACTTGCCGTTCTTGAACACGCAGTCCGGTGCCCACATCGCGAACGCGTTGGGATCGGCCCAGGGCACGTCCTTCTGCGTGAGCACCACGCCGTGGTCGGTCCAGTCGGTGAGGTTCGCGGAGGAGAACACGTGGTAGTCCTCCATGACGAACCAGTTCTTGCGGCCGGTGTAGCCCGCGGGCTCGCGGATGTCATGCGAGGGATAGACGTACACCTTGCCTTCGAACACGCGCGCGGTGGGGTCGGCGGTGAACTGGTCCGGTGATGAACGGATTGGTGGCGAAGGCGCCGGAAGCAAACAACAACGAGCCTGTTCCAATAAGCCTGGCGGCAAGCCGCGCGGCGAGAGAAACCTGATTCATGTGGATTCCTGAGGGTCCGCGTTGAGGAATCGAAACCCTTGGGATTAAACCTGCCAGGCACGCCAGGCTCAAGCGCGGCGTGGGGACATAACGTTCTGCCATGGTGATGTCCGCGGAACGCAGTCACGGAATGTCCGGCGTCGCCGGCCTAAGCTGCGCTGCATGACCGGAATCTCCGCCATCCCCGCCGCGATGCATTCGGCGACTGCAACCATCCAGCGTTCCACGAGCTCGGTGGCGCGCGACGCCGCCGTGGTCGCGCAGCCGGGAGTGGCTTCGAAGGAGCTGATCCACGCGCTGCTCGATTCGCGTCAGCAGGTTCTCTACACCAGCGCGGCGGCCAAACTGATCAGCGCCTCGGATCAGATGCAGCAGAGCATCATCGACATCATGGCCTAGGCCTTCGGCCGGCCCTGGCTAAGTCCCACGCCGCCACGCCGCGGGTGACTTGCCGGACTCACGCTTGAACGCCCGGCTGAACGCAGCCTCGGATTCATATCCCACCGCGTACGCCACATGCGCGATCGCCTCGCGCGATTCGCGCAATCTCTGCATTCCCGGTCCTGCGGCGGTGAAACAAGCCATCTGAGTTACAGTTCGCACAGGACAACAAGGAGCCGAGATGCAACGACGAGCGTTCCTGGTTCAGGCGGGCGGGCTGATGCTGACCGTGTCGATGGCTCCTCCCCGCGCTCAGGCGCGAGCCGCGGCCGACCGCGTAGGTCTGGGCACGGTCAGTCTGCGCGGCCGTTTCGAGCAGACGAAAGCGAAGGGCGCCACGCTCGCGAATCCGCTGACGCTGCTCGAAGTGCCCGCGTACTACCGCGATCGCTTCGACGTGCGGCAGCTCGAGTTCTGGAGCAACCACTTCGAATCACTCGACGCGGCATATCTCGAAGAGCTGCGCAAACGCATCAAGGCCGCGCGCGCCAGGCTCATCAATGTCCAGGTGGATGCGGACTACGATCTGGCGAGCGCGGATGAAGCGAAAAGGCAGAAGAGCCTCGCCACCGTGCGCCAGTGGGTCGACGCGGCCGCGCTGCTGGGAAGCCAGGCCGTGCGCGTGAACCCCGGCCGCGGTGGCGGTTCCGTCGAACAAAGCATCGCGTCGCTGAAGGAAGTGAACCGGTACTGCCTCTCGAAGCGCTTGCCGCTGCTCACCGAGAACCACTTCGGCATAGAGATGGATCCGGCCGTCCATCTGCGTATCCGCGAAGCGGCGGGGCCGAAGAATGTCCATACGCTGCCGGACTTCGGCAACTATCCACCCGAATCCATGTGGGATTCGCTGGCGAAGATCCTGCCGCATGCCTATGTGGTGTCCGCGAAAGCCGTGGACTTCGACGCGCAGGGCGCGCACCTGTCCTATGACTTCGACCGCTGCCTTCAGCTCTGTGAAGACGCGGGGTTCAAGGGCATCTACCTGGTCGAGCAGTGGAGCCGGAAGGAACAGCCGGTCGACGCCGAGAAGATCGCCGACTGGATGCTCACGCGGACGCGGACATTCCTGCGGGAACGTCGCCCGGCGTAGCTGCGCCTACGGCTGGATGACAGTCAACAGTGTCCACGTCGCGGCTGCGCGATAGGTGGCCAGCCCGAACATGCCGCTCGCGAGATCGCTGTCATGCGCGCTGCCCACCTTCTCGCCATCCATGAACAGCTGGAGCTGGTCGCCGATCACGCGGAACCGGAGCTCGTGGTACACGCCGGGCTCGGGCACGTAGTGTATGGACGAGAGTACGGTGATCACGCCGTTCACCTGCTTGCGGATCTGCAGCTGGTTCGTGCCGCGCATCGTCACGTAGTAGTGATTGCGGTCATCCTGGTATCGCGCCAGCAGGCCGTACCACGCGCCCGTCTGTGAGGTTCCGAAAGCGTCGAGCCGCACGCGCGCGGTGAGCTCCTGGTTTTTCACGGGCGACCCGATGAACGCGACGGCCGAGGTGTTCACGTTGGTCTGCGAAAAGCCCACGTTGCTGCCGAACTCATCCTGGATCACGCGCCACATGCCGCCACCGCGCGTGTTGAAGTTCCGGCCGATGAGGTTCGCCGAGGGGCTCCAGTCCTTTTCGAGCAGCGTGAAGACGTCGGCGCTCGCCACGTGCACGTCGTCGAAATCCGCGCGCGTCTGCCAGGTGGCGAGTCCCGCGCGGCCGCGCGGCAGCGACCGGTCCGTTCCGGCCGGGAAGAAGAAGCTGTCGACCCAGACACCGATGTCATCACCGTCCACGACGAGTGACAGCCGCGTCGGTCGGTACAGCGGGTAGGTGGGGGCTTCACGCAACAAGGTGTCCACGCCATTCACACGCTTGTAGATGCCCAGCGTGTTGTTCCCGCGGAGCGCGGCGTAGTAATAGTTGTTGGCATCGACATAGCGCGCGATGACACCGACCCAGCCGCCCGCCGCGCCGTAACTGGGCGCGATTTCCGCGGTGACGCGTTGATAGTCGGTCCAGTCGGTGCCCTCCACCAACGCGATGGCCAGCGTGCTCGTGTTGGTCTGCGCGAGCACATCGTTGCTGCCGCGCGTGGCGAGCGCGAACGCGCCGCTGTTGAGGCTGAACTCCGAGGCGCTGCCATCTTCGAAGTCGTTCACGACGGGCGCCGGAGGAACGATCTGCGCCGGCAGATCGAACACTTCCACCTCGTTCCCCGTTCCCAGCCGGTCCTGGATCGCCGCGACCACGGTCTTCCCGGACACATCGTGATGCATGGTGATGTTTGAGCTGCTCAGCGTGGCCACATGCGTGAAGTAACCCGGGAAGGTTTCCACGTACACGTAGGGCTGAGGATAGTGAACGGACTCGGCCGTCACGAGCACGCCATCGCGATAAACCGTCTCGTACGCCAGGCCCGCGCCGTTGCCGTAGTTGTCAGGCGTCACATTGCCGAGCTGGGTCCATCCGCTGCCGTTGTTGCGAAACACGACGCTGGAAGGTCCGACGGCGGTGCCTTTCTGCAGGACGAATGGCAGATGGGATGAGGGTACGTCGATCGAGAAGCCCATGTTCCCCGCGGGAACCCAGTCGATGGCGGAGCCGTTGCGACGCCACGCGCTCACGCGGTTCGTGAACGGGAGGTGCAGTAGCGCCGTGTCGTAGTACAGATCCACCGCCAGGCCGTCGCCACGGCACTCGCCCAGGTTGTCGTCGATGCGCCCGGTGATGTTCCAGAGGCCGCCGGCGCCTTTCTGGTAGATCACGCCGTCGTACTCGCAGTTGTCGCCGCCGATGAGCACACTGCTGCCCGAGATCGCCACGCCGCCGGGGTGGCGGATAGGGGCGGCGCTGGCCGCAGGCACATAGTCGCCGGCGGAATACTCGAACAGCGACACCTCGCCGCCGAGCTGAACGGCGGCGATGCCGTTCTTCATGCGAACGTCGGTGCGATAGAAAGACCCGGTCGCCGTGACGAGCGTGCGGCGGTACACCCAGCTGCCGTTGCCGTTGCGGCGGTAGAGCAGGGCCGCGTAGGTGTTGCTGCTGGTGCCGGCGTTTGCGGCGAGCACGATGATGTGCGGCCCATCTATCGCCACGCCCAGCCCGAAGAACTCATAGCTCGGGCCGGTGGGTTGCGGCAGCGCCTGGCGTGGCGCAAGGGTGCGCACCTCGGCCCGCGCGGGCGTCTGCAGGATGAAGGTCAGCGTCAGGCCTGCCAGCGTGATCGCGGCAGCGCGTAAAATTTTCATCGCGGTACTCCCAGTCTTTCCATGCCGACGTTCCGGGGCTGAATCCAGCGGTTCAGCGCGCAGGTTCGCCACGGGGAGCATAGAGAGAGGAAAGGCCGGCGGAACGTCGGGGCGACGCGAATGCTCGCGCGTCGGTCCTTCGTCTGACGCGGCGATTGGCGCGGTTTCGATAGGCTCGAATGCAATTCACATTCCGGGAGACCCATGCCGTTCACCATTGCCCATGCCGCCGCGGTTCTGCCTGTCCATGCCCTGGGCCGGCACGTCCTGCCGCTCACCGCGCTCATGGTGGGCAGCATGGCGCCGGACTTCGGCTACTTCATCTCCCATGACATGAGCAGGATGGTCACCCACAGCCCGCGCAGCATCTTCACGTTCTCGTTGCCCGTGGGCCTGGCGGTCTGGTTCTTCTATGTCGCCGTGCTCGAGAAGACCACCATCACGCTGCTGCCCGATCGCTGGCACACGCGGTTCGCGCACACCGAGGCCATCACGGCTTCGCTGGTGCTGCGCGCCGCCATCGCCATCATGCTGGGGTCCGCCACGCACATCGTCTGGGATGCGTTCACGCACCAGCGCACTTTCGTCACGCGGACCTGGACCGCGCTCACCGGGCCGATGCCCGGATTCAGCTGGATGCCTATCTACCACTTCCTGCACGGGCTCAGTTCGGTGGTGGGGATGGTCATACTCATCGTCTGGTTGCAGCACCTGCATCGGCAGCCCGCACGCTCGCTCATCCGCCCTTACCGGATCAGCGAGCGGGGTCGCGTGGGCTCGCTGTGGTTCCTCGCGTTCACCACGCTGGTGGTGGGGTTGCTGCACTGGTTGCCGTATGCGAACCGGCGATATGACACGCAGTTCTTCTCGGTCGCGGTGGGGGCGTTGTCGGGGTTCTTCATCGCGTGGTGTTGCGTCGCCATTGGCCTGTGGATCCAGGAACGACGGAGCAGAACTCTCTGAGACCGCGACGCGCGCGCTGCTGCGCTGCGCCATCACGCAGTCACCTGACTTCGCCCCCGCAGGAATACCATCGCCACTCCTTCATCAGTGAGGTGCGTATGTCAGTCGCGAAAGTCATCGAGATCATCTCCACGAGTTCCAAGAGCTTCGACGATGCGGTCAGCAAGGGCGTATCGCGTGCATCGAAGACCATCAGCGGCATCACGGGCGCGTGGGTGAAGGACCAGAGCGTGGAAGTATCCAAGGGCAAGATCACCGAATACCGCGTGATCATGAAGGTCACCTTCGTGCTCAAGGGAGCGTCGGGCGACTGACGCGCGGCCCGCCCCTCGTCTTGTACGGATCGCCATCGCGCCGCACCAACGCGCCCAATCCCGCGACCAAACATCGAGGGAGAGCAGTCGTGCAGTTATCGGACATTCTCAAAAAGACGGGCGGGCTCCAATCCATTGCGCGGGAGCTCAACTTGGACGAGGCCGATGCGGCCCGGGCGGCCGAGGCGCTGGGGCCAGCCGTGCTCGGGGGCTTCCGCAAGCAGGCGGAGGCGAGTCCACAGGGCCTCGAAGGTCTGGGCGGATTGCTCAACCGTTTCGGTGGCGGTGGGTTGCTGGACTCGGTGCTGTCGTCGAATCCGACGGACACGATTTCAGGTAACAACGTGCTCGGCCAGATCTTCGGCTCGAAGGATGTCAGTCGGGCCGTCGCGCAGAACGCTGCGAGCCAGACCGGTCAGGATCCTTCGATCCTGAAAAAAATGCTGCCAATGCTCGCGATGCTCGTGGGCGGCTACATGGCGAAACAGCGCGACGCGGGCGCCGGCGCAACGAAGTTCTCCTCCGACGGCGGTGCGGGGTTGGGTGGAATGATTGGCGGAATGCTGGGCGGCCAGCAATCCGGCGAGTCTTCCGACGACGGGCTTGGCGGCTTGCTCAACCTGGGCGGAAAACGGAATCCGCTCGATGAGATCGTAGGAAGGTTGGGTAGATAGCGCCGCCCCGTCGGAAAAGGCCCCGGTGATGTCCCATCGCCGGGGCCTTGCCTTGCGTGCGGGATCCCGGGTGAACTTGCGTGCGCCCCGATGCTCGAACGAACCATGAACCACGCACAGCGCCGCGCCTCTCTCTGGGTTGCCGCCGGGGTCGCCTCCGTGGCCACCTCCATTGGCTACGGGCTCACGCCGCCTTCCGCCTCCGACGGTCCCGTCAAGTTGCTCTCATGCGTGGTCTCGCCGAACGGCCTGCTCGAAGCCGCCGTCGACAGCCAGACCGACGACCGCATGCGTTGCCACATCCGCTGCACCTATCAGATCGCGGAGCGCACGTTCAATCACAGCTTCGTCGAAACCATCCCGGCGCGGTTCCAGGGTCGGGTCGGGCAGTTCGATACCGCGACCGGCAAGGCCGGGAATTATTCCGGCGACATCAGTGGCTGTGAGAAGGTCGATCGCTGAAGTCGATCGCCGGGATCAATCACCCAGGTTGATAGGCGACGAAGTCGACGAACTCCGCTTGTCCAGTACGTGACCCACCCCACGACTGTTACAGTCGCGCGCGGAGGAACACGTGGAAATCAAAGGCTTCGAACCGTTCATCGGCCTGCATTGCGAGACCGTGGCCACGGGCAGCTTGCTGAAGTCGGCCGGCATGGAATTGTCCGAACCCATGCTCTTTGGCCTCGGCCAAGGCCTGGCCTTCATCTTCATCAATCTGAGTTCCTTGCCCTTGCCGTTCGTGGGCGGGCGCACGAAGCCGTTCGAGATCACGGAGACGCTGTGCCGCAATCTCGGACTGGAGTTGTCCGCGGGCGAAACCACGTCGAAGCCCAAGGCCTGGGCTGCGATCGAGGCGCCGCTCGTGCGCGGGCAACCCGTGGGCCTGCAGCTCGACTGCTTCCATCTCGAGTATTTCTCGCGGCCCGTGCACTTCGCGGGGCATTTCGTCGCCGCCTATGGTTTGAACGACCGAGAGGCGCTGCTGGTGGATACCTCGCCGCAGGGTTCTCGCCAGAAGACATCGCGTGACTCGCTGGAAAAGGCGCGCTTCGAGAAAGGCCCCATGGCGGCGAAGGCGCGTTCGTGGACCATCGCGGCGCCCCGGAAGAAGCCCGATCTGCGCGCGGCCGCGGGCAAGGCCATCCGCGCGAACGCGAAAGCCTATCTGGCGCCGCCGTTCAAGGGCGCCTCGTTCCTGGGCATCCGCAAGCTCGCGGAGTCGCTGCCGGAGTGGCACAAGCTGGCGAAAAACCCCGCGCAGGATCTGGAACTCGTGGCGCTGCTCATGGAGCGAGCGGGCACGGGTGGTGCGTTGTTCCGCAATTTCTACCGCGATTTCCTGGGCGAGGCCGCCGAACTACTCGGCAAGTCGCCGGCGCTGAAGGAAGCGCGGCAGCTCTTCGCGGATTCCGCCGCGGAATGGACGGCAATCGCGGCGCTCATCGGCGAGAGCGGCCGCTCCGGCGAAGGCGCGCCGCTCGCGGATGCCGCGGCGAGATGTGCGCGCGCAGCGGATATCGAAGTGGCGGCGATGAAGAAGCTTGCCGGGATGTGAGCGCCGCCCGAACGGTGTGAGCCTCGACCTGACGAAGCCATACGATCACTTCGCTTGCCGGCACTCCGCTCGTTCGGCCACGAGTTTCCGCCGCTGCTCCTTGAGACGTTCTCCGTCGCGCGCCGAATATCCGGCTCGCAACTTCGCATCGATGGTGTCGATCCGCGGCTGGATCTTCGCCTCGCAGGCGCGGCGCTCCGCGGCCGTGGCGGTGCGCGCATGGCTGGGCCCACTCGCGAGCATGATGAAAACGGCGAAGAGACAAGCGCAGCGCATCGACTGAGGATCCCAAACCTGCGCGAGGCGTCCCAAGCCGCATAACTCCCGCATCTGCGCGCTTTCAGGGCCTGGCGAGCCCGGCGCCCGTTCCAGTTATTCGGTCGATACGATGGATCAAGTTTGCAGGACGCTACGTGTCCTATCGTCCAGATTCCTGCGTCAAAGTTCCGCCCACGCCACCAGGCGAAACGAACAACCCAGGAGAAATCGTCATGAACCAGTCACTCAGAAAGGCCGCCACCGGAATCATCGCCGCGCTCTCGCTCGCCAGCGCCACGGCCAATGCCGCGGCCACGCAGGCCGGCAAGCCAACCGTCTCGGGCAGTCACGTCACCACGCGCGAAGGCGTGCAGCTCTACTACAAGGACTGGGGCCCGAAGAACGGTCCGGTCGTCACGTTCAGCCACGGGTGGCCGCTGAGCTCCGACAGCTGGGAGTCGCAGATGCAGTTCCTCGCGGAGCGCGGCTACCGCGTGGTGGCGCATGATCGCCGCGGTCACGGCCGGTCGAGCCAGCCTTGGGAAGGCAACGACATGGATCACTACGCGGATGATCTCGCGCAGGTGATCGAAGCCCTGGATCTGAAGAACGTCACGCTGGTGGGCTTTTCCACGGGCGGCGGCGAGGTGGCGCGCTACATCGGCCGGCATGGCACGAGCCGCGTGAAGAAGGCGGTGCTGGTGAGCGCGATCACTCCGCTCATGCTCAAGACCGCGGACAACCCGGGCGGCGTGCCCAAGGAAGTGTTCGATGGCTTCCGGGCCGCGGCGCTGAAGGACCGCTCGCAGCAGTATCTCGACATCGCCTCGGGCCCGTTCTTCGGCTTCAACCGTCCGGGCGCGAAAGTCTCGCAGGGAATGATCCAGTCGTTCTGGGTGCAGGGCATGCAGGCCGGCAGCAAGAACACCTACGACTCGATCAAGGCGTTCTCGGAGACCGATCTTCGTCC
This sequence comes from uncultured Pseudomonadota bacterium, assembly GCA_963846605.1. Classification (GTDB taxonomy): domain Bacteria; phylum Pseudomonadota; class Gammaproteobacteria; order Steroidobacterales; family Steroidobacteraceae; genus CADEED01. Next base: position 56,583 of record CAWJWS010000002.1, read on the forward strand.
CGACCTGGCGAAGTTCGATGTGCCGACGCTCATCATCCACGGGGATGACGACCAGGTGGTGCCGATCGACAACTCGGCCCGCGCCGCGCACAAGGCGATCAAGGGCAGCAAGCTGATCGAATACGCGGGCGCGCCGCATGGCCTCGCCGACACGCACAAGGACCGGCTCAACCAGGACCTGCTGGATTTCCTCAAGAAGTGAGTTCCGGCAACGCTGGAAGGCCGCGGAGATCTCCGCGGCCTTTTTCTTGGGTCATTTCCGTTCGGAAGGGACGAATCAGACATCCGAATGACGTGAGATCCGCGCTCCTTCAACTCCTGGAGACGGACGATGCGACTCAAGAACCTGGGCCTTGCCACCGCGCTGATGATGGCCTTCACGAACTACACGGCCTCGGCCCACGATCTCCTGCCCGGTCAGCAGATCACCTTCGTGCTCAGCGACTCGAAGCCCGGCGCAGAGAAAGTCGCCGAGCACTATTTCAGCAAAGCCTTTCCGCTGGCGCAGGCCAACGGCATGCGCGAACTCACCACATTCAAGGTACAGAAAACGCTGACGGGCGGGCGCGCGCCGCAGGGATCAGGGCTGTATCTCTGGCCCAGCCGGGATGCGGCGCAGCGCACCCGGGTGTCCGAGAGCTACGTGAAGGAACTGCGGCCGCTGCGCACGCAGGCCTGGAACGAGCTGCAGTCCGTGGACATGCAGATCCGGGCCGCCATGTCGGTGGATCTGGATCGCACCAAGACCTATACCGCGGCGCTGATCTGGGCGAAGGACGCGCGGGCCTACGACAAGCAATTCAAGGCCGGCCAAGCGCTGCGCGACAAGGCGGGCGCCCGGACGGTGCTGGATCTGCCGGCGTCGCGCTATGAAAACCTGAAGGACGGCGAGACCACGCCGCCCGGCCGCGTCGTACTGCTCGAATGGCCGAATGCGGAGGCACCCGCCAACTACCTTGCGGACCCCGCTTTCGCGTCGCTTCGCGAGGGGTACAAGCGAAACGTCGACCGCATCGAGTGGTATCAGCTCGGGTTCTGGGAGTGAGCGGCGAGCGTGGCGGCGGGCTTCGGCCCGCCGCTGCGCGCGTATTGATCGCGATATTCCAGGGGCGTCATGCCATGCGCCTCCCGGAACGCGCGGTAGAAGGAGTTCTTGTTGCCAAACCCGGACTCGAACGCAATGTCGAGCACGCGCAGCTCGCATGCCGGGTCGGACAACAGCTCGCATGCATGCCGCAGGCGATGTGCGCCCAGGTACTCGTAGAAGGATTGCCGTTGGTGCAGGTTCAGCAGCTCGGAAGCCTGGTGCACGCTGATTCCGAGCCGTGCGGCAAGCTCCGCCAGCGAGAGTTCATGCTGGCGGTAGAGCTGCTCGCGGGACATGAGCGAGTCGAGCTGTCTCGCCAATTGGGTCGCGAGGGATTCATCGAGCTCACGCCAGGTGCGCGCCGGCGTGGCGGGCTCTGCCGTGTCTGGTTCTTTGGGCGGCTCCTGGACCGAGGTGCCGCGAGGCTCACGAAAAAACACCTGGGGGCGGTATACGCTGAAGAATGCGATCACCACGAAGTAGCTCGCGACCATCCAGTTGGTGACCTTGATGAACTCCACGGGGAACAAGCCCCGCGCGTAGGCCACGGCCATGATCCCCAGGTCCACGCTCACGAGCACCAGCAGCCCCGCGACCACAAACAGCAGCCAATACCAGGCGGAGTTCGCGTACTCCGCGTAGACCAGCGCGAGCCGGGATCGTGAGCGCCACAGGTGGAGCAGCGCCACGAGAAGATAGGCGAGCAGGGCGGCAAAGCCGGCCATGCCCCATTCCATCGACCATTGCGGCGTGAGCGCCATGCCGAGGAGCGCGGGTGGAAATGCGAGGTAGTGGCGCCACTCGCGCGGCGCCGGGTCATCGACGGTTGCGCGGACCATGGAGAGCAGCAGCGGCCCCTTGAGCCAGATGGCGGCCTGGGCCGCGAGCCCCAGCCATGCCGCACCGAGCGGCGGCATCAACAGCTGCGTATAGAAATACGATTGCGGGATGCAGAACAGCAGAATCAGCAGCGCGAATCGCCGGTTGACGCGCGCGGGGCCGCGGCGATCCACCAGCAGCGCCAGCGCGCTCCAGAGGCTCAGACACAGAACGGCCAGGGCGAGCGTGGCTTGGGATGTCATGCTTTCATGCTAATCGGAGTGCTTTGCCTGCCGGCTCCCGCCCGTCGCACCGCGACGTCGGCGTGCCGAAAAAATTTCACGGGATTGTCGATCCAGGCACGGCTTGTTCGACTATGTTTCAGACCAGTCATTTACAAACCCAGAGAGACATCCATGAAAGTTCTCGCCTTCGTCAAAGCCACGCCCAACAGCGAACAAGGCATCTTCCCCAAGGAAAAGATGACCCAGTTGCTCACCGACATGGGCAAGTTCAACGAACAGCTGGTGAAGGCCGGAATCATGAAAGAGGCGGACGGCCTGCGGCCCAGCAGCTTTGGCAAGCGCATCAAGTTCTCGGACAACGGCGACGTGACCGTGTACGACGGCCCCTTCGCGGAAACCAAGGAGCTCGTGGCCGGCTACTGGGTCTGGGAAGTGAAGTCGATGGACGAGGCCGTGAGCTGGGCGAAGAAGTGCCCCAACCCCATGCCGGGTGAAGAAGGCGTGATCGAGCTGCGCCCCACGAACTCGATCGAGGACTTCGCGGAGTTCCTCACCGACGAGCATCGCGAGAACTACGAGAAGCTGGCGAAGAAGGGCGCGGCCCGACCGAAAGCGAAGTCGCGCGCCAAGGCAGCAAAGAAGAAGCCGGCGAAGCGTGCGCCGACGAAGCGCAAGCCGGTCCGCGCCCGGGCAAAGAAGTAGCTCAGCCGGGAAGCTGCTCGCGGTACTGCTTCTCGAGTTCTTCCATCGCGCGCAAGGCGTCTTCGTCTTCGCGCGCGAAATCCCGATGGTCATCCTCATCGAGAGGGGGCGTGACTTTCACGCCCTTGTTGGACACTCGCGTGCCCGGCTCGGGCTGATGCTCCAGATCCTGCGACTGGATGAGCGGGGTTTCCACCTTCGGCGTTTCCACTGGCAACGGGCGGGACTCGTCCTCGGGAACGTGATCAATCTGCGGGGTTTCGGCCATGGCGCCCTCCATTCATGAGGGCAGCCTAAAAGTGGGACAGCCTCGCCATCATCAGCGTGCGCCGTGCGGCGATGTAGGTCCCTCGTGCGTTTGTCCGTTGCGTCGGAGAAGAGTAGGTTCGCGAGGGCCGACAGCCGCCATCAGGAGCCCACATGCCTTCGGAAGACATCGCCCGGTACGCCGCCAGGCTCGACGCGCAACGCGCCGCCATCTGCGCTTCGCTGCAGAAATCCCTCGACGCGGGTCTGCCCCAGGCCACCTCTAAGCTCTGGCACGCGATCCCGGTGTGGTTCGTGGGCGAAAACCCCGTAGTGGGGTTCACCGCGCGCAAGACGGGCGTGATGCTGATGTTCTGGAACGGACAGCACTTCGACGAGCCGGAGCTCGAGGCTTCCGGCAGTTTTCACATGGCGCAGATTCCGTTCAACGATGCGTCGGAGATCGATGAGGGCAAGCTCTCGCGCTGGCTGCAGAAAGCGGGCACGAGCATCTGGGACATGACGGGCGAGCGCAATGCGTTCGTCGCGAAGCGGCGTGTGGCGAAGGCGAAGATGAGCACGGCGAAAAAAGCACCGGCGCCGTCAGCCGGCAAGAAGGGGGCCGGCAAGAATGCGAACGCCAAGTCAGCGGCGGCGTCGAAGGGCAAGGTGAAGGCCAAAGCCAAAGCAAAGGCCAAACCCAAAGCCAAGCTCAAAGCCAAGACCAAGGCGAAACCCGCCAGGCGCAAACCCACCCGCGCCCGCGCGAAGAAGTAGTTTGCCCGCGAGGCCGGCATGACCAAGCTCGACAAGCCGCTGAAGCGCGAAGTGAAGATCAAGGGCAAGCCCCACGTGCTCACCATCGATGCGGCCGGGCTGAAGCTCACGCGGAAGGGCCGGCGCAAGGGCATCGAGATCCAGTGGCTGGCGCTGGCGAATGGTGAGGCGGCGCTGGCGGTGGCGCTCAACGCCTCGTTGGGCCGTTTGTAGCGCCGCGGCATGGTGTCATAACCAAAGATTTCCGCCGCGCGCGTTGACAGCCGCGCGCGGCGCACGTAGTTTCGTCCCGTGCTCAACCACTCCTGCATGTATTACTCGTGGCAACCACTCATCGTGGAGGCCGGTGCTTGAGCGTTCGAAACTGACAAGTCGACTCAACCGAAACCAGCCTCCCTAGCGGAGGCGTTTTTTTATCTCGCGTCCGCCGGGGAGGCCCCGAAGAAGGACGCGATCATGCCCACTACCGACCGACTCGAAATACGGACTCTCGAGCTGGCACACGTGCCGGCGCTGCTGCAGATCATTGCCGATTCGCGCCGCGAATACGGCATCGCGGACCACGGCGTCGAACTGCTCGAGCCCGCGGATCACGCGATCTACTCCACCTACCAGCGGCAGCGTTCGCTGTACTTCGTCGCGCTGCTGGGCGGCGAAGTCGTGGGTGGCGCGGGAATCGCGCCGTTCACGGGATCGGACCCGCTGACCTGCGAGCTGCAGCGCATGTACTTGCGCGCGGATGTCCGTGGGCGGGGCATCGGCAATGCCTTGCTGGAGCGAGCCCTCGCGGCGGCCAAACAGTTCCTGTTCGTGCGTTGCTACCTGGAAACCGTGAGCCAGATGCAGCCCGCGCTGAAATTCTACGGCCAACATGGCTTCCGCGAGCTGGCAGCGCCGCTGGGCGGATCCACTCATCCGCACAATGACCGCTGGTTGGTGAAGCCGCTGCGGGCCTCGGCGCGCGCTTCCATCGACGCCATCGGGCTGCGGATACCGCCACGGGCGCCGGCGGTCGCGATAGCTAGTCCGGCCTGACGTTGAGTCTGCGCATCACTCCGGCGCGCCGTGCACGGCTCACGTCCACGCGCGCGCCGGACTGCAGCACGATGGCCAGCTCGCCGCCGGGCAGGCGGTCCAGCCGCTGGATGCGCTTGAGGTTCACGAGCGCGCCGCGATGCACGCGCAGGAAGCGCATGCCCAGTCGCTGTTCGAGCTTCTGCAGGGATTCGCGCACGAGATGCGCCTTGCCGTGCGCATGCACCTGGGCGTAGTAGTCGGCGGCCTCGATCCAGTCGATGTCGTCGATGTTCACCCAGCTCACGTGACGGCCCTGCGAGACGGTGAGTTGTTCGGGCTGTCCGGCAGCGGAGGCCGGCGCAGGCAGCATGCCCTCGCGAGCGGCGATGTCGCGCGCCAGGCGTACGAGACGGCGCGCGCGGATGGTGTCCTTGGCGCGGCGGATCGCGCGTTCGAACCGCTCATCGTCGAAGGGCTTCAGCAGATAGTCGACGGCCTCGATGTCGAAGGCACGCACCGCGAACTCGGAATGCGCGGTGGCGAAGATGACATACGGCGGATCGGCCAGACCCTCGAGCACGCTGAAGCCGTCGCCATGGGGCATGCGGACATCGAGCAGCACCAGCTCGGGTTTGAATTCCCGAATGACGCGCCGCGCATCCTGGCCGGTGCCGGCTTCGCCCACGAGCGCGATTTGCGCATCGCGCTCCAGCAATGCGCGCAGCTGCCGCCGCGCGAGCGGCTCGTCATCGGCGATGACTGTCGTGATCTGCTCGGACACTCGCTTCCTCGCGCGGAATCTTCAGTGACACGGCGGAATTCCCGGGGCCGACGAACAGGTCGAGAGAGAACCGGTCGTCCCCGTACATATAAGCCAAACGCCGGCGGGTGACATCGAGGCCAATGCCGAGGCCGTTGACCTTGGGGTCGGGGCATTCGCCCAGGCACTCCACCTTCACGCAGAGCTTGAGCCACTCGCCCTCGACCTGCGCGCCGAGGGTGACGCGCCCGCGGCCGGACTGCTCCACCCCGTGACGAATGGCGTTCTCGATGAGCGGCTGCAATATCAGCGCCGGCACGGGCAACGCCTCGGTGCCGGGCTGGATGGCGAGCTGCACCTGCAGCCGGTCCTCGAATCGCAGCTGCTCAACCGACAGGTAACGGCCGGCGACGTCGAGTTCTTCACTCAATGGCACACGCGCCTCGCCGCGCGTCTTGAGCACGATGCGCAATAGATCGCTGAGCGCCACGATCGCCGTGAGCGCGCGCTTGTTCTCCTCGAGACGCACCAGCGCGGTCACCGAGTTCAGCGCGTTGAACAGGAAGTGCGGCTGCAGCGTGCGCGCCAGTGAGTCCAGCCTGGCATGCGCAAGTTCGCGCTGCAGAGCCAGGGAGCTCTCGCGGCTGGCGTTGAGGCGCCACTGGTACACCAGCGCATAGCCGATACCGGCCACCGCCGCATAGCTGAAGGTGTTGATGAACACCTCGGAGTAGAACATCTTCTTGAACGTGCCTTCTTCGAAGTGCGTGAACAGGCTGATGAACATGTCACAGAGCACGTCGAATGCCGCGAGCGCGATCGCCAGCGCGGCGTGGATCGCCAGCGCCCGCAGCCTCCTGCCGCGTTCGAACTCCAGCCATTGCGCGGCCATGAGAATGAAGGGCGAGAACGTGCCCCAGAGCAGCATGCTCTGCATGGTGGTGAGGATCTCGATGCGCCCCAGGCCGCGCGCCTCGGCGCCGATGAGCACCAGGTCGCGTGCCCAGATGAAAAACGCCACCGACATCCACGCCGTGACGCAGATGGCAAAGACCTTGGGTGTGAGGAAGCGGCGCATGGCCGGCGCATTCTAGAGGCCAGCGCTCCGGGCGACGCGCAAAACACCATTCGCCGCCGGATACCTACCGTTCGCTGCAGGTCACTGGCATCCGGACTGGCGAATCGCGCCGCTACCTGCATGGCGCTTGCCAGCGGGCGCGAGCGGCAGAACGATCCTGACAAACAACATCAGGGGATGATCAAGGGATCGGCGGGACCGCTACCCCCTCCGCAAGCAAGGTACCTCGCCGGCCGGGAGCGCTGCGGCAGGCGCGCTTCAAACGTCGACAGGTAATCCGGGCCCGCCGGTCCCGACTCCGCTTCATGTCCGCCAATAGATAGGCCCGATCCAGCGGCAGCCGGACCGGGCCTGACGGCGAACCTTGCAGCGTTCGCCGGTGGGGTGGGGTCGGATCAGTTCGCGGGCGTCACGTCCGCACCGGCCGGCGGCGCCATCGTCGCCGTGGACGCGGCCAGGGCGGGATTCATGCCCAGCTTGTTCTTCAGCTCTTCGCCTTTGGCGGCGACCAGGCGGCCCTTGTCCGCGGCGGCGACGGTGTCACCCGCGGCAGCGGCGGCAGTCGCCTCGGCCCACGAGGACTTCATGCCTTCGAGGTCGGTCTTCGCCGTGGTGAAGGTTTCCTTGGTGATTTCCTTCGGCAGCTTGCTGCCGGTCAGCGCGTCGAGGCGGATCTGCAGCGCTTCCACCGTCTTCGGAACTTCCGCGTTGAGCGTGTTCCATTCGTTCGCCGAGGCGGCGGCGATCGCCTGCTTCGCGACCACGTTTTCCTTCAGCGTCTTTACCTGACCGTTGAACGTCGGTACCTGCTCCATGACCTTCTTGTAGTCCTTGGCAGCGAAGTCCGATTTCATGCTGGCGTGAGTCGCCTCGACGGCCTTCAATTCATCGGGCGCGAACGCCGTACCGTCGTTGCGGATTTCACCGAGGATGCTGTCGGCCTGGGCCACCACCTGCGTGGCGGGCTCTTTGTTGCCGCAGCCAACGAGAATGAGCGTAGCGGCGATAGGGGCGAACATTGATGAAATACGCATGAGTAGCTCCTTACCTTGTTAGGCCCCAAGGTAACGAGCGGACGAAGTTTCCGGCGTAGGACTGGGTGGCGTTTTCTATCGGCCTGCGTCCGAAAGGTTTGACAGGCCGTCGCCCCGGGGCGACAAATCCATCGGCTCGGGAACTTCCTGTAGGAGCCGCCACCTTGCTAGGGTGCGCAAAGCCTCGCGACCCTTACGATTCGGCCTCCCGAGCCGGACGGAGCGCTCCGCGCGCCATGCCGCGGCGCCGGGCCCGTGCTTCAGTCGCGGCAACCCACTATGCTCGCCAAAACACTTGGGAGACCGCCGTGCGAAAGCTTCTACCCGGCTCGATGCTTCTTGTCTTCTGCGCCCTGGCCCAGGCTCAGACCCCGATCGATCAGCTCGCGAAGCCGCCGGATTCGGCGACGCACTACATCATCCAGTCCACGGGCAGCAAACACGGCGACTCTTATATATGGACCACCGCCGATGGCACACGCATGGGCCGCGAGAGTTTCAACCTGCGTGGCCAGGTGTTCGAGTTCGATTCCGCCGGCAAGGCGGGCACGGACGGGATGCCGGCAAGCATCGTGATCCGGGGTCAATCGCCCCAGGGTGATGCGGCGGAGAACTTCACCGTCGCGGGTGGCAAGGCCACGTGGAAGAGCCCGGTCGATGGCGGCAGCACCGCATACAAGACACCGGCGTTCTATTCGGTGCAAGGCGGCCCGATCGAACAGACGGCCTGGTTTCTCGAGCGGCTGCTCGCGTCGCCGAAACCGCGACGATGACGCTGCTGCCCGGCGGCAAGGCGCGCGCCGAGAAGCTGACTACCGTCACCGTCGGCTCGGGTGCGAATGCCAAGCCGGTGACCGCATGGGCCATCACCGGCGTGAGCAACTCGCCGATCCCGGTCTGGTCGGACGCGAACGGCAAGTTCTTCGGATTCGTGTTCTTCCTGAGCTGGCTGCCCGAGGAATACGCCTCCGAGCACGCGAAGCTCAACGAAGCCCAGACCAAGGCCATGGCGGCGCAGATGCCTTCGCTCGCGAAGTCGCTGGCCAACGTGCCCGCGGGCGCGGTGGCGTTCACGCACGTCCGGGTGTTCGACGCGGATGCGAAGACGTTTCTCGCCGATCAGACCGTCGTGGTGGAGCAGGGCAGGATCGCGGCTGTTGGCCCCGCGGCGTCCACCAAAGCGCCGGCGGGCGCGAAGGTATTCGACGGCAAAGGCAAGACGCTGTTGCCCGGCCTGTGGGATTGCCACATGCACGTGGGCAATGACTACACCGCGCTGCAGGAACTCTCGATGGGCGTCACGTCGATCCGCGATCCGGGCAATGACGATTCGCTGACCGTCGATCGACGCACGCGCACCAAGGCTGGCGATCTGCTGATGCCGAATGTGTATCCCTCGTCTCTCATCGATGGCCGCGGCCCGTTCACCGCGCAGGTGGCGAATGCCGCCGCCAGCGAAGCCGAAGCCATCGCCTTCGTGAACAAGGCCAAGGAAAATGGCTTCAACGGCGTGAAGTTCTACGGCACGTTGAAGAAGGAGTGGCTGCCGGCAGCCGCCGCTGAAGCGCACAAGCTGGGGCTGCACGTGCATGGCCACATTCCGGTGGGCATGCGGCCGCTCGAAGCCATCAACGCGGGCTACGACGAGATCACGCACATCAACTGGATCATCATGCAGGCCATGCCGGACAGCGTGATCGCGGCGTCGAACGGAATCATGCGGTTCGAAGGCCCGGGCCGCTATGCCAAGGACGTGAACCTCGATGACGCGGCCATCGCCGGCATCATCAAGACGATGGCGGAGAAAGGCATCTACAGCGATCCGACCATGGTGGCGTTCGAAGGGTTGTATGTGCCGGAGAACGGCGACCTCTCGCCTGCCTACTCGCCGTTCGTCGGCACGTTGCCGCCGACCACGGAGCGCGGATTCCGCGTCGGCGGATTCGCGGTACCCAAGGATCTGACCCGCGCGCACTACCGCGCGAGCTGGGCCAAGATGGTCCAGTTGCTGGGCAAGATGCACAAAGCGGGCGTGCCCATCGTCGCGGGTACCGATGGCGCGGGCATCGAGCTCATTCGCGAGCTCGAGATCTACGTGGAAGCGGGGATGACGCCGGCCGAGGCCCTGGCCGCGGCGACGATCGTCCCGGCGAAGCTGGTGGGCCAGGACAAGAACACGGGCTCGATCAAGACCGGAAAGGTCGCGGATCTCGTGCTGGTGGAAGGCGATCCGTCGAAGCGCGTGGGCGATCTGCGCCAGACTCGGGTCGTGATGCTCGGCGGAAAACTGCTGGACGCGGACGCGCTGCGTTCGGCGGCCGGGTATTCGGGAAGGCCGAAGCCGGCGAACTAGCAGATTCCTGTCTATTCCCGAATATTCATCTTCTAATATCTCCAGGAATTGCCAAGCATACGTCGCCGGTAGCAACAAACCGGCGGCGTAGGTCCGCAAGGAGATATCCGTGAACTTCGGTGAAAAGGTCAAGCAGCTCCGCGCGGAGCGCAATTTAACCCAGCCTCAACTGGCCCAGGCGATTGGCATCGAGCAGTCGTACCTGTCCAAGCTCGAAAACGACAAGTCAGTGCCGTCCGCGGACATCTTCCAGGGCATCTTGCGGGCCTTCTCGATCGACGTGGCGACGTTCCTGGAGGGAGTCGACGACAAGATCGTGCATCGGGACTTGCGGCAGATTCCCGAAGTCGCAAACCACGTGTCGGCGCAGACGACACTCAAGGTGCACGCGATCCGCACGTGGCTGTTCAGTTCGGCGGTCGCCTGCGTGCTGGGCCTGACGCTGGGCTTCACGGGTTATCGCGGGCTGCTGTTCTCCAACACACAGTACAACTATGTCTCGCAAGGGGTCGTGCGGGCGGGTGAGCCGACCAACATCTTCGATCCCCCGGTGCATCAACAGATCCTGCAGTCGAAATTCTTTGCGAAGCAGATCACCGAAGCCGAGTTCGCCACGCAGGCCGAGGAATTCAACAGGCGCGTCCACCAGGACGTCGCACTGCTGGACGACTATCGCGGCGAGGCTTTCCTGCAAAAGGTGGAGGGCGGGCAGCGGTTGTACAAGATGGCCGCGCAGAAGCTGGTCGAGCGCCCGCAGAATCGCTGGCTGATGTTCATCGGTGCGCTGCTCACGTTCGGTGGCATCACCGGCTTCGTGGTGGAGCAGCGCCTGCGGAGCGTGAGGCTCTGATCGCCTCGGTGCCGGGGTGGAGAGCGGGGAGAAGCGAATCGCGTGCCGGGTGAGGAACGGGGAAGCTCTCCCCACTTTCCTCACCCGGCACCCACATCAGCTCTGCTTGATCTTCAGCTGATCGGCGATCTGGTCGCCCATGCCCTTCGCGGTGCGCGCCTTGGCATTGGCTTCGGTGGCATCGCCCTTCTTGAACTCGGCCGCCGCTTCGTTCCATTGCGTCTTCATGGATTCGAACGCGGACTTGGAGCCCTCGAACTCATCCTTGCTGATGCCGAACGGCAGGCGCTTCTGCTTCGAGAGTTCGTCGATGCGAGCCTGGATGGAGTCGACCTGCTTCGACACGGAAGCGCTCAGGCCTTCCCACTCGGTCTTGGCGGCGGCCAGCGCGGCCTTGGCGTGAGCCTTGCCCGAAGTGACAGCATCCTTCAGCGAGTCGACGGCCTTGCTCAACTGCGGCGTGCCCGCGAGCACGTTCTCGTACTCCTTGGCCTCGAAGCTCTTCTTCAGGCTTTCGAACTGGCTTTCGACTCCCTTGAGTCCATCGGGCGCGTACTTCTGCGCATCGTCGCGTACGTCCTTGAGCGAAGCTTCGATCTTGTCCAAAGCCTCGTTCGCCGGGCCGCGCTGCTTCGCGCAACCGGTGATCAGCATGGTCGCCGCGGCAGCCGCCAGCAGCACGTTGGTGAATTTCATTCTGGTTTCTCCTTGCGAACCCACGGGCCGGAAGTTGCCCTGACGTTGTTAGGTTACGAGGCGCCGATCTAACAACCCGTAGGACGGAACGGACGTGTCGCGCCAGCGGGCGCCGCACCGGGCCGCCCTGTGGGGGTTTGAAATTTTTACACGTCGCGAAACACCGACGCCGCTTTCGGAGTGAGGACTACAAGCGTCGGGCTGCGTTTTGGTTTAGCCTTGTCGCACATCACAGACGGAGCGCGCCATGTTTTTCGCCCCCAACGTAATGATCGACAGTAAGCCCTCTCCGACGTCGCTTCGCGGAAACGAGCACGGCGACCTGCCGGTGGACGATCCGCCGCCCGCGGATTACCCGTCCGAGACGTACGCGTCGTGGAGCCCGACTGCGATCTTCAGCCTCGCGCCGTTCGGAACCCGTCCGGGCACCTGAACCAACTCCAGCGATCAATCGAATGGGCGGCGTCCTCTCGCGAGGCGCCGCCCATTTTCATTTCCGCCCGTCTCAGACGAGCGTGAGGGTCACGTCGACATTGCCGCGCGTGGCGTTCGAGTACGGGCATACCTGGTGGGCCTGCTGAACGAGGTTCTGCGCCTGCTCCTTTGCGAGGCCCGGCAGCGAAATCTGCAGCTCCACGGCCAGCGCGAAGCCGGTGGGGATCGGGCCGATGCCCACGATGCCGGTGATCTTCGAGTCGGCGGCCAACGCGATCTTCGACTTGCCGGCGACGAACTTCAGCGCGCTGAGAAAACACGCCGAGTATCCGGCCGCGAACAGCTGCTCGGGGTTCGTGCCCGCGCCGCCGGCGCCGCCGAGCTCCCGCGGCGTGGCCAGTGCCACGTCGAGCACCTGGTCCGAGGAAACGGCGCGGCCATCGCGGCCGCCGGTGGCGGTGGAGCGGGCGGTGTAGAGGATCTTTTCGGGGGTCATGTTCTTTCTCCTGGGATGAGCTGGGTGATTGCGTGGGGAGAATTCTGATCGCCCAGCCGGTACGATTTGTTACCGTACGTCCACAAGACATGATCGAGAGTATGGAAATCCATGGCTGACCGTCTCCAGGCCCTCTTGAGTCACTTCGCGGTGAGCGCGCGCACCTTCCAGGCCGGCGCGCTCTGCGGGGTCAACACGCTGGACGGCGAAGGCCCCTTCGGCCAGCTGCATCTCGTCCGTTCGGGGGATGTCGAGGTGCGCCATGGAAGGGCCCTGGGCGCGCGCATCCATGAACCCAGCCTGCTGCTGTATCCGCGGCCCATGGCCCACCGGTTCATCACGGACACCGAACGCGGTGCGGATTTCGTCTGCGCGAACCTGAGCTTCGAGGGCGGCAGCGCCAATCCGATCGCGGCCGCATTGCCGCCATTCGTCTGCCTGCCACTCAAGGAGCTGCAGGGAAGTGAAGCCGTGCTCGAGCTGCTGTTCGCCGAAGCGCTCGCCCACAACTGCGGCCGGCAAGCCATGCTCGACCGTCTCTTCGAAGTGGTGCTCATCCAGGTGCTGCGCCAGCTCATGGAACGCGGGCAGACGCGCGCCGGCATGCTGGCGGGCCTCGCGCACCCGCGGCTCAAGCTCGCGATCGTAGCGATGCACGACTCGCCGCATCGCGAGTGGTCGCTGGAGTCGCTGGCCGAAGTCGCGGGCATGTCGCGCAGCGTGTTCGCCAACAGCTTCCGCGACACCGTGGGCAGCACGCCCGGCGTCTATCTACAAGGCTGGCGCATCGGGCTCGCGCAGAAGGCATTGCTCGCCGGACGCTCGATCAAGCTCATCGCGCAGGAAGTGGGCTACGGCAGCGAGGCGGCGCTGTCGCGTGCGTTCAAGACGCACGCGGGGCATTCGCCGAGGGAGTGGCGCAAACAACAAGGTGTTCAGAGCTAACAAGTTTCTGTTCCGGATCCGTGTGTCGCATGACTCCGATTCGCTTGAGTTCTACAATCACCGCGATGAATGAAGCCACGGCACTCGAAGCAGCCAAGAACCTTGCGATGCAGAAGGTCGGCCGAAATCTTTACAACTACCAAAAACTCGAAGCGCTGCTAAAGCAGCTCGCTGGCTTGGGTTCAATTACTTCTAAGCTTGATCAGCTTAAGGACGCCATCGAGGCTCGAAACGATAAAGTTTCGAAGATGACTTTGGGGGCGGTCGTTGGCGAGGTTGGAAGACTGATGTTCGAATCCGAGCATCCGACGGATGAGCAGCTCGAGATGTACGACATCGTCTTCGGCTACGCGATCAAACTCGGCGATTCGCAAGAAAGAAAGACATTTCAAGCTGAGCTGAAGGGAGTTGTCGACACGAGAAACAGCCTGGTCCACGGTTTGCTTCCTCACTTCACACCTGAATCGATCGAGAGCTGTCGACAGCTGTCCAAAAGATTGGATGAGGAACGAGAGCAATTCTTGTGCGTGTGGAGACGAGTTGTGGACCTCGCGCTTGAGGCTCAGTCGCTAACACTGGCCTACGTTGAGGCTGCCAAACGAGAGCTGCAGACATAGCGTCCAGCCGGCCCACCGGCTAGCATCGTACCAATGCTCAACATCGCATTGATCGCCTCAGGTGCGCTCGTCTTGTGGGCCATCATCGCCTTCAACTTCCTCATCCGTGACCGCAACCGCGTCTCACAATCCTGGAGCGACGTCGACGTACAGCTCCTGCGCCGGCACGATCTCATCCCGCGCCTCGTGGAGCTGGTGAAGGGCTATTCGGGCTACGAGAAGGCGCTCCACACCAGCGTCGCGGAACTGCGCAACCAGGGCGGCGCTTCACCCGCGGCGCGCGGCGAGGCGGAGAAGGCGGTGGCGTCGGGCGTGTCGCAGCTCATCGCGCTGGTGGAGGCGTATCCGGACCTCAAGGCGAGCGAGAACTTCCTGGACCTGCAGAAGCAGCTCGCCGATACGGAGAACCAGATCCAGTATTCGCGCCGCTTCTACAACGGCGCGGTGAACCTCTACAACAACCGCCTGCAGCGCTTCCCGGACCTGATCATCGCCAACTCCTTCGGCTTCAAGCCGGCGGAGTTCTTCCAGCTGGACGACGACGCGAAATCCGCGTCGCCCGCCGTTTCCCTGAAGTGAGCCACATGACCCGCCTGGCACCTATATATAAGAGTGGCTTGCTTGCCCTGCTGGGGTGGTTGGCGCTGCTGGCCCCCGCGCGCGCCGACGAACGCATCCTCTCGTTCGATTCCACGATCACGGTGGCGCGCGATGGATCACTGACGGTGCGCGAGGTGATCCGCGTGCGCGCGGAAGGGCAGAGCATTCGCCGCGGCATCATCCGCGAGTTTCCCACGCGGTATCAGAAAGCCGACGGCACCGGCACCGTCGTCGTGGCATTCATTCTCGACTCGGGAAAGCGCGACGGGCGGGACGAACCCTGGCGCATCGTTCCGTACGAGAACGGCGTGCGCATCTACCTGGGCAGCCGGTCGGTGGAGCTGCCGCACGGCGAGCACACCTACGAGCTGGTCTATCGCACCGACCGGCAGATGGGTTACTTCTCGGATCACGACGAGGTCTACTGGAATGCCACGGGCAACGGCTCGAACTTCAAGATCGACAAGGCGACGGCCACGGTCCTGCTGCCCGATGATATTCCGCGCGAGCAGGTGAAGATCGAGGCCTACACGGGTGCCGCCGGCGCGCAGGGCCGCGACTACCAGGCCGAAATGCGCGGCGGCTCGCCTCACTACTGGACGACGCGCGGTCTGGAGGAGAAGGAAGGCCTGACCATCGTCGCGAGCTGGCCCAAGGGCTTCATCGCGCCGGGCATCGAGACGCCATTCCCGATCTCCGGGCCGACGACCAGTCCGGGCTACGACCTGGCCCGCGATGGCGGTTCGACACCGCCCGGATGGTCGCCGCTCGAACAGATGCTGGAGCGGCCGCTGCCGCACGACACGCGCCTGTTCTGGATCGTGCTGGCGGGATTCTCGCTGCTGATCGGCTACTACGTGTTCATCTGGAACCGCGTGGGCCGCGATCCGCCGGGCCGCGTGATCATTCCGGAATATCAGCCGCCGACGGATCAATCGCCCGCGTCGATGCGCTACATCATGCGCATGAGCTACGACGACGAGTGTTTCGGCGCCGCGGTGCTGAGTCTGGCCGTCAAAGGCTACCTGCGCATCCAGCAGGACGAAGGGCTGCTTGGCTTCGGCAAGACGTTCACGCTGATCAAGGAGACGAAACCTTCGAAGATCGCGCTCACCGCCGACGAACAGGCGCTGTTCAAGGGCCTGTTCGCCGCGCGAGATTCGATCGAGCTCAAGCAATCGAATCACGCCGTGGTGGGCGGCGCCCGCAAGCTGCACTACGTGTGTCTGAAGAACCTCTACACCTCGGGGTTCTTCCGCATCAACGGCGGATGGCATGCGCTGGGCATCGTGTTCAGCATCCTGCTGCTCGTGCTCGCGATCATCCTGCCGGGCGCATCGGACACCTGGCCCCAGTGGCACCTGTTCACCCCGTTGGGTTGGGCCACTTGCGCCATGGCATTGGGTGGAGTCCTGGTCAACGGGCTGTTCGGATGGCTGCTGAAGGCGCCGACGCCGCAGGGCCAGGCGGCCATGGATCATATCCGCGGGTTCAAGATGTACCTCGAAGTGGCCGAAGGCGAGGAGCTCAAGCGCGTGACGGCGCCGCCCCCGCCGATGACGCCGGCGCTCTTCGAATCCTATCTACCGGCGGCGCTGGCACTGGGCGTCGAGCAGAAGTGGGCGGAGCGGTTCTCGAGCGTGCTGGACATCCAGGCGCCCAACTACCAGCCGGGCTGGTACTCGGGCCCGGGCTTCAACTGCGCGTCACCTGGGTGCTTTCTCTTCGCAACTCGGCAGCTCGCTGAACAGCGCGATCTCTTCGTCGTCCACGCCGCCGGGGTCCAAGTCCGGCAGTGGTGGCGGAGGCCGGTCGGGCGGTGGTGGCGGCGGCGGTGGCGTGGGCGGCTGGTGATGCGCCGATTCTGGCGCTGGCTAGAAGTGCGTATCCCAGGAAACGCTCGCCACTCCGTACTCGTGCCGTCCATCGCGATGCCGTGAAGTCTCGGGCACGGGCTTGAACTCCCGCGAGCGGCGCACACCGATGTAGCTGAACGTGATGCCCGAGCCGGGAATGCGCAGGCGCAGTCCGGCGGTGATGTCGAGCACCAGCGGTTCGCGCTCGACACCCGGGCCGCCATCGCGCCAGGTGTTGCCGTCGAGGAACACGCTGTGCGTCACGTAGCGCAGCTCGCCACCCGCGAAAAGGTAGCACTCCGAGATGAATCGGAGTCCGAAGCAAGTGCCGTGGTCATCGCGCAGCTGCCGGGAGGAGACGCGGGCCGCTTCGATGGGCCGCGACGGAAAGCCCGTGATGTTCTGGCCTACGCGCAGGGTCAGGCCCGCCGAGGCATAGGTCTGCACGTTGCTCAGCGTCGCGCCCAGGGACGGCGTCAGATCGAAACTTCGCGAGCCGTGCGCGAAACGCTGCTGCCACAGGAAGCCGAGCCCGAGGGCAGGTTCGTCCTCGAGCTGGTACTGCCACCCTTTGGGGTCCTTGTCGTCCATGACCTCGTGCACCCACTTCTGCACTTCCGCGCCGCGGGCCGAGGGTCCAACCACGCCCGACTGGAGTTCGAACGACTGCTGCTCCTGCGAGAACCAGTGGCCGTGTTCGTCGCCCGGCGGCGTGGTGTAGTCATAGCGCAGCACGCCGTAGAGATATCCGGCGTACGGATGGTCATCGGGCAGATAGCTCTCGATCTGGATATTCGACGGCGTGTAGATGCTCTGGCCGATGCCGAACATCGATGACCGCGTGAACTTCTGCGGGTCGCCGAGCCCGAGCCAGCGGCCGAAGCGGGTGTCCTCGAGCCAGAGCGCCGGCTTCTTCACCCAGCCGCGCTCGCAGCCCGGCTCCCAGGCATAGCCCACGCGCACGCCGTTGGTGAAGTACTCATCCGAGGCGAAGCGGGTGAGCAGATCGTTCTCCCAGTGCACGTACCACTGGCCCTTCGGAATCTGTCTGGATTGGTGCGCATCACATTGCGCGTGCGCCGCCGCGGACAGGCCGAGCAGCGCGAGGATCATCAGGCGAGACATCCCTTTCCCTTCATTGTTTCTTGTGTTGTTGCTTTTCTGCCGCCGGGAGCTTGCTCGTTACGCCCCGCGTTGAACACGGGAATTCGTCACACAAACGCAGATTGGCGCGGGCCTTGCGGGCTCCTCGCGGTGCACGCGGAGTAGCGTCGGCCCACGACATGATTCTAGGGATGGAAGAAATGCGTATCGTGCACAGCCTGGATGAACTGCTGATCCTGCCACGGGACCGGCGCGTGAATGGGCTTCGCGCACGGACCGAAGTGCGGCTGGAGATACCCGACATCGAGCGCCCGGTCCTGGCACGCGCGCAGGATGCCCTCAACGAACTGCAGGAACGCGGCGGAGCCATGGCCGGTGCCGTGGTCATGCTGCTCCTGCTGATCGCCGGTGTCATTGAAGTGATGCAGCGGCATGCTTCCCTGCTCACGCTGCGTGCGGGCTCGGAACTCGTCGCCGTGCTCGCGCTGGCATTCGCGTTGGGATTCGTGGGGCGGCTGGCGTCCTGCGCGTTCACGCGCTGGCAGTTCGGCAAGGTCTGCCGGCAACAGCACCGCGCCCTGACGGAGACCCTCCTGGCTCCCGCCACGCCGGTGACTATCTAGACCGTCACTTCGTTGCGCGTGCTCGGGACGATGGCCGTGGGTTCGTAGCCCTTGGCATAGGTGAGTGGCCGGCCGGCGAGATCCATGCTCACCGCATTCTTCCCGCCCACGTTCAGCGTGTTCTCGATGGCCAGCGAAGCGCCCTGGTCCGTGATGCTCAGGGACTTCTCGGCGGCCAGCGGCAGCGGGATCCGTGCCGCGCGGCAGTAGCTGATGATGGCGCGATAGAGCTCATCGGTATTGAGATGCCGCCACTCGATGTGATCATCGGGCGAGCGCACCGCCACGTTCAGACCCTCGTCGCGAGGTTTGCCTCGCACGAACTCCGCCTGCATGGGCTCACCACCCAGCAGCTCACCGTGGTTGCGCCGGTCGTAGTGAACGACCGCGTCCACCACGGTCTGCAGGGGCAGCACGAGGTGGCGGGTCTCTTTTATGGTCACTCCCGACATGTGCCCGAGCATAGGAGCACTCGGGAAAACACCTAGTGCGGGTGCGCATTAATGGGCGTGTTAAATCCGGATCCTGTCGAGGATGTGAGCTGGATCACCCGCGATTTGACCTAACTTTCGTCATGCGCGTTGACGAGGTCAGCTTCTCTTCGCGATTGGCGCCATCAGCCCGAGTATCGGCCCGCACACCAGGTCGAATTGCCGGCGCGTATCCGCATCGAGTGCGGCCACGGACTTGGCCCAGTTGCGCCGGACTTGTTGATCGAGACGCTTCGTGCGCACTCCGTGGATGGCCGCCAGGTCCTTATCCAACAGAATGCGTCGGCCGTGCACGATAAGGATTGGTGGCGCGATCTGGACAGCGTCAGCTTCTGTCACCTGCGACATGGTTCACGCAGCTGTGGCGTGTTCATCCGGATGTCGCCGCGCGAATCTCGCGCAACTCATGTGAATTGCCGCTCGCTTTGTTAGTCAGCGCGGTTTACAGATCATCACCCTCGTTATCCTTGGGTCACAGTCCTAGTGGAACACCCGGTCGCACCGCACACATTCGGGGCCCTTCGATTGCCGCTCCGGAAGCGCGGGCCTAATTTGGGTCCCATGAAACACCTCACTTCCCGCCGCCTTCTCGCGCTGTTCGGTTATGTTTCATTTCTCGCGCTCGCGGGCAACGCCGCGGCGCAAGTGGGTCCGGTGCAACCGGTCCTGGTGCTGCCCGGTGGCACTCCTGAAATTTCCCACAGCCGTCCGAATTTCGACTCCGACTACTCCGTACCGATGGACGTGTTCGTGAACGCCAAGGGCGAAGTCACGAACGCCGTGGTCACGGATTCCACTGGCAACATCGAAGCCGATGGCGCCGCCGCCAGCTTCATGCGCGAACGCAAGTTCCTGCCCGCGGTCAATGGTGACGGTGTGGCGATGGACTCGGTGATCCGAGTGAACGTCAACATGTTCAAGCGCGGCTCCAAGAAGGTGGCGCGCGTCAGCAGCAAGCCGCCGTCATTCGCGATCGAAAAGGATCGCGTGCAGCGCATGACCTGCGCGGACTTCCTCTGGGAAGTGGAGCGCATGCACGAAAGCGCGAACATCAAGGACACGAGCTTCGAACTCACGCCGTACATGTCGGCGCTGCTCTACAAGGAGAAGCGCAAGGTCCCGATCGAAGTCGAAGACAAGTTCTGGGACATGTGGACCGACATGCACGAGAAGGTGGTCGAGCGCTGCGAGAAGCAGCAGACCCGCATGTACTTCACCGACGTCCTGGTTCCCGCGCTCGACGGCACGATGCCGGAGTCGGATACGGCCACGGCGGCGTCTCCGTAATGGATATCCCTGAGCTGTTGCAGCTCTTCAGGCGCGTCGAGAGATCGACGCGCCTTTTTTATTGGGGACATTCCTGATTTCCTGGGAAATGGGGACAGGGCTGGGTTGGTGGAGCGTCGGCATCGGATCCGAATGGATTTCTCCGCTCAGTCTCGGGCGCGGCCTTCGGCCGTCCCTTCGCGGGGAGCTGCGCAGGTGGATCTGTCAGCGCTTCGCTCGCAACTGCTGGTGAACGCGGACTTGGGTTGAACCACCAAAGAGTACCTCCGCGCTTGACGCTCCCCGCTCAGCGCCCTCGATTCG
Source organism: uncultured Pseudomonadota bacterium (assembly GCA_963846605.1). Lineage (GTDB taxonomy): Bacteria > Pseudomonadota > Gammaproteobacteria > Steroidobacterales > Steroidobacteraceae > CADEED01. Next base: position 77,004 of record CAWJWS010000002.1, read on the forward strand.
CTTCGAAATCCATTCGGACCCGATGCCGACGCGCCGGCGTCTCAGGCCTGTCCCCATTTCCCAGGAAATCAGGAATGTCCCCGTTTGGCGTACCGCTATGCCGCGGAGGGCTGGGCGTCGACACCGGTAGTCGCAAGTATGGGCTTCCTCGGCTCCACGAAAGCCCAGCAGATCGCACCCATGACGAACAGCCCGGCTAACAACCAGAAGGGCACGTTCCAGTTGTGGAACCAGTCGAGCGAGTAGCCGACGATGGGCTGCGAGAGGATTGCGGCGATCTGCCCGGAGGTGTTCATGGTGGCGCTGACGGTGCCGGAGTTCTCGCGGCCGATGTCCACGCAGGTGCTCCAGGCGGGCGCGGTGGTGAGCATGCAGGTGGAGGCGGCGAGGGCGATGTACACCGCGGCCATCACCGGATCCGTGGCCACGCTCGCGAGCAGGATGAACACGGCGGCACAGTGAGTAGCCGATGATACCGGGCGTGCGCCGCCCGACGGTGACGCCATAGCGACGCGTGAGCACGTCCGAGATGTATCCGCCGAAGAATTGCGTGGCGATGCTGGCGAACAAGCGGCAGCGACGCGACCCAGCCCAGCGCGCGCCTTCTCGAAGCCGTGCTGGTTCTGCAGGTAGCTCGGCAGCCAGGTGATGCAGAAATAAAACGTGGCGCAGTTCGGCATGTACAGCAGGCAGAGCAGCCGCACGTTGCGCTGCTGCAGCAGGTTCCGCCAGAACGGCCAGCCACCGGGATGCGCCGTCTCGGCCGGCCGATCCTTCACGATGATGTCGAGCTCCGCCGCGTTCACGCGCGGGTGCTGCGCGGGATCGTCGCGATACCAGAGATGCCAGGCGATCACCCACACGAAGCCCACGAGTCCGAACATCACCAGGATCACGCGCCAGGTGAAGTAGCGGCAGCAGGGCGGTGACGATCACCGCGGTGAGCGCGCCCGAGGAATACGCGCCCGCGAAGAAGATGCCCTTGGCCGTGCCGCGCTCCTTGAAGGGAATCCAGCGCGACATCACACGCGCCATGCAGGGGAAGGCGCCCGCTTCGCCGGCGCCGAACAGGAATCGCGTGACCAGCAGCGAGGCGTAGTTCCACGACGCCGCGGTCATGCAGCGTGAACACGCTCCACCACGCGACGATGCGCGAGAACACGTTCTTGGTGCCGCGGCTTCTCGGCCCAGCGCGCGGTGGGAATCTCGAACATCGCGTAGGCCAGGATGAAGCTGAAGAACACCCAGCTGAACTGGCCTTCGGTGAGTCCGAATTCCGCCTGGATGGTGGTCTTCATCGTGCCGATGCAGGCACGGTCCAGGTAGGTGACCATGGCCAGCGTCACCATGAAGGCAATGACGATGAACCGTGCGTGTGACGGGCGTGACGACTCGTTCAAATGGTGATCCCCCTTCCGGGGACCACGTTACAGCGAGTTCAGGAACCCATCCAGCGTCTTGTGGAATTCCTCGGGCTTGTCGAGATGGATCCAGTGACCCGTGCCGCGGATCACCGCGTGCTGAAAACCGGGCACCGCGTGGTGAAGGCTCAGCGGCGCATCATTGCGCGCGGTGACGATGGCGAGTTTCGGGCCCCCACTGGTTGCGGAATAACGGAGCAGCGCGGGCCGCGCGTCGTAATCCAGCGAGGCATCGGTGAGTTCGCCCGCCGCCCTGACAGTCATCGCGCGCAGTCCGGCCAACAGCTTCTGCTTCACCTCGCCGCGCGTGTCGATGAGCATCTGCTGGTTCCAGAATTGCTCGATGACCGGAAAGGGATCCTTCGCGATCGCGGCATGCATCTGCTGGATCTGCGCGGGCGGTATCGCCCCGGGCGCGGGTGGCGGGTCGACCAGCACCAGCGCCTTCACGCGGTTCGCATGCGAACCTGCGTATTCAGCCGCCACGGCGGCGCCAAGGCTGTGACCCACGAGCACGAAGGATTCCAGTCCCCGGGAGTCCGCCACCTCCGCAATGTCCTTGGCCAGCTCCGCGATCGAATAGAGGCCGACCGCGCCCGGCGATTGCCCGTGGCCGCTGAAGTCGAAGGCGACCACGCGGCGGCGGGCCTTCAGGTGGTCCAGCGTTGCATTCCAATGCGAGACATCTCCGGCAAAGGAGTGCGTGAACAGCACGGGCAGCCCACCCGCGCCACGGCTATCGACATGCAGTGGCAGTGTCATGGCCGCGCACCTTGCCTCGCCTCACAACCCTGCGCTGTCGGAGTAAGCCGCAAGAAGAGGTTCGCAGGCGACGAGCCGAGTGCAACCAATCCGTGACCTCGGCCGTCTCAAGGCGGGGGCTATAGTGGCCCGCTCCGAGAGCATGTCCGAAGGGGAGTGATGATGAAGACACTGGGCTCGTTGGCCGCGTCCGTGCTGGGCGTTTCTGTTTGTCTGGTCTCACAGGCGCAGCAGCCGTCCCTGTTCAAGGACGAGATGCGCATGCCCTGGACGCGGAGCAACACCGACTACATCCGCAACTGGGTCGCGGCGGGTCCGCTGGCCTGCAAGCTCGACGAAGACTGCCTGGGCGGAGAGGGCACCATCCGGCCCAAGGCGGATGAGGAATCTAAACGCCCCGATGGCAGCGTCGTGAAATGGCGCGTCGTGCGGCCCTACGGTGACCACATCGGGGTGGGTGGAGACGGGACGGCGCCTGACAAGGTGTCCTATGCGTTCACCACCATCTCCCGCGCCGAGGCGGGCAAAGCGCTGCTCTCGCTCGGTAGCGACAATGCGCTCCGCGCCTGGGTGAATGGCAAGCCGGTGCTGGTCCGTGACGGCATTCGCGCCTGGTCCCCCGACAGCGACCAGGTGGAAGTGGACCTGAACGCCGGTGACAACGCGCTGCTGATCAAGCTTTCATCGACGTCGGGATTCATCGCGCGAGTGCTGGAGCCGGGCGCCGTACACGCGCGCGTGCAGGAGATTGCCCCGGTTGTCCTGAGCCTCGAGGAAAACGAACTGCTGGTGAAAACCGATGGCGATACGCCTCGTCCCCTGGCGGACGCGGTGAAAATCGAGATCGTGCGCCCCGGCGGCGAGGTGGTGTTCTCGGCCTCTGTCGCGCGCGGCGAGGCGAGGCGCATCCCCATTCGCGAATGGCCCGATGGGCCCTACGAAGCGCGGTTCTCCACGCGCAATTGGCGCGGCCTGCTCTTCACGAAGCACGTGCCCTGGTACAAGGGCGACGCGCTCTTCCAGGCGCGCGAGCTCGCGGCCGAGGCCGGCAAGGCGGATGCGGAGAAGCCGGAGGGATTCACGCTGAAGATGCTCGCGAACATGGTGGATGACCGGCTGGGAATGAAAGTCGCGGAGGCGAAAGGCAATCCCTGGCAGTCCATCCACTCGCCGCTCATGGAGTATTCGGAACTCATGCTCGAGCGCGCCGGCAAGGCAGGCCGGGTGCGTCCGCATGGTTTCGTGCGCCTCGCCTGGATAGACGAGACCGACCACACGCCGCAGTACTGCCGGGCCTATCTACCCGGCGGGTACTCCGCCGTGAAGAAATGGCCACTGGTGATGCAGCTGCACGGCTTCAATCCGGGCAATCCGCTGTACTGGGACTGGTGGAGCGCCGACAGCCGCCACACCGGCCTGGACACGGAGTTCGCCGGAGAGCATCCGGGCGTCGTGTTCGTCGAGCCGCATGGGCGTGGCAACACCCAGTACCAGACCTTCGGCGACGCCGACGTCATGCGCTGCCTGCAGGAGGCGCGCGCGACGCTCTCCATCGACGAGAACCGAACCTATCTCACCGGTGATTCGATGGGCGGTTGGGGCACGTGGAACGTCGGTACCCGGCATCCGGAGTTGTTTGCCGCCATCGCGCCGGTCTTCGGCGGCGTGGACTACCACTCGCAGGCGTCGGACGAGGAAGCGCGCAAGCTTTCGCCGGCCGAGAGGTTCATCCAGGAAAAGGCCAGCTCCTGGTCGATGGCGGATGGCCTCATCAATACGCCGGTCTTCGTGCATCACGGGGATGCCGATGCCGCCGTGAACGTGGAATGGTCGCGCTGGGGTGTGCGCCTGATGCAGCGCTGGGGCTATGACATCCGCTATCGCGAATACCCGGGCAAGGTCCACGAGGCGCTGCAGATCAACAACGGCCAGATGAATATCGACTGGTTCCTCGGCCACGTGCGCGACCCGGCGCCGGCCAAGGTCCGCGTCCGTTCGGCGGAGCTGCGCAATGCCAAGGCGTGGTGGGTTCGCGTCACTCAGGCTGAACGGCCGCTCGAGTTCATCACGGTGGACGCGGAGGTGGTGGACCGCAACATCATCCGGCTGGACACGGGCAACGTGGTGGCAGCGGAGCTCTCGCCGCCCGCCGCCTTGCTGGATGCTTCCTCGCCTGATGTGACCGTGGTGTGGAATGGCACGCGTCGCGTACTGAAATTCGAAGCTGGAAAGCTGCGACTCGTGGCGCCGGGCTTCCAGCCGGCGAAACTGCGCAAGACGCCTTCGCTGCCGGGCAGCACCTCGGACATCTTCAACACGCCTTTTGCCGTGGTCGTGGGGACGGCATCGCGGGATCCCGACATGCGCAAGAGCGTGGAGAACAAGGCGAAAGGCTTTGTGGATGCCTGGAAGGAATGGCAGAAGTTCGAGCCGCGCGTGTTCAAGGACACGGAGATCACGGATGCCGACCTTGCCAGGTATTCGCTGTTGCTCATCGGAGGCGCGGATTCGAATTCGGTCACCGCGAGGCTGTCGTCCAAACTGCCGCTGAAGGTCTCGGCGGATCGAATCGTCATCGACGGCAAGGCGTTCCCGGTGAGTGATGCCGCCGTGCAGATGCTGTATCCCAATCCGCGCAACGACCAGCGCTATGTCTGGGTGTTCGCGGGCACCTCACTGGCGGGGTTCGGATTCACGGCGCCGATTCCGTTCCGCACCTACGAATGGGATTACATCATCACCGATGGTCACATACCGCCCGCGCGGCAGAAGGCCATGGACGAGCGGACCCGCGTCGTGTCCGGCATGTTCGACCAGAACTGGCGCTTCGATGCGGACTATCTACAAACCGGCGACGCGGAGCTCCGGGCCAAGGGGCGCCGGCTCACGACCGCGGGCAAGGACGTGAGGGTGCCGCAGGCGACACTGGATTCGTACACGGGCAATTATCTGCTCCCGGGCGGCCGGCTCGTGGAAGTGGGGCGCCGCGGGGATACGCTGTGGGCGAAGACCGGCCCGGACGCTATGGATTTCGTGGCGTTGGACCAGGCGACCTTCTACGGACAGAAATTCAATGTCTGGGTGACATTCGAGAAAGATGCATCCGGCAAGGTGACGGGCTTCACAGGTCATCAGCCCGGCGACGGAGACTTCGAAGCGAAGAAGCAGTAGTAAGGCACCTACCGCACTTTTGCGATGAGCTGCACTTCGACGATGCCACCCGTCCCGAGCAGGCCGGTGGTGCCCACCGCCGTCCACGCGGGGTAGGGCGACTTCACGAACTCGCCGATCACATCCTCGAACGCCTGAAACTGTTCGTCCCGCGTGCCGGTGAAGTCCGGGCCGTGCCAGACGTGGAAGCTGTTGATCATCACCACGTGCTGGAAATCCGAGCCGGCCGCTTCGAGGGTCCTGCGCAGGCGCTCGAGTCCACGGCGCGCCTGTAGTTTGAAAGCGGCGACATCCTTGCCCTCATCCTTGCCGCGGTAAATCACGACACCCGACAGATAGACGGTGTCACCAATGCGGCGGGCCGCGGCGTAGCGCCATTCGTCATGAGCCTTTCTCGCGCCCTCATCGGGCAGGATCACTTCGCCGCCCGGCGCGGCGATGCGCTTGGGCCAGGACGCGGGTTCCGCAGCGAAAACAGCGGGTGCAGCCAGCATGAGCAGCACAGCAGGGGTACGCATGATCTCTCCTTAGAAGCTTGAGGACACCTTCAGCCACCACCAGTGGCCTGGCTCGAACTCGCCACGCTCGCGCGTGAGCAGGGCTCCATTGCGGTCCGGCGCGTAGATTCGTCGATCCCGCTGCTCCACGCCATCCAGCGCGGACTGCAGTTCGACTCGGACCTTGATGTTCTCGATCCAGGTGGTTTCGGCGAACAGGTTGAGCATGTGGATCTCGCTGAACCGCAGTATCTCGTTGAGACGGAAGTCGGCGTCCATGGACGAGGCCTCGTAGCTCGTGCCCCACGCGAACTTCACCGCCTGCAGGTCCTGGCGCAGCTCGGCGGTCAGCGAGTTCTCCTGGAGGTCACTGAACATGCGGTCTTCGCCCGTGAGCGGGTCGGTGACTTCGGTGTCCTGCCACAGGCCGGTGACGCTGAACGTGCCGCCCGGAAGTAGTTTGGCCAGGGGCACGCGCAGCGACACCTCGGCGCCGATGATGCTGCCCTCGCCGATGTTGCCCGGCGCGTCGAAGCGGTTGCCCGGCGCGACCGACGGGGACGAAGTCCACGACGTCGTCCACGAAATGCTTGAACAGTCGCAGGCGCAAGCGCGGAGTCGCCGGCGAAGCGCAGGTCTCCTTCGATTTCCGTGGCCCAGGCCGTCTGCGGGCGCAGGTCCGGGTTGCCGCCTTCGATGATGCCGTTGGCGAACTGCGCCGTGGACACGAAGTCGTCGAAGTCGAGCTGGCCGACGTCGCGGATACACACGCATCTGCAGCTGGTGCTTGCCGATCTGGCGTGTGAGCTGCACGCGCGGCTTCACATAGGTGAGCGACACGGATTGGTCCGTGTCGCCGCTGAACGAGAGCCGCGAAGTCTCCGCGGCCAGGCGCGAGTCCAGCGACCAGCGCTCGTTGATGCGCCAGGCATGACTCACGAAAGCTTCGCCGCGCGTTTCTTCGACGCTGAGATTCGCGTTTGGCAACCATGACGGGAACGGGGCCCGCGCCGGAGTCGATGGTGAGCTGTTGCACGCCGTCCAGCGTATTCACCGCGGCTTCCGCGCCGAACTCGAGGCGGCCGGACGGCAATGACCTTGGCGAACGTGCTGCGCACGATGCTCTCGCCGCTCTCGTTGCTGGCGCGCTGGAAGGCGACGTCCTTGAGATTGCCCGCGGCATCGAGCGAGTTGGCGGTGACGTTCCAATGCCCGCGCTCGCGCGTCGCCAGTGCGGTGAGGTTCATGTCCCACTCACCCACGGGCGCGCTGCCACGTGACTCCCGCCTCGCCCGATGCGCGTCGCGCTCGCTGTAAGGAATGTCCTCCGACGCCAGCGGCGTGCCGGCCAGCGTGCGCCGGAAGCGGAAGAACTGTTCTTCGTGGCGGAAGTAGGCGAGCTGGCCGGTGAATGTGAGCTTGCCGTCGCCGGCGGGCACCGACACCTGGCCATTCAGTGCGTACTCGCCATTCTGGTGAGGAAACCCTTCGTAGCGGCGCTCGATCACGTCGCCCGCGCCATCGCGCATCACGAAGTTGCCGGCCGAGACGTGGTCATGCGTGAACGCCGAGCCACCAACCGAGAATTCCGTGGCTTCCTTGCGGCCGCTCCAGCCGAACTTGCCGTTCGGCGTGGGCTTGTCCCGGTTGGTGAGCTCGAAGCCCGCTTCCCAGGTGCCACCGCCGGAAGCGGGCGTGCGGATGACGTTGGCCAGCACGGATCGTCCGGAGGCGTCGCCCGCGACGGCGCTGCCGCGCAAGACTTCGATGCGAACCACCTCGCGCGCGGCGACACGGCCCAACACGTCGCGCAGCGACTGGCTCTTCGCGCCGAGGCGCTGGCCATCGATGAGCACGTTGCCCACGGCGCCCGCGAGAATCCGCGACGCACCTGGTCGCCGTCTTCCGCGTCCAGCGTGAAGCCGGGCGTCTGGTTGATCATGTCCAGCGCCGTGCGCGGCGCGAACGACTCGTAGAACGAAGCCTCGTAGGCCACGCGGTCCGAGGACGAGGTTTGCTGTGCAGCGACGGGGGCCGCGGAAAGGAGGGCGCAGGCGAGCGCCGGAAAGATCGTGTTATTCATGGGGGCGCGCACTTTACGACAGACAACTCGCCGGGTCCTGGTGATGTTTTCCGGTATCCACTGACCACCCCGCCGGCACAAGGTTCGGCATGGAATCGCCGCAAAACCACGATGACCAGCTGCTTGCGGCAGGCGGTTCGCCGGCTGCGCTGATCCGAAACAAGGAACGCATACTCGAGGAGTTCCTGCGCCGTCTGCGGGAGAGGCTGCCGGCGGCCCGCGAAGAGGCCTCGCCCATCATCATCAACACCCTGCCCGCTTTCATCACGCGGCTGGCGCTGGCGCTGTCACCGGGTAACGAGATCGAATTCGCCTCGGAGTACTCGAATATCGCGCTCGCCCATGGCAACGAGCGGGCCAAGATGACCAACTACTCGCTGGGGGAGGTCATCCGCGAATACCAGATCCTGCGCGACATCCTTACTCATTTCCTGCGTACGGACGCCTCTCTCGCACCCGAAGAGTGGAGTGTCGTGCATCGTTCCATCGACGAGGCCATTGCCGAAGCGGCTACGGCCTACGTGCAAGTGCAACAGGGATATCGCGACCTGTTCCTCGCGGCGCTGTCGCACGACTTCCGCTCGCCGCTATCGAACGCCATGAACTATGTGGATCTCATTCGCCGCGATGCCGAGCCCGGCCAGCACGGCCACTTCGCGGGCCGCGCCCTTTTCAACCTCAAGCGCATCGACCGCATGATCCAGCAGTTGCTGGACGCGATGCGGGCGAACGCCGGCGCCCGCATGGCCTTGACCCTGGAACGCGCGGAGGCTGTCGCCATTGCCAGCGAAGTGATCGGAGATCTGGTACTGCGGGCCGGAAACCGCTTTGTTCTCGATGCCGAGGCGCCGGTTCAGGGATGGTGGGACGGCGACCGGCTGAAGCAGGCCCTTACCAACCTGCTGGAGAATGCGGTCAAGTACGGCCGTGAAGACAGCCCCATCACGTGCCGGGTTGCGGCGTTGGAGGGGCGGCTGTTCCTGTCGGTTCACAACCAAGGCACGCCGATTCCTCCCCAAACCATTCCCGTGCTCTTCCAGCCTTTCCGCCGTTCGCTGGCGGCGGAAAAAAGCCGCAGTCCGGGTTGGGGCCTGGGCCTGGTCATGGTCCAGAGCATCGCCGAGGCGCACGGCGGCAGCGTGGGCGTCGAGAGCTCGGAGTCGACAGGCACGGTCTTCGTCATCGACATCCTCGTCGATTCGAGGCTGAAAGCCCCCGACGGCTGAGCTATCGCCGGACCCAGTTCGCAACTGTGAAAACGCGCCCTTCCCGCGTTGTGGCGGGGCACAATCGGCGCCAGTAGAACAAGAGCCGGATATGGGCGAGATCACAGCACTTCTCGATCTGGCGCGGCAGGGCGACGCTTCGGCAAGGGAGCGCTTCTTCGCACGGGTGTACACCGAGTTGGATCGTCTCGCGCGCAGCCATCTCTCTCGTCAATCCCAGCTCACCATGCTCGACAGCCCCGGCCTGGTGAACGAGGTCTACCTGCGGCTGGCCCAGCAGCAGCAGCTTCCCGGCAGTGACCGGGCCGCCTTCCTCGCCTACGCCTCGCGCGTCATGCGCAGCGTGGTCATCGACTACGTACGCGCACGCGCGGCGGAGCGCCGCGGCGGTGGCCAGCGCATGTTCACGCTGAACACCGGTGTGGCCGACCAGAGTTTCTCCGAGCCGCAGCTGGAATCGCTGGGTGATGCGCTGGAGTCGCTCGAGCGCATCGACGAGCGCGCGCATCGCGTCGTCGAGATGCGCTACTTCGGCGGGCTGGAGATCGAGGAGATCGCCACGTTCCTCGACATCTCACCCGCCACCGTCAAACGCGACTGGACGAAGGCGCGGGCCTATCTGCTGCACACGATGGCCACCGCATGAACGACACCGCCACGGGACCCTGGCGCGAGGCGCTGGGCTTCATCGACCAGCTGCTCACGGAAGACCCGGCGCAGCGCGAAGGACTGTTGTCCGAGCTGGCGGCCACTCGACCCGAGCTGCATTCGCGCGTGCGCGCGCTGCTCGAAGCCGACGCCGAGGCCACGCGCACTGGCTTCCTCCGCGTGCCCGGACGTGCCGAAGCGCGTACGGACCAGGGCGCCACGCTGGCAGCGGGCAGGAGGCTCGGACCGTACCGAGTCGAGCGTGAACTTGGTACCGGCGGCATGGGTGAAGTCTGGCTGGCGCGCCGGGATGACGGCCTGTACGAAGGCGAAGTCGCCATCAAGACGCTGCACCCTTTCTTTGCGCATGGCGTGCTGCGCGAACGCTTCCTGCGCGAGGCGCAGCTGCTGGGAAAGCTCACGCATCCGCACATCGCCAGGTTGCTGGACGCGGGCGTCGCCGATGGCGTGGTGTACCTGGTACTGGAATACGTGCGCGGCGAGTCGCTGGATGTGTACTGCGACTCGCGCAATCTAGGCATCGAGGCGCGGTTGAAGTTGTTTGGCGACGTCTGCGCGGCGGTGGCGCACGCGCATGCGAATCTCGTGATCCACCGCGACATCAAGCCGTCGAATATCCTGGTCGACGAGCAGGGACAGGTGAAGCTGCTGGATTTCGGTATCGGCAAGATCATGGAAGGCGGCGGCGCGGCCGAGCGCACCGAACTCACGCGCGTGACCGGCCGCATTTTCACGCCGGAGTTCGCCGCGCCCGAGCAGATCCGCGGCGAAGCCGTGACCACGGCCACGGATGTGTATTCGCTGGGCACTCTCTTGTATGTACTGCTCTCGGGTGTCCGGCCCTTCGGTGCGCTGTCAGGGTCACAGCTGGAGCATGCGGTGCTCCACGACGAGCCGCGTTCGCTGGCAGCCGCGGCACGCGAAGCGCCGGCGGGAGCGCCAGATCAGCGAGGGCTTTCTCCAGTCCGCCTGTCGCGCGCATTGGCGGGCGATCTCGAAGACATCTCCAGCCTGGCGCTGCGGAAGACGCCTGGCGAACGTTACGGCTCCGTCCTGGCACTGTCGGACGATATCGGGCGGTACCTGCGCCACGAGCCTGTGATGGCCCGCGCCGGCTCGCGCGCCTACCGCTTCAATCGCTTCGTGCGCCGGCACCGCGTGGCGGTCGCGGCCAGTGTTGGCGTGGCGCTGGCGGCGGGGGTGGGCGTAGTCGGTGTGCTCCACCAGGCGCGCGAGGCGCGGGCGCAGGCAGCGGTGGCGCGCCGCGAAGCCGAGAAGGCGACGAGCATCAAGGACTATCTACTGGCGATATTCGCGGCCAACTCCGTGGAGAACCCGGACGGCGCCGCGGCCCGCAAGACCACCGCCGAGCAGCTCATGGACCTGGCGACGGCGAAGATCCTCACGCAGGAGGAATTGGATCCGGAGGTGCGCGACGACCTGATGTCCATCCTGCAGGACATCCACGCGGACATGGAAAAGTTCTCCCAGCAGGAAGCCCTGAGCAAGGCGCGCATCGCGCTGTCGGAAAAGCATTTCGGTGTCGCGGACCTGCGCCTGGCGGATGGTTACAACCAGTACGCCGAATTCCTGCGAGCCCGCCAGCGATTCGACGAAGCGCGCGCCGCGGCGCTGAAGGCGATCGAATTGCGGGAAGCGCAGGGCGATCGCAGCTCCTGGACGCGCGCGTTGTCCGAGTATCGATTGGGGCAGATCGGCTTCGGCACCTTCGATGGCGTGGACCGTGAGCCTGTCGAACATTTCCTGGCCGCGATCCGCATCCTCGAGAAGCTGAAGCCCGACGAATACCTGGTGCGCTCCTGGTTAGGCCTGGCACGCACCTACGAAAGCATGGACCTCCTGGATGAGGCCCAGGCGGCGAACGATCGCGGGCTGGCGCTGGCCATCGAAATCATGGGTCCCCAGCACGAAACGGTGGCAGGCGCACACCAGCAGCAGTCTCGCGTGATGGTGGAGAAGTACCGGTTCGAAGAGGCCGAAGCTCATCTCGCCGAGGCGATGAAGATCTTCACGTTTCAGTACGGCCCTGCCGAAGGCCGCACGCTCTACGCCATGCTGGACCTCGGTCGTGCGCGGATGTACCAGGGAAAGTTCCGTGATGCCGCCGAACTGCTGTCGAAGGCGCTTGACGTGCGAATCCGGGTGTCCGGGCCCGACGACCAACACACGCAGCAAATCCGCTCGGCCCTGCTGAGCACCCTGGTGTTCACCGGTGACTTCGCGCGCGCCGACTCGCTCGTCGAAGATCTGAAGTCGGCGGTCACCCAGGAGAAGAATGCCAGGATGAGGCACGGCGTACTGAGGCAGCGCGCCGGGCTTGCGCTCGAAGAAAAGCGCCCGCGCGATGCCTTGCCGCTCGTCGACGAGGCGCTGGCACTGGTCTCGGGCAAGCCGCCCGATGCGGCTGCGTTCGGCGCCCAGGCACGCATCACCCGAGCGGAGGTTCTCGCTGCCCTGGGGCGCACCGCGGAGGCGCGCGCCATGCTCGACGACGCGGAGGCGCGGCTGGCGACCACCGACAAGGATCCCGGACAGATGGATACCCAGCTCGCGAGGTTGGCGCGAGTCAGTGCTCATCTCGCCGACGGAAAATTCGCCGACGCCCGCACCGGTGCGTCCGCCGTGATTTCCCGATTGCAGACCTCCCCACGCCGCGCGCACCTGTGGTTCATCGAGGACCTGGCGCAGCGCCGGCTCGCGACGGCCGAGCTGGGCCTGGGGAATCGCAAGGCCGCCTGTGCCGCGCTCGATGAATCCCTGCGACTGCGCGGCGCCCACTCGCTGCCCATCGATCCGCGGCTGGCGGCCGCGCGCGAGCTCAAGAAGCAGTGCACGTGAATTTCGGCGGAGCATGAGCCGCCGCCCCGGGCGATTCCGTCTTAGCGGATGACCCCGGGATCGCATGAGCGCTTCCGGCAACACCGGAGTGCTTATGTGGAATCGGCTTCTTCCTCTTCTCGCGCTGGCGCCACTGGCCCTGTGGGGCTGCAACCATGACGACCAGCCGCCGCCTCCACCCTCACCACCGCCCCCGGCTCCCGTCCCGGTGGTGCCGAATCTCCCGGCGTACACCGTCGGCGGCGCGGTTGTCGGCAACACCAGCGCGCTGACGCTGCGGAACAATGGCAACCAGAACACGCTGGTGATGTCGTCGGCCGGCAGTTTCGTCTTCTCGTCGCTGGTGTCGCAGGGCTCGAACTACGACGTGGTGGTCGCGACGCAGCCCACGAACCAGACCTGCACCGTGATCCGCGGGTCCGGCACCATGGGCATAGGCAATGTCAGCGACATCGCCATCACTTGCGCCACGCTCGGCCTGCTCGGCGGCACGGTGACCGGCCTGGCCGCGAACGGCACGCTGGTGCTGCACGCGTCATCGGACCTGGTGTCCGGCAATCACACGATCACGGCGAACGGCGCTTTCACGTTCCCGTTCAGTTTCATTCCGAACAGCGAATATATGGTGGACGTGATGACGCAACCGGCAGGCCAGACCTGCAGTGTTGCGAATGCCGAAGGCGATCTCGGCACCGTCACCATGACGAATGTGGCGGTGACCTGCATCGACAGCTCGCCGTCGTCGCGCGAGTGGCAGACGGCGCAGAACATCCATACCGACACCGATCCCACGGACACGAATGGCATGAAGACGCCGATCGTGAAGTTCGATGGCGCGGGCAATGCGCTGGCGATCTGGAATGCCGGCGAGCTGGGTAGTGGCGCGGAGAACATCATGTGGAGCCGCCGGCCGGCCGGTGGCCAGTGGTCGACGCCGGCGGCGATCCCGGACTGGGTAGCCACGCCGCAGATTCCCTTCTCCGGTTCGATCCGGCGCAACCCCGTGCTCGCCGTGCGCGCCGACGGCTACGCGGTGGCCGCGTGGGAGGATGGTCCCGCGTACCTCGGCTACCACGTGATGGCGAGCACTTTCACGCCCGGCGGTGGCTGGACTCAACCGGAGTACCTCTGGTTCAAGCACCAGGACTTGCCGAGTGGTGCCGCAAACCTCGCCATCAGCATGGATGACCAGGGCCGCGCGCTGCTGGTCTGGGAGGGGGCGGGCAACCTGTATTACAACCGGCACATTCCGGGGACTGGATGGAAGCCCACGGTTCAGTATCTCGGTCATCCGGTCGCTTCCGTGCTCCTGGTCTCGCGCGAACCCGAGCTCGCGATGAATGCCGCGGGACAGAACCTGCTGCTGTGGCGTCAGTCGGATCCGCAACTGCCGAGCAATCAGCCGTTCAGGCTCGTCACGAGCCGCTACGACTTCACCACCGACACCTGGACCAGCCCGCTCGACATCGCGGGCGACGATCACCGTGGAAATCACTACGGGATCTCGTTGGTCATCGACAGCGTCGGTACCGCCACCGCGCTGTGGTCGGACGCGGACAACGGACGTCTGCGCATCTACTTCAATCGCATCGGGCTGAATACGCTCGGCACCGTGGCTGCGGTAGAGACAGGCAACACGCTTCCGCAGGGCTTCGCATTCGATCCGCACGCGGTGATCGACGGCAATGGCAACATCGTCGCGGTGTGGCAACAGGGTGACACGCTTCAAGCTCATTTCGTCGCCAACCGTTACGTGCCCGGCACGGGCTGGGGTACGCAGCAGAACATCGGTCTGTACGCGGGCTCGTCCAGTCCCATTTTCGATACCGACTTCGCGCTGGGTGGGAATGCCGCGGGGCATGTGGTGGCCGTGTGGTCGTTCTCCTCGTGCGTGCTGGCCGAGAACGTCCCTTGCCCCGTCGACGTGCATGCGAACGAGTACAACCCCGTCAACGGAAACTGGGGCGCGGAAGAAGTCATCGACAAGGAAAACGTCTTTGAAGGTGAGCATGAGGGCGACGCCTCCACTCCCTCGGTGGCGGTGGACGCGAATGGCAATGCGTTTGCCGTATGGGACCAGGACAACGGCGGACCCACGGCCGATGGCATCCGCCACGCGCGTTACCAGTGATGGGACAGTCCGTCGGCTGTCTTAAGCCGGCATCAGAACGATTCGATTGACCCGCGCGGGCACGGTGCATACCGTGCCCGCATGGCTTCGCGGTCCAAATCCCTGGCCAATCCGCTGGACACTCCCTCGCGGGATTTCACGGTGCAGCGCCTGCTCGATTCGGGCACGGTGGCCGTGCGGCACGTGGATTGCCGTGGTACCTGCCGGCACCGCAGCGCGGAGGAGTGCGCCTCGCATACGCACTTCGTGTTCCCGTATCGCGGTGTCTATCTACGTCACGTCGGCGGCGATCTCGCGGTGGCCGATGCCAACCACGTGTTGTTCTTCAATGAAGGCCAGGGTTACCAGGTCAGCCATCCGGTCACGGGCGGCGACGCGAGCCTGGTGTTGTCGGTGTCCGAGCCGACGCTGCGCGAACTCGCGCCCAAGGGCCTGGTATGCGAGAGCGCCACGTTCGCGTTCAACCAGCAGCATTTGCGCATCGATGCGCGCGCGCAGGCGCTGGTGATGCTGCTCAAGCATTCGCTGAAGCACGGCACCATCGAGCCGCTGGAGGCGGAGGGGTTGTCGTTGACGCTGGTGTCGCGCGCGATCGGGCCGCGCACTTCGCGCGCCTCGGGCGCGACATACGCGCGCCGGCGGCTCGTGGATCGCGTGAAGATCCTGCTGGCCAGTGACCTGTCGCGCCGCTGGACGCTGGCGGAGATCGCGAAGGAGATCGGCGGCTCGGCCGTGTATCTCACGCAGGTGTTCCAGCAGGTGGAGGGGCTGCCGCTGTATCGGTATCACCTGCGCCTGCGGCTGGCGCGCGCGCTGGATGAGCTGGCGATGCGCGAGGATCTGTCGGGCCTCGCGCAGGACCTGGGCTTCTCGAGCCACAGCCACTTCTCGGCGGCGTTCAAGCAGGCTTATGGCGTGACTCCGGCGGAGTTCCGCGCCCAAAGTACCTAAATATTTCGACAGCCCCGGATTGGCCCGGATGGTCAGCTACGTACACCCCGATCCGGGAGTGAACGAGGAGTGGACCATGACGAAGAAGACCTGCGCGGCCTGCGACTACCCGCTGGAGCCGAATTCCACGATCAAGGTGAAGATCGGCGGCAAGACGGTCGAAGTCTGCTGCGAAGACTGCGCCACCAAGCTCAAGGAAGCGGCCTCGAAGAAGAAGTCCGCCTGAATCAAGGACTTGAGCCAGAACGGGAAAACCTCTCGTTTTGCGAGCGGCGCCGGCCAAGTCCTATGGCCGGTGCCGCCCGTCTCCGGTGACACTGGGCCACGACCAAGCGCCCAATAGAGGCGCCGCGACACCGGGGATGCAATTTGAACTCGTTCTCCTATCTACCTGCCACGTTCACCACATTGTTCGTTCTCGCCGCGAGCATGCTGCTCGGCCTGATCTGATCGGGAATTCGATCGACGAGGATCACGTGATCAGGGCACCGGCGCCGATTCGTATGGCACGGCGCGCGTAAACAGCGGAACGAAGACTTCCTGCCAGTAAAACTGATCGGGCTTCGCCCGGCAGTCCTCGATCGTGCGCGCCACGAGCGTCGACCACTCCCGTATCAACGCATCGCGTGCGGATTCGCGCACGCTATCTGCGGCCAGGAACATGGCGAAGGGCACGTGGAATATCTCTTCGTGATCCAGGCTGGCCTTGGGTGCACGGTTCGCCATCAGATCCAATTCCCACAGCATGTCGCGGCAGCGCATACGCTCGACCCGGCCGGCGTTTTCGGCGGCGTCGTTTCCCTCGACTTCCGAGTGATTGCGGAAGTTTTTCAGGCTCATGCTGCCGCGATCGTCGACGGAGAACGTATTGGTGACGCGGATCGTGTCGGCCGCGGGCTTGCCCTCGGCATCCAGCGCCGGCATGAACGGCGTGTCCTTCCAGTAGCCGCGCATCCGTTCATCGAAGATGCCGTTGCCCGAGGATTGGACGACGCGCGTCGTGGTGACATGCCCGGCCGCGTTCACCAGGACGTCGAGCACCACTTCGCGTGGCTTCTGCTCGATCAGCATCATGGGCAGCTTTTTCGTGGCGCCGTGAATGGGATGCGCGCGTGAAGGACCAATCTGAGCCTGCGCCACGTTTCCCGCCAGCAGCAAGCAGCTCGCGATGAGGCATACTTTCATCCGGACGAGGATATGGCAGACATCGCTTCCGTCAACTACGACCGCTGGAGTCGCGCCTGCATCGAAGTTGGCGTGGCGCCCGACGAGCGCGACTATCGGCGCGTCCGTCGTGCCTGGCGCAGCATGGGTCGCCACTACCACACGCTGGAACATCTGAACGCCTGCCTGCGCGAACTGGACACCGCGCGCGAACTCGCCACGCGTCCGGGCGAGGTGGAGCTGGCGCTGTGGCTGCACGATGCCGTGTATCGCAGCTGGCGCCGTGACAATGAAGCACAGAGTGCGTTGCTCGCGGCCGACCTGTTCCGCGCCGCGCCGATCGACTGCGTGGAGCGCATCCGCTACATGATCCTGGACACGCAGCATCGCGACCAGGAGCTCGGCGGTGACAACGCGCTGGTGGTGGACGTGGATCTCTCGATCCTGGGACAACCCGCCGAGGTTTATGGCGGATTCGAGCGCGCGATCCGGCGTGAGTACTGGTGGGTGCCCCGCGCGCGCTACGTCGCCGGACGCGCCGCCGTGCTCGAAGGATTCCTCGCGCGTTCGTCTATCTACCAGCACGACGTCTTCTACCAGCGCTACGAAAGCCGTGCGCGCGAGAACGTGACGGGCGAGCTCGCGCGGCTCAAGGGCGTCTGCCACTGAGCGCAACGCGCTGCAACAAGGCGCGCGGGATTCCGGGATTGCGTTATCGCTAACAAGCGGCGTATGTTCGGCATGTTTCCAGGGAGGGAACACCGGCCTTTCAGGCCACTGACACGGATAGTTAGCACTCCGAAGGGGGAAATCATGTTCAGGAAAGCAGCCGCCATTGGCGGCCTGGTCGCGCTCGCCTGCATTTCTGGTGCGGCGAATGCGCAGATGGCCGCGGGCAAGCCGAAGTTCGTCGGCAACGTCACGGGCAACAGCGTGCCCGCCAACTTCAACACTTACTGGAACCAGATCACGCCCGAGAACGCCACCAAGTGGGGCTCGGTGGAAGGCACGCGCAACACCATGAACTGGTCGGCGGCCGACGCGGCCTACAACCACGCGCAGACCAACGGCTACAAGTTCAAGTTCCACACGTTCGTCTGGGGCTCGCAGTATCCCGGCTGGCTTACCGGCTCCGGGCTCACCACCGCGCAACAGCGCGCGGAGATCGAGCAGTGGATGCAGCTGGCTTGCCAGCGATATCCAAACACCTGGGCCATCGACGTGGTGAACGAGCCCATCAAGACGGCGATGCCTTTCAAGGCGGCACTGGGCGGCGATGGCGCCACCGGCTGGGACTGGGTGATCACCTCGTTCCAGCTCGCGCGGCAGTATTGCCCCAACGCGAAGCTGCTCATCAACGAGTACGGTACGGAGAACGATCCGGGTCCACGCGCAACGTACAAGGCGATCATCCAGTTGCTCAAGGACCGCGGGCTCATCGATGGCATCGGCATCCAGGCTCACTACTTCAACCTGGACAACATGACGGGCAGTGCCGTGACGTCGATGCTCAACGACTACGCCACGTTGGGACTCGATGTGTATGTGTCCGAGCTCGACATCGTGGCCGGCAACACCGACGCGGGGCAGCTCGCGAAGTATCAGGACGTGTTCCCGGCACTGTGGAATCACAACAGCGTCAAGGGCATCACGCTCTGGGGCTACATCGTGGGGCAGACCTGGCGCGATGGCACCGGGCTGATCAGCAGCGGAGGAGTGGAGCGCCCCGCGCTCACCTGGATGAAAGGCTTCGTCTCCGGCACGCCGGGCGGAGACACGCAGGCGCCGAGCACTCCGGCGGGGCTCATGTCGACGGCCACCACCAGCAGTTCGATCGCGCTGGCCTGGACGGCCTCCACGGACAACGTTGGCGTCACGGGCTACCAGGTGCTGCGCGCGCCCGGCACCAGCGGCGGGACGTTCGCGCAGGTGGGCACGTCCACCAGCGCGTCCTTCACCAACACCGGGCTGGCGGCGGCCACGACGTACCGCTTCCAGGTCCGTGCGGTGGATGCGGCGGGCAATGTCTCCGCCGTGTCGAACACCGTCACGGCAACCACTCAGACCGGCGGGAGTTCGGATACCCAGGCGCCAAGCACGCCCTCGAACCTGGCCGCGGGCACCCCCACGAGTAGTTCGATTCCGCTCAACTGGACGGCATCGACGGACAACGTGGCGGTGACCGGCTACCAGGTGCTGCGCGCGCCGGGCGCGAGCGGCGGTTCGTTCACGCAGGTCGGCACATCGACGACTCCGTCCTTCACCGATAGCGGGCTCGCGGCCGCCGCGACGTTCCGCTACCAGGTGCGTGCGCTGGACGCGGCCGGCAATGTCTCCGCCGTTTCCAACACCATCACGGCCGCCACGCAAAGCGGCGGCGGAACGGGAGGGTGTTCGGCGGTGGCTACCGTGCAGACGCAGTGGGGTGAGGGCTACGTCATCGAGCCCACGCGCGTGACCAATGGTGGCACCAGCACCATCAACGGCTGGACCGTGACGTTCACGCTGCCGACAGGCCACACCTTCCAGGGCGGTTGGAACGCGGCGTTCACGGTGAGCGGACAAACCGTGACGGCACGCAACCTCTCATACAACGGCACGCTCAGCGTGGGTGGCAGCGCCACGTTCGGATTCCAGGTGCGCCGGCCGAACGGCAACTCGCAATTGCCGGGTGGCTACGCCTGCGCCTCGCCGTGAATCCCGGACGCAGAGGCAGAAGCGTATCGCTGGCCGCACTCGCCGTGATGGCGGGTGCGGCCGGCTACCGCTCGTTCGAATACGTTTCGGGCACTGAGCAAGCTCCGGGCTTCACGGAGGCTCCGCGCCGCGACGCCATCGCGAGTGTGGCAACCGCTTCCACAGACCCGCACGCGCGCATCGCGGGGCAATCGCTCGCAGCGGCGCCAATGCCAGCGGATCTGCAACGTCAGCTCGCGACCAGCATAGATCGCGCGCTGGCGGCGCGGGACCCCGCGCAGCGTGAGACCGCGTTCACGCACCTCTTGCCGGATCTCATCCGGCACGCGCCCGCGAGTGTGCGGGAGTTGTTCGATCGCCAGGCCGCGGGAGAGTCCCGCGACGCCTTGCGCGATGAACTCGCCCGGCAGTGGATAGTCCTGGATCGTGACGCGGCATCCGGCTGGATCGACTCGCTCGCCGGTGAGGACCGCGCGGCGGCGACGCGCATCGCGATGCGCGCTCTTTCCGCGAAATCACCCCCGCAGGCGCTGGAGTTTGCGAAGCGCTTCGAGTGGGGCGGTGACGATGGCTCGCTGGAGCATCTCGTGCAGATCTGGGCCACGGAAGATCCGCAAGCCGCGTTCCGCTGGATAGACGCGCAGCCACGCGATGCCTGGAGCGACAAGCTCCGGACGCGCATCGATGAAGTGAGGCGGGCTCACGTCAGCGGAGTCTGACAAACAAGGATTTGCGGCAGGTACGTACTTCCGCTCCTGATCCAAACCAGCCAACATGGCCTCCCACGCGGTTTTTCATGGTTTGAGCGAAGTCTCTGACACGCGATTGCGATACCCCGTCAGGTTCGTGCGGCACTCCCGGAAACTGAAACCGCACGAGCCTGAGTAAACTGACGGGCGATGTGAACAACATCGCCCGTTTTCTTTTTCATGAAGCCGTCACCCATCCTCACAATCGTCTTTGCGCTGCTGATCGCGGTGAGCACCGCGCATTGCGCGGATTCCAGCGAGTCCTACCAGCGCCCCAAGATATGGCCCAAGCCCACGCCGCCTCCGGATGCGTCGCCCGTCTATCACGACGTGAAAGAGCGCGCGCTCACCGAAGAGGAGATCGAGGACGACGCGGCCAGCTACTACCCGCGGCTCGAACGCCAGTTCACCGCCGGATTGAAATCTTCCGACGCCCAGAAGCGCGAAGCCGCGATGGTGTTCCTCTTGCCCGAGTTGCTGCAGGTGGAACCCCAGCGGGTGGTCAATCTGCACGAGCGCCTCGAGCCGGGCGCGACGCGTGACGTGCTGCGTACCGAAGTCGCGAGACTCTGGGCGAACCAGGACCTGCCGGCCGCCATGCGGTGGATGA
This sequence comes from uncultured Pseudomonadota bacterium, assembly GCA_963846605.1. Lineage (GTDB taxonomy): Bacteria > Pseudomonadota > Gammaproteobacteria > Steroidobacterales > Steroidobacteraceae > CADEED01. The sequence continues at coordinate 97,994 of CAWJWS010000002.1, forward strand.
AGTCACTGGAAGAACGAGAGCAAAGACTCGCCGTCTACGAAGCGGTCGATTCCCTGATCGCGTTCGAGCCGGGACAGGCGATGTCGCTCATCCGCGAGTTCGGCCTGGAACGTGACGAACGACTGAGGAAGCTGCTGGCAGCCCGGAATTGACGCTACCCTCGAATGGCGCGCTAACATCGCGGCCTGTCAGTTCACGAGGGGTCTCCATGCGCAAGTTGCTCCTGCTGGCTGCCACGCTGGCGCTGTTCTCCGCGGCTGCCCACTCCGCTCCGACGCAATCGGGGTTCGTCACGGTCAAGGGCAAGCACTTCGTGCTCGACGGCAAGCCTTACTACTTCGCGGGCGCCAACCTCTGGTACGGCATGTACCTGGGCTCACCCGGGAACACGGGTGACCGCGCGCGGCTCACGAAGGAACTGGATCAGCTCGCCGCGCAGGGCATGCTCAACCTGCGTGTGCTCGCCATCTCCGAAGCCAGCACCCTCAAGCGGGCGGTAACCCCGGCCGTGCTCCAGAGTCCCGGCAAGGTGGATGAGACTTTGTGGAAAGGCCTGGATTTCCTGCTCGACGAGATGGCCAAGCGCGACATGAAGGCCGTGCTGTACGTGAACAACTTCTGGCAGTGGTCGGGCGGCATGTCGCAGTACGTCGCCTGGTTCAACGGCAAGCCCGTGCTGGATCCGGACGTGACCGGTGACTGGAACTGCCTTCATGGACAACTCCGCGGCGTTCTACCGCGAACCGAAGGCGCAGGAAACCTTCCGTGCCGTGATCAAACAACTCGTCGGCCGCAAGAACAGCGTGAACAGGGCGCAGTACAACGCGGACCCGACCATCATGTCCTGGCAGCTGGCCAATGAACCGCGGCCGGGCAGCGACGCCAACGCGAAGCCGCACTACGACGTGTTCGTGAAGTGGCAGGCACGACACCGCGGGCTTCATCAAGAAGCTGGCGCCGAAGCAGCTGGTGAGCACGGGCAACGAAGGCTGGATGGGAACGGGCGGCAGCAAGGAGCTGTTCGTGAAGTCGCACGCGCAGCAAGAACATCGACTACCTCACGTACCACATGTGGGCGCCGAACTGGGGCTGGTTCAATCCCAAGGACGCCGCGGCAACGTACGACGGCGCCTGGGCGAAGATGCAGGACTACCTCAACTGGCACATCGATGAAGCCAACAAGATGGGCAAGCCCATCGTGCTGGAGGAGTTCGGCATCAATCGCGACAACGGCGCGTTCGAGCCCAGAAGCACGACGATGCAACCGCGACAAGTTCTACCAGGCCATCTATCCAGCTGCTGACGCGCCGCGCCGCCGCGGGCGATGCCATCGCGGGTTCCAATTTCTGGGCCTGGGGCGGCGTGGGCCGCACGACGAATCCGGATTTCATGTGGAAGGCGGGCGACAGCTTCGTCGGAGATCCGCCGCAGGAAGCGCAGGGTCTGTACTGCGTGTTCGATACTGACGTGCGCACGGTGCGCATCATCTCCACGCATGCGCGCCAGATGAGCAATATGAGCAATATGAGGCCGAAGTAGCCGGCACGCTCAGGCGGCCTGCGACTGCCGTCCACTTGTCGACCATGGCGCTCAATGCGCTGAGCGAGAACGGCTTGGCCAGGTAGTCGTCCATGCCTGCGGCCACGCAGGCTTCGCGGTCGCCAGGCATGGCGTTACCGGTCAGCGCCACGATGGGCACGCGGCCGCGCATCGGCTTCGGACTCGCGAATGGCGCGTGCGGCGGCGAGGCCGTCCATCACCGGCATCTGGCAGTCCATGAAGATGAGATCGAGGCCGGGGTTCGCGGCGACGGCCTGAACGCCTTCGTGGCCGTTCGACGCCGTGACCACGTGGAAGCCCAGCATGTCGAGCATGGCGCGCGCCATCTCCTGGTTGACGGCATTGTCCTCGACCACGAGCGCGCGGCCGCGCGAGCCCTGCGTCGGGCAACGCGCGGATGCGGGTGCTGTTGGCGCTGTTCTGCGTCGCCTCCGGCGGCGGCGGCAGGCCGCACAGCGAGGCGTGGTGAGCGGCTTCACGATGCAGCGGGCGATGCCGGCCTGCGGCTGGCATCCGCGTCGGGCGGCAGCAGCGCGATCAGCTTCGATCTGACGCGTGCCCGAAGCCGCGCGAAACGCGGTGACCGCCTGGTCGATGCGCGCGGTGGCGTTGGAATCGATGATGACGCGTACCGTGCGGATGCCGCGAGCGAGGCTGACGAAGGCTTCGACCGCCGCGGCGGTGGATTCCACGCAGGTCACCTGCGCGCATTCCCGCGCCAGCGTCTCGCGCACCGCGCGATTGCAGGATCTCGTGCACGCCGATGACCAGCGCCGCCAGGTCGTGCGCAGGCGATCCGCGCGGGTAGTTCGACGCGCGGGACACCGGCCGGGATGCGGAACCAGAAGCGGCTGCCATGACCCGGCGAACTCTGCAGGCCCATGGTGCCGTCCATGAGGTCGACGAGCTGACGGCTGATGGCCAGACCCAGGCCCGTGCCGCCGAACTTGCGCGTGACGCTGCCGTCAGCCTGTTCGAAGGCCTCGAAGATGCGCTGCTGCACGTCGAGCGCCACGCCGAGGCCGGTGTCGGTGACCGAGAATTCCAGCGCCGTGAGCGAGTCGCCTGACGGAGCGGTGTGCACCGCCAGCAGCACCGCGCCGGACTCGGTGAACTTCACCGCGTTGTTGACGAGGTTGCTCGAGCACCTGTCGCAGGCGGATCGGATCGCCGTTGATCACCGCGGGCACGTCGCGGCCGATGTGTGCGGCGAGGTCGATGCCCTTGTCGTGGGCGCGAGCGCTGAACAGGCCCACTACCTGCTCGAGCTCGCGACGCAATTCGAACGGTCCGCGCGACAGTTCGAGCTTGCCGGCCTCGGCCTTGGAGAGGTCGAGCACGTCGTTGATGAGCGTGACCAGCGCTTCGGCGGAAGACTTGAGCGTGCGCACGAAGCGCCGCTGCTTGGCGTCCAGCGCCGTGTTCTCGAGCAGCGAGGCCATGCCCACCACGCCGTTGAGCGGTGTGCGCAGTTCATGGCTCATGTTGGCGAGGAAGCGCGACTTTGCGTGCATGGCGGCTTCAGCCGACATGCGCGCCTTTTCCAGCGCCGCGGAGATGCGCTTCTGCTCGGAGATGTCCGTGACCACGGCCGCGAGACCGGTGACCGTGCCGTCGTCGGCTACCAGCGGTGTCTTGGCGACGATGACGTCGTAGTCCGTGCCATCGACACCGTGCACCACGGTCTCGTAGCGTAGCGAGCGCTTGTGCTCGAGCACCTCGAGATCCGATTCGCAGGTGGTTGTCGGACAGCATCTTGCGCGGGTAGTTCTCGATCTGCTGGCCGAGGATGGCCTGCCGCGGAATGCCCAGCATCTTTTCCCAGGCGGCGTTCACCAGCGTCACGCGGCGTTCGCGTGTCGCGCATGATCACGGGCAGCGGCATGGTCTCGAGCAGCGCGCGCATCACGCGCAGCGTGTTGGACAACGCCCGTTCCAGTTGCTTGCGTTCGGTGATGTTGGTCTGGTGCCGGTGAGCCGATGCGCGCGGCCGCTCTCGTCGCGCTCGGTGACGTTGCCGAAGGTCTCCATCCATACCCAGCGGCCATCCGCGTGGCGCAGCGCGATGCTGGACGTGGAGCATGGCGGCTACTTGCCGGTGATCGCGTCCATGGTGGCCTGGCAGCACCAGTTCCCGGTCGTCGGGGTGCGTCAGGCCTCGAACTCATCCATCGGCATGCGTACGGTCTTCGGGCGGCAGCCCGAGGAATTCGAAGCAGATGTGGTCGACGAAAATGTCGCGGGTGCGCAGGTTCCAGATCCCAGAAGCTGACCTGCGCGGCTTCGAGCGCTACTTTCACGCGGCGGTCGCGATCCGGGTGGCGGCGCTTTCGTCGCGCAGATGGTTCACGAGGGACAGACAGCCGTTGCGCAGGACCTGTACGTCCATCTCGCCGCCGGAGGCGGCCTGTCGACCAGGTTGTCGACGTCGGACTCCGAGGCCAGGCCGAAGGCGCGTGCCAGCTGTGCTTTGAATTCCCGGTTCACTTAATTGCGCGCGCGGCGCGGCCCCAGCGTCAGTACTCCTGTAACTGATGTCGGCAGGACGGGGGATTACTGAGCCCGGCGGAGCGGGGCGGGAGGCGAGCTGGGCGGATTGTGCGCCCTGTCACAGGGCCGGCAGGCAAGGGCGGCCTGGCCGGGCCGGCCCCGGGAATTTCCCGGAGCCGGCATTTTCTGGCCGGATCACTCGACCTTGAACGCGATCACGGTGTTCTTGAAAAAGGTCGGAACGTAGACGGTGCGGGTGGCGGGATCCCAACCGGTGTCTGCGGTCCGGGTTTCCACGGGTTTGCCGTCGAACAGCAGCTCCTTGGAGCCGTCGGACTTCACGTACCAGATCGCGCCACCCCAGATCGAGACGAGGAAATCGTCGCCGCCGACATTCTCCACGCCATCGGTGCCGCCGGTCATGCCATCGGCCAGCACCTTGAGCGATTTGTCCGCCTGGACCTCGTTGAGGCAGTTGTTGTCGAGCACGTAGACCTTGCCGTCGTGCACTAACAATCCGTTCGGACCCTTGAGCACCTTCTCATCGAGGAACACGGTCGGCCTTGTCGCCCTTCACGGCAAAAACCTTCTTGCCCTTGGAGTCGGACACGTACAGCGTGCCCTTGCCGTCGCTGGCGAGGTCGTTGAGCTGGATGCCTTCGGGGATGGCGATCTTTTCCTTGATCTTGCCCTTCGCGACGTCGATGACCACGATGCCGCCGGCATCGGCGGCGTACAGCCACTTGCCGTCGGCGGACAGCGCCAGGCCCTTCGGGGCGATCGAGCCCGGATACCCATTCCGCGGCGATGACCTTGCCATCGAGACCCACCTTGCCGATGGACCCCTTGCCATCCGCGGCCCAGGGCTCGCCATCGATGTTGGAGACGTACAGCACCTTGCGCTTGGCATCGAACAGCACGCTCTCGGGTACCTTGAGCGAGGCTTCGGATTCCCAGACCTGGCTGAGCTTGTGGTTTTGTGCCTGCGCGCTGGTGGCCAGCACGAGGGCGCCGAGGAGGGCGAGTTTCTTCATGAGTTCACTTCCGCGTGTGTGAAGGACGCGGAGTATAGACGCGCAAGCTGCGACTTTCCGCGTGAGCCTGGAATGCCCATACTCCACGCCATGCCGGTGACCTCCCTGTTTCCCACACGCGTGTACACCGCCCGCATCTCCCGGGGCGTGACCGACGAGCTCAACACGCGGCTGCTGCGCGAATGCCGCCAGCTCTCGAACGAGGACGGCGCGGGGCTCGCCTGGTCGGCAGCTAACTATCCGGGCGGCTACACCTCGTACAGTTCCGCGGCCCGCATGCATCGCATGTCGCCCACCTTCGAGGCGCTGGAGAAGCGCATCGACAAGCATGTGCGCAGTTTCGCGAAGACGCTGGATTTCGATCTCGCCGGCCGCAAGCTCGAGATGACCGACTGCTGGGTGAACGTGATGACGCGGCAGGTGGTGCATGGACTGCACCTGCACCCGCTCGCCACGCTCAGCGGCACCTACTACGTGCGCACGCCACGCGGCTGTTCTGGCCTCAAGTTCGAAGATCCGCGCCTGGATCGCTTCATGGCGTCACCGCCGCGCAAGAGCCGGCCGCGCAAGGAGAACCAGATCTGGGTCACGGTGCCGGCGGAACAGGGGAACCTGGTGCTGTTCGAGAGCTGGTTGCGGCATGAAGTGGTGCCGAACCCCACGGTCACCGAGCGCATCTCGATCAGCTTCAACTACTCCTGGTTCTGAAGCGTCGCCCGGCCGGGCGAGACGATCAGCCGCCCATCACCAGGTTGAAGGCGTGCTTCCAGGCGGCGAAGTCCGTCACCCCGACGAAGATCAGGCCCGTCAGCGCGCCGTCCAGGTGCGCATCATGGTTGATGTTGTCCCGACGATTCTGCGACGCCCACCAGCTGTATGCCATGTAGCCGAACGCGAACAGCACCGCGGGAATCGGCAGCGCGAAGTACAGGTAGATCTTCTGCGTGGGGTAATAGACGATGAATGCGAACAGCACGGCCAGGATCGCGCCCGACGCGCCGAGCGCCGCGTAGTCCGGGTTGTTGCGCTGCTTGTACACGGTGCCCAGGCTGCTGAGCACCAGGCCGATGAAGTACAGCGCGATGAACATGTCCGTGCCGATGCGCCGCTCCAGCGGCGGACCGAAGAAGAACAGCGTCAGAGAATTGAACAGCAGGTGGCCGAAGTCGCCGTGGATGAAGCCGCTGGTGATCACCGTGATGTAGTCGCGGTGCTTCAGCATGTAGTGGGGGCGCAGCAGGTTGCGCGCCAGCACGCTCGGCGCCACCCACAGCGCGATGGCGCTGAAGCCGATGATGAGGCAGAGGATCGAGAGCGACGCGGGCGTGCGGGCGAAATCCACGATCAGCGAGCTCCGGCCTTGCCAGCGGCGGAAAGATAGCCGCGATCCTGGAGCCACTCACCGAGGCGGTCGCGCCAGCGCTGGATGCTCACGTACTTCGAGCGCTGGCCCATGTTGAACGCGTGCTTGCCCTGCGCGTAGATGTGCGTCTCGAGTGATGCGCCGGCGGCGCGGTATTTGTTCGTGATGTCGTAGAGCACGCCCGCGACGTACTCGTCGTCCGCGGCGCCCAGCAGGAACGCGGGCGGCGCATTCGCGGGAATCTTCTCGGGAATGCCCAACGGGCCGGGGTAGATGAGGATCTGGAAATCGGGGCGCGCGCTCACACGCTCGATCGTGTCCTTCGATGCGGCATCGCCATTTCCGGGTGGATAGGCGACGAGCGCGGCCACTTCGCCGCCCGCCGACCAGCCCATCACGCCGATGCGGTTGGGATCCAGGTTCCACTCCGCGGCCCGCGCGCGCACGGTTCGCATGGCGCGCTGGATGTCCTGCGCGGTGTTGTCGATGGTGTACTTCGATCCGGGTTCGCGGAACAGCCGGTACTTCAGCGCGAACGCCGTGACACCGATGCTGGCGAGATACTGCGCGGGCTCGACGCCCTCGGGATTGAAAACCAGTTCGCGATGACCACCACCCGCGGCGACGATGACGGCGGCGCCGGTGGCCTTTCCAGCTGGTGGCTGGAACACGGTGAGCGACGGGTTATGGATGTTCTTGTACCACCAGTCCGCGTGCTGCTCGGGCTCGTTGCGACGGGCCTCGAAGCCGGGCGCGCCCTTGTCCCACAGCGGGATGACCTGCTGTGCATGGGCCGCGCCGCAGGCGAGAGCCGCGACGAACGAGAGGAGGATCCGGTGGGTGCGCATGGCGAAGCAAGATGCCACAAGCGCGTGACCGGGTCAGCTGCCGTGATCCGTTAGTTCGTGTTCGACCACGACGTAGGACCACCAGGAACTGCCGGACGGCGCAGTGACCGCGTGCCAGTACCAGGCCGACACATCCGGCCAGCTGTTCCCCGCGGAGTCGCGCAGCTGTTCACAGACCTCGAGAACTTCGCCACCCCGGCTCGCGGCGAAGCAGCTCATGAGACCGCCTTGGTGCGCGCGCTGACGCATGGGCCGGGGTTCAATCTGATAACCGGCACCGGCAAAGCAATGCGCCGCCGGATGGAGCCGCCGGGTTGGCGAGTTCACCCAGCGGATCACCACCTGCGTATCCCCGGCAGCGAAGCGCGCCACCTTGCCGGGAAAATCCCGCGTGAAGTATTCATCCTGTTTGCTGGCGGCCATGGGTGCGAGCGAATTGCCGTCGTAGGTGGACGGCCATCCGGGAAAGCCCGCGCTGTCCGCCGGCGATGAACTCCGGGGCAGCAGCGGCGCGGAAGCGGCCATCAGGAGCGCGATTGCGAAGACTATGCGCCGGGTCAAGCGGGCACCGGCTTTCGTTTTGAAAGAGAAAAGGTCCAGTAGAGCACCGAGCACAAGGCGGCGGCCGTGAGCACGAACGCCGAAATGCCGACGGCCTCATGCAACCAGGGCCATTGCTTGAAGGACCACAGGCCCGACTCGATCTGGAACAGGCTGGTGGCTCGCAGGATATTGCCGGCGATGGCGATTGCGGTGGCAAGCAACATCGTCAGCGCATAGCGCCACCACGGGAGGCGATGCAGATACGACAAGGCGCTGGCGAGGAACCAGCAGGTCCACAGCATCCGCACGCCACTGCAGGGCGCATCGAACTGGAGCAGCTGGCCGTTGAAGCGCAATGCCAGGCCTTCGACGCCGACAGACAGTCCATTCATTCGCAGCAGTGAGGCCGTGGCCTCGATGGCGGCCATGCGAACGGGGTAGGCGGCGTAGAACTCCAGCGTGGGCAACACGGGAAGCGCCAGCAGCACGAGCTCCATGAAAGAGCTGCGCGGCAGCCCGGTGCTGGTCGCGGACCACAGGCAAGTGGCGATCGCCAGCGTGGCAACGGCCATCGAGAAGATAGGCGACAGGAATACCGTGAAGACGGAGTACATGATGAGCAGCGTGGTGAGCACCGGCAAGGACACCGGCCGCATCCGTCTGCCGACGCTGCGCGCAAACGGCACGATCAGCGCGCCGAATACCAGCAGGAGTGGCAGGGCCTGCTCGGGCGTGTCGATACGCGCCGCCAGCTCGAACCAGCCGCGCCAGCAGGCCGCGGCGACAGCGCCCAATGCCAGGAGTGGATTCATGCGGTGGCAAGGCGTCTTCGGCGCCAGAACCATGCGAAGGCGAGACAGGCGACGATGAGCAGAGCCCAGGTCTCGGGTTCGGGAATCGTGGGGACGCCGGCGGCATCGGGCGGAGAAAGTCCGGCTGCCCGATACTGGTCGTCTGTCTCGAGCACCACGGCACCGCTCACCGGAGTGACCAGCCGGTACTTCGCGGCGATTTCGATGGCGCGCTCCCGCTCGGCCGGTCGCTGGGTGAGGAGGTTCTCGATCTCCTGGTGAGCCCAGAGTTTTTCCACGTGCGCGGAACCGGCAGGCACGCCTTGGGAGGATCCTCGCACGCGACGCACGGTCCAGCGCGCGGCAGGGTCGAAGTAGTCGGCCAGCGCGCCCGTGATGTCGTGGCCCGGATCTTCCGACCAGGCCAGCGTGTGCGCCTGACCGAAGAGCCGCTCCTCGCGCAGCACCTTGTTAGGACCCGGCTCGACGGGCAGAAGCCAGAGTTCGGGCAGCCGCATGCCGCGGTCCATCACCTGCTCGAGAGCGGCGGCGTCGGCATTGAATTCGAACCCCTGCGGCGCATGCACCCACAGCAGCGTCGCCCGGGGCTCGCCCTCGAGTTGCGAAATGCCCGCGGCGAGTACGCCGACATTGTCTTCGCCACCGTCGAAAGGTTGCGCGTTCAGCAGATCGATCAGCTCCGCGCGCCGCATCGGCGTCCAGGGCGACAGCGGCAGCATGACCGGCACCGACGAGGCGATGCCGAAGCCGACTCGCGCGCCCAGCGGAATGCGATCCAGCGCGGCGATGAGGCCATCGCGTCCGCGCGCCGCGCGCTTCGAGCCGTCGAGCACCACGAACAGCGAGCCCGCGGGCTCGCGCGGCTCGCGCAGGATGGTCTGCAGGATCTCACCCGACGACATGGACTCGGCCTTGGGATTGCGGCTCAGCGAAATCCGCGGACGCCGGGTAGCGAGATCGATGTCCGTGAAGCTGGCGCGGCGCCGCACGATGGCCCCGTCGCCGGCGATGGTCGTGAAGCCGGCGTCGGCTGACGCCTCGCGGCCATCACCTTCCACCCACACCGCGTGACGAAGGTCGCCATCGATCGAGAAATTGCGATCGGCGATGACCGGGAGAGCCAGCGTCGCGCGATCGTCCGCGGTCAATGTCAGTGGTGCGGTGATGCCAAGCCGGATCCTGGCGCGCCCGCCCGAAGGAACCGGGAACACCTGCGCCATCACCTGGTCGGCGCCGTTGGTCGTGATCAACAACGGATCGAGGCGGCGGCTGACCACGGACTCATAGGCGGCGCGCGCTTCGGCGCGCGAGGCGAATACGGCCTCGCGCTCTTGGCCATTCACCCAGAGCGTCGCGCGGCTGATCACGCCGCCCGGCGGCAGCACCAGGGTCATGCGCGCTTCGCGGTCCCCCCACGACAGCGCGTTCTGGAATTCGGCGGTCCACTCGACGTAGGCAACGGCGTCGTCGGCATCCATCGAGGCGTCGATGCGCGAATTGGCGAGTGAGAGGCCGGCGAGTGTTCCTCCCACCTGCGTGCCGCCGCGGTCGCGATCCCAGCGGAATTCCCGCGCGAATCCCCACTGTCCGCCGTCCAGCGGAGGCGGGACGCTGTCGAATGGGAAGCCGGTGACACGGTAGTACAACTCGCTCGCCAGGCGCGGCGAGGTGAAGTTCCAGGTCTCACCATTGGGCCGGAAGCGGAAGCTGCCTTCGAGGATCAGCGTCAGGAGCCCACCCGCGCGGCCGCTCTGGTCGTAGCAGTGCCGTAGCAGCAGGTCGCGGCTGCCGAAGCGGCGCATGAGGCTGACAGCGCGCTCCCGTTCTTCGGCGTCTCCGGTGGCCATCGAACGGATGGCATGGCTGGTGATGGCCGTGGGTATGTCGAGCGCCATCAGGACGAGCAGGCCGGCGAGCAGGCCGCCGGACAGCGTCCTGCCGAACCGGAGCTGCCGCTGGCGCGCGATGTCCCCGACGATGGCCAGCGTGCCGATGCCCGAGAGCAGCGGCGCAAACACCAGCAGGCCTAGGCCGAAATAGATGATGCCGAGCGCGGCGATCGGGTAGATAGGCAGGAACAGGATGGAGTAGTTGAGGCTCACGGCCAGGCTGATGCCGGCGGCGAACAGCCAGCCCCGGCCCACGTCCTGCTCCTGGCGGCGCATCCACCAGAGTTTGAGATTGAGCACGGGGACCATGGCGACCAGCGCCAGATGCATCGAGGTGGGAAGCGGATCGAACAGTGCCTCCGCGCACAGCCGCGTGATCAGCTCGAACCCGATGGTGAACATCGGGAACAGCACGCCGCCCAGCATCGTGGGCCAACCCTCGGCATAACCGGCCGCAGGCGAATACCTGCCGGCGAAAGGCGGTGCTTCCATCCGTCGCTCCCTGTCGTTTTTACGCGGGCAGATGCTGCCGTCGGAAAACGACGGATCGGTGGCTCAATTGTGGCGAATTATTTCGGCTTGAACTGGTAGCCGGCGGCGCCGGCGGTGGCGCACCGGTCCATGGGCGTGGATCCGCGTGCGTGAGGTCCCTGCAGTAGTTCGTCGATATTGGTCTTGATGCCGGTGTCCAGGTTTTCGCTGGCCTCGACCTGTGTGAGATGCACGAGCTCTTCCCGCTGCTGGAACGTGTATTTCTTGTAGAGGTGCACCGGGCCGCGGCCATCGTTCTGCAGGCTCTTCGAGTGTCAGCGTCCAGGCGTCGTCACTCCGGGATTCCCAGGTGCGCGTCACGTCGAGGAAGGCGGTGCTCGCCACCAGCACCGTGCTCAGCGAGTAGCAGGAACCCGCCTCACCGGCTTCCGGTCCGGCCAGCTCCAGTTCCAGGAAATCGCGCGGCGGGCTGGTGGGTTTCGACAACGCGCGATGGAGGCCGAAGCCTCCGATCACCACCAACAGCATCACGGGTCCGGCGAGTGCGCGCATCAGTTGTAAGGCAGGTTGAACTGCCCCTTCGGAATGAGTTCGGTTTCGCGCGCTTCGACTCGCGCATTCATGAAGACGAGGTCGCCGTCCTCCAGGCCCACGGTGGATTCATCGCGTGACTCGACCACGACGAAATCCTGGAAGCTGTCCGGCGTGGCATATATCGAGCCGGCCACGTAGTAGGGATAGATCTCCTTGTACCCGGCGACCACGCGCGCGGTCTTGTGATCCGGCGCGACGTCTATCTCCAGCGACGTGCGCTCGAGCTGGTATTGGTAGAGCCTCGAGAACTTGCCGGCTTCGCGGCACCAGAGCGTGCGGCTGACCTTGGACTCGGCGGGCTCGTCGCTGCGCAGGGCGTGGTAACGCAGCTCCTGCGTGAATCCTTTCGCGCGCAGCTGGCAGATCTCGGGCGCGAAGCGTTTGCGCGCGGCGTCATCGGCGGTATCGATGAACTCGCGCACGCTGCGGTCATCGAGCGAGCCGCCGCAGCCCGAGATCACGGCGGCCATGGCTAACAACGTCAGGGCGGGCGTCCAATTTCGGGTCGGCTTCATGGGCGCGCGCAGCCTCGCACGTGTCGGCGGACTCGGACAAGAAGCGCGGCACATTCCGGAAAGCCGGGCGAAAAAAAAGCCCCGCAGAGCGGGGCTTGTTAGTTAGTCATCGTCGACTTAGGTAATCGCTGTCAGCCGACCGAGTCGACTACACGGACGAAAAATTTTCGGCTGGGACGTTGGCGGCCTTGCGGCCTCCGGCTAAACAGTTAAGCCCGCGTGTCAGTCCACGCTTTTGTCGCCCTCACCAGTAGCCAGATTTCAGCTACCGATTGAACCCGTGTCCGTGAGCAAATCCGTAAGTTTCTATAACAAAAACTCTGTGTCCTCCGCGCATCATCTGCTGACGCAATGCGGTATCGGCTCTGTCTCGCAGTCCATGCGACCCGCGTTTCATGACCCGTTTCAGTCACTTGGCGCGCTTTGGTGGGCCGATCATACGCCGAATCCGTTACACAACAATGTCTCAATCGCGCGACATCGTTGTCCTGAGAATCCTATCGGCTGAACTCAGGGAGACTGGATGTGACTGGATGCGCGGTTTCGAGCGAACCCCGGGGGTGGGCGGCGGGGGAGTCGGACCGTGAAGATGGCGCCCGCGTCTTCGGGAAGGTTGGCCGCCGAGGCTGTGCCACCGTGGAATTCGGCGATCAGCCTCACGATGTACAGGCCGAGCCCGAAGTGGGGCCGTTTGTCGCTCTCGGAGCGGGACTGCCACAGCGATTCGAAAAGCCGCGTAGCCGCTTCGGGTGGAAGCGGCGGGCCCGGGTTGGCTACGGACAGCTCCGCGTGCAGCGGCTCCGCGTGCAGAACGATGGAGATCGTGGCGCCATCTGCGCTGAAGTCCACGGCATTGTCCACGAGCTTGTCGAGCATCTGCACGATCAGCTCGGGCGCGCCCACGAAGTCGAGACTTTCCGGGACTTCGCAGACGAATCGGCGTTGCGGGAACCCCATTCCGTACGCTCCCGCGGCTTCCTTGATAAGCGAGGCCAGGTCGAATGGCTGCCGTTCGCTGTGGGTGATTGCCTCCTCGACCCGGGTGGCGGCGCCCATGGCCGTGAGGATGGCTCCGAGGCGCTCGCTGCCTTCCCGGGCGCGGGCGATGTACACCTTGGCCTGGTCGCCCATGCCGCCCGACGCCTGCGCCTCGGACTCCAGGTTCTCGAGCGACGACCGGATGATGGTGTTGGGCGTGCGGATCTCGTGCGCCAGCTTGCCGGCGAGCGTCCGCAGGTAGCCCGTGTACTCGTCCAGCCGTCCGAGCAGCGAGGAGAAACTGCGCGAGAGGTCGCCGAGTTCGTCCCGGGCCTCGGACTCCGGCAGGACACGGGACAGGTTGCCCTCCCGGCCCAGGGCGGTTTCCGCCGCGGCGCCGAGGCGCGAGATGCGCAGCGTCATGCGGCCCGCGAACCAGAACGCCGCCACCACCACGAACAGCGTGACGAACAGCGTGAGGTTGAGCAGCCGCGTCAGGGCGCGGTCGCGCAGCGTGAGCCAGCGGTCGGCGGTCTGCGCGAGCTGGATGACGCCGATGACCCGTCTGCCATCGGCCGAGAAGATGGGCGCGGCCGCGGCGACGATCACGCTGTTCTCGTAGCGGCCGGCGAAGAAGTCGGTTTCGGGCTTTCCGCCATTCGCCACGCGCTGCGTGAGTTGCTCCGCGGACTTCTGCTTTTCCGCCTGCGAAACGCGGCGCGGAATGACATCGCCGTCGAGAAGCAGGCGGTACATGCGTGGCAGGAAGCCGCGCAACCGCGTGTAGTCGCTGGGCAGTGCAGGGGCATCGATGCGGGTAAGCACGGCGCCATTGGACGATGCCACGGTGAGCTCGACGCCGGGCTGCGAGAACTGGCGCAAGTGATCCGACAGATCGGGAGAGGCGGCGATCAGCCGACCGACGGCCCGCAGGTCGGATACATCCAGCGTCCCGTAGCTGTTGCGCGTGGCGCCGCGTCGGTCGCGATCGTCGATGAGCACACCGAAGCGCTGGCCGATGAGAGACAGCGGCACACCCACTTCGAGCACGTAGCCGTCGCGGCTGCGCTGCAGGATCGCGGTGATGCGCGATTCCTCGACGGCTTCCTCGCGGCCGTACTCGCGCGTCTCGATGCGGCGCGCGCGCAGGCGGCCCACGCCACTGCCGCTGAAGAAGATCTGCTGCTGCCCGCCGCGCTTGTCGTCGAAGGCCAGCCAGACCCGGTCGCCCATGCCGGCCGTGTCGAGCGGCGCGAGATCGGAGGCGTCGAACACCACGCGGTCATCCCGCACCAGCAGCGCGAGATACAGCCAGCGCTCATGCGTTGCAGCCAGCAGTCGGAGTGAGTCACCGCCCGGTCCCGCCACGCGCAGGAGATTGCGGTTATCGGTGTCCCATTCCTCGGCGGTGCCATCGATGAGCGGAGCGCCGGACAGGACCACCGGGGTGATGTCGCGCGAGTTCACGTCGCCCACCGCGGGCAGGGAATCTTCGCGGAACAGCAGTTCCTGCCGGCCCTTGAGCGAGCCGGCGATCGTGGTGGTCACCGCGAGCAGCGACTGCTGCTCGCTTTCGCGCAGCACGGTTTCCATCTCGCGCGCGTACTGGCAGCCGGCCCAGGGCAGTGCCAGCGTGGTCAACGCCAGCAGCAGTAGTTTGGTCCGCAGCCGGAAACCCGAGATCGGGCCGATCCTGATGCGGTCTGCGAGACGGCCCATCGATGTTGCCCGCGCGGGTCCTATTCGACCCAGCGATAGCCCATGCCGTACACGGTGTGCACGGCGTCGAACTTCTCGTCGACCTGCTGGAATTTCCGGCGGATGCGCTTGATGTGCGAGGTGATGGTGTTGTCGTCGAGCACCACGTTCGCGGCGTCCATGAGCTGCTGGCGGTTCTTCACGTGGCCCGGGTGCTTGGTGAGTGCGTACACGATCCAGAACTCGGTCAGCGAGAGCAGCACCACCTGGCCATTCCATTCCACCGACATGCGCTCGCTGTCGAGCGTGAGCGCGCCGCGGCGGATCACCTGCTTTTCCTCGGTGGGGCGGCGCAGCGCATCGACGCGGCGGAACAGCGCGTTCACGCGCGCGATCAGGTGCGCCAGCGACAGGTCCTTGGTGAGGAAGTCGTCCGCGCCGAGGCGCAGACCGGAGACGGCATCGAGCTCACTGTCGCGGGCCGTCAGGAAAATGATGGGCAGCTCGGCCGAAAGCCCGCGCAGCTCGCGGCAGAGTTCGAAGCCGCCCTCCGGCTCGTCTTCCAGCGAGATGTCGATCACGGCCAGGTCGGGCAGGCGCGCGGCAAAAGCCGCCATGGCATCGCGCCGGTTGGGATAACCGCGCACGGCATAGCCCTCGCGGGAAAAGGCGGCGGCGTAGTTGTCGCGGATGGCGCGTTCGTCTTCGACGATGGCGATGGTCTTTTTCATTGGCGGTGCGTTTCCTCGGTGGCGAAGTGTAAGCGAGGTAATTCCGCGCGGCGTGCACCGGCCACATTTCGTCACTTTCCTCCGTCAGTACGCCACCAAGCCGCCACGGATGCGGCCGCGGGCGGGCGCGAAATGGCTACCAGAACCCGCCCGGGAAGCCATCCCCCGAACGCCCCAGGAAAGCAGGAGAGACGCCATGAACGAGCATCGAGTTGTCAGTCCGCAGTACAGCACCCAGCCGGGGGAACGGTGGCGCCGGTTCCTCGAGCGCATCGGCACGAGGAGCAACGACTTTTCGACCCGGTTGTCCCGCGCCCGTTTCGTGTACCTGCACCGGCGCGAAGTGCAGACGCATTGGCTGCCGCTGTGAGCGCGCGTCCGGAGCATTTCATGTCGGGCAGCGAACATCCGCGCGAGCCGGAACGGGCCGCGCCTCCGCCCGAGGCGAAGGAATCAGACGAGAGTGACGACAGCTTCCTGCAATGGGTGGCACTGGCCGTACTGCTGGCGTGCTGGCTGGCCGAGGCCTATATGTGAGACGACCCTGGGTAAGACTTCCCTGGGTAAGGCGGCGCCGGGGCGGGACTGGGTGTGAGGCGTCACTCGCGGGTTCACGACACCGCCAGTCCCGGTTCTGTCCCCGGCACCATTCAAATCAGAACTGGATAGGCGCCACCTCCAGCAGCGTGACGTTCAGGCGCTGCGCGGCGGCGAGCACGACGGCCACGTTCTCGTAACGGACGCGCTTGTCCGGCACCACCTTGACCCGCGGTGACAGGGTCGCGCCGGCCGCTTCGCGCAGTTTTTGCTCGAGCGCCTCCTGGTCGGCCAACTCCGCGCCGTTCCAGAACACTCTCCCGTCGAAGTCGATGTCCACCGTCACGAGCGGCCTCGGCAATGGCAAGTCCTGCACGACGTGTGGCAAATTGAGTTTGACGGCGTGCGTGGCCACCGGCAGGGTGAAGATCAGCATCACGAGCAGCACCAGCAACACGTCGATGAGCGGCGTGGCATTCATCTGGGGATCGGCCAGTTGCGCCTGGGCGGGTGTACTCATGCATCACCTCCTGAAAGGCATAACGCTGGGGCAGGGCCAACAGGGTTTTCATCGAGGAGTGTTCCGATGTACGCCGATTCGAAGTTCCGCCCGATTCCGCTGGAGGCGGTCACGCTTCTCAACGAGGGCCACATGGTCCAGGCGATCAAGGTGGTGCGGCAGGCCGAAGGCCTGGGGCTCAAGGACGCCAAGGACCGCGTGGATGCGTACCTGTCGCGCGAGCCGCTGTTGCGCGCCCAGCTCGAGCTCAAGCAGCGCGCCACGCGCCGCAAGTTCTTTTTCTGGTTCGTGGTGGTCGACGTGATCATCATCGCCGGCGTGATCTGGTGGCTGAACCAGCAGGGCGCGAACTGATGCTGCTGATCGGAATGTTCGACTCGCCGTTCGTACGCCGGGTCGCCGTCTCGCTGAAGTTGTTAGGCATGCCGTTCGAGCACGCCAACTGGTCCGTGGGCCGCGACTTCGAGCGCATCCGCGAATACAACCCGCTGGGCCGCGTGCCCACGCTCGTGCTCGCCAACGGCGAGAAGCTGTTCGAGTCGGCCGCCATCCTCGACTACCTCGATGAACTCGCCGGGCCGGAGCGCGCATTGCTGCCGCCGTCGGGGCCGGATCGCCGCCAGGCGCTGAATCTCATGGCGATGGCGACGGGCGCCGCCGAGAAGGGCGTGCTGCAGGTGTACGAAGGAGTCTTCAGACCGGAGTCCAGGCGCCATCAGCCGTGGCTGGACAGGCTGCGCCTGCAGATGGGCGCCTCGCTCGGCGCGATCGACCGCTACCTCGGCGAGCGTGGCGTGGCGCAATGGCTGGTGGGCAAACGCATGACCCAGGCCGACATCACCGCCGTGTGCGCATTCACCTTCCTCAACGACACGCTTCGGGTGGCCGCGGACTCGGTTATGTTTCATTCGCTCGCCACGCTGGCGGTGCGCTGCGAGGCCATGCCGGCCTTCATCGAGACGCGAGTGCCATTCCATCCGCCGAAAAGTTAGATTGCTGACGGTCGCGACAGATTCACTTCGTGGCCGGAAGAAGGGGATCGAGGGAATGAGCATCAGGCGATCGATTTTGTGCCTGGCAGCCTGCTGCTGGGCGGCGATGGCCAGCGCGGGTATCGGCGAGTGGACCAACGTGGGCATTCCCGGCGCGCATGTATGGAACGTCAAGTACATACGTGACGGCGTCGCCATTGCGGTCACCGCGGGCGGCATCTACCGCACTGCGAATCACGGCAACAGCTGGACGCTGATTCGCCGGATGGCGCCGGTCAACAATTTCAGTATCGCTGTGAATCCCGCCAATCCCGATCAGATCCTCGTGACTGGCGATAGCGCCTATCGAAGCGGCGATCGAGGTCTGACCTTCACGGGGATCAACCTGGAGGTTCCCGTGGCCTCCATGCCTGCGGTTGCCTCCGTGACCTTCAGTCGCGATGGCTTCTACGCCTGGCTCATCGAAAGCGATGGCGATGTCAGGCGCAGCACGGATGGTGGCGCCACCTGGCAGTCCTTCCCGGCTGTGCTGCCGCCGGGCGAATACTGGTTTGCCGACGTCGACCTCGCCGATCGGAATACCGTCTACGCGGGCAAAGGGCTGGGCATTCACGTATCCCGCGATGCCGGCGCCACTTGGACGCCGCTTCCGGCGAACGACAGGTTCCACCCCCAGGCGTCGCGCACGACCGCTGGCCGCTTGATCGCCATCCAGACGAATTCGAACCATGTTTCCGCCTGGTCGAATGACTTCGGCACCACCTGGAACTCCTCCGTCTCATTGCCCAGCTTCTTTGGCCTGGAGTCGGCATCGGACAGCCGGGCATTCGCCATCGACTACGGCGCGCACTTCTATTCATCCACGGACGATGGGTCCACGTGGACGGATCGTGGACGCTTGCCGAATGGCTACGGGCGCGGAATCTCGGTGGATCCCGCCAACCCGCTGCGGATGCTGGTGGGCACCTATGCGGGAATGATCCGCAGTGAAGACGGCGGCAACACCTGGACGGAAAGCAATGCGGGTTTGCAGGAAGGCACCGGGCTCGACATCGCCACGACTGCCAGTGGCAGTACGGCGGTTTACGTCGCGACCAGCGACCTCGGGTCTGTCTATCGGCGCGATGCCGCGGGTGCCTACTCTGCCGTCGCGCGGTCGAGCTCGCCGCTCCTGGGTTATCCGGGCATGCAGGGATACCAGATCGAAGTGGCGCCCCAGAATCCCAACACGTTGTACATGCTGCGTGAGGAGCGCCTGGCGCGGTCGACCAATGGCGGTATCGACTGGACCCTGTTGGCCACCTTGCCATTGATCTACTCGCTGGCGCTGGATCCCGGAAACCCGCAGGTCATGTACGCCACTGGCCAGGACCGCCGATTGAAATCCGTCGATGGTGGCGTCAACTGGGCGCCTTTCGGCGATTCATTGCCCGCAAGTGTCCGCAACTCGCTGGGCAGGATCTATGTGGACCCCGCGAATTCCGCGAATCTGTTCGCACTGGTGCACGGCTACTCCGGAGCCGCGTCGCCCATCTATCGCAGCACGGACGGTGGAGCAACCTGGGCTGCGACCAACTGGTCGGACAACACGCTCCCGTCGCCGTTCTCGCCCAACGCGCTGGCGTTCGAGCCCGGGCGTTCTTCGACTATCTACCTTGTGATGGAATTCGGTTCCTACAAGTCGGTGGATTCGGGGGTGAACTGGACGCGGATGGCGCGTCCCGGTGGTGGCCGCTCGATCGTGGTCGACCCTCAGTCACCGCAAATCGTGTACACCACGCTGGGGTCCGCCAACTTGCAGCGCTCGGTCGATGGAGGCGCAACCTGGACGGATGCGCTGGATCTGGCAGCCTCGGTGGCGTCGTTTCCTGGCTTCGACCGCATCGCGATGGTTCCGGGACACAACGCGAAGCTCGTGGGAGTCCGGAACGATGGCGGTGTCTATGAGATCGATGTTGCGCCCCGCCTCAGCATCGGGCTATCACCTGCGATCATGACAGCCGGCACGGCCGGGTCGTTCGTTCTCAACGTGCTCAATCCCGGCGTCATCACGGCCACGCGCGTCCGGGTGACCGCCACTCTGCCGCCGTCGGCCGGTACCTACGGACTGGTCGCGAATCTCGGTTCCTGCAACGTCAATGTGCGTGAGCTGAGTTGCGACATGGGAGCCCTGGCGCCCGCGGCGAGCACCAGCATCACCGTGACATTCACGCCGACGGGGCCGGGAGTCACGACCTTCAGCTTGTCGGCATACGAGTCGCTAGCGCCCACCGGAGTCAGCAGCGTATCGCTGAACGTGGAAGCCGCGAGCTCGTCTTCATCGGGCGGCGGCGGCGGCGGGGGAGGGGGCCGGCTCGACTATCTACTGCTGGCGCTCTTCACCCTCGCAGTCATCGTACGCCGTCGCTTCGACGGCGCCGGATCCGCTTCGCCGCGGAACGGCTAGAACGCGCTTGATGCCGGTCAGCTCGCGCCCGATCATCAGCTGGTGGATGGTCTCCGTGCCTTCGTAGGTGATCACGCTCTCGAGGTTCAGCGCGTGACGGATCGGCACGTACTCGGCGCTGATGCCGGCGCCGCCGAGCATGTCGCGGCTTCGCGCGCGATGTCCAGCGCCATGCGGCAGTTGTTCCACTTCGCCAGCGACACCTGCGCCGGCTGCATCTTGCCGGCATCCTTGAGGCGACCGAGCTGCAGCGACAGCAGCTGCGCGAGGGTGATCCGGCGCGCCATGTCGGCGAGCCTGCAGCTGCACCGTCTGGGTGGCCGCCAGCGGCTTGCCGAACAGGATGCGGGTCTTGGTGTAGTTCGATGCAGCTGCGGCGAGGCAGGCCTGGCGGCGCCGATCGGGCCCCAGGTGATGCCGTAGCGCGCCTGCGTCAGGCAGCCCAGCGGGCCCTTGAGGCCCTTCACGTTGGGCAGCCGGTTGGCTTCGGGCACACGCACGTTGTCGAAGAACAGCGCCGACGTGACCGAGGCGCGCAGGCTCATCTTGTGCTCGATCTCCGGGGCGGAGAATCCGGCCATGCCCTTCTCGACGATGAAGCCGTGGATGCCGTCTTCGGTCTGCGCCCAGACGATGCACGAGATCGGCGATGGCTGCCGTTGGTGATCCACATCTTGGCGCCGTTGATGACCCAGTCACCGCCGTCGCTCTTGGCGTTGGTCTTCATGTTGGCCGGGTCGGAGCCGCCGTGCGGTTCGGTCAGGCCGAAGCAGCCGATCATCTTGCCCGCGGCCATGTCCGGCAGCCAGCGCTGCTTCTGCTCTTCGCTGCCGAAGGCGTAGATCGGGTACATGCACAGCGAGCTCTGCACGCGAGACGAAGCTGCGGATGCCCGAGTCGCCGCGCTCCAGCTCCTGGCAGATCAGGCCGTAGCTGACGGCGTTCAGGCCGGCGCAGCCGTAGCCCTGGAGGGACGAGCCGAGCAAGCCCGAGGTCGGCGATCTCCGGGACCAGCTCCTTCGGGAAGCGATGCTTGTCGAAGCAGTCGCCGATGATCGGCAGCACGCGCTCGTCGATGAAGCGGGCGACCGAGTCCTGCACCGCGCGCTCCTCTTCGGTGAGCAGGCCGCGAACGTCGTATAGTCGAGGGATTCAGCATTGGGGACATTCCTCGTTTCGTTGAACAATCGTCCGCGCCACGCATCATCCAGCTCAAGGCACAACGATTGCAACGAATGAGGAATGTCCCCGTTAGTACGCGATGCCCAGCCTTCGGTACAGGTGCCCGATCAGCCACAGCGGGCCGATGAGCAGGAACTGGATGTCCTTCATGAACGAAGGCCGCTTGCCCTCGATGGCGTGGCCGATGAACTGGCCGATCCAGCCGACCACGAAGATCAGCAGGCAGGTGAGCCACAAGGGCCATGACAGCGTGTCAAGCCAGTGGACGATGAATAGCAGCACGCCGAGGCCGATGGCAGCGCCGATCCCCAGGGAGACGGACAGCGCGAAGTAGTAGACGATGGCGGCCGCGACAAACAGGTGGCGACGTTGAGCCACGGCGAAACTTCCGCGATGGCCGCGGGCATCGGAATCGACCAGAGAAATCCGATCACCGTCATGACGATCGGCGGCACGCAGATGATGTGGAGCAATTCGTTGCGGGGATTGCTGTGGCTTTCGCCGTATTCACCGAACCACTGTTCGACGGTGCGCATGGCTCGAAAAACTACGCCCGTGCTGCATACTTCGCAACAAACAAGGAGGTCAGGGAGCTGATCATGCCGTTCATGCAGCGTTTCATGAGATTCATGGCGCGCAGCCGGATCCTGCCCGATGCCCGCCTGCTGGAATGGTATCCGCCGTTCCGGCCGATGCGCCTCAAGGTGGTCGAGATCTCGAACGGCTGGCGCAAGGTGCGCATCCGTCTCCCGCTGAACGCCATGTCACGCAATCCGGGCGGTGTGATGTTCGGCGGTTACCAGGCGGCGCTCGCCGATCCGATCGCTGCGCTCGCATGTGCCCGGGTTTTCCCGGGTTATTCCGTCTGGACCCGGGCCATGAACATCTCTTTCGACCATGGCGGAAATTCCGACCTCGAGATGCGCTTTTCTCTGACGCCCGAACAGGAGCAGGATATTAGGATCGAGCTCGAGCGCGATGGTCGGTCAACGCCGACATTTGAATACGGTTACTTTCGCAGCGATGGTGTGCGCTGCACGGTCATACGCAACACGGTTGCGATCCGGCCGCGCGGTTACCAACGCGCAACCACACCGCCGGCTTCCCCAGAGAATGTGGAATAAGCCGTCGACTGAGAACTGGCGCACAGAAAACGGGTTCATTCGGCGTTCAGATGCTGGCCGCCAAGATGGCCCGAAGAAGGAGAACTCAATGAAATCGACGATGATCAAAGCCACTTTGTTAGCCCTCGCGGCATCGTTCACGGTCGCCGGATGCACCACCACGGATGCGTATACCGGCGACAAGAAAGTGAACAAGACCACCAAGGGTGCGGGCATCGGCGCGCTCGCGGGCGCGGTGCTCGGCGCCGCCACGGGCGACAACTCCAAGGAACGCCGCAAGCGCGCGCTGATCGGCGCGGGCGTGGGCGCGCTCACGGGCGCCGGCGTCGGCGCGTACATGGATCGCCAGGAAGCCAAGCTGCGGGCGCAGCTGCAGGGCACCGGTGTGTCGGTCACGCGCAATGGCAATGACCTCATCCTCAACATGCCCGGCAACATCACGTTCAAGACCGCCAGCGCGGATCTGAATGCGAGCTTCTTCCAGGTGCTGGATTCCGTGGGCCTCGTGCTCAAGGAATTCGACAAGACGCTCATCGACGTCGAAGGCCACACGGACAGCGACGGCAGCGATACCTACAACCAGCAGTTGTCGCTCAACCGTGCCACGTCGGTCGGCACGCTACCTGCAGTCGCATGGCGTGAATGGCCAGCGCATCGTGACCTTCGGCGCGGGCGAAGCCCGTCCGGTCGCGTCCAACACGACGCCCGACGGCAAGCAGCAGAACCGCCGCGTGGAGCTGAAGCTGCAGCCCATCACCGAGGGCTGATCGAGGACAGGCTTGCCCCGTTCGCGGAAAAGGGCCAGAGCCATCGGCGATGCCAGCGGCTCTGGCCCTTCGCATTTCAGCGGCGGACGGTGCGCGCTATGCCGCCAACGGTTTCACACCAGAAACAATCGGTACGTGCCAGACCGCGTAGTGATCCGGATTCAGGATGCTGGCGATGATTTCATCGAAGTGCTGCCGCACCACGCGCCGCCGGGAAGTCCGGCGTCGACAGCGCGTCGACATAGCCATCCCGCCAGGCGGTGATGATGTCGGCGAACACGCGCCGCGGCACGCGCAGCGTGTCCACGACCACGTAGTCCACGCGTACGTCCTTGAGGCCGGCGGCGCGCAGCAGCGACCAGGCGCGACGCCCGATGCGGGAGTCCGTGCCCGTGCGCTCCGAGAACTCGACCGGACCCTTGCGCCAGAACACGTCTGGATCCAGGGGTCCCGACATCATGTGCAGCATCGAGTAGTCCTCGGCCAGCACGTGCACGCGGCCGCCCGGCTTCGTGACGCGCACCAGCTCGGCGAGGATCCGGTCCACGTGCGGCACCGACTGGACCATGTGCCGGTTGGCGACCAGGTCGAAGCTGTCGTCGGGCAGCGCCAGGCGGAACGCGTCGCCCGTTTCGAAGCGCAGGCGCGGCGCGAGCGCTCGCATGCTTATCGCGCGCGAGCGTCCACCGATTGCGGGCAGCAGTTCGATGCCCAGCACCTGGGATTCGGGCAGATGTCGGCGACCCGCGCACTGAATTCGCCGGTGCCGGCGCCCACGTCGAGCACGCGTGCGTTGCGCGGCAGCCGGTAGAAGTTCAGCAGGGATTTTTCCTGCGGCCAGATGGCTTCGATCTGCGCCGCCAGCGTGCGCACCATCGATTCGTCCGCCATCTGATCGCCCTGCGGATTCAGGTTGGTTTTCATGTCCATAGGTGAAGAGGCTGTCATGGTCTGGCTCATTCGCGGGATTGAGCCACGGGCGAATGCTGGGCGAGGCCGTAAAAACTTAACGGATGTTTAGGTGAACCAGGGCCGCCGATGCCAGTGAGATGGCGCATGCGACTGAAAACAAGAAGCCCCGCTGGGTGCGGGCTCGTGCTGCGCCGCGTGGTAGCCGGCGAATCAGAGCCCGGCCATCAATCCGCGCAGCTTCTTGATGGCATTGGCCTCGATCTGGCGTA
This sequence comes from uncultured Pseudomonadota bacterium, assembly GCA_963846605.1. Classification (GTDB taxonomy): domain Bacteria; phylum Pseudomonadota; class Gammaproteobacteria; order Steroidobacterales; family Steroidobacteraceae; genus CADEED01. The sequence continues at coordinate 122,290 of CAWJWS010000002.1, forward strand.
CCCGCTCCGCCGACACGCCGTATTTCTCGGCGAGGTCGTGCAGCGTGGCAGCGGCTTCGCCGGTCCAGCGGCTCACGAGGATGTCCTGCGCGCGCGGGTCGAGCGTCTTCATGGCCGACGCCAGGCGGTCACCCGTGGTGTCTTCCCACTCGGCGTTCTCGATCTGGATGGCCGGATCGGAGTCAGGCGAGGGTAGATAGGCGGCGGGCGAATAGGTCTCGTCGCCGTCTTCGCTGCCGGTATCCGGTACCGGGTCGAACGAGAGGTCGCGCGCCGCGAGGCGCTTTTCCATCTCGGTCACTTCCTCGGGCGTCACCTTGAGGTCGCGCGCCACGGCCTGCGTTTCCTCGGCCGACAGCCACGCCAGGTTCTTCTTCATCTTGCGGAGGTTGAAGAACAGCTTGCGCTGCGCCTTGGTGGTGGCGACCTTGACCAGGCGCCAGTTGCGCAGCACGTATTCGTGGATCTCGGCGCGGATCCAGTGGACCGCGAACGACACCAGGCGCACGCCGACGTTGGGGTCGAAGCGCTTCACCGCCTTCATGAGGCCGACGTTGCCTTCCTGGACCACGTCGCCCAGGGGCAGGCCGTAGCCGGAGTAGCCGCGCGCGATGTGCACCACGAAACGGAGGTGGGAGAGCACGAGTTCGCGCGCCGCTTCGAGGTCGCCCCCGTCACGGAAGCGCTTGGCGAGCACCGACTCATCCTCGCGCGACAGCACGGGAATGCGGCTCACCTTGTCCATGTAGGCATCGAAACTGCCGACGGGGCCGGCCATCACGAAGTCGCGGTGGCGGGCGACGAGTGCAGTTGAAGCGGGCGCGGTGGCGGTCATCTCTAGAAACCTCCTCAGGCGACTAGCTCTACACGGGGGACATATCTCTATGGGCCGGGATATTAGCAGTCGGGGGATTAGAGTGCTAAAGGCCCCGATCAGTTCCATCCCTCCAAGGAGGGACTAGAACCCTAAGTTATTGAACCAGAAGAGAACGATAGGCGGGGATCAGGCCCGGGGCTCGATGGCGCGCAGGTGCTTCCCGGTGGAGATGAGGGCTCCGAGCCACCCCAGGCCGGCGCCCACGGCGGCAAGGATGCCCAGCCCCGGGAGCCCGAGGCCCTCCATGGCGAACCGGTTGCCGTACTGGACCGAGAGATCTCCCACCGCCTGCCCCAGGTAGGTGAGCCCCCCGAACACGATGAGGGCGGCGAGCAGAGCGCCTCCCAATCCATAGAACAGGCCCGTGTAGAGGAAGGGTCGGCGTACGAAAGCATTCGAGCCGCCCACCAGCTTGGTCACCTCGATCTCCGGCCGCCGATGCTGGATCTCAAGCCGGATCGTATTGCCGATGACGGCGAGCACGCCGAGCCCCAGCACGGCCACCACGACCCAGAACACGCGCTTGAGCACATCGAGCATCGAATGAAGCTTGCGCACCCAATCGAGGTCGAGCTGGACCAGGTCGACTTCCGGGAATGCCGAGAAATACCGGCGCAGGCTTTCGACATCCGCGGGCCCGCTGGCATTCGGCTTGGGCCGCACGATGAGATGGTGGGGCAGTGGATTGTCCGAGAGAGCCGAGAGGGCGTCGCCGAAGCCCGAAGCCTGTTTGAACTCCTCGAGCGCCTGGTCCGCCGTCTTGACGGTCGCCGACTCGATCTCCGGCCGTTCGCGGGCATTCTTCGCCAGCGTCTGCACCCTCTCGACCGGCGTGCCGAGCTTGAAGTGCACGGTGAAGTCCAGTGCATTGCCCAGGTCGCCCGTGGCGGTGCGCAGGTTGTTCACCAGCAGTGCGAGGCCCGCGGGCAGCGAAAGTGCGACGCCGATGACGATGAGCGTGAGCAGCGTGGCCAGTGGTGCACGCGCGAGGCGGCCCAGTGCGCCGAAGAATGCCTGCAGATGCCGGGTGAAATAGGACGACACGCTCAGCTCACATCACGATGTTGGGCAGGTCGGCGAGCTTCGGCGCCTGCGCGGTCATGCGTGCGCGATGCCCCTCGTGGTACCGGTCGGTGGCGATGCGGCCCGCGTCGAGCACCAGTTCGCGCTCGCCGAATTGCTCGACCAGGTGTGGATCGTGCGAGGCGATGATCACCGTGACGCCCACTTCCTGGAAGCGCTTGAAGACCTTCATGACTTCCACGGCGAGCCCGGGATCGAGGTTGCCCGTGGGTTCGTCGGCGATGAGCAGCTGCGGCTTGCTCACGACGGCGCGCGCGATGCCGACCCGCTGCTGTTCGCCTACCGAGAGCTCCAGGGGTGAGGAACGCTCGCGTCCCAGCAATCCCACCTGGTCCAGCGCGGCGCGTACGCGGCGATCCACTTCCTTCATCGGCGTGCCGGCGACCACCAGCGGCAGCGCGACGTTGTCGTAGATGGGCCGGTCGACCAGCAGTTTGTGGTCCTGGAATACCACGCCGATGGCGCGGCGGAATGCCGGCACGCGCCCGGCCTTGAGCTTGCCGGTGTTCTGTCCGTTCACCGTGACGTTGCCCCGGCTCGGACGCTCCAGCAACGCGATGAGTTTGAGCACGCTGCTCTTGCCTGCGCCCGACCGGCCGGTGAGGAACACGAATTCCCCCGGCTGGATCTGGAATGACACGCCGGCCAACGCCTCGCGCCCGTTGGGGTAGCGCTTGGCGACGTTGTCGAAGGAAATCATGGCGGGAATTCTAGAGGCTGAGCCCTGGATAGTCTTGCTTTCGGCGAACGCACTCGAACATCCTCGCGCCAATGACCGCCGCGACACGCTTGGTCCTGCTCGCCGCCGCTTTGGTTCCCTACGCGGCGCTCGCGGGCTTCGATGCCTGGATGCATGAAAAGGCGCGGCGCGTTCCACGCCTGGAGCAGGTGCTGCACGCCGTCGCCGCGCTGACTTTCCTGGGCTTCGTCATCGGCGTGTTCCGCGACATCAGGCTGCTGGCGCTGGCGTCGCTGTGCGTTTTCGCCGCGGTTTCAGCGTGGGACGAATTCGGTTTCCACGCCGGGCTCGCCGAGAGGGAGCGTCGCGTGCACTTCGCCGCTTACGGGGCCCTGGGTTTGTTCGTCGCCGTGTGGGTGTGGACGGCCTGGTACGCATGAGCGGCATCGACCTGCATTTCGGTTACGCGCTCATGGTCGTGCTGGGTTTCGCGCTGACGCTGTCATTCCCGCTGACCAGGCATTTCCAGGACCCGCGGGATCGCCGACGTTATTACGCCATGCAGGCCATCACGGCGGTGTGCGCTCTGCTGGGCGCCAAGCTCGCGGTGGTGCTGGGGGATGCCTTGTGGCCGCTCCAGCCATTCGAGGATTGGGGCGCGCTCATCGGCGGCGGCAGGTCGCTCGCCGGCGCGTTGCTGTTCGGTTTCCTGGGCGCCGAGGCCGCCAAGCCTCTGCTGCGCTATGACATTCCTCCCAACGACCGTTTCGCCATCATCCTGCCGTTCTCGATCGGGCTCGGCCGCATCGGCTGCCTGATCGCCGGCTGCTGCCGGGGCGAGCCCTTCGACGGCGCCTGGGCCATCACCTACGCCGATGGGATCCCGCGTCATCCGGCACCGGTCTACGAGATGCTGTTCCACTGGGGCATGGGCTTCCTGCTCATCGCGCTCTGGCGCCGCCAGATCCTGTTCGGCCGGCTGTTTGCGGTCTATCTAGCGTGCTACGGTGTGTTCCGCTTCCTCACCGAATTCCTGCGAGAGACTCCGAAAGCGTATGGCGACCTGTCTGCCTACCAGCTCATGAGCCTCGCGATGATCGTGGCCGGCCTGGTGGCCGTCGTCTGGCGGACCCTCCACCAGCCGGCGTCGTGGGAGCGTTGGAGAACCGCGGGGAAGGGCGCCACATGAACGAACAACCCGGATGGAAACCCGATCCGAAGCCACCGGAAGAGAGCAGCGGCTCCGGGCTTCGGGGTTGTGGCATCGCCGTGGGCATCGCCCTGCTGATTCTCGCGTTCGTCGTCGGCCAGTGTTTCATCTGATGCACCTGGTCGACCGCATCAAGGCCCGGCTTCATCGCGACATCGTCGCGGACCCCGTGCTTCACGGCCTGGTGCTCAATCTCTATCTGAATGGCGAGCAGTATCCGCACCGCGTGAGCGACTACTTTCCGTTCGCCGCGGTCGAGGAACCCGAGCTGGAGCGCGCCATGCGCGCGCACGTGGACGACGAGGACAAGCACATCGCGCTGTACGAGCGCGCGATCCGCAAGCTCGGGCAGCCCGTGAGCGTGCATCCGCTGCCCGAGGTGTTCAACGAGGTGATCCGCCGGCACACGCCCACGAGCTTCGCGCTCGAGGCCGGCGACTCGCGTGACCAGTGCCGGCACAAACTCGCCAACTTCTTCGCGCATCTGCATTTTCTCGAGAAGCGCGTCGCTCGCTCGCTCGAGTACCACGTGGACGCCTGCGCCCATGCCGCGTCGGACTATCCGGAGAAGGCTGTCGGCGCGGTGCTGCGCGACGAGCACCGGCACGTGAGCTACACGCGGGAAGTCGTCGCGCAACTGGTGCCGCGGCGCGTGGCCAGCGACATTCTCGCATTGCATGCGCGCGCGGAGCGTCGCGCCAACCTGGAGTTCTCGGCGCAACAGCTGGGCGGACTCGCGCGGCGTCATGCGGCGAACTTTCCGCCCGCGCGCCGTCGCCTGTATGCCGCCTGCGCCACGCTGCTTCGCGGAATGCACGCGATTGCGTAAGGCCATTCCCATCGCCATCCGCGTCGAAGCACCGGCGACGCTGGACTCCCGCCTGGAGGCGCTCGCGACGCCGTTGCGCAAGCTGGACGCGGCCGACGTGGCTCGCGAATTCGCGCTGCCGGCCGACGCCAGTCTCCTCAAGACCACACTGAGCCTCTGCGCCGAATGTCTCGCGCATGTGCCGGCCGCGGTGTTCGCGCACGAGGGGCGCGTGTTCATCGAGAAGCGCTGCGCCCATCATGGCGCCGCCCGCGCGCTGCTCGAAAACGATGCCCGTTACTACAAGCTCTCGAACAAGGATCGCTGGGGGCGCGCCTACGTGAGCGACCGGACGGAAACCGTTCCGGAATTCGGGGCCGCCTGCTGCGGGCCTGGTGAAAGCTGCGGCACACCGGCCAGCGGCGTGTGGACGTACGACGCCACCGACCAGCGCGCCAACAAGACCTGCACGGTGCTCATCGAGATCACCGATGCCTGCAATCTGGCTTGCCGCGTGTGCTACGCGGATTCGAAGGGTGACCGGGTGTTGTCGCTCGAGGCGTTCCGAGCACACGTGTCGGCATTGTTGGACCAGAAGGGTTCGCTGGATTCCGTGCAGCTCATCGGTGGCGAGCCCACGATCCACCCGCAATTCTGGGAAATGCTGGCGTGGCTGCATGCCGAGCCGCGAGTGTCGAAGATCTACGTCGCGACCAACGGCATCGCGCTGGAGAAGGCTGGCGCGGCGGAGCGTCTCGTGCCCTTCCGCGACAAGACGCTGGTGCTGCTGCAGTTCGACGGGCTCGAGGCGAAGACGAACAAGACGCTGCGCCAGGCGAATCCGGAAAAGGTGCGCATGCGTTTGCTCGGCCGTCTCGACTCGCTGGGCGTGCCGATGCAGCTCACGATGACGCTGGCGCGCGGAGTCAGCGAGCGCGAGATCGCCTGGGTGGTTCGCCAGGGCGTGAAGCACCGCAACGTGCGGCTGGTCGCGATGCTGCCGGCGTTCTTCTCCGGCCGCTTCGACATCACCCACGATCCGCTCGATCGCATTACGCTCTCGGATGTCGTGAAGGGAGTCACGGCTGGCCTCACGGGGCGTACGCGGGACAGCGATTTCCTGCCCATTCCCTGCAGCCATCCCAATTGCGGCTGGGTGACGCTGTTCGCCCGCCGGTTCGGCATGTTCGCGAACATCGCGCGGCACGTGGACCTCAACGCGGTCATGAACGACGTGGCGTACAAGACCGTGCTCGCGCGCGACGAGATGCAGAACATCATCGGCACGCGGCGCGAGAGCTGGTTGAAGCGGGGTCTCGCGAGGCTCGCGCGCAAGCTGGTGCGTCCGCGGGACGTGTTCGGCATCGTGATCAAGCCGTTCATGGATCGATATTCCTACGACCAGGACCGCGTGTCGGCCTGTTGCCACCATGTGCTGGACACCTCGGGGCGGCTGGAATCGTTCTGCGAGTACAACGCGCGGCATCGCGCCGGAGATTCCTGGGCGGCGCTGCCGCAGCTTCCGCGCCGCGTGGAGATCGCGGAGCTCGCGGACAACGTGCCGTGATCCTGGACGCGCAAGTGGCTGGCTGGCAGTGGGTGCTCGCGGGCGCCATCGCGCTCAGCATCGGCGCCGGAGTCGCCATCGCCATCGAGGAGATCCTGTGGATGCGGCGCCGCGGGCGCCTCACGCGCGCCGCGTGGCGCGAGATGCTCGTGAGCCTGAGCCCCCTGCCTCCGACCGTGATCGTCTCGATCGCGCTTTCCGGGTGGTGGCTGTTCGTCTACGGCGCCTTCAGCCAGTACGCGCCGGTACCGCTGGAAACCTCGCTGCCATTGCTGCTCCCCGCAGTGTTGCTGGCGGACCTGTGCTACTACGCGGAGCATCGCGCGGCGCATCGCCTGAACTGGCTGTGGCGCCTGTACCATGCCGTGCACCACAGCTCGCCGCACTACACGGTGGCCACGGCATACCGCGTGTCGTTCGCCAACCAGTTCATCGCGCCGGTGTTCTATCTACCCTGCGTGCTGGCCGGGCTGGAGCCGGTGCTGGTGTTCGCGCTGCAGGTGTTCACCATCCACTACCAGGCCTGGGCGCACACGCGCGCCATCGGCCCGCTGCCGTGGCTCGACGGGATCTTCAACACGCCGGCGAACCACCGTATGCATCACGACATCGGCATGTCGGAACGTGGCGTCAACTTCGGCGGCATCCTCGTGATCTGGGACCGGCTCTTCGGCACCTACCATGCGCCACGCCGGGTGCGGGCATTCGGGATCGCGCATTCTCCGGCGCCGAGGCGCTGGCACGAGATCTATACGGCTCCGTTCGCCGCTTCGCGCCCGCGAGGCGATTAATCCGCGAGGGAAGTGCCCGACACCAGCGCGGTGGCGAAGGCGCGCGCATCGAATTCGCCGAAATCCTCGGCCTGCTCGCCGAGGCCGATGAACCTGATCGGCAGCTTCAGCTTGCGCGCGATCGCGATCACGATGCCGCCCTTGGCCGTGCCGTCGAGCTTGGTGAGCACGAGGCCCGTGACGCCGACGGCCTCGTGGAATTGCTGGGCTTGCGTGAGCGCGTTCTGTCCCTGGTTGGCGTCGAGCACCAGCAGCACCTCGTGCGGCGCGCTCGGCTCCACTCGCTGGATCACGCGGCGCACTTTCTTGAGTTCATCCATGAGGTGCGACTGGCTGTGCAGCCGGCCCGCCGTGTCGATGATCACGACGTCGGCCTTGCGCGAGCGCGCGGCCGTGACGGCGTCGAACACCACGGCACCAGGATCCGCGCCCGCCTGCTGCTGGATGATCTCCGCGCCGGCGCGCTCCGCCCATATGCCCAGCTGCTCGATGGCGGCGGCGCGGAAGGTATCTCCCGCGGCGAGCACCACGCTCTTGCGGGCGTCGGCGAAACGCCGCGCGAGCTTGCCGATCGTGGTGGTCTTCCCCGAGCCGTTGACGCCGACGACCAGCAGCACGAAGGGCTTCTGGGTGTTGATGTCCAGCGCCTGCTGCGAAGGCAGCAGGATTGCCGTGATGGCGTCCGTGAGCGCCGCAATGAGCTTGTCGACGTCGTCCAGTTCCTTGCGCGCCACCTTCTTGCGCAGATCCTCGAGGATCTGTTGCGTGGCTTCGACGCCCACGTCCGCGGTGAGCAGGCGGGTCTCGAGTTCATCCAGGACCTCGGCGTCGATCTTGCGGCCGGGCACGAGGTTGGCGAGGTCGTAGGACAGCCATGAACCGGGCCGGTTCAGCTTGGCTCGCATGCGCGAGAAAAAGGACTTCGGTTTCTCGTCGGCCAATGTCAACGCTCCGATCGGGGAACGAAAAAGGGGCCAGAGCTTACCGCTCTGGCCCCCCGTTTCGGGAAGCAGATTGCGGAGTCGCCGCCTAGGGCTGAACGACCGCGCCGTTTACCACATTGATGGTCGGTGATCCCGCGGCGCCCGACGGGTTGCCGGTCACGGTGAAGGTGGCCACCTCGGTCTGCATCTCCACGGTCGCCGCGGCGCTGGCGGCGGGTGAGAGCAGCGTGCCGTGGTCGCCCGCGATGAAGTTCACGTAACCCGAGCCCACGCGCGGGGTGCCCGCCACCACGCGCGGAAAGCTGACGCCCGAGCCGTTGAGCGCGGTGATGAGCCTCTGCGTGGCCGAGTTCGGGATGACCTGGTCGGGCAGCGGCGGCGCGGGATTCGCGCCGACCATCTGCGAGAAGTAGATAGCCCGGCCGGCGGCCGCCGCGGTGACGTAGTTGAGCGAATCGCCCGCGTCGACGATGGCCTGCACGTCGCGCATGAACTGGTTGTACAGCGTGGTTCCCGGCAGCAGGCCCTGCGCCTGCAGGCCCGCGTTGATGCGCGGCCCGAACTGGACGGAATCGCGCAGCAGCTCGGCGAGGCCACCGCCCGGCACCGTGAATGCCATCGTGCGGGAGAGGGCGGGGTTCGGCAGCGCGGCGCCGTAGACGATGCCGGTGATGCTGCCCAGTGACATGCCGACGAACGCCACGCGGGTGTTGTCGACGTCCACCGTGGCGGCGTTGCCGTCCAGGTCCAGCGTGGGCAGTGCGCGTCGCAACGCCAGCATGTTGACCGCGGCCTGGCGCTGGTTGTCGCGGCTGGCCAGCGGATACGACAGGTTGATGTAGTGCGTGCCTGACGTGTCGATGACGCTGTCCTGGCCCGACGCGCCGGTGGCGTTGAGCACGAGGTCCAGGTTGAAGGTCTGTTCGTTCGACGCCTGGTACAACGGGCTCGCCGTGTTGACGACGCCGTGCAGCGGCAGGTCGACGGCCGCCACCACCCAGCCGGCCTGAGCGAAGGCGCCGGCAATCGCCAGCGCATTGCTGCGATCACCGGTGATGCCGTGCTGGAAGATGACCACCGGCCAGCCGTTCGCGGGCTTGGTGCCGGCGGCGCCCGCATTGGCATTGGGCACCGTCACGAGCAGCGGGATGGCCTTGTTCGCCACCAGTGCGGGGACAGGATTGAAGCGGGTCAGGTTGCGTTCGTTGGTGGGATCCGTGAGCGGCGCCGGGGGCGCGGCGGCGGCGGTCCACGCGCGGCGGAGTACGTTCGAGTCCGTGCTGATACCACCGGGAGCCTGGGCCGTCGGGATATAGGAGTAGTAAGGCACGGTGACCGTGCCGAAGCGGGCATTGGCGATCGGCGGCAGCGCGGGGTTGAGCGTGTTCAGCGGAATGCCGGGAGCCGCGTTCACCGCGATGGCCGGCGCGGGCGCGGCCGGGTTGAACATGATCAGGCCCAGCGCGCGCATGGTGTCGCGGGTCGCCTGGGTGCTGAAGTGGAACGAGACGATGATGTTCGCCGGATTAACGGCGGCGGCGCCGAGCGCGCTGTTCGCGGCCACGGCGAAGTGCGAGGCCGTGAAGCCGCAGGCGCCCTGCATCGGCGTATTCGGCAGCGTGGCGCAGTTCGCGGGGTTCACCGTGGGGCCCAGCGTGGTCTTGATGGTGGCGTAGTCACGGTCCGCGGTGGCGGTGGCGCCGCTGGCCATGGTGATGCCGTTGGTGAGCACCACGAGGTAGCCCACTCCCGGCGGCACGGGGTCCGTCGGAGTCGCGGGACCGGCCGACGGAGTCAGCGGGATCAGCGGCCGGATCTCGAGGATGGTCGGGCCGACGCCCGTATCCGTGGCCACGCCCACCGAGTAGTCGGTGCCGAAGGTCAGTACGCGCGTGAAGCCCGATACCGCCTTGTTAGTGTTGCTGACCGTCACCTGGTACACGCGCACCGTGGCGGCGGTGAGCGACGCCGGATTCACCGCGCCGCCGAAGTTCACGCGGATCGGCGCCGTGGTGGACCAGCCGTCCAGCGCGTTGAGACCCGCCTGCTGGGGAATCAGGCCGTTGGCGGGCTGGATGTTGATCGTGCCGTCGGTGGTGCCCGAGAAGTACAGGTCGTTCGGGAACGGGAAGATGCCCTGCGCGGGCTGGAAGCGCGCCGCGGTGGCCAGGACCGCCGCCGGGGGGTTGGCGCCACTGGGGTTGCCATTGCCCGTCGTCGGGTTCGTGGCGGTGACGTCGGGTGGGTTGTCTACGGAGCTCGAACAACCGGCCGTGACGATGACAGCCAGAGCAGCGGCCGTGATTAGCCTCTTCATGCGTTCACTCCTCGGAATTCTTCTGATGAACAATCCGGTCGCATTCCCTCGTCGAACAGAACGGTGCGCCGAACTTGTGATGTTGGGGCAGTAGGTTACGCTTGGGCCCCAAAAGGTGGCAAGCCACGCGGCGCGGGCGACAACGTTGGCGAAGTTGAAAAACGGCGGGAATTCACGCGCGCCCCGACGTGCCGAGACCACCGCCCATGACGCACGTGGTGGTGCGCGCGGCGTCCGCACGCAATCGCGTGTCCTGCGCATCATTGGCGGCCGCCACCGTGGCCGGAAGTTGCAATTCCCGTCAGGTGTCGAGATCCGACCCACGCCCGACCGGGTGCGGGAAACCCTGTTCAACTGGCTGCAGCCGCGCATCGATGGCGCGCGCGTGCTCGACCTGTTCGCCGGCAGCGGCGCGCTGGGCCTGGAGGCGCTGTCGCGCGGCGCCGCTCACGTCACTTTCATCGAGCGTGACAGGCGCGCCGCGGTGGCGATCGAAGCCTTGCTGAAGGAGTGGGGAGAGGCATCGGCCGACGTCATCTGCGGCGACGCGCTGGGCTGGCTGCGGCAATCGGCCGGGATCGGGCCATTCGATGTCGTCTTCCTGGATCCACCTTATGACGCCGAACTGCTCGCCGATGCCGCGTCGGCGCTGGCCGAAGGCAGTCGCCTTGCGCCGGAGGCCCGTGTCTATCTCGAGCGCCGGGCGCGGGAGCCCCTGGCAGCGCTACCAGCCGGCTGGCAGGAGCTGCGCGCGGGCCGCGCGGGTGAGGTCGGGTATCATCTGTTCGCTTCTTGAACTCAGGGCCACATGAAACGCACCGCTGTCTACCCGGGGACCTTCGACCCCATCACCAATGGTCACCAGGACCTGGTGCGTCGCGCCGCGACCGTGTTCGATCGAGTGATCGTTGCCATCGCGTCCAATCCTAACAAGGCGCCGATGTTCAACCTGGAGAAGCGGGTCGCGCTGGCTCGCGAGGTCCTGGGCGACATCGCCAACGTCGAGGTCATGGGCTACGCCGGGCTCACCGTGGACTTCGCCCGCCAGCACGATGTGCAGGTCGTGGTGCGCGGACTGCGGGCGGTGTCGGATTTCGAATTCGAGTTCCAGCTCGCGAACATGTCACGGCACTTGCACCGCGACCTGGAGACCGTGTTCCTCACACCGCAGGAGCAGTTCACCTTCATCTCGTCCACGCTGGTGCGCGAGATCGCCATCCTCGGCGGTGACGTGAAAGAGTTCGTGCATCCGGTGGTGGCCGCCGAACTGAAGAAGATGAAGCGGGTCTGAGCAGGGATGATTTCCCCCGCCCCGCGAGCGCTGCGCGCTTTCCTCCTCGTACTGTGCTTTTCGCTGCCGCTGCATGCGGCATCGTCCGACACGCCGGTTCCCAGGGCCGGCCCGGGCAAGGCGGCAATCGCCAGTGCCTATCCACTCGCGAGCGACGCCGGCAAGGAGATCCTCGCCAAGGGCGGCAACGCCTTCGATGCCGCGGTGGCCGTGGCTGCCGCGCTGGCGGTGGTCGAGCCTTCGAGCTCGGGGCTCGGCGGTGGCGGATTCTTCCTGATCCGCCGCGCCAAGCGACGGGCACGAGGTCATGATCGACCTGCGCGAGATGGCGCCGGGCGCCGCCCATCGCGACATGTATCTCGACAAGGATGGCAACGTGGTTCCCGGGCTGTCGCGCGATTCCGCGCTGGCGGCGGGAATTCCGGGCGAGGCCGCCGGCATGGCGCATCTCGCGAAGAAGTACGGCAAGTTGCCGCTCAGCGTGAGCCTCGCGCCGGCCATCAAGCTCGCGCGCGAGGGGTTCCCGCTGTACACGCGCCTGCGCGGCGGAATGGAGTTCAAGAAGAACGCATTCCTCAAGACACCCGACGCGACCCGCGTGTTTCTCGTCAACGGTGAAGTGCCGCCGCTGGGCGCCATCATCCGGCAGCCGGAACTCGCGGATACCCTCGAGCTGCTGGCGAAGCAGGGTGCGGACGGCTTCTACAAGGGCCCGTTCGCGCAGAAGCTCGCCGACGGCGTGCGCCAGCTCGGCGGCAACTGGACCGCCGCGGACCTGGCTAACTACAAGATCGTGGAGCGCGCGCCGGTCGTCGGCCACTACCGCGGAGCACGCATCGTTTCCGGCGCGCCGCCGGCGTCCGGTGGCGTCGCGCTCGTGGACGCGCTCAACATCCTCGAGGGCTACGACCTGTCGGCCGTGGACAAGGTCACCCGCACGCATCTCATCGTCGAGGCCATGCGCCGCGTGCATCGCGATCGTGCCGTGTATCTCGGCGACCCGGACTTCGTGAACGTTCCGGTGGCGCGGCTCACCGATCCCGATTACGCCGCGGGTCAGCGCGCCTCGATCCGCATGGACCGCGCCATGCCCAGCGAACTCCTTCCGGGCGTGGATGCGCCTTCTCCCGGTCCTTCGACCACGCATTTCTCGGTGATGGATTCGCAGGGAAACATGGTGGCCGCCACCATCACGCTGAATTTCTTCTTCGGTTCCGGCCTCATGATCCCGGGCACCGGCATCCTGCTGAACAACCAGATGGATGACTTCTCGTCGAAGCCCGGCGTGCCCAACGGCTTCCAGCTCATCGGTGGCGACGCCAACGCCATCGCGGCGAAGAAGCGCCCGCTGTCCTCGTCCACGCCCACCTTCGTCGATGGGTCCCCAGGGCACGATGATCCTCGGCTCGCCGGGCGGCAGCTACATCATCGGCATGGTGCTCCAGGGCACTCTCAACTTCATGGATGGCAAGAGCGCACAGGACGTGGTGAGCGCGCCGCGTTTCCACCACCAGTTCTCGCCCGACGTGCTGCAGTTCGAAAGCGACGCGCTCAACGCGGAAGAACGCGCGGAGCTCGAGAAGCGCGGCCACAAGCTGCGCGAAGGCACTCGCCGCTGGGGCAACATGCAGGTGGTGGTCTGGGACTACAAGACGGGCAAGGTGGAGGCGGCGTCGGATCCGCGTGGTGCCGGGGTCGGGCTCGTCTACTAGCCTCGCTGCTTCCTCGCTTTCCGGGCGCGTTGCTTCGTCCGTGATCCGTTCTTCGCAGCCTTCTTGCGGGCCGCTGCCTTCTTCTTCACGATCTTGATGCGCGTCTTTGTCCACGGGAGCGGGTAGTTTGCCGGCCTTGTGCAGATCGACCGCGCGCCACAGGTACCACGCGACCACCGAGCGATAGGGCGCCCAGCGCGCGCCGAACTCCGCCAGCGCACGCGTGGTCGGCATGCCGCGCAGTCCGTACGCGAGGCGGAAGCCATTGCGCACGCCGAAGTCGTCGACGGGCAGGACGTCGGGACGGCCGAGCCGGAACATGAGCAGCATCTCGACCGTCCAGCGCCCGATGCCGCGCACCTGCGTGAGCCGTTCGATGATCTCGTCGTCGGCCAGCGTGTGCAGGATCTCGTAAGGCGGCACCACGCCGTCGAGCGTCTTGCGTGCGAGGTCCTTGATGCTCGCGATCTTGGCGAAGGACAGGCCTACGGCGCGCAGCTTCTCGTCGGGAGTTCCCAGCACGAGTTCCGCCTCCAGCAGTGCTTCGACGCCCGATGCGGGATACAGCGCCACGAATCTCCCGAAGATGCTCTCCGCGGCGGTGCCGTTGAGCTGCTGATGCGCGATGGCGCGCGCCAACGCGTGGAAAGGCGTGTGCGTGGCGTTGTGCTCCATCTCGCACCTGCCCACTGCGCGCATCAGGTTCGCAAGATTCGGGTCGACCTTCGCGAGCTTGCGTTTGAATGCCGTGAGTTCCCGCGGCGAAATGGGGACATCCTTCATTTTCGTTGCAACAATCGCGTGGCACGCTCAGCCGGAAGTCGGTCCTTCGATTCTTACAACGAAAATGAAGGATGTCCCCATTACTTCTGACAGGTCGAACACCAGTAGGTGGAGCGGGCGCCCTGCGTGAATTGCTTCACCGGCTTGCCGCAGACCCGGCATGGCTCACCGTCGCTCTCGTATACATAGAGCTTCTGGCGGAAGTATCCGGGGTTGCCGTCCGCGCCCACGTAGTCGCGCAGCGTGGTCCCGCCCACCTTCACCGCCATCGCGAGCGTGGCCTTGATGGCCCGCGCCAGCTTCGCGCACTCGAGCGCGGCTCAGGGAGCGCGCCTGGCGGCGCGGCCGCACGCGCGCGCGGAACAACGCCTCGCTCGCGTAGATGTTGCCTACGCCCACCACCAGCCTGGCGTTCATGATCAGCTGCTTGATCGCCACCGAGCGCCGCCGCGTGACCCGCCATAGATAGTCGCCGTCGAATTCCGCTTCGAGCGGCTCGGGCGCGAGCCCGCGCAGCAGCGGGTGCAGATTCGGGTCGTCGACGGTGAACATCAGGCTGCCGAATCGTCGCGGATCGTTGAAGCGCAGCGTCTGCCCCGAATCCAGCTCGATGTCCACGTGATCGTGCGCGATGCGCGGCGTGGCCGCCGGCAGCACGCGCAGGCTGCCCGACATGCCGAGATGCAGGATCAACGTGCCGGCCTCGGTTTCGAGCAGCAGGTACTTGGCGCGGCGGCCGGCACGTCGGATCTCGCTGCCAGTCGACCGCCGTCACGAGCGCGAGGTCCACGGGCCAGCGCAGTCGTCGGTCGTGCACCAGCAGACGGCTGATGCGGCGCCCCACGACATGCGGCTCGATGCCGCGGCGGGTGGTTTCGACTTCAGGTAGTTCGGGCACTTGTGGGACGAGTCGACTGGACGTGAATTCCAATCGACTCGGTCGCGTTGAGTTGCAACCTTTGCCCCCGAAGGAGCATCTATTGAGCACGAACGATTGTGGGTGGCGGCGGGACCCTCCTGCAAGAGAACCTGTGAACCGGCTCAACCCAGAGCTTTCACTCCCGCCGCCGCCCCAAGCTGATGTTGGGTAGTGGAAGGGTCATGGCTGCTGGCAAAGCCCATTGGGCAGGGCGCTTTGCCAGCAGTCAGTGGCTCCGAGTCGCCACCCACAATCGTTGCACGCAAAGAAAAAGCCCCGGCGGAATCCGGCGGGGCTTTTTCATGTGGCTCTTTGAAGCGCCGCCCGTTCGGGCCGGAAGATCGATTACTTGATCTTCGTTTCCTTGTACTCGACGTGCTTGCGCACGACCGGGTCGTACTTCTTCACGTTCATCTTGTCCGGGTGCAGGCGCTTGTTCTTCGTGGCCACGTAGAAATGGCCAGTGCCGGCGGACGACAGCAGTTTCACTTTTTCGCGCATGGCTTAGACCTTCTTGCCTTTGGAGCGCATGTCGGCGAGCACGGCGTCGATGCCGTTCTTTTCGATGGTGCGCAGGCCGCGCGTGGAAACACGCAGGGAAACCCAGCGACGCTCGGCTTCGATCCAGAAGCGCTGGGTATGCAGATTGGGCAGGAAGCGACGACGCTTCTTGTTGTTGGCGTGGGAAACGCGATTGCCGACAGCAACGCTCTTGCCCGTGACTTCGCAGACGCGGCTCATAAAACACCAGAAGAATCAGTTGGTTAACTACCGAACGGCCGGTTGCCGGCCGTCCAAAGGGCCGTCTTTATACCAGCCGGCCCCGGCGCGGGCAACTACGCCCGTCAATCTCGCCAATTCTTCGGTCGCCGGCCGCCCAACCGCCTTGCGCGGCGCGCCGCACTGCGTCACGGTTCGCCGCAAGGGAGAAGCAACATGAAGAAGACCTCAGGGCCGGCGCTCCTGGCGCTATGGCTGCTCACGGGATGTGGTGGTGGCGGGAGCTCGCCACCGGGTGCCAACAATCCGCCGGCCGCACCCCTCACGGTCCAGTTCAACAACGTGACGGGCACGACCCCCGCCGACGCGGCCCTGGGTCAGCCGCTGGCGGTGGAGTGGGTATTGCCCGCCGGCGTGAGTCTGCGGTCCGTGGTGCTGGACGCCACGGTGGTGGCAGGTCCGATTGGCAGCCAGTCCACCTGCGAGGTGGCCGGCGGCGCCCTGTCGGCCACGGCCACCGCGGGCACGATCACCGTTCCGAACACCTGCGTCTCCAAGACCGTCAAGGACGTCACGCTGCGCGTGACCGTCGAGAGCACCACCGGTCAGCGCGGCACGGCCACGCACCAGTTCACCACGCCCGCCAATTCCGGCGCCTTCCTGCCCAGACGCGTGAATCTGCCGGTGTTGCGGATCACTACCGAGAATCTCGCGCCCGTCGTCAGCAAGGAGACCTACATCAATGCCCAGATGACGCTGGACTCGAATGTGGCGGGCACGGCGCCACTGGCCAGCGGGCTGCAGATCCGGGGTCGCGGCAATTCCACCTGGGGCATGCCCAAGAAGCCGTACCGGATAAAGCTCACCACGCGGCAGGCGTTGCTCGGCATGCCATCCAGCCGCGACTGGGTGCTGCTGGCGAACTACTCCGACAAGTCCCTGCTGCGCAATGCGCTGGCGCTGGAACTCGGCAGCCGCATGGGGATGCCCTGGGTGCCCCGCTCGGCTTTCGTCGAGGTGTATCTCAACGACCGCTACGACGGCGTGTACCTGCTGGCCGAGAACATCAAGGTCGCCACGGATCGCGTGAACATCGAGCAGCTCGGCGCCACCGACGCGGATCCCGCCATCATCACCGGCGGCTATCTACTGGAGGTCGACTTCCGCCAGGACGGCCACACCATGTTCTCCGGCGTCGACAACCTGCCTATCGTCTTCCAGGACCCGGAGGCGCCGACGGCGCCCCAGGAAGCCTATCTGCAGGATTTCATCGACGACTTCGAAACCGTGCTGCATTCCGCCGATTTCGCCAATCCCGTCGACCGGGTACGCGGCTTACATCGACACCGATTCGTTCATCCGCTGGTTCATCGTGAACGAAGTGTTCCGCAACGTGGATGCCAACATGTGGAGCAGCTGCTGGATGTACAAGCCGCGCGGGGGCCGCTTGTACATGGGCCCGCTGTGGGACTTCGATCTCGCCGCCGGCAACGCCAACTACAACCAGGCTTTCGAGACTTCCGGCTGGCACGTTCACGACGCGCCCTGGTTCGGGCGGCTGTTCCAGGACCCGGCGTTCGCGGCGCGTGCGCGGGTGATCTGGAACCAGGCCAGGACGGATCACCTGCCGGCGATGCTCCAGTCGATGACCACCCGATCGGCTGCCCTGCAGCAGTCTCAGCTCAACAACTTCCAGCGCTGGCCCATTCTCGAGACCTACGTGTGGCCAAACTACTCGATCCCGGGCAGCTACGCGGGCGAGGTCGACTACATGCGCACCTGGCTTACCGCGCGCGTGGCGTGGATGGACCGGCAGTTCAATCCCTGAGCCACACCCTCGCCGGCGCTCGCGCGGAGAACCGCCGCGCGCATGACGCCGGCGACTCAGAGCAGGCCCCGCTCGGCGAACGACAGGCAGCTGTTGTCGCCGACGATCAGGTGATCGAGCACGCGGATGTCGACCAGCGCCAGGGCGTCACGTAGACGGCGGGTGATCAACTCATCCGCCTGGCTCGCCTCGGCCACGCCCGACGGATGGTTGTGCGCAAAGATGAGCGCGGCCGCGTTGTACTGCAGCGCCTGCCGGACCACCTCGCGCGGATGCACGCTGGCGCCATCGATGGTGCCGCGAAAGACCTCCTCGAAATGAATGAGCCGATGGCGGTTGTCGAGGTGCAGGCAGCAGAACACTTCGTACGGCCGGTCGCGAAGCTGCGCCGTGAGGAACTGACGCGTGTTCGCGGGCGCGTTCATGGCCGGGCCGGCGCGCAGTGCTTCGCGGTAGTGCCGGCGCGCCAGCTCCAGCGCCGCCATGAGCGTGGCGTAGCGGGCGGGGCCCAGGCCGCGCATGCCCGAGCAGCGTGGCCACGTCCGCCGATAGCAGCCGGCGCAGGCTGCCCCCGAAATGCCCCAGGCAGAGCCGGGCGATATCCAGCGCGTTGGCGCCCCGCCATGGCCGGTCCCGAGGACCACCGCGAGCAGTTCGGCATCGGACAGCGCCTGGGCACCGCGCTCGAGGAGGCGCTCCCTCGGGCGTTCACCCGGGGGCCAGGCGCTGATGTCGGAAGCCTTGACCTGCTCACTAAGCTGCTGATCCATAGAGCGATATTGCCGGCCGCAGGTCCCCGGGCGTGAGCCACCAAAGCCCCGCGATTCACCAGATTCGGGCCTTCATAACCGCCGGCGATACCACCGGAACCAACGCGACTGGCAGCCGGTCCGGCGCCTGCGGATAATCCCGCTCTCATGCAGGGCAAAAGGATTCTTCTGGGTGTCACGGGCGGGATCGCGGCTTACAAGAGCCCGGATCTGGTCCGTCGACTGCGCGAACAGGGCGCCGAAGTCCAGGTGGTGCTCACCTCGGGCGCGCGCGAGTTCGTCACCCCATGACTTTCCAGGCCGTCTCCGGCCGCGAAGTGCGCAGCGACCTCTGGGATCCCGAAGCCGAGAAGGCGATGTCGCACATCGAGCTCGCGCGCTGGGCGGACTTCGTGGTCATCGCCCCCGCCACCGCGGACTTCATCGCGCGCCTGGCCACCGGCCAGGCCGACGATCTGCTAACTACCTTGTGCCTCGCGACCTCCGCGCCCATCGCGCTGGCGCCGGCCATGAATCGCGTCATGTGGGCCAACCCGGCGACGCAGGCCAACGTCGCCACGCTCAAGTCGCGCGGCATCCATGTCTGGGGTCCGGGCGAGGGCGACCAGGCCTGCGGCGAAACCGGCGCGGGACGCATGCTCGAACCCACGCAGCTCGCCGGGTACGTGGCGAACACGCATCGCGCCGACCGGCCCGCTGGCGGGCAAACGCGTGCTGCTCACGGCCGGACCCACGCGCGAGCGCATCGACCCGGTGCGTTTCATCAGCAATCGTTCGTCCGGGAAAGATGGGCTTCGCGCTGGCGGCCGCCGCACGGGACGCGGGCGCCGAGTCGTGCTCGTCAGCGGACCCGTGAACGCTCGCCGACGCCGCCGGGCGTGCAGCCGCGTCGATGTCGAAAGCGCGGCCGACATGCTGAAGGCGACGCTGGCAATCTCGACGGCGTGGACATTTTCATCGCGACGGCCGCGGTGGCCGACTACCGGCCGGCCTGCCCGGTCGAGTGCAAGATCAAGAAGACCTCCGAGTCGCTGGATCTCAAGATGGAGCGCACCGTGGACATTCTCGCCACGGTCGCGGCGCGCACCGGCAAGCGCGCGTCCCTTCGTCGTCGGCTTCGCCGCCGAGACGGATTCGGTGGAGCAGTACGCGCGTCAGAAACTGCTCAAGAAGAATCTCGACATGATCGCGGCCAACGAAGTGGGCCACGACAAGGTGTTCGAGAAGGACGACAACGCGTTGCTGGTCTTCTGGCGCGATGGCCGGCAGGACCTGCCGCAGGCACCGAAGGTGCAGCTGGCGCGCGACCTGGTGACGCTGATCTCCGAGCGATTTGCCGAGCGCGCAAAGCCGCGTCTGGCTAGTATCTCGGCATGAATGCCGTCGCTTCTTCGCGTCAGCGCCCAGCAGGCGCTGAAGGTCCGCATCCTCGATTCACGCATCGGCAAGGAATTCCCGCTGCCGGCCTACGCCACCGCGGGCTCCGCGGGTCTCGACCTGCGCGCCTGTCTCGATGCGCCCCTGGTTCTCGCCGCCGGCAAGGCCGAACTCATTCCCACCGGCCTCGCGATTCATATCGACGATCCGGGTCTGGCCGCCGTGATCCTTCCGCGCTCGGGCCTGGGTCACAAGCACGGCGTGGTGCTCGGCAATCTCGTCGGGCTCATCGATTCCGACTACCAGGGGCAGCTCATGGTCTCCTGCTGGAATCGCGGGCAGGCGGATTTCACCGTGCAGCCGGGCGAACGCATCGCGCAGATGGTGATCGTGCCCGTCGTGCAGGTGCGGCTGGAAGTCGTCGAGGATTTCGCGGCGAGCTCGCGTGGCGCGGGTGGCTTCGGCCACACCGGCACGCGCTAGCTAGCTACCGCGCGGCGGTTACTGCTTGGGCGGTCCGCTGACGCGGGCTGCCGCCGAGGTGCGCAGTTCCTTGAACCGCCGGATGTCCTCGGCGAACTGGTCTTCGACCGTCTTGAGCTCCGACCGCTTCGTGGTCAGCGCCGAATTCTGCGGCGCAGTTCACTCATCGCGCGCACCATCTCTTCGGCGAGATCGTCCGGCAGCCGGCGTGCGCCAGGCTTGGTGTTGTAGGGCGCGAACGTCAGCGAGCGGTGCTTCAGGCCTTCGACGCGGGTCGCGAGGCTGTCGATGTAGGCTTCGGCGGCCTTGACCTGGCCGTTGAGCAGTTCCAGGCGCGCATCGCGCACGGTCTCGATCTCCTTTACCGACGGGTAGGTGGAGATCAGGAACATGTCGTGTTGCTTGCGGCGCGATTCCTCGCGAACCTTCGCGGAATAGGCAGCGGATTCTTCCGGGGACATCTCGCGGCCACGACGGCCGACTTCCACGCCCTGCGAGTTCAGCATCTGCTGTTCACGCTGCGAGTATTCGGCGGGAACGGTGTCGCCGTAGTGCGTGACACCTTTTTCATCGACCCACTTGTAGGTAGTGGTGCCGTCGGACTTGGTGATGCGTCTGAGGTACGGCGCTGCGGCTTCTGCTGGGCATCCGCCGCGGATGCCAGGAGCAGGCCGGAAAGCACGGTCGCCAGGAAGGGGGTGACCTTGCGCATGCGGGCTATTCTGCCCCAGCCTTCGCGCCCGCGGGTACAGCGGCGACACCCCATTCGCGCTGGTAAGCACGCAATGCGGCAAGCTTTTCGCGAGAAATGCGGACTTGCGTCACCCGGGGCCCGGGGAAGGTCTCGATCAGGTCGGCCAGCGTCAGGATGCTGACGCATCGCAGCCCGAACTGCTCCGACACTTCTTGTACTGCCGATTGGGTGCCCTGTCCGCGCTCCTGGCGATCGAGCGCCAGGGCCACGCCTACAGGAGTGGCGCCCGCCGCCTTGATGATGTCCACGCTTCGCGGATGGCGGTGCCGGCCGTGATCACGTCATCGACGATGACCACCCGGCCCTTCAAGGGACTGCCGACGATGTTGCCGCCTTCGCCGTGATCCTTGGCTTCCTTGCGGTTGAATGCCCAAGGCACGCTGCGGTGATGATGCTCGGCCAGCGCCACGGCCGTGGTGGTCGCCAGCGGAATTCCCTTGTAGGCGGGACCGAAGAGCATGTCGAACTCGAGGCCGGAACGCGTGAGCGCGGCGGCGTAGCACTGGCCGAGAACCGCGATTGCTTCGCCGTCGTTGAACAAGCCCGCGTTGAAGAAGTACGGGCTGTCGCGGCCGGACTTCAGCTTGAAGGAGCCGAAGCGCAAAGCCGTGCGCGACAAGGCGAGGTCGACGAAGGTTCTCTGGTACTCCTGCACTTCTCTTCTTCCGTATGATGCGGGCTGCGCATGATACAGCCGAACCGCAGCTCCTTCCCCGCAAACCATGGCGACTGAACTCCATGGCAGCTGAACCCCATGGCGATTGAACCGATCAAGCGCACCTGGGGCCAGGCCTTCGCCGTCTATCTCGAGCGGCCCGTGCTGTCGATGCTGTTCCTCGGCTTCTCCGCCGGCCTGCCGTTCTTCCTGGTGTTCTCCACGCTCTCGGCGTGGCTGCGGACCGCGCACATCGACCGCGCCACCATCGGCATGCTGGCCTGGGTCGGCCTCATGTATTCGTTCAAGTGGGCATGGGCGCCCATCGTGGACCGCGTGGGCCTGCCCGTCCTCGACCGGTTGTTAGGCCGGCGCCGCTCATGGATGCTGCTCGCGCAGATCGGCGTCATGATCTGCCTCGCCAACGTCGCGCTCAGCGATCCGTCGCAGAGCATCGCTGCGCGTGGCGCTGCTCGCCACGGGCGTCGCGTTCTTCGCCGCCACCCAGGACATCGCCATCGATGCCTGGCGCATCGAGTCCGCCACCGCCGACAAGCAGGGCGCGATGGCCGCGGCCTACCAGGTTGGTTACCGCACGGCGCTCATGGTGGCCTCGGCGGGTGCGCTCATCATCGCCGACGAGTCCGGCTTCCGGACCAGCGTACCTGACGATGGCCGGATTGATGGGCATCGGCATCCTCACGACGTTGCTGGTGCGCGAACCGGAGCGGAAGTTCGACTCCGGAAACCGAGACGCGCGAGCAGCGCGTCGTCGACTGGCTTGCGTCTCGCGCCCACTGGCCCCACTGGGCGCAGAAGACGGGCGCGTGGTTCAGGGCGCCGTCGTCGGGCCGCTGCTGGATTTCTTCACGCGCTACGGCGTCGGGCTGGCCTTGCTGATCTTCGCGTTCATCAGCACGTACCGGCTCACCGACTACGTGATGGGCACGATGACCAACACCTTCTACATCGACATGGGCTTCACGCTGACGGAAGTCGGCGTGGTCGCCAAGTTCTTCGGCTGGCCCTCGACGCTGGTCGGCGCGGTGGTGGGCGGCGTGATCGTCGCGAAGATCGGCACCATCCGCGGTCTCGTTGCTCGGCAGCGTACTGATCATCATCTCCAACGTCTTCTATGCCACGTACGGCACCTATGCCTGCGACATCCCGCTGGAGTGCGCGCGCGCCGGGCATCTTCGATTTCTGGCCGCAGCAGGTGACTGCGCGCGGGATCGGCCGACAGACATCGGCCTGTCGTTCATCGTCGGCTTCGACAACCTGGCGCTGGGAGTGCACGGCACCTCGTTGATCGCGTTCATGTCCAGCCTGACCAGCGCGAAGTACACCGCGACCCAGTACGCGGTTCTTTCGTCACTTTATGCGTTGCCCGGAAAGCTGCTCATGGGCACGTCGGGCTTCATGGTGAATGCGCTCGGGTTACGGCGACTTCTTCCTGTACACCGCGCTGCTCAGCATCCCGGGACTGCTGCTGCTGTACTGTGCTGTCGCGACGTGAAATCGCCGCTCGAACTTGATGTCGACGCGCGTGCTCTGCTCGCTGGCGGAGCTCGAGCAACGGGCAGCCACGGATTCGCGGTGGGTGAGGGCGACTGGCCACTGCGTGGCTTCGTCGTCAGTACGCCGAAAGGTGTTGCCGCCTACGTGAACTACTGCCCGCACGCCGGACATCCACTCAACATCCGGCCCAACCGGTTCCTGACGCCGGACCGCAATCTCATCCTGTGCTGCTCGCACGGCGCGTTGTTCACGCGTGACGAGGGCATGTGCGTGGCCGGCCCTTGCCAGGGGCAGAAACTGACGCCGATCCCGGTGGAGGTGGTCAGCGGCTACGTGCTGCTGGGGGAGGGAGTGGATGTGGAGCGGCTGGCGAACCATCCGCTCTAGCTGCTGCGTCTACTCGAACAGGTCGAGGCCTTCGAGCTTGCCTGCGCGCTGACGCCGGTCTTCGTCTTCGCCGTAACCCAGGGTTTCACGCTGGTCGTCCTGTTCCGGGTCCACGTCCACGGAGCCAGTCCAGTCTTCCGGGGCTTCGACTTCTTCGAGCGTTCCGGCTTCCTTCTCGGCCTGCCAGTCTTCGAGATCCATCTCTTCAACGGTTCCGTCGAAGTACTGCAGCTCGATGGTGCCGTCGTCTTCGTCGAAGGCGACCACCTCGAAACGAGTCACTTCCTTGAATGCGGTACCAGTTGCCGATGATGGGTTTCATCGAATCCCTCCGAATGGATGCTGCTATGCTTCGCGCGCCTTTCGTCGAGTCCGACTTCATGTTGCTCCCGAAAGGTGTCAGAGACAAGAACGAATTTCTTGCGCAAAGCATCATGTCTGAACTTCTCGAACAAGCCCTCAAGTTCTTCATCGTATTCTTCGTCGTCGTCGAACCCATTTCGCTGATCCCGGTGTTCTCCGGGCTCACCGAAGGCGCGAGCGACAGCTACAAGCACAAGATGGCCCTGAAGTCGGTGCTGGTCGCAAGTCTCATTCTTCTGATGTTCGCGCTCGTGGGTGCCGGCTTCCTCGCGGCGATGGGCATCTCGATCAACTCGTTCAGGATTTTCGGCGGCTTGTTGCTTTTCCTCATCGCGCTGGAGATGGTGTTTGCCCGTGAATCGGGCACGCGCACTTCCAGCGACGAGAAGGTGGAGAGCAAGAAGCGCGCGGACATTTCGGTTTTCCCTCTTGCGTTTCCCTTCATGGCTGGCCCCGGCGCGCTGACCACGCTGCTTCTCTGGTTTGGGCCCATTCCCGTGACCGAGCATCCGCTGCAGTTCTCGGTGATGTTCCTGTGCGCGCTGGTGGTGCTGGCGATGCTGCCTGCTGGCGATGTGGGTGGCCGGGCCGTTGATGCGCATCATCGGCGTCACGGGCACCAACGTGGCGAATCGCCTGTTCGGTGTCGTGCTCGGCGCGCTGGCGGTGCAGTTCATCGTCGATGGAATTCGCGCCAGCTTCAATTTCAGCTGAGGCCACATGAAGAGCTATCGCCGATCTCTCCTGATTCCGGCGATGCTCCTGCTCGCCGCCCCAGTGTTAGCCGGCTCGTGTCCCCCCGCGGGCCAGGACCGGGCATCACTCGAGTCGCTCAAGGCGAAGGAGTTCGCCGTCGACGACGACGCGAAGCGCCAGGCCCTGGCGCTGGCCCTGGTGGCCTGTCTCGAGAGCCCCGATCCGCTGCTGCGTGATGGCGTGGCCTTCGAGGCCTACGCAACCTGGCTGCGCGCCAAGAAGCTGGATTCCGCCACCCGCGCCGAACTGCTGAAGCAGCTCCTGGGTCTGCTCCAGCCCGACGCCAGGGATCGTGATGGCTTCCGTCAGCCATTCGCGGCGCTGGTGCTCTCCGAAGTCGCGCGCACGGATCGCATCGAGCCGTGGATGACCGCTGCACAACGCTCGGAGCTCGTCGACCAGGCTGCGAAGTACCTGGCTTCGGTGAAGGACTATCGTGGATTCGATGAACGCGAAGGCTGGCGGCATGGCGTCGCGCATGGCTCCGACATCGTCACCCAGCTCGCGCTCAATTCGAATGTCGGCCGCGCGGAAGTAGACAGGCTGTTGCAGGCGGTGGCCGCGCAGATCACGCCCGCGGGCGGACCGGCCTACGTCGATGGTGAATCGGAGCGGCTGGCGCGCGCGGTGCTGGTCGCCGCCCAGCGTGGACTGCACAGCGCGGCGGAGTGGGAGCAGTGGCTGCTGTCCGTGTCCAAACCGGCGCCGCTGGCGGACTGGGGTGCGGCCTACCGTACCCGTGCGGGCCTCGCCAAGCGGCACAACCTCATGGGTTTCCTCAACGCGCTGTACGTGAACGTCCGAGAGAGTGGCAACGAAAACGTGCAGCGGCTGCTGCCCGGCCTGCAGGCGGCCTACAAGTCTCTCTAGGGAAGCGTCACTTCGAGTAGCTAGTTTCGGGCGAACGCCAGGTCCCAGACTCCGTGGCCCAGGCGCTCACCGCGCTTCTCGAACCGGGTCGGCGCGCGCTCTTCCGGGCGCGGGATCCAGTCACCGGAAGGCGAAAGGTTCGTGAAGCTGCTGCTTCCCCGGAGCACCTCGAGCATCTGCAGCGCGTACTCCTCCCAGTCCGTGGCGAGGCGGAACACGCCGCCCGGACGCAGACGCGAGGCAAGTAGTTCGACGAAGGGTGGCTGTATCAGCCGCCGCTTGTGGTGGCGCTTCTTGTGCCAGGGGTCCGGGAACAGCACCAGCACTTCATCGAGCCCGCCCGCCGGAATCTGCTCGCGCAATACTTCGACCGCGTCGTGATCGCTGACGCGAACATTGGTCAGGCCCGTCTTCTCGGCCAGCATGAGCAGGTGACCGACGCCGGGGCGGTGCACCTCGATGCCGAGGTAGTCGCGTTCCGGATGCGCCGCCGCGAGCTTCGCGAGGTGTTCGCCATTGCCGAAGCCGATCTCCAGCGTGCGCGGCGCGCGCCGGCCGAACAGCGCGTCGAGATCGAGCGGCGTGGCTGAATACTCCACTCCATATCCCGGCCACAGATCTGCCAGCGCGCGCGACTGGCCCACGGTCATGCGGCCCGCGCGCATCACGAAACTGCGGATGGGGCGGTGAGCCGGCGCATTGTCGGCCAGCTCCTTGTCGACGAGTTCGCTCATCAGGAATTCAACAACTCATTGTAGATGCGCTCGAAGGCGCGGGATGCCGCGTCCAGCGCGGCCTCCCAGTGTGCGGCCGAATCGGCATCGGCGCCATCCGTCACGTACTTCACGCAGCCGAAGCGGGCGCGCTCGGCGACGCACACTCGCGCGAGTGCGAAGGCTTCCATGTCGACCACGTCGCCGTCCACGGAATGCTGATGCGTGGCGAACGAGTCCGCCGTGGAGCAAAGGCGCTGCGGCAGCTGGGGCAGCACCGCCGGGAACTCGATGACGGGCGGGGTTTCATCGAACGGCGTCACCCCGGCTTCGAAACCCAGCCCGGTAACGTCCATGTCCCGCTGCGCGAACCGGTTGCAGGCCACCAGCGTGTGCGAAACCACCTTGCGGCTGCCTGCGGTGCCCATGTTGAACACCAGCGGCAGGGAGCGTCCCGAGACGCGGATTTCGGCCAGCCGGCGCGCCAGCGTTGCGGCGGCATTGACCTTGCCCACACCGGTGAACAGCACCTCGGCCCCGGCGGCCTCGAGCCGGCCGCGGGATTCCTGGGGGAGGGCCATCACGATCAAAAGTCTTTCCGGCTGTTTCGACGACGACATGGGTTGCGTTATTCTCGCGGCGGTCCACTCGGATCACCCGGAGCGCGGGTGTAGTTCAATGGTAGAACTGTAGCTTCCCAAGCTACTAACGTGGGTTCGATTCCCATCACCCGCTCCAATTCACGTTCAGTTCTCGTCGGGCTCGTTGGCCACAAGCCGTCCCTGCGTGGCGGTGGTGCAGGTGTTGCCCGCCCCGTTCCCGGATCGCTCGCGAAAAAGTGCCGGCCCGGCGACTCGCATGCCAAGGCCATCGGCGCGGCCTTGCCCCCGCTTTGCGCGCGGGTTGAACGCCGCACTGAAAATGACCCGGTTTTCCCTTGAGTTCGCGGATCTTCCCCGGCTGAGTCGCCTGCTACCGCCTCGCTTGCACCCCGCTACGTCCAGGTAACGGGAACGGGCGCGAAACGCCGCCCCCGGGCCCCGCATCGCGACGGTGCGGCGTCGCTCTCTGCGGCGACTCATCCGCGCTATTCCATTTTCATCAAGGGTTTCCGTCTGCTCGTCTAGTTAGACCATGCGCACATTCCGCACTGCGACACGCCGGGAAGACGTCGTCATGCAATTTTGAGAAATATTTCCGCAGACGCGTCCGCACGGATCGTGCCATTCTTCCGCGAGTCGGGGAGCAGTGGCGACACGAGAAGGAGCTCGGGATGGGTGCGGATCGTGAAGGGAAACGCGCGGCCGGTCCGCCCGTGGATCCTCGGCCCGAGCGCGTGCTGATCGTGAGCCCGGTCCGCCTGCTGCGCGATGGGCTGGCGACGCTGCTGCAGAGGCGCTTCGGCGCGGGCGGACTCTGCACGGCGGCCGGCGCCGAATCGGCCGTGGTGGCGCTGCGCGAGACCGCGCCCACTCTGGTGCTGCTCGATATCGCCACCGACGACGGCCTGACCGTCGCGCAGGCGCTGACCGCGGAGTCGCGCGACGTGCGCATCCTCGGCTTCGCCGCGCGCGTCCACGAACACGACTTGCTGGCCTACGCGCGCGCCGGGATCGCCGGCTTCGTGTCGCGCGAAGCCTCGACGCGCGAACTGCTGGACGCGGTCTCGCGCGCGTTGCGCGGGGAGTTGCTGTGCTCGCCGCAGCTCACCGCGACCCTGTTCCGAAAGCTCGGCGAGCTGGCCGGCCGCGGCGCCGAGGGCGGCGCCGCCGAAGCCGACGCCGCCGAGAATGGTGCGCTCACCGCGCGCGAACGCGAAATCCTTGGCCGCATCGATGCCGGCCAATCCAACAAGGAGATCGCGCGGCAGCTGAATCTCAAGCTGTCGACGGTCAAGAACCACGTGCACCGCATTCTTCAAGAAGCTCAACGTGGGCCGGCGCGGCGAGGCGGCCGCGCGCCTGCGTGCCGAGCCGGCCAAGACCGCGGCCGCGCGGACGTCCGGGATCGAAGGATCCATGTCCCGCTAGATCCTTTGGTTGCGAACCGCCGGATGGACCCCGATCCACCGGGCGCGCGCACCGCCTCCATCTGATCCATTTCACGCCGCGCGCGCCGCGCGGATCATCGCCTGCAGGGAGAGCTGTGGCGGTGATCGAGTGCATGCGCGAATCCTTGCGCTGAATGTCCCGCGGCTTCTTCAGGAGGTCATCGGTGAGGTCGTGGCGGGATATGCCAGTTTCGAGCTGGTCGGTCGGCAGACGCGTGATGCGGACGCCGCCATTGATGCCGTGCAACCCGATGTGCTCATCCTCGTGAACGACGCGACGCAGACCGAACAGCAGATCGCGCGCCTGCGCACGCGTTACCCGGCGCTGCGCATCGTGTCGCTCGACGCCGCGGGAAACCAGGCCACCGCCTACGAGCCCGGCTCCGCGCCGCGCCATGTATCCGAAGTGTCACCGACGAAGCTCTTGAGCCTGCTGCGTGGCGGAGCTTCAACCTAAACCAGGAGAGCCGAGATGCCGGTCACGACCACCTACCCAGGCGTATACATCGAGGAGTTACCGAGTGGCGTGCGCACGCTGACCGGCGTCGCAACGTCCATCACGGCCTTCGTCGGCTTCACTTCGCGCGGGCCGGTGAACCGCGCGCTGCGCATCTTCAGCTTCGCGGATTTCGAGCGGGAGTTCGGCGGCCTGGCGCTCGACAGCCCGCTGAGCTACTGCGTGCGGCACTTCTTCCAGAACGGCGGCACCGATGCCTATGTCGTGCGCGCCGCGCAGAACGCGGCCGCGGCGTCGGTGGTGTTGCAAACCGCGGGCGCTGCGCCGGTGCCGACCCTCACCGTGAGCGCCATCAGCGAGGGGACCTGGGGCAACAACCTGCAGATCGACATCGACTACGACACTACCAACCCGGCCAGCTTCTTCAACTTGAGCGTCACGGAGTTCGTGATCAGCAATGGCCTGCGCGTGCCCGGTCGCCGCGAGGTGTTCCGCAACCTGAGCATGGATAGCCTCAGCACCAACTACGCGCTGGCTCTCATAAATGGCAATTCCACCCTGGTGCGCGTCGCCAGCACGCCGGTGGCATTTGTGACCGACGGCAACAGCACCAGTGGCATCCACGCGGCCGTTCCCGTCGTTCCGGCCGGCGGATACCGCTTTCTCTACACATTGAACGGGCGCGGACCCTTCGAAGCGGTGGTGTCCGCGCCGACCGTGCCGCTCGGCCCGGGCATCGGGCCAGCGCTGGATGCCATCGGTGGCGACATCCAGGCGGCCATCAATCTTCAGCAGACCCCCGGCGTGCTGTATGGCCTGGTGGGTCTCGATCGAATGGGCTTCGATGCGGTCACGGATGCCACGCATCCGATCGAACAGTCTTCCATCCACTTCCTCGATGCGCCCACCGGCAGCATCAACGACATCCTGTTGCTGGGCCAGGCGCACGGCGGCACGGAGACCGATGGTTCGGCGCCCGCGCGCCCCGCGCAGAGCGGTACGGTCGGTACCACCGGTACTGCGACGGTTCCGCCGACCATCGCTGGCAATGTCGACCTGATCATCGACTTCCACGATGGTGCCGGCGGCTCGCTGGCCACGACGCCGTCGATCCTTGTCTGGGACAACGGCGCGCTTCCGCAGCCGACCACGCTCGCGCAGATGGTGGCGCAGATCAACGCGGCGCTCACCGCGGCGGCGACCACCGAACCCAGGCTCGCCGGCGCCGTGGCGCAGGTGATCGGCAACAACATGGTGCGCATCCTGCCGGGCACCGCGAACCCGAACCTCTCGTTCGCGTTCACCGGCGCGCTGGCGGGTCCACTGAGTCTCGCGGCGGCCGGCGCGCGCAATGTGGCGCGTTACGCGCCCGGCGTCGGCGTCACCGCGCTCGCGCAGGTGCAGGGAGCTCCGGGCAACAACGGCACGCCGCCGCTGCCCGCAACGCTCACCGGCAACATGGCGGCCAAGACCGGCATGTATGCGCTCGAGGATGTCGACCTGTTCAACTTGCTGGTGATCCCCGAGGCGTCGGCCGGCGCGGGCGCCACGGCGGTGCTCACCGAGGCCATTGCATACTGCGTGCGTCGCCGCGCCTTCATGATCATCGACGCGCCGGAGTCCATTACCACCTTCGCCGCTGCCAGCGCCTGGATAGGTGGCCCCGGGGCGGCATTCGGGAGCCGCAACGCCGCGCTCTACTTTCCGCGCATTCGCGAACCCGATCCGCTCATGGGCGGAACGATTCGCACCTCGCCCGCGGCCGGTGCCCTGGCCGGCGTCTACGCGCGCACCGACGGAGAACGCGGCGTGTGGAAGGCGCCGGCGGGAATCTCCGCGACGGTGATCGGCGCCACCGGGCTGCAGTACACGCTCACCGACGCCGAAAACGGCGTGCTCAATCCGGTGGCGCTCAACTGCCTGCGCACCTTTCCGGTCATCGGCACCGTGGCCTGGGGCGCGCGCACGTCCTTCGGCGCCGATATCCGCGCCGACGAATACAAGTACATCCCCGTGCGACGCCTGGCGTTGTTCCTCGAGGAGAGCCTGTATCGCGGCACGCAGTGGGTGGTGTTCGAGCCCAACGACGAGCCGTTGTGGGCGCAAATCCGCCTGAATCTCGGCGCGTTCATGAACACGCTGTTCTCGCAGGGCGCATTCCAGGGACGCACGCCACGTGAGGCGTACTTCGTGAAGTGCGACAAGGAAACCACCACACAGAACGACATCAACCTCGGTCGCGTGAACATCGTGGTCGGATTCGCGCCGCTCAAGCCCGCCGAGTTCGTGATCATCCAGATCCAGCAGATCGCCGGCGCGATCAAGACCTGAGCCAACGGGAGAGCACTCCATGCCCAAGTTCGTCGTCAATGCAAACCGCTACGACCCGTACAAGAACTTCAAATTCCGGGTGAAGTTCGGTGACAACCCCGAGTACGTCGCTGGCGTCAGCAAGGTGAGCGCGCTCAAGCGCATCACCGAGATGGTCGAGCACCGCGAAGGCGGCGACCCGAGCAGCAGTCACCGGTCGCCGGGCCGTACCAAGTACGAGCCCATCACGATGGAGCGTGGTGTCACGCACGATCCGGCCTTCGAGCAATGGGCCAACCGGGTCTGGAACTACAGCAACGCGCAGGCACCGTTCGATTCGCGCACCCAGGAAGTCTCGCTCAGGAACTTCCGCCGCGAGCTGACCATCGACCTGTTCAACGAGGCCGGCCAGAAGGTGATGTCGTACAAGGTCTACAAGGCCTGGGTCAGCGAGTACACCGCCCAGGCCGACCTCGACGCCAACGCAAACGCCATCCTGATCCAGTCGATCAAGATCGAGCATGAGGGCTGGGA
Organism: uncultured Pseudomonadota bacterium; assembly: GCA_963846605.1. Taxonomy (GTDB): domain Bacteria; phylum Pseudomonadota; class Gammaproteobacteria; order Steroidobacterales; family Steroidobacteraceae; genus CADEED01. The sequence goes on from CAWJWS010000002.1 coordinate 153,816, forward strand.
GCGCGATCCATCGGTGACCGAGCCGACGGAGCCGATGTTCGACGGCAGCGCGGCGGCATGACATGACGCTCGGGCGCGCGGCGCGGCCGGAAGAAGTGCACCTGCCCGGAGGACTTTGGCGAAGCGCCGAAGATGCGGCGCCGCTGCGCTCCGTTCGCCTGCGCGCCGTCAGCGACGAGGATCGCGCCTTCCTGCTCGAGACTCGCGATGCGCTGCCGCTGTCGCGGCGTGCCAGCGCGTTGCTCGCGCGCTGCACCGATCTCGCCGATCCAGGTGCGCTGTCGGTTGGCGATCGCGAGGCGCTGCTGTTAGGCCTGCATCGCCTGACCTTCGGCGAAACTCTCAAGTGCGTGCTCCGCTGCGTGGCCTGTGACGAACGCATGACGCTGGCGCCGCGAGTCGGCGACCTGCTGCTGTCGCCGTACGACGCGCCTCGGCCCACGCATGAACTCGCGATCGACGACCCGGCAGGCGCGCATCGCGTCGCGTTCCGGCTGCCGGTGGCCGCGGATCTCGACGCGGTGGCCGCGATGGCCGGCAGCGACGTGGACCAGGCGGCGAGCGAACTGCTCGCGCGCTGCGTGCGCGGCGTGACACGCGATGGCGAGGTGATCGACTCGGGAGCGCTGCCCGCCTCGGTGCGCGATGCGCTGACGCGCGAAATGCTGCGTCTCGATCCGCAGGCACAAGTCGAGCTCGGAGTCTCCTGCCCGGCCTGTGAGCATGGGTTCGACGTGCTGCTCGACGCGGCGTCGTTCTTGCTGCGCGAGTTGGACGAGGACGCCGCGCACCTCTTGCGCGAGATACACGTACTGGCTTCGTACTACGGTTGGAGCGAGAGCGACATCCTCGCCATTCCGGCGGGCCGTCGCGCGCGCTACATAGCGTTGATCGCCGAGCGTGCGGCGAGGGCGTCATGAGCGACTACGTCACCAATCTCGCACGCCGCAGCGTGGGCCTCACGCCGCTGGCCGCGCCGCGCGTGCCCACGGCTCCGCTGGTGCCAGATCCTGTGCGGGAACCGCCCGCGGCCGCGACAACCCCCGCACGCGGCCTGGAGACCGTACGGGTCGAGCCAAGCATGACGGCCCTCGCGCAGCCCAACTTCGTTCACACGGAACACGTTCAGCCAAGCGTGCCGCCACCAATCGACGCGGCCGCGATGTCACCGCAGCGCTCCGAAGTGCGAATGCCGCAGATCGAAGTTGCGGCCCGTGAGTCGACGCGAGTCGAGACCACCGTCTTCGTGTCCGAGAAAACACTGCTCGCACCGCGGCCCGAACCCGTACTCAAGCCCGCACCGGCGCGCGAGACGCCGACGACGCAGATGGCGCCGGTCGAGCAAGGCGAACCGAGTAGTGCGGCACCGCAGTCGCAGGAGCTGCCCGCGCCCATGGTGCTGCCGGCACGCGTCGAGCCGACTACGACCGACGGACCGACGCAGCGCGAACTCGTTACGTTCGAAACCGTGCGCGAGCTGACGCATCGCTTCGAGAAAATCCTCGAGCCGGTGCCCGCCGCACCGGCCCTGCCTGCCATCGTGCCGCTCGCGCCCGTAGCGGTGTCGGCGACCCATCGCCTGCCGGACTTGCCCGCGCCGGAAAATCGCATCGTTCAGGTGCGCATCGGCTCCATCGAAATCCACGGTGCCGCACCTGCGGCCGTGCCGGCTCCCGCTCCCGTGGCCGCTTCCGCGGCTGCCGCGCGCGCGGCGTCGGGCGGTTTCGATCAATTCACCCGATTGCGCAATTACGCGCAGTGGGAATGGTGATGCGCCATGGCCGACTTCCGCGCCATCGGCGGTGTGAGCGCCACCCTGCAGACCCTGCTTCGCGACCGCCTGGAACTGCCGGGCGGGCTGCCAGCGCCGACCATCACCATCGGTCCGCCGCCGTTCGTCTTGCATAGCAATGCGCCCCAGGCCGAAACCCCCCGCCTGAATCTCTACCTGTACCGAGTGTCCGAGAACGGCTACCTGCAGAACCAGGAGATTCCCGGTCGCGGCGCGCGCGGTGGCTTCGGCCGGCCGCCGCTCAGTCTCAACCTGCACTATCTCATCACCGCGTACGGCAACCGCGCGCTTCCGCAGGACGCCACCGCCTTCGATGACAGCGACGCGCAGGTGCTGCTTGGCAATGCCATGCGCGTGCTGCACGACTTTCCAATCGTGACCTCCGCACTAACTACCACGCGGCCTCCGAGCGGCGTGCAGATCCTGCACGATAGCCTGCGTGACGAGTTCGAGCGGCTGAAGACCAGCATCGAGCCCATGACGCTTGAGGACCTGACCAAGGTGTGGACCGCGCTGTCGCTGCGCATGCGGCTCGGCGCGGCCTATGTGGTCAACGTGATCCAGATCGAAAGCCGTCGCAGCCCGACCTTCCCGCGCCCGGTGGGACAACCCGTGTCGACCACGGTGCCGCCGCTGCCCGGCGATGCTCCGACGCCGGGACCCATGGTGTACGTGTTTCCCATCCAGGCACCCGCCATCGGCGACGTGCGCGTGCGCCGCGCGGGCGGCGGCGAGGAGCTGACTCCGGCCTACGCGCGCATCGGCGACACGCTGATCCTGCGCGGCTCGTCTCTGGCGGGGCCGGTCACCACCGTGGCCTTCGGCGACATTGAAGTGCCGGCGACTTTCGCGCATGGGGATCGCGTCGAGGCAGTGATTCCCGACGCCACCGTGACAGGTACCGGCCCGATTCCCGCCGATCTGCAACTGCAGCCGGGCACGCGCACCGCCAAGGTCGTGGTGCGGGATCCGAACGTGCCGCAGAGCGCGTTCCGATCCAACGACGCGCCCTTCATGGTGGTGCCGCTGGTGACTCCGGCCATGCTGGTCTATGCCGGCGGTCCGCCGCGCACGCTCACCATAGGCGGCACGCGCCTCATCGGGCCGACCCCAGGTGGCGAGACGGTGATCGGCCGCGCGGTGATTCCGCGCACGTCGTACCTCGGCACCTCGACGCCGACGCAGATCACCGTGCCCATCCCCGATACGCTGCCGACGCGCGATGTGAGGCTGATGCTCGGCGCGGTGCTGCCGGATCCGATTCCGCTCGGTGCCGGCCCGCTGCAGCTCGACATCACCATCGGCGCCACCACGCAGAGTGTCACCGCAAACCTGCCCACGCAGATCGCGCGTGCCACGGTGGCCAACATCCTCGAATCGCTGATCCACGATGCGCTGCCGGCGGACCCGCGCTTCAGCGGCGCGCGCGTCGACCTGTGGCATGACCAGCTGCTGATCGTGCCCGGCGGGCTGACAGATGCGATCAGCATCGTCTCTCCCGGCGGCAGCACCTTCGCCAATTCACTGGGACTTACAGTGGCGCCGCCGGCGGGAGCCGCCTCGGCGTTGATTTCCGGTGTGCTGCCGTCGCCCGCGCCCATCTCCTCGCAGAACGCGCGCGTGCAACTGCGCGTGGGCGCGCAGCCGCCCATCATCGTGCCGATTCCGGCGGCGGTCTCGCTGGCCGGGCTCGCGGATGGCCTGCAGACCGAAATCAACACCATCGGCGGAGCCGTCGAATACACCGCCGCGCGCGTTGCGGTCAGCGGTTCGCAGCTGCTGGTGATTCCGGGTGCCGCGGGCATGGTGCGCTTCGATGCCGCGCCCGGCGACGATAGTTCGGTCACCGAGCTGCAGCTGCGCGCGCGTTTCGCCGTGCGCGTGCGCGTGAACGGCGCCGAGAGCATCGATGCCGATGCACTGCTGGAGCTGCCGCAATGAGCGCCGCTGCATTCGACTGGCGCCGTGAGAATGCCGCCTGGTTGCGGCTGGCGCTGCGACGCCTGCGGCTGCGCCTGTACGAATACGCGCTGCTACGCGCGCCCAACGGCGCACGCGCAGCCGACTGGATAGTGGCCGCGGACGATGGCGAACTGGGCCCCGCACCGGGCGCCGAGGTCGAGGCACATGCCGGCGAACTTGACCGCGCGATGCGCCAACACGAAGAGCGCCTGCGCGAGCACGGCCGCGAGCCGACACTGCTGGCGGTGGCCGGTCTCGCGAACCTGGACGATTTCGAGCAGCAGTTACTGCTGCTCGCGGCCGCGCCCGCGCTCGACGGCGCGTTCGCAACCGCGTACGGACAATTGCACGGCGATGCGCGCTGCACGCACGCCACGCTGCACCTGGCGTTGTCGTTGTACGTGCCGGAAGCCGCTGAGCGCCTGTTGGCCGGCGACCGTCTGCTGCCAATGCGACCGCTACGCGCCCGCGGCCTGCTGGAAGTGGACGACGAGGCGCGCGACCCACTGCTACTACGCGCGCTGCGCGTGGACGATCGGATGGCGGACTTCCTGCGCGGCACGAATCGCGTCGATGCCCGCGTCGATGCGCTGCTCGCAACGCTCACCGCCGCGCGGACCGAAGGTCCGCATCCGGCCGGCCTCGAAGTGGCCGCGCGCATCGACGCGGCACCGGATCGCTTCAGTACCGTGAATCTCATCGGCCAGCTCGATCGCGGGGCGGCGGAGGCGACGCTGCAGGCCTGCACCCGGCTGGACTTGCGCGCCCGCCGCGTCGACGTGCTGCGCCTGGCGCAGCTCGCCACCACCGAGCGCGCCCGGTGCGTGGCGCTGCTGGGCCGCGAAGCGCTGCTCGCTGGCCTGGCGTTCGTGGTCGACGGCGACTCCATCGCCGGGCAGCGCGAAGCCGCGGCCGTGGTCGACGAACTCATCGCGACGGTCAGCGCCAACCTGTTCGTCGTCAGCCGCGAACCCTGGCCGTCACGCGAACCGCTGCCGCGCGTGCGCGTGGCAGCGCCCACGCGTGAGGAACAGCGCGGCCTGTGGAAGTCCGCGCTCAACGGCCATGCCGTCGAGCTCGAAGGCGAGGTCGATGCCATCGTGCAGCAGTTCGATCTCGGTGCGCCCGCCATCGCCGATGCCGTGGCGCGCGCCGGCTCGGCCGACGGCGTCATCACGGGTGCGGAGCTGTGGCGAGCCTGTCGCGAGAAAGCGAGCCCGGCGCTGGAGGAACTCGCGCGCAAGCTCACTCCCTGCTTCGGCTGGAACGACATCGTCGTCGGCACCGAGGTGCGTGCCCAGCTGCGGGAGCTGTGCGCGCAGGTGGAGCAGCGCGGCCGCGTCTACGAAGCCTGGGGTTTCGGTGCAGGCCTGGCGCGCGGGCGCGGCATCACCGCGCTGTTCGCCGGGCCCAGCGGCACGGGCAAGACCATGGCAGCGGAAATCCTGGCCGCGCAACTGCGCCTGGACCTGTATCGCATCGACCTCGCCGGCGTGGTGAGCAAGTACGTCGGCGAGACCGAGAAGAACTTGCGCAAGGTGTTCGACGCGGCCGAGGACAGCGGCGCCATCCTGTTCTTCGACGAGGCCGATTCGCTGTTCGGCACGCGCACCGAGGTGCGCGACAGCCACGACCGCTACGCCAACCTCGAGGTGAACTACCTGCTGCAACGCATGGAGGACTACTCGGGGCTTGCCATACTCGCCACCAACCGGCGCAGTGCGCTCGATCCCGCGCTGCTGCGGCGCCTGCGCTTCCTCATCGATTTCCCGTTCCCCGGTCCGGACGAGCGCCGCCAGATCTGGGAGCGCGTGTTCCCGGCGCGCGCGCCGACGCAGGAACTGCAGTTCTCGTTCCTGTCGAAACTGGACCTGAGCGGCGGCAACATCCGCTCGATCGCGATCAACGCCGCGTTCATCGCGGCCGAGGAGCGCTCGTCCATCGGCATGTCCTGCGTCATGCGCGCCGCGGCGCGCGAGTACGCCAAGCTGTCGCGGCCACTCAGCGCGGCCGAGTTCGGCGACTATCTGGCGGCGGCGCAGAAGCGATGAGCGTGCGCGGCGGCAATACCACCTGGCTGGTGAACATCGAGCGGGTCGTGATCACCGGCGCCGCGCCCGGAGCCACGGACACCGTCACGTTACGCGGCCTGGTGGAGCAACGCATCGCCAGCCTGGCCGCGGAGATGGCGCTGCCGTCCGGGCGCGCCATGCGAGCCTCGGTGACGCTAGAGGCGCGGTCGCTGGGCAGCGCCGACGCCGTCGCGCACGCGGTCGCCGATGGAGTCGCGCGTGCCATGGGAGGTGGGCGTCGTGCATAAGGCACAACGGGTCACCACCGCGGCCACGCCGGCGATGGCCAGCGCCGCGCGCCAAGCCGCGGCACGCGTCGATACACATCTCGCGCGTACCGAGCGCCAGCCGCTGCGCACGCCGGCGCCGGGGGCGGCGCTGCGCACCTTGCAACCCAAGCTCGCGGTCGGCGCCGCCGACGATCCCTTCGAGCGCGAGGCCGACGCCACCGCCGACGCGGTGATGTCCAAGGACGCGGCGCCGCGCGTCGGCATCGGCTCCATCGCCGCCTCGTTGATGCGCTTCGTGCGACGCGCCACCGGCAAGACCGAGCCCAAGGTCGGCAAGGACGAGGACGACAAGAGGAAGATCGTGCAGAAGGATTCGGTGGGCGCGGGACCCTCGGTGGTACCAGCCGGTATCGAGTCCAGCATCGACTCAATGAGCGCTTCGGGCGGAGCGCCGCTCAACGGCAACGTCCGCGCGTTGTTCGAGCCGCGCTTCGGTTATGACTTCAGCGACGTGCGCGTGCACACGGGCGAGGGCGCTTCGGGCGCGGCCGTGGCGCTCGGAGCGCGCGCCTTCACCGTTGGCGACCACATCTTCTTCGGCAGCGGCGAATACCAGCCCGGCAGCGCGCAGGGCCAGCGCCTCATCGCGCACGAGCTGACGCACACCATCCAGCAGAAGCCGGCCGCGGCGCGTGCTTCGCGCACGCTGGCGCGCAGTCCCGTACCCGTGTCGAGCGTCGGCAGTCAGGCCGCACCCAAGCGCGTGCAGCGACTGTTCGACGACATCAAGGCGTCGATCCGCGGCAAGATCCGCGAGTTCATCGTGCGCGACTTCCCGCCCTGGGACCTGATCACGCTGGTCATCGGCTGGGATCCCATCCAGGACAAGACGGTCAAGGGCGCCACGCGCGACTGGATCCGCGCCGCGATGAAACTGGCGCCCGACGGCGAGGCGCTGTTCGCGCGCCTCGACCAGGAAGGCAAGATCGACTCCATCTCGAAGTGGTGGGACGGCGAGATCGCCAAACTCGACCTCACCTACGCCAGCATCGTCGCGCTGGCGAACCGCGCCTGGGAAGCGGCCAGCGCCGGCGACGTGTTCAACCCGTCCAAGGCCTGGAACGAGAAGTTCAAGCCCATCTTCGAGCCCACGATCAAACGAGTCTGGGCCTTCATCAAGGAAGTGGGATCGAAGGTTCTGGCCGTGATCAAGGACGTGGTGCTCGGCAGCCTCGCGGCCTGGGCGCGCGAGCAGAAGGGCTATCCACTGCTGACCTTCATCCTCGGCAAGGATCCGGTCACCGGAGAAGAGGTGAAGCGCACCGCCAAGGGACTCATCTTCGCGGTGCTCGACCTGGTGCCCGGCGGCGAGCCGATCAAGGAGAACCTCGAGAAGTCGAAGACCATCGAGAAGGCGGCGGCCTGGTTCAGCCAGGAGGTCAAGTCACTCGATCTCACCTGGGACGGTATCAAGGCGCTGTTCAGGCAGGCCTGGGATGCCTTCAAGGTCGCCGACCTGCTGAACCCTAAACTACTGTTCGAGAAGATGTGGGGCATCTTCGGTCCGCCGGTCACCCGCCTGCTGAAGTTCCTGCTGGCGGTGGCCAAGAAGATCCTCGAGCTGATCTTCGAGGGCGCGATGATGATCGCCGGCCCCATCGGCCTGCAGATCGCCAGCATCATCAAGAAGGCCGGTGCCGCCTTCGACATCATCGTCAAGGACCCGGTGGCCTTCATTGGCCACCTCGTGGACGCGGTCAAGAAAGGCATCCAGCAGTTCGCCAAGAACATCTGGGAACACCTCAAGACCGGGTTGATCGGCTGGCTGGTCGGCACGCTCGAGGGCGCTGGCCTGGTGCTGCCGAAGGTGTGGGACCTCAAGGGCATTCTCGACCTGGTGCTGCAGATCCTCGGCATCAGCTACGCCAAGGTGCGCGCCAAGCTCGTCAAGGTGGTGGGAGAGAAAACCGTCGCCACGCTCGAGAAAGTGTTCGCGTTCGTGAAGACGCTGGTGACCGAGGGGCCGGCCGCCGCCTGGAAGGAGATCGTCGCGGCCATCGGCTCGCTGTGGGACATGGTGATCGGCGGCATCAAGGATTGGGCGGTCACCAAGATCGTGACCGCCGCCATCACCAAGCTCGCCACCATGTTCAATCCGGCCGGCGCGGTGATCCAGGCCATCATCGCCACCTACAACACCATCGCGTTCTTCATCGAGCGCATCAAGCAGATCCTGGCCTTCGTCGAGTCCGTGGTCGACTCCATCCTCAACATCGCCATGGGCAAGATCGCCGCGGCGGCCAACTACGTCGAGATGGCCATGGCGCGCACCATCCCGGTGATCCTCGGCTTCCTGGCGCGGCTCATCGGACTCGGCAACGTCAGCGACGCGGTCAAGAAGGTCATCACCGCGATCCAGGAGAAGGTCGACAAGGCCATCGACGCGGTCATCAAGTGGATAGTCGAGAAGGCGAAGGCGCTGGTCGCTCCCGCGAAGGACCAGGCGCCCGCTCCGGCGGAGCCGGGCAAGATTCTGACTCCCGAGGAAGCGACCAAGGTCAAGACAGCGGCGCTGCTCGACGTCGAAGGAAAGATTCGCGGCGGCAAACTGAAGCACCTCAGTGAATTGCAGGCGGCGGTCGACGCCACATATACCAAGCATCGCCCGGCGGGACTGAAGTCGCTGGTCATCCGCATCACCGACGAGGCCACGCTCAAGTTCGCGGTCGTCGCCCGCGCCAGCGAGCCGGATCAGCGGACCATCCGCTGGGACGAGGCCTTCGCGGCGGACGATGAGGCGAAGCTGCTTTTCACGACGCAACCCCGCTACGAGACGAACGCCGCTCTGTCGATCAATGGCCAGCGCTTCGGCGAAACGGTGGCGAGCGACGACGAGGGCCATGCCGAACAGAATCTGATCGCGGCTCATTGGAGCAAGGCGCTGGAGGTTCTAGAGAGCAACCGCGCCAAGGGCATCCGCTCGACGGTGGTGGTCGCCATCAATCGGGCGCCTTGCCACACGCGTTGCACGGCGGCGCTCGTGCAGGCGATCGAGTCCGTGCCGGCGAACGTGCGGGCCAACACGACCTTCATCCTCGCCCCGACGGGCACGTACGAGCCCACCGAGAACCTCGACGATGCCGAGCTCGCGGCCGCCGAGGCGCGCTACAAGGAAGTCAACAAGACGATTCGGTCCGCGGGCGACGAGGTGGAGGGATACACGGTCGTTTCCAAGGCGAAGCTCACCGTGCACACCACTCGCATGTCGGACCTGGCGCTCTTGTCGGCGAAGGGTTGGGACTTGCGTCAGCTCGCCGTGAGACCGAAGCCGACGGCTGCCGGAGTCATTCTCGCCGAAGCTGCGCACAAGCTGGCGGTCCAGGCAGGCCGGATCAAGGCAGGCTCGGAATGAGGGCCAGACGATGAGCTCCGGATCGCCCTTGCGTCCCAATCTGCAGAAAGGCGCGCTGGCCGTGTATCCCACGCACACGCCTGGTTCGCAGCCCAGCCACGTCATCGTGTTCCAGTTCAATCCGGAGGCCATGAAACGTACGCTGGCGCATCGCGCGGCGCCGGCGCCCACCGGCGGCGGCAGCACCGGCGCGGCGAAAGAAGATGTGCTGCGCGTCGCGGGCCCGCCGCTCGAAGACCATCAACATCACGGTGGACATGCACGCCTCGGATCAGCTCGAGGATCCGGACGCCAATGCGAACGTCGCCGAGCACGGTCTGCATCCGGCGCTCGCCACGCTCGAACTACTGATGTATCCGTCGACCCTGGCGGCCACCAGCATCGAACAGCAGGCAGCCAGTGGCCAGGTGCAGGTGAGCCCGGCGGACCTGCCGCTGGTGCTGCTGATCTGGGGCAAGTCGCGCGTGGTGCCGGTGAAGCTCACCAGCTTCGCCGTCAGCGAGGACGCGTTCGACACACGCCTGAATCCAATCTCCGCCAAGGTCGAGATCGGCATGCAGGTGCTCACCTACATGGAGTTCGCGGACTCGAGCATCGGGCGCGACGCGTTCATCGCCTACCAGAAAGCCAAGGAGAACCTCGCGCAGGGCTCGCGCCCCGGCAGCAATCTCACCGGCGTCCGCAATCTCATTCCTTTCTGACATCGGAGCAATCGTGTTCTTCAAAGGCAGTCGTTACGAGAAAGTCCCCGAGGCCACGATCACGGACCCGGCGGGCCGCGAGATCCGCTTCAAGACCATCCGCTACATCGTCGATCCGGTGGCGGTGGCGGGCCATCGGGTCACGGACGACGAGCGTCTCGACCACATCGCCTGGCGGCACTTCCGCAATCCGGAGAGGTTCTGGCGCATCTGCGACGCGAACCGCGCGTTGTGGCCGGCCGACCTGCTGGAAGAAGGCGCGGTGCTGCGAATCCCACCGTCCGAAGGCTGATGCATGGCGAAGCAGGTCAGCTTCGAGTTGAAGGTGAACGGCGGGGTGGCGTCGGCCGCCGTGCTCGGCGCCATCCGGCAGATCGAGATGGAAGACCACGCGCGCATGGCCGACATGATGCGCCTGCGGCTGGCGGTGTCCGTCAAGGAAGACGGCAGCGGCTGGACGCTGCTCGACGACGACCTGTTCACGCGCCTGGCGCACCTTCAACTCAGCGTGACCATCGGCAGCGGTCCCTCGACGCCGCTGATCGACGCATACGTGGTCGAGGTCGACACCAAATTCTCGAACGACCCCGGCGCCTCCGAGCTGGTAGTCACCGCCATGGATCCGACGGTGCTGATGCATCTGGACGAAACCGTCAAGCAATGGCCCAACCAGAAGGACTCCGACGTGGCCAGCACGGTGTTCGCGGACTCGAAGTACGGATTCTCGCCCCAGGTGGAAGACACGGGCTGGTCGCGCGAGGAGGACGATCACACGCTGATTCAGCGCGGCACCGACATTCAGTTCCTGCAGCAGCTCGCCGATCGCAACGGCTATGAATGCTTCGTCGCGCTCAACGACGCGGGCGTGGTCGAAGGCCACTTCCATCCGCCCAAGCTGGACGCGCAGCCGCAGGGCACGCTCACGGTGAACACCGGTGCGGCCACGAACGTGAACAAGTTCCAGGCCAAATTCGACATGCTGGGGCCAACCACCGCCAAGGCGACCACGCTCGATCCCGACAGCGCCGAATCGCAGAGCGGTGACGCCGACAGCGCCACCAAGACCGAGAACATGGGCGATTCGCCCGCCGTGCCCGCGGATCGACCGCGCACCGTGCTGCTGTCGCAGCTGGGCATGGCGCAGTCGGGCGAGGTGCAGCGCTTCGCGCAGGCCGTGGTCGACCGCTCGAGCTGGTCGATCTCCGCCGAGGGCGAGCTGAACACCATCGCTTACGGCGGAGTGCTCAAGGCCAAACTACCGGTGATGGTGCGCGGCGTGGGCCGGCAATTCAGCGGGCGCTACTACGTGGAGCGCGTGCTGCACACCATCACCGGCGACGGCACCTACACGCAGAAATTCACGCTGCGCCGGAATGCCGTCGGCCTCACCGGCCAGGAAAACTTCAGGAGCGACGACGCGCTCGCGTCGCCGTTGTGAGTCATGGACGACGGCGCTCCACAGTCAGGCGGCGGCAAGAAGGCGGGTGGCGCCGCGCGGCACTACGGCAAGTACCGCGGCACGGTCACGAACGTCGACGACCCGCGCAAGCAGGGGCGGCTGCGCGCCAAGGTGCCGGAAATACTCGGCGACGTGGAGAGCGGCTGGGCGCTGCCCTGCGCGCCTTATGCCGGCGACGAGACCGGGCACTACATGGTGCCGGCCGTGGGCGCGGGAGTGTGGCTGGAGTTCGAGGCCGGCGACGTATCGCGCCCCATCTGGGTGGGTTGCTGGTGGGGCAACGACAAACTACCCAAGGACGAGGAGGGCACGGCCGCGGTGCCGGACGTGAAGATCGTGCGCAGCGAGCAGGGCATGCTGCTGGCCTTCCACGACGACAGCCAGACCATCGCGCTCTCGGATTCCGACGGCAAGAACATCCTCAAGATCGAGGTGCAGGCCGGCAACGTGACGCTCAAGGCCGGCACCAAGGTGATCGTGGACGCGCCGCAGATCGAGCTGGTCAAGGACTCCACGCATTCCGGTGTGTTCGGCGACGAGCTCATGAAGTTCCTGAACAAGCTGGTGCTGTCGTTCAACACGCACATGCACTCCGGGCAGATGGCCGGCCCGTTCCCGGTGACCCCGATGATCCCGACCGTGCCGGCGAATCCGCCGACGCCCGACCTCTTGTCCATGAAAGTGAAGCTCGGATGAGGAACCGCGCATGAGCAGTACCGTCAAGTTGCGAATCGGAACCATGGATGCCAGCGGCGTGCTCGAGGTGGGCAGCATGGCGCGCGCCATCGAAGACGCGATGGTGGAGCAGGTGCCGTACGGGCCGAGCGAGGATCCGCACGGCCGCCGGAAATTCGCGCTGGCGATCGCGAAAGGCGTGATCCGGCATCTGAACGAGAACCCGGGCGCCATCATGACCCGCGTGCGCAACAACACCGGCACGGGCACGCACCTGCAGCCGGCCGACAGCATCGACCGGTGGTGAGACGCACATGGCGCGGTCCAACTACTTCGACTTCCCCTATCGCATCGATGGCCGCGGCCGCACGGCCGAGACGAACGAGGATGACCACGTCCGCGATCTCATCTACCAGGTGCTGTTCACCAACCCGGGCGAGCGGGTCAACCGCCCCGAATTCGGCTGCGGCGTGGGTCAACTGGTGTTCATGCCGAACTCCAGCGCGCTGGCCGCCGCCACGCAATTCCTGGTGCAGGGCGCGCTGACGCGCTGGCTGGACGCCGTGATCCTCGTGCACCGCGTGGAAGTCGTCGCGCTCGACAACAAGCTGACGGTGACGGTGGTGTTCACGCAGCGCGGCACCGGCGAGACGCGCGACCTTTCATTCACTTCGCCGATCCGGGTCTGAGCCATGAGCGTCACCTCCGCCGCACAGATCCTCGCCGCGCTCGGGCCCGGCTGCCGCGACAACCTGCGCCGCCAGCGGTTGCTGTCGCAGGTGACCTGGAACGGCATCGACTTCATCGAGTTCGAGATCACCGGCGGCAGCAACGTGCTGCACCTGCATTTCCTGCTGCCGTTACCGGCCGGCGCGTACGGTCTGGTTGCCGATCCCTCGCCCATCGTCATCCACGGCGGGACGCGCATCCTCGGCATCGAGGTGCTGTCCGCGGCCATCAGCGGCACAGATCCCAACGTGCTCGACGTGATCGTCGACCAGCAGGGCGACTACTCGCCCTATCTGTTGTCTGTGGGTTGGGCGCGCGACGACGGCGGCATCTGGCGCTACATCTTCGATCCGCTGGACCGGCTGTTCTCGGTGGCGCCGATCAACTTCCGTCCCGGGTGTCCAGTCGATTTCGACTGCGCGCCGGCGCACCTGTGCCCACCGGAGGTGCTGCCTGAGCCTCGGCTCGACTACCTGGCGCGCGACTACGCGAGCTTCCGCCAGCTATTGCTCGACCTGGTCGCGCAGCGCAATCCCACCTGGGTGGAACGCAGCCCAGCGGACCTGGGCATCGCACTGCTGGAGCTGTTCGCCTACGAAGGCGACCAGCTGAGCTACCTGCAGGACGCCGTGTCGAACGAGGCCTTCCTCGACACGGTGCGCCAGCGCATCTCCGCGAAGCGGCATGCGCGGCTCATCGACTACGACATGCACGACGGGCGCAATGCCTGGACCTTCGCGCACTACCGCGTGGGAACGGCCGGAACCCTCGCGCCGGGCGTCCAGCTGGTCACGCGCATCGACACGCCGATGCGCTTCGACCGCCAGCCCGGCGTGCTGCCCGTGCCTCAACCGGTGGCGTCGCCCGGGACGCGCCTGAACCCGGTGACCGATCTCGACTATCGCACCGATCCGTCGCTGGCCCAGGTGCGCGTGTTCGAGACGGCGGCTTCCGTCGCCGTTGATCCACTCAACAACGAGCTGCGACTGCACGCCTGGGGCAACGAGCAGTGCTGCCTGTCGCGCGGCGCCACCACGGTGCACCTGTACGCCGTGGACGCCGTGACCATGACCGCGGTGCGACCGCCGCTGGCGGCTGGCGACTATCTACTGCTCGAGGAAGTCCGCGGTCCCACGACCGGCGCCACGGCGGACGCGGACCCGCTGCACCGCCAGGTGGTGCGCATCGAGACCGTGAATCCGGGGCCGCCGCCTCCCGGGCCGCCGCCGCCGGATCGCATGCGCGACCGGCTGTTCCTGGCCGCGCTTGACGCGGCCGGCGAACTGCAGCCGGTCGTGGGCGTCGTGCCGCTCAACCAGACGCTGCCGCTGGTCGAGGTCACCTGGCGCAAGGTCGACGCGCTGGAATTCCCGCTGTGCCTGACCTCGCGGCTCGACGACGGCACGGTGGTGCCGCGCGTCTCGGTGGCGCGGGGCAACATCGGTCTCGCCGATCACGGCCGCACGGTCACGCAGCGCTACGACGTCGACCCCGCGGTGCTCGAGCGCCCGGGATTCCGGCTGAGGCTGGAACAGGGCCCGCTGACCATGCAGAGCCAGCCCGACGACGACCCGCTGACGTTCCCGCCGGTGCGCGAACGTCCCGACCTGGCGCGCGAGGTTCGCGCGGTCGCGCCGGCCGCGGCGCTGCAGACCAGTTTCAACTCGGTGGTCAACGGCAACTGGTGGCCGGCGCGCGACCTGCTCGACAGCGACGAATTCGCGCATCACTTCGTCGCCGACGTCGACAACCAGGGCCGCGGGGTGCTGCGCTTCGGCGACGGCGAGTATGGCAGTTCCTTCAGCGGCATCGATCGCATCGACGCGTGGTATCGCGTGGGCAACGGCCGCCCGGGCAACATCGGCGCCGATGCGCTGGTGCACGTGGTGGTGCCGGATCCGCTGCCGCTCGCGTGGCCCACCATCGACGCGGTGCGCAATCCGCTGGCCGCCAGCCCGGGCGTCGACGCCGAGCTCATCGAGGAAGTGCGCCAGCACGCACCCGCGGCGTTTCGCGCCACGCAGCTGCGCGCGGTCACCGAGGAGGACTATCGTGACGCTGCCCTCAGGATCGACGGCGTGGCCGGCGCGGTCGCGAGCTTCCGCTGGACCGGCAGCTGGTACACGGTGTTCGTGGGTATCGACCCCGTGTTGCAGGAGCACGTGCTCACCGATGCGCGCGGCGTCACGCGCCTCGAGCCGGCCTTCCGCCAGTTCGTGGCCGACTCGCTCACGCGCTACCGCCTCGCGGGCTACGACCTCGAGATCCGCTCGGCGCGTTACGCGCCGCTCGACATCGCCATCCACGTATGCGCCAAGGCGGGCTATTTCGCCGCGGATGTCGGCCACGCGGTCGCGGTGGCCTTGTCCGCCGGCCTGCGGCCGGATGGAACGCCGGGATTCTTCAACGCGACGAATTTCACTTTCGGCCAGCCCGTGTATCTCAGCGCCATCTACGCCATCGTCGAGAAGGTCGAGGGCGTCGAGTCGGCGGTGGTCACGCAATTCCGCCGACACGGGCGCGACGCGGCCGGAGAGCTGGATAGCGGCGTGCTGCCGATCGGCGCCTGGGAGATCGCGCGTCTCGATAACAACCCTAGCAACATGGAGAACGGCACGCTGACCATCGACGCGGGAGGTGGGTCATGAACGACGGATATTGCCTGTGTTGCACCACGCCGGTCGCGGCCGTGCCGGCCGAAATCGCGAATCGCCCCGGGCTCTCCGCCGTGGCCTACCGCATCGGCACCTTCGCCACCTTCCGCAAGGACATCACTGACGAACTGTCGCGCGTGCCCCAGCTCGCCGACCTCGGCACGCGCGTCAACGACGACTACACCATCACCGCCATCGAATTGTGGTCGGCGGTGGCCGACGTGCTCACGTTCTACCAGGAGCGGCTGGCTAACGAAGCGTTCCTGCGCACCGCGACGCTGCGCGATTCGCTGCTGCGGCTGGTGCGGCTGATCGGCTACGAGCTTACGCCGGGTGCCGCGGCCACCACGCGGCTGGCGTTCACGCTGGAGGCCGCGGCGCGAGCGCTGATCCCGGTCGGCACGCGCGTGGCCAGCGTGCCCGCGCAGGGCCAGAAGGCACAGACCTACGAGACCCTGCAGGCCATTGCCGCCAGCGGCGCGTTGAATCGCGCGCGCATCTTTTCGCGGCCGCTGCCGGCGTCGCCCACGGCGGCGGGACGCTCGGAAGCCCACGCGGCGCCGGATCCCGCGGCGATCGCCATTGCCTGGAGCCTGGCGCCGGGCGACCGCGTGATGCTGTATTCGCCCCTCGCCACGGAAGTGCTCACGGTGGCGGCGCGCGGTGTCACTGACGACCTGCTGACCCTGCGTTGGGAATCGCCCATCGGCGGCGGCAACTTCGGCGAGGCATACCACGCCGGCCAGGCGCACACGCGTGCCTACAAGCTGGGGCGTTCGTTCCGCCTGTTCGGCTACGACGCGCAGCCCGTGCTGGTGGTCGCGGCGCGCGCGGTGCCCACCGATGCCACGACTACCTACCTGGCGCAGGCGCTCACCAACTACACGCTGCACGGTGATTCCAGCTCCGCGTCGCAGTTGTCGCTGGACGCGCGTTACGCCGATCTGAAACCCGGCTCCATCCTGCTGGCCGTGGCCACGGTGGGCGCGACCACCAGTGCCATTCCGTTCGCCGTGACCGCGGTGACCGAGAAGCTGGTGGAGCGTTCTGCCACCAGCATTCCCACCGGCACGCTGTCCGCGGTCACGGTCGTGGCGGTCAGCAACACCGTCACGCAGCTCACGCTGACGCCGTTGGCCGGTGGCACGGCGGTGAACGATCTGATCGCCGGCAGCGGCGACAACGTGCGCAACATCGTGCTGCACGAACTGACGGGCGATCCATTGCGCTTCTGGCCCTTCGACTATCCGTCCGCCGTGACCTCGCGCGACATCTATCTACCGGGGCGGCGCGACGGCTCGTCGTCGGTTGAGATCGGCCGCGGCATCGAGAAAGGCGCCTACGTGCCCGGAACTTCGCTGGCGCTGGCCGATGTGGCGCCCGGCCGCGAACTGCTGCTCACGGACGCCGCCGGCGGCGCGCCGCTCGCGGCGCGGGTCGCGGGCGTCTCGCTGGCCGGCGCGGAAGTGTCCTTCGAGCCGGCGGAGACTGACAAGCTCACGATCTCCGCCATCGGCCTGGCGGCCGACCAGGTCACGCCCATCACCGCGCTGGTGTCGCGCTCGCATCCCACGATCCTGCCGCTGTCCTCGCGGCCGCGCGCCGAGTTGAGCGTTCGGATCGGCGCCTCCCCGCCGAGAGTCCTGGCCCTGGACGAAACCACGCTCAGCACGGGCAACACCGCGTTCATTTCGACGGCGCTGCAGAATGCGATCCGCGCGGCCGTTCCCGGATCGCCGACGTTTGCGCAGGCGCGCGTCATCCGCGTGTTCAACGAGGCCGGCGACGCCTTCATGATCACGCCGGGTGTGCCCGGCGACGACGTCTGGTTCGGGCCGACCGCTGGCGATCCGCGCACCGTCTCGGATCTCGGCCTCGATTCCGCGCAGGTGCGGTTCCTCGACGGCGTGGTGTCGGCGCGCATGACCCCGTTGGCGACCGGCGCCATGTTGAGTGGCACGGTGCGCTTCACGACGCGCGGCGGGGCACCGCAGGATGTGACCACCACCTTCTTCTTCCTGAACGCCACCAGCGTCGCGGTGGCCATGTCCTCGGACTTCAACCTCGTGGGCATCGTGCGCGACGACGACCGGGTGATCGTGTTGCCTTCCTTGCCCGTGCATGAGCCGCGCGCCTACTTGAGGCTGTTCCTCGATGCCGACCCACCGCCCGCGCTCGATGGCGCAAGCGCCGTGCTGCTCGGCAATGTCGCGCCCGCCAGCCACGGCGAGACGGTCCGGCGCGAAGTGCTCGGCGATGGCGATGCCGCGCAGATCTTCCAGCGGTTCCCGCTCAAGAAGAAACTGCTGACGCGCGTCCCGGGTGCCGTGCCCGGCGGCATCGAATCCACCTTGCAGGTGCTGGTCAATGGCGTCCTCTGGGACGAGAGGCCGACCCTGTTCGGCGCGGGCCCGCGCGACCAGGTCTACGTCTCTCGCATGGCCGACGACGGCACCGCCTCGATCCGCTTCGGCGACGGCAACATGGGCGCGCGCCCCGACACCGGGCGGCAGAACATCATGGCCACGTACCGGCATGGCACGGGCCTCGTCGGCCGCGTCGCGGCCCGGCAGCTCTCGAACCTCGTGGACCGGCCCACCGGCGTGAAGAGTGCGATCAACCTGCTGCCCTCCGATGGCGGAGCCGATCCCGAATCGCTGGCGCATGCGCGTGAAACCGCGCCCGGCAGCGTGCGCACTTTCGGTCGCGCCGTGTCATTGCGCGACTTCGAGGACCTGGCGCTGATGGCCGGCGAGGTGGCCAAGTCGGCGGCGGACTGGGTGTGGAGCGGCGATCGGCGCGTGATCCATCTCACCGTCGCCGCGCAGGGAGGCGCGCTGTTCTCGGCGGACGGCCTGGCGCGGCTGCTGGCCATGCTGGCCACCGAACGCGACCCGAACCACAAGCTGGTGATCGCCAACTACTCGGCCGTGCCAGTGCGTGTCACCGCGCACCTCACTGTGGATCCACGCCATCTGAACGACGTGGTGCTGGCCGCGGCGCGCACCGCGCTGCTCGACGCGCTGTCGTTCGAGCAGCGCCGCTTCGCCGAGCCCGTGTACCTCAGCGACATGTATCGAGTGCTGCAGGACGTGGAGGGCGTGCTCGCCGTGGATATCGACGCGCTGGACCTCAAGAGCAGCGACGCCGTCTTCCGCGCCGCGCATGGCGTGGACGACACGCTGCCGCAGCCGCAAGGCCGCCTGTTGATGCTGCCCGCGCGTCCCGCGGGCGGTAGCTATCCCGGAATCCTGCCGGCGGAAATCGCCTGGATCGAGATTCCCTCGCAGGACGTGCTGCTGACCGCGAGCGGAGGACTGCTGCAATGAAGACCATCCGGCGCCATCCCGACCGGTTGTTCGAGCTGATGCCCGCGCTGTACCGCATCGCGGACGCCGACAACGACAACGAGCTGCGCGCGCTGCTGCGGCTGATCACCGCCGAGGCCGACGCGCTGCGCGAGAACGTCGATCAGCTCTGGGACGACTACTTCATTGAGACCTGCCAGCGCTGGGTGGTGCCGTACATCGGCGACCTGGTGGCCAACATTCCGCTGCACGACCTGGACCTCGCGCCGGCGGCTGCCACCGCCCAGTCGCTGTTCACGGACCTCGCCGGGCCTGACCTGCGCCCGCGCAATCCCATCCGGCTGCGCGCAGACGTGGCCAAGACTATCTACTACCGGCGGCGCAAGGGCACGCCGCCCATGCTCGAGGAACTGGCGCGCGACGTCACCGGCTGGGATGCGCACATCGTCGAGTTCTTCACGCTGCTCGACTGGAACCAGCACCTCGAGCATCTGCGCCCCGACTGCCACGGCTGTCCGGATTTGCGGCGTATCGAGGCCTGCACGCGCATCGGCGGCGCCTGGGATGCGGCCACGCATACCGTCGACGTGCGCCGCATCAACGAGTGGGACGGCTGGTACAACATTCCGAACATCGGCTTCTTCCTCTGGCGCCTCAGCGCGTTCCCCATCGACCACGTGACGCCGCGCGAAATCGGCGGCACCAATTGGCGCAGGACTTTCAGTCCGCTGGGCAACGACACGCAGATGTTCAGTCCCGGTCGTCGCGAGGCGAACGAATCGCAAGTGGCGACCGAGCTGCACGTGGAAGCGCCGATCCGGCCAGCTGCCTTCTTCGAGGACCTGCGGCGCGTTCCGCCGTCGCCGCCCGCGGCGCCGACGCCCGCGACCGACTACTACGGACCGTTGGCCGACGATCGCAGCGTCGTGGTCTACAACGGGCCCACGCCCCTGGTTGCCAACGACATCGAGTGCGCCAACCTGGCGAACTGGGCCACGATGGCGCAACCCGCAGGCACCCGTGTGCTCGTCGACATCTCGCGTGGTCGCCTCGTGGTGCCGACGGGCCGAGCCGGTCAGACCATTACGGTGGGCTATCACTACGGCTTCAGCATGGAGATGGGGGGCGGCCAGTACCCGCGCGCCAAGTGGCTGGTGCGCGAACCTGCGCCCATCGTCGTGGTGGGCGGTGGCGCGGCGCTGGACACCGCCATCGCCACGCGCCCGGCCGCGCCGCGCACCGTCATCGAAGTGCACGATAACGCCAGCTATCTGCTGGCCACCAACATCACGCTGGCGGCGGGTGAAACGCTGATCATCCAGTCGGCGGATCGACTTCGTCCGCACGTGCAGCTCGCCGCGGGCGCGATTTCCATCCTCAGCGCCGGTCCCGGCGGTTCACTGACGCTGGGCGGATTGCTGGTCGAAGGCGGCCTGCGAATCGACGGCGACCTCGAGCGCCTGCGGCTGCTGCACACCACGCTGGTGCCTGGACGTTCCGTGGAGCAGGAAGAGGCGCTGCCGCCGACCGGTCCCAGCCTGGTGGTCGCGGCCAGCACCGGCGCCGGCGCGCCCATCAATCGCGAGCTCAACGTCGAGATGGCGTTCTGCATCGTCGGCGCGTTGCGAATTCCCGAGCAGTGCATGCGGCTGGTGCTGCTGGATTCCATCGTACTCGGCATCGAGCAACTGGGCGGTGCGCGCGTGGCGTCGGTGTCCAACGCCGCGGGCGACAACGGTCCGCCGGTGCACGTCGAGCGCAGCACTCTGTTCGGGCCGGCGTTCTTCCTGAAGATCGAGCTGGCCAGCGAAACCATCTTCACCCATCCCATCGAGGTGGAGCAGCGCCAGGCCGGCTGCGTGCGCTTTTCCTTCGTGCCGCTGACTTCGCACGCGCCCCAGCAGTATCGCTGCCAGCCGTCGCTGGAGATCGCGCGCGAACAGCAGCGCGTGAAAGACGAGGCGCAGGCGAGCGGCACGCCGCTGCCGCCGGGATGGGAGGCCGCGGTATCCGCGCAGGTGGCCGCGTGGCTGCTGCCGTCGTTCCAGACCGACGTCTACGGGCACGCGGATTTCGCGCAGCTGCGGCGCGCCGGACCGCCACACATCGCCACCGGCGCCGCGGACGGTTCCGAGATGGGCGTGTTCTGCGTGCTCAAGCAACCGCAGCGCGCGGCGAACCTGCGGCTGCGACTCGACGAATACCTGCCGGTGGGACTCGAGGCCGGCTTCATCTTCGTGAACTGACCCAATAGATAGAGAACAGGTGCGACCATGGCTGGCGATTACACCCGATTCACATTCGAGCCGACCAAGGGCTTCAGCGGGCTGCACAGGCAGCAGGGACGCGTCAGCCTCGATTCGGAATTCAACGAGTTCGAGGAGATCCTCGACCGGCACACGCGCTCGGAGATGTACGACACCGTGGGCCAGGCGGTGTATCCATCCACCACGCCGACCGCGTTCCAGATCGGCGTCACCGCCGGGCAGCTCACCATCGGCATCGGGCGCATGTACGTGGACGGCATCCAGGCCGAGTGTTTCGGCGACATGTCGCTGGCCACGCCGTTCGATCCGAACGTTGGCGGCGTGGTGGGCTCCGGGCCGCTGTTCTACGGCCAGCAGCCATTCTTCTATTTGTCGCCGCCATCCGCGTTGCCCTTCCCCGCGCTCTCGCCCACGGCCGGCGACATCAACCTGGTGTATCTCGACGTGTGGCAGCGCGAGGTCACGATGTTCGAGGACGACGAGCTGCGCGAAGTGGCGCTCAACGGACCCGACACCGCGACGCGCGTTCAAACCGCCTGGCAGGTCAAGGTGCTGTTCCCCGCGACGCCGGACAGCTGCAGCACGCCGCCGGCCACCTGGGCCACGCTGACCGCGCCGTCGACGGCGCGCCTGACTACCGTGCTGGCCCCGGCCGTGCCCTCGGGCGGCCCCTGCGTGATCAACCCGGCGGGCGGCTACACCGGCATCGAGAATCGCCTGTATCGAGTGGAGATCCAGCGCGTCGGCACGCTGGGCGGCGTGGGCCCGGCGCGCGCGCAGTTCAAGTGGTCACGCGACAATGCCTCGCTGGCCGCGCGCGTGGTGTCCATCATCGCGGGCCCCGTGGCGGGCCAGTCCATCATCACGGTGGTTTCGACCGGGCGCGATTCGTGGACGCGTTTCGAGCCCGGTAACGAGATCGAGCTGCTGGACGATCACGTCGAATATGCGATGCGCGAAACGGGCAGGGGCGGCGACATGGCGACCGTGCTCGCCGTGAACCACGCCACTGGCGAAATCACCATCGACGTCGATCTGTCGGCCTTCACGATCAGCACGAGTCGCCATCCGCGCATCCGCCGCTGGGACTCGTCGCTGGCTGCCCCCGTGCCGCTGCGCGACGTCGACAACGTTACGGCCTTCGTGCTCGAAGACGGCATCTCTGTGCGCTTCGGCAGTCTCAACACCGACACGTTGCATGCCGGCGACTACTGGGTGTTCGCGGCGCGCACCGCCACCGGAACCATCGACGTGCTGACCGATGCGCCGCCGCGCGGCATCCTGCATCACTATGCGCGCCTCGCGTTGGTGACTTCCGGCGCGACGCCGGTGGTGACCAGCGACTGCCGCGAGCCCTGGCCGCCCGACACTGGCTGCTGCACCGAGGTCGTTCATCCCGGCGAAAGCATCCAGGCCGCCATCAACGCGCTGCCGCCCGCCGGCGGTTGCGTGTGCATCAAGGCCGGCGTGCACAACATTGCCGCGACCATCATGGTCGATCGGTCGGACATCCACATACACGGCGAAAGCGAAGGTGCCGAAATCCACGTGGCGCCGGGAGTCGGCACGGCATTCGCGATCGTGCCGACCGGCGCGGGCCGCGTCCACAACGTGATGGTGGAGCACCTGCGCATCCTGCAGCCGGACACCGGCTTCGGCGTCGTCATCTACGCCGAAGACGTCGATCACCTGGTGATCCGCGACGTCGACATGCAGGTCACGTACACCGGCCCGTTCGTGGGTTTCAACATCGGGCTGTACGTCGAGGACTCCTCCGACGTCCTCCTTGAAGAGAACACGATCACGAACGCGGTATACGGCATCTGGCTGGGCGAGATCGGCGCGCGTTGCCACGCGAGCGGCAATACCTTGATCGGACCCGTCTACTCGATCGCGGCGCTTTCCATGCCCTTCGGCGAATTCGGCATCCAGTTCGCATCGCAGTCCGAGGGCATTCATCGCCTGGACAACAACGCCATCCTCAACTACCAGACCGGCATCGCCGTGCTGGAGAACGCCACGGCCGTGACCATCGCCGCGAACCGCATCCGCCGGCCGGTGGAAAACGCCTTCAGTTCGGACCCATTGCCGGTGACACCCGCGCAACTCCGGGCCTACCTGGATTCGCCGGACCGGTTCTATGCCATCGACCTGCGCGGCGGCGGCCGCAACAGCCGCGTGCATGACAACCGCATCGAGCTGGACTCGGACTACCTCGGTGGTATCCGGGTGCAGATAGACCAAGTGCTGGTGCGCGGCAACCTGATCACCTCGACATTGCCGGAACAGCTGGCGACCATGCCGCCGGCGATCTACTGCGGCGCGTTGGCCACGGGCGTGAACGCCACCGGCTCAACGGTCATCGAGAACATCATCCAGGGGCCGACCACCGGCATCGTCATCTCGCTCTCGAATGGTGTGGCCGTGACCGACAATCGCATCGATGGCCAGGGTCGCGGCTGGTTCGGCGTGCGCCTCGACGACTGCGCCTACACCACCGTGACCGGCACGCTGATCGCGGCGGTGCCGCTGCCGTTCGTGTGCAGCGAGGGCGATCACAACGTGCTGCGAAACAATCGCGCCGCCTTCGCGCTCGCCGGTTGCGGAGTCACGAACGAGGCCGAGTTCACCTTCGATGACAACGAGATCACCGGTGCGATCTTCGGTGGCGTACTGGGATTGTTCGAGTTCGGCAATTGCTCGCTGTCACGCAATCGCATCATCAACTGCGGGCAACAGCCCTTCCTGGGCATCGTGCAGGGCGGCATCGTCGCCGTATCGGCGCAGCCGGTGTTCGCCAACCTGAGCACGCTGCGCATCGAATCCTGCGAAGTCATCGAGTCCGGCGTGGGGCCGGACGGCGTGGTCGGGGCGGGAGCCGTCATCGGCATCCAGGCCTGGTTCGCGAACTGCCATATCATCGGCAACCGCGTGACGGCCTCGAATGGCAACGTCGATCAGGCGCTCGAGCATCGTGCCTTGCAGCTGGTGGCGCCGATCAACATGGTTTTTCTCGATAACCTCGTCCCGGGCGGCCCGGCGGCGCTGATCAGCAACAATGTCCTGCGCGGCTTCGGCAGGACGCATCTCGTGGAGCTGATCCATTCGCCGTCGATCACCGGCATCGGTTTCTGGTTCGACAAGATCGTGTTCTCCAGCAATGTCTGCGATCACTTCGCGGCACGGAACGAAAACCTGCTGACCCAGGCCACCGTGGTGCTCGGCGGTCGGGGTGCAGCCATTTCCGCGAATTGCGTGACCGGTGTGCCCAACCTGCGCTCCATCAGCGGCGGCGGCGTCACCCGCGGGACGGCCACGGCCAATGCGACCACCGGGATCATCGACGAGACCACGTTCTCCGGGGCGCTGACACCCACACCCGAAACCAACTTCAACACCCGTATCTGAAGGAGACCACCATGGCGGACAAACAGGGACCTGCGACGTATCCGGAAGTGCTGAAGCTGCAGCAGGAGCTGCGCTCAGGCCTGGAAGCACGACTGCAATTGCTGAAACCCAAGCGCAAGCTTTCGCCCGACGATCTCGTTTCCATGCGCAAGACGGACCTGGACAGGACCAAGGCGGAACTGGTGGCGCTCGAGAAGCAGCGCGACGCCAGCGCCAAGGCATGGGACGACCGCATCGTGCGCCTGAAAAAGCGCGCCGACCAACAGGCCGCCGACGTGAGCAACGCCAAGGATGCGGCCAAGGAAGCGGCCAAAGAAGCCACCAAGGCGACCTCGGCTGCGGCGAAGGCAGCGGCGCCGGCGAAGAAGAAGTGACCGGAAAAGTCTGCGGAGCAGTGTCGCCGTCGGCGTGAGCATGCCGGCGCATCGAGCGGCTCCCCGCAAACTTCCTTTTCGGGATCCCGAGGACGGCTGGATCGACCTAAACCGCTCCAACCCCGTCGCGCGGCGGCTTCCTTCAGTTCACCCGGTCGGCGAAGGCTCTCGAAACCCGCACGGTGCGCCCGGAGTGGAGCACCAGCACTCCACCGCGGCGGCGTTCACGGATCTTCGCGCGATTCACGATCGTCGATCGGTGGATCCGCAGAAAGTGTTCGGGCCGCAACGATTTTTCGAGCGAGGCGAGGGTCTGGCGAAGTAGATAGCTGCGCTGCGGCGTGTGCACGTTGATGTAGTTGCGGTCGGCCTCGAGGCATTCGATGTCGGCGAGCGCCACGTACGTTCGGCCGGTGCCGGTCATCACTTCCACGATGGGCTCCTCGGAAGCGGGGGCGCCACCGGGCTCGGCCCGCGTGATGGCCGCACCCGCACTGGCCGCATCCTTCGCCTTCTGTCGCGCCCGGATCCCGAGGTATCCCGCGAACAGCAACGCGCCGAAGGTCAGGTGCAGCGGTAGCCGGTCATACAGCCACAGGCCCAGCGGATTGGCGCCGGCGAGCAGCAGGATCTCATTGCCCATCGTCATCAACGGAATCGCGAGCGCCAGGGCCACACGCGCCAGTACGCGATGCCTCAGGCCAAACGCGGATCCGAGCACCCGCTCGCCGGCGTAAGCCAGCAATCCGCCTGCCAGCACCCAGCCCAGCGCCGACTTGGCCGCCCAGGGAGCCGACACGTCGAAGCCGACGAAATCTTCGCCCAACGCGCGCCCATGCAGCTGACACCAGAACATGAGCGCCAGCACAAGGGCTGGCGCGGCCAGCCACCAGAGCCGATTGGAAAAGGCGTGGTTCACGTTGCTCCTCATTCGTCCCCCGATCCCGTCATTCGCCCCAGGCCACGTGCCTGCCGGATGCGACCGGCTCATGCTGGCCCACATGATCCGTCTTCTCCTCGTTTCCTGCATCGCTGTGCTCGGCCCGGCCCAAGCGGGCGAGTCCCGCTACTTCGGATTGATGCCGCCCGAGGTGCCGCAACCCTTCGAGCCGCCGCAGTGGATGGCCGAAGGCCGGACGCTGACCCACGTGGCCTTCGCGCCCGGCTTTCGCCACGCCGCCGTGTCGGTCATGGACCCTGGGGGCGACGGAAAAGTTGCCGGCGCAATCCACGAGTCGACGCTGACACGCGGCGAATGGAGCGCGCTGGCCCGCGTGGAAACTTTCGGTGCCGCGTTGCCCGCCGGAGAAGGCGCGTTCTCGCCGGATGGCCGATGGTTCTTATTCTCCAGCGACCGGCCGCCAGGCGGTCCGGGGCGGCCGCGCGCGTTTCGTGCCGCGGTCCGCGGCTCGGCATTCGGCGCGCCGGCCCACCTGGCACTCGAGGTTCCCGGGACGGCGGGTATCTACTACCCGCGGCTGCTGAACAATGGCGATCTGTCATTCACGTCCCGTGGCCCTCGCGGCGATGACGATCTGTTCCTCGCGCCCGCAAATGCCACGGGCTTCGGCAAGTCCGAGCCGCTGGATGGCGGATTCAATTCCGCGGCAGACGACTGGGATCTGATCGAGTCGCGCGATGGCCGCCTGCGCATCTGGGTTTCCGCTCGGGAGGGTTCCGTGGGCAGAACGGATCTGTATTTCAGCCGGCGGTTCCGCGGCGACTGGTCCGCGCCGCGCAACCTTGCCGGCGCGAACACGGCGGCACTGGAAACGGCGCCCGCTCTTTCGCCCGACGGAAAGGTGCTCTTCTTCCTGAGGAGGTTGGACGGCCGGGACCGCCTGTTGTGGGTGCGCCTGGCGGCGCTCGTGGAGGCTCCATGAACATCGATCCCCGTTTCTATCGTGTCGCCGCGCTGTGTTCGTTCCTGTCCGCGGGGACGACCCTGCTGCTGATATTCCTGCCCGAGTGGTTCGCTCCGGCACCGGACTTCGCCGCGCGCATGGCACGCGTGCACGAGGCGGCCTACCAGCTGCGCGCGTGGGTCTATCTGCTGCATCCGTTCCTGGTGTTCACCGCCGCGTTAGGTGTCGCGCTGGCGCTCCGCCAGCGCTCACCGGTGCTGGCGATCGCCGGCATCGCAGGCATGCTGCTGTGGGCCATCAACGAAGCGGGGCAGCAGGGTTTCACGCTGTTCGCCTTCGATCGCTGGCGGCTGGCCTGGGACGGCGCCGATGCGGTGACACGCGAAGCGATCCGCATCAACACGATGATGTACGACGGCATCTGGGATGGCATGTACATGGTGTTGCTCATCGGCTTCGCCATCGGCAATGCCTGCCTGGGCAGCGCTTTGCTGGCCGCGGGTGGCCTGGCGCGCGCGGCCGGCGGCTTCATGCTGGCGGCGTGCGCGCTGACGGTTGCGCTGTTTCTCAACGAGTTGAAGCTGCCGGTGCTGCCCGCGGGGATGCTGGACTGGTCTTATCCCGCGATCCAGCCGCTGGGACGCGCGCTGATCGGCGCGTGGCTGTGGCGGATCGCGTCGGCGCATAGTTAGAAGGCACCGGCCTGGAACATGCCGCGCAGCAGCAGGTGACGCTGCGCGGGCGGCAGGTTCACGATGTGCTCGTAGAGGGTGATGGTCGCGGCACACTGGCGTTCGGGCGCGTCGCGGAATTTCGGCATGTCGGCGACCACGTCCACCACGTCCGCAGGCAGCGCCGAAGTGACGCCACCCATGGTCTGCTGGAAGTCCGTCTCATCGACCGGCGGCCTTTCGACCAGCTTGTCCGCCTCGAGCACGCCCAATGCCCAGTCCTGCTCGCGCTTGACGAGCTTCGGCGACAAGACCTGCGCGATGTTCAGCTGGCCTTCGAGCAGCAGCCGGCAAGCCTCCGTGCTGATGGCCTGCGCCGCGCGCATTTCGTCGACCATGATCTGCGCGAACACATCGAGGCTGGCGTCATTGGCCGCGGCAAGGATCTTCGGGTAGCGGTCGCCCACCACTTTGCGCGCTGCATTGCCCACCGCGGAGTCGATGCCGCCCTGGCTGCGCTCCATCCACGCGGCCTGCACGGCTTCGTCGATGGTTCCGGGAAAGTGGCGATCCATGGCCACCATCATCGGCACGTTGCGGAAGGCCGCTTCGAGTTCCTTGCGCGAGCTGCCGGCGATGAAGCCGATGGCCGACGTCTCGCCGCCGAGTGACACGCGATTGATGACGCCGGCGGTCTCGAGCTGTTTCGGCGACGGGTACCACATGTCGCGCGCATCGGTGGCCGCCACGCGTTCGAGGAAATCCGCCGGGACGCCGGCGTCACGATACGTGGCCAGCATGTCTTCGGTGGCGGAGTCCAGGCCCAACGCGCTCACGCCCGCGAACGAGGGCCGATGGAACCCGATGCGTGCGTTGGGCGTGGCGGCGCGCTCCTCGCCGGCCAGGAACACGAACGTGCAGGCACTCTCGCATCGCGTGTCGACGTAGGTGTCGAGCTTGCGCTCGCGGACCAGCGCCGCGATGGCGGAGGCTTCGCGCAATCGGCCGCCCGGCGACGACAACGCCACCGTGCGGATTTTCGGCGCTCCGTCCAGGAGCTGCCGTACCCGGTCCGCCGAGCCGGTGCCGAAAGGACCATGCAGGAGCAGAACCGTTTCGTTCGTGGTGACCCTGGCCTCCAGTTGCGGCAAAGGATCCTTGCCCAGCGCGATCAACGCATGTTCGCGCAGCGGCGCTCGCAGGGAGGTGAACGCGAAGAATCCGAATGCGACCACCATCGTCGCCGCGCTGACTTTCGCGAGCAGTACCCGGAAATCCGGGTTTTCGCGTCCGCGGCGACGTGCCGTGCGCCATACCCCGGCGGCATGCAGCAGCAACAACAGCGTGGACACGCCGAATGCCGTGAGCGTGAGCAACGCGCTGCCGCGGATCGAGAGCGCTTCGGCGAACAATCCGACCACCGCCAGTGTCAGGAACTGGATCAGCATCGTCAGCAGCGCGCCGGCCCAGAACACGACACCCAACGGCAACTCTCCCCGCCAGTAGCGGCGAAGCGAAAGGTCGCCTTCGGCTTCGTCACCGGAGTCCTGCAAGCGCCGCAGGCGCCGCACGCTCCAGATGTTCAGGGCGCAATGGGCGATGAACATCGTCAGGCCGAGCAGCAGCGCGCCAGAGGCGGCCTCGGTGCGCAGCGCCGCGAACAAGCCGGCCAGGAGGAACAGCGTCAGCACCAGCCAGGAGACGGTGATAGCGGAAGTCCGGAGGTTGCGCGTCGCGTTTCTTCCGAGCGCCAGAAAGTTCAGCAGCGGCATGGCCGCGATCATCAAGGCGCCGAACCAGCGTCCGCCTTCGCGGGCGGCGTCGGCGCGCCCGGGATCCGGGCTGCGAGCCACCATGATCGTGAGCAGGATGATCAGCGCCAGGTTGATCAGGCGCAGCGCAGCGTTCAAATCCTTGGCCTCCCGTGACGCAGTCTACTGTGGCAGCATGCCTGCCCCGCAATCGAATCGAGAGGGAACCTCCATGAAATTCAGATTCCTCGCCGCTGGCGTCGCACTGGGAGTGATGACGCTGGCCACGGTCGGCATCGCTGCCGACAAGAAGTCCATCGAAACCGCCGTCGCCGGTGAGTGGCGCAAGCCCGAAGCGAAGGCGCGCGATGCCGATCGTCATCCCGTGGACGCGCTGGCGTTCTGGGGACTCAAGCCGAAGATGGCCGTGCTCGAACTCCAGCCCGGTGGCGGCTGGTGGACGGAGATCCTTGCGCCGTACGCTCGTTTGAACCAGGGCGAGTTCTACGCCACGGCTGCCGATCTCGATGATCCGGGCCTCTCCGAGAACGCGAAGAAGGGCCGTGCCGATTTCGCCGCGAAGTTCGCCGATGAGAGCGTGTACGGCAAGGTGAACCTCGTGAACTGGGGTGCCAAGGCCAAGCCGCTGCCGGAAAACAAATTCGACTTCGTGCTTGCTGCGCGCGTGTTCCATGGCTGGGCCAACGGTGGCACCGCGGACGCCAACCTCGCGAAGATCTTCAGCAGCCTGAAGCCGGGCGGCGTGCTCGCCATCGAGCAGCATCGCGGCAAGCCGGACCAGAAGGACGCCGTCGCCGGTGGCTACGTCACCGAGAAGACGGTGATCGACGCCGCCACCAAGGCGGGCTTCAAGTTCGAGGGCAAGTCCGAGGTCAATGCGAATGCCAAGGACACGAAGGATCATCCCTTCGGCGTCTGGACGCTGCCCCCGACGCGCCAGTCCTCGGCGAATGGCCAGCCGGTGGCCGCCGACTTCGATCGCGCCAAGTACGACGCGATCGGCGAGTCGGATCGCATGACGTTGAAGTTCGTCAAACCCAAGAAGTAAGACACCGAACCGCGATGAAGAAACTCGGCAGCATTCTGCTCAAGGGGCTGGTGACCATCCTGCCCATCGGCCTGACGGTGTATTTCGTCTACTGGCTGGGCGTCACCACCGAATCGCTGCTGTCGAAGCCCATCAAGTGGGTGATCGACGACGCCAACTACTGGCCCGGCATGGGCCTGGTGACGGGTTTCTTCATCCTGTTCCTCGTCGGCCTCGCGGTGAACCAGTTCCTGGTGCGCAAGCTCCTGGGCCTGGGCGAAGAACTGCTGCTGCGTGTGCCAGTGGTCAAGACCGTGTACAGCGCCATCCGCGACATGACGCGGCTGGTGAACACGGACAAGAAGAAAAGTGACCTCGACCGCGTGGTCACCGTGGACGTGGGCCTGGGCAGGCTCATCGGCTTCATCACGCAGGAACATGCCAGCACGCTGGGGATCGGCGGCGGCGACGACCTGGTCGCCGTCTATCTACCCATGAGCTACCAGATCGGTGGCTATACCGTGTACCTGCCGCGCAGCAAGGTGACGGAGACGGATCTCACCGTCGAGCAGGCGATGCGGATCGTGCTGACGGGCGGAGTGCGCGGACGCTAGCTACCAGCGCTGCTCCGGAGATTGGGGACATTCCTCATTTCGTTGCAACAATCGTCGAAGGTAGTCGGGTCGCGAGTCTCCCAGCCGATTGTTACAACGAAATGAGGGATGTCCCCGTTTACCCGCCGGCCTTCTTCACATCCGTGTAGCCGAGCTTCTTGATCTCTTCCACCAGGCGATCGCGATGATCCCCCTGGATCTCGATGACGCCATTCTTCACGGTACCGCCGGTGCCGCATTTCTTCTTGAGGGTGCTGCAGAGTTCCTCGAGCTGCGGGCCGGGCAACGGTATGCCCTTGATGGCGCTCACGCCTTTGCCACCGCGATGCGCGGTTTCCTTCCAGATGCGGATCGGAACGTTCTTCACGGCTTTTCCGGATTCATGACTTTTCTTCCAGGCTCATCCAGCGCTCCATGCGCTGCGCGATGCAGCGTGTCCAGTTCCGCGGCGCGCTCACCATCGCGGCGCATGTCGTCGGGCGCGGTGCGATGGTAGTCGCCGCCACACATCTTCTGCGTGAGCGACTGCTGTTCGGCTTCCAGCTTCTCGATTTCGGCCGGGAGTCCTTCCAGCTCGCGCTCCTCCTTGTAGCTGAGCTTGCGCCTGGCGGTCGTTGCCGCCGCGGGCGCGGGTGTGACGGCGGGCGTCGGCTTGTCCGGCGCTTCGCGTGCTCCGGGCTCCGGCCGCTGCCGGACCCAGTCGCTGTAGCCACCGACGTACTCGCGCCAGTGGCCGCCGCCCTCGGCCGCGATGGTTTGCGTCACCACGTTGTCGAGGAAGGTTCTGTCGTGGCTCACCAGCAGCAGCGTGCCGGTGTAATCGACCAGCATGTGTCTCGAGCAGTTCCAGCGAGTCGATGTCGAGGTCGTTGGTGGGTTCGTCGAGCACCAGCATGTTCGCGGGACGCGCGAACAGCCGCGCCAGCAGCAGCCGGTTTCGTTCACCGCCCGACAACATGCGGATGGGCGCGTTGGAACGGCGGCTGTCGAACAGGAAATCCTGCAGGTAGCTGGAGATGTGCTTGCGCTGGCCGCCGATCTCCACCCAGTCCGAACCGGGACTCACGGTCTCCGGCGAGGGTGCGCTCGGGATCCAGCTGATCGCGCAGCTGGTCGAAGTAGGCCACCTGCAGATTGGTGCCGCGGCGCACGCGCCCGGCATCGGGCTCCAGCGTGCCGACGATCAGCCGGATCATCGTGGTCTTGCCGACGCCATTGGGCCCTAACAACCCGACGCGGTCGCCACGCATGACGCGCAGCGATACGTCGTCGAGGATGGGCCGGCCGCCGAAACTCTTGCTGACGTTCTCGAATTCGGCGACGAGCTTGCCCGACCGCTCGCCGGTATCCACGGTGAGCTTGATCTGGCCGATGCGTTCGCGCCGCGCGGCGCGTTCCTCGCGCAGATGCTCCAGCCGTTTGACGCGGCCTTCATTGCGCGTGCGGCGGGCCTCGACTCCCTTGCGGATCCAGACTTCTTCCTGCGCCCAGAACTTCTCGAAACGGCGGTGCGCGATGTCCTCGGCGAGGTTGATCTCCGCCTTGCGCTGTTCGTACACCGAGTAGTTGCCAGGGAAGGTGCGCAACAAGCCCCGGTCCAGCTCGGCGATCGAAGTGGCGACCTGGTCGAGGAAGCGGCGGTCGTGCGTGATCACCACGCAGGTGATGTTCTTCTTGAGCAGCTCTTCGAGCGTCTCGATGCCATCCACGTCCAGGTGGTTGGTGGGTTCGTCGAGCAGCAGGAGGTCGGGCGCCAGTGCGAACGCCAGCGCCAGCGCGGCCCGCTTGCGTTCGCCGCCCGAAACGGACGCCGGCGCCGCCTCGGGATTCACCGAGAAGCGCTGCAGGAATTCGTTGAGCCGCGCCTCGCGCGCCCACAAGGCGCGCTCGTCATGCATGGCGGCAAAGTCGCCGCGCAACACCAGCGATTCGCGCAGCGTGGGCGCGGCGCGGCAGAACCGGCTCCTGCTCGACCGCGGCGATGGTCAGGCCGGGCCGACGCTGCACTTCGCCATCGTCCAGCGGCAGCGTGCCGAGCAGCGCGCCCAGCAGCGAGGACTTGCCGGTGCCGTTGCGGCCGATGAGACCGACACGGTCGCCCGCCTGGATGGCCAGCGAGGCGCCATCGAGCAAAGGAGTGAGTCCGAACGCGAGTTCCGCGTTCTTGAGTGCGATCAGCGTCACGAGGGTTTGTTAGCGGCTCACAGGGGCGCGGCCAGTTCCAGCCACAGCCACTCGGTCGCGTCCTTCACGCCCACGCCGCGACCGCCCGTGTCGGGATAGTTGTTGTCGTTCACGACGCACCACGTGCTTGCGGTCCAGCACCTGGATGGATTCCGGCGTGTGGTACGGGAAAGCGGAACAGCGCGCCGGGCGCGAGGTTTTCGATGAGGTTGCGTGCGTTGCCGATGGCGAGCAGATCGATGACCAGCTTTTTCGCCAGCGGCTTGCCTGCAACGGTCTTGTCCAGGTCGATGGAGTACACGCGCTTTGCCTTGGCGGCATCACCCTTCTGGTCGTCGCGTTCGATGACCACGAAACGATTGCCATCGATGCGCGACATGTCGGTGACGGACGTCGAGTCCGCGTCCAGCTCATATATAAGAGTGCCGGGCAGCCACTTTCCCGGCCTGCGTGTCGTAGCGCAACACCCGCAGGGTCTTTGCCGCGTCGCCGGCGACGGTGCCTTCCAGGATCATCACCAGCGTGCGGTTGTCACCGGCGAGATCCATGGCTTCGAGTGCCGCGCGAACGTTCGAGCTTCGCGGTGTCGGCGCCGGACGAGTACCAGCGGATGCTCGGGCGACGCGCACGTTGTCAGGAAGTTCCACGGGCGGACCCAGCAAGTCGCCGTCCACCGAGAAGTGCAGCAGCCAGGGTCCGAACTCGTCGCCTATCCAGAACGTGTCGTCGGACATGGTGACCAGTGATTCCGGATCTGCGTCGGCACCGGTGAGTATGCGTTCGGGCGAGCTCTCGTCGGCCAGCCGCCAGGGAAAGAACCTGGCGGGATCCGACAGCTCGATGATCGCCCTGCAGGGCGGTGCGCGAATCGGGACCCGTCTGGGTGCGCGGCCGAACGTCGAATAGATAGATGGCCAGGTGGTAGTCGGGGCTGTTCCACTTGCGGCCGAAGCCGTTGTCCGAGAGGCCCCACCAGGCGCCGGGCGTGGGACCGGGCTTGATCGAGCTGACGCCCTGCACGGGCTGCGCATCGAATCGCGGTGCCGCGGCACGACGGCCTTCGCCGTCGAACTGGCCGGAGGGCGGTCCCGGGCGCAGCGCGTCCGGCGGCATCACGATGTGGCCGATGAGTTCCACGGGCGGCGGTGGCGGCGGCGGAGCGGGAGGCAGCGGCTTGGCCGCGGGCTTCTTGACGGGCGCGGCCGGTTTCTTCTTCGCCGGCGCGGGCTTCTTCACCGCCGGAGCGGTCTGCTGCGCCACCGAAGGCGCGGGCGTGGCGCAAACGAGCAGGCACGACGCGACGAAAGCGGCGGCGACCCGGAACCGCGGGGATGAAGCAAGCATGGGCGCGATTCTACCTACGCGGGCAGCGCCCGCTACTGCGCCCTGGCGTTTACGGCGTTCCTACCAGCGGGTCTCGACCGTCATTCGCAGCGTGCGCGGCTCCACGGGGTGGAAATGGCGGTCTGACACGGGCGCAGCCCTCGCCCGGCAGCTGGCTCTCGTAGAAATATGTGATGTCGTTGTCCTGCGAGTCGAACAGGTTGTAGGCCGCCAGCGAGACCGCGAAACGCTTGCCGATGCACCGCCCGATCTTCGAGGTTCACCACCGTGGTGGGGTCGGAGCGCACGCTGAACCGTCCTCGATGAGCGGCGCCTCGCCGAAATGCCGGAAGCGCGCGCCACCAAACCAGCCGCTGGGGTGCTGCACGGCAACGCCCATGCGAGGCGACGCGTTCGACCGCGCCGGGGATGCGATCGCCGGCGGCATCGAACTCGCTGAAGCGCCCATGCGACCAGGCGAGGTCGGCATCCAGCGGTCAGCCACTCGCGCGGCGTCACGTACACACCCAGCTCGACGCCACGCCGCTCGCTGGCGCGATTTGCCTCGGTGGCGCCGGCGTCGCCCACGTAGAGTA
Source organism: uncultured Pseudomonadota bacterium (assembly GCA_963846605.1). GTDB lineage: Bacteria > Pseudomonadota > Gammaproteobacteria > Steroidobacterales > Steroidobacteraceae > CADEED01. Next base: position 188,911 of record CAWJWS010000002.1, read on the forward strand.
GTTCGGAGTCGAGGTCCAGCGTCCAGGCCGTGAGCGCGAGCTGCGTATAAGGCACCAGCGCCGTGCGCAGGCCGATTTCCGCGCCACTGGCGCGAACCATGGGGTGCACGCGATCGACCGCGGTCACGCCGTCGGCCGGGTCCACGGTAATGGTCGTGCCACGCGCGTCGTTCTCGTGGAAGCCGCGGCCCGCATTCACGAAGAACTCGGTCTCCGCCCAGGGCCCGAACACGAACGACAGCTTCGGGCTGGTGATGTTGTCGTCGGCCGAGCCGCTGTTCACGTCGAGATCGCTGCGCACGTCGAAATCCGCGCGGTCATGCCGCAGTCCGGCGATGACGCGCAGCCAATCCGTGGGCCGCAGCTGTTGCTCGATGAAAAAGCCGAGGCCAAGCCGTTCCACCGAGTCTTCGCGGATCGTGGCGAGACGCGCGCGATCGTCGGTGAGATACAGCCCCACGCGGCCGATGTCGTCGAAGCGCGATTCGAAACCGATCTTCAGCTGGCCGCGCATGCCACCCCATTGGGTATCGCGCGCGATCTCCGAGTGCAAGCCAAAAGCCTTGCGGTCATCGAACTGCTCGAACTGGTCGCCTTCCGCCGCATTGATGGCGTAGGTGAAGTTGGAGAACAGGTCGAGTTGATAGTCCAGCGCATAGGCGTTGGCCTGGAAGCGCCAGTCACCCCGACGGCTTTTCGATGTCGTAGGCCAGCGAGTAGCGATGCGACTCGCCGCCATTGGTGGGGTCGACGAAGCCGAAGCGGTCCAGCAGTCCGCCGTTCACGGCGCGCTCGGGAATCTGGTCGGTGGAGATCCAGTCGCCCTCGTAGAGGGATGCGGTGACGCCGAAGCCGTCGCCACGCTCGCCGCGCGAGTACTTCACCAGCGCATTCATGCGGCGAAGGTCCTCGTCGAGGTGCCACGGGCCATCGGTCTGGCCGTAGTCCAGGCCCCAGAGCAGATCGCCGCCGCCGAGGTTCGCGGAACCGGCGAACAGGCCGCGCGCGTAAGAGTCTTCACCCACGGTGAGCGACAGCAGCGCCCCATCGAGCGAGCGCCGGTACTTCAGGTCCACCGCGCCCGCGGCGGAAAAATTGCCTTCGTCGGCGTAGTACGTGCCCTTCTTGTACTCGATGCGATCGAGCAGTTCGGGGATCACGAAGTTGATGTCGGTGTAGCCCTGGCCGTGGCCATGCGTGTGCATGTTCACGGGAATGCCGTCGACACTGGTGGCCAGGTCCGTGCCGTGGTCCAGGTTGAAGCCGCGCAGGAAGTACTGGTTCGCCTTGCCGTCGCCGGCATGCTGCGTCACCACCAGGCCCGGGACGGTCTCGAGAAGTTCGCCGGTGCGCATGACCGGGCGCGTCTCGAGCTGTGCGCGAGTCACCGTGCCTTGCGTGGAGGACTCCACCTGGCCGATGAGCTGGTGCTTGCGGGCCGTGACCACGACTTCGTCGAGATCATCGGCGGGAACGCCGGCGGCGAAAGCGGGCGAGGCGAGACCGGCAATCGCGGCAGCGGCACCCGAGGCGAGCAAGGACTTGCGGTGTTTCATCCGTTCTCCTCGTGATCGTCAGAGCAAGGAGCTGCGGCCAGTATGGCCACGCTTCGTGACGGTTCTACGAAAAGACGGTCGACGTGGATGCAACCGTTACGGGCGGGACCACCTGGAAGCCCAGCAATTCCACCTGGTTGACCTGGTAGTGCTCCTTGCACTCCTCGTCGCTGCACAGGTCGGTGGACAGGTATTTCTTGTTGTCGTCGCAGAACACCGTGGCTACGCAGGCGCTGGCGCCCTGTTCGTGCGAGATCTGCAGGGCGGCGAGCAGGTTGGCGCCAGAGCTGATGCCCACGGCGATGCCGAGCTCATTCGCCAGGCGCTGCGACATCACGATGGCATCGCCATCCCAGACATCGAGGATGCGGCCGAGCTCTGGCAGCCGCACGATCGATGGCACGAACTCGTCGCTGATGCCCTGGATGCGGTGGCGGCCCACCTTGTGTCCGGTGCGCAGCGTAGGCGAGTTGGCGGGTTCGAGTGGATAGGCGAGCACGTCCTTGCCGATGCGCTCGCGCAGATGTCGCGCCACGCCCATGACCGTGCCTCCCGTGCCCACGCCCGCGACGAAAGCGGTCGGCGTGCGGCCCAGCGTCGCGAGCTGGGCGGTGATCTCGGGACCCGTGGTCTCGTAGTGCGCCTGCACATTCGCGCTGTTGTCGAACTGCTGCGGCCGGAACACGCGGCCGCTTTCGCTGGCGAAGTCGTCGGCCATGCGGATCGAGCCGAGGAATCCGCCGAGCTCGGCGCTCACGGGAATCACCGCGGCGCCGAGGCTCTGGATCACTAGCACGCGCTCGCGCGACATCCAGTCCGGCATGTAGATGCGCACCGGGTGGCCGAGCGCGCGGCCGATGGCCGCGAACGAGATGCCGGTGTTGCCGCTGGTCGCTTCGGCGATCACGTCGCCGGGGCCGATCTCACCACTCGCGTAGGCGCGCTGCAGGATGTACAGCGCCATGCGGTCCTTGATGCTGCCGGTGAAGTTGTACGCCTCGTGCTTGGCGTAGACGCGGTGCTCGTGCCCACGATACCGGCAGTGGATCTCCAGCAGCGGTGTGCCGCCGATGAGCCTCGAAAGGGCCTGGAGCTTGGCAGGTTGCGGCGCACTCATGGTGGGCCGAATTCTAACCTACGGATGCATCCGCACTCCGGATGCAGCCGCGAAAAATATTGTCCAACGCCGGAAATTCCACGCATCCGAGTCGCGCTCCCCGCGTATTGCCCACCGTCCATTCCATTCAACGCAATCCAATCCAACTCTCAGGGGACTTACATGAGACTCAAGCATTCCGGCCTGCTGGCAGCCGCCATCGCGGCACTGCTGCCCGTCGCGGCCTCGGCTTCCAGCCACCGTGAAGCGCCGAACATCGCGCGCTTTCCGACGGTGGACTCCACCGACTTCTACCTGTTCAACAGCTACCAGGCCGACCGCGCCGGGTACGTCACGATCCTCGCTAACTACATCCCGCTGCAGCAGCCCTACGGCGGCCCAAACTACTTTGCGCTGGACCAGTCCGCGCTGTACGAGATCCACATCGACAACGATGGTGACGCGCGCGAGAACCTCACGTTCCAGTTCCGCTTCACCAATCGACTCGCCGAAGACAACCGCGGCTTCCGCCTCGACATCGGCGGCCCGAAGGTGGCGATTCCGCTGAAGGCCAAGGGTGGCATCAGCGCCGGTGACACTTCCAACCTGAACTTCCGCGAGAGCTACACGCTCGGCGTGGTGCGCGGCGATCGCCGTGGCCGCGATCCGGAGTGGGTGACCAATGCCCAGGGCGGCGGCACCGTGTTCGGCAAGCCCTTCGATTTCGTGGGCACCAAGACCTTCGGCAGTGTCGAGGGCTACCAGGCCTACGCGCGTTCGTTCATCCACACCGTCAACATCCCGAACTGCAACATGCCAGGCAAGGTGTTCGTGGGACAGCGCAAGGAAGGCTTCGCGGTGAACCTCGGCCCGGTGTTCGACCTCGTGAACTTCGTGCCGGTGGAAGGTGACAGCGCGCCGGGCGCGGGTGATGGCAACGGCTTCCCCGATGGCATCACGCAAAGCGTGAACAACAACCAGGTGAACGATGCGAACGTCACCACGCTGGCGCTCGAAGTCCACAAGAGCTGCCTCACGGGCAGCGGCAATGGCGTCATCGGTGGATGGACCAGCGCGAGCCTCAAGCAGGGCCGCCTGCTGAATCCGCTGCCGACGTTCTCGCGTCCCGAAGTCGATGGAGGTCCGTGGATCCAGGTCTCGCGCCTCGGCATGCCGCTGGTGAACGAGCTGGTGGTCGGTCTGCCCGACAAGGACCGCTTCAGTTCCAGCGAGCCCAAGAACGACGGCCAGTTCGGCACCTACGTGACGAACCCGACGCTGCCCGCGTTGTTGAACCTGCTGTTCAAGGATGCGGTGAACCAGCGCCTGGGTACGAATCTCGCGAACATCGCGCCTTCGAACCTGCCTCGTGTCGACCTGGTGACGGCGTTCCTGCGCGGATTCCCGGGCGTGAACCAGCTGGCGCGCGTGACGGACTCGGAGATGACCCGCCTCAACACGGGCATCGATGCGAAGCCGGCGGCGATGCAGAGCAACTTCGGCGTCGCCGGTGGTGATCTCGCGGGATTCCCGAACGGCCGCCGTCCCGGTGACGACACCGTCGACATCGCGTTGCGGGTAGTCATGGGACGCCTGTGTCACCCGATCATGATCGGCACGCAGAACGTGGACCTGGGCCTGTGCCCGACCACGGCCGCTCCGGTCGGTCTCGCTCCGTTCACCGATGGCGCGCCGGTCTCGGCCGCGGACTTCGACTCGGAGTTCCCGTATCTGACGACGCCGCTGCCGGGCGCCGGTGGGAGCTACTAATGAACAAGCAGCACTCACTCGCTGCGCTCGTGGCCACGACTCTCGTCGTGGCCGCGTGCAGCAGCAACGATCGCGATCCGCCGCCGACGCCTCCGGCCAACATGGCGCCCCAGATCTCCGCCATCACGAGCAAGGCGGAGAACCAGGACACGGCCATCCCCGTGGAGTTCACCGTGCAGGACGACGCCACGGCCGCCAACATGCTGGCAGTCAGCGTGGCGGCGGACGGCACCACGTTGTTCCCGGCCGATGGGCTGGCGCTGACGGGCACGGGCACCACGCGCACGCTCACGTTGATGCCGCTCGAAGCCGCCACCGGCACGGCGAACATCATCATCACCGTGACGGATGCGCAGGGGGCTTCGGCCAACCGCTCGTTCGGTGTGACGGTGAACGCACGCGCCGCGTCGTTCCGCGACACCACGATGGCGACGTTCAGCAAGGCCGAAACCGCGGAGGTGACGCCGCTCAACGGCTTCACGTTCGCGCAGGACGCGAATGATCCGGCCACCTTCGACGCCCTGGTCGGAGCCCAGTGATGGGGGTGCCAGCACGTCTGTGGTTGACGCTGCTGGCGGTTGCCGCCGCGACGCACTCTCCCTGTGCCGTCGCGGCGGCCGCCAACCGGTACGTGCCGCGCGATCCCGGCTTCGTCGTGGCGAATGTGCGCCAGACCCTGCCCTCGGAATCGCTGCGCAAACTGCTGGCGGAGTGGCGGGCGCAGCCCGACTCCGATGCCACGGTGGGAGCGCTTGCCGCGGCTTACATCGAACATGCACGCGATGCGCGTGAGCCCCGGTTCTTCGGCCGTGCCGAAGCGCTGCTGGCCCCGCGCGCCGCGTCGCCCGGAGCCAGCGCCGATCTGCGCCGGCTCTATGCCGAGACACTTCAGTATCGTCACGCCTTCGCACCCGCGGGTGAGCTGCTGGACGGACTGCTGCGGGAGAACCTGCGCGACGCGGACTCGAGGTTGCGTCGCGCTTCGCTGCGCCTGACGCGTGGCGACTTCGCCGGCGCGCGCGCGGACTGCGTGCAGCTCACGCAGGCCCGGGCCGATCTCGCGTCCGCGGGCTTTGCCTGCTTGGCCGAGGCGCTGGCGGGCAGCGGCGAACTCGAGCGGGCCCGCGCCTTGCTGGATTCCGTCGCCGCGCACGCGGCGGCCTTCGAGCCGGCGCCGCGTGCCTATCTACTGGCCACGCGGGCCGAACTGCGTGAACGAGGCGGCGACCTGGCGGGCGCCATCTCCGACTACCGCGAGGCGTCGGGACTGGCGCCGCATGATGACGCGATCCGCGCCGCGTGGTCCGACGCCCTGGCCGCGACGGGCGACATCCAGGCCGCATTGCTGCCGCTGGACGTGCAGAACCCGAGCCTGGCGCTGCTGGTTCGGCGCGCGGCCCTGAGCGAAGGCGCGGACCGCTCGGCGCTGGAGCGCCGGGCCCGCGAATGGCTGGAGCTGGAAACGGCGCGCGGCGATGCCTCGCATCATCGTGAAGCGGCGATGCTCGCGCTGGCCGGCGGCAACTTGCCCGCGGCCCTCGCCGCCGCGCGGGAGAATTTCGGCTACCAGCGCGAGCTCGCCGACGTGCGGGTCCTGGCCCGGGCCGTGGCGGTTTCGAACGATGCCGCCGCGCGCCGGGAACTCGAAGCCTGGCTGGCCGACACGGGATACGAGGACGCGGCCACGCGGGACCTGCTCGCGGCTCGCGCGGGCGGTTAGAGTGTGGCCGTGAGGAAAGTCGTCGCCACATTGATGCTGGGCCTGCTCGGTCTGGCGGCGCTCGTGCCGCGCGCGCAGGCGCATGCGTTGAGCACCAGCTACCTGTTCATCGAGCAGCAGGAGCGGGGATCGCAGTCCGTTCGCTGGGATCTCTCCCTGCACGATCTCATCTGGACGGTGTTCATCGACGCCGACTTCGATGGGCTCGCGACCTGGCAGGAAGTCCAGGACGCGCGGTCGGCCATCACCGGCGCGGTGCTGGCGCAACTCGTGGTGAAACGCGGTGGTGAGCCCTGTGCGCTTCGGGTGAATGATCTCGCGCTGGCGGATCACGCCGGGCAGCACTATCTCTCGGTCGCGCTGCTGGCGGATTGTTCTCGTGCGGGATCGCTCGGCGTGGGCGGGCCTTTGTTCCTGTCCGGAGATGCCTCGCAACGCGTGCTGTTGAGCCTGAAGCGCGGCGAGGAAACGCTGGCCGGAGTGTTGAGTCCGGGCGAGCCGGTTTGGAACGAACCGGTACGCCAGTCGGCCTGGGCGAGTTTCGTGCGATTCGTCGGCGAGGGCATCTGGCATGTGCTCATCGGCTACGACCACATCGCCTTCGTGCTGTTGCTGTTGTTGCCTTCCGTCATGCGCCCTGTCGACGGCAAGCTGGCATGGCGCCTCGGGTCTGGGCCAGGTCGACGCGCGACATCGTCACGATCGTCACCGCGTTCACGATTGCGCACTCCACCACGCTGGCGCTGGCGGTGACCGGGACGGTGGTGTTGCCCATCGCAACCGATCGAGATCGCGATCGCGGCGTCCATCGCGTTGGCGGGCGCGTTGAACCTCGTGCCGAAGCTGTCCGGCTGGCGACTGCCGCTGGCGTTCGGCTTCGGCTTCGTGCACGGCTTCGGTTTCGCGAATGCGCTCGGCGAAATCGACGCGGGCGGCGTATCGCTGTTGCCGCTGCTGGCGGATTCAACATCGGCGTGGAACTGGCGCAGCTCGGCATCGTCGCCGTGGTGCTGCCGCTCATCTATCTGCGCGCGCACCCGCGTGGTACTCCGGCGGCGTGTTGCCACTCGGATCGTGCGCGCTGGGCGCGGCCGGAGTGGTGTGGCTGGTGCAGCGGCTCTAGAGGGGTGCGGTGGACGGTTTCGGAGGTTGCGAACCGCCGCGGCTCAATCGCGCGAGTAGCGCCGCAACCTCCGAAACCGTCCACCGGCACCACTATCTTTCTTCGGCGACTTGCGCGCCGACGCGGTGAGGATTCCCGAGTAACCGTACATGCGGTTGTCAGGGCAGGGGATGACCTGGGCGTCGATGCTCGAATTCGCGAAGCCGTTCTCCAGCATCGCGTCGCGCATGGTGTCGATGGTGAGGTTCGAGCCGGGGAACATGCGGTCGCCGCACTTGTAGGCCTTGCACTGGTGCAAGCGCATGGATGATGAACGTGCCGCCGGGCTGGAGCATCGAGGTCACGTTGCGCAGGCAGCGGCGGAACACGCGCGGGTCGGCGGAGATCGCGTCGATGCAGAAGCCGGTGATGATGAGGTCGTAGAAGCCTTCGCGCGCCGGGCCGAGCGGCTGACGCAGGCGGGCGTCGCTCACGTACAGGCCGCGCACCACCTTGCGGGTCAGTGCTTCGCGCTGCACCACCTTCTGGTTGCTAGGCCGGTTATGGCCTTCGCAGGCGAGCACGTAGCGCGTGAAACGCTTCCACTCCGGGGCGCTTTCATCGGCGCACAGCCAGGTCGCGCGCCTCGGCGAGGTTGTCGGCAAGCCAGTCCGCCATGTCGATGCGGAAGGCATACTTCGACGCGGCGATGGCGCGATGCATCGTCGGGCCGCAGCCATACTCGAGACCGCGGCCGAAGCGGGCGCGCGCGGCGCGGAGGACGTCGATCTGGTAGGCGAGGACGGCCTGCTCGTCCGGCAGGACCACTTCGCTGTAGTAGGTCTGGAAGTAATCTCGGGCGCGCCACTCGGAGTAGTCGGCGACCAAAGGATTTCTCGTCGTGCTTCCGTCCACCACGTTCACTCCCTGAACCCTTTGACAAGGTTTCTGTAAAAAGCCTTATGTCAGAGGCTACTGACAACGCTCATACCGCAATAGCCGTACGACCCTTACGAGAAAACCTAGCCAAACGGGGAACATGCGCGGAAGGCGATGAAAGTACGGACGATTTGGCACTTTCGGACGCTGTTCCGGCGTAAAACCGGATGTGCTTCAAAGTGCATATTTGGCCGTCAGGTAACAATAATCGGTCATGAACGCCCGCCCGGATGCCGCCAGCATGGCCTCGCTCGACGCCGAACTCCGTTCGGTGCTCGAAAGCGCGCAGGCCGCGGTTTGGGACTGGGACGTTCCGACCGGCCGCTTCGAAGTCGACGAAAGCTGGCTGAGAACGCTGGGCGTTGACGCGGGTCCGGGCGGTGGTGCGCTGTCCACCACCGAATGGAAGCGGCGCATCCATCCCGATGATCACGGCGCCTTCGCCGCCGCGACCGAGTCCTGCCACCACGGCGGCGAACGCTTCGAGTGCGAGTACAGGTTGTTAGCCGCCGGTCATCGGTGGCTGTGGGTGCTGCATCGCGGACGCGTGACGCGCGCGCGATCGCGACGGCTCCGCGGTGCGCCTCGGCGGACTGCTGCTCGACATCGACCGCCGCAAGGGCGAAGAAGTCGCGCGCAGCGACAGCGAATCCCGCCTCGCCACCGCGCTCTGGGGCGCGCGGGCGGCATTCTGGCAATGGCACGTTCCGAGCAACGCGCGCACCGCGAGTCCGTTGTGGCTGGCGATGACCGGCTACTCGCGCGCGCAGTGGGAGGCCATGCCCAATCCCTGGCACAGCAATCTCCATCCGGACGATCGCGATCGCGTCGACCGCCAGCTGCAGGAACACGCGCAAGGTCTGCGCGACTCCGTGGAATTCGAATACCGCTTCCATGACCGCCAGCGGCGAGTACCGCTGGATGCAGGATCGCGGCCGCGCGGTGGAGTGGGACCTGCAGGGCCGGCCGGTGCTGGTCATCGGCGTCACGCTGGACATCGACGCCGCCAAGCGCAATGAAGCGCATCTGCGTTCAGCCGATCACATGCTGGAGACCGCGGCCTGGGGCGCGGGCATCGGGCTTGTGGGAAACGAATTTCGCGACCGACACCACGCGCTGGTTCAACGACTGGTGCGAGCGGCACGACATCGATCCCTGCGACGGCGCCGAGCACGTGGGGCGCTGGGACGAGAACCTGCATCCCGACGAAGGCCCCGAGGCCACGCGGCGATTCTACGAGCACGTCAACGGCAAGGCCGACTACTACGACGCCGAATACCGCATCAAGACGCGCAGCGGCCAGTGGCGCTGGGTGTTCGAGCGCGGGCGCGTGGTCGAGCGCGATGCGCAGGGCAAGGCCGTGCGCATGCTCGGCGTGTGCATGGATCTCGACGAGACCAAGGTGGCCGAGCGGCGCGCCAACGCGCGCAACGAACGCGTCGAGCACGCGCTGCAGCTAACTACCGCCGGCGTCTGGGACTGGGACGTGGAGCAGAACCAGACCAACCACACCGACGGCTACTACCGCGTGTTCGGCGTGGACCCGGCCTTCGGCCGCGCCAACGTGCGCAGCTGGCGCCAGCTGCTGGGCACCGATCCCGACGCCGAGATCGAGAAATTCCGTGAGCGCCTGCGACACGTGGATCCCAGCGCGCAGGTGCTCGAGACCGAATACCGCTTCCGCCACACCGATGGCTCCTGGCACTGGGCGCTGGATCGCGCCTTCGTCGTGGACCGCGACGAGCACGGCGCCACGCGCCGCGTGCTCGGCCTGGTCGTCGACATCACCGCGCGCAAGATCCGCGAGACGGCGTTGTCCGCCGCGGATCAGCGTTTCCGCGCCGTCGCGCGCGAACTGCGCTGCGTGATCTACGAAATCGACGCCGAGACCGGGTCTGTCCACGGGCGAGGGCTCGGACCGCATCATCGGTTATTCACGCCGGCGGAGCTGCCGCGCGCCGCCGACTGGGCGTCGCTGGTGCATCCCGACGACCAGCGCCTGCTCCAGCAGTGGTTCGACCGCAATCACCGACCACATGACGGCGCTCGCAGTACCGGATCCGTCACCGCGACGGACACTGGGTGACGCTGCTCGACTCACCCTGCCTGGTGCGCGACGCCTCGGGCAAGGTGGTGCGCATCGTCGGCGTGGCCATCGACATCACCGCTCAGGCCAGCGCGCAGGATGCGCTGCGCCAGTCGCAGGAAATGCTGCAGATGGTCGCCGAGGGCACCGGCGACTGGCTCTACCTGGTCGATACCGAGCGGCGGGTGCAGTTCCTCAACCGGTGCATGCGCGAGCTGCCCCGCGAGCAGGTCATCGGGCAGCGCATCGACGATATCGCCGAGCCCGCCGGATCGCGAGGCACTCCGGCTAGGCCGTTGCAGCGCGTGCTGGACACCGGCGAGCCCGTGGATCTGGAGCTCGGCATCGCCGGCGAGGAAGCGCGCTATTTCGATGCCCGTATCCGCGCCGGTGCTCACGGGCAGCGGTATCAAGAGCGCGGTCATCAACGTCACCGAAATCACCGATCGCCGCGCGGCGACGCAGTTGCGCGAGACGCAGGCCCGCATGTTCGAGCTGCTGCACGAAGGCGTGGTGGTCATCGACATCGACAACCGGATCCGCATGGCGAATCCCGGCATTCGAGCACATGTTCGGCTTTACGCCCGGCGGGCGCGGTCGATACCTCCATCGACGATCTCATCGCACAACCGCCCGGGATGCGCCGGGATCGCCTCGACCAGCACTGTTCGGAGTCGGCGGCAGGGTTCGCGGATGGATGCGCCGGCCCTGGCGCCAGTGGAGTTCAAGTGCCGCCGCCGCGATGGGTCGACCTTCGACGCGGCCTGCGTGGCGACGCTCACGCACCTGGATGGCGCCACGCATCGACTGGCCGTCATCACCGATGTCACCGAACGCCGTCAGCTCGAGCGCGAGATCCTCGAGATCGCCGGCCGGGAACAGTTGCGCATCGGTTCCGACCTGCACGACGGCCTGGGACAGGATCTCACCGGTGTTGCACTCATGCTGCGAAGCGTGGTGGCGCAGTTGCGCAAGGAGAACTCGACCGCGCGCACCGATGTCGAAGACATCATCAGCCTGGTCAACGGCGCCATCGAGAGCACGCGCGCCATGGCACGCGGCCTCGCGCCCGTGGGCGCGGATCGTGGTGGCCTGATCGCGGGACTGCAGTCCATGGCGGTGCGCGGCATGGAACGTTATGGCGTGCGGGCGCACTTCAACACCTCGCTGAAGGAACCGCTGACGCTCGACGACGGTGCTGCAACGCACCTCTACCGAATCGCCCAAGAAGCCTTCACCAATGCCATCCGCCATGGACGTGTCACGCAAGTCACGATTGACCTCGCCACGGCAGAAGGAACATTGACCCTGAGCGTTCAGGACAACGGTAGGGGTTTCGATGAGCGAAACGCGAGCAACAACGGATTGGGACTGAAGCTCATGCGTTATCGCGCGCAGATGTTGGGCGGTGATGTCACCATCTCGAACAACAAGGCAGGCGGCGTCGTCGTCCGCTGCACTTGTCCGCATCGCGCACCACTTGCGGGTGACCTGGCTCCCACGCGGCGGATTTCCGCTCAAGGACTGAGCCCGGAAAGGCGAGCAGTGGACCGATCAGGGACTGAAACGTGTCTAACTATAGTGGCGTATACGTAGGGGCAGGATTGACGCTCCGCAGTATCTTCGTCACGATTCACGCCTAATAAATGGCCGTAGGGGATCGATCATGACCGCAGCAATGGCCACGAAGCGCCAGATTCTCATCGTCGATGACCACCCGATCGTTCGTCAGGGTCTGCGGCGCATGTTCGAAGCCGAGCCGGATCTCACCGTCTGCGGTGAAGCGGACAGCGAACCCGCGGCACGCGAAGCGATTCGCGCGCGCAAGCCCGACATCGTGGTGGTGGATTTGTCGCTGGAACGCGGTGACGGCATCGAACTGGTGCGCCAGATGCACGCCGAGATGCCCGAACTACGCATGCTGGTGCTGTCGATGCACGACGAGACCATCTACGCCGAACGCCTGCTGGCGGCTGGGGCGATGGGCTACATCATGAAGCAGGCGGCTTCCGACCAGCTGCTGATCGCCGTGCGACGCGTGCTGGATGGCCGCACCTACGTCAGCGAAACCGTACAGCGTTCACTCGATCAGCGCGCCGGCGAGAACAGCCGCTCGGAGACCAACGATCCCGTCGCCCGTCTCTCGAACCGCGAAGTGCAGATCCTCAACATGATCGGCCGCGGCATGAGTTCGCGCGAGATCGCTCAGGAATTCACACTTTCGGTCAAGACCATCGAGTCCCATCGCCAGACCATCAAGCACAAGCTCGGCCTGGCCACCAACAGCCAGCTGCTCCAGTACGCCATGAAGTGGTTCTCGGGCGGCACGCAGCGGAGCTGAGCCGCTGGCGGCCGTTGGCCGCCGTCTTCGAAATACCTTTCCCGCGACGTCCGTTCGCGGCGGGGAATCAGTCCATGCCTTGCCCGCATGGGGGCGAAGGGTCGTGCCACCCTTCCTATCCCCCTGATTTACAGGCTTAATCACCCATCTTTCAAACCCCTGACGCGACTGCCCCCTCTAAAAGAACGTACGAGGGAGAGACGCTTTGGCCGATGGATCAACAGCCCGAATGACGAGTCCTGACACGGTCGTGGGATTCGACGTGGCGCTCATCGAGCGCGCCCGCAAGGGCGATTCGCGGGCCTTCGAGCGTCTCTACCGCGACCATGTGGGTCGGGTGCACGGGCTTTGCCTGCGCATGACGCGTAACCCGGACCAGGCGGCGGACTGCGCCCAGGACACCTTCATCAAGGCCTGGAAGGCGCTGCCGAAGTTCGAGGCCCGCGCCTCCTTCTCCACGTGGCTGCACCGGATCGCGGTGAACACGGTCCTGGAGAAACGCCGCGGGCCGTCGAGGCAGGAAGTGCCGGTCGAGGATCCCACCGAGTACGAGACGGACGTCGCAGGCCGTGCTCGACTCGCCGGTGGAAGAGGAAGAGCTCGAGGCCGCGATCCAGTCGCTGCCGCAGGGCGCCCGCGACGCGCTGGTGTTGTGTGGTGTGTACGGTTACGAACATTCGGAAGCCGCCGGGATGCTCGGCATCGCCGTCGGCACCTGCAAGGCGCAGCTGCATCGGGCGCGCGGCTTGCTGAAGGATCGACTCGAAAGAGGTGTGCGATGACGACGCGAAAGGTCAAACGACTCGGACGAGCTGGCGCAGAACGTGCCGCCGCCGCGCGACCTGTGGCCGGCGATTGCGCAGGCCATCGAAGCCGACGGAAGATCACGAGCCTGCCCGCCGGCAAAGCCGCGGCGCTCGCTTGTGGATGCCGCGCGCTCGGCATGGCGGCGGCGGTGGCGCTGGTCGCCCTCGGGGTGATCATCGGCCAGAAGTTCGGCGATCGAGACGGTCATGCAGATGGCGAGCACCGAACCGTCCTGCGACCCGGACATGCTGCCGGCGGCCCTGCGTGATGCGGATTACCGCAAGCAGCGCGATGCGCTGCTGGTGGAAGTGAACAACCGGCTGCAGACCATGCCGGAGGCCGAGCGCGCGAAGGTGGCGGCGAGCCTCGCCACGCTGCGTCGTTCGATCAGTGAAATCGAAGCGGCGCTGGGAAGGGATCCGGCCAATGCGCTGCTGCAAGAGTTGTTGGTGAATTCCTGCCAGGAAGAAATGCGCGCGTTGACCGCGGTGCGTGATTCCGGCAGCCAGGAGATCTGATCATGAGCGAGTTCCGGAACTATTCAGCGCGCCGCTTCGTGGTCGCCTGCGCGCTGCCCGCCTTCGCTTTCCGACGCTGGCAGCGGCCGGCAGTGACACCGTCGACCGCAAGGTCGCCGCCGAGCCCAACGGCGAGGTCGTGATCTCGAACGTGTCGGGCACCATCGACGTGCGCGGCTGGGATCGCAACGAAGTGCAGGTCACGGGTCATCTCGGCCGCAGCGTCGAACGCCTCGACCTGGAGTCCAGCGAGGGGCGCACGATAGTCAAGGTGGTGTTGCCGCACCGCGGCGCGCGTGACGGCGATGCCGACATCGAAGTGCAGGTGCCCAAGAACAGCAGCGTCGATGTCTCCGCGGTGAGCGCCGACGTGTCGTCGCGCGGTGTGCTGGGTACGCAGCGGCTCAAGAGCGTCAGCGGTGAAGTCACCGCCGACATCGCCGGCAACGACTCCGGAGTGCGCTCGGTCAGCGGCGACGTGACCGTGCGCGGGGTGGGCAAGCCCAACTCGCTGCGCGTGAGCTCGGTGAGCGGCAGCCTCGACATCACCAATATCGGCGGCAAGATCGAAGTGGTCACGGTGAGCGGCGATGCGCGCGTGCAGGCCAGCGAGGCCAGCGAGATCCGCGGCCGCACCACCTCGGGCAGTCTCGAGCTGTTCGGCAAGCTCACGCGGGATGCACGCGTGGACGTGGAAGGTGTCAGCGGCGACCTGATGCTGCGGCTCGTCGGCGCCCGGCGGTCTGTCGGCCGAGATCGAATCGTTCAGCGGCGACATCGAAGGTTGCCTGGCCAAGGGCGTGGAGCGCGTCAGCAAGTACGGCCCCGGCATCCGGCTCAACCTGCGAACCGTGGAAAGCGGCGCCCGCGTGCGCGCCAAGACGCTCTCCGGCGACATCGAGCTCTGCGATCGCTGACCGGCGACCGGTGGTTGACCGCCATGATGCCAAATCCCGCGGCCGACATCGTTACAATGTCGGCCGCGTGCGTTCGACTCCTCAAGTGGATTCTCCCTGGGCTCTCGGAGTGCGATCGTCGCCCTCGCCGTGATCGGCGTGCTGGTGATCGTCTGGCTGGTCGATCCCAACAGCTTCAAGTCCAACATCGAAACGGCGGTGCGTGATGCCACCGGCCGCGAGTTCTCGCTGGTCGGCGATATCGATCTGGGCTTTTTCCCCTGGCTGGCGCTGCGTACCGGCGAGGGTCGGTTCGGCAACGCGCCCGGCTTCGGGCCTGGAACCCATGGTCACGCTGGAAGCGTGCGCAACTCGGCGCACGCCTGTTCCCGCTGCTGCGCGGCCGGCTGGTCGCCGATCGCGTGATCCTCGAAGGCGCCGATGTGCGCCTGGTGCGACGTGCCGATGGCACGTGCCAACTGGCAGGGCATCGGCAGCCAGAACCGCGCCGGCGCAAGCGCGGATGGCAATCCCATGGAGCTGCGCATCGATGGCATACGCATCACGGACAGCCGACGTGTCCTTCGTCGACGAAATCGTGCCGCGCCGTATCGAGGTCGCGGCCCTCGACCTGACTACCGACGGCATCGAGCCGGGTGAAGCCCTTCACGGACACGGGAGTGTCCGGTGTGCTGCACATGGACGGCTTCGCGGCCGCAGGCGTGCCTTTCGCGCTCGTGGTGCCGAAGGCCGCGGTCCCCGAGGACTTCAGCTCCGTCGACGTCGCCGGCGTTCTCGCTGAGCTCGGAGGCTTCGAGGCCGAAGGCGGGGTGCAGCGGCACGCTGGGCGAACGGCCGAAGCTCGCCGGCAAGATCGAGAGCAACGCTTCGACCTGCGCGAGTTGCTCGCTTCGGTGGGCGTCGATGCACCCAAGACCACCGATCCCACCGCGATTGCGCAAACTGCAGTTCGCCGCCGGCTGGCGCTTCGACGCCGGCGCGTGTGGCCGTGCGATCCCCTCACGCTGACGCTGGACGACACGCATTTCACCGGCAACTTCAAACGCGGCGCCGGGGAGAATCGCGGTGGGGGAGTTCGCGTTGCGTGGCGACGCCTCGACATCGCGCGCTACCTCCCGCCGCCGGATCCGGACAGCGAACCGTTCGTGCTGCCC
The DNA here is from genome assembly GCA_963846605.1 of uncultured Pseudomonadota bacterium. Lineage (GTDB taxonomy): Bacteria > Pseudomonadota > Gammaproteobacteria > Steroidobacterales > Steroidobacteraceae > CADEED01. The sequence goes on from CAWJWS010000002.1 coordinate 204,917, forward strand.
ACGGCCGCTCTCAAGCAGCTCAAGTTCCACGGCGTCGTGCGAGCTGGAGCAGGCCACGCTCGACGACATCGTCGATGAAAGGTGTGACGCTGCGGCTGTTGCTCGATGAGCAGGGCCTGCGCCAGGCGCAGCCGTGCGAAGGCGAAACCATGAGGCCCGCGGCGTATCGCGCCCCGGCTGCTCGCCTGGCACGCGCAGGCCGGCCGGCACGATCTGCCCTGGCAGCAGCGATCGCACGCCGTATCGCGTCTGGGTCTCGGAGATCATGCTGCAGCAAACGCAGGTGGCCACGGTCATTCCGTACTTCGAGCGATTCATGGCGCGTTTTCCGGATGTGCGCAGTCGCTGGCCGACGCGCCCGCCGATGAGGTGCTGCATCTGTGGACGGGCCTGGGTTACTACGCACGCGCGCGCAACCTGCATCGCGCGGCGCAGATCATCCGCGACGAACACGGCGGAGATTTCCGCGTGACCTCGAGATGCGTGATGGACGCTGCCCGGCATCGGCCGCTCCACCGCCGGCGCCATCCTCGCCATCTCCACGGGTGCGCGGCACGCCATCCTCGATGGCAATGTGAAGCGTGTGCTGGCGCGTCATCACGGTGTCGATGGCGCCATCGACGACAACGCCACGGTCGCGGAACTCTGGCGCCTGGCGGAGCGCCACACGCCGCCGAGAGACGTGGCGATCTACACGCAGGCCATCATGGATCTCGGCGCCACGCTGTGCACGCGCGCGAGGCCGCGCTGCGAGCGAGTGTCCCATCAGGCAAGGTTGCCGCGCGCGCATCGAAGGGCGCCAGGCCGAGCTGCCCGCGGGCAAGACGCCGCCGCGGCCGCGCGCAAGCTGAGGCATGCCGTCATGCTGGTGGCGCGGCGCGAATCGGCGGTGCTGCTGGTGCAGCGACCGGCGAGCGGTATCTGGGGTGGTCTGTGGTGCCTGCCCGAGTTCGCGGATCGCGACTCCGCGCGGCCTTCGCGACGCGGCGAGCTCGACCGTGCCAGGCTTGCCGGACGTGGCGTCTGCCTGACATCGAACACAGCTTCACGCACTTCGACCTGGTGATCACGCCGCTGGTGGCACGATGCGCGGTGAGTCGCAGGTCGCGCGATGGCAAGACCCTCTGGTACGACCTCGCCGCGCCGGCGCGCGTCGGCCTGCCCGCGCCCATCAAGACCCTGCTGGAGAAGCTCCTGCCAAATAGTTGGAGCCAGAAAGAGCAGAGTCATGACGAGAATGGTCAATTGCGTGTTGCTCAAGAAGGAAGCCCCGGGCCTCGACAAGCCGCCTTACGGCGGTGAACTGGGCAAGCGCATCTTCGAGAACGTGTCGAAGGAAGCCTGGGCACAGTGGGTGCGACACCAGGTGATGCTGCTCAACGAATACCGGCTGACACCCGTCGACCCCGCGCATCGCAAGCGACTCGAATACGAGATGGAGAAATTCCTGTTCGGCGAAGGGTCGGAAAAGCCGAAAGAATTCGTCGATCCGGTCTAGTCACCAAAAAAACGGCGCCGTTTCCGGCGCCGTCAACAGAGACGGTGAGAGGGGGGTCTGCACCATCTTTCCCGGATCCGAAGATCCTGGAACCTTTTCGGCTAGAACTTTCCGGACTGGTAGTCCGCGAAGGCCTGCATGATCTCCTCGCGCGTGTTCATCACGAACGGACCATACCGCGCCACCGGCTCGTGCAGCGGCCGGCCGGCGACGAGGATGGCGCGGGTTCGCGGCGAGCGGCCCCCGAGACGAACCTCGCCGCCATCACCCAGCACCGCCAGTTCCTGCGCGTTGATCGTGGCGGCCTCACGCGCCGACGCCCACGGACGGCGCCACCTTCGTAGACGTAGACGAAGGCCGAATGACCCGCCGGCACCGGCAGCGTGAAATCCACGCCCGCGTCCAGGCGGATGTCCAGGTAGTGGGATCGGTGGCCGGTTGGCGCACCGGGCCCACCGACGCCCTCGAGCTCGCCCGCGATGACCTTGACGCTGCACGCCGGTCCGCTCCACCACCGGCAGTCTTGTCGCGGGCCGAACTCCTGATAGTTAGGAGCGGTCATCTTGTCGCGCGCGGGCAGGTTGAGCCACAGCTGGAAGCCGCGCATCTTGCCTTCGGTCTGCTCGGGCATTTCGGAGTGCACGATGCCGCGGCCCGCGGTCATCCATTGCACGGCGCCCGGCACGAGCACGCCTTCGTTGCCGTGGTTGTCCTTGTGGCGCATGCGGCCGTCGAGCATGTACGTGACCGTTTCGAAGCCGCGATGCGGATGCTCGGGAAATCCGGCGATGTAATCCTCGGCCTTGTCCGTGCCGAACTCGTCCAGCATCAGGAACGGGATCGAGATCGGGCAGCTTGGGCTGGCCGATGACGCGCGTGAGCTTGACGCCCGCGCCGTCGGAGGCGGGCATGCCGCGCAGCGTCTGGGTGACCGCGCGCGGGAGGGGAGCGGAGACCGGGTTTACGGTGTTCATGATCTGCCCGTATCTGGAGGCCGCCGAGTGTAAGACAAGGGTCTGTCATCAACCCGCAGACCAGGCGCGGATGCGCCGGATCTCCTCGGCTCGCCAAGCCCAGGGAATGCAGGAAATCCGCGTGGGCCTCCGGCATGTTCCGCTCGAAGTTCACGTGCCATTGGCGCATGTCCGCATCACTCATGCCGATGGCCTGGAACATCTGCGTCCAGCTCTCCTTCGACAAGCGCTGCGCGTGCCGGGCACGGCCTGCTTCGAGGCCAGTTCCAGCAGCGACAGCACCACGCGCTGCTGGGTGCGTAGTTGCGCGACCTGCCGGTTCAGCACGCCGATCTGTTCCTCGAGCACTTCGGCCAGCGGTGTGTGCGCGTCGAGCACGCGCCGGATGGCGCGCAGCGGCAGGCCGGCCTGGCGCAGCTCGACGATGCGCGACGAGCCGCGCGACCGCCTCCGGCCCGTAGATGCGATAGCCGCCGGGGAACGGCCCGCGGGTTTGAGGAGATGGATGCGGTGATAGTGCAGCAGCGTGCTGCGCGCCAGGCCGAATCTCCTCGCCAGCGCGGAGACCGTCAGCGCCTGCGCTGACGCCTGATTTTCGAACCATGCATTCATGCTCCCTTCCCACCTGGCCATGGTGTCCAGCCATTCCTGCTCGCTGGACGCGGCCAGTATGGCGCGCGACGGCGTCGTCGGTGGGCGTGGAGGTGTACTCGATGCACACCGCCGTCGTCGCCGTCGCGATGCCGACCCAGCGCGATCTCGATGTGAACCACCAGCACCATCAGGCTGCCAGCGGGCGAAGGCCACGCGGCGCGGCAGGTTCATGTGTCGGTGACCAGCCACGGGTGGTGCCCAGCGCATGCGGCGTTTCGAACACCGCGCCGCGCTCGGCCACGCCCGACGCCGAGTGGATCATTCGGTAGTCCCAGCCCGGCAACCAGGCCTTCTCGAGTTCGGGACAGAGCAGGGGGAACACCTCTTCGGGCGCTGGCATGGATGTGCTGGACGAAGGCTGCGCGATGACTCGCGGGGCTGATGACGGGGATGGGCATGGGCTGGCTCCTGGGATTGAAGGGGAGCCGGAGCCTCAGGTGTGAAGCTGTAGACGGGTCAAGCGCTTGCGGCGCGAGGCTGCCGATCCGGCGCGCAGAAACACCCGAAAAATCATCGGTTTGGAGGCTCTTCCTGGCTTGACGGCCCCGGGGCCGGCCGGTCTAATACGCGCCCCTCGATCGAGGGCGCCTCGCGGAGGCAGTCCAACCGTGGCCGGGTAGCTCAGTTGGTAGAGCAGCGGATTGAAAATCCGCGTGTCGTTGGTTCGATTCCGACCCCGGCCACCACTAATTCAGCTGCTTGCGCTGCCCGTCAGCCGCGCCACGTCCAATATTGATGGCCGTGTCCAATTAACGCCTTCTACTTCTGCTTTGCTGATTCGTCGAACTTGTCGAAGGGGTTGCCGTTCTCGAATCGAACAATCAAGCCGGATACCTTTCCCTTTCTCAGCTCAACCGACAGATTCCAATGAGCCTGATCAGGTCCGTACTTCAGCCACTTCTTACCCTTATCCAACTCCGGCTCGGCCACTGGTTGCCCGAGCTTTGCGATAACCGCCTGCTCCGTGTCTTCGATCCGTAGACTCCACCTCATTGGCGGGCAATTGCAAAGGATCGTACCGAAGCACTGGACTTGAGTAATACGATCAGAAGCGTCGAAGAAGACAGCTTCTCCTCGCTTCTCCACGGCTGCGGGCTCTGAGCGCTCCGTCAATACCCAGAAATTCTGGTCATCGACCCGATACTGGGGCTCGCCGAATAAGTAGAGAATCTGATCCTTCGTGTCTTCTCGCTTGATTCGAAGATAGGCGTTCAACGTTCCATCGCGCACGGCCTCGGCCTCGGCTCGCTCGTTCTGTTGCACCTCTCTCGTGAGCTTGCGGGCCTTGTACGAGTCCCAGCTGACGATGCCTCCAACTCCCAATACTCCGAGCGCCACCAACCAGAGAGCGGCCTTGCCAGCGCTTCGCCAAGCGGAACGTCTTTCGATCAACCAAACCAGCGCGAGGAGAGTCGCGCTGACGAAGATGCCAGTACCGATAGTCATGTGCCTTTGCTCCTGGGGCTACTTGTGCTTTTCGAGCGGGCGCGTTGGGAGCTAGGCAGAACTCAGTTCTGAAGTTAGGACCCCCGGACGAGCCTTTCGCGGCTTGCGTCTGTAAATCCTCTGGGTCGTGCGCGGGTCTTGGTGAGCTAAGCGGTCAGTCGCGCTGGAGAAATCGTCGTCGCTTGCGGACTTTGCTCGCAGGTCGTGGAACGTGAACCTCTCCGCCACGGCGACTGATTGATCTCCGCTGGGTGTGGTCGCTTTGACCATGAGACGGTGCCAATTTGATCTGAACCCATCAGACGTAAACGGCTTCCCTTGTAGGTTGCATAAAAGCGTCGGCCGAATCTCGGGGCCAAGCTTCTTCAGCCTCTCGATGACTTGCCGTAGTTCCGGAGACCACTCGATAATGAGTTTCTTCGCCGTCTCGACCAGCTTGCCATGGCGCGGATGTCGTCTCTTGGATTTCCCGATCGTGAAGGCAATTCCTTCCTCGCTTAACTGAGTGCGAGATAGCTTTAGCAAGTCTCCCTCACGCTGCCCGGTCAGTATCGCCAGATCCATTGCGCACTGAATCATCGGCGATGCCAGTCGATAGACCGCTGAGTACTCGACGTCCGAAACATATCGATCACGCTCGGCCTCTCTCAATTTGGAGACCATGCGACAAGGGTTCGAGTCCGCCACGTGCCATTTGATGGCCGAATTGAAGACTGCCGACAGGCACGATTTCTCACGATTGGCCTGGACGATGGATCGCTCCGCCCGCTTCGCTTGGTAGTCGGCGATGTGTCCGGGTGTCACCTGTCGAGGAGGCGCGTCTCCGAATATGAGCCTGAGGTTCTTGATGTAGCCCAGATAGTCAGACTGAGTTCGGGGCGCTAGCAATGGCAAAGCTTCGAGGATGTACCGATCGAATACGCTCCCCATAGTGAGCATGGTCTTCGGTGGCTCAACGAGCTTGGACAGCTCCCTATACATGGTCGATAGATCGCGACCCAGATTGCACCACTTTCCAGTTGCATCCACGAAAAAATAGGAGCCCCGACGGAGGTAAACGCGGCGAGGCAGATCTTTGTTCTTTGTTCTTCGTCTACCCATATCGGGAACTTAGCTTTTCCTATCCAGAGCCGACAAGTCCGGCTGCCAACGGCGGCGAGCCTGGGCAGCTTTACCTTCAAACTGATCGGCTGGAACTGCAGGGCGGCCATCCGCACTTACCCAGTATCTAAGTCCGTTATCGCTTAGCCAGCGACGTTGCGCAGAGCGGCGTGCGTAGCCAGTCAAGATCTTCAGAGCTTCGTCATCGAGGAACATTTGAGAAGGGTGGGCTAAAGTCGCCCTAAACTCGTCCCCAGAAGTTTAGGTGGCGAGAATTGGGGATATGCCGAACTGGAAGAACAAAGCCGAGTACGCGTGGCTAGAAGGGGTCAGCAAGACCGAATGGGCTTGGCAATTCCTGAAGCGAAACTCCGAGTACCGAGAAGATTTTGAGGCCGCCAAGAAAGATGGCGTGATCTATATCCCGCCAAAGGGTGAGGACGAAACTGATCTTCAATGGCAACACCGAGCGATGGATGAGGTCGGCGGTCCAAGAAAGATCAACCGGCAAAGCTTCTACGCAGAGAAATGGCAGATCCTGCCGCCGCTCTCTGATCCCTACGAAGGTGCTGCGCCGACCTTTCGGCGTGAGTATCCCCGGGTTGTAGGTTGGGACGAGCTTGAGAAGTTTTTCGTGGAATCCGAGGGAGAACGAGTTCCGGAGAACTTTGCTTTGGTAGCGTTTGATCTTCGATATCCAATCGAGTTTAAGTCAGTGCAAGCCTCTCTGAAGAGCCTCCAGCAGTGTGTCGAATCTCGGGCTTTACGCAATCAGTCCCCTAATTGGACGGCCCACTTGCGCTTGCTCGATGCGCTCGATTCGGGGGCAGAATCAAGCGAGATTCGATCCGTGATGAAGGAATACGCGGTGATAGACGGAGACTTACACCGCTCGTCAGATCGATATTCAGATCACAAGAAGGCGGCCGAGCAGCTACGCGCCGATCCTCTCTCTGTCCTGAAGTAAATCCCCAAAGCTTCAAGCACGAAATTCTGGTGACGGGCGGTTGCACGTCCTGAGCAATACTTTTGCCGATCGCATTTTCATGTCTGCGTGCATTGCGACCGTGCGCTTGCGGCGAGGTCAACCGGCCTCGCTCCTATCGACCACGACACGCAGGGCGGGACTCCCCGTCAGTTCGGTAGGCACCTGACGCTCGGAGTTGAGCTATGGCCTCGGATGAGGACGACAGGCGATGTGGAGCGAAGCCACGCCACGGCAGCCGCCGAGCTTCGATTTGGTGCTGTCGCCGAGTACGACAGCGGGCTTCCAGAATGGGGGTCGGGGGAACTTGCCCGATTCCTGGATGAGGTACGAATGAGTGAGATTCTAAGGAAGAGAAAAGGCGCTGTAGATGTTCGACATTCAAAGCGAACTGGAAGGGCTCGACTACGCTTCTATGAGGTCGCGCTGGACCAGCTCTCAACGATCGAGCTGGCGCTGGCTCAGGCCCGCGTGGAACTAGACACCCCGTGGGACAGCGTTGCCCTCGAAGCGATCTGCATGACGTACCTTTCAACGAGATCAGGAGCAGGAGGGCTAAATGCAGCCGACTGACATTCTTGAGCAAAAGCCAAAAGAAGCCTTGGCTTTGCTGCTGGCCGCTTTGCACTCGAAGACTTCGTCGGCCGCAAAAGATGCGCTGATGCCTCTCGTCGTGGAAGCGATCAGTCATCTGCGCATTGCGCTACATGAGAGCACTACGCGAGTACAGGCGGCGCGAGTCATCCTGGAAATGGCCAAGCTGATTCGCTAAAGAGCCGGGGACACGAATCGGCATGTGTCGGTGCGTTCGAATGGGCAACTGGTTGATTCTGGGGCAATCAGCTATTTGTAGATCTCCCGAGAGACAGAAGGCGACGACTTGCTAGTGCAATTAATTGCAAACTGGCGAAGCTCGCTGGGCCTAGGCCGAGCTACAGTTCCTCGCTTGCTCGGGTGAGGGCAGGGCAAGTCCCAGATCGCTGAGCCCCGACACCTGGAACTCAAAGGTGCGACTGCCCTGTCCGTAGAAGGCAGTCTCAATCGTGACTTTCTTGGCAGTCGTGAGGAGCAACAGAACGCACGTCGAACTGTTTGGATCTTCAGTGTGGCCTTTGCCAAGATCAATCCAGTTTGTGCCTCCGTCATCGCGGACTTTCGCCCTCCATCCGCTCGGTTCGGCGTCATCGAGACGGTAGCGCACAGAGCAATGCCGAGGGTCCTTGCAGTAGAACTGACCCTTTTCCAACGAAAGCCGAATTAGCGGCTCAATGTGATCTCCTGCATCGAGAGGTCGATACAAGAGCGTTGCTCGCTGTTCGCCTTCGTAAGGGAACTCAAACTGAACCTTGTTTAGCGATTCCACTACGGCGTAGCTGTGCTCTTCCTTGGTCAGGCTGTCGCTTGCCGTGCGGACACTCCAGCTCAAAGACGCAGCGTCTTGCGCTGGGCGGTGCCCCTGGGAATCCAAGGGGGGTGATATCGATAGAGATTGCGAGGGATCAGGTTGAGCCACGTCGGAGCAGGCGGTAAGCGTCAACACACCAAGGATCAGGGCCAACTCGCCGAGGATGTGCATTCTCTCTCCCTGTTCGCGAAGCGGGCGCTACTTATAGTCTGTAGACCCATAGTCAGCAAATTTCGAGGATCGCTGAGACATAACTGCCCTCGTCTCAGCGTTGAGAAAGCCTAGTTCCAAACTTCGTCGCATCCTGGCCGATAACCTGCGGGCCTATCGGGCGCGTGCTGAGCTTTCCCAGGAGGGCTTAGCAGAGGCCTGCGGCCTTCATCGGACCTACATAGGCTCGGTGGAGAGGTGCGAGCGAAACGTCACCCTGAGCACCCTAGAAGTTCTGGCGGCGGCGCTAGACGTTTCGGTACCTGACCTGCTCCAGCGGACCAATTCTTAGATCGTGAGGTCGCACCTTCCCATCGGTCGGGCGGGCTGTTACATTTCATCAAACCAACGTTAGAGTAAATGTAACAATGGTCCCCAAAGCTTCCAAGCCGCGCTTCGTGGCGTACTACCGAGTGTCGACGGACCGCCAAGGGAAATCTGGGCTAGGGCTTGAAGCCCAGCAGCGCGCCGTCACGCAGTTTTGTGAACGTAGCGGCGGCCTTCTTAAGGCGGAGTTCACAGAAGTGCAGAGCGGTAAGGACGACAACCGCCCGCAACTTGCCAGCGCCCTTCGACACTGTCGGCTCACAAATTCGACCTTGCTGATTGCCAAGCTTGACCGCTTGTCTCGAAACGTCGCCTTTCTTGCGACTCTGCAGCAGTCTGAAACCAGGTTCATTGCTTGTGATCTACCTCAGGCAAATGAGCTTGTGGTTCATATCCTCGCAGCGGTAGCTCAGGCGGAGAGGAAGGCAATATCGGACAGGACCAAGTCCGCGTTGGCAGCTGCGAAACAGCGTGGCGTAAAATTGGGCAACCCGAAGTTGCAGCCCGGAAATGCGGTATCGGCCGCAAAGGCTAGAGCAGCGAGATCTGCGAACGTTATGCGAAAGTCCGTCGAGCTGACGGAGCTAATCGAAGATGCTCGTGCTCAAGGAATGGCTAGTCTGCGCGAGATTGCCGCCCATTTGAATTCAATTGGCGTTGCTGCTGCCCGCGAAGGGAAATGGCACGCGAACTCTGTCCGCCGTGTTCTTCTTCGCGCGAATGCAAGCATTCAATGAGAAAGGGGCGCGGAGCAGAGGCCAAACTCGATAAGGCATTTGAGTGCTGCGTTCAAACGGCGGATGGAACTTTCAGAGACGGCTCATTGCACAAAGAACTGCGCATGGCGATCGAAGACACCCAATTCACGAGAGCAACGACGGCGAAACTTGGTCAACTTGGGGTAGCCGAGGAACACCTTCGAGGTGTTCTGTTCGTCTAGATAAAGCTGGCTGCCTGCTCTACACCCCACCATCCATCGGGACCCCAGGAATATGCTCAATGCCCCATCATCGAAAATCTTAACGGCCTGAAGGTTCTACGTGACAGCAGAGACTGACGGCACCGGAGGACGCGGACTCAGGTATTCTGTAGTCCTACATGTAGCCCCGCCGAATGGCGGTGGCGGAAGAATTGCGACTGCCGGACTCTTGGGCAGGCTTGTCGCTACGTTTCGGGGAAAAACTGGTTAATGCCGTGAGTGCAGCTTACGACGACGAGGCGAGGTATCCCAACCAGCCGCTCTCTGATGTTGCCTGTGAGGTTCGCTTCAGAGGAGACATGGCCGTCGAGTGCCAGCGAAACCTATTCTGGGAACAAATTCGCGAAGTGTATTCGGAGATCTTGGTTCCGAAGGTCCAAGAGGGCCAGTACGTCGCGCTGCAGCATTATAAGTTTCGCGATCCAAAGTCCGGCAGGACGGTTTCCGTAGCCCTCAATTCCTTGGCCTTTTCAGAGTCTACCTACTCTGGCCACAAGTCTTTCATCGCGGAGTTCATGCGACTGGCGAGGCTCTTTCACAAGACCTATCCAAATGCCAATGCGATTACGCGAGTAGGTTGGCGGTACATAAATGTGATCCCGTTCTCGCGAGAGGGAGAGTTGATTCCGCTAGAGCGTTTTGTGACGCTCAACATCTCGTTTCCCCACAAGGTATTCCAAAGTACATCTGCGCTAGACCTTAAATGGACGGGGCGGTGCCTCGACGGTGAGGTGCGGATAGGAGTTTCGGCGGTCTTTAAGAAAGACGGTGTCAGCGATTCGCTTTCCAAGCAAGAAGCATTAATGCTGGACCTTGATTTTGGTACCACTCGGAAAGACATCGAGTGGTCGGAGATGGAGGCCGTTGTTTCAGACGCGCGGAGAAAATGCCGCAGCTTGTTTGAAGAGACGATTACCGAAAGCTACCGGGATTACTTGCGAGGAAAAACGCTGTGAGTTTTCAGCCTACAATGATGGCGAATCCAGGTTGGTCAAATGAGTGGGAGTTACACTCCTATCAAGACGAGACCTATCAGCCTACGCCCTCAAAACGCCAAGCCGCACGCAAGCTGCCAATGTGGCTTTTTGTCGCGGGTGATGGCCGTCGGGTGGTGTCCTCTTTGCCGGTGGAAATCGAGATCTCGGAGGAAGGTCCGGACGACATTAGCGCTCAGCGCTCTGTGGTTCTGAGTTGCGCCCGGCTCCATGTGTTCGGGGCGGCAGCTGACTACAAATCCGCCGAAGACGATCTTTTCGATCAGGTCGTGCATTTCTTCCACCTGTACAAAGAGGCGGACGCTGCTGAACTCGATGCAGACGCGGCGGCCATCAAGTCCTTGTACGAACAGTATTTCGAAGAATCACCCGCCCTGCCTTAATGGCGCGCATGTTCGGATACCGGCGATGTGATTCGTGCATTGCCGAAGAAGGGCTTTGTACAAGACAAGAAGCACCACTGGTTTTTCTACTTCTGGTTCAAAGGTAAGCAGACAAAGTTCCATACGTTCGTGTCTGGCGGGAAGAAGTCGGATACCGTTGGCCACGACAACGTGCGCAAGATGCGACTCCAGCTTGGGCTCGACACCAACAAGCAGGTGTATGAGCTGGTTCAGTGCACGATGGACGAGGCTGCATACATAGCGGCCTTGAAAGCTGGGAATCAGCTTCCCGAATAACTTTCGTCAATCACGCCCATGCTGTCAGAAGAGCGTCGATTTAATCGCTCTTAGAAATCGGCCGCGAATCTCACAAGTCCAACTCCGAGGGTTGCCAGCAGCGCGCTTGCGGAACCTAAGTTCCTTGAGATTTCGCCTTTGCTATTCGTCCCTTCTTCTCCTCGAAGTACTTTATCGGTCCGTCAATCGGAGGCAGCAGCTGGTGAAACCCCTCGTGCAAGTTCGTGGCCAGAGTCTGAACTATGCCGACTAGCCGATGGGCGTCTTCGAGGGATTCGCGGATGTGCTGCTTGAGGCGGACGGTTGCTGTCGCAGCTTTCGTCGATTGATCGCGCTGGTCGACTTCGCCGCCGTTGTGCTCATACACGTGCCGACGTAGAAAGTCCTTCGGGATGCAAAGGAAAGGTTGTCTTGCCCGACCTTCTTGCAAATATCGATGTCAAACCAAGTCAGAAGTGTTTGGTGAACATCGTTGAGGATTGTGAAAGCGCTGCTTGCTTAGTCGATACTCCCTTGCGGCTGTCATTGGGACTAGCTCTACCAATTGCTTTGCATACTGCGCGACGAACGAATCGAACGCGCTGACTGTGTTCTTGACCGCTTCGTGAGGCGCGAGTCCACCCTTCAGGCTCTCGCGAATGGCGGGTACAACGTTCGCGAGAAAATGCCTGAAGATCGTTTCTAGTGGCGCAGCTTGAGCAATACGCGAATCGGCCGAGAACGTCATTAAACTCCCCGCAGGCTGAGCAGCGAAACTTGTGCTGCTGGCTTTGCTCGGCCACGTAAAAGGGCGGCTTGGGGCCGTCTTTCCCAGCTGCGGCGGCTACCGCGTCCATATCAATTAGCACGTCGCCGTTCTCTACAGTTTCGATTCCTTGAGCGAAAACGGCGCAATAGTGACGTACGTAATCGAGCTGCGCCTGCGACATGAACTGGAAGCCCTCGGCGCGCTCCGCGCAATATGGGCATGCATTTGGCCACGGCCCGCTGCGCCAATATCCCTGGCAGATAGGACATCGGTGACCGAAGTGGCCCTGACTGTCAGATGGGATCGTCACCGGAATGCCACCCGGGCACGGGGGCGGGATTCCAAGGCTGGCCCAATGCCTCCAAGCTGAATTCCCGAGAGCGGGATACCCGGATGATTGCATAGACACCAATCAAGGAAGTCGGCACAGGCCGGCTGTGGGAAATTCCTACTTGGTATTCCCTTCCGCCCGTCGCATCCGTTCGGAAGCTGAATGTGACGATTCCCCCAGAATGCCCGATCTCTTGAATTCCTTCAGTCATTAGGCTCAATTCTCGCTTAGGAAGACTGCTGCGGAACTGTACGCCGATGCGTACTTGCTCAGGGCACGCTGTCCAATATCGCTGAGCGAGGTCTAGTCCAGTAGGGTATCTAACTAAGGTAGTTCGACTTAGATTTTGGACATGCCAAGGTGGCGATATCTGTCCGATAAATCATCAAGTTAGGGCTTAAATAACTTCGGATTGAAAATCCGCGTGTCGTTGGTTCGATTCCGACCCCGGCCACCACCTCCACTTCGCTCGCTATCGCTCGCTACGTTTCAGTGGTGGCCGGGGTCGTAATGCCGGCGCTCGCTGTCGCGAGCGCGTTCGGCCGGGCGAGAGCACGTTAAGTGCTCTCGCAAAGGCATCCGGCCGAACCCAACCCCGGCCTCGTTTTTACGAACTGACCGGAGGTCAGTTCGCGGAGGAGGCACAAGAACAAGAACGAGGTGCGGCGGGCTCAGTGGACTGGAGAGGCGGGTTTCTTCACGGCAACCAGTTCGAGCAGGACTGATTGACGATGTCTGGCGTCTTCTTCTCGCGCTCTTCGAGATCGTCGTGGGCGTGCATCTCGTTGGTGACAGGGATCACGTGCTCCGGGTTCGTGCCGGCTCGCAACTTCAATCTAGTTCGATCATGGAGAAGCTCATCGGCGCCATCGCGCTGAATCTCGCGACCTGCGACAAATTATCGACATGCGCTGCGGGATCGGCTCCGGCCGCTACAATGCGCGCCATGAACCCCGAATGGATTGGCTTCGCCGCCGCTTTTCTGACGAGCGTCTCTTTCATCCCGCAGGCGGTGATGACCATCCGCACCAAGAACACCAGCGGCATTTCGCGTGGCATGTACTCGATGTTCACCGTGGGTGTGGCGCTGTGGCTCGCCTACGGCATCTACCTGAAGTCTTGGCCGATGATCTTCGCCAACACGGTGACGCTGGCGCTCGCCGGCAGCATCCTCGCGCTCAAGTTGCGCTACGGCTGAGCGATCACTGCAGCACCGGGGTGCGGATCTCGCTGACGGCGCGATCCCGGAACTTCACGCTGCCGCCCAGGAATCCCGACGCGCCGATTTCGAGCGCATAGAAAAGGACACGCGCGCCGTCCACTTCGCGCATGGATGTGGGCGGCCCGAGGAGGGTCACCGTCTCGAGTTCACTCATGCCCGGCTTGAGCTGGCGCCACTTCGCGGAGTCGAGCCACCGTCCTGATGAGGCATCCGGCTCCTTGAATGATCGCGGGGCCTCGATGCGCCCTGCGGCGGAGGGTGGCCGGGAGCTGAGTTCGTCCACGCGCCGCGTCAAGGTCATCATCTGACGCTGGAGGTTTCGCACCTCCTGCTCGAGAAAGGACACCCGCCCTTCGTCGGCCGCCTGGGCCAGCAGGGGCAGGGAACACATCAACACCAGCCACAGGCGCGCCATGGGATTTCTCCGTCACAGGTTCATTGATGTGACGCCTGGCCCGCCAGCAAGTTTCCGGAAAAAACCCTCCCGCGCAGGGGGTGCCACGGGAGGGTTGTCCGCCGCTCTAGAGAACTTCGACCTGGTCGACGTTCGCGAGGTCCTGTCCGTTCGACTGGAACCGGATCATGTTGCTCGTGTTGTTGTTGAGGGTCACGGTGACGGTCTGCGTGTTCCAAGTCGTCCACGTACCCGTCGGCGCGAACGTGACGTTCTGCGCGGTGCCGTTCACGAGCAGCACTCCCGTGCGGGTGGCGGTGACGCCGAGCGCGTAGCGGATGCGCAGGGTCTTCGAGCCGCCACCGCGACCGTCGACGTTCGACATCTGCGCGAAGCCGCCGGTGGCGGACGAGTTGACGTAGCCCGTTCCGTTGAAGCCGCCGTTCGTGCTTTCGACCACGGTGCCGCCGCCGACGCTGCCGGCTTTCCGTCTGGTAGACGGGTGCGCCGGGATCGGGCGGCGTCGTTCCGCCCACCAGCACGATGTTCGGCACCGGCGGCGTCCCCATGTCTGTCGCCGATGAAGAACCCGGGATGCGGCGGCTGGTTGTACGCCGTGTTCTGCCAGGCGATCGCCACGCGGTACTGCGGGTCGTGCAGCAGCGTGTAGATGCGGTTGGTGGCGACATGCTCGTGGTGTAGATCCGCAGCGCGGTGTTGTCGGTCGTCCGCAGCATCACTTCCTCGCGCCAGTCGCCGAACAGGTCGCCGGAGAGCGCCGGCGTCGACTTCGTGCCGTTGTTGGACGTCGTGCCGTCGGCGGTCAGCAGCCGGGTGTCGGACGACGTGCCGTATTTGTCGACGTGATTGCCGTCGACCAGTTCGCGCACGGTGTCGGCATCCCACCAGACGAGGAGGTTGGCGGAAGACGGATTGCGGCCGATGTTGGCGCCCGACGCATTGCGCAGGTTGCTCATGTTCGGGCCGGAGCCCCAGTACTCCGCGCCGGCGTTGCCGGACCAGATGTCCGCGGCGGCGCCGCGTCCCGGACCTTCGGCGCCATTGTCGTTGGGCGTCGCGAAGATGCGCGCGCCATTGCGCGCTCGAACGCAGGTCGGCGCCGGGCTGGTTGCTCGGATTCGTGGATGTCCCAGATCTCCAGGCCCGAGCGGGAGGTGTCGAAGTCTCCGACGTGCAGTGCATCGCCGTGGCCGAGCCCGGAGGCATACATCAGGGTGCCGTTGTCGTTGATGGTCGCGGCGCCGAAGATGATTTCGTGGCGCCCGTCGTTGTCGACATCGGCGATCGACAGGTTGTGATTTCCCTGGCCGAACAGCGCACTGTTGTTGTTGCTGTCGATCACCCAACGTTGCGTGAGCGCTCCGTTTCGCCAGTCCCAGGCCGCGATCACCGCGCGCGTGTAGTAACCGCGGCTGAAGATGGCGCTGGGCCTCTGGCCATCGAGGTAAGCAACGCCCGCGAGGAAGCGATCGACGCGGTTGCCGTAGGTATCGCCCCAGTCGCCCACCGTGCCGCGCGCCGGCACATAGTTGGCCGTGGCCAGCACCGCGCCGGTCTGGCCATTGAACACGGTCAGGAATTCGGGCCCGGACAGGATGTAGCCGCTGGAATTGCGGTAGTCAGCCGACGAACTACCAATCACCTGGCCCGTGCCGCTGCGCGTGCCGTCAGCGGTCTTGCACATGACCTCGGCTTTTCCGTCGCCGTCGAAGTCATACACCTGGAACTGGGTGTAGTGAGCCCCGGCACGGATGTTGCGGCCGAGATCGATCCGCCAGAGGCGCGTGCCGTTCAGTTCATAAGCGTCCAGGTACACATTGCCCGTGTAGCCCGACTGCGAGTTGTCCTTCGCATTGGTCGGGTCCCACTTGAGCACGTATTCGAGTTCACCGTCGCCGTCGAGGTCGCCGACCGACAGGTCGTTGGCGGTGTAGGTGTAGCTCTCGCCGCTGGGCGTGGTTCCGCCTGACGGAATCTGCAATGGAATGGATAGATAGGACTGCGTCGCCGCGTTCGCCGGCAAGGTGAAAGCCGCGCTGGCGGCCTGCTCGACGCCATTCACCACGGGCCTGACAAAGTAGGAATTGCTCTGCGACGGCGGTGCGGAGGTGTCGACGAAGTTGGTGGACGAGGTGAGCGGAGCGCCGTTGAGCAGCATGGCTCCGCCGCCGTTGCGTCGATCGATACAGATTGAACGACGTTCCTGCCGCGTCGGTGCCGAACAATCGCCAGCCCACGTAGACCTGGGAGCTGCTGGTTCGGACCGCGACCACGCCGCGCGACAGTCTTTCCATCTGGAATTGCGCGTGGGTTGCCACCGGTGTCAAGATCGCGGCAGCCAGAGTGGCCACGCGGAAAAATCTGAACGATTTCATGGGGTCTCCTTATCCCTTGTGTGTTCGGTTCCGTCCTTGGATCCAGCCCTGCCGCGCATCAGGGCGCGGCGAATATGCGCGAAGTGGCAATAATCGGTCAATTGCGGTAAACAACCGATCAACTTCGATCGCATGCGAACACGTCGCCGGCGATCGGCGGGCAAGAAGGGGCCCGTTTTGCGTATCTAGAGCGCGACATAGGGGGAATTTTCGATGTCTACGGAATCAGACAATTGTTTGCGCGTTCGCGCCTGGCCCTTGCGATTGCGGCCGTGCATCGCGTCTTCGGCGGCCCTGGCACAGGATCAGGACCAGGACTCTTCGCAGGAACTCGACGAGGTCGTCGTAACCGGTTTCCGCGGATCGTTGAACACCGCGCTCGCGGCGAAGCGCCAGCGAGACGGCGGCCATCGACGTCATCGCGTCGGAGGACATCGGCAAGTTCCCCGACAGCAATCTCGCCGAGTCCATGCAGCGCATTCCGGGCGTCGCGCTCTCGCGCGGTGACGGCGGCGAAGGCCGCAACATCTCGGTCCGCGGCCTCGGCCCGGGCTTCACCAAGGTCCGCATCAACGGCATGGAAGGTGCTGCGCAGACCGGTTCGAGCGACATCTACGGCGCGGGCAACAACGGCCGCAGCTTCGACTTCAACGTGTTCCCGACGGAAATCTTCTCCCAGCTCGCCGTGCGCAAGACGCGCGTCGGCGGATGTCGAAGAAGGTTCACTGGGCGCCACGGTCGACCTGCAAGGCGCCGAGCGCTTTCGACTATGACGACAACCAGGTGTTCTCGGTCACCGGCCGCGGCATCTACAACGAAGTGAGCGAAGACGTCGATCCGCGCGTCTCCATGCTGTTCGGGCAAGAAGTTCTTCGACGACACCTTCGGCGTCCTGGCCACGGTCTCGTTCCAGGAACGCGCACACGCGTGAAGTGGGCTACTCGTCGGTGGACATCCTTCACTTCGGCACCAACGCCAACAACATCGGCACCGCCGCCGCGCCCGGATCCTGCTGCCGTTCTGTACGCCGATGGGCTGGACGCTCGACGGCTCCGAGCCCGACGCCGGGTACGCGTGGCGCCACGGCCGCCAATTGCAGCACCGGCAATCCGCGCACCAGCGACCTGGCCGCGTTCATCGACGGTCTACAACCGCACCAACCCGGCGATCCGCGATGCCGCGGGCAACCTGGTTCCCGGCGGTGGCGCCTTCCATCCGCGTCTGCCGCGCTACGTGAACTCCGAGCAGGACACCGAGCGCGCGGGCGGCAGCCTGTCGCTGTCAGTGGCAGCCCAGCGAGAACACCACGCTCTCGAGTCGACGGCCTGTTCTCGCGCTACCAGCAGGAGCGCCGCGACAACTACATCCTCGGTCTCTCGTTCGGCCGCAATCTCAGCAACAACGGCCAGCCGATGATGTCGATCCGCGACGTCGAGTTCGACGACGACGGTTCGATGATCTACGGCCTGTTCGACGGCGTCGACGTGCGCTCCGAAGGCCTGGTCGACCAGTTCATCTCCACGTTCAAGCAGGTGCAGCCTGACGCTGGATCACCAGATCAACGACAGCTTCGGCGTCCGCTGCGTTCGCGGGCCGTTCGACTCAACATCTGGGACGGCCCGCTGCGCTTCCAGACGTTCATGGACGCCATCGACACCGACAATTTCTCGGTGGACTTCCGCGGTGGCCGCACGACGCCGTTGATCGGCTTCGGCTTCGACGTGTCGAACCCGGCCAACTTCCTGTACGCACCGACCCCGGACGGCAACCAGACCGTGCTCGGTGGCTTCTCACTGCAGGGCAAGCCGCAGCAGAACATCACCGCGAACAACACCTTCGAGCTGGATGGCACGTGGCAGATGACCGACATGTGGAAAGTGAAGCTCGGCGCGTCAGTACCGCGAGAGTCATTTCAGCAGCCACGGCGCGAACCCGCTGCGCAACACCACGGTCACGCGCGCGCTGCCCGCGGGCACGGCGTTGAGCAGACATCACCACGCAGATCAGCGGTCTCGACGACCTGTTCGGCTCGGGCGCTCCCGCGAGCTGGGCCGCGATCGACCTCAAGAAGTGGCACGAGGTCTTCGACATCCGCAGCATCCCGGTGTGCTACCAGGAGTGCGGTGCCGCGCAGAGCAAGATCTTCGAGGACGTGAAGTCCGGCTACGTGATGTTCGCCTTCGACTCGGGGGACAGCTGGGGCATCCCGGTCCGCGGCGACTTCGGCGTGCGCTACGTGATGACCGACCAGTGGGCCGAGGGCAACGTCTCGATCGCCGCGCCCGCCACGTCCATCTACACGGCCTTCGGCCGCCTGCGGTGAAGTGGAGCGCGACTACACGGACACGCTGCCGTCGTTCAACGTGGTGGCGGAGCTCAGCGACAACCTGCTGCTGCGCCTCTCGGGCTCGAAGGTGATGTCGCGTCCGGAGCTGGGCAACCTCGCTCCGACGTCGGGTGTCACGGCGACCACGCGTACCGGCAACGTGAACAATCCGTTCCTCGATCCGATCCGCGCCAAGACGGCGGACCTGGCCCTGGAGTGGTACTTCCGCGAGGGTTCGCTGCTGTCCGTGGCCTACTTCTACAAGGACATCGAGAGCTTCATCCAGCGCATCACCGAGCAGGTTCCGTACCGCTCGCTCGGTCTGCCGGATTCGCTGCTCGACGGCACGCCGGCATCGCCCACGGACATCTTCACGGTGGGTCGATTCCAGAACACTCCGGGCGGCCCGCTGAAGGGCTTCGAGCTCAACGCGCAGGTGCAGTTCGATTTCCTGCCGGGCTTCTGGAGCAACTTCGGTGTGCTGGCCAACTACACCAAGGCCGAGGCGGACATCGAGTACTTCATCGCCGCGGGCGCGCCGACCGTGACGGCGCGACCTCGTGGGCATGTCGAAGAACACGGCGAGCGGCACGCTGTTCTACGAGAACGACCGCTTCAGCGTGCGCACCACCGCTTCGTATCGTGACAAGTTCTTCCGCGCCATCCCGGCTTCGCCGGGCAGCGACGTGCGCGGTGACCTTGCCACCACGTTCGTGGATGCGCAGGCCTCGTGGTTCGCGAGCGATAGCCTGACGGTGTTCCTCGAGGCGCAGAACCTCACGGGCGAGCGCAACACGCTGTACATCGACGACACGCGCGAGGACACGCTGTTCCAGACCGAGATCGGAACCACCTACACGCTGGGTGCTACCTTCAAGTTCTGAGCAACGTCCGCAACGCAGAGATGGAAAGGGGCCGCAAGGCCCCTTTTCTTTTGCCGGCGTGGAATGGAATGCCATGAGGGCCACGCCTCCGCGGCCTCGACCTGATCGGGCGGAAAGGCGTATGGTGCGCGGCGTCCGGGACAACAAGAGCGAGCATCCTTTGAACGCCACCGACACCTCCGCCTCCGCGTCTCTTTCCAAGACACTGCTCGCCCGGCATCTCATGATGATCTCCATCGGCGGGATCATCGGCGGCGGCGTGTTCGTCGGCAGCAGCGCGCGCCATCGCGGCCATCGGCCCGGCGGTGATGCTCAGCTATCTCTCCGCCGGCATCGTGGTCTTCGGCGTCATCTGGATCCTGGCGCGCATGGCGATGGATCAGCCAGGGCTGGGTTCCTTCACCGAGTACGTGCGGTCGGGGCTCGGCAATGGCGCGGGCTTCATCACCGGCTGGTTGTACTGGTGGTTCTGGGTCGTCGTCGTCGCGCATGAAGCGCTGGCCGGCGCGCAAGATCGTGCACCAGCTGTGGCTGCCCGACGTCGAGGTGTGGCAGATCGGGCTCGGACTCATGGTGGTCCTCACCGCCGTGAATCTCACCTCGGCTCGTTCCTACGGCGAATTCGAATTCTGGTTCGCGTCCATCAAGGTGGTCGCGATCGTCGTGTTCATCGTCGTGGCGGCCGGCTGGTTGTTCGGTATCGGCAACCCGGACAGTCCCGGTGTGTCGAACCTCACCGCGCAGGGGGCTTCGCTCCTTTCGGCTGGGCCGCGATCCTCGCCGGCATCACCACCGTGATCTTCTCGATGGTGGGCGCGGAGATCGTCACCGTGGCGGCCGCGGAATCCGCGGAGTCGAACAAGACCATGTCGCGCCTCGCGGCGAACGTGGTGCTGCGCATCCTGCTGTTCTACATCCTCGCGATCGGCCTGATCCTCTGCGTCGTGCCCTGGTCGCAGTTCAAGTCCGGCGATTCATCGTTCGCGCTGGCGCTGGATCGCATCGGCATCCCGGGCGCGGCGACGATCATGAACGTGATCGTGCTCACTGCCGTGCTTGTCCTGCCTGAACTCGGGCGTGTACGTGACCGCGCGCGTGCTGTTCGCGATGGCGGACAAGGGCGACGCGCCGCGCTGGCTGATGGCGGTGAACAAGCGGCAGGTGCCGGCGCGCGCCATCCTGCTGGGCAGCGCGTTCGGCTTCTTCGTGATGCTGCTCAAGCTCGCGACAACGACCGAGGAAGCTGTTCAACTTCCTCATGAACTCCTCGGGCGCGCTCATGATGTTCACCTATCTGTTCGTGGTCATCGCGCACTTCCGGTTTCCCGTATGCGAATCCGGCGCAACGCATCCGCGGGCGGCGCGAAGCTGGTGGCCGGCGGCGCGGCGGTGGCCATGCTCGCCGTGCTCGTGGCGATGTGCTTCATGGAAGGCACGAAGCCCGTGATGTGGGCCAGCCTGTCCTGCCTGGGTGTGATCCTGGTGGCGCTCGCGGTCCGGAACGCCATGGCGCCGGCCGCGGCGCGTAGCTAGAAGCGGTAGCTCACTTCGGCGAACACCGATGCGTCGGCGCCGGCCTTCGATGTCCGGGCCCGTGAGCGGCGCCGCCAGTTCCAGGTACCCGGTGAGCTCCGGCGCCCTGCAATGGCGAGGCCGATGCCGGCCGTGGCCGCGGACTCGCGGCCGGGGCGATCCTGCTTCCACGCCGTGCCGATGTCGTAGAAGCCGTACGAGGAGAGCCGGCCGAGCAGCGACTCCGGTGTTGCTGAGGTCGCGGCGCAGCTCGACCTTGCCGCCGAGTCCGCGGTCGCCGGCGATCTCCGCGACTTCGAAGCCGCGGCCAAGCCGGTCGCCACCGATCTTGAAGCGTTCGCTGTCGGGCAGCACGTACGCCGATGTGCTGCGCGAAGGCATCGACCCGCACGCGCCCAGTGTTCGCGCGAAGCGTCGAGACGCACTGGCCTGTGCCAGCTACGCGTAGAAAGTCGGCGCGCCGCGGGTCCATGGCGAGGTCATGCGGCTTGCAGCCCGGCACCGAACGCAGTCCAGGCCATGGCGCAGCTGAAGGTTCGCGGAGATACTGCATGGCGCCCGCCGGCCAGCGAAGCGCGCAGCGCGGTCTCCACGATGCGCAGCCGGTCCTCGCGGATGCGCGCGCCGTCGCGGTCGATGCGCAGGTCGTCGGCTTCGAAGGCACCGCTCGCGGTCAGCGAGAGGCTGGAACCCTGACGCAATGGGTGGCGTCACGCGCAACGTCACGCGCTCGCGCGTGTACTCGTCGTCGAGGTTGACCGGCGCCTCGTTGGGCGCCGAGTGCGAGCGGAACAGCAGCGCGTTGGCGCGCGTGCCGCGCGAGTTCAGCGGAGTGTCGAAGAACAGCCCGCCGCCGAGATACTCCTCGTGATCCGTGGCCGCCGCGAAGATCAGGCCGATCTTCTCGCCGCGGCCGAACATGCCATTGGCGAACACCTGGCCGAGCAGGAACGCCGGCCCGACCTGGTCGGTGCCGCGGTTGTTCATGCGCACGACGCCATCCACGGGCGAGAAATCCGCGCGCACCACCAGTTCGAAGGCATTGCGGTCCTGCGGATCACGCCGCGTGCTCGCGGACACCGCGAGGCCCGCGAACTGGCGCATGTCGCGCAGCGCGCTGCGGGATGTCGTCGCGGCGCAGCGGAGCGCACCCTGGCGAGCCGCGCTGCCGATTCGTTCGAGCTGCGTCGCGGAAGCGGCCGCGTCGCCTTCGATGACCACGCCGCTGACCTGCGCCTCGAAGACGCGCGCGCGCAGGATGCCCTGCGCGGCGAGCGAGTCGTCGATGGTCACTTCGGGTTTCACGTAGCCGTCGCGCAGGTAAAGGTCGGCGAGCGCCTTGCGCGATGATGCGCGAGCGCTTCGCGCGACACCGGCTGGCCGAGAGCCGTGCGTAGACCTGGCGAACAGCTGCGGCGGCTGGTAGACGCTGGAGCCTTCGACGATGACCGTGGTCAGCGCGGGAAGGGATGCCTGGGTGCGCGCCACGGAAGTAGTTAGTACGTGAGCATCGCCAGTGCCCGCCGCGGCGGACGCGAACGGCCCGAGCAGTGCCGTGGCGATTATGACAAGCCTCGCGCCGCGTGCGCTGGCGGCGGGGTTCGTGGTGTGCTCGGCACGGGTTATTGTCATCAGCGTCATTCGCGCGGGCGTACGGCGGAGCGGGCGCGCATTGTCCTCCACGCGCGCGCGCGCCGATGAGATGCGACTCACATTGTGACGGGAGACCTCTTAGTAGGATTGCCCGCGATCGATGAAGGGGAATTCAACGCGATGTCCTGCAATAACCATAATGTCATGACCGGCAACCCGGTAGTTAGAGTGCTGCGCGCCGCGTTCCTGTGGCTGGCGCTGGCCGTGGCGCCCGCGTTCGCCACGGACTCGGGCGACATCGTCATCACCAGTCTCAAGCGGCGAAGTGCAGGTCACCGTGAATGGCGTCGTGCGCGCGGTGCGCGCCGGAGGCGTGCTCGAGTTGCCCGCCAGCGTCCGCACCGGTCGTGACGGCAGCATCGAATTGCGCCAGGGCGCCACCACGCTCAGCGTCGGGCCCGGACACGCTGCTCGAATTTCCCCGCGCTCGAGCGGCGCGGCGCGCCCATCGACCGCGATCCAGCAGCCTCGCGGCAACGTCTTCTACGACATCGGCAAGCGTACCGGCCGCAAGCTGCGGGTCGAGACGCCTTACCTCGTGGGAGTCGTGAAGGGCACGCAGTTCAACGTCGCCGCGCAGGATGACGCGACGACTATCTCCCTGTTCGAAGGTCTGCTCGAAGTGCGCGCCAGTGACGACAGCGATGTCGTGGACTCTCAAGGCTGGAGAGATCGCCGTCCCGCAAGCGCGGCGACAAGACGATCAGCGTGATCCCGATGGACGCTGGCCGGGCTTCCGCCAGCGCGACGCGCGGCCACAAGGATGGTGCAAGCGATGGCGGCACTGTTGGTGGCGGTTCGCCCGCTCCGCGTGGCACCCGCGACAGTTCGCTCGCGGATGCGACTCAGCCCATTGGCGCTCTTGGCACGGTAGTCACCACCGTCGGTGAAGTCGCCGGTAACGGCGGCGCGTCGGCCAGCGTCAACGGCGAAGTGCGCGCGCCGGGCGCGGCCGTGGGTGCCGATGTCGCGGTCGCCGCTTCCGGCAGCGATGCCTCGGCCAGCGTTTCAACGAATACCTCCGTCGCCGGTGCCGCCGATGTCAGCACAGGCGTCACCGTCAATGCCGGCGCCAATGGCGTCGGCGCAGATGTCTCCGCCACGACCGCGGTGACCACCGGTCCCGTCAGCGCGGACGTCAGCACCAGCACGAGCGTCGACGTCGGCGCCTCGGGCGCGGCGGTCGACACCACCACCAACGCAACGGTGACCGCCGGGCCAGTCAGCGTCGAGACCAGTGTCAGCACGTCGGTGGATGTCGGCACGACCGGTGTCGGTGCCGACGTGGCCACCTCGACCGCGGTGGACGCGGGCCCCGTGGCGACGCAGCTCGATACCGCGACCTCTGTCGACGCCGGCAGCACGGGTGCTTCCGTTGACCTGGGCACATCCACCGCTGTCGATGCCGGTCCGATCAGCACGGGCGTCGATACCGCGACTTCCGTGGACCTCGGCACCAGCGGTGCCAGCACCGCGGTGGACACTGGCGTCTCGCTCGGCGTCGCGGACACACCGATCGAAGTTACCGCCGGCGTGACCGCCGGCGCGGATTTGAGTACAGGAACCGTCGACCTCGGCCTCACGGTCGCGGGTGCGGATCTCGGTCTCGGCGTCGACTTGGGTCTCGACGGCAGCGAACCGGCAACGGACACGGAAAGTTCGACTACGGACACAGCCACGGATACTGGCAATACCGGACACGACTGACGTCGGAGGACTGCTGGACGGCCTCTTGCGCCGTCCCGGTAGAAGATGAACCGCTCGGCCGCCGACGGCTGGTGGCTGATCGCTCTCGCCGTGTTCGCGCTGGTGGCCGGCCTGCGCGCTTTCGGCCAGCTGCAGCCGCTGGAGAATGCCTTCGCGGATCAACGTGCCCGGCTGATCACGCGATGAAGTCCGTTCCGACATCGTGATCGTCGGCATCGATGCCGCGAGCCTGGCGGCGCTGGAGCAGTGGCCCTGGCCGCGCCGGCATCACGCCGAGCTCATCGACGAGCTGGCAGGCGCCTCGCCGCCGCAGCGTATTCCTCGACATCGACTTCAGCGCGCTGTCCAACCCGTTCGACGACGCGTTGCTCGAGTCCGCGCTGGCCAAGCCGCGCGACTTCCCGGTGGTGCTGCCGACGTTCTTCCAGTACGCCAGCGGCACCGACGAGTCGCTCGTCGTGAGCCAGCCCCGGCTCGCGCTTCGCGCGCAGCGCCGAATCGCGCCGTGGTCAACGCGCAGCCCGGGCGCGATGGCCTCACGCGCACCTGGCGCACCTCCTGGCGCGTGCACGGCGATCGCGTGCCCAGCGTCATCGACCGCGAGCGCAGCGCTGCCCGACGACCAGGACGTGCTCATCGACTTCTCGATTTCGCCGGCTTCCTTCACCTACGTTTCCTACGTCGACGTGCTCGAAGGCCGCGTGCCACGCGAAGTGTTCGCCGGCAAGACGGTGTTCGTCGGCGCCACCGCGCGTGGAACTCGGCGACCTGCTGCCCGTGCCGATCTACCGATCGCTGCCCGGCGTCGTCGTGCAGGCGCTGGCCACCGAAACGGTGCAACGCGGCGCGCCGCGGCCTTGCCCGCCTGGGCGCGACTGGCGTTGCTGGCGCTGTGGACGGCGCTCGCGGCCTTGCTGTTCTTCATGCGCGGCGATCGCTGGCTCGCGCAACCTCGCGGTGCTGGCCGCTGTCGCTGGCCGCCATCGCCGGCGCTCTCGCTCTACGCGTTCCGTCGCACGCGGCTGTGGCTCGAAGCCGGCCGCGCCGCTGCTCTGGCGGTCGACGCTGCTGTTCGTCGCGAGCGTGGTGCGTTCGCTGGAAGCAGCAGACCTGGCGCGCGCTGGCTTACGCACTCGGCATGCGCCGGCGCGATGCGCTGCTCAAGAGCATCGTGCAATCGTCGACGGACTGCATCGTCTGCGTGGACGAGGCCGGCATCATCAAGACGGCGAATCCGGCGGCCTCGCGCCTGTTCGACTGCGCCGGTCTACGAACTGCATCGACGAGCCGATCGCGAAGTTCATCACGCTGCTGGCCGGCGATGGCGCGGGCGCGCGGCTCGGCGCGCTGCACGGCGTGATCCGCGAATGCGATGCGCGCACGCGCGCGCGGCGAAGTCTTTCCGGTGGAGATCTCCGTGAGCCGCGTGCGGCTGTTTTCCTCGGTGGGGCTGCGCCCGGACACCGACCGCCTGTACACCGCCATCGTGCGCGACATCCGCGAGCGCCGCGCGCAGCAGCGCCGCCTGCAGCACCAGGCCACGCATGATTCGCTGACCGGGCCTGCCGAATCGCGCCGCGCTGATGGCGCATCTCGACGGCGCGCTCGCCGGCGGCGACTGCACCGCAGCTCGCGCTGCTCATGCTCGACCTGTGCCGCTTCAAGGAAGTGAACGACACGCTGGGCCACAACATCGGCGACCGTGTGCTCTGCGACGTGGCGCAGCGCTTCGCCAGGCGCGCTCGGGCGGGTCGGCAACGGATTCATCGCGCGCATCGGCGGCGACGAATTCACCGTGGTGCTCGACCGCCCCGGCTCCGCCGAGGCAGTCGCCACGGTTTCGCAGCAGCTCGCCGATTGCCTGCGCGCGCCCATCGACGTGGCCGGCATCTCCATCGAAGTGGGCGTGAGCATCGGCATCGCACGCTATCCGCAGGACGCCGCCGATGCGCAGACGCTGCTGCGGCACGCGGACGTGGCCATGTACGTGGCCAAGCGGCGCGGCGCGCCGTTACGAGTACTACGACGCCGCCTACGACGAGAACACCGTGCGCAAGCTGGCCATCGGCGGCGAGCTGCGCTCGGCCATCGCCGGCGATCAGCTCGAGCTGCATTTCCAGCCGCAGGTGAACCTGCGCAGCGGCCTGGTGGAGAGCTGTCGAGGCGCTGGTGCGCTGGACGCATCCCACGCAGGGCGCGATCAGCCCCGGCGGAGTTCGTCGCCATCGCCGAAGCCACCGACCTGATCCGCCCGCTCACCGAATGGACGCTGCGCGGCGCGCTTGACGCAGGTTCGCGCCTGGCGCGACCGCGGCGTGCACGTGCGCGTCGCCGTGAATCTCTCGGCGCGCCTGCTGCAGGACACCGGCCTTTCCGGCGCGTCTGCGCACGTTGCTCGAGGCGTCCGGCGTGGCCGCGGCTTCGCTCGAGCTCGAGATCACCGAAGAGCGCGATGATGCTGGACCCGGCGCGCGCGCTGCGCGTCGATCCAGGAAATCGACAAGCTCGGCGTGCTGATCTCGATCGACGACTTCGGCACCGGGCTATTCGTCGCTGGGCTACCTGCGCGACCTGCCGGTGCAATGCGCTCAAGCTCGACAAGTCGTTCGTCATGGGCATGCGCAACAACAGCGACGATCGCATCATCGTCGAGTCCACCGCGCAAGATGGCGCATGCGCTCAGGCTCGAACTCGTCGCCGAAGGCGTGGAGACCGACTGGGATGCGCAGTTCCTCAAGGCCGCGGGCTACGACTTCGCGCAGGGCTTCAAGTATTCGCGCGCGCTGCCCGCGGAGCAAGTGCCTGGCGTGGATCGTGGAGTACAACGCCACGGCCATGCTCCGTGATGACCTGCGCGGTCGCGCACGAGCAGCGGCCGACCTGCCATCGCGAAGCGCGGCCGTGCCTCGCGCCTGAAGAGGACGCGGCCCCCAGCTGCTCCGCGGCTGACTGGAAGTCGTACGTGCCCTTGCAGCTGTCGGCACCCACGCGAAGCCGAGCTGAAATCCCACGTCCGGCGTGTTGTTGAGGTTCTGCAGGTTCTCGGTGACGCGCGAACGACACGATGCAGTTGTCGAAGCGGTGCCGCACACCCAGGCTCAGCTGGAACTTGTCCTTGAGCAGCTCGTCGAGATCCGTCTGCTCGCGCCGGTACACGCTCCTGCTCGCATAGCCCTGCAGGTTCACGTTGGTGCGCGCGGTCAGCTTGCCGCTCCCAGCCGATGACGATGCGTGGGCACGACCTGCGCGTCGTGCGGCGAGGGCAGATCTCCTCGCCGGCGTAGTACACGGCGGCGAGATCGACGTGCAGCGCGTTGCGTTCGCCCAGCCGGCGCACCGATGCCTGCAGCGCCGTAGTCCGCGCGTCCCGTGGACAGCAGCGGCCGCGCGCCATCGCAGCGGCACCTTGACCGCGGCCTCCGACCGACATCTGCCAGCGGCCCGGTAGTTTGATGCCGGTGTAGCGCAGGCCGAACGTGGGATCGAGGAAGCCCTGCGGCTGCGGCGGTCGAGCAGGCACCACCTGCGAGCCCTTGAGGTCGTAGATGAGGTTGGTGTCGTTGCGCTCGAGCGCGTGCCGGCCGAACGTGCTGAAGCCCACGTTCTGTGGAACTTCTCGATGCCCCAGTCCATGAAGCCGCCGTGGTACGACACCGCGGTCGCGATCGCGTACAGCGTCCACTGGCTCGGACAGCTTGTAGTGCACCGTCAGGTCGAGCGTCGCGGACTCGAGGTCGAGTAGATAGTTCTCGCCGGGCAGGTCCCGGATGGCCTGCACCGTCCGCGGGTCCGATCGCGCCGGCGGCCGGAGGGCTCCGAGGCTCTTGAGGTATTTCTCCACGTTCTCGCTGAGCGCCCAGGTGTTCTGGTAGCCGAGCTCGGCTTCGAACGCGAAGGTACCGGACTCGATGCTCAGCGCGTGCGCCGGCCGCATGTCCAGCCGCAGGAACCCGAAGGGCGTGAGATCGCGCGAGCGCAGCATGCCGTAGAAGCGGCCGCCTTCGGGTGACTCGCCGGCACAGACGGCTGCCGAAGCCAAAGACAGGGTCACGGCCCACCAGGCGGGTACGCGCCGCCGTGAATTGCTCATCAACACTCCCTTCCCCCGCGCGCGAGATTACCGGGCTGCACCGCGAAGGGTTTTGCTTTGCAAATGAGGGAGATGCCCCGGGTTCGGGTCATGCGCGGCTCGCACCATTCGCCCACTTCACCGTTGCTATTTGTCCACAAATGCCCATTCGGGCTGGCTTGTCGGCGCATTAGCTGGTCGCATTCGAGCCACAGGAGGCTTTTCTTTTACCGCGCTCAGGCGTATTTATGCCAGCACTTCGCCGGGCAGGAGGGGACCGGTGATCCAACAACTAGGGAAGGTCAATGATGAACAAGCAATTCAAACGCCACGTTCTCGGGGGAGCGATCGCGTCGATCCTGGCCGTTCCTGCTGTCGCTCAGCAGGCGGAAGATGAATCCACACAAACCGTCGTCGTCACCGGCACGCGCATTTCGCGTCCCTCCGACTTCGGCAATGCCAACCCGGTCGACGTGGTCGACCGCGCGAGCATCGAGAAAGCGGGCTATCGCCAACCTGCAGCAGCTCATGGAGAAGATGCCGTCCAACGGCAATGGCGCGTTTTCCACGCGTGGCAACAACCAGGACTCGACGGCCAACGGCGCCGCCTCGATCAGTCTGCGCGGCCTCGGTGCCGACGCGACGCTCGTGCTGGTGAACGGCCGCCGTGTCGCGATCAGCCCCTTCGCCGAGAGCATCACCACCAACTTCGTCGACATCAACTCGATCCCGGTATCCGCGATCGAGCGCGTCGAAATCCTCAAGGATGGCGCCTCGGCGCTGTACGGCTCGGACGCCGTCGCGGGTGTGATCAACATCATCCTGCGCAAGGACTTCGAGGGCCTGGAGCTTTCCGGCCAGTACGGCAGCACCACGGAGAGCGGTTACGACGAGCAGAACTACTCCGCTGTCTGGGGCTTCGGCGGCGAGGACAGCAACGTCACGTTCATCTTCGACTACTTCAAGAACAGCACGCTGCAGAACACCGAACGCGGCACGCTGGGTTCGGCCAACCAGACTCCGCAGGGCGGTGAAGACTTCCGTTCGTCGCGCGGCTATCCGGGCCGCTTCATCGTGAACGGCACCACCACGCGCGATCCGGCCTGCCCGCCGGGCAGCATCGCCGGCCAGACCTGCGTGTACGACTTCGGCATCTGGAATCTGCTGATTCCCGAGGCCGAACGCGGCGGCCTCCTCATGCTGGCGACACCAGGATTTCAGCAACGGCCTGCAGCTGTTCGCCGAACTCGCGGCCCAGCACAACAACTCGATCGCGCAGGGCGCGCCCACGCCGCTCGACGAGAGCGCGGGCCTGACCGTGCCGGTCACGCATCCTAGCAATCCTTACCCCACGGCAGTCGGGACCATTGGTGTCGGCCGCTATCGCACGGTGGATGCGGGTCCTCGCACCTGGCACATCTCCACCGACAACCTGCGCGGCGTCGTAGGCGTGCGCGGCAAGTTCAGCGAGTGGGACTGGGAAGTGGCCGTGCAGCGTGCCCGCAGCGAAACCGAACAGAGCGGTGATCGCAGTGATGGCTGGGTGCGCACGGATTTCCTGCAGCAGCAGATCAACGCCGGCGCGTACAACCCGTTCGGCGCCACGCAGAACCCGCAGAACGTGATCGACCAGATCACCACCAGCCTGGTTCGCCGTGGCAAGTCCGAGCTCACGATGTACGACGCGTCGATCTCCGGCGCGCTGTTCGACTTCCGCGACGACGCCGTCCGCATGGCGGCGGGTCTCGAGTATCGCGAAGAGTCGGTCGAAGACGTGCCGGACGATCAGTTCCAGCGCGGACTGATCTTCGGAACCGAGTCGGTGTCGGCCGCGGGTGCGCGGGACATCTTCTCCGCGTACGTGGAAGTGGCGGTGCCGCTGTTCACGGGCTTCGAAGTCAACGCGGCCCTGCGCTACGACGACTACAGCGACTTCGGCAATTCGACGAATCCAAAGCTCTCGCTGCGCTACGCGCCGGTGGATTCGCTGGCGTTCCGCGCGTCCTGGGGCACGGGTTTCCGTGCGCCTTCGCTCGCGCAGATCGGCCTTGGCCCGTCCCAGGAGTCACGCTTCTTCAGCGATTCGTTCGGCTGCACCGACAACACGCTGTATTGCGCACCGACGGACTACAACATCACCTTCACGGGTAATCCGAACCTGAAGGCGGAGGAGTCCGAGTCCATGAACGTGGGCGTCTCGTACGAGAACGAAGGCTTCGCGGCCAGCCTCGACTACTGGGATATCACCCAGGACGACAAGATCGACGAGGCCATCGGCTTCACGTACCAGGAAGAGTGCGACAGTCAGGCCAGCACCATCTGTATCCGCGGCACGCCGCTGGCGGGTGACCTGCTGGGACCCTTGCAGCAGATCAACGCGACGTTCGACAACATCGCGCAACAATCGGCGAAAGGTCTGGATCTCGAGACCAGCTACCGGTTCGGTGTGGGCAGCGGCTCGCTGACGGTGGGTCTTGCGTACAGCAAGTTGCTCGACTTCGAGCGCGTGGAGCTTGGCCCCGATGGCAATTTCCTGACCCGCGAAGTGACCGGTGAATACGAGTACCCGGAAGATCGCGCTTCGTTGACCGCCGACTGGAACCTCGACAAGTGGGGCGTGTACGGCGTGCTGAGCTACATCGGCTCGTTCCAGGATCTGCCGGATTCCAACTTCGACACCGTGCCCGACTACAACGAGTTCGATACTCGTGACGTGGGCTCGTACACGACGTTGGGCCTGCAGCTCCGCTACCAGGCGACGGACACGATGAAGTTCCTGCTGAGCATCGACAACGCGCTGGACGAGGCCCCGCCATTCGCGGTGGGCGACGGCAACAACGACCTCTACGGATACGTGCAGGGCGTGCACAACCCCCGTGGCCGGTTCTGGAGCGCGCGCGCGATCTTCAACTTCTGACAAAAGGATGATGAGGGGGGACGGAGAAGCGCTCAGTCGCGTTCTCCTTTGAATGGGCGCCGTCCGGTGAGTCACCGGGCGGCGCCTTTTTCGTCTTCTGCCATCCGGCGGAAAGGAAATCCCGGTTCGCAGTACTGTTAGGGCTGTGTCAGAAGCCGTCATACCAGGATTGAAGTCGGACGCCAGGGTCTCGCCCGAGCTGCAACGCATCCTGCGTATCCATTCGCCGATGTGTCAGCGGCTGGCCGCGAGCCACGAATCGGATGCGGATCGCGCTCGAGACCTGACACAGGACATCCTGGTCGCGGTGTGGCGCGCCTGGCCGGCTTTCCGGGGTCAGTGCTCCGAGCGAACCTACGTCGCACGCATCGCGCAATACCGCATTGCCACCCATGTCCAGAAGGCCGTGCGCGAACCCCGCGTTGCGCCCTTGTGCGAAAACCTGGTCGCGCACACGCCGACTCCTGAAGACGCGGCAATCCGTTCCGACGAGCGCGAAAAGCTCACGTCGCTGGTCCGCGCATTGCCCATCGCGCTACGTGAAGTCGCCGTGCTGATGCTGGAAGGGTTTTCTCCGGCGGAGATCGCCGACACCCTGGGACTCAGTGTGAATGCGGTTTCCATCCGTGCGACTCGCGCGCGCGAAGCGCTGCGTGTCGCGCTGGAGTCCGCATGAGTTCCGAGTTCGACAACTGGAATCAGCTCGCGAGGCTGTGGCACACGCATGCCACGTCAGTGTCCGCATCCGAGGTGCATCGACATGCCTGCCGCCAGCATCGACACATGCTGTTGCTGGCGGCGGCCGAAGCGGTATGCATGGCCTTGTCATATGTCGCCGCGGTCTGGATCGCGGTGCAGGCGGCTCTGGTTTCACTCACCGCCATCGTCTCGGTGTTCGTCGGTGTCTGCGCCTTCCTGCATCATCGTCTGCGGCGCGAGCCGGCGCCCGATGGCGGGCACGATCTGCTGAAATCGCTGGAGCACAGCATCGCGCGCGAGGAATGGAACCTCAGCCAGTTTGCCGTCGGGCGCGTGGTCACCTGGGTCACGCTGGCCGGAATGCTGATGCTGTCATCGGATCACCTGCGCGCGTATGCGAGCACGCCCGCGATCCGGCTATGGGCGATGCTGGCCATCGTCGCGCTCCTGCTCGGGACACTGGCGGCCAACATCACGCTCACGCGCAAGGCCCGGATGCGCAAGCGCCAGATGGAAGACATGGCGCGACTCATGCGTGCCGGTCCCGAATTCCGTGACTGGCAGGAGGCGGCGTGAGCCAGAACGAACGTCATCATGCGCTTGACGTCGTGCGCGCGGGTGCGCTGCTGCTGGGCATCGTGCTGCATGGAACCATTTCATTCTGGCCCGGATTCCGTGAAGCCAACTACGCGGTGTCCGACGACTTCGACAGTCCGGTGATGTCCGGCCTGTACTTCGTGCTGCATATCTTCCGGATGAGTCTGTTCTACGCCATCGCGGGATTCTTCTCGCACCTGTTGTTCGTGCGCCTGGGCGCCTGGGGTTTCGTGAAGAACCGCCTGCGCCGCATCGCGCTGCCGCTGGTGGCCGGGCTGGTGATCACGTTGCCACTGATCGTCGTGGCGTACTTCTGGGCGCACCGGCAGCGCGGGACCACCGGCGTGCCGAACATGGCGCCGCCGATTCCGGATCCACAGCTGCCACCCTGGGGGCACCTGTGGTTTCTCTATCTACTCCTCGTCCTGTACGTGCTGTGGCTGTCGGGGCGCGCCTTGCTGGCGACGGTGGACCGGCGCGGCTCGGTTCCCAACCTCGTCGAGCGCGCCATTGGCGTGATGGTGGCGGGCCGCGTCGGTCCCATCGTCCTGGCGGCGCCGGCCGCGGTGGCGATGTACTTCGCGCCGTGGTGGATTCCGTGGCAGGGCATTCCCCAGCCCATCATGGGATTCATCCCGAACCTGCCGGCCGTGCTCGCCTTTGGCGCCGCGTTCGGCTTCGGCTGGTTCCTGCACCGCCAGACCCGCTGGCTGGATTCGTTGAGTCGTGATTGGGCTATCTACCTGGTTGCCGCCGTGGCGCTGACAGCATTCTCGATGACGCTGGTGGGTGCGAGGCCGCAGCTGCACGTGCCCGTGATGGAACCTGCTTCGCGAGCCGCGTTCGCCGCGGCCTACAACATCGGAGGCTGGTGCTGGATCTTGGGGCTGATCGGGCTGGCGGTGCGGTTCCTCGACCGGCCCGATGCGCGCTGGCGCTACCTGGCGGATTCGTCGTTCTTCGTCTACATCGTCCACTTGCCGATTTCGTACCTGCTGGCGACGCTGATGATGCGTTGGCCCCTGCACTGGGCGCTCAAG
The DNA here is from genome assembly GCA_963846605.1 of uncultured Pseudomonadota bacterium. Taxonomy (GTDB): domain Bacteria; phylum Pseudomonadota; class Gammaproteobacteria; order Steroidobacterales; family Steroidobacteraceae; genus CADEED01. The sequence continues at coordinate 238,687 of CAWJWS010000002.1, forward strand.
TTCACCTTCATCGTCGGCTGGACCGCGGGGCTCAGCCTGCTCATGTATCACTACCTGGCGCGCTCCACCTTCGTGGGCCAGTTCCTCAACGGCCGCAAGTATCCGCGCGACACCCAGGCTACTTCAGCGCCGAGTACTTCTCCGGGCTGAACCCCACCAACAGCGTCTTTCCCGACTCGAATACGGGACGCTTGATGATGGAAGGCTGCTCGATCATTAGCTTCAGCGCCTTCCGCTCGTCGAGATTCTGTTTCGCTTCGTCCGGCAGCTTGCGGAATGTGGTGCCGGCGCGGTTGAGCAGCGTTTCCCAACCCACTACCTTCGTCCAGCCGGCGAGCGTCTCCCGGCTGATGCCCGACTTCTTGTAATCGTGGAACTCATGCTCCACGCCATGTGAGTCGAGCCAGGTGCGCGCCTTTTTCATGGTGTCGCAATTGGGGATGCCGTACAGGGTTGCGTGCTTCTTCATGGGAGCGCGATTATGCGTGGGCGGCGTTCTTTTGGAATGGGGGTTGGAAGGATGAATGCGACTGCCGGCCAGCTGGGCGATCACCGGTCGTACCGGCTCACGTCCATCGACATGCTTCGCGGCCTGGTGATCATCATCATGGCACTCGACCACACGCGCGACTTCTTCATGGCCGGCGCCACGCAGGATCCGATGAGCGATCCGAACGCGACGGTGCCGTTGTACTTCACGCGCTGGATCACGCACTTCTGCGCGCCGGTGTTCGTATTCCTGGCCGGCACCAGCGCGGGCCTCATGGTGGCGCGCAAGACGCCCGCCGAGCTTGCGAAGTTCCTGATCACGCGCGGCCTGTGGCTGGTGCTCGTGGAGGTGCTCATCGTCTCCACCGGAATCAGCTTCTCGCCCTTCGGCGATGCGCAGTTCGGAGGCAAGACCTTCACGATGCTCCAGGTCATCTGGGCCATCGGCGTGGGCATGATCGTGCTGGGGCTGCTGCAGTTCCTCGGCCGCAAGGTCTGCCTGGCGCTGGGAGCGCTGATCGTGCTGGGCCATAACGCGCTCGACCCGATCTGGCCTACGCTGCAGGACTATCCACAAGGCGGCGCGCCGCTGTGGATCAGCTTCCATACGCTGCTGGTCAAACCGATCGGGCCCTTGTTCCTGGTCAATTCGTATCCGGCGCTGCCCTGGCTTGGCGTGATCCTGCTGGGCTTCGGTACGTCGCCGATCTTCGAGCAGCCAGCGGGACAGAGGCAGCGCAGCCTGATCCGCTGGGGACTGGCGATCACGGCGGCGTTCATCGTGCTGCGCGCGCTGGACGTCTACGGTGATCCTAATCACTGGGAGCGCCAGGCCGGCGGCGCGGTGCGCACCGTGCTCGATTTCCTCAACACCACGAAGTACGGCCCCAGCCTGCTGTTCACGATGATGACGCTCGGGCCCGCCGCCATCTTCTGCGCTTACGCCGAACGTTGGAGCGGCTGGCTCAAGGACACGCTGGTGATGTTCGGGCGCGTGCCTTTCGCGTTCTACATCGTTCACTGGTACCTGCTGCACACGCTCTGCATCCTGCTGGCGCTGATCCAGGGATTCTCCGCCACGTCGGTGATGACGGTGCCGGGTGCCGGTGGATTCCCCGAAGGTTTCGGTGTGCCGCTGATCGGTGTGTACGGCGTGTGGCTGCTGGTGGTGGTGACGTTGTACCCGTGGGTGAGGTACATGGCAGGCGTGAAGTCCCGCAACAAGAGCTGGTGGCTCAGCTACGTGTGAAGAGGGAAAAGGGCCAGAGGAAAAGGGGACAGATCTATTTTCTCGCGCCGGCGTCGTTCATTGGCGGGGTCCGCGAGTGAAATAGATCTGTCCCCTTTCCCTCTATTCAGCGCAGTAGCGGCGAGCGGCGCAGCCACAACGTGAGCGCCGCGCCGAGAACGAGCACACCGGACAATGCGGCCATCGGCGCCTCGAAGCTGCCGGTGCTCTGCTTGAGCCAGCCGACCGCGGAAGGCCCGACGATGCCGCCAACCGCGCCCATGGCATTGATGAGCGCGATGGAACCGGCCAGCGCGGTGCCGGAGAGGAACTTGCCGGGCATCGCCCAGAACGGACCGCGCGTGCAGTAGTCGCCCACGGCGGCCACGGCCAGCGCGGCCATCGCCCAGGCGGGTGAGGCGAAATAGCCCACGGCGATGAAACCCACCGCGCCCACGAGCGAAGGAACGGCGACATGCAGGAAGCGCTCACCCGTGCGGTCCGAGCTCATGCTCACGAGGATCATGCCAAGGGCCGCGGCCACGTACGGAATCGCCGAGAACAGTCCCACCTGCAGCGTGGTGTAGCCCGAAAGGCCATTGACGATGGATGGCACCCAGAACGTGAGGCCGTAGCTTCCGGTCTGGCAGCAGAACATCACCACGGCCAACAGCCACACGACCGGATGTTTGAGCGCCGCCATGAGCTCGAGCCCATGACGCGAGTGCGCTTCCACATGCTCGGCTTCGATGCGCTTGCTCAACCAGTTCCGCTGCTGCTCGGTGAGCCAGTGCGCATCGGCCGGCTTCTCGGTGAGATACCCGAGCACCACGAAGCCCAGGACCACGGCGGGCAGGCCCTCCACGATGAACATCCACTGCCAGCCATGCAGGCCGAGGTATTCGTCCATGCTGTGCATGATCCAGCCCGAGAGCGGCGCGCCGAACACCACGGAGAGCGGGATGCCGATCATGAACCAGGACACGGCCTTGGCCCGGTAGCTGCGCGGAAACCAATGGCTGAGGTAGTAGATGATGCCGGGCAGGAAACCCGCTTCCGCCGCGCCGAGCAGGAACCGCAGCACGTAGAAGCTGGTCGTGCCCTGCACGAACATCATGGCGACGGAGATGATTCCCCAGGTGACCATGATGCGGGCTATCCACACGCGCGCGCCGTAGCGCGCCAGCATGAGGTTACTGGGCACCTCGCACAGCGCGTAGCTCAGGAAAAAGGCGAGGCCGAAGCCGAGCCCGAACGCCGCGTCGCCTATTCCCAGGTCCGGCCCCATCTGCAACTTCGCGAAGCTGACGTTGACACGGTCCAGCCAGGAGATGATGTACAGCAAGAGCAGGAAAGGCAGCAGCCGCCAGTAGACGGTGCGCATCGTCTGGCGCTCGAGCGCCGCTTCATCTGCTCCCTGCATGCGGACGAGTGTAGGCGAAAAGAATGGGCGATATGATGCCGGCCAATCAAAGATTCCGGAGATGAACATGAGCGAGCCAGGTCCAGCGGGCGCATCGGATTGGGTCGATGTCGGCGCCGCGGAAGACTTCAAGCGCGCACCCTTGCGCGAAGCGAAACTGGGAGAGCGCCTGGTCGCCGTCTCGTACCAGGACGGCAAGTTCGGCGTGATCTCGAATCTCTGCAATCACGTCGGCGGGCCGCTGGGCAAAGGCCGTCTCGACGGCGAGTTCGTGGTCTGTCCCTGGCACCAGTACAAGTTCCATCGCTGCACGGGCGAGGGCGAGCCGGGGTACGAGGCGGACAAGGTCCCCGGCTATGGCGTGAAGGAGGAGAACGGACGGTTGTTAGTCACGGCGAAGCCCACGAGCAAGCGCGGGCATCTGCCGCACGAGCCGCATCCGCTCACGCGATCCACGGACCGCGCGCCCGGGCCGCTGCGCGTGGGAGGCATCTCCACCACCGCGATGGATCCGAAGAATCCACGCTTCTCCACGTCGGAGCATCTGCTCGAAGTGGCGCTGGCGCATGCGACGACGCTCGGCGCGGAGTCGAAGCTCATCAAGCTCAACGACCTGAACTTCCGCCACTGCGAGGGCTATTACTCGAAGGCCGCGAAGGCCTGCACCTGGCCTTGCTCCATCACTTCGATGGACCAGAATGACCAGCTCGACCGCGTGTACGAGATGGCCGTGCATTGGGCGGACATACTCCTCATCGCCACACCCATCCGATGGGGCGCCGCGAGCTCGCTGTACTACAAGATGGTCGAGCGCATGAATTGCATCCAGAACCAGATCACGCTGCAGCAACAAGGTGTTGATCCGGAACAAGGTGGCGGCGTTCATCATCACCGGCGGACAGGACGGCATCCAGGCCGTGGCCGGCTCCATGATGGGATTCTTCAGCGAGATCGGCTTCCTGCTGCCGCAGTTCCCGTTCATCGCGCATTCGCTGGGCTGGGAAGCCGAGGACATGGAGCGCAACGTATCGTTCGTGGAGAGCAGCGAAGGCCTGCGTGCGGGCGCGCGGGATCTCGTGAGCCGGAGCGCGGAGATGGCGCGATGCCTGCTGGAGCGCGAGATCGCGCATCCCAGCATCGTGCGTGGCGGAAGAAAGGCATCGGCGGAGGCTAGTTAGCCAGCGGCCCGCGCGCTCAGCGCTGGCTCAGCCTTGGGCGAGCTTGAGCGAGTTCGCTTTCCGGGGTGCCGGCGGCGGGCGCAGGAATGCCGCCATCTGTGCCAGCAGTTCGTCCTGCATCTGCGCGTATGCCGCGAGTTGCGCCGCTGACAATACGGTGGCGGCCCGTGCCCGCATCCGCTGGCTGTATTGTGCAGCTTCGGCCAGGCGGGCTTCGATGGTCACGGCGTCCTGGGGATACATGATCATGCCGAGATTGGTGCCCCAGCCATTGAGACTGGATCCGCGCGCCGTCGTCTCCTGCGCGTAGCGCAGGCGTTCCTCGGCCAGTGCGGCGATGAGCTGCTCGGCTTGCGCCTGCGGCAGGAACAGGTTGTCGTTGAGACGGCCGCGCAGCTGGGCCACGGCGTCGCGTTCCTGCAGGGTGTCGCGGAACCGGGTGAAATCCTCGAAGTCTTTGGCGCCGAGCACCGCGAGTTGCTCCTGGGTCCGGTCATCGACCCTCATGCGCGAAGGATCCTTCGAGTCGCAGGTGGGGTCGACGGAACACCGCGCCCAATTCTCCTGTCCCTGCAGGTTCTGCTCGGCGAGCGTGGTCACGAGCTGTTCGAACTTAGAGTCGCTGAGCTTCAGCTGCTCCTTGAGTCGCGCGTACTGCCGGCGGACGGTGGTCTTCTGCTCGTCGAGCAATACCTGGCGCTGCACGGAGTCGTCCAGCCGAGCGACGAGCTGCCGGGCGAACATCGCGCCGGGATCGTTCGGGTCGGCGCGCTTCTCGCCGCCGGGGGCCGTCGCCGCCGATGCAGTTCCGGCGGCACTGCCCTGGACTGCATCCGCCGGCTTCGCCGCGGGCGTGCTGGCGGACGCGGCGGCGGAAGCTTCAGCCACCGTGGCCGCGTCCGGTCCCACGGACGCCGGACCGGATGGCGCATTGGCGGCCAGGCCGGCGGGCTCCGAGTCACGTTCGTGAAGCTCCCACGCCAGGTACGCCGTGCTCATGGCGAAGGTGGCCGTGGTCAGCGAGAGGATCAGGGTAGGAGTGCGCATGGCGACTATCTAGCCACACTCGCCAGCCGCTGACCAGCCGTGGGATCCACCCGCCTCACTACTCACGGAGGGGAGATGGGGATGGCCACCGCGGTGTATCCGCCGTTGTCCTTGTTGCGCAGTGCGCCACGCAGGCTGATCAGCGTGTCCTCCTGCATCTCGTTGAACTGGCGCAATTGTTCGGCGTTCAGGTACTGCGCGGCCCGGTCCCGGAGCCTCTGGCTGTAGCGGCGCGCCGCCTCGAAGCGTTCCTCATAGGGAATGCTCTCGTCAGGCGCGAACACCATCCCCGCGCCGATGCCGAAGCCCGTCATGCCGCGGCCGCTCCGGTAGGCCTCCTGGTTGAGAGCCTCGCGTTCCTGGGCGAGCGCAGTGATGAGCTGCTCGGCGCGCTCGTCGCCAAGGCGCTGCGAGTCCGGCAGCCGCGACTTCAGCTGGTTGACGGCCTCCCGCTCTCCCATCGTGTTCTTGTACGTCTCGAACTTCTGCATGCCATCCGGGCCGAGAAGACTGGCGATCTCGTCTCCGTGAAAGTCCTGCGGCGTCGAGCGTCGCTCGCGGAAATCGCAAGCCGCGTCGACCATGCATTTCGACGAGGCCTCCTGGATCTCCAGATGCTGGCGCGCCTGCAGTTCGAGGAACCGCGAATACTGCTCGGCCGTGAGCCCGAGCACCTGTTCGAGCCGCGGAAACGTGTTGCGCATGTGCATCTTGCGTTCCGCGAGCATCTCCTCGCGCCGCTGCGGATCCGCGATCTGCGACAGGAATCGCTGGCTGTATTCGGCCTGGGCTTTCTTGATCTCGGCTTCGCTCATCCTTTGCGCACTGGCCGTGATGGCCGTTGCCGAGGGGGCACTTGCCGCGCGTGGCGCCTGCGGCCCGGGTGGTGGCCGCGATGCCAGCGCCACCTGCGGCGAGGAGGCCGGAGTTCGTTCGCTGTCGGTTGCAATCGCCGGCGCGTCGCGGACCGGCGTTCACGTTCGAGCGAGAGCTCGCGTGCAAAATAAACCGTGGTGCCGGCGAAAGTCGCCGAGGTGATGGCCAGTCCTATGAGCCAGGCACGCATGGCGCATATGACGTCACAAGTCGCGCTCGAGTTCCAGTCAGGAAATGTCCCGGAGAAGGCCCGCTCACTTGCCGGCCTTCCGCATCCGCTCGAGCATCTCGTCCTGCTGCCGGTTGAAGCCGGCGAACAGCTTGCCGGACAGATACTTGCGCGCCTGTTCGCGCAGCTGCTTCGAGTAGTTGGAGGCCGACTCGAGGCGTGCTTCGGGTGTCGGCAGGTTCTGGTCGTAGATCAGCACGCCGGCCGGACCGAAGTGCACCCCCACCCGCGCCTGGGACGCCGACATCCTGCGTACCGTGTCCTCGCGGACCTTCGCCAGCGCCATCACCAATTCCTCCGAGCGCTCCTCGGACAGTCGCTGATTCTCGGGCATGTCCTGCTGCAGCTGGCTGAATCCCTGGCGCTCGGCTTGTGACTCGTCAAAGCTCTTGACCGAGGCGGCGGCCTTCTCGCCGATCACCTCGGCGATGCGCCTTTGATTCTCGGCAACCAGTTCGGGAGTGAGATCACGCAGGTCGCAGGTCCTGGTCGCCTTGCACTCCGCGCGTGCGGCCGTGCGGCCGACTTCGCGCTCCGCGACCACCTCCATGAAGCGCAGCCACTGCATGTCGTCGATGCCGAGGCGCCGCTGCAAGAGCAGATATCGGTCGCGCAGGATCGGGATCCGTTCCTCGATGAGCTCGCGGTGTCCCTGCTCGTCGTTGTAAAGGCGCACGATCAGTTCATCCTGCAGCCGCCTGCGGACTTCGTCCGGAGCACGGCCGCCGTTGGGTGCGGCTTCGGCCTGGTCTCCGCTTTTCGAGTCCCGCGGTGCCGCGTCAGGGCTGTTTTCCGGCGGGCGCGTGGATGCGGGCTGATCCGCCGCTGGCCGCGAGGCGGGCGGCCCGGGCGAATGCGGCGCGGCTCCGCCCAGCCGCTGGCGTTCCGCGTGGACTTCATTCACTAGATAGGCGGTGGTCGCGGCCAGCGCGATGCAGGCGGCGGCAAGACTGAGTGCCAGCTTGTTCACGTCAGGATCTCTTGTAGCCCGCGGCCTGGAGCGAGATCTCCCGCCGAATGAACTCGCGAAACATCACCACGCCGTCAGCCTGCAGCGTATTGAAGATTTCGAGGCGCCTGCCGGTGAGCAGGGTGGCGGCGAGATCATTCAGGCGTCGGGATGAGCGGTGCGCGAACTCCATGTTCTCCTCCAGGGAAGCCACTCCCTTGACGTAGGGCACGACTCCATAACCGCCATATGTCGAGACTTCGTTGTCCTCCCTGCGCAGCTCTTTCGCCATCTGGCGCAGTTCGTCGCCCATCGCCTCGGTCAGCGCTTCCTCTTCGGCGGGTTTGAGTCGCAGATCGGGCGGAAGCCGGCTCTGCAGCTTCTCCACCATCCAGGTTTCGGCTCCGCGGAATTCCTGTGCGCGAAGCTGCGAGAGCTTCTTCTCGCCGATCTCCTCCGTGAGCACTCGCCGGCGCTCTTGCAGCGCGGCGGGGGCCGGCGCGGGCGTGACGCAGGCAAGATCCAGCAGGCAGCGCGACGCGCGGGCCTGGCGGTCCAGGCGTTCGTCCACCTGCAGCCGGACCACGGTGTCCAGTTGTTCATCGGGGAGATCGAGTGCGTTCGCGGACTTGCGCAGGCGCTTGAGCCGCGATTCCGTCGCGGCCGCGATCATTTCCGCTCGTTTCGCCGGATCGTCGTACCGGGCCAGATACTCCCGGGCGAAGCCCGAGCGCAGCGCGCGCGCGCGGGCGAGCGAGTCCGCTGGTTCTGTCGGGCGTGCGGAGGCTGGAGCAGGGGCAGGTGAAGCCGCTGAGTTCGGCGAGGCGGCGGCACTGGAAGCCGCGGTGGTCGGGGTCATCGCTGTTGCCGGGCGCGCCGTGATGCCAGCCACTGCAGTTGGCTCGGGCGCGACCACGGCAACGGCAGCCGGGCGCGCGGCGGGCGCCTCGCGGGATCGCAGCTCGCCGAGTTCGTGCGCGTAATGGAGAGTGGTGGCGGTGAGCACGATCGTGCCCGCCGTCAGCACCATGACAGCCTTGTTCATCCTTGCCCCTCTCCGCGCGCGGAGGAAGATAGCCCGGCTAGCTACCAGAAATCCAGTCCGCCACTAGTTGGGGGACTATGTCCGTGGCCTTGCCCGGCCGGAATTCGAACCCTCGGGGCACTTCGTCCAGGTCCAGGGCGTTGACCACGCATTCGGCGTCGTCCCGCGCAAATTCCACGAGTCCGGCGGCGGGGTACACGGTGAGCGAGGTCCCGACGACCAATACCTTGTGGGCCAGGGCCAGCGCCTGGCGCGCCTCGTCCATGAACTGCGTCTCTTCGCCGAACCACACGATGTCCGGCCTCAGCTGCGTGCCTTCCTCGCATCGATCGCCGAGGGCGATGGGTGCGTCGTTGATCTGGCGGCGCTTCCGCGAGGGGCCCGTGCCGCGCGCCCAGGCCAGCTCCCCATGCACGTGCAGCACAAGGCTCGGATCCGGCACGCTCATGGAGCGCGTCGACGTTCTGCGTGACGACCACGACGTCGAACTTCCGTTCGAGCGCGGCGATGGCGCGATGCGCCGCGTTGGGCTGGGCGGCCCAGGCTTTGGCGCGGCGCTCGTTGTAGAACTCGAGCACCAGCCCGGGATTCTCGCGCCAGCCCTCGGGCTCGCGAGTTCCTGCCAGGAATGCTCACGCCACAAACCCGCCGCGTCCCGGAAGGTAGGCAGGCCGCTCTCGGCGGAGAGGCCGGAGCCGGACAGGACCACGATGATCGGCATACGTCAGGCCGGCGTCGAGTCAGGTCGGCTCGTCAGGGCTTGACGCGCCTGCGCGCCATGTCGGCGAAGCGCTCGAACTGCGCGCGGTTGTCCGGGAATTTTTTCGCGCCCTCGGTGAACTGGACAGCCGCTGCTCGAATTCGCCGAGTCGCAGGTGGCACTCGGCGCGCGAAAAGAATGCCGTCTGGCCATCGGGTTCGACTCGCAGGGATTCCTCGAAGCCCGCGAGCGCCGTTCGATAGTCGCCCAGTTCCATGAACAGGAAGGCACGGTTGTCGATGGCCTCGTAGAACAAGGGAAACAGGTCAATGGCCTGGTCGTACTCGGCGATCGCTTCGCGGCGCTTGCCCTCGTCACTCAACGCATAGCCGCGCTTGTAGTGTCCGTTCGCCGTGGCGACGATCTTGTCGACATCCTGACCCGTGAACTGCAGGTAGCGAGAAAAATCGGTGTGCTTGAGATACACCTTGAAGCCGTCGAGATCCGCGTCACGCACCGGCCGGTTGCCCACCCGCTCCCAGTCGGAGAACGATGCGGCATCGATGGGCGCATGCCCGACGCGCACGCCCAGCCGCGAGGCTTTCTGCATGTCCGGCCTGGTGGAGATGAATCGTAGGTGCGGCAATGCGCGGCCTTCGACCCATCGGGCCAGGTATCGACCAGCAGGATCAAAATGGTGGCCCAGGTTCCGTCTGGCTGCTTCTGGGTGATCACGTCTCCGGCGGCAACTTCCAAGGTCTTGCTCCCCGCGAACAGCGATGTAGTCAGGCTCAGCATGATGAGCGCCAGCCATTGCTTCGTGATTTTCATGAGGTCCTCATTGCACGGCCGCCCTGGTCCACCACCATGCAGTCCAGAACGATCCCACCAGCAGCGCCAGCCCCGGGGCGAGGCGCCAGAAATAGCCCGCGCCGCCAGTGCGCGCGAAGGCGAGCTTCGAGAGCGTATTGGTCGTGAAGACCAGGCCTACGGCAATCGCTGCGAGATCGCGGGTCATGAGTTCCTCGGCTGCGAGCGAGCCTACCGAGGCGGCAGTGGAATGCGCATCCGCGAAGCCGCCGATCACGACGCCGGCCAGCGCCCAGGTGGCGCCGAAGGTGTTCTGCAGCCAGGCCACGAGCAGCGCCACGAGCGTGAACGCGCCCGCGAAGAACAGCGCGGTGCGCAGGCGGAAGGCGCGGCCCGAGACTCCGGTTGGCGTGGCGTGGTCCCGGGCCAGGAACAGCATCACGCCGCCGTAAGCGGCGGCCGCGAGTCCCGACACCAGCAGCGGCCAACGCAGGTGGCCTAACAGCACGGCATCGCTCACCGCGAGCACCAGCGCCAGCTGCGCCACCGTGGCGATCTGTGACAACGCGGCTCCCGCCACGGCTGACGGCAGCACTTGCGGCTCGGACTGTGCGCGTTTGCCCATCGTGGCGACCACCGCCGTGCTGGACACGAAGCCACCTAACAAGCCGGAGACCGGCAGACCGGCCTTGGGACCGACCAGGCGCTGCGCCACGTAGCCCGCGGCATCCACCAGCATGATGAGAACGGTGAGCTGCCAGACCAGCCGCGGGTTCACCACGCCCCAGGGATCGATGGGGTGGTCGGGCAGCACCGGCAGGATCAGGATCGCGGCGGCGGCCAGCAGCACCGCGTCGCGCAATTCCTGCTCGGACAGTTCACGCCGCGCGAAGCCGTGCAGCGGGCGGCGGGAGACCAGCAGGATGATCACGAGCACGCCTGCGGCGGCGGCGAGCAAAGGTTGCCTGGCCGCGAGCACACCGATCACGAAAGTGGCGAGCAGTGCCATTTCGGTGGTGAGGCCGGGATCCTCGGCGCGCGACTTGTAATAAGAGAATGCCGTGAGCACGGCGACGCCAGCCGCCACGACCCCGAGAAGGACGGGGGAATCGCTGAGCATGACGAAGACGCCGAGAAGCGCGGTAATGGCGAAGGTGCGCACGCCGGCGGGCGCCGGGGTCTTGCCATCGGAGCTGCGCTCGCGCTCGATGCCGATGATCAGTCCCGCGCCAAGCGCAACCAGGATCGCGGCGGCTTCGGGTGGCAGCGAAAAGCTGTTCATGTCGTCGACGCGCGGCTGAAGCGGCTTCGAATGGGGTCGGTCAGGATCGCGACCAACAGCGCTCCCTGGATCGTGTGGAGCAGCGCGTCCGCCGTGTTGCTGACGGGCGTGACATAGGAGGTGCCCATCAGCGGAAGCATTGCGAACTCGATCGCAATGAGAATGATGAACAAGATCCAGGCCCAGCGCTTGAAGTAGAGCAGACCGATCAGCGCCGCGGCGTACGCGACGACCAAGGTGACCAGGACCAGCAACAGAACGATGGTGCCGAGGTCCGATGTCTCGTGCATCAGCGCCGTGAGAGGGCCGGCGCCCTCCGTGTCAAACCACTCGATGATTGCCTCGGGAGGTTCGGTTTCCAGGAATGACAATCCCATCCCCAGCGCGAACGTGGCAATGGCCGCGAAGACCAGGAAGGTGAGAAGCTTTTCCGCGCTCATGGGCACCTCGGTGGATGCCGCCTGTATACCGAATCAGCCCTTGGCCGCTTCTCCGAACGTGAGCGAACTCTGCCGCTGCGACTGTGACTGCGAGGGCATGCGCTGCGCACCCGACGCATCGCGGGATGGGAAGTAGATCTCCGCGATCATGTTGTGCACGTTGATGATGTTGAGCTGGATGCGGTCGATGAGTTCGTGCAGTCCGGGCTGGTCGAGCGTGGCGAGCGGCGCGCGTTCGATGAACCTGGCGGCGGTCTCGAGCAGCTTCCATCACGCCTTCGCTGCGCGGCAGCGAGTTCAGCGAAGACTCGAGCTGCGTGAGACAGAACTGGCAGGAACGCGGGAACTGGTCGTCGCGCAGCAGGAACTGGAGCACGTCGGTGCGCTTCACGCGCGTGCGCATCTTCAACCGGTACATCTGGTAGCCCGACAGCGACTTCAGCACGCTCATCCACTGCACGCTTTCGAAGGGGCGCAGCTCGGGCGTTTCGGCGGGCAGCAGCTGCGCCGAGCGCACGTCGACGATGCGGCTGGTCATGTCCGCGCGCTCGAGATTGCGGCCGAGCCTCATGAAGGTGTGCGCGTCGTTGCGGTTCATGGTGCCGTCGAGCATGCCGGCGATGGTCTGCAGCGCGACCACGATGCGCTTCAGGAATTCGAAGCGCGTGCGCTTGGTTGATGCCGGTGGTGAGGTCCTGGTGAACTCGGCGAAGAACTCGTTGAGCAGCTCCCAGGCTTCGGTGGGCAGGATCTCGCGCAGCGTGCGCGCGTTCTCGCGCGCGCGCTGCAGCGAGGAGCAGATCGAGCCGGGATTCTCCTTGTCGGCGATGAGGAACTGCACCACGTCGCGCTCTTCACCGCGTGTCGCCTTGCCTTTGACTTGGCGTCGAATTCGGCGCGGTTGCCGGAGATGTCCACCAGCGGCAGCCAGCCGGGCGCGATGCCGCTGGGAAGATCCAGCAGCAGGTTGGTATTCACGCCGATGATGCGCGCGGTGTTCTCCGCGCGCTCGAGGTAGCGCGAAAGCCAGTAAACGTTTTCGACGACGCGGGCTAGCATGGATCGGCACCTCAGTCTCCGTGTCCACGATCCAGGTGTCCTTGCTGCCGCCGCCCTGCGAGGAGTTCACGACCAGCGAACCCTTGCGTAGCGCCACGCGCGTCAAGCCGCCGGTGGTCACGTTGGTCTGCGGCCCGCTGAGGATGAAGGGCCGCAGGTCGACGTGCCGCGGCTCGAGCCGGTCGCTGACCAGCGTCGGCACGGTAGATAGCGTGACGACCGGCTGCGCGATGAAACTGCGCGGATCCGCCTTGAGCGAATCGGCGAACTTGGCGCGTTCGACCTTGGTGGACATCGGGCCCATGAGCATGCCGTAGCCGCCGGAGCCGTCCACCGGCTTCACCACCAGCTGGTCGAGATTGCCGAGCACGTGCGACAGCTGCTTCGTTCTCGCCGCAGCGATAGGACGGCACGTTGGCGAGGATCGCATCCTCGCCGAGGTAGTACTTGATCATGTCCGGCACGTAGGTGTAGACGAGCTTGTCGTCGGCCACGCCCGCGCCCGGTGCATTCGCCAGCGCCACGTTGCCCTTGGCCCAGGCGCGCATGAGCCCCGGCACGCCCAGCGAGGAATCGTTGCGGAACACTTCCGGATCCAGGAAATCGTCGTCGATGCGCCGGTAGATCACGTCCACGCGCGTCCAGCCGCGCACGGTCTGCATGTACACGCACGTCGTCGCTATCCACCGCGAGGTCGCGGCCTTCGACCAGCTCGCAGCCCATCTGCCGCGCGAGGTAGGCATGCTCGAAGTACGCCGAGTTGTAGATGCCGGCGTGAGCACGACGACCTCGGGCCGGATCTCCTTGCGCGGGCGACAGCGCGGCGAGCATGTCGTAGAGCTGCGAGGGATAGTCGTCCACCGGCAGGATGGCCGCGCTCTCGAACAGCTCCGGGAACACGCGCTTGATGACCTGCCGGTTCTCGAGCATGTAGGACACGCCGGACGGCACGCGCAGGTTGTCTTCGAGCACGTAGACCGTGCCGTCCTTGTCGCGGATCAGGTCCGAGCCGCAGATATGCGCCCAGGTGCCGAGCGGCGGCTTGATGCCCTTGACCACCGAGCGGAAGTTCTTCGACGTCGCGATGATCGAGGCGGGCATGAGCCCGTCCTTGATGAACTTCTGCTCGTGGTAGACATCGTCTATGAACAGGTTCAGCGCGCGCGGCGCGCTGGATCAGGCCGGCTTCGATCTTCTGCCACTCCTTGCGGGAAATGGTGCGCGGGATGATGTCCAGCGGCCAGGCGCGGTCGATCGAGCCGTCCTGTTCGTGGTAGACGGTGAAGGTGATGCCCATGGCCTTGATCGCCAGCTCCGCCGCCTGCTGGCGCAGCGGCGATCTCGTCACCGTCCATCTCAGTCAGGTAGCGCATGAGCGCCGACCGGCGGCGCGCGGGCCGCCGCCAGGGCCCACGAGTTCGTCGTGGAATCCGGGGGAAGGGTAGGAGGTCCAGTCGGTCTTCATCGTTGTGGTGCTTGCGAGTCGAAAATACCAGAGGGATCGTCGAAGGTCAAAAGAAGTGCGTCCGGGCTCGGGCTGACAGGAGTCGCCGCATCGCTGTGGTGCCGACACGCTGCATTTGGCGCAATTTGGTGCGGCGCCGAGCTGTCAGAGGCCCTGTGTAGAATGACCGCGTGTCCATCCACGTCGCGCTCAACCACGTCACGCACTATCGCTACGACCGGCTGGTCGCGCTCGGGCCGCAGGTCATCCGGCTGCGGCCGGCGCCGCATTGCCGCACACGCATCCTGTCGTACTCGCTGAAGGTCACGCCGGCGAAGCACTTCGTCAACTGGCAGCAGGATCCGGAGGCTAACTACCTCGCGCGGTTCGTGTTCCCGGAGAAGACCGCGAGTTCCGCGTCGAGGTGGACCTGGTCGCCGAGATGGCGGTGTTCAACCCGTTCGACTTCTTCCTCGAGCCCTACGCCGAGACGTACCCGTTCGAATACCAGGGTGCCGAGAAGCGCGACCTCGCGCCGTATCTGGTGATGTTCCGCGGCGAGCCGCAGTTCAGCGAATACGTGGCGCAGCGATTCCGCGCGAACGCAAGCGCACCATCGACTTCCTGGTGGAGCTCAATGCCAAGCTCGCGCGCGACATCAAGTACCTGATCCGCATGGAGCCCGGCGTGCAGACACCCGAGCAGACGCTGACGCAAGCTCGGGTTCATGCCGCGACTCGTCGTGGTTGCTGGTGCAGCTGCTGCGGCACATGGGCCTGGCTGCACGTTTCGTCTCGGGTTACCTGATCCAGCTCACGGCCGACAGGAAGTCGCTGGACGGCCCTTCGGGTCCGGAGAAGGACTTCACCGACCTGCACGCCTGGGCGAGGTCTATCTACCCGGCGCCGGGTGGATCGGCCTCGACCCCACGTCGGGTCTGCTCGCTGGCGAAGGCCACATACCGCTGGCCTGCACGCCCGAGCCGGTCGCGGCGGCGCCGATCACCGGCGGTGTGGACAAGGCAGAGGTGAAGTTCGAGCACCACATGAT
>CAWJWS010000003.1:0-98629 GCA_963846605.1 uncultured Pseudomonadota bacterium
GTCGCGAGGTTGGCGGGAAAGGTGAAAATCCAGAACACCGCCTGCGCCGCAATGAAAGCCGCGAGAGAGGCGGCGACGCGCCACCGTATCGGCTTCACGCGCCAGTGCGAAATGAGAAAGGCGATCATGCCAGTCGCCTCGATCGACAGAAGGACCGCCAGCTGGTTCCAGCCACGATACGCCTGCTGGGTCGTGAAATAATCCTGCTGGCTCAAGGCGATCTTGTTGGGCAACTCAAACGCATGCGCGAGCGCTGCAGCCATCGCGAGAGCCGTCGCCATCAGCGTGACGAACCAGGCCAGCTCAAGCCATGTGAACCAGCGGCGCGGATCGGTAGGACGGGCGGAGATCGTCGCCATGGGAGGCAAACGCTACCATCCTTGTGCCGTTCCGGACTTTTCACCCGGCTATCCTTGCTGAAGAATGGAGGCGCGGACAGGGCTCGGAGAAAAGCAGGAGGCATGATGCGAATTGTCGTCATGATTGCCGGCGTTCTGGTGATCCTTCTCGGCGGCCTCTGGCTGTTGCAGGGGCTTGGCCTGGTCGTCATTCCGCCAGTGCTGTGTGTGGCCGAATGCGCGCCGCTGGAGGGACCTTCAGCGGTGTGGGCCATTGTCGGATTGGCCACGGTTGCGGCCGGTGTGGTTGCGGTCTACCGCGCCCTGAAGCGCAAGCGGCCGTCAGGGGATTGAAACGGGGGCCGGGACCGGGCCCCTTTGATTGTTCGCCCGCGCGGGGTTATATCCCGCGCATGGCCCAACATGCCTCGGATATGGCCCCCGCGTACAAGCCGGTGATCGGCGCCCTGCTGAAGGGCTACAAGATGACGCTGTCGCCGGCGTTCGTCGCGCTGGGCGTGCGGTGCCGGCATGAGCCGTCGTGCTCGGAATACTGCGCGGAATGCGTGTCGAAGCATGGCGTGTGGGCGGGGTCGTGGATGGGGCTGGCGCGGTTTGCGCGCTGCCGGCCCGGAGGATCGCACGGGTGGGACCCGGCGCCGACCCTCACTAGCACCGGCGCGCGGTGGTTCACCCCCTGGCGCTATGGCGTCTGGAGCGTGGACCGGTCCGAACCGGCGCGCCCTTAAGATTTCTGGACCGAGCTGAAAACTGAAACTGCGGAGTCGAGGCCTCCAACTTCAGCTGTCATTCCGGACACGCGCGCAGGCGTGATCCGGAACCCAGGGGCTGCCGTGCAGGCGATGAACCTGGGTTCCCGGCTCGTCGCGGCTTCGCCGCTGGCCGGGAATGACAGCTGGGGATCGAAGGTGGGTTCAACGCGGCGCGAAATCGCCCTACACCTCCGCCGACACCGACGAAAGACAAGACAATGATCAACGTATCCTTCCCCGATGGCTCGAAGCGCGAATACCCGGATGGGTCGACGCCGATGTCGATCGCGGAGGCCATCTCCAAATCGCTGGCCAAGCGGTCGGTGATCGCCAAGGTCAACGGCGAGCTGTGCGACATGAAGCGGCCGCTGAGGGCGATGTCGCGCTCGAGCTGCTGGACATCAACGCGAAGGAGGCGCTCGAACTGATCCGCCACGACGCCGCCACGTGCTGGCCGAGGCGGTGCAGGAGCTGTTCCCCGGCACGCAGGTGACGATCGGCCCGGCGATCGAGGACGGCTTCTATTACGACTTCGCCCGCGACGAGCCGTTCTCGACGGACGACTTCGCCAAGATCGAAGCGAAGATGAACGAGATCGTCGACCGCGACGAGCCGATCCGCCGCGAGGTCTGGGACCGCGACGAGGCGATCGCCCACTTCAAGTCGATCGGCGAGAACTACAAGGCCGAGATCATCGGCGACTCCCGCCGGGCGAGACGATCACGTCTATGCGCAGGGCGACAGTGGAAGGACCTGTGCCGCGGGCCGCACCTCCCGTCGACGCAAGCTGGGCAAGGCCTTCAAGCTGACCAAGCTGGCCGGCGCCTACTGGCGCGGCGACCACCGCAACGCGCAGCTGCAGCGCATCTACGGCACGGCCTGGGCGACCGAGGAGGATCTCGAGGCCTATCTGCATGCGCGTCGAGGAGGCCGAGAAGCGCGACCACCGCAAGCTCGGCCGCGATGGACCTCTTCCACATGCAGGAAGAGGGCAAGGGCATGGTCTTCTGGCACCCCAAGGGCTGGACGCTGTGGCGCGTGCTGGAGGCCTATATGCGCCGCCGGCTGGACGCCGCCGGCTATGTCGAGGTCAAGACGCCCCAGGTGCTGGACCGGACGTTCTGGGAGAAGTCGGGCCACTGGGAGAAGTATCGCGCCCAACATGTTCGTCTGCGAGACGGCGAGGGCGAGATCCTCTCCCTCAAGCCGATGAACTGCCCGGGCCACGTGCAGATCTTCAAGCACGGCCAGAAGTCCTATCGCGAGCTGCCGCTGCGCATGGCCGAGTTCGGCGCCTGCCACCGCTATGAGCCGTCGGGCGCCCTGCACGGCCTGATGCGGGTGCGCGGCTTCACCCAGGACGACGCCCACATCTTCTGCCGCGAGGACCAGATCGTCGAGGAGACGGCCGGTTCATCACGCTGGCGCAGTCGATCCACGCCGACCTCGGGCATGGAGACGGACTACATCACCCTGGCCACCCGGCCGGAGGTGCGCGCCGGCTCGGACGAGTTCTGGGACAAGGCCGAGGCCAGATGCTGCGGCGGCGCGCGCCGCCGGCGTCGAGCCGGTGATCGCCGAGGGCGACGGCGCCTTCTACGCGCCCAAGCTGGACTTCGTCGTCAAGGACGCCATCGGCCGCGAGTGGACCTGCGGCACGCTGCAGCTCGACTATGTCCTGCCCGAGCGGCTGGACGCGGAATACGTCGGCGAGGACGGCCACAAGCACGGCCGGTCATGCTGCACCGGGCGATCCTCGGCTCGTTCGAGCGGTTCATCGGCATCATGATCGAGAACTACGCCGGCGCCTTCCCGCTGTGGCTGGCGCCGGTGCAGGTGGTGGTGGCGACGATCACCTCGGACGCCGACGACTACGCGGAAGAGGCTGCGCCGAAGCTGCGCAAGGCGGGCCTGCGCGTGCGAGACGGACCTGCGCAACGAGAAGATCAACTACAAGGTCCGCGAGCACTCGCTGGAAGGTCCCGGTCATCGCCGTGGTCGGCGCGAAGGAGGCCGAGGAGGGCAAGGTGGCGCTCCGCCGCTCGGGTCGCAGGCGCAGGAGGTCGTGTCGCTGGACGAGGCGAAGGTGTTCCTCGCGGAGGAAGCGCTGCCGCCGGATCTGAAACGCGCGAAGGCGTGACGACGAAGGCGATCATCGCACATGCCCGAGTCCTTGGCCTGCGGCTGAGGCTCGGGCTGGTTGATCTCGAAGACAGTCGAGGCGTGGGCGGACGAAGCGATCCTGTCGCCCGGCGCGCCGGCCGAGATGGCGGACCTGTGTCTTGCGACGCGGGCGGGGGAGCGGATCACCTCGCGCATACTGTCCGAGCTCGGCGGGGCGCCGAGTGCGCTGGATGTGATGCGGGCCATCGCCGTCGTGCGCGTTGAGGATGCGAGCCAGGA
Source organism: uncultured Pseudomonadota bacterium (assembly GCA_963846605.1). Classification (GTDB taxonomy): domain Bacteria; phylum Pseudomonadota; class Gammaproteobacteria; order Steroidobacterales; family Steroidobacteraceae; genus CADEED01. The sequence continues at coordinate 3,515 of CAWJWS010000003.1, forward strand.
CGAGATGCGTCGGCTGGCGGACAATCTCGATCCGATCGTGCGCGAGGTCGACGCGCGGGACGGGACTTCCAACGCTTATGAAGCCGCTGCTGTCGCTGGCGCGGGATTTCTGGCACGCGCGGATGATCTCGTCCGAGGCGATGGACGAGGTGCAGGAGCGGATGCGCGATCTGCTGCATGCGATGAAGGAGCATGCCGCGGAGCTGCCTGAGGAAAAACCTGCAGCGCCCGAGCCCGTCGTGCACAGAGTCTCCGCCATCGTGGTGAGCTATCACACGGGCGAGGCGCTGCTGACGTGTCTTGGCGCGCTTGAGAGCGAGCCGGCGGTGGACGAGATCATTCTCGTCAACAATGGCAATCCGGTGGAGATGCTGGAGCGTGTCGAGGATGCGCATGAGAAGTCGCGCAAGCTGACGATCACGGGCGGGGGCGTGAACCGCGGGTTTGCTGCAGGCGTAAATCTTGGCGTGGCGGCGGCGTCCGGCGATCGGCTGCTGATCATCAATCCGGATGCCGTGCTGCAGCCGGGCGCGATTGCGGCGCTGGACGTTGCGATAGGCGGCGCGGCGGAGCCGGCGATCGTCGGCGGCAAGATCTATGGCACGGACGGCAGGGAGCAGCGCGGGGGACGGCGGCGCAGGCTGACCATCCGCTCGGCGGCGGCGACGTTTCTCGGGCTGGGCTGGCTGCGCACGGTGAACCCCGCCTTCGTCAACATCAATCGCAACACCGAGCCGGAGCCGGAAGGCCCCGTGCCGATGGACGCGGTCAGCGGCGCGCTGATGTACATGTCGGCGTCGAGCTTTCGCAGGCTGGGCGGGTTCGACGAGGGATACTTCATGCATGTCGAGGATCTCGACCTGTGCCGGCGGGCCGAGGCGGATGGCGGCTCGGTGATCTACACGCCGCATGCGTCCGCGCTGCATTTCGGCGCGACGAGCGATGCGCCCTCGCTGTTCGTCGAGAAGCACAAGGGCGCGGGGTTCAACCGCTATTTCCTGAAGTTCGCCGAGACGCCGGGCGAGAAGGCGGCGGCGCGCGTGCTGGGACCGGTGATCGCGTTCATGCTGGCGATGCGGGCGCGTGTGCGCGGGAAGCGGCGCGCCTAGGACGCCCGCGCCAGCGGGTGCGCGGCTTCGAGCAGGTCGCGCAGTTCGTCGGTGACGACGTGGGTGTAGATCTGCGTCGTCGAGATGTCGGCGTGGCCGAGCAGCAGCTGCACGGCGCGCAGGTCGGCGCCGCCTGACAGCAGGTGCGTCGCGAAGGCGTGGCGCAGCGCGTGCGGCGTCACGCGGTCGATGGCGATGCCGGCCTTCATCGGCGAGGTCTTCGAGGATCTGGCCGAGGCGGCGGCGCGTGAGCCGGCCGCCGGCGCCGCGCGACGGGAAGACGAAGCGCTTGCGCGGTGGAGCGCATGGCGGATTTCGGCAGGAAGGTCTCGCGCACGGCCATGTAGTTCTTGAGCGCCGTGAGCGCCGGGCTGCCCAGCGGCGTGATGCGTTCCTTGTCGCCCTTGCCGCGCACGATCAGCACGGTGGCGCCGGGCGCGGGCAGGGCCGAGAGCGGCAGGTCGCAGCATTCGGAGGCGCGCAGGCCCGCGCCGTAGAGCAGTTCGACGAGGCAGATGGTGCGCAGGTCGGCCGGCTCCGTTCCCTGCGCGGCCTCGATGAGGCGGCTGACTTCATCGCGGGAGAGCACGTCCGGCGGATCGCGGCGCGATGGCGGGGCCGTCGAGGCGCGAGGTCGGGTTGTCCTGCCGCTCATTGTCGCCGAGCTGGAAGCGGAAGAAGCGGCGCAGGGCCGAGAGGCGGCGCGAGACGGTGGCGGCGGACATGCCGCGCTCGTGCAGGTCGCGCACGAAGGCGGAGAGGTCGCGCTCGCCGGCCTCGATCAGCGAGGATTCGGTTGGCGCGCAGGAAGCTCGAGGCGTCCTCGAGATCGCGGCGATAGGCCTCGATGGTGTTGTCGGCGGCGCCGCGTTCGGCGCGGAGCGTGTCGAGGAAGGCGTCGATGCGGCGTGTGTCGAGCATGCGGGGACAGTGGCGCGGAGCAGGGTTTATGGGAGAGGTTAGTGTCGCGAAGCGCCTACAGCGCCTTCCACACCTGCAGCAATTCCAGCGCGATGGCGTTGGCGTCGTCGGTCATGCCGATCTCGCGCAGCTGGGTGAGGAGGTCGGCGAGGCCGGCGAAGGAGAGGGCGGAGACGTCCGGGCCGAGCTGGCCGATGATGGCGAGGGCGGCTTCGCCGTCGGCGTCCTGGCGCGCGGCGGCGGCGATGCGGGCGATGGCGGCGTCGGAGACGCCGCGGCCGGCGGTGCGCTGGGCGGCGAGCGTCGCGCGCTGGGCGGCGGTGAGGTCGCGACCAGTGCCGACTAGAGGAACAGCGCGCGCGTGTTCTCGATGCGGCGCAGTGCGAGCTGCTGTTCGACGGCGGCGGGCGTCTTCGCCGTCGAGCACGGCGTTGGCAGCGGCGACGGGATAGGGCGCGGCCTCCAGCATGCGGTCGAGGATGGCGGCAGGCTTTTCGGTGCTGGCGCCAGCGTAGGAGAGCATGAGGTCGATGCGGGCGGCGGCCCACGCGTCCTGCTTGTCCTTCGGCGCCGTGCCCGAGCATGCTTGCGCCAGTCGGCGGCCAGCTTGGCGTCGCCGGCGAGGAGCGCTGCGCGGGCGAAGGGCTCGGCGTAGGGCAGCGTCGTCTCGTTGCGCGGCAGCGCCTTGATCTCGGCGCTCAGCGCGAGCGGCCGCGAGGCGGCCGTCGGCCAAGGTTTCGGCGGCGCGAGCGCCGCGGCATAGGCGGCGGCCTTTGCTTCGGGCTTTGCGTCCTTGTTCGCAGAAGCGCGATGCGCCAGCGCGAGATAGTCCGGCTTGGCGCGGCGCGCCGCGCGCTGCGTGGGCTTCGGCGGCGTCTGCGATCCTTGAGCGGCGAGGATCGCGAGCGACGTCGGCGGGCTTGAGCTTGCCGCCGTCGAGCGCGGGACGCAGGGCGGCGCGGCGTCTGTTCGAGCGTCGCGTCCTGGATTGAGCGCGATGGCGGCGGCGACATCGGCGGCGCTGCTGGCGAAGGCGTTGGCGGGGACGGACAGCTTTGCTGCGACCGAGACGGCGGCTTCGAACGGCGTTGCATAGCGGCCGTCGGGCTTCTTCGATGTCGGGCGTGTCGATCGCAGGCAGCGCGCCGCACCAGCCAGACGCCGAGGCTTCATCGGTGCGCGGCGATCTGTTCGGCGATCAGGTTGGCGCCGTTGACGTCGCTTGCTCAGCGCGGCGCAGAGCGCGCGAACCGGCATCCAGTCAGCGTCCGTCGCCGGCTTGCCGGCGCGGCGGCGCAGGCGTCTCGTATTGCCGCTGCACGAGATCGAGTTCGGCGCCCAGGCGCTCGCCCGACTTGCCCCAGTCGGTGTCGGGATAGCGCTTGCGCAGGTCGGCGAGCGTGTGCGGTCTCGCCGAGCTGTTCGATCAGGCGCAGGCGTTCGGGCGTCAGCGCGTCGCCGTCCGTCGGGACCCTTGCTGCGCGACAGCAGCGACGCGGCGCAGCAGCGGCGCGGGCCGACGGGCGAGAGGTCCTGCGGCTGCAGGCTGGCGATCAGGGGCGCGAGCGTCGCCGGCGTCGGTGTTGTCCCAGAAGGTCGCAGGCAGCGCGCCTTCATTGGCGCCGAGCCAGCCGACGCCCCAGGCGTCGACCTGGGCGAGCGGCGCGGACGAGACCTGCGCGCACGCCGTGGGAGCGCCGCGAGCGGCGAGCGCGAGCGTGCCGGCGAGACGCCTATTGCGACGGCGCATTGCCGCCTCCGGCGGGCTCCGGCTGGACGCCGACATTGGTGCGCGGGCACGCGGACTTCCTGCTGCACGGGGCTGCGCGATTCGGCCTGGCCGGCAAACAAGAACAGCGCGCCGACGAGCAGCGACGAGGGCGATGCCGCCAAGGATCGCGATACAGCTTGAGCGGCGCCGGACCGCGCCGTCGTGAAAACCTCCGCGCGCCATGTCGTGCCTCCCGTCAAACCAACTCGGCTGCCGGAGATGAAACCAGACCGGCGCGGCAGGGTCCAGCACGCGACAGCTGTTGCGACTTGCCCGTCCGGCCCGAACATTGCCCCGGTAGCCTCGGGCGGTATAAGCGTGCGGTTTCGGGAAACAGGGCAAGTCATGTCTGCGCACAGGCGCGAACCGGAGGGCGAGGAGCCGAGCCCGGCGGCCAGCGCCCTCCGGCGGACGCCGGCTGGAGCGCACGATCGCGCTTGTCGGCATGATGGGCGTGGGAAAGTCCACCGTGGGACGCAAGCTGGCCGAAAGCCTGGGCGCGCCGTTCGTCGACAGCGACGACGAAATCGAGAAGGCGGCAGGGCTGACGGTGCAGGAAATCTTCGACCGGCATGGCGAGCCGGAGTTCCGGCGTGGCGAGCGGCGGGTGATCGAGCGGCTGCTGAACGGGCCGCCGATCGTGCTGGCGACGGGCGGCGGGGCCTATCATGGATCCGGACACGCGCGCGCTGATGAAGGAGAAGGCGACGACGGTCTGGCTGCGCGCCGATCTCGACCTGATCTGGAAGCGCGTGAGCCGGCGCGACACAAGGCCGCTGCTGAAGCGCGACAACCCGCAGCAGGTGCTGGCCGATCTGCTGCGGCGCGCGCGCCGATCTATGCCGAGGCTGACATCGTGGTGAATTCGGGCGAAGGCGCCGGCGAGCGACGCCGTGAAGACGATCCGCGAGGCGCTCGGGTTCGCATGAGTCGCATGAGCGATGCGAAGACTGTCCGGGTCGAGCTGGGCGACGCGCGGCTACGACATCCTCATCGGCGAGGGCCTGCTCGCGCGCGCGGGCGAGCTGATCCGGCCGCTGATGAAGGCGGGGCGCAGCCGCGTGTTCATCGTGGCGGACGCCAATGTGGCGCGAGCTGCATGGCGCAACGCTGATGGGCGGCGCTGGAGGCGGCGGGCATCAGCGGCCAGCTGATCGCGCGTGCCGCCGGGCGAGGACGTCGAAGTCGTTCGCGCAGCTCGACACCGTGCTCGACGAGCTGATCGGGCATGGCGCCGAGCGGGATGACCTGATCATCGCGTTCGGCGGCGGCGTGGTGGGCGATCTGACCGGGCTGGCGGCGGGACTGCTGAAGCGCGGCGCGCGGTTCGTGCAGATTCCGACGACGCTGCTGGCGCAGGTGGATTCATCCGTCGGCGGCAAGACGGCGATCAACCGCCGCGCCGGCAAGAACATGGTCGGGCTGTTCCACCAGCCGGTGCTGGTGCTGGCCGATCTCGACGTGCTCGACACGCTGCCGGCGCGCGAGCGGAGCGCGGGGCTGGCCGAGATCGCGAAGTATGCGCTGATCGACGATCCGGCGTTCTTCGATTTTCTCGAGGCGAATGCCGCCGCGCTGCGCGCGGGCGACAAGGCGGCGCTGGCGGAGGCGGTGCGCGTGTCGTGCGCGTCCAAGGCGCGGATCGTGGCGATCGACGAGACCGAGCAGGCCGAGCGGGCGCTGCTGAATCTCGGCCACACGTTCGGACATGCGCTGGAGCGGGCCAACGATTTCCGGCCCGAGCCTGCTGCACGGCGAGGGCGTCGGCGCCGGCATGGCGATGGCGCTGCGCTATTCGGTGCAGCTCGGCGTCTGTCCGGGACAGGACGCCGTGCGGGCCGAGCGCCTGCTGAATGCGCTGGGGCTGGCGACGCGCATGGCGCGATCTCGGCGGGCGGCCCCTATAGGCGCGGACGAACTGCTGGCGCACATGGCGCACGACAAGAAAGCCAGGAACGGCCGGCTGACCCTGATTCTCGCGCGAGGGATCGGGCAGGCCTACATCCAGCGCGATGCCGACACGGCGCCGCTGCTGGAATTCCTGCGAAGTCCGAGACGCGGCGCTTCCTGAATCGATCCTGACGCGGCCTAGGGTCGCCTCAGGGGTTAACTCTGGGGTCGGGGCATCATGACGCTTGCCGAGCGAACGCTCGCCTTCGCGGCGCAGGCGCCGGAGCTGCAGACGCGCAAGGCGCTGGGCGCGAGCCTGCTGCCGGTCTGGTCGAAGAGGTCGGCGCCACGCGCTTCGCCTGCCTCTATCTGCGCCGCGAGAATGGCGAGGTCGTCATCGACCGGTCGATCTCCAACCTGCCGCGGCCCTGGCTCGAACTCTATCTCGAGCGCGGCTACGACGCGACCGATCCGGTGTTCCAGGGCGTCGTGCGCGGCGGCGCCTATGGCTATCTGGAACGAGCTGACCGCGGCCTCGATGCTCGACCGGCCGAGCCGCGAGGTGATGACAGCGGCGCGCGACTTCGACATGGCGCGACGGCTTCACCAAGCGCGTCACGCTCGATGGCGGGCGGCGTCGCGGTCATGATGGCGGCCGGGCATGAGCTGAAGCGCACGCCGCGGGCGCGCGCGGCGCTGCGCATGTCGTTCGACGTCTTCGCCAACGAGGGCGCGCGGATGCTGAAGATGCCGGCGGAGGCCGCGAGCCGCCGAGACGAGGACGCGGCCGAGCGAGCTGTCCAAGACCCAGCTGCAAGGTGCTGATGATGCGGTCGGAGGGGCATGTCCAACAAGCAGGTGGCGCAGACGCATGGGCCGGCACGAGAAGACGGTCGAATGCCATGTGACCGAAATCCTGCGGCGGCTGGACGCGCGCAACATGATCGACGCGATCCGGATCGCCACGAAACGGAAGCTGATCCTCTAGGACGTCGGACGGCAAAACTCTAGGGGTAACCCCTGATATCTCATTCCGGGTAGCTGGCAAATTTGCGCAATGGAGACGGGCCAGTTATCCGATTGCGGCCCTGGGTTGGCACCTGGGTTGGGAGGCGGCCTCGCTGAAAGCGGGGCCGCTTTTCGTTTGTGGCCGGGCTTGAGCCTCGCCGGTCGCCTGGCGCTCAGGCCGCGTCGATGTGCAGGGCGTGCAGGCCGGCGTCGAATTCGGCCTTCAGCGCGTCGTTCACGGCCCGGTGCCTCGCCAGCCGGGAGAGTCCGGCGAAGGCCGCTGCGCGGATCTTCACCGCATAATGTGTCTCGCCGCCGGGCGCTGCGCCCGCATGACCGTGGTGCAGATGCGACTCGTCCACTATATCAAGCTCGGTCGGGGGAAAATGCTGCAACAAGTGCGGCTCGAATGCGCTCCGTGCGCGTTGTCAATTCTTGCGGCATTAACGAACGCATCCCAAGATCAGAGCCATGTCCGTTCGCCGAAGACTATATGCGCGATTACCGCGTCAAGTTCGTCGATGTCCGCGTCAACCCTCCGGGTGGACGCCGGAAGGCGGGCGCGTACGTGCAGCGCTGCGAGCACAAAGGTTGTGACGAACTGGGCCTATGCAAGGCGCCCAAGCCGTTTGCCGCCCGCACCATCCAGGTTCCCGGCCAGAAAGTCGCCGATCGAGGACAATCACTGGTTCTGCCAGCGCCACGCCGCCGAATACAACGAGAACCTACGATTTCTTCGACGGCATGACCGAGGACGAGATCACGGCGTTCCAGGCCTCCGCCGGCCACGGCCACAAGCCGACCTGGCGCTTTGGCGGCGGCCCGGTCGGCGCCGCGGGCCGGGCTGCGCGGATGAACAATCCGCAAGCGGCTGGCGCGGCGCGAAGGACTGGCTCTACAACGGCCATGTCGGGCAGGGCGGCGACGAAGCCGCGGCGGCGGCGCGCGACCGCACGCGCCTGCAGATCCGCGCGCTCGACGAGATGGGCCTGCCGCACAACGCCGACGGCCTGCGCGGTGCGCGAGCGCTATGGCGTGCTGGTGAAGCAGTACCACCCGGATTCCAACGGCGGCGACCGCTCGATGGAACACCGCCTGCATGTGGTGATCCGCGCGTTCAAGGCGCTGAAGTCGAGCGGGCTGGCCTGAGGGTCGATGCGCCGACTGTCGGCCGCCGCAACCCAGCCGGTCGCGATGCGTTGTCTTTCGATCAGCGTCGCAGGAGGCCGATGTGGCGAGATTGCACCCTTTGCCCGGGCGTCGATTTGGCCATGGCGCCTGACGATCACTCCTCCGGGCCAGAGCCGAAGCCGGAGCCGGAGCTTGCCGAGGGCCGGGCTTTGTCGGCCCCGTGGCGCAGGGCCGTGGGATCACCTGTATTCGCCGGCTCGGTTCTTCTGATCGCGGTGTTTCTGGTCGGGACATTGTTGTTCACCGAGACTGCCAGCGCACTTTTTGCGTCCATCCAAGGCTGGATCATTTCTCGCCTGGGCTGGTTTTACACCCTGGCCGTCGCAACTTTCCTCGTGTTCGTGATTGGGCTCGCGCTCAGCAGTTTCGGACGCATCAAACTCGGTCCGCCAGATTCCGAGCCAGAGTTTGGTTTTGTTACCTGGATCGCGATGCTGTTCTCGGCGGGCATGGGCATCGGCCTCATGTTCTATGGCGTCGCCGAGCCAGTGCTCCACTATGCTTCGCCGCCTACGGGGCAGGGAGGGACAATTGCTGCGGCTCGCGAGGCCTTGCCGCTTACGCTTCTCCATTGGGGACTTCACGCCTGGGCCATCTATGCCGTGGTAGGCCTCGCCATCGCCTACTTCTCCTTTCGGCATGGTCTGCCTCTGACCATTCGATCGACGCTCTTTCCCGTGCTGGGAAATCGGATCAACGGATGGGCGGGCCACGCAGTCGATATCTTTGCCGTGCTGGGAACGATGTTCGGCATCGCGACGTCGCTGGGTTTTGGCGTGATGCAGGTGAATGCTGGGCTGGGCTACCTGTTCGGCCTGCCGGAGAACCTGGGCGTTCAGGTCACGCTCATCGCAGTCGTGACCGGCGCGGCCACGCTTTCGGTGGCGTCGGGGCTGGGGAAGGGGATCAGGCGGCTAAGCGAACTCAACATCGTGCTCGCGCTGCTGCTGCTGGTCTTCGTCCTGTTGGCGGGACCTACAGAATTCCTGATGCAGGCTCTGGTCCAGAATACGGGGGCGTATCTGGGTGACCTCGTCGCCGATACCTTCAATCTGTACGCCTATCAGCCAAACGATTGGATCGGCGACTGGACGTTGTTCTACTGGGGCTGGTGGATTTCCTGGGCGCCGTTTGTCGGCGTCTTCATTGCGCGGGTCTCGCGCGGGCGAACCATTCGCGAATTCGCAATCGGCGTGCTTGGCGTACCGACCCTTCTGGCCGCGCTCCGGTCTCACCGCCTTCGGCAATACCGCGATCGTTCTCGACATGCAGCTGGGCGGGGAAATCGCGCGGGCGTGAAGCAAACGTGCCAACCGCGCTGTTCGTGTTCTTCGAACGTTTGCCGTGGTCCACGATCACCTCATTCCTGGCCATCCTCATGGTCATCGTCTTCTTCGTGACGTCAGCGGATGTCAGGCGCGCTCGTCATCGACATGATCGCAAGCGGGGGCGTCACTGACCCGCCGCTCTGGTCGCGCATCTTCTGGGCAGTGACTGGAGGCTGCGTCGCCGCAGCGCTTCTGGCTGCCGGGGGACTGGCCGCGCTGCAGACGGCGGCGATCGCATCTGGCCTGCCATTCGCGTGCATCATGCTGTTCATCTGCTTCGGCTTGCTGCGCGGACTGCAGGCCGATGTAATTCGCGCAGGCGTACCGCGTCTGCGCCCCATGCCGTCGCTTGCCGCCGGGATGCCCTGGCAGCAGCGCCTCAAGCAGATTCTCACCTTCCCAGGCAAACGTCAGACCGAACGCTTCATGGCCGACGTGGTAGATTCGGCCCTGCGCAAGGTTGCGGGCGAAATCGAAAGGATGGGCGGCCCGCAGGCGACGCTTGAAGAAAGTCCCTCGGGCCGGACGCTGTTGATCCTGCATGGTCAGGGGGAAGAGTTCAGCTACGAGGTAAGGGTCGAACCCCACCGTCGCCCGCAGTTCGGACTGACCGAGGCAGGATTCAAGGCGGACGAGGACTATTTCCGGGCCGCGGTCTACACCATGAGGGAGGCGCAGCATTACGACCTGATGGGCCTCACCGAAGCGCAAGTGATTTCTGACGTGCTCGCCCAATATGACACCCACGTCAGCAGCCTGGGCCGAAGGTCGGCCTGAGGGTCAGCCAGTCATCGGCTTCGGCTCCCACAGCTCGATGCGGGTGCCTTCCGGGTCGCTGATGTGGGCGAACCTGCCGTTGGGCTCGTGCGGGCAGGACCTTGGCTTCGACGCCGTGCTTCGCGCAGTTGGCGAGGATCGCCGTCGAGGTCGTCGACCGCGAGGTTGATCATGAAGTCCTTGGTCGAGGGCTCGAAATAGGTGGTGTCCTGCTTGAAGGGCGCGAACACCGTGGCGGCGCCGGGATGGGCGGCCATGGTCTCGGGCATCAGGAGGATGCCGCCCCAGTCCTGCATCGGCATGCCGAGCACGTCGGCATACCATTTGGTCAGGGCGGCCGGGTCCTTCGACTTGAAGAAGATGCCGCCGACTCCGATGACCTTGGCCATGTCCGGTTTCTCCCGCGTGATGCCTGACGCCGCATGAAGAGGGCTCGCAGGCGTGCCGCGCAATCGCCCGAAAGGGTGATTTTCGCGAAATGCACGCGAATTCGGGCCGGGTCGGCGCGAAACGGCGGCTTACGTGCTGCGTTGCAATGTGTCCGCCGGAGCGACTATATCCGAAGTCTGGATACGAGAGATTTTCCTCCCATGGCCGTGACTGACGCTTCTGACGCCCTGATCTCGCTCGCGCCCACGAAAGAGCTGGACGCGAAGAAGACCTTCGGGATCGACCTCGACTGGAAGGTGCCGGCCTTCGCGGAGAAGTCGGCCTATGTGCCGGATTTCGACCCGGCCTATCGGTTCGACCCGCAGACCACGCGGGCGATCCTCGCGGGCTTCAAGTACAATCGCCGCGTGATGATCCAGGGCTATCACGGCACGGGCAAGTCGACGCACATCGAGCAGGTCGCGGCGCGGCTGAACTGGCCGCTGATCCGCATCAACCTCGACAGCCACGTGTCGCGGATCGATCTCGTCGGCAAGGACGCGATCGTCCTGAAGGACGGCAAGCAGATCACCGAATTCCGCGAAGGCATTCTTCCGTGGGCGCTGCAGCGGCCGATCGCGCTGGTGTTCGACGAATACGACGCGGGCCGTCCGGACGTGATGTTCGTCATCCAGCGCATTCTCGAAGCGTCGGGCCAGCTGACGCTGCTCGACCAGAACCGCGTGATGAAGCCGCACCCGAATTTCCGCCTGTTCTCGACCACGAACACGGTTGGCCTCGGCGACACGACCGGCCTCTATCACGGCACGCAGCAGCTCAACCAGGGCCAGCTCGACCGCTGGTCGGTCGTGACGACGCTCAACTATCTCGAGCACGACGCGGAAGTGGAGATCGTCTCGGCCAAGGTGCCGGATCTCGACAAGGCGACCGTCTCCAAGATGGTGCGCGTCGCGGACATGACGCGGAACGCCTTCATCGCCGGCGACATCTCGACCGTGATGAGCCCGCGGACCGTGATCACCTGGGGCGAGAACACGCTGATCTTCGGCGATATCGGCCTCGCCTTCCGCATGACGTTCGTCAACAAGTGCGACGAGCTGGAGCGCCCGGCGATCGCCGAGTTCTACCAGCGCGCCTTCGCGAAGGAGCTGCCCGAGAGCGCGGCGATGGTGAAGGTGGCGTGAGGGCGGCTGGCGCCGGCGCCGGCGATCGTCATGGGTGTTGCGCCGGGTTGCGTGCCGGGGCGCGAGCGAGTTCTCGGTCTCGATCACACGCGCGACCGAAGGCGGATGCCGCCGATCTCGGCGTCATCGGGCCTGCAGCCTATGCGGCCGCCTATCATGACGACTGGGACGACGCGGTCGGCTTCTTCCACCAGCTGAAGACGTTCGGCGAAGACGCGATGCTCGCGACGCTGGCGCGGTCCGAGGCGCGGGTCTGGATCGCGCGGCAGGATGGGGTGGGCATCGGCTTCCTCACCATGATCGTCGGCTCGCTCGAGCCGATCAACAGCCGCGACGGACGGGGCCGAGATTCCGCGCATCTACCTGCTGCCCGGGCGCGCGGCGCGGCGGTGTCGGCAAGAAGCTGCTTGAGGCGGCGGAAGCGCAGGCGAGGGCCGAAGGCTGCACCTATGTCTGGCTCGACGTGATGGAACATGCCGAGTGGGCGCATCGCGGCCTATGAGCGCTGGGGCTTCACCGATGTCGGCGGCAACACCTTCTCCGGCGCGCTGCGGCCGGGGCGCAGCCGCGCCATGCGGGTGATGGTCAAGGAGCTCGGCTAGTCCTACCCTCGCGACGCGGGACGAGAACGACGCGGGAGGGGCGAGATGGACTGGAAGCTGCTGCTGATCAGCGCGGTGATGCTGGTTGCGGGCGGTCTGCTCGCCTGGCGATATCGCGGCTCGAAATTCGGGACAGAGCCGGGTCCGGGCTGCGCCATGGCTGTCGCGCTGCTTCTGTTGTTGACCGGCTTGCTGACGCTGTTCGTGACGTTGCTGTTCCGGGTCTCGGTCTGACGCGCTGATTTCCCGCGCGCGCTTTCTCGCCTATGTTTCACGCCAGGCAGTCGAGGAGACCGCGATGGCTGGAGCGATGATCCGTGTGACGAGCCGTGACGGGTTCGAGCTCGACGCCTGGCATGTGAAGCCGGCAGGGGCCGCGCAAGGGCGGCGTCATCGTCATCCAGGAAATCTTCGGCCTGTCGGATCACATCAAGGAAATGGCGGAGCGGTTCGGCGCTGCGGGCTACGAGGCGATTGCGCCGTCGATGTACGATCGCGCCGCGCCGGGCTTCATCGTCCAGCCGCAGGATGTCGCCGCGGGCATGGCGCGCGGCATCGCGCTGGCGATGGGCAACGGACCGGAGAATGCGCTCAACGACATGGGCGGGGTGTTCGACCTGCTGAAGGGCGCGGGCAAGGTCTGCATCACCGGCTATTGCTATGGCGGCACGATGAGCTGGCTGGCGGCCGCGCGGATCGACGGGCTGGCGGCGGCGTCCTGCTATTACGGCGGCAACATCGCGCAGATGGTGGACCTGCAAGCCGAAATGCCCGACGATCTGCCATTTCGGCGCGAAGGACGCGCACATCCCGCTGGTCGGCGCGGTCGACAAGATCGAGGCGGCGCATCCGGATGTCCCGGTTTACGTCTACGACGCCGGCCATGGCTTCGCGCGGAAGAATTCGGCGGACTATGACGCGGCGTCGGACAAGCTGGCGTTCGAGCGGACGCTCGATCTGTTCGGACAAGCCGGATGAAGCTGATCTTCATCTGGGGGCCCGCGGCGTCGGGCAAGCTGACCGTCGCCGCGAGCGCTGGCGGCGCAGACCGGCATCGCGCTGTTTCACAATCATCTCGTGGTCGATGCGCTGCTGGAGAAATTGCCAGTTCGGCGATCCGGAATTCGTGCGGCTGCGCGAGGCGATGTGGATGACGGTGTTCGACACGGCGGCGAAATCCGGCCAGTCGCTGATCTTCACCTTCGCGCCGGAGCCGACGGTCGAGGCGGGATTTGCCGACGCGCGTTCGGACGGTGATCGAGGATGCGGGCGGGGAGGTGAAGTTCGTCCGGCTGTCCGTGTCGCGCCGACGAACAGGAGCGACGCATCGGCAAGGACAGCCGCAAGGAGTTCCGCAAGCTGACGTCGCTGGAGCTGCTGCGCGCGCTGCGCGCAGACTTCGACGCCAGCGAAGCGGCGATGCCGGCGGCCGACCTTGTGATCGATACGGAGAAGGACGCCGCCGAAACAGCGGCGCGGCGGATAGCGGCAACTTGGATGCCCGCCATTCCGCCGCGACATAGGAGACGCCCGCCAGACCTCGGCCATATGCCTCGGAAGGGCGGGCGCTCTTCAGTGTCAGTCGTCTGGACGATCAGGTCTAGTCGTCGTCAGCAACGGTGCCGGCGATCGCGCCGGCAGCAGCGCCGATCGCTGCGCCGTGTTCGGCGTCACCGTCTGCCGGTGTTGTTGCCGATGGCTGCGCCAGCTGCGCCGCCGAGGGCCGCGCCGCCAAGCGTGGAGCAGGCGCTCATCGAAGCGGCGGCGATTGCAGCGGCGAGAAGTGTTTTCAAGTCCAGTCATTTGAATTCTCCATGTGGGTCGGATTTCAAACGCGCGTCCCATTGCCGCGTTCCTGCTGCAGGTTAGGCGGTCTCCCAAACGATCTCGTAATCTTGGCGTGATTGGCGAGCAGGGGGGATGCCGTGAACGTCAGGACCATCGCCATCGCGGGCGGCGGCATAGCGGGCCTCGCCTGCGCGGCGCTGCTCGCGCGCGAGGGCAGCGCGTGTTGTCGTTCATGATCGCATGGACGCGCCAGCGCCGATCGGGTCGGGGCTGATCCTCCAGCCGGTCGGCCTCGCCGTGCTCGACGAGATCGGCGTGGGCGACCGGTTGCGCGCGCTTGGCGCGCCGATCAGGCGGCTGTTCGGACGCGTGCAACCATCGGGCGCGTCGTGCTCGATGTGCGCTATCGCGCCCTCGGCGGCGGCGCGGGCGAGGGGCTGGCGTTCATCGCGGCGCGCTGTTCGAGGCGCTGCTCGATGCCGCGCGCGAGGCCGGGCGTCGCGTTCGAGGGCGGACGCGAGATCATTGGCGCGGAGCGATGGCAGGCTCATCTGTCGCGGCGGGCAGACGACCGCGAAGTTCGATCTTGTCGTCGATGCGCTTGGCGTGAGGTCTCCGCTGTCGCGCGCGCAGGCGCTTGCCGCCGCTGCCGTTCGGCGCGCTGTGGGGCAATCTCGACTGGCCAGCAGAGTGACGCGGCGCTTCGACGCGATGGCGCTGGAACAGCGCTACGAGGCCGCGCGCAAGATGGTGGGCGTGCTTCCGATCGGCAGCGTGCGGCCGGGCGCGCCGCGACAGGCGGCGTTCTTCTGGAGCCTGCGGCATGCCGATCTCGCTGCGTGGCAGGCAGGCGGGCTGGAGGCGTGGAAGGCGGACGCCATGCGCCTGTGGCCGCAGACTGCGCCATTCCTCGAGCAGATCACGCATCGCGAGCAGCTGATCTTCGCGAGCTACTGCCATGGCACGCTGCGCTCGCCGCTGAAGGACGGGGTCGTGCATGTCGGCGACAGCTGGCACTCGGCGAGCCCGCAGCTCGGCCAGGGCGCCAACATGGCGTTGCTGGATGCGCTGGCGCTGTCGCGCGCCATGGCGGCGTCACACGCGATCATCGGCGCCGCGATGGACGCCTACGCGCGCGCGCGGCTGGCCCATATCCGGCTCTACCAGCTCGCCTCATGGATGTTCACGCCGGCCTATCAGAGCGATGGCGCGGCCGTGGCGTGGGTGCGCGACTGGCTGCATGGCGCCCGTGTCGCAGCGTCTGGCCGGCGCCGAAAATCCTTGCCGCGCTTGTGGCCGGCGCGGTCGGGTCGCCGCTGGCGGCAATCGAGGCTGTGCAGGGACGGCTGACGGGCCTTCCCAGCGGGGCAGGCGGGCCGTAAAGGTCGAGGTCATGAGCAAGACCATCGACCGCGCGGATATCTTCAAGTCCGCCCTGAGCGCCGCCACGCGCGCCATCGCGGGGCAGGACGAGCTTGCCGTGGATTTCTCGGTCGATGGCGGCCGCGTCGCAGGACGGCCAGATCACGCTGACGACGCCGCCGAAGGATCTGACGCCGGCGGCCGCCGCGCGGGCGCGCGGACAGGCCGATGCGCTGGCGCTGCGCGTCGCGCACCACGATGCGCGCGCACATGCGCGCGGCGATGCCCCAGCGCGAGGATGCGCGGCGGCTGTTCGAGGCGGCCGAGCGCGCGCGGATCGAGTCGATCGGCGCGGCGGCGATGGATGGCGTGGCGGAGAATCTCGACGCGGTCCTGCAGCAGCGCTGCGAGCGGGCAGGCTATTCGCGCGTGACCGACAAGAGCCGCGCGCCGATGGACGATGCGCTGGAGTTCGTGCTGCGCGAGGTGCTGACCGGCCGCAAGCTGCCCGCCGGCGGCCGAGACGGTCGCGGCGGTGTGGCGGGATGAGCTGTCCGAGAAGGCTGCCGGTCCGCTGGCGCAGGCGCGGGCGCAGCATGCACGACCAGGCGGCGTTCTCCGCCGTGATGCGCGACCTGCTGCGCGATCTCGGCCTGGGCGACGAGACGTCGCGCCAGACCGACGAGGACGACGAGAAGGGCGAGGACGACGAGGAAGGCGAAGCCAAGACCGAGGCGCCCGACGAGAGCGAGGGCGAAGGCGAGGGCGAAGGCGAAGCGCAGGAGCAGGACTCCAGCGACGCCGGCGAAGGCGAGCCCGGCGACCAGATCGAGGCGACGCGCCGCCGACGACGCCGACACCGACATGGAGGCGACCGAGACCGACGACGAGGAGCCGGCAACGCCGCTGCGCCCCAACTGGCGCGACAGCGATGCGTTCAAGTCGGAGTACAAGGCCTTCACGACCGTCCATGACGAGGTGAAGACCGCCGACGAGCTGTGCGATCCCGAAGAGCTGACGCGCCTGCGCGCCTATCTCGATGCGCAGCTGCAGGGGCTGCAGGGCGCAGTGTCGCGACTGGCAAACCGCCTGCAGCGGCGGCTGATGGCGCAGCAGAACCGCTCGTGGATGTTCGATCTCGAAGAGGGCGTGCTCGATACGGCGCGCCTGACGCGCGTGATCGTCGATCCGACCGCGCCGCTGTCGTTCAAGATGGAAGACGAGAGCAAGTTCCGCGACACGGTGGTGACGCTGCTGCTCGACAATTCCGGCTCGATGCGCGGCCGGCCGATCATGGTGGCGGCGCTGTGCGCGGACATTCTCGCGCGCACGCTGGAGCGTTGCGGCGTCAAGGTCGAGATTCTCGGCTTCACCACGCAGGCGTGGAAGGGCGGGCTGTCGCGCGAGGACTGGATCAAGGCGGGCAAGCCGCCGTCGCCGGGCCGCCTCAACGACCTGCGCCACATCATCTACAAGTCGGCGGATGCGCCGTGGCGGCGCGTGCGGCGCAATCTCGGCCTGATGATGCGCGAGGGCCTGCTGAAGGAGAACATCGACGGCGAGGCGCTGCTGTGGGCGCATGACCGGCTGATGGCGCGCGCCGAGCAGCGCAAGATCCTGATGGTGATTTCGGACGGCGCGCCGGTGGATGACTCGACGCTGTCGGTGAACGTCGGCAATCCGCTGGAGAAGCACCTGCGCGAAGTGATCGCGCATATCGAGGGCGCTGTCGCCGGTCGAACTGATCGCCATCGGCATCGGCCACGACGTCACGCGCTGGTATCGCCGCGCCGTGACGATCGTCGACGCCGAGCAGCTGGGCGGCGCGATGACCGACAAGCTGGCCGAACTGTTCGGCGAGGAAGAAGCGAAGAAGGCCAAGGCTGCCGCGCAGGGCGCCGACCAGCGCGACCGCCGCGGCGCGCGCGTGGCCGCCGTTGACGTCGGGCGCGCCGGTGAAGCGCACCACGTTCGGCGAAGTCGCCAAGGGGCGGGGTTCGGCGCGGTGAGAGCGCTGGCTGGTGTCGCCTTGCGGCGCTCGTGCTGTCGGCTGCGCGAGCATTGGCGGGAGCCGGGATGTGAGCATCGATGACACTGGCGCGCGACTATGTCGCGGCTGGCGCTCGAGATCGACGCGCACGAGAGCGGCTATGTCGACGCCTATTATCGGCCCGGACGAATGGCGCGAGGCGGCGCGGCGCAATCCGCGCGAGCGGGCCGAGCTGAAGGCCGAAGCCGATCGCATCGTGGCGGCGCTGGGCCCGCATGCTCCGGCGAGCGGCGAGCAGGGCCAGCGCGCGCGCGTGCTGATGGCCAACGCGTCGAGCGCGCGCTTCCGGCTCGACATGATCGACGGCAAGCGCGTGCCGTTCGTGGAGGAGGCCGAGGCGCTGTTCGCGCTGCGTCCGAACCTGCGGCCGCTGTCGGATTTCGACGCCGCGCTGGCGCGCATCGAGGCGCTGCTTCCGGGGCCGGGCCCGCTGTCGCGAGCGCGTCGACAGCGTTCCGGTCGCAGTATTCGATGCCGGACGATCGCGTCGCCGACGTGATGCAGGCGGCGATCGCCGAGTGCCGCAAGCGCACCGCCGCGCACATTCCGCTGCCGGCCGGCGAGAGCTTCTCGATGGCGCTGGTCAACGACAAGAGCTGGGGCGCGTACAATTACTACAAGGGCGGCAACCAGAGCCTGCATCGAGATCAACACGGACCTGCCGGTGTCGATCGGCAATGTGCTGGTGCTGGGATGCCATGAGGGATATCCGGGCCACCACGTGCAGGGCATCTACAACGAGCGGAATTATCGCGAGCGCGGGCTGGGCCGAGTATTCGGTCGTGCCGCTCTATGCGCCCGCTGCGCCGCTCAACGAGGGCGGGGCGGATTTCGGCGTCGATCTCGCCTTCCCGGGCGACGAGCGGCTGAAGTTCGAGATGGAGGTGCTCTATCCGCTGGCCGGGCCTGGATCCCGCAACTGGCGCCGCGTTCGAGACGCTGCGCCGCGCCACGGGCGAACTGGATGGCGCGCTGCTCGCGGATCTCGCAGATGCATCTCGATGGCGAGATCGACCGCGAGCAGGCGATCACGCTGGCGCAGAAATACCGGCTCGCCTCGCGCGATGTCGCCGAGCAGTCGCTGAGGTTCGACGCGGACTACCGGTCCTATGTGATCAACTACTCGGTGGGCGAGGATCTGGTGCGCGCCTATGTCGACCGGCATGGCAGCGATCCGGAAGCGCGGTGGGCGGCCTATGAGCGGATCATGTCGACGCCGACGCTGCCCGCCGACCTGGCGAATTGAGCGCGCCGGTACGCCGCTCGCTCGTCCTGACGATCGCGCTTTGCTGCGCCTGTCTGGCGGCGGAGGCGCAGCCGTCGCACGGACAGGCTTGATCGGGGTTTTCTGGCGCCGCTGCTGGCCGCATCGTGCCCAGTAGACGCAGAACCACGCGAGCCCGAGGCAGTCGACCTGCGCGCGACGCGCGTTCCGCTGCAGGGTTTCAATCCCATGCGCAGGACGATCGGCGAGCTGACATTTGTCGGCGGTTATCACCTGACGAGCGCTGACAAGCGGTTTGGCGGCCTGTCGGGGCTGGACCTCGCTGGATGATGGCAGGCTGCTGGCGGTCAGCGATGCAGGCGACTTTGTCTGGATCACGCTTGGCGATGACGCGGCAACGCCTGTCTCCGCCAGCGTTGCCGGAATGCTGGATGCTGAGGGTGCGCTCCTTCGCGGCAAGAACCGCGGTGATGCGGAAGGCCTGGCCGTGATGGATGGCGTGGCGCTGGTATCGTTCGAGGGCGATCATCGCGTTCTGCGTTCGATGTCGCGCGATGCGGCGCGGATGCGCGGGCGAACCCGTCGCGCGTGACGACAGGCGATCATGCGGCAGGATTGAATGGCGCGATCAGATTTTCTTGATCTGGACTGCTTGCCTATGCGACACGTCGCACCGGGCCGCGCCGTGCACGAATCTGTTCAACGCGCCGGACTGTCCGCAGCTCGATCTCGAACGTGCGCGCAGTTCGACCTGCTCGCTGCCGTGGCAAGATGCCGGGCGCGACGCTTGCCGGCCATCGGCGATGGCGATGCTGCTGGATGACAGCACGCTCGCGCGCAACTTCGCGGTGATGGAGCGTGCGTGATCTGGTGTCGGCGGAAGGTCGGCGCGCGGGCGGGGCGGCAAGCAGCTGCGCGCTGACTCGCGAGCGAGGGCGATGAAGCTCGCTCAAGCCGCCTCGCGCAAGTCTCGGTGCAGATGAACCGGCATGCTGACGATCGACAGTTTCGAAGGCGAGGTTCGCGCGCGCCGGACGCCCAAGGCACTGAGCGAGGCCTCGCAACGCATCGGCGACGACGATCAGCTCGCGCATCGCGAAGCGAGACGGTGCGGAGCAGGTCGTACGACGTGAAACGGCCGACTGACGCCGCAGCGCGCCGGAGACGGCGGCGGCTGATCGCCGCCGCCGGATGACCGGGCGTCAGCTCGGCCGGTTTGACCGAGCTCACCGTCTCGGTGCTCGCGATCGACCGTGCAGAGCAGCTTGGCGGACGAGTCGTCGGCGTTCTTGACCTTGAACAGGTAGACGAAGGTCGACGCCCGTCGCCTTGGTCGAGTCCTTGTCGACCTTCACCGATTTCGGCGCCGGCGTCCTGCTTGGCTGATTGCGGCCTTGCAGAGGTTCTCGCCGCCTGGACCGAGATCTTCGCGAAGCGCGGGAGCGGCAAGGGCGATGGCGGCGGCAGAGAGGAGGATGAGGGAGGAAAGGCGGGTCATGTTTGATCTCCGTTGTGACCGCTCAGGGAGCGCGGCCTGGCTCCATCCAGACAGTGTCAGGTAGACGTCGTCAAGTGACGCTACGGTAAAATTAGGGCTCGCGTCGCGCTAACACCTTCGTCAACTGGCGCTAATGCGGCGCCTCACCATGGCCGGTTCGCCGCTGCGGCGTGCTAGTCGCAGCGGCAGGCTGGCCAGAGCTGGCGATGGGAGAGACAGATGGCGGACAGCGAGACAATCGGGTCGCGGCGCAGCGCGATCGCGCCGACGCAGGAGATGTTCGATCTCTACGACCAGTACTGCCACAACGACATCGATCGCCGGACATTCATGGACCGGCTGGGCAAGCTCGCGGTGGGCGGGGTGACGGTGGCGATGCTGGCCGAGGCGCTGCTGCCCCGAAATATGCGAGCGCGCTGCAGCTGGCCGAGGACGACAGCCGGATCAGGGGCGAGCGGATCACCTACGACTCGCCCAATGGCGCGGGCAAGCAGGGCAAGCAGATGGGCGGCTATCTTGTGCGCCCGGCGAAGCCTGCCGCGGCAGAAACTGCCGGCTGTCGTGGTCGTGCACGAGAACCGCGGGCTCAATCCGCACATCGCCGATGTGGCGCGGCGGACGGCGGCTGCGGGCTTCATCGCGTTTGCGCCGGATGCGCTCTATCCGCTCGGCGGCTATCCCGGCACGGATGACGAGGGACGCACCATGCAGGCGACCCGCAACGGCGCGGAGATGCTGGAAGACTTCATCGCAGCCGTGCAGCTGATGCAGGCGCATCCCGATTCGCACCGGCAAGGTCGGCATTGTCGGCTTCTGCTTTGGCGGCGGCATCTGCAACAACGTGGCGGTGCGCGTGCCGACGCTGGCGGCGTCAGCGCCCTATTATGGCGGCGCGGCCGCAGCTGGCGGATGTCCCGAAGATCCAGGCGCCGCTGCTGATCACGCTGGCCGGCATCGACGAGCGGATCAACGCGGCCTATCCGGCCTATGAGGCCGAGCTGAAGAAGGCGGGCAAGACCGTGACCGTGCACACCTATGAGGGTTGCCAGCACGGCTTTCACAACGATACGACGCCACGCTTCGATCCCGAGAATGCGCGCGTTGCGTGGAACCGCACGCTCGATTTCTTCCGCCAGCATCTGACCTGAGGCTACTCCATGATGTATCGCGTCAACGCCGCCATCGCGGCGGCGTCTGCTGCTGTCTGCGTGCGGAGGCAACGAGCCGCGCCCTGCGGCGGAGACGCCAGCCGCGCCGGCGCCCGTTGCCGAAGCGGCAGAGCCCGCCCCGCCGCCGGCGGTGAATGGCTGGCGCGAGTATCCGTTGCCCGACGCGTGTCGTCTCGATCCGGCCGGGCAAGTGGCGCACGGACGTGATCGACGTGCCCGTGCCGGCCGGCAAGGGACTCGAATACAAGCTGACGATGAAGAAGGGCGACGGGCTGGTCTACACCATCACCTATGGCGCGCTCGAACATGCCGGCCTGATGGAAGTGGAGTTCCACGGCCACACCGAGCAGGTCGATGGCGTGGGCGACCTGATGTTCTATTCCAAGGGCGGCGGCTCCGAGCAGAGCGGCGTCTTCACCGCGCCCTGGGATGGCATCCATGGCTGGTATCTCAAGAATGACGGCGACAAGGATGTCGTGGTCCAGCTCGAGCTGGCGGGGTTCTACGAACCGCAGGCGAAGTAGATCCGATCAGGTCGTGTGCTGTTCCTGCAGCCAGCGCGTCATCACGCCGCCCTCACGCATTGCTCCCACGCCTGCTCCGGCGTCTCGGCATAGGTGAACAGCGTCTCGTCCACTTTCGAGATGACGCCGTGCTTCACGAGCGCGTGGAAGTTGACGACTTCCTCCCAGAACTTCTGGTCGTAGAGCACGATCGGAATCGGCGGCGCCTTGCCGGTCTGGCGCAGGGCCAGGATTTCGAACAGTTCGTCGAACGTGCCGACGCCGCCGGGGAAGACCACCAGCGCATTGGCGCGCATGGCGAAGTGCATCTTGCGCATCGCGAAATAGTGGAAGCGCAGCGTCAGGTCCGGCGTCGAGAAGGCGTTCGGCTCCTGCTCCATCGGCAGGGTGATGTTGTAGCCGATGCGACGGCGCACCGACATCGTGCGCGCCGCGGTTGGCCGCTTCCATGATGCCCGGCCCGCCGCCGGTGGCGATGACGTTGTCGCGCGGCTTGCCGTTCGTGAGCTTGGCGCCGCCTTTCTCCGACACGATGCGCGCGAAGGCGCGGGCGTCATTGTACCAGCGGCGATGATCCGGCGGGCCCTTCTCGCTGAAGCGCGCCGAGCCGAACACGACGATGGTGGAGCGCACGCCCCAGCGGTCGAGCGCTTCCTCGGCCTTGTCGTACTCCAGCATGAAGCGCACGCCGCGCATGGAGTCGCTGAGCAGGTATTCCTGGTCGAGCGCGGCGAGGCGATAGGTGGGCGAGGCCATCTGGGGCTTGTTGGCGCCCTTGCCGCCGGCAAGCTGGGGAATGTCCGCCTTGGTCAGCGTGCCGGCGATCGGCTGCGGGCTTCGGCTTGCGTGCGGATTTCGTGGTGGGTTTGCGGGCCATCGGCGTCTCTTCTAAGGGGCCGCCTGTTTAGCCAGAACTGGTAAAGGAAGCGACCCGAAAAGCAGCGAGAATTGCTGCTATTCCATGATGTCTTCGTTCCACAGGGCAGGATTCGCCGCGATGAAATCGCGCATCTGGCGAATGGAGGGCTCGTGCGCCGCGTCGATCACCTCGACGCCGTGGCTGCGCAGGAAGGCTTCGTTGCCGCCGAAATTGACGGTGTCGTTGATGACCAGGCGCGGGATCTTGAACTGCACGATCGTGCCCGAACACATCATGCAGGGCGACAGCGAGGTGTAGAGCGTCGTGTCGCGATAGGTCGAGCTGCCGCCCCGCCTTGCGCAGGCAGTCCATCTCGCCATGCGCGATCGGGTCGCCCTGCTGGACGCGCTGGTTGTGACCCGAGGCGATCAGCTGTTCGCCGCGCGCGAGCGCCGAGCCGATGGGCAGGCCGCCCTGTTCGAGCGAGCGGCGTCGCTTCGTCGAAGGCGAGGGCGATGAAGCGGAGGTCGCTCGCCGTGAGAGGCACTAGTGCGCCTCCGCCCACGACTTCGCTGACTTCGCTTCCACCACCAGCGGCACGTTCAGCTGCACGACGGGCAGGGGCGCATCGGACATGGTCTTCGTCGCGACCTCGGCAAGCGTTCTTCGCTTCCTTCTCGGGGCACTCGAACACGAGTTCGTCGTGGACCTGCAGCAGCATCTTCGCCTTCAGGCCCGCATCCTTCAGCGCCTGCGGCATGCGGATCATCGCGCGCTTGATGATGTCGGCGGCCGAGCCCTGCAGCGGCGCGTTGATCGCCTGGCGTTCGCCGAAGGAGCGCTCGGCGCCGTTGGGCGACTTGATCTGCGGCAGCCAGACCTTCCGGCCGAAGATCGTCTCGACATAGCCATGCTCGCGGCCGAAGGCGCGGTACTGTTCCATGTAGTCCTGGATGCCGGGGAATTTCTGGAAGTACTTCTTGATGTAGGCGGCGGCCTCCTCGCGCGGGATCGACAGCTGGCGCGCGAGGCCGAAGCCGGAGATGCCGTAGATGATGCCGAAATTGATCGCCTTGGCGCTGGCGGCGGATCATCGGGTCCATGCCCTTCACCGGCACGTTGAACATTTCGCTCGCCGTCATCGCGTGAATGTCGACGCCGTCGTTGAAGGCCTGGCGCAGGCTCGGGATGTCGGCGACGTGGGCGAGCAGGCGCAGTTCGATCTGCGAGTAGTCGGCCGAGAGCAGGACATTGCCCGGCGCGGCGATGAAGGCCTCGCGGATCTTGCGGCCTTCCTCGGTGCGGATCGGAATGTTCTGCAGGTTCGGGTCGGTGGAGGCGAGGCGGCCGGTCTGCGCGCCGGCAAGCGAGTAGGACGTGTGGACGCGGCCGGTGTCCGTGTCGATCGCCTCGCTCAGCGTCTCCGTGTAGGTCGAGCGCAGCTTGGACAGCATGCGCCAGTCGAGCAGGACTTTCGGCAGCTCGTGGCCGTAGGCGGCGAGGTCTTCCAGCGCGTCCGCGCCGGTGGCCCACGCGCCGGTCTTGGTGCTTCTTGGCGCCGACGACGTCGGCGAGGCTTCATCTCGTCGAACAGGATTTCGCCGATCTGTTTCGGGCTGCCGAGGTTGAACGGGCGGCCCGCCAGCTTCTGCGCCTCGTCTTCGAGCGCGCGCCATGCGCTGCGCGAATTCGCCCGAGAGTTGCGAGAGCCGGTCGCGATCGACGAGGACGCCTGCGCGCTCCATCTCGGAGACGACGGGGATCAGCGGACGGTCCATGCGTTTCGTAGACGGTCGCAACGCCTTCGCGCGACAGGCGCGGCTTGAGCCGCTCCCACAGGCGCAGCGTGACGTCGGCGTCTTCGGCGGCGTAGCGCGTCGCCTTGTCGATGCGGCGTCTGGTCGAAGGTGATCTGCGACTTGCCCGAGCCGATCAGCTCCTTGATCGGGATCGGCGTGTGGCCGAGATGGAGTTCGGACAGCTCGTCCATGCCGTGATTGTGCTGGCCGGCTTCCAGCACGAAGGACAGCAGCATGGTGTCGTCGATCGGCCCGACATCGATGCCGAGGCCGCAGAAGATCGAGATGTCGTACTTGATGTTCTGCCCGATCTTGAGGACGGCGCGGTCCTCCAGCAGCGGCTTCAGCAGCTCCAGCGCCGTCGACATGTCGATCTGCTTCGGCTTGTCGCCCGAGAGCAGGTCGGTCTTGTTGGCGCCGTGGCCGAGCGGGATGTAGCAGGCCTTGCCCGGCGCCAGCGCCATCGAGACGCCGACCAGCTTCGCCGTCATCGGATTGAGGCCGTCGGTTTCGGTGTCGACCGCGACGAAGCCCTGCTCCTTCGCGGTCGACGATCCACCACATCAGCCGCTCGATCTCGGTCACCGTCTCGTAGGCGTCGAGATTGAAGGGATGGGCCTCGGGGCGTGCAGGCTCGAAGCTCTCGCCGGGCACGCCGTTGGCGGCTTGCGTCGCGGGCTTCGCGGCGGCGCCGCCATTGGCGGCCAGCGCTTTCGACGAGCGCCTGTCCGCCGGCGGAGGACGAGACGCGGCGGCGCGCCCTCGACGCCCAGCGTCTGCGACACGCGCGTGGTCAGCGTGCGGAATTCCATCTCCTGCAGGAAGGCGAGCAGGGGGCCGGGCTCGGGTCGGATACGCCAAGCTCTTCGAGCGGAATCTGCGATCGGCACGTCGTCCTTCAGCGTCACCAGCACTTTCGAGATGCGCGCCTTGTCGGCGTGCTCGATCAGCGACTCGCGGCGCTTGGGCTGCTTGATCTCGCCGGCGCGCGCGAGCAGCGTTTCGAGGTCGCCATATTCCTGGATCAGCAGGGCCGCCGTCTTGATGCCGATGCCCGGCACGCCCGGCACGTTGTCGACGCTGTCGCCGCACAGCGCCTGCACGTCGATCACCTTGTCCGGCGTCACGCCGAACTTCTCGAACACTTCCGGCGCGCAGATCTTGCGGTCCTTCACCGTGTCCAGCATGCAGATCCGGTCATCGACCAGCTGCATCAGGTCCTTGTCCGCCGACACGATCGAGACGCGCGCGCCCTTGGCGGCGGCCTGGCGCGAATAGGTGGCGATCAGGTCGTCCGCCTCGAAGCCCTTCATCTCCAGCGCGGGCTGGCCGAAGGCGATGGCCGCGCGGCGCACCAGCGGGAATTGCGGGATCAGGTCTTCCGGCGGATCGGGGCGGTGCGCCTTGTACTGGTCGTAGAGATCATTGCGGAAGGTGTGCTGCGCCGGCATCGAAGATGCACGCAAAGTGCGTCGGCTGGTCGCCCGCCTTCAGGTCTTCCAGCACTTTCCACAGCATGTTGCAGAAGCCCGATATCGCGCCGACCGGCAGGCCGTCCGACTTGCGCGTCAGCTGGGGCAGGGCGTGATAGGCGCGGAAGATGAAGCCCGACGCATCGATCAGATAGACGTGGCTCGATGCGTCGACGGGACGGTGCACGGGCATGGGAAACCTCTTCTTGCCCTTCACCTAACAGCCCGCGCCCGCAAGGGCCAGATTGACGGCGTGATGGGCTGTGAGGTTCTGCTCAGCCCTCGATCAGGCTGCGGATGCGCTGGCCCAGCGTGGCGACAGGGAAGGGCTTGGTCAGCACCTCCATGCCGGGGTCGAGATGGCCGTTGCCGACCACGGCGTTCTCGGCATAGCCGGTGATGAACAGCACCTTGAGGTCCGGGCCGCAGCACGCGCGCGGCATCGGCGACCTGGCGGCCGTTCATGCCGCCGGGCAGGCCGACATCGGTGATCAGCAGGTCGATGCGCGCGTCCGACTCGCAGGATCTTCAGCGCCGCTCGGCCCGTCGGCCGCCTCGAGCGCGCGGTAGCCGCTCTCCTCCAGCACGTCGACGATCAGCATGCGCACGATCGGCTCGTCGTCGACGACCAGCACGGTCTCGCCATCGCCGCGGTCGATCGTGCTCGTCGCCTGCGGGCTGCGTCGGCTTCCTCGGCCTCGCCGAGATAGCGCGGCAGGTAGAGGCACATCGTCGTGCCCTTGCCGACCTCGGAATAGATGCGGACCTGGCCGCCCGACTGGCGCACGAAGCCGTAGACCATCGACAGGCCAAGGCCGGTGCCCTGGCCGATCGGCTTGGTGGTGAAGAACGGATCGAAGGCGCGCGCGATCACCTCGGGCGTCATGCCGGTGCCGGTGTCGGTGACGCAGAGCGAGACGTACTGGCCCGGCGGCAGGTCGCGCTCGCGCGCGGCGCGCTCGTCCAGCCACTTGTTGGCGGTCTCGATGGTCAGCCGGCCGCCGTCCGGGCCATCGCGTCGCGGGCGTTGATGCAGAGGTTGAGCAGCGCGTTCTCGAGCTGCGACGGCGTCGACCCGCGTCGGCCACAGGCCGCCGGCGCCGACGACCTCGACCGTCGATCGTCGGGCCCGACGGTGCGGCGGATCAGCTCCTCCATGCCGGCGACCAGCCGGTTGACGTCGGTCGGCTTGGGATCGAGCGTCTGGCGGCGCGAGAAGGCGAGCAGGCGCTGGGTCAGCGCGGCCGCGCGGCGCGAGCGCTTCCTGCGCCGCCGTCGATGTAGCGCTCGACGCCGTCGAGCCGGCCCTGCGCCGAGGCGCTTCTCCAGCAGTTCCAGGCTGCCGCTGATGCCGGCCGAGCAGGTTGTTGAAGTCGTGCGCGATGCCGCCGGTGAGCTGGCCGACCGCCTCCATCTTCTGCGACTGGCGCAGCGCTTCCTCGGCCTGCATCAGCTGGCTGGTGCGCTCCTCGACGCGCTGTTCAGCAGCGTCGTCGGCGATTTCCTTCTGGTCGTGGATGTCGGTGTTGGTGCCGATCCAGCGCGTGACCCTGCCGGCTCTCGTCCGTGATCGGCGACGGCGCGCGCGATGTGCCAGCGCCACGACCCGTCGGCGCGGCGCAGCCGGAACTCGGCCTCGTAGGTCTCGCCTGAGCTGCACGCGCTTCGGCCCAGCGCGCGGCGGCGCGGGACACGTCGTCCGGATGCACGAGGCTCGCCCAGCCGTCGCCGTCGAGCGCGCCGGGCGCGGCGCCGCTGTAGTCGTAGACCGGCTCGTTGAACCAGTCGAGCATGCCGTCGGGCCTGCGGTCCAGACCTGGTTCGGCATCGCGCGCGACAGGGTGCGGAAATTGTTCTCGCTGTTCCGCAGTGCGATCTCGGCCTGCTTGCGCTCGGTCAGGTCCTTGAACAGGACTGCGACCTGATTGCGGCTCCGTGGTTCGACGCGGAAGGCTGCGAGTTCGAGCCAGCGGCGGGTCGCTTCGAACTCCTTCTCGAAACGGATCGAGCGACCTGTATCCAGCACGTCCTTGTAGAGGTCGATCCACGCCTGGGCTTCGTCTCCGGCGATTGAACGGATGCTCTTGCCGGCCACTTCGGACAGGCCGACCTGCTCGGCCGCGGCCGGGTTGGCCCGGACATGGATGTAGTCGCTCAGCGGACCTTCAGGACCATCGACGAATTCGATGATGCAGAAGCCTTCGTCCATGGCTTCGAACAGGGTGCGATAGCGCTCCTCGCTGTCGCGGACTTCCGCCTCGACCCGCCGCATCTCCGTTATGTCGATGAAGGACGCGACCGCGCCACGCGGCGATCCGTTCGCGTCGAAGAGCGGCCGGGCGTTGCCGACGAGCACGACGGACGCGCCATCGTCGAAGACGATGGTTTCCTCATAGTTGTTGACGTCTTCCCCGCGTGCGGCGCGCTGGACGGGAAGATCGTGGGGCGCGATCTCGGCGCCCATCGCATCGTAGACGCGGAAATGGCCTGGCGCTTCGGCGCCCGGCGCTGGCGTCTTCGACAGGTTGGCGCCCTCTGGCGTGCGCAGGAGACGCCGGGCGAACGCATTGCCGTCGATGCGTGCGGCTTTGGCGTCGCGTGCGACCCAGATCGCAGCCGGCGCTGCATCGAACACCGCTTCAAGTTCGCTGGCCTTGTCGCGCAATTCCGCCTCGACGCCGATGCGCTGAATATGCGCCCACGACCGCTCGGCAACTTCCCGAATTGTGGCCAGTTCAGTGTCGGTCCAGGCGTGACGCTCGCGATGGTGGACGGCCACAAGCGCAGTCAGCCGCCCCTCGCGGATGAGCGGCATGCAGGCCGTCGCGTGAATACCGATCGCCGTGAATGCCGCGGCGTCCTCGGGCGGCAGCTCCGCCAGGTTGTCGTTGATCACCAGCGGCTTGCCGGCGCGGAGCTGGCGAACCGCCTCGGCGCCGAAAGCAGCAAGCGTGTAACGCCCCGCAATGCTGCGCGAGCCGGGCGCGGCCCAGTCTCCGCGAATGGTGAACCCGTCTTCGTCCGGATCCATGTCTGCGAAGGCGCAGACGGATACGCCCATATGCTCGACGGTCATGCGGGTGATCACCGCGAGCATTTCTGCCGCGCCGCCGGCTGAATAGGTCGCCGTGCTGAGCCGATCGAGGAATTGCAGGCGGGCTGCAGACTCTGCAAGATCGCGTTCGGCAGTGCGTCGTGCGATTTCGGCGCGCGTGCGTTCGGCGACCTCGCGCACGAATTCGGCTTCGTCGCGGCGCCATTTCCGCGGCGTGGCCGAGTGGACGAGCATCTGCGCGACGGCGCGCCCCTGACTGGTCACCGGCACGTCCATCAGCGCGGCAACGCCGTAGGATTTGAGAGGGCCGGGATCCGCAATGCGCGGATCGGCGCTCACATCGTCGATCGCGACAGGTTCGCCGATCATCAACGGGTCGGAGTAGTCGCCGTAGTCCGGGAAGCGATGCAGGCCCTCGACACGTGGGCATCTCGCCACGACGCCAGTCTCTCGCAACCTGGATTGTGCGCGTGTCGGCGTCGATGACGCCATATCCGACGCGATCCGCCTCCAGCGCCCGGCCGACCGCTTCGGCTGCGAGATAGGGCAGGAGCGTCTGGATCCGACACATCGCGGAAGGCGTCGTTGACGTCGATCAGCGCCTGGCGCCGCTTGTCGGCGCTGCGCCGCTCGCTGATGTCGTCGAACAGGATGGCGACGCGATAGTCACGGGGGTCGCCGATGCGCAGCGCCTGGACGTCGTACCAGCGACCGAAAATTCCAGCTTCCTGCTCGAAGCGCGCCGGCTCGCCCGTCAGCGCCACGCGGCCATAGAGTTCGAACCAGTGACGTTCCAGGCCGGGCGCGATCTCGGACACCCACTTGCCATTCGCGTCCCTCAGACCGGTGAGTTCCGCAAAGGCCGCATTGCCGTCGACGATCATGTAGTCGACCGGCGTCATGTCGGCGTCGAACTTCATCTGGATGATGCACAGGCCGGTGTGACGTCGTCGAACAGGACCGCCACGCGCCGCTGCTCGGGCTCGCCGACGCGAAAAGCGTAGACGTCATACCATCGGCTCAACGCCTCGGCCCTGTTCTCGAAGCGTGTCGGCTCCCCCGTCACGGCGACGCGGCCATAGGTGTCGAACCAGTGCTGCTCCATGCCGAGACCCAGGTCGATGACCGTCTTGCCGACGGCGTCGATCAGGCCCGTCTGCCGTTCGAAGGCCGGATTGATCTCGATGAACCGATAGTCGAATGGCCGCCCGGCGCCGTCGAACAACACCTCGATGACGCAGAAGCCTTCGTCGATCGAATCGAAAGGCTGCGATAGCGCTCCTCGCTCGGCATCAGCGCGCGGTTCGGGTGCGCCCGGCTTCGGTGACGTCGTAGCCGCCGACGAAGATTCCCGTGACGCTGCGCCGTCGTCGTCGCGGATGGGTTCATAGAGCAGGTCGATCGAACGCGTTCACCGTGGTCGAGCGTCGACGGGCATGCTGCGGGCGACGAAGCGTTCGCCCGTGCGCGTAGACGTCGATCGAGCAGCTCGTAGAAGCCCTGGCCGTCAAGCTCCGGAAACACCTCGCGAACGGTCCGGCCGAGCAAAGTCCGCTGGCCGGCGAGCATCGACATAGGCGTCGTTCACATAGTCGAACCGGTGCTCGTGGACCCGACAGCATGGCGGCAAAGCCCGGCATCTGTTGCAGCATCTGGCGCTGGCGCACCGCCTCGTCGGCTGCGCGGCGCTCTGCGAGCAGGCGATCGGTGATCTCGCTCACAAACACCAGCACGCCGGCAGGCGCGCCGCTCTCGTCCGGCACCGGAGTGTAGTCGAGATCCATCCACGCGGATTCCAGCGTTCCGGCGCGGTCGAGGACCAGTTCCTGGGCTTTCAGCGAAATGGGCGTGCCGCCGAGCACCGTGCGGATGATGTTGTCGTTGAAGTCGGCGATCTCGGGCCAGCCCTCGCGCGCGCCCATGCCCAGACAGCTCGGGGTGTCGCCGTCCGGCGAATTTTGCATACCCCTCGTTATAGATCAGGACGCCCTCGAAGCCCCCACAGCAGGACCATCGGATTGGGCGCGCCCAGCATCAGGCTCACCGTCGTGCGCAGGCTCTGGGGCCAGCGACTCGATCGGGCCCAGCGGCGTCGGCGCCCAGTCAAACGCACGCATCGAGCGCGCCGACATCGCCGCCGCCTTGCAGGAACCTGAAAGAATGCCCGCCATGCGGGTCGGATGTGGAGTGCAATCCTGTCCCCGGCAGTCCGCGGTTGCTGCTGTCCCGCCTTCACATAGGGCGCAGGTCATCGCCGCGTCAAAGCGGGTCATTCGGCGTGAGTTACGCCTGCCATGATGTGTTCGCTTGCGCGGTCCGGCGGCGGACGCGGTGCGTCGACGCCGACAGCTCGCTTGTACGGGAATTTAATCAATCCCTGTCAGCATCCCTCAAACTTTCGTGTTCGGGGAGACACCCATGAACGAGCAGGACGGCAGGGACCGGCGGGGCCGGGACGGGCGGCATAGCGCGCTTTCAGCTTCTCCTACCTCAAGAACGGCACGACACTGCTTGGCGTCGTGCTCGCGCTGGCCAACAGCATTGTTGTCGGCAATTTCTACGGCGCAGGCTGGGCGGCGCTCTGGGCCATCGGCGCGATCGCGCTGCTGCTACGTCGTGGTCATCCTGTCCGTCCGCATCACGCTCGGCGACAAGTCCGGCAGCCGGCCCGCTGAACATCGCC
This sequence comes from uncultured Pseudomonadota bacterium, assembly GCA_963846605.1. Classification (GTDB taxonomy): domain Bacteria; phylum Pseudomonadota; class Gammaproteobacteria; order Steroidobacterales; family Steroidobacteraceae; genus CADEED01. The sequence continues at coordinate 35,170 of CAWJWS010000003.1, forward strand.
CAGCCTCTCCTTGTCTCGCTGTCTGGATGGCCAGCGCCACCGCGCTCTGGATGACCGGCGACCAGGCCGCCTGGGTCATCGCGATCACGATTCCCGCCTCCTGGGCGATCCACATCATCTTCAACGGGCGGGACAACCTCGCCGGCATGCTGCGCGCGCCTGGCGATCTGCACGGCGCCGATGATCGGCTTCATGCTGTTCGTGCGTGGACGCATTTCCCGATCTGGGTCGCCGTGGCCGGCGAGCATCTCGTCCGTCGCCATGGTCGCCAGCATCGCGGAGTCCGCGCGGTATCTCGCACCGCAATTTCGTCGCGCTGCAGCGCGCGCTGGCCGAGACCGACGCCGCCAAGGTGCGGCTCGAATTCGCCATACGCGGCGCCGGCGACGGCTATTTCGAGATCGATCTCGAAACCATGAACGCGACGCTCAATCCCGGCCTCGCCGACGCTCATCGGCGTCGACGTCCGCACCGGCCCGCTCGACGGCTTCCACCAGTTCGTCCACCCGGACGACCGCGAGATGGTGTTCTCCACCATCGACACGGCGCGCGACGGCCTGATCGACGGCTGGAAGCAGGAAATCCGCGATCCGCCTCGCGTCCGGCGACTGGTGCTGGATGCAGCTGCGCGCGCAGGTGATCGCAGGCCAACGCCGCCCATGGCCGCAAGCTGATCGGCACCGTGATGGACCTCACCGCCTGGAAGACGATCGAGGCCGAACTGCGCGCCGCGAAGGAGTCGGCCGAAGCGTCACTCGACCGCCAAGTCGCAATTCCTCGCCAACATGAGCCACGAGATCCGCACGCCGCTCAACGGCGTGCTCGGCATGGCGCAGGCGCTGGAGCGGACGACCTGCACGCCGGCGCAGAAGGAAAAGGTCGGCATCATCCTCGATTCCGGCAAGTCGCTGATGGCGCTGCTCAACGATGTGCTGGACCTGACCAAGATCGAGGCCGGCAAGCTCGAAATCTCGGCGGTGCCCGGCGACTTCCTGCACACGATGAAGCGCACGCGCCAGCTGTTCCAGTCGACGGCCGAGGAAAAGGGCCTCGACCTCTTCGTCCGCTACGACTCGAACTTCCCGCAGCGCCTCAGCTACGATCCCGACGCGCGTGCGCCAGTGCGTCGTCGAACCTGATCTCCAACGCCATCAAGTTCACCGCCAAGGGCCGCGTCGAGATCGTCGCTCTCGCGCGAAGCAGCTCGAGCGGCGGCGATCACATGGTCGCCATCGAAGTCAGCGACACCGGCATCGGCATGGCCGAGGAGACGGTGCGGCAAGCTGTTCACGGTCTTCACCCAGGCCGACGGCGCGACCACGCGCAAGTTCGGCGGCTCCGGCCTCGGCCTCGCCATCTCGCGCCAGCTCGCGCGCATGATGGGCGGCGACATCACCGTCACCAGCGAGCCGGGCAGGGGCTCGACCTTCCGCTTCACCTTCCGCGCGCAGGAAGCCGCCGCGCCGCCGTCGCCGGCGCCGTCGCCGCCACGCGCCGCCGAGCCTCGCGCAAGCGATCGCTGCGCGGCCTGCGCGTCCTGCTGACCGACGACAACGCCATCAACCGCCAGGTCGTCAAGCTGTTCCTCGCGCCGCAGGGCTGCGACATCGTCGAGGCGACCAACGGCAAGGAAGCGCTCGACCTGCTCGCCCAGCACGAGTTCGACATCGTCCTGCTCGACGTCCACATGCCCGTCATGGACGGCAAGGAAGCGATCCAGCGCATCCGCGCCGAGCCGCGCTGGGCGAACCTGCCGGTCATCGCCCTGACGGCCGACGCCATGAGCGGCGACCGCGAGAAGTATCTCGCCCTCGGCATGACGGACTACGTCTCCAAGCCGGTCGACCAGCGCGAGCTGATCGCCAAGATGCACCAGGTCAAGGGCCTCGAGGCCCAGGACGCCCGCCCGGCCAGCCGCACGGCTTAGCCGCCGTCCAGCGCGCCGTAGGATTGCACACGCCACGCGTGATCCTTCGCGACGGGCGGCGGCGCGGCCATCATTGTTCCGCAATTTCGGCGTCAATTTGGCGCATGGATGACCTGCTCCGTGGCGGGCAGGTCGCCTTGCGGACGCGCCGCTTTGGGGCCAGTGTTCGCAACGGAACCAGCCCCGCGGCGGGCTGATGACTGACTGGGAGTCCTGAACTCATGCCGGGCACGTCGTCCAAGCGCTCGCTTCTCATCAAGGTCGGCATTCCGGTGCTCGGCGTGGCCGCCATCGCCGGCGCCTTCTTCGCCCCCGCGCTGCTGAAGGTGGAGGCCCCGCCCCAGGCGATCGCCCAGCCCGGCGCGCCCGCTGTCGCCGGTGTCCGCCGCCGCTGTCATGGGCGAGGATTTCTCGGCGCTGGCGAAACGCCTGATGCCGTCCGTCGTCAACATCGCGACGCGCCAGACCGTGTCGCGCGGCGATGGCCTGCCGGCCTTCGGGCCCAACTCCCCGCTCAACGAGTTCAACGACCTGCTCGGCCGCGGGCAGGGCGGCGCTGCGCCGCCAGTCCTCGCTCGGCTCCGGCTTCATCGTCGATGCGAGCGGCTATGTCGTCACCAACAACCACGTCATCGAAGGCGCCGACGAGATCGACGTCGATGCTGTCGGACGGCTCCGTGCTGGCCGCCAAGCTGGTCGGCGCGGACGAGGATGTCGACCTCGCCCTGCTGAAGGTCGAATCCGCGCACGCCGCTGACGGCCGTGCCATGGGGCAATTCGGACTCGGCGGATGTCGGCCAGTGGGTGGTCGCCATCGGCAACCCGTTCGGCCTCGGCGGCACGGTGACCGCCGGCATCATCTCCGCCCGCAACCGCGACATCAGCGCGGGCTCGCTACGACGACTTCATCCAGACCGACGCCGCCATCAACAAGGGCAACTCCGGCGGCCCGCTGTTCAACCTGCGCGGCGAAGTCATCGGCGTGAACACCGCCATCATCTCGCCGGGCGAGGCGGGCGGATCGGTCGGCGTCGGCTTCTCCGTGCCCGCCAACTTCGCCAAGGTCGTGATCGAGCAGCTGCGCGAGTTCGGCCAGACCCGTCGCGGCACGATGGGCCTCACGGCCCGCTCGGTCGACCAGGCGATCGCCGAAGCCTACGGCCTGCAGAAGCCCGCAAGGCGCCATCGTCACGTCGGTCGAGCCAAGGGCGGCGCGGCTGAAGCTGCCGGCCTGCAAACAGGGCGACCTGATCACCGCGATCAACAACCAGCAGATCACGGAAAGCCGCGACCTGTTCCGCATCATGGGCGTCACGCAGGTCGGCACGCAGGTGTCGGTGCGCTATCTGCGCAATGGCAAGGCAGGCGACCGCGACGCTTCAAGCTCGCCTCGGCCAGCGAGGCCGCCGCCGCCGCCAAGCCCGAGGAAAAGGACGTCGCCAACGGCGCTCACCAACATCCTCGGCATCAAGTTCAAGGTGATCGAGGACACCGATCGCCGCCGCCGCAGCATTCCCGCCTCCGTGCGCGGCGTGCTGGTGCAGTCGATCGAGACCGGCTCCGACGCGCTCGGCAAGATTCCGATCGGCGCGGTCGTCACCGAGGTCCACTTCCAGCCCGTGTCCTCGCCCGAACAGGCGATCGCCGCCGCCGAAGCCGCCAAGGCCGCCGGCAAGCCCGTCCTGCTCCAGCTCTGGGGCGAGGACGAGGTGAGCTACGTCGCCGTGAGGCCGCGCTAGCCGCTGACGATTTCGTCGACGGCGTAGCCCTGGAAGAACAGCGCCGCGCGCAGGTCGGTGTGCTCGATACGCGCGCGCGTCTCCGCCGCCACGATCGGCTTGGCCTTGTAGGCGATGCCAAGGCCAGCCGCGCGGATCATGTCGAGATCGTTGGCGCCATCGCCCAGCGCGACCGCGTCGTCCGCCGTCAGCCCAAGCGCCGCCGTCTCTTCCAGCAGCGCCGTGAGCTTCGCTTCGCGGCCGAGGATCGGCTGGCCCACCGCGCCGGTCAGCGCCGCGCCATCATCGATCAGCGTGTTGGCGCGATCCGCATCGAACCCCGCCATCGCCGCCACACGCGACGTGAAATAGCGGAACCCGCCCGACACCAGCACGCGCGCGCGCGCCATGCGCCTTCATCGTCGCGACCAGTTCGCGCGCGCCGGGGTTCAGCCGCACACGCTCGCGCGTGGCAGGCCTCCAGCGCCGAAAGATCCAGCCCCTTCAGCATCGCCACGCGCTGGGTGAGCGCGCCGGCGAAATCGAGTTCGCCCCGCATCGCGCGCTCGGTGATTGCCGAGACCTCCGCCTTCAGCCCCGCAAAGTCGGCCAGCTCGTCGAGGCATTCCTGCCCGATGATGGTGGAGTCCATGTCCGAGATCAGCAGCCGCTTGCGCCGGTTCGCCGCCGGCGTGATCGCCCAGTCGACGCCTGCGCGCGGCGGCTTCCGCCTCAAGCCAGGCGACCAGGTCCGCGCCGCCCGTCACGGCCGCTTCCGCAACGCTCCAGCCCGCGCCGGAACGATCGGCCACATCGCCGGTTCTGCCCGGAGCAGCCGCCGCCAGCACAGCGACGTCGCCGTCGCGCGAAACCAGCGTCAGGACAAGGGCGTGGGGTTCGGTCATGTCGGTGTGCGGAGGCCAGTATGAATCATGGACGTGGCGCCGGGTCGCGTTAGGGCGAGCCATGCGCTCTATCAGTGGTCGCGGCCACGCGTAAACAGCGAAGCTGGGGACACAGGTCTGGAGACGAGGGAAACGACCAAGGCAATGCGTCCCGCGATCCTCATCCACGGACCCACGGCCAGCGGCAAGACAAAGCTGGCGATCGCGCTCGCCCGCAAGCACGGCGGCGAGATCATCAATGCCGACGCGATGCAGTGCTATGCCGACCTCAACGTGCTGACAGCCCGTCCGGACGCGGAGGAACTTGCCGCCGCGCCGCACCACCTGTTCGGCCATGTCGACGCCGCCGCCCGCTACTCCGCAGGCGCCTGGAGCAAGGACGCCGCCGCGAAGATCGCGGAGCTGCGTGCAGCCGGACAGGACGCCCATCATCGTCGGCGGCACCGGGCTCTATCTCATGGCGCTGACGGATGGCCTGTCGGACATCCCGGCCATCCCCGACCAGCACCGCGACAAGGCCCGCGCCATGGTCGAGGCCGATCAGGCCGGCGCCCGCGCACTGCTGCTGGAGAAGGACCCCGCCACCGCCGATCGCATCGAGGCCAACGATCGCCAGCGCACCTCGCGCGCGCTCGAAGTGCTTCTTCGCAACCGGCAAGCCGCTCTCGCAGCTTCCACGGGCAGGGCGCGCCAATTCTGCCGCCGGGGAGCATGGGCCGGCGTCACGCTGACCCCGCCGCGCGAGACGCTCTACGCGCGCATCAACGCCCGCGTCGATGCGATGATGCGCGCCAACGCGCTCGATGAGGCGCGCACGCTCTGGCAGCGCCGCCTCGATCAGCGCTTCCCGCCATGCGCGCCCACGGCATGCCGGGCTTCTGCGACCATTTCGAAGGCCGCGTCTCGCTCGCCGACGCAGTCGACCGCTGCAAGCGCGACACCCGCCGCTACGCCAAGCGCCAGATGACCTGGATCGCCCACCAGTTCACCCTCTGGCCCCGCATCCCCTCCGAGGACCTGTCCGTGCGCGTGCGCGTGATCTCGGACATCGCGGCGGAGGGGGTGGGCTTGGGTCGCCGGTCTAGTTCGCCGGCAGGTTGTAGGATGCCGCTCAGAATGCTTGGAGACGGATTCGTTCTAAATAGTCGTGCGGAACCAATTTCTCGATTTCGGTGACGCTTCTGCTTTGCAGTGTTCGGGTGAGTCATCGCCGAAAAGTTGAGCCACACACACTGCCGGAAATCCAGTCGAACCTGCGCGCCATAGTCGCCTTGCCGGAAAACTGCGACTAGAGTCGTCCCGCATCGAGTTGGACCCGTAGGGTTGATTTGTAGATCAAGCGCCTGATCCAGCGCCTCCCGCCATCTCTCGCCCCGCGAATCGGCTTCAGCGATCGCCGCCTTGATCTCGTGCCCGCGATCCTCCGCCATCGCCCAGATGATGGCGCGCGCCTGTTGCAGGTCCTTCCGTGCTTTCACGCCTGAGCCAGCCTGGCGCTTCTGCGAGACGATCAGCTTGTGAACGGCATAGCGCTCCGGTCGCGGAACCTGCACGAGCAGACCTTCCATGTAGATCGACACCGCCGGCATCGGATCCTTGATCAGGAAGTCCAGATAGTGAAGGCCCTGCGCCCACACATTGAGTGATTCGAGATGCGTAGGCTTCAGGTCGTCGTCGAACGACGGCGTCAGGAAGTCGATGTCGTACGCTCGAGTTCGCATGCCGCCAGCTCGTCGCCTTGTTGCGCTCGAGCCGTGAGACAGGCTTGAAGCCAAGCTCGGTGAGCGATTGGGCAAGGTCGGGATCAGCTTCGTCTTCGACTGTACTCGAAAGTCTTTCGAAGCTCGCGATGTCGAGGTCTCGCGTCTCGCGCAGTTGCTCGGTCGGCGGGATCGCTTCCGCCAGCTGCACGCCGAGTTCAAGATCGTAGTGCCGGAAAGCCTGCGTGCCGACGAGCGTGCCACCAAGTCGAAATACGCCGCTTCGCACCAGCGCGCGCAATGCGGTGCCCGTCTGCCGATCGATGCCCGGAATCACCTCCCGCGCGCAGTTGCGCAACCATGCGAGTGCAGGAGTCGCGAAAGGCTTCGCGATCGGCTTTCTGGCTGCGCATGGAGTCGATGCGCGCGCGCATCTCGTCCGTATCCGGCCCTAGATAGCGTTGGCGAGGCGCGAGACGCTCCAACGCTGCGCTGGTTCACGTACCAGTAAAGCTTGCCCTCGCTTGTCCATCGTGAAGGGTGCGCCATCGAATTCGAAATGCGGTTGCTCAGATGCGCCTGAAGCAGGTTCGCATAGGTGGTCTGCAAGGATGCCGGGTATCGGAATTCCATGCCGTTACACTACACGAATATCTCGTGTAGTGCAACGCCGGCACTTCTCTTACACTACACGAAGATATTCGTGTAGTGTAACCCGCTGCTCGAGTCGCGCTCTGATGGTCGTGACGCAGGTCAAATCTTGCCCTCCGCCCCCGTTGACGCTGTGCCCGTGAAACGGTATTGGCCTTTTCCATAGTGTTCGTGGGAGAAAACGCCATGTCTCGAGCGGCGCAAGGCCCTCGTACTCGTAATCGGATCGCCGCCGGCCCGCTATACGACGGGACCGAACGGCGAGACGACATCAAAGGGCCCGAGCGGCCCTTTTTCTTTTCCCGGAACCTCAGAAAAGGCCGACACTAAGACTGGCGAGCGGCGAGATGGACGGAAACAGCAAGATGGACACCGAAACCGGAGCAGCTGACCGGCGCCGAGATCGTACTCCGCGCGCTTGCCGACCAGGGCGTCGACACGATCTTCGGCTATCCGGGCGGCGCCGTCCTTCCGATCTACGACGCGATCTACGCGCAGCAGCAGGTGCGCCACATCCTCGTCCGCCACGAGCAGGGCGCAGGCCACATGGCGGAAGGCTATGCCCGCTCCACCGGCCGGTGCGGCGTCGCGCTCGCGACGTCGGGCACAACCACCGGATTGGCCTGTCGGGCGCGGTCGCGCTGCTAGGGTTGTGCGCCTCCGCGGCGGCCGCCGATCTCACCGTCACCGCCCAGCAGCGGAATTCGCGGCCACTGGGCGGCGCGGTGATCACCGTCGAGCTGGAATCTCCGGGCGCACCACCCGCGCCACCGGTGTCGGCCGTCATGGACCAGGTGGATCTCGCCTTCGTGCCTGACGTGCTGGTGGTCCCGGTCCACTCCAGCGTCCAGTTCCCAACAGCGACGTGGTCAGCCACCAGGTCTACTCGTTCTCCGGAGGCGAAGACGTTCCAGCTGCCGTTGTACCGCGGCAAGCCCTATCCACCCGTGGTGTTCGACCAGCCCGGCATCGTCACCCTGGGCTGCAACATCCACGACAACATGCTGGCCTATGTCGTGGTCACGCGGGCCGCGCACTTCGGTCGCACGGACGAGAAGGGAAGATGGACCGCAACGAACCTCCCGGCCGGGCGCTATGTCGTTCGCCTCTGGCATCCCTTGCTCAATGAAGGCCTGGATGTCGGCCGCGCGGTGGCCGTGGAGAACTCGGCGCGTCGCCGTCGGACTTCCGGCTTTGCGCCAGAAACCTCCGCCCCGGCCCCGATCACCGGACGTCCGCACTCATGGGACTACTGAGATAACGCGTTATGCGCCTCGCTGGTCGGCGTCTGCGGCGCCGCGCACGCCGCCGACTGGGAGACTGGCACTCGACTTGCGCGCCGTGAGCTCCGATGGCCGCCGCTCGTTCCTCGACAACGGCCAGGGCAAGCTGCGCTTCGACGACGACCACCAGGGCTTGCAGCTCGGACGCCTGTGGGCGGCGATCACCAGCCCATCGGCGAGGTCTTCTTCGCGCACGCTCGAAGCCTCGGTCTGGGACGGTGACGACAAGAATCCCGTCGACCTGACCGAGGCCTATCTCGAGTACCGGCCCTACCCACGCGCGGGTTTCAAGTCGCGCCTGCGGCTCGGCGCGTTCTATCCACCGATGTCGCTGGAGAGCCGCGCCATCGGCTGGGAGACGCCGTACACGATCACGCCGTCGGCGATCAGCTCGCTGGATCGGTGAAGAGTTCCGTACCGTCGGCCTCGAGGGCCAGGTCGACTGGCTGGGCACGCGACTGGGCCTTCGTTCGACCTGCAGCTCACCGCCGCGCTGTTCGGGTGGAACGATCCCGCGGGAACCATGATGGCCGCGCATGGCTGGTCACTGCACGACCGCCAAACTACCCTGTTCGGCCGCGTCGGCGCGTACCAGCCCGATCCCGGGTTCGCCAAGAAGGAACTGTTCGCCGAGATCGACGACCGGCCGGGTTACTACGTGGGCGCGCAGGCGCGCTACCTCGACCGCGCGGTGCTCAATCTCCTGCACTACGACAACCGCGCGGATCCCCGCATCGAAGAGCCCGAGCTGCGCGATTTCGCCTGGCTGACGAACTTCGATGCCCTGGGCCTGCGCCTCGAAAACGGCAGTGGCTGGACCGCGATCCTGCAGGCTCTCGATGGCGATACCTTCATCGCGCCCGGTGGCTTCTGGCTGAAATGGGAATACGACTCGCGGTCGGCACTGGTCGCGAAGCGCACCGGATCGCACATGCTGGCACTGCGATACGACCAGTTCGACGTGACGTTTCGCGACAACCCGGCGCGGGCCGGCAGCGAAACCGGGGACGCCTGGACCGTGGCCTACACCTGGGACCGTGGCGGCCCCTGGCGATTCGCCGCCGAATGGTTGCGCGTGAAGAGCGACGTGGTGGAGCGTGCCGTCACACTGGGCGAGAACCCGCTCGCCACCGAGACCAAGATCGAACTATCGGCGCGCTACCGGCTCAGCGACCGCTTCTGACCGGGCGACCGCGGGCGCGGCTGCGGGCGGGGGCGGCGCCGCGGTGATCGCCAGGCCTACCGTGACATCGTCACGGCCGCTGAGCTGCAGGAAGATCTGGCGCTCGCCGGGCAGCTCGAACTCCACGATCTTGTGGATGAGCGCGCAGCCCGGGCCGAAGTGCCGGCGGGATTCGACCACGGAATCGCCGTCGATCAGGTCGACCCAGTGCCGCGAGGTGAGCGACACGCGGTACACGCCCGCCTCTGCCGTACGGAACGAAAACACTCCGCCACGCGCATTCGTGGCGCGCGACTGGCGGCCTGGCTGCTTGCGGAACTTGAGCTTGTCCTGATCATCGAGACTGATGGCGTAGCGGCGTCCCAGCTCCAGCGGGACGGGGGACGCCGAGGCCGGTGCGCCGACCGACGCCGCCGTGGATCGCATGACCGCGAGTTCGTTCGCGTATTCACTGGCCGACGCTCCGCAACCCTCCGCCGCGGGCGTGTGCGCGCCGAGAGGCGCCGCCGACAGAACCAGCAGCGAGCACGAAACGATGAGGATCGACTTCCACATTGCTAGACTCCGGCCGCCCTCGGGCATGGCCATATATATCGCGCCTGACGGCGGGATTGGCAAGGAGCAACGCGGATGAAGTCGCGAATCGTGAACCCGTTTTTCCTGTTCTGCGCGTCACTGGTGGCGCTGGCGGGAAACGCCCGGGCGCAGGAGCAGGAAAAGCCCGAGCTGCTGGTATTCGCCGCGGCCTCGCTGACCAACGTGCTGGGCGAGCTCTCCGCGAATTGGGAGGCCTCCTCGGGGGCACGCGTCAGGGTGTCGTTCGCCGCGAGTTCCGCTCTCGCGCGGCAGATCGAGGCCGGCGGGGAGGCGGATGTATTCGTCTGCGCCGACCAGGAATGGATGGACTATCTCGCGAGCCGCAAGCTTCTCGACGCGGCCTCGCGACGGAACATCGCTGGCAACCGCCTGGTACTCATCGCGCCCGCGGACAGCCGCGTGGCACTCACCATCACGCGCGGATTCGATCTGTCCCGGGCACTGGCGGGAGGCCGGCTCGCCGTCGCGGATCCGGACATGGTGCCCGCGGGCCGCTATGCGCGTGATGCCCTAACAAACCTGGGCGTCTGGGACTCGGTGTCGGCCCGGCTCGCGCGCGCCGAGAACGTTCGCACCGCCCTCACCTACGTGGCGCGGGGCGAGTCCCCGCTCGGCATCGTTTATTCGACTGACGCACAGATCGAGCCGAAAGTCCGGGTGGTAACTACTTTCCCTGATAACACCCACGCACCCATTACTTATCCTGCCGCCGCCACCGCAAAGTCGGGGGCCCGGGCGGCAGCGTTCCTCGATTACCTGAGCAGCGCACCCGCCGCCGCGGTGTGGAAGAAACACGGATTCCTGGAGCCCAGTAAATGAAGACTTCGACCTCGCTTCGCGCCGCGGTGGCCCTCGCCCTCGGCCTGGCGGTGACCCCCGCTTTCGCCGATGACGCGGCCCTCAAGGCCGAGATCGACGCGCTGCGCGCGCAGATGCAGGCGCAGGCCAAGCTACTGGAGGCCCAGCAGGCAAAGCTCGAGGAACTCACGAAGAAGCTGACCGCCTCCAGCGAAGCAGCGCCGGCCGCGACACCCGCCGCTCCCGCCAAGATCGCGGCGGCCCCCGAGTCGCCCAAACTGGCCTTCAACAACGGCCGGCCGACCATCACGTCGGCGGATGGCAAATCCTCACTTTCCGTCCGCGCCATCGCGCAGATGGACGCCGGCATGTACGGCGAATCCGCCGAAGGTCCGCTGGCCACCGACTACCGCCGTGGATCCATCGGTGGCGGCCGCGAGAACAACGCGGCGCGCGATTTCTCGGATGGCATCAATTTCCGCCGCGCGCGCTTCGGTGTCGACGGTGTGTTCAACAGTAACTGGAACTACCGCCTGCTGTTCGAATTCGCCGGCAGCGGCACCGAGGGCCCGGCGCGCATCAACGACGCATGGATCGCGTACACCGGCCTTGCGCCGTTCACGTTCCAGCTGGGTGCGTTCTCGCCGCCCTCCAACATGGACGACAGCACGACGCCGGAAGACCAGGTGTTCATCGAACGCGCCAGCGCGTCGGAACTCTCACGGGCACTCGGCGGCGCCGATGGCCGCCTGGGCGTGGGCCTGCGTGCCGGTGGCAAACGCTGGATGAGCGCGCTGAATTTCACCACCCGCACCGTGAATGATGCCGAAGTCTTCGACAGCCAGTTCGCGGCCGTGGGCCGCGCCGGTGGCCTGCTCGCCACCAGCGACGACTACAACGTGCACCTCGGCGCCTCGGCCACGCGGGTGTTCTCGCCGGCCGACCAGGGATCCGCGACCACGCCGCGTCATCCATTGCGTTTCCGTGACCGCCCCGAGGTTCGCCTCGACTCCGTCCGCCTGATCGACACCGGTTCGATCGATGCCGCGCATGCGAATGCCTACGGCGTCGAGTTCGGAGCGAACTACAAGAACTTCCATGTGCAGGGCGAGAATTTCTGGTTCGACGTGGATCGCCGCGACCCGGCGCTCGACGACCCGTCGTTCGGTGGCTACTACCTGCAGGGCAGCTGGCTCATCACGGGTGAGACGCGCCGCTACAACGCCGCGACGGGCTCATTCCAGAACCCGCGTCCGAAGTCACCCTTCGCGCACGACGGCGGCTGGGGCGCCTTCGAATTGGCCGCCCGCTTCAGCCACACGGATCTCAATTCCAATGAAGGCAGCCTGGGCACCGCGCCGATCGCCGGCGCGATTCGCGGCGGTGAGCAGGACGTGTTCGCCCTGGGCCTCAACTGGTACCTGAACCCGAACATCAAGGTGTTGTTCAACTACCTGATGATCGACGTGGATCGCCTGAATCCCGCGGGCCCGGGCAACACCACGCCGTTTGGCGCGGGTGTCGCCACGCCGCCTGTCGGTGTGGACATCGGACAGGACCTGGACGTCTACGCGCTGCGCACCCAGTTCAGCTTCTAGGTAGTCCGCCAAATGAAAAAGGGCGCAAGGCCGGAAGGTCTTGCGCCCTTTTCGTTGAAGTGGCGTCGATTATTCGAGCGGCTGGTCGTTGCCCTGCAGACGCGACACCAGCGCGCGCAGGAACACGCGGTTGAAGCGCAGCTGGCAGGCAGCGGACACCTGCTCGAGCAGCGTCGAGCTCACGCGCAGCACGGTCACGGCCGTCTCGGCCTTGATCGTCGCGGTGCGGCGGGCGCCGCGCACGTAGCTGGTCTCGCCGAAGCAGTCACCGGAATCCATGGCGCCCAGCACCTTGCCGTGACGTTCCACGGTGCACTTGCCGTTCACGAGAATGTAGAAGCGGTCGTCCATCTCGCCTTCCTTGACGATCTCCTCACCCGCCGCGTAATCGGTCAGCGTGCTGGCGCGCAGCACCTCCCAGATCTCGGCGTGGGAGAACTCGTGGAAGAAGCGCAGGCGGCGCAGGACATTAAACTGCTCCTGCTGGTCGACGCGGGCATTGGCCTCGCGCAGGTGCTGGTGCACACGCGTGAGTTCGGCGGCGAAATCGGCGCCCGACTTCTGGCGCTTGTCCGGCGACTTCATCATCGAGGTGATGACGATTTCCTCGAGTTCCTCGGGGACGTCCTTGCGCTGCGTGTGGATCGGCGGCGGCGTGGCATACACGATCTGGTGCAGCAGTTTGACCAGGTTGCCCGCGCGGAACGGACGGATGCCGGTGAGCAGCTCGTACATCACGGCGCCCAGTGAATACAGGTCCGAGTGATGCGTGAGTTCGAGGCTCTGCACCTGCTCGGGTGACATGTAGCTCGGGCTGCCGGCGATGCCCTCGATGCGCGAGATCTCGGAGTCGGCGATCAGCGCGATGCCGAAGTCGATGATGCGCACGTCGGAATCCTGCGTGAGCATGATGTTCGAGGGTTTGATATCCCGGTGGATCACCCCACGCGTATGAGCGTAGTGCAGCGCCTTGGCGCACTTGAACATGATCTCGACGACGTCGTCGACGCGCAGCAGGTTGTCGGGGCGGCAGTAGGAAGACAGCGTGCGCGCGCCGTGCACGTGCTCGGTGACGATGTAGCAGCGGCCGTTCTCTTCGCCGGCATCGTAGATGGGCAGGATGTGCGGGTGCTGGAGCATGCCCACCATGTGGGCTTCGGACAGGAACATCTTGCGCGCGATCTTGGCGCGCTCGTCGCTCGCGTCCTGGTCCATGTTGTAGACCTTGATCGCGACGTCACGACCGTAATAGGAGTCGTGCGATAGATAGACGGTGCCGGTGGAGCCCCTGCCTACCTCGTTGATGATTACATATTTACCAATACGATCCGGGACACGGCTCTCCAGGATCTTTTGCGCCTGGGCTTCTGTGCCCGAACCGGTACCAGTCGTTGTGGCTTGCAGCGGCATGATTGACGGCAGAATAAGGCCGCGCCACATGGGGGGATGTGATGGGTTTCCCGGATCGACTTTGGTGCGCAGGCGGGTGCCGGAACGTGCAGGCCACGTCCTACCGCGCGAAATGATCGAATCCGGACCCCGAGAACTGCATCACACCGCCCCGCGCGAAAACGCGGACGCCTTTGCCCGCCACCAGGCTGCCGATGCGCGTGACCGGACCGAGTCCGCGAGCCACCGCCGTGGTCATTGCGCCGAGCCTCGCGAGCGGCACAGTGAACAGCAATTCGTAGTCTTCACCGCCAGTTAGAGCGTATTCACGCGCCGCCTCTCGCCCTACCGCTCCCAGCAAGGCGTCGGATACCGGCAATGCGGCTGCATCCACTTCCGCGCCGCAACCGCTGGCGGCACAGAGCTTCTCGAGATCACCGCCCAGACCATCCGACACGTCGATGCAGGCGCTCGCCATGCCCCGCAACGCAACACCGATGTCGCAACGCGGCGTGGGAAATAGAAAGCGGTCGCGCAGGATCTGCGCGGACATGGGATCGGGCACGTGCAGCCGGTTCTGTTCCAGCGCGAGACCGGCGGCGGAATCACCCGGCGAGCCACTCACGAAGATGGCATCGCCGGGCTGTCCACCCTTGCGCTCCAGCGCGAGACCAACCGGCACGATGCCCACCATGGTCACGGTGATGCTCAAGGGTCCGCGCGTGGTGTCGCCGCCTATCAAGGCGAGGCCATGCTTTCTGCACAGATCGCCGGCAGCTCGGGAGAACTGCGCCAGCCAGTCCTCGTCGAAACCCGGGATGGTCAGGGCCAGCAAGCCCCAGGCAGGCTCCGCCCCCATGGCCGCCAGGTCGGAGAAATTCACGGCGACGGCGCGGTGCCCCACCGAAGCCGCGGGCGAACCCACGGGAAAATGCACGCCTTCCACCAGGGAGTCCGTGACCACCACGAGTTCGCGCGAGGAAGGCGGGATCACGACCGCGCCGTCGTCGCCCACACCGATGCGCACGTCGGTGCGATCAGCGCCGAGCCGCGAGAAGTACCTGGCTATGAGATCGAACTCGCCCTGGGCCATGCGTTGCTACCAGCGTGGTGTCACCGCGATCCAGGACAGTATGACGTCGGGGACCGTCTCGCGAACAGGAGCAGCACTCCTGGGCAGCGCATGACTCAGTGTTCGAGGGGACGCAGCTCGCGCGCGGCCGCGTCCAGCACCGCGTTCACGAACTTGTGACTGTCGGTGGCGCCGAAGCGCTTTGCGAGACCGACGGCCTCGTTGATGACCACGCGGTACGGCACATCGGGCGACGAGCGCAGTTCATGCGCGCCTACCCACAGCACCGCGCGCTCCACCGGATCGAGCTCGGTGGGCTTGCGATCCATCCATGCGGCCAGCGCCGTGTCGAGATCGGCGCTGTGCGTGCAGATCTCCGTGATCAGCTTGTTGAAGTAACCGCGGTCCGCCTTGCGCATGTCTTCGTCCGCGGCGAACTCGTTGACCACGTCCTGCCAGGGCGTGTTGTTGATCTGCCAGCGGTACAGTGCCTGCAGCGCGAGCTTGCGCGCGACGGCGCGGCGCGCCGAAGCCGGGTTGATGCCGGTACCCATCAGCGCTTCACCTTCTTCTTCACTGGCTTCATTGGCTTCACTGGTTTCTTCGCTCCGCGCGACGGCGGCGACAGCAGCTCGATCATCTCGAGCGCGGCCTCCAGGGACTCGCGGCCTTTGTTCATGCGCGCGACATCCGCGCGTTCCTCGGCCTGCGCCTGGGTTTCGGTGGTCAGCACACCGAAGATCACCGGCACGCCGGTAGCAAGGCCCGCATCCATGAGTCCGCGCGCGCATTCACCGGCGACGTAGTCGAAATGTGGTGTGTCACCGCGGATCACGCAACCCAGCGCGACGACCGCATCCACGCCGCCGCTGGCCGCGAACATCTTGGCCGCGAGCGGTAGTTCGAAGGCGCCGGGCACGCGCTCCAGCAACAGGCGCGAATCGTCTCCGCCGTGTTCACGCCAGGCCTTGCGGGCGCCGTCGACTAGCTGGTCGACGAGGACGTGGTTGAAACGGGCGGCGAGAACCACGACGCGGCGTTGGCTGGCGTCGAAGCGTCGGGGAGCGTTCAGGGATCCGGTCATGGGCGCGGGAGTATACAGGGCAGGCGGACGGCTTCTCGTCTACTACTGCGCCACGTATCCGGTGATCTCCAGCCCGAAGGCGGAAATGCCCTGCAGCTGTTTCGGCGCCGACAGCACCTGCATGCGGGTGACACCCAGGTCCTTGAGGATCTGCGCGCCGATGCCATAGGTGCGCAGCACCTGCGGTGGCGCCTGCCCCGCCGGGGATTTCGGCGGCGTCTCGTTTGCCTTCTGACCCATCTTCTGACCGAGCGCGCTCACGGCATCGGCGAGTTCACGCGGCGTGGTGTGATCGCGCAGCACGATGACCACGCCCGTGCCCACCTCGGCGATGCGCTGCAGGGAGTCACGCAGCGTCCAGGTCCGTCCCGGATCGCGCAGGCCGATGAGGTCGGCCAGCGTGTCGATGGGATGCACGCGCACCAG
The DNA here is from genome assembly GCA_963846605.1 of uncultured Pseudomonadota bacterium. GTDB lineage: Bacteria > Pseudomonadota > Gammaproteobacteria > Steroidobacterales > Steroidobacteraceae > CADEED01. The sequence continues at coordinate 51,501 of CAWJWS010000003.1, forward strand.
TGGCGAATCCACGGAATCGAGCTGGCCGCGCACCAGCGCGAGGTGCACATCCTTGTGGACATGATCCTCGTACGCCATGAGCCGGAACGGTCCGAACTCGGTGTCCACGTCCTGCTCGGCGATGCGCTCGACCGAGCGCTCCTGGCGCAAGCGGTAGCGGATGAGATCGGCGATCGTACCGATCTTGATGCCGTGCCGTTCGGCGAAGGCTTCGAGATCCGGCCGCCGCGCCATGGTGCCGTCGTCGTTCATGATCTCGACGATCACCGAGGACGGGTCGAGCCCGGCGAGCCGCGCGAGATCGCAGCCGGCTTCGGTGTGGCCCGCGCGAGTCAGCACGCCGCCTGGTTGCGCCATGACGGGGAAGATGTGCCCGGGCTGGCGCAGATCCTCGGGACGCGCACCGGGCTGCACTGCGGTGAGCACGGTGTGCGCGCGGTCATGCGCCGAAATGCCGGTGGTCACGCCTTCGGCCGCTTCGATCGACAGCGTGAAGTTGGTGCGATGCTCGCGATGCGTCTCGCTCACCATCAGCGGCAGGCGCAGCTGGCGGCAGCGTTCGGCGGTCAGCGTGAGGCAGATCAGGCCGCGGCCGAACCGCGCCATGAAGTTGATGTCGGCGGCCGTGCACTTCTGCGCGGCCATGATGAGGTCGCCTTCGTTCTCGCGGTCTTCGTCATCCATGATCACCACCATGCGGCCGGCGGCGATGTCAGCGAGGATGTCTTCGATACTGTGGAGTGGCTTCATGGTTCGGAGTTCAGGCGCTCGACGTAACGGGCGAGCAGGTCGATCTCGAGATTCAGCCGCGTGCCGGTTCGCAACGAACCCAGCGTGGTGACTTCGAGCGTGTGCGGAATCAGGTTGATGGAGAACTTCGCGCCGTCCACGGCGTTGACGGTGAGGCTCACGCCATCGAGCGTGACCGAGCCCTTGCGCGCGATGTAACGCGCCAGCTCGCGTGGCGCGGCCAGCTCGACACGCAGCGAGCGCGCGTCCTCGGCAGCCGACAGCACGTCGGCGATGCCATCCACGTGGCCCGACACCCAGTGGCCGCCCAGGCTGTCACCCGCGCGCAGCGCGGGTTCGAGGTTCACGCTGGCGCCCGGTAGTTTGGCGCCGAGCGTGGTGACTCGCAGCGTCTCGCCGGACACATCGGCCACGAAACTGCTGGCGCGCAGCTCCGCCACCGTGAGGCACACACCGTCCACGCTGATGCTGTCGCCCAGGTTCAGCCGGTCGCGCGCGATGTTCGCGAAGCCGATCTCGAGGCGGCAGTCTTTCGCGCCTTCGGCGCCGGCACGCAGCTCCGCACTGCGCACACTGCCGATTTCCTGGACGATGCCGGTGAACATGGTCTGGGTCAGTCCTTCTTTCGGGTCTTGTCGACGATCAGCCGGGGCCGCAACCGGAGCCGGAGGTCCGGGCCCACGGCCGAGGAGTCTTCCAGCGTGAACGCCGGCGCGGATTCCAGCCTCGTGAGTCCCGCGAGCGCGGCCAAAGGTTTCGCGTCCTTGCCCAACAATTTCGGCGCGATGTACAACAACCATTCGTCCACCAGGCCCGCGGCGAGCAAGGCGCCCGACAGCCTGGGCCCGGCCTCGACCAGCACCTCGTTGATCTCGAGCTCGCCGAGCCTTGCGAACAAGCGCTCCAGGTCCAGCTTGCCGCGCTTCAACCGCAGCCGCTCGATGCGCGCGGCGCCGAGCATGTCAGGCCCCGGACGCTTCTTCGCGCGCGACACGCCGGCGAACAGCAGCACTTCACCCGGCGGCGCGAGGATGCGCGCGGTCTTGCGCACGCGGCGGCGGCGATCCAGCACCACGCGCAGCGGCTGACGCGAGGTGTCGATGCGCACGTCCAGCCGCGGGTCGTCGGCGAGCACGGTATCGGCGGTGGTGAGCACCGCCGCGCTGCGCGCGCGCCAGAGCTGCACGTCGGCTCGGGCCTCGTCGCTGGTGATCCACTTGCTCCGGCCATTGGACAACGCCGTGCGGCCATCGAGGCTGGCGGCGGATTTGAGCCGCACGAACGGACGGCCTCGCGTCATGCGCATGAGGAAGCCGGCGTTGAGCTCCGCGGCCTCCTTCTCCAGGAGGCCGGACTCCACGGCCACGCCGGCGTCGCGCAATAGTTTGGCGCCGCCGCCATTCACGCGAGGATTCGGATCGCGGATGGCGAACACCACGCGTGTCACGCCGGCCGCGAGCAGAGCGTCGGCACAGGGCGGTGTGCGGCCATGATGGCAGCAGGGTTCCAGCGTCACGTACGCGGTGGCGCCGCGCGCGCGCTCGCCGGCTTCACGCAGGGCGAGCGGCTCCGCATGCGGATTGCCCGCCTTTTCATGCCAGCCTTCGCCGACGATCTGCCCGTCACGAGCCAGCACCGCGCCAACCCGCGGATTGGGATGCGTGGTCATGAGGCCGCGCTGCGCCAGCTCCAGTGCGCGGCGCATGGCCACTTCGTCGAACGCCGAGAACTTCATGACCCGCCCTTCCGGCGTGGCTTGCCGGCAGACTCGCCTGGCAGCAGCTCGAGCTGGTCTTCACTCGGAATGCGGCCACGGCGGTGATGCAGGCGGTCTATCTCTTCGCGGAACGCCTCCACGTCCTGGAACTGGCGATACACGGACGCGTAGCGTACGTAGGCCACTTCGTCGAGCTTGTGGAGTTCTTCCATCACGATCTCGCCGATCTGGCGCGACGTGACTTCGCGCTCGCCCAGCCCGCGCAGCTTGCGGGTGATGTGGCTCACGGCTTCTTCGATGGACTCGCCGCTCACCGGGCGCTTCTCCAGCGCCTTGGCCAGGCCGTGGCGGAGCTTGGATTCGTCGAAGGGCACGCGCCGCTGGTCGCTTTTTATGACCATGGGCATGACCAGTTCCGCCGTCTCGAACGTGGTGAAGCGCTCACCACACTGCAGGCATTCACGACGACGCCTGATCTGCGCACCCTCGGCCGCGAGGCGCGAGTCGTTCACCTTGGTTTCGGGATGCGCGCAGAACGGACAGTACATGGCCTGCCTCTAGCTACGCGCGTCGTCGACCGGAGGCCCCCGTCAGGGGCCCCACTCCATCAGGGACCATACACCGGGTAACGGCGGCAGAGCTCCGACACCGCCGTGCGCGTCTTCTCGATCGCGGCGTCGCTGCCGTTGGCATCGAGCACGTCGGCGATCCAGTCGGCGATCTGCTCGAACTCCGCCTGCTTGAAGCCGCGCGTGGTGCCGGCCGGCGTACCGATGCGGATGCCGCTGGTGATCATGGGCGGGCGCGGGTCGTTGGGCACCGCATTCTTGTTCACGGTGATATGCGCCTTGCCCAGCGCGGCGTCCGCGTCCTTGCCGGTGATCTCCTTGTTGGAGAGATCCAGCAGGAACAGGTGGTTGTCCGTGCCGCCGCAGACGATCTTGTAGTTGCGCGACTGGAGCCTTGCCGCCATGGCGCGCGCGTTCACGACCACCTGCTTCTGGTAGTCCTTGAACTCCGGCTGCAGCGCTTCGAGGAAGGCCACGGCCTTGGCCGCGATGACGTGCATCAGCGGGCCGCCCTGCGTGCCGGGGAACACCAGCGAATTGAATTTCTTGGTCAGCGCGTCGTTGGCGCGCGCGAGGATCAGGCCGCCGCGCGGACCGCGCAGCGTCTTGTGCGTGGTGGTGGTGACCACGTCCGCGTATGGCACCGGGTTCGGATACTCACCCGCCGCCACGAGACCGGCGACGTGCGCCATGTCGACGAACAGATAGGCGCCCACGGAGTCCGCGATCTCCCGGAACTTCTTGAAGTCGAGGTAGCGAGAGTAGGCGGAGAAACCCGCGACGATCATCTTCGGCTTCTCGGCCAGCGCCTGGGCGGCCAGTGCGTCGTAGTCGATCTCGCCCGTGTCCGGACGGATGCCGTACTGCACGGCGCGGAACAGCTTGCCCGAGAAATTGACCTTGGCGCCGTGCGTGAGATGGCCACCGTGATCGAGGCTCATTCCCAGGATGGTGTCGCCTGGATTGATCAACGCGAGATAGACCGCGGCGTTGGCCTGCGAGCCCGAGTGGGGCTGCACGTTGGCATAGTCGGCGCCGAACAGCTTCTTGGCGCGCTCGATGGCCAGTGACTCGGCCACGTCCACGAATTCGCAACCGCCGTAGTAACGCTTGCCCGGATAGCCTTCCGCGTACTTGTTCGTGAGTACCGAACCCTGCGCTTCCAGCACACGGGGGCTGGCGTAGTTCTCCGAGGCGATCAGCTCGATGTGATCTTCCTGGCGCTGGCGTTCGTTCTTGAGGGCGGTCTCGAGCTCGGGGTCAAAGCCACCGATGGTCATCGCGGTTCGAAACATGGAGGGGCCTCGCGGGGTCGATTTCCGGGGGCCGCGAATTGTAAGGTGCCGGGTGGGGAAAGTGGGGAAAACGCGCGAAAAAATCCCTACCAATCCCGGTGATTAGCTGCGCCGCGCGCTTTCCCCACTTTCGCCACCCGGCGCCAACAAGCCCTGGACCACTCCCGTCCAAGCCTGGGCGAGGTTGATCCGGTTGTAGCCGCCGCCGCCCGTGCCCAGCACGCGGCCGTGGCCCAGCTCGTCGGCCAGCGAGCCCAGGTCCCGGGCCGCCTTCTCGTGAGCCGCGGGCGAGAAACGCATGTGGGTGATCGGGTCGCCTTCCACGCTATCCGCGCCGGCCTGCAGCAGGATGAACTCGGGCTCGAACTTGCGCAGATGACCCAGCACCTGCGGCCACACTTCGGCGAACACCGAGTCATCCGCGCCGGGCGGTACCGGGATATTGAGCTTGCTGCCCGTGGCGGATCCGGAACCCGATTCATCCGCCCGTCCCGTGCCGGGATAGAGGTAGCGCCCGTCTTCGTGGATGTCCGCGAAGATGAGCCCCGGATCGCTTTCGAAGCCGTAATACATGCCGTCGCCGTGATGGGCATCGATATCCACGTAGGCGATCCGCTGCAGGCCATGGTTCTTGCGGAGCATCTCCGCCGCCACGCCGCAGTCGTTGAACACGCAGAAACCCGCGGCGCCATCGCGCGTGGCATGGTGCAGGCCGGCGATGGGTACGAACGCGCGCCGCGCACGGCCCGCCATGATTTCCTCGGACGCCAGGACCGTGGCCCCGACGACGTCCGCCGCCGCCTCGTACACCCCCCGCCAGGCCGGCGTATCGCCGGCATCCAGGTAGCCTTCGCCGGTCAGCGACCGCTGGGCGACGAAATCCAGGTAGCGAGGCGTGTGGAAAGACTGCAATTCCTCGCGCGTGGCGGCGCGGGTCTCCGCGAGCCGGACGCGACGATCGAGGCCACGCTTGGTGAATTCCGCAAGAAAGGCGGCATGGCGGTCCGGCCCGAACGGATGGCCATCGCCAAATCCATAGCGCGCCAGGCGTTCTCCGGCCACGACCAGAACGGAATTCGGATCAGCAGCGGACAGTGGCGTCTCCTTGTTGACGCGGGCAAACGTAGCACAGCGCCATGGCCGCTGGATGTAGAATTCGCGGCCGTTTCCAGCTCATTCGCTACTTAATTACATGGCCCAATACATCTACACGATGAACCGGGTTGGCAAGGTTGTGCCACCCAAGCGCGTCATCCTGCGCGACATCAGCCTCTCTTTCTTCCCCGGCGCCAAGATCGGCGTGCTCGGCCTCAACGGCTCGGGCAAGTCCTCGCTGCTCAAGATCATGGGCGGCATCGACACCAACTTTGAAGGCGAGGCGCGCCCGCAGCCCGGCATCAAGGTGGGCTACCTGCCGCAGGAGCCCGAGCTCGACCCTAACAAGGACGTGCGCAGTGTCGTCATGGAGGGGCTCGGCGGCGCGTTCGCGCAGGTCGCGCGCTTCAACGAGATCAGCGACAAGTTCGCCGATCCGGAACTCGACCCGGACGAGATGAACAAACTGCTCGAGGAGCAGGCCAAGCTGCAGGACGCCATCGACGCGGCCGGCGGCTGGGAACTGGAGCGCAAGCTCGAGATCGCGGCGGATGCGCTGCGCCTCCCGCCCTGGGACGCGATCATCAACAAGCTCTCGGGTGGTGAGAAACGCCGCGTGGCGCTGTGCCGCCTGCTGCTGTCCTCGCCCGACATGCTGCTGCTCGACGAACCGACCAACCACCTGGACGCCGAGTCCATCTCGTGGCTCGAGAAATATCTCGAGGCCTATCCGTCGACCGTCGTCGCGGTGACCCACGACCGCTACTTCCTCGACAACGTCGCCGAGTGGATCCTCGAACTCGACCGCGGCCACGGAATTCCGTGGAAGGGCAACTACTCCACGTGGCTCGAACAGAAGGAAGCGCGTCTCGCCACCGAAGAGAAGACCCAGGAAGGCCTGCGCAAGATGCTGGCCAAGGAACTGGAGTGGGTGCGCCAGAACCCGAAGGCCCGCCAGGCCAAGAACAAGGCGCGCGTGGCGCGCTATGAAGAACTGGCCTCGCGCGAATTCCAGGAGCGCAACGAGACCAACGAAATCTACATCCCGCCGGGCGAACGCCTCGGCGACGTGGTCATCGAAGCCAAGGGCCTGCGCAAGGCCTACGGCGACCGGCTGCTGTTCGACAACCTGAACTTCAACCTGCCCAAGGGCGGCATCGTCGGCATCATCGGGCCCAACGGCGCCGGCAAGACCACGCTGTTCCGCATGATGGCGGGACTCGAGAAGCCGGACGCCGGCGAACTGCGCCTCGGGCCGTCATCCAAGCTCGCGTACGTGGATCAATCGCGCCAGTCGCTGAACGACAAGCACACGGTGTGGCAGGAGATCTCGGGCGGCCTCGACATGATCAAGGTCGGCAACTACGAAACCTCTTCGCGCGGGTACGTCGGCCGCTTCAACTTCAAGGGTACTGGCCAGCAGCAGATGATCGGCGAGCTGTCCGGCGGTGAGCGCAACCGTGTGCACCTGGCCAAGGTGCTCAAGTCCGGCGGCAACGTGCTCATGCTCGACGAGCCCACCAACGACCTCGACGTGGAGACCTTGCGAGCCCTGGAAGAGGCCCTGCTGGCGTTTCCGGGTTGCGCAGTTGTCATATCGCACGATCGCTGGTTCCTGGACCGCATCGCCACCCACATTCTGGCTTTCGAAGGCGACTCGGAAGTCGTATGGTTCGAAGGCAACTTCCAGGACTACATGGAAGACCTGAAGCGGCGCAAAGGCGAAGAAGCAACTCAGCCGCATCGGATCAAGTACAAGCCGCTCACCCGATAGGACACGGGCGCGCGGAAATGGGGACATTCCTCATTTACTTGTCACAATTCAGGCGCCGATGGGTCCGCGACGACGTTCGAGAATTGTGACAAGTAAATGAGGAATGTCCCCATTTCCGAAGGCTGCGCATGAACGTGGTTCTGGATTCGACCGGGGCGATGCACTTCGGCAACGAGCGCGAGACTGCGCGCAATTGCCCGCACTGCCACGCGTTCTCGCGCATGAGCCCGACCGCGCTGCCCACGTTCGACGAGCTGCTGCTGCAGAAGCCGCGGACGATCGGCGTGGTCCTGCGCTGCCACGCCTGCAACGCGCCGGTGTTCCTGCGCTTCGCCACGCGCACTTTCGCCAGCAACCGCGTCGAACTCGCGCCGCAGGCTTTCGACGTCGAGCGGCCGATCGAGAAGTTCGCCTTCAACTACGTGCCCGAGGACGTGGAGACTTTCTTCCGCGAGGCGCTGGTCTGCTACTCGCACAACCAGCTGCAGGCTTTCGCCTCCATGTGCCGCCGTGCGTCCGCGGTGACCTTCGCCGATCTCGGCAACTCCACCAAGCTCCGCCTGTTCGATTCGCTGTCGGACGTGCGCGAGATGGGCGAGATCGACGAGGAAACCTTCGCCGTGGTCATGCGCATCATCTTCGCGGGCAGCGCGGACCCGGTCGTCGACCTGCCTTTCATCAACACCTACCAGGCAGCGGTGCTGCTCGAGGTGATGAAGGATTTCCTGTACCAGGCCTACGTGCGCAAAGGCCGGCTGCAGCACGCGATGAAGGTGCGGCGATTCTTCGTGCAGGAGCAGGCCGCGCGTTAGCGCGCGGGCTTGCGCGCCACGGTCAGCGTCGACTCACCCGCACCCACCGGCCCCAGCAGCCGATCCGCCAGCACGGCCTCGCCCGCGTCCGGGGCCGCCGATAGATAGGCCGCCACCTGCGGGCGGAACGCCAGTGACATCCCGCTCCATCGGAACACGTTGCCGAGTCGCTGGTCTCCGGTGAATCGACGATGCAGCTCGCGCCGGCGGGCGAAGTGCCGCTCGATCTGCGCCAGGTTCCGTTGCCGGTCGATGAGCGCTATCCGGTTGCCGCGCAGGAGTTCTCCGGCCAGGACCAGGCGGGGCGCGCGAACCTCGAACCACTCGAGCAGCATCCGCACCGAGGGATTGCCACTCACCGCGATACCGTCGGCCGGCGCGGCGCCGCCCGCTTCCCAGGCGCGCGCCACGAACTCCGCGCAGTAGACGGAGGCCGCATCGCCCGCGTCGAAGAACTCGTCGAAAGGCGTGCGGGCCGCAAGACTGGCGCGGGCGTAGTCCGCCGCGGCAGCGCCGTCCGCACCCGGCGGCGGCTCGTGGATGGCGATGATGCCGGGACGTCGCAGGAAGGAATCCAGCGTCACGCGCCGCACACCGCCGCCGGGATTTCTCGTCGGCCGGCCCGACAGCCTGGGCTTGTAGATAGCCCAGGCCTCGTACACGAAGGGCTGGCCGTCCTCCAGGACGATCAGCCCGGCGTGTACATAGGGCCGGTACTCCGAAGCGAGCAGGTTCAGCGCGAAAGACAGCGCTTCGTCGTCCTCGATGACGATCACCTGCCCGTCGCGAAGCCGGAGCCCGCGCCATTCCGTGACGTTGCGCGACTCGCAAGCCGCATTGCCGTAGTTGTCGGGCGGCGCGCAACGCAGCTGCTCGCGCAATGCGTCGGGCAGATTCACGCAGCCTTGCAGCAGCAGCAATGCAATGGCGGCCAGTGCAACCGACGCCAGCGGCCGCCAGGCTCTCATCCCGTGTTGCCCGGCGTGTAGGTCGAATCTTCTTCGGAATCGCTGTCTTCGCAGAAGACCCACTCGGCCAGGCACATGCCGCCGCCCATCAGCGCCGCGCCCAGCATCCACTTGCCCCACGTGGGGATGCCGCCAGAGGAAGCAAAGGACGAGAACCAGCGCCTATCCGGCAGCGCCGAATCGAACATCGGCATTCCCATGGCCTTGAGCGTGGTGCGGCCGGACAACGACAGGCTCGCATCGAGCATCGAGGCACGGGGCGTCGCGTCGACGGTCGAGACCTGGGCCAGCCGCAGACCGAATGCCAGCGGTGCGCTCCCCCGGTCCTGGCCGCCACCAAACGACTTGGAGAAATACAGCATCAGCGCGCCCTCGCGCTCATCCGCATTCGGCGCGGCAGAGGCGGATTGCGCGGCTACCGCGAGCATCGCAGCAACGGTCAACGTGGAAAATTTCATGAACGACTCCCGGGTGTGACGAAAAGGCTCATCCATGAATACGCAAACCGTCCGTCGAAGCGGCCATCGAGCGGATCCTTCTCAGTCGCAGGGGCGGACCGAGGCATCGGCCGGCGGACCGTAGATCCGGCACAGGTGCATGACCTCGTTGTTGGACTCGATGATTTCGCTCACGAGCCCCCGCACCGGTTGCGACGTGGTCACCGGATCCACCATGCCCAGGCTGAGCACGTCCACGTCGAAGCTGGAGTAGTTCACCGTGAACGTGGAGACGAACACTCGCTGCGAGGCCATCGGCGCCAGGGAAGGAACCGCCGCGCGGCGCGTCGCCTCGGACCAGATCGTGGGCGACTGCGGATCGGAGAACCTGAATCGCAGCTCCACCACGGTGGCGGGCGAGGAAGCCGTGCCTTCATTGACGATGTCCGCATGGACGTCCAGAGAATTGCCGCTGACCCGGAACTTGAGTTTGTCGATCTGCAGGTCGGGCAGCTTGAGCGTGGAACGCGCCACGGCGATTTCGTTTCTGACCATCGGTCCCTTCGGGTCAATGGTCAGCGCACACTCGCCGCGCCACAACTTCCAGGTCTCGTCATAGGTGAGGTCGCACGCCTGGGCGCCATTGGCCAGTGGAATCGCGAGCAGCAAGGCCAAGGTCGATGGTCGGATATTCATGGGTTCTCCAGGCAATGGCGGGCCGTGCCGGCCCGGGGGCCGGCGATGTGAATCGCTCTCACGGGACTAGTACGCAAATTCTCCGGCGGTCCGGCCATCGGGGTGTTGACCGGCGATTTCTCCCGGTACATTGCCGGCATGAGCGAAGTCACCGCGCCCCCCGCCCTCACCGATCTCATCGGACTCGCCCGGCAGGGTGACAGGAACGCGCAGGATGGGCTGTTCGCGGCCATCTACCCTCAGCTGCGGCTCATGGCGCGCGAGCGCTTGCGCCGCCACCAGCGCAACACGCTGCTGAACACCACCGAGCTCGTGCACGAGTCGTACATGCGCTTCGTGCAGGCGGGGAAACTTCGGCTCGAAGATCGCAAGCACTTCATCGGCTACGCCGGCAAGATCATGCGCTCGGTCATCGTCGACACGGTGCGCGAGCGGCTCGCGCAAAGGCGCGGTGGCAATGTGAAGCCCGTGACGCTCGACAGCCAGATCGCCTCCACCACCGACGGCAGCGCGGAGATCCTTGCCGTGCATGACGCGCTCGAGGGGCTGGGCAAGGAGGATCCGCGCCTGGTGGAAGTGGTGGAGCTGCGTTACTTCGCCGGCCTCACCGATGAACAAGTGGCCGAAGCGCTCGGTGTCGCCGAGCGCACCGTGCGCCGCGACTGGCAGAAAGCACGCCTGCTGCTCGCCGAGGCGCTGGCGTGACTGGGTCGTCCACGGCCTCCCCGCTGCTCAGGCTGCTGGACGACGCGCTCGACGTGCCGCCCGATCGGCGCGCCGCCTGGCTGAAGGATCTCGAGTCCACACATGCGCCTCTCGTGCCGAGGCTGCGCGGTCTGCTGGAGCGTCTCGATGAAGTCGAGTCGCGCGATTTCCTCGGCAAGCTCCCGCCCATCGACACGGACACCGAACTACCCGGCGAGAATGCCGAAGGCGCACGCGTGGGCCCCTACCGGCTCGAGCGCCGCCTCGGAGCCGGCGGCATGGGCACGGTCTGGCTGGCGCATCGCGCCGACGGGCTGTTCGAACGCGCCCTGGCCCTCAAACTACCTCACCGCGGAATGTTCGGCGCCGATCTCGCCGAACGCATGTCGCGCGAGCGGAGCATCCTCGCGACGCTCGAGCATCCGCACATCGCGCGGCTCTACGATGCGGGGCTCACCGACGACGGCCAGCCTTTCCTGGCCATGGAGTACGTCGAAGGCCTGCCCATCGACGAGTACTGCCGCGAGAACTCGTTGCCGTTGCCGGCCCGCCTGCGCCTGTTCCTGCAGGTGGCCGACGCGGTGGCATCCGCCCATGCGAGGCTCATCGTGCACCGGGACCTGAAGCCGGCCAACATCATGGTGACTCGCGAGGGTTACGTGCGGCTGCTCGACTTCGGCATCGCCAAGCTGCTCGACGAAGGCGCCGAATCCGCGGTGGGCCTCACGCAGTTGTCCGTGCACGCACTGACACCCGACTATGCCTCCCCCGAGCAGATCCTGGGCCAACCCGTGACCATCGCCGCGGATGTCTATTCACTGGGCGTGGTGCTGCACGAACTGCTGACGGGAGCCAGGCCGTACAAGCTGAAGCGCGATTCGCGCGGCGCGCTCGAAGACGCCATCCTGACGGCCGAGCCCGTGCGCCCGAGCACCACGGGATCGCCGCAAGCCCGCGCGTTGCGCGGCGATCTCGACACCATCCTGCTCAAGGCATTGCGCAAGAAACCCGAGGAACGCTACGCCACGGTCAACGCGCTGGCGGATGACATCCGGCGCCATCTCGACGGATTGCCCGTGCTCGCGCAGCCCGACAGCGCCTGGTATCGCACATCCAGGTTCGTTCGCCGCAATCGCCTGGCGGTAGGAGTGACTGCCGTCGTCGCGCTGACCCTGGTGGGGGCTGCGATCGCCGCGTCGATCGGCTTCGTGCGCGCACGTTCCGCCGAACAGCGCGCGCTGGCGGAGGCGGCGACCTCGCGCGAAGTGGCGCGATTCCTCGTGGACTTGTTCAAGGTGTCCGATCCCGGCGAAGCCCGCGGCAACTCGGTCACCGCGCGGGAGATGCTCGACCGCGCCTCGCTGCGCATCAACGCCGAGCTGAACGCCTCGCCCACCATTCGCGCGGAACTCCAGCACACGATGGCCGAGGTCTACGCGAAGCTCGGCCTGTACGACAAGGCGCTGGAACTGGCGCAAGTGAGTCTCGCAGCGCGCCGCCACGAAGGCACGCCGCAGAAGATCGCGGCCGGGCTCGAGCAGATCGCCTCGATCTACAACAGCTCCAACCGCAACCTCCTGGCTGCCGCACCGTTAGCCGAAGCGCTGGCGCTGCGCCGCGAGCATGCGCCAGACGACTTTGCCGCGGTGGCGAACAACCTGCAGATGACCGGCGCCAGCCACTACCTGTCGCGCGATTACGAGCATGCGATGGAATCACTCGGCGAAGCGAAGAAGGAACTGGCGAAACTCCCGAAGCCCGACCCCGTGCAGCTGGGTGGATTGATCAAGTACACCGCCTATCTTCATCACGAACGGCTCGAGTTCGACCGGGCGATCCCGATGTACCGCGAAGCGGTGCAGTTGCTGACGGCGGGACTGGGTCCGGACCACCCGGACGTGGCGGGCGCGTTGGGTGACCTCGCGATCGTGCTCAAGGACACGCAGCAGTTCGACGAAGCGGGGCGCCACTACCTCGCGGCTCTCGCCATCCAGCGCAAGACACTGGGCAGCCAGCATCGCGACGTGGGCGATTCGTTGAACAACCTGTCCATCCTCTACATGGATCGCGGGGATTTCGAAAAGGGATACGCGACCTCGCACGAAGGCGCGGAGATCCTGCGCGCGGCGCTGGGCGAGGAGAACGACCTCACCTGCATCGTGCGCGTCAACGGCGCACGCGCGCTCACCCAGCTCGGCCGGCTCGAAGAGGCCGAGCGCGAATACCGGGACATCCTCGCGATCCGCCGGCGCACGCTGCCGCCGACCCACCTGCACGTGGCGGTAACCCTGGAAGCGCTGGCGAACACGCTGAATCGCCGCGAGAAGTTCGCCGAGGCGCTGCCATTCGCGCTGGAAGCCAGGGACCTCTATCTCAAGTCGGAGGCGGGAGACACCTGGCGCAGCGCATCGCACGGACGTGTGCTGGGCTCCACGCTCACCGGGCTCGAACGCTACGAGGAAGCCGAGAGGGTGCTGCTGGACAGCTTCGCGGTACTTCGGGAAAAACGCGGCCCGACGCACCGGACCACGTTGTCGGCGGCCCAGAAGCTGGCCACGCTCTACGAAGCCTGGGAGAAGCCCGAGCTTGCCCGGCAGTGGGCGTCACCGCCGTGAGCGACGTCAGCCCACCCATCTCCGGGCGTTGCCGAACATGCGATACCAGCCGCTGTACTCACCGGCGCCATCCGGCCGCCAGGAGTTCTGCGCGTAGCGGAAAGAGCGCTCGGGGTGCGGCATGGCCAGCGTGACCCGGCCATCTTCATTGGTGATGGCGGCGATGCCGAACGGCGAGCCGTTGGGATTCGCGGGATAACGCGTGGCGACGCGGCGGTCGCCTTCGATGTAACGCGCGGACACCAGGCCGCTGTCGGAAAACGCCTGGGCGTCACCGTCGTTCGCGAACTCGGCGCGGCCTTCGCCGTGCGCGACCGCGATCGGCAGCATCGAGCCGTCCATGCCGGCGAGGAAAATGGACGGTGAGCGCTGCAACTCAACCAGCGAGAACCGGCCTTCGAATTGTTCGCCGCGATTGCGCACGAAGCGCGGCCAGCTGGCAGCCCCGGGCACGATCTCTTTCAGCGCCGCGAACATCTGGCAGCCATTGCAGACGCCCAGCGTAAAGGTGTCCTGCCGGTTGAGGAAGGCCTCGAACGCCGCGCGCGTGGCGCCGTGATACAGGATGGACTTGGCCCACCCTTCGCCCGCGCCGAGCACGTCGCCATACGAAAATCCGCCGCAGGCCACCAGGCCCTTGAAGCCCTCAAGCTTCACGCGGCCCGACAGGATGTCGGTCATGTGCACGTCGTGCGATTCGAAACCCACACGCTCGAACACCGCGGCCATCTCGATCTGGCTGTTCACGCCCTGCTCACGCAACACCGCGACCTTCGGCCGGGCGGTATGAACGAATGGCGCGGAAACGTCCTCGTCGGGGTCGAAGGTGAGCGCCACATTGAGACCGGGCGAGCCAGTGTCACAGGCCGCGGCGAATTCCTCGCGCGCGCAGCCGGGCTCATCGCGGCGCTCGCGCATGCGGAACGAGACGTCCGACCAGGCGCGGCGCAGGTCATCCCAGCGCTCGTCGATTTTCTGGCCCGCCGCTTCGATGCGGACGCGCATCTCGCGCGTGGCCGAGCCGATGGCGTGCGTGCAATCGCCCAGGCCGTGACGCACGAAGATCGACTGCAGCGCGGCCGCGTGTTCGCCCTTGCACTGCAGGACGACGCCCAGCTCTTCGCTGTACAGTGCGCCGGCGGCACCCGTGGCGCACCCGGCAACCGGCCCGGGTAGTTTGACGTCGACGCCGCAGTGTCCGGCAAAAGCCATCTCTACCAGCGTGGCGAATACGCCGCCGTCGGAACGATCGTGGTACGCCAGCACCAGGTTCTGCGCGCGGGCTTCCGCCAACGCCGCCGCCAGTCCCGTCAGCAGACCGGGATCCGCGAGATCGGGCGGTGTCGCGCCCAGCTCGCCGAACACCTGCGCCAGCGACGATCCGCCGAGACGATTCGCGCCGCGGCCCAGGTCCACGAGCAGCAGCACGTTGGCGCCGAAGTCCGTGCGCAGCTGCGGCGTCCAGGTCTTGCGCACATCGGCCACGGGCGCGAACGCGGTGACGATGAGCGACACGGGCGCGACCACCGATTTCTTCGTGCCGCCGTCGTTCCACACCGTCTTCATGGACAACGAGTCCTTGCCCACGGGGATGGCGATGCCCAGCGCCGGGCACAGCTCCTCGCCCACCGCGTGGACCGTGGCGTACAACGCCGCGTCTTCGCCCGGCTCACCGCAAGCCGCCATCCAGTTCGCCGAGAGGCGCACGTTGGACAGCGAGCCGATGTCGGCGGCAAGAATGTTCGTCAGCGATTCGCCCACGGCCAGGCGTCCCGAGGCGGGCGCGTCCAGCACGGCCACGGGCGTGCGCTCGCCCATCGCCATGGCTTCGCCAGTGTGGCCGAAGTAGTCGGAGATCGTGACGGCGGCGTCGGCCACCGGCACCTGCCAGGGCCCGACCATCTGGTCGCGGCTGATCATGCCGCCCACCGTGCGATCACCGATCGAGATGAGAAAGGTCTTGTCGGCCACGGTGGGGAAGCGGAGCACGCGGTACGCGGCTTCCTTCAGGTCCACCTTCTCGGCGGCGAACGCCACTTGCGGCGGCGTGAGCTTCTTCACGTCGCGCAGCATCTTCGGCGCCTTGCCCAGCAACACTTCCAGCGGCAGGTCCACAGGACGCGTGCCGTTCTTCTTGTCTTCGAGCACCAGCACGCCGGTGTCGTTGATCTCGCCGATCACCGCGTACGGGCAACGTTCGCGTTCGCAGATCTTCGCGAAGTCGTCGATTTTTCGCGCATCGACGCAGAGCACGTAACGCTCCTGCGATTCGTTGCACCAGAGTTCCATGGGCGACATGCCAGGTTCGTCGTTCGGGATCGCGTGCAGGTCGATGACCGCGCCGCGCCCCTCGGTATGCGCCACGGCTTCCGGCACCGCGTTGGACAAACCACCCGCGCCCACGTCGTGCACAAGCAGGACCGGGTTTTCGTTCCAGCGTGCCGCGCACCGGTCGATGACTTCCTGCGCGCGGCGCTGGATCTCCGGGTTGCCACGTTGCACGGAGGCGAAATCGAGATCGGCACTGGAGGCGCCGCTGTTCACCGAAGACGCCGCACCGCCGCCGAGGCCGATGAGCATGGCGGGACCGCCCAGGACCACGACCTTGGCGCCCGGCGGGATCTCGCTCTTCTCCACGTGCTTGCGGCGCACGTTGCCCATGCCGCCCGCGATCATGATGGGCTTGTGATAGCCGCGCACCCGACTGGGCACATCGCCCGCCGCGGATTGTTCGAAGGTGCGGAAGTAACCCGCGATGGCCGGACGGCCGAACTCGTTGTTGAACGCGGCACCACCGATGGGGCCATCGATCATGATGTCGAGCGCGGACACGATGCGGTCCGGCTTGCCGAGCTCTCGAGAGTGGGGTCTGCTCCCAGGGCTGTTCCGCGCCGGGAATGCGCAGGTGCGACACCGAGAAACCGGTGAGGCCGGCTTTGGGCTTCGCGCCGCGGCCCGTCGCGCCTTCATCGCGGATCTCGCCACCCGATCCGGTGGCGGCGCCCGGGAACGGCGAAATCGCCGTGGGGTGGTTGTGGGTCTCCACCTTCATGAGGATGTCGATGGGCTCGTCGATCGCGCCGTAGACATCGGTCTCGGGATTCGGGAAGTAGCGCTTGCCCAGCGGGCCTTCGATGACGGCCGCGTTGTCGCGATAGGCGCTGAGCACGCCTTTCGGATTCTTCGCGTGCGTGTTGCGGATCATCGCGAACAGCGACTTCGGCTGCTTCTGGCCGTCGATGATCCAGTCCGCGTTGAAGATCTTGTGGCGGCAGTGCTCGGAGTTCGCCTGCGCGAACATCATGAGCTCCACGTCCGTGGGATCGCGCTTCAACGCCGCGAAGTTGGTCACCAGGTAGTCGATCTCGTCGTCCGAGAGCGCGAGGCCGAGATCCACGTTCGCTTTGACCAGCGCATCGCGGCCGGTGGCCAGCGATACCTTGCGCAAGGGACGCGTGGGCTCGTGCGCGAACAGGCGCGTGGCCTCGCCGCGAGTCAGCAGCACCGTCTCCGTCATACGGTCGAACAGCGGCGCCGCGAGCGCGCGCAGCTCGTCCGCGGAAAGCTTCTCCGGCGTGGCCAGGGTCCACACGATGCCACGCTCGATGCGCAGCACCGCATCCAGGCCGCAGACATGCGCAATGTCGGTCGCCTTGCTCGCCCAGGGGGAAATCGTGCCGAAACGCGGCACCACGATGAGCTCCTGTCCGGACGACGAACGGGCATCGGCGTCTTCGCGCGGCCCGTAGGTCAACAGCCGCTTCAGCAGCGCCTGTTCGCGGGCATCGAGAGCGCGGGTGGTGTCGACGAAATGAATGAAACGCGCGCTGACGGCGCCAAGTCCGGGCTGCGCTGCTTCCAACGCCGGGCGCAGCTTGGCGATGCGGAATTCGGAGACTGCGGGTGCGCCGGGAAGCTCGATCATTGGAGGCCGCGGATTGTACCGGAGCCCGGCCGCCGGTGGCGCCGCGCGGGGGATTTTTCCGCCGAATTTTTACCGGTGACCACCCCTCGAACCGCGAGAAACGGCCCGGGACGCCGTATCCGGCTTGACTTCGAGGCTGGGAATCGGCGGCGCCGTTGCATCGGCGCCGCCGCTTACCAATCCCCGCCGAAACTCCGGCCGGGATTCCCGGCCGGAAATCCGGAACGGGACTTCAGAGAACGAAGTCGTCCGCGTGCAGCTGCGAGGCCGACACGCCTAACAACGTGATCTCCTCGTCGCCGAAGTCCAGCACCGTACCGAAGCGGGTGACGCGCACGGCATCCCGCACGTCGCCGAAATCGTCGACACCCGCCACAAGGGAGAGATCGATGCGGTCGTCCGATCCGGCGCCCGCGCGGAAATCGAGGATGGTGAATTGCCCCTGGCCACGGAAGACGTCGTCGCCCCTGCCGCCGAACAGGAGATCGCGGCCCGGGCCCGCGTCCAGCGCGTCGTCGCCGCTGCCGCCGACCAGTTGATCGTTGCCGGCGCCTCCCGCCAGCGACATGCCTCCGCGCCCTGCGATCAGCGTGTCATTGCCGGCATCGCCGCGCAGGACCAGGCGCGATGCCGCGCCGTCGGCGCCCAGCGCGCTGATGATGTCGTTGCCCGCGCCACCATCGATCGACACCACGTCGTTGGCATCGAGGTTGACCAGTCGCGACTGTGCCGCGAGCCCCGAGACGAAGATCTCGTCACCGGCGCTTCCGGCATTGATGAATTCCGCCCGCGAACTTCCCGCGAGGCTGACGGTGTCGACCGCGCCGTCGCCCGTGGTGCCGGCAGCGGTGCCGGCGAGGTTCACGAAAACCTCGCGCACCTCCGTGCCGCGCAGGTCGCCGATCTGCACGTCGTCGGTACCCGCCAGCGTGGCCAACTCCACGCGCTCGAAGTTGTCCTGGTCCATGAGGATGTTGCCGACGTTGCGCGTGAGCAGCGCGTGCTCGCCGTTGGCCTGCAGCGAGAAATTCTCCGCCGCGGCGGAGCCGTTGAACTCGTGCGTGTCGAATCCGGCGCCGCCATCGATCACATCACTGCCCTCACCCGGATTCCACTGGAAGCGGTCATTGCCGGCACCCAGCGAGACGGTGTCCGTGCCACGGCCACCATTCACGAAATCCGCGCCCGCGCTGCCGATGACGCGGTCGTCGCCGTCTTCGGCGAACAGCTGCAGCGTGGCGCGCCCGGCCGGAAGCGCGGACGCGTCGATGGTGTCGTTGCCAGCACCCGCATGCGCCTCGATACGTTCGATGCCATCGATATCCATGAGGATGTTGCCCACGTCGCGCCGGAAGCTCTCGCGCTGCCCGTTGGCCGCGATGGTGAACACCTCGTTCGCGGCGGAACCATTGAACAGCAGCGTGTCCGTGCCTTCCTGGCCTTCGACCACGTCGCTACCATCGCCCGGATCCCACTGGAATACGTCGTCACCGGCACCGAGGAACGCCGTGTCGGCGCCCTGTTGCCCGTCGACGAAATCATTGCCGTCGCCGCCCAGCAGCACGTCGTTGCCGTTGCTGCCGAGAATGCGATCGTTGCCCGCGCCACCATCGAGCGTGAGTTGCGCCAGCGGCGCGATATTGCCGGTGGCCTCGAAAGTGTCGTCGCCCGCGTTGCCGGAAATGTTCACGTTGTCCGCGGCCAGACCCGCGCCACGGATGCCGACACGCGCCGCGAGGCCTTCGACAATAACGTCGGTACCTTCGGCGCTGATGCGGAAGTTCTGGCCCGCGCCGTCACCGATGACGTTGAAGTCATCGCCGGCGTCGATGGCGCCACTCGCGATGACCAGGTCTTCCACGCCTGCGTTGAGCACCTGCACATCCGCGCCCACTCCCGTGGCCACCAGCGTCGCGCCCCGATTGGCGAACGAGAAGTCCGTGCCGGCCGCGCGGCCTTGCAACGTGACGGTGTCGGCGGCGGCCGCGGTCTCCGCGAGGTTGACCGCCACCTCGCGCACGTCCGTGGCGGTGAGATCATTGACGACGAGATTGTCAGCGCCGCCCAGCGCGAGCACGTCGACGCGTTCCACATCGTTCAGGTCCATGACGATGTTGGCCACGTTGCGCGTGAAAAGCGCGCGACCGCCATTCGCGGAAAGATTGAACAACTCGTTCACATTGGCGCCATTGAAGAGCAGTGTGTCGCGGCCTTCCTGGCCTTCGACCACGTCGCTGCCATCGCCCGGATCCCACTGGAAAACGTCGTCGCCGGCGCCGAGCAAGGCGACGTCCGCGCCCTGCTGGCCGTCGATGAAATCGTTGCCCACGCCACCGAGCAGCAGATCGGCGCCGTTGCTTCCGACGATCCGGTCATTGCCGGCTCCGCCGTCCACGGTGACCGAGATCAGCGCCGCGAGATTGCCGGTGGCGGAGAACGAGTCATCGCCACCATTCATGTTCACCACGATGTTCTCGGTGGTGCCGATGTCGATCGAGAACGGCGCGGGGTCCACGCGATCGAAGCGCACGCGGTCGCCGTTGGCCGTCAGCGTGAAAGTCTCCGCGCCATTGCCGCCATTCACTTCCGAGGTGTCGACGCCCTCTCCGCCTTCGTGCAGGTCCGTGTCGTCGCCGGGATTCCAGATGAGCCGATCGTTGCCGGCCTGGCCGAACATCTGGTCATCGCCATCACCACCGGCAAGGACGTCGTTGCCCTCGCCACCGAACAGGAGGTCAGTGCCGCCTCTACCCTGCAGGTCGTCGTTGCCCGCCTGTCCGAAGATCTGGTCGTTGCCCGAACCGCCTTGCACACGGTCATTGCCGTCTCCACCAAAGACATTCGCCGCGGGCAACACGCCGTTGGCTTCGTTGAGCGTGATGTTGTCGTTGCCGCCCACGCCGAACACCTGGATCAGCCGCGTGTTGGTCACGTTGGCGATACCGCCGCGAAAGACCGCTTCGTTGTTGACGAACAGCGTGCCCACCGCGTTCTGCGTGACGACGACGTCGTTGTCGTCGCCATCGGCGGTGGTGGTCACCAGTCCGTTGCTGGAATTGAAAATGGACTCGATGGTCATGGTCGGTCTCCGGTAAGGATTCGATTTCAGGTTTCGCGCATGGCGCGGTTCGTGAACGCCGTGATCGGGTTCACCAGGTACTGGAACAGGGTGCGATCGGAGGTCGTGATGAACAGCTCCGCCGGCATGCCGGCCTTGAGCCGCACCTCGGGGTGATGGCGCAGCGCGGCGGCGTCCACTTCCACCGTGGCCGAGAACCAGGACTCGCCGGTTTCGGGATCGGTCACCCGGTCGGGTGACACGACGGTCACGCGGCCCGGGAGCAGCGGCGTCGTGCGGGCGTCGAAGGCCGCGAGCCGCACCTTGGCAGGCGCATCGGCGAACACGTGGCTGATGTCCTGCGTGCGGACGCGCGCTTCGACCACGAGCATCTCGTTGCTGGGCACCACGTCGAGAATGGGCGCGCCCGCGGCCAGCACTTCGCCCGGCGCTGTCACGCGCAGCGACATGACCACGCCATCCACGGGAGAACGGATCGCCTGCCGATCCACCTGGTCCTTGGAGGGACGAAGTTTTTCCTCCAGCTCGCGCAGCCGTGCCGAGGCGAGCTTGAGTTCCTCGGTGGCCGCCTGCTGGTAGCGATTGCGGGCATCGGCCATGCGCGCCTGCAGTTCCGCCGAGCGCTGTCGGGACAGCGCGAGTTCGCCGCGCGCTTCGCCGAGGCGTCCGCGGGAATCCGCATCGGCGCGCTGCAGCGGCAACAGGCGCGCCTTGGCGACGTAGCCTTCGGCGACGAGTTTCTCGTTGAGCTCGAGCTCCTTGCCCGCGAGGCGCGATGACTCGCGCAGCGACTCGATCTGTCCATCGAGCGCCGCGGATTGCGCCTGGGCGGCGCCCATCTGCAGCCGAAGCGCCGCCAGCTGCTCGTCGAGTGTGCGGCGCCGCGCCTGGAACTGCGCCTGTTCGCGCGCGAGGTGTTCACTCACGCGCGGTTCGGCGGCGAGGCGCGCGTCGATGGCGAAGTCGCGAGTCAGCGTGGTTTCGGCACTGACCCGGGCGTGGCGCACGCGCTCGGCGCGGAATTGATCTTCGAGCAGCGACAGTTCGGCATCGCTGCGCACGTCGTCCACCACCACGAGCACGTCACCGGCGCGCACCTTCTGGCCATTGCGGACCTTGATCTCGCGGACGATGCCGCCTTCGCGGTGCTGCACGGTCTTGCGCTCGAGCTCCACCTTGATGCGCGCGGCGGCAATCACGGCGCCAGAGATGGGCGCCGCGGCGGCCCACATCGCCAGGAGCAGCGCGGCAACGAGCAGCGGGACCAGCACCGCGCGCCGGTCGCGCCGCCGCAGGGGTTCGGCGCCGGGCGCGTCGAGCAGCGCCAGGTAGTTGGACGGGTTCATGCCGTCACCTCGCGGGGTTCCGTGTGGGGAAAGGCGACGACCCGCCCGAGCATGAGGCTGGAGGGACCGAAGGCTTCGATCTTGCCGTTGCGCAACACCGCGATGCGGTCGAGGCGCGCGATCAGCTTGCGCCGGTGGCTGACGACAATGACCGTGACGCCCAGCGTCTTGAGTTCCGCCAGCGCCGCGGCGAGCGCGGCATCGCCCTCGTCGTCGAGGTTCGCGTTGGGTTCATCGAGCACCAGCAGACGCGGATCGCCGTACAAGGCGCGCGCCAGCGCGATGCGCTGCCGCTGTCCGCCCGAGAGCAGACAGCCGCCCTCGCCGATCTCGGTGTCGTAGCCCTCGGGCAACTGCAGGATGAGTTCGTGGGCTTGCGCGAGTTTCGCCGCGCGCATCACGGCCTCCGGGTCGGGCTTCTGCAGGCGAGCGATGTTCTCGCCAATGGTGCCGCCGAACAGCTCCACGTCCTGGGGCAGATATCCCACGGCGCGTCCAAGGGATTCGCGTTCCCAGCGCGCGATGTCGGCGCCATCGAGCCGCACCGTGCCGGATTGCGCCGCGCGCAGACCCAGCAACAGGCGCAGCAGCGTGGTCTTGCCCGAGGCGCTGGGACCCATGATCCCGAGGCTCTCGCCCGCGAAGACCGTGAGGTTCACACCGCGCAGCAGCGGCGCCTTGTTCGGCGCGAAGGCGTAGCTCAAGTGCTCCACCTCGAGCTTGCCCTTCGGCTTGGGCAGCGCGAGCCGCGGCGGACGCGAGCGCAGCTGGGCCGCCTCGAGCCGGCGCCAGGCCGACCGCGCCTCGATCATGGCCTTCCAGCCGCCGATCAGCAGCTCCACGGGCTGCAGCGCGCGGCCCAGCAGGATCGTCGCGGCGATCATGATTCCCGGAGAAGCTTCGCGGCCGATCACCAGCCAGGCGCCGAACGCCAGGGCCAGCACCTGCAGGAGTTGGCGCGCCATGCGCGCCACCGCGCCGAGGCGCGAGCCACTGCCGGTGAGTTCTTCCTGCGCGCGGTGCGACTCCTCGCAGCGCTGCGTCCAGCCCTGGATGGCCGCCGCCGTCATGCCCATGGCGATCACGCTCTCGGCATTGCGCATCAGCGATTCGGCCTGGCGCTGCATGGCCTGGGTGGCGTCCATCGCCCGCTCGGTCCGGCGGCGCGTGGCGTACTCCGTGAAGATTCCCAGCCCGAACAACGCCAGCGCGCCCAGCGTGGCGATGCCGCCCAGCAGCGGGTGCATGAGCGTGATGATGAGTAGATAGAGAGGAACCCAGGGCGCATCGAACAGCGCGACGATGCCGGGCCCCGCGAGCAGGCGGCGCAGCTGCGCCACGTCGCGCAGGCCGTCCTGGTCGCGGCGCGTACCGGCCGCGGCCCGGTCGAGCTGGGTGGCCAGCGCCTCGGGCGCAAGGCAGGATTCCACGCGGCGGCCAGCCGCCGCCAGCAGTCGTCCGCGCGCGGCATCCATGTAGTAACCCAGCACGAGCATGACGAGCACCGGCAGGCCGAGCATGACCAGCGTCTCGATGCTGCCGCTGGCGAACACCCGGTCGAAGACCTGCAGCATGTAGAGCGCGGGCGCCAGCATGGCGAGGTTGAGCAGCAGGCTCGCGACAGCGGCCTGCTTGATGAAGGGTCGAATCTGTCTTGCCAGCAGCCAGTTCATGGCGACCTCGTTATGTTCCGTGCCGATGAGTGGCGGGGCGCACAAGCGAGGTTCCGGCGCGCGCGGGTGCGCGGACGGATATCTTTTTGACAGCACGAGGAACCGGGGGAGCGCGGCGCGCTACCTCGCGAGACTAACTAGAGTCGGGGAACCGGATCGGCCGGCCGGGTTACTTCTTGGGATCGCCCGTGGGCTGGAACATTCCCACGGGAAACTGGGCCACGTTGTTGCCGCCCTCGAGCGCGCTGATCTTGCTCACGCCCTGCTTCTTCACTTCGTCGATGCGCAGGATGGAGTGCATGGGCAGCATGGTGCACTTGACGCCGGTGAACTCGGATTTGATCCGTTCCTCACCCGGGTCCAGGACCACGGTGGAGCGCTCCCCGAACACCAGCTCCTCGATCTCGATGAAGCCGAACAAGCGACCCTGGCCCACCTTCCGGGCGTACACCTCGTAAACCTTGCCTTGGTTCACGAACATAATCTTGAAAATGTGACTGGATGCCATCTGGCGGAGTAAGGGGGAGTTAACCTGCCCCTTCATACACGCATGGGCCGCGGGAAGCTAGGGTCCGAGGGTAGTCATGGCGCTCCGGTTGCGCGTCATCAGTGATCATCGCCATCGAATGGGCGACAAGAACACGTTTGTCTTTGGAGTCTCGGGCGGAAGCATTGGACGCTCGGCCGAGAACGACTGGGTGTTGCCTGATGATATGCGCTACGTCTCCGGACGCCACGCGCGCGTCGTCTTCCACAAGGGACGCTGGCTGCTCCAGGACACGAGCAGCAATGGCACGTTCGTCAACGACAACGATCGCCCGCTCGGCGGCCAGAACCCGCACGAACTGAAGAGCGGCGACGTCCTGCGCATCGGTGAATACCACGTGCAGGTGCAGATCGATTCCGCCACGGATTTCACGCTCGACGACAGTGCCCTGTACGCCACCGGCTCCACGAGCACTCGCCGCAAGCGCATGCCGCCGCCCCGGGACCTGGGTGCCTCGCTCCGCCTCGAGAATCTGCTCGAAGCCAGCAACGATCTTTCCAGCGACGAGCTCAAACCCGTCAATGCGTTCGGACAGCAGGTGTCCGCCCGCACGCGCGCGCTGGTGCAGACGCAGGATCTGCCGAAGGAACCCGAAACCAATCCGGAACTCGACGTCGATTCGGAAGCCGTGGCGCGGCGCATCGCCCGCCTTGCGCGCGCCGCCGAGAGAACCCAGCGCGAGAAGGCCGCGCAGATGCCTCCTGCCGCGCCCTCGCCGCCCACGATGCCGGCGCCCGCGCCCGAACCACCCCCGGCGCCCGCGCCCGCCGCCAACAACACGCCCGGACTGCAGGCCTTCTGCCGCGGCGCCGGGATCGGCTTCGAATCCCTGCCCGTCGACGCGCATGCCCGCATGCTGCACCTGGCGGGCCAGCTCCTGCGCGAGACCCTGCTCGGCCTCAAGGAAAGCAACCGCAGCGAACAGGCGCAACGGAACAAGTTGCGCGTGACGTACGAGAAGGAGCCGGGTGACCTGCTGCCTTCGCTCGAACGCCACACGGTGGAAGAGTTGATCCAGGAACTGCTGCGCGCGCACGACAGCCGTCGATTCGATGCGATCACGTGGTTACGCGAAGCCTTCTCGAATTCGCGCCTGCACGACGAAGCCACCGCCGAAGCCATGCGCGCGGCGTTCGTGGATTTCGTCGGCCGCCTCGATCCGCGCGATCTCGCCACGCGCTTCGAGCGCAGCGCGCGCCGCAAGACCATGGGCAACTGGGAGCTGTACGGTGACTTCTACCGCAGCCTCTGCGAAATGCCGCCCGGCGGATTGCCGCACATATTCGTCGAGACCTTCGCCCAGAACTACGAGACAGGCCGCGCGCGAAGCCGAGCACGGCGACAAGCAGCACGACGCCGCCTGATCCGAGAGAGCGGCCACCGCTACGCGATGACCGCCCGCTGACTCGAGCGCCTGACATCAAGGCCGCTGGGAAATCCCGTCGGATTCGTCCTCGTCGTCTTCGGCCTCTTCGTCTTCCACCTGCTCGATGTCTTCCTCCGGCCGGCGCCGGCGATCGTCCTGTGCCTGTCGCTGCGCGTCTTGCTGGCGCCGACAGCCGGTGGGACAGTGTCGAATCCGGACCGCGCCATTCGTATAGGGGCAGGAGGAAAGTCATGAAACAGTACCTGCTTACCGTTTGTTACCCCGCCGGCAGCACCCAACCCCAGCCCGAAGCCCTGCAGAAGATCATGCGCGACGTATCCGCCGTGCAGAAGGAGATGCAGGCGGCCGGTGTCTGGGTATTCAGTGGCGGCCTTCACCCGGCCAATACCGCCACGGTGTTGAGGCAGCAGAACGGCGAGATCGTCACGACGGATGGCCCGTTCATCGAGAGCAAGGAGCAGATCGGCGGCATCACCGTGCTCACGGCGCCGGATCTCGATGCCGCGATCGCCTGGGCCAGGAAACTCGCGCGCGCCATCGACGCACCCGATCGAGGTGCGGCCGTTCTTCGAGGGTCATTGCTGACGGACATCGACGTCGCGCAGGTGTTCCGCCGCGAGTACGGCCGCGCAGTGGCCGTGCTCGTGCGCCAGCTCGGCGACATCTCGCTGGCCGAAGAAGCCGTGCAGGATGCCTTCGTCGACGGCGCTGGAACGCTGGCCCGCGGGCGGAGTTCCGCCCTCGCCCGCGGGCTGGATCATCACTACCGCGCGCAATCGCGCGATCGACCGTCTGCGGCGCGAAGCCATCGCGCGACCAGCGCCAGGCAGCGGCCATGCAGCTCTGTGGAACGACGACCGACCGAGGAGCACGGACGTGCCTGACGACCGGCTGCGACTGATGTTCACCTGCTGCCATCCCGCGATTGCGCCGTGGAGGCGCAGCTCGCGCTCACGCTGCGCCTGCTGGGCGGCCTCACGACCGGCGAGATCGCGCGTGCGTTTCTCGTGCCCGAGGCGACGATGGCGCAGACGGATCTCGCGCGCGAAGGCGAAGATCCGCGCCGCCGGCATTCCGTATCGCGTGCCGGATGCCGCCGAACTACCTGCGCGCCTGCGCAGCGTGCTCGCGGCGATCTATCTGATTTTCAATGAGGGCTACAGCGCGAGTGCAGGTGATCAGCTGCTGCGCGTGGAACTCGTGTGATGAGGCGATGCGGCTCGGACAGATTGCTGCGGGAGCTGTTGCCGGAAGAGGAAGAAGTGGCGGGATTGCTGGCGCTGATGCTGCTCGTCGATGCGCGGCGGGCAGCGCGGGTGGATGCACGGGGTGGATTGGTGAGGCTCGCGGAGCAGGACGGAGATTGTGGGACCGGGCGCGGATCGAAGAAGGCCAGGGTTTATTGCGTTGGTGCCTGCGACGGGATCACGCCGGGGCCGTATCAACTGCAGGCGGCGATCAATGCGGTGCATAGCGATGCGCGGAAGGCGGAAGAGACGGATTGGCGGCAGATATTGGTGATTTACGACCAGTTGATGGCAATGACGCCGAGCCCGGTGGTGGCGTTGAATCGGGCGGTGGTGGTGGCGGAAGTAGATGGGGCGGAGAAGGCGTTGGTGTTGGTGGAGGAGTTGAGGATGGAGAGGTATCACTTGTGGCAGGCGGTGAGGGCGGATTTGCTGTCGAGATTGGGAAGGATTGAGGAAGCGCGAAGAGCGTTCACTGACGCGATCGGGCTTTGTGAGAATGAGAAGGAGCGGGAGTTTCTGGAGAAGAGGAAGGGCGCGGTGGGTCGCCGAGGGTGAGATTGCTCGGGCCGGGGGACCGGCCCTCGCCCCTCGCTGCGCTCGGGGCCAGTTTCGCCTCCGGCGAATCTGTCCAACTTTGCTCTGCAAAGTTGTCGAACTCGTCTCGTTTCATGCACGTGAGTCCGAATCTCACGACAGCGATGACGTACAAAATAAATGGCGGAGAGGGTGAGATTCGAACTCACGTGCCGGAATTACCCGACCATCCGATTTCGAGTCGGCGCCGTTATGACCGCTTCGGTACCTCTCCGCGCGAGAAACTGGGTCGACCCTTCGAAAATTAGGGCCGCCCTTGCGGGGGCGCGTATTCTAGCCGAGCGATGCACAAAGCCAAGGGGCGGAAAAACCTGACCAACCGGCGGGGCTTCGTGGCTCTGGCCCTCGCCGCTTTCGGCGGCTCCTGGGGCGCTTCCATGCCCGCTGGAGCGGCCGAATCGCCCAAGGCGCCAGCCAAACCCGCGAAACCCGGCAGCCATCCGCCGGGTGCGGCTGCTACGGAGCGGCCCGCACCCCAGCGGGCGCGTCTGCCCCGTCGCCTGGCCGCGGATTTCCACAGTCACATCGAGACACGCCTGCCGGCATTGCGGCCGTCTTTCGAGGCAGCCGCCCGGGAAACTGGTTTCGAGCTGGCGGCTGCTGGCCGGCGCTGGCATACCAGGAATCCCGCTGGCGTCCCTCGGCCGTGTCGCCCAGGGGCGCCCAGGGCGTGATGATGCTCATGCCGCTCACGGCCACCAAGATGGGCGTGAAGAACGTGTTCTCGGCCGACGAGAACATCCATGGGCGGCGCGCGCTATCTCCTTTATATGAAGGAGCGCATCCCGAAACGCATCGTGGATCCGGACCGGACCTGGCTGGCCATGGCCGCGTACAACATCGGCATCGGACACCTTGAGGACGCGCGGATCATCACGCAGATGCGCAAGAAGAATCCCGATCGCTGGTCGGACGTGCGCGCGCAACCTGCCGCGCCTCTCCGACCCCGCCTGGCACACGCGCGTGAAGCGCGGCTATGCCAACGGCCGCGAGACCGTCGCAGTTCGTCGAACGGGTCTCGCAGTTCGCCGCCATCCTCGAGACCGCGGTCCCCGAGAACATCGTCGCCGCGGAATGACCCGCGGCGACCGTTTATAGCGGCTTGATCTTGATGCTGCGGAAGGACACGGCGTCGCCGTGGTCCTGCAGCGAGATCCGTCCCTTCGGCGCTTCACCGAAGCCCGGCGCTTCCTTGAACTTGCTCGCCGCCACGTGCGCGCGGTAGTCGTTCGAACCGCGCTGGAACTCCAGCACCTTCACGCCGTTCAGCCAATGCTCCACTGTGCCGTCCGCGCGCGCGACGATGCGCGCGTGCTGCCACACGTCGATCTTCGGCCCGATGCCCACGTTGGTCATGAGCTTCGCGCGCGGATAGAGGTCGTACAGCGACGCCAGCGTGCGATTGCAGTCCATGCCGTGCTTCGCATCCGGATGACGCTCGTCATCGAGGATCTGGTACTCGAGCGCCGTTGGGCGCGCCGCTGACGCCGGATCGATCAGCGGCGAGGTCAGGTAGATAGAAGATGCCGCTGTTGGCACCGGCGCTCACCTTGAATTCCATCTGCAGTTCGAACGCGCCGAACTCCTCCTCGGTCATGATGTCGCCGCCACCGCCCTTCGCGATGACGGCGAGCTCGCCATTCGCCAGTCGACCAGCCCTGCGCCGGAAAACCCTCGCGCGCCGGCGCTGCGCCAGCCCTTGCCGGTCTTGCCGTCCCAGAGCAGGCGCCAGCCCTGCGCCTTCTCGTCGGCATTGAGGTCATTGGGCAGTGTTGTTGCGGATGAAGATGCCCATGGCGCGGCTGCGGCTTCAGGTTCTTCGTCTGCACCGTGAGGTTGCGCCAGCTCACCGTGCGGCCGGCTTCCTCGGCCTTGTTGATCGAGTGCACCTGCAGGCCGATGAAACCTTCCTTCGTCGCGTCGTCGATCACGTCGGCAGCCGGCGCCGCCGTTGACCCACACGCGCAGGCGCGGACCGATGGCCTCGACCCGGTAGTGGTTCCACTCGCCGAACTTGTACAGCGACTTGGACGCCGGGTTCGGTCTCTCCGGTGGAGAACCAGCCGCGCTTCGCCTCCTCGTAGATCTGGCCGCTCCAGGCGCGCGGGCTTGGGTCGATGTCCGTCTGGTAACCATGCACGCGGCCGTTCTCGAAATCGGGCGTCGAGAGGCTGCGGAATTGCACGCCCGAGTTCGTGGGACCGACGTCCTGGCGGACGTCGAACTCCAGGATGAAATCGCCGTAGTTCTTCTCGGTGACCAGGAAGCTGTTGGGCACGCCGGGCTTGGTGGTGCCCACGATGGCGCCATCCTTCACCTGGTAGTCCGCGGCGCCGCCCAGCTGCTTCCAGCCCTTGAGCGACTTGCCGTCGAACAGCGCTTCGCCGCCTTTGCCCCCGGCGATTGCCGTGGCCACGGCCGAGAGCATCAGCACCGATAGCGCAACCTTCACGCCTGATTTCATCTTCATACCTCTCGATTACTGCGCGACCGCTTCCACCTGGATTTGCAGGGTCACATCCATGAGGAACCCGAAGGTCTTGCCAAAGCTGACGCCGAAGTCCTCGCGGTTGAACTTGGCCGACGCATCCGCGCCGCAGTTGTCCTTCTGCTCGCGGTTCGGCTTGCACTTGAACGAATTGATCGTGAGCGTGAGCGGCTTGGTCACACCGTGCAGCGTGAGTTCGCCTTCCACCTCGGTGGGCGCGCCGTCCTTGAACTTCACCAGCTTGCCCTTGTAGTGGGCGGTGGGAAATTTCTCCACGTCGAACATGTCGCCGGACTTGGCGTGCTTGTTCATGTCGTCCAGGCCGAAGTCGATGGAGGTGGCGTCGACGGTGATGTCCACCGTGCCGGTGCCCGCGGCCTTGTCGAGCACGATGGAGCCCGTGGTGGAATTGAACTTGCCGCGCCAGTACGACATGCCGCCGCCATGGTCAGCCTGGAAGCTCGGGAAGGTGTGGCGCGAGTCCACCTTGTAGGTGGCGGGCGCGGCCAGCGCGGCGGAAGCCGAGGCGGCCAGCAGGATGAAGGCGAGATGACGAAGCGGGCGATTCATGCGGTTCTCCAGTCACGAACGAACAGGGTGTGGGACGCTAACACAACACCTCCAGGGCCACCCTTCCGGGAAGACGCATGGCGGCCTTTGCTCCGCTATGTCAGCTTTTTCCGACGCGTCGCGAAGAATTCACTGAGCAGCGCCGAGCATTCCTCCATGAGCACGCCGCCGAATACATCCACGCGGTGATTCATCGAGGGCATCGCGAACACGTCCGTGGTGCTGCC
Organism: uncultured Pseudomonadota bacterium; assembly: GCA_963846605.1. Classification (GTDB taxonomy): domain Bacteria; phylum Pseudomonadota; class Gammaproteobacteria; order Steroidobacterales; family Steroidobacteraceae; genus CADEED01. The sequence continues at coordinate 82,020 of CAWJWS010000003.1, forward strand.
CGCGGCGCCGGCCTTGAGATCCCAGGCTCCGAAGACGAGGCGGCACACACGCGCGTGCACGATGGCCGAGGCGCACATCACGCAGGGTTCGAGCGTCACGTACAGCGTCGTGTCGTTCAACCGATAAGAACACAACGCCTGTCCTCCCGCGCGCAGCGCCTCGATCTCCGCGTGCGCGGTGGGATCGCAGCCCGAGATCGGCCGGTTGGCCCCCGTGGCAATGACCTTGCCCGCGCGCACCAGGATGGCTCCCACGGGCACCTCCTCCGCCGCCTGCGCGCTGCGCGCGGCTTCCAGCGCCAGGCGCATGAAGTCGAGTGTCGATTCACGGTATGATCGTTGGGGGAACTCCCTAGTGCTTTAAGTTCTTCAAACTACTACTGTTTACGCGGCTTGTAACCGGTCCGGCACGAAGGAGGCCCACTGGTTCTGCACGGAGGTGGCAATGTTCGCGGCACGCTCGCGCGTCCGGCCCGGCTAACAATCGTGCTCCGCTGGGTGACGTTTGCGCTGGACGACCAGCGTTTTGCGCTGCCACTGGACTCCGTGCTGCGCATCGTGCGTGCCGCCGAGATCACGCCCCTGCCGCTGGCGCCGCAAGGTGTCGCCGGCGCACTCGACGTGGGTGGCCGCATTCTGCCGGTATTCGACCTGCGGCGGCGGCTCCACCTGGCCGAAAGAAGCCTGCTGGCTCTCGCGACCAGTTCCTGATTGCGCACACCGCCGCGCCGCCGCGTCGCCCTGGTGGTGGACTCGGCCCTCGGACTGGTCGACGCCGAGCCTTCCGACGATTCCGGAGCACTCGCACCCGCCGTACGCCACCTGCGAGGCGTGCTGTCGCTGCCGGACGGCCTGGTGCTGATCCAGGACCTCGAGACGATTCCTGTCGCCCGACAGAAGACCGGACTCGGCGCTGGATGCGCGCTGATGCGCGGATGACGGATGACCGCCGGTGCACGCTGAAGCGCCTGAGCCGGACAGCCGCGCTGGCACCACCTCAGCGAACTCATCGCCGCGCGCACGGGTCTGCACTTTCCGCCCGAGCGCCGCGCCGATCTGCGTCGCGCGCTGGCCGAAGCGGCGCACCGAGTTCGGCTTCGACGACGGCGACGCCTGCGCCGACTGGCTGCTGAGCGCGCCGCTGTCGCGGCAGGAGCTGCGGCAAGCTCGCCACGTCACCTGACCATCGGCGAAACCTACTTCTTCCGCGAACGCCCGAGCTTCAACGCGCTCGCGACCCATGTCCTGCCCGTGCTGATCCATCGCAAACGCGACGGCGACCGCCGCCTGCGCCTCTGGAGCGCGGCCTGCAGCACCGGCGAAGAGGCGTATTCGCTGGCCATGCTGGTGCAGCAGGTGCTGCCCGACTGGCGCGACTGGAATGTCAGCATCCTCGCCACCGACATCAACCCGCAGTTTCCTGCACAAGGCCGAAGCGGGCGTGTACGGCGACTGGTCGTTCCGCGAATCGCCGCCGGACCTGCGCGAACGTTACTTCACGCCCGGTGGCGACCGCCGCTATCGCGTGCGCGCCGGATCTGCGCGAGCTGGTCACTTTCGCCGAGCTCAACCTGGCGCAGGACGCGTTTCCCTCGCTGACCAACGACACCAATGCGATGGACCTGATCCTGTGCCGCAACCTGCTCATCTACTTCACGCCGGCGCACGCGCGCCGGCTCATCGGCAACCTGCGGCAGTCGCTGGTGGACGATGGCTGGCTCATCGTGAGCCCCAGCGAATGCTCGCAGGCCCTGTTCTCCGGGTTCGTCCCGGTGAACTTTCCCGGCAGCATCCTGTACCGCAAGGGCGAGGCGCACCGAAGCCGCGTCGCGAGCCCGCACCGGCGTCCGCGCTGCAGCGAGCCGCGACTGTCGCGCCCGCTGCCCGACGCCGGCTCTCCGGGAGGCGGTCCCGTCGCCGGTCGCACCGCGTTCACCGACAGCGCCCGACCCATCGCCTTGTCCGACGAGCTCGCCGCGGCCGAGGCGCTGTACGCACAGGGGCGATTACGCCGAGGCCGCCGACGACACTGCGCGGCGCGCTGGCGGCCCCGGCTGTGAGCCGCATCCGAGTCTGCGCGCTGCTGGGCCTGCTCTCGCGCGCGCTCGCCAACCAGGGCGTGCTCGGCGAAGCGCTCTCGGCCGAGCGAGCGCTGGATCGCCGCCGACAAGCTCGACGCCCGCCGCCCACTACCTGCACGCCATGGTGCTGCAGGAGCTCGGCGAACGCCGCCGCGCGCGCGCCGCGCTGCAGCGCGCGGTCTATCTACAGCCGGATTCGTTCACGCTGGCGCATTTCGCGCTCGGCAACCTGCGCGCGCGCCGAGGCGCGGCAGGCGGAGGCGCAGCGGCATTTCGCACAACGCGGCGCGACCTGCTGCGCGGGCACCCGGCCGATGAACCGCTGCCCGAATCCGAAGGCCTCACCGCGGGCCGCCTGCGCGAAATCATCACGTCGCTGACTGGCCGGGACGCGACTCGTGAGCGCGGATTCCGCCACGTCGCGCCGGCGTCCTGCGCGAACGCGCGGCGCGCGCTGGCGCGCCCGCCGCGAACGGACCGCAACCGCGCGCCGGAGTCGCTCGAGCTGCTCGAGTTCCGTCTCGCCGGCGAACGCTACGCGGTCGAAACGCGCCACGTCGTGCGAGGTGCATCCGCTGCGCGATCTCACGCCGCTGCCGGGCACGCCGGCGTTCGTGCGCGGCATCGTCAACCTGCGCGGCCGCATCCTGCCGGTGCTTCGACCTCAAGAAATTCTTCGCGCTGCCCGAACAGGGCCTCACCGACCTGCACCGCATCATCGTGGTGCACGGCAACGACTTCGAGCTCGGCCTGCTGGCCGACGTGGTGGTGGGCGTGCGCGAGCTCGCGCGCGACGGCCTGTCGCCGCCGCTTGCCCACGCTGTCGGCCATCGCGGCCGAGTATCTCAAGGGCGTCAGCGAAGAGCGGCTGGTGGTGCTCGACCTCGATCGCGACTCGCTCATCGGATCCGAGAATCGTCGTGAACGACGGAGATGACGAATGAAATGGAATGTCGGAACCAAGATCGGCGCGGGCTTCGCGCAGCGCGCTGGCGATCTTCGTCATCGTCGGCATCGTGTCCTAGCGCAACGTGGAGAAGCAGATCGAGGACGCGGCCTGGGTCGCGCACACGCACGAGGTGCTGACGCGACGCTCGTCACATCTGATGTCGGCACTGCAAGGACGCCGAGACCGGGCAGCGCGGCTACATCATCACCGGCGATGAAAGCTATCTCGCGCCGTATCACCGCGGCCGTGTCGCTGCCGTCGAAGCGCATCGCCTGCGACTCGCCGAGCTGGTCGGCGACAATCCCGCGCCAGGCGGCGCGCGCGCAGCGCTGGGCCCGCTGGATCGCCGAACAGGCTCGATGCCATCGAAGCCGGCATCGACGCGCGCCGCACGCGGCGATTTCGCCGCCGCCCAGCAAGTGGTCGTCAGCCGGCCGCGGCAAGAAGGCCATGGACGACATCCGCGCGCATCGTCGCAGACGATGACCGAAACCGAGGAGGCGCTGCTCAAGCGCGCGCGCGGCGCGGCGGCGGACGCCGCCGCGCGCAGCGGCCAGCTCGACCATCGTTGTGCGGCACGCTGCTCGCCATCGTGCTCGCCGCGCTGGTCGGCTTCCTGATCACGCGCAACGTCGCCGGTACCGCTGCGCTCGCTGACCGCCGCCGCCGAACGCATCACCGTCGGCGATCTCGGCGCGAACGTCGACCTGGGCGAACGCAGCGACGAAGTCGGCGTGCTGGCGCGCACCTTCGACCGCATGACGCAGGCGCTGCGCTCCATGGCCGGCGCCGCCGAGCAGATCGCGGCCGGCGATCTGCGCGCGACGCTGCAGCCGCAGTCGTCCGCAGGACGTGCTCGGCCACGCGTTCGTGAAGATGATCGCCAACCTGCGCGCGCAGATCGGCGGCATGGTCGAAGGCGCCGACGTGCTCGGCTCGGCGGCCAGCGAGATCGTCGCCTCCACCGCGCAGCTCGCCTCGGGCGCCAGCGAATCGGCCGCCGCGGTCAGCGAGACCACGACCACCGTCGAGGAAATCCGCCAGACCGCGCAGATGGCGAGCCAGAAGGCGCGCGCGGTGTCCGACAGCGCGCAGACGGCGGTGCAGGTCTCGCAGAGCGGCCGCAAGTCGACCGAAGACGTCGGCGGCCGGCATGGACCGCATCCGCACGCAGATGGAGGCGATCGGCGACAGCATGGTGCGGCTGTCGGAGCAGACGCCAGGCCATCGGCCAGATCATCGCCACCGTCGAAGATCTCGCGGCGCAGTCGAACCTGCTGGCCGTGAACGCCGCGATCGAGGCGGCCAAGGCGGGCGAACACGGCAAGGGCTTCGGCGTCGTGGCGCAGGAGGTCAAGAGCCTGGCCGAGCAGTCGCGGCAGGCCACCGACCGGGTGCGCACGATCCTCAGCGACATCCAGAAGGCCACCACCGCCGCGGTCATGGCCACCGAGCAGGGCAGCAAGGCCGTCGAGGCCGGCAGCCGGCAGACCGAAGTCGCCGGCGAGTCGATCCAGGCGCTGTCGGGCAGCGTCACCGAGGCCGCGCAGGCCGCGACGCAGATCGCGGCGTCCAGCCAGCAGCAGCTGGTCGGCATGGACCAGGTGGCCGGCGCCATGGAGAACATCAAGCAGGCGAGCACGCAGAACGTGGCCAGCGCCCGCCAGCTGGAGACCGCGGCGCGCAACCTCAGCGAGCTCGGCCAGCGCCTCAAGCAACTGGTCGAGAACTACACCGTCTGAGCTGACGCCATGAGCCGAAGAACGAAGACTTCCTGCAGCGAGCTGCGCGCGACCTTCAAGGTCGAGGCGGCGGAGCATCTGCAGGCGATCGCCGGAGGACTGATGCGACTCGAGAAGCGCACCGGACGCCGCCGGCGCAGCAGCCGCTGATCGAAACGCGTCTTCCGCGCGGCGCACAGCCTCAAGGGCGCGGCACGCGCGGTGGACTTCACCGACATCGAATCGCTGTGCCAGTCGCTCGAAACCCTGTTCGCGGCCTGGAAGCGCGGCAGCCAGCGCTGCCCACGCCGACGCGCTCGACACCGCGCACCGCACGCTCGATCGCATGACCGCCGCGCTGGCGGCGACCTGCCGCCGACGGCGGCCGCGCCGGCCGACGACCCCGCGCGCGCCGTCGAATGCCCGCGCCGCGCGCCGCGCCATCAGCCCCGTCGCGGCACCGCCGGCACGCTCCGCACGCCGCGCCGCGACGATACGCCGCCGACCGACACGGTGCGCGTCGGCGTCACGCGCGCTCGACGCGCGCCTGCTCGAGGCCGAGGAGTTGCTGACCGCGAAGCTGGCCGCCGCCCAGCGCGCCGCCGACCTCGACGAACTTGCGCCGCTGTTCGAGGCCTGGCGCAAGGAATGGTCGACGCGTGCAGCCGCGAGGCGCGCGCGCTCGCGGCGCGCGAACGGCGGCGCCGCTCGGCGGATTTCTTCGACTGGAACCACGACTGGCTGCGCGCACTCGAAGCCCGGGTCGACGACGCTGCGGCGCAGCGCCGAGCCAGGACCAGCTTCGCGTCGACAAGCTGGTGGACGATCTGCTCGAGAACTCCAAGAAGCTGCTGATGCTGCCGCTTCGCACGCTGCAGCGCGCTGTTGCGCAAGGTGGTGCGCGACCTGGCGCGCGAACACGGCAAGGAGGCCGAGCTCGTGATCCGCGGCGAGGAGATCGAGATCGACAAGCGCATCCTCGAGGAGATGAAGGATCCGCTGGTTCACCTGCTGCGCAACTGCGATCGACCACGGCATCGAAACGCCCGCCGGAGCGGCGTCGCGGCGGGCAAGCCCGCGCGCGCCACGATCACGCTCGCGGTCATCGCAGCGTCGAACGGCAACCAGGTCGAGATCGCCGGTCAGCGACGACGGCGCGGGCATCGACGTGGCGCGCGTGCGCGCGCAGGCCGTGACGCGGGGCTCGTGAGTCGACCGCCGCGGCGGCGCATGGATGACGACGCGGCGCTGCGCGCTGGTGTTCGAAACGGATCTGTCGACCAGCCCGATGATCACCGCAACTCTCCGGCCGCGGCCTCGGGCTGGCGATCGTGCGCGAGAAGGCCGAGAAGCTGGGCGGCCGCGTGGCGTCGAGAGCCAGCGCGGCGCGGGCACCACGATCTCGCATGACGCTGCCGCTCACGCTGGCAACCTTCCGCGGCGTTCTGGTGGAGGTCCGCGCGCCGGACCGTTCGTCGTGCCGACCGCGCAGGTCGAGCGCGTGCACGCGCTTCCGGCCTGCGGACGTGCAGACCGTCGAAGGCCGCGAGACGCTCGCGCACAACGGCCGCGCGCTGCGCGCTGGCGCAGCCTGGCGGATGTGCTCGAGTCTGCCCGACGGCGCCGCAGGCCGCGAGCGGACCCGGCACGCCCGGCCCTGATCCTCGGCGACGGCAACGAGCGCATCGCGTTCGCGGTCGACGCCGTGCTCGACGAGCAGGAGGTGCTGGTCAAGCGGCTGCGCCAAGCCGCTGGCACGCGTGCGCAACATCGCCGGCGCCACCGTGCTCGGCTCCGGCGAAGGTCGCGCCGATCCTGAACGTGACCGATCTGCTCAAGTCGGCGCGCAAGCGGGCGCCGGCGAAGCGCGCGGCGTCGCAGCGCCGCGCGCCGCGGCACGACGACCGGCCAAGCGCGTGCTCGTCGCCGAGGACTCGATCACCTCGCGCATGCTGCTCAAGGGCATCCTCGAGTCCGCCGGCTACGACGTGAAGACGGCCGTCGACGGCCTCGAGGCCTTCACGCTGCTGCGCTCCGAGCGCTTCGACCTGCTGGTGTCCGACGTCGAGATGCCGCGCCTCAACGGCTTCGATCTCACCGCGCGCGTGCGCGCCGATCGCGCAGCTGCGCCGAACTGCCGGTCGTGCTGGTCACCGCGCTCGCATCGCGCGAGGACCGCGAGCGCGGCATCGACGTCGGCGCCAATGCCTACCTGGTCAAGAGCAACTTCGACCAGAGCAACCTGCTCGAAGCGGTGCGGCGGCTCGCATGAACGCGCGTCAGCGTGCTCATCGTCGACGACTCGCCCAGCATGCGCCTCATGCTCAACGCACGTGCTCGAGCTGCGACGCGCGCATCCAGGTGATCGGCACCGTCAACGATGGCGCAGGCGGCGATCGACTTCCTGGAGGGCGGCGGCGCGCGGCCCGACGTGGTGCTCATGGACATCCACATGCCGCGCCTCGACGGCTTCGAGGCCACGCGCCGCATCATGGAGACGCAATCCGCTGCCGATCGTGATCTGCACGGCGCACGGCGGATCCGCAGGAACTGCAGGTGGCGTTCCGCTCGCATGGAAGCCGGCGCCGTCGCCTGCGTGGAGAAGCCCGTGGGCTACGAGCGATCCGCAGTTCGACAACGCGCGTGCAGAACCTGCTGCAGACCGTCCGCCTCATGTCCGAGGTGAAGGTGGTCCGGCGCTGGCCGAAGCCGCGCATCGCCGGTCGCAGAGCACCGTCGGCGGTCGCCGACCGCCCGTCGCGCATGGAGCGCGCCGCGCATCGTCGGCATCGGCGCGTCGACCGGCGGGCCGCCCGTGCTGCAGACCATCCTCTCGGCGCTGCCGCGCGATTTCCCGGCGCCCATCCTCATCGTGCAGCACATCGCGCGCGGCTTCCTGCCCGGCATGGTGGAGTGGCTGAACCAGACCACCGGCCTGCATGTGCACATCGCCGCGCATGGCGCCGTGACCGCCGCCGGCCATGCCTACATCGCGCCCGATGATTTCCATCTCGGCGTGTCGCCGCGCGGCCGCCTCGTGCTGACGCGCGAGCCGCCCGAGAACGGGCTGCGCCCGTCGGTGTCGTGTTTGTTCCGCTCGACTGGCGGAGCACTTCGGCGGCAGTGCGGTCGGCGTCCTGCTCACCGGCATGGGCACGCGATGGCGCCGCCGAGCTCAAGCAACTGCGGGATCGCGGCGCCTGCACCATCGCGCAGGATCGCGAGAGCTCGCGTGGTGCACGGCATGCCGGGCGCGGCCATCGCACTCGGCGCCGCGGCGCACGTGCTGCCGGCCGACCGCATCGCCGGCGCTGTTGATCGACGGAGCTGGCACGCAAAATCCCGCAGGCAGGAGGCATCGAGTCATGAGCTATGCCGGATCGCACAGAATCTGCCGCGCGCGCGTGCTCATCGCGGAGGACAGCCCGACGCAGGCGCAACACCTGGCCCACATCCTCGAAGCGAAGGCTATCGACGTGGCCACGGCACCGCAATGGCCGGCTCGCGCTCGAGATGGCGCGCCGCGACAAGCCGCGCCTCATCATCAGCGACGTGATCATGCCGGAGATGAACGGCTATGAGCTGTGCGCGCGCGATCAAGACCGATCCGCAGCTCGCCGACGTGCCGGTGATCCTCGTGACCACGCTGTCCGATCCGCAGGACGTGATCCGCGGTCTCGAGTGCCGCGCGGACAACTTCGTCCTCAAGCCCTACGACGCGGACCATCTGCTCCGCCGCATGCAGTTCGTGCTGGTCAACAGCCAGATGCGCCAGAACGAGCAGCCGGGCATGGGACTCGAGATCATGTTCAGCGGCCAGAAGCATTTCATCACCGCTGACCGGCTGCAGATCCTGAACCTGCTGCTGTCGACCTACGAAGCCGCGATCCAGCGCAATCGCGAGCTCAGCACCACGCGCGACACGCTGCACGAGACCAACCAGGAACTGCAGCAGCTCACCCAGGAACTCGAAGACCGCGTGCGGCTGCGCACGCGCGAGCTCGAGCAGAGCAACGAGGCGCTGCGCCAGGCGCAGAACGCGCTCATCCAGCAGGAGCGCCTGCGCGCGCTCGGCCAGATGGCCAGCGGCATCGCGCACGACATCAACAACGCCATCTCGCCCATCTCGCTGTACACCGAGGCGCATGCTCGAGCGCGAACCGACTCAGCGACAAGGCGCGCGGCTATCTCACCACCATCCAGCGCGCCATCGACGACGTGGCGCAGACCGTGGGCCGCATGCGCGAGTTCTACCGGCCGCGCGAGAAGGAGCTGCAGCTCGCCGACGTGGAGCTCAATCCGCTGGTCCAGCAGGTCGTCGACCTCACGCGCGCGCGCTGGAACGATCTCGCGCAGCAGCGCGGCGTCATGATCGAGCTGCAAGCCGAGCTCGCGACGCCGACCTCGCGCACCATCCGCGGCGCGGAGAACGAGATCCGCGACGCGCTGACCAACCTCATCTTCAACGCCGTCGACGCGCTGCCGCAGGGCGGACGCATCGACGATCCGCACGCGCACGCGAACGTGCGCGGCACCGTGGCGACGCGAACCGTGCGTGCAGCTCGAAGTCAGTCGACACCGGCGTGGGCATGGACGAGGACACGCGCCGCCGCTGCCTCGAACCTTTCTTCACCACCAAGGGCGATCGCGGCACCGGCCTCGGCCTCGCCATGGTCTACGGCATGGCGAAGCGCCACAGCGCCGGACTCGAGATCGAGAGCGCGCGTCGGGCATGGGCACCACCATCCGGCTCACGTTCCGCACCGGAACCACGCACGACCGCCGCGACGCGGCCGCCATCCCGCTGCCGCTGTTCGCCTCGCGCAGCCTGCGCGTGCTGCTGATCGACGACGACCCGGCCCTGCTCGAATCGCTGCGCAGCGCGCTCGCAGGACGAAGGCCACAAGGTGCACACCGCGAATGGCGGCCAGGCCGGCATCGACGCGTTCCGCGAATGCGCAGAGCGCGGGCAAGCTGTTCGACATCGTGATCACCGATCTCGGCATGCCCTATGTCGACGGCACGGCAGGTGGTCGCGAGCGTCCGCGGCATGTCGCCCGGCACGCCCATCATCCTGCTCACGGGCTGGGGGCAGCACGTGGTCAACGACCAGGACCGTCCGCCGCAGGTGGACCGGCTTGCTGGGCAAGCCGCCACGCATCCGCGAGTTGCGCACCGCGCTCGCCGAACTCACGGGCCGCCGCGCCACCGACCGGCTCGGCTGATCGCCCTCAAATCCGCTCATCAAGTTGATAGGCCAGCGATAACCAACTGCCTATCCCTGCATACCTTGTTTGCTAATGAACCGGGAAAGCTGTTGACACCGGTCCCATGCAAGGTGAAGATCAAAAGCAATCAAATACGATCATAAGTAATCGTAGGTCTCTCCGGCAATTCCAAGCCGTGCCAGCGGCATTCGGATCGCGACTCCGCGTTTGGTTGCGCTCCGGCAGTTCATCGAAAACGCGCAGAAAAAAATTGCACTCGGGGGAGGGCGCAAGCAATGCGGCATTCATCGCGTCAGCGAAAGTTCGGCCATTTCCATTCCATTTCCACGTCTCTCGCGGCACTCGCCATCAGTGTCGCCGCGAACACAGCCTGGGCACAGACCGCGGAGCAACCCGCGGAAAAACCGGCCTCGAGTTCCGAGGAAGTGGAATCCATCATCGTCGTCGGCACGCGCGCCAGCCTGAAATCGGGCATCGAGCGCAAGCGCGCGCCAGGCACGGTGGCTGACTCGATCGTCGCCGAGGACATCGCGCAGTTCCCGGACAAGAACATCGGCGAGGCGCTGTCGCGCGTCACCGGCGTGCAGTTGTCGCGCGACTTCGGCGAAGGCGTCGCGATCTCGATCCGCGGCGTGGATCCGGCGCTGAACCGCGTCGAGATCAACGGCATGAGCGTGATCAGCGCAGGCGGCCCCGGCGCCAACCAGCGCCAGGCGGACTTCCGCGAACTCGCCTCCGAACTCATCAAGGCCGTGGACGTCATCAAGGGCTCCACGGCCGACATCACCGAAGGCGGCATCGGCGGCACGGTGAAGATCGAGCTGCGCAAGCCGCTCGAACTCACCGCCCCCCTCTTCTCGGTCGTCCGCGGAAACGCAGGAGCTCACCACCATGGGTGGCTGGACTCCGCGCGCCAACCTCACGGCCGCGACGCAGCTGTTCGATGGCCGCTTCGGCATCATCGCCAACATCACCTATGACGAGGTGAACACGCGCCAGGACTACCTGCGCAACACCGAGTGGGTGCGCCTGGGCGACTGGGACGAGTCCGCCGAAAAGACCATCACGAGCCTGAATCCGCGCTTCGCCGCGCAATCCACGGAAGCCGGATGCGTCGCCGCGTTCACCGTGCAGGCCGATCGCGACCTGTGCCGCCAGCAGTGGTGGGACTACAGCCCGCGCATCCCGCGCTACGGCATCTGGTATCGCAATGAAAAGCGCACGTCGGCGCAGCTGACCGCGCAGTTCAAGATCAACGACAACCAGAACGTGTGGGCGGAGTTCGCGAAGGCGGATCGCCAGCAGTTCCTCAACGACCACAACTTCGGCACGGACTTCACGGCCGTGGGCCGCGTCTCGACGGTCACCAACAACGTCTATGACTCGCTGCGCGCGAACTCCAACGTCACCGTGGTCGATCACCACGTGACGGGCTGGACGGTGGCCAACAATGCCGCCGGCAACGACGCCGCCTTCGGCACGTCATCGCGTGGCTTCGATCTCGAGAACAAGACCACGTGGACGTCCGCGGGATACAACTACGCGTCGGAAAAATTCGAAGCGAAGCTGGGATCCTCGATCGCCAAGAGCGATCGGTTCGACGAGACCAACAGCGCGGACTTCACGGCGCGCATCCCCGGCTTCCAGGTCGCGCTGGACGGCAAGGGCATTCCGCACTTCACGTTCCCCGCGGGCTTGTCGATGGACAACGACAATCCCTACTACACGATGCAGCTGCAGTATCGTCCGTCGGAATCCGACCTCGAAGAGCGTAACCACTCGCTGGACCTGGACTTCAAGACGGACTGGAGCTTCATCTCCAGCTTCGAGACCGGCGTGCAGGTGCGCGACACCAACTCGCTGTTCTACGGCGGCGGCGGATTCCTCGACCGCGCCACCGGTCTCAACGTCCCGTCGAAGAACATCAACCTGACCGCCAACCTCGCGCCGGGCACGCAGGCGAACACGGTGACGGCGGGCACGGGCATCAATGCCGCACTTCCTGACCTACGCCTGGAACACCGCGACGTTCCTCGACGCACTGTCGCGCGATGCGCAGCAGCCCCGGCACGTTCTACGACGGCTACGGCGATGCGCCGGCGGGAATCCCGTCGGGCTGGCGCGTCCCGGTGTTCGACGAGCTCGCCGGAATGTTCGATGTCTCGCAGTTCAACCACGACGGGCGTTCGCGAAGCCGTGGTGAACGGCGTGACCGTCGCGCAGATCCCGGGTCACGACATCACCGAAGACGCGCTCGCCGAGTACTTCAAGGTGAACTTCGACACCGAGCTGCTCGGCATGCGCCTGAGCGGCAACGTCGGCGTGCGTGAAGTGAAGACGCAGACCGAAGCGGCCGGCGTCTACACGTATCGCGTCCGCGTGCTCGCGCCCACGCCGGCGAACCCGGCGAACTTCACGGACATCACCGTGGGCAATTCGCGCGTGGCCATCGACCGTGAGTACTCGGACACACTGCCCAGCGCCAACCTGCAGATGGAGATCAAGGAGGACTTCAGCATCCGCCTCGGGTTCGCCGAGCTGATGTCGCGTCCGTCGATCCAGGACATCGCGCCGGCGGCCAACTGCCTCATCGACACGCGTCCCGGGCTTCTCCGGCGACACCGATGCCGACGACTGCACCGCGGGCAATCCGGCACTCAAGCCGTATCGCGCCAAGTCGTACGACCTGGAGTTCGCGTACTACCCCACCGACGAGATCGAGATGCGCCTGGGCGGGTTCTACAAGGACATCGACACGTACATCATCGGCCGCACGCTGGTGCGCAACGTGGACTTCTTCGGTGTGGCGCCAGTTGTTCGACGTGACGATGCCAATCAACGGCCAGGGTGCGAAGACGCAGGGCATCGAAGCTTCGGTGCAGGCGCCGTTCACGTTCCTGCCGGGCTGGGCCTCGGGCTTCGGCGGACTGGCCAACTACACGTACAGCGAAGCCAAGAACGTGGACCTCTTCAGCCAGCTCGACGGATCGGCACTGCCCTTCCCGGGCCTGTCGAAGGACACCATCAACCTGGTGCTGTACTACGACAAGGGACCAATCAACGCGCGCGTGGCGTGGAACTCGCGCAGCGACTGGCTGGCGAACCCGGCGGATCGCAGCGGCAACCCGGTGTTCCGCGCCGGCGAGGACTACCTCGACGCCAAGTTCACCTGGCGCATCAAGCCGGATGAACTCTCCGTGTCTACTGTCGAGGCCAAGAACCTCACCGACCAGGCGTCGATCACGTATGCCGGCGAGCGTTTCCGGCTGTCGGAACTGGGCTGGCCGGGCCGCCGTTACTTCATCGGTGTGAGCTGGAAGCCGATCAGCTGAGTCCCTGGCCTGATCCGGAGCAAGGCGCGTCGGTCACCCCCTGGCCGGCGCGCCTTCTTCTTTTGGGGAGCCCACCGGCTGTGATAAACGGTCAGCCATGAATACGGCGACTCCCCTCACCGAGCTCGAACCCCATCGCATCCAATGGCTGCGCGACAGCCTGCGGCTGGGTTCGGACATGTCCACCACGGTGGATACGCTGCGCCAGATGGGCTACGAGGATGCGGCCATTCTCGCCGGACTCGAGTCCATCCGCCCGACGGGCGACGCCTTCACCCAGGGCGTGATGAATCCGCCACTGCTGCAGCGGTCGCCGCCGAACCTCAAGAAGTTCGACTCCGACAAGCTGCAGCTCTACACGCTCGAGGATTTCCTCAGCCCCAAGGAATGCGCCCGGGTGGTGGCGCTGTGCTCGCACCACCTTCGGCCGTCAACCGTGGCGTACGTGACCAAGGACAAGGAGTACCGCAACAGCACCACCGCGGACCTGTGTCATCTCAAGAGCCCGGTGGCCTCGAGCATCGATGAAAAGATCTGCCGTACGCTGGGCATCACGGTGGCGTACTCCGAAGGCATCCAGGCGCAGCGGTACGACGTGGGCCAGCAATTCAAGCCGCACTGCGACTTCTTCCCGCCGAACACCAACATCTTCCAGAAGTTCGCGGGCATGCGCGGCAACCGCACCTGGACCTTCATGGTCTATCTCAACGATGGCATGGAAGGCGGCGCCACGCGGTTCACCGAGATCGGCCACGCCTTCCAGCCCAAGGCCGGCATGGCCGTGCTGTGGAACAACCTGCTCGCCGACGGCTCACCCAACGATGCCACGCAGCACGCCGGCGAACCGGTGACGCGCGGTCACAAGGTCATCATCACCAAGTGGTTCCGCCGTTTCGGTGACGGCCCGCTGTTCTGCTGACGGCGGATTGAATCGCCGCTAATATCGGCTTCGACGCGCCGGCGGCCTTCACTTCATCGGCCACCAGCTTCATGAGCGGCTCGGCGCCGAACACGGTGAGCAACTTGCCGTTCACGAAGAAGGTGGGCGTCCGCGCCACTTGCAGGGCCACGATGTCGTTGGCCTCCTGGGTGAGCATGGCGTCGACCTCGGGTGTGGCGCCATCACGCCGCGCACGCGCCATGTTCACGCCATTGGCCGCGGCAATCTTCCAGGCTTCTTCCAGATTCGGACGATGATGCGAGGCCCATCGCTCCTGGCCTTCGAACAGCGCGGACAACACCGCGTCGAACTTGCCCTGGCGGCGCGAGGCTTCGATGAGGCGGATGGCCTCTTCCGAGCCTTCATGGAAATCCGCGAAGCGCACCACCACGCGCACCTCGGTCGGGATACAGGAACATGATCTGCTTCACCACGGGCGCGAAGGCACGGCAAGCCTCGCAGGCCGGATCCAGGAACTCGACGATGGTCACCGGTGCCTGCGCGGGGCCCAGCACGGGCGAGTACGGCCGTACCAGGAGAGCCTTCTGTGCCTCGCTCAAGCCTGGCGCTTCGGCAGGAGCCGGCTCGGGTACAGCCGCTGCGACGCTGGCCGCGGGCTGTACTGCCGGCACCTCTTTTTTCGAACAGGCGGAGAAAGCCAGCAGGCAGGCGAGCAGGATCCGGGACGGTGTTTTCATGTGAGGGAATCTACCTCACCTGCCGCGCTGACCGTCAGCGAAAGCCGAACAGCGGCGGGAACCCGATGACCACGAAGGCCGCCCACAGCGCGTACAGCGGCAGGAACGCGATCTGCCAGCGTTCGAGCCCGGCGAAGGAACCGCGTCCGCGAAGGAACCGCGCATACAGCCAGGCCGATCCCGCGAGATTGGCGAGCAGGATGAGGTTCTCGCCGAGTGCGGCGACACGGTTGGGCGTGAATCCGAACTCGCTGATGCGAAGGACAATTGACGCCAGTGCCACGCCATCCGCGGCGATGGCGCTCCCGATGAGGACCAGCTGGAGCACATCGAAGATGCCGGGCGGGGCCTGGGGATCGCGCGCCGACGCGGCATACAGCACCAGGCCCACCACCAGCGCCAGCAGCAGGTCGAAGCCGATGAGCACTTCGCGCTGCACGTCGATGGGATTCCGCGTCCAGATCATGGTGACCAGGAAGGCCAGCAGGATGGCGGTGAACAGCGGCGTGAACAGCTGGGTCAGCACCGGCGCCATGTTCTCGATGACGCTCTGTTTCGCTTCGACCAGCCAGGCCGAGATGATCACCGCGCCCGCGGCGCCACAGGGAACGAGCCACAGACCGACGAACTCGCTCGGATCGACGCCGATGGCGTTGAACATCATCACCGTGAAGCGCGGTCAGCACACCGCCGCCGAGGGCGATGAGCACGTAGTAGATCAGCCAGCTCGCCGGTGAACCGCACGAAGTCCATGCGCCGTCCGCTGGCGAACCAGTGGCCACCGGCGTACGCGAACCCCACGACGAGCCACGAGGCGATCGGCAGGTGAATCACCGACAGCCAGTGCGTGTCCGCATCGGGGCCGAACGGATAGACATTCACGAACAGCGCCGCCGCCGCGAACGCCAGGCCCATCCAGACAATGCCCACGAGATTGATTCCGCGCTTCCAGGCGAAGTACCCCGAGAGCAGCGGCAACACGAACAGGCTGGCGTTGCGCAGGTAGACAGGTGCGGTGGAATCATCCATCGGGAAACCGAACAGCGCCGGCACTTTGACGGCCACCGCCGCCAGGAGCGCGAGCAGCAGTACGCCACAGCGCATCGCTCGTCGCCGAGCCCGCCTCCGCGGATTCCGCCGGCGAGCACCAGCTGTTTCCACAAGCGGTCCGAGTGTTCACGCGCGAACTCGCGCGACAGCGCGTCGAGACTGCCCATGCGCTTCACCGCCACCAGGAAGGCTTCGTCATCGGCGAGGCCCTGCTCCGTGAGCGTATTCGACCTGGCCGCGCAGGTGGTCTTCGAGCTCATCGACATCCGAGCCGTGAATGGCGGCGCGGCGCCGCAGGAATTCGCGCCACTGCGCAATCTGCTGTTCGAGCGAAGCGCGAGCGTCAGGTGTATTCATGCCGGGACCGCCCTGGACCAGATGCCATGCAGCGTGCGATCGACCACGCGCCATTGCTGGCGCTGCTCTTCGAGCTGCGCGAGCCCATCCTGGGTGATGCGGTAGTACTTGCGCTTGCGGCCGATGTCCGACAGCCCCCACTTGGCCGCGACGAGACGCTGACGCTCGAGGCGGTGAAGCACTGGATACAGCATGCCGTCGGTCCAGAGCCATTCACCATCCGACAATTCCGCCACTCGCTTGATGATGGCGTA
>CAWJWS010000004.1:0-180920 GCA_963846605.1 uncultured Pseudomonadota bacterium
GGGAGCTACGCAGGTGGAGCTGTCAGCGCTTCGCTCGCAACTGCTGGTGAACCCAGGCTTTCACCGAACCACCAAGAGTACCTCCGCGCTTAACGCTCCCCGCTCAGCGCCCTCGATTCGCTCCGCAATCCATTCGGACCCAAGGCCGACGCGCCACCGGTTTCAGGCCTGTCCCCGATTTCTAGAAAATCAGGAATGTCCCCATTAGGCCGCTTCGGTCTTGGACGAGTCCTCGTCGGTGGCCGGCTGCTGGCCCAGGCACGCACGGCCGCGGCCCGCCTGTTTGGCGGCGTACATGGCCACGTCCGCACGACGCAGCAGCGCGGCGGCCGGCTCGCGCGCGAGGCCCGTGAGGGAGATGCCGATGCTCGCGCCGATATGCGCGAACTTGCCGTCGCCGAGCGGCAATGGGATTGCTCAGGCCGGCGATGATGTTCGCGCGATCTCCTCGGCCTTGTGCGGGCCTTCGATGCCGGGCAGCAGCACCACGAACTCGTCGCCGCCGGTGCGGCCGACGATGTCGGTGCGGCGCACGCACTGGCCAGCACATTGGCCACTTCGCGCAGCACCAGGTCGCCGGCCGCGTGGCCGTAGGTGTCGTTCACGGCCTTGAAGTAGATCGAGATCCACCAGCAGCAAGCGCCAGCTGGCGCGATTCAGTGATGGCGGACGTCAGCGACGCTGGTCAGTGCATTGTCGAGACCACGGCGATTCAGCAGTCCGGTGATCGAGTCGCGCACCGCGAGTTCATGCGCGGCGCGACTCCGCGCGCTTGCGCTCGGTGATGTCGTTGAGCAAGCCCTGCAGCAGGTTCGGGCCCGAGCGGATTCACCGACAGTTCCACCCAGATCTTGCCGCGGCCGCGTACCTCGATCTCGAGATCCGCGTCGCGCGGCTTGCCCGGATTCGAAGCTCTCGGCGATGAGCCCCGCCACCAGCGGACCATGCGGCGCCAGCAGCGCGGCCAGCGACGACCCCGGCGTGCCGGCCTCGGGACCGAGGATGCGCACGAACGAAGGATTGCAGGATTGCACGGCGCCGTTCTCGTCGAGCACCAGGATGCCGGTGTCGGCCTTCTCGAAGACCAGGCGCATGCGCCGCTCGCTGAGTTCCTGCGCCTTGCGCAGATCGCGCTCGGTGGACAGCGCGTCCGAGAGCCGCGTGATCAACGTAGTTCACGTCCATGACGAGCTGGCCGATTTCGTCGGTGCGGCGGTAGGAAGGCACGGTGAGGCGCATGCCCGAGCGGATCTCGAGCCGATGCAGCTCGTCGGATATTCCCTTGATGGGCCGCGTGACCAGCAGGTACACGAGGAATGCCACGCCGGCGGCGACGATGGCCACCTGCAGGCCGAGCATCCAGGTGGTGTAGCGCGAGTACGCGATGGCCTGCGCCTCGATCTCGGCATGCGAAACGAACAGGGTGATCGCGCCCACGACCGCGCTGGCGTCGAACGGCGAGTAGATAGGCTTGCTGATCGAATCAGCGCCGTCCGTGCGAGCGCGCGTCTCGGCGCACGGCCGCCGGAGCTGTGCAACACCTCGTGCCGGACGGTGATGCGCACGCCCGGAGACGATGCGGTTCTTCATGAGACCGGTGGCGATCTCCTTGGCCAGCGTCGCGTCGTTGAGGAAGCAGGCCACGCTCACGGTGCTCTCCACCGTGGCGGTGAGTTCGTGCACGCGCGCGATCAGGCGGTCCTGTTCGGCGGTGCGCACGCGCCAGGAGGCCATGACCGAGAACAACATGCCCATGACCACGGCCAGCAGCGAGGATTCCCAGGCTGGTGCGCGCGACCACGCTGCGCGGCAGGAGCCGCGGCTAGCTTGCGCTGGATGTCACGGCTTGAGCTCAAAGACCACCTTCACGTTCGCGGTGACCGCCGCGCGGTCGACGTAGGCGATGGCATTCGGGCTGCTCTGCACCAGCTCCAGCGCGGTCTTGGTATCCGGCACCTGGAACGGCGGCGAGGTCTGGCCCGAGAACACCAGTCGCGCCCAGTAGGAGCTCATCTCCGACGAGCTCTTCTTCACCAGCAGCTGGTAGAAGCGCGCCGCGCTCGGAGCTGGCTTCGGACACGTCGATGGGCAATGCCATCTTGCCCGACGGCAGCTTTCGGTAGCGGCCCGAGGAAGATGTCGATGATCTCTTCCTTGCTGAGCTTGTCGACACCGCTCTGCGGATTGACGATGACGACGATGGATGACGAGCTCAGTCGGCCAGCACCGCCGCGCAGCGCCGAGCATCGCAGGACAGCAGGATGAGGGCGATGCGTTTCATGGCGCGCTCAGAACACGAAGTCCACGGCCGCGGTGATCACCGTCATGTCATACGGCGTGCCGGCATTGGCGCGGTAGTCGAAGATCAGCGAGGTATCGCGAACATGCGTGCGATCGACCTGGAACTTGAAGTCCACGTGCGAGTTGAGGTCGTAGCGCACGCCCAGCGTAGGTGGTGTGCTGCGTGGAGCGCGTGGCGTCCTGGATCTGCGTCACGACCGCGCATTCAGCGGCGCCAGCTGCGGGATGTCGGCAGGCCGGCGTCGTGGACGGGGTCGCGGTCCGCTGAGCTCGCGTACGACACGATACGGCGTCCACTTGCCGCAGCCGATAGCCGAACAAGCCATAGAGCTTGTCGAACTCGGGACCGGCGATGGAATCGGAGTCGACCACGCCGTACATGAGCTGCGCCAGCATCGGGCCGTCGTCGTACGCCACGCCGACCTGGACGCCGTGCGACCGGTATCGCGTCGTGGTCGAGGTCGTCGGCCACCGCCGACGCGCTCGGAAAGCCCGTGGAGCGCAGCGCGCCGCGACCAGCAGCGGGATGCTCGCGTCGGCGTCGTAGTTGAACTGCACCAGCGCGATGCGCGAGGTCCAGCCGCGGAAGATGTAGTCGAAGGTGGCGCCGTAGATCGTCGCCGCGTGGTGTCACTCACTGCGTGCCGTCCGCGAACGCGAGCTCACCGGAGCCCGCGCCACCGAAGACGCGCGCCTTGAACAGGCCGCGGCCGATGCGGCGCGTGTAGGCGACGTCGAGACCGTCGATGTCGTCGTTGGTGATCTGGCCGTAGAATTCCGGCGACGGGCGCACGGCCAGGTACGAGTAGCCGACCTGGCGCGATTCGGCCAGTAGATAGATGTCGTAGCCGATGCGGCCGGCGCGCAGCACCAGCGAGTCATCGGGCGAGAAGCGCAGGAAGCCCTGCGACAGGCGCGGCGTCCAGTCGCCGTCGGCGCGCTGACGGGTGACGCCCTGCACGACGACGTCGAACTTGGAGTTCAGCGCGGCGTCGATCTGCAGTCCGGCGATCGAATCCGTGCCGAAGTCGAGCTCGCCGGACTCGGCGCCCTCGCGCCTGGCCGGTGTTGCGGCGGTATTCGATGCCGTCGGTGTCATGCGTGGTTGCGCCGAGCGTGCCGAAGCCGCGAAACGTGAAGCGATCGGAATGCGAGATCCTGCGCCAGCGCCGTGGAACTGCCGATCAAGAGGAATGCGGATGCAAGAACGCGCGCAGATCTCCCATCCGGAGGCTATGTCGCGTGCGCGACTGCCTCTCTAAGGATGTCTGTCGTCATGCCCCCTTATCGGCGGCTGGACTCGAATCCATGAGTGACCGCTATCACACCGCCGCTATCGATCGCGGCGGAACGTCAGCGAAATGGCGGAAGCCCTAGGGATTGTGGAAGGCGTGAACAGAACACCGGCTCGGGAATTCCGAAATCTCGTGGGGGGCACAGCTCCTCCTTGCAGGGCGGAGTGATTTCGAGACTCCCAGCCGGTAATTTTTTCAATCAGCTCGCGTTCTGCAGCGCGCCGAGTTCACCGCTCTCTCGCGCCTCTCGGCCGTACACCACTTCGAAGATCGGCGACGCCATCAGCGTGGTGACGATGGCCATGAGCACCAGCATCGAGAACAGCGCGGGGCCGATGACGCCGGCCTGCAGTCCGATGTTGATGATGATGAGCTCCATGAGTCCGCGCGCGTTCATCAGCGCGCCGATGCCGAGCGCGGTGCGGTTGTCCTGGCCCGAGAGCCGCGCCGCGGCCCAGCAGGCGACGAACTTCGCGAAGATGGACACGGCGAGGATCGCCGAGCGCGACCAGCAGCAGCGACGGCGTCGGCCACCAGCGTGAGCTGCGTGTTGAGGCCCGAGTAGGTGAAGAACATCGGCAGCAGCACGATGACGGTGAACGGCTCGAGCCGGCTCTTGAGCATCGTCGACGAGCACGCCGCGCGGCATCACGCAGCCGAGCAGGAAGCCGCCGAACACCGCGTGCAGGCCGATGGCATCCGCGGTGAAGGCCGACAGCATGAACAGCATCGAGCGCGAGCGCGAAGATGGTGCTGTTGAAGGGCTGCCCGCCGCGGCCTCGCGCTCGGCCCAGCGCGCGAGCGGCGCCAGCATGCGCGGCATCACGAGGATCATGAACGCCGCGAACGACGACGCCGCCGACGATGGCGATGTACGCGACGCCGGCGCCCGCGCCGAAGCTCGCGAGCACGACGGCCAGCACGCACCACGCCGCGGCGTCGTCGATCGCGCCCGCCGACAGCGACAAGCGTGCCGAGCGCCGTGTGGCTGAGGCCGCGCTCGTGGATGATGCGCGCGAGCATCGGGAAAGGCCGTGATCGCGATGGCCGCGCCCATGAACAAGCGTGGCGTCGAAGCGCGTGGCGCTTCGCGGAGAACAGGCCCGGGACGGTCATGAGCCAGGGCGTCGCGGCGATCGCGACGACGAACGGCACGGCCATGCCCGCGAGCGACACCGACGCGGCCTTGTGCACGTTGGCCTTGAAATGATCGGTGCGGAAGCCGAGGCCCGACGAGGAACATGTAGAGGCCGACGCCGAACTGCGCGCCGACATAGAGCACGCCCTTGTTCTCGGGGTGAAGACGAACTTCTGGATGTCGGGCGCGAGCAGACCGAACAAGCGACGGGCCGAGCAGCACGCCGGCGATCATTTCGCAGACCACCTGCGGCTGCTTCAGGTACTTCTGGCCCAGCCAGCCGATGACGCGGCAGGTGGCCAGGATGATGGCCATCTGCAGGAAAAAGGTGATCGACAGCTTCGCGACGCCCACGTAACCCCCTCAGGTTCGTTTGTTGTTGTGCGCGTTTTTATACGGGGGCTCCGTCGAACCGGGCAGTCGGGCGACGATTAAATCTGGCTATGGTTGACCCATCGGGGCGGCGTCCACCTCCCGTTGAACGACCGCATGCCCTCCGGCATAAAGGCGTCCGCGAATAACAATAACCATGACCGCGGAAAATCTTTCCACCTACCTGCCGCTGCTCGCCATTCTCGTTTCCTGTGGACTGCTGGCGGGCTTCGCCGCCGGTCTGCTGGGCGTGGGCGGCGGCATCATTACGGTACCCGTTCTCGAGTACGCGCTGCGGTTCGCCGACGTGGCGCCCGAATATCGCATGCACATGGCCGTGGCGACGTCCCTGGCCGCCATCATCCCGACGTCCATCTCCTCGGCGCGACTGCACCACGCGCGCGGCGCGGTCGACTGGTCGCTCGCGAAACGCTGGGGCATTCCCATGCTGCTGGCGGCATTCGCGGGCAGCATCCTGGCGTCGCATGCGCCATTGCAGATTCTCGCGGGCGTGTTCGGCGTCGTGGCACTCGCGGTCGCGATCAAGATGCTGCTGCCGCTGGATGAAGTACGCGTGGCCCAGGATGCGCCACGCGGTCCGGTGGGCGCGACGACCTCGGCGGTCATCGGTGGCGTCTCCGCGGTCATGGGCATCGGCGCGGGCACGCTGGCAGTGCCGACGCTCAACTTGTGCGGCTACCCCATCCATCGGGCGGTGGGGACGGCGGCGTTCTTCGGGTTGCTCATCAGCGTGCCCGGCACCCTCGGCTACTTGATCGCGCAGCCCCAGTCGAATCTGCCCTGGCTGTCCGTGGGATTCGTGAGCATGGTGGGGCTGGCCATCATCGGCCCCGGCTCGATGCTGACGGCGACACTCGGTGCCCGCGTCGCGCACTCGTTGAGCCGGCGGCGTCTATCTATCGCGTTCGGCCTGTTCCTGCTGTGCGTGGGGACACGGATGCTCTATCGAGCGCTGATGTAGGGGCCATCAGCCCCACGCTGATTCATTCGCTCCGCAATACTGCTTCACGAAGTCCGCATGCAGCGGCAGCGCGTTCACCACGTCCGCGACCTTCTGGCGATACAGCGACATGAATCCCTTGACCTGCTTTTCATCCGCGGCCGCACCGCGATGGAACCCGCGCGGTTCGATGCCCTGCCCCATCAGGACGGACACCCACGAGTCGACGGTGAACAGCTCGTGATCGCGCGTGTACAGTTGCCCGGCCTGGCGGAACAATTCCACTCGCTGGCGCAACGTGTCCGGGATTTCCATCTCGCGACACTCCTTCCAGAACGGCGCGTCCTCCCGCGTGTTGTAGTGGTAGTGCATGCAGACGAAATCGCGGATGCGCTCGATCTCGTATCGCGCCTGCGAGTTGTAGTGATCGATCAGCGGCTGGGCAAAGCCATCGAACGGAAACAGCTGCAGCAGCCGGTTGGCGGCCGTCACGATGGTGTGGATGCTGGTCGATTCGAGCGGCTCGATGAAGCCGGCAGCAAGGCCGATGGCCAGGACGTTCTTGTTCCACGCCTTCTTGCGCGCGCCCGCCTTGATCTTGATGAGCCAGGGATCCCTTACCGGCCTGCCGCCGGAATCCGTCACCAGCCGGTGCCGCGCTTCGTCATCGGACATGTAGCGGCTGCAGAACACCACGCCGTTGCCCACGCGATGCTGCACCGGGATGTTCCAGCGCCAGCCCGCGGTATGCGCGTAACAGGCCGTGTACGGCGGCGCTGGTTCATCGACGATGGTCTGGAAGGCCGCGGCCCGGTCGCAGGGTAGATAGTTTGACCAGTCGTCGTAGCCTGTCTGCAGCGCCCCCTCGATGAGCAGCGCGCGGAAACCCGTGCAGTCGATGAAGAAGTCGCCCGCGACGATGCGCCCGTCCTCGAGCTCGAGCGACTCCACGTGGCCATCGGCCTGCCGCAGCCGCACCTGCTTGATCTTGCCCTCGATGCGCTTCGCGCCATGTTTCTCCGCGATCCTGCGAAGGTAGCGCGCGTACAGCGCGGCGTCGAAGTGATAGGCGTAGTTGATGCGCGGGTTGTCACGCAGCGCGAACTTGTTTTTTACCGCCGCCAGCCACTCATAGCAGTACTCGCCCAGGGGCACTTTCAGGCCCTTGGCGCGGGCCTGCAGCCAGAACGGATAGAACTCCGCGCACCAGGTCGACTGCCCATGCCGGCCGAAGGGATGGAGGTACCAGTTGCCGAGGCTGCCCCAGTCGTCGAAACGGATCGCTACCTTGAAAGTGGCGGCACACTCGCGCATGAACTCGCGCTCGTCGATGCCCAGCAGCTTGTGGAAAGCGACGATGGGCGGCACGGTGGACTCGCCCACGCCGATGGTGCCGATGTCCTCGGACTCCACCAGGGTGATGTCGAGCAGCATGCCGTACTGCTTCGAGAGAGCCATTGCCGTGACCCAACCGGAGGTGCCCCCGCCGGCGATGACAACCTTCTTCACTGCGCCGGGCGCAGCGTCCACGTTCTGAAGCATTCGGTCCCCTTCGTTATTCCGCGGCGAAGATAGCGGAACGCCGTCGCGGCGCCTGTCGGCGGCGATTGAAAGTCGCTATCAAAGAGCATTCGGGATCGCGCCTGCGTGGGCAGGATCCGACGTCGGGGCGTACCATCCAGGCGGACAGGATGTTTGGACCGGGAGAGGGCCCATGCGGAACGAGCGGAACAAGCGGAATCTTCGCGGA
Organism: uncultured Pseudomonadota bacterium; assembly: GCA_963846605.1. GTDB lineage: Bacteria > Pseudomonadota > Gammaproteobacteria > Steroidobacterales > Steroidobacteraceae > CADEED01. The sequence continues at coordinate 7,818 of CAWJWS010000004.1, forward strand.
CTTGCGTTGTGCTTCTGGGTCGCCGTCGCGGGCGCGGGTGCGGACGCGGCCGAGCCAAAGCCGCCATTCACCACCACGCCACTCGCCGGCAGCGTATCGGTGCTGCAAGGCTTCGAGTACAACATCGTCGTCTCGGCCGGCGACGATGGAATCGTCATGGTGGATGCGTTGACCGAGAAAACCGCCGTGAGGCTGCAGGCGGCATTGTTCGCCTTGTCCGCCAAGCCGCTTCGCTTCGTGATCAACACGCATGTCCACGGCGATCACACCGGTGGCAACGCATTTTTCCAGAAGCTCGCGCCGGTGATCTCTTCGGAACACACGCGCCGATGGCTGGCCAGCGGCAACGAAGTCACACGCGACAAGCCCGGCGCCCCGGAGGCGCTGCCCGCCATCACTTTCGACGGCGAGATGACGCTGCGTCTCAACGGCGAGGAGATCCGGCTGGTGAAGCTGCCGCCCGCGCATACCGGTGGCGATGTCGTGGTGTTCTTCAAGAACGCGAACGTGGTCGCCCTGGGCGACGTATACATACGCCGGCCGCTTCGTTCGGCGACCGTCACTACGGCGGCGGGATGCTCCCACTCATTGCGACACTGGAACTATTGCTTCCGCAGATTCCCGCCGACGCGAAGGTGATTCCGGGACATGGCGTGATCTCGACGCGAGCGGATGTGGCGCAGGGACTCGAGGTCTTGAAGCAGATGAAGGCGGCGGTCGAGCGCGGCGTGCGCGACGGCAAGACGCTGGAACAGATTCAGGCCGATCGGCCTTTCGATCAGTTCCGCGGCTCGGTGCCCCCATGGTCTACTTCGGACAAATCGCTCGACGGCTGGGTGAAGAACTTCCATCGCGAAATCATCGCTGTCGCGGGGAAGTAGGACGGGGACGCCAGAGGCACGTCCCCGCTCTTTGGAGATACTTCAGTACCGCGGCCAGCCGTCACTGTCCCAGTTGAGATTACTGATGAGCAGCTTCGCGTTGCCGTTCTCCGTCGCGTCATACGCGTGGCGCACGATCACGCTGGTGCCGGCGATGTCCTGCCCGCCCGGTCCCTTCCAGCGATCATTGCCGCTGTCGAGCAGCGAGCCGCCGCCGCTCATCATGTTCACGCCACTCTTGTCGAGATACGGCCCGGTGATGCTGGTCGAGCGGCCGTAGCGGATCTGGTAGGTGCTGTTCACGCCCTGGCAGCAGGTGCCCACGGAGACGAACAGATAGTAGTAGCCATTGCGCAGCACGATGCGTCGGCGCTTCGATGCCGCCACCGCGCGACGCGATCGAGTACAGCGAACCGGTGGGCTTCATGTTGCTGCCCAGCTTCGTGAGCTTGATGCCGGTGTTCCACGAGCCGAACGACAACCACGGCGCACCGTTCGCGTCGATGACGAGATCCGGGATCGATGGCGTTGTAGTCGCTCGAGGACGTGGTGCGGATCACGAGCCCGTCATCGCGCCAGTCACCGGTGGCGATACTGCTCGCGGAGATCAATCCGATCAGCGACACCTTTGAGCCGAACGTCGACACCGAGTAGTACATGTACGTGCGGCCGTTGTAGACCTTCACGTCGGGCGCCCACACATCGATGCCCGCCTGGTTGGGCACGTAATGTCTTCCACCAGCTCAAGCCATTCGGCAGCACGCTGGGCAGCGGATCCCATTGCAGCCCGCCGTTGCGCGACACCTTGCCGTAGATGCCCGCGCCGGTCTGGAACTGCCACCACGTGCCGTTCTCGTTGATGAGGGTGGGATCGTGCGTGCCGAGATTGCCGGTGAGCGGCCAGTGGTAGGTAGTCCCGCCGGATCCCGCCATCGGCGTGGCCGGAGCCGCGTTCGAATTCACCCAACTGCCGTCGCTGGATTGCCGCGCCTTGATCCAGAAGTAGTAAGTCACGCCATTGGTGAGGCCGTTCGCCGAGTAGCTACGGGCGTTGCCATCCAGCGTGCCAATGCGCACGCGGCCGCTGGGGTTGGAGTCCGTGTCGCGGTAGACCTCCTGCGAATTCACCGGGCCGTTGCTCACGGTCCAGGTGAGGTTCGCCGAGGCCGCGCCCGGTGAAGCGTTGAGCGACACCGTGGCGGCATGGGCGGTAAGACTGGCGGCCAGCAGGGCCGCGCCGATGAACATCCTTGTCATGGGGCACCTCCTTGTGAATTTGCAGACTAAATCGGGGCTCGCGCGTCAAAAATGCCGAATCCGCGATGTGTGGCTGTCAAATGCAGTATGGGGGCTCGTTAGACAGTCCTGGCGGCATTTTGGCGTCACCGTAGTGAGCGATTCGACTACGTTCGCGTCACGATCGCCGGAGGCTGGCATGAGATTCAGGTCAATCAGAGAACGAAAACTGCTCTCGCAAGAACGGCTTGCCGAGATGAGCGGCCTGAGTCTCAGGACGATTCAGCGCGTGGAAGCGGGCCACCGGATCAGCTTTGCGTCGCTCAGGTCCCTGGCTGTCACGCTGCAGATGGACGTGGATCAACTCGAACGGGAGCTGTACGCCATGAAGAATTCGACCGACGATTTCGTTGAAGTGCCCCGATGGGTGCGCGTTTTCACCGGCGGATATTGGGAAGGCCTCCCTCGAATGAGCCGCCGGCACACACTCGTGCTGGAAGCCGCCAGCATGGGAGTGGGCGTCTTGTTCCTGGTGGTTTCGTTCCTGGTGACCCGGGAAGGCTCGGTGACCTCGCTGCGTTTCCTCGCGGCAGCCTCTCTCATTTGCGGCTATCTGATGTCGGTGGGAGTCCGCGTCATCGACACATACAAGGCCTGGCCTGTCCCCGAAGCAGCACCGCCCGATGAGAAGGCTGCCCGCACTCGGCGCAGTACCCTCGCGTTTTACGCATTCCAGGTCTTCCTGGTCTTGTTCATCCTGGTCTCCGTCCTGCTTCAGGAAGCGTTCGCATGAAACGACTCATCTATATGGTGCTCGCGGCCTGTGTCCTGGTACCGGCATTCGCGGCTCCGGCCGACGTCGACCGGCGCATCCGCCAGTTCGAGCAAGGCCTTGCCCCGGTTGTCCTGGTGACTGGCGAGAAGCCGGCGCTGAAATCCCTGACCGAACGCATGGCCGAACTCAAGGTGCCTGGCGTGAGTGTCGCGGTGATTCATCAGGGCCGCATCGAATGGGCGCGAGGCTACGGCGTCGCGAAATCGGTGGCGCCGCGGTCGACGGAGAAATCGCTCTTCCAGGCGGCGTCGATCAGCAAGCCCGTGTTCGCGCTGGCGGTGCATGCATCAGTCGGACGCGGGCAAGCTGAAGCTCGACACCAACGTCAACGAATACCTGAAGGCCTGGAAGGTCCCGGACAACGAGTTCACGCGCGGAACAGAAGGTGACGCTGCGTCGACTGCTCACGCATTCCGCGGGCCTCACCGTGCATGGCTTTCCCGGGTTACACGACGGTGCGAAGGTGCCCACCACGGTGCAAGTACTCGACGGGCAAAGCCCCGCTAACACCGCGCCCATTCGCGTCGACATCGTCCCGGGTTCGCGGCATCGGTATTCCGGCGGTGGCTACACGGTGGCGCAGCAGGTGCTGGCGGATGTCACGGGAACTCCCCTGCCGCAGCTCTGCGGAACGCGGTGTTGAAGCCCTTGGGCATGGAGCTCAGCACCTATGAGCAACCGTTGCCGGCTACTCGCGCGGGAGAAGTGGCGCTGCCCTTTCGCGGCGATGGAACGCCGGTGGAGGACGGGCCGCACACCTATCCGGAGATGGCGGCGGCTGGATTGTGGACCACGCCCTCGGATCTCGCGCGCTATGCGCTCGGCGTGCGCGAGGCTTGGCCGGCAGGTCCAAGGTGATCTCCGCGGCCACGGCACGCGCGATGCTGACGCCGGTCGTCGGCGCACAAGGCATCGGACCCGGCTCGGCGGCAGTACTTCGCGAAAGTACTTCATGCACAACGGCGGCAACGAAGGATATCGCTGCGTGTTCGTCGCGTACGAGGATGGCAGGGCGCGGTCGTCATGACCAATGGCGACAATGGCGGCGGACTCATGTACGAAGTGTTACGCGCCTCGCCAGTGTCTATCAGTGGCCGGATTTCGCGCCGCCGGTGCGCACGTCTGCCGCGGTGAAGTCGGTCGCTGGACAAGTTATCGGCGTTTACGAATTGCGACCATGGGTCGTTATTCGTGGTGCGGCGGAGTGGTGATCGCGTCTCGTGGCGCCGTCGGCAGTTCGGCGACGGCGTGAATGCTCCCGCGGCCAAATGCGTTGTTCGCACGCGAGTACGACGTCGAGACCAGGTTCGTGCCGGATGCGACCGCCGCCATCACGTCGCTGCGTCAGTATGCGACCGGGAGCGACCGGGACTCGTGTCGACGAGTACGCGCCCGGCAGGTGCTGGCCACGCTCGAGCGAAACGGGAGCAGCGCGTGGGACCAGAAAGCGGATCCACGTGGCGATGCCGCCATTCGGAAGTTGATCGCAGGGTTGGGCAGCGGCAAGCCGGACTACGACAGCATGAGTCCGCAGCTCGCGGAACTCACTCGTCAGCAGCTGACGGGCCTGCAGGGCTTCAGGGGAAACATAGGTGCACTGAAATCGCTGCAGTTCCAGCGCGTCGGCGACAACGGCGCGGACGAATACGTCGCGACTTTCGACAAGTGCGACGCTTCGCATCGACGTGGGGCTGGACGAAGCCGGGCGGTTGGAGGTCGTCAATTTTAGATAGGGATGTCGGAACAAGCGTGGGGACGCAGTCGAGGAGGCGGGTCCCTGTTCTCCTGCAAATGAGGAATGTCCCATTTCCTCAACCCGTCTTCAGGAACTGCTCATGCGTGGGCAGGTGCTCCACCATGCCCGCGATCGCGGCCTTCGCGTTCTTGAGCGACTGCTCGATGGTGGCGTAGTCGAGGTTCTCCACGCGCGGGCTCGGGCTCGCGGGCCGGATGCCCATGCCCTCGAACACCGACTGCCAGCTCGACGCGCGGAACAATTCGTCCACGCCTTCGCGCATGGCGCCGTGCGCCCTGAACAGCTCGATGCGTTCACGCAGCGAATCCGGCTGCGGAATGTTCTTGCACCACTGCCAGAACGGCGTGTCGTCGCGCGCCGTCGCCGCGTAGTGCAGCACGATGAAATCGCGCACCTCTTCGAAGTCCGCGATCATTCGCCGGTTGTACTCACGCACCAGCGCCTGCTCGCAATCCTTGCCCGGGAAGTACCGCAGGAAGAAATCCATGCCGCGCGCAATCAGGTGGATGCTGGTCGCCTCGAGCGGCTCGATGAACCCGGACGCGAGACCGAGCGACAGTACGTTGTGTTTCCAGAACTCGCGGCGATGCCCGGTGGTGTACGGGATGATGCGCGGCTCCTCGATACAGCTGTTGTCGATCACCCGCAGCAGCGTCGCGCGCGCCGTGGCATCGGTCGCGAACTGGCTTGAGTACACGTAGCCGTTGCCCACGCGGTGCTGCAGCGGAATACGCCAGCTCCAGCCGGCCGCCTGCGCGGTGGCACGCGTGTACGGCGTGAGCGAACCCTTGTTCTCGGTCTTGCAGACCACGGCGCGGTCGCAGGGTAGATAGTTGGACCAGTCGACGCTCTCGACCTCCAGCGTCTTGCCGATCAGCAGCGCCTTGAAGCCGGTGCAGTCGATGAAGAAATCACCGTTGACCTTGCTGCCGTTGGCCAGCGTCACGCTCTCGATGAAACCATCGGCGCGCCGCCCGACTTCGACCACCTTGCCCTCGGTGCGCTTGAGCCCGCGGTCCTCGGAATACTTGCGCAGGTACTTCGCCACCAGCAGCGCATCCACGTGCAGTGCGTAGTTGGCGCCACCGATCGGCGTGTTGCGCGCCTTGGACGGATGGAAGAACCGGCCTTGCTCCGCCATCACGTTGCAGGGCGAGAAGTCCTGCAGGTTCGAGGTGTCGCCCTGTGCGCGCGCCTTGAGCCAGCATTGGTAGAAATCGTGATTCTCGATCGGCTTGCCGATCACGCCGAACGGATGAAAGTAGGAATCCGCGCGCTGATGCCAGCCCACGAACTTGATACCCAGCTTGTAGGTACCGTCGACGGCGTGGATGAACTCTTTCTCGTCGATGCCGAGCCGCTGGATGAGACCCACGAACGGCGGCACGGTGGACTCACCGACACCGATGGTGCCGATCTCGTCGGATTCGATGAGCTCGATCTCGCAGAGCTCGCGCTTCAAATGCTGGCAGAGCATGGACGCCGCCAGCCACCCGGAGGTGCCGCCGCCGACGATCACGAACTTCTGGATGTGCCGCATCACCAGTTCCGGTTTTCCACCATCACGCCAGGGGCTTCCTGGGACTTGGCCGTATTGTAATTCCAGTACGCGGAACTGCTGGCCTGAATGGCGCGGCGAAGCAGGTCGATGGCCTTATGTCGCGGGAAGCTGACCCGCCAGGCCAGGACCAATGTCCTCTTGGGCACCGGATTCGCGAAGGGCCGCGTGGTCAGGATGGTGGGCGCGTACAGGGGCGCCTCCGCCGCGGTCTGCGGCAGGATGGTGATGCCGAGATGCGAGGCCACCATGTGACGCAAGGTCTCGAGGGTCGCACCTTGCGTGAAGGTGCGCACCCCCGCGCCGGACTCCTTCTGCGGATCCAGGTGCGGGAACGAGGTCAGGATCTCGTCGCGCAGCGGATAGCCCTCGCCTAACAACAGGAGCTCCCGGGGTAACAGGTCCGTGGCCTCGATGCGCGTCTTGCTGGCCAGCCGGTGATCCGCCGGCAGCAGCAGCACGAAGGGCTCCTCGAACAGCGGCTGCACCACCACGTCCGCTTCCATGAACGGCGCCGTCACCAGGATGGCGTCGAGGTCACCGCTGCGCAGCTTGCCGGCGAGATCGGAGGTGCTGCCCTCCTCCACGTACAGCGAGAGTTTGTTGGTCGTCTCCTGCAGCAGCGGGATGAACTGCGGCAGCAGGTAGGGTCCGATCGTGGGCAGCGTGCCCAGCGCGATGGGCCCTTCGAGCTGATCCTTGTTCGCTTCCGCCACGTCCTTGATGGCCGCTGCCTGCTCCAGCACGCTCGAGGCCATGGCCACGATCTTCGAGCCCAGCGGCGTCGGGATGATCTTGGTCTTGCCGCGCTCGAAGAGAACGCCCAGCTCTTCCTCCAGCTTCTTCACCGCGATCGACAGCGTTGGCTGGCTCACGTGGCAGCGCTCGGCGGCACGGCCGAAGTGCTGCTCCTGGGCCAGCGCGACGATGTAGCGGAGCTCGGTGAGGGTCATGGGCGGGGATGATGGCCTCAACCGGGCCGGGCGTCTAATCGGGCGGCAAGGCGGGATGCAAGTCGGGAAACGTGGCCATGCCGGTGGATTTGCGTGTTGGATATACTTCTTTCCAGATGTATATCCAGGAGATGATCATGCAGGTTTCCAAGTGGGGTAACAGCCTGGCGGTCCGGCTGCCGGCGGCAGTGGTCGAGGCCTTGGGTCTGCGCGAGGGCGACGATGTGGTTCTGCACGCCTTGGGCGAGCGGTCCCTGGGTATCGAGAAGTCGCCGGACGCCAAGGCGTTGCTGACGCGTCTTCGTACCTTCCGCGGGCGGCTGCCCAAAGACTTCAAGTTCGACAGACTGGATGCGAATGCGCGACGGTGACGTCTTCTTCGACACGAGCGTCCTGCTGCATCTGCTCTCAGCGGATATCGAAAAGGCGGATCGAGTCGAAGAACTGGTTCAGCGGCGCGGTGTCATCAGCATCCAGGTGCTCAATGAGTTCGCCGCGGTGGCGTTGCGCAAGCACGCGCTGTCGGTGGCTGAGGTTCGCGAGGTCACGTCCACCCTCCGCGAATTCTGCCGCACGCACCCGTTGACGCTGGAGGTACATGAACACGGGCTCGAGATAGCGGAGCGCAGTGGGTTTCAGCTCTACGACTCGATGATCGTCGCCACCGCGATCGAATGCGGTTGCCGCGTGCTTTATTCAGAGGATCTTCAGCACGGCCAGGTCATCGAGAAGCGCTTGAAGGTAGTCAACCCGTTCGCGTAGCGAGCACCCGCACCCTCACCTTTTTATCGTCCTGCTTCATGGCAGCGGCCTGACGCCCTCGCTCCGTACCACCCAGCTCCCGTCCTTCGGAAATCCCGGGTTCACCTGCCCTTCCCCGTCGCCCGCCACCATCAGCGCAACCGCCAGCAACAGCGAGCCATTCGACGGGAAGTACGTCTCCGCCGCGCGCCGATAGCCCGGCCCATCTACTCCAATGCCCGCCGCATGCGGCGCATCGTCCGCGACGATGTGCACGCGCGGAGTCATGCCCGACACGCCGAACTGGAAATTCTTCTGATCGGTCAGCAGGAAGTTCACGGCGAGATCCGGGCGGCCGAGCCGTGTCGCGGTCATCGCAAGCATGGGCCAGTCCCAACCCCAGGTCTGACGCAGGTCCCATTTGTCGAGCACTGCGTCCAGCGTGCGGCTCATCGTGGCGCGGTCGACGTCCTTGCCGGGTAGATAGCCGAAGGCGGCGACGAACGACGGGTGGTCGCGGTTCGGACATTCGTGCGCGGCCTTGCCCCTGCACTCCGCCGATGCGGCGCGCGTCCACAGATCAGGCTGCGACTCCGCGGCGAGATACAGCCCATCCTTCTGCGGCAGCGGCGAGAGCTGCGCCAGCACGCGATCCCAGCTCTTCTCGCGCTTGAGGCCCATTCGTTCGCGCCAGGCTTGCGCGGTCTGCAGGCCGAAGCGCCAGTACTCCAGCTCGAACGTCGGGTTGTACGTCTCGGTCGCGGTGAAATTCTCCTGCGCGGGAACGAGCGGCGGACCGAGGATGTAGCGCTTCCCCTGCTTCGACTCACCTTCTTTCGACTCGAGAGTGGCCCAGCTCGCGAGCAGATCGGCGGTGGCGAACACCACCGGCGAATACTTCTCCAGCGTCACCTTGTCCGGCCGCGCGCGATACAGCAGCTCCGCCAGGTAGATCGAATGCGGCTGCTGCCACATGATGAACGGATTGATGGTGCTGGGGCTCTCACGGCCTTCGGGCCCGACCATCTTCGGCCACCACGCGCCACGCACGCCGTTGGTACGAGCGCGTTCTTCCGCGCCTTTCAGGCGCTCGAGGTACCAGCCCATGCTGCGCGCGAGCAGCTCTGGCCGGCCCCAGGCGGCGAAGTGGCCGGAATGCCAGGCATGCATCTCGAGGTGGGACTTGCCGTTCCAGCTGTTGGAGAACAGCCCTTCTTCCTGCGGCGGCATGTAGCCCGCGCCATTCAGGGCGCTCAGGTATTGCGAGAGCACGATGCGACGCTCGAGTTCGCGGGCACGCGGATCGCGGCTGCCGCTGAAATCCACCACGCCACCCGTCGTCCAGTACTTCTCCCAGCTTTCCGCGGCCGCCACCATCGCCATGTCCGGAAGGGGCATGCGCTCGGCGGGAGGTTGCGGCGCGAATTCCACGAGGATCGTCACCTGGGTTCCGCCGGGCGCGGCAAGCCGGTAGCGGTGCGCGTCGGGCATCGAAATATCGAGGTTGCGATCCGTCGACACGCGCACCGAGTACTGCGTGTCGTCGATCTTGCGGAGCAGCCTGAGGCCAACGGCTCCCTTGAACAGCTCCTGCGTCGAATGCGTCCCGGGATGCGTCCAGTCGGAAGGGTCCGGGTTCAGATTCGAACTCACGCCCGGGAACTTGAGGTCGATCGCGGCGCGGCCGTCGGCGAGCAGCGGTGTGCGCAGCCGCACGACGATCACGTCCCGCGTAGGGTGCACCGTGGTCTCCACCTGCACGGGCGAGCCATCGAACACGAACTGGCTATGGAGCCGGCCATTCCACAAGTTCAGCGTCTGGCGCGTGTCACTGAGATCGGCGAACGTGGCGACGCTCCCATCCTTCTTCGCCAGGCGCAGACCCAACCGCCCGAGATTGAAGCGGTGCGGATTCTCGCGCAGCCACTTGATGTGCTCGGCCTTGGCCTGGTCCCAGTTCGTCAGCGCCGGGTACGGGCGGGTACCGCCCTGCACCTTCATCGGCACCATCGCATCTTCGATCTTGAAACCCTTCGGATTGGGGAAGGAGTGCCAGGACCACTGCGCCTGCGTCATCAGTGGCACCAGAGAGGAGTACTGCTCGGGGAAGGTCTGCAGCCCGGTGATGTCGGCGGTGAAGGCGATGCTGCCGTTGCCCACCATGAAGGGCGACGCCGGATCCACCGCGGTGATGGTCGGGTTGTGCCGGTTGACGAGCGCATGCCGATCGATGGGTGCCGGCCGCCCAGGCAGCCGGCAACAACAGAAAGAGCAGCGACGTAACGGAAACGCGCTTGTTCATCGATCCCCTGTTCATTCGTCTCTTTGGCGCCGGAGTATTGCCCATCCCCCATATAGACGCGCGAATTCATGCTCGTCCGTGATCGCTTCTGAGCGATTTTGCGGTATCTTCGGCCGATCGCGGGGCAAGGGACCCGCCGCCAGCAATCGCCAGCCAATTCCGGGGGACATATAGATGAGTGACCTGACTTTCGACCGGCGCGCCGTGCTCAAAGGCGCCGGAGCCGCCGCCGTGGGACTTTCCGCCATCGCCACCGCCGCTGCGCCCCGACGCAAATACGTGAACGTGGGCGTGGGATCGCGCTCGCGCATGTACCTCACCGCGATCACCAAGACGTTCAAGGACAACAACGAGCTGGTCGCGGTGTGCGACACGAACCAGGGCCGCCTCGAGACGGCGGCGAAGTTCGTCGCCGCCAACGGCGCCAAGCCGAAGAAGTACCTGGCGGCCGACTTCGACAAGATGATCAAGGAGACGAAGCCGGATTGCGTGATCGTCACCTGCCCCGATGCCTATCACGATGACTACATCGTGCGCGCGCTCGACGCCGGCTGCGACTGCATCACCGAGAAGCCGCTGACGACCACGCCCGAGAAGGCGCAGCGCATCCTCGACGCCTGCGAGCGCAACAAGAAGCACGTGCGCGTGCTGTTCAACTACCGCTACTCGCCCCCGCGCACGCAGGTGAAGGACCTGCTGATGAGCGGCGTCATCGGCGACGTGCTCTCGGTGGACTTCCAGTGGCTGCTGAACACGCTGCACGGCGCGGACTATTTCCGCCGCTGGCACAGCCAGAAGGAAATCTCCGGCGGCCTCATGATCCACAAGTCGACGCATCACTTCGACCTCGTGAACTGGTGGCTGGGCTCGGATCCGGAATCCGTGCTGGCCTACGGCAAGCGCGAGTTCTACACGCCGAAGATGGCGCAGCGCATGGGACTGCAGAGCCACCACGAGCGCTGCCATACCTGCCCGGAAAAAGAAAAGTGCACGTTCTTCCTGGACATCACCAAGGACAAGAACTTCAAGGAGCTGTACTTCGACAACGAGAAGTTCGACGGCTATTTCCGTGATCGCTGCGTGTTCCGTCCCGGACATCAACATCGAAGACACGATGAACGTGATCGTGAAGTACAAGACGGGCGCGACGCTCTCGTACTCGCTGAACGCGATGAATTCCTGGGAGGGCTACAACATCGCCTTCAACGGCACCAAGGGCCGCATCGAGCACAGCATCGTGGAAGGCGGCGCGGTGTCCGCGGGCGCGACCAACTACCAGGGGGACCAGGATCGCGAGCGCATCCGCGTGATCCCGCTGCGCGGCAAGGCGCAGGATCTCGAGGTCTGGACCGGCACCGGCGGCCATGGCGGCGGCGACAACGTCATGTTGACGGAAGTTTTCGGCAAGGCGGAGGACGACAAGTACAAGCGCGCGGCCGACGAGCGCAGCGGCTTGTACTCGATCCTCATCGGCGCGGCGGCGAACAAGTGTTTCGTGAGCGGCAGCACCGTGAAGATCGCGGACCTGGTGAAGGGGCTCACGTCTCCCGTGGTGGCGCCCATGCCCACGCGTGACGACCGCGTGCCTATGCCGGGCGTGATCGCGACGAGCCCGGCCTACTGATCGACCGAAATGGGGACTTCCCTCATTTCGTTGTAACAATCGGGCGGGTGGCGGATGCGCTCGGCGGCAGTTGATTGTTACAGCGAAATGAGGGATGTCCCCATTTCATTACAGCGGCCGCGTTTGACAGCCGAACTGTCTCGACACCTGCGCTTCGCCGTCGGATAGTTTGTCGCCATGGCACTCGACACTTTCCTGCTCTTCCTCGCCGCCTGGACCATGATGGCGCTCTCCCCGGGGCCCGCGGTGTTCTTCTCCATGTCGCAGGCCGCGCGCCACGGCATGCACGGCGCCGTGGCCGGCACGGCTGGCATCCTCGCAGGGCACCTGGTGTGCTTCACATTCGTGGCGTTCGGCCTCGCGGCGGTGCTCTCGCAGATGAGCGGCGCGATGACGGTCATCCGCATCATCGGCGCGCTGTATCTCGATGTACCTCGGCGTGAAGATGATCCTGTCGAAGACGCAAGCCACGCCCGACGTGACCGCGGTGGCGCCCAAGCCGCCGGCGCGCGGCAACATCTTCCTGCAGGGCCTGCTGGTGCAGCTCACGAACCCCAAGAACCTGATGTTCGTGCTCGCCTTCCTGCCGCAGTTCATCAGCGCGGAGCGGCCGTTGCTGCCGCAGCTGGCCATCATGCTCACGGTCACCGTGGTCATCGACGGCATTTTCCTGCTGGGCTACGCCAAGCTCGCGGCGCATGGCACGCGCGCGCTCAAGGGTTCACGCGTGGTCACCTGGCTGGAACGGGGGTTCGGCGCCGCGCTGATCTTTTTCGGAGTGAAGCTGCTTCTGTCCCGTCGCTGATCCGCGTCCGACTCCCTTTGCGAGCAAATGGGGACGTTCCTGATTTTCCAGGAGCTGGGGACGGGGCTGGCCGCCGACGACGATGCGTTGCCGCGAGGGTGATGTGCTTTCCGGAGCGAATCGAGGGCGCCGAGGGGGAAGCGTCAAGCGCGGAGGTACTATTTCCAGGGGCTCACGCCCCACTCCTACGACGCCGAAGCGGCGTCGTCCATCAGCGCGCTGTGCGCGAAATGACAGCTCCACCTGCGTAGCTTCCCCCGAGGGAACGCGCGAAGCGCGCGCCCGAGACTGAGCTCCGGAAAGCACATCACCCTCGCGGCAACGTACCGCACGCCTCCCAGCCCCGTCCCCATTTCCTGGAAAATCAGGAATGTCCCCATTTAAGATGCGCGGCCTATGCCCATCAAGAATGTAGTGTTTGACGTCGGCGGAGTGCTGCTCGAGTGGAATCCCTCGGTCACGGTCGCCCAGCTGCACCCCGACCCGGAAACCCAGGCGACGATCCGCCGCGAGATGTTCGATCATGCCGACTGGCATGAATTCGACCGCGGCAGCCTGACCTACGACGGCGCCATCGAACACTTCGCCCGGCAGACCGGCCTCAGCGCCGCCGAGACCCGTCGCCTCATCGACGCGACCGTGGATTCGCTGCAGCCCATCGCCGGCACCGTGCGGCTGCTCGACGACCTCACCGCCGCCGGCGCGCACCTCTACCTGCTCTCCAACATGCCGGCGAGCACCTTCGACTTCCTGTCCCGCAAGCACCCGTTCTTCTCGCGTTTCAAATACCTGGTGATTTCCGGCCAGATCCTGTTGATCAAACCCGATCCGGCGATTTACAAACACCTGGTGGAGAAGACCGGCATCGTGCCCGCCGAGAGCGTGTTCGTCGACGACCTGCCGCGGAACGTGGCCGCGGCACGCGACTGCGGACTGCATGCCATCCAGTTCCGCGACCCGGAAAGCTGCCGGCGCGAGCTGCGCACCTATCTACCCGCGCTGGCCTGAGCCGCGCAGCCAAGGAGTCAACATGCCAGGTTCACGCAGGGAATTCCTCGGTGCCGCGAGCGGCGTCGCGCTCGCCTCCACTATTGCCCCCGCACTGGGTGCCGCCACGCCCGCGGTGGAACGCCGCGCCGGCGGCGACCTGCTGAGCCGCATGAGCTGGCTCAACCCGCCGGCGAACGAGAACTACAGCGAAGGCGTGCTCCGCGTGCGCTCGCGCGGCAAGACGGACTTCTGGCGCAAGACCTTTTACGGCTACATCAACGACAACGGGCATTTCCTGCACGTTGCCGGTGTCCGGTGACTTCCTGTTCCAGGCCCGCGTCGACGGCAATTACGGCGCGCTGTACGACCAGGCCGGGCTCATGGTCCGCCTCGATGAAAAGCACTGGATGAAATGCGGCACCGAGCTGGTCGAGAACAAGCGCTGGGCCAGCGTGGTGTTCACGCACGATTTCTCCGACTGGTCGACCATGGAAGACCTGACGCAGCGCGGCGCGGTCTACTGGCGCGTGGTCCGGCAGAAGGACTCCATCGAAGCGCGCTGCTCCATCGACGGTGAGAAGTACATCACGGTCCGGCAGGGCTACTTCCCGGCCCAGCAGAAGGTCAGGTGGGTGTCATGGTCTGCGCACCCGAAGGGCCAGGGCTTCGATGCGACCTTCGACCAATTGCTGCTGGATCGGGCCTGAAGCACGGCCCAGGGAGCCGTCCCGGCCCCCGGTTTACGTCTTTTTGAAATCGAATTGGACCTGCGGCCACGTGGCGGCATGTCATTGCCGCTGTTCAAGATTTTGGGTCCTAAGCCGTTACCCGAGAACGAAGCCGAGAGGCCTCCCGACGTGAACAGCCTGCCCCCAAAAACGAGACGTGACTGACGACTGAGGACGAGTGTCCAACCGTGAGTGGCGAACGCCAGAATCTCGCGGACGCGCTGGCGCACGAACGAAACGTGCTGCGCACGATGATCGACCTCATCCCGGCGATCATCTACGCGAAGGACGCGAAGAGCCGCTTCACCGCGTGCAATGAGCTGGTCGCGCGCCGCATGGGTGTGAGCCCGGCGGAGCTCGTCGGCAAGACGGATTTCGATTTCTTCCCGCGCGAGATGGCGGAGAAGTTCTTCGCCGACGAGCAGGCGCTGATCCAGTCCGGCAATGCCGCTGATGAATCGCGAGGAAGTGGCCTACGACAAGACTCGCGGCATGAACCGCACGATCCTCACCTGCAAGGTGCCGGTGCGCGACGAGCAGGGCAATCTCACCGGCATCGTCGGAACGGGTTACGACATCACCGATCGCAAGGCTGCCGAAGAACGCCTGGCGTCGATCGAGCGTCACGAATCCATCGGCCGGCTCGCCGCCGGCGTGGCGCACGAGATCAACACGCCTATCCAGTACCTCAAGGACAGCGTGTCGTTCGTGCAGGACGGTCGTGAGGAAGCTGTTCGAGTACATCGACACGTTGCGTGCGCAGATTCCCGCGCGCGAACCGGACGACGACGACGAGAACGTCGAGGAACTGCGCCAGGAAATGCCGCCGGCGCTCAAGCTCATGAGCGAGGGCCTCACGCGCATCGCCGACATCGTGCGCTCGATGAAGGATTTCTCGCTGGTCGACAAGGACGCGGTGGGACAGTTCGACCTCAACCGCTCCATCCAGCAGCACGCTGATGGTGGCACGCAGCGAGTACTCCAACGTCGCCGACGTCGAGATGGAGCTGGGAGAGGTTCCGCTCGTGACCTGCAACGGCGGTCAGATCAACGAGGTGCTGCTCGGCCTGGTCGTCAACGCCGCCGAGGCCATCGGCGAGAAGATCAAGGGCACCTGCGAGCGCGGCAAGATCATCGTGCGCACGAAGGCCGACGGCGAATACGTGGTCATCGAAATGCAGGACACCGGCGGCGGCATTCCGGAAGAAATCCGCGAGCGCATCTTCGACCAGTTCTTCACCACCAAGGAAGTGGGTCAGGGCACCGGTCAGGGCCTGTCGGTGGCGCGCAAGGTCATCATCAACGGCCACAACGGCAGCATCGATTTCACGACCGAGATGGGCAACGGCACCACGTTCATCGTGAAGCTGCCGGTCGACGGCTTCGCGATGGAATGACCGCTACAGATAGCTGAACACGGCTGGCGCGTTCTGCCAGTTGTCATTCTTCCCATCGCAGTACTTGATCGGCGCGGCCGCCAGCTCTTCGGCCGTGGCGTCTTCCAGGCAGCCGATGTTCACGCCGTAGACCTCCTGGTCATCCGGCGTGCGGCCGATGCCATAAGGGGCGGACGCCACAGGTCTGGCAGAAGCGGTGCTCGTTCTGCATGGAGTTGAACAGGTACTGCGTCAGGTTCCCCCGGCCCTCCAGAACCCTGACTGCCGAGGGCTTCACCACGGCGGCCCAGAACCGGTTACGGGAGCAAATCGAGCAATTGCAGCGGTACGTGGGCTGCGCCAGGTCGATGTCCGCCTCGAAACGGACCGCCCCGCAATGGCACGACCCGCGATATGTCTTCAGCATCCCCCGCTTCCTTTGAAAAAACCGTGTGATATTCAAGCTCTTGTCCGCGGGTGCAAGGATAGAATCCCGGCGCGGGCATTCCAATCAGATAAAGGGCTTCGGGGGTATGGATTTCGTTCCAGGCGGCGAGCTGTCGCGCCGGATCAGGGAAGGAGACGTCTCGGCCGAGAGTGAGCTGATCCGTCAGTTCGAGCCCGGCCTGCGCGTGCTGCTGCGTCGCCGCACCGGCGGCGATGGCGGCCTGCTCCAGGACCTCGTCCAGGAAACCCTGTTAGTCGTAATCCAGCGCCTGCGGGGCGCCGGCATCGACGATCCCCAGAAACTGGCCGCCTTCGCAGCCCAAACAGCAAGAAATCTCGCAATCGCGTCACTGCGGAAGGCTGAGCGACAGAGAACAGATGTGGATAGTGAGGCGACGGAACGGAATGCCGATCCGTCGCGGAGTGTCGAGGAGATCGCCGCGGATTCGGAGGCCGCGTTGGCGGTTCGTGCGCTGTTGCGCGAATTACCACAACCCCGGGATCGCCTGATGCTCAAACGTTTTTATCTCGACGATCATGACAAGGAAGTCATTTGTCAGGAGCTGGACCTAACCGAAGCCGCGTTCAATCAGGCCCTGAGTCGCGCTCGCAAGCGATTCAGGCAAATCCTCGAAGAGCGGGGATTTTCCAAGCGCGACTTGCTCAATCTCGGAATTTGAACCCCGTAAAAATGGACCAGAATCAGATCGAACAATATGTCCGCGGACGCATGAGCGAAGAACGACGCTCGTGCCTTCGAGGAGTATTGCGTCGCGAATCCGGATTTTGCGCGCCAGGTGGAATTCGAGCAGCGCCTGCGCGCCGGCATGCGCCAGGTGGCGCGCGGGTCCACCGCCGAGTTCGTGCGGTCTAACCACCCGATGCGCTGGACCCTGGCCGCGGCCGCCAGCGTCCTGTTCGTGATGATCGCGGGCTTCTGGCTGTGGCAGCAATATGTCCCCGGCACCGCGCCCGCCATCATGGCCGCGGCGTCACGCCGACGCGCCGCGCGGCGGCAACTCCCTGCGGCTCGCGCTGGTCCGCGGCAGCGAGTCCACGCCCGTGCTGCCCTCCGGCAAGGTGCGCGTGGAGATCGTCGGATTGTTCGACACTGCGCATCCTCTACAGCATCGCGCTGGACCGTCTCGATGCGAAAAGGAACATCGACACGGTCGCCACCCTGTACGGGCAGCGCCCGGCCTCGCCGATGACGCTCGAGGTGCTCGTGGACGGCGACCAGCTCGAAGCAGGCGCCTATTCGCTGCGGGTGCGCAAGCAGTCGCCCGAAGAAGAGGCCCTCGACTTCGAGTTCCTCAAGAACTGATCCCCGCCTGTCACTGCTTCGCGCCTCGTCGCAGAAGCAGGATGCGAGAACTGCAGTCTCGCCAAGGGGTTCATCCATGATGACGGCAGCGGCCAACCCAGGCCGCTTTGGCGCTGCTTTCGAGTGGCTCGGGGTCGAGCGTGCCTGGATTCGCACGCGCGGCAGCCCGAATGTCGTCATCGCCATCGTCGACGAGGGCGTGCAGCTCGACCACCCGTTGTTAGGTCCTAACATCCACCGGGACCTTTCGCACCACGCGATGTCGGCCGATTCCTACGACATCCCCGGTACGCATGCCGCGGGCGTCGCCGCCGGCCGCCACAGCGATCGTCGAGAGTTTCTCGGGCGTCGCGCCCGGCGCGCGGATCCTGCCCGTGCGCTTCACCACGCGCGCCGGACCCCAGGCCCTCGACCTGCCGCACGCCATCGAGTACGCGGTGGAGATGGGCGCCAGCGTGGTCAATGTCTCGCATGCCGGCGACGTGTCGCTGCCCGCCGTGCAGCGCGCCATCCAGTACGCCGCGACGCGCAATGCGCTGGTGGTGTGCTCCGCGTCCGACGCGCACGCGCAGACCTTCCCCGACGAGGAAACCCCCAACCTCATCAGCGTGCTGTCGGTCGACGACCAGATGCGGCCGCTCGCTAACTACCCCGCCTCGGGCGCGCACATCGCCGCGCCCGGTTTCGCGCGCGTGCCGCACTGGCGCGCCAGCGGTCACAGCTCGCTGGTGGGCGCCGCCATCGGCGCGCCCTACGTCAGCGGCTGCGCAGCACTGGTGAAAGCGCTGAATCCGGGCTGGGGCTATCACGAGATCAAGGAGCACCTGGTCGCCAGCGGCGACGCCGCAGCCAGGGCCTCGCGCAGCAAGCTGCCAGTCATGGCGCGGCGTCTCAACGTGGCGAATGCGGTGCTGGGGCCGCTGGAACTCGCCGACGACGCCGCAAGGCGCTCACCTGGTCGTCGCTCAACGATGCCGACGCTGCGCTGGAAGCTGCGTTACCGCGCGGCGTTGTGCGTGAATGCCGTCGCGCTGTACCGCCCGCATGGCGACGAACACTGGCGGGAGCTCGCGTTCGCGCGCGCGCGGCACCCTGAAAATGGATGATCCCCGCCGTCGTCATTGCGCCGCTCGTCCGGCACGCTGCGTATCGCCTGCCGGGACTCCAACTTCCACGCCGACGACATCGAACTGACGATCCGCTGACAGGCGCGGGCGCACTGCAGTCCGATGCGGCGGCCAGCGGCCCGCTCTCCTAGAGATCAATGGTCCATCAACGACCCAATTGAATGGAGGCTTCCGCCATGACAACCGCATCGGGACATACCGAAGTGATTCGCGCCAAGAAAGTGATCGGCACCACCGTGAAGAACACGGCCGGCGAGAAGATCGGTACGGTCGAGGACATCGTGCTCGACAAACTGTCGAACAACATCGTTTATGCCGTGGTGGGCTTCGGCGGCTTTCTCGGCATGAACGAGAAGTTCCACCCGGTGCCCTGGTCGGCGCTCGACTACGTGGAAAGCGAAGACAGCTACGTGGTGCCGTTCACCAAGGAACAGCTCGAAGGCCGCGCCGGCGGATTCACTCGAGAAGCTGACCCGCGGCGATGGCGTCGCCAGCTACAGCGACAGCGCCAACGCCTACTACAAGACGCACTGACGCCGTTGACGTGAAACACCGTGGGCGCCCGGACTTCCTTTCACGGAAGGACCGGCCGCCGCGGGCCTCGCTGCTTCGCCGGCTTCTCCACGAGATAGGCGATGCGCGACAGGCGCCGCTCGGCCGTCAGCCGGTGCACGGCCCCCAGGAATTTCTGCACGCCTTCGAAGTGCGCCTCGCCTTCCATGCGCACCAGGTCATCGCGGAAACGCTGCCGCGCTTCGCGCCAGCGGCGCGACACCACGCGCGGCGTTTTCCGTGAGCGTCGAGCTGGCTCACCAGTTTGAATCCCGCTTTCACGATCAGCTCCTCGTTGAGCCCCCGCGGCACGAACACGAACAGCCCGATCGAGCTGCGTTGCGCCAGTTCCTCGTTGGTCACCGGTCCCGTGATCACCACCGGATCCGTGAAGACCGCGCGTCCGCCGCCGCTTGAGAACGCGGCACCATTCCTCCAGTGAGTCGCGCTCGCTCCGGAAAATGGTTCATCGAATCGATGCACAGCAGCGCGTCGAACGTGTCTGTCTCCGAACGGCAGCGGCGCGCGTCGCATCGGCCACCTTGAACTGCAAACGCTCGCCGACTGCCCGCACGGGCTGCGGCCTGCGATCGCGGTGGCGACGCCGTTCCGGATTCGCGTCGACGCCCGTGACGCTTGCAGCCGGTCCTGGCGGCCAGGTGCAGCGCGGGTCCACCCGAACCGCTGGCGACTTCGAGCACGTGCGAGCCCGGCGTCAGCTGCAGACGAGCCGATGAAGACCGTCGTATTCGTCGCGCCGTCACCCAGCTGTTCTGCCCGATGTCCTCGCCGAAGGTTGCTTCGCGGATCGTCGCCAGCACCTGCTCGGAGAAATTCGCGTAGGCGTTGTCGAAGAAATCCACGTGCCCCGCGCGCATTCAGGCCGTTCACGAGCGATCTCGCCGCTTCTTTCAGTCACGCTACCGGGCCGGCGGTCTTACAGGCGCACGGGGTGCGGCCGCGGTTGCCCCCACGATTTGTGAAGGGCAGCAGCATCGGCACCTGCTTCTTGTATTCGCGCGTACTCGGGGTGCGCGTCGATGAGGTCGCGCTCTTCGAACTGGATGGCGACCAGGATGTACGCCGTGGTCATCACCGCGAACACGCAGGTGCGCAACCGTCATGGTCGGCGTCGCCCAGAAGATCATGAGCCAGCCGACGTACAGCGGATGACGCACCTGCCGGTACAGCCACGGCGTCTTGAAGTTGAGCGGCGTGTAGGGCTTGCCCGCGCAGCTGCAGCCACACCTGGCGCAGGCCGAACAGGTCGAAGTGATCGATGAGGAAGGTGACGTAGAACAGCAGCGCCCATCCGGCGACGTAGATGGCGTACATCGTGTTGATGCCCGCCGGCGAGCTGAATGTCCCAGATCACGCCGCCCATGGGCTGCCAGAACCAGAACAGCACGATCAGCGCGCAGGCTCGAGAACAGCACGTAGGTGCTGCGTTCCGCGGCCTCCGGCACGATGCGCGTCCACCAGCGCTTGAAGGCCGGCCGCGCCATGACGCTGTGCTGCACGGCGAAAAGACCCAGCAGTCCGAGGTTCACCAGCAGCGCGGTGCCCAGCGGCACATCGCGCGGCGAATCGATGGACTTCGGCACCCACAGGTTGCCGATGAAGCCGATGGCATAGAGGAACGTGGCGAAGAACACGGCGTAGCACGCGACGCCGTAGACAAAGATGGCAAACGTTTCATGTCGAAGTCCTCCAATGTCACAGACGGCGCGGCGTCCCGTGCGGACGCTTGTTTCGCCGTATTCGATGTGACAAAAGCTTACCGGCGCCGGCGCTCCCGAATCCCGGGAGAACGCCGGGATTTCACCGGGATCGCATGCAAGCGCACCTCACCTTCGGAAACTTTCGTTTCGAGCCCGCGACCGCGCGGCTCTGGGAGAACGGCGCCGAGGTCAGACTCACGCGCAAGGCGGCACTGGTGCTGGGCGCGCTGCTCGAGCGTCCCGGTGCGCCCGTTTCCAAGCAGGAGCTGTTCGCCAACGTGTGGCGCGGCACCGTCGTCAGTGACGATGCGCTGGTCACCTGCATCCAGGAATTGCGCAAGGCGCTGCGCGACGACTCGAAGCAACCGCTGTACATCGAGACGCGCCATCGGCTCGGCTATCGCTTCGCGGCGCCGGTCGATGTCGCGCCCCGCCGAGCGCCCGCGATGCGGCGGTCGCACCCGCCGCGCGACGCGCGCGGCGATCGCCGTGCTGCCGTTCACCGACATGAGCCCGGCGCGCGACCAGGACTATCTGTGCGAGGGACTGGCCGAGGAACTGATCGACGCGCTCACGCACGTCGACGGGCCTGCGCGTGGCGGCGCGCACCTCTTCGTTCCAGTTTCGCGGCGACCACGACCTGCGCGAAGTGGGCGCGCAAGCTCGACGTCGGTCAGCTGCTCGAAGGCAGCGTGCGCAAGGCCGGGAGACCGGCTGCGCATCACCGTGCAGCTCATCGACGTGGCCACGGGCTATCACAAGTGGTCCGAGAAATTCGATCGCGACGCGGCCGACGTGTTCGCGGTGCAGGACGAGATCGCGGAGAAAGTGGCGACGCTGCTGCGCGGCGGCGAGCTGTCGACCCGCGAGCGCCGCGCGGTGCGCCGCCAGCCCACCGCCATCGAGACCTACGAATGCTTCCTGCGCGGCCGCCAGCGCATGCACACCATGCAGCAGCCGCACATGGACGAAGCGCGCGCGCTGTACCAGCGCGCCATCGCGCTCGACGCCGAGTACGCGCCGGCGTGGGCGGGCCTGGCCACGCTGCACGCGCTCCTCTATGAATGGTGGGGCTCGAAGCGCCGAAGACCTGCGCCGAGGCCGATCGCGCCAGCCGCATCGCCATGGAACTCGCGCCGGATCTCGCCGACGCGCACCTCGCGCGCGGCTACACGTTGTCCAACCAGCGCCGATACCAGGAAGCGGAGCAGCACTTCGAGGCGGCCGCGCGCATCAATCCCAACCTGTTCGACGCGTATTACTACTACGGCCGCGCCGCGTTCGCGGCCGGCGACATCGAGAAATCGATCGAGCTGTGGCGCAAGGCCGGCGAAGTGCGCCGTGAGGATTTCGAGAGTCCGCTGCTGCAGGCGCAGTCGCTGCGCAAGTTGGGCCGCCTGGACGAATCGCGCGCGCGTGAATCGCGAAGCCGTGCGCCGCGCCGAACGCCTGCTCGAGCTCAATCCGGACAATGGCCGCGTGTTGTCGTTCGGCGCCGGGCGCGTTGCAGGAAGACGGACAGGACGAGCGCGCGCTGGAATGGGCACGCGCGCGCGGAGCAGCTCTATCCCGACGACATGAGCGTGATCATCAACAGCGCCTGCCTGCATGCGCGCATGCGGCAAGAAGGAGGAGGCGCTCGACCTGCTCGAGCGCATGTTCAGCAAGGGCTGGGGCAAGAAGGACTGGGTCGAGAACGACCCGGACTACGACAGCCTGCGCGCCGAGCCGCGCTTCATCGCCATGATGGCGAAGCTGAAGTGAGCGCACCGGCATCGCTCACCGGTCGCGGCGTACTTCGGCCGCGTCGGCATCGCAGCGGCAGGAACTCGAACCGTCGTCGCGGATCGTAACCGAATTGCGGCGACGGCGGGCTCGGCGACGACCGCGCGCGAGAACATCGATCTGCCCGCACGGGCGGGCGCCGTCCGCCAAGGCTGCGCCACGGGTCGGCGTCAACCTGCGCCCGGACGGCACCAGGTTCGCCGATGCGAGGAACAGCAGCGACAGACAGACACGACGACCCAATTGATCGGACGGCGCATGACGAGACTCCCCAAGAATTCCAACGCGAAGCCTACTTTCGGCGTGCTCACGCGGATCTGTCGATACATTTGAGGGAATTCGTCAAATTGTGTCGCGGTGGCACCAGCGACACTTTTTCACAGTTTCCACACAGCTTTGCGCGCAGCTTTGTCGCGGTGCCGGGCGCCATGAATCGTTAGAATGCCGTCATGAAAATCCTGCTGAAATTCGCACCTGCTGGCGGCGGCGCTGGCCTGGACATTGCCCAGGGCGCGCAGGCGCACCGATGCGGCTGCCGCGCCGGGCAGCGCCGACAGCCGCGGTGCCTTCGACGCCGCGCGATCCAGCCACCCATCGCGTCCGCTGCCCGAGGAACGCAACTGGCGGCTCGGGCGCGGCCTGGGATACGGGATGCGCACCAATCCACTGCGATCCAGTCGGACGACATCCCGGTCATCGTCGACATCGACGTCGCGTGGTTCGGCAAACGCTGGTTCTTCGACAATGGCGACCTCGGGCTTCGAGCTGCGTCGACAACCAGTGGTTCACCACCAACCTGGTGGCGCGCGTCAACAGCGATCGCGCGTTCTTCGGCAAGACGAACACGAAGTACGTCAATTTTTCGCTCATGGCCGAGGCGGGCTGCGACCGCGCGCGATCGCCGAACGGTCCCAGACGGGCGAGCTCGATCAGCTCCCGGCAACCCGCAGCCGCTCAAGGTCCCCAACCGCGATCTATGCGGTCGAAGCTCGGATTCGAGATGCTGTTCGGCGGCGAATGGGGCCAGGCGACGCTGCGCGGCTTCCACGACGTCAGTGGCACGCACGACGGCTTACGAGCTCGTCCGCCGACTACAGCTACCGCTTCACGCGCGGCCGCCTGTCGTTTTCACCCATCGGTGGGCGTCGCCTACAAGAGCGACGACACTCAGCGACTACTACTGGGGCGTGCACTCCGATGAAGCCGGCTTCACGCTGGCGCGAGTACCACGCCGACGGCGGCATCGACTGGGAAGCCGGATTGCGCGCCAACTACTACCTCACCAAGAGCACTGCGCCTGGCGCTGTCGGCCAACTACGAGCGCCTGCACGACAGCGTCGCGCAGAGCCCGATGGTGGAAGCAGGACTACGTGCTTCGGCTACTTCGCCGGAGTCGGGCTGGCAGTTCTGATGCGTGCTGAACTCGCTCACACTTGCTGGTCGGCAGCGACTTCATGGCGCTGGCGTTTCCGTCCGCTGCCGCCGACCCGCCCGTGAAGCTCATCGTGAAGCCGCTGCTGTGCGTCGTCGACAAGGGCGCCACCACCTGCGCCGTCACTTTCGACATCCGCTGGAAAAGCATGCTTCCCGCGCGAGTACTGCCTCAACGACAGCGTGCAGACCACCCCGCTGCGTTGCTGGCCCAGCGCGTGTCCGGCGAACACCAGCACAGCGCGAAGTTCAGCGAGGATTTCATGCTTCTGGCTGTCGCCCGCCCGCTGGCGACCGAACGACTGTCGCGAGGTGAAAATCGAGGTGTTGCGCGTGGGTTCCGACGATCGGCGCCGCGAACGGCGCACGCGGCATGTCTGGGATGTCTTATGAACGCTTCGAATGTCGACATACTGCTGATCGAAGACGACACCCGTCTCGCCGAACTGACGGCTACCTACCTCGAACAGAACGGCCTGCGTGTCGCGACGGAAGAACGCGGTGATCGCGCGCTCGAGCGCTTCGCGCGCGAGACGTCCGCGCCTGGTGCTGCTCGACCTGCTGCTGCCCGGCAAGGATGGCCTGACCATCTGCCGCGAGCTGCGCCGCGTGCACGAGGTGCCGATCCTCATCCTCACCGCCAAGGACACCGACATCGACCACGTCATCGGACTCGAAGCCGGCGCCGACGACTACGTCATGAAACCCGTGGATCCCATGGTGCTGCTGGCGCGCGTGCGCGCGCTGTTGCGCCGCGCCGAACGCGGCCGCGTCGACCCCGGGCGACCGCAAGCCGGACCTGATGCTGGGCGCGCTGCGCATCAGCGAGACCTCGCGCGAAGTGTGGCTGCAGGGCAGTCCCGTGTCCGCTCACCACGCAGGAATTCGAACTGCTGAGCCTGCTGGCGCATCGCGCCGGCGAACTGGTGAGCCGCGACGAAGTGTTCCGCACCATGCGCGGCATCGACTACGACGGCCTCGATCGCTCCATCGACGGCCGCGTTTCCAAGCTGCGCCGCAAGCTCGGCGACGATGCCGCGGCGCCCACGCGCATCAAGACGGTGTGGGGCAAGGGCTATCTACTGGTACCGGACGCCTGGGGAGAGTGAGGCAGCAGGCGTGAAGGAGTGGCTCGCAGCCCGCCATCGCGGGCTGTTCATCCGCTCGTACGTGGTGCTCGCCGGTGGATTGCTGGTCGCGGCCATCGTCCTCGATCTCGGATTCAGCGCTGCAGTCGCGCCAGGTGCGCGCCGCGGATCCCTGGCTGGTGTCCACGTTCCAGCTCATGGAAGTCGCAGCTCGCGGCCGTGCCGCGCCGCGGAGCGCGATGCCCTCGCCGCGCAGCTCGCCGAGAAGCTCGGACCTCGAGCTCAACCTGCTCGAAGCCGGCGACATCTCCGGCGCGGCGCCCCTCGAACCCGTGCCGCACGAGCTCGAGAGCGACGACGGCAGGATCTACTACCTGTGGAATTCCGCCGCGCTGAATGGCGCGATCCGCCTGGGGCCTTTCGAGCCGCCGCGCGAAAGCCTGCGTGATGCGTTTCCTGCCGGTGGTGTTCTACGGCTCCATCCTGCTGATCGTCGGCCTGTGGCTGCGGCCGCTGCTGCGCGACCTGCGCGTGCTGACCACCGCCTCGCAGAAGTTCGCGACCGACTACCGCGAGCCGCTCGAACACCGCCTCGCAGCACCACGCAGCTCACCAGTCTGGCCACCAACCTCGACGACATGTCGGCCCGCGTGAGCCAGCTCATCCAGACGCAGAAGGAGATGACCGCCGCGCTGTCGCACGAAATGCGCACTCCGCTGGCGCGCGTGCGATTCGCCGCCGCCGTGCTCGAGGGTGAGGTGGACGAAGCACTTGCGCGGTCAGCTTGCGCGCGGTGAACACCGACGTGCAGCAGATCGACGACCTGATCTCCGACATGCTCGACTACGCGCGGCTCGACCATCCCGGCATTGCGCATGAACTGCCAGACGATTCCGCTCGCGCCCTGGCTGCGGCAGATCGTGGTCGTCCTGCCCGCCGCATGAGCGCACGGTCACACGTCGAATCACGACGGCCTCGATACCGCCTGGATGGAGCCGCGCCTCATGGAACTGGCGGTCAGCAACCTGCTGGCCAATGCGCTGCGTTACGCGAAGCAGCAGCGTGCAGCTCACCGTGATGCGCGACCAGGATCTGTACCGCCTCGTCGTCGAGGACGACGGCGAAGGAATTCCCGAGAGCGATCGCACCGCCGTGTTCCGCGCGTTCACGCGGCTCGATACCAGCCGGAATCGCGAGACCGGCGGATTCGGACTGGGGCTGGCCATCGTCGCGCGCATCGCGTCGCTGCATCGCGGCCGCGTGACTCGCGGACGCCAGCGCCAGCCTCGGCGGCGCGAAGCTGGCGCTGGAGTGGCCAGCGCCCCACTCCTAGCCCGGTTCAGAGCCAGGTCCACCCCAGGGTCATGCCGTAGGTGCTGGAGTTGCCGAAGCTTTCCTGGTTCCGGCGCCAGAACATGCCGATGCCGAAATGCTTGCCGATACGCCCATCGAACGAGGCTTCGATGAAAGGGACGACGTCGTGGAAGCGCTCCACCGGCTCGCCGCCCGACCAGATGTCTTCCTGGAGGTTTTCCAGCGACGTGTAGACCAGGCCCGCCTTCGGCGTGAAATGGAAATACTCGCCGAGGTCGAACTGCCAGCCGCCGCCCAGCGACACGTGCTGCATGTCCGTGAATCCCAGGATCGGAAAGATGTCGCCCGAGCTCAGCGACGACAGCTCGACCACCGCGCCCTTGGGCCAGCGATAGGCCAGAGCGAATCCGGCGGCCAGCAGGCCGTTGTCGTTCTCGGCGTCGCCGCTCACCAGTTCGTCACCGTTCACCTTCACGTCCGTTCCGCCCAGCCGGAACTGGAAAGTGACTTCGCCGGCGCTGGCCGGCGCGGTCATTGCCGCCGCGGCCAGAGCCGCGCCCAGCACCCATCCCTTCTGCATCCTCATGGTTGTTAGCTCCCCTGTTCTTGTCCGCGCGCACACTCGAATTGCGCGCCACCGGACGCTGTTATGGCGCCAACGCACAAACAAGTGAGAAATAGTTCGTATCGCATTCCGATACCGTGCTACGCACCACATGATGCCGCACCTGCTCTTGTCCTAGCTACTGTCCGGTGGAACGACATCACGGCGGCTGTTTCTTCCGGAGCCGGACATCGGGACAAGCGGGAAGTCAATGGTCGCCGGTCACCGACAGCACCGTCGCCTACCTATTCGCGGCCTTCATCCCCGGTTCATGAATGTTTGAGCAATCTACCGCCGGTCTCATAACATTCGCCGCACACAGATCAGGGAGCAGATAGATGAAGGAACTCAAGCTGGCCGCGCTGGCGGCCATGGCATTCGCCTTTGCGCAATCCGCCGGGGCGCAGGCGCCGCAGGCCTGCAGGGCCGTGAACCGGATGACCGGCGGGCACGACGCAGCGCTCGTCATCGCCGGTGATGGCAGCCTCTGGTACGCCGCGCCAAGCGCCAACCGTATCGTGCGCATGGATCCGAGGGGCGCCGAGACCCCCTTCGTACCGGTGGACGGGTCCACCAACGGGCTTTCCGGCATGGTCCTGGACGGCAAGGGCAACGTCTGGTTCGCGAAGCGGCCCCGCGGAAAGATCGGCCGGTTTCCCGAGGCGGGTGGTGAGGGCGTGGAGTTCGCGATGCCCGATGCGAACGCATTTCCAGACGGCTTGGTAATGGGGCCCGACGGCCACATCTGGTACAGCGATCCCGTCAACAACAAGATCGGCCGCGTCAAGCCGGATGGCAGCATCGAGGAATTCGAAGGACCGCCCAATCTCAATCCGGATTTCGCGCCCACCGACATCGCGGTTGGCCCCGACAACTCCCTGTGGTTCGCGACGATCGGTCAGAACGCCTTGTTCCGGTTCGACCTGAAGACCAAGGGCTGGAAGCGCTACGACATCCCGGAGCCCCAGGCCCATCCCAAGCACGTGCGCGTGGCCAAGGACGGCACGGTGTGGTTCACGATGGTCGCCCGGGACAAGCTGGGCCGCATGAAGAACGGCGTGTTCACCTCCATCGACATCGAGAACGAGAACCCCAGGGGGCTGCACATCGCTGCGGACCAGAGCCTCTGGTACACCACGACCAATAGCACGCTGGGGCGCATCAAGCCCGATGGCACGCGCGAGAAGTACAGCTGCAAGAGTGTGGGCGGCCAGATCGCCACGGCGGCGGACGGCACGGTGTATGCGCTCGGCACCAACAACACGGTCCTGGTCCTCAAGCCCGGCGACACGGTCACGCCACCCAAGGTGGCCAGCACCAGCAACGTGCAGGGCCCGGGCATGATGCCGCTGGGCCCGAGCCCGGTGAAGGAAGTGACACTGCCCGAGCTCAAGAAGCTGTTCGACGACAAGTCGAAAAAGCTCGTCGTGCACTACAACGTGGTGCCCAAGAAGGGATGTGGCCCTTGCGATGAATCGCTCGCGGTGTTCGAGGAGTTCGCGCGCAAGAACGCCGGCAAGGCCACGTTCGTTCGCATCGCGAACGAGTACACCGAAACCGCGTGGAGCGATCCCTGGTACAAGGCGAATGCCTCGCTGACCGGCGTGCCTACCTACATCACCTACGCCGACCAGAAGGAAGTCGCGCGCGTGGTCGGACGCGAGTCCGTGTCACTGCTCGAATCGAAGCTGCAGGTGAAGTGATCTATCAGGTGTACGACAGCCGGCCCAGCGCCGAGTAGTGTTCGTTGAGGGTGCGCAGCTTGACCATGTCAGGCTGCGCAATCTCGAAGTCGAACACGTGCAGGTTGTCGCGCAGGTGGCCGACGTGGTTCGCCTTGGGCAAAGGCACCACGCCCAGCTGCAGGTTCCAGCGGATCAGCAACTGCGCCGGCGTGCGGCCGTAGCGCGCGGCCATCGCGGCCAGCTTGTCGTCGTTGAGCTTCACCCCCCGCGTGAGCGGGCTCCAGGCCTGGATCACCACGTGATTGTCGTGGCAGAAGTCGAGCATGCGCGGGCTGTGCCCGAACGGCGTCCACTCGATCTGGTTCACCACCGGTAGTTCGCCCGTGCGGTACACCAGCTCTTCGATCTGTTCGATGGAGTAATTCGAGACGCCGATGTCCCGGGTGAGTCCATCACGCTTGGCGCGACGCAGTTCCTGCCAGAGCACCTCGCCCACGCCGCGGTCGGGCGGCCGATGGATGAGCACCAGGTCCGCATGCCGCAGCTTCAGCTCCGCCAGGTTGCGTCGCGTAGCTTCATAGGCGTCGTCGGTTTCCTCGACCTTGGTCACGACGAACACCGCGTCGCGCGGCAAGCCCGATTCGCGCAGCGCCTCGCCGATGCCGCGCTGCGTGTGGTAGTCGCCCGAGGTGTCGATCAACCGGTAGCCGAGCTTCAATGCCTCGAGCACGGTCTCGGCGGTGTGATTCTTGAGCTGCCAGGTGCCGCAGCCCAGGGCGGGCATTCGTCTGCCGGTGTGCAGCCGCAGCGTGGATGCCCCGTTGTAGAGGGCGGAGTCGGTGAACGAGTGCTGCAAGCCGTGCAGCGCCAGAGGGGATGCGGCCATGAACCTAGGCTATCGGCCGGAAATGTCGGCGACCATCGTCGAGACTACGTAGGCCCTGTGGGTCGGCTCCCACCTCGCCTCGTCCCGGGCGAACGTCCACTCGTCCCGGGCATGAGGACAAAGCCCCGAAGCGCCCTCTAACCTCCGGAGCCATGGCTACCGCGGAGAGCACTCGGATGAAGCATCGGATTCCGGGATCGTGCAGACCGGGCTTGTGCAGGCTGGCCTTGTGGGGTCTGGGTCTCGTGATTGCCGCGTCGCGGGTGGAAGCCGCCTGCGACCGATCGCCGCTGCTGGTGCGTAACGTGGCCGTGTGGTCGCCCGAAGGCATCCAGCGTGGGGCGCGACGTGCTCGTGGCCGAGGGCCGCATCCAGTCGGTGAGGCCGGCACGAAGGGGCAAGCCGGAAGACTTGCCGCGGGATGTACGGATCATCGACGGCCGCGGCCAGACGCTGCTGCCGGGCTTCATCGACTCGCACCTGCACCTGAGTTTCAACGGCTGGCGCGGAGACCGACCCGGCGATCACCGATGGGGCGCGGCCGCGTTCACGGGACCGCAGAGCCTCGGCTCCGGCGTCACGAACGCGCGAATCCATCTCATCGACCTCAAGGGCGGCGCGATGCTCCACGGCGAGTCGCAGGACGACTGCGTGCCGCTCCCCCGCCTGCAATCCGCCGGGCCCGCCTTCATCCCGGGAGCGCCCACTCACCACGACAGCGCCGTGTGGGCGCCGACGAGCGCCGGCGATGCCGCCGACCGCGTGCGCCGCGAGAAGGCCGCGGGCTTCGAGTGGATCGCCGTCCACCAGATGCACGGGTTCTCGCCGGAGATCCGCGACGCCATCGCGCGCACCGCGCGTGACAACCGCATGCGGTTGTTAGGTTCCGGCTACTCGCAGGAGGACGTGGAGTCCTCGCTGGCGTCGCATCCCGATACCATCGACTACCTCGACACCTCGCCGCTGCCCGAGTACGCGCCCGCGCTCATCGAGGCAGCGCGCGCGCAGCCGCAGCTCGTGTGGGTGGCGCGCCTGGGCATCCACCTGCGCCGCGAGCTTTACCTGCAGAAGCCGGAACGCGTGTCGGAACGCATTCACTACCGTTACTTTCCGGAGCCGGAAGTGCCTGCCCTCATCGAGTTCACGGCGAAGGAGCTCGCCAATCGCGACAGCGACTATGCGAAGCGCATGACGGCCGCGTGGCCCACGCTGCAACGCAAGTTCCAGCAGCTCCGCGAGAGCGGCATTCCGCTGGCGGCCGGCACCGATGCCGGCTCGCCCCTGCACGCACAGTCCGATGCGATCTGGTGGGAGCTGCGCAGCTGGGTGGAGTTCGGCGCGACGCCCACGGAAGCGCTGAAGGCGGTCACGGTGAATGGCGCCAGGGTCCTGGATCGTGACGACCTGGGCGTGATCCGCGCGGGCGCCATGGGCGATTTCGTGCTCTACCGCGGCGATGTGGCACGAGGGGACTTCGATGCGGCCAAGGTCACGTCTGTGGCCAAGGGTGGTGTGCTGTACGTGTCCAACGGCCAGTGGGTGGGCCCTGGGCCGTGAGTTTGTTCAGCCCGCCGTACTGACCCCGAACAAAGTACCCACGCTGGCGGTCACCGCCAGCGCGACCGCGCCCCAGAACGTCACGCGCAGCGCGCCCTTGATCATGTCCGCACCGCCCGCGCGCGCGGCCAGCGCACCCAACAAGGCCAGCAGCACCAGCGTGGCAGCCGACACCACAGGCACGAGCTGAGGCGCGGGAACGAGCAACACGATCAGCAGAGGCAGCGCCGCGCCTACCGTGAAGCTTGCCGCCGAGGAAAACGCCGCCTGGAACGGCCGAGGCGCGAGAGTGTCGATGATGCCGAGCTCATCGCGTGCGTGCGCACCCAGCGCATCGCGCGCGGTGAGCTGTTCGGCCACCTGGCGCGCCAGCGCCGGATCGAGTCCGCGCTTCACGTAGATGCCGGTGAGTTCGCGCAGTTCGGCTTCAGGCTCGTCGCGCAGCTCCTGCTTCTCCTGCTTTAGATCCGCGTTCTCGGCATCGGCCTGCGAATGGACCGAAACGTATTCGCCCGCGGCCATGGACATGGCGCCGGCCAGCAATCCCGCGAGTCCCGAGAGGAGAATGGTCCGCGTGTCGGTGCCGGCCGCGGCGACACCCACGATGAGCGCGGCCGTGGAGACGATGCCGTCATTGGCGCCCAGAACCGCGGCTCGCAGCCAGCCTGCCCGCGATGAGCGGTGATGTTCCTTGTGCCGGTGATGTCGCGCCATCGCTGCCTCCGAAAGAGGTATGAAGCGTAGCGCACAGAGACGCCGGCGACTTCCCTGTCGCCGGCTTCGAGATTTCGATCAGTCCCAGTACTTCCAGCGGCCCTTGTTCCACTTCGGCGCGATCACGCCGGCAGCGAACCAGGCGCCCGGCGTGGCCGGAGCACCCGTGGTCGGATTCGCGGGAGTCACCGAGCGCACCAGCAGCACCGGGCGATTGTCGACGTTGTCACCGCAGTCCAGCGGCGGAGTGGCACCGGTGGCATCGGTCAGTTTGCCGCGCACCGAGAAGTCACCGTCTTCGTCGAGATCGACTGGTACGGAGTTGAACGGATTCAGCGAATTGACCGAACCCGCCACCGCCGGCGGCACGGCCGCATTGCGACAGAACAGCGAGACGATGACCTGGCGCGGGACCGCACGAGTGCCGATATCGTCAGTACCCCAGAGCAGCACGCCGGTGCCGCGAGCGCGCGTGTCACCGTTGCTCCTTGATGATGGCCTGGAAGGAAGTCATGCCCCAGGGCGCGCCGCCGGGGTTCACGCCGGCCACGGTTGAGCGACCGGAGCACGCGGCTCCGCCGGAGCGCACGGAATGTCGATGATGGCGCCGTCGAAGGCGAACAGAACGCCTGTTTGCCGAAATTATTCGTGTGCGCCCGCCGCCGCGGTCCCCGCCGCGACGAGGCCGATCGACGCACAGCAGTGCCTTGATTCTCATTGGATGCTCCTGTTTGCGTAACGCCTGAGAGGGCGAACGGAGAATGAGTAGCGCGGCGCGCGAATCCGGTTCCATACTCGCGGCCGGAAGCGACGAGGCGAGGAGGCTCCATGTCCAGCCCCACGTATCACGACGGAATGCGTCAGCTGCAGGATCAGCGCGAGACGCGCGCCCTGGCCGACCGGCTCGAGAAGGTCACGATGCGCAGCACCTTCACGGACGAAGACAAGGCCTTCATCGCGCGCTGCCGCATGTTCTTCATCGCCACCGCCGACAGCCACGGCCAGCCGGACTGCTCATACAAAGGCGGCTTGCCTGGCTTCGTGCGCGTGCTCGACGAGCGCACACTCGCGATTCCGGACTACGACGGCAACGGCCAGTACCGCACCTGGGGCAATGCGCTCGTGAATCCCAAGGTGGGCTTGTTGTTCCTGGATTTCGAAGCCCCCAAACGGCTGCGCGTGAACGGCACCGTGAGCGTGAGTGGCAGCGATCCCCTGCTCGCGGAAATCCCCGGCGCGGTGTTCGTCGTTCGCCTCACGGCCGAGCGCATATTTCCGAACTGCCCCCGCTACATCCACAAGATGTCGCTGGTCGAGGAGTCGGTGTACGCGCCCCGCGAAGGACATGTGCCGCCCGTGCCCGCGTGGAAAACCTTCGATGTGTTCAAGGACGCCCTGCCGCCCCGCGACCGCTGAATACCGGTTCGTTGAATTGGGGCAGACGCCGGATTCTGTCGAACTACGAAGACTTTCGTTGACACTACGAAACCGTTCGTAGTAGCTTCGCTCCCCATGAAGCCCGAACCGAAATTCCAGCCCACGCCGTCCGAACTCGAGATCCTCCACATCCTCTGGCATCGCGGCCCGTCCACGGTGCGCGAGATCCACGATGTGCTCTCGACGGAAAAGGACGTCGGCTACACCAGCGCGCTCAAGCTGTTGCAGATCATGACCACCAAGGGCCTGGTCACCCGCGCCGAAGATCAGCGCGCGCACATCTACACCGCCTCGGAACCCGCCGAAGCCACCAAGCAGCAGCTCGCCACCGACGTGCTGCAGCGGGTGTTCCGCGGCTCCGCCAGCCAACTCATGCAGCACGCACTCTCGGGCCGCCGCAGCTCGCGGCAGGAGATCGAAGAGATTCGTGCCCTGCTCGATGAATACGAAAGGAAGAACTCATGAACGCATCCATGGATGTCATGCAGACACTGGCCTGGTCGTTGCTCCATTTCCTGTGGCAGGGAGCGGCCATCGCCGCGGTGGCCGCGGCCGTCATGTACGTGTTCCGCAAGCCTGCGACGCGCTATCTCATCGGCATCGGTGCGCTCGGCCTCATGTTCCTGTCCTTCTGCGTCACCTTCACTTTGTTAGGTACCGCTCCCGAACTGCCGGCCGCTGCAACGGCCGCAGGGGCGCCGGCCGCCGCCCTTGTCCCCCCCGAAGGGATAGTTGCCTCGGTCACGAAGCCTTGGGTGGCCGGGCAGGCGGCCACTGAATCCCGCTTCGATTTCGCCTGGGTGGCGCGCGGCTGGTTGCTGGGCGTGTTCACGCTGGCGCTGCGCATCGCGTTCGGCCTGTTCGTGCTGGAACAACTACGGCGCCGCAACCTGGTGGCCCTGCCCGAGGCGCTGGTGGCGCGCTTCCGCGCCCTGCAGGCAAGACTCGGCATCACGCGGGATATCCGCTTCAGCCAGTGCGCTGAAGTCGCGGTACCGGCAGTGATCGGCTTCTTCCGCCCCGTGGTGCTGATCCCGATCCGCGCGCTCACCGGTCTCTCGCCCGAGCAGCTCGAGGCGCTGGTGGCGCACGAGCTCGGCCACATCAAGCGCTTCGACGTGGCCGTGAACTTCGTGCAGGTGATCGCCGAGACGCTGTTCTTCTTCCACCCCGCGGTGTGGTGGCTGAACAAGCGCATCCGTGCGGATCGCGAAGACTGCTGCGACGACATCGCCATCGAAGCCAGCGGCAGCAAGGTGGGCTACGCCAAGGCCCTGGCGACGATCGCCCACTGGCGCGACGTTCCCGCCTTCGCCATGGCCGCCACCGGCGGCCCCGTGGCGGCGCGCATCGCACGGTTGTTAGGCCTGGGCCCCCGCGGCGATGGCAAGCGTGGCGCCGGCATGGTCACCGCTTCGCTGGTTCTGCTGGGCGCGGTGCTGGCCGGTGCGGTATCACTCAGTTTCGCCCGGCCCGCGGAAGCGCAGGGCAACTCGCCGATGGCCGCGCCGGTGAAGGCGCCCGCCCCGGCTGCGAAACCCGCACGGCCTGCCAGACCCGCGCAACCCGCCAAGGCGGCGAACCCGGCGAATCCGCCGAATCCCGCGAACGTGCCTTCGCCCGCCGACGAGGTTCACGAGGCCGTGGAACACGTCGAGGCCATCGAGGCGGTCGACGCGATCGAGGCCGAGGAAGCGGTCGAAGCCATCGAGGCCCGCGAAGCGGAGGACGCGGTGCTGCCGCCGCTTCCCGCGGCCCCGGCTGCGCCCGAAGCGGCGCCTGCCGCTCCCGCGGCCGCACCGGTGGCCGCGCCTGCCGCTGCGCCGGCGCCCGCACCGCGCGTGTCGGCCCAACCTCGCGTTTCGCCGGAGCCCGCTGTTTCGCCGGCGCCGGCCGTCTCGCCGCCGCCGCGCGCTGCGGCCGCCGGCAACGGCGACGGCTCGTATCCTCGAGCAGATGGCCGCCGCGGGCCTCAACGATCTCGACGTCGATGATCTCATCGCGCTCAAGTCGCAGGGCGTCACCGCCGGATACATCCGCGACATGCGCTCCACGGGGCTCGATCCTTCCGTGGACCAGATCGTCGCCATGAAGGTGCACGACATCACGCCTGACTACTTCAAGCAGGTGAACAGCCTGGGCTTCCAGGTGGACACCGACGAGCTCATCGCTTTCAAGGTGCACAACGTGTCGGCGGACTTCGTGCAGAAGGTGCACGCCATGGGCTTCGAAGGCGGCGCCGACGAGATCGTGGCCATGAAGGTGCACGACGTCTCGGCCGACTACGTGAAGAGCATGCGCGAGCTCGGTTTCAAGTTCGGCATCGACCAGATCATCGCGATGAAGATCCACGAGATCACGCCGGAATACGTGCGCCAGATGCGCGCCGATGGTTTCAAGGTGGACACGGACGAGATCATCGCGCTGCGCGTGCACGACGTGACGCCCGCCTATCGCAAGGCGCTGGAAGGCGCGGGCCTCAAGGTGGACACCGACCAGC
This sequence comes from uncultured Pseudomonadota bacterium, assembly GCA_963846605.1. Taxonomy (GTDB): domain Bacteria; phylum Pseudomonadota; class Gammaproteobacteria; order Steroidobacterales; family Steroidobacteraceae; genus CADEED01. Next base: position 43,775 of record CAWJWS010000004.1, read on the forward strand.
TCATCCACGCCAAAGTGATGGACGTGACGCCGGAGTTCATCGCCAAGGTGCGCTCGCACGGTTTCAAGGACCTCGACCTCGACAAGATCATCGCGCTCAAGAACGCCGACGTTCTCTGATCGCGTAATTCACCCCAGGAGTTCTCATGAAAACGACCCGATTGGCGGTTGTAGGGGCGCTTTGCGCCTGGATTTTGCTGGCCGCGATGGCCCTGACCGGAAAGGCAGTGGCGGCCGACGCCCTCACCGGCAACTGGACGGTGATGCCGTCCGATGAAGCCGGGAAGGTGCACTTCGGCCTCGCCTATCGCCGCGGCGAGCAGCATCACTCGAACCATTCCTCGGACTGGCCTGCGGAAGCCTTCCAGGGCGTGGACTTCGCGGTGCGCGGCAAGCGCGACGTGCAGTTCGCCATCACGCGCGATGCGGGACGCTTCGACTGCGAGGGGTACCTCAACAATGGCGTGGGTGCCGGCGTATTCCTCTTCACGCCCGATGCCAATTTTTCGAAGGCCATGGCGGCACTCGGCTTCTCCGGCATCGACGAGAACATGCAGTACGCCATGGCGACCGTGGACGTCACGCTCGAGTTCGCGCGCCAGATGAAGGCTTCGAAGCTCGCGGGGCTCGACACCGACAAGCTGATCGCGCTGCGCATCTTCAACGTCACACCCAAGTACATCGACGAGATGCGTTCACAGGGCCTGCCGATGAGCGAGACCGACAAGGTCATCGCATTTCGCGTGCACGGCGTGAGTGTGGCCTCGGTGCAGGAGTACAAGCAGCTCGGCATCGAACCCGATGAAGACCAGCTCATCGCGCTGCACGTGCACGGTGCCAGGCCGGATTGGGTGCGCAAGATGCGCGCCAGCGGCTACGACATCGAGACCGAGAAGCTCATCGCCTTCCGGGTGCACGACGTGACGCCGGAGTACATCGAGAAGGTCAAGGCGATGGGATACGCGAATCCCGCGGCCGATGACCTGATTGCGATGCGCGTGCATGGCATCACGCCCGAGTACATCAGCAAGCTCCGGCAGCGCGGGCTCAAGGACCTGAGCATCGACAAGCTCGTGAGCCTGCGGGTGCACGGCATCGATTGATTCCCCGGCGTCGCTCCGTCCTGCGACGGAGCGACGGTTCCGTGGCGCGGATCAGTACATGAACACCGCCCCCGATGCGGCGCCATTGCCATTGCAGTTGTTCCAGTTGCCGCCGATGCCGTCGGCATCACTGCAGTCGTTGGGGAAACCCACCAGCAAGGTCTGGCCGTTGCCGTTGAGGGAAACCTCGTGGCCCCAGCTGCTCGGCGACGCGAACGCGACGTTGGGCTTCACCATGTTGGCGAGATTCCAGGTATTCCCGGCGCGGTAGACGTACACGGCGCCCGAGCGGCGATTGGGGTCCGGATTGAGCGGCGCTGCACGGGGACCCGTGCCGAAGCCGTTGTCATTGGCGTCTCCGACCGCGATCGTTCCGCCATCGCCGCTGACCGCCACACCCCGGCCATACGCACCCCTCTGCGCATCGTCGCGCCAGGTTCCCGGCGTCAGCGTGCCAGTGCGGTTGTAGACGCCGGCGATGCGCTTGTACACCTGCACCTCGACCGGACCCGTGTCCGGATCAGGCCCATGGTTCACGCGGATCTGCGCCGCGATGGTTTCGCCGCTGGAGCTGACTCCGAGGCCGAACAGCGCATAACCCAGATCGCTGGGCGCGGCCATCGACATCGCGATGTACTCGCGCACCGTCCAGTTGGCTCCCGAATGGATGCGCAGGAAGTCGGTTCCCGACGCATTGGCGCACTGCTCCACCACCGTGGATCCGTCACGGCTGAACACGCCCGACTGGCAGAACTCACCCGCGCCCTCACGCAGCGCACGCACCGGCTGCCACACTCCGTTCGTGAGACGGTAGATGGCCACCATCTTGGGTGTCGTCGGCTCGATATTGTCGCCCGTGCCCACCGCCAGCGTGTCGCCGGCGTCGTTGATGCCGATCCAGCGGCCGAACATGCCGCGGTTGCCGGACGAGAGGCGCGTCCGCACCCACGAGGTGCCATTGAAGCGATATACGAACACCTCGCCGCTCTGGGCGTCGAACTCCTCGCTGAAGTAGTTCGGCATGCCCACGGCCACGGTGTTGCCATCCGCACTGATGGCCACCTTCATCTCGTTGCTGCCTTCGATGAAGGGCGGCACCGGCGGCGTCAATCTTGCCCGCTGCGCCCAGGCGCCATTGGAGGCACGGCGGAACACGTAGATCGCCCCGCCCGCGCTGGTGGTGTTGTTGTCGAAGATGAAATCTCCAGGCGCCGCGGAAACGAAGTTGAGTCCGTCGGGCGAGATGTCCGTATCCGCACCGAAGCGGATTCCGATCAGCGACTGCGAGGATTTGAAGTAGCCCACCGCGTCGCGGCGCAGGTCCGACACCGAAACCTCGCTCGATCTCGTGCAGCCCGCGCTGTTGCAGGCAGCGACGCGATAGCGCGCATAGGTCCAGTCGAAGAGGTGTAAGGGCAATCGCACGCGCCAGCTGGTGGCCGAAGCCGACAGGTTGGTGCCTTGCTGCACGAAGGCCCCCGTCTGGCGGGCGCGATACTCGATCTGGTACCAGCTCGCGCCGGAGACGGCGTCCCAGTCGAGGCGAACCCCTTTGAACTCGGCACCGGCGGTGACCGCGGGCGCCGCGGGCGGAGCCGTCTGTGTGAAGGCTGGCGTCGTCATCGCGAGCGCGACGAAGGCCAGGTAGATAGTGCGCATGTCGGAATCCTTTGGTTTGCGGTTGTTCAGTACAGGAAGACCGCACCGGAATCGGTGCTGAATTCGGAATGGAGATCCCACCGGCCGCCGATGCCGGAATCGTCTCCGTCTTCTTCGGCATGCCCGACGACCAGCGTCTGGCCGTTGCCATTGAGCGAGGCGGCTCGCCCGAAGGTGCTGGTGAATGGCTCGGCGATGTTGGCCTTCACCATGTTGGCGAGCACCCAGGCGTTATTCTTGAGGCGGTAGATGTAGTACGCGCCGGTGCGATGCGCGGGGTCGGGATTCAGCGGCGCCGCGCGCGGGCCTGTACCCCAGCCGTTGTCACTGCCGTCGCCGATGGCCAGCGTGCTGCCATCGCCGCTGAATTCCAGGCTGCGGCCAAAGGTGCCTTGCGCGTAAGTGTCACGCCAGGCGCCGGGCGCCAGGTTGATCACGTTCGTCCATGCGCCTCCCGCCTTGGAGAACACCTGCACGCGCGAGGGGCCGGTGTCTTCATGCGGGCCGTGCAGCACGTTGATCTGCGCGGCAATGGTGTGGCCCGCACCATCGATGCCGATCCCGTGGTGGCCGTAGCCGAAGTCGCTGCGCGCGTCGCTCGTGAGCGTGACGTCTTCGCGCACCGTCCAGTTCGGCCCGGAATGCACGCGGACATAGGTGACGATCTCGGCGATCCCGGGGCGCTGCGCGTCGCAAGTTTCCGCGATGGTGCTGCCGTCACGGCTCATCACGCCCTCGTAGCAGTACTCCGGGTGACTCGCGCGATCGGCGATGGCTCGCACGGGCCGCCACGCGCCGTTCACGAATTTGTAGACGACGGTGCGGTGCGGCTGATTCGGATTCTCCGGGTCGCCGTAAGGCGTGGTGATGGTATCGCCCGCGTCGTTGATGGACACCCAGCGGCCAAACAAGCCGCGGTCGCCGGATTGCAGCCGCGTGCGCGTCCAGCCAGCGCCTTCGGCGCGGAACACGTACACCTCGCCGCCCTGCAGGTCGAGCTGCGTCTTCCAGAACAGCGGCATGCCCATCACCACCGTGTTGCCATCCGCGCTGATGGCCACGCGGACTTCGTTGGTGCCGCCGATGAACGGCGGGATCGGCGGAAACAGCCGCGCGCGTTGGGTCCAGGTGCCGTTGGTCGCCGCGCGGCGGAACACGTAGATGGAACCGCTGTTGAACGCATAGCCGTTCTCGCCGTACTGGTACTCGCCCGGTGCGGCCACCACGAAGTTCAGTCCATCCGGCGAAAGATCCGTGTCCGCGCCGAAGCGAAAGCCCGCGATCGAAAGGCCAGGCTTGAAGTACCCCACGGCGTAGCGGCGCAGGTCCGACACCGACACTTCGTTGGAACGCGCGCATCCCGCGGAATTGCAGGCGGCAACGCGATAGCGCGCGTACGTCCAGTTGAATAGGTGCAGCGGAAGCCGCAGGCGGACGTTGGTGGTAGCCGCGGAAAGACTCGCGCCTTGCTGCACGAACGCACTGGTCTGGTGAGCGCGGTACTCGAGCTGGTACCAGCTCACACCGGGAACGGAATCCCAGTCGAATCGCAATCCCTTGAACTCCGCGCCAGCGGTGACCGACGGCGCTGTGGGTGGAGTAGTTTGCGTGTAGGCAGGCGCCGTCATCGCCAACGCGACCAAGAAGAGGTGGAGCGAGCGCATGAAAGTACCTGGGGAACACGCAAGATGGCGCGCACTGGGAAGGAGCAAGTTCCGGGCCAGGGTTGTTTGGAGTAGGCAGCGCCCTGGAAGCCGGACAACCGCGGGAACGCAAGCGGAAATTACAGCCTTAGGGCGTGGTTCTTTCTAAGGGCCGTGCGCGGCGCGCCCAAACAACCTCGTCAACGCCTGTAGTACACCTGCGCGCGCTGCTCAGGTTAGTCAACCATCCGCCAAATCGATTTCCACCATGAGTGGCCGATGATCGCTGTGCGCCTTCCAGGGTTCGAACGGCTCGACCCACACACGTTTCAACGCGGGCAGCCACGCCTTCGGAATGAAGCAGTAGTCCAGGTGGAACGGCTTGTGTTCCTTCCAATGGAAGTAGTAGGTGGGCCGGGTCTCCCGTCCATGCGGCTCGGCGAAGAATTCGTGATAGGCGCTGACCAGCCCCAGCTCGGACAACCGGTTCACCAGCGCCGTATGGCTCCAGTCCGGCGCATGCTGGTGATCCCAGAGCACATTGGAATTCACATCGCCCATGAACACGGTGGGCCCCGAGGCAATGAGCTTGCGGTAGAGGTACACGGCTCGCACGGCCGCCTCGACATAACAATGTTCCTGCTCCGCCTTGGTCCAGACAGCGAACAGCAGGAAGTTGCGCGGCCCCGTCACCTCCACCGGCACCACGTACCGCGGCACGCTGCGCGCGCGCCGCACCCGGCGCAGCTTGTAGTCACCGCGAGCGGCTACCGCCATGCCTTGCCTCGGGTTGTCGCCGAACCACAGCAACGACTCGGATTCTGCCACGGGCTTCGCGCATTCCTGGATGACGGAGATGTCCGCGCCGAGCGCATCCAGCAGGCCGGCTTTCTTGAGATAGGGGCCCCGGCAACAGTTCCAGGTAGCAAGACGCATGATCAGGAGTACTCGCCGATCGGTCAGGACGACCGGAATCTAGGCGATTCGCAATGTCGGCGCTCCAGATTCCACGGAGCACCGAAGATGCCGATGACGAGCCTGAAGTCGACCCGGAAACCGACCCACAAGCGAGCCCTCCTGGCCCTCGCCGCCCTCCTCGCCACGATGCCCCTGTTCGCGGCGCCAGCCCCCGTGAGCCTCGTGGACGAGGTGTTCGAGTCCGCGATCCTGCGCGACAACCGCATCGGCCTCGACGCCGGAACGCACGATGAAGGTGCTATCTGCCGCCCGGCTATGCGAAGTCTGGCGGCGATATCCCGTGGTCTACTTCCTGCACAACGCCTGGTGGGGTCCCCGGCAGATGGTCGAGGACGGGCGCGCGCAGCGGCTGATCGAGCGCGGGTTCGCGGATGGCGTGTGCAGCGAGTTCATCTTCGTCGTCGCCGACTACACCGGCCCCACGACGGGCAGCCTCTACGAGAACTCGCCGGTGAGCGGACGATGGCTCGACTACACCGTCGACGAAGTCGTGCCGATGATCGATCGCAAGTACCGAACGCTCGCGCGGCGCGAGAGCCGCGCGGTGGTCGGGGACTTTTTCGGCGGCCGCGGCGCGCTGAAGCTGGCGATGACGAAGGCGGACTGTGTTCAGCGTGGCGTATGCGATGCATCCGGTCGCCACCGGCACGGGGGATGTTCCGTGGTCGGCGCTGGAAGATCGACTGGCCGAGATGCATGCGGCGAAGGCGTATGGCGAGCTCGGCGGGCTCGGCCGCACGCAGATCTTCTGGGCCATCCACCAGGCGTTCGCACCGAACGTGCGAATGCCGCCGTGCTTCTGCGACTTCTATACGGAGATGAAGGACGGCAAGCCCGACGTACAACCCGGATCGCGTGCTGGCGATGCAGAAGGCGTTCCTGCTGGATGAGACGCTGCCGGAGTCGGCGGCGGCGTTGCGCAGTCGATGCGAGGGCTGGCGCTGGATTGGGGCAGGTTCGACACGACGCAGGCGCACGTCATCTCGAATCGGCAGTTCAGCCGGAAGCTGGAGGACCTGGAGGTCGAACATGAGGCGGAGGAGTATCGCGGCGATCCGTGGAATCGGTCATTCACCGAGGACGGGCGGTTCGCGACGCGGGTGTTGCCGTTCCTGGAACGGCATCTGGCTCACTGAGTGATGGGCTCGCCCACCGCGTCGAAGTTCACGCGGCGCTCGAAGACGCCGTCGCCATCGCTATCGGTCTCGCGTGACAGCAACCGTTCACTGTTATGCGTTTCGCGCACGAGCACGCGCCCGTCGCGAAAGATCTCGGCGGTGCGGATGATTCCATGCCGGTAGTGAATCAACTGCTCGGGCTTGCCGTCGCCGTTCGCGTCGAGGGTGCTCTCGACCAGTTTTCCGCCTTCGGTGGCGCCGAGCCACTCGAATCGCCCGTCGAAATCGTCGTCGGCCTCGCTGCGTTCCGGGAAGCCGTTCAGATCGAAGTACCAGCGCAGATCGATCTTGCCATCGGCATTCCGATCGGTGTCGACGCGGCTCAATACCGGCCCGCGGTAGTAGTAGTACTCGTCGATGACATTGTCGCCGTCGAAATCGGCCGTCGTCCGGCCCTCGGGTGCGCGCAACGCCAGGAAGATCAGCGCCCCACCCACCGCCATCCCGCACAGGAACCACAGCGGCGTGTGCGAGCGCGGCTTGCGCGGAGGCGCGGCCGGCTCGGGCGGTAGCTGAGTGCTTTCCCAATCCTTGATGACCGCGCGAGCTTCCTCTGCGCGAGAAGGATCGACACGCACCTTGATGTTCGAGCCCATGGGCAATTCGCCGCCGGCGCCCGCGAGGAACTCGCCATCCACCCTGGCGGAGATGCCGGCCCGGCCGAGCAGGTCGCAGATCATGTGCGCTTCCACGGGAAGCGAGCACTCGTAGACGGACAGGGTGAGGTTTTCCATGTAGCTAGCCTAGCAGGCTAACCGGACAACAGCTCGCGCGTCGTGAACCAGGTGATCGATTGCAGGATGTCATCGGCATCCATCTGGATGGCGAGGCGGTGCTCGGGGAAGACGGCGTCGTAGACATGCGGCTGCCCGTTCGGCTGGGGCATGGCCGGATGCAGTTTCAGGCCGATGTCGATCAACGTGTCCGACGCATCGATGCCATGCGGCAGGCTGCCTTCGTACGCGGCACCGAACTCCACACCGCGCACGAAGACGGGCGACTCCGCGCTGGAGTCCGCCTTGCCGAGATGCAGCGTGACGCCGGCATTCGGCAACGGTGCGCGTACGGCTCCGTCCCTCCATTCAACTCCGGCGAGCGCGACGCCATGCCGCAGCAAGCACTCGGCGACTTCGGGCTCATCGCAATCCAGCGAAACCAACGCGGTCCAGTCGTTGGCGTCCCGCTCGTTCATTCAGCGGGGGCCACGGCGCGGCTTGCCCCGGCACCGCCGGCACCTTGGGCAACCCGGTGTGCTGCGTCTTGAACGGCCGGTTCGCACTGCCGCGCCGGCTTCCGCCTTCCGCCGCATCACCGGTCCCTGCCGGCTGGTAGCCAGGCACCAGCTGCATCTTGCCGTTGCCGATCAGATCCGCGCGGCCCATCTCGCCGCAGCGCCTCGCGCAACACCGGCCAGTTGTTAGGATCGTGATATCGCAGAAACGCCTTGTGCAGCCGGCGCTGCTTGATGCCCCTTCGGAATCGTTCACCTCTTCGCTGTCGCGCGTGACCTTGCGCAGCGGATTCTTGAGCGTGTGATACATCGCCGTCGCGGTGGCCATGGGTGACGGCAGGAATGCCTGCACCTGGTCCGCGCGAAACCCATTCCCCTTCAGCCACAACGCCAGCTCGAGCATGTCCTTGTCGGTCGTACCGGGATGCGCGGCGATGAAGTACGGAATCAGGTACTGCTCCTTGCCCGCGAGCTTGCTGTACTTGTCGAACAGCTCCTTGAACTTGTAGTACGTGCCGACGCCGGGCTTCATCATCTTGGACAGCGGGCCTTCGCCGATCGCCTCGGGCGCGATCTTCAGATAGCCGCCGACGTGATGCGTGGCGAGCTCCTTCACGTACTCGGGGCTCTCGATGGCGAGGTCGTAGCGCACGCCGCTGGCGATCAGGATCTTCTTCACGCCCGGCAGCGCGCGCGCCTTGCGATACAGCTGGATCAGCGCGCTGTGGTCGGTGTTGAGGTTCGGGCAGATGCCGGGGAACACGCAGCTCGGCTTGCGGCAGGCCTTCTCGATGTCGCGGCTCTTGCAGGCGATGCGATACATGTTGGCCGTGGGGCCGCCGAGATCGCTGATCACGCCGGTGAAGCCGGGCACGGTGTCGCGGATCTTCTCGATCTCCGTGAGCACGCGACGCTTCGCTGCGGTTCTGGATGATGCGTCCCTCGTGCTCGGTGATGCTGCAGAACGTGCAGCCGCCGAAGCATCCACGCTGGATGGCGATGGAGAACTTGATCATCTTGTACGCGGGGATCTCGGCGTTGCCGTACTCGGGATGCGGCACGCGCGCGAACGGCAGCTCGTACACGAAGTCCATGTCGCGGGTGGTCAGCGGGATGGGCGGCGGGTTCAGCCACAGGTCCACGTCGCCATGGCGCTGCACGAGTGCACGCGCGTTGCCGGGGTTGCTCTCGAGATGCAGGATGCGGCTGGCGTGCGCGTAGAGCACGGGATCGCTGATCACGGTCTCGAACGACGGCATGCGGATCACGCTGCGCTCGCGGTCTTCGCTCTTCACGCGGCGCGCGAACTTCACCACCACCTCTTCGCCGGCGGGCGCAGCTTCGCCGGCTTCGACGGCGGCGGCCTGGGCATCGGCAGCCCTGTCCCCGTTTCCTGGTAAATCAGGAATGTCCCCATTCTCGTTCGCCTTGCGGATCTCCGGCTCCATCGCATACGGATCGATGGGCGGGTTGAGCTTGCCGGGCGTATCTATATGAGTGGAGTCGATCTCGATGAAGCCTTCGGCCGGCTTGCGGCGCACGAAGGCGGTGCCGCGCAGATCGGTGATCTCGTCGATCGGCGTGCCGGCCGCGAGCCGATGCGCGATCTCGATGATCTGCCGCTCGGCGTTGCCGAACACGAGCAGGTCCGCCTTCGCGTCCAGCAGCACGGACCGGCGCACCTTCTCGCTCCAGTAGTCGAAGTGCGCGATGCGGCGCAGCGACGCCTCGATGCCGCCGATGACGATGGGCACATCCTTGAACGCTTCGCGCGTGCGCTGCGCGTACACCACCACGCTGCGATCCGGCCGCTTGCCGCCCTCGCCACCCGGCGTGTACGCATCATCGGAGCGGATGCGCTTGTCCGAGGTGTAGCGGTTCACCATCGAATCCATGTTGCCGGCGGTGATGCCGAAGAACAGGTTGGGCTTGCCGAGCTGCTTGAACGGCTCGGCGCTCTGCCAGTCCGGCTGCGCGATGATGCCGACGCGGAATCCCTGCGCCTCGAGCAACCGCCCCATGATGGCCATGCCGAAGCTGGGGTGGTCCACGTACGCATCGCCGGTGACGATGATGACGTCGCAGGAATCCCAGCCCGAGCTGCTCCATCTCGGCGCGCGACATGGGCAGGAACGGAGCGGTGCCGAACCGGGAGGCCCAGTACTTGCGATAGGAATGGAGTTCTTTGGCGGCGGCTGACATGACGTTCCTCATTCACGGGGAATGGGACGCGCGCGTGGCCATCGAGGGATGGGCACTTCGCCTTGCTGCCGGAGCTTACGCCGGACGTCACCATTTCCCCGTGTGAACAGGCACCCCCCGGGATGAGCGAGGGGCTGGATGGGCGGGCAGTGTAGGCGACGGCCAGCCGGATGTCAAAAAACGCCGTATCCGGCCGTCCGGACAGGGCCTTTTGACATTGGCCGGAGCGGAACTGGATACCGGTGGTGCGCTTTGCCGATTGCCGCGGGTCGCATGCCGCCGCATGATCAGGCCGTGAGGAAGTGGTCTCTCCTCTTGGTACTCCTGGCATCGGCTTCGGTCTCCGCCGCCGATCGGGCGACGATTGCCTCCACGAAATTCCTGTCCCTCACGCCCACGGAACGCAACCTCGCGGTCTACGACGCGTTCTGGGACACGGTGATGACCCATTACTACGACCCTTCGTTGCTCGCCACTCCCCGGCTTCGCGAGCTGCGCGACACGTGGCGCGACCGCGCCGCCAACGACTCGCTCCCCGCGCACCTCTACGGCGTGGTGTTCAGCGGCATCACCGCCCAACTACCCGAATCGCACGTGGCCGCGGAGTTCCCCGCGGTGGAGGACGTGGACACGCTCTCGCCCCGTGACCAGGGCGCGGGCTTCACGTGGACGGAAGTACGCCGCGCGGGACTCAAGTATTCGCTCGTGAGCGAGGTCGTGCCGGGCACGCCCGCGGCCGAAGCGGGAATCCGTCCAGGCTGGCGGGTGGTGAGCTCGGGATCGCTGGCGAGTGCCGAAGGCGGCGATCTGCAGTTCACCGGCGAGTTCATCCCGCTGGATGGGCGGTCCGCGCAGGCCTGGGAGAGCGGCGCGCTCGCGCCCGCCGACGGCGACGACGCAAAGATCGTGCGCATCGCCTTCAATCATCGCGACGCGTCGTCACGGCCACGATTCGAATCGCGCCGCCTCGCGGGCGGCGTGCGCTACCTGCGCTTCGACCTGTTCGGTGCGGACGACGACATGGAGCCGGTGCTCGCCGCGGTGGACCAGGCCACCGAGGCCGGGCTCGTCCTCGATCTGCGCTGGAATGGCGGCGGACTCTCCAACCAGCTGCAGCGCCTCGCGGGCGCGTTGCTCGATGACAGCACCGTCATCGGTACCTTCCACAGCACGCGTGGCGTGGAGCCACTCGTGGCCACGCGTATCACGCGCCTGTACCGGGGTCCGCTGGTGGTCTTGATAGGCCCCTCTTCCGGAAGCTGCGCCGAAATGCTCGCCGCGGCGATCCAGGACCAGAAGCGCGGAAAGCTGCTGGGCCGCATGACCAACGGCTCCGTGCTGGTGTCGCGGTTGTTTCCGTTGCCGGATGGCGGGCTGGTGCTGGTGCCGATCAGCGATTTCCGCACGTACAACAACCGGCGCCTGGAAGGCGTGGGCGTCACGCCCGACATCCGCGTGATGCCGGGCGAAGAAGACGTCACGGGCAAACGCGATGCCGCGCTCGAGAAGGCGCTCGAAGTTCTGCGAAATGCTTCAGGCCCCACGAGGACCACGGCGCGCTAACCTGCGCGCCGTGTATCGGAAGAAGATCAAACACCCGTGGCTGTTCATTCTCGTGCTGCTGGCCGCGTGGCTGGGCATGACGTGGTGGCTGCATGGGGATCGCAAGCCGGGTGAACCGCGGCGCGATTACTCGTCGCAGCCTTAGCACGCGCCATCAATGCACGCGGAGTACCCACTCCGCGAACGGCTGCCACGCCGCGGTGGTACCGACCCAGGCCCGGAAGGGAATCGCAAGCAGCAGGAAGGGTCCGCCGTATAGCAAGGCCGGATGAACGCGACCCAGCTTGCGCCAGTCATGCCGCCACGCCCACGCCACGAAGAGCGTGGAGACGACCAACGGCAGCACCGTTCTTGGCGTGCCGAAGTGCACATTCAGCAGCCCGTCGAATCGGCCGATGGCGGGCAACAGGAGCACGATGGTGGCCAACAGCATGAAACGCTTGTGCCACTCGCGGCGGCTTCGCATGTAGAGGCCGGCGAACAGGAACAAGCCGAACATGAACGTGGTGCCCAGCGAGACGGACAGGAACTGCTGCGGCACCCGGCCGGGTGGCGCGTGTCCGGCTTCGGCTGCCGAAATCGAGAAGTCGGCTGCCTGGAAGAACGTGATGGCGCCGATGATCGCGGTCACCACGCCGAGCGTCCGGTGCCAGTCGACGCGATGGGCCGCGATCAATCTTGCCTGGGTAAAATGGAACAGGATCCAGAGTGTCGACAACAGGCCGTGCACGTGGGCCGCGCGGGTCAATGGCGGCAGGTCGAACCAGGTCCTGAGGTAGTAAGTCCTCGCGAATCCGAGCACGATGGCGACGCACAGGGAGGCGACGATGACCACATGGAATGGCGAACGGAGTGTTTTCGTGTTCATGGCCGGGACGCTCGTCTCCAGACCCGGGAAACACCATTAGCCGCGCGTTAAACGTCTCTTAAATGAATGTGATCCGCCGCAAGTGACTGAACCCGTTGAAATCCGCTTCGATGGCTGGCGCCTTCGCACCGATACGGGCGAGCTCACCCGCGATGGAAAACAGCAGCGGCTCACCCAGCAGCCGCTGCGCGTCCTGCTGGAGCTGCTGCGGAACCCGGGTGAGGTGGTCACACGCGAGCGTCTCGTCGAAACCCTTTGGCCCAAGGGCGTGGTGGATTTCGACAACGGCCTCAATGTGGCGGTGCGCAAACTTCGCATGACGCTCGGCGATGAGTCCGAGACGCCTCGTTACATTGAAACGCTGCCGCGGATTGGTTACCGATTCGTTGGGAGGCTGGAGGCGCTGGACCGCGCGACGGATGTGCCGGTCGCTGTGCCCGAGGCCCCGTTGCAGCAGCCGCCGCTTTCGAAACCCAGTTTCAGGCGAACGCATTGGCTGTTCGCCGGTGGCCTCGTGGGCGGCGCCGTGCTCGCGGCGCTCTGGCTCATGCAGGCGATTCCAGAAACGCCGGCGGGGCCGGCGGCGGCTTCGGCTGGATCGACAGGCGCATCGTCTCCCGACGTTCCCCTGGTCGCCCGGCGCACGACCAGCGTCCGCGCCTACGAGCACTATCTACAAGGCATCTTCCACCGCTCGCGCCGCGACACGGACAGCACGCAGCAGGCGATCGTCGAGCTCGAGGCGGCCATCGCCGAAGACCCGGAGTACGCGGAAGCGTGGGCCGGCCTGTCGGACACCTACGTCGGCGCGGCGATCGGTCACGTCATTCCGGCCAGGCAGGCATTCGAAAAATCCCTGGCCGCGGCGCAGCGCTCGGTCGAGCTGGATCCCGGGCTCGCCGAGACGCATTCGGCGTTGGGACAGGTCTACATGTTCTATCGCCGGGACTATGCGGCCGCCGAAGCGGAGTACGCGCTCGCGCGAGCCGCGAACGAGCGGTACGCGCGCCTCTGGCACCAGTTGGGCATGCTTCGGGCGTTTCAGGGCCGCGCGGACGAGGCGCTTGCGGCCGTGCGCCGCGCGCGCGAACTGGAACCGATGACCCTGCTGTTCAATGCGAACTACGGGTTGATCCTGTATCACTCGCGTCGCTACGACGAAGCCATCGAACATGTGCGGGGACTGCTGGTGGCGCAGCCGCAGCTGAATCAGGCACGAAGCCTCTTGATTCGCGCGCTCGTGACGACGGGCCAGGCGCGCGAGGCGGAGGCTGAAGTGCCCAAGCTCACCCGGCCGAACGCCAATGTCAGCGATGCCGCACTCGTCCATGCGCATCTCGGCGAACGCGGGAAGGCGTTGGAAGAGATTGCGCGCATCGAGTCGCTGAGCGCGCAAGGCTACGGCGTGGGATACGAACTAGTGATCGCGCATTCCGCCCTGGGCGACGTGGCAAGCGCGTGCAAGGCGCTGGACCTGGCGTGGCGAGATGCGTCGCCGTTTCTCGGCTGGATGCGGCTGGATCCGCGGCTGGATCCGATTCGTGGCCAGCCGTGTTACGCGGAAGTGCTGGCGCGGTTTCCGAAGGGTTGAATGAAAAGGCCCGGGTGGTTAGCCCGGGCCTCTTTGAGCCGCGTCCCCATTTCCTAGGAAATGAGGGATGTCCCCATTACTTCAGCGCATCGACGAGGCCGGGCACGTTGGCCGCGCCTTCCAGCACCTTGAGGCTCGAACCCTTGAAGTCGTTGCCGACAGGCTCGTAGCGGCCACCGAGGCACTGCGCGAGGAACCCTTCAGCGACGGCGTAGAACGACGTGCGGTTGGCGGGACGCGCGAAGCCATGCCCTTCATCCGGGTACAGCACGTACGTGACCGGGATGTTCTTCGCCTTCATGGCGTTCACGATCTGGTCGGCTTCGGCCTGCTTCACGCGCGGGTCGTTGGCACCCTGCCCGATCAGCAGAGGCTTCTTGATCGCGTCGACTCGCGTGAGCGGGGACCGCTCGGCGAGCAGCTTCTTGCCCTCCTCCGTGCGCGGATCGCCGACGCGCATCGCGAACTCCTCGAAGAACGCCTTCCAGTACGGCGGGATCGTCGAGAGCAGCGTCTGCAGGTTCGATGGGCCGACGATGTCGACGCCGCAGGCGAAGGTGTCGGGCGTGAACGTGACGCCGACGAGCGTGGCGTAGCCACCGTACGAACCGCCGTAGATGGCGACCTTGTCGGCGGTGGTCACCTTGTTGGTCACCGCCCAGTTCACGGCGTCGATCAGGTCATCGTGCATCTTCCCCGCCCACTCCTTGTTGGAGGCGTTGATGAACGATTTGCCGAAGCCGGTGCTGCCGCGGAAGTTCACCGACAGCGTGGCGTACCCGCGATTCGCGAGCCACTGATGTTCGTTGTCGAAGCCGTAGCCATCGCGCCCCCACGGACCACCGTGCACGTTGAGCACCATGGGCACGGGCGCGTCCGGCACGCCATCGCCATTCGCATCGGAGCCCGGCGGCAGCGATAGATAGGACACGAGCGTGAGACCGTCACGCGCCTTGAGCTCCAGCGACTGCATCGGACACCAGCGGCGCCTTGAGAAGCGCGGGGCGGGAATCGAACAGCTTGGTCAGCTTGGCGGCCTTGCGGTCATAGATGTAGCTGGACGCGGGCGCGAGCGCATCGTCGGCGGCCACGGTCCACACGGAGTCATCGAGCGTGCGGCCAGTGACGCCGAAACCATCGCCCAGCTCCTTCGAGAGCAGGTCCACGTCTTTCTGCACGGCCTTGTTGAGCACCGTGACTTCGGGCTTGAGGTAGTTGACCGTGTACGCCTGCGGCGCGCGCGTGCGCGGGTCCGTCCAGACGTTCTCGACGTCGGCCTGTTCGCTGGCGCCGAGCACCGTGGTCTTGCCCGTGGCGATGTCGATGCGAACCAGCGCGGCCTTGTCGCGGCCCACCGAGGACTGCATGCAGCGCCGTGGTGCCCGTGCCTTCGACGCCGATGGTGCCGGTGGTCAGGGAATCATCCTGGCCGAACTTCATGAGGCTGACCCACTTGCCGCCCGTCTTGCGGAACAGCTCGTTGCCATTCGCGTCGCTCTTGAGCGCGAGCTTCGGCTTGAGGTCGAGGTCCAGGTCGTAGCCGCCGAACTCCTGCGTGTTCTGCTCGATGAGCGTGCGCTTGCCGGTGGCGATGTTCACTTCGTACAGATCGTGCCATTCCTCGGCGCGGTCATTCAGGCCCACGGCGACGACGCCAGGCTTCTTCCAGGAGAGGCCGGCGACCTGGGCCTGCACCTTCTTTTCCTTGGTGCCGTACGGCGTGAGGTCCTTGGTGGTGCCCGTGGCCACATCGGCGGAGTAGATGTGCCAGTTCTCGTCACCGCCCTCGTCCTGCAGGAACAACACGTGCTTGTTGTCGAAGGACCAGAAGTGCTGGCGGATGCCACGCTTGGTGTCGTTGGTCACGGCTTGGCCGCGGCGGGATCGCTGCGCGGTCCCACCCACACGTTGAGCACGCCATCCTGGGGCGCGATGAACGAGACGAACTTGCCGTCGGGCGAGACGCGGGCCTGCGTCTTCTCGGGGTTGCCGAACAAGGCGGTGCGCGGGATCACCGGCACGGCCGACACCTTGTCGGCGGCGGTGGGGGCCTGGGCATGGGCGACAGCGGCGAGTGCGGGTACGAGTACGGCGGCCACGGCCGCGCTCAGGATCATTTTTTTCATGGGGATTTCCTGGAACTGGTTGTCAGCCACGAAGGCAGGCCGGGGAGTATATAGACGCGGCAGCCCTGCCCGGAGTTGCGAGGAAAATCAAAGAGGAAGGAAGTTCTCGTCGCACAGGCGGATGAGAACGGCCTCGCCGGAGCCGCGATCCACGCGGAATTCGCCGTACCGCGCCTTCTCATAGCGTTCCGCCGTGCCCTCCTCGAAGAAGTAGGCGTTCGTGCCGAGCCAGACGTCGCGATTGCGGATCCGGTAGCGGATACGCAGGGCCTCGGGATCGGTGTCGGATCCCATCGTCGCGACGCCATTGGCATCGAGGACCACGGGAACGCTGCCCGCGACTTCGCTGTTGATGTCGCGCGTGAGCGAGAACCGCAGCGCCATGTAGTCGCCCTGTATGAGCGAGCGCGGATCCACGGGCGCGAGCTCGAGCAGGATGCGCTCGCCGTGGGTCTTGATGCGCTCCTTGGCGCACGATCGTCCAGTTCACGGCGACCAGCACCAGCGCCACCGCGGCCGCCGCGAGTCCGCGGGTCCACGACGGCTTCACGAAATCCTCCCATCGCGCAGACGTCGATGGAGCCAGTAGCCGGCGGCCAGCAACGCCGCGCCGGCGCACAACATGATCACGGACTTCCAGATCAGCGTGGTGCCGTACAGGTAGTAGAACCGCGAGAGATGCATGAGCGCGCCGAAGATGGCCACGCCTGACAAGCCCAGGCTGCGCACGCGGAACGCGCCGTAGGCCGCGAGCATCGAGAGCGCGATGGACAACAGCGGGAACAGCGCCCGCCAGGAGAAGCCCACGCCCCAGGCTTCGGATCCGAGCGACACCCACATGAACGGCTCGGTAACAATGCCTCCCAGGCCCAGCGTGATCAGCAAGCCGGTGAGCACGGACCGCGCGTGCGTGCGCAGCCGGCTGCTCATCCAGCTGCGGCTCGCGGCGGATCAGCCACGATGGCTCCGATGACCAGCGGCGCCCAGGTGAGGAGCCAGCCCAACGGCAGCGTCGCCGCGCCCAGGGGCATGTCGCGATGCCGCCCGCCGAAGAACAGGTCTTCGACATCGCCGGGACGCAGCACGAAGCGGATGCAGTACATCCACGCGATGCTGGCGAACAGCGCCGCCAGCGTGCGCGCGGCGCGGTTGGGCATGACGACGAAGATCACCAGCTGCAACACCAGCACGGTCACGGCGAGCAGCAGGCCGAGGAATGCTCCCGGCGTGCAGAACACTCGCGCGATCTGGCCGGCAATGGAAATGCCAGGGCCAGCTGGTCCAGGAACACGGCTCGCGATCCGCTGGTAGATAGCCCAGCCGCCAGCAGCAGGACGACTCCGAGCACCAGAAAGCTCGCGAACGCGAGTCGGTCGAATACCACCACGATGAAGACAAACACCAGGATGCCCGCCATCCAGCCGGCGAAGCCCTGCAGCAGCGCGATGAACCAGGGCCGGTCGTGGCTCTCCTCCGGCGCCGGCGGTGCGTCAGCGGGGATCACCCCGTGCGCACGCAGGAGTTCGACGAAGTCGTTCAAGCGCGCGGACTCATGTGGCCGGATCCACTCGCCAGCGACGCAGCAGCACCATGAGCCAGCGGCCACCGAGCGTGGAGACGCCGATCAGCCAGGACGCGCACAACAGCAGCTGCGCTTCATCCCCGTTGTCGAACGGCGAATCACGACCCATCCCGACGATGGTGACCGAGCCCACGATCACCGCCAGTGGATAGACATCCTCGGCCGTCGCCGGTATGCGTGCCGACCGTGCCCATGGCGAGCGGGACCAGCAGTCGCGAGCGATCGGTCTCCCGGTGTAATGGCATGTCGGCGTGTACAGCGACCGATCCGGCCCAGGTGCGAACAGGAACGCGAAGCTCACCAGCAAGCGGCGCACCCAGGCAGGCACCGCTGGGCGCGCGCCACTCCGCGGCGAACCAGAACACCAGATTCAACCAGCAGGCTCGCCAGCAGCGTGTGCGGGCTGGGGAGACCAGCCGCCTAGCAAGGTCCACAGCAACCCGCCGGTGGGTTGCCAGCCGCAGAACAGCCACAGCGCGATATTCAGCACCACCACCCAGGCGGCGCTGGCCAGGCCCAGCGCGCCACGAGCACCAATGGCAGACCTAACAAGGCCCAGTTCAGGAACAACTCGTAGACATCCGCGCCGGTCTGGTAGGTCTGGCCGAACAGCGCCAGCAGCACGCCCGGTGGCGATGAACGCCAGGAACAGCCCGGCGCGCCCGATGAACGCCGGCGGCGGCTTGATGAACGCGACGATGCCGCCGGCCAGGAGTATGGCTTCCACCAGTGCGAAGCGGCCGAACACCGGAATGCCGCTCCAGTTCGCGGCGATGAAGAACACCAGCGCCGCGGCCAGCGACAGCAGACCGCCGATGCTCAAGGCGTTGGCGAGGAACCCGTAGGTTTCGCTGCGTGAGCGATGCGCGCTCGTCAGCGTCAGCATGGCCTCGACGCGTGATTCGTCCAGCGAGTAGACCTTCGCCAGATGATCCAGCTCGCTGCGTTTCGGCTGGGCTGGCACGCGGCGGAGTATAGCTACCACCGCTCGCCGACAGGCCAGCCTGCCCGCGGTGCAGGAATCCGATACCGCAGGTGCTGCCAATGGCGCAGGGATAAGGCATGCTTGCGGCCCGCGCGGGTTGGCGGGACATCAAGGGATACACATGAATACCTTCCTGCGTTGCGCCGCCCTCACCCTCCTCACTACCGTCAGCAGTTTCACGCATGGCCAAGACCTCATTGCTCTATATCGCCACCCAGAACCCGGACAAGAAGGGCATCCTGACTCGCGGAGTTCGACGACGCCACCGGCGCCCTGTCCGACGCCGAAACTGGCCATCGAGACGCGTGATCCGGCGCATTTCGACGCTGTCGGCCAAGGGCACACACTTATATATGTGCAACACCGGCACCCCCGGGGGCATCAGCGCCTTTACGGTGGACCGAAGAAGTCCGGCGCGCTCGACGCTGCTCAACTACATCGAGTCCAAGGGCCGCGGTCCCAGCTACGTGAGCGTCGACCAGTCCGGCAGGTTCGTGCTCGACGCCAACTACGGCGGCGGTTACGTGGAAGTACTGTCGTTGAACAGCGATGGCTCGTTGAAGGAGCAGATCGACGTTCGTGCAGCACATGGGTTCGAGCGTGCATCAACGCCAGAACAAACCTTTCGCGCACTGGTTCCGCACCGACCCCACCGGCCAGTACGCGCTGGCGCGGATCTGGGCATGGACCAGGTGGTGATCTACAAATTCGATTCCGCCACCGGCAAGCTCACGCCGCAGGAACCGCAGGCGGCAAGGTGAATCCGGGCAGCGGCCCGCGCCATCTCGCCTATCACCCGAACGGCAAGTGGATGTACGGCGTGCAGGAGTTGTCGAACGAAGTGGTGGCGTTCCACTGGGATGCCGGCAAGGGCACGCTGACGCCTTTCCAGGCCGTGAAGACACTGGCGGACGATTTCAAGGATCCGAGCACCGCCGCCGAGATCGCGGTGCGCGCGGACGGCAGGTTCCTGTACGCCAGCAATCGCGGCGAGGACAGCGTCGTGGTGTACGCCATCGATGCCAAGACCGGCGAGCTCACGCTTCAAGCAGCGCGTGTCCTCGGGCGGCAAGATGCCGCGTTACTTCACGTTCGACCCGTCTAACCAGTGGCTGGTCGTCAGCAACCAGGAAGGCGGCAACCTGGTCGTGTTCCGCGTGGATGCGAAGACGGGCGAGTTGACACAGAAGAGTTCGCTGCGTTCGCACGCCAATGGGTATCGCCTTCGCGCCGTGATGGCGCATTCCCGAGGTCCTAGCGAATGAGGCAGGGCTCACACGACTGCTGATTCGCGGGTTCTCTCCGCTCCGCGGATTGTGCTGACGACGCATCGCTCTGGCACAGATAGCGTGGCAGCCATGCAAGGACGGCGCGCCGAAGCTGTCGGACTACTGCTATCCCATCATCGCCGTGGCAACATAAGGCCACAGCCTTCCATGGCGGCAGACCATGAGCAATCTCCGCATGCTCACCGCAGCGCTCAGGACGAGCCCGAGCATCGCTGGCGGGTGCCTGATACCCAATCACTGATCGACCTGTTCCTGCGCCGGCACGGCTGGAATCTGGCCAAGTGGAGCAGATTCGCGCCGCATGTTCGCTGGTACCACGCAAAGGCTGATCTCCGGGCGCGTTATCGGCAGGGTCGCTTCAAGGCCTTCGCTGCGCAGGGCGATCACCATGCTATTACCGTCATGCGCTACGTCGAGCGACATGCAACGGCCAGGCCGCGGCGGGCTGGAGGCTTGGGAGTGGGGGAGCTCAGTGCCTGCGCCCGGGAACGCATGGCGATCGGCTGGCCGAATCACCGATCGCACTTCGTCCGGCTGGCGACACTGGGTCAATGAGCCGCAGACTTCCTGCTGAACATCGCGGAGACCAGAACTGCGTCCATCGGCAGCGACCCTTCGGTGAGCCGAGTTGGACTCCACGAACTGTGCTCGCGGTTGGACCAGTCCTTGAATCTGTTGGCAGCCGCAAAACTCCGAGGCTGCGTCCCATTCGCCAGGAAATCGCGGAACGGCGCCCATACGGCTTGAGCCAACGCACGAACCACGCGATGCCAGCGTCGACGCTCTCGGGGTTCACGCGATGCGGCGTGTTCTCCTGGATCACGAACATGAGTCTGTCCTGCGCGCCGGTCGCGGCGTAGACCGGACGCGCCGCCTCACGGACAGCCGCACGCCCGCGATGCGGCGTGTTCGCATCCGAATCCGCATTGATCACGAGCACAGGCCGCGGCGCGGTGGCGCTGAGCATGGCCGGCCATCGAACTGTCCATCGATGCCGGGCACCACGCGCGCGTAGAACTCACGCACGAACTCCGCGCTGCCGGCCGATTTGCCGGCGGTGGCCGCCGACGCGTCGAACGCCGTCTGGATGGTGGCGATGCGAGCCCGCCACTGGCCGTTGTCCAGCGACCACTTGAAGCTCTGCACGCCGATGTATGGCACGGCGGCCGCGATGCGCGTGTCCGCTGCCGCGGTGAGATAGGTCTCGATGCCGCCCTTGGAGATCCCCGTGAGCCCGATGCGCGCGGCGTCCACGTCCTTGCGCGTGGATAGATAGTCCACGAGGCGCATCACGTCCCACGTGGTGTCGAAATAGAACGGATGACCCTCGCCCGTGACGAAGGCGCGCGCGATCGCCACGTTGTATTCCGCCGCGCCGCGCCCGGCTTTCGTGCGTTCGCCGTGATAGCGGCCATCGATGGCCACGCCGATGAATCCCGCCTTCGCGGCCTTGAGCACGATGCCGGCGATCTGGCCATCGTCCTTGTTGCCACCGGTGCCGTGCAGCGCGATGACCACGGGACGCTGGCCCTTGAACATGGCGGGATCCGGGAACACGAGGTAGCCCGGCACACGTTCGGCGGCGTCGGACTGGAACCAGAGGTGTTCCTTGCGCAGGCCGTCGACGGCGGGCAACCCCGCGAGCTCTGGCATCGCCGCAACCTTCGGGCGGTCGATGACCTTCAGGTACGCGGCGCGGGTGTCCGCGGCGCCGTCGCCAGGCAGGCAGCGATCGGGACAGCGCAAGGACAATCGCGCGACAAGCTTCCAGAGCTTCATGGCTTCCCTCGTGACTCACTACTTCTGACGAAGCCGGGAAGAATTCCGCCATCATCCTGTCGCTGTACGCCACGAGATTCCTGGTCGCGGCCAGTTTCTTCTGCAGCGGCGACGCGAATATTTCCGGCAGGCCGCCGTGATGAAGGCGAAGGCCGTGGCATCGGCTCCACAAGGTTTCGTCGCCCATGAGGTAGCGTGTTGTCGCCCAGCACCTGCGACAGGGCGTCGATGCAGCGCGCCGCCAGCACATTCTTTTCGTCGACGTTGTGTCGACCCAGGCCATGCGCATGCAGGTTGGCGCGCACCTTCCGGCGCACCATGCTGCAGATCAGCGGACGGATCAGCGCCGGCGCGCGCTCGAAGAAGTTGCGCGGACCGCGATCGAAGTTGTCGTCGACCATCCAGCGCCAGTACACCATCACCCAGTAGAGATGATCCTCGAGCATCTTCTCCACGGACCAGGCGATGCCACGGTCACGCTCGAGAGCGCCGGCGTCGAAGTCGAAGCCGTACTTCTTCTCGATGTGCAGCCGGATCAGCGTGGAGTCGGCGATGATCGGTCGCCTCGTCCAGGATGTACGGTAGTTTGCCCTTGGGCGCGCGCGGGAATCCGCGGGTGTTCGTCTCGTAGGGCAGCCCCGCTATTTTGAGCAGCATTTCGCCTTTCATGACGAAGGGACTGGCGTCCGGACAGCCGAAGAACGGGCCGAACGTGTAAAGCGTGATCATTGCGTGCCTCCTGGCGCGATTATGAATGAACCGCGGAGGTTTGCCCCAGTGTCGGGCGGTGCGTCACCGGATTCCATCCCCGGTGCGCATTACGGTGCATGCGAGGCAAAGGCGGATCGATTCGCGCACGGTCGCGTCGCGTGGCACTGGCAGGGGCTTGCTCCTATCTACTCGACACCAGGAGTATTCGCATGACCAAAGACGACATCGCGTTGGTACAGGAAAGCTGGCGCACCATCGAACCTGTGAAGCGCGTCGCAGCCGAGCTCTTCCATGTGAAATTGTTCGAGGTCGATCCTGCGCTGCGCCTGCTGTTCAGCGACGACCTGCCAGCTGCAGGCGCGGAAATTCACGCAGCTCATGGACGCCACCGTGCAGGGCCTGGATCGCGTCGACGTGTTGCTGCCGGTGGTGCGCGAGCTCGGCTTGCGCCATCCGCGGTTCGGCGACAGCGACGAGCACCACGCCACCATCGCCGTGGCGCTGTTCTGGACGCTGGAGAAATGCCTGCGCGACGACTTCACTCCGCAGGTCCGATCCGCGTGGATCAAGACCTACGGAGTGTTGTCGCAGACCATGCGTGCCGATCGGCTGCGCCTGCGAGGCGTCACTCTGGCGGCGGAAGCGCCATCGGATGACGCAGGCGGCCTGATCAGCCTCAGGCCATGATCTTGCCGGTCTCGAGCAGGGACTTGATGTCGCTGAGGATCCAGTCCCAGCCACCACCGCCTTGTTCGCTGAACATGGATCTGCGTGGCGGCGCTCATCATCGGCGCGCCGGACACATCATGCGTGATGGTCAGCGCGCAGAAGCCCGCGCTGGTGGTTTCGATTTCGAAAGTGAGCCGGGTGAATCCCTCCTCCTTGTGTTCCTCGTTGAACAACCAGCGATAGGTCTGGACCAGTTTGTTCGGTGGTTTCACTTCCAGCACTTCGCCGTCGATGATGACTTCCGGCAATCCGTAGGATTGCATCTGCTCGTTGGCCATCGCGCGGTATTTGCCGCCGGGCTTGAGTTCGTACTCCTGCACGGCCTGATAGCCATAGCGGCCATTCCATGCAGGGTCCGTGATGGCATCCCAGATGGCCTGCGCTTCCGCGCGGATGTAGATGCGGTGAACGTGCGTCACGCTGTCTTTCTTGCCTTGATCCATGCTTGTTTGCCCTTGGGGCTCTCCAGAGTTTTCTTGAGATCCACCAGGGCTGAGACCTGGTGTTCCTTGTACTTGTCGATCCAGCGGTCGTGGATCTGACGGATGGGTACGGCGTTGAGGAAGTGCAGCTTTTCGCGCCCTTCCCGCCGCGTGATGACGAGGCCCGCTTCTTCGAGCAACTTGAGGTGTTTCATGACCCCGAAGCGGGTCATCTCGAGCTCCCACTCGAGTTCGCTGAGCGTCTGACCGTCACGCTTGTGCAGCAGATCCAGCAGAAACCTGCGCGAGGTATCCGCGAGCGCCTTGAACACCAGGTCCTCGTCCGTCATGGCGGCGGACTATATGTGACCTTTTGGTCACATGTCAAAGCAGCCGCTCTCGCGCGCTGAAATCAGCGCCTTTCAGCGCGCATATTCGGGAGTGCCGATGAGACTCAGGCGCGCGGACTCGGTGACGCGTCCGCCGACCAGCTTGCCTTCGAGGACTTCGCCACCGATGAGCGCGAAGATGCGATCACGGAAGAAAATGGGCCGCGAGTTGCCGTACCAGTCGTAGCAGGAGACCAGGCATTCATACGACGCCGTGCTTTCATCCTCCACCGGCGGCTTGCCTTCGAGCTCAGCGGCATCCTCGAGTTGCAGCTCGCGATTGGCGGAGAAGAAGTGCACATAGGTGGGCGCTTCGCGCCACCGTGCCCGGTAATCCGCGTAATAGACGATCGGCAGGCCGAACATTCCATCGCCTTGTTTGCTGGTGATGGCATTGAACGCATGGGACCGCCCTTCGCTCTCCGTGGCGCCCACCACGGTCTGCGTGTCGACCACGCGCGGCCGCGCGGACAACCAGACACTGGAGACCGCGAGATCCTCGTTCATGCTGCCGAACACCACGGCATGGTTGCCCAGCAGCTCGACGCGGCCGACGCCGTGAGCCAGCGCGAGCTTCTTCTTGCGCACGGGATCCGCCAGCGGCACGACCACGAGTTCCGACGGCTCCTGCACGTACCCGCGCCCCGGCAGCCAGCGACCGCCGTCATCTCCGTACATCACGTGGCGCGCGGAAAAACGCGTCTGCTGGTCCCAGGGATTGCCGAGGTGCGGCATGTCGAAGTAACTCGCCGGCAACAGCTTCTGCGGGCGTGTGCTGAAGTCGCTCTCGCCGATCTTGATCAAGGCGAGTGGCTCGTACTGCTCGCCGTCCGCATCGAGCGCGTCGCAGACCAGCGGCGGACGCTGCACCAGCGCCCAGAAATTCGCGCCCTTCTCCTCGAGCGCGAACTGGTCTTGCGGGAACCCTTCCGCATGGACTGCCGCCAGCGAATTGTCGGACACGGTCATGCGATACACCGCCGACGGCGAACCCTGTTTGCGGAAGGTGTTCTGTCCGGGCGCGCATTCTTCCTTCTTGAGCTTGGGCATGAGTTCGTCGCGGTCGGTGGCCAGCCATAGATAGGCGTGGTCCGGCGCCACGTACATCTCGTGCTCGGTGGGCCCCACGATGCCGCGGGCCTCGCAGCGCAGCTCCGCGGCTGGATCGACCGGGCACACGGACATCACGTGCAATCCTGGATACACCGCCGGCTGGATAGGCCGGTAGATGTCTTTGACCGAGAACAGCGGCCGCCACTCGCTGAAGCCCTCGTCGGCCGTGAACCGCCGGATGCGCGGCAACGGCATCACCTGGTCCGCGGGATATTCGGAGAGATCGAAAGGCGTGTAGATGACCAGCTTTCCGTCCACGATGCGGCCCGCGTAGTTCTCCCACGAGTAGTAGTCGTCGGACTCGATCGAAATAGCGCGCAAGGAAACTGAAGCGGCCCTGCTTGTCGATGCGGAACAACGCGATGTTCGAGGAATTGGTCTCGTAGCTGTACCCCGTGACCAGCACGGTGTCGTCGACCAGCAGGATCTCGTCGACCCAGCTCTCGTCCTTCGTGTCCTGGTAGGTATCGACGCGATCGATGAGCCGCAGCTCGCCGGGAGCGCCGCCCGTGTCCACCGAAAACAGCCGGCCATGCATCAGCACGACGAGGAAGCGGTCGAAGGCCTTGACGATATCGCCCTCGTCTACTCCTGCGACCTGGTTGTTGGTGATGGAGTTGACGGTGCTCGCGCGCATGCCCGAGACGGAAACCTCTTCCAGCGAATCGCCACAGTCCTCGACCGCGGGATCACAGGGCTCAGCGACCTCCTGGGCCAGCAGCGGCCCGTCATTCACGCGCTGGCGGATGAATCCCCAGCCCCAACCATGCGACTTCGCGATGTCGCGCGCCTTGCGGCGGAACGCGTCGAACTCGGAGGAATTCCTGAACGGCGCCAGGGTCTTCCACACCTGCGCGGGCAGCCTGGCAAGCGGGGGCTTGGGAGGCGGTGGAGGTTGCGGTTGCGCCAGGAGGTCGTCATCGAAGTAGACCCCCTCCGTGGCCCGCTGGGCCATCGCCGGATGTGAGGCCAGCAACCAGATGCACCCGGCGAACGCCGGAATCACGAGCCGTCTCAACATATCTCCCCCTGCATCGACGCTCCGTGAAAGGTGGACCGGCCGCTCCCAACAAGGTTCCTCGACCGTCGCCAACGGCGGTGGCAGTCTAGCCACTTCACGTAGGTTGGGAGGCCGGACGTGCCAAGGATCATCTTCTTTCTGTTCACGCTGCTGGTCGCACCGGCGTTGGGCCTGTTCGCGGCCTCGTACGGCACCGGCGAACTCGTGGAATCCAGCGGCCTGTCCTCGCAGGCGGAGGTCGCGGATTACTGCTCCACTCCGGAGGGGCAAACCGAGGAGGGTTGCGAAATCCTCGCCACGCTGCAGCTGCTGCACAAGGGTTCGGCGATCGCGCTCGCCGTCTCCATCGCATTGCCACTGGTCTACCTGCTCGCGGCGCTCTTGTTAGGGCGCAGCCGCAACCTGCTGGCGCGCTGGTTCCCGCCACTGGTGTGGGTGGTGCTCGGCATTCTCCCGCTGCTGCTGGTGGCGCACGGCCTGCTGATCTGGCTGTCGTCCTGGGAGCTCGTCCAGCTCGGCATCATCCCCAGCAACCTCAAGCTCATGATCTTCCTCGGGCTGCTGGGCGGTGGACTGATGCTCGGCCGCCTTCACCATCGTGGCGGACATGCGCAAGCTGCTGGAGATCGATCCGCTGCGCGTCACCGGCATCGAGCTCGAGAGAGCACGAGATGCCGGCGCTGCACGCGCGTGTCAAACGGCTGGCCGCCAGGCTGGGATCGCGCGAGCCGGACCGCATCCTGCTGGGCGTGGAGCCGACGGCCTATGTGGCCAACGTTCCCGTGCGGCTGCGCGGAGTCGGCGATCTGCCGCGCGCGTACACGCTCTATCTGCCGACCTCGGCGCTGCGCCTGCTGGACGACTGCCGAGCTGGACGCGCTCATCGGGCACGAGCTGGGGCATTTCCGCGGCGAGGACCTGGAGTTCAGCAGCCGCTTCTCGCCCGTGTTCCGCAGCCTCGGGCTCGCCATCGAAAGCGTCGCCACCGGCGAAGACGATGAGCACGGCGCATCGCTGGCCACGTTACCCGCCATCGGGCTGCTGTCCTTCATGATCTACACGCTGAACCGCATCGTCAGCCGCATCGGCCGGCAGCGCGAGTTCGCCGCGGACCAGGCGGCCCTGGAAGTGAGCAACCCGCGCGCCATCACTTCACTGCTGGTGAAGTTCAGCGTGCTCTCCGAGCAATGGGGCGCGTTCCGGTACGGCTTCGGCGTGTTGCTGCATCAGGGTGTGGGCCGCCGGAACATCTCGACCGACTACATCACGCGGACCCGCCAGTTCATGGCCGCCATGCCGGCGGACGATCTGCGCCGCAGCCTCATCGAGGCCCATGCGCCACATCCGCTGGATACGCATCCTTCGTTGTCGCAGCGAGCGGCCGCCGTGGGCATGGACGCGCTGCCTGCGATCGCGCCGAGCCTGGCGGCATTGAACCAGGAACGCCCCGTGCCCGAGGGACTGGTGGCGCTCGAGGAACGCATCACGTTGATAGACGTGGACTATTACCGCCATCCGGGCAGCCCGGTGAAGCTCGCGGAAGAAGAAAGCGAACTGCCGCCGGAGCTGCGCTTCAACAAGGATTGAGCACATTCGTCACGGAGATCCGGGGGAAAAGATCTCCGTGACGATGGCCCTCCCAACTACCGGGCGTCCTTGCCCGAAGGCTCGTCAGACGAGCCTCGCGGCTCCCGCTTCCAGCAGCGCGTGCGCTGCGTCGGCGAAAGTGCGGCCGAGTTCGCGATCCATCGCAATCGCGGCCGACTGTTGGAACTGGGTGCCCATGACGATCAGGTCCGCGCCGCTCAGGGTGTCGGCGAAACCAGGGCGGTGCGGGCCAGGGCAGCGGCCAGCGGACGTGCAGGCCGTTCACGCAGAGCTCGTCGACGAACTTCGCGACGTGCCCGCCCACGATGATGATTCCGCGCTTCGCCGCCCGGCCGCGGAATCAGGTCGGCGATCTCGGCCACCAGGGTCATGCGCTCGGTGAACTCCAGGATCGATGCCGGCCACGAAGGCCGAGCGCGGCGGCAAGGGGTTGAGGATTCAGGGACACGCGAGCCTGCGGATCACCCGCCGATGACGTCCCAGATCTCGGGATGTTTCTCCGCGATGAGGCGCCACAGGTTCGCGCCCACACCCGCCCCCACCGCGGTGCGTTCCAGCGCCCTGCGGATGTAGGGATCCAGCGGGCCCGGAGTTTCCTCCGGGCCGTCGGGGTTCGGGATATCCGGTGGTCAGCTGGCTAACTAACGCGGTCAGCGCCCGGGCCGACAGGTGCTTCGGCGGCGGGCGGGGACCAGGCTGACCCGGACCGAGTGTTCGGGGTGATGCTGCGATGCGCGGTCACATTCATTTTTTCGCTGCTCCTTCGCTCCCATGCGGGGCGCGAGATTTCGCCGCCGGCGCACTCACAGGCGATGGACGGGCGCTGATCCGGCGCTGACTTGTCTATGATTCGCCTCCTGATTCCCCTGGAAGGTGCATGGACAAGCGCGTCATACGGTTCGATGGCTGGAAAGTGGACTTCAATTCGGGAGAAATCTCGAAGGACGGCACCACCACCGCCTGCAGGACCAGCCTCTGCAGATCCTCGATGAACTGGCCATGCAGCCAGGCGAGGTCGTCACGCGGGAACAGTTGATCGCGCGCCTGTGGCCCACCGGGGTGGTGGAGTTCGATACCGGCCTCAACAGCGCCATGCGCAAGCTGCGTTCCGCGCTGGGTGACGACGCCGAGACGCCTCGTTATATCGAGACCCTGCCGCGCAAGGGTTATCGGTTGATCGCCAAGCTGGTCGACGAAGCCGACATCACCATTCCGTCGCGTGCCGCGGCTCCCCGCCGAGTACGTCCCACCCCTTTCGAAACCGGCGCCGTCATCGGCCGTCGGGCATCGGACCGCCGCGCACCCCTCAAGCGCCTGCTGCTGGGCTTCGGCAGCCTCCTCGCCGCCGTAATGCCTTTCGTTCGTGGCCTGGCGCATGCCCGGCAAGCTGTTCTCGGGCGAGCCGCTCGCCGGCGACCTGCCCACCATCGTCGTGCTGCCGCTCGTGGACATGAGCGTGGCGCAGACCGAGCAGCGGCTTTGCGACGGCCTGACCGACGAACTCTCCAACTGGCTCGCGCACATCCCGACGCTGCGCGTGGTGGCGCGCACCTCGGCCTTCGCATTCAAGGGCAAGGACCAAGCGACGTGCGCGAGATCGCCGCGCGAGCTCGGTGCCACCCACGTGCTCGAAGGCAGCCTGCGCCGTCAACCAGGACCAGCTGCGCATCACGGTGCAGCTGATCGACGCGTCCACCGGCCTGCACATCTGGTCGGACTCCTACGACCTGCCCATGGGCGACATCTTCCAGATCGAAGACACGGTGTCGCGCATCGTCGCGGAGAAGTTGCACCTGGAACTCACGCCGGCCGTGAACGAGCAATGGTCCGAGCGCCGCGCGCAGACCACCGACGCATTCGAGCTGTACCTGCTGGCGCGCGACCGCCAGCGCAGCGCACGGCCGAGGACAACATCAAGGCCGCCGAATATTTCCGGCGCGCGCTCGAGGCGGACCCGAAGTTCGCGCCCGCGCTCACGGGGCTCTCGGAGACGCTGCTCAACGGCCTGTCCCTGAATCGGTCGCCGCTCGAGGACGTGAAGGCCGAGAGTCGAGCCGCTGATCAACCGCGCCTCGCAGCTGAGCGCCGAACTCGCCGCGCCGTGCTCGCCGTGCGAGGTTGGCTGCTCACCGAGCAGTTCAAGATCGACGAGGCACTGCCGCTGCTGCAGCGGGCCATCAAGGGCAATCCCAACGACGATGCCCTGCACCGGATGACTGGGCAATCTCTACGAGCGGCTCGGTCATCCCAACGAGTCGCTGGCCCACTTCTCGGCCGCCGCCAGCCTCGATCCGATGGATTTCATCTCGCACGTGTGCCGATGCATGACGCTGACGGACCTGGACGACTTCGCGCATGGCGCGCACCGCCTGCGAACGCGCACGCGAGACTCGATCGCGCCAATCTCTGGGGCCCGCTCGCCACGGCGTGGATCGAACGCGCGCGGAAGGCAACACCCCGGAAGCGATCAAGTGGATAGACGAGGCGCGCAAGCTCGCGCCCGCGGACGCCACGCTCGTCGACCAGAAGATCGACCTGCTGTTCATGCTGGGCCGGGCGGACGAGGCGCGCGCCGTCTGGAATTCACTGCCGAAGGACGGATCCTTTTCGCGCGCGCCCGCGAAGGCGACATCTGGTTTTCGCCGAGGGCGGACCGCAGGGGCTCAAGGCCTGGCTCGCCGAGCACAAGGCGATGGATTACGCGGGCACCAGCGCCGAACTGGCAGAAGCTCGCGCGGCTGCAGGTGGCGGCCGGCGATGCGGTCACCGCTCGCGCAACGCTGGCGCATGCCGAGAAGCTCTTGCCGCATGTCCGTCGCGGACCTCTACGACGGCAGCCAGATCCGCCACGAGTACTCCGCGGCGCTGGTGCACGCGCGCATCGAGTTGCTGGGCGACGGCGATCGCGAACGCGCACTGAGGATGCTCGCGGAACTGGAAAAGCTGCTCGACACCTTCGAGAACAACGGCGGCAAGCACTACGGCCTGTTCGCCCTGAGGGCCGAGCTCTACGCGCTGCGCGGCGAGAAGGAGCGCGCTCGGAAGGCTATGAAACCGCGTGGAAGCATGGATGGCGCGCACGCTGGCGCACCATCCACGATCCGTTCCTCGCGGGAGTCACCCTCGCGGGCGACTCCGCCAAATGAGCGAACTCAATAATTCGAGAGATTGAGGATTTCGATTTCGAGCTTCGGCGGCGGGCGCGGACCCGGCGGACCGACCAGCAGAAAGTCGATGCCTCCGTCTCCACCTTCGCCGTCCGCCAGGGCCATCATGGCCACGCCCGACTTGCGGGACTTGCCGCCCTTCTTGCCCTTACCACCACCGCTGCCGTACTTCGCGAAAAACGGCTTGGTGATGGCTTGCAGCTTCTTCTTCAGCGCCAGGATTTCCTGCCGGGACGGGCGCGACCTTTTCTGTTTATCGAGGGCCATGAATCGTTCCTTCGGTTTGGGTTCCGGCGAATGATCCACCCCACCCATGACGACCGCAACGGCGGTCAGACAGAAATCATCCCCGGGTCAGACCGCGGGAGCCGCCTAACCACTGAATCGGGGGCGCTATCCCTTCGGCGGCGGACGCGGACCCGGCTGACCACCGGCGCTCTGCAGCATGCTACTTGTGTGCATCGTCCTCTCCTTTCACGCCTTCTCTTTCAACCGGGGGCGCCGGCGCGTGATGCGCCCCAGCAGCAGGCCCAACGATAGTCCCAGCAGCACGTACATGGCCAGCGCACCCCAATAGATCGCGCCCGAAGGGTCGGCGACCCAGCTCGGCCGGGAACACGTGCTTGCGCAGCAGGTTCCAGAGGATCACGCCCATCGCCAGCGCCATGGCGGAATACACGGGCCATCGCCAGTACGCGCGCCGGTCGGCGTGCGAGAGCCAGCAGCGCCACGAGCATGCCGGCCGCGGCCAGCAGGTAGGCAATGCCGAGTTCGCCGAGCTGTGGTGGCGAGGTATTTCATGAGCGCGGCGCCGCGACGCGGAACTGCGGCCCGCAACCCTGGTCACGGCGGTTCACGGCGGCGCATTTCAGCGCCTTGCCGGGCGTGCCGTCCCGGGCGATCGTCCATGCACTGCCGGATTTCGATGAGATAGGACTGCGTGACGATACTCGCGCGGCGCGTCGCGCAGGGTGCGGCAATGGAACGTGAGCGTCTCGCCGAGGCCGGCTTCGAAGCGATCGGCCTGCGCGCGCAGCGTGGCGGCATCGGTCAGCCCGCCCGCCAGGGTAGTTAGCTGTGTTCTCCAGCGCGTGGCTCACCACCACGGCGCGCACGAACATGGCCTGGAAGTACTGGTCGTCATCGAGCCCGGTGCAGGTGCCGTGCTTGCGCCACTCGTGCTCGTGCAGTCCGTCGGCCATGCCTGGCATGAGCGATCCGCAGCGCTCGCGTGGAATCCTCGGTCAGGTCCAGCGCCGGGCCCTCGCAATCGCGTGGATACTTGCCCGGCTCGAAACGCTCCGGCCACAGGCCATGGATGGAAATGGGGACGACGCGTGGCGAGCGGCATTCCGGCTCGCGCGAATGGCCATCGGCGCAGAACGCCGGGTGCGGCGGTCATCGCCAGCAGGTAAAAATCGAAGGCGGCCTTCTTCCCGCGGTTGGGAGGCTCGGCCTTCCGGCCGCGGACGGCGGATTGTCCACCGTTGTCGGTCCACTGTTTCCGCGACATCCAGGTGATGAGGGCCACCGCGACGACGAACAGCGGAATGAAAACTTTGTTGGCGGGTCTGAGGGGACGCACGGGGCGCAATTTACCGTAAACCCTACCGATTCAGGCGCCCAGGCTGGCAGTCGGAAGCCCGCCATCCGGATATAGTTCGCCGTCTGAAAAACACCTTCCACCCTCGGTACCCCATGAAACCTTCCGTCCTCGTTTCCCGTCTCGCCGTCCTGCTCTTCGTCCGGCGCCGGCACCGTCAGCGCCCAGACGCTGGAACTCGAACCCTTCGAACGCCTGCCCGAACCCGTCATCGACCCGGCCTCCGACGACGCCAAGCTCGCCCTGCAGCGTTTCCGCTGCCGCAAGGGACTGCAAGGCCAGCCTCTGGGCCGCCGAGCCCATGCTCGCCAACCCGGTGGCCATCGACTTCGACGAGAAAGGACGGCTGTTCGTCTCCGAGACGTACCGCTATCGCAGCAGCGTGCTCGATATCCGCGACTACATGGGCATGCTCGAGCTGGATCTCGCGGCCCGCACGATCGACGACCGCCTGAAGCTGCACCGCACGGTGTTCGGCGAAGCCGCCGCCAAACAACTCGGCATCGAAGGCGAAGTGGTCCGCCTGGTCGAGGACAAGGACGGCGATGGCGTGGCCGATGCCTCGCGCGTGTTCTCCGACGGCTACAACAACGAACTCGACGGCATCGCCTCGGGCGTGCTCGCGCGTCACGGCAAGGTGTGGTTCACGAACATCCCCAGCCTCTGGCTGCTCGAGGAGCAACGGCGACGGCAAGGCGAAGAAGAACGAGCTGCTGCGCGGCTTCGGCGTGCGCTACAACTTCACGGGCCACGATTTCCACGGTCTCGCGCTCGGCCACGACGGCAAGATCTACTACACCATCGGCGACCGCGGCACGCACGTGAAGGGCAAGGAAGGCCAGCTCGTGGATGTACCCGGATGAAGGCGCGGTGTTCCGCTCCAACCCGGATGGCACGGAGTTCGAGCTCGTTCGCGCACGGCCTGCGCAATCCGCAGGAGCTGGCGTTCGACGAACACGGCAACCTGTTCACCGGCGACAACGACAGCGACCAGGGCGACCAGGAGCGCCTGGTGTACCTCGTGCGAAGGTGGCGACAGCGGCTGGCGCGTGGGTTACCAGCATGCGCCCATGGGCAAAGGTGGCCCGTGGATGCGCGAAGGCCTGTGGAAGCCGTCCTTCGCCGGCCGCCCGGCCTATCTACTGCCGCCGGTCTGCAACATCGAGGACGGTCCGTCCGGCCTCACGTATTACCCGGGCACCGGCCTCACGTCCGAATACGCCAAGCATTTCTTCATCACTCATTTCAAGGGCAGCATCGCCCGCAGCGGCATCCAGACGTACACCTCGAGCAGGATGGCGCCTCGTTCAAACCCACCAGCAGCCAGCAGTTCATGGGCGGCGTGTTGCCCACGGACGTGACCTTCGGCCCCGACGGCGTGCTGTACTCTCCGACTGGGTGGATGGCTGGCCGAAGAGCCAGAAGGGCCGCATCTACGGCATCACGGCCGGCGAATGAAGAGCGGCCGAGTGCAAGGCGCAGCGCGCCGAAGTCGCCAGGCTGCTGGCCGAAGGCCCACAGGGCAAGAGCGATGCCGAACTCGGCGGCGCTGCTCGCGCATGCCGATCGTCGCGTGCGTCTCGACGCGCAGCTGGAGCTGGCCTCGCGCGGCGACAAGAGCATCGGCGGTCTTCACCAAGGTGGCCAACAACAAGAAGGCCGCGCCAGCTGGCGCGACTGCACGCGGTCTGGGGCCTCACGCAGCTGGGCAGGAAGAACGCCAAGGTGGCGCCACGCTGGCCGAAGCTACTCAAGGACGCGACGTCCGAAGTGCGTGCGCAGGCCGCCAAGGGCCTCGGCGACATCAAGTTCTCCAAGGCGAGCGCCGCAAGCCTCGACAGGCCGCGTTGACGCGACGCCGAGCGCGCGCGTGCGCTTCTTCGCCGCGCAGAGCCTGGGCAAGGTCGGCGACCAGAACTCCGGCGCCGCCGCTGCTGGCCCTGCTCAAGGCCAACGACAACCAGGACGCGTACATCCGTCACGCGGCAGCTTATGCGCTGTCGCAAGCATCAAGGACACGGCGCGCGCTCGAAGCCGGCGCGCGCAAGGACATCCGCCGCCGTGCGCCTGGGCGCGGTGCTGGCGTATCGCCATCTCAGCGGACGCCGAGCGTCGCGCAGCTCCTCAACGACTCCGACGCCGTACATCGCGCGTGAAGCCGCCAGCGCCATCAACGACAAGCCCATCACCGGCGCTTACGCCGCGCTGGCCGCGAAGCTCGGACTCGGCGCCGGTAGGACGAAGCCGTGCGTGGAACGCGCGCCATCAATGCGCACTACCGGCTCGGCGCGGCGGCCAAGGATGCCAAGGCGCTGGCGCAGTACGCCACGCGCGGCGCGGCCACCGCGGACATGCGCGCCGAAGCGCTGCATGCAGCTGGGCCTCTGGGGCAAGACGCCGCAGCGCGATCGCGTGGTGGGCATCTATCGCCCGCTGCCGGCGCGCGACGCGCAAGCCGGCCGCCGATGCGCTGAGCGCGGTGCTGACCAAGGTGCTCGGCACGCGCCGGAAGCCGTGCAGCTCGCGGCGCTCGATGCCATCACCGGTCTCGCAGCTGCGCGAGCGCCACGCCCACGCTGCTGGCGACGGTAGCCAATGACGAGGCGCCGGAGGCCGTGCGCGTCGGCGCGCTGAAGGTCGCTCGACGCCTTCGGCGGCGACGCGATCATGGCGCGCCATCGACACCGCCGATAAATCCAACTCCGCCGCGTTGCGTCTCGCCGCGCTGCAGATCGCCGCGCACCGCGCGCCCGAGCGCGCGCTGCCCATCGTCACGCGTTTCGCGACCGAAGGCACCGAGGCGGAGCAGCAGGCCGCGTTCCTGTCGTGGCGCAGCTGCACCGGTCCCGACCAAGGACAAACTACTGGTGAGCTCGCTGGACCAGCTGGCCGCGGGCAAGGTGAAGCCGGGTGCGCAGCTCGAGCTCATCGAGGCCGCCGAGAAGAGCGAAGCGCCGGCGGTGAAGGCGCGCTGGGCGCAAACAACAGGCCGCGTGGAAAGCCGAGCGGCAATCCGCTGGCCCAGTACTCGCTTCGCGCTGGCCGGCGGCAATCCCTGGCGCGGCGCGCGTGAGTTCTTCCAGAACCAGGTCTTGCCCTGCGGGCGCTGCCACAAGGTGAACGGCAATGGCGGCGAGGCGGGTCCGGATCTCACGCTCATCGGCAAGGACAAGATCGCCGCAATACCTGCTCGAGTCGTGGTCCATCCCAATGCGCACATCGCGCAGGGCTTCGACCTGGTCACGGTCACGCTCAAGAACGGCAGCACCGAGACCGGCTCCGTGGCCGACGAGACCGCCCAGCCAGGTGGTGCTCAAGCGTGCCGATGGCAGCAGTGCGACCGTTGCAGAAGGCCGACATCGCCGCAGCGCGTCACCGCGCCCTCGTCGATGCCGGATATCTACGGCAGGTGCTCACGCGCTCGCAGCTGCGCGACATGGTGGCCTTCCTGGGCTCAAGGTCGGCAACGCGAGCCGGCATGGGCGAGGGTGGTCCGCGCGCATGCAGACCACGACGAAGGGCAAGAGGCGGCACGCAATAACCGCGGCCGCCGAAGCCGGCTCAGGCGCGGCACGGACATCCGCATGAGCAGGATCTCGCGGCGGGGCATTCTCGCGTCGGCGCTTGGCCGCCGGGGTGGCGGCCGGCGTGCGCGCCCAGGACGGGCAGCGAGGACAAGAAAATGAACAAGCCGGCCTGGGACTCCATCGTGATCGGCGCGGGAGTGTTCGGCGCCTGGACCGCCTGGTATCTGCGCAAGGCCGGCCAACGCGTGCTGCTGCTCGATGCCTTCGGCGCCGCCCATGCGCGCGCTTCATCGGGTGGCGAGTCACGCCTCACGCGCGGCAGTTATGGCAGCGACGAGGTGTACACGCGCTTCGCGCTGAACTCCCTGCCGCAATGGAAGTGGCTGTCCGACCAGGCGGGGCTTGCCGGTGTTTCACCCCACGCGGCGTGGTGTTCTTCTTCCAGAAGCGCGAGGCCTACGTGGACCAGTCGCTGGAAGTGCATCGCCGGCTGCAGCTGCCCACGCAGGAGCTGGACCGCGCGGCGCTCGAGCAGAAGATATCCGCAGGCGAACTGGAAGGACATCGAAGTCGGCTTGTTCGAGCCGCAGTTCGGCGTGCTCATGGCGCGCCGCGCCGTGCAGACACTGGTGAAGGCGTTCGTGAAGGCCGGCGGTGAGTATCGCGTGGCCGCCGCCAGACCACCCGCCGCCGAGAAGCCGCTCACGCAGATCGAGCTGGCCGATGGCTCCACCCTCTCCGCTGGCAACTACGTGTTCGCGTGCGGACCGTGGCTGCCCAAGGTGTTTCCGCGGTTGTTAGGCCCGCGCATCTTCCCGACGCGCCAGGAGGTGTTCTTCTTCGCGCCACCCGCCGGCGATGCGCGCTTCGGCGCCGCCTCCCTGCCCGGCTGGGCGGACTTCAACAATGGCGACATCTACTACGGCACGCCGGATCTCGAAGGCCGCGGTTTCAAGATCGCGCATGACATACATGGCCCGCCCATCGATCCGGATCGCGGCGATCGCGTCGCCTCACCAGGCGCGCTGGCCGACGTGCGCGCCTATCTCGCCAGGCGCTTCCCCGCGCTGGCCAACGCGCCGCTCAACGAAGAGCGCGTCTGCCAGTACGAGAACAGCAGCAATGGCGATCTGCTCATCGACCGCCATCCCACGGCGGCCAATGTGTTGCTCGTCGGCGCCGGCTCGGGGCATGGCTTCAAGCACGGACCGGAAGTCGGGCGGTACGCGCCGAGCTTCTCACCGCGAAACTGAAAACTCCCGAGCCGCGATTCGGCCTCGCCACCAAGGCCGAGCAGCAGAATCGCGCGGTGCATTGAGTGAGCCTCAACCTCGAACTGCTCGTCTCGGAAATCCGCGAAGCCTCGGCCCAGACTCCTCGACATCGTCCCAGCGCCGCCTCGGCCTTCAGCAAGGTCTCGCATCATCCCGACATCGCCGCGTATCTCACGCATTGCGTCTGCGATGAGGGCTACGTGGCGGAGCGCCTGCGGGTCAGCGGCTTCTCGCGGCTGCTGGACGAAAACCGGGAATCCGTCGCGCCGGGCAAGCTCATCCACAAGTTCGGCTTCCTGATCCTGGCGACCTCCGCCGGCGGCAACGCGCTGTGCGCCGATGCCGGCACCGGCCACGTGTACTGGTTCGGTCATTCTCAGTTCACGGAACACTGGATCACGTGGAACGACCCGGAAACCGGCGCCTCGAAAGAGGCCGACGAATATTCGGCGGACAACATCCGCGCCGCGGGGATCAAGTTGTCGGACAGCCTCGAGCAGGTCTTCCACGATCTGTTCGCGGGCGAACTCGGGGAGTTCATCGACAAGCATGGGTGAGAACCGGCAGCCGCGGCCCGCCGCGATGTTCGCGGTGTCCGCGGCCATGGCCGTGTTCACGGTCTACGCGGGTGTGCGCACGCGCGGCATCACTGCCCAGTTCCGCGAGTTGTTCGAATCCTTCGGCGCGCCGGTCTCGCCGCTCACGCAGTTCGTGCTCGACGCTCCCAACTTCTGGTGGGTGATCGCCGTACCGGCGGTGGGCGTGTTCCTGTGGATCGCGCTCAAACCGCAGGTGAGCGAGACCGAGCTCCGCCGCATGAAGCTCGCGTTGATCGGCGTGGTGTTGTTTGGCGCGGCGGTGTACGGGTTCGTCGCGTACGCGCTGTATTCGCCGATGTTCGAGCTCGGGAAAGTCGTCTGACGGCGCAAAGAAAAAGGGCGGGACCTTCCGGCCCCGCCCTTCGCTCCAACTACTTCAGAAATCCCAGCGGAAGTTCACGCCATACGTGCGCGGCGGGTTGGTGAGATATGCCACTCGCGCGCTGCGGCCACGCTCACGGTCGATGGACAGGAACGCGCGCTCGTCGAACAGGTTGTTAACGAACAGCGCGGCCTCCCACTTGTCCGTGCCGAAGCCCCAGCGCAGGTTGGCGATGTGGTACGACGGCAGCCGGTCGTCGAACCGGATGGACGTTCCCGCGGGAATGTCACCCATGCCATCGATGAGGCGCGCCGCTCCCGCGCGGCCGGAGGTCGGGCCACGATCCAGGTTGGTGATCAGTCCGAAGTTCGGCTCCTGGTCCGCGAGCTGCGTGTATGACGGGCCCACGTACTGGGCGACGAAGCGCACGTAGCTCTCGAGCGAGGACGTCATCGTCCAGTTGTAGGCGATGCTGCCGGCGGCCTGCAGCTCGGGTGACGTGGGCAGCTGGTTGCCGTCGCGGATGCCCGCGATGATCACCGTGTCCGGCGGAATGGTGTTGGCCACGTAGCGCGACTGCGTGATCTGCGCATCCACGTAGGTAGCCGAGAGACCCAAGTCCCAGTGCTCGTTCGGGCGCGCGAACACTTCCATCTCGGCGCCGTTCGATTCCGCTTCGGCGTTCAGGATGATGCGTGACGAGCACGAGCCGGCATCCGCGATGACCTGCAGGTTCTCGATGTCGCTGCGGAACGCGGAGATGTTGAATGTGACGCGGCCTTCGGCGAGCCGGGTCTTCACGCCGAACTCGAAGTTGGTCACCTTCTCGTCTTCCCAGTTCTCCTGGCCACTGTAGGTGGCAAGGTCATTGGCCGAGCACAGGGTGACGTTCAGCGGGTCGTTGATGCCGCCGAGGCGGAAGCCTTTCGACATCTGCGCGTTGAACGTGACGTTCTTGTCCGGGCTGTACGTGAGGATCAGGCGCGGCGAGACGCCGTCCGAGCTCACCGAACCGGGCTGGTCCGTGTAGCCCTGGTCGGCGAACAGGCCCGCGAAAGTCAGCAGGCGGTCTTCCTCGAAGTCGTAGTAGCGCAAGCCGCCGGTCACCGCCCACTCGGGGCTGAATCGATAGGTGGCTTCGCCAAACAACGCGAACTGCTTGAAGTCGTAGGTCAGGTGCGAGAAGTAAGGCGTGTCCGGCGGGGCGTTGAAGTCCGAGCTGTCCGCGCCGACCAGCGCCTGCGAGAGCGCGTCATAGCCGGGCGTGGGCAGGTTCTGGCCGTACTCACGGTCGTACTGCTGGTAGAACGCGCCGGCAAGCCACTGGAACGCGCCCTCGCCGGTGGAGGCGAGCCGCAGTTCCTGGCTGAACACCTGCAGGTCGGTGGTGTCGATCAGCGGTGAATTCAGACGCGCCTGCGCATCGGTGCCGCCCAGGTCGATGGTGACCGAACCCGTGAGCTGGCTGGCGTCGCGCAGCACTTCCACCTGGCGGTCGCTGTACGACGTGACCGAGGTGAAGCCGACGCGCTCGCCGATGTCCACGTCGATCTTGAGATCGCCCAGCAGGAAGTCGTCGGTGAGGCCTTCACGGAACTGCGTGACCTGGCCGCGCTCGCCCACGTCCACCTGCGGCTGCGTGGTGGTGTACGTGTTGCCGAGGATGTTGAACACGTCGATGCGCGGATAACCGTCGGTCTCCAGCTTTTGATAAACCACGCGCGGCGTGATCGTCAGCACGTCGCTGGGCTCGAAACGGAAGGCGACTCGCGCGCCGGTTTTGGAGCCGCTGTTCACGTCTTCCTGCACGGCACGGCCCGGGTAGTAAGAGTCGATGAAGCCCGCGATCTCGTTGCGATAGGCCACGATGCGCATGGCGGAGGACTCGCCCATGGGCACGTTCACCTTCGCGCGGAGGCCGCCGCCCATCTCGGCGTCGGTGCCGCCGTTGACCGTGAGGTCCACCTGGCCACCGAACTCGCCGATGTCGGGCTGCGCGGTGATGTAGCGCACCGTGCCCGACGACGAGCCCGCGCCGAACAGCGTGCCCTGCGGTCCGCGCAGCACTTCCACGCGGTCGAGATCGTAGAGGTCGAGGTCCGGCGTGAAGATCGCCACGGAGATCGGCGATTCATCGAGATAGATGCCGACGGATTCCTTCACGCCCGCCTGGTCGCGGACCACCTGGCCGGCGCTGATGCCGCGGATGGCCACCTGGCTCTGGCCGGGGCCGAGATCGGTGATGTACAGGCCGGGCACCATGCGCGCGAGCTCGACGATGTTGCCGGCGCCCGACGACGTGAGGTCTTCGGCCGTCACGGCGGCGATCGAGAACGGCACATCCTGCAGGCTGGTGGCGCGCTTCTGCGCCGTGACGATGATTTCCGTTGCCAGCTCGTCGTCGCTCGGCGGGGAATCCTGGGCTTGAGCAATGGCGAACGGGGAAACAAAGCACAACGCGGCTGCGCCGCGTCCGATCCATGACTTCATGCGACCACTCCTTCTGGTTTTGTTGTGGGCTGTCGGGGGAGATGGGCAAGCGGCCCTCCCCCGAGTGCTCACTTGTGGTGCGGAGTGTACGGAAAGCGCTGTCGTCCCGGCTACTGGCGAAAAAATCTTGTCGCTCGCGAGCAACCCCCGCCTTGGTAGGACGTTGGTCACCCGCGTGGACCCCGCTGACTGACTGTCAACGCATCAGGCGATGGTTAAGGTCCGCACCCTGTCCCGCTGGAGCGAAACCATGAAATACCTGATTCCTGTCTGCGCCGCCGCCGCCCTGCTGACTGCTTGTGGCCAGAAGAAGGAAGCGACGCCGCCTCCGGCCGAGACCACCGGCACACCTTCGACACCGCCCGTGGCCGAGCCCGCCACCGCGGCCACGCCGGCCGGCGCCAGCGCCAGCGCCAGCCTGGCTGCCACTCGAGGCAACAAGGCCGCGGGCACACTGACACTGAGCTCCGATGGCAGCGCCGTGCACATCACCGGCACCATCGAAGGCCTCAAGCCCAACGGCGAGTTCGGCTTCCACATTCACGAGAAGGGTGATTGCAGCGCGCCGGATGCCAGCAGCGCCGGCGAGCACTTCAACCCCACCAACTCCCAGCACGGCGATCCGCAGGGCGGAACCCATCACGCGGGTGACATGGTGAACGCGAAATCCGACGCCCAGGGCGTGGCCCAGGTGCATGCGGCGGTCACGGGCGTGACGCTGGGAGACGGCCAGCCGAATGACGTCGCCGGCAAGGCCATCGTGATGCACGAGAAGGCCGACGACTACAAGAGCCAGCCGGCCGGGGATTCGGGCGCGCGCATCGCTTGCGGCGTGATCACCTAGGAAAAGGGGACAGATCTATTTTCCGCCGTCCGCATCGACGAACTCGCCCCGCACCCCGCGGGCGGAAAATAGATCTGTCCCCTTTTCCTGGTAGCTAGGCCGGCGAGTCCTTGGTCTCGCGCAGGAACAGCGCGCCGATGACGATGGTGACCGACGCGACGATGATCGGGTACCACAGGCCGTTGTAGATGTTGCCCGTGGCCGCGACGATCGCGAACGACGTCACCGGCAGGAAGCCACCGAACCAGCCGTTGCCGATGTGATATGGCAGAGACATGGACGTATAGCGGATGCGCGCGGGGAACAGTTCCACGAGCCAGGCGGCGATCGGGCCGTAGACCATCGTCACGTACAGGACGAGGATGGCCAGCAGCAGGATCACCATCGGGTAGTTGAAGGCCTCCATGTCGGCCTTCGCGGGATAACCCGCCTTCGTGAGCGCGTCCTTGATCCGCGCGGTGACCGCGTCCTGTTGGGTCTTGTATTCCGCGCCGGTCAGCGTGCCCGCGAGATCCGCGACCTCGACGACGTCGGCGCCGATCTTCACGCCAGCCCTGCCCGTCGCGCTGGAAGCTTCGTTCGTGTACGAGACGCCCATGCGCGCCAGCGCGCCCTTGGCGAGATCGCAGCCCGTGGTGAACTGCTTCTTGCCCACCGGATCGAACTGAAAGCTGCACTCCTCCGGGTTCGCGACTACGCTGACGGGCGCCGTCTCGACCGCATGCGCCAGGGCCGGGTTCGCGTAGTGCGTGATGGCCTTGAAGATCGGGAAGTACGTGAGCGCCGCCAGCAGGCAGCCGGTGAGAACGATCTTCTTGCGGCCGATTCGATCCGACAGCGAGCCGAATATCACGAAGAACGGCGTCGCGATCAGCAATGCGGCGGCCATCGCCAGCTGCGCGCTCGTCGGGTCGACCAGCAGCGTCTTCTCGAGGAACAGCAGCGCGTAGAACTGCCCGCCGTACCACACCACCGCCTGGCCCGCCGTGGCGCCAAACAACGCGAGCAGCACGATCTTGAGGTTCGACCACTGTCCGAACGACTCCGACAGCGGCGCCTTCGACACCTTGCCCGAGGCCTTCATCTCCTG
This sequence comes from uncultured Pseudomonadota bacterium, assembly GCA_963846605.1. Lineage (GTDB taxonomy): Bacteria > Pseudomonadota > Gammaproteobacteria > Steroidobacterales > Steroidobacteraceae > CADEED01. Next base: position 86,460 of record CAWJWS010000004.1, read on the forward strand.
GAATACCGGCGATTCCTGCAATTGCAGACGGATATAGGCCGAGATGAACAGCAGCACGATCGAGAGCAGGAATGGCACGCGCCAGCCCCAGGCATCGAACTGCTCGGGGCTCATCGAGAAGCGGCAGCCAAGGATCACGAGCAACGAGAGGAAGAAGCCCAGCGTCGCCGTGGTCTGGATCCAGCTCGTGTAGAGGCCGCGCCTGCCATCCGGCGCATGTTCGGCGATGTAGGTGGCCGCTCCACCGTACTGGCCGCCGAGCGCGAGGCCCTGCAGCAGCCGCAGGATGATGAAGATGATGGGCGCGATGACGCCGGCTGTTTCGTAGGTGGGCAGCACGCCGACCAGCGCGGTCGAGGCGCCCATGATCACGATGGTGACCAGGAAGGTGTACTTGCGGCCGACCAGATCGCCGAGCCGGCCGAACACCAGCGCGCCGAACGGCCGAACGAAGAACCCGGCGGCGAATGCCAGCAGCGCGAACAGGAAGGCGGTGGTGTCGTTCATCCCCGAGAAGAACTTCTTGGTGATGATGGTGACGAGCGAGCCGTACAAATAGAAGTCGTACCACTCGAACACCGTGCCGAGCGAAGACGCGAAGATGACGCGCCGGTGTGCTTTGTCGATGCCCTTCGGCCCGGGTGCCGCGGTGGCGGACCTGTCGTCGTTCAATGGAGCCCCCTGATCTTCTTCTGATTCGCCCCCTGGAAGGGGGTCGGTACGATAACCGATCCCATCAGAATCAGGGTTTCTTCCCGGCCAGCGCATCGCGTGCCAGGGCGACCATGCGCGCCTCGGCGCTGACGCCGGGATCATCAGGCAGACAGATCAACTGGATGGGCCCGCCCTCTTCGTACTGCTCCCAATGACCACGGGTCAGGGACGCAGACCGCTGGTATTGACGGCCATCCGGCCCGGTGTAATTGAAGGTGATGCGTTTGGTGCGCTCGGGCCCGCCCGCCTTTCCCGACTGGAACCGTCGTACCACGGTGCCGGTCACTGCCACGCCACGCTCCGCCAGCATCTTGAATTGTCGGCCGCGCCACCAGGCGATTCCGATTCCTGCGGCGATGAAAACCAGCAGGCCGGCGATGGCGAACGACATGGTCAACCTCGGGCGGGCAATGGGCCGCGCGGCGATCAGTAATGTATTGCAGCCCGCCGGCGGGAGGGAGCCGATTTGCCTACCCGAGGCCGGCCTGAACTTCGGCGGCAATGCTTGACAGGGTCAGTACAATGACCGATCCGCGATACCTCAGACCCTTCGATACATGAGTCAGCACGACAAATACGCCTGCATCGCCGTCCACGGCGCGCGCCAGAACAACCTGAAGAATCTCCACCTCGAGATTCCGCTGAACGAGCTGGTGGTCGTCACGGGCGTGTCGGGTTCGGGCAAGTCTTCGCTGGTGTTCGACACGCTGTATGCCGAAGGCCAGCGCCGCTACGTCGAGACGTTCTCGCCGTACGCGCGCCAGTTCCTGGACCGCATGGACAAGCCCGCGGTGGACCGCATCGACGGCATCCCGCCGTCCATCGCCATCGACCAGACCAACCCGGTGCGCACCTCGCGCTCCACGGTCGGCACGATGACCGAGCTCAACGATCACCTGAAGCTGCTGTTCGCGCGCGCGGCGCAGCTGCACTGCCGCCAGTGCGGCAAGCCGGTACGTCGCGACAGCGCGTCGAGCATCTACGAGGATGCGATGAAGCGCGCCGCGGGCGCCGGCGATCCGCGCGTGTACATCTGCTTCCCGGTCGACGTGCCGAAGAACTTCAAGGAAGCGGAAGTCCGCAAGATGCTCGAAGGCCAGGGCTATACCCGCGTGCACGAACGGCAGGGAGACACGCTCGAAGTGGTGCAGGACCGCCTGCGTCTCGGCAACGCCGAACGCCCGCGCGTGATGGAATCGATCGAAACCGCGCTGCGCATGGGCCGCGGCCGCGTGAACCTGCACGTGGTGGGCGAAAACTCCGCCTCCGCAGAAGCAGAGCCGAAGTCGATCGAGCGCTGGAAGTTCTCCACCGACCTGCACTGCGCGGATTGCAACATCCACTACCGCGATCCCGTGCCCTCTCTGTTCTCTTTCAACTCTCCCGTGGGCGCCTGCGAGACCTGCCGTGGCTTCGGCCGGATCATCGGCATCGACTACGGCCTGGTGGTGCCCGACGAAACCAAGACGCTGCGCGGGCGGCGCGGTAAAGCCCTGGCAGACCAAGTCGTACAAGGAATGCCAGGACGATCTCGAGAAGTTCGCGAAGAAGCGCGACATCCCGCTCGACGACGCCCTGGTACATGCTGAACGACAAGCAGAAGGCCTGGGTCATCGAAGGCGAAGGCAAGTGGGAAAAGAAGGTCTGGTACGGCGCCAAGCGCTTCTTCGAGTGGCTGGAGACCAAGGCCTACAAGATGCACGTGCGCGTGCTGCTGTCGCGCTATCGCGCGTACACGCCGTGCACGGCCTGCGGCGGCTCGCGGCTGAAGCCTGAGGCGCTGCTGTGGAGGATCGAGGGCAAGAACGTCCACGACCTCATGCTGTTGTCGCTGGACAAGAGCCGGGCGTTCTTCGCGACACTGAAACTGCCGCCGCCGCTGGATGAAGCCGCGGACCTGCTGCTGACGGAAGTCCGCGCGCGCTTCGCCTATCTATGCGAGGTGGGGCTGGGCTATCTCACGCTGGACCGGCAGTCGCGCACCCTGTCGGGCGGCGAAGTCCAGCGCATCAACCTGACTACCGCGCTGGGTACCTCGCTGGTGAACACGCTGTTCGTGCTCGACGAGCCGTCGATCGGCCTGCATCCGCGCGACATGCAGCGCGTGACGCAGGTGATGCACCGCCTGCGCGACGCGGGCAACTCGCTCGTCGTGGTGGAGCACGACCCGCAGATCATGCTGGCGGCGGACCGCTTGCTCGACATGGGGCCCGGCGCGGGCGAGCGTGGCGGCGAGATCGTGGCGTTCGATTCACCGGAGAACATCCGCGCGAATCCCGCCTCGCTGACCGGCCAGTACCTGTCGGGCGCGAAGCAGGTCGCGCCACGCGCGGCGCCCCAGCCCGCGAAGACCGAGAGCGAGCCGCCCAGGGCGCGCATGGTGCCGTCGCAGAAGGCGATCAAGCTGCGCGGCGTCACGCAGCACAATCTCAAGAACGTGGACGTGGACTTCCCGTTGCGGCGGCTGGTGTGCATCACCGGCGTGTCGGGCTCGGGCAAGTCCACGCTCATCGAAGACGTGCTCTACAAGGCGATGCGCAAGGCGCTGGGCCAGCCCAGCGAAATGCCGGGCGCGTACGAGCGGCTCGAAGGCGCGGACCTGGTGGACGACGTGGTCATGGTGGACCAGAGCTCCATCGGCCGTACCACGCGCTCGAATCCCGCGAGCTACGTGGGCGCGTTCGACGTGGTGCGCGAGTTGTTCGCCAACGAGGCGGTCGCCAAGAGCCGCGGCTATACGGCGGGCACGTTCTCGTTCAACTCGGGCACGGGGCGATGCCCCACCTGCAGCGGCAACGGTTTCGAGCACGTGGAGATGCAGTTCCTCTCCGACGTGTACCTGCGCTGCCCGGATTGCGATGGCAGGCGTTATCGCGCGGAGACGCTGGAGATCAGGCGCGAAGGCGCCGATGGCCGGCGCGTCAGCATTGCCGACGTGCTCGACATGACGGTCACGGAAGCGCTGGCGCACTTCAAGGACAAGTCCGCGGTGCATGCGCGTCTGCAGCCGCTGGTGGACGTGGGTCTCGAGTACGTGAAGCTGGGCCAGCCCGTGCCCACGCTGTCGGGTGGTGAGGCGCAGCGCTTGAAGCTCGCCGGGCACCTGGCCGAAGCGGCGGTCGACGACACCCCGTCGATCCGCGGCAAGCTGTTCCTGTTCGACGAGCCCACCACCGGCCTGCACTTCGACGACGTGGCCAAGCTGCTGCGCGCGTTTCGCAAGCTGCTCAAGATCGGACACTCGCTGCTGGTGATCGAGCATAACCTCGACGTGATGCGCGCCGCGGACTGGCTCATCGATCTCGGCCCGGAAGGCGGTGACGGCGGCGGCGAGTTGGTGATTGCCGGCACGCCGGCGCAGGTGGAGGCGCATCCCACTTCGCACACGGGGCGCGCGCTGCGGGAGTACATGGTGCCGGAAAAGGGGACAGATCTATTTTCCGCCCGCCGCGTCGCAGAACCGGTCATGTCATCACGGGCGGAAAATAGATCTGTCCCCTTTTCCGCGCGACCCGGCACACCTTCTTCCTCCTCGATCGTCATCCACAAGGCCCGCGAGCACAACCTGCAGAACATCGACGTGGAGATCCCGCGCGAAGCGTTCACGGTGGTCACGGGCGTGTCGGGCTCGGGCAAGTCCACGCTGGCGTTCGACATCATCTTCAACGAAGGCCAGCGCCGTTATCTCGAATCGCTGAACGCCTACGCACGCCAGTTCGTGCAGCCCGCGGCGCGGCCCGACGTCGACGCCATCTTCGGCATCCCGCCGACGGTGGCCATCGAACAGCGCACCAGCCGCGGTGGGCGCAAGTCCACGGTGGCGACGCTCACCGAGATCTACCACTTCCTTCGCCTGCTCTACCAGAAGCTGGGCACGCAGTTCTGCCCCACCTGCGATGTGCCCATCGAACCGCAGACCGCCGCGAGCATCGCCGAGCGGCTGCTCAAGCAGCACAAGGGCTCGCGCATCACGCTGCTGGCGCCACTCGTGGTGGCGCGCAAGGGTTACTACACCGAGCTCGCCAAGTGGGCCAACGCGAGGGGTTATAAACACCTGCGCGTCGACGGCGAGATGCTGACCACTTACCAGTGGCCGCGCCTCAACCGCTTCAAGGAACACACCATCGAGCTGCCGGTCGCGACCATCGCGATCCAGAAGGACAATGCCCAAGGAGAAGGCAATACGCTCGAACGCAATCTCATCAAGGCGCTGGATCTCGGCAAGGGCCTCGTGCACGTGCTGGATCCCGAAGCCAGGAAACCCAAGGTGCAGGTGTTCTCGATCAAGCGGTCCTGCCCCAGCTGCGGCACCAGCTTCGCGGAGCTCGACCCGCGCCTGTTCTCGTTCAACAGCAAGCATGGCTGGTGCGAGGACTGCTTCGGCACCGGCGTGGAGCTCGAGGAATTCGACGAGGAACAGTCCGGCGAAGAATCCAAGTGGACCGAGGCCGAAGCCGAAGACGGCGGCACGCTGGTCTGCGAGACCTGCGACGGCCAGCGGCTCAACCCCATCGCGCTGCACGTGAAGTTCCGCGACCAGAACATCGCGCAGCTCACGCAGCGCGCCATCGACGACACGGCGTCCTTCATCGCGAAACTGAAACTCAGCAAGCGCGAAGCCGAGATCGCGCGCGACCTCATGGCGGAGATCAAGGCGCGCCTGTCATTCCTGCAGCGCGTGGGCCTGGGCTACCTGCCACTGGACCGGTCCGCGCCCACGCTCTCGGGTGGTGAAGCGCAGCGCATTCGCCTCGCGGCGCAGCTCGGCTCCAACCTGCAGGGCGTTTGCTACGTGCTCGACGAGCCCACGATCGGCCTGCATCCGCGCGACAACAAGGTGCTGCTCGATGCGCTGGCCGAACTCGCGAAGAACCGCAACACGCTGGTGGTGGTCGAGCACGACGAGGACACCATCCGCCGCGCGGATCACGTCATCGATCTCGGCCCCGGCGCCGGCGTGCGCGGCGGCCAGGTGGTGGCCGCGGGCAACGTGAAGGAACTCATGAAGAACCCGGCATCTATCACCGGGCGATTCCTCGCGAAGCCGCTGGCGCACGCCGCCGAACCCAAGCGCGCCACTGGCAAGAACGCGGCGAGGCTCGTGCTCGAAGACGTGGATCTCCACAACGTGCGCAAGGAAGACGTGGCCGTGCCCGTCGGCCGGCTCGTCGTGGTCACGGGCGTATCCGGCTCCGGCAAGTCCACCGTCGCGCGCGACGTGCTGTACACGAACCTCAAGCAGGTCGTGGGACTCAAGAGAGGCGCCAAACTACCCGCGCTGCAGGGCGTGCGCGCCATCCAGGGTGCGGAGCTCATCGACCGCGTGCTGGAAGTCGACCAGACGCCCATCGGCAAGACACCGCGCTCCTGCCCCGCCACGTACATCGGCTTCTGGGACGACATCCGCAAGATCTTCGCCAACACCACCGAAGCCAAGATCGCCGGCTACACCACCAGCCGCTTCAGCTTCAACACGTCGGGCGGCCGCTGCGAGGCCTGCGATGGCCAGGGCATGCAGACCATCGAGATGAACTTCCTGCCCGACGTGAAGGTGCCCTGCGACGTGTGCCGCGGCGCGCGCTTCAACCCGGAGACGCTGTCGATCCTGTGGCGCGGCAAGTCCATTGGCGACCTGCTGAACATGAACATCGACGACGCCGCGGAATTCTTCGCCGCGCATTCGTCTATTCACCATGCGTTGCGGCTGCTGCAGGACGTGGGCCTCGGCTATCTCACGCTCGGCCAGCCCTCGCCCACGCTCTCGGGTGGCGAAGCCCAGCGCATCAAGCTGGTCACCGAACTGTCGAAGGTACGCGGCGAAGAACGCCGTGGCCCACGTCAGAAGGCACCCCACACACTGTACGTACTGGATGAACCCACTGTCGGGCTGCACATGGCCGATGTCGAGAAACTGATTCATGTGCTCCATCGCCTCGTGGAAGCGGGCAATACCGTCGTCGTGGTCGAACACAACCTCGACGTCATGGCCGAGGCGGACTGGATCATCGACATGGGCCCGGAGGCCGGCGCCGGCGGCGGCCAGGTGGTCGTATCCGGGCCGCCAGCGGCTGTCATGAAGGTGGCCGGTTCGCACACCGGCGTGTGCCTGAAGGAATTCCTCTCAGCCAGGTAGTTTGGCCGCGCTGATTTCCGCCAGGAATTCCCAGCCGGAGCGGGTCGCTTCGTTGGGACCGAAGGCGGCGACCCAGCGGGCGTGCAAGGCCGGATCACCCACACCGTCTTCGCGGCGGATTCGGGGGAAGGAAGCTTCTTGGGCATCGAGTGGAGCCTAGGGTATGACGCAAGGTCCGGGTCAAGCCTAGAATCCACCGCACTGTCAGGGAGGTTCGATGCTCATCGGAAAGATGGTCCTGATGCGGATGGGGCAGTAGCGGCGATGGCACACGGCCTCACCTGCTGGAAGTGCGGCGCCTCGCTCGAGGCGCTGAGCCTGCCGCTGCGCCGTCTCGATGTCTGCAAGGCCTGCAACAACGAGCTGCACGTGTGCCGGCTCTGCGTGGAGTACGACACGCGCGTCGCCAAGCACTGCCGCGAACCCACCGCCGAGGAAGTACGCGACAAGACCAAGGCCAATTTCTGCGATCACTTCAAGCCGAAGGCCGGTGCGTACGTGGCGCCGACCGGAGAAGCGGACGCGTCGAAAGCCGCGCTCGAGGCGCTGTTCGGAAAGAAGTAGCTCAGCCCGCCGCGCTCAGCGGCAGCACGCTGGCCGGCCTCTCGGGCCTCTCCCAGTCTTCGTTGAACGTGGCGCGCACGCGCTGCGAACGTGCCACGTAGATGGACATCGCCAGCACGCTGACCCCGATGAATGCCGGCACGAACAACGGCTCGTACTTCGTGACTTCATCGAAACCATTGCGCCAGGTCATCAACAGGTCGAGTGCTACCAGCGCAAGGATCACCACGGCCTGGGCATGGAACATGCGGGGCCAGGTGCGGATGCGCTTCCACAGCAGCCAGGCACCCAGCCCGCCCAGCGAAATCAACACACAGAGCAACACCAGCTGCGCGATCAGGACGTCCTGCACCAGCGACGCGAGCCCGCGGTACGCGGGGGTGGAGCCGAAATCGTTCAGATGCGTGACCAGCAGCAGTCCGCCGACCACGGGCGACAGGCACGTGAGGCTGCCGGGCAGCAGCAGCCAGCCGTCGATGCCGACGGGCGCCTCATCGTGGTAGGGACGCGGACGCACGCGTGAGCGCCCGACCGCGCGCGCGGCGAGCACGCCGGCCACGAGCCCGCCGAGCACGGCCAGCACCACCACGACGCTCGTCCCCGTCGGGGGATCCTTCATAGGCTTGGCCGCCGGCGCCGCCGCGGCGGTCTTCTTCGCGGGCTCCGCGGCGCCTCCCTCGGAATCCGTGAGCGTGAAGTACGCGTCCTCGTGCACGCGCCGGATCTGCTTGGTGTATTCCGCCAGCCGCTGCGCGGGCACGTGGTCCGCGGCGCTGCGGAAGTCGTAGACGATGTGCAGCTGCTGGTCCTGGTAGGTGAGCCTGGAGTTGTACTCGAACGCCGGGTCGGTGATCTTCACCACGTCCGGCTCGATGTTCCAGGCGTGCGGTAGATAGGCCACGATCTCGTGGTGCACGTGCACGGGGAACGAGCGCGCCAGCGGCGTGGTGCGCTCGACCAGCTCCGGCTTCTTGGAGCGCTCGGAGACCAGGTAGGCCTCGAGGTAGAACTTCCAGTCGCCGTCGTCCTTCTCGAACGGATTGTCGATCTCGTAGCTCTCGGTGAGCGTGATCACGTCGGTGGCGCGATCATCCTGGATCACCACCGGCTTGGACATGCGGATGCCCGCATAGGTCTTGCGGTAGTAGTCGAGGTATTCCTTGCTGATGGCGGTGATGGTCTTGCTGCGCATTCGCGCGCGCATGCCATCCGCCTCGTCCTCCAGGTACACGGTCTTCACCGTGAACGTCGCCGGCGACGCGCGCCCCTTGCGCAGGTCATAGGTCTCGGTGACCTGGTGCGTGGGCCGCGGCTCCTGCCGCTGCGGGATCTGCTGCAGCCCGGCGCGCGAATCGTCCAACACCAGCGTGGGGCCGAAGTCGGCTTGCACCACATGGTCGATGTCGCCGCCCTGCCCGCTGTCCGTGGCGTCGAGCCAGTAGTCCTTGTTGCCCAGGCGCACTTTCGCGATCACGTGGTCGAAAGCGCCCGGACCCGGCGCGCGCTCGGTCACCGCGCGGCCCATCGTGGAGTGCACGAGCGCCGGCCAGGCTTCGATGCCCACTTCGCGCATGAGGGCGATGAGCAGCAGCGTCTTGTCCTTGCAATCGCCAAAGCGCCTTGCGAGCACCACGCCCGGCTGCGAGGGCCGGTACGCGCCCGCGCCGATCTCGATGCCCGTGTAGCGGATGTCGTCCTGCACGAAGCGCAGCGCCTTCAGCAGCCGCGCGCGATCGGTGGGCTCCGCCTTCACGTCGGCCAGGAGCTCGCGCATGCCCGGGTCGGTGAGTTTGTCGATGCGGTACATCGGCTTCATCCACGCGCGCACCGCGTCCCAGTCCGCGAACTCGCTGATCTCGATGCGCGGGTAATGAACGTGCCATCGGGGCCGCGACTTTTCATCGGCAAGCGGCGCGATGTTGGTGGCTTTCCACGAGGTTTCGATCACGCCGCCGGCTTCGCGGCGTTCGGGCTTGCCGAGCTTGCCGTGATCACGAATCACCAGCGGCCGGTCGGCCGGGCTGAGGATCCGCAGGCGCACCTGGCGCACGGGCTGGCCCCATTGCGTGCTGAACCAGTCGTTGTAGCCGCGCTCGCCGAAAGGATCGCGGCGCTCCAGCGTGTACGAGTAGTCCAGCACGTCGTCCACGCGCACGTCCTGCAGGAGCAGGTGCAGCGTGACGCGCCCGTTGAGAATGCCGTTCTCCAGTTCTTCCTCGCGGTTCAGCAGCGAGCGGCGCGCATCGGCGAGCTTGTCGATGTAGCGCCCCTTCCGGTACACGCGCACCTCGTGCAGCAGCGCGACTTCGTGCTCGGGATCGATGCTGATGGACACCTGCGCGGCGCGGTCCACCGCGTCCTGGCTGGTGAGGCGCTCCACCGAGCGGAAGTAGTGAGACGTGAGCGCCGCCAGGCGCACCTGGTTGTCGACCAGCAGGAAATCGGAGTGCCCTTCCTCGACCGGCTTGTTGCCGTCGAGCTTGATGCCCTGCATGACGTTGACCCAGCCAGGGGCCGGCTCGTAGCGGTAGGGCTGCGCGGTCTGCGCGAAGGAAAACGAAGCCGCCAGCCAGGACAGCAGCCCGGCGACGAGCAGTCTTGTTGTAGTTGTTCGAGCGCGCATCCGGACGCCGGGAGAATACTGAGAAACGATGGCATATGCTCGCACCCGGCGCGCCCCCGGTTCACGAAGGAGATCACAAATGCCGCTCCGCACGTTGCTGGTTTCCCTGCTGATGGCCGCTTCCGCGCTGGCGACGGCCGCGGACCCTCCCCTGGGCGCCGCCGACCAGGTCAAGGCGATGGGGCGCGGGGTGAACATCGTGGGCTACGACCCGCTGTGGGAAGACCCGGCGCGTGGCCGCTTCAAGCTGCGGCACCTCAAGATCATCAAGGACGGCGGTTTCGATGCCGTGCGGATCAACCTGTACGGCTTCCGCCCGATGAACCCGCAGCTGCAGCTGCCCGAGAGCTGGTACGCCACGCTGGACAGCCTGGTGAACGAGGCAGTGAAGCAAGGCCTGCACGTCATCCTCGACGAGCACGACTACGAACACTGTGGCGAGAATGCCGAGAGCTGCCGCAAGCATGTCCTGGCCTTCTGGACGCAGGTGGCGGAGCGCTACAAGGACGCGCCACCGAACGTGATGTTCGAATTGCTCAATGAGCCCAGCCAGGCCATGGATGCGCACTGGAATGACCTGCTCGTCGAGGCGCTGGCCGTGGTGCGCAAGACCAACCCCACGCGCAATGTGCTCATCGGGCCGGCGTTCTGGAACAACATCTCGCTGGCTGGAGAAGCTCGAACTACCCGCCACCGACCGGCACATCATCGTGTCGATCCATTACTACGAGCCGCATCGATTCACGCACCAGGGCGCGACCTGGGGCGACCCCGAGTGGCGCAAGCTGTCGGGCATCCGCTGGGGCAGCGCCGCGGACTACGCGAAAATCGAGAAGGATTTCGACATCGCCCAGGCCTGGGCGAAGAAGGAAGACCGGCCCGTGTTCCTGGGCGAGTTCGGCGCCTTCGACAAGGCACCGCAGGAAGACCGCATCAAGTACACCGCGGCCGTGGCGCGCGCCGCCGAGAAGCGCGGCTGGGCCTTCGGGTATTGGCAGTTCGACAGCAACTTCATCGTTTATGACATCGACAAGGATGCGTGGAACGAGCCGATCTACCGGGCGCTCGTCCCGAACTAGCGGCCAAGCCCCCGCCAGGCGGTGGCCACGGAAGCCACCCGGATCCTGCCGGCACCGCCTACCCCCAATGAGGGAGACCGACGCGCACCCGCCGGGCGATGCCTCGCACCCGCAACAATTCTTACTCTGCTCCCCTGCCCATACCGGCAGGGAGAGCCAGATGAACATCAAGAACCTCGGTAAGCCGGCGATCCTCGTCTTCGTCACCCTGGCCATCGGGTGGGCCTGGCCACCTGGAAGGGCGCTCGATCGCCAGCGCGAATGCAGCGGCGACCCAGCATCAGCCGAACCCATGGAAGTGTCGTCGGCGCCACGGCCGAGAACGCGATCACCTGCGCACCACCACCGTCCATCGGCACGGTGGTCGCGCTGCGCTCGATCACCGTGCGCAACGAGCTGCCGGGCACCGTGCGCACGTCGCACCTCGCGCCCGGCGAGATCGTCGAAGCCGGCACGGTGCTCGTGCGGCCTCGATGTCTCCGTCGAAACAGGCCGAACTACAGGCGCAGGAAGCGCAGGCCAAGCTCGCCGACACGCAGCTGGCAGCGCATGCAGCGCATGGTGGAGCGCAAGGCCGCCTCCGAGATGGAGCTCGACACCGCGCGCGCGCAGTGCGACGTGGCCGCCGCGCAGATCGCGCGCACGCGGGCCGTCATCGCGCGCAAGACCATTCGCGCCCCGTTCCGCGCGCGCGTCGGCATCTCCGACGTGCACGAAGGCCAGTACCTCAACGAAGGCACCGAGCTCACCACGCTGCAGGGCGTGGACGATTCCGCGTACGTCGACTTCACGGTCGCCGCAGGCACGTCGCGGCCGCGCTGCGCAAGGGAGTCGCCGGTGAAGGTGTGTCACCACGAAGTCGACGGCAGCCGCATCACGCGCCAGCGTGCTCGCGCTGGATTCGCGCGTGGACCCGAACACGCGCAACGCCGTCGTGCGCGCGCGCATCGCCGACGCGCGACACGCGCCATCGCCCGGCGCCTCGGTGCGCGTCGAAGTGCCGGTGGGCGCGTCGCGCAGCGTGGTCGTCGTTCCGGCCAGCGCGCTGCGCAAGGGCCCGGGTGGTGATCACGTCTTCGTGCTCGTCGACGACGAACCGGCAAGACCCGCGCGCACCTGCGCACGGTCACGGTGGACGCGCTGCGCGGCGACGAAGTCGTGATCTCGCTCGGGCCTCGAGGCCGGCGAGCGCGTGGCCGCCTCGGGCGCGTTCAAGCTGCGCGAAGCGGCACTGGTGGCGTTGTCCAACCCGGCACGGCCGCAGGCTCGCGAGCGGCGCCGCCGCCGGCGGCAAGTAAGCTAGCAAATCTCCAGGGAGCCCGCCATGCGCGCCTTCACCGACGTCTTCATCAAGCACCCGGTCCTCGCGATCGTGGTGAACCTCATCATCGTGCTGGTCGGCGTGCGCGCGCTCACGCAGCTGCCGGTGCAGCAGTTCCCGGACGTCGAGTCCTCGTCGGTGATCATCACCACGGTGTACACCGGCGCCAGCGCCGAGACCGTGCGCGGCTTCCTCACCACGCCCATCGAGCGCGTGGTGTCGGCCATCAGCGGCGTGGACTACATCGAGTCGCAGCAGCCGCGCCGGCGTGAGCACGGTGACCATCCGCCTCAAGCTCGATCACGACAGCACCAAGGCGCTGGCCGAGGTCACCGCGCGCCTGCAGCAGGTGCGCTCCGAACTGCCGACCGAGGCCGAGCCGCCCGTGGTCGACATCCAGCGCGCGGACCGGCCGTACGCCACGTTCTATCTCGGCTTCACGTCCAGCGAACGCACGCGTGCCGCAGGTCACCGACTGGCTGTCGCGCACGCTGCAGCCGCAGCTCTCCACGCTCGAAGGCGTGCAGCGCGTCAGCTTCGAAGGCAGCCAGTCGCTGGCGATGCGCGTCTGGATCGACCCGGTGCGGCTCGCCGAGCGCAATCTCTCGCCCGGCGACGTGCAGGCCGCGCTCCAGCGCAACAACTATCTCGCCGCCGTGGGCCAGACCAAGGGCAACCTGGTGCAGATCAACCTGCTGGCGAACACGGATCTGCGCGCCGCCGAGGAATTCCAGAACCTGATCGTCTCCGAGCGTGATGGCGCGATCGTGCGCCTCGCCGACGTGGCGCGCGTCGAGCTCGGCGCCGAAGAAGCCGCGATGATCGCCAAGTACAACGACCAGCAGGCCGTGTACCTCGGCGTGTGGCCGCTGCCGGGCTCGAACGAAATCGAAGTGGCCAGCGCGCTGCGCGAGGAGATGGAGCGCATCCGCCCGACGCTGCCGGCCGACATCGAGATGCGCCTGGTGTGGGACGGCACCATGTTCATGCGCAGCGCGCTCAAGGAAATCTCCAAGACGCTGGTCGAGACGGTGCTGATCGTCGCCGTGGTCGTGTTCCTGTTCCTGGGCTCGGTGCGCACGGCCATCGTGCCGCTGGTCGCCATGCCGGTGTCGCTGGTCGGCGCGGCCTCGTGATGATGGCGTTCGGCTTCAGCCTGAACCTGCTGACCATCCTCGCCATCGTGTTGTCCGTGGGACTGGTGGTCGACGACGCCATCGTGGTCGTCGAGAACATCGAGCGACACGTGCGCGAGGGCAAGAACCGCATCGAGGCGGCATTGCTAGGCGCGCGCGAACTGCGCGGACCCATCATCGCCATGACCATCACGCTGGCCACGGTGTACACGCCGATCGCGTTCCAGGGCGGGCTCACCGGCTCGCTGTTCCTCGAGTTCGCGATCACGCTGGCCGCCGCCGTCGTGGTGTCGGGCCTCGTGGCGCTCACGCTGTCGCCGGTCATGAGCTCGCGCTTCGTGCACGAGGCCGGCCACGAGACGCAAGCTCACGCAGATCGTGAACCGCATCTTCGAGTCGGTGCGCCAGCTTCTACGCGCGCGTGCTCGATGGCGCGCTCGGCCATGCGCGGCGCCATCGTCGCCGTGGCGGTGCTGGTCACGCTCGCCGTGATGCCGCTGTACCTGTTCTCGCGCCAGGAGCTGGCGCCCGTCGAAGACCAGAGCCACATCAGCCTGTTCTTCGAGGCCTCGCCGGACTCCACGCTGGCGCAGAGCAATCGCGACCACCTCAAGGTGGTCGAAGGCCATGCGCGCCTTCCCGGAGACCGACTTCACCTGGTCGCTGACCGCGAACAACTTCGGCTTCGGCGGCATCGTCGCGAAGGACTGGGAGCAGCGCGAGCGCTCCACCGAGCAGATGTTCGGCGAGGTCTACGGCGCCGTGTCGCAGATGCCCGGGCCTGCGCGTGTTCCCGCGCCTCGACCCGCCGCTGCCCACGCCGGGCCAGTACGACGTGGAGCTGGTGATGCACAGCGACGCAGCCGCTCGACCAGATGCTGGCCACCGCCGGGCAGGTGGTCGGCGCCGGCTGGCAGAGCGGCAAGTTCCTGTACGTGGACACCGATCTCAAGATCGACCTGCCCGAAGCGCGCGTGGTGCTCGATCGCGAGCGCATCGCGGACCTCGGGCCTCGATCTCGCCAGCGTCGGCCGCGAGCTCGGCACGCTTGTTCGGCGGCGCGTACGTGAACCGCTTCAACTACTTCGAGCGCAGCTACAAGGTGATCCCGCAGATCGGCGACGCGGACCGCGCCACGCTCGAGCCGCTGCTCGATCTCAAGATCAAGACGCCCAGCGGCGAGATGGTGCCGGTGTCCACGTTCACGCGCATCGAGACCAGCGTCGCGCCGCGCACGCTCAATCGCTTCCAGCAGGCCAACGCCGTGCGCGTGTTCGGCGGCGTGCAGCCCGGCGTGACCAAGGCCGAAGGCCTGGACGTGCTCGAGAACGCCGCGCGCAAGGCCGGCGGCGGCAAGGACGTCACGCATCGACTACGCCGGCGAGTCGCGCCAGATCCGCGAGGAAGGCGCGGCGCTCACCGCCACGCTCGGCTTCGCGCTGATCCTCATCTACCTGGTGCTCGCCGCGCAGTTCCAGAGCTTCCGCGATCCGTTGATCGTGTTGCTCGGCTCGGTGCCGCTGGCCATCTCCGGCGCGCTGGTGTTCACGTTCCTCGACTGGACCACGATCAACATCTACTCGCAGGTGGGCTTGATCACGCTCGTGGGCCTGATCGCGAAGAACGGCATCCTCATCGTGGAGTTCGCGAACAAGCTGCAGGCCACGGGCCTGGCGCGTGCTCGAGGCGGTGCGCGAAGCTGCGCTCACGCGACTGCGGCCGGTGCTCATGACCTCCGCCGCGACCGTGTTCGGTCACCTGCCGCTGGTGTTCGTGTCCGGCCCCGGCGCCGAGGCGCGCAACAGCATCGGCATCGTGCTGGTCACCGGCATGGTGGTGGGCACGCTGTTCACGCTGATCGTGGTGCCGGTGTTCTATTCGCTGCTCGCGTCGAAGCATCGGCGCGTGGAGAGCGATGAGACCGATCCGACTACCCCTGTGCTATCGAATCAACCCTCGGTAGCGTAACTGAGCGGCCGCCTGGGAGACCGGGCGGCCGTGTTTTTTGGGGTCAGCCAGAGTCATTCGACGTAGAAATTCTGGCCGGGCACCGCAACCTCCGCGATATCGGCAGCGGATCCCAGTGCAGTCCGGCGCACATTGACGATCACGAAGTCGCCCGCCTTCAGTCGTTTCAAATGTTCGGGAACTGAAGTCCACCAGGTGCCCCGCTCGAGGCACAGCGAGTACCGGGCCGCATCTTCGGTCTGTACTTCCAACCCGTCTTTGCAGTGGAAGGGGTCACTGTCGTCCAGAGAGCGCTCGATGACACGGGCTCGGAAGCTCGAGTATTTCTGGGCAGGCAGCGCCCGCACCAAGTGCCCCATGAAGGCGTAGCCCATGACGGCTGAAATGAGGCCCAGAACGGCGGACGCCAGAAAGATTTCACGCAGCCAACGTTTGTGTTGGGTTTGGCGCAGATAGGTCAGTCGCTCGAGGCTGCTGCCCGGCACCGACTTGAGCGAACAGAAGACGAGTGCGCCGATCCCGACGGCAACGCCCGCAATGGCCACGAGCCCCTTGCCCAAGGCGGTAAGTTCCGTGATCGGTGCGCGGCGCCAGAGGAGATAAACGGCTGGAATGGCCAGCATCGCCAGCAGACCCATGACAGCCCGGAGCCATTTTTCGCCGCGCTTGGTTTCGGTAGCTGCGTCGTACACATCGCCAGCCTAATGGGCCAGCGGCGTGAGGTCGACGGCACCCATGCATCGACCCTCGTCAGGAGTTCAGGCGACGATCAAGCCGACGTTCCAGCTGGAACGCCCATGGCCAACGCAAGCGCCGACTTGAGCGCCTCATTCGGCTCCATCAGAAAGAAGAGATGGCAGGGCTTGTCCTTCTTCATCCAATCTTCCACCTGGATCAAGAACGCCTCGATGAGGTCGAACATCAAGCGGCTGTTGTCAGCCAACAGCAGATCGGCGCCGTCGACGAAGATCGCCACGCCTGGCGCGTCGCTGGAAAGGCCGATCAAATCATCCAGGAACGGCAACATGGTTTTCGGCCCGCGCCCCGTGTGCGCGGGGTACGGGGCATGATGCAGTT
This sequence comes from uncultured Pseudomonadota bacterium, assembly GCA_963846605.1. GTDB lineage: Bacteria > Pseudomonadota > Gammaproteobacteria > Steroidobacterales > Steroidobacteraceae > CADEED01. The sequence continues at coordinate 103,075 of CAWJWS010000004.1, forward strand.
TCAATGGAAGCGCGATGGCGTTGTAAAGGTGGTGATCACCTTTCTCGACAGTTCGATAGTCGACGTAGGAGCAAACGATCCGCGCCTTCCGGAGTTCCGCGACCAGCCACTCTTCCCCGCCATTCATCCGATCGGCGCTCATGAAGTGGACGCAGTCGGAGGTCGCTCGCGTAAATCTGCTCATATGCCGCAGTCTAAGCGGGCGACGTTCCCGCCGGAACGTCACCCACCCGATCTACTCGCGACTCAACCCCCGTCCGGAATCTCCGGCTCCACTAGCCGCTTGAGCTGATCCAGCGAGTCATACCATCCGAGGTAGCAGCCGTCCGCCGGGATCACATCCGGCACGCCTTCCTGCGTGATATTCACTTCCGTTCCGCAGGACACTTTCTTGAACGTCACCGTGACGTCCATCGATCCCGGCAGATTCGGATCATCGAACTTGTCCGAATAGCGAAGCTTCTGCTCCGGCACCATTTCCACGAACTCACCACCAAAAGAATGGCTCGACCCCGTCGTGAAGTTCGTGAACGACATGCGGTACTTGCCGCCGACCTTCGCGTCGTGCTCGTGCATGCGCGCCGTGAAGCCATTCGGCGGCAGCCATTTGCACTTGGCGTCGGCGTCGATGAAGGCTTTGTACACACGCGCCGGGGGCGCCGCGAATACGCGATGAAGCTTGATGGTGCTGGGCATGGTTCTCTCCTCGTATGCTTTTCCGTTGTTGACGGAGAGTAGTCGAACGAGGCTGGGAGATTTCGACAGCTCCAATGAAAACGCCGGATGGCTTACGGGCCATCCGGCGTTCTCGTCTCCCTGGGTCCGCGAGACCCGAAACTGTTTCAGTCCGCGCTACTTCTTGCCCGACAGGCGATCGATGAGCGACGCGAACTTCGAACCCTTCTTGTCCACCTTGACGCGCAGGTGACGCACGCCGGTGTCGCCGGACTTGTCGTTGGTGATCTCGAGCGTGTGCGCGCCGAGGATTTCCAGCGTCTGGTCGAGCGTCTCTTCGTCCACCTGCGCATGCGCATCGCGGCGCACGTTCTTCGCGGGGGGCTTGCGGGCCTTGGTGGCCGGCGGCTGCGGCACCGCGGGCGTGGTGGCCTTGGCAACCGGCGCGGCGGCCGGTGCAGATTGAGCGGCGGCGGCGGCGAGCTTGCTGAAGCGGGGCGACATCTCGCCTTCCACGTCCTGCTCGATGTGCGCCGGCATGTCGTCGTCGAGCAGCTTGAACACGCCACTCGTGGAAGCGGACAGGGACGCCGGCGTCGGCGCCGGGCCTTCCTTCACGTTCACCGCACGATGGATGCCACTGCGCTCGGCGTTGATGTCGGTGGCGCGTTCCTTCTCGAGCGTGGTCACGGGGACCACGGACACGGTCTTGAAGTCGGAGCGCACGTAGTACGCCACCTGCTTCGCGGAGACCGCATCGCTGAAGAAGCCGAGGCGCAGGCCGTACCAGGTGCGGCCCTCGCGGGTGGCTTCGGTGGTGTACAGCGTGTACGCGTTGAAGATGGCGAGCGGCGGCACCTTCGACATGTCGAAGGGCGCGACCGACCAGTCGATCTGCACGGCGAACAACACTGGCGCATTGCGCGTGACGGCGCTGCTTGATGGCGGCCATCGACTGCGCGTCTTCGGGCTTGATGACGCGGATGGCCTCATCGACGCTGGCCTCCTGCGAGCCTTCGCGATACGGCGAATGGCGCTCGAGCAGGCGGATGGTCTGCGTGTCGGAGAGATCGTCGAGCTCCTCGATGACCTGGCGCACGCTGGTGAGCGAAGGCGTCGCGGAGTTGGCCGGATTGAACGCCGGCATCTGGACAGTGGGTTCGGGCGGCGCGGCCTTCGGAGCCACGGGCGCGGGCTTGGACGCGTGCGACGCACCCTGCAGCGCGGGCGCGGACACTTGCGCGGCGATCTTGGGGGCAGCCACCGGCGGTTTGGCCGGCGTGGGCTTGGCGGGAGCGGCGGCCTTGGGCGGCGCAGCCGGCTTCGCCGGAGCGGGAGCCGCGGGCTTCGCGGCGGCAGGTTTGGCGGCAGCGGGAGCCGGCGCGGCCTTGGCGGCCGGAGCGGCGGGCTTGGCCACTGGCTTGGTCGCGGGCTTCGCGGCGGCCGGCTTGGCCGGAGCGGGAGCGGCAGCAGGCTTCGCGGCGGCGGCGGGCTTCGCGGGCTTGCTAACTACCGGCGCGCTGGGCGGATGCACCACCGGCACGTCGATGGGCTTGAAGTCGGCATCGCCATCGGCCAGCAGGAAAGGCTCTTCGAACTCGGGCGCCTTGGGCGCCGGCGGAGGCGTCGAGGCAAAAGGATGATGCGTGGGCGCGGCCGGCTTGGGAGTGAAGGCGGGCGCGGGAGCGGGCGCGGGGACGGCAGCGACGGGCGCAGCAGCGACAGGCGCGGCGACGACCGGTGCGGGGGCGACAGGAGCCGCAACGACCGGCGCGGGGGCAGCGGCGACCGGCGGAGGCGGCGCGGCCGGAGCCGGGGCGGGAGCCGCGGCACGCGGTGCGGCCGGGGCAGGCTTCGCGGGAGCGGCAGCCTCGGTCTTCGGCTTCAGATTCTTGCCGGGCGCTTCACCGGCCCAGGCCTGCGGATAGATCTCGCGCACGACGACGAGCATTTCTTCGGCGGCCTGCTGCGACTCGAAGTAGCCCATGTGCAGGCGGAAACGTTCGCGGCCGTCTTCACGGCGACGGCTCACGAAGAAGGTGTATTGCGCGAGCGTCGGGATCTTTCGGCTGCGACAACGCCATGGGCGTGGTCGAGGACGTGAGATTGATGACAAAGCCGCCCGTGGCGGCCGCGCCGGTGGGCCGCGTCAGCTTGCTGACGACGTAATCTGGCTTGGCACTCATTTGGTTGACGCTGTTCCCCGAAAAAACCGACAGACCTGACCGCCATTCCTTCCCGAATGTCGGCCCTCTATTCACTCACTGTAGGAGTGTGCGAAGGGGTTCATATACGGTCAACCGCTGAACTGAGCACGCTGTCGCAGATCGCAGACCGAAATATTCGGTTTCCTAGTGGAAATAAGACATAACGGACTCGCAGTTCATGCTGCAAGGCGCCAGCGGGCCAGGGTTTTCAATCCGGGAGCCGATCCCAGAAGCGCCCGGCCGAGGAAAACCGCTGCGCGTAGTACTCGTCGTCGAGCGAATTGATGGTGACCGGCTTGCCCGCCCCCGGCGCATGCACGAAGCGCCGGTCGCCGATGTAGATGCCCACGTGGTTCACGCGCCGGCTGCCGATCTTGAAGAACACGAGATCGCCACGACGCAGCTTGCCCTGCTTGATCTGGCGCGCCTCTTCGGCCTGGTCGCGCGAAGTGCGCGGCACGGTCACGCCTAACTGCTGGTGCGAGAAGAACACGAGGCCGCTGCAGTCGAAGCCGGCACGCGTGGCGCCGCCGTAACGGTACTGGCACGCCGCGCAGGTTCAGCGCGAAGTTCGCGAGTTCCTCGCCGCGCGAGCGCAGCGCAGAAGCGCCGCCGCCGCCGTCCCAGTCCCCGCGTTCCGCGCGCGGGATGTCGACAGGTGGCAGGCGTGATTCGATCTGCGGTGGCGGCAACGGACGCGGGGGCGGTGAGGCAGCACGGAGAACGAGGGGGACAGTCTCATTTTCACTGTCACATTCGTCAGCCGCCTTGCAGCTCGCATCAACCTCGTCGAATGTGACGTGAAAATGAGGAATGTCCCCATTCATGACGCCGCCCGATGGTCGCCGATCTCGGACCCCGGCCGGCGCGACTCGAGGATCTCGGTGAGCGCGGCCGCGGACATGGGGCGCGCGAGGTAGAAGCCCTGCGCCGATTCGCAGCCGCGCGAACGCAGGAACTCGAGCTGCGCCGCCCGATTCCACGCCTTCGGCCGTCACGCGTTTTCCGAGCGTATGCGCCATGGTGATGACGGATTCGACCAGTGCACCCGCGGAATCGTTCTGTGGGACTTCATCCAGGAAGCTGCGGTCGAGTTTCACGGTGTGCACCGGATAACGCCGCAAGTAGTTCAGCGAGGAGTAGCCGGTGCCGAAGTCGTCGAGCGCCAGCTTCACGCCCAGGGCGGCGATGGCGCGCAGCGGCTCCTCGACCTCGGTATCGGCGAGCACGGACTCCACCAGTTCGAGCTCGAGGCAGGCGGGGTTGATGCGATGCTGGGCCAGCGCGGACTGGACCATCTTCACGAAGCCATGCGTCCTTGATCTGGTGTACCGACACGTTCACCGAGAACATGCGCGGCGCGACGCCGGCGCGCTGCCACTCCGCGTACTGCGCGCAGGCGGAATCGAGCACGAAGCCGCCGATGTCGGTGATGAGTCCGGAATGCTCGGCGGCGGGGATGAATTCGCCGGGTAGCTTGATGCCGTCGTAGCGCGTCTGCCAGCGCAGCAAGGCTTCCACGCCACACAACCGGCCATCGACCAGCGAGAACTGCGGCTGGTAGAACAAGCGCGAACTCGCGTCGGCGCAGCGCGCGATGCAATCCGCTGTCCGTGAAGCTCGCGCGGCGCTGCGCCATGTCGCGCTCGAAGAACACGGCGCGGCCGCGGCCCTGCGACTTGGCGCGGTACATGGCGAGGTCCGCCTGGCGGATCACTTCCTCGAGATCCACGCCGTCGTCCGGGAACAACGTGACGCCCACGCTCGCGCGCATCTGGTAGTCGCGGCCGCCGAGGTTGGCCGGCAGCGCGAGCGAACGGATCACGCGTTCGGCGATCTGGCGCACCGTGTCGGCATCGCCGACGTTTCGCAGCAGCACCGTGAACTCGTCGCCGCCGAGTCGTGCGACGGTGTCGCCCTCCTTCGTGCAGGCCTTGAGGCGATGCGCGACGATGCGACAGCAATTGATCGCCGGCGCTGTGTCCCAGCGTGTCGTTGACGCGCTTGAAGTGATCCAGGTCCACGTACATGAGCGCGCCACGCGTGAGGCCCGTGGCCGCGGCGGCCAGCTCCTGCGCGAGGCGATCGCGGAACAGCGCGCGATTCGGCAGCTGCGTGAGCGGATCGTAGTGCGCCTGGCGATACAGCCGTTCATCGCGCGCGCTGTTGGACAGCGCGGCGCGCAGGCGCTCGGCGAAGGCCGCGCCGTAATCGGCCACCGCGGGATCCCGCGCCGGCTCGCCGTGATAGCCCACCACCAGCATGGCCGAGAGGCGCTCGTCGTCGAGCACCGGCCACAGCCAGAAGAATTCCGCGCCCACGTCGCGCATGGAGATGAGGAAGGAATGCCTGGCCTCTTCGATGCGCGCGATGGTCAGGCCCTCGGGCGCTTCGCGCACCGTGGCGATCATCGCCAGATCGAAGTTGACGCGCTGCACGGGCAGTTCGTCCGCGCCCAGCGCCGCCATGAACAGCCGGCCGTGCGAGTGCGCGGTGGGATCGAGCAGGATCACGCCCACGCATTGGGCAGCGCGTGAGCTCGCGGAACTTGGGCAGGACGATGTCCAGCGCGCGATCGATCTCGCTGGCCGCGAGCAACGCGCGGTCCACTTCGCCCAGCACTTCGAAGGCGCGCCAGTCGCGCGACAGTGAAAGCGACGTGGTGTTGAACTCGCGCTCCAGCGGCGAGAATTCCGAGACCAGGCCGCGCGGCAGCGATTCGAACTTGCGCTCGCGCAGGCGGATCAGTCCGCGCTGCAGGGCGCGCAGCGGCGGCAGGTAGCGTTCGCTGATCAGCGCCGCCACCGCGAACGCGACCAGGATGGAAAGGGCAATCAGTCCGATGGCCATCGGCGCGAGCTTGCCGGCCGTGGCGCCGAAACTCGCTTCCGGCGCGAACACCACCACGGTGTTGGCCGAGGCCAGGTCACTGGTGATCGCGGGCGGAAGCCAGGTCATGGCGCCGCGCCATTCCCGGCCCGACGCATACCAGGCCAGGATGGTGGTGCTGCTCGGCGCATCCACCGCGTGCGGCGAACGATGCGCAAACAACTGCACGAGTTCTTCGGGCACGGGCGCGTTGGTGTAGCGCGCGGCGCCGGTGCCGTCGAGCACCACCAGGTACCGCCCATCGAGGTCGCGCATGAAATCGCCCGGAACCTTGCGGGCGTTGAACAACAGCGAGGAAGCCTTGTCGCGCGACAGCGCGGTGAGTTCCTGGTTCTGCAGGCTGGCGCGGCGTTCCTCGGCTTCGAGCCAATGCGAGACCAAGGCCAGCGACACGGGCACCAGCATCGCGAACGCGATGATGAGCCACAGCCGGCGCGTGAGTCCGCTGCGCAAAACCGAGTTGTATTGATGACCGCTCATCAAAATTCCGTGGCGGCGTTGCTGTTGCGCAACGACGGCCTCTCCCTGACAACGCCGGGACTTTACGGAATGCGGTGCAGCGCAAATGCGCGGCACGTCACGGTTGCGGTGGCACCGTTGTCAGGCGGGCTTCTTTTTGGCGGCCAGCACCGCGATGGGCTGCGGCTGGCGGATTTCTGACAGCTGGCGGATGGCGCCGTGTGTGTACCGGTACACACCTTTGGCGCCACGTCGCGACGCGCCCAGCATGGCCTTGGCCACGACTTCGCCGGGAATCGCGCGGTACTGCTCGCGCGCGCCGCCCAGGAACGGGTTCACCACCGGCGCCAGTAGTGAGGCCGCGAATTCCGCCGGGCGGAACTGCTTGCGAGGCCCTAACAAGAGGCTGGGCTGCAGGATGTCCACCGAGGGAAAGCCGGCGGCCGTGATGGCGTCTTCCATCTCGCCTTTCGTGCGCAGGTAGAACTTCTTCGAAGCGGAGTCCGCGCCCACCGAGGACACCACGATGAAGCGCTTCACCTGCAGGGCCCGTGCCGCCTGCGCGAACAACACCACCGCATCGATGTCGGTGGCGCGGAAAGCTTCTTCCGAACCCGCATCCTTGATGGTCGTGCCGATGCAGCAGTAGGCGTCCTGGGCCACGAGTCCCTTGAGCTGTTCGGTCATGCGCTCGAACACCACCACGCGGTTGGCCAGGCGCGGATGCTCGCGGCCCAGGGGCCGGCGCGTGAGCGCGTACACGCGCGTGTAGTCCGGGGCGTCCAGCAGCGTGTCGAGCAGCAGCCCACCGACCATTCCGGTGGCGCCCGCGACGAGGGCGATCTTTGGCGTCGTGTTCACGGCGCGCAGCTTAACAAAGCTCGTGGTTCGCGACGCATTTGCGCGCTACTCACCCGCTGGGGTGATGCGAGGCGCGCGGCGCTGCCTATGCTTGCTGGCGTTACAACTTCAAGGAGTGAAGACATGTCGTTACGAGGAAGTTTGGCGCTGCTGTGGGTGCTGGCGCTCGCGGGTGGGGCGCAGGCGGTGGAGTTCGATCTGAACGTGAAGGCGCCCAGGGCGTCATCCCGGGCGGAACTCAAGTCGAAGATGGAGTCCGTTGCTGCGAAGGTCACGGGCCCATCCGCCATGCGGCCCCTGGATACCGTGCGGAATGCGTCGTACGCCCGCGAACGCTTCGACACGCGGTGGATGCTCGGGCAGATGGTTGACGCCCGGGCGCCACTTCCCGAGTTCGAAGCATTGGGACTCAAGCCGCAGAGCGATGGCAGCTACCTCATCGATGGCGGCGATCATCCGGGATGGCATTCCATGGCCGCCAAGCTGGCGCTGTTGTCCGATTCGAGCGTGGTCAACGGTCTGGAATACATGCTGTCCATGCGGGGATTCCGGCCGGAAGACCTGGCAGCGTTGCGTTCTTACGTGGACTCGCACGATCTGAAGAAGACACGCGACGAGGCTCAACTCACGCTGCTCCTGTCGGCAGGCAAACAAGCAAAGAAGCTGCAGAAGCTGAAGCGTCTCGATGACGACTTCCTGGCGTCGTTCCTCTACCAGAAGCAGTGGCAGGTCGAGGAGACCGAGCGTCAGTGGGCATCGGGTCTGTTGAGCGCCCTGGCACCGCAGGCCCAACGGATCCTGGAGTCTTATTTCACGGAGACCACCTCGAGCTCGATCGTGGCGCCCGAGGACACCGCGGGCGCGTATCAACACGAACGTGAGCTCTTGCTCCGCCCCGATCTCGAGCGCATCGCGAAGACCGCATTCAAGGAGGGAAAGCTGTGAAAAACACCCACATGAAAACCATCTCGCTGGCCGCTGCGTTGCTCTCCACCCTTGCCGGACCTGCGCGCGCGGACCTCAACGCCCACTTGATCGCATTGGACACCTTTCAGAAAGGCACCAGCGGCACCATCCAGTTCGGAACCGTCGTCACCGCGAACACCAATCTCAATGCGCTCTGGGCCAGTGCGAATTTCCGGATCGACTGCTCCGAAGCCGCCATCCGCCCCGCCATCACGGGCAGCCGGGGCTGGTCCGACAACGGCATACAAGGGCCCAGGAACATCTACATCACCGTCCCGGAATGGGTGCCTGCCGAGCAGCAACTGCCTGGATGGTGGAACGTGATGGCGGGCAACTACGTCACCTGCGTCAACACGCAGACCGGCTTCGCCAAGACCCACATCCTTCCCATCGGTGGCGGCGGATCCGCCTTTCCCATCGGCGGCGACTATTGGGAGCACACCAAGACGACGACATTCGGAGTGATGAAGCCGGGCACCAGCTACGGCGGCGGCATCTGCATTTTCTGAACAGGCTCGCATTCATCAAATGCCAAGGAAGGTATCCATGAAACATCTCAAATTTCTTTTCGCGGCCGCGCTGCTCGCCGCCACGCTTCAGGCGGGCACGGCCTGGGGCATGTGCAGTCCCATCGTGATCGACCTCAACAGCAACGGCATCAAGCTTGGCGAAGCAGGTGTCGGCGTCTGGTTCGACGTCAATGCCGACGGCCTCCGTGAACGCGTGCAGTGGGTGCGGCCCGGCGGAGACGAAGCGTTCCTCGCGCTCGATCGCACCGGCAACGGACTCATCGACGATGGCTCGGAACTGTTCGGCGTCGGCACGCCACTGATACTCGAGGGCCGCAATGCGCCCAACGGCTTCGTCGGCCTCGCTCAATATGATCAGCGGGAGCTCGGCGGCAACGATGACGGCCTCATCACGGATGCGGACGCGATCTGGCCGCAGCTGCGTCTGTGGCTGGACCTCAATGCAGATGGAGTGGCGAATCGCGAAGAGATGCGCACCTTGCGCAGTGTGGGCATCACGACGCTCGACACCATCCCCCGGGTTCGCAGGTACGTCGACGAAGCGGGCAACTTCATCCCGTACTGGGCGTGGGCCTCGCGGTCCGCGGTCCCGGGCCGATCCGGAGCGGGACGCTCGCTCATGGTCGACGTGTACTTCCGCATCGTCAGGTAGTCACGGGCACCAGCAGCGCACCAGCGCAACGCGCGAGTCGACGTTCAACTTCCGGAAGACCTGGCGTACCTGGGTCTTCACGGTGTTGGGCGACACGCCGCGCTGGTGCGCAATGCTCGCGAGGCTCAAACCTTCGCAGAGCATTTCGGCCACGGACTGCTCGGCAGGGGTCAAACGAATGCCCTGCATGGCCGGGAGAAAGCAGGTGAGCCTGAACGGCACGAGCTGTTCGGTCTCGCCGGCGAGACGGAACGCGAGCCCTTGCGCGCGCTCTTCGATGGCCAGCGTGCGGCTGGCGGCGACCAGCCGGGTCAACAGTAGCGTGGCATCGGGCGTGCGGGAGTTACGCCGGGGGCGAGGGCGCGAGAGCGCCCGCAGCTCGGCAAGCGTCAGGGCGAGGGTCTTGGCCGAAGGCATGCGCCCGTTTTGTCACGGCACCCGGCCGCGGCGTCAGCGCAATATCTGAGCCAATCGCGCAGATATTCAGCCGGTGAACTTCTTCACCCACATGGCGTACTTGTCCATCCAGCCATGCAGGAATTTCTTCGTCTCCGCGTTCGCGATGTTGCCGGCATCGTCGAAGAAGCCGTCCTTCACCTGCAGGTACGCCTCGGGCTGGCCCAGCGTGGGCATGTCGAGGTAGGCCAGGATGGTGCGCAGGTGCAGCTGCGCCACCGCGGTGCTGATCGCGCCGATGGACGCGCCGATGACGCCTGCGGGCTTGCCCGCCCAGGCGCTCTGGCCATACGGCCGCGAAGCGTGGTCGATGGCGTTCTTGAGCACGCCTGGGATCGAGCGGTTGTATTCCGGAGTCACGAAGATCACGGCATCGACGGCGCGCAGCTCGCTCTTGAGGCGCTGGACCTCGGCGGCCTGTGACTTGTCGTCGTCCTGGTTGTACAGCGGCAGGTCGCTGATGCGCAGTTCCTTGAACGTGAAGTCCGGTGGCCCGAGCTTGACCAGCGCGTTGGCGAGTTTCCGGTTGATGGAGTCCTTCCGAAGGCTGCCGACGACGTAACCGATCTGCTTGGGCATTCATCACTCCTGCTTCTGCAAAGATCTTCTCAAATCCCCGCCACCGTTCTGTAGGAGGACGGGCATGCGCGCTCCCCGGCGCGAGGCTGCATCCAGCACCCGCCGGACGCCGTATCGCAGTCAGAACCCACGCGCCAACCACCGCGATGCACAAACGCCCCCTCCAGATCCTGTTCGGATTCATCCTCCTGTCGCTGACCGCCTGGACAGCCTGGGTCAGTACCCGGCAGCCGGTCTGGCAATGGGGCGGCCTCACGACGCCGCCCGACAATCTCTGGACCATCGCCACGCTCGTCGACGCCTATTACGGCTTCATCACCTTTTATGTCTGGGTGCTGTGGAAGGAGACCCGCGCCCTGCCCCGCGCGCTGTGGTTCGTGGCCATCATGCTGCTCGGGAATATCGCCATGTCCGCCTACGTGCTGCGGCAGCTGGCAAGGCTGTCGCCGGCGGATTCCATGGCGACGTTGCTCTCGGCGCGCAATCCCTGACATGCGCGATTTCCTGAAACGCCGCCTGGCTGATCCGCTGCTGGCGCTGCTGCGCCAGGGCGTGACGCCGCGCCAGCTCGCGCTGAGCGTGGCGCTGGGCGCGGGCATCGGTCTCGTGCCGGTGCTCGGAGTGTCGACCGCGCTGTGCGCGCTGGCCGCACTGGCGCTGCAAGCTCAACCTCCCGGCCATCCAGATCGTGAACTATCTACTCACGCCGCTGCAGCTGCTGCTCATCATCCCGCAGCTGCGCTTCGGCGAATGGCTGCTGCAGGCGCCGGCGTTTCCGGTCACGCTCGACTCGGGGCTGGCGCTGATCGCGCAGGGCGTGTTGCCCGCCATCCGCGTGCTGGGCATCGCCATCGTCCACGCCACCCTGGGCTGGCTGGTGCTGGCGCCGCTGCTGACCCTGGCCCTCTACTTCCCTCTCGCCGCCTCCCTGCGCTCGAAAGGTGACTCCATGACCTCGCTCGCGATGAACCTGCTCGAACGGGACCTGGTGCCCGACTTCCTGATCCGCCGCCGGATCCGCTCGCTGCTGGCGGCGCGGCTGCGCGAAGAGGACCAGGGCGATCCGGAGCGCCAGCAGAACCGCTTCAGCGACTTCCTGCGGCGCCTGACCGCGAGTCCCGTGGCCATCGAGACGGCCGCCGCGAACGAACAGCACTACGAAGTGCCCACCGAGTTCTACCAGAAGCGTGCTCGGCAAGCATCTCAAGTACTCGAGCTGCTATTACCAGCATCCGGATACCGCGCCGGCGGAACACCTGGACGCCGCGGAGGCACGCATGCTGGCGCTCACCTGCGAGCGGGCGCGGCTCGCGGATGGCGACCGCATCCTGGAGCTGGGGTGCGGCTGGGGCAGCCTGAGCCTGTGGATGGCCGCTAACTACCCGGCGTCGCGCATCACCGCGGTCTCGAACTCGCGCACCCAGAAGGAACACATCGACGCCGAGGCGGCGCGCCGTGGCCTGCGCAACCTCGAAGTGGTCACCTGCGACGTGAATCGCCTCGAGTTCCCCGCCGGCACGCAGTTCGACCGCGTGGTGTCGGTGGAGATGTTCGAGCACATGCGCAACTACGAAACGCTGCTGGCGCGCATCTCGTCGTGGATGGCGCCGCGCGCCACGCTGTTCGTGCACATCTTCACGCACAAGCAGTTCGCATACCCTTTCGAGGTGCGCGACGACACCGACTGGATGGCGCGTTACTTCTTCACCGGCGGCATCATGCCGAGTGACGACCTGCTGCTGTACTTCCAGCGCGATGTCCGCCTGCTGGAGCACTGGCAGGTGCCGGGCTGGCACTACTCGCTGACCAGCGAGGCCTGGCTGCAGAACATGGACCGCCACCGGGCCGAACTCATGCCGGTGCTGGCGCGACTTACGGCGCCGGCCAGGCGCCGCCGCTGGTGGGTGTACTGGCGCGTCTTCTTCATGTCCTGCGCGGAACTGTGGGGCTACGCCGGCGGTCGCGAATGGCTGGTCTCGCACTACCTCTTCGAGAGGAACTCTCGATAGGGCGAAAAAAGCGTTAGAGTCCAGCTATGCCAGCACGCAAGCTTCTCCCGTGGCTCGGCGCCACGGCGATCCTCCTTTCCGCCGTGCCCGCCTGGGCCGTGACCGACGCGGACCGCGTCGCCGTCTATCGCGAATTCCTCGACCTCTACCAGGCGCGCAAGTACGCGGACGCGCAACCGCTGGCCGAGAAGCTCGTGGCGCTCACCGAGGAGCAATACGGCGCCGAGGACCTGCAGCTCACCAACCCGCTGACCAATCTCGCCACCGTGCATTTCCGGCAGGGCCATTTCCCGGCGGCCATCGAGGCCTACCAACGCTCGCTGCGCATCCTGCAGGCCAAGTCCTCCATCGCGGACAAGCAGCAGATCGTCCCGCTCCATGGCCTGGGCGTCTCCTTCCTGGGCAACAAGGATCCCGAGTCCGCTGTCATCGCGCTGAAACGCGCCGCGGACCTGTCCCGCAATACCGACGGCCTGTTCAACATCAACCAGGTGGAGTTCATCGACGCGCTGGTCGAGGCCTATGCCGCCACGGGCCGCTACGCCGAGGCCGAGAAGGAAAGCCTCTACGCCATGCGCGTCGAGGAAGCGGCCTATGGCCGCAGTTCGGTGAAGCTCATCAGCCGCCTGGACAAGCTGGCGGAGTGGTACGAGTTCGAGCGCCGCTACACCAGCCAGCGCAATGTCTACGACCGCGCGCTCGCGATCCTGGCGCGCGGCGCTCCCGAAAACGACCTGCGCCGCGTGGCGCCCCTGCGTGGCATCGCGCGCGCCTTCCGCCTCGAAGCCTTCTACGGCATCGAAGGCGCGGACACGGGCGGCACGTTCAACGGCGGCGCGTCCGGCGCGCCCGTGTTCAACGACGGCACGCAGCAGCGCCGCGGCGAAGCCGCGCTCACCACCGCACTGGCCATCATCGACGCCAACTCGCCCGTGGACCAGAAGATGCGCGGCGAGGTGCTCACGGACCTCGGCGACTGGTACCTGGTCACCAATTCGCTGCGGCGCGCGTATGACAGCTACGCCGAGGCATGGAAGGCCTTCGCGACGGTGGACAACACCCAGGTGATCTCGGTGCCGCGCATCCTCGCGTACCGCCCGTCGATCAGCTCCGTGGACCGTTCGCAGCTCAGCCCGGAGGAATCCGTGGTGAAGGTCGTGGAGCTGCACTTCACGGTGGATCGCGATGGCCGCGTGGACGCGGTCTCCTCACCCACCACCGACGTGCCGGACGCCATCGTCAAGAACTCGATGGCCTCGATGAAGCGTTCGCGCTATGCGCCGCGCATCGAGAACGGTGCGGCCGTGGCCACCACCGACGTGGTGTTCTACGAGCGCGTGATGATCAAGGTTGCGTCGCCGGCGACGGCGACGCCATCCGGGAAGGCGGAGCCGGGTCCGGCGAAGGAGCCGGCGGCTGAGCCGGAGAAGAAGCCGGAGTAGTTTCCGGCGTCGACGCCACCACCACCGGCGTCTCGTTCACGGGCAGCGCCTCGATCGCGATCACCGCGGCCGCGGCGGCCTCTTCCGCCGAGCCCGGCGCGGGCGCGGCCTTGGGCGTCAGCGGCTGCGATGCCAGCAACGGCTTCGCCACATCCAGCGACTGGAACTGCGTGAGGAATTTGGCCGCGGCGTCACGCATGGCGGCGTACGACGCGATCCCCAGCTCTTCTTCGCCATTGCCGATCTTCGGCGCGGGGCCGCTGCCGTAGCCGGTGAGCGTGAGCATGTCGACCTGCTGGCCATCCGGCGAGTAGATGAAGATCTGGTAGCGGATCGTCACCGCGCAGTAGGCGCCGCCGGTCTCCTTGGCATTCGCGAACGAGTACTGCTCGATGCGCGGCTCGAAGATGGCCTGCACGCCGGGCTCCTTGCGGGCGGCATCGAGGTCGTCGAAGAATTTCGCCTCGCGGAATTCGGCGCGGAAGATCTCCTCGACGATGTGGCGATGGGACGGGCCGAGCTGCGCCTCGTAGTCCACGCTGGCGCGGGACTCCTTGTGCACGTAGTTGGCGGATTCCGGCGTGACCACCACCGCCACCTTGGCGGGCGTCGCGACGATCAGCGCCTTGGGGAGATCACCTTCGGGACGCACGGCGACGGCGGCACAGCCGCACAACATCATCGCCGCGAGAGGCAGGGCAAGAGTCGTGCGCCGGATCATCGTTGTTGTACCTCTCGACTAACTGATGCAGCGGGGCGCGCCGTACACGTCCACCTTCACCGCGCAACCGGGACCGCCGATGGTGAGACCGACGAAGGTGCCTTCGTTCTCGTCACACATGGCACGCATTAGAGCCGAAAAGCGCGCATTAATGAACTGGGGCGAGCTCGAGCCGTTGGGCATGCCGATGGCATGGATGCGGATCTTGTGCCGGCCCTGCCGGTCGATGGGGTTGTACTTGCGCACGGCCGCGAGCGCCGCCTCGACGGACGGGCCCGTGAAGTCATCGCCGATGACGTACACGCTCACCTTCTTGTCCGCGGACCACCAGCCCTGGACGGCGGCGCCAATGCCTTCCACCGGACTCGAATTGCTGTAGGACTTCCAGTTGACCATCGTCGACAGCACCTTCGCGCGCTGCGCCGCCGTGTCCTGGAGCCACTGGCCCTTGGTGCTGGGGAACATGGGCTTGCCCTCGTCGTCGAGGATCTGCATGCCCTTCACCTTGGGGTAGATGTCGAGGATCTCCTTCATGACGTTCTGCGGCGTTCTCCCAGTTGTCCGCCTGCATGGAGCCCGAGGTGTCGATCACGAAGATGATGTATTCGCTGTCGACGGGAATGCCGCCGACCGCGAGCGTGGTGTCGATCTTGCGCGGCGCGCTCTTGAGCAGGCGCGCCATCTCGGCGGTGAGCGTCTGGTGCGCGGCCACGAGCTCGGTCTCGACGATGTTGGTCACCGCCGCGTCGCCCTTGCTGGCGTGGAACTCGCCGCGGACCTTCGAGAGATCGCCGGCCATCATCGCGATCTTGCGCTGCTCGGCGTTCAGCGCGCTCATGCGGCCCTGCATCTCGCGGTTCAGCACCTCGGTCTCGCCACGCAGCTCGAACAGCTGGCGCTGCAGGTCGTCGATCTGGCCCTTGAGGTCCTTCTCGCTGCTTCTCGATGACGATGGGCTGACCCACGTCGGTGAGCACCAGCAGCAGGATGATGGCGCCGAAGCCGCAGCAGATGCAGTCCAGGAAGGACAGCGTGAAGACTTCGAATTCGCGTCGTTTGCCCAGTGGCATCTTGGTTCCTTACGGCCAGTCGCGCGAGGGGATCACGTACGAACCGCTCGTGCGGCGCGCGAGCCGCCAGAACGCGTGGGCCGCCAGCGTGTCGCCCTTCATGGGCAGCAGCACCACGTCCATGGGCGTGTTCTTCTCGATGATCTTCATCGCGTCGTCGAACAGCTTCTCGCGATCGCGGCCGTTGATGAACTTGCGCGCCGGCGGCACGGAGCCCTGCGTGGGCAGACCGTCGGTGATGAGGATGATCTGGTCGGGCTGGGGATCCATCGTGCGGATCGAGAGGAAGGCGTTCACGAGGCTGGTGCCATCCTGCGGCGTGACGGCGCGCGCGGCCATGAGCACGCCGTTGATGGCGCGCGGATCGTTCGAGTCCAGCCATTGGCCCGCGGTGTTCGCCTGGATCGCCTTGGCCTTGGTGTTGAAGCCGATCACCTGGAACTTGCTGTTGTCGGGCAGCTGCGCGGTGATCCACTCCACCATGTCCAGCGAGCGGCGCCACTTCTGCGCCGCGCGGCGCATGGGCTCGGGCTGGTTGCGCATCTTGATCACCTTGGCCACGTCCTCGTCCATCATGCTGGCGGAGGTGTCGAGCAGCACGAGGATGCGCTTGCCCTTGATCTGCAGCGCGCTGATGTACTTGCGGTTGCCGCGGCCGCGGAAGGATTTCACGCGGTCGCCGGCCGGCGCCTTGTCGAGCGCGCCGCCCTGCATGCGCTTGATGCCTTCTTCCAGCGACTTGATGTCGGCCTTGAGCTGGTTGATGTGCTCGCGACGAGCCAGGCTTTCGTCTTCGTACACCGACGACTGCGACTGGCGCTCCTTGAGCTCGGCGGCCACCCGGATCGCGCGCGCCTTGGCGGCGTCGGCGTCCTGGTCGGTCTTCTCGAGCGTGTTCCGCAGCACCACCAGGTTCTTGGTGCCCTCCTTCACTTCTTCTTCCAGCTTCCGCACCTCGCCGGTGAGCTGGTCGATGCGGATGATTTCCTGCGCACCCACGTGCGCCTGCACGATGGTGTAGAACAGCACCACCGCGCCGAAGCCGCAGCAGATGCAATCCAGGAAGGACAGCGTGAAGACTTCGAATGCGCGGCGCTTCTTCACGGCGCGGCTCCGAAGGCGGCGGCGGAGATCAGCGTGAACTCCACGCCCGGCGTGCCGACGCGCACGCGATCGCCCGGACGCACCGCGGCGCGCTCACGCACGCGCGCGCCATTGACCCAGGTGCCGTAGCGGCTGTGGTCGATGAGCAGGGTTCGTTCGCCTTCGCGGCGCAGCGAGCAATGGCGGCGCGACACGCCGGCCGCCGCGCGCGGCAACGAGATGTGCGGTGAATCGCTGTCTTCGTCGGTGCCGATGGTGAGGCCCACTTCCGGGAAGCGCATCGAATCACCGCCGTACAGGATATGCGTGACCGGCAGTGCGCGCGCCGGTGACGTGGTGGCCGAGGCCACGTATTCCACGTCCGCGGCGAGCGGATGATCGGCGAGCTTCACGACGCGGCGGCGCAGGCGCGGTTCCTGCTCGGCACCGGCGGTCTGCAGCGAGGCGGCGACGGCGGCGATGCCGGCGGGCGCGATGATGAGTCCGTCCTGTTCGAGTTCGAGCAGGCGCGGCAGGAAGCCCGGCCAGCGGCGCGACTCGGCGGGCAGCACCACCGCCGTGCCCTCGCCCGCGATGCGCGCCGAGCGCGTGAGCCTGGCGAGCTCGCGATAGAAGGCCGATGCCGAGTCGGCGAAGAGCGGCGCGTCCACTTCCACGGCGAAGCGCGAACCCTCCGACTCCACGGCGGCTTCCACCTTGCCTTCGGTGGCCGCGCGCGCGGCCAGCATCGGCAGGTCGGCGAACAGGCGTTGTTCGGTGTCGAGATTGAGCAGCGGGTCGAAGCGCGTGTTCTTGACCAGCGCGGCGGCCACGGCCGACAGCCACAGGTCGTAGACGTCGAGCAGGTTCGCGCGCTCGCTGACGAAGGATTCCTCGAACGCGCATTCGCCGCCACCCACCACGCGCGTCGCCGTGGCCGAGCGCCAGCCCGCTTCCAGCACGACGTAGTGTTCGCGTTCCGCGAGCGCGGCGGCCGTGAGCGTGGCCGCATCCGCGAAATCGCGCACGTCGACGCCAGCGACGCTGAGCGCGCCGCGCAGCGTGGTCAGCGCGGACGCATCGAGATCGGCGGGCACCGCGACCACGGCGTCGATGCGATCGGTGATGCCCAGCGCCCGCAGGTGCGCGTGGATCTCCAGCGCCACGTTGCGCGCCGCGTGTTCGTGGCGGCCCAGCTCGCGCCAGTGCGTGAGCGACACTTCGTCGGGACGCCCGCGCGCCACCGACAGCGCCACGCGGCCGAAGCGCGCGTCGCGCGACACCGTCTCCACGGCCAGCGGCTCGTTGGCGAGAGACACGCCATCGCGAGCGATGGACAGGGTGTGATGGTCGAAGTGGATGCCGTACATGGGGTAGCTAGATATTCGTGGGGAAGCTCACGCTGGCGTCTGCGTCGTACTGCAGGTCCGGCGGCAGGTCTTCGGGTGCGATGCCTTCGTAGGGATCCTTGTCGCCCTCCGGCTCGCCGTCCGGTGTAGCGACGGGTTTCGCGCCTTGCGGATTCTCGACCGTGGGCGCGGGCTTGGCGCCGCCCGACGTATCCGGCGCCGGCGCGGGTGTGCCGGACGGTTTGTCGGCGTCGGGAATCGCGGGCTTGTCGCCCGAAGGGGCGGGAGCGGTGGGCGGCGTGGCCGGCGCGTTCGGGTCCGCGGGTTTGTCCGACTTCGGCGGCGCGATGTACGCCGGACGCACCGGCGCATTCAGCATCGCCGTGGTCGCCGCGATCGCGGCGACGCCGGCAAGGCCGATGGCGAACAGGGTGAAGAGGATGTTCTTCATGGCCCTGCTGTCTCAGTGCCCGGGGCCTCGGTGCCCGCGGCCTGGGTGCTCACCGGGTCCGGCGGCGCCACGTAGCGAGCGACACGGAAGCCGATGAAGTCGTTGCCCGTGATCGCGCCTTCGCGCCACGGGAAACGCAGCTCGCTGCTGACCATCGTGCGCCAGCTGGAACCGCGGTAGGTGTGGCCCTTGCTGTCCGACGGACCCAGCGGATCCGTGACCGCGGCGGACGCCACGTAGGAAAGATATTTGTCGTTGACCCACTCGGACACGTTGCCGGCGAAGTCGTAGAAGCCCAGCGCATTCGGCGGGAACAACGCCGGCGCGGCCGTGGCGGGGAATTCGTCTTTGTGCCCATCGAGTGCGCCACCCAGCAGCGTGTACGCCTCGGCGCCGCCCACGTTGGCCGAACCCGACACCACGGGCAGGTCGCGGCCCCAGGGATATTTGAGCGGCTTGCCGTTGCCCGCGACGGTGGCCACGAACTCCCACTCCGCCTCGGTGGGCAGACGGTAGCCGATGTTCACGGGCGTGGTCAGCACGAAGCCGCCGCCTTCCACGGGTTGATAGGCCGGCGGCAGGCCTTCCTGCGCGGACAGCCAGTTGCAGAACTCCGCGGCCTCTTCCCAGCTCACGCGCACCACGGGTTGCTTGTCGAGATCCAGCGAGTGCTCGCCGAACGCGCCGGAATTGTGCTCGGTGCGGAACTGGCGGAACTGCGCGTTGGTGATCTCGCGCTCGCCCATGTAGAACGGGCGGAACAGCGTGACCTTGTGCGAACCCTCGTTCGGACGACGCCCCTGTTCGCGGCGATCCGTACCGGCCTGGTAGGTGCCGCCCGCCACTATCAGCAGTTTGATGCCGTTCTTGGTCGTGATCTTCTGCGGCGCGTTGCCGGCGATGTCCCTGGGATCGACGAGCTTGAAGTCCAGCGTGCGGCCCAGGCCCGGCGCCAGCGCAACGTCGGCGATGTACGGGCTGTAGCCTTCCTTGCGCACTTCGATGTGGTGACGGCTCGCGGGCAATTCCAGCGCCACCGGCGCCTTGCCGCGGGAATCCCCGTTCACGAACACTTCGGCATCCGCGGGCTCACCCTGGATGCGCACGTTGACCAGCAGCGCCGCCAGGCGAGCGTCCACGGTGGACGCCTTGCCGGCTTCGGCGAACAGCTCGCGTGTCCACGGCGCGTAGCCGGCACGCGTGACCGTGACCGCATGAGACACGCCCGGCGAGAGATCGATGGTCACCGGCGTGAGGCCGCGGAATACACCGGCCGTGGTGACCTGCGCCCCCGCGGGAACCGATCGCACGGTGACGCGCGCATCGGCGGCGCCGAGTTCGATCGGACCCAATGACTGCGGCACGCCGGCGTTCACGACCACGCTGGAATTCCACACGCGCAGTCCCGGCGCGGCGACCTGCACCCGGCGGATGCCCGCATCGAGCTCGAGCTTTGCCGGTGTGACGCCCGCGGGGTTGCCATCGACCTCGATGGCGGCACCGCTCGGCACCGAGCTGATGTCGACGACCGCGAAGTTGGGCTTGAGCGTGACCTTGAGCGACTGCTTCTCGCCGCCGCCCTTGATGCTGAGCCGCTCGACGTGTTCGAGATGCCGCGGCGCGCGGAACGTGAGCGTGCGATCGCCGGCGGGCACATCGACCACGCCCGGCACCTTGCCGAGCGGCGCGCCGTCGGCGCTGATCTCGGCCGCGACGCCGCCGGTGTCGACGGTGAGCTTGCCGGGTAGTTTGACGAGGTGGATCAGCGCGCGCGCCGGCTGAGGGCCGCCGACCTTGACCGTGACATCCGCGGGCAGATAACCCTCGCGCTCCGCGTGCAGCCGGTGGTCTCCGGGAAACACGAACACGCTCGACGCCGACTGCCAGGAGAACGCGCCCGTGGACGTGACCTTGGCGTCGCCGGGGCGCAGGTCCAGCGCGATGGGTTGCAGCAGCGCGAACATGCCGAGCACCGCGGCCAGCAGGCCACCCATGACCCAGGCCGCGTAGTTCCAGCGGCTGCGCGCGCCACCCACGCGGAGCGTCGGCGCAACGAAACCTTCGATGGTGGGTAGCTCGCCCATGCCGATGGGCAGGTCTTCGGCGGGCGGCGCCAGCGTGCGCACGCTGTCGCCCACCGGCGGCAGGGTGTCGTTGCCCACCATGTCGAAACGGCGCAGCGCCAGCATTCCCGGCGCGGCTTCTTCGACCAGCAACTGCGAGCCCGCGATGGTCACCACGTCACCCGCGTGGATGACACGCGCGCCGCCCAGCGGCACGCCATTGATGCTGATCCGGCTGTCCGGCGCGGCGTCGAGCAGCCAGCGGCCAGAGGCCGAGCGCAGCGTGCTGAACGGGAGGGTTTCGTCGGCTGGCGCATCGACATCTGAACGCATGGCGCCGGTCGCGTCATCGAACACCACGCGGCCGCCATAGCGCGAATCGCCGTCGGCGGTGCGGAGGACGATCGAGGCGTCGAGTGAGCGGGAGGCTTCCATCAGATGGGCTCGAGGCAGCGGATGACGATGGTCTGCCCGGCCTGGCCGGGCGAGACGGTGATGTCGCGGCGCACGTCGCGGAATCCCGCGCGCTTGCCCGTGACCGTGTAGCGGCCAGGCTTCAGCTCGACTTCGCGCTTGTCGAAGGTGCCGAAGAAGCCCACCCGCTGGATGGCAACTTCGGTGGCGTTGTCGGATTCGAGTGCCAGCATGACGGGCTGATTGAATGTGGGCAGCAGGATTTCCAGGCGCTGCACCTGCGAGCGGATCACCGGGCCCTGGGTCGGCAGGGCTCGGGCCCGCGCCAGCAGGCGCTCCGCCTGTATTCGGACCTCGTCCGCGGCCAGGCGTTCCGGCCTGTCGATGAGTGCCTGCAGCTGGTTGCCCAGTTCCGCGCGCGGCGCCACCGTGGCACGGCCGTTGATGGCGAACTGCAGCGACGGGTCCCGGGACAGGGCCTGATCGTAGATCTCCAGCGCCTCGGTCCAGCGTTCCTCGGTGACCATTCTCGCGGCGCGGTTCTCGAGGTCGGCCAGGCTGCGGCTGGATCCGGCATCCGCCACGCGTTGCAGCGCCGCGGATACTTCCGGGCTGTCGGGCCGCATGGCGCGGGCGCGTTGCAACCGGGTGCTGGCCTCGGAGAGGCGTCCCGCATTCAGGGCCGCGAGTCCCGCGCCCATCTCGGCGTTGAACGCGTCGTCGGACATGGCGCGGTTCACGCGGGCCAGGCCCTCGGTCGCTGTCTTGTTCCCCGGGTTGCGCTTGAGCACGTCCGCGAACAGGTCGCGCGCCTTGGCGAAGTCCCGGGCCTCTTCGGCGTTCTCGGCGTCCACCACCGTGGGCAGCACATTGCTCGCGGCGGCCACCTTGCCGAGCCACTCGGTGGCTTCGTTGTTGCCGGGCTCGATCGTCAGTGCGGTCTCGAAGGCGTGCTGTGCGTTGCTCAGTTCACCGGCGGCGAGTGCGCGCTTGCCCTCGTCCATCTTGGCGCCCAGCGCCACGGGAATCTGGGCCTCGATGTCGTCGAGGGATTTCTGCAGCTCGGCCAATGGCTCCGGCGCGTTGTCGTACTTGCGCCGGTCGAGCATGCCGCCCACTTCATCGAGCGTCTTGCGCGCGGCGGCGAATCGGGCGCCGCCCCATTGCGCGGCCGCGCGCGAATCCAGTTCCAGCATCCGCTTCTGGAGTTCGGCGTGCTGTTCGTTGAGTTCTTCCGCGCGCTTCTCGGCAGCCTGTTCGGCTGCCGTGGGGCCCGCCGGAATCTGCAGCTTCGTGACGTCGACCTTCTGCTGGCTCGCGAATTTCGGCAGGAAAAAAGCCACCGCGCCGGTGACCGCGATGAGCACCACGGCGATGGCCCAGTTGCGCCGCGTGGTCCGCTTGCGATGCTGGCGGACGGATTCCGCGCGCAGCTCGTCGACGCGGGGCAGCAGGTCGGGATCGATTTCCTCGAGCTCGCGCACGGCGGTCATGGGCGCCATGGGCTCGTCGGCCATGATGGCCGGCGTGAGGTTCTCGGCGGCGGCGCCCAGGATGGCGGCCTCGCTTTCCGAGTTTGCGGCTTCCGCCGTGCCTTCGAGGCCGAGCGTGTCCTGCAGCACCGCGCTCATCTCGTCCGCGACATGGCGCATGGAGGGCGGGCGTTCGCGGCCGTGCTTTGCCAGCAACCAGGACACGAGCAGCTCCAGCCTCGGCGGAATCGGCTTCACCGCCTTGATGCGCGGCACCGGCTCGGTGGCGATCTTCTTCGCGTCGAAGGCGGGGTAGAAAGGCGGGTAGCCGGACAGCAGTTCATACGCCAGCGCGCCGAGGCCGTAGATGTCGTCGGCGGGGCGCGCGGGTTCGCCCGCCAGCTGCTGCGGCGAAGCCGAGAACGGCGAACCCGGCGGACCACTGGAGCTGTCACCTTCCGACGCGCCCGCGCCGAAGTCGGCGAGCAACGGCCGGCCCGCGCCATCCATGAGGATGTTCGAGGGCTTGAGATCACGATGCACGATGCGCCGCGAATGCGCGTGTTCCAGCGCCGCGGCGATGTCGATGAGCAGTGGCAGGATGCGCGTATAGGACGCGCCGCGCAGCTGACGAAGGTCCCCGCCCGAGGCGTACACCATGGGCAGCACCACCGCGTCGGGCGTGCGCACCGGCTCGTGCACGCGCAGCACGCCGGGGTGGTTGAGCCGTGCGGTCAGCGTGAACTCGCGCTGGAACACCTGCCAGGCTTCTTCGGAATTCAGGAACTGCGCGTAGAGGATCTTGAGCGCGACTTCGGTCTCGCGCATCTCGTCACGCGCGCGCCAGACCTCGCCGTAGCCGCCAGCGCCAAGCTTTTCGATGAGCACGAAGCGGCCGCACAGCTTTGTGCCGGCCTGGTTCTGGTTTGTCACGTATCGCTGTTGTCAGCCGACTGACTAGTTGGTGAGTGGCTTGTTGGTGTTGGTCGCGGTGGCCGCTGGCGCGGGTGGTGCCGGCGGCGGCGCGGCCGCCGAGCCAGTTTCTTCGAGGTAGAGCTGCTTGAGCAGCTTGCGCCATTCGCGGTACTGGTCTTCGGCCGTGCCCGTGAGGCGCAGCGTGTGGCCTTCCACGTCCACCACCTGCGGTGCGACCTCGGCCTGGAAGCTCTGCGTGAGCTCCTTCAGCGCATCGGCATGCACGCGCGCGTCGGCATATTTCTTGATGCCGGAGAGCACCGCGGCAATACCGCCCATGGTGCCCGCGGTGCGCGCGGCGTTGTTGATGCGGCAGCTGTCGTAGGTGCTGCAGGAATTGGGCGCGAAGATCGCGGCGATGAGCGCGGCGGCGCCGAGCACCGTGCGCGTGCGCGCGGCGGAGCGGGCGCGCATCTCCTTCTCGAGCTCGGAGAAGCTGGTCTGCCGCCAGCTGTCATACGAGTCGTCCATGTTGTCCGCGAACGCGGCGTAGTAGTCGTTCACCGTGTCGACGACCGCGGTGTCGCGCTCGCGGATGCGGTTGATGCGGCTCAGCGTCGGGTCGCCGTCCGCGGGCAGGCGCGTCACCTGCGTGATGCCGTTCTTGTCGACCGAGGTCATGCCGGCCATGGCATCGGGCGCGAGGTCCGCGGCGAACTTGAGGTTGGCGACGCGGCGGATGTTCTCGCGGTCCAGCGCGGTGAGCCGGTCGCGCGCGACGACGAGGTCGTTGGCGATTTCGGAGTAGACGTTCTGGAAAGGATCGCGCGCCTTGAGCGAGGCCTGCGTCTTGTAGGCACCCAGATCCACGAGGCTGGAGTAGCGCTTGTCCTTGATCCACACGCGGCCAGCCGCGTCCTGTGCGCTGACGTCGATGGCGAGGAAACCGCCGTTCGAATCGACCAGCGTGCCGGTGACGATGACGTCGACGAAATCCGCGCTGTTCGGGATGACGCGCACCGCGCCCCACTGCGCCGTCTCTTCGAGAGTCTGGCGCAGCAGCGTGGGCATGTAGCGCGCTTCGGCCTTGCGAAGATCCGGATAGATGCGCTTCTTGGCCAGCGCTTCTTCGTCGCCCTCGATGTTTTTCGGGATGCCCGCGTCGAAGATGCGGATGCCGACGTCGAGCAGCTCCGCCTCGGGGATGTGCACCGTGGCCTGCTTGGCCGCGATCTTCGGGATGGGCCGCGTCTCGTTGGTGACGCAAGCGCTGAGCGAAAGCGTCATCGCCATCGCCGCCGTGACCAGTAGTTTGAGTCTCATGGCTGTAGCCCCGATGAAAATGCCCGACTCAGGAAGCGGACTTCTTGTAGTCGTTGTATTCCTTCCAGAGCCGTTCCTTGAGCTCCGGATCCGTCTCTTCTTCGGCCGCCTTGCGCAGGCGCTTCGCGACGATGTCGTCGTCGTCGCCGGTACGCACGCGCTGGTGCCCCGCACCGCTGCCACCCGCGCCCTTGCCGGACTCGTTGGCCGCGTTCGGATCGCCGTCGTTGTTCGCGCCCTTGGACGCCGGGCTGCCGTTCGAGGATTTCAGGTCGCCGCTGCGAGCGGCGCGATCCTGGTTGCCCCCATCGCCGCTGCCGCTGCCGGACGCGCCGCCTTCCTCACCCTCGCCCGAGCCTTCGGTGTCGCCGCTGCCCTTGGAGTCGCGATCTTTCGCGACACGTTCCTGTTCCTTGCGGAGCGTCTTGTCGAAGTCGCCCAGTGAATCGTCGAGCGCCTTCTCGCCGGACTCGCGGCGCTCGTCGGAAGTCTTTGCGCCACCCGGGCCTTCCGGGGTGCTGCTGCCGGACTTGCCGTCGCCCGAGGAACTGGAACTCGAACCGCCGCCGCTCTTGCCATTGCCCTCGCCACTCTCGCTGCCGGGCAGACCCGACGACGACGAAGGCGACGAGGAGGAGTCACCGGGCATGCCGGGCATCCCGCTGCTTTCGCTCCCGGGCATTCCCGAAGGCATGCCGCCGGGCATGCCGCCCGAGGAACCGCCGGGGGATCCACCCGATGAGCCACCGGGCATTCCGCCGGGCATGCCACCACCGCCGGATTCACCAGGCATGCCGCCGCCGGGGCTGGGCATGCCACCGCCGGTCGATGCGCAACCCGACAGAAGCGCCGCCGCGGCGGCCATGGAAACAAGTATTGGAGTGCGCATGCCGAACCTCCTCGAGGTTTCGTCTAGTGGGTGCCGGCAGGAGCTTCGCCGGTTCCCGTGAAGAAGCTGCGCAGCTGGTTGGACATGCGGTTACATGCCGTGGCCTGCACGCGCGCGATGAAGGGCAAAGGAACTATGGCGCCGACGATCGCGGAAGTTCCAGTGACGTTCGTGCCGACGCTACCCGCCGACTTGGCCTGTTTCAAATCCCAAATGGTGGCTTCGTAGGCGGACTCCTTCTGCCACCAGCCGAAGCCGATGCAGCCCGCGCCGCCGGGCGCCGCGCCGCAGGCCAGGCTGCCGCCGCCGTCGGTCTTGCGGGTGCCGCCGTCGAGCCAGACTACATAACGCACACCGCTCTCGGAAATCTGCTCGGACACGCCGGGACGCGCCAGCAACGTGCTCATGGCCTCGGCCTTGGCGGGCGCGGTGCTCGGCTCGAACCAGGGGAACATGCGGTCCACGAATTCGTTGTTGTCGTGCACCGCGAGCTTCTTGCCTTCGGCGAGATTGGCGCCGACGCAATCCATGAATTCATCTTCCGCGCCCGAGCCTTCGATCTGCGGCTTCGCAAGGATGACCACGCGTTCGCCCTTGGCGAGCGGGGTGGCTAGTTCGCGCGATTCTTCGATACGCGCCTGCATGCAACCACTGAGCAAGGCTAGCCCCAGGCATGAGGCCGTGAACGCGAGCGGGGTCTTCATCGTGTGACTCCCTTTCTATGGGCGCGGGCAAGTATGCCACGTTGCAGCAACATCACTTTGTGACCTCGAGGGGCCGATCCGGTTCCCAACTTAACGCTACAGGTCGAGAGACAGCTGAGGAGGTGTACGTAGTGGCGGCTGAAAGAGATGCGTGTTCAGGGAATCCCCGCGATCGTCGGGAAAACCCAGCTTTCTGCGGGCCAGGCGGAAGCGCTGCCGGATCAGCTCCGCCACCGGGCCGGTCGCGTGCATGCGCGTCCCGAACTGGGGGTCGTTGTCGCGGCCGCCTCTCATGGCCCGCAGTTGTGACATCACGTGCGCGGCCCGGTCGGGGAAGTGCTCCGCCAGCCATTCACGAAACAGATCCTTCACCTCCCAGGGGAGCCTGAGCAAGGTGTATCCCGCCGCCGACGCTCCCGCCTCGCGGCTGGCACCGAGCACGTCCTCGATCTGGTGTTCCGTGAGCACCGGGATGATGGGAGCCACCAGTACGCCCACGGGCACGCCGGCATCCGACAGCAAGCGCATGGCCTTGAGCTTGGCGCCCGCCGCGGCCGCGCGAGGTTCGAGGATGCGTTTCATGTCGTTGTCGAGTGTAGGAATGCTGAACATCACCCGCACGAGTCCATCGCGCGCCAGCTGCGCGAGCAGGTCCACGTCGCGCGCCACCAGCGCGCCCTTCGTGGTGATGGCCACCGGGTGCTTGTAGCGCAGCAATACTTCCAGAAGGGACCGGGTGACTTTGTGAATTCTTTCGATGGGTTGGTAAGGATCTGTGTTCGCGCCGAGCATGATGGTCGCGCAGCGATAGCTCTTCGCGTTCAGCTCGGACTCGAGCAGCCTGGCCGCGCCGTCCTTGTAGAAAAGCCGGGTCTCGAAATCGAGACCCGGTGAAAGCCCCACGTAGGCGTGGCTCGGCCTCGCATAGCAGTTGTGGGAGACGACTCCGTTGGCAATGAAGTCCTCGGTGCCGGTGGTGATGTCGTAGAGGCGCATGGCCTTGCCGAGCGGCTCGATGCGCGTGATGGCAAAGGGGTCTTCGCTGCGCACCGGCTGGCTCGCGAGATCGCGCGAGAAATCGGGGCCCATGAGTTTTTCATCGACGGCCAACGCGGGACGCGGCGCGGTGTCGGGCGCGGAGGGCTGCACGAATTTCCAGCCGAAGTCCGTGAGGAAGCGATGGTCGGGGCCGGTGATCAGCTCGGTGCCGTTTTTCAGCACGACGCGATACGCCTGCGTGATGACGCTCCAGTGCGCGAGCACCGAGGTCTTGAGGTAGTGGCGGTGCGAGCCGATGCGTCGGGTGCCGTAGATGGCATCGCCCGCGCGCACATCCGCGAGGGCTTTGGTCGTACCGTTCGCCATGAGCACGCGCGTGTCGCCCGACAGGCAGTACGGGCAACCGTGCTCGCAGCCCCGGTACGGATTGATGGACTGGCCGAAGCCGATGTCCGGTGAGTTGTTGCGGCTGATGATCGAGCGGGCGGGCTCGGGCAGCACCACGGTCTCGGGCTTGCCGGGTGCTTCCTCCTCGTACCAGCCATCCTGCTCGAACGTCTTGGTGAGCTTGTCGAACCGGCCCGGTGGCTGGGTGAGCGCGCCGCGGCCCTTTATATAAGTGGCCATGCGGGCACTGTATTTATGTACAGGCCCGCCGTAAATTCAGTAGTCGGGGATCGGGACTACTGGATGACTTTTCGAGATGACTTCCCTGGATGACTTCCCGGGATGACCTACTGGGGCGCGGGCGGCGCAGATGCCCCACTCGGGACGGGCTGGGGATCGCTGGCGGGCTCGGGGAAGCGGTCGAGTTTCCGCAGTTGCGGGAACAGGCCGAGATAGCTGCCGACGACCGCGAGGGTGCATACACCGCCCCAGATCATGGAGGTGATGGTCCCCATCCACTCGCCCTGCATGCCGGCCCGGAACGCACCCAGCTCATTCGAAGCGCCGATGAACATCGAGTTCACCGCGCTCACCCGGCCCCGGATCGCATCCGGCGTTTCGAGCTGAACCAGCATGCCGCGAACGAACACGCTGACCATGTCGCCAGCACCGGCGACGATGAGCACCGCCATCGTGATCCAGAGACTGGTGGAGACACCCACGCCGATCATGCAGAGGCCGAACACCGCGACGCCGGCGAACATCCAGGTACCCGCGTGATTCTGGATGGGCTTCAGGCCCAGCCAGAACGCGACGATGGCGGCACCGACGCCCGGCGCCGCGCGCATCAGGCCCAGCGCCACCGGCCCGGCGTGCAGCACTTCATCCGCATAGGCCGGGAGCAGCGCGATCACGCCCCCGAACAACACCGCGAACAGGTCCAGCGAAATCGCGCCGAGCACGGTCTTCTTGCGCCAGACGAACAGGAAGCCGCTGAGGATGTCGCGCCAGTGCCATTCGGCGATGGACTTCGCGCGAATCGGCCGCACACCGAGCATCATGAATATCGCGGCGATCAGCAGCACCACCGTGACCGCATACGCCCAGTCGATTCCGGCGATCAGCAGGAGACCACCGATGGCCGGCCCGCTGATGGTCGCGATGGTGAACATCAACGTGTTCATGGAGATCGCGCCGGACAGCAAGTCTCTTGGCACGAGGTTGGGCACCATGGCCTGGCCCGCCGGCGCCCAGAAGGCGCGGCCGACGCCTAACAAGGCGGCGACCAGGAACAGGTAATGCACCTCGGTACGACCGAGCATCGTGAACGACAGCAATGCCGCGGCCGCGACCAGCTCCAGGCCGTAGGCGAGCGAGATGATGAGCCGCCGGTCGAAACGGTCGGCGATCTGTCCACCCGGCAACAGCAGCAGCACGAATGGAACGAATTGCGCGGCACCGATGAGGCCGAGCGAGGCCTTGCTGTGCGTGAGTTCCCAGACCTGGTAGCCCAGCACCACGTCGATCATCTGCCAGGCCAGCGTCGCCGCGAACCGGCCGTACGCGAACCGCGCAAAGTCGGGGTGGCTCAGTGCCTGGCGGCCGGGCGATCGGGTGGAACTGTTCAAGGGAAAACGGGGTGTTGGGGGAGGCGCACTTTAGCTGGTAACGTCGCCGTCCGCCGTATAAAGCGGGCGAGGATCCCCATGACCAATCGTGTGACTGGAATCGTCGTAGGCATCGCGGTGTCGTTGCTGTGTGCCTGCGCGCCCTTGCCCACCAGGCCGGTGGTGACCCCGCCCTCGCCGCCACCCCCTCCGTCGACGGACCAGCTGTTCGACACGCTCGCAGCGAAGTACCTGCAGGAATTCCCGGCGCAGACGCCGGTCAGCGCCACGAGCCTCGGTGATCATCGCTTCGACGCGAAGCTAGATGACGTGAGCGCCGCGGGCTGGCAGGCGCAGCAGATGTTCGCCGAGCTCTATCTATCCGAGCTGGACGGCATCGACCGCAACAAGCTCTCGCGCGACCGCCAGGTGGACGCGCTGCTGCTGCGCAACGAACTGGAATACACGCGCTTCCGCGTGCAGGAACTGCAGGACTGGCGCTGGGATCCGCTGGTCTATACGCGGCTCGCCGGCAATGGCCTGTACAACCTGCTGGCGCGCGAATTCGCGCCTGCGCCGGAGCGGCTCGCGAACGTGGGCAAGCGTCTCGACGAGATGCCGCGTTTCCTGGCGCAGGTACGCGAGGTGCTCGAACCCGCGCGCGTGCCGAAGATCCATGCAGAAACCGCGGCGAAGCAGAACGCGGGCCTCAAGGCCATGCTCGACGGCGAGATCGCGGCCGAGGTGGCCAAACTACCGGCCGAGGCGCAGGAGCCGCTCAAGGCGAGCATGGCGCGTGCGCGCAGCGCGATCGCGCAGCACCAGATCTGGCTGGAGAAGAAACTTCTGCCCGAAGCCAAGGGTGACTTCCGCATCGGCGCAGCGCTGTACGACAAGAAGCTGCGGTTCGCGCTCTACTCGCCCATGTCGCGCGAAGAGATCCGCTCGCGGGCCCAGGCCGAGCTCGCGGCCGCGCACCGCGAGATGTACGGAATCGCGCGCGAGGTCCTCAAAGGCCAGCGCAGCCCGCCGAGAACGCCGGACGAGCCCAGCGACTCGCAGCGCCTGCGCGCCATCAAAGCGGCTCTCGAGCTGGCATACGCCCAGAGACCGAAGCGCGATGGCGTGCTCGATGCGGCGCGCGCCTCGCTGGAAGTGGCCACGCAGTTCGTGCGTGACCAGAACATCGTCACCGTGCCGGGCGAGCCGTTGAAGATCATCACCATGCCGGAGTTCCAGCAGGGCGTGGCGCTGGCGTATTGCGATTCACCGGGCCCGCTCGAAGCGAACCTCGATACCTTCTATGCGGTGTCGCCGATCCCGGCGAACTGGACGCGCCAGCAGACGGATTCCTTCCTGCGCGAATACAACACGCGCTCCATCCACAACCTCACGATCCATGAAGCCATGCCCGGGCACTACCTGCAGCTCGCGCATGCCAACAAGTATCCGTCGGTGCTGCGCGCGGTGCTGTCGTCGGGCCCGTTCATCGAAGGCTGGGCGGTGTATACCGAGCGCGTGATGATCCAGCAGGGCTACATGGATGGCGACCCGCTCATGCGGCTCATCCAGCTCAAGTGGTACGTGCGCTCGGTGGTCAACGCGCTGCTCGACCAGGCCGTGCACGTCGATGGCATGACGCGCGACGCCGCGATGAAGCTCATGACGGACCAGGCCTTCCAGGAAGAGCGCGAAGCGTCGGGCAAGTGGGTGCGGGCGCAGCTCACTTCCGCGCAGCTGCCCACTTACTTCGTGGGAGCCCAGGAGCACCTGGCGTTGCGCACCGAGGCCGAGCAGAAGCTGGGCGCGTCGTTCAACATGAGGGAGTACCACGACAAGGTGCTGTCGTACGGCTCGCCGCCCGTGAGATACGCGCGGGCGCTGATGTTCGATCTGCCCGTAGAGGGCGATCCTAACTAGCGGGTGGCTCCGGCGGCTGGGAGTTCTTCCCGTTCTTGTTCGTGATGTTCCGGGCCATGGCTTCCGCCTTGGCCTTGGCCTTCTTGAGCCAGATGCGCGCCCAGGCGAATTCGATGCCGAGGATGCCGAGGCCCACGAGGATGGCCGGGATGCCGGGCCCGGGCGTGACGATCATGACCACGCCCAGCAGCAGGACGGTTCCGCCGACGATACCGATGGCGATACGCTTCGCCACCTTGTACGTGTTGTAAAGCGGATGGTTCTCGTCGAACACCAATAGAGACCTGATGACGGCAGCCGGGGGCATTTTACACAGACCGGTGTGACCGGCCCGTGTTCCCTGAAAGCATGGGGACAGAATTAATTCTGTCCCCATTCTTCCTCTTAATTCTGTCCGCCGCCCAGGAAAATCCGGTAGGCCGGATTGTTAGTTTCGTCGCTGTAGGAAAAGTGCAGCACATTGAGGTGATCGATGAAATCAGCCGTGTCGGACTGCGGCACATCGATGCCCGCGAGCACGCGTCCATAGTCGGAGCCATGGTTGCGATAGTGGAACAGCGTGATGTTCCAGCGCGAGCCCACGGCCTGCAGGAAATTGAGCAGCGCGCCTTTCCTTTCGGGAAATTCGAACCGGTACAGTCGCTCATTGGCGACGCCGGCATTGGCGTGCCCGCCCACCATGTAGCGCACGTGCAGTTTCGCCATCTCGTTGTCGGTCATGTCGGTGACGCCGTAACCGGCGCCACGTAGTTTGGCGATGACCTCGTCGCGCTCTTCCTTGCCGCGTGTGACGGCGAAACCCACGAAGATCTGCGCCTTCTCACGCGTGCCGAAACGGTAATTGAATTCAGTCACCGCGCGCTGGCCAAGAATTTCGCAGAACTTCAGGAAGCTCCCGGGTTGCTCGGGGATCTCCACCGCGATCAGGGCTTCACGCGCCTGTCCCACATCCGAGCGCTCGGCCACGTAGCGCAGCACGTCGAAGTTGAGGTTGGCGCCACTGTTCACCGCGACGATGCGCTTGTCCTTCCAGTGGTTGAGCGCGCAGTACTTCTTGATGCCCGCCACGGCGAGCGCTCCCGCGCCTTCGACGATGGACCGGGTGTCCTCGAAGATGTCCTGGATGCCGGCGCAGATCTCGTCCGTGTCCACGAGCACGATCTCGTCCACGTGTTCGCGGCAGAGGCGGAAGGTTTCCTCGCCCACCTTCTTCACCGCGACGCCGTCGGCAAAGATGCCGACGCGGGCGAGCACCACGCGCTTCTTCTCGCGCAGCGAATCGTGCATGGCCGCGGCGTCCACCGGCTCCACGCCGATGATCTTGATCTTGGGATTGAGATACTTCGCGTACACGGCGATGCCGGCGATGAGTCCACCGCCGCCGACGGGCACGAAAATCGCGTCCACCTCGTTGCGCGACTGCCGCATGATCTCCACGGCCACCGTACCCTGCCCCGCGATCACATCCGGATCGTCGAAGGGATGCACGAAGGCGAGATTGCGTTCGCGCACGATGGACTGCGCGTGTTCGTACGCGCTGTCGTAGTCATCGCCGTGCAGCACCACTTCGCCACCGAGATCGCGGACCGCGTTCACCTTGATGTTGGGAGTCGTCTGCGGCATGACGACGACAGCCGGGATGCCACGGCGCTTCGCCGCCAGCGCCACGCCCTGCGCGTGATTGCCGGCCGAGGCGCAGATCACGCCGCGCTTGGCCACCGATTCCGAGAGGTGCGCGATCTTGTTGTACGCGCCGCGCAGCTTGAACGAGAAGACCGGCTGCAGATCCTCGCGCTTGAGCATGATCTGGTTGCCGAGGCGGCGCGACAGGCGCGGCGCGGCTTCCAGCGGGGACTCGTGGGCCACGTCGTAGACGCGGGCACGCAGGATTCGCTCGATGTAGTTGTCGGTCATGGGTGCCGACAGTGTACAGCGGGGTCGGGGGAGTTAGTCGCGCACCGTGTAGCGGAATTGCGTCTGGCCCACGATCACGCGGTCACCGTCCTGCAGTACCTGGCGGGTGACACGCTTGCCGTTCACGAACACGCCGTTCGTGCTGTTGAGGTCCTCGATGGACGTGTTCACGGGCCCCGCCAGCAGCACGGCGTGGTACCGGCTGACGTGCTTGGTATCGAGCACCAGTTCGTTGTCCGAGCCTCGGCCGATACGCGTGCGGCGGCCCAGCACGTGCACGAAGTCCGTGTTGCCATCGGTGCGGATGAGCACCCGCGCCGGCCCTTCCAGCGCCGGTTCCTCGCCGGTCTGCGCCGACGTGTCCAGCGTGGACGAAAAGCGGTGCTGCTGCTGCAGGTCCGATTCGAGCTGCTGGATGCGG
Organism: uncultured Pseudomonadota bacterium; assembly: GCA_963846605.1. Lineage (GTDB taxonomy): Bacteria > Pseudomonadota > Gammaproteobacteria > Steroidobacterales > Steroidobacteraceae > CADEED01. The sequence goes on from CAWJWS010000004.1 coordinate 136,502, forward strand.
CCGTCCCGCTGCTGCAGGGATTTCTGGCTCTCGGCGATGACAGCGCGCCACTCTTCGACGGTCACGCTCGCTTCCTCGAGCTTGTGCGCCTTGTCGCGCAGTTCGTTCTCGAGCTGCCGGATGCTTTCCTCGGCCGCCTCGAGATCATCATCCTTCTCGCGCACCTGGCTGCGGGCGATTTCGAGGTCCGCCTTGAGTTCGGCGAGCTTGTTCTCGCGCGCGCCGATGTCGTCGCGCAGCTTCGCCACGTTCGGATCCACCGACGCCAGGGCTTCGTCGAGCCGGAGTCCCAGCGCCGTCTCGCGCTGCTGCCGCGCGGCCATGTCGGCTTCGAGGATCTGGATCTGCGCGTTGCGGCGCGCCACCGTGGCGCGCAGGTTCATGCAATCGCAGTCCAGCGTCTCGGCGCGTTGCTGGCTCGCGAGCAGTTGGCCGCGCAGGGTCTGGATCTCGCCTTCGAGCGTGGTGATGCGGTCGCCACGGCTGGACCAGGCATCCCTCAATTCGACTTCGTCGGTGACCTGGACGCCCAGTCGCTCCTTGGCGCTGGCCAGCGTTTCCAGGTGGCCCGACAGCTGCTGTCGCAGCTGGTCGCACTCGGCATTCGCACGGCCCAGGGCCACGTTTCGTTCGGCATCGGCGATGCGCGCGCGCTCTTCCAGTTCGACGATGCGGCGCTCGGCGCGGGCCAGGGAGCCACGCAGTTCCTCGATGATGGGCGGCGAGGAAATCGGCGGTACCGAGGTGGCTGACGTGGCCGCTGCGGCCGCGGGTGCGGACGCCGGCGCGAGTGCGGGCGCGGAGACGGGTGCAGGCGCAGCCTTGTTAGCGCGGGGGTTGGACTTGTTCTCGCCCTTGCCCTTGCGCCGCGACGGGGCCGGGAGCATGGCCGGCATCTCGTGCGTACCGCTGTGGTCGAGATCGTAGGGGGCCGGGGTGGCCTTCAGCGTGGGCAACGCATCGACCTTGACGGCCGGCATCTCGGCCGTGGATTCCATGCCTGGATGGGTCGCAGGTTTGAACGTGCCGTTCGGCAGCACCCACGTATCGGTGTGCGCCGTTTCGGCATCGGCCTGCTCGAGAGTGGCTTCGTAGGCGGCGACGTCGAGAACGGGCAGCTCGGCCGTTGCCTCGTTGTCCACGTCAGACGAGGACACGCTTTTCACCGGTGGCATGTCGGGGCTTCCCCAAATTCGTTTGCGGGCGATTTTAGCCTCCGCGCCCGGGGTCGGGGCTGAAGTCTTGGCAGGCGCCTCCGGAAAGCGAATGCGCTTCTCATTTCCGCCAATCACCGCGGCGGCGCCCTGTTTTCGCCATTGAGTTATCGTTGCGCTCCATGAACCAGCCCAAGCTTGAGGGAACCGACCCGCCGCGGCTGCGCCGGGCCTATTTCGAGTGCCGGCACGGTCAGCTGCACGTGCATAACGCCATCCCCGTGGGAGGCGGCTTTGATGAGCTGACCACGCTGATCTGCCTGCATGGTGGCGGCGCCACGGGGCGGACTTTCCTGGAACTGTCCGCGAGACTCGGGCGCGCCCGCTCGGTCTACAGTCCGGACCTGCCGGGTTGCGGCGAGTCCGATGGGCCGACGCCGCTGTCGGCCGCGGCCTACGCCGAAGCCATCGCCGACTTCCTCGATGCCATGCGCTTCCGCCAGGTCGACTTGTTAGGTTGCGGCACGGGCGCGGCAGTGGCGGTGGAGCTCGCGATCCTCCGTCCCAAGCTGGCGCGCAAGCTCGTGCTGCTCGGAACCGTCCAGCCCGATGGCTGGCGAAGCCCGCAACGGCTGCCGATGGTCAAACTACCTTTGCTGGATGTTCCCGAAGCCCTGCCGCAGCAGGTGCAGCAGGCGGAAGGCCGGCTGGTGTCGCGGCTGCTGGAATTCCTGGGCTGAGATCAGGATCGCGCGTGCACGAACGGCGCGGTGAGCGCGGAGAACTTCTCGCGCTGGGTTCCCGACCCGTCGAAGTTGGCCGGGTCCAGCCAGCGTAGATAGGCGGCCTTCAGACCGGCATTCCAGTCCCCGTCGACGATCGCGAACCAGCAGGTATCGCGATTGCGCTCCTTGTAGACGATGGCCTGCCGGAACTTGCCCTCGTACGTGAACCCGTAGCGCACGGCCGCAGCGCGCGAGGGCAGATTGCAGCTGTCGCACTTCCACTCGAACCGGCGATAGCCGAGGTCGAACACGTTAGACATGAACAGGAACATGGCTTCGGTGGCCGCGCGCGTGCGCGCAAGCCGCGGCGAATAGTAGATGTGCCCGATCTCGATCACGCCGTTCTTGGGATCGATGCGCAGGTAGGACGCCATGCCCACCGCCCGGCCATCGACCACGATGGCGTAGAACTGCGGATCGCGCGAACCCTGCGCGCCGGTCATCCACTTCTCGAAATCCTCGAATGACGCGAACGGCCCGCTGTATGAATAGGTCCACCGCGCCTGGGCCTGGTCTTCGGATTGCGCTTCCCAAAGGTCGCGCGCGTGGCGCGAGGCTTGCAGTGGCTCCAGCCGGCAGAACTTGCCTTCGAGCGTCGTGTGCGGCGGAAACGGCGGGGCCTGCCATCCCGGCAGCGCGAAACCGATGGGTTGTCCCAGATCGTTGGTGCGTTCCATGCGGGGATTCTCGCATCGGCGCCTCGCTGGAGCGAAGGGCCAGCAAGTTCAAAGGAGCGTGAAAAGCTTGCCTGGACAAATTGCGCGTCGGCAGAATCGGCCGATACGCGCACCGCGCAAGCCTTCCAGGGGATTCCATGTTTCAACGTCCGCTGGCCATTGCACTGGCCATGGCCACCTTGTTTGCCGGCGCCGCGCAGGCGCAGGCGCCCGCCAACGAATCGCGGCTGCTCACCGCCGAGAAGATGTGGGCGTTCAAGCGGCTCGGCGAGCCCGCCATCACGCCCGATGGCAGCTCGGCGGTGGTACCCGTCACCACCTACGACATCGGCGAGAACAAGGGACTGACCGACCTGTGGCTCGTGCCCGTCGCGGGCGGCGCCGCGCGCCAGCTCACCAGTGACAAGGCCAGTGATACGCAACCCACCGTAAGCCCGGATGGCAAGTGGATCGCGTTCGTGTCGAAGCGCGGTGATGACACCGAAGCGCAGATCTACGTGATCGCCGTCGATGGCGGCGAAGCGCGCCGCGTGACCAGTATTCCCACCGGGGTCAGCGCGCCGAAGTGGTTTCCGGACAGCAAGCGACTCGCCTTCGTCACCGATATCTGGACGGACCTGGTGCGCTGGGAGGATCAGGGCAAGCGCATCAAGGAGCGCGCGGACTCGAAGATGACCGCGCGCGTCTGGACCCAGGCGCCGATCTCCTACTTCGACCATTTCCTCGACGACACCGAGCCGCACCTGTTCTCGATCTCCATCGACGGCGGCGAGGCCACGGCGATCACGCGCATGTCGGGTTATCACCTGTCGAAGGCCGAGGTCGACACCACGTCCTACGACATCTCGCCCGACGGGCTCGAAGTGGCCTTCACCGCGGACATCGACAAGACGGGCATGGACTCCAACGTCGACATCATTCTGGTCGCCGCCTGCGGCTGCAAACCGCCGAAGGACATCACCATCGATGGCAAGGCGGACGAGGACCGGCCCAGCTACAGCCCCGATGGACGGCGCCTGGCGTTCACGCAGCAGCGGCTCAAGGGGTTCTACGCGGACCGCGGCCGCCTGATGATCCACGACCGCGCGGCGGGCACGACGGTGGGCGTCACCGAGAACTGGGATCGCAGTGTCGGCACCCCGATCTGGGAGTGGGATTCGCGCACGCTGCTGAGCACCGTGGAAGACGCGGGCACGCTGCGCGCCTTCCGCTTCCGCCTCGACGGCGGTGCTCCCACGGCCCTCACCAAGTCCCCGAGCATCGGCAGCCTCGCGCTGTCACGCAACGGCAAGAGCCTGGTGGCCATTCGCCAGAGCTTCTGGGAGCCGCCCACGCTGGTGGCGCTCAATGCGCGCAGCGGCGCGGCGACCAAGCTCACCACGTTCAATGACGAGGCCCTCGCCGGCCTCGACCAGGGCAAGGTCGAGAGCGTGACGTACAAGGGCGCGCGCGGCGACGACATCCAGATGTGGGTTGTCTATCCACCCGGATTCGACGCCACGAAGAAATATCCGGCGCTGATGCTGTTGCACGGCGGCCCGCACAACGCGATCACCGATGCGGTGCAGTGGCGCTGGAACGCGCAGGTGATGGCGGCCTGGGGTTACGTGGTGACCTGGCACAACTTCCACGGCTCGAGCGGATTCGGCAATGACTTCGCCGACAGCATCAATCCCGACCGCATCTCCATGCCTTACGAGGACACGATCAAGGCCGCCGACTGGCTCAAGGCGCGGCCCTTCATCGACAGCGACCGCATGGTGGCCGCGGGCGCCAGCTACGGCGGATTCCTCGCCACCACACTGCTGGGCCGCGAGCACCCTTTCAAGGCGCTGGTGGCGCATGCCGCGGTGTACAACAATTTCACGCAGATCGGCGCGGACTACGGCGCGGAGAAGGAACGCTTCTTCAACTTCTGGGAGAAGCCCGAGGAGTTCGCGAAGTATTCGCCGCATACCTCGGCGGCCAACTTCAAGACGCCGACGCTGGTGATCCACAACCAGCTGGACATGCGCGTGCCGGTGAATCACGGCATCGAACTGTTCAACACGCTGCAGAAACGTGGCGTGGCCTCGAAGCTGGTGTACTTCCCGGACGAGAACCACTGGGTGCTCAAGGCCCAGAATTCGCTGTTCTGGTACAAGACCGTCCGCGAATGGGTCACGCAATACGCCGCGCCGGGCGCGCGCTGAGGAGACACACATGAAACGCCGTACCCTGCTTTCGTTCGCGGCCGCGGGCGCGCTCGCACAGATCTCGCCCGTGTGGGCTGCGAGAAAATCCAAGCCGCTGCGCATCCTGATCCTCGGTGGCACCCGCTTCATCGGCCTGCACATGACGGCGCTGGCGCTGCAACGCGGCCACACGCTCACGTTCTTCAACCGTGGCAAGACCAAGACGGATCGCTACCCCGAGGTCGAGCGCATCAAGGGCGACCGCAATGGCGAGATCGACGGACTCAAGGGCCGCGAGTGGGATGCCGTCATCGACAACTCGGGGTACGTGCCACGCCACGTGAAGCTGTCGGGCGAACTGCTCGCGCCAAGCATCAAGCAGTACGTATTCGTGTCATCGATTTCGGTGTATCCGGATTTCAGCGTGCCGCGCGACGAGTCCTCACCGGTGGGCAAGCTCGCCGACGAGACCATCGAGAAGGTGGATGGCGAGACCTACGGCCCGCTGAAGGCCTTGTGCGAGCAGGCCGCGGAGCGCGCGGTGCCCGGCCGCACCACCATCATCCGGCCCGGCCTCATCGTCGGCCCCGACGACAACACCGATCGCTTCACGTACTGGCCGGCACGCGCGGCGCGTGGTGGCGAGTTCATCGCGCCTGGCTCGCCGGGCGATGCGTTCCAGGTCATCGACGCACGCGATCTCGCGGCGTTCACGCTGAACGCCATCGAGAACAATTTCACGGGCACGTACAACCTGGTCTCGAACGCCAACGACTTCAAGTTCGGCCAGCTCACCGATGCCTGCATCGCGTCCGCCAACAAGCGCGCGAAGCCCAAGGACAAGCCCACGGCGGTCTACCTACCCACCGGGTTCCTGGAAGAGCAGAAGGTGGCGCCCTGGAGCGAGATGCCGGTGTGGCTGCCCGCCAAGGGCGAGGAAGCCGCATTCGCGGGCACGAGCAACAAGGCGGCGCTGTCCAGGGGGTTGAAGATCACCCCGCTGAAGAAGACCGTGGATGACACGCTGGCCTGGCACCTCGCGCGCCCGGCGGAGGAGCGCGAAAAACTCAAGTCTGGCCTGGCGCCTGACAAGGAAGCGGCGGTGCTTGCAGCCTGGAAGGCGAAACATCCGTAATATTCGGCCGCGGAGGTAGCTCTTGCGCGGGGAGTCGGTCGGAAAGTGGGGATTGCGGGTCGCGGGTTCGATCGGACTCGCGATCTTCGCGTTCTTCTTTTTTCTCACCTGGCACACCCCCGAGTGGGTGGAGACTCTCGGCAAGGACTTCATCGCCCGTCAGGCCGCGGAGCGCGTCGACGCGCGCATCGACGCCATCGGTCCACCCCAGGGCGACAGCGCCCTGCAGCGCGCGGCCGCCGGAATCTACGAACGCAACGCCGAGCGGATCGACGCGCTCAAACTCCGGCTGAAAGACCGGACGCGAGACCTTTTCCTGCTCGCCCTGGACCAGGTGCGCGATCTGGATTGCACCTGTCGCGAGCGCATCGAAATCATGTGGCAGGGCATGAATATGGCCCAGCTCGCCTCGCTGGCCACCGACAACCAGCGCATCCTCGGCATCATCCATGGCGGCTACATGAGCGTGGTGAATGAGCTGCGCCGTGAGATCCGCATCTTCACCGGGACCAACGCCGTGGCGTTCCTGTTGTTGCTGCTGGTGTCATTCGCGAAGCCGGGTGCGGCCAGGCATCTCCTGTTCCCGGGAGTGCTGCTGCTCCTGTCCACCGTGTTCTGCGCCTGGCTGTACGTGACGTCGCAGGACTGGTTGCTGACCCTCATCCACGGTGACTACATGGGCTGGGCTTACGCCTTCTACGTGGGACTGGTGTTCGGCTTCCTGCTGGACATTGCATTGAACAGAGGCCGCGTCACCACCCGCGTCGGCAACGGCATCATCAATGCCATGGGCGGAATCGTTTCCGGGCTCACGCCTTGTTGAGCGGCCCGAACGGTTGCGCATCGGCCGTGTCGTATATATCCACGTGCTTGCCCGTACGCACCATGCGCTTGCCCAGCTTCGGGAATTCCGCGACGTCGAACTCGCGGCTCTCGCCGCCGGATAGATAGACCAGGTCCTCCGGTCCCGGGTTGCGCATGAGATGCGCCACGGACGGCGCCGGGAAGCCGATGAAATCCCCCGGGCCCACGTCGTATTCCACGTCGTCGATGAGCGTGATCGCACGGCCCGAGAGCACGTAGATCCACTCCTCTTCGCATTGGTGCGAGTGGTAGACGTACGACTCCTTGCCCGCCGGCACGCGGATGAAGTTCACGCCGGTGCGCTTGAGCCCCACGCTGCGCGCCAGCTGTGTGCCGAGCATCTGCGAGTCGGGGTTCCAGGGATGCGAAAATTCCTGCGCATGCGCGGCGATGTCGGCGGCGCGAACGATGTTGAGGCTGGGTTTGTCCATGCCGGCACGATAACCGGTTTCCGCGCACGACTCCTAGCGTGCCGCATAGGTGTCCGCCGCGGGGCGGCGGCAGTTGGCGAACACATCGCGATCGGCACGATAGGCGCGGGTCTGCACATCCAGCAGGCCGAGCACGGAGTGGAACACGTTGTCATGGGACAGCGACTCGCCCGCGCGCTCGCGCAGGCAATGCGTATCCACGGATTCGATGCGCGCGAAGCCCGGCGAAATCCAGGTGAGCATGGGGACGTGAGTCTGTGTGTCGGGTGCGATCGAGTACGGCAGGCCATGCAGGTACAGGCCGTGCTCTCCCAGTGACTCACCATGGTCCGAGACGTACAGCATGGCCGCGTCGATCGATGTGGTGTGCGCCACCAGTGTTTTCAGGACGCCGGCCAGCACGTGATCGGTGTACAGGATCGCATTGTCATAGGCGTTGACCACCTGCTCGCGGCTGCAGTCGCGTAGCTCCCCCGTGGCGCAGTCGGGCGTGAACCGGCGGAACTCCGGTGGATAGCGCCGGAAATAGGCCGGGCCGTGGTTGCCCATCATGTGCAGCACGAACACCGTGTCGGTGCGCACATCGGCGAGCTCCGCCTGCAGGCGGCGAACCAGGATGCCGTCGTAGCATTCATTGCCGTTGCAAAGGTCCGGCGCTGATTCCACTCCCAACTTCTCGTAGCGGATGCCCGCGCCGCGGCACACGCCCTTGCAGCCGGATTGGTTGTCCAGCCAGGTGACGGCATAACCCGCGCGCACCAGCACGTCGAGCAGGCCTTCGGAATTGCGGATGCGCCGCTCGTCGTAATCCGCGCGCCCCCACTCGGAGAACAGGCATGGCACCGAGATCTCCGTGGACGTACCGCAGGACTTCACGTTGCGGAAGGCGGTCACGTTGAGCGCCTGGAGCTCGGGCGTGGTCGCGCGCGAATAGCCGAGCAGGCCGAAATTGGCTGCGCGCGCGGTCTCTCCGATCACCAGCACGAACACGCGATGCTTTCCGGGCATCGCCACGCGCATGAGCCTGGCGTCCGTGCCGATGGGTTCGCGCGGCGCGTTGGCGTCACGAACGTCGCGCACCGAATCCGCTGCAAGGCCGTACAGAAAATTCCCCGGGGTGACCAGGTAACGCAGTTCGCGGTGATTGCGCATCATCGAGGTGAGATCGCGATTGACGGGGAGGATGGCGAGCACGGCCAACACCAGCGCTCCCACGATGCTGGCGAGCCTCACGCCCAGCGCGCGCGGCCAGGGGCGGCGCTCCAGCCGTATCCACCACAGGAAAGCCACCGGCGGTACCGACATCAGCGTCACCCAGCCGAGCATCGATCCGGAGATGAGTTCGCGCGCCTCGTGCACATCGGTCTCGAGGATGTTGCGGATCATCGAGGGATCGAGCATCACGGAGTACGCGCGCATGTAATAGGCGGCCGCGGCGCTGCTGATGGCGACGACGGAGAGGAGCGGCCGTAGCGTCCACCGGCTCATGAACGGCGCCAGCAACACGAAATGCAATGCGACCAGCGCCACGAAAGTGCACAGCAGGAACCACCAGCTGTGCGGATCGATCCACGAACGGCCGGCGCTGACCGCGAGCCACCAGGAGTGGTTGGTGAACATGATCAGCCAGGCCAGGACGAGCAGGAGCGCGATCTCCACGCGCACCATCGGTCGCCAGCGGGCGGGCAGCAGCTTCTCCATTCAGAAGCTCTTCCTTGTTTGAACCAGGAATTGAACGCCCTGGATGGACGGGTCGCCGTCGAGCGGGAATGCGACGTCGAGATGCAACACGTTCCCCGAAGCCGAGCGGCTGTTGCCCAGGCGCAGGCCGAAGCCAACGTCACGCCGCACGCCGCGTGACTCCGCGCCCAGCGGATCGCGGCCCCAGGTGGAACCCATGTCGTAGAACACCGCTGCGCCCACGTTGAACAGCTGCAGCGGATACCAGTTCGTGAAGAAGCGCTGTTCCGCGGTGAGCAGCCAGCGGCCCTTGCCGGCCTGGTAGCGCAGCGGATAGCCGCGCAGTCCGCTGTCGCCGCCCAGGAGAATCTGCTGGTCGGCGTCGAGGTCGGTACCGGCGCTGGCGGAGAAGTTCAGGAACAGCAGGCGCTTGGGCGACTGCCGGAAGTAGTAACGCGATTCGGCTTCGAGCAGCCCGCCCACGAGTGATCCACCTTCGAGACGGCCATCGGCGTCGAGAGCGAACTGCAATGTCTGGCGGTCGGAAAGGACGAGGCCTTTCGACAGTCTTCCGGAAAGGATGGCCGCGGTTCGATCAGAGCCGAGGGAGTCGCTCGCAAGTCCCACCCGCGCGCTGGCATGCCAGCCCATCGAATAGTCCTCGAGCTTCCCCACCTGGTCGCGGTTGCGGCCGGTGCGGAAATCATCCTGCACCCACTCCATCGCCACCCACGGATAGAGGAGTTTGCGGTCCGCCGGCAGCAGCCGGGTGGAATCGGTGCCCGGCACCGGCTCGAAAGTGTGTTCGTCGACGGTGAGGCCGGCGCTCAGCCGCCGGGCCCAGCCGTCCACCAGCCCGCCGGAGCCGCCGAAGTAGATAGTGGCGCGTTTCTCGTGCGTGGCGAAGCGGTCGGTGATCCCGCCGAGATCGTAGCGCGAGTCGATTCGCGCGTCGTCGAGCAGCGAGAGGCCGCCGGCCCAGCGCGAGTCCAGCGCGTAGAACGGGCGCTCGAGCCCGAGCTGCGCGAAGCGTCCATCGCTGTTGTCGGCGAAATCGGCGGACAGATCCCACCACGACGAGCCGAGCTGGCGGTCGTGGTAGTGAATGAACTTCGAGTCACGGTCGATGCCCGACTTGAACCCCACGCCGAGCTGCGTGCCCGTTCCGAAGAGATTGAGATCTTCGATCTCGAAGCCGCTGCTGTTCTTGCCGCCACTGCGGCCGAAGGAAACGCTGGGCGTGAACGTCCAGACATCCTGCGTGCGCACCTCGATGTCGACGACCCCATCGTGATAGGCCACCGGACGGATCGACGCGTCACGCAGATAGCGCGTGTCGCGCAGGATTCGTGCGGATTCCTCGAGCAGGCCGGGTTGGTAGAGATCCCCGCTGCGGAACAGCAGCTGGTCCTCGATGGTGTCGGGTCGCGTGGACACGTGGAGGCGGTTCGCGAGTCGCGACAGCGCCGTGTCATCGTCCTGCGCGTCCGTGTCGAACAGCTCGCGCGAATGGATGCGCACCTCGCCGATACGCGCGCCCTGCAGTTGCAACAGCGTGTCGGGGGGCAAGGCGGGGTCGCGTGCGGTTTCGACGATGGACGCGCGCGAGTTCAGGCTCGAAAACCAGCGCGCCGCGGATGCGGGCGAGGCGGCGAGCAAACACAGGGTTATCCCTACTCCGAGCGTGATCGGATGGCGATTGCGGACCATGCGTCGTGAGACGCCATGGCCCGCGAAATCCCGTCGCGGTACCGGCCCTCAGTGACCCCAGCGATAGGTGAGTCCCAGGTTCACGATGGCGGGCAGCCAGCTGTCCTCGGAAGAGCCGAGCACGCCGCCGGAATCGCGCGTGAGGATGCTGCAGCACAAGTTGTCGCGGTTGGTGGCGTTGGTGACGTCCAGCACCAGCGAGAGATCGCCGGCAGGCATTCGCCAGGTCCAACTACCGCGCAGGTCGAGCGTATAGAAATCCCTCCACCGATCGGCATTGCGGGCACCCAGCGCGAGCGGTGGGAACGAGAGCGACGTGCGCGGCCAGCCGCTGTGCCAGCCCGCAAGCGCGGACAGGCTCGCCCGCGAACTCTTCCACGCGAGCCCCGCACTCATCGACACCGGCTGATCCCAGCTGCGCAGCACGTCGCGAATGCCCGGAAAATCGTCGGCCACTCGCGCCCAGGCCAGCGTGCCCCAGCTCGTGAGGCGATCCGAGAATGGGTGGCGCACGCTGAGCTCGAGACCGCTGGCTTCGGAGAAGTCCGGCTTCACGCGAATCCGGTCGGGCGAGAGATCCGGCACCAGCGCGAAGGGATCGAGCCGGTTGTCGAAATACGCGGCCACCGTGGTCCAACGCTTGGTGTAGGCCTCGAGGCCGATGCGCGAGCCGGTGTCGAAGTCGTACTCGAAGCCGAGAATGGAATGCACCGACACCTGCGCGGCGTCGGGCGCCTGCTGCGCTTCCTCGACTCGCCACTCCTCGACATGCTGTGCCTGCGTGAAGCGGCCGATGGAGGCGTACACGCGGGCGCGATCACTGGCGTCATATCGCAGGTTCAGCCGCGGGCTGATCTGCGTGTGATTGCCGTCGTGTTCGTAGTGCTGCGCGTCCGCGCGAACGCCAAGCTCCGCTTCGAATCGTGCCCACTGGCGGCGATTCGACGCGTACAGCGAGTACGTCACCACCTCGGGCTTCACGGCGAACGCCAGGTCCTCGATCTCCTGTCGTCCGAAAGCCAGCGCGATGTCGGGCGCGAATTCCGAGTGGCGCGCGTACCGGTAGTTCGCTCGAGTGGCCGCGAATCCGCCACCGAAGTGGTAGCTGGAACGCGAGCCGGTATCAAAGGTCCAGTCGCTGGAGAATTCGAGTCCGTCGAAATCGCGGATCTCCTCCAGTTCTCCGCTGGCCACGCCGGGCCTCGACAGCGAACCTTCACGCCGCCGCTCGCGCCGACGTGATGACCAGGCTGGAGCGCATGCCGAGCGCATCGCTGAAGCGATGATCACGGGCCAGCCACACGTATTCATCGAGGTAGCGCGCCCGCGCGGTCTCGTCGTCGGATCCCACGCCCAGCTTCAGCCGGTCGTCGAGCAGCAGCCAACCCAGGGTCCAGGTGCCCTGCTCCGTGCTCCATCGCAGGCGACCCAGCGAGTCGCTGAACTGCGGCTTTCCAAAGATGTCTTCCACCGGATCCAGCAGGTCCAGCGTGCTGCGGCGGATGGCCGCCAGCCACTCGAGCGGCCATTCATCCGCGTGTCCGCGCGTGGACGCGCCCGCGGAGATGAAACTGAGATTCGCGCGGTGCTCGCGACCCACGGCGGTCGAGGGCGCCATGATGTCGATGACTCCGCCGGAACGCGTGCCGTACTGAACGGGGAATCCGCCGCTGAACACGTCGATGCGCTCGATGGCGGCTGGATCGATGGCGCTCAGCAGGCTCTGGAAATTCTTGAGGTGAAAAGGATCGAGCAGCGGGATGCCGTCGTAGCGCACCAGCACGTCCTCGCTGAGCGAGCCGCGGATGTAGGGTCGCGCCGATGCGCCGCTGACTACCCCGGGCAGCGACGTGAGCGAGCGCAGCGCGTCGTCATGGCTGCCCGGCACACGCTCGATGTCGGTGGCCGAGATCTCGCGTGGCTCGGCGATGCCGCCGTCGAGGCGAAAGCGGCTGGCGTACACCGAGATTTCGTCCAGGGATTCCTCGGCAGGTTCCGCCTGCGCAGTCGGCTGACGGATGACGACCCAGGTCTTGGGGCCGAGCTGGCGCAACGCGAGCCCGTTCGAAGCCAGGGCCGCGCGCGCGTTCTGCAGTGGCGTGGCGCCGGCGACCGCGGGCGGTGCCTGCATGTCCGCGGTGACGAGCTCCGAGCTGTAGATGACGTCGACGCCGGTCCGGCGCAACTCGCGCAACAGGGATTCGAGCGGCATACCCTGCTGTGCCAGTGCGGGCACGGCAAACGACAGCGTCAACAACAGCTTCTTCAATCGCGATCTAACTGGCCGGCCGGGAGTCACTCGCGGAGCTTACCCGGATGGAGCCCTCCGGCAGATCGTAGTGCAACGTGGTCGAGGCCATGACGGCCGCCAACGCTTCCATCGCCGTGAGCCCGCGAACGTTGCCGTGCATGCGGATGCTGCCCACCTGCCGTCGCGCCGGTTCATCCGCGAGCACCAGCTTGCGGCCGGTCTCGCGCGAGAACCATTCGAGGAATTCCCGCAGCGGGCGATTCTCGATGTCGATCTCCGGCGCGAGCGATTCCGCCCAGGTCCAGTCACGGCCCGCGGTCGGAATCGCGCGGTGCTGGGCGCCGCCCGCGCCAATCGTCACTTCGGAGCCCGCGTCGACTCGCGACTCTCCGGTGGCCGCGCGCCATAGCACCGTGCCTTCGCGCACGCGCAACCGCGTCTGCCGATTGCCCACGGCGACCGAGAACTGCGTGCCCACATGCCGGAACTCGCCGTCCGCCGTGACCACGGTGAACTGCGCGCTGGCGCGCGAGCCTGGCGGGATGTCCACGTACAACTCGCCGCGATCCAGACGGATGGCATCGGGCGAGGTGATCTCGAAGGCCGTCGCGCGCGCGACCCGCAGGTTGCCGCCACCCGAGAGATTGATCAGCGCGTCACCGCGAGCATCGAGAGCCTGCGATACGCGCAACTCCGAGCCTTCGATGAGCGGCACGTCATGGCGCAGCCATTGCGTCCGCTGCAGACCCGGCGCTTCGGCGCGCGCCACCGTGCCGAGCAACGCGCCCGAAGCCGCGCGCTGGTCGCCGAGGAACAGCGTGAGTGCTCCCGCGGCCAGCAGCGTCACCACGGAAGCCGCCGCCGCGAGCGGCATCCAGCGCCGGCGCGGAGGCGCCGGCGACGCGTCCACTTGAGCGCGCCACTCCGCTTCCGTGGCGCGACGGATGCGTTCCATGGCTTCTGCCGAGAGCGCGTTGGCGCGCAACCCGGCGCGCAGCGCCTGGTCGGCGACATCGTCGTTGTGGGAGGAGCCGCTCATGACGCCCCTCCCCGACCCGCTGACGAACTGGTATCCGCCTGCCATTGCTCGCGGAACGCCTGGCGCGCTCGCACCAGGCGCGACTCCGCGGCGCTCTCGGACAGCTGCAGCGCACGCGCGATCTCGGGCACCGTGAGCTCGTCACCGAAGCGCAGTTCGAGAATGCGCGCGTAGCTGGCGGGCAGCTGGTTGATCGCGCGGCGCACGGCGCTGCGCGCGGAGTCCGCCGCGCATTCGTCGAGCGGATCGCGAAAGTCGGTGAGTTCGATGAGGTTGTCCGGCGTGCCGGCTTCGCCGGGTTCGTCCAGGCTTTGCACCTTGGGCTGGCGCCGCGCCTTGCGCGTGACGTCGGCGAGATGATTGCGGCAGATCTGGCAGAGCCAGGTGAACAGCGCCGAGCCGCCGCGGAAACTGGCAAGGCCGCGCATGGCGTTGATCATGGTGACCTGCACCACATCCTCCAGCGCTGCGGCATCGAGCGAACTCCGGCGTGCCGCGAACGCGCCGAGCCGTGCCGCGTAGGCGTCGAAGAATTCGTTGAATGCCTTCTGATCCCCACTTCGCATCCTCTCCACGAGATCTCGTTCGTCCAGCACGGGTCACCTCGCCCCTTAGACGCCGCCCGGGGGCACTCCCCGTCGCAGCAGGGATTGAGGCCCCAATGACGTCCAAGTTCCGATGGATTCACAAGCGGGACTGTACGCCCATGCCGGACCGGGGTTCTGGCGAAGCCACGCCCTGTGGCCGCTTCTGCTGCTGTGCGTAGCCTTGGCCGCCGTCGAAGGGCTGGGCCTGGATCGTTCCATCGCGGAGGCCCTGTATTTCGATCGCGCGACCGGTCATTGGCTGGGTTCGGGCGGCGGAGACTGGTGGGCTCACCGGCTGCTGCACGGTGGCGGACGCTGGCTGGTGCGCGGCATGGCGGCATTGGCGGTGCTCGCATGGCTGGTATCGCTGGTGTGGGGCGCGGCCCGCGACTGGCGCGCACCGGCCGGCTTCCTGGCGATGGCCATGGTGCTGTCGGTCGCCGTGGTGGGCGGCCTCAAGGCCATCACCAACGTGGATTGTCCCTGGGATCTCGCGGGCTTCGGCGGACACCTGCCCTATCTGCCGCTGTTCGCGGACCGACCGGACTATCTACCGCGGGCGCGGTGCTTTCCCGGCGCGCATGCGTCTTCGGGCTTCGCTCTCGTCGCTGGTTACTTCGCGCTGCGGGATCGCGCGCTCGCGTGGGCACGCGTCTGGCTAACAAGCGGGTTGCTGCTGGGTTGCGTCTTCGCCATCGGCCAGGAAGCGCGAGGAGCGCATTTCCTGTCGCATGACCTGGCGGGTGCGGCGGCCGTGTGGGGTGTGCAGCTGGCGCTGTACGCCGCATGGGTACGGCGGCGATCAAGGGCGGTGCGGCGCGGACGCCGCACCGCCCCTCGACACGATCAAGCCGGCGGCGACGCCGCCTTGGCAGCCGACTGACGGCCCAGCAGCCACAGGATGCCGCCGACCACGATCATCGCGATGCGAATGCCGTTGCCGACGCCCGGACCCCACTTGTCCACCCATCCCAACAGGAAGAATTCCATATTGATGTAGTGGATCAGGAACGAGCCTGCCCCCAGAAAGAACAGCAATCCGCCCAGACTTTGCATGATTGATTCCCCGTCGATTGGTAGTAGTTATGTTCGACGAGAGCGGACAGTACGCCCGCGCTTTAGCTAGGGCAAGCCGCCACACCGGAGTGTCACGAAACGGCCGGACGTCACAGATAGAGCCGCGCCAGGCTGTAGGCCGCCATGCCCGTGGCCAGGCAACCGACGATGTTCCGCGACCAGCACAGCCACAGCGCTGCGCCGATCACGCCCACGAGCCGCGGATTGAACGGCGCCAGGTCCAATGTCGCGCCGCCATGGAACAGGACATCGGGCACGATGATGGCCGACAGCGTGCACACCGGCGCGTAGCGCAACGCCACCTCGGCGCGATGGCCAAGACGCAGCCGCGCACCCGCGACCAGGAACGACGTGCGCGTCACCAGGGTAGATAGAGCCAGCCCGAGGATGACCAGCGCGAGGCCGATGCCGGACACCGGGTCGCTCATGCGGCCTCCGGAACGTCGGGCGGCGGCGGCTTCGACAATGCGTCCGTGAGCGTGGCGGCCACGATACCGGCCAGCGCGCCACAGAACAGCCCGAGCTTGAACGGCAACGCATGCGTGAACACCGCCACCAGCGCGGCCACGATCGAGCCCACGACCGCGGGCCTGGCGTTGAGGCTCGGCCCCACCAGCGCCACGAGCGCCAGCGTGCCGGTGAACTCCAGACCCCACTCCGTGGGCACATAGCTCGCGCCGATGATTCCGCTGATCGCGGATACCTGCCAGGTGATCCAGTTGCTGCTGCAGACGCCGGCGAACCACGCGTCGCGATGCTGTTCGGGCATGGTGCCTTCCTGCGCGGATCGCATGAAGCGCACGAAGGTGAAGTCGGTCATGAAGTAACCCAACGCGACGCGCCGGCCCAGGCTGCGATCGGCGAAGTACGGCCGCAGCGCCGCGCTGTAGATGACGAAGCGCAGGTTGGTGATGAAGCCGGTGGCCACGATCACCCAGAGCGGCGCCCCCGCCACGATCAGCGGCAGGGCCGCGAGCTGTGCCGAACCCGCATACACCAGCAGGGACATCGCGATGGCCCAGGGAACCGCGAGCCCGCCCTTGACCATGGCGACCCCGGAAATCATTCCCCACGCGAAGGCGCCGGGGAGGAACGGCAGGATGGCGCGCTGGCCCTGGCGGAATACTTCTCGCCGCTGGGGACCGGCGCTCACCAGCTGCCGGTGTTGGGCATGGACGCCCAGGGCTCGCGCGGCGGCAGCGAACCTTCCTTCTGCAGTAGTTCGATGGAGATGTTGTCGGGCGAGCGCACGAAGGCCATGCGCCCGTCACGCGGCGGACGGTTGATCGTCACACCGTGCTTCTGCAGCCGCTCGCAGGTGGCATAGATATCGTCCACCGCGTACGCGAGATGGCCGAAGTTGCGGCCGCCTCCGTAGTTCTCCGGCTCCCAGTTGTGCGTGAGCTCTACCTGGGCCGAGCTGTCACCGGGCGCCGCCAGGAAGATGAGCGTGAACTTTCCCTGCGGGTAGTCCGTGCGCTTGATCACCTCGAGGCCGAGAGCTTCGCAATAGAACCGCAGCGACGCGTCAACGTCCGTGACGCGCACCATGGTGTGCAGGTACTTCATGGGGTCACCGAGCAGGCGGGCATCGACATCCGCCCCTTCCCCGTAGTTAGAACATCTCGCTGGCGCCGGGCGGCTTCACGTCCACCTTCTTGCGCGACGGAATCCAGTCGCCCGTGATCATCGCCTCGTAGGGCTGGCCCGGACCCACCATGGGGTACACGCCGGCATCGGCATCGATGATCACCTCGAGGAACGCCGCGCCCTTGAACGCCAGGAACTCGGCGATCACGCGAGGCACATCCGCCTTCTTGTCCAGGCGCACGGCGTACTTGTATCCGTCAGCCTGCGCGGCCTTGATGAAGTCCTTGGTGTGCAGCGTCTTCTCGGAAGCCGAGAGGCGGCCCTTGTGGAACAGCTTCTGCCACTGTTTCACCATGCCGTCGCCGTTGTTGTTGAGCACGACGAGCTTGATGGGCAGGTTGTAGGTGGTCGCGGTTTCCATCTCGCCGATGTTCATGCGCACCGAGGCGTCGCCGTCGATGTCGATGACCAGCTTCTCGGGGTTGGCGAACTGCGCGCCGATGGCCGCGGGCAAGCCCGAAACCCATGGTGCCCATGGATCCCGAGGTGAGCCACAGCCGCGGATTCTTGAAGTCGAAGTACTGCGCCGACCACATCTGGTGCTGGCCGACGCCCGTGGAGATGATGGCCTCGCCCTTCGTGATGCGATTGATCTCTTCCAGCACGTAGTAAGGCTGGATCTTCTCGCTGTCGCGGTCGTAGTTGAACGCGATACTTCTGCGCATCTCCGTCGAGATAGGCCAGCCACTTCGAACGGTCGCGCTGGAAGCCCATGCGCTTGCCGTGCGCCGTGAGCATCGAGAGCGCCTCGGGCAGCTCGCCCACGTGGCTCCACTGAACGCGCTTGACCTTGTTGATCTCCGCGCGGTCGATGTCGAAATGCGCGATGGCCTTCGCGTTCGGCGCGAACTTGGCGGGCGTGCCCGCGACGCGATCATCGAAGCGCGCGCCGATGGCGATGAGGAAATCGCAATCATCCACGGCGTAGTTGGCGAACGCCGCGCCGTGCATGCCCAGCATGCGCATCGAGAGCGCTGTCGGTGGTGTCCACCGCGCCGATGCCCATGAGCGTGGTGACCACCGGGATATCGAAGGCGCGCGCGAACTCGCGCAGTTCTTCCGACGCCTCGCCGTTGATGACGCCGCCGCCCGCGTAGATGAGCGGACGCTGCGACTCGCCCAGCATCTCGAAGAAGTGATTGGCCTCGGTGCCGTCGATGATGTCGGTCGTGAGCGTCTCGAGGCGTTTGCGGTAGCCCGGCATGGGCAGCGAGCCCGAGCCCTTGAACTCGCCCTGCCAGTTCTGCACGTCTTTCGGCACGTCGACGACCACGGGACCGGGACGCCCGGTGCGCGCGATCTCGAACGCGGTTCGGATCGTGGCTTCCAACTTCTCGGGATCCGTGACCAGAAAGATGTGCTTGGCCACCGAGCCCATGATCGAAGACACCGGCGCTTCCTGGAAGGCGTCGCTGCCGATGGCGCTGCGCGGCACCTGGCCGCAGATCACCACCATGGGGATGGAATCCGCCATGGAGTCGCGGATCGGCGTGACGGTGTTCGTGGCGCCGGGACCCGAGGTGACCACGGCCACGCCGACGCGGCCACTCGCGCGCGCATACCCCGCAGCCATGAATCCCGCGCCCTGTTCGTTGGCCGGCACGATCAGCGGCATCTGTTGCTCGCCCTTCTTGGCGCGGTCTTCGTTGAAGCAGAAGACGGCGTCATAGGTGGGGAGGATGGCGCCGCCCGAGTACCCGAAAATCGTGGTTACACCTTCGTCCGCCAATACCTGCACGATCATCTCGGCGCCGGTCATCTTCTGACCTGCGAGGGGATGCTGGATGGAGGGCGCAGCCGAGGTGCCAGCCGCGGTCAAGTCACGGATTTTGGGGGTTTTTGCCATAGATGCGGGCGAGCCTAGCAGTTTGCAGGCCTCGTTCAAACCGCTATCCTCGGTCCCGCCATCATGAAGACCAGCACCCAGCCCCAGACCCTCCAAAAGATGCGTCATATCATCGCCATCCACCTGCAGAACGAGGCCGGCGCGCTCACCCGCGTCACCGGTCTGTTCTCCACCCGCGGCTACAACATCGAGTCGCTGTCGGTAGCGGCCACGGATGACCCGTCCGTATCGCGCGTGACACTGGTGACCAAGGGTGCGGACGGCGTGATCCTCCAGATCGTCAACCAGCTCAACAAGCTCATCGACGTAGTGGCGGTGGAAGACCTCACGCGCGGCGAACACATCGAGCGCGAGCTCGTGGTGCTCAAGCTGCGTGTCGAGCCGCAGCTCATCGATTCAGTGCGGGGTTATGTCGTGCGCGCCGGTGGGCGTGTGCTCGAACCCGCGCCGGATGGTTTCGTGGTGGAGCTCACCGCGAGCGAGGCCGAGGTGAACCAGTTCGTCAGCGATCTGGGTGAACGCACCGAGATCATCGAAGTGGTGCGCTCCGGCGCACTGGCCGTCGGGCGCAACGCGCGGGCGCTTCACGTAGTTAGATAGCGCGCCCGGGGCGCCACGTCAGGCGGCATCCGGCACCAGCAGCACGTCGCAATCCACCGCCCCGATCAATTCGTGGGCGGTGCTTCCCAGCAAGGCCCGGCGGAACCGCCCGTGTCCCCGCGTGCCGAGAACCAGCAGGTCCGGTTTGACCTCGCGCATGGCTTGCCGGATCGCGGGGCCCGGACGAGCGTCCATGAGCATCACGCGATACCGCCGCCAGTCGGCGCTGTGCATGCGCAGCCGCGCGTGGATCATCGATGCCGCCTGCGACATCGACGCGGATGCGTAGGTGGCCACGCTCAGATTTCCCACGCCGACGGTGTTCAGCATGGCTTCGTACGGCGGCTCATGAGCGTGCACCACCGCGAGCGCCGCGGAGTCCGCCACCGGCAACCGCTCGGAGAACCTCACGATCCGGCCGGACGACTCCGAGCCGTCCAGCGCGAGCAGTATCTGTCGATAGGCCGCCTTCGCGGGCCGCCTCACGATGAGCATGGGACGTCGCGTCTCGGTGAGCACCTTCTCGGTGAATCCACTGCGCATCGCGTCGATGGGAACGCGCTGGTCGTGCGCACCGAGGACGAGCAGGTCGGCCGTGGCCGCTTCCTCGCCCATGATGGCCGCGGGGCGCCCGCATCGCACCACCAGCTCGGCGGGAGCGCCGGCGTGTCGCGCGCGTTGCGCCAGCCTGCTGCTGGCGCTCAACAAGCGCTGCTCCAGGGTGCCTTCATCAGCGCTGAGCGGCGCGACCACGTGCACCAGCTTCAACGGAGCGTTCAATGCTTCACGGAGCAGGTAGGCGCGTTCGACGGCCGCCTCCGATCCGGGCTTGAGGTCAGTGGCGCATAGCAGCTTCATCGGCCCCCCGCACGTTTTCTATCCGCAGGCGGCGCATGCCCCCGGGCATCAGCCATTCGACCTCGTCGCCCTCGCGATAACCGAGCAACGCCGTTCCGAGCGGAGCCAGCACTGAAATGCGGCCCGAGGAGGGATTGGCGTCATGCGGGTACACCAGCGTGATCTGGCGGCGACTGCCGGCCGTGGTATCGAGCACGGTGACGGCGCTGTTCATGGTGATGACGCCCCGCGGGATCTCGAGCGGCGCCACGATGATGGCCCGCTCCAGCTCGGCGCGAAGCTCGCGCAGATGCGCGGAATCGTGCGCGCCGCCGTCGACCAGCAGGAAAGCCAGGCGACGGGCGTCGTCCTCGGCAACGAAGATGGCGGGGCGGCCCGCGGGCAGATGCATGGGTATCGTGTTCATGGCCGCCATGTTCGGCCCGCCCGACACTTAGGACAATTTGAAAGATTCGCGATTTGCGTTAGCTTTTATCGAATCATGGCCATATCCCGCCGGCTCAATTATCAGCACCTGCTCTACTTCTGGTCCGTCGTGCGGACCGGAAGCGTCACGCGCGCCGCCAGCGAGCTGTCGCTGTCGCCGCCCACCGTGAGCGCGCAGTTGCGGACCCTCGAGGAACGCCTCGGCGAAAAGCTCCTGGTGAAGTCGGGCCGCAGGCTCATCCCCACAGAGGTGGGGCGCGTCGTGTTCACGTTCGCCGAGCAGATCTTCGACGTGGGCCGGGAGCTGCTCGACGCGCTCGAACAGCGGCCATCGCAGAAACCGTTGCGCTTCACGGTGGGCATAGACGACGTGTTGCCCAAGGAGATCGCGCAGCGATTGCTCGAACCCGCGATGCGGATGGGGCAACCGGTGCGGATCATCTGCCGTGAAGGAACGCTAGAGCGCCTGGTCGCGAGCCTTGCCACGCACGAACTCGACGTGGTGCTGTCGGACGCCCCTGCATCGCCAACGCTCAACGTGCGGGCGTACAACCACCTGCTGGGCAGCTCCGGCATCTGCTGGATGGCGACGCCCGCCATCGCCGCCAGTCTGCGACGCAATTTTCCGCGCTCGCTGCACGGCGTCCCCATGCTGCTGCCCACCGACGACACGGCCATCCGCCGGATGCTGGACCAATGGCTGGAGCAGCACGACGTGCGTCCGCTGCTCGTCGGCGAGTTCGAAGATTTCGGCTTGCTTCGCGAGTTCGCGCGTGCGGGCCACGGGTTCGCGCCGGTGCCCGTGGTGCAGGAAGCGCAGTTCCGGAGGGAATACGGGTTTCAGCGCGTCGGCGTCGCGAAGCCCGTTACCGCACAATTCTTCGCGATCTCACTCGAACGCCGGATCCGCCATCCCGCGGTCGCGGCCGTGGTCGCCGGCGCTCGCGAGCTGTTCACCTAGTTCAGGGGATGATGACGCTGGCCCCCGTGGTCTTGCGCGCCTCGAGATCCCGATGTGCCTGCGCGGCGTCTTCCAGTTTGTAGCGCTGGTGGATCTGAACCTTCACCACCTTCTTCTTCGCCACCGCGAAAGTCTCGCGCGCCATGGCGTCGAGATCCGCTCGATTCGCGGTGTAGTCGAACAACGTGGGGCGCGTGAGATACAACGAGCCGCGCTTCGCCAGCTCCGCGGGAGAGAACGGCGGCACCGGACCCGAGGCGCTGCCATACAGCACCATCATTCCGCGCTTGCGCAGGCAATCCAGCGACTCGAGGAAAGTGTCCTTGCCCACGGCGTCATAGACCACGTGCGCGCCGACACCCCGGGTGATCTTCTTCACCGACCCGGCAATCCAGTCGCGGCCACGAACCAGCACGTGCCTGCAGCCATTCTTCTTCGCGAGCTTCGCTTTCTCGTCGTTGCCGACGACACCGATGACCGTGGCGCCCAGCGCCTTGCCCCACTGCGAGAGAATGAGACCGACACCACCCGCGGCCGCGTGCACCAGGATGAAGTCCCCACGCTTCACGCGATACGTATGGCGAAGTAGATAGCAGGCCGTCATGCCCTTGAGCATGAGCACCGCCGCCTGTTCATCGCTGACACCGGCGGGAACCTTCACGAGCAACGAGGCGGGAACATTGCGCTGCTCGGTGTAACAGCCCGGCACGGAATGCACGTAAGCCACGCGATCGCCGGCGCGCAAGCCGCGCACCTTCGCCCCTAGCGCCGTCACCACACCCGCCGCTTCACGGCCCAGGCCCGCGGGCATCCGCTGCGGATACAGGCCCGAGCGATCGTAGACGTCGATGTAGTTGAGACCGATGGCGGTGTGGCGAACCTGCACTTCGCCAGCGCCCGGCGCGACCACCTCGATATTCTCGACGCGCAAGACCTCGGGCCCGCCGGCTTCGTGGATGCGGATCGCGCGAGTCATCAGGATCTCCGGTCTCAAAAGAAGAGCGCCAGATTACGCCCGCAAAGGCGTCTGGCGCTCTCCCCAGAACGAGAGGTCGGGTGCCCCGCTACCTCAAGGCGAATAGCCGCGCTCTCCGTGCTCCGCGAGATCGAGGCCCTCGGTCTCCTTCTCCTCGGATACACGCAGGCCCACCACCACGTGCATGAGCTTGAGGATCAGCCACGTCACGAGCGCGCACCACACGGCGGCGGCCACCACGCCCAGCGCCTGCACGCCGAGCTGCGTCGCCGATGGTCTTGCCTGCACTGGCTGAAGCCCGTGCCACCGAGGCTCACCGCGCGAACACGCCCGTGAGCAGCGAGCCGATCACGCCGCCGACACCGTGCACGGGTGAGACGTCGAGCGAGTCGTCGATCTGCAGCTTGCGCTTGAGGAACTGCGTGGCGAAGAAGCAGACGGTACCCGCCGAGAGGCCGATGACCACGGCACCCAGCGGACCCACGAAGCCCGACGCCGGGGTGATGGTGCCGAGGCCGGCGACCACGCCCGTGACCACGCCCAGCATCGACGGCTTTCCGTATTTCTTCCACTCGATGAACATCCACGCCAGCGCGCCGGCGGAGGCGCCCATGTGCGTGGTCAGCATCGCCATGCCCGCCGAGCCATTCGCGGCGAGCGCGCTGCCGGCGTTGAAGCCGAACCAGCCCACCCACAGCATGCCCGCGCCCGCCACCGTGAGCGGCAGGCTGTGCGGCGTCATCGCCGTGTGCGGGAAGCCGCGCCGGCGGCCTACGACAAGGGCGCAGACCAGCGCCGAGACACCCGCGCTGACGTGCACCACGATGCCGCCCGCGAAATCCATGACGCCGAGCTTTGCCAGCCAGCCATCGCCCCAGACCCAGTGCGCCAGCGGCACGTACACGAACAGGAGCCAGAGAATGCAGAACCCCAGCACCGCGGAGAAGCGCATGCGCTCGGCGAAACCGCCGATGACCAGCGCTGGCGTGATGATCGCGAACGTCATCTGGAACATGAAGAACACGGTCTCGGGAATCGTCCCGGTGACGGCATCGCGCGTCACGCCGAGCATGAACGCCTTGTCGAGGCCGCCGATGAATGGCTGCGCCGATCCGCCGTCGGTGAACACCAGCGAGTAACCCACTGCCAGCCACAGCAGCGAAACCACGCCGGTGATGGCGAAGCACTGCATGAGGATGGACAGCACGTTCTTCGTGCGCACCAGGCCGGCGTAGAACAGCGCCAGGCCGGGCAGAGTCATGAAGAGGACCAGCGCGGTGGCCGCGATGATCCAGGCCGTGTCGCCCGTGTCGGCCACGGGTGTCCGCATCCTGAGCGAACGCGAATAACGGGCACAGCAGCGAGCCGAGTGCCGCCGGCACCCGGTAGATAGAAGCACGCATTTTTCCAACCCCTCGTACGGCCGGAGGCGCCGTAGCTTGTCAGTGGCTCACGCCACGTTCATCGATCACGCGGTGCTCGATGGCACCATCAGTTCAATCGGCTTCCGCAATACGCTGTCAGGAAAACGGCCTGCCGCTGGAAGGGCGGCAGGCCTTCGCATTGCTTGACCGGAAGAATCCTTCTCGCGCCTTAGAGGGCGCTGTTGTCGGTCTCACCGGTGCGGATGCGGATGACGCGATCGATGTCGGTGATGAAGATCTTGCCGTCGCCGACCTTGCCGGTCTTGGCGGCCTTGAGGATCGCTTCGACCACTTGATCGACGAGGTCGCTGCGCACGGCCACTTCGATCTTGGTCTTCGGGACGAAGTCGACGACGTATTCGGCGCCGCGGTACAGCTCGGTGTGACCGCGCTGGCGACCGAAACCCTTCACCTCCGTCACCGTCATGCCGGAAACGCCGATCTCCGACAGTGCGGCACGCACGTCGTCGAGTTTGAAAGGCTTGATGATGGCGGTGACCAATTTCATTTCTTTTCTCCCAACTCTTTAGTGAATCTGGACGCCGACATCGGCGAGCCTTAATCGCAGTGCAGCTTCCGTGCCAGTATCCCGAAAGCCCAACATAGCGGCAATTTCATCATTGGTGGTCCGCAGGGCGAATTGTCCGGCACCAATTTAGCGCGTCCGATCGGGACTCGCCCAAGATTGGTGCGGTAGGGTTGGTGAGAGCCACACTTATATAGATGCGGTGAGAACGATGGAGCACATGGTGATCGTCGGCGGAGGACAGGCGGGGGCGCAGGCCATCGAGACGCTGCGCCGTCGCGGACATCACGGTCCGATCACGCTGATCGGCGACGAGAACCTGCTGCCCTACCAGCGTCCGCCACTGTCGAAGAAATTCCTCGCGGGCACGCTCGAGCGCGACCGCCTGCTGATCCGGCATGCCGAGCATTACGCCGAACATGCGATCGACATGCGGCTGGGCTTCTCCGCGGTGCGCATCGATCGGACGCGGCGGCGCGTCGAGATCGCCGACGGCTCGCACGTGCGACTACGACACGCTGCTGCTGGCGACGGGCAGTCTCGCGCGGCATGATCCGTGTGCCGGGCGCGGAACTCGCGGGCGTGTACTACCTGCGCAACGTCGCCGACGTGGAGCGGCTGCGGGCCGAGCTCGCGCCGGGCCGGCGCGGCGTGATCATCGGCGGCGGCTACATCGGGCTCGAAGTCGCGAGCGACCTGTCGCGACCTGGGAGTGCGAGGTCACGGTGCTCGAGGCCGCGGATCGCGTGATGAGCCGCGTGGTGTCGCCCGTGGGTCTCGAGTTTCTACGAGGCGGAGCACGCGCGGCATGGCGTGGACATCCGGTGCAACGCGCGCGTCGCGGCCTTCGATGCCGGAACCCGACGCCCAGGCATGCCGGCACGGCTCGCGTCGCGGCGTGTCCGCGCTCGGCTGACGGCGGTCGACGTCCCGGCGGATTTCGTGCTCGTGGCGATCGGCGTACGTACCCAACGACGCGCTCGCGCGCGACGCGGGCCTCGACTGCGACAACGGCATCCTCGTCGACGAGACACTGCCGCACGTCCGATCCACATCATCTTCGCCGCGGGCGACTGCGCGCGCCATCCCTCGCCCCACTACGGCTGCGCGTGTGCTGCTCGAATCCGTCGACAACGCCTTCGAGCAGGCGCAGTCGCGCGGCGCTCAACATGCTCGGCATACGCCACCGTGCACGACAAGGTGCCGTGGTTCTGGTCGGATCAGTACGACCTCAAGATGATCATCGTCGGGCTCTCCCAGGGCCACGATCACGCGCTGCTGCGCGGCGACCCGGCGTCGCGCTCGTTCAGCGTCTGCTATCTGCAAGGAGGGCGAGCTCATCGCCGTGGACACGGTGAACGCGGCGAAGGACCAGCTCAGCGCGCGCAAGCTCATCCCGGCGCGGGCCCGGCCGGATCCGCGCAAGCTCGCGGATCCGGCCGATCCCGTTGAAGGACTGTTAAGCCGCCTGGCGGTTAAGCCGCCTCGGCGAGCGCCGTCGCGGCCAGTGCCGCGAGCTTCTGGCGTGCACCATCCAGCGCCGCCGTCGCGCGCTTCCGGCCCGTAGCCGATCTTCTCGGCGTGCACGAACGTCACGTCGGTGATGCCGATGAAGCCCGAGCAGGTGCCGCAGGTACGGCTCCTGGAAGTCGATCGGCTGCGGCCGGGCCTTCGCTGTAGAGGCCGCCGCGACTCTCGATGACGATGACGCGCTTGCCGTCGAGCAATCCGCGCGGGCCTTCCGGCGGAGTACGAGAAGGTCTCGCCCGCGCGCAGCACGTGGTCGAACCAGGCGCGCAGGCTGGTGGTGACGCCGAAGTTGTACATCGGCGCGCCGATCACGATCGGTGTCGGCGGCGCGCAGCTCGGCGATGAGTTCGTCGGACAGCGCGCGCGCGTCGCGCTCCAGCGTCGGTGGACGGGCGTGCCGCGCACGCCATTGAGCGTGGCGACGTCGAGATGCGGCACCGGGTTCGCGCCGAGGTCGCGACGCACGACCGTGCGCCTGCGGGCGCGTCCTGAAGCAGGCGATCCACGGCGTACTCGACCAGCTCCGGGACACCGACCCTTCGCGGGCGGCGCTGCTGTTGATGACCAGTACGGACTTCATGGCGACTCCTTCCTGTTGATTTCCGTTGCTCGTGAGCTGCATCTTGGCGTTCCGGAAACCGCAACAGTAGCCCCACGAACTGCGACTCGGCGTCGCACAAACAGGAACGCAAGCATGGAAATCGAGGATATTCAGGCCTTTGTGGCGGTTGCCGACGCCGGCGGGCTGAGCGCCGGCGGCCGCCCGGCTGGGCGTGAGCAAGTCCATCGTCAGCCGGCGGCTCGCGCGGCTCGAGAAGTCGCTGGGCGCCACGTTGCTCACGCGCACGACGCGCGGCGCCACGCTGACCGAAGCCGGCGCGACTTTCCGCGAACACGCGACGCGCATCGCGGCCGAAGCGGATGCGGCGCGCGATGCGCTCTCACCCGACGGAACGGTGCGCGGCCGCCTGCGTGTCGCGGCGCCGCTGTCGTTCGGCGCCACGCATTTCGCGCCGGTGCTGGCGCGAGCTCGCCGGCCGTCATCCCGAGCTCGAGATCCAGGCGTCGTACAGCGATCGCAAGGTGGACCTGCTGACCGAAGGTTTCGACGCGGCGATCCGGCTCGGGCATGCTCGACGATTCGAACCTCGTCGCGCGACGCATCGCGCCGTTCGGCGGCAAGCTGGTCGCGAGCCCGGCGCTATCTCGCGAAGCACGGCACGCCGCGCACGCCGGAGGAATCTGCTGGCGCACGCCGCCGTCAACCGCGTCAACGACGAGTGGCCGCTGCTGCACGACGGCCAGACGATCACGCGTGCATCCGCGCGCGCGGTTCACCGCCGACAACGGCGCGGCGCTGGTGCCCGCGGTGCTCGCGGGGCTCGGCATCGCGATGCTGCCGAACTTCCTGGTCGAGCGAGCAGATCGCGCGCGGCGCGCTGGTGCGCGGTGATGCCCGACTATCCGATGCCGGAGGCCGGCGTCTACGTCGTGCGGCCGCCGGGCGGCAGCGCGCCGTGCAAGGTGCGCGTGCTCATCGACATCATGGTCGAGACGTTCGGCAACAGTCGTGCCAGGAGCCGGGGTCAGCCGGTTCCGGAAATTAACGGGTCCGGCGCTGATTCGCCAGCGCGCGAACACCTGCCTCCAGCGTCCTTCTCCTCTCCGACGATGCCGGCCATGAGCTGGCGGCCCAGTTCGCGGTAGCTGTCGAACTGCAGCTCACCGTAGAACTGGTTCGACGTCGGCTGATTCGGGAACTCCGGATTCGTGCGCCAGTAGCCGTAGATGTCCGCGCCCAGGTGCTCACGCAGCAGCGCCTTCAGGTACAGGATCTCGCCCGTCGATCCGTCCGCGTAGGTCACCGTGCCCACCAGGTGCGCCTGCTTGCGCATCGCCACCTTCGCCATCGTCGTGGAACATCGGATCCGCGCAGATGATCGACGTCGGCGCCGAGATCGGCGCGCGCGCGCTGCACGGCCTGCCCGAGATCCGCCAGCGTGCAATCGGGATCCGCGCCCGCATCGCTCGACGATGATGTAGCGGCAGCGCCGGCGCAGCAGTTCGTAGAGACCGAGGTTCTCGAAGTGGCCACCGTCGGCGAGATGGATGCGCGAGTCCTTTTCGGACAGGCCCACGCCCAGCATTTCGCGCAGCATGAGCTGGTACCACGCCGGCAAGCGCCAGCGCTCGCGGCTCATGCCGCGGATTGCGCACCCAGACGCCGAGCCGCACGTTGAGCAGCGCCATGAGGAAACTCACGGGCCGCGACTTGGTCGCGTACGTGTCCGGATCGACGGCGGCGCCCGACACCGAAAACGCCGTCGACAGCGTGAGCTCGCCGCGCAGGTAGTGAGTCGTGCGCCGATACCCGTGGTCGCGCTCGAGCCGCAGTAGAGCGGCGTCAGGATCATGTTCTCGCCGTTGCGCGCGCGCAGCTTCGAGTCGGTCGAGCTGGTGGTGTTCAGCGTGGTGTTGATGATCTGGAAAGGCCCGCCACGAATCGGCGCGCACGTCGGTGAGCCGGAACGTAAGCGGATGCGCGTGCGTTCGTGCTTGGCATCGCCGCGCGATCTCGGGCAGGAATGCCTCGGCGAGCCGGCTGCGGTAGTAGCTGTGCATCGAGATCGCGTTGATGTCGCAGACGAACGCGAACAGGATCGACACCGCGAGCCAGCCCATGAAGAACGGCGTTTCGAGCAGGCGCGTGTGGTGCGCGAGGTGGTAGAGGCCGGTGAACGCGCCCGCCAGCACCAGCACCAGGCCCGACCATCGCGAACGTGTCGCGCGTGCGCGCCCTGCTTGTTGGCCTGCCGCACGGACAACGCGCCCGTGATCAGCGGCGCCGACCCATGACGCGTGCCGCGTCACGTCATCGGCCTGCGTCCGACCTTGAAGCGACGTGAGCGCCGTCTCCTCGATCCCGCGAGCACGGGCAGCAGTCCGACGCCGATGAGCGCCATGCCGCCACCCAGCAACACGCCCAGGCGCTGCCGGATGTACTGGCCCGCGCTCAGAGCTGCCGCAACGGTGGCAGCACCGTGCTCAGCGCGAACACCAGCGTGGCGAGCAGATAGAGCGCCCAGCAGCGCGAGGCCGATGATGGTCATGATCATGAAGCCGTCGTGCGCATTCACCGCGCCGGCGCCGGGCAGATGGATCTGCGGCGGCCAGCGCGAACTCGAACCAGTCGCCGGACGCGAGCCCGATGGCCAGCAGGAAGATGGGCAGCAGCACGAAGAGATTCAGCAGCGTGCCGGACAGGATGCTCGCCGCCAGCGTCCAGCCCGACAGTCCCTTGCCGGTGATCAGATAGCGGCCATGCGCACGCAGCCAGTCGAGCACGGTGCCGGTGCCATCGGCGAGCGGGATCGCGCCGAGCTTGTCGCGACGCTTGCGCCGGCGCGTGCGCGCGCAGCCAGGTGAGGCAGGAGCCGATGTATCCGCCGCCGGAGACCGTGGACAGATAGTCGACGTGCGGCATCAATCCGGTGCGCGACAAGCGTCTGCAGCACGCCCATGTTGAACGCCGCGGACCGGATGCCGCCGCCCGAGAGCGCCAGCCCCACGAGCGGCGCATCGGCCGCGCGATCCCGCGGCCGCGCGCCGCTCGTCTATCCACTCCGCCTCGGCACGCGCGACGTCGGCGAAGTTGTCGGTGAATTCGTGCGGGTCTCGTCCCGGGCGCGGCGCTCACAGGTCCTGTCCCCAGAGGTTGCACACCGGCGGTTGATAGCCCTCGGGCGTCGGCCGGGTCCTCGTGGATCTTGAGGTACTCGATGATCGCGAAGCGTTCGTCGTCGGTGAACTCCGGACCGATCACGCCACGGGCAGCGGATTCTTCTCCGGGATCGGTCGTGATGTTTCTTCCAGGTCGCGGCATCCGCCGCGAAGGCGTGGCCCGTATTGCGGTTGCCCTCAGGGTGGTGTCGAGCCAGAAGCCGTCGTCGTTGCCGTCCTCATCGGGCTGCGGTCACGTAAGCCCACGTGCATGGGGTCGTATTCGCGCCGGCCGACGAAGAACTCCTTGTCGCGCTTCGCGGGCGGCAACAGCATCTGGTACAGCGTCGGCACCGAGCCGTTGTGCAGGAAGGGCGGCGTGGCCCATACGCCGGCGAGCGGCCGCGGTTTGTAGCCCGACGATTTCCTGCGGCAGGTCCAGCGCGCCGAAACCCTCGAGGCACTGCTGCGTGGCGTAGTCGATGCCGTAGTCGGCGTAGTAGCGGTTCTTGATGAGGATGCCGACCAGGTTCAGCGCAGGCCTTCGCTCGAGCTTCTTCACGTCGAGCTTGCGACAGCATGGCTTCGTTGCCGGCAGCGCCATGGCGCACGTCCCAGAGCAGGTTGAGCGACGTGACAGTCGTCCTCGCACTCACAGCGGATCGCTCGGGACGACGATCCGCATCCGGCACCACGGGTGCCGGCGTCTTGTCGGCGCTGAGGGCCGCGCTCATTGCATCATCGATCGCCTTGAACGCCGCGGGGTCCAATGACGGAGTGGCCTTGGCGTCCGGATCCGGATAGGCCGCGAGCACTGCGGCGAGCCCCGCGTCCGGCGCACCGCGCGCGGCACGCAGGCGGACGACCTCTCGCAACCGGAAGCGCACGTCGCGGGCCAACGCGCGGGTGAGCAATGGCCGCAGCGTGGCGGCAAGCTGATCGTTCGTGAGTCCGGTCTCGGTCAGGTCGTAGCGGCGCTCCATGAATCCCTGTGCCGCTGTGGGATCGGTGCCGATGTGCTCCAGCGGAATCACCTCGATCCGCCACTCCTGTCCTTCGGGCTTGAGCGGGGCGCGTGGCCTGCGCGCGCGCCGGCTCCGAGATGTGCGGGCCGTGGCAGCCACGGCAGCGCTGTTCGAACAACTCTTTGCCGCGCGCCGCCTTGTCGCGATCGACGGCGCCGAGAATCGGCTCGGGCCAGCGAGGCGGCTTCAGCAACTGCAGTGCGTGCTCGATGCGCATGAGCCCCGGAATATCCACCGAGCTGCGGAAACGCTCGGCATGAGGCAGCGGCTCCTGCATGTCGCTGCGCAGTGGCGCGATGGCACCGACGCCCAACGCCTCGCCCACGTTGCGCGCCAAGGGCTGTGAGACCGAGCCGTTGTACTGCACCCAGTCGAACTTCCAGATATTCCACACGTAGGGGTAGCTGACCGGCGCGTCGCCCTGGTGGTAGTTCGCCGCGACGAGGTGATCGCCGAACGCGGTGTTGCCGATGCGGCCCAGCGCATCGGTGCGTCCGAACCCTTCGTAGACGGGATAGAGTTTGCGCAACGGATTGTTCTGGCCGCTGTGCAGCATGGCGCTGAGGCTGGCGCGCATGGCCGCGCGCAGCTGTGGCTTGGCGCGTGGATAGCCGTCACCGAGCACACGCTTCGCGAAGCGATCGAACTTCCAGGGGCTAGCGACGGTGTTGATCATCGATGCCGCGAGTTCCGGCACGAAGTTGCCGCGGGCCATGTCCGTGAAGGCGTGCATGGCTGGCCCGCCGTCGATGCGGATGGCCTGGGTACGCCCGTTCTTCGTGTAGTGGATTTCGCCCGTGTGACAGGCGGCGCAGGTGATGTCGAGCACGTACTCGCCGATCCGCGGGTCGAAATGCTTCGTGAAGCCGATGGGAAGCTGGTCGGGGTTGGCCGCCGTGGGCTTGGGATCCACGACGAAGCGGTACCGCCGCATGTGATCCGGGTCGGCGAAGCGCTGTTTGGACAGCGGCAGCTCCAGGTTCACGAACCAGTCGTAGCGCACCGCGCCGGCGGACGAACCCTGGGGCATCGAGGTGCCCTGCGCGGTGTAGTAGTAGCGCTCGCGAAGCGCCGAATCCTGCGATTCGCCCCACCCCTGGTCCAGCCAGACGTACTGGTCCACCTTCTCCAGCGCCGGGATGCTGTGCACCGGCCACCAGACGAACCAGGCAAACAACCCCACGGCTGCTGCCACCACCACTGCCGCAATCCCTGCAACCCGCTTGAGCCACTTACGCATAGCGTTACTCCCTGGCAAAACTGCCGCATACTCCAAACAAAGTTCCCATGCAGCAGGATGGCGATTGTGGACTGGCTCAAGGATGTTGCAACAGCGCGCGCAGCACGGCGCTCACTCTTTTGTTTGTTAGTTAGTCTGGCGGCTCCGGTTTTCGGGGATTCCCCCAACCTCGTCACACTTCCGGCCGGGCAACCGGTGAACATCGAGAAGCTCGCGGACTCGGTCGGCATGTTCGAAGACCGCGACGGCACGATGGACATCGTCGCCGTGAGTCACGATCCGGGATTCGTTGCTGGTTCACCCGCCAAGGCCAACGTCGGCTTCAGTCCGTCGGCCTGGTGGGTGCGCTCACCCTGCGCAATGCGGCCGATACTCCGCGGCTGGTTTTCCTTCGGCCGCGGCGAGGGGCCGGGAGCCCGGGGGTGTGGACGAGCACGACGAGCGGCGTCCCCGCGCGGCCGAGCACGACGGTCGCCGGGAGCCCACCGGGCAGCCGGTCGGCGGCGGGGACGACCCGACCGGTCGCGGTCGCGACGGCGCCGGGCGCGAGGTCGACGAGGCCGAGGGCCTCCCGGTAGTAGGCGGCCGTGGCGTCGAGGTCCGCGACGTGCAGGACGACCGCGTCCATGGCCGTCGCGTCGGGGAGCAGCAGCGCCGGGTCCGCCGCGGCGGCCGGGCGCGCGGGAGCGTGAGCGGTCAGTCGGGGCACGGGGTCCTCCCGGGGTCGTGAGCGCCGGGACCGGCGCACCCGGTCCAAGAGACTTGTACCTTCAACTATTCCACGCGTCGCCGCGGCGCGGCTAGGGTCCGGCCCGTGGCACGCGTGAACGACGTCGGCGGCATGGAGGGCTTCGGCCCGCTCGACCTCGACGAGCACCCGCCGGGCTTCGGCGCCGACTGGGAGGCCCGGGTGTTCGCGATGAACCGGGCGCTGATCGGCCGGGGGCTCTACACCCTCGACGAGTTCCGGGACGCCCTCGAGCGGATGCCGCCGTCGGAGTACCTCGCCGCGTCGTACTACGAGAAGTGGCTCGCCGCGATCACGACGCTCGTCACGGAGCGCGGCCTCGTCGACGCGGCCGAGCTGGCCGAGCCGATCGAGCAAGGGGGGCCAAGCGGGCCGGCGGGGCCCGCGTGACGCCGTACCCCGTGGGGGCCCGGGTCCGGGCGGTGCGCCTCGACCCGCCGCACCACAGCCGCGTGCCGCGCTACGTCCGTGGCGCCACGGGCACCGTCGTCGAGGTCGAGGGGGAGTGGCCGCTCGCCGACGCCGTCGCGCAGGGGCTCACCCCACCGGCCGAGCCCGTGTACGCCGTCCGGTTCGACGCCGGCCAGCTCTTCGGCGAGGGCGGTCACGACGTCGTGGTCGACCTCTGGCACACCCACCTGGAGCCCGCATGACCGCGACCCACGCCGACGCGCACGTCAGCCGCCGCGCCCGTCGGCTCGAGACCGTGCTCGAGGAGAAGGGGCTCGTCTCCGGACGCGACCTCGACGCGGCGATCGACGCGTTCCTCGCCGGCGCGAGCCCCGCGAACGGCGCCCGCGTCGTCGCCCGCGCCTGGGTCGACCCGGCGTTCCGCGACCTGCTGCTGCGCGACGCGAACGCCGCCCTCGACGCCCTCGGGATGTCCGTCGCGCACGGGCTGACCCAGCCGCGGCTCGGCGCCTTCGCGAACACCGACGACACGCACCACGTGCTCGTCTGCACGCTCTGCTCCTGCTACCCGCTGGCGCTGCTCGGGCCGTCGCCGTCCTGGTACAAGTCCGAGGCCTACCGCTCGCGCGTGGTCCGCGACCCGCGCTCGGTGCTCGCGGAGTTCGGCACCGTCCTGCCCGAGTCGACGCGCATCGTCGTGCACGACACGAGCGCGGAGTCGCGCTACCTCGTCGTGCCGCAGCGACCCGCCGGCACCGAGGGGTACGACGAGGCGGCGCTCGCCGGCCTCGTCACCCGCAACGGGCTGATCGGCACCGCGCTCGTCTGAGGTCGGTGCCCGACCGGGGCCCGGTGCCCGGAGCGGTCAGCCCCGGGCGCGGCGCAGCGCCCGCGCCGCCGTGAGGTCGAGCGCGAGCAGGAACGCGCCCTGCACGACGACCGCGGCGCCGTCCTGCGACCAGCCCCGGGCGCGGGCCCGCGGGGAGCGGGCGAGCGCGAGGCCCGCGGCGGCGTACCCGACGTCGAGCGCGGCGTTGACGAGCAGGACCCGGCGCAGCCGGCGAGGGTCCGTCGGGCCGCGGCGGCGGCGCGCGGCCGTGCCCGCGAGCGCGATCGCCCCGTCGACCGCCCCCCAGGCGGCGGTCTGCCGGCCCCAGCCCCGGGTGGCCGGGCGCGCGGCGAGCACGCCGCCGACCGCGAGCGACCCTGCCGCCCACGCGCCGAGCACCCGGGTCAGTCGCTGCTCCACGTCCTCGGCGGTCACGTCGCCCGACCCCTCAGGCCTCGAAGCGGGAGACGTCGCCCGACCCGACGCGCAGGACCTCCGGGTAGCCCTCGGTCCAGCCCACGACCGTCGTCGGCTCCGGTCCGGCAGTCGCCGCCGTCCACGACCGCGTCGACGACGGCGTCGAGCTCGTCCTTGACCGCCCAGCCGTCGGTCATCGCCTGCTCGGTCCCGGGCAGGATCAGCGTGCTCGACACCAGCGGCTCGCCGAGCTCGTCGAGCAGCGCCCGCACGACCGGGTGGTCCGGGATGCGCACGCCGACGGTCTTCTTCTTCGGGTGCGCGAAGCGCTTCGGCACCTCCTTCGTCGCGGGGAGGATGAACGTGTAGGGCCCCGGCGTCGCCGCCTTGATGGACCGGAACGCGGCGTTGTCGAGCTGCACGAACTCGCCGAGCTGCGAGAAGTCCGCGCAAACCAGGGTGAAGTGGTGCTTGTCGTCGAGCTGGCGGATCCGGCGGATCCGCTCGCCGCCGTCGGGGCTGTCGAGCCGGCAGCCGAGCGCGTAGCCGGAGTCGGTCGGGTAGGCGACGAGCGCGTCGTCGCGCAGCATCGTCGCGACCTGCCCGATGCTCCGCGGCTGCGGGTCCCGGGGGTGGACGTCGTAGTAGCGGGCCATGCGCCGGAGCCTAGGAGCGCGCGCCCCTGCCCCGGTATGGGCGCCGCGGACACCGCCCTTGCCCCGCGGCGGCGGCACCGACATGATCCGCCGCCATGGACGTCGTGGAGTTCCGCCCGACCCAGGACGAGCTGGTCTACACCTTCGGCGGGGCCCCGGCCGTCCGCCGCGTCCGACCCGGCTCGGCGCTGCGGCTGTGGACCGAGGACGCGTTCGGCGGCCGGCTCCGCTCGCCCGACGACCTGTCCAGCGAGAAGGTCGACCTGGCGGCGGTGAACCCGCAGACCGGGCCGTTCCACGTCGAGGGCGCGGAGCCCGGCGACGTGCTCGCCGTCCACGTCGTGTCGCTGGAGCCCGCGCGCGACTTCGGCGCGTCCGCCGCGATCCCGTTCTTCGGCGGCCTGACCTCGACGCCGCGCACGGCGACGCTGCAGGAGGCGTTGCCCGACACGACGTGGATCTACGACGTGGACCGGGCGGCGCGGACCGTCGCCTGCACCGCGCGCCACTCCGACCTGCGCATCGCGCTGCCGCTCGAGCCGATGCTCGGCACCGTGGGCGTTGCCCCGCCCGGCGGCGAGGTGCGCTCGTCGCTCGTCCCCGACGTGTTCGGCGGCAACATGGACAGCCCCGAGGTCCGCGCCGGCACGACCGTCTTCCTCACGGTGAACGTGCCGGGCGCGCTGTTCTCCCTCGGCGACGGCCACTACCGCCAGGGCGAGGGCGAGGCCTGCGGCACCGCGGTCGAGGGCGCGATGGACGTCGTCGTCCTCCTCGACCTCGTGAAGGCCGCCTCGCTGCCCGGGGCCGCGCCCGCGTGGCCGCGGCTCGAGTCCGACGACCACTGGATGACCGTCGGGTCGTCCCGCCCGCTCGAGGACGCCTGGCGCGCTGCCGCGACCGAGGCGGTCGCCTGGCTCACCGAGCTCTACGGCCTCCACCGGATGGACGCCTACCAGCTGCTGTCCCAGACCGCGCTCGCGCCGCTCGCCAACGTCTGCGACGTGAACTACTCGAGCGTCGTCAAGGTCCCGAAGCGGCTGCTGCCGTCGGCCGAGGCGTACGGCGGACTGCACGCGCGGCTCCGCGAGGCCGCCCGGGCCCTGTAGCCCGCCCGTGTCGGCGCCCACCCGCCGGCCCTGACCGGACCCGCGGCGGCGCGCCCGCGCCGCCGTACCCCCCGTCCCATCCCTGACCCCGAGCCCCTTCGTGGACCTGCGACTCACCGGACGCCGCGCGCTCGTCACCGGCGGCACCCGCGGCATCGGCCGCGCGATCGTCGAGGTGCTCGTCGACGAGGGCGCCGCCGTCGGCGTCTGCGCCCGCGACGCCGACGGATCGCCGCGACCGAGCAAAGCGCCCTGGCGGCGCGGGGGTCCGTGACGGGCAGCGTCGTCGATGTCCGCGACGGCGAGAGGCGCTCTCGGCGTGGGTCGACGCCGCCGCCGAGTCCCTGGGTGGCGGCGTCGACGTGGTCGTCGCGAACGTCAGCGGCTACGGGATCGGCTCCCGAGGACGCCGACTGGTACACCTCCTTCGAGGTTGACCTCATGAGCGCCGGCGCCGGCTGGTCCGGGCCGCGATGCCGCACCTCGAGCGCAGTGACGCGGCGTCCATCGTGACGATCTCCTCGGTGAGCGGCCGGGAGGTCGACTTCGTCGCCGGGCCGTACGGCACGATGAAGGCCGCGGTGATCCACTACACGCAGGGCCTGGCGAACCAGCTCGCGGCCCGGGGCATCCGCGCGAACAGCGTCTCGCCGGGCAACACCTACTTCGACGGCGGCATCTGGCAGCAGATCGAGCGGGCGACCCCGACCTGTTCGCGCGGTCGCTCGCGCTGAACCCGACGGGCCGGATGGCGAAGCCCGAGGAGATCGCGGCGGCGGTCGCGTTCCTCGCGAGCCCGGTCTCGAGCTTCACCACCGGGACGAACCTCGTCGTCGACGGCGCGCTGACCCGCGGCGTCCAGCTTGAGGCGTCGGGCTGAGGCGTCGGTCGTGAGGTGTCGGGTCGAGGCGTCGGGTCTGAGGCGTCAGGCCGGGGCCCCCTCGGCCGCCGCCCGCAGCGCGGCGATGTCGATCTTGCGCATCCCGAGCATCGCCTGCATCGCCCGCTGCGCCTTCGCCGGGTCGGGGTCGGCGAACAGCTCGTCCAGCCCCGTGGGCACGACCTGCCAGGACAGGCCGAACTTGTCCTTGAGCCAGCCGCACTGGCTCTCCTCGCCGCCGTCGGCGGTCAGCCGCTCCCAGTAGTAGTCGACCTCGTCCTGGTCCTCGCAGGCGATCTGGAACGACACCGCCTCGTTGAACGTGAACTGCGGGCCGCCGTTGATCCCGACGAACCGCTGGCCGACGAGCTCGAACTCCACGGTCATGACGGCGCCCGTGGGCGCCGGGCGCGCCCTCGGGGTAGCGGGTGGTCCCGAGGATGCGGGAGTTCTTGAACACCGAGATGTAGAACGTCGCGGCCTCCTCGGCCTGGGTGTCGAACCAGAGGTTCGGGATGATCTTCTGCATGGCGGGTCGTCCTCTCGGTACGGCGATCGGGGCCGCGGCGGCGGCCCCGGTCGGGCTGGTGCGGGGCGTGCCTGGCCTGGGCCGGTTCCGGGCCGGTGCCGCCGAGTGGACCCGAGCCCGGGCACATCGCCCCGCGTCGAGCCTGCTCGGGTCCACTCGCGCACCGGCGCGGTGGCGCGCCCCCGGTAGACGACCGCCGGGGCCGCGACTCATCGGTGCCGGCGGGACTCACCGCGGACCGCGGCGCTCCCGTCGGGCCGGGCGACCGCTCCTCCGTACCCTCGCGGCGTGACGACGGCGACGACCGGCCCCGCGGACCCGACCGGGCCGGGGGACCGCGCCGAGCGGGCCGTCGGCACCCGCCCCCGACCCCGACCCGCGGCGCGCCGTGCCGCGCACCGACGCGGTGCTCGCCGACCCGCGACTGGCCGACGCGCTCGCCCGGCTCGACCGCGGCGTGGTGAAGGCCGCGTCGCCGCCGCGCAGGCGCGGGCCCGGGCCGGGGAGATCGCGCCCGCGGACGTGGCCGCCGCCGCCGCCGCCGCGCTGCCCGCGCGACCGGCGAGCCTGCGGCCGGTGGTCAACGCCACGGGCGTCGTGCTGCACACCAACCTCGGCCGCGCCCCGCTGGGCGAGCCGGCGGTGCGGGCGATGGCCGACGCGGCGGGCACGGTCGACGTCGAGTTCGACCTCGAGACCGGGCGGCGCGCGCCCCGCGGGAAGGCGGCGCTCGACGCCCTGCTCGCGGCCGTGCCCGAGGCCGAGGCCGCGCTGGTCGTCGGCAACGGCGCCGCGGCGCTCGTGCTGGCCGCGACGGCGCTCGCCGCCGACGGCGAGGTCGTCATCTCGCGCGGGGAGATGGTGGAGATCGGCGACGGGTTCCGGCTCCCGGCCCTGCTCGAGTCCACCGGCGCGCGGCTGCGCGAGGTCGGCACGACGAACCGGTCCACCGTGGCCGACTACCGCGAGGCGGTCGGAGAGCGGACGGGCTTCGTGCTCAAGGTCCACCCCGTCGAACTTCCGCGTCGTCGGCTTCACCGGCGAGGCGACCACCGCCGACCTCGCGGCGGCGGGGCCTCGGCGTCCCGCTCGTCGCCGACACCGGCAGCGGGCTGCTCGACGACGACCCGCTGCTGCCCGGCGAGCCGTCGGTGCGCCGCGCGCTCGCCGACGGCGCGGACCTCGTGACGAGCAGCGGCGACAAGCTCCTCGGCGGACCGCAGGCGGGTCTCGTGCTCGGTCGCGCGGACCTCGTGCACCGGCTGCGCCGCCACCCGCCTCTACCGGGCGTTGCGTGTCGACAAGACGACCCTCGCCGCGCTGGAGGCGACGCTGCGGGCGCCGTCGACGCCGACATGGGACGCGCTGCACGCCGACCCCGCCGACCTGCGCCGGCGCGCGCGTCGCGCTGGCGGCGAGGCTGGCCCGGGCGGGGGTCGCGGCCGAGGCGGTGGAGAGCGACGGGGCGGTCGGCGGGGGCGGGGCGCCGGGGCTGCCGCTGCCCGGGTGGGCGGTGGCGGTGCCGGAGGCCCTCGCGGTGCCGCTGAGGCTCGGCGACCCGCCCGTGGTCGGCCGGGTCAGCGGCGGGCGGACGCTGCTCGACCTGCGCTGCGTGCCGCCGCACCGGGACGCCGACGTCGAGCGCGCCGTCCGGGCGGTCGCCTCCGCCTGACGCTCGCCCGAGGCGCCGCCGCCGTCGTGGGGCGCGAGCGGCGTGGAACGGCGCGCGGGACGGCGTGTCGGCCGCGTCGCGGTGCCGCTCGCGGGGGCGGTCGCGGGCTCGGGCAGGCGGTGCTGCGGCGAGCGGCGGGGGAACGGCGCGCGGGACGAGCGTGTCGGCGCCTGCGGTGCGGCTCGCGAGGGTGAGTGTCGGGCTGGGGTAGGCGGTGCTGCGGCGAGCGGCGTGGAACGGTGCGCGGGACGGCGTGTCGGCTCGCGTCGCGGTGCTGCTCGCGAGGGTGGCTCGCGGGCTCGGGCAGGTGGTGCCTGCGGCGAGCGGCGTGGACCGGCGCGCGGGACGGCGTGTCGGCCGCCTTGCGGTGCCGCTCGCGAGGGTGGTCGCGGGCTCGGGCAGGTGGTGCCGCGGCGAGCGGCGTGGAACGGCGCGCGGGACGGCGTGTCGGCCGCCTTGCGGTGCCGCTCGCGAGGGTGGCCGGGGCTCGGGCGGGCGGTGCTTCGGCGAGCGGCGTGGAACGGCGCCCGGGACGGCGTGCCGCCCGCGTCGCGGTGCCGCTCCGCCGGGCCGGGCCGGGGCGGCGGCGGGGCCGGGGGCCGGCGGCCGGGCCGGGCTACGCCAGCCGCACGGTGGTCTCGAGCGTCGCGCGGTCCCAGGTGATCCGCCCGTGCTGGAACCGCGACTGCCGGCCGCCGGGCGCGTCCTCCTCGTCGCCGACCGGGAAGCCGAGCTGCGACGCGGGCCCGCCTCGGCGAGGTAGCGCTCGAGGATGCCGCCGTACACGACGTGGGCACCCGTCGCGGGCGTCCAGTAGAGGCGCCCGCGCTGGAAGCGGCTGACCCGCCCGCCCGGCGCCGCGGACTCCTCGGACGCGAGCGGGTAGCCCAGGGCGCCGGCCCCGCCGAGCGCCTCGTACCGCGCGAGGATCTCCCCGTAGACCGCGTGCGCGCCGGTGCCCGGCGTCCAGAGCACGACACCGCGTTCGAAGCGGGACTGCCGACCGCCCCCGGGCGCCGCCGTCTCGCCGGTGACCGGGTGGCCGAGGATCCCGCCCTCCCCGCCGAGCGAGCGCCACCGCTCGCGGATCGCGCCGTACACCTCCTGGGCCCCGGTCTGCGGGGTCCACCAGACCGAGCCGCGCTGGAACTCCGACACCGCGCCGCGGGCGGTGGCCCGCTCGTCCGTCGTCGGGTAGCCCAGGACGCCCTGCTCGTAGCGCAGCCCGGCGTACCGCTCGAGGATGCCCCCCAGACCGCGTGCGGCCCCGTGTCGGGGGACCACCAGATGATCCCCCGCTCGTAGATCGACTGCCGGCCGACCCCGTCGGGCAGCACGTGCTCCCCGCTGCGGAACCGGCCCAGCGGCCCGGCGGCCCCGCCGAGCGTCGCGTGGTGCTGCTCGATCACCCCGGGGCAGTGGCCGGGCAGGCAGTCGGCGCTGTGGTCGCGGGTGCGGTTGTCGGTGGCGCTCGCCGTGGAGCAGGAGTCGTGCTCCTGCCAGGGCGGGGTGCAGGAGACGACCCGGCAGGTCACCGGCCCGCTGCAGGCGATGTCCTGGCGGCACTGGCCGTAGCGGAAGTGGTTGCAGCACGTCTTGCGCTGGTCGCAGCCCGCCGACCCCGAGCAGCGGCACGTGCAGCTCGTGCAGCCCCGGCAGAACGACCCGGACGCGCAGCCCGACGTGCAGCGCGTGCAGGGCTCGTGGCAGTCGACGTAGTAGCGGGGCCTGCCGCAGCAGAAGCCCGAGCCGTCGGCCTTCCACCAGCCGCCGACGAAGTTGCCGGGCGGGCAGGTGTTCGCGCCGCCGTTGATCGTGCAGCAGAAGGCGGTGTAGCCCGAGGCGCACGAGGCGTCCGGGCCGCAGACCGCGGCGTAGGCCGTCCCGGGCCGCAGGACGAACTGCCCCGGCGCGACGGTCAGGGCGGAGCCGACGACGGCGGTGCGCTGGAGGAACCCCGCGGCGGGTCGTGCGCGCGGCGAGCACCGACGCCATCCCGTCGACCAGCCGCGCGCTCGCCGGGCGCCGCGGGGCGGGCGCGGGGGAGGACCGCCGGGTCCGCGGGGGGAGCAGGGTCACGCGGGACCTCCCGGGTCGGGTACGGCGGCACCGGCGGCCCCGGCGGCACCGGCGGCACCGGCGGCACCGGCGGCCGGCGGCACCGGCGGCACCGGCGGCACCGGCGGCACCGGCGGCACCGGCGGCACCGGCGGGACCGGCGGGACCGGCGGGACGGCGGGACCGGCCCCGGCGGCGCCCGCGGCAGCGGGGCCGGCCCGCGGGGGCCCCCGGCTCGACCACGAGCCCCGCGAGCACCGCCCGCACCTTCGGCGCGAGCAGCGCCCGCCGCGCGTGGGCGCCCAGCACGGCGTACAGGCAGAACGCCCGGCCCTCGTGGGAGAAGAACCACTGCCGGCCGCTCTGCCCGTCGAGCGTGCGCTGCAGCTGGGCCGGGTCGAAGTCCTCGGGCCGGACGTCCGGCAGGCCCGACCGGGCGAACAGCGGCGTCGCGGCGGCCTCGCGGTCGTACTCGACCAGGCTGACGAACACGTCGTCGTCGCCGAGGTACGGCGTGACGCCCCCGCCGAAGTCGCCCCGCTCCTCGGGCAGCGGCACGGTCGCGGCGTGCAGCACCGGGTTGGTCGTCATCCCCGGCACGAGGTCGGGTTCGCCGGCCCCGGCGCGGACCGCCGCCGGGCTGCGCTCCCCGCCCGCGGGCCGCCGGCTGATGCGCACGTCCCAGCCGGCGGGCACGTCCACGGCGAGCCCGTGGCGGGCGAGCCTCACGGGGCACCGCCGACGGTCGGGGTCACGGCGGGGCCCACCCGCGGCGAGGCTCGCGGCGTCGAAGGCGGCGGCCGCACCGGTCGCACCGGCCACCGCGACGAGGCCGAGCGCGGCGAGGGCGCCGGCGTGCGCCCGGTCGCGGGTCCGGTCGACGGCGGCGAGCGCGGCGCGCAGCGCGTCGGGCGTCGTGACCCGCCGCAGCAGCAGGACCGGGACGGCGCGGGCCAGTCCGAACACCGCGCCCACGACGGCGCCCGCCGCCGGCGACGCGCTCAGGAGAGCAGCCGCCCAGGTCAGCAGCACCGTCGACGTCGTGACGATCGTGATGACGCCGAGCCCGAGCTGGGCGCCGAACCCGGCGCCGTAGACCCAGCCGCGGTAGCGGGCGAGCCAGTCCTCGTCGACCTGGCGCGCCGGACCGGGGGTGCGCAGCCCGCCGGCCACCCGTGTCGAGGGCGACGCCGACGACGGCGAGCGCCGCGAGCCCGGCCAGCACCCCCGCCGCCGGGGGGACGCCCGCGCCGGGCAGCGCCTCGCCGGCGGCCCGCGCGACGGCACCGCCGAGCGCGCCGAGCAGCGCCCCCAGGGCGGCGGCGGCCGCGATGGAGCCCGCGACGTACGCCGCCGCCGTCACCGGCCAGCGGCCGGACCGTCCCCGCTCCCCGAGCGGGGTGATGCTCGAGAGCATCGACTCGCCTCAAGGCGACCAGGTCGACCGGATCGCCGCGACGATCGCCAGGGGGATCCCGACGAGGAGGGCCGCCGTCGCGGCGCTCACGCGGACGCCTCGCGCGGGCCGGGCGCCGCGGGGCCGGGCGGGGAGTCGTCGGGGGTGGCGCCGCCGCCGGCGCTGCCCGGGCCCGGCGGGGGCCCGCCCCCGCCCCACAGGCTCGGGTGGCCGGGCGTGATGCCTGCCGCGAGCAGCTCGGCGTCGGCGCGGGCCTCCCGGTGGGCGCCGTCGCCCGGCCCGGCGAGGGACCGGCCGTCCGGGCCGTCGTCGCGGTCGGGCCCGTCGGCGCCGGCGAGCTCGCGCGCGCGCCGGGGGCGCCGGCGGCGGCCCGACCGGTCCCGGGCGTCGCCGTCGGCCCTCCCGAGCAGCTGGGCCACCTGCGGCCAGGCGGCGGCCGTGCCCTCCCCGAGCACCCGGCCGGTCGGGCCCTCGACGTGGACGAAGTACGGCGAGCCGGGCACGGCGTACGCCTCCCAGGCCTCCGTCGACAGGAGGACGGGGACGCCGCGCGGGGCGAGCCGCCGCAGCGCCGCGGGGCTCTCCGCCTCCTCCCCTCGGGTCACGACGACGAGCCGCGTGCCTGCGGGCAGGGCCAGCCCGGGCTCGGCGAAGGCGGCCCAGAAGGCCTCGCAGGTCGAGCACCCGGAGGACAGGAAGGCCACGAGCGTGTCGTGGCCGACACCGAGGACCGCGATCCCGGCGGCCTCGTCGTCGGGCGTCGTCCCCGTGAGGTCGGCGGCGACGGTGGCGCCCTCGCGCGGACCGACGACGCCGTCGCGGACCCGGAAGTCGGACTCGTGCCGCGTCGTGACCGCCCGCCCCGTGACCGCCCGCGACGTGGCCGGGGGGCGGGTGGGCTCCCGCGGCGTGACCGCCGGCGGCGGGCCCCCGGCGCCCGGGCGCCGTGGACTCCAGCCCCGGCCCCCAGCGCGTGCAGCGAGCGGAGGATCTCCGCGTGGCTGCGCAGGAGGCCCGCGACGAGCAGGCCGAGCAGGCCCACGGCGAGCACCACGGCGACGAGGAGTGCGGTCACGCGGCGACCTCCGCACGGGGGGCGGGACGGGGACGCGGGCAGGCGGGCCCGGCTGGCCCGGGGGCGCGACGAGGGGCAGGGCGCGCACCCGCGGCGGCGCCGCGCCCACGCCGGGCTGCACCGCGAGCACCAGCCACGCCAGCCCGGTCGCGACGGCGGTGGCGAGCAGCAGCGGCAGTCCGGCCCCGGGGGCGCCGGACGTCGCGTCGGGGAGCCGGGCGCGCCGCCGCCGGCCGCGGCCACCCCGGCGGCCACCGCGAGCACCGCGACCA
>CAWJWS010000005.1:0-44742 GCA_963846605.1 uncultured Pseudomonadota bacterium
CCAGGGCTATCCGCTCATCGATTCGCTGGACCTGTACCAACCCGACGGCTCCGGCGGGTGGCGCCAGGTCGCCACCGGTGACCGCCGCGTCTTCGATTCCCGCCCCGTCGACCACCGCGATTTCCTGTTCCCGCTCGAACTGCCCGCCGGCGCCGACCAGACCATCTACCTGCGCTTCGCCTCGCAAGGCCCGATCGACATCCATCTTTCGTTGCTGGACGCCACCCAGCTCGCCGCGACGGTAGGCCGCGAGCAGACGGCTTACGGCA
This sequence comes from uncultured Pseudomonadota bacterium, assembly GCA_963846605.1. GTDB lineage: Bacteria > Pseudomonadota > Gammaproteobacteria > Steroidobacterales > Steroidobacteraceae > CADEED01. Next base: position 270 of record CAWJWS010000005.1, read on the forward strand.
TCTACTTCGGCGCGGTGTTCATGCTGCTGGTGTGGGCGGGCCTGGTATTCATCGCGGTACGCGATGGCGCGTTCCTCGCCTACTTCGTGTACGTAGCCACCTTTGGCCTGTACATGTCGGTGAACACCGGCATGGCTTACCAATACCTGTGGCCCGACAGTCCGCGCTGGGCCAATGCCTCGTTGCTGGTACTGCTCAGTGTCTCGCTGATCACGGCGCTGCAGTTCTCCATCACCATCCTGCGCGCACGCGATTACACGCCGCGGCTGGAAAAGGTGGCCCGCGGACTGCAGCTGCTGGCCCTGGTGTGTGTCGCCCTGAACCCGCTGCTGCCGTATTCGGTGCTCGTTCAGCCGGTGTCCTACCTGATCATGGTGTCGGTGGTCTTCATGATCGGCTTCGGCATCGTGAGCCTGCTCGCGGGCTCGCGGCCCGCCAAGCTGTACGTGATCGCCTGGACCGCATTCCTCACGGGCTCGATCGTGTTCCTGCTGAAGAACTTCGGCGTGCTGCCGCACACCTTCATGACGCAGCACAGCTGGCAGGTCGGATCGCTGCTCGAGATGATCCTGCTGTCCATGACGCTGAGCAGCCGCATGAACGAGCTGAAGGAGCAGAGCCGCACGGATCCGCTCACGCTGCTCGGCAACCGCCGCCTGTTCGACGACAAACTACCTGCCGAGTTCGACGCGACCCGCCAGGCCGCGCAGCCGCTCTCGCTGCTGGTGCTCGACATCGACAACTTCAAGACCTACAACGACCGGCACGGCCACGCGCTCGGTGACGAGGCCATCAAACTGGTCGGCGGCGCCCTGCGCCGGCTCGCTCGCAAACCGGTGCTGGCCTGCCGGTTCGGTGGCGACGAGTTCTGCGTGATCCTTCCCGGCGCGGACAGCCAGGCCGCGTCCCTCGTGGCCGAGCGGCTGCGCGCATCGGTGCAGGGGCGCGGCGATTCGCTGGGCATTACGATCAGCGTGGGCTTCGCCACGGCGACCGATTCCAACGAATTTCCGACGCACGACAAGCTGTTCGAGGCAGCGGATGCCGCGCTGTACTCCGCCAAGCAGAACGGCCGCAATCGCGTCGCCGCCTACGACGGCGGCCGGCGCACGGACGACTTCCGCCGCCCCGCTACTGACATAACCACCTGAATTTGCGGGCGTTCGCGCGATACGCAGCATTCGCGTTGCATTGATTACTACAGCTGTCATAGGCTAGGCCACAGTTGTAGTGGACGAGAAGCCGATGACCCAACCCAAGCTGAGCGCGCTCGAACTTCGAATCATGAACGAGCTGTGGACCCGCGGACCCTGCTCCATCCGCGAGATCCACGAGGCGGTGGTCAAGAAGGACCGCCCTGCCTACACCACGGTGCAGACCATGGTGTATCGCCTCGAGGTCAAGGGCGCGTTGCGGCGCACGCGCAAGATCGGCAACGCCCACGTGTTCGAAGCCACCACGACGCGCGAGTCGGTGCAGACGCGCCTGCTCAAGGAGCTGCTGGGCCTGTTCGGCGGCAACGCGCGGCCAGTGATGGCCCACCTGGTGGAGATGGGCAAGATCTCCAAAGACGACATCGACGACGCGGCGAAGCTGCTGCGCGCGCACTCGGCGCGCTCGGACAAGGAATAGGCATGACCAGCGCGTTGATCGATCACCTGTGGCAGTCGACGCTGTTTTGCGCCGCGGTGTGGTTGGTCACGTTGGCGCTGCGGGCCAACGGCGCGGCCTTGCGCCACTGGTTCTGGCTCATCGCGTCGCTCAAGTTCCTGGTGCCGTTCTCCGCGCTCTACTACCTGGGAGCCATGGCCGGGCTGTCCATCCCCGAAAAATTCCAACCCACGTTGTTCTCGCAGGCGCTCGAGGCCACCGCTCCCGTCGTGTCGCCCAGCAGTTCTTTCGTCGTCATCTCGCAGTCGCGCGGATTCGGCTGGAGCACGCTGCTCCTTACGATCTGGGCCGTGGGCGCCGCCATCGTCGCGCTGCGCTGGTTCCTCGCGTGGCGTGCGGCCGATTCCATAGTGAGGGCAGCGCGGCCGGCGCCGGGCTCACCACTGGACGCGCGTGTCACCGATGCCGCCATCGAGCCGGCAGTGGCACGGGTTTTCCGTCCGGTGGTGTTGCTGCCGTCCGCGCTGCTCGGGAGGCTCTCACCCGAGCAACTCGGCGCCGTGCTCGCGCACGAACGCGAGCACATCGAGCGCCGCGACAACCTGACCGCGCACCTGCATCACCTCGTGCAGACGATCTTCTGGTTCCATCCGCTGGTGTGGTGGATAGGCCGGCAGATGCTGGAGGAGCGCGAGAATGCCTGCGACGAGGCCGTGCTCGAGCGCGGACACGATGCGCACCAGTATGCGGAAGGAATCCTCGCCGTCTGCCGGCACTGCCACGAGCTGGCGAGCGCCGGACACAGTTCATCGGCGATCGCCGGTGATCTCACGCGGCGCATCCGCTCGATCATCCGCCACGTGCCGCCGGTATCTCCAGGGTTCTGCAAAACCCTGGCGCTATCGGCGTGCACGCTGGCACTCGCCGCCGCACCGTTGTTCGCGGGAGCGTTCGACAACGCATCGATGCTCCGCGAGCAGATCGCGAGCGATGAACGCAAGCTCGGATCCGCGGAAATCGTGGTGGGTCCCGCCACGAGCGGGGAGTTCGAGATCGAGACGGACCTCCGCGACGTGCGCATTCGCAACAGCACGCTGCGCGAGCTGGTGGCGGTGGCGTATGGGGTGCCCCGGTCGAACATCCGCGGCGGATCCTGGCTCGACGACACTCGCTACGACATCCGGATCCAGCTGCGTGATCCCGTTTCGGATCCGGAGCACTTCGACCCGACGGCATTGCGCAACGTGGTCAGCAAGCTGCTCGCGTCACGCTTCGGCCTGCAGATCCACGTGAACCATCGCTGCCAGGATCCTTGCGGTCGCCAGCAGACGGGCACCCAGTTTTCCCTTTGAACCATGACCGACGACGCCGGAATTCCTGCGATCCAAACTACTACATTTGTGGTTGATGCAATCCGGGGCATGCGTTGATCACCGTGGCGGACCATCTGTGGCAGTCCCTGCTGTTCATCGCACTGGTGTTAGTGCTCGTGGCGCTCACCCGCCACAACGCGGCCGTCGTGCGCCTGTGGCTGTGGCGAGCCGCGGCGATCAAGCTGCTGGTGCCGTTCGCGCTGGTGGCATTCGTCGGAAGCGGGTGGGTGTTCCCGGTACAGTTTCCGGGCGAGCCTCCGGCCGCGCCCATCGTGGCGCTCGTCGATGGCATCGCGCGCGGGTTGTCGGTCGAGGGCTGGTTCCACTCGGCAGCCGCGCGCCTCGCGCTGATGGGGGCGCTATTGCTCGTTACCGCGGCAGCCGCCCGCCGCATCTTCTGGGGCATCCACTCGGAGGCGTTGCGATCGCGCGTCGAGGAGCTGCGCCTCGAGGTGGACCCCGACGATCGCGAGCCCAGCGTGGGATTCCTGCGCGCCGCGCTGATGACCGCGTGCGCCATCATCGTCCTGGTGATTCCGCTGCTCGAAGGCAGCGTCCACGCGAGCGTGCGTGCGCATGAGCTGCTTTTGGTCAATGCCCGCGCGCTGGCGGATGCGCGCGTGATCCTCAGGCCCGCGAAGCCGGGAATGGGCTCGCGATTCTTCGTGAACGTGGACACCAGAGGCGTGCGGATCCGCAACGCGACGTTGCAAGAGCTTGCCGGGCTGGCCTATGGCGTGAGCCGCTTCATGGTGCGCGGCCGGCACTTCCAGGAATACAGCGGCAACGACTGGATGCTCGACGAGCGCTATGACGTGCAGATCGCCGGCTCGATCATCGACCCCGAGAACTTCGACACCTTTGCCCTGCGCCGGCCCATCACGCGCGAGCTGGCGAAAAACCTCGGGCTGGAGATCTACGTGAACAACAGCTGCCAGCCGCCTTGCGGCAAGTGGGGCGATCGCGAACTCGTCGAGATCGAACCTGGCCGTTGGGCGCTCGTGGAGAAAACGGAAGCGGACTAGTGGATCGAGGGCAAGTGGCGTTCAGTTCGCGTCCTTGCCACCGATGAGATCCAGCTGGCCGCGGCGCGCGATGCGCCGGTCGAACAAGCCCCACGCACCTTCGTTGCCATGCCAGGCGCCGCCGGTGGCGGCCTTGGCGTACTCCGTGGCGCGCGTCTCGAAGAAGTTCGCGTGTTCCACGCCGTTCAGGATCTCGGTGAGCCAGGGCAACGGATGCTCTTTCACTCCGAAGATCTGCGGCAGGTTGAGCTGCTTGAGGCGCCAGTCGGCGATGTACCGGATGTAGCTCTTCACTTCCGCGGCCGAAAGACCCTGGACCGGGCCCATCTCGAAGGCGAGATCCACGAAGCGGTCTTCCAGCCTCACCACCGTGCGCGCGCATTCGACGATGTCGTCCTTCACGGACTGCGACAGCGCGCCCGTCTCCTGCGCGAACGTGTGGAACAGACGGATGATGCCTTCACAGTGCAGCGTCTCGTCGCGCACGGACCAGCTGACCACCTGCCCCATGCCGCGCATCTTGTTGTGACGCGGGAAGTTCAACAGGATGGCGAAGCTCGCGAACAGCTGCACGCCTTCGGTGAAGCCGCCGAACATCGCGAGCGTGCGCAGCACGTCGGCATCGGTCTCGACGCCGAAACCCTGCAGGTAGTCGTGCTTGTCGCGCATGGCCGAGTAGTCCATGAACGCGGTGAACTCGCTGTCGGGCATGCCGAGAGTTTCCAGCAGCAGTGCATAGGCCGCGATGTGCACGGTTTCCATGTTGGCGAAAGCGGCGAGCATCATCTTGATCTCGGTAGGCCGGAACACGCGCGCATAGCGCTCCATGTAGTTGTCCTGCACCTCCACGTCCGATTGCGTGAAGAAGCGGAAGATCTGCGTGAGCAGGTTGCGCTCGGCATCCGTGATGCGGTTGTTCCAGTCCTTGCAGTCCTCGCCCAGCGGAATTTCCTCGGGCATCCAGTGGATCTGCTGCTGACGGCGCCAGTACTCGATGGCCCAGGGATAGCGGAAAGGCTTGTAGCTCTTCGAAGGTGTGAGCAGGCCGGGCCGGGCGATCAGTTCGATTTGTTGGGCGGTCATTGTCGTTTCCTTACTGGCAGGCCAGGCACTCGTCGTACTTGCTCTCGTCCTTGTCAGCCTCGAGCGGCTTCTTCGGCCAGGAGCGCGTGTTGTCGGCCTCGACACCGGCGAAGCCGGCGCGCTGCACGCTCTTGGACCGGCAGTAGTACAGCGACTTCACGCCGCGCTCCCACGCCGTCCAGTGCAGCATCAGCAGGTCCCATTTGTGGATGTCGCTGCGTAGATAGAGGTTCAGCGACTGCCCCTGGCAGATCAGCGGCGCGCGGTCGGCCGCCAGTTCGATCACCCAGCGCTGGTCGATCTCGAAGGCCGTGCGGAACACGGACTTCTCGTCTTCGCTCAAGCCATCGATGTGCTGCACTGAACCTTCATGCGCCAGGATGCCCTGCCAGGTGTCTTCGCTGTTCAGGCCTTTGCTTTCCAGCAGCTTGGTCAGCGCCGGATTGCGCACGCTGAACGAGCCCGACAGCGTCTTGTGCGTGTAGATGTTCGCGGGGATGGGCTCGATGCACGCGCTGGTGCCGCCGCAGATCACCGAGATGCTGGCCGTGGGCGCGATCGCCAGCTTGTGGGAGAAGCGCTCCGTCACGCCGCGCTCGGCCGCATCCGGGCAGGCGCCCCGCTCTTCCGCGAGCGCGCGCGAGGCTTCATCGGCCGCGCGACGCAGATGCTTGAACATGCGCAGGTTGGCCGCCCGCGCCAGTGCGCTCTCGAAGGGAATGCCGTTGTTCTGCAGCCAGGAGTGAAAGCCCATCGCGCCCAATCCCACCGAACGCTCGCGTGACGCCGAGTACTTCGCGGTGTTCATCGACTCCGGCGCGTGGTCGATGAAGTCCTGCAGCACGTTGTCCAGCATGCGCAGGACGTCTTCGACGAAGCGCGGTTCCTGGCTCCATTGCTCCCAGGTCTCGAAGTTCACCGAGCTCAGGCAGCACACCGCGGTGCGCGCCTTGCCCAGGTGATCCACGCCCGTGGGCAGCAGGATCTCGCTGCACAGATTGGACTGGCGCACCTTGAGGCCGAGCTCCTGCTGATGCGACGCCAGGTGCTTGTTGGCGGTATCGCTGAACAGAAGATAGGGCTCGCCGGTCTGCAGGCGCGTCTCGAGGATCTTCTGCCAGAGCTTGCGCGCATTGATCGAACGCAGCGTGCCGCCATCCTTGGGGCTCTTCAGCGCAAAGGGCAGATCGTCGCGGACCGCATGCATGAACTCATCGGTGATGTTCACGCCGTGATGCAGGTTCAGGCTCTTGCGGTTGAAATCACCCGAGGGTTTGCGGATCTCGATGAACTCCTCGATCTCGGGGTGATGCACATCGAGATACACGGCGGCCGAGCCGCGGCGCAACGAGCCCTGCGAGATGGCGAGCGTCAGTGAATCCATCACGCGCACGAAGGGAATGATTCCCGAGGTCTGGCCACAGCCTTTCACCGTCTCGCCGATGGAGCGCACACCACCCCAGTAGGTGCCGATGCCACCGCCATTCGAGGCCAGCCACACGTTCTCGGTCCAGGTGCCGACGATGCCGTCGAGATTGTCCTCGACCGCATTGAGGAAGCAGGAAATGGGCAGGCCTCGCTCGGTGCCGCCGTTCGACAGGATGGGCGTGGCCGGCATGAACCAGAGCTGCGAGATGTAATCGTAGAGACGCTGCGCATGCGCCTGGTCGTCGGCATAGGCGCGGGCCACGCGCGCGAACAAGTGCTGCGGTGTCTCGCCGGCCAGCAGGTAGCGGTCCACCAGCGTGGCCTTGCCGAAGTCGGTGAGCAGCGCATCGCGCGAGGGGTCGATGGTGACCTCGATCGCGGCGCGCGCGGCCTTGGCCGAGTCCACGCCCGGCGTCGCGGCGACGGCCTTCAGGAGTTTCGCTGCATTCTTTTGAGATTCGCGCGCGAGCTTCGCGCGCACGCCGGAGACTGTTTGACTCGCCATTCACCACTCCCTTGCCTGGGCTGCGTGGGGGAATGGGAGCAACGCGTGCCTGCGGACAGCAGACAACTGCGCTACTGCCGGCACACCCCGTCCGTTCAGAAGTACTTCAAAGTGTGCGCCGGCAGGTCTCCTGGCTCACCGCTCCATCGCGACTTGTTAGGCCTTCCCGAGACTCGGTCTCAGTGACCTCGACACTTTTTCACAGGGAAAAAGTCACATTTCGCTTGCGGTCTACAGTTGCGGGGGCAGCTGCGGATTCGGCGACCACTTACGATTCGCCTCACCGCATTCCCTTTTCATCTCGCTTTCGCGAGAACCGATGCACGACCAGATGTTGTGTGTCGCGAAGGGAAATTGTCAACAGATTGTGTATGGGGAAGATCGTGAAGAAGTTTCTGAAGTGGATGGGATTCGTCGTTGCCGGCCTCGCCGTGGTCATTTCGCTGCTGCTGGCGGGGGTGTATTTCGCGTCATCGCGCGAGCTCGCGCGTGAATACGCCGTGAGCGACACGGCTGCGCTGACGATTCCCACCGAAGTCGCCGAAATCGAGGAAGGTCACCGCATCGCGCAGCTCGCGGGCTGCCTGCATTGCCATGGCGACACGCTCAAAGGCGGCCTGGTCGACGACATCCCGAACCTCGTGCGTCTCGTGGCGCCGAACATCAGCACCGTGCTGCCGAAGTACAGCGATGCGCAGCTCGCCACGGTGTTGCGCAAGGGCGTGAAGCCCGATGGCAAGAGCGTGTTGTTCATGCCCTCGGAGATGTACCGCCACCTGGGCGATCGCGATCTCGGCAGGCTCATTGCTTACCTGCGCACGGTGCCCGTGACCATCGAAGGCGAGACCGGGAAGACCGAAGTCCGCGTCATCGGCCGCGTGCTGCTGGCCAAGGGTGACTTCAAGCCCGCGGCGCAGGCCATCCCGCTGCTGCCGCCGGCCGCCAAGGACCGCCGAGGACCCGGTGGGCCGCGGCCGCTATCTGACGATGAACTTCTGCAGCGAATGCCATGGCCAGAGCCTGGAAGGCTTTGCGCCCATCAACGCGCCGCCGCTCGACGTGGTGAAGGGTTACTCGCTCGAGCAGTTCAGCCGCCTCATGAAGGAAGGCAAGCCGATCGGCGACCGCGACCTCAAGCTCATGGGCCCCACGTCCCGCGTGCGCTTCGCGCACTTCAGCGACGACGAGATCGCCGCCGTGCACGCCTTCCTGCAGACGTTGCAGGGCGCTTAATATCCCCTTCCGGAAGGAAGGGGATTCATGAAGACATTGACTGGCCTCGCCGCCGCCCTGGTGGCGTTCTTGTCGTCCGCGTATGCGGGTCCGCCACGCCTGGAGAAACACGGCAGCACGCAGCAGCTGCTCGTGCATGAGCGGCCATTCCTGGTCCGCGGTGGTGAGCTCGGAAATTCCAGCGCCGCCAGCGCGGAGTACATGAAGCCCCATTGGCCGCGGCTCGCGGCCATGAACCTGAACACCGTGCTCGCGCCCGTCTACTGGGAGCTCATCGAGCCCACGGAAGGCAAGTTCGAGTGGAGCAGCGTCGATGCCCTGCTGCGCGACGCGCGCGCCCACGACCTGAAGATCGTGGTGCTCTGGTTCGGCGCGTGGAAGAACAGCATGTCCACGTACGTGCCCTCGTGGGTGAAGCGCGATCAGAAGCGTTTCCCGCGCGTAGCCCTGGCCGACGGCGCGAGCGTGGAGATCCTTTCCGCGTTCTCCAATGAAACGCGTGAAGTCGATGCCCGCGCCTTCGCCGCCTTCATGGAGTACCTGAAGCGCGTGGATGGCAAGGACAACACCGTGATCATGATCCAGGTGGAGAACGAGATCGGCATGCTGCCCGTGGCGCGCGAGCGCGGCGCGGTGGCGGACAAGGCGTATGCCGGCCCCGTGCCGGCGGAACTCACGAAGTCCCTGGGTTCGCGTGGCGACAAGGTTGAGCCCGAACTGCTGGAACGCTGGAAGGCCAACGGCAGGCGCAGCGCCGGTAGTTGGGCGCAGGTGTTCGGCGGCGACGAGTGGGGCCAGGAGGTGTTCACCGCCTGGCACTACGCCCGGTTCACCGAGGCTCTCGTGAAAGCAGGCAAGGCCCGGTACGACTTGCCCATGTTCGTGAACGCCGCCCTGAATCGCACCGGCCGCAAGCCCGGCGAATACCCCAGTGGCGGGCCGCTGCCGCATCTGCTGGATGTCTGGAAAGCCGGCGCGCCGTCGCTCGACTTCCTGGCGCCCGACATCTACTTCCCCAACTTCTCGCAGCTCGCCGGGCGCTTCAACCGCGCGGACAACATGCTGTTCATCCCGGAGGCCAACAACGCGACGAACTCGCAGGGCCCGGCGAACGCGTTCTATTCCTTCGGCGAGATCGACACACTCGGGTTCTCGCCGTTTTCGATCGAGTCGCTCGGTGATGCGCCCAATGCACTGTCACGGTCCTACGCGGTGATCGAACAGCTCACGCCATTGATCCTCGCCAACCGCGGCAAGCAACGCATGGGCGGATTCCGCGCGCTGATCAACGAAGACGGCAGCGTCGTCGACACGCCCGTGAAGAAGACGCTGGGCGGCATCGAGTTCACCGTGACCTTCATCGATCCGTGGACGCCGAAGGAAAAGCAAACCATCGCCGATCACGGCGGCATGATGATCTGGGCCGGTGGCGAGGATTTCTGGTTCGCGGGCCAGGGCATCACCCTCACATACAAGGGAGCGGATGACGGCCCGCCACGCGTGGGCCTCGACATCGTCGAGGAAGGCGTGTTCGACGTGAATGGGAAGTGGGTGCCGGGCCGCAGGCTCAATGGGGATCAGACGCACCAGGGCACGACACGTCCGCTTGCCGCCGGGGAATCCGCAGATACAGAAGGTGCGGTTCTATCGTTATCGCTAGCCGGAAGGCCTAGCTTCCCAGATCCTGGTTCTCGGCAACCTGGGCTTCGAGGCGAGCGCGCAACTCCTGCCAGCGTGGGTATCCCGATAGAGGACGCTGCAACAACGGATCACGGCTGATGACCGCCGGACCGACGCCCGGGAAGGTGGTTGCCAGCAGCTCGAGCAGGCGGAGGGCCTCCTCGTTTTCTCCACACCAGGCGAGGACCCGCGCTGCCCTCATGTGACTGTACGCTCGCACCGCAAAGTTCGGGTATTGCGGCAGCAACCGCAGCGCCTCGATCGCTTTTCCAGCTCCGTTGGCTTTGTCACCGCGCAAAGTCGCCGCCTCGGCTTCCAGCAGCCGGATGGACCATTGGTTCCAGGGGTGGGGCGATTGGCGCGCGAGGAATTCATCGAGCTCACTCCCCGCCCGTGCCGCGCCCTGCACATCGCCTGCCAACAGCCGCTCCCATCCGCGCAGCTCGGCCACGGGCCTTTCCGCGCTGCCGATGACGGTTCGTGATGCACTGTGTGGGCGGAACAATGCGGGCTCGGCCTTCTCGACGAGCTGCTGCAGCGCTGGAAAATTTCCTTCCATGCGTAACAGATCGAACTCATTGGAGATGCCATTGGGCAACCTTCCGACGCGATTGGCCGCTTCGACTTCCGTGCGCCAACGCCGGGTGTCGCCGGTGTAGGCAAACAGCCATTCACCGCGTTCTATCCTGCCGGGGATGCGGCTGTCGAATTCACGCACCGCCTGAAGGGCTTCCTTCGGCCGATGAGCGCTGAAGAGATTCACCATCCAGAAGCGGTAAATCACCGGATTGCCGGGGTCGAGTCGCGCCGCTTGTCTGTACACCGGCAGCGATTCCTCCTGGCGACCGGCGAAGGCCAGGAAGTTTGCCTTGGTCATCAGCTGGTCACCGTCCAGTGCGTCCACCGCTTCGGCCTGCCGCAACAGGTCCAGCGCCCTCGGCATGTCCTGATCCACCAGATAGGCGAGGCGTGCTTCGTTCACCAGCACGAACGCGCGCCGCCCGGCAATCTCTCGTGCGCGCACGAGGTCCGCGCGCGCCGCGGCGATATTGGCTTCGCTGGTGTCGTAACCAGCGACGAACTTGCCGACGCGCACTCGCGCTCGATCGGCGAAGGCCTCCGCCAGCGCGGGGTCGAGGTCGATGGCTCGCGTGAAGATATCCTCGACGCGGTCCACCTCGCGGCTCGTCGTCCCACCACCTCCGACGGTCTGCCAGGCCAACACGCCACTCAGCCACGTCTCCTGGGCCGCGTCGCGCCCCATGCGATTCGACGAGGCAATCCACCACCACGTTCCCGCCGCGAGGACTACGGCGAGCATTCCCGCCCAGGCCGGCCATCGTGATCGTGCTGGCGGTGGTGCCGTCCGCAGTTCCGGACTCTCCGCTTGCATAGAGGTCCGAGGCGGCGTGTTCACCGCTCCGATGAACCGATAGCCCTGACGAGGGACTGTCTCGATGTAGCGGGGTGTATCCGCATCGTCATCGAGCGCAGCACGGAGTTTCCGCACTGCAGTGTGCAGGCCGGCCTCGTAGTCCGTAACCGTCCGCGGCCATAGTTTGGCGATCAGCTCTTCACGCTTCACCAACGCGCCCGGATTGACGAGCAGGGATTCCAAGATCATGAGCGGCTGGTCCTGAATGCGGATTCGCGTGCTGTCGCGGAACAATTCCAACGGGCGATGCAGCAGCTTCCAGCTGTCGAACTGGACGATTTCGCGGTTCCCTTCTTCCATGCCGCAAGCTTAACTGTCCGAATCCGACTCCAGGCCCAGTTCAGACACAGAACAGGCGTAGTCCTCCCGGAGTCCATGGCATCCCCCTCTCGAAAGGCGTGGGCTTCGTGGAAACCGGAGGACCCATGTCTACCCTCGCGCCTTTTCCCCGACCCGATCGTCTCTTCTTCACCACGCTACTCGGCCTGGCCTGTCTTGTTTCTTTCGCGGGATTCGCGCCAACCTATTACCTCAAGCATTGGTTCGCGTCGCCGCCGCTGGAGTGGCTGGTCCATGTGCATGCGGCACTGTTCACCGCGTGGCTGGCATTGTTGTTGACGCAATCGCTTCTGATCCGGAAGCGGCGCTATTCCTGGCACGCCTCGCTCGGCAGATGGGGACTGGTGATCGTGAGCCTCATGGTCATTTCGGGGTTTCTCGTGATTCTCGGCAAGCCCCGGCCCACCGAAGCGTCGCGCGCTTTCATCTTCACCCCTTTGCTGTCGCTGATTCTGTTTCCGGCGTTCGTGACGACGGCAATCTGGCTGCGCCGCGATGCGGCCACGCACAAGCGACTCATGCTATTGGCGACGCTGCTGTTCCTGGGCGCGCCGCTGACGCGCTTGATGTTGATGATGGGCATCAAACCGGGCCCCTATCTACACCACGTGCTCGTGTACGTGTTGCTGCTGGTGCCGCTGCTGATCCATGACTGGCGATCGCTCGGCCGACTGCATCCGGCAACGATGTGGGCAACCGTTGCCCTCCTGCTGCGCCACCCGATCCACGAGTGGGTGGCCCACACGCCGACGTGGCAGCGGATCGCCGCGAGCATTACAGGCAGCTGAACCCCCGGAGAACCGGGGCGAGCGCGGCGGCTCAGGTCAAGACGACCAGCAGATCCTTCGCATCCACCTGCAGCCCCGGCTTCGCCAGCACTTCCGCCACCGTGCCTTCCACTTCCGCGCGCACGCTGGTTTCCATCTTCATGGCTTCCATCGTGAGCAGCAGCTCGCCCTTCTGCACCTTGGCGCCGACGACCACCTTCACGGTGGCAATGGTGCCCGGCATGGGAGCACCCACATGCTTGGCATTGCCGAAGTCCACCTTCCGCTGCGGCGGCCGCTTGGCCACTTGTGAACGGTCGGCGACGACGATGGATCGCGGCTGGCCATTGAGCTCGAAGAACACCTGGCGTGTGCCGTCGTCGCGCACTTCGGACACGGCGACGAAACGCACGATCAGCGTCTTGCCCCGCTCGATGTCGACGGATACTTCTTCGCCCGGCTCCATGCCGTAGAAGAAAACCGGTGTGGGCAGGATGGCCAGGTCGCCGAAGGCGGTGCGGTCCTTGGCGTAGTCCAGGAACACCTTGGGGTACATGAGATAGGACGCGAACTGGGTGTCGGTCGCGGGGCGGCCTAACTTCTCGTCCAGCTTTTTGCGCTCCGCGGCGAGATCCAGCGGCGCCATGGTGGCCCCGGGACGCTGCTCCAGCGGCTTCTGTCCCTTGAGCACCTTCTTCTGGATGCCTTCGGGCCAGCCGCCCTCGGGCCGGCCGAGATCGCCGCGCATCATCTGCACCACGGATTCGGGGAAGGCGACTTCGTACTCGGGGTCGAGCACCTGCTCGCGCGTGAGTCCGGACGACACCATGAGGATGGCCATGTCGCCGACGACCTTGGACGACGGCGTGACCTTCACGATGTTGCCGAACATCTGGTTCACATCGGCATAGGCCTGCGAAACCTCGGGCCAGCGGGAGTCATCGAGACCGACGCTGCGGGCCTGCTCCTTGAGATTGGTGTACTGGCCGCCGGGCATGGCGTGCACGTACACCTCGGAGGCGCCAGCGCGCATGTCGCTCTCGAAAGCGAGATAGTTCTTGCGCACCTGCTCCCAGTACATGGAGATGGCGCGCACGGCGGAGTGATCGATGCCGGGATCGCGCTCGCTGAACCGCAGCGCTTCGATGATCGAGCCCAGGTTGGGCTGCGACGTGAACCCGCTCATCGCGTCGATGGCGCCGTCGACGGCATCGCAACCCGCGGCGACCGCCGCGAGCACGCTGGCGGCGGCGATGCCGGAGGTGTCGTGCGTGTGGAAATGCACGGGCAGGCCCAGCTCGCTCTTGAGAGCCTTCACCAGCGTGAACGCCGCGTTGGGCTGGCAGAGGCCGGCCATGTCCTTGATGCCCAGGATGTGCGTACCGGCCGCCTTCAGCTTGCGGCCCATCTCGAGGTAGTAGTCCAGCGTGTACTTGGTCTCCTGCGGCGAGGAGAGATTGCCGGAGTAGCAGATGGCGGCTTCGCAGAGCTTGCCGGTCTCGACTACCGCGTCGATGGCGACGCGCATGTTGTCGACCCAGTTCAGAGAGTCGAAGACGCGGAACACGTCGATGCCGGAAGTGGCGGCCTGCTTCACGAAGGCCTTGACCACGTTGTCCGGGTAGTTGGTGTAGCCCACGGCATTCGAGGAGCGCAGCAGCATCTGCAGGAGCAGGTTCGGCATCGCGGCGCGGAACTGCTCGAGGCGGCCCCACGGATCTTCCTTGAGGAACCGCATGGCCACGTCGAAGGTGGCGCCGCCCCAGCACTCCACCGAGAACAGCTGCGGCAGCATGTGCGCGTAGTAAGGCGCGATGGCCGCCATGTCCGGCGTGCGCATGCGCGTGGCGAGCAGGGACTGGTGCGCGTCGCGCATGGTGGTGTCGGTGATCAGCACCTGCTTCTGCGCCAGCATCCACTTGGCGAAACCAGCGGCGCCGAGCTCGTCCAGCTTCTGCTTCGTGCCCGCGGGCGGCGCCTTGGCGACGCTCACCTTGGGCAGACGCGCCAGCGTCATCTGCTTCGGCTTCAGGCGGCCCTTCACTTCAGGGTTGCCGTTGACGATGACGTCGCCGATGAACGTGAGGACGCGCGTGGCACGGTCGCGCTTCTTCTCCCACTTGAAGAGTTCGGGCGTCTGGTCGATGAACTTGGTGGTGTAGTCGCCGTTCGCGAACGACGGATGCGTGATCACCTGATCGAGGAAGCGCAGGTTGGTGGCCACGCCGCGAATGCGGAATTCCCAGAGCGCGCGATGCATGCGCGCGATGGCTTCAACGGGATTCGGCGCCCAGGCGGTGACTTTCACCAGCATGGAGTCGTACGAACGCGTGAGGATGGCGCCCGCGTAGGCCGTGCCCGCATCCAGGCGGATGCCGAAGCCCGCTGGAGAGCGGTACGCGGTGATCTTGCCGTAGTCGGGCGAGAAGTTGTTCTCGGGATCCTCGGTGGTCACGCGACACTGCAACGCATGCGCGGTGATGTGGATGTCTTTCTGCGCGGGGACGCCGCTGGCGTCCTCGCCGATCTTCGCGCCATCGGCGATGCGGATCTGCGCCTTCACGAGATCGATGCCCGTGATGGCCTCCGTGACCGTGTGCTCCACCTGGATGCGCGGATTCACTTCGATGAAGTAGAACTTGCCGGTGTCGGCGTCCTGCAGGAATTCCACGGTGCCGGCGTTGCGGTACTTGACCGCGTTGCCGATCTGCAGCGCATAGCCGCAGAGTTCATTGCGTTGTGCTTCCGTGAGGAATGCCGCGGGCGCGCGCTCCACCACCTTCTGGTTGCGACGCTGCACGGTGCAGTCGCGCTCGAACAGGTGCACGAGGTTGCCGTGCGTGTCGCCGAGGATCTGCACTTCGATGTGCCGCGCCTTGCGCACCAGCTTTTCGAGATACACCTCGTCGTTGCCGAAGCCGGCCTTGGCTTCGCGGCGCGCCACGGGCAGCAGCTCGGCGAGCTGCGCATCACTTTCGATCACGCGCATGCCGCGGCCACCACCGCCCCAGCTCGCCTTGAGCATCACGGGGTAGCCCACCTCGGCCGCCTGCTTCTTGCAGACCTCCATGTCGGCGGGCAACGGCGGAGTGGCCGGCATCACCGGCACCTTCGCGGTGGTGGCGAGGTTGCGCGCGGCCACCTTGTTGCCCAGTGAACGCATGATGTCCGGCGTGGGCCCGACGAAGATGACGCCCTGGGCGTTGCAGGCCTCGACGAACTCGGGATTCTCGGAGAGGAAGCCGTAGCCCGGATGGATCGCATCGGCCTTCGCTTCCACGGCGACCCGCAGGATGTCTTCTATGTCGAGATACGCATCCACCGGCGCCTTGCCGCGGCCCACCAGATAGGCCTCGTCGGCTTTCGTCCGGTGGAGCGAGAAACGGTCTTCCTGCGAATAAACGGCGATGGTGCGGATGCCCAGCTCGTTGGCGGCGCGCATGACGCGGATGGCGATCTCACCGCGATTGGCGACGAGCAGGCTCTTGATGCGAGTCAGCATGTATCTCTTCTAGTATCTGGGGCCGGACGGCGCGGAATTTTAGCGAAAAAGGCGCCCCCGCCTGACGTCTATTTCGGTGCTGGTACCGGTCACTTCGCACCCGGGTCGTGCGTGAAGGAGTCGAGCATGTTTGCCATCGCCATCCATGGCGGCGCCGGAACCCTGTCCCGTCGCGAGACATCCGGTGATCAGGAAAAGCTCTATTTGCAGGGCCTTTCCGACGCGCTCGACGCCGGCTTTTCACTGCTGGAGGAAGGGGCGAGCAGCCTCGACGCCGTGACCGCCGCGGTTGTCTCGCTCGAGGACAATCCTTTGTTCAATGCCGGCTGCGGCGCCGTGCTCACGCGCGATGGCGCGGCCGAACTAGACGCGTCGATCATGGACGGCCGCACGCTGGGTGCGGGTGCGGTCTGCGGACTTCGGCACATCCGCAATCCGGTGACTCTGGCGCGGCGGGTCATGGAGCAATCGCCTCACGTCATGCTCGTGGGCCAGGGCGCCGAGGAGTTCGCGCGCACGCAAGGCGTGGATTTCGTGTCGAACGAGTACTTCCGCACCGATATCCGGCAAAGACAGCTCCACCGCCTGCTGCAGGGATCGGCCGAGAAGGAGAACGACCTGGTGGCGCACTCGATGGGCACCGTGGGCGCCGTGGCGCTGGATTCCAGCGGCAATGTCGCGGCGGCCACCTCCACCGGTGGCATGACCGGCAAACGCTGGGGACGCGTCGGCGATTCGCCGATCATCGGCGCGGGCACCTACGCCAGCAACGCCGGCTGCGCCGTATCGGCCACGGGCCATGGCGAGTACTTCATCCGCACGGTGGTGGCGCACGACATCTGCGCGCAGATGCAGTACGCAAAGCTGTCACTGGCCGAAGCGGTGCGCGGCACGCTGGCGCGCATGAAGGCGCTGGGTGGCAATGGGGGTGTCATCGCGATCGCGCCGGACGGCGCGATCGTCCTGGATTTCAACAGCGAGGGGATGTTCCGCGGCGCGCGATCATCCGCGGGGCGCGACGAGGTGTCTATCTACCGCTGAACGGTGCGCGCACGGCGGAGCAGCATGAGGCCACCGGCGTTGGCGAACCCCACCAGTCCCGCCCAGGCGGCCGGCGACAGGGTCTCGCTGAGCAGGGTGGCGAAGAGCACGAGCAGGCTCACCGCGAAAACCGACGCGGCGACCCACATCGAGCGGCCCTGGAGAGGCGGGCCCACGCAGGCCCAGATGAAGGTGCCGAGCACCGGCAGGGCCGCGATCATGAGCAGGCGCTCGCGCACTTCCATGGGCTCGCTCACCAGGACGTAGCCCACCGTCACGATGCCGGTGGCCGCGAGCGCGGCCAGGATCCATTCGAGGGACCGCAGGATCATCCGCGGGCTAGCTACCCGCGGCTTCGCGGAACTGCTCGCCGGCGCGCAGCGGCAGCACGGTGGTGGCCGCGGGATCGAGCTTGCCGGCGCCATGATCCATCACCACGTAGCGGTCGCGGCCCTGATGTTTGGCGGCGTAGAGAGCCTGGTCGGCGAGCGCCACCGCGGCGTCGTGCGTGGGGACGCGGTAGGCATCGATGGCGACCACGCCCACGCTCACGGTCACGTAGGGCTGCGTCTGTGAATTCGCATGCGGGATGCGCAGCTCGCGCACCGCGGTCAGCAGGCCGCGGGAGATGCTTTCGCCGTACGACTTGTCAGCGCCATACAGCACGGCCACGAGTTCCTCGCCACCGTAGCGCGCGACGAAATCCAGCGGGCGGCGGCGGGCGGCTTCACGCAGCGCGCTCGACACGCGCCGCAGGCAATCGTCGCCGGCGATGTGGCCATAGCGGTCGTTGTAGGCCTTGAAGTAGTCGATGTCGATCATGATCACCGACACGGTCTGGCGGTCGCGCTGGGCCTGCTGCCACACGCGGCGGATCTGGTCCTCGAAAGCCGCGCGATTCAGCAGCGTGGTGAGGCCGTCGTGCGTGGCCACCTCGGTGAGCTGGCGATGCTCGAGGAAGGCGGTGCGATGCGCGTGCTCCAGCGCATACGAGCCCACCAGTCCGATGAGATTCGCCACGAACAACGTGAAGAGCAGATAGGTGGCGCTCGACGCCGGCATCGACGTGGTGAGCGAGGCGATCGCCAGCGCGGCGAACACGATGAGGTTGGCGCCCACGGCCTCGCGGAAGCGCAGCCCGATCATGAAATAGAAGAAGAAGGCGACCAGCAGCAGCCGGCCTCCCACCAGCGGCACTTCGGCCGGCGGCGAGAACGCGGCCATGATCACGATGCCGATGCCGAACAGCGGCGCGACGACCCCGATCCCCAGGTCGTACCAGCGTGTGTAGAACCGCTTGGACGTACACAGCAGCATGATGATGACCGCCGGCACGTGCATTCCGAACCGGACGATGTTCGTGATGCGGGCGTGGTCCGCCGACAGCACGAAGTGGTCGAGCACGGCATAACCGACGACGGTGCAGGCGGAGAGCCAGATGGCGAGCCGGTTCCAGATGCGCAGCCGCGCGCGATGGTCGGCGCGGAATTCGCTTTCCATGGGCTCTTCGAAACGCAGAAAACGGAAACCCTTGGCGAGTGTCCGTGCCGTTTCCGAGGTGCCTGGCGTGGTTTTGGCTACCGCCATAGGTCAGAGCCTGGGGAGTCTCCCTGAATGAGACTGCTTTTTATGTGTTCGAGCGCCGCGACGCAAGCCGCGCGCGTACCCAGGACGCTACCAGCGCACTAGATCTGGCTGGATTCCGGGCGGGCTTGCGCAGGCTGGGGCTTCACGCGCGTGCGCCAGACTTCGAGCGGGCTCCAGGCCGGCTTGCGGATCGTGCTGGTATCGGCGGTAGACGCAAAACCGTCTTCGTTCGCCGCTTTCGCGATCGCCAACTCGAGCAGGTCATGCTCGGTCTGATTCTTGGTTTTCATTTCAGTCCCTGAACCGTTGGACCTTGAGGTCTTCTGGTCGGGGATTCTAGTACGCCGAATGTTAAAAAATAGGCGTCGAGAACAACATTTTCTGGATATGTCAATACCTAGACGTACGTCACAGTTTTCAGGGGGACGAGTACTCCGATAAATACTGTTCAAAACTCACTCTATCGGCCGCTTCGATGGAAGCTTGAGCCCTAAGGGACTCTTCGGCCTGAGCCTTGAACTCCGCCTGGCGGTCCACGTTGGGGGCATAGAGCGCGAGGAAATATTCCTTGTGCAGCAGTGACATCCGCAGCGCGAGATCGAAGAAGGATTCACCCGTATTCTCGAGCTCGGAGAGCATCCGGGCCGATGGCGTAAGTGCGACGTGATTCACCTTGCTCGCCTGCACCGCCAGCGCCGCCTGGTACGGGCGGGACGGGTCGCCGCGATCGAAGATTTCGGCGATGCCCTGCATGGAATCGAGCAGCTCCCGCGCCCACGCGTTCATGGCCATGGTGCGTCCGTCACGTTGCAGGGTGAGCCCCGGCTCGCGCCCGCGGCGCGCCACCGTCACGTGGTTCGCATCCAGGATGTCCTGCTCCGACGTGGCGATCGGGGGCGAGTCCTTCATGAGGCACAGCGCCAGGAACATCTCGAGGAAGCGCAGCTTGTTCTGGTTGACGCCCACCGGGTCAAAGGCGCTCACGTCCAGTGCGCGCACCTCGACGTATTCCACGCCGGCGCGCAGCAATGCCTTCGTGGGCCGCTCACCCGAGCGCGCGACACGCTTGGGCCGGATGAAGCTGTAGTACTCGTTCTCGATCTGCAGGATGTTGGCGTTGAGCTGGCGCCAGTCGCCATCGACGTTGACGCCCAGCTTCTCGTAGGGCTCGTGCGGGGTCACGATCGCCCGCGACAGGTCACGCACGTATTCCTGGAGGCTGTTCACCGACACCGAGAGCCCCGCCTGGTTGCGGTTACGGTAGCCGAGGTCGCTCATGCGCAGAGAAGTCGCGTAAGGCTCGTACGAGGTGTCTTTCGACAGCCGGGGCAGCGTCACATTGCGGCCGCGCAGGAAGGAATTGCAGACCACCGGCGACACGCCGAACAGATAGAGCACGATCCAGCCGTGGCGGCGGTAGTTGCGCAACAGGTGGAAATAACTGGCGGAGATGAAATCCTGGCCGCGATCGCGCGACTGCAGCAGTTCGGCCCAGGGATCCCACATGGCCGTGGGGAACGAGTAGTTGTAGTGCACGCCGGAGATGGCCTGCATGACGCGGCCGTAGCGGATGCCGAGACCATTGCGATACACGGACTTCATGCGGCCGATGTTCGATTTGCCGTACTGCGCGATGGGGATGCTGTCATCACCCTCGTCGATGATCGACGGCATCGACGTGGCCCAAAGCAGCTCATCGCCCATGTGCTGGTAGACGAACTGGTGCAGGTCGGTGAGGTACTGCAAGAGCTCCCAGCTCGTGCGGAACGTGGGCGTCACGAGCTCGATCAACGACTCGGAGAAATCCGTGGTGATGTTCTCGTTGGTCAGCGCGCTGCCCAGCGCCCGCGGATGCGGCGTCCGCGCGATGTGCCCTCCCGGCGTGACGCGCAGCGACTCCTTTTCCAGGCCCTTGCGGCCTCCCTGGATGATCTGCGGCTCGCCGCTGTTGATCAGCGCCGCGAGAGTTTGTTCGAACTTGCGGTCGATGGCGGCGCTCATGGGGGCCGGCATCTTGCCGGTACGCCGCCGGATTCCGCAATCAGTCTATTGAGAGAGACGGTTAGGAGAGATGTTTGCGTGGGTGCTGGAAATCTGGCCTCCCTCACAACGCTCCTTGAGGGCGGCCAGCATCCGGGGCAGCTCGCGCCGGAACGTCGACCGCGCCAGCCAGTTGGGCACATAGCCCGGCGGGTCGATCTGCACGCGATAGCGCAGCAGCGTGCGTTCGCCGGTGGCGTCCGGCTCGAATTCCCAGATGCCCTGGTTCACCTTGAAATCACCGCTCACCTGGTGGAACGCGATGCTCCGGTCGGCGACGAGGTCCGCACGGAAGACATAGCTGAGACGTGGCGCGTACCAGCCGAAATCCACCTCGTGTTCGACGAGCCGGGTGCTGTCGTCGGCGGACCGCGAACGGACGTGGCAGGCCCGCAGATGCGGCACGAACTCCAGGGCTTCGGAGCAGCGGGTCATGGCCTGGAAGACCACCGCGGGCGGCGCATCGACCCACATCGCGGCCCGCACCGTGCCGCGGCGCTGGCTCGCGTCCAGGTTGGCGCGGATCACGGTCTCTCCGCGGGCCACGCGCTCGGCTTCCGGGGGCGTGAGCTCGAAATCGGCGGCCCGCGCCTCTGCCAGTCCGGCAACCAGCATGGCGCCCAACAGGACTCTCGAGAAGCGGCGAAGCCGGGTTTCCATATTCATGAGTACGGTCTGGAGGCCAAAAAGTTCGCTACTGGTTCATTGCCGGTTAAGCGGAGGCGGCCTAAGGTGCCCCCATGAAACGTGCGGCCGCCGTGCTGATCCTCGGGCTCCTGGCCAGTTCGCCGGCTTTCGCGTTCCGTTGCGGCAGCAAGCTGGTCAGCGAAGGCGATACGCGCACCGAGGTGCTGGCGAAATGCGGCGAGCCCGCCGACAAGGTGACGCAACGCAGCGTGTACCGTCGGCCGATGATCTGGGCGCACGGCCGCCCGTACTACATCGGCGACGACTACATGGAAGTACCGGTGGAGAGCTGGACCTACAACCTGGGCCCTAACAAGCTCATGCGGCGCGTGCGCTTCGAGAACGGCCTCGTCGCGGACATCGAGACGCTGGGCTACGGGTACAACCCGAACTAGCCTCCGCTTCTTCGCCGCGATCCAGCGGTCGATCTTCGCGCTCAGCACGTCCATCGGCACGGCGCCGTCGCGCAGCACCTGGCTGTGGAATTCGCGCACGTCGAAAGCCGCGCCCAGTTCGCGCTGCGCTTTCGCGCGCAGCGCGGTGATGTGCAGCTGCCCCAGCTTGTACCCCAGCGCCTGTCCCGGCCACACGATGTACCGCTCCACTTCCGCGGTCACGTCGCTTTCCGCCAGCGACGAATTGTCGAGCATGTACTTGATCGCACTGCTCGCGGCGTCCAGCCCTTCGCAGTGCAGGCCGGTGTCGACCACCAGCCGCATCGCGCGGAGCATTTCATCGGAGAGCCGCCCGTACCATTGGTAGGGGTCGGTGAATACGCCGAGCTCCTTGCCGATGCGATTCCGCGTACAGCGCCCAGCCCTCCGCATACGACACGTAGTTGTTGAAGCGGCGGAACCGCGGCAACCCGCCGAGCTCCTGCTGGATGGCGATCTGGAAATGATGACCCGGCGCCGCTTCGTGCAATGACAGCGTCTCGAGTCCGAAGCGCGGCTGCGCTTTCAGGTTGTACGTATTGATGTAGAAGATGCCGGGACGCTTGCCGTCGGCGGAAGGCGCCTGGTACGAGCCGCCGGCCGCCGACGCGGCGCGGAAGGGTTCCACCGCGCGGATCTCGTAGTCCGCCTTGGGGAAGTCCGAGAACATCTTCGGCAGCAGCTCGTCGATGTGATGCTTCACGTCGCGATAGGCCTCGAGCAGCTCGCCTTCACTGTTGAAGTAGAACTTGCGGGTCTGTCCTCGAGGTCCTTGAAGAACGCATCGAGGTCGCCCTGGAAGCCCACCTGCTCCTTCACCGCCAGCATCTCGCCGCGGATGCGCGCCACCTCGGAGAGGCCGAGCGCGTGGATCCGCTCCGGCTCCATGTTCATGGTGGTGGACTCACGCACGCGCCAGCGATACCACTCGCTGCCGCCCGGCAGGTCCGACCAGCCGACCGTGGTGCGCGCGGCGGGTAGATAGTCCTTCTCGATGAAGTCGGCGAGGCGGCGATAGGCCGGCAACACTTCCTGCGAAAGCGCCTCGCGGTAGGCGGCCGTCGATGCCGCTCGCGATCCTTCGTCGAGACGCCCTTCGGCATCGCGTCGACGGGCGCCCAGAAGATGCTGTCTTCGACGCGCGGCGTCACCAGGTCGCGCAGCTGCGGAATCACCTTGGCGATGGCCGGCCGGGGCACGGTGATGCCGCGCGCCATGCCTTCGCGCATCTGCGCGATGGCGCCGTCCGCCCAGCGCGGGAACTGCCGCACGCGCGTGAGGAAGCGATCGTAGTCGCGCGCGTTCGCGAATGGCTGGGGCCCGGAGCCGGAGCCGTACACCGCCAGGTCCATGGGCAGTCCGCTCATCTGGTTCAGCGGCATCAGTTCCTCGGGGAATTTCTGCCCTTCCAGCGCGAGCTCGCGCTCGCCGACGAAGATCTCCCAGGTGATGCGCGACGAGGGCGACAGGCCAGCCGCGTCGATGCGGCGCGCGCGATCCAGGAACGCTCGCTGTATTCCCAGCGCCTTCTCGCGGAACCCGGGACTCGTGGTCTCGTCGAGACGGTCGTCGTAGCGCGTGTCGCCGATGGCGGTTGCGTTCAACGGCGACAGCTCGAGCTGCCTGTCGAAGTATTCCTCGACGAGGGCGTTGAGGGTGGCGTCGGCGCTCCGCGTGGAGGGCAGCGATGCGCAGGCGCTGACCAGGGCGGCGACACCCAGTCCCATGGTCACTCGAAGCGGGGCGATACGGAGCGGGCGGTTTTGCATGCGGCGATGTTAAACCGCGCCGTGGCATGCTAGCGCCACGTTTCACCGCGGAGTCCTGTCATGCTGGTTGGTTCACAGGTTCGTCGCGTCGCCGTCGTCGGTGGCATGCGCATTCCCTTCGCCCGCGGCCATGGCGCCTATGCCCGGGTCGGCAACCAGGACATGTTCACCGCGGTGCTGCAGGCGCTCGTCGCCAAGTTCCGCATCGCCGGTGAACGGCTCGGCGACGTGACCGGCGGCGCGGTGCTCAAGCACTCGAAGGACTTCAACCTCGTGCGCGAGTGCGTGCTGTCTTCCGGCCTTGATCCCGCCACGCCCGGCATCGACATGCAGCGCGCCTGCGGCACGGGTCTCGATGCCGCCATCATCATCGCGATGAAGATCGCGCTGGGGCAGATCGACGCGGGTATCGCCGGCGGCTTCGACACCGTCAGCGATCCGCCCGATCGTCTACCCGCGCGAGTACCAGCAGATCCTGCTGCGCGCGTATCGCGGCAAGTCGCTGGGCCAGAAGCTCGGGCCCGTTCTTCTCGATCCGCCCGCGCCACTTCAAGCCCGTGATGCCCGGCGTGCTCGAGCCGCGCACCGGGCTATCGATGGGCGAGCACTGCGAGCAGATGGCCAAGACCTGGAAGATCCCGCGCGCCGAGCAGGATGCGCTGGCGAACCTCGTCGCACGTGAACGCCGGCGAAGGCCTGGGCGCGCGGCTTCTTCAGCGACCTGGTGGTCAGCGAATACCAGGGCCTCAAGATGGACAACAACGTGCGCGCCGACAGCACCGTCGAGAAGCTAGGCGCGCTGAAGCCGGCCTTCGACCGGCGCAGCGGCCTCGGCACGCTCACCGCCGGCAACTCCACGCCGCTCACCGACGGCGCCTCCGCCGTGCTGCTGGCCTCGCGAGGAATGGGCGCGCGCGCGCAACCTGCCCGATCCTCGCCTGGTTCAGCTACAGCAAGCAGTGGGCGGTGGACTACGTGACCGGCAAGGAAGGCCTGCTCATGGCGCCCGGCCTACGCCGTGCCCGCGATGCTCGCGCGACGCGCAGCCTCACGCTGCAGGATTTCGACTTCTACGAGATCCACGAAGCCTTCGCGGCGCAGGTGCTGTGCACGCTGCAAGGCCTGGGAATCGCCGGAGTACTGCAAGGAGCGCCTGGGCCTCGACCAGCCGCTGGGCAGCATCGATCGCGCCAAGCTCAACGTGAACGGATCGCAGCGTCGCCATCGGCCATCCGTTCGCGGCCACGGGCACGCGCATCGTGGCGTCGCTGGCCAAGCAGTTGTCGGAGTCCGCCACGGCCAGGCGCGGCCTGATCTCGGTGTGCACCGCGGGCGGCATGGGCGTGGTCGCCATCCTCGAGAAGGCATAAGAAAACCTTGCGGTTCCGCGCGGCGGGATCAAAGGTTGTAAATGGTTTCAGCTGAAACTAAATTGGGGGCTGGGGACATTCCTCATTTACTTGTAACAATTGACTGACGGCAAGTGGCACCCGCCGACGAGCACAATTGTTACAAGTAAATGAGGAATGTCCCCGAGGGCTCAATGAAGCGTTACGTCCACTTTCCGAAGGTCGAAGGCCGCGCCTCCCGCCAGGCGCACGCCGACCTGCCGGAAGGCACCTACGAGCGGGAGATCAGCAAGGAAGGTTTCTTCGGCCCCGCCTCGCATCTCTATCACCGCCATCCGCCCACCGGCTGGGTGAACTTCGAGGGGCCGCTGCGCCGCATGCCTTCGACTGCACGAAGCTCGACCGATACGCAGCACTCGCCGTGGAATGCCGCCGAGCTGCTGCACAACGCCTCGGTGCGCGTCCGCTTCTGGCGCTGCCGCGATCGCATGCCGGCGCTCGCGCGCAACGCCGACGGTGACGAACTGCTGTTCGTGCACGCGGGCAGCGGCGAGTTCTTCTGCGACTACGGCCATCTCTCGTTCGACGCGGGCGACTACATCCTGATCCCGCGCGGCACGATGTGGCGCGTGGAATGCAGCGCGCCGCTGGCAGCGCTGCTCATCGAGGCCACCAACAACTCCTACCGGTTGCCCGACAAGGGACTCGTGGGGCCGCATGCCATCTTCGACGCCGGCGATGCTCGACACGCCGCGTATCGACGACGCCTTCAGCGCCCAGCAAGGCGACGACGGAGTGGCGCGTGGCCATCAAGCGCGGCGGCGCAGGTCTCCACGGTCACCTATCCATTCAACCCGCTCGACGCAGTGGGCTGGCATGGCGATCTGTCGCGTCGCGCGCATCAACGTGCGCGACCTGCGCCCGCTGATGAGCCACCGCTATCACCTGCCGCCGTCCGCGCACACCACGTTCCTGTCGGATCGCTTCGTGGTCTGCACCTTCGTGCCGCGGCCGTTCGAATCGGATCCCGGCGCGATGAAGGTGCCCTTCTTCCACAACAACGACGATTACGACGAAGTGTTGTTCTATCACGCGGGCAATTTCTTCAGCCGCGACAACATCCATCCGGGAATGATCACGCTGCATCCCGCGGGCTTCACGCACGGGCCGCATCCCAAGGCGCTGAAGAACGTGCTCGAGCCGGGCAAGCCCGCCACCGACGAGTACGCCGTGATGATCGATACGCGCGATGCGCTCGAGATCGACGGCGGCCGCCAAGAGCGTCGAGTGGCCTGGTTACGTCGACAGCTGGAAATCGTCCGCGTGAAGCTCGCTACACTGAAGCGCGGTGGACGTGACGGCCGGCTCGCGCTCGTGAGCCGCGACCTCACGCGCTGCCTGCTCGTTCCCGGCATCGCGCCGACGCTGCAGGCCGCGCTCGACGACTGGGCCAGCGTCGCGCCGCGCCTCGCCGATCGGCGCCGCGACACTCGAACTGAACGACGGCGAACGCGGACGTCATGCCGTTCGACCCCGCGCAGTGCGCGGCGCCCTTGCCGCGCGCCTATCACTGGGTGGATGGCAGCGCGTACGTGAATCACGTCGAACTGGTGCGCAAGGCACGCGGCGCGGAGATGCCCGGAATCGTTCTGGACCGATCCGCTGGTCTATCAAGGCGGCTCGGACGATCTTCTGGGCGCGCGAGATGACGTCCCGTTCGCGCGATGAATCCTGGGGCATCGACCTCGAAGCGCGAGGTCGCGGTGATCACCGACGACGTGCCGATGGGCACCAGCACGCGAAGCCGCCGCCCGGCACATCAAGCTGGTGATGCTCGTCAACGACTGGTCGCTGCGCGGACTGATTCCCGGTGAGCTCGCCAAGGGCTTCGGCTTCTATCAATCCAAGCCGGCAACCGCGTTCTCGCCCGTCGCCGTCACGCCCGATGAACTCGGTGATGCCTGGCGCGACTCGCGCGTTCATCTGCCGCTGCTCGAGCCGCATCAATGGCCAGGACTTCGGGCACCCCGAGGCCGGCATCGACATGACGTTCAACTTTGCGCAACTCGATCTCGCACGTCACGAAGACGCGCAAGCTCGGCGCGGGCAGCATCGTGGGATCGGGCACGGTGTCCAACTACGACCGCAGCCGCGGCAGCAGCTGCGTGGCCGAGAAGCGCATGCTGGAGCAGTTGGAGGCCGGCAAGCCCTCCACGTCATTCCTGAAGTTCGGCGACCGCGTAGCCATCGAAATGCGCGACGCCCACGGCAACAACCTGTTCGGCACGCTGGACAACAAGGTCATCCGTTCGGGTTGACGCCAGGGATCAGGCGATCGCCACCTCGACCAGCGTCGGTGTCAGGACCCGCGCCAATTCCTTCGGCTCGATTTCCACCAGGAAGCCGCGCGCGCCGCCGTTGATGTGGATGCGGGCCAGTTCCATGATGCTCTTCTCGCAGTAGATAGGCATGGCACGCTTCAGTCCGAAGGGCGATGTACCACCCACCTGGTAGCCGGAGTGCCGGTCCGCCACTTCGGGCGCGCAGGGCGCGACACTCTTGCGCCCGGTCTGCCGCGCAAGGTTCTTCGCCGACACTTCGCGATCGCCGTGCATGAGTATGCATAGCGGCTTCCTCGTCTCGTCCTCGAAGATCAGCGTCTTCACCACCTGGTGTTCGTTGACGCGCAAGTGCGCCGCGGAGGCGGCCGTGCCGCCGTGCGGCTCCCAGGTGTACAGATGCGGCGTGAATTCGACCCTGTGCTGGCGCAGCGCGCGCACCGCCATGGTGACGGGATAGTCGGTTGCCATTCACCCGGGAGTTTAGGGCTTCTCGTCGCCGCAGTCGCAGGCCTCACATCCGCGATCGAAGATGATCTTCCATTCACCGGAAGCCTCTCGCCGCCAGATCGACGTGAACGTTCCGATTCGCTTGCCGTTCGCGCCCGTCACGGGCCCGGTGCTGAGCGCCAGCCTGCCACCGTCCTGCACCTCCACCTGCTCGGGTGCCCAGGAGAATGGCGCCGTGGGTCCGTCGAAGTACTTCCGCCAGCGCGTCAGGACTTCCGCCGGCCCCCGGAGCGGCTTGTCGGCGAACCAGATGACGTCGGGCGCGATCATCGCCGTAAAAGCCTTCACATCACGGTCAGCGAGTGTTTTCGCAAAGGCGGTTTCGGCGTCACGCACCTGCGCGGTGAGTTCGGCCAGGGTCTCAGCGCTTCGCGCCGGCAGCACAAACAAACCCAGCAGCAGCCAGGCCAGATGTCGATTCATGGATACCTCCCTACAGGCGTTGCCGCGATTATTCCCTTCGGGAGAGGAGCAGCCATGCCGGCCGGTGGCACAATGCGTTCCTCTCATCGCGCTTTCCGCTGCAGGAGTCCTCCGGTGGGTGAATTCACCACGCTCATGGCGCGCGACGGCCATGAATTCAATGCCTGGCTCTCGCCCGCGCCGCAGGGCCGTGGCGCGCGCGGGGCCATTGTCCTTGCGCAGGAGATCTTCGGCGTCAATCGCCACATCCGTCGCGTGGCCGACGATTTCGCCGCGCAGGGCTACGTGGTCATCGCGCCTTGCCTCTTCGATCGCATCCGCCGCGGCATCGAGCTGGGATACTCGGAAAAGGAAGTGCAGGAAGGCCGCGGTTACCGGCTTCAGATCCCGAAAGAAAAGGCGATGCTGGACCTCACCTCGTCGCTGAACGTGGTGAAACACGCCGGGCGCGTGGCCGTGATCGGCTATTGCTGGGGCGGCACGCTGGCCTATCTCGCCGCGTGCGAGATGCCCGTGATCTGCGCGGTGTCGTACTACGGTGGGCAGATCAAGGATCACCTGCAGAAATCCCCGAAGCGGCAGGTGATGTACCACTTCGGCGAAAAGGATCCCCATATACCGATGAGTGACGTGGACCGGATCCGCGCCGCGGACCCCAACGGGATCTTCCACCTGTATCCCGCGGATCACGGTTTCAATTGCGAGGATCGCGGCACCTACGATGCCGCGAGCGCCCAGCTCGCGCGCGAACGCACGCTGGCCTTCCTCGCCGAGAAGATGGAGAGCAAATGAACACGCTGAAGCTCGTCGACGGCTCGCTCTGGAAGGAGCAGGCATTCATCAACGGCCAGTGGGCTGGCGCGGAGTCAGGCCAAACTACCGAGATCCGCAATCCCGCCACGGGCGAAGTGCTGGGCAAGGTACCGCACATGGGCGCCAGCGAGACGCGGCGCGCCATCGACTCCGCGCATGCGGCGCTCCCCGCCTGGTCGAAAAAGACCGCCGGCGAGCGTGCGCGCATCATGCGCAAGTGGTTCGATCTGATGCTGGCGAACCAGGAGGACCTCGCCGTCATCATGACCGCGGAGCAGGGCAAGCCGCTGGCCGAAGTCCAAGGGCGAGATCGCCTACGCCGCCTCCTTCATCGAGTGGTTCGCCGAGGAAGCCAAGCGCGTCTACGGCGACGTGATCCCCGGCCACCAGGCCGACAAGCGCATCGTGGTCGCTCGAAGCAGCCGGTCGGCGTGGTCGCGGCGATCACGCCGTGGAATTTCCCGGCCGCCATGATCACGCGCAAGGCCGGCCCGGCGCTGGCGGCCGGTTGCACCATGGTGGTCAAGCCGGCGCCGCAGACGCCGTTCTCGGCGCTCGCCTGGCCGAGCTGGCGCAGCGCGCCGGCATTCCGCCCGGCGTGTTCAACGTGGTCACCGGCGACGCCGCGGCCATCGGCGGCGAGATTCACCGCGCAATCCGACAGGTGCGCAAGCTGTCGTTCACCGGCTCCACCGCAGTCGGCAAGCTGCTGATGGCGCAGTGCGCCGGCACCGTCAAGAAGGCTGCGCTGGAGCTGGGCGGCAATGCGCCGTTCATCGTGTTCGACGACGCCGATCTCGACGCCGCGGTGAGGGCGCGATCGCCTCGCAAGTACCGCAACACCGGCCAGACCTGCGTCTGCGCCAACCGCCTCCTCGTGCAGCGACGGCGTCTACGATGCCTTCGCCGCCAAGCTCGCCGAGGCCGTCGGCAAGCTTAAGCGTCGGCGATGGCCTCGAAGGGCGAGACCGACCAGGGGCCGCTGATCGACGCCAAGGCGCTGGCCAAGGTCGAGGAGCATGTCGCCGATGCCGGTGCCAAGGGCGCCCAGGTGCTCACCGGCGGCACGCGCCATGCGCTGGGCGGCACGTTCTACGAGCCGACCGTGCTCACCGATGTGACCACGGACATGATCCGTCGCGCGCGAGGAAACCTTCGGCCCGGTGGCGCCGCTGTTCCGCTTCGAGACCGACGAGGAAGCGATCCGGCTGGCCAACGACACCGAGTTCGGTCTCGCCGCCTATCTTCTACACGCGCGACCTGGCGCGCGTCTGGCGCGTCGCCGAAGCGCTGGAGTACGGCATCGTCGGCATCAACACCGGCCTGATCTCCACCGAGGTCGCGCCGTTCGGCGGCGTCAAGGAAAGCGGCACTCGGTCGCGAGGGCTCGAAGTACGGCATCCTCGAATTCACCGAGCTCAAGTACGTATGCGTGGGCGGTATCTGACTTAGCGCGCGGCGCGGCTTCGCGTACACTGCTGCGCCACAGTGCTGGGCAAGTTCCACGAAATCAGTATCGAGACGGCGGATATCGCCGAGTCCGTCGCCTTCTATGAACGGCTCGGGTTCGTCCATTGCGGCACCACCGACACCTGGCCCCATCCGTACGGCGTGATGACCGATGGCAAGCTGTTCGTCGGCCTCCACCAGTTCAAGTTTCCCTCGCCCGTGATCACCTACGTGCACGCGGGCGTCGCGCAGCACTCGCATGCCATCGAGAAGCAGGGCGTGGAGATCGCATGGAAGCGCGTGGGTGACGACAGCTTCAACGAGTTCGGTTTCCTGGATCCGTCGAATCAGCCGGTGCGCGTGCAGGAAGCGCCGACCCACTTCGCCAGCAACGCCGAGCATTCCGATGGTTCGCTGTGCGGCGACTTCGCCGAGTTCAGCATGCCCGCCGCGGATTTCGAGAAGATGCGTGAGTTCTGGGAGCCGCTGGGCTTCGTCGCCATGGGCGAGACCGAAGAACCCTACCTGCGCATGACGATGACCAGCGACCACGTGGATCTCGCCGTGCATCGCCCGCGCACGCTGGATCAGCCCATGCTGGTCTTCGCCGCGCCCGACATGGGCGAGCGCATCGAGCGGCTCAAGGCGCTGGGCGTGGAGCTGGCGGAAGACCTGCCTCGTGGACTCGATCCGCGCCAGAGCGCGCTGCTGCGCGCGCCCGAAGGCACGGCGCTGCTGCTCATCACCGCGGTCGACTGACCAGTCTCAGGCCGAACAGGAAGATCGCACCGTTCACCGCCGCGAGCAGGAAGAACGGACCCCCCTTCGACACCGAGTCGTAGAGCCAGCCGCCGAAGGCATTGGTGAACAGGATGGCGGCCGAGGCGCAGATGCCCGCCAGGCCGAAGACCGCGCCGCGCACGTCGCGCGGTGCTTCCTGGCCCAGCAGCGTCTGGCCCGAGATGATGGCCGCGATCTGGCCGATGCCGAGCAACGCCGCCACCACCAGCACGACCCAGTCCTGCGCAGGGTCGGCGACGAACCCACAGAGTAGATAGGCCAACGCGGCCAGCGCCATGGCGGCGGTACCCACGCGCAAGCGGTCCACGCGATCCAGCAACGCTCCCGCGACCAGTGCCGTCGCCAGGCCCGCGATCATCGCCACGACGAAGGGAAGGCGTGCGCGATCCGCCGCATCCGCCATGGTCATGCCGCGCTCCAGCCAGGCCTGCTGCAGGCGCAGCGTCAGAAAGGTCCCCAGCACCACGCGATCGCCGAAGGATCCGAACTGGAGCAGGCACGCGAACCACAGGCGGGGATTGCCGCGCGCGGCGGCCACGCCTTCCGCGAGTATCCGGCGCAACGGCAGCGCGGGAGCGGATGCACTCGGGGTGCCTCGTCGCAACCCCAGGAACACCACGACAGATGACAAGGCGCAAAGCGCCGCCGCGGTCCACAGCGTGAACGTACCAGCCTGCATCTCGTCGTGGCCCATCGCCTGCAGCCACTTGGGCAGCCCTCCCAACAGGAGCACGATGAGTGCCGCGCCCAGGCCCTGGAAGAACCCGGCGACTCCCACCAGGCGTCCGCGCGAGCGCTCTTCCGGGAGGTCGGCGAGCACGGTCCCTAACATGGTTCCGACGGCGGCGACACCCACGGAAAAGAACAGGGCGCAGGCCGTGAGTTCGGGCACCGTGCGCGCCAGCGGGTACAGCAGGAATCCGCAGCCCAGCCACAGGAAGCCGAAGGCATAGACGGAACGGCGGCCGATCTTGTCGGCCAGCGCGCCGAATGGCGCCACCAGCGCCAGGGCCACCAGTTCGTTGGCGAAATTGAGCGCCGCCACCGTGCGGCCCTGCAGGTGTTCCGGCAGGTGCAGGTTCACGTTGAGCAGCCACGCCTGGAAGAAGCTGATGAAGGCGAGCAGCCCGACGGTGACCAGCGCCGCATATAGATAGATGAGTGCGTGCCGCGGCAGGTTTCCCGGCGCAAGCAGGATGCCGCCCAAGCGCCGTGGTGCGGCAGGTGGCCCGGAATCGGCGACAGGCGGGTCTTTCACGCCGGCGCATCATGCCATGCGTTCGGCCATAATCGCGCCACCGAGCCCCGGCCGTCCGGCGGTTCCAAGAACTATACGGAGTCTTCTCATGACGCGATTCCTCACCGCCGCCGCGGCGGCGCTGCTCGCCTTCACGGCGGCGCACGCCGACGAAGGCATGTGGACCTTCCACGGCTTTCCGCTCGACAAGGCGAACTCCACGCTCAAGACCCGGCTCGACCAGGCCTGGCTCGACCGGGTTCGCAACGCCACTGTCCGGCTGGCGAACTGCACCGGCTCGTTCGTTTCGCCGAACGGCCTGATCCTGACCAACCATCACTGCGTCGCGGGCTGTCTCGCCGATCTGTCTTCGAAAGAGAAGAGCCTGGTCGATGACGGCTTCCTCGCCGCCAGGCCCGGCGACGAGAAGAAGTGCCAGACCCAGGTCGCCGACGTGCTCGTCGACATGGAAGACGTGAGTGGCAAGATCGCGGCGGCCATTGCCGGCAAGGACGACAAGGCCGCCAACGAGGCCCGCAAGTCCACGCTCACGCAGCTCGAAGCGGCCTGCGAAGCCTCGACCAAGCGCAAGTGCCAGGCGGTCACGCTGTACGAAGGCGGCCAGTACTGGATGTACCAGTACAAGCGGTACACGGACGTGCGCATCGTGTTCGCGCCGGAAGGCGACATCGCCGCGTTCGGCGGCGACCCGGACAATTTCCAGTTCCCGCGCTGGTGCCTGGACATGGGCATCCTGCGCATCTACGACGAAGCCGGCAAGCCGGTGAAGACGCCTAACCACCTGAAGATCAACTTCGCCGGCCCCGGCGTGGGTGATCCGGTGTTCGTGTCGGGCCACCCCGGTTCCACCGACCGGCTGCTCACGGTGAGCGAACTCAAGGCGCAGCGCGACTACGTGCTGCCGAACTGGCTGCTGCGCAACTCGGAACTGCGTGGCCGCTACATCCAGTTCTCTTCCGAGAGCCCGCAGAATGCCCGCATCGCCGCCGACCAGCTGAACGGCGTGGAGAATTTCATCAAGGTGCGCCGCAAGGAACTCGACGCGCTGCACGAGGATCAGCTGTTCGCGCGCAAGGCCGCCGAAGAAGACAGCCTCAAGAAGCAGATCGCGGCCAACGCGGAACTGCGCGGCAGCATCGGCGACCCGTGGGGCGACATCGAACGGGCCGAGGCCGTGAAACGCGGCTTGTTCATGCCCTACAACTTCATCGAGGCCAATGCCGGATTCCAGGGCCGTCTCATCACCTACGCGCGAGCTCTCGTGCGTGGCGCAGAGGAACGCGGCAAGCCCAATGGCGAGCGCTTCCGGGAATATACGGATGCCGCCCTGCCGCGCGTCGAGCAGCAGCTCCGCGCCGCGGTGCCCGCGTACCCGGAACTGGAAGCGCTGCGCCTGCGATTCGGCCTCGAGCGCCTGCGCGAGTGGTTAGGCCCCGACCATCCGCTCGTCCGCCAGCTGCTCAGCAAGGAATCCCCCGAGGAGCTTGCCAAGCGCCTGGTGGCGGGCACGAAGCTCGGTGACCCGGCGGCCCGCCTGGCCCTGTGGAACGGCGGCGCCGCGGCGATCGCCGCGTCGGATGACCCGATGATCCAGCTCGCGCGGGCGATCGAGCCCGAGTCGCGCAAGGTGCGCAAGGAGATGGAAGACAAGGTCGAAGCGCCGGTCGAACTGGCCTCCGGGAAGATCGCCAAGGCGCGTTTCGCCGTGCTGGGCACCTCGGTGTACCCGGATGCCACGTTCACGCTGCGCCTCAACTGGGGCACGGTGGGTGCGTGGGTCGAGAACGGCACGGCGGTACCGCCCGTCACGCGGCTCTCGCGACTGTTCGAACGCGCCACGGGAGCGGAACCCTTCCGCGTGCCCGAGAGCTGGCTCAAGGCGAAGGACAAGCTGGACCTGAACACGCCCTACAACCTTGCCACCAACAACGACATCGTGGGCGGCAACTCCGGCAGCCCGCTGATCAGCGCCAAGGGTGAGGTGGTAGGCCTGCTGTTCGACGGCAACATCCACTCGATCTCCGGCTCGTACTGGTTCGACACGGAGAAGAACCGCGCCGTGGCCGTGCACCCGGCGATCATGAAGGAAGCGTTGACCAAGGTTTACGGCGCCAACGCGCTGTTCGCCGAGCTGTCGAAGTAGTTCGTTCGATCAAGGGACGCGTCTCCACCGGAGGCGCGTCCCTTTTCATTTGCGCGCCGAGATCTCGAAGCGGATCTTCATGTCGTCGAGCACCACCAGGGTGCCCATCGCCACGCTGAAGGGCTTGAGCCCGAGTTCGGATTGCTTGAGCCCGAACTCACCACGCGCCATCAGCGCGCCGCCCTTGCGTTCCAGGGCAACGGGCACACGCACCACATGGGCCTGGTTCTTGAGCGTGATTTCCACACCCACGTCGTAGCCCTCGCCCGCCGCTTTCACGTCCATCGCTCGCAGGCGGATCACGGGATGTGTGCCCGCATCGAGCAAGGCCTCCGACAACAGGTTCCTGCGGGTCCCGTCGCGCGCGCTTTGCGGAACGCCGGGAGGAAAATCCGTGCCGGCGGACTCGCGCATGGCAGGTTCATCGACGGTGAGCTCGCTCACGGGAATACGGATGTCGAAGCGCGTATCCAGCGGATCCGGTGTCACGAAGACCTCGCCCTCGAGATGATGCGAGGCGATCACGTGGTTGTGCCCCAGGCGCGCCATGGCCCCGCCGCGATACACGAGGATCTGCAGCCAGGACTCTTCGGCCACCACCTTGTAAGACTCCGCGCCCGCGGGAACGCCGGGCTCGGTGGGCACATTGACCGGCGGCGCCGGCTCCGGCGCGGGCGGAGGACTTGTCTGGCAGCCGGCCAGTCCCCATAAGAGCAACCCCGCCAGCAGCGGGCGGGGGAACCTGGCGGGCTGGAACGACATACTCATGAAGGTCTCTCTCTTTGGTGGCTTTGACCCGCCCACTGCACGCGGATAGCTTAACGGCATGAATTTTCGCAACACCACTCGCTCCTGGGGCAGCGTCTCCAAGACCCTGCATTGGCTCATCGTGCTGCTGATCCTCAACCAATGGGTGATCGCCGCGCGTGCCGATGCCCTGCCGCTCGGGGCGGCGAAGCTGCAGGCTCTGGGTTTGCACAAGTCCTTCGGCATGACCATCCTCGCGCTCGCGATCGTCCGGTTAGTGTGGCGATGGCTCAATCCCGTTCCCTCGCTCGAAGGCCTGGCGAAAAAATGGGAACGCGCGCTCGCGGGCCTCTCGCATGTGCTGTTGTATGCGTTGATCTTCGCCATTCCGCTCAGCGGCTGGCTCATGTCATCGGCTCGCAATTTCCCGGTGAGCTGGTTCGGCCTGTTCCAGTTTCCGGACCTCGTGGGACCCGACAAGAGCTTCTACGACCTCATGCACGGCCTGCACGGCAAGCTGTTCGCGGCGCTCGTCATCGTCGCGCTGCTGCACATTGCCGGCGCGCTCAAGCACCAGTTCATCGACAAGAACGAAGTCCTGCGGCGCATGCTGCCCTTCGGCGGAGTGAAGTGATCCCATGACCCACTATCTACCGGCGTTCCTGGCATTGCTCGCGCTGGGTGCGCAGGCAGCGGAACCCGCCAGGCCGGCCGCGGCCGCCAAGCCCGCGCAATCAGCGCCGCCAGCCGCCAGCGCCAGCGCCGGCGCCGGCGCCGTGAAGTACGTCCAGGTCGCCAGCGGCAGCAGTCTTGCGTTCACGTTCAAGCAGCTCGACGCGATGAGCACCGGGCAGTTCAAGACATTCGCGACGACGCTCGTGTATGACGAGAAGAATCCCGCCGCGGGCTCGCTCAGCGTGAACGTGACGATCGGCTCGCTGGACACCCAGGACGGTGAGCGTGACGAGGCGCTCAAGAGCCCGGACTTGTTCGACGCGGCAAGGATTCCCGCGGCGACCTACGTCGCCAGCTCGCTGGCGCGCAATGCGTCGGGCGGACTCGAAGCCGTCGGCAAGCTCACGCTGCGCGGCGTGAGCAAGGATCTGCGCCTGCCGCTCACGCTCAAGCCGACCGCCGCCGGTCTCGAACTCTCGGGCCAGACAGCCATCAAGCGCCTCGACTACGGCGTGGGCCAGGGTGAATGGAAATCCACGGAGTCCGTGGGTGATGAAGTGAAGATCCAGTACAAGGTCGCGCTGGTGCGCGCGAAGTAGCCATGGCCGTGGTCTCCACCATGCGCCGCGTCTGGATCGCGGTGACGCTGACCGTCGCGGTCCTCGCATTCTTTCCGGCCTGGACCGGCACCACCAGCTGGTGGCTGTTCGGCATCTCGTTCACGTTGTTTGCGATCTTTTTGCTAGAGCCGTGGTTGCTCACCTGGGAGCTGCGCAAGAGCGGCGACCAGCTGCAGATCAACGATGAAGGCATCCTGCGCCGACTGGCGCGGGGCCAGTGGGAACAGGTGACCTGGAGCGAGCTGCGTGAGATCTCGTTGATCGTCACGCAGGATGCCCGCGCCGGAGGCCAGGCGTATTACGTGCTGGCCGGAACCGGCAAATCGGGCGTGCTGATCAGCCAGTCGCTGGCCGCGCAGCATGACCTGCTGTCGCACCTGGGCAAACTACCCGGCTTCGATCACCGCAACATTCCGGAGGTCGCGGGGCTCATGGGTGACCACCGCTTCGTGCTCTGGCGCGCGCAGGCGATCGCAGGCGAAGCGCAGGTCATCCCCGTGAACCGGCTGGACCCGCCGCAGCGCACGCTGCACTAGCGCTTCAGAAGCCCGATCCATCCTTGCGCGTGAACCTCACCTCGGCATTGGCGCCGTGGAAATGCAGGTCCACGTCCGAGTAGTAGGCCTGGTCGCGCGGATCGCGGTTGCTGATCTCGAGATATACGGCGGGCACGTTGCCACGATTGATGAGCTGATGCCCGTCGCCGTGATTCACGTCCTTCGCCACCGGAAATCCCGCGCACATGCCGGGCGTGAGCACCTGCTCGCCTATGTCCGTCTTCAGCACCAGCTCGCCGCTCAGCACGTAGACGAACTCTTCCTCGTGCGTGTGCCAGTGGCGCATCGACGATTCCTTGCCCGGCGGCAGGATCGTCTGGTTGATACCGATGGTCTGCAGCCCGAGCGCATCACCGAGTGCGCGCTTCTCTCGAGGCAGTACGCGCGAACGGTAAGGCTCGGGATATCCGGATGCGGTCCTCGGCGCGAGCGTGGCGGGATCGAGCGCGGGAATTTTCAGGCTCATCTGCATTGACCCTCGTGTGTGCGGATGAGAGTGTAGCGGCATGCCGCAGATGTTTGATGATGTCGGGGAAATCGTTGACGAGGCGCTGCGGCGCGTGGGTAACAAGGTGGTGCTGGCGTTGCCGCTCGCCATCGGCAAGCCCAATCTCATCGCCAATGAATTCTTCCGCCGCGCGCGCGCGGATGCCAGCCTCGATCTCACCATCTTCACGGCGCTGAGCCTTCGGAAGCCCACGGCGTCGGGCGACCTCGAGAAGCGCTTCGTCGAGCCGCTGGCGCAACGGCTGTTCGGCAACTACCCGGAACTGGACTACCTCGCGGCCGTGCGCGCGGACAAGGTTCCTGCCAACGTCCGAGTCATCGAATTCTTCTTCGAGCCCGGCTCGCTGCTGAATTCCACGCACGCGCAGTCGCACTACGTCTCGGCCAACTACACGCACGTGGCCCGCGAGCTGCTGCATCGGGGCGTGAACGTGCTGGCGCATGTCGTGGCGCGGCGCACGGTGGGCGGAGCCACGGAAATCAGCCTGGGCAGCAACCCCGATCTCACCGTGGACCTGCTTCCCGACTTCGCGCGGCTTCGCGCATCGGGCAAGCCACTGGTGCTCATGGGCCAGGTTCACCGTGACATGCCGTTCATGCTCGGCGCGGCCCAGGTGCCTACGGACACCTTCGACCTGTTGCTCGATCACTCGCGCTACGACCACGATCTGTTCGCGCCGCCCAACCCCTCGCTGTCGACGGTCGACCACGCCATCGGCCTGCATGCCAGCAGCCTGGTGAAGGACGCGGGCACGCTGCAGATCGGCATCGGCGAACTCGGCGATTCCATCGTGTATTCGCTGCTGCTGCGTCACCAGCAGAACGATGCCTGGCGACGCGCGCTTGCGGACCTCGGCGGCGACGACAACGCCGCGCTCATCGACGAAACCGGCGGCCGCGCACCGTTCACCACCGGCCTGTTCGGCGCCACCGAGATGTTCGTGGACCAGATGCTGGACCTGTATCGCGCCGGCATCCTGCGGCGCCGGGTCTATGACTATCTGCCGCTGCAACGGGCGCTGGCCGCGAGTGGCTCGAGCACGCGAGTGGAGCCGGGACTGCTCGAGGCAATGCTCGCGCATGGCGCGGGACCGGTGCTCGGCGAGGCGGACGTCACCGCATTGCGCGCCGCCGGCGTGTTCCGCAGCGAAACGCGGTGGGACAAGGGCACCATCCTCTCGCCCGATGGCAAACGCCTTTCGCCGGACCTCGCCGATGCCAAGGCGCGCACCGCGCTGGCACGGGAATGCCTGGGGCTGGAACTGCAGGGCGGCATCGTCATGCAGGCCGGCTTCCTGCTGGGACCGCGCGCGTTCTACTCCGCGTTGAGCGCGCTGCCGGAATCCGAACGCCGCCTGTTCGACATGCGTGGCGTGGGATTCATCAACCAGATCTATGGCCCGGACCAGGAGCTGCGGATCGCGCAGCGCTGCCATGCGCGCTTCGTGAACACCACCATGATGCTCACCACGCTCGGCGCCGCGGTCTCGGATGGCCTCGCCGACGGACGCGTGGTGTCCGGCGTGGGCGGCCAGTACAACTTCGTCTCGATGGCGCATGCGCTGCCCGGCGCGCGCTCCGTGCTGTGCGTGCGCTCCACGCGGCGCAAGGATGGCAAGCTCAGCTCCAACATCGTGACCAGCTATGGACACCTGACCATCCCGCGCCACCTCCGCGACATCGCCATCACGGAATACGGCGTCGCCGACCTGCGCGGCCGCACCGACTCCGAGTGTGTCGCGGCCATGCTGAACATCGCGGACTCGCGGTTCCAGGAGGCCTTGCTGTCCGAGGCCAAGCGCGCGCGGAAGATAGACGCCGCATACCGGATTCCGGAAAGACACCGAAACAACACGCCCGAGCGTCTCGAGCGCGGCTTCGCGGCGCCGCGCCGCGCGGGATTGTTCTCCGAATACCCCTTCGGCACGGATCTCACGCGCGAGGAGATCGACCTGTCGCACGCGCTGCGCTGGCTCAAGGAGAACACGCGCGACACCACCACCAAGCTCCTGACGGTGGCGCGGGCGCTCGCCGGCGGGATTGCGGCGGAGCACCGTGGTTATCTCGATCGCCTGCGCCTCGCCGAGCCCGCGGGCTTCGGCCAGAAGCTCACGGCTAAACTCGTGAGCCTGGCGTTACGCGCGACGGCCGCGGAGCGCGCGGCTACTTCGCGAACAGCCGCGACGGATCCTTGAACGCCTTGAACTCGAGCGCGTTGCCCGAGGGATCGTAGAGGAACATCGTCGCCTGCTCGCCCACCATCCCCGCGAAGCGGATGCCGGGCTCGATCTCGAAGCGGACGCCGCGCGTGCGCAGCCGGTCGGCCAGTGCCTGCCAGGCCTGCCACTCCATCACCACGCCGAAATGCGGCACGGGCACGTCATGCCCGTCCACTTCGTTGTGATGCACGTGCGGTCTGCGCGACGGATCGAGGTGGGCAACCACCTGGTGGCCGAAGAAATCGAAGTCCACCCACTCCTCGCTGCTGCGGCCTTCGGAACAACCGAAGAGCTCGCCGTAGAAGCCGCGAGCGGCGGCCAGCGAGTGGACGGGGATGGCGAGATGGAATGGCTGTGGCATGGAGTTACTTCTGTGCCCACCACTCGTCGCGCGCACGCACGGCGAGATCGGGGTGGTCGGAAAAGAAGCCGGTGATCCCGGCATCGAGCAGCGCGCGGATTTCGGCGGCAAGATCGCCGCGTGCGGCCGCGTCGCCGGGAGATCGCAGATCGGCCGGCAGGAATTCGTTCTCGGCGCGCAGCGTCCAGACGTGCACGCCCAGGCCCGCCGCGCGGGCGCCGCGCGCGAGACCGGTGTCGGAGTGCCGCCCGTCGGCGAACTGCACGACCATCCACTTGTGCGGACCGATGGCGTCGGCATAGCCCGCGATCTCGCGCAGGCCCGCATCACCGAGCAGATCGCGATAGGCGCGCGTGTCACCTACGAGCGTGAAATCGAACGGCTGCCCTGACGGCTCGATGAGCTGCACGATTGGCAGATCGGTCTTGCCGCGCAGTGACTTCAGATTGGCCACCTCGAATGACTGCAGGCAGACAGGATCGCTGCGGCGCGTGTACCCGTGGCGCGCCAGCGCCGCCAGCATGCGATCGTCGAAATGCAGGCCGAGCTTCTCGAAGTAGCTCGGATGCTTGGTCTCCGGATAGATGCCGATGCGCGGCGGCGGCGGCTGTCCCTTCGCTCTTGCGGCGTCGGCGCGTTGCTTGTCGGCCGCGGCCACGAGCTCCAGCACTTCCTCGAAGGTCGGGATCTCGAAGGCGCCGTCGTACCGCGTGTTCGCCTTGCGAAGTTCGGGCAGCCGCTCGCGCGCGCGCAGCGTCTTCAACTCCGCCAGCGTGAAGTCCTCGGTGAACCAGCCGGTGACATCCTTGCCGTCGATGCTCTTCGTCGTCTTGCGCGCCGCGAACTCCGGCCGCGCCGCCACGTCCGTGGTGCCACCGATCTCGTTCTCGTGACGGGCCACCAGTGCCCCATCGCGGGTGATCACGAGGTCGGGTTCCACGTAATCCGCACCCTGCTGAATCGCAATGAAGTAGCCCGGAAGTGTGTGTTCGGGCACGTACCCGCTGGCGCCCCGATGCGCTATGACAAATGGACGCCCCTCATTTGGTGAAGAAGCCGCCATCGGGCTCGCCGTCATGAGAACTGTGCCCGCGAATCCGCACATGACGTAACGCCAGAATCGCCGGCGATGCGAAGGACGCTCGTGCTGCATCGGACTCTTCTTTCCAGAGGGAATGGGACGCTCATGAAGACCATCATAAAGGCTTGTCTCGCCGCGAGTCTGTTCGTCGCCGGTTGCGCCAGCGATCCGCGCCCCGTCGTGGTCGGTCAGAAGCTCGTGGTTCCCACCCTCAATGATTACTGCGCGATCGCCCAGAAGGAAATCGCCAGCGCCCGCGTGCCGGTCAACAATGCCGTCGTCGCCGACTACCAGTCTTTCTCCGGCGCCACGCCGTCGGTGAAGCCGCTGCAGACATTCCAGTTCGTGCAGTACGCCGATCAGCAGCGGACCAAGGCCCGCATGATCTCCTGCAAGCTGCACAGCGCCGAGAAGATCCGCGCCGCGCACGGCCCCACGGCCGCGGGCGAGTCCACCACCTGCGCGCGGCTCAACCGCCGCACGCTCGATGCCGTCATGGCGACGCTCACCGACCGGCAGAAAAAGAGAATGCCCTTCAAGGGCTCGATCCCCATCCTGCTCGATCCCGATGAACAGGCCATGAGCGAAGCCCAGTGGCTGGAAGCTTTCACCATGGTGCAGACCGATGTGGGCGGCACGCTGCGCATCCGCGCCAAGAGCCTTCGCGGCGAAGGCAACGTGCGCGTGGCCAACAACAAGCCCGCCAGCGGTGGCCGCCAGTACTGCCACCTGATCGCGCCGGATTACCTCAAACGTATCCTGCTGGGCGAAGTGCAGCTGCCGAAAGCCGAGTTCCCGGACAACGGCACCACCGCCAGCCGCTGATCCCGAGCCCGCGCGTAGTCATGTAAGCTCGCGGCCATGGCGGCCACTGCTCCCTATTCCCGACCCGAAGAACTCGCGCATTCGCTGACCGCGGGCCTCGGCATCCTGGCCTGCTGCGTCGCGATTCCCGTGCTCGTGCTGGTGTCGCTGCCCGATGCCTGGCGCCTGGTCACGGGCCTGGTGTTCGGCATCAGCGCACTGGCCATGTTCGTGACCTCCGTGGTCTACCACTGGGCGAGCAAGCCGGAACTGAAGCTGGTGCTGCGCAAGCTCGACCACTCGGCCATCTATCTACTGATCGCCGGCACCTACACGCCGTTCGCGCTGGTCGCCATCGAAGGCGCCTGGGGCTGGTCGCTGTTCGGAATCGCGTGGTTCCTCGCGGTGTTCGGCATCGTCGCCAAGTTCACCATCGGGTTCCGTTTTCCAAGCTGTCGCTGGCGCTGTACCTGGGCATGGGCTGGATGTCCGTGGTCGCGATCAAGCCGATGATCGACTCGCTCACCGGCGCGCAGCTCGCGTGGATCCTCGCCGGCGGCCTGCTGTACACCGCCGGCACGCCGTTCTATGCGTGGAAGTCGAAGCGGTACACGCACGCCGTGTGGCACTTGTTCGTGCTCGGGGGTGTGGCCTGCCATTTCGTGGCGGTGCTGAGTGTGGTCCGCGCCGCCTAGGGAACCAGCGGTTCGAATTCCGTTTTCGTGCGCACATCGGCGCACTGCCTGAACATCGATCCCGGCCTGGCCGTGTCCCGCGCAGGGACCGCAGCCACCATCAACATTGACGCCAACGTCCCTGTCAGCGTGCGCATGCTCACTTCTTGCGTCGAGCTGCCGGCTTTTTCTTCGCGACCTTGGCTGCGGCCTTCTTCGTTTTCTTCCTGGCGAGCCGCGCAATTTTCCCCACGATCGGAGCGGCCCGCTTCACGAAGCCGCCGATACGCCTCGCGAGCTTGCCGGCTTTCTTCTTCGCGGGCGTCTTCGCCTTGGCTTTGGCCTTGGGCTTCGCTTTGGTCTTGCTCTTCGCCGTGGCACTCGCCTTCGGCGTCGCCTTGGCCTGAGGCTTCCCCGCCGTCTTTTGTTCCTTGGCACTCCTGGCCGGAACGCTCTTGGCCGGAACGCTCTTGGCCGGAGCGCTCTTGGCGGGAGCTTTCGTTTCCGGCGCCACCTTCGCCGCGGGCGCCGCCGCGGCTTCATTGCCGCGCAGCTGTTCGATGATCGCCGGATTCTCCAGCGTGCGTCAGATCCTGCGTGATGTCTTCATTGCGCGCGATGGCGCGCAGCAGCCGGCGCAGGATCTTTCCGGACGTGTCTTGGGAAGGTTGTCCACGAAGCGGATGTCATCGGGGCGTGCGATGGCGCCGAGCTGCTCGGACACGTGCGCGCGCAGTTCCTTCGCGAAGGCCTCGGCCTTGTCGCCGGTGGGCGCGATCGCCCTTGAGCACCACGTACGCGAACACCGACTCGCCCTTGATCTCGTGCTGCTTGCCGACCACGGCGGCCTCGGCCACGCGGGAATGCGCCACGAGCGCGGACTCGATTTCCATCGTGCCCAGGCGATGGCCCGCGACGTTCAGCACGTCGTCGATGCGGCCCATGATCCAGAAGTAGCCGTCCTTGTCGCGGTGCGCGGAATCGCCGGCGACGTAGATACCGGTTCTGGAACTCGCCCAGTAGGTGGACAGGTAACGTTCGTTGTCGCCCCAGATGGTGCGGAGCATGGAGGGCCAGGGCTTGCGGATGACGAGATAGCCGCCGGCCTCGGCGCCCTGCACTTCTTCGCCGCGCGCATCGACGATGGTCGCGTCGATGCCCGGCAGCGGCTGCGTGCA
Organism: uncultured Pseudomonadota bacterium; assembly: GCA_963846605.1. Taxonomy (GTDB): domain Bacteria; phylum Pseudomonadota; class Gammaproteobacteria; order Steroidobacterales; family Steroidobacteraceae; genus CADEED01. The sequence continues at coordinate 44,317 of CAWJWS010000005.1, forward strand.
CGAGCCAGGCTTGGTGGCGGTGACGCCCGGGATCGGCGACATCATGATGGCGCCGGTTTCCGTCTGCCACCACGTGTCGACGATGGGGCAGCGCTGCCGCCGACGTTCTCGTGGTACCACATCCAGGCTTCGGGATTGATGGGCTCGCCCACCGACCCTAACAACCTGAGCTTCGTGAGGTCATAGCGAGCCGGAATGTCGTCGCCGAGCTTCATGAGCGCGCGGATCGCGGTTGGCGCCGTGTAGAAGATGGTGACGCCCAGCGATTCACAGATCTGCCAGAACCTCCCCGCGTGCGGGAACGTGGGCGCGCCCTCGTAGATGACGAGCGTGGCGCCGGCGGCCAACGGCCCATAGGCCACGTAGCTGTGCCCCGTGACCCAGCCGATGTCGGCCGTGCACCAGAACACATCTTCCTCGTTGAGG
>CAWJWS010000006.1:0-702148 GCA_963846605.1 uncultured Pseudomonadota bacterium
GGCATCCTCGATGCGGTCCTTGAGCGACAGCGCCGAGAAACCGCCGAACACCACCGAGTGAATCGCGCCGATTCGCGCGCAGGCGTGCATGGCCACGATGGCCTCGGGCACCAGCGGCATGTAGATGACGACGCGGTCGCCTGCCTTCACCCCCAGCGAAGTGAGGCCGTTGGCGAAGCGGCACACGTCGGCGTGCAACTCGCGATAGGACACGTGGCGGACGTCGCCCGGTTCGCCGACGAAGGTGACGGCGGTCTTGTGCCCGCGCTCCTCGAGATGCACATCCAGGCAATTCCAGGAGACGTTCAGCTCACCGTCCGTGAACCAGCGATAGTTCGGGGCCTTGGAGTCATCCAGGGTCACCGAGAAGGGCTTGTGCCAGCGAAGCTCGGTCTGCGCCTGGCGGGCCCAGAAGCCCTTGTAGTTGCTGGCGGCGTCGGCCCGAAGCTTGGCCACGTCCTCGGCCTTGAGGCGTGCTTTGGCGGTGAATTCCGGGAAGGGGTGAAGCTTCGTTCTTCGACGAGAACGGATTGGATGTTTTGGTTATTCACGGACGCGGAGTGTAAACCGAAATGCCTTCTCGCCAGTCTCAAGGACACGAACCTGTTCGGGAGAACACCATGCGTTTCCGTCACGGACTCTTGTTACTGGCCCTGTTGCCTGCCTCCGCCATGGCCTGGGGCGACGACTGCAAATTCACGGCCGATCGGGCCGGTGGCGTGGATGCCAAGGGCGTGAAAAGGTGGTCATCCGGGCCGGCGCGGGGGACATGCAGGTGCTGGGTCGCGGCAACGCCGTCCGCATCGAAGCGCGCGGCGTGGCCTGTGCCGCCAAACAGGATCTGCTCGACCAGACGCAGGTGTCTGTACGCCGTGAAGGCAACATCGTGTATGTCGAAACCAGCCTGCCCCAGGACAACAACGGCTGGTCGTTCATGAAGAATGACTACGCCTACGTCAACCTGGGCGTGGCCCTCCCGTCGAGCATCCCGGTGGAGGCCATCGATTCCAGCGGCGACGCCGCATTCGAGGACCTCGGCGCACTCAAGCTGCAGGACAGCTCGGGTGATCTCGACATCAACCGCATCGCGGGGCTCGTCGAAGTCACCGACAGTTCCGGCGATCTCGACATCGAAGGCGCGGGCTCGGCCCGGGTCAGCGACAGCTCCGGCGACGTGGAAATCCACGACGTGCGTGGTGGAGTCGACATCGACCAGGACAGCTCCGGCGACATCCGTATCCGAAAGGCTGGCGGCAGTGTCCGCGTACAGCAGGACAGCTCGGGCAGCATCCGCATCGAAGACGTGCGCGGCAACGTGGACGTGGACTCGGACAGCTCCGGCGACATCTATGCCGGGCAGGTATCGGGCAACTTCACGGTGCGCGACGACGGCTCGGGGTCCATCGACCACGATGCCATCACCGGCCGGGTCGACATCCCGAATAAGGACTAGTGGCGTGTCGTCAGGCCGCGGCGGCTCGCTTCAGCAGCGCGAGCCGCTCGGCCTGGCGGCGCAGCATCGGGCCGAAGTTGTGGTGGTCGAAGAACTGCGCGAGCGCGGCCATGTCGGGCGCGCGCCGCGTGAGATCGGCATGCGTGATCTCCAGCGGCATGTTGCAGGCGATCTCGGTGAGACGGCGAGCGAAGAACGCGGCACCACGATGCTCCAGCAATTTGGCCGCCAGTTTTCCCGCGCCGCGCACCGGGATCTTCGCCACGAGGTCGAGGTTGTCGTACAGCTCCTGGAGTGAGACGAACTCCTTCATGAGCGCCGCGGCGGTCTTGGGACCGACACCCGGCACACCCTTGATGTTGTCGACGCTGTCACCCATGAGCGCGAGGAAATCCGCAAAGCGCTCCGGCGCCACGCCGAATCGCTCCTCGATCTGCTCGTAGCGATAGCGCGCGTTGTCCGTGTAATCCCAGTAGACGTCGCCTTCGCGGATCAGCTGCGCGTAGTCCTTGTCGCGCGTGACCACGGTGGCGGGCAAGCCGGCGGCGCGGCAGCGGAGCATCAACGAACCGACGATGTCGTCGGCCTCGTATTCGTTGTGCGCGAACGAGGAGATGCCCGCGTGCCGGCAGAATTCCTGGCAACGCTCGAACTGCAGCTTGAGATCCGCGGGCGGCGGGTCGCGATTGGCCTTGTACGCCGGATAGATCTGGTTGCGGAACGAGGTCGTTAGGCTCGCATCGAAAGCCACGGCGATGTGATCGGGCTGCGCCCGCTCGATGAGATCCCCGAGGAATCGAGCGAAACCGAAGGTCGCATGCGCGGGATGGCCATCGCGGTCGGCCATCTCCGGCGGCATCGAATAGTAGGCGCGGAAAACGTAAACCGACGCGTCGATGAGATAGATCACGCGCGGATAGTAAATGGGGGCATTCCTGATTTCCTAGAAAAAGGGGACGGGGCCCGGTGACCTTGGATGGCTCGGGGCTGGAAAGTCGAAGTGTCTGCCGGAGCGAATCGAGGGCGCCGAGGGCGAAGCGTCAGCGCGGAGGTACTCTTTGGTGGTCCAGTTCAAGTCCGCGTTCACCAGCAGTTGCGAGCGGAGCGCTGACAGCTCCACCTGCGTAGCTTCGCCCGAGGGAACGCGCGAAGCGCGCGCCCGAGACTGAGCTCCGGCAGACACTTCGACTTTCCAGCCCCGAGCCTGCGCGATGCACTCGGGCCCTGTCCCCTTTTTCTAGGAAATCAGGAATGTCCCCATTTCCATCTCAGGCCACCGCGGTCACGGCCTCTTGGGCGGGGCGGCGCTCCGCACGAAGCAGCGCCGCGTCCACCATGGTGGCGAACAGCTCCGCCGTGTCGTGCAGGCTCTGGGTGGCAAGGCCGAGGTCACGCGGCCGGCGGACGAGCTGGCGGCAGCAGTTCGCGACCACCTGGTCCCTCGCGAAGTCGACCTCCGAGCCTTCGGAGAGAGCGCGAAGCGCCTTGTCGGGCACCCCACCCCGCTGGCAGGCGCCACTCCACAGCGGATAGAACAGGCGCGGCATGCGCTCGAAGAACCAGAGAAAACCGACGAGGCCGACGGTGGCCCGCTCCACCAGCTGGTAGTGGGCATAGGCGGCCATGGCGATGGTCTGAGGCAGTGGCGTCAGCGACACGCTGTCCATGGAATTCAGCCCCAGCGAACGCAGGTCATCGAGCAGCGAACGACCTTGCTCGAATGCGAGACCGGGCACAGCAAGCAGGTCGGCCCATGAGGCCCAATCCTCGGGCGGCACCACGTCCGCGGCGACTTCCCGAAGGCGCGAATGCACATTGATGACGTGGTTGAGCTCCAGCAGCAGCTGGCGGTGGGTTCCCGCTTCGATATGCGTGGACCGGAACCGTTCGAGCACTTTCGCGAGCGAAGACGTCCGCGTCAGCATGTCGAACTCGAGCGAAAAGACGTCCGCGCTGTTCATCCGTACCCTGGTCTTTCGTGGGCTTTTTGATCCGGTCCATATGTAGTGTCATGACTTCAGGGTTTCTCTCACCTGGGAATGTCATAAGACAAGTTATTTTCAATCAAGGACTTACTACAAACCCTGCCTACTTTTTCTATTCCGGATTGCCCCGGGGCGCAGGTGCCTGTAAACATTGGCCCCGACGACAGGGGACGCGGCAAGAAATGAGCGAAGCCAACGGCCTCGCGGCGAAATACCAGAAGACTCCAGGGAACCGGCGGATTGGAATTCTCAGCGCGGCCTGGCTCTTCCTGCTTTCCGGTTGCATGGGCGGCTTCGAAACCGAGCCGCTCGTCGAATATTCCACCGATGTCACCGTCCAGGGCGCGACCCCGCAGACCCTGACCCGCCAGCTGCGCGCGGGCGTCTATCTTTTCGAGATCCGGGAACGGGACATCGATCTGCGTGCCACGGTGGCTGCCGGCGAGGTGCGTACCGAGCTCGGCGACGCCTTCCTGCGCCATGGCGTCCACCGCACGGTAGTTAGCCTGGAAACCACCAGCCCGGTGACGATCACGCTGAACAGCATCGACCAGCGCTCCTGGCGTGGCGCGGCGGCGGTGCGCATCCTGCGCTGGCCGAAGCCAGCCGCCCCGGCTTCGCCCGACGACCGGCTGCTCGGCTTCATCGCCCTGGGCAAGGGCGCCGAGCTGGTGGCGCGGTCCGACCCGGAATCCTGGCGGGCGGCAGTCCAGCCGCTCCGCGAAGCCGCGGTGCATTTCGAGGCGGCCCGCGACCTGGAGTCGCTGGCGGATGCCGAATACCAGCTCGGCTGGCTGCAGTACTTCCTCTTGTACGACAACGAAGACGCGCGCCGCACGGCCGAGTCCGCCCAGGCGCATTACGCCGCGGCGGACGATGACACCGGCATGCATCGCGCCTCCATGCTTCGCGCGATGAGCGAATTCGCCATGGCGTCGACCATGGGCCCGGAAATCCCGCGGTCCGAACAGCGGGAACTGCTGGATCGCGCCGTGATGCGGCTGAAGACCGCGCGCAAGTATTTCGCCGAGCACGGGCTCAAGACCGACGAGATCGACACGGTGAACCGGCAGGCGGTGCGCCCGCAGCTGCTGGGCGACTACGACGCCTGCGCAAAGATCTACGAGGAAGCCCTGGCGATGGCGATGGAACGGCACGACCGGTTCTTCGAGGCGGGGTTCTCGAGCAATCTGGGTTACGTGGCCGCACGCAGGGGGCAGATGCTCCGCGCCAAGGCCTTGCTCGAGCGCGCACTGCCATTGATCGAGCGCGACCGCAATCCCGACATGTACGCGACCATCATCGGCAACCTCGGCCACGCGCTGGTGGCGCTGGGTGACTTCGATCGCGCGCTGCTGCTCCACACGGAAGCGTTGGAAGTATTCACGTCGCGCGGGGACGAGGGGCAGGTGGCACGCGAGCTGGCCGCCCTGGCGTCCATCCAGTTCCGCAGCGGCAATGTCGAACGCGCCCTGGCCACCATCGAAAGTGCGCTGCCGTTGTATACGCGCGCCCGTGACTGGGTCGGGCAGGTTTCGGCGCTGCGGCTCGCGGGCAACGCGGCGGCGGAACTCGACCAGCACGATACGGCGCTCGAATACCTGCGCCGCGCGGAACGCGACGACCGCAACGGGATCACCATCGAGCGCACGCGCGTGCTGATCGCCGGACAGCTGCGCGAGCTTGGCGATCTCGAAGGCGCCGAGAAGAAGCTCACGCCCCTGCTCACCACGCAGGCGGAGGCCACCCGCGCCGACGCGCTCGCGGAACGTGCGCGCCTGAGGCAGCGGCAGAGTCGCCCCGCGGAGGCGCTCGCCGACCTGCGCGCCGCCAATGCGATCTATGCGCGGCTCAAGCTCGACTTCGATCGCATCGACACCAGTTCCGCCCTGGCGATGGCTTTGCTCGCCGCGGGCGACATTCCCGGCGCCAGCGCGGCGGCGGATGCGGCCATCGAAATCGAGACGCGCATCCGCGTGAACTCCGCAAACCCGGAACTGCGCGCGCGCTTCCTGTCCGCGAGCTATGCGCCCTACGAGGCGCGCATCGAGTCCGATCTCGCCGGCCTCTCTGCCCGTGATCCGGAAGCCGTGTGGAAGGCTTTCCGCGTGGCGGAAGGTCTGCGTGCCCGTTCGCTGGCGGATCGTCTCCAGCATGGCGCCCGCAGCGGCCGGCAGCCGCAGGATGACCAGATCGAACGGCTCCGTGAAACCATGACGGCGCTGCAGATGGACCTGGAACGGCACATGCGCCGTGGCACGGCGGGCGGCAAGGAAATCCTCGAGACGCGCCGCCTCATCGACGAAACGCGCGCACGGCTCGAAGCCCGGCAGGTCAGCGCGAGTGGCGTGCGCGCCGGCAACGATCTCTCTATCCCGGTGAGCCGCGCGGAGATGCAAGCCGCGCTCCCGGAGGACACGGCGGTGCTCGCGTACTTCGTGGGCGACCATCGCTCGCATGCCTGGCTGCTCACGCGGCACGAGCTGCGCCATGGAACGCTGCCGGGCCGCCGCTCGCTCGAAGGGCTGGTGAACGCGTTCATCGCGCAGCAGCGCGCCGGGGTACGTGGCCAACGCGATCCGGCGCTCGCACCGCTGCTCGGAAACCTGCTGGATGGCGTGTCGAGCCGGCGCCTGGTGGTGCTGCCGGATGGGCCGCTCAACGGTTTGCCTTTCGCTGCCCTTCCGCTGCCGCAAGGCGCTGCGCGTGACCAGCTCATCGATCGCTTCGTGATCAGCGCCGCGCCTTCGTTGGCGCTGGCAATGCGTCCGCCCGTTGTGGAGCACGATGAGCAGACCCGGGTGGCCGTGATCTCCGATCCGGTCTACACGCCGGATGACCGCCGCCTGACAGTGGCGGCTTCCGACTCGGCGACTTTCCGCGGTGGAGAAACGTCGGGACGGCTCGCCCGCCTGCCCTATTCGGCCATCGAGGCGCGCGCGGTGGTGCGCGCCTTCGAAGGCTCCGATGTGATCGAGCTCGCCGGCTTCAATGCCACGGCACGACGCGTCATCGAACTTCCCTCGGAAACACTCGACGTCCTGCATTTCGCCACGCACGCGGTCACGCGCCGCGACGCGCCCGAGCAATCCGCGCTGTTCCTCAGCGAGTACGCCGCGGATGGTTCACCGCTGCCATCGGACCGCCTGACGGCCGATGACATCTCGCGCAGCGGTTTGCGCGCGGACGTGGTGGTGCTGTCAGGCTGCGCCACGGGCGACGGCCGCGAACTGCGGGGCGAGGGCGTGCTCGGCCTGACCTACGGATTCCTCGCCAATGGATCACACACGGTGATCGCGTCGCTCTGGCCGGTCGAAGACGCGCTGACGGCGCGATTCATGGAAGAGTTCTACTCGGCGTACAAGCAATCGGGCCGTGCCGCCGATGCATTGAGAACCGCGCAGCTGCGCGTGCGCGGAACGGCCGCCTCGCCCGTCTGGTCCAGCTTCGTGATCCGCTCCAACCAGCTGCCCTAGTAGCAGGTCCTGGCACCAGGTCCTGGCGCATCCGCCAGTCGCCATCCGCCAACAGTTTCCGTTTTCGCGGCCCGCTAACTACCATGCGGCCGCACGTATGCCCTCGCGCGCCAGCCGGGCGCCCGCCGGAAGCGAACTCGTGACCCATTTGTATTAAGTGTCACGACATTGCGATTTCTCCCACCTGAGAGTGGCTGCGGGCCAAATATATTTGGCCGCCACCGTGCTACAAACCCTGCCTCCTAAATTTGCGGAAGTTTGCGGCACAATGCTGCGCCTCTACCCATGAGCCCCTATTGCGCGGGTCGGTCTGCAAATATCCATGCGCGGTCGCGTCGCTACCTGTTCGAAGAAGTCTGCGCTGTCATACGCGTTGCGGATTGCGGCATGGAGTTGCTGCACCGTATTGGTTGCAGGCGCATTGAATGGATGCGGCGGTGCGCCACAGGAGATCGTCACCGAGTCTTCGTCGGAGTTGCGGCTCAAGGGCAGTGAGAGTTCCGTGATTCGCCGGCAACTGCCGGCGGGCGCGTGGCTGGTGGAGATCCGCGAACGCGGCATCGATGTCACCGCGGACTTGCAGGCGGCGGGCCGGAGCACCTCGCTGCGCGAGACCGTGCGCCGGCATGGCGTGCTTTACGGGGTAGTTAGTCTGGAATCGGCTGGTGAACTGTCCGTCACCATCCGCGGCGACGATCTTCCCGCGTCGGGCGGCACGGCATTCGTGCGCGTCGCGCGGATCCAGCGGCGCGGCGACCAGCCCGGCCCCACCGAATCCGGCTACCGCGCTTGGGCGCAGGCCTGCGAGGAAAACGCGGCCTCCAACAAGGAATCCTGGGCGCGCGCCGCGGACAAGCTCAACGAGGCGGTGCTGCATTTCGATTCCGCGCGCGATCACCGGGCCCGTGGCGACGCGGCCTACGCGCTGGCGAGCCTGCAGAACAACAAGCGCGACGACTGGGCCGCAACGATCCGCGCGGCCGAGATCGCCAGCGATGCCTATGGTGACTCCGATGACGACGCGGGTGTTCACGACGCGGCGGTGGTACGCGCGGCGGCGGAGATCGACCTCGCGTCGGGACTCGATGCCGGCACACAACGGGCCGAGCAGAAATCCCTCTACGACGCGGCCGACCGACGGTTGGCGGAAGCCTCGCTCTACTTCGTCTCGCAGTCCGAATTCTCCCGCGCCGCCTACGCCACGAACCAGCGCGGCAAGCGCGCGCTGAACCTCGGCGCGGATGCCGAGGCGGCGGGACATTTCGCCGAGGCGGTGAACCTCGCGCAACGTGGAAAGGATCCCGGCGAGCAGGTGAAGGCGCTCATGAACCTCGCATGGAGCCATCGCGTGCAGGGACAGGTGCGGCAGGCGGCCGATGAATACGCGTCGCTGCTGCCGATGCTGGATCCCAAGCGCGACACCTATGTTTATGGCGTCGCGCTCAACAACTACGGCTTCTGCCTCATCGCGCTCGGCGATTTCGACCGCGCGCTGGAACTCCACACCCAGGCGCTGCAGCTGTTCACCGCGCTGGGCCAGAATTCCGAACGTGCCAACCAGCTCTCGGCGCTCGGCACCCTGTACTTCCGCGTGGGCGACGCACACCGTGCTCTCGAGACCCTGCGGGCCGCCATCGTCGAGCTGGAAAAGTCGGGCAACAACCGCTCGCTCGTGAGCACGCTGCGAGTCGCGGGCAATGCCGCATCGAGCATCGGGCAGCACGACCTCGCGCTCGAATACCTGCGGCGCTCGGTGTCGATCGACGCCAACCCGCATGACATGAACCGCACGCGGGTACTCGTGGCCAGCGAACTCCGGCAGATCGGTGATCTGAAGAGCGCCGGGGCCGAACTCGAACAGTCGCTGGCCTCGTCCAACAAGGTGGTGCGTGCCGACGCCCTGGCGGAGCGCGCACGGCTGCGGCTCGCGCAACGCCGTCCCGGCGATGCCATCGCGGACCTGCGGGCCGCGGACCTGGGTTACCAGGAGCTGGGACTCGAATTCAGCCGCATCGATACCAACGCCTCGCTGTCGCAGCTCCTGCTCGCGGCGAAGGACCTGCCCGGCGCGACGCGCGCGGCGGATGAAGCGGTGGCCATCGTTCGCCGCCTGCGCGTCAACTCCGCGAATGCCGAATGGCGCGCACGCTTCCTCTCCGCCAAGTACGCGCCCTTCGAGGCGCGCATTGCGGTGGACCTGGCCCAGCCCGGCGCCGGCGACGAGGGCATCTGGCAGGCGTTCCGCACCGCCGATGAAGTGCGCGCTCGTTCACTGGCCGATCAGCTCGTGGTCACGCAGTCGTCACGCCGCGAGGAAGCGGCGGAGATTTCGCGGTTGCGCGATGTGCTCAACGCCTTGCAGCTGCGGCTCGAGGCCCGTGTCCAGAATCCGCAGGCGGATGCTTCCGTGACCATGGATCTGCGCCAGGAGATCGCCGAGATCCGCGCGCGTCTCGACGATCTGCGCACGCGCCAGGAGCCGGTCGTGGAAAGCACGGTACGGCTGCCGGCTTCGTTGGCCGACGTCCAGAAGAAGCTTCCCGCCGACACGATGGTGCTCGCGTACTTCGTCGGTGACGGCCAGTCGCATGCCTGGTTGCTGGGCAGACGTCTCCTGCGCCATGCGGTGCTGCCAGGGCGCGCGCGCCTGCAGCAGGCCATCGACGCCACCGCGGACCCTCCCGCCTCGGCGTCCGCGCGCGAGGCCGAGCGCAGCCTCGGGGCCACTCTCCTGGGCAAACTTCTCGAGGGCACGCAGGAAACCAGGCTGCTGGTCATTCCGGATGGCCCGCTGAACGCCGTGCCGTTCGCGGCGCTGCCTGCCGGCGGCGCGCCCGACGTCCTGCTCGTCGACCGCTTCCTGATCGGATATGCGCCGTCCTTGGCGCTCGCGTTCGCCAAGCCCGCCGTGTCGGGCGCCAATGGCACGCGCGTGGCCGTGATATCGGATCCGGTGTACGCGCCCGACGACCAGCGGCTGCCGGCGCTCGGCTCCGGCGGCAACCTCCGCGGTGCGCGCCAGTCCTCGCCCAACAAACTCACCCGGCTGCCGTATTCGGCGCTCGAGGCGCGTGCCGTGCGTGACACCTTCGGCCAGAAAGACACGCTGACGCTGGCCGGCTTCGATGCGACGCGTCAGCAGGTGCTCGGACTCGCGTCGCAGGATCTCTCGGTGCTGCATTTCGCCACCCACGCGGTGGCGCGCGAAGACGCGCCGGAACGCTCCGCGTTGTTCCTGTCGGAATACTCCGCGGACGGTTCGTTGCGCGCGGACAGCCAGCTGACCACGACGGACATCATGGCTTCCGGACTGCGCGCGCGCGTGGTGGTGCTCTCGGGCTGCGCCACCGGTGACGGCAACACATTACGTGGTGAAGGTGTGCTGGGGCTCACCTACGGATTCCTCGCGAACGGGTCGGGCGCTGTCATCGCATCGCTCTGGCCGGTCGAGGACGCCTCGACGGCGCGCCTCATGAGCGAGTTCTACAAGGCGTATCGCACGCACGGCAACGCGGCCGAAGCGCTGCGTGCCGCGCAGTTGCGGGCAAAGACGAATCAGCAGACGGCATCCGTCTGGTCGAGTTTCGTGGTGCGGGCGAATGGGTTTCCCTGAGAAGGGCACCGGAACCGCAAGGCAAAGGTCGTGATGAAACGGATATCAGGAGTGGCTTATGAAGATCTCGAAGTTGGTCGGAAAAGGTAGTTTGAGGCTGGGGCTCATGGCGGGACTGGCGCTGTCGGCGCTGGCAATGGCGGGCGATGTGAACTCGAACTTCGCCGGCTGGCTGGGGCGCGAGATCACGATCACCGCCTCGCCGGTGAACGATCAGATTCCGCTCGGCGGCAAGCTGACCTTCATCTACGACCCGGGCGACGACGTGGTGCGCATCTGCACGCGCACGGCCCCGGGCCAGCGCGGTCCCTGGCGCATGGATCTGGCGGGCGGCTGCAACGTCGCGTTGCTGTTCACGCAGGGCACGCGGTATTGCACGCTCGAGGACGTGAAGGCCGGAGATGGCGAAGTGCTGTCGCAGTGCCATCGCCTGCGCAGCCGCGAAGTGGCTTTGAAGCCCTCGACGACGCGGAATGCCGTCGAATTGAAGGATCTCCTCGTGTTCCTGCTGCCCGGTGAGCGCGGCAGGAATTCGATCGCGATCCTCATCGATACGCCTTCCCGCGTGACCGGCGACAGCGTGGTGGTCGGCAACTTGTGACCACCCGGGCGTGGGTGACGCGCCTGGGTGCCCTGCTGTGGCCTCTCGTGGCCACGGCAGCGCTCGGCGCGTCGTCCGCGTCAGCCGAACCTCCCTGGATCTGCCGGGGAACGGATTGGGATCCGTCGTATGGCCGCATGCCCCACGAGGTGCTCGCGTACCTCGATGAACTGAACGCGGGAGTGTTCGACTCCCGCGCCGCGTGCGCACGCTGGGCCGGTCTCTATTCCAATAAGCGCGCCGCGGTGCGAAGCAGCGAACCGCCGCCCGCGCGCCTGATCGTCTATCCACCGTCTGACGAACACGTACGCCAGCTCACGGCCTACCTGGTGGACAGCGGCGTGGTCCGCGGCATCGAACGCCGCCGCACGTATGTCGTGGCCTCGTTGAACAAGCGGATCTCCGGCACGCAGATCCACGCGCTGCTGGATTCCAGCCAGGTGGGTTACGCCGAACCGGATTGCGATGGCCCGGATTTCCTCACTACTTCGGTTGAACTGCTGAACACGGGCCTGGCGCGCGACTGCTGGCTGCGCGGCGCACGCCCCGTGTTTCCCAGCGACCCTTGCATCGACGAGCTCTGGGGCCATGCGCTCATCGGCTGGAACCCCAGCGTGGCGGCGCGGTCCCTGCCGCGCAGGGTTGCCGTGCTGGATTCGGGCATCGACGCCTCACACGAGGATCTGAAGCGCAACATCGTCACCAGTTCCTTCATCCACGCGCGCACCGAGAGCGGCCGCCTCAATGCCCGCTGCGCCACCAGCGGCCGGTGCTACAGCCATGGCACGGAGATGGCCGGGACCATCGGCGGCCGCATGGACAACGGCATCGGGGTCGCCGGCGTCGCGCCGAACAGCCTGCTGCTGCCCATCGTGATCAGCAGCGTCGATACGCGCATGCTCGCCCGCCTCTCGACGATCGCGCAGGGAATCACGGAGGCCGCCTACAGCGGTGTCGACATCATCAACATCAGCGCCAAGTGGCCGGTCGACAGCCGTGCCATTTCCGAGGCCATCCTCATGGCGGTCGGTGGCGAGGCCTCCCACCGCCGGCTCGTGGTCACGGGCTACACCACCACGCTGCGTGGCGACGACACCGTCCGCGAGTACTACCCATCGCGCTACCGTTGCCTGCCCGGCGTGCTCGCGGCCGTGCCCACGGACATGCGGGGCCGCAATCTGTCGAATCCTAAGGGTCGGCCGAGTGCGGCAGACGGCCGGATTCAGGCACCGGGCGTGGACATCGTGGTGACGACCACAGAGAATTCCGAGCGTGGCTACACCTTGTCCGAGGCAGCGGGCGCATCCAGCGCCGCGGCCTATGTATCGGGTTCGGTAGCCCTGGTCTGGGGCAGCCCGCCGCTGAACAAATGCGACGCCCAGCAGATAAAGGAACTGTTGTTCTGCAGGAGCAAGAACAGCGATTCGACACGGTACCCATGGATCAATGTCGATTTCCTTCGAGAACTGGCCAACGTCGATTCCGAGTCGGACTGCGGCTCGGCCATGGCTGCGCTCGGCTGTAGTTAGTCCGCGCGGTGCCGCATGAGCACCGTACCCCCGGTCGAGGAGATCGAGAAGATCGTCGCGGAAGCGCTCACCGGCGACCGCCGCGCGGAGAGCCGCATGCTGCAGGCGCTGCGCCCGGGCGTGCTCGCGGTGCTGAGATTTGGCGCATTTCACCGCTGGATCGACGCCGAGGATCTCACCCAGGAAACGCTGCACATCGTCGTGGAGCGCGTGCGCGCGCACAGCATCGACGACCCGCGCAAGGTATTCGCATTCGCCGCCGCCACCGCGCGCAACCTCGCGCTCAACGCGGCGCGCAAGATGCTCCGTCAGCAGACGGTCGTGGACTCCGAGCTCGTCGACGAACTCGCGCAGAACATGGAGATGGAACAGAGCGATCTGTCCGAATCCGACGACCGGCACCTGGCGCAGGCCGTGGCGGAGTTGCTCGAGGAACTGCCCACCGAGCGCGATCGTCAGCTGCTCATGCGGTTCTATCTAGACGGGACCGACAAGCAACAGCTCTGTCATGAACTCGGACTTTCCCCTAAGCATTTCGACCGTGTGCTCATGCGCGCGCGTTCGCGGCTCCGCACCATCATTGAGCGGAAGGCGCCCCACCTGGCCCTCTTCCCCCGCATTTCGGCATTTTTGCTGCCCCTGGCGATGTCTTTCACACTTTGGGTGAGGCATTTTGGGTCCTGGTGACACAAGTCACTCATGAAGTCTCTTGATCGCAACTCATTGGATGAGCAGACCCGGCTGGTCTCGCGTTATGTCGCGGGCGACCTTTCCCGGTCCGAGCGCGCCGAGTTCGAGGCATGGCTCATCGCCTCACCGGAACTGGCGGCCGAAGTCGAGATGGAACGCCGGCTTCGCAGAGGCATGGCCAGCGCAGCCCGCCGCGGCTGGCTGAACCGCCCCCTGCCGCAACAGCACGCCGCGCCGAGCAGGCGCTGGCAGATGGCCATCGCGGCCAGCGCGCTGTTATCCATGGGACTCGCGGTGATGCTCGCGCTGCCTGACAGGGATGCCTCGGGCGATTCGTCCCGCCTGGCGTCCAGCAACACTCCCAAGCGCGTCGCCTCGCCGCTCTCCGTGCGGCTCAGCAAGCTTCGTGGCGTCGGCGAAGCCGCCGATGTCCGGCTGACCCTGGCGGATCTCCCTTCGCAGCTCACGCTGGAGCCGGAAGTGGTCGTGCTCACCTGCGAAGACGGCACGGTGGAGCTGGAATGCGCAGGCGGTGGAACACCGCAGACTTCGCAGTACGCGGAGTACGAACTGGAAGTCCTGAATCGTGGCGGTTCCTCGCCGGTGTGGCGCTCCGAGCGTCAGCAGCCCGCGAGCTCCACGCAGCTCTCGTTCACGATGCGCGACCCCGCCACGCTGGCGGCAGGCGACTACGAGATCGTGGTGCGCGGCGTATCGCCGGACCACGAGGAAGTGGTCGGCCGCTTCTCGATGAAGGTCAGCCCGTAAAGGCGTGCAAGGCCGGGATCTCCGGCTAGCTCAGATACCGCTTGATACGCGCGTGCAGCGGCGAATGCCGCGGAAAGTGCGCGCGCAGGTATTCCATCTGGTCGGCGAGCACACGCCGGCCCTTCAGGAAGATGTACTCCGCGTAGGTCGGTGTGAACGGCACCGCGATGAGTTGCATCTTCGCCTGCTCGGGCGTGCGCGATGCCTTCAGGTTGTTGCAGCGGCGGCAGGCCGCAACCACATTGGTCCACACGTCGCGGCCACCCTGGCTGAACGGCCGGATGTGATCGCGTGACAGCTCCTTCACCGGGAAGCGCTGCGCGCAGTACAGGCAGAAGTGCGCGTCGCGCCGGAACAGCGTCTGGTTGTTCAACGGCGGAACGTAGTCCTGGCGAGTGTTGCCCGGGTTGCCGGTGTGGCCGACCGTGGCCACGATGGAATTGACCTCGAGCACCGTGCGGAAGCCGGTGCGAGCGCTAACACCACCGTAGAGCTTGAACAGCGGGCTGCCGCAGGTATAGGCCACCTGCTCCTGGTGATACAGCCGGGCCGCTTCCTTGTAGTCGATCCATTCGAGCGGCATGCCCGAAACGTCTGTACGAAGAACGAGTTGGGAGAGCGCGCGACTGACGTCGCTCGCGATGAGGCGCAGATCATTGCCGAGACCGTGATCCGCTTTTTCCAGATCGATGCCCAACATGAGGCATGTAAGATAAGCCAGTCGTGTGCGAGAATTCAACGTCGCAAGACATTCATTTAATTCGGGAAAAGAAGGCCTGAGGCTCCCAAGCCACGGGCCCTTGTCCGAAAGAGTCAGGGGAGTCAGGACAAATGCCGATCACGATAGGCGCGCTCAAAGAGGGCGCGCCCGGTGAAACTCGCGTCGCGCTCGTACCAGAGGTCGTCGACAAATTCACCGGTACGGGCGCAAACGTGCTCCTCGAGCCTGGCGCGGGAGTCCGCGCGCAGTTCCCGGACGCGCTCTACAGGAAGGGGCAATGGGCCGGTAGTCAGGCCGACGTGCTGGCGAAAGCCGATGTCCTGCTGACCGTCGCGCCGCTCACCGTGGACCAGATTGGCCAGCTGAAGCCGGGTGCGGTGGTCGTTGGCTTCCTGCAGGCGCACACGCGCCATGCCGAGGTGAAGGCGCTGCGCGATCGCAAGATCACCAGCTTCGCCGTCGAACTGATCCCGCGCATCTCGCGCGCCCAGTCCATGGACGGCCTCTCCTCGCAGGCGGCGCTCGCTGGCTACAAGGCCGTGCTCATCGCGGCGAACAACCTCGAGAAGTTCATGCCCATGCTGACCACCGCCGCGGGCACCATCCGCCCGGCTTCGGCGCTGATCATCGGCGCGGGTGTCGCGGGTCTGCAGGCCATCGCCACGGCGCGCCGGCTCGGCGCGGTCGTCGAAGCCTATGACGTCCGGAGCGCGACGCGTGAGCAGGTGAAATCCTTGGGCGCGAAGTTCGTGGAAACCGGTGTCAGCGCCGATGGCGTCGGCGGCTATGCGCGCGAGCTCACGGCCGAAGAGAAGGCGAAGCAGCAGGAAGCTCTCGATGCGCGCATCGCCGCGGTCGACACCGTGATCTCCACCGCGTCCGTCCCGGGCCGCAAGGCGCCGGTGATCATCTCGAAGGCCGCGGTGGAACGCATGCGCGCCGGGTCGGTGATCGTCGACATCGCCGCCGAGCAAGGTGGCAACTGCGAACTCACCAAGGCGGGCGAGACCGTGATCACCGCCAATGGCGTCAAGGTCATCGGCCCCGTGAACCTTCCGGGTTCGCTGGCTTACAACGCCAGCGAGATGTACGCGCGCAATCTCCTCAACTTCCTCAAGCCGGCCATCGACAAGGCGGGCGAGCTCAAGATCGATTGGGCCGACGAAGTCTTCGCCGGCGCCGTGCTCACGCACGACGGCGCGATCAAACACGAAGCCACCCGCAAAGCGGTGGAAGGCTAACGACAATGACTGGAATAGTTGCTCTCTACATCTTCATGCTCGCGGCCTTCTGCGGCTACGAGATCATCGCCAAGGTGCCGGTGATCCTGCACACCCCGCTCATGTCGGGTTCCAACTTCGTGCACGGCATCGTGCTCGTCGGCGCGATGGTGGCGCTCGGTAGCGCCGTCACGCCGCTGGAAAAGATCATCGGCTTCGTGGGCGTGCTGCTCGCCGCGGGTAACGCGGTTGGCGGCTACGTGGTCACGGAACGCATGCTCGAGATGTTCAAGTCCTCGGGTGCGAGGAAGAAGGCCGGAGGCGGTCACTAATGGACATGGCAGAGAGCATGCAGATGGAGGGAATCTTCTCCCGCCTGCTGGTGATCGACATCAGCTACTTCATCACGGCCGTGCTGTTCATCATGGGCCTCAAGCGCATGAGCTCGCCCGTGACGGCGCGCAGCGGCATCGTCTGGGCCGGCGCCGGCATGGCCGTGGCCACGCTGGTGTCCTTCCTCTACCCGGGGATGAGCAATTTCGAGCTCATCATCGCGGCGATTGTCGTTGGCTCCATCATCGCGTGGTGGAGCGGCAAGAAGGTCGCGATGACCGACATGCCGCAGATGATCGCGCTGTACAACGGCATGGGCGGCGGCGCCGCTGCCGCCATCGCCGCGGTTGAGCTGTATCGCGCGGCATTCGCCAACGTGGCCAACGCACCCGTGCATCACAGCAACGTGGTCATGTCGCTGGCCGTGATCGGCGGCATCATCGGCGCCATCTCGTTCAGCGGTAGTTTGATCGCCTGGGCGAAGCTGCAGGGCGTGCTGAACAAGACCGTGCGCTTCGGCGGCCAGAAGTTCGTGAATGGCGCGCTGTTCCTCGGTTCGCTGGCGGTCGGCGCGATCGTCGTACTGCATCATGGCGCGGACCCGATGCACGTCACGCTGATCTTCGTGCTGGCGCTGGTGTTCGGCGTGGCGATGACGCTGCCCATTGGCGGCGCCGACATGCCCGTGGTCATCTCGCTGTACAACGCGCTCACTGGTCTCGCCGTGGCCTTCGAAGGCTTCGTGATGAACAACGCCGCGATGATCATCGCCGGCACCGTAGTGGGCTCGGCCGGCACCCTGCTCACGCAGCTCATGGCCAAGGCCATGAACCGCTCGCTCGCGAACGTGCTGTTCTCGGACTTCGGTTCGGGCGGCGGCGCCGCGGCCACGGGACCACAGGGCTCGATGAAGCCCATCGAAGCCAGCGACGTGGGCGTGATGATGGCCTTCGCGCAGAAGGTGATCGTGGTCCCCGGCTACGGCATGGCCGTGGCGCAGGCCCAGCACAAGGTCTGGGAGATGTGCCAGCTGCTCATCGAGAAGGGCGTGCAGGTCAAGTTCGCGATCCACCCGGTGGCGGGCCGCATGCCCGGCCACATGAACGTGCTGCTGGCCGAGGCCGGCGTGCCCTACGACCTCATCGCGGATCTCGACGAGATCAACGCCGAGTTCGAGACCGCCGACGTGGCGCTCATCATCGGCGCCAACGACGTGGTGAATCCGGTGGCGCGCACGGACAAGTCCTCGCCCATCTACGGCATGCCGATCCTGAACGCCGACAAGGCGAAGAACGTCATCGTCATCAAGCGCGGACAGGGCGCGGGTTTCTCGGGCATCGAGAACGCGCTGTTCTTCCTGGACAACACGCGCATGTTGTACGGCGACGGCCAGAAGGCCGCGGCCGAGCTCGTCAACGCCATCAAGGCGGCGGGCTAGGGACAGCTGATTTCCCCGCGTTTCGCGGGCAAATGGGGACGTGGCTGCTTAAGCCGCGTCCCCATTTGTCAGGAAATCAGGAATGTCCCTGTTCCCCGACTGCCGGGGACCTTCCCTCTTTGCTGGATTCAATCGCGGGCCGCGTGCGGCTTGCGCAGAATGTGGCATGCCTTCGACCAACGCCTTGATCCGCTGGCTGCGGACCTTCCAGCCATTGCCCATGAAAGTCGACGCGCGCGAACGCGTTCGCGTGGTGTTCGGCGCCTTGCTGGGCATCGCCTGCACCGCGCTGCTCGGACAGTGGCTCGGCCAAGGCGCTGCCAGTGCCTGGCTCATCGCGCCAATGGGTGCCAGCGCCGTCCTGGTCTTCGGTGTACCGGCCAGCCCCATGGCGCAACCCTGGGCCGTCGTCGGCGGCAACGCGATCTCCGCGCTCGTGGGCTGGGGCTGTGTCATGGCGATTCCGGACATCCACCTCGCCGCGGCTTGCGCCGTGGCGCTGGCCATCGCCGCGATGTTCCTCTTCGGCTGCCTGCATCCGCCCGGCGGGGCCAGCGCGCTGCTCATGGTGCTCACGCAGACCAGCGACCCCGTCTTCGTCCTGTTTCCCGTGCTGTTCAACGCCGTGACACTTACCTTCGCCGGCGTGATCTACAACAGCTTCACCGGGCGACCCTACCCGCACGTGCTGGCGCCCGCCGCCACGGCCCCCACTTCGCGCTTCAGCAATGCCGATCTCGACGTCGCGCTGGCCCGCTTCAACCAGGTTCTCAATCTCAGCCGTGATGATCTTCGAGCAGTTGCTGAACTACGCGGAGTCGGCCGCCTACGACCGCAATCTCGGGGAGCTGAGTTGCGCCGACATCATGTCGCGCGACCCGGTGACCGTGGAGTACGGCACGCCGCTCGAAGAGGCGTGGACACTCATGCGGTTGCGACGGATCAAGGCATTGCCCGTGGTCGACAAGGCGAGGCGCGTCATCGGCATCATCACCACCGCGGATTTCATGCGGCTCGCGAACCTAGACCGGCGCGACGGCATCGCGGAGCGACTGCGCACCGTCATTCGCAGCACGCCGACGACCCACACTGACAAGCCCGAAGCCGTGGGCCAGATCATGACGCGGCAGGTGCGGGTCGCCAGCGAATCGCAACCCGTCACCGAGCTCGTATCACTGTTCTCGCGTGAAGGCCATCACCACATCCCGGTCATCGACAGCCAGCAGAAGCTGGTGGGCATCATTACGCAGTCGGATCTGGTGCGGTCGCTGTATCGCGCGGTGAGCGCGCCGGCCGCGGGCTAGCTACTTGAGGAGGCGCGTGTAGCGCGCCAGCAGCGCGAGCACGGTGGGCCAGAACAGCGTGTTGATCACGTCGTGCAGGCTGGCCATGTAGCGCCAGCGGCCGAGCTGCACCCAGTCGTCGAAGGCGTCGAAGCCTTCGATCACGCAAGCCACTACCAGCACAGCCAGCCAGGGCCGCAGCGTGGTGATGGAACGGCGGAACAGCGCGGCCGCCAGCAGCCAGACACCCAGTCCTACGTAGATGTGCAGCGCGTCCTTGGCGAGCCCGGTGAAGCCCATGATGCCCAGCTTCAGGGATTGAACGAAAGACGTGCCGGCCACGACTTCTGGCAATTAGTGATCGCGGTGCTTCGAGAAGGAGATCTTGTCCAGCACGCCCAGCAACACGGCCGACAACACGAAGGTCATGTGCAGGATCACGTACCACATGATTTTCATGTTATCGATCTCCTTCGCCTCCATGAACACCTGAAGCAGGTGGATCGAAGAGATCGCCACGATGCTGGCGGCCACCTTGAGCTTCAGCGTCCCAGAATCCATCTTTCCGAGCCAGCCAAGAGTGTCCGAACCCTTTGCGTCGATGGTAGAGACGAAATTCTCGTAGCCCGAGAACATCACCATGACGATGAGGCTGCCGACCAGCACGATGTCTATCATCGCCAGCACGGTCAGTACGAGCACGGACTCCTTCATCTCGATCAGGTCGCTGAAAATGTGCCACGCCTGCTGGAAGAACTTGAAACCCAGCGCGATCAGGGCCAGCGACAGGCCGAGGAAAATCGGCGCAAGAATCCAGCGCGAGGCGAAAAGCGCTTTTTCGGTGGCCAGTTCCAGCTTTGAACTCACGTGCGAATCTCCTCGGGCTTGGGGCGCGCGCATTGTAACCAAACGTAGCGGATTGGTAGGCTCGACGCGTCATTCAAAGGTCAGTCATCCGCAGGTGCCGTCATGTTGAAGCAGCGCGATCTCCTCGTGGCGGCCATCGCCGTATCGACCACCCTGGCCTGCGTGTCGTTCGCCGACGAGGCCAAGGCGATGCTCGACTCCACGGCCTGGAAATGGGAGGACATCGCCTCCCGCAAGACCGACGTGGGCGAGTACCGCCACGTGGTCCGCCAGCCCACGCGCACGCTCGTGGAGCTGGAGATGCACATCACCACGCTGAAGCCGCGCACGGCTTCACACGCACCGCACACGCATCCCAACGAGGAGATGGTCATCGTGCGCGAAGGCACGTTGCAGGCGCATGTCAACGGCAAGGAAACAGTCGTGGGCCCGGGATCCGTGTTGTTCTTCGCGTCGATGCAGCCGCACGCCGTGCAGAACATCGGCGACACGCTGGCCACGTATCACGTGATCAACTGGAAGACGGCCGCGACGCCGGACAGCGCCAAGAAGATTCCGCAGCCGCCGACGGGGCCCTCCGCCCGGTAGCGCTAGCCGCGACGCTCCTGTCGCGCGCGCCGGCGTTCCAGCCAGCGCTGCCGTTCTTCCGGAGACGCGTTCTGCCAGCGCTCGCGCAACCGGCGGCGCTGCTCGGGCGAGAGCTTCTTGAACCGGTGGTAGCCATCGCGCACGCGCGCCTGCTGGTCGGGGCTCAGCTCCTTGTAGCGGCGCCAGGAGCGGCGGGCATGGTTCTTCTGTTCGGGCGTGAGCTCCTTCCAGCGGCCATAGCGGGCCTGCGCGCGCTCACGCTGTTCCGGCGTCATGTTCATCCAGCGCCGCGTGCCTCGGACCAGGCGCTGCTGTTGCGCGGCCGGCAGCGTGTCCCAGCGATCCCCGAAGCGCTTCAGCAGCTTCTGCTCCTCGCTGCTCAGCGACGACCAGGCGATGGGCGAGGATCCGGGCACGGCGGCCTCGACCGCCGCGGGATCCGCGGCGGCGCGCGCCCGGACCGCAATGACGGACAAGCCCGCGGCGAACAACGCGGCCAGTGCCGCGCGGCGCGTCATGCCGGTGCCGGGATGCTTACTCACGTTTGCCTTCCTTCGCGGGCGCCTTGGGCTTGCCCACGACCTGATCTATGTCCGCGTTGGCGAGGTAGTCGGAAAAATCGCTGTCCTTCGAGTCCTCGTTCGCCTCGTCGATATCACCGAGGAACTCCAGCAGTTCCTCGTCGGGCTCGGTCTTCTTCGGGTCGCTCACGATTCGATCTCGCCCGCGGCCCATTCGTAGAACTCGGCATCCTCGGCTTCGGCGACGAAGTCCGGCGCCTCGCCATCCGCGAGAAGATCGATGTCCTCGAAGGCACTGCCGTTGCCATTGCCCTCGGCGAGAGTGTTGGTGACATCGGGACCCGGACCCGTCCACACCATCACCGCCAGCACGGCCGCGGCCACCGCGGCGCCCGCGGGCGCATAGAGTCGCCACCACTGGCGCGCCGGCTTCTGGCCCGCTGCCAAGGCGGCGTGGCGCGCCTGCGTAAGGCGCGACAGAGTGCGGCCGTCGAGTTTCGCGGTGCTTTCCTCGAGCACCTCGCGCGTGCGCTGCTCGAACGGCGTCTGGTCTTTCGATTCGGTCATACCCTTGCCTTAGAACACATCGCCCAGTCGTGCGCGCAGATTCTCCAGCGCGCGGAAATAATGCGTCTTCACGCTGCCTTCCGAACAGCCCATGGCGCTGGCGGTCTCGCCCACGTCCAGCCCTTCGAAGTTTCGCAGCAGGAAAGCCTCCTGCTGCCGCGGAGGCAGTTCCGCCACCGCCGTCTCGAGAACGCCGATGGCCTCGTCGAGCTCCAGCCGGCGCGCGGGACCGGCGTCGGTACTCGGCGCCTGCGCAATCGGATCGAATTCTTCCTCGTCCTCGGCGTCGCGCGCCGGCAGCCAGGCCATGATGCGTCCGCGCACCGTGCGGCGACGCTGCATGTCGCGGATCCGGTTCGCGAGGATGCGATAGAACAGCGGCCGCCACTCGCCCTCGGGCCGAGCCGAGTACGACTGCACCAGTTTCATCATCGCGTCCTGCACGGCATCGAGCGCGTCGTCGTCGTTGCGCAGCCCGAGCTGCGCGATCTTGAACGCGCGCCTCTCGACGCTGACGAGAAACTGATCGAGGGCTCGGTTGGTCATCAAATCCTGGTCCCGACTCCGCTCGACCCCGAAATCTGGCGCGATGAGGGGCGTGTTATAAACGCCGGCGAGCGTAACAAACGCGGTCATAGGGGGTGTAACGCACTCCCGCGCGCGGCGTTGACCACCCTCCGATGCGCATTGCATTTCCGTGAATCAGGAACTTACGAACACTCCCGGAGAAGCAGTGTCACGAGTCCGCAATAAGGCAAGCCGTTGGACCAGTCCATTTTTGTAACTGGTTGTTTTCAATAGATTCGCGTTCATGTGCTCACGATTCGATCAGTCGAACGAGAAACTGCAAAAACACCGTGTTTTTGTAGCCACGATCCGTTCTTCTCCACAGACTTATCCACACGCACTGTGGAAAACCCTAAGTGTGTCTCCTTGACGGCGACAGCCATTTTGCGCATCGCACTCGACACGCCGCTGCGCCGACTCTTCGACTACCTGCCTCCTCGTGACTCGCCGGCGCCGCGGATCGGCGCGCGAGTGCGCGTGCCTTTCGGAAGACAGCATCTCGTCGGCGTGGTCTGCGGCTTCGCGGACAAATCCGATTTGCCGAGCGACAAGCTCAAGCAGGTGCTCGAAGTCCTGGATATAGAGCCCGTGCTCGATGAGCGGGTCATGGAACTCGCGGAGTGGGCATCGCAGTACTACCACCACCCGCTGGGGGAAGTGCTGTCCGCCGCGTTGCCCAAGCTCGCCCGCGCGGGCGCCGCCGCGAAGGCCACCACCGAGCGCTGGTTCGCCACGGCCGAAGGAAGCGCGGCGCTCACCGGCAAGACACTGGCGCGCGCGCCCCGGCAGCGCGAATTGCTGGAGTTGCTGCTGGCGGCGGGTGATGGAATCACGGCGGACGCGCTGTCGGAAAAACTCGAAGACTGGCGCACACCGGTGCGTGCGCTCGTCGCCCGTGGTTACGCGTCATCCGCCGAAACCACGGAACCCGCGCCAACCCCGGCCGGGCCCGACACGCTGGTGCGATCCGCGGGCCCGCCCCTGAGCGAAGAGCAGGCGGCCGCGGTCGCCGCGATCGACCAGGCGCACGGAAAGTTCGCGCCCTTCCTGCTCTACGGCATCACCGGCAGCGGCAAGACCGAGGTCTACCTGCACGCGGTGGAGCATGTACTGCGACACGACCGTCGCGCGCTCGTGCTGGTGCCGGAGATCGGACTCACGCCGCAGCTCGTGTCGCGATTCCGTGAACGCTTCGCCGTGCCGGTGGCCGTGCTCCACTCGGCGCTCACGGATACCGAGCGGCTCGCCGCCTGGCGCCAGTGCGTCTCGGGTGAAGCGCGCGTGGTGCTGGGCACGCGCTCCGCCGTGTTCGCGCCCGTGGCCGGACTCGGCATCGTCATCGTCGATGAAGAACACGATGCGTCGTTCAAGCAGCACGAAAGCGGCTTCCGCTATTCGGCGCGTGATCTCGCGATCCTGCGCGCGCAGAAGTCACAGGTGCCGGTGGTGCTGGGCTCCGCCACGCCCGCGCTGGAGACGCTGCAGAACGTGGTGAGCGGCAGGTTCACGCGGCTGTCGTTGCCGCGAAGAGCGGGCCAGGCGCTGCCGCCGCGCGCCGCCGTGGTCGATCTGCGCGAGCACGCCGCGCGCCAGGGAATTTCCACTCCCGCGGTCGAGGCGATTCAGCGCCACCTCGCGGCCGGGTCGCAGGTGCTGGTCTACATCAACCGCCGCGGCTACTCGCCGACGCTGGCCTGCACCGCCTGCGGATGGATCGCGCCCTGCCGCGACTGCGATGCGCGGCTCACCGTGCACCTCGGCGCTTCGCGGCTGCGCTGCCATCACTGCGGCGCCGACGCGCCGCTGCCGGAGCATTGCCCGCAATGCGGCTACGCCGTGAAGCATGTGGGCCAGGGCACGGAGCGCGTCGAGGAAACGCTGACCAGACTGTTTCCCGACATGCCCATCGTGCGGCTCGACCGCGACGTGGTGCGCAAGCGCGGCGACCTCGAAGAAGCGGTGGCGCGGATCCACAGCGGCGAGGCCCGCATCCTCGTGGGCACCCAGATGGTGACCAAAGGCCATGACTTTCCGAACGTCACGCTGGTGGTCGTGCTCAACGCGGACCAGGGCCTGTTCAGCACGGATTTCCGCGCGCCGGAGCGCGTGGCGCAATCCATCATCCAGGTGGCCGGCCGCGCCGGACGCGGCAACAAGCCGGGCGACGTGATGATCCAGACCGAGTATCCCGATCATCCGCTGCTGGTGAGCTTGCTCAACGAAGGCTACGACGGATTCGCCACGGCGGCGCTGGCCGAGCGCGCCGCGGCTTCCTGGCCGCCCTTCGCGCACGTGGCCGTGTTGCGCGCCTCGGCGGTTGAACTCAAGCCGGCCATCGAGTTCCTGCGCGCGGCGCGCGCGCTCGCTCGCCCGCCCCGCGACCTGAAGTTGTTAGGCCCGGCGCCCGCCGCGATGGCCCGGCGCGCTGGCCGGCATCATGCGCAGGTGCTGCTGGAGGCGCCCGAGCGAGCGCCGCTGCACCGGCTGCTCGCCGAATGGCTGCCGCGCGTGGAGGGGATCAAGACGCCGCGCGACCTGCGCTGGTCGCTCGACATCGATCCGCTCGACCTGTTCTGACTACTTCCAGCCCGCGTCGCGCGCAGCCAGCTCGTCGTTGGCACCCACCGAATCCTCCGCGCGCCGCGACTCGATGGCCTCGAGGATCGCCGGGGGCATCGATTGCGTCGCGGCCTGGCGGAAGTCGCCACCCGGGATCGCCACGCCCGTAGTCACCGGGATGCGCCACTGGCCATCGGAGTGACAGGCCAGGCCCGCGGTGGCGGATTCACGCACCACGAAGCTGCGGCACCACGCGCCCTCCCCGGACTTGAACGTGACGCCGATCGCGACCGGAACGTCCTCGCCCTGGTTGGACGCGAGCTGCGTGTTCAGCGCGCGCGCGAGTTCACCACGCGCCACCAGTGTGCCGTTGTCCGCACCGATGTCATCGCCCGTGAAACGCCAGGTGAGGAACACGCCCACCAGCAGGCTCGCGGCCATCGCCGTCCATTCGCGCGCACGCCAGGGCGCGGCGGGCGGGCGTGAGGCGCGGGCGGGGAACTGGACGACGTTGCCACCGGGCTTCTGCACGTCCGCTTTCGTGTTCGAGGACTCGCTGCCACGCGCGGCGTCACGCAGACGATCGGGCAGGGGCTGATCCAGGACGCCGGCATACGCGCCGGCGATCTCCGTGCGCAGCGCGCGATGCTGCTCCACGCGGCGGGCCAGCGCGGGATCCTGGGCGATGGCGGCCGCGATCCCGGCGCGAGTCGCCTCGTCGAGCTCGCCGTCCGCGTATGCCATCAGGGTTTCGTCGTCGTAGTTCACGGCCTCACCAGTCAGTTGTCGCCCGTCAATCCTGACCCAGGGCCTTTGCCAGCGCCGTGCGCCCGCGCGCGAGACGGCTGGTCAACGTGCCCATCGGAACCTCCAGCAATTCGGAGGCCTCCTTGTATGACATGCCTTCCACCAGCACGAGCGCCACGGCCAGCCGCTGCTCCTCGGGTAGTTTGTCCATCGCCTCGGACACCGACCACAGGTTGGCGTTCATGTCCGCCGGGTTCACCGCCGGATGATCGCCACTGTCCTCGGGCAGCGCGACTTCACCGCGCCGCTTGCGGGAACGCAGGTTGTCCACCCATGCGTTCTTCATGATGCCGAACATCCACGAGTGCAGGTTCGCGCCGGGCTTGAGCTGGTCGAGATGACGCCACGCGCGTTCCACCGCCGACTGCACGAGATCGTCGGCATCGTGCTGGTTGCGCGAGAGCGAGCGCGCGAAGCGGCGCAGCCGCGGCAGCAGCTCGACGATGCGTTCACTGATTTCCTCCGGGCCGTTTGTCATGCTTTCATGTCGATAATACGTCCGACGGCGGTGATTTCTTCCATGCGACTCGTGACGCGCATTTTTCTGCTGCTTTCGAGCCTCGGGGCGCTGGCTCCGGCCGCGCTCGCGCAGCTTCCGCAGGTACAGGTGCCGCAGGTGCAGGTGCCTGGCGTCGGGCAGGTGTTGCCAGAAGCGTCGCGCGCGGTCACCGGCGGCCTGCGCCAGCTGTCCGGCGCGCGCGCCCTGCGCGCGGAGCGACTGTTCAACGAGAACCGCGCGCAACTGGACCGCGATCCGCGCGGCGAGCTCGTCGTTCGCGCCGAAGTCGTCGCCATCGACATCACGACGCCTGCGCTCGAGAAGGCGTTGAAAGCCCGCTTCCTCGTATTGCGAGCTGAAGAGCTGCCGGACCTCGGCGTGAAGATCACCATCCTCCAGACACCGGAAGGCATGAGCGCGGCGCGCGGACTCAAGCGCCTGCGCAAGCTGGATCCCGAAGGCAGCTACGACTTCAACCACGTCTACCTGGACAGCGGCGAGGTGTTGCTCGCCCAGGCATCACCGGGCGCTCGCGCGGCGGCGGGTGAATCCGCCGGCTCACTCGCGCAAGGGCGCGTGGGCCTCATCGACGGTGGCGTCGATGGCTCGCACCAGGCGTTGAGCAACCTCAAACTCAGCCGATTCGGCTGCCAGGGCGCGGCGGTTCCCAGCGCGCATGGCACCGCGGTCGCCTCCATTCTCGTGAGCCGCGGGACCATCGGCGAGCTGTATGCGGCGGACGTGTACTGCGGTGAGCCGGCGGGCGGCGCCGTCGATGCGGTGGCCGCGGCATTCGGCTGGATGGCGCGCGAGAAGATAGCCGTCATCAACGTGAGCCTCGTGGGTCCGCGCAATGCGCTGCTCGAACGGGTGGTCGGCAATCTCGTGGCACGCGGCCATGTCATCGTCGCGGCAGTGGGCAACGACGGGCCCGCCGCACCACCGCTCTACCCCGCGGCGTATGAAGGCGTCGTCGGCGTCACGGGGGTCGATGGCAAGCATCGCGTGCTCGTCGAAGCCTGTCGCGGCAAGCAGGTGGACTTCGCCGCGCTGGGCGCCGAAGTATCGGCCGCGGCGAAGGCACCGGACTCGTATGCGCCCGTGCGCGGCACATCTTTCGCGGCGCCGATGGTGGCCGCGCTGCTGGCGGATCTCCGCGTTCCGGACCCGGCTTCCCGCGCCAACGGCCTCGAGAAACTCGCGGCCGCCGCCCGGGACCTGGGCAAGCCCGGTCGCGACGACATCTACGGCGCCGGCGAACTCCTGGCGCCCGGACGCCTATAAATAGAGTCGATTAAGTCAAATCAAATACTTGCGTCCGGCCGGGAAGAAAACCGCCACCCCGGACGTAGTACCTCCTGAGAGCTGCGGATGTACCGCGGCGCAAATACCAGGAGAAATTTCATGAACAAGCATTTCATCAAGTCGGCGGTGGCATTTGCGCTGGTCTGCGGCGCTCCCCTGCTTCAGGCCCAGGTGCTCGGTGGCAACGCCGGTGGCGCGCTCGGCGGTGGTCTCGGTGGTTCGCTGGGCGGCGGCATGGGTTCGCTCGGTGGCATGGGCAACGGCAACGCGAACGGCACGCTGGGCGGCAGCCTCGAACACGGCGACACGCTGCGACGCGCCGGCACCCGCGCGGTCGAACGCACTCGTGATGTGGGGCAGCGCACTCGCGACGCCGCGGGTGGACTGAGCAACCGCGCCCGCGACGGCGTCGCGACGACTCGCGACACGGTGTCCGGTGCCGCTTCCTCGGCCGCGACTTCCGCGCACGGTACCGTGAGCGGCGCCGCGAGCGGCGCGGCCTCGGCCGCGGGCAACGGCATCAACGGCAGTGCGAATGCCGCGGGTGACGCGGCCGGCTCGATCCAGGGCACCGCCTCCGGCGCCAGCGGCGCGGTGAACGGCAACCTCGCCGGTGATGCGATGGGATCGCTGGATGCGACTCGCGATGCGGCGCCCTCGGCCCAGTCGCCGACGCTGCCCGACCTGCCGAGCGCCTCGGCGCCCAGCATGCCGGCTCCTTCGGCTCCGGCCGCTCCTGCGTCCCCGGCGCCCGCCAACCCGGTGCTGCCGGCGCTGAACGCGAATGGCAACGGCAACGGTTCGGGCAGCCTGACCGGCTCGCTGGATGCAGCCAAGGACGTCGCACCGCGGACGGAATCGACGACCACGCCCGCGCCGCAGACCCAGAGCAAGCCGAAGCGCGTGAAGGCCCAGGGCGATGCCTCCGGCTCGCTGGCCGGTGACCTGGGTGTCGACAAGCCGGCGCAGTCGCCGGATGCGACCAACGCCTCGCAGCCGAAGCAGTACACGCCCAGCGTGCGCGCCAATGCCAACGGCAAAGCGAACGCCAACGCCGGTGCCTCGGTGGACGCCTCGCAGCCGCAGGAGTAGTCGAAACCTTCATCGAACGCGGGCAAGAGAAAGCGGCGGGGCCCTCGCGGGTCCCGCCGCATTTTTTTCACGAAGGATCTTTCGAAGCCCGCTTCAGTTCTGCGGCGTCGGACTGCGCGGCCCGCCGCGCTTCAGCTCTTCCTTGCTGAGCAGGCCGTTCTTGTCGGTATCGAGCGAGGTGAAGCGTTCGGCCAGCCGCGGCATCTTCGCCTGCGCTTCGTCGAGCGAGATCTGGCCGTCATTGTTGGCATCGGCCTCCTTGAAGCGCTCCGCCATGCGGTCCTTCATCTCGCCATGCCCGTGGTCACGGCGGGTGGCGCGCGCCTGGCGGATTTCTTCCTGGGTCAGGAAGCCATCACCATCGGCGTCGGTCTTGGCGAACCAGTCGCCCTGCACCTTGTCGTGCAGAGCCGCGGCCTCTTCCTTCGAGACCTTGCCGTCACCGTTGGTGTCGGCGCGCATGATGCCGCGAGCGCCATCGGCGGGCGCATCGGACTTCGGGCTGTCACCGGCCATGGCCGGGCCGGTGAGCAGTGCAGCCACGGCCAGCGCGCAGGTGGAAAGGGAAATCTTCATCGGGGAACTCCTGTTGCGGATATGAGGCCTGCAGGGGATTCAACGCGGCAGGCTGGCCTCCGTTGACTCCGGCCTTGCTCGCCTCCGGAATGGGGGTCGACTCCGGTAAGATCGCGGCCGGTTCAGTCGAGTTCCAACAGGTTCCCCCGTGAAATCCGATCTCGAGCGCCTGCTTCGCGAGGCGCTGCGCACACTCGTTCCCGGCGTCATCGCCGAGCCCGTCGATCCCGCCCAGGTGGAGGTGGATCGCGCGCGCGACACCCAGCATGGCGACTTCACCAGCAACATCGCCATGCGCCTGGCCAAGGCTGCGCGCAAGAATCCGCGCGAGCTGGCGCAGGCCATCGTCCAGGGCCTGCCTAAGAACGAGCTGGTCACGAGCGCCGAAGTGGCGGGTGCGGGCTTCATCAATTTCAGGCTGGCCAAGGATGCCTGGTTCTCCGCGCTGAAGACGGTGGCGTCGCAAGGCGCGGGCTACGGACGCAGCAACGTGGGCGCCGGCCGCAAGGTCATGGTCGAGTTCGTCTCCGCGAACCCCACCGGCCCCATGCACGTGGGCCACGGCCGCGGCGCCGCTTACGGCGCCACGCTGAGCAACCTGCTCGATGCCACCGGCCACACGGTGTACCGCGAGTACTACATCAACGACGCCGGCCGGCAGATCGACATCCTCGCGGTCAGCGTCTATCTACGTTACCTCGAGCTCTGCGGCGAGAAGGTGGCGTTCCCGTCCAACGGCTACCGCGCCGAATACATTTTGCCGGTGGCGCGTGAACTGCACGCGAAGCGCGGCGAGGCGCTGAAGCGCGATGCCAACGAAGTCACGCGGGGCGCGCCGCCCGATGCACCGCAGGGTGGTGACAAGGACAAGCACATCGACGGCTTGATCGAGAACTCGCGCCGCCTGCTGGGCGCGGGCGAGTTCGAGTCCATCATCCTGTTCGCGCGCGACGCCATGCTCGGCGACATCCGCAACGATCTCGAGGAATTCGGCGTCCATTTCGACCACTGGTTCTCGGAGCGCGAACTCGCGAAGAGCGGCAAGGTGGACCTGGCGCTCGAGGACCTGCGCAAGTCCGGCCGCGTCTACGAGAAGGAAGGCGCGCAGTGGTTCAAGTCCACGGACTTCGGCGACGACGAGGACCGCGTGGTCGTGCGTGCGAATGGCGAGAAGACCTACTTCGCGCCCGACATCGCCTATCACTGGGACAAGCTCAAGCGCGGCCATGAGCTGCTCATCGACGTCTGGGGCGCGGACCATCACGGGTACGTGAGCCGCATGCGCGGCGCGCTGGTGGCGCTGGGCTACCAGGGCACGGCCTTCGAGGTCTGCCTCATGCAGCTCGTGAGCCTGTATCGCGGCGGCGAGAAGCTGGCCATGGGCAAGCGCGAAGGCAACTTCGTGACGCTGCGTGACCTGCGCAACGAGGTGGGCAACGACGCCTGCCGGTTCTTCTATCTATTGCGCAGCCATGACCAGGCGCTGGACTTCGACCTGGAGCTGGCGAAGTCGCGCTCCAACGAGAACCCGGTGTACTACATCCAGTACGCCCATGCGCGCGTGTCCTCGGTGATGAAGCAGCTGGCGTCCAAGTCGCTGGCCTACGATGCGGCCGCGGCCGATCTGTCGCTGCTCACGAGCAGCCATGAGCAGGAAGTGATCACGGCGATATCCCGGTATCCGGAGATCGTGGAGCGCTCCGCGCTGGAGCGCACGCCCCACACGCTGGTGCACTACCTGCGCGACCTTGCGAACACGCTGCACACCTATTACAACGCCGAGAAGTTCATCGTCGACGATGCGGCGCTCCGCAATGCGCGGCTGCTGCTGGTGCTCGCGGTACAGCAGGTGATCCGCAACGGTCTCACGCTGCTCGGCGTGTCCGCTCCAGAGTCGATGTAAGGAGAGCGATCTGGCCGCCAAGATCACCAGCCGGGATTTCAAGCGCGCGCGCTCCGGCGGCCTGCGCCTCGATCTCGGCCGCTGGAAGGAATTCGGCTTCGGCCTGGCGCTGGGCCTCTCGTTGTCGCTCATGGTGCTGGTCTGGCAGAACTACCGCGAGAAGCAGGCGGCCACCGAGTCCACCCGGCAGCCCAAGCCAGAGCCGCGGGCCACGGCGGCCAAGGAGACGGACGAGGCCGCGCCCAACTACGAGTTCTACGAGCGCCTGCAGAACATCGAAGTGCAGATTCCGGAGAAGCCGGCCGCCGGCGCGGACCAGCGCGAACCCGCGCCCGCCACCATCGACCGGCCCGGCGTGTACGTCATCCAGGCAGGCTCGTTCCGCAAGCAGGCGGATGCGGATCGCGTGCAGGCGCAGCTGCGCAAGCTCGGCATCGACGCCAGCGTGCAGGCCGTGCAGATCGACGCGGGCGAAGTTTTCCGTGTACGCATCGGGCCGCTCTCGGACCTGACCGAGATCAATCGCCTGCGCGCGCGGCTGCGCGCCGCCGAGTTCGACTTCCAGTCCTTCCGCGTGGGGGATTGATGGACCCGCGGCGGCTGGCTGCGCTCATCGCTGCGGCGTTCCTGCTCGCCTCCTGCGCCACGCCGCCACCCGCGAAGGCGCCCTCGCCTGTACCGGCCGCGCCGCCGCCGGCACAGACCGTCGAACCCGCTCCCGCGCCGCCCCCGCCGGCGACCCATCCCGGCCTCACGCTGGCAGCCGTCGGCGACATCATGCCGGGCACGGATTTCCCCGAGAACATCCTGCCGGACGACGACGGGCTCGGGTTCTTCGACGGCGTGACGCCCGTGCTCTCGGCGCCGGACATCACCTTCGGCAACTTCGAAGGCGTGCTGCTCGACGGCGGCCAGCCGGTGAAGCAGTGCAAGGACAAGCGCGTCTGCTTCCTGTTCCGCACGCCCACGCGCTACGCGCGCTACCTGAAGCTCGCGGGATTCGACGTGATGAGCCTGGCCAATAACCACGCGCGCGACTTCGGCGAGGACGGCCGCTCCTCGAGCATGGCGGCGCTCGCCGCCGAGGGCATCCACACCTCGGGACGCGAAGGCACCACGGCGAGCTTCGTGGCCAATGGCCGGCGCGTCGCCATGGTCGCGTTCGCGCCGAACGTGGGGTCGAACTCGCTCAACGATCCGCAGATCGCGATTCCGCTGGTGACCGGGCTCGCCGCCACGCACGACATCGTCATCGTGTCCTTCCACGGTGGCGCCGAAGGCACTGGCGCGGAGAAGATGCCGTTCGCGCGCGAAATCTACGCCGGCGAAGACCGCGGCAACGTCGTGCAGTTCGCGCACCAGATGATCGACGCCGGCGCGGACCTCGTGCTCGGCCACGGCCCGCACGTGGTGCGGCCGATGGAGATCTACAACGACCGGCTCATCGCGTACAGCCTGGGGAATTTCGCCACGTACTTCGGCATCAGCGTCGAAGGCATCCGCGGCATCTCGCCCATCCTGCTGGCCACGCTGGACGATGAAGGAAAGTTCGTCGGTGGCAAGCTGGAGGCAACCATCCAGCTGCGGCCGGCGGGGCCGACGATCGATCCTGGGAAGAAGGTGATCGCGCTCCTGCGTGAGCTGACCACCACCGCATTCCCGCAGGGAATCCTGCAGATCGCCGAGGACGGTACGCTGACGAGGTCAAACCCCGCCCACTAGCGGGTGACGAGGTGGATCATGGTTCGCCTGGTGTGCATCGCCGTGTTGCTGTGTTCCTGCTGCATCGGAATGGCGGGCTGCGCCAGTAGCGAGGTGCCGATCACGGCGGCCACGCCACAGGAACCGGACACGCGCCTCATCGGCCTGTGGCGCGGCGACGTGTTCAACGACGCCGACAACAAAGTCGAGCTCTTCAAGATCTCCCGTCTTGCCGACGGCAGGCTGGTGCTCGAAGACGGCGCCCGCCAGGGCCCGCCAGAGGCCGAGGAGACGCTGGTCCTGATCACCGCCGAGATCGCCGGCTCGCACTACGCCAGCATCGGTGCGCTGGATCCCGAGGAGCCCCGGACGAATTACTTTCTGGTGCGCTACGACATGCCGTCGCGGGACAGTCTCCAGCTGCACACCACGTCGATAGAGCGGCTCGAGGCTGCGGTCCGGAGCGGGTGGATAGACGGCCAGCGACAACCCGACAGGCACTTCGACACGTTCAAGTTGAAAGCCGACGCGGGGCGGCTGCGTGAATTCATCGGCAAGCACGGCCGCGAAGTCTTCGCCGACTCGGGACCGCTGCTCGAGCGCGTACGCGCCGACTGACCTGCGCTACTCCGCGTCGTCCGTGATGTTCCGGAAGTCCACGCCCAACGAGCGCAATTTGCGGTACAGGTGCGTGCGCTCCATGCCGACACGCTTCGCGAGCTGACCCACCTTGCCGTTGCACAACAGCAGCTGCTGCTGAAGATAGGCGCGCTCGAACTGTTCGCGCGCTTCGCGCAACGGCAACGCCAGCAGATCCTGCTTCACCAGCGGCTCGGCGGTGGGCGCCTGCGCGGCGAGTTCGCGCTCGATTTCTTCCAGGCGGATTTCCTCGCCGCCGCCCTGCAGCAGCAGGCGTTGCACGAGGTTCTTCAACTCGCGCACGTTGTCCGGCCACGGGTAGTTGCGCAGGCGGTTCTGCGCCGCGACGCTGAACTTGCGGAACGAGAGTCCCTCGCCATCGACCATGCGGTCCACGTAGTGACGCAGCAGGTCGGGCACGTCCTCGGTGTACTCGCGCAGCGGCGGCACGCGCACGATCAGCGTGTTCAGGTGCGCGAGCAGATCCCGGCGGAAGTCATCATTGCGTCCCTCGATGCCCGGTCTCGCCGACGAGATGAGCCGCGCCTTGAGCGTGACCGGCGAATTGCCGCCCACGCGCGTGAACTGGCCACTCTCGAGCGTGCCGAGCAGCGCGCGTTGCGCCTGCGCGGGCAGGTCCTCGAGCTCGTTGACGAACAACGTGCCCGCACCCGCGCGTTCGAGGACGCCGGGCGCGACCTGGCCGTCCTGCTCGGTGCCGAACAACACCTGCTCGGCGCCATCGCCGCGCAGCGTGCTGGAGATCAGCGTGACGAAAGGACGTGCGGCGCGCGGGCTGGCGTCGTGCACGAAACGCGCGAACGCTTCGCGGCCCGTGCCGGTTTCACCCACGAGCAGCACCGGAGAATCGTTGCCGGCGATCTGCGCGAGATCGGCGCGGAGCTGCTGCATGATGCGGCTGCGGCCCACGGGCACGCCCGGGGACGCGGCGAGCAGCTTGCCGGCATGGCGCTTCCGCTTGCCGGCTTCGAGCGCGCGTTCGACCGTGCGCAGCAGCTTCTGCAGGGACAGCGGCTTCTCGACGAAGTCGAATGCACCGAGGCGAGTGGCTTCGACGGCGGTCTCGACGGTGCCATGGCCGCTCATCATCACCACGGGACATGAAGACTCGGCCGCGGTGCCCTGCCACTCGCGCAGCAGCGTGATGCCGTCGGTGTCGGGCATCCAGATGTCCAGCAGCACGAGGTCGGGGAGCTGGCGCGCGCGCGAGGCACGGGCCTGGCCCGCGTCACCGGCGACGTCCACGTCATACCCTTCCTCGGAGAGGATTTCCTTGAGGAGGCCGCGGATGTCGGCCTCGTCATCAACGACCAGAATGTGTGCGGCGCTCATGCTCGCTCCTTCCTGGGTTCGGCGCGGCGTTCGCGCGCGACCAGTTGTCTTGTTCCGTCAGTGACGGGCAAGGATACACGCACCCGCCCGCCGCCTTCCGGCCGATTGTCGGCTTCCACGCGCCCGCCGTGTTCCTCGACGATCTTTTTGACGATGGCCAGCCCCAGACCGGTGCCCTTGGGCTTGCTGGTGACGTACGGATCGAAAACCCGGCCGAGAACTTCGCGCGAAAATCCCGGGCCATTGTCCGACACGGTGATCGTGGCGTAGGCCGCGTTCCCGGCGGTTTCCAGTTTCGTAGCTGTGACCACGCGCCCGCCCGGCGTGTTCTCCACGGCCTCGGCGCCGTTCACGATGAGATTGTTGAGGATCTGGCGCACGCGGCCGCGGTCGGCCTCCACCTGCTCGATCGCCGGATCGAGATCCAGCTCGATCTGCACGCCGGATTCCTGCACGCGGTGCAGGTCGGCCACTTCAGTCACCAGCGCATTCAGCGGGAATCGCGTGACCTTCATGTCCGGCGCGCGCGCGTATTCGCTGAAGGCGTTGACCATGGCCTTCATGGCTTCCACCTGCTGGACGATGGTGTAGGTGGCGCGATCGAGGATCTGCGCGTCCTCGCCCGTCATCTGCGCGAGATAGCGGCGGCGCATGCGCTCGGCCGACAGCTGGATGGGCGTGAGCGGATTCTTGATCTCGTGCGCGAGACGCCGGGCGACTTCACCCCAGGCCGCATCGCGCTGCGCCTGCAGAAGCGCGCTGATGTCGTCGAACACGATCACGTAGCCACCCTGGCGCTCGAGTTCGTTGTCGGCGTGATCATCGCCGGGCAAAGGTGTGCAGGCGCACACCAGCACGCGGGCGCCGGCGGCTTCGGGCTTGAGGTCCAGCTGCTCGCGCCATTCCTCTTCGCCCTTGGCGAGGCGCAGCGTCACTTCGCCGACGAATCGACCGTAGCGCGGGTTGTCTTCGGTGAGCGCGGCCAGCGGCTGGCCGACGCCGCGCTCGAGTTCCACGCCGAGGATGTTGCTCGCCGCCTGGTTGGCGCTGCGCAGCAGCAGATCGCGGCCCAGCGTGATGACGCCGGTGGACAGGCGCGCCAGGATGATCGCGAGTCGCTCGCGTTCGCGCTCCACCGCCATCTGGCTGCGCTGCGTTTCCTCGCGCGCGCGCCGCAGGCGCTTGGTCATGTCGTTGAACGAATGCACGAGGAAGCCCATCTCGTCGCGCGACGGCAGCGGCAGGCGTGTGCCGAAATCGCCCTTGCCCACCGCGCGCGTGCCGGCGATCAGGTCCTGCACGGGCCGCGTGAGCTTCTCGGCCGAGTAGATAGCACCATAGATCGCGGTGAGCATGGCCAGCAGCAACACCAGGGTCAGTGTCATGCCGAACAGGTTCTTCACGCCTTCGCGTTGCGAGGTGAGGTTGCTGTGCTGTGAATAGGAGTGCTGCACGGCCTCGGACAGCCGGACGAGATGAGGCGGCACGGGATACAGCGCGACGACGAACCGCCCTTCTCCCGACCCCGGCGTGCTCGCGATCGGCGCGGCCGTGTTGATCAGGTAGTCATCTTCCGAAAGGGGTTCGAGGCTCCAGTAGACGTTGCCCGCATCCATCGCCGCGGTGATCTCGGCGGAGGCGCGGGGCAATGCCGAGCTCGCGCCCACGGTGCTCGCGGCCAGCACCTGGCCGAGCTTGCCGTACACCACCACTTCGAGCGCGCCGCTCTCGACGCGCTGCTGGTCGGCGGCCGAGTTCCAGTTGGCGGGCGTGCTGTCGGCCAGCCGGTTGGCGAACAGCTGCGTGCTGCGCGCGTACTCGCGCATGCGCACGTCCACCGCGGACTTGGACAATTCCAGCGCATCGGTGAGGCCCTGGCGGATCTCCACCTTGAACCAGCTGTCGATACCGCGGTTCAGGAACTCCAGGCTGAACAGGTAGACGATGATCAGCGGCGCGACCACCAGCGAGCCGAAGATCGCCACGGTGCGCGCCGTGAGACGCGAGCCCGGCACCTGCGCGCGGAAGGCGCGCACCAGCTCGATGATCTTGCGCGTCAGTAGGTAGCCGACGCCGATGAGCGCAATGACGTTCGCCAGCAGGATCCACGACTGCAGCTGGCTGAACTGCACCGAGTTCTGCACCGAGAGCGCCAGCAGCAGCAGCAGGCCGCCGCTCACCAGCACCCACAGTGCGATGAGTCCGAGGGTACCGAGTCTCCTCAGCGCTGCAGGGACCATGAGAACCACTCGCTCTCGCGATGCCAGTCGTCGGTCCAGAACATGAGAACCCGCAGGGAATCGGGCAGGTGGCCGCGGCGCACGCCGGCGCGCAGGCTCACGCGATAGTCGCGATTGGCCGAGAGCTGCTGCGGCAGCAGGAACGGCCAGGCATCGACGGCGCCCAGTGCTTCGAGCGCCTCCTCGAGCGTGGCGTAGCTGTGCTGTTCGGAACTTCCGGGCTCCACGTCGCGCATGACGTAGCGGTCGCTGACCGCGTGATAAAGGAGTTCGCGTTTGAGCGTGTACTCCGCCACCGTCTCGTCCATCCAGAAGCGGCGCTGGCGCGACACGATGACGTCGAGGTCGAAGCTCAGCATGAGCCCGTCCTTGAGCGCGGCGCGGATGTCCTCGTTCACGGGATAGGCGATGCGGGCGAACAGCTGGAACACGCCCTGCTCCGTGTTCACGTAAGCGGATTTCACTTCCAGCAGGCCATCGAGCACGTCGGCGCGCGCGGCACCGCTGGTGCCGGGGCCCAGCAAGGCCACGGCCAGAAGTGTCAGCAGGATGTGTGCGCGCCGGAACTGCATTCGTTCCTCTACTTGGTCAGGCAAGCATAGTAGAAGCCATCGGTGCCTGCGCTCCCACCGGGCAGCAGCTGCCAGCCCACGGGCCGATCCAATAGTCCCGGCGGGCGCGGCAGGGAATCCGGCCAGCCCGCGGCCCGCGCGCGCGTCTGAGTCGAGAGAAATCCCTGTACCACGCCCTCGTTCTCGGCCGGCATGACCGAACACGTGCAGTACACCAGCCGGCCACCCGGCTTCAGCAGCTGGAACGCCGTGGCCAGGATGGCGCGCTGGACGATGGCAAAGCCCTCGATGTCGCTCCTTCGTCTCAGCAGCTTGATGTCCGGGTGGCGCCGGATGACGCCGGTGGAGGAGCAAGGCGCGTCGACGAGGACGCGGTCGAAGGAATCGCGCGCCAGCGAGGGCGCCAGGGGATTCGGGAAAATGGTGAGATCCGCGGGGATGAGCACGGCATCGCGGCCGGCGCGCCGCAGGTTCTCGCGGACCCGTTCGAGGCGTTGCGCATCGTCATCCACGGCGATGAGCTCGCCGAGCGCTGGCGTGCGTTGCGCGATGTGCAGCGTCTTGCCACCCGGCGCCGCGCAGGCGTCGAGCACGCGCATGCCGGGCTGGACATCGAGCAAAGGCGCCGCGAGCTGTGCGCCTGCGTCCTGCACGGACACCGCGCCGCTCTCGAAGCCCGGCAAGGCCTGCACGGCCACGGGCCGTTCGAGCACCACCGCGTCCGGGTTCCATTCGAGCGAGCGGGCGTCCCGCCCGAGCGCGCGCCAGGAGCGCAGAAAATCCTCGGCGTGGAGCTGCGCAGGATCCACGCGCAACACCATCGGCGGATGCTGGTTGTTCGCGTCGAGGATCTGCACCGCGTCACTGCCCCAGGCCGCTTCGAGCGCGTCGACCATCCAGCGCGGATGCGCCCGCTTTTGCGCGTCGTTGGCATCCACGGTGGCCAGCAGCGTCTGCCGTTCGGCGACGAACCGTCTGAGCACGGCATTCACCATGCCACTGGCCCGTGACTCGCCGACGATGCGGCTGGCATCGACGGCCAGATGCACCTGGGCTTCGGCCGCTCCGCGCGAGTACTCCACCTGGTGCGCCGCGGTGACCAGCAGCGCGACCAGCTTCGGTGACATGTCGGACAGGGGTCGGCTCAGCAGCGGTACCAGCGCGGGTTCGAGCCGCAGGTACCAGCGCAAAGTACCGAGCGCGATGGCGCGCACCGCGGACTTGTCGTCACGTTCCGCGGCCTCTTCCAGCGCGACGTCGGACGACCGGCCTTCGAAACGCACTTCGTGCACGGCAAGCGCGGCGGCCGCCAGGGTATGCGCGCCGGGAGCGTGCTGGGCACGCGGGGGTTTTCTGCGGGGAGGTGGTCGTTTCATGTTCCGAACCGGAGACCGGCGAGCTGGACTGCATTTGCGAAATCGCGCGCCGAGACCGGGCGCTTGCCGGCGCGCTGCACTTCGCGCACGGCGAGCACGCCCTCGCCGCAGGAAACATGCAGCCCGTCGTCGGCCAGGCCTAACAAGGTGCCGGGCGCGGCCGTGCCGCCGGCGGAAGCCGCGATGCCGGCGCGCAGCACGCGCAGGGATTCGCCGGCGAATGTCGTTTCGGCGATGGGCCAGGGATTGAAGGCGCGCACCTGGCGGTCGATCCGGCCCGAGGAGTGGGACCAGTCGATGGGCGCTTCCGATTTTTCGATCTTCGACGCATAGGTCACGCCTTCCACGGGTTGCGGCCGAGGCAGCAACCTGCCCGCGGACAAACCGTCGATGGCTTCGAGCAGCGCCGCCGCGCCGAGCTCGGAGAGCACGTCGTGCAGATCACCCGAGGTGTCGTTCGTGCCGATGGGATGGCGGCGCTCGAGCAGCACCGGGCCCGTGTCTAGGCCCGCCTCGAGCTGCATGATGCTCACGCCGGTCTCCGCGTCACCCGCGAGGATGGCGCGATGGATCGGCGCGGCGCCGCGCCAGCGCGGCAGCAGCGAGCCGTGGATGTTCAGGCAGCCTAGCCGCGGCAGGTCGAGCACTACCTGGGGAAGGATCAGTCCGTACGCGACCACCACCATCAGGTCCGGCGCCCAGCCGTGCAGCTCGACGCGACCTTCCGGCGTCTTCAGCGACGTGGGCTGCGCCACCGGGATCGAGTGCTCCATCGCGAGTAGTTTGACCGGCGAGGCGCGAAGTTCGCGGCCCCGGCCGGCCGGCCGATCCGGTTGCGTGAGCACACCCACGACGCGGTGCCGCGAGCCGAGCAGCGCGCGAAGCGCGGGCAACGCGAACTGTGGTGTGCCCGCGAAGGCAATTCGTAGGGGGGTCATGGGAGCGCCCGAAGGCTATCTGGTCGGGCGCGTATCAGTAAGCGGGGACGGCGGTGGCGGCGCGCGACTTGGCGGCGCGTTCCTTGCGGTCCTTGTCGAGCTTCTTGCGGATACGTTCGCGCTTCATGTCGGACAGGTAGTCGACGAAGAGCTTGCCTTCGAGATGGTCCATCTCGTGCTGAAGGCAGACCGCGGCCAGCCCGTCGAGCTCGATTTCGTGGACTTTGCCCTTCGCGTCGTGGAACCGGGCGCGGATGGTGGCCGCGCGCTTCACCTCGTCAAAGATCCCGGGTACCGATAGGCAGCCTTCCTCGCCGGTTCCCACGCCCTCGGCGCTCAGGATTTCCGGGTTGATGAACACCTGGCGCTGGTCCTTGGTCTCCGAAACATCCATGACGATCAAGCGCTTATGGAAATCGACCTGGGTGGCGGCCAAGCCGATGCCGGGGGCCGCGTACATGGTCTCGAACATGTCCTCGATCTGGCGGGCAAGCGCGGAGTCGAACACCTCGACGGGGGTCGCCCGGGTGCGTAGACGGGGGTCTGGGTACTCAAGAAGTTGCAGGCGCGCCATGATGTTCCGCTCGATTGCTGCTAATGTTTGGGCGATTCGATTGCTGGCAAGGTGGCTGGGTTCGTTAAGGCGGTCACATCCCGTGACCCAGTGCACAGACTTGACATATAGATCGGGCCCATCGTGCTGGCGCGGATTATAACAGCGGGGGTCCGCTTGCCCCTGCTAAGCCCATGAAGATGAGGAGTGGAGGATGTCTCTGAATCAACAACTTAGAGAGCCGCGTCTGCTGGTCTCGATGACGCCGCGTCTCATCGCCTTCATGGCCCTGGCGGTTGCCGTGTTGATCACGGCCGGATGCCAGAGTTCCGAACCCCTGGTCGAGTCGCGGCCTGCCCCGGCGCCTGCGCCGGCGGCCGACGCCAACCGCGACCCCGTGGACGACCTGACGGCGACCGAAGCCGCCATCGCGGGCCTCAACGAAGCGCCTGCCGCCGACGCGGCTCCCGCGCAGACCGCGCAGCTGCTGCGTCCCGACGCGCCGATGAACTACACCGTGAAGCGCGGCGACACGCTGTGGGACATCTCCGCGGTGTTCCTCAAGGACCCGTGGTTCTGGCCCGAGATCTGGCAGATCAATCCGCAGGTCGAGAACCCGCACCTCATCTATCCCGGCGACGTGCTGTCGCTGGCGGTCGGCGCCAACGGTGAAGCGCAGGTGTACATCTCGCAGTACAGCGGCGCGCGCCTGCAGCCGCGCCTGCGCAGCGAAGGACTCGACGGCCCGGTCGACACGATTCCCTTCGCCGCGATCTCCGCGTTCCTTTCCAAGCCGAGCGTGCTCACCAAGGAGCAGGCGCTGGCGGCACCGCACATCCTGGCGTTCCGTGATGAGCACATCATCGCGGGCACGGGACACGAGATCTACGTGAAGGACCTGAATGCCTCGCTCAACGAGCGCTTCACGGTCATGAACGTGGGCGCGCCGATCCGCGACATCGGCTCGCGCGAAATCATCGCGTACCAGGCTGCGTACGTAGCCACCGCCGTGGTGAACAACCCGGGCGAAGTCTCCAAGGCCATGCTCACCGAGGGCGCTCGCGAAGCGCTCGAGGGTGATCGCCTGATCTCTCAGGAAACCGATGTCGCGCTGACGTTCACGCCGCATGCGCCGACCACGGCGATCGACGGCCAGATCATCTCGGTCGCCGATGGCGTCGAGAACATCGGCCAGTA
This sequence comes from uncultured Pseudomonadota bacterium, assembly GCA_963846605.1. Lineage (GTDB taxonomy): Bacteria > Pseudomonadota > Gammaproteobacteria > Steroidobacterales > Steroidobacteraceae > CADEED01. The sequence continues at coordinate 41,531 of CAWJWS010000006.1, forward strand.
CCAGGTGGTGGTGCTGAATCGCGGTTCCACGCACGGCCTGTCGCCGGGCGCGGTGCTCGCGATCGACCAGGAAGGTGCGGTGGTGCGCGACAGGTACGGCACGGCGCCCTGGAAGAAGAAGGCCTGGGCCAAGGAAGTAAAGCTTCCGTCGGAGCGTGCCGGCACGCTCATCGTCTTCAAGGTATTCGACCGGTTGAGCTACGGCCTGGTGATCGGCGCCCGTGGTCCGATGCAGGTCGCGGACCGGGTGCGCAACCCGTAAGTCCGGCCAGACCGCTGCCCGGATCTGCGGGCGCGGATTTCTGGGCAAACCGACTAGATAGGGCCAGCCTCCGGGCTGGCCCTTTCGTTTTAGGCTGCGCAGATGAAAGTCGCGGCCACGAACCGGCGGAGACTCGCGGCGGCGGCGCGCGCGCAGCTCACGGCCGTGCAGCTGGCGGCGCTGGAGATGCCGGACGCGGCCAACGCGCCGGACATCGCGCTGTCCGGGCTAACCACCCTGTGCGCCGCGCGCTGGCTCCGGCCCGACGAGGCCGCCATCGACGCGGACCTGCGCTGGCTCGATTCCTCCGGCGCCCAGTTGCTGGCCGCCACCGATCCGCGGTACCCGAACCTGTTGCGTGAGTCTCCCGATGCACCGGGGGTGTTGTACGTGCTCGGCGATCCGCAGGCGCTGGCCGAACCGCAGATCGCCATGGTCGGAAGCCGAAGCCCCACCGCGGGCGGGCGGGATACCGCGCGCGCTTTCGCGGCGTGGTTCGCCAGCGCGGGGCTCACCGTGACCAGCGGTCTTGCCCTGGGCATCGACGCGTCCTGTCACGAGGGAGCACTGCGCGCCGGCGGTCTCACCGTTGCCGTCCTGGGATGCGGCCTCGACACCTGCTACCCGCGGGAGAACCGCGCGCTGTTCGAGAAGGTCCGGGAAGCTGGCGCGCTGGTCTCGGAATTCCCGCCCGGCACCCCTGCCCTGGCCGCCCATTTCCCCCAGCGCAACCGGATCATCGCCGGCCTCTCCCACGGCACCCTGGTCGTCGAAGCCGCCAGCCGCTCGGGCTCGTTGATCACCGCCCGGCTCGCCGGCACAGCCGGCCGGGAGGTCTTCGCCATCCCGTCCAGCATCCACAACCCACAAGCCCGGGGCTGCCACGAACTCATCCGGCAGGGTGCGAAGCTGGTGGAGAAGCCGGAGGACGTGCTCGCCGAGCTGAAAATTTCCCTTTCATCCCAGCTACTTGCAGCACCCGCGCCGGGCGCTTCCGGAGGGCCCCTGTTGGACAAGGCATACAAAATCCTGTTAGATGCGCTCGCCTTCGAGCCAGCCAGCGTCGACACCTTGATCGAGCGTACGGGTCTGAACAGCATGTCGATTACCGCGATGCTGCTCATTCTGGAGCTCGATGGACACGTGGCGCCGCACCCCGGCGGCCGATACAGCCGCATGGCGGGACAATAGTTTCTACGGCGACTTCATGACCGGAAGTGTTCTAGACATTCTTATTTACGTGTTCGACCAGTACATGCTGGCTGAAGTCCCGGAAGTACCCGAGCGCGAGACCCTGGCCGCCGACCTCGAACGCGCCGGATTCGGCCGCCACAACGTGGAACGCGCCCTGGACTGGCTGGCGGACCTCGCCGGCGAACGCTCCCGCCCCGACATCGACAGCACGCAGCCTTCGCTGCGGGTGTTCTCGGCCGATGAACTCGAACGCATCTCCACTGGCTGCCGCGGTTACCTGCTGCAGCTCGAACGTGAGGGCATCCTTTCGCCGCTGCAGCGCGAAATCGTCATCGACCGCCTGGTGGCGCTCGACAGCGATGAAGTCGACATCGACCGCTTGAAGTGGCTGGTGCTGATGGTGCTCTCCAGCCAGCCGGGCCAGGAACAGGCCTGCGCGCGCATGGAAGACCTGGTGTTCGAAGACACGGACGCACGGCCGAACTGATCGATGGCAGACAACCTAGTCATCGTCGAGTCGCCCGCCAAGGCGAAGACCATCAAGAAGTACCTCGGCAAGGATTTCGAGGTGCTGGCCTCCTATGGCCACGTGCGCGACCTGGTGCCCGAAGGAAGGCGCGGTCGATCCCGACAAGCACTTCGCGATGAGCTACCAGGTCGATCGAGCGTAACGAGAAGCACGTCGACGCCATCGCCCGGGCGCTCAAGAAATCGAAGAACCTCTACCTCGCGACCGACCCTGACCGCGAAGGCGAAGCCATCTCCTGGCACCTGCGCGAGCTGCTCGAAGAGCGCGGCGAGCTCAAGGGCAAGGACGTCAATCGCGTGGTGTTCTACGAGATCACCAAGGGCGAAGTGCAACGCGCCATCGCCGAGCCGCGCGATCTGTCGCTCGACCTGGTGAACGCGCAGCAGGCGCGCCGCGCGCTCGACTACCTCGTCGGCTTCAATCTCTCGCCGCTGCTCTGGAAGAAGGTGCGGCGCGGATCTGTCCGCCGGCCGCGTGCAGAGCCCGGCGCTGCGCATGATCTGCGAGCGCGAGGACGAGATCAGCATCTTCATGCCGCAGGAATACTGGACGCTCGAAGCCGAAGGCGAGCACAGCACGCAGACCTTCCCGCTCAAGCTGATCGAGTTCGACGGCCAGAAGGTCGAGCAGTTCAGCTTCACCAACGAAGGCTCGGCGCGCGATGTCGAGCAGGCCCTCAAGGACGCCGCGCAGGGTTTCCTGCACGTCGCTCTCCATCGACAAGAAGCAGCGCCGCCGCAATCCGTCGCCGCCGTTCACCACGTCGACGCTGCAGCAGGAAGCCGCGCGCAAGCTCGGCTTCTCCGCGCAGCGCACCATGCGCCTCGCGCAGCAGCTGTACGAAGGCGTGGACTTCGGCGAAGGCAGCATCGGTCTCATCACCTACATGCGTACCGACTCGGTGAATCTCGCCAACGACGCGATCGACGGAGATCCGCGAGGTGATCGCGAAGCGAATACGGCACGGAAGCCGTGGCCGAAGAGCCGCGCGTCTACAAGACCAAGTCGAAGAACGCGCAGGAAGCGCACGAAGCCATCCGCCCGACGTCGGCCGCGATCCTGCCGTCGCAAGCTCGAAGGCAAGATCGATCCGGACCAGTTCAAGCTCTACTCGCTGATCTGGAAGCGCGCGGTCGCCTGCCAGATGGCGCACGCGCTGTTCGACACCGTCGCCGTCGACCTGGTGCCGAGCAAGCAAGCCGAAGCGGCAACGGCGCGCGGCGCGCCAGTGCTGCGCGCCAACGGCTCGACGCTCGTGAAGCCGGGCTACATCGCCGTCTACCAGGAAGACGTCGACGACAGCAAGCCCGAGAACGAAAACGACCGCATCCTGCCGGCGATGAACGAAGGCGACGTGGTCACGCTGCTCAACGTGCACGGCGACCAGCACTTCACCGAGCCGCCGCCGCGCTTCTCGGAAGCCTCGCTCGTGAAGGCGCTGGAAGAGCACGGCATCGGCCGTCCCTCGACCTACGCCACGATCATCTCGACGCTCAAGGATCGCGAGTACGTCGACATGGACAATCGCCGGTTCATCCCGACCGACATCGGCAAGATCGTCGGCGGGTTCCTGACCAAGCACTTCCACAAGTACGTCGAGTACGGCTTCACCGCCACGCTGGAAGACGAGCTCGACGCGGTCTCGCGCGGCGAAGAAGACTGGACGAGCCGCTCAAGAAATTCTGGAAGCCGTTCATCGCCCAGGTCGAGCACATCGAGAAGAACGTCTCGCGCGAGGAAGTCGCGCAGGCGCGCGAGCTCGGCAAGGATCCGGTCAGCGGCAAGCCGGTCACCGTGCGCATGGGCCGCTACGGCCCGTTCGTGCAGATCGGCACCAAGGACGACGAAGAGAAGCCCAAGTTCGCCGGCCTGCGCCCCGGCCAGAAGATGGATCTCATCAAGCTGCCCGAGGCGCTCGAGCTGTTCAAGCTACCGCGTCAGCCTCGGCAACACCGCCGAAGGCGAGCCGGTGCAGTCGAACATCGGCCGCTTCGGCCCGTACATCAAGTACGGCGCGAAGTACGTCTCGCTGAAGCCGCCGGACGATCCGTACACGGTCGACGCTGGAGCGCGCGCTGGAAGTCATCCGCCTCAAGAAAGAAGCGGACGCGAATCGCATCATCCAGGACTTCGGCGTCGACAACATCCAGGTGCTGAACGGCCGCTACGGTCCGTACATCACCGACGGCAAGCGCAATGCGCGCATGCCGAAGGACACCGACCCCAAGGCCATCGCGCTCGACGTCTGCCGCGAGCTGCTGGCGAACGCGCCGCTGCGCGGGCAGCGCTTCGGCCGCAAGAAAAACGCAACGACGGCGAAGGACTCCGCCAAGGACAAGGCCGCGAAGGGCGCGGCCGCCGCAGGCGCGGAAGCGTCCGAGAAACCCAAGGCCGCGAAGAAATCCGCAGCCAAGAGCGCACAAAAGTCGGATGGAGCCGACGCCGCCGCACCCAAAGCGGAAAAAAAACCGACACCCGCGAAGAAGAAATCCGCCGCTGCGAGCGCCGCGAAAAAAACTTCATCGAAGGCGAAGAAAAAAGCGTCCAAGGGTTGAGACCCTTATGTTCAATCTGTGGTCCCCACACGATTGAATTAAGTCCGATGCGGGAGTAGCGTCGACTGCGGGTCCTGGATAACACGGTGCGGGCATCTTCAGGGAAGAAGGGAGAGACGCACTGCTCGCGGCATCAAAGAAGAACCGCCGCGCTCCCTTGGTACCTCGTCGGAACGACTTGGGCCTGGCGTGTATCCGGAATAACAGGTTCTCAGGGGATACATTCACATGAAAGGCATTAGTGTCGGTCACGGCCTGCGTTGGGCCGTGTGCAGCGCTTTGCTGTCAGCGAGTACGTTAGCGGCTGCAGGTCCGCGTGAAACGTCCGCCGCCAGTCTGGCGCGTCTGGAATCTCTCGCTCTGCCGGAAGCCGTACAGCTCGATGGCGTTCAAGCACGCTCCGTTCTGCATCCAAGCCTCGCCGGCGTCTCGGGCCGCGTCGACGTACTCGTGCGTCTCGCGGGCAACTCCGTGGCGGGCTCCAACGAGTCGCTGACGCGGGAACAAGTACTGGCCGAGCAAAACGTGGTGATCAACCGCCTGCTCGCGCTCGCGCCAAACGCGGAACTCGTCGCTTCCATGCAGTTGTCCACGAACGCGGTGGTGCTGCGTGTGGATGCCACGGATCTGCCGCAGCTGGCTCGTGATACCTCCGTCGCGCGCGTCGTCGGTGTGTCCGACTACCGCCGCGATCTCTCGGAGACCGTGCCATACATCGGCGCCACCAATGCCCACGCGGCAGGCGCTCGCGGCAATGGTGTCCGCGTCGCGGTCATCGACTCGGGCGTCGACTACACGCACGCGGCGCTGGGTGGCCCCGGCACGCAGGCGGCGTACGAAGCTGCCTGGGCTCCGCTTCCGGCCGCCGCGCCGTTCATCCCGGCCATCCCGGCCGGCACCGGCTACCGGGTCATCGACGATCCGGGCACCGCTGTCGATAACGGTCTGTTCCCCAGCGCCAAGGTCGTCGGCGGTTACGACTTCGTCGGCGAGGAGTGGAACGGCACTGCCACCTCCCCGCCACTGGCACCGGATCCGGATCCCATTGCGGCGCCGGACGCGACCACGAATGGTGGTCACGGAACTCACGTGGCCGACATCATCGCCGGCAAGCTGGGCGTGGCGCCCGGCGCGTTGATCTACGCCGTGAAGGCGTGTTCCGCGCCTGGAACCTCATGCAGCGGCGTCGCGTTGATCCAGGCGATGGAGTTCGCGCTGGACCCGAACGGCGACGGCCGTCTGCGCGACAAGGTCGACATCATCAACATGTCGCTGGGCTCCAGCTATGGCCAGCCGTTCGATGACGATCTGTCGCTGGCCGTGGAGAACGCCGCGAACGTGGGCGTGCTCACGGTGGCTTCCGCCGGCAACAGCGCCGACAAGCAGTTCATCACCGGTTCGCCGGCGGCGAGCTCATCGGCACTGAGTGTCGCGCAGACCGCCGTTCCCTCGGCGAGCCTGCAGCTCATGACGTTGCTAGCGCCGGTCACCGGCACGCGTGGCGCCGTGTTCCAGTCCTGGTCGGCTCCGCTCACCACCACCATCGAAGGCCCGGTGTTCTATCCGGCCGCGGGCGGAAAGCGCCTCGGTTGCGCCGATGCGACCGGCGCCACACCGTACGTGGCGGGTGAACTCACCGGCCGCATCGTGCTCGTGGATCGCGGCACCTGCTCGTTCAGCCTGAAGATCGCCAACATCGCCGCCGCCGGCGGCACGTTGGGCATCATCGGCCTGATCACGGCGGATGCTCCGTTCTCCGGCGCGTTCGGTGGCGGCGCGCAGCCCATTCCGGGCTACATGATCAGCCAGGTGGATGCGAACGTGCTACGCACGGGCTCGGGTGTGGTGCGGTTCTCGCCGTCCAACCTCGTGTCGCTGTCGGGCTCGCTGGCCTCGACGTCTTCGCGCGGTCCCCGCTTCGACGACAACATCGTCAAGCCGGAAATCGGCGCGCCGGGCGAATCGATCTCCGCGGACTCGGGTGGCTTCACCGCCACGTCGGCTTTCGGTGGCACCTCCGGTGCGGCGCCGATGGTCACGGGCGCGGCGGCCATCCTCAAGGCGGCACGTCCTTCGCTTTCGCCGCGCGAGATCAAGCAGATCCTGATCAACACCGGCGACACGAACGTGTATCAGCCGTCGGTGGCTGCTTCGGTCCTGCCGGATCAGCTCGCGCCGATCACGCGCATCGGCGGTGGCGAAGTGCGCGTCGACCGTGCGCTCACGTCGCCGACGCTGGTGCGTGACGTCACGGGCGATGCGGTGTCGAAGATCTACGGCGCCATGAGCTTCGGCTACCTGGATGCCTGGAAGCCTTCGCACACGCTGACCCGCCGTCTGTCGGTGGAGAACAAGTCGTCGAAGTCCGTGTCGTACACGGTCACGCCGACGTTGCGCTACCTCGACGACGCGAACACGGGCGCACTGGGAATGACGGTGACCCCGTCGAGCATCGTGGTTCCGCCGCGTTCCTCGGCCAAGGTGACGGTCAAGCTCTCGGTGAACAGCGCCAACCTGCGCAACAACCTGATGAGCTCGGGTGCCGGCGGCAACGCGATCGGACTCCTGACCGCCAACGAGTACGACGGCTACGTGGTGTTCCAGGCCAGTGACCACAAGGTCACGATGCCCTGGCACATCCTGCCGCGTAAGTCGGCGCAGGTGCTCGCCAAGTTCCCGACCGGCCACCTGCCGGCCGTGGACCCGGTCACGGGTACCAACGTGGTGCGGCTCGAGAACGACGGTGTCGGCGACGCGCAGATCTACGCGTACTCGGTGCTCGGCACGGGCCCGGACACGCCGCGCGGCGACCAGGGTCAGCAGCAGCCGAACCCGACGATCCGCGCAGCGGCGGTGAACACGTTCGCCACGCCCGCCGGTCTCGTGTGCAGCGTGAATCCGAACTTCGTCTGGGAGTTCGTGTTCAACATGTACGAGCGCAAGGCTTCACCCGTGGGCACGATCCACGAAGTGGACCTCGACGTGAACAACGACGGCACGAACGACTTCGCGGTCGTGAGCCAGGATGCGGGTGGCATCACCTCCGTCGCGGATGGACGCCAGGTCACCTCGGTGATCAACCTGGCAACCAACGCGAGCATCGCGCGGTTCTTCGTCGAGCATGCGACCAACTCCAGCAACGTGATCCTGCGCGTCTGCGGCAGCGACCTCGGACTCACGCAGGCCGCGATCGGCCAGCCGATGCGCGCGAACTTCTACGCGTACAGCTGGTACTTCGGTGGTGACGTCGAATCGCACCTCGGCCCGTATCGCCTCACCCCGCTGGGTGAGGAATACACCGCCACGATTCCGGGCGACCTGCTGACCTGGAAGCAGAAGGACAACCTGACGTACACGCAGTGGGGCCTGTATCCGGGCACCGATGCGCACGCCGGTATCCTGGTCGTGACCAACAGCGATTTCGGCGCCGCGAGCCGCGGCGGTGCGACGCTGGATACGGAAGGAATCCTGCTGCCCCGCTGAGGCAGCCATCAGCCCCACCGGGGCGGATGTGACGAGCACAGGCCCCCGCGGGAAACCGCGGGGGCCTTTTCTTTCAGCGACGCTCGGGTGAACCGGCCGGAGGTTGCGTGCGTGGCTGGCCTCCCGCGCCACCGGCATCCGGCGCCAGCGCGCGCGACCGGCCAGGCAGCGGGCCGCAGCTGACCACGTTGCCACGCTCGTCGGTGTGATAGACGAAATGGCCCGCGGTGGTCGTGGCCGTCACGCGATATCCGGGCACCAGCGACTGGATGTACGACATGCCCGGCTGCGGACAACCGAGGGACCCGTCACTCCAGGTGACACGCTCCGCCTTCGCGAGGACGACCGCGCTCTCCTGCACCTGGAATCGTTTCGCGGCATCCGCCACCACTGCCCGGCGCACTACGCGCGGCATGCTCGCCGTGCTGACGGGTTCGCCCACCGGCTGCGCGACCTGCTCGACGACGTCGGGGATGCGCTTGGGCGGCGCGATGCGGCGTGTGTCATCGGCCGGCACGCCACCGGCGCGCGCCGCGAGGCACACCGACAAGGCCGCCGTCAGTGACCAGAATTCCCGTTGTTTGGACATGCCGGCTCCGCGAGTAGTCTGACGATGAAACGCGCCGCGAAAGCGGCGTGGGTCAATGTCGTTCGACACAGGCGATGAAGCAACCGGCTTCCGCGTGCCGCACGTGCAGCCATTCGGCATCGGCCGCGAACAATCGTTCCATCTGGACTTCAGGGGGAATATCCCTCCGGGCGGACAACGCGGTCACGCGGCTTTCCCGCGCCCGCGCTTCGAACGCCAGGGGCAGGTCGCGCAGCGCATCGGGAAAGCCCGCGCCGGCATAGGCCTCGCAATGATCCGCATGGATGAACACCGGTCCTGGCGCGTTGAGACTGCCGGCGCGTGACGGCGGCCGGTAGGTGAACAGCAGGCGGCGCTCGCGGCCCGGCGCGAAGGGCCGCAGACAGCAACGGCACGGGCCGGTGCCCGTGGCCAGCTCTTCGTGTGCCGGGTGGCCGTAGCCGGGCGAGCGTCGCGTGCGACGCACCTCGTCTGCCACTTCCTGCGAAACGCCGCGAATGATGTAACTCATGACCACCTCCGGATGAGGCAAGCCTGCGCGCCGTGACCGTGCGTATCGACCCGGAGTTTGCTGAGTTCGTCTGGCCGGACGGTGTATAACACCGGCGCCCATGAAGTACCGCCACCAGTATCACGCAGGAAATTTCGCGGACGTGCACAAGCACGTGCTGTTGCTCGAAGTCCTGCGCGCGCTCACTCGCAAGGACAAGGGCCTGTTGTTCGTGGACACGCACGCGGGCCGTGGCGACTACGAACTACACCCCGGTGATGCCGCGCATCCCGCGGAGTGGCAGGCGGGCGCCGCGAAATTACTGGCGGCCGAACCTCGCCATCCCGCGCTGATCCACTACCGGGAGCTGCTGCTGGCGCGTAAGCGCGGCGCGAGCCTGCACTATCCCGGATCGCCGCTGCTCGCGATGGGACTGCTGCGCGACGTGGATCGCGCCGTGTTCTTCGAAACGCAGCGCGACGAGGCCGGAAACCTGCGCAAGCAGGTGGCGGGCCGCGTGCGCGTGGAGTCCGCGGATGGCTTCGCGGGGCTCAAGGCGCTTCTGCCGCCGCCCGAGCGGCGCGGCTGCGTACTCATCGATCCGCCCTACGAGGAGCGCGAGGATTTCACACGCGTCACCGTCGCCGCGACCGACGCGCTGCAACGGTTCGAGAGCGGCGTGCTCGTGCTGTGGCTGCCGGTGAAGCTGCGCGAAGATTTCGACACCTGGTACACCAAGCTGCGCGCCAAGCTCGCGCGGCCCTCGCTGGCGTCACTGCTGTGGATGCATCCCTGCGATTCACGCGCGGCGCTCAACGGCTCGGCACTGGTGGTGATCAATCCGCCCTATCTGCTCGACGAGGGCCTGCGTGGATGGGTGCCGGAGCTGCGCGCCATCCTGGGCGGCCCGGCGTCGGGGTGCGAGCTGGTCTAACTAGCGGAAGCCCGCGAGCACCTGGTCCAGGATCGCGCCGGAATCCCGGCCGTCGCGGGTGACGACGGCCACGCTGCCTTCGCCCGCCGGCACCACGGTACCGCGGTACTCGCCTTCCCGGAATTCGCTGGCGCTCTTCACCTTCTCGTGCGCGAGCAGCATCACGGTGACTGGCCCGTTTTCGGTCTGCACCACCAGGTGCGGCACCACGTGCCCACGGATCGGGCACGGAGAGGCGTAGACGATGGGCAGGCGCGAGTCGTACGACACGCCCGCGCGCTTCAGGACGGCGCCGACTTCTTCAGGAGATAGCCGTCGCTGCATCGTCCAGCTATCCGACTCGTGCCGGATGTGTTCCACCAGCTGCTCGGCCAGCGCGGGCTGCGGCAACAGCAGCCATCCACCGGCGCCGATGAGTACCGCCAGCAATACCGACGCCGCCAGCGCGTAGCGCCGCGCGGGCGAAGCCTGGGTGGGCGAAACCTGGGCGGGCGTGCGGAACCTGTGCAGCGGCAACTCGAGCGCCGCCTTGAGGCGGCTTTCCATCGCCAGGGTCTCGTCGCGGAACTTCGCGCAGGCCGCGCAACCCTCGATGTGCTGCAGGACATCTGCCGGCAGATTCGTCGGGTCGCCGCCGATGGCGAGCCGCACGTGGCGGCAATCGAGTGAGCTGCTCATTCCGCCTCCTTGTCGTCGACGTCTTCCTGGGGCGCCAGGCCGTAGATCTCGCGCAGCTTGTTGCGGGCGCGGAACAGGCGCGTGAGCACGGCGGCCTGGGTGAGTCCCAGCTCCTTGCCGATCTCCGCGGTAGTGAGTCCGCCCAGCACCTGCATCACCAGCGGTTCCCGGTATTCCTCGGGCAGCTTGAGGATGGCGCGCCGCAGGTCGTCGAGCTGCGCATCGCCATCGCTGGCCAGCGCGGGATCACCCTGGGCCTCGACGTCTTCCACGTCGACGGTCGGCAGCCGCTTGCGCTCGTAGAGTCGGGCATGTTCCCGGCGCACGATGGTCAGCAGCCAGGGACGGGCAGCCGCGGAGTCCTTGAGTTCCTCGCGGGATTTCCAGGCCCTGATGAGCGTTTCCTGCACCACGTCCTCCGCCACCGCCCGGTCGCGCGCCAGCCAGAAGGCAAAGCGCACCAGGTCGGGCCGTAAACCCTCGAGCAAACGCGCGAAGGGGCCACCCGACGTCGTTCCGCGTGGGCGTTCGTTCATGTATAAGACCGGCCGGGTGGGACGCTTATTTCAGTCATTTCCGCAATGAATGCACCGGCGCAGTACGGCGTGGTCGGTCATCCGATCAGTCACAGCTGGTCGCCTTTCATTCACGGGCTCTTCGCCAAGCAGACGGATCAGTCCCTGGTCTATCGTCTCTATGACATCACCCCCGAGGACTTCCGGTTCCAGGTGCTGGAATTCTTCACCCGCGGCGGCCGTGGTCTCAATGTCACCGTACCACACAAGGAAGCGGCGGCGGACATCGCCAATGCGCTCACCGAACGCGCGGACCGCGCCGGCGCCGTCAACACGCTGATCATGAACGACGACCACACCCTCCTCGGTGACAACACCGACGGGCATGGACTGGTCACGGACCTGCGCAAGAACCTGGGCCTGAAGATCACCAACGAGCGCGTGCTCATCCTCGGTGCGGGCGGCGCGACGCGCGGCGTGTGCGCGCCGCTGCTCGAGCTCGGCCCCACGGAGCTGGTCATCGCCAACCGGTCGCCGGAACGCGCGGTGAACCTCGCTTCGCTGTTCCAGGACCTGGGCGCGATCCGGGGCTGCGGCTTCGAGGACGTGGGTGACGAGCCCTTCGACCTCATCGTCAATGCCACGGCGGCCGGCCTCAGCGGTTCGGTGCCCAACGTGGATGGCTCGATCGTCGCCAGCCACTCGGTCTGCTACGACATGAGCTACAGCAAGTCGGCCACGCCATTCGTGACCTGGGCCATTGAACAGGGCTGCGCCCGGGCCCATAAAGGCTGGGGCATGCTCGTCGAACAGGCCGCCGAATCCTTCACCTTGTGGCGCGGAGTGCGCCCCGATACGGAACCCGTGCTCGCCGCCCTCGGCATGAAATAGCAACGGATTGAAAGAACTCCAGGATCGCCATGAATACAGCTGAAGTCAGCGGGACCGCGCTTCCCGCATTCGACCGCATCAAGGCGGCCGACGTCGAAACCACCATCCGTGAGCTCCTGTCACGCAACCGCGCCGAAGTGGCCACGCTGGAGGGCCAGCCGAATCCCACCTTCGAGAACACGGTGCTGCCGCTGGAGCAACTCGCGCACCGTCTGTCGCGCACCTGGTCGCCGATCGGCCATCTCAATGGCGTGCTGAACTCGGACGAGCTGCGCGCAAGCTACAACGCCTGCCTGCCGCTGCTCTCCAACTACTGGACCGATCTTGCGCAGAGCGAGCCGCTGTACCGCGCCTACAGCGCCATCGCCGCCAATGAATCGGATCGCCTCGCTCCCGCGCAGCGCCGCCTGCTCGAACGGGCGCTCGAGGATTTCCGGCTCGCGGGAGTGGGACTGCCGGCGGACCGCAAGGCGCGTTACAAGGACGTGGTGCAGCAGCTCGCGCTGCTGGGCGCCAAGTTCGAGGAGAACGTGCTCGACTCGATGAATGCCTGGACACGGCACGTCACGGATGAAGCCGAACTCTCCGGCATCAACTCCGTCATCGTCGAGCAGGCGCGTGCACGCGCCGCCGAGAAGGGCGTGGCCGGCTGGCTGTTCGCGCTCGAGCAGCCTACCTACGTCGCGGTGATGACCGACGCCGATTCCGAATCGCTGCGTCGCGATTTTTACGAAGCCTGGTCCACGCGCGCCTCGGAAACAGGGCCGTCGGCGGGGAAGTTCGACAACACCGACGTGATCAGGCAGATCCTCGCGTTGCGCCATGAAGCCGCCAAGCTGCTCGACTTTCCGAACTACGCGGCCTATGCGCTCGCCACGCGCATGGCTCCGTCCACCCAGGCGGTGTTCGACTTCCTGCGCCAGCTCGCCAAGGTTTCGCGCCCCGCGGCGCAGAAGGAATTCGCCGAGCTGGAGGCCTTCGCCGGCCGCAAGCTCAATGCCTGGGACGTGGGTTACTACGCCGAGAAGCTGCAGGCCAAGCTGTTCTCCATCACCCAGGAAGAACTGCGCCCCTACTTTCCGCTGCCGCGCGTGCTCGAAGGCCTGTTCTCGGTGGCCGGCAAGTTGTTCGGCGTGGGCATCGTCGAGCGGAAGGACATCCCGGTGTATCACCCGGATGCGCGGTTCTTCGAGATCCGCGACGACAGCGGCCGCGCGCTCGCCGGTTTCTACCTGGATGCCTGCGCGCGTTCCAAGAAGCGCGCTGGCGCCTGGATGGATGATTGCGTGGGCCGCAAGGATTTCGGCGACTCGCCCTCGGTGCCCGTCGCCTACCTGGTCTGCAATTTCCTGCCCGCCTCGCCCGGCCAGCCGCCGCTGCTCACGCACGACGACGTGGTCACCATGTTCCACGAGTTCGGACATGGCCTGCATCACATGCTGACTCGCGTGGGTTATCCCTCGATCGCCGGGATCAACGGGGTTTCCTGGGACGCCGTCGAACTCCCCAGCCAGTTCCTCGAGAATTTTGCGTGGCGCGCCGAAGTGCTCGACACCATGGCCCGTCACTACCAGACCGGCGCGCCGCTGCCGGCGGACAAGAAGGCCCAGCTTCTCGGCTCGCGCACCTTCCAGGCCGGCCTCGCCACGGTGCGCCAGCTGGAGTTCGCGCTGTTCGATTTCCGCCTGCATGCCGAGTACGACCCGGCGAAGGGCCCGCGCGTCGCCGAGATACTCGGTGAGGTTCGCCAGGAGGTGGCGGTGTTCGCGTTGCCGGAGTGGAACCGCATGCCCAACAACTTCGGACACATCTTCGCGGGCGGTTACGCGGCGGGCTACTACAGCTACAAATGGGCGGAAGTTCTCGCGGCTGATGCGTTCGCCGCGTTCGAGGAGCAAGGCGTGTTCGATCGCAAGGTCGCGCAACGCTTCCTCGATTCCATCCTCTCGCAAGGTGGCAGCAAGAAGGCGCTGGACGCGTTCGTGGATTTCCGCGGCCGCGCGCCGGACGTCAACGCCCTGCTGAAGCAGCAGGGTCTGCTGCAGTAGTCAGCCGGTCCCGGTGAGCGGCTCGTTCTCGATCGTCACCTGGAACGTGAACTCGCTGCGCGTGCGCGGCGAGCAGCTGATCCACTGGCTGCGCGACACCGGGCCCGATGTCGTCGCACTGCAAGAAACCAAGATGCAGGACCCGGACTTCCCGCATCCCGAGTTCACCGCGGCCGGCTACCACAGCGTGTTCAGCGGGCAGAAGACCTACAACGGCGTCGCGCTGCTCTCGAAGCTGCCGATGACGGACTTCATCCGCGACATTCCGGACTTCGACGATCCGCCTCGCCGGGTGCTGGCCGCCACCATTGCGCATCCACAGGGCGACTTCCGCGTCATCAATCTCTATGTGCCGAACGGCCAGGCGCCGGGCTCGGAAAAATTCGCCTACAAGCTGCGCTGGCTGGAGGCGCTCACGCGCTGGTTGAAGCGGGAGGCGCGAACAGCATCCCGGGCTCGTGGTGCTGGGCGACTTCAACGTCGCTCCGGAAGACCGTGACGTGCACGATCCCGCCGCCTGGGTGGGTTGCGTGCACGTGAGTCCCGAAGAGCGCGCCGCGCTGCGCGGCATCCTCGACCTCGGACTGGTCGACGCCTTCCGCCAGTTCGAGCAACCCGAGAAATCGTTCAGCTGGTGGGACTACCGCCAGGGAGGCTTCCGCCGCAACAACGGCCTGCGGATCGACCTGATCCTGGCGCACACGGAAGCTGCTGCCGCGGCTGCGGGCGTGCGCATCGACGTGGAGCCGCGGCGCGCGGAACGCGCCTCGGACCACACGCCGGTCATTGCGATTTTCAGCTCTTAACTGCTACGGACGCTGCCCTTGGGCGGCGTGAGTAGTGGGGCGTGAGCCCCTGGAAAGCGTAAGACTTCCCGACGCGGTCGCGTGCTTTACCGTAACGCCGATACGGCCGATATCGTGGCGTTACTCCAACGTGAAGCACGTCACGCTCGACCCGCGTCCAGATTCCGCCCGCTGGTTTTTTGGGACACCCCCTGCCTAGACTCGCCCATCTTGTTAGTTTTCAAGGCAATCGCGCTGTGATCGCCGACGCCCGTCGCAGCGACTACGACGTCACCGACACGGTCCTCGTGAGTTCGGCTGCCGATGTTCGCGCCGCCATCGAAGAGCTGTTCGCCAAGGTCTGGCCGGGCCACAAGTTCACCGCCTTCTCCCACGTGTTCGGCGATTTCGAACGCATGTTCACGGGCCGCATGCCCGGGTACTACGGCGTCGACACCGTCTACCACGATCAGCAGCACACGCTCGACATCACGCTGGCCACCGCGCGGCTGATCGTCGGCCACGAGATGCAGGTGCCCGAAGCGCAGCGCTTCGGCCCGGAGCGCGCCATGCTCGGTATCGTCGTCGCGCTGTTCCACGACGTCGGTTACCTGCGCACCACCCGCGACGCCGAGGTGCCCAACGGCGCCGAGTTCACCACCGTGCACGTGTCACGCGGCGCGTCGTTCCTGCGCGACTATCTACCCAAGATCGACCTGGGCAGCTGGGCGCCGGTCGCCGTCGGAGATCATCCACTACACGGGCTACGAGCGGCCGTTCAAGAATATCGTCGCGCCCGATCCGCGCGACCACAAGCTGGGCCACTTCATCGGTACCGCGGACCTCATGGCGCAGATGGCCGACCGCTGCTACCTGGAGAAGTGCCGCGACCGGCTGTACGCCGAGTTCGTGCTCGCGGGCGTGGCGCTGCCGGTGGGCGAGAATGGCCACGTGAAAGTGCGCTACGCCTCGGGCCTGGACCTGCTGCGGCAGACGCCCAAATTCGTGTTCGACATGCGCGCCAAGCGTCTCGACGGTGAATTCAACCGCGCATACCGCTTCCTCGAAGTGCTCTATGACGGCCGCAACCCGTACATGGAATCCATCGACCGCAATCTCGAATACCTGCAGCGCATCCTGCGCAGCGAGAACTGGCGGTTGTTGCGCCGCCAGCCTCCGGTGTTCACGGGTGTGGAAGATTCGATGGCCACGACGCGCACGCTGATGCTGGGCGCGATCAAGAAAGTCTGGGGTTGAGCTAGCCAGACCGCGTCAGGCGAGCCGCGGGCTGCCGAGCGCGATCGCCGGCGCCGGATCCACGTTCACCACGTAGTTCGAATAGTTGCGCTCCAGCGCGGCGAGCACTTCCGGCTTGCCTTCGATATCCGCGGCCTCCAGCACCGCGCGCAAACCCTGCAGCGAAAATTGCGATGCCGCGGCATCCGCCACGCGCGCGTGCGACAGGTGCCAGGGCTCGGGCGACACGCCGCCGCGGTCCTGCGCATACGGCCGGTAAAAGCCGAAGGCATGCAGGTGCTCGTCCAGCCAGGTTGTTAGCCGGTGGAACAGCCCGCCCGCCAGGTATTCGGCGGGAATCACCTGGAGCTTGTAGCCGGGCGGCATCGCGGCCGCATCCACCACGTCGAAATCCGTGCCCCAATGATGCCGGCTCGTGCCCGGCAGCGCGGACCACCAGAGGATGGCCTCGACCCGTTGAGCGGCGGTCAGCCGACTGACGTCGATGGGAAGCCCGGCTCGATCCTGCATGGGACGCTCGCCGCGGAATTTCCCGTTCCAGATGGCCAGCTGCCGGTCGAAATCCCGGAAGCCCGAGAAGGCCACGAGGTCGATGCCATCGGCGGCGGCCGCGGCCCGGAGTGTCAAGAAAGGCGACACCACATCCTTATGCAAACTGCAGCGAGGGTCCGCGAGGTCCGACAGATGGCTCCGGGTGCGGCCCGTGAGCTGATCCAGCGTGAAATTCAGGGGTCCCACCATGGGCGGTGATCGTACCGCACTGGGCCGGCCTTACTTTTCGCCACTTTCGGCGGACCTAATCGACACTGGCACCCTGTCGGAGCACGCCGAAGCTGGTCCGCCCCGGAAACCGGCGGGTAAGATGCCGACAAACAACAGAGCCCCTTCCGCGTGACCTCAGTCAGTTTCAAGAGCAAATACATAGCCGTAGCCGTCGTGGCCGCGATCCTCGTGTCGCTGGCCGTGGGCGCCGTGCTGATGTACGAGAACCGCGCGCAGCATTCGGAGCTCCTGGGCAGCGCCGCCGCGGATTCCCGGAATCGCCTGGCCGGTGAACTCAGTGCCCGTGCCGGTGACCTGGCCCGGCACGTGAGCGAGCGCGTGGCGAATGGCGTGCTGCAGGGCGACCGTGAAGCCATCCGCGCGGAAGTCGAGCTGTTCCAGCGTGACGACACCTTGTTAGGCGTGCTGGTCCGCGACGTTGCCGGAACCGAACTGTTCTCCTGGCGCCGCAATTCCGACAGCACCGGCATGATCACGCGCAGCTCGATTGCGCCGGTGCGCACCAGCATGGAGTCCGCGCCGGGAATCGCAACGCCGCAAACCATCGGCGAGATCGAGATCGAGATCCGCTCCCGCGAGACCTCGCCCGAGACCGCAGGTGCGCGAACCCAGTTCGACGGCATGCAGCGCTCTGCAGCTGCGCCAGGCGCTGCTGCTGGCCGGCGCGCTCGGCCTCGTGGTGTTGTCCGTGGGCTTCGCGCTCGCCTGGTGGGCTGGCCGCCGGGTTCAGCAACCCATCACCACGCTCATCAAGAGTGCCGACCGCATCGCGCAGGGCGACTACTCCCGGCCCATGGAAGTGGGACGCCGCGACGAACTCGGCGAGCTGCAGGCGGCGCTCGAGCGCATGCGCCAGCGCCTGCGGCAAACCACCATCAACAAGAACTACCTCACCAACGTGCTCGGCAGCATGACCGACGCGGTGTTCGTGACCTCGCCCGACGGCGTGATCCGCATGGCCAACCAGTCGGCCTGCAAACTTCTGGCGTACGGTGAAGAAGAGCTTTGCGGCCGCACCATCGTCAGCATCTTCGACGACCGCGAGCGTGCCGACTTCGACATGCTGCGCGCCTCGCACGACACGCGCGAAACCGTGGTCAAGACGCGCCAGGGCCAGACCATCCCGGTGGCCATCACCGGTTCGCAGATCACCACCGACGATCCGCAGTACCAGGGCACGATCTTCGTCGTACGCAATGTCACCGAGCGCAAGCGCGCGGAACGCCGCATCCGGTACCTGGCGCGCTATGACGCGCTGACCAAGGTGCCGAACCGCATGCAGTTCCAGCACCTGCTGCAGCAGGCCATCGCGCGCGCGCTGCGCAACAAGACCTCGCTGGCGCTGCTGTATCTCGACATGGACCGGTTTAAGGAGATCAACGACACCTTCGGCCATGCCGCCGGTGACCGCACGCTCGAGATCCTCACCGAACGTCTCACGCGCACGCTGCCGCAGGAGACCACGATCGGCCGTCTCGCTGGCGACGAGTTCGCGATGTTCGTCGATGACCTCGCGTCCGACGCCGACAACCGCGGCACCGTCGCCCAGCTCGCGCGCAGCGTGCTCGCCGAGATCGGCCGCGCCTTCCAGCTGCAGGAACACGAGGTGTTCCTCACGGCCAGCATCGGCGTGGCCTTCTGCCCGCGCGACGCCGAGAACGTCATCGACCTGATCCGCAACGCGGACGCGGCCATGTACCACTCCAAGCAGAACGGCGGAAATTCCTTCGCGTTCTACTCGCCGGAGATGAACGCGGCCGCCGTCGAGCGGCTGATGCTCAAGAGCAAACTCCGCCGCTCGCTCGAGCGCGACGAGTTCATGGTGCATTACCAGCCCAAGGTGGACCTGCGCGACGGCCGCATCGTCGGCGCCGAGGCGCTGCTGCGCTGGCGCCTGCCGGGCCACGGCGACATCCCGCCGTCCCAGTTCATCCCGCTCGCGGAAGAAACCAACCTCATCCTGGAAGTGGGCGAATGGGTGCTGAACCGCGTCTGCCAGGATTACCGCGAACTGCAGCAGACCGTCACGACGCCGGGCCGCATCTCGCTGAACCTCTCGCTGAAGCAGCTGCGCCAGGCCAGCTTCATCCTTCGATTCCGCTCGGTGTTCCGCAAGCATGGCGTTTCGCCCACCTGCTTCGAACTGGAGATCACCGAGACCACGCTGATGGCCGACAGCAAGCGCACGTTGCACCTGCTGGACGAGCTGTACGCCATGGGCCTGCATCTCTCCATCGATGATTTCGGCACCGGATACTCGTCGCTGTCGGCGCTGCAGCAGTTCCCCATCGGCACGCTGAAGGTGGACCAGTCCTTCGTGCGCGACGTGGACGACGACGAGAGCGACGCCACCATCGTGCGCACCGTCATCGAGATGGGGCGCAGCCTCAAGATGAACGTGATCGCCGAAGGCGTGGAAACGCTGGGACACCTCTACTTCCTGCGCCGCCATCACTGCGGATTCGGCCAGGGTAAGCTGTTCGGCGAACCGGTGACGCTCGAAGAGTTGCGCCTGCTGCTCGCCCGCCAGCAGGAGACGGGCCCGGCCTTCGCCGGCCTCATCGCCCAGTCCTCCAACTCCGACAAGATCAAGCAGCCTCGCGGCGCCTGATCCGGCCGGCTGGCTGGCTTGCGAGGTGATCTAGCTAGGCGACGGCCGGGCCTCTAACCACCAGGCTTCGTCGCGGGCGGCTGCGAAACAGCCGCCGGCGGCACGCAATCCCTCTTGCCGGTGCCGTGCTTGTCGAGCTGGGACACCAGCTCGGCGATGCGCCGCGCATTCACCGCGTGATCGTTGATGATCAGCGTGTTCGTCTGCAGCTCCGCCGCGAGGTGCGCCGCCTGCGGCATCAGGGGACGCAGCACCGGCACCAGCTGATTCGCGCAGACGTTCTTCGTCTGCACCAGCAGGGTCACGATCTCGTGATCGAGCCCCTTGAAACGCACATCGTCATGGACCGGCGTCGGGAACTGACGGGATGAGGAGTCAGTGGTCACGGTGATGATTCCGCCGACTTCGTACGCAGCGAACTGGTTCACATCGAGGATGGCCAGCAGCTGGTCGTAGCTGAGATTGTTGGGATCGATGCCCGCCAGGGGCACGCTGGCGCGCACGCGCGGGTCGATGATGACCTGCTTGTTGGCGCGCTTGGCGTACCGCGAAATGAGCTCGACGATGTCGTGCCCACCCGAACTCGGCTTGAAGGAGGAATCCTGCGCCAGCGCGATCGAGGACATGGCGGCCAGCAGGCCGATGGCCAATGCTCCAGACTTTGTCATCTTCGTCTCCCTGTTGAGAACCTGCGCCACTCCGGTGAGCGCCCGAGAACACAAACGCCGCGAGCTGCGAGAGCGGGTTAAACCGGCGATTCCGGGGCATTCCCCAGGAATTCACTCAGGTTGGCGGCATACGCATAGAATCCGCCCCCCATGCTCGAACTTCGTGACTTGCGCCTGCGGCGCGGCGCCGCTGTCCTCATCGACAAGGCCAACCTGACCATCTTTCGCGGCGACAAGATCGGAATAGTCGGACGCAACGGCGCCGGCAAATCCAGCCTCTGGCGCTGCTGCGCGGTGACATCGGCCCCGATGGCGGGGATTACTCCGTGCCCGGCAAACTCAATTTCGTGTCGGTGTCGCAGGAACTGCCGCGCACCGAACTCACGGTGCTCGAGTACGTGCGCGGCGGTGACTCGCGGCTCATGGAGATCGAGGCGCAAACTCGAGAAGGCGCGCGCCGCCGACGATGGCATGAAGGAAGCCGAGTTGTTAGGCGACTACGATTCGGCCGGCGGCTGGACGCGCGCCGCGCGCGCGGCGGAGCTGGCCGACGGCCTGGGCTTCGAACCCACGGACATCGAGCGACCGGTCAAGCAGCTCTCCGGCGGCCTGCAGATGCGCGCCAACATGGCACGCGCGCTGATGTCGCGCGCCGACGTGCTCATGCTCGACGAGCCCACCAACCACCTGGACCTCGACGCCGTGCTGTGGCTGGAAGGCTGGCTGCAGCGGTTCCAGGGCACGCTGCTGCTGGTGTCGCACGATCGCGAGTTCCTGGACGACATCGTCAATCGCGTCGTCAATCTCGAGAATGGCCAGCTCACGCACTGGACCGGCAACTACACGGATTTCCAGCGACAGCACGCGGCCAGCATCCAGCAGTCCGCGGCCATGGCCGCGCGCCAGGAACGCGAAGTCGCGCGCCTGCACTCCTTCATCGACCGCTTCCGTGCCCAGGCCAGCAAGGCGCGCCAGGTGCAGAGCCGCATCAAGGCGCTGTCGAAGCTCGAGACCATCGCGACCTACCAGGAGCTCGACACTTTCGAGTGGGAGTTCGCGGCGGCGAACAAACTACCGCAGCCGCTGGTCACGCTGGATTCGGCCAACGCGGGCTATGGCGACCGCACCGTGCTCAACGGCGTCGGGCGATCGGTGAACCCCGGCGACCGCATCGGAATCCTCGGCCGCAACGGGGCCGGCAAATCCACGCTCATGAAACTCATCTCGGGCGCGCTGCCGCCGTCGGCCGGTGAGCGCGTGGCCTCGCCGGACCTGATCGTCGGCAATTTCGCGCAGCTCGAGGTGGACCGCCTGGATTCGCGCGACACGGCGCTGCTGGCGCTCACGCGCCGCATCGACGAGATCGGCGCGCGCTCGCAGTGGGACGAGCAGCGCCGGCGGAACCATCTGGGTGGCTTCGGATTCCGCGGCGACCGCGTGTTCGAGCCGGTGGTGCATTTCTCTGGCGGCGAGCGCGCCCGTCTTGCCCTGGCCATCCTCGTGGCCGAGCGCCCCAACCTGCTGCTGCTCGACGAGCCCACCAACCATCTCGATTTCGAGATGCGGCACTCGCTGATCACGGCGCTGCAGGGATTCGCCGGTGCCGTCATCGTGGTGTCGCACGACCGCGGATTGCTGCGCAGCGTCTGCGACCAGTTCTGGCTGGTGGCCGACGGTGAGACCAGCGACTTCGAAGGCGACCTCGAGGACTACGCCGGCTGGCTGGAGAAGCGTGCGGGCGCGGCAAGACCCCCAGCGCGCCCAAGGAGCCGAAGAAGAACGAAGGATTCGTCGCGAAAGGACCCGGCCCGCAAGGATTCGGGCCCCAAGCGCCAGGAGCTCCGGACGATCGAGACATCCCTGGACAAACTGGGTCAGGAGCGCGCCAAGCTGGAAAAGGACCTCGCGAGCCTCGACTTCGCCCGCGACCCGGCGCATGCACGCAAAGGTGAGCGAGCGGCACGCCGCTGTAGTCCGTGAAGTGGAGCAATTGGAGACACGCTGGCTGGAGCTGTCCGAGCGGCTAGAATCGATGAATGGCTGAAGAGCCTGACGCGACACCCATAGATCCGTCTCCGCCGCCGCACAGGCCGACGCCCCGCGAAGCGCCGCTGGGGGCGCCGTTTTGTCTACGGTTTCCTGGCGTTGTGGTTAGTGGTGGCGCTGTGGAATCTCTTCAAGCCGCTGCCCGACGGCGTGAGCGTCCGCGGCGAGATCGTCAGCACGCCGCTCGCCGACCTGCAATTCCTCAGCGACGTCACCAGCGCCGACGTGTACGGCGAGCCCGTGGTGCGCCAGCAGATCTTCGACGCGGTGCTGCGACCTGATCGGCGAAGCGCGCGAGTACCTGGTGCTCGACTTCTTCCTGTTCAACTCGCAGCGCGGCGCGGCCATCAACGCGAAGCCGTATCGCGAACTGTCCATCGAGCTGCGCGACGCGCTGCTGGCGCGCAAGCGCGCGGTGCCCGGGCTGCGCGTGCTGGTCATCTCCGACCCCATCAACGACGTGTACGGCGCGCTGCCGTCCCGCGACCTCGCAGCGCTGCGCGGCGCGGGCATCGACGTGGTGTCCGTCGACCTGGACTCCCTGCGCGATTCCAACCCTATCTACTCCGCGTTCTGGCGCATGACCATGCGCTGGTGGTCCGGCGACGGCCGCGGCGAGGCCACGTTCGCCGAACCCGCTGGACGCCGGCCCGGACCGCGTGAGCTTCGGCGCCTGGGCCCGGCTGCTCAACTTCAAGGCCAACCACCGCAAGGTGATCATCGGCGACGACGGCATCGGCGGGATCACCGGCATCGTCACCTCCGCCAACCCGCATGACGCCAGCAGCCTGCACTCGAACGTGGCGCATCAAGGTCTCGGGCGCCGCGCTTCTGCCGCTGCTCGAGAGCGAGCTGGCGCTGGCCCGCGAGTCGGGCTGGAAGGGTGAACTGGAAGCTGCCGCGAGATGCGCCGCGCCACCGGCGCTCGCCGGATACCGCGCAAGTGCAGGTGCTCACCGAAGGCGAGATCGGCGACGCCATCTGCGCAACATCGGCAGCACCGACGTGGGCGACACCATCGACGTGGCGATGTTCTATCTGTCGGAACGCGACGTGATCAGGGCGCTGATCGCGGCCGCCAAGCGCGGCGTGGCGGTGCGCGTGATCCTGGATCCCAACAAGGACGCGTTCGGACGAACCAAGAACGGAATCCCCAACCGGTCCGTGGCCACCGAGCTGGGCGCGGCAGCGGACGGCGCCATCAAGGTGCGCTGGTTCCGCACGCATGGCGAGCAGTTCCACAGCAAGCTCGTGGCCATCCGCACCGACAAGGAATTCTGGTTCACGCTGGGTTCGGCCAACCTGACGCGCCGGAACATCGACGACTTCAATCTCGAGGCCAATCTCGCGGCCAGCGTGCCGCCGGACGTCGGCGATTGCCGGCCAGGTCACCGTCTGGTTCGACACGCTGTGGACCAACCGCGGTCCGCCGGACCTGGAGTACACGGCCGAGTTCGGCGCCTACGCCGACCCGGCGCAGGGCACCTACTGGCTGTACCGCATCATGGAATCGACCGGCCTGTCGACGTTTTGAACGGCTACCGTTCTGACGGCGGCTTCTCGGCGGCGATGGTAGACGTGACTGCCTGCGTGAGTTCCGAAACCGCACCGGTCGTGGCCGCCTCGAACGCCGCCACCACCGACGTCATCCGGTCTCGCCTCGGCACGCGCCGATCCTTTCGCCGTGAAGCTGGCCAGCAGCGCGCGATCCCGATGCCGGCCCAGCGTGCAGTCCAGCACCACGTGCACGACGGGAGCTCCCGCCCGCGGTGTAGTCGGCCTCGAAACGACGCAGCGTGATGCGCAGGTCGTAGCGCGGCGCGAACGGCGCGGCGTCGTCGAACACGGCGGAGAAGGTGCCGGTGCCGCGCAGGCGCGTCCACCACGACGTTCTCGATCACGTCCGGCGCCGGCGCCGCCCAGAGGCTGGCGGCGAAGAAATCGAAACGGCGGTCGCTGCGCAGCAGCGCGATGCGGTTCGAGTCCAGTCCCGGGCTCGCCTCCGGACGCTGCACGAGCATGCTGCCGGTGGTGAGCGCGTTCCCCGGCGTGGCCGGTGGCAGCCGCAGCACGTAGGTCTGGGGCGCGGCTAGCTTGCTCTCGAACACGCCTCCGCAGCCGGCAAGCGCCAGCGAGACGACCAGGGCGTAGCGGTTGGACCGGCTTCATCGCGGCATCTCCACGCCCTGGTAGCTAGGCTCGTACAACAGTTGCGAAGGATCGGCCTTGAGGCTGCGCGACAGCTCGCGGAATTCCTGCGCGGCCACGCGGCTGTCGCGCAGCAGCCGTTCCATCTCGGGCAGGCTGTCGCGCAGGAACAATGCCGAGGTCTTCGCGGTGATCGGTCATGAGCTTGTCCAGGCTGCCCGGTGGTCTTGGCGAGATTGTCGGCCAGCGCGCGGAACCGCTCGGCCGCCGCCGTGAGCTCGGGTCCGGAGCTGTCCATGAACTGGCGCGCACCGGCCGCGGCGGCGCGCACGTCCACCAGCGTGGCCTTGAGTTCGGCCACCACCTGGCGCGCGTCACGCATGGTGTCGGGCAGGCTGGCAGCGCCCTGCTCGATGCTCTCCAGCGTCTTGGTGATCGAGTCGATGTTCTCGTCGGAGAGCACGGCGTTGGCGCGCCCGACGAGGTCGGGCAGGCTCGAGAGGAACAGATCGAAGTTCGAGCGCACGGAATCGATGACCGGGTACTGCTCGCTGGGCACGGACGGAGTCTTGCGGGCGGCGGGCGCGCTTGCGAGCAGATCGATGTAGAGCAGGCCCGGTCACGCCCTGCAGCGACAGCGAGGCGGCCGTCTCCTTCGAGATCGGCGTATGCGAATCGATGTCGGCGATCACCTGCACCCGGTCGGATGCGCGCTTGTCGATGCGGATGGCGATCACGCTTGCCCACGTCCACGCCGAGGTATTGACCGTGCTGCTGCGGTTCAGCCCGGAGACCGAACCCTCGAAGTAGATCTCGTAGCGCTGGTAGTCGCGCGCGTCGCCGGAGCCCGCGTACCAGTACACGAACAGGCCGCCCATGGTGGCGATGAGCAGCACGAATGCGCCGACCGCGGTGTAGTTAGCTTCACGTTCCATGCGACACGAAGCGCGTGGCGCGCTCTCCATGAAAATACGACTGGATCCAGGGGTGCGGATTGCGCGTGATGCCCTCGAGGGTGTCACTGGTCATCTTGCCGGTCGATGATCACCCCGACACGATTGCAGGTTCTGAAGATGGTGTCGAGGTCGTGGGTGATCATGATCACGGTGAGCCCTAGCTGCTCGCGCAGGTCCATGAGCAATTCGTCGAAGGCCGCGGCGCTGATCGGGTCCAGGCCCGCGGTGGGCTCGTCGAGCATCAGCAGCGCGGGATCCAGGGCCAGCGCCCGCGCCAGCGCGGCGCGCTTGATCATGCCTCCCGAGAGCTGCGCGGGATACTTGCGCCCGGCTTCGTCGGTCAGCCCGACCAGCCGCACCTTGAGCATGGCCAGTTCCTCGAGCGCGCGCGGCGAGAGCCGCAGGTGTTCGAGCATGGGCAGCTGCACGTTCTGCAGTACCGTGAGCGAGGAGAACAGCGCGCCCTGCTGGAAGGTCACGCCGTAGTTGGCCTTGGCGCGCTTCAGCTCCGCGGTGCTCATCTGCGTGAGGTCGTGGCCCATCAGCCGTACCTGCCCCGCCTGCGGCCGTTGCAATCCGAGAATGGAGCGCAGCAGAACCGACTTGCCCGACCCCGAGCCGCCGACGATGCCGAACACCTCGCCCTGCTCCACCGTCATGTCGAGATGGTCGTGGACCACCTGCGCACCGAATCGGTTCACGAGCCCGCGCACCTCGATGATGGGTGTGGAGTCCGGCATCAGATGTCCAGCTGCCAGAAGACGATCGCGAAGATCGCATTGGCGAAGATCACCAGGAAGATGGACTGCACCACGGCCACGGTGGTGAGCCGGCCGAGTTCGCGCGAGGAATCACGCACCTGGAGGCCGCGGTAGGTGCCGGAGAGCGCAATCAACAGGCCGAAGACCGGCGCCTTGATGATGCCCACCCAGAATGTGGTCGGCGAGATCGCGTCCTGCACGCGGTCCAGGTACAGCGGCAACGGCATGTCGAGCAGCCAGTGGCACAGCAGCGCGCCGCCCGTGAGGCCGATGAAGTCCGCGATCACGGTGAGCAGCGGCAGTGCGATGACCAGGCCGATGACGCGCGGCACGATGAGCACTTCATGCGGCGGCACCCCGATGGCGTGCAGCGCGTCCACCTCTTCATTGAGCCGCATCGCACCGATTTCCGCGGCGAAGGCGCTGCCGGACCGGCCAGCGACGATGATGGCGGTGAGCAGCACCGCGAGCTCGCGCAACACGCCCACGGTGACGATATCGACCACGAAGATCTCGGCGCCGTACTCGCGCGCCTGCTGGGCGGCGATGTACGCGATGATGAGCGTGATCAGGAAGGCAATCAGCGAAACGATCGGGATGGCGGTGATGCCCGTCTCGTAGACGTGGCGTGCCACCGAGATGGGACGCAGCCGGCGCCAGCTCGTGCAGGCGCGCAGCCAGGTCAGCGTGGTGCGGCCGATGAAGTCCAGCGCCGCCAGCAAACTCAGCCACCGGCGCGTGACCTGCCGGCCCAGCGCGCTGACCGGCTCGAACTGCGATTCCGAGGAGCTGGACGGGATGGGCTGGCGCTTGCCGGCCAGCGTCGCGTCGATGAGCTCGACCTGCCCGGGCTTGCCGCCCTCGAACTGCACCTGGACGCCGCCGCGTTCGGCGGCTTCGGCCCAGTCGCGCAGCCGCCAGGCGCCGGCCAGGTCCATGGCCTGCCCTTCCGGAATGCGAATGCTCAAGGTGCCGACGCCCGCGAGAGACAGCGCCTCGAGCTCGGCGTCGATCGCGGGCAGGTCACTGCCCCGCCAGCTTCCTGACAGTTCGACTTCGAGTTGCTCGCCGTTGCGACGGGGGCTCAGGTACATCGGCGCGAGTGTACCCCGCGACCGCCGCCCCCGGAAAAAGGTTGCGGCCGCCCGGTGCCAGTTACCGGGCGGCCGCTAGTGCGGACGGCGTTGGGTTCTTTGCAGGAGGGCGCCGTCCAGACTAACTAGTCTCGTCTGTCAGCTGTCATCCCGGAATCGGCGGATGCGGATCGCGAGGTACATCAGCGCCAGCCCGCAAGCCGCGCCGACCCAGATGTGCCAGTCGGCGAACACCTGGCCCATGAGGCTGTAGGCCGCGCCCACCACGCTGTCCGGCGTGAACTCGTCGAGGCGCCGCAGGTCGGCCTGGTTGACGACTCCCACGAAGCCGGCGAAGCGATTGGCGATGAAGTCGCCCATGAAGCCGGTGTGGATGACCAGCCAGTCGAGCATGAACAGGCCGGCCGGCGGCAGGATGGCCCAGAGGAAGGCGTTCTTGCGGACCCACACGGAGATCACCATGAGGTAGCCCGCGATCGGCAGGTACCAGAGGATGACCATGGGCACGAAGCCGAGCAGTACCGCCTGCACGTCCAGCCATGCCGGGAAGCTCCAGAGCTGGAACGGCATGTCCATCATGCGGAGACTGACGATCGCGGAACACAGCAGCACCATGACCGCGCTCGTCGCGAGTGCGAACAGTGGGGCGACCACCAGTCCCGTGAGCGCTTTCGACGTCACCACCTCGCCATCCGACAAGGGCAGGGACTTCCAGAACAGGATGCTGCGGTCACGGCGTTCGGCCAGCAGTGAATCGAGCAGGTAGAAGAACACCACGATACCCAGCGTGAACAGCTGGACCGAGGTCAGCCCGGCCATCATCCCGCCGACGAGCAGCCGATGATCTTCCGACGAGGGAGTGTGGCGCGAGTGATCGATCTGCTCGCCATCGTGCGTGCCTATCCAGAAGCCACCGTGCTCGCCCACGTTCACGCCGCCCAGCGCGGCGGTGAGCATCAGCACACCGGTGACGACCAGGGGAGCGATCCACAGGGCGCGGTGTTCCCAGATCTCGCGGCGGATCGACAACATCATGTTGTTCATGCGGCCTCCTTCGACGAAGCGGCGGGCGCGCTCAATGGCTGCATCATGGCGACGAACAGGTCCGCGACGGACGGTGCGCGGGTCTCACCCAGCGCCTCGAGTTCGGCGGCGCTGCCGCCGTCGAACACCATGGTGCTTCGGCCGAAGATCTCGCGTTCCCAGATCGGCTTGAGCGCACGCGCGCGCTCGACGTTGCCCGGCGCGGGTATGAGCTGGGTGAACCGCTCCGCCAGCGCCTCCATCGGGCTGTCCAGGCGGATCTTGCCGTGCTCGATGAAGATCACGTCGGTGAGGATGTTCTCGATCTCTTCCACCTGGTGCGTGGTGACGAGGATCGTGCGTTCCTTGTTGAAGTAGTCGTTCAGCAGGTTGTCGTAGAACGACCGGCGGAACAGCAGATCGAGGCCCAGCGTGGGCTCGTCGAGCACCAGTAGTTTGGCGTCGATCGCCAGGATCAGCGCCAGGTGGAGCTGCGTGATCATGCCCTTGGAGAGCTGACGCACCTTCTTGTCCGGCTTGATGTCGGTCTTGGCGAGGAATTCCTCGGCGCGCTTGCGATCGAAGCGCGGGTGCACGCCGGCGACGAAGTCCACCGCCTGCGAGACCTTGATCCAGCGCGGCAGCACGGCCACGTCGGCGATGAAGCACACCTCTTCCATGAGTTCATCGCGCTGCGAGCGCGGGTCCTTGCCCAGCACGCTCAGCGAGCCGTCGAATGACGTCAGCCCGAGGATGGACTTGATGGCGGTGGTCTTGCCCGAGCCGTTGGGCCCGATGAGACCCACGATCCTTCCGGCCGGGATGGTGAAGTCGACGCCGCGCAGGGCCTGCGTCGAGCCATAGTTCTTCGCGAGACCGCGAGCTTCAATTACTGCTGTCATCGTCGTTTTCCGTTGTGTTGCGGGTCGGGAAAGGCTGGGAGAGCGGCGCGGAGCGCGCGCTCTTCTTCATGAGTTCTTCGACGCTGAGGCCGAGCCGCGCGATCGTCGCGTAGACCTTCGGCCATTCGGTGTCCAGGAAGAACTGCCGTTCATCTTTCATGAGCGCGGCGCGGGCGCCTTCATTCACGAACATGCCTCGGCCGCGCTTCTTCTCGACTAGTTGTTCATCCACGAGCTGCTGGTATCCCTTGAGTACGGTGAGCGGGTTGAGCCGGAACTCCGCCGCCACCGCGCGGACCGAAGGAAGTGGATCGCCTTCCTTGAGGACACCCTCGAGGATCATCGCCACCACCCGATCGCGCAGCTGCCGGTAAATGGGCTGGCTATCGTCCCACTGCGGGTCCATGGGTACGCGTCCTACTCAGCGCACCAGGACGCTGACGGCCGACAGGAAGCGGCCCGAGCTGCCGTCACGCTGCACACCCAGCAGGCGGCTCGCATCCACGAAGGTCCAGCTCACCACCACCACCAGGGCCAGGGTCGCAAAACCGCTCGCCACCGCTTTGAGGTTCATCTTCAACATGGTCGTCTCCTTTCTCTCTTGTCTTGGGTTGTCTGTACTTGTCTGTCCGGGGGGCGCCTTGCCTTGTGCAATTCGCCCTGCGTCTTGGTGTTATATATAACTACAACACCAGATCAGACACAAGCCCCTAACCCGATTTTTTTCTCTGGTGCGTTGCAGTTTCTGAGGCCGGCAATCGGCGGGTCACTCGCTCGCGGGGGTCACATGGGTCCTAAGCTGCTGTTTGTACTGGGGATTGTGTTGGCTCACGGCGTGCTGGCAGCGGGCTGGATGGCCCAGGAAGCCCCGAAGACCCGAAAGCAGGTGGTCTCGAGCTGCACCCACATGCCCGCCGAACCGCTCAACATCTCGCCGCAGCGTGAACTGCTGGCCTACGTCGTCCACGAATCGGATTCCCGCGGGGTGTACCGGCCGTGAATGCGGTACTCACAATGGATGGCCTCACTACTTCGCACGATGAAACGCGCCTCGCGCGACCCCCGCGTAAAGTAGTGGCCGTGAGCGATGACGAAGACGCGCAGTTGATGCTGGCCTACGCCCGTGGCGAGATGCGTGCCTTCGAAACGCTGTACTCGCGGCATCGCGCCGCTCTGTATCGTTACCTCATGCGCCAGGTCCGTGACGGAGAAATCGCCAACGATCTGTTCCAGGAAGTCTGGAGCCGCGTCGTGGTGAATCGCGCGCGCTACGAGCCGCGCGCGAAATTCCGCACCTTCCTGTTCACGCTCGCGCACAACTGCTTCATCGATCATTGCCGCCGCGTGCGCGTGCGTCCGTCGGGGCTCGGCATCGAGGACGCCGACGCGGCGGACCTGCTGCCCGCCGATGAGTCCGCGCGGCCCGATCACGCGCTCGCGCGCAGCGAAGACACGCTGCGCTACCGCGCCGCGCTCGCGGCGCTCCCGGCCGAGCAGCGCGACGTCTATCTACTCCACGAGGAGTCGGAACTGTCGCTCGAGGAAATCGCCCGCGTCACGGGCGTGGGCGCGGAGACGGCCAAGAGCCGGCTGCGTTACGCGGTGAACAAGTTGAAAGCGGCGCTGAGCCCCGCCGAAGAGCCGGCATGAGCGAGCGCGGCGATCATCCGGACCAGGAGTTCGAGGACCTGCTCAAGCGTCGCCGGCCGCTGTTCCGCCGCGACCTGGACGAAGGCATCGAACCTCCCGCCGAGCTCGATCGCGTCGTGCTGCGCCAGGCGCGGGACGCCATCGAGGGCGACCGGCCGCTGCGCATGTTCAAGATGTCCCACTGGGCGGCGCCCACGGCCATCGCCGCCACCCTGGTGCTGGGCCTGTCCATCGTGTTCAAGGCCGGCATGGGGCCGGAAACCAGGATCCCGGAAGTCACCGTTGAAAGTGCCGCGCAGAGGCACGAGCCCGCCGCGGAGACCTCCTCTCCACCGCCGCCGCCCCCTGCGGCCAGCACCCCCGCGGCTGACAAGGGTTCCGTGATCGCCGACGCCACCCCCTGGCGCCGGGACGCCCGCACCTGGCAGACCGAAATCCAGCGCCTGCGCACCAGCGGCGATGTGGTGAGGGCGGAGGCCGAACAGGCTGAATTCAACCGCCAGCAGCGGGCCTACGCGGCCTCTCCGGACCGCTAGATCGAGCGCACCGGACCCGCGGAAACGGCCAGGCTGGTAGAATCCCGGCCCGTTTTTTGGCCTATTCCTTTCGGAGCTTCTCGATGAAACCCGCAGTCAATGTCGCCATCACCGGTGCCGCCGGTCAGATCGGCTATGCCCTCGCCTTCCGCGTCGCTTCCGGTCAGATGCTCGGCGCCGACACGCCGGTCAACCTGCACCTGCTCGAAGTCACGCCGGCGCTGCCGCAGCTCGCGGGCGTGGTCATGGAGCTCAACGACTGCGCGTTCCCCACGCTCAACAAGATCGTCGCCACCGACGATGCCAAGGTGGCGTTCAAGGATTGCCAGGCCGCCCTGCTCGTCGGCGCGCGTCCGCGCGGCCCGGGCATGGAGCGCAAGGACCTGCTTCTCGCGAACGCGCAGATCTTCTCCGCGCAGGGCAAGGCCATGAACGAAGTGGCCGATCGCAACATCCGCGTTCTCGTGGTGGGCAACCCCGCGAACACCAACGCGATGATCACGCGTGCCAACGCCAAGAACCTGAACCCGCGCAACTTCACCGCGATGACGCGGCTGGACCACAACCGCGCCGTCTCGCAGCTCGCCGAGAAGACCGGCAGCCACGTCACCAAGATCCAGAAGATGCTGATCTGGGGCAACCACTCCGCGACGCAGTATCCCGACCTCAACTACTGCACGGTGGACGGCAAGGCCGCCCACTCGCTCGTGGATCGCAAGTGGTACGAAGAAAACTTCATCCCCACCGTGCAGCAGCGCGGCGCGGCCATCATCAAGGCACGGGGCGCGTCATCGGCAGCGTCGGCCGCCTCGGCCGCCATCGACCACATCCGTGACTGGCACCTGGGCACCGCGCCCGGCAACTTCATCAGCATGGCCGTGCCCTCCGACGGCAGCTACGGCATTCCGGAAGGCGTCGTGTACAGCTACCCCGTGACCTGCGCGAACGGCGACTACACGGTGGTGCAGGGCCTGTCGGTGGACGAGTTCTCGCGCAAGCGCATGGACGCCACGGACAAGGAGCTGCGCGAAGAGCGCGACGGCGTGAAGGACCTCATCTAACTATCCCGTCCGGAAGAAGCGACGCGCGCCGGTGAGAGCCGGCGCGCGTTTTTCGTTTCTGGGTGCGTGTGAACGCGCGCAGGCGCGATACGTCACGGCGCGCGAATGCGCGCGACCCGCATGACCAGCGGCATGCGTAGCTGCTGAGTGCCCCGGGCCTCCGGCCACACCGCGCGCAGCGCGTCGCGGAGCAGCGGCAAGGGGTCGCGGTCCAGCGCCTTCCGGTAGCCCGCCGTCGCCGACCAGCTGCTGGCGTAGCCGATCACCTGCTCGAAGTTCCAGTCGAGCTCGAGGCCGAAGGGCGGATGCGGGATCTCGTCGAACGGAAACTCGAGCGTCTGGTAGTGAGACTCCACGTGCTTGCGCTCGGGCGGCCAGTACGGGCCCACGATGCGGGAGTAGAAATCGAAGAACACCCGATCCAGTGCGGGCTCGAGGAACTCGGGGCGCGGATAAGTCCACACCGCGAGCAACGCTCCCGGCCGCGCCACGCGACGCGCTTCGTCGTAGAAGGCAGGCAGGTCGAACCAGTGCAAGGCCTGCGCGACGGTCACCAGATCCACGGACGCATCGGGCAGACCGGAATGCTCGGCCGGCGCCACGGAATACTTCACTCCGGGTTGGGATCCGGCGGCGGCGATCTGCTCGGCGGCCACGTCGGTCGCGAAGACCTCGGTGAAGTGTGCCGCCAACGCCTTGCTGGCCTGGCCGCTCCCGCAGCCGCAGTCCCAGACGGCGCCCCTTGCATGACACTGGCGCGCGAGCCACTCGAACAGTTCCGGTGGATAGCCCGGCCGGAAGTTCGCGTACTCGCGCGCCACGGTGGCGAACAGTGCGGCATTGCTCATGCCGCGCATTGTCACGCCTGCGGTGCCAGCTTCCCAAGTGCCGGTTCGCGGGCCGGGGCCGCGGCGCGGGCCGCGAAAGCCTGCAGCGCGACGACCACCGAGACGACGATCAGGAAGAGCGGGTATTCCCAGCCGCCGCCGGCGTTGCTGAACACCCAGCCGTTGCCCGCATGCGCCCAGAGCGCACCGCCGAGGATGGGGATCAGTGCCAGCGACACCCAGCCCGTGGCCACGTTGGCCAGCAGCATCAGGCCACCGACAGCTTCGGCCGCGAACACCACGTAGGCCAGGCCCGGGGGAAGCCCGATCGAAGCGAAATAGCCGGCGGTGCCCGCCAGTCCATAAGTGAACAGCTTCAGCACCAGGCTGTGCGTCAGGAACATGATGCCGAGCGATACCCGCAGCAGCCCCGATGAAAGGGCACCGCCATTCGCGATGAGACTGGACATGTGAATCTCCGATGAGGTGAAGGTGCTGAAATCCTATTTAGGCGGCCTTGCAAACACATTGGCCGGCGGGCAAACATCGCTTGCATGGATGCAAACGACCTGTCCCTGGTGCTGGCGCTGTCGCGCGAGCGGACCCTGGCCGCCACGGCCGAGCGGCTGGGTGTGGACGTCTCCACCGTTTTCAGGCGCCTGAACTCGCTCGAATCCAGGCTGCAGGTGCGATTGTTCGACCGCCACGCGCGCGGCTACCAGCTGACTTCCGCCGGTGAACGGGCGGCCGGTGCCGCCGAGCGCGTGGAGACCGAACTGCTCGCGCTGGATCGGGACATCACCGGGCGTGACCAGCAGCTGTCCGGCGTCGTTCGCGTCACCGCGTCCGAGACTTTCTCGTACGCCGTGCTGCCGCCGTTGTTTGCACGGTTTCACCAGCTGCACCCGCTGATCCGCGTGGTGCTGTCGATCGACAACCGCGTCATGGACCTTTCGCGCCGCGAAGCCGACGTGGCCCTGCGCGTTCGCCGCCCGGTGGATCCCGATTTGTTTGGCCGCAAGCTCACCGACGTGGCGTGGGCTTTCTTCGGCGCGCGCGAGGGCGCGCCGCCGCTGCGCAGGACCCCGCGCGGTCTCAACTTCGACAAGCACACGGTCATTGGCTGGGATGAGCCCGCGCGCATCGTGGCCAGCGAGTGGATCTCGGCCAACGTGCCCCTCGAACGGATCAACTACCGCAGCAACAGCCTGGTGAACCAGCTCATGGCCGTCCGCGCAGGCCTCGGCATCGCGCTGCTGCCCTGCTATCTCGGCGACCGCGACGATGGCGTGCGGCGCGTCTCCGGCGTGCTTGCCGACCTGTCCAGCGAGTTATGGATAGTCACGCATGGCGACCTGAAGAACACCGCGCGCATACGCGCCTTCCTCGAATTTGTCGGCGACGCGGTGGCCGCGGCGCGCCGGAATTTCGAAGGCCAGTCCCCGGGCGCCTAGACGGCTCATGGACAAGCTGTCAGCGGGTCAGGGCTCGGAGAAATGGCTATAGTTTCGCCAACGCGAAACGAGGGGCGTTCCTATGCTCGGCGCAATCCTGGTCATCCTTTCCCTGATCGCCGGCGCCGCCTATGTGGCGCAAGTCGGCACCGGCTTCACGCTGTTGTTCATCGGCGCCGTGGTTTTCATGGCGTACAAGCGGTTCCCGCTCATCGCCTTCACCGCGGTGTTCACGCTGCTGCTCGCCGGGTACACCTACATCGCGCCCGCCCGCCGGCGTCTGGAAAGGCTTCCTGTGGGTGCTGCTCGCGGCACTGTGGCTGTTCAACCTGCGGCCTCTGCGCAAAGCGCTGATCACGCGGCCTTTCATGAAGGCGTACATGCGCCTGCTGCCGTCGATGTCGCAGACCGAGAAGGAAGCGCTCGAAGCCGGCACCGTGTGGTGGGACGGCGAGCTGTTCACGGGCAAGCCCAAGTTCGAGAAGCTGCTGGCGAGCAAGGCGCCGCAGCTCACCGCCGAGGAACAGGCATTCATCGACGGACCCTGCGAAGAGCTCTGCCGCATGTACGACGACTGGGACGTCACGCACAAACGTGGCGACATGCCCAAGCACGTCTGGGACTACCTCAAGGCCAAGGGCTTCTTCGCGATGATCATCCCGAAGAAGTACGGCGGCCTCGAGTTCTCGGCCTACGCGCATTCCTGCGTGCTCGTGAAACTCGCGAGCCGCTCGGGCCTGCTGGCCGCCACCACGGCCGTACCGAATTCACTGGGCCCCGCCGAACTACTCAATCACTACGGCACCGACGAGCAGAAGAACTACTACCTGCCGCGGCTCGCGAAGGGTGAAGAGGTTCCGTGCTTCGCGCTGACCCATCCGCGCGCCGGCTCCGATGCGGCTTCGCTGCCGGACACCGGCATCGTGTGCAAGGGCGTGTACCAGGGCAAGGAGATCATCGGTCTCAAGCTCAACTTCTCGAAGCGCTACATCACGCTCGCCCCCATCGCGACGGTGGTCGGCCTGGCGTTCCGCCTCTACGACCCGGACAAGCTGCTGGGCGGCGACAAGGTGGACTACGGCATCACCTGCGCGCTGATCCCGCGCGGCACCGCCGGCCTGCAGATCGGCCGCCGCCACTTTCCGTTGAACGTGCCCTTCCAGAATGGCCCGCTCGCCGGCAAGGATGTGTTCGTTCCGCTCGACACCATCATCGGCGGACCGAAGATGGCCGGCCAGGGCTGGCGCATGCTGGTCGAACAGCTCTCGGTGGGCCGCTGCATCTCGCTGCCGTCCAACGCGACGGGCGGCGCCAAGGGTGGCGTGTTCGCGTCCGGCGCATACACGCGCATCCGTCGCCAGTTCAACATGCCCGTCGGCAAGTTCGAAGGCGTGGAAGCCGTGATCGCGCGCATGGTGGGTTACACGTACACGATGGACGCGGCGCGCTCGGTCACCGCGGGCGCCATCGACGGTGGCGAGAAGCCATCGGTGCCTTCCGCGATGCTCAAGTACCACGTCACGGAGATGGGCCGGCAGGTCGCGAATGACGCCATGGACGTGCACGGCGGCAAGGGTATCCAGCTGGGCCCCCGCAATTACCTGGGCCGCAACTACCAGGTGGTGCCCGTGGCCATCACGGTCGAAGGCGCGAACATCCTCACGCGTTCGCTCATCATCTTTGGCCAGGGCGCGATTCGCTGCCATCCGTTCGTGCTGAAGGAGATGAACTCGGCGCGCGCCAAGAACGTGGATGAGTTCGATCGCGCGCTGTTCGGGCATATCGGGTTCACGATCAGCAACGCGGTACGGTCGTTCGTCATGGCGCTGACGCACGCGCGCTTCACGCACGTGCCGGAAGTGGGCGAGACCAAGCGCTACTACCAGCACATCGTGCGCTTCAGCGCTTCGTTCGCGTTCGCCGTGGACGTCGCGATGCTCACGCTGGGTGGCTACCTCAAGAAGAAGGAGAATCTCTCCGCGCGGCTCGGCGACGTGCTCTCCGCGATGTACCTGGCGTCGATGGTGCTCAAGCACCACGAGAACCAGGGCCGTCCGGTGGACGACCTGCCCGTCGTGGAATGGGCCTGCCGCAACCAGCTCTACAAGGCGCAGGAGCAGCTGCACGATTTCCTGCGCAACTTCCCGAACCGCTTCCTCGGCTTCGCCATGCGCACGCTGATCTTCCCGGGCGGCCGCGCGTACTCCGCGCCCAGCGACCGGCTGGGCCGCACGCTGGCCGACGCCGTGCTGGCGCCCACCGAAGTGCGCGACCGGCTCTGCCGGTTCGTCTACCGCACGCTCGAGCCGACCAACGCGCTGGGCCTGCTCCAGGAAGCGCTGATCATGTCGCAGACCGCCGAGCCCATCGAGAAGCGCATCCGCGTCGATGGCGTGAAGACCGGCAAGGTCACCGCTCTCGATGTTCCCGGGCAGATCTCGCAGGCCCAGGCCGCGGGCATCATCTCCGACACGGAAGCCGCGATGCTGCGCGACTACGACCGCAAGGTCATGGAGCTCATCAGCGTGGACGATTTCGACACGTCGGAGCTTGGGGTCCAGGCCGCCCCGGAAGAACAGGCGGCGCCGGACTATCGCACTTCCAACCAGGTGGCCTGATTTCCTCGTGATGCCCGCCAGATGAGCGAACTGCCCGCGCCGGTCGTCACGCCGCCCGAGCCACCCAAGCCCCAGACGCTCGTCTGCGCCAACTGCCACTGCGACCTGGCGGGTGAGTACTGCGCCGCCTGCGGCCAGCGCCATGAACCGCACATCCACACGGTGGCGCACTTCGCGGGCGAGGCCTTCGAGAGCATCTCGCATGCCGACTCGCGGCTGTGGCGAACGCTGTGGTACCTGTTTGCCCGGCCCGGGTTCCTGACGAAGGAATTCTTCGCCGGCCGCCGCGTGGCCTATCTACCGCCGTTCCGCCTGTACCTGGTGCTGAGCGTCATGGTGTTCCTGTTCCTGAGCCTGTCATCGGACGATCCGTCCGTGACGAACCAGCCGCTGGTCCGTGGATCACCCGAGGCGGCCCAGGCCGAGCAGGGCGTGAACGAAGCGAAGAAGGCACTGGAAGAAACGGGCCTGCCCTCGAACATCCTTCCCGATGTTCCCGTCGCCGATGCGAAGGATGCGGCCGCCGCGGACGAGAAGGGTTTCAAGATACAGAGCAAGCCGCTGGACGAGTTCTGCAACGCCTTCGACGAACCCGAGAAGGGAGGCGCGGGCGCCGTCGAGCGCCGCAACGTCCGGTTGTTCTGCAACAAGATCCGCAACGACGCCGGCGAACTCTTCACGGCGCTCGGTCACAACCTGCCCCGCGCCATGTTCCTGTTCCTCCCCCTGCTCGCGGGGATCATGAAGCTCCTGTACTGGCGGCCGAAGCGCTACTACGTGGAGCACCTGCTGTTCCTGGTCCACAACCACGCGTTCGTGTTCCTCACGGTCATCCTGTTCGTCCTGCTCGATTTCCTGCTGGGCGGGCTGATTGGCGACTACCTGTGGCCGCTCTACGTGGGCGGATCGCTGTACATGGTGTGGTACATCTTCCGGGCCATGCGCAACGTCTACGGCCAGCATGGCGGCATCACGTTCCTGAAGTACCTGGCGCTCGGATTCGCGTACATCGTGACGGCGTTTTTCACGCTGCTGCTGACGCTGATATTCCTGGCCCTGTACGGCTGACCGGGCCGGCCGGCCCGGATTGCCGGGGCGCTTGCCCTGGACGAGTGTTCTGAAGATTGCCGCGGGCGTCGCCACGCCGTAACTTGCACATCCCGTCGGATAAGGAGATTCCCATGAGACAGCGCTTCGTCATCGCCGCTTCCGCCTGCCTGCTCGCTTTATCCGCGCTCACGATGGCGCGCGAACCTTCGCCTGCCGGCGCCGAGGTCTACATCGTCTCGCCCAAGGATGGCGCCAAGGTGAAGGGCCCGGTGAACGTGGTGTTCGGGCTCAAAGGCATGGGCGTCGCGCCGGCCGGCATCAAGTTCGACAACACCGGCCACCATCACCTGCTCGTCGACAGCGACGCGCCGGCCGATCTCTCGCAGGCATTGCCGGCCAACGAGAAGACCCTGCATTTCGGCAAGGGTCAGACCGAAACCACGCTGACACTGCCTCCCGGCAAACACACGCTTCAGCTGGTGTTCGGCGATCTGCTGCACGTGCCGCATGACCCTGCCGTGGTCTCGAAGAAGATCACGATCACGGTCGAGTAACCCGAGGTGCGCGCTGGCGTCGCGGTGATCGGGCTGGCCTTCGCCACCCTGGCGCAGGGCCAGCAGGTCCCGGACCGCAACTACAAGCCCGAGATCGGCAAGGCCCAGTACGCCGTAGGCAAAGGGCCCGTGGTGTGCGTGGACGAGGCGCACCACAACTTCCACACGCTCGACGGACGGTTCTTCGCCTTCGCGGAACTCCTGCGGCGCGATGGCTTCCAGCTGCGCGCCAGTGTCGAAACTTTCGACGCGGCCGCGCTCGCCAAGTGCCGCGTGCTCGTGATCTCCAATGCGCAGCCCAGCGCGGCGGGCTGGAACCAGTATCCCTATCCCACGCCTTCGGCGTTCGCGGACGCGGAGATCGCGGCGGTGCGCCTCTGGGTTTCGGAGGGTGGCTCGCTGCTGCTCATCGCGGATCACATGCCGCTCGCCGGCGCCGCGAAGGCCCTCGCCGCCGCGTTCGACGTCGAGTTCGTGGATGGCTTCGCGCGCCGGGAGCCCGAGGACGAGGCGCCGGATCTGTTCCGCGTCGCGGACGGCAGCCTGCGCGATCACGCGATCGTCCGCGGCCGTGCCGGTGAAGGCGTCACCCGCATCCGCACTTTCACCGGCCAGGCCTTCCGGGCGCCCAAGGCCGAACCCCTGCTGGTTTTCCCCGCGGGCTATGTGCAGCTCACTCCGCTCAAGGCCTGGGATTTCAAGCCCGACACGCCGCGCGCACCGGTGACGGGTTGGCTGCAGGGCGCCGTGCAGAAGATCGGCAAGGGCCGGGCCGCCTTCTTCGGCGAGGCCGCGATGTTCTCCGCCCAGCTCGCGGGCGCCGAAGGCCGCCCGATGGGCATGAATTCGCCCGACGCCGGACAGAACTTCCGGTTCACGCTGAACCTGCTGCACTGGCTCACCGGATCGTTGTAAAACGCGGCATGTCCTCCGCCCGCGCGATCCTCCACGTCGACATGGACGCGTTCTACGCGTCGGTGGAACAGCGCGACCGGCCGGAGTTGCGCGGTCAGCCCGTCATCGTCGGCGGCACCAGCAACCGTGGTGTGGTCGCGGCGGCCAGTTATGAAGTGCGCAAGTTCGGCGTGCGCTCGGCCATGCCCATCCGCGAAGCCTTGCGCCGTTGCCCGCATGCCATCTGCGTGAAGCCGCGCATGTCGGTGTATCGCGATGTCTCGCACGAGGTGTTCGCGATCTTCCACGAGTACACGCCGGTGGTCGAAGGCCTGTCTCTGGATGAGGCCTTTCTCGACGTCACCGCGAGCCTCGCACTCAAGGGTGACGCGGTCAGCATCGCGCGCGGCATCAAGCGGCAGATCCTGGAGCAGACGCGGCTCACCGCCTCGGTGGGTGTGGCGCCCAACAAGCTGGTCGCGAAGATCGGCAGCGATCTCAACAAGCCCGACGGGCTCACCGTGGTCGACGACTCCAACATGCGCGCCGTGCTGGACCCGCTCAGCGTGCGCCGCCTGCCCGGGCTCGGGCGCAAACTCGGCGAGCGTGTCGAGGGCGCGGGCCTCACTACCTTCGCGCAGCTGCGGACTGCGCCCGACGCCGTACTCTGGCCCATCTTCGGCCGCGACTCGCAACGAATGCGCGAGCGCGCCGCCGGCATCGACGACCGCCAGGTGATGTCCGAGTGGGACGAGAAGTCGATCAGCGCCGAGGAAACGTTCTTCACCGATCTCGCGGATCCGGCGCGCATGCGCGCCGAAGTCCTGCGCCTCGCGGATCGCGCCAGCGCGCGCATGCGCGCGCAGAACCTGGCCACCGGCTGCGTGCAGGTGAAGATCCGGCGCGAGGACTTCACCACGTTCACGCGGCAGAAGCGCTTCGAACCATCGACCACGGATTCGCGCACGATCGCGAAGATCGCCGCCGAGCTGCTCACGGCCTGGGTCGACGAGCAGCCGCGATCGAAGGTGCGGTTGTTAGGCGTGGGCGTGAATCACCTGCATGCCGCCGACCAGATGGACCTCTTCATCCAAGGAAGCGCGGCACCAGCCGCGGCCGCCACGGGCTCATCCTCCACCGCGCTGGACGCCACCCTGGACCAGATCCGCGAGAAGTTCGGCAGCCTGGCGCTGCGACGGGGCAGCGCGTTGCCCGAGGCGCGCGGAGAAGAAGAGTCCGGCGAAGACGCGTCCGAAAAGGCGCCCAGCCGCGCCGGGGAACGAGCGGCCATGCGGGGCGGCCGATCGCCCGGCGAGCGCGCGGGCAAGCCCGGATCACCGCCCCGGCGCTGATTTCCGGCAGCCGGGCCGGAAACCCGGCATCGGCTCCCCGGGTCCAAAAACCCGTGCAATACTGCCCGCCCGTTCAACCCTAGCGGCACCCAAGACCGCCGGTTCCCATGTACGCCTCCTTCTTCGGCCTCAACGAAAAGCCGTTCTCGATCACGCCGGATCCGCGCTACCTGTTCCTCTCGGAACGGCATGCGGAGGCGCTGGCGCACCTGGTCTACGGCATCAACGAGGCGGGCGGCTTCATCCAGCTCACCGGCGAGGTGGGCACGGGCAAGACCACGGTAGTTCGGTCGCTGCTGGCGCAGGCGCCCAAGCACGCCGAGATCGCGCTCATCCTCAATCCGCGCATGACGCCGCCGGAGTTCCTGCTGGCCATCTGCGAAGAGCTGGGCATCACGGTGCCCGCCGCGTCGGCCGGCAGCCTCAAGGACCTGGTGGACCTGTTGAGCCGCCACCTGCTGAAGGCGCACGCCGACGGCAAGCGCATCGTGCTCGTCGTCGACGAAGCGCAGAACCTCGCGCCCGAGGTGCTCGAGCAGGTACGCCTGCTGACCAACCTCGAGACCGAAACCCAGAAGCTGCTGCAGATCATCCTGATCGGCCAGCCCGAGCTGCGCGAGTTGTTAGGCCGGACCGAGCTGCGCCAGCTCGCGCAGCGCATCACCGGCCGTTACCACCTGGATCCGCTGTCGGGCGACGAAGCCGCGGCCTACGTGCGGCATCGCCTGCGCGTCGCCGGCGCGACGCGCGAGATCTTCACGAACGGCGCGCTGCGCGAGATCCAGCGGTTGTCGGGTGGCGTACCGCGGCTCATCAACATCATCTGCGACCGCGCGCTGCTCGGCGCGTTCACCGAGGACCGGCACGTCGGCCGGCGCCAGCGTGATCCGTCGCGCGGCCGGCGAGGTGCTTCGGGCGCAGCTTCCAGCCACGTTGGCTCCCCTGGGTGCTGGGCACTGGCGCGGCCGCCGCCATGGTAGTTAGTGCCGCGCTGCTGGTGCCGCGGTTCTGGCACGCGCCGGACGGCGCGAATCCGGCTCTCGCCGCGGGCACCGCGCCCGCTGCCGCTCCCGGTCCCGCACCCGCGGCGGCGCCCGCTCCCACGCTGGACCAGTTGCTCGCGCAGTATCGGTGGCGAGACCGATCCCGACAATGCCTTCAACAAGCTGTTCGCGCTGTGGGGCATGCGCTACGTCGCCGGCCAGCGTCGATCCCTGCAGCCAGGCCCTGCAGGCGGGACTCGAATGCCTCACGCAGCGCGGCTCGCTGGCGCAGTTGCGCCTGTTCAACCGGCCCGCCGTGCTGAATGTCATCGATTCGCAGGGCACCGCCCATCAGCTGGTGCTCGCCGGGCTCGACGACGAACACGCCCTGGTCGATCTCGGCGGCGCGCAGCGCGAGATCGGCATCGGCGATCTGTCGCGCTCCTGGTTCGGCAGACTACGTGCTGCTGTGGAAGCCGGCCGTCGGGCGGCTCACAGCCCCTGGCGCTGGGTTCGCGCAACGCGCGCGTGCGTTGGCTGCGCGACAGCCTGCGCCGCGTGAACGGTCTGCCCGGCGGAGGACGCGCCGGCAATCCAGGGACGGAGATCGTTACGACGCCTCGCTGGTCACGCTGGTCGAGGAGTTCCAGCGCCGCAACCGGCTCGCGGTCGACGGCATCGCCGGCGTCCAGACACAGGTGGCGCTCGACGCCGCGCTCAACGACGCCATCGACCCCTTTCCTGCACGGCGCGGAGCGCCGGAACGGTAGCTGACATGTCCTTCATCCTCGACGCCCTCAAGAAGTCCGAAACCGACCGCCAGCGCCAGTCTGCGCCGGCCTTGTTCGAAGTGAAAGTGGCCGCTCCGCGCCGCCGGTTTCCGCTCTGGGCCATCGGCCTCGCGGCGCTGCTGGTCATCAACATGTGGTGCTGGCCTGGGTGCTGTGGCGTAGCAATGGTTCGGCCGCGCCCACGACATCGA
The DNA here is from genome assembly GCA_963846605.1 of uncultured Pseudomonadota bacterium. Lineage (GTDB taxonomy): Bacteria > Pseudomonadota > Gammaproteobacteria > Steroidobacterales > Steroidobacteraceae > CADEED01. The sequence continues at coordinate 84,694 of CAWJWS010000006.1, forward strand.
ACCCGCCAGTGGCTGCAGCGGCCCCGGTGCAACCTGCGCCCACGGCCTCGCCTTCCGGGGAAGTCACCGTGCCCGCCACCGTCACCTTCCAGGTGAACGTGCCGGCGAATGCCGCGCCCGCAGCGTCCGCCAGCGTGCCGCCGGAACCCGGTGTGGTGGCGCCCAGCAGCGCGCCGCCCCTCGCCGAAGAGCCGCAGCTTTCGGGGCAGGCGCCGTCGGTTCCGCCCGACTACGACAACCGCGATTACCAGGCGGCGATCACCCCGGAGCAGGCGGGTGCGATCGCGGCCACGCGCCGCGCAGGCGGCGTTCCGACCCGCGACGAAGCCCTGGCGAAAGGCACGCAACTGCCGGACTTGCGCCTGGACCTGCACGTGTACGACCCCGATCCCGCCAAGCGCTTCGTGTTCATCAACATGCGGAAGCTGCGCGAGGGCGAGTCGCTGCCCGAGGGCGTGCGTGTCGAGGAAATCCTGTCGCAGGGCGCGCGGCTTTCCTACCGCGGCAGCCAGTTCACCCTCGCGGGAAACTAGTCGGTCTCGACGGGCTTCTTCTCGGCTTCCCAGGCGAGCCAGTCGCCTTCCAGGTGGCGCAGCTTGCTGAAGCCCGCGCCGCGCAGGGTCTGCTCGGCAATCGCCGTGCGCCGGCCGCTGCGGCAATAGAGCACCACGTCTTTGTCTTTGAGCGATGACAGCTCCGCGAGCCTCGCGGGCAGCTGGTCGTGCGAGACGTTGCGCGCGCCGGGCACGTGACCGGCGGCGAACTCGGCCGGGGTGCGCACGTCGAGCACCACCAGGTCCGGATCCTTCTTGCCGAGGCGCGCCAGCAGGTCCGACTGCGAGATCAGGTCGGCGGGGGTGGACGCGGGCGCGGCGGCAGGCGCCGGATCGGCGGCCAGCACCGGCACGGCGCCCCCGAGCAGCATTCCAATCATCAGGACGGGCAGCTTGCTCATGCGTGACTCCTCGATCAGGTTTCGGTGGCGAGCGCGTCGATCTCGACCGGCGTGAGCCGGTGGACTATCCACTCGTTCAGGGGCCGGGCCCCCAGTGATTTGTAGAACTTGAGCGCCGGCTCGTTCCAGTCGAGCACGGCCCACTCCATCCGGCCGCAGTTGCGTTCGCGCGCCACGCGCGCCAGTGCGCGCAACAGCGCGCGGCCGATGCCATGGCTGCGCAGCGCGGGCCGCACGAACAGGTCTTCCAGGTACAAGCCCGCGCGGCCGACGAAGGTGGAGAAGTTGAAGAAGTACAACGCGAAGCCCGCGGGCTGGCCCTCCCACTCGGCGATCAGCACGCGGATCACCGGGTTCTCGGCTTCCAGTTCGCGCAGGAAATCCTCGTTCGTGGCCTTGGCTTCGTGCAGCAGCTTCTCGTAGTCCGCGAGTTCACGGACCAGGCTGGCGATGGTGCCGGCATCCGCGCGTGTGGCGGGTCTGATGTTCAGCATGGGGACGCGATCCTCGAACGGCTTTTCCGTGGGTCTGACTACTCGGCGATATACCAGCGCATGTCCTTGTCGCGCTCGAGCACGAAGCGCGAGTACGGCAGGCCCTGGCCGCTCACGTCGTAGATGGCGCGCGCGCCACCCATGTCGTAGCGCGGCGAGAGTTCCTGCACCACGCGCAACGTGGTGATCATGGTCTCGCGCGTCGACTCGTTGTTGGTGCACGCGGCCACCAGAGTCTTGCGCGCGCTGCGCGAGGTCGCCTTGTTGAAGTTGGGGCTCATGTACTGGTCGTAGTACTGCTCGCACTGGACTCCGGCCAGCGCGGCTTCGGCGCGCGCCAGGAGTTCACTGATGCCGGGCGCCAGCGGCGCGGCGGGAGCCGGCGCGGCCGCGCCAGCGCCGGACGAGCCCGCGGCGGCCGGCGCGGCTTGCGCGGCCGTGCGTCCTTCGAGCAGGTCGTCGATCTGCGCCTCGATCTCGCTGGGGATCACCGCGCGCCACTGCGCGCCGTACTGCGCCAGCGCCACCGTCACGGTGACCTTGACGGCGCCGCGCTCCTTGGGCGGCTCACCCTTGCCGACTAGATAGACCAGCTTGCCGTCCGGGATGGCCGCCAGCCATTCGAACTTCTGGTATTCACGGGCACGCATGCGCAGTCGCTCGGCGAGCACCGTGTAGAACCGCACCGCCGTCATGCTCTCGATTTCGGCCAGCGACCGGCCGGGCCCGAACAGGCGCGAGCGATAGGTGCTGTCCGAGCGCGACGCCTCGGCTCGCAGCAGCACCAGCAGCTTCGAGCGCAACTTGTCGACCTCCTCGGGATGCATTTCCTGGGCGACCGCCTGGGCGCTGCCGCTGGCCACCGCCCTCAGGAACTGTTCCGCACCGCGTTCCTGGGGGCCGCTCGGACCGGCGGCGAGGGCGGGCAAGCTGGCCAGAACCAGCAGGAAAGAGGATGCAAACCTTAGGGCCATTCGGCACTCCAGTTGTCAGGACGATTGTCGGAAAGGAAGGCGGGGGTGCCGGCGATCATAACCGGGTCATGGAGGCCGGCCCCAACTGTGAAAGTGGTCTCGTTACTGGACCAGACCGGCGGGACGCAGTTCACGGATTGTGGCCGCGCGAGGCCGTAACACGGGCTTCCCCGATAAACTGACATATCTTGTTAAAGTGCCTAGCCCCCCGTTTTTTTGCCGCTTTTCGCAGGTTGGCCCACCGCCCGCATGTTGCCGCAGTCGGAATTCGAGTCGCCCATGTACGCCAGCGGTCCGGCACCGGTGGCGATCGCGGCAATTACCCAGGATAGGGCGCTGATCGGCCTGCTTCGCAGCACCATTGATCCTTCCCACGATCTCATCCTCGTCAGCTCCGAAGACGAGCTCACCCCGCATCTCGGCAGCCGCCGGGTGTCCGCCGCCCTCCTCGACAGCATGTTCATCGAAGGCGACCTCGCCGCGATGGCCGAGCGCCTGCGCTCCAGCTGGCCCGACCTGGTACTGGTCGTGGTCGGTACCGCCGAAGAGCAGTCGAAGGTGGCCGCGCAGATCACCACTGGCGTGGTCTATCGTTTCCTGCATCGTCCCGTGTCCGCGCCGCGCGTGCGACTGTTCGTCGATGCGGCCCTGCGCCGCCATGAAGTGGAGAACGTCGAGCGCACGCTGGAACAGGTGCGTCCCGACTTCTCGCGCATTGAACCGCCGCGCAAGCCCAGCACCCCCGGCATGGGCCGCGCCATGCTGCCCGGGATCCTGGGTGTCGGTGGCCTCGTCGCCGCGGGTATCGCCTGGGTCCTGTTCTCGTCGGGCGGCAATGACACCGCTGGCAAATCCGCCACCGCGCAGGTAGTTAGCGAGCCCACCAAGCCGGCGGCCAAGTCCGCGCCGGCGGCCCCGGACTCCCTGAGGCCGGCGGCGTCGCCGGCACCGGCGCCCGCGCGCGCCGAGCCGCAACCCGCTCCGGTCACGACAGCGCCGGCGGCCAGCGCGGCCGCGACCCGCCCGCCCGCCCCGGTGGCCCAGCCTTCGGACTCCACGCCCGAGGAATCCTCACGCCTGCGGCCTGCCGCATCGAACACGGTGGTCCAGGTTCCGGACGAATCCACGCCGCAGACGCCACCGCCCGCGCCCGTGCTCACGCATGAACAGCGTCTGCGCGACCTGTTGTCGCGCGGAGAGTCGGCGCTGCAGCGTGGCGAACTGGCCTCGCCGCCCGGCCGGAATGCCGTGGCGATGTTCACCGGCGCGCTGGAACTCGACCCCGCCAACACCCTGGCCAAGGCCGGGCTGGTCCGCGTGGCGGATCGCCTTCTGAGCGGCGCCGAGCGCGCCCTCACGGCCGGCAACGTGGAAGACGCCCGCAACATGGTGGACGTCGCCGAAAACCTCACGCCGGCCACGGCCCGCGGCGCCTTCCTGATGATGCAGATCGAGATGGAGCAGGAGCGCGCCGCGCTGACCCGCGCCAAGGAGAGCGCCGAACAGGACAAGAACGAAAAGGGCGCCGCCTGGGTCCGCCTCGCCAGCACCCGGCTTCGCAGCGGTGCGCTCATCGAGCCGCCCGGAGACAATGCGCGCTTCTATCTGGAAGCCGCCCGGCAGATCCTGCCCGACGACCCCTCGCTGCTGGAAACCTCGCGCGCGCTGCAGAAGCAGCTGCTCGATCGCGCTTCGGTCGCGGCGTCCGCCGGAAACGCGGCCGAGACCGAACGCTGGCTGGCCAACGCCGATGGCGCCGGCGCCGCGCGCCAGGACATGACGACCATCCGCCGCGCCCTGCAGGACACGCTCATCGGCGCGCGCGCCAACCGTATGAACGAGCTCGCGCGCTCGTTCACCGCCGCGCTCTCGGGCAACCGCCTCGTGCAACCCGGCGATGACAACGCCAAGACGCACCTGCTGGCGATGATCAACACCGACGCCACGAATCCGGCGGTGACCAGTGCCCGCCAGGGTCTGGGCGCGGCCTACGTCAACGAGGCGCGCAACGCCCTCAATCGCAGCGACCTCGCGGCGGCGGGCGCCTTCGTCAACGAGGCGCGCACCATCGGCTTCAACACCGCCGATGTCGGCGCGCTCGAGACGCAGATCGCTGAGACACGCGCGAAGTCGGCCCAGCGCACCGCCGTGATCGGCGCCAATTCGTTGCAGCGCCTGGAATACGTGGCGCCGAAGTTTCCGGCCTCCACGCGCAACCGGGGCATCTCCGGCTGGGTGGAACTCGAGTTCACCGTGCGCGCCGATGGCTCCACGGGCGACATCACGGTCACCAATTCCAGTCCGCGCCGCACCTTCGACAATGCCGCCGCGCTTGCGGTGGCACAGTGGCGCTACAAGCCCGTGATGCGCGACGGCAAGCCCGCCGAACAGCGGGCCGCGGTTCGCATCCGTTTCGCGGACGAATGATGGACACGCCACGCCCGCCCCGTTTCCTGATCGTCGAGAACGACGCCAAGTTCGCCCAATGGGTGCAGCACGCGGTGAGTTCCGGCTGGCCCGGCGACTCCATCGTCGTCATGGACTGGACCTCGTTCGGCCGAGTGCGCACCGCCATGACGGTGCGCGACTACGACATCGTGATGCTGGCATTGGCCTTCGACGAAGGCATCGAGGAACCCACCACGGACGGCTTCGAGTGGGTGCGCAAGCTGCGCAGCCAGCCCGGCTTCCCCGAGATGATCGTGCTGGCCGAGGGTGGCAGCGAACTCGCGGCCGTGCGCACGCTCCGCCTCGGCGCCGCGGACTATCTACCCAAGCGCCTGCTCAACCCGGCGCGCCTGCAGCGTTCCATCAAGCTCACCTTGCGCGCCATCGAGAAGGAAGCCGCGCGCCGTGCCGAACGCGCCGCGCTGCTCGCCGCCGCGAAGGGCGAGAAGGCAGCGCGCCAAGCCGGACGCCGAACCGGCACCGCCCCCGCTGCCTTCACACATTTCCACCCACACCGGCGCCAGCCTGGCGCAGGCGGCGCAGCAGGCTGCGCAGGCGCGCCCGCTGGCGGCGCCGGCCGCGCCCAGGCCGCACGTCTCCACTCATACCGGCGCGAGCCTGGCGCAGGCCGCGGCGCTGGCACTGGCAGCGCATCCGACGCCGTCCGCGCCGAAGGAATCGCCACCGCCGGGTCCGCCGCTCTCCGAGTCGCAGCCCGTGCTGTCGGCTTCGCAGCCGGTGAAGGAAACCAGGCCCCTCGCGCCCGAGAGCCATCACATCCCTGGCTACACCATCCTGCAGCGCATCGGCGAATCCGAAGCGGCCGCCGTGTACCTGGCGATCTCCGAGGACGTGGGTCACAACGTCGCGCTCAAGATCTCGAAGCGCCGCCACACCGGCGATCCGAACGACACCGGCGCGCGAGCCATCATGTTCCAGCGCGAATTCGAAGCCATCGCCGCGCTCGATCATCCGTCCATCATCGACCTGTTCGACTACGGCATCCACGAAGGTGTCGAGTACCTGGCGATGGAGTACTTCCCCTGCGGCGACCTCAAGGCGCGGCTGCAGAATCCGCTCACCGCCGACGAAGCCATCGCCTTCCTCAAGGAGATCGCCCGCTCGCTGCGGGTGGTGCACGAGGCCGGCATCATCCACCGCGACCTCAAGCCGCCGAACGTCATGCTCCGCGACGATGGTTCGGTGGTGCTCATCGACTTCGGCCTGGCGCGCAGCCTGCTCGCCGGCGACGGCAGCACGCGTACCGGTGTATTGCGCGGTTCGCCGTACTACATGAGCCCGGAGCAGGCCCAGGGCGAAGCGCTCGACGCGCGCACGGATTTGTACAGTCTCGGCGTCATCCTCTATGAGATGCTCGCGGGCAGGAAGCCTTACCTCGGCGCCTCCGCCATCGACGTGCTGCAGCAGCACGTGATGGCACCGGTTCCGGAACTGCCCGTTCACCACCTGGCCTATCAACCTCTGCTCGAACGCCTGATGTCCAAGTCGCGCGAACAGCGCATCGCCTCCTGCGAGGAATTGCTCTCCGCTCTCGAGCAGATGATGCAGTCCATGGGCGACAGCGGCATCATCAACCCCGCGGCACTGGTCTCGGCCGGCGCGGGCCACTGACAGCGAGGTTCCACCACCATGGAATTCCTCAACTTCCCCACCGTGGCGCTCGGCGCCGCCCTCACCTGCCTGATCGGCGTCACCCTGTACGCCATCACTCAGCGCGGCAGTCTCCGCAACCGCGATGAACAGCTCGTGGTCGCGCGTGCGCAGGCCTACGCCATGCTGGAACTCTCCCAGGCGGGCGTGCTGTTCCTCGACCGCGAACACAAGCTCATGGGCGAGGCTTCCGCCGTGGCGCCCGAGCTGCTGGGTCACACCTGCGCCACTGGCACGGCCTTCGTGCAGGTGATCGCGGAACTCGTGCCGGTCACCGTGCGGCGCGACACCGTCGCGTATCTCGAAACCCTGTGGAAGGCCGAGGCCACGACCGTCGTGGATGCCACCGGCAACCCGCTGGCGCGCGTCCATTCGGGATCGCGGCATCTCGCCATCCGCTTCTCGCGCCTGGTGGTGGATGGGCGCGTGCATCACATCATCGTGTCCATCGAGCGCATTTCCGCTCCGCGCATGGTGCCGCAGACCATCGAAGTGCCGGCGCTCAACGAGGAGACCTTCGCCAAGCGGCTGGCCGGAGAAACCGGTACCCGCCCCGCGCTGAACCTGGCCGCGGCCGCCGCGATGTTCGAACCCGGTACGGTTGAAGCCGCGGTCGCGCCGATGGAACCGCCAGCGCCGGTCGTCGTCCCGCTGCCGGATACACCGCTCCCGATCATCACCGATCTGCCTGCCGCCGCCGCCGCCGCGATTACGCTGCCCGCGCCACAGACGCCGGTCGCCGCCTCCGCGCTGACGCCGATGACCACCGGCGAGTTCGAGATGGGCTCGATGGACGTGACCGGCGATTCGATCCAACCCTTCACCCAGCCGTCCGAAGGCGCGGCCACGATGGCGGCGATGGCGCACATCACCATCGAGAAGCCGCCTGCGGAGCAGGCCACCGACAAGACGCAGAAGCTCGCGGCGATGTCCTTGCCCACGAACCAGCCGCTGTCGTCTCTGACCGAGTTGCGGGACGAAGGTCCGCTCGCGACGACGATCACTCCAATGGATCTGGCGTCCGTGGCCCTGGCCTCGCAGAACACGGCCGCGCAGAACGCCCCGGTAAACCTGCCCGCCACTCTGGTGACGCCCGATCCGTCGTCGATCATCGATCCGCCCGATCCGCGCCTCAACGAGGTGCTCAAGGAACTCTATCCACTCGATGGCGCGCGCCTGGACCTGTTCCTTGCGGAAGCGCGCGAGAAGGCCGGCCAGCTCCGCGCCATCATGAAGCTGCCCGCGCGCGAGCCGCAGGCGTTCCGCGAGAAGCTGGTGCTGATCCTCGAGCTCATCCGCGCGATCCGTTCGCGCGCCGAGCGGTTGCCGCTGGAGTCGGTGAACGAACGCGCCGAGAAGTTCGAGGCCTCGCTCAACCTGCTGCGTGACAAACAAACCTTGTCAGGCAACGATTTCCTGCCGCTGGCGGTGAAGCTCGACGACCTGCTCAGCCACCTGGCCATCCAGGGCGAAGTGGTCACGCGACTGCGCGAGTGGCGCGAGAAGCATGGCGCACCCGCGCCGCAGGTGCCGCCGCCGGCCATCGATGCCACGCAGCGTTCAGCCACCGGCACCACGATCCGCCAGCCGCGCCTGCCCGCCGTCGCCGCGAATACGGGCGCCACCACGGTCGCTGGTTCTCTGGCCGGCCCGCTCTCGGCCACGCAGAAGGCCGCGCGCCTCTCCGATCTTTCCAAGGAAAGCCTCGAGGAGATGGCCGCGTTCCTGTCCGACATGTACGGCAAGCGCGTCTCGCTGGTCGTGGTCGGGCTCGAGGATGTTCCGCAGGGCTATCGCCGCTCCGTCGAGAAGATCCTCGGCCAGCTCATCCACAACGCGATCCGCCACGGCGTGGAGATGCCCGCGGATCGCGCCGTGCAGGACAAGCCCGAGACCGGCACGGTCGCCGTGCAGTTCGTACGCGCCGGTGCGGACGGCTACCAGCTCAGCGTCCAGGACGACGGCCGCGGTCTCGACCACGACAAGATCCGCGCCGAGGCCGTGCGCCAGGGCGTGCTCTCGGCGGAGGAAGCCGCGAACATTGATCCGCGCAAACTCGCCACGTTCATCTTCCGCCCCGGCTTCACCACCGTGGGTGATGGTGGCGCACGCGGCATCGGCATGGACCTGGTGCGTGATCTCGTGAACAAGGCCGGTGGCCGCGTCGGCATCGCCACCAAGCCCGGCGAATACACGCGCTTCCGCGTGACGCTGCCGCACGAGAAGAAGGCTTCCGACGCCGCCGTGGCCTGAGAAAGGCCCGCGTCGGGACGCTCCCGCTCCCGACAACCCTGCTCCCACCCGCCATACGCCGCGCTCACTCCTCGAGCGTGAAGTCGAAACGGTCGCGGATGTGCTCGTTGAAGAACTCGCCCTTCGAGAACGCGCGCTTCATCGACTGGTAGGTTTCTTCCGGTACGTCGTGATAGCGATAGCGCTTGCCCGAGACGAACACGACATCCATCTCGTGGTGCGCGGGGTCGTACCAGTAATGCCGGATGACGCTCGAAGGCATGCTCCAAGCGACGCGGCGCGGGCCCGGGTGTTCCCACGGTGTGGCCGCTGCCGGCTCCGTCCGATGGCTTCCGGCGACGTCGGCTGACCTCCGGCGGCTCAGCCCTTCTCTTTCTCGTGCCGGCGGCCCAGCCACCAGCCATTGAAGGCCCAGAGCGCCGACAGGCCCGCGGTAAACAGGGCTTCCACGGTTCCGCCCATCTTCAGCGCTTCGAGCACGTTCTTGAGCTGCGCGAAGGCGGCGTCGGAGATGCGGTAGACGGCGACGTCGATGAGATTCTTCGCCTTGTACTTGCTCTCCTTGTCCACCTTGCTGAACAGCATCTCGCGGCCCGGCCGGATGAAGGCGTACTCACCCCAACGGCGGATCACCATCGCCACGGCCAGCACGATGAAGGTGCCGGACAGCGCGAACACCGTGAGGCCGAACACCATGACGATCGGGATGGTGACCAGCAACACCGTGAGTCCCAGGCGGGTGGCGATGAATCCCGTGAGCGTGAGCTGCGAGATGACCACCAGCCCCTGCACGATGGCATCGAGACTGGCGAACACCTGCGTACGCTTGGTGATTTCCTCGAACTGTTCTTCCACGAGTTCGAGCTGCTCGAAGTACAGGAAGGTATTCACCGCCGAAATGCCGACCACGAACAGCATGATTCCCGTGAGATACGGGTTGCGCAGGACCAGCATGAAACCCGCGAACGGATTACCGCCCAGCGCGCGATCGCGCTCGGAGGTGCCGCCCGCGTGTGAAACGGCTTCGGGGGAGACGATATGCCACTGCGCGATCAGCACGCGCTGCAGGACGACAGCGATGGCGAACATGCCCGCGCCCAGGAACAGCACGCCGGCATTGCCGATCTTCGTCACGAACAGGCTGGTGAGCAGCGGCCCCACGAGTGCGCCGGCCGTACCGCCCGCCGCGATGAATCCGAACAGGCGCTTGGTCTGCTCGCTCGAGAGGATCTCGAGCATGAAGCTCCAGAACACTGACACCAGCATGAGATTCATGACGCTGATGCCCACGTAGAAGACGCGGGAGAGCCACTTGTTGCCCGGGTCGTTCTCGAACACCAGCGCGGTGGCGATGAACGCCAGGGACATGAACGCGTAGATGCAAGGCAGCAGCACGGAGCGCCGAACGCGTGCCACCAGCCACCCGTAGAAGGGCACCAGCAGGATGGCGAACAGGGCCGTGTACATCCACAGATCCTGCGTGGCCTGCCGCCCGAGGATCGTGCCGATGGTCTCGCGGACCGGCCGCACGGCGAAGTACCCGCCGAGCACGCAGAACAGGAGCATGAAGCCGGTGATGACGATGCGCGCTTCCGCGCCGTTGACCGGGAACCAGGGTTTCTTTTGTGTCATCGGGATTCCGGTCTGCGAAAGGTCGTCATTCTAGGTACGTCGTTAGTCAGTCGCTAATGCCGGCAAGTTCTGTAGTTCTACCGTGAGACCAGGGCGGCTCACCGTGGCCTGCGCACCGCGTTCGCGCAATTTCTCCGCCAGCGCCTCGGCGGACGGCACTTCGCCATGCACCAGGTATACCGGAGGACGCGGCTTGAAGCTGTCATACCACCGCAACAGGTCCGCCTGGTCACCGTGCGCCGACAGTCCGCCCAGTGTGTGTACCTGAGACGCGCAGCGCACCCGTCTTCCGTGGATGAACACCTCGGGCTCGCGGTCCACCAGGCGCCGGCCCAGCGTTCCGGGGGCCTGGAAACCCACGATGATCACGTGGCATTCCGGCCGTTCCAGGTTGTGCTTGAGGTGATGCAGGATGCGCCCGCCATTGGCCATGCCGCTGCCGGCGATGATGATGGCGCCGCCGAGGATGTTGTTGATGGCACGCGAGTCGTCGGCGGATTCGCACAGCGTGAGGTTGGGCAACGGCGGCATGCCCCGGTAGCTCTCGCGCATGCGCGCGGCTTCCTCGTCGTAGCGGTCACGATGCTTCCAGTACACGCGGCTGGCGGCTACGGCCATGGGGCTGTCGAGGAAGATGCGCCAGCGGTCCACGTGCCATTCGGCGTAGTGCTTCGCGAGTAGATAGAGAAGCTCCTGGCTGCGGCCGATCGCGAACGCCGGGATCAGGATGTTGCCGCCGTCGCGCGCGGCTTGCGCGAGGATGCCGCCCAGCTCGCGCTCGGTGTCATCGCGGCCGCGATGCTGGCGGTTGCCGTAGGTGCTCTCCATGAGCACCAGGTCCGCGGATTCGAACTTCCACGGGTCCTTGAGGATGGGCGTGTCGTACTGGCCGAGATCGCCGGAGAAGACGAGCTTGCGCGTCGTCACGCCACCGGGCGCACCATCGGCAGCGGGTTCCGTGAGCCGCAGCTCCACGCTCGATGAACCCATGATGTGCCCGGCATCGCGCACGCGTACCACGACGCCCGGCAGGATCTCGTGGGGCTCGTCGTAGACGAAGGACTTGATCTGCTGCAGCGTCCGCTCCACGTCCGCGAGATCGAACAGCGGTTCGACGCGCTTTTCGGGCGGGAGATCGCGGTTGGCGCGCTCCGCCTCGCGCATCGCGAGCTGCGCGGAATCCTTGAGCAGGATGGGCAGCAGGTCCGCGCAAGCCGTGTTGGTGTAGATAGGCCCGCGGTAGCCGCGCTTCACGAGCAGCGGCAGGCGCCCGCAGTGGTCGACGTGCGCGTGGCTCAACACCACCGCATCGATGTCCGAGGCTTCGAAGGGAAACGGCAGGCGGTTGCGCTCGGGCGCGTCACGGCCGCCCTGCACCATGCCGCAATCCAGCAGCAGCCGGGCGCCGCCGACCCTCAGGATGTGGCAGGACCCTGTTACCTCACCCGCGGCGCCGAAAAATTCCAACTGCATGCGGCCGGTACATTAACATCGCCGCATTCCCCGAGGACGCGCCCATGAGTATCACCTCTACGTCTCGCCGCAATTTCCTCATCGCCGGCACCGTGATCGGTGGCGGGCTGTACCTCGGCATCCGGCTGGCGGACCACAAGTTCGGCAAGGCCACGGGAACCGGCGCCACGCTGCAGCCCAATGCATTCCTGCGCGTCGCGCCCGATGACACCGTCACCGTGATCATCGGCAAGGCCGAGATGGGCCAGGGCGTCTACACCGGTCTCGCCATGGTCGTGGCGGAAGAGCTCGACGTGGACCCGGCGCGCGTGAAGGTGGAGATGGCCGGCGCGGATCCAGCCTTCAATGTGCCCTTCATGCCCATTCAGTTCACGGGCGGCAGCATGAGCACCAGCACCACCTATCCGCAGCTGCGCGAGGCGGGTGCGAAGGCGCGCGCCATGCTCGTCGCCGCGGCGGCCCAGCACTGGAGCATCGGCGCCTCCGAGCTGCGAACCGAAGACGGCAAGGTCTTCAAGGGCTCGAAGTCCCTGAGCTACGGCCAGCTGGCCGATGCGGCGTCGAAGCTGCCGGTACCCGAGAAGGCTGAGCTCAAGGATCCCGCCACGTTCCGCTACCTCGGCAAGCCGATGAAGCGTCTCGACTCGCCGATGAAGGTGGATGGCAGCGCGAAGTTCGGCATCGACTCGCGCCTGCCCGGCATGTTGTTTGCCGTGATCGCGCGGCCGGCGGTGATCGGCGCGAAGATGCTCGAGTTCGATGACGCCGCGGCGCGCGCCGTGCCGGGCGTCGTGGACATCAAGGAGATCCCCGCCGGCATCGCCGTGTATGCCAGCAACACCTGGGCCGCCAAGCGTGGGCGCGATGCACTCGCGCTCCAGTGGGACGAAGGCGCCAACCGGAGTTTCTCCACGGAATCACAGCGCGGCGAGTATCGCCGACTCTGCAATACGGCCGGCGCCGTGGCCGGACAGAAAGGCGACGCCAAGGCCGCGCTGCGCGGAGCCGCGAAGAAATTCGACGTGGAATACGAGCTGCCCTATCTGGCGCATTCGCCGATGGAGCCGTTGAACTGCCTCGCCGACGTGCGCGCCGATGGCTGCGATCTGTACCTCGGCACCCAGATGCAGGGGCCGGATCGCGATGCCGTCGCGCAGGAGCTGGGCCTGGATCCGGCGAAGGTCGTGGTGCACGCGCAGTTCCTGGGCGGTGGCTTCGGCCGGCGCGCGCAGCGCCATTCGGAAGTCGCCGTGGTCGCGGCACAGGCGTCGAAGGCCGTGGGCAAGCCGGTGCTGGTCACCTGGACGCGCGAAGATGACGTGCGCGGCATGTCGTATCGCCCGTTCGTGATGTCGCGCGTGCGCGGCGGTGTGGATGCCACCGGCATGCCGCTGGCCTGGCAGCAGACCATCGTCAGCCAGGGCGTGTTGCGCGGCGGCTGGACCGACGCCTTCATTCCCAAGGGCCAGGCCTTCGACCAGTCCAGCACCGAGGGTGCCGCGGACATGATCTACGACATACCGAATCTGCTGGTGGATGCGCACGACGCGCAGGGGCCGGTGCCCGTGCTGTGGTGGCGCTCCGTGGGCCACTCGCACACCGGGTTCACGGTGAATTGCGCGATCGACGAGCTCGCCGCGCTGGGTGGTCAGGATCCGGTGGAACTGCGCCGCAAGCTGTTGGCCGCGAAGCCGCGGCACCTCGCGGTGCTCAATGCGGTGGCGGAAGCCAGCCGGTGGTCCACGCCGCCGGCCGCGGGCCGTGGACGCGGCGTCGCGATCCACGACTCCTTTGGCAGCATCGTCGCCGAGGTGGCCGAAGTCTCGGTGGAGAACGGCAATGTCCGCGTGCACAAGGTGTGGTGCGCAATCGACTGCGGCTTCGCGGTGCATCCCGAGGGCGTGAAGGCCCAGATGGAAAGCGCCATCAACTACGGTCTCACCGCCGCGCTGTACGGCGAGATCACGTTCACCGACGGCAAGGTGGACCAGAGCAACTTCCACGACTACCAGATCCTGCGCGTGCACGAGGCGCCGGAGATCGATGTCACCATCATCAACAGCGGTGCGCAGATGGGCGGCGCCGGCGAGCCTGGCACACCGCCGATCGCGCCCGCGGTGGCCAACGCGATCTACGCGGCGACGGGCAAACGGGTGCGCAAGCTGCCGATCAACAAGAACCTCGCGTGACGACGAGGAAGGGGTCCCGCTCGTTCCGGCACCACTTCTTTCCTATTTCGTCAGGTAGTCCACCGCCGTGGCCGTGAGCGCCCGCGTCGCGATCGGGATCGCCGCCTCGTCCAGGTAGAACAGCGGCGAGTGGTTGGCAGGGGCCCCGATCACGTTGGTGCCCTTGGGCGTCACACCCACCATGAAGAAGAAGCTGGGCACCTTCTGCCCGAAATACGCGAAGTCCTCGGAGCCCGTGATCAACGGAATCTGCTTCACGTTGTCCGCGCCAGCCACGCGCTGGAGCGCGGGCAGCAGTTTCGCCGTGAGTTCGGGATTGTTGTAGGTGACCGGGTTGAAGTAGGTGTCGTACTCGAACGTGGCGGTGGCGCCGTTTGCCTCGGCGGTGTTTTCCACCAGCCGCTTCATCGCGTCGAATATCTGCTGCTTCTGTCCGGCATCGAAGGTGCGGATGGTGCCGATCATCTCGGCGGAATCCGGGATGATGTTGTTGCGCACGCCGGCCTTGATGATGCCCACCGACACCACCGCGGGGTTCTGCGTGATGTCGACCTGGCGACTCACCACGGTCTGCATGGCGTTCACGATCTGCGCGGCAACGACAATAGGATCCACGCCCTGCCACGGCCGCGAGCCATGAGTCTGCTTGCCGTTGATGACGACCTTCCAGGCCTGGGACCCGGCCATGAACGGTCCGCCGCGGTAACCGATGACTCCGGTCGGCAGCGATGCCCAGACGTGCAGGCCGATCGCCACTTCCGGCTTGTACTTCTCGAAGATGCCCGCCTTGAGCATTTCCGAAGCACCGCCGACCTCGCCCGGAGGCGCGCCCTCTTCCGCGGGCTGGAACACGAACAGCACGTTGCCGCGCAAGTCGGCCTTCGACTTCACGAGTACCTCGGCCACGCCCATGAGCACCGCCGTGTGCGAATCATGGCCGCAGGCGTGCATGACGCCGACTTCCTCGCCACGGTAGTTAGCCTTGGCGGTGGAGCGGAATGGCACGTCGGTGCGCTCCGTCACCGGCAACGCATCCATGTCCGCGCGCAGCGCGATCGTCGGACCCGGCTTGCCCGTTTTCAGCAGCGCGACCACGCCGGTCTTCGCGATGCCGGTCTCGACCTCGAGGCCCAGCTTCTTCAGATGCTCGGCAACGAGCCTGGATGTGCGCACTTCGCGGTTGGAAAGTTCCGGGTTCTGGTGGAAGTCCCGGCGCCAGGCGATGACCTTGCCCTCCACGTCCTTCAGACCCTGCTCGACATCCGCCGCAACCGCTGGCGGCGCCAGCACGCATGAAACCCAGAGTGCAGCTGGCGCTACCCAAGGTAGTGATTTGTTGGCCATCTTGTAGGTGGATTTTGACGTGGGGAACCCAGTCTGCGCTGACTGGTCGCATTACTGCAACGGCCGGATACTCACCCAAAGCAAACAAAGCCAAGCAACAAGAAGCCTTCATGCACGTCGTCGACGCCACCCTGTTCTTCTCGCCTACCAGCGGTGGCGTGAAACGCTATCTCCTCGCCAAGCACGAATGGATGCGCCAGCACACCAGCTGGCGGCACAGCATCGTGGTGCCCGGCGAGGAACGCACGCATGCGCCGGGAGACATCTCCCTCGTGCGTGGCGGCCGGGTGCCGGGATCCTTCAACTACCGGCTGCCGCTGAACCCGCTGCGCTGGTCGCGCGCCATCGAGGCTCTGGAGCCGGATCTCATCGAAGTCGGCGATGCCTTTCACCCGGCCTGGGCGGCGTCCCGCGTAGCCAATCGCCGCGGCATTCCACTGGTCGCGTTCTATCACTCGAATTTTCCGCAGCTCGCCGGCCGGCGGCTGGGCAAGGGTGTGCAGAAATTCATCGAGTGGTACGTGCGGCAGACGTACTCACGCTGCTCGCTGGTGCTCGCGCCGAGCCGTCACACCTGCGAGTACCTGCACAGCATCGGCGTGATGCATGCGACCTGTCAGCCGCTGGGAGTGGACGTGGACAATTTCCATCCCTCGCGGCGCGACCGCGATCTCTCCGCCGAACTCGGCCTGCCGCGCGGCACGCGCGTGCTCGCCTTCGCGGGGCGCTTCTCCGCGGAAAAGAACATCCCGTTGCTCACCGAGGCGTTCCGCCTGCTCGGCGACCGCTATCACCTGCTGCTCGTCGGCGGGGACGAGGCGCGGCGCGAGGGCAATGTCACGCGCATTCCCTACTGCCGCGACAATCGCCTGCTCGCGGGGTATCTCGCGTCAGCCGATGCATTCGTGCACGCCGGCAGGCATGAGACTTTCGGTCTCGTGGTGCTCGAAGCCATGGCCTGCGGCCGCCCCGTGGTGGCCATGCGCGCCGGCGCGTTACCCGAGCTCGTGGCGGATGGCACGGGACTGCTGGCGGAACCGCATGATGACGCCGGCATCACTGCCTCGCGTTTCGCCGAGACCATCGTGGCGCTGTACGACCATGACCTCGACGCCATGGGCGCGGCCGCGCGGCAACACGTGGAATCGAACTACAGCTGGACGCGGGCGTTGCAGGTGCTGATGACGCGCTACCAGGCCGCGGTGAGTTCGCCGCGACGTGTGCCCGTGGCCGGAGCGCTCGAGGGCGCGGGTTCGATCCAGTAGCGGCAGCGCCGGTTCAGGCCCAGCCGGACCATTTCACCAGGTGGTCCTTCGCCCACTTCAGATCGTCCAGGCCCGAGCCCACGCGCATCTTGTCGACGAAATCGGTGAAGGTCTGCCGCAGCGTGTCGGCGCCACCGAAGCGCTTCTCGAACTTCTCGACCACCTCGGGCGGAGCGCCGATCACCGAGTAGTGCATCTGCGAGTCGGTGATCAGGAACACGTCGATCGTCGCCGCCAGCAGGCAGGTGGGATTGGACACGAGCCGCGTGCGCACCCACGTGGCCAGGTCCGCATCGAGCTTGCCGGTGTGGCGGAAATACGGCCGCGGCGCGCTCAGGTTCGCGACGTAGAACTCGCCACCGCACACGCCGTTGAGGAAGCCTAACAACCTGACGGATTCGTTGTAGGCATCGTCGCCCTCGGGCGGCAGGATGCCTTCGGGAAACGCGCGGCCATCGAGCGGCGCCTTCGGCCACCAGACTTCCTGCCGCGGCTTCTTCGGCGAAGGCGCGAATCGCTTGCCCGCGAGCTCGTCGAAGCGCTGCTGCACTTCCTTGCGCTCGTCGGGCGTGAGATCGCGAAGCTCGACCTTCATCGCGTCACCAGCTCGTACACGGTGATGCGGCCCTGCTTTTCGCCCGCCGCGACGAACTTGCCGTCCGGCGACCAGCGGACCACGCTCACGTCGGCATCGGTCATCTGCACGTCGATGGCTTCCTTCGCCTTGCCCGGGCGCCAGAGGCTCAGGCGCCAGTCGCGCCCCGCGCTCACCAGGTGCTCACCACCCGGCTGCCACGCTATCGAGTCCACGCGCTCGGTGTGTCCGTTCAACACGAGAGGACGCGTGCCTTCGGGGCCCTTGCCGCCGAAGTCCCAGAGAACGATTTCGTTGCCCGCGGACGTGGCGAGGTAGCGGCTGTTGTCGCTCCACGCGACGTGTTCGAGACGGCCGTCGTAGCCGCGCATCTGGGAATCCTTGCCTGTCGAGCGATTCCAGAAGTGCAACGTTCCGTCAGCCATGCCAGTTGCGAGAAATCTTCCATTGCCGCTGAAGTTTACCGTGAGACACGCGGCCGGCCACTTGTAGCGGCGCGTTTCGTAGCGCGTCTCTCCATGAGTCGAAGACGCGATGCGGTGCACTGCGATCTCGCCATTCAGGGCAACCCCGATATCCGTTCCCGGACGATCGAAAGTGACCGCCACCGCCGTGCTGGCGGCAGGCGCAAAGGCATGGATCTTCTCGCCTTCGGCCGACCACAGCGTCACGCCCTTGCCCGCCGCGGTGACCAGCAGGTTGCCGTCGGGAGAAAACGCCAGCGCCTGTGTAGGAGTCGGCGCCGGCTTGAAACGCTTCAGCGCTTTTCCGGTGCCCGCGTCCCAGAGCGCCACCGCGCCATCCTGACCGGAAGTCGCGAAGGACGTGCCATGCGGCCGCCACGCCACCGCCAGCGCACCTAACAAATGTTCGCCGATGACTTCGAGGCTCAGTCCGCCGTCGAACTTCGCCAGCGCGACCTTGCCTTCGCCACCGGCCACGGCAAGCGCCTTGCCGTCGG
Organism: uncultured Pseudomonadota bacterium; assembly: GCA_963846605.1. Classification (GTDB taxonomy): domain Bacteria; phylum Pseudomonadota; class Gammaproteobacteria; order Steroidobacterales; family Steroidobacteraceae; genus CADEED01. The sequence continues at coordinate 102,948 of CAWJWS010000006.1, forward strand.
GCGACCAGGCGAAGCCGGCGACGTAGTCATCGAACGCCACATGGGCTCGCGGTTCGAGCGCGAACGAAAGGGATTGCTTGGCCATGGGCTAGTTCTTCGCGACGGCCGACTCGAACCCGGCTTCGAACTCGGCGCGATCCAGGTCGCGGCCGATGAACACCAGATTGGTCACGCGCGCGGCATTGCCCCAGGGCCGTTCAGCCTGCGCGTCGAACATCATGTGCACGCCGTGGAACACGTGCCGGCGATCTTCACCCTTGATGTTGAGCACGCCCTTCATGCGGAAGATGTCCTGGCCGCGCGTCTTGAGCAGGTACTCCAGCCATTGGTTCACCTTGGTGGGATCCAGCGGCCGCGGATCGCTGATGCCGATGGAGCGGATGTCGTCCTCGTGATGATGCGAGGCGAACTTGCGCTCCGCCGCGGGTTGCTGGCCGGCGAGATGCAGGCCGAACTCCAGCGGGTGATGTTCGAAGAACAGCGCGTAGGCACCGGGCTGCCTGATCTCGAGCGCGAAGTCCGCGCCGGCATGCGAGATGTCGATGGCGTAGTGCCCGGGGCCCCCTTCCTTCGGAAGAGTGATGCTGCCGTGGCAGTTCACCACCGTGGCCGGCTCGGCGAACGTGCGCACGGCCTGTTCGGTGGCGAGCTTCAGTGCTTCCGGAGTTGCCGCGGCCAATGGCACCACCACGAGTTCGAGATCCTCGTGGGCGTGATCGCCGTGCGCGTGGGCATGATCGTGATCGGGCTCGTGCTCGTGCTCGTGGGCATGGTCATGCGCGTGGCCATGATTGCAGTGCTCGCCGTGCACGTGCCCATGATCGTGGCCATGCTCGTCGTGGTCACCACCCGCGCGCAGTAGATAGTCGCCCGCGGCGAGCTGGTACGCGCCGCCCCACTCGAACGGATACTCCGGCTCGAGGAAGCTCTCGTCCACGGCCAGCGCGCGCTGCAGGTCGAAGGCGCCCACGTTGAGCACCCTGTCGATGGGCGCGTCGGCGTTCTTCGTGCGCAGGATCTTGGCCGTGCCGTTGATGCCGCGGATGCGGCTCTCGATGCGCTCCAGCGACGCCGGATCCACGAGGTCCGTCTTGTTGAGCAGCACCAGGTCGGCGAACGCCACCTGCTCCGCCGGCTCGTTGAGCTCGTCGACGTGCTGTTCGAAATGCTTGGCGTCCACCATCGTGACGATGGCGTCGAGCTGGAAGGTGTTCTTCAACTCGTCGTCGAGGAAGAAGGTCTGTGCCACCGGGCCCGGATCGGCCATGCCCGTGGTTTCGATGAGGATGTAATCGAACTTGTCGCGGCGCTTCATCAACTGGCCGAGGATGCGGATCAGATCTCCGCGCACCGTGCAGCAGATGCAGCCGTTGTTGGTCTCGAACAGCTCCTCTTCGGCGCCGATGACGAGTTCGCTGTCGACGCCGACTTCACCGAATTCGTTCTCGATGACGGCGATGCGCTTGCCGTGGTTCTCCGACAGGATGCGGTTCAGCAGCGTGGTTTTTCCGGAGCCAAGGAAGCCCGTGAGTACCGTGACCGGTACACGTGAAGGTGTGACTGACATAGGGCGCCCATTCTATAGATGTGCATAGGGTCGGAAGACGCGGTTTCCCCGGGTTTGAGGGCCCCTAGCCCGTCCGATAGACCCAATCGATGAGTGCGTCATGCGCCCCCGTCCCGCGGCTGGCCGAGGGGTGGTTGATGATCGCCACCACCACGTACCGCTTGCCGCTGGCGGCCAGTACATAACCCGCGACGGCCCGGGTGTCCTCGAGCAAGCCGGTCTTCATGTGAGCCGCACCCGACGGGACGTTGCGCGCCTTCATCGTGCCGTCCACACCCGAGATGGGCAGCGACGCCATGAGCTCGGGCATCCACTGGCTCTTCCAGGCATCGGTGAGCACGTCCGCCAGCGTGGTCGCGGCGATGCGCTCGATGCGGGAGAGGCCACAGCCGTTTTCCAGCACCAGTCCCGGCGCCCCGATGCCGCGCGCCGACAGCAGGTTGCGTACGGCCGCGCCGCCGCGCGCCGGGCTTCCGGGCTCGCCACCGGCCGCCCCCATGGTGAGGAACAGCTGCTGGGTCATGACGTTGTTGCTGTACTTGTTGATGTCGCGGATCAGCACGGCCAGCGGCGGCGACTCCTGCGCCACGACCAGGCGCGCGCCCGCGGGCACCGCGGCCTCACGCACCCTGCCGGTCCAGGTGCCGCCCTGCCGCTCCCACAGCGCGCGGAACACAGCCGCAAAGTAGTTAGTGTGTTCGAGCGCGCCCACGTGGATGATGCGTTCGCCGCAGGCGGCGGGGTAGGTGCCGCGCATGCGGATGTTCATGGGGTCAGTGAGATCCGCGCCCAGCCGGCCTCGCCAGTCGCCGCAGCCACCCTCCGCCAGCGCCACGGTGCGCGGCGCGGTGAGCCCCGCCACTTCCGGCACCACGCTCACGCGGGCCACCTTGCCCACGGGATCCGGCACGAGGTGGATGGCGATGGACTTGAAGTTCACGAGCAGCGCATCGGGTCCCACGTTGTAGGCGCGGCCTTCCTCGCCATCGAACTCGGCCGGGTCGTGACGCAGGGGAGCGAACAGGGTCTTGTCGAGCACGACGTCACCGCGGATCTCGCGGATGCCGAAGCCACGCAGGCGGCTCGCGAGGAACCACAGGTCTTCGATGACCAGCTTGGGGTCGCCACCGCCGCGCACGTACAGGTCGCCGCGCAGCGATTCGCCGATCACCGGCGCCTCCGAGAGCATCTCGGTACGGAACGTGAATCCCGGACCTAACAAGTGCAGCGCCGAGTAGGTGGTCACGAGCTTCATGGTGCTCGCCGGGTTCATGGCCTTGTCCGCGTTGGCGCTCCATTGCAGTGCGCCGCCATCCAGCGGCCGGATCACCACGGCGGCCGCGTCGGCGCCGATCCGGGCCGCGGCCAGGCGCGAGAGATACACGGCGGGGCTGGGAGCCACCGCGGGAGTGGCCGGGTCCTGGGAGCGCGCCGGCGCGGCGGCCAGCGCCGCGGCGGCCGCGAAGCAGGCGAGTACGAGCGGTGTCATCGGTCTCATGCGCGGGATTATGCCGGTGACCGCGGGCTCGTAACGGCACGCGCGCGTTCATCCGTCTGTTCGGGTAGATTCCGGGCACTACGTTCGAGGGGGTACATCTCTTGCCGCGTCTTTCACGCCACGCCGCAGTGGCTTGTCTCGCTGTCGCCCTGTTGTCCTGTGCCGGGCTCGCCCATGCCCAGGCGAGCCAGAACGCATCGCGCGCCGAGACCCTGCTCAAGAAAATGACCCTGGACGAGAAGATCGGCCAGCTCGTGCAGCGCGCCGGCGGGCGCAGCAAGGCCCTGAATTCCCGCCTAGACGACGCCGAGCTCGAGCGCGTGCGCGCCGGCCAGGTGGGTTCCTATCTGCACGTGGCCGGCGCCGCGCCGCTGGCGAAGCTGCAGAAGGTGGCCGTCGAGGAATCGCGACTGGGCATCCCGCTGCTGTTCGCGATGGACGTCGTTCACGGGTACCGCACGATTTTCCCGGTGCCGCTGGCGCTGGCCGCCACCTGGGCGCCCGAGGCGCAGGAGCGCGCCGCGCGCGTCGCCGCCGAGGAAGCCACGGCTTCCGGCCTGCACTGGACCTTCGCCCCCATGATCGACATCGCGCGCGATCCGCGCTGGGGCCGCATCGTCGAGGGCGCGGGCGAAGACCCGTACCTGGGCGCGCGCATGGCCGTCGCCGCGGTCAATGGGTTCCAGGGCGGCAACGTGCTGCGCCCCGGCTCCCTCATGGCCACGGCCAAGCACTTCGGCGCCTATGGCGCCGCCATCGGTGGCCGCGACTACAACACCGCTGACCTGTCCGAGCGCTCGCTGCAGGAGGTCTATCTACCGCCGTTCTACGCCGCGGCGCGGGCCGGCTCGGGCTCGTTCATGGTGGCGTTCAACGACATCGCCGGCGTCCCCACCACCGCGAACCGTGAACTCATCCGCGGCGTGCTGCGCGAGCGCTGGGGCTGGCAGGGCCTCATGGTCTCGGACTGGGGTTCCATCGGCGAGCTGCTGAATCACGGCGTGGCCGCCAACCGCGGCGAAGCCGGCGTACTTTCGCTCGACGCCTCGGTGGACATGGACATGGTCGGCGGCGTGTATGCCGACGACCTCAAGGACGCGATCGCGAAGGATGCGGCGCGGCTCAAGCTGCTGGATGAAGCGGTGCTGCGCATCCTGCGCGTGAAGGAACAGCTCGGCCTGTTCGACAAGCCCATGCTTTACCACGACACCGAGCGTGAAGCGCGCGAGTTGCTGTCGCCGGAGCACCGCGAAGCGGCGCGTATCGCGGCGCGCCAGTCGCTGGTGCTGCTCAAGAACGACAACAAGCTGTTGCCGTTGAAAACGGATGACAGCGCTAACAAGCCGCGCACGATCGCCGTGATCGGCGCGCTGGCCAGCGACGGCCTGTCCGCGCTGGGATCCTGGCGCGCGCAGGGCAAGGCCGACGACGTGGTCACGATCCTCGCAGGCATCCAGGCCGCGGCGCCGAAGGGCGTCAGCGTCACGTTCTCGGCGGGTGCGGACCCGAGAAAGCCCGCCGACGCTGCCGGGTACGACGACGCGGTGAAGGTGGCCAGGGCCGCCGACGTCATCGTGCTGGTGATCGGTGAAGACTTCGATCTCTCGGGCGAGGCGCGCAGCCGTTCGGACCTCGAACTACCCGCGAACCAGCTCGAACTCGCGCGCCGGATATTCGCGGCGGCCGCGCCCGCGCCCGCGAAGAAAGGCAAAGTCGCATTGCCGCCGAAGCCGGTCATCGTGGTGCTCGCAAATGGCCGGCCGCTCGCCATGCAATGGCTCGCCGACACGGCGCCGGCGATTCTCGAGAGCTGGATGCTGGGCGTGGAAGGCGGGCATGCCGTCGCCGACGTGTTGTTCGGCAAGTATTCGCCCGCCGGCCGTCTGCCCGCCGAGTTTCCGCGCGTCACCGGCGCGGTGCCGGGCTACTACGCCGCGCATCCCACGGGCCGGCCCGCGGATCCCGACCTGGCCAAGGACACGGTGCGGTATCACGACCTGCCGATCACTCCTCTTTATGCGTTCGGCCACGGCCTGACGTACACGGAATTCACTTACAGCGATCTCGCGCAGAGCACCGGCAGCATCGCACCCGGTGAGCGCATCGACATCTCCATCACGGTGGAGAACACCGGCGGCGTGGCCAGCGACGAAGTCGTGCAGCTCTACGTGCGCGATCCGGTGGCCAGCATCTCGCGGCCCGTGCGGGAGCTGCGCGGATTCAAGCGCATCGAGCTCGCAGCGGGAGCGCGCAAGCGGGTCACGTTCAGCCTGACCCCGGAGCAGCTCGCGTTCTGGAGTCCGCAGGCCAATGGCAACAGGAACGGCTGGCTCATCGAAGCCGGCCGCATCGATTTCTGGGTAGGCGCGTCGTCCGCGGACCTGCGCGCGCAGGGTTCATTCGAGATCACGAAAACACATGCTGGTTCCGCGCCAGCTGCGTCGCTGCCCACCAGGGTCACGGTCGCAAACAATTGATGAGGGGTATCTGCATGCGCAAGTTGTTAGTGGTGGCGGCCCTGGCCGCAGCCTGCACGGGTTTCGCGGTGGCCGCGGAGCAAGGTGTGACGCCGGTGAAGATCGACTCGGCGCGCATCGACCGCTGGGATCCCGCGATGGACGCCATCGTCCCGAAGGACTGGAAGATCGAGAAGCTCGCGGAAGGCTTCGGCTGGGCGGAGGGCCCGATCTGGGTGAGCAAGGGCAAGTACCTGCTGTTCACCGACGTCCCCGGCAACAAGATGTGGAAGTGGTCGGAAAAGGGCGGCCTGGAGAAATTCCTGGATCCTTCCGGCGCCGCGAATCCGGACCCGGCGGTCTGGCGTGAAGCCGGTGCCAATGGCATCGCGATCTACGACAGCAAGAGCATCATCTTTGCCGACACCGGCAGCCGCGTGATCCAGAAGCTGGATCTCAAGTCGAAGAAGAAGTCCGCCGTGGCCACGGCCTTCGACGGCAAGAAGTTCTCCAGCCCCAACGACGTGGTGAAGACGAAGTCGGGCGTGCTGTTCTTCACCGATCCGCCGTACGGCTTCAAGAAGTTCGACGCCGCGCCCGAGAAGGAACAGCCGTTCAACGGCGTGTACCGCCGCGGCAAGGACGGCACGGTCACGGTCATCGAGAAGGAGCTGGTGCGCCCGAACGGCGTGGCGCTCTCGCCCGATGAGTCCACGCTGTACGTCACGCAGTCCGAGCCCACTCGCGCCATCATGATGGCGTACTCGCTCGACAAGAAGGGCAACGTCACCGGCAAGAAGCTTTTCCACGACTTCTCGGATCTCATGGCGCCCGACGCGCCCGGGTTACCGGATGGCCTCGCGGTGGCGAAGGACGGCACCATCTTCACCAGCGGTCCTGGCGGAATCATCGTGCTGTCCAAAGACGGCAAGCGGCTGGGCCGCATCAGCGACGGCAAGCCCACGGCCAACTGCAAGTTTGGCGATGACGGCAAGACGCTGTACCTGACGTCGCAGAACATGCTGGCGCGCATCCGCCTGAACATCGCGGGCTACTAGCCATGGAAATGGTCTACGTCTTCGCTTCCATTGTCCTGCTGGTGCTGCTGATCAGCTGGGCCAAGATCCAGCCATTCCTCGCCTTCCTCGTCGCCAGCTCCGTGGCCGCGGTTCTGCTCGGCCTGCCGGCCGAGAAGGTTCCGGGCGTGCTGGAGAACGGCATCGGCAAGCTCCTGGGCGGGTTGCTGGGCATCGTCTGCATCGGCGCCATGTTCGGCAAGCTCGTAGCGAACAGCGGCGCCGCGCAGAAGATCGCCATGGTGCTCATGCGCCTGTTCGGCGAGAAGAACGTGACCTGGGCGCTGATGTTCACGGGGTTCCTGGTCGGCATCCCGCTGTTCTACAACGTGGGCTTCGTGCTGCTGGTGCCGCTGGTGTTCTCGGTGGTGCAGCAGACCAAGGTGCCGCCCATCTACGTGGGCATTCCGATGTTCGCGTCTTTGAGCGTGACGCACGGTTTCCTGCCACCGCATCCGGCGCCGACGGCCATGCTGCCGATCTTCGGCGCCGACATCAGCACCACGCTGCTCTACGGCATCATCGTCGCGTTGCCCGCCATGATCCTCGCGGGCCCGGTTTACGCCCGGCTGTTCCGCAATGTGAAGTCCAGCCCCATCACGCTGTTCGTGGCGCCGTTGCGGCCGGAGAACGAGCTGCCCAGTGCGTTCAACTGCTTTGCGAGCGCGCTGTTGCCCGTGGCGCTGATCGCCTGCTCGATGGCCGTGCCGCTGGCGCCGGAGCACCTGCATTCGACGCTGCTGTTCTGGACGCATCCGCTCATCGTCATGTTGCTGTCGCTGGGCGTGGCCACCTGGACGCTCGGCCTCTCGCGTGGTCTCAAGATCGGGCCGCTCATGGACGACTACGGCAATTCGGTGAAGGACATCGCGGTGATCCTGCTGATCATCGCTGGTGCCGGCACGCTGAAAGAAGTGTTCGTCGCGACCGGCGTCGACAAGCAGATCTCCGCGTCGCTCACCAGCATCCCCATCGATCCGCTGGTTCTCGGCTGGCTGATCGCCGGCATCATCCGCGTGTCGCTGGGCTCGGCCACCGTCGCCGGAATGACCGCCGCGGGACTGATGGCGCCCGTGGTCGCCGCTGGCGGACGTCGACCCGAACCTGATGGTGCTCGCCGTCGGCGCGGGTAGTTTGATGTTCTCGCACGTCAACGACTCGGGGTTCTGGATGGCGAAGGAGTACTTCAACCTCTCGCTCAAGGAAACGCTCATGAGCTGGACGCTGATGGAGGGCATCGTCGGCGTCGTGGGCATCATCGCGGTACTGGCCCTGGAGGCCGTGCTCTACTGATTCTGTAAACAGGCACTGGGTCACAGTCGGCTTCCCGGCTCGTGACCCGGTTGCTACGCCCACCTACGGCCGGCACTTAGCGGCCGCCATTGCTGCGACATCGCTCACCGACATTCCGTCGCATTCCCGGCAGGCTGCGACGATGCCGGAGCTGTCGAAACGACGCAGACAAATCCATCCGCTGCGCGACGCGCTGCTCGCCGGAATCTGCACGTTCATCGTTTCCGCGGTCGGCCTCGCGATCCTGTATCTCAAGGCCTACGACGCGCAGGTCGCCGGCGTGCGCCTCGAGTTGCTGCAGCTGGCGCGCGCCACGGCCGCGCAGATCGACGGCGATCTGCTGAAGACGCTGGTCTCGCCCGATCAGGACGGCAGCCCCGAGCACCTGCGCGCGCTCGAGCCCATCGTGCGCATGCATCGCGCGACGCACGACATCTACTACACGTACACCGGCGTCTATCGTGAAGGGCGCATCTACTGGGTGCTCGACGGCGCCAAGGTATACCGCGTCCCCGGCAATGACCTCGCTCCCGATCCGATCATGACCCTCTACAAGGTGCGCGACGCGGACTACGAAGCGGCCTTCCGCGATGGCGTGGAGTACATCGATCCCGAACCCCGCCCCTACGCGGATGGCCACAAGTACCTGAGTGCCGCGGCGCCGATCCGCGACACCGGCGGCAAGCTGGTCGGCATGTTCGGTCTCGACATGGTGACCGACAAGCTCGACGAGCGCGTCGCCGCGATCCGTCGCATGCTCTACCTCGCGCTGGCAGTGGTCACGCTGCTGTCCATCGGCGCGGGAGCCGTCGCGCACCAGCTGCGCAAGTTCGCCGCCGCCCTCGTGGAGAAGATGCGCAAGGCGCGCGCCGAGGCCGAATTGAACGCGGCGAACGCCGAAGCCGCGAACCGCGCCAAGGCCACGTTCCTCGCGATGATGAGCCACGAGATCCGCACGCCCATGAACGGCATGCTCGGCGTGGCGGACCTGCTCCGGAACATGTCGCCGGACGCGGCGCAGAAGAGGCTGCTGGACATCCTCAGCAACAGCGGTGAGTCACTGTTGCGCATCATCAACGACATCCTCGACTTCTCGAAGATCGAGGCGGAGAAGCTGGAGCTGCGCCCGAAGCCTTTCGAAGTGCGCGGGCTGCTCGAGGAGCTCACGGCGCTGCTGAGCACGCAGGCCAGTGGCAAGCAGATCTCGTTCGTGCTCGACGCCGATCCGCAGTTGCCGGCGGCCGTGGTCGGTGATCGCCAGCGGCTCTCGCAGGTGTTGCTGAACCTGGGCAACAACGCCGTGAAGTTCACGGACCACGGCGAAGTGCGCCTGATCGTCCGGCTGCATGGCAGCGCCCATGGCAAGGCCACGCTGCGAGTTCACGGTACGCGACACTGGCATCGGCATGTCCGCCGAGGCGATGACGCGACTCTTCATGCCGTTCACCCAGCTCGCCGAGACGCGTCAGCATCGCGGCAGCGGTACCGGCCTGGGTCTCGTGATTTCGCAGAAGCTGGTCAAGCTCATGGGCGGCGACATCAGCGTCGCCAGCGAGCCCGGCCACGGCTCGTCATTCAGCTTCGGCATCGACCTCCCGCTGGCCGAGATCAGTGCGTCCTCAGGCACTCACAAGGTAGTCAGGGTCGAGAGCCTCTCGATCCTCGTGGCGGAAGACAACCTGGTGAACCAGACCATCATCCAGGCCATGCTCAAGCAGCTCGGACACGAAGTCCGGGTCGCGGGGAATGGACGCGAGGCGCTGGACGCGCTGGCCCAGGACGACTTCGACCTCGTGCTCATGGATTGCAACATGCCGGTGATGGACGGCCTGGAGGCCACGCGGCTGCTGCGCGCGGGAACTCGGCACCGTGCGCGACTCGGACGTGCCGGTGGTCGCCCTCACCGCCAACGCGATGGATGGTGACCGCGAAGCCTGTCTTGCCGCCGGCATGAACGACTTCCTTGCGAAGCCGGTGAACATCGCCACGCTGCGGCAGGCGATCGAGCGCGTGCGCGGCGCGGCCGGGACCGCGCCGCAGTTCAAGCGCACCGGCTGATTACTTGAGCGTGGCCTCGATGGCCGCGAGCTCCGACGAGGAGAACTCGAGGTTGTTCAGCGCACCCACGGCTTCTTCCACGTGTGCCACCTTGCTCGCGCCGATCAGTGAAGACGTGACCTGCTTGTGCCGGAGCGTCCACGCCACGGCCATCTGCGCCAGCGACTGACGGCGGCTCTTCGCGATCTCGTTGAGCTTCTTCACCTTCTCGACCTTGGCCGGCGTGATGGCGTCGGGGTCGAGCGAGGTGTGTCTGGCGGCGCGTGAGTCCTCGGGGATGCCGTTGAGGTACTTGTTGGTGAGCAGGCCCTGCGCCAGCGGCGAGAACACGATGCTGCCCATGTGCTCCTTGTCGAGCACGGCCAGGAGGCCATCCTCGATCCAGCGATTGAACATGGAATAGCTGGGCTGATGGATGAGGCAAGGCGTGCCGAGCTCGCGCAGGATGGCGGCGGCTTTCGCGGTCTGCTCAGGGCTGTAGCTCGAGATGCCGGCGTACAGCGCGCGGCCCGAACGCACGATGTAGTCGAGCGCGCCCATGGTTTCTTCCAGCGGTGTCTCGGGATCGAAGCGGTGGCTGTAGAAGATGTCGACGTACTGCAGGCCCATGCGCTTGAGCGACTGGTCGCAGCTCGCGACCAGATACTTGCGCGAACCCCACTCACCGTACGGACCCGGCCACATGAGATAGCCGGCCTTCGACGAGATGATGAGTTCGTCGCGGTACGGATGGAAATCCTTCTTCATGAGCAGGCCGAAGTTCTCTTCGGCGGAACCCGGCGAGGGACCGTAGTTGTTGGCCAGGTCGAAGTGCGTGATGCCGAGATCGAACGCGCGGCGCGCGATGTTGCGGCCATTCTGGAACACGTCGACGTCGCCGAAGTTGTGCCAGAAACCCAGCGACACGGCGGGCAGGCGCACGCCGCTGCGTCCCACGCGGTTGTACTTCATCGACTGGTAACGCGCGTCGGACGGCTGGTATTCCATGAAGGCCTCTAGTTCTTGCTGGCCCCGTTCAGCAGCGAACGGCGGCGGGCGCGTACCATCGCGGACGCCGCCAACAAAATCAATATGCCCGCGTCGAAGGATCCGCCGCCTCCGCCGCCCGATGGTCTCGGCGGCTGCGGATTCGAAGCCGGCGGAGGAGGAGGCGGTGGCGGCAATGTCTCGTTCTTGCGCAGCAGGAACATGCCGTTCTCGATGTCGCTCACGAGCAGCGTGCCCGATGGCAGGAATGGATAGACGCCCCAGGCGCCATCGGTGCCCGCGGTATTGGCCGATGGAGACAAATACGTGTCGAACGAGCCAACTTCGGCCAGCGCGCGTGGGTTGGTGAGGTCGAAGATCACCAGGCCGCGCTTGTAGTGAGACACGTAGTAGCGGTTGCCCACCGTATAGCCGTTGTGATCCGTGGTGGTGGTGCCACCCGTATACGAAGTGACGAGACTCGGCGTGCGCAGGTCACCCACGTCCAGCGTGTAGATCTGCGTGTTGAGACTGCGTTGCAGCTCGTCGAGCTCATCGTGCACGACGATGTAGCGCTGGTCCTCGGTGGGCCAGCCGGAGTGCACGTAGGTCGCGCTCGGGTACGTGGTGGTACTGAGACGCACGGGCGCGGCCTTATCCGTTACGTCCCAGAGATCCACGGAGGTCACGTTGAAGTCGACCAGTACCTCGCAGGGGTTGTGCGCGTTCGCGCACTGCGTGGTCCGGTTGTCGGTGATGAGCATCGACGCGGAGTCGTGCATGTAGCCGGCGCCCGTGGGCGAAGGCGTGACCAGGCGCGGTACCACCGGATTCGTGAGGTCGTAGATGCGATAGGCGCCGCCGGCGATGTTGGAGCCTGCGATGTACAGGAACGGCTGGCGGCCCGGCAGCGCCACGTTGGTGGCGTAATTGATGTTGGACACGTACAGCGTGTGCGAAGTGCTGAACTCGCTGAGCGTGTTGGCCAGCGACACGCTGGCCGGCAGGTTCGACAGGTCGATGATCTGCAGACCGCCGTTGGGCGCTTCGGTGGTCACGTAGGCGTAGGCGCGATGCGGCCCGCCCGCCTGCGGGATCTGCAGTGCCTTCACTTCGCGCCACAAAGAGGTGTTGCCGGGGATGTTGCCCACGAGCACCGGCGTGGCGGGCGTGGTCACGTCGTAGATGGCCGTGCCATTGCGGTGTCCGAAGATCGCGTATTCGCGGTTGTCGTCCGCATCCACGAAGCCCCAGATCTCGCTGCCGCTGGTGGGCTGCCCCGGGATTTCCTGCAGCTGCACCTGCGCGAGGTAGTCGATGTTGTGGCAGGGGAACTGGCCCGCGAAGCCATTGGCGCAGGCGGTGGGCACGGCGATCTTGGGCAGGATCACGCGAGGCAGCGGGTTCCCGTTGGCGTCGATGACGATGAAGCCATGCGCGATGAAGTTGTTTCGGAAGGCATCGGGCACGCCGGAGACGCGCGTGGGGTTGTCCTCCGAGTTCTGGATGCGGAAGTGATCCTCGGCGGAATAGCCGCCGCGGACGCCTTCCTTGCCGATGAGCAGCCGTTCGATGTCGACGCTCGACATGTCGTAGGTGCCGGCGGCGAGCTTCACGGCGTCGCCGGGATTCACGCGCCCGAGCGCGTACTGCAGCGTGCGGCAGGGATGATGGTTGTCATCACAATTGCCGGTGTCGTGACCGCTGCCCGCGACGAAGCGGGTGCCGACGACATCGTCATGGCCGAGCAGCAGGCTGGCCGGAAACACCAGTGCCGCAAGCAAGAACGTGGAACGGAACTTCATGAGCCGCCCTCCTCCTTCCTGAGTCGCCCGATCAGGGCTGAAAGTTCAATGTCCGGCGCCCGCTTTCAGCGGGACACTAGCCACACTCCGGCGCCCGCTTTCAGCGGGACACCAGCCACACCCCGGCGCCCACCAAGGCTACCCCGGCGATGCGCGTCCAGGTGATGGGGTTTTCCGGCAGTCCCAGCCAGCCGAAGTGGTCCACCACCAGGGCGGTGGCGAGCTGCCCGGCCAGCGCCAGGCCCAGCAGCGTGGTCGCGCCGAGTTCCGCGGCCACCACGGTGGAGCTGGCGACGTAGAAAGCACCCAGCAAGCCGCCGAGCCAGGCCCAGTAAGGTACCGCGGCGAAAGCCTCGCGCGCCGGCATGGGCGTGCGCATCACGAGGATGAGCGCGATGAGTGCGGCGGTTCCCACCGTGAAGCTGATGAGTGCCGCGAGATTGGCGCTCTGCAGCACCCTGCGCAGCTGCGAGTTCATGCCCACCTGGACCGTGAGGCCGAGACCGGCGATCACGCCAAGGAGCCAGGTCGTACCACGCATTGGCTAACTACCTCGGAGGCGGCGCAGGAGTTTCACGCCGGAAGGGAAACGGGCCAGCGCCAGGACCACGCGCCAGAACGCGCGCTTGCCCAGCGGCGCGCGCCGCTGCGGCACGGCCGCGAAGACTTCCGCGCGCACGTCACGGTGTCGCGCGTCGCCGCGGGTGGCATCGACAGGCAGGGAATCCGGCATGCGGCGCAGGATATCAAACCGCCGCGGTTTCCATTTCCCAGGTGGTGAGCGGCGAACCGCGGCGCACCCAGAAGCCCACACCGCTGGGCCGGAAGTGCCGGCGCAGCCGGCTGCCGTACCACTCCGCATCGCGCAGGAACACATTGCTGTCGGTGCGCGTGCGGTCGCAGTTCTCGCGCCAGTCACGCGCCGTGAGCGCGGAGAGGTAGAGCACGCCCCGCGTGAGCCGCGCCAGATTGGCCAGCGCACGCATGGCGGTGCGGTCGTCGAGGTACTGCAGCACGTCGTAGCAGACCACGAGATCGAAGGGATCGTCGGCGTACGTCGAAAGCGAGCCCTGCACCCAGCCGAAGCGCTGGCAAAGGTATTCGCTGTACTCGAGCCCGGTGTAGGTGGCGCGCGGGAAGGCCCGCTTGAGCGGCGTGCGCAGCAAGCCGATGCCGCAACCCGCGTCGAGCATGCGGCGTACCGGCAGTCCGATGTGATCTGCATAGGCGCCGATGAGCCGGCCGCGCGCCTTCATTTCGGCGCGCGAGACCACGGCGGTGCGCGAATCGAAATAGAAACGCTGGTAGTAGTCCTTGTCGAAGGGCGAGGACATCGTCAGGCGGAGGGGACCGGCGCGCGCTTGAGCTGACGGCGCAACAGCACGCCTCCGGCGAAACACACCACGCCCACGCCGGCCGCGACGCTGGCGCCTAACCAGTTGTCGAAGAACGTGGCCACGCGCATCTGCATGGAGTCGGACTCCTTGTACATCACCGGCACCTCGCTCCCGACCGGGATGCGTTGCGAGGTGTAGGCCATTTGCCCGACCACGGTGTTGATCTCGCCGTGATGCGTCCGGTAGCGCACGCGCGGCTTGTAGCGCGTGCTACCGTCTTCGGTGATCTCGTGGTAGCTAACCACCGTACCCGTGGTCGTGAGCGCGCCCGACGCGAAGCTCGAGGTCTGCCAGGCCAGGTAGCCGCCTAACAACAGGCACACCAGGCCGAGCGCGGTCAGCAGTCGTCCCGCGAGACCGAGGATGCGCACGGCGAGTTGCATGGGAAGAGACCTTGCGGGCGGGCGGCCGTAAAACTAGAGTGCGAGTCTAATCGATGTGGGGAGCGCGATGAGCGAGGCCGAGAAGAAATCATCCAAGTGGCCGTGGATCCTGGTGCCCGTGGGCGCCATCAGCCTGTTCTTCGTCCTGCGCTACTGCCAGCAGCACGTTCCTCCGGCGGACCAGGCGGAGCAGCCGCATCCGGCGACGCCGGCCGAGCCGGCGCCGCCCTCGAACTGAGGCCGCGGGTCTCAGCGATTCCGCAGATTGAAGGTCACCTTGAGCCGGTGCCACTCGGCATACGGTTCGCCGTCACGCGTGGCCGGCAGCATGCGCCATTTGCGTTTCGCCTCCTCCACCGCCGACTGGTCCAGTGACGGTGATCCCGTGCTCTTGAGCACGCGCGCATCACCGATGCGCCCGGTGGGCAGCACGTAGATCTCGAGTTCCACCGTTCCCTCGTTGCCTTCGCGGATGTCGCGCGCGGGATAGGTGGGCTGCGACAGGGGATGGCGGGAATCCTGGCGCACGGCCACCAGCATCTGCTCGGGGCCTGTCTGGATGCTGTCCGGCACAGGCGGCGGGTCACGGCTGATCTCCCCGAAGATGACGTCGGGCGGCGTGAGCTCGATGTTGACGTGATCCGGGGGCGGCACGGTGAGCTGCGGATCGACCAGGCGCGGCTGCGGCGTCGCCGGAAGCGGGTCGTCGGGCGGACGCACCTCCTCGATCACCGTCCCCACCAGGGGTTCCTGCACCAGCGGCGGCACGATGCCCAAGCCCGTGGCGATGAGGTACAGCGCCGCCACGTGCAGGCCGGCCACCATCCCCATTCGACCTAATGCACCCAAGGGACGTTTTTCCGCCACGGCCGTATTCATGTTGTCCTCCAGAAACGTCAGAAAAGCCCCGCGATTACAGGGTCAACGCGCCAGCCCGGGGGCCGGGGTTACCGGGGATCACGGCGTGGATTCCCTGGCATGCGCGGCCTGTTCCGCGCCTGTACAATCGCGCCCCTTTTATGAGCCGCCGCCAACCCAAAGTCGGATTCGTGAGTCTCGGGTGCCCCAAGGCGCTCGTGGATTCCGAACGCATCATCACGCAGCTCCGCGCCGAGGGTTACCAGGTGGCGCCGGACTACGGCAGCGCCGACGTGGTGGTCGTGAACACCTGCGGCTTCATCGATTCGGCGGTGGACGAATCGCTCGACGCCATCGGCGAAGCGCTGGAGCAGAACGGCAAGGTCATCGTCACCGGCTGTCTCGGCGCGCGGCCGGAGCGGATTCTCGAGCGTCATCCCAAGGTGCTGAAGGTCACGGGCCCGCACGCCTATGAAGATGTGCTGGGCGCGGTGCATGAACACCTGCCGCCGAAGCACGATCCGTTCGTGGATCTCGTGCCGCCTCAGGGCATCAAGCTCACGCCGCGTCACTACGCGTATCTCAAGATCTCCGAAGGCTGCAACAACAAGTGCAGCTTCTGCATCATTCCGTCGATGCGTGGCCTTCTGGCCAGCCGACCGATCGACGACGTATTGCGCGAAGGCGAGAAGTTAGCCCGCGCCGGCGTGAAGGAACTGCTGGTGATCTCGCAGGACACGTCGGCCTATGGCGTGGACATCAAGTACCGCGAAGCCGAGTGGCGCGGGCAGAAATACCAGACGAACTTCTACGACCTCGCGCGCGGACTCGGCGAGCTCGGCATCTGGGTGCGCATGCACTACGTGTATCCCTATCCGCACGTGGATGACGTGATCCCGCTCATGGCCGAGCGCAAGGTGCTGCCCTACCTCGACATCCCGTTCCAGCACGGCAGCCCCACGGTGCTCAAGCGCATGAAGCGCCCCGGCCTCGTCGAGAAGACCCTCAACCGCATCAAGGCCTGGCGAACGGTGTGCCCGGATCTGACCATCCGCTCCACGTTCATCGTGGGTTTCCCCGGAGAGACCGAAGCCGAGTTCGAAGAGCTGCTGTCCTGGCTCGATGAAGCGCAGCTCGACCGCGTCGGCGCATTCAAGTATTCACCCGTGGAAGGCGCGCCGGCCAACGACGTCGCCCCGCACGTGCCGCCGGAAGTGCAGGAGGAACGCCTCGCGCGCTTCATGCAGAAGTCGGCCGCCATCAGCGCCGCGAAGCTCGCCGCGAAAGTGGGCCAGCGCATGGAAGTGTTGGTCGATACCGTGGATGGCAACACCGCCATCGCGCGCAGCATGGCGGACGCGCCGGAGATCGACGGTGTCGTGATGATCAAGCGCGCCGCCAAACTGAAGGCGGGTGAATTCGCGGACGTGGAGATCACCGGCTCCAGCGATCACGACCTCGAGGCGAAGCTCACGCCGCGATGAGCTGCAGATCGCCGACGTTGCGGAACCGCAAGGCCGGCGCGTATCGATCCAGCGATTCTCCCGACGCATAACCCCACTGCACGGCGCCGAACGCGATGCCGGTATCGCGCGCGGCTTCACCATCATTCGTCTGATCGCCCACGTAGATGCAGGAGCCGCGATCGACGCCAGCGGCACGCAGCACGCGATCGAGCCGGCGCTTCTTGCCGAACATCGAAACGCCGCATTCCATGAAGCGTATGTGCCTCATCAGTTCCTCGCCCATCACGCGCCGCACGTTCTCGTCGGAATTCGAAGTGACGATGGCCAGCGCAACGCCCTTCGCCGACAGCGACTGCAACTCCTCGACGACACCCACGAATGGCCGGACCTCTGACCCTTCGCTCGACATCAGCGCCATGAAATCCTTCGCGATGAACGGCATCTTCCACATCGGCACGCCGTGCGTTCGCATGAGCTCGCGGGGCTCGAGGCCTCGATAGTCTTCGACGCGCGCGGGATCCATTTCGCGAAATCCATGCTTGCGGGCCAACGAATTCACATTGGCGATGAAGAAGTGGAAGGAGTCCGCCAGGGTGCCGTCGAAATCGAAGGCGGCGAGTCGATAGGTCATATGGACGGATTGAGGAAGCGCAGCTCGAAGGCGGCGCATGCTACCAGACGCTCAGATCATGACCTCGGGCGCGAATCGAAGTCCACGCGCTCACCGCGCCCGGCTGTGCGCCACGTGTATGCCGCCCGCGCGGTCGAACTCCACCGGGACGATGCCCGGCTTTTCGCGGAATGGACTCTGCGCGTCGTTGCCGAAGAACGTGCACCACCATTGGCCGTGCTTGTCACGGAAGAAGTTGCCACCGCCGGCGCAAGGCACGCTCTCGGTCCGTCCGCGATACGGGCCGAGGATGTGCCTGGCGGTGGACACCATGAACGAATAGCGGCCGTTGTAGAAATCCACCACGCACAGGTAGTAAGTCCCCTTGCGCTTGAAGAGGCTGACGCCTTCGAAGCCCAGGTCCGCGAAGTCCGTCTTCGCGCAGGTCTCGCGATGATTCACCGGGTTGCGGTCCGGGGTCTCGAAGCGGATCGGCTGCCACTCACCGTCGTAGCCGCTGAGATCGTCCTTGAGCTTCACGATCTCCCCGGCGCCGCCGTAGCTGAACCAGACGGAGCCGTCATCGTCCTCGAACAGCGTGGCGTCGATGCCCTTGCGCAGATGCTTCGCGGGCGAGAACGCATGAACGTACGGACCTTCGGGCTTGCCGGTGGTGCTCTTGAGGATCCCGAGGCCCGACCGGCTCATGGAATGACAGATGAAATAGTTGCCGCGCAGGTAGTGGATCTCCGGCGCCCACAACGCGCGGAACGGCACGCCGGCCCGCATGCGCCACTGCTTTTCCCAGACTCCGTCGCGCTCGATGGACCACACGAGTCCGAGGTAGTCCCACTTCACGAGGTCGGGCGAGCGCCAGAGTTCGACGCCGTCGTTGTACTTCCAGATGTTGTCGCCGGTGGAACCGGTCATGTAGTAGTGGCCGTCGCCACCGAGACAGATGACGGTGTCGCGGATGTGCAGATCGAGAAGCGGACGGATCGCGGGGATCAATCCCATCGTGACCGCGCTTCCCGTCGCATCGGCCTGCCAGGGCAGCGTGGGATAACTCATGGGATGCGGCCCTTGATAACGGACTCCGGGGCCGCCAGACACCCAGCCTCCCACGGCGCTGGCATCGGTCACCGGCAGACCCGGGCCGCTGATGCCGCGATACGCGTAGAAATCGCTCGGAGGGGGATCGATCGCGCGGCCCGAGTCGTCAGGAGCCGGCGTCACCGGCGGCGAGGTCTGCGCGCCGACCAGCCGCGCCAGGCCAGCCGCGGGGAAAGCGAGGGCGGTCCCGAGGACCGCCCTGCGTTTCCATCGCATCTTCAGTACCGGTAACGCATGCCGACCGCGAACTGGCGGCCGGTGCTGCCGTACTGCGTCACCACCGGATTCGCGACGTACGCGTAGCGATCCGTCGTCTGGTTGGTGAGGTTCAGGGCTTCGAACGACATCGAGAGCTGCTTGGAGAAATTCCAACGCACCGACGCGTCGATGTTGCGCGTGTCCTCGCTGCCCACGAAGTCGTTGATGAGCGGACTGTTGCAGTAGCTCGCAGGCGCCGTGGCCGGTGATGCCGGCACGGGCGGGACGATGCCCGGCGCGCAGGTGCCGCTGGCCAGCGGATAGGTCGTGTAGTAGCCCTCGCGTTGGGCCATCGACACGCGCGCACTGAAGTTCTCCACTTCGTAGTACAGCGTCAGGTTGATGGCGTTGGGCGAGGCGCTCAGCCACGGGCCTTTCGCGGTGGTCTGCGCGATCGTGCTGCCGTTGCCCGGATCCAGGATGTAGTTGAGCTCCGAGTCGATGTGCGTGAAGTTGATCTGCGCACCGAAGTTCTTGCCCCAGCCCGGCAGGAACGTGAAGTCCTGCTGGTACGAGAGTTCATAGCCCGAGAGGTCGCCGCCCGGCGCATCGCGGAACTGGCGCGCACGGAACACGTTGTTCGCGTCGATGTACGCCAGCTGGTTCGGGTTGGTGAATCCCGCGCGCAGCTGCGCGATGCCACTGGCGTCCAGGAACGTGGACAGCGGCGCATCGAAGATCACGGTCTGCGGGAAGCTTTCGATGTCCTTGGTGAAGTACGCGCCGGACAGCAGGCCGCCCTCGTTGAAATACCACTCCACGCTGAAGTCGTAGTTCTTGCCGCGGAATGGCTTGAGGTACGGATTGCCGATGGTGAGGCTGGCGCCGTCGATGGCGCCCGGCGTGTTGGGAACCGACAGCGCCGTGATGGTCGGCGCCAGGTTGCCCAACAGCGGTCGGGCCATGACTTTGGCCCAGCCGAGGCGGACCACCAGGTTGTCGACGGCTTCGTAGGCGAGATTCAACGAGGGCAGCGTGTCGCTGTACTCGTTGCTGGCCGTGATGGGCAGGCCACCCGCACCGTTCGAATTGCCTCGAGAGTCGAGCGACGTGAACGCCTCGCGCACACCGAAGTTGCCGTAGAGGCGGCGGCCGAACAGCTCGGTATTGAAGTTCAGCTGCATCCACACGCCGTGATCGTTCTCGGTCACGTCGAAATCGTCGCGGCCGTTGTTGCGGCGGATCGTGCGGAAGTCGCCGTATTCGTTGATGCAGGCGCAGTCGAAGCCGAAAGTGTCAGCGAAGGCATCCAGGTCTGGCGCGAAGAAGCTGGTCAGCGTGCCGGCCGGCACATCGAGGCCGGTGCCGAAGTTGACCACGCGACCCAGCGACGCGGAGGTGACCCCCGCTTCCAGCTCGGTGGGGTTGATGGTGTCGGTGTTGCGCTCGCGCTGTTGCGTCTTGAACGTGTAGGCACGCGCGTTATAACCGAAGCCGAGATTCACCTTGTCGTTGATGTCGAGCGTGAAGTCGATGCGGCCACCGTCGTAGGTGTTCTCGACGAGGCGCTTGTAGTGGCGCATGGCGGAGAAGCCCTTGACGATGCCCCAGCTCGCCGGGTTCGCGGCGTCGAAGCCGAGATCGAACACCGGCATGGAGCCGTGGGCGCGCTCGTCGTAGGTGAACGGGCCCTGCGTATCCATGGCGTTGAACTCGACCAGCAGGCCCTTCGAGTCGTTGACCGACTCGGACTGCCCGTAGACCAGGTTCACGCGGAAGTCATCCGAGAACTCGTGCGTCACGTTGAGCGACGCCTGCTTGAACTCGGTGGTGTAGAACGACGCGTCGGCCGCGGAGCGCATGTCCACATTGCGCAGCTGTAGATAGTCCGCCACGCCATTGGTGACGTTGGACGCCAGCACATCCACGGCCGGACGGCCGATGAGGCGGTCGCGGAAGCCGAGTCCGAACCCGGTGGGATCCGCCACGAAGCCTGGCGACATCGGGTTGTTGTAGTACTCGTAGGGATCCAGGTTGCGCGGGTTCAGGCTGAACGTGTAGCCCGCGACGGGCGTGGTGCCGTACTCAGCCTGTCCACAATCCTGCGGCGGAGCCGTGCCGGTGCCGTCATTGAACGTGCAGAGACCGGGATACAGGCCGCGGCGGTTCGCGACCGTGGTCGCGGCGTTGGCCGTGTTGTAGGTGGCATTGGTGTTGTTGCGGTTGAGGCCGACCGTGGACACCTGGCTGATCACGTTCGAGTAGTCGTACTTCGAATACAGCAGGTCGAGATTGACGTGCGTGGATTCGCTCGGCTGCCATTGATAGGAGTTGGTGATGCCGATGCGGTCATAGGCCACATCCGACTGCTCGACCGAACCCAGCGCCGGGAACACCACGCGCGAATCATCGAAACGGCCCGGCGTGCTGAAGCCCGTGGGGTAGAGGTTCGCGTACGCCGTGGGATCGGACCCCGTCTGCGCCGCGATGGCCGCGGGATTCGTGATGGCCGTGCCGAAGGCGGTGCCTGCGGGAGCCGAGAAGCCCGATCGCTGCGGGTTCTCGTTGCCGAGAAAGTCCGTCTGGCGATAGACGAAGTCCGACGAGCCCGGACCACGGCGGAACTGGTCCAACTCGGTCTGGCGTTCGGAGTACGCGGCCGACAGCAGCGCACCGAACTTCTCGCCGTGCCAGGAGACGAGGCCCGCAAGTTTTGGGTTGTGGTAACCGCCGTTCTCATAAAAGGAATCCTCGGCGCTGAAGCCCAGCGCGAAGGACTCGAAGTCGAAGCGGCCGTCCCGTGATCAGGTCCACGGTGGCGCCCAGCGAGCCTTCATCGGTTTCGGCCGACGAAGTCTTTTGCACCTTCAGGGAACTGAAGAGTTCGGACGCGAAAGTGTTGAAGTCGAAGGAACGGCTGCGGTTCGGGCTCGAGCCCGCGTCGTTGGAGCCGGCCGTGGACAGGGCTTCCAGGCCGTTGATGCGCACGCGCGAGAAGTCGGCGCCGAGTCCGCGCACGGTGATCGTGCGGCCTTCACCCTGGTCACGGTCGATCGAGATGCCGGGAATGCGCTGCAGTGACTCGGCGAGGTTCGCATCGGGAAAGTCCGCGATGTCATCGGCGTTGATCGCGTCGACCATGACGGCCGATTCGCGTTTCGTCTCGATGGCGCTGCGCAGTGCCGCGCGATAACCGGTGACGGTCACCTCTTCCACGTCCTCGGGTGCCGCCTCCTGTTCCTGGGCGTAACCCGGGTTGTTTGCCAACAGGATTGCCGATCCGATCAGGCCCAACGGAATGCCATTCACCACGCCGCGACGCTGGTTACGCATTGAATTCCCCTCTTTGCCGACTTTGGTTTAGTTATCGGCGCATGTCAGAACGCATATCGTTCTGACCACCGGTGTCATTAGCAAAAGTAACCGGTGTCAGTGAAACCGGCAATGGGGAGAGCTGATTACTCGGAGGAATCAGGAGGCCTTCAAGCCGCCTTCTGAAAGACCTGGCGCAGGTAGGCCAGGAAGGTTTCGTCTTTGCAGAGCGTCTTGCCCGGCGAATCGGAAAGTTTCGCCACGGGTTGACCGTTGCACTCGACGAGCTTCATGACGATGTTGAGCGGCGTGGCGCCGACATCGTTGGTGAGATTGGTGCCGATTCCGAAGCCGCACTGCACGCGGTCACCGAAGTGATCGTAGATCTCGAGCGCGCGCGGCACGTCGAGGCCATCGGAGAACACCAGGCGCTTGGCATGCGCGTCGATGCGCAGCTTTTCGTAATGGGCCAGCGCCTTCTCGCCCCACTCGATCGGGTCGCCCGAGTCATGGCGAAGACCGTCGAACAGCTTGGCGAAATACAGATCGAAGTTCTGCAGGAACGCGTCCATGCCCACGGTATCCGTGAGTGCGATGCCGAGATCGCCGCGGTATTCGTGCACCCAGTGCTCGAGCGCGGCGATCTGGAAGCGGCGCAGCTGGACGCCCACGGCCTGGAAAGTCTGCAGGTATTCATGCGCCATCGTGCCGATGGCCGCGAGATTGTGTTTGCGCGCGAGGTGGGTGTTCGAGCTGCCCTTGAAATACTTGGGGCATTCGGCGGCCAGGCGTGTCACCACTTCTTCGTGCCATTCGCGCGAGAAACGCCGGCGCGTGCCGAAATCGGAGAACTCGAACGGATGCCAGCGCGGCTTGCCGCGCAAGGCGAACTCGCGCAGGCGCGCGAGCTTCTCATCCAGCCGCCGCCGTCCTTCGGACAGCACCTCCGGAGTCGCGAGCCGGCGGAAGTACAGCTCGTTGACGATGGACAGCACGTAGATCTCGAAAGCCATCACGTGGATCTGCGGCCCGTGGGCGCGCACCACGAGCTTTCCCTCGCGCGGCTCCACCGTGATGTAGCGAGGCTGCAGCCGGAAGATGCGCAGGAAATCGATGAAGTCGCTCTTGAAGTACTTCTTCGTGGACAGCCACGCCAGTTCTTCCTCGGCGAACCGCAGCGTTCCCAGGTGCTCGAGCTGCGCCTGCACGTCGGCCGCGAGGTCCGCGAGTGGATAGGCGGGCTCGTTGCGGCAGACGAACTCGTACACCGCCTGGTTCTCGGGGAAGCCGTGCAGGAACGCCTGCAGCATCGTGAACTTGTAGAGGTCGGTGTCGAGCAGCGAGTGGATGACGGGGATCACGATCGGTTTCCCTGTGTTTGACGCACGAACCCGGCCAGCACCTGTGTGCTGGTGAGCGAGCGGACACCCTGCGCGGCCGCCTCGGCGAAGAACTGCGCGGCTTGCGCCTCGAAGCCATCGACCGCGCTCATGCAGTCCTCCAGAAGCACGACGCGGGCGCGCTCCGCAGGTGACATCGTCGCCAGCAGATCGCGCAGTGTCGCCGCCACACAATGGCTCGCCGCTTCCCCCGCCACGAGCAGCGTCCCGTCGCCGGGCCGCGCCGCCTCGATGAGCGCAAGATTCGGCTGCGTGAGCGGATCGTTGAAGACCGGCACCTCCGCCTGGACGGCGCTGTACTGCTCGGCCATCGGATTCAGACCCTTGAGCACGCGAAGGCAGGGCCGCTGCCGCCGCGATTCCCATTGGGCAATCTGCGTGGCCACGTCCTCGTGCACGTTGTGGCCCCAGGTGCCGACGACACAATGCACGGGCCAGACCATCAGGTGGTAGCGCCCTCGCCCCTCGAGCTTGTCCAGGTAGGCAATCACCTGCTCCGTCAGCGCGGCATCGCGCGGGCGATAGCGGCTCTGGCGGACGTCATCCGCGATGATCTGCGTGAACGGCGCGACCGCGGCGCCCTGGGCGTCGAGCCAGAAGGTGACGCGCTCGATGCCGATGCTGGCGTGCGAATCCAGCGTGACTGTGAGTTCGTCGATCTCCTCCCCCGCCTGGCGCATGAAGCTGGCGAGCCGCGTCAGGTCCGCGTTCGCACCCTTCACCGGCAGCGCCGCGCCCGGGATGTCGCAGAAATCGTTCTGCGGATCGATGACGAGAAGGCGGGTGGTCACGTTCGCATCAGGCCGGCCGCGGATACACGAACAGCAGGAAGTGCACGGCGTTCACGCCGAAATGCACGAGCATCGCAGCCTCGATGCGCTGCGTGCGCAGGAACGCGAGGCCGTAGCCCAGTCCCGCGACGACACCGGCGATGATGTAATTCACGCCGCCGCCGTAGTGCACGAGGCCGAACATCACCGCCGCGACGATGAGCGCGAGGCCGCCCCAGAGCGCGCGATTGGGCCCCGCGGTGCCCAGCTCGCGCTGCACGAAGCCGCGGAAGAATGCTTCTTCGCCGAGGCAGGTGGAGAACAGGTTCACGACCGCCCACGGGATGAAGAGCTCGTGCCAGTGGGCATCGAAGCGTGTGTAGCCCAGCGCCAGCGCACAGGCGACCACGAGAACGGTTGTCACGAGGAACACGGGCAGCGCATTGACCAGCACGCGGCCCAACCCCGAAGCCGACACCAGTGAAGGATTGATCAGGCCGAGGATGAGGATGCCGACCACGACCTTGGGAAACCCGATAGCCAGTGCGTAGGGCACGGCACCTTCCGAGAGAACCTGTGCCGGAACGAGTTCGATGCGCACGAAGCCGGGCAGCTTCGGGAGGGCAAGGGCCGGTGCGAACACAAAGAAGGCTACGCCGGCGGCTAGCTGCAGCGCCCGTCCGCCGCGCGACGTGGCGCGCGCCCGGGCGCTCGAGTAGCCCCAGGCCAGTGCGGCGGCGACCACGATCCACACACCCGCGAGATCCTGGAGCGCGCCCGTGTAGTAGCCCACGGGCACCGCGGCCACCAGTGCCGACATCCACACGACGCGATGGATCCACAAGCCGAGCACCGCGGCCAGCAGCAACAGAAAGGGCGAAATTGTCAGCAGGTCCATTGCGCGAAAGGATGACACATCCTCGCGCGTCCGGGCCGCCCCGGAAGGCGGCGGGAACGATCAGTTCCGCGAGATCTTGGGCGGATCGCTTTCGTGCGAAGCGGCTTCCGCGTCATCGTCGGAAGGCTTGAGGTCGGGATACTCGCGCGCCACGCGGTCGATGATCTCCACATCGAAGGCGGTGATGACCTTGGCGATGCCGCGCTTGTAGACCGCGAACTCCTCGGGTGACACCGCGGCTTCCACCGGGTCCAGCGTGGAGATCAGCTGATCGATCTGGCTGTTGACGAGTGCGACGATCTGCTCGGCTATCTTTCGGTCCATCGACGGCGGCCCCCTGTTCCAGAAAATCGCAAGGGGTCCGCCCCCTTTATTCGACGGTGACGGACTTCGCGAGATTGCGCGGCTGATCGACGTCGGTGCCCTTGAGGATGGCCACGTGATACGCGAGCAGTTGCAACGGCACCGTGTAGACGATCGGCGCCTGGAAGTAGCTCACGTGCTTCGGCATGTTGATGACGGTGACGCCATCGGAAGGCTCGATGCCCGACTCCGGATCCGCGAACACGATGAGCTCGCCGCCGCGCGCACGCACTTCCTGCAGGTTGCTCTTCAGCTTCTCGAGCAGGTCGTTGTTCGGAGCAACAGTAATAACGGGCATGTCCGCGTCCACGAGCGCCAGCGGGCCGTGTTTGAGCTCGCCCGCGGCATAGGCCTCGGCATGGATGTACGAGATTTCCTTGAGCTTGAGCGCGCCTTCCATGGCGATGGCGCTGAGCGCGCCGCGGCCGAGGAACAGCGAGTGATGCTTGTCGGCGAAGCGCTTCGCCAGGTCGTAGATGATCGGGTCGAGCGTCAGGGTCTTCTCGATGATCGCGGGAATCTCGATGAGACGCTGCACCAGGCTGCGCTCGCGCTCGGCATCGGCCGTGCGGACCTTGGCCAGCGCGATGACCAGCATGCTGAGCGCCGTGAGCTGCGTGGTGAAGGCCTTCGTGGAGGCCACGCCGATTTCCGGGCCCGCGCGAGTCAGCATCACCAGTTCGCTCTCGCGCACCAGTGAACTCTCGGGCACGTTGCAGATGGCCAGCGACGAGAGATAGCCGGCCTGCTTGGCGAGGCGCAGCGCGGCCAGCGTGTCCGCGGTTTCACCGGACTGCGAGATGGTGACGAACAGCGAATTCTTCGGCACCACGGGATTGCGATAGCGGTACTCGCTCGCGATCTCCACGGTGCAGGGGAGCTTGCAGATCTGCTCGATGAAATAGCGCGCGACCACGCCCGAGTGGTAGCTGGTACCACAGGCGATGATGTGTACGTGCTCGGTCTTCTTGAAGATGTCGTTGGCGGTCGGGCCGAAGGCGGCCTCGAGCAGGCGGCCATTGGCCACGCGCTCGGCCAGCGTGTCGGCGACGGCGCGCGGCTGCTCGTGGATTTCCTTGAGCATGAAGTGGCGGTACTGGCCCTTCTCGGCGGCGTCGGCCGAGAGCTCGCTCTCTCGCACCGGCCTGTCTACCGAATCGCCGGCCTTGTCGAGCACCTTTATGGACGTGCGGCGGATGTCGGCGACGTCACCTTCTTCCAGGAACATGAAGCGGCGCGTGACGGGCAGCAGTGCCGCCACGTCCGAAGCCACGAAATTCTCGTCGACGCCCAGGCCGACGACCACGGGACAGCCTTCGCGCGCGAGGATGATGCGCTCGGGTTCGGATTCGCTGACCACGGCCAGCGCGTAGGCGCCTTCGAGTTCCGCCACCGTCGCGCGCACCGCTTTGAACAGGTCTTTCTGCGCCTGCATGTGGTGATGCACGCGATGCGCGATCACCTCGGTGTCGGTCTCGGACGTGAACGTGTAGCCGAGCTTCCGGAGTTCGTCGCGCAGCTCTTCGTGGTTCTCGATGATGCCGTTGTGGACGATGGCGAGGCCGTCCTTGGAGATGTGCGGGTGCGCGTTGCGCTCCGACGGCACGCCGTGCGTGGCCCAGCGCGTGTGCGCGATGCCCACCGGACCGTGCGTGGGATCCGCATCGATGGCGTCCTGGAGGACCTTGACCTTGCCCACGGTGCGCAGGCGCTTGAGCTTGGCGGTGCCGTTGAGTACGGCGATGCCCGCGGAGTCATAGCCGCGATATTCGAGCCGGCGCAGACCCTCCATGAGGATGGGAACTACGTTGCGTTCAGCGATGGCTCCGACGATGCCGCACATTCGGTCAAATCCAGGATTTTGGGGGGCGGCTAGTGTGCCTGAGGGTTTGCGAAGTTCGGAGGGGGAAAACCACCCATTCGGGCCCTTCTGATACCCGGCTCACACCCGCCCGCATGGCGGGTCTGCGGGTATTACAAATCAATACGTTACGCCTGCCCGGGGAAGCGCTTTCAGAGGGCGTAGAGCCCGGCGGCCGCACCCAGGCACAAGGTGGCGACGACGGCCCCGGCGCGCGGCACCCCGAACCAGTAGCGCAGCCCGATCAAGGCGAAGAGCAGGCTGATGCCCGTCAGCAGGAACAGCACCCAGGGCGGAAACACGACCGCGCCAAACCACGCCGCGACGACGATGCAACCCACGCCGAACATGATGGCGGCCAGGCTGTGGGTGAGATTGAAGCTGATCCACGCCTGCCACATCGTCACCGCGCCCCGGCTGAGGCGGAGCTTCGAAGCCTGCATCGCGGCGGTGACCGCGGGGTCGTCGGGCGCGAGGCGGCGCGGATGGCGCTCGTCCATGAAGGTGAACACGGCGTGCAGCGCACCGAGCAACGCATAGATCGCGCCGGCGATCACGAGCAGCGCCGCGATCAACATGCGCGCATCGCGCGGGCGGGATCAGGGGACATTCATGTCGACGTGCGCGCGGAACGCCGGCCGCACCGACAGGCGCTGGTAGTAGCCGTGCACGGCATCGAGCGCCGGGCGATCGATCGGGACTCAGCAGCCAGCGATGCACCGCGAGCCCAACCACCACGTCCGCGAGCGTGAAGTGCTCGCCGGTGATGAACTGCCCGCCGTGCACGAAATGATCGTCGAGGATCTTCATGTGCCGGTGCCAGCTCGCGATGCTCGCGGCGATGTCGCGGGCTTGCGTGTATTCCGGGTTCTGCCGCACCAGTGCGAGGAAGGCGTAGCGCCAGGAGTTGTTGAGCTCCGTGGCCTGCCAGTCCATCCACTGCTCCACCTGCGCGCGGATCCGCGGATCGTCCGGCAGCAGTTGCGAGCGCGGTTGCTTCGCGGCGAGATACCGGCAGATGGCGTTCGACTCCCAGAGCACGAAGTCGCCGTCCTGGATCACCGGCACCATGCCGTTGGGATTGCGCGCCAGCAGTTTCGCGTCGGAAACCACGTGCTCGAAATGCAGGTCGAGCTCCGCGCAGGTCCACAGCACCTTGCGCACGTTGATCGACGAAACCCGGCCGAGGATCTTGAGAGCGCTGGTCATTTCTTGCGGTCGATGCTCTTGATGCGGCCATCGACAATGGTCACGACCATGGGCGGCGCCGTGGCGCCGCGGTCGTAGGTCCAGATCATCACCGTGGTCTCGCCGGTCTTCTGCATGAGACCGTGCTGGTTGCGTGCCATGACATCCTGCGTGGAGGACGTCCGCTCGGTAGGCGTGCCGCACTTGGCGAGCAGGTCCTGGACGCTCATGTCGCTCGAGGCTATCCACTTGCCGCAGCGGAAACTTTCGTCGGCGCGGGTCGCACCGGCGAATGCCAGCAGTGCCAACAAGGGAAACCAGCCACGCTTCATGGCGCGATGTTAGCACCGCGTTCGGCGAGCAGCGCCCGCAGCAACGAGCGGTGACAGCGAGACTCGTTCTCGCAGTAGCAGCCGGCGGAGAAGTTGGCGTGGTGCGAGAGCGTGGCCAGTACATCGAGTGCCTGGCTGGCCGCTGGCTCGCGCATTTCCGCGCGGTACTGGCGGGAGAACCGCGCCCAGTCGCCATCGGATTGGGCCGACAGGCCGAGCTTCATCGTGGCCACGCTGGGCGCCAGTACCGGGAACCAGACGTCGTACCAGTTCTTGCGGGCGAAATCCTTTTTCGGCACGCCGCGCGGCGGCCGGCGCACGGTGCCGATGCGCGTGCCTTCGCTCGCGGCGCGATCACTGCCCAGGCGAACGATGCGGATCGTCATTCCCGCCCTGCGCCCAGCAGCGGAAAACACAACTCGCAGCTGAACATGCCCGTTCGCGAGTCGAAGGCCGCGCCGCGCGGATAGTGCTCATACGGGTGCCGCGCCGGATCCGCCTTCCCGTGCACCGCGGCCGCGGTGGCAAAGCCATTCCATGCGGCGCCGATCTGCGCGCTGGTGCCCTTGAACCCGCTGACGGCATACAGGCCGCCGGCGATCGTGGTCTCGGCGGCGTCGGGCAACGAGAGACCTGGCGGGAGTTCCACGCACACGTCGTAGCGGCATCGATCGGGCAGCGTGACCCGAGGATCATCGAGCGTGACGCCATACCGCGGGCAATCCAGCAGCCCGTGCTCGGCCAGCCACGGGGTCACGATCACTCGCCAGAAGCGGCCCAGCGGCTCGCCGAAGGGACCGGTATATCGCTGGTACGCCACCCTCACCGGCAGGCGTTCGGTCACGGTGATTCGGGGCGGTGTGATCACGCGGGCAGTCTACACGCGGTTTCCAAGCTACCGCGCTCCCAGCGGAAAGGTGTGCACCACCTCCCAGCGGCCCGTGCTGTTCTCGATGAGGATCATTTCCTCGCAGCGCGCGCTGACGCCCGCGCCGGGCAGCGCGATGCGCAGCTCCACTTCGATCTCGCAGAGTTGCGGTTCATCGCCGTGCGCCACCGTGACGTGCGGCACCACGACGTCGAACTTGCCGGCGAAGGGTGGATAGTCGGGGAAGCGCCGATGCACGCCCGCCGTCAGCGCGGCGAAGGAGTCGCCCGGCTCCGGCGCGAGATACAGCGACGACGGGAACCGGCGGGTCTCGCGCAAGCGGTAGTCGAAGCCCTTCACCGAAGCCGCGATGTCGCGCAGCGCGCGGACTACCTCTTCATCGATCTGTCCGGGTTCGACGAATGGATAGAGCACGGTGACGTGCGCGGGCACGTTGCGCCGCGCCGGCGGATCGAAACGCTGACGATGGTGGCCGATGTAACGCTCCGCCTCGGGAACGCGGCAGATGAGCGCGGTCTCAGCCAACGAGCTTTCCGCAGCCCTGCGGCTTGTGTACCCGGACCGTCGAAGCGGGATCCTTGAGCAGTTTCGCCGCGGGCCGCCGCGGCCGGCGCACGAGTTCGCCCCCGCAGTTGGGGCATTTGCCCTCGAGCGCGTCGTTGGCGCAGCTCACGCAGAAGGTGCACTCGTAAGTGCAGATGTACGCCTCGGCCGAATCACCGGCGAGGTCACGATCGCAGCATTCGCAGTTGGGCCGGAGTTGCAGCATGGCCTGACTTCCCGATGGCGCGTGCGGTCGCGGAACTATCCGCAACCTTCCACGTAGTTGAGGTGTTCCCACGGCCCGGACTGGATGGCCGTCACTTTGCCCGATGACGTCTCGAAGCGCAGACCGTAGTCGCCGCCCGAGGATTTGAACGTGATCGTGTGCCGTGCTGGTCGTACTTGTGGGGCTGCGTCTCCAGGCGCGAACCGAACTTCGCCAGGAGATCACCCTCGCTGTCGCCCACCCGGGCGCCGGACAGGGTGTGCAGCTTCGAGTCGCCCTTGAGCTCGATGCGCACGACACGGCCGCCGATGATCATGAGATCGAAGTCGCTGCCGTTGCCGTGATAGCGGCAGGTACCAGCAGGCTCCGACACGCGCCTTGCGTGCGTCCTGCCCGGGCCAGTCCGCGAGCGCAGGACTTCGTCCGCGGTCAGGCCCGCGCGGATCGGACCGAGGCTGCCGAATCCCAGGCACCAGGACGCGGCGCCGGACGCGACGGCGGCGAAGGCCAGGACAACGCGATCACGCCGAGGGCCTTCTGCTCGGGCCCCGTCGCGTCACGCCGCCCTCGCGATCTTGCCTAACAACCATTGGAGACCGGACGAGATGCTGCTGATCGTGACTGCACAGAAAGTGCACGAGTCCGCGCAGCGTGACGGGACCGTAGCCTTCGAAGGTCGGCGCGCCGCTCGAAGCTGGCCGCATCGAGACGCGCGCAGCAGCGCCATCGTGTCGGCCCGCGCGCGCCGAGAAGCTCGCGAACACCTGCGCGACATCCGCCGCGCCGTAGTTGCGCGCTTCGCGATCGGCTCGCTGTCGATCGACGGCAGGAACGGAGTGGTCTTCGTCGAGCGTGCGGCGGAAGCGTAGCTGGTAGCCCTCGATTTCGATGTCGCGCACGTGGCAGATCTGTTCGATCGCGGTGAACGGTTCACTGGGCACGCCGTCCCAGGATGACGGCGCCCAATGGACAAACTCGCGCGGGAAGGCCGCGTAGTGGCGCTCGAGCTGCGGAGGGAAAGGCGTCGAGCGCGTCGAGAGTGACCGGATTCAGGCGCAGGCTCATGGTGCGATTCTGCCAGCGCTCAGCCCCATCTGTTCAGTACAGCCGCGTCGGAGTTGCCGAGCGGTTGTGGCGGCGGGCGATCACGGCGCCACAGAGCGATCCCGCCTGTCTCGTCGCTTTCGAAGTCTTCGGAAGCAGCCGGCACTTCGCAGTCGTACACGGCTCCGAAGTGGGCTCTTCCGTCGCTGACCTCGATGACCCCTCGCCAGAACGGAGCGTGGGCCACACAGCCCGATTCCTCCCGCAGCTCCCGCACCGCCGACTCGGCCGGCGACTCGCCCGCATCGATGAGCCCGCCCGGCAGTTCCCAGACCCGGCGCCAGCGGTTGAATACCAGCACCACGCCGCCCGGTGCCCGCGCCAGCATGATGGCGAAACTCAATCCGCCGGGTCGCGCTTCGCCCTCGTCGACGTCGTGGAAGGCCACGAATGTCGCCAGGTTCACCGCGGGTCTGCCTTCGCCGGTCATGGCTCCAATATATCGGGTCGCCGACGCAACCCGGTGGCCGGTTGGGGGGTTCAAACGGCCATGCGAAACCGAACCCGGATCGCCGCCTGCCTTGCGGCCCCGCTCTGGTTGCTGGCGTCACCCGCGGGAGCCCAGCACTCTGACTACCGCTACCGTCCGGAGCGCGCGCCCGTGGGACAGGTGCTGCACTACGTGAAATCCGCGCGCGACGGCTCGCACGAAGGACGTGTGAGTGTCTACGTCGCGACGGCTGACCGGATCGAGTCACTCAAGTGGGATCCGGGCGCGGAGCAGTCCACGCTGGTCGTGGCCCACATGGACTGGTCGCGATTTTCGGTTCGCGCCTTCGAAGCCTGGGGTCTGACCAAGGGCGCGGAGCCGCAGCAGCGCGCCACGCTCGGCGTCGAAGGCGACCAGCTGCGCATGTCCCTGATGCCCGAGCCGCTGACGCTGAATCACTGGCCCTGGCACAGCTACGACTTCGACTTCACCAGCCTCACGATGACGCTGCCCCATCGCGTGGACCACCGCCGCGAGCTGCGCTTCTGGCGCACCGATTTCGTTTACGCCGATCCGCCCGTGGTCGCGGAGCTGGGCGAAGTCACCTTGCGCTATGTCGGCAAGGAACGGCGCGATGGCCTCGCAACCTGGCGCTACAAGCTCGGTGGGCCTGGCCTGGAGAACCAGAGCGGGGACTGGTGGGTCGACGCGCGCACCGGCCTCACGGTGGAGTACCAACTACCCATCGGCGACGAACCCGGGTACGACGACGTCCGGATGAAGCTCGTGAAGCGCGAGCTATTCAGCGCCCGGCAGTGGGAAGCCTTCAAGGCTTCTCCCATCCTTTAGCGCTGGCGCCAACCAGCGCGGTCCGGCTACTTCGGCTTTTTCTGGGGGCGCTTCCAGCCCTCGAGCGTGATCTGCTTGGCGCGAGTCAGCGTGAGCTGGCCTTCCGGCGCATCCTTGGTGATGGTGCTGCCCGCGCCCGTGGTCGCATCCTTGCCGATGCGCACCGGCGCCACGAGCATGTTGCCCGAGCCGATGAACGCGCCGTCTTCGATGGTGGTCGTGGACTTGTTCACGCCGTCGTAGTTGCAGGTGATGGTGCCGGCGCCCACGTTGACGCCCTTGCCGATGACCGCGTCACCCAGGTAGGTGAGGTGGTTGGCCTTGCTGCCCTCGCCCACCACGGTCTTCTTGAGTTCCACGAAATTGCCCACGTGCACGTTGGCCGCGAGCTTCGAACCCGGCCGCACACGGGCGTAAGGACCGATGAGGCAGCCCGTGCCCAGCTCGCTCTGCTCCAGCACCGAGTTCGCGTGGATGACACTGTCCGCACCGATGGTCACATCGCGCAGGATCACGTTCGGGCCCACGCGCACGCGGTCGCCCAGCGATACCTTGCCTTCGATGAGCACGTTCGGCTCGATCAGCACGTCACGGCCCAGCGTGACTTCACCGCGCACGTCGATGCGCGCCGGGTCGATGAGCGTGGCGCCGCCGATCATGAGTTCGCGCGCACGATCCGCCCGGTGCATGGCCTCGAGTTCGGCCAGCTGCACCTTGTCGTTGACGCCCAGCACCTCGGCCAGCGTGGGTGCGATCAGCGGCACCACCTTGACCTTGTCCTTCACGGCCATCGCGATGATGTCGGTGAGGTAGTACTCACCCTGCGCGTTGGCGTTCTTGAGCTTGCCCAGCCACTTGCGGAGTAGTTTGGCGGGCACGGCCATGATGCCGCTGTTGCCTTCGCGGATCTTCAGCTGCGCCTTGTTCGCGTCCTTCTGCTCCACGATCTTCTGGATGGCGCCGCGCGCATTGCGCACGATGCGGCCGTAGCCCTGCGGGTTGTCCAGCAGGATGGTCAGGAGACCCATGGATTTCGCGCCGGCCGAGTCGATGAGCTGGCGCAGGGTTTCCGGACGGATCAGCGGCACGTCGCCGTACAGGATCAGTACCAGTTCGTCGTCGGCGACACCCGGCATGGCCTGCATGACGGCGTGGCCCGTGCCGAGTTGCTCGGCCTGCAGGGCCCAGCGCAGATCCGGATCCTTGATGGTGGCGCGGACCGCGTCACCACCATGGCCGTACACCACGTGGATGGATGATGGCTGCAGCGCCCGTGAGCGGCTAACAACATGGCCCAGCAGGGGCGTCCCGGCCAGCGGCTGCAGGACCTTGGGCAAATCGGATTTCATTCGCTTGCCCTGACCGGCAGCGAGGATGACGACGGCGAGTTTCATGGGGCCGCGAGTGTAGCGGGTTATGTGCGGATGCACCCACCGCGCAAACCGCGAGGATCGCGCGATGTGAACTCTGCCCGCCTGGCGGTGAGAGGGGCGGCGGAGCTAGCGGCGGAACTGCCGGCCGGTCGCGTTGTACGGATCGTTGCCGCCGATCTCGGAGGCGGAGAGCTGGTTCTCGCCGAGCAGCGTGTCCATGACATTGCGCTTGGTCTGGGGCGGGACCCGGCCTTTCGGCTGACGCCAGGGATTGGCAACGACCTTCTCACCCTCGGGAGTAGTGGCGGCGGTCCAGTCGAGCTGGTTGTCATTTCCAGGGCTCATGGCCTGGAAATATACGCCCGGAACCGTGACCGGGGCATGTCCTCGATCGGGTGCCGAAGGCCGTTCGTCGGATGCCGCGCCGGTCGTCGGGCGCGGACGACCATTCATCGACGGTGGTTAGCGGCGAATACCTGGCAATTGACGCGTGGCGTCACGGCGGCGATGCCGGGGCGCGACTTTCCGCTGCGAGTTTCCGCCGCGCCAGCAGTTAGTCGTTGCCCGCCATCAACGCGCGGATCTTGTTGAGCGTGGCCCAGTTCCGTGTGGTGCCGATGTCCCGGAGGCCCGACAACAAAGCCACGGCGGCCTTGCTCTCGAGGATGCCGTTCGCGCACCAGAGGTACGCCGCATGCTTGCCCACGTGAACCTGTTCGTCACCCCACTCCTGGCGCGCCACTTTTCTGAGCGCGGCGATGGCCTTGGGGTCCTGCGCCATCGCGACCAGCAGCCGCGAGCCATCGGTCGCGATTTTTTCCAGCGCGTTGCCCTGGACGATGGCGGCGATGTCTCGCTCCGCTTTCACGATGACGAGCGCGTCGACGCCCAGCGTCTTCGACACTTCCGTGCGGATTCGCGCGGCGATCTTGTCCGCGGGCGCCGCCTCGGCCGTGAAGACCGCGTTGCCGCTGTTGAGCAGCGTGCGCGCGTCCTGGTAGCCGAGCCTGGCCAGCAGCGAACGCAAGTCCGCCATGGCGATTCGCTTGGCCTTGCCCACGTTGATGCCGCGGAACAGCGCGACGTAGCGTGGCATCAGCCACCCGCCTTCGGCGCGGGGTGATCGAATTCCTCCGCCGCCTGCACCAGCGCCGCGCGGATGTCACGGTCTTCGTCCGGAGGATCGAGGAACACGTCGTACGCCTTCACCGCCAGCACGGCGATCTCGCTGGGCCGCGACGGTACGTGGCCGCCGGCGAAGCGCACGGGATGCTGGCGCAGGTAGGCCGCCGCCGCCGTCACGGCGCGGTGCTCGTCACGGTCCTTCCCGGTGGGGTACGAGAACTTCCACCGCGCGACGCGCTCGTTGATCTCGGTCTTGCCCGGGCCCGCATCCATGCCCGCCGCGGTGAACACGCGGCAATCGTAGCTGCGGCAGGTCTCGGGGCGGTCCTGGTAGATAGAGCATTCCCGCGACACCAGCATCCGGCAGTGTCCGTTCGCCTGAAACCCCAGCAACCGGCTGCCTCGATCTCCGGGTGGGCCGGGCTCGAGATGTTGTTCGCCGATGCGGCCCAACGCCGCTGTCTCGGTTGCGCGCACCTTCACGTAATAGGAAGACGTGCAGCAGCCGCGGCAATCGCCGCAGGCGACGTCCATTCCACCGCGGCTGGCGAGCGCGGCGCGCATGTCGCGCAGCCAGTCCGAGAAGTTTCCGGCGGGCAGATCGCTGGTGGAAGAATCGCTCAAGCGCCGACCTCGACCGTCACGCCGCCGGGTGCGCTCACATAGAAGGAATAGGAGTGTTCGCGTTTCGGCGGGGCCACCTCCAATCCGTCATCGCGCATGCGCTGGTTCATCTCGTTGACCCTCGCCTCGCTCTCGACGAAGAAGCCGACGTGGAAGTTGTCGGGGTAAGTCTTTGCGGCCGAGCGTGATGCGATCTTCATGAGCGTCAGCACGAAGCCCGAATCGTCGAGCAGCACGGTGAGGCCGGCATTGCCGCCGGCCTTGCGCATGCCGAAGTAGTTCTCGAAGAACCCGCTGGTCGCCGGGACGTCCGGAACCATGAGGTGGAGGTGATTCACTTTCATGCCGCGCATGCTCGCGCGCGGCGCCCGCGGGCGCAACGGCCGGGGTCAGACGCCGTCGTGGCGGAGCGAGATGGCGTGGTTGTAGCGGGACTCGAACTGCGCGCGCGTCGCGGCCACGGCCCAGAGCCGCGAGAGATAGGCGAATTCGCGGTCGAACAGCTCGCGGTAGGCGGGAATCAGGCGCGCATGGCGGCAGTTGCGGCACAGGACGCTGAGCCAGCCCGGGTGCTGGAGGTGGGTGTACAGCCGCATCAGTTTGCTTTCGAGCGTGTGAACGGTCTCGTTGCCGCGCATGTATTCATGGCGCAGGGCCACGAGGTATTTGCCGCCAGCGAGTTGCAGATCGAGCGCCTGGTAGCCGCTGTACCGCTCGATCACCAGCTCGGTGAACGTGCGCGCCTCCTCGGGCTCCTCGGAGGCCGCCAGCATGATCACGTCGTTGTCGTTGTTCTCTTCGTTGCGGCGAAGGCGTTCCAGCGCCCAGTCGATGCAGTCGCGGTAATCCCCGCCCGCTGACCGGGCGAGGAAATAGCTGTATTCGAGCTGGTTGATGGCTTCCATGATTCCTCGGCCGGAATCTAGCCGCGGCGGCATTGTGGACGGCCGGTGCGCGGCCCGGCAGCGCGGCAAACCGCTATGCAGTTCACAGGTGTTTTCTACGTAGGGCTATGGGTCCTAGGACTTTTTCCCAGTGACGGGGAGCTGATAGCGATAACGCCGCGCGTCAGCCGCGCTGGAAGGAATCCAGCCAACGCAGCGCTTCCACTTCGGTGAGGAAGATATCGCCGTTGACGCCGCGGTTCTGGGCCATCAGCACGCCGATCTTCTGGGGATCCATGACTTCATGGCGCACCACCATGGCTACGCGCAACTGGGTGCCCGCATTCTCGGCCCACTTCAGCGCCATCGAATATCGGCCAATGGTGTCCGGGGAAGGAAAGCCCGTGAATCCGCAGAGATTGGCGAGCATGTCGACGCAGCCCTGCTCGCGCGCCTGGCGCATCGCGGCTGCGGTCAGGTCGACTGCGCGCTCGAACGTGGTCGACGCCACCGGCCGGTAGATGGCCCGTTTGCCGATGACTTCGAATTCGAGTGGTTTGGCCATGGTGGCTGCAAGGATGCGCCGCGGCGGGCGTACATGCACTTGCCACGAGCAACTTCCGCCGCAGTCAGGGTAGTTCGAGGACGCCATGCTGGACTGCGTCCAGCGAGGCCCGACCCATGTTTACTTGGTCTTGCGCAGCTTCTGGATGAGCTTGATCTGCTCGTTCATGCGCACCAGCTCCTTGAGAGCCTCGGCCTGTTCGAGCTTGTCGGTGGCGCCGCGCAGCGCGTCTTCCGCACGCTGCTTCGCGGCCAGCGCCGCGGCCTCGTCGAGATCCTTGGCGCGCAACGCGGTGTCCGCGAGCACGGTGACCTTGTTGGGCTGGATCTCGAGCGCGCCGCCGCCGACGAAGAAGTGCTGCTCGACGCCGTCGGGCGTCTGCACGCGCACTTCACCGGCCTTGAGCAGCGTGAGCAGCGGCGCGTGGCGCGGCGCGATGCCCAGCTCGCCCTGGCTGCCCGGCGCGAACACCATGGACGCGGCGCCGCTGAAGATCTCGCCTTCGGCGCTGACGATGTCGACGTGAACGGTGTTCGCTGCTGCGGTTGCCATGGTGTTGTCTAGCTACTTAGTTCAGCGTCTTGGCCTTCTCGACCGCTTCTTCGATCGAGCCGACCATGTAGAACGCCTGTTCCGGCAGGTGATCGTAGTCACCCGGCGAGGATGCCCTTGAAGCCGCGGATGGTGTCGGCCAGCGGGACGATCTTGCCGTCCTGGCCCGTGAACACCTTGGCGACGTTGAACGGCTGCGACAGGAAGCTGCGCACCTTGCGCGCGCGGAACACGGTCTGCTTGTCTTCTTCGCTGAGCTCGTCCATGCCGAGGATCGCGATGATGTCCTGCAGTTCCTTGTAACGCTGCAGCACGGCCTGAACGCCGCGCGCCGTGTTGTAGTGCTCTTCGCCGACGACCAGCGGATCGAGCTGGCGGCTGGTGGAGTCGAGCGGATCGACGGCCGGGTAGATGCCCAGCGCGGCGACCTGGCGGGAGAGCACCACGGTCGCGTCCAAGTGCGCGAACGTGGTGGCGGGCGACGGATCGGTCAAGTCGTCGGCCGGAACGTACACGGCCTGGATCGACGTGATCGAACCGGTCTTCGTCGAGGTGATGCGTTCCTGCAGCACGCCCATTTCTTCGGCCAGCGTCGGCTGGTAGCCCACCGCCGACGGCATGCGGCCCAGCAGCGCCGACACTTCGGTGCCGGCGAGCGTGTAGCGGTAGATGTTGTCGACGAAGAACAGCACGTCGCGGCCCTTGCCGTTCGCCTGCGTTCTCGTCGCGGAAGTATTCGGCCATCGTGAGGCCCGTGAGCGCGACGCGCAGGCGGTTGCCCGGCGGCTCGTTCATCTGGCCGTACACCATCGCGACCTTCGAGTTCTCGAGGTTCTTGAGGTCGATGACGCCCGACTCCGCCATCTCGTGATAGAAGTCGTTGCCTTCGCGGGTGCGCTCACCGACGCCCGCGAACACGGACAGACCCGAGTACTGCTTGGCGATGTTGTTGATGAGCTCGAGCATGTTCACGGTCTTGCCGACGCCGGCGCCGCCGAACAGGCCGACCTTGCCGCCCTTGGCGAACGGCACGAGCAGGTCGATGACCTTGATGCCCGTGACGAGCAGATCCTGACCGCCGGCCTGTTCGTCGTACGACGGGGCGGGACGGTGGATCGGCAGCGTCTCTTTCGCGGCGACCGGGCCACGGTTGTCCTGCGGCGTGCCGAGCACGTCCATGATGCGGCCGAGCGTGGCCTGGCCCACGGGCACGTTGATCGGCTTGCCGGTGGATTCCACGGCGAGACCGCGCTTCAGACCTTCGGAGGCACCCATGGCGATCGTGCGCACGACGCCGTCGCCCAGCTGCTGCTGCACTTCGAGCGTCAGCTCGACGTCCTTGAGCTTGAGCGCGTCGATAGACTCGCGGGATCGAGTCGCGCGGGAATTCCACGTCGATGACGGCGCCGATGATCTGGGTAATTTTGCCTAGGGCCATGTTCGTTAACCTCTAACTAATTCTATGTTCGGGCTGTCGTGATCAGACTGCAGCCGCGCCGCCCACGATCTCCGACAGTTCCTTCGTGATCGCGGCCTGGCGGGCCTTGTTGTAGATGAGCTGGAGCTCGCCGATGAGCTTGCCGGCGTTGTCCGAAGCGGCGCCCATCGCGATCATGCGCGCGGCCATTTCGCGAGGCGACGTTCTCGACCGCGCCGCGATAGACCTGCGACTCGATGTAGCGCATGAGCAGGCCGTCGAGGATCGCGGACGCGTCCGGCTCGTAGATGTAGTCCCAGTGGTCCTGCAGCTGCGCGCCCTCGATGGGCTCGACGGGCAGGAGCTGCTGCACTTCGGGCTTCTGCGTCATCGTGTTCACGAAGCGCGAGTTCACGAGCAGCAGGCGGTCGATCTTGCCGTCCTTGTACGCGTCCAGCATGACCTTGACCGTGCCGATCAGGTCCTTGATGTGCGGCTGGTCGCCGAGACCCTGCGTGTTCGCGAGGATCGGGTTCGGCAGGCGGCGGAAGAAGGCCGAGGCCTTGCCGCCGATCAGGCACATCGAGATCGCGGCGCCCTTGGCCTGCCAGTCGCGCATGGCGATCAGCGCGGCCTTGAAGATGTTGATGTTCAACGAGCCGGCGAGACCGCGATCCGAAGAGATCACGATGATGCCGACGTTCTTCACTTCCTCGCGCTCGACCAGGAACGGCGAGCGGTAGTCCGGGTTCGCCTGCGTGAGGTTGCCGATGACCGCGCGGATCTTCTCGGCGTACGGACGCGCCAGGCGCATGCGGTCCTGGGCGCGACGCATCTTGCTGGTCGCGACCATCTGCATGGCCTTGGTGATCTTCTGCGTCGACTTGACGCTCAGGATCTTGGCGCGGATTTCCTTGGTGCCTGGCATCTGTGCTTGACGTCCTTTAGAACACGCCGTTCTTCTGGAAGTCTTCGCACAGCGCCTTCAGCGCGGCTTCGTGCTTCTTGAGCACCGGCTCGGCGTTGATGGCGTCGAGCGTGCGCCTTGTGCGCGGTCTTCGCGAAGGACTGCAGCGCGGCTTCCGCGTCCACGACCTTCTTGCGATCGACCTTGTCGAAGAAGCCGTTGTTCACGGCGTAGATCGACAGCGCCATCTCGGCGACGGACAGCGGGGCGTACTGCTTCTGCTTCATGAGCTCGGTCACGCGCGCGCCACGCTCGAGCTGGCGGCGGGTCGCTTCGTCGAGGTCGGAGGCGAACTGCGAGAACGCCGCGAGTTCGCGGTACTGCGCGAGGGCGAGGCGGATACCGCCACCCAGGCGCTTGATGATGTCGGTCTGCGCCGCGCCACCGACGCGCGACACGGAGATGCCGGCGTTCATGGCCGGGACGGACGCCCGCGTTGAACAGGTCGGTCTCGAGGAAGATCTGGCCGTCGGTGATCGAGATGACGTTCGTCGGAACGAACGCGGTCACGT
This sequence comes from uncultured Pseudomonadota bacterium, assembly GCA_963846605.1. Lineage (GTDB taxonomy): Bacteria > Pseudomonadota > Gammaproteobacteria > Steroidobacterales > Steroidobacteraceae > CADEED01. Next base: position 143,876 of record CAWJWS010000006.1, read on the forward strand.
CACCGGCCTGGGTTTCGATGATGGGCAGACCGGTCAAGCGAACCCGTCTTGCCCTTCACGGCGCCCTTGGTCATCTGCTCCACGTACTCTTCGTTCACGCGGGCGGAACGCTCGAGCAGGCGGCTGTGCAGATAGAACACGTCGCCGGGATACGCTTCGCGGCCCGGGGGACGGCGCAGCAGCAGCGAGATCTGGCGATAGGCCACGGCCTGCTTCGACAGATCGTCATAGATGATCAGCGCGTCTTCGCCGTTGTCCATGAAGAACTCGCCCATGGTGCAGCCCGAGTAGGCGCTGATGTACTGCATGGCGGCGGGCGTCGAGGCGGAGGCGGCAACGATGATGGTGTGACCCATCGCGCCGTGCTCTTCGAGCTTGCGCACCACGTTCGCGATCGTCGACTGCTTCTGGCCGATGGCGACGTACACGCACTTAATGCCGGAAGACTTCTGGTTGATGATCGTGTCGATGGCCATCGCGGTCTTGCCGGTCTGGCGGTCGCCGATGATGAGCTCGCGCTGGCCGCGGCCGATCGGGACCATCGAGTCGACGGCCTTGTAGCCGGTCTGCACCGGCTGGCTCACCGACTTGCGGTAGATGACGCCCGGCGCCACGCGCTCGATGGGGGCGGTCTTCGTGGTCTTGAGCGGACCCTTGCCGTCGATCGGGTTGCCCAGCGCGTCGACGACGCGGCCCAGCAGCTCACGACCCACCGGCACTTCGAGGATGCGGCCCGTGGTCTTCACGGTGTCGCCTTCGCGGATGCCCTTGTAGTCGCCGAGCACCACCGCGCCGACCGAGTCCTGCTCGAGGTTCAGCGCGAGGCCGAACACGTTGCCCGGGAACTCGATCATTTCGCCGTAGCGAACGTCGGCGAGTCCGTGGATGCGGCAGATGCCGTCCGTCACCGTGACGACGGTGCCGACGTTGCGCGCTTCGCTCGCGGACTTGAAGTTCTCGATGCGTGACTTGATGAGGTCACTGATCTCGGATGCTTTGACGGACATGTTCTGAATCCTCGAAAAATCTTTATGCGGTCAGTTCAGTGGCCAGGCGTTCGAGCCGGCCCTTGATGGAGCCGTCGATCACCAGGTCGCCGGCCTTGAGGACGGCGCCGCCCAGCAAGCGCCTGGTCGACCTTGGTGTGCAGGCGCACGGCTGCGCCCCAGCTTCTTCTGCAACGCGGCCGCGTAGCGGCTTTCCTGATCGGGCGTGAGCGCCGTGGCGGACGTGACTTCGACGTCCACCGCGTTCTCCACCTCGGCCTTCATCTGCTCGAACAGCGCCGCGATCTCGGGGAGGAATCCGAGCCGGCGGTTCTGCGCGAGCAGCGTCACGAAGTTGCGTCCGTTCTCGTCGAGCTTGCCGCCGGCGATGCCGTTGACCAGCTCGGAGAGCTGCGCGGCGGTCACGTGCGGGCTGCCCAGCAGCGCGTGCACGCGACGGATCGGCGACGACCTCGGCGCCGCAGGGCCAAGCCCTTCCGCGGTAGCCGCGAGCGAGTTGTTCTTGCGCGCCAGCGCGAAGATGGCCTTCGCGTAGGGACGGGCGGTGGTGATGCGTTCAGCCATGGGGCTCCGACTAGAGCTTCGCCGCGAGCTGGTCGAGCAGCTCGCCGTGCGTCTTCTGGTCGATCTCTTTCTCGAGCACGCGCTTGGCGCCCGCGACGGCGAGGCTGACCACCTGGCCACGCAGCGCATCGCGCGCACGATTGCTCTCGAGTTCGATCTGGCCCTTGGCGCGAGGCCAGTGCCTTCTCGCCTTCGAGCGACGCTGCCTTGCGCGCTTCCTCGATGATCTGGTTGGCCTGCGTGCGCGCCTGCGACTCGATGGCGAGTGCACGGGTGCGGGCTTCCTTGATCACGTCTTCGGCGCGGCTCTTGGCCTCCGACAGGTCCTTCTGACCCTGTTCGGCGGCGGCGAGCCCGGCGGCGATCTTCTTCTCGCGCTCGTTCATCGCGCCGAGAATGATCGGCCAGATGAACTTCATCACGACCCAGACGAAGATCATGAAGACCAGCATCTGGACGATGAGTGTGACGGTGATATTCACGCGTCTCTCCTGCGCTACCGCGTACAGCTTGAACTGCTACTGCGCGGCCGTGACGATCGGTTCAGGAACGGGTTCGCGAACGTGAAGAACAGCGCGAAGCCGATGCCGATCATCGCGACCGCGTCGAGCAGGCCGGCGACGATGAACATCTTCACCTGCAGGGCCGGGGTCAGTTCCGGCTGGCGCGCGGCGCCTTCCAGGAACTTGCCGCCGAGCAGGCCGAAGCCGATGGCGGTGCCGAGCGCGCCGAGGCCGAAGATCAGGCCGACGCCGAGAGCGGTGAAACCTTGAATTTGAGCAATTGCAGCAACGTTTTCCATTTTTCCTCCAACAAAACCTTGAACTAACTCAACCAACGAATCAGTGATGAGTCTCGTGCGCCTGCGAGAGGTACACGATGGTCAGCACCATGAAAATGAACGCCTGGAGCGGGATGACCAGGATGTGGAAACAGGCCCAGACCACGCCCAGCAGGAGCTGGCCGATGACGCCGCCGATGCCCGCGAGCGAAGTGATCGCGAAGCTGCCGCCGAGCACGGCGAGCAGCAGGAAGATCATTTCGCCGGCGTACAGGTTGCCGTACAGACGCAGGCCGAGCGACACCGGACGCGCCAGGTGTTCGATGACGTTCAGCAGCAGGTTGAACGGCATCATCCACTTGCCGAACGGATGCGTGAGCAGCTCCCAGGTGAAGCCGCCGAAGCCTTTGATCTTGAAGCTGTAGAACATCACGATCAGGAACACCGTGATCGACATGCCGAGCGTGATGTTGCAGGTCGGTGGTCGGCACCACCTTCAGGTGCTCGAGGCCGACCTTCTGCGCCGATCAGCGGGAACAGGTCGACCGGCACCGCGTCCATGAAGTTCATCAGCAGGATCCAGCAGAAGATCGTCAGCGCGAGCGGCGCGATGATCTTGCTGGTGCCGTGGAAGGTGTCGCGCACCTGCACGTCGACGAAATCGACCACCGTCTCGACGAAGTTCTGGAACTTGCCGGGCACGCCCGCGGTGGCCTTGCGCGCCGCCAGATAGAAGGAAACCGACGAACAGCAGGCCGAGCAGCACCGAGAAGAAGATGCTGTCGAGGTTGAAGGTCCAGAAGCCCTCGCCGATCTGCAGGTTGCCCAGGTGGTGGACGATGTATTCGCTGCCACTCGGCGCGTGTCCAGATGCGTGTTCTGCTGCCATCTACTCTTCTTCCTAACGCTTTCGGCAGCGGTTCCCGCGGAGCTTGCCTGGCCCGCAAGGGGCGGCAGCGCATTCGCGAGAGCGATCCAATACACGAACAACGTGGCGATGTAGGCGCCGAACAGCGCGGGGAACGAAACCTTCATCGTCAGGAACACGGTCACGAACAACGCCACCGTGACGGCGAGCTTCGTGCCTTCGCCCATGTAGAACTTGCGCGCGATCGTGTCGGGCGCGGCACCCGCCGGCGCGCTGAAACCGATGACCGCGAGCACGGCGCTGGCGACGACGGAGATGCCGCCACCGATGAGCGCAGACAAGCCCGGCACGCGCCCCCAGACCGCGAAGCAAATGATCGCGGCCACGACCGTGACGACGACCTGACCCAGCACTACGCTTCCGGCCAGTCGCCTCGCTTGGGGCAACTCAAGGGTGACCACGACACTCCTACTGCAAGTCGACAATCTTCGAACAAGACGACACGCCCACGAGGGCCGCAGGCTGATCAGCGATGTTCGAAAATTGTTTGGCTTGGCAACGACTTACGTGTGCCTTGGCCAGGGGCGCGCATTATAGTACACCGACCCCCGGTCAATCAACACGAAATCCAGGGAAATTCTCGTGTCGGAGGGTCCGGCGCGTGTCGATGACGTGACACATGACGATAAGCCGGACCAGGGAAACCCCGCGCGTTACGTCACGCGATGGCCTGCGAATGCGCAGCTGCTCGATGCGCAGATGACTCTGCGTCGTCCGCAGGGCGAACCAGCCACTCGCGTACGGCGAGGCGTCGTCGAGCCGGAACAGCGTCTTGCCGTCGCGCTTGTATTCAATAGTGTTCCGATCGGCGATCAGGGTGATGGTTTGTTTCCGATTTGGAACGAGCAGCGAGCCTGGCGTCGACAGATCGTGTTCGGGAAGCAGCGGCCGCAGCTCGGCATCTCCGATGTAGCGCCGGAAACGCGAGGTGGTGTTCCGGTTGCCGCCGAGGCCTACGTAGTACGTGAGCAGGTCGTTGTAGTCCGCGAAGCGCCCGCTGCGCTGGCCGGGAAACGGCGCCGAGCCGTTCGCGGTTGGCCGCCATCCAGAAAACGTTGAGATCGCTGACCTGGTCGTTCGCGCCCCCTTCCGCCACGGCGATGGCGTCGAATTCGATCTCCACCGGACCTTCGAGGCGCGGCTTGAACCACAGCGTCAGCCCGGCGGGGGTGTCGACGTCGAGCACGCCATCGCGCGCGCTGATGCGGGCGGCGGGATTCTCGGCCTCGAGCACCCACTGGGCCGCGTCACGGAAATCGTCGCGATGCAGTTCCGCCGGGCGCGTGGCGCAACCGGCGAGCAGGAGCGCCAGGACGCTACTTGATGTGCGTGAGGATGCCGTCCAGCTCATCTAATGAGTGGTACGTGACGACCACTTTGCCCTTGCCGCCGGCACCAGTGCTGGATCTCCACCGGCGCGCCGAGCTTTTCCGAGAGTTCGTCCTGCAGCCGCTGGACGTTCGGATCCAGTCCCTTGCCCGAATCCCTTGCCGCCGCGGATGCGCCACTGGCCCTGGCGACCATGCTGCGGACCATGCTCTCGGTGTCGCGCACCGACAGGCCCTTCTTGGCGACGAGCGCGCCCACTTCGATCTGCTGGCGGCGTTGCGGCAGGCCTAACAAGGCACGCGCATGCCCCATCTCGAGCTCGCGGCGTTCGACGAAGGCCGTGATTTCGTCCGGCAGTTCCAGCAGGCGCAGCAGGTTCGACACCGCCGCGCGCGAGCGGCCGACGGCATCGGCCGCCTGCTGGTGCGTGATGCCGAATTCGCTGATCAGCCGCTCCAGCGCGCGCGCTTCTTCGAGCGGATTCAGGTTCTCGCGCTGGATGTTCTCGATGAGCGCCATCGCGATGGCGGCTTCGTCGGGCACGCGGCGGATGACCGCGGGCACGGCGGCGAGCCCGGCGATCTGCGCGGCGCGCCAGCGGCGTTCGCCGGCGATGATTTCGTAGCGCTGCGATTCCCCGGGCGCGGCGCCGTCCACGGGGCGCACGACGATGGGCTGCACGATGCCCTGGGACTTGATGGACGCGGCCAGCTCTTCGAGCGATTCCTGGCGCATGTCGACGCGCGGCTGGTACTTGCCCCGCTGCAGCAGATCCACGGGCAGGTTGGCGAGTTCGTCGCCGGGCAGCTTGTTCGTGGCCGGCGCGGGTGGCGCGCGCCGCGGCCGGCGGCGCGGACTCAGGCTTGCGCGAGATCTGCCCGAGCAGTGCCTCGAGGCCGCGACCCATGACCGGTTTCTTCGTGCTCATGGCGGCGGATGATACGGCACCAGGGTTTTGTACATCACGAGCGCGTCGACGTAGCCCAGCACCCGGTGGCGGAACGCGCCGGGCAGGCGGCCAACCACCACGAAGCCCAGCCGCTCCCAGAGCCGGACCGCCCGCTCGTTGGTGGAAACCACGAAGTTGAACTGCATGGCGCGAAAGCCCTGGCCGATCGCGAACTGCTGCGAGTGCTCGCACATCGCGGCGGCGATACCCCGGCCGCTGCGATTCCGGCGCGACCACGTAGCCGCAGTTGCACACGTGCGCGCCGAGGCCGGGCTGGTTCGGCTTGATGAAGTAGGTGCCGAGAAGCTTGCCGTCCTCCACCGCGACGAACGTGGCGGCCGGCATCTCCACCCAGACCTTGCGGATCTCCGCCTCGCTGCTGTCGGGCGCGAAGGAGTAGGTATCGCCGGCGGCGAAGGTGGCCTGCGAGGAGCCGCCACACGGCGGGCCAGTCGGATTCACGGAAGGCGCGGATCTCGACCGATCAGTCGCCAGCGCCCCGGATGAGGTAGTTAGTTGAGTGGCTCGCCGTCGGCGGGGCCGGCTTCGGCGGCTGCGCGGCTTCCGCGGCGGCGTGACCTCGGGATCGGCCGCCGATTCGTCATCCTTGCGCAGCATCTCGCCCGCGAGCGCGAGATACGCGAGCGCACCGCGCGAATCCTTGTCGTGCTGCAGGACCGGCTTGCCGAAGGACGGCGCCTCGGCGAGACGCACGTTGCGCGGCACGATGGTGCGGAACACCTTGTCGCCGAAGACCTGGATCAACTGGCTCGAGACTTCGTTCGCGAGATTGTTACGCGGATCGAACATGGTGCGCAGGATGCCTTCGATCTCGAGATCGGGATTCACCGCGGCCTTGATCTGGTCGATGGTGGAGACCAGCGCCGACAGCCCTTCGAGCGCGTAGTACTCGCACTGCATCGGGATGAGCACGCTCTGCGCGGCCACCAGCGCGTTCAGCGTGAGCATGTTCAGCGCCGGCGGGCAGTCGATGATGATGACTTCGTACTGGTCCTGCACCTGCTTGAGCGCGTTGCGCAGCCGCAGCTCGCGGCCCGCCATGGTAGTTAGCAGGCGGACTTCGGCGGCGGTGAGGTCCTGGTTCGACGGCATGAGCGACGAGCCCGGGCACGGACTCGAGCGGCAGGATGGCGGAGGCGGCGTCCGACTCACCGAGCAGGACGTCACCCGGTGCCGCGTGCGATCTGCGACTTCTCGACACCGCAACCCATGGTCGCGTTGCCCTGCGGATCGATGTCGATGAGCAGCACGCGGCGGCGCGTGAGCGCGAACGAAGCGGCGAGGTTCACCGCGGTGGTCGTCTTGCCGACGCCGCCCTTCTGGTTGGCCACCGCGATGATGCGCTTCATGACGGCGATCTTACCGTCTCAACGCGCCTGGGGTTTCGCTTTTGCCGGATCGGCCTTGCTGACGCGTGACAGCGACACAGGTGGCGCTCGGCATCGAGGCCCGGCACGCGCAGTTTCGTCACTTCCGCGCGCCAGTCGCGCGGACAGCGCGAGATTTCTTCTTCGGGCAGGCGGCCCTTCATCGCGAGCAGTCGTCCGCCCGGCGCCACGAGCCGCTCGACGTTATGTACAAGGTCGGCGAGCGTGCCCACCGCGCGCGCGACGACCACGTCGAAGACCTGGTCCTTCGGCATGTTCTCCGCACGCGCGGCCAGCGCCGTGGCATTGCGGATGTCGAGCGCCGCGATGCCTTCGTCCACGAAGCGGATCTTCTTCTGCGTGCCGTCGATGAGCGTGAACTGTATGCTGCGGAAAGGCCACGGCCAGCGGAATGCCGGGAAAGCCGCCGCCCGTGCCGACGTCGAGGACCGTTCGCGCGTCGCCAAGGTGGGACGCGACCGACAGGCTGTCGAGCATGTGCAGCGTGAGGATGCCTTCGGGCGACACGATCGACGTGAGGTTCACGTGCTCGTTCCGCTCGCGCAGCATGTGCGCGTAACGCCAGAGCAGGTCGACCTGCGATTCGTCGAGCGTCACGCCCAGTTCCGCCGCGCCTTCGTCGAGCCGCTTCTTCCACACCGGACCATCGAGAGCCAGGGTATCCATTGCGTCAGTTCGCCACGAGCTGCGGCCATGAATTCGTTCACGGGCATCTGATCGAAATCACCGCGCGCGAACATCTGCTTGATGGACTCGGACTGCTTCGGCGGGTAGTGCGCCGCCACGGAGTCTTCGAATTTCTTCACGAGCACCGGCATGCCTTCCGCGCGCCGCTTGCGGTGGCCGATGGGGAAATCCACGCGTTGCTCGAGCTTGGTGCCGTCGCTGAAGAAGATGTGCAGCGCGTTGCCGATGTGGCGCTTGTCGCGCTCGTAGTATTCCTTCGTGAAGACGGTGTTCTCCTTCACTTCCATCTTCGCGCGCAGCATGTCGATGCGCGGATCGTGCGCGATCGACGTCTTCGTAGTCCGCGGCCGTCAGGCGGCCGAAGATCAGCGGCACGGCCACCATGTACTGGATGCAGTGATCGCGATCCGCGGGGTTCGCCAGCGGGCCGGTCTTGTCGATGATGCGCACGCCCGGCTCCTGCGTCTCGATGACGATGCGCTCGATCTGCGCGAGCCTGTCCTTCACCTGGCGGGTGCAGCGCCATGGCGCATTCCACCGCGGTCTGCGCGTGGAACTCGGCCGGGAAGCAGATCTTGAACAGCACGTTCTCCATCACGTAGCTGCCGAGCGGCTGCGCCGAGCGTGAGCGGCTTGCCCTTGAACAGCACGTCCTGGAAACCCCAGGTCTTCGCGCTCAGCGCGGAGGGATAGCCCATCTCGCCCTTGAGCGCGAACAGCGCGTGGCGCACGGCGCGGCTGGTCGCGTCGCCCGCGGCCCAGCTCTTGCGCGAGCCGGTGTTCGGCGCGTGGCGATAGGTGCGCAGCGCGCCGCCGTCGATCCAGGCGTTCGACAAGCGCGTTGACGATCTGCTCGCAGCGAGCCGCCGAGCATCTCCGTGGCGACGGCGGTGGACGCGACGCGCACCAGCAGCACGTGGTCGAGGCCGACGCGGTTGAAGGAGTTCTCCAGCGCGAGCACGCCCTGGATCTCGTGCGCCTTGATCATCGCGGTCAGCACGTCGCGCACCGTCAGCGGCTTCTCGCCCAGCAGGATCGCGCGGCGCGATAGATAGTCGGACACCGCGAGGATGGCGCCGAGGTTGTCGGACGGGTGGCCCCACTCGGCCGCCAGCCAGGTGTCGTTGAAATCCAGCCAGCGCACCATGCGCGCCGATGTTGAACGCGCCCATCACCGGGTCGAGCTCGTAGCTGGTGCCCGGCACGCGCGAGCCGCCCGGCATGGTGGCGCCCGGAACGACGGGGCCCAGCAAGCTGCGTGCAGGCCGGATACTTGAGCGCCTGGAAGCCGCACGCCAGCGTGTCCATGAGGCAGTAGCGCGCCGTCTCGTAGGCTTGCGGACTATCTACCCGGTAGTTCCTCGTGTAGTCGGCCAGCGTGACCAGCAGATCGTCGGGATTCGGCCGCTGCGCGGATTTGTAGTCGTGTGAGGACATGCTGCTCTCCGTTTTTCTTCAACCGCTCAGCTTGAGCCCGACAATGCCGGCGACGATGAGCGCGAGACTGGCAAGCTTCAACGGGCCCGCCGATTCACCCAACAAGAACATTCCCAGCACCGCGGTGCCCACGGCGCCGATTCCGACCCAGACCGCGTAGGCCGTGCCCACGGGCAGCTGTTTCATCGCGAGGCCCAGCAACACCAGGCTGGCAACCATCGCGGCAATGGTGGCCACCGAGGGCCAGAGCCGCGTGAAACCCTGCGTGTACTTGAGCCCCACGGCCCAGCCGATTTCGAGCAATCCCGCGACCACGAGAATGAACCAGTTCATGACCCTCTCCTTCTTCAAGGAAGGGGTCGTCCCCGTGATGAGTGGAAAGCCCGGGGTCGTCCACGAGCCTGAATGCGGCGCGCATCTTACCCACTCGGCGCATCGGGCGCGAATCGAAGGTGATGCCCTAGGGCCGCTGCGCCAGCGGCACCAACTTGCGGTTTTCCGGACCCGTGTAGTTCGCCGCCGGGCGGATGATCTTGCCGTCCTCGCGCTGCTCGATGACATGCGCGGACCAGCCGGTCACGCGTGACATCACGAACAGCGGCGTGAACATCGCGGTGGGCACACCCATGAGGTGGTAGCTCACGGCGCTGAACCAGTCGAGGTTGGGGAACATCTTCTTGAGGTCCCACATGAGCGCCTTCGATGCGCTCGGCGATCTGGTACAGCTTGAAGTCACCCGACTCCTTCGCCAGCTTCTCCGCCACGCGCTTGATGACCACGTTGCGCGGATCGCTCACCGTGTACACGGGGTGGCCGAAGCCGATGACGATTTCCTTGTTGGCGACGCGCCTGCGGATGTCGGCCTCGGCTTCGTCGGGCGTGTCGTAGCGCTCCTGGATCTCCAGCGCCACTTCGTTGGCGCCGCCGTGCTTGGGCCCGCGCAGTGCACCGATGGCGCCGGTGATGCACGAGTAGATGTCCGAGCCCGTGCCCGCGATCACGCGCGACGTGAACGTCGACGAATTGAACTCGTGCTCGGCATAGAGGATGAGCGAGGTGTGCATGGCGCGCACCCAACTACCCGGCGGCGCCTTGCGATGCAGCAGGTGCAGGAAGTGGCCGCCGAGTGAATCGTCGTCGGTCTCGACGTGGATCTTCTGGCCGTTGTGCGAGAAGTGATACCAGTAGCAGAGCATGGACGGGAACGACGCCAGCAGGTGGTCGGCGATCTCGCGCGCACCCGCGGCGTCGTGGTCATCCTTCTCGGGCAGGATGCAGCCCATCACCGAGGCGCCGGTGCGCAGCACGTCCATGGGATGCGCCGCCGCCGGCAGTTGCTCCAGCACCGCGCGCACCGGCGCGGGCAGGCCGCGCAGGCCCTTGAGCTTGGCCTTGTATGCGGCGAGCTGCGCCTTGTTGGGCAGCTTGCCGTGGATCAGCAGATAGGCGATCTCCTCGAAGTCGCAGGTGTCGGCCACGTCGAGGATGTCGTAGCCGCGGTAGTGCAGATCGTTGCCGGTCTTGCCGACGCTGCACAGCGCGGTATTGCCGGCGGTGATGCCGGAGAGCGCGACGGACTTCTTGCCCTTGGGGGCCGCGACCGGATCGGGAGTGCTCATTTCTTCTTCACCTTTTGTTCGTCGGTTTTCTGGGCGTCGAACAGCGCGTCGAGCTTCCGCTCGTACGCGTGATAGTCGAGAAACTTGTAGAGGTCGTCGCGCGTCTGCATGTCGCCGACCACGTTCTTCTGCGTACCGTCGCGGCGGATGGCCTGGTAGACCTTGAGCGCCGCGAGATTCATCGCGCGGTACGCCGAGCAGCAATGCAGCACGATGTCCACGCCCGCGACGCCGAGCTCCTCGCGCGTATACAAAGGTGTCTTGCCGAACTCCGTGATGTTCGCCAGCACCGGCACCTTCACGGCGTCCTTCACCTTGCGATACATGGCGAGATCGGTGATGGCTTCGGGGAACACCGCGTCCGCGCCGGCCGCGACGCAGGCGACGAGCCGGTCGAGCATTTCGTCGAAGCCGTGGCTCGCGAGCGCATCGCTCCGCGCCATGATCACGAAGCCCTCATCGGTGCGCGCATCCACGCAGGCCTTGATGCGGTCCACCATTTCGTCCTTCGACACCACTTCCTTGCCCGGCCGATGGCCGCAGCGCTTGGACTGCACCTGGTCTTCGATGTGGAAACCGGCGGCGCCCGCCTTGATGAAGCTGCGCACGGTGCGCGCGATGTTGAACGCGCCGCCCCAACCCGTGTCCGCATCCACTAGCAAGGGCAGCGAACTGGCCTCGGTGATGCGCCGGATGTCGATGAGCACGTCGTCCATGGTGCTGATGCCGAGATCCGGCAGGCCCAGGGAGTTGGCGGCAACGCCGCCGCCGGAAAGGTACAGGGCGCGGAACCCCGTGGCTTCGGCCATGCGCGCGGCGTAGGCATTGATGGCGCCCACGACCTGCAGGGGCTTTTCGGTGGAGATGGCGGCGCGGAGCCTGGCGCCAGCGGAAGATATGGAGCTGCTCATGGCCGCGAAGTGTACGCCGCTATGAAATATGGGCGAAGTCCGCGTTGCGCGGGCCCGGCGAAGCCGCCGCTACGAAATCTTCACGACCGTGCGGCCCGTGATCTTGTTGTCCATGTGCGCCTGGAAAGCGCCCGGCAATTCATCGAACTCGATGACCCGCGTGACGATCTCGTCGAGCTGACGCGGTGTCAGGTCCTCGGAGATCCGCTGCCAGACTTCGAGCCGTTCCGCGCGGCGCGTGGCCGACGAGTTGATGCCGAGGATGTTCACGCCGCGCAGGATGAAGGGCAGGACCGTGGTCTTCAGCTCCACGCCGCCCGCGAGCCCGATGCTCGCGATGCTGCCCCAGAAGTCGATCTGCCGCGTGAGGCCGGCGAGCACCTCGCCGCCGACGTTGTCGATCGCACCCGCGTAGCGCGCAGGTTCCAGTGGCCGGCTGCCCAGCGAGAATTCCGAGCGCGGGACTACCTTCGATGCACCCAGGGTCTTCAGGTATTCCGCAGCCTCGGGCTTGCCCGAAACCGCGATGACTTCGTAGCCGCGCGTGGCAAGCATGTCGATGGCGATGCTGCCAACGCCACCGGTGGCGCCGGTGACCACGATGGGCCCGCCTTTCGGTGACTGGCCGTTCTTTTCCATGCGGTGAATCGCCAGCGCCGCGGTGAAGCCCGCGGTTCCCAGCGCCATCGCCTTGAAAGCATCCAGCCCGCGCGGCATCGGGATCACGCTGTCGCCCGCGACGCGCGCGATCTGCGTGTATCCACCGTCCACGGTTTCGGAGAGACCGCTGCCCGTGACAAGCACGGGATCGCCCGGCTGGTAGCGCGCGTCGCTCGAGGACTTCACGACACCGGCCAGATCGATGCCACCCACCAGTGGATAGCGCCGCAGGATCTTGCCCGCGCCCGTGGCGGCGAGCGCGTCCTTGTAGTTGATGTCCGAGTACTGCACTTCGACGACGACCTCTCCCGGTGAAAGGTGGTCCAGGCCTAACTGCTCGAAGCGGGCGGAAATCTTGCCGTCGGTCTCGTGGATACGGAATGCCTTGAAGGTGCTCATCTGTGCCTCTCGATGTTCGCCGCGCCCGCTTCCCATCCGGGACCGGCGCAGGTGAATACCGTGGTGTTGATGATGATTTTCGGAAAGGTGTCGGCCCTGGCGCCGGCAGGCGGCGCCTGCACTTGCAGGTTGCAGACCAGCTCACTACTCGATCGGTCGAAGTAACGGATCCGCAGATGCTTTCCTTCCGGCGTCAGCACCGTTCGGTACGGCCACGACACGACGTCGTCGCATGTGCGGCGGGTGAGTTCGTAGCGGTCGGCTTGGCCAGTCATGCACATGAACTCGTCGAGTTCATCGACGCTCGCCGGCCAGCGCCCGAATGCGATGCGGAATCGTCCCGCGTAGCCCGCGGACGTGACGGAGAAGTACGCCGCGGATTCCATCCTCGCCTGCAGGGAGCTGCACCCCGACAGCGCGAACGATACGCCGCAGAGGAAGAGCGTTGTGATTCCCTGACGTCGCACTCTCGTCGAATCCCTGGCCGGCCTGGCGTGAGAAAGGGCTAGTATCGTGCCATGAAATACGACTACGACCTCTTTGTCATCGGCGGCGGATCGGGAGGCGTGCGCGCTTCGCGCATCGCGTCGCTGGCCGGCGCGAAGGTGGCCATCGCCGAGGAGTACCGCATGGGTGGCACCTGCGTGATCCGCGGCTGCGTGCCCAAGAAGTTGCTGGTGTATGGGGCCGATTACCAGCAGGTGCTCGCCGACGCCGCGGGCTACGGCTGGACCGTCGAGGGCAGTTTCGACTGGGCCACCTTGCGCGACCGCGTGCAGGCGGAAGTGACGCGGCTCTCCGGCATCTACACCTCGAATCTCGCCAAGGCGGGCGTCACGGCATTCGAGGAACGCGCCGAGCTCGTCGATGCGCATACGATTCGCCTGGCGAAATCCGGCAGCCAGCTCACGGCCGGGCGGATCCTCATCGCCACGGGCGGCCGCCCCTATCTACCAGAAGGATTGCCGGGACTCGAGCTGGGCATCACGTCGAACGAGGCGTTCACGTTGCCGTCGTTGCCCCGCCGCGTCCTCATCGTGGGCGGCGGCTTCATCGCGCTCGAATTCGCCAATATCTTCCATGGTCTGGGCAGCGAAACTCGCATCGTGCATCGCGGCGATCAGCTGTTGCGTGGCTTCGACCAGGACCTGCGCGCGCACATGCACGTGGAGAGCGAACGGCAGGGCATCCGGCTCACGATGAAGGCCACGCTCACGAAGATCACGAAGGATGGCGACGGGCTCGAGGCCACGCTCTCCACCGGCGAGAAGGTGGGCACGGACGTAGTGCTGTTCGCCATCGGCCGACATCCCAACACCTCGGGTCTCGGGCTCGAGCGCGTGGGAGTGAAGATGGATGGCGAAGGCGCGGTGATCGTCGACGAGTATTCGCAGACCTGCGTGGAAAACATCTACGCCATCGGCGACGTCACCAACCGCACCAACCTCACGCCCGTCGCGATCCGCGATGGGCACGCCTTCGCGGACACGGTCTACAACAAGCGTCCCACCTCGGTGGACCATGCCTGCGTGCCCAGCGCCGTATTCGCCCGGCCGCCCATCGGCACGGTGGGCCTGTGCGAATCGGATGCGCGCAACAGCCACCAGGTCATCGACATCTATCGCACCAGCTTCCGTCCCATGAAGACCGCGTTCGTCGGCAACGAGACGCGCACGCTCATGAAACTGGTGGTGGACTCGAATACGGACAAGGTGCTGGGCGTTCATATCGCAGGCGCGGATGCGCCGGAGATGGTCCAGCTGGCGGCCATCGCCGTGAAGGCGGGCATCACGAAGAAACAATGGGACTCGACGATGGCGCTGCATCCCACGGCGGCGGAAGAAATCGTGTTGTTGCGCGAGAAGGTGCCGGGAGCGGGATCGCTGAGCTAGAAGCTGCGCCGCATGGGAAGCGCGAACGCCATGACCGAATCCGCCTTGCCCCACGCCTTGCCGTCGCCACCGGCCGAGATCACCACGTACTGCCGGCCATCCTTGCCGAGGTAGGTCATGGGCGTGGCCTTGCCGCCCGCGGGTAGCTTGAATTTCCAGAGCTCCCTGCCGGTTTCCACATCGAATGCGCGGAAGTACGCATCCAGCGTGGCGCCGATGAAAACCAGCCCGCCCGACGTGGTGATGGCGCCGCCCAGGTTCGCCATGCCAGTACCCGGCGGCAGTGCCGGGATGCCGATCCGCTCGAGTCCTTCGCTGGTGCCCAGCGGCACGTCCCAGAGCGTCTGCCCGGTCTTGAGGCTGACGGCGGTCAAACTACCGAAGGGCGGCGCGGTGCACGGCGAGCGCTTCGATGACAGCCAGATCTCGCGCTGCATGATGTATGGCGTGCCCTGCATGTCGGTGTATTCCTTGCCGACACGCTCACCGCTGGTCAGCTTCTCCTTCATCTCCTTCCAGGTCTCGCGCGGAATCAGCTTCACCACGGCCGCGAGGCGGTTGTGGGGGATGATGGCAATGCCACGTTCGCTGTCGTAGGCCACGCCGCCCCAGTGCGAACCGCCGATGTTCGCGGGCAGCATCACCGAACCCTTCTCCGAGGGCGGCGTGAACGGGCCGTCGTATCGCAGCGTGGCGAACCGCGCGCGGCACTCGGCGAGATCCTCGGGCGTGGCGCCCCAGATGTCGTCCGGGGTGAGTGTGCGGATGCCATTCCAGAGTGCGGAATACGGTTGCGTGGCCGACGCCTTTTCCGACCAGATGTCGCTCTTCGGTGCGGGCAGTTCCTCCACGGGGAACAGCGGCGCGCCCGTCACGCGATCCAGCGCGAACAACTGCGCGGTCTTCGTGCCCTGAAGCACGGCGGCCCGGCCATCCGGCAGCGTCACCAGCGCGGGCGGCGCGGCGTTGTCGTAGTCCCAGAGATCGTGGTGCACGGTCTGGAAATGCCAGACCAGTTTGCCGGTGGAGGCGCGCAACGCCACGACGGAGTTCGCGTAGCGGTTGTCACCCAGGCGGGTGGCGCCGTAGTAGTCGACGGCCGGGCTGGTGGTGGGCAGGAACACGAGATCCCGCGCGGGATCAGCCGCGATGATGGACCAGGTGTTCGCGCCGCCCGAACGGTGCGCGTCGGGCCCCTGCCATGTGTGATACGCGGGAACGTTCTCGTCCTGCGGTACGGGATTCCAGGTCCAGCGCAGCGCGCCGGTGCGCGCGTCGAAGGCGCGAACCTCGCCGCTCGCGCCCACCGTGGAGTTGTTGTCGGCGATGGCCGAGCCGACAACGATGAGATCGTTGATCACCGCCGGCGGCGATGTCTGCTCGTACTCGTCGCCGAACGATTGCGCATTGCGCAGGCCTTCGACGAGATTGACCGTGCCGCCCTTGCCGAAGCCCTTGCAGGGTTTGCCGTCGAGCGCGTCCAGCTCCACGAGCCGGGCATCGATGACGCCCATGATGATGCGCGCGGCACAGGGCGCACCCGCCTTGGCTTCGCGATCCTTCCAGTAGGACACGCCGCGGTTCACCCAATCGCCGAAGTGGCGCTTGCGTTTGACTTCGATCTCGCGCGTCCACAAGGGCTTGCCGCTCACCGGATCCAGCGCGATCACCTTGCCGAGCGGCGTGGCGAGATACATCACGCCATCGATCACCAGCGGTGTGGCCTCGAGCGCGGTGGGATTGCCGGTCTCGATGCCAGCCTCGCCCGTCTTGTATTCCCAGGCCAGCTCGAGCTTCGTGACGTTCTCGCGATTGATCGCGGCCAGCGGCGAATGGCGGTCGCCGCCGGGAGTGCGGCCGTAGTTAGGCCAGTCGCCGGGCGCTGGCTCGGCGGCGGAAATGGCAACGGTGGAAAGGATCAGCGCGGCGGCGAGAACCTGCTTCATGTGGCTAGCCTGCGGCCAGGCCACGCCCACGCGCAAGCCTCAGGGAGCGGGTCCCACCACGGGACGCACGCGGCGCTCCGACATGCGCTGCGAACAATCGAGCGACACCTGGCAGGTCCAGATGGCGGCGTAGCGGCAAGGCTTGTGATGAGCGCCCCTGCGCTCCGACTCGGTCTTCTTGCTGGCGATGCCGCGCGCGGTGCCGCACAGCGAGTGCAGGCGGGCGCGTGACGGGCGTTCGCTCACAGCGTCTTCCCCAGGTAACGCGCCACGCAGTGGTCGCAGCCCCGGAAGGAGATGGCCACGCCGAGCAGCGCCATCATCATGAGGATCACCGACACGGTGGCGAAGAACACGGCATTCGGGCGCTCCCAGGCGAAGCGGATCCCGAGCACGGTGCAGGACGTGAGCGCGAGGCCGGCCACCAGCAGCAGCGGCCGCTTCCAGCCTTTCACGGCGGGCGGCTCGCCCAGGCTCACGTACTGAACCAGGCTGCAGTAAAGGCAGGTCTTGCACCGGGAATGCATGGCGCGGACTGTGCCAGCGGCCGGTGACACCGGACCGCGAGGCTGCGCACAGTTTTCTGTAGGACCGGCTGAGTTGGCGGGATTCCCCGGCTCCGGCGAGCCGGGAAACCCGATTTTGTTCAGTCGCAGACCCCGTCGGCGAACGCGAGTCGGTGACCGGGTCAGTCGCCGACCCAGTCAGTCGATGACCATCTCAATCGATGAAAATGGTCGCCGGCTGCTCGAGCAGGTCCTTGAGCGCCTGGATCATCAACGCGCAGTCATAGCCGTCGACGAACCGGTGATCGAAGGACGACGACAGGTTCATCATCAACCGCACCGCGATCTGCCCATCCACGACCACGGGCCGCTCGATGGCCTTGTTGATGCCGATGATCGACACCTCGGGCATGTTGATCATGGGCGTGGAGGCGATGCCGCCGAGCTTGCCCAGCGACGTGACCGTGATCGTCGAGCCCGTGAGCTCTTCGCGCGGCGACTTGTTGTTGCGCGCCGCTTCGGACACGCGTCGGATCTCGGCGCCGAGATCGTGCAGCGAGCGCGACTCGGCATTGCGCACCACCGGCACCTTCAGTCCTTGCGGAGTCTGCGTGGCGATGCCGACGTGCACGGCCTGGTGCTTCACGAGCACACCGCGCGCCGAGTCGTACAGCGCATTGCACTGGGGGAACCGGGCCAGCACGCGCGTGAGCGCGGACACGATGAACGGCAGGAAGGTCAGCGGCGGAGCCGCGGGCGGACGCCGGTCATTGAGATGCTTGCGCAGCGCCTCGAGACGCGTGAGGTCGACTTCCTCGACGTACGAGTACTGGGGAATGCTGCGCGCGGACTCGGTGAGCCTTTCGGCGATCACGCGGCGCAAGCCGATGATCTTCACTTCTTCCGTGCCGTTGCGCGCATCGCGGGTGGCATTGGCGCGCGCGTTCATCGAAGGCGGCGCGCCGCGGGCCGCGCCCGCGGCCAGCGCGGAATCGATGTCGCCCGGCTCGATGCGTCCGCCCGAGCCGGTGCCCGAGACCGTGGCCAGGTCGAGCCCCGCTTCCGCGGCGCGGCGGCGGCTGGCCGGCGAGGCCATCACACGCTTGTGCGTGCCGGTGCCGTTGGTGCCCGGCGCGTCCACGTGCGACGCGGCGGCGACCTGTTGGCGCTCGGCGGCAGCCACTTTCGGCACGCTGTCCGTGGCGCGGCGATTGTGCGCGGGATGCGACTGGATAGGCGGCGTCAAGGGCTCCGGCGGCGGCGGCGTGGGCGCCTTCGCGGCCGGCGCGTCACCGGCGGCGGCCGAGGTGGCGTCGGTATCGAACACCACGAGATCGGAGCCCACGGCGACCATGTCGCCCGGCTGTCCCGTGATGGAGATGATGCGCCCGGTGACGGGCGCGGGCATTTCCACCGCGGCCTTTTCCGTCATCACTTCGCACATCACCTGGTCTTCCTGCACGAGGTCGCCCGGCTTGATGTGCCATGCGACCACTTCCGCGGAGACCGTGCCTTCGCCGAGATCCGGCATCTTGAAAATGTAGCGGCTCATGAGTGTGCCCTCACTTCATTCCTGGCCCATGGCTGCCCGCAAGGCGAGCGCCACTCGTGCTTGTCCCGGAAAGTACTCCCATTCGAAGGCGTGCGGATACGGAGTATCCCAACCCGCGACGCGCTGGATGGGCGCCTCCAGATACCAGAAGCATTCTTCCTGGATGCTCGCGGAGAGCTCGGCGCCGAATCCGCAGAAGCGCGTGGCCTCGTGCGCGATCACGCAGCGGCCGGTCTTCTTCACCGACGAGCAGATCGGGTCGATGTCCAGAGGCGACATGGTACGCACGTCGATGATCTCGGCGTCGATGCCCAGCTTTTTCGCCGCGGCCTCGCAGACGTAGACCATGGTGCCGTAGGTGACGATGGTCACCTGCTCACCGGGACGCACGATCTCGCTCTTGCCGATGGGCACGGTGTAGTAGCCCTCGGGCACTTCACCCTTGGCATGCGTGCTCCACGGCACCGCCGGCTTGTTGGGGTCGCCGTCGAAGGGCCCGTTGTAGATGCGCTTGGGCTCGAAGAAGATCACCGGGTCATCGTCTTCGATGGCCGCGATGAGCAGGCCCTTGGCGTCGTAGGGATTGCTGGGCAGAACCACCTTCACGCCGCAGATGTGCGTGAAGATCGCTTCCGGACTCTGCGAGTGCGTCTGGCCACCGCGGATGCCGCCGCCCGAGGGAGCTCTAACTACAACCGGGGCGGTGAAGTCTCCCGCGGTGCGGTAGCGGATGCGCGCGAGTTCGCTGGCGATCTGGTCCATCGCCGGGTAGATGTAGTCGGCGAACTGGATCTCGGCCACGGGTTTGAGCCCGTTGACTGCCATGCCGATGGCCGTGGCGACGATGCCGCCTTCCGCGATCGGCGAATCGAGCACGCGATGCTCGCCGTACTTGCGCTGCAGTCCGTCGGTGACGCGGAACACGCCGCCGAAGTAACCCACGTCCTCGCCCATCACGACCACGGAAGGATCGCGGGCCATCATCACGTCCATGGCGGAGTTGAGCGCCTGGATCATGTTCATCTGTGCCATTACTCGGCTCCCTTCAGGCCAAGCTCCTTGTTGAGCTTGATCTCTTCCGCGAGCTGTTCGCTCTGGCGCTGCAGGTTGACCGGCAACTCCTTGTATACGTCCTCGAACATGAGGTGGCGGTCGAGACGCGGACCCTCGTTGAGCGCGCCGTACGACACCGCCTCCTTCCACGCGGCCTGCACCTGCGCGTCGAGCTCGGCATGCAGCTCCTTGTGCCGCTTCTCGCTCCAGTCGCCACGCGCGATCAGGTGCTGCTTGAGGCGCTCGATCGGATCGCCGAGCGGCCAGTGCTCGTAGTCTTCCTTCGGGCGATAGCGCGAAGGGTCGTCGCTGGTCGAATGCGCGGACGCGCGATACGTCACCAGTTCGATCAGCGTGGGCCCACCGCCGAGCCGCGCGCGCTGCGCCGCCCACTGCGTCACGGCGTGCACCGCGAGGAAATCATTTCCGTCCACGCGGATGCCGGCCACGCCGTAGCCCGGGCCGCGCGCCGCGAACGAGCGCTGCTCGCCGCCGGCCGTGCCCTGGAACGTGGAGATGGCCCACTGGTTGTTGACGATGTTCATGATCACCGGCGCCTGGTAGACGGCGGCGAACAGCAGGCCGTGGTGGAAGTCGGCTTCGGCGCTGGCGCCTTCACCGATCCACGTGGCCGCGATGTGGTCCTCGTTGCGGATCGCGGCGGCCATGGCCCAGCCGACGGCCTGCGGGAACTGTGTAGTTAGGTTGCCGGAGATCGAGAAGATGCGGCCCTCGTTCCAGTGGTACATCACCGGCAGCTGGCGGCCCTTGCACATGTCGCGCGTGTTGGAGAGCAGCTGGCACATGAGCTCGACGATGGGCTTGCCGCGGACGAGATAGGCGCCCTGCTGTCGGTACGACGGGAACAGCATGTCGCCGGGTTGCAGCGCCATGGCCTGGGCGACCGACACGGCTTCCTCGCCGAACGAACGCATATAAAAGGAGATCTTTCCCTGCCGCTGCGTCTTCTGCATGCGGTCGTCGAACAGCCGCGTGTGCAGCATGTGCCGCAGGCCGACCTGCAGATCCTCGGCATCGAGCCGCGGATTCCACTGGCCGACGGGCTCGTGCTTGTCGTCGAGCACGCGCACCAGTCCGGTGGCGCACTCTTCCATGTCGCGCGCCCGCGCATTGACGTCGGGTTTGTTGATCGCGCCGGCGGGGGACAGGTCGACGTAGCTGAAGTCGGGCCTGTCACCCGGTCGCGTGGGTGGTTGGGGTACGTGAAGTCTTGGCATGGGGCGCATCATAGGAGATCGGGGACTGTCCCCAAAGGGGACTGTCCCCCTTCCGACCCTTCGCGCACACCTGACAGTGCGTCACCCGCCCGGCTTGAGCACCATCAAAAGGAGCGCTACCAACGGCGCGATCGTGGCCACCAGGCCCCAGGAACGCCAGCTTTCCGACAAGGCCGCGTACTCGGATTCGTTCCACTGGCCGGCGAGCCCGGCGCGAACATTCGACAATAGTTTCTTTTGTAACGGTCCGACCTTGATGCCGAACGTGGCGCCGGCGATGCCGAACAGCACCAGCGACCAGAGTATCCACGGCAGGCCGAGTATGGGCAGGTGGCCCACCCAGGCGAGGGCGAACCCGGTGGCGATGATCAGCAGCACGCTCGGTGACGTGAACACGCGGTCGGCCTTGGTTATTCCGTCCAGCGCCAGCTCCCGTCCGCGCAGGTCGCCGCGGCGATCCGCGTGCCGCTTCCAGAAGAAGCCCGTGATGATGTTCCCGAGGAACAGCACGACGCTGACGACATGCAGCGCCTTGAGCACGAGATAGAGCATGGGTTCTTGTTAGGCCGCTTCGCGCCGGAGCCAGGCGACCAGGCCATCGGCGTTGAGTTCGAAATCCTTGGTGAGGATGGCGTCGATGGCGGCGGCAGACATCGTGCAGCCGTGTTCTCGCAGTGACTCGTGCGCGAGCCTGCGCAGGTCGAACTTGATCCGCGCGCTGTCCTGGCCCGAGGCACGCGCAATGGTGACGAACTGGTCGACGGCGTCGTACATGTCGTTGGCCAGGCGTGGGCAATCGCCGACCTCGCTGTAATGCGTGAGGTACAGCTTGCGCGGCCGGAACTGCATGAGTCTGATGATGGACGCCTTGAGCTGCGCGGGATCGAATTGCGTGGGCGTGGTGGTGGGCATGATCCACGGCCCGCGCGCGGTATCGAATTCGCGGTAGGAGATTCCGAAGGTGTCGCCGGTGAAGATGCCGTTGATGCCGTGATCGACGATGGCCTGGTGGTGCAACGCATGCCCCGGCGTGTGCACGCACTCGAACACGCGACCCGGCAGTTCGAAGCGCTGCCCGTCCTGCGCGATGACCATCCGCTCGCGATCGATGGGCAGGATCTCGCCGTACAGGCGGTCATAGACCTCGGCGCCATAGACGGCACGTGATGCGCTGACCAGCCGGGACGGGTCGATCATGTGAGGGGCACCGCGCGGATGCACCACGCAGGTGGCTTTGGGCAGGGCGCGCATGAGTGCGCCCGCGCCGCCGGCATGATCGAGGTGGACGTGGGTGAGGAACAGGAAGCGTACGGCCTCCGGCGCCACCTCCAGCTGCTCCAGCGCCGCGAGCACCAGCGGTACGGCGGTACCGGGACCGGTGTCGATGATCGCGGCTTGTCCATCAGCCACCACCACATGCGAGGCGTCCATTTGTGGCCGCACGTATTCGGTGTCGACGGCGGTGACTCCATCGGCGAATCGCGTCAGTCGCGGCATGACGGCACTCATGGCTTGCGGCAACATAGCAGCATGAAAGTGAAATTTCTCTCGTTAGGCCTCTGCTGCGTGCTGGGAATGTCTGACGCTCTGGCGCAAACCACGCCGGTACGCGAGCACGGCAACCTGGTGCTGGACAACGTCCCCGCCGTGGACACACCGCTCACCGCGCGCCTCGAGGATTACCTGAACACGCGCGGGGCCAGCTTCGTGGACTGGCTGCAGGACGGCTCACTGCTCATCTCCACGCGCTTCGGGGACGTCGACCAGATCCACCGGGTCGCCGGGCCCCTGGCCGATCGCGAGCAGCTCACCTTCTTCAAGGAACCGGTGACGGTCGCCCGCTCGCCACAATCCCCGGTGGCCCCGGGTTTCGTGTTCCTCAAGGACCAGGGCGGCAATGAAAACGCGCAATTGCACTGGTACGACACGGCCACGCGCGGCGTGCGCCAGCTGACGGATGGGAAAGGCCTGTATGGCGGCGTCAACTGGAGCCACGACGGACGCCGCATCGCCTTCCACGGCACGGGCCGCGACAGCGTGAGCTACGACCTCTACATCGCCGAGCCGGCTAACAAGTTCGGCGGCCCGCGCCTGGTGTTCAACGGCTTCCAGAAGAACTGGTCGGTGCAGGACTGGTCGCCCGACGACAGCAAGCTGCTCATCGTGAACCGCGTGTCCGCCAACGAAGGCCACCTCTACGTGATGGACGTGGCGACGGCCGCGCTCACGCCCGTGAGCGAGGGCAAGGACGTGGCGAGCATCAGCCAGGCCGAATTCACGGCCGATGGCCGTGGCGCCTATGTCGTCACCAATCGCGACAGCGAGTTCGAGCAGCTGCGGCGCGTGGACCTGGCCACGGGTGAAGTCGAAATCCTCACGGCGCACATTCCCTGGGACATCGATGGCTTCGCTCGCAGCGAAGACGGCCGCTACCTCGCCTGGGTGGCCAATGTCGACGGCATCGGCCGGCTCACCGTACTCAATCTGGCCAGCAAGTCGGAGATGATCCCGCCGCTGCCCGATGGCCGCATCGGGCGCATCGGCTTCGACCGCACGGCGAAGAAGCTGGCGATGACGCTCGAAACCGCGCAGACGCCGCGCGATGTCTTCGTGCTGGAACTCGATCGCAATGCGCTGACGCGTTACACGAAGAGCGAGGTGGGGCTCATCGATCCGCTGCGCTTCGCGGGCGCGGAGCTGGTGCGCTTTCCCACGTTCGATCGCGACAAGGGCAAGAGCCGGCAGATCCCGGCATTCGTCTACCGTCCGGACACTCCGGGCCCGCATCCCGTGCTCATCGACATCCACGGCGGACCCGAGGGCCAGTCGGTGCCCACGTTTACGCCGTTCACGCAGTTCCTCGTGCGCGAGATGGGTTTCGTGGTGATCGCGCCGAACGTGCGCGGCTCGTCGGGTTACGGCAAGACCTTCCTGAACCTGGACAACGGCGAAGACCGCGAGGACTCGGTGAAGGACATCGGCGCGCTGCTGGTGTGGATCGGCGCGCAGCGCGATCTGGATGCGAAGCGCGTATTCGTCTCGGGTGGTTCGTACGGCGGCTACATGTCGCTGGCCGCGATGGTGAACTACGGCGACCGGCTGCGCGGCGGCATCGACGTGGTCGGCATCTCGAGCTTCGTCACCTTCCTGGAGAGCACTTCCGCGTACCGGCGCGCGCTGCGCCGCGAGGAGTATGGCGACGAGCGCCTGCCGCGCATGCGCGCCTATCTACAGAGGATTTCGCCGCTGACCAACGCGGCGCGCATCTCGAAGCCGCTGCTCGTGGTGCAGGGACTCAACGACCCGCGCGTGCCCGCCAGCGAATCGCAGCAGATGGTGGCGAAGATCCGCGCGCGCGGCGGCGAGGTCTGGTACCTCGCGGCGAAGGACGAGGGCCACGGATTCCGCAAGAAGCAGAACCGGGACTTCTACCAGAAGACGATCGTGACCTTCCTGGAGCGTCAGCTACAGAAGGACAAGTAGCGTCAGCTCCAGAAGGGCAGGTAGCGTCAGCTACAGAATGACAGATAGAGAAAGGCTCGAGGCGACGCCGCTGCTTCAGCGGCGTTGAATTCGGGCGGGGTCCGGAAGCATCTCGCGCAGCGGCGAGCTGCGCCGATCACTTCGACGTCAGGAAGGAAACCTTCTTGGGCACTGTCTGCAGCGCGGGTTCCTGGCTCGAGTAGTACGCCGCCAGTTCTTCGATGTCCTTGGGCGTGAGGCTCTGCGCCATTCCACCCATCACGGCGTTCTTGCGGCCACCCTTCTTGTAATCGGTGAGCGCGCGCGCGATGTAGTCGCGATGCTGGCCGGAGATCGTCGGGTAGTCAGGCGTGATGCCCACGCCGTTGGTGCCGTGGCAAGCCAGGCAGATCTCGCTGGCCTTGGGGCGGGATTCCGCCTTGACGTCATTCTTCGACTCGGTGAACACCTTCGGACCGGCCAGGTACACGGCGACATCGGCCATGTCCTGCTCGCTCATGGAGGCGGCCTGAGAGTGCATGGTGCCGTGCGAACGTTCGCCGCTCTTGTAGGCCTTGAGCGCCGCGACCAGGTACTGCGGGCGCTGGCCGTGCAGCTTGGGCACCGAGTACGTGGGATACACGTTCTTGTAGTTAGGAATGGCGTGGCAGCCGTTGCAGGTGTAGGCCAGCTGCTGGCCCTTCGCGGGGTCGCCGTTGAATGCCGGGGCATCCTGGGCCATGGCCGTGGATGCGAGAAACAGCGAACCGACGAGCAGAATGCGCAATGACTTCACTTGAAAGAGCCCCGGACTCCCAAAAACAGGCCGCGATATTAAGGACTTGGGCGCGCAATTGCCACCGGGCACAATTGCCCGCGGGATGGCCGGCTTCATGGCGGGCACGCCATCAGGGAGAAACCCCGAGTTGATAGCTCTCATTCAAAGGGTCAGTGAAGCCGCGGTGACCGTGGATGCACACGTCGTGGGCAGGATCGGGCGCGGCATCCTGGCGCTGATCGGCATCGAAAAGGGTGATGGACCGGCGCAAGCCGAGCGCCTGCTGGAGCGCGTGCTCACCTACCGGATCTTCGAGGACCCCGCCGGGCGCATGAACCTCTCCCTCAGGGACGTCGCGGGCGGCCTGCTGCTGGTGCCCCAATTCACTCTGGCGGCGGATACCCACAAGGGAACGCGCCCGGGCTTCAGCACCGCTGAAACACCCGCAGCCGCGCGCGCCCTGTTCGATACCCTCGTGGATGCGGCGCGGGAGCGGCATTCCTCGATTGAAACGGGCGAGTTCGGCGCCCACATGCGAGTCTCGCTGGTGAACGATGGCCCGGTCACTTTCTGGCTGAGGACCGCCCCAGGCGAGGCCGCGGTTACAGAGAGTTAACAATGACCTGCGCGGCGTGATGCGAGTCTCGCCCCGGCCCGAACTTTCTTAGGATTCAGGCCTCTGTTGACTTATCATCCGTGCAGTTTTCGGGGTCCTGCGGACCCCATTTAGGAGCGCCTCATGGGCCCGATTGGTTTCAAAGAACTCGTTGTCATCCTGATCGTCGTGTTGCTGATCTTCGGGGCCAAGAAGCTGAAGACGATCGGTTCCGATCTCGGCTCCGCCGTGCGTGGCTTCAAGAAGTCGATGAGCGATGGCGACCAGGAAGAGTCGGTCAAGCAACTCAAGGCCGATGCCGAGTTTTCCGAGTCCGCGAAGACGAACGCGGAGAAGAGCGAGCACAAGGCCTGATGTCCCGGCGCGCCCGCGCGCCCCGCCGACATGTTTGAAGTCGGATTCACCGAACTCCTGCTGATCTTCGCCCTGTCCCTGCTCGTGCTCGGGCCGCAGAAGCTGCCCAAGCTCGCCCAGCAGGTGGGTCGATGGGTCGGCCGCGCGCGCGCGATGGCGCGGCAGTTCCGCGACCAGCTCGAGGAGGAAGCGCATACCCTCGAGACCAAGGTGAGCATCGATCCGGATATCGATACGTCGCTGGACCCGAAGAAGCCCGCCTCGCCCGCTGCCACCACCGCTGCGACTCCTTCGACGGCATCCACGGGGGATCCTGCCGCCGATGCGCCACCTCCGGCTCCGCCGATGTACGCGGACACGGAGGAAGACTTCTATCCACCCGATCACCACATGCATCCGGGCAACCGCGCGGCCGCGGAAACGCCCGCCGGTTCACCGGAGCAGCCGGATGCTTCCGCGACTCCCGCTTCTCCCGCCGATGCCCAGGGCGAGCTCGACCTAACTAGTCCGCCCGACGACCCGCCGAAGTCCTGACGATGGCCAGCGACACGGACAAGAAAGAGGACCTGGCGGAAGGCACGCTGATGTCGCACCTGCTGGAGCTGCGCGACCGGCTCATGAAGGGCCTGCTGGCGTTGCTGCTGGCATTCATTCCCTGCGCGATCTATGCCAACGAGATCTACAGCGTGGTGGCGCAGCCCCTGCTCGACAAGCTGCCCAAGGGCACGGCGCTGATCGCCACCAGCGTGGTGTCGCCGTTCATGACGCCATTCAAGCTGGCGTTCTACGTGTCCATCTTCATCGCGATCCCGGTGCTGCTGTACCAGATCTGGGCCTTCGTCGCGCCCGGCTTGTACAAGCGCGAGAAGCGCTTCGCGGTGCCGCTGCTGGTGTCGTCGGTGGTGCTGTTCTACTCGGGCGTGTTCTTCGCGTACTTCGTCGTGTTCCCGGTGATGTTCAGCTACCTGGTCGGCACCGCGCCCGCGGGCGTTTCCTACATGCCCGACATCGCCGCGTATCTCGACTTCGTGCTCACCATGTTCTTCGCCTTCGGCGTGGCCTTCGAAGTACCCGTGGCCGTGGTGCTGCTGGTGCTCACCGGCCTCGTGAAAGTCGAGAGCCTGGGCAAGAACCGCGGTTACGTGATCATCGGCATCTTCGTGGTGGCGGCCATCCTCACGCCGCCCGATGCCATCTCGCAGACCATCATGGCCGTGCCCATGTGGCTGCTCTATGAAGGCGGCCTGGTGATGGCACGCGTCATGCAGAAGATGCGGCGCGAGGCGGCCGAAAAGGCCGGGAAGGAAGAAGCGGACAAGGCCGAATCGGAAAAAGAAGGCGCCGAAGCGAACTGACGCTTCTTGCTGGCCCCCGTCCCGTTGGTACAGACTCGGCGCCAACGCGGCGCAACAGCGCCCAACAAGATTCGGGGCATTAAAAGATGAACGATCCCTCCGCGACCACGGTCGCGACGTCGGACCCTGGGAAGCAATTTCTTGGACATCCGCGCGGCCTGGTCACCTGCTTCCTCGTCGAGTTTTTCGAGCGGTTCACTTACTACGGCATGCGCTCGATGCTGGTGCCGTTCCTGTCGGCTGCCACATTGGCCACCAACCCGGGCTTCGGCGTGGACGGCGCGACGGCCGGCGCCGTGTACGCGCTGTTCGCGGGTGGCGCCTATCTGCTGGCGATTCCGGGCGGCTGGATGGCCGATCGACTGATAGGTCAGCGGAAGGCGATATTCATCGGCGGCCTGTTCATCGCCGCCGGAAATTTCATCCTGGCGATTCCGGCCACGTCCGCGGTGTTCTACTCCGGCGTCTTCGTGATGGTCCTGGGCATCGGCCTGTTGAAACCCAACGTGTCCTCGGTGGTGGGCGCGCTGTACGAAGGGCAACCCGGCGCCCGGCGCGACGCGGGCTTTTCCATTTTCTACATGGGCATCAATCTGGGCGCGTTCGTTGGCCCGCTGCTCGCGAGCGGCCTGATCGGCGAGAAGATGCAACTGGCGCCTCGGCTTCTTCGCCTGCGGTGTCGCGACACTGCTCGGGACCCTGTATTTCCTGTTCTCGCAGCGCTACCTGGGTGACGCAGGACTTCCTCCCAAGAACGTCACGCCGGCGGAGCGCAAGCGCACCTGGTCGCTGCTCGCCGGCATCGGCGTCGCGACCGCGATACTCGCCGCGGTGCTGTTCGCCCGTGACAACCCGCCCACGGAACATCAGCTCGCGCTGGGAATGCTGGCCGTGCAGATCGCCCTGGCGGTGTTTTTCTTCGGTTACGTGCTGATGTCGAAGGAACTCGATGTCGCGGCGAAGAAGAAGATCGGCGTCATCGTCGTGTTCTTCTTCTGCGCGGTGCTCTTCTGGGGCGGCTTCGAGCAGCAGGGAACCACGTTCAACACCTTCGCGTTCGAGTACACCGATCGCACGATGCTCGGAAGCTGGTTCGCCGATGGCCAGCATCCTGCCACGTGGTACCAGTCGGTGAATCCGTGTTCATCTTCATCTTCGCGCCGTTCTTCGCCTGGATCTGGGTTTCGCTTGGCGTGCGCAATCTCGACCCTTCCGCGCCGTTGAAGATGGGCCTGGGTCTGCTGCTGCTGGGTGTCGGCTTCCTGGTCATGTACTTCGCCGCGAAGCTCGTGGTCTCCACGGGCGGCAAGGTCGGTCCCGTGTGGCTGCTCCTCGCGTTCCTGTTCCACACGTTCGGCGAGCTGTGTCTGTCGCCGGTGGGCCTGTCGAACGTGACCAAGCTCGCGCCGCAGAAGTTCGTGAGCCGGATGATGGGCACGTGGTTCCTGGGCACCGCCATCGGCAACACGGTTGCCGGCCTCGTCGGCGGACAGTTTGCGGAAGCGAAGGCCGATCAGATGCCGGACATCTTCATGAAGATGACCCTGATCGGCGCCGGTGCTGGTGTGATCATCCTGCTCGTATCGCGCGGCCTGCGCAGCTGGATCGGAGACGCGAAATGAAATTCTCTAACTATCTGGGCGGCGCACTGGCGCTCTGGCCCTCTGCTGCGCGCTGGTTTCCTGCGGAGGTCCCAAGGGAACCAATCCGCCGATCAAGCTGGAGAAGCCCGCGCCGGATTTCATCGCCGAGGTGAACAAGGATCTCGTGGGCATCGCCCGCGAAGGAAACGCGGCGGGCTGGACGCAGGCCACGAACATCACGGTCGACACCCAGTACCTGAACGCGCAAGGTCACCGAACGCGTCCTCGAGTACTTCAACCGTAAGGCGAATGAAGCCAAGGGGTACGACAAGTCCAAGCTCGACGCGAGCACGGCGCGATCGCTGGAACTCATCAAGCTGGCGGTGAGTGCGCCCGCGCCGGCGGATGCCACCAAACGTGCGGAATTCGCGACGCTGATCACCGAGCTCGAGGCCATGTACGGCGAGGGCAAGTACTGCCCGCCGGGTGCCGACAAGAACAAGGAAAGCGCCTGCAAGAATCTCGACGATCTCTCCGACGTCATCGCCAACAGCCGCAACTACGATGCAGCTGACCGAGGCCTGGACGGGCTGGCACTCCATCGCGCGTCCGATGCGTCCGAAGTACCAGCGCTTCGCGGAGCTCGCGAACGAAGGCGCAAGGGAACTGGGCTACGACAACGTGGGCGCGCTCTGGCGCTCGGGCTACGACATGCCGGCCGCGGACTTCGAGAAGGAAGCCGCGCGCCTGTACTCGCAGGTGGAGCCGCTCTACAAGTCCCTGCACTGCTACGCCCGCAAGCGGCTCGGCGCAGAAGTACGGCAAGGACAAGGTGGCCGACGGCAAGCCGATGCCCGTCCACCTGCTCGGCAACATGTGGGCGCAGCAGTGGAACCGCGTGTACGACGACCTGCTGAAGCCGTATCCGAACGCCAGCATCGAATCGGCCGACCGGCTGTTGCAGGCGCAGAAGTGGGACGCCATAAAGATGACCAGGTCCGCGGAGGCGTTCTACACCTCGATCGGCTTCCCGGCGCTGCCGCAGAACGTTCTGGGAGCGCTCGATGTTCACGCGCCCGCGTGACCGTGAAGTGGTCTGCCACGCCAGCGCCTGGGATATCGACGACCAGGACGACGTGCGCATCAAGATGTGCATCAAGCCCATCGAGGAAGACCTGTTCACGGTCTACCACGAGCTGGGTCATGTCTATTACTACATCTGGTACAAGGACCAGCCGCCGCTGTTCCAGGGTGGCGCGCACGACGGCTTCCACGAAGCCATCGGCGACGCGGTGAACCTCTCGGTCACGCCCGCCTATCTACACAAGATCGGCCTGGTCGGTGCCGTGAAGCCCTCGCAGGAGGCCATCATCAACCAGCAGATGAAGATGGCGCTGGACAAGATCGCCTTCCTGCCATTCGGCAAGCTCATCGACGAGTGGCGCTGGGGCGTGTTCGACGGCCGCATCAAGCCAGCCGAGTACAACAAGGCCTGGTGGGACCTGCGCCTGAAGTACCAGGGCCTCGTGCCGCCGGTGGCGCGCACGGAAGACGACTTCGATCCGGGCGCGAAGTACCACATCCCCGGCAACACGCCGTACACGCGGTACTTCCTGTCGTTCATCCTGCAGTTCCAGTTCCACAAGGCGCTGTGCGATGCGGCCGGATACCAGGGTCCGCTGCACGAGTGCTCGATCTTCGGCAACAAGGAAGCCGGTGCCCGGTACGGCGCGATGATGGCGCTGGGCCAGAGCCAGCCGTGGCCGGACACGCTGGAAAAGCTCACCGGCAAGCGCCAGATGGACGCCTCCGCGATCATCGACTACTTCAAGCCGCTCGAGGGCTGGCTGGAAGAGCAGAACAAGGGCCAAAGCTGCGGCTGGTAGCCGCAGTGGGAAATGAATCAGCGTTTCGGCGAGTAGCCGTGCTCCAGAACAAGAACACAGAGGTAGCTAGATGAACACCAACGTGGCTCCGGCGCCGCAGCTCACCGCGCGCGCCATCATCCTTTCCATCGTACTGGCGGTGATCCTGGCGGCCGCCAATACCTATCTCGGCCTGTTCGCCGGCATGACCATCGCCTCGGCGATTCCGGCCGCGGTGGTGTCCATGGCCGTGCTGCGCGCGCTCGGTGGCGGCGGCATCCTCGAGAACAACATCGTGCAGACCGGCGCGTCGGCGGGCACGTCGATCGCGTCGGGCGTGATCTTCACGGTTCCCGCGCTGGTGCTCATGGGCTACTGGACGGACTTCAAGTATTCCTGGGTGCTGGCGATCGCCGGCCTCGGCGGCCTGCTCGGCGTGCTGTTCTCCGTGCCGCTGCGCCGCTCGCTGATCGTCGACCAGAAGATGACTTTCCCCGAGGGAAAGGCCGCGGCCGAGGTGCTGAAGGCCGGCGAGAATCCGGGCGAAGGCGTCAAGGTGCTGGGCATCTCGGCGCTGGTCGGCGGCATCGGCAAGCTCATCGCCGCCAGCGGCCTGCGCATCATTCCGGACAGCGCGCTCGCCAGCGGGTTCCTCGGCAAGTACCTCGGCTACATGGGCACGAACCTGTCGCCCGCGCTGCTCGGCGTCGGCTACATCGTCGGACTCAACATCGGCGCCGTCGTGGTGTCGGGCAGTCTGCTGTCCTTCAACATCGCGATCCCGATCTACCACGCGTTTTCCTGCCCGATAACCCGGAACTCGCCGCCGCGATAGCGGCTGCCTGCCAGGGCCTGAGCAGCTCGGAATGTGCGGAGACTTCGGCTGGCATGCTGCGCGGCGCGCAGATCCGCTATCTCGGCGTCGGCGCCATGCTGGTCGGCGGCCTCTGGGCGCTGATCACGCTGCGCACATTCGATCGTCTCGGGCGTGAAGAGCGGCCTCGCCGCCGCGCGCGCCGGCAGCGATGCGCTGATCGCGCATACCGACCGCGACCTTCCGATGAAGTGGGTGCTCATCGGCATCGTGGCGTTCACCGTGCCGCTGGGCGCTGCTCTACTACAGCATCGTCGACAGCGTCGGCATCGGCTTCGCGATGTCGATCATCATGGTCGTCACCGGCTTCCTGTTCTGCTCGGTGTCGGCCTACATGGCGGGCCTCGTCGGGTTCGTCCAACAACCCGGTGTCGGGCATCACCATCGCCACCATCCTGTTCGCCGCGCTGGTGCTGATGGTGCTTCCTCGGCGAGACCTCCACCATCGGCCCGGTGGCCGCGGTCATGATCGGCGCGGTGGTCTGCTGCGCGGCGTGCATCGCGGGCGACAACCTGCAGGACCTCAAGGCGGGTTACATCGTCGGCGCGACGCCGTGGAAACAGCAGGTGATGCTGGCCATCGGCTCGGTCTCCTGCGCGCTGATCATGGCGCCGGTGCTCAACCTGCTGGCGAAGAGCCTACGGCATCGGCCCCGCGACGGCCGAGCATCCCAATTCGCTCGAGGCGCCGCAGGCCAACCTGATGGCCTCGGTCGCCAAGGGCATGTTCGGCGGCGAGCTGCCGTGGAACATGATCGCCATCGGCGCCGTCATCGGCGTCGCGGTCATCATCTTCGACTCCATCCTCAAGGCGAAGAAGGCGCCGTTCCGCGTGCCGGTGCTCGCGGCCGCGATCGGCATCTACCTGCCGCTCGAGACCATGGTCCCGATCTTCCTGGGTGGTCTGCTGAACTACCTGGTCACCCGCGGCTTCGGCAGAGGCCTGAGTGAAGAGGAGACCGAGAAGCGGAATCGCAAGGGCATGTTGTTCGCCGCCGGCCTGATCACGGGCGAGGCGCTCATCGGCATCTTCATCGGGTTCGCCATCTATGCGAAGGACGACGCGGCCGTGTTCGCGCTGCCCGAGGCCTTCCAGCTCGGCGGCTCGCTCGGCGAGTGGGTCGGTCTGGCGTTGCTCGGCGCGGTGGCTTACTGGCTGTACCGCGTGGGAGTGAAAGGCGGCAAGACCGCCTGAGGACGCGTCCGCGGACTTGTCCCGGGGGAAGAGCGCGGCCAGGCCGGTCGTGCTCTTCCCCCGAAGTTTTTTGGGTGGTGGCCCTTCTCCCCGCTTTCCCCACCCGGCACCATGAGCCGCATGTCCCCCGATCCCTCCCGCCGCGCGAAGCTCGCCCTCGCGTTCGCCGTCGTCTATCTCGTCTGGGGATCGACGTACATGGTCGCGAGCATCGGCGTGCACATCATGCCGCCCATCCTGTTCGGCGGCGTGCGCTTCATCTGCGCGGGCATCCTGTTGGGTCTCGTGTCGGTGGCCATGGGCAGCAAGTACGAGCTCGACGCCGCGGAGTGGAAGCGGTTGTTGATCGTGGCCGTCGGCAGCGTGTTCATCCCGAACGCCTGCACCAACTGGGCGATGCAGTACCTCGCGTCCAACCAGACGGCCATCCTCAATGCCACCGCGGCGCTGTGGATCGCGCTGTTCGCCACGCAAGGCCGGCGCGCGCATGCGCTCGACCGCCGCACGATGATCGGCCTGGTGATCGGCTTCGCGGGCACGGTGCTCATCGTCTGGCCGCGCGGCGGCGCGCGCGTGGATCACCTCGGCTATCAGCTGCTGATCCTGCTCATCGTGTTCATCTGGTCGGCGACCACGGTGTACATCCGCAACGCGCATTCGAAACTCGACCTGTTGCCATTCTCGTCGCTGCAGATGTTGCTGGGCGGAATCATGATGACCGGACTGGGGCTCGGCATGGGCGAGGCCTCGCAATGGGTCTGGTCGAAGACGGGACTGATCGCCATGGCCTATCTGACCGTGGCCAGCTCCTGCGTCGCGTACACCGCGTTCTCCTGGCTGGCGCGGAACACCACTCCCGCGATGGTGGGCACGTACAGCTACGTGAACCCGGCCATCGCCGCGGTGCTGGGCTGGTGGTTCCTCGATGAGCACCTGGGCGCGCATCAGATCACGGGCATGGCCGTGATGTTCGCCGGCGTCGCGCTGGTGAGCTGGCCGCAGAAGGAAGTGCGCCAGGAGGTGAAGCGGCTGGATGCCGACCAGCAGAAGGATCCGTCGACGGCCGGGTGATCTATCTACTGGCCGCCAGCGGAAGCGCGCGCAGTCCGTCGAGATCCACCTCGCCGGCGGTCACGCCCGAATCCGGGAAATCGATCTGCGCCTCCAGCAGCGTGCCCTTCGCGTCCCGGATGTTGGTGAGCCCCCGGTAGCGCAGCAGGCGGCGGTCCTGATCGCGGTAGCTGACCTCGAGGTCGGGCAGGAACCAGCCCAGCGCGCCTGCGAGCGACAGGCGGATGACGCTGACGTCAGCCCCGTCGATGCTGGCCCGGCCCACCTTGCGCACGCGGAAGTTCACCGCATCCAGCCGGCTGGGCACGAGGAATGGCGCATTCAGCGAGTCACCCCGCTGCAATCGACTCCAGTTGTCGCGAACGTATTCGTCGAACCCCGCGTCGATCACCGCCACCTCCGAGAGATCGAGGCTGGCGGAGCGCGGCGACGCCGTTGCGCCCGCGCGAGCGTTCACGCGGACGGCCGATCCTTCGCGCGTCACGCTTTCAGCGAATCCGCTGCGCAAGTCCGCGAAGTCGAATGCAGGCCGCGCGCGATCCGCACCGTAGCGCAGCGTCTTCCGCGCGAACGGCGCCGCCCGCTCGTCGCGGCGATAAAGAACCACGCGCTCTTCGTCGGGCGTGCCCGCCGCGCACACCGCATGAGACTCCACGTAGAGCAGGGCACCGGTGTCCAGGTCACGGGCATAACCCGTGAACGTGTAGTCCGCCGCCGACGCGCCGAACGCGCAAAGGCAAAGCGACGCAAAAATGAGGGTACGCATAGCCGGCGATACGGCTTCCTGCGTCCAATGGATGCGTGAGGCGTTCCTGATTTCCTGGGAAATGGGGACGGGGCGAAGCCTCGACAGTGATGCGTTGCCGTGAGAGTGAGGTGTTTCCGGAGCGAATCGAGGGCGCCGAGGGCGAAGCGTCAGCGCGGAGGTACTCTTTGGTGGTTCAGCCCAAGTCCGCGTTCACCAGCAGTCCCAAGCGGAGCGCTGACAGCTCCACCTGCGCAGCTTCGCCCGAGGGAACGCGCGCGAAGCGCGCGCGCCCGAGACTGAGCTCCGGAAACACCTCACTCTCACGGCAACGCACCGCCTCAAGCACTCAGCCCCGTCCCCATTTCCCAGGAAATCAGGAATGTCCCCATTATTCGCGGGGGTTGCGGAGGATCTCGACGCGACCCCGCGAGCCGATGAACCACGAGCCGATCCAGCTCACGACGCTGACGATGATCGCGGCCCCCACCGCCGACCAGAACCCGCCCGGGATGGTGAACCCCTTCAGCATCAGCGCCACCAGGCCCAGCATGGCGGCATTGATCACCAGCAGGAACAGGCCGAGCGAGAACAGCAGCGCGGGCAAGGACAGCAGCAGCGCGAACGGCCGCACGATGGCGTTCACCACGCCTAACAACAAGCCGGCGAGGACGAGCGTGAGCGGTTTGTCGATCACGATGCCGTCCATGATCGAGGTGGCTGCCCAGAGACCCAAAGCGGCCACCAGGCCGCGCAAGATGAAACCCGCCATGTTCGTCAATACCTCGGTTCGGATGGCTTCTCGTCCAGGCCCTTCTCGAGGAACACCTTGAGTCGGGTCAACGCCAGCTCCCACTGCCGGCGGCGTTGCAGATAGTACGTCACCCAGACCGGCGCGGAAGGCACTCCACTCGACAACAGGCGGATCGCCGTGGTGTCGGGCGCGGTCTTCTCGAACAGGAAATCCTCGATGATGGCCGCGTCCGCCGAACGCGCGTCCGTGGGCGGCATGCCCTTCACGGGCATGAGGATGAGCCGGATGCGCTGCGGCACCGTCAGCACGTCGATGTGGGCATCGAGTTCGATGCCGGCGATGAACTCCACGTGCAGGCGCCCCTTCTCCCACGGCGTGACCGTGGCGCCGCGCGCCGTCCAGCGTTCGAGCACGCGGCTGTCGGTGAACGCCCGCCACACGCGCTGCACCGGAACGTCGACGTCGACGCGATGGGCAAAGCTGCGGTACGCGCCGCTCACTGCTCGCTCACTCCTTCTTCAGGGCCACCCAGACCACCGGCAGGAACGACGCCACCACGATGGCGATGGTCACGAAGCCGAAGTTGTCCTTGATGAAAGGGATGTTGCCGATCCAGAAGCCGGCCCAGATGAAGAGCAGCACCCAGGCCAAACCGCCGAGGACGTTGTAGGTCTGGAAGCGTGCATAGGGCATCCTGCCCACACCGGCGACGAACGGCGCACAGGTGCGCACGATGGGCGCGAAGCGTGACAGTACGATGGTCATCGAGCCATGCTTCTCGAAGAAGGATTCCGTCTTCCGCAGGTATTCCACCTTGAGGAAGCGCACGTTCCCGCTGAACGCCCGCGGGCCTATCCACCGGCCGATGTGGTAGTTGGTCGTGTTGCCTGTGATGGCGGCGATGATGAGCACCAGCGACAGCATCCACGGCGACAGCGTGTTGCTGGAGTCCACCGCTGCCAGCGCGCCCGCGGCGAACAGCAGCGAGTCGCCGGGAAGGAAAGGCGTGACCACGAAGCCTGTCTCGGCGAACACGATCAGGAACAGGATGAGATACACCCACACGCCGTAATCGCGCAGCAGTTCGACCAGGTGGTCGTCGAGATGCAGGATGAGATCGGCGAACCACGTGATCAATTCCATGCGGGAGTCATCGCGGTGAGACCGGTGTGGGATTTGTCATTGGCCTTCGGCTTGCGCCCCTTGAGTAGTTCGAGCGCCGCCTGCACACCGGCATCCTGCGTGGCGAGCATGTCGCGCACGCGATTGTCTTCCAGATCGAGCGGCATTCCATCGATCTGTTCGAATACATGGTCCGGCTCGATGCCACGGCCCTGGATGGAGCGGCCCGACGGCGTGTGATAGCGCGACGTGGTGAGCTTGATGGCGCGTCCGCCCGACAGCGGCATCACCGTCTGCACCGAGCCCTTGCCGAAGGTGCGCCGGCCCAGCAGCGCCGCGCGGTGATGGTCCTGCAACGCGCCGGCCAGGATCTCGGCGGCGGACGCGGTGGAGCTGTTCACCAGCACCACCATCGGGACGCCGGGCAGCACGTCTCCGGGTGTGGCCTGCATGGTGAACCGCGCCGCGGGCGTGCGGCCGTCGGCGGTGACGATCACGCCTTCCTCGAGCAGCAGGTCCGCCACTTCCACCGCGGACTCGAGCACACCACCCGGGTTGTTGCGCAGGTCGATGATCACGCCGCGCGGCTTGGCCTTGAGATCGCGGCGCAGGCGCGCGATGGCGGTGGCGAAGTCCTCGGCCGTCGTGTCGCTGAAACCGGTGATGCGCGTGTACCCGAAACCGCCGGCGAGCGGCACCATCGCCACGCTGTGCACGTCGACCTGCGCGCGTTCCACCGTGAACTCGAGTGGCAGCGCCTGCCCCACTCGCATGACCGCGAGCTTGACCGTGGAGCCGCGCGGTCCCCGCATGCGCGCCATGGCGGAGTCGAGATCGGCGCCGACCGGCGTGCCATCGATGGCGGCGATCATGTCGCCACTCTGGATGCCGGCCGTGGCGGCGGGTGAACCCCGGAACGGCCGGACCACGCGCAATGCGCGATCGGCGGTGGATACCTCGATGCCGATGCCCGCGTAGGTGCCCGCGGTGCTCACGCGCAGGTCGGCGTATTCCTCGGCATCGAGATAGGAAGAGTAGGGATCCAGGCCATTGACCAGGCCGCGCAGCGCGTCATCGATGAGCGCGGGATGCTGGACGTCGTCGACGTATTCGCGCTCGACGCGCTCGATGATTTCCTTGAGCTGCGCGGATTCGGTGGCGCTCAGCGGCCCGGCGATCGCCTCGACGGGCTTGGTGGCGCTGGCGGCGGGTATGGCGGGTTCGTCGCGACTGGCGAGCACGTTCCCGCCCAGGGCGATCAACAATCCGATCACGATGCCGGCGAGCAGCCACTTCATGGGCCGCCATGCTATCGCAAAGAAGCCCAACGCAATTAGTAAGTTAGCTGCCCGTGTCGCGTGCGGGTTCGTCGAGCAGGAAAGCGCCTGGCGTGGCGGCCGCGAGCACCGGCAACACGTCCAGCACTTCGGCCACGGGCACGGGACGCGCGATGGCGAACCCCTGGCCGTAGTCGACACCCAGCGAGCGCACACGCGTGCGGATCTCCTCGGTCTCGACGTACTCGGCCACGGTGGTGATGTTCATCGCGCGCGCGAGCTGGGCGATGGCGCGCACCATGGACTCGGCGCGCTCGTCGCGCAGGATGTCGCGCACGAAACTGCCGTCGATCTTGAGCATGGAAACCGGCATGGAGCGCAGGTAGGAAAGCGACGACAGGCCGGTGCCGAAATCGTCCAGCGCCACGCCGCAGCCCAGCTTCCGCAGGCGCTGCATGAGCTTGTTCGCGTCGTTGATGCTGGCCACCGCCGCGCTCTCGGTGAGCTCGAAGCAGAAGACCGCCGGGTTGATGCGGCTGGTCTCGATGCTCCGGATCACGTAGTCCGAGAATTCCTCGTCGTGCAGCGACTGGCCCGAGAAGTTGATCGTGAAGCACACCGGCGCGTTGATGAGCAGCTCGCGCCGCGGGCGCAGCATCTCGATGACGCTGGCGATCACCCAGCGATCGATGGTGGGCATCATCTGGTAGCGCAGCGCCGCGGACAGGAAACGGTCCGGGCCGATGGTGTTGCCATCGGGATCCAGCATGCGCAGCAGCAGTTCGTAGTGCGGGCGCGAGCGGTCTTCGCCCTTGCCGGGCAGCTTGCCGTCCGCGGGCTTCACCGCGAACGGCGCGATCATCTGGGCTTCGAGACGCAGCCGGTTCTCGGCCAGCGCGCCGCGTACGTCGGTGGCCACGTTGATGTCGGTGAAGCGGCGGATGATCGAGACGTCGTTCTCCTGGAAGGTCTCCAGGCGATTGCGGCCGCGGTCCTTGGCGGCCTTGCACGCGGATTCGGCTTCGGCCAGCGAACGTCCCAGCTCGCCGTCGCGACCGCTGAAGGGCGTGACGCCGATGCTGATCGACAGCCGGTAGCGCGCATCGACGTGCGCGGTGGACAGGCGCGTGACGCCTTCGCGCAGGCCTTCGCCGAACATCGCGGCCTCGTCCATCTCCGAGGGCATGACCACCGCGAAGCGGTCACCGGAGATGCGCGAGGCGAAGGAATTCGGCGGCAGGTGTTTGCGCAGCAGGTCGCCGATCTGCGAGATCGCCTGGTCGCCCACGTGCATGCCGAAGTTTTCGTTGATGACGTGCAGCTCGTCGATGTCCACGTACAGCAGGCTCCAGCGCTGCACGCGCGCGCCGGCCTCGGCGAACATGAGCTTCACGCGCTGCTCGAGTGCGGCGCGCGTGAGCAGGCCGGAGAGCGTGTCGTAGCTGGTCTCGATGCTCGCGGCGATCTTGTGCGCCACGAGGTCCGCGAGGTGCACGTCGCGGCCGACGAACTCCGGCGCTTCTAGCTTGCGGAACAGCGCGAGCACGCCGGAGGTGCGGCCCGAGCCTTGCCGCAGCGGGCACGCGAGGATGCGGTACGGGATCGCGACCTGCCCGGCCTGCGTGGCGATCTTGTTGATCACCAGCGGATCGCGGCGCGTCTGCGTGATGGCCAGCAGCTGGCGCTGCGTGCGCGTGAGGATGCTGCTGTCGTGGCTGTCGGGGAAGGTGAGCGTGAGTCCCTTGTCGGGCACCACGATGCCCGCGAGTACACACTTGAGATGGTTGGCGGCGTTGGCGAGCAGGCTCTGCAGATCGTCGGACCCGCCGACCTTGGGATGGCTGCCGGTGACCGAGAGCAGCAGCTCCAGGTCCTTGTCGCGCGCAACCAGCGATTCGTTGAGCTTGTCGATGCTGGCGCGCGCCAGCAGGTCGCGGCGCAGCAGCTCCATCGCCGGCTTGAGATGGTCGTAGACGAACGAGAACGGCAGGACTTCGGTCTCGCCTTGCGGCCGGTTGCAGACCACGGCGGCGATGGCGGCGACACCGCCACCCGCGTCGCGCAGCCAGAATAGATAGGCCGGCCCGTCGTCGGGCGAGCTGGCAGTGCTGGCCGAACCCTTCCGCGCGTTCCAGCTGGGGACGCGACTCGAAATCACCGATGGCCTGCAGCACCAGGGCGAACAGGTCCGGATTGGCGCGCGCGGTGCTGCTCCAGAGCAGCTTGCCGGCGGCGTCGAACAGGTTCACCGAAGCCGTGCGGGGCAGCAGCGACCGCACGAGCTGGGCGTAGGGCTCCATGGAGGCTTCGAAGGACATCAATGCGGGACGATCGCCCAAACAAGCCCTTAGGGCGTTGATGCAGTTGGCGTTTCAGTGGTGCCGGGCACCACTAAGGCGCCGCGGACTTGAACCAAGGCCTCGGATCCACCGGCCGTCCACCCTTCCGGATCTCGAAATACAGGGCGGGCGCCTGGCGGCCGCCCGAATCCCCGACCGTGGCGATGGTGTCCCCGGCGGTCACGCGTTCACCCACTTCCTTGTACAGGCGCTCGTTGTGGCCATAGAGGCTGAGGTATCCGTCGCCATGGTCGATGATGGTCAGCAGCCCCAGGCCAGACAGCCAGTCGGCGTAGACCACGCGGCCGTGGTAGACGGCGCGGACCGGTGAGCCCTGGTTGCCCGATACCAGCACGCCATCCCATTTCACACCGCCTGCCCGCACCTGGCCGAAGGATGCCAGCAACCGGCCCGACACCGGCCAGGCGAGCTTGCCGCGCAGTTTGGCGAAGGCGTCCTTGCTGTCGGTGGGAAATTTCTCGATGCGCTCCAACGCGCGGCGCAGTTCGCGAACCAGCTTTTCCAGCCCGCCCTGCTGCTCCTTGAGCCGGTCGCAGCTCCTTCGCGCGGTTCTTCGATTCGGCTTCCAGCGTGACCAGCGCGCGGCCGCGGCGGTCGCGCGCGGACTGCAGCTGGGCCACCTGCGCCCTTCTGTTGCTCTTCGAGCGCGGCAGAGCCGTTCTTCCTCGCGGGCCAGCGCTCGTCCAGCGTAGTTGAGTCTCGCCGATGTGCTCGTTGATCGCCGCGATCTGGCTGGCACGCGCGCGACCGAAATACTGGTAGTACGTGAGCACCCGGCCGGCCTGCGCCGGATCGCGCTGGTTGAGCAGTAGTTTGAGCGGCTCCTTGCCTGGCCGATCATGTGCGCGGCGCGGATCTGGCCGGCCAGCGCCTCGCGATCGCGCGCCAGCGCGGTTTCCTCGACGCGCCGCAGCCCGGCGAGCTCGGCGCGCCGGGCGGTGTGCGCGGCACGTTCGCGGCGCAGTTTGTCCAGTTCGCCGCGCGCGCTGCTCACGGTCTTTTCGCTTTCCTCGATCTCGCGCGTGAGCTTGTCGCGACGTCCGGCGTCCCGCGTCCATCTCCGCCCGCACCTTGTCGATCTGCGTACGGACGGCCTTGAGCTCGGCCTCGGCCTTGGCCGGGTTGGAATCCTGGGCAGCCGCCGGTTCCAGGGAGAGACAGCCCGATCGGCCAGGAGGAAGAGCAGTCCAGGCCGCCCCGGGGTACCATCGCATGGTCATATTCTAGGTATCCGGCACTGAAATAAGGCGGGCACGCGCGGTCGCTATAATGCGCTCCCTTTTTTGCCGGCCGCCGTGATCCCATGGAACGCTTCATCGAATACGTCACCCACCACCCGTCCTGCTGCCGGCGCCGCGGTACTGGCGTTGATCATCGTGATCGCCAACGAGTCGCGCCTGCGCGCCACGGCCTTCGCCGCGATTTCCTCGCAGGAACTGGTGCGGCTCATGAACCAGGGTGCCCTGGTGCTCGACATCCGCAAGCCCGAGGAGTTCGCCCAGGGCCATGTGAACGGCGCCAAGCAGCTGCCGTCCGACCAGATCCTGACGGCCGGCGACAACTTCAAGCGGTTCAAGGAAAAGCCGGTGGTGGTCATCGACGAATCCGGCTCGCTCTCGGCCGCGGCCGTGCGCCAGCTCAGCAACCAGGGATTCACCAAGGCCTTCTGCGCTGCGCGGCGGGTTCACCGGCTGGCGCGCGGAAAATCTGCCGGTCACCAAGGCCTGGGGAGTGATGCCCGCCCGCGGTGACGATGTACACCACGAGCTGGTGTCCCTACTGCAGTCGCGCGCGCGCGTTGCTCACGCGGAAGGGTGTGAGCCTTCGAGGACATCGACGTGGAAGCGGCGCCGGAGAAGCGCGCCGAGATGCAGACCCGCAGCGGCCGCCGAAGCGTGCCGCAGATTTTCATCGGCGACCATCACGTGGGCGGGTGCGACGACCTGCACGCCCTCGAAGAGGCGGGCAAACTCGACGCCCTGCTGGGCAGTGATCGGCCGCCGACTTTCAACCAGGAAACGCAAATGGAAAACCAGACCACCCCCGTGGCGAACGAACAGAACCGGCCCGATGCTCGCCATCCAGTCCGTGTACCTGAAGGACTGCTCGTACGAAGCACCGAAGGGTCCGCGCCTGGACGGCAACTGGAATCCGCAGATCTCGCTGGACATCAACACCACGGCCACGGTCGTCGCGCCCGAGGTGAACGAGGTGGTGCTCACGGTCACGGTCGGCGCCAAGCAGGGCGAAGCCACGGCTTTCCTCGTGGAAGTGAAGCAGGCCGGCCTGTTCGTCATGAAGGGCCTGTCGCCCGACGACACGCGCCGCGCCATCGGCACGGTGTGCCCGAACGTGCTGTTCCCGTACGCGCGCGTCGCGGTCTCGAACCTCGTCACCCAGGGTGGCTTCCCGAACTTCGTGCTGCCGCCGGTGGACTTCAACGAGCTGTTCGCGCGCGGTCTCGCGCAGCAGGCGGCGCAGGCCGCGACAGGGCGCGGCGAACTGAGGTCAGGCGCGGGCGCACTCACGCCCGCGCCGATCCGTGGACCCCGGCACCGACAACCGGAACAAACGGTCGCCGTTCTCGGCGCGGGATCCTGGGGCACGGCGCTCGCCATCCAGTTCGCGCGCGCTGGTCATCCGACGCGCCTGTGGAGCCGCAATGACCGGCGATGCCGCGACCATGCGGGCCGAGCGCGCAGAACCGACGTTATCTACCCGACGCGAAGTTTCCCGACGCCGTCGAGATCCACGACGACCTGGCCGGCGGCCGTGAAGGGCGCGGCGGCCATCATTCTTGCCGTTCCCAGCCATGCGCTGCGCTCGCTGCTGACGCAGTTGAAGCCTCTGCTGGCGCGCGACGCACGTCTGGCCTGGGCAACCAAGGGCTTCGAGCTCGACACGGGCAAACTACCGCACCAGGTGGCCTACGATGTGCTGGGCGACCAATACCCGGTGGCCGTGCTCTCCGGGCCGACGTTCGCGCGCGAAGTGGGCATGGGCCTGCCCACCGCGATGACCATCGCTTCGCCGGATGCGGAATTCGCCGCGCAGCTCGCCAAGAGCCTGCATGCCTCGAATTTTCGTGCCTACACGTCCACCGACATCGTCGGCGTGGAAGTGGGCGGCGCAGTCAAGAACGTGCTCGCCGTGGGCGCCGGGTCTGTCCGATGGCCTGGGCTTCGGCGCCAACACGCGCATCGCGCTGATCACGCGCGGCCTCAGCGAGGTCGTGCGGCTGGGCGTGGCGCTGGGCGCGCAGGCGGAAACCTTCATGGGCCTGGCGGGACTCGGCGACCTGGTGCTCACCTGCACCGACAATCAGTCGCGCAACCGGCGCTTCGGCCTGGCGCTGGCCGCGGGCAAGAGCGTCGAACAGGCGCTCAAGGAAATCGGCCAGGTGGTCGAGGGTTACATCGCGGCGCGCGCCGTGCATTCGGTGGCGCGCGCGAGAAGGTCGACATGCCGATCGCGCCGGCATCTATCGCATCCTGTACGAGAACGAGTCCGCGCGTGATGTGGTCAAGGAACTGATGACCCGCCCGATCCGGGCCGAAGTGGAAT
Organism: uncultured Pseudomonadota bacterium; assembly: GCA_963846605.1. GTDB lineage: Bacteria > Pseudomonadota > Gammaproteobacteria > Steroidobacterales > Steroidobacteraceae > CADEED01. The sequence goes on from CAWJWS010000006.1 coordinate 187,718, forward strand.
GACGCCGCGTCGGCGCCGCGGCTCAAGTGCCCGCACCGGCGAAATCCAACTGACGCCAGGCTTCGTACACCGTGATCGCTGCGGCGTTCGCGAGATTCAGGCTGCGATTGCCGGCGCAGCATCGGCAACGACAGGATGTGCGCGGGATCGATGGTGGTCAGCACTTCGGGCGGCAGACCACGGCGCTCCGAGCCGAACAACAACACATCGCCCGCCGCGAAGCTGGCGTCCACGTGGCGGCGCGTGCTGCCGGTCTCGATGGCGAACCAGCGCCCGGGCAGCGCAGCGCGCGCAGCCGCGAAATTCTCGTGTACGTGCACCGTCGCCAACTCGTCGTAGTCGAGCCCGGCGCGACGCACGGACTTGCGATCCAGTCGGAAACCCAGCGGCTTGACAGATGCAACTCGCAGCCGGTGTTCGCGGCGAGGCGGATCAGGTTGCCCGTGTTCGGCGGAATCTCCGGCTCGAAGAGCACGACGTGGAACATCGGTCAGTCCGTGAGCCGGAAGGAGATCGCCACCGACGTGTACCCATGCTCACACTGGCCGCTGAAGACCATGTAGCTGCCCATCTTCACGCCGGCCTGGTCCAGTTCCGGAAAAGCCGCTGACTGTCCTTGAGCTCCACCAGCGCGGGATGACCTTCCTTCTGGTCCATCCAGACGCTACAGCACCACACGGCCTTCTTCGTTGCGACGTTTCGCGCCGGCGGGATAGAAGTCAGAGACCGAGGGCACACCCGTGGTGGTCACGCGGCATTTGCTGGCGGCGACGTCTGCCGCCAGGCCCGCGATCACCTTGCAGCTCACGGCAGGTCCTGTTGCGCCGACATCACCCACGCTGCCGACGTACAAGCGACGTGTGGACCCGGGCGGCAACAGCGTTTCGCGTTGGTTGGTGAATTTCGTGCCCAGCGCGAACATCCGGTGGTCCACTGCGAGTTGGCATCGCAGGTACTCCGCACCCTGGTTGCGGCTTGAGGTACGCGGGCGCCGCACTCCCGCAGTTGCCGATGATATTCGCCGCACATTCGCGCAGCTCGTCGTAAGCCGACGAGGTTCACGGTCCAGCCGCACCCGTTGCATGGGCGCAGGTTTTTCCGCACGCGGCGCGGCGGTCAGAGCGCGGCGCGCCGCTTCTGGATGGCGGCGAGTAGTTTGTCCGCCAGTTCAACGGCGGTCTTTTTCTGGCGCGCATCCAGGCCCTGCTCCAGGGTGGCGAGACGGGCTGGGGATTGCGGATCATCGGCCGGAAATTCTCCGCGGCCGCCGCGACCCGGCGTACGCGTACGCCAGAGTGGCGTCACTTTCGGGTGTGCCCTGCTCCGCGTAGAAGGGCGGAGAGATCCGCGGCCGCGCCGAAGGACATCAACGGGACCGACTTGCGCAGCCACTCGCTGCCATCTTGAGGTTGCGTTGCGGGCAATCGAAGCGGCGATACAGATGGCCCAGCCAGGTCGGCGCTTCGTTGCTGCCGAGTTTGTCTGCCTTGGTGAACCACTCGATGGCCTTGGCGCAGTTCTCGGGATTCTCCGGGACCCGTTCCAGCCAGTAACGCCCGATGATCGCGGCGGCACGGGCGCGACCGGCCTCGCGCCTGTTGCCGTCCAGCGCTCCAGCGGGCTGCCGGTTGCCGTGCCCTGCGCGTCGGCTTCGTCCGGCCACGGCGGTGATCATAACCCGGGTCGATGGGCCGGCGGTTCCGGGTCATTGGTGGCGAAGATGGGTTGGTCGGCCGCAGGCCAGCGCCAGCCGGCGGAGATCAAACGGCAGCAGGAAAGCTGGCTTTTTCACGGGCATTTCGGGCCCTTTTTGGTGACGAAGGGGACGGGCGCGCATCGTACAATGCGCGTCCCATGAACGCCGCCGCGCATCTCCTTGCCGAACCCCCTTCGCGTCAGTTTCTGCGGACTCGAGTTGAACTCGCCCATCGTGCTGCTGTCGGGCTGCGTGGGCTTCGGCGAGGAGTACACCCGCGTCGAGGGCTTCTCGAACCGCGACGTGGGCGCCATCGTGCTCAAGGGCACCACCGGCCAGCCGCGCCTGGGCAACACGCCGCATCGGGTCTACGAGACTCCGTCGGGCATGCTGAACGCCATCGGCCTGCAGAATCCCGGCGCGGACCACGTGGTGCAGAAGATCCTGCCCACGCTGGATTTCAGCGAGACGCGCTTCTTCGCGAATGTCTCCGGCTCGACGATCGAGGAGTACGTCGAGGTCACGCGACGCTTCGACGATTCGCCGATCGACGCCATCGAGATCAACATCTCGTGTCCGAACGTGAAGGAAGGTGGCGTCGCCTTCGGCAACTACCCGGACATGTCGGCCAAGGTGGTGGAGGCCTGCCGCAAGGCGACGAAGAAGCCCATCATCACCAAGCTCTCGCCGAACCAGACCGACATCAAGGAAAACGCGCGCCGCTGCATCGAGGCGGGCTCGGATGGACTCGCGGTGATCAACACGATCATGGGCATGGCCATCGACGTGAAATCGCGGCGGCCGGTGATCGGCAATATCCAGGGTGGTTTGTCGGGGCCCGCGATCAAGCCGATCGCGCTGCTCAAGGTGCACCAGGTCTACGACGTCGCGAAGAAGCACAACGTGCCCATCATCGGCCAGGGCGGAATCACCACGGCGGAGGATGCGCTGGAATTCATGATCGCGGGCGCCACGACCGTGGGCCTGGGGACTGCGCTTTTCTACGATCCGCTGCTGTGCCGCAAGATCAACGCGGGCGTGGCGGACTACCTGGTCGCCAACAAGCTCGGCGGAATCACCGAACTCGTGGGTTCGCTGCGCACGGACTGACGGGACGATCAGCCCGCGCGCAACGAGCGACCGACTAGTCCTTGCGCCCGGCGAGCAGCCGTGTAGCGCCAGACGATGAACGCGGCAGCGATCACACCGACGACGGCGAGAACGATGTCCGACGTGTAGTCGTAGCGCTGACCCTGGACGACGATCTCGGGGTACTTGGTGGCTGTGACGACAACTTCTTGCATGTTTCCTCTCTTCGCCGGACTTTGGAAAAAAATGTCCGGAACCCTGATGGGACAAAGAATGGAACAAGCCCGGGACACTGGAAACAAAGCCGTTTCCGATTCGCGACGGCAATCACGCGCTCCTTCAGTTATGTAACCCCTTGGGGGAAAACAGCGGGAAAAAGCGTGAATTGCGCACGCTGGGTAGCGCTAACAAATCGCCTCTCCCCTCAAGACATTCCCTGTCCCGGGTACAGCGAGTTTTGTCCCGTGGAAACCGGTGGACAAGCGGGTCGATGCCTAGATCGGCATCGTGGAAAATAGCTAAGGGTTGTTAGGTCGGCTGGCGCGGGACAGGGCTCAAGCCTGGCCCTGTCCCCGGGAGTCAGGGCAGCGACTCGTCGTCGGACATGCCCAGTTCTTTCAGCTTGCGAGTCAGCGTGTTGCGGCCCCACCCGAGCACTCGCGCGGCTTCCTGGCGGTGACCGTGCGTGCGATTCAGCGCGACGCGGATGAGCACGCGCTCGAACTCCGGCAGCGCCTGGTCCAGCCAGGCCACGGTGCCGTCGTGCGGCTGCGCCTTGGCCCAGAGCGTGAGCGCGGCCGCCCAGTCGGTCTGCGCGGCCGGCGTGACGATGTGCATCTCCGACGGCAGGTCCTGCAGCTGGATCTCGCTGCCCGGCGCCAGCGCGGTCAGCCGGCGGCAGAGGTTCACGAGCTCGCGCACGTTGCCCGGCCAGCGATAGGCCTGCAGGCGTTCCAGCGTGACCGGCGCCAGCGTCTTCGGTTTCGGTGCCGAGCTCCGAGGCCGCCTGGCGCAGGTAGTGCCCAGCAGGTCGGGCACGTCCTCGGTGCGCGATCGCAGCGGCGGCAGCTCGATGCGGATCACGTTCAGGCGGTGATAGAGATCCTCGCGGAAGATGCCGCGCTCCACGCGCTCCTCGAGGTTCTGGTGCGTCGCGGCGATCACGCGCACGTCCACCTTGATCGGCGTCTGGCCACCGACGCGGTAGAACTCGCCTTCCGCGAGCACTCGCAGCAGGCGCGTCTGCAGTGGCGTGGACATGTCACCGATTTCGTCGAGGAACAGCGTGCCGCCATTCGCCTGCTCGAAGCGGCCGCGGCGCTGCGTGTCGGCGCCGGTGAACGAACCCTTCTCGTGACCGAACAGTTCCGATTCGAGCAGCTCGGCCGGAATGGCCGAGGTGTTCAGCGCGACGAAGGGCTTCGCCTGTCGCGGACTGTGCTCATGCAGCGCGCGCGCGACCAGCTCCTTGCCGGTGCCGGACTCGCCCGTGATGAGCACGGCCACGCTCGAGCGCGACAGACGGCCGATGGCGCGGAACACCTGCTGCATCGCCGGCGCCTTGCCCAGCAGCTCCGGAATTTCCGGCGTCTGCGCCGGAGTCTCGTCGCCCTTGCGCGCGGTCTGGCCGGCGCGGCGCACCAGTTCCACGGCCTGGTCGATGTCGAAGGGCTTGGGCAGGTATTCGAACGCGCCGCCCTCATAGGCGCTGACCGCGCTGGGCAGATCCGAGTGCGCGGTCATCACGATGACCGGCAGCGTCGGGATGCGCCACGCGCACTTCACGCAGCAGGTCGATGCCGGAGCTGCCGGGCATGCGGATGTCGGTCAGCAGTACATCGGGCGCATCGGCGCGCAGCGCTGCCAGCGCAGGCTCGGCGGAGTCGAAGGCGCGCGGCACCATGCCGCTGGCGCGCAGCGCACGCTCGAGCACCCAGCGGATCGAGGCGTCGTCTTCCACCAGCCAGACCTGCAGAGCGGGTTGGCGGAGCGGTGGGGGGCGTTGTGTGCATATAGGTGGGGTCGACGCTCATGCGTTCTCCGGTAGGGGCAGCAGGATGGTGAACACCGTGCGCCCGGGCTTGCTTTCGAATTCGATGAGACCGCCGTGACGAGTCACGAGGTCCTGTGAGACCGCGAGACCGAGGCCGGTGCCATTGGCACGGCCGGTGACCAGCGGAAAGAAAATGGTGTCGGCGAGGTCGGGCGGCACGCCCGGCCCGTTGTCCTCCACCTGCAGAGCTGGCGGCGAGCTTGTGCCGCGTCGTGCCGATGTTGACGTTCGCCGCCACGCGCGTGCGTATCACGATGCGGCCGCGCTCCCCTACGGCCAGCAGCGCATTACGCGCGACGTTGAGCAGTGCCTGGATGATCTGGTTGGCGTCGACCTCGGCATTGGGCAAGCGAAGGGTCGTAGTCGCGTTCCACGAGCACGCCGGCACGCGCTTCACTGCGCAGCAGGCGATACACGTGTTCGCAGAGTCTCGTGAATGTTGATCAGCGCCTTCTGCGGCATGCGCGTGGGGCCGATCATCGAATCGACCAGCGCGGTGAGGCGGTCGGCTTCGCTGATGATGACGCCGGTGTACTCGCGCAGGTGTTCGTGCAATTCGCGTTCGAGCAGCTGCGCGGCGCCGCGCAGATCCGCCGAGCGGATTCTTGATCTCGTGCGCGAGCTGGCGAACCATGTGACGGCTGGAATCCAGCCGCGCCATGAGTTCGTTCTCGCGCGTGATGCGCTGGCGCTGCGTGGCATCGGAGATTTCCAGCAGCAGGTACTTGCGCTCGAATTCGCTGTCCATCGGCGTCATGGTCACGTCGATGACGCGGTGCTCGCGGCCCAGCGGGCCGGTCATCACCGAGATCTCGCGTTCGCGAGAGTGTTTCGCCGGTGTCGAGCGCGCGCCGCATGAGCGGATCCAGCGAGTCGGCCTCGAGCACGAGCGAGAGGAAAGGTTTGCCGCGCGCCTGGTTGACGCTCACGGCGAGCAGATCCTGCGCGGCGACGTTGGCGTAGACCACGCAACGGTCGGAATCGAGGACGACGATGCCGGTGGCGAGCGCGCCGATCAGGTCGGCCGGCTCGAAGTGCGCGATCGCGGAGGCGAGGAACCGTTCAACCGCCATGCGCGCCTCCGATGCGACGGCCATGCGCAGCTGCGATGCGACCGCGCTGCAGGCCCTCAGCCTGGCAAGCGTGGCGACCGCCTAGCGGCGGCGATTCGGCATGTTCATCGACGGCCTCATGCACGTGGAATGAGAGGCTCGCGGTGCAGAGCACGCGGCCGTAGCGGTCGGTCATCGTCACGGTGACGGAGATGAGTGCCGCGATCCACCGTGGTCATCTGCCAGGTGGGGTTGTTCGTGGCGACCAGCGTTCCCGTCGACCGACAAGGTCACGGTGTCGCCGGGGCGCGCTGCGAAGGTTCGGTCGAGGCGCTGATGATCACGGATTCCGGATTCGTGAATGTTGCGTCGTTCGCCGGACGGATCGAGCAGCTCGCGTATTTGAAATCGTCCATCTCCTGCAGGAGACGCTGCTCCGCGGGCAGATTGGAATTGCGAAGGTGTCGGTGGCGCCGAGTAGCCTTGCGCGGGTTGCATTTCCACGGGCATGCCGCCGGGAATAGGCCGGTCCGAATAGGTCTTCGAACCGTCCTTCTCCACGCGCACGTAGGTGGTGGCAGGGCCGCCGTGCGGCCGACAGCAGCACCAGCGAGAGGGCACAGGCACAGTGCGCTTCATGGGTACCGAGCATAAACCCTGCGCCTGAACCGGAACAAAACGTGCTCCACAAAAGAGGACGGCGGCGCCCCGCAGACGCCGCCGCCCTTGTTTCCATCGACAAATCTTCTTCGAAAAGCGAGGCCGGAAAGCTGGCGGGCGGGAACTTCGGGCCGGTGCCCGCTTCGTTCCGCTCCCGAGGCTTCCGCCAGCCTCACGATGCCTCAGCAGCTGTAGTACATGTCGAACTCGACCGGATGGGTCGACATGCGGAAGCGCGTGACTTCCTGCGTCTTCAAGCCGATGTAGGCATCGATCACGTCGTTGGTGAACACACCGCCGCGGGTCAGGAACTCGCGATCCTTGTCCAGGTGCTCGAGCGCCATGTCCAGCGAATGGCAGACCTGCGGAATGTGCTTCTCTTCTTCCGGCTCCAGGTCGTACAGATCCTTGTCGGCCGGATCGCCGGGATGGATCTTGTTCTGGATGCCGTCGAGGCCGGCCATCATCATCGCGGCGAACGCGAAGTACGGGTTGGCGGCCGAGTCGGGGAAGCGCACTTCGATGCGGCGCGCCTTCGGATTCGCGACCCACGGAATGCGGATCGAGGCCGAACGGTTGCGCGCGGAGTACGCGAGCATCACGGGCGCTTCGAAGCCGGGGACCAGGCGCTTGTAGCTGTTGGTGCCCGGGTTGGTGAACGCGTTGATCGCCTTGGCGTGCTTGATGATGCCGCCGATGTAGAACAGCGCCGTCTCGGAGAGACCGCCGTACTTGTCGCCGGCGAACAGCGCCACGCCGGCCTTTTGCAGCGACTGGTGCACGTGCATGCCCGAGCCGTTGTCGCCGACCAGCGGCTTCGGCATGAAGGTCGCCGTCTTGCCGTAGCTGTGCGCCACGTTGTGGATGGCGTACTTGAGGATCTGCACTTCGTCGGCCTTCTTCACGAGGCCGCCGGGACCGACACCGATTTCGCACTGGCCGCCGGTGGCGACTTCGTGGTGATGCACTTCGACCTTGAGGCCCATCTCCTCGAGGGCGTCGCACATGGCGCCGCGGATGTCCTGGAAGGCGTCGACCGGCGGAACCGGGAAGTAGCCGCCCTTCAGACCCGGGCGATGACCCTTGTTGCCGTCCGGGAACGCGGTGTTGCTGTTCCACGCACCTTGCACGGAGTCGATGTGGTAGCTCGACTCGTTCAGGCCGCTGTTCCAGCGCACGCTGTCGAAGATGAAGAATTCGTTCTCGGGACCGAACAGCGCGCCGTCGGCGATGCCGGTGGTCTTGAGATACGCCTCGGCGCGCTTGCCGAGCGAGCGCGGATCGCGCTCATAGCCCTGCATGGTGGCCGGTTCGATGATGTCGCAGCGGATGTTGACCGTGGTCTGCTCGAAGAACGGGTCGATCACCGCAGTCGTCGGATCCAGCGCGAGGATCATGTCCGACTCGTTGATGCCCTTCCAACCCGCGATCGACGAACCGTCGAACATCTTGCCGTCGCGGAACAGGTCTTCGTCGACCAGGCTGGCGGGAATCGTGACGTGTTGTTCTTTGCCGCGCGTATCGGTGAAACGGAGATCCGCGTACTTGACCTCCTTGTCCTTGATCAACTTGATTACATCTGCGGGTTTCATTTTTAGAGATCCTCTAAGGAAGGGTTTGAGCCTCGGTCTCAATGCATTCGCTGTGCCAGCCACGTAATCCTTCCGGATCAATGGCTTAGGCTCGCTGCGAGGCGTCAGTTGCACGCTATTGGTGCGAGCGCGCGCGAATTTTGCTCCAAATTGCGTCAGAAAGCTGCCCCAGCTTCGGCCGCGCACTCCGGTTGAAGCGAAGAAATGTTTCTATATGTACATTTTTGAATGTACAGTCCATTATGGACGATCGAGCCCATCTGCAGCCCGTGAGCGTTGCCCATGACCCTCTCCGCCAATGTCCGACGAGCCCGGCGGCGGGCCAATGGCTCACGTCGCTGGGAGGTCCCGGGCTTGCGGGCCTTCGCGAACATCGCCGAGGCCTGGGGCCTCACGATCGACGAGCAACTGCAGCTGCTGGGAATCGCGTCCCGCTCCACGTTCTTCAAATGGCGGCGCGAACGCTCACCGCGCCTGCCGCGGGACACGCTGGAGCGGCTGTCGTACCTGCTGGGCATCTACAAGTCGCTGCAGATTCTGCTGCCCGACACCAAGGCGGCCGACGAGTGGGTGCGCCGGCCGAACACGGCGGCACTGTTCGGCGGCCGCCGGCGCTGGAGCGCATGTTGTCCGGCCAGGTGGCCGATCTCTACGTGGTTCGCGAATACCTCGACGCCCAACGTGGCTGAGCGCTGAACCAGCACCGGGAAACCAGGGATGGTGAACATCACTCACACCGCGCGCGCGGTGCGATTCGCACCGTGCTATCGAATCGTGGCCAGCCGCATGCCCACGATCCACCTCTTCGATCGCGTGGCCGATCCGGATGATTGGGATGCGCTGTACGAGCTCGAGTCGATGACGAATCCGCGCATCCGCAACGAAGTGGGCGAGCTGCATCTCGTGCCCAAGGCCGACCGGGTCAGCGGGCCGAACGCCTCCATCGTCATGGCGCCGTTCACGCATCTCTCGCCGCAGGGCACGCGCTTCACCGACGGCCGCTTCGGCGCGTACTACGCCGCGGAGTCGACCGACACCGCCATCGCCGAGACCCGCTATCACGGCGAGAATTTCCTGCGCGCCACCGCGCCAGCGGGCCGCTCGAGCTCGAGATGCGCTGCTACCTGGCCGACGTGGCTTGCGAACTGCACGACCTGCGAGGCCGGCGCATCGAACTACCGGACGTCTACGACCCCATGAGTTACGCGGCCTCGCAGAAGCTCGGCTGCGGAACTGCGGGCGGCGGGATCCAACGGCGTGGCCTTCGACAGCGTGCGTCGGGCCGGTGGCGAATGCGTGGCGATCTTCCGTCCACGGCTGGTGCAGAACGTGCGCCAGGGTGTGCACCTGCGCTACGCCTGGGATGGCACCACCATTTCTCAGGTGTACGAGATCCGCGCGATCAACCTCTGACGGCCCTTGTCCGAGGGTCGAGGGCCTCCCGGGCCTGCGCCCGCTATACTTCGCGGCCAAAACACGGCCCCATCGCATGAGCTCCGATCCGAAAACCTCCCCGCCCCAGCCGACCTCGGAACTGGGCATACCGCCGCGCACCTTCCAGGACCTGATCTTCGCGCTCCAGAAGTACTGGGCCGATCAGGGCTGCGTCATCCTGCAGCCCTACGACATGGAGATGGGCGCGGGCACTTTCCATACGGCCACATTCCTCAGGTCCATCGGCCCGGAACCCTGGTCGGCCGCGTACGTGCAGCCCTCGCGCCGTCCCACCGACGGCCGTTATGGCGACAACCCGTTCCGCCTGCAGCACTACTACCAGTTCCAGGTGGTGATCAAACCTTCGCCGCTGCCCATCCTCGATCTGTATCTCGGCTCGCTGCGCGCGCTGGGCTTCGACACGCGGGTGCACGACGTGCGCTTCGTCGAGGACAACTGGGAGTCGCCGACGCTGGGCGCCTGGGGACTGGGCTGGGAAGTCTGGCTCAACGGCATGGAAGTCACGCAGTTCACCTACTTCCAGCAGGTAGGCGGTCTCGACTGCAAGCCGGTCACCGGCGAGATCACCTACGGACTCGAACGCCTCGCCATGTACCTGCAGGGCGTGGAGAGCATCTTCGACATCGTGTGGACCGATGGCCCGCGCGGCACGCGTCACCTATCGCGACGTGTTCCACCAGAACGAAGTCGAGCAGTCGGCCTACAACTTCGAACACGCGGACACGGCCGTGCTGTTCCGCCACTTCGATGAACACGAGGCCGCCTGCAGCAAACTGCTCGAGGCGAAGCTGGCGCTGCCGGCATATGAGCAGGTGATGAAGGCCTCGCATACCTTCAACCTGCTCGATGCGCGCAAGGCGATCTCCGTCACCGAACGCCAGCGTTACATCCTGCGCGTGCGCACACTGGCGCGAGCCGTGGCGCAGGCCTACTACGATTCGCGCGAAGCTCTCGGATTTCCCATGTTGCCCGCGTCGGAGAGGCCCACGCCCCCCGCGGACCAGAAGAAGGGGGCTGCATGAGCGCCGCCGATTTCCTGGTCGAACTGGGCACCGAGGAACTGCCGCCGCTGGCATTGCCGGAACTGCAGAAGGCGTTCGCCGAAGGCATCCGCACGGGCCTCGCCGAAGCCGGCGTACCGCATGGCGAGCTGAAGTCCTTCGCCACGCCACGCCGCCTCGCGGTGCTCGTGAGCAGTCTGGCCGCGCTGCAGCCCGCGCAGGCCATCAAGCTCAAGGGTCCGCCCGTGAATGCCGCCTTCGACAAGGCCGGCAAGCCCACAACCGCCGCGGTCAAGTTCGCGGAGAAGTGCGGCGTGGCCGTCGACGCGCTGGCGCGAGTCACCGAAGGCAAGGGTGAGTTCCTGTATTTCGAAGGTACGAAGGCGGGTCTATCTACCGCCACCCTGCTGCCCGGCATCGTGCAGAGGTCGCTGGACGCGTTGCCGATCCCCAAGCGCATGCGCTGGGGATCCTCGAGCGCGGAGTTCGTGCGCCCCGTGCACTGGCTGGTGCTGCTGTTCGGCGCGGAGGTGATCCCGGCCCGCATCCTGGATACCGATTCCGGCCGCGCCACGCGTGGCCATCGCTTCATGGCGCCCGCCGAACTGCCACTCGCGAAGCCGGCCGACTATGAAGCCACGCTGCGCGACCAGGGCTTCGTTCTCGCCGATTTTTCCGCGCGTCGCGCGACGATCCGTGAACAGGTGGTCGCGGCCGCGGGCACGCTCTCGGGCGTGGCGCTGCTCGACGAGACCCTGCTCGATGAAGTGACCGCGCTCGTGGAGTGGCCCAGCGCCATCACCGGTTCATACGAAGGGCGCTTCCTCGAACTGCCGCGCGAAGTGCTGATCTCGACGCTGCAACAGCACCAGCGGTACTTCGCCGTGCAGAACAGCGCGGGCAAGCTGCTGCCGCACTTCATCACGCTGAGCAACATCGAGAGCCGCGATCCGTCCAAGGTGCGCGCCGGCAATGAACGCGTGGTTCGGCCCCGTCTCTCGGACGGCGCATTCTTCTGGAGCCAGGACCGCAAGCAGAAGCTCGCGGATCGCCGCGCCGGCCTCGATGCCGTCACCTTCCAGGCCAAGCTCGGTTCCGTCGGCGACAAGGTGCGCCGCGTGGCCACGCTGGCTGGCGAGATCGCGCTGCTCATCGACGCGGACCAGTCCCAGGCCGTGCGCGCCGCTGAACTGGCCAAGTGCGACCTGCTGTCGAACATGGTGGGTGAGTTCCCGGAATTGCAGGGAATCATGGGCCGTTACTACGCCACGGCCGATGGCGAGCCGCACGAAGTCTGCGCCGCGATCGACGAGCATTACCTGCCTCGCGGCGCGGGTGGCTCGCTGCCGGGCACCGGCGCGGGCGTCTCGGTGGCGCTGGCCGACAAGCTGGACACGCTGGCCGGCATCTTCGCCATCGGGCAGAAACCCAGCGGCACCAAGGATCCCTTCGGACTGCGCCGCGCCGCGATCGGCGTGTTGCGCATCCTGGTCGAGAAGAAACTCGACATCGACCTGCGCGCGCTGGTGACGCGGGCGGTCGCGTTGCAGCCCGTGCAGGGCGCCAATGCCGCCACCGAAGTCTGGGACTACATCGTTGAGCGCCTGCGCTCGTATTTCGTGGACGCCGGCGCCACCACCGAGAGGTTCGATGCCGTGCGCGCCAGTGGCCCGGTGTCGCCGCTGGATTTCTCGGCGCGGCTGAATGCCCTCGTTAGCTTCCTCGAGCTGCCCGAGGCGACGAGCCTCACGGCGGCCAACAAGCGCATCGCCAACATCCTCAAGAAGAGCACGTCGGTCGCGCCCGATGCCGCGCGCGTCACGGTCGTGGAGCCGCAGGTCGAGCTGCTGCGCGAGCCCGCCGAGAAAGCGCTGTACGAAGCGCTCGCGCAGGCGCTGCCGGACGTGGAGCGCGCACTCGCGACTCCAGGCAAACGCGATTACGCCGGCGCGCTCACGCGCCTCGCGAAGTTGCGGCCAGCCGTGGACGCGTTCTTCGACGGCGTGATGGTCAACGCGGATGACGTGGCCCTGCGCAACAACCGCCTCGCACTGCTCGCGCAGCTGCGCGGGCAGTTCGCGCGCATTGCCGACCTCTCCTGCCTTCCGGGCTGATCATGCAGTTCGTGCTGTCCGTCATCTTCACGCTGCTCAACTGGATCTGGACCGCGGTCCTCGGCGTGGCGTACTGCATCATCTGCCCGTTCCTGCCCTGGCGCGGACGCTTCTGGATGGCCGGAGTGATGGGACACGTCATGGTGTTCCTGCTGCGCTGGATCTGCGGGCTCACGCATCGCGTGGAGGGTTACGAAAATCTGCCGAAGGACGGGCAGCACGTGATCCTCATGAAGCACTCTTCCACCTGGGAGACGTACGCGATCATGTTCCTGTTCCAGCCCCTGGTCTGGGTGATGAAGCGGGAGATCCTGTTCATCCCGTTCGTGGGCTGGGGTTGCATGCTGGCCAAGTGCATCGCCATCGACCGGAAGGCCGGCGCCTCGGCGGTGAACCAGGTGCTGAGCCAGGGCAAGAACCGCATGGAGAAGCTGGGCGCCTGGATCCTCGTGTTTCCCGAAGGCACGCGCATGGCGGCCGGAGAGACGCGGCGCTACGGCTCCAGCGGCGCGCTGCTGGCCGCGCAGCAGGGCTGCAAGATTGTTCCGGTCGCGCACAACTCGGGTTTCTTCTGGCCGCGCCGCGGCTTGCTCAAGAAGCGCGGCGTCATCCGCGTGGTCATCGGCCCGCCGATCGAGGTCGCCGGCCGTGACGTGCGCGAGGTGAACGAGGAAGCGCAGAAGTGGATCGAGGCCCACGTCTATCCACCGGATTGATCACGGTCCGCGCTGATCAGCCGGCTGACTGCAGGCAGTCGAACTCCACCAGCAATTCGTTGCGGCACACGTCCCCGTGCAGCACGAGCAACGGCGCATCGGGCGGCAGTGCCGCGCGCAGCAGATCTTCCACCGCGGCCAGGTCCTCGCGGCGGCGCAGGTAGGCCTTGATGAGCGTGTGGTCGCCGAACTGCCGCGGCAGCGCGGGCGACTGGACCTGCGCGCGCTGCAGCAGGCTGTCGAGATTGGCGAGGATCTCGCGCACCTGGCCACGCAGGTCCGAGGCGTGCTGCGACTGGTGGCCGACGATGCTGGCCGTGCCGGACACCATGAGCAGGTCCGGCGCCACCAGCATGGCCCGCGAGAAGGTGGGCGAGGTCTCGCCGTATTCGCGCGGGTATAGATAGGCCGAGACCTGCCGCGGATTCTCCAGCGCGATGCCCGGCTCACGCCCCGCGAGCCAGTAAACCTGCAATACGCGTTCGCCGTCGCGCCGCCCGATGACCGTGGCCGCGGGATGCCGCGACTGGCGCAGGCGCTCGAGCCCGATCACTCGCCCCGCGCAGAAGCCGCGATAGCGCTCCTGGTCGCCGCTGCCCAGGTTGATGGCATCGAAGTAATTCCAGGTACGCAGCAGGTGCGGAAAGCCGGACGCCGGCAGAAACGTGGCAATGCTGCGATACGCGAACGCCGTGGCTTCGACGATGTCGCCGTGATCGCGCTCGGGCACCTCGATGACACCCGCGAGGAGATGATCGTCGTGGCTGAAGTGGATGCCCGCGGACTCGCCCGTGGTGACATGACCGTTCGCGGACCAGGTCTCCGTGAGTTCCGCGCCGGACAAAGGTTCGAGCGGCACGCGCACGCGGCGCGGACCCAGCGGCGCGGCGGCACCGAACCCCACGGCGAACAACACGTCATCGGTGAGTGCGTCTCCCAGCGCGAAGCGTTGGTAACGGATGCGAGGTGAAACGCGGCTCAGTCCCGCGGTTGGCGCCGACACGGTGTTCATTCTGCGGGCCGCATGATAGCGGCGGCCGGTTCGAGGCACCCAAAAAAAAGGGCCGGGTATGCACCCGGCCCATGGCACTTCAGCGGCGAAGGCGGCAGGCCTTATTTGCCGCCGAAGTCGTAGGTGACGGAGAGCGAATAGCGGCGGCCCAGGAACTCGTAGTTTCCGTTGAACGAGTCGCCACCGATCGGGAACGGCGGCATGCCGTCGAAGATGTTGGTGACGGCCAGGCGCACCGTCGTGCTCTCCAGGGGTTCGTAATACAGCGACAGGTTGTGCGTGTAGTCGCCGTTGACCTCGATGATGTCGCGCGAGTCGGAATTGAACGTGCGGCTGTACAGCTGCTGACCCACGTAGTTGGTCTGCCAGCGCGCACCGAACGGTCCCTTCTCGTAGATGAGGTTGAGCTGCGCGGAGTCCGCCGGACTGCCGAGCACTTCCTCCGAGTTCACCGTCACGATGCCCGTGGCCGAACGCAGCTCTTCCCGCAGGCGGTAGTAGCTCACGCCCACTTCGAAGTCGCCGATCTTGTCGAAGCCGAACTTGTAGCGGCCTTCGAGCGTCACGCCCGACATGGACTGGTAGGCGCCATTGGCGTAACCCGTCTGCACGAACGTGATCTGTCCCGCGCTCAGCGGGCCCGCGGAAGCGGGGTTGCGCGTGAAGCGGTCGCAGTACTCGTTCGGGTAATTGTCGTTGTCGAAGCACGCCGAGGCGAGGTCACCGGCCGTGAGATTGGTGATGGTGTCGTCGACGCGGATGTCGACCCAGTCCACCGCCATCTCCAGGTTCTCAATCCAGCGCGGACGGAGCACGAAGCCCACCGTCCAGGCGTTCGCGGTCTCGTTCTGCAGGCTCGTATCACCCTGCAGCGAACCCTGCGCGGTGGCGGAGACCGCATTGGAGGTCCAGCCCGTCGTCGGCAGGCCGTACTGCGCGTAGAACTGCGCGCAGTTGGCCTGGCGCGTCGCCGGCTTGGTGCCACCGGTGACGTTGCTGGTATGGCAGGGATCGGCGACGGTGGTGAAGATCGGCGCCACCGGCGTGAACAGCTCCGTGAGCGCGGGGGCACGCAGCGAGCGCGTCACGTTGCCGCGGAGCTGGATGTCCTTCACCGGCGCGTACTGCAGGCCACCCGTATACGCGGTGAATTTGCCGTTCACCGAGTTGTCGACACGGCGGCCTTTGCCGGTGATCGTCAGCTCGTGCATGAACGGGATCTCGTTCTTCTGCGAGACCAGCGGAATGATCATTTCGCCGAAGTACTCGCTCGTGGTGTACGAGCCCTTGTTGGGCGTGATCACCGCCGAGCGGCCGAGACCCGCGGCCATGTAGGCGTCCGGCGTGAACTCACCGCTTTCCTTGCGGCGCTCGACACCCACGTTGTACTCGATGGGTCCGCCCCAGATGTCGAAGAGCTGGCTGCCGATGTTCGCGTTGAACACCGTCTGCTCGATCTCGGCATCCGAGGTCTGCACGCTCGACACGTAGCCGATGGCGGCGTCCGACGGACGTCCCTCACCGAAGATATCGAGCGGCACGCAGTTGGCATCGGCGATGGGAGCGTCGGTGCCCACGAAGATGCGGCCACCCTGCGCGGCGGGCAAGCCCGTGTAACCCGGGGTCGGGCTGCACTGCAGGCCGCTGGGGGTCGACACCACGTTGAGCGCGTTGACGAACTTCTGGCGGTTCAGCTGGGTGCTGTAGAACGTCGCGTCGTTCTTGCCGTAGTTGGCGTAGACCTCCCAGTTGTACGTCCGGCTGCCACCTTCGAACTTGCCCTTGGCACCGACCACGGCCTGGTAGAGCTCGCCTTCCGAGCGGGCGTTGTTCTCGGCGAGGTCACGATGCGCGCGTGAGACACGGAAGGCCGTCACGCCCAGTCCGCTCAGCGTGTCACGAGCCTGCTGAGTCAGGACGGGATGGTTCGACGGGAACGTGATCGGCGCGCTGGAGGCGCCGAACAACGTGGCGTTGTACGCGGTCTGGTCGACGATCTCTTTCGCTTCCGCCTTGTACGCGTAGAGGTCCGCGAACAACTGCACGTTGTCGTTGAGATCGAAGTGGGTGCTCACCGTGGCGCTGGTGCGCTCCAGATCCGACATCAGCTGCAGAGTCTCCACCAGGTAGAGGCCATCGCCGCCCGACGCATCCGACGCGCCGAAGTTGACGCCCGGGTTGTAGGGGACGAGGTTGCCGGTGGGCGAGAACTGCAGGCAGGTGCCGTTGCGAAGTGCCCGGCGGCATTGAAGCAGCGCAGGCGGCTGATCGGCCGTGGAGATGTTGTTCGCGCCGGTGGGCAGCGCGACGCCGCCGAAGTTCAGGCCGAAGATGCGCCGGTCGCGGATCAGCACCGCGTTCGGAATGCCGTCGACCGTTGCCGGTGTTGAACGGCACGTTGAGGTTCACGCGGCCATCGTTGCCGGGGCGACGCGCGGGCTGCGTGGTCGCCAGTGCGGTGCCGACAGTCGGGTTCGTGGCGAATAGATAGGCTTCCGCGAAACGCTTGTTGTCCACGGCGAGCATGCCGTCCACGGTGCTGCGCTGCACGGACATGGTGACGTTGCCGCGATCACCGGCGAAGTTCCAGCCGCCGACGAGGCCGAAGCTGGTGGCTCGGCATGTCGCCGTCTTCGAGCTGGCCGTACTGGCCGAACGCCTGACGCCTTCGAAGTTCTTCTTCAGCTTGACGTTCACCACGCCCGCGATGGCGTCGGCAGCCGTAGGTGGGCGCGCCGCCGATGGCCAGGTTGTCGATGCTGTCGACGAGAATCGGTGGGGATGAAATTGAGGTCGACCTGATTACCCGGCGCGGCGGGGCCGAAGATCGACGGCGCGTTCGACGATGACGAAGCGGCGTCCGTTGATCAGGGTCAGCGTGCGGTTGCTGCCGAGGCCGAAGCGATTCACGAAGTTCAGGCCGGGACCGAACGAGGACTGACCACCTTCGGGCGTCACGCCCGCGCCGAAGCCCGGAGATTCGTTGAGCGCGTCGGCGATGTTGGTCAGGCCGCGGCTCTCGATGTATTCCGACGGAGATGACGGAGGCCGGTTCGAGTGTGTCGTAGCCGGCACGAACGATGCGCGAACCGGTGACGACGACTTCGGCCATGGCTTTGTCGTCGCCCGACTGCTGGTCCTGGGCAATGGCGTAGGAGCTGAGGCCTGCCGCGGAAAATCCGCAAAGCAGAAGCCATTGCGCGGCCAGAGCCGCGGCTGCGATGAGACATGATCCCTCCTGCAAGAGAGTGGCTGCACGGGGACACGGCATTCGCTGAGCCGTGGCGACAGCTGTTGTTTGTAAGATTCCCTTGATGTATCGTGCTGTTGCCGGACGCATCCATGACCGGAGCATAACAACCGCGTGAAAAAAGGGAACAGCCTGTCGGCGCAAACAGTGTGTCAACGCGGAATTTGGTTAGCTAGATGACCGCCGCCACCGCGATTGCCTAGGACGGCGCCGAAAACCACACGGGTTGCGTGCGTTTGCCCCAAATAGTCCTGTCGCGAAAAAGCCAACAGTTGCCGCCAGACTGGGCGGCGGGGAACATGGCGCCCGTCGGGTTGTCCGCTATTTGCCTGTTTCACGAGGCCGGCAATAAACCGCCTTCCGCCCGGGTCTGTTGGCCGGGTGACTTTGCATCCCTGCGACAAACAATTCCATTGGAGGAACACATGAATCTGAAGACCATCGCCATCGCCTCGGCCGTCGGCAGCCTGCTGGCCCTGGGCAGCGTAACCGCCTCGGCCGGAGGAAGCCGAAAGGAAAAGTGCGTTACGGCGTGGCCGAGAAGGGCAAGAACGACTGCGGCACCGCCAAACACTCGCTGCGCTGGCCAGGCCGACCACCGACAAGGCGCCGGACGAGTGGAAATACGTGCCGAAAGGCGAGTGCGAGAAGATGGGCGGCAAGCTCGGCGAAAAGAAGGCGATGTAAGCGCCGCATGGCAGGCCTCGCCTCGAACCGAGGCGTGCCGCTCCGGGCCGATTCCGGCACGCGCCGGAATCGGCCTCCGGTCGGATCCACCACCATGCGCTGCTCGACGAACGTCCGGCCGTCGGCTGGATCGAAGCGCACACCGAGAACTACTTCCACGACGGCGGCGCCGCGGCGCGCGCGCTGGAACGCGCCCGGGCTAACTACCCGCTGAGCCTGCATGGCGTGGGCCTGGGGCTCGGCTCCGCCGAGGGCATCGATCGCGATCATCTGGCGCTGCGTCAAAGCGCGCCATCGCGCGCTTCGAACCGGCACTGGTCTCCGAACACGCCTGCTGGGGCCACGCCGGCGGCGAATACTTCAACGACCTGCTGCCGCTGCCGTACACCGAGGAGGCCGTCGACGCTGCTCGCGCGCCAGGTGCGCGGAAGCGCAGGATTTCCTGGGCCGGCAGCTGCTCATCGAGAACGTCTCGGCCTACGTGGCGTTCGAACATTCGCAGCTTGCACGAGTGGGAATTCCTCGCCGCGGTCGCGCGCGACAGTGGCTGCGGCCTGCTGCTCGACGTCAACAATGTGTACGTGAGCGCGCGCAATCTCGGTATCGACGCGCACGCTTTCATCAACGGCGCTGCCCGCCGAGAGCCGTGGGCGAGATCCATCTCGCGGGCCAGCGCGGCACGAGCCGGGCGACTGTGCTCATCGACGATCACGGCTCGGCGGTCTGCGACGAAGTCTGGGAGCTGTATCGCCTACGCGCATCGACGCGACTGGGGCCGCGGCCCACGCTCATCGAGTGGGACACCGACATCCCGCGCTCTCGCCCGCCTGGTGGCCGAGAGCCGCGCGCGCGGACCGGATTCTCGGAGGACGCCATGGCCTCGCTGCGTGAGCTGCAGCAGTCGTTCGCCGCGGCGCTGCGCGACCGCGGCGAAGCGCGGCCTGCGCCGTACGCCCGGCGGCGAATCTCGACGTCTATCGCCACAACGCCGCGCATCGCAGTTCCGGAACGCGCTGGCGATCGAGTTTTCCGGTGCTGTCGCCGGCGCGTGGGCGAGGACTACTTCCGCCAGCTCGCGCTTCACTACCGCGAGCAGTTTCCTTCGCGCAGTGGCGACCTGCAGTGGGTGGGCGCGCGACTTCGCGGCTTTCCTCGACGAGCACCTGCCGGCGGTGACTACGCCTGGCTCGCGGATCTCGCCCGGCTCGAGTGGGCGCGCGAGCAGGCGGCGGCTCGCGTGATCCGCTGCCCGCGCTGTGGCGCGGAAGCGCTCGCGCAATTCGCGCCGGAGCAGCTCGGAACCATCTGATTTTCACGCTGCAGCCTTCGCCTGCAGCTGCAGCTTCCGCGTATCCCGGTGTTCTCCGTGTGGCAGGCGAACCAGGCTGAGAATGCACCACCAGTGGATCAATCGATGGGTTCTGAGCATGTGCATGATCCTTTCACGTGACGAAAGCGTGGAAGTGTCGCCGCTCGCGCCGCCGCTCTTCTCTTATCTATCTGCGCTGGCCGGGCGGCGCGACCGCTGGGCGAGGCCGTGGCAAGCCGCCGGCCTCGATGAGGCCGGGCTGCTTGCACGCGCTTGCAGTTCATGCTTCGCGGAAGGTGTCACTGGTCTGCGGTGTCCGCTGGCCGGCTGATCAGTCCGCGAAATCGGTAGCGAGGCGCGGATGCCCCAGGTGCGCGGCGCGTCGAAGAACGCGCGAGCCACTCCCGGAAAACCGGCGACGCCGCCCGCGCCCGGCTGGCTGGCGCGCAGGTCGACGTTGTTCTTCACGGCTTCGTCTTCGACGTTCAGCACATAGGCCTCGACCAGCCAGGTCGCGCCGGACTCGTAGCGCAGGCTGAGATCGGTGCGCGTGTAGGCCTCCTGCGTGTCGGAAGGCGCGGTTGAAGTCCGTCAGGAACATTTCGCTCTGGTACTTGCGTCTGCAGCGCGCGGCACGAGTCGCGCGCCGTTGCGCGAGGCTGGAACGCATGTTCATAGACCAGCGCCGCCGTGAACTCGGGCGCGAAGGGCAGCGTGTTGCCCCGCAGGTTGATCACCGGCGTCGAGCGGATCGACGGCGACGTAGTACTGCGTGTCGACGGTCGGATAGTCGCGGTACTCGGCGCTCAGCCAGGTGAACACGGCCTGCAGCGTGTCCGCTGGCGCCGGGCTTCCACAGCCATTCGGTTTCGAGTCCGTAGATGTGCGGCGCGCGTGGCGTTGCGCGTGACCAGCTGGTGTACGCCGTTGGCGTCGAACTCGACGCGCGTGCGCAGGATGTCGGAGTAGTCGGAGATAGAAGCCCACGGTGTTCACGGCCATGGAGCCGTCGTAGCAGCGTCGCCTTGAGCCCGAGCTCGTAGTTCACCACTTCTTCGGGATCGGCGTGGGTGCCGCCGTCCTGGATGACGCCCGATTTGAAGCCGGTGTTGGTCAGCGCGTAGGCCAGCAGGTCTTCGCCGAGGTCGTATTCGAGGCGCGCCATGTAGGTGACCTTCGCCCAGGTCTTCTCCGCGTCGTTGTGCGTGGTGATGCGGCAGGTGCCCGGCACCGCGACCGGCGAATCCGGATCGGGTGAGAACGGGATGTCGCGCGGTGGCGATGCCGTCGAGGTTCGAGGCCGCCATTGCCGATGGTCGCGTTGGGGCCGGGACACACGAGGTTGATGCCGCGCGCGATCGCGCTTCATGTCCTCGGTGTAGCGCGCGCCCACGCGTGACCCGCGTGCTGTCGGTGGCGTGCCAGGTCACCTGGCCGAAGCCCGCCCAGGCCGCGAGCGTGCGGTCGGGCTGAATGAACGACTGCGAGTAGCGCACGTCATCGTCGTCGACGGCACCGGGCAGCGCGCCGCGATCGTCGCGCACGTCCACGTCGAAGCGGATCGAGTTGTTCTCGCGGTAGTAGAAGAGGCCGACGATCCAGTCGACCGGGCCCGACTCCAGCGGCTTGAGCTGGATCTCGTGCTGCGTGGACACGAACTCGGAATCCTCGGTGCGCCGCTCTTCGTCGTACGTGGACGGCAGCGGCGGATTCGGCAGTCCGCGCAGCTCCGGATCGAGCGCGAGGCCCACGTCCTGGTCGCTGACGTTCTGCGCGCGTCATGCGCGCCCAGCCGAATAGATAGGACTGAGTTCGAGCCCGACTGCGCCGAGCCGGCGAATCGGTAGTCGGTGCGCAGGTGGAACGTGTCGTTCTTCATGTCGAGCTCGCCCGGCGACGTGATCAGCGCCGAGCGCAGGTCATGCCCGATCGGCAGGCTGCAGGCTCACGCGGAATGGTGCCGGCGCCGCGGTCCGCGTAACGCTCGGCGGAAGTGAACACCGTCCAGTGCTCGTTGGGTTCCCATTGCCCGAGAGGCGGAGCGCCAGCTTGTTGCTGTCGTCGTAGCGCGGCGTGCGCGAGTTCGCGTTCGAGCCCGGCAGGAAGGCGATGTAACCGTCGCGCTGCTCGACGAAGGCCGCGCCGCGCAGCGCGAACGTGTCCGACACCGGCAGGTTGAGATGCGCCCTTGATGCGCTGCAGGTCGTAGCTGCCCAGCGTGACGTCCACGGCGCCGAACAGTGTGCGAGGCGTCGGGCTTGGCGGTCACCACGTTGATGACGCCCGCATTGGCGTTGCGGCCGAACAAGCGTGCCCTGCGGTCCGCGCAGCGCTTCGAGCCGGTCGAGGTCGTGGATCATCATCGTGGCGCCCTGCGGGCGCGGCGAGTAGAAGCCATCGACGTGGAAGGCCACGGCCGAGTCACCGAACTCGGTGCGGTTCGTCGACACGATGCCGCGCAGCGCCAGATCGAAGGCCGCCTGCGTCGACGCTCAGGCCGATCTGCAGGTTGGGGATCAGCGTGGTCACGCTCTTGAGGTCCGTGATCTGCTGCCGCTCCACGCGCGGCGAGGCCAGCGCCGTCACCGCCAGCGCGCTGCGCTGCAGGGATTCCTCGCGCTTCTCGGCGGTGACGATGATTTCGTCGAGCGGGCCGCATGCGCTCGATTTCCGGCGGCGGCGCGTCGGCTCGCGCACGGGTGGCTCGGCGCGCTTCACGACGCGCGGCGCCGGCAGTGGCTGCCTTCATCGCGCCGTCGGCCAGCTCGGGATCGCGCACGATGCTGATCGTGCGATCGTTGATGACTCTCGAAAGTGAGGCCGGTGCCATTGAGCAGGCGGCCCAGCGCGTCGGTCACGCGCAGCTGGCCATTCACCGGCTGCGTGTCGGGATGCCCTGCACCGCGTCGTAGTCGAACAGCATCTGCAGCCGCGACTGGTCACTGAACAGCGTCGAGGCCGCTGGCGGCGTCCTGCGCCGGATGTCGAACATCCGGTGGCGCCGAGAAGCTGGCTTGCTGCGCGCGCACGGACACCGCAGCCGCCGCGACCAGAGTCGCGAGCAGCAGCCGCGAACATCCAGCGATGACGCTGATGGAAAAACCGCATCGATCCGAGCCCCCCAGCCCTTCGCTGCGTTATTCGAGTCAGGTGTCCGGCGATGCAAACAATCTCGTTCGTGTCATCGAGCGCGACGCGCAGCTTGAAGGCGCTGGCGAGCGCACCGGCAAAACTTTCCGGATCCGTGGCGCCGAAGTTGCCGCCGACGCGCAGCGCGGCCAGCGATGTCGTCGGCCGAGCCGCGATCTGGCGGCGGTTGTAGCGATTGAATTCCGGCGACGGCTTCGCCCAGCGTTTCGCCGCGGAATTCCAGGCGTCCCGAGGTCCACGCGAGACGCCGCGCCAGCAGCTGCGGCTCGACGCGGCTCACCGACACGCGATCCGGCAGCACGACCGCGGCTTCGCCCGCGCTGAGCGGCGGCGCGTCGCTGCACGCTCGCGGACGCGACGGCCACCTTGCCCTCGGACACGAGCACGTCCACCTGGTCGCTGTCGTGCAGACGGACGGTGAAGGCCGTGCCCACCGCGCGCACGTCCGCGTCCCGGCCGCGGCCACGGTGAACGGACGCGTACTGTCGTGCGCCACCTGGAAGCGGCCTTCACCGCGCAGGCAGTCTTCACTTCGCGCGGCATCGCGCAGGCGCACGCGCACCTCGCTGTTGGTGTTGAGGTCGATGACGCTGCCGTCTTCGAGCACGATGCGCGAGAACCCGCCGATGCGGGTCTCGTAGTGCTGCCAGCTGAAGTGCTGCTGGTAGACCACAGCCCACCGGCGAGCAGGCCAG
The DNA here is from genome assembly GCA_963846605.1 of uncultured Pseudomonadota bacterium. Classification (GTDB taxonomy): domain Bacteria; phylum Pseudomonadota; class Gammaproteobacteria; order Steroidobacterales; family Steroidobacteraceae; genus CADEED01. The sequence continues at coordinate 211,249 of CAWJWS010000006.1, forward strand.
CGAGCAAGGCTGGCGGCCAGCGCCATCGGCCAGGGCCGCGCGCGCGCGGCGGCGGCCGCAGCAGGTCCGCGTCCACGACGCGATCCAGCGGGCGCAGATCGCGCAGCCGGTCGGCGCGCTGCCAAGTGGCTTCGAGGCGCAGATAGGCGACGCGATGACGGATGTCGGCGTCCAGCCAGTGCGGGAATTCCTCGGCTTCGTGCGGCGGTCGCGGCGCCGGCGTCGCGCGCCGCCAGCCAGCGGCTGGCGCGCGCGTCGATCAGTCGTCGTTAGTCATGGGCCGCGTTGCCTGTCGACGCGCGCTCCGCGCATGCTCCATCTGCGCGCTCTGCGCGACGCCGCGCGCGTTCGAACCACGGCGAGCGGCGCTCGGCCATCGGCGAATCCGCCAGCGCGGCGCTGCACAGGCGCATGCCCTTGGCGAGATGTTGCTCGACGGTGTTCTCGGAGATGCTCGAGCTCGGCGGCGATCTCCTTCTGCGAGAGGCCGTAGACCTTGCGCAGCGTGAACACCTGGCGGCAACGGTTCGGGCAGGCTGCGCCACCGCGCGCGGTGAGCAGCGCCAGCTCCTGGTGCGTGTTCACGATCTCGTCGACCTGGCCGGTTTCGTCCAGCAACTCCAGCGCTTCGAGATCCGCGACCAGTTCGATGGGCACCACCTGGCGGTGACGCAGCCAGGACAGCGCGACGTTGCGCGCGACGGTCAGCGCGAAGGCGCGGATGGAGCGGACTTCCTCGCGACCCTTGGCGGCGCCGGCGGCCAGCAGGTGCGCATAGGTTTCCTGCAGCAGCTCGTCGACGTCGGCCGCGTTGCGCGCGTAGCGATGCAGGCAGGCGCGCAGCACTCCTTCGAATTCGAGGGAGGCGACCAGGTAGCGATCTTCCGCGCGGATCTTGTTGCTGGTCTTCATGTGCGGCGGCCGATGGTACACAGGCCCGGGGGCCAGGCGAACAGGATTGATGACAGATCACGCGACTTTCTTCCAGAATGCCGGCGCATGAATACCCCCGAGGCGCGCCGCCCCCTGGCGAGCCGCTCCACCCGCTGGGCCGCTTTCCTGTCCACGGCCGCCGTCCGCGCCGGTTTCACCGCCGATGGCATTTCAATCCTGTCGCTGGTTTTCGCCGCCGCAGGGTCCGCGGCGCTGATCTGGCTGCCGGCGCCCTGGAATCTGCTGGCCTGCGCCGCGCGGCATCCAGCTGCGCCTGCTCTGCAATCTGCTCGATGGCATGGTGGCGATCGAAGGCGGCAAGAAGTCCAAGGTCGGCGTGCTGTACAACGAGGTGCCCGACCGCGTCGCGGATTCGCTGTTCATCGTCGCGCTGGGCTACGCCATCGGCACGCCCTGGCTGGGCTGGCTGGCGGCGCTGGCCGCGGCGGTCACCGCGTACATCCGGGTGCTCGGCGGCACCTTCGGTCTCGCGCAGGATTTCCGCGGCCCCATGGCCAAGCAACATCGCATGGCGGTGCATGACGCGTGGGCTGCCTGCTCGGCATCGGCGAATTCTGGTTCTTCGATGACAGCGGCTTCGATCCGCGCGGCACGCCAGATCTTCGCGTGCTGCATCTGGCCGCCTGGGTGATCGCCTCGGCGCCTTGATCACCTGCGGCACGCGCATCCGCGCGATCGCCCAGCAGCTGCGAGGCGCGCTGAATGATGCGTCCCTCGAGCGCGCTGCTGGTCGGCGTGGTCAAACTGCTGGTCGGCGCGTACGCGCGCTGGATCGGCACGCACGCCCACGGCCGACGCAACGCATCTATTTCGCCAATCACACCAGCCACATCGACACGCTGGCGATCTGGTCTTCGCTGCCGCGCGCCCTGCGGCGGCGCACGCGGCCGATCGCCGCGCGCGACTACTGGGGCACGGGGCTCAAGAAATACATCGCGACGCGCGGCTTCGGCGCCGTGCTGATCGATCGCGCGCGCGAGAACGCGCAGCGGATCCGCTGGAGCCGCTGCGCGCCGCGCTGCGCGAAGGTGATTCGCTGATCATCTTTCCCGAGGGCACGCGCGGCGCCACGGCGACGCCGGCGCAATTCCGCAGCGGCCTGTTTCGGCTGGCGAGCGGAATTCCCGACCGTGGAGCTGATGCCCGTGTATCTCGACAACCTGCATCGCAGCCTGCCCAAGGGCGCGTTGCTGCCGGTGCCCGATGGTCTGCACGGTGCGCTTCGGCGCGCCGGTCGCGCGCATCGACGGCGAGGACAAGGAAGCGTTCCTCGAACGCGCGCGCGCCGCGGTGATCGCGCTGTCGATCCGAGGCGGCCGCATGATCGAACATCTGCACAACGATTCCCGCGCGAGTTCCTCTGGCTGTTCGGCGCGCTGATGCGTGTTGCTGGGCGTCGCCTCGACTGATCGGCGCGCGCTGCTGCCGCGGCGGCCCGGCGACGAGAAGAAGGCCGCCAGCCGCGCGCAATCTGGTCGAACGCATCAATGCCTGGTGGGTGATGGTCGGCATCCTGGCCGTGGCCTTTCTCACCGGGCCCACGGTGACGCTGGTCCTGTTCGCGCTGGCCTCGTTCTTCGCGCTGCGCGAGTTCATCACGCTCACGCCGAGCCGCGCCCGGCGACCGCCTGCCGCTGTCGCTGGCGTTCTTCGTGGTGTTGCCGCTGCAGTTCGTGCTGATCGGCATCGCAGCGTTACGGCATGTTCGCGATCTTCATCCCGGTCTAGGCGTTCCTGCTGCTGCCGTCGATCGCGGCGCTGCGCTCGGACATCGACGATTTCCTGTCGCGCACCGCCAAGCAGCAGTGGGGCCTGATGGTCACGGTGTACTGCCTGAGCCACGCGCCCGCGCTGCTGATGCTGGAGATTCCCGGGCCAGGCCGGCCGCAACGCGCTGCTGTTGTTCTATCTGCTGCTGGTCGTGCAGATGAGCGACGTCATGCAGTACGTGTTCGGCAAGCTGTTCGGCCGGACGAAGATCGCGCCGCGTGGTGAGCCCGTCGAAGACCGTGGAAGGTTTCGTCGGCGGCGGTCTCGCCGCCACGGCCATCGGCGGCGCCATGTGGTGGATCACGCCGTTCACGCCGCTGCAGTCCGCGGCCATCTCCGCCGTCATCGTGGTGATGGGCTTCCTCGGCGGCCTGACGTTGTCGGCGGTGAAGCGCAGCCTCGGCGCCAAGGACTGGGGCGTGATGATCGAAGGCCACGGCGGCATGCTCGACCGCACGGACTCGATCTGCTTCGCCGCGCCGGTGTTCTTCCACATCGTGCGCTTCTTTCTACGCGCTGAGCCGCTGCCGGTCTGACTACAGACAGCGGCGGCTGCTGTTCGCGCCCGTTCGAGCTCCAGCAGCGCGCTCTTGATGGGTAGTCCACCGCCGAAGCCGGTGAGCGCGCCATTGGCGCCGATCACGCGGTGGCAGGGGATGACGATGGGAATGGGGTTGCTGCCATTCGCCAGACCGACGGCGCGCGAAGCATTGGGGTTGCCGAGCTGCTGCGCCAGCGCGCCGTAGGTAGTGGTGGTGCCGTAGTCGATGCGCAGCAGGCGCTGCCACACACGTGCGCTGGAACTCCGTACCGCGCGGCGCCAGCGGCAGATCGAAATCGCGGCGTTCGCCGCGGAAATATTCCTCGAGCTGCTGCCGTGTGCGTTCGAGCACCGGCGAATTGCCCGGCGAGGCCAGGTCGACGTTTCGGCACTCCCGCTGCGCGTCGCGGCCATGTTCGAACCAGATGCCGACCAGCTCATCCCCGGCGGCGATCAGCCGCAGCCGGCCGATGGGCGAATGCCATGTCCTGGTAGATGCGTGAGGTTTTCATGTGGCCAGCGTAGCCAGCCGCGCGGAAAACTGCGATCCGATTATTGCTGCGGTGGCGCGAGAAATGGGAAGTGCGCGGCCGGGTGTTCGCGGTCATCCCGGTCCACGCCATCCGGCAGGCCCTGCGTACGCCCGCCGGAGAGCAGCGAACGGAAGGTGTCGACAGCGTCGTACGCCGGCGTACGTCCGCCGCAGTCGTCGCGGACTCCGGACTCCACGGCGAGATAGGTTTTGCAGCGCGTTTCTGCACTGTTCACCCACAGCCGGTCGTCGGCCAGCAGCAGCGCGAGCCTGGTGTAGCGGGCCGCGGGCCGGGCGCCGGCGGATTTCCAGGCGTTGCCGCAGCGTCCATCGAAGCCGTCGTACACCGCGAGATTCTTCGCCAGCGCGGGAGCGAACATCGCCCAGTCGTCCGGCGCGGCACCGTTGTAATGCGACTTGAGCGGGTCGCTGTCCGCCGCGGCGTCGAAAGTGCCGAGCAGCATGTTGCCGGTGAGCGCGCGACCCATGCGATCGATGGCGACGCCGTCCGGAAGTTCGCGCGCGTGACCGGGCGTATGACCGCGAACCACTGTAGTCGCCCAGACCGCCAGCAGCGGACCGCCCGCGTTCACGACATCGAGATCCACCTCGACCACCAGGGCCGCGGTGTTCCAACCCGCCAGAAAATTGCGGCCCGGCCCGCCGTCGGTCTTGCGCCATTCTTCATGGATGCGCGACGCGGTGTCGCCATCGAAGCGCGGGCAGCCACCGGCATCGAGGACTGCGCCGGCCTTCATGGCGGCATCGGCCACGTTCAACGCCGCGCGTGTGCCGCGCACGTTGTTGAAGAACGGGTCATCACGCAGCCCGGCGAAGACGCGAAATCGTCCGTTCTCGCCCGGGATGCCCGCCTCACTACCCGCCTCGCCACGCAGATGATCCGCGTCGCCGGCGCGGCACTCGGGTGCGGTGGCGGCGTTGAACTCGCAACTGATGGACACGCTGGCGGCCGGGGGGCCCTGTCTGGCGGCGCTGTCGACATGGAACGAGTAGCGCACATGGTCGGAGAATTTCTTCCCGACGATGGTCATCACCAGGTTGAGACGGCGCCCATCCGGCGACGTCCAGGCGTACAGGTCCCCGATATCGGAGGCCGGATCGGCGATGACCGCGGCGGTGTCGAGATGATCCGAAGGACGGGCGCCGGGCACGAACGTGGCCAGCAGGAGGAGGAAGATGAGTGGGTGGCGCATGGGCGGTAGTTCGCCATGCGGCGCGCTGGCGGGCTGTCGAAATCTTTAGCGATCCGCTGGCTAAAGAATTCGACAGCGTGCGCGCCGCCGTCGCGGCTCAATGTGCGCCTCGCACTTTCGAGGAAGTGGTCATGAACCGCCGTGATTGGCTGAGAGGATCCGTTCAGTGGTTAGGCGCCCTGGGCCTGGGCGGCTGCGCCTTCCAGGGTGAGCGATCGCCGGCGTCGCGCGAGCCGCTCGACGCGGCCGCATTCACGTCCCGGCGGCGCTTCATGAAGACCTCGTTCGGCGAGGTCGCCTTCGTGAGCCACGGCGAAGGTCCGGCGGCGCTCTTCCTGCACGGCTTTCCCCTCAACGGATTCCAATGGCGCGGCGCGATGAGCCTGCTCGCGCCGTATCGCCGCTGCCTGGCGCCGGATTTCCTCGGCATGGGCTGGAGCCGCGCGGCGGAGAGCCAGGATGTCGGGCCCGAGACGCAGGCGGACATGCTGGTGGCGTTGCTGGATTCGCTCGCTATTCCTGAGGTGGACGTGATCGCCAACGACAGCGGAGGCGCGGTGGCCCAGCTGCTGCTTGTCCGGCACCCCGCACGTGTCCGCACGTTGCTGCTCACCAACTGCGACACCGAGCGGCAGAGTCCGCCCGCGGCGATGCTGCCGGTGATCGACCTCGCGCGCGCCGGCCGGTTCGTCGATGAATGGTTGATGCCCTGGCTGCGCGATCCCGCCCTGGCGCGCTCGGAACGAGGCATCGGCGGGCTGTGTTACGCGGATTCCGCGCATCCCACCGATGAAGCCCTGCGGATGTACTTCGGTCCGCTCGCGGACAGCGCCGAGCGCCGCGCCGCGCTGCACCGGTATGCGGTGGCGCTCGGGCGCAATGCGCTGGCCGGCATTGCAAGCGATCTGAAGCGCAGCCGCGTACCCACCCGCATCGCCTGGGGAATGGCCGACACAATCTTCGAGCCGGACAACGCCGACTTTCTCGCCAGGGCCTTCGGCCGATCACTCGGCGTGCGGCGTCTCGAAGGCGCGAAACTGTTCTGGCCCGAGGAGCGCCCGGACATCATCGCCGCGCAGGCGCGAATCCTCTGGGAGACCGCTCGCGGCAGCTGACGCATACTCGGCGCAAGGAGGCGTCCATGTCGCGATTGCTCACGCTGCTGTGGCTCACGGGTCTTTTCTCCGGTGCCGCAGGGGCCGCGGATCAAAAGCCGGTGCCGGTCATCTTCGATACCGACATCGGCACCGACATCGATGATGCCTACGCGCTCGCCGCCCTGATCGGCCGGCCCGAGTTCGAGGTGCGCGGTGTCACCACGGTGTCCAGCGACGCGGCGGCACGCGCACGTCTCGCCGCGAAGCTACTGAGCATCGCGGGGCCGAAGTGGGCGCACACCCCCGTGTACGCGGGCATCTCGACACCGACGCAGTACATGAAGCAGGTCGAGTGGGCCGCGGGCTTCGAGTCGCCGAGCCTGCACCTGCAGGGTGGCGTGGATTTCATGAGGCGCGAGATCAATGCGCGTCCGGGGCAGATCACCCTCATCGCGGTGGGTGAACTCACGAACGTCGCGGCACTGCTGGAGTCCGAGCCGGGCATCGGCAGGAAGATCCGGGCGATCGCGCTCATGGGTGGCGCCGTGTATCGCGGCTACGCGCCAGGTTCGAAGCCCGAGCCCGAGTGGAACATCAAGTCGAATGCGAAGGCGGCGCGCACGGTATTCATGTCGGGAGTGCCGTTGCTGGTGGCGCCGCTGGACTCCACGGCCGACCTCAAGCTCACACCCGAGATGCGCGTGCGCATCTTCACCCGCGGCACACCTCTGAACGACGCGTTGGGCTCACTCGACCAGATCTGGCGCTACACCAACCACTGGAAGGGCGATCAGCCCACGCTGTTCGACGTACTGGCGCTGGAGCTCGTCGTCCCTGGGAAAGAAGGCCCGCGGCGGCCGTACGAACTGAAATCGCTGGCGATCGAGGTCACCGACGAGGGGCTCACGCGCCCGGTCGATGGCAAGCCCAACGCGCAGGTGGCCGTGTCCGTCGACATCCCGGCGTTCATGGAAGAGTTCGTCCAGCGACTGACGCGCTGACTCAATCCGGCGTGCGGAACAGCGGCTGCTTCTCGCGGCGGCCGGTCTTGTCGATCGCCGCGGTGACGTCGGCGCGCGCCAGCAGCGCAACCCAGCGGTCACGCGCTTCCTGCATGCGTGGCAGGGCGGGCGGGCGCTTGTAGTCCTGCACGGCGGCGAGCGCGGAGCTGCGCTTCGCCGGGTCCTGCAGCTGCGCGATGAGCTGCGCGGCGGCGCCATCCTGGTCGCCCGAATCCAGCAGTACCTGCAGCCAGGTGTCGTCGGCATCGTCGTGATGCTCGCGCAGGTAGGCGAACACATTGTCGGCTTCGGCGCGGTTGCCGAGCTGTAGATAGGCGCGGTAGCGCACGTGCTGCAGCTGCATGCGGCCATAGGGGCTGAGCGAGCGAGCCCAGTCCACGTCCGCGAGCACGTCCAGCGCCTTTTGCGCATGGCCCGAATCGTTGTAATGGAATCCGAGGTTGATGGCCTGGCTCACGTTGCCGGACCCGCGCTCGAGCTTGCCGCGGCCGGCTTCCATGACGGCAAGCGCTTCCTCCCATCGGCCCAGCGCGCGCAGCGCCGCGGCCTTGTGGTTGTAGACCCAGTTCAGCGAGTCATCGAGGTCATCGTAGGGCGGAGACTTGGCGGGAGAATTGCCGATGCGACGCAGGATGATGTCGCTCTGCTGGAGAAGGTCGGCGTACCGTCCCTCGTCGAGCAAGGCATAACCGTACTGCACGAACGCCTGCAGCGAGCGCGGCTCGTCCGTGACAAGGCGGGCCAGCGTGCGCGAGCGCCGCTTGATGGCGGAAGACAGGTCGAATCGCTTGCTGTCGGCCTGCACCACGGCATCGAAGCGCTTGTCGATGCGCATGCGCAGCAGGGTGTCGGTGTTCTCGATGCGCGCCGCGCAGGCGCGCGCACGCTTCATGTCGCCTTTCTCCAGCGCGGCCAGCACCAGGTCTTCCCAGAAGCCGTCGGGCTGGATGCCGAACTGCGCGGTGTACTTCGCGTCGAACAATGCGCTCACCAGCTCGAGATATTCGCGGTGAAGGCGGTCCTCCCGCGCCAAGCGATAGCCCACGTGACTGATGAACTCGCGGTGTTCGTCCTTCGCGATCTCGCCGGCCCAGCGCCTGGCCACCGTGGTGATTGCGAGGGCTGCATCGGCCCACTCCTCCACGAATGAGGCGTAGCGGGCCCGCAGCAGCCACTGCGCCGCATCGGCCTGGTCGTACTCGGTGGCCGCCATCATGAATTCGTGGGCGTCGAGGTAATCCTCGCGTCCCGAAGCGGCGAAGCTCGCGATCAGGAAGCCCTGGTGCTGGACGGCCGGGGGCAGGTGCTGGAACACGCTGAGTTCCATCGCGGCTTCCAGCGCTTCGCTGGCTTCGCCGTACTTGTTCGCGACCAGCGCCTGTCGGCCGTTCTCGATGAGCATGAGGGCGCCTTCGGCGCGGGCGGCGGCATCGGGATCCGGAGTGGACGAGGTCTGCGCCAGCGCCGGCGCGGCCGCCAGCAGCATCAACAGCGCCCACATCGGGTAGTTGGACTTCACGAATGGTTCTCGATCCGGCGCGACTGCGCCGGAGACGAGATTAACCGTTCAGCGCCGGGAACTCGATCCAGAACGTGGTGCCGCGCCCCATCTCGGTGTCGAAGCCGATCCGGCCGCCCATGTGCTCGACCAGTTCGCGCGTGATGTGCAGCCCGAGCCCGGTGCCGCCGGCGCGGCGCGTCGGCGAGGAGTCCCCCTGCGAGAACTTCTCGAACACGCGGGCGCGGAAGCTCTCCGGGATGCCGGGGCCCTGGTCCGTCACCGAGACCCGCAGGTTCGATCCCGCCGATTCACCGCGCACCTCGATGCCGGCGCCCGGTGGCGAGAACTTCGCGGCATTTGAAATGAGATTCCCGAGCACCTGCGCGTAGCGGTCCTCGTCGATGAGCAGCCGCAGCGAGTCATCCATCTCGTGCAGCTGGATGCGCGCGCCGTACTTCTGCACGAACGAGACATTGGCGTTGATGGCCGCCGCCGTGACGGTGAGCAGCGACTTCTCCTGCATGTCGAAGCGCATGTTGCCCGAGGCGATCTTGTCGATGTCGAGGATGTCATTGATCAACAGGATCAGCCGGTCGGAGTTGTTCTGCGCGATCGCCAGCAGGTTCTGGACGTTGCGCGGCAGGGTGTCCGACATCGCGCCGAGCACCAGTCCCAGCGATCCGCGGATCGAGGTGAGCGGCGTACGCAGCTCGTGGCTCACCGTGGAGATGAACTCGCCCTTCACGCGTTCCATCTCGCGCTGCTCGGAGATGTCCTGGATCTGCGAGACGAAGTAGTTCGGCCGGCCGTCGGCATGACGCACCAGCGAGACACTGAGCAGCGTCCACACCGTGCGGCCGGACTTGTGGAAGTAGCGCTTTTCCATGCGATAGGTGCGGAGTTCACCGCCCAGCATCAGCCGCAGCTGGTCGAGATCGCGCTCGAGGTCCGCCGGGTGGGTGATGGACTGGAAGTCGCGCGCCAGGAGCTCCGATTCGGTGTAGCCCAGCAGATCGCACAACGAGGCGTTCACCTTCATGAAGCGGCCGCTGGTCGTGACCAGCGCCATGCCGATGGAGGCGTTCTCCATCGCGAAGCGGAAGGTTTCCTCGCTGGTGCGCAGTGCTTCCAGCGCCAGCTGCTTGCCCAGCGCCGCGCCAAGTGCGCTGCTCAGCAGCGACAGCAGGAAGTCGTCGTCGTGGTCGAAGGCGCCCGGCGCATCCGACATGACCTTGAGCACGCCGACGGCGCGACCCGTCTGGAACAGCGGTGTGCACACCATCGAGCGCACGCCCACGCGACGGCACGCGGCTTTGTCGACGCGTGCATCGGTTTCGGTATCGGTGCAGGTGAGCACGCGCGCCTCGGCGACGCACAGGCCCGAGAGCGAGCCTTCGCGCTTGAGCCGCAGCCCCACGTGCTGGCGCATCGATGCGCTCAGCGCCTGGTAGCGCATCTCGTCGCCGTCGACGAGTTCGATGACCGCGCCCTTGGCGTTGGTGAGGCTTTGCGCCACGTCGACCACGCGCTGCATGAACGCGTCGAGATCGAAGTCGGCTTCATTGATGAGGCTCTGCACTTCGAGCACGCCCTTGAGCAGCCACTCGAGGCGGGAGGAGCGTGCGGCCAGAGTCATGTCTTCCGCGGGCCCGGCTTGCGGTGCAGACGCGGTGGGCGGCGTCACGGTGGCGGGAACCGTGGCGGAAGAGGCGCGCCAGAGTTCGGCCACCTGTCCCGCCAGCTTCATGGGGTCGAAAGGCTTGGGGATCACGCCCACTACGCCCAACGCCTTCAGGACTTCCACTTCCTTGGGCATCGCCTTGGCGGTCATGAATGCCACGGGGATGTTGGCGAGCAGCGGATTGGCGCGGATGCGCGCCAGCGTCGACGGCCCGTCGAGGCCGGGCATCATCACGTCGAGGAGGATGAATTCCGGCATCACTCGCGGCAGCAACACCAATGCGGCTTCGCCCGAATCGCAGGTCTCGACGCTGATCTCATCGTTGAGACCCAGTGCGAGGCTGGCGATCTGGCGAATGTCTTCGTCATCGTCGACATAGACGACGCGCTTGGGCGCCGCGTAGCCGCTGCTCATCTGGTCCTCGGGGGTCCCTTCGGGAAGGCGGCCATTGTCGGCGCGGCAACACTTTGCCGCTGCGAACGGCTTGGGAATTGGCCGAGGGGCGGGAATTGTTTGCGAGATCCCCTGATCGACTGGTTCACATCCCGCGCGCGTGGCGTGGAACCGTGAATCACGTCCCGCTCAATCGCGCGGCGTATACCGTTTGCGCTTTTCCGCGGCGGTGGCGCGCACGCGCTGCATCTCGCTCACCTCGGTGTGCTTCAGCAGGCGCTCGATCACGTTGCTGACGTGCTTGTGCATCGCGGCCCGCGCGGCGTCGGGCTCGCGCTTCTTCAGCGCCCTGACGATGGCGGCGTGCTCGTCGATCGACGGCTTCGACCCCTGGGCACGGGCGCGGTCGTCCACCAGGTGTGTTTGCGGCGAGCGCTGACGTGTCTCCCACAAGGACTCCACCGCGGCCAGGAGCGCGGTGTTCTGCGTCGCCGTCGCGATGAGTTCGTGGAAGCGCCGGTCGGCTTCCTCGCTCAGGATGATCTCGCCCTGGCTGTTGTCGTCGCGCATCTCGCCCACGAGCGCCGACAACTCGGCCAGCTGCTCCTTGGTGATGCGAGAGGCCGCCATGGCGCACGCTTCGCCTTCGATGGCGCGCCGCGCCTCTAACAACTCGAACGGGCCGATGTCCTTCGCGGCCGCGTGCCCCGCGGGCGGCACCCGGTTGGTGACGTACACGCCCGAACCCAGCCGCACTTCGACGAGACCGTCGATCTCGAGCGCGATGATGGCTTCGCGCACCGTGGGCCTCGAAACGTCGAACGCCTGGGCCAGCTCGCGCTCGGAAGGCAGGCGCTGGCCCACCGCATATTTCCCGCTGGCGATTTCGGAAGCGACCTTGCGCGAGATTTGTTCGTAGAGCCGGCGGGGTTCAGACATGGCGGCAGTATCAGTGGAGGAAATGCCGGCGACAAGCGTCCTATACGAATTCCCGGATGGCTCGATATGAAAAATGCCTTACCAGTTGGGTTCAACTGGTCAGGTCTCTTCTTGTAATTGGCTTGACCGGTTGCTACGGTCCCCGAGACATTCTTCTGGACGGCCGGCCATCGCACTTGGACACGGTCTATCCAGACGGTTTTCAAACAAGAGGGGGACATCAATGCACAAGCGGAACTCGAATCCATTGGCCAATCCATTGGCCGTCGTGGGCCTGGCCGGAGTCGCCAGCGCTCTTTCACCCACCGCGTTCGCGCAGGACGCACCGGCCGGCTCCTCGGAGAGCGAGGAAGTCGAGACCGTCGTGGTCACGGGCTTCCGCCGCAGCCTCGCGGACGCCACGGCCGCCAAGAAGGAATCCGTCGGATTCGTGGACTCGGTCTTTGCCGAGGACATCGGCAAATTTCCGGACACCAACCTCGCCGAGTCGTTCAACCGCATTCCGGGCATCAACATTTCCCGCGAAATCACCGGTGAAGGCCTGAACGTCGCCATCCGCGGCCTCAATACCAATTTCACGCGCGTGCTGCTCAACAACGCGCCGGTGGCTATCGCCGCGGCCGGCCAGGACGCCACCAACCAGAACCGCGAGGTCGACCTGGATCTGTTCCCGTCGGAACTGTTCTCGCAGCTCACCGTGTCGAAGTCGCCCAATGCCGAGCTCATCGAAGGCGGCGCCGCGGGCACCATCAACATGCGCATGGCGCGGCCGTTCGATCGCGAAGGCAGCCGCCTCGCGTACTCCCTGCAGGGCATGGACACCAAGGCAGATGACCTCGGTGCGCGCGGCTCGCTGGTGTACAGCAATACCTGGGGCGACAAGTTCGGCGTGCTCGCCGGCGTGTCCGTGGTGAACAGCCACGTCGCCACCACGGGCTTCGAGACCGTCGGCTGGACCAGCATGAACCTCACGCCGGCACAGTGCGGCGCCGCCACCTGCAATCCCACCGGCGGCGCGGGCGCGGGCCCGGGCACGCTCACCACGGTGCCTAACAACTCGAGCACCGTCGCCGCCGGCCTCACGCCCGGCGCGACCATCGACTCGGCGTTCCTGCTGGCGCAGAACCCGGGCCGTACGCTCTCGCAGATCGACAATGCGATCTTTCCGCGCCTCGGCCGCCCGATGTTCGACGCCGGCACCAAGGACCGCACGAGCGCGGTGATATCGCTGGAGTACCGGCCGACCGACTCGCTGCACTTCCACATGGACAACATGTACGGCAAGCGCAAGAACGATCTCGAGCGCGTCGACATGATGTGGGCGGTGCGCCGCACCAGCCAGGGTGGCCTCGTGATCCCGCGCAACATGCAGGTGGATCGCGAGAACTGCGCCACCGGCTGCGTGGTCACCAGCGCCCAGTTCCTCAATTCGATGTTCCTGCTCGAATACCGGCCCTATCACGAAGACCTGGATTTCTGGGGCTCGAACCCCGGCATGAGCTGGCAGATCAGCGACAAGGCCAAGCTCGAAGTGGAAGGCAACTACACGAAGAGCACGTTCTATCGCGAGGATCCCACCGTGCTGGCCATCACCGGCCCGTCGACGGTGAACTACACCAACACCGGCGGCGTACCCACCATCAGCTCGACCGTCGACGTGAACAACCCGGCGTCGTTCCAGTGGATGGTGACCAATCGCGGCGGCGGTAACGAAGTGGGCCGCGTCGACATGGTGGACGAGGAGCGCGAGACCGAGACGCTCGGCGGGCGCACCGCGTTCACCTACGGCGACGACAAGCTCAACATGAAGTTCGGCCTGGCCTGGGACGAGACTTCGCGCAAGATCCGTCCGCTGTCCAACACGGGCCAGTGGCAGGCGGCCGTTTGCGGTGGCAACCCGAACACGTATGTGCCGGGCCCGAACACGCAGCCGGCCTGCCGTGGCGAAACCGCCGCGCAGATCACCCCCGGAGTGAACGGCTATCCCACCTACCCGGGCATGGGCACGGGCTTCTCCGCCGGCCGGCCGCCGCTCTCCTATGGTGGCTCGCTGGTGCCGAACGCGAACGTGGCGGGCCTGCTCACGGGCACGGAGTACGGTTTCGTGTCCGTGGACTGGGATGCATTCCGCGCAGCTTCCAACTACGACTCGATCCACGATCTGCTGGGTGATGCCGGCGCCACGCCGACCACGGCGAACTGGGGCCGTATCACGGAGAAAGTCACCGGCGCCTTCGCGCAGGTGAACGGCAGCTTCGACATCGGCGACAACACGCTGCGATACAACGGCGGCCTTCGCTACGTGTCCACCGACCAGATGGTGACCTCGCGCGTGACGGTGCCCGACTCGCGCAACACGGTTCCCACCGCGCTGGCCGATGGTGCGCGCTATCCCGACAACCAGACTTTCGTCGAGATCCAGCGCGATTACACCAACATGCTGCCCTCCGGAAACGTCGCCTGGAACCTCACCGACAACGCCATCGTTCGCGGCGGCATCTCGCGCACGCTGACGCGCGCGAATCCGTCGTCGATGCTGCTGGGCCTGAGCATTCCGAATGCCGACGTCTCGCAGGTGAACCTCGGCAACCCGGATCTCGAGCCCTACATCTCCGACAACTTCGACGTGGGCTTCGAGTACTACACGGGAGACGAGGGCTACTTCGGCGTGGCCGCGTTCCGCAAGAAGATCGAAGGCTTCACCACGCGCCAGACGACGCTCGTGACCTTCGGCGATCTCGCGCAGTACGGCGTGACGCTCGAATCATTGGGCGCCGGCCAGCGCGACGCGGTGAACAACCGCGGCGGCAATTCGGCCCCGGTGCAGCTGAACCAGCTCGTGAACGCCAGCGGCAAGCTGACCATCAATGGCATGGAGTTCAACTGGGTGCAGCCGCTGGACTTCCTCATCAGCGGCATCGGCTTCACGGCCAACGCCACGTTCATCGACCAGACGGGTGAAGGCGCGGCGCCGGCCATCGCGGTGGGCGTGCCTCCCGAGACCTACAACGCCACTCTCTATTATGAGAACCATGGCGTGAGCGCGCGCGTGTCGATGACCCGTTCGCTGGCCTCGCAGGCTTCCGGCCCGAACAGCAACCAGCAGCAGATCACCGGCGCCGAGCTCTGGGGCACGGACTACAAGCAGATCGACTTCGCCGCGAGCTTCGACCTGTCGAAGATCTTCGGCTGGAACGAGTTCGTTCCGCAGCTGACGGTTGAAGGCATCAATCTCACGGAAGAGAAGCGTCGCACGAACTTCCAGTACACCAATGCCGTGTTCACCGAGTTCGACTCGGGCCGCACGATCATGGTGGGACTGCGAGGCGCGTTCTGACGCTGCGTCTCCAGGACTGACGTTCTCCGCAACTTGGCGGCACATGCTCCCGCATGTGCCGCCTTTTCTTTTTCCGGCTACTGAACGCTTCCGGGCAGATCGAACACGATCACCTCGGCATCCGCGCCCTTCTCGAGCTGCAACTCGCGCGCACCACTGAGCTTGAGCGCATCACCTGCGCCGAGCTCCACGCCATTGGCGCTGACGCGTCCGCGCGCCACATGCACGTACACGCGGCGGTTGGGTGCCACCGCAAGCGACGCGCGTTCTTCGCCGTCGAAGAGGCCCGCATGGATGCGCGCGTCCTGGTGAATCAGCACCGATCCTTCCGCGCGATCGGGTGATGCGATCAGGCGCAGCCGGCCGCGCTTCTCTTCGGGCGAGAACCGCTTCTCCTCGTAGCTCGGCGCGATGCCGCGCTGATCCGGCTGGATCCAGATCTGCAGGAAGTGCACCCCCTCGGTCTGCGAAGGATTGAACTCACTGTGGACCACGCCGCGGCCCGCGCTCATGCGCTGCACGTCGCCCGGACGGATGATCGACTCGCTGCCCATGGAATCCTTGTGAGCCAGCGCGCCTTCGAGCACATAGCTGATGATCTCCATGTCGCGATGACCGTGCGATGCCGAAGCCCTGCCCCGGCGTCACGCGGTCCTCGTTGATCACGCGCAGTGCACCGAATTCGACATGCTCCGGGTCGAAGTAGTCCGCGAACGAGAAGGTGTGAAAAGACTTCAGCCAGCCGTGATCGGCATAACCGCGTTCATTGCTGCGTCGTACTTCCTGCATGTGTTTCTCCAGTTCGTTGAGAGCTGGAGCGCACACTATGCTCAACATTACGGATAAAAAAGCGCAATATCCGGATAGGAATAATCAGAAAATCTGATTGATGTCACTCTCTCCTCCCCGAACCTCCATCGATCAATGGGCCGTCTTGTCGGCTGTGGTCGAGCTCGGCAGCTACGCGAAGGCGGCCGAAGCCTTGCATCGCAGCCAGCCGGCCGTGAGCTACGCCATCGCCAACCTGCAGGAATCCCTGGGAGTGAAGCTGCTCGAGATCCAGGGCCGCCGCGCGGTACTCACAGCCCAGGGAGACACGTTGCTGAAGCGGGCGCGAGCAGTCTTGAGCGGTCTCGAAACCGTCGAGCAGCTGGCGCAGGTGCTGAAGAAAGGTTGGGAGTCGCAGCTGCGCCTGGTGGTCGACGCGGCATTCCCGCGCGCGCGGCTGTTGCAGATCGTGTCGGAAGCCCAGGGTCTCTGCCCCGGCACCCAGTTGCAGCTCGAGGACGCGGTTCTCTCCGGCGCGGAAGAAGCCATCATCGACGCGTCGGCGGATGTGGTCGTCACGACGCTCGGTACCGGCCGGTGTGCTCGGGAACTGGCTCATGGACATCACCTTCGTGGCCGTGGCGCATCCGGGGCACGAGTTGTTGAAAGCGGATCGAACGCTCACCGCGGCGGATCTCGAGCCTCACACCCAGGCGGTGGTGCGCGATTCGGGCCGGCGGCACCCGCGCGACTCCGGGTGGTTAGGCAGCAATACCCGGTGCACGGTGACCAGCGTGGAGACTTCCCTGGCCCTGGTACGGGCGGGAATGGCGTTCGCGTGGCTGCCGGAACATCTCGTCGAGGAACCGCTGCGCGCGGGAGAATTGCGGAAACTCCCGCTGGCGGCCGGCGGGACTCGCCGCATTCCCTTGTACCTGGTGCTCGTGAAGCCGGCGCTGGCGGGACCCGCGGCGCAGGTGGTGGCGGAGATATTCCAGAGGCACGTGCCCACGTGAACGCGCAAAAGCCCCCGCTCACTCCCTGGCAAGTTTTCCTGCTCTGCGTAGGCGCGTTCGGCATCCAGTTCGGCTTCGCCCTGCCCCAGGCGAATGCCACGCGCATTTTCCAGAACCTCGGCTCGAGCCTCGACCAGGTGCCACTGCTGTGGCTCGCCGGTCCGATCACGGGACTCATCGTTCAACCGCTGGTGGGTTACTACTCGGACCGTACCTGGACTCGCACCGGCCGCCGCCGTCCTTACTACCTGAGCGGAGCACTGCTCGCAGCCTGTGCGCTCATCGCTATGCCCAATGCCGGCACGTTGCTGACGGCCATGCTGATGTTCTGGCTGCTGGATGCGTCCATCAATTTCACGATGGGGCCGTATCGCGCGCTGGTGGCCGACCAGTTGCCCTCCCGTCAGCGTGCCGACGGGTTTCTCGTGTACATGTTCTTCGCGAGCATCGGCGCGGTGGTCGGCAGCCTGTTGCCGTGGATGATGACGCGGGTGGGCGTGTCGTCGGTCGCTCCCGCGGGTGTGATCAGTGAATCCGTGAAGTACGGTTTCTACACCGGCGCGGTGCTGCTGTTAGGCGCCGTAATCCTCTCGGCGATCAACAATCGCGAGTACCCGCCCGAGATGCTGGAGAAGTTCGACGACAGCACGCCCGTCGCCTCGACCGCGCGGTCGGCCTCGAGCATGCAGCGCCACGCCCTGGGCTGGGTTGGACTCGGCGCCGCGAGCTGGCTGATCGCGTGGCTGGCCGGAGCGCGCCCGGCGCTGTACGTGCTGGTGTTCGCATCGCTGGCCTATGGCGCATTCCTGCTGCTCGCCAGCCGGATGCGGAGCCAGAACGCATTCACGAGCATCATCGACGACCTGGAGCACATGTCGGGATCGATGCGCTGGCTGGCGGTGGTGCAGTTCTTTTCCTGGTTCGGCTTGTTCGCGTTGTTCATCTACACGACGCCGGCCGTGGCGAAGATGCACTTCGGGTCGGATACGCCGGGCACTCCCGCTTACGAAGCGGGCGCGAACTGGGTCGGCGTCCTGTTCGCCACCTACAACGGTCTCGGCGCCGCGGCCGCGCTGGTGATCCCGATGCTGGTGAGGCGCATCGGCATGCGCCGCACGCATCAGCTGAACCTGTGGATCGGCGCCGCCGGTCTGCTGTCCATGCTGTGGATCCGCGATCCCGACTGGCTGCTGGCCTCGATGGTCGGGCTGGGCATCGCCTGGGGATCCATCGTCGCGCTGCCCTACGCCATGCTGGCCAACAACCTGCCGGCGCGGAAGATGGGCGTGAACATGGGCATCTTCAACATCTTCATCGTGATCCCGCAGCTGCTGGCCATCGGCACGCTGCCCTGGCTGCTGGACCGGATCGGCGGCGGCGAGCCCTCGTTCGTCTTCGTGCTCGCCGCCGCCGCCTGGCTTCTGGCCGGCATCGCGGTGCTGCGTGTGCGGGACGCCGCGCCGCGATCCAGCTAGTTAGAGAGCCCTGAACCTCACCGCGATGCCGCCGCCGGGCGCCATCACCACCTCCAGTGAATCCTTGCCGGTGACGACGCGCGTCTCGATGATCAACGCCGTGGGGTTGGTGCGGTAGTCCGCATCCGGCGCGTCGCGGTAGATCTGCGCCTCGAAGCGCTTGACCTTCTCGAGGAAATCCAGCGGCACGCTGATCTTCCGCGCGTTCTCGTCCGTGGTGGCGCCGAGGTACCAGTCGCGTTTGCCACGCTCCTGGCGCGCGATGACCACGTAGTCGCCGATCTCGCCGGCCAGCGTTCGCGAGGTTTCCCAATCCACGGGCACGTCGAGGATGAACTGGAAGGCGTCGCGGCGCTTCTCGTAGTTCTCCGGCAGATCAGCGGTCATGTGCACCGGGCTGTACAGCAGCACGTACTCCGCCAGCTGCGTGGCCAGCGTGGACTGCACGCGTTCGTCGAGCTTGTCCTTGCCGAAGGTGATGTCGAAGATTCCCGGCGTGAAATCCATCGGGCCGGCGAGCATGCGCGTGAACGGCAGGATGGTCAGGTGCTCGGGCGGGTTCGTCGGCCGGCCCCAGGCGTTGAACTCCTGGCCGCGCGCGCCTTCGCGGCTCAGCATGTTCGGCCAGGTGCGGCGCAAGCCCGTGTCCTTCACGGGTTCGTGCGCGTCGATGGAGAGGCGGTGCTTCGCCGCCACTTCCGCCACCTTCACTTCATGGCGCACACGATACTGGCCCGCGAACCACTCGTGGCCGATGCTGCCGTCCTCGAGCGTGCGTTCGATCGACCCGCTGGGTTTCACGTAGCCGGTCTTGATCACCTGAACGCCGTTCGCGGCGTACTGCGCCATGGTGGCTTCGAGCTGCCGCTCGTAGTTTTCCACCGCGCCCGCCGTCTCGTTGTGGCCGATCAGACGCACACCCCGCTCCTTGCCGTAGGCGGCGAGCGCGCGCAGGTCGAAGTCCGGATAGGACTGCGTGAAGCTGAAGTGCTTGCCGTTCGCGATCCAGTCACCGTCCCAGCCCGTGTTCCAGCCTTCGACCAGCACGCCGGCGAAGCCGTACTTCGCCGCGAAGTCGATGTAGCTCTTCACGTTGGCATTGTTGGCGCCGTGCTTGTCGCCGCTGCCCCAGGTGGAACGGTTGAGATGCATCTCCCACCAGATGCCCACGTACTTGCCGAGGCTCACCCAGGACACGTCGCCGAGTTTGTTGGGCTCATTGAGATTCAGTTCGATGCGCGAGTCCGCGAGCGCCATCGGCGTCTCGCCGATGAGCACCGTGCGCCAGGGGGTGTTGAAGGGTCCCCGCTTGCGCACCAGCACGCCATCGGACCAGGGCATGAGGTCCGCCTTGAGCGTGCGTTCCGCCGTCCGCCGCAGATTCATGCTGGCGTAGTCGACCATCGCCGCTTCGTGGATGGATAGATAGAGGCCGGGGGACTGCAGGGTCAGAGGCGTCTCGGCCAGGTTCACTTCGAACAGGCGCGCGCGTTTGTAGAGGTACTCGTCGCGATCGGCGAAGCGCGCCGGGTACCACCATGCGTCGAAATCGGTCGCGAGCCGGAACTCCGTGAGTTCGTCGAGGATGGCCACGTCGCGATCCACCGCGACCTGCTTGAATTCATACCGGAAGCCGAAGCCGTCGTCGAAGACACGCACCGTGAGATCGAAGGGCTCGGTCGTGGCGCGGTCCGCGCCCGAGAGGCTGATGCCCAGCTCATTGTGACGATCCTGGATCACCCGCTGCTCGCCCCAGGGCTGCTCCCAGCTCGTGTTCACGGCGTTGCGGCGCTCGTTGGAAATGCGGGTCGCGGGGCGGTTGCCGAAGCCGTCGAGCACCAGGCCCAGCCGCGCCTGGCTGATGACGGCGCGCGCGCCGCGATGCACGTCGTAGTAGGGCCCGCGCGCGTCGACGTTCACGCACACCGTGATCGTGGCCTGCGGCGAGTCCACACAGCTGCCGCGTCCGGGCGCGGCTTCAGGCGTCGCGGCCAGTGCCTGCGTCGCCAGCATCGTGAACAGCAGGCCGCGGGTGGCGGCCGAAGACAGCGTCGGCATGAGCTTATTTCCTGGTCTGAAGAGTGGAATGCGGTGGCGCGCAGGCGGTCCGCAGGTAGTCGGCGTGGAAGCGCTGCGCCTCCACCTTCTGGCGGATGAACCCGAGGATGCGGCGCAGCTCGCCCTGCACCAGCTCCGGCGCCGAACGATCGGCGGCCGGATCCCAGCTCTCGGGCACGAGTCCATGCCCCAGCAGCAGTGCCTGCCAGTCGTCTATGGTGAAGGTCTCGTCCTCGTAGTGCGCCATTTCGCCACGCGCGCGGAACACGCCGATGCGGCGCAGGAGGTCGCCGCTCACCGGCGTGAGCCGCGCGCGCTCCCAGAACGCGCCCGCGTACCGGTTGAGCACGTAGTGCGCGGACTGGAAGTCGCGGATGCGCTCGAACGCCGAGCGCAGGTTCTGGTTGTACTCGTCCCGTTCCACGCGGAAGTCGCGGTCGACGGGAAACAGCGGCAGCAGGTGAACGAGACCCAGCTGCACGGCCTGGAGGTCCACGCCATGGAGCGCGTCGAAGACGCAGGCGGCTTCGCCCAGCGCCACGCAGTTGTGTTGCCAGGCCAGGTGGCGGCGTCCGGGATCGCGCACACGAATCTGCGCGGCGTGAAGATCCATGCGCGCGAGTTGCATCGCCTGCGTCAGTGCCCGCTCGTCGCCGGTGTCGCTGGCGTAGGCGTGCACGACGTGCGTGCACACTTGGCTGGGATGCAACGCCAGCCATCCGGTCTCGCCGGCGCGCACATCGGCGTACACCGGCAGGGAGGCCAGCGGCGCGGCATGCGCGACCAGCAGACGATCGGCGGGAAAGCTGGCGCGCCAGCTCTCGCGGCCGACACCCAGCGCCGCGCCCAGGAGCGTGGACTGCTTGCCGGTGGCATCGATGAAGAAGTCACCCGTCACCGGGCGCCCCCCGTCGAGCAGTAGACTCGCGATGTCTCCGCTGTCGTGGCGGATCACGGAGAACTCCTGCGCGCCGCAGTGTTGAACGCCTCGCCGCAACGCGAGCTGCTTGAGCCACGCGCCGTAGGGAATCGCGGGCAGGTGGTAGCCGTAGTCCGTGTAGCCCTGCTTCTCGGTGTCCGGGTCGGGCACGAGCATCCGGCCGTGTTTCGCGGCGGCGGCGGTGACACTGAAGTCCTCGAACGAGACGGACAGGCCTTGCGAGCGTGCCCGGATCCACTGCGGCAGGAACTCGGTGTGGTCGATGCGCGCGCCGGTAGCGCCGTAGGCGTGGAAGAAGGCGGGTGCGCTGCCCGTCACGTCGACGAAGTGCTTGCCAAGCGTGAAGGCGCCCCGCGTGGCCGCCAGCAGCCGGCCTTCGTCGATGCGCAGCCGGGTGTGCAAGGGCTCGAGCGCCGGCAGCGTCGCGTGGACATCGGCCGGACCCGCGGCGGCGGGTAGTTCGACGACGGTGATGCGCAGGCCCGCCGGCGCGAGCGCGGACTGCATGACGCAGGCGGCCAGCCATGCGGGAGAGTCGCGGCCGACGATGACCAGGTCGCGGACGGGCAACGAGACGTCGGTCATGACATCACCGCTTGTTTGAGGGGCGCGCGCCGCAGAGGGGTGGCATCGCCACAGTAGCGCGCGATGAACTCACCATGCGCAGGCATGCCATCGACGTGCGAGGCCACGCTGGCGTGGAGTTCCAGCAGCTTCGCGAACAGTTCGTCCAGCGGCAGCAGATCGGCCAGGCGGTCGTAGGCGCGTGGCGCCAGGCCCTGGCCGAACAGCACCGCGAGCCAGCTGTCGCGCGAGAAGAAGCCGTCCTTGTAGTAAGGCACGTGTCCGCGGGACGCGAACAGCCGCAGTTTGTGATCCAGGCTTTCCGGCAGCGCGTAACCGCGCACGTGATCCCATAGGGCCTCCCCGTGACGGCGGTTCGCCACGTAGTGGAGGATCAGGAAATCACGGAT
Organism: uncultured Pseudomonadota bacterium; assembly: GCA_963846605.1. Classification (GTDB taxonomy): domain Bacteria; phylum Pseudomonadota; class Gammaproteobacteria; order Steroidobacterales; family Steroidobacteraceae; genus CADEED01. The sequence continues at coordinate 233,461 of CAWJWS010000006.1, forward strand.
GCGCTCGTACAAGGCATCGGACAGCCGGTTGAATTCGCCCGACAGGCGCTCATCCGTTCGCGGCGCTTCCGGTGTCGGCAGCAGCCGCAGGAAATCCTGGATGCCTTTCTGGATCAGGAAGAGGCTCGTGGATTCGAGCGGCTCGAGAAACCCGCTCGCGAGGCCGATGCCGACACAGTTGCGCTTCCACGCCTGGGCCCGGCGGCCGGCGCGGAATTTCAGCAGCCGCGGTTCATCCAGCGCGGGGCCGTCGAGGTGGCCTAACAAGGCGGCGCGCGCGGCTTCCTCGCTGGTGAAGCGCGAGGAGAACACGTGGCCGTTGCCGGTGCGATGCTGCAGAGGGATGCGCCAGAGCCAGCCACCGGACTGCGCCGTGGATCGTGTGTAGGGAGTGAAATCGGCGCCGCGTTCACAAGGCACAGCCCAGGCCCGATCGCAGGGCAGCCATGGTGTCCAGTCTTCCCACTCGCTGCCCAGCTTGGTCAGCAGCAGCGAGCGGAATCCGCTGCAGTCGACGAAGAAGTCACCTTCCAGCGTCTGGCCCGACTTGAGCGTGAGGCCGGTGATGTCGCCGCTTTCGGCATGCAAGGCCACGTCCACGACCTGGCCTTCGATTCGTTTGACGCCTCGCGCGGTGGCCCAGCGGCGCAGGAAGCCTGCGTACAGTCCTGCGTCGAAGTGGTAGGCGTAACTGTAGGTGGTCGATTTCGGCGATTTGAAGTCGGGGAAATCAAAGGCGTTTCGCCGGCAGGCCCGCACCGCGCAGGAGAATTCCTCGAAGGGCGCGGGATTCAGGCCGCGAAGCTTCGCGCGCATCCAGTGATGCTGGAATTCCACGCCACCCCAGAGCTGACCAAAGGCGCCGAAGGGATGCACGTAGCGCTGGCCCGGCTGATCCCAGCCGCGGAACTCGATACCCAGCTTGAACGTGGCCTGCGTCTCGCGCATGAACTGCGCTTCGTCGAGCCCCAGCAATTCGTTGAAGTCGCGCAGGGCCGGCAGTGTCGCCTCGCCCACGCCCACCGTGCCGATGTCGTCGGACTCGATCAGCGTGATGCGATAGCGCGACGGATGCAGCACGCGCGCACACGCCGCGGCACACATCCAGCCGGCGGAGCCACCGCCGACTATCACGATGTGCAGAGGAAGTTGCTGCATGTTGGCTACTGGATGCTCAGGTACGCCGCCCCTTCAGGGCGGCGATTGAATTCGCTTTCCCGCGGAGCGGGTAGACGTGGATGCCGGTGCTCAGAGGAGGGGGAGAGCACCGGCACCCACGACCGCCGTCAGTACTTGAACCGCACGCCGAGCTGGAAGCGCCGATCGTTGCGCACCCAACCCGAATCGAGCTTCACGGCCTTGGCGCCCGGCGTCAGCGTCGAATCACCGAACACCTGCTGCTGCGTGACCGCGGTGGTGTTCAGGAGGTTCGACACGTCGAGCGACAGCTCCATGTTGTCGGAGAGCTGGTAGCGGCCCGACGCATCGAGATAGCCGCTGGGCTTCTGCCAGACCGGCAAGCCCACGCAGCAGTCGAGATTCGCCGTGACGAACTCCGAACGCCAGCTGTAGGCCAGGCGCGCGCCCACCTTCTGGTACTCGTACAGGCCGACCACGTTGAACGAGTGGTCGGAGATGCCGGCCAGCCGGTGCGAGTCGATGACGTTGCTGGTGAAGGACAGCGGGTTGCCGTTGTTGCCCTGGCCGCCCGTGGAGCCGTTGTTGCCGCCACCGAAGGCCGTGGTGCTGCCGGGTAGATAGCCCGCCTGGATCGCCAGGTTGGAGTTGTTGATGTCCTCCTGCTTGGCGCGCGTGTAGTTGAGCTGCACGCCCAGGCCAGACCACGCTCCCGGCAGGAAGTCGAAGAAGGTCTGGTACGCGATCTCGAAGCCCTTGAGCGTGCCGCCGCTGCCCGGGTCATTGGACGGGCCACGGATGGTCACCGTCTGCGTCGAGCCGTTGTTGCCGATGTCGCGGATGGCGCGGCCGTAGGCGATGGCATTCTCGAGGCGCTTGTAGAACACGCCCACGGTGAACGAGCTGCTCTTGCCGCAGATAGGCCTCGTACGACAGGTCGAAGTTGTCGGCCTCGATGGGCTTGAGGCCCGCGTAGCCGGCTTCCGCCGAGAACACGAAGTTGTAGCCGGTGACGGCACCCGATGCGTCGCGGATCAGGTACGGCGAGCTGTTGCTCACGTCGATCGGCGGCGCGTTGATGGACACGGAGTTGCGCAGCAGGCCGAAGTCCGGCCGCGACATGCCCTTCGAGTAGCCGAAGCGCATGAACTGCTTGTCGGTGAATCCGAAGCGCACGTTGAAGCTCGGCAACACGTTGCGTGTAGCTCTTGTCGAACGTGTTGTCCGTTCCCGTGCCCGTGCTGTACGCCAGCAGCGCCGGCGTGAGCCAGCACTGGATGTCCGTGGCCTGGTTGGTGCCGTTGTTGGCCGCGTTGCACGCGCCCTGGCCGGAGGCCAGCGCGTTCGTGTACCACTGCGAAGTCGGGAAGCTGACCTGGCCGTGGCTGGTGACATCGGTCTGCACCACGCGCACGCCGACGTTGCCCACGACGTTGACACTGCCGAGGTTGGCGTCGTCGCCACCGAAGCGGAGCATCAGGTAGGCGGCTTTGCTCTTCTCCGTCACGTCGAGGATTTCGGAAGGCGTGAAGCAGCCTTCACCGGCCACGTTCGCCGTGCGATCGCACAGCGGGTTCCATCCCTGCGGCGCATTCACGTTGCGATCCGCGAGACCTTCGGTGTGCAGGTCGTAGTCGCGCAGCGTGGCGCGGTTCAGGAACACCATCGGGCTGCCGCCGAACACGCTGCCATCGTAGTGGCCGGACATGTCCACGGATTCCCAGATGCCTTCCGGATAGCCCTGGAAGGCGTTCGCGTTGCCGCAAGCCGCCGGATACGGAGCCGCAGTGGTGTTGTCCACGTTGAAGCCCGGACCGTTGCAGCTCCAGGCCGGCGCGATCGGCGCCCAGTTGTACGATGAGTAGCGCACCTTCTGCTCGCGATCGGCGAAGCGCACGCCCGCCTTGAGCGAGCCGAGCCAGCCGCCGCTGCCCAGGTCGTATTCCACGTCGGCACGCGCCGCGAGTTCGTCGGCGTCGTTGTTTTCCCAGTGGTCCTGGATGAACTGCATCCAGTAGTTATGCGGGTTGGCGAGGAAGCCGCTGGCGTAGTTGACGTTCGGCGCCGCGGACAGCGCCACTTTGGGCGTGCCGTGGCTGTCGGTGGTGTAAGTCGCCGTGGCGAGGCTGTTGGCCGCGACCAGGATGTCGTAGTTGTTGGTGCGCGCCTTGATGTACTGCAGGTCGAAACTGGTGTGCAGGTTCTCGGTGGGATGCCACTGCAGGTTGAACGAGAAGTCGCGGGTCTGTTCGTCGTGGTCGAAGATGCGCGCTTCATTGCTCACGTTCGAGCCCGTGAGACACACGCCACCGCAGGCGTCCTGGCCGTTCACGAACGGCAGGCCGGGCACCGCGGAACCGTGGTTGATGTTGGCGGCGCTGGTGCCTTCATAGAAACCCGCGACATCGGCGGGCTGGCCGATCACGCCGGAGTCCAGCATGCCGTCGGCGCCGAACTGGAAGCTGCCCGTCACCGGGCGCCACGCGGGCGCGTTGAACGGCGCCCACACCGGCGTGCCGAAGCCGGCGCCTGTGGGCCAGCTGATGTTGGCGCTGCGCTCGAGCCACGGATTTTCGTAGCGCGAGTGGACGCCGGTCAGCGTCATCTGCAGATCCTTGGCATCGTTCTCGTACTGCAGGGTGAGCGCCGCGCCATGACGCGTGCGGTCGTAGTCCACCTGCGAGAAGTTCACCTGGCCAGGGGCGTAGCGCCAGCCGCTGCCGCCATAGGGATTCGCGTTGCAGACCACGTTGCCATCGGCATCGACGTTGGCCGCGGGGAAGGCGCCGCCCGCCTGCGGATAGTCGGAACACAGCGTGGAGATGCGCGTCATGTTCACGGCTTCGGTGCGCGTGACGATGTTCGAGTACGCGGCGTTCGCCAGCAGGCCGAAGCGGCCACCGGCCGTGTCCCAGGTCTTGCTGTAGACACCCGAGGCTTCATAGGTCGGCTCTTCCGAACGGCTGCCGTAATTGAGGCGGCCGGTGAGCGCGAGCGTCTGGCCATCCGAATCCAGCGGCATGCGCGTGCGAAGGTTGACCACGCCGGCGATGCCGCCTTCGATCATTTCCGCGGTCTGGTTCTTGTACGAATCGACGCCGGCCATGAGCTCGGGCGAGATGTCGTTGAAGTTGAGACCGCGGTAGCCGTCGGCCGAGAAGCTGTCGCGGCCGTTGAACTGCGTGCGGACGAACGTGAGACCGCGAATCAGGACCGACGAGGGTTCGGCGGAGAAGTGATTGCTGTCGTCGCTGGACTGAAGCCGCGAGACAGTGATGCCGGGCACGCGTTGCAGCGCCTCGGCCACTGACTTGTCCGGGAACGCGCCGATATCGGTGGCGGTGATCGAGTCCACGAAGGTGTCGGACTGCAGCTTGATGGTCTGCGCAGACTCGAGCGACGCGCGCAGGCCGGTGACCACCACTTCCTCGATGTTCTCGGCCGTCTGCTGATCCTGCGCGAAGGCCGGATTGATCAGCACGCTGCCACCGACGATGGTGAACAGCGCTCGCGAAGTCGTATTCGCGAGTTGGTTGAGGTTCGGGAACGCGAGCGCGGCCCGGGCGGTACCGGACTTGCTGCCCGGCTTCTTGTTGCGGATTTTCATGAGCCCCCTTGTACGTTTTGCGTAGATTTGCGCTGGCGTATGCCGCGTATTTGGCGAAACGATGGGCGGACAGTACGCGCGTTGCGGAAAGTTGCGCAATAGGTGGGCCACGTTTTGCGTAAATTTGCGTGACGCGTTATGGTGTGGCGCAGCGCTTCGGGGCGGGAAATCGGCGCTGCGAGCGCTAACAAGGCGAATGAGTCAAAGGCCTGCGAGGTTTTGAGCGGACATGATCAAGAAAAGAGAAGACACGAACGGCTCGATCACGCTCGAAAGGCTCGCGAAGCTCGCGAAGGTCTCCGTCTCGACGGTTTCGCGCGCACTCAACGACCATCCGTCGATCAGCGGGCCGACGAAGAAGCAGCTGTGGGCTCTCGCGCGCAAGCACGGCTATGAATTCCGCCGCCACATGCCTGCGAGTCCGATCGGCGCGGAAGGCGCGATCACCGTGGTGACTCCCCGCGTGCGCGGACGCCCGCTGCCGCTGTCGCATCCGTTCTTTCTCGAACTACTCGCCAGCATCGGTGAAGCGGCGCGCGATCGCGGCTGCGACTTCACCGTCAGTCATCTCACTCCCGCGAACTACGAGGACCTGGTGCATGCCACCACCACCGGTCGCGCGAACGGCGTGATTTTCCTGGGCCAGGGCGTATTGCATGACGAACTCAATCGCCTCGCCGAAACCGAAAGCCGCTTCGTGGTGTGGGGCGCGCAGATCCCCGGACAGAAGTACTGCACGGTGGGCACGGACAACCTGCTCGGCGGCCGGCGCGCCACCCAGCATCTGCTCAAGCTCGGCCGCCGTCGCATCCTGTTCCTCGGTGGCAGCGATCCCGAGGCCACGCAGCGGTACCGGGGCTACACGGAAGCACTGCAGGAAGCCGGCGTCGCCATCACGGACGAACTGATCGGACGCGTGGAGTTCGAGGCCGAGTCAGCCGAAGCGGCGGTGGACGCGCTGCTGCGCCGGAAGACTCCGTTCGACGGCATCGTCGCCGCCAGCGACCTCATCGCGCTCGGCGGGATCCGCGCGCTGCATCGCAGCCGCATCGAAGTGCCGCGCGACATCTCGGTGGTGGGCTACGACAACAACCTCTTGAGCCGCCTGAGCACGCCCACGCTGAGCACGGTTCAGCAGGACATCCCGAAGGCAGGCCGCGTGCTGGTGTCCAAACTACTCGAGTGGAGCGGCGATCCGCGGCCGGAGCTGCTGGGCACCGAGCTCATCATTCGGGAATCCTGCGGCGCGTGATTTCTCCGCCGTGTTGTTGACTCTTCCCTTGGGGCAGACCCGATGCTGCGTGGCGGGAGATGAAATGCCATGCTGATTCCAATCGGACAGTTTTCCAAGATGGTGCGCCTGTCGATCAGGGCACTGCGCCTGTACGCGGACCGCGGCCTGCTGGCACCGGCATACGTCGATGCCGCGACAGGCTACCGGTACTACCAGCGCAGTCAGGCTCGACGCGCTGAAGTCATACGCCTGCTTCGCGCGGTGGACATGAGCCTGGATGACATCCGCGTCGTGCTCGACGCGGGTTCGAACGGTGGCGCCCGAGACCAGCTCGAGGCTCATCGCCGGCGCCTGGAGGATCGTCTCGCGACTCAGCAGCGGCTTCTTGTCTTCCTCGAGTCACTCATGGCCAACGAGGAGAGCGTCATGCCTTACGAGCTCACCGTTTCAGCCGTCAAGCCGCAAAAGGTGGGCGGCACACGGCTGCACACCAGTCTGAAATCCATCAAGTCCGACGTGTCTTCGGGCTTCATGTCAATGATGAAAGGAATCGGGCAGTTCCAATGTATTCCAGCTGGCCCGCCCATGCTCGTCTACCACGACGTCATAGACGAAATGTCCGAGGGTGACGTCGAAGTTTGCATACCTGTCCGGTCGCGCTTCGATGGCGACGACCAGTTTCGCTTCCATGAACTGCCGGGCGGAGAAGTGGCGGCAACAGTGCATCGCGGCCCCTATGAAGAGCTTTCCTCGGCATACCACTGTCTGGCGGAGTGGATGATGCGCAACGGTTATGAGGTCGCGGGCCCGACGCGCGAGATCTATCTCAACGACCCGCGCGTGGTGCCGGCCGACCAGCTGCAGACCCGGCTGGAGTTCCCCGTCAACAAGCGGTCCGAAGGCGAAGTCGCCCTAGCAACCTGAGCCGGATGTCGGAGCCGGACGACAAGTCCGGCTCCGATGTTTTCCCTGACTTGACGCTCCTCGGCGCGTGGCGCTAAGTATCTGCGCGGACAATCAGCACCTATCGCCAGGGATGAAGCACAAGGGGGTGAAACTCGGGTACGGAAGCTCGAGAGCGACCGACTAACAAGCATTCGCATTCAAACGAAGGGGACTTCAAATGTTTGCAAGATTCCGTTTCGCCACGGCCGGCAAGGCCGTCGCGGCGATCATCGTCGTGGCCGCGTTTCACGTGGCACCGGCGCAGGCACAGCAGTGCCTGACCAACAATTCCACCGGCACCAACAACGGCTACTACTACTCGTTCTGGAAGGACAGCGGCAACGTGACCTTCTGCCTGCAGAGTGGCGGCCGCTACACCTCGCAGTGGAGCAACATCAACAACTGGGTGGGCGGCAAGGGCTGGAATCCGGGTGGACGCCGCACGGTGACCTACTCCGGCACGTTCAGCCCCAACGGCAATGCCTATCTGACGCTGTACGGCTGGACCACGAATCCGCTGGTCGAGTACTACATCGTCGATAGCTGGGGCTCCTGGCGCCCGCCGGGTAGCGGGTTCATGGGCACGGTGACCAGCGACGGCGGCACGTACGACGTGTACCGCACGCAGCGCGTGAATCAGCCCTCGCATCACGGCACGCGCACGTTCTATCAGTACTGGAGCGTGCGGCAGCAGAAGCGCGTGGGCGGCACCATCACCACCGGCAATCACTTCGATGCCTGGGCCACGTACGGGATGAACCTCGGCACGCACAACTACATGGTCATGGCCACCGAGGGTTATCAGAGCAGCGGCAGCTCGGACATCACCGTTGGAGCGGCAGCGAGTTCGTCCTCGAGCAGCCGTCGTCAGTCGTCGAGCAGCGGTGGTGGCGGCAGCAAGAGCTTCACCGTGCGCGCCCGCGGCACGGCCGGTGGTGAGTCCATCACGCTGCGCGTGAACAATCAGAACGTGCAGACCTGGACGCTGGGCACGGGCATGCAGAACTACACGGCGTCGACCAGCCTGAGCGGCGGCATCACGGTGGCGTACACCAACGACAGCGGCAATCGCGACGTGCAGGTGGACTACATCATCGTGAATGGCCAGACGCGGCAGTCCGAAGCGCAGAGCTACAACACCGGGCTGTACGCCAATGGCAGCTGCGGCGGTGGCTCCAACAGCGAATGGATGCATTGCAACGGGCAGATCGGCTACGGGAACACGCCGTAACCTTGACTGACACTTCCGGAGCGGGGGGCCGCGGCGCCTCCCGTTCCGGAATCTGGCCGTTCCGGAATCCGCCCGGTCGGCAATCCGGTACTAATCGACTGACCGGAACAAAGAGTCGGAAAACCCTCTTTCTGGCGGCTCGGAACGCGTGCCACAGTGACCCCATGCGTTCACGGTATGGCGCACTGGCGCTCTACTCCATCCTGCTCGCTTGCGTGGCAGTGGGAACGCTTTTACTGGCGCTCATGGGAAGCGCCGGATTCCCGCGCTGGTGGGTCACGTTGATCGGCATCGGCGCCTGCCTGTTCGTCTGGCAGTTCGGATTGCGGGCGCCACGACTCGGACTCATCTCGATGGAGCGGCTGCCGCAAATCGGCATGCTGCTGGTATTCGACCCCGCGGTCGCGGCGACCATCTGCGCCGGCGGCTTCGCTGATCTGGCCGCTGATCAGCCGGCGATACAGCCAGGGCTCGCTGGCCAGTGGCGACACTGCGCGCCGTGCACAACGCTTCGATGACGGCGCTGATGCTGCTGCTCGCCGGGCACGTGTACGCAAAGGCGGGTGGCCGACATCCGCTGACGGATCTCGTGGCCGCGGACATCGGCCCGCTGATCGCCATGGCGCTCACCGCCCAGGCCGTGAACGTCGGCGCTCATGATCCTGTTCTTCCGCTTCGACGGCCGTGACGTGAAGCGCATCGTGACGCCCAGCTACGCGCTGTCCGATCTCATCTTCGTGCCGGCGGGCGTGCTCGCGGCCATGCTGTACAACTCCGGCAACATGACCGTGTTCGCGCTGTTCGCCGGTCTCATGCTGCTGTTCGTGCTGAGCTTCAACAGCATCGGCACGCAACGCGATACGGTGCAGGCCGAGCGCGGCCCGCTGACGCGCCTGTTCGAGGCGGGCCTCGCATTGCAGGGCGCAAGGCGGGTCGATGATCTGCTGGAGCGCATCCTGGCGGAGATCGCGCACGCTGTTCCGTTTCGACGAGCTGTACCTGGTACTGGTCGATCGCGAGCGCACGGCTGCTCGATATCCGCGTCCATGAGCGGCAGCGCGTACGCATGCCGGCGCGTGTCAAAGCCCATCGAGTCGGGATTGTTCGGCTGGCTGGTCGCGCGCGCGGAACCGTTGCTCGTCAAGGACTGGCAACACGCGCCCACGGAGCTGCGTGCGCGCGCCGAACCCACCGAGCAAGGCCACCGGGTCCCTGCTCGCCGTGCCGCTGGTTCACGACGGCATCGTGCTGGGACTGCTGAGCGTGCAACACACCGCAGACCGGCGTGTACGCCTCGGCGGATCTGCACTGATGCGACAGCTCGGCGAGCATGTCGCCGGCGCGCTGGCGCGATGCGCGCGCGTTCGAGGATCTCGAGAACTATCGGCGGCGATCTCGAGGAGCGCGTCGCCGAACGCACCGATGAACTCGAGAAGGCGAACGCGGAGAAGGAGCGATTGATAACGATGCTGCGTGAGCGCAGCCAGGGCTCGAGCGCGAGTCGCAGGAGGATGCGCTGACCGGCGTCGCGAACCGGCGCTGCTTCATGCAGCGACTGACCGCCGAGATCGACGTCGCGCTGGCGGTGGGCCGTCCGCTCAGCATCGCGATCGCCGATCTCGATCACTTCAAGGTCGTCAACGACGCGCTCGGGCATCCCGTCGGCGACCGGCGCTGCGGCAGAGCGCGGCGCTCATGCGACGCGTCATTGCCGGCACAGCGACCTGGTGGCGCGCATCGGTGGCGAGGAGTTCGCGCTGATCCTGCCGGCGATGACCCGCGACGATGCGGTGGCATTCTGCGAGTCGCTGCGGGCCGCGGTCGCCGCGCATCGACTGGCGGTCGACTGCATCCCGAGCTTGCGCATCACCATCAGCATCGGCGTCGCGCAGTGGGATGGGACCGCCGAGATCGACGAGCTGGTGCACGCTGCCGATACGCAGCTGTATCGCGCGAAGCGCGCGGGACGAAACCAGGTGGCCTGACAGATCTCGCCGTCAGGGCTTCCAACCCGGCAAGGCCGCGGCTTGCTTCACCCAATCCGCGAACTGCGCGGCGTCGAACTCACCTTCTCGAATGTCGTAGTAGCGCGTCGGCACCATCTTGCTGGGTCCCGGGGGCAGCGGCTTCAAAGCGGTGCCATTGAAGAAAGTGACACGCACGAAGTGAGTGAACACGTGCACGGCAATGAGCCAGCCGTGGTCGGCAAAGGTTTTCTCGCTGGCGTAGAACGGCGAGTTCCATTTCACGGCCTTCCGGACCCTCGGCATGTGGCGTTCGACGATCCGGTCGAGCTGTTTGCCCACCGAGGATTTCCAGCCTGGCATCGCCGCGATGTATGCCTGGACAGGCGCGTCGCCGTCAGCCTTGGCGATCTGCGGATTGCCGCCCGACAGCAGCTTTACGTCGCCCGCGGTTTTCGCGGGTGCCTTGCGCACCACCTTGCGCTTGATGGGGGTTGCGCCTGTTGCACGCGCCTTCTTCTTCGCCTTTGCCTTGGCTTTGACCACGACTAACTCTTCTTCGCGGCGCCATTGCGCGCCACGGCCGCGCGGATCAACGCCTTGAACGCGGTGGCGTCGACGGACTCGCCTTCGCGGATGTCGATGGCGCGACGCAGATTGCCTTCCAGACCGGCATTGAACAGCTTCGCGGGATCGGGGAGGCTCGCGCCGTAGGCGAAGGTGAGTTTGACGGCCGCCTTGTACGATTCACCCGTGCAGATGATTCCGTCGTGTGACCAGGTGGGAACGCCGGCGGGGTTCGAAGGCTTGCGCCATTTGCGCTCCTCGACCACGTCGGGATCGGCTTCCTGGATCAGCGCGCGCATGCGGGCCAGGGTTTGCTGGCGCCAGTCGGCGAGGTCGCGCAGTCGGGAAGGGGCCACCGCCTTTGCGGCGGATCTGCCAGCGGGCTTGCGTGACTTGCCAAGGCGCGGACCCGGGCTGCTCTTCGCCTTTGCCTTGCCTTTGGCCTTGCTTGTCGCTTGGGCCTTTTTCGCTTTGGTCTTCTTCATGACTTCTTCCGATACGGCAGCCAGAACAGGTAGAGGCCGGAGATCATCAGAATCGCGAGCGGGAGTAAAGGTGAGTAGGTGATCCAGGCGGGCGGCTGGCCTTCCCGAACCGACATGACCGCGATGTTCGCGAGAACGGTGATCGTGAAGATCATGGAGAGCCAGCGGTGCGTCTTTCGAATCCAGAGTTGCATGAGACCTCCTGTGTGGACGCCTTTTTACAACCCGCGGTTTTCGGCCGCTTCTCCGAAACTGCTGTCCTGGATCCGGGTCAGCGAGCAAGCGCGGTCAGCGCCTCGGCGGCGGCCCGGAGCCCGGTATCGTGGGCTCCATGCGCCGTCGAGTAGTCGGTGGCATGCGTGGCCTCGCCAGCGAAGAACAGCCGCCCGTCGAAGGGCTGCGCCAGCGCCAGGCGCGCGGCCGCGTGGCCTGGCAATGCGTAGCTGTAGCCTCCGCCGATGGTCTCCATCTGGGACCAGGCCGATGCGGCCAGGGGTCGCAACTTCGCGCGCACTCCTTCGCCGAAGAGCCGGGCCAGCTGGTCGATGGCAAAGGCGAAGCCGGCGGCCTGGCCCTCGTCCTCGAGTAGTTGGGCGCGATCGCCCCCGAAGAAGCACTCGATGACCGGCCGCCCGAACGGCCGGATGTAGTAGGAAGCCGTGAGCGGATCGCGAGGATTGCCGGTGACGTGGGTTTCAGCTTCGAATGGCGCATCGCCGACGATCCGCAGGAACAGTTTCTCATTGCGTCCCAACGGAAGTTGCCGCGCGGCTTCCACCCAAACGTCGATCTCGCGAGGTAGTTTGACGGTGTCTCCCGCAAGCACCGCGCTCGACAGGGTGAAGATGGCCGCTCTCGCGCGCAGGATGCCGGAGCCGGTGTCGAGCGAGATGCCGTCGGGTCGCAGGTGAAGTGATTTCACGGGAGTGGCGAGATGCAGAGGCACCTCCGGAGCGCTTCGCGCCACCAGGGCGCCCATCCCGCTGCGGACGCGCCAGTTGTTCTCGCTCGACGCGTCGTCGTAGGCCGCGTAATCCGCGGCCGAGAGCTTCTCGAGCGGGGCGCCACTGATGAAGCTCGCGATCGCGCGGATGTGCGCGTTCCACTCGCCGCCGGCCTCGAGCGCATCGGCCGCGCAATCGCTGGCGGGCGGAGATTTGCCGAGTCGCTGCGTCCAGGCCTCGAAGGCTTGCCAGGCAGCCGCCTGCTCTTCCGGTGTGAAACCAAGGTTCCGGTACTGCGCGCCCCAGGCCGGGCGGGACTGTGTGAGTTCGACGCCGGCTTCGCGGGCGATGCGTGCCCAGGCGTTCCGATCCGCGGAGTGCAACCAGCCGCAGCCCAGATCGAGATCGAGTCGCACGCGTCTCCAGCGTACAGGCACGGCCACCGACACGCGAGGAAGCTTCGAGCCAGCGCACCCTGAGTTTGCTGTTGGCGAGTGCGCGCGCCGCGCCGACACCAGCCGCTCCCGCGCCGACGATCACGATGTCGGCATCCATGCTCAAGACAACTGGATGCCCGTGATGCTGGCCAGCCTGGCGATGAGTTGATCCTGGAAGGCAACGTCGAGCGACTGCGGCGCGGGCTCCTGGCGTTCGCGGTGTTTCCAGAGATGTCCGCTGGTGCGGGCTTCGGCATCGTCGCTGGACGCCAACCATGTCTGTGTGAGGTGGCCTTGCTCGAGATTTTCGGGCGCGCTGCGCCCACCCATCTTGGTGGGCACCCAGCCCGGGTCCACGGCGTTGCTCATCACCTTCGGCCAGCGGCGCGCGATCGCGAACGCCAGCGCGGTGACGTACAGCTTGCTCTCGGAGTACGCCCGGAAAACATCCCACTTGCGCGTGGACCAGTCGATGTCATCGATCGGCCCCTCGCCGCCGCGATGCATGCTGCTGCTGAGATAGACCACGCGCTCCGGACGCTGGATGAGTTCAGTGAGCATGTAGGGCGCGAGCACGTTCACGGCGAACACTTTGGCGTGCCCTTCCGGCGTATTCCCGCGCGCGGACTCGCGGAAGATGCCCGCGTTGTGGATCACGGCATCCATGCGCCCGATCTTGTTCACCTGCGCGGCGAGGTCGCGCGTTTCCGCCGCGCTGGCAAGATCGCCGATGACGACACCCGCAGCGCGAGGCGCGAGATCGGCCAGCGCCTCGGCGCGCTCGGCCGAGCGCGCGTGCAGGACCACCTGGTGACCTTGCTTCAGGAGTTCCAGAGCAGCGCCGCGGCCGAGGCCATCCGTGGAGCCAGTGATGAAGATACGTCGCATGCGGGTTTCCTTCGCGCTGAGCAGCGGCATGGTCGCCGTAGCCAATGCAAGCTGAAGCAGACGACGCCGGGTCGATGATGAGGGTTTCATCGTGGGGTTTTCCATAGGACCGTGGGCTTTGCTGGAGCGTTGGAGCCTCTCGGGTGTGTGAAGTTTCCGGGGGGCCCCACCAGACCTCGAATGCGATCTCGACGTCGGGTACTACCTACGAGCAGACTCGCGCAGCCCCCTGATCGCAGCAAGGCAGGTCGAAGTGAAAACAAAGAAAGAAATCGTGGACAACTGGCTGCCCCGATACACGGGCACGCCTATCGAGAGTTTCGGCGACTACATCCTGCTGACGAACTTTGGCAACTACCTCGAGATCTTCGCGGAGCGCACGGGCGCCGAGATCATGGGCCGCGGCCGCCCCATGCCGAACGCGACCTCGGACGGGATCTCGATTGTCAATTTCGGGATGGGCAGCGCCAACGCCGCCACCGTCATGGACTTGTTGTCCGCGCGCGACGCCGAAGGCCGTGCTCCTGCTCGGCAAGTGCGGCGGGCTCAAGAAGAAGGTCGGTATCGGCGACCTGGTATTGCCGATCGCGGCCATCCGAGGCGACGGCACCAGCAATGATTACCTGCTTCCCGAAGTGCCGGCGTTGCCCGCGTTCAGTCTGCAACGAGCCGTGTCGACGGTGATCCGTGACCTGGGGCTCGACTACTGGACAGGCACCGTCTACACGACCAATCGGCGTGTCTGGGAGCACGATGGCGAGTTCAAGGACTACCTACGCCGCACTCGCGCGATGGCGATCGACATGGAAACCGCGACGATCTTCGCGTCGGGTTTCGCCAATCGCATTCCGACCGGAGCGCTGATGCTGGTCAGTGATCAACCGATGGTGCCGGAAGGAGTGAAGACCGAGGCTTCTGATCGGAAGGTCACGGAAGCTTCGTGCAGAGACACATCGAGATTGGAGTCGAAGCTCTACGGTTGATCCGGCGGCATGGAAAGAGCGTCAGGCATTTGCGGTTCGAGGATGGGCCGGGCGGCGAATAGGTTCGGGCGATGCCTGGACTACAAGTCCCTGCGTTTCCGCTTGCCGATCCGCTCCACCAGCGCGACGAAGCGGGGATCCTCGCGCAGGCTGTCGAAACTCGGGTCGTACTCCAGGAAGGAGATGTTGGTGGACCGTTCCTCGAAGGCGCGTTCCAGCAGCTGCAGAGCGCTGTCGCGATCTCCCAGGCTGGCATGGATGGTGGCGATATCCAGCGCCGGTACGTATCGGTGGGTCGCGAGTTCCACGAGCCGCGCCAGCTCCGCACGCGCCTCGTCGTGCCGGCCCAGCAGTGCCAGGGTCTGCCCGACATCACCGAAACTGCCCGGCGTTCGTACCTCGCGTTCGCGCAGCTTCATGAACTCCGCCAACGCCGTTTCAGCCTGACCCGAATGTAGATAGGCGCGGGCACGATAGGTGCGAGCGTTGTCGGCCCGCTCATCCAGTTGCAGCGTCTCGCTCAACGAGGCAATGGCTTCCGGATAGCGGCGCGCGTAGTAGAGGGCATTGCCCGTGGCCGCGCGCGGTGCGAGCCACAACGGCTCGAGCTGCCGCGCACGTTCGAAATCGGCCAACGCGCGCGCGGTGGCGCCGTGCATGGCGTACGAGATGCCTCGCCAGTGGTAAGTGCGCGCATAACCGGGATCCAGTGTGATGGCGCGATCATAGGCGGCCATTCCGGCGACCCAGTCGAGATCGAACTGGACCGCGATGTGTCCGAGCGTGGCATGCGCGGCAGCCAGATCAGGTTCGATCTCCAACGCCTGCTGCGCGGCCTGGCGCGCCCGCGGGAAAGCATCCTGAGGAGACATCAGGCCGAACACGCCCAGGGTTGCGTAACTGTCCGCGACGCCCACGTGCGCGAGCGCATACCTCGGATCGAGCTCCAGGGCCTTTTCGAATTCCCCGATGGCCTGTTCGAGGCTTTGCCCGGTGAGGCGACTCCAGGCGAGCTTGCCGTTCGCGTGCGCCAGGTACGCCGCCGAATTCTGCGTGGAGCCGCGCTCGCCGCGGCGCGACGCGCGATCCGACAGCGGAACGCGCAGCGCCTCGCTGACCCGTCGGGCGATGGTGTCCTGCACTTCGAAGATGGTGGTGAAGTTCTCATCGAAACTTCCCGCCCAGATCTGACGACCGTCCTTCACATCCAGCAGCCGTGTAGTCACGCGAAGCCGGCCGCCGTTGTGCTGCAGCGAGCCGTCCAGCACCACTTGCGCATCCAGGGCGCGCGCGGCCGCGAGCGGGTCCTGTTCGGGGCTCGCGTATCGGCGCACGGAACTCAGGGGTTTCACCACGTGCCCATCGAGCTCGCTGAGCTTTGCGATCAGCGAGTCGGTCATGCCGAGTTCCAGGGACTCGTCCCTTTCCGCGAGTACCAGCGGCTTGAACGGCAGCACCGCGATCGCCGGTGCGGCACCCACCGACGCGCCGGGTGGGTTCGCCTCACTACCGCTTCGCCAGAACCAGGCGCCGATCGACAACACGGCTGCCAGGACTATTGCGCCCAACCACCAGGGGCGGGCGTTGGCGCGCGAAGAAAGAGTTCCAGGCGGTGCGCCAGGGGGTACTTCGGCAATCGACGGCAGTTCGCTGCGCGCGTGAACCTCCGCGACGAACCGGTAGCCGCGACGCGGCACAGTGGCGATGTAGCGGTTCTCGCCATGGGATTCCCCCAGCGCCTGTCGAAGCGCGGAAATGTTCTGCGCCAGGCTATTTTCTTCCACGACCACGCCGGGCCACAGGGCGCTGAGCAAGGTGCCCTTGTCCAGCACCTCACCGGGATGCCGGGCGAGGTAAAGCAATGTGTCGAAGGCCTTGGCGTTGAGTGCGACGGCGTCGCCGCTTTCGCGCCGCAGCAGAAGCCGGCGTCTCACGTCCACGGTGAAACCAGGCAGTTCCAGGTACGGAGCGGTCGCGTCCTGGTTCATGAACACAACAAATCAGGGTTTTTCATCGAACCGCCCAAGATTTTCGCCTCCCTGGCGCCGAGATTCGTGCGCATCGATTGCGCCAATAAGGGGAGATACACATGTCCACGAGATTCCTTCTCATCGTGCCAGCCTTGGTTCTGGCCGTCATGGTGAAGGCCGGCGATCCAACGCCGGCTCAACATACGCGAACCTGCGGCGGCGAGTCGTGCGAAGCCGTGTTCCGCGGGTTCTTTGCTTTCTTCGATCGTTCGCTGCATGGCCTCGAGGGCAATGGCCGATCCTGCGCCGACTGTCACATGCCGTCGGACCAGTTCCAGCTGTCTCCGGCGAATGCGGAGGCCCGGTTCCAGCTGCTGCAGAAGCGCCGGCGATGGAATCCGAGGGCTGACGATCCGCTATTCAGGCCCGTCGACGCCGACGATTTCCGGGTCAATGGCGACAAGGCGCGGGATTTCCGCAATCTGCGCGAGAACGGCCTGGTGCGCGTGCCATTCACCTTGCCGGCTAACTTCCGCCTGATTGATCCCGCCACCAACCTGCCCTCGGCTGAAACGACCGTGGACATCTGGCGCATGGTCCCGACGGTCAATGACGTGAAGCTCACCGGACCGGACGGCAGCAATCCCTGGGCGCGTGGGCCCAATGTCTCGGGCGGATATCAGCTGGATGGGCGCTTCGCGGATCTGCAGGAGCAGGCGCTCGGTGCACTGCTGGATCATGCGCAAGTCCAGGCGCCGCCCCCGCAGCGCATGCTCGACGATCTGGCCGCCTTCCAGCGCACGCTGTTCACCAATCATCGGGTGCGAGCGCTCAGCGAGGCGGTCACCGCCGGGGTATCGCCTCTGCCCGATGCAGATCCGGCGTTGACGGGTCTCGAGCAGGCGGGCAAGACCGTTTTCGCGCGTTCCTGCGGCCATTGTCATGGCGGCCCAGGGCAATCGACCACGCAGGCACCCGTGGTGCGCTATCACGATATTGCGACCCAATGTCCTCGTCCTGTGGACACGGTGACCCCAGCGCGTTTCAACTTCAAGCCTTGCCCCGAGCGGCTGTCGCGCAATGCGCGTACCTATGAGATCACCTTGGCCAACGGCACCACGGTGCGGCGCGTCAGTTCTGATCCCGGCCGTGCACTTCTGACCGGGTTTGTAGGAGGTCCGCCGCCGCTGGATGACTGGAACAAGCTGGATTCGAATGGCCTGCGTGGAATTCGGCACACCGCGCCGTACTTCCACAACAACAGCGCGGAAACGTTGGAAGAAGTAGTCGAACACTACGTGGAATTCTTCAAGCGCGTGCGCGCGGGCGCGGCACCTGGTGTGGTGCCACCCGTGGCGTCGACCGATGGGATCAATTTCGACCGGCAACCGCAGCCGGGGGAAATTGAGGCGCTCTTGGCCTACTTGAGGAAGCTGTGATGGGGGGGGCGGCGACCGGCGTCGCCGCCCCGCCGGCGGAATCACAACGAGAAGCTCACTCCCAGGTAGTACTGCCGGCCAGTCGGGTCGTACAAGGCCGGATCTGTACTCCACTGCGAGCTGGATACTCGAACCGCCAACTCATCAGTGACGTTCGATATGCCCGCACGGATCTTCACCTTCTCGGAGGGCGAGAACGTGCCGTAGAGATCGTACGTGTTGTAGGTCTCTGTTCCCGGTTGCGGAGTTGCCGGCGTGGTGATCGTCGTTACATCAGCCATGCCCTCCAGGTAGCGCCAACGCACGCCGACACTGAACGCGTCGTTCTGGTAGCCAAGATCCATCATCGACTTCCACCGGGGATGCGAATTGCCGACGGAGACCGTGTGCACGTAGTCGACGGTCGGATCGCCTTCAATTGTTTGGATCTCGAAAGAGTCCGTGTAGCTGACATTGGTGCGCAGGAACATGTTGCCCGCAACGTCCATCCCCATGGCGTCGAGAGAGGGGCGCCACGAGAAGTCCAAGTCGATACCAGCCGTCGAAAGCATGCCTAGATTCAGATACGGGGTCTGGATGATCTGCAGAAGCCCGTTGGAGTCACGATTCAGCAGCTGGCAGAAAGTGTTTGAGTTGTCGTAGCTCGGATTCGATCCATCCAGGTTGTAGCACTTGCTCAAGGTGGTCAGTCCCGGCACCACGGAGATCACGTCGTTGATCTCTATGTTGTAGTAGTCGAGGGACACCGACATGTGGCCCATCAGTCCGGCCTCCGAGCTGGAGGTCCACTGGAAGCCGATGTTGTACGTGTCCGCGGACTCCGGCTCGAGCTCCGGGTTGCCGCTGAGAACACCGGCGGTGGCCGTGGTCGGGAACACGTATGTGTCGATGATTGCGTTCGGAATGCCTTGAGCGAGACACAACGCCCGGACACTGGCGCCGCCGGCACCCGTGCGAGCACTCGAGCGCACGTCGCAAGGATCACCGATAGCGCCCGGCGGTGTACCGAAGGCAACCTGGCTGCCGACGGCGGCGGCGAACAGTTCACCGATGTTCGGCGCGCGGACGGCGCGCTGGTAGCTCGTGCGAATCAGCAGTGAGTCGACTGGCCGCCACTTGAGATCCGCCTCGTAGGCGTCAATGTTCCCGGCGGTGCTGTAGTCAGAGAAGCGGTACGCCGCCCCCATGGTCAGGCTGCTGAAAATTGGCACTTCGACCTGCGCGGCGACTTCGCTCACGTCGATTGCGCCGGTCGCTGGCAGCGACGCGAGCACAGCCTCGATGTTCTGCGCGGCCAAGTCGGAGTCGGGGTTGTACTCGTAGGTGTTCTCTCGCCACGCACCGAGCAAGGCCAGCCGCACTTCACCGGCGGGCAGCTTGAACAGTGAGCCCTGAATGGTGCCCTGTACGACGGTCTGCTCGAGGTATTCCGTGCTCGTTGCCTTGGAAGTCATGTAGTCAAGGCACGCTTGGGAAATGTTCGAGCTGTTGGCGACACCGAACGGATTGAATCCGCCGGCGCAGATTGAGTTTCCGCCATCAGCTGCGTTCAGCAATGTTTGGACGCGATTCTTGAGCACCGCGTGGTGCATCGTCTGATTGTGGTCGGTGGTGTCGTACGAGACGTAGAGGTCGTACGTCCAATCGTCCATCGGCAGATCGCCTCTTCCGCCGAACACGTACTGCGTCGTCGTGTATTGCTCGTCCCAACCCTTGTACGGAACACCGACGTAACGTCCATTCCAGGTGAACGGCGCGCCGGCGGTCGGCCTCGCCGCAAGCAGCGTGGCGAGGTCGTCGGGGATGAACGGGTTGGTGACTGGGATCGTCGTCAGCGTGCCGAACTGCGTCAGGCTGCCGCCGCTCTCGGTGTAGACCTCTGAATCCACGTACATCAGCTGGCCATAGAGCGTAAGCGCATCGCTGACTTCGAAGTCGAACTTGGTCAGCAAGGAATTCCGGTCGGTCGGACTCACGAGCAGGAATTGCGGCCCCACCGGCATGCGGACATTTCCCGCCAACACTGCGTAACCATTCCCGGTAGGTCCTCTGTAGTTCCGTGCACCCGTCTGCGTGAACAGCGTGCCGTCGTCGTTGAAACCGAGATTCAAGGTGTTGGAAACGGGCGTCGCCACGCCGTAGCTCGAAAAGAGATTGTTGACGGCGGTCACGTTGGGAAGATTCGTGGCAGCGGGAACGAAAGTGCCGTGGCCTATGAACGATGAAGGCGTGACGAACTCGAAGAAGCTCCTTTCGGAGCCGTACATGCCATCGCGGTCCGTGTAGCCGAGCGAGAACAGTACGCGGCCGCGGTCGTCGGCGAACGATGACCCAACAGCGAGGGATGCGGACATCTTCTCCAGGTCGCTGCGACTGGAGTTGCCGTACTGAACATCGGCCTTTACGCCGTCGAAGAAGGACTCGGTCAGGAAGTTGACCACGCCCGACATGGCGTCGGAGCCGTAGACGGCGGAGGCGCCGCCGGTGATCACGTCGAGAGAAGAAACGGACGCTTCCGGAATTGCGTTCGTATCCACGTTTCCGTTGATGTCTGACAACGGGAGTCGGCGTCCATCGAGCAATACGAGATTCCGGTTGGAGCCGAGACCTCGGAGATTGATGGTGACGCGACCACCGGTGCCCTGACCACCGCTGAAGACACCGGACTGCGCGTTGAACTGCGGCATCTGATTCAGATTCGCGATGAGCGAAACGTCACCCGATCGTTCCAGGTCGTCGAGGCCCGCAGACACGATCGGGCTCGACGCCGTCTGATTTGGGCTGCGGATCAGCGTACCCGTGACGATGACCTCGTCGAGTTCGGCTTCTTCAGCACCTTGGGGCGGATCAGCGGCCAGGACTGGAGCTGTAGCGCATACCGCTGCGAAGCTCCCGTATAAAACCGCTCTGACTGCAGCGCGGACCGATTCCGTTGCCGTACGGCAACGGGCGTTCGAGTTCTTCATTTGTATCCCCTCAGAAGCAGTTCGGATTGCGCGTGCGCCCGCTTTTCTTCGAGTGCGGACTGCCGCGTTTCATTCTCTGCTAGCGCGGCGAAGTTATACGTACCAGTTCGTACATGTCAATCTGTGAATGTTGGGAGTAGCGCTGCGCGAGTCCAAGCCACCAACGCACTCGGCAACCTGATGTGCTCAAGTGCTTTGAAATCCGGGATTTCCGAGATTTCGAAGCGGAGGGCTCTCCAGAACTTGGATCGTGTTGGCAATGTACTAACTGGTACGTCTGGATGTACTCTCAGCGACGAGGGCCTTTTCGCGAGCTGGCAGCGCCCTCGCATTTAATGAGCAAAGGGGGAATCGCATGAGGTCCTGCAGGCCGTTCACAGGTTGTATCGCCATCCTCGTGGCATCTGTGTGGTGCGGTCAGGCAATGGCACAGATAGTTGAGAAAGCGATTCCTGGTGATCCGGTTTCGCTGGACACGGGAAAGGTTGCTGGAAAGCTCCTCCAGTCGGAAGTACGCGGCTACTTCGGAGTGCCCTACGCAGCTGCGCCAGTCGGCGCACTGCGGTGGCGTGAGCCTCAACCCGTGAAGCCTTGGCAGGGCATCTATAACGCTGACCGATTCGCACCCGAATGCATTCAGATACTGCGGCCGCACAACATCAATCACTACTTCGGAGAGGAAGCGACTAGCGAGGATTGTTTGTATTTGAATCTCTGGGTGCCGGCGGCCGCGACGCCCGCTTCCCGATTGCCGGTTTTGCTGTGGATCCATGGCGGCGGGCTTTCAATCGGGTCCCCCGGGATGGCGAACTACTCAGGAGAAAATCTCGCGGCCAAGGGCGTCGTGTACGTGAGCTTGGGGTATCGCCTTGGCGCTTTCGGCTTCATGGCTCATCCGGAACTCACGAAAGAGTCTCCCTTTGGCGCTTCGGGCAACTACGGCTTCCTGGACCAGGTGGCGGCGTTGCAATGGATACAACGAAATATCGAGCGGTTCGGTGGTGATCCGAAGCGTGTGACGGTGATTGGGCAGTCTGCAGGCGCGAGCTCGGCTTTCGGCTTGCAGGCCAGCCCTCTCGGGAAAGGACTATTCCACCGGATTGTCGGGATGAGCGGCGGTGGACTGCGCTTCGGAGTAGACCTGCCAACGCAGCAGGAAGCGGAGGCGAGCGGCCTCGAGCTGCAGAAGGTGTTGGGGTTGGGCTCTCTACAAGCTCTTCGCGATATCCCAGCCGATCGCATCCTGGCGGCGCAGGCGGAGTTCCAGCTTGGTGGTACGGCGGGAACCGTGCGATTTCGCCCGAATCTCGATTCGCATTTCGCGCCAAAGCAGCCGAGAGAAGTTTTCGCAGCTGGCGAGCAGAACGACGTGCCACTGCTGATCGGATTCACGAGGGACGAAAGCTCCAACGATTTGCGCATTGCGAAGGACCTGGCGCAGTTCCGCGAGGCCGCAGGAAAGTATTTCGGAGACCGTCGCGATGAGTTTCTGCGCCTGTATCCCGCAACGGACACTACTTTCGCCACGTTAGGCGCACAGGCAGTCCGTGATGGAGGAATGGCGACCTCGATGCGCAGTTGGGCGCACGCGCAAATCGCCAAGGGACGGGAGCCGGCTTTCATGTACATGTTCGGACACGAGCATTCCTACGCGCCGGGCGTCACATTGGCGGATCTGGATCCGTTGTCAGCTGGCGCGTACCACTCGAGCGAAATTCCATTCTTTCTGCTGACGCTCGAGGCCTATAACCGCTTGAGGCCCACTCGCGCATGGACGGATGAGGATCGCGCGCTGGCAAAAGCAATGTCCTCGATCCTCGTGGAATTCGCGAGCAGCGGAACTCCAAGGGCAGCGTCGCTTCAGCTGCCTCAGTTCGAAACGCGTCGCGAGTCGCTGCTGGTCTTCGATGAGAAGCCGCGAGTTGTAACGTTCAACAAAGCGCGGATGGACTTCTTTTCCACAGTGAACATGCCTGGCGTCGTAGGCGCGCCTCGCAGAACACCACGCGACTGAATAGACGGCGCCGAAGGCGCTTCCGAGCACGGGAGATCTAAATGCTGACGATACTTGCTGCAGCCTGGCTATCTTCGGGATTGGCATCAGTCTCGATGGAAAGCGTGCCCATCGAAGACAAGCCTGTCCTGGAGGACCGCTTTCCACAGCCCAAAGTTGGTTTCGGCGCAGGCGTGGAGTCATTTCCGGATCTCGTGTATTCGATCCCCCCGGGCTTTCGTCCGCTACGGCTCGATCTGTATCGCCCTTCAGGCGCCGATGCGAAAAGCGCAGGGCTCCCACTCGTAATCTACGTGCACGGCGGAGGATGGCAGGCGGGACACACACGGCATGCCGGTGCTTTCGCCAATTGGCCGAATGTCTTGGCGCTACTGGCTTCAAAGGGCTACGTCGTCGCTTCAATCGAGTATCGACTCAGCGGCGAGGCGAGATTTCCTGCGGCGGTCCAGGATGTGAAGACTTCAATTCGCTGGCTACGCTCGAAGAGCACGGAGCTTGGCATCGATCCGGCCCGCGTTCTCTTATGGGGAGGTTCAGCCGGCGGCCAACTTGCGGCGCTCGCGGCCACATCTTGCAATGTGGAGCCGCTCGCACCGGTGTTTCTCAAAGAAGGAAAGCCGGATCCAGAGTCACCTCTCTTCAAGCAATCGGATTGCGTTCAAGGCTTGGTAACGTGGTACGGGGTGTTTGATTTCAGTGGCCCTCTGTCCGACCTCGCTCAACGGCAAGCGAGTTCGCCTGCCGGGCGATATCTGGGTTGTGCGCTCGCTGAATGCGCTTCAGTCGCCGCGTTGGCCAGCGCGACCACACACCTCGATA
This sequence comes from uncultured Pseudomonadota bacterium, assembly GCA_963846605.1. Classification (GTDB taxonomy): domain Bacteria; phylum Pseudomonadota; class Gammaproteobacteria; order Steroidobacterales; family Steroidobacteraceae; genus CADEED01. The sequence continues at coordinate 257,091 of CAWJWS010000006.1, forward strand.
AGAACGATCCACCCGCGTTGCTCATCCACGGCGAACTCGACAAGGTGGTACCGGCCGCGCAGTCAACCTTGTTCGAGCAAGCCGCTCGGGCAAAGGGAGTGAAGGTGGGGCTGCTCATGATCAAGGGTGTTGATCACAGCTTCATCGGGTCGGAGCCTCCAGCTACACGGCGTGCCAGCTTGCAGGCGCTGGAGGCGACTTTTGCGTTCTTCGATTCGATCGCCGTACCCGCGCGAGTGGCGGGTTCGCGCTGAGGAGGCCTCACTGTGAAGCCGCGCCGGAATCACATGCCAAGGCTTCTTGTCTCGATGGTGGTGGGCGCCACGGGCGCCCTGACTGCTTGCAGTGTTCCATCGAAAGACGCACCGACGTACTCGAGCAAGAGTTCAGATTGCCGAGCTCGCGGAACCTTGAACTTCCTTTGCGGAACACCCCGCCCTGAAGACGTTGTTCGTATTCCTGGTACGGCATGGCTGATTTATAGCGGATTCAGCGACGGCGCCGGGCTAAAGCTGGTGAATACCGCGGCGCGCACCATGCAGCAGCTGGAGGTCCTGGCGTCGGACACGCATGAGAAACCACCGTGGTCACAGTGCGATGCGGCTCCGGCCCCTGCGTTTTTCAACACTCAAGGGCTGACCATTCGCGACTTGGGCGGATCACGGTCCACACTTCATGTGGTCAACCACGGCGAACGAGAAAGCATTGAGATTTTTTCCGTGGACACTAGTGGTCCCGAGCCACGGATCAGTTGGATTGGATGCGTTCGCATGCCACAGGGTCTGGCCGCGAACAGCGTGGCAACGTTCACCGACGGCACAATTCTCGCGTCTGTGCTAACCCACCCCGGAAGAACGATTACAGATTTCTGGCGCGGCGAGGTTACCGGGGGCGTGTACGCGTGGTCTCCCGGTGACGAAGAGTTTCGACTGCTGCGCGGCACCGAATTGCCGGGCAACAACGGAATCGAGACATCCGCTGATGACAAGGAGTTCTACGTCGTCGCCTTTGGCTGGCGATCAGTGGTCGTATTCTCTCGCTACGACACATCGGAACCTCTGCGTCGCGCAGTGGCTCCGGGATTCATGCCCGATAACATTCATCGCATCGACGGCGAGGTGGTGTTGGCGGGCATGCAGTACGACGAGCCCGCCTGCGGCGGTGTTCGGAAGATCATCAACGGCGTTGCAGACAGCATGCGTTGTCACCGCGGCTACACGGTCGCGCGATGCGACCCGGCTTCCTTGGACTTTGCGGTATTGGCATATGCCGAGCCTGATCCCGATTTCAACGGTGTGTCGGCAGCGACCATCGTTGGGCAAGAACTCTGGCTGGCCTCTTACCAAGCCGACCGGATCGCGTGGCGTGCGCTTCCCGTCCCTGGCGCTGTGCGGGCCGAAGGTGGCTCCGCACCGACTGGTTCGATGGCAATGGCGCGGTAAGGGCCATGGTGTCGCGGGCATAACCTCGCAGGCAGGTCCCCTGAGTACTTGCCGAACCGAAACCTGCGCGCCGAACGCGGAAATTCGCGAGGTTTTCAGAGTTGTGTTGGACGATTCGCCGACTTCAATTACTATGCACGTACTGGTTCGTTCATAGAACAAGAGCTGCACTGAGCATGCTTCGGGGGGACATTCAATCCATGGCTATTGCCGGTGACGTCACTACGAAGCGAACCCGAGTGCGGTTTCTGATACTCGCGCTGCTGACCGGCGGCACGCTGATCAATTACCTGGACCGTACGGTCATCAGCGTTGCCGCCCCACTGCTTAGCAAGGATCTCGGGTTGGACGCCGTCGCTATGGGCATCGTCTTTTCCGCGTTCTCCTGGACCTACGCAGCAGCCCAGATTCCCGGCGGCATCCTCTTGGATCGAATCGGGGTGCGGGTCACGTACTTCTTCTCGGTGACGATATGGTCGGGATTCACCCTCCTGCAGGGCTTCGCAGTGAACGCGTGGACCCTGATCGCGTGTCGCATGGGGCTCGGCATCGCCGAGGCGCCTGCTTTCCCCTGCAACAGCCGGGTGCTTGCGACCTGGTTTCCCCAACACGAGCGAGCGTCTGCGACAGGTGTCTATTCGATCGGTCAGTACTTCGGACTGGCTTTCCTGAGTCCGGTGCTTTTCTGGATCGCGGGAGCGTTCGGTTGGCGTGCCCTCCTGGTCATCGTTGGTATTGCAGGCATCCTGTTCGGGTTTGTGTGGTACGCGCTATATAGAGATCCGCACGAAAGTCGCGCGAACGATGAGGAACGGAACTACATCACCGCGGGCGGCGGTGTGGCACAAGCTACGAAGTTGAAGTTCAAGTGGGAGCATGTGCGCTTTCTCATGAAGCAGAGACAGATCGTCGGTGCATCAATCGGTCAGTTCGCGAGCAACTCCACGCTGGTGTTTTTCTTGACCTGGTTTCCGACCTACCTCGCGACCGAGAGACAGATGGGTTGGATCAAAGTCGGCTTCTTCACGATTTTGCCGTTCATCGCCGCATGTGTTGGTGTGTTAAGTGGCGGACTGTTTTCGGACTATCTTCTGAAACGCACGGGTTCTGCGAATGTGGCGCGCAAGCTGCCGATCATTGGTGGACTCTTGCTCGCGTCGACAATTGTCGTAGCGAACTTCGTCTCCAAGGACTCTCTGGTCATCGCTGTCATGTCGGTAGCGTTCTTCGGTCAAGGAATGTGCAACTTGGGATGGACTCTTTTGACTGACGTTGCTCCAAAAGAGCTCATGGGGTTGAGCGGCGGAGTCTTCAATCTGTGCGCAAACCTCGCTGGAATCGTTACCCCGCTCGTGGTGGGGTTCGTAGTGGCGACAACGGGGTCTTTTGCCTGGGCGCTTGCCTTCATCGGCATCGTCGCTTTGTTAGGCGTTTTCTCGTACGTTTTCGTGGTTGGGGATGTTCGCCGGGTCGAGTATTCCGCATGAGCAATGGAGTGTTGCAAGCCGGATTGATTGGCGCGGGGATTCAGCTGTCTTCCAGTCCTTCGATTCATATCGAGGAAGGCATTGGCCAGGGACTTCAGGTCAACTACGAGCTATTCGATTTCGACCTGATTCCTGGCGGCCCGTCGCGCCTTGGCGCAGTTCTCGAGAAGGCCGAGAGGAAGGGCTTCCGCGGCGTGAATGTCACCTATCCATCCAAGCAGGCCGTGATCCCACTCTTGCACGACCTCTCGCCTGAAGCGCGCGCGCTTCACTCCGTGAATACCGTACTTTTCCGCGACGGGAAGCGCATAGGGCACAACACGGACTGGTGGGGGTTTGCCGAAAGCTTCAAGCGGGACATGTCCGATGCGCCCCGAGAAGACGTGGTCCTGGTTGGCGCTGGTGGAGCGGGCGCCGCCGTTGGCTATGCGATTCTGAAGATGGGATCAAAGCGCCTGACGGTCCATGACACCGAGATTTCGCGATCGAATGCGTTGGCGAATCGCCTTGCCGAACTGTTTCCCAATCGGGAAGTTCGCGTTGCGCACGACTTGGTCACCGCACTAGCGAATACACAGGGTCTGGTTCACGCGACTCCGACTGGCATGCGCAAGCATCCGGGGTTGCCTGTGCCAGCTGAATCATTGCGCCCGCATTTGTGGGTTGCCGAAATTGTCTACGTACCATTGGTCACCGAGCTCCTCGAAGTTGCGCGTCGGCAAGGCTGCCGCACACTCGATGGCGGCGGGATGGCGGTCTATCCAGGCTGCAATGGCTTTCAAGCTTTTCTTCGACGTGGACCCGAACATCCCTCGAATGATGCGTCGCTTTCACGCACGCCTATCGATCGCAGCCGCATAGGTACGTCATGAAGTATTCTCGTTCTCCATGGCATCAATCTCAACATGTTCGGCAAGCGCGAGCCGGGCGTGTACGGCAGCGCGACTCTCGCGCAGATCGACGAAGCACTCCGTACCCTGGCGCTCGAGCTGGGAGCCACCGTCGTTTGTTTTCAGACTAACCACGAAGGCGAGATGTGTGAGTGCATCCATGCCACGGTCGCGGACAAGAGCATTGATGGCGTGCTCATCAATGCTGGCGCCTGGACGCACTACAGCTATGGATTGCGGGACGCGCTCGCGATGTTGAAGATTCCGATCGTTGAAGTGCACATGTCGAACATTCATGCACGAGAGGCCTTTCGGGCCCACTCGGTGATTGCGCCACTGGCCAAGGGCCAGGTTTGCGGCTTCGGTGTCGACAGTTACCTGCTCGGTCTACGGGCCGCCGTTTCCCTCCTGAAGGCCTGATTTTTACGGAGCTTCCGCTATTGCGGACTTTGCGCCGTTGACTGTACGAACTGGTACGTGAATACTGATTTCCGGAAAGATCGAGGGGTCAAGATGAGCCAGCCGCAAGCCCAAATTGAAACCGCAGGCATCGACGCAATGATCGCGCGCGCCCGCGCTGCGATGAGCGAAGTCGCCAACTACGACCAGAAGCGCATCGATCGCCTCTGCCAGGCACTGGGATGGGCGACCGCAAACGAAAAGACCTTCGGCCGCATCGTTGCGATGAGCGTCGAGGAGAGCGGATTGGGCGATCCCGAGGGACGCAATTCCAAACGAATGAAGATCCTCGGCATCCTGCGCGACGCGCTGCGTCAGAAGAGCATCGGCATCATCGAAGAGATCCCGGAGAAAGGCATCGTGAAATACGCGAAGCCGGCCGGCGTGATCGCGTCGCTCGTTCCGACCACGAATCCGGACGTCACCCCGCCGTACACGGGCATCTACGCGATCAAGTGCGCTCGACGCGGTGATCTTCTCGCCGCACCCGCGCTCGAAGAAGACGCACGTTCGAGATGGTGCGCGTCATGCGCGAGGCGCTGCAGCGCCAGGGCGCGCCGGCGGATCTGCTCCAGTGCTCGAGCAGCCCAGCATTCCGCTCACGCAGTACCTGATGGCGACCTGCGATCTGACGATCGCCACCGGCGGACCGGCGATGGTGCGCGCCGCGTACAGCTCGGGAAGCCGGCCTACGGCGTCGGCGCCGGCAACGCGACGATGGTGATCGACGAGACGGCCGACATCGACAAGGCCGCGCGCAACACCCGCATCGAAGACCACCGACAACGGCTCCGGCTGCTCGGCCGACGGCAACCTGCTCATCGATTCGCGCATCTACGACGCGTTCGTCGCCGCGCTCTCAAGGAAGGCGGCTATCTCGTCGACGCGAGCGCAAGCGAGCAGCTCGAGAAGGTCATGTGGGACGCCGACGGCCATCGCACCGCCCGACACCATCGCCGTGCCCGCCGCAGGTCATCGCCAAGGCGGCCGGCATTCGCGATTCCCGCCGGACAGGAAGTTCATCATCGTCGAGAACGATCAGATCGGCAAGGCGCACCCCTTCTCGAGCGAGAAGCTGACGTCGGTGCTGGCCGTCTATCAAGTACCACGGCTTCGACCAGGCGCTCGACATGGTGCGCCAGATCTTCGACGTCGGCGGCAAGGGCCACTCGTGCGGCATCTACTCGTTCGACGACGAGCACATCGACCGGCTCGCGCTGATGGCGCCGGTGAGCCGGATCATGGTGCGCCAGCCGCAGTCGAAGGCCAACGCCGGCACGTTCACCAACGGCATGCCGATGACCTCGAGCCTGGGCTGCGGCATCTGGGGCGGCAACATCACCAACGAGAACATCCCGCTCAAGCACTACATGCAGACGACCTGGGTCAGCCGGCCGATCGCCGGAAGACCGCCCGTCCGAGCCAGGAGCTGTTCGGCGAGTTCTACAACACCGAGACGCTCTGAGACTCGGACTCCCGGATGCAAAACACGGTCGCTCAACCATCTCGTACCGATACCTCGAGCGCCTCGGCGTGAAGCACGTCTTCGGCCTCTGCGGCCACACGATCATCGCGGTTCTCTCCGCGATGGCCGAAGAGCAGGATCGGGTTCGTCAACGTGCGGCACGAACAGATCGCCGCGCACGCGGCCGATGGCTACGCGCGGCGTCACCGGCAAGGCGTCCGTGCTGCTCACACATCTCGGACCGGGCCTCACCAACGCCGCCACCGGCGTCGCGAACGCGGCGCTCGATTCCATTCCGATGGTCGTGATCGCGGGCGACGTGCCGTCGCACTACTTCGGCAAGCATCCGCACCAGGAAGTGAATCTTCACCCGGACGGCGCGCAGTTCGAGATCTATCGGCCGTTCGTGAAGCGAGTCTGGCGCGTCGACGATCCGAAACTGTTGCCCGAGATCATCGACAAGGCGTTCCAGCTCGCCGAAAGCGGTCAGCCCGGGCCGGTGCTCGTCGACGTGCCGATGGATGTCTTCTCGGCGGACGTCGACTGCGCGTTGTTCAAGAAGCTCGAAGCGAATACGCGGCGTACTCCGCAAACCTTCACTTGACGTGGCGACAGCACGCGAGATCGTCGGGAATCTGTCAGAAGCGCGCTCTCCAGTCCTCTACGTTGGCGGCGGCATCGTGCTGGCCAATGCGTGCTGAAGAGCTGCGCGACTTCGTCGATCATCTTGGCATTCCGGTCGCGCACAGCCTCATGGGCAAGGGAGCTCTGCCTGACGACCACCCCTCGTGCTCGGCATGAGTGGATTCTGGGGTACCAAGCTCGTCAACGACGCCTGCCTTGACGCCGACTGGGTACTGGGCCTCGGCACGCGCTTCAAGGAGGCGGACTGCAGCTCCTGGTATCGCAACTACACCTTCAACATCCCGCCAACCCGGCTCATGCACATCGACATCGAGCCCAGCGAAATCGGAAGAAATTTCATCACAGAAATCGGCGCAGTTGCCGACCTCAAGCAAGCGCTGAAGGTGCTCGTTGAGGTCGCACGTGAAATGCAGCCCGTGAAGCGCACATTCGGGAGATGTTGCGCGAAGCATCGCCAAATTCCGCGTCGAGTTTGCCGAGCTGAATCGTGCGATGGCAGACGTCCGACGCGTTTCCACTGATGCCAGAGCGGATTCTCGCGGAGGTGCGCGCACAGTTGCCGCGAGACGCCATCATCACGACCGACGTGGGCTGGAACAAGAACGGCGTTGGCCAGCAGTTCCCGGTCTACGCGCCGGGCAGTGTGCTCACTCCAGGTGGCTTTGCGACGATGGGCTTCGGCCCGCCGGCGGCAATCGGTGCCAAGATTGCGGCACCAGAGCGTGTAGTGCTTTCGCTCGTAGGCGATGGTGGATTCGGTCAGAACCCTGCAGCCTTGGCGACTGCAGTCGAGCATCAGCTTCCAATCATCTGGCTGGTGATGAACAACAACGCGTTCGGCACCATCGCTGGCTTGCAGAAGGCCGCGTACGGTCTCACGCACGGCACCTTGTTCCCGAATGCCGATGGCGGCTGGAGCGATCAGAAGCCCAACTATGCGGAGATTGCACGCGCCTATGGCTGTGACTCCGAGCGCCTGACCTCGGCGGCCGATCTCGCGCCAGCGCTTCGACGCGCGCTGGCCTCCGGCAAGCCCTACCTCCTCGATGTTCCGATGAAGAACAACCCGACACCGACCACGGGACACTGGAACATCCTCGACATCTACGCGCCCGAAAAGAAGCTCGAACACGCGGCTACGGATTGAACATGCAGCGAGATGTACTCGTCAGTGAAGTAGGGCCGCGAGACGGCTTGCAGAGCATCAAGTCAGTGATGCCGCTGGCGGCGAAAAAGGCGTGGGTATCGGCGCTTGCCACAAGTGGCATTTCGGAAATCGAGGTCGGAAGTTTTGTCCCAGCCAGCGTATTGCCGCAGATGGCGGATACCGCTGATGTCGTCAAGCACGGATTGAACATCCCTGGTCTCACGGTAGCCGTGCTAGTGCCGAACTTTCGCGGAGCCGAGTCAGCGGTGAATGCCGGTGCTCATAAGCTGACGATCCCGTTCTCCGCGTCGGAGACTCACAGCCTGAAGAACGTGAGGCGAAGTCATCTTCAGATGCTGGAAGAGGTTCGCAAGATCTCAGACCTCCTGAAGTCACAGCCGCCCGCTTCGCGTCCTAGATTCGAAGGTGGACTCTCGACTGCCTTCGGTTGCACCTACGAGGGCGTCGTCCCTATGAGTCGGGTTGTACGCCTTGCCGAGCAGCTGTGCGAGGCTGGATGCGATGAAGTCGGTCTTGCGGATTCGGTCGGCTTCGCGAACCCCGCGCAGATCCGAGAACTGGTCGTCCGCGTGCGCAATGCCATTGGCGCCGAGAGATTCGCGGGCTTGCACCTTCACAATACTCGCGGCTTGGGTTTGGCCAATGTGGTGGCAGGCCTCGAAGTCGGCGTGAATACCTTCGACAGTTCGATGGCGGGTATCGGTGGTTGTCCTTTCGCACCTGGCGCGACCGGCAACATCGTCACAGAAGACCTCGTATTCATGCTCGAGTCCATGGGGCTTCGCACCGGCATTGATCTTGCGAAGCTGATGTTGGCTCGTGAAGTGTTGGCCGCGGGTGTTCCTGGTGAAGAGCTGTATGGATACGTGGCGGCCGCGGGACTGCCGCTGGGCTACGTTGCGCCAGAGTCGGCGAGGGCGCGATGAATCGCCCCTTCTCGCTGGCCCACTTGACGATGATCAGCGTTTCGCCGCCGCAGCTCGTGGAAATTGCGGCTCGATCCGGCTATCAGTACGTGTCATTGCGGCCAATTCCGGTGGGCGCTCCGAACGAGCCTCTGCACCCTTTCGGCACTGATCGAGCCCTGCGCGCGCGCACGAAGGCGGCCATGGACGCGACAGGCGTTCGGCTGCTTGACATCGAGGTTGCGCGAATCGTCAAGGAAGTCTCGCCGAAAGACTATCTATTCGCGCTGGAAGCAGCGGCGGAGCTCGGTGGAAAGCACGTGCTCAGCAGCGCCTGGTGTGACGATCAGCCTTACATCAGGTCGTTCTTCTCCGAGCTTTGCGCGCTGGCGCAACAGTTCGGCCTTACCGTCGACCTCGAGTTCGTTACCTGGTCTGGCGTGCGATCTCTGGACGAAGCCGTCGAAGTGCTACGAGATACCAAGTGCAGCAACGCCGGCATCGTCGTGGATACGCTTCACTTTGATCGCTGCCATGCAGAGCTCGAAGTCTTTGCGGTCCTTACCACGCGAGTGGCTGCACTTCGCGCAGATCAATGACGCTCCCGCGCAGTATTCAGAAGAGCGCGACGACTTGATTCGCATAGGACGTGCGGAGCGCCTCTATCTCGGCGAAGGCGGAATCGACGTGGCCGCGATCCTCGCGCAGCTGCCAACGATTCCGCTCTCGATCGAGATCCCGAACGTCGAAAAGCTCACGCTGTTGGGAGCCGAGCAGTACGCGCGTCTATGTTTCGAAACGGCACGCAGCTTCCTCGCTGCGCTCGAGTATCGCCGCGCCGGCTAGGCTTCAACCCGGCGCGAGATACCGCAGCACCGCGTCCACCAACATTTTTTTGTGCCGTGTGCGCAGGGCCGGATCGGACAGATCGCAGTCGAAGATCGTGCCGAACGTGAATCGGTTCGAGACGCGGAACACGCAGAACGCGCTGATGAAGAGGTGCAGGTCGATCGCGTTCACGTCCTTGCGAAACACGCCTTCCTTTGCGCCGCGTTTCAGGATTGCGTCCAGCACACGGAGTACCGCGGAGTTCTTCTTGGAATCGAGGGTAGCTTCGCGATGTTCTCGCCTTGGTGCACATTTTCGACCGCCACCAGGCTGATGAAGAAGGGGTGGGTCTCGTCGTAGTCGAACGTGATTTCGACGATCTTGCGAATGGCCTCGACCGGATCGGCGTCTTCGATGCCTTCCTGGCTGTCGATCGAGCGGATCTCCGAGTACGCCTTTTCGAGCACGGCTCGGTAGAGCCCTTCCTTGCCCTTGAAAGTAGTAGTAGATCATCCGCTTGGACGTGCGCGTGCGCTCGGCGATCGCATCGACCCGTGCGCCACTCAAGCCATACGTGGCGAACTCCTCGGTCGCGACGGCGAGGATGTCCGCCTTCGAGCGGTCAGCGTCATTTGAGAACTCTTCTCGTTCGGCGTTGGCGGAAGCCCTTCTTCTTTCGAGTCGCCATCAACGATCCCCTGGTCACGCAAGCTGTACGGCTGGCGACACTACACCATCCCTTGCCGGTCGAGAATCACGGCGCGAGGGGCCTATCCGGCCAACCGTGTGAAGGGGCGGCAAGTCCACGCCCGGCGCGAGGTTGCGGAATCTGGATTGGGCGGCTAGCCTGATCGACGTGTCGCGGACTCCATACCCGTCGTAGGCGTGACGCTGGACGACCTCGAAGAAGAACCGTTTGGCGAAGGCGCGGGTGTACAGGTGATGGTAGGTACCCTCGGAGTCTTCGTCGTACAGGATATTGAGTCGATGCCATTCGGCCAGCACGTCGTCAGTCAGGCCGAATCGCGCACCGAGGTCGTAGTAGTAGTTCTCGGGAATGGGCAGCGTCTCGAGCCCGAGATCGCCGGAGCCGTCGCGCAGTTCCGAAGATGTCGTTGGTCGCGAACGAGAGGTGCTGGACGCCGGCGCCGCCGTACGTGTGGAGGAATCGGTCCACCAGGGTTTGGCCGGCCGCCGAGCTGTTGAGCACAACTCGCAGGCTTCGATCCGTCGACTGGATGGCCTGGCTTTGAACGAGACCAACTGGATCTGCAATTTCGATTGCGGCACTCTTGTCCACCTGGAACAACGTGACGTAGTAGAGCAGCCACGACAGCATTTCTTCGTACTGCATGGTCTGCGAAAAGTGATCAATGCGCTTCAATCCGGCATCGACATGCACGATGTCGCGTGGCAACTCGACGAACTCGTCACGCCATATTGAAGGGATTTCGCGCTCGGGCATGAAGTACATCAGGCTGCCGCCAACGCCGCGAAGCGCCGGGATCTGGTACTCACCCGGTCCAACGGGCTGCGAGAAGCTTGGGATCTGCAGCTGGTCCGCGCGCCGCAGGGCCGCGGAAGGATCTGCCACGCGTAGCCCAATAGCGCAGACCGATGAGCCGTGAACGGTCGCGTAAGTGTGGGCGAAACCCTCGGGCTCGCAATTGACGACGAGGTTGATATCCCCCTGCCGCCAACGGGTAACGGCCTTGCGAACGTGTCGATGGGTTGCCAGGAAGCCAAGGCCGGACAACATGTGTTCGAGCTGCTGCGCTTCTTCTTCACTGGCAGCGAATTCGATGAACTCGATACCCTTGCAAACGATGCGCGCATCAGGATACGAGAGCGGCGCGCACGCACGATTCACTTGCTCAAGCAGAAAGTCGAGCGCACGCATCCCATCGACAGCAAGCTCTTGCGTCGACCCCGCGCGGAAACGATCGTTGAATATCTCCAGCGAAAGCACGCCGGAGTAGCCGATGGCCTCCAACGCTCCGACGTACTCGGCGAGGGGCATGTCGCCTTGACCGGGCATGCATCGGAAGTGCCGGCTCCAGGATTGCGGATCCATGCTCAACCGTGGTGCGTCGGCAATCTGAACATGGAAGATCTTGTTGGAGTCGATCGAGCGGATGCTGTCGACCGGTATGTCGAGTGCCAGCGAGCTGAAGGCGTCCAGTCGCCAGCCCGAGCGCGGGGTGATCGACGCTGCTTCACGATTTCCCATGCATCGCGGTGATCGCGGATGTGCCGGCCCCACGCCAGCGCTTCGTACGCCATCGCGCAGCCTGCGCGCGGCCGCGCGCGTACCCAGCTCGCGAAAGTCATCAGCGATGCCGGGATCGGTCGCCCGAACGACGTCCGGTGACACATTGGAGCTGACCAGCATGAGGTCGGTACCGAGTTCTTGAAGCAGATCGAACTTTCGCTCGGCTCGGTCGAACACCCTGCTGCGTTGAGCCGCTGGCATGCCCTCAAAATCGCGAAATGGCTGGAATGCAACACAGGTCAGACCGAGGTCCCGCATCATCGCGCCAATGACTGGCGCGCTTTCCGGGCTACTCAGAAGGTCGCTCTCGAAGATCTCCACGTTTTCAAAGCCCGCGTCAGCAATAGCGCGAAGCTTTGTTCGCAGCGCGCCGTTCACTGAAATCGTGGCGATACACTTTTCCATCACGCGCCGCCTCCGTGCTGAGCTCGACGCCGATGCCGAATCGGATCGCGAAACAGCAGCTGCTGATCCCAAGATCGGGAACCCGCGACAGCTGGTATTCGATGCCGAGGGTCTGCAGCTTTTGTTTAAAGGGTTCGAGGCTCCCGCATCGAAATGCCAGGTGATCGATGCCGCCCGCGCGGGCGATGCGACTCTGCTCGGTGCTCTCGACCAAATGAATGACGGGTCTCTCGCCGGCATATAGCCAGTGACCGCGCGACTTGAATGCCTGGGCGCCAGCCCTCGCGCAAGCCGACGACATCGCAGTAGAACCTCTTGAGTTTTGCGATATCGCCGGCTGACGCCCGGATGTTCACGTGATCAATCGCTTCGATGCTCACGCCTAGAAACCCTAGCTGGAGCCCGACGTAGTAGTAACGGCCAAGGATGTCGTACGTACCGGGCTGCGTCTGGCCGATCGTGCCGCCGACGATCGGCGGATCTTCGTCGGTGACGTTGTTCACGCCGACGCGCGCCGACATCTTCTCCTTGAACTTGTAGACCAGCGTTGACATCGAACAGCTCGTAAGACGGAACACCGGCGGCGGGACTCGCGGGCCGAGTGACTGAGGTCACGTCGTCCATCTTCGGAAGATGGCGCCAACGCACGCCCGCCTCGAACTTCGGCAAGCGATAGGTAAGCGACGTGAGCAGTCTTCCAGTCCGGAATCGGAATACCTCCGTTCTGCGTGCCGTCGATGGTGCCCGCGAACTCCTGCCACGCCGAGCCTTGCAGTAGCTGCACTTCGTAAGAGTTGGTGAAGTTGGCGAGCAGATTCAGGTCTAGGCTGCCTGCGCCGACCGGCACCTTCCAGTCGACCTGCGCGTCTATACCGCTCGTGCGAAGACCGCCAAGGTTCAGGTACGGCGCGGCCACTGTATCGATGCCGCCGGTCACGCATTGCGGCGAATCGCCGTACAGAACGAGTTCGTCGGGCTGTACGTCGGATTGCTGCCGTCCAGGTTGTAGCACTTGGTCATCGCGGTGCCGCCGGCGATCGGAGCAATGACGTTCTCGATGTCGATGTCGTACTAGTCCACCGAGACGAGAAGTTGGAGAACAACTTGCCTTCGACTCGACGCGATACACGGCGCCCAGAGTCACCGTGTCGGCCTCTTCGGGCGTCAGATCCAGATTGCCGCTGTTGATCACGCCGATTGCGACAGTGGTGTACTGATACGAGTCGAGGATCGGTGCCGGCACGCCGGTCTGGCCGCAGAGGGTTCTCACCGCCGCGCCGTTCGCACCCGTACGAGCTGTGGAACGGGTGTCGCAGGGGTCGCCCTGTCCAGGCGGCGACCCGATCTGTGCCTGCACGCCGATCTGGTTGTAGAGCTCACCGATGTTGGGCGCGCGAATCGCGTGCTCGTAGCCTCCGCGAACCGTGAAGTTGTTGAACGGCTCCCACAAGTCCGTCAGCCTTGTACGTTTCCACTCGACCGGAGAACTCGTAGTCGGAGGAGCGCCCACCAACATTCAGCTCGAGTCGCTTGGCAAGTGTCTTGTCACGCAGCAGCGGCACCAGGAATTCGAGCGCCACTTCCTTCACGGACGTCGAACCTTGCGCAGGGAACGTCTGCAGCGTACCGATGATGTCGCCGTTCTCGCGGGAGGGGTCCGGGTCGAACTCGAAGTCGTTGTCTCGTTTACCGAGAGTCAGCGCGAAGCGCAGGTCGCCGGCAGGCATGGTCGCCAATCCGCCAGTGAGGCTGCCTTCGAAGATGGTTTGCGTGAGCTGCGTGTAGTCGTGTGTTTCAGCTTGGATGTAGTCGCGGCATTGTTGCGAGATTGCCAGCGAATTGGTGAGACCGAACGGATTGAATCCGCCCGCGCAGATCGACGCGCCGCCGTCCGCTGCATAGAGCAGCGTGCGCATGCGCGAATTGAGCAGCGCCTGGTCCTGTGTCTCGATCACGTCCGTCGAGTCGTATGAGCCATAGATGTCCCATTTCCAATCCTTGAACGGCAGCTCGCCTCGCAGGCCGACGATGTACTGGCCAACCGTGAAGTCCGAAGGGAACGCGCGATCTTCAAGACCCATGAAGCGGTGGTTGAGCGTGAAGTCCGCGCCTGGAGTGGGCCTCGAGGCGAGGATCGTTCGCAGGTCCGCGGGGATGAACGGGTTGCTGGCGGGTATGGTCGGGACAACGAAGAGCGTCGGAGTCCAGCCAACCTGGCCCGTGGCCGTGGTCTTGTTGTACAGGAACTGCCCGTACGCGGTGAGCGACTCGGTGATCTTGAAGTCCGCCTTGCCGAAGAACGATTTTCGCTCCAGCGGATTGACGATGTACTCCTGGTACGTGACGGGCTGCCGGACAGTATTTCCGGTGGTGCTGAAGTAGGCGTCGGTGGGGCCGCGATAGTTGATCGCGCCGATCTGGCCGAACAAGGTGCCGTTGTCGTTGAAACCCAGGCTTCTCGAGTTGAGTACTGAACCTGGAGCAGCGCCATAAACGGCAAACACGTTGTTCACCACGGCTTGCTGCGGCAAGTTCGTGGGTGCGGGGACGTAAGTGCCCGTTCCGATGAACGAGGAAAGCACGCCCAGCTGGTAGAAGTCCCGGTCCCGACCCCAGAGCACATCTCGCTCGGTGAAACCCACTGCCAGCAATACGCTGCCTCGACCGTCGGCGAACGTGGATCCGCCAGTCAAGCCAACATCGAGAGACCCGGCACCGCCCTGGTCCGCGAAGCCCGAACGGACATTCAGTTCCAGGCCGTTGAAGTCGCGGCGGCTCTTGAAATTCACGACACCCGACATGGCGTCGGATCCATAGACCGCGGAAGCGCCGCCCGTGATCGTCTCGACGCCTTCGAGGATGAACTGCGGGATCAGGTTTACGTCGACGACGGCGGTTGCATTCGAGAGTGGTAGACGACGGCCGTCGAGCAACACCAGATTTCTCTGCTCGCCGAGACCTCGAAGGTTCAGCGAGGCGCGGCCTGCAAGTGCGACGGCGCCGATGGTGCTCTGTGTCTGGCCCTGAACGAACTGCGGCAGCTGGTTAAGGGCGTTTTCGATGTTTACGGTACCCGTCTGGGCAAGTGCTTCTGCGCCTTGCGACACGATGGGGCTGGTCGAGGAAAAGTCGGAACGCGCGATGCGGGAGCCTGTTACTACGATTTCCGCGATCTCGTCGGCGTCCTGGTCCTGTTCTGGCGCGGCTTGTGCAAACGCTGTGGTGCTCGCTGTTGCCGCCAACAGTAAGGCAGCCTGTGAAACCACCGGCTTACGAATTGTCATTACGTCGCCCCTCTGATTTTTGTGTATCGCGCGCGCCTCGTATGCGGCTTGACGCCGCCCCCTTTCATGTACTCGGCGGTACATACCGAGTGTACGAACCAGTACGTGCGTGTCAAGCCTGCAACATTGCGCGATGCATGCCCGCGGATTGTGAGCGCAACCAATTCACTGGCTGAGCGCTCGAGTGACTTCTGGATACGCCAGCTTTAACAATGATCTGTGCACGCCGTCAGGTCTCATTCTGCTGGTGGTTGCGAATTCCATTGCTCACACGGCCTCACATTCAGCTGCGTTTCCAGCCTGTTGCGCGCAGGCAGAGGCTCTCGCCTGGCGGCATCGACACCGCCGGACAACCACCGCGCCACAGGCTGAGATCTTGTGATTCCTCCTGTGGACGCAGCGAGTGGCACGCGAACTAGTTAGTGAACCCGTCCTCGGGAACGTCAGTCAGTCCGATTGACATGTACGAACTGGTACGTGTACGGTCCGCGCCGTTCGAATTCCGGTTTCACACGTCCGTGTGTACGCGAACATGGGAGAAGGCAAAATGGCCATGAAGCACATTGAAGCGCTTCTGATCGCTGCTCTCGCCTGCGCGACGCCTGTCGCAGAGGCCATCGACCAGGACGACAGTCGCTACGAGTCGAACGAACGAGGCGACCGTTCCAGGCGCCGCCAGCTCGGCAGCCCTCAAGGAGTGTTGCACTCCCGGTGACGAGGATTTTCCCAAGGTGGGAGGCAATCTCGGCAATCAGAATTACTCGTCATTGTCCCGGATCAACAAGGGACGAATCCGGCAGCTAGGCGCCGTCTGGCTCAACCGCATCGAGGGCGGGATGACAACGGGCACGAACCAGAGCAGTCCAGTCGCGGTCGATGGAACTCTCTACATCGAGTCCGCGTTGGGCAACGTCATTGCGGTAGACGGCAAGACGGGTGTGACGAAGTGGAAGTACACACAGACCCGCGGCGCACTCACGCGTCGCGGTGTCGCTGTGGGAAACGGGCTCGTCTACACGCTAGCCGGCGACAACTTCGTCGTAGCCCTCGACTCAGAATACCGGGGCAGTAGTTTGGGAGCGTCAGCACGAGGGGTTTGGAAATGTCGAGAAGGTTGCCCTCGTCTACTACGACCGCAGGCTGTTTGTCGGGACGAACGATGGTGACCGCAATGCGGCGCTTGCGCTGGACGCCACGAACGGCGATCTGTTGTGGCATTTCTGGGGTGCACCGGGACCCGGAGAGCTCGGAAACGACACGTGGGAAGGAACGAGCTGGCAGGAAGGTGGCGCAGCGCCGTGGATTCACCCTGCGATCGATCCGCGAGCTGAAAACCGTCTACTTCACATTCGGGAATGTGCGCGCAGGTTCGTCGCAGGACGGCTCAACGCGCGGTGGTGACAATCTTTTCTCGAATTCCATCGTGGCACTCGATTTGAACACCGGTGCTTACAAGTGGCATTTCCAGTCCGTGCACCACGACATCTGGGACATGGACAATGTCATGGCTCCAGTGCTGGTGGACGCTAGGATCCGTGGTCGCGATCGAAAGCTCGTCGTCTACGGCAGCAAGACAGGGATGTATTACATCCTCGATCGGCGAGACGGCAGCGCGCCGCTGGGCATCGATGAGAGGCCCGTCCCTCAAGACGCCCGTCAGAAGACTTCCCCCACGCAGCCATTCCCGCGGCAAGGCGGATGGACTGAAAGCTGCGTCGTGGATCAGCCCTTGGGCACCTCGATACCGGGCAATCCCAATCGCGCGGTGCCTAACTATGTCCGCGGATGCATTTTCGCAGCTCACTGGGACATCCCGATTCTCTCGGTTCCAGGCCACGGCGGCGGCGCAGACTGGAATCACCAGTCCTTCAGCCAGCGCACTGGCTTGGTCTATTCCGGGTTCGGATACGTGCCGTCGGCCCACTCTCTTACCGAATCCGCTAACGGACTTCGCCCACCCGGTGAGTACCAGACTGGAGGTATCGTCGCAGTTGATCCTTCGACGAACCGGGTGAAATGGAAAAAGCGCATGCCGTACTCGCTCGCGCACGGCAACGGCATTCTGACGACCGCCTCGGATCTGCTTTTCATCGGCCAACCGGACGGAAATTTTCTCGCCCTCGATGCGCGTGATGGCGACGAGCTATGGCGCTTCCAGACGGGTGTCGCGATTAGCGCGAGTCCAATCGCTTATGAGATCGATGGCGAGCAGTACATCGCCATCTATGCCGGCGGAACGGGTATCCCGTACGGCAATTCAGCGCCTCGCGGCGATTTTTTGTGGGCGTTCAAGCTCGGAGGATCGCTGCCTCCAGCGCCTACGCCCGCTCCTCCGGTTGTGAGGCGTCCAGTGTCGGGTGGACCCGTTGAGGGGAGCGTGGTGAACAACACGATCTTCCTCGCCCGCACGTACAACCCCGCCACCAACACGGTCGGTGCCGTTGAGTCCACGGCGGTAGCTGGCATGGCTCCTACGCATCTGCGCGTGCCCATGGGCACCACGGTCACGTTCACGAACCCCGCTACCAATGTGAACGCGCACTGCGCGACCCAGTTCTTCGAAGGGTTGTTCAACTTCCGCCTCGCGCCGGGTGAAAGCGCGACCTACACCTTTTCGAAGCCAGGAGAGTATTTCTTCAATGACTGCTTCAGCCCTCGGCCGACCGGAAAAGTCGAGGTTCTTCCTTAACCACATCACAAGAGCAACACGAGGGGAGCCTTTATGAGTGTTCACAAGAATTCCAAACACAATGCAAGGATCATGGCGTTCGCGCTTGTGTCCACGTTAGTAGGAGCGGCACTCGCCGGCGACCGCAATGACTGGGACGGCCACGATCGTCACGATCGTGACTCACAGCAAAGCTACGATCCCGCGTTCAACGTCTGTCGAGGTGTCGATCCTCGGTGCTATCACGATTGGGCGCACGAAGAGCGGCAGGGCAATCGCGTGCTCATCTACACGCGAACTGCGGGCCCGCGACACGCCAATCTCGGGCCGCGGCTCGCAGCCGGCCTCAATCCTCCTCTTGCGGCGGGAAACGTCGTCCAGAACGCGTTGAAGTCCTGGCTTGAGCAGGAAGGGATCGAGGTCGACTGGACCGAGGACGTCACACGTCTGACCAATCTGCATCGATACAAAGCCGTGATTTTCGCGAGCACGAGTCGCGACACCTTGTTTGCGCACGGCCGCGCCGTGGATCCCGCGTTGTCGATCAACACCGCCACGAGCGCGCACCTTGATGCCGCGAAGACCGCACTCAGGCAGTACATCCGCGCTGGGGGCGGATTCGTTGGCATCCACAATGCTTTTGGTACGGAGTACAACTGGCCGTGGTACGAGGGCTTGCTTGGCAATGCCAACTACTATGACCACGGCGCCAATCAGGATGGTTCGGTCAACATCGTTGCAAAGCGCGACTCTTCGACAGATGGGTTGCCGAAGGTCTGGCCGTTCCGAGACGAGTGGTACAACCTCGAGCCCTTTCCGACTCGGGTGAAATTCCTCGCCACTGTCGATGAAACAACTCTGGCGACCCGCCGGGAAATCCATCCTGGCCACGGTGACTTCCACCCGGTCACTTGGTGCCAGTACTACGATGGCGGACGCTCGTGGGTGACGACATTGGGCCACGACGGGGCTGCCTTCACAGATGGCTCCGGCTTCCCTGGTCAGCCGCAGTTCAAGCAAATGCTCGTGAATGGAATCAAGTCGGCGATGGGCTTGGTGCCGTTCTGCACGCACGGTGGATATGGCAGGGACTGAGGTTTCCGTTTTTGGATCCTAGCCCCTGTTTTATGGTCCCTGGCGCTGGCGGCCCCCCCGCCAACGCCGGGGAGTTTCGAGGCCGTGTGCCCGATCTTGGGCTTTTCGCCCTACCGAATCTCTCCCTTGATGGCACTGCCCTTCATCGTTTTGCGATTCAGGCGCTCGGCTGCATTTCATTGCCAGTTTGTGAGACTAGTACCCAATTAACTGAGGCCCTACAGGAGTGAAGGGTCTCATCGAGCGTAACCACCCGGTGCACCCGGTACAAAGAGTTCGGCGCGCCAAGTGAGATTCGCAAAAGCCCGTCTCATTTGCCGTGTCATCGTTTGCCGTACGACGTCTGGGCGCGTATTCGGAGCGGCTCGCGGTACGGCAAGCCCAGATTGCTGAGCGATAGGTCTTGCGCGTATGGTCGGGCAACGCGGCCCTGTCCGAGAGAGTGTGTAGCGAACAATCATCGGAGGCAGCACGATGAATAATCGCAAGGCGTCGACGGCGTTGGCTGCAGCTCTTGGTCTGGCGGCGGCTCTCATTGCTGGAGGATGCTCACCCTCCGCTACAACGCGCGTCTGGAAGACCCTGCCGAAGCCTGCGGCTCTGCCGATGGCCGACGAAAGTGGATTGGCGTCGGTCGGCGACATCCAGATGTGGTACGCGATCTTCAACAAGAGCGGCGGTAATCCGGTGCTTCTTATCCATGGTGGTCTCATCACCGCGGACACCTGGGGCAATCAGGTCCCGGTGCTGGCGAAGACCCACCAAGTGATCGTCGCGGACTCCCGCGGACACGGACGCAGTACACGCTCAAGCAAACCCTTCAGCTACGAATTGATGGCTGACGATTATTTGGCGCTGCTCGATCACCTCAAGATCGACAAGGTCGCCATTGTCGGCTTCAGCGATGGCGGCATCATCGGGCTCGACATTGCGATGCGCCATCCCGAGCGCGTCGTCAAATTGTGGGCGTACGGTGCGAACACGCTGGTGACTGGCTTGAAGGAGGGCTTCGAAAAGGAGCCGGTCTTCGCGGCCGCGATCGTGGAAGCTGGCGAGGATTACAAGCGCCTTTCGCCCACGCCGAACGAATACGACGCATTCCTCGCAGCCATCAGTCAGATGTGGAACACCCAGCCGGCCTACACGCCCGAACAGATCGCCAGGATCGTCACTCCCACGGCGATCGTCGCTGGTGAATATGACGAGGTCGTCAAGCGCGAACATACGGAGGAGATTGCCCGGATGATTCCCGGCGCAAAGCTCCTGATCTTGCGGGGCGTCAGCCATTTCGCGCACCGACAGAACCTGGAGCTCTACAACAGGGAACTGACGAGCTTCCTCGATTCGAAATAGAGGGTTGCTCCGGCGCGACCGCGCCGTACGCCTTTGCTACGACGGTAGTAGCTAGACGTCGAGGTTCGACACCGTCAGCGCATTCTTCTCGATGAACTCGCGGCGCGGCTCCACCTGGTCACCCATGAGCGTCGTGAAGATCTCGTCCGACGCCAGGATGTCGTCGATGCGCACCTGCATGAGACGGCGCGTCTCGGGATTCAGCGTGGTCTCGCGCAGCTGCTCGGGGTTCATCTCGCCCAGGCCCTTGTAGCGCTGGATGGTCTGGCCCTTGCGCGCCTGGTCGAGCAGCCAGGTCATGGCCTGCTTGAAGGTGGAGATGTCTTCCTTGCGCTTCGCCGCGCGTGATGTAGGCGCCCTCGCCGATCATCCCGGCGAGCGTCTTGCCCAGCTCGACGATGCGGCGATACTCGGCGGACTCGAAGAATTCCTTCGGCAATGCCTTTTCCGTGACAGAACCGTGCTCGGTCTTGCTGACTGTTACACGGGCGGGATGACCGTCGACTTTCTTGAAGTCCACGCGGTAGCTGCGCGGGCTGTCGGAGAGCGCCGTTCAGATGCAGCGCCAGGTCGCGGGTCCAGTCGCGCATCCAGTCGCCCTGCTCGAACTCCGTGGCGGTCACCGCGGGCATGTAGATGAGCTGCTCGAGCAGGCGCTCGTCGTAGCGACGGGTCCAGCGCCGGATGATGGCCTGCACTTCCATGTACTGGCGCGCGAGCGTTTCGAGACCGGGGCCGCTGAGCGGCGGCGCGCTGTGATTGATGTGCAGTCCGGCGCCATCGAGCGCGGACGCGAGCAACATGCGCGTTGAGCGCGGTGTCGTCTTTCACGTAGATCTCGGACTTGCCGCGCTTCACTTTGTAGAGCGGCGGCTGCGCAATGTAGACGTGCCCGTTCTTGATGAGGTCCGGAATCTGGCGATAGAAGAACGTGAGCAGCAGCGTGCGGATGTGCGATCCGTCCACGTCCGCGTCGGTCATGATGATGATGCGGTGATAGCGCAGCTTGGCGATGTCGAAGTCGTCCTTGCCGATGCCGCAGCCGAGCGCGGTGATCAGCGTGCCGACTTCGGCCGACGACAGCATCTTGTCGAAGCGCGCGCGCTCGACGTTCAGGATCTTGCCCTTGAGCGGCAGGATGGCCTGCGTGCGGCGATCGCGGCCCTGCTTGGCGGAGCCGCCGGCCGAGTCACCCTCGACGATGAAGATCTCGCAGAGCGACGGATCTTTCTCCTGGCAGTCGGCGAGTTTTCCGGGAAGGCCGGCGATATCGAGCGCGCCCTTGCGTCGGGTCATCTCGCGCGCCTTGCGCGCTGCCTCGCGAGCGCGGGCAGCATCGATGATCTTGCCGACGATGGCCTTGGCTTCCTGCGGATGCTCGAGCAGGAATTCGGAGAGCTTCTCGCCGACGGCAGACTCGACGATGCCCTTCACCTCGGACGAGACCAGCTTGTCCTTGGTCTGCGAGGAGAACTTCGGATCCGGCAGCTTCACCGAGAGGATTGCCGTGAGACCTTCGCGGGAGTCGTCACCCGTGGTCGGGATCTTCTCCTTCTTGGTCGCCATCTCTTTTTCGATGTAATCGTTCAGCGTGCGCGTGAGCGCGGCGCGGAAGCCGGCAAGATGGGTACCGCCGTCCTTCTGCGGAATGTTGTTCGTGTAGCAGAACATCGATTCGGTATAGGAATCGTTCCACTGCATGGCCACTTCGACCCCTATTGATCCATCCTGGGTACGAAAGTGGAAGACGTTGGGATGGATGCCGACCTTCGTGCGGTTCAGGTGCTTCACGAACTCCTGAAGTCCACCCTCGTGCTGGAAGACATCGCTCTTTGCTTCGCGCTCGTCGTTGAGCTCGATGCGCACACCGGAATTGAGGAACGAGAGTTCGCGCAGCCGCTTGGCCAGGATCTCGTAGTCAAAAGTGATGTTGGTGAAGATCGTCGGGCTGGCCTTGAAGCGCACCGACGTGCCCTTCTCCGTGGTGTCCCCTGTGATCGCCAATGGCGCCACCGGATCGCCCAGACGGAATTCCATCTGGTGCGTTCTTGCCGTCGCGATGGATGGTTAACCACAGGTTATCCGACAAGGCATTCACAACCGACACGCCGACGCCGTGCAGACCGCCCGAGACCTTGTACGAGCTGTCGTCGAACTTACCGCCGGCATGCAGCACGGTCATGATGACTTCGGCCGCCGAGCGCCCTTCCTCGGGATGGATGTCCGTGGGAATGCCGCGGCCGTTATCCGAACACGGTTACCGACTCATCGGCGTGGATGGTGACCACGATGCGGTCACAATGACCCGCCAAAGCCTCGTCGATTGCGTTGTCGACGACCTCGAAAACCATGTGGTGCAGGCCGGTGCCGTCATCGGTGTCACCGATGTACATGCCGGGTCTTTTGCGCACGGCATCAAGGCCCTTCAAGACCTTGATTTTGCTTGAGTCGTAGACGTCGTCGTTGGCCATGACTGACTCGGAAAAACGGGCCCGAATTATAGCCGGACTACCCGTCCTTGTTCCACGTGAAACGTCGCTTTAGGTGCTTGAAAAAGCGCAGCTTCTGGGCTCAACGAGGTCGCAATCATCTGGCAACGGAGTGAGGTCAATTCGTCGAACAGCCGCTGCAGGTTTTTCTGCGTCCAGCTCCGCGGCGGGATCGTCCAGCAGCAGCGTTGCGTCGAGTCTGCAGATCGTCTTGCAGCAGCTTGAAGCTGCGACACGATCATCGCGATCGCGGTGAGCTTCTGCTGCCCACGCGAGAGGGTCTCGCGGGCCAGGCTGCTGCCCTTCGCGCGCAGGACTCACATCCGCGCGATGTGGCCCCGCCGTAGTCGTCCCCCGCTCCGGTCGCGGTCCGCGTGGGAGCGCAGCGCGTCCGTCAAGGCTGAGGTATCCGCCAGCCAGCCGGTACTGAATCCAACGGTGACGTCCAGTCCTCCGAACCTCGTCGACAGTGCTGCTCGAGCTAGGGCTCAGCCTAGCAAGGGCGACGCTGGCGCGCTTCGTCATGGCCTCGACCCGTGCTCGAATCAGTGCGGCATCCCAGGCGGAGATGTCCGCCCGCGCTGCTGCGGAGCGCAGCGTTGCGCTGCTTTAGCGCGCGCTGGTACCGCGCTCCAATGGGCGCCGAAGCTTGGTTCCACGTGGAACACCAGCCAGTCCAGCCAGCGCCTGCGCCGCTCCGGCCCCTGGTCGATGAGCTTGTGGATCTCGGGATCAATCGACTGAACAGGAAGACACCGAGACAGCTCGAGCAGGGACTCGAGCGTTCTCGCCATTGATCCTGGCGCGTGTGCCCTCCGCTGTGCTGACTTCGATGCCAGCCTGCATGGGCGGCACATCGTCCGTACGGCCGAATACGGTGAGCTTTGGCTGGCCGTGGCGCATGAGCTTTTCGCTGGTCCGGGTCCGGAAGGATCGGCCCCGCCCCAGCAGGAAGATGGCCTCGAGGATGGAAGTCTTGCCGGCGCCATTTTCGCCGGCGATCGAGATTGAGCTCCGGCGAGAAACTCCAGCGCCGCCGACTCCAACGCAGCGCAGATTCTCGATCCGGAGTTCGGCGAGTGGCATCGCCCAGCGACGCGATGGCCGCGCATTAGAGCCGCATCGGCATCACGACGTACTTGGAGTTCGCCGCGCCCGGAGCGCGAACGAGGCAGCTGCTGTTGCCGTCGGTGAGTCCCAGCACGACCTTGTCGGAGTCCACCGCGGCCAGCGCATCCAGCAAGTAGGTGACATTGAAGCCGATCTCGACCTCATCTCCCGTGTACGTGACCTCAACCTGATCTTCGGCTTCTTCCTGCTCGGGGTTATGTGCCTGGATCGTGACGAGATCTGACTTCAAATTGATGCGAACTCCGCGATACTTCTCGTTCGAGAGGATGGCGGTGCGCTGCAGGGCCTGGCGCAAGACTTTCGCGATCCGCTTCGACCTGCTTGCGTCGGATTGGCAGGAATTACGCGGCCATATTCAGGAAAACGGCCATCAATCAGCTTCGAAGTGAATCGAATGTCGCCGATCTGGGCACGAACATGGCTGGTTCCGATGGCAAGGTCCACGTTGCCATCTCCGCCCAAAATGCGCTGAAGTTCGAGGACTCCCTTGCGCGGCAGGATCACCTGCTGGTTCGTTTTGGCCTTTGCTCTCGAGCTCGGCCTCGCTGAGCGCCAGGCGATGGCCGTCGGTAGCAACCGCGCGCAGGATCTTTCCCTCGGTCTCCAGCAGAAGTCCGTTCAAATAGTAGCGAACGTCTTGCTGCGCCATCGAAAAGTGCGTCTTGTCGATCAAACGTCTGAAATCTCCCTGAGACAGGGTCAACGTTTGCTGAGCATTGATCTCGTCGACGACCGGGAATTCCGTCGCCGGCAGAGTGGACAGCGTGAATCGCGACTTTCCCGCCTTGATCGATACACGTTCGCCCGTCAGTCGAGAGCGTTACCGCCGTTTTCTCGGGAATGGCCGGAAGATATCCAGCAACTTTCGGCCGGGAACGGTGATATCGCCGGGCTGCTGCACCTGGGCCTCGCTGCGAGGCCACGAGCTCCACCTCGAGATCCGTGCCGGTGACGCTCACGCGGTTGTTCCGCGCTGCCAGCAACACATTCGACAACACCGGCATGGTCTGCCGACGTTCGACGACGCCGATGACGCTTTGCAAGGGAGCGAGGATTTGCTCGCGGGTCGCGGTGAGCTTCATGCCGATTGCCTTCTGTTCTTAAAGATTTAAAGTCAGTAGTAGCAGCTATAGAGCCTGTGAAAGACGGGGACTACTTTTAAAACCTTTCCCTGCACAATCCCTTACCCAGGCATCTGTCCTATGGACCAATTTACTCACAGCCTGCCGATCCCCTGTGCGCCGCCTGTGGATGAATTTTATCCACAAATTCGTCCACAGGAATTCCCCAGTCATCCGGTCAGGGTTCTCAACAGGTTTTGATAATCCTCACCGACTCGCTGCTCGGCCACGCGCAATTCGCTGATGCGGCCGCAGGCATGCAAGCACGGTGGTGTGATCACGGCCGCCGAAGGCATCGCCGATTTCCGGAAGACTGTGCGTGGTGAATTCTTTCGCCAACGCCATCGCAACCTGGCGCGGACGCGCGATGGAACGGCTACGGCGTTTTGAAAGCAGATCTGCCACGCGCACTTTGTAGTAGTCCGCCACCGTCTTCTGAATATTTTCGATAGTGATCAATTTCGCCTGCAAAGTCAGCAGGTCTTTCAACGCTTCCTTGGTGAATTCCAGCGTGATCGGCCGGCCCGTGAAGCGCGAGTTCGCGATCACCCGCTTCAGCGCGCCTTCGAGCTCGCGAATGTTCGAGCGGATCCGTTTGGCGACGAAGAACGCGACGTCTTCCGGCAGCTGAACATTCGCCGCCTGCGCTTTGCCAATGAGGATCGCGACGCAGGTCTCGATGTCCGGCGGTTCGATGGCCACCGTGAGTCCCCATCCGAAGCGGGATTTCAACCGTTCTTCGAGACCCGACACTTCCTTCGGATAGCGATCGCAGGTGACGATCACCTGCTGTTGTCCTTCGAGCAGCGCGTTGAACGTGTGGAAGAACTCTTCCTGCGAGCGATCCTTGTTCGCGAAGAACTGGATGTCGTCGATGAGCAGCGCATCGAGCGAGCGATACGCCGTCTTGAACTCGTTCATCTTGTTGTGCTGGAGCGCGATGACCATGTCACTCACGAAACGCTCGGAGTGGATGTACGCGACGCGCGCTTCGGAGTCGCGCGCCTTGATCGCGTGACCGACGGCCTGCATGAGATGCGTCTTGCCGAGACCCACGCCACCGTAGATGAACAGCGGGTTGTAGGCGCGTGCCGGGATTCTCGGCGACCTGCACGGCCGCGGCCTTGGCGAGCTGGTTGCTCTTGCCTTCCACGTAGCCGGCGAAGGTGAAATCCGGATTCAGCCGGACACCGACCACGATGCCTTCGCTGCGCCGGGGCCGGGTGGCACCATTGCATCTCGGCTTCGATGGCGCGCGCGGGCTCTGGCAGGCGGGAGCCCACTTCCACCGTGACGATGGGCGCATCGCCCTCGACGAAGCGGCGAACGATCTCGCCCAGACGTGACAATAAGTGGGCGTTGACCCAGTCGACGGCGAAGCGGTTGGGCGCGAGCAGCTTCAGCGCGCCATTGCTCTCGACGGCCTGCAGCGGCCGCACCCAGGTGTTGAAGTGCTCGCCCGGGCAGCTCATCTTCGAGCGCACGCACACAGCGCGCCCACAGCGAGCCGCCTTCCACCTTCGTGGTTTCGCGCGTCACTGCAGTCACGAGTGGAATATTCCGTGGCGGGGTCGGGCTGGAAAAAGGGGTGCGAAGTCTAGCCGGTCCCCATGGCCTCAGGAGGGCTTTCTGGCGAGGAATTGTTGACACCCGGAGGGCTGCTGCTTACCCTTCCCGCCCTTTTTTGCGAGAGATCAGGCGGAAGGGCCGATCATCATGAAACGCACTTATCAGCCGAGCAAGATCAAGCGCAAGCGCGCCACCGGATTCCGCGCCCGCATGAAGACCACGGGTGGCAAGAAGGTGCTCGCGCGCCGTCGTTCCAAGGGCCGCAAGAAGATCGTTCCCTAAAGATCTCCCGAGCGCGTCGCTCGTACGCGCCCGCCATGCAGCCCTCGCAATCGTCCTCTGCGCTTTGGCGCGAACCTGCGGCTGCGAAGCAAGCTGCAGTTCGATGCGGTCTACGCCGGCGGCCGCCGTATCGACGACCGGTTCTTCGCCTTGCGCGTCAAGCCCAACGGGCTGTCGCATGCCGCGTGTCGGACTCGCGGTGGCCGTGAAGACCGCGGGCAACGCGGTCAAGCGAAATCGCATCCGCCGCCTGGTGCGCGAAAGCTTCCGACTGGCACCAGCACGAGCTGCCCGCGGTGGACGTCGTCGTGGCGGCAAAATTTCCCGCGCGCTGAAGCACCCGCGACCAGCTTGCGTGATAGCCTCGCGACCCTTTGGAAACGTGTCGCAAGTACATGCGCTTCGTCCTCAAAATCCTGATCCGCGCATACCAGCTGGTCCTGAGCCCGCTGCTCGGACCCGTTGCCGCTTCTACCCGTCGTGCTCGCAGTACGCGATCGAGGCCATCGATGCACCACGGCGCGCTGCGCGGCACCTGGCTGACCGTCAAACGCATCTCCCGTTGTCACCCCTGGCATGAAGGCGGATTCGATCCGGTCCCGGCCTGCTCCAAGCATTCGCATGACTAACAATATTCGCGTCTTCCTGTGGCTGGGCCTGGCCCTCGCCCTGTGGGTCAATTACACGCAGTGGCAGATGGACTACGGCGCCAAGCCGGGTCACTCGGACCGCGGCGACTAGCAGCACTGGTGCACCAGAAACCCCGTCAGCAGGCGACACTGTTCCGCAGGCGAGCCAAACGGCTGCGTCCGGTGCCGCAATGCCTGCCGAGCGCAGGTGTCCCGGCCGCTCCGGCAGCCGCGCGCCGCTCCGGCCGCACAGGTCGGAGCCGCGCAGACCGCCGCCGGCAAGATCCGCGTCATCACCGACGTGCTGGTCCTCGACATCGACCTGCAGCGGCGGCACGCTGGTGTACGCCGAGTTGCCCGGCTATCCCATCGTCAAGGGCCAGCCCGCGCCGGTGGTGCTGTTCAACCAAGCGACGCGGCCGCCACTAACTACGTGCTGCACGACCGGCCTCGCGGGGGCAACGGCGATGCGACGCCGCCCGACGCATGTCGCCGTGTGCTCCCAGCGCCGGCAGACGTTACACGCTGGCCCCGGGCCAGGACGAGCTGCGCGTGCCGCTCACCTGGACCGATGGCCAGGGCGTCACGGTCACCAAGACCTTCGTCTTCCACCGCAGCATGTCTACGTCGATCGGCCTCGAGTACGCCATCGACAACCAGAGCGCGGCGCCCTGGGTCGCTGCACTCCTATGCGCGCATCGACCGCAGCGGATCCGCCATCGAACGCTCCATGTTCAAGGTGGAGAGCTTCGCGTTCCGCGGCCCGGTGATCTGGGGCCAAGAAAGCAAGGCGACGACAAATTCACCTACCACAAGCTCGACATCGAGAAGCCGGAGTTACATCAAGGAGTTCCCGCCGGTCACCGGCGGCTGGCTCGCCGGCATGCAGCATCATTTCGCCAGCGCCATCGTGCCGGATGCCAACAAGCCCTACGAATATCTCGCTGAGCGTCGAAGGGTCGCGAATACATTCTCGGCGCGGTCGGCCCGGCGGAGACCGTGGCTCCGGGCACGCGCGTGCTGATCAAGGAAAACCTGTTCGTCGGTCCCAAGCTGCAGAAGCAGCTGGTCACGCTGAATCCCGAACTCGATCGCGTCGCCGACTACACCTGGCTGACGCTGATCGCCAAGCCGCTGTTCTGGCTGCTCGACAAGGCGCACTCGGTGGTCGGCAACTGGGGCCTGGCCATCATCTTCGTCACCTTCCTCCTGAAGCTGCTGTTCTATCCACTGTCGGAGAAGGCCGGCCGCTCGCATGGCGCGGATGCGCGCGCTCGCGCCGCGCATGAAGGCGCTGCAGGAGACCTACAAGGACGATCGCTCCAAGCTCGGCCAGGCGACCATGGAGTCTGTACCGACCGGAGAAAGTGAATCCGCTCGCGGGCTGCCTGCCCATGCTGATCCAGATGCCGGTGTTCCTGGCGTTCTACTGGGTGCTGCTCGAAAGCGTGGAGATGCGCCAGGCGCCGTTCTTCGGCTGGATCAACGATCTGTCCTCGCGCGATCCCGTTCTTCATCCTGCCGGCGCTCAACGGCCTGGCCATGTGGTTCCAGCAGAAGCTGAATCCGCCGCCGCCGGATCCGATGCAGGCCAAGATCTTCCAGTTCATGCCGGTGGTCTTCTCGGTGATGTTCGCGCTGTTCCCCGCGGGCCTGGTCCTGTACTGGGTCACGAACACCGGCCTGTCGATCCTGCAGCAGTGGAAGATCAACCGGAAAGCTCGCCAGACGAGGACAAGGCGCGCCGCAAGTAGCTGCGCCGCGTGGCAGTACACGGAGCCGCGGCTCCGGCGTCGAGCGTAGACTTGCGCGCGCAGGCGATGAGCGCATGACCCACTCGACACCATCGTGGCAGCGGCGACTCCGCCCGGACGCGGCGGTGTCGGCGTCGTGCGTGTGTCCGGTCCCAAGGCGCCCGGAGATCGCCGCGACCCTGGTCGGTGATCTGCCCGAACCTCGCCACGCGACGCTCGGCTCGCTTCCTCGACAAGACCGGCGAGCCCATCGACGTGGGGCTGGCGCTGTTCTTTCCCGGACCGCATTCCTATACCGGCGAGCACGTGCTCGAGCTGCAGGGCCATGGCGGACCCGTGGTGGTGGAGCGCCTGGTCGAGCGTGTGATGGAGCTCGGCGCCCGCCGCGCCCGGCCGGGCGAATTCACCGAGCGCGCCTTTCATCAACGACAAGATAGACCTGGCCCAGGCCGAGGCCGTGGCCGATCTCATCGACGCCGGATCGCGCGAAGCCGCTCGCGCCGCCATGCGCTCACTGCAGGGCGAGTTCTCCAGCATGGTCCAGGGGCTCACCGACGCCCTGATCGATCTGCGCACCTACGTGGAAGCCGCCATCGACTTTCCCGAGGAAGAAGTGGATTTTCTCGGTGACCAGGAACTGCGACGAGCGACTAGCTACCGTGCGAGGACATTTCGACGGCGTGACCGCGGCCGCGGGCCAGGGACGACTGCTGCGCGACGGCATGACCGTGGTGCTGGCCGGCCGGCCGAACTCCGGCAAGTCCAGCCTGCTCAACCGGCTCGCCGGCTACGATGCCGCCATCGTCACGCGCAGTGCCCGGCACCACGCGCGACGTGCTGCGCGAACGCATCGACATCGATGGCCTGCCGCTGCACGTGCTCGACACCGCGGGCCTGCGCGATTCCGACGACCTCGTCGAAGCCGAAGGCGTCCGGCGCGCGCACGCGCGGAGATGTCGCAAGGCCGACCGGGTGCTGTTCGTCATCGACTGCGGCGACGACCCCGAGGCCCGCGCCTTCGAGCGAGCAGAAGCGCGCGGCTGCCCGCGGATGTGCCCGTGACGCTGGTGTTCAACAAGATCGATCTCGGCGCCGGCCTGCCGGTGTCCGACACCGATCTCGGGGCCACCGCGCGTGCATGTGTCGGCGCGCACCGGCAGCCGGGCTGGATCTGCTGCGTGCACATTTGAAAGACAGCGTGAGCTTCCAGACCGCCGGCAACGGCAGCATCTCCGCGCGGCGCCGACACCTGGAAGCCCTGGCGCGGGCACGGGCTCGCGTGGAGAGCGCGCGCCGCGCAGCTGGAGCAGCGTCGCGCCGGTGAGCTGGTCGCCGAGGAATTGCGGCAGGCACAGCAGGCGCTGGACGAGATCACGGGAGTGTTCACGGCCGATGACTTGCTGGGACGCATTTTCGGCTCGTTCTGCATAGGGAAGTGACACATGTGGTTAGGTAATCGCTGTTATCCGCCCAAAGACGTCGCAGGCCGCGCTCGACGAGCCTGTTCGGCCAGCCCGTGGGCCACATCAAGGTGATCCAGTACAGCATCTACGTGCGCTTCCACCTTCGCGCCATCGCCACCACGCGCACCGATCGCATCTACCTGCGCGGCAGCGGCAAGGAATTCTTCGCCGACGGCCCGCTGCTGCTGCACGAGTACTTCCACGTGCTGCGCCAGTGGGCCACGGGCGATCTCACCGTCCCCGAGTACCTGCTGGAATGTTTCCGGCGCGGCTACTGGGACAACCGCTACGAGATCGAGGCGCGGGAATTCACCTCGCGGCGAGATCTTCCGCTACCGCGCCCTGCTCGCGCAGCAGCGCACCGAAGTCGCTGCCGCCGGGTGTACACCCGATCCGGCGCAAATCCGCGGCCGGTAGCTCAGCCCAGCAGGGCTTCTCGCCGGTACAAGCGTGCCGGCCGACGTAGGTCAGGATCACTCCGTAGAAGATCGTGCTGCCCACCGACACGAGCAGGTGCAACGGCAGGATGGGCTCGGCGCGCACCACCGTGGTCATGAGCAGGTGCTGGCTCAGGAAGGGCACGAACATCCAGCGACCGTCTTGGTCTGCAGGCCAAGCAGGCCCGCGAAGATCAGCGGCATGGTGGGAATGGTGATCACCAGCTGCAGATAGGTCTGCGCCTCGCGATAGGTCTTGGCGAAGGCCGAAATGATGGTGAGGTAGGCCGAGCCGAACAGGATCAACGGCGCGCAACAGCCCACCAGCATGCGCCGCCGCATGCGGGCCGAGGTTGGCCGTGATGCCCAGCTGTTCGAGGCCCACGAAGCTCATGGCGATCGAGAACATGATCACGGTGAGGACCAGCGAGATCAGCATGTACGACGCCGACGCGACGATCTTGCCGTAGATGAGCTGCTCGCGCGGCACGGGAGAGGTGAGCAGCACTTCCAGCGAGCCGCGCTCGCGTTCACCGGCGGTGGCGTCGATGGCCAGGTACAGGCCGCCGAACAGCATCGACAGCAGCACCAGGTAGGTCATCATGTTGAGCACCAGCACCGATCGTCCGGTGGGCGTCGACACGTCGATCTCCTGCACGGAGATCGGCAGCACGGACACGGGGTCGATGCCGCGTGCCAGGAAGCGCAGCTGCGCGATCTCGATGCCGTAGTTGGCGACCAGCGCCCGCACGCGCGCGACACCGCGCCGCTCGAAGCCGCGCGAGCTGTCGGAATAGAGGATCACGGGCGCGGGCTCACCGGCCTGCAGCCGCTGGCCGAAGTCGGCGGGGATCTCCAGCACGATGTTGTGCGTCTGCCTGGCCACCGCCGCGCGTGCCGCGTCTTCGTCGAAGTCCACCTTCACGATGTCGATGCCGCGCGCCGCCAGGTAGTTCACCAGGTTCGGCGCATGCTCGGCATGCGATCACGGCCAGCGGGATGTCCTCGTCCGACTGCGTCTCGGCGCGCGAGATGCCGAACTGCACCAGCACGGCGACCAGGATGGGGCTGATCACGGGGCCGAACACCAGCGCCGAGAGCAGCGTGCGGCGGTCGCGCAGGTTCTCGCGGAATTCCTTGCGGAAGACGGCCCAGATGCCGCGCAGGTTCACTTCGGCACCTCGTCGTTCTTGCGCGCGTCGCTTTCCCCGCCCATGAGATGCACGAACGCATCCTCGAGCGCGCATTGCCGGCGCGCGAGCGGATATCGGCGATCGCGCCCGCCGCCACCACGTCGCCGTTGGCGATGACGACGACCTCATCGCAGAGCTGCTCGACTTCCTGCATCACGTGGCTGGAGAACAGCACGCAGTGCCCGGCATCGCGCAGCTGCCCGAGCAGCTTGCGCAGGTTGCGCACGGCCATCACGTCGAGGCCATTGGTGGGTTCGTCGAGCAGCACGTTGCGTCGGCCGGTGCACCAGCGCGCGCGCCAGCGCGGTCTTGAGCTTCTGGCCCTGGGAAAAACCCTTGGCCAGGCGATCCGCGAAAGGCTGCATTTCCAGCTGTTCGATGAGCTCGGCGGCGCGCTTCTCGCGCTCCGCCGCGCTCGAGGCCGTGCAGCTCACCGAAGTACAGGATGTTCTCGCGCGCGGTCAGGTTGTTGTACACGCCGGCGCCGTGCGACAGCACGCCGATGGCGCGCCGCGCCGCCAGTGGATCGGTGGTCACGCTGGCGCCGTCGATGAGCGCGTCGCCCTGGTCGGGTTTCAGCACGGTGTACAGCATGCGCAGCGTGGTGGATTTGCCGGCGCCGTTCGGGCCTAACAACCCGGTGATCTGGCCGTCACGTGCGGCGAAGCTCACGCCACGTACCGCGGCCACGCTTGCCGAATGATTTGAACAGTCCGCTTGGCCTCGAGCATGGCGTGCGCCTCAGGGCGCCGGGCCGGCGAGCGTGATGAAGAACGGCATGGGCTTGAGCTTGTCCGTGCAGCGGCGAGTCCAGGTCCTTGGCGGTGCCCGCGTTGATGAACGCCGCCATGATGCGATCCACGCAGGGCGCGCCGAACTGGCCATGGCCATGGCCGGCGATGATCACGTGCTTGCTGTCGGCGAAGGCGCGTTGCGCGAGCGCGGCGTACTCGGGCGGCGTCACCGGGTCATCGGCGCCCGACAGCAGCAGCGCCGCGGCGGTGCTCTTCAACGGGCGCGTGCAGGTCGTCGTCCACGACGCCACGCGGCCAGTCCTTGCAGCCTTCGATCAGCTGCTGCACCTGTTCGGCGCCCATGTGCGTGGCGTTCAGCGCCGCCAGATCCAGCTTGCTGGCATCGATGAGCGGGGTGTCTTCGCTGCAGGCCACGCTGTTGTGCATGCCGTAAGCGAACGAGGCTTCGAGCGAATGCGCGAACACGCGGAACTGGCTGGCCATGCGGCGTGAAGTTGTCCTCATGCGCGGCCATGTGCAGCGACAGCGGCAGCAGCGCGGCCTGGTCGTCGTTGTAACTGGCGAAATCGCAGCACGGCGGACAGGTGCCGCGTCGTGAAATCGAAGTTGATCGGCCCGTCCGGTGGCGGCGTCGCTCACCTGGTGGGCACGCGGCTTCGCGGCGAGGCGGGCACGCAGCGCGCGGTAGTCCGCCATGGGATCGGTGAACGCCTTCGGCGCAGGGGGTCACGCCGATGCAGCGCGCGAGGATGCGCTCGCAGCGCGCGTTCGGCGTCGATGGCGATGGCCGGGCCCAGGATCACCTCCGGATTCACCACGCCGTCGAGGATCAGCGTGCGCGTCGCCTTCGGATAGCGGCGCGCGTAGTGTTGCGCGACGCGCGTGCCGTAGGAATTGCCGAACAGGTTGATGCGCTGGTAGCCCAGAGCGCGGCGCACATCGTCGAGATCGCGCACGGCGATGCTGGTCGTGTACTGGCGCAGGTCCGAGTCCTTCTGGCGAGCGCGTCGCGGCACTTCGTGTTTTCTTCGCCGACGCGCATGTCTTCGACGCGTTCGAAGAGGTTCTCGTGGCCGTAGTCGCAGTCCAGCCGGTGCGACCGGCCCGTGCCGCGCTGATCCAGCAGGATGATGTCGCGATCACGGCGCACGCGATCGAACGGACCCGCCGACGAGGTGTACAGATCCACGGCGGAGGTGCCCGGGCCGCCCGCGATCAGGAACAGCGGGATCCGGCTTCTTGTTGAAGCTGATGGCGGGCACGCGCGCCACGAACAGCTCGATCTTGCGGCCCTCGGGCTCGGCAGGATTTTCGGGAGTGACGAAGCGCCGCACTCCGCCGTCAGCGCCAGCATGCGGAACGGATGCTCGAGACGGCAGGGCGAGAGTTTGATCTGTGATGGCGCGTCTGGCCGCCGCGGCCGTGGCCGTCACGCCCAACATCCTGCAGGACGACCAGAGTCGCATCATGCGGCCGGCAGGATACACGAGGCGCGCGCGAGCTTGCGCAGAAAGGGCGTGACCCCGAGGCGAGCCACGCCCTCGATTCAATCAGCGTCTTTGCGAGTGGCTCAGTTGCGATCCTGGGCGTCGTGCTTCTGGCGATGGATGCGGCGCGACTGCTGATTGGCTTCGTGCTGCAGGTGGACCCGCTCGCGCTTGGTCACCACGCCGTCGGCCTTCGGCGCGGCGCTCGACACGGTTCAGGTGCACCTGGCCGGCGGCGAGACGGCGGGTCTCGCGCATCGTCAGTTCACCGTTCTGCACGCCATTCACGATGCGCTCACGCTGGTGCTGCTGGCGGGCGTCGTAGCGCGGCGTGTCGGCGAACGCGGCGCCGAGGCGATCATGACCAGGCGGCCAGGGCGGAAGACATCACGGACTTCTTCATGATGTCTCTCCTGCTTCGTCCTGTCGCCGGAAATCGGCGTCTTGCTCCGTAACAACGGGGCGGCCGCGGTGGCGTTGACACCCCGGCGAAGGGCTACCATTCCGCGCCTCGACCCGACTTAACTCTTGATCCGGCGGAGTATTCCGTGGCTTCCAACACATCCTTTGACGTAATCGTGGTCGGCGGCGGCCATGCGGGCACCGAAGCGGCGCTGGCGGCCGCGCGCATGGGCGCACGCACGCTGCTGCTCACGCAGTCCATCGAGACGCTTGGGACAGATGAGCTGCAATCCGGCCATCGGCGGCATCGGCAAGGGTCATCTGGTCAAGGAGATCGATGCGCTGGGCGGGGTGATGGCGCGCGCGGCGGATGCCGCGGCTATCCAGTCGCGCACGCTCAATGCCAGCAAGGGCCCGGCAGTGCGCGCCACGCGCGTGCAGGCGGATCGCCAGCTGTACAAGGCTTTCGTGCGCCGGCGCTCTGGAGAACCAGCCCAATCTCACGCTTGTTCCAGCAGGAGTGCGGCGATCTCATCGTCGAAGGCGAACCAGGGTGCGCGGCGTCGTCACGGTGACCGGCATCGAGTTCCGTGCCGCCGGCGGTGGTGCTGACCGTGGGCACCTTCCTCGGCGGCCGCATCCACGTCGGCCTCGACAATTATGCCGGCGGCCGCGCGGGTGATCCGCCCTCGAACAAACTGGCCGAACGCCTGCGCGCGTTGCCCTTCCGTACCGCGCGCCTGAAGACCGGCACGCCACCGCGCATCGATGGCCGCAGCATCGATTACAGCAACCTGGCCGCGCAGCACTCCGATGATCCGCGCCCGGTGTTCAGTTATCTCGGGCGCGCAGCGGATCATCCGCGCGCAGCTGCCCTGCCACATCACCGCGACCACCGAGCGCACGCACGAGATCATCCGCGCCGCCACCGATCGCTCGCCGATGTTCACGGGCAAGATCGAAGGCGTCGGGCCGCGATACTGCCCCAGCGTCGAGGACAAGGTAGTCGGTTCGCGGACAAGACTTCGCACCAGATCTTCATCGAGCCCGAAGGCCTGAACACGCACGAGGTGTATCCGAACGGCATCTCCACTCGCCTGCCCTACGACGTGCAGTACGAATTCGTGCGCACCATCCAGGGTTTCGAGAACGCGCATATCACGCGGCCGGGTTACGCCATCGAGTACGACTACTTCGATCCGCGCGATCTGAGCGTCCTCGCTGGAAACGAAGGCGTTGCCGGGCCTGTTCTTCGCCGGGCCAGATCAACGGCACCACGGGTTACGAAGAAGCCGCGGCGCAGGGTCTGATCGCCGGCATCAACGCCGCCTGCGCCGCGCAGCGGCCGCGACGCCTTCGTGCCCCAGCGCAATGAGAGCTACGTGGGCGTGCTCATCGACGACCTGGTGACGCGCGGCACGCGCGAGCCCTACCGCATGTTCACCAGCCGCGCCGAACATCGCCTGCTGCTGCGTGAAGACAATGCCGATCTGCGCCTCACGCCCGCGGGCCGCGAACTCGGTCTGGTCGACGACGCGCGCTGGGCGTTCTTCGAAGCCAAGCGTGACGGCGCGGCGCAGGAACTGAAAGATTTCAGATCACGCGCATCAAGGCACACGAGATTCCCGCCGAGTGGCAGACGCGGGTGCTGGGCGAAACCGCGACGCGCGATGCGCTCACCGCTTTCGACCTGCTGC
Organism: uncultured Pseudomonadota bacterium; assembly: GCA_963846605.1. Lineage (GTDB taxonomy): Bacteria > Pseudomonadota > Gammaproteobacteria > Steroidobacterales > Steroidobacteraceae > CADEED01. The sequence continues at coordinate 293,866 of CAWJWS010000006.1, forward strand.
GCCGCCCGGAAGTGAACTACGGACAGGTGATCGAGCTGATCGGCCCGATGCCCGAGCTCGCCGATGAACGGCTGAGCACGCAGATCCGCGACCAGCTGGAAGTCGCCGCGAAATACGCCGGCTACATCGAACGCCAGGAAGAAGAAATCGCGCGCCAGCGACGCAACGAGGAAACGCAGTTGCCCGCGGATCTCGACTACACACGTGTCGCCGGACTATCCAACGAAGTGCGTCAGAAGCTGGCGCAGCTGCGGCCCGAGACCGTGGGCCAGGCGCTCGCGCGTGCCTGGCGTGACCCCTGCTGCCGTGTCGATCCTGCTGGTGCATCTCAAGAAGTCGCGCGCCGCCTGATGGCATCCCTGACCCGCGCGCCACCTGCTGGCGAATGCTTCCCTGGCAGCTGGCGCTCGCGGCCTGTGGCGGCAACAAGGAATCGACCCAGGGCGGAAGAGCCGAGCTGCTGCGCGGCAACGGCCCCGATCCGGATTCCCTCGACCCGCATCGCGCGCGCTCCACCGAAGCCATGATGGTGTTGCGCGATCTGTTCGAATGCCTGACGCGCCTCGACAAGAATGCCGCCCCCGCGCCTGGCGCGGCCGAGAGCTGGGCGGTCAGCGAGGACGGCCGCGAGTATCGAATTCAAGCTGCGCGCCAACGCGCGCTGGTCCAATGGCGACGCCGTGGTTGCCGGGGATTTCGTCGCCGGCCTGCGCCGGCTGGTGGACCCCGCCACGGCTTCGCAGTACGCGCAGGTCGTGGACGTCATCCGGAACGCGCCGGAGATCATCGCCGGCAAGACAACCCGTGGAATCACTGGGAGTGGCCGCGGCCGACGACCACACCGTGGTGATCTCGCTGAGTTCACCCGCGCCCTATCTACCCGGCCTGATGGCGCATCCCTCGTGCGCGCCGCTGCATCGCGCCTCGCACGCGCAGCTCGGCGACCGTTTCGCGCGCGCCGGCAGCCAGGTGTCCAACGGCGCCTTCGTGCTGCAGGAGTGGCTGCAGGGCAGCTATATCCGCGCCGGGCGCAACACGCATCTACTGGAACAACGCCGCCAATCGCATCGACTCGGTGAAGTACCTGCAGATCGGCGACGAGAACGCCGAGCTGCGCGCCTATCGCGCCGGCGAGCTGCACTGCACCTACGTGGTTCCGCGCGGGCAGTTCGACTGGATCAAGGAGAACCTGGCCGCGGAGCTGCACCTGTCGCCGCAGCTCAGCATCTATTACTACGGCTTCAACCTCGACCGGAAACGCTTCACGCCGAAGACTCCGTCGAGCGCTGTCGCTGGCCATCGATCGGGACAGGCTGGCGAACTCCGTACTGCGCGTCGGCGAGTTGCCGGCCTGGGGCTGGGTGCCACCCGGCGTGTACAACTACACGGCGCAGAGTTTCGATTACGCCGCGACACCCGTGGCCGAGCGCATCGCAGAGGCGAAGCGCCTGCTGGCCGAGGAAGGATTCACCGCCGACAAGCCGCTGAGCTTCGAGCTGCAAGTACAACACCGGCGAAGTGCACAACAAGGTGGCGGTGGCCGTGGCCTCGATGTGGAAGGAAGCGCTGGGTGTGGATCGCCAAGCTCGCAGCCGTCGAGTTCAAGTCGTTGTTCGCCGACGTGGAGGCGCGCCAGGTGGACGTGTACCGCCTCTCCTGGGTGGGCGACTACAACGATCCGTACAATTTCCTGCAGTACCTGAAATCGGATTTCGGCATCAACCTGCCGCACTACAACAGCGCCGGACTACGACGCGCCTGCTGGCCGAAGCCGGGCGCCAGACGGATGCCGGGCAAGCGCCGCGAAATCCTGGAGCAGGCCGAGCGGCTGATGCTGGCCGACCATCCGGTGATTCCGCTGTATTTCTACGTGAACAAGCACCTGGTGAAGCCAGAGGTGCAGGGCTGGTATGACAACGTCATGAACGTCGTCTATTCGCAGGATCTGGCTCTGCTCCGGCTCCGTGCTGACAAAAGCACGCAGCCCCGGTTCCGACATGGAATCGACGTAACCCTGCCGACATCCAGTCCAACACGGTGTTGCGGTTGAAGAGTCTGACCACCGCATCCGGCAAATGGCGCCGCGAGCGTGAGGGGTCACTCGTCGAGGAGACATCTGCGACAGCACCTGCAGCAGCGCGGCGGATTCATCCTCGATGAGTTCTTCGATGACCTCGACGTGGCGGATTGCGCACTCGACGAACAGCTCGAACAGCTGCATCGCCAGTACGCGGCCAGCAGCCGCGCCGTCGACGCGAGCGCGTGTCGAGTTGACTGCTGCTGGAAGCCCGTGATGACATTCACGAGCACATCCTCTCCCAGGCAAGAGCGCCAGCGCGCAGCGGCGGAAACCCGCTGCGCGCGGCTCATGTATGCCATCGACGCGCTGGAAGCGCGTCTCGAACGTGTGGAGTAAGACGATGCGACGTTCTATCGAAGATTACCGCCGCGCGCTCTGCGCGGCGATCCAGGTGCGGGTTTCGCGTCTTCCAGTATCGACAGCGGCAATGCACCGCTGCCCAGGATCTGGTCGTGGAATGCGCGCACATCGAAGCGGCTGCCCAAGGCCTTCTCGGCTTCGGCGCGCAGCGCCTGGATCTTGAGCTGACCTAACTTGTACGCCAGCGCCTGGCCCGGCCACGAGATGTAGCGGTCCACCTCGTTCTGGATGTCCTGGTCACTCTTGCCGGTGTTCTGCTTGAAGAAGTAGACGGCCTGCTCGCGGGTCCAGCCGAACTGGTGGATGCCCGTGTCCACGACCAGGCGCACCGCGCGCCACATGTCGTAGTTCAGCTGGCCGATCTTCGAGAACGGATCGGTATACAGGCCGAGCTCCGAACCCAGGCTCTCCGAATACAGCGCCCAACCTTCCACGTACGCCGTGTAGTTGGCGTTGCGGCGGAATTCCGGCAGACCCTTCAGTTCGTAGTTCAGCGCGATCTGCAGGTGATGGCCCGGCACCGATTCATGCGCCGTCAGGGCTTCGATTTCCCAGATCGGCCGTGACTCCGGCTTGTAGAGGTTCACGTAGAAATTGCCCGGGCGCGAACCATCCAGTGACGGCGGCTGATAATAAGCCGTGGTGGTGGTCGGCGCGCTGGCCGCAGGGATGGCGCGGATGCCGAACGGCGTCTTCGGCAGTTTGCCGAACAACTTGGGCAGCTGCGGCTCGATGGCGCGCGCGGTCTTCTCGTAGGCGGCCAGCAGCTCTTCCGGCGTCTTGTAATAGAAGCGGTCGTCGGTGCGCAGGAACACCAGGAACTGGTCCAGGTTGCCGAGGAAGTTGATGCCTTCCAGCGTCTTCTCCATCTCGCCGCGGATGCGCTTCACCTCGGCCAGACCCGTGTTGTGGATGGTGGTGGGTGACTGGTTGAGCCAGCGTGGTGAAGTGCGCCATGCGGTTGCGGTAGTACTGGTCGCCGTCCGGCGTGTCCTTGACGCCCACGGAATCGCGCGAGCCGGGTAGATAGACTTCGCGCAGGAACTTGTCGAAGCGCTGGTAGGCCGGCACGCCCGTGGTCTGGATGGCGGCCTTGGCGGCGGCCTGCAGGCGATCCTTCTCCGCCGGCGGAATACCGGCCGGCATTTTCTTGAAGGGCGCGTAGAAACCCGAGTCTTCCGGGTTGGTCACCAGCTGCGGCTTGATCTGCTCGAGGATCTTGTTGATCATGACACGCGGCTGCATGCGGCGTTCGGTGACGCCGGCCTGCAGCAGCGGCGATCCACTGGTCGAAGAACACGCCCGAGGCGTTGATGCGCGCGATCCAGTTGTCGTAGTCCTTGACCGTGGCGAACGGCGCGAACTCGGAGACCTCGGTGAGCAGCTGCGGACCGTCGAAGGTACGGATCGCGTACACGTACGGCTTGAAGTTCGATCTCGTTGATGCGGCTCGTTGATCTCGCTCTCGAACAGGTCGTAGTTCAGCTGGTCGGCTTTGTCGAGCTTTGTCCTTCTTGATCTTGCGCAGCGCGGCGAGGCGCGTGAAGTTTGCGCGTTGCGCTCGTCGATGGCCAGCTGCGACATGTCGGGCAGCTTGTCGTTGTAGCGCGTGTCACCGACCTGGGTGGCGCCGATCGGGTCGTCGAGCAGGTCTTCCTGCCAGACCTGGTCGAACAGCTTGATCAACGGAGCGTTCGCGGGCTTCTTGGCGGCGAGAGCGGCCGGAGTGATGAGTAATCCCGCGAGCGGGGCCAACAAGGCAATGGTTAAGCGGCGCATGGCCACGCATTCTCAGCTACCCATGCGGGGAGCGGCAAGGGGCTCGCTGCGCACATGTCCCATCGCGGGACGGAACCGCAGCAGCTGCACGTGGTCCACGTGTGTATCGCAGGAAATCAGTTTCACGTTGGTATCGGCGAGGAAGGCGGAAAGGAAGCCCGTGGACGCCGTCGAAGCGTTCGCGCGCGCCCGGGGAATCCTGCACCTGGCCCACCACCTTGGCCTGCCAGTGCTGCGCGCGTGGCTCCACCTTGCGCAGTTCGGCGAAACAGCGGTCCAGCAGCAGCAGGTCGGTGGATAGCGAAGTGTCGGTGAGCTCGGGATCCTGGACGCGCCCGGGAGGGCCCACGCGCAGGTGGATGAGTGCACCCGGATTCGAGCACGGCGTCGTACAGACATAACGCGAAGGTGGAATTGCAGCTCCGCGACCAGCACGACATCCGCGGTGACGACGTCGAAGTGATCGGGCTGCGACCCGGACTTCCGGAATGGGGGCTTCTGACACGGTGGACCTGCATCTAAGTGTACTAGCCCAACGTGCCCGCTTTCGGTGGCTGGCTCTCGCTGGCTTCCCTGGCGCCGCCATCATCGCAGACCACCCCGCGCAAGGCCATGTCGCAGGGCCAGCTACGTAGGGATTTGGCGACCCTCGGCGTATGATTCCGGGCATTCGCAGGCTCGCGAGGGAGGGGAAGAAAAATGGAATTCGGAACGACTGCGGTCGTCCTGTTGATCGTGTTCGGTGTCATCGTCATCGTCATCAAGACGCTGGTGATCGTGCCCCAGGGTTTCGAGTACACCCGCGAACGCCTCGGCAAGTTCGCCGACACCATGCCCCCCGGCCCGCATCTGGCTGATTCCCGTTCATCGACCGGTGGGCCACAAGCATCAACATGATGGAGCAGGTGCTCGACGTGCCCCGCCAGGAAGTGATCACCAAGGACAACGCCATGGTGGCCATCGACGCGGTGGTGTTCTACCAGGTGCTGGACGCCCCCAAGGCCGCCTACGAAGTGGCCAACCTGCGCCTCGCCATGGTCAACCTCACCATGACCAACATCCGCACCGTGGTCGGTTCCATGGATCTGGACGAAACGCTCTCCAAGCGCGACGAGATCAACCATCGCCTGCTCAAGGTGGTCGACGACGCCACCACGCCCTGGGGCGTGAAGTGCACGCGCATCGAGATCAAGGACATCACGCCGCCCGCCAATCTCATCGAGGCGATGGGCCGGCAGATGAAGGCCGAGCGCGAAAAACGCGCCAACATCCTCGACGCCGAGGGCTTCCGCCAGGCGGCCATTCTCAAGGCCGAGGGCGAGAAGCAGGCCGTGGTGCTGGCCGCCGAGGGCAACAAGGAAGCCGCCTTCCGCGAGGCCGAGGCCCGCGAGCGCCTGGCACAGGCCGAAGCGCGCGCCACCGCCATGGTGTCGCAGGCCATCGCGCAGGGTGACGTGCAGGCCATCAATTACTTCGTGGCGCAGAAATACGTGGAGGCGCTCAAGGAGTTCGCCACCTCGCCCAATCAGAAGGTGTTCATGATGCCGATGGAATCGGCCGGGCTTCTGGGCGCGCTGGGCGGCATCGCCGAGCTCGCCAAGGACGCCATGAGCCGGCAGCCCGGCGGACCGCAGGCGCCGCCGCCGCGTCCGCGTCCCGCCGCAGCTGGGGCAGTCATGAGAGATTTCATCGCCAATCTCGAGTGGTGGCACTGGATGGTGCTGTCGGTGGTGCTGGCCGCGGCTCGAGACCTTCATGCCGGGCGCCTTCGCGATCTGGTTCGCCGCCTCCGCGGCCGCGGTCATCGGCGCTGCTGCTGATCGTCATCCCCATCCCTGGCAGATCCAGCTCATCGGCTTCGCGGTGCTGGGCATGGTGGCCTGATGCTCGCCTACCGCAGCTACCGCAAAAAGAACCCCGAGAAAGCGCGAGCACCCAACCTCAACCAGCGCGGCATGCAGCACATTGGCGCGGAATTCGTGCTGGTCGAACCCATCGAACAGGGCTCGGGCAAGGCACGCGTCGGTGATGGCGTGTGGAAGGTTTCCGGGCCCGAGCTGCCCGCCGGCGCACGCGTGCGCGTCACCGGCGTCAATGGCACCGTGCTCACCGTGGTTCCGTGATCGTAACTGACTGAAAACAGATTTGTAGCTAGACGGCGCACGGAAGCGCCGCCGGAGGTCACCATGCTTTCCGTGCAACAGTTGCTGGATCAGAAGCCCAAGGGCATCCATTCGATCGCGCCGGACGAGCCGGTGCTCGCCGCCATCCGCAAGATGGCCGAGCATCACATCGGCGCGTTGCTGGTGATGAGCGGCGACAAACTCGTCGGCATCGTTTCCGAGCGGGACTACGCCCGCAAGGTGGTGCTGCTCGGGCGCTCCTCCACCGAGACCAAGGTCGACGCCATCATGACGGCCAAGGTCATCACCGTGGCGCCACGCCAGGACGCGCACGACTGCATGCGTCTCATGACCGACAAACGCATCCGTCACCTGCCCGTGGTCCAGGGCGATCGCGTGGTCGGAGTGCTCAGCATCGGCGATCTGGTGCGCGCGGTGATCGAGGAGCAGGAGCGCACCATCGCGGATCTCGAGACCTATATCCATGGGTAGATGTTGAGAGACGGCTACGCCGTTTACCCCGGCATCTTCCATCGCCCCCGAGCTCGACGCATTCGCCGCCGAACTGGCGCGCGCTCCGCTGACCCGGACGCGCGCCGGCGCAAGGCACTTGATGAGTGTGCCGATCGTGGCCGCGCTGGCCAGCGACGCGCGCCTGCTGCGCATCGCTGCGGAGTGGTTAGGCGGCGTTGCGATTCCATTCAAGGCCACGCTCTTCGACAAGTCTCCCGACGCGAACTGGCTGGTCGCGTGGCACCAGGACACCGCGTTGCCTCTCGAAGCGCGACGGGACGTTCCCGGCTGGGGGCCCTGGTCCGATAAGCATGGAGTCCTCTACGCGCACGCGCCCGCGCCGACGCTCGAGAACGTCGTCGCGTTGCGCGTTCATCTGGACGATTCGACCGAAAGTAACGGCCCGTTGCGAGTGCTTCCCGGGACGCACGAGCTAGGCCTGCTGACCGATTCGCAGGCACACGATTGCGCCCGGCGCATTCCCCCAATCAGTTGCGTCGTTGAGTCCAGCGGCGTCGTCGTGATGCGACCGCTCATCGTTCACGCCTCTTCCAAGGCAGCCAACGCGCAGTCCCGTCGTGTCTTGCACATCGAATATGCTCCCTCGCTGATCCAAGACGGAGGTCTGGTGCTTCGCGTCGCCTGACTTCCGACGCGCGTGTCAGTGCCCACTGGCGGCATCGACAATTTCCAGACGCTACCGTGGCCGCATGCTCGATCTCGACAAGTGGCAGTCCTGGCCCATCTCGCAGAACTCACCCACCGCCTGGATGGTGGCCGGTGGCATCACGCTCGGCGTGCTCACGCTCCTGCTGCTCCTGCGGCCGATCATCCGCAAGTACGCCGCGCGCATGCACAAGACAGAACGCCGCGAATTCCTCGAAATCCCGATGGAGGTCCTGAGCCGCACCACGCTGCTGTTCCTCGTGGCGATCTCCCTGTACTTCGGGCTTCGCTCGCTCGAACTGGGCGAGCCGCTGAGCAAGGTGCTCAATTCCATCATCACGATCACGGTGTTCGTGCAGATCGGCGTGTGGGCGGGCGCGGCCGTGCACGCGTGGGTGCAGCGCCGGCGATCCACGGCCGAGGACCGGGCCGCCGTGGGTTCACTGGGCATCATCAGCTTCCTCGTGAGCGTGGTGATCTGGACGCTCGTGCTCCTGGCGGCGCTGGACAACCTGGGAATCAACATCACCGCGCTCGTCGCGGGTCTCGGCATCGGCGGTGTCGCGGTGGCGCTGGCGTTGCAGAACGTGCTCGGCGACTTGTTCGCGTCACTGGCCATCGCGCTGGACCGGCCCTTCGTCGTCGGCGACTTCCTGGCGATCGACACCTTCCTGGGCTCGGTCGAGAACATAGGCATCAAGACCACGCGTCTGCGCAGCGTCGACGGCGAACAGATCGTGATGTCGAACAGCAACCTGCTGCAGGCCCGCGTGCGCAATTACGGGCGCATGACCGACCGGCGCGTCGTGTTCGCCACGAACGTCGCCTATGAAACGCCGGTGGATCTCATCGAACGCATCCCGGCCCTGTTGAAGCAGATCGTCGGAGAACAGAAGGACACGCGCTTCGACCGCTCGCACTTCCTGAAGCATGGCGTGGCGTCACTGGAGTTCGAGACGGCCTACTACGTGACCATGGCGGACTTCAATCGCTACATGGATATCCAGCAGGCGATCAACTTCAGGATCCACCGCGAGTTTCTCGAGCTGGGAATTCCGTTCGCTTCCGCCACTCAGCGGCAGCTCTATCCACCACCGCCCGCGCCGGACCAGGAACTGGCCGCCGAGTCCGCCGCCGAAGGTCGTGCGGCGCTGGAGGAGAGGGCCGGCACCGAGCAGCGGACACCGGCCAGGACCGCTCGCGGCGCGCGCTGACTATTTCCGCCAGAACGTGGCGGTGAACAGCACCAGCACGCTGAAGATTTCCAGCCGGCCGATGAGCATGGCCAGCGTGCAGATCCAGGTCTGCGTATCGGTGAGACCGGCGAAGTTGGTCGACGGTCCCACCGCGCCGAGGCCGGGGCCCACGTTGTTCACGGAGCCGACGATCGACGAGAACGACGACACCAGGTCGAGTCCCGTCGCCAGCATGGCGAAGGTCAGCACGAGGATGGTGCCGAAGTACAGAAAGATGAACGCCAGCACCGAGTAGGCGACGCGATCCGGAATCGCCTGTCCGCCGATGCGGATCGGAATGATGGCGCTGGGATGCACCAGCAGCTTGAGCTCGCGGCGCGCCTGCCGCACCAGCAGCAGCGTGCGGAACATCTTGATGCCGCCACCCGTGGAGCCGGTGCTGCAGGTGATGCAGCTCAGGAAGATCAGCCACACCGGCAGGAATGCCGGCCACTTCTCGTAATCTTCGGTGACGAAGCCGGTGGTGGTGGCGATGGACACCACGTTGAACACCGAGTGGCGGAAGCCTTCCATGGTCGTCGGGATAGGTGCCGTCGATCAGCAGCAGCGCGGTCACCAGCACCACGGAGCTGCCGAGAACGATGAGCACGGCCTTGCCTTCGGAGTCGTTCCTGTACGGCGCGAACGAGAGATTGCGGAAGGCGAGGAAGTGCCGCGAGAAGTTCAGTGCGGCCACGACCATGATGACGATGAGCACGATCTCGACCGCGAACGATTCGAAGAATCCGACGCTCACGTCATGCGTGGAGAACCCGCCCAGCGCGATCGCCGACATGCAGTGGCAGATGGCATCGAACCAGCTCATGCCGGCCATGCGCAGCGCGACCACGATCCGAGCACGGTGAGCGCGAGGTAGGTGAACCACAGCGCCTTGGCGGTCTCGGTGATGCGCGGCGTGAGCTTCTCGTCCTTCACCGGGCCGGGAGTCTCGGCCTTGTAGAGCTGCATGCCGCCGACACCCAGCAGTGGCAGCACGGCGACGACCAGCACGATGATGCCGATGCCGCCTATCCAGTGCAGGATGTGGCGCCACAGGTTGATCGACTGCGGCAGCGAATCCAGGTGATTGAGCACCGTGGAGCCGGTGGTGGTGAGGCCGGACATGGCCTCGAAGTACGCGTCCGTGAACGTGAGATCCGGCAGCGCGATCATCAGCGGGAATCGCGGCGGATCGCCGACATCAGCACCCAGGACAGCGTGACCAGGATGAAACCGTCGCGCGGCTTGAGCTCGCGGCGGAACCGGCGAGTCACCAGCGAGAGACCGAGGCCGATGACCACGTTCACGCCGCCCGCGATCACGAAGTCCATGACGGCGCCGTCACCGCACCGCCAGCGACCAGGCGATGGGCAGCAGATAGAGCAGGCCGAAGAAGGCCATCATGAGTCCGAGCAGGTGCGCGACGGCTAACAAGTCGGCGAGCCTTCTGCCCGGTGTGCTCAGCGGCCGCCGGGACCGGAGAACAGGCGTTCCACCTGTTCGACGTGGCGGCGGTCGGAGAGGAACACGATGACGTGGTCGTCATTGTGGATCATCGGTGTCGTGATGCGCGATCGATCACCGCGTCGCCGCGCACCACCGCGCCGATGGACGCGCCTTCGGGCAGCGGGATGTCGCCGACCTTGCGGCCGACCACGCGCGAAGTCTTGTCCGTGCCGTGCACCACGGCTTCGAGCGCCTCGGCCGCGCCGCGCCGCAGGCTGAGTGCACGCGCACCACGTCGCCGCGGCGCACATGCGCCAGCAGCGAGCCGATGGTGATGGTCTGCGGCGAGATCGCGATGTCGATGTTGCCGCTCTCCATGAGATCGGCATACGAAGGCTTGTTGATCAACGCCATCACCTTGCGCGCGCCGAGGCGCTTGGCCAGCATCGCCGAGAGGATGTTGGCTTCCTCGGAATTGGTCAGCGCGCGAACACGTCGCAGCTGTCGATGTTCTCCTCGATGAGCAGCTCTTCGTCCGCCGCGTCGCCGTTCAGCACGATGGTGTTGAGCAGCAGCTCGGAGATGCGGCGTGCGCGTTTCGGATCGCGCTCGATGAGCTTCACCTGATTCTCGTCCTCGAGCCGGCGCGCCAGCTGCAGGCCGATGTTGCCGCCGCCGGCGATCACCACGCGCTTGGCCGGCGCCTCTTCCTTGCGGATCTCGCTCATGAACTTGCGGATGTCGTCGCGTGCCGCGAGGAAGAACACCTCGTCGTTCTCCTGGATGACGGTCTCGCCGTCCGGCATGATGCTGCGCCCGTCGCGGTAGATCGCCACCACGCGCGCCTCGGTGTTCGGGTGATGTTCCTTCGAGCGCCTTGAGCTTCTGCGACACCAGCAGGCCGCCCTTGCGCGCGCGGATGCCCACCAGGCGCACGCGGCCATCGGCGAAGTCCAGCACCTGCAGCGCGCCGGGAAACTTGATCAGCTGCGCGATGTACTCGGTGACCAGCTGCTCGGGGCTGATCCACACGTCCACGGACAGCGCTTCGTCGGCGAACAGCTTGGGATGGCGCGTGTATTCGGCGGAGCGGATGCGCGCGATCTTGGTGCGCGTGCGGTACAGCGTGTACGCAACCTCGCAGGCCATCATGTTCACTTCATCGCTGGAGGTGAGCGCGACGACGATGTCGGCGGAGGCCGTTCCGGCGGCCTCGAGCACGGACGGATAGGCGGCATTGCCGGCGACGGTGCGGATGTCGAGGCGATCCTGCAGGTCGCGCAGGACCTCTTCATTGGTGTCGACCACCGTGACCTCGTTCGCTTCTTCACGCGACAGGTGGTACGCCGCGGTGCGCCCGACCTGGCCGGCGCCGAGTATCACGATCTTCATGGGGGCTGTATTGTATGCGCCGTGTCCGACGGTGACATCGATTTCAGCAAGTATTCGGTCGAGCAGCTGGTCAGCATCATCAAATGCATGGATCCGCTGCGTTATCCGCTCAATTACCGGAACGCGCGCGCCGTGCTGAAGGAAAAGTGGCCGGACGCACCCGAAGATCTCAGCCTTGCTACCGCGCAGGCCCCAACGGTTGTCCGCGAGCCCATGCATGTGCTCTCCGACGGCACCCGGCGGTTTGCCGTGAACTTCGAGCCTCCCCGGCCCGCGGGCCCCGGCGAACCCGCGGCCAATGACCAGAAGCTGGGCGGGAGCGGCCGGGTGGATGTGGGCCCGACGCACGTCACCTTTACCGAGATGCGCGATGGCGCGGTGTTCCGGACGCGTCAGTTCGCCATGGCCGAGATCGCGAACGTCGAGTGGGCGCCGGTCGACGGGCTGGTGGTGGTGCGCACGGCCACGGACGACCGCCACGTTACCGTCTGGCTCCAGCTCCCCGAAGAGGCGCACCTCCTGAAGGAACTGCTGCCGTCGGTGACCACCCCGCAGTTCGTCGAGCAGCAGCAACTCGAAGTGGATTTCTCGGAGCGCCTGCGGGTTCTCTCGCCGCGTGCCTTCGTGGTGCAGACGCTCATCGCGTTGAACGTGATCATGTTCATCATCATGGCGGCGGCCGGTGCGGGCATCGCGGACACGAATCCCGAAGTACACGTGCGATTCGGCTCCAACTACGGACCGTTGACCTGGACCGGGGAGCCGTGGCGGCTGCTGTCCTCGGCCTTCCTGCACTTCGGCGTGATCCATCTCGCGCTCAACATGTACGCGCTCTACAACGGTGGCGTGCTCACCGAGCGGCTGTTCGGCAGCGGCAGGTTCGTGGCTATCTACCTGATCGCGGCGCTCGCCGGCAGCGTGGTCTCCGGATGGTGGGATGCATCCCGCAACAGCGCCGGCGCGTCGGGCGCGATCTTCGGCGTCTATGGCGCGCTCCTCGCGTTCTTCGCGGTGCGCCGCGCGGAGATCCCGGTGCGGCTGCTGAAATCCGCGGGCAAGGGCGCGCTCCTGTTGTGCGGCTACTCGCTGGCGATCGGCGCGACCAGCCCGCTCATCGACAACGCCTGTCATGTCGGCGGATTGCTGGGCGGCGCGGCCGCCGGCTTCCTGCTGGCGCGCCCCCTCCAGATCCAAGCGCGCGCGAGCAAGCGTCCCGGCGTGGTGGCCGGTGTCTGCGCCGGGCTGTGCGCCTTGCTGCTGCTGTTGTCGTCATCGCTGTGGATGAAGGATGGCAGCCGCCACGCCGGTGCGGTTGCCGGCAGCGAGATCCGCAAGTTCGCGGTCGTCGAGGAGACGGTGGTCAAACGCTTCATCGAGATCGTGTCGTCGCTGGACAAGGAGAAGTTGCCCGCTCGCGAAGCCGGTCTGCAGATCGAGCGCGAGGTGCTGCCGCCGTGGCGGGCCGCCATGCCGCCGCTGCTGGCCATCGACGCCGGCAAGATTGCCGATGAAGAGCTGGCCGGCCGCGTGCGTGCACTGCAGCGCTACGTGAAGCACCGCGACGACGCCATGAGCATCTCGGCGGAGCTGTTCAAGCGCGGACGACTGACCACGACGCCGGAGCTCGACGCCGCCTGGGCCGGCGTGAAGACCGAACTCGACTTCCTGTCCGGCGAAAAATAGGGCCGAACTTCCCGCCGCTCCGCCTGTCGCAACCTTCAGCAGGAGCGGTTCTTCATGAGATGGCCCATCTACCCAGTGCTGGTGTTGAGCGTGGCAGCCGGTGCGGCCGAGCCGGCACCCGCACCCAACCTGGGCGTCGCGCCAGCCTCGGCCCAGGTCCGCGGACCGGCCACGCGTGGGCCTTCGCCTTCGGCGGTCGACGCGCCCCCGGCACCGGCCAGGCGGCTGGACCTGCGAGTGGGCGACATCCGCAAATACATGACTCCCGAAGAGTTTCGCGCGCTGATCACCGGCCGCGAAGAGGACCGCAACACCATCGTGGTCCAGGCCGACGCGCCGTTGTTGCCCATGAAGAGCGAGCTCGACGTGCCCGGCGGCATCCTGGCGCCGTTCTGGGCATTGGCGCATCCCACGAGCGCCTGGCGCCTGTTTCTGCCGGATGCGCGCGTGAACATCCTGACCATCCCGCCTCTTGAAACGAAGGTGCCCCCGCCGTTCAGGGCCGGCGTGCCTACCTTCTGACGAGACTGCTCAGGGCTCGTACGGCTTTTCCAGCAACGCCGTGATGATCAACGCCGCGTTCACCGCGAGCGAAGCCCAGAGCGCGAAACGCCAGATCTTCATCGTCCTGGGCCTGAAGAACTCGCGGTGGCGCGACGCGGCCCAGGCCATCAGCAGATTCAGCAGCGGGATGGGTACGCAGATCACGGCGAAGAACAGCATCGCCTGCGCGGAGAACGGCACGTAGCGCTTGCCGGACATCTGCAACAGCGTGTGGATGTCGGCCTGTTCGAGATCGCCCTTGTTGTGCGGCTTGATTTTGAACTGGCTCTGGCAGCCATCGCAGATCAGGAAGTGGTTGCGTTCCGTGGACTTGAGGATCCAGTACGCGGTCACCGTGCGGACGCGCTCCACCAGGCGGATTTTGGCGTACTGCTCGCAATCCTTGCAGAACGTCTGCGCCGCGCGCAGCAGGTTGTCGCGGGTTTCTTCCGAAATCTGGATGAACATGCGCGGATGTTAGCCGCGCAAGTCACCGCGCGTCCCAACTACCCGCGGGGATCGTGACGCGACTCGCGACGCCCCTAACGGTGCGCGTTGATGGAGTCCCGCAGATCCTGCGCCGCCTTGCGCGCCGCCGTCGCGAAGTCCTCGCCGCTGCTGGCGTAGAGAATGGCTCGCGAAGAGCTGATCACCATGCCCGTGCCCGCCGCGGTCTTGCCGGCCGCCATGACTTTCGCCACGTCACCGCCCTGCGCGCCGACGCCGGGCACGAGGAAGGGCAGATCGCCCACGCGTTTGCGGATGTCCGCGAGCTCCTGGGGATAGGTGGCACCCACCACGATCATGCAGTTGCCGGCGGCATTCCAGTCCTTCGCGACGGTCTCCGCCACGTGCTGGAACAAGGTCTTGCCCGGGCCCACGTGCAGGTCCTGCAGATCGCGCGCGCCGGGGTTCGACGTGCGGCAGAGAATGATGACGCCCTTGTCGGCGTGCTTGAGGAAAGGCTCCACCGAATCGCGCCCGAGGTACGGATTCACGGTCACGGCATCGGCGCCGTAGCGCTCGAACGCTTCCTGCGCGTACTGCTCGGCGGTGCTGCCGATGTCACCACGCTTGGAGTCGAGGATCACGATGGCGTTCGGCGCGGTGGCCTTGATGTAGTCGATGGTGTGCTCGAGCTGCTGCTCGGCGCCATGCGCGGCGTAGTGCGCGAACTGCGGCTTGTACGCGCAAACGAGATCCCGCGTGGCATCAACGATGGCCTTGTTGAATTCGAAGATGCCACCCGGCGCATCGCGGAAACGGTCCGGGAATTTCTTCGGTTCGGGATCGAGACCGACGCAGACCAGCGAGTTGCTCGTCTTCCAGGCCGCGGCCAGTCTTTCGGAGAACTTGGCGCTCATCTAACCACCTCGAGATACTCGAGCATCATGATCTTGACGCCCATTTGTGCGAAGTTGACCTGGATGTTGGCCTGCGGTCCCTGGCCTTCCACCTTGAGGATCACGCCTTCGCCGAACTTCTTGTGGCGCACGCGCGCACCGAGCTTCACGCCGGGCGCCAGTTCCTCGGTCACCGGCTTGAAGCGCGTGGCGATCACGGGGCGCGCAATCTGGATGCGCGGCCGCACTTCCTCCACGAGATCATCGGGAATCTCCGCGATGAACCGTGAGGGCGTGCCGAAATTGTCCATGCCATGCAGGCGGCGCTGCTCGGCGTAGGTGATGTACAGCTGCTTCATCGCGCGCGTGGTGCCCACGTAGCACAGCCGGCGCTCTTCCTCGAGGCCTTCCTCGTCGTTGAGCGAGCGCTGATGCGGGAACAGGCCGTCTTCCATGCCGGCGAGGAACACCAGCGGAAACTCCAGGCCCTTGGCGGTGTGCAGCGTCATCATCTGCACGCAGTCTTCCCAGGCTTCGGCCTGGCCTTCGCCGGATTCGAGCACGGCGTGCGCCAGGAAAGCCTGCAGCGGCGGCATCGGCTCTTCGTCCGTGCTCGCCACGTCCGGCGCCAAGCCGCGCGCGGCGGACACCAGTTCGTTCAGGTTCTCGACGCGCGCTTCGCCACGGTCGGAAGCCTTCTCCTTCTTGTGGTGTTCCACGAGCCCGGAGTTGTTGATCACGTGGTCGACCTGCTCGTGCAGCTCGAGACCGGAGATGTCGCTGCCGAGTTGCTCGACGAGCTTCAGGAAGCCGTTCACCGCAGGCCTCGGCCTTGGGGCCGAGCGTGCCGCTCGCGATGCAATGCGCGGCGGCATCCCAAAGCGATGTGCGAAGAGGCCTTGGCCTGCTCGCGCACCTTGTCCAGCGTGGTGTTGCCGATGCCGCGCGTGGGCAGGTTCACCACGCGTTCGAACGACGCATCGTCGGCGTGGTTGGTGATCACGCGCAGGTAGGCCAGCGCATCCTTGATTTCCGCGCGTTCGAAGAACCGCAGGCCGCCGTACACCTTGTACGGGATGCGCGCGGACATGAAGATCTTCTTCGAACACGCGCGACTGCGCGTTGCTGCGATAGAGAATGGCGATCTCGCGCCGCGGATTGCCCTGGTTGGTCCACTCGCGGATGCGGTTCATGACGAACTCGGCTTCGTCGCGCTCGTTGAACGCGGCGTACAGCCGGATGCGCTCGCCGTCCTTGCCCTCGGTCCAGAGGTTCTTGCCGAGGCGGCCGGTGTTGTGGCTGATCAGCGCGTTGGCGGCCTTGAGGATGTTGCCCGTGGAGCGGTAGTTCTGCTCCAGGCGGATACATCTTGGCCGCCGGGTAGTCGCGCGTGAAGCGCGTGAGGTTCTCGACCTTCGCGCCGCGCCAGCGGTAGATGGACTGGTCGTCGTCGCCGACGATGAACGGCGCGCCATCGAGCCCCGCGATCAACAGCGCCCAGGCGTACTGGATGGCGTTGGTGTCCTGGAACTCGTCGATGAGCACGTGCTTGAAGCGGCGGCGGTAGTGGGAGATGCAGCGCGGCATTGTCGCGGCACAGCTCGTAGGCGCGCAGCAGCAGCTCGGCGAAATCCACCACGCCCGTGCGCTGGCACTGGGCCTCGTACTCCTTATATACGCGGATCAGCGTGGCGCGGGTCGGATCGCCCGCATCCTTCAAGGTACCGGGCCGGTGTCCTTCATCCTTGTTGTGATTGATGAACCACTGCACTTCGCGCGGCACCCAGCGCGTGTCGTCCAGCTCCATGGCCTTGAGGATCTTCTTGACCAGGCGCAGCTGGTCTTCGCCGTCGAGGATCTGGAAGCTCTGCGGCAGGTTGGCTTCGCGCCAGTGCAGGCGCAGCAGTCGATGCGCGATGCCGTGGAAGGTGCCCACCCACATGGCGCCACCGGGCACGCCTAACAACTTCTCGATGCGATGACGCATCTCGGCCGCGGCCTTGTTCGTGAAGGTGACCGCGAGGATGGAATACGGCGATGCGCCTTCGTTCTGGATCACCCAGGCGATGCGATGCGTGAGCACGCGCGTCTTGCCGGAGCCGGCGCCGGCGAGAACCAGTACAGGACCTACGGGCGCGGAAACGGCATCGCGCTGGGCTTCATTGAGGCCCTGGAGAATGGGGGAATCGATCATGGGGGCGCGGATTCTACAGCGGTCGCGGATATGGGGACATTCCTGATTTCCAGGAAACGGGGACGGGGCTGGAGATGAAGGCGGTGCGTTGACGCGAGAGTGATGTCCCTTCCGGAGCTCATTCTCGGGCGCGCGCTTCGCGCGTTCCCTCGGGAGAAGCTACGCAGGTGGAGCTGTCTCTCGCGCATCGCGCGCCGATGGACGACGCCGCTTCGGCGTCGTAGGAGTGGGGCGTGAGCCCCTGGAAATAGTACCTCCGCGCTTAACGCTTCTCCCTCGGCGCCCTCGATTCGCTCCGGAAGGGACATCACTCTCGCGTCAACGCATCATCGTCGACGCTCAGCCCCGTCCCCGTTTCCTGGAAATCAGGAATGCCACGTCTACGTCGGCGCACTTAGAGTCCAGGCCGCGGCGCCTCGTCCGCCTGCGCGTCGAGTGCGCGCTTGTTCGGCGCGATCACCTTCTCGTCGAAGTAGTCCAGGATCGCCGCGACCAGCGCCAGGAACACGGGGCCGACCACGATTCCGATGGCGCCGAACGCGGCGATGCCGCCGACCACGCCCACGAAGACCATGAACGCGGATACCGGCGCATACCGCGACACGAGAATCGGCCGCAGGAAATTGTCGGATGTGGAAATGATCACGCCCCAGATCAGCAGGAAGGTCGCCATGCCCCAGTGGCCGATCGCGCCGAGATACAGCACGCCGGGAATCCACACGATGGCGGCACCGCCGGCGGGCAGCAGGCCGAGAATCGTGGCGAGCACACCGAACACCACCGGCGACGGCAACCCCGCGATGGCGAAACCGATGGACACCATGACGCCCTGGCACAGCGCCGTCAGCCCGATGCCGTAGAACACACCGCGCGTGACGCTGGCCAGGTGATGGAACAGCTGCTCACGGTGTTCCTCGGGCACGGGGATCAGCCGCTGCGCCCGGTTGAACATGCTCGACCCGTCGCGCAGGAAGAAGAACATCAGGAACAGCATGAAGAAGAACGCGATCAGCGTACCCAGCGCGCCCCAGAGCACGCCGCCACCGATCGAGGCCACATTCTTGAGCATCGTCTGCGCGGCGTTGGTCAGCCAGGTCTGGATGTCGGCGCCGGACACCGAAAGCTGTTCGCGCGCGAGCTTGGCCAGCGGGCCGATCACCGGGTACTGCTCGAGGTTCGCCAGCGTGCTGCCATCCAGCCGGAAGCTGCTGTTCTGGATGTAGTTCACCAGGGCCGCGGCCTGCTTGCCGAACGAGATGCCGAGCAAGGTCAGCGGGATCAGCAGCACGAACGGCGTGAGTCCGGTGAGGATGCCGGCCGACATGCCGTCACGGCCCTTGAGCTTGCGGGTCAGCCAGCGATGCGTGGGCTGGAGAAGGAAGGCGAGGAACACGGCCCAGGCCATCGAACCGGCGAAAGGCTGCAGGACCAGCAGCAACCCGTAGAGCACCAGCGCGGCCAGGGCAGTGAAGAAAGCCTTTGAGTAGTACTCCAACGGGGTCACCTGGCGGGCATATATGACAGAGGGCCTTATATATGTGTGTGTCGAGTCCGGTCTATAGCCGTCCGGAACCATGACACCGCGAGCCAAACCCGAAGTTCTGCCCTATGCTTCGCGCTCCCTGGGCCGGCCTGAATCCAGAACAACAACAAGCGAAGCCAGCGAGAGCCAAGGAAAGGGATGAGAAGCCTCAGCGAGCTATACAACGAGCTCAAGACGGACGTGGTCGCGATTGCAGACCCGTTGTTCGAGCATTCGCAGAAGCGGCTGCAGGCCCGGGACGACTTTCTCCCTCATGGCGCCGTGCTCGACACCGAGGGCAAGGTGGTCCTTCTGGGCGCCATGACCGGCTCCCGCGATGGCCAGGCGAACGCCACCCAGATCATGCCCATGTTGCACAACGGCATCCTGCAGATGTCGCGCGAGAAGGTGGTCGTGGCCATCGGCATCGCGGAGAACGTGAGCCTCACCCGGGGCGACATGCCCATGCAGGCGGTCAAGGTGTCGTTCGAGCACGAGCGCGGTCTCAACGTCGCGATGTTCCTGCCGTTCCACAAGGCCGAGAACGGCGACTACTACTACGGCGAGGCTTTCGTCACGCCGGCGCATCCCACGCTGAACCTCTGGCCGCCGGTGCCGTGATCACCGATCGGGAACGGCAGCTGATCCGCGCGGCCGAGGTTGTCGAAAACATCGAAGAGAGTGCACGAATCGCGAGGGAGTCCACCAACCCGGAATTCCTTGCCGAGTTTGTGGCGGCACATAATTTCGACACGCCCGACACCCTCATCCTGGTGCAGGCGGCTCTCGACAATCCCCATTGCGATCGAGGCGCGGCCCTGTCGATATTCTGGCTGCTCGAAGGATTGAGCGTGATCACCGGCGACATTGCGCGGGTCGAATCCAACGCAGACTGGTTCGATCTATGCGCTCGACTGGCCGAACGATTGAAAGACCAAAGCTTCTCTCCCGGACCGGTCGGGTTCGAACCACCGACCTGGAATCGCCTGCACGTACACAAGCTTCGGAAGGCGGGAGTGGATCCCGTGTTTTTCGAGCGGGTCGTCGGAGTTCGCGCGGAACCCTGATTCGGCCGAGCCCTGGCCTCCGGCGACCGCTTTTGAGGGTTTTTGACCCGGCTGCGTCGGAATCCCCGTGGCGACCACTCTCTTCACTCGGCCCGCGGTTGTGACCGCTCTCACGACGTCATATGCAACAACGGCGGCGGCCGGGGCGGTCGCGCGGAATAAGATCCGCGCCGGATAGATACCGATGACACCGCCCGCTCCAGTGCCGACGTCCGATCGCGAAAAGCTGCTCCGGCAGCTTTCCGAACGCTACCGGCTGCCACTCACGGCCTACTTCGCGCGCCGCGTCGGTTCGCGCGCCGAAGCGGAAGACCTCACGCAGGAAGTGTTCCTGCGCATGGTGCGCCGGCTCGAGCTCGAGGACGTGGAGAACGTCGAGGCCTTCGTGTTCCGCACGGCGGTGAACCTGCTGCGTGACCGCTCACGGCGCGACAAATCACAGAGCGTGCGCAAGGTGGAGTTCGCGAGCCGCCTGACCGACGTCGACGATCTCTCGCCCGAGCGCGTGTTCGACAGCCGCCAGTCGCTCACGCACGTGATCGCGGTGCTCGAGGAACTCGACGAGCGCACGCGCGACGCGTTCATCCTGCATCGACTCGAAGGCATGAAGCACGCGCAGATCGCGGAGCTTCTCGGGGTATCCGTGAGCTCGGTGGAGAAATACATCATCAAGACGCTGACGCTGCTGGCCAAGCGCAATGCGGGTGACGCATGAGCGGGACGGCGCAGGAACAGGCCGCCGCGTGGGTCGTCCGGCTGCATGCGGACCCGGGTGATGGCGATCTCGACCGCTTCGAACTGTGGCGCAGTCAATCACCCGAGCACGAGGCGGCGTACGAACACGCCCTGGCTACGTGGGTGAACTTCGGCGAGCACGCCGCGGCCGACAGGATCCTGACCATGCGCCGCGATGCCTTGGCACGCGCACGCCAGGTGAAGCGGCGCTGGCGCCCGCAGTGGGTCGCCGCCGCGGCGCTGACGCTGGTGTTCGCGCCGCTGCTGGTCTGGCTGGGCATGCGGGCGCCGCCGGCGGTGGAATATCAGACCGCGCACGGTGAGCAGCGCGTGATCGTGCTGCCGGATGGTTCACGCATGTCGCTGGACGCGCGGACGCGCGTCGCCGTGCGCTACACCGATGACGCGCGCAGCATCCAGCTGCTGGAAGGCCGCGCGAACTTCGAAGTGGCGAAGGACGTCGCGCGCCCGCTGCGCGTGAAGGCCGGGCCCCGGACCGTGACTGCCGTCGGCACGGTGTTCACCGTAGAACGCGAGACGCAGCGCGTGGTGGTGACCCTGCTCGAAGGCCTCGTCGCGGTCACCACGCGCGAGCGCGAACCCGAGCCTATCGAACTGACGCCGCTGCAGGAACTGTCGATCACCGATGCCGGACGCGCGTCACTGCGCCCGGTGGATCGGGATGAAGCCCTGGCATGGCGCGAAGGCAAGCTCATCTTCGCCGACGAACCGTTGAGCCGCGTGGTTACGCGCATGAACAACTACGTCACCACGCCGCTGGTGGTGGAAGGCGCGGCCGCGGATCTGCGCATCAGCGGCGTGTTCAAGGCGGGAGACACCGTCGCGTTCACCGATGCGCTGGGCGCGTACTTCTCGATCGAGGAAGAACGAATGGCGGATGGCATCCACCTGCGAATGAAACGCGCCGCATCAGCCCGCTGAAGACGGGAGCATTGAGGATTCGGCAGGACGCCGCGTCGTAATGAGAAACCCGGGGGGGTATCCGTGAAGATTGCGTCCGGAAAACGAGAGCGCCGACTCGAGCGCGCCATCCGCGCCGCCTGCATCGTGGCAGCGCTGGCCGGACCGGCAATTCTCGTCAATCCGGCGCGGGCCGCGGACCCCAGCTACGAATTCAACATCCCCGAGCGCGATCTCGGCGACGCGCTGCGCCAGTTCGGCACCATCTCCAGCACGCAGATCCTGTTCTCGCCGGAGCTGGTGCGCGGCAAACGCTGCGCGGCCGTGCAGGGCAGGCTGTCGGTGGACGAGGCGATGGGTTCGCTGCTGGCGAAAAGTCAGCTCACCTGGAAGCGCACCGCGGCCAGCGTGATCCTGGTGACCAAGGCCGAAACGCCGGACACCAGGCCTTCGATCGAAGCCAAGCCCACGACCCGCGTGATGCCGGAACAGGCCGAGCCGCAGGTCGAGACGGTCGAGGAGATCATCGTCACCGCCGGCAAGCGCGCGGAGAACATGCAGGACGTGCCGGCGTCGGTGCTCGTGGTGACCTCGGCGGTGCTCGAGAGCGCCAACGTGCGCGACTTCGACGACATCGTGAAGGTCGCGCCGTCGGTGACGATCACCAAGACCAGCCAGCCCGGCAACAACAGCATCAACATCCGCGGCATCGGCACGTATGCGTACAGCATCGCCACCGAGCCCAGCGTGGCGGTGGTCATCGACGATGTGCCGCAGGCCTTCCAGGCCGCGGCATTCGCGGCGCTCGTGGACGTGCAGCAGGTGGAAGTGCTGCGCGGACCGCAGAACACGCTGTTCGGGAAGTCCGCATCGGCAGGCGTGATCAGCATCACCACGCAGGCGCCCACCGATCACTTCACCGCGCGCCTCGACGCCATGACCACCGACGATGGCGAGCAGCGCTACTCGGGCACTCTCTCGGGCCCGATCAGCGAGACCTTGAAGGTGCGGCTCGCGGCCAACTACAGCGACTACCGCGGCAACGTGCAGCAACCTGACCACGGGCAACTGGCTCAACGGCACGCGGGACACGACGCTGCGCGGCAAGCTGGTGTGGGCGCCGGCGGAAGACTGGACGGTGACGCTCTCGCCTTACTACCCGAAGACCAACGCGTCGTGTTGCGCGGGCGCGGAGTACTTCGTTTCGCCCGGGTCGACGACGGGCGGCGCGGCCACGGGTCCGGGCCGTATCCCGATGTCGCACTTCCTCGCCGGCATCACGCCCGGCCCCGACAACCGTCTCACGCGATTCGACGTCGACGCGCGCGGCGACGCCGAGGATTACGGCGCGCGGCCTGAAGATTGCCAAGGACATCGGCGAGTACACGCCTGGCGTCCATCACGTCCTGCGATCGCTACGCGCTCGACGATCGCCAGGACACGGACTCCACCGACATCGACTTCTCGCAGTACCAGCCCATCTCGCCGGAGGGCGGCTCGGCCAACGGCGGCTACTTCCGGATCTTCTCGCGCACGCAGGAATTTCGCCTGACGTCGCCGGACGCAGCGGCTGCGCTACGTGGCGGGCGCTTTCTTCAGCGACACGCGCTCGCGCCGCTACTTCGTGCGCGGCTCGAACACGCTGGACGACTACAACGACTCGGCGACGCCTTCGAACACGCCGGCGAACCTGCCGACCACCAACAGCACGGCGTACTCGCGCTATCTCTCGACCGCGCGCGCGACCAACTACGCGCTGTTCGCCCAGGGCAACTTCGGCGTCACGGACAACCTCGACCTGCTCGCGGGCCTGCGGGTGAATCGCGAAGAGATCGAGTACACCTTCTACGATCTGGGCAACAACGTCTCCTACGGCAACCCGAGCTGCGCCACCGGCACGCCGTCGGGCATCCGTATCGAGACCTGCAACCACGACACCTCGGTCACCGGCCGCGCCGGCCTGCAGTACCGCTTCACGCCGGGCTTCATGACCTTCGCCACGTACTCGCGCGGCTACAAGGGACTGGCCTATGACCTCACGAGCACGCTGACCACGCGTACGCCGGCCGCGGGCGGTCCCAATGCTGGCCGGCCGCTGGCCGATGCGATCGCCGCGAACCAGCCGGTACCGCCGGAGACGGTCGACAGCTACGAGATCGGCTTCAAGGGCACGTTCCTCGACGGGCACCTGATCTGGAACGTGACGGCGTTCCACATGATCTTCGACGGCTTCCAGGCGCAGAGCCGCGACCAGCTGCTCAACCAGAATCTGCTGAACAGCATCGGCAAGGTCACGTCCGAAGGCGTGGAGACCGAACTCTCCGCGCGCTTCGGCAACTTCACGCTCAATGGCGGCGGCGCCTACAACAAGGCCGTGATGCAGGACTTCCCCAACGCCGGCTGCTTCCCGCGCCAGACCGCGGCCGAAGGTTGCGTCGCCGGCGTGCAGGATCTCTCGGGCAAGCCGCTGTTCAACGTGCCGGAGTGGAATTTCAACGCCGCTGCGCAGTACGAGCTGCCGCTCGGCGGCGGGAAGTACCGCGCGCTCGTTCAACGCGGGTTATCGCTGGCAGTCCGAGGTCATCTTCAACCTGCTGCAGGATCCGGACTCGGTGCAGGGCGCCTACGGCATCGCGAACTTCGCGCTGGGCCTGCGCACCGACCGATGGAAGCTCACCGCGTTCGTGAACAACGCTTTCGACGAGAGCTACGCGCTCACGCGCGGGCGCGACGCGCACATCAACATCCCCGCCGGAGGCAATGCGATCAACTGGAAGCCCGCACGCGATAGCGCGCGGTACTTCGGTGCGCGGCCTCGGTCACATTCTGACCGCGTGGCCCTCCAACCCCGCAACCTCCTAACCACTCAACGAACTCAGGAACGTCGGCCGCCTCCGCGTTCCTGACAGGCGGCTCCGACACTGCGACGTCGGAGCCGCCGTTTCCTGAACATCATGCCCAACCGAACCGTCCCTCTGGCAGCCCTCCTGGGGCTGTTGCTCACCTCGCCGGCGCAAGCCGGCGAGGTTTCCTTGTCCCTGGACGAGAACCAGGCTTCGTTCAATCAAATCGTCGCGCAACGCATCCGCCCGCAGATCGACCTCGATGCTCGACAGCGGCTCATCGCCGAGGGCCGCGACATGCAGATCGACGGGCAGCGCGTGTTCACCGGCAACGACAAGTTCCTGCCCGGCAAGATCGCGCTGGCCTTCGGTGACGTGATCACGATCACTGCCGGCGGACGACCCGCGCCGCGCGAAATTCCTGCGCGGCTTCGCGCGCATCGCGGATCTCACGGTCGACGACCCCAACGACAGCTGGGGCATCTACTACTACCTGTCGGCGCTGAATGCCCTGCAGCGTCAGGGCCTGCTGCAGGGGACGCTGGGCCATCTGACGCTGGCCAAGCTGCGCGTGCGGCTGGACTGGCGCAGTTTCGTGGACGTGAACGACTACACGCTCATCGATCACCCCAACAACTACTACTGCGTGGCTTTCGCCATCGCGCGGCTGCGGCATGCGCTGGGCTGGGAAGACGCCACGGGTGCGCAACGCCTGTACACCGAGATGATGGCGCACTACGAAAAGTATTCCGGTGACATACGGCTTCGCCGACGAGACCGAGGGCGAGGGCCGCTTCGATCGCTACAGCGTGCTGCTGGCCGCCGAGATCGCGCAGCGCTTCATCGAGACCGGCGAAGCACCGCCCGCGCAGATCACGCGATGGTTGCGCAAGTCCGCGGACGTGATGCTGATGCGCCTCGACGCGAATGGCGAAGGCTTCGAGTACGGGCGCAGCCTGGGTCCGTACAGCGAGACGGCGATCGTCGAAGTGCTGACCGCCGCCGCGGCCGTCGGCGTGCTCACGGCCGAGGAGCAGTCGCTGGCCTATGCCTACTCCGCGCGCGTGGCTCGCCGCTACGTCGAGTTCTGGATCGATGCGCGCACGAGCTCCGTGAATCTCTGGGACGGCGGCCGCCGCACGGATGCCTATCGCGGCAAGTTCCGCATCCTGGGCGAGAACCTGTCGCTGGCACACCAGCTCCACTACACCAACGATGCGTGGAACCGGCTCGGCTTCCAGGATCGTGCGCCGATTGAGGACTTCGCGCGTCAGCTGCGCAAGCCTGCCGACGCGGGCCGTCACCTGGTTCGCGCGTGGCGAGTACGACCGGGTGCTCGTCACCTTGCGCGAGCGGGGCCGCCTCATCAGCCTGCCGCTGATCAATGGCGGGCCGAGCCAGCACATGCACAGCCCGTACTTCCCGATTCCGTTCTCGAACGGATTGCTGAGCGGTGTCGCCGACGGGCCGGAGCCTTTACTCGTGCCGCGTTTCGAACTCGAGGATGGCAGCGTGCTCATGCCGCTGGCGTACTTCCGCGACGTGAAGATCGAGCGCAAGGGCTCGCGCACGGTGGTGACCTGGCACCAGACCGAGCTGGATCGCATGGGCAAGCGCGCGCCGGAGAAGGACGCGCGACTCCAGGTGAGGACGCGCTACGTGTTCGAACCCGGCGTGATCACTCGCACCGACGTCTACACCGCGCCGCGGCCGCTGAAAGTGCGATCGCTGGGCACGGAGCTGGCGACCTTCTCGGAGCAGCCGCGCGCGCAAGGGCTGTCGACATCGTTCACGAAGGGCGTGCTGCGGGAATTCAGCGTGAAAGGCTACGAGGGCTGCGACTCCGCGCCGGTTGCCGGGGACGCGCGCTATCGGGCCAACACCGGCGCCTTCGCCACGCGCGTGAGCTGCACTCGCGGCGCGTTTACGCTGGCGGAACCGCTGACCCTCAGCTGGCGCGTGCGCTACTCGGTTCAGCCGTAGCGGCGGGCGCCGGCGCGGCGCGCGATTTCATGGTGCCGAGGAACGAACCCAGGATCACCAGCGGGAAGCCGACGGCCATGCCGATGGTCAGCGGCTCATCCAGCACCAGCGCGCCCAGCACGATGGCCACGGCCGGATTCACGTAGGTGATGACGGTGGCGCGGGCGGGACCCACTTCCGCGATCAGCGCGAAGAACGCGATGAACGCCGCCGCCGTGCACAGCACGCCGAGGCCGATGACCGACGACACCGAGGCCAGGCTCACCTTCTCGGGCAACAGGAACGGCGCGAACGGTAGATAGATCAGGGACGCCAGGATCAGCGAGCCGGTGATCACGCCGATGGCCGGCACGTCATTGAGCTTGCGGTCGATGATGATGGGCCCGATGGCGTAACACAGCGCGACGAGCATGGTCATGCCCACGGCGCCCATGTCGTCGAAATGGATGTCCAGTCCCACGAGCAGGGCCACACCGGCGAAACCCAGGAACAGGCCGAACAACCGGCGCGGCTCGAGCTTCTCGTGGCCGAGCTTGGTGACGATGAGCGCCGCCATGAGCGGCACCACGGCGATCAGCAGGCCCGCCGTCGAACTGTTCAGCCGGGTCTCGGCATGGCCCAGCAGCCACCAGGGAATGCTGATCTCGATGAGCGTAAATGCCAGCAGCCACTTCCACTTGCGGAAGGCAGGCGCCAGGGCGTTACGATGCAGCGCCAGGGGCAGCAGCAACAGCGAACCCAGCACCGTGCGCGAGGCGGCGACCACGAGCGGGTCGATCTCGCCGACCGCGATGCGGATGAGCAGATAGGGCATGCCCCAGAGCAGGCCCAGCGCGAGAAAAAGCATCCAACCGCGTTTCGACATCGCGGGATTGTAGAGAAGTCGTGGTCACGCCAGTAAGAAAGGAAAGCTTATGCAGGCACAAGAATCACTGACGAACATCCCGCTGACCGAACTCGGGCAGCCGGTGGCCGAGCTGCCGGTGCGCGACGTCGAACGCGCGCAGGACCACTACCGGGACAAGCTCGGCTTCGAATCCTGCTGGTCGTACGACGCCGAGGACGGCAAAGGCAAGGAAATCGGCTCCGTCAAACGCGGCCAGGCGGCCATCTTCCTGCGTCGCCGAACCAGCGCCTTCGAGCCCGCCATCCACTGGTTCTTCGCCGTGGACATCCAGGCAACCTATGCGGAGCTGAAGGCGCGCGGCGCCCAAATCACCGATCCGCTGGCAAAGAAACCCTGGGGCATCACGCAATTCACCGTCGTGGATCTCGACGGCAATGTTTTCTACTTTCACGGAGACTGAATGAAATCCTTGGTCCGATTGGCTTGCGTGTCGATGGCGATGGCGGGCGCGGCGTTCGCCCAAGCCCAGGCCCAGGCCCAGCAGCAGCCGACCCTGCGCCAGGCGCTGCAACAGGTGCTCGACGAAACCGCGAAGCGCTGCCCGCTTCCCAACCAGTTCGATGAGCCGGGAAATCCCCAGGCCCGGCAGAAATTCCTGACCGAGAAAATGAACGTCGCGGTCTGTCAGTGCTATCCGCGGAACATCCGCAATGCGCTCAAGACCATGCCCGAGAAAAACCTCGCCCGGCAGACGAGCATCCAGCAGATGCAGGAGTTGATGCCCCCGCTGCTGCAACCCTGCATGGGCGCCATGTTCCGCGAGATGTTCGGCGGCGAGCAGTGTCTCGCGATGCTGCCGGCGCAATCCGGCCCCGTCCCGGAGAACTTCTGCTCCTGCATGAAACCGGAAATCGCGAAGTTCTCGGATGCCGAGGCCGTGGAGCTGGGCGCCAGCGGCCGCGCGTATCGGGACGCCGTGGAAGTGGCGCGCAATACCGGCCAACCACCTCCGCCCAGAAGCCCGATGATGATCCGGCTGGGGGAGATCGTGCAGCGATGCGCTCACCCGCCGAAGCCCTGAGCGGCTGGAGCGCACTGAGAGCCCCGAAAGTGATTGTCAAAGAAAACCGGCCACTGAATTCGGCGCGGGGTGCTTGCCGCCGGCGACCCTCGCATCGATGCTGACGCCACATGAGCTTTCAGTACGCCACGGTCGAAGACGCCATCACGCGCAAGGGCCTGCGCATGGTGGTCGTGGGCAAAGTGCCCAGCCCCTGGGGTGAAGCGGCCAAGGGCATCTTCCACATCAAGCGCATCCCGTTCACCGCGCGTGCGCCTGGTGTACGACAACGACGCGCTGAAGGAATGGGCCGGCCAGCTCACGGGCCCGGTGGCCGTCTACGACAACGAAGTGCCGCGCTCCGGCTGGGCGGAAATCCTCATGCTGGCCGAGCGGCTGGCGCCGCAGCCGGCGTTGCTGCCACTGGAACCGAATGAGCGCGCGCGGGCGCTGTCGTGGCCGACAAGATCTGCAGCCCGGGCGGCCTGGCGTGGACGCGCCGCCTGCAGATGGTGCACGCGGGCCTGCAGAAAGCCGGGCGGCTTCAGCGAACGCGTCGCGGGCTATCTCGGCAAGAAGTACGGCTACGACGCCGGCGCGGGTGGCCGGAGTACGGACCGCGAGTGCGCGCAGCTGCTCGGAACTGGGCGCCACGCTGCGCGAACGGCGCGGCGACGGGCCTTACTACCTGGGCGCACGCTGTCGGCGGCCGACGTGTACAGCGCCACCTGCGTCGCCATGTTCATGCCGCTGCCGGAGATCCACTGCGCCATGCATCCGGACTCGCGCGCCGCCTTCGAGTGGCTGGACGATGAGACCCGCGCCGCGCTGGACCCGCGTGCTGCTCGAACATCGCGACATGATGTACACCCGACATCTGGAGCTGCCGCTGTCGCTTTGATCTAGTCTTGGCGCGTGTCCGGCATTCACGAAGTCAACCCATTCCGCCAGGCGCCCTGCACGCGCACTACGCGCGCGACGGCGCGTACACGGATTGTTACAGCACCACTGATCGATCGCGCGGTGAGCCACGACGAGTTCGTCGCCGCCTTCTACACCACGTGGTTGTTCAAGCTCGAGCGCTGGATCCTGTCGTGGACCGTGAACAAGCCGTCCACGGATGCACAGGCCGGCGAGCTCGCCAGTGGCGCGCCCGGAAGCTTCGCGGCCTGGACGCGACGAGGCGCGCACCGCGGATCAACTGCTGATGTGCGATTTCCTCGGCCACACGCGCTCCTGGTTCATGGTCGCGCCCGCTTCGCCGGCAATCACGGCGCTCTGTACTTCGGATCCGTGGTGACCTCGCGCCTGAATCCGCGAACCGGCAAGCGCGAGCTCGGGCCGCAGCTACCGCGCGCTTCTGGGCTTCCACAAGCTGTATTCCCGCGCGTTGCTGGCGGCGGCGCGCTCCGGCGCTGCGGATGCCGCGGCTCTCTCGTCCGGGAGAGGTAGGAATCGTCCGATCCCGGCTAGGCTCCGCGAACCCTCGCCGCCATCATGCGTCTCAGGTATCGAGGCACCCATGTTTCGTCGCGGCTTCTACCTCTCGGAACTCATCCCGCTGCTGCTCTCGCTGGGCATGCTGGGCGTGGCCGTCTATGGCCTGGCCACGGAGCGCGTCTGGTCCTGGGTGCCGGGGCACAGGTGCTCGGCCTGGTGGCCCATGCGCAGGACCCCGGCCTGTTCTGGATGTCGATCAGCCTCTATCTGCTCATCGGCGCGGTGCTCGGCTTCGTCAGCCTGCGCAACCTGCGCGGTTACTGAGCCGCCATCCGCGGCTAGGCGCGGGTCGGCGCGCGCCTCGGCCAGCGCCCAATCCACGAAGGTGCGCACCAGCGGCCGGCGGAAATGCGCCGGCGGCGCCATCAGGTAGTAGCTCCACGGCGCCAGCCAGCTCTCCTGCGTGACGCGCACCAGCTGGCCGCGCGCCAGCAGCGGCGCGACATGTGGTCCGCGGCCGATGGCGATGCCGAGGCCGGCAACCGCCGCGCCCACCAGCACCACGGAATCGCTGAACTGCGGACCGCGCCCGGCCGGCACGGTAGGTAGCCCGCGCGTTCGAACCAGCCACGCCAGCCCAGCCAGGGCTGCTCGGGATTCGCGTCGATGTCGTGCAGCAGGGGGTAGTCGGCCAGCGTGGCCAGCGTGTCCGGCATGCGGCCGCCGCGGAACAGCGCGGACTGGCCACCGGGAAACAGCTCCTCGCGCACAGCAGCTCTCGGCCTGCAGCCCGCGGCCCGGCGCCGGGCGCGAAGCGGATCGCGAGATCGATGGCATCGCGCCGGAAATCCATGACGGCGCGCGAGGTCTTCAGCACCAGATCGATGCGCGGCGCGCGCTCGCGGAAGCGATGCAGGCGCGGCAGCAACCAGCCGTTGGCGAAAGCCGCGAGCGTGGTGACGGTGAGCAGGCCGTCGGCGCGTTTGGCGCGCAAGCGCGGCGGTGGACTCACCCAGCAGGTCGAAGCCGGCGGACAGTTCGGGAAGATAGTCGCGGCCCTGGTCGGTGAGCACGAGGCCGCGCGCCAGGCGCTGGAACAAGGTGGTGTCCAGATATTGCTCGAGGCGGCGCACCTGCTGGCTCACGGCCGCGGCCGAGACGCGCAGCTCGGCGGCCGCGGCCACGAAGCTGCCCAGGCGCGCGGAGGCTTCGAAGGCGCGCAGGGCATTGAGTGGCGGCAGGCGTCTGGCATTTCAGGCCAAGAATAACTTAGCCTCAGCCAAAAGCCTTCCCGGTCGCGCGGAATTCGCCGCGCGCCGATACTTCGCTGCCACCAACACACCCGCGGGCTCGCCATGCATCTCTTCGACTACCTGGATTCCGGCAATGGCTTCAAGGTCCGCCTGCTGCTGGCGCAGCTCGGCATGAAGTACCAATGGACCAACGTCGACATCGACAAGGGCCTCACGCGCACACCGGAATTCCTCAAGCGCAATCCCAACGGCCGCATCCCCACGCTGGAGCTCGACGACGGCACCAACCTGTTCGAGTCCAACGCCATCATGTGGTACCTGGCGGAAGGTTCGCGCTTCGTGCCGGCCACGCAGCTCGGCCGCGCGCAGGTGCTGCAGTGGATGTTCTTCGAGCAGTACAGCCACGAGCCCTACGTGGCCACGCCGCGCTACATCTGCCGGCACTTTCCCGCCGATCATCCGCGCCGCGCGGAGCTGCCGGGCGCGTCTCGAGAAGGGCCATGCGGCGCTCAAGGTGATGGAAGGTCATCTGGCCACGCGCCAGTTCTTCGTCAACGACCGGTACAGCATCGCGGACATCGCCCTGTACGCGTACACACACGTGGCGCCGGATGGCGGGCTCCTGCTGGACGCCTACCCGGCCGTGCGTGCCTGGATCAAGCGGGTCGCTTCGCAACCGGGCTACATCGACCTGCTCGCGCCACCCGCATCCGCAGCCGCGGCATGAGGCCAACCACGCTGATCCTGCCCGGCCTCGGCAACTCCGGGCCGGATCACTGGCAGAGTCACTGGGAGCGGCGTGATCCCGCTTGCCGGCGCGTGCAGCAGGACGAGTGGGACGCACCGGACTGCACCCGCTGGGTGGACCGGCTCGCGCGCGAACTCGCGGCTCTCGACGCGCCCGTGGTGCTGGCGGCGCACAGCGCGGCCTGCGCGCTGACGGCGCACTGGGCATCGGCCGCCGGCGCGGCCACGGCCAGCGTTCGCGGCGCGCTGCTCGTGGCGCCCAGCGACCCCGCTGGCCCTAACTATCCTGCCGGCCCGCGAGGCTTCGCTCCCGTGCCTCTCCGGACGCTGCCGTTCCCGAGCATCGTGGTGGCCAGCGGCAATGATCCCTATGTCAGCCTGCCACGCGCGCGTGAATACGCCACGGCCTGGGGCTCCTCGCTCGTGGTGCTGGAAACGGCCGGCCACATCAATGTCGCCAGCGGCCATGGGCCCTGGCCCGAGGGGTTCGCCCTGCTCGATACCTTGCGCCGGCCCCACCCCATCGAGAACGAACATGGCCAACGGCTTCGCGAAAACACCTGAGCCGCCGTACTACGCGGTGATCTTCACCTCCACGCGCACCGTGGTGGACGAGGGGTACGGCTCCGTCGCCGATCGCATGGTCGAGCTCGCAGCGCAGCAGCCGGGGTTTCTGGGGGTAGAGAGCGCGCGGGGCGCCGATGGGCTCGGCATCACGGTGTCGTACTGGTCCTCGCTCGAGGCCATCGCGGCCTGGAAGGCGAAGGGCGAACATCGCGTCGCCCAGTCCAATGGCCACAAGAAGTGGTACGAACACTTCGAGACCCGCATCGCGCGGGTCGAGCGGGCGTACTCCGGACCCTCGCGAAAGCCCTAGCCTTCCAGGTCCTTCGCCCACGCCTTGGCCGCTCGAGTCCCGGACGCCGGCTTTCAGTCGCCAGGTCGCGACCGCGAGGCGGTCGGCGCCGACGCGATGGGTTGTCGCGCGCTGCACACCACGGCTAGTCTTGCGGGGACACTGCTTACCCGAGGGACCATGCGCAAATTCCTGTACCTGAGCGGCGCGCAGCGCTTCGGCGACTTCGCGTTGCTGCTGCTGCGCCTGTTCGTCGGGCTGTTCCTCATCTGGGGGGTCTGGGACAACATCAGCAGCCCGGCCGAGATGCGGCCGAATTCGTCGAGTTCCTGCGGCACTACAAGTTCGCCGCCCCGAGCTGCTGGCGCCGCTGTCGGTGTACGTCCAGTTCGCTCGTCGGCATCGCCTTCGTGCTCGGGCTGTTCACGCGCTGGGCCGGCATCCTCTGCGTCATCAATTTCCTGGTGGCCATCGTCATGGTCGACCGCTTCGAGGGCATGCGCGACTCGTTCCCCTCGGCCTGCCTGGTGGTCATCGGCCTGTACCTGGCGACACACGGCGCCGGCCGCTTTTCGGTGGACTCCGCGCTCAAGGCCAATGACGCGCCGCGGCCACGGGTGGCGTGCGCCTGAAGAAGTGAAATGGGGACATTCCTCATTTAGCTGTCACATTCAATCCGGCTCGCGCGTCACCTCCCTCTGGGGAATGTGACAACAAAATGAGGAATGTCCCCATTTCACGCAACATCGAGATCAAGGCGCGGATCGAGAACGTGGCGCCTCGCTGACGCCGCTCGTAGCCGAGATCGCCACCGAAGCGGTCCGCTCGAGATCGCGCAGGACGACACGTTTTTCAATTGCGTCACCGGGCGGCTCAAGCTGCGCGCCTTCTCCAACGATCCCGGCGAGCTGATTTTCTACCGACGAGTGAACCAAGCGGGACCGAAGGAGTCGTTCTATCTTACGTTCTCCCACTTCTTCACCCGAGACTCTTCGTGAATCGCTTTCGCTGGCCTACGGACAAATCGGTCGCATCCGCAAGTACCGCACTCTCTTCCTGGTTGGGCGCACCCGCGTCCACCTGGACCGGGTGGAAGGCCTGGGCCATTTCCTCGAGCTCGAAGTCATGCTGGTGGACGATGAACCCGCGGACACAGGCGTTCGCGAAGCGGGTGAACTCATGGATCGCCTCGGAATTCAACCCGACCAGCTCATCGAAGGCGCCTACCTCGACCTGATGCTGGCCGGCGAGCGGCCGCCGAGGCGCCGGCAGGCTCGTCGCCGGGTTATGCTTCCGGCCGCGCGGGTCGGGAGAGTCCACATGAAGCCGTCGATGCTCGGTCTGCTCATCGCCGCCGGCGCCTTCGGCGCCAGCACTATCTACCTGGCCATGCAGCTGCAAGGATGAACGCGCGCAGGCGGACCAGATCCTCGAAGCAGTCGCGCGCGCTGCATGCCGCGTATCGCGGAACTGGAAAAGGCGCGTGCCGAACTGGAGCTGACTCAGGATGACCGGCAGCTCGCCAGATCGGCAGCTCCTGCCGGCAGCCCGACCCGGTGGCCCGCGCCGGCTGCGCCAGCCGGATACCCACCGGCGCAGTCGAGCCGACGCCGGCAGGCCGCGCGGCGATCCGTCCGCGGTGGCCGCCGCCGAGCGCTCCGAGGCCATGCAGAACATGATGCGGACCGCAGATGCGCGCCAACATCAAGCGCATGTATGCCGACATCGGCGGCAAGCTGGGCCTCAGCCAGGAAGACGCCAACAAGCTCATCGATCTCATGATGGACCAGCAGATGGCGACGATGGATCGCGTGCGGCGAGGAACGCGGCAACGGGCAGGTGATCCATGGACCGCGCCACGCTCGCGGGCGAAGATCAGCAGAAGAACCTGGCGCAGGTCGCGCGATCTGATCGGTGCGCGACAAGATCGAGTTGTACAAGAAGTACCAGGAGACTCTGCCGGCCCGCCAGGAAGTCGAGACTGCTGTCGCGTCAGCTGGAGGGCAACGACCTGGGGCTGTCGCAAGGATCAGCGCGACCGCTGGTCACGGCGCTGGCCGAGGAACGCGAACGCGTGCCCTGCCGCAGAATGTCGCGACAGCGCATCCGCGCGAGGATTACAACGACGGCGATGCCGGCCTGGCAGGAAGACTACAACGAGCGCGCCGCCACGCGCGCCCGCAGCATCCTCAACAGCGGATCAGCAGGCCACGTACGACGAGTACCAGCAGTGGTCGCGCGAGATGCGCGCAGATCTACGAGACGCGGCGTGCCGGCCGCGCGACGCGCGTCGGGCCCGGGATGCGCTCCGCGCTGATTCCACGCCGACACAGACTCAGCAACAGGGAGAAGCACATGCAATACCGCGGCAGCTGCCATTGCGGCAAGGTGAAGTTCGACTTCGCAGGTGACTTCGACAAGGCGCATCTCCTGCAACTGCTCGATCTGCTCGCGCAACGCGGCACGCTTGCTGTGGTTCGCGCCGCGCGACTCCGTGCAAGGTGACGGGCGACGACGAGCTCACCACCTACACCTTCAACAAGCACGTGATCAACCATCGCTTCTGCAAGACCTGCGGCGTCCTGCCGTTCGGCGAAGGCACGGACCCCAAGGGCAACGAGATGGCGGCCATCAACATCCGCTGCCTCGAGGATTTCGATTTCACGCAGGTGCCGCGTGCATCCACTACGACGGCAAGTCGCCGTAGATTGGACCGCGCTCTTCTATATATGCGCCGGCGTGGCCGGCTTCCTGGGCGTCGCGCTCGGCGCCTTTGGCGCGCATGCGCTCAAGGCGCGCCTCGCGCCGGACATGCTCGCGGTGTTCGAAACCGGCGTGCGCTACCAGATGTACCACGTGTTCGCGTTGCTCGCGGCGGCCTGGGCCTGGGCGCGCTGGCCGCGCCGCGTATTCACGGTCGGCGCGGCTGGCTTGTTCGTCGCCGGCATCGTCATGTTCTCCGGCAGCCTGTACTTGTTAGCCCTCACCGGCGTGCGGACGCTCGGCGCCATCACGCCGCTGGGTGGCCTGGCGTTCCTGGCCGGGTGGCTCTGTCTGGCCTGGGGCGCCGGCACTAAACTGCGGGCATGATCTTCTACGACTACTACGTTCCGAAGTCCCCGAACAAGTCCTGCGCGACTTCGTCAGCAAACAGGAGCTGGGCCGCCTGGTCACCGTGAGCGCCGGAGGGCCAGCCGCACATCGGGCTGTATCCCTTTCGTGTTCCTCGGCGACCGGTCGAGATGCATCTGCACCGCGACGACGAGCAGCAACGGATCTTCGCGGGAACACGAAGTGCGTGTTCGAAGTGGATGAGCTGCACGGTACCATTCCTTCGCACTGGGTCCACGCCACCAACGCCATGTTCGCCACCGCCTATCACCGCACGGTGATCTTCGAGTGCGAAGCGGAAGTGTCCGAAGACGTCGAAGTACTGGCGGCGCAGCAGCAGCGCCTCATGGCTCACTATCAGCCGGATGGCGGGCACAAGCCCGTGAGCACCGAGCACGCCATGTATCGCGGTCCGCTTCGGCGACACTCGCCGCGCTCACGCTTGCACGGTGCGAGCGCGCAAGGTGAAATGGAAACTGGCGCAGAACCGTGACCGCGCCGACGCGCGAGCGGATCATCGCCAACCTGCGTCAGCGCGGCCGGCCGACGGCGATGCCGCGGCTGCGAATGCACTGCAATGGACACTGGACCAGGAAGCCGCGAAGTAACCGGCACGGGCGAAGTGCCATGGGTCCGCGCCACCCTGGTGTGGATGCTGATCATGCTGCTCGAGACCGCGCACGGCATCGTCCGCAATGTGTTCATCGCCGCGGCCATCGGCGACTTGCGCGCGCGGCAGTGGGGCGTGCTCGTGGGCTCGCTGCTCGTGCTGCTGGTCACGCTGCTGCTGTGGCGGTGGATGAAGGCGCACACGACGCGCGCCCAGTTGATCGTCGGCGGTTACTGGGTGATTCTCACCCTGGCGTTCGAATTCTCGCTGGGGCGCCTGACAGGCCTCACCTGGTCCCGCCTCCTCGAGGATTACAATCCCGCGCGCGGTGGCTTCATGTTGTTTGGCCTGGCGGTGATGTTCTTCGCTCCCTGGCTGGTGGCCCAATGGCTGACGAACAGAAAGAAATGATCACGCATCGCGGCGGCTGCCATTGCGGCCGCGTCCGCTTCGAAGTGGACGCGCCCGCGGAGCTGTACATCGACCAGTGCAACTGCTCCATGTGCGCGCGCACGGCATTCCTGCATCTCATCGTGACGGCCGATCGCTTCCGAATCACGCAGGGCCGCGACGCGCTCACGCTCTACACTTTCAACACCGGCACGGCGAAGCACTACTTCTGTGGTCACTGCGGAATCAAGCCGTTCTACGTGCCGCGCTCGCATCCCGATGGCTGGAGCGTGAATGCGCGCTGCATCGACGAGGGCACGGTCACCGGGCATGAGGATCAATGCGATCGACGGCCGGAACTGGGAGCAGCAGTATCCCGAGGGACGCGGGGAGTTCATTGCGTGAGGCGCCATGAGTTTCGCTGACAACATTCGCCCGTACGTGGACGCCGAGCTGCGTGCTGCGCGGGAAGATGCCGTGAACGGCTTCGCGCATCTCGAGCGCGCCCATGTACTGGGCCAGGCGTCCACGCGGGAACACGTGCGCGTGCATTGGCGCATGCTGGCGTGGGCCTGGCGGAAGCGCGATGGCCGCGAAGTCTTCGGGCAGGTCTATCGGCTCATCGGCGCGGCGACCAAGACATTCATCGGCATGGTGCCGATGGGGAACACCGGCGGCGCGAATGTGAGTCCGGTGCAGCCCATGCCGGTGGATCCGGAGCTGGCCGCGATCATCGAGCGGGCGCAGCGCCCCTCGCGTGATTCACCATTGGTTCCGTAGCTCCCGCAGCTTGATGAATACGGTGCGCGCGTCGGGTGCGTCGCCGATGTCGGGAAATCTCTCGCGCAGCTTTGCGATCACTTCCGGATTCTGCAGCCGGAAGAATGTGTTCACCCGCTTCTCTTCACCCAGCGTGGTGACACGCGCATCCGCCGGCGCCAGGGCCTTCGCAGCCTCGAGCGCGCGCGCCGCCTCCGCATTCCCCGGCTCACGATCCAGCGTGAACGCCAGATTCCGCAGCAGGTACTCGTGCCCCGGATACACGCGCGTGGTATCGGGCAGACCCGCTAGCTGGTTCACGAAAGTCTCGTAGAGCAATCCCGGATCACCGCCGTTGTGACAGTTTCCAGCGCCGGCGTTGAACAGCGTGTCGCCGCAGAACAGCGCGGGCGAATCGCCGTGCGCCAGCAGGCATACATGCGAGCGCGTGTGTCCCGGCGTGTCCAGCACCTCGAGCTCCACGGTGCGGCCCACCTTGATCACGTCACCGCGCGACAGGCCCCTATCCACTCCGCCGATCACGTGCGCCGCAGCCGCATGCGCCATCACCTTCGCGCGCGTCGCGGCCACGACACCGGCATTGCCATCGGTGTGATCGCGATGCTCGTGCGTGTTCAACACCTGCGTGATGCTGAATCCACGCGTCCGCGCCGCGTCCAGGCACTGCGCCGGATTCAGCGGATCGACGATGAGCGCCTCGCCGGTCTCGGCGCAGGCGATGAGATAGTGGAAATTCCGCAGCGGATTCGCCGCCCAGATTCTTTCAATGAGCATGGTCTCTTTCCACGGGGGCTTCTTCGACTATGCCCGCAGTGCCTCGTCGAACAGCCCGTGCTGGGGCTTGAGCGGCACGCGGATGCGCACCGTGGTGCCTTCGCCGATGATCGAATGGATGTCCACGCTGCCGCCCATGAGCTTGAGCCGCTCGCGGATGTTGAACAGGCCGAACCCGCCCTGGCGCGTGGGCAGGCGGTCGATGGAATGCACTTCGAAGCCCACGCCGGGATCGATGACATCGAGCACCAGCACCTCGTCCGACACCGAGCAGCGCACCGCGGCGCGCTTCGAGCGCGCATGCTTGACCACGTTTTGCAGCAGCTCGCGCACCGTCTGGAAAAGCAGGACCGTCACCTGATCCTCGAGCGACTTGGGCGTGCCATCGTCCTCCACGGTGACGATGAGCCGCTGCTGCTTGCCCACGCGATCCGCGAGCCAACGCAAAGCTTCGATGAGTCCGCTCTCGTGAAGTCCGGGCGGCGCCAGCTCGAGCATCAGCGTGCGTGTCTGCAGCGTGGTGTCGGCCAGCACCTGCTCGGCCTCGCCGATCAGCGTGAGATGCGAACGATCATGCGTCTTGCGCTTGAGCTCCGCGAGCTGCATTGCCATGCCGGCGAGATTCTGCGCGGGACCGTCATGCAGTTCGCTGGCGAGCTTGCGGCGTGCGCGCTCTTCGGCCAGCGTGATCTCCGTGGCCAGCGCCCGCAGCTGGGAATCATGCTGGGCGAGCGCATGCTCGGCCTCGCGCATCGCCGTGACATCGCGGGCGCTGCCCCAGAAGCGCAGCACGTAGCCGTTCTCGACGATGCCGATCATCGAGATCAGCAGCACGCGGTCCAGACCGTAAGGTCCATGCACCACGTGTTCGATGTTGCGCAGCTGGTAGCCGTTCCGCATGGCATCGCGGATGCGATCGACGTAGACCTTGGACCAGGTGGGGTGATCCGCGAGACGCGAACCCACCACGGGGTTCTGCGCAGTCCTTCACACCCAGGGCCACCATGAAGGCGGTGTTGCACTCGGCGACGAAGCCGTGTCTTGCGCACCCAGGACACCTGCTCGTCGGGCGAGAGTGTCACGGGCATGGGCTCGAGCAGTTCCGTGCGGAAGATGGCCTCGGAGCTGTTGGCGACGAAGGCGCGGTAGCGCTCGTCACTGCCACGCGCGCTGGCGATGGCATCGTCGCGCTCGGACATCACGGCCTGCAGCAGCAGCACGGGCAGCACGCACAGCGCGAGGAAGGTCTGCAGCTGGTACGGGCTGTCGAAGGGACCGAGTCCGCGCGTGGTGGCGAGCGATGCCACGGCCACGGTGATGCCGGCGGCCAGCGCCGTGCGGCGCGGCCCGCTGAGCATGGCGATCCACACCAGCACGGGGTACACGATGTATGGCACGTCCAGCGGCGAGGTGGGCGCGCCATTGCTGCGCAGGAACACGGCGCCTAACAACAGCCCCAGCACCAGGAACGCGGCCATGGTGGCGGTGCGTCCGCCGCGCGACATGCTTGGACAACGCGAAGCCATGGAAGCCGACGGTGAGCACCAGGGGGGTGACGATGAGTGCGCCGAGCAGATCGCCGATCCACCAGTTCTGCACGTTCAGCCAGAACTCGCCGGAGTCGACCTGCGCGCCGGTCTTGAGCGACACCGAAACGAAGGCGCAAGCCGCCGTGGATACCAGGGCGGCCCCGGCGAAGCACAGCACGTGCCGCAGCCGGGCAAAAGAAATGGGTCCCCGGAGCCCCGACGTGCATGAGCCAGACCCCGAGCAGGGCGGCGAGGAACTTCACGGGGAACAGGAGGCCAAATACCGTCCAGGGAATCTGCGGAGAGAACAAGACATGGGCGCAGAGCTCGGCCAGCCAGGCCAGCAAACCCAGGGCCAGCCAGTAGCCCGGCGGGATACAGCAGCAGGAACGCGAACAGGGCGCCCGTGGCGGGCCAGAACACGCCCACGTCGTGGGGCGAGATCAGCAGCGTGAGGCCGATGCCGACGGCGAGGAAATGCAGCGGGAAATAGACTGCCCCGGCCTGCAGGGGGCCTAACTTCAGTCCGAATGGGCGAAGCAGACGATTCATGAGCGGTGACATCATAGAACGAGACGCGAGCCGCAGCTTCGTGGCGACATCTTGTTGTTTGGCTTTGACCGGGGATATAAGGGACCAGCCGTGAAAAGCCCCATACAAATTAAGGACGTTGCTGGTTCCGCTGGTGCTGTCGCTGGCCGGTTGCGGCGGCGACGAGCCCTTCAATGGCGGCGCGGTGGGCAATGTTCCCCGCGGCAATCACAGTGGCGGCTTCTCGAACGGAGTGTTCCAGCCCGCGGCCAACTTCAAGGGCCGCTGCGCGGCGCCCCGGTCCGGCACCTCGGATACCCAGGGCACGGTCACGGACCAGAACAACTGGCTGCGCTCGTGGACCAATGACACTTACCTCTGGTACAGCGAAGTCACGGACCGCGATCCGGCGGCGTACACCACGCCCGATTACTTCGACCAGATGCGCACCACGGCCACCACGGCGTCGGGTCAGCGCAAGGACAAGTTCCACTTCACCTACGACACCGACGACTGGATCGCGCTCTCGCAGAGCGGCGTCTCGGCGAGCTACGGCGCGTCCTTCGAAATCCTCGCGCCCTCACCGCCGCGTCGCATCGTCGTCGGCTTCGTGGAGCCGAACTCACCCGCCTTCGGATTCCTGCAGCGCGGGGACACCGTGGTGCAGGTGGATGGTCAGGACGCCGTCAACGGCAACACGCAAGCCACGGTCGATGCGCTCAATGGCGGCCTGTTCCCCGACAACATCAACGAAGCGCATGTCTTCGTGGTCCGCGATCTCGCCGGCGTCCAGCGCACGGTGAACGCTCACGTCCGCGAGCGTCACCTCGACGCCGGTGCTCGACGTTCGGCCGTCTCGATACACCGCAGCGGCGACGTGGGCTACATTCTTTTCAACGATCACATCGCCGACGGCCGAGCCGGCGCTGCGCAATGCGATCAACTCCATGCGCCCGTCGCCCGGAGTACCGGGCGTCACGGATCTCATCCTCGACCTGCGCTACAACGGCGGCGGCTACCTGGACATCGCCAGCGAAGCGGCCTACATGGTGGCGAACACCACGCTGACTGCCGGTCAGACCTTCGAGCGCCTGGTGTTCAACTCCAAGCATCCGAACACGAATCCGGTCACCGACCAGGCGCTCACGCCCACGCCTTTCCACTCGCACCACGCAGGGCTTCGTGGGCGCGGCGGGCGTGGCTTTGCCGACGCTGAATCTCGGCCGCGTGTACATCATCACCGGCCCCGGCACCTGCTCGGCCAGCGAGTCCATCATCAACGGCCTGCGTGGCGTGAACGTGCAGGTGTATCTCATCGGCTCGACCACCTGCGGCAAGCCCTATGGGTTCTATCCCACGGACAACTGCGGCACGACGTACTTCAGCATCCAGTTCCGCGGCGAGAATGACGCGGGCTTCGGCGACTACTCGGATGGCTTCTCGCCGGCGAATACCGTCACCAACCGCGGCACTTCGGTGCAGGGCTGCTCGGTGGCCGATGACTTCACGCACGAACTCGGTGATCCGGCCGAGGGTCGCATCGCCGCGGCGCTCGCCTTCCGGGCCAGCAACAACCAGACCTGTCCGGCGGCCAGCGGCTTCTCCGATCCGCGGCTCTCGAAGCTGAGTTTCCAGAACGCGCCCGATCGCCATCTCTGGGTGTCGAAGCCGGCGGCCCGCATGAACCGCATCCTGCGCCGCGGGAGCTGAACGGGAGAGAGCGGCGCGGCCGGCAAGGCTGCGCGGCGTGTCAGGTGTCGAATCGCAGGTTGACCTCGACCTCGGGCAGCAGCGGCGAAGGATCGAAGTAGTGGCCATTGTCATTGCAGGCCGCGACACTGCCCGCGATCACGTAGTGAGGCGTGCGGTCGATATCGATGCGGAACACCTTGCGTGACTCGGCCTTGCCGCGGTGGCTGGGCGGTATGTAGTCGAGCACTTCGTCCAGCAGGCATCGCTCGAGCGTGAAGTCGCTGAACCAGGACGGGAGCGACATCCAGACCACGCCGCGGAACAGCAGGTCGATGCGTTTCGGTCCGCCATCGTCGCGGTCGCCCGAGCGCAGCAGCAGCATGCCGTGATGCTGGTGATAAAGCACGAGGCCGAAGAGCCCGTTGAATCGGGCCGGGAGATCGAGCGAGCCGTTTGGGTCCGTCATGCGGACGGCAACTTACCATGTGCGCACGGATTTGCGCCGAGTCGTCCGTGTCAGACGACAGCGCTTTCAGCCGTTCGCGATCGCCTGCGTGGTGGGTAGATAGTGATCGACGAGCAGCGCGGCGAACAGGTACATGAGGTAGCTGATCGAGAAACGGAACACCTTCATCGGCAGGTGTGCGCGGTCGCTCGTCTTCAGCTGGAACGCGTAGTACACGAACAACGCGTTGAGCACGATCGCGGCGGCGAGATACAGCAAGCCGCTCATGCCGGTGACGAAGGGCATGAGCGTGACCGCGACGAGCAACAGCGTGTACAGCAACACCTGCAGCCGCGTGAAGGCGACGCCGTGCGTGACGGGCAGCATGGGAATGCCGACCTTGGCGTATTCATCCTTGCGCGCGATGGCCAGCGCCCAGAAGTGCGGCGGCGTCCACACGAACACGATGAGGAACAACAGCAGCGCATCCGCCTCGACGGTACCCGTGACCGCGGCCCAGCCCAGCACGGGCGGCGCGGCGCCGGCGGCGCCACCGATGACGATGTTCTGCGAGGTCGCGCGCTTCAGCCACACGGTGTAGATCACGGCGTAACCGATCAGCGAGGCGAAGGTGAGCAACGCCGTCAGCGTGTTCACCAGCAGCACGAGAATGCTCATCGAGAGCACGCAGAGCACGCCCGCAAAGGCGAGCGCCATGCGGGGAGTGAGCTTGCCGGTGGGCAGCGGCCGGCGTTTGGTGCGCGACATCTGCGCGTCGATGCGCTCGTCGAGCACGTGGTTGATCACGGCGGCACTGGCGGCGGCGAGGCCCACGCCCAGGTTGCCGAAGATCAGCGCGTCCAGAGGCGGCAGCCCGGGCACCGCCAGCAGCGTGCCGACGATGGACGTGAACACGATGAGCATGACCACGCGCGGCTTGGTCAGCTCGTAGAAGCTGCGCCAGCGCGTCGTGGAGACTTCGAGTGTGTGTTCGTTGCTCGCCATGCTTGGATACCCCGCGGGGCGCGGCAGTGTAGCCGATCAACCCGCCGGCCGGAGAGCTCAGCGAAAGTCGTGTATCGGCCGCAACTTGCGGTTCAGGTACACCGCGGCGGCCACCAGCAGGGCGGCGCCCGGCGTTATGTGCTGCCG
The DNA here is from genome assembly GCA_963846605.1 of uncultured Pseudomonadota bacterium. Lineage (GTDB taxonomy): Bacteria > Pseudomonadota > Gammaproteobacteria > Steroidobacterales > Steroidobacteraceae > CADEED01. The sequence continues at coordinate 337,511 of CAWJWS010000006.1, forward strand.
CCAGTTCCAGCGGGAAGGCCCGCAGCACCATGAACACCGCGATGCTGATCTGGGCCGCCAGCGCGGCCACCACCCAGAACCCCGGCCCAGCGGGGCCCGGATCCCAGGCCTCGCGACGCGAAGAACGCCGCCAGCAACAGCAGCAACGAGGCCACCACGGCGCCCACGCGGTGCGTGAAATGGATGGCCACGCGCGCGGGGTGATCCAGAACGCCGCCGGCGTAGTTGATGCCCAGGCCGCGCCAGAGCACGAAAGCATCGTGGTAATCGGCCTCCGGCACCCATTGGCCCTGGCATTGCGGCAGGTCCGGGCAGGCGACGGCCGCGTAGTTCGAGCTGGTCCAGCCGCCGAGGAAGACCTGGATGGCCAGCGCCGCGAGCGCCAGGCCGGCGAACAGCCGCGCGCGCGAGCCGGATTCGACCAGCGTGTTGCCGGCGAGCACCGAGTAGCCATCCACGGTCCGGTCGCGGGCGCGCATCGACAGCCACAGCCACAGCAGCAGCGCGAAGGTAGTTAGTCCGCCGAGCAGGTGGCCGGTGACGATCAGTGGCTTCAGCAACCAGGTGACCGTGAGCATGCCGAGGATGCCCTGGAACACCACCAGCGGCACGAGGAATACCGCCAGCCAGACGTTCACGCCGCGTTCGTGACGTGCGCGCACCGAGAGGACCGCGATGATCACGCACAGCAGGCCGAGCGTGCTCGCGAAGTAACGGTGGATCATCTCCACCCACGCCTTGCGCACGTCGAGATCGCGTGGCGTAGTGCTCCGCGTTGCCCGTGGGCGCGATGTGGCCGAAGCAGCCCGGCCAGTCAGGGCAGCCGAGGCCGGAATTCGAGAGTCGCGTGTAGCCGCCGAGCACCACCACGCCGAGACAGAGCACCGCGCCGATGAGCGCGAGTCTGCGGATCCAGGTCACGTCACGCATGCTTCATCAGCCGATGTGCGAGAGCTTGAGCAGCTTCTTGAGATCGGTGAGCAGATCCTTGTTGATCACCTGCGACGCATCGTGGCGCATCATGAGATTGCCGTGCGGGTCGACGATGTACAGCGTGCGCGCGCGATCACCGGGAAACTGGGCCAGCAGCTTCTGCGCATCCGGTGATGAGGCATCGATGACCACGAGCCCCGGCTGTTCACGGTCGAGGTAGTCGCGGTCGCAGCAGTGGGCCGTGGAAAGGAACAGGCGCTGCACGCGGTCCATGTCCTTGCCCGCCGCGATGCGCGTCTGTCGTCCATAAGTGAGCGAGATGCGGCAGGCCTCGTCACAGGCGCCATCACCTATATAGATGAGTGACCATTTGCCCTGGAAGGCCTCGATCCCGGCCGGCTTGCCATCGGCCAGACGCAGGCCGGCCACCTCGAGCGGACGCGCCGGGTGGATGAGCTCGCCTTTGGCCGATGTGCCCGAAGGACTCCAGAGGCCGCCGTAGTACAGCGCGAACACCACGATGACGGGCACGAAGAAGATGGCCGCGACCAGCAGGACATTGCGCTGGCCGCGAGGGCGGGCATCGGACATCAGGACACCTTGCGAAAATTGAGGCCGAAGTAGATCACGAGCAACACCAGCGGCAAAACCCCACCACTGGATGGCGTATGAGAAATGGCGCGCGGGATCGAGGCCCGGGGGCTTCCATTCGCGCACGAAGCCAACGGGCGCATCCGGATCCAGCAGGAGAATGCGCCGGTCGATCTTTCTGCCGATCGACGCTTCGAGCTCCGCCTGCGTTGGAAAGCTCGTGACCTTGGGCCACGTCTTCCGCCGGTTGGGGAGCGCGCGTGACCGCTCGCGAGGCCGCCGCTGGGGAGTTCATCGATGCGGCCGCTGAATGGACCAGCGCTCGCCGGCCGGCAACATCGGGCAGACGTGTCCGGTCTCCGCTGAACGGGATCCAGCCGCGATTCACCAGGATCAACCGGCCGTCGTCGAGCGCGAGTGGCGTCAGTACTTCCCATCCCGGGCGGCCCTGGTGCGAGCGGTTGTCGAGGAGGAACTGCTGGTCGTGGATGAAGGTTCCGGACAGCGAGATCCGCGCCGAATCGCGGAATGCTCGTCGAAACTCCGGGAGCCCAGCGGTTCCGCGGCGGCGTTCCGCCCGTACTCTTCCCAGACGGATTGTTTGGCCTCGCCGCGATGCCACTGCCAGCGGCCCAGGATCAGGAAGAAGCCCGAGCAGGACGACTGTGGCAAGGGTCATCGGCCAGGACGGCGAGAACACCCTGCCGAAGGCTGAAAACCGGGCCGGCATGGGGGCCGGAAGTATAAAGTGGCCCCCTTATGGACGTGATCAAGATTCTCGTGATCGTCACGCTGTTCGCGATCGTGATCAGCCTGGGCAGCGCGTTGTTTCACCTGTCCCGCGGCAAGGGCGACCCCAAGAAGATGGTGCGGGCGCTGACCATCCGCGTGGGCCTCTCGGTGGCCTTGTTCATTCTGTTAATGCTGGCCTGGTACAACGGCCTCATCACCCCGCACGGCGTCGGCGTGAACGAAAGTGGTTAAACCGCCGCTTGCCGGCGGTTGCGGGTAGTCAGATACATTTCGCGCCCCATGCTTCGCCAGATCACGAAAAAGACGCTCAAGACCAAGCCCGCAGGGGCCTTGGTTACCTGCGCGCGCTGACTGATCAGACGACGAGCACGAAGGATACCCAAGGCCCCGCGAGGAAACCCGCGGGGCCTTTTCATTTGGAGCCACTGAAAATGTCATCGACTGCCGAGACTGTGCGTAACAAGAAGATCCCCGTCGTCGCCATTGCCGGCGCCACCGGCGCCGTCGGCGTCGAACTCATGCAGTGCCTCGAGCAGCGCAAATTCCCGCTGTCCGAACTGCGGCTGCTGGCCTCGGCGCGGTCCGCGGGCAAGAAGATGAAGTTCCGCGGCGCGGATGTCGCCGTGCAGGAACTCACCGACGAGAGCCTCAAGGGCGTGGACATCGCGCTGTTCTCCGCCGGTGGCGCGCAGTCGAAGCGCTTCGCACCCGCGGCCGTGAAGGCCGGCGCGGTGGTCGTCGACAACTCGTCGGCATTCCGCATGGACGCCAACACGCCGCTGGTGGTGCCGGAGATCAACTCCGGCGAGCTGAAGAAGCACAACGGCATCATCGCGAATCCGAACTGCGTCGCCATCGTCGCCGCGACGCCGCTGTGGCCGCTGCATCAGAAGAAGCGCATCGCGCGCATCACCATGTCTACCTACCAGGCCGCCTCGGGCGCCGGCGCCGCGGCCATGGAAGAACTCAGCGAGTCGACCAAGGCGTTCCTCGAGGGCCGTTCGTTCACGCCCAAGGTGCTGCCGCATCCGTATGCGTTCAACGTGTTCTCGCACAACACCAAGGTGGACCCGGAAACCGGCTACAACGAGGAAGAGACCAAGGTGATGCAGGAGACGCGCAAGATCTTCGGCGAGCCGAACCTGCGGGTGACGGCGACCTGCGTTCGCGTGCCGGTGTTGCGCGCGCATTGCATCTGCGCTCAACATCGAATTCGAGGAGGCACTGTCGGTGGCCGAAGCGCGTGCGATCCTCGCCAATGCGCCCGGCGTGCGCGTGGTCGACGAGCTCGAGCGCAACTACTTTCCAATGCCCGTGGACGCGAGCGGCAAGGACGAGATCCTCGTCGGCCGCATGCGCAAGGACGTCAGCGACCCGAGCGGCAAGACGCTGGCGCTGTTCGTCGCCGGCGATCAGCTGCGCAAGGGCGCGGCGCTGAACGCCGTGCAGATCGCGGAGAGATTGCTCGGTTGAACGCGCAGCGCGGCGGATGCCGTGCTGTGCGTGCACAAGTGTTGAGGGGAGAGGCCCGTTGTTTGGCGAGGCCGCCGTATTGATGGAACGGCAATTGAAACGGGCGCGCGAGCGCCCGTTTTTTTGGAGGGCCGAAGGGCATGTGCTCGATCGTGTACGTGGGTGTGAGTGGCTATCGTGGTGATGCGATGCAGCTGTTCATGCAAGCTGGATTCAAGACTGCGTCGATCTCGAACCCAACGGCCGGTGCGCTGCCGGGATCCATCCGCTTCGAAGTGACGGTGGGTGGCTGCTCCTGTGCCCTGTACTCGGGCGGTGAGGTGACCACGGCGAAGGACCCGGACCAACTGCGTCGCAAGTATGAGAAGAAGGGCTGGTCGGCAGCCAAGATCGACCGTGCGCTGGCCTCGGCGACGAGGAGTCACACGACGCCCCAATTGGACCCCCGGGATCACCGCTCACAATTCGTGAGCGCGGTGAAGGCACTCGTCGAGGGAGGTGGCTACGTCACCTTGCTTGCCCATTTCTTCGACGGCTCATTCAGTGCGCCATTCGCGATACTGGGTTCGACGCGTATCGAACTCGGTGAGTACGCGAAAACCCGGAATTCCTTTCCGGAAGACTCGCTCGTCTCGATACAACCGTCTGCTTAGTTAGACACCCCCGCGCTCCGATCCGGCAATCCAGCGCCCCGATGGCGCTGGCACAGCCGTTGCAACTCCTCCCGTGACCGCCTCGCCGAGGCGCGGGAGTTCAGATCATGTTGCAGCGGAAAATCTTGGGTGGAATCGTCCTGGGCGTCCTGGCGTCGATGCCCGCGAGCGCAGCCGACGACTCGGGCTTCTACATCGGCGCGAGCTTCGGTGAAGGCACGCAGAACAACGCGCTGTTCCACGGCGAAGACGAGATCTTCCGCTGGCTGGTCGGCTACGAGTTCAACAAGTACTTCGCCCTCGAAGGCGGCTTCGTCGATGCCGGCAAGCAGAAGGACAACATTGGCAACCTCCGCGTAACGAGCGCCAGCGACGGCGTTTTCCTGAGCCTGCTTGCGAAATACCCGCTGGGCGAGCGGTTCGCTCCCTACGCCAAGTTCGGTGGCGTGTCCTACGAGACTCAAACCACCCTCTCGAACGGCGTGTCCAGCGCGCTCAAGAACAGCCACGGCGAAGACATCACCTACGGCGGTGGGCTCGAGTTCAAGGCCAGCGAGAACTTCCGCCTGCGCGCCGACTACGAGAAGGTGCGCGTGCCCGACGTCGCCTTCGACATCTACTCGCTCGTCGCGACCTGGAAGTTCTGACATATCACCACGCGCGCGCCGCCGGACTGTCCACTTTCGTGGACATCCCGGGGGCGCGGGCCTAACTGGTACATTCCGGACCCGGCACATGATGCGCAAGACCAAACAACTCACAGGCCTCATCGCCGCCTTCTGTCTGGCCTGGCCCGCGTGGGTGAGCGCGCAGACGGACGCGCCCGAGCCGCTCGTCGTCCAGGAGGTCACCTGTGCCGGCAACCAGGGCTACTCCTGCGATTTCATCCGTCAGCACCTCTATTTGCTGCCGGGGTCGGTGGTCGACGAAGAGGAGATCCGCAACGCCGAGTTGCGCCTCTCGGCACTGAGGGCATTCGAGTCCGTCAGCATCCGGCTCGAGAAGGGTGCGCGGCGTGGCGACGTCATCGTCGTCATCGAAGTCGAGGAGTCGAACCCGGTCCACCTGGAGTGGCAGCTGGGCGCGAACCTGGCATCGGATGTGCAGGTCGGAAACCTCACGGGCGGCCTCAGCCACCAGAATCTCTTTGGCCGCGGCAAGATCGGCGAGGTCCGCGCACAAGTGTTCGCGCCCATCGCGGGCGAGCGACTCCAGTCGGAGGGCTACCACCTCACGTTCACGTACGCCGATCCACAGCTCTTTGGCTCTAATCGCTACTTCGGCTTCGCCAGCCTGGGTTACGCAAGCCACGCATACGAAGACACGGAAGGAAGCTTCAACAAATTCGATGCCGCACAGCTGACGGTAGCCGCTGGCCGGCGCTTCGGTGACTTCTCGTACGTGATGCTGGAACTCAATCACCGACCCAGCTCCGACTGGAGCTTCGGCTGGTTCAATAGCGACGCGATCTTTCAGACGCGCGAGTTTCACGGCCGTGGCACCAAGGGCACATTGCTCTACGGCTGGAGCAGTGAGGACGACCCGTACTTCCCTACGCAGGGCACGTCGTTCCAGCTGGCGGCGCGCCGGGACTTCGGCGCCAATGCGCCTGACCGTTACTCGTTCATCCGATTCCGCAAGACCTGGGAAGCACTGGACGGCTATCTCAGTTTCAAGATTGGCGGGGAACCGTCCTCGCACTACCGCACGTCGACGGGTCCCGGCCAGCTGCTGTCGCTGAACTATTCGCGCCCACTCGCGCCCGGGAATTCGGTCGAGCGTGGGCGCTGGTACGTCGAACCTGGCATCAGCGGCGTCTCGATTTCGTCCAACGGTGACACGCGCATCGGCTACGGCTTCAAGACAGGCTGGCGCGCGGAGACGCGCCAGTTCGGGCTCATCGACCTGTACGTGATCGGGTTCGCGGAGTCGAGGCAATGAGGCGGGCTCTGGCCTTGTTGCTGCTGGTCTGCATCGCGGACTCGAGCGCCGCCGACGTCGAGGTGATTCGTCGCGACGGCAAGCTCGGCGTGCGAGTGCTCGCCGTCGCCTATCCCGCGAACCTGGCCAAAGACCTCATGAGTGGTTTGACCAACCGCCTGTACGCGCGGATCTCGCTGCTGGAGTCCGGCAAGGTCCTGGAGCAACGCGCCGTGGAGATCTCGCTGCGCTACGATCTGTGGGACGAAAAGTTCACGCTCGCGAGCACGATGAACGAGAAGGTGGTCGAATCACGCACCCTGGCGAATCTTGCGGAGACAGAGTCGATGCTGGCGGCATTGTCGCTCCCCGGACTTTTCGACCTCAGCCGGTTGACGGAGAAGCGGGACTATCTGCTGCGCGTGGAGCTGCTGCTGAATCCCATCGATCGCGAAAAGATGCGCGCGATCCGCAAGTGGGTTTCCCAGAACACGTCACCGACAGTCGCCGGCGACCAGATGTCGGCCTCGAACGCCGTCTTCAACCGGATCTTCGAGCAGTACGCGGACTCGGACCTGGCCGCGGCCTGGCGCGTCGCGTTGGAGGAGACTTTCCGCGTCGAGTCCGTCACGCATGAAGGACACTAGGGTTGGCCTGCTGCTCACCGTCACCATCTTCGTGATGGCGGCGGTGCCGATGGCCGCGGCGTTCCATCTGCTTCACGACACGCTGCGAACCAGCCTCAATCTCGGGTTCAACCCGCAGATCGTGCGGACGCTCCAGAACTCTTCCGACAACCTGCGGGCGCTGGGAAAGCTCGACGAGACCAATCGTGCGACTTACCGCGCGCAGTTCGATGAAGTCGAAGAACTCAAACAGGTCTACTCCGAGCCCGACGTCATCAAGCAGCGCCTCCTCGACTCGTTGAGGCTGTATTTCGGGCTGGGGCTCGGCGTGGTGGTCCTGCTGTCCTTGGCCGTCGCCACATTGCTGAGCCGCCGCATCGCGCGCAGCCACGCGCCAACATCGCGGCGCTCTCGCGCGAGCGCGACAAGGTGCGCTACCTGCAGGAGATGTCTTCGTGGCAGGAGCTCGCGAAGATGCTGGCGCACGAGATCAAGAATCCGCTGACGCCGATCGAGGTGCTGGTGACTTCGCTGTCCAAGGCCTACCTCGCCAAGGGGCAGCCGGAGTTCCTTGCGCACCTTCGAGGAAACGCAGGCAATGATCGGCGAGGAGCTCACCCATCTAAAAGCCACGGTGAACAAGTTCAGCGAGTTCGCTCGCATGCCGCAGGTGCAGCCGGAGGTAGCGGAGCTTGGTGAGGTGACCGGCCGGCTGGTGAACACGCTCGCAAGCTCGGGCCTGAACTGCGACATCGATTGGCAGGCGCCCGCCAGCGCGATTCGGGTGCGGCTGGACACCACCCTTGTTTCGCCAGGTGCTCGCGAACATCATGCGCAACGGGATCGAGGCGAATCCTGCGCGCCGCACCCGGTTCAATATTTCGCTGGAAGCGCCCGAATCCCAGGCCGTGGTTCGCATCGCCAATGATGGCGCTCCGGTCCCTCCCGATATCGTGGACCGCATGTTCGATCCCTACATCTCCACCAAGAGCGGCAAGGAGAACATGGGGCTCGGCCTGGCCATCGTGAAGAAGATCATGCTGGAGCATGGCGGCGAGATCCGATACGAAGAGCAAGCCACGCACCCGGTGTTCGTGCTGACGTTGCCGCGCGTACCGGAATGAGCGACGCGCCTGGCAAGCCCGTGGTGCTGGTTCTCGACGACGAGAAGAACATCCGCGCGGCCATCGAGATCGCACTGTCGCAGGAAGGGATGCACGTGCTGGCCGGCGCACGATGTCGCGGCGGCGTTGCGCGTGCTCCACGAGCGCATCGTCGACGTGATGATCGTCGACATCCGTCTCGGCGACCTGAGCGGCCTCGAATTCTTCCGCCGCGCCGAGGCGGACGGAATCGCGCCGCCCACCATCTTCATCTCAGGCCATGCGACGCTGACCGAGGCGGCGCAGGCCGTGAAACTCGGCGGTTTCGATTTCCTCGAGAAGCCCTTCACGGCCGAGAAGATCGCCGTGACCGTGAAGCGCTGCCTGGAGATCGTCGAACCTGCGCGAACGGCTGCGGCTCGGCGCATTCGCAGCAGGGCACCTCCGAGATCGTCGGTGACTCCGCCGGCGGTGCGGCGTCTCGTCGAAGCCGCGCTGAAGGTGGCGCAGACCAATGCCAGCGTGCTGATCACCGGTGAAAGCGGCACCGGCAAGGAACTCGTGGCCAACTGCATCCACGCGCACGGCGCGCGTTCGCAGGCGCCTTTCGTGAAGGTGAACTGTTCCGCGATCTCCGAAGGCGTGCTGGAGAGCGAGCTCTTCGGACACGAGCGCGGCGCGTTCACGGGCGCGGTGGCGGCGCGCAAGGGCCTGTTCGAGCTCGCGCACCATGGCGTGATCTTCCTCGACGAGATCGCGGACCTCGCGCCGGCGGCGCAGGCCAAACTGCTGCGCGTTCTGCAGAGCGGCGAGCTCCAGCGCGTGGGCGCGGAACGCACCATGCAGGTGGACGTGCGTGTGATCTCCGGCACGCACAAGGATCTCAAGCAGGCCGTCGCGGAAGGTCGGTTCCGCGAAGACCTGTTCTACCGGCTGAATGTGGTGCCGCTGCGCGTGCCGGCGCTGCGCGAGCGGCTCGAAGACATCCCGCTGCTGGTCAGCGCGCTCCTGCGCCGGATCTGCGAGCGCAACAACCTGCGGGAAAAGCCCATCGACGATGAAGTCTTCGATGAACTGCGCCGCCACGACTGGCCGGGCAACATTCGCGAGCTCCAGAATCTGCTGGAGCGGCTCATGATCATGTCGGGGGAGCGCATCACCGTGCTGGACCTGCCCGAAGAGATCCTCGCGCCCACCCGTGGCTCCGCGCCAGTGTCGGCGCTCAAGGAGTTCCGGGATCGCGCCGAGCGGGATCACATCATCGCCACCCTGCGCCGGCTCAACGGCAACGTGAGCCAGGCCGCGCTGGAGCTGGGCGTGGGGCGCACGTATCTCCACAAGCGGCTCTCGGTGCTGCAGATCACCAAGAAGGATTTTCTGGTCTGACCGGAGCTCCGGCGCGGCATACTGCGCCATGGCTTTTCCCTACCTCACCGATGTCCTGCGTGCCGTGGGCGTCGATATCCCGCTGCCCCTTCCCACGTTTGGCCTCATGGTGGCCACGGCATTCTTCGTAGGCCAGTGGCTGGTCAACCTCGAGGGGCGCCGCCTCCTGCCCGCGCTGCCGAAGGAGTTCGTCGGCAGCCTCTGTCTCGTAGGCTTCATCGCGGGCCTGCTGGGCGCCAAGGTATTCCACCTGCTCGAGCATCCGCGTGAATTCATCGAGAACCCGGCGCGCATGCTGTTCTCCACGGGCGGCCTCACCTTTTTCGGCGGCTTGATTGCCAGCGTAGCCGCCGGCGCCATCTACGCGCGCCGACACAAGGCGCCGATACCCGTGCTGCTGGACGTGTTCGCACCCGCGCTCATGCTCGCGTACGGCATAGGCCGCATCGGCTGCCAGATTGCCGGCGATGGCGATTGGGGCATCGCCGTGACTTCCCCTGCGCCGGCCTGGCTGCCGGACTGGCTCTGGGCCCAGACCTACGAAGGCAATATCGCGGGCGTGGAGATTCCGCCGCCCGGTGTATATCCCGCACCGCTGTACGAGACGTTGATGGCCACCGCCGCCTTCGGCTTGTTGTGGAGCATTCGCAAGCACCGGCACGCGGGCGGCTGGCTGTTCGGCGTCTACCTGCTGCTGGCGGGCGTCGAGCGCTTCCTGATCGAGCTCATCCGCGTGAACGCCACGTATTCGATCTTCGGCATGGAGATCACGCAGGCGCAGATCATCGCCACGGTCTGCGTGTTCGCCGGCGCGTTCGTCATGTGGTGGCGCCGCGGAAGCGGCGCGCCACCCCCTGCCTAGCTACGCAGATCCTTCGCGCTCACGCCCAGCCGCCGCGCGGCGCTGAGAACGGCGAGCACCGAGGCGGTGGCGATGTTGGCGTGACGCCCCGCGCCGTAGCGAATGCCCGCCACGCCATCGCGCGCGGCTTCCACGATAGCCAGCGCCGAGGCGTCGGCACCCGCGCGCAGCGCACGCTCTTCGTAGTTGTCGATGCGGATGGGCAGCGCGAGCGCGTTCACCGTCGCCGACACCGGGCCCGATCCCACGCCGCGCAGCTTGCGGCGCTCGCCCGCCACGGTCATCTCGAGTTCGATGCCCTGCTTGTCGCCGTCCTCGAACAGATGGTGCGCGTGATACGCCACGTCGTAGTCGATGGTGAGATAGGTCTGCTCGAACAGCGCCCAGAGCTGCTGCGAGCTCATTTCGCCTTCGGCCGAGTCCATGTGCTTCTGCACCAGCGCGCTGAATTCGACCTGCATGCGGCGCGGCATCACGACACCGTAGTCACGTTCGAGAAGATAGGCGATGCCGCCCTTTCCGGACTGGCTGTTCACGCGGACGATGCTGTCATACGTACGGCCAAGGTCAGCCGGATCCACGGGGATATAAGGCACTTCCCAGACGCCACCGGGCTGCAGCGCCGCGAACCCCTTCTTGATGGCGTCCTGGTGCGAACCCGAGAACGAGGTGAACACCAGGTCGCCCACGTAGGGATGCCGCGGATGGATGGGCAGCCGCGTGGCCTGCTCCACCTCACGCGCGATGGCGTTGATGTCCGAGAAATCCAGCCCCGGATGGATGCCCTGCGAGTAGAAGTTGAGCGCCAGGTTCACGAGGTCCAGGTTGCCGGAACGCTCGCCGTTGCCGAACAAACAACCTTCGACGCGATCCGCGCCGGCCAGCAGGCCGAGCTCGGCGGCGGCGACGCCGGTGCCGCGGTCGTTGTGGGTGTGCAGTGAGAGGATCACGTGCTCGCGGCGCTCCAGTTGAGTGGACATCCACTCGATCTGGTCCGCGTACACATTGGGCGTGGCGTTCTCCACCGTCGTCGGCAGGTTGATGACGATGGGGCGTCCAGGTCCGGCATTCCACGTGCGGATGGCGGTGTTGCAGGCTTCGAGCGCCACGGGCAGCTCGGTCATGCTGAAGGTTTCCGGCGAATACTCGAGGCGCCATTCGGTACCGGGCAGGGCATCGGTGAGTTCCTTCACCAGGCCCACCTGTTTCTTCACCAGGTCCATGACTTCCGGAACGGTGAGGTTGAACACCACCTTGCGCCACACCGGCGCGGTGGCGTTGTACACGTGGACCATCGCCTTCTTCGCGCCGCGCACGGATTCCACGGTGCGGCGGATCAGTTCCTCGCGCGCCTGCGTGAGCACCATGATGGTGACGTCGTCCGGGATCAGGTCCTGCTCGATGAGGTCGCGGGCGGTGAGGAAGTCCGTCTCCGATGCCGACGGAAAGCCGATCTCGATCTCCTTGATGCCCACGGCGCACAACGTCTTGAACAGCCGCTTCTTGGTCTCGCGGCTCATGGGTTCGAACAACGCCTGGTTGCCGTCGCGAAGATCGGTGCTGCACCAGACGGGCACCTTGTCGAGCGTGCGCGACGGCCACTGGCGGCCGGGCAGGTCAACGGGCTGGATGCGGCGGTACTTCTTGGAGGGGTCTTTCAACATGAGCGTCACTCTGGCTTTTTCACGGGACCGGCGAACGAGACTCTTCCGCGTTTCCTTGCGGGCGGGTCGTTGGTTTCCAGTCTTGTCAGCGCCGACTGGTGGCGCGGGTGTGTGTGCGGCTAGGCCGCAAGAAGCAGGAGCGAACGAAGCAGCGCCGCGGTGCGGCGGAGGGGCAGGCCCTGCTGTTCGTTGCGATTCATGGGGCCGGAAACTAGCACGGATCGCGCCGGCCTGAACAGGCGGAGATTCACAACGTGCAGCTCGTCCAGCGACTCCTCAGCGGTTGTCGTCCCAGTGCTTGTTCGCGGCCTCGCCGAGACGGCTCAGGATTTCGAAGCCCGTGGCGTCCTGAGACTGCGATGACAGGAACACGGTGCCGAAGCCGCGATTAGGATCCACGCGGATGACGGTCATTGCGACGCCGGTGTGGAAATACACCCCCTCGCTGGTGAGGCCCCAGCCCAGTCCATAGCCCATCGTCCCCTTCTCGCCCGGAGGCGGAGGCACGGCGGACATCAACCCTGCGGGAACCTGGTTGCGGGTCATCTCCGCCACCGACGCCTCGGATAGATAGCGCCTGCCGCCGAGCACCCCCTTGTTCACCAGCATCTGCACGAACAAGGCGAGATCCGGTCGCGTGGTGAACAGGCCGCCGCCGGGCGCATGCCGTACCTTGCGGTCGTGATACGGGGAGGTGAGAAACACTTCATTGGGCGCGCGCACGAGCTTGCCGCTGTCCTTGTCGACCATGCAGCCCGGCGCCAGGCGCGAGAGCTGCTCCGCCGACGGGAAGTACGTGGTGTCGCTCATGCCCAGCGGGGTGAGCAGCCGCTCGCGGATGAAAACCTCGAAGGTCTGCTTGCTGACCACTTCGACGATGCGACTGGCCGTGTCGGGCCCGGCGTTCGAATACTGAAAACGCGTGCCCGGGTCGAACATCAGCGGCAGCGAAACGAAACGGTCCACCTCGTCGGCCAACGAACAGCAATCCGTGGGGCGGAACCCGTTGGGCGCCGAGTAGCTGAGACCATTGGTATGGTTCAGCAACATGCGCACGGTCATGGGCTTCAATTTGGCGAACTGCGGCAGGTACTTAGACACCGGGTCGTCGAGGCTCACCTTGCCCTCGTCAACCAGCATCATCACCGCGGTTGCCTGGAATGGCTTCGAAGCGGAGGCAATCCAGAACATCGTGTTCCAGGCCAGGGGCCTTTTCGTCTCGAAATCCGCGAAGCCGGAAGACGGCGTCCCCACGACACCGTCGCGCGTGACCACTGCGGCGCTGGCACCCACGAACCGGCCCTGGTCCACGTAGGGCTGGACGATTTCCTGGAAGGTTGGCGCTTCCGCAGCCCGGGCGTCGGCGGGGCCGAGCACTGCGGTGGCGAGCAAGGTGGTTAGGCGTACTGCGCGCATGATGACCTCCGGTCGATGGAGGCGACATTACTACAACTGTCATAGTGAAAGCCACGAGTGTAGTAATTACGTGAATTACCGCGGGAAATCAGGGGTCTTGCGCGGCCTCGAGCAGCGCCACCATCAGCGCATTCATGGGCGCCGGGATGCCATGCTTCTTCCCCAGCCGCACGATCACGCCATTGCGCGTGTCGATTTCCATCGGCCTCCCGGCACGCCGGTCGGCGACCATGGAGTTCTCCGCATCCCTGGGCGCGCGCCGCGCACCGGCCACGATGTCATCCGGAACGCTGTCAGCGAGGGTCGCGCCCTCGGCGCGTGCCACGGCGATGCACTCACGGACGATGTTCCTCATGAGCTCGGCCACGCCTTCATGGTGCGAAATGCCCGCGCCCTTGAGCAGCACGGCCGACACCGCGCCGGCGCTGTTGAGACAGAGCTTGCGCCAGATGGCCGATGTGAAATCACGGGTCTGGGTCGCGTCGAAGTTCGTATGCGCGAATAGCTGCAGGAAGTCCGCGCCATTCTTCCCTTCGGGCACCACGAGCTTCGCGGGCCCGCGCTGGATGGACTTGCCGGGCGACACGCGATCCGCAGGCAGGTCGATCATCACGGGTACGAGGCGCGATTTCTCGAGATGCTTCTCGAATCGGGCGATGTGCTCCACGCCGTTCTGGATGATGGCCACGCGCGTGCGGGGACCCACCGCGGTGCCAAACCACTGCGCGGCGGAATCGCTGTCGTAAGCCTTGGTGGTGACGAGCACCCAGTCCACGGGCTTGGCCTGCTTCACGTCGGTGTACACGTGCGGCTTGGCGTGGATGACGCCCTCGGGTGTCTTCACCTCGATCGAGTCGAAGGGCGTGCGCACGGCGACGGCGACGTCATGGCGATCGTCCTGGCACAGCCAGGCGGCGAGAGTGGCGCCGATGGCGCCGGGACCGATGAGAAGTATCGAAGACATGCCCTGATGATGCCTCAGCAGGACAGCACGCTCACGTGGTCTGCGGGTTCTTGCGCGGACTGGCCTTGGGCGCGCCTTCGCGCGGAGCGGTCTTGGCCGCGCATCCCGCGGTCGCGGCCGCATCCGCCGTCGCGAACTTCTCGTCGGGCAACGACGAGACGGTGATCTCGTGGCTGCCGCCGCCCACGGGCGCGAAGATCAGCACGGTGACGGTTTCGCGATAGCTCAGCCGCTCGCCGATGTCATTGGTGCGCTCCAGCTTCTTGAGGCAGACGTACTTGGAGGAGCCGCCGAAGCCGGTCAAGCCATTGCCGCTGTTCTTGCCCTCCAGCTTGACCCAGGTGCTGGATACCGGCATGCCGGCACGGGCCGCGCAGGCACGCACGAGCTGATCCGGACCGTTCATGTACATGTCGGCCGGGCATTCCTGGAAAACGCAGGCGAGATTGCCGCCCTTGGCGCAGATCTCCCGCAGACGCTGCTGTGATTGGGGATCGGCCATGTTGAGACGGTCGCGCGCCGCCTGCAGTCCCTCCTTGAGGGCCAGGCAGGCCTCCGAATTCCAGGACGACTCGGGCTTGCAAAAGGTGATGGCGTCGCCCAGCAACTCGCAGGATTCGGACTTCGGGCTCTCGGAGCAGGCGATCGCGGAATCCCGGTACATGGCCGCCTTCGACGAACCGACCCCTGCCCCACCCGAGGGCGCGGCGGCGGAGCTGGACGGGCGGTCCGCGTTCAAATGCTCCGGCAATTCCGCATTCACGGTTCCGGCCGGACAGAGGGTCTGCGTATAGGTAATGGAGCCGTCCTTGGCCTTGCACTTGACCACCGCGGCCTGTGCCTCGGTGGCGAGGGAGAGCGCAGCCAATGCTGCGAGGACGAGAAGCGACTTGATGCCCATGGCGAAACTCTGCGGGTTTCTTCTGCGGGTGCCCATGATCCCCTTCACGATTCGGGCGTGCAAATGCAAACGGGGCGCCGAAGCGCCCCGTTGCGTGACTAACTTCCCGGGAAAAGGGGACAGATCTATTTTTCCGACCTGCCGCCTCAGCTACCGGGAGTGCCCTCTACGGAAAAATAGATCTGTCCCCTTTCCCGCTCAGACCCAGTAGACGAACACGAACAGGCCCAACCAGACCACGTCGACGAAGTGCCAGTACCAGGCCACGGCTTCGAAGGCGAAGTGGCGTTCCGGCGTGAAGTGGCCCTTCATGGTCCGCAGCCAGATGCACAACAGCATGATGGCGCCCAGCGTCACGTGGAAACCGTGGAAGCCGGTGAGCATGAAGAACGTGGAACCGTAGATGCCGGTGCCCAGCGTCAGGCCCAGCTCGCTGGTACGCATGCGTGTATTCCACGGCCTGCAGGTAGACGAACAGGAAGCCCAGCAGGAAGGTGGCCGCCAGGAAGATGTTGAGCACGGCGCGGTTGCCGGCGCGCAGCGCGTGGTGCGCGATCGTCACGGTGACGCCCGAGAGCAGCAGGATGACGGTGTTGATCGCCGGCAGACCGAAGGCCGGAATGATCTCGAAGGTGCCATCGTCACGCGGCGCCGACGTCGCGCCGGGCCGTTGGTCGGCCAGGCAGCTCTCGAACATGCGGATGCAGCAGCTCGTTGCCGATGACCTTGGTGCCTTCGCCGCCCAGCCACGGCACGGACAAGTGCGCGTGCGTAGAACAGCGCGCCGAAGAACGCGGCGAAGAACATCACTTCGGAGAAGATGAACCACATCATTCCCATGCGGAACGAGCGGTCCACGTCCAGGCCGTACAGGCCGGTGTTGTTCTCCTTGATCACGTCACCGAACCAGCCGATGAACATGTACACCACGAGCGCGAAGCCGGGCAGCATCACCCAGGCCGACCGTCCAGTGATTGAGCAGCGCGATCACGCCCAGCAGGAACGTGAAGAACGCGACCGAGCCGATGATCGGCCACTTGCTGCTCGTGGGGAACGTAGTACTTGTCGAGCCGAGTCGTGGGCGTGCGCGTGAGCCATGAGTAAGTCCCTGTGCTAGTTCAATGAGCCCACTCGCGTGGACTCGTCATAGAAAGTGTACGAAAGCGTGATGCGGTCCACCGAGCGCGGAATCGCGGGATCGACGACGAAACGCACCGGCATGGGCCGCTGCTCGTCCACCGCGAACTTCTGCGGCGTGAAGCAGAAACATTCGGTCTTGCGGAAGTAACCCGCGGCGCGACCGGGCGCGATGTTCGGCATGGCCTGCGCGATCTGCTCGCGGCCGGTGAGGTTGTGCGCCAGGAACTCGGTCTCGTACAGACGGCCCGGGTGCACTTCCATGCGAGCCACCACCGGGCGGAACTCCCAGTTGCCCACCGAGGGCAGCTCGGCGATGAAATCGATGGTGATGCTGCGCGTGTCGTCCGGCGTCTCGCTGCGTCAGGCGCTGCTCGGCCAGCAGCTTCTGGTTGCCGAAGCCGGTGAGATCGCAGAGCACGTCGTACAGCGGCACCAGCGCGAAGCCGAACGCGAAGCTGCCCAGCGCGAAGCCCAGCAGCTTCAGCGTGAGGCGCTTGTTGTCGTTCGGCTTCTGGTCGCTCGCGTCGCTCATCTCAGGCAGCCTTGCTCACCGACATGGCGATGAAGCCGACGTAGAACGCCAGCGCGACGAGGCCCAGCACGATCGCCGTGCGGCGCGCCTTCGCGCGCCGCTCGTTGACCTGCTCGGGAGTCATGGTGGCAGTCGGCCATGACGTCAGTGCTGCACGCCGCGCGCGACGACTTCACGTGACGGCGGCTCGGTCCAGCTGTGGTACGGCGGCGGCGAGGTGAGCTGCCACTCGAGGCCGCGGGCGCCTTCCCAGACCTCGCTCGGTCGGCCTTCTGACCGCCCTTCACGCACTTCCAGATGATGTACGGGAACAGCAGCTGCGAGAGACCGAAGCCGAACGCGCCGATGCGACGACACCATGTTCCAGTCCGCGAACTGCGTGGAGTAGTCCGGGATGCGGCGCGGCATGCCGGCCAGGCCCAGGAAGTGCTGCGGGAAGAACAGCACGTTGACGAAGATGGTCGACAGCCAGAAGTGCAGCTTGCCGAGCTTCTCGTCGTACATGTGGCCGGTCCACTTCGGCAGCCAGTAGTACACGCCGCGCCATGATGGCGAAGATGGCGCCCGGCACCAGCACGTAGTGGAAGTGCGCCACCACGAAGTAGGTGTCGTGATACTGGAAGTCCGCCGGCACCATCGCGAGCATCAGGCCCGAGAAGCCGCCGATGGTGAACAGGAACAGGAACGACAGCGCGAACAGCATCGGCGTCTCGAAGCGTGAGCGAGCCCTTCCACATCGTCGCGGTCCAGTTGAACACCTTCACGCCCGTGGGGATGGAAATCATCATGGTCGACAGCGTGAAGAACAGCTGTCCGGCCAGCGGCATGCCCACCGTGAACATGTGGTGCGCCCACACGATGAACGACAGGAACGCGATCGCCGCCGTCGCGTACACCATCGCGTCGTAGCCGAACAGCGGCTTGCGCGAGAACGTCGGGCACGATCTCCGAGATGATGCCGAAGGCCGGCAGGATCAGGATGTACACCTCGGGGTGACCGAAGAACCAGAAGATGTGCTGGAACATCACCGGGTCGCCGCCGCCCGACGCCGAGAAGAACGTGGTGCCGAAGAAGTGGTCGGTGAGCAGCATCGTGACCGCGCCGGCGAGCACCGGCATGGTGGCGATGAGCAGATAGGCCGTGATCAGCCAGCTCCAGCAGAACAGCGGCATGTTGAGCAGGCCGACGCCCGGCGCGCGCATGTTCATGATGGTGACGACCACGTTGATCGAGCCGAGGATCGAGCGACGCGCCCATCAGGTGGATGGCGAAGATGGACATCGGGAAGCCGTCACCGCCCTGCAGCGACAGCGGCGGATACAGCGTCCAGCCGCCGGCCGGCGAGCCGCCGGGCACGAACAGCGTGGCCAGCAGCAGCGTGAAGGCGAACGGCAGGATCCAGAAGCTGAAGTTGTTCAGGCGCGGCAGCGCCATGTCGGGCGCGCCCACCTGCATCGGGATCATCCAGTTCGCGAGACCCGTCCAGGCCGGCATGACCGCGCCGAAGATCATGATCAGCGCGTGCATGGTGGTCATGCGAGTTGAAGAACTGCGGATCGACCAGCTGCAGGCCGGGCTGGAACAGTTCGGCGCGGATGATCATCGCCATCGCGCCGCCGATGAAGAACATCACGCAGGCGAAGATCAGGTACATCGTGCCGATGTCCTTGTGATTCGTCGCGAAGACCCAGCGGCGCCAGCCGTGGGCGGGGCCGTGGTCGTGGTCGTGATGAGTCGTCGTGGGCGTGGTCAGCAGTGGTTTCGTGTGCCATGTCTAACTTCTCGTCTGAATCTTGTGTGCGGGATGGCGGCGCTTACTGCGCGACCGTGGTCGCGGCGGCGGCCGACGCGACGGTGGCCGGGGCCGTCGCGGGCTCGCCGGCGACCTTCTGCTCCGCCTGCTTGGCGCGCAGCCAGGCGTCGAACTCGGCCGGCGACTTCACTTCCACCACGATGGGCATGAAGCCGTGGTCCTGGCCGCAGAGCTCGGCGCACTGGCCGCGGTACGTGCCGACCTTGTCGGCGTCGACCTGCACCCAGATTTCGTTCACGTAGCCCGGGATGGCGTCCTTCTTCATGCCGAAGGCCGGCACCCACCAGGCGTGGATCACGTCCTGCGCGGTGAGCAGGAAGCGGACCTTCACGCCGGCCGGGATCACCAGCGGGTTGTCCACGTCGAGCAGGTAGTTGGTCGACCGACGTTCGGGTCGATGCCCGAGTCGAGCTGGCGCGCGGCGTTGCTTTCGCGTGCGAGCGTGGAGAAGAAGCTCACGTCGTGGTCGAGGTACTCGTATTCCCACTTCCACTGGTAGCCGGTGACCTTGATGTTGAGCTCGACTTGCGCCATGTCCTCGATCTCGATCAGCGTCTTGGCGATCGGGACGGCCATGCCGACCAGGATGAGGATGGGGATGACGGTCCAGACGATCTCGACCTTGGTGCTGTGGACCATGGTCTTGTCCGGCTCCGCGCCCTTGGAGCGGCGGAACTTGACCATCGAGTAGATCATCGCGCCGAACACGACGACGGCGAGAGCCACGCAGACCCACAGGATCAGCATGTGCAGGCCGTAGATCTTCTTGCTCAGGATGCGTCACGCCTTCCGGCATGTTCAGCCCGCCCCAATCGGCGTGCGCGACGGATGCCAGGCTGGCGAACAAGGTGACGGATGCGGCCTGCAGTGCACGGCGCGCGAAGGCGTTCTTCATGTGAAAGCTCATCGATGACCTCAAGAAAACTGTTCTGGTGAACCCGTGCCCGGGAGATCCGGGGACTGGTTCATGTCGCCGATCAGCTGCCGAAGCTCGGCGGCCAGGTGGCGACGCTCCTCCTCTGTCAGAAACTTGCCAACCTCGCGGCCCCGGCCGTGCGACTCGATGACGAGCTGGCCGCGGTGGAGGGGCGATTTCGGGCGGCGGATTTTAACCCGTGCCCAGTGGCGCGGGAACACGATGCGAGGCGGGTTTGCATGCGCATCTTCGATGACGACTTCGCGCGTCGGTGATGTGGATGCGTTTCGCGCTCGAAGCGTCTTTGCATATTCGAGTGCAGAGCCCAGCCCAGCAGCAGCATCTCGGCGCCCGCGAACGGCAGGACGGGCCAGAAACCCAGCACGGTGGCGACGCCCGCGATGCCGAGCGTGACGACGCAAACCAGGCCGAAGAACAACGCCGCGCCGCGCACGCTCAACGAGCAATGCGGAACGAGATCGATGTGGCGGGCGGCGGCTGGCACGGGGCGGCACTATACCAGCCCATTTTCGTGACTTGTTAAGGACTTACGAGCTTTTCGGCGACTTCGGACGCCCAGGCCGGCAAGCACTCGACGACGAGCGGAAATCCCTGAGGGGACGGTGCCCAGCGGACCCACGCCGAAGCGGGTCGCCAGGGTGTCGATATTCGCGTCCGCGAGCGGCATTTCCGAGTGCCATCTTGTTGGCGATCCAGCCCGCGAAAGGCAGGCCCTGCGAACGGATGGCCTCGCGCGTCAGCAGCGCGTGATTCAGGCAGCCGAGGCGCAGACCGACCACCAGGATCACGGGGCAGCCGAGCTTTTCCGCGAGGTCGCCCATGGTTTCCAGCGCGGAAATGGGCGCCAGCCAGCCGCCGGCGCCTTCGACGATGAGGTAGGTCGGAGTCCGCGGCCAGTCTGCGCTGCGCGGCGCAGGATGGGTTCGGCTGCGGATCGAGATGCCCGCGTGACGTGCCGCCAGGTGCGGCGACGCCGGCGTCGCCAGCAGGCACGGATTCACGTCGTCATAGTGCGCGGCGCACATTGCTCGCGGCTAACAACTCCAGCGCGTCGTCGTTGCGCGGCCCGTCTGCGGCGTGTCGATGGCGCCCGCCGCCACGGGCTTCATCACCGCCACGCGCAGCCCGCGCGCCACCAGCGCGCGCGTGAGCGCCACGGCTGACCACGGTCTTGCCCACGCCGTGTCGGTGCCGGCGATGAAAAATCCTTGATTCATGGAGGGGACAGACTTGAAGTCTGTCCCCAGCTTGGCTTCCGTCATTTCGAACTCCGCCGCCGGATGGCGCTTGGCGAGATGAATGCCTCGCGCGGAAAGCCGTCCGTGTCGGCGCGACGTTCGCCACCCCAGGAGGTGGCATGGATCACTTCATACGTGGCGGGCAGCGTCCCGTCACTCCGCTTGATTCGTAGGCGCGCGACATGGCGTCGAGCCGGGCGCGACCGGTGAGCCCGCGCGCGCGGCCCTGCGTGACATTGTGCGCACCGATGGCCTTGAGCTCGCGCATCAGCGTGACGTCGTGTCGGCGTACCGCATGACGATGCGGTCCACGTCGAGCACGGGCTCGGCGAGGCCGGCCTGCATGAGCGCGCTGCCCAGCGCATGCGGATCGAAGAAATGGTTCACGTGATTGGTCGCGCGATCGCTTGCCCCGCCCACCACGGCGTCGCTCTGGCGCCCAGGCTTCGCGCAGTTCGGCGAGCGTGCCCGGCCCGAAGGTACTGAACAGCAGCAGCCCGCCCGGGGCCAATACACGGGAAATCTCGGCGAAAACGGCATCCAGGTCGTCACACCACTGGAGCATCAGGCTGCTGAAGACCAGATCGAAAGAGTGCTCGCGGAACGGCAGCGAGTACGCATCGGCGCGCACGCGTTCGAAGCGGCGCAGCCAGCGCGATTGCGCCGCGGGCGCGCTCCAGCATGCCGGGCGCGATGTCCACCGCCACGGTGAGCGATGCGGAAAGCGTCGCTTCAGCGCGCGCGTGGCGTGGCCCGTGCCGGCGCCGAGATCGAGCACGGCTCGCGGCGTGATGCGCAGTTCATCGAGCCGGCCGAGCAGTTCGTCGCGCACGCGTTCCTGCAGCGCGGCCGCGGCGTCGTAGCTGGCGCTGGCGCGATCGAAAGCGCGCGCCACGGCGCGCCGATCGAGCCGGAAATGGCCGTATTCACTCATGGGCGCGGGCTGGGTTCGCGCACATCGGCAATCGCCGAGATCAGCGCGTCCACCTGCGATTCCTCGTGGGTGGCCGAGAGCGTCACGCGCAGCCGCGCGGTGCCCGGCGGCACGGTCGGCGGGCGGATCGCGCTCACGAGGAAGCCGCGCGCTTCGAGTTCGCGGCTCGCGGCCAGCGCGCGAGCTTCGTCCTTGAGGATGACGGGCACGATGGGCGACACGGATGTGCCCGGCAGCCCGAGCACGCCGTGCACGCGGCGCGCATGCGCGAGCACGCGTTCGCGGCGCCAGGTATCTCGCTGCGCTCACTTCGAGCGCGGCGAACGTGGCCGCGGCGACCGCCGGCGGCAGCGCCGTGGTGTAGATGTAGGTGCGCGCTTTCTGCACCAGGTATTCGATGAGATCGGCGCCGCCCGCGACGAAGGCGCCGAAGGTGCCGAAGGCCTTGCCGAAGGTGCCGATGAGCACCGGCACGTCGTCGGCGAGCAGACCGAAGTGCTCGCAGCTGCCCCGGCCCGTCGCGCCGACGACGCCGAGCGCGTGCGCGTCATCGACCACCAGCCAGGCATTGGCCATCTGCGCGCGGCGCGCACCAGCTCGGGCAGCGGGCGCCAGATCGCCGTCCATGCTGAACACGCCGTCGGTGACCAGCAGGCGCGACGTCACGTCGGGCGCGATGGACGCCAGCAGCTCGAGGGCGTGGTCGGAATCGGCGTGGCGGTAGCGCGAGACCTCGGCGCCCGACGAGCCGGCAACCGTCGATCAGTGACGCGTGATTGAGCTTGTCAGAGACAATGGCGGCCTTTTGATCCGCCAGAGCGCCAATGACACCCATATTGGCCATGTACCCGGTGGAGAAGACCAGCGCCTTTTCACGCCCGGTGAAGGCCGCCAGTTCCTCTTCGAGAGCCTCGTGTTCGTGGCTGTGGCCCGTCACCAGGTGGGACGCGCCGCTGCCCACGCCGTACTTCATGACGGCGTTCGCGAAGGCCTGGACCACCTCGGGATGAGCCGAGAGCCCGAGGTAGTCGTTGCTGCAGAAGTTGATCGCGCCCGCGGGCGGAATGCGCCGGCGGCGGCGCAGGTTGCGCTGCTCGAGATCCGTCGAGCGCGGACTTCAGCGCTGCCGGGTCGCGTTGCATGCCGAGGTCGGTCGCACGGGTGCGTGCGCTTGGTCGTGTGCGCAGTCGCGGTCCGTGCACGTGCTCGGCTCGAGGTTCGCGGTTTGCGCCGAGTCGGCAGTCCGGCGGGAATCAGGGGCTCGATGCCGAGACGCTTCATGAGCTCGCGATCGCGCACCACGTCCGGGTTGCCGGTGGTCAGCAGCTTCTCGCCGTAGAAGATGGAGTTCGCGCCCGCGAGGAAGCACAGCGACTGCAAGCTCGTCGCTCATGACTTCTCTGCCAGCCGACAGACGTACCGAAGCCTTCGGCATGACGACGCGCGCCACGGCGATGCAACGCACGAAGTCGAAGGGGTCGACGGGCGCCGCGCCCTGCAGCGGCGTGCCCGGCACGCGCACGAGGTTGTTGATCGGCACGCTCTCGGGGTGTTGCGGCAGATTCGCGAGCGTGGCGAGCATCGAGGCGCGATCGCGCGTGGTTTCGCCCATGCCGACGATGCCGCCGCAGCACACGTTGATGCCCGCATCGCGCACGGCGGACAGCGTGTCGAGACGATCCTGGTAGGTGCGCGTGGTGATGATCTCGCCGTAGAACTCGGGCGAGGTGTCGACGTTGTGGTTGTAGTAGTCGAGCCCGGCCTGCTTGAGCTCACTGCGCCTGTTCCGGCGTGAGCATGCCCAGCGTGGCACAGGTTTCCATGCCCAGCGCGCGCACTTCGCGGATCATCGCCGCGACGGCTTCGACGTCTTTCTTCTTCGGCGAGCGCCAGGCGGCGCCCATGCAGAAGCGAGTGGCGCCGGCATCGCTTGCGCCGCCTGCGCGCGCGTGCGGACTTCATCGAGGGGCACGAGCTTCTCGCGCTCGAGACCGGTGTCGTAGCGGACGCTCTGCGGGCAGTACGCGCAGTCTTCGGGGCAGGCCCCGGTCTTGATGGAGAGCAGCGTGCTCATCTGCACGGCGTTGGCCGGCTGGTTCGCGCGGTGGACTTCCTGGGCGCGGAACATGAGCTCCATGAAGGGCAGCTCGAACAGGGCTTCGACCTCTTCGATGCGTCCAGTCGTGGCGGATTGTCGTGGTCATGCCCATCCCTTTAATTGTTGATTCACAACAGATTTCCGGCTGGGCTGCGAAGCCACGGCAAGGAAAACTGGCGGGCATGTTCGATAGCGGCGTGTCCATTGTCAACCGACTGCGGGGTATTCAGTTGACGGCGGCGCGGGGCATTTCGCGGCTGCTGGGGTCCACTCTGTTTCCGCCCCGCTGTTGCCTGTGCGGGTTCGCCGGTTCGCCGCCGGACCTCGACTTGTGCGAGTTCTGTACCCGCGACCTGCCCTGGGAGTCCATCCGGCTGCCCAGCCTGTCACTGCGCGATGCGCTTCGAGCCGCCGGTGGACGACCTGATCCGCCGGCTCAAGTACTCGGGTGCGCTGGAGCACGCGCGGGTGCTCGGAGAATTGCTGGCGCAGTCCGTGCGGGCTCGTGGTGATCCGCGGCCGAAGCTGCTGGTCCCCGTGCCACTGCACGACGCGCGGCTCGTCGAGCGCGGGTTCAACCAGGCGGCGCGCATCGCGCAGTACGCCGGCCGCGCGCTGGAGATTCCCCAGTTATGGCAGGCCGTGCGATCGCGTGCGCGACACGCCCTCGCAGACCGGACTCGATCGGGAACAGCGGCATGAAAACGTGCGCGGCGCGTTCGCCGTCACCGGCAAGAGGGCGATGCGTCGTCTGCGGGATGCGGAGCACGTGGCCGTGATCGACGACGTCACCACCACCGGCAGCACGCTCGCGGAGCTGAAGTGCGTGCTGCTCGCGGCGGGCGTCAGGCGGGTGGATCTGTGGGCGGTGGCGCGGGCGGCGTGAGCGCTGCGTATGCCAGCGACAGGGCAGTGATCTCCACCACGGCGAGGATGCAGCCGAAGACCAGGATAAACGCACGCTCAACGCCCGAGGCGCCGTCGCGATACACCAGCCAGTTGAGCCAGGTGAGCGCCCAGGGAAATGCGCCATACACCACCGCCAACCGCCAGAGATTGCCGCGCGAGACCCGCCGCGATTCGCTGATCTCATGGCCCCGGCCGACCGCGATCGAGGGCAACACCATCACGAAGCGCGACACCACCAGCAATGCCGCGACTGTCGAAGCGACTTCCAGCCATTGCCTTGCTACCAGCCGCGGCGCCTCGCCCGTTCGGACATAGTTGATGCCCGTGGCGATGCCGACGACGTTAAACAGCACAAATTTGACGAACAGGAACAGGACGCCGATGCAAGCGAACGCGAGGAAGTAGGTACCCACCCTTTTCCACGCTTCGGGAGTGAAATGCTGACCGGAGCTCGCTTCATCGAGCAGCACCAACCGATGGATGGTGGTCGCGAGCCAGCTGAATGTGGCGACGTAGAAAAGGTAAGGGATCCAGCGCGAGAGCCAGGAACTCGTCGTCGGTACGAAGTCCCACAGCAATGTGACGGCGATCAGAGCGAGCAGCGGCAAGCCCGCCGCGCGCAGCAACTCGGCCGCGTGGCGGATCGGCAGCACGAACGAATCACGGATCACCGTGAATAGCGGGATCCGCGGAACTCGGGGGTCGGCCACCGCTCAGGCCAATCCGGCCTTCTTCAGCGCCTCGATGGGTGGTCCGTCGAACGTCGCCAGCGGCACATTGCCGCGATACCCGATGTCCTTCATTCCCACGGGCGTGGTGTAGAACCCGCCCGCGGTGAGGTCGCGGAACTTCGCAAAGAACTTCGCCGCCGCGGCGAACGCGGGCTTGGCCTGCGCCGCCGAGCAGATGTTGTCGGCAATGGCGGCGCGTTGCGACGTCGGTGGCCGCGGCAAAGCCTTTACCGAAGCGCTGCTGCGATTCGGCTTCGATCCATGCGAGGCCGGGCAGCACGATCTCGCGATCGGCTCGCTGTTGCGGATAGGGCGCGCTGATCCACTCGTCGATGAAGTCCACCACGCCCACGGCCGACGCCGCGGGTGATTGATCATCGGCCGGGATGATGAGATCGCACAGCGCGGCGGCCGTGAGTCTTGCGCTTTCGGACAGCGTGAGCGGCCACGGACCGCCGGCCTTCCACTCCTTCACGAGGTCCGGATCGGTGCCGTAGCCCTTCTGGCCGGTGGCGACATCGCGCGCGAGCGCGGCATCCGCGGCGAACGAGACCTGCAGTGACGGCACCGTGGCGGCCGCCGCGAACATCCACTTGATGGTGGTGCGACGGTCCATCACAGCTCCTTCCTCTTCATGAGTCCCAGCATGTGATCCGCGGATCTCCAGGCCAACGCCATGATGGTCAGCGTGGGGTTCTTGTCGGCGTTGGAACACAGCGTGGCGCCGTCGGTGATGAAGAGATTCTTCATGTCCCAGCACTGGCCGTAGCTGTTGGTGACGGACTTCTTCGGGTCGGTGCCCATCATGGCGCCGCCGACTTCGTGAATGATGATGCCGCCCTGCTTGATCGCCTTGTCGCCGGTCTGCGGCTTGGTGGCGTACCGGCCACCCATGGCGTCGATGATCTCCGCGGCCACCTTCTGCATGTGCTCGGCTTGACCCAGTTCGTGCTGGCTCCACTTCCAGTGGAAGCGAAGCACGGGGATGCCGAACTTGTCCTTCACGTTCGGATCGAGCTCGGCGTAGCAATCGTCGTTCGGGATCATCTCTCCGCGGCCAGCGAAGCCGACGAACGAGCCGTAGTAACGCCGCGCGTCTTCCTTGAATTTTTTGCCGTAGCTGCCTCCGTTGAGCCACTCGAGTCCCGAGGCCGTGCCCATGCCCGGCATGAGCCGTCCGCCGCCGAATTCGAAGTGATAGCCGCGCGCGAACCCGAGCTTGCCGGCGAGCTGCTCTTTATAGAGCCACCACGGCGTGTACAGGTGCAGGCCGTCGACGCCGTCTTCGTTGTGCAACGGCATGTTCTCGAGAATCGGCACCTGGCCGCTGAAGTTCGCGCCCACGGTGTCCATGATGTACTTGCCGACCTTGCCGCTGCTGTTGGCCACGCCGGAGTTCAGCAGGATGCGCACGGATTCGAGAGCGCTCGCGGCCAGCACGACGATGCGCGCCTTCACGCGATGCTCGGCGCCGGTCTTGCGATCGATATAGGTGACGCCTTCGGCCTTGCCGTCGGCCTTCTTGTTCACCGAACGAACCATGGCGTCGGTGACGATGTCGAGATTGCCCGTGTCCAGCGCCGGCGGCAGGTGCACTGTGGTGGACTGGTAGTTGGCGCGGATGCTGCAGCCACGGCCGCAGGGCGTGGCGAAGAAGCAGGCCGCGCGCTTCTGCATGTCGTCGGAGAGAATCCTCTGCGCCTTCGAGTTGCCCGGGTGCAGTAGTTTGGGCAGGCGCTTGTGGTCGAGGCGCGTGGTCATCACGGCGCGATGGCCGGGGATCACGGGGATGCCGAGCTTCTTCGAGCGGTTCTGGATCAGCAGGTCGCTGATGCGCGGTTTCGGCGGCGGCAACAGCACGCCTGGCGAGGAGTCCGGCGTGTTTTCCAGGCCCTCGTTGCTGCCATAGACGCCGATCAGCATCTCCACCTTGTCGTAGTACGGCGCGAGATCCTCGTAGCCGATCGGCCAGTCGAAGCCCAGGCCATCGCGGGTGAACGGCTTGAAGTCGTAGGGGCCATTGCGCAGCGAGATGCGGCCCCAGTGATTGGTGCGGCCGCCGAGCATGCGGGCGCGCCACCACACGAACTTGCGGGCCGGGTCATCGGAAGCGCTGGTATAGGGCTCGCCGGGGACTTCCCAGCCGCCGTCGATGGTCGCATCCCAGAAGCCGAAGGGCTTCTCGGGGGTGCCGGCGCCGCGCAAGGGGGCGTCGCCGTTGGTCTGCATCATCGGGGTCTCGGTGGCGGGAACGTAGTTCCGGCCCGCTTCCAGCATGAGTACCCGGGCGCCTTCCATGGCCAGCGTGTAGGCGGTTTGCCCGCCCGCGGCCCCGGATCCGACGACGATTACGTCATAACTGTTCTTGTCGGCGTCCGCCGCGGAGACGAATGACATATGCGGTGCATCTTAATCGGTGCCGCACGGCTTCATAGTCGAAAACTATGCGTCCGCGAGCTACGCTCCCGGCCATCCTCACGAGACCGGAAAAACCGGCCCAAGTCCTTCCGTGAACAACACTTTCAACCGCCGACTGCTCCTGCAATCCGCCATGGCGGCGGCCTTGCCGTTCGCCCTGCCCGGCTGCTCATCCAAAGAGGAAGGTGGCGAGGAACTTCAGGAGCCGCTGATCGTGGGTGGCCTGCCGGTCACCTGCAATCTCACGCTGCCTGTCGCCTGCACGGGCAAGGAAGCCGCGATCAAGTCGGGGTCCGCGAAGAACGGCTTCCGCTTCGAGTACAGCAAGTACTCGGGCTGGCCGGAGATCAAGGAATCGCTGATGGCCGGCCGCATCCAGGCGGGCTACATGCTGGCGCCGCTGGTCATGGACCTGGCCGACAAGAAAATCCCCGTGAAGATCGTGTCGCTGGGCCATCGCTCCGGCGCGGTGATCATGGTGAAGACGGATTCGCCGTACCAGAAGTTCGCGGATCTGCGCGGCAAGCGCGTGGCCATCCCCAGCCGCTTTGCCGTCGACTTCCTGTTCCTGCGCAAGATGCTGGCGCGCGAGAACATGACGCCCACCGATTTCACCATCGTCGAGATGCCCCCGCCGGACATGCCGGCCGCGCTGTACGCCGATGCCGTCGATGCGTATTGCACCGGCGAACCCTTCGGTGCAGCCGCGCAGAGCGCGGGATACGCGCGCGTGCTGCGCATGACGCGCGACGAGTGGCGCAACTACATCTGCTGCTGCCTCACCGTGCGCGAAGAGCTGATCCAGTCGCGGCCAGAAGTAGTGCAGGAGCTGGTCGACAACATCCAGGGCGCGGGCAACTGGCTCGATGCGACGCACGGCAACCGCAACAAGGCCGTCGCCATTGCCTCGGGCAAGAAGTTCTTCAACCAGGATCCCAAGATCCTGCAGTTCGTCATGGACAACCCGACGGACCGCGTGACCTACGGCGACCTGCGCATGATCCGCGAGGAATTCGAGGACCTCATGCAGTTGTCGATACAGGCGGGCACGATCAAGCACGAGATCCCGTACGAGAAGTACATCGACGACCGATTCGTGCGCGCGACCAAGGCCGCATCGATTCCACTATGAACTCCGCCGCCTCCAAGCGCGCGGCGCCTGTGGCGCTGATGTCGCTGCTGTTGATCAGCCTCGCAGGTTGCAAGCCGAACGAGACCGCGGCTCCCGCCGAGCCCGCGGCCGCGGCCGGGCTCGCGACCGCCGCCGAACTCAAGGCCGGCGTCCTGAGTCCGGTGAAGACGGCGCCCGAACTCAAACTCGCCGGAACGGACGATCAACCAATCAGCCTCGAGCGCTATCGGGGGAAGGTGGTTCTGCTCGCCTTCGGTTTCAGCAACTGTGGCGAGGTCTGTCCGGTGACACTGGCCACGCTGGCGGGCGCGCGCAAGAAGCTCGGCACGGACGGTGACAATGTCCAGGTGGTGTACGTCACGGTCGATCCGGAACGCGACACCAAGGAGCAGATGAAGAAATACCTCGCGAGCTTCGACGCCACGTTCGTCGGCGGCGTGGGCACGCGCGCCGAGATCGACGAGGCCCAGAAGAGCTACGGCATTTCTTCCACGAAGAACGCGAACCCGGATGGCAGCTACACGATCGGCCATTCTTCGTCGATCTACATGATCGATCGCGCCGGCGGACTGCGCGCCGTGATGCCTTACGGGCACACGGTCGACGACTTCGTGCATGACCTCCAGATCCTGCTGCGCGGCTGATCATGAAGCGGGCCTGGTGGTGGGTGACGGTGTTGCCGCCGCTGGTCGCGCTGGGTTGGGCGGGCCTCGCGCCCATCAAACTACCTTCCCGGGAAGCCTTGTTCGAGATTCCGCACGGCACCTTTGCGCGCCGCATGGCGGGCGACAAGGTGGACATCCTGCCGTCGACGATCACGCTCACGCTGGGAGTGAACGACGTCCTGCTGCTGCGCAATCTCGACGAGGTGCCGCAACAGTTCGGGCCCACGATCATGCTGCCCGGGCAAAGTTTCCGTTTGCCCTTCGAAGTGGAGTCCGAAAACCGTTTCGACTGCAGCGCGCATTCGAGCGGGCAGATGATGGTGGTGGTGGAGCCCGAGCCGCGCTGGCCCTGGCAGAAGATCCGATGGCGCCTGCAGCGCTGGCTGAACAACTAGAAAGAGCGAAGCAAGAATGAAAGGTCTCAGGCATTCGGTGCCGTCGATCGTCGTGGCGGCGGCCCTGGTCGCCGTGTGGTGGATTGCCGTCGATGTCACGCAAAGCGCGATCTTCCCGACTCCCAAGATGGTGGTGGAAGGCACGCTCGAGCTCGCCCGCGACGGCAGCCTGTGGGAACACATCGGCGCCTCGCTGATGCGCGTGGGCGCGGGCTTCGGCATCGCGGTGGCGTTCGCCATCCCGCTGGGACTGTGGATGGGCCGGGTGCACGGCGCCTTCGTCACGCTGAATCCGATCTTCCAGATCCTGCAGGCCGATCTCGCCCATCGCCTGGATCCCGATCTCGATCCTGTGGTTCGGCGTGGGCAACGCCTCGCCTATCTACCTGATCTTCATCGCGTCGGTGTTCCCGATGATCGTGCAGACCACCGTGGGCGTGCACACCATCGAAAAGCGCTTCCTGCGCGCCGCCGACAACTTCGACGTGCCGCGCGGCAAGTTCTTCCTGCAGGTGGTGTTGCCGGCGACGTTGCCGCAGATCATCACCGGCATGCGCATCGGCCTCGGAGTCGCATGGCTGGTGGTGGTTGCCGCCGAAATGATCGCGCTGCGCTCGGGCCTCGGCTACATGATCATGGACGCGCGCAACGCCGGTAACCGCTATGACCTGGTGGTGGCCGGCATGATCATCATCGGCCTCATCGGTCTGGCGCTCGATGGAATCATGAGATTGCTGGAGAGCATGAAGATCGTGCGCTGGAGATACGCCCATTGAACGCCGTGCCTGAACACAAGCCCGCCCAGGTGAAGATCGCCCTGCAGGGTGTCACGAAGACTTTCGAAAAGGACAAGCAGCGCCTCGAGGTCATCGCACGACCTGAGTTTCGACGTGCGCGACGGCGAGTTCGTCGCCATCGTGGGGCCGTCCGGCTGCGGCAAGACCACGCTCATGAACATCATCGTCGGCTTCCTGCAGCCCGACCGGGGCGCGGTGCTGGTCGACGGAAAGCCGCGTCTCGAGCCGAATGCCAAGGGAGTGCTCATCACCCAGCAGGGTTCCGTGTTCCCGTGGCTCACCGTGCGGCAGAACCTGCTGTTCGGCCTGTCCGACGACCTGCCGGACCGCGAAGCACTGGCGCAGGACTATGCCGAGCTCGTCGGCCTCAAGGGTTTCGAGAACAACTACCCGCACGAACTGTCAGGCGGCATGTTGAAGCGCTGCGAGATCGCACGCGCCCTCGTGGTGAAGCCCGAGATCCTCTACATGGACGAGCCGTTCTCGGCACTGGACGCGCTCATGAGCCTGCGCATGCAGAACGAACTGCTGCGCATCCTGGCGAAGGAAAAGCACACCGTCATGCTGATCACGCACGACGTGGAAGAGGCCATCCACCTGGCGGACCGCATCCTGGTGCTGAGCCCGCGGCCGGCGCGCATCCAGGCGTCGTTCGACGTGAACATCCCGCATCCGCGGCGCGTGTCGAGCCCCGAAGCGCAGGCGCTGCGCGTGGCGATCCTGCGCGAGCTGGGCGTTTCAGAAACAGTCTAACCACCGCGCCGGCTGATTCTGTCAACTGTCGGCTCCGGGCGACCGGTGCAGGCGTGCCGCCGACTAGCTATTCTCCCGCCGCCCGATGGAGGGGCACCAACAGGGAGAAGCCATGAAGATCACCCAGAGCCGGGCCACGAGAGCGGCCGTGGCGGCCGCGACGCTGCTCGCACTCGCATGCACGGCGTCGATCGCCGCCGATACACCGATCCCCGCGGGTGACGTCGCCACCGCAAAGGACCCTGCCTACCTGGGCCGCTTCACCGGCGCCAAACTGCTGACTTACACGGCGGCGGACTACGACTCGCTGACCTTGCCGCTGGACGTGCTCAAGCCGGTGCCCGGCCAGCGCGACAGCCGGAACAACGCCGTGCAGCAGCCGGCGAAGAAGCTGGATCTCGAAGGCCGCCGCCAGCACTTCGTCTATCTTCTTCCCGAAGGCACGGCGCCACTGGCGGTGATCCGCAACTACCAGAACGCCGCCAAGGCCAAGGGTGGAAAAACCCTGTACGAGTGCCAGGGCGCGCAATGCGGCGGAAGCCAGCGAAGCATTTCCTGGGGAGGTGGCGGTACGCAGAGCATCGGCATGCTCCTGTGGCCCCAGGACAGGATTCTCGACAAGGGCAACAGCCCGGCGGGCTGCGCCATGCGCGGTGGCGTCGCGGAGCAACGCTTCACGGCGCTCGAGATTCCGGGAAGCAATGCGCACGTGGGCGTCCTCGCCTACACCACCGAAGGCGTGGGCGAGTGCAAGGCGTTCAACGGCCGCACCTACGTGATGGTCGATAGCGTCGAGACCAAGGCCATGGCGCAAACCATGGACACGCCCGATGCGGACGAGATGGTCGCTTCGATCACCACGTCGGGCCGCATCGCGCTCTACGGCATCCACTTCGACTCGGGCAAGTCCGAGGTGAAGGCGGAGTCGAAGGCCACGATGGACGAGATCGGCAAGCTGCTGGCCGCCAACAAGTCGCTCAAGCTGCTGGTGGTGGGCCACACGGACAACGTCGGTGGCTTCGCGCCAAACGTGGATCTCTCGAAGAAGCGCGCCGAGGCGGTGGTGGCGCAGCTGGTTTCGCAATACAAGGTGGCTCCCGCGAGGCTGCAGGCCTTCGGCGTGTCGTTCGCGAG
Organism: uncultured Pseudomonadota bacterium; assembly: GCA_963846605.1. Classification (GTDB taxonomy): domain Bacteria; phylum Pseudomonadota; class Gammaproteobacteria; order Steroidobacterales; family Steroidobacteraceae; genus CADEED01. Next base: position 370,383 of record CAWJWS010000006.1, read on the forward strand.
CCCGATGGCGTCCAATGTCGACGAGGGCGGACGCGCGAAGAACCGGCGCGTGGAGCTCGTCGCCAACAACTGAGCTGACTAACTACTCGCGGGACGGCGGCCGCCGTCCCGCGATTCGCCCGGGCCGCGTTCCGCGGGGGCGCCGCGCGCGCCGATGCGAAGCAATCCCAATGCCACCGGTTTCCGCGGCGACGGACAAATAATCCGATTAATAATCCTTGAGGCTCGAGCCTTCCGTGGTAGCGTTCGCCGCAGGAGACAGCGCTGCCCCATGGCCGGAAACATCAACCTGACCCAATCGCTCGTGCAGAAGCTCGGGTCATCGCATCGTGCGCGGCGACCTGCCTGCGGGGAAATCGCTGCCCATCGAAGCCGAGCTCGGCAAGAAGTTCGGGGCCAGCCGCACGGTGATGCGCGAGGCCGTGAAGATCCTGTCCACCAAGGGACTCATCGGACAGCGGCCGCGCGTGGGTACCTATGTCCATCCCGAGGAGAAGTGGGATCTGCTGGACGCCGAGGTTCTCACCTGGATTCTCGATCGGCATTTTTCCCACAGCCTGGTTCGTGAATTCCTCGAGGTGCGCATCGGCATCGAGCCGGCCGCCGCCGCGCTGGCCGCGGCCAACGCCACCGACGCGGACAAGGAGCTGCTCAAGAGCCGGCTCGACAAGATGAAGGGCGCCATCAACGGCCACTTCGACCCGGTCGCCGCGGACATCGCGTTCCACGCCACCATCCTCGAGATCAGCCACAACCGCTTCTATCACCAGCTCACGCCCATCATCGAGACGGCGCTGCGCTTCTCCATACGCCTGACCAACAAGGCGAAAGGCGCGCTCGCCGACTATCGACGCGCACGAGCGCATCTACCGCGCCATCAAGAACGGCAATGCCGATTCCGCGGCGCGCGCCTGCCGCGACCTCATCAAGGAAGCCTTGATGCTGGTCATCCGCAGCGACCGTCCGCCGCGCGGCTGATTCCGTTTCCCTCCGCGATCGATACCAAAACGCAACACCCTGTTGACGCCGTTCTTCGCCCCGGCGCATATTGATACTATTAATTAGGTTGTTGCTTCGAAGCAGCAACGGGAGTGGGCCGGGCGCGGACCGGCCGGCGTCAATCTACTGGGGGGCCTATCAATGCATTTCTCGCTTCGTGCGCGAGCGTCAGCCATTTCCGTGGCGCTGCTCGCTTCACCCATTGCTCTCGCGCAGGACAAACCCGCCGACGCCGATGATCTCGGCGAGGTCGTGGTCACCGGCTATCGGGCCAGTCTTCAGGACGCGCTCGAGGTCAAACGCAATTCGGAACTGGTGGTCGATGCGATTGCCGGTGGCGACATCGGCGCACTGCCCGACGTCACCATCGCGGAGTCGCTGGTCCGGCTGCCAGGCGTGAACGGTACGCGCGATCGCGGCAACCAGAGCCAGGCCGCGCTGCGCGGGCTGGGGCCGCGGCTCGTGCTCGGCCTCGTCAACGGCCGCGAAGTGGCTTCGTCGGAACCCAGCCGCAATGTGCGCTGGGAAATCTATCCATCGGAAGTGGTCTCGGGCGCGGACGTCTACAAGTCGCAGTCGGCGGACCTCGTGGCCGGCGGCGTGGCCGGCACCATCGACATCAAGACGATCCGGCCGCTGGACTACGAAGGCCCGACGATGCTGTTCCGCGGCGGCCCTGTCTACTACGAAGCCGGCTCCGACATTCCCGGGCTACGAACCCTACGGTTATCGCGGCAGCGCCAGCTTCACCGAGGGCAACGACTCCGTCGCTTTCAATCTCGGCGTGAGCATGCAGCAGCAGAAGAACGCCTTCCCGTCCTTCCAGGGCTGGGGATACAACGACGGCTCGATCAGCCCCGGCAACGACACCGGCGATCTCGACGGCGACGGCATCGACGAATCCCACACCCTGGGGCGCGCAGACCGAGGTGAAGAAACTCGACCGAGGATCGTTATGGTCTCAACGGCGCCGTCGGCTTCCGCGTCGGCGACAACTTCGAGACTGAACTTCGACGCGCTGTACTCGCGCTTCACGATCGACGAGGATCAGAACCAGGCCTGGTACGGCCGCAACGGCACGACGGGCAACTGGGCGAACGGCAGTGCGGGCTGCTACAACGGCGCCGGCGTCGAGCTACACGCTCGTCGGCGAGGACGTGGTCGGCGCCGACGCTCGACAACTGCTACGCCTCGGTCACGAACGTGATCGCGCAGTACACCGAAGACAAGGACCTGCTTCGTCACCGGCGTTGAATGGCAGCTTCACGTCGGAGCCGTGGACGATGACCGTCGCCGATCTTTCGCACTCGAACGCCGACGCGCGAAAACCGCTGGGCCGCGTTCCGCACCGAGGTTTATCCCGGCGACGATGACCTTCGACATGTCGGCGGGCAACAAGCCCTGAGCTGCTCACGAGCGTGGATCCTCGGATCCCAATCCGTCCAGAACGTCGTCGCCAACTGGCTGCCCGGGCCATTCCGACGGTCCCGACAATCTGCAGGACGAGCTCTCGCGCGTTCCGCGTCGACTCTCCGCGCGAGTTCGAAGGTGACCGCATCAAGTCGCTCGCGTTCGGCGCGCGTCGTTCGACGCGCGACAAGGACTACTTCCGGCGTCAGCAGGACTACATCCCCACCGATCGCGGGCAACCGTGCCGGCCGTCCTGTTCACGCAGCTACAGCGTCGAGCGAGTTCGACGTTCCGCCACTGCTCAATGGCGACTTCGACCAGATCATCGACGCGGCCTACGGCGGCATGCCGGTGGACCGAGGACGCGATCATGGAGAGCAGCATCTGGGGCGTGGAGGAATACGGTCACCGAGTTCTACACCAAGGTGCGCTTCGACGGCGCGCTCGGCTCCGATGCCGCTTCAGTGCCAACGCCGGCGTTCGCTCGTGAAGACGGAGTACCACGCAGCACGGGCTTCGGCTCCGTGAACGGCGGAGCGCTGGATCCCGCTCGCTCGACCACGACTACACCGAGAGTCCTGCCGAGCGTGAACTCTCAACTTCAATCTCACCGACGACAAGCTGTTGCGTGCCGGTATCGCGCGCGTCATCGCGCGTCCGCCGCTCGACGAGTTGCGCGCGTCGCGTCGCTGTGGAACAGCACGCCGCCGCCCACGGGCAGTGGAGGCAACCCGAATGCTCGATCCGTTCGTCGCCAACCAGGCCGACGTGTCGTTCGAGTGGTACTTCCGTCCCGAAGCGCTGGTCTCGGTGGCGCTGTACTACAAGGACGTCGACAGCCACATCGGCTACACGACCGAGCCGGTGACGATCGACGGCATCACCTACGCGGTGACCGGGCCGTTCAACGGCGAAGGCGGCGGCATCACGGGCGCGGAGTTCACGTTCCAGACGCCATTCAGTGGCGCCTTCCGCGACTTCGGCATCTACATCAACTACGCATATCGTCGATACCGACGTGAAGGAGTTCTATCCCGTCGACCAATCCACTGCCCGTCGAAGGCTATGCGGAGCACACCGCGACGCTGGACCTCTGGTAGAGCCGCTCGGGCTGGGAAGCGCGCGTGGGTTACAAGTACCACCTCGCCGTTCAGCGATCATCGCGGGCTGGAATGGCTCGGACGTGCGCACCCTCGGCGAAGAGACGATCCTCGACTCCAGCCGTCCTGGCAGGTGAACGACGTCGTTCGGCATGCGCTTCCAGGTGAACAACCTGACCAACGAGCCGCTGCGCATCGACGCGCGACAACAACGAGAATCGCCTGGGCTCGTACGATGTGTACGGCCGTCGGGCGCTGCTCGATTTCACGTTCAAGTTCTGAGTTGACTGAAGACCTGAAGAGTCGTACGGGGAGGTCACACTCCCCGCTCTTTTTTGTGGAGTTCCCATGCGAGCCCTGCGAATCACCGCAATCGCCAGCCTGCTGATCCTTTCCGGTACCGCCCCGGCGGCGCCGCCTGCAGAGAGGTTCGCCGGCGTGGATCTTTCCTACGTGAACGAGATCGAGGCCTGCGGCGCCGAGTTTCGCGCCGGCGGCTAGCGCAAGGATCCATACGAGATCTTCGCCGCGGCGCGGCGCCAACCTGGTGCGCCTGCGGCTCTGGAACAGCGCCCGACTGGACTAACTACAGCACCGAAGTCGGACGTCACGCGTTCGATCGAGCGCGCGCACGAAGGCCGGCATGAAGGTGCTGCTGGACTTCCACTACTCCGACGACTGGGCGGATCCGCAGAAGCAGACCATTCCCGAAGGCCTGGGCCGCCGACATCGACGACCCGGACAAACTGGCCGCGCATGTGTACGAGTACACGCGCGACGTGCTCGGCGCGCCTCAACGCGCAAGGGCAACCTGCCGTACATGGTCCAGGTGGGCAATGAGATCAACACGCAGATGCTGCGGCCCGCCGATACCAAGGGCGATCCCATCGACTGGACGCGCAATGCCAAGATCCTCAACGCCGGCGTGAAGGCTGTGCGCGAGGCACGCGCCGCCGACGGCTCGAGCCCCAAGGTGATGCTGCACGTGGCGCAGCCCGAGAACGTCGAGCCCTGGTTCGCGAATGCCGTGGCCGCGGGCGTGCGCGATTTCGACTACATCGGTGTCAGCTACTACCGGAAATGGTCCACGCTCGACCTGCCTGACGCGGAGAAGGCACTGCTCCGGGTCAACAAGCGATTCAATCGGCCTATCGTTGTAGTCGAAGTTTCATATCCCTTCACGCTGAAAGACGCCGGCGACAAGGCGCCGAATCTGTTGGGTGCGGACTCCTTGCACCGCGGGTATCCTGCAACGCTTCGCGGCCAGCAGCGTTTCATGAACGACGTGGTTCAGATGACCTTGCGAGGGGCGGCGTGGGGGTCGTGTACTGGGAGCCCGCCTGGGTGTCCACCGACGTGCGCGACGCGATGGGGTACCGGATCGCACTGGGAAAACGCGACGTTGTTCGACTTCCGCAAGGGAAACGAACTCACGCCCGCGGCTGACTATCTCGAGGCGATCCGCGCACAGTGAATGCCGGAGAACCGATGCCGTTGAGAAGTCGGGCCTGTTCGGTATAGGCAAGATCGCGCGTGATCAGCACATTCCCGCGCTGCGAGCGAATCCGAAGTACGACCTGGCCGCATGCGCCAGCCGCAATGCCACGGTGCACGGGCATTCCGAGTTTTCCCGATCTCGACACCATGCTCGGCGCGCGATGCCGGACCTGCACGTGCGTGTCCATCTGCACGCCGCCGCAGGCGCACTTCGAAGCCGCACTCACCTCGCTGCGCGCGGGCAAGCACGTGATGCTCGAAAAGCCGCCGGCGGCCACCACGCGCCAGATCGCGTTGCTCGCCGAAGAGGCCGCGCGCCGCAACCTCACGTTGTTCCAGACCTGGCATTCGCGCTTCGCGGCCGGTGTCGACGCGGCGCGTGAATGGCTGCGCACGCGCAAGCTGGTCAGTGGCAGGATCATCTGGAAAGAAGACGTGCATCACTGGCATCCCGGCCAGAAGTGGATCTGGGAGCCCGGTGGCTTCGGCGTGTTCGATCCCGGCATCAACGCGTTGTCGGTGCTCACCGACGATCCTGACCAAGGATGTGGTGGTCGAGAACGCGCTGCTCGAATTCCCCGAAAACCAACAGTCACCCATCGCCGCCAACCTGCGCATGCGCACGGAAGACGGCGTCGAGATCGCGGCGGAGTTCGACTTCCGCCAGAAGGGCGAGCAGAGCTGGGACATCGAGCTCAAGACCACCGCCGGAAATCTCAAGCTTTCCAAGGGCGGTGCGGTGCTGGCCATCGACGGCAAGGAGCTGTCCTCGGACGAAGGTCTCGCGGGCGAGTATCCGCGGCTGTACCAGCGCTTCGCGGAGCTCGTGGAATGCGGGCAAGTCGGAAGTGGACTGGCGGCCGTTCCAGCTGGTCGCCGACTCCTTCCTCATCGGCGAGCGGCGCATCGTCGCACCGCACACGATCTAACCATCGCCGCGGCCGCGTCACGGTTAACATGCGCGCATGACACGCATCGACGACCTGCACGGCAAGGCCGTGCTCATCACCGGCGCAAGCTCGGGCATCGGAGCCGCGGTGGCGCGCGCGTTCGCGGCCCAGGGCGCGAAGATCGCGCTGCACTTCAACTCGCACGAGAGCGATGCACGCGCGCTGGCGAAGGAACTCGGCGGCAGCCCGGTCCTGGTGCGCGGCGACCTCAGCAAGCGAGGCGAGGCAAAGCGCGTGGTCGATGAGGCCGCGGCCGCGCTCGGCGGACTCGACGTGCTCATCAACAACGCCGGTGGCCTCGGTGAGCGGCGCCCGCTGGCCGACATCGACGACACGCTGTTCGACTTCGTCTACGACCTCAACGTGCGTTCACTGCTGGCGGCGTGCACCGCGGCCGTGCCGCATTTCGAGAAGCGCGGCGGCGGCAACATCGTCAACGTGGGATCGATCGCCGGCGTCGATGGCGGCGGTTCGGGCGCGAGCCTGTATTCCTCAGCCAAGGCCGCGGTACACAACCTCACGCGGCACCTGGCTACCGATCTCGCGAAGAAGAACGTGCGCGTGAACACCGTGGCGCCAGGCGCGATCGCGACGCCCTTCCACGCGAAGACGCCCGCGGCTCGCATGGAGGCCATGAAGGAAGCCACCGTCATGGGCCGCGTCGGCGTGGCGGAGGACTGCGTGGGCTCGTTCCTGTTCCTCGCGTCGAACGATCTCTCCGGCTACATCACCGGCAACATGATTCATGTGAACGGCGGCATGTACATGCCATGAGCGTTCCGGCGGCCTTCATCGCGGTCGACTGGGGCACGAGCAACGCCCGCTTCGCGCTGTGCGATGAAGATGGCCAGGCGCTGGAGATCCGCAAGGGGCCGGGCGCGGTGGAGGCGCGCGGCAAATTCGCCGAAGTCTTCGATGCGAACACGGAAGACTGGCGCAAGGCGCACGGCGAAATCGGCACATACATGTGCGGCATGGTGGGTTCGGCCATCGGCTGGCTGCGAGGCGCCCTATCTATCCGCTCCCGCCGACCTGCACGAGCTCTCCGACGCGCCGGTGAGGATCCGCGATCGCGTGCACGTGTTGCCCGGCATGCGCTGCACGAATCCGCTCGGCGCGCCGGATGTGATGCGCGGCGAGGAGACCCAGCTGTTCGGCGCGCTGTGCATGGGCGAGCTGGGGGCCGGGCACCGCATAGTGTGCATGCCGGGCACCCATACGAAGTGGGCGGCGATGGCGAACGCCAGCCTGCAGGAATTCCTGACGGCTCCTACCGGCGAGATCTTCGCCACGCTGACCGAGCACACCGTGCTGGTCAGGGACAAGAGCACGCCCGTCACGCAGGTGCCCGCGGATTTCGCGCGCGGCCTTGCCGAAGCGGCGAAGCATCGCGGAATGCTGTTGCACCAGGTTTTTCAGGCCCGCAGCCTGCGATTGGACAAGCAGCTGTCGCCCGAGGGCGCCGCATCGTGGATTTCCGGTCTGCTCATCGGGGCGGACGTGCTCGGGGCGTTGTCCGTGTTCGCCGACCACGATCCTTCGGCCCCGGTGCTCGTCATCGGCGCGCCGGCACTCACCGCGTCCTATGCGCAGGCCCTTCGCAACGCCGGTCGTGAAGCCGTCCAGATCGATGGTTCCGCCGCCGCGCTGGCGGGCCTGGCCTACGTCTTCCGCGAACAGGAGATGCGGCGATGAGCAGCAACATCGAAATGGTGGCCATCCTCCGCGGTCTCACGGCCGAGCGCGCGATCGAAACCGGCAAGGCGCTCGTCGATGCGGGCTTCCGGACCATCGAAGTGCCGCTGAACTCGCCGCAGCCCTTCGACACCATCAAACTACTGGCCGCGGCGCATCCCGATTGCCTCGTGGGCGCCGGTACCGTGCTCACCGCGAATGACGTGAACAACCTGCGAGCCGTCGGCGGCAAGCTCGTCGTCTCGCCCAACTGCGACCCACAGGTCATCCGTCACGCGCTCGGCTTCGGCATGCGCGTGATGCCCGGTATCGCTACCGCGACCGAAGCCTTTGCCGCGATCAATGCGGGCGCCACGGAACTCAAACTGTTTCCCGCGTCCACCTATGGAGCAGGACACCTGCGTGCATTGAAATCCGTACTGCCGAAGCACGTGAAGATCTACCCGGTGGGCGGCGTTGGCTCGCAGGACATCGCCGAATGGCTCGTGTCAGGCGCGGACGGCTTCGGATTTGGCGGAGAATTGTTCAAGCCTGCGTATACACTCGCGGACGTTGCGGCACGTGCGAAGGGACTGTTCGATGCACTGCGCGCGGCGAAGCCAGAGAAATAGAAGAGCGCACAACAACGTCGGCGTGAGGACTCACGCCAGATCTGCAGGGGGTTCCGGTGAATCTTGATCCCGTGGATATCACTATCCTGGTCGTGTACGCGATCGGCATCTTCGTGCTCGCACAGTGGGTGTCGCGCGAGAAAGGCACGCACGAGAAGAACGCACAGGATTACTTCCTGGCCTCGCGCGCGCTGCCCTGGTGGGCCATCGGCACCTCGCTGATTGCCGCAAACATCTCGGCCGAGCAGATCGTCGGCATGTCCGGCTCCGGCTATGTCATGGGCATGGCTATCGCCTCCTACGAATGGATGGCGGCGCTGACGCTCATCGTCGTCGGCAAGTGGATCCTGCCGGTGTTCCTCAAGAACGGCATCTACACGATGCCCGAGTTCCTCGAGAAGCGTTACAGCCCCGCCGTGCGCAACGTCATGGCCGTGTTCTGGCTGGCGCTGTACATTTTCGTGAACCTCACGTCGATCCTGTGGCTTGGCGCGCTGGCGGTGAACGCGATCGCGGGTGTGGACCTGCAGGTGGCCATAGTTGCGCTGGCGCTGTTCGCGCTGGTGTACGCGCTGTACGGAGGCCTCAAGGCCGTGGCGCTCACCGACATCGTGCAGGTGTCGCTGCTGGTGCTCGGCGGCATCATCATCACGTACATCTCGCTGGACAAGGTCAGCGACGGCCAGGGCGTGCTCGCGGGCTTCAACATCCTCCACGATCGCTTCCCCGAGAAGTTCGACATGATCCTCTCGGCGGATAACCCGCACTACAAGGACCTGCCAGGCCTCGCCGTGTTGTTAGGCGGCATGTGGATGATGAATGTGAGCTACTGGGGCTTCAACCAGTACATCATCCAGCGCGGGCTCGCCGCCAAGAGCGTGAACGAAGCGCAGAAGGGCATCGTGCTCGCCGCGTTCCTCAAGCTGCTCATGCCGGCCATCATCGTGCTGCCCGGCATCGCGGCGCTGGTGCTCGTTCCCGGCCTCGAGAAGACGGACCAGGCGTATCCCAGCCTCATGGCCATGCTGCCCGTGGGCATCAAGGGCCTGGTATTCGCGGCGCTGGTCGCGGCCATCGTCGCGTCGACGGGATCGAAGATCAATTCGATCGCCACCATCGCCACGATGGATCTCTACCGCGCATGGAAGCCGGACACCGCGCAGAAGCAGCTGGTGACCATCGGCCGCATCGTGGCCGTGGTGTCGATCGTGATCGCGATCATCATCACCAAGCCGTTCCTCAGCAACTTCGGCCAAGGCTTCCAGTACATCCAGAACTTCACCGGGTTCGTCACGCCGGGCATCTGCGTGATCTTCCTGCTGGGACTGTTCTGGGCGCGCACCACGGCCACCGCGGCCATGGTGTCGATGCTGGCCACGGTGGTGCTGTCCTGGGTGTTCTACCAGTTCCTGCCGGACTATCCGTTCATGAACCGCGTGGGCTGGTGCTTCGTCGCCGGCATCGTGATCGCGGTGGGCATCTCGCTGATGTCGCCGAACAAGGAAGCTGCCATGAGCGTGGACATCAAGAACGTGGACTTCAAGACCGGCACGGGCTTCAACATCGCCTCGGTGCTGATCGTGGTGACGCTGGCGTTCCTGTACTACACCTGGTGGTAGCCGGAAGCTGACGATCGTTCGAAGGCCGCGCCGGAAGCGATTCCGGCGCGGCCTTTTTCATTGGGGGGGATGTTCCGGTCAGCCCAGGTTGAGATCGATGGGCTTGAACGCGTACTCGAGCAGGATGCCGATGAACACCGACAACCCGACGTAGTGGTTGTTGAGAAACCCCTTGAAGCACTCGGCCGGCTTGCGATCGCGGATCAGCCACTGCTGCCACGCGAAGAACACCGCGGCGCCGACGAGTCCGGCGTTGTACCAGTAGCCGAACTCCATGTTGGTTCCCACCAGGTACAGCGCGAACAGCATCAGCAGCTGCAGGAAGCCGATGATGAGCTTGTCCATGTCGCCAAAAACGATGGCGCTGGATTTCACGCCGATCTTGAGATCGTCCTCGCGGTCCACCATCGCGTACATGGTGTCGTAGATAGCCGCCCAGATGATGCCGGCGAAAAAGATGATCCACGCCACGCGCGGGATCGCGTGCATCTCCGCCATGAACACCATGGGCACGCCCCAGCTGAACGCGACACCCAGGTAGAACTGCGGCAGCGGGAAGAACCGCTTGAAGAACGGATAGCTCACCGCGAGCACGGCACCGACCACCGACATGCGGATGGTGCGATCGTCGAGCTGCAGCACCAGCCCGAGCGCGATGGCGATCAGCACCAGGAACCACACCAGCGCCTCGACGGGCGCGAGACGTCGCGAGGCAATGGGCCGGTCGCGCGTGCGCTTCACGAAGGGATCGAAATCACGATCCGCGAGATCATTGATCACGCAGCCCGCGGAGCGCATGGCCACGGTGCCGAGCACGAAGATCACGAGCACTTTGGGCGTGGGATGCGAGGCGCCGGCGATCCACACGGCCCAGACCACCGGCCACAGCAGCAGCCAGATGCCGATCGGGCGATGCAGGCGCGCGACTTCGATGAGATCGCGGAGACGGCGGCGGTAACGCAGCAGCGTGAGCTGCGCGCCGGAAGGCGGAGGGGCGAGGTCCAGGTCGACGGAAGGATTTGCCACTGGCGCGCATCATACGCCGCGCGTTGTCGCGGCGGCACGCCGGCGGTCAGCCAGCGCGGCGAGTGAACTCGATGGGGATGAGCACCTGCGCGGCCTGCGCCACGCCGTTCACTTCGTGCGGACGAAACAGCGCTTTTTCCACGGCGCTGCGTGCCGCCACGTCGAGACGGTCATAGCCGCTCGAACGCTCCACCTGGATCTGCGCGGGACGACCTGCGGGATCCACCACCACGCGCAATACGACGGTGCCGTATTCGCGGCGGCGACTGGACTCGCGCGGGTACACCGGCGCGGGCGCGCGCACGTATTCAACGGATTCCACCATCGGCGGCACCACGGCCTGCGCACTTGGCTGCGCGATGGCGTTGCTGGCGACCGTGGGTGCGTTCACGGGTTCCTGCTCGAACGAGAGCTGATCCGGAATGGGAAGCACGTAAGACACTTGCGCCATCGGCGGCGGTGTCATCGGCGGCGCCTCATCGGCAGCGCGAAGTTCCTCGATGAGGGCTACCTCGATGGGCGCTGGCACTGATTCCACGCGACTGGCGTACTTGACGCTGAGGAAGCCGAGAACCGCGACCACGTGCAGGCCAACCGTGATCGCGACGAACATCGGGCGATTGGTTTGGCTATTGGCCCGGATGGTCCGAGGACTCCAGTCGGCAAGCGTCGGCTCATTCGCGGGGGGCGCGACCGAAAGACGCGACAACGGCGCCGCATCACCGCGATGAATCGCGGCGTCGGGCATGTCATTGAGGATTTGCACGGCCATGAGCGAACGAAATGTAAATGATTCGCATTTGGAGCTCAACCGCCGACTCTTATCTATGTGGGCTGCCTCACGGGGCAGCGGGCTCAGCCGATGCGGCCGTAACGCTCTCCCGCCCCTACCCAGCGGCGCGTAAGTCCATGGACGGCTTCAGGATTCTTGGTGAGCAGCGTCTCGGCGGCCGACTGCACCGCCGGCAGCAGGTCCGAGTCACGCATGAGGTCGGCCACGCGCATGTCCGCCAGGCCGGTCTGCCGGGTGCCCAGCATTTCGCCGGGGCCCCGCAGCTCCAGATCGCGACGGGCGATCACGAAGCCATCATTCGTCTCGCGGATCGCGGCGAGCCGCGCACGCGCCATCTCGGAAAGTTTTCCGCCGTACAGCAGCACGCAATGACTCTCGTGCGCGCCGCGGCCGACGCGGCCGCGCAGCTGATGCAGCTGGGCGAGACCCATGCGCTCGGCGTTCTCGATGACCATGAGCGTGGCATTCGGAACGTCCACGCCGACTTCGATGACGGTCGTCGCCACGAGCAGTCCGATGTTGCCCTGCTTGAACTGGTACATGCCCATCTCTTTCTCGCGCGCGGACATGCGTCCGTGCACGAGACCCACCTTCACTTCCGGCAGCGCCTCCTGCAGCGAGGTCGCGGTCTCCTCGGCCGCCTGGTAGCGAAGCTCCTCGGACTCCTCGATGAGCGGGCACACCCAGTAAGCCTGCCGGCCTTCGCGCACCGCCTTGTGGATGCGCTCGACGATCTCGTCGCGGCGCGTCTCGGGAAGCACCACGGTCTTGATGGGAGTGCGGCCCGGCGGCAGCTCATCGATGACCGACACATCGAGATCGGCATAGGCGGTCATGGCCAGCGTCCGGGGAATCGGCGTGGCCGTCATGATGAGCTGGTGCGGTAGTTTGCCGCCCTGCGCACCCTTGTCGCGCAGGCTCAATCGCTGATGCACGCCGAAGCGATGCTGCTCATCTACGATCACCAGCCCGAGCCGCGCGAACTCCATGGATTCCTGGAACAGCGCGTGCGTGCCCACGACGATGTTGATGTCGCCATTCGCCACCGCGGCCAGGGCGCTGCGCCGAGTGCGCGCGGGCAAGGAGCCGGTGATCAGCGTGACCGGGATACCGAGCGCGCTGAACCAGCGTTCGAAGTTCTTCGCGTGCTGCTCGGCCAGCAGTTCGGTGGGTGCCATGAGCGCGGCCTGCAGGCCGGAGCCCACGGCCCGCGCCGCGGCGGCGGCGGCGACGACGGTTTTGCCGCAACCCACGTCGCCTTGCACGAGGCGCACCATCGGCGTCTTCGCGGCGAGATCGCGATCCACGTCGGCCAGCGCGCGCGCTTGCGCGTCAGTGAGCGCGAAAGGAAGCGAGGCGATGAAGCGCTGCTCCAGCGAAGTTTCGGACAACGGCGCGGCAGGGTCGCTCTGGATCTCCTGGCGCAGCAGCCGCAGCGAAAGCTGATGCGCCAGCAGCTCTTCGAAAGCGAGGCGGCGCTGCGCGGGATGATGGCCGCTCAGCAATTCACCCAGGTGGGCATCGCGCGGTGGCCGATGCATCATCGTCAGCGCTTCCACGAGCGAGGGCAGTTCGAGGTCTGCAAGCATCGCGGGCGGGATCCAGTCCCGCACGCCGGATCGCTCGGCTTCCTGCAACGCAAGCTCGATCAGCGAACGCAGGCGCGCCTGCGGCACACCCTCGGTGGTGGGATAGATAGGTGTGAGCACTTCCTCGAGCGGCGTCTGTTCCTGCGGACCCACGCGCCGGTACTCCGGATGCACGATTTCCAGGCCCAGTGGCCCGCGCCGCACTTCACCGAAGCAGCGGATGCGCGTGCCGCGCGCAAGGTTGGCCTGCTGCGCGCCGGAGAAATAGAAGAAGCGCAGCGTCAGCGACCCCGTGCCATCGGTGATCCGGCACAGCAGTTGCCGCCGGCGGCGATAGGCGACCTCGGTGAGCTGGATCTCGCCTTCCACCACTGCGCGCGAGCCCGCGCGCACCTCGCCGATGGCGCTGATCTGCGTACGGTCCTCGTATCGCGAGGGCAGCACGAACAGCAGGTCCTGCACCTGCGACACGCCCAGCTTGGCCAGCTTTTCGGCGAGCGCGGGTCCCACGCCCCGCAGTTCGGCGACGGGGCGTTGTTCGTTAGTGGCTTGTGGCGCCGGCATGGCCACCGCGGGCCATCAGCCCAGCTGCAGCGTGCACTCGATCTCGACACGCGCGTTGCGCGGCAATGCCGCTACGGCCACGGTCGAGCGCGCGGGAAACGGTTCCGAGAAGTACTTCGCCATGAGCTCGTTGACCTTGGCGAAGTTGGCGAAGTCCGTCAGGAAGATGGTGACCTTGACCACGTTCGCGAAGGTGCCGCCCGACGCCGCGATCACCGCCTTGATGTTCTCGAACACGCGGGTGGCTTCCTTCTCGAAATCGCCTTCCACCATCTGCATGGTGACCGGGTCGAGCGGAATCTGCCCCGCCATGTACACCGTGTTGCCGACGCGCACGGCTTGTGAATACGGGCCGATGGCCTTGGGCGCCTGATCCGTGTGGATGGCCTGGCGAGTGGTCATGATCTCTCCTGAGTTTTTCCCGGGGCTCGCCCCGGGGGTCAATCGCGGGCGCTGGTGCGGCCGTGGCTGGCGATTGTACGCGTGACTTTGAGCACTTCGGGCATGCGCCGGATGACTTTCACCACCCGCGCGAGATGCTCGCGATTGCGGACGCGAAGCTCGAACACCAGCGAGGACGAGTCGGCGTCCTTTTCTTCGACGGCGACGCGCTCGATGTTGGTGTCACCCGACGAGATGGCCGCGGCCACGGCGGCGAGCACGCCCATCTTGTTGGCGACATCCACGCGGATCTCCGAGCTGAACACCTTGTCGGTAGTGGCCTGCCAGGATACCGGCAGCCAGTTCTCGGGATGCTTGCGGTAATCCTCGACGTTCACGCAGTTTTCGCGGTGGACAACTACGCCGCGGCCCGCGGAGAGGTACGCGAAGATGGGATCGTCCGGAATCGGGAAGCAGCAGCGCGCATACGAGACCAGCAGGCCCTCGGTGCCGGCGATCGCCAGCGGCGCGGGCGCACCGGAAAAGCTTTCCTCGTTGGACTTGGTGGGCAGCAACCGGCGCGCCACGAGCGGCGCCAGCCGCTCGCCGAGCCCTACTTTCTCGTAGAGCTCGTCCACGTCGTGCATGCCCAGCTCGACCACCGCGGCGTTCAGCGTGTCGCTGGCCACTTCGTCGAGTGACATGCGGAATTCACCCAGCGCCTGGTTGATGAGCCGTGCGCCGAGCTCGATGGCCTCCTGGCGCCGCAGGCCCTTGAGGTAGTGGCGCACCGAGGCGCGCGCCTTGGCGGTGACGACGAAGTTCACCCACGACGGATTGGGCATGGCGCCCTTGGCCGTGATGATCTCGATGGTCTGGCCGTTGCGCAGCGGCGTGCGCAGCGGCGTGAGGCGTCTATCTACCTTGGCGGCGACGCAGCGGTTGCCGACGTCGGTGTGCACGGCGTACGCGAAGTCCACCACGGTGGCGCCGCGCGGCAGGCGCAGGATCTCGCCCTTGGGCGTGAACACGTACACCTTGTCCGGGAACAGGTCGACCTTGACGCTTTCGAGGAAGTCCTCGGAGCTGCCGCCCTCCTGCATGTCGACGAGATTGGCCAGCCATTCACGCGCGCGCTCGTCCTGGCCGCTCTCGCTCTCGTTGACCTTGTATTTCCAGTGAGCGGCGATGCCGGCTTCCGCCACGCGATGCATGTCCTCGGTGCGGATCTGCACTTCGATGGGCATGCCCGTGGGGCCGAACAGCGTGGTGTGCAGCGACTGGTAGCCGTTCACGCGCGGGATTGCGATGTAGTCCTTGAAGCGGCCCGGCATGGGCTTGTAGGCGCCATGCACCACGCCGAGCGCCCGATAGCAGGAGTCCGCGCCGCCCACGACCACGCGCAGGCCGAACACGTCGACGATCTCGGACAGCGGCGCGGCCTTGCGCAGCATCTTGGAGTAGATGCTGTAGAGATGTTTCTCGCGCGTGCTGACTTCGCCCTTGAGGTCGGCCTTGACCAGCGCGACGCGCAGCGTCTCGGCGATCTTGTTGAGGAACTGCTTCTGGTTGCCGCGCGCCTTCTTCAGCGCGCGCTCCAGCACCTTGTAGCGATGCGGAAACGCGGCCCGGAACCCGAGGTCTTCGAGCTCGAGCTTCATGTTGTACAGGCCGAGCCGGCCGGCGATGGGCGCGTAGATGTCCAGCGTCTCGCGCGCGATGGCGCGGCGGCGCGCTGGCGCCATGGCGTCGAGCGTGCGCATGTTGTGCGTGCGGTCGGCCAGCTTCACGAGGATCACGCGAAGGTCGCGCACCATCGCGAGCACCATCTTGCGGAAGCTTTCCGCCTGCGCCTCGGCGCGCGACTTGAACTGGATCTGGTCGAGCTTGGTGACGCCGTCGACGATCTCGGCCACGGCATTGCCGAATTTTCCCGCGAGCTCTTCCTTGGAGATCGGGGTGTCCTCGATCACGTCATGCAGGATGGCTGCGATGATCGTGTCGGGATCGAGGTGCAGGTCCGCGAGGATCTGCGCCGCGGCGAGCGGGTGGGCGATGTAGGGCTCACCCGAAAGCCGCTTCTGCCCTTCATGGGCCTCGGCGCCGAACTCCGCGGCGTCGCGGATGCGCTTCACCTGCTCTGGCGGCAGGTAGGTTTCGAGGCTGTTGGCCAGCTCACGCAGGCCCGGCAATCGCCGGGCGCTGGGCAGGAGCTGAAGGAGCGGCGACGCTAGGTCCATGGCGCGCGAGCGCTCCTGTAGGCGGGATCAGGCGGTGGTGTTATTCCTGCTCGCCACGATCGCCTTGCAGGCCGAATTGGGGCGCGCGGAACAGGGACTGATTGTCGGCATCCGGGAGCGTGGCTTCCGGCGGCGGCGGCTCGGGCTCGCGCAGCATTTCCGGGGTGATGTTGCCTTCGGCGATCTCACGCAGCGCCACCACGGTGGGCTTGTCGTTTTCCCAGGGAACCGTGGGCTCCGCGCCATTCGCCAGGCGGCGGGCGCGCGTGGCGGCCAGCAGCACCAGCTGGAAAATGTTCTCGACGTTGGGCAGGCAATCTTCGACGGTTACACGGGCCATGAGTCTCTCGGCGGATCAAGCAATCGGGGTTGGGAGTCTACTGGAAAAAGTCGTGCCTTTGCCGGGATTTGCCCCTGGAATTGGTCACTTTTTAGCCACGAGTCCGGCGGTGGGCCCGCGATCGACGGGGTCAGCCCAGCAAGTCCTTGATCAGGGGTGCGAGGTCGGGCCGGCTGGCTTCCAGGCCGCCACCACCGCGAAGAAGGCCGAGCAGCTGGCTCGCGGCGCCTTCGAACTCATCGTTCACGACGACGCGGTCGAACTCCGAGTAATGAGACATATCGGTCATCGAGTCGCGTAACCGGCGCTGGATCACTTCCTCGCTGTCGGTCTTGCGATTGCGCAGCCGTTCCTCGAGCGAGCGACGCGACGGCGGAAGGATGAAGATGGTCTGGCAGTCCGGCACCACCTTCCGCACCTGCTGCGCGCCCTGCCAGTCGATCTCGAGGATGACGTCGTGTCCGGACTTGCGCAGAGCCTCCACGCTGCCACGGCTGGTGCCGTAGAAGTTGTCGAACACCTGCGCGTGCTCGAGGAATTCTCCCGCCGCGACCAGGCGCTTGAACTCGTCGATGGTCACGAAGTGATAGTGCTCGCCATCGCGTTCGTGCGGGCGTGGTTTGCGCGTGGTGTGCGAGATCGACACGCGCAGGCTCGGGTCGCGGTCGAGCACCGCCTTGACCAGGCTGGTCTTGCCGGCCCCGGAAGGCGCGGCGATGACGTACAGCGCGCCGCGCCGTGGAATGTTCCCCGTCTGCATGCGCGGATTGTAGCCGCCTCACTAATTCTCCGGCGCGCCGCGGCGGATAAGTTGTGAAACGTTCGAGGGGCGAGTGCTATTTCCTGCCGGCCTCGAGGAGCGGCACCAGGCTTTTCCAGTCTTTGGCCGCGGCCTTCGTGATCAGGGCATCGAGTCTCGAAGGCTCCATACGGCGGCGACCACGGAGACCCGCAGGCGCGCGCGCATCGTCATTCGACGTTCTGCACCTGCTCGCGCATCTGCTCGATCAACACCTTCATGTCGACCGTGAGGCGCGTGGTGTCCAGGTCTTGAGATTTCGAAGCCAGGGTATTGGCCTCGCGATTGAGTTCCTGCATGAGGAAATCCAGGCGCCGGCCGGCGGCTTCGCCACCTTCCATGACCCGCCGGGTTTCCTCGATGTGGCCACCGAGGCGATCCAGTTCCTCGGCGACGTCGATACGCTGCAGCTGCAGGGCCACTTCCTGCTCGATGCGCTCCGCGTCGAGGGATGCCGCGAGCTCGGCCACGCGCTCGTTGAGCCGCGTGCGGATCCGGGTCTGGATCTCCGGCAAACGGGTGCGCACCTGCGTGACCAGCACGGCGAGGCCGGCGCAGCGCTGCTCGATGAGTTCGCCGAGTCGCTTTCCTTCACGCAGACGCATGGCGCCGAGATCGTCGAGAGTCTCCTGGAACAGCTTCCGGCCGGCGCCTAGCAAGGCATCGGAGTCCGGGCTGGAGGCTTCGACCACACCGGGCCAGCGCAGGATCTCGACCGCGTCGATGCTCGCGCCCGGTATGGCGTCGGAAACCTGCTTGAGCGCCGTGGCCAGCCGCGCCAGCGCGCCGGTGTCCACGCGCAGCTCCCGCTCGGCAGCCTGGGCGCCGCGCAGGTGAACGGTGCAGTCGACCTTGCCGCGCTTGAGATGCTTGGCCAGGAGCTGTCTTAAGTCAGACTCCAACGGACGCAGCTCTTCCGGCAGTCGGAAACCCGGCTCCAGATAGCGGTGATTCACGCTGCGGAGCTCGCAGGTGAGGGTGCCCCAGCTGCCCGCCAGCTCGCGTCGTGCGAAACCCGTCATGCTGGCGATCATGGTGTTGAACTTCTCGGATTAAGGGCTGCGGCGTGCAGTAAACTGCGCGGCAGTTTATCAGACCTCCCACCACGCCTTGCGCATCGAATACGCCGAAGTCAGCCTGCTAGGTTGTCGCACCGACAACCAGGATCGTGTGTCCGTCGCGGTCTCGGAGCACTCCGCCCTGCTCGTCGTCATCGATGGCATGGGTGGTCACTCCGATGGCGCCAAGGCCGCGGAGACCGCCATCAAGGTGCTCGTGGAAGCGTTCTGGCACACACCGCAACCCATCCTCGATCCGCTTGGATTCCTTCATCTGACCCTGGGCCGCGCCCATGAGGAAGTGGTGAAGCTCGGCATCGCCCTTCCGCTCGAGGCGCGTCCTCGCGCCACGTGCGCCGTGTGCCTCGTGCAGAACGGCAGCGCGTACTGGGCGCACATCGGTGACAGCCGTATCTATCTCCTGCGTCGGGGCAAGGTGCTCAAGCGCACGCGCGATCACAGCCACGTGGAATTCCTGCTGCGCGAAGGCGTGATCACGCAGGACCAGGCGCTCTCGCATCCCATGCGCAACTTCGTGGAATGCTGCCTGGGCGGCGAGGCATTCCTGCCCGAGATGACGCGTCTCGCTGCGCGAGCCGCTCGAGACCAACGACATCCTGCTGGTCTGCTCCGATGGCCTGTGGGGCGGCCTCGACGACAACGACATCGGCAGCGCTTTCCCGCCGGCACGCGCGCCGCTGCGCGACGAGCTCGTGCGCCTGGCGGAGAGATCCGTGGGCACCGTCGGCGCCGGCAGCGACAACACCACCGCCGCGGTGGTGCGCTGGATCGGAAACGCCTGATGAGCGCCCGTCCCAGCGGCCGCGCTGCCGATGAGCTGCGCGCCGTACGCTTCACCCGTCAGTTCACCCAACACGCCGAAGGCTCGGTGCTCGTCGAGTTCGGCAGCACGCGTGTGCTGTGCACGGCCAGCGTCGAGGAAATCGTGCCCGGCTTCCTGCGCGGCAAGAACCAGGGCTGGGTGACGGCGGAATACGGCATGCTTCCGCGGGCCACGCACACGCGCTCACGCGCGCGAAGCGGCCAAGGGCAAGCAGAGCGGGCGCACGCAGGAAATCCAGCGCCTCATCGGCCGCTCGTTGCGCGCGGTCACCAATCTCGCCGCGCTCGGCGAACGCACCATCACGCTCGATTGCGACGTGCTGCAGGCCGACGGCGGTACGCGCACGGCGGCGATCACCGGCAGCTACGTGGCGCTGGCCGACGCCTGCGATGCGCTGCTGGCGCGAAGCGCGCTCATCGCGGCGTCGCCGCTGCACGGCCAGGTGGCCGCGGTCTCGGTCGGCATCTGCAAGCGGCGCGCCCGTGCTCGATCTCGACTACGCCGAAGATTCCTCCGCCGAGACCGACATGAACGTGGTCATGAACAATGGCGGCGGATTCATCGAAGTGCAGGGCACGGCGGAAGGCCACGCTTTCCGCCGCCACGAACTCGATGCGCTGCTGAATCTCGCTGCTTCCGGAATCGCCACGCTCTTCCAGCTGCAGGTCGAGGTGCGCGCCGGCTGAGCGCGCCGCGTCGTGCATGTCAGCGCTCCGTCACGCGTGGTGCTCGCGAGCTCCAATGCCGGCAAGTTGCGCGAGTTCTCCGAGCTGCTTCGCGGACCGGGGGTTCACGCTGTGCGCGGCAATCCGATTTCGGAATAGCGCCGCCGCCCGAGACCGGCACCACCTTTCTCGAGAACGCGCTGATCAAGGCGCGCAACGCGGCGCGCATCACGCGGGCTGCCGGCCATCGCGGACGATTCGGGCATCGAAGTGGACGCACTCGATGGCGCGCCGGGCGTTACTCGGCGCGTTATGCCGGAGAGGACGCCAGCGACGAAGCCAACCTCGACAAACTGCTGAGCGCGGTCGCGCCAGTCGACAGCGCGCGACGCGGCGCACGTTATCGCTGCGTGATCGTCTACGTGGATCACGCCGAAGACCCGTCGCCGCTGGTTGGCGAAGGCAGCTGGGAAGGCCGCATCATCGATGAACGCCGGGGCGACGGCGGCTTCGGCTACGACCCTTCGTTCGTGCCCGAAGGCGATACGCGCACCGTGGCGGAAATTCCCGCGGCCGAGAAGAACCGGAAGAGCCATCGCGCGCAGGCGCTGCATGCCTTCCTGGCCCAGTTTCCGCGGAGCCGGTGATGCAGGCTCCGCCGCTCGCCTTGTACGCACACTTTCCCTGGTGCGTGCAGAAGTGCCCGTACTGCGACTTCAACTCGTACACGCTCCGCGACGCCCTGCCTGAGCAGCAATACATCGAGACCCTGAAACGCGATCTCGATGGACAGATGAAAGGAGTGGAGGGGCGTGGGCTCGTGCAGCATCTTCCTCGGTGGCGGAACTCCCAGTTTGTTCTCGCCTGCCGCGATCGGCGGCCTGCTGGATCACGTACGCAATCAGCTGGGCTTCCAGCGCGATATCGAAATCACGCTCGAAGCGAATCCGGGAACCATCGAGCGGGGGCGCTTCGCCGAATACCGCGCCGCGGGAATCACGCGGGTATCGCTGGGTGCGCAGACCTTTGACGCCGCGCAGCTGAAGACGCTGGGCCGCATCCATTCCGCCGATGAAACGCGCCGCGCCGCGGAAGAGCTGCACGCGGCCGGGCTGTCGAACTTCAACCTCGATCTCATGTACGCGCTGCCCGGGCAGACAGCCGCTGGCGCCGAGGCCGATCTGCGCGCCGCTCTCGCGCTGGCACCCGCGCATCTCTCGCAGTACCACCTCACCATCGAGCCCGGCACGCTGTTCGCGGCCTCCCCGCCGATTCAACCGGCCGACGACGTGGTGGACGACATGTTGTCCGCGTCCTTGCAACTGCTGGCAGAGGCTGGTTTCCAGCAGTACGAGGTGTCGGGCTATTCGCGAGCGGGTCTGCGCTGCGCGCACAACCTCAATTACTGGATGTTTGGCGATTACCTCGGCATCGGCGCTGGCGCACACGGGAAGATCACCGATGCCGCCAACGCGACGATCGTCCGCACCCAGCAGTGGCGGGAGCCCCGCCGCTACCTGGCAGCCGAGCCGCAGGCCCTGGTCCGAAAGGTCATCCCTGACGCCGACTTGCCCTTCGAATTCGCGATGAATGGGTTCCGGCTGGTGGAGGGTTTCGAAGAAACGCTGTTTGCGCAGCGCACCGGGCTTTCGCCACGGGTACTCGAGAACTCGCTGGCGGCAGTGCTTGATCGGGGCCTGGTGGAGCGCCGGGATGGGCGTTGGCGAGCGACGGCGCAGGGGTTCCGATTCCTCAACGACATCCTGGTCCCGCTGCTGCCGGAGGCGAGACCGCCCGCGTCGTCCTGAGCTTTTCCGCGCCTGGTCAGGGCAGCTTTATTCACAGCCGCCCCGGGGTAGGTCCGTAAACAAGGGTATTACGGCAGGTTTCAATCCTGTTGCAGGATAAAGACGCTCTAAGCCGTTGATTCAAAAACGTTTCATGGGATGGTCATTATTTGACCAAGCTAACGGTTTTGCGCGGATCAAAGGGTTTTAGGGCTGGCGACGAGCCTCTGCCCACAGAGTTATCCACAATTTCTGTGGATAAGGACCACTTGGGATTTGCGCTTGAGAACCCACAAATGGCCCGCTAGACTGCGCGCCCTTTTTCCCATCCCCGGCCGGCCAAATCCGCCCGGTAGAGAGAAACCCATGAAAGCCGACACGCATCCCGACTACAAAGTAATCAAAGTGAGCTGCACCTGCGGCAACGCCTTCGAGACGCGGTCGACCCTGGGCCATGACCTGCAGGTGGAAGTCTGCGCCAATTGCCACCCCTTCTTCACGGGCAAGCAGAAGATGCTGGATACGGCCGGCCGAGTGGACAAGTTCCGCAAGAAGTACGCCGCCGCCGCGGCCCGCTAAGCGAACCTTTCGCTTCCTTCGAGCAACACACAAAGGCGCCCCTCGTCCGCGAGGGGCGCCTTTTTTGTTGTGTCCCGGGGTCTGGCCAGCCGATCCCGGAACTTGTTGTGGCGCAGCCATATCGTAGTTAAATACGCGCTCGGCCCGCCCGCGGAGACCCAGAAAATGAAGCGCCTGCAGCTACTCACACTCGTCCTCGCGGTGGTCGTCACCTTCGCCACCGGATGCGTCAGCAATCCTTCCACCGGCGGCAAGAGCGTTGGCGTCGGCGGCCTCGAGGGTGAAAAGAAGACGGTCCAGAAGAATCACCAGGAGATCGTCAAGGCGCTCGGAATCTACGACGACCAGGCGCTGCAGGAATACGTGAACATCGTCGGCCAGCGGCTTGCCCAGGCCAGCGACCTGCCCAACGAGGAATTCCGCTTCTACGTTCTCGATGACGAGAACATCAACGCGTTCGTCACCGGCTGCTGCAACGTCTACGTGAATCGCGGCCTGCTCGTGAACCTCAACTCCGAAGCCGAGCTTGCCGGTGTGGTGGGCCACGAGATCGGACACATCACCGCTCGCCATCCCGCCCGCCGGCAGGCGCGCGGTGTCGCCGCGTCGCTGGGTGCGATGGCCGCCGCCATTCTCACCGGCTCCAATGCGGTCGGACAGCTGGCCAACATCGGCGCGCAGGCGTGGATGATGGGCTACGGCCGCGAGAACGAGATGGAAGCCGATCGGCTGGGTCTCAAATACATGGTGAAGGCGGGCTACGATCCCGACTCCATCGGCAACGTCTTCAAGATGTTCCAGGCCGGCGAAAAATTCGAGCGCCAGCGCGCGGCGGCGGAAGGCCGCGAGCCTCGCCTGTATCACGGCGTGTTCTCGAGCCATCCCAGCCCGGATCAGCGTGAGATCCAGGCTGCCAAGGGAGCCGCGAACATCAAGGAAGCGCCCGCGACTGGCTGGCTCGAGCGCCGTGATGAATACCTCACCACCATCAACGGCATCGCCTACGGATCCAGCAAGGCGCAGGGCATCGTGCGGGACAACCGCTTCTATCACGCTGACATGGGCATCACGCTCGCGTTCCCGCGAGGCTGGACCATCGAGAATCTGCGTGACCGCCTGCTCGCGTTCACTCCGAAGAAGGACGCCATCCTGCAGGTGACCATCGATGCCAAACCCGAGAAGCAGGCGCCGCGAGAGTTCCTGCTGTCCAAACTCAAGGGTCAGTCGGTGTTCAAGGGCGAACCCCTGGCGGGCGACGACAACAGCGAGGGCTACACCATCTTGGCGCGCAGTGGATCTCCCATCGACAACGGCCTGGGTCCGGTGCGCTGGGCGGTGATGTACCGCGGCCAGAGCGCCTACATTTTCGCGGGCGCCAGCCGTTCGGCGATGAATGGAATTCCCGAGATCGACGGTCTGATCAAGTCGACCATTCTGACGCTGCGTGGGCTTCGTCCGGCGGAGTTCCCGCTGACCGAGCCATATCGCGTCAAGGTGGTGAAAGCCACCGACAAGACCGACATCGCCGCCTACGCGAACGACATGCCCGAGGAAAAATTCAAGAAGGAAACCCTCGAACTAATCAACGCGCTGTATCCGAACAAGGAACCGGCGCCGGGGCAGTTGTTCAAGATAGTCGAGTGATGCCGCACACGGCGCCTCATTGTCGGCGCCGTTGCCTTGATTCCGTTCGCGGACCATGTAAGGCTCGCACGGCTTTGCTTTGAGCTCCCAAATGTCCGACCAGAAACTCGAACTCGTCGATACCACCAGCGGCAAGAAGGCCGCGCTCACCGTCCGCTCCGGCACCATTGGCCCATCCGTGGTCGACATCGCGCCGCTCGCCAAGGAGTTTGGCGCTTTCACCTACGATCCCGGTTATGGTGCAACCGCGGCGGTCGAAAGCAAGATCACCTACATCGATGGTGAGAACGGCGTGCTCATGCACCGCGGTTACCCCATCGAGCAGCTGGCCGACAAGAGCTCGTTCATCGAGGTCTGCTATCTACTGCTGAACGGCAACCTGCCGACCAAGCCGGAACTCGAGTCGTTCGAGAAGAGCATCCGCAACCACACGATGCTCAATGAATCGCTGATGCGGTTCTTCGGTGGCTTCCACCACAATGCGCATCCGATGGCGATGGTGTCCGCGGTGGTGGCTTCGATGTCGGCCTTCTATCACGACTCGATGGACATCCATAACCCGCGGCACCGCGAGATCTTCGCGCACCGCATCGTGGCAAAGATTCCGACCATCGCGGCCGCGGCATACAAGCATTCGCTGGGTCAGCCCTTCGTCTATCCGCGCAACGATCTCGGTTATTGCGCGAACATGCTGCACATGTTCTTCGCGGTTCCCTGCGAACCGTATGAAGTGGATCCGGTCGCTGCCGAAGCGCTCGACCTGCTGTTCATCCTGCACGCCGACCACGAGCAGAACGCAAGCACCTCGACGGTGCGTCTTGCGGGCTCGACCGGCGCCAATCCGTATGCGGCGATCTCCGCGGGCGTTTCCGCCCTGTGGGGTCCGGCCCATGGTGGCGCGAACGAAGCCGTGCTGGAAATGCTGGAAGAGATCGGCACGGCTGATCAGATTCCGAAGTACCTGGCGATGGCCAAGGACAAGTCCAGCCACTTCCGCCTCATGGGCTTCGGCCACCGCGTCTACAAGAATTTCGATCCGCGCGCCAAGATCATCCGCGACATGTGCCACAAGGTGCTGGCCAAGCTCGGCAAGACGGACAACCCGCTGCTCGAGCTCGCGCAACGCCTGGAAGAGGCCGCGCTCAAGGACGAATACTTCGTCGCGCGCAAGCTGTATCCGAACGTGGACTTCTACTCGGGCATCATCTATTCCGCGCTGGGCATTCCGCGGTCGATGTTCACCGTGATGTTCGCGATCGCGCGCACCGTCGGCTGGGTGGCGCACTGGCAGGAGATGATCTCCGACCCCGCCATGCGCATCGGCCGCCCGCGTCAGCTCTACACGGGGCCGACGAAGCGCGACTATCTCTCGATAGACAAGCGCTGATCAGCGCGCGGTGCCGCGCGCGTCATTGCGCGCGTGGCACTTCTTCTTCGAGGTCCAGCAGCGTCGCCAGCTCTTCCGCATCGATGCGGCGCATCGGCTTGCCATCGACCGGGCTCACCGGCGCCTGGCGGATGCCATCCACGGGAAATACCGTGGCGTCGACGACGTGGTCATCCACCTCGAAATGCAGGCCGGGATACGCCACCACGCGATCGGATCCGTAACGAACGCGCCGCTCCACCACCTCGTGATCGATGCCGAGGTCGATGAGACGGAAGGTGATGGATTCGGCGCGCTCCGCGAACAGGTGCAGCTGGATGTCGTTGTGCTCGGTGGCATTGCCCGTGAGCACCGATCCCACGAGCCGCGGATCGAACTCGGCCAGCAGTTGCATCGCCGACAGGGCCGCGCTCCGCTGACCCGCCAGCGTCTGCGCATGGCGCTCGCCGCCGAACAGCCGGTGATACTCGGCGAGCGCGTCCTCGATCTCGGTATTCCTCGGCAGCACATTGCCGTCCGTCACGCCGAATCGTTCCGCCGCCTTGCGCTTGGCCGTGAGGAAATCGCGAATGCCGTGCTCCGACATGATGCGCGCCGCTTCCTGCGCCAGCGCGCGGCGCAAGTTTTCGGCACGAGGCGGCAATTTCTTCATGGATCAGAAAATGGGATCGGAACCACTCTGCGGAGTATCCGGCGAATTCGGGTCGATGTCCTGCGGGCCGGGGCCAGTGTCACCCACGTAGCCTTCTTCGGTCGGCAGCATGTCGGCACGGAAGTATTCGAAGATCGGATCGAGGTCGGCGTCACGGGTTCCGCCGGTGTGACCATTGATCTTCATTTCGACGATGCCTTCCGGCGCGGACCGCCGCGTCTCGGGCACACCACGCAGTGCCTCGCGCATGTAGTCGACCCAGATCGGCACCGCCGTACGGGCGCCTTCCTCGAGTTCGCCCAGCGGCGTGTTGTCGTCGTAGCCCACCCACACGCTGGCTACCAGTGAATCGTTGAAGCCGTTGAACCAGGTATCCACGGAGGAATTCGTGGTACCGGTCTTGCCGCGAAGATCGGATCGGCCCAGCGCCAGAGCTCGCCGGCCCGTGCCGCGCGTGATCACGTCTTTCATGATGTCGTTCATGAGGAACGACACCTGCGGAGAAATGGCCCGCGGCGCTTCTCCCACGCGACGCGCGCCGGTGGTGAGCGGAGTGGGCGGCAGGAACGTGGCGCTGACCACGGGATTCTTTGCGCGTTCGGCATCCGACACCGCACGGATCGGCTGCACACACTCGGCGCAGACCGCCTTTGGTTCGGCGGTGTACAGGATCTGGCCGCCGGGGCCTTCGATGCGGTCGATGTAGAACGGATCGATGCGGTAGCCGCCGTTCGCGAATACGGCGAAGCCTGAAGCCACCTGCAGTGGCGTGGCGCTCATGCTGCCCAGGGCGAGCGTGAGATTGTTAGGCAGCTGCTGCCGGGTGAAGCCGAAGTTCTGCACGTACTCGATGGCGGCCTTGATGCCCATCGCCTGAAGCAGGCGGATCGAAACGAGATTGCGCGACTGCACGATGGCTTCGCGCAGGCGCATCGGCCCACGGAAGCCGCCACCCGAGTTCTTCGGCCGCCAGACCTCTTCGAGGTTGGGGTCGTCCATGATGATCGGCGCGTCCAGCAACATCGTCGCCGGCGTGAAATCACCCGCCATGGCCGCGGCGTACATGAATGGCTTGAACCCCGAACCCGGCTGGCGATTTGCCTGGGTCACACGGTTGAACTTGCCTTGCCCCTCGAAGTAGTCGAAGCCGCCTACGAGAGAAATGATGGCGCCGTCGTTGGGATCGAGCGCGATCAATGCGCTCTGCGCATCCGGGATCTGCGCCAGTTCGACCGGGCCTTCCTTCTTGTCTCGCAGGACGTACACCACGTCGCCGCGGGCGATGATGTCGGCGGCGAGCTTCGGCTCGGGGCCCAGCTCGACTTCACTGACTCGCTTCCGCGCCCACGACATGCCGGCCCACTCGATGGTGGCTGCTCCAAGCCGCTTTACGAACACCTTGGCCTGCTTGTCGGCGACCG
Source organism: uncultured Pseudomonadota bacterium (assembly GCA_963846605.1). Lineage (GTDB taxonomy): Bacteria > Pseudomonadota > Gammaproteobacteria > Steroidobacterales > Steroidobacteraceae > CADEED01. The sequence continues at coordinate 398,033 of CAWJWS010000006.1, forward strand.
AGATCACCAGCGCCGGCTGCAGTGAACCCACGACGTTGTATTCGTCGAGGAGCCTCTCGAAGCCTTCGTCGTTCTCATTGCCGGTGAGTTCCACACGGTTGGCAGGCCCATGCCAGCCGCTGCGCCGCGAGTGGTCGACCAGGCCCACACGCAGCGCATGATTCGCCGCATTCTGCAGGCGGCCGTCGATGGTGGTGTACACCTTGTAGCCGGCTTCCTGCGCCTTCTCGCCGAATTTCTCGCGCACGAAGAGGCGCGCCATCTCGGCCACGTAAGGTGCCTCCACGTCGGACAGCGTGCGGTACGTACCCGACGATCTAACTACTTCCTTCGCGGCGGCATCCGATGCGGCCTGGTCGATGAACTTGAGTTCGGTCATGCGGCGCAGCACATAGGCGCGCCGGCCGGCCGAGCCTTCCGGATCACTGATCGGGTTGTACCTCGACGGCCACTGCGGCACGCGCGCGAGGATCGCGGCTTCGCCGAGCGTGAGTTCGTCGAGTGGCTTTCCGAAATAGGTTTCCGCCGCCGCCGCCACGCCATAGGCGCGATGGCCGAAGAAGATCACGTTCAGATAGAGAGCCAGGATCTCCTGCTTGGTGAACTCGTGCTCGAGCCGGTAGGTGACGAATGTCTCCTGCAGCTTGCGGCGCACCGTCTGTTCCTGCGTGAAGAACGCGCTGCGCGCGGCTTGCATGGTGATCGTGCTCGCGCCCTGGCGCTCGCCCGAGGTCACGTTGACGAACAGCGCGCGGGCGATGCCCTGCCAGTCGAAGCCGTGGTGCTCGAAGAAGCGGTCGTCTTCGGCGGCGATGAAGGCCTGGCGCACGACCAACGGGATCTGCTCGTACTTCACCGGGTTGCGGCGTTGATCGCCGATCTGCGCGATCAGCTCGCCACTCGACGTGTAGACGCGCAGCGGCACCGACAGCTCGTTGTTCTTCATCGCCGCGACGGTCGGAAGCGTGGGTTCCAGGTACACGTAGCTGCAGACGAACGCGTAAAAGGCCGCAAGTGTGATCGCCGTCACACCCATCAGGGTCTGGATGAACAATCGAAAGTAGTTTGGCTTCACAGAATGCGGGTCTCGTCGGTTGCGCGCGCGTTATGCCCTATGCATAGTAACCGCCGTCGATACGCATACTCACCGAAAGGTGGGGACGCAAAGCTTCCGGTCTAAGGGTCTGCATTGGCCTACGACAGCGGGGTTGCCGGCTCGGGCTTTCAGCTTGAGTTGATACGGGTAACTGCCCTCTGGTTCCAATGCCCACCCCCTGGGACCCCAGCCCGTCTCCCCCTGCCTAGCGGACCCCTTCGGGATATCCCGAGGAATCCGCCAGATTCGTGAGGGGCGTCTCGTTCAATTTAACTTCACGCTGATATATAGTCTCTCGTGATTAAGACTGGTCGCACGATTTTCGCTTTAACCTTCTGAAAGGACTGCAAAAGTGCTGTTCCTCACGCGCAAGTATCGTCCGTTGCTCGGGCTTGACATAACGACATCGTCGGTCAAGTTGATCGAGCTCGTGAACAGCGGTGGCACCTATCGCGTCGAGTCGTACGCGGCGGAGCCCACCCCCCAGAACGCCATGAACGAAAAGGCGATCGTCGACGCTGAAGCCGTCGGCGAGGCCATTCGCCGTGCGGTCAAGCGCTCCGGCGCCGGCGCCAAGGAAGTCGCCATCGCGATCTCCGGCGACGCCGCCATCACCAAGGTCATCCAGATGCCCCGCTCGCTGCGCGAGCGCGACCTCGAAGCCCAGGTCGAAATGCAGGCTGACCAGTACATCCCGTTCCCCATGGACGAAGTCGCCTACGACTTCGAGGTGCTCGGTCCTTCGGAAAAGGATCCCGAGACCAACGACGTGTTGTTAGTCGCGACGCGCACCGAAAACGTCGAGCAGCGCCAGGCGGCTGTCAACGCCGCGGGGCTCACCGCCAAGATCGTCGACGTGGAAGCGTTCGCCCTCGAAAACGCCTGCCGCCTCATGACGCACCAGATGCCGGATGGCGGCATCGACCGCACCATCGCCGTCGTGGACTTCGGCGCGAGCAGCACCACGTTCAGCGTGCTGCGCAATCTCAAGGTCATCTACACGCGTGATTTCGCGTTCGGCGGGCAGCAGCTCACCGAGGAAATCATGCGCACTTACGGTCTCTCGATGGAAGAAGCCGGCCGCGCCAAGAAAGAAGGCGGCTTGCCGGGCAACTTCCAGGCCGAGGTGCTCGATCCGTTCATCGACGACATGACGCAGCAAGTCAGCCGTTCGCTCCAGTTCTATCTCGCTTCCGGCTCCGGCCGCGATCAGCCCGAGAAGATCCTGGTGTGTGGTGGCTGCGCGAACATCTCGGGCGTCTCCGATGTGATCTCGAGCCGCGTGGGTATCTCGGCCGAGAAGGGTGACCCGCTGGGTCAGATGAAACTTTCCTCGCGCGCCAAGGCGCAGGCAGTGGCGCGTGATGCCACCGCGCTGCTCACGGCCTGCGGCCTCGCACTGCGGAGCTTCGACTAATGCCTCGCATAAACCTACTTCCCTGGCGCGATGAAGAACGCAAGGAGCGAAAGCTCAAGTTCATGGTGGCGCTCGGCGGCGCTGCCATTGCCGCGTTCCTCACCGCTTTCGTCGGCTACCTGCTGATGGATTCCATGGTCAGCGCGCAGGAAGCGCGCAACGAGAAGCTCAAGACCGAAATCGCCGAGCTCGACAAGCAGATCGAGAAGATCAACAGCCTCGAGGCCGACAAGGCGCGCTTCATCGCCCGCATGGAAGTCATCGAGAAGCTGCAACGTTCACGTCCGGAAATCGTGCACGTGTTCGACGAGATCGCGAAGCAGATTCCGGATGGCGTGTACCTCACGGGCATCACGCAGAACTCCGATGGCCGCATCAAGTTCGAGGGCGTGGCGCAGTCGTCCACGCGCGTCTCGGCCTTCATGCGCAACATCGACGGTTCCAGCTATCTCAAGAACCCCGACCTCGAAGTGGTCGAGACCAAGAAGAACTCCGTCATCGGCGCCACCTTCGTCCTCTGGGCTCAGCAGTCCGGGCAGGCGGAAGAGGTCGATGAGACCAAGAACAAACCCAAGCGCCGCGTCGCGCAGGCGGGTGGTCAATGAGCATTCTCGACGATCTGAAGACTCTGGATCCGAATGATCCGGGTCGCTGGCCGCTGCCGGTTCGCGCCGGATTCGTGGCCCTGGTGTTCGTGGGCCTGGCCGCGGCTTCCTTCTGGTACTTCGTGTGGAGCGACCAGAAGCCGAAGCTCGACGCCGCCGCCGCCCAGGAAACGACCCTTCGCGGAACCTTCAAGTCCAAGCATTCGAAAGCGGTGAACCTCGAGGTCTATCAGCAACAGCTGGCCGACATCGAGCGCTCGTTCGGCGCGCTGCTTCGTCAGCTGCCCGGCAGAACCGAAGTCCCCAGCCTGCTGGTGGACATCTCCCAGGTGGGCGTTGGCGCCGGCCTCGAAGAGAAGCTGTTCCAGCCGGCCGCGGACGAGAACAAGAAGGATTTCTACGCCGAGCTTCCGATCAAGATCCGCCTGACCGGCTCCTATCACCAGATGGGTGAGTTCGTGAGCGGCATCGCCGCGCTGCCGCGCATCGTCACGCTGCACGAAATCACCATCAAGCCGGACAACAAGGACCTGTACGACAACCTCTCGTTCGAGCTGACGGCCAAGACCTTCCGCTACCTCGATGACACCGAGGTCGCCGCCGCCGAGAAGGCCAAGGCGGGCGAAAGGTCCAAGACCGGGAAGAAAGTCGACTAACTATTCGCGCGACGCAGGTTATGGATATGTCTTCCAATCAGAAAAGCAGTTGGTTCCTCGTTGGCGCGCTGTGCCTGCTCGTGGGAGCGCTGGCCGGCTGTTCGAGCAAGAACGACGAGCTCGAACAGTTCATCACCGAGACCAAGAAGGAACCGGGTGGCCGCGTGGAGCCGCTCCCGGAACTCAAGCCTTACGAGTCGTACTCGTATGAATCGGCCGCCGTGCGATCGCCGTTCATGCCTGGCGGCTCGGGCGCGAGTTCCGCCGCCGCGTTGCGGCCGGATCACCGGCGCAACCGCGAGTTCCTCGAACAGTTCTCGCTGGACACGCTGCGCATGGTGGGCACGTTGCGCCTCGCCGACCGCACGTACGGCCTGGTGAAGACCAAGGACGGGCTGGTGCATCGCGTGCTGCCGGGAAATTACATGGGCCAGGCCGATGGCAGGGTCACAGAAATTACGCCTTCGAAGATAAGTGTCGTGGAAGTGGTTCCGGACGGGTTGGGCGGCTACATGGAACGGCCCGCCTCACTTGCCTTGAATTGAAGTTCCACGCCAGGGAGTAGATTCGAATGAACAAGACCACCATCCGTCAACTGACCGCCTCGACCCTGTTGTGGCTCGCTGCCTGTGTTGTCGTCGGCTTCGCCACCTCGGCGGCCCACGCGCAGGGCACGCCTAACAAGCTCGAGTCGATCGACGTTCAGACCCTCGCCGGTCAACAGATGCAGCTGACACTGCACCACTCGGGTCCTCCCGGTGAACCGGTCGCCTTCACGATCGACAACCCGGCGCGCATCTCCCTGGATCTCGCCAACACCGCGCTGGCGCTTCCGTCCCGCCGCATCGACGTCCGCTCCGGTGGTGTGGATTCCGTGCTGGCCGCCGAAGCCGCCGGACGCACCCGCCTGGTCCTGAATCTCGACCGCCTCATGCCGTACCAGACGCGCGTGTCGGGCAACGACATCATCGTCACGCTCGGCAGCGGCACCGCGGCGCCTGCCGTCACAGCTGCTACTTCCGGCGGCGCCTCGGGTACACCGATGGCGCGCTCCTCGGCCGCTTCCTCAGGTGGCGCCCGCAGCATCCGCGGCATCGACTTCCGCCGTGGTACGGGTGGCACCGGCCGCGTGATCGTGCGCCTCGCCGATCCGCACATGCCCGCCAGCCTGCGTCAGCTGGGCAACCAGATCGTCGTCGATTTCGCCGGAGCCGAAGTGGCCAGCAACCTGGCGCGCCGCTACGACGCCGGTGACTTCGCCACGCCCGTCGCCGGTTTCGACGTGGTTCGCGTCGGTGACGGCGTGCGCCTCAACATCACCGCCACCGGTGACTTCGAGCATCTCGCGTACCAGTCGGATGACCAGTACGTCGTGGAAGTGCAGCCGGCCCGCAAGGCCCAGCAGAAGGCCGAGGAAAAGCGTGTCTACACGGGCGAGCGGCTCACCCTGAATTTCCAGGACATCGAAACGCGCGCGGTGCTGCAGCTGCTGGCCGATGCCAGCGGCCAGAACATCGTCGTGTCGGATTCGGTGGCCGGCAGCGTCACGCTGCGCTTGCAGAACGTTCCCTGGGACCAGGCGCTGGACATCGTCCTGCGCACCAAGGGTCTCGACAAGCGCAAGAACGACAACGTCATCATCGTCGCGCCGACCGAAGAACTCGCGGCCCGCGAGAAGGCCGAGCTTGCCGCTCGCGCCGACGTCCAGGACCTCGCTCCGCTGCGCTCCGAGTACCTGCAGGTCAACTACGCGAAGGCGGCTGACCTTGCTGCCCTCATCAAGACGCAGAACGGTGGCGGCCTGCTCTCCAAGCGCGGCTCGGTCTCGGTGGACGAGCGCACCAACACCCTGCTGCTGCAGGACTCGGCCGATCGTCTCGATGACGTTCGCCGCCTCGTCGGCACGCTGGATATCCCGATCCGCCAGGTGCAGATCGAAGCCCGCATCGTGATCGTCAACGACGACTTCACCCGCGAGCTCGGTGCGCGCGCCGGCTTCAGCGGCTTCAATACCTATGACCAGGGCAACGGCCTTGGCTACACGAGCGGCTCCGCGCTCGCCAACGACTCGGCGATCAAGGATCTGCTCGAGCGCCTGAACGACGACGACGCAGACAACGACGGTGTTCCGTTCGTGTTCTCGGAAACGGATGGCGTTGCGCCCCCGCGCTACAACGTCAACCTGCCCGTGGGCAGCCCGGCTGGCAGCGTCGCGTTCGCGCTGCTCGGTGCCGACTATCTCGTCGACCTCGAGATCTCCGCCGCCCAGGCCGAAGGCCGTGGCGAGGTGATCTCCACGCCGCGCGTCATCACCGCCAACCAGCGTGAGGCGAGCATCGAGCAGGGCGTCGAGATCCCGTACCAGGAATCGGCTTCCTCGGGCGCCACCACCATCCAGTTCAAGAAGGCCGTGCTCTCGCTGAAGGTCACGCCGCAGGTGACGCCTGACAACCGCATCATCCTCGACCTCAACGTCAAGAAGGACAGCGTCGGCCAGGTCATCGTCGGCAGCGGCGGTGTGAATGTGCCCTCGATCGACACTCGCGAGATCACCACGCAGGTGCTCGTGAACGACGGCCAGACCGTCGTGCTCGGCGGCATCCTCGAGACCGAGCGTCGTGAAACCGAAAAGAAGGTGCCCTACCTCGGCGACGTGCCGGTGCTGGGCCGCCTCTTCAAGACCACCACCAAGGCGAACAACAAGGATGAGCTGCTCATCTTCGTCACGCCGAAGATCCTGAGAGAAGGTGTCACCGTTTACTGAGCGGCGACACTAAACCAATCAGCTTCAGGGAATAGCAATGCGCAAACTTCTGTTATCAATGTTGTTTGGACTGGCCCTCGCCGGCTGCGGTGGAGATGAGCCGTTCAATCCAGGCACCGGCCCCGGCCCAGGTCCCGGCGATCCGACCGCCACGCAGCTGACCGTTCAGGCCAACGTGGCCACGATCGCTTCGGACGGATCGGATTCGGCGACGATCACGGCATACGCCCGCAATGCCACGAACAACCTCATCTCGGGCGTGCCAGTCACGTTCACGGCGACGTCGGGCGGCTTGAGCGGCGCATCGGCTTCGACGAACACGAGCGGTGAAGCCACCGCCTCGCTCAGCACCGCCGGCGACCCGACCACGCGCACCATCACGGTCACGGCCACCAGCGGCACCTTGACCGCAACGGTCAACGTTCGTGTCCAGCCGGGCGGCAACACGACGCCGACCGTCACGATGGGCAGTGGAACCGGTGCGAATTTCCAGCCGGGAATCCTGGCGGTGAACACTCCCAACTTGTCCGCGGGCGGCAGCACTTCGCTGCAGGCCGTGCTCCAGCAGTCGGACGGAGCCCTGTATACGCAGAGCACGTCGGTCAGCTTCTCTTCCGCTTGTGCCGCGCAGGGTCTCGCGACGATCACCAACCCCGTCGTGACGACAACCGGCATCGCGACCGCCAACTACGCAGCAACGGGCTGCAGCGGCGGTGATGTCATCACCGCGACGGCGACCGTCGGTGGCGCGCAGCTTTCCGCAAACGGCACCGTCACGGTTGCCGCGGGCGTAATCGGTTCGATCATCTTCGAGTCCGCGACTCCCACGAACGTGGCGTTGCGCGGAACGGGCAGCACCACGAATCCCGAGACTTCAACGGTCGTGTTCCGCGTGCTCGACCAGGCTGGCGGCCCGCGCGTCGGCACCACGGTCAACTTCGCGCTGAATACCACCGTGGGTGGAATCAGCGTGTCTCCGGCTACCGCGGTCAGCGGCGCGGACGGCCGCGTGCAGACTGTCGTGCAGGGTGGCACCGTGGCCACCACCGTCCGCGTCACCGCGACGGTACAGGGTGTGACGCCAGTTCTGGCGACGCAGTCCAGCCAGCTGACGGTTACCACCGGCATCCCCGACCAGGACAGCTTCTCGCTGTCGGTCCAGTGTCCGAACGTGGAAGCCTGGAGCCGTGATGGCGTGGTGGTGGCGGTGACGTCCCGCATGTCTGACCGGTTCAACAACCCCGTCCCGAACGGCACCGCAGTCACGCTTCAGGCGGAAGGTGGTTCGATCGTGTCGCAGTGTCAGACCGGTGCCACTCCTGGATCCTGCAGCGTGAACTGGACGAGCTCGAACCCGAGACCGCCCGGCCGCCCCGTGGGCGATCCGCGTGCGGGTCGCGTGACGGTGCTTGCGACGGCGATCGGCGAGGAGTCCTTCACGGACACGAATGGCAACGGCTCGTTCGACAACGGTGAATCCTTTGCCGACCTTCCCGAGCGTTATCTCGATGAAAACGAGAACGACTCTCGCGATGCCTCGGAGCCCATCTACGACTTCAACAACAACTCGGCGTACGACCCTGCTGATGGCATCTTCAACGGCGTGCTCTGCCTGGACACCTCGGGCCGATGCAGCACGCAGGTGACCACCGGCATCGCGTCGGATTCGCTGATCATCATGTCCAGCGGCTCACCCAGCAACGTCACTCCGGTCAGCGGCAGCACGTTGGCCCCGGGCATCGGTGGCATTGGTCAGAGCCGCTCGTACAACTTCTTGTTCAGGGATCTGAACAACAATCCCTTGCCGCAAGGGACCACCATCGCTTTCACCATCACTGGCACCGGTCTGACGTTGGGCGCGCCCAGCAGCTTCACCATGCCTTGCTCGACGGAGCCGGTGTCCTATCCGGCAACCATCTCGGCCGGTACTGGCGCGACCGGTGGAACGCTGACGGTGCGTGTAGTGGCGCCGTCGGGACTCGAGACGATCCTGACGTACATCGTGACGCTCTAGTAATCAGTCGAAACGCCTGAAACAACGGCCGCCCCCGTCTCCGACGCGGGCGGCCGCTTCTTTTCCGCTATGCTCCGCGCCCGATGGCGAACCTCAAGTCCAACATCTTCCTCATCGGACCGATGGGATCTGGCAAGACCGCGGTAGGCAAGCATCTGGCGCGACTGGTTCGCGCTCCGTTCCGTGACAGCGACGCCGAAATCGAAGCGCGGACCGGCGTCGACATCTCGTACATCTTCTCGCGTGAAGGCGAGGCTGGTTTCCGGCAGCGCGAGAAGGAAGTCATCGAGGACATCACCCGCGAGAGCCCCATCGTGCTGGCCACGGGCGGCGGAGCCATCCTGCTGCCCGAGAATCGCGAGGCCCTGCGCGAACGCGGCTTCGTGGTGTATCTCGAAACCTCGATCGACCAGCAGGCGGACCGCGTCCGACAAGGTCGCAACCGGCCTTTGCTGCACGACGTGGACCCCGTGGTGAAGCTCACCGAGCTCATGGCGATCCGGGCGCCTCTTTACGAGGGCCTGTCCAACTTCACCATCGGCACCGATGGACGCAAGGTCCACGTGGTCGCGGACGCCATCTACGCCGCGTTCAAGGCAGCCCAGGAAACCGCCTGAGGCCGCATATACTGCGCATCCGCCGGCGACAGGCCGGTTGATCCGAGGACCTCCGTGCAGCGTATCGAAGTCAAACTGGGCGACCGCAGCTACCCGATCTACATCGGGGCCGGGGCCATGGTCCTCAAGCAGGCATTCGACCAGGTGATCCCGGCTCGCGACGTCCTCATCGTCACGAACACCACGGTGGGTCCGCTCTACGCCGCCAAGCTGAGCGCTGCACTGGCTCCGCGCCGTTGTCTCGAGGTGTCGCTGCCGGATGGCGAGGTTCACAAGACCCTCGCCAATGTGTCGCGGATGCTCGACGTGCTGGTCGCCAATCGTTTTGCACGGGATTCCTGCGTGGTCGCGCTCGGCGGTGGCGTCGTGGGTGACATGTCGGGCTTCGCCGCGGCTTGCTACCAGCGCGGCATCTCTTTCGTGCAGGTACCCACCACGCTGCTCGCGCAGGTTGACTCTTCCGTCGGTGGCAAGACCGGCGTGAATCATCCGGGCGGCAAGAATCTCATCGGCGCCTTCCACCAGCCGGCCGCCGTCTTCGCGGATACCGACACCCTGGCCACCCTTCCGGACCGTGAGCTTCGCGCCGGGCTCGCCGAGGTCATCAAGTACGGCCTCATCGTCGACCGCGAATTCTTCGACTGGCTCGAAGCCAACGCCGGCAAGCTCCTCGCGCGCGATACCGCCGCGCTCACGCACGCCATCAAGCGTTCCTGCGAGATCAAGGCGGAAATCGTTGCCCGGGACGAGCGGGAGCAGGGCGACCGCGCGTTGCTCAATCTCGGCCACACCTTCGGGCACGCCATCGAAAGCGCCACCAATTACGCCACCTGGCTTCATGGCGAAGCCGTGGGCGCCGGCATGCTCCTCGCCGCCGACATGTCGCAACGGTTGGGATGGGTCAGCGGCGCCGACGTGACGCGCGTCGAGAAGGTGCTTCAGCTCTTCGGCCTTCGCACCGACGTGAGTGAACTCGCCGCCGGAACGCTCGCCGACAAGATGAAGATCGACAAGAAGGTGGCCGCGGGCCGCATTCGTCTCGTTCTGCTGAAGGCCATCGGCAAGTCCGTGGTGACGGGCGACTACGACGACGCCGCGTTGCGCGAAACGCTACGCGTGCGCTGCGGCTGAGCCCATGAATCAGCCGCTCGCGTCCTACGCCGCGGTCGATGAGCAGAGCCGTGGCAGGCGGCATCCCGAGCCGTCCCCCCGGTATCGCACCGAGTTCCAGCGCGACCGCGACCGGATCATCCACTCCAATGCGTTCCGGCGCCTCGTCTACAAGACACAGGTCTTCGTGAACCATGAGGGCGATCTCTACCGCACGCGCATCACGCACTCGATGGAGGTTGCGCAGATTGGCCGGACCGTCGCCCGTGCGCTCCGGATCAACGAGACACTCACCGAAGCGATCTGCCTGGCGCACGATCTCGGCCATACGCCTTTCGGCCACGCCGGACAGGATGCGCTCAACGACTGCATGCGCGAGTACGGCGGCTTCGAGCACAACCTCCAGTCGCTGCGCGTGGTCGACGAACTCGAGGAGCGATACGCCGAGTTTCCCGGACTCAACCTCACCTTCGAGTGCCGCGAGGGTGTGCTCAAGCACTGCTCCGCGCAGAACGCGCGGCGCCTGGGGGATGTCGGCGAGCGATTCCTGAACCGCACCCAGCCCGGCCTCGAAGCGCAGCTTTCCAACCTCGCCGATGCCATCGCGTACAACAACCACGATGTGGATGACGGCCTGCGCGCCGGACTGATCCACGTCGATGACCTGCGCGACGTGAGCGTGTTCGCGCGATTCCACTCGATCGTGCAGCAGAAATACCCCGAGGTTCCGCAGCGCCGGCAGCTCTACGAAACCATCCGCCGGATGGTCGACTACCTCGTGAGCGACCTGATCGAGCAGGCCGCCAGGAACATCGCGGATGCCAAGGTGGACAGCATCGATGCCGTGCGCGCACAGCCGCGCCCGCTGATCTCCCTGAGCGAAAACGTGCTCGAAGAGCACCAGGAACTGAAACGATTTCTGCGCGCGAAGCTCTACAATCATCCCAAGGTCAAGGAAGTCATGGACGAGGCGCGCCTTACGCTCAAGGCGCTATTCGAGGCGTACATGGAAGATCCCGCGCGACTGCCCGTCGAACATCAAGCACTAGTGGTGAGAGCCGAGAGGGATGGCGGCGTATCGGCGCGCGCTCGCGTGGTGGCGGACTACGTGGCGGGGATGACGGATAGGTTTGCGTACTTCGAAATGGAAAGGATCTCGGCGCGCTAGAGCTGAGGCAGCCAACCAAGCGAGCCCGGCGGTTCTAAGCATTGTGAGGAAGTGATGGAGAGTTCTCGAAACCATTTGTTGTATTCGTTTCGTCGTGTAATGCGGCCACTGATTCGAATCCTCATTCGCTCTGGTGTTCGATACGACGAGTTTTTGGAACTGGTTCGAGGCGTGTATGTGGAGTCAGCAGTTAGGGATGGACTGGGCGAAGGGACAAAGATAACGAGAGCAAAAATCTCAGTTTCAACTGGCGTGCCCAGGCGTGACGTTGATCGCTTTATCGACAATGACGGCGCGCTGCCGGCGGCTCCTAAGACGTTGACGAAGACGCTGGGTGAGATTATCAACGCATGGCATACCGACCCTCAATTTCTCGGCCCGTACGGCATCCCCCTTGAGTTAGAGGTTCGGGCCCCGAAGGGGCGATCTTTCTCCGATCTAGTTAGATCGGTCGATCAGAATGTAGATCCGACTCTCCTATTAGATGAGCTCGTTCGCCTCCGAATGGTTGTTTGGTCTGGTGAAACCCACGTTAGGGTTGTTTCCAGGGCATTCATCCCAGCCGAAGAGATGTCGCCGGCCCAACTTGAGCTCTTCGGAAATGCCTTAACGCGTCTGGCAGGCACGCTCCAGTTCAATCTGGACAGAAGGAACGCCGGGAAAAGGTTGGAGCGAGCGGTCTTGTCCGACCACGGACTACCGAAAGAGATAATTCCGGTGTTCGAAAAGCACGCGAGGGAACGGGTTACAGAATTGCTTACGGACCTCGACAACTGGATGAGCCCTTTCGCCGCTGAGATCCAGCCCGGTACCGAAGTCCAGAAGGTCGGGCTAGCGGTTTTTCAGTTCGTTGAAACATCGCCCGATTCGTCGCCACTTCGGGATCGTGTGTCGCCAGACGCTTAGATCCAGTCGATCGGGATGCAACCCGCCTGCTGCAACATCATTTGCACAAACTCCTTTTGACTTAAGAGAGAGCTTGGCAGTACCTTCTGTGACGTAGGTCTCGTTCTACACCGGCTTAGGTCAAATGTCGCACCACCCCTAAGAGTGGTCGATCGGGGAGAAAGGTATGAGCAGAATCAGTGGGTTACGCCACCTAGCGGGGCTGCTCTTGCTTACTTACGCATGTGACGCGCTTGCACAGACAGGCTCAAGCACCAGCCGACAGCCGGAAGAAAAGAGTTCGGTCTCCGCGTACGTCTCCGGTCAAGTCGATTTCTACGATGAGCATGCGGGCTTTCTGCAAGTGGATGGCACCGTGGTTTTTGTGGAAGCAGGGTTGTCCGACTTCCCTCAGTCCATCCTCGCCGGAGACTTAGTTGTCGTCCTTGGTACTCGGATGGATGTCGCCGGCGTAATTTATGCGGTAGCCATTGAGAAGATCGACAGTGGCGTGGGACTGAGAGGTGCGGCCGCCCAAAGTATTTCCGGTACAGGGGTGAACGCGCAGAGCATTAGCGGTACCGGCAAGCGCAGCATTTCGGGCACTGGCGTCAGCGCTCAAAGCATCAGCGGCACGGGTAAGCAGAGTATTTCGGGCACTGACGTCAGCGCTCAAAGCATCAGCGGCACGGGTAAGCAGAGTATTTCGGGCACTGGCGTCAGCGCTCAAAGCATCAGCGGCACGGGTAAGCAGAGTATTTCGGGCACTGGCGTTAGCGTGCAAAGCATCAGGGGCACCGGTAAGCAGAGCATTTCTGGCACTGGCGTCAGCGCTCAAAGCATTAGTGGCACTGGAAAGCAAAGCATCTCCGGCACGGGCCTCAGCACGTCAAGCATTAGCGGCACCGGAAAACAAAGCATCTCGGGGACGGGAGTCGAATAGGTCCTGAGTGTCGTGCCGATACTTAGAATGGACTGCTAACGACTAGTGCCTCAGCCGCAACGCGGTTCGATACAAAATCAAGTGCCAATTCTTGCGGACAACTCCAGAAACGCGCGAGTTCGTCCAAGAACCAGATCCAAAGGTTTGGCGCGGAACTAGAAGAGTCTCAATTGTCTTTGGGTTGAATTACCCTTCGACTGAAATGAGGCAGCCAATACAGAAACGTGCCTACCCGGTACGAGGCAATCGCAGGACGAACCACGCTCCGCGATCCCAAACAAGACTTGAGGCGCTGGTCACGGAGATTCTCACGGATCTCGCGCGTGTATTGGTAGTCAGCGGATACGGCGTGTCGGGGGTAAGCCGCTTAGCCAAGCGCGCTTATCTGAACGCTGCGCAAGCGCTCGATCACGATTCGTCGCACAAGAGCAATCACGCCCGAATTGCGGCACTTACTGGGCTCACCAGAACCGAAGTCTCGAAGCTCTCCCGCGAATCAGCTGTGGGCATGCCGCAAAAGGCATTGCCAACAAATCGTGCTCAAAGAGTTTCACTTGGCTGGGTGACCGATCCCGACTACTGCGACAAGCCTGGCGTTCCGAACTCACTTCCATTCACAAGACACCGGAGGAGCTTTGAGTCGCTGGTGAAGCGATACAGCGGAGACATTCCAGCGCGCGCGATGTTCCTTGAAATGAAGCGACTCGGTATGACCGAGGAAACTCGGAGCAAGGAAATTCGCTTGGTTCGATTAGACGCGCCGCTCAAACAAGATACCGTCAAGGCGCTTGGAGCAATTAAGCCATGGGCGCAATTTCTCGCCGATGCCCACAGCGACGAAAGGAATGAGCTGGCTGCAAACACAGTTCGATTGCAATTGAACTTTGATTCACTTCCGCAGCTATTTTCCGCCGTACGAGAACTCCAAGATCGCGCGAGTGCGTTTGTGGCAAGCGTTAGCGAGTTGGGGGCACCCGGCTTCACGCGTTACCCGCACAAGCTACATGTGTCCGTCGCGTTGGCGACGCAAGTTCCACGGGTTGAGACTGCTAGCAAACGAAAGCCCACAAGGAAGAGTCATGGCCGATTCTAGTTCGGTGAACACCGCTCTGTATGTCGAGCAGGCGATAGTTCAGCTATTTGGGTTGAAGATACAAGCAGGCGCCTCGGAAAGTGACTTGATGCGTCTAGCAGGAGACTGCATAAAGCAAGCGATGCGCACAAACAAGAGCGTGGCGCGCTACCATGGGTTAGACATTCATCGGCTTGGCAGCGTGCTACGCAGCTGGCACAAGGAAACCAAGTATCTAACTCATGATGGCTTGCCAAGGCCATTAGCAACCGTCGGGAAAAATAGTCTCAAAACTCTGGTGCGCGCGCACTACCCAGCGGAGAAATTCGAAATCGTGTTTCAGCGGCTGCTCGATACCAAACTAATCGAAAGAAACGCGGGCGACGAATGGATTCCGTCTGGACGGACTGCGCGAATTACTCAGTTATCCCATGAAACGCTGGAGCATTTGGCTGAGGGAGTGTCTCGCTATGTCGAGACTGTTACGAGAAATGTCACTACTGAAGACAAAAGCAAGGTGCTCTTTGAGCGGTCTTGCAAAGTAACTCGCTTACCGCTGCGTGAGTTCGCGGCGTTTCGCGACTACGTCGATAAACAAGCGCTGGCCTTCCTAACTGCTGTGGACGACTGGCTCGAGGGCAGAAACCAACCAGCGGACAAGCGGGTAAGGAAACTCTGCACAGCGGGTGTCTACACGTTTGCGTACGTGCGCGGTCCGGGAAAGAAAATCTAGCTAGATAGACTATTTCGGCAAATCATCCCTCAACGCCCTTCGCAAGATCTTCCCCACATTCGTCTTCGGCAAGTCCGCCCTGAAATACACGTGCTTGGGCACCTTGTATCCCGTCAGCGCCTTGCGGCAGTGATCGATCAGCGCTTGTTCCGTGAGCGCCGCATCCTTCTTGACCACGAACAGCGCCACCACCTCGCCTGACTTCTCATCCGCCTGCGCGATCGCCGCGGCTTCCAGCACGCCGGGATGTGTCACCGCGACACTTTCCACTTCATTCGGATAAACGTTGAAGCCCGACACCAGGATCATGTCCTTCTTGCGGTCTTCGATGAACACCAGGCCCGTCTCGTCGATGCGGCCGATGTCGCCGGTACGCAGCAGGTCTTTCCCGATCATCACCTTCGCGGTCTCGTCCGGCCGGTTCCAGTAACCCGCCATGACCTGCGGCCCGCGCACGCAGATCTCGCCGACGACGTTGATGCCGAGCTCATTGCCATCGTCGTCGCGAATGCTGATCTCGGTGGAGGGGATGGGAAGGCCGATGGCGCCGTTGAAATCGGCGCCGGGCTTGTTGATGCAAGCGGCGGGAGAAGTCTCGGTGAGTCCCCACGCTTGCGTGAGTATCTGGCCGGTCACTTCCTTCCACCGTTTCGCCACCGCCTCCTGCACGGCCATACCGCCGCCGAGCGTGACCTTGAGCTCGCTGAAATCGACCTTGTCGAAGCCAGGGGTGTGCAGCAGCGCATTGAACAAGGTGTTCACGCCGCTGATGAACGTGAACTTGTATTTCTTTAGCTCTTTGACGAACGCGGGGAAATCGCGCGGGTTCGTGATGAGGATGTTCCGCCAGCCGAGCACTACGAACAGGAGGCAGTTCGCCGTCAATGCAAAGATGTGATACAGCGGCAAGGCCGTGATCAATGTCTGCGGATCCCGCGGGAACGAAGGATTGATCCACTCGAGCGCCTGGAGAACGTTGGCAACCATGTTGCCGTGGGTGAGCATGGCGCCCTTGGCGACGCCGGTGGTGCCGCCGGTGTACTGCAGGAACGCGATGTCGTCGTGCGTGAGCTTCACAGGCTGCAACCGCACGGCCGAGCCTTCCTTGAGCGCCTGCCGGAACTTCTTGGCGCCGGGCAGGCTGTACGGCTTCACCTGCTTGCGCTTGTGGCGCACGACGAAATCGACGATCTGCCCCTTGGGGAAGCCGAGCATCTCGCCGACGCTGGTGATCACGATGTGCTTGATGGGCGTGTGCGCGAGCACTTCCTGCAGCACGTGCGCGAAGTTCTCCAGGATCACGATGGTGGTGGCGCCGGAGTCGGCGAGCTGGTGCTCCAGCTCGCGCGCGGTGTACAGCGGGTTGGTGTTGACCACCGTGAGGCCGGCGCGCAGCGCGCCGTGGATGGCGATGGGATACTGCAGGCAGTTGGGCATCATGACGGCGACGCGGTCGCCCTTCTTGAGCCCGCAGCTCGTCTGCAGGAACGCGCCAAACTGCGCCGAGAGGATGTCCAGCTCGCCGTACGTGAGCGCCTTGCCCATGTTGACGTACGCGTCGCGCACGCCGTGGATGGCGAGGCCCCGCTCGATCATCTCCTTGAGCGAGGGGTACTCATTCACATTGATCTCAGGGCGAACCCCTGGCGGATACGACTTGAGCCAATGCTTTTCCACGAGAGACCCCTCTTTTTCTTCTCCGCAGGCTAGCCTTTGGGTTTGCGCGGGGCAACTAGCAGCGGCTTGAGGCTGGGCCAGAGGTTCTCGAGCATCCGGGGCTGACCTTTGGCATTTGCGTGGATGCCATCGTTCTGCATGAGCGCGGGGTTCAGGGCGACCCCTTCGAGCAGGAAGGGCACGACGGCGACCGAGTTCTTCTGCGCCAGCGAGCCAAACATCCCGCGGAATTCTTCGGTGTAGCGGGGGCCGTAGTTAGGCGGAATCATCATGCCTACGAGCAGCACCCGCGCGCCGGCCTTGCGGGCGAGCGTTATTGAACGCTGCAGGTTTTCACGGCTCGCGGCGAGCTGAAGGCCGCGCAGGCCATCGTTGCCACCGAGTTCGATTATCACAATCTCGGGCTTGTGTAACTCCAGCGCACGGGGCAGCCGCGACACTCCACCCTGGGTGGTCTCGCCCGTCACGCTGGCATTGACCACCTTGTACCCGTACCCTTCCGAGGCAAGCCGCTTCGCAAGCAAATTGACCCAGCCATCCTCAGCCTTGATGCCGTATGCGGCGCTGAGACTGTCGCCGAGGACGATGATGTTCCGGGGCGCGGATACCTGGGCGCCCGCGGTGGACGCGAGCGTCAGCAAACACAGCAACCAAAAGAGTCTGATGAGCGTACTCAAAGCCGAAAGCCTCACAAAAAAGGTTACCAGTCCGGAAGGGATGCTGACCATCGTCAATGACGTGTCGTTGGACATCGCAGCAGGCGAATCAGTTGCGATCGTAGGGGCCTCCGGAGCCGGAAAATCCACGCTCCTGGCGCTGCTGGCGGGCCTCGACGCGCCCAGCTCCGGCCGGGTCACATTGGCGGGCTCCGATCTTACGGCCCTGGACGAAGATGGTCGCGCCCGTCTGCGGGCTGAACGCGTGGGATTCGTCTTTCAATCCTTCCACCTCGTGCCTTCGCTCACTGCCGTCGAGAACGTCATGCTGCCGCTGGAACTGGCGGGCCGGCGCGACGCGCGAGACGCGGCGATGGAAACGCTGGGCCGGGTGGGGCTGGGCCAGCGCACCGGCCATTACCCGCGGCAATTGTCCGGCGGCGAGCAACAGCGCGTGGCATTGGCCCGCGCGTTCGTCACCAGGCCCGCGGTCCTGTTCGCCGACGAGCCGACCGGCAACCTCGACACCCACACGGGCGAACGCATCGTGTCGCTGCTGTTCGAGCTGAACGGGCACTCTCACACCACGCTGGTCCTGGTTACGCACGATCGCGCGGTGGCCGGGCGTTGCGGCCGGGTGCTGCACATGGATTCCGGAATGCTCAAGTAACCCATGAACGCACTGGCCCTGGCATGGCGCACGTTGCTGCGCGAATGGAAGTCCGGCGAGCTCGGCGTGCTCGTGCTGGCCATTACGGTGGCCGTGGCGGCGCTGACTGGTGTGGGCTTCCTCGTCGATCGCATCAGCATCGCGGTCGACAACCAGGCGGGCGAAGTCCTCGCCGCGGACCTGGTGCTCGAGTCCGGCCAGCCCATCGATGAGTCCGCGGCGCAGGAAGCCGGCAAGCGCGGACTGCAGATCGTGCAGAAGACCGGTCTGTTCAGCGTCGTGTTCAAGGGCGACGCGAGTCAGCTGGCGTCGCTGCGTGCGGTATCCGAGGGCTATCCACTTCGTGGCAAGGTGAAGCTCTCGGAAGAGCCTTTCGGCGCGCCTGAAGCGGTGGTCGCCGTGCCGAACCGTGGAGAAGTGTGGCCGGAGTCGCGCCTCGCGGTGGCGCTGGGCGTGAACGTGGGCGATTCGCTCACCGTCGGCGCCAGCACGCTGCGGGTCTCGCACATCCTGATTTCGCGCCCGGATCAACGGGCGACATTTCTCGAACTCGCGCCCAGCGTGCTCATGAACCAGGCCGACCTGCCGGCCACGCAGCTCATCCAGCCGGGCAGCCGGCTGCGGTATTCGCGTTTGTTTGCCGGCGAGCGCGCCGCTGTCGCGGACTTCAAGGACTGGCTCGAGACCAACAAGAAGATCCACGAAGAAATCGAGGATGTCGAGGACTCGGCGCCGCAGATCAAGTCGGCCATCGACCGCTCGGCGCGCTTCCTGAGCATTGCGAGCCTCGTGGCTGTCCTGTTGTGCGCCATCGCGGTGGCGATGGCGGCGCGCCGCTACGTCCAGCGGCACCTGGACTCCGTGGCGCTGCTCAAGACACTCGGCGCGACCCGCAATTTCACATTGGCGGTGAGCCTGTCGCAGCTGGCGATGATCGGGCTGCTGGCGGCGATCATCGGCTCGCTCATCGGGTTCGGTGCCCAGGCCTGGCTCGTCACGCTGCTCTCCGGCTGGCTGCGCGGTGATCTGCCGCCTCCGGGCCTGGCCCCGCTGGGTGTTGGCTTCCTCACCGCAATCGCGGTTCTCGGTGGCTGCGCGCTGCCGCCGTTGCTCCAGCTTTCCCGCACGCCCGCGCTGCGCGTGCTTCGCCGCGACGTGGGCCCGCCAGCGCCGCTGGTCATCCTCGCGTTCGGCCCGGCCGTGCTCGCGATCGCCTTCCTGATCTGGTGGGTCATGCGCGACCTCAAGGTGTTCGGTGCCTTCGTCGTCGGGCTCACCGCGTTCGTGGTCGTCGTTGCGCTGGCGGGTTGGCTGCTGGTGAAGCTCACGGCGCGTCTGCGAGGCGGCGTGGGGGTCTCCTGGCGCTATGGCATCGCCAACCTGGGACGACGCCGGACCGAGAGCGTCGTGCAGCTCACGGCCTTCGCGCTCGGCATCATGATGCTGCTGGTGCTGGCGGTGGTCCGCACGGACCTCCTCGCCGACTGGCGCCGTAGCCTGCCGGCCGACACGCCTAACTTCTTCTTCATCAACATTCCGTCCGACGAGCACCAGCAGTTCGGCAAGTTCCTGGAGGACCGCGGTGCGCGCGACGTGCACGTGCGTCCGATGGTCCGCGCGCGCATGACGCAGATCAACGGCAAGGCGGTCGGCGACATCAAGTTCGAGACGCAGCGTGGCCGCGGCTTCGCCGAGCGCGATCAGAACATCACGTGGACGGACCGGCTCAACCGCGACAACGAGATCACCTCGGGCAAGTGGTTCACCGCGGAAGACGCCGGCAAGCCGCTGGTGTCCGTGTCCACGGAATACTTCGAAGAGCTCAGGCTCAAGCTGGGCGATTCGCTCACGTTCGACATCGCCGGCGAAACGCAGACCGCGACGGTCTCGAGCGTGCGCAAGGTGAAGTGGGACAGCTTCCAGCCCAACTTCTTCCTGATCTTCGCGCCGGGTCTTCTCGACGGCACCCAGGGCACTTACATGACCGCCGTGCACATGGAGGCGCGCAACCCGCGCACCATCGCGGAGCTCGTGCGCCAGTTCCCGAGCGTCTCCGTGTTCAACGTGGACGACTTGCTGGGCCAGGTGCGTTCCATCATCGAGAAGGCGCTGGCGGCCGTGCAGAGCGTCTTCCTGTTCACGCTGATGGCGGGACTGGTGGTGCTCATCGCAGCCGTGCAGGCCAGCCGGGAAGAGCGGCGTTTCGAAAGCGCCATGCTCCGCACCCTGGGCGCACAGCGCAGCACGGTGCTCAAGGGGCTGCTGTCCGAGTTCGCGACGCTCGGTGTGCTGTCGGGTTTGCTCGCGGCTACCGGGGCATCCGTGGCCGGCATGTACATCGCACGCAAGGTCCTGCAGATCCCTTATGAGCTCGATCCCTGGGTCTGGTTCTACGGATTGTTCGGCGGCGGTTTGTTAGTGTGTCTCGCGGGGTGGCTGGCCACGCGTTCCGTGGTCAGGCAGCCGCCGGTGCTCACACTTCGGGGTTAGTCATGGCGCAGCAGGATCGTCCGCGACGGCGCTCGATGGTGGGCTGGTACGACCCTCGTGTGCTCGCGCACTCCGCTTACCAGGTTGCCATCGCCAACATCTTCGGGCGCCACTCCGACACCCGCCTCATCGAGGCGCTCGCGAGCCAGCCGCAGGCGGATTTCGACTACTCGACCGCGCACGCCGAAGGCGATTTCTGGCTCGACTACGTCGCCGACATCGGCGACGGCTGGAATTCGACCTTCGCGGTCGCCGATGCCATCGCGAGGCCGGAACTCACGCTCGATCTCCCGGGATCGAAAGAGACCACGCGCGCGGGCCGCGTGCTGGTGTTCGGCGGCGACGAGGTCTATCCCTATCCCTCGCGCAACGAGTACGAAGTCCGCACGGAGACTCCTTACAAGATGGCGCTCGCGGGCCGCGCGCATCCCGACGTCTATGCCATCCCTGGCAACCACGACTGGTACGACAGCCTGGTCGCCTTCTCCCGCACGTTCTGCCGGCCGGAACGCGGATTCGCGGGGTGCGCCACGCGCCAGACGCGCAGCTACTTCGCGCTCAGGCTCCCGGCGAACTGGTGGCTGCTCGCCATCGATCTGCAGCTTGGCGCCGATCTCGACGAGCCCCAGGTGCAGTATTTCCAGAAGGTCGCCGGGCGCATGGACGAGGGTGCGAAGCTCATCTTCTGCGTGCCCGAGCCGCGCTGGATCCTCGAAGACGCGTATCCGAGCCACTCGAGCTACGAAGAGCAGTCGAGCACGCGGTTCCTCGAGGAAAAAGTATTCAAGCGCCAGGCGCGCGTGTTCCTCACGGGCGATCTGCACTTCTACAAGCGGCACGAGAACCGTGAGGGCGTGCAGAAGATCACGGCGGGCGGCGGCGGTGCGTTCCTGCATCCCACGCACGCGCCGGACACCAAATCGCTTGCGCAATGGCTTCGTGCAGGCGGCGGCTTATCCCGACGAGAAAACTTCCGCGCAGCTCACGTGGCGGAACTTCCTGTTCCCGTTTCTGAACCCCAAGTCAGGCTGGCTGTATGCCTTCCTGTACGCCATGTCGGCCTGGCTGGCTTCGGCGAGCCTGGAAGCGTCGGATGTCATCGACCTGCCCACGGCGCTGGGCGCGGCGCTGAACGCTTCGATCCGCGATCCACTGAACGGCATGTGGCTGGTCACCATCGTCGGCGCGTTCATCTTCTTCACCGATACGCACATCCGGTCCTGGCGCATCCTCGGCGGCGCTTCGCACGCGGTGTTGCACCTGGCCGCGGCGTTCATGGTCGGGTGGGTCGCATTGCTGCTCACCGTGAAAGGATTCGATCTCGGTTACGGCACCATCAGCCAGCTGCTGCTCTCGGGGTTGATCACGTTCACGCTGGGCGGGCCGGTGGGCGCCTTCATCCTCGGCGTCTATCTATTCGTCTCGATCCGCGTCTTCCGCCGGCACGGCAACGAAGCGTTTTCCTCGTTGCGAATCGCGGACTACAAGCACTGGCTGCGCCTGCGCATCGACGCCAGTGGTGTGCTCACGATCTACGCCATCGCCCTGGACCGCGTGCCCAGACGATGGCGCGCCGCCAACCGCAATGGCGAACAGACGATGGAAGCGAGTGATGCGCGGGCAACGGACCCGCGGCTCATCGACCGGGTGGTCGTGAAGCCCTGACCGTCAGTGCGCGATGCCGACGCGGAACCAGCCGACCGGGACGCTTTCGCGCCGCAGGTTCAAACCCTCGATGGCAACCATGTAGTCGCCGGGACCGAAGGCGCCCGCATTCAAGGACAGCCTGATATGGCCATTGGAGTCCTTGTCGAGGCCGTCGAGCAGCGCCACGCGGCCCTGGTCCACACGGTCGATGGACACGCGATAGCTGCTGAAATGAGCCCAGGAGAGGTCGATCTTCATCTCCGCGAACTCGCCGTAGTTGATCGCCACGGTCCGCTGGGACGGCGGGCCATTGCGGGCCACGTTCACGAGGACGGTGCGCTTGGTGGTGGACGGCGCAATCGGCCTTTCGGCGTTTTCCTTCGCCTGCCTGGAGATCGTGGTATTGCGCGATGCAACCTGGGCGGCCAGCACGGCGCAGCCAATGAGGGCGGCGACGGCCAGGGCGGCGGCCCCCAGCGAGAAGGCCGGCTTCTCCCAGATCTTTTTTGGCTTCTCGGCCCAAGGTTCGGCTATACCCGCCGCGTCCAACAGGCGAAGACCCGCATTCACCTTTTCGGCGAGCCCCAGCTCGTCGATGAGCTGCGGGCGTGAGCGGATCAGTTTTTCGAAATCGGTAACACCCTTCGGAGGCAGACGGCCGGCGAGGTAACGCTCGACGATCTGGTTCTTGATGATGAATTCACGATCCATCGCTGGTGCAGGCGAAGGCAAAGACAAGCCCGGGTTCGCCGGCGTGCCGACGTCAGGGGTCTGGTTTACACCAGAGGATTCGATACGACTCGAAGCTTCCATCTTGGCTCGGGGGCTCGCAGATTCTTGGGCAACAACCGGATGCGGCGCAGGAACGCCAGGCGCCATTCAGGCCGGTATCGACCATTGGTCCTACAGGATCGCACGCCCCTATGCTGCGATTCTTATGTCCGGAAGCCGTTGTGCCGCATCACATTCCCGAAACGGGTTCCCCGCAATCCTGCGACCTGGTTCGCAGTTTTCTCCACGAGGTTTTCCCTGAATGAAGTCACGACACCCCATTGCCGCCGCCGTCTCCGCCACCTGCCTGGGCCTCGCCGCGGGTTCGGCTGGCGCTGAAACCGCCATCACCATCTACAGCACGGCGCAGCCCGGGGCGATCTCGCCCGAGTTCTACCGGCCGCTGCCCGGGCAGGGCGTACCCAACGCGGGGTCCGTCCCCGGCTATGCGCTCGTGCGCGACGATCGCGACATGCAGATCAGACAAGGGCGCTCGCAACTGTCCTTCACCGACGTGGCCGCTCTCATCGATCCGACCACGGTCACGTTCACTTCGCTCACGGACCCCTCGACGCGCGTGCTCGAGCAGAACTTCCAGTTCGACCTGGTCAGCACGCAGAAGCTGCTGCTCAAGTTCATCGACCGACAGATCTCCGTGGACAAGATCGTGGGCAACAGTGTCACCACGGTGACGGGAACGCTGCTTTCCGCCAGCGACGGCATCGTGTTGCGCGACAAGGAGGGATCCATCTACTCGCTGCCGGCCTATTCATCGGTGAAGTTTCCCGACCTGCCGGGCGGGCTCAACACGCGGCCGACACTGGTGTGGGACGTGCAGTCGCCGGGCGGTGGCAGCCACAAGACGCGCGTGACCTACCAGACAGGCGGCATCACCTGGTGGGCGGACTACAACATCGTGTTCAACGAAGGCGCCGACGCCAATAGCGGCCTTCTGGACCTGTCCGCCTGGGTGAGCATCATCAACCAGTCCGGCGCCACTTTCTCCGACGCCAGGCTCAAGCTGATCGCCGGCGACGTGAACCGCGTGCAGCCCGAGGTGGCGCAGAACATGCGTCGCGAAGTGCTCATGCGTGCGGCCGCGGCGCCGGAAATGGACGCCGGCTTCGTGCAGAAGGACTTCTTCGAATTCCACCTGTACACGCTGGGTCGCAAGACCACGCTGCCCAACAACTCCACCAAGCAGATCGAGCTGTTCGACCAGGCCAAGCAGATCCCCGCGAAGAAGACGCTGGTCTACTACGGGCTGTCGCAGCCGTACTTCTTCGACACGCCGTACACGGACCGCAACCTGGGTTCGGAAATGAACAAGAAGGTGGACGTGTACCTCGAGTTCAAGAACGACAAGTCGTTCGGCCTCGGCGTGCCGCTGCCTTCCGGTCGCCTGCGCGTGTCGCAGCTCGACAAGGCCGATGGCAGCCTGGAGTTCATCGGCGAAGACAAGATCGACCACACGCCCAAGGACGAGCAGGTGCGCGTGAAGCTGGGCTCGGCCTTCGACGTGGTGGGCGAGCGCCGCCAGGTGGATTTCACCGTGGACGCCAAGGCGCGCTGGATGGAAGAGGAAATCGAAGTGAAGCTGCGCAACCACAAGTCGCAGCCGGTGGAAGTGATCGTGAAAGAGAACCTCTACCGCTGGACCAACTGGAAGGTCCTCACCAAGACGCACAACTTCACCAAGGAAGATGCGCGCACCATCCACATTCCCGTGAAGGTGGCGAAGGATGGTGAAGCGGTGGTGCGCTACCGGGTGCGCTACACCTGGTAAGGGCATCCAACTACCGGCAAGCTGCGGGGCATGCACACCCCGCCGCCTGCCGAGTCCCTTGGCATCTTCATGCTCGCCTTGACAGGAGCCGCCATGGTCTTCATTGGCGCGCGCCGGCTCCTGCGGCGCAATCCGGAGCTGGGATGGGCGCGGGTGACGGGAGTGGTACGCGAGTGTTCCGTCAACTCGTTCAAGAATCCGCAGGGCTTCGGTAACGCAGGCCATGAAGTCCTCGTACGTTACGAATATGAGTTCGAGGGGAAGCGCCTCGAGTGCGATCGCATCGCGCCGATGTACCGCGCATCGCATCTCATGCGGCACACCGCCGAGGAGCACGCACGGCGATACCCGGTGGGATCTGCGGTAGACGTCTACGTGAATCCCGCAGATCCGGCGGAGGCCGTGCTCGAGCCGGAGCAGCAAACGTTCAGAGCATTCGCCTGGTGCTTCATCGGCCTGGCGCTGCTGGGCGTCGCCTGGGCGATCTATGTCGCGAGCCCCTCGGCCACCTGAGCCAGCCCCGCGCCAGTCCGTGTAAACCCCGCCGCCGCCACCTCGTCCAAGACCCTATCGTGGCGCCACTTCCTGGCGCTTGGGCGGCACGCAAATGAACCTCACCGAGACCTCGCTTCGGAACCCGGCAGGCGTGCTGGTGGCCATCCTCATGGTGGCGCTGCTCGGCATCTTCGCGCTCATCAAACTACCCATCCAGCTCTTTCCGAACGTCGAGGAGCCGGCGATCTCGATCTTCACGTCGTGGCGCGCCGCCGCGCCCACCGAGATCGAGTCGGAGATCATCGAGCCGCAGGAGCGCGCGCTGCAGGGCCTGCGTGGCATGCGCTCGCTCAATGCTTTCGCCAACCAGGGCAGTGCGTTCATCAACCTGCGCTTCGCCGTGGGCACGGACATGCAGGCGACGATGCTGGAAGTCATCAGCCGCATGAACCAGCTGCCGCCGCTGCCTCGCGACGCGCAGGCACCGCAGATCTCGCTGGGCGAAGACGGCGGCAACGGGCCGAACAACACGCTGTCGTGGTTCTTCGTGCAGCTGCTGCCGGGAACGGAAGGCCCCATCGACAATTACCGCCGGCAGATCGAAGAGCTGTTCCGGAACCGCGTCGAGCCCATCCCCGGCGTGTCGAACGTGCGCATCAACTTCGGTGCCGACGAAGAGCTGCAGATCGTCTTCGATCCGGTGCGCGCCGCGGAGCTCGGCATCCAGATTCCGCGCATCGCGCAGGTGGCCGGCAACGCGGACGACGTCTCGGGTGGCTTCGTCGACATCGGCCGCCGCCAGTACACGGTGCGGTTCGCGGGGCGCTATTCCATCGACCAGTTCTCCGACCTGGTGCTCGAGTGGCGCGACGGCCGCCCGGTGCGGCTCGGGGACGTGGCCACGATCCAGGTCCGCCGCGGTGATCGCAACAGCCTCGCCTTGCAAAACGGCAACCCGGCCATCGGCATCCAGATCATGAAAGAGAACGATGCCAACGTTCTCGACACCTTGAACGCGGTGAAGGCGGAAATCTTCTCCATGCGCGACAACGAGCTCAAGAATATGGGCCTGTCGATCGCGCAATCCTTCGATCCCTCCGTGTTCATCGACCAGGCCATCGACATGGTCACGGGCAATCTGTTCGCCGGGATCCTGCTCGCGGTGCTGGTGCTCTGGTATTTCGTTCGCGACCGGCGCGCCACGCTGCTCGTGGGCTTGTCGATCCCGATCTGCCTCACCGTGACACTGGTGATGCTCTACGCCTTCGGCCGTACGCTGAACGTGATCTCGCTCGCCGGCCTGGCATTCGGCGTGGGACAGTCGCTCGACACCGCCATCGTCATGCTCGAGGCCATCGCGCAGCAGCGCGAGAAAGGACTGAGCCGCATCGAGGCGACGCTGGCCGGCGCCCGGCAGGTGTGGCCGGCGCTGCTGGCATCCACCGTCACCGCGGTCATCGTGTTCCTGCCCATCGTGTTCATGCAGGACGCGGTGTCGCAGCTGTTCGCCGATCTCGCGCTCACCATCTCCATCGCCGTGATTGCCTCGCTCATCGTCGCGGTGACGGCGCTGCCGCTCGCGGCGTCACGCTGGCTCGATGCCGAGAACGTGCACAAGGGTTCGGACGCCAGGTATCGCGCCGTGGCGGACTGGATCGTGCGCTGGACGGATTCGGGCAAGCGCCGCTACGCGACGGTGGCCGTGCTGTTCCTCGCGCCCGTGGTGCTGACCTGGGCGTTGCTGCCGCCGCTCGACTATCTACCGCCGGTCAAGCGTGACGCCATCGATGGCTTCATCCAGCTGCCGCCCGGCACCAATATCGACACGGTCGAGAGTGAGTTCGTGAAGCCGGTGGCGGAGCGACTGGCGCCGTACATGGCCGGCGAGAAGGAACCGAAGCTCAAGAACTACTACATCCTGGCCGGCGCCTTCGGCACCAATATCGGCGTGCGTCCGCTGAATCCCGATCACATCGACGAGCTCAACAAGCTCATCAACGAAGAGGTGCTGACGGGCTTTCCCGATGTTCAGTTCTTCGCCTCCCAGGGAAATCTCTTCGGCGGCTTCGGCGACGGCCGGAACATCGATCTCCAGCTGCAGGCCACCAACTTCGAGCAATTGCTGGCCGCGGCGCGCAAGGCCGAGAAGCTGATCCAGGAAAAGATGCCGGGCGCGCAGGTGCAGGCTTTCCAGGATCTCGAGCTGGCTGATCCGGAGCTGCGCCTGAATCCTTCCGATCGCCGGCTCAGCGAAGTGGGCTGGTCTCGCGGGGACATCGGCACCGTGGTGCGCGCGCTGGGTGATGGTGCCTTCGTGGGCGAGTACTTCGATGGCGAACGCCGCCTCGACATGATCCTTCGCGCCAACAAGTGGGATTCACCGGAGCAACTGGCTTCCACGCCAGTGGCCACGCCGACGGGCAGCGTGATGCCGCTGGGCGAGCTTGTGCAGGTGGAATCCACGGTGGGCGCGGGCGGCCTCCGGCGCGTCGATGGCCATCGGACGATCGGCCTCAACGTGAGCCCCCCCAAGGATCTTTCGCTGGGGCAGGCGATCGAGCAGCTCAAGCGCGACGTGGAGCCCGAGATCCGCGCGGCGTTGCCCGCGGACGGTTCGGTGCAGTACGAAGGCAACGCAGGCTCGTTGCGTGAAGCCCTGTCCAACATGGCGCAGAACCTCGCCATCGCGCTGATCGCCTTGTTCCTGCTGCTGGCGGCGTTGTTCCGTTCGGTCAAGGACAGCCTGTACGTGATCCTGACCATCCCGCTCGCCAGCTTCGGCGGTGTGCTCGCGCTGGTGATCCTGCGCTTGTTCACGCCGCAGACGCTCGACCTGCTCACCATGGTGGGCTTCGTCGTCCTCATGGGGCTCGTGGTGAACAACGCCATCCTGCTCGTGGACCAGGCGCGCAGCGAGATGCGCGGCGGCGCCACGGTGCGCGCCGCCATCGAATCCGCGCTGGCTACGCGCACGCGCCCCATCATGCTGACCACGTTGACCACGCTCTTCGGCATGTTGCCGCTCGTGCTGGTGCCCGGCCCCGGCAGCGTGCTGTATCGCGGCCTCGGCACGGTGCTGGTGGGCGGCATGGCGGTGAACTCGGTGTTCACGCTCGTGTTGCTGCCCACGCTGCTGCGCCTCATCGAGAAGCCTTCAAACGCCGAGGCTTCCGCGACCCTCAAACCTCTTCGAGAACTACGAGACGCCCCATGAACATGTCCGCGACCCGCAAAGGAATGACAGCCGCCCTGGCCGCGGCCGGTGCCGCCTTTACCCATCTGGCCGCTGCCCAATCCGGCGAAGCGCCGCCGGTGCCGGTCGTGGTCACCGAGGCGCGCTCCGAGAAGTTCGGCGCCAGTCTCACGGCCACGGGTACCGTCGTCAGCCGCAACGATGCGCGGATTTCCGGAGAGGTCGGCGGCACGCTGGCCTGGATCGCCGAGCCCGGCGTCAACGTGAAGCGCGGCGACTCGCTGGCCCGCATCGACGGAGAGCGATTGTCTCTCGCGTTGCGCGACAACGAAGCCGCACTCAAGCGCCTCGAGGCGCAACTCAACTTGCTTGCCACCCAGCGCGCGCGACTGCAGACGCTGGGCAACGTGGTGTCGCAGAGCCAGCTCGACGAAGCGCTCTCACGCGAACAGATGGCCGAGCAGGACGTGGAGCAGGCGCGCGTGGCGCGCGATCGCGCGCGCCTGGATCTGAATCGGGCCAACGTGCGCGCGCCCTTCGACGGCGTCGTGGCCGAGCGCCTGCGGCAGTCGGGCGAATTCGTCGCCGGCGGTACGCCATTGTTGCGGCTCGTGAACGATCGCGATCTGGAAATCGTCGCGCGTGCGCCGCTGACCACGGCGGATACCGTCGATGCCGGAGCGCTGGCCCAACTCGTGGACGGCGATCACAAGGGTTCGGGGAAAGTACGCGCCGTGATTCCCGTCGGTGACGAACGTTCGCGCATGGTGGAACTCCGCATCGCCATCAATGATCGAAGCTGGCGCGTGGGTGCGCCGGTCCGTGTGGAGATCGCGCCTTCGAGTCTCAAGGCCGTCGTCACCGTTCCTCGCGACGCGGTCATCCTGCGACAGGGAGCTAGCTACGTGATGAGAGTGAAGTCAGACAACACGGCCGAACGCATCGCCGTGAACATCGGTCCGGGACGCGCGAACCAGGTGCAGATCGACGGCACCTTGCAGGCCGGTGATCGCGTGGTGGTGAGAGGCGCGGAACGCCTGGAACCCGGCCAGACCGTGAAGGTGCAGCTGCTCTGAGAGATGGACGGTGATGAGATTCGTCGTACAACGCCAGCTTCCAGACAGGGACGGCGCCGCTGATGATCCGGCGCCGCCCGTGCTCGCCAGTGGCCGCCGTGAGCTGGCCGATGGTGATCTGGGTGCGAGACCAGCCAGTCTGCGTTTCCATCGTCGAAGAGCCGCGCGGGTTCTCGCACGACGACGCCTGCCGATGTGGTGGATGCCGTGCCTCGCTCGAAGGCGACTGGGCGCGGAGCTTTCTGCCCTGACTGCGCGTCAGGGTCCGGAGCCGCTTCAGAGCGCCGGGCCGCCCATGAGCATCAATGCGCGCGCGGGCGCTTCAGGAAGTATTCGACCTTGTCGCGGTAGGTGCGTGACAGTTTGAGCTCCTGCCCGCCCTCCAGCCTGAGGAAATACTCCCCGTTCATGTGCGCGCGCAGGGATTTCACGCGCGTGAGATTCACGATGGTGGAGCGATGCACGCGCTGGAACAGGCGCGGATCCAGCAGGTTTTCCATCTCGCGCATGGTCGCGCGCAGGATGTGCGTGTTGCCGCTGGCGTGGATGCAGAGGTAGTCGCCCGCGGCGTCCACCCATTCGATGGATTGCACCGGCACCCGCACGGTTTCCCTGCCGTTGCGGATGGGGAGCCAATTCGGCGTCTGCGTCTCCATGGGCTGCTCCGTGGTCTCTATTTCGCCGCTGCCGCGAAGTTCAGCCAGCAGGTGGACCAGCTGGTTGCGTTCTGCGACCGCGGCGCGTTGCTCCATGAGTTCGCGGACGTGCGTCAGCGTTGCCGCCAGGCGCGAGTCGTCCACGGGTTTCAGTACATAGTCGATGGCACGCGCTTCGAAGGCCTGCACCGCGAAGCGGTCGTAGGCCGTCACGAAAACGATCATGGGCAGCTCGTGCGGCTGCAGTTCGGCCAGCACGTCGAAGCCCGAGAGTCCCGGCATCTGGATATCGAGGAACACCAGGTCCGGCTTGTGTTCACGGATGGACTCGAGCGCCTCGCGCCCGTTGGTGCAGTGGCCGATGATCTCGATGTCCGCGGCCATGCGCAGGCGCAATTCCAGGCCGCGGCGCGACAGGGCCTCGTCATCCACGAGCAACGTGCGGAGTTTGCGCGAGAAGTTCATCAATCAGGCCACCGACATCTCGAGCGGCAGACCGAGCTCGATCCGCATCCCGGGCTTGTTGTCGAGCGCCGCGAACCGGTGGTTCTCTTCATAGAGCACGGCGAGGCGCTCGCGCGTGTTCCGCAAGCCGACGCCGCGGCCCGCGCCTGGCGCGGCGCCCGTGTTCAGGCCGGGACCGTCGTCGGCCACCACCAGTTCGAGCATCGTGCCGCGGGCGCGTCCCTCGACTCGGATGGTGCCGCCCTGCTCGGCGGGAGAAACCGCGTACTTCACAGCGTTCTCGATGAGCGGTTGAAGCAGCAGGCTCGGTACCAGCGCCTCGAGCGCGCGCTCCTCGATGGCGAATTCCAGCCGCAGCCGGTCACCGAAGCGCAGCTTCTCGGTGGTGAGGTAGAGGTTCATCGCCTCGATCTCCTGCCGCAGCGTCACCTTCTTCATCGGATCCTGGTCCAGCGTGTAGCGCAGGAATTCCGACAGGCGCATGACCGCCTGGTTCGCGGTGCGGTTCTCGCTGTCCAGGATCAACGTGGAGATCGCGTTCAGCGTA
Organism: uncultured Pseudomonadota bacterium; assembly: GCA_963846605.1. GTDB lineage: Bacteria > Pseudomonadota > Gammaproteobacteria > Steroidobacterales > Steroidobacteraceae > CADEED01. Next base: position 429,242 of record CAWJWS010000006.1, read on the forward strand.
TTGAACAGGAAGTGCGGGTTGAGCTGGTAACGCAGCATCTTGAGCTGCGCTTCCTGCGCCAGTGTCGCGGCGCGCAGCGTGGCCTGCTGTTGCTGCTGGAACGACATGTAGTACTTGATGCCGAAGTAGATGCCGGTCCAGCACAGCAGCAGGTAGGTGGAGTGCATCGCGTTGCTGAAGAACTCCAGCGGAGACTTCATCACCCAATCCATGGACTCGCCCGTGAACCGCAGATACGCGGAATTGACGATCACGCGCCACACCAACGCGAACAGGTAGCAGCTCAGCAGCGCGATCGCGAAGATGGTCCTGGGCGAACGATGCAGCAGCCGCTGGTAGATGTAGCGCAGCTGCAGCGAGAGCAGGAAACCGCTGGCCGTGGCGATCGCGATGACCTGGAAGTAGCCGGTCATGTGCTCGTACTTGTTGTCGTACAGCAGCGTGCCCGCGGCCTGCGACAGCGCATACGCCAGCCAGCCTCCGACGTGCAGCGACCAGAACAGGGCTGCACGGTTCTTCAGCAGGGGATCGAGACGGATCGACATCCGATAAAGGTACGACGGAGCGTCTTGCCTCACAAACGGACTGGCGCGGGGCAGGCTCGTCTGGGCCCAATTCCCGGACGGCCGGCTGGCCCCGTTTTACTTCTTGGAATCGGCGCCGAGACGGACCAGCGCGCGTGGCTGATCGAGCAGGAATCCCTGGGCGTAATCGAGTCCCACGGCCGACATCCAGTCGCGCACCGCGGGGGTGTCGACGCGCTTCGCGACGCAGGACAGGCCCAGCACCTTGGAGGACTGCGTGATGCCCACCACCAGCGCCTGCGCCACCTTTTCCTTCATGGCGGTCGTGGTGATCTTGGGATCGAGCTTGAGGAACTTGAGCGCCGGCGAGCCTAACCATCGCATGGCGTTGTGATGCATGGTGAAGTCGTCGAGCACCACGTGGCAGCCGATCTTCTCGCAGGCCTGGATGAACATGTCGACGTCGCGGACCTGCTCGACGCAGGATTTCTCGCTGATTTCGAAGCCGAGCGCCTTGGCCGGCACCTTGTGGTTCTTGAGCGAGGTGGCAACGTAGCTGGCGAACTTCGGGTCGGCGATGGTGCCCATGCCCACGTTCACCGAGAAGCTCGCGGGTTCGTTCTCCCAGGTGTGGCGGTTCTCGCTCATCCACAACACGAGCTGTTCGACGACGATGCGGTCGAGATCCGAATTGGCGCTCGGATCGTGCACGTCCTGGAGCACGCGGTCCGGCGCGACTCCGAATTCGTTGTCGGCATGTGCGTCACGCACCAGCACTTCGTAGCGCTTGGTGCCACCGCTGCCCTTGAGCTTGACCAGCTGCTGCACGTGCAGCTCGAAGATCTGCCCGTAGAACTCGAACTGGCCCGCGCCGACGGACAACTGCTGTTCCTCGTCCACGTACTCGGGCGCCACCAGCATGCCCTCGGCGGCCTGCGCCTCGGCTTCGAACTCGGCGATGGCCTCGACTTCGGTGGTGGGCTCTTCGGCGGAGAACTCGCCCACGGCCTCGATGACTTCATCGACGCTGGGCGGCTCGTCCTGGATCAGCTCGGGAATCGGATCCGCGGCGACATTGATCTCGAGCTTCGGAAGGCGGTCGGTCTGCACCACGCGCAGGTCGGGGCGCTTGGGCTCCGCGGCCTGGCGCGCGGTCGGCTTGAGCAGGGACTTCGGATCGATGTCCGAAATCTCGAAGGCGATCGAATCGGTTTCCACGCCGCCCGAGGTGCGCTGGGGATGCGCGCTCGGCTTGGCCGGCGCGCCGGGCTTCGCGGGCGGAGCGGCGGGGCGGGCGGGCTGTGCGGCCTGCGCGGCCCTGGCGGGGGGCGCCGGAGGACGGGCAGGAGGCGCCGGGGGGCGTGCGGCGGCGGCCGGGACACCGGGCCTGGCCGGCGGTGCGGCGGGACGCTGTGCCACCGGTGGCACTCCGGGACGGGCAGCCGCGGCCGGAGCACCGGGGCGCGCCGCGGGCGGAGCGGGAGGACGGGCGGGGGCCGCCGGGCGCGCCGGCTGACTAACTACCTTGGCGGCGGGCGGCGGGGCCGCGGGAGCGGGCGGCGCGGCGGGCGGCGGCGGCTTGCGCAGGAACGCGAGCCGGCGCATGAGATTCGTGGTGGTGGGCGTGACGAATTTCGCCGCGCCCTTGCTGTCGAGGAACTTGGCGTCGGCGATGATCATCGCGATGCCCAGCAGATCGTTGAGCGGGGAACGCGCAGGCAGGAAGGCCGCGGCGCGGCCATCGCCGACGTTCTGGAATACGTAAGCCTTGTCGGGCGAGGCGTTCAGCGCGGAAACGGCCTCGAGCACCATGTTGTGTTCGTCGGGACCGAGCGCGCCTTCGTCGAGCCACAACACGTCGCCGCGCTCGTCATGCAGGGAAATGGACTGCAAACGATTGCCCGAAAGCGCCTGCTTCAGGGCTTCGCCGATTGCGGCTTTGGAATCGCCGCTGGGTGTGACACTAGCGCTCGCCTGCATTCCGATTTTCCCCGGCGCGTCCCTCGTGTGAAGTTCCAACACGATACGGGCGCGAACTGAGCGTCAAGACTCGCAAAACCCGGCTGGGTCCGCCGTGACATAGCTCGCGTTCCCTGAGCGGCTGGAGCGACACATTGACGCCGTTATGTTCAATGCCCCGCGCTTTCGCGCAATGGGTCACATAGCGGGTCGCCCACGAAAAAATGGGCCAGACGAAGTAACGGATGTTACCGCTATCGATTTGACAGTACGTGCGCTAGATTCGGGCGGCGAGACAGTGATCAACACTGCAGTCATCTAACGAAGGGGAATAACAGATGAGAGTCTCAAGGAGCGCGCTGCTGCGCGCATGTCTACTCGCGTCCATACCAATCGCATCATTCGCGCAAACCGAACCGGTGGTCTTCGAGGCGGAGAGCGGCACGCTCGGCGCCAACCTAGCTACTGGAGTTTCGGGCACGGCCACCTACGTCACCACGACGGCGAACCGCACTACGCCGCCATCGGTGCCGCACATCGGCACTTACAGTGTCACCTTCCCGTCGGGAGGCAACTGGGAGCTGTACGCGCGCATCCAGGTGGGACCGAACGGCGCGAACGACGACAGCTTCTATTTCGGCAACGGTTTCGGCACGCCGGTGCCGGAGACGGGCAACTGGTCGCTGCAGAACGAAGCGAACACCGGCTTCACCAACCCTGCTTCATCGGTGCTGGTCGGCGGCACCGCCGGCAGCAACGTATTCAAGTGGATCAAGATCACGGGCGCCCAGGGCCCGAACCCGTGGGTCGTGCCCGCGGGCGCGCTGACGCAGACATTCCAATGGGGCTCGCGCGAAGACGGCCTCTGGCTCGACAAGTTCGCGTTCGGCCGTCCGGGTGTCTGCTACACCGTGGCCAATCTCGACAACGGGCAGTCGGCTTCGGGCACCTGCCCGCCGCCGCCGCCGCCGGAGCCGCCTCCGTATACGCGCACGGGTGCGCCGATCGGCGCGGGCATCACCGACAAATACCTCGGTGCGGCCTGGAGCCCGGGACTCGCGTCCCTGAGCTTTGCCAACTACTGGAACCAGGTGACGCCGGAGAACGGTGGCAAGTGGGGCACCGTGGAAGGCACGCGTGACGTCATGAACTGGACGCAGGCCGACGCGGCCTACGCGCTGGCCAAGGCCAACGGCTATCCGTTCAAGTGGCATGCCTTCGATCTGGGGCAATCAGCAGCCCGCGTGGATCGAGAGCCTCTCGACCGCCGAGCAGCGCGAGGAGATCGAGGAGTGGTACGCGGCCGTCGCCGCGCGCTATCCCGACATCGACCAGATCGAAGTCGTGAACGAGCCGCTGCACGATCCGCCGCGCGGCCCGACCAATGGCAACTACATCGAAGCCCTGGGTGGCAATGGCGCCACGGGTTGGGACTGGGTGATCACCTCGTTCCAGCTGGCCCGCCAGTACTTCCCGAACTCCGAGTTGATCCTCAACGACTACAGCATCACCAACGACGGCAACGCGACCACGAACTACATCGCGCTGCTGCAGTTGCTGAAGGATCGTGGTCTCGTCGACGCCATCGGTGACCAGGCGCATGCCTTCTCGACCACCGAAGCGGCGCCGATGAACAACCACCGCAACAACCTGAACCGCCTCGCGGCGCTCGGGATGCCGATCTACATCACCGAGCTCGACATCGACGGTGTGCTGCAGGGCGTGATCCACCACGAGACCCAGGTCAACAACTTCAAGCGCATCTTCCCGGTGTTCTGGGAGCATCCCGCTGTGAAGGGCGTGACCATCTGGGGCTACGTGCAGGGCTTCCACTGGCGAAACGCGCAGGGCGACTGGCTGATCTACCAGAACGGTGGCGAGCGTCCCGCGATGCAGTGGCTGATCCGCTACGTGCAGAACAAGACGCCGGAGGTGCCCGCGCAGACGCTGTCAGTCAGCGAATCCACTTCCTCGGGTTCGCCCGTGGGCACGGTTCTCGCTTCGGATGGCGACTCCGACACCGTGTACTCGCAGTGGCAGATCAACTCGGATCCCAGCGGCAAGTTCGTGATCGATGCCGCCACGGGCATCGTCAGCCTCGCTGCCGGAGCTTCGCTGGACTTCGAGACGTTCACGTCGCACACCATCACGGTGTCGGTGTGGGACGGCTACGTGCGCAGCGCGCCGGGCGCCGTGACCATCCGCGTCACGAATGCCAACGACATCGCGCCGGTGATCGACGAGGGCCAGGAAGCCAAGATCAGCGACGGTGACCGCGCGGGCGTCCGCCTGCTCTACGCCAGCGATGGTGACGATGCCAATGAACCGGGCTTCTCGTCGTTCTCGGGCTGGGCCGTGGTGGGCGGCACCGGTGCTTCGGTGTTCACCATCGATCCGGTCAAGGGCGTGCTGCAGATCAAGGCGCCGCTGCTGATCGACTTCAGCCTGCCGGGCTACACGGTGCTCGCCACCGTGTCCGACGGCGTGAACACCAGCGCTCCGCAGACCATCAGCGTGCTGATCCCGAACAACGTGAAGATGTGCCAGAACAACAAGGCCATCACCGTCGCGAAGCAGAGCGCGATGGCGCTGCTGCGCCAGGGAGCATCCCTGGGCGGTTGCGGACCGCGGAAGTAAGCGAGGCCGATGATTCGCCCGCAAGGGCGGTCGAAGAAGGGCCGGCGCAAGCCGGCCCTTCTTCTTTGCGCCGGATCAGCGCCCGAGGAAGTCCCGCTTGCCGATGTCCACCCCGTTGTGACGCAGCAGGTTGTACGCGGTCACGTGGTGGAAGAAGAAGTTCGGCAGCGCCCAGACCTGCAGGAATTCGAGTCCCTTGAATTCGAGCGTGCGGTCGCGCAGCTTGATGGTGATGGCGCGGGTCTCGGCGCCTTCGAGCGCGGCGGCCGCCACCGAATCCACGAAGTCGATCGTCTTCTTCACCCGCGCCACGAGTTCATCCATCGTGGTCTCGGTGTCCTCGAACTTCGGCGGGTCGATGCCCGCAAGACGCGCCATGGAGTTCTTGGCGAAGTCACTGGTGAGCTGGATCTGGCGCGAGAACGGCAGCATGTCGGGCGCCAGGCGCGAGCCCACGAGCACGCCAACATCGAAGTTGCGTGCCTTGGCATTGGCGACGCCCTTGTCCATGACGTGCAGCAGCGCCGTGAGCGCGGGCTTGAAAACCCCATGGCTCAAGGAGTGAATTAGCGACATAAGATTTCCCTTTCAGATTCTTTGGTGAAACAATGCGCGCGCCATCGTTACCTTTGGTGCGCCCATGAGTGAATTGTGGACCCCCGCTCAGCTCGCCGTTTTCGCGCGAGTGATCGAGCTCAACGGATTTTCCGCTGCCGCCCGCGCCTACGGCGTGCCCAAGGTTGCCATCAGCCGCGCCATCGCCGACCTGGAAAGATCGGTGGGCATTCAGCTGATGAAGCGCACCACGCGCCGGATCTTCCTGACGGCGGCGGGTGAAGCCGTGCTGTCCCACGCGCGCGCCATCGGCGCCGAGGTCGAGAAGGTACGCCAGCTCGCGCAAACCTTCTCTACCTCTCGCGAGGGACCCCTGCGCGTCGTGGCTGATCCCACCTACGGCCGCGTGTTGCTCGCACCACTGGTGCCCCGCTTCCTCGACAGCTTTCCGGACATCGCGCTCGACGTGGTGCTCGACGCGGTGGAGAGCACCGAGTGGGACGTGGCCATCCGCGCGGGCGCGAACGAAGACCCGAAGCTGGGTGCGCGTCTGCTGGGCGCGCCGCCCGCGGTGTTGTGCGCGACCCCCGCGTATCTGCTCAAGCATCCCGCCCCCGAGCGTCCGGAAGGCTTGCGAGACCACGCGCTGCTCACGCCCGCGGGCGAGGGATCCGAATACAAGTTCCAGATGACCAAGGCCTCGGCGCGCGCCGAGGTGCGCGTGCGGCCCAAGCTGGCCGTGGATGATCCGGCCGTGCTGCACAGCGCCACCGTGGCGGGACTGGGAATCGGATTGCTGCCCGAGTTCCTGTGCCGGCAGGGCGTGGCCACGGCAAAATTGCGCAAGGTGCTGGCCGACTGGCAGGCACCGAGTGCCGCGCCGTTGTACGCGGTGTTCCCGGCAGGACTGGAAGAAGACCCGCGCGTGAAGAGCTTCGTGGAATTCGCCGCGGCCAACATCGTGCCGGCGCTTGCTCACTAGCCAGACGAGGGATCCCAGATGTATCGCGCACCGGTAAAGGACATCCGGTTTGTCCTGGACGAGATCATTGGTACGGAACAACTCCGCGCCTGTCCGGAGTTCGCCGAATTCTCCAGCGAGACCAGCGACGCGGTGCTGGGTGAGGCGGCGCGCTTCGCCGAGACCGTGCTCGAGCCCTTGTGCAAGAGCGGCGACCGCCAGGGCGCCCAATGGTCGCCGAATGGGGTGACCATGCCGGACGGCTTCAAGGAGGCCTACCAGCATTTCTGCGAGAGCGGCTGGCCCTCGCTGCGCGCCGCGCCGGAATTCGGCGGGCAGGGCGTGCCCACGGTGCTCGGCACCGCGGTCGAGGAAATCTGGGCCTCGGCGAATCTCGCGTTCAAGCTGTGCCCGATGCTCACGCAGGGCGCCATCGAGGCGCTGACGCATTTCGGCACGCCGCAGCAGAAGCAGCTCTATCTACCCAAGATGGTCACCGGCCAGTGGACCGGCACCATGAACCTGACCGAGCCCCAGGCCGGCAGCGATCTCGCGCAGGTGCGCACCCGCGCCGTGCCCGCCGGTCCCAATTACCGCATCTACGGCCAGAAGATCTTCATCACCTACGGCGAGCACGATCTCACCGAGAACATCGTGCACATGGTGCTGGCGCGCATCGACGGCGCGCCTCCCGGCGTGCGCGGCATCTCGCTGTTCATCGTGCCCAAGTTCTGGGTGAACGCGGACGGCAGCGCCGGCGCGCGCAACGACGTGAATTGCGCTTCCATCGAACACAAGCTCGGCATCCACGCCAGCCCCACCTGCGTGATGATGTACGGCGAGAACGAAGGCGCGCTGGGTCTGCTGGTGGGCGAAGCCAACCGCGGCCTCGAGTACATGTTCGTGATGATGAACGCCGCGCGCCTCTCGGTGGGTCTCGAGGGCTACGCGCAGGGCGAGCGCTCGTTTCAGCAGGCCGCGGAGTGGGCGCGCACACGCGTGCAGGGGAAGCCCCCGGTGCCGGTGGCCAAGGTGGCGGGCTCGGCCTCACTGGGCACCAGCTCCTCACCCGCGCCGATCATCGGCCACCCCGACGTGAAGCGCATGCTGTTGCGCATGAAGTCGTCGGTGGAGGCATCGCGCGCGCTGGCGCTCTATGCCGCGCACCAGCTGGACCTCGGCAATGCGCATCCCGACGAAGCCACGCGCGCGGCGGCGCAGGCTCGCGGCGATCTCATGATCCCCATCGTCAAGGGGTTCTGCACCGAGAACGGCATCGAGGTGGCGTCGCTAGGCGTGCAGGTTCACGGCGGCATGGGTTACATCGAAGAAACAGGTGCCGCGCAGACGATGCGCGACGTGCGCATCACGGCGATCTACGAAGGCACCACGGGCATCCAGTCGAACGATCTCATCGGCCGCAAGATCGGGCGGGATCGAGGCGCCACGCTGTCGTCGCTGCTCGATGAGATGCAGTCCTCGTTGGGCGGCCTCACGGGCTCGCGTCCCGCGGTGAAGCACGCCGCCGAAGCCGCGCTGGACGCGGTGGCGCGACTGCGCAAGTCCACCGAGGTGCTGCTGGCCGCGCTGTCGACATCGCCCGACCGCGCGATGGCCGTCTCGGTGTCGTTCATGAGGCTCTGTGGTCTGACGCTCGGCGGCTGGTTCATGGCTCGCGCGGCCGCGATCGCGGCACAGAAGCTGGACGCGGGCGCCAGCGACCGTGAATTCCTCGAGGGCAAACTGGCGAGCGCGCATTTCTATGCCACGCAGGTGCTGCCCGAAGTGTTGTCACTGGAACAGATCGTGGCCCGCGGCAGCGATGCCGTGGTGGGAACCGACAATTCGTTGATCTGACAAGGAGCCGTCGTGGACAGACGCAATTTTCTGGCGCTGGGCGGCGTGGCCGCCGTGGGTGGAGCAACACTGGCTGCCGCCCACGACGCGGGCTACCCGCACGAGCACCTGCCGGACGGCACCATCGTGCCCGGCGGCAAACTGCTCATGCGCAAGATCCCGTCGTCGGGTGAGACCCTGCCGGCCGTGGGTCTCGGCACTTCCGGTCCGTTCGAGGTCACCGCGGACGAGAAGGCGCGCGCGCCGCTGCGCGAAGTGCTGCAGTCGTTCTTCGCCGGCGGCGCGACGCTGATCGACACTTCGCCCATGTACTCCACCGCCGAAGCGGTGCTGGGAGATCTGCTCACGCCCGCGCAGCAGGCCAAGGCGTTCGTCGCCACCAAGGTCTGGACTCCCGGGTCGGGCGGACATGGCGAGCAGAAGGGCATCGAGCAGATGCAGCGCTCGATGTCCTTGCTCAAGCACAAGCGCATCGAGCTCATGCAGGTGCACAACCTCGTGGACCTGGACGCGCACCTCGTCACGTTGCGCAAGTGGAAAGCCGAGGGGCGAATCAAGTACATCGGCGTCACCCACTACACCACCAGCTCCTATCCGGATCTGATCGAAGTCATCCAGCGCGAGAAGCTGGACTTCGTGCAGTTCAACTATTCGGCGGGCACGCGCGAGGCGGAGAAGAAGCTGCTGCCGCTGTGCGCGGACAAGGGTGTGGCGGTACTGATCAACCGCGCATTCGAGGATGGCAACCTGTTCACGCGCGTGCAGGGAAAGGAATTGCCCGCGTGGGCGGCCGAATTCGGCGCGAAGAGCTGGGCGCAGGTGTTCCTGAAATTCGTGCTGGCGCATCCCGCGGTGACCTGCGTGATACCCGCCACCGGCAAGGTCCGCAATCTCATCGACAACCTCGCCGCCGGCATCGGTCCGCTGCCAGACGCGAAGCAGCGCGCGCAGATCATCGCGGCGGTGGGTTAGTCCGCCACGGCCGACGGCAGCTCGGCCATCGAACGGATCACGCGGGCGCCGCTGGCCACCATGGCGGCGTGGGTCGCGCCGGGCGCGTAACCAATCGCCCGCATGCCGGCTCCCAGCGCGGAAGCTGCGCCCGCCGGCGAGTCCTCGATGACCACGCATTCCGCGGCGGCGGCGCCCAGCCGGCCGGCGGCCAGTAGATAGACATCGGGCGCGGGCTTGGGACGCGTCACCATCGAGCTGACGTACACGTGTTCGCCGAACAGCGGCGCGAGCCCGGTGACATCCAGCGAGAAGCGCACCCGCGCGAGCGAGGATTGCGAGGCCACCGCCATGCGGTGACCGCGCGCGCGAAGCAACTCCAGCGAATCACGAAGTTGCTCGACGACGGCGAGCTCCCGGTGGAACGCATGCGCGGTGGCGAACGCCCAGTTGTATACCCAGGCCGCGCCGGGCCGGGTGCCCGTGCGCTGCGCAATGGCGTCGAGCACCCCGTCCACGGTCCTGCCAAGGAACAGTGAGTGGGCTTCGTCGGCGGTCAGTTGGAGTCCGAGCTCGCTCGTGAGCTCGGACTCCACGCGGCTGGCCAGGTGTTCGCTGTCGATGAGCACGCCATCGCAGTCGAAGATCAGTGCCGAAGCCGCGGGCATCAGGCCGCCGTCATTCCTTCGCGGGCGTGAGGTTGATGAACGGCGTGGCGCCATTGCCCAGCATGTATTGCGGCAGCACGCCGTTCCATTTCTGGACGGCTTCCCACTGCACCAGCTTGGCGTTCTTCTCCAGCGCCTCGGCGCGGATCTGCATGGACTTGGCCTCGGCCTCGGCGGACAGCACCTTCTGCCGCGCCTGTTCCTCGATCTGCTTGGTGCGGTTCTGCTCTTCGATGGCCTTCTGCTGCGCGATCACCTTCTGTTCCACCGACTGCTCGAACTCGTTGGTATAGGAGATGTCGGTGATCTCGAAGCGGGATACCTCGACGTTGCGTTCCGCGAGATTGGAGCGGATCTGGTCGAACGCCGTGTTCGCCGCCTTGTCCCGGTTGGAGATGAGATCCACCGCGTCCCACTTGCCCACCACTTCCTTGAGCGTGCCCAGCACCACCTGCGGGATCAGCTTGTTTTCCCAGTCGCGGCCGATGTCGCGATACATGAGGTGGGCCGCGTCCTGCTGCAGCCGGTAGTTGAGCGTGTACTTGATGGCCGCCTGCTGCACGTCGCGCGTGTAGGTGTCGGTTTCGCTGTCCAGGCGCTGCACGCGCGTGTCCATCTCGACGATGACGCTGGTGATCGGGTTATAGAAGTAGATGCCCTCGGGCAGCGACTTCGACACCACTTCGCCGAACGTGGTCTTGATACCGCGCTGACCCGTGTCGACCACCTTGATGCCGCAGCCGGCAAAGCTCAGCACGACGACGGCCACGATGACGATGCCCGCCCAGATGGCGATGGAGCGCACCGGAATACCGCCTCCGCCGCCGCCCGTGCCGTCGCCCGTGTTGTTGTTGCCGCGAAAGATCGAAGTTACAGCCATGACATTTTCTCCCTGCTAACCACGGCGCAGGCGCGAACGCCCCGACGCCGACATCAATGCGACAGGCCAGACCAGCGACATGCGCAGGCGCGACATCCAGCGGTTCGAGCGCTCGGGCTGCGGCTCCGCCGAATAGAGGTAGCTCGAGGTGGCGGCGAGCGCCAGCGCGATGAAGCCGAGGATCCAGACGACCACGGCCAGCCGAATCAATCCGAGCATGGCTCTCCCCCGACTAACTCTTTTCTTTCCGGTATGGCTCGTGCAGGTCGACCGGCTGCACCGCTTTCTTTTTCTTGCGCGAACGGATGTTCAGCGTCTCCACGCCCAGCGAGAACGCCATGGCGAAGTAGATGTAGCCCTTCGGCACATGGGTATCGAAGCCTTCGGCGACCAGCACGACACCGACCACGAGCAGGAACGACAGCGCCAGCATCTTGATGGACGGGTGCGCGGACACGAAGTCACCGATCGCCTTGGCGAACAGCATCATGAGGCCCACCGACGCCACCACGGCGGCGATCATCACCGAGACCTCGTCGACCATGCCGACGGCCGTGATGATGGAGTCCAGCGAGAACACCATGTCGATGATGATGATCTGCAGGATGATGGCGCCGAAGCTGGCCTTCACCCTGGCGGACGCGTGGCCTTCCTCGCCTTCGGTGAGCTGGTGGACTTCCTTGGTGGACTTCCACACGAGGAACAAGCCACCCGCGATCAGGATGAGATCGCGGCCTGAAATCTCCTGGCCGACCACGGTAAACAGCGGCGCGACCAGCCCGACGATCCAGGACAGCACCAGCAGCAAGCCCACTCGCATGAACATGGCGAGGAACAGGCCGATCTTGCGCGCCCGCTCACGCTGCACCGGCGGCAGCTTGTCGACGAGGATCGAGATGAAAATGATGTTGTCGATGCCGAGCACCAGCTCGAGCGCCGTCAACGTGAGGAATGCGATCCAGACCTGGGGGTCGGAAAGCAGGGCGATGATTGCGTCCATGAGGACGCAATATTAGAGGAAAGCGGACGGTTCGAGCGGCCGAACGAGTTAATCTTGCAGCGTTTTTTCAACGCGCGGACCCACCCATGAATCCACTCGCACGCCTGTTTGCGGGACTGGCTTTGATTTTCGTTTTCCAGGCGCATGCCGGACCCCGTCTGCTGTCCGGCGAGGTGCACGTCTGGGAAACGCAGGAGGTCACTCTCGCCAGTGCGCGTGAGTACCCCAATCCCTACGTCGACGTGGAATGCTGGGTGGAGCTGCAAGGCCCCGGTGCCAGGCACCGCGTCTCCGGCTTCTGGGATGGCGGGCGGGTGTTCAAGATCCGCTTCGTCGCGACGCAACCGGGCGAATGGAGCTGGCGCGTGGGATCCAACCAGCCCGGCGACGCCGGGTTGTCTGGATCCGGGAGATTCCGCGCGGTCGCCTGGAGTGCGGGGGAGATCGACAAGAACGCCAATCGCCGCGGCTTCGTGCGTGCCAGCCCGAACGGGCACGCGTTGCGCTACGCGGATGGCACGCCGTTCTTCCTGCTGGGCGACACCTGGCTCGCCGCTTCCACCTGGCGCTTGCCGTACAAAGGCGCCACGCCCGCGGCGGACTATCTACCAGCGGAGGGGATCGGCTTCGAGGAGGCGGTCTCCTGGCGCAAGCGCCAGGGCTACAACTCTGTCTCGTTCATCGCGGCGTTCCCCAACTGGGCTGCCGACCAGTACGGGGCCACCTATGCGAACAAGGACGGTGTGTTCCTGCGCAACGCCTGGGAGAAGTTCGGGCATTGGGCGCCGAACGCGAGCATCTCCACCGCGGATGGCGCGACCACTACCGGCAAGGACATGCACGACGAGCAGGGAAACCGGCCGTTCGAAGTGTTCGCCGATCGCGAAGGCCTGGCGAATTTCGACCGGATCGACCCGGCGTATTTCCGCAGTCTCGATCGCAAGATGCGCTATCTGTCGGACCAGGGTTTCGTGCCTTTCCTCGAGACCATCCGCCGCGACAATGCACCCTCCTGGAAACGTTACTTCGATTTCAACGCGTCGTACTCGCGCTTCGTGCAGTACCTCGTGGCGCGCTACGGCGCCTACAACCTCGTGTTCAGCGGTATCCATCTCGACTGGATTCCCAAGGACTTCAGTCTCACCGCCGACGAGTTCAACGAGGCACTGACCTGGCATCACCGCAAGTACGGTCCACTGCCTTTCGGCCAGCCCTACACCACGCTCATCGACCGCTCCACATACAAGGCTTTCGGCCACGGGGAGAAAGCGCCGTGGCTGACCATGCACACGGTCGGCAACAACCCGCGCAACCATGCCATCTACGCGTCGCTGGAAGAGCTCTTCCGCCTCGAGCCCGCGATGCCGGCGGCGAACCTCGAGCCTTACTACACGGGGTGGAATCACCAGATCAATCGCCCCGGCGGCGAAACTCCGGAAGAAAACTCGGACCGGGACAACTACTTCGCGCGCGCGATGATGTACGGCTCCGTGCTTTCCGGCGCGCTCGCCGGGCATGTGCACGGCACCGCCGCGTACGATGTCACCAGCACCGGCGAGCCGGCGGGCTGGCGCCCGCACATATGGACGGCGCTGCGGTTTGAATCCGGCGCCCAGATGCAGCACCTCCGCGCGTTCGTGCTGTCCGAGGGAGCGCGCTACCAGGATCTCGTACCGTCTTCGCAGGACATCCAGCCACGCGGCATACCCGGCGCGCTGGCCGACGGGCTCGACGGCTGGTCCTTCCTCATGCGCACTCCTGCGCGGGACTTCGCGCTCGCGTATTTCGAGAACCGTGCTCCACGGCCGAAGCTGTCGGGCTTCGCGCCCGGTGCTAACTACCAGTGGACCTGGTTCGAGCCAGGCGCCGGCAAGTGGGGGCGTGTACTGCGCGTGAAGGCCGACCCGGCGGGCGTCATCGCCGTTCCGCCGCTTCCCGAGGGCGGCGAACAGTCTTCCGGGGATATCGCCGCAAAACTGGTGCTCATGCGCTGAAACGAGCCCGCCTCTGATTGACTCTTCCCGCGTTCGCCGAGCATCCTCCGGCCAGAACATCAGTCAGCGCAGGGGAAGGGACATGCGACTGGGAAGTCTTGCAACTGGTTTTCTTCTGATCTCCACGGGTGCACTGGCGCAACAAGGCGCACCTCCCGCGGGCGAACCCGCGGACGACCCCATGGACGAAGTCGTCGTCACGGGCACGCGCATCCGGCAAAGCGAGCTGGGTTTCGCGAACCCGATCACGACCATCTCCGCGGACAACATCCAGCAATCCGGCAAGACGGACCTCGGCGACTTCCTGTCGCAGACACCGGCTCTCGTCGGTTCCACCACCGGAGACCTGACCGCCGGCTCCAACCCGGGCTTCGGCGAAGTGGGTCTCAACCTGCTCGACCTGCGGCATCTCGGCGTCGACCGCACGCTGGTGCTCGTGGACGGCCGCCGGCATGTCTCGGGCCTCGCGGGTTCCGCCGCGGTCGACGTGGATTCCATTCCCACCGACCTGATCCAGGCCGTGGACGTGCTGACCGGTGGCGCTTCGGCCATCTACGGCGCCGACGGTGTTTCAGGCGTGGTGAATTTCCGCACGCGCCGGGATTTCGAAGGGCTGCTGGTCCGCGGTCAGACCGGTGTGTCGTCGGAAGGCGATGGCAACAACCAGTTCCTCGCATTGACGGCCGGCAAGAACTTCAGCGATGGGCGCGGCAACGTCGCGTTCGCCTACGAATTCAGCGCGGACGAGCGTGTATCCGACCAGGACCGCGACTTCCTGCGTCCGCCGCGTTCCGCGAATTTCTACCAGAACCAGGATGACCTCGGCGACGATCCGTCGGTCCCGGATCTGATCCGCTACAACGACATCCGTTACGCCGACAGCGCGCGCAATGGCGCGGTGGACGTGGACTTCGATCTGCTCTCGGATTTCGAGGGTGACGGCGACGTGTACGACCGCGGCTTCGTGCTCGAGAACTCCGGTGGTTACACGCAAGGCGGATCCAGCACGCCGGTCGATGGTTACCAGGGCGACCTGTTTCCCGAGACCGATCGTCAGCTCGTCAACCTGCTGGGCCACTTCGACGTGAGCGATTCGCTCACCTTCTCCGGTGAAGCCAAGTACGTGCGCTCGCATGCGAAGTCACTGGCGCAGCCGCCTTACGACTTCTACCTGTTCATGACGCCCGACAATCCGTTCATGCCGGATGAAATCCGCGACGCCATCGTACCGGGCGCCGCGGCGGCATGGTTCGAGGATCCGGCTACGCCGGACGGCGTGCTCCTCACCCGCGACAACTACGACCTGGGCATCAACACCGAAGACGTGGTGCGCGAGACGATGCGCGTGGTGCTGGCCGCCAACGGCAGGATCAACGATCACCTGGAGTACGAGTATTCGTATGTCTGGGGCGAGACGAGCAGCCGGATCATCGAGAACAACAACCGCCTCGAGGACAACTGGCTCGAGGCCGTGGACGTGATCACCGGCGCCAACGGCCGGCCCGAGTGTCGTTCGGGAACGCCGGGCTGCGTGCCGTACAACATCTTTGGCGAAGACGTGCGCGATCCGGCGGCGCTGGACTTCGTCTCCATCGACAGCGTGTCCGACACCAAGGTCACGCAGCAGGTCATGTCCGGGTCCGTCTCGGGCGATCTGGGTTCTTGGCTCGAACTGCCAGGCGGTCCCATCGGATTCGCGGCCGGCGCGGAGTACCGGCGCGAGACCAGCAATTCCGATCCGGCGCAGGAAATCCAGGACGGCCTCACCTGGGTCGGACCCATCACGCCTTCGCGAGGCAACTTCAACGTCCGCGAGGTGTTCGCCGAAGTGAACCTGCCCGTGCTGGAGAACGCACGGTTCGCGCGATTGCTGTCGTTGGGCGCCGCATTCCGCCTGTCCGACTACACGACCGTGGGTTCGACCAACACCTGGAAGCTGGATGCGGCGTATGCGCCCGTGAAGTCGCTGACATTCCGCGGCACCTACGCCCAGGCCGTACGCGCGCCGAACATCTCAGAGCTGTTCTCGCCCCAGAGCTCCACGTTCAACTTCATCGTCGATCCCTGCGACATCAATGAGCTCAACAACGGCACGGGCACCCGCGAAGACAATTGCGCGGATTTGCTGACCGCGCTCGGCATCGATCCGACCACGTTCCTGCCCTCGAACACCCCGCAAGCCACGCTGTTCACCGAAGGCACCTTCGGCGGCAACCGTGAACTCAGCGAGGAGACCGCCACCACCTGGACCGCGGGCGTCGTGCTGCGGCCGGAATTCGTGCCGGGCCTCACGGTGTCGCTGGACTGGTACGACATCGAGATCGAGGACGCCATCAACACGCCGGAGGCGATCGAGCTCGCCGAGCTGTGCGTCGATCAGCCCTCGCTCGACAACCCGTTCTGCGAAGGCATCACGCGCGATCCGGATACGGGCTACATCATCGGGTTCGCGGTGCAGCCCGACAACGTGGCCAGCTTCCGCACGGCGGGCCTGGACATGACGCTGGACTGGACGATCTCCACGGCGTCGCGCGGAGACTTCCGCGTGCAGGTCGTGGGTGGATACCTCGACCGGCTGGAGTTCATTGCGACGCCCGGCGCCGATATCGACACGGACCTGGGCGAAGAGTACTTCCCGAAACTGTCGGGCACGCTGGACCTGAGCTGGAACAACGGCCCGCTGACGCTGGGCTATGGCATCAACTGGTTCAGCCGCACGGACCGGTGGACTCGCGAGACGCTGGCAGGCGATCCTGACTTCACCGACTCCCGCTACTTCAAGGTGAAGCAGAAGATGGAGCACGACCTCAATGCGGGCTACGATTTCAACGATCACGTGAACATCTACGCGGGCATCAACAACTTGCTCGACGAGAAGCCGGAGTTCGGTTACGCCTCCTACCCCATCTCGGCCATGGGCCGGTACTTCTATGCCGGCGCGAGAATGACCTTCGGCGCCAACGGCAAGTGATGCGTGGATTCGGGACGTTCGCCGCGCTGGCGCTGGCTGGCGCGGCGGGCGCCGCCACGCCCTTCACGCTCGACGACTACTATCTAATCGCGGACGTCGCGGGCCCGGCGTTCTCGCCGTCGGGTGAACGCATCGCTTACTCCGTCTCGCGCAATGACCGGAAGAGCGACAAGGCCACGAGCGACCTGTGGGTGGTGCCGTGGGCCGGCGGCAAGCCGGAGCAGCTCACGCGTACCCCGAAGTCCAGCGAGTGGCAGCCGCGATTCGCGCCCGATGGCAGGACGCTGTACTTCCTCTGCGATGCGGGCAAGGACGAGATCACGCAGCTCTGGCGCCTGAAGGGCGGCCGCGCGAAGAAGGTCACCGATATTCCCGGTGGCGTCAGCGATTTCGACCTGTCACCCGATGGCAAGCGCGTCTCGGTAATCGCCGAGACGGGCCGCGCAGTCGGCAGCGAGGCCGTGAATCCGCCGCCCATCGAGACCGAGCGCTTCGTGTTCAAGCGCGATGGCGATGGTTACCTGGACGATCGCACGCGGCAGCTGTTCATCGTCGATCTCGACACTGGCAAGGCGAGTCAGCTCACCACCGGCGAGCGCGATCACTGGTCACCCGCCTGGTCTCCCGACGGCACGACACTGGCGTACACGGCGAAGGATCGCGGCGAGTCTGACCGCGATTCCAACTACGAGATCTACGTGCAGCGCGTCGAGGGCGGCGAACCTCGCAAGCTCAGCACTTTCATCGGCGCCGACAATGACCAGGATTGGGAAGCCCGCCCGTCGTGGTCCGCGGATTCCCGCCGCCTCGTCTGGCTGGAAGGCGGCGAAGACAAATGGATCTACTACGCTGCCGCGCAGCTGGCCGTGGCCGACGTCGCGACGGGCGAGATCTCGCGCCCGGCGCGCATCGATCGCTGGTTCTACCAGCCGCGGTTCGCGCCGGATGGATCGATACTCGCGCTCGTCGAGCAGGATCGCGACACCTGGCTGGCGCGCATCGACGCGAAGGGCGACATCGAATACCTCACGTCCGGCAAACGGTTCGGTTACGACTTCGCCGTGGCGGCTGATGGGCGGGTGGCGTTGCTCGAGACGCATGTCGACGCGCCTTCGGAAATCTTCGCGCTGGAAGGCAAGCGGCAGCTCACGGATCACAACGCCTGGGTGGCGGACCGCGCGCGCGGCGAAGTGCGCGACGTCTCCTTCGCGAGCGGTGACGCGGAAATCCACGGCTATGTCACCCTGCCGCCGGGCTTCGACACATCGAAGCGGCTCCCGCTGGTCACGGACATCCATGGCGGCCCCGTCTACCAGCACAGCCACGAATTCAACATCGAGTCGCGGCTGTATGCGGCGGCGGGCTACGCCGTGCTGGCCATCAATCCGCGCGGCTCGTCAGGCCGGGGCTTCGACTTCTCGCGCGCGATCTACGCCGACTGGGGCAATCTCGACGCCGCGGACATCAGCGCCGGCATCACCCACCTGGTCGATGCCGGCATCGCCGATCCGAAGCGGCTCGGCGTCGTCGGCTGGAGCTACGGCGGCATCCTCACCGATTACATGATCGCCAGTGACAAACGGATCCGCGCGGCCATATCCGGCGCCGGCGTCGCGAATGTGCTCGCCACTTTTGGCGTGGACATGTATTCGCGCGAGTACCTGTTCGAGCTCGGCACGCCCTGGGAAAACTTCGACACCTGGAAGAAGCTCGCGTACCCGTTCCTGCATCCGGAACGCATCACCGCGCCCACGCTGTTCCAGTGCGCGGCCGAGGACGACAACGTTCCCTGCGTGGGCGCCGAACAGATGTACCAGGTGCTGAAGACGCGTGGCGTTCCCACCAAGCTGATCGTGTACCCCGGGGAGAATCACGGGCTCGTGATTCCTAGCTACCTCGTGCACCGCATGCGTAGCAACATCCAGTGGTTCGATCGTTGGCTGCGGTGAGGAAATGGGGACATTCCTGATTTCCTAGGAAACGGGGACGGGGCTCGGCCGTAGAGGCGTTGCGTTGCCATGAGCGCGACGTGCTTTCCGGAGCTCAGTCTCGGGCGCGCGCTTCGCGCGTTCCCTCGGGCGAAGCTACGCAGGTGGAGCTGTCAGCGCTTCGCTTGGGACTGCTGGTGAACGAGGACTTGGGTTGAACCACCAAAGAGTACCTCCGCGCTGACGCTTCGCCCTCGGCGCCCTCGATTCGCTCCGGAAAGCACGTCGCGCTCACGGCAACGCATCACCGTCGACGCTAGCCCCGTCCCCGTTTCCTAGGAAATCAGGAATGTCCCCATTTCTCAGGTTTTGAGCTTGAAGGCGGCGTCGCCGTAGTGAACGTAGTCGGCCCAGTCGGGTGAGCGGCGCGCGTGCACGGCGCGGCGGGCCTTGACCAGTGCGCTGCCGATGGTTCCGCGGAGGAGTTCGCGGTAGAACGCCGGGGCGAAGGCCGCGGCGGCGGAGTCTTCTACGGGCCAGTGGGTGCCGATGTACTGCGACAGCCCCGCGCGGAGGAGTGTTTCGGCGAGACCGAGGTTGGCGTCCATGCCGCGGTCGCGGCGCTGGGCGCGCGCACGCCGGGTGGTGCCGCGACGGAGGCGGGCGGACTCGCAGGCGTTGAAGACCACCAGCGGCGGCAATCTTCCGAGCGCGGTGAGATGGGTGCCCGTCAATTCGCCATCCGCGAGCGCCAGGCCGCTCTCGCCGGGGTTGCGCGGATCGAAGTGCGCGTGGCCGGCGTAGTGGATGACGTCGTGGCGGCCGGATTCGAATTCCGCGGTGATGCGCGCGAGCGTGGCCGCTGCACCCACCACTTCCGTGAGGCGAATGCGCTGTGAGCGGCCGAGGATGCCGGCGATGCGTTCGCGTTCGGCGTCGGCGCCCGGCAGATCACCGGTGGGGTTGGCGATGAGAAGCACGCCGAGATCACGTTGGTCCCGCCGGGCGGCGTCGAAGCGTGCCGGCACCAGGTCCGCGGTGGCATAGCGTCGCGACAGCCCATGCTCGAGCGCGGGGCACCACCCACCCAGGTGCAGCGCTTCCCAAGGCACGCGGCCGCCCGCGGCATCGTGGACCACGGACAAAGAATGGCCACGCGATGCCAACAAGGCGCGCGCCAGCGCCGGATGCAGCGTGAGCGCGCCGAGCTTCGTGCCCAGTGCCTTGACCCGCGCCGCCGTGAGTCCATCGGCGAAGAACTCGCGATCGAGCTGCTCGAGTTCACGCGCGCCGAACTCCTGGCTCTGCGAAAAGATGGCCGCGGACGTGCCGCCGGTGAGCAGCGAGCCGCGCCAGGTCTCGCGTCCACGCGCGCGGGACTCCGAGGCGATGATCAGATGCGCCGTGCCAGGGATGCTGCGCGCACGGGTGGGCGCTTTCACACGCGTGGATCCCAGCGGCGCCAGGCGCAGGCTGCCCGCGGGGCGGGATTTCACGAAGTCGGCGAGGCGGGTCTGCACGCGCTGAGCCATGGAGCGGTTGAGCACGTGCAGGTCGATGCGGGCGAGGCCCGTCCGCCCGGACGCACGCGCCCTCAGCACTCCGCGTACCTGCGCCGCGAAGGAATCCGCCGCGTCGATGCCGGCGCGCGCTCCCCACGCCACCGTGGCCATCGAGCGGTACTGCGGTTGCTCGGCGAAGCGCGCCAGGTTCTCGGCAGCGTGTTCGATCACGTCCAGGCTGAGGCGGTCGAAGCGTCCCAGGCCCACGAGTAGATAGGCTGTGCGCGAACGGCCGGCCTTCCCCTTGCGCGGCCTCTGCAGGCTGCGCGGAATCGGTGTCACGTGGCCTGCATCGCCGCTGACTACGCGATGCTGCAGCCAGTCGGCGATCACGCCGCCCAGCCGCGCGTCGATGTCCGCGGCGGCGCCACCCGCGGGCACACCGCGCAGTACCGCGACCGCGGTCGCGGCGGCGCGGGCATTGGAGATGTCGCCCACGAGCACGCGCAGGGTGAGCGGCCGCGCGGCACGGCGTTGCGGCTGGCGGTGGGTTCGGCCGCGCGGGGCTTCGTTCAGCGTGTCGAGGAACAGGCGTCGCTGCTCGGGCGTCATGTGCGGCCAGTCGACTTTGCCCTGGAACTGCTCGCGCAGTTCGGTATCGCGCACGCGATAGAGCGAGCCACGCCGGACAGGCGGAGCCGCCGCGAAGCGCTGCGTGGCGCCGGTGGACAGCAGATCGAGAGTGCCCGCAATCACGCGATCCGCGAGCGGCATGTCGCTGTGGCCACACTCCACGTACGAATGTCGCGCGCCCGGGAGCCGCGCGAGCTCCACGGGCAC
The DNA here is from genome assembly GCA_963846605.1 of uncultured Pseudomonadota bacterium. GTDB lineage: Bacteria > Pseudomonadota > Gammaproteobacteria > Steroidobacterales > Steroidobacteraceae > CADEED01. Next base: position 450,469 of record CAWJWS010000006.1, read on the forward strand.
GGTTCCATCGCCCTGCAGGCTGTACTCGTACTCGAACTCGCCGCCATCGGCATCAGGGTGCAGCGCCACGCCGGTGGCCGTGGTGCGATTGCAGCCCACCACCATCGTGAAGCGGGAATCCGCGGGCGCCATGCGTTGTTCCAGTCCGGCGGCCGCGCGCAGCAGCGCCGGATCGGGGCCGGGGCCCGAAGAGGGCCAGGCCGATGCGTCGAACAGGTCGAGATCGCTCACGCTGTTGTTGGCCGGCAGCAGCTCGTGCAGGCCCGGAAACGTGGAGAACACCTGGCGCGCGAGGTACTCCGCGTCGTGGCGCAGGTCCAGCATGGCGATCTTGCGCACCACCGAGTAGGTGCCGCGCAGCGCCTGCACCGCGGCCAGCGACCCCGCGTTGGGCGTGCCGAGCATGATGAGTTGCGAAACCCGCTGGCCCGCGGTGTGCGTCAACGCGGCGCGCGCCACGAGCCCACCCATGCTGTGGCCGATGATCGCGACTTCGTTGCGGCCGTCTTCCGCGATGCGCGCGGCGAGGCGCTTGCCCAGCGCGGCGATGTCGGAGCGCCAGTCGTAGTCGAGCAGCACCGCGTCGTATCCCGCCTTGCGCAGCGACAACGTGAGCTTGAGGTAGGTGTAGTTCATCGCGCCCAGGGGCACCGCGCGTGCAGCGCCGTCGAGGCGCAGTTCGGTCAGTCGTCCGAAGGCGATGTCGATGGGGTCCAGCCAGAGGATGTCGTTGGGCCGCTTGTCGCCGCGCACGAACCCGAGCTGCGAACCCATGATGCCCGGCAGCACGTAGACACGCCGGCCCGGTGCGCCGCGCCGGCGCCGCGTGGCGCGCGCGAGTCGCGCCAGTTCCGCGTGCAGCGCCGCGCCGAAGTACTCGATCAGCCCCTCGTGGGGCTCACGCGCCGCGAGCAACTCGATGAGCGTGGCCTCGTCCAGCGCCATGCGGTCGTAGGGCGTGATGTGATCCGCGGGCGCGCCGGGGTGCGTCACGAACGTTCTCCAAACCACTGATCGAGCCAGTCGACCACGGGCCGCCACAGCGTGTCGCGATGCTTCGAGGAAAAGAAGCCCTCGTGCCCGATGCGCTTCACGCCCGAGTCCCTGGGCGCATACCAACGCGACTCACGCTGCGCGTTCGGGAAGAACTTGTTGATCTCCTCGACCGTTCGCCTCGTGGCGATGGGGTCGTCGGTAATGCCCACCGTGAGCAAGGGCGAGCGGATATCGGCGAACACGTTCTCCGATAGATAGGTGGCGAGCTCGGGCCGGAAATGTTCCGGGCGCAGGCACCAGCGGCGCCACTCGTCGTATACCCCTCGCGGCAATGGCAAGCCGGACCAGCCACCGCCGGTGGGCACGTAGCCCTTGAGCGCCAGCATCATCGGGCCGTGCACCCGCCAGAACCACCAGGCCAGGTACTTGAACGGTGCGGCCTCCCAGCGCCAGTAGCCCACCGAGGTGGCAATCTGCACGTGCGCGCGCGCCAGCGAATGGTTGCGCAGCAGCCCGAGGAATTGTCCGCCGATGCTGTGACCCAGCGTGGCCAGCGGCGCGCCTTCCCCGCGCTCGGCAGCCGCGTCGAGGGCGGCAGGCATGTCCAGCAGGCCCCAGTCACTCATGCGCGCCGTTTCCGTCGCGAGGGCCGCGGGTGCCGACTGCCCCATGCCGCGGTAGTCGTACACCATCGCGTGGTAGCGGCGATGCGAAAGATAGTCGGCCAGCTTGAAATAGAACGTCTGCGGAAAGCCAGTGGCGCCGTTGATGACCACGGTGCCGCGAACCTTGCGATAGCCCACGGAGGAACCATCGCTGCCCCAGAACCAGTTGGCCGCCAGAACCCGGCCGTCCCTGGCGCGAAGCTCGAACGGATCGGGCCTCACAATGCGGTGGCCTCAATGTGCTTTGCCAACGCGAGGATGACCTCGCGCCGCGCACTGGACTTGCGCCACACCGCGCCAATCGTGCGCGTGGGTACGGGTTTGCTGAAGGGTTTGATCGTGACACCGCGCGCATTGCCGTACGCGCCGCGGCCGGCGAGTTCCGGCAGCAGGGTGATGCCCACGCCGGCCGCCACCATCTGACGCAAGGTCTCCAGGCTGGTGGCGCGGAAATCCTGCTTCTCATGCACGTCACCGCTGGAGCAGATGTCCAGCGCCTGCTCGCGCAGGCAGTGGCCGTCCTCGAGCAGCAGCAGCGTCTCGTTGCTCAGGTCATCCACCTTTATGTGGCTGCGCGATGCCAGCCTGTGGTTCGCCGGCATCGCGACCGTGAAGGGTTCACGGTACAGCTCGTAGGATTCCAGGCCGTCCGCAGCCACCGGAAGTGCCAGGATTCCGACATCGATCTCTCCCGAATGCAGTTTCTCCAGCATCGGGTCGGTCTGATACTCGTACAGCATGAGCTCGAGACGCGGCAGCTGCTTGCGCAGCCGCCCGGCGACGTTCGGCAGTAGATAGGGACCGATGGTGGGCAGCAGCGCCAGCTTGAGGCGTCCGGCGAGCGGGTCGCGGTGCCCCTTTGCAAGTTCGACGATTTCATCGCTGGATTCTAGGATGCGCCGCGCGCGCTCCACGATCTCCTCACCCGCCGCCGTGAGCGCGACGCGCTTGGGCGCCCGCTCGATGAGTTGCACGCCGAGGTAGTCCTCGAGCTTCTTGAGCTGCGCGGACAACGTGGGCTGGCTGACGAAGCTGCGCTCGGCCGCGCGGCCGAAGTGCCGCGTGTCGGCGACGGCCACGAGGTATCGGAGGTCCTTGAGCTTGAGGTCGGCCATAGATGTTCTCTATTGAGTTTATCCAATCAATCGATTGGCCGGAATGGGGTTTCCCCGGGAGAATGCGCCCCACGTTCGATAGAGACCCTTTTGTTACAGGAGTTGAGAGCAAATGTTAGGTATCGGCAAGAAGTTTCCCCAGTATTCGCTCACCGGCGTGGTCTCGAACGACCAGGCCAAGGCTTTCCAGCAGTTCGATGCCAACACCCACAAGGGCAAGTGGCGCGTCGTGTTCTTCTGGCCCAAGGATTTCACCTTCGTCTGCCCCACCGAGATCGCCGCTTTCGGCAAGCTCGACAAGGAGTTCAAGGCGCGTGACGCCCAGTTGCTGGGTGTCTCCACCGACAGCGAGTACGTGCACCATGCCTGGCGCAGCACCAAGGACGAGCTGAAGACGCTGCCGTTCCCGATGCTGTCCGACATCAAGCGCGAGCTGTCCACGGAACTCGGCATCCTCGACCAGGAAGCCGGCGTCGCCCAGCGCGCCACCTACGTGGTGGACCCGGAAGGCGTGATCCGCTTCGTGTACGTCACCGACCTCTCCGTGGGCCGCAGCCCCGAGGAAGTGCTGCGTGTCGTTGATGCGCTGCAGACCGACGAGCTCTGCCCCTGCAACTGGAAGAAGGGTGACGACACCCTGAAGGCGGCCTGAGATGACCATTGACCAGATCCGTGACTCGATCCCCGACTACGCCAAGGACCTGAAACTGAATCTCGGCTCCGTGCTCACGGCGCAAGGCGCGCCGGGGCTCAACGAGAAGCAGATCTGGTCGATCGCGCTGGCCGCAGGCCTAGCGTCGCGCAACACGGGCTTCGCCCGCCACATCGAGGGGCTCGCCAAGGCGCACCTCGCCGAGGTGGAAGTCGAAGGCTCGAAGGCGGCCGCCGCCATCATGGGCATGAACAACATCTACTACCGCTTCCTGCATCTCGTGGAAGACGGCGAGTACCAGTCCATGCCCGCGCGGCTGCGTATGAACGTGATCGCCAACCACGGCATCGACAAGCTCGACTTCGAGCTGATCTCGCTGGCCGTGTCGGCGGTGAACGGTTGCGGCCTGTGCGTGACCTCGCATGAGAAGAAGCTGCGCCAGCACGACGTGGGTCGCGAGGCGATCCAGAGTGCAGTGCGCATCGCGGCAACGATTCATGCGGTGGCCGGCGTCCTGGAGTTCGAGCAGAGCGCGCCGGCAGCGGGCGCCCCGAGCGAGCTCGCGGCCTGAAGCGGCGCAAGCCGCGTGACGATCGAGAGAGTAAGCAACCGGAGTTCCTCCCTCCCTGATGACCGGTTGTTTACGATGGGCGCCTGGGTTCACCAGGCGCCTTTTTTATGATGGCGATGCATCGCACCCTTTCAGCCGGTGTAGTGCTTCTGCGCGAAACCCCAGAGGGCTGGCGCGTGCTGTTGCTGCGCGTCTACAAGTATTGGGATTGTCCGAAGGGCGTGGTCGAACCCGGCGAAGATCCCCTTGTCACGGCCAAGCGCGAGGTACGGGAGGAAACCGGGATCGACGATCTCGAATTCCGCTGGGGCGATGACTTCGTCGACACCGAGTCCTACTCGAAGAACAAGGTGGCGCGGTACTACCTGGCCGCCACGCGGCAGGCGGCTGTCAAACTACCCATCAACCCGGAACTCGGCGCGCCCGAGCATCACGAGTGGCGTTGGTGCTCGTGGGATGACGCGGCGCAGCTGGTGAATGGACGCATCGCAAGAATTCTGGCCTGGGCGCGCGAGAGTGCCGCGAGGCCGATCGGGTGACGGAATTGTTGCGCACTTCTACCGGTGACCTGTGGCAAGCGGGTTGCAGGCCGTACGACTCAGGCGTATGACGGTCCCACGGGAAACGCGGCACACCAGCTAACACCAACATCAATGCTGGTCCATGACCGCGGGGCAGGGAGCTCCTTTAGATGAAGTACGACCTGGTTTTTGAAGGCGGCGGCGCCAAGGGCATGGTTTTCGTTGGCGCTTGCGAGGAGCTGTCCGCAAGGCAGCATTCCTTCGGCCGGCTGCTCGGCACCTCGGCCGGTGCGATAACCGCAACGCTTCTCGCCGCAGGCTACACGCCAGCGGAAATGCTGGCGGCTCTCGCCGAAAAGCGCGCCGACGGAAAATCCGTCTTCTCCAGCTTCATGGGCAGACCACGCGACTTCACGGCCGAGGAGCTGGAGGTTTGCGCCACCCGCAAGCTCATGGAAGGTCTCGACATCACTTTCATCCCAAACTTCATCGAGAAGAAGATGCACGAGGGGCTGCTCGGAGCCATGGCTCGCGCGCACGGCTTCCGGCACGTAATGGGATTGATCGAGCGCGGTGGCTGGTATGGCGCCGATGACTTCATCAGCTGGCTGACGTTGAAGCTCGGGTCGGGTCAGCACGCCGGCAAGCAACGCGCCTTCAGCGCTATGACGCTCCAGCAGTTCTTCGACGCCACGGGTGTGGAACTGTCGCTGGTAGCCTCGGACACCTCCGCCGGCATCATCCTGGTGCTCAACCATCGCACGGCTCCGGATTGCCCGGTAGTTTGGGCGGTGCGCATGTCGATGAGCATTCCGCTGGTCTGGGACGAAGTCTGCTGGCAGAAGTCCTGGGGCCTCTACCAGGGCCGCGAGATGGAGGGGCACTTCATCGTCGATGGTGGTGTGCTATCCAACTTCCCCATCGAACTATTCATTTCAGATGAGCCGCAAGTGCTCAGGCTCATGGGTCCGAAGACCGCCAACACCGTGCTGGGCATGCTCATCGACGAGAAGCTGCCGGTGACCAAGGGTCTGCTGGTCAAATCATCCATCAAGCTGCGCGATCTCACCATGATCCAGCGGCTCGAGCGGCTGGTGGACACCGCCACCGGTGCGCACGACAAGCTGGTGATCGAGGAATACGCCAACCTCGTAGTGCGGCTGCCCGCGCAGGGCTACGGCACCACCGAATTCGACATGACGGACGAGCGCCGCGCTGCCCTCGTGGCCGCCGGACGCGATGCCATGAAGATGTACCTGGACACCGGCGCCACCGGCGGGTTGCTCCTGCCCACCAAGGCCGGCGCGCCGGGCGGCAAGCCCGAGACCGCCGCGGACCGCGTGGCGCGGGGAGTCCTCAATGCAGAATGAAGATCTGAGATTCCCCGGAGAGGCGAGCTCCAAACTACCTCATCCGCTGCCGCCGCCAAGGCGTGGAGAAGGCGGTGGTGGTGGCAACGGCACGACGCCAACGCGCGGCCCCAACGACAAGCTCGCCGCCGAGCTGGATCGCGCCTGGGCTGACTACATGATCCAGGGCTTCGAACAGAATCGGATCATGTTCGACAAGACGCTCAAGAGTTTCACGAAGCCTTACTGGCTCACCGTGTGGCTGTACGCCTTCACGTTCCTGGTCGGTATCGGCCTGTTCGTCACCGCGGCCATCATTGGCGTCAGCGGTGGCAACTCGGTTACGACACTGGCGTTCTGCGGCATGGGCGTCGCCACTTTCGTTGGCTTCTTCATCCAGCGGCCGCTGCAGTCGCTCGAAGAGAACCTGCAGTTCATCACCGTGCTGGGCGTAGCATTCAACACCTATTGGACCAAGCTCCTCTACATGCAGGATGCCGCCACCGTGAAGGCCGACCTTTCGGCGGCGGACGCCGAATTCCGCGCAGCCATGGAGAAGCTCATCGACATGCAGTCGAAGCTGCGCCGCAAGCGTCCGGGCACCACCGACGGCAAGTGACATGGCGGCGAAAGCACAATGGACGGTGCTGACCTTCATCGCCGCGCACAACAATCTCGAACAGTTCGGCAAGAAGAGCCTGCTCGAGATTCTCGGAGTCGGCAGCACCAGTGACGTGGTGTTGGGAGCGTACTTCGACGGCAAGCAGGGCGCCGGCATGTACACCATGGCCTTCGACGCGCCGGGCAAGGTCGAAGAGCAGAAGATGCTCGGCAGTCAGGACTCCGGACATCCATCGAGCGTCGTGGCGGCTGCGAGATGGCTGTTCGAGAAGTATCCCGCGGAACGCTACGCGCTGGTGCTGTGGAGTCACGGCACGGGCTGGGAGCCCGCGGAAGTCGAAGTCATTTCGCGTGAAGCGCGGCCGACGAGCGCCATCGACGACAGCGAGAAGCGTGAGCGCTCGGTTCGATCAGGCCGGCAAGTGCTGTTTCGAAACACGCTTCGCACGCTGATGAAGCCGGAAAAAGCGACTCAGCGCGCCATCCTGTTCGACGACGCCTCCGGCCATTCGCTCGACACCGTCGAGTTGGGCGGCGTGATCCGTGAGATCGCGGCCATCATCAAGCAGCCGCTCGACGTCCTGGGGATGGATGCCTGCCTCATGGCCAACGTCGAAGTGGCCTATCAGCTGCGCGAACATGCGCGGTACCTGGTTGCCTCGCAGGAGCTGGTTCCTGGCAACAGCTGGCCCTATCAGAAAGTGATGGGCCGCCTGAGTGCGAATCCGAAGCTGGACGCCGAGCAGTTCGCCAGGCTCATGGTCGAAGAATTCCTGCGCCACTACATCGACAACCCACCCCCGGCTGGAGATGTGACCAAGGTGGCGCTGGATCTGTCGAAGGCAGCGGCCCTCGCAAATGCAATCAACGATCTGGCCGGGCTGCTCCTGGAAGACGTGGCCGCGATTGCTCCACTGATCGCGCAGTCCCAGATCGAAGTGCGCAATGTCGAGACGCGCAAGGGCAAGCGTCAGCCCAGCAAGTTCGAGTTCCATTTGTTCGACGTCGGTTCGCTGGCGCGCCGCATCGCTTCGGGAGCCAGTCCGAAACTTCAGGCGGCCGCCAACACCGTGATCACCAGTCTCGCTCCCGGCGCGGGTGCCGTGCTCGCCGAAGGGCATGTGGGTGAGTGGTTCGATGGCATCGGTGGCGTCACCATCTATCTACCGCAACCGCCCGAGGTGGCTTCGAGCCACTACGCCGCGCTGGACTTCGCCAGCGCAACGCGCTGGCCAACACTGATGGAACAATACCGAAAACGTTTCCCGCCCCGAGGCGCTTGAATGAAGTATCAGGATTTCGTCATCGAAGCCGCCGATTCCCGTGTGGAAGAGGTGAACAACATCTGGCTGCGCAGCTTCGATGTTCGTGTGCTGCGCACCAGCGTGTTCGGGGACATCGCTGGTGCGAAAGCGAGAACCGGCTGTGATCAGCAAACACTCAGCGAGCTCCTGAGGGAGCTCGACGAGCGCGAACTGGATCGCGACGGCCTGTTCAAACTAGGGCGGCTGCTGGCGGCATTGTTGCTCCCCTCCAGGGACGGCCTGACGGGCGTGCGTGAGCTGCTGGCGCGCAGCCTCGACGGCTTGGCTGACGATGAGGGACTACGGTTACGGCTCATCCTGCCGCCCGATCTGGCCAGCCTCCCCTGGGAATACCTCTATCTGGATCGCACGGGCGGCTCGGAAGACACCATGAATGGTTTCATCGCGCTCGACCCGCGCATCGCCATCGTGCGGCACGAGGCTCTGGCTGCCATCGCGGCATTGAACCCGTTCGAGGGCGACATCCATGTGCTTGGCTGCGATGGCGAATCACGACGAGATGGAGAAGCTCGATCTCGCGGGCGAGGAAGCGCTGCTGCGATCGGCGTTCAAGGATCGGGCAGGACTGCATCTCGAGGTGATTCCAGATGCCACGTTGAAAAAGCTCGAGGCGCCGTTGGGAGCGGCGCAGGTGTTTCATTTCGCAGGGCACGGAACCTACCGCAAGGTGCCGAGCCAGATCGCGGGTGTGCAGACCGGCAAGGGAATGCTCGCATTCAAGGACGAACTGGTCGATGCGGAGAAGCTGGCCATCAATCTGCGCCAGCGCGATATCCGGCTCGCGGTGCTGGGCGGTTGCGAGACGGGTCGCCGCATCGGGCCGTATACCGCCGGGAGTATCGCGGCGGGCCTGGCGCGATCGGAAATTCCCGCCATCGTGGCGAACCAGTTCGCCATCCGGGACAGCGCGGCCAAGGAATTCGCGCGCGCCTTCTATACCGCGCTGGACGGGGGTCTGCCGCTCGAGCGCGCCATGCACGCGGGCCGTCTGGCCATCTACAACGAAGACCCTGACGATCGCGACTGGGGCGTGCCGGTGCTCTATCTGCGAGCGCCGCACGGAGAGTTGTTTGCGGGAACCGCTGACGCCGCGCAGCGTCGATCGGCGCGTGACAGCGCCGAGGCGCGCGTAGTGGTGCGCACGAAGCAGGTGGGCCGCGGTGGTGTCGTCACCGGCGCCAAGCTGTTCACCGCGTTGAACCGGAAGCTGGACGTCGAGGTGACGATCGACGGCACCGTCTTCGGTCACGTGGTGGGTGCCCAATTCGGCGACGCAGGGGACATGCATTCGATCGATGTCCGGGTCGACACGGGCGATGTTGGCGCGGGTGGCGATGTTACCGGGGCGGTCTTCGGCGACCCGGAGCCCAGCGCCATTCCAAAGCCTGCCAAGCCTCATCACAGCGCCAAGCCGCCCTCGATGCCGCAGGCGATGCCCGCGCCCGCAAGTCAGCCGCCGCCGAAGACCATGGCGCCACCCGACATGGCCGCGCCGCCTTCGGCCCAACCCATGCCCGCGGGTTCGTCGTCCACGGTGAACGTGCAGAACCTCAATGGCGGCACGGCGATCGGGACGCAGTACAACTCCACCACCATCATCAATGAAGCACCGCAGCGCGATCCAGACTCGGGGTTGATCAAGGAAGACCTGCGACTCGATGTGCGGGCGCCGTCACGCGTGGTCGTCGAGGAGCCGTTTGATCTGCGCGTGCAGATCAAACTACCGGATTCTCCGCCACTCGCCGCCACCGGCGATGAGCAGATCGCCTCGATGGACGGCAATGTCTTCCGGCGGGAAGAGAGCGACGTGGTGAACTACAAGATCACGCCGGGCGGAGACGGATTCACGTTCGACCCGCCCTTCCTGCGCGTGAAGCTGTACCCGAAAACCGAATCGCGTGTGCTGGTGTTCGAGGGGATCGCCCGCAAGGCCGGACAGCGCAAGCTCCGTGTCAATGCCTACCAAGACGAGGAAACGGTGGCCGCGCAGACTGCGTTGCTGCTCGAGATCGTCATCGCTTCCGCGCCCCAATAGAAGATGAGCGCGAATCCAGCCTCTCCGCCGCCGGACCTGGCCGCCCGACTGCCGTTGCAGACCGCGCACATCGAAAGCCTTCTCGACACGCTCGAAGACAATGGCAGTCGCTGGCATTTCGACGCCACGGCTTTGTCATCCTGAGGGAGCTCGAATGTCCATTGACGACCCCACGTCTCCGCTCACCACCAGACTCCGTGACAGTTTCGCCTCTCTGATCTCCGCACGCACCTCCGGCTTCTCCGGCCGTGACTGGGTCTTCGACGCCGTGGATCAGTGGTTAGGTGGCTCGAAGGGTGACCCCTTTCTCTTGTGTGGCCGCCCAGGCACCGGCAAGTCAGCCATCGCCGCACGGCTCGTGCAGATGCATCGCGGCGAGATCCCGGCTGATGCAGCCCGCCCAAAACTCCAGCCCGGCTTCCTTTCTTACTACCACTTCTGCCAGGTGGGCCTGGAGGTTGCGCTTTCACCACCCAACTTCGTGCAGGCCTGGGCGGAATCGCTGGCATCCCGGTATCCCGAGTATCGAAACTCCATCGAGTCACGGAGTTCGCGTCAGTACAACGTCACCGTGAACACGGGGGCGGTGAGCGGCGGATCGGTGACGGGTGTGCGCGTGAACATCACGATCACCGGCGGAGATGCGCGCGGGTTGTTCGACGAGCTCGTCCGCCGTCCGCTGCTCGACCTGGCGGCGGCGCGACCCACGGAGCTCATCACCATCCTGGTGGATTCGCTCGATGAGGCGATGACCTTCAACGCGACCAACAACATCGCGCGGCTGGTGGCGACCACCAAGGACCTTCCTGCGAACGTCCGTTTCCTGCTGACCAGCCGCTCGGAGATCGACGATGTCAGCCGGTTGGTGGGTGAGCCGACGTTGGATCTCATCGCCGATGCGCCGCCCGGCCTGGACGAAGTGCGTACCTACGCGGCAAGGCGACTGGGGGCGGTGCCCGAGCCGGTCCGCGGCTCGGTGTCGCAACGCCTCGCCGATCAGAGCCGGGGCAATTTCCTGTACGCCTATCACGTGCTCAACCTGCTCGAGCGGGAGCGGCTGACCACCGCGCAGCTCGAAACGTTTCCGTTCCCGGATGAGCTGGAGCAGATGTACGAAGCCATGATGTTTCGTCAGCTGACGGGCGACAAGAAGGAATGGAACGCAAAGTACCGGCCTCTGCTGGGCACCATCGCCGTGGCGCATGGCGACGGACTGTCACGCAAGCAACTCATTGGGATCACCGGCCTCGACGAGGAGGTCACCGACGATCTCCTGAACTCGGCAGCCGAATACCTCACCGGCGGCGAGGGCCTTCCGTACCGGCTCTATCACCATTCCTTCCGCGAGTTCCTGCTGCGCAATGACGAGTACGGGGTCTATCCCGCCAAGCGTCATATCGAGGTGGCGCGCTGGTTCGAGAAGCAGTTCGCCGCCAACTGGGAAAAGTGCAGCGACGAGTACGCGTTGCGCTATACGGCGCGCCACTGGTGCGAAGCTGCCGATGCGTCGGACGCGGAAAGAAGAGCCGAATGCACTCAGTCGGCCGCGCAGGTCACACTCAATATGCAGTATCGGCGCGCGTTCGAGCGCGAGGTCGGCGATCTGGTCGAGCTGCGCGACCTTGTGTTCCAGACCATGCGCACGGCGGTGCTCAACGAGGGCGACGAGATGCTCCCCTGCGTGCTGCGCGCATCGCTCGCATACCCTCAGTTCAGTCGCGAATATCTTCAATCCGAGGCACTGGTGAAGCTCGCCGAGGAAGGCCTGCTGGACGAAGCGCTGTCACGCATGCGCATGTTCAACGAGATCAGCGAAAGCTGGCAGCACGCCGCGCGACAGATACTGTGTTGGCTCGCCATCGCCAAGGCTCCTGCCGCCGCGGCTGCCGAACTGGCAAAGCTCGCCACTCCCGCGCTCGGAGATGCGGTGCTCGGCCGCCTGTCTGAGCGCGCGCAAGCCGCACTGAAGGGCGACCCGCAATTTCCCTGTCCGCCGCCAGTGACCAACGCATCCGTCGAGGTGGGCCGCGAGCTGGTCAAGCGCATCGGCGGCAACTCCTACGACCAGGAGATGCTGCAAGCCACCGTGAATCCAAGCGTGATGCTCGTCAAGCCGGTGAAGCTGGGCCTCACGACGGGCCCCTCGAACCAGTACGCGGCGGAGCTCGATGGTCCTGCGCTCGTCAGCATCGCCCGCACGACGGAATCGTGGTCGCAGGAAGGAACCGCATTGTTCGACCAATATGTGCAGGCGCACGCGGGCTACAACTACGTGGTCTACCGCAACGAGTCGCTCTGGTTCGTCCTGAACGCGGTGCTGGGTCTCATGCCCGACCAGGCCTGGGTCCGCGACCGCCTCAAGGGCATCGTCATCGCGGCGCTCACCGGAGGCGCCGTCGAGTTCCTCGAGATGCTGCCGATGTCGGCCAAACTACTGCGCGCGCGGCTGGAACCCGACCAGGGGAAACCGGCGCTGCACGACATGGTGATGCTGGCCGGAGGCATGGCACAGAAACTGTTGAACACGCGCGGCTCCAACGATGTCTGGGGCAACCACAAGCGCCGCCTCACGTCGATCATGGAGCTGGCGACGCAGGCCGGGGGCGAACCTGCGCTGGCGCAGCAACTTCAGCAGCGGATTCCGGCTTTGCCCGACGGGTTCGCCGGCTTCCAGGCGCCCGCGTGGCTGCGTTTCGCGGACGGCCTCGTGGCTTCCGGCAAAGCGAATTCCGGTGAACGCCATCACTCACTGCGACAGGCGTCGGTTTCCGCCCAACACATCCAGGACTACCATTTCTGCGCGCGCGTGAATGCCCGGTGCAATGCGCTGGCGCGCTGGCACGCGGCGCCACTCGCCACGACCGCGCTGAAATCCTGCATCGAACGCCTGATCCGGAATCCGCTGAGTCCCGAGTTCGCATCGGATCACGTGGTTCGCGATCCTTTCGTGCACCGGGCTCCAGATGCCGGCCAGCTGAGGCCCATCGATGCGGTGCGAAATGCGGACAACGTCGAGAAGCTCGCCGAAGTCTTCCAGCGGCGCGCTTCCGAATTCCTGCCGCTGAACCCAGGGATGGATGCGCGGACCACCATTCCGGCCGGCACGCTGATTCATGTGCCCGACCCGGGGTTGGCCCCGCTGCTGGCCGTGCATCTCGCGGCGCGCGTTCTCGCCGACCCGGCGCTGGCGCACGAGCGTGCAAACCTGATCCGATCGCTGATCGTTACCGCGGCCGTGAACGCTACGGCGATGGATTCGCTGCTCGCCTATCTATTGGTCGCCACGCCTACCCAGGACAAGGCGCTGTTGGACGAGGTGCTCGAGGTGACCGGGCCTGTGACCTTCGCCAACCATGCCGTCCCTTTCGGCCAGATCGGCCCGGACTCCGTGCTGCCAGCCTGAGTCAGACGACCCGGCCCCGCCTTCCGCCCCGCAGAAAATCCTCGACGTTGAGCGCCAGTTCATCCACCGCGCGCTGGCGCGCTTCGAACGCCGCCCAGGCGATGTGCGGTGTGACGATGAGATTCGGTATGCCTGGCTCGAACAGCGCACTGCCATCCACGGGCGGCTCCTGCGGCAGCACGTCGATCGCCGCGCCACCGAGATCACCGCCTTTCAGCGCCGCCACCAGCGCTTCCAGGTCCACGAGCGCGCCGCGCGCGGTGTTGATGAGCAACGCGTCCGGCTTCATGAGCGCCAGCTCGTGCTTGCCGATCAGGCCAGTGGTCGCCGGCGTGAGCGGGCAATGCAGTGACAGCACATCGGCGGTGCGGAGCAGTTCGTCGAGCGTCACTCTCACCGGGCCGATGGAGCTCACGGAATCCGCCTCGCGCCCGGGCCGGGTTCCCGGCCGTTCCGCCACCAGCACGCGCATGCCCAGTGCATCGCGCGCGGCCTTGGCCACGGCGCGACCCAGATTCCCGTAGCCCACGATGCCGAGCACCCGGCCCGTGAGTTCGCGGATGGGCGCGGCGGCCACGGTGAATTGCTCGGAACGCGACCAGGTGCCGTCCACGGCGGCCTGCCCGTACTCGCGGAAGCGGTGCGTGAGCAGCAGCATCACGCCGAGCACGTGCTGCACCAGCGACACCGTGCAGTAATCACGGATGTTGCACACCGCGATGCCGAGCTCTTTCGCGGCTTCGAGATCGATGTTGTTGGTGCCGGTGGCCGTGAGGCCGATGAACCGCAAGCCCGGCACGGCGCGCATGCGCGCGCGCGTGATGTTCAGCTTGTTGGTGAGGATGAACTCGCAGCCGGCGATGCGTTCGTCGACTTCGGTGTCACTGGAGGCCGGGTACAGCGCGATCCCCGGCAACACCCGTTCGAGGGTGGCGGTATCGAGATCGTCGTGGCTGACCGTGCCGAAATCGAGGAATACGGCTCGCAACTATCCACTCCCAAACTAGTCGTTCATTCGCTGGGCCGGGGCGGGGGTCGCACCGGCCGGGGCAGCGAGTGTGCCACCAGTCTGGGTCGGAGTTGAATTGCGTTCGACCGTAATCTCGGGCGGGATCAGCTTGTACATCACCGGCGTCACCAGCCGCGCCAGCAGCGTGGAGGTGATCAGGCCGCCGATGATCACCCAGGCCATGGGCGAATACAGGCCGATGTTCTGCAGCGCCAGCGGCAGCAGGCCGCCGATGGCGGTGGCCGAGGTGAGCAGGATGGGCAGGAACCGGATCTCGCCGGCCTGCTCGATGGCCTCGTCCAGGTCCATACCCTGCTCGCGCAGCTGGTTGGTGAAGTCCACGAGCAGGATGGAGTTCTTGATCTCGATGCCCACCAGCGCGACGAAGCCGATCGACGCCACGAACGAGATGTCGTTGCCGGAAAGCAGCAGCATGATGCAGGCCGCCGAACACGCCCAGCGGCACCACGGTGAGCACGATCAGCGTGGATTTGAAGTTGCCGAACTCGAGCACGAGGATGGCGAAGATGCCGAAGATCGCCACGATGATCGCGATGCCGATGCCACCGAACGCCTCCGCGCTGGCCTCGCTCTCGCCACCCAGGGACGTAGTGATAACCGCGCGGCCACTCCATCTGGTCAGCTGCGTCGTGATCTGCTTCGTGAGCTCCTTGATGTTGTAGCCGTCCTGCGCATCGGCATCGATGGTCATGGCGCGTTCGCGGTTGAAACGCTGGATCAGCGTCGGCGCCTTCTCGAACTCCAGCGACGCCAGCTGCGATAGCGGCAGCGTCGTGCCGGCCATCGTCGGCACGCGCACCTGGTCCAGCGCGGCGAACTCGGCCTGCTGCGTGATGGGCGTGCGCACCATGATGGGGTACTGCTCGCCGGACTCGTCCTTGAACGTACCCACCGGGATGCCGGCCACCGACAGTCGCACCGCGCGATCGAGTTCCGCCGTCTGGACGCCGAGCTGCTGCGCCTTGCGTGAATCGATGCGCAGCTTGAGGTTGGTGCGCGCCACGTTGAGCGGGTTCTTCACGTCGCGCGTGCCCGGCGTGGCCTTCACCAGGTCCTCGACCTTGTGGCTGAGCTGCTCGATCACGTTGAGATCGCTGCCGATCACGCGGATGGAGATGGGCGCCGAGATCGGCGGTCCGTTCTGGAATTCCTTCACATAGATATGAGCGCCGGGATACTGATCGAGCCGCTGGCGCAGCGCCTGCAGCTTCACCGGCGTTTCATCGGTGTCGTATTCGTGCAGCTGCACGAATACTTCCGCGTAGTTGGCCGCAGTCGTTGGCCGGGATGTGGTTGTAGTAGATCTGCGGGTTGCCGTGGCCGAGGTTGGCGAACCAGCTCTTCACCTCGGGCATCTTCGAGAGTTCGTTCTCCACCACGTGCAGCGCACGATCGGTCTCCGCGAGAGAGGTGCCGTTCGGCGCCTGCACCTGGATCAGGAACTGCGGCGTGTCCGCCTTCGGGAAGAGGCTGGAGCCGATGACCGGGCACGAGCAGCATCGACAACGCCAGCGAGCCACCGAGTGCCGCGAATACCGTCAGCTTCGGGCGCGCGCAGACACCAGTGCAGCGCCGGGCGGTAGTAGTGATGGATGACTCCCATCAGGCGCTTGAGGAACTTGTTCTCGTGCTGCTGCGATTTCTCGTCGAGCACACGGCTGGCGATGAACGGGATGATGAACAGCGCCAGCAGCAGCGAGCCGATGATGGTGGTGACCACCGCCATCGGCAGCACGCGGATGAACTTGCCCGCGGTGCCCGGCAGCGCCATCAGCGGCAGGAAGGCGAAGATCAGCGTGGCGGTGCAGCCCAGGATGGCGACGAAGATCTGCCGTGTGCCCGCGCAGCGCGGCCTCGCACGCGCGAGTGACCCATGCGCATGTGCCGCGCGATGTTCTCCACGACCACGATGGAGTCGTCCACCAGCAGGCCCAGCGCCACCACGAAGCCCGCGATGGACAGCTGGTTCAGCGAATAGCCCAGGAAGTAGAGGCACGCGAGGCCGAACGCCAGCGACAGCGGGATGGAGATCATCACGATGCTGGCGGCGCGCAGGCCGAGCGGCAGCAGCGTCAGCAGTACCAGCGCGATGGCGATGCCGAAGTCGATGTACAGCCGGTTGAGCCGGTGACTCACGTTCTTCGACTGGTCGAAACCCACCTCCAGCTTGATGCGCTTGGGCAGCTCGGCCGCGAAATTGTCGATCGTGGCCATCATGCGTTTCGCGGACCTTCAGGATGTTGTAGCCATCCTTCTGGTTCGCGGTCACGAACACCGCGCGCTTGCCGTTATAGCGGCCGGTGTAGCTGTAGGTGCCGGTGTTCCAGCTCACGTCGGCCACGTCGCGGATACGCACGATGCGGCCTTCGCTGGAAGCGATGACCGTGTCGCGCACCTGGTCCAGTGATTCGTAGCTGCCGGAGGTCTTCAGCGAAAAGCTGCGCGCGCCGAGATCGACGAAGCCCGCCGGGATGTTGGCGTTCTCGCTCTGGACGGCACCGATGACCTGGTTGGGCGAGAGGTTGAGTTCGGCCATGCGCTTGAGATCCAGCGCCACGCGCAGCTCGCGCTCGGGGAATGCCCAGCTCTCCGAGCTGCGCACGCCGTCGACGGTCTTGAGCCGGTCCTTGAGATCGCGTGCGTAGTCCTCGAGCTCGCGGAAGGGCGCGTCCTCTGACAGCAGCGCGATCTGCACGGTGTTCACGAGGCCCGGTGAGAACTTGCGCACGATGACCTGCGTGCCTTCCGGGAAATCCGGGCGCAGCGCATTCAGTTCGCGCGTGATCTCGTCGTACTTCTTGTCGGCATCGGTGAAGGCCTGGAATTCGATGGCGGTGAACGACACGCCGTCACGGACCGACGTTTCCATCTTGAGCACGTCGTCGAGTGCGGCGAACCTGTCTTCCAGCGGCTTGGCGATCAGGCTGTTCGAGATCCTTGGGATCCGCGCCGGGGTAGATGGCGGCGATGGTGAAACCCGGGATCTTGAAATAGGGATCTTCCTCGCGCGGCACGCTGGCGAAGGCGTACCAGCCCAGCGCCACGAGGCACAGGAACGCCACCATCGTGAACTGGTAGCGGCGGATCGGGAATTCGAGCATCGAGGACATGGCGCTAACCTTCGTTGGCGGGCGCCGGCGGATTGACCGCCTGCTTGGTTCCTTCCCGCACCACTTCCACGGACTCGCCGTCCTCGAGGAACAGCGCGCCATCGGTGATCACGGTCTCGCCGGGCTTGAGTCCGCTCTCGAGCGCGATGCTGTCGGCGGTGATGAAGGCCACGCGCACGTCGCGGCGCTGCGCCTTGCCGTGGTCCACGACGAAGACGCTGGCGCGGTCGCCGTCGCCTTCGACCAGGGCCGCCATGGGGACGTAGGTCAGCGGCGCCGATCCGGTGGTGGGTTCGAGGCGCAGCCGCGCCACCAGGCCGCTGACCAGTCGCGGCGGCGGCGTATCGAACTGCAGCTCGATGTTGAACATGCCGGAGCGTTCGTCGGCCGCGCTGGCGACTTCCACGACGGTGCCGCTCATGGCCTGGCCCGGGAAGGCGTCCATGCGGATCTCGCCCTTGTCGCCCAGCTTCACGTTGCACGATCTCGCGGTCGGCGAGCGCGGCGCGCACGACGAAGCCACGATCGCTCTCGCCGAACAGCAGCACCGGCGTACCGGGAGGCACCAGCTCGCGTTCCTCGACCAGCTTGCGCAGCACCCGTCCGTCGCGCGGCGCGGTGATCACGGAATAGCCCTGGTTGAACTGCGCCGACTTGAACTGCGCCTGTGCCATGGCGGCCTGGGTGCGCAGATCCTGCGAGCTGCTCGAGGCTGATGACCTGGTCGGCGTAGAGATTCTCGCCGCGCTACAGATCGCGCGCGGCCTTGTCGGACATCTGGCGCGCCTGTTCCACCTGCGCGTCCACTTCGGTCAGTTCGATTTCGGCGAGGCGCTGGCCCGCCTTCACCACGCTGCCTTCCTGCACGTGGATCCTGCGCACCACGCCGCCCATCTTGAACGACAGCCGCATCTCGTGCTTCGTGACCACGATGCCGTTGGTGTCCACGGGAGGTACCGCGGGGCCATTGCTGGCGTTCTGCGTGCGCACCGGCGTGGGCTTCGGTGCTTCGGGTACGTCTTTGTTGCCGCATCCGCCGAGGAACGAGGCGAAGACGAAGACCAGCGCGACGATCAACGCGCCGGCGAAATTTCCGGGGCGGTTCGATTTCTTGTTCATGGCAGGTTTTCCATTGCCGGCAGCGGCAGGTTGCCGTTGGCCGTGGCGTAATCGAGTTCGGCCTGTCGGGCGAGCACGGCGAAGCGCGTGACGTTGAGGTTGAGTTCGGCGCTCGTGAGGCTGGAGCGCGCGTCGATGAATTCCACCTGGCTGATCACGCCTTCATCACGCTTGCGGCTGGCGATGCGGAACGCGGCGCGCGCGGCGTCGGCGCGCGCATCCGCGGTGGCCAGCGAATCGGCGCTGGTGTTCAGCCGGTCCAGCGATTGCTGGACTTCGAGCTGCACCTGCTGCGTGAGTTCATCGAGTTGGGCGTTGGTCTTGCGCGCCGAGGCATTCGCCTGGCGAACCGCGGCGCGGCGCGCGCCGCCATCGAAGAAGGTCCAGTTGAGCAGCAGCGACACCGTGGCATAATTGGCGCCGCGCCCGAACCGGTATTCCTCACCCTGGATGCCGCCATCCGCTCCCAGGGAAAGCGTCGGCCAGCGGTCCGCGCGCGCGACGTTCACCTGGGCCTGGCTCGCGCGCGCGAGGTGGCGCAACTGCTCCAGCTCAGGACGATTGGCCAGCGCGGAGGTGCGCAGTTCCGCGAGTTCGCGCGTGGCCGCGGACACTTCCGCGGTCACGTCGGCTTCCTCCAGCGCGGTATCCAGCGGGCGGTTCAGCAGGAAATTGAGATAGCTCTGCGCCTGCCGGGCGCCGTTCTGCGCTTCGCGCAACTGCTGGGTGACGGCGAGCAGCTCGGCCCGCGCGCGCAGCACCTGGTCCTGCGTGATCTTGCCGTTGCGATGTAGGGAGTCGTTGACGCGCAGGTTCTCGTTGAGCAGCGCCACGCTGGCGTCGACGATGCCGCGCGTGCGCGTGGCGGACAGGAAATCGAGATAGCCCACGGTGATGTCGCGCTTCAAACGGCGGGCGAGGGAAGTGCGCGCGTATTCGCTGGCGCCCAGCAGTTCGCGTTGCGCGCGAACCGCCGCGGGAATCACTGGCGCGATCAGCGGCATGCGCAGCGCGATGTGCGTGTCCTGCTCGCGCTCGCGCAGGAAGGCGATGGTCTCGTTCTGCACGAGCGGGAAACGCGGCGGCTGACCCTGTGCCACCAGCATTTCATTGAGCGTCTGGTACGCGGGATTCAGCGCATCGCCGAGCGGCAGCTGGATCTCGCGGCCGCCCTCGGCGCGCGTGTAACGCGCGGCCAGCGACGCTTCAGGAAAATACCGGGCTCGCGCTCCGTCGAGCGCGGCGGCGCTGCGCTCCACTTCCAGAGTCTGCGCATGCAGCGACAGGTTCGACGCGAGACCCTGGCGGACGTATTCGTCGATGACCGTGGCCAGCGGCTTCCCCGCGACCGGCGCCGTTCCTTGCGCTCCCGCGAACAAGGGCAATCCCGCCAGCAGCATCGCCACGGGGACAAAGAGACCTCTCAGTTGTCGAGTCGCTGGACGCATGTCTAATGTTGAGCGGAGAACATCCCTGTTCACAGGTGCCGGAAGTCAGGCCTTCAGATCCCTCGTGATCATGCTGATCGCGTGGTCTATGAGGGCCTTGGGGCTCACGCCGTGATGCGTGAGGGCGTGGGTCTTGGTGGTGGTGAGCTGGATGATTCCATGCATGAAACCCCACAGCGTCACGGACATCAGCATGGGCGAATTGATGTCGCCGCGGATGCTGCCGTCACGCACGCCATTGGCGATGCACTCGACCAGCGTGGCCTGCAGCTTGTCGCCTCCGGCGGCGCAGGCCTGCTCGGAGGGTGAGAACTGCGTGGGGTCCGGGGACTGCAGTTCGCAGCGCGCGAGCGCGTCGAAAAGCGTGGGAAATTCCTGCGAAAACGCCACGTAGGCACGGCCGATGGCGCTCACCTGTTCCAGCCCGGTCCGGTTGCGTTCGGCGGCTTCGACGAAGCGCGCGTGGAGCATGTTCATGGCGCGCTCGGCGAGCCCGAACATGAGATCCGAGCGGTCCTGGAAGTACACATATAAGAGTGCGCGCGACAACCGTGCGCGTCGCGCCACGTCATCCATGGTCAGCGCGTCCAGGCCAACTTCGCGGCCAGCGGCCTCCGCGGCGTCGACGATCTCGGCGCGGCGGCGTTCTTTTTCCTCAAGTCTGCGTTCTGCGATATAGCTCATGGGCGCGAAGCCTAGGCCCGACCCTGACGCCATGTCAATTAGTAGAGAACTGTGTAAACAGAACGTCATCCCAAATGCGAACCCATCGCATTTACATCCAAAGCGTCGCAACCCCATACTGCGCCGGTGAAATCATCCGACCTGAGCGCCAATTCCCCCCCTTCGCCGGCCTCTATTCCGCTGGCCCAACTGCGCCGGGGCGAATCCGCCGTGGTGTCGGGTCTGACGGAGGTTGCCGGCTTCGACGACGGCAAGGGCAGCTCATCGACGCTGCTGGCCCGGTTGCGTGATCTCGGGTTCATCGCCGGCGCGCGCTGCGAAGTACTGGCACGCATGTGGCTGGGTGGCGATCCCATGGTGGTGCGCGTGGGCGGTTCCACGTTCGCGTTGCGCGGCGCCGAAGCCGCGGCTGTGCGCGTGAGTCGCACCGCCTAGAAATGGACGCCGCCGTCTCCTCATCACCGCTGCGCATTGCGCTGGTCGGAGTTCCCAACTGCGGCAAGACCGCGCTGTTCAATCGCCTGACCGGGAGCCGCCAGAAGGTCGCTAACTACCCCGGCGTGACCGTCGAACGCCGCGAAGGCGAGCGGTTCACGGCGAAAGGCGGGCCCCTGCGCGTGCTCGACCTGCCGGGCACGTATTCCCTGAATCCGACCACGCTGGACGAAGCGATCACGCGCGACGTGCTGCTCGGCCGCGTCGCCGGCGAATCTTCGCCCGACCTCGCGATCTGCGTGGTGGACGCCGTCCACCTGCCGATCGGCCTGCGCCTGGCCCTCGATGTGAAGCGACTCGGCTTGCCCATGGTGCTGGTGCTGAACCGCATGGATGTCGCCCGGCGACGCGGCGTGAACATCGATGTGGCGAGACTCTCGACGGAACTCGGCGTGCCGGTGATTCCCACCGTGGCGATCAAGCGTGGTGGCGCCGACGCGCTGATCACCGCCATCGAGCCCGGGAACTGGCACGGCCACCGCAGCGTGAGCGCGCCGGTGTGGCAGGCGCCCAGCGCCGAAGACGCCGAGCAGACGCAGAGTGATCTGCGTGGATTGCTCGATGCTGTGGGCTATCGCGCGCCGCCCGAGAGCCGTCTCGGCGAACACCTCGATCGCGTCCTGCTGCATCCCGTGGGCGGCATGCTGGTTCTCGCGCTGGTGATGTTCCTCATGTTCCAGGCGGTATTCAGCTGGGCCGAGGCACCCATGGGCTGGATCGAGAGCGGCATGGCGGCGCTCGGCGAACGGGTCGGATCCGCGCTGCCGGAGGGCCCGCTCAACAGCCTGCTGGTCGACGGCGTCATCGCCGGCGCCGGCGGCGTACTCGTGTTCCTGCCGCAGATCATCATCCTGTTCTTCTTCATCCTCGCGCTCGAGGACTCGGGCTACCTGCCGCGCGCGGCCTATCTACTGGACCGGCTGATGGGCAGCGTCGGCCTTTCGGGCCGCGCTTTCATTCCGCTGCTGTCGAGCTTCGCCTGCGCCATTCCCGGCATCATGGCGGCGCGGACCATTCCAGGCTGGCGCGATCGTCTGACGACGATCATGGTGGCGCCACTGATGACCTGCTCGGCGCGTCTTCCGGTCTACGCACTGCTGATCGCGGCGTTCATCCCCAACGAAACCGTGGGCGTGTTCAACCTGCAGGGCCTGGTCATGTTCGCCTTGTACGCGGCGGGCATCCTCTCCGCGCTGCTGGTGGCCTGGGTGATGAAGCTGTTCGCCAGCGGCAAGCTCTATTCGCCGCTGATGCTCGAGCTGCCCGACTATCAATGGCCCAATGCATCGAATCTGCTGATCGGACTGTGGGAGCGGGTGAAGATCTTCCTTGCCCGCGTCGGCGGCATCATCCTCGCGCTGACCATCATCCTGTGGTTCCTCTCCAGCTACCCGGCGCCGCCGGCGGACGCGACGGGGCCGGCCATCCAGTACAGCTTCGCGGGCCGCCTCGGCGCGGCGCTGGAATACGTGTTCGCGCCCATCGGCTTCAACTGGCAGATTTCGATCGCGCTGGTGCCCGGCCTGGCCGCGCGCGAAGTCGCGGTGAGCTCGCTCGGCACGGTGTACGCGTTGTCCGCGGTGGGCGATGACGTCTCCGGGCAACTCGAGCCGCTGATCGCCAGCAGCTGGAGCCTGGCCACGGCCTGCAGCCTGCTCGCCTGGTACGTCTTCGCGCCGCAATGCCTGTCGACGCTGGCCGTGGTGAAGCGCGAGACCAATTCCTGGCGGTACCCGTTGATCATGGCCGGCTACCTGTTCGCACTGGCGTACCTGGCTTCGTTCATCACGTATCGCGTGGTCAGCGGCTGGGCGTAAGGTGATCACGTGCAGTTAGTCATCGTCACCCTCGCCGTGCTCATTGCCACGCTGGTCAGCGCGTGGAAGCTCATGCCCGCGCGCCGGCGGCTCAAGCTGCTGGTGGCGTTCGACGGGTTGCTGGCGCGCCACCGGTGGCTGCCGGGATTCCGCGAGCGTGTGTTGCGGCGGAAGATCCAGGCCGCAGCTGGCTCCGGCTGCGCAGGCTGCGCGGCCAACGTGGGCACGCGTCCGCATCACCCGCCGCGATGACACGCGCTCTTCGCGGGCTCTGGCTCGCCATGATGCTGTCCTCCGCGCCGCTGGCCGAAGCCGCGACGCGAACGGTGCGTGATGATTCCGGTGAAGACGTCACCGTGAACAACGCGGAATGCCGCATCGTGTCGCTGGCGCCCGGCACCACCGCAATGTTGTACGCAGCGGGAGCGGGGCGCTGCCTCATCGGCACGATCGCGCACAGCAAGGAGCCCGCCGAAGCCGCCCGCGTGCCGGTGGTCGGTGATGCCGAGACGCTGGATTTCGAGCAGCTGGTGGCGATGCGTCCCACCGTGGTCGTGGTGGCGGTGGATGTAGTGCAACGTGTGCGCATCGACCGGCTGCGTTCACTGAAGATCCCCGTCTACCAGGTCCACGTGACGCGACTGGATGGCATCCCGGCGTCGCTGCGGCGCCTCGGGCAGCTCGCCGGCACCGCGCGCGAAGCGGAAATGGCCGCGGCGTCGCTGGATGCGGACCTGCGGCGGATCCGCGAGCGTTATCGCGGCCGCACGCCGGTGCGCGTGCTCTATCAGATCTGGGACAAGCCTATCTACACGATCGGCGGAAGGCACGTGATCAATGACGCATTGCAGCTCTGCGGCGCTCGCAATGTCTTCGACGATCTCGCGACGGCAGCGCCGGCGATCACGCGCGAGGCCGCGCTGTCGCGCGACCCGCAGCTGATTCTCGCGTCGGCGCCGCCTGGATCGACGGAGAGCTGGCTGGACGAGTGGCGGCGATTCGGCACGCTTGCCGCCGTGCGCAACGCGCAGCTCGTGGGCTACACCGACGAACGAATCGATCGCATGGGTCCTTCGGTCATCGCGGCCACGGGCACTCTATGTGAAGTCATCGACAAGGCCCGGGTGGCCACGCGGCAGGCCGCCGGGGGCGCCACTAGCAAGCCGCGTTGAACCAGCTACCCGGAACGCGGGTCTTTTGGTTATCTTCCGCCGCCGGACGGAATTCAGAGGGAGACGAACGATGAAACAGTATCTGTGGGTGGTGGCTGCGGCCGCCGTCATGAGCGCATGCACCACGCCTGGTCAGCAGACCGCCTGGGGCAAGCCCAATGTAACCAAGGTGGATTACGGCACCGACATCGGCATGTGCACGGGCATGGCCGCGATGGTCGGCACGCCCAATGCGACGAATGCGGCGGGCGGCGTGCACGGCCAGAACCCCTCCGTTCCCAAGTCCGCGCAGGAAGAAGCGGGCCGCTCGGCCGGTGCCGGCACCTCGCAGGGTGGCCCGGCGCCAGGCACCGCCGGTGCCCCGGTCACAGGATCCGGCGGCGCGTACCGCGATTCCATGCCGCAGGACCAGGTGTCTCGCGCCGCGAATCAGGAGCAGGCGCAGGTGATGGCCGTCAAGCGCGCCCGCACCGCGACCTTGAAGAGTTGCCTCACCGAGCGTGGCTACCAGGAATACACGCTCACGGCCGCGCAGCGCGCCGAACTGTCGAAGCTCAAGAACGGCAGCAACGAGTACCACGAGTACCTGTACAAGCTCGGCGCGGATCCTTCCGTTCTGAAGGCCCAGGGATCGAAGTAACCAGCGTTCGAAGTAATTAGTTAGTTGGAATCACGTCGAAGGCGGCCGTCAACCGGCGGCCGCCTTCCGCGAACGGCACGGTGCCGTGCCACAGGTACGACGGGAACAGCACCAGCATTCCCGGCACCGGTTCCACGAAGTGATCCGGCGCACACACCGGGTCAGCCATGCCCGGCTCGCCGAACTGCAGCCAGCCCTCGCGTTCCCGCCCGCCGCTGAAGGCGGGCAGTTCCACGTAGTACGCCGAACTCAGCCAGCCCTGCGGATGCACGTGGTTGGTGTGAAATCCTCCCGACGACAATTGCACCGACCAGGAGCCGGCGAACCGGTATCCGGCGCCGCGACGGTGGTCGGTGGGGTGATCGCGGGCGGGATCCAGCCGCGCGATGTAGTCGCGGATGGGTTCGTCGAGTGCACTGAAGAATGCGGCGATTGCCGGATGTGCCGCGTCGTTCGGCAGGTTGCGTTCGGTCTGCGAGCCACCGCGCAGCGATTGCGCCAGCGGCCGCCGCGAATTCAGGTGAAGTGACGTCAGTTCCTTGGCCAGCGCCACGTTGAACGCGCGCAGGTCACCGAAGCCGGCAGGCGGCCGAAGCATGTACGGCCGCACCAGGCGCGGGTAATCGTGCAGGTCCCGGTAACCGGCATCACCCGCGATGCGCAGCGCCGTGGCGCGCCAGGCGATGAGCTGCTGATCCTCGGGCGATTTCTGCAACAGGGGTTCCAGCAACCGCAATGCTTCGCGCGCATCGCCGCCGCGCAACGCGGCCGGTACCAGGTTGCGTCGCGCGGCAACCGACTGCGGCGCGCGTTGCACGGCTGCGCGCAGCAGCCGCGCGGCTTCTTGGTGACGCCCGAGATCCTCGAGCAGTACGCCCAACGAGGTGAGCAGCGCCGGCGACTCCGGCGCGATGGCGCGGCCCGGGTCTAACCACTCGAATGCACGCGCGGATTCACCGGCGTTGCGCAGCAGATCGGCGGCCGCCAGCCGCAAACCCAGGTGGCGCGGATGCAGTTCGACCGCTCTCTCCAGCGCCGCGGTGAAATCCGTGCCGGCTCCCTGGCGCCAGCGCAACTGTGCGAGTTGCGCGTGCAGCGGCACGTCGTCGCTCCAGCGCGTCACGCCGGCCTCGAGTGTCGCGCGCGCTTCGTCGGCGCGGCCGGCGAACTCCAGTGCGCGAGCGAGATGGACTAACAACTTCGGCGAATCCTCGCCCGCATTCTTCAGCGATTGCAGCAGCGCGAGGGTTTCCGCGTGCCGGCCCTGGAGTTCGGGCAGCAGAGCCAGTTCGAGGCGGGGATTCCCGGATTCCGGCGCCAATCGCGAAGCATTCTCGAAGGCGGAACGGGCCTCGTTCCAGCGTTGCATATTTGCATTCGCCCGCCCGATTACCAGCCATGCCTCGGAAGCCAATGTCTTGTCGGCGATCGCGCCCGCCGCCGCCGCGGCCGCGGCAACATCGCCCGTGGAGGCAAGCGAAACAATCAGTTGCAGCTGTGCGCGCGCTTCGTGGTCATTCATCGGAGTAGTGGTCCAGGGCCTGCGGCCGCGACAAAAGTTGACTCGCCGAGACATGCGGCCCGGCAGCAACTATTGGCAAAACGGCTCTTGCTTGTGGACGCGAGATCGATACACTCCAAAAAAATAATATCAATCGGTTGTCGAATTCAGACCGTAGTCAGTTTCGTTTAATACAGGGGGGGCATTGCAGTGTCCAAGGCATCCAGAAGGTTGCGGCGTGAAGCCGCGAGCGTGACCACGT
The DNA here is from genome assembly GCA_963846605.1 of uncultured Pseudomonadota bacterium. Taxonomy (GTDB): domain Bacteria; phylum Pseudomonadota; class Gammaproteobacteria; order Steroidobacterales; family Steroidobacteraceae; genus CADEED01. Next base: position 477,000 of record CAWJWS010000006.1, read on the forward strand.
CGCGCGTAGCTGAATTATCCATTCTCGCTCTCGGCGCCACGTTACTCGCGCCATTTGCCATCGCTCAGGATCAGGGTGGCACGAAGGAAGCGGGCGAGCAGTCCACCACGAAGTCCGATGACGATCTCACCGAGATCCTGGTCACCGGCATCCGCAAGGCGCTGCAGACCTCGCAGGAAATCAAGAAGGAATCCGACACGGTCGTCGATTCCATCACCGCGACCGACATCGGCGCGTTCCCGGACAAGTCGGTGGCCGAAGCGTTGCAGCGCATGACCGGCATCACCGTGACGCGCTTTGCCGCGTCGGGTGACACCACGCACTTCTCCGCCGAACCGTCCGGCGTCGTGATCCGCGGCCTGCCGCAGGTGCGCAGCGAGTTCAACGGCCGCGACAGCTTCAACGCGAACAGCTCGCGCGGCTTGTCGTTCGCGGACGTGTCGCCCGAGCTCATGGCCGGCGTGGACACCTACAAGAACGCCACCGCCGACATGATCGAAGGCGGCATCGCTGGCACGGTGAACCTGCGTACGCACGTGCCCTTCAATTCGGAAGGCATGGTCGCGGCGTTCTCCGCGGAGTTCGGCTACGGCGATCTCTCCGAGGACACCAAGCCCTCCGCTTCCGCCCTGTTCAGCAATCGCTGGGATACCAGCATTGGTGACGTCGGCATCATGGTCAACGCGGCGTATTCCGACGTGACCACCGAGTCGCAGGGCCTGCAGCTGCTGCGCTTCTTCAACAACACGGGCATCACGGCCTACGGCGGCGGCACCAAGTGGGTTCCGGGCGGCGTGGACATCCGCAAGAACACGTACTACCGCACCCGCAAGGGCGGTTCGTTCGCGGCCCAGTGGCAGACTCCCGAAGAGACGCTGCTCACGACGTTGCAGTACAACCGTTCCGAGTACCAGAACGACTGGGAAGAGTATTCACTGAGCGCCGGCATCGGTAACTCCCAGACCGCGCAAGACCTGGTGCTGAATTCGCAGCTTGCTTTCAATCCCGCGGGCACGCCCGCGTACGAGTTCGACAGCCAGGGCGTCTTCCAGCGCGGCATCATCAATGACTCCTCGGGCAACTGGATCGGCAACACGCCGCAGGCCACCGCCCACCCGAACGGCATGATCGACCGCGGCGGCTACCTGAGCTGGTACTGCCATTCGTGGGACGGCGCCGCTTGCCCGGCGACGCGCGGCATCGGCCTGGCCGCCGACACGCGTGCGTCGACGCAGACCAACGTCACCGAAGACCTGTCGCTGAACATGCGCTGGAACGTGAGCGAGCGCGTGGGCCTGAATTTCGACGTTCAGAAGGTCGACTCGACCGTCGTGAACTTCGACAACAGCGCCAACAGCAAGACTGCCACCAACCTCTACCTGGACTTGACCGGCAACAAGCCGTACTTCGAATTCCGCGCTCCCACCGGCCTCGGCTTCACGCCAGGCGGCTTCGCGGATCCGCAGAACTGGTACCACGAGTGGACGATGGAGCACGCCGAGGACAGCGCAGGCGAGGAACTCGCCTACCGCCTCGACGCGGACATCAAGCTGACCGACGGCTGGGCGAATGCGCTGCGCGTCGGCGTGCGCCGCGCCGAGCGCGAGCAGAACGTCAACTGGTCCACCTACAACTGGGGTGCCGTGCGTCCGCTCTGGGGCACGCTCGACACCACGGCCACCACCCCGCTGTTCCTCAACCAGGGTCCCTGGACGAACAGCTTCACGCCCATCGACCTCGGCCCGGATCTGGTCGGCGGTGGCGTGTTCGGTGGCGGAACCTTCCTGCATCCGTCGTACAGCATCATCAGCGACTACGATGCGACGCGTCAGTTGTACGTTGGCCGCAGCCACGACTGGGTGCCGCTGTCTGACCGCGCCACGTCGACCGTCGCAACGCGTCAGTGCCCGGTCATCCCCGGCACCTTGTACTGCCCGCAGGAAGTCCTGCAGGTGAACGAGGACGTGGACGCGGCGTACGTGATGTTCAAGTTCGGCAACGACGAAACCAAGATCGGCAACGTCAGCGTCAAGGGCAACATCGGCGTCCGCTACGTCAAGACCTCCGTGGAATCGGCGGGCTCCGTGCAGTTCCCGCGCTTCACGCGTCCGGTCCCGCAGGGTGGCCAGCAGGTTCCGGCGAACTTCCTCGTGCCGCTGGCGGACGAGCAGTTCATGAACAACGGCTCGTTCCTGCGTTCGAGCGGAAACGAGACCGACGTGATGCTGCCCAGCTTCAACGTGCGCTTCGGCGTCACGGACGATCAGTTCGTCCGCTTCGCCGCTTCGCGTGCTCTCGCGCGTCCCGACATGGGTCTGTACAAGTACTACTACGGCATCTCCATGGTGGAGAACAATTGCACCTCGGGCACGGTCACGTACTCGATCCCGGGCAATTGCCAGCTTCCCAGCCAGCCCATCGCGGTCACGCCGCGTTACACGGCGAGCGTCGGCAATCCGAAGCTCAAGCCCACGCTGGCCGATCAGCTGGACCTCACCTACGAGTGGTACTTCTCGGACTCGGGCTCGTTCACGGGCGCCTTGTTCTACAAGAAGTTCAAGGACTACGTCGTCAACGCCAGCTACGTCGACACCTTCACCAACAACGGCGTAACCCGTCCGGTGAACGTCACCTCGCCGATCAACGCGCAAGGTGCGAGCCTGCGAGGCTTCGAGCTCGCGTACCAGACGTTCTTCGATCGCCTGCCTGAGCCGTGGAACGGCCTGGGCATCCAGACGAACGTCACGTACGTCGACAACGAGGGCGTGGGCAACGCGGGCCTCTCCAGCGTGTCCGGCTCGGGCGGCACGCAGCAGGATCCGCTGATCACGTTCACCGACCTGCCGCTCGAAGGCTTCTCGAAGACCACGTACAACCTGGTGCTCATGTTCGAGCAGCAGAAGTACTCGGCTCGAATGGCCTGGAACTGGCGCGACGATTACCTGATCAGCCAGTCCGACTGCTGCATCAAGCTGCCGATCTGGCAGGACGCGTACGGTCAGCTGGACGCTTCGTTCCACTACAAGCCGTCGGGCAACTGGGACATCTTCCTCGATGCCCAGAACCTGCTGCAGGCAGAGACCGTTCTGCGTCAGCAGGTGACCAACAGCGGCTTGCTGCTGCCGCGTTCCTGGTTCACGAATGACCGCCGCCTGCAGTTGGGCGTGCGGTATCGCATCCAGTAACGTTCGACCCGCGAATCGGGCGCGCCGTATAAAGTACGGCGCGCCCTTTTCTTTTCTGGTGAGCGAGGAGTGCCGGTGGCCGAAGGTCTGAAGATCGTCATCGTGGGCGGCGGAACCGCCGGCTGGATGACGGCCGCGGCCTTTGCTTCTGTTCTTGGTACGACGCGACACCACGTCCATCTCATCGAATCCAGCGAGATCGGCATCGTCGGCGTGGGTGAAGCCACGCTGCCGCACATCCGCTACTTCAACAAACGCATCGGACTCAACGAGCCCGAGCTGATGGCGCAGACGCAGGCCACCATGAAACTCGGCATCGAGTTCGTGGACTGGGCGCGCATCGGCGACAGCTACATCCATCCTTTCGGAGCCTATGGCTCACGCCTCGCGGGTGTGCCGTTTCACCAGTATTGGCTGCGGCAACGCGCCTCGGGCGACACCACGGCCATCGACGACTACTCGCTGGCCATCGTCGCCGCGCGTCTCAACAAGTTCTCGCTTCCCTCGGAAGACCCCAGTTCGGTCCTTTCCACGTTTGGATACGCCTTCCAGTTCGACGCATCGCTGTACGCGAAATACCTGCGGGGCTTTTCCGAAGCACGCGGCGTACGCCGCACCGACGGCAAGATCGTCGATGTGCAGCTGCACGCCGATGGGCGCGTCGCGTCGGTAAAGCTCGCGGACGGGCAGGTTGTCTCCGGTGACCTGTTCATCGATTGCTCCGGTTTCCGTGGCCTGCTCATCGAACAGCATCTCAAGACCGGTTACGACGAGTGGACGCACTGGCTGCCCTGCGACCGCGCCATGGCCGTGCCCTGCGAGAACGCCGGGCCACTCACGCCCTACACGCGCGCCACCGCACGTGAGGCGGGCTGGCAGTGGCGCATTCCGTTGCAGCACCGCACCGGCAACGGCTATGTGTACAGCAGCAACTACATCAGCGACGACGAAGCCGCGGCCAGACTGATGTCGCGCCTCGCCGGCAAGGCCCTGGCCGATCCCCGACCGCTGCGTTTCACCGCGGGGCGGCGCCGCAAGACCTGGAACCGCAACGTAGTGGCCATCGGTCTCGCGGGAGGTTTTCTCGAGCCGCTCGAGTCCACGAGCATCTATCTCATCCAGATCGCCATTACCTCGCTGCTCGACCACATGACCACGGAGATGGCGAACGGCGCCAGCAACTCCGGCGGCCACTTCGATGCGCGTGTGGTCGACGCCTTCAATCGATGGATCGAGATGGAGTACGACCGCGTACGTGATTTCCTCATCCTGCATTACCACGCCACGGAGCGCGACGACTCGCCCCTGTGGAACTACTGCCGGAACATGCCGATCCCCGACTCGCTGCGGCACAAGCTGGAACTCTTCCGTCAGCGCGGCAGGGTCGTCTCGTACAAGGATGGCCTGTTCCTCGAACCCTCGTGGCTCGCCGTCTACTTCGGCCAGCGGGTCATGCCGCGGGCTCATGACACGATGGCCGACGCCGTGGACTCCGCCGAGCTCGACGCGCACCTGCGTTCGGTGCGCGAGCAGGTGCGCACCACCGCGACGAACATGCAGCCGCATGATGAGTTCCTGAGGCAGTACTGTCCCGCGGACCCGCACACGCGAGTGCCGTCATGAGCGCCGGCTCGGGCACGGTGCGGCGCGTGGTCGTGGTGGGCCGCGGATCGGAGGCCTGGCTGGCGGCGTGCGCGCTTCGGCGTACCTTCCGTTTTCGACAGCTCGAAGTGCTCGTCGTGCCGCCGCCGCCGGCGGGTGAAGATTCGCGAATCCACTGGACGCTTCCATCTCAGCGCGGCGTGCACGCGCAATTGGGCATCTCCGAGGCGGAGTTCCTGCGCAGCACGGGCGCCACGTTCCGTCTCGCCAGCGAGCACCGGAACTGGCAAGGCGACGGCAGCGTGTTCGTCCACGCATTCGGCGACATCGGTGTCGAACTGCCGGGCGCGCCTTTCTACAAATACCTGGTGCATGAAGCCATGGCAGGCCGTCGCGTGGGGGCCGAGGAATTCTCGCTGGCCGGCAAGGCCGCGCTGTCGGGACGCTTCGCTCGTCCCACCACCGATGAGCGGGCACTGACTTCGAGTTTCACTTACGGCTTCCACGTGGAAGAGCGAGCGTATGCCAGCTTTCTCGCGAATCACGCCGCGAAACTGGGCGTGCAGCAGGTGAACGCCGCCGTGCGCGACGTGGAGCTCGGCCCTGCGGGCGAAGTCGCGGCGCTGTTGCTCGAGGACGGCCTTAGAATGGTCGCGGACCTCTATGTCGATTGCACCGGCAGCGCGGCGCAGATCATCGGGAAGTGCGCGCCGGCGCGCATCGACTGGCGCGGATCGTTCGCCAGCGATCGCCTGCTGACAGCCAGCGCGCCGGCATACGACGATGCGCCGGCGATGTCGCAGACCCTCGCGACACCGCACGGCTGGATGTGGCGCGCGCCTCTGGCCGCGCGCACCGCCTGCGGCTACGTCTACTCGAGCGAATTTCTGTCCGACGAGGCAGCGGGCCGGGCCCTGCTCGACGCTGCGGGCACGGCCGCCGACCTCGGCTTCACCAGTCTGCGCGCCGGGCGCTTGCAGACTTTCTGGACCGGAAACTGCGTGGCGCTGGGCGCCGCCGCGGTCGAACTCGAGCCGCTTGCCGATACCGGCCTGCAAGCCGCCGCGGTGGGCATCGGCGCGCTCATCGAGTTGTTTCCGGTAGCCGGCATCACTGCCGTCGAGGCCGATGAATACAATCGCGTCATGGCCGAATACGCCGATGGCTTGCGCGATTTCACGCTGGCGCAATACCACCTCGGGACGCCGCGTACCGGCGATTTCTGGACGCGCGTCCGCCAGGCGGTCTTGCCCGAAAGGCTGGCGCACAAGCTCGATCTATACTTCGCTGCCGGCCGCATCCACCTGCTGGACTTCGAGAGCTTCGAAGAAACCGATTGGGCCTGGCTGCTGCTCTCGGGTCCGCCGCCACGTTCGCTCAAGCTGCAGATCCATGAGCGCGCACAGCAAGTGAGGCCGGACCAGGCAGGTGCCTTGCGCACGCAGATCGAGCGCCTGGCCTCGACCATGCCGCGCCACATGGATTTCCTGCGCGCCGTCACGAAACGCAGCGCATGAACCGTACCGTCAACAAGATCGTCATCGTTGGTGGTGGCACCGCCGGGTGGATGGCGGCGGCCGCCATGGGCAAGATCATGGCGGGTGGGGGCTATGACATCTCCGTGGTGGAATCCGAGGAGATCGGCACTGTGGGCGTTGGTGAAGCCACCATCCCGCCGATCATGGATTTCAACCGCACGCTCGGCATCGATGAAGCGGAGTTCATGCGTGCCACCCAGGCCAGCTTCAAGCTGGGCATCGAGTTCGTCGACTGGACGCGTTTGGGCCACTCGTACGTACATCCCTTCGGCCCCTTCGGCGTGCCGATGCACGGCATCTTCTTCCACCACTTCTGGTTGCGTCATCGCGCCCAGGGTGGCTCGCGTTCCCACCAGGAATTCAACGTATCGGGGCAGGCCACGTTGGCGGGCCGCTTCGCGCCGCCACCGCCGCCGGGGCGTTCGCCGCTGCCGGCGCACTCTTATGCGTACCACTTCGATGCCGGCCTGTACGCCGCGTTCCTGCGCAAGATGGCCGAAGCCAGCGGTGTCAAACGCCACGAAGGCCGCATCGTCCAGGTGAACCAGAACGCGGAGAGCGGCTTCATAGAATCCGTGCAGCTCACCGATGGGCGATTGATCGCCGGTGACTTCTTCGTCGACTGTTCGGGTTTTCGTGGTCTCCTCATCGAGCAGACTCTCAAAGGTGGCTACGAGGACTGGTCCCGGTGGTTGCCCTGCGACCGCGCCATGGCCATGCCCTGCGACCGGCTGCCCGTCACCACGCCGTACACGCGCTCGACCGCGCGCGAAGCCGGCTGGCAGTGGCGCATCCCGCTGCAGCACCGCACGGGCAACGGCTATGTCTACTGCAGCCAGTTCCTCGGCGACGACGAGGCCGCGAGCCTGTTGACGAGCCGCCTCGACGCGCCGGCGCAAGGCACGCCAAGGCCTCTGCGTTTCGTCGCCGGACGACGCCGCGAGTCGTGGAAGAAGAACTGCGTCTCGTTGGGCTTGGCCAGCGGCTTCCTCGAGCCGCTCGAGTCCACCAGCATCCATCTCGTCCAGTCGGCGATCGCGCGGCTGATGTTCCTGTTTCCGAATGGCGCTTTCGACCAAGGCACCATCGACAAGTACAACGACATGGCGCGCCTCGAGTACGAAGAAATCCGTGACTTCCTGGTGCTGCACTACACCGCCACCGACCGTGACGACACACCGTTCTGGCGTCACTGCCGCGCCATCGAATTGCCGGATTCGTTTCGCGCGCGGCGCGAGATGTACGAACGCAGCGCCAACATCGTCGCCGTGCCCGGCGATCTGTTCCGCGAGAACAGCTGGTTCGCCGTGTACACGGGACAGAATGTCATCCCGAAGACCTGGCATCCGTTCGCGGACATCCCCGAAGCGGGAGAACTGGAGCGGCGGCTGTCGACGATTTCCACCGACGTGCGGAAACTGGTGCAGACCTTCCCGACCCACGACGACTACCTGCGCCAGCACTGCCAGGCGCCGCCAATGACGGCGGGGAAGACGATGTGACGCAGCCGTCCCGCACCGCGCAGGTGGATGGCCGGGACATCTTCGTGTTCGATGGGCTGGTGCCACGCGAGGAGTCCGCGCGCTACTTCCAGACGCTGGGCCGGGCGGCATTCACGCGGACCGAAACGGCGCGCGCCGACAGCCAGGAATTCCGGCATTGGGTCTGCGAGATGCCGTTGGAGAACTTGCCGAAGCTGTCGCTGTGGCCAGCCACGCATGCGGCGGTCACGATCGCCCGGCCGGCCGAAGACTTCCGGCCCTATCGGGTCTACACGAACTTCGCGTCGTATGGCGATCTGCTGCTGACTCACGTGGATGCCCTGCCAGAAGCGCGCGAACTCACCGCGCTGTGGTTCCTGTCGGAGCAATGGGATACGGAGTGGGGCGGCGAGACTCTCTTTTATGATGCGGCCGGCGATGCGCAACTTGCGGTGAGTCCGCGGCCTGGGCGGCTGCTGCTGTTCGACGGGGCAATCCGGCATGCGGGGCGGCCGCCGAACCGGAATTGTTACGTGTCGCGGTTCACCTTCGCGATCAAGCTGCGGGCTGTGTAGCTAGTCCCTGAAGTTCTTGAACTGCAGCGGCCTGTCCAGCTCCGCCTTCTTCATCAACGCGATCGCCGACTGAAGGTCATCGCGTGACTTCCCCGTCACGCGCAGCTGCGTGCCCTGGATCTGCGCCGTCACCTTGAGTTTCGCGTCCTTGATCATCTTCTGCAGCTTCTTGCCGGTGTCCTGGTCGACGCCCTGACGCAGGACCACGTCCTGGCGTGCCTCGGCGAGGTTGCTCACCGGATCCTTCTTCTCCATGCAGCGCGACTCGATGCCGCGCTTGCCCAATCGCTGCGTGAGGATGTCCAGCATCTGCTTGAGCTGGAACTCCGACGGCGCCTTGAGCGACACCGTGAACTCCTTCTCCTTGAGTTCGAATGTGGCGCCCGTGTCCTTGAAGTCGAAGCGCTGCGTGAGCTCGCGGTTCGCCTGGTCCACGGCATTGGTGAGCTCGTGCGTGTCGAGCTCGGAGACGGCATCGAATGACGGCATCGTTCTTAAGCTCGCAGGGTCTTTTCCAGTTTGGACACGGTGTCGGGGCCCACCTTGGACTTGAGGAACTCGAGGATCACGGGCACGAACTTCTTCGCGTGATCGGTGGTGAGGCCGAGTTCGCCGAAGCCCCCGACAATGGTGGCGATGAGGCCGGCATTGCCGCCCATCGCGCCGGCGAGCCCGCCCAGCATTCCACCGAGTCCACCGCCGCCCGGGGCGGGCGCCTTCTTCAGGAGGTCGCCGAGTCCGGGCACGCCGCCCAGCAGCTTGTCGAATTCGCCCCCGCCGAGTTTGTCCTTGGCGGCCTTGAACAGCACGGCGGCACCACCTTCGGCTTGTGGGCCGGAGACGCCGAGATTCTTGGTGAGCATGTCGATCAGTTCTTTCATGTCTTTCTCCCTCAGTCGTACGCCGGTGCCGGGAAGCCGTCGGCGCCCTTGCGCCACGGCGTCCACACCAGCGCCACTTCGCCAACGGCGATGTCGGATTTGCGCGCGGGCACATCCACGGAGCGTAGCGCGATCGTGCTGGCATCCAGCGTGTTCTCGAGCTGCGCCACCTCGCTTTCCACCTGCCGTTGCGTTTCGGCGAGCCGCTGCTGCAGCACCTCGATGTTCTCTTCCGCGCGCGCCACGTCCTGCGACTCGTGGCCCCACTTCGATGCCGACCGCGCGGCGGACCCGACGCGCCCGATATTGGTGGCCGAGATCTTCTTGCGGCCGAATAGCGCGCCGAGGATCGACGTGCCGACGTTCACCGCCGTCTGCATGCGCGACTGTGTGAGCTGCGCCTTCTCGCGCTCGCGCTTTTCTTCCGCACGGCGGACCTGGTCCTGCAGCTGCAAGAGTTTGGCGGCCCATTTCTGGCGCAGGGCGGCCACGGCGGCATCACGCTTCTCGCGGGCGGCCAGCGTGAGCCGGGCGCGGAAGTCGCCTTCACTTTCGCCGGCCTTCGAGGCGGCCTTGAAAGCATCGGCATAGAAGAGTGTGGCCCGCGCCGTCTCGTACAGATGCGTCTGCAGCGCCTTGCGCCCAGCCGGCGTAGCTAGCGGCGCGCAGCGCGACGCCGGGCAGCTCGGCGTATTCCGCTTCGGGCGCGGGTGAGGGCGCGAGCCGTGACTTGAGCTGCGCATCGCGTGCGGCGTCTTCCCAGGAGGCGTCGCCGCTGCCATCGTCCAATGGTGCCAGCCAGCCCGAGGTCTGCCACTCGTCGAGTGCGAGCTTGGAGTCCACGAAATGCAGCTTGGCGAAGCCGGCGATCATGGGCTTGTAGAGTACGGCGCCCGAACCCTTCGTGGGCGCGAGGAAATACTCGGGAATTCCGGCACCGATGGCGGGGCGGCCGGCGGCTTTCGCCCCGGCGGCCGTGGCTGCGGGCATCGCCGCGGCGACGCCGGCTTCAGCCGGCGGCGTGTACGCGGCGGAGACGGCCGGCGGCGCATTCTTCCGCGACGCCATCAGCTCTCGCGATCTCGGGCCCCGTGAGCGGGCCGCGTAGATAGGACAACGCCCAGCGCGTCTTCATGAGCACGGGGGCGTCGTCGTGCACGTTGCGCATCAGGAATACGCGCTGTGTGAGATTGCTCATGAGCGCTTCGAAGTTGCGTCGTCGCCGGCATCCGGGCAGCGCGGACTTCAAACCTTCGATCACGCGCAGCTTGTCGCGCTCGGTCTGCAGCCGGCCGATGAACCAGGTGCCGCAGTTGGCGAGTCCCTTGTAGTCGAGGTCGACCGGATTCTGCGTCGCGAGCACGCAGCCGAGGCCGAATGCGCGCGCCTGCTTGAGCAGCGTGAGCATAGGTTGTTTGGAAGGCGGATTCGCCGTGGGCGGGAAGAAGCCGAAGATCTCGTCCATGTACAGGATGGCGCGCAGCGAGCCCGTGCCCGACTGCTTGCGCATCCACGCGATCATCTCGTTCAACACCAGCGTCACGATGAACATGCGCTCGGCATCGTTGAGATGCGCGATCGAGATGATGCGAGATGCGCGGCTTGCCCTCGGCCGTGAACAGCAGGCGCTGCGCATCCAGCGGCTCGCCGGCCATCCAGGTGGCGAAGCCCGGCGAGGCGATGAGGTTGTTGAGCTGCATGGCCAGCTTCAACCGGTCCTTCGCCGGAAAGAAAGTCTCCAGGTCGAACGCGCCGAGCTTGTCGAACGCGGGCTTCTGCACCGCCTGGATGAGCCCGGTCATGTCGAGCGACAGCCCCTGCCGCCAGGCGCCTTCGAGGATATTCGCCAGCAGGATGTGCTCGCGCGATCCGATGGGATCCGCGTCGATGCCCAACAGGCTCAGCAGTCCCGAGACCACCGATCCCACGCGGTCGCGCAGCGCGCCGGCGTCGGCCAGCAGCTCAGGCGACGGCGCAGTGAATGAGCGCAATACGGAGAGCGGAATGCCGGTCTCGGCGCCGGGCGTGTAGATGGACACGTCGGCGGCGGCCTTCAGTCGCGCGATGCGATCCGGGGCCTGATTCCATTCCGCGAGGCCGTTCTTCCAGGTCTCCGCCGTCTTGGCGGCGAGCTCCGCCGACCGACACGCCCTTGCGCGCCGCATCACCGGCATCCACCCACGGCTCGAAATCCGCGGGCGCGAGATTCGGGAAGGTGAGCAGCAGGTTGCCGAGGTCGCCCTTCGGGATCGATGCAGATCGGCCGGCACGCCGTCGATCGCGGCTTCTTCGAGCAGCGAGAGGCACAGGCCGGTCTTGCCCGAGCCCGTCATGCCGACGCACACGGCGTGCGTGGTCAGGTCCTTCGAGTCGTAGAGGACCAGGTCGTCCTTGAGCGCGTTGGCGGCCGGATCGAATTCCCGGCCGAGGTAGAAGGCGCCTAACTTTTCGTAGTCGGTGGGCATCTCGCTGACCTCGTTAGCCAGGGGACTGATCTTCTTTCCGGCTTTGCGGAAAATAGATCTGTCCCCTCTTCGCCTACTTCTTGCGCTTCGCTTTGGCCGCCTTCTTCCTCGGCGCAGCCTTGGCTTTGGCCTTCGGCCTCGCGGACGGCTTCGCGGCGTACCAGTGCCGTCACCTCGATCTCGATCTTCATGCGCGGATCGGTGAGGCCCACGACCATCACGACGATGGCGGGACGCACGTCGCCGAACACCTTGCCCACTACGCGGCCAGCAGCGCTCGAAATCCTCGGCCGGCGTGATGAGGTAGTGCACGCGCACCACGTCTTCGAAAGTAGCCCCGGCTGTTCTCGAGCGCCGCGCCGATGTTCTTCAGCGTCTGCTCGCATTGCGCCACGACATCGTCCTCGATGGTCATGGTGGCGTAATTGAAACCCGTGGTGCCCGAGACGAACACCCATTCGCCATCGACTACGGCGCGGGAATACCCGATGTCCTGTTCGAATTTCGAACCAGAAGAAATCAGCCGACGTGCCATCCAGCCTCCTCGCGGTATATTCCGCGCCGGGATTCTGCCACGGTCCGCTACATGAAAACCTCGTTCGCCCTGCTGGTTCTTCTCGCGCCCCTCGCGCTGCACGCCGCTGACGCCACCCGGGCCCAGACCCTGGTGCGCGCCATGCGCTCCGACGAGATCGCCGTCGCCTCCGCCAAGCACGCCTTCCTGACCGGGGCGGTGGAGGAGAAATACGGCAAGGCCAATGCCTCCTGCGTGCGCAAGATGCCGTTTGCCGACTTCACCGTGGGCGCGTCGCGCGTGGTCGAGTCGGTGCTCAAGCCCCAGGAAGTGGACAGCGCGCTGGCGTTCTTCCAGTCGCCAGCCGGCGCCAAGTACGTCGAAGGCCTGATCCGCCGCCTGAGGACGCGCCAGGGCGACGACTCGGCATTGCCCAAGGTGGACGGCAAGGAAGAGATCACGCCCGAGCAGATGGCCGCGATTGCCGATTTCTCGCGCTCCGACCTGGGCCACAAGGTCATGGGCAAGGAGATGACAGAATCGCCCGCGGCGCTCGCTCTTGGCCGCGACATCCTGGCCGCCATCGCCTCGAAGTGCGGCGCCAAGTAGCCAGATCGGATCATCTCCGCCGACCCCGCGCCTTTGGCTTGACGGCGGCTTCGCCGCTTGGCGATACTCGCCGCCCCATGAACAAGAACGGCACGCGTAAAGGTTTGGTGGTGGCGCCTCCCGTAAGGAGAGGGCCTCGGATTCTATTGCTGTTCTAAACAGGGCGAATTCCAAGAACCCATCTCCGGTCAGGCCAGAGATGGGTTTTTTGTTGTCTGCAGGAAGGAAAATGAGCCAGAAGAAATCGTTGGAGTGCGCACGGTGAAACCGCCATTCGACATCGCCGGTGACCTCGACACGCCCGTGTCGGCCTTCGCCAAACTCGGGGCCTTCAATCCGCGTTTCCTGCTGGAAAGCGTGGAGGGCGGTGAACGCCTGGCGCGCTACTCCTTCATCGGTTTCGGCAAATGCCTGGAGGTGCGGCTGGATCACGATGGCCTGACGGTAGGCAAGTCGAAGCTCCCGCGCCCCGCCAACCGCGCGGAGTTGTTAGCCGCTCTGCGCCAGGCGCTGGCCGCCGCGCCCAAGCCGCTGCCCGAGATGGAGGGCGTGCCGCTGGCCGGTGGACTCGTCGGCTACTCCTCGTACGACGTGGTGCGCTATTTCGAGCGCCTGCCAAGCCAAGGCGAATGCCGATCAGCCCGTGCCGGACCTGCACTACGTGGCGCCGGAATCGATGCTGGTGTTCGACCACCTCACGCGCGGCATCGCGCTGTTGCACGCGGGCACGGAAGAAGAGCGCCAGGCGCTGCGCCGTGAGGTCATCAAGGCACTGCGCGGCGGTCTGCCTAACCACTCGACTCCCTCGCGCCGGTGGCGCTTCGCGCTACTCCCCCGCGGTGGCGTCGCTTTCGCCCGAGCAATACAGGGCCGGCGTGAAGCGCACGCAGGAATATATCGCGGCGGGCGATGTCTACCAGCTGGTGCTGTCGGCGCGCTTCTCGGGTCGGCACTCCATCGATCCCTTCGAGGCCTATCGCGCGCTGCGCCTCATCAATCCTTCTCCTTATATGTACTACTGCCGGCTCGGCGACGTCACCGTCGTCGGCTCATCGCCGGAGGCGCTGGTCAAGGTCGACGCCCGGGGCGACGCACAGCTGCGCCCGATCGCGGGCACGCGGCCCCGTGCCGATGACGTGGCCGAGGATCAGCGGCGCGAGCAGGACCTGCTGGCGGACGTGAAGGAGAACGCCGAGCACGTGATGCTCGTGGATCTCGCGCGCAATGATCTCGGCCGCGTGCGCCTCGCCGGGCACGGTGCACGTCGATCCGTATCGCGTGATCGAGCGTTACAGCCACGTCATGCACATCGTGAGCGGCGTGAAGGGCCGCGTCGCGGCCGGCCGCGATGCATTCGATCTGTTCGCGGCAACGTTCCCGGCCGGCACGCTGGTGGGCGCACCGAAGGTGCGCGCCATGGAGATCATCGACGAGCTCGAGCCCGTGCGGCGCGGACTGTACGGCGGCACCGTGCGGCTACTTCGGCGCGCGCGGTGACATGGACCAGGCCATCACCATCCGCACGCTGGTGTTCCGCGGCGATGAATATTCCTACCAGGCGGGCGCCGGCATCGTGGCCGACAGCGTCCCGCAAGCCGAATACGAAGAAGTACTCGCCAAGAGCGGTGCGATGGCGCGCGCGCTGAAGATGGCGGGCGAGGGCCTATGACTGTCCGCCTCCTGTTGATCGACAACTACGACTCCTTCACCTACAACCTGGTGCAGGCCTTCCTGGTGCTGGGCGCGGACGTGGACGTGCGCCGCAACGATGAGATCACCGTCGAGCAGGCCAAGGCGCTGAAGCCGACGCATCTGTGCATTTCGCCCGGGCCGGGCACGCCGTACGACGCGGGCGTCTCCATGGACATGATCCGCGCGTTCGCCGGTGAGGTGCCGGTGTTCGGCGTGTGCCTCGGGCACCAGTCCATCGTCGAGGTGTTCGGCGGCAAGGTAGTGAGGGCGCCGCGCCTCATGCACGGCAAGACCTCGCCGGTCTCCCATGACGGCAAGGGCTTGTTCACGGGCTTGCCGGCCAATGCCGAGGTCGGCCGCTACCACTCGCTGATCGCGAAGGCGGACACGCTGCCGGCGGAACTCGAAGTTACCGCGCGCACGGCCGAGGGCGAGATCATGGGCGTACGGCACAAGACGCTGAAGGTGGAAGGCGTGCAGTTCCATCCCGAGAGCGTGCTCACTCCCGACGGCCCGCAGCTCATCGGCAACTTCCTCAAGATGACCGGCGGCAAGCAATGATCCTGCGTGACACGCTCGAATCGCTGCTCTCCGGCAAATCGCTGACCGAGGCCGAGGCGGGCGACCTGCTGCGCGCGCTGACGAGCGCGGATACGGCGCCTGCGATGTCGGGCGCGCTGCTGTCGGCGCTGCGAGGCAAGGGCGTGACTGCCGATGAGGTGCGCGGCTTCGCGCGTGCCATGCGCGATCTCGCGCGCCGCCCGGCGATCGCGCCGAATCCCGCGGCCATCGACATCGTCGGCACGGGCGGCGATTCCTCGGGCAGCTTCAATCTCTCCACGGGCGCGGCTCTGCTCACGGCAGCCTGCGGCGTCGACGTGGTCAAGCATGGCAACCGCTCGGTATCGAGCAAGTCCGGCAGCGCCGACGTGCTCGAGCAACTCGGTCTCAAACTACCGCTGGACGAGGCCACTGCCGGCGCCTGCCTCGCCGCGACCCGCTTCACTTTCCTGTTCGCGCCTCACTACCACCCGGCCATGAAGGCCGTGGCGCCGATCCGCCAGGCGATGGGCGTGCGAACGGTGTTCAACATCCTCGGCCCATTGACGAACCCCGCCGCACCACGCTTCCAGCTCACGGGCGCATTCAATCTTCCCACCGCGCAGCTCATGGCCGACGCGTTGTCGGGGCTGCCCATCGAGCGGGCTTTCGTGGTCCATGGCGCCGAAGGCTGGGACGAACCCACACCGCTGGGTCCGTTCACCGTGCTCGACGTGCGGCCCGGCAAAGTGAGTGCGGAGATCCGCAGCCCGTCGGACTATGGTCTCGATCTCTGCGGTGCGCGTGATCTGGCGGGCGGCGACTCGGCCACGAATGCGCGCGCGCTGCGCGCGGTGCTCTGCGGCGAAGAGAACGGGGCGCATCGCGATGCGCTGCTGCTGGGTACGTCGCTGGCGCTCGAGATCACCGGCAAGGTGAAAGATCCGCGTGAAGGCGTGCGCGTCGCGCGCCAGGCCATCGACAGCGGCGCCGCGCGGCGCCTGCTGGATTCGCTGGCAGCGTTCGGAGCCCGGGGAGCGGCATGAGCGTGAGCCCCTCCAGCGCAGGTGATTTTCTCGCCGGCATGGCCGCTTCTTCGCGGGCGCGGTCCGTGGCCGCGCAGGCTCAACTCCCCGAGCGCGAGTTGCGCGCCCGTCTGCGCGAACTCCCGCCGGCTCCGGCGCTGAAGCTCTCCGGCTTCGATCTCATCGCGGAAGTGAAGCTCCGCTCGCCGGCCGTGGGGCTGCTCAAGGCCGCCGCCGCGGAGGACGTGGGTGCCCGCGTGAGCACCTATGCGCGCGCAGGGGCTGCCGCGGTCTCCATCCTCACCGAACCCAGCCGCTTCGACGGGTCGCTCGATGATCTGGAAAATGGCGCGAACGCGCTGCGGCCGCTGGCCGTGCCCGCGATGCGCAAGGATTTCATCGTCGATCGCTACCAGGTGCTCGAAGGCCGGCTCGCCGGCGCGGGTGGCGTGCTCGCCATCCTGCGCATGATTCCGCGGCTGGATCTCGAACAGGTGATCGACACGGCGCTCGACCAGGGCATGTTCGTGCTGCTCGAAGCCTTCGACGAAGCCGACATCGAGCTGGCCAATTCGTTGCTGCTGCCGCGCGGCGCGCATCGCGACCGCCTGCTGGTGGGAGTGAACTCGCGTGACCTCGTGACGCTCAAGGTGGTGCCCGGCCGACTGGACGCGCTGGCGGACAAGCTGCCGCGCGACGTGAAGCGCGTCGCCGAGAGCGGTGTCGCGACCGCGGCGGATGCGGCGCGCATGGCGAGGCACGGCTATGACCTCGCGCTCGTGGGCAGTGCGCTCATGTCGGCGCCGGATCCGGCGGTGCTGGCGCGCGAGATGCTGCAGGCGGCGCGCGCTGAGGCGCTGTCGCGCAAAGGGGTGGGCGCGTGAGCGGCACGCAGAAGCCGTTCATCAAAATCTGCGGCATGACCACGCCGCTGGCGGTGGACGTGTCCATGGCCTGCGAAGTGGATGCCATCGGCTTCGTGTTCGCGAACTCCGTGCGCCAGGTCGACACGCGCCGCGCGAACGAGCTTGCAGCGCCCGCGCGGCTCAAGGTGGCCTGCGTCGCGGTGACGCGTCATCCCACGCGCGAGCAGGTCGCGGAAATCCTGCGCGACTTCAAGCCGGACATCCTGCAGACCGACATCGACGACCTCGAGATCCTGGACCTGCCGAAGACGCTGAGCGTGCTTCCGGTGGTGCGTCCGGGTCCGCAGCGTGCCTGCGTGTTGCCGGGGCGCGTGTTGTTCGAAGGTCCGGTGAGCGGCAGCGGCCAGACGACGGACTGGGACACGGCCGCCGAGCTGGCGCTGCGCAGCGAAATTATCCTGGCGGGGGGACTGAACCCCGTGAACGTAGGTATCGCCGTGCGCCGCGTGCGGCCCTTCGGCGTGGATGTGTCGTCCGGTGTCGAGGAGACGCCCGGCATCAAGAGCAGCGAGAAGATAGAGAAGTTCGTGGCCGCGGCGAGATTCGCGGCCCTGGAGTTGAACGCATGAGCGCATCTTTCGAGAAACCCGCCAACGCAGCCCAGCTGCTGGCCGACGAGCTGGCCGGAAAATTTCCGGACGCGCGCGGCCGCTTCGGGCCGTTCGGTGGCCGATACATCCCCGAGACACTGATCGCCGCCTTCGAAAATCTCGAAGCCGCGGTGAAGCAGCATCTGCACGCCAGGGACTTCCAGGAAGAGCTGGCCGCGGAGCTGCGCAGCTGGGTGGGTCGCCCGACGGCGCTCACGCATGCGCCCAAGTTGTCGAAGGCCTGGGGCGTGAATGTTTGGCTGAAGCGCGAGGACCTCGCGCACACGGGTGCGCACAAGATCAACAACGCGCTGGGGCAGGCGCTGCTCGCCAAGCGCCTCGGTGTGAAGCGCATCGTCGCGGAAACCGGCGCCGGTCAGCACGGCGTGGCCACCGCCGCCGCGTGCGCCCGAGTGGGTTTGCCTTGCACGGTGTACATGGGCTCGGTGGACATGGAGCGCCAGGCGCCGAACGTGGGCCGCATGAAGTTGTTGGGCGCCACGGTGGTGCCCGTGACCACGGGTGACCAGACGCTGCGCGCGGCCATCGACGAGGCTTTCCGCGACTGGGTCGGCAGCCCCGAGGAAACCTTCTACATCATCGGTTCCGCGGTGGGTCCGCATCCCTTCCCGTACCTGGTGCGCGAGCTGCAGACCGTCATCGGCAAGGAAGCGCGGGCGCAGATGCTGGATCGCACGGGCAAACTGCCCGACGCCGTCATCTCCTGCGTGGGTGGCGGTTCGAACGCCATCGGCATGTTCCATCCCTTCATCGGCGATTCGTCGGTGGAGATCGTGGGCATCGAGGCCGGCGGCACGGGCAACGGACTAGGCCAGAATGCCGCCACGCTGGCGACGGGCCGCCCCGGCGTCCTGCATGGGGCGTACTCGCTGCTGCTGCAGGACGAGAACGGCCAGATCCAGGAAACGCACTCGGTGTCCGCGGGCCTCGACTATCCCGGCGTTGGGCCGGAACACTCGCTGCTGCTCTGGGCCGGACGCGTGCGCTACGAAGCGGCGACCGACGATGACTCACTGGCGGCGCTGGCCGAGTGCTGCCGCCTCGAGGGCATCATCCCCGCCATCGAGTCCGCGCATGCCCTGTCCGGCGCGCGCGAGTGGGCGAAGACCCACCAGGGCAAGACCGTGCTCATCGGGCTCTCGGGCCGCGGTGACAAGGACATGCCGACCCTGCTGCGCACCGTGCTCGCCGACGTTCCCAACAGGCAATGAACGACGTGAAACCCCAAGAATGAAACCCAAAGAATGAAACCCAGTGAAAGACTGAGCGCCGCCATCGCGGCGGCGCCAAGCAAGACGGCCATCGTCGCCTTCATCACGGCGGGCTATCCCCAGCGCGAGAAATTCCGCGAGCACCTCTCGCAGATCGGCAATGCCGCCGACGTGGTGGAGATCGGCGTGCCGTTCTCCGATCCCATGGCCGATGGCGTGACCATCCAGCGCTCCAGCCGCGAAGCGCTGAGCCAGGGCTTCACATTGCGCTGGCTGTTGAAGGAACTCACCGAAATGCAGCGCCCGAAAGCGCCGCTGGTGCTCATGAGTTACCTGAATCCGCTGCTGGCGTATGGCTTGAAAGCCCTGGCCGAGGATGCCGCCAAGGCCGGCATCTGCGGCTTCATCGTCCCGGATCTGCCATTCGACGAAGGCGCGGAATTCCGCGCGGCGCTGGACGCCACCGGCGTGGGCCTCATCCAGATGGTGACGCCCGTGACCCGGCCCGAGCGCATGGCAAAGCTTTGCGCGGCGAGCCAGGGCTTCGTGTACGCGGTCACCATGACCGGCACCACTGGCAAGACCGCGTCGGTTCCGGCCGAGGTCTCGAGCTACCTGGACACCGTCACCGCGGCAGCCCGGCTGCCGGTGTGCGCCGGCTTCGGCATCCGGTCGCGCGAGCAGGTGGAGAAGCTCAAGGGGCACGTGGCGGGAGTCATCGTCGGCTCGGCGCTGGTGGAAGTCCTGGAGAGCGGCAAGGATCCCACGGAATTCCTGAATTCCCTGCGCCCTAGCTAGTCCGACCGGGCGTGCAACACAAGCTACCCGGTTACGCGATGCTCGCCGTGCTCATCGGCGGGCTGTCGATGGTGAGCCCGTTTTCCATCGACACATTCTTCCCCGCCTTCCATGCCATGGAGAGGGCGCTGAAGGTCGATGCCTGGCAGCTCCAGCAGGTGATCACGGCGTACATGCTGCCGTTCGCCTTCGCCTCGCTGATCCACGGGCCGCTGTCCGACGCCATCGGCCGCCGGCCGGTGATGATCTGGGGCATGGCGCTCTACACCGTGGGTTCGATCGCCTGCACTTTCGCGCTGACTTACGAGCAACTCATCCTGGCGCGCGTCATCCAGGGATCCACGGCGGGCGTGGGCGTGGTCATCGGCCGCGCGGTGATCCGCGATCTCTACGAGGGCGCGCGGGCGCAGCGCCTCATGAGCATCACCACCATGATCTTCAGCATCGCGCCCGCGGTGGCGCCGATCATCGGCGGCTGGGCGCACGTGGCGTTCGGCTGGCGCGCGGTGTTCGCGGTGATGACGGTCTGCGGCCTCATCTTCGCGGTCTCGGCCTGGTGGAAGCTGCCCGAGACGCATCCGCCCGCGGCGCGAGTGCCTTTCAACGCGCGCAACCTCGCGGCCACGTCGGCCACGGTGCTGCGCCATCCCGAGTTCATCATGCTGGCCATCGCCGCGGCCGTGAACTTCGGGTCGCTGGCCTGTTACATCGGTTCGGCGCCCGCCATCGTCGAAATGCACTGGGGCAAGGGTGAGACCGACTACTTCATGCTCTTCCTGCCGGTGATCTGCGGCATCCTCACCGGCGCCATCGTCTCCACGGTATTCGCGCGCCACCTGGATCTGCTGCGCCAGGTGCGCATCGGCATGGTGATCACGTTCACCGGCGCGCTGGCGCGCGCCATCATCCACAGCACCGTCACCGACGTGCCCGTGCCGCTGCAGCAGGGGCTGCTGTATTTCTCCGGCATCGGCGCGCAGTTCGCGTTCCCCGCGCTCACGTTGCGCATGCTGGACCTGTTCCCCGCCGCGCGCGGCACCGCCGCAGCCGGTCAGTCTTTCGTGGCGCTGCTGATCACCGCCTTCACCTTCGGCATGGTCGCGCCGCACGTGTTGTCCAATCTCGCGTGGCTGGCGTGGACCTCGCTGGGCTATGCCTCGCTGGCCTCGCTGTGCTGGTACCTGTCGCGGCGCTGGCACGACACGCACACGCCCGTCTAGGCAGACGCGATTCCGGCGATCAGGAATGGCCGCGCACGAACGCGGCGGCGATCTCGATGGCCTTGCTGGCGTCGCGGTCCTGCTGGAGCGCGTCGCGCAGCCGCGAGAGCGACAGCCCGGTGACGCGCTTCACTTCGCGCGTGGCATGCGCCTGGTCGGAGAAGCCCGCGTCGCTGGCGAGATCGGCCAGCGGTGAGTCCCCGTCCAATGCGCGCAGCGTGGCCTGCAGCCGCAGCAGCCGCGCGAACTCCTTGGGCGTGAGCCCCACTCGCGCGAGAAAGCGCGTCTGCAGCGTGCGCACGCTCCAGCCCGCGGCCCGGGCCAGCGTGTCGATCCGCATGGCGCCACCGCTGGCCTCGATGCGCGCCACCGACGCCTCGATCTTCCCGTCAGGCGTGTGCGTCGCGGCCAGCCGGCGCAACAGCGCCCACAGGCCCTCGGGATCCCCCGTCACGAATCTCCGCGCGGCTACCAGCAGATCGCGGCTCACGCCAGCATCGATGCCGGCGAGATCCACGACGCGATCGCGCAGCGGCGCGAGTCGCGGTGCCAGGATCGCCGACGCCGCGGGCTGCACGCGGATGCCGACGTCGTCGATGGGGCCGCTGGCTTCGAACTGGACCGCGGTGATGCGTTGCGCGGCGAACAGGGTTTCGGATTGATCGTGCCAGCCCATCACCGCGTCCCAGACGCGCGAGCGCGTGGCCAATAAGGCGATCAGTTCGCAGCGGCCATCCGGGTAGATGGTCTGGATGCCGGCATGCGGCTGCGCATCCTTGAGCCGCCACACGCAGGCGAAGTGACGTCGGAGCTCGGCCGGTACCGGATGTTCCTGGTAGTCCACGGCGTGCATTTACGCGGACCTTGCGCAATTGTTCAAGCGCATGCGATTCGCACGATGGCAGAGTGTGCACCATGAACACAAACAAGCTGATGGCGATGGGTCTGGGTCTCGCCTGCCTGGCGGGTGCGAGCCCCGGGAAATCACTGGTTCACGACTTCACGTGGATGGCCGGCCACTGGTGCCAGCACCACGAAGGCACGACGATCGAGGAGCAATGGCTCAAGCCCAGCGGTGGCCTCCTGATCGGCATGGGCCGCACCGTGAAGAACGGCGAAGCCAAGGGCTTCGAGTTCCAGCGCATCGAGTATCGCGACGGCACGCCTTACTACGTGGCGCAGCCCGGAGGCGCTCCGCCAGTGGCGTTCAAGCTCACGGCCATCGGCGATGGCTGGGCGAGGTTCGAGAATCCGGCGCATGACTTCCCCAAGCGCGTCGAGTACCGGCGCACGAACGGGGGACTGCATGCGGAGATCGGCGGGCCGGGCAAGGATGGCAAGGAGAAGGTGATTCCCTTCGAGTACCTGCGTTGCGCGGACTGACTAGTCTGCCTTCTTTTTCCTGACCAGATCCGCCAGCGCGCCGCGCAGCTCGGCCATCTTCGGCGGTTTGCTGAGCACGCGGTTCACGTGCTCGGGCGTGTCGTCGGTGGCGATCAGGCGGTGGCCCCAGCCCGTGAGCATGATGATGGGCACGCGCGCCGACATCTGCCGCACGCGTGCGGCCACCTTGCGGCCGTCCACGTAGGGCATGCCGAGATCGGTGATGACGGCGTCGAACTCCTTGCCGCCGTTGACGGCGTCGGAGAAGGCGTCGATGCCGGCCTGGCCGCCTTCGGCCGTCACGACCTCGTGCTCGTCGAGCTCCAGCGCATCCCGCAGGCTGCGCAGCAGCAGCGGGTCGTCGTCCACGAGCAGGATGCGCAGCGGGCCGGGGCGTTCGGGCAAGCTGCCCTGCCGCACCGTCAGGCCGGTGGGCGCGCGCGGGAAGATCAGCCGCATCGTGGTGCCATGTCCCAGCTCGCTGTCGATCTCGAGCTCGGCGCCGTGGCGTTGCGCCATGCCGAACACCATGGGCAGGCCCAGCCCGGTGCCGCGTTCGCCTTTGGTGGTGAAGAAGGGCTCGAGGCAACGGCTGCGCGTGGTCTCGCTCATGCCCACGCCGGTGTCCTGCACCTCGATGATCACATGGCCATCACGGGAATCTCCGCGTGAGCGGAAGGTGATGTCGCCGCCCTCGGGCAGCGCGTCCACGGCGTTGAGCAACAGATTGGTCAGCGCGTCGCGCACCTCGTTCTCGGCGCCGAGGATCTGCGGCAGTTCGGGTTCCAGCTCGGCGTTCACGTGGATCACCACGCCACGCTCCTGGGGCATGTTCGACCACCGCGCGCGCGTGATGTCGATGACCTGCGTGATGATCTGGTTCACCTCCACGGGCGTGAGCGTGAGCTCCAGCCCGCGCGGCATGTAGAACGCGCGCATGCGCTGCACGGTGCGCGACACGTCTTCGATGGCGCGCTGGATCACGCCGAGATGATCGCGCGAGCGCTGGCTCAGGCCCGCTTCGTGCGTGAGCATGGATTGCGCGTACAAGGCCGCCGGTGACAGCGCGTTGTTGATGTCGTGCGCGATACCGCTGGCGATCTGCCCCAGCGCACGCAGGCGCTCCTGCTGCATCACCGTCTGCTGCGTCTGGCGCAGGTCCTGGTAGGCGATCTGCAGCGCGCCGTACAGCCGCGCCTGGTGCGCAGCCAGCGCCACGTGGCTCGAGAGCTGGCGCAGGAACTCGCAGTCGTCGCTGCTGAAGGCTTCGGGCTGCATGCGCGCGACCATCAGCACGCCGAACACTTCGTTCTCGATGATCATCGGCGCAATGACCAGGCTGCCCAGTCCGGCCGTAGCCAGGCGGGCCGGGAAGGGATGCCGCGAGCCGGTGATGTCGGGCTCGTACACCAGCTCGCCCAGCACGCAACGGCCCAGGCCGTTCTCGTCCACTTCGATCTGCGCGGACTCGGTGATCCCGATCTGCCTGCCCAGCTGCAGGCTGCGCTCGCCCACGCAATTCACCGTGAGCACCTGGGGTTCGGTCTGATAGAGGCAGATAGCGGCGAACTCGATGCCCAGGTTGTCTTCCAGGCTGCGCATCACGACTTCGAACACCTTGCGCAGGTCCTGGTGGGCGCCGATGGCATGCGTGGTGCGGTCGAGCAGCTGCATGCGCTCGAGCTGCACCTTGAGCTTGCGCTCGGCGATCACGAAATCCTCGATGTCCGTGTTCGAGCCGAACCACTTGAGGATGCGGCCGGCGGGATCGCGCAACGGCACCGCGCGCGTCTTGAACCAGCGGTACACGCCGTCGAAGCGCCGGATGCGGAAGCTCACGTCGTAGGTGTCGCCGCTCGCGACCACGCGCGCCCACTCCATCTGCACCTTCACGCGGTCGTCGGGATGCACCTGCTCGAGCCAGCCGGCGCCCAGCTGCTGCGCTTCGCTGCGGCCCGTGTAATCCAGCCACTGGCGCGAGAGATAGTCGCAGTAGCCGTCGCGCAGGCAGGTCCAGATCATCTGCGGCAGGGACTCCGCCAGCGTCTTGAAACGCGCGCGGGATTCGCGCAGCTGTTCCACGGTCTCGCGGTGCTCGGTGATGTCGATGCAGGTGCCGATGTAGCCGATGAACTCGCCGCCAGGTCCCAGGTGCGGTGTGCCACGCTCGAGCAGCCAGCGCCACGCGCCGTCGTCGCGCTGCAGGCGGAATTCCATCTCGTAAGGCCGGCGCGCATCGAAGGCGGCGTGATAGGTGTCGAGCGTGCGGTCGAAGTCCGCCGGATGGACGTTGTCGGTCCAGCCGTCACCCATCTCCTGTTCCATCTCGCGGCCCACGAAATCCAGCCAGCGCTGGTTGAACCAGGTGCAGCGCTTGTCGGGGCCGCTCATCCAGATCATCACGGGCGCGGCATTCGCGGTGGTGCGGAACCGCTGTTCGCTCTCGCGCAGGGCCGCCTCGGCGCGGTTGCGGCCGGTGATGTCGCGGATGAAGGCGCTGAACATGAGTTCTTCGCCGAAGCCGATGGGCGTGATCGCCAGCTCCACCGGGAACTCGTGGCCGCTGCGATGGAGCGCGGACAACTCGATGCGCTTGTTCAGCACTCGCGCAACGCCGGATTTCACGTAGCGCGTCAGGCCGGCGCGATGCTCCTCGCGCAACGCGGGCGGAATGATGAGGTCAGCGAGTTCGCGCCCCATCACCTCGCTGCGCGACCAGCCGAACATCCTTTCGGCTTGCGTGTTCCAGCCGGTGATGGTGCCTTGCTGGTTGATCGTGATGACACCATCGAGCGCGGTCTCGACGATGAGCTGGTTGCGCTCCTCGGAGAGCCGCAGCGCGCGCTCGGCGTTCCGGCGCAGGTTGTCGGCGCGTTCACCGCGGGCGGCATTCACCAGTACGAACGCGGAGAACGCGAGCACCCCGGTGAGCGCGAACATCGACACCGCGGATTCGTAGCCCAGGCTGCCGTTGCTCTCCAGCCGCAAGGCCAGCGCGCCCGCCAACAGCGGCACGAGGATCGCGGCCGGCAGCAGCCGCCGCGCCATGGAGCCGCCTACGCCCTCGCTGGCCAGTAGCTTGGCCACGCCCGCGTCAGTGCGCAGCGTCAGTGCGCCGGCGCCGATGAGGATGAAAATGATCGACGCGTGGATCGCCACGTTGATGAACGGCACCAGCGGTTCGCCGCCGAAGATGAAGCGCGAGACGCCTATCCACCCGATGATGATCACGAGCATGGCCAGCGTCTGGTGCGCCATGGCCGTGCGCCGGGGCATCGATGACAGCAGCGAGAGCCCGAGCAGGCAGAACGCCACGGCCGTGGAGGGCGCCACGCGCGGAGGCATGTGGCCATCGGCGGTGATGGGCACGGGCGCGAGCGAGAACTGGTCGATGTACGCGTCCCAGGCCAGCGCGTACCGCAGCAGCACCAGCAGGCCCACCGCGGTCAATAGGATGGACGCGATGGCGGCGAAGTGCCGCGCGCCGGTGGTGCAAGACCATTGGGCAAGGCCCGCGAGCATGAAGCCCACGGCCGTGAGCCGCGAAATTCGTGGCCAGCCGGGCACGATATTGGTGAGCGGGTCCATGTCGAAGACCCAACCCGCGAACACGAATGCACCAAACGCCAGGGACAGGAACGCGGTGAATTGCGCGAAGAACTTGCCGCCCGCCGCGCTCTGCTGGCTCGTCATGGCGAGCCAAGCTACTCCTCGCCATGCAGCGCCGCAATTAGCTAGAACCGGTCTTGGATCGGGTTGAAGCGACCCTTAAGAGTTCATTGCGAGAGCTTCTATCTCTTCAGCGCCGCATCTCGGCGACCAGCCAGACGAGACCCGCTCCGGTGAGAGCCCATCCGGCCCACTGCGGATCGCGTCCCAGCGCCATCCACACGATGCCACCCAGCAACATCACGGCAGCCACCGTCACGCGATCGCGCCGGCGATTGGTGCGCTTGATCTCGGAGCGAAGCGCGTTGATCTCGGGCGCCTCCACGGCCAGGCGCAGGCGGCCATCCTGCGCGCGCTGCACGGCCGAGCGCACCAGCGGCGCCAGCGCCTGAAGGCTCGCGAAGATGTCCGGTAGTTGGGTGCGCGCGTTCTCGACCAGCGCGCGGCCGCTCAGCTTCTCGCGCTGCCAGTCGCGCATGATGGGGCCGGCGATCTTGAACACGTCGAGGTCTGGATAAAGATCGCGGCCCAGGCCTTCGATGTTCAGCAGCGTCTTCTGCAACAGGATGAGCTGCGGCTGGATCGACACGTCGAAGCGGCGCGCGATCTCGAACAACCGCAGCAGCACGGTGCCGAAGGATATTTCCTTGAGGGGCTTGTTGAAGATGGGTTCGCAGACCGTTCGGATGGCGGATTCCATCTCGTCGACCCGCGATCCTTCCGGCACCCAGCCGGACTCGAGATGCAGCTCGGCCACGCGGCGATAGTCGCGCTCGAACACCGCGAGGAAGTTCTCCGCGAGGTAGTACTGGTCGCGCGGATCCAGCGTGCCGACGATGCCAAAATCGACCGCTGCGTACTGCGGACGGTTGGGGTCCGCGATGAGCACGAAGATGTTGCCGGGGTGCATGTCGGCGTGGAAGAAATTGTGCTTGAACACCTGCGTGAAGAAGATCTGCACGCCGTTCTCGGCCAGCTTGCGGATGTCGCTGCCGGCTTCGCGCAGACGCGCCATGTTCGAGATCTGCACGCCGCGGATGCGCTCCATCACCATTACGCCGGGGCGGCAGAAGTCCCAGTGCACGGCGGGCACATATAGAAGAGGGGAGTTTTCCCAGTTGCGCCGCAGCTGCGAGGCGTTGCCCGCTTCGCGCATGAGGTCCAGCTCGTCGAGGATGGTCTTGGAATACTCGCGCACCACGTCCAGAGGCTTGAGCCGGCGGCTGCCTTCCCAGTGCTGCTCGGCGATACGTGCCAGCTCGTGCAGCACCTCGAGATCGCGCGCGATCACGGCATGCATGCCGGGGCGCAACACCTTCACCACGACCTCGCGCGTGTGGGCGCCGTTGAGCGTGACTTCCGGGCGCAGCTCGGCGGCGTGCACCTGCGCGATCGAGGCGGCAGCCAATGGATTCTCGTCGAAGCTGGAGAACACCTGCTCCGGCGCGCGGCCGTAAGCTTCCTCGACGATGGCGCGCGCGATCTTGCCGTCGAAAGGCGGCACGCGATCCTGCAGCTTTGCGAGTTCGTCGGCGATGTCCAGCGGCAGCAGGTCACGGCGCGTGGACAGTGCCTGCCCGAACTTCACGAAGATCGGCCCCAGTTCTTCCAGCGCGAGCCGCAGGCGCTCGCCGCGCGGAGCGTCCTTGCCGCGCTCGAACCAGGTCCACGGGCTCATGAGGAACAGGAAGCGCAGCGGACGATATAGATGAGTGGCGCGCACGAACTCGTCGAGACGGTGGCGCACCAGCACGCGCTGGATTTCGATGAGCCGGGAGAGGACGCGGAGCTTCATGCGTTGTTCTTTTCTTCGGACTCGTTTTCCATGAGACGGGCGCGTGCTTCCAGCCGGTCGAGATCCTCGCGCAGCTTCTCGACACTACGGTAGAAATCCTCGGCTTCGGGCCGGGACACGAGGTCCCGCTTCTCGTGCGCCAGGTACTCGGCCACGTTCCGCACGCCTGTGCTGGCCGCGCGGCGGCCGAACCCGGTGACGGTGCGGACCAGCCGCAGCGCCTGGTGCGCGGGCGTGTCGCCGATGAGCTTCGACAGTTCTTCTTCCACGTCCGGCCGCAGCAGCATGGCCAGCTCGCGGAATTTCTGCGCCAGCTCGGCGTCGCCGCGGATCGTGACTTCGCCCCGGCGGATCACTTCTTCGGGATGCGAGCCGGCGAGCGCCGCCAGGCTCATCAAACTACCCGAGATCTCGGCGTCGGCCGGTGTCTCGCCTTCGCCTTTGCTCAGCTTGATAGAGGTGGCGAGACATTCGGCCACCAGCACCCAGCCCAGGCCGCGGGCTTCGATGCGCACGCGCTTGCCGGCGAGGGATGCGCAGAGCTTCCTGCGCGCGCGGGCTGCGCGGCAGGTTACGGTTGAGCAGGTTCTCGATCGCCTGGGTCAGCATCGCTGGGCTAGTACTTGTATCCGCGGTGCACCGCGACGATGCCGCCCGTGAGGTTGTGATAGCGGCAATCTTCCAGGCCCGCGTCGCGCAGCATTCCCAGAAGCTTTTCCTGGTCCGGGAACATGCGGATGGATTCGGCGAGATAGCGATAGCTGTCTTCGTCCTTGGCCACCAGCTTGCCGAGCATCGGCAGCACGCGGAACGAGTACAAGTCGTACAGCGGCTTGAGGAATGGCACCACCGGGTGCGAGAACTCGAGCACCAGCAGCTGGCCGCCCGGCTTGAGCACGCGGCGCATGTCGGCCAGGGCCGCCGCCTTGTCGGTGACGTTGCGCAATCCGAAGCCGATGGTCACCACGTCGAAGCTGGAATCCGCGAACGGCAGCTTCTCCGCGTTGGCCAGCACACAGTTCACGTTGCCGACGACGCCCGCGTCGAGCAGGCGGTCGCGGCCTTCGCCCAGCATCGCGGCGTTGATGTCCGACAACACCACGAGGCCCGACTTGCCCACCTGCTTCGCCATGCCGGTGGTCAGATCGCCCGTGCCGCCGGCCACGTCCAGCGCGCGTTGACCGGCGCGCAGGTTGGTCAGCGACAGCGTGAACTCCTTCCAGAGGCGATGGGCGCCGCCGGACATGAGGTCGTTCATGAGGTCGTAGTTGCCGGCGACGGAATCGAACACGCCTCGAACGCGACTCTGCTTGTCGCTCCAGGGGACGCGTTCGTAACCAAAATCGGTGTCTTGTCTGTCTTTGGCGCTCACAGGGCGTCAAGTATAGACGTTGATGTCCGCGCCACCCCGAAACCGCTGGCTTTTCCCGAAGGGTTTCGCTACAAAGCCCAACTATTCGAGCGGGGGTCTTGCAAAGGGCCGGTCATCCCAGATGACCGGCCCTTCCTTTTGGGCGGGGGATCATTGCGCAGCCTGGACCCGCGCCTGGTAGCGACGCCAGTTCTCGGCCCGGTTCTCGCCCAGCTCGCGCAGGTATTTCCACGTGAACAGGCCGGAATCGTGGCCATCGTCGAACACCAGCTTCACGGCGTATTGGCCTACGGGCTCGATGCCCTTGATGCCGACATTCTGCTTGCCCAGCACCAGAACCTCCTGGCCTGGCCCGTGTCCCTTTACTTCAGCGGAGGGCGAATGGGTCCGCAGGTATTCGAAGGGCAGCTCGAAGCGTGCGCCGTCTTCAAAGGCCACCTCCAGCAGCCGCGACTGGGTCCGGACCTTGATTTCAGTTGCCTGGATTTGACTGGGCGTGCTCATGAGTGGGCGGCAAGCCTATACTCGACCGCGCGCCGCAGGGGAAAAACCGGCGTTTTCGTACCGGGGGGATATGCAACCGACGGACACTTCGCAACCCGACTATTTTCACAAGGTCGTGGATTGCCAATGGGCTTGCCCAGCACACACTGACGTCCCCGAATACATTCGACTTATTGCTCAAGGCCGATTCACCGATGCCTACATGGTGAACCGGCATTCGAATGTCTTTCCGGGAATCCTCGGTCGCGTCTGCGACCGGCCCTGCGAGCCGGCATGTCGGCGCGGCCGCGTCGAAGAAAAGCCGGTGGCCATCTGCCGCCTGAAGCGCGTCGCGGCCGATCATCGTGAAGAGGACATCAGCTCCCGCCTGCCGCGCATCCCGAAGCTCAAGAACGGCAAGAAGGTGGCGCTGATCGGCGCGGGGTGCGCCTCGCTCACCGTCGCCAACGACCTCATGCCGCTGGGCTACTCGGTCACCATCTTCGAACAATGGGGCGTGCCCGGCGGCCTCATGCGCACCAACATCCCGTCGTTCCGCCTGCCGGCCGAGGTGCTCGACGACGAGATCGCCCAGATCGTCGACATGGGCGTGGATCTGAAGCTCAACCACCCCATCAAGTCGATGAAGGAAATGCTCGAGAAGGGCGGCTTCGATGCCGTGTTCGTCGGCGCGGGCGCGCCGAAGGGCAAGGAACTGAAGTTGCCGGGCCGCGCCGAAGCGGCGGCAAACGTGCACATCGGCATCACCTGGCTGGAATCGGTGGCGTTCGAGCACATCAAGAGCGATCGGCAAGAAGGTGCTGATCATCGGCGTGGGCAACACGGCGATGGATTGCTGCCGCACCTCGCTGCGCCTCGGCGCCGATGACGTGAAGGTCATGGCGCGCAAGCCGCGCCAGTTCTTCAAGGCTTCCGCCTGGGAGCTCGAGGACGCCGAGGAAGAGCACGTCAAGATCGTGATCAACCGTTCGCCCAAGGCGTTCGTGCACGAGAACGGCAAGCTCAAGGGCATGAACTTCGACGTGATCGAGTACGACATCGACGCGTCGGGCCGCATCACCGCGGAGCGCATCACCGGCGAGGAATTCCTCGAGGCCGACGACGTGATCCTCGCCATCGGCCAGGAGAACGCCTTCCCCTGGATCGAACGCGATCTCGGCATCGAGTTCGACAAGTGGGATGTGCCGAAGGTCGACGTGAAAACCTTCGAGTCTTCGCGAGCCGGCGTGTTCTTCGGCGGCGACGCGGCCTTCGGTCCCAAGAACATCATCTGGGCCGTGGAGCACGGGCACCAGGCGGCCATCTCGATCCACAATCATTGCCAGGGCAAGAGCACCGCCGAGCGGTTGCCGCCGGGCGTGAACCTGCAGTCCACGAAGATGGGCATGCACGAGTGGGCCTACTCGAACGACTACAACCCGGCCGAGCGCCGCCTCATGCCGCACGTGTCGCTGAAGGAGCGTTTCAAGAAGCTCAACATCGAAGTGGAGCTCGGCTTCACGGTCGAGCAGATCGAGAAAGAGGTGCAGCGCTGCCTCAACTGCGACGTGCAGACGGTGTTCGAGACCAAGCTGTGCATCGAGTGCGACGCCTGCATCGACATCTGTCCGGTGGACTGCCTGACGATCACGCAGAACGGTGAAGAGGCCGACCTGCGCACGCGCCTCAAGGCGCCCGCGAAGAATGTCACTCAGGCCTTGTACGTATCGTCGCCGCTGAAACACACGGCGCGCGTCATGGTCAAAGACGAAGACCTGTGCGTGCACTGCGGCCTGTGCGCGGAGCGCTGCCCGACGGCGGCCTGGGACATGCAGAAGTCCATCGTGAAGTGGCCGCATGCCGAGGACGAAGCGGCCGCCAACGCGGCCAAGATGCCGAAGAGCGCATAGAGATGACGCAAGACAGGACGAACGACTTCGCGATCAAGATCGCGACGGTAAACGGCACGGGTTCCGCGAGCGCCAATACGCTGCTCATGAAGAGCATCTTCCGCAGCGGCATCCCGGTGATGGGCAAGAACTACTTCCCGTCGAACATCCAGGGCCTGCCTACCTGGTACGAGATTCGCGTCAGCAAGGACGGTTACGTCGCGCGATCCGGGAAGGTCGACATCATGGTGGCGATGAACGCCGAGACCTACTCGCGCGACGTGCGCGAAGTGGCGTCGGGCGGCTACCTGATCTACGACAGCACCTGGCCACGCCCGGCGCTGCTGGCACGCGACGACATCACGGTGATCGGCGTGCCGTTGGCGCAGTCTCTGCAACGAGAACTTCAACGGGGTGCGCACGCGCATCCTCATGAAGAACATCTGCTACGCCGGCGTGCTGGCCGCACTGCTGGACCTCGATCGTCGACAAGATTCGCGAACTGCTGGCGGAGACCTACGCCAAGAAGCCGCAGCTGGTCGACTCGAACATGAAGGCCATCCAGCTGGGCTACGACTACGCGAAGGCCAATCTCGCGTGCCCGCTGCCACTCAAGGTCGCGCCGTTCCCCGATGGCTCCAAGAACCGCCGGCCACATCATGATCGACGGCAACACCGCGGCCGGGCTTGGGCTGCGTGTACGCCGGCGCCACGGTGGCCGCGTGGTATCCGATCACGCCGTCCACCTCGGTGATGGATGCGTTCAAGGGCTTTGCCGACAAGCTCCGCGTGGATCCCGAGACCGGCAAGAAGAACTTCGCGTTCATCCAGGCCGAAGACGAGCTCGCCGCCATCGGCATGGTGCTCGGCGCCAACTGGAATGGCGCGCGCGCCTTCACGGCGACCAGCGGTCCCGGCGTCTCGCTGATGAACGAGTTCCTCGGTCTCGCGTACTACGCCGAAGTGCCCGCGGTGTTGTTCGACATCCAGCGCGTCGGGCCGTCCACCGGCATGCCCACGCGCACGCAGCAGTGCGACATCCTCGAAGGCCGCGTACGCCTCGCACGGCGACACCAAGCACGTGTGCCTGTTTCCGCGCGATCCCGAGGAGTGCTTCTACTTCGCGCGCGATGCCTTCGATCTCGCCGAACGGCTGCAGACGCCCATCCTCGTGATGTCCGATCTCGACATCGGCATGAACGACTGGATGTGTCCGGATCTCAAGTGGGATGACAGCTACGTCCCCGATCGCGGCAAGGTGTATTCGAAGGAGCAGCTCGAGAAGATGGAGAAGTTCCATCGCTATCTCGACGTGGACGGCGACGGCATTCCCTACCGCACGCTGCCGGGCGTGCATCCGAAGGGCGCCTACTTCACGCGCGGCTCGGGCCACACGCAGTACGGCGCGTACACGGAAGACTCGGCCGAGTACCAGATCGTGCTCGACCGCCTCTCGCGCAAGTTCGCCACGGCCAAGCGCCTGGTGCCGACGCCGGTCATCGACCAGGACCCGAAGATCGACATCGCGCTCGTGGCCTACGGCAGCTCCGACGGCGCCGTGACGCGAAGCGCTCGACATCCTCGCGACGCATGGGCTCAAGGCGAACTACCTGCGCCTGCGCGCGTTCCCGTTCGGCGAGGACGTGGAGAAATTCCTCGAGGCGCACAAGCTGGTGTTCGTGATCGAGCAGAACCGCGATGCGCAGATGCGCTCACTGCTCACGCTCGAGACGCGCGTGCCGAAGGAAAAGCTGCGGTCGCTCCTGCACTACAGCGGCCTGCCGATTTCCTCCGAGTTCATCGTCAAGGGCGTGCTGGCCGAAGTGGAGCCCAAGACGCGCAAGCCTGAGGCCGTACCCGCTGCGGGTATCGCCGCCGGAGGTGCCGCATGACCTTCCTGCCGAAGCCGAAAGTCCGTCACCCCTCGCTGCCGAAGAACGCGCTCGGGCTCACGCGCCGCGACTACGAAGGCGGCTTGTCCACGCTGTGCGCGGGCTGCGGCCACGACTCGATCACCGCCGCGATTATCGAGGCCACCTGGGGTCTCGACATCGCAGCCGCAGAACATGGTGAAGCTGTCCGGCATCGGGTGCTCGTCGAAGACCACCGCGTACTTCGTGAGCGGCGGACACGGGTTCAACTCCGTGCACGGCCGCATGCCGTCGATCGCGATGGGCGCGAACGCCGCGAATCGCGATCTGCACCTACATCGGTGTCTCGGGCGACGGCGACACGCTGTCGATCGGCCTCGGCCAGTTCTGCCACGCGATCCGCCGCAACCTCAACATGGCGTACATCATCGAGAACAACGGTGTGTACGGCCTGACGAAGGGGCAGTTCTCCGCGTCTGCCGACGTCGGCACCAAGGCCAAGAAGGGCGAGGTGAACCAGCAGCCGCCGATCGATCCGGTGCTGCTGGCGATGACGCTCGGCGCCACCTTCGTCGCGCGCAGCTTCTCCGGCGACAAACAACAACTGGTGCCGCTGATCCAGGCCGCGATGCGCCACAAGGGTTTCGCGCTGGTCGACGTGCTCTCGCCCTGCGTTACGTTCAACGACCACGAGGGTTCGACCAAGAGCTACCAGTACACGCGCGAGCATTACGACGCCGCGGTGCACGCGGACTTCGTGCCCTTCGAGCGGGAGATCTCGGCGGACTATCCGGCCGGCGATTCCATGCCGGTGGTGCTGCACGACGGCAGCCGGATCCTGCTGCGCAAGCTCGACGCAAACTACGATCCCGACCAATCGCGAGGCGGCCAGCGCCGCCATCCAGGAACGCTTGAAAAAAGGTGAATTCCTGACGGGACTGTTGTTTGTCGACCCGAAAGGCAAGGAGTTTCATGATGTCAATGAGACTCCGGCTATTCCGCTCAATCAGATACCCCATAACCGGCTGTCGCCGGGGTCGGCGGCGCTCGCGAAAGTTCTGGCCAGATATCGTTAGAGGCGCTATGTTTCGGCCCGCTATGCGGATTCGGTTGATTCAGGAGTCGACATGACTGAAGAGAAGTCCCAGAAATTCACATCAAAGGTGCGCCGTGGGCTCACCTGGGTAAGCACGGTGTCATCCGCCGAGCTCGCGCGCGTCAAGACGGAAGCTGGCGGTGGCCGCATTCCGGGCATGACTGCAGCGCAGCTGTCGGATATCGAAGCCGCGCTGTTGTGGATTGCGCAGAACAAGGAAGAAGCGAATGGGTAAGGGTGATCGGCGCACCAAGCGCGGCAAGTTGTATGCGGGCTCTTTCGGAAAGACCCGCGCCAAAGATCCTGCGAAGAAGAAAGCAAGAGCTGCCAAAGCCAAAAAGAAAGCCTAAGCCAGACGTTCGATTGCACAGGTCCACGAAGCCCGCGAAGCGAAAGCAACGCGGGCTTTGTCATTCTGGGGCCTGATCCGGCAGAACTCCTGAATGCGGAAGAATTGGTGGTTCTGGATCCCGGTCATCGCGCTCGCCCTGTACGGGAGCTCGAATGATTTCAACCTCTCGCCGGCGTGGTTTCCTTTCGCTGTCGGCGTCTCCATCCTCGCGCCGCTCCTGCTGCTGCCGCCGCTCCGTCGCCTGGGGCTGGTGCGCCAGGCTGGCGCCGATCAACGCGTCACCGATCGGGTGATCCGCTACTTCGTCGCCGTGGTCACCACCGGATTGATCCTCGGCAGCGCGCTTCCGGCCTTGGGCACGAAGCTGATGGGCAGCGACGCGCGTACTCCGGTGACGGTGTCCGCCCGCAAGAAGCGCTCGGTGGTGCACCGGAGCATCTTCAGCGAACACTACTACCAGCTGCAGTTCAGGTTCGCCGATGGTGTCGTCGGTACGCACTCCATCGACGAAGACACGTTCAAGCGATTCGAGTGGATTGGCGGCAAGACGTCCGCTCGCATTCGCCAGTCGTGGTTCGGGTTCGAGGTGCTGGAGATCGAGGCTTCTGGCAATCCGCCGAGCGGCATTCCGAAGCTGGTTCTCTGATTCTCAGTCCAGAGGTTCGAGACGATCAACGCGTCTGCCGAACCAGCTCTCCCTGCCGCGGATCCTGATCTCGCTGTGATCGGGCAGGGCATCGAACTCCGCGCGGCTTACGCAAAGATGACCAGTGCCATCATCGCTTCCGCGCGGGAACCCCGGAGTGTCTACCGCGTGTCGGCAGAACAGCCACCAGCCGCGTCCCGACCCTGAGGTCTTGTGCCCCATCTGGACGAGAGTGAATGGCGTTCCGGCCAGCCTCGTGTAGAGATCGGGCAGCGCCCGGCCGACAATCGCGAGACAAAAGACGACCGGCGTGCAGCACAAGCCGAACGTGGCGGCCAGCTTCTGGCGAAAGCTTAGTGTGCCGGGATAGTGGTTGATGACCCATCGCGCCAGCAGGATACCCGTGGGAATTCCGCACCCGAGTGCGATCCAGTCCCCGAGTTTCGACCACTCCGGCGACGCGTGGAAGTCGGTAGCCATTCCAAACAACGATACCGCGGCAAGGCACAGAATCAGCCAGGTATTTCGCCGCCGCTTTCGCTCGCTGTACTCAGCCACCAGGTACGTCGGCCGCGGAAACGACGCGCCGACGAACACCGCGGAATTTCTCCACCAGCTGCAACGCCGTCTGATCGTTGGGCGGCAGCTCCACGCTGCTCGCGCCCAGCGGCGTCACACGCTGACCCCAGCGCACCACGTGCCCCGTGAACGTGAGCCCGCCGCCGAACGATGGCATGAGCAGCAACGCGCCCGGTTTCACGCGGCCTTCTTCCAGCGCTTCGCAGAGCGCGACCGGCACCGTGGCCGCCGACATGTTGCCGTAGCGCTGAACATTGACGAACACCTTCTCCATCGGGATGCCGGCCTTCTTCGCGACGGCCTCGATGATGCGCAGGTTCGCCTGGTGCGGAACCACGAGGTCGACGTCGGCGGCGGTCTTGCCGACCTTCTTCAACGCTTCGTCGCAAGCCATGGCCATGCCGCCCACGGCCTTCTTGAAGATCTCCTGGCCCTCGAACTGCCACTCGGTCCTGCCGAGGATGCGGTCTTCGTGCGCGTAGGCCGCGCCCATGCCATGCACGCGCAGGATCTCGCGCGAGTCGCCATAGCAGCCGAGCCGCTCGGCCAGCAGACCTTCTTCGTCGTCGGTGGCCTGCAGCACCACGGCCGCGGCGCCATCGCCGAACAGCACGGCGGTATTGCGATCGGACCAGTCGATGAACGGCGAGATGACTTCCGCGCCGGTGACCAGCGCGTTGCGCACCACGCCGCTGCGGATCATCGCGGTGGCGGTAGATAGGGAGTAGAGGAAGCTGGTGCAGGCGGTGTTCACGTCCATGGCCGCGCAGCCTTCGGCGCCGATGCGCCGCTGGATGCCCGACGCCACGTTGGGCACCTGGTCGTCATAGCTGGTGGTGCCGGCGACGATGAGTTCGACCTGTTTGCCTTCGAGGCCGGCGCAGGCCAGGGCGCGCGCGGCCGCCACGTACATCAGTTCGCCCAACTTCACGTGGGACACCCGCCGCTCGCGGATGCCCGTTCGCGTGGTGATCCACTCGTCCGTGGTGTCCAGGAAGGTCGCCATGTCGGCGTTGGTGAGGACGGCTGGAGGCAGGCACTTTCCCCAGCCGGTGATGGCTGCCCCCCGGAATGACGGTACTGACATGGCGGAAAGCATATCGGAAATGGGGACATTCCTGATTTCCTAGAAAAAAGGGACAGGGCTCCCCGGAGCCGGCGACCCAATGGGCGTTTTTTCGCGAGCCCCGTCCCTTTTTTCTAGGAAATCAGGAATGTCCCCATTACAGTTCGCCGCCATGACCGAACACAACTTTTCCCGCTGGCGCCCGCACCCCTGGCATGGCCTGGAGATCGGCGAAGACTCCCCGCGCATCGTCAACGCCTACATCGAGATCACGCCTTTCGACGTGATCAAGTACGAGATCGACAAGGCCTCCGGATACCTGCGCGTGGATCGTCCGCAACGCACGACATCCCAGCCGCCGGCGCTGTACGGATTCATCCCGCGCACCTATTGCGCGGCGAATGTCGCGAAGCTCGCACCCGGCAGTGAGCGCGGCGATGGCGACCCGCTCGACATCTGCGTGATCAGCGAGCGGCCGATCGAACGTTCCGAAGTCCTGCTCCGCGCGCGCGTGGTGGGCGGCATCAAGCTGCTCGACCGCGGCGAGGCCGACGACAAGATCATCGGTGTGCTCGAAGGCGATTACGTCTGGGATCACGTCAAGGACATCTCGCAGCTGGCGCCGGTGCTGGTCGAGCGACTCGAACACTACTTCAGCACCTACAAGATGGTGCCCGGCGAGCCTAACAAGATGAAGATCTCCGGCAAGTACGGCTACGCGCACGCGGCCGAGGTGATCGAAGCGGCCTGCGCGGATTACCAGGAAGCGTTCGGCGCCGCGACGGAAGACCGCCGCCGGAATTGATCAGGGGACGCGCCGTCTCCTGAACCGCATCAGCGCCGCCGACAGCAGCGCCGCGGCGGGCACCACCGCGTAGGTCACGGCCACGAACTGCGCCGGCAGCGGGCTGTCGATCAGCAATCCCAACGCCAGCGCCGGCAATCCCGCGACCAGCCCGTGATACAGCGGCGTGTTGGCGCCAAGCACGCCCGACCATACGCCCGTGAGGAACTGGATCAGCACCCAACCCGCGGCGATCCGGTCATTGCTGGCCGTGCCGGGCAGGGCGAGCAGCACGAGCAGCGAGCCACCCACATTGATGATGCCGCTGACCAGCAGGGCGCCGGGGCGCAGGCCGCTGGTGGGCGGGGGCTTCACGGATTCGGTGTTCACTCGCGCATCTCCTCGGGCGGACAGGCTTCATTTCCCGAACGAGGTCTTGTCCCGATCGAGGGCGGCTAGTCTAGAGATGCACATTCCCGGCGCAAGTTGCGCTACCGTTACAACATGAAAGGTCTTCCACTCGCAGGCTTGTTTGCCTGCCTGGCGCTACCCCTGATCGCCGCGGCCGCCGACAGGCGCCCACCCACCCACGAAGACATCTGGCTCATGAAGCGCCTGAGCGCGCCGAAAGTCAGCCCCGATGGGCGCTGGCTGGTGGTGCCGGTGGCGGAGCCGGCCTACGACGACAACGCCCAGCTCAGCGACTTGTGGCTCATCGATACCTCCGCGCGCAACGTCTCGCGCCGGCTCACCTCCACGCGCCGGCCGGAGAGCGGCGTGGTGTGGAGTCCGGACAGCAAGCGCATCGTGTTCAGCGCCCAGCGCGACAACGACGACGTACCGCAGCTCTACTCGCTCGATCTCGCGGCCGGTGGTGAGGCGCAGCGCCTGACCACGCTGTCCGGCGGTGCGCGCGCGCCGGTGTTCTCTCACGACGGCAAGTCGATCGCGTTCATCTCCATCATGTATCCGGGCGCGGCCGATGACGCTGCCAACAAGGCGCGCATCGAGGCGCACCGCGCCCGCAAATCCAATGTGCGCATCTACGACGGCTTCCCCGTGCGCTCCTGGGATCACTGGCTGGATGAGCGGCAGCCGCGAATCTTCGTGCAGACGCTGGGCGTCGACGGCATGGCGCAGGGGGCGCCACGCGACCTGCTGGGCGGCACGAAGCTGCTCGCCAGCCCGGGCTTCGCCGGCCGCCAGACCGATACCGGCGAGGAAATCGAAGTCGAGTTCACGCCGGACAACCAGGGCGTGGTGTTCATCGCGAGCACCAACGTCAACACCGCCGCGCATGCCTTCACGGATGCGCAGCTGTTCGTCACCAGCATCAACGGTGGTGAACCGCGCCAGATCACGAACGGCAACGACAGCTGGTCCAGCCCGCGATTCACGCCCGATGGCCGCGACCTGCTGGCCCTGGTGGAAGTGCAGGATGGCAAGGCCGTCTTCAACGCCACGAAGCTCGTCGGGCTCTCGTGGCCCGAGCCCGGCGCGCATCGCGTGATCAGCGATCAGCTGGATCGCTCGGTGAGCAGCTTCGCTGTCTCGCCGGATTCGCGCGTCATCTATTTCACCGCGGAAGACGTGGGCAACGAGCGGCTGTTCTCGGTGCGCCTCAGTGGCGGCACGGTCCAGTCGTTGTTCGACTTCGGCCACGGCAGCTACACCAACCTCACCATTCCCGAGCGCGCGTCCAAGCTCGCGCTGTACGCCAACTGGGAGTCCGCGAGCAATCCCGGCGAAGTGGCGCTGGTCAACGCGCAGAACGGCCGGCCGCTGATCCTAACCAAGTTCAACTCCCCGCGCGCCTCGCAGCTGGATCTGCCGGCGATCGAGAGCTTCTGGTTCACGTCCAGCCGCGGCAAGCGCGTGCACAGCTTCGTGGTGCGGCCGCCAGGCTTCGATCCCAAGAAAAAATACCCGCTGTTCGTGGTGATCCACGGCGGTCCTCACGGCATGTGGCGCGACCAGTTCTTCGTACGCTGGAACTACCACCTGCTCGCATCGCCGGGCTACGTGCTGCTGCTCACCAACTACTCGGGCTCCACGGGCTTTGGCGAGGACTTCGCGCGCTCCATCCAGGGAGATCCGCTCAAGGGGCCCGCGGACGAGATCAACGAAGCCGCGGACGCCGCGATCCGCGAGTACAAGTTCATCGACGGTTCGCGCCAGTGCGCTGGCGGCGCCAGTTACGGCGGGCATCTGTCGAACTGGCTGCAGGGCAGCACCACGCGCTATCAATGCCTGGTGAGCCACGCGGGCCTCGTGAACCTCGAAGCGCAGTGGGGCACCAGCGACACCATCTACTCACGCGAAGTGAACATGGGCGGGCCGCCCTGGGAGCAGGGCGCGGTGTGGCGCGAACAGAATCCCATCCGGCTCGCGGCGAAGTTCAAGACGCCCGTGCTGGTCACGATCGGCGAGAATGACTTCCGGGTGCCGGTCAACAACACGCTCGAGTACTGGAGCGCGTTGCAACGCATGCAGGTGCCCAGCCGGCTGGTGGTCTTCCCGGATGAAAACCACTGGATCCAGAAGGGTGAGAACAGCCGCCTGTTCTACGCGGAAGTGGCCAACTGGCTGGATCGCTGGCTCAAGCCGAAGAACTGAAGCGAATCGCAAGGAGCGCGTTTGTCAGACGAGTGGGATTTTTACTTCGGGCGCGTGAACGGCGCGGTGTCCTCCATCTTCGTGGATCTCGGCATCCGGCCCGACGTTCCGATGGAGAAGCGGCCCTGGTTGCTGTGGGTGTTCGTGAACCTGCAGTCGCCCACGCCTGAAGGGCTCTCGTCCAACAGCGAAGGCGCGCGCCTGCACGAGATGGGCGAGGCGCTGGACGCCAACATATCCGCGGCCTGCGGCGCGCAGATGGTGGGCCGCCTCACGGGCGCGGGCCGGCGCGAGTTCTATTTCTACGGCGAGGAGCCGGGACCGCTCGACCAGGCCGTGGCCCAGGCCATGCAATCTTTCGGCGAGTATCAACAGGAATGCGGCAGCACGCTCGAGCCCGAATGGGACCAGTACGTGAACCTGCTGTATCCCTCCGATACCAACCTGCAGCGCATGTTCAACCGGCGCGTGCTCGAGACCTTGGCCGAGCGCGGGGATTCGCACGAGACGCCGCGCCAGGTTGATCACTGGCTCGAATTCCCCGACGAAGACAGGCGCGCGGCCTGTCGCGATACGTTGCTCGCCATCGAGTTCAAGCTCGAAAGCGAGTTCCTGAGCGAGGAGGTCGATGATGAGTTGCCTTGCACGCTCGTGGTGTCGCGCGTCGACAGCGTGGACTCGCACACGATCAACGGCATCACGCTGGAGCTGGCGCGGCTCGCGCAGCAGCACGGCGGGCGATACGACGGTTGGGAAAGCCCGGTCGTCAACAGCGATACGCCGACGACTCACTGAGCTCGCGCTGTGCGCGCTGCTGTCGCAGTGGGCGACCGCGGTCGAGCCGCCGTTGCGTTCGCGCGCCCAGCTGGACGCGTGGCTCGTCGAGAACGCCGCGACGTCACCGCTGAATGCACTGTCGCCCGGCGCCCGGGAGAGGTTCCTCTACAGCCTGCGCTTTCATTCGCAGGGTCTCGGCGGTGCGGACGGCAGCGATCTTGCCGACGAGCTGTCCGACCCGCAGATCCACGCCGTGCTCTCGCTGTTCGGCCCCGATGTCGCGAAGCAGGTGCCCCCGAGCAATCGCGACGAAGTGCAGACGCTGGAACGCAACGTACGCCGCCGTGATGCCATCGGCGACCTCGAGCGGCAATTCAACCTCTACTACAAGGCGGTCCAGGACATCGAGTCGCCGGACACCGAGGCGCGTACGCGCGCGAGGGCGGAGGCCTTCGACACGCATCTCGCGGCGCTGTACGCGCCGCGTCCCCTCGCGCGAGCGGACGACCGCGATCTGCGGCTTCTGCGCCGAGCCGCGAACGAAGTCTCGCTGGCGACGCGCGAGCCCCGGCACGTCGATGCGTTCCGGGCACTGTTCGCGGAGCGGGAGAGACGCAAGCTGATCTCCACCGGGGATCTCGAGACGCTGCAGTCCTTGTTCGTCTCCCTGCATCGCACGGGCGATGCACGCCGTCTGCGGGAGCAGTACCCGCACTCCGGGCTGTCGCCGTTGCCGCAGTTCCGGGATCCGCTGGCAAAGGGCACGGGCAAGGACGCGGGCAAGAGCCCGCTCACCGCCTGGCGCATGGATCCCGACGGACGGCGGATCACGCGCGAAGTGGTGCCTGTCGAAGGCACGCGGATCCTGATCACGGCGAGTTGCCACTTCTCCAGGGACGCGCTGCGGGACATCAGTGCCGACGCCGAACTGGGCCCGGTGTTCGCGCGCCACGCGGTGTGGTTGTCGGAAGCGCCGGGAGTGGCGCCGTTCTCTGCCGTGAAGGAATGGAACGCGGAATTCCCCGGAACGCCCATCCTCATGATCCACGACCGCGCGGAATGGCAGGTACTGCCGCGATGGAGAATGCCGGAGTTCTACGTGGTGCGCGACGGAGCCGTCGTGGACTCGGTTGCGGGCTGGGAGAAAGGCTCCGCCAAATCGCGCGAAGCGCTGGTGGCGCTGCTCGAACGCAGCGGTCTGCTGCCGGACTAGCTAGCGGCCGAACACCAGCGCGAGGTTGTTGGCCGGCATGCGCACGAGCTGCTCGCGCCGGAATCCGTGCGTGGCGGCGAGGCGCGTGACTTCCTCGAGATCGCGCAAGCCCCACTCGGGATTGCGACGCTTCAGCGATGCGTCGAACTCCAGGTTCGAAGGCACCGCGGTGCCGTTCTCCAGATAAGGTCCGTAGAGCACGAGCTTGCCCTGTGGCGACAGATGTCGCGCGGCGCCAGTCAAGAGCGCCTGCGTGGCGGCCCAGGGCGAGATGTGGATCATGTTGACGCAGAGGATGGCGTCGAAGTCCTCGGTCGACCGGCCAGTGAGGGTCGAGCACGTTCAATGCGATGGGGCGGGCGACATTGCGCAGACCCGCTTCGCGGGCGCGCACGACGATGGATTCGCGGCTGGCGTCATCAGGCTCGGTGGGTTGCCAGAGCAGCGCCGGCAGTGATTGCGCGAAGAAGCACACGTGCTGGCCCGTGCCCGAAGCGATCTCCAGCACCTTGCCCTCGGGTGGCAACACGGATCGAAGCACGGCAAGGATCGGCTCCTTGTTGCGATCGGCGGCGGCAGAGAAGGGAAGATCCGCGACCACGGGAATTACAGCGCGCGGAATTCCGAGGTCTGCCCACGCAGCTGGCGCAGGAATTCCTCCAGCTCACGCATGCGCGGCTCCGCGCGCGCCTTGCCCGCCGGAGAGATGATGCGCGGCGGCACCTCGGCGAGATTCTTCTCGAGCCATGCGGCGGCTTCGGGGCCGGTGGTACTGCCGCCTTGGGATCGACGACGCCGAAGATGCGCGCCACGCCGACCGCGCCCAGCCAGTCGAGCGCATCCGCATCGTGCAGGTAGATGGCCTCGGGACCGGTGGGGTTGCGCGCGAACATGTGCGTACGGATGGCGCCGCGAACGGCATCGATCTTCACCATGGGGAAACCGGTCTCCGCGAGCAGGGATTCCACGATGCTCGCCGCCTGGTCCTGGTGGTCGACGCCGGGTTTCTTGAAGGCGCGAAGGCGGCGACGTCGTGCAGCTAGGCCGCCGCGAAGAGCACGTCGTCGTCGAGGGTCACGCGGTCCTCGGCCGCGAGTTCCTTGGCGAGTTCGTAGTCGCGCAGCGAGTGCGATGCGCCCCAGGCCGGATGCTGGAGATTGGCCTCGGCGAACTGGCGCACGGCGGCGCGCCAGTCAGCCCGTGCGGCGATGGCAGGGCGTTGCGGTTCGTCAGCGGCCGGCGAGGCCGGCACGGAGCAGAGGATCAGGGAGGACAGGAGGCAGACGAGGCGCGGACTGTTCATGGGAATGCATCCGGGCGATGATAGTCGTGCGGTCACGGAGGCGCTCGCTCCTGGCGGATGCGTTTCACGACGCTCCACGCGAACAGGCTGACCACGCCAACAACACGGCCATGAGCACCGCCAGCCACCAGTGGAAGCGCGCGGCTTCGACGAGACCCCAGGCGACGCCGATGGGGGTCATGACGAGCAGCAGCGGCTTGGCGATCGCCTGCTCACAGGATGTAGCGCGACAGATCCTCATCCTTCGCCAGCGCGCCGAGGTGCTGGTCGACGTACGCGGCGTCGATCTCCATCGCGCTGCCGCCCTTCTCGGCGGCATCGAAGGACACGCTCTCGAGCAGCCGCTCCATCACGGTGTGCAGCCGTCGCGCACCGATGTTCTCGGTCTTCTCGTTCACGCTGAACGCGATCTCGGCGAGGCGGCGCACGCCGTCCTGCGGCGAACTTCACGTCCACCTTCTCGGTGCCCATCAGCGCCTTGTACTGCGTGGTCAGCGAGGCATCGGGCTCGGTGAGGATGCGCACGAAGTCCTCCACCTTGAGCGACTCGAGTTCCACGCGGATCGGGAAGCGGCCCTGCAGCTCCGGAATCAGGTCCGACGGCTTCGCCATGTGGAACGCGCCGGAGGCGATGAACAGGATGTGGTCGGTCTTGATCTGGCCGTACTTGGTGGACACGGTG
The DNA here is from genome assembly GCA_963846605.1 of uncultured Pseudomonadota bacterium. Lineage (GTDB taxonomy): Bacteria > Pseudomonadota > Gammaproteobacteria > Steroidobacterales > Steroidobacteraceae > CADEED01. The sequence continues at coordinate 521,449 of CAWJWS010000006.1, forward strand.
GAGCCTTCGACCAGCGGCAGCAGGTCGCGCTGCACGCCTTCGCGGGACACATCGGCGCCGTAGCTGTCCTGCCGGCGCGCCACCTTGTCGATCTCGTCGATGAACACGATGCCGTTCTGCTCGGCATTGTTCAGCGCGCGCGCGCGCAGCTCTTCCTCGTTGACCAGCTTGCCGGCTTCTTCTTCGACCAGCAGCTTCTGCGCTTCCTTCACCTTCATCTTGCGCGGCTTCGTCTGCTGCGCCGCCGAGGTTGGCGAACATGCTCGTGCAGCTGCTCCTGCATTTCTTCCATGCCGGGCGGCGCCATGATCTCCACGCCCGGCGGAATCGCGCGCAGGTCGATTTCGATCTCGCGATCGTCCAGCTGGCCTTCGCGCAGCATCTTGCGGAATTTCTGGCGCGTCTCGGAATCGCGCGGCGCTGCGGCTCGGGATCCGTCGAGAAGCCCATGCATCTTGGGCGCGGGCAGCAGCGCGTCGAGGATGCGTTCCTCGGCGGCGTCCTGCGGCGCGCTCGCGCACCTTGCGACTTCTCTTCCTCGCGCGCCATCTTCACGGCGATCTCGGCGAGATCCTTGACGATGCGATCGACGTCGCGGCCGACGTAGCCGACCTCGGTGAACTTCGTGGCTTCGACCTTCACGAACGGCGCGTTCGCGAGCTTCGCGAGCCGGCGCGCGATCTCGGTCTTGCCGCAGCCCGTCGGGCCGATCATGAGGATGTTCTTCGGCGTGATCTCCTGGCGCAGCGGATCCTCGATCTGCATGCGGCGCCAGCGGTTGCGCAGCGCGATGGCCACGGCGCGCTTGGCGTTGGCCTGGCCGACGATGTGCTTGTCGAGCTCGGAGACGATTTGTTGCGGAGTCATGATGTACCTTTAGCCTCAGTCCTCAAGCCTTGAGCTCTTCGATGACGAGGTTGCGATTGGTGTAGATGCAGATGTCGGCGGCGATGTTCAAGCGCGCGTTCGACGATGGTGCGCGCATCGCAGGTCGGTGTTGTCGACGAGCGCCTGCGCCGCGGCCTGCGCGAACGGACCGCCGGAGCCGATGGCCACGAGGTCGTGCTCGGGTTCGATCACGTCGCCGTTGCCGGAGATCACGAAGAGCTTCTTGGTGTCGCCGACGAGCAGCAGCGCTTCGAGGCGACGCAGGTAGCGGTCGCCGCGCCAGTCCTTCGCGAGCTCGATGGCCGCGCGCGTGAGGTTGCCGAACTTCTCGAGCTTGCCTTCGAAGCGTTCGAACAGCGTGAACGCGTCGGCCGTGCCGCCGGCGAAACCGCCGAGCACCTTGCCGTTGCCGAGCGGACGCACCTTGCGCGCGTTGCCTTTCATCACGGTGTTGCCGAGCGTGACCTGGCCGTCGCCGCCGATGGCGACGGCGCCGTTGCGCCGCACGGCCAGGATGGTCGTGCCGTGCGGATTGAAAGTCTCGCTCATGAGCCGACCTGTAAGACCTACGTCTTTCGTTTTGCCCGAGGATGGGAAGCGTCGTAGGTGCGGGCCAGGTGGGCGAAATCAAGGTGGGTGTAGATCTGCGTCGTCGAGATGTCGGCGTGACCGAGCAGCTCCTGCACGCCGCGCAAATCCTTACTCGATTCAAGAAGATGCGTCGCGAACGAATGCCGGAACAGGTGCGGGATGGACGTGCGCCGGCAGGCCCTTGCGCCGCGCCCAGTACGCGATGCGCAGCTGGATCGGCGCGGTGCTTGAGCCGCGTGCCGTTCTTGCGCGACGAACACGGCCGTTTCATCGGGCGAGGCGAGGCCGCCGCGTTCCTTGAGCCAGGCGCGCAGCGCCTCTCGCGCCTTGCGGCCCACGGGCACGATGCGCTGTCTTGCGGCCTTTGCCCAGCACGCGCACGGTGCGGTCGGCGAGGTCGAGGTCGCCGCAGGTCGAGGCTCACCAGCTCGTCGAGCCGCAGGCCCGAGGAATAGAACAGCTCCATGATCGCCTTGTCGCGCACGGCCAGAGCGATCATCGTGCGGGATGTCGAGCAGCTGGTTGATCTGGTCGACGTCGAGCGTGCCCGGCAGGCGCTTCGCGGCCTTCGGCGCGCGCACGTCGAGCGCCGGGTTGCTCGTGCACCACGCGTTCGCGCAGCAGGTAGTTGAAGAAGCCGCGCACCGCGGAGAGCCGGCGCTGAACGCTGCGCGGGCTCAGCCCGCCGGCATGCGCGCGCGCGGCGAACATGCGCACGTGCTGGCTGTCGAAGTTCTTCCAGTGCGAGAGGCTGCCGCGTTCGGCGAAGTCGGCGAGCGCGCGCAGGTCGCGCGCGTAGTTAGACGAGGTGTGCGGCGAGAGGCGCCGCTCTTTCGAGAGATGCGCGAGGTAGCCGTCGATCAGCGAGCGATCGGGCATGCCGACTCACGTGGGCGGACCACGATGTCTGTCCCCTCCGTTCAGGGACGCGACAGCGCGTCGGTGATCAGTTCGCCCATGCGCTTCAGGAACTCCGTGCTCATGCCCGGATGGAAGCGCTCGCGCTCCGCGCTGCCGAGCGCGAGCAGGCCGATCGACGCCCGCTGTCACCCAGCGGCACGAGCGCGACGGAGCCGATGCTCGCGGACTCCGGCCCGAACAGGAAATCGCGCTGCGTGTCGCGCACCTGGCCGCAACGCGGCTTGCCGGTGTGCGAGCAGCGCTTCGAAGGTGCGGATGTTGGCGTCGTCGGCCGGCAGCTTGCGCAGGAAGGGTTCGAGCTCGACGCTGCGCAAGCGAGTTCGATCGGCGAGGTCAGCACCAGCACCGAGTGGAACGCGTCGAAGTCTTCGCGCAGCGAAGCTTCGAGCGCGTCGAGCGCGGTGACTGCGCGTCGGGCGCGCGCATCATGCGGCGCGTGAAGCGATGGATGCTTGTCGGCGAGCTGATCGTTCGCGCGCGCCACGCGACGAACTCGGCGAGGCGGTCGATCGGCATCGGACTTCTGTTCGCGCAGCACTTCCACCTGGCGCTCGACGAGCGAGACGGTGGAACCGGTGCGCATGTGCGGCAGGCGCATGCGCGCCAGCAGCGGTTGATGCCGTTCGAAGAAATCGGGATTCAGGCTGAGGTAACGCTCGATGCGTTCTTCATCCGTCTGACCCGCGGCCAAACCGCGTGCGGTTTGCGTGCTCATGCTTGTGTGAACTCCCCTAGATCCCGACTGGATTTCGACGCGCCCGGTGAAAGATACAGCGGCCGGGCCTTTCATCCAAATGTGTTCGCCGGGCCCGTTCCACGTGATCTCGAGTTTTCCGCCCGGCAACTCGACTTCGACGGTGGCATCGAGTCGTCCATGACGTCTGCCTACCGCGACAGCCGCGCATGCGCCGGTGCCGCAGGCCAGGGTTTCGCCGGCGCCACGTTCGAACACGCGCAGCCGGATGTGGCGAGCGATCGACGATCTCCATGAAGCCGACGTTCACGCGCTTCGGGAATCGCGGATGACGCTCGATGGCGGGACCCAGGCGGTCCACGGGCGCGCTCGCCACGGAGGAGACCGTGAGAACGGCGTGCGGATTGCCCATCGACACCGCGCCGATCTCGACTTCGGTGCCGGCGACCGCGAGCGGATACACGTGCGCCTCGGCGGAGGCGTCGAACGGCAGCGACTTCGGATCGAAATTCGGCGCACCCATGTCCACGGATACGAGCTCGGGCGTCGTGGATGCGCGCCTGGATCAGGCCCGCGGGGCTGTCGAGCAGGATCTCGCCGTTCGTCGCATCGCCTCGCCGGAGCAGGAAAGATGCGACGCAGCGAACGCCATTGCCGCATTGCTCCACCTCGCCGCCGTCGGCGTTGAAGATGCGATAGAAGGCCTGCGTGCCGTCGCGTCGCGGCGCGCTCGATGACCATGGCCTGGTCGAAGCCGATGCCCGTGTGGCGATCGGACAGCGCGCGCCATTGCTCGGCCGTGGGCAGGGTGCCATCGCGCGGGCGCGTCGAACACGATGACGTCGTTGCCGGCGCCGTGCATCTTGGTGAACTCGAGCTGCATGGGCCGAAGAATACCGTATACGACTCCTTCGGCGTCATGCGTCATCGGTCCCTGTGATCTGCGCCGCGCTGGTCGTGGCAGGCCTCTACCGCTGGTACGGCACGCGCGAGGTCGAGCACGCGCCCGGCGTGCTGGCGACCGACGAGCCCGAGCAAAAGTGACTCAGGGCGGCCGAACGATCGACGCGGGATGGCTTCCGGCTGGTGCCGCGCGCGGAGTTCAGCGCGACGGTGCGCGTCCTGCGATCGCGAGGACTACAGCGCTCGGACCATCTGGCCAAGCTGGTGCCCACCGATTTCGCGGTGGGCTGGGGGCCGATGTCGGACTCGCCGCGTGCTGGCGAGCATCGAGATCAGCCAGGGGAATCGTTTCTACTTCTGGCGCACGGAGAGCTGGCCGATCGATCGCGGCGAGATCGAGATCGCACTCCGCGAACTGGCACGTGATCCCGGAGAACGCGCGCGTTCGGGCGCGCTGCTCGACGCCTGCGGGCGGGCAGCCTCGTGGAGTTCTCGGGCCGGCTGGTCGACATCGAGGGCAAGGAAGGCGGCATGCGCACCTCGCTCACGCGTGACGGACACCGGAGCGGGCGCCTGCGAGATACTGCTCGCCTCCTCGGCGCGCGTGATGGACGCCGGATGATGAAACCGAATTCTCTGAACGATGCGTCGAAGATTTCGGTCTGTACGACGCGACGGCGGCGAATGCCGCGCAGCTCGCCGAGTTCGGCGCGCGCACGTTCCGCGAATCCTTCGCCGACGAGAACACCGATCCCGAGGACATGCGCCTGCACCTGGAGTCCGCATGGGCGCCCGACGAAGCAGCTGGCGGAGATCGCAGAACCCGGACATCGACACGCTGCATCATGCCGACGGCTCGGGCCGCTGGCTGGGATTCGCGCAGCTGCGCGCGGGCAAGGTGTCGGACGGCGTGCCGCGCGAAGGCAGCATCGAGCTGTGGCGCTTCTACGTCGACAAGCCGTTCCACGGCCAGGGCGTGGCCGCCGGCCTCATGAACGGCGCGAAGCTGCGCGCGCAGACGCCGTGGCGCGAACACGCTGTGGCTGGGCGTCTGGGAGCGCAACGAGCGCGCGAAGGCGTTCTACGCCAAGCACGGATTCCAGAAGGTGGGTCGCAGGTGTTCGTGGTGGGCACGCGATCCGCAGACCGATCACGTGATGCTCTGTCCGTTGTCATGAACGTGCGCCTGGAGCACGTCGGGCTGTGGGTGCGCGATCTCGATGGCGTCGCGGCCTTCTACGAGAAGTACTTCGGCGCGCGCATCGGCGGCTCTACGAGAACGCCCGCAAGGGATTCGAATCGCGCTTCCTGGAATTCGCCGGTGGCGCGCGTCTAGAGGTCATGAGGCGAACGGACATCACGCAGCGGGCGTCGAATGAGCAGCTGGGGCTGGCGCACGTGGCGCTGGCCATCGGTGACGAGTCCGCCGTGGATGCGCTGGCGGCGAGGCTTCGCGACGACGGGCGGCGCGCCGGTCGATGGACCGCGCCGTACCGGTGATGGGTACTACGAATGCGTAGTGCTCGATCCCGAAGGGCAATCGAGTGGAGGTCACCGCAGGATGAAGACTCGCGCCGCATGGATGCTGGCGATGTGGTGTGTGGCGCAGTCGCTGGGTGCGGCGGGGCCGCAATCGGCGTCAAGTGAGGCAGCGTCGAGAGACGTGGCGTCGCGCCAGGGCGCGAGCGGCTGGCCCACGCTCACTCAAACCGCCAAGCCCTGGACGCGCTGGTGGTGGCCGGGCAGCGCGGTCACGCGCGAGGGCATCACCCGGCAGCTCGAAGCGTTCGCCGCGGCGGGCATCGGCGGCGTGGAGATCACGCCTATCTACGGGGCGCGGGGCGCCGAGGCGCAGTACCTCCCGTTCCTGTCACCCGAGTGGGTGGAGATGCTGGCGCACGCGGCCGCGGAGGCGAAGCGCCTCGGCCTGGGCGTCGACATGGCCACGGGCACGGGCTGGCCCTTCGGCGGGCCCTGGGTGACTGCGGCGGACGGATCGAGCTCGCTGCAGCTGGCCGACGGCCAGCTCGCTGGCAAACCCACGGATATGAAGGTGAAGCGCGCGGCACCGGGCGGCGAGGGCCTGGTGCTCGACCCGTACTCGACGGATGCGCTGGAGCGATACCTCGCGCCCTTCACGAAGGCATTCGCGCCGCTGCCGCGCGGCGCTGTCCGCAGCCAGTTCCATGACTCGTTCGAGTACTACAACGCCAGCTGGTCGCCGTCGCTGGCGGCGAAGTTCCGGCAGATGCATGGCTACGACATCCAGCAATACGCCGCCGAGCTGGCCGGCGACGAAGCCGCTCGACGCCGACACGCTGGGCCGCATCAAGGGTGACTACCGCCGCACGCTCGCGACCCTGCACCTCGAGTACGTGGAGCGATGGGTACGCTGGTCGCATGAACGGGGCTTCATCGCGCGCAACCAGGCGCATGGATCGCCGGGACGCCTGCTCGATCTCTACGGCGCCTCGGACGTGCCGGAGACCGAGTCATTCGGCGCGACGGTGTTGCCGATCCCGGGGCTGCGCCAGGATGCGGCCGACATCCGCGAGGATCCCGATCCGCCGCTCAATCTCATCGGCCGCTTCGCGTCGTCCGCGGCGCACGTGAACGGGCGTGCCCTCGCGTCCAGCGAGACGCTCACCTGGCTGCGCGAGAATTTCCGGGAGTCGCCTTCGCAGGCCAAGCCGCAACTCGACCGGCTGTTCGCCGCCGGCATCAATCACATCTTCTATCACGGCTCCACCTACTCGCCCGCCGATGCCGCGTGGCCGGGCTGGTTCTTCTACGCGGCCTCGCAGCTCAACCCCACGAATCCGTTGTGGCGCGATTTCGGCGCGATGCATGCCTACGTGGCGCGCGTGCAGTCGGTCCTGCAGGCAGGGCAAAGCGGACAACGACGTGTTGTTCTACTGGCCCGAGGCCGACGAGCAGGACGAGGCCGAAGGGCTCATGCGCCAGCACGGCATGCACGAGAACGAATGGCTGGTGAAGTCGCCCGCGGGTCAGAAAGCGATGCGCATGATCGAGCTCGGCTACGCGATCGACTTCATCTCCGATGCGCAGGTCCAGGCGCTGGAAGTGCATGAAGGGCAGCTGCGCACCCGGGGCGGCGACTATCGCGTGCTCATCGTGCCGGCGACGAAGCGCATGCCCCTCGAGACTCTGGCGGCCTTGGACAAGCACATCCACGCTGGCGCATTCGTACGCCTCGATGCCCTGCCAGAGGACGTGCCGGGGCATGGGCGGCTGGCGGAGCGCAGGGCGAAGCTGCAGGACTTGCTGAAGTCGGAGCGACTGATCAAAGCCGCGGCGCCGCCTGTCGACGGATTGGCGTTCTGGCATGTGTGCCAGGAGCCCGCCGGCAGAGAGGGACTGAACTTCACGCGCCGCGCGCGCGCCGATGGTCACGACTATTTCCTGGTGAACCTGGCGGCCAAGCCGTTCGCGGACTGGCTGCAACTCTGTCGCGACGCCGACGAGGTACGACTGTTTGATCCGTTGACCGGCGAGACGGGAGTCACGGTCCTGCGCGCCGGTTCCGATCGACTGCCCAAGGTCTATCTACAGCTCGCCAGCGGCCAGTCGATGATCGTGCGCACATACAAGGGCAAGACCGGCGCACGCGAGGGCACATGGGCCTATCGCAAGCCAGCGGGTCCCGCCATCGGACTCACCGGGCGCTGGCAGGTCGAATTCCTGAGCGGAGGTCCGAAGCTGCCGGGCCCCGTCACACTCGAGAAGCTCCGTAGCTGGACGGAACTCGACGACGCCCTCGCCGGGCGCTTCTCGGGCACGGCGCGCTATCGGCTGGAGTTCGATGTGCCAGCCGGCAAGTCGAAGGACTGGATGCTGGACCTGGGCGACGTGCGCGAGACCGCGCGCGTCACGCTGAATGGCGAGTTCCTGGGAACGACGTGGAGCCTTCCCGCGCGTCTGCGCGTGCATGGCCTGAAGGCGCGTGGCAACGTGCTCGAGATCGAGGTGACCAACCTGCCGGCCAACCGCGTGCGCGACCTGGACCTGCGCAAGGTCGACTGGAAGATCATGAAGGACATCAATCTCGCCAGCCTCAAGTACCGCGCGCTCGATGCGGCGGCCTGGGAGACGCAGCCATCGGGGCTGCTGGGTCCGGTGAGCCTGGTGCCGATGAAGCTAGTTAGCCCGCGCGAATTGCTGATCGCACCTTGAAGATGCACCGGTCCATGACCGTGAAGATGCCGGCGGCGCGCGCCTTCTCCGCCGCGGCGTCATCCACGACACCCTCCTGAAGCCACAGCGCCGGCACCTTCAGCCGGATGCAGTCATCGACGATCGCGGCCACGTGTTCTGGGCGGCGGAACACATCGACGAGATCCACCGGGCCTGCGCCCTTCAGCGCCGACTCGAGATCGGGATAAGCGCGCTCGCCGAGGATCTCGACGGCCTTGGGATTCACCGGGACTATCTTGTAGCCAAACTTCTGTAGCTCGGTCGCGACATGGTGGCTGGGTTTTCCGGGAGTTTCCGAGATGCCGAGGATCACGATGGTGCGGATCCGCAGTAGCAAGGCGTCGATTTCTGCTTTCGCGGGGTTCTCGAACATGTCGGGGCCTCGTGTGTGCTAGCGTCCCCCCACTCAACCTGGGAGGGTAACGATGAGACTTACCAATATCACGGCGGCGTGGCTTCTGGGCGCCTCATTGGCATTGCCCGGCTGGGCGCAGGAGCCGGAAGCTTCCGAAGCTCCCGCGGAGGAATCCGCCGCGGCTGACGAGTCCGAATTCCAGGGGCCGTCGCTCGACTACAAGACCGGCGACGTCGTGCTGCCTAACAAGGTTGCGACCCTGCACCTCGGCGAGAAGTACCGCTACCTCGATCCGGCGAATGCCGAGAAGGTGCTCGTGGCCTGGGGCAATCCTCCGGGCGCGGTCACCCAGGGTGCGATCGTGCCGAGCAATGTCGACCCGTTCGGCCAGGCGGGCTGGGCGGTGTTCCTCACGTATGAAGACGACGGGCACGTCGATGACTCCGAAGCGGCGGAGATCGACTACGCGGACCTGCTCAAGGACATGCAGCAAGGCACCGAGGACGCGAACCCCGAACGCAAGAAAGCCGGTTACCCTGAACTGCATCTCGTGGGTTGGGCGGAGCAGCCGCATTACGACACGACGGCGAAGAAGCTCTACTGGGCGCAGCACCTGAAAGGCTCGGAAGGACAGGACAGCCTGAACTACGACGTGCGCGTGCTCGGCCGTGAAGGCGTGTTGTCGATGAACGCGGTGGCCAGCATGGACCAGCTCGAGCAGGTGAAGCAGGACATGCGTCCGCTCATCGAGATCGCCGAGTTCAACGAAGGCTATCGCTACGCGGAGTTCAATCCGAAGACGGATCGCATGGCCGAGTACGGTCTCGGCGCGCTCATCGCCGGCGCCGCCGCCGCCAAGCTGGGCCTGTTCGCCAAGATCGGCGTGTTCCTGCTGGCGTTCAAGAAAGTGCTCATCGCGGGCGCGATCGGCGTCATCGCGCTCATCGCCAAGCTGTTCAAGAAGAAGGACGAGGCGGCCTGAGCGAAGAAGCTCCACACCGCTATCCCGTTCACATCGAGCCGGGCGGCCACCTCATCCAGGTGCCGCCCGGCGAGAACGTGCTGGCCGCCGCGCTTGCGGCCGGCATCGCGATTCCACACAGCTGCCGCGCCGGACGTTGTGCTTCCTGCAAATCCAGACTGGTCTCCGGCCACATCAAGTACCCGGCGGGAACGCCGCCGGGCATCACGGCGGACGAAGTGGCGCGCGGCGAAGTCCTGCTCTGCCAGGCGCAGCCACGCAGCGAGCTGTTCGTGGAGACGCGCCGCGTGCCGGTGCGCGCCTCGAACGCGGCGATGTGCGAACTCGTGGCAATCGAAAGACTCGCGCTGGGAGCGGTGCTGCTGCGGCTGCGATTCGTGGATCTTTCCTTGTCCGCCCGTCCCGGCCAGTTCGTCGACGTCCGCAATCACGCGGGGGATTCGGAGAGGCTGCCCGTGGTCGGTGCCAGCGCGGGGATCCTCGAAGTGGAATCTCCGGATGACGGCAACCCGCTGCATCGGTGGCTTGCCGCGTACGCCGCGACGGGCTCACAGCTACGGGTGTCCGGTCCCTTCGACCGGCTGCGCTGAGGCCTGACTCAGATCCGGAAGCGGTCCTTGAGATCGCCCGCCATCCGGCGGCTCACCTCCAGGGGCTCCGCCATGCCACGCAGGTGCACGAAGTGCTGGCCGCTCGCGTCGCGCGCGATGCGTTCCAGGTAACGCGTATTCACCAGCGCATTGCGATGAATGCGCACGAAGGTCGCCGCGAATTCGTCTTCCAGTGTCTTCAGCGAATCCTCGATGAGGTCTTCGCCCTTCTGGTGCTTCACCGTCGTGTATTTCTGGTCGGCATGGAAGCACAGCACGTCCTCCACGGGAATGAGCTTGAGGCCATCGCGCCCGCGCACCCCGATGTGGCTGCGATGCGCGGGCTCGCGCGCGGCGCTCGCCACCTGCTGAAGCTGGGGACGGGTGAGGCGGCCGGCCTTGGTCAGCGCGGCGCGCAGTTTCTCGGCGCGGATGGGCTTCAACAGGTAGGCCACGGCCTGCGAGTCGAAGGCCTCGAGCGCGTACTCGTCGAAGGCGGTGGTGAAGATCACGGCCGGCGGCTCCGGCAGGTTGGCGAGCTGGCGCGCCACCTCGAGGCCATCGATGCCCGGCATGCGGACATCGAGCAGCACGATGTCGGGCGCGAGCTGGTCGACGAGTTCCAGCGCCTGCCCGCCATGACCGGCTTCACCCGCGACGTCGAAATCACCGAACTCGACCAGCATCGAACGCAGGCGTTCGCGCGCCGGTGGTTCGTCGTCGACGATAAGTACACGCAGACTCACGCGGCGGGCCCCGGTGCCGGCGTGAACGGGAAACGCAGCGTGACGACGTACTCCTCGTCGAAGCGCCCGGATTTCACCATGGCGCGATCGCCATACATGAGGTCCATGCGTTCCTTGATGTTGGCGAGCGCCAGCCGGTTGCCATCGCGAAGCGCGAGATTCACCGCGGGCACCGGGTTGCGCACCACAATCGTGATCATGCCCTTGTTGAATTCCCCGGTGACGGTGACCACGCCGCCGTCCTGGCGCGGCTCGACACCGTGATAGATGGCGTTCTCGAGCAGCGGCTGCAGCGTGAGCCCCGGCACCAGCGCATTCGACGGGAGCGAATCCACCTTCCAGTCGACGCGCAGCCGGTCGCCCAGGCGCAGCTGCTCCATGCGCTGGTAGGTGCGCGCCACGTCGATCTCCTCGGACAACGCGATCTGGTTGCGCTTCTCGTTGAGATTGGCGCGGAACAGGTCCGCGAGGTCCTGTACGGCCTCCTCGGCACGCGCCGGGTTGGAGCGCGTCAGCGAGGCGATGGTATTCATGCTGTTGAACAGGAAGTGCGGGCGGATGCGCGCCTGCAACGCATGCACGCGGGCCTTGGCCTGCAGCTCCACGTTGTGCCGCCACTCGTGCGTCACGTAGAAGTAGCGCAGTGCCAGCGCCATGACCACGAGCGCGATGAAAACGTTGCGGACCATGAAGGTCCAATGGTCGTCAGGGATGAGCGCGACCACGTTGAACCAGCCGTAGCTCTTGCCCAGCAGGTACGCGGCGGCGGAGATCAGCAGCACGAGGATGGTGGTGATCGCGAGCACCAGCGCCGATCCCTTGGCGACGGTCTGCTGGTTGAGATAGTTGCGGAAGGCGCACAGCGCGCCGGCGCCGAACAGCCCGATCCACAGCAGGAACATGGAGGTGCGGCCGAGATCCGCCCAGAAGCCCAGCACCACTTCATTGCGCGCCAGCGACACCACCAGCGCGGTGAGCTCGCAGATGAGCACGATGCCGAGAACCGCCCGGGCCCGGCAGAAGTCGGGTAGATAGAGCTGCCGCGGGGGATCGACCGGCGCCGGCTTCATGCGGGCGGCTTGGGTACGGACGCGGCGAACAACGCCTGCTTGAGGCGGTGCGTGGCGGAAATATCCTCGTCGCCGTGGCCTTGCGCGATGAGCTCCGCGTATTCGGCGAGCATGGAGTCGACCACGGGCAGGGAGACGCCGAACCGCGCCGCCATGTCGCGGCAGATGCCGAGATCCTTGGCATGGAGCTTCACGCGGAAGCCGGCCGGGTAGCTGCCGCGAACCATGTTCGGTGCGCGGTGCACGAAGTACCAGCTCGAGCCGGCGCCCGCGCCCAGCGTATTCACCACGCGCTCGAGTGGCAGGCCGTGGGCGCCCGCGAAGGCCATGGCCTCGGCACAGGCGCGGATGATGCCGGCGCACATGATCTGGTTGGTGGCCTTGGTGGCCTGGCCGCTGCCGCTGGGGCCGAAGTGCTCGATCGTCTTGCCCATCGCGGCGAGTACCGGCCTGGCAGCGGCGAACGCGGCCTCGCTGCCGCCGCACATGATGGCCAGCGTGCCTTTCTGCGCGCCTTCCACGCCGCCGCTCACGGGCGCATCGAGGAACTGTGCGCCGAAACCGGCGAGGAAGCTCTCGGCCCAGCGCGCGGTGTCGGCGCTGACCGTGGAGCAGTCGATGACCAGCGTGCCGCGGTTGATGCCGGGCGCCATGCCCTCGATGACCGCCTTCACATCCGCATCCGCCGAGACGCAGATGACGATGGCGCCGAGCGGGCGTGAGAAATCAGGTAGTGAGGCGCTGGCCGATACGCCCAGCTCACCGGCGAGAGCCCGCGCCTTGTCAGGCGTGCGGTTCCAGACGGAATGGAGCATGCCCGCGCGATGGAGATTCCTGGCCATGGGAAGTCCCATGGCACCGAGACCGAGGAAGCCGACTTTCAACATAGGCGCGGGATTATCTAGGGCCGGGCACACAAATGAAAACGCCGCCCGAAGAAAGGGGCGGCGTCTGTACTGTTCAGGAGACCTTCGAAGGAGCTTGTGGCTTCGTCAGCCCGGCGAGGCGCAGATGGAGTCCATCTCGCGGCGCGCGTCGACGCGAGCCTGGGAAAGCTCGGCGTCGTTGAGGTATTCGCGCTCGCCGTCCTTGCCGGTGCGGTACAGGCGCTGCGAGTTGATGCGCTTCTCGTATGTCTCGCGCGCCTGCTTGCAGCGTTCCGACTGCGACGCGGCGAGGTCCTTGGCGACGGCCGCGGCGGCGGAGGTATTCGTCTGGTTCTCGGCGATGCGCTGATTGCTGGCCGCGAGCTGCTGGGTGGTGGCTGCCTGCTGGGCGGCGTAGCTGCGAGCGGTGGTTTCCGCGGGCCGAGGATTGGCGGAAGAAACGAGCACGGCGCCCGGGATGGGCTTGTCCGTGTACATGGTCTTGCCCTGGCTATCGATGTACTTGTAGACGTCGCCGGCCTGCGCGTCATCCATAGGGACGAGCGTGCAGCCCAGGACACCTGCCATCACGGCCAGAATCTTGATGTGTCTCATGACCTTCCTCCGGTACAGCGATTATGCCGGGAGGGGCCTATGAGAACCCTTGACGTCCATCACAGACAAGCCCCTTTACAGGCCCAGTTTCACGGTATTGGCCATGGCGGGGGCCCAAAGCAAAGGGCCTGCCGGGGTTTCCCGCCGGCAGGCCCTGGTTTGCAACAACCCTGATCCCGGGGATCAGTGGTCGTAGGCGCGCTCGCCGTGCTCGTTGGTGTCGAGACCCTCGCGCTCGACCTCTTCGGTCGGACGCAGCCCGATCGTGAACTTGATCAGGTAGAACGCGACCGCCGAGACCAAGGCGGACCAGACCAGCGTGATGCCCACGCTCTTGGCCTGGATGCCCAGCTGCGTGCCGATGCTCTCGAAGGCGCCGAAGCCGCCCAGGGACTTGTGGCCCAGGATGGCGCAGGACAGGGCGCCCACGATGCCGCCGATGCAGTGCACGCCGAACACGTCGAGCGAGTCGTCGTAGCCCAGCATCTTCTTGAGGCTGGCACAGGCCCAGAGGCAGACCAGGCCGGCGATGAGGCCGAGGATGATCGAGCCACCGGGGCTGAGCACGCCGCAGGCTGGCGTGATGGCGACGAGGCCGGCGATGGCACCCGAGGCGCCGCCGAGCATCGTCGGCTTGCCGCGGAAGATCCACTCACCGAGCGTCCAGGCCACCGCGGCGGCCGCGGTGCAGACGTAGGTGTTCATCAGCACGAGGCCGGCGCCGTTGTTGGCTTCGAGACCCGAGCCCACGTTGAAGCCGAACCAGCCGACCCACAGCAGACCGGCGCCCATCATGACGAAGGGCAGATTGTGCGGCGGCATGGCCGACGTGCCGTAGCCCGTGCGCTTGCCGACGATCAGCGCGCCGACGAGGCCCGCGATACCGGCATTGATGTGCACCACCGTGCCGCCGGCGTAGTCGAGTGCACCGAGCTTGAAGAGATAGCCCTCGGTGAACCAGACCATGCGCGCAATCGGCAGGTACGAGAAGGTGAACCAGATGACCGCCCAGACGAGTACCGCGGTGAACTTGGTGCGTTCCGCGAACGCGCCGATGGCCAGCGCCGTGGTGATGGCCGCGAACGTGGCCTGGAAGGCGACGAATATGTATTCGGGGATCACCACGCCTGCCGTGAAGGTCGCGGCGTTGGAACCCGCCGTGATACCGCTCAGCAGGAAGCGACTCGCGTCGCCGATCCACATGCCGGTGCCGTTGAAGGCCAGGCTGTAGCCGTAGAGGACCCAGAGCACGGTGCCCAGCGCAAAGATCACGAACACCTGCATCGAGACCGACAGCATGTTCTTCGCGCGGACCATGCCGCCGTAGAACAGTGCCAGACCCGGCACCGCCATCATGATGACCAGCAGCGTCGCGACGATCATCCATGCGGTGTCGCCCTTGTTAGGAACGGGTGCCGCTTCCGCCGCTTCCTGCGCATGGGCGATCGCGGGCCCCACCATGAGCAGCGCCGCGCCGAGACCGCGCGCGAGCCAACTGCCACCCTTCGTTATCTTCTTATCTTCTTGCATGTATTAGCTCCTCAACGACATCTCAGGCTGCCGCCGCGCCGGATTCACGCGTGCGTATCCGCACGGCTTCACCGACAGGCGCCAGGAAAATCTTGCCGTCGCCGGTCTTCCCGGTACGGCACACATTGCTGATGGCTTCGACGACGGCCTCGGATGAGTTGTCGTCCAGTACGATTTCGACACGCAGCTTCGGTACGAACTCGACCTGGTACTCGGAGCCACGGTAGTGCTCCGAATGTCCGCGCTGACGGCCGTAACCGGTGACCTCGGTGACGGTGATCCCCTGCACGCCGAGACGCGCGACGGCCATTTGCAGGTCGTCGAGCTTCCACGGTCGGATGATGGCGGTGATCATTTTCATCGCGTTCGCATCGATATCCGAAGGGTCGAGCCCTTCCGGCGCGCGTATGCTCCCTGTGAACTAGCGGTCAAAGCCTGTGTTCAAAGTGCAGGTTCCATGCCAGCCCGGAAAACTCGGGTTGGGGCCGCTGCGGCGCGAAAGGCCGCAGTGCGCCAGGGTGGGCGCCCAAAATTGGGGCGCAGGGTTTGGCCGCGCGACAAAACGGGGCACGGCGCCCCCCAAACAGCCAGGAGAGCCACCGGTGGAGATTCCCAAGGTCGAAGAACTGCTACGCAGCCTGATGCAGGGGCTGCCTCCCGGGCTCGCATCCGGTGCCAGCGGGCTGCGTGAAGACCTAGAGAACAACTTCCGCGCGGTGCTCAGGGCCAATCTCGGCAAGCTGGATCTGGCCGGCCGCGAGGAGTTCGATGCGCAGCGCAAGGTGCTGGAACGCACGCGGGCGCGCCTCGAAGAGCTGGAGAAGAGGGTGGCCACGCTGGAAGCGCAGCGCCAGTAAGCCTCCGGTTTTTCGCCCCGACGACCAAGGAGGGTCCGGTGGGAATTTCATGGGACTAGCGCGCGTCGCGAGCCGCGCGCAGATCGGCTTGTCGGCGCCACGCGTGGAGGTCGAAGTGCATCTCGGCGGCGGGCTGCCCACGTTCTCGATCGTGGGATTGCCGGCCACCGCGGTGAAGGAGAGCAAGGACCGCGTGCGCGCGGCGCTCGCCACGTCCGGCTTCGAATGGCCCGCCGGCCGCATCACCGTCAATCTCTCGCCCGCGGATCTTCCCAAGGAAGGCTGCCGCTACGACCTGCCCATCGCGCTCGGCATCCTGCAGGCTTCCGCGCAGATCGGGATTCCCGAGGAGAAACTCGCGAGCAGCGAGTTCTATGGAGAGCTCGGTCTCGCCGGCGAGCTCAAGCCGATCAGGGGAATCCTGCTCGCCGCGGCGCACGCGGCGCGCGAGCAACGGCTGCTGGTGGTGCCCTCGGCAAACCTGGCCGAGGCGCGAATCGCGGCGCAGTCCACGCAGGGCGCCGGAAGTTTGTTAGGCGTGTGCGCGCTGGCGCAGGCTCGCGCGAACGAGACGGCCAGCCCGGTCGCGCTGCCCGCCTTGTGCGCGGCTTCGCCGCTGGATCTCGCCGATGTGCGTGGCCAGGCTCCCGCCAAGCGCGCGCTCGTCGTCGCGGCGGCGGGTGGTCACAGCCTGCTGTTCGTGGGACCGCCCGGCACGGGCAAGACCATGCTGGCGCAGCGCCTGCCGGGCCTGCTCCCGGTGTTGAACGCCGAAGAGTCGCTGGAGGTCGCCGCCATCGCATCGGTGAGCGCGCGCGGCTTCGCCGCTCCGGATTTCGGATTGCGACCGTTTCGCGCTCCGCATCACACCGCATCGGCCGGCGCCATCATCGGCGGCGGCCCGCGCGTGCGGCCAGGCGAGATCAGCATGGCGCACCGTGGCGTGCTGTTCCTCGACGAGCTGCCGGAATTCAACCGCGCCGTCCTCGAGTCGCTGCGAGAACCCTTGGAGAGCGGTGTCGTGGCCCTCTCGAGGGCTGCGCTGCAGGTGGAATATCCGGCGCGTTTCCAGCTGGTGGGCGCGATGAATCCCTGCCCCTGTGGATACCTGGGCGAGCCCAGCGCCAGCTGCCGTTGCGCTCCGGCCGAGGTGGCGCGATACCGCGCGCGCGTCTCCGGTCCGCTGCTCGACCGCATCGATCTGCGGGTGGTCGTGCCCGCGCTGCGCAGCGAAATCCTGTTGGGCGATGCCCCCGAAGACACCACCCCGCTCACCACCTCGGCTGCCGCGGCGCAGGTGCGCGCGGCGCGCGCGGCGCAATTGTCGCGCGGCGGCAAGCTCAACTCCGATCTCTCGGGGCGCGAGCTTCAGCAGCTGTGCGTGCTCGGACCGCGCCTCACGCCGCCTGCTGGTGCAGGCGCGCGAACGGCTGCTGCTCTCCGCGCGCGGGGTGCATCGCGTGCTTCGGGTAGCTAGGACGCTGGCCGATCTCGATGGCCGCGCCGCCGTGCGGGAGATAGGCGCGGCGCAATTGGCGGAGGCGCTGCAGCTGCGCCGCGAAATGTCCTGAGACGCCGCCCGGGTGCCCCAAACGAAACGGGCCCCATCTCTTTCGAAGATGGGGCCCGTCGAATCGAATCGCGTAATGGCTTACTGGGTCTGCTCGAGCATGTGGTCGACGGCCTGCTTCACCAGGTCATCCGGCCAGGCGGCCTGGCCACCCTTCGGCGGCATCACGCCGGTCTTGCCGTTGAAGCCTTCGATGGCGTGGCGGTAGAGCGTGTCCTTGCCCTGAGCAAGGCGCGGCGCCCACGCGGCCTTGTCGCCAACCTTCGGCGCGCCGGCGATGCCAGCGCCGTGGCAGGCGGTGCAGGCCATGGTGTAGGCGGCGGTGCCATCGGCAGGCAGGCTCGCGGTGACCTTGGGGCCGGTGCTCTCGATCTTCATCGCGGAGTTGTCCTGGCCGGCGACGGCCAGCCGGTCCACCGGCTGCAGGCGTTCCTTCACGCTGTCCACGTAGCGCGGATCGGTGAGGACCTGCTTGCCCTGGTGCTCGGCGCCGACGTGGCGGGCGAACACGAAAAGCCCGATCGTCACGGCAAACAAAATGCCGAGGATGAGGCTGAAATTATTGAAGAAATGGCTGTCCTGCTTGCTCATGGGCGCGAAGTATATCTATGACCAATCTGGCGCGCCCGACAGGATTCGAACCTGTGACCTACGGTTTCGGAAACCGTCACTCTATCCAGCTGAGCTACGGGCGCGGGGGCGGCGATTCTAGCGGTTTACAGCCAGCCTTTCCGCTTGAAGTAGAGGAATGGCCCGATGGCCGATGCCAGCATGAGCCCCAGCGCCGCCCAGAAGCCCCAGGGCTCCTGGGCGCCCGGGATGTGCTGGAAGTTCATGCCGTAGACCGCGCCGATGACCGAGGGCGGCAGCAGGAATACGGTAACAACCGAGAAGATCTTGAGGATGTTGTTCTGGTCGATGTTGATCAGGCCCAGGGTGGCATCGAGGATGAAAGACACCTTGGTGCCGAGGAACGAGGCGTGATCGCTCATGGCCATCACGTCACGGGTGAGCGTGCGGAAGCGCCCACGGACTTCCTGGGACATGGGGATCGAGGTGCTCTGCTGCACGAAGGTGAGCAGGCGCCCCAGGCTCACCAGGCTTTCGCGGGCCTTGGAGATGAGCTCACCGTTCTGGCCCAGCCGCTCGAGGATCTTGCGGAAATCGCGCATCACCCCGCGCTTGCGCCGGGACGCGCTGAACACTTCCGCCGAGGCGGCGTCCAGGTCGGTGGCCACGCGTTCGATCACGTCGGCCACGCGATTCACGATCGACTCGACGAGACCCGCCAGCACGGCGGGCGGTGAGTTGCAGGAATTCGGATGGCGCTCGGCATAGGCGATGAATCGCCGGAACGGGAGCGGATCCACGTAACGGTTGCTGACCAGTTTCGCGGCCGAGAGGATGAACGTGATCTGCGTGCTCTCGGGCAGGTCCGAATCCAGCTTCGTGACAACGGTGGCGGTCATGTAGAGCGCGCCGTCTTCTTCGTAGAGCCGGTTCGAGGCCTCGATCTCGCGCATTTCGTCGCGAGTGGGGACGTCGATGGAGAGAAAGCTCTCGACCTGCTTTTCTTCGCTGGGCGTGGGTTCGAGCAGGTCCAGCCAGATGGATTCCGACGGTATCGCGGCGCCGGCGCGAAGCTCGAAGCGCGCGAGGCCCTGGGGTTGCGATACGAAGGCGCTCAGCATGCGCCGGATTCTGCCAGCGGCGGACCGCTAGCGCTTCTCACTTGCTGCAAGTTCATCCAGAAGCGTGAGCAACTGCGCTTCGCCGCCGGCCTGGCCAACGCTGGTGGAGAACTTGCCGTTGATGATGAGCGTGGGAACGTTCGCCACCTTGAAGTCCCGCGTGGCTTGCTCCGCGCGCCGCAGGTTCGTGACCACCGACATGGAGTCGTAGGCCGCATCGAACTGCGCGGGCGTGATTCCGAAGAGACCGAGGAAGGCCGCCTGCTGTGCGCGCACTTTCGTTTCATCGGGCCCGAAAAGCGTCACGCCCTGCAGGTGGATGGCGTCGAACACCTTGGAATGAAGTTCCGGACGGCGCAACGCCTGCAAGATGTAGTAGAGCCTGGCGAACTGGCGATCGCTGGGGCCGCCCCAGACCACCGGCGTGCGAACGAATTCGATGTACGCCGCTTTCCTGCCGTTCCATTCCTCGAGTACGGGATCCAGCGCGTAGCAATGGCTGCAGCTGTACCAGAAGAACTCGTTGATCTCGACCTTGCCGCTGGACACGGAAGGCGGCTGGGGATTTTCCAGCAGCGCGTAGTGTTCGCCCGGCCGCCATTTGTCCGCGGCCGGCGCAGCCGACGCGAACATCCACGCGCACGAAGCTGCGGCCAGGGCCAGGAACGCGCGGCGCTGGGTCATGGCCTTCGCGGGATCAGCGCAGGCCTTGCAGGTACGAGGCGAGGTTGCGGATGTCTTCCGGCGAGAGGCGCGCCGCGATGGTGCTCATCATCACGCTGTTGCGCGTGTTGTTGACCTTGGCCGGATCGGCCGCATCGCGATAGCGGTTCTGCGTCAGGTAGTCCTGCAGCTGCTTGATCGTGTATTGCGCATGCTGGGCGCGCAGCGCCGGATAGCCCGCGGCGGAATTGCCCTGGCCCGCGGGCCCGTGGCACGCCGTGCACGCCGGAATGTTGCGCGCCGGATCGCCCGCCTTGTACAGCGCTTCGCCGGCCTTCCAGTAAGACGGATCGGCCTCGAGGCCCGAAGGAGTCTGCGCCGCGAAGTACGCGCCGAGATCGGCCATGTCCTGGTCGCTCAAGCCCGCCGCCATGGGCGCCATGATCGGGCTGTTGCGCTTGCCGGCCTTGAACATCGAAAGCTGCTCGCGGATGTACGCGGCATTCTGGCCCGCCAGGTTGGGCTGCTCGGGCGGAAGGCTCACGTTGTTGCCTTCACTGCCGTGGCATGCGACGCACACGGCGGCCTTGCCAGCGCCGGCTTCAGCCGAACCGGTGACGGCGGCTTCTTCGGCGGTGGCCACCGAGGCCAGGCTCAGGGTCATGCAGGCGAAGATGCCGGCGAGGCCTACGGAAAATCTGCTCTCAATCATGGTGTTGCGGGCTCCCAGGAAGGCGGCGGATTGTACACTAGCGGCCGTGCAGTTCCCCAACGTGCGGTTTCTCATCTCGGTGGCCAGCCACCAGCAATTTCCCCAGGAGCCGGGACGCGAAGTCGCGTTCGCCGGCCGCTCCAACGCGGGCAAGTCGAGCGCCATCAATTCCATTGTCGGCCGCAACGGGCTCGCCCGAACCAGCAAGACTCCGGGCCGCACGCGGCTGCTGAATTTTTTCGAGATCGGCGAGGGCCAGCGCATCGTCGACTTGCCCGGATACGGCTACGCCACCGCGCCGCCCCCCGAACGCAAGCAATGGACCCAGCTCATCGATTCACTTCCGGACCGGGATTTCCTCGCGGGTCTGTTCCTGATCATCGACATCCGTCGCGGCCTCAAGGATGAAGACGAGCAGCTCGTCGATTGGGCGCTGGCCAGCGGCTGGCATGTCCACACCCTGCTGACCAAGGCCGACAAGCTGAATCAGCGGGAAAGGTCCGCCGCGCTGAAGGAAGCCCAGGCCCGATTGCCCGAGGGCGTAACTGCCCAGATCTTTTCGTCCCATGACGGCATCGGCGTCGAAGCCGCCCAGAAAAGACTGGTCCAGATGCTGGAAAAGCTCCGGCCGAAGCTTCTTAACCATCACGATCCCGGTCGCTTCGACCGGGCAGAGTAGTGGGCGGCAGCCCTAAAAAAGAAAGCCCCGGTGGTAAAACCACCGGGGCCAGACTAACCCGGCACAGGTCTCGTGAACCGGGCTACACGCTCAGGGAGGGAAGCGTGGAGCGTTTTTACGCGCTCAGGAAATGAGACACGGGCGACCTTGGAAAGGTTCCGATCCCGTTCAAAAACTTTTGCCTGAAATACGCGTAGTAATCATGTGGTTACGATGCGACCTGTGGCGTCGGCGCTACAGGAACGTGTACGTGAAGCTCAACGAAAGCGTGTTCACGTCCATGCCGATCTCATCGAACAGATCAGCCTTGAACGTCTCGTACTCGGCGCGCAGGCCGAGGCTTCCGAAGTGCGCCCCGATGCCCACGCCGAAGGTCGGTTCCCAGCCATCGTCCGACGCGCCGAAGCCGCCGAAGTCGAAGTCCGCGTCCCACTTGGCCAAGCCCGCGCGCGCGTACAGGTCGATGACCTGGAATTCCGCGATCGCCAGGGCCGACACCGTGATCGCGCTGGTGTCGATGGATTCGCCATCGACTTCCTCACCGCCGAGATCGATGTAGTTGGCTTCAACCGCCAGCCAATCGAGCGGGCGGAAACCGACGATCAGCTTGAAGCTGTTGTCGTCGAGTTCACCACCGCCGACGTCGTCGACGTCGAACTCGGTCTGGGTGATGCCTGCGCCGAGATAAAGGCCGTTATCAGCGGCGGCCGCCTGGGGCGCCAGGGCGGCAAGCGACAGCGAGCCGAGCGCGACGAGGGCGGCGAACTTCGTGTTCATGAGAGACCTCTCCAGTGTTTTAGGACGACGGATTAGAGACCGGAACCCCTTAACGGTTCCTGAATCGGGGCGCGCAAATGTGACGCGCCGCTCGTTCCGGGCCGGCCCGAAGGCTGGCCCAGTCGCTGCATTCCAACGCAATACCGACGGTATCGGAAAGTTAGGCGGTGTCTGTCAGACGGATGGACGGATGTTAGGCACGGCCTAGTGCGCCTCGTCCCAGTTGGGACCGGTGCCCACGTCAACCTTGAGCGGAACGCGCAGGTTCGCCGCCGCCCATCATCTTCTCGCGGATCATGTCCGTTGCTTCGGCGACGCGATCCGCGCGGACTTCCAGCACCAGTTCGTCGTGCACCTGCATGATGAGCCGCGCGCCGTTCGAGCCGTCAGCGCACCACTGGTCCACCGTGATCATGGCGCGCTTGATGATGTCGGCGGCCGTGCCCTGCATGGGCGCGTTGATGGCCGCGCGCTCCGCCGCCTGGGCGAACTGCTTGTTGCGCGCGTTGATGTCCGGTAGATAGAGGCGCCGCCCGAACACCGTCTCGACGTAACCACGTTCGCGCGCCTGCGACGCGCGTCTCCTCCATGTAGCGCTTCACGCCGGGATAGCGCGCGAAGTACAGGTCGATGTACTCCTGCGCGGTGCCGCGCGGGATGCCGAGCTGCGCGGCCAGGCCGAACGCGCTCATGCCGTAGATGAGGCCGAAGTTCACCGCCTTGGCCGAGCGGCGCTGATCCGCGGTCACCTCGTCCAGCGGAGTGCCGAACACCTCCGATGCCGTGGCCTGGTGGATGTCCTTGTCGCTGGCGAAGGCCTTCAGCAGTCCATCGTCCTGCGAGAGGTGCGCCATGATGCGCAGCTCGATCTGCGAGTAGTCGGCCGCGAGCAGCACGTGTCCGGCCGGCGCGATGAAGGCCTGGCGTATGCGCCGGCCTTCCGGGGTGCGGATCGGGATGTTCTGCAGGTTCGGATCCTGCGAGCTCAGCCGTCCCGTCGCCGCCACGGCCTGGTGGTAGCTGGTATGCACGCGCCCCGTCTCTGCGTTGATCTGCTCGGGCAGTTTGTCCGTGTACGTGGACTTGAGCTTCGACAGGTTGCGGTGCTCGAGGATGAGTTTGGGCAGCGGATAGGTTTCCGCCAGTTCCTCGAGCACGTCCTCCGCCGTGGAAGGCTGGCCGGTGGGCGTCTTGCGCAAGCACCGGCAGCTGCATCTTCTCGAACAGGATGGTGCCCAGCTGCTTGGGCGAGTCCAGGTTGAACGGCGCGCCGGCTTCCTTGTGCGCTTCCGCCAGCAGTTCCATCAGCCGCTTCGCGAGCTCATTGCTCTGGGTGCGCAACATCTGGCGATCCAGCAGCACGCCGTGCTCTTCCATGCGTGCCAGCACCGGCACCAGCGGCTGCTCGAATTCTTCGTACAAGGCCTTCAGCTCGGGCACCGCGGAGATCTGCGGCCACAGCACTTCGTGCAGTCGCAACGTGACGTCCGAGTCCTCGGAGGAGTATTCGGAGGCCTTGTCCACCGGCACCTGACTGAAGGGAATCTGCTTCGCGCCTTTGCCCGCCACGTCCTCGTAGTGGATGGTGCGGATGCCGAGATACTTCTCCGCCACCGAATCCATGTCGTGGCGCGTGATCGTGCTGTTCCACACGTAGGACTCGAGCATGGAGTCGAAGCGCATGCCGCGCAGCCGGATGCCGTGGTTGGCGAGCACGTGCGCGTCGTACTTGAGGTGGTGGCCCACCTTGGCGTGCTGCTCCGACTCCAGCAGGGGTTTGAGCTTCGCGAGGCTGGCATCGCGATCCAGCTGGTCCGGAGCGCCCGCGTAGTCGTGGCGCAGCGGTAGATAGGCGGCGACGCCCGGAGACACCGCGAACGACACGCCGACGATCTCGGCCTTCATGTACTCGAGGCTGGTGGTCTCGGTGTCGAACGCGAACAGCTTCGCGGCTTCGAGACGCGCGATCCAGGCGTCGAGCTCGGCCGTCGTGTTGATGGTCTCGTACATGCGCGGCGCCGCGGCGATCGCGCGCGCCGCGCCATCCACCGTGGGTGCCGTCGATGGCGGCCCGGCCGAGGCGGAACCCGCGGCTGGCGCATCGGCTGGCGGCGACGCATCGCCACCGTCGAGCTGCTTGAGCAACGATCGCAGCTCGAGCTTCGAATACAGCTCGCGCAGCGCGGCAGTGTCCGGCGCGCAGGCGCTTCAGGCCATCGAGCGTGACCGGCAGCGCCACGTCGGTGCGGATGGTCGCGAGCTTGCGCGCCAGCTCGAGCGTGCCGAGGCCCGCGCGCAGGTTTTCGCCCACCTTGCCGGGGACGTTCGCCGCGTCGGCCACCAGCGCGTCCAGCGTCTGGTACTGGCCCAGCCATTTCGCGGCGGTCTTCGGACCCACCTTGTCGATGCCGGGAATGTTGTCCGAGCTGTCACCGACCAGCGCGAGGTAATCGATGATCTGTTCGGGGAACACGTCGAACTTGGCCTTGACGCCTTCGCGATCCAGCACCGTGTTGCTCATGGTGTTGATCAGCGTGATCTTCGGCTCCACGAGCTGCGCCATGTCCTTGTCGCCGGTGGAGATGAGCACGCTCAGCCCTTGTCTGGCGGCCGCGCAGGCCAGCGTGCCGATCACGTCGTCCGCTTCCACGCCGGACTCGCGCAGGATGGGCAGGCCCAGGCCTTTCACGGCCTCGAACAGCGGCTGGATCTGCGAGCGCAGGTCGTCGGGCATCGGCGGGCGATGCGCCTTGTACTCGGCGAACAACTCGTCGCGGAACGTCTTGCCCGGGGCATCGAACACCACGGCGATGCGCTCGGGGTCGTAGTCCTTGAGGAACTTGTTGAGCATGTTCAGCACGCCGAACACCGCGCCCGTGGGCTCGCCGCGCGAGTTGCTGAACGGTGGCAGCGCGTGGAACGCGCGATACAGGTACGACGAGCCGTCGACGAGGACGAGATCCGGGCGTGCGGGCATGTTCAATTCTGCCGGTTCAATTTTTCAGGGGTTCGGGAGGCGGGGTCTTCTTGCCCTTCTCGTCTTTCTTCGCGGCGTCGCCTTCGGGTGCGGTGACCTCGGGCGCTGGCGTGGCGGGAGCCGCCGGTGAGTCCGCGGTCTGCGGAGAGTTCGCCGTGCCGCCGGATTCCGCTGGAGTCTGCGTCGAGCGGGTGGTCACTTCGCCGGAATTCCCCGGTAGATAGAGCCTGCCGGTCTGGCCGCAGGCGGTGAGTGCCGAGCCCAGAGCGATGACCAGTGCAGCGACGAGTGCCACGCTCATCGCGGGCTTTCCGGGTTCAGACATTGATGGCCCTGCCGTCGCGTAGCGCCATCCACCCGCGTATCACGCGGTAGAGGATCCAGATGCCGGCGACGATGGCGCCCACCGTCAGCGCGAGATACGCGCCGCCGAAGCTGATGCCCGCGCCGACGGCACTGGCTCGCCCCGTGAACGGGGTGAGCAGGAGGCCCAGTACGCCGATGACCGCGAGTACCAGCGCGATGGCGAACAGCCCCACCAGCACGACCAGCGCCGTCCAGAACGTGCGCGACTGCCACTGGAAGTGGCTGTCGAGCCAGCTGCCGCGCACGGCATCGCGGCGCGCGTAGTTCATGAGGATGGCGATGATGGAGGGCAATCCGAACACGAAGGCGCCGACGATCGTCGCGCTCGACGTGATGCCGATGAAACCCGCCAGCGCATGCAGTGCATACATCAGGTGCGTGTAGCCGGTTTGCGGATGCGTGTTCATTCGCGCGCGCCCGCCATCGACTGCGCTTCGACCACGGCGATGGTCAGGCGCGAGATGCAGGTGAGGCGGTCCTTTTCATCGCGCAGCTCGATGCCCCAGACCTGGCTGCGTGCACCCAGGTGGATGGCGCGCGCCGTGCCGGTGACCAGCGCCGGATCTCACGGGGCGAATGTGATTCGCGTTGATCTCCTGGCCGACGCAGTAGAACTTCGCGGGGTCCACCACGTAGTTGGCCGCCACGCTGCCCAGCGTCTCGGCCAGCACCACCGAAGCGCCGCCGTGCAGGATGCCCATGGGCTGGTGCGTGCGGGGTTCCACCGGCATGGTGCCGCGCAGGAAGTCGTCGCCGAACTCGGTGAAGCGGATGCCGAGGTGGCCGCCCAGCACGGGCTGCATGCGCCGGTTGGCATCATCGATTGTCGGACTGGCGAACCAGATGGACATCGACACCTCGTCGTGGAGCGCAGGCCCCGCGATGAGGCCGGCTTACTTGCGGTATTTCTCGCCGATGCGCCGGTAGGCTTCGCGGAACGGGATGCCCTCACGGGCGACCAGCGCGTTGGCTTCCTCGGCGGCGTGAATCGCGGGGTCGAGTTTGACCGCCTCCGGCGCGGAAACGCACGCCCTCGATTCCTACCGCCATGATGGCAGCGGTGCTCAGTGCGAGGTCGATGCCGCGAAACAGCGGTGGCTTGATGAGTTGCAGATCGCGCTGATAACCCGAGGGCAGTTTCGCGAAGATGCCGAGGACTTCGGTGAGGCAGGAATGCGCCACCGCCGTGCGGCCGCGCACCAGCTCGAAGACGTCCGGGTTGCGCTTCTGCGGCATGATCGACGAGCCGGTGGTGAACGACGCCGGCAGCGAAACGAACGCGAATTCCTGCGTGTAGAACAGCAGCAGGTCCGCGGCCAGGCGCCCCAGGTCCTGCATCAGCAGCGCGCACTCGAACAGGATCTGCGACTCGGCCTTGCCGCGCGAGAGCTGCACCGCGGTCACCGGCGTCTGCACTTCGGCGAAGCCCAGTCTGGCACGCGTGAAGCTTCGCGATCGAGCGGCAGTCCCGGCGTGCCGTATCCGGCGGCGGAACCCAGCGGTGAACGGGAGACGCGGCGCGCGCAGGCCGCGAGGCCCGCGGCGTCGTCGCGCAATTCGGATGCGAAGCCATCCGGCCCAGAGCTTCACCGAGCTCGGCATGGCCTGCTGCATGTGCGTGTAGCCCGGCAGGGTGAGCGCGCCTTCGCGCGCGGCCAGGCCGTCGAGCGACTTCGCCACGTCCTCGGCGGCAGCCGACAGATCATCCACGACGTCGAGCAGATAGAGCCGCACGGCCGTGAGCACCTGGTCATTGCGCGAACGGCCGAGATGCACGCGTCCGCCCGCGGCGCCGATGCGTGCGGTGAGGCGCTTCTCCAGCGCCGTCTGGCCGTCTTCGTCGGACAGCTCGATCTTCCACTCGCCCGCGGCGTGTTCCGCGCCGATGGCCGTGAGGCCTTCGCGAATGGCTTTCAGGTCCGCGTCGTCGAGCAGCTCCTGGGCGTTGAGCATCTCCGCGTGCGCGATCGAGGCGCGCACGTCGTATTCCACGAGGCGCTCGTCCAGCGCGTAGTCCTCACCGGCCGTGTACGCCAGGACGCGCTGGTCGAGCTCGACGCCCTTGTCCCAGAGTCGTGACATCAGTACGCCGCCGATCTGCTTCTCCGCCGCCGACAGGGCTTTCACGTCGGCGACGATCAGCGTGCCCGCGCCTTCGTTGGTGAAGACTTCGGCGAGGATGCCTTCGGGCGACTTGTACGACATCACGTGCACGCGGCGTACGCCGCCCTTGATCGCGTCCTCGATGGCCTTGGCCTTGGGCAGCATGCCGTCGACGATCTTCTTCTCGTCGCGCAGCTTCTTGAGGCCGGCCAGGTCGGTGTAACGAGATGATGGACGAGGGATCGTTGACGTCGCTCAGGATGCCGGGCGCGCCGGTGCACAGCATGAGCTTCTCGGCGTCCAGCGCCGCGCCGATGGCCGCGGCCACCGTGTCGCCGTTGATGTTGAGCAGCGTGCCGTTCTCGTCGGCCGACAGCGGGCTCACGATGGGCATGAGGCCGTTGTCGAGCAGCTTGTTCAGCACGCTGGTGTCGATGGCGTCGATGTCGCCGACGAAGCCGTAGTCCACGGTCTCGCCGATCGACCTTCACCGGCGCGCGCTTGTGCGCGCGCACGAGGCCGGCATCCACGCCGGAGACGCCGACGGCGTCGATGTTCATCTCGCGGCACAGCGCCAGCAGCTGCGTGTTGATGAGGCCGTTGAGCACCATCGACGTGGCGTCGATCGCGCTTCTGGTCGGTGACGCGGCGTCCCTGGACCATGCGCGTGGGCACGCCCAGCGCTTCGGTGATCTCGGTGAGCTGCGGGCCGCCGCCGTGCACGAACACCACGCGCACGCCGAAGTAGTGGAGGATGGCGATCTGCTCGATGAGACCGCGCACCGCGGCCGCGTCGGCGAACACGCCGCCGCCGGCCTTCACGACGAAGGTCTTGCCCTTGTACATGCGGATGTAGGGCGCGGCGCTCCGCAGGCTGCGGATGGCGGCGGAAGGATCGGGACGATGCATGATCATTGCGGGTTCCGTTAGGAGGGCAGTTAGAGTTGGGGAGTCGAGAGCAGGCGGTGCAGCACGGCCGTCTGCACGACCATGCGGTTGTAGGCCTCGCGTTGCACCACGCTGCGGCGGCCATCGAGCACTTCGTCGGCGACGGCGACATTACGCCGCACCGGCAGGCAGTGCATGAGTTTGCAGTCCACGGCGGCGCGCGAGAACCAGGTGTCGCGCACGCACCAGTCGGCGAGATTCGCGCGCAGCTTCGCGTCCGCCTCGGCGTTGCCGTAGTGCGCGGTGGAGCCCCATTCCTTGGCGTACACCACGTGCGCGCCGTAGAGCGCGTCGTCGCGATCGGAGGTCTCGCGCACGGAGCCGCCGGCGGCGGCCGCGGCCTGCGCCGCCTTGTTCATGACGGCGGGCGGCAGCGCGAAACCTTCGGGGCGCAGCACCACCACTTCCATGCCGCGCATCGCGGCCATGTGGACGGTGGCGGAAGGCACGGCCAGCGGCAGCGCGCGCGGATGGTTCACCCACGACAGCACGAACTTCGCGCGCCGCGGCACGGCGAGGTCGTCCATGGTCTTCCAGTCGGCCAGCGCCTGGCAGGGATGGTTGATGGCCGACTCCATGTTGATGACCGGCTTGTTGACCAGGCCGACCATCTCGTTGAACGAGGTTTCGGCCAGATCGGCCTGCAGGTCCGTGCCCGAGGCAAAGGCGCGAATGCCCAGAGCGTCACAATAGTGGGCCAATACGGGCACACCTTCGCGTACATGCTCCGCTGGAGCGCCATTCATGACGGCGCCGCGACGGGTCTCGAGCTGCCAGGTGCCCTGGCCCGCCGAGATCACGAAAGAGTTTCCACCCAGCCGCGCCATCGCCGCCTGGAAGGAGGCGAGCGTGCGCAGGCGAGGGATTGAAGAACAGCAGACCCGAGGATCTTGCCGGCGAGCGCCTGCGGCTCGGGCTTTTGCGCCAGGCGTTCCGCGAGCGCGAGCAGCTCGACGACTTGCTCGCGCGGCAGATCGGCCAGGTCGAGAAAATTCTTCATGCGAGGACTTCCTAGAGGTCGGTCAGCGCCGCGCGCAGCCGGTCGATGTGTTCTTCCTTGAGGATGAATGCCGGCAGCAGCCGCAGGATGGCGGGATCGCCCGCCGTGCCCGCCAGGATGTCCTTGGCGAGCAGCGCCTTCTGCACGTCCTTCGCCGGCTTGTCGAGCCGCAGGCCGTGCAGGAAGCCGAGACCCTGGAAGTCCACCACGGGACCGACCTTGCAGGTCTTGCGCAGGTAGGCGCGACACGCGCGTGACGTTCTCGAGCAGGCCTTCCTTCTCGATGGCGTCGATGGTGGCTTCGGCCACGGCGCAGGCCATGGGGCCGCCGCCGAACGTGGTGCCGAGGTTTTCCAGCTTGAGCTGCGCGGTGATCGGCGGCGTCAGCAGCATGGCCGACACCGGGAAGCCATTGCCCAGCGCCTTGGCCGTGGTGATGATGTCCGGCATCACGCCGTAGTAGTTGGCCGCGAACGGTGTGCCGCTGCGGCCGACGCCACATTGCACTTCGTCGAAGATCAGCAGCGCGCCGGTCTCGTCGCAACGCTTGCGCAGGGCTGCGAGGAATTCCTGGCCCATGTCGAAGGCGCCGCCCACTCCCTGCACGGGCTCGACGATGACGGCCGCGGTGTTCTCGGTGACGTGATTGGCGATGTCCGCGACGTCGCGACGCTTGATCCAGCTCACGTCGAACGGCGCGCGCGGCAGGAAGTACCATTTCTGCGGCGCGCCCCAGGTGGTGGACGCGCAGGCCGCGGTGCGGCCGTGGAAGCTCTGCTCGACCGCGGCCACGTGCGTGCGGCCGGGGCGCATCTTGAACGCCATCTTGAAGGCGTTCTCGTTGGCTTCGGCGCCGGAGTTGATCCAGAACACGCTGTCGAACGGCAGCCGCGAGAATTTGAGCAGCTTCTGCGCGGCGCGCGCGCGGATCTCCATCGGAACGGCGTTGGTCTGGAAGTTCATCTGCGCGGCCTGGTCGCTCAGCGCTTTCGTCCAGCCCTTGTGGCCATAGCCCAGCGACGCGACGGCGTGGCCGCCGTAGAGATCGAGGACCTTGCGGCCGTCGCGCGTGTGCAGCCACACGCCGTCGGCGCCCACCACTTCGATGGGGTATTGCGCGTAGACCGGCGCGAGACCGTCCGCGGGCGAAGCGGGTTGTCAGCTTCTGCGTCTCATGATCACGTCCAGCCCGGCCGCGGGCGCGGTCAGGCCCGCGGTCTCCGGCAGGTCGAACAGACGGTTCATCCACTGCACGGCGCCGCCGGCGGCGCCCTTGTTGAGGTTGTCCACCACGCTCATCACCGCCACGGTCTTGCCGTTGGCGGCCGCGGAGAGGTGCGCGTAGTTGGACGCCACGATGTCCTTCACGCGCGGCGCGTTGTCGAGCACGCGCACGAACGGGCAGCCCGCGTAGAACTCGCGCAGCATGCCGATGACGGCGGCCGCGTCCTTGGGCGACTTGAGCTGCGCCTGCACGGTGGCGTGGATGCCGCGCGCGAACGGGCCGGAGTGCGGCACGAACGAGTAGTG
Organism: uncultured Pseudomonadota bacterium; assembly: GCA_963846605.1. Lineage (GTDB taxonomy): Bacteria > Pseudomonadota > Gammaproteobacteria > Steroidobacterales > Steroidobacteraceae > CADEED01. Next base: position 552,288 of record CAWJWS010000006.1, read on the forward strand.
GGCATCGATGCCCGTGGCGGCCTTGGCCAGCGCCGTGATCTCCGGCGTGTGGCGATGGCCGAGCGCGCCGTACGAGTACAGGTCGCTGTGGCGCGTCGGGTGATGCGTGCCTTCCACGGGCTTGCGGCCCGAACCGGTGCTGCCCGTGACGCCGCTGACGAACAGCGTGGGTTCGGCGAAGCCCGACGCCAGCAGCGGCACGCTGGCCAGCAGGATGGCGGTGGAGAAGCAGCCGGGATGACCCACGTGCGGCGTGTTCACCTTCTTCAGGTGCTCGGGCACCGCGCAGGTGAACTGCGCGAGGCGATGCGGCGCGCCGTGCGGTGCTTGTACACGGCTTCGTAGGCAGGCGGCCGTCGCGAAACGGAAGTCCGCGGAGATGTCGACGAAGCGCGGCTTCGTGCCCGCGGCTTCGGCGGCCTTCAGCAGCGAGTCGATCAAGGCGGCGGCGGCGCCATGCGGCGCGGCGCAGAACACGGCGGAGGTCGGTTCCTTCGCGATGATCGCGGCGATCTCCGCCTGCGACTTGAACGCGGTGTCACCCAGCGCGCCCGCCAGATGCGGAAACGACTTGCCCGCCAGTTCGCCGGGCGAGCTGTCGGACAGGACGCCCGCGAGCGTGAAGTTGGGATGGCCGAGGATCAGGCGGATCAGTTCGCCGGAGACGTAGCCGGTGCCACCGAGGACGATGGCGGGAATCTTGTTCGCATGGCGTCGCTCATGCGCTCCGCCGCTTCGAGCGGCCGTGCCTGCGTGAGGCCCACCGACTTGATGATGGAGTCACCCAGCGCGGCGCCGGCCGCCAGCGCGTTGAACGCCGGCACCTTGAGCTGCTCCTGGATGATCTGCACGCCCACGGCGTTGTCCGTGGACGGGCCGGTCACGGCGATGGGCTCGATGCCGTACTTCTTGCGCAGGATGTCCACGCCGCCGTACGCGGCCACCGGATCGTTGGCACGACAGCACCACGCCGGTGATCGCCTTGCGCAGGTCTTCCTGCTCGAGGATGGAGTCGACGCCGTACGTGCCCATGAGGCCGTCGCCCAGCTCGAACACGATGACGTCGGGCTTCTTCTCGCGCGAGTTCGGTCAGCATGGTGCGCGTGAGCGCCGGACCCACCTTGCGCGTGGTCGAGACGATGCCGAAGTCCGTGAAGATGAGCGTGTTGCGCGCGCCGGCGTCTTCGAACGCCATGATGTCGCGGCGCAGGGAGACGCCCGTGGCCTTGAACGCGTCGACGATCAGTCCGCGATGGCGCATGCGCGAGATGATGGCCGCGGCGGCCGCGGTCTTGCCCGCTTCCATGCAGGTGCCCGCGAGCGCGACGACGGGCACGCCATGGGTGACCAGCGCGGCCTCCGGGTCGAACTTGCGATAGCCCACGCGGGCCGGCACGCCGATGCGCTCGCCGAGATACGGGAAATCCAGCACGCCGCCGATGACGCGGCAGTCGAAGGGCTTGCCCTTGTCGGGGTTCACCGAGTCGCAGACGCCGAGCACGCCGCCGATGTTGAGCATCTGCACGATGTCGCCGGGCTTCACGCTGGTCGGGCACGTGGCCCGAGTAGCCGAACAGCGCCTTGCGATGGCCGAGCGCGCCCACGACGATGTCGCCCTGGCTCACCTTCGCCATGCGGCCGCTGGTGAGTTCCAGCGTGTTGTACGTGGACTTGTTGGTCAGCACTTCCACGACCACGACCACGCCTTCCTCGGCGGGGATGTTGTCCGTGGCCACGCGCACTTCGTTGCCCAGGCCGCAGGCCTGGGTGACTGACGCGATCTTGTCGACGACTACAGTAGCGCATTTACTTGCCTCCAGCACGGGCATGGAACATGCCCGTCAGCGAAACGATCTTCGAGAAACCCAGCGCGTCCTGCGGCGACCATTCGCCGTGCGACTCGCCGTACACGCCCTTGGAGACCGCCATCAGCGAGTGCGGCGATTCCACGCCCTCGATGAACAAACTACCCGGGCGGAACAGCACGTGGACCTTGCCGGTCACGCGCTCCTGCGACGACAGGAACAGCGCCTCGATGTCGCGGCACACCGGGATCCAGCAGCTGGCCTTCGTGCACCCAGTCGCCGTACGGACCCGCGAGCGATCTCCTTGATGCGCTGCTGGCGCGGCGTGAGCACGAGCTTCTCGAGCTCGCGATGCGCGGTGAGCAGCGTTTCGGCGGCGGGCGCTTCGAATGCCACGCGGCCCTTGGTGCCGATGATGGTGTCGCCCAGATGGATGCCGCGGCCGATGCCATACGGCGCGCCCAGGGTTTCCAGCTGCTCGACCACTTCCACGGCCGACATCTTCTTGCCGTCGATGCCGACGGGGCGGCCTTTCTCGAACTCGATGGTGTGCTTCGCTGGCGGCTTCGGATTCGTGAACGCATCCTTCGACAGCACCCACGCCGAATCCGGAATGCTGCCTTCCGAAGTCAGCGTTTCCTTGCCGCCGATGGTCACGCCCCAGAGGCCGCGATTGATGGAATACGCGGCGCCATACGGCGGCAGCGGCAGGTTGCGCGCGGTCAGGTAGTCCAGCTCTTCCTGGCGCTTGAACGCCTTGTCGCGCACGGGCGCGATCACTTCGAGCTCCGGCGCCAGCGTGCGCATGGCCACTTCGAAGCGCACCTGGTCGTTGCCGGCGGCCGTGCAGCCGTGCGCGATGGAGTTCGTGCCGAGCTTGCGCGCCATCAGCGCGATCTGCTGCGCCTGCATGACGCGCTCGGCGCCCACGCAGAGTGGATAGAGCTGGCCGCGACGCACGTTGCCCATGACCAGGAAGCGCAGCACCTGCTCGAAGTAGTCCGCGCGCGCGTCGATCTGGTGATGCGCGATGGCGCCGTAGGCCTTCGAACGTTCGGCCAGCGTCTTCGCGCCCGCGGCGTCGATGCCGCCGGTGTCCACGGTGACCGTGATGATCGGGCGGCCGTAGTTGTCCTTCAGCCAGGGCACCAGGAAGGAGGTGTCGAGGCCGCCGGAATAGGCCAGCACGATGGGGGTATTGTCGTCTCAGCTGACATTTTTATTCAGACTCCAAAAGCATCGCGCAACTGCTCGAGCACGCGCGACTGCGCGCGGGCATCGGCGGTTGCGATGAAAATCGTGTCGTCACCGGACACCGTGCCGGCGACGTCGTCCCAGCCGGCCTTGTCGATGGCGGCCGCCACGCTGCCGGCCGAGCCGATGGTGGTCTTCACCACGGTGATCGACGTCCCGGCGGTGCGCACCTCGCGCACGAACTGCGCGACGGCGCTGAATTTGTCCTGCGTGCGCGCCGCGAGCTCCGCGTTGTCGGGCAGCACGTAGCCATCGCTGTGCTTGAGCACGCCCAGCTCGCGCAAGTCGCGGCTGATCGACGACTGCGTGACCGCGTGACCCTCGCGCTTCAACAGGCGCACGAGCTCCTGCTGGCGGCGCACCGGAGAGGCGCGCAGCAGTCGGACGATGGCGGTGCGACGCGCCTCGCGGTGATGGTCGGTGTGCATAAAGAGCGCGCATGGTGCATAAAAATGCATCAAGGCGTCAAGCGGATGGTGCCGGGTGAGGAAAGCGGGGAGAGGTAGCTCAGCAGGGCGAAGTGACGAGGGAGTTACCTCTGCCCGACTTTCCCCACCCGGCACGTTCAAAGACCCGGCGGCAGCGGGTTGGCGGCGTCCTTGCCCACCACCGTGGTCCAGGCCCGAACCTTCCAGTGGGTGACCAGTCCACCGGTCACATAGGGGTCTTCGCGGGCGAACTGCTCCACCAGGTCCTTCGACGGCGCGGAGAACAGCAGCGCCGCTCCATCTACCGGGTCGGCGAAGGCGCCGGCGAGCAGTAGTTCGCCGCGGGCCACCGAGCCGCGGGCGTGCTGGAGGTGGGCGCCCCGGAACTGGGGGCGGCGTTCGAGCACGTCGGGCACGTAGTCATAGAAGAGGAGATAGTGCATGGCGGAAAACCGGGAAATCGGGGAGGCTGGGCATCTTATATGAGTCGACTGCGCGCCCTCTGGCTGCTGTGCTGCTACGTCCTTCCCGCGGGCGCCGCCGAGTCTCTTCGCGACGGCGACATCATCTTCCAGACCTCCCGGTCCGGTCAGAGCCTGGCGATCCAGCGCGCGACGCATTCACCGTACAGCCACGTGGGTCTCGTGTTCTTCCGGAGCGGCAAGCCCTTCGTGCTCGAAGCCGTCGCCACGGTGCGATACACGCCGCTGGCGCAATGGACCGCGCGCGGCGATGGCGGCAGATACGTCGTGCGGCGCCTGAAGTCGGCCCTGGCCCCGGGCCAGGCGCGCGCACTGCGCGTCGCCGCGGAAAAGTACGCAGGCAAGCCGTATGACTTGTACTTCGAATGGTCGGATGACCGCATCTATTGTTCGGAGCTGGTCTGGAAGGCGTATCGCGATGCATTGGGGGTCGAGATCGGCAAGCGGCAGAAATTGCGCGAGTTCGATCTCACGGACCCGGTGGTGAAAGCCAAGATGCGCGAGCGCTATGGGAAGGATGTGCCGATGGATGAGCCCGTGATTTCGCCGGGCGCCCAGTTCGATTCGGGCTTGCTGCAATCGGTGCCGCAGTGAACTGGGCCGCCGGAAGCTGGCCGCGGTTCGCGCTCGGTATTTTCCTTGCGCCCTGGCCGTTGCTCTTCCTGATTTTCGCGTACCTGTGCGTGCTGTTTTTCTTTCATCCGGGTGAATACATAGTCCCGCGGCCTTTGGGGCAGCTCGTGTCCACCTATGCCTCGCGCGTGCCCATGTTCTGGGCGTATCTCGCGGCGCCACTGCTGCTGATGGCGCTGGTCCTTCGCCGATCGGGTTTGACCCGTACACGTCACCACGTGTTGGGCTCGATGATCGCCATGGTGGTCATCGTGGGCAGTCTGTTCCTGATCAACCAGACGGCCGCCGCAGACATTCCAGCCAGTTCCATGCAGGACGCGCTTGCCCCACCCGTCGTGGCCGAACCGGTATATCCAGAGCCCCATTGCGGGTCCGGTCCCACCACCCTGGTCATGAGCCTCGCCATGGGGTTGCTGCTCACGATACCGGCGCTCGTGTTCCCGCGAATCGCCTACGGTGCGCAGTCCGGCCGCGCGCCTGAGCCCGGCTGGCGCGTCGCTGCCTGGGTCTATGCGGCCAGCCTCGCAATCGCGATGATCTTTCTCCTCCTGACGCAATTCGCGATCATGAGCACATTCGGCTCATGGTGCTGACGGCTCCCCGAGTGCAATCCACCCCTAGATTTCCCAGGTACACGACAGCTTGAAGACCTCACTGCTTCCATTGCTCCTGATCTCGTTCGCCACTTCTCTCGCCTTCGCCGCCGACAAACCGGCGCGAGCGAAGAAGTACACTCCGCCCGAAGGCTTTGCCGGCAAGACCTGGGGCGAACTGCGCAGCGGCTTCGATCGCCTCCCCGAAGAACCCATCGGCGTGGGCGCGGCGTACATTCTTCCGCACGAAAAGCGCTCGGAGTTCACCTGCGTTCCCGGCCGCCCCTCCGGGCCGACCATCAGCGGCGCTACCGAAGGCTGCGATTTCCAGGCGACGCTGCTGCGCATCCGCAAGGAATACGAAGGCGGCGGCTTCTACGTGCTTTCCGAGTACTCCATTCCCGACCAGGGATTCCGCATGGGCGACGAGACCAATGGCGTGGTCATCCACCCGGTGGTCTACCAGTTCTGCGCGAACTGGAGCCAGTCGCTCAAGAAGAAGGACGTTCCGCCGAACTTCGACGCCATCAACCAGTTCTGCGGCATGCGGTTGATGTTCCAGAGCGAGACGCGCGAGGAACTGGCCAAACTACCCATCGACCACGCGACGGTGTACGACCGCATGCTCGACCGCCTGCTGGAGAAGTACGGCCGTCCCGCGAACTTCGTGCGCCGTGGCCAGGTGGTCATCGAGACGGAAGAGGGCGACTCCACGAGCGCCGCCGACCGGAAGTTCAGCATCTACCGGTGGTGCCCTGCGACCGATCGCGGATTTCACACCGATTGCAAAGCCAGCGTTATCCTCACGATCAATCCGGCCACGGGTCTGGGCACGGTGCTGTATTCGACGCCGCTGCTCTGGGAGTACGCCTATGCACGCGAGAACAACGGCTTCAAGGGTGACCGCCTCTATCGGCTCCTGCACGCGCGCAAGTAGCGGGCTGCGCTCGCGCATAGGCGCGGTGCTTCTCGGTTCCATGGCTGCCACGGCCCTGTCTGCGCCGGAGAAGTACGACGACGTGAAATACGTGGCGCCCGGGGGTTTCAACGGGCACGCGTGGGGCGAGCTGCAGTTCAACTTCGAGCGCCTGTCCGATCGCGATCCGATCGGCGTGGGCGCGGCATGGATGCGCCCGCAGGAGCGCGAAGTTTCCTATACCTGCCACGTGCCGGAGTGGATAGGCCCGCGCATGGAAGTGCCGGTGCCCACCTGCGTGTACACGTCCACGCTGACGACCCTCCGCCGCGCCTTCGAAGGCGGCGGCTTCTACGTGCTTTCCGAATACACCATCGACGGACAAGGTTTCCGCATGGGCGAGGATACGGACGGCGTGGACCTGTTTCCCATCGTGTACCAGTTCTGCGCCAACTGGGACGAGACCAAGAAGGAAGTGCCGCCCAATTTCTTCGCGATGAACAAGTTCTGCGGCGTGCGACTCATGTTCAAGAGCGAATCGCAGGAAGAGCTGGCCAAACTACCGTCGGGCCACGAGACCATGTACGAACGCGTGCTCGACAAGCTGCTGGCGAAGTACGGCCATCCCGATCGCTTCGTGCGCCGCGGCCAGGTGATGATCCAGACCGAACAGGGCAGTGCCGACGTCGAGGCGCGCAAGTACAGCACCTGGCGCTGGTGTCCGGCGCGCGACCGCGCATTCCACATGGATTGCGAGTCCAGCGTCACCTTGACCATCGAGCCGGTCTCCGGCCAGGGCATGGTGCTGATCTCCACGCCGCTGCTCTGGCAGTACGCCTACGCACGCGAACACAACGGCTACAAGGGTGACTGGCTGTACCGCATCCTGCACGCGCGCAAGGACGGCGACGCGAAGCCCATCGAGGTCAATAGATAGTCAGCGTGCGTGGCGGAACGTGAGGTTGTAGCGATAGCCGCCCGTGAGCGGATGCTGTCCGGGCTTCACGGGCCGCACGGCGTGATAGACGAGGCGTGACGGTCCGCCCCACACGAGCACATCGCCATCGGCGAGCGCGACACCGCGGCCCCTGCCGCCGCGCGTGAGTCCATAGAACGCGAAGCTCGCCGGCAGGCCCAACGAAACGGAAACGATGGGTTGCTCGAAGTTCTGCTCGTCGGCATCGCGGTGCGCGGTGAGCCGCGCGCCGGGCTCGTAGCGATTGATCAGGCAGGCGTCGGGAACGAAGTCCGGGAATCCACCGGCCGTGGCCGCATCGAGCGCGAGCCGCTGGAATTCCTCGGGCATGCGCGGCCAGTCGCGGTGGGTCTGCGGATCGCGCGAGCTGTAGCGGTACCCGGTGCGGTCGCTGACCCAGCCGACCGGACCGCAATTCGTCATGGCCACGGACATCGTCTGGCCGCCGGGTGTCACGAGATGACGGAACGGCGCGCTCTCGGCGATGCGCAGGATCAGCGGAAACAGCTTGCCCGTGTCCGCGTAGCCGCGCAGCAGCGTGATGCCGTCACCGAGCGGGACTTTCGATGCATCGCCTTCCGCGAACAACTCGAGCGTGCTCACGCTACTTCTCGATGGTGAAAACCAGGTCCGCGGCGCGATCCTTGCCGGCCTCGGTCTTGATGGTCCAGTGCTCGTCGATGGTGTAGCGCATCTTGATCGTGTTGATGGACTCCGTGAGCGACACGCCCCAGCTCACGTACAGGCGCGGCGAGAAATACTTGCCCAGCACGAGCGAGGTGTCGTTCGACACACGGCCCGTCTCGGAATCCTGGCGGCCGCTGGATTCCACGCTGATGTCCTGAATGCCGATGCGGCTGCCCAGCTGCGCGGCCAGCAACGCGGCCGCCTGGCCCGCCGCCTGCTGCGAAGCGCCGGAGTTGCCCGGGCCTGCGACGGTGGGCGTGTCTTCGAGTCCACCACCTGCCAGCAGCAACGAGACGATCTGCGACTGCGGGATGGAAGGCTCCGAGAAGAACGACAGCCGCGGTTCACGCAACGAACCACGCACGTTCACGCCGGCCTTCACGTCGGGAAACACCTTGACCGCGCGGATGTCGACGCCGGGATCCACGAGCAGGCCTCCATTGAAGATCAGCCGGCCGCGTTCGATGTCGAGCTTGCGCGCCAGCGCCAGATACTGGCCATCCTTGACCTGCAGTTCGCCGGAGGCGCGGCTGGGTTCACCGGGCAACGTGGTCTCGGTGATGCTGCCGGTGACGTGGCCCGAGAGGCCATAGGTTTCGATGCGCACCTTCTCGCCCAACGTCATCGTGATCTTGCTGGTGATGCGGAAGGGATCGTCTTCCTCTTCCTCGGTGAGCCCGACCAGCCGCTCGTCCGCCGAGGGCAATACGGCGTTGGTGAGATCCGCCGGCTCGATGCGCGCGTATGGAACCACCACCGTGCCGTCCACCAGGATGTCGCGGCCGGAAATGCGGAAGTCGAGATCGGGCGAGGCATCGATGCGCGCTTCCGGCACATCCACCATGCGCAGGTTCTCGCCATCGAGGCTGACCTCGCCATAGGGCAGGTTGTCGCGCCACTCGAGCTTGCCCACGCTGGTGAGGCTGCCGGCACCGGCCTTCGCCTTGGAGCTGAATTCCAGGTTGTTGGAGACGATGCGGGCCTCCATGTCGAGCGCGCGCAGCGCCAGGTTCATCTGGTAGAGATCGACCTCGGCATTGGTCAGCTTGATGACGCCGCTGGCGCGGGGCTCACCCAGCGTCCCCTCGAAGCTGAGGTTGGCATCGAAGTGACCGGCCGCGCGGTCGATGGCCGGTAGATAGAGCGTGATGAAGCCGAGCTCGCCGGTGGCCATCTGCAGCTGGCCGCGCATGGGCGAGGTGGCCAGGTCGCCGCTCACTCGGTCGGCGCGCACGCGGCCGACGATGAGCCCGCGCTGCGCCGCATCGAGCCGCAGCTCGCCGGCGAGCGCGGCGGCGTCGGCCTTGAGGGTGGCGAAGCCGGTGCCGAAGTTGATGACGTCGGTGCGGCCGCTGGCCAGCTTGTGGCGGATGGCGGCGTCCGTGAGATCGACGCGGGCCTCGCCGATCACCGGCGCGCCGCCGGTGGAGCTGGCGATGGCCGTGGCGTTCACCGTGCCCTGGTATTCCACGTTGCGAGTGAGTCCGGCGGTGAGCGTCGCGATCGGCAGGTTGTGCGCATCGGCCTTTGCTTTCCAGCCCGAGCCATCGCCCGACCCTTCCGCGCACAGGCGCGCGATCTTGCCGTGCAAGCACATCGGATCGATGCGGAATGCCTTGGCGCTGATCATCGCGTTGAACGGCGTGTCGAGTTGCAGGTTGAGATTGGCGGTGTCGTCGATGAACAGGTCGCCCACGCTGCCATGCCACACGCCGTTGGCGAAGCCGCCCTTGGCCGACAGGTGCATCGCCGTGCGTCCGGCGAGCGCGTCCGCACGGATGCCGTGGCTGGTGGTGGTGCCGTCGAGCGTGGCGTTGAACTGCGTGAGTTCCCGCTCGTCCATGGAGAGACGCGTGACCGCGACGTCGGCATGCGACTCCCGCTGGCCGCGCCAGTCGAGGTCCACGTTCGCGGACAGCTTGTCCACCTTGAGGTCCTCGTGCTCGATACCGGTCCCGCGTGCTTCGAACTTGATGACCGGCGCCTCGGAAGTGCCGCCGAGCTTCCCTCTGGCGTGCAGTTCGCCTCGCGCGCCCTCCGCCAGCAACGCCGAGGTTGTCGGCATCGAGGGTGAAGTCGAGATCCAGGGCGCGCGACGAGCCGATGTGACCGTCGATGGCCAACGCGGTGTTACCGGCGCGGAAACGCAGCTTGTCGAAGGTGTAGTCCTCGCCCTGCAGCACCACGCGGCCGCTGCCGGAAGCGGCATTGCCGCGCAGTTTTCCGTGCAGGTTGCTGAACGCGAAATCCAGGGTGCCGTCGCCGCCGAAAGGCGCGCCGTGCGCGTTCATGCTGAAGTCCAGCGTGCCCTGGAAGCCGGGACGCAAGGTGGCCGGGTTCAGTCCCTTCACGTCGCCGGCCAGCGTCCAGCTCTCTTCCGGATTCCAGCGGGCTTCGCCGGCGAGCTGCGCACGGCCGCCGAACGCGCCGAGCTGCAGCGCGTCGATGACGAGATGGTCCTTGTGGAGCGCGCCGCGCATGTCCACCGTCATCGGGTCGATCTGCGGCACGAACAGATCACCGCGGGCGGTGATCGCATAGGGCCAGAGACCTTCGAGCGTGTACCGGCCTTCGGGGCTGGCGAACAACTGAGGACGTTCGGCGCTGAACCGTTCCACCAGCGGCCAGCGCACGCCGTTCCACGTGCCCGCGAGCACCAGCTTGGGTCCGTTCTCCGCCGTTTCGATCGTGCCCGAGCCCGTGACATGACTGCCCGTGGCCTGGTGTGTGATCTCGTAGTTCGTGGCATTCACCACGCGATCCGAGTAGTTGCCTTCGAACACGGTGTCGAACAACCCGCTGCCAAGCCCCGGAATGGCCAGCGGACCGCGCGCGTGAAACGCATTCATCTCGCCGCCCACCTGCAGCGTTCCTGTGACGATGCCCAGCGCGCCGCCGCGCGCCGAAGGCCTGCAGGTCGAAGTTGTGGACCTGCGCCACGCCGGTCCAGTGGAAGGCCTTGGAGAGATCCAGCAGCTCACCCTTCATGTCCGCGCGGAACGGCGTGTGCAGCTTGGCGGTGAGCGGTAGTTTGACGAGGTCGCCGTCGAAGCTCGCGTCCGAACGCCACTCGGGCTGTCCCTCGATGAGCATGCGGGTGGTGGCTTCGCCCTTGAGCTTCATGGGATCGCCGGCGCGCAGCTCGCCCAGCGCGCGCGACTGGAGCACGCCGTAGACGACGTTGCCCTCGAAGATCGCGGATGGTCTTGTGGCCGACGATGCCCGCACCGCTGACATTCTCGAAGGGCACGTGGCGGCCGTTGGGCGCGATGATCAGCATCGTTTTCGCGGTGGCGTGTTCGGCGCTGATGCTGAGCAGGCGCGGCAGGAACTTCGGCGGCGTGAGCGGCTTCGGGCGCACGCGCTTCTTGACGGTGATCTCGACGAGCTCGGCATCCGCGGTCGTTCACCGAGATGCGGCCCACCAGCAGCGGCCAGAAGTTCACGCGCGCCGAGCCCTTGATGACCGTGATATGCGTGAGCTCGTGGTCGATGTCGACGCGCTCGGCGCTGAAGCCGCCGGCAATGGTGCCGCGCACGTCGTCGATCTTGAGTTCGGTCATCGACTTGCCCATCTTCGCCGGAAGGCGCGCCACCGCGAATCGCAGACCGGCCTCGGTGTAGATCACCCAGGCGAGCAGCGACACGATCAGCACGATCAGTATCGCCAGCACCCACGCCGTGATCTTCAGTGGCTTCTTGCGACGTGCCGGAATCATCAGAGCTTCGGCGAGAAGTTGAGATGCAGCCGAGGGCCGGGACGCTCGGTGTCGCCAGCGGGGGTGGTCAGCGCCTGCGCCACGTCGATGCCCACGGAGACGACGGGCAGCCGCATGCGGAACCCGACGCCCACCGAGTACATGAGTGGGTCGCCGAAGTTGTCGAAGGCATTGCCGGCATCCGCGAATACCGCCACCGCGAATTCCTGGGCCAGGTCGCGCACCAGCTCCACCGAGCCCGCGCAGCAGGTGCTTGCCGCCGAGCTTCTCGAGCACCGGGTTGCCATTTTCGTCGACTCACTGCAGGCCCGTCGCGCGGTCGATCACCGGTGTGAGCGGCGACAGATCGTCCTTGCCGAAGCCGCGCACGCTGCGGTCGCCGCCGGCGAAAAAGCGCTGCGAAGGCGCGAGGCCGCTGGTCTTCGACAACGCGGTGGCGCCGAGATCTCCGCGCATCAGCACGTGCCACTTGGGCGCGAGGTCGAAGACGCGCTCGGCCTGCAGGCGGATCTGCAGGAAGTCCGCAGTCCGATCCCAGGGTCTGGTGCGAGCCGCGCAGCTCGCCGTACAGCCCGCGCGAGAACAGCGCCTCGCCAAGATAGTTGCGCGGCACCAGCGAGAAACTGATGCCGGGGATCAGCAGCGTCTGCTTCTCGATTTCGTTCGAAGTGATGAACTCGGATCGTGTCTGCAGCAGCTCGACATAGCTCACGCGCTGCCAGTACTGGCCGAAATACGGGCCGCGGATGTGCGTGAGGCTCGGGATGAGGTTGACGTCGCGGTTGTCCGTGTCGGCGAGACGGCGGTGGAACCCGGCCAGCTGCATCGTGAACTTCTCGGTGGCCGGATCACCGATCGGAATGATGTAGCGCGCGTCGACGGATTGATCGAGCGTGGCGGCCTTCACTTCCGTGCGGAAGCGGTGGCCACGGCGATTGACGAGGCGGTTCTCCCACGACGCCGTGCCGCGCACTTCCGTATCGGTGCCGTAGCCCACGCCGAACTGGTATCGGCTGCGGCGGTTCGGCTCCGCGTTGATGTCGATGGGAACCGTGTGCGTCTCGCGGTTGCGGTCCTCCGGCAACACTTCCACGGTGGAGAAATACTGGCTGTCGTCGAGCGCGAACTGCGTGCGCAGCAGCTGGGTGGCGTCGAACTGCTGGCCGGATTCGTATCGCAGGAACCGCCGCACCAGCGATTCGTCGATGGCGTTCTGCACGATGGTGGTGTCACCGAAGCGATAGCGCTCGCCGGTGTCGAAGTCGATGTAGATCTGCGCCACGTAGTTCTGCGGGTCGACTCGCATCTCGTTGCGCGACATGCGCGCATCCAGATAGCCGTACGTCGAGGCGGCGCGCAGCAGACCGCCTTTCAGTGTTTCGTAGTTCGAATGCAGCAGCCGGTCGCCGACCTTGCATCGGGCGGATCGCCGGTGATGCCCGTGAAGATGCAACTCGGTGGCGCCCGCGCCGGTGACGTTGACCTCGACCTTGTCGACCTTCACAGGCTGGCCCGGGGTCACGTTGATGACCACCACGAAATCCTGGCCGGTACCCGCGCGGTCCACCTCGGACGTGACCGTGGGTTCGTAGAACCCGAAGGGACGCATGGCGCTGCGCACCTCGCGTTCGCAACGCTCCTGGAGCCGCTCGACGAACTCCTGCGACAGGTCGTCGGAGTTCTTGTAACGCTCGAAGGATAGATAGGCGAGGATGTTGAGCGCGCACGTCTTCGCGCGACGCCATTCACCTCCACCTTGATCGCCGCGCCGGCCGGAGTCGCGAGCAGTGTCAGCCACAGCGACAGCAGCGATACGGCGACGAGGCGCGGGCGTGATTTGAACTGCAAGGTCGGCATGACACCGCGGAAGGGCGAACCCGGAGATTCTAATGAGAGTCGCGCCCCGGTGTGCGGGTTCCTGCGCGGCGCCGAAGTTCAGCGGCGGCCGTTCAGCCGATGTTCAGATTGACCCGACACGCGGCCTTCGGCGTCGAAGCGGCGCTCCACCAGCGCGCAGTCCCCATCGAGCCCGATGGTCAGGACGGTGGAGCAGCGTGTTCCATATTCCGGGTCCAGCACGAACGGCGCGGAGAGCTTGCGGGCCCACTCGGGCGAGAGATCGCCCGGCGGCAGGCTGTCGGGAGACGCGGTCTCGCGGTCCGCCAGCAGGTCCAGCAGAGCTTCGTGGAGAGTCCCGGGCGCTGCGGCCCCGGGCGATTCCAGCAGCGCGGTGAAGCGGCTCGCGGACCCGGACCAGCTTGGGCCAGGGCGTGTCGAGGAATTCGTTCGAGAGGCCATAGATGCCGGGTGGCAAGCTCGCGCGCGAACTGGTCGGCGCGGTTCGAGGCGTACCAGAGCGAATCAGGATCGGCGAGCAGCAGGTTGAAGCCGGCGTAGCCGGGCGCATCGGTTTCCAGTGCCGCGCAGGCTGTCGCCGGGGCCCGCGCCGCTGGCGAGGTAACGCCGGGATCAGGCCGCCGCGCGAAGGCGCGCTCGCGGCGCTTCCGGCCGAACTCGCGGAAGTTGGTGACGATGCCGAAGCGGCCTTGGGTATCGACCGCGAACCAGGCGCCACTGGCCTGCAGGTCGCGTCCGCCGGCCACGCCGGGCAGATCCGGCCAGGGAGCGAGCGGCGCAGCCGGCCTGGCGTGGAACTCGTCCCGATTGGCGGCGACCACGGCACGCGGTATCGCGGATGGCAACGCCATGCCAGGACTAACAAACACATCGCGGCACCAGCGCGCGGCGAAGTGCCGGCGTGTCCGGGACTGGCGTGATACCAGCCGTCGATGAGCCGCGCGGAGATCGATCCCGGCGGCGGCAGCGGCAGGGCTGGCCGGCGGCGATGCTCCGCGCGCGTGAACCAGCGCGCGTCCTCGAGTTCGCCGTCACGCAGGCTGATGGCATCGGTGCGCGCGATGGCGCGGAACCCGAGCATGAGCGAAGACGGGAAGGGCCAGGGTTGCGAGGCGACGTATTCCACGTCGCCGACCAGCACGCCGGTTTCTTCCTCGACTTCGCGGATCACGGCGTCTTCCAGGCTCTCGCCGGGTTCCACGAACCCGGCGATGGTGGAATAGCGGCCCCGGGTCCAGCGTGGCCTGCCGTCCGAGCAGGGCGCGTTCGCCGCGGGCGTCGGACACCAGCACGATGATGGCGGGATCGAGGCGCGGGAAGGTTTCTTGCGCGCAGCTCTCGCGGCTGCAGCGCATGACGTGCCCCGCGCGGGCGCGCACGTTGGCGGCGCCGCAGACGCCGCAGAAGCGATGGCGGCGCACGCCACAGCACCAGCGCCCGCGCATAGGCCAGCAGCGATGCCGCGTCGGCCTGCAGCAGCGGCGCCAGCGGCCGCAGTTCGCGAGTTCGGTGGCCTCGGGCAATCGGGCGGCGGCAGCGTCTCCGGCGTCGTATTCGATCAGCACGGTGCGTGCCCCGCGGAACCAGCCTAACAAGGTGAACGCGGAATCCGTCGGCTGCGTCCACCAGCGGATCGCCATTGCGCAGCAGCGCGATTCCACCGAGGGCACGCAGAGCACCAGCTGCGTCGGACCCGCCGCGAGCGACATAGCGGGTCTCGGGATCGGCGCGCGCGGCAACCAGCCAGTCCGGATCGTCGCGCAGCTCGGCGCGTCGATCGATGAAGGGGCCGGCGAACAGCTGTGAGCGGAAACGTCACGCGGGCAATGTACCGCACCCGCGTGACGTCAGCGCGTCCTCAGGCCGACCCGCGGCCCGCCGCAGCGGGAAGCTGCACGAACCGGTACGAGCGGGTTTCCGAGCACTCGTTGCAGACCGGGACGCGCAGCGCCAGCCGGTCCGTGACCAGCACGCCATTGCAATCCCGGCAATGCGCCACGCGCAGCTCGTCGCCGACGTGCAGCGCGCTCAGCAGGTACACCGCGTGCTCGAACGAGATCTGCGAGTCGCCGATCAGTGCGCGGTACGCCTCGAAGGCTTCGCACAGCAACGCGCCGCGCGCCACGTTCGGCGTGGGCTGGCCGGCGCGATCCCGATGGGGCTGTTTCCCATCCGGGTGTTCGCGGCGTGATCAGCCCGAACAGGCTGCTTACGCTGGCGAACACCGCCGCCTCGCGCCGCATGCGCATCGAGCGGGTGAAAAAGGCGGCCTGGCGCGGCGACTTGCCGCGGTGCCGGGTGACCGCCGCTGCCGCCCGCCTCATGAAGATAGGTGCGGTACAGCTTGCGGATCCGGTCGTCCGTCAGGCCGGTCCACGCACGGATTGTGTGCGTGCGCGCCTCGTGGTGGATGAAACGGAGCGCCAGGTCGAGCCGCAGTCGGTCGCGGCTGTATCGGTCGTCTGAGATTCTCATGGGGGTTCCTTCCCTGTAGATAGTCCATCTTGGGCGGGTCTGACAATTTGGGAAAAATTTCCCAAATTTGCGTATGACTTTCAAGTGACCCTCGGCGCAAGATATCTCGCGCGATACAGGGAGGAATGCCATGGCGGGTCGGCGAGGACAGCGGGATGCAGACCAGGCACTGGCTGCCTTCACAGGGCGTCGACCCGGCGCCTCTGACGGAACTCAATGCGGAAGCCTTGGCCTGCTGGTCATGCGCGCGGCCGAATCGGAGGAATCGGATCTGCCGCCGCTGGTCGCTGGTCTGCGGGGGCTCTGGGCGGATCTGCCCAACCAGGCGCTCAAGCGCCTCGCCGCCGCGCCCTACAGCCTCTTCGATGCAGGCCTCGCCGGCGCGTCGCGGTGGCTGGAGATGCGGGCCGCCGGAGTGCATGAGTTGCCGCAGTGCGTCGAGCCGGCCTACTTCGATCCTGCGGACGCCCGTTCGATCAGCCGCCGCATGCTGGTCTACGGCTGGCATCTCGCCCGGAGCCGCCCGCGCGCCGCCTGCCTGGTGTTCGGGGTCACGTTTCCGGCGGTGGAATCATTGGCCGCCTGCTCGTTGGTTGCTCTGGATTCGGTGGCGGAGCGGCATGGAGACAAATTGAGGCCCCGTTGGGCTCACCAGCAGGGTTTCTGGCGGGAGATGCTGCTCGCCGCATCGGCCGGCGCCGACCGCAGGCTCCATGAATTGTTGCTAGGTGGCGTACAGCGGCTTGCGGCCGAAACACTCGCGGCACACCCGTCCGGATAACACTACGCCGCGCGCCCGGCTTTCAGGATGAAAGCTCTGCGCGGTTCATTCACCGACACATCGCGGGCGGAGCCCGCACGCTCCATCACTCGGGGAATCACATGATCAACAGTCATGCCATTGCGGCCCTGGGCGCGTTCGCCCTGGCTTTTTGTTCCACCACTCACGCTGGCACCTGGGACCAGGCAGTCACCGCCCGGGCGGCCGCCAAGCGCGGCGAGGACGCCCGGCTCGGCGCCAGCCTCGCCTTGCTTCAGAAAGCGTCCGCGACACGCCGGGCTCCCCACTCGGATCTGGTCCAGTCCGTGAGACGCAAGCTGCCGGCCCTGGTCGCCAGCGACGGTTACGTCTCGGTGAGCGCCTATGGCGCCGATCTCCCGGCACTGCGAGCGCAGCTGGTCGCCAAGGGGCTGATTGCCGATCGCCTGCACGCTACCGCGGTGACCGGACGGGCTCCGGTGGCCGCGTTGCGCGACATGGCCGTCACACCGGGCCTCAAGTTCTTGAAGCCCACGCTCGCGATGGCGCGCAATCGCGCGGGTCCGACGCAGGGGCCGGCGGTCTCGCAAGGCGACAAGGCTCTTCGGGCGGATGTGGCGCGGCGGGAAAACGGTGTCACCGGACGCGGCGTGCGCATCGGCGTCCTTTCCGACAGCTACGACTGCTGCGCCGGGCGCGTTCGAACCCGGAGCGCCGTTCACGCGCGCCGCGCGAAGACATCGCGCAACGGCGACCTGCCGCGCGATGTGCTCGTGCTCAAGGATTACTCGCGCTCGTTGCCCGACGAGAACTGTTCGGATGAAGGGCGCGCGATGATGCAGCTCATCCACGACGTGGCGCCCGGGCTCGCCGCTCGCGTTCTACACGGCGTTCGAGAGCCAGGAAGATTTCGCCGCCGGTATCCGCGCACTCGCCGCGCGCGGATTCGCAGGTCATCGTCGACGACATCATCTATTTCGCCGAGCCGATGTTCGAGGACGGCATCATCGCGCAGGCGGTGGACGACGTGTATCGCTCCGGTGTCGCGTACTTTTCCTCGGCCGGCAACGACGCGCGCAACTCCTACGAATCGCGCTTCCGCCTGTCGACCCAGCAGGGGATCTCGGGAGCGCGCCACGACTTTGCCGCGGGCCCGGCCGTGGATGGGTTGCAAACGGCGACGGCTCGGCGCGGCAGCGTCTCGCTGCTCTCGGTCCAGTGGGATCAGCCGTCGCTCTCGGCCAACGGGCGTCGCGGCGCGCAAAGCGACGTCGACGTGTGGTTCTACGACGCGAACGGCGAGCCGATTCGAGCTGTGCACCGACGACCCCGCCCAACTCGTGTGTCAGGTCGCCGGCTTCGAATACAACATCGACGGTGACGCCGTCGAGATCACCCATCATGGTCAATCTCGGCGACCAGGACCTGGAAGTGCAGGTCGGCGTCGAGCTCTACGAAGGCGCAGTTCCTAACTACCTGAAATATGTCTGGTTCGACCTGGACGCCGGGGCGTTCAGCGTGGACGAGTACGACACCGCCAGCGGCACGGTCTATGGCCATGCCAATGCGGCCGGCGCGGAAGCCGTGGGCGCCTCGGCCTGGTACCAGACGGAGGAATGGGGCAGTCCCTTACGGCCGCAGTGCGTTCCGGCTTGTTTGAACTCGTTCTCTTCCGCAGGTGGAACCCCGGTGTTTTTCGGCCCCAATGGCCGGCGCCACGCGATGCCCGCAGGTCCGCCTGAAGCCCGGCGTCACCGGACCGGACGGAGGTAACACTTCCTTCTTTTTCTTCGACCTGGAATTCGAGATTCCGGGAACTTCGGAGCCCGATGGCATCCCTAATTTCTTCGGCACGTCGGCCTCGGCGCCGCATGTCGCGGCGGTGGCGGCTCTGCATGCTGGATCAGCGGGCCCGCGACATCGCCGCCCGCAAACGGTTCATCGGTCCCCGGAAACTCACTCCCGATTTGATTTATTGGGGACTGCGTTTGACAGCCGATGACCTGAAACTGCGCAACTTCGGGGGCGACATCGGGCCGCAGCGCGTTGATAATGCGAACGGATTCGACTTCGACACAGGATTTGGATTCGTGGACGCGCAACGAGCATTGCGCGTGATCCGCGGGTTCTGAAATGGAGTCAGCTCTCTCATGTTTGCAACTGCTCGCGCAGTGGTCTCGATCGGTCTCCTCGCATTGCCCATGACCCTCTTCGCCCAGGTCGGGCCCAGCGATCCGCAGATCATCAATGCCGCGTCCACGGGAAAGGTGAACGTCGGCCAGCGCAAGCTGGGCGGGCAGTCTGCTGGCCACCGTCCGAGTCGGCATCGACGGCCAGGTCCGCGAGGTCACCAATGATCGGAAGTCACCACGGATGACGGCTTCGAGCAGCAGCTCATGAAGGTGCTGCAGAACGTCCGCTTCCGTCCCGCGCTCGACGAAGGCGGCAAGCCCATCGAAGCCAGCATCGACATGAAGGTCGAGATGCGCCCCTCCACGGGCTCGATGCCCAAGCCCGTGGCCGCGAAGCCGGATCCGCAGCTCACGGAAAAAGAGAAGGCGCGCATCCGCAAGATGAAGTGTTCGGATTTCCGGTGGGAATGGGATCTCATCCAGAAGGAAGCGGACGACGCCACGGCCACGGAGTTCATGCCGCGCATCGCCACCGCCATGTATGCCGCCCACCGCACGGAGCAGGGCGAATACGTCGACGCCAAGGTCTGGAAGGCCTCGCCAAAGGCGCTCCAGGAGGCCGCCAGGAACTTGTGGTGGCACGCCGGATGCGATGTTCTGGCAGGACACCTACAAGCCGCTCATGGATGGCGCGGTCCCGAAGTGAGTTTTCCCGGACAGGCGTCTCTCCTCTTTCGGTTCATTTGATTTCGACGGCGCCAAGCCTCACGATAAGCGCCCATGCATGCACTTTCGATCCGCGGCCTGACCAAGACCTACAAGAACGGGGTCAAGGCGCTCAACGGCGTCGACCTCGACGTCGAGACGGGCGATTTCTTCGCCTTGTTAGGCCCCAACGGCGCCGGCAAGACCACGCTCATCGGCATCCTCACCTCGCTGGTGAACAAGTCCGCAGGCACGGTGAGCGTGTTCGGACACGATCTCGACCGCGAGCTCGAAGCGGCCAAGGCCTGCATCGGCATCGTCCCGCAGGAAATCAACTTCAACCAGTTCGAGACGCCGCAGACCATCCTGGTGAACCAGGCCGGCTTCTACGGCATCGAGCGGCCGCTGGCGCGCGAGCGGGCGGAGAAGTACCTCTCGCTGCTGCAGCTCTCCGACAAGCGCAACAAGATGGCGCGCGGCCTGTCCGGCGGCATGAAGCGCCGGCTCATGATCGCGCGCGCGCTGATGCACGAGCCCCGCCTGCTGATCCTCGACGAGCCCACGGCCGGCGTGGACATCGAGATCCGCCGTTCGATGTGGGATTTCCTGCGCGAGATCAACGAGCGCGGCACCACCATCATCCTCACCACCCACTATCTCGAGGAAGCGGAAACGCTCTGCCGCAACATCGCCATCATCAACGGCGGCCTCATCGCCGAGCGTGACCGCATGTCCAGCCTGCTGCGCAAGCTGCAGACCGAGACCTTCGTGTTCAACCTGCGCGAGAGCGCTGTCCGCCGTGCCGGTGGTGCCCGGCTACAGCATCAGCTTGCTCGACGAGCACAGCCTCGAGGTCGAAGTGTCCAAGGAGCAGAGCCTCAACGAGGTGTTCGCCAGACTGTCGGAGCTGGGTATCCACGTGCTTTCGATGCGCAACAAGGTCAACCGGCTCGAGGAGCTGTTCATGAAGCTCGTCGAGACGACAAGCCGGCGGTGAAACAGGCATGAACGAAGTCGCACAGCCGGCAGCCGATTCCCCGAAGGCGCTGGGCACCGCGCGCTGGGTGGGCTTCAAGACCATCATCATCCGCGAGTACGGCCGCATCATCCGCATCTGGGCGCAGACCATCGTGCCCTCGGCGGTCACTTCGGCGCTGTACTTCGTCATCTTCGGTAGTTTGATCGGCTCGCGCGTCGGGCCTCATGGACGGCGTGCCGTACATGCAGTACATCGCGCCCGGCCTGATCATGATGTCGGTGATCACCAATTCCTACGGCAACGTGGTGTCGTCGTTCTTCGGCGCCAAGTTCGGCAAACACGTGGAAGAACTGCTGGTGGCGCCGTTGCCGAACTGGGTCATCGTTCTGGGTTACGTGGGCGGCGGCCTGTTGCGCGGCCTGCTGGTGGGCGCGGCGGTCACGATCGTCTCGCTGATCTTCACGCATCTCGCCGTTCACCACGCGTTCGTGATCTTCGCGCGCGGTGGTGCTCACGTCGATCGTGTTCTCGCTGGGCGGCTTCATCAACGCGCAGTTCGCCAAGAACTTCGACCAGGTGAACTGGATCCCGACGTTCGTGCTCACGCCGCTCACGTATTTCGGCGGCGTCTTCTATTCCATCTCGCTGCTGCCGGAATGGGCGCGGCACCTGTCGTACGCCAACCCCATCCTGCACATGGTCAACGCCTTCCGCTACGGATTCCTCGGTGTCAGCGACGTCCACATCGGTGTCGCCTTCGGCATCATGACCGTGTTCGCCGTGCTGCTGTTCGGTGTCGCGCTGTTCTTCATGAACCGCGGCACGGGGATGCGGGAGTAGCAGCGTACTGCGCTCGCCGCATCCGCGGCGAGCCTTGCTATCGCGCGCTCGGCGGCCGCCTTCTGCCGCTGCCTCGAGTCCTTGATTACCTTTCGATCTTCTCCTGCGTCTCCTTGGCCTGCTTCGCCTGTTCGACGGCGGACTGCGCCTTCGGCTCCGGCCACCGCGGCGGTTTCCGCGACACCGCAGCCGGCGAGCAGCAGAGCTGAATTCAGGATGCTAGTGCGGCGAAGCCGCGTGACAGATGACGGGTTTTCATGGCGAGACTCCCTTTCCTGGTTTGCTGGATACGCCGTTCTGCACGAGGAAACCGAGTAACAGGTCCCATTGTGGCGGACAGTCGTTGTGGCCGCAGTGCTGAGATCTCCAGCCGGGCGCGTTGCGACGCGGCGGCCAGTGCTCGGCCATGCGCGCACGGGGATGACCGTGTCCGCGTGCCGTGCAACATCAGCACCGGCCCGGAGTAGGTCTTCAGAGCCTCCTCGTGTCGAGGCGGTTCGATGACCAGGAAGTCCGGCACGCCTGCCGCCCGCACCATGTCAGCGAGACTGGTGTAGGTGGACTCGAGTACGAGCGCCGCCAGTGGGCGGTGCTTCGCCAGAGCTGCCCGATCGCGCCGCCGCCCATGGAGCGGCCATGCGCCACGATGCGCGCCGGATCGACGCGCGGATTCTTCGAGCGCCCAGTCGTACGCGGCGACCATGGCGGCGGTGATGCTTTTGTCCGAGGGCTTGCCCTCCGAGCGGCCGTAGCCCGGGTACTCCACCAGCAGCACGCCATAGCCCGCATCGCGCAGCGGTCGCGACTCGCTCGGCCCATTGATCGATGAGCTCGCCGTTGCCGTGCGTGTTCATGATCAGCGGCGCGGGCTCGTCGTGCCGCGCGGGCAGGAACCAGGCTTCGACGCGCTTTCCATCCACGTCCAGCCAGACGGACTCGCCGCCAGTCTTGTTCACGGCGTCCGGTATTTGCGCGGAGGGCGGAATGTAGGGAAAGGCGAACTTGGACTGGAGGTGGATCACCACCGCCACGACGGCTCCAAGGAACACGACGACGACGCCCGCGGCCACCATGACTTTGCGCATGCCCGAAAAGGTACCGACCAAAAGAAGAAGGCCCGGTCCATCGCTGGACCGGGCCCTCGTTGTCACCGGGCCGGCACGCGCGCGGCCCTGCTAACTATCACTTCTGCTTCCAGGCACCCGAGTCGTCCTGGTAGTACCAGCCGGCCTTGGCACCCGTGGCGACCCAGCGGCGGGCGAAGCTCTTGCTTGATGTCGCCTTCCCACTCGGGATGGTTGCTCGCCTTGGCGATCTCGGCGTAGAGCTGCGCACGGTCCGCATTGTCCTCCGACACCAGGCGCTTCACCGTCGCGCGGTCCGGGAGGGCCACCGCGTTGAGATCACGCACGTCGATCATGCCGTCCTTGGTGAGGCCCACCGCGCCGCTGGCGAAGAACTTCTCCAGCTCGCCGAAGCGGCCTGCCATGGACTGCTTGATGCGCGACACCGCGGGAGAGCTCACGTTGAGCGCGGCGTCCGCGTCCTGCGCATGGGCGGCGGGAATCAGCGCATTCAGCACGCGGCCGGTAGCGGCGAGCAGCATGCTGGGCTCGTCGTACTTCGCGGGCGCGAAGCGGCCCGTCGGCGGCGTGGTGCTGCCAGCACCCTTGGTCACGTCGTTGATCAACTGGTCGGCAGCCTTGTCGGCGGCAGCGGCCGGGAAGTAGACGTTGATGGTGACGCACGCGGCGACCATCAGGCTCGCCAGTGCAATCTTGAGCGGCAATACGCGTCGCATTGAGGGACTCCTTGTTTCTGCGCGGACATGATCGGGCGCCACCGATGAATGCGCCCTGAACACGTCTTACGTCAAATGAGGCCGGGATTATCGGCCCTGCCAATCAGCCCGTCCATCGGCTCACTGCACGGTGATGTTGCTGGTGTCAGTTGGAATCGAGGCCAGCAGCTGGCTCCAGCGCACGCGGCCCGCGTTGCCCACGATGTCGATGCGCGGGAGGCCCGCGCCCTTGACGATGTAGTAACCGATGCCCGCGGGTTCCACGCCGGACATCTGGCATACGTCGTTGCGCAGCCGGCAGGTGATACCCAGCTTGTCGTAGCTGTAGTCATCGAAGAACCGCAGCACGCCCGACTGCAACGCCTGCACCACGCCACCGCCGCCGCCGCCCACGTTAGAAAGGCTGCTGACGGCCTTGGCGCTGATGCGGTGCCGCGATTTGTCACCCTTGGGCGTGGCGACGCGGGCATCGAAGGCCACCGGCGACCACGCGAACAACTCGAGGTTCAGCACGTCGGCTTCGAGCCGCCCGGTGATGCTTCCCACCTCGAAGGTCTTGGTCACGAGTCCAGGTCGAGATCGCGCGCGCGGACATCGGCGAAGAACTGCGGGAAATCTTCCCAGCGGATCCTGGATGCGGATGTTGCTGCCGACCACGCGTCCGCCGAACACCTGCGACTCCACGTTGCCCTCGATGGTGAGCAGGTTGTCCTTGAGCTTCACGCGCGGGAATGCTGCGCCGCCAGCGTTCCCTGGAACTCCGGCCAGCCGAATACCTTCGCCAGGCGCGTCATGCTGATGGGCTCGCACCGCGCCCTTGAAGCGACTCTCCATGTCGCTGGCGCCGAGATTGCCCATGGACAGGGTGTCGATCGCCAATGCGCCGTCGAGGATGGGTAGTTTGGTGGGCTGCATCAGCGCGAAGTTCGTGCCGTGGGCCACGAACTCCGATCGACGCCGCGCCGCCGGAAAGTCCGATACGCGCCGCCCTCGGCCCAGCGTCAGCGTCGAGTACGGCGCATCGACGCCCGCTGGCGTCCAATAGATGTCGCCGTTGATCTTCGCGATGTGCATGCGGTCTTTCTTGTCATGGAAGACCAGCGACTCCGGCATCACGTGCAGCGAGGTGGGCGCGTTGTCGCGCACGGAGATCTCGCCGCGCACGACCCGGTGGTGTCGGCGTCGCCGAGCAGGTCGAGCCGCCAGCGTGATCTGCATGTAGCTGGTGTACGCGGCGGGGAATTCCAGCTTGTTCATCTGGAAATCGCCGCTGACCACGGCGACTCGCCCGCGAGGTTCACGCTGCCCGTGCCCGTGAGATCGATGAGTTT
This sequence comes from uncultured Pseudomonadota bacterium, assembly GCA_963846605.1. Taxonomy (GTDB): domain Bacteria; phylum Pseudomonadota; class Gammaproteobacteria; order Steroidobacterales; family Steroidobacteraceae; genus CADEED01. The sequence continues at coordinate 576,661 of CAWJWS010000006.1, forward strand.
CGTCTGCGTGAGCCGCAGTTCGCTGATGGTCCGAGCAGATCGCCTCGCAGCTGGCGCCTTGCGCTCGAGCAGCAGCGGGTTCTGCCGAAGTCCAGCAGGACCGGACCGACCAGCACCTGGCCCTTCTGCCCGGCGACCTGCAGGTTGAGGTTGGTGTCTGCGTCGCGGAGAGTCGCACGCAGGCGAAGGCTCGCCGCGCCATCTGGTCGGTGACGATGGTGCTGGCTTCGTTGGTCAGGCCCACGTCATTGAGCTTCAGCGTGGCGTCGACCAGGGTGCCGCGCCCCGCGTCACTCGCGCTGCCCTCGACACCGCCTTGCCGTCACCCGTGATGTCCGCGGGTAGTTCGAACCAGGGCTTGACGAACTTTCGCAGCGCCGTCGACCTGGTCGTGCCGGTGTCGCCGTTCACGCGCCAGCCCTTGTCGTCGAGCGTGCCGCTGAACTTCGCCGTGGTGCCCGCGACTTTGAGTCCTTGCCCGGAGAAAGTCGGTGATTACCGGTCTTGGGTTCGTAGAGGCCGCGGCCACGCTCATGTCGACATTGCCCGTGGGACCGCCGCGACCCGTGAGCTGGCCCGAGTCGCAGGCGTAGCGTGGCTCGGCGATCACGGGCGCATTCGCACACCAGGGACAGTCCCGTCAGCTTCCCCACCGGGTCCGCCAGGGTGGCGGCGTTCGCCGCGACGGTCAGGCGCGTGCGCTTTTCATCCAGCACGTCGAGCCGCATGGACGCGCCTTCCACCGGGATGCCCGCCACGCTGAGTTCACGCACTTCGAGCACGATGCCGTCCACGGCCAGGGCCGGCGCCGCCGCCAGCACGTACATCAATAAGAGTGGCGCGCTGCGGCGCGAAATCCTCATGGCCGGGCAGTGTACCCGCGATGAGGGGTGATTCAGACGCCTCGCTTTAGGGATTTCAGCGGCTTGTACACAAATCCTTCATGGGCCGCGTCACGCGCGCTGACTTGCGGCGCGCCCAGACTTCCGCGCCATGGCTACTGGTACTCGGTTCACTGCTGGCCCGTTTCGATCTCGCCGAGTACCGGCTGTGCCGCCGCCTGAATCGCGGCGTCGCACACGCCGGCTCATCCGTGTGTTCTTCAAGATCGCGAGCCGCCTCGGCGACGGCGTCATCTGGTACGCGCTGATGCTGGCGCTGCCGTTGATCTACGGCGCGCAGGGACTGCGCGTCGCGCTCATCATGCTGGCCACCAGCGCCGTCGGCCTCGCGCGTGTACAAATTCCTGAAGCGCACCTTCGTGCGCGAGCGGCCGTTCATCCGGCACGCCGGCATTTCGCTCGCCGGCGCGCCGCTCGATCGCTACAGCTTTCCTTCGGGGCACACGCTCCACGCGGTGGCGTTCACGTGGCAGGCCTGCGCTGCGTTCCCCGAACTCGGCTTCGTGCTGGTGCCGCTGGCGCTGTCGATCGCGGCCTCGCGCGTGGTGCTGGGCCTGCACTATCCCACCGACGTGCTCGTGGGAGCTTTGCTGGGCGCCGCGAGCGGCATGGCCGGCGCAACGTTCATCTGATCTGATCTCCCGGAGCTTCATGCGAGTCCTGTTCGTTTCCGACGTGTATTTCCCACGCGTCAACGGCGTCTCCACTTCGATCCGCACCTTCCGGTCCGACCTCACCACGCTCGGCGTCGAGACCACGCTGGTCGCGCCTGCGTATCCCGGCGCGCCGGACGACGACGACCCGACCATCCTGCGCGTGCCCTCGGGCGGCGTGCCTCTGGATCCGGAAGACCGGCGTTTCCACGGTGGCCCGCTGCGCCGCGTGCTGAATGCCGAGCTCGCCGCGCGCATCGATCTCGTGCACATCCACACGCCCTTCATCGCGCACTACGCGGCGGCGCGCTTCGCGCGCGAACATGGATTGCCCGTGGTGGCGACGTACCACACCTTCTTCGAGGACTACCTCCATCACTACGTGCCCATCCTGCCGCGGCGGATCGGCCGCGCGCTCGCGCGGCGCTTCACGCTGTCGCAATGCCGGGACGTGGCCGCGCTGATTTCGCCCAGCGCGCCCATGCGTGATGCGCTGCTCGACTACGGCGTCACCACGCCCATCGAAGTGCTGCCCACGGGTCTGCCCGCGGAGAGCTTCCTCCGTGGCGATGGCGCGCGATTCCGCAACCGCTTCAACCTTCCGGTGGAGCAACCCTTGCTCCTGTACGTGGGCGCGGGTCGCTTACGAGAAGAACATCGACTTCCTGTTGCGCATGTTCGCGAAGCTGCGTGCACGCCGGCCCGATGCGATCTTCGTGATCGCGGGCGAGGGACCGGCGCGCGAGAGCCTCACCCGCCTCTCGCGCGAGCTCGGCGTCGCGGACGTCGGTCCGCTTCATCGGCTACCTGGATCGGCGCACCGATCTGCCCGACTGTTACGCCGCCGGAGATGCCTTCGTGTTCGCGTCGCGTACGGAGACGCAGGGGCTGGTGTTGCTCGAGGCCATGGCGCAAGGCACGCCCGTGGTCTCCACCGCCGAACTCGGCACGCGTTCCATCCTGACGCCGGAGTGCGGTGCCTTCGTGGTTCCCGAAGATGAAGACGCCTTTGCCGCGGCGGCCGGCCAGGCGCTCGAACTACCCGCCGATGCGCCGCAACGCGCGCAGGTTCGTGCGCACGCGGAATCCTGGGCGTCCCAGTCGATGGCCAGGAAGCTCGTTATGTTCTATGAGCGCGAAACGGCGGGTCACGAGCGAAGGCACGCTTCCGTTTCACGGACGACGCCCGTCCGGGCGTCGTAGGAGTGGAGCATCAGCTCCCGAAAATAAAACGGCGCGGTAATCCAACCGCGCCGTGGGGCAGGGGCAGCTTGCGCTAAGACCCCTTGGAATGCCGGCTCATGGCTGCGTGCCGGTTTCCACCTGCTTGACGCACTTACCAACGTCTTTGTCGCAGGACATGTCTACGCTTCGAGTATGTGTCTCGCCATCCGGCGTTGTACGCGTGGTCTCGCGGGAAAATCCCTCATCCGTGCGCTGGATCACATCTGACATGGAGCCGTCGCGTCCGTCGAAAGTCGAGTAGTTGGCCTCGCGCGTGACAGTGTCGGATTCCTTGTCACGTGAGACGGTGAGATCACGCGTCGCGGTCTCGCCTTGGGGCTTGGTCACCGTGGTCGAACGCGTGAAACCGTCATCGGTCTTCGTGCGCACGGAGTCCACGCTGGCGGTGTTGCCGTCCGGTCCGGTGTAGTCGACGTTTCGTGTGCGCGTTCCGGCGTCACGATCGCGGGTCACCACCGCGTCCCGCGTGGCGCTCTGGCCATTCGCGCCGCTCCAGGTGTCGCGGCGCGTGTGCCCGTTTTCAGTGCGCTGGCGTTCCGTGGTACGGGTGTGTGGCTGCGTCGCGCGCGGCGGATGGGCGCTGCGTTCACGCGGCCTGTCGCGCGCCTCCGCGGCGTTGCCGATCAGCAGCATCGCGGCGGTGAGGCCCAACAACATTTGGGATTTGCCGTTCATCGATTCCTCCTGACGAAAAAGTGGCGTCTCGGGGGAAGAACGCGCACAACCCGCACGGGTTGACGCTACAATTTTGGCGAACTCGACAATAATCCGAACAAGAACTGAGGGGAGTGTTGATGTCTTCCAAGCGCGCTCTGGTCGTCGACGATTCGAAATCCGCACGCACCTTCCTCTCACGCATCCTCGAGCGCCACGAAATCGCGGTGGACGCCGCGGACTCCGCGGAAGCCGCCATCGACTACCTCACGCGCAACAAGCCCGACGTGATCTTCATGGATCACCTCATGCCGGGCATGGACGGCTTCCAGGCCGTGCAGACCATCAAGAACAATCCGCGCACCTCTTCGATCCCCATCCTCATGTACACCTCGCAGGAAGGCGACCTGTACCTGGGCCAGGCGCGCGCGCTCGGCGCGGAAGGTGTGCTGCCCAAGCAGATCAAGCAGTCGGACGTGACCCGCATGCTGTTCCAGCTGCGCCTGGTCTCGGATCGGCGCAGCGGCGACCGTGACCAAACTACTTTCAGCGCGCTGGCGAATGCGCCCGACCTGGTGCCGGCCAACGAGTCCGCCATCATCGTGGAAGCGCCGGCCGAAGCCGCCGCGCCGGCCGCCGCGGAAGCCGTCGCCATCTCGAGCCACAGCGCCGAGGCGCTGGCGGAACTGCTGCCGAAGATGTCGCTGGAGATCCGCGCGGCGGTCGACGCCTCGCTGCAGAAGGAACTGGCGGCCCTGCGCACCTTCATCGGCGGCTCCATGAGCTCACACACGGAACGCCTGCACGGCGATCTCGCCGCGCTGCTGCCCGCGCCGCGCACGCCCGATCTCGACATGCCCACGATGATCGCCGAGCGCCGCGTGGGTCCGCGCATCGGCTGGACGCTGGCCGTGCTCGGCATCGCCGGCGCCGCGGTGATGTCCTGGATGTGGTGGGGGCGTGGTGGAGAAATCGTCGCGTTGAACACCGATCTCAAGGCCGCCTATGAAGAACTGGAAACGCTGCGTGCGCGCCCGGTCGCCGTAGCGCCGCCGGTGGAAGTCGCGCCCGTAGTTCCCGTGGATCCGAATGTCGTGTTGCCGGCGCCCGATGCGCCCGACGCGGCCGCCGCATCCGCGCAAGGCGTGGACCTCGTGCCCACGGGCGCGTCGATCGCGCCGCCGGCGTCACAGACCGTTGCTCCCGCTGCTTCCACTGCGGGTCCCGCAACTGCCGCGCCCGCTGGCGCTGCCCCGGCTCCGGCCGCGCCCGCTACGGCGATGCCCACTGGTGCGATGCCGCCCGCCGCGGCGAAGGCCGCGCCGGCCGCCGCCGTACCGGCTCTTGCTCCCGCCACCGCCGCCCCCACCCAGGCGCAGTGACGGGCTCACCGACCGACAACTCGTTTCTTCCGCCGCGCTGGCTTCGCGGCCGGCACTTCCAGACCGTTTTGCCGAGCCTGCTCTGGCGCGGCGCGCGGGTGCGCCGCCGCGCGCTGCCGATGATCGCCTCCGCCGACGAGCTGTTGCTCGACTGCGGCGATGGCGTGAAGCTGCAAGCCTTCCACTCCAGCCCCGCGAAGCGCGGCCGGGAACCCGGCAAACGGCTGGCCGTGTTGCTGCACGGCTGGGAAGGCAGCACCGATTCCACCTACGTGATGTCGCTGGGCCAGTCCTTGTTCGCCGCGGGGCTCGAGGTGGTGCGGCTCAATCTGCGCGACCACGGCGCCACGCATCACCTGAACCGCGACCTGTTCCATTCCTGCCGGCTGCCGGAAGTCGTGGGCGCCGTGCGCGCGGTCGCGCAGAAATTCCCGGACATGCCGATGGTGCTGGCCGGCTTCTCGCTGGGCGGCAACTTCATGTTGCGCGTGGCCGCGGACCCCGAAGCGAAGCACCTGCCGCTCGAACGCGTGATGGCCGTGTGTCCCGTACTCGACCCGGCGGTCACGATGAGCACGCTGGAGAACGGCTTTCCGCTCTATCACGGCTACTTCGTGCGCAAGTGGACACGCTCGCTGGCGAAGAAGCAGATGGCCTGGCCCGAGCACTACGACTTCGACGATCTCCTGCGCGTGCGCAGTCTCCGCGAGATGACGCGGCTGCTGGTGGCGAGCCACACCGAGTACTCCAGTCCATGGATGACTATCTCGCGGGCTACGCCATCACGGGCGATCGTCTGGCCACTCTCGCGGCGCCGGCGCATGTATTCGTGGCGCTGGACGATCCCATCATCGAGGCCCAGGACCTGCCGAGGCTGGCGCGCGCACCGGGCTGCGGATCAGCACCACGGCGCATGGCGGCCACTGCGGCTTCATCGACAGTCTCGGCGGCAGCAGCTGGATGGACCGCGCTGTCGTCGAATTGCTGTCGCGGAACCCGGACAGCTGGGCAGCTCACCGGGGAGTGTGTTGAGCTTCTAACAACCGGCGGCGCAGACCCACCGGTGCTCGGAGGTTTCCGATGCGCTCTCTTCGCGACGTCGCGCCGCCTGTGTGCTGGTGCACGCTGTCTCGCCGGTGGCCTGCGGTGGCGACTGAGACCCCGGCGCGCCATCGCCGTCCGCGGACACCACGCCGCCCACCGTGCCGGCGGGCATCACCGTCACGGTGTCCTCGACCCACGCAGATCTCGTCAGCTGGACTGCTTCGACGGATGCCGGCACCGGTGTCGCGGGATATCGCGTGTTCCGGAATGGCAGCGCGACCGCGCTCGCGACGGTCACCGCCACCAGCTTCACGGATTCCACCGTGACGCCAGGCAACACCTACGGCTACACGGTCAGCGCCTTCGACGCCGCTTCGCCCGCCAACGAGTCCGTGCCATCGGGTTCGCTCAGCGTCTCCATCCCGCCCACCCCCGTGCTCGACACCACGCCACCGACGGTGCCCGGCGAATGTCACGGCGGTGTCGCAGTCATCCACGTCGATCCTGGTCAGCTGGTCCGCGTCCACGGATGCCAGCGGCATCAGCGGCTATCGCGTGTTCCGGAACGGCGGCGCCACGGCCATCGCGACGGTCCAGGCGACCAACTACACCGACAACGGGCCTGTCGGCTTCCACGCAATACATCTACACCGTGGTCGCCGTCGATGCGTGACACCGGCGAATGCTGTCGGTCGCTTCGACCGCGGCCAGCGCCACGACCGGGGGCCACGCCGCCCGTCAGCGGACTCGACAGCCGGCCCGCGAACACCACCTGCCTCGCGGGCGACGCGCCAAGCTCCGCGTGTCCATCACGCGACGCAGCGCGTGTTCGCGAGCATACGCTCGGCTTCACGCAGCCGATCGCCTGCTCCAGGAACCCGGGAAACAACGCGCGCTGGTACGTGGTGCAGAAGACCGGCTCCGTCCGCGTGTTCGACAACACCGCCAACGTGTCGACGCACGCGCGAGTTCATCAACATCGCGAGCCGGCTCAATTCCAGCGCGGGCAGCGCCAGGCGACGAGCGCGGCTTGCTGGGCATGGCGTTCCATCCGAACTACCCCACCGATCCGCGCGTGTACCTGTTCTACACCGGCACGGTGGGCTCGCAGCTCGTCGATCGCGTCTCGCAGTTCCGGCTGCGCGTCGAACGGCACGCAGCTGGATCCCGCCACGGAGCTGGAGCTGTTCAACGTGAACGATCCGGCCAGCAATCACAACGGCGGCAACATCGCCTTCGGGCCCGATGGTTTCCTGTACATCGGCATCGGTGATGGCGGCAGCGGCAACGATCCGTTCGGCGCCATCGGCAACGGCCAGAACCTGCAGACCTTGCTGGGCAAGATGCTGCGCATCGACGTCGCGACTGCCAGCATCGACCACACCTACACGATTCCCGTCGACCAATCCGTTCGCCGGGCGCCGCGCGCTGCAATGTCACGGGCATCGCCCGGCTCGGCCAACTGTCCCGAGATCTACGCCTACGGCCTGCGCAATCCCTGGCGCTGGAGCTTCGATCGCGGCGGCAGCAACGAGTTGTGGCTCAACGACGTGGGCCAGGGCGCCCTCGAGGAAGTCGACCTCATCGTGCGCGGCGGCAACTACGGCTGGCGCTGCCTCGAAGGCACGCAAGGCACGGGACTGGCGCTGCGGACCGAATCCCAATCGCCGATCGCGCCCGTCGCGCAGTACGGCCGTTCGCAGGGTTTCTCGACCACCGGCGGCTTCGTGTATCGCGGCAGCGCCATTCCGGCGCTGCACGGACGTTACGTGTTCGGTGACTACGGCGGCCGCCTGTTCAACATCGCGCGCGACACGACGCCGACGTGCACGTCTCGCGCGCATCGGCCTGATCTACCGGCCTGTCCATCGCCTCCTTCGGCCAGGACCTGGCCGGCGAGTTGTACATCGTGCACCTGGGGTCCGGTGGCGCGGATCGGCAGCTGTATCGCATCGTCGCGGGCACGGGCGGCGGCCGGCAGATTCCCAGCCAGCTCTCGGCCACGGGATGCGTGAACGCCAGACTCCCACGCACTGCCGGCGAGCGGTCTGATTCCCTACGCGCCGAACGCGCCGTTCTTCTCCGACAACGCCGTGAAGACTCGCTGGCTGGCGTTGCCCGATGGCCAGCGCATCGCCGTCGGCAGCGACAACGATTTCGATTTCCCGAATGGCAGCGTGCTGGTGAAGAACTTCACGCTCGGCGCCACGCTGGTGGAGACGCGGCTGTTCATGCGCCACAACGACGGCAACTGGGCGGGCTACACCTACGAATGGAACGCCGGCGGCACCGAGGCCACGCGCGTGGTCGGCGGCAAGACCGTGCAGGTGGCGGGCAGACCTGGGAATTCCCGAGCGAGGCGCAGTGCCTGCAGTGCCACACCGCGCGCGGCGGGACGCACGCTGGGGCTGGAGATCGGCCAGCTGAACGGCGAACTTCGGTTACCCCACCGGCCGCACGGCCAATCAGCTGACCACGCTCAACACCATCGACGTGCTGACGCCGGCGCTCACGCAGACGCCCGGCCAACTACCCGTGATCCCGGATCCCTTCGGCAGCGCAGCCCTGGGGCAGCGGGCGCGCGCCTGGCTGCACACCAACTGCGCCAACTGCCATCAGCCCGGGTGGTCGGTCGCAGTCGACGATGGACCTGCGTTACACGACCACGCTCGATGCCACGGCGGCCTGCGATGTGGCGCCGACGCTGGGAGATCTCGGGATCACGCCGAATCCGCGGCTCATCGCGCCGGGTTCGGCGGCGCGCTCGCTGGTGGTGGCGCGCGTGAATCGCACGGGGGCGAATGCCATGCCGCCGCTGTCGACGGCACCAGATCGACACGGCGGGAGTTCAGCTGCTGACCGACTGGATCAACGGCCTGACGACCTGCAACTAGCAGCCTGACATCACGCGACCGGAACGCTTCTCGTCGAACTTCACGATGGCCTTGCCGCTGGTGACGGTGACTTCACCCTCGATGCGCGCGCCGTTGGCGATGGCCAGCACCTTGGCGACGATCTCGCCGGTGATCACCGCGCTGGCGCTGACCTCCAGCTTCTCTTCGACGACGAACCTTGCCGGTGACCTTGCCGGCCAGACACGGCGGACTTGGCGCTGATGTCGCCTTCCCACTGGGCGGACTTGCTCACGCTGAGCGTGCCGCCGATCCGTGCCGTTGCCGCGCACGTGCCCGGACACCATGAGAGGCCCGCGCGTTTCGATGTCGCCGACGACGGTGGTGCTTTCGGAGATGACGGTGGGCGACATGCCCAGCCGGTCGGCAAGTCGGCGCTTGGGTTCTTCGCTCATGGTCTTCTCCCGTTCCGGTATCAGCGATTACAATGGCCAGTGCTCCCGGGATCATAACCATGTCCTGCCGCCCGCTCGTGACTGCACTCCGATATCGTTGCTCGCACTCGCCGGCTGCAGCCGGGAGAAGAGTGACTGGCGCTCGGCGCAAGCCGCGGATTCGCCCGAGTCCTACCAGCAATTCATCGACAAACATCCCGAGAGTAGCCATGTGGCGACAGCCCGCGAACGCCTGTCAGCAGCTGGCGGAGGAAAAGGATTGGCGCGGCGCCGCAGGCGCGGACACGCTCGCAGGCGTATCAGCAGTTCCTCGCGCAGTATCCGGCCGGCAAGTGGGCCAAGGAAGCGCAGGTGCGCATCGATGCGTTCACGCAAGGAGAGTGGTACGGCGGCTGCGGCTCCCGATGCCATCGCTCCGCTGACGCCCGCGGCCGGCGAAGCCGCGGCCCCCGCGGTGCCTGCGCCTGCGCCGGCGAGCAGCGGCTTCGGTGTTCAGCTCGGCGCATTTTCCTCGGCTGAGCGCGCCAACGAAGAATGGAAAAAATTGCAGGCGGGTTCGGCCGGCCTGCTGGACGGGCTCGCTCCGCGAGTCGTCGTCGGCGAAGCCTCCGGCAAGACCCTCTATCGATTGCAGGCCGAAGTACGCGACGAGGCGCAGGCCCGCGCGATCTGCGGTGGCCTGAAGGTCGCCAACAAGCCCTGCGTGCCGGTGATCCCGCACTAGCGAGCCCAGGCGGTTTACAGAAGCTCGGCAGCTTCTTACACGCCGGGCTTGCTGTACGTCACAAGGTGACAATTCTGGTCACCCCAGGCCGCCGTTCCTGTAGGACGGCGCGCACAAGTCATTGTTTCCCAAGCAAACCTCGCGCTGGCACGGCGGTTGCTTTGTCTAGCGCCGTGAAGGCGAATTCGACAGTCACGCTGATTCTTCCCAACGCGCAGGGTGTCGCGAGCACGCGGGCCCAGCTGGCGGGAATGATGGTGCGCCGTCGTCGTGGTGGCAGCGTGAGCTTCGCGCCCATCGACGCACGACTGGCCCGCGCGCAGCTCGACGGCCGTCGCCTTCCGGATTTCGAGGTAGTCGCCGGACGACCCACCTCAACAGGACTGCGAACAACTCTTCCCCGGTGTTCGCTTCTTCGCGCCGCGCAGGACTTCCCCCTTGCGCGGCGTTTTTCTTTTGCGAGTGGTAGATTACGCACCTCCTTTCGAGGTGCCGCATGCCGAAGCTCTCCCGCGCTTCCTGCTGTTCGTTGCCCTGAGCGGTGGTGCCATCGCCGCCACCAAACCCGCGCCGCCACCGCGGGTGCCCGGCGCCGACCAGGTCCAGTCGACCACGCTGGCCAATGGCATGAAGGTCATCGTCTGGACCGACCGCGATATCCCGAACGTGGCGCTGTACAACTGGGTGCGTGTCGGCAGCCGCAACGAAGTGCCCGGCATCACCGGGCTCGCGCATTTCTTCGAACACATGATGTTCAACGGCACCAGCAAGCGCGCGCCGGGCGAGTTCGACCAGCTCATGGAAGCGCAGGGCGGTTCCAACAACGCCTTCACCAGCGACGACGTGACGGTCTACCAGGACTGGGTTCCGCGCAGCGCGCTCGACCTGGTGTTCGATCTCGAAGCCGATCGCCTCTCGCAATCTTTCCTTCGATCCCAAGGTCATCGAGAGCGAGCGCGGCGTGGTGTATTCGGAGCGCCGCCTGCGCACCGAGGACAGCAACGACGGGTTCCTCATCGAGCAGGTGCAGGCCACGGCATTCGTCGCGCATCCCTACCAGAACCCCGACCATCGGCTGGCCCGCGGACATCCAGAGCTGGAAGGTCGAAGACCTGCAGAAGTTCTTCAAGACCAACTACGCGCCCAACAACTGCACGCTGATCCTGGTCGGCGACGTCGGCGCCGAGGAGGGCTTCGCGCTGGCGAGGAAATACCTCGAGCCCATTCCGCGTCAGGAACCGCCGCCGCCGGTGCGCACCACCGAGCCCGAACAGTTCGGCGAGAAGCGCGTGAACGTGGAGCGCGAAGCGCAGACGCCGCTGCTGATGCAGGCCTACAAGTCGCCGGCCGCCAACGATCCGCTGGGCCCCGCCATCAACCTGCTCATGACGCGTGCTCGTCGATGGCAATGCCTCGCGGCTGCATCGCCTGCTGGTCGAAGAGAAGAAGCTCGCCATCGAGGTGGGCGGCGCAATTCCAGGAAGGCTTCGATCCCATGCTCACCTGGCTGCAGCTCACGCTGCCCGAAGGCGCGAACGTGGCCGAGGTGGAGAAGACGTTGAACGCGGCGCTCGACGAGGTGGTCGCGAAAGGCGTCACCGACGCGGAGCTCACGCGTGCCAAGAACCAGTTCGCCGCCACGTTCTGGAAGCGCCTGGCCACCATCGACGGCAAGGCCAGTCTGCTCGGGCAGTTCGATGTGTTCGAAGGCGACTACAAGAAGCTGTTCGACGCCCCCGCGGTGTACGAGAAGGTGACGAAGGAAGACGTGCTCAAGGCCGCCGCGACTGGTACTGCAGAAAAAACATCGCACGGTGGGAGTACTGACCAATCCGGTCGCGGCCCCCGCGGCCTCCGGACAAGGGGAGGCCAAGCCATGAAGCGCCTCTCCGTGATGCTGGTCGCCAGCTTGTTGGGCGTGGCCTTCGCCGGCGCAGTCACCACCGCCGCGGCGGCCGAGAGCGCGCCCGTGGGAGTGAAAGTGCCGGCCAACCAGCGCTTCGTGTTGCCCAACGGGCTCACCATCGTGCTGGTGCCGAAGAAAGACGTGCCGATGATCGCGTTCAGCGGTTTCGTGCGTGGCGGCTCACTCGCCGATCCGGCCGACAAGCCGGGCGTGGGCTCGCTGGTGGCCGGCTTGCTGGATCGCGGCGCCGGCAAGCGCAACGCATTCGAGTTCGCTGATGCGCTCGAAGGCGTCGGCGGCACGTTTGCCGCCGGCGCGGGCTCCGAGTCCATCAATGTGAACGGCCAGTTCCTGGCGCGCGATCGCGCGCTCATGATCGAACTGCTCGCCGATGCGCTGCATGCGCCCGCGTCTCGATGCGCAGGAGTTCGAGGCCTATCGCGACCGCGAGATCGAGTTCATCAAGTCGGCCAAGGATTCCGATCCTTCGCAGATCGTCGGCATCTACGGCCGCGCCGCATTGTTCGGCACCCATCCCTATGGCCGTCCGCAGGGTGGCAGCGAACGTTCGCTGGCCGCGATCACGCTCGCGGACGTCGTCGCGTATCACAAGGCGAACTTCGGCCCCAACAACGCCACGCTGGTGTTCGCGGGCGACCTCGACGCCAAGTGGATGAAGACAGGCGCTGACCACCGCCTTCGCGGGCTGGGCGAAGGTGTCGCCGCCCGCGCGCGACCTCAAGCCCGCGCCGCGCGTCACGCGGCCGCCGCGTGCTGCTCATCGATTCACCGGGATCGGTGCAGACGTATTTCTGGATCGGCAACGTGGGTGTGGATCGCCGCTACAGCGGCCGCCCCGCGCTGGACCTGGTGAACACGCTGTACGGCGGCCGATTCACGTCCATCCTGAACACCGAGCTGCGCATCAAGTCCGGTCTGTCCTACGGCGCTTCGTCGCGCTTCACGCGCGGCTCCGTGCCCGGTGAGTTCGCGATCCGCTCGTTCACGCAGACCGACAACACGGTGAAGGCGCTGGATCTCACGCTGGAGACGCTGGAGCAGCTCAAGCACGGCAGCCTGACGCCGGAGATGCTCGAGTCCGCGCGTTCGTACGTGCTCGGCCAGTTTCCGCTGCAGCTCGAGACCGCCGCGCACTGGGCGGCAGTCCCTGGCGGATCTCGAATTCTTCGGGCTCGGCAAGGACTACATCGAGGGTTACGGCCCCGCGCTGCGCAAGGTGGATCTCGCCGAGACCTCGGCCGTGACCGCCGATGCCTTCCCGCGTCCCGCCGATCTGGTCATGGTGCTGATCGGTGACGCCGCGAAGATCCGCGAGGCGTCGCCAAGTACGGCACCGTCACCGAGATGAAGCTCTCGGACACCGATTTCTCGCCCCAGAAAAACTAGAAGAGCCGCAACATGTCGCACGAATCATCGGCCAAGGCCATCCTCTACGCGTTCGTCGCCAACCTGGGCATCGCGCTCGCGAAGCTCGCGGCGTCCATCTACACGAACTCGGGCAGCATGCTCGCCGAAGCCATCCATTCGTTCGCGGACAGCGGCAACCAGGTGTTGCTCTTCCTCGGATTGAAGCAGTCGCAGCGCCCGGCGAGTCGCGAAGTACCCGCTGGGCGAGGGCAAGATCACCTACTTCTGGAGCTTCATCGTCGCGCTGCTGCTGTTCTCGGTGGGCGGTCTGTTCTCGATCTACGAGGGCTGGCACAAGCTGTCCGCGCCTGAGCCGCTCAAGCAGGCCTGGGTCGCGCTGGTCGTGCTGGGCGTGTCGATCGGCCTGGAGTTCGGCAGCCTGTACGGCTGCCTGCGCGAGATCAAAAAGCTGCGCAAGGAGAAGTCGCTGCGTCACTGGGTGAAGCACACACGCAACGCCGAACTCGTGGTGGTGCTGGGCGAGGACATCGCCGCGTTGCTGGGCCTGGTCATCGCCTTCGCGTTCGTCGGGTTGGCAGCGGCCACCGGCAACCCGTTGTTCGATGCCATCGGCTCCATCACCATCGGGGTCATCCTGATCTGCGTCTCGGTGTTCATCGCCATTCGCATCAAGGGGCTGATCGTCGGCCGGTCGGCGGAGGAGGATTTGCAGGCGGCTATCCATGCGCAAATCGAGGCCAGCGATGGCATCGACGACTTGCTGAACGCCATCACCATGCAGCTCGGACCGCAGGTGATGCTCGCGGTGAAAGTGCGCATGACTGCGGGCATCAGCCTGGAGAAGGCGGTCGAGAACATCAACGCGCTGGAGCGGAGCATCAAGGCGAAGTTCCCGGAAGTCGCGTGGTGCTTCGTGGAACCCGACACCGCGGATAAATGGGGTCAGGCCCCTTGGGCCGTTCCTGATTTCCTAGAAAACGGGGACGGGGCTGAGAGCTGAAGGCGGTGCGTTGCTGCGAGAGGGACGTGCTTTCAGGAGCTCAGTCTCGGGCGCGCGCGCTTCGCGCGCATCCCCTCGGGGGAAGCTGCGCAGGTGGAGCTGTCAGCGCTTCGCTTGGGACTGCTGGTGAACGCGGACTTGGATTGAACCACCAAAGAGTACCTCCGCGCTGACGCTTCCCCCTCGGCGCCCTCGATTCGCTCCTGAAAGCACGTCCCTCTCACAGCAACGCATCACCGTCGCCGCCAGCCCCGTCCCCGTTTTCTAGGAAATCAGGAATGTCCCCATTAGCCCACTAGCCGAAGTAGTTGGGGTGGTCCTCAAGCCACGCCTCTTCGTCGGGCGTGCTTGCGCGCTTCAGCATCGGCGTTACGATGCGGGAATCGCCCGAACTGCGCGATCAGGTCGCGGTGTTTGGTCGCGTACTGCGCCGTGTACGCGCAGAACTCGCGCAGCTCCGGTGGCGCCTCGGCCACGAGGCGCGCGAAGGCGGCCATCGCCGCGTCCTGCGCTTCCAGCGACTCGGCGTGTTCGAGCGGTAGGTAGAAGAACAGTCCGCTCGATGGGGTCCAGCGCGGCGTCGGCCGCCAGCTGGATACCCTCGGCGGCCAGCGCCAGCGCTTCCGGTCGAAGGCGAATGCCGCCGGCGGTGCCGCGATACGCAGTTCCGCGGCACCTGGTCGAACAGCAGGATCAGCGCGAGACGGCGCTTGGGGCTGGAGGCCCAGCCCGCGAACTCGCCGCGCGACGCACGCTCCAGCAGCGGTTCGAGCTTCTCGCGGATGTCGGCGTCGCGCCGCTTCTGGGCTTCCTGCCCGTCGCCGCCAAACCAGAAGCGCGTGCGCTCGTCCAGACGCTCCTGGGTCCAGGGGCCGGTGCCGAACCAGAAATCGAGGATGTCGTGTGGTCGTTCCATGCAATTCAGCTCGTCGAGGACCAAGGATGCTAGACCAAATCCACGTCCAACACCGTTGTTACACTCAAACGCAAATAACTAGGGTGGAGGGCAACTCATGCGCAAGCTGCTTCAGGCCGGCTGGTTCGCACTTGTCTTGTTGACTGCGGTTCGCGCTCCCGCGGCGGACGCGCCCTTGCCACCTTCGCTGCGTGACTGGCAGTCCTGGGTGCTGCATGGCCAGGAGTTCCGTCGCTGCCCCTTCGTCGCCGACGCCGGCCACAGCCCGGACCTGCCCATTCCGGACGCCGACTACCGTTGTGTGTGGCCCGAGCGGCTGACGATGTCCGTCGACTCACGGGGCGGCACGTTCTCGCAGCGCTGGCAGCTGTACACCGACACCTGGGTGGCGTTGCCCGGCGACGAGCAGTACTGGCCGCGCGATGTACGCGTGAACGGCGCGCCCGCGCCGGTGGTGAGTCATGACGAACTGCCCAGCCTGCGGCTCGCGGCGGGCAGCTACACCGTGTCTGGCCGGTTCGAATGGGAGTCGCGCCCCGAATCGCTGCCCCTGCCCGAGAACACCGCCATCGTCGACCTGTTCGTCGATGGCGCGCGCGTGTCGCAGCCGGAGCGCCCCGACGGTGGCGTCTGGCTGGGCAAGCGCCGCACTGCCGCGCAGGCGGCGGCGCTGGAAGTGCAGGTTTACCGCCTGGTGAGCGACGACATCCCGGCCTATCTACAGACGCGCATCCGGCTCAACGTGGCCGGCGAAGCCCGCGAAGAGCAGCTCGCGCGCGTGCTTGCCCGACGGCTTCACGCCCGTGTCCCTGCGCGGCAACCTGCCGGCGCGCCTCGAGCGCGACGGCACGCTGCGCGTGCAGGTGCGCGCGGGAAGCCACGAAGTCGTGCTGTTCGCGCGAGGCGAAAGCGTGGCCGCAGGCCTGTCGCGCCCGGCAGTCAGCGGCGGCAAATGGCCTCAGGAAGAAGTCTGGAGCTTCGCTTCGAATGACCTGCTGCGCGTGTCCACGGCCTCCGGCGCGGAGGGCATCGATCCCGCGCAGGCGAACGTGCCGCCGGAGTGGCGCCAGTACCCCGCGTTCCGCATGGCCGCCGACACCCGTCTCACCATCGAAGAGCGCAGCCGTGGCTTGTCCAACGTGGACGACAACCGCCTCTCGCTGACCCGCAACCTGTGGCTGGATTTCGATCATCACGGCTTCACCGTGCAGGACTACATCCGTGGCGAGATGCGCCGCGACTGGCGGCTCGACATGAGCGCTCCCTTCTCGCTGCAGAGCGCGCGGCAGAACGCGGACCAGCTGCTGGTCACCGAAGGCGCGAAGGGGCGCGCGGGCGTGGAGCTGCGCCAGCCGCAGCTCAACCTCACCACCGTCGCGCGCAAGGAATCCGGCAGTGGCGCCATGCCCGCCACCGGCTGGGATGGCCGCTTCGAGAGCGTGTCGGGCACGCTCTATCTACCGCCGGGTCATCGCCTGATCGCCGCGCTGGGCACGGACAGCGCGCCTTCCACCTGGTGGGAGCGCTGGGGCCTGTGGAACGTGTTCGGCGTGCTCCTCATCGTCGGCTTCGTGTATTGGGCCGCGGGGTTGATCCCCGCCGCCATCGCCGCACTCGCGCTGCTGCTCACGTACCAGGAAGCGCCGGCGTACATCTGGCTCTGGGGCAACCTGCTCGCGGCACTGTCCATCGCGCGCGCCGCGCCTGAAGGGCGCTTTCGCAGGTTCGCGCGCGCGTACCGCACCGTGAGTTTCGCGGTATTGGGTCTCGCGCTGCTGCCGTTCCTTTGGATGCAGGTGCGCTACGCGCTGTATCCGCAGCTCGAGGCGCCAAGCGGCTACAGCGTGTTCAATGGCCTGGTGGTCGGCGGCGCGCGCGAGCGGCTCATGGCGCCTCAGGAAGTAGCCGCCCTCGAGGACAGGGTCATGACTTTCGAGTCCGCACCGCCTCCCATGGTTGCCGCGCCCGCGGCGGACGCCGCGGCTTCCGCCGTGGATGCGATCACCGCCGAGGACATCGGCAGGTTCCCCGAAAGCAACGTCGCCGAGAGCCTGCAGCGCGTGAATGGCTATGCGCTCAACAGCAAGATGGTCGTGCAGCGCTACGCCGCCGGCACCGTGCTGCAGGCGGGCCCGGGTCTGCCCGCCTGGAACTTCAACGCCTATCCGTATTCCTGGAGCGGGCCCGTCGAGACCGCGGATTCGGTGCGCTTCGTCTACGTGGGGCCGACGGTGATGTTCTTCTGGCGGCTGCTGGGCGTGGTGGGCCTGGGCGTGTTGTTCGCCTGGCTGGCGCTGCTGAGCTTCGGAAAGACCTGGCGCCTGCCCGGCCTGCCGACGTCCGCCGCCGCGGGCCTCGCGGGTTGGCTGGCGCCCGCGCTGCTGGCGGTGGCGCTGCTGGGAACGTCGACGCCGGGCCTGGCGACGACACCGGTGCCCGAACCCGGCGCGCCCCCGAACGGCACGCTGCAGGAGCTGCGCCGTCGCCTCATCAATGCACCGCCTTGCACGCCGAGCTGCGCGGAGATCACTTCAGGCCGCGTGGCCGTGGACGGCGACCGCCTGGAAGTGACGCTGCAGGTCAGCGCCCTCGCGAACGTGGCGGTGGCGATGCCGCACGCCAGCGACCGCTGGCAGCTCGACGAGGTGATGCGTCGATGGCCGCGGCACGCTCGCCATCGCGCGCGCCGACGACGGCACGCTCTGGGTCCCGGTGACACCCGGTGCGCATACCGTGAGGCTGGCGGGCCGCCTGGCTTCCGCGGAATCCCTCCAGCTGGCATTCCCGCAGCCGCCGCGCGCCATCGATGTGACCGCGCGCGGCTGGACCACGAGCGGCGTCAACGACGGCCGGCTGGTCTCGGGATCGCTGGAGCTCGCGCGCGAGCGCGTCCGCGGCGAGCTGGCCGGCAGCAGCCAGGCGCTCGAAGCCGGCGTGGAGTTTCCCGCCTTCGTGAAGGTGTACCGCCTGTTCAACCTGGATCTCGACTGGACGATGGAGACCACCGTGATCCGCGTGGCGCCGCAACGTGCCGCGATGTCGGTGGAGATTCCGCTGGTGGCCGGCGAGTCCGTGCTCACCGACGAAGTGAAGGTCCGCAACGACGTCGCGCTGGTGGGGCTCGAACACCGGCCAGGACGACATCACCTGGCAGTCGGGCCTGGCGCGCGCCGAGACGCTGGAGATCTCGCTGCCGGCCGGCGCGGCGCGCACCGAGGTCTGGAGCTTCGTCGTGAACCCGCAGTGGAACGTGGAGTTCGAGGGGTTCGTGCCCGTGCTGCCCGACAACGTGAACGGCGCGATGTGGATGTTCCGCTTCGTGCCGCGTCCGGGCGAGAAGCTCACGCTCAAGGTGTCGCGCCCGACGGGCGTGAAGGGCACCACGGTGGCCGTGGACTCGGTGAACCAGTTCACCAACGTCGGCGCGCGCTCGTCGACCACGCAGTTCACCTTCACCTACCGCAGCACGCAGGGCGGCCGGCAGATCATCAAGTTGCCCGCGGACGCGCGCGTGACTTCGGTGGTCTTCGACGGCCAGCCGCAGCAGCTGCGTCCGGAGAAGGGCGAGCTGCCGCTGTCGCTGGATGCCGGGCTCGCACACGTTCCAGATCAACTGGGACGAGTCGCGCGACGTGGGCTTCCGCTCCACGCCGTCGACGGTGGATCTCGGCACTCCCGCGAGCAATCTCGAGCTGCGCATGAGTCTGCCCGAGTCACGCTGGATCCTCGCCGCGTGGGGGCCGGGCATCGGTCCGGCGGTGCTCTACTGGGGCGAACTCGTGGTGTTCATCGGCGTGGCCTGGCTGCTCGGCCGCTGGGCGCGCTCGCCGCTGAAGTTCCATGAGTGGCTGCTGCTGGGGCTCGGCCTGTCGACGCAGTCCTGGTTCGTGTTCGCGCTGACCGCCGCCTGGTTGATCACGCTGCGCTGGCGCGAGGGCTGGCAGCCCGGTGAGGCGTTCAAGCGCTGGCGCTACAACCTCGTGCAGGTGGTGCTGGCGGTGTTCACCTTCGTCACCATCCTCACGCTGGTGTTCTCGGGAATCCGCAACGGGTTGCTCGCGCATCCCGACATGCACATCGCGGCGGCGAACCTGCCGTACAGCGGCTACACCTGGTTCGTGGACCAGACGCGCGGCGCCATCGAAGGCCCGACGCTGATCTCGGTGCCCATGTGGGTGTATCGCGGGTTGTTCTTCGCCTGGGCGCTGTGGATGGCGTTCGCGCTGGTGCGCTGGCTGCGCTGGTCGTTCAACGCGTGGAAGGCGGGCGGGTTGTGGCGCGGAAAGGAAGCGGCGCTGCCGGCGGTGGGTGCCGGGTGAGGAAAGTGGGGAGAAGGGCGCCGGGGCGTTGAATGAAAGTGGGGAAGCTTCTCCCCACTTTCCTCACCCGGCACCTTCTACTCGCAGAGCCCCTCGAGGTACGCTCTGCGCCACCGGCGACAGACGCTTGCGCGCCATCTCGCGGGCCTTCGGCTCGTCGACGATCTCTTCCAGCGGGCCGCTCACGAGGATGTGGCGCACCTGCGGATCACGCTCGGCCTTGCGGGCAAGCTTGTTCAGCACGGTGAAACCGCGGGAGATCTTGTCGCTCTTGAAGCGCCGATGCTCGATGGAGCTGGCGAGATAGTTGCCGAAGCGGGCGTACAGAAAGTAATCGTCGTTTCCAACGTGGAAACGGGCTTCAGCGAAGAAATCGGGGAAATTCTTCTCTAAGATACAGATTGACGGTATGAAGACGGGGTCCAGGTTCGGAATCAGACCGCACGGATTTCTTCATTTAGGTTGTCCACCTCCAACTGGGTCCGGAGCACCATTTCTGGACGTCACGACCGGTTCCCAACCCCGCAACGCGCGCGAACAATAGGGCTTGAGACTTGCAACTGCAATAGGAGCTGACCATGAAATTTTCGACAGCTCGTCGGATTCTCGCCGCGACAATTCTGCTCGCCGCGTGCGGTTCCCGCTCCAGCGATGAAGAGCAAGTCCACGCGCTGATCGACACGGTGGAAGTCGCCGCCGAGGCTCGCGACAGCAGCGACGTGCTCGAACACGTGGCCAGCAACTACTGCGATTCGCGACGGATTCGACCACACGCAGCTGCGGAATTTCCTGCGCGGCTATTTCCTCGCGAATCCGAAGATCGAACTACTGGTGCGCATCGCGTCCCTGGAAATTCCGGTTCGCGGGCTGGCTCGCGCGCGCGTGACCGTCACCGCGCTGCCGTCGGGTGATCGCGAAGCGCTGCAGGTGGAATTCCGCCAGGAGAGCGGTGAGTGGCGTGTGGTCCGGGCGGATCAGGTGCGTGATTAAGGTCAAACGTCGTCGCCAGCTGCCGATGGGGTCGGACCGTCGTGAATATCATCACTGTTTGGGGTTCAATGGGGAGTGTGTGTCGGCGTTTACTGTCTGAGGGAGGGGGATTCCTTCCAGATTGACCATGCCTGACATCGGAACTCCTGGCCGACGACGCTCAGTTTCAGCATCGAGACGACCACCATGCGTCTCAAGTCGCTGAAGCTGCGACGGCCGAGGAATCCGCCGATCGGAGCTCGACAGAACAGCTGCGCGGCCCGTCGCGGGAGCTCCGGATCATTCCCGGGAGCCGGCCCGGCGGGCCGCGTCCGCCACGACGAACGCGGCATGGCCGTCTGGGACTGGCGGTGGCCGGGCGAGTTCGCCGGCCTCAGCGCCACCAATGTCATGCGCAAGCTCAACATCGACGATCTCGCGATCGAGCAGACGCAGCGCGCGATGAAGGCCATCGTCGAGCCCACCGCTCGCGACGCCGGGGGTGGCGGAGATCCGTACAACCAGCGCAAGGACGCGGCCAACCCCAGCCAGCAGTACTCGCGCAGCGGCGGCAATCCCTACGACTCCGGCGCCAGCGGCGACCCGTACAACCAGCGCGCCACGCCCAAGCGGCCGGCGCCGCCGATGAACCGGCCGCTGCCCGAGAAGGCCGCGACCAAGGCGCCGGCGGGCTCCGTGCTCGACCAGCTGACCGGAAAGAAGAAGTAGTTCGTCCGCCGGAACGCATCAGTTAGTCTGGTGCGCGTGGCTGGATTCCTCTCGAAATCCCTTCGCATCACCGGCTGGACGCTGGGCGGTCTGCTCGGCCTGCTGGTCTTGGCCTATGTCATCCTGCTGGCGATCAACTGGCGCGATCAGCCGCCCAGTGCCGTCGCACAGCGCATGAATGCGCTGCTCGATGACCGCCCCGCGGTTGCCGATGCGGACAACTCCTTCGTTCATTTGCTCGGCATGTCGGCCCCCGCGGGCATGGACGTGCTGCAAGCCGGCGGGAAGCGCCGCGAGTGGTTGCTCGCCGTCAACAACGACCCCAAGCAGTTCGATCACCCGCCGCATATCGAGGACGAAGGGCTGAGCGATGAGGACGAGCGGCTCTCGCAGCTGTTCCGTGAGCACTGCCGTGGCGACACGCGTGGATGCGAAAAGCTGCTCGACACCTACGCCGAGGGGCCACGTTTCAGCGCGTCCGAAGAACGGACGCTGTCCCGCTATCGCGAGATGTTGAAGCACCGGACCTGGCGCGAAACCATTCCGCTGGATATCCGTGTGCCCTTGCCCGCGTTCAGGATCGTGCTCATCGGCCAGGATCTGCATTTCCGGGAGCTACGCGGCCGAGTGCGATCGGGAGCGGCCGGCGACATCCGTGCCGGCCTCGAAGCGGACCTCGAACTCTGGCGCGAAGTGCAGAAGTCTTCGGACATCCTCATCTCCAAGATGATCGCCGTCTCGGCGATCCGCCAGCACTACCTGATGGGCAACATGATCATTCGCGAGTTGCCTCGCGACGAGCAGCTCGCGGCGGTGCCGGATGCCTGGAGACGCGAAACCTCGTCCGAAGAACTGGCGATGCACCAGGTGATGGCCGGCGAGCTGCGCTTTTCCGAAGGAATGATGAGGAGCTGGGAAGACAACGGCCAGTGGGAACTCGACTCCGAGATGAACCCGGTTCGCCCTGGCTGGTTCGCGCGCGTGACCACATTCCTGTCGCGGCCCCTCTATCAGCCGCAGGACCAGATCAACCACTACGCCGCCCAATCTCTCGCCTTCGCCGACCGCTTCCAGGTGCCGCTGCAAAGTTATAACGCAGCGACCGAGGCCACGCGCGCCACCTCACTCACGGCACACGAATGGCATCTCTACAACCTTCAAGGTTGGATCGTCAGGAACACGCTGACTGACGGGGACTACGCCGACTACCCGCTGCGGATCGCCAGCATCGAGGCCACGCGCCGCGCCGCCCTGCTCACGGTCGAACTTCGCGCGCGCGGGGTGGCCGCGGACCAGGTCCCGGCTGCTCTCAATGAAGCGCAGCTCCGGAATCCGTTCAACCTGCAGCCGTTCCAGTGGAGTGAACAAGAGCGGGCCGTGGTTCACGAAGGGGCGGGAGAGTCGTCGGTGAGGCGCCACGTTTACCTTTACTGACGCCAGCCTCTTCCACGCCTACCGGTTCTTCCGCTCGTACTTCTCCACTTCCTTGAGCCTGTCGGTCGCCCACTCCCGCAACGCCAGGTCCGACGTGTAACGGATGATGTCCCTGAGATAGGGGACCATCTCACCGGGCTTCCGCTGCCGCCCCTTGAGATTGGCCAACGCCACCGAGATGTTCGCGTTGGCCGGCATGCGCTTGTACGCCTTCACCAGCGCGCCTTCGGCCGCATCGAGCTGCGTGTTTAGCTCGATGGCGGAGGCGCCGAACCCCCACAGCGCCGCCACGTCCTGCCCGTCGGCCTTCATGACCTCGCCGAACCAGCGCATCGCGCGCTGCAGGTCGTTCTGGCTCTTGTCCTTGGCGCGCTTGTTCGCGGGCAGATCCTGCGCGCCATCCAGCAGCGCCGAGGCGAGCTCGCGGCGATCGTGCAGATCGCCCGGCTTCAGCAGCTTCTCGGCCCGCGCCGTGGCGGCGTCGAAGGCCGGCACGTTCTCCTCGAGCAGCGCCAGGCGCGCGGCCAGGATGCTCGGCCGCGCGGAGCCGGGCTCGCGGCTCGCCAGCGAGTCGATCACCGGGCGGATGCGCTCGGGCTGGATGCGCGTCTCGATCATGAGGTTCGCGACTACCGCCAGCGCATCGAGATCCTCGAGGGGCTTGCCGGCCGGCAACTCGATCTCGGGGATGGCTCCGAGGCCCACACCACCGGACGCGAGATCCGGGTTGCGCGAATGGGCGCGCAGCTTCGCGTCGATCCCCTTGAGATCGCCGAACGCCTGCTTGATCGCCTTCTCCTGCGGCACCAGCTTGTTGATCAGCCCCACGTACTCCAGCAGCTGGCGGCCGAACTCGCGGTTCTCGATGAACGCGTAGTGCAGCGTGAGCCACGACTGCGCATAGAAGTTGGCGGCCAGCTTGTGCGAGATGTATTCGGGCGAGTCCTGGTCGATGCGTATCAGTCGCTCGAACGGGATCCAGTCGCCCGATCGTGCAACCTCGACCTGGTCCGCCGGAATCAGCACGATGGCCATGCCCTGATCGAAGGCGCAGTAGCCCATGAGTTCAGCAAGCCCTTCACTGAAGAAGGGCGGGTAGTCGCCGGAGAACTGCGAGGCGAGGTAGTAGTGCGTGTACTCGTGGAAGATGAGATGCAGGCCTTCGGTGCCTTCAGCGTCGCCGTTGATCACGATGTAATTGGCGAACCGCCCGCGCTGGAACCAGCCGGCGATGTTCTGCCGAGGCTGCAGGTATTTCTCCCAGGCGCTGCGCCCCAGGATCACCACGTGCGTGGGCATGCGCGAGTCGACGGCCCGCTTGCCCAGGAGCTTTTCCAGCGTGACGCGGAACTTGGCCAGCTCGTTGGCGAAAGTGAGCGCCTGCGCGCTGCTGCGCGTGGTGTAGATCGTGTAGTCGGGAAGCTCGTACGAAACCATCTTGCCGATGCGCGGCTCGGCGGCCAGCGCACCAGTCGACAGCGCAATGGTCGACAGCAGAATGGATGACAACAGGGCCAGCGCCAGGCCCATCACGTGCGACACCTTCATGCCGGTAGACTAAGCGCCGGATTTCGCGTCGTCTATCTAGCCCCATGAATCCCCACCGCCGCGCCCTTCTGGAACTGCACCTCTGCGTGGTGCTCTGGGGCGTCACGGCCATCCTCGGCAAGCTCATCACGCTGCCGCCACGCCGCTGGTGTGGTGGCGCATGTTGTTAGTGACGCTGGCGCTGGCCTGTTTTCCGCGCGTGTGGCGCGCGCATGCGCGAGATCCCGGCGCGCCTCATCGGCATCTACGCCGGCATCGGCTGCGTGATCGCGGTCCACTGGCTGTGCTTCTACGGCTCGGTGAAGCTGGCCAATGCCTCCGTGGCCGCGACCTGACCATGGCGCTGGCCCCGGTGGTGGTCGCGCTCATCGAGCCCTGGCTCACGGGCGCGCGCTTCGAAAGACATAATCTTCTGCTCGGGCATCCTCGTGATCCCGGGCGTCGTGCTGGTGGTGGGCGGGCTGCCGGGCGACATGTACCTGGGCTTCTGGGTGGGTGTGGCTTCGGCGGCACTGGCGGCGCTCTTCAACCTCCTCAACAAGCGCTACCTGGGTCAGCAGGACGCCATGGCCGTGACCTGGATCGAGCTGGGTGCCGGCTTCCTGCTGATCACCGTCTTCGCCCTGATCCCGGGCCCGGCAGGCAATTTTGTCCTGCCGTCGGCGCAGGACAGCGCGTGGCTGCTCGCTTTGGCGATTTTCTGCACGCT
The DNA here is from genome assembly GCA_963846605.1 of uncultured Pseudomonadota bacterium. GTDB lineage: Bacteria > Pseudomonadota > Gammaproteobacteria > Steroidobacterales > Steroidobacteraceae > CADEED01. Next base: position 601,491 of record CAWJWS010000006.1, read on the forward strand.
GATCCCGTTCGTTGTCTCCCTTGGCACGCTGCGACATTTGTCGGCCTTCACCACGCAGCTGGCCATCAACCTGGAGCCGCTGTACGCCATATTGCTGGCCGTCCTGTTCCTCGGGGAGGCGCACCAGCTGGGCTGGCACTTCTATATAGGAGTGCTGATCGTTCTCGCCGCGGTTTTCGGGCACGGATGGCTGACTTTCCGCCGAAATCAGCCGTTGACCGAAGGTCGTCCGTCTGTATGATCGGACATCATATATATCTGCTTGATTGAGCAGCGCCGTTTCGCGGCCGCGCCTCCGGATATAACCAGTTAAAAAAGTGGCAAGTTATGAGCGCAGGCTCATGACGCGGGGTGGTGTCGCCCTGCGTGTTTGCGTCTCTGGAGGTTGGAAAAATGACCGCGATTCGATTGGGCCCGCCCGCGAAGCAGGGCCTCTATGACCCTCAGTTCGAGCATGACGCCTGCGGCGTCGGCTTCATCGTGGACATCAAGGGTCGCAAATCGAACGCCATCGTCAAACAAGGCATCCAGATCCTCAAGAACCTCGACCATCGCGGCGCCAGCGGCAGCGAGGTCAACACGGGTGACGGCGCCGGCATCCTGTTGCAGATGCCCCATGCCTTCCTCAAGAAGGTCGCCAAGAAAGACGCGCGCATCAATCTACCCGAGCCGGGCCAGTACGCGGCCGGCAACATCTTCATGCCGCGCAACGCCACCCAGCGCCGCAAGATCGAAGAAGTGTTCGCGCGCGTGGTGCAGGCCGAAGGCCAGGTGTATCTCGGCGCGCGCAGCGTGCCCACGGACAACTCCATGCTGGGTGAGACGGCAAAGGCTGCCGAGCCCTTCGTGCGCCAGGTGTTCATCGGCCGCGGGCCGGACACCACGGACGAGGCGGAGTTCGAGCGCAAGCTCTACGTGATCCGCAAGCGCGCGTACAACGAGATCCGCGTGTCGACGATCGGCGGCGCCGAGTACTGGTACGTGGTGTCGCTGTCGCACAAGACGCTGGTCTACAAGGGCATGCTGACGACCAATCAGCTCGACCAGTACTTCCTCGACCTGCAGAACCCGCTGATGGAATCCGCCATCGCGCTGGTGCACTCGCGCTTCAGCACCAACACCTTCCCGAGCTGGGACCGCGCGCACCCGTACCGCTGCATCGCGCACAACGGCGAGATCAACACGCTGCGCGGCAACATCAACTGGATGCGCGCGCGCGAGGCGCTGTTCGAGTCGCCGCTGTTCGGCGACGACATCAAGAAGATTCCGCCGATCGTCAATCCGAACGGTTCGGACTCCTCCATGTTCGACAACGTGCTCGAGCTCATGGTGCTCTCCGGCCGCTCGATGCCGCACGCCGTCATGATGATGATCCCGGAGCCGTGGTCCAAGCACGCCACCATGGATCCGGCGCGCACGCGCGTTCTACCAGTACCACAGCAGTTTGATGGAGCCGTGGGACGGTCCCGCGGACATCTGTTTCACCGACGGCAAGCGCATCGGCTCGGTGCTCGACCGCAACGGTCTGCGCCCGGGCCGTTACTACGTCACCAAGGACGACATCGTGCGTCATGGCCTCCGAGGCCGGCGTGCTCGAATTTCCGCCCGAAGACATCGTGCGCAAGGGCCGCCTGCAGCCGGGCCGCATGTTCCTCGTGGACACGGAGCTGGGTCGCATCGTCGAAGACGAAGAGATCAAGCAGCAGATCATCAACGAGCGTCCGTACGCCGAGTGGCTCAAGCAGTACCTCGTGCACCTCAAGGATCTGCCCGCGGCGCCCGAGCTGCCGCAGCCGGAGCCCGTGGCGCTGGCGAAGCGCCAGGTGTCGTTCGGTTACACCTTCGAAGACCAGCGCATCCTCATGGCGCCGATGGCGCGCGACGGCAACGAAGGCGTTGGCTCCATGGGCAACGACACGCCGCTGGCGGCGCTGTCGCAGAAGTCGCGCATGCTGTACGACTACTTCAAGCAGCTGTTCGCGCAGGTCACGAACCCGCCCATCGATTGCATCCGCGAGGAGATCATCACCTCGTCGGACGTCTGGCTGGGCTAGCGAGGGCAACCTGCTCGACCCGCGTCCGTCGGATTGCCGCCGTCTCGAGCTGTCGGGCCCGGTGCTCACGAACGAAGAGTTCGCCAAGGTGCGCCGCATCTCGCTGCCCGGTCTCAAGGTGGGCACGCTGCCCATCCTGTTCCGCGCCGAGCGTGGCGAAGACGGCCTGGTCGCCGCCATTGAAGAGATGCGCGCCGAAGCCAAGCGCATGATCGAGCGAGGACGAGGTCAACATCCTCATCCTTTCCGATCGCGGCGTGGACAAGGATTACGCGGCCATCCCGTCGCTGCTGGCGGTCTCCGGCCTGCATCACTACCTGATCCGCCAGGGCCTGCGCATGAAGGTGTCGCTGGCGCTCGAGACCGGCGACGCGCGCGAGGTGCATCACTTCGCATTGCTCATCGGCTACGGTTGCTCGGTCATCAACCCGTACGTGGCGTTCGAAACGCTGGACGGCATGATCCGCGACGACATGCTGCCGGGCGTCGATCACAAGCTGGCCTGCAAGAATTTCGCGAAGGCCGCGGTCAAGGGCGTCGTGAAGGTGATGTCCAAGATGGGCATCTCGGCCGTGCAGAGCTATCACGGCGCGCAGGTGTTCGAGGCCGTGGGCCTGCGCCAGGACGTCATCGACGAATACTTCGCGGGCACGGCCTCGCGCGTGGGTGGCGTCGGCCTCGACGTGATCGCGCGTGAAGTGCTCATGCGCCACACCATGGCGTTCGCCGAGCGCAAGCCGCAGAGCCAGACGGAGCTGCCGTCGGGTGGCCAGTACCAGTGGCGCGCGGACGGCGAGTTCCATCTGTTCAATCCGGAATCCATCCACCGCCTGCAGAAGTCGGTGCGCACGGGTTCCTACGCCACGTACAAGAGCTACGCGGAGCTCATCGACGATCGCGCGAAGAATCTCTCCACGCTGCGTGGACTGCTGGACTTCAAGCAGGGCGAGGCCATTTCGATCGACGAAGTCGAGTCCGTCGAAAGCCTCATGAAGCGCTTCAAGACGGGCGCGATGAGCTACGGCTCGATCTCGAAGGAAGCGCACGAAACTCTGGCCATCGCCATGAACCGCGTCGGCGGCAAGTCGAACACCGGTGAAGGCGGCGAAGATCCGGAGCGCTTCATGCCGATGGAAAACGGCGACTCGAAGAATTCCGCCATCAAGCAGGTGGCCTCGGGCCGCTTCGGCGTGACCAGCCACTACCTGGTCAACGCCAAGGAACTGCAGATCAAGATGGCGCAGGGCGCGAAGCCCGGCGAGGGCGGTCAGCTGCCCGGCACCAAGGTGTATCCGTGGATCGCGAAGACGCGTGGCACCACGGCGGGCGTGGGACTCATCTCGCCGCCGCCGCATCACGACATCTACTCGATCGAGGATCTGGCCGAGCTCATCCACGATCTCAAGAACGCGAACCGCGACGCGCGCATCAGCGTGAAGCTGGTGGCCGAAGTGGGAGTGGGCACGATTGCCGCGGGTGTCGCGAAAGCGCATGCCGACGTGGTGCTGATCTCCGGCGCCGATGGCGGCACCGGCGCATCGCCGCTCACCTCGCTGGTGCACGCGGGCCTGCCCTGGGAGCTCGGCCTGGCCGAGACGCACCAGACGCTGGTCATCAACAACCTGCGCTCGCGCATCGTCGTCGAGACGGACGGCCAGCTGAAGACCGGCCGTGACGTGGCCATCGCCGCGTTGTTAGGCGCGGAAGAGTTCGGCTTCGCCACCGCGCCGCTGGTCGCCGTGGGCTGCATCATGATGCGCGTGTGTCACCTCAACACCTGCCCCGCGGGTGTGGCGACGCAGGATCCGCGGCTGCGCGAGAAGTTCGCCGGCAAGCCGGAGCACGCGGTCAACTTCATGCGCTTCATCGCGCAGCACCTGCGCGAGATCATGGCGCAGCTCGGCTTCCGCAAGCTCGAGGACATGGTGGGCCGCGTCGACATGCTCGAGCCAAAGGCCGCCATCGACCACTGGAAGGCCAAGGGCTTCGACTTCAGCAACATCCTGTACTCGCCGGACGCCGGCCAGGAAATCGGCCGCTTCAAGCAGACGAGCCAGGATCACGGCATCGACAAGTCGCTGGACGTGACCACGCTGCTCGGCCTGTGCGAGCCCGCGATCGCGCGTGGCGAGAAAGTGTCGCTGGAAGTGCCGGTGCGCAACGTCAACCGCGTGGTGGGAACCATCACGGGCAGCGAAGTCACGAAGAAGTGGGGCGTGAATGGCCTGCCCGAGGACACGATCAGCATCAAGTTCTCGGGTTCGGCGGGACAGAGCTTCGGCGCGTTCCTGCCCAAGGGCATGACGTTCGCGCTCGAGGGCGACGCCAACGACTACGTCGGCAAGGGCCTGTCGGGTGGCAAGCTCGCGGTGTTCCCGTCGGCGCGCGCGTCGTTCCCGTCCGAAAAGAACATGATCGTCGGCAACGTTGCTTTGTACGGAGCGACGAAGGGCGAGGTCTTCGTGCGCGGCATGGCGGGTGAACGCTTCGCCGTGCGCAACTCCGGCGTCGACACCGTCGTCGAGGCCGTGGGCGACCATGGCTGCGAGTACATGACGGGTGGCCGCGTGGTGGTGCTCGGACCGACGGGCCGCAATTTCGCGGCCGGCATGTCGGGCGGCATCGCCTACCTTCTCGACGAAGACGGTGAGGCCACCACGCGCATCAACGCGCAGATGGTCGAGATCGGTCGCGTCGAAGATCCCAAGGAAGCCGACGAGCTGCGCGTGTTGATCGAGAAGCACGTGGCCGCCACGGGCTCCGAGCACGCCAAGGGCATCCTGGCCGCGTGGCCGACCAAACTGCCGAAATTCCTGCGCATCATTCCGAAGGACTACAAGCGCGTGCTCGCCTGCCTGAAGCGCGCGCACGACCAGGGTCTCTCGGGTGACGAGGCCATCATGGCCGCGTTCGAGGAAAACGCGCGCGATACGTCGCGCGTCGGCGGCAACTAAAAAGAAAGTAGCTAGAGAATGGGAAAGCCAACCGGATTCATTGAGTACCTGCGCGAGCTGCCCGTGGACCGCAGCCCGACGGAGCGCGTGCGTGACTGGAACGAGTTCCACCACCACATGGACGAGAAGCGCCTGCGACAGCAGGGCGCGCGCTGCATGGACTGCGGCGTACCGTTCTGCCACACGGGCAAGCTGATCTCGGGCATGGCCTCGGGCTGCCCCGTGAACAACCTGATCCCCGAATGGAACGATCTCGTCTATCGCGGCCTGTGGCGCGAAGCCCTGGATCGCCTGCACCGGACCAACAACTTCCCGGAGTTCACCGGCCGCGTCTGTCCGGCACCCTGCGAAGGCTCGTGCGTGCTCGGTATCAACGCGCCGCCGGTGACCATCAAGAACATCGAGAACTCGATCGTCGACAAGGGCTGGGAAGAGGGCTGGATCGTCGCGGAACCGCCCACCACGCGCACCGGCAAGAAGGTCGCGGTGATCGGCTCCGGTCCCGCGGGCCTGGCCGCGGCGGCGCAGCTCAACAAGGCCGGTCACCTGGTGACCGTGCTCGAGCGCGCGGATCGCCCGGGCGGCCTGCTCACCTACGGCATTCCGAACATGAAGCTCGACAAGCGCGAAGTCGTCGCGCGCCGCATCGGCCTCATGGAAAAGGAAGGCATCAAGTTCGTCTGCAATGCCACCGTCGGCGAGAACGTCGAGGCGGAGCTGCTGCGCAAAGACTTCGACGCCATTGTCGTGGCCACCGGCGCCACGCTACCGCGTGATCTGAAAGTGGAAGGCCGCGATCTCAAGGGCGTGCACTTCGCCATGGACTACCTCACGGTCTCCACTCAGGCCGTGCTCAAGGACAAGCCCGAGAGCACGCCGATCAGCGCCAAAGGCAAGAACGTCCTGGTGCTCGGCGGCGGTGACACCGGTACCGATTGCGTGGGCACTTCGATCCGCCAGGGCTGCGCGCACGTCTCGCAGATCGAGATCATGGCCATGCCGCCGATGGACCGCGCCGCGGACAACCCCTGGCCCGAATGGCCCAAGGTCTACAAGATGGACTACGGCCAGGAAGAGGCCGCGGCGAAGCAGGGCGCCGACCCGCGCGTGTATCTCACCACCGTGAAGAAATTCCTCGGCGATGGCGCCGGGAACCTCACGGGGGTGATCACCGTGAACATCGCCTGGGAGAAGAACGACAAGGGTCAGTTCATCCCCGTCGAACAGGCTGGCAGCGAGAAGGAGCACAAGGCCGAACTCGTGCTGCTGGCCATGGGCTTCCTGGGCCCCGAGCAGGCGCTGCTCAAGGACCTGAAGGTGGAAGTGGACCCGCGCTCGAACGTGAAGGCGGAGTACGGCAAGTACGCCACCAGCGTGAAGGGCGTGTTCGCCGCCGGCGATGCCCGGCGTGGTCAGTCGCTGGTCGTCTGGGCCATCAACGAAGGCCGCGGGGCCGCGCGCGAGTGCGATCGCTTCCTGATGGGAGCGACCGAACTGCCGTAATGGGGACATTCCTCATTTCCTGGAAAAAGGGGACGCGCCTCGATGGCCCGTCCCCTTTTTTTCAAGCCGATGCCGAGCCACTCCGGCGCTCCACCGCTACGGCCCCTGTAGCGCCGATGACCAGCGGCATATCCGCAGCCTTTGATTCCCTGCATCCGTCATCCCTGCGAACGCGTAGGAACCTACCAGCTACCGCTTTCCACCGGGACCCTGGTGGTGGGGCCGGCGCCGTATAAACGGTCCGGCGCTGGCCTCTTTCTTTGCCTACGGCTTGGCCGCGCTCTCGATCGACGCGAGCTTCGCCGTGATCTCCTTGCCGAAGTACCCCTGCGGATCCGAGCCCTTCAGTCCTTCCTTCTGCTCGCGGGCGCCGATCATCGCGCGCGCACTCATGAACGCGTCGCGCAGTGAAACCGCGCCGGGCAGGGAGTCCTGGTAGAAGGCTTCGCCGAAGTAAGTGAGCTCGCTTTCGCGAAGGTGATGCAGCTCACAGCTTCGCGTCCAGCGCCGCGATCTCCTTCAGCACGCCGTCGAACTTCCGTCCGAACGCCGTGAGTGAGTACTCGACTCTCGGCGGAACCTCCGCGAACACGTGCCGCTCGATGATTCCGAACCGCAGCAGCTTGCGCAGCCGCTCGTTCAGCACCTTGGCGGTGAGCCCCGACACCCGCCGCTGCATCGCGCCCGGCCGGCTGACGCCGCTGGCGATCAACCCGAGGACCGTGAGCGACCACTTGCAGCCGACGATGTCCTCGACCATGCGGGCCGCCCCGATGCCGGGACGCAGAATTCTTTTCGCCTTCGCTTTCATCTATCTACACCGGAAAGTAACCATGACACCGTTTGGTGCCGGCTTCCGTCGCGGCACGCGCGCGCCCAGACTGCCCGGCATCCGCCATGCATCATACGGGAGTCCACATGAAGAAAGTCCTCGCCATCTCCGCGCTCACGGCCATCACCGCCGGTGCACTCGCGCTGGCCGCCACGACGGAGGTCCCGTACCCCGCTAACTACCGGGACTGGACGCACGTGAAGTCCATGGTGATCGAGCCTGGTCATCCGCTGCACGCGACCTTCGGCGGCATCCACCACCTGTACGCCAACGACAAGGCGCTCCAGGGATATCGAAGCGGCAAGTTCCCGGACGGCGCCGTCATCGTGTTCGACCTGCTCGAGGCGAACGGGGCGGACCACACCATCACCGAAGGCAGGCGCAAGGTCGTGGGCGTCATGCACCGTGATCACGCGAAGTTCGCGGCCACGGGAGGTTGGGGATTCGAAGGGTTCGCGGGCGACAGCAAGACCGAGCGCGCCGTCGGCGCGAATGCCGCCACCGCCTGCTTCGCCTGCCACCAGGCGCGCAAGCCCAACGACTACGTGTTCAGCAGCTACCGGCCCTGAGCGATGCCGGTCGATCCGCGCTCGGAGAGGTGCGCGGAGATCAATGCCCCGAAGCTCGCGCGCGGTTGTGAAGGCAGGATGCCTCCCGCGCGCTCCTTCTTTTCCAGCGCGATCCGCGCCGACTCGAAGGCCTGCGGCAGCGAACCCGCGGCGTTCAGCGCATCGCGATAGAACGCCTCGCCGAAGTAGGTCAGGGCGCGGCTGTCGTTGCAGCCGAAGGACTTGCGATCCGCTGACGCGGCGGCGATGACCGCGGTGCGCTCACCGGCGAGCTCGTCGACGAAGCCGCCCGAGTAGCACGCCGACACCACCACCACGCGCCAGGCGATACCCGACTCGGCCAGCATCTCGTTCAGCTGCGGCGCGCTGAGCACGGTGGGCACCAGGCCCGGGCTGAGCACGCGCACGCCCTGTTCGCGCGCGCCATGTGATGACAACGCCAGGAACAGCACGTCTTCCTTGCCCATCACCTGGCCGAGCTTGCGCAGCGCATGCCGCAGGCCCGGCTCCGTGGCGATGGGCCAGGTGTCGATGTCTTCGCGATCGTTGACGAGCCGCAGGGATCGCTTGCCCGTGTCGTAGCGGCTGCCGACGCTGTCCGCCGCAAGCTCGATGTCACGCGCGAATATCCGCTCCTTGCCATAGCCCGCGAAGCCGAGGAAGTACACGTCGGTGACGCCGGGGCGCTGCGGCGCCATCGCCGCCACGTCCGAGTCGATGCGCGCCTGCTGCAGGAACTGCACGCGCGCCATGCGCGCCCAGTCGATGCCCGTGGCATTGAGGCTGTCGAGACGTTCTTCCGCGCGCACCCAGAGCCGCGGACTCGCCTGCAGATGGTCCAGCGACCACACGAACAAGCCGGTGGCGAGCAGGCCCGTGACCAGCGCGAAGGGTTGGTGCCTGCCCGTCAGGGTTCGCAAGCCATGCGCGAAATACAGCAGCCCATACACCGCGAGCACGGCGATCAGCGGATACAGCTTGTCGTGCGGCAGCTTCCACGAGGCCAGCTCGCCGGCCATGGCCAGCGGCAGCGCGCCCAGCGTGAGCACGAGCGCGCGCCGGTACTCGACGCGGCTCAGCGCCTTCAGCAGCCAGGGCAGCACGAACGCGCCCGAGGCGATGCAGACGAGGTCCGGGACCGCGTACCAGGAGAACACCAGGTCGCGGGAGTGGAGCAGGGGATCGATCAGCACCCACACCAGCAGCGAAAAGCCGGCGAGCAGCGCGATGGTGGTTTCGTGGCCGGCGATCGCTTTGGGGTCGGCGCGCCGGAACAAGGCGATGCGGCCGAGCGCCAGCAGTTCGCGTGCAGTGGATTGCAGGGTGCCCGGAAGCGGCGGCGCAGATCGCGGGACCTGGCTCGCCTCGGCGGCCACGAGTTCGGGGGTCAAGTTCGATTCTCCCTGGAGTGGCCCTAGCTAACTCCAGGCCGCCGCGCGCCGATGCGAGAACCGTGGCGCACCGGGAGTCGGTGGCGTCCGACGTGCCAGCGCTGCACAATCCGGCGCGTCCGATAACAACTATTGCAAGCAACTTGCACTGGGGAGTCCGCCATGACCGCACTTGCAGCACTCTGGCTGCCCATCCTGCTGGCCGCCGTCTTCGCCTTCGTCGTCAGTTCCATCATTCACATGACGCCGCTGTGGCACAAGAACGAATACCCGGCGCTGCCCGATGAGGAAGCCGCGCGCGCCGCCATCGGCGCGCTCAACGTGCCGCCCGGCGATTACATGGTGCCGCGCTGCAAATCGATGAAGGAAATGAACACGCCCGAGTTCAAGGAGAAGATGAACAAGGGACCGAAGTGGGTGATCACCGTGCTGCCGCCGGGCGAGGCCGGCATGGCGTCGAGCCTGTTCCAGTGGTTCCTGTTCCTGATCCTCGTCGCGTTCTTCGCCGCGTATGTCAGCAGCCACGCGCTCGCGCCGGGTGCGCACTACACCGAAGTGTTCCGCTACGTCGGCACCACCGCGTTCATGGGCTTCGCCTTCGGCCAGATCCCGCAGTCCATCTGGTTCAAGCGCCAGTGGAGCACCACGCTCAAGCACGTCTTCGACGGCCTGATCTACGCATTGCTCACGGCCGGGACGTTCGGTTGGTTGTGGCCAGCGGTCGGTGCCGGGTGAAGACAGCGGGGAAAAGACGCGCGGCGTGAGGGGCAGGGCAGAGAGTCAGCGGAGAGGGTGGTTCGCCTTTTCCCCACTGGCCTCAACCGGCACCTTCCTCATCGCGATCAGCGCACAGCAGAACACCAGCACTGCCGCGAGCAGGAACGGCGCGCCCGGCAAGGCCACGGGCGCGCCCGCCGCCGAGAAGCGCGCGAACAGCTCGGACATCACGGGCGGCGAGATCACGGCGGCGACGCCGGTGAGGCTGGCGATCACGCCTTGAAGCTCGCCCTGCGCCGAAGCGCCCGCCTGCCGGGACATCGCGGACTGCATGGCGGGGTTCGCGATGCCGCCCAGTGATCCCACGGCGATGGCCGGGAAAATCATCCAGCCGTAGGGCACGAGCGCGTACGCGGCGAAGCCGACCGTCATGAACAGGAAGCCGATGACGATGGCGCGGCGCTCGCCGAGCCGCGGCACGAGCCAGCCGGTCAATCCACCCATGACCAGCACGGTCATGATGCCGACGAAGGTGAGTGACCAGCCGCGCGCCGCCGGGCCCCAGCCAAACCGGTGCTCCACGTAGTACATCCACACGGCAGGCAGCGAGTCGTGCGCCACCTGGTACAGGAACACCGCCGCCAGCAGTCCCGTGATCATGGGCAGGTGCGAGAGGCTGCGGAACGCGCCGAAAGCATTGGCGCGGGACCACTGGAATGGCCGCCGCCGCTCGGGCGGCAGCGACTCGGGCAACACGAAGAAGCCGAAGGTCACGTTGGCCAGCGCCAGCGCGGCGGCGACGAAGAACGGCGCGCGGACGCCGAAGTGTTCGGCCACGAAGCCGCCGATCGCCGGGCCCAGCGTGAAGCCGAGCCCCCAGGCGGCGCCGATGAATCCGAAATGCTTCGCGCGATTGGCGTCGGTGCTGATGTCGCCGACATAGGCGTTCGCGGTCGCGAACGACGCGCCGAACACCCCGGCAAACGCGCGGCCGATGAACAGCCAGACCATCGAGGTCGCCAGCCCCGTGAGCAGGAAATCCACACCGAAGGCGAACAGGGAGGCGAGCAGCACCGGCCGGCGGCCATAGCGGTCCGAGAGGGCGCCGAAGATCGGAGCGATGACGAACTGCAACGCCGCGTACACCGCCATGAGCAGGCCGCCCCAGCGGGTGGCCGACGACAGCGGCTGCCCCGTGAGCTGCATGATCACGTCCTGGATCGACGGAATGATGATTCCGAACCCGACGCTGTCGATGAAGACGGACAGGAGTACGAAGGTGAGGGCGGCGCGGGAGGTGGTCATGGGGCCGCGCATTCTCCGGCATATGTAAGGCCGTGTGCTAGCCTGCATCCAGCCACGAAAAGCAGACGTAGAGATGCCTATGGAATCGTTGGACTCCCTACCCCCCGAAATCGAGCTGGCCCAACTCCTGCAGCGCTGCGCCGCCCAGGACTCCGGCGCGTTCCGGACGCTCTACGACAAGACCTCGCCCATCCTGTTTGCCCGGCTGCTGCGCATGCTTCGCCGGCGATCGGTGGCCGAAGAGGTGCTGCAGGACGTCTACGTACGCATCTGGCAGCGCGCCAGCCAGTTCGAGATGGGCCGGGGCAAGCCGCTGGCCTGGATGGTCACGATCGCGCGGTACTGCGCCATCGACCTGATGCGCCGCGAGCGGGTATCGCTGGTCACGGACGACGCGCTCAACGAGGTGGCTGACGAGAACGTCACCGACCCCGGCGCCTTCGAGAAACCTAACAACTTCGACCATTGCATCGGCCAGCTGAACGACAACACGCGGACGTGTCTCACCCTGGCCTTCGTCGAAGGCCGTTCGCATGACGAGATCGCGCGTGTCACCGCCAACCCGCTGGGCAGCGTGAAGAGCTGGATCCGCCGCGGCCTCATGGCACTCAAGGATTGCCTGGGTTCGGACTCGACCCAGAAGCAGGCGTCATGAAGAGCGCCAACCGCGAACTGGTAGACCGTCTCGCCGCCGAGTACGTGCTCGGCACATTGCGCGGCCGCGCGCGCCGGCGCTTCGAGCGCTGGTTCGTGTCGCCGCAGGTGGGGCAACTGGTGAAGGCCTGGGAAACGAGGCTGGCGGGCCTGGAACCGCCGCTGGAAAGCGTGACGCCGCCGGCCACGGTGTGGCGCGGCATCGAAGCGAAACTCGAGCTGCGCAAGAAGCAGCGTGCGCCGGCGATGCGCTGGCTCACGGCCGCCGCCGCCGCGGGCTTCTTCGCGGTGGTGGGCTACTTCGCGCTGCGTGTGCAGCCGCCGGGTCCGGACGTGGTGACGCCAGCCACGCTGGCGAAGACGCAGGAGGGTTACCTCCAGAAGGACACCGAGACTATCTACTGGCGCGTCGAAGTGCTCGGCGACAACCAGGAAGTCAGCCTGCACGTGCACAAGGTCCACGATCTGCCGCCCGGCAAGGCACACGAACTCTGGGCACTGCCCGCCGATGGCGGCGCGCCGGTATCGCTGGGCTTGATGCCGCACACCGGGGATCACCATCGCGTTCTCACGGCCTCACAGCGCAGCGCGCTGGGCAAGTCGAAGCAGATCGCGGTCAGCCTCGAGCCGGAGGGCGGTTCGCCCACGGGTGCGCCGACTGGCCCTGTGCTCCTGGTGGCGCCGCTGGCACCTGCCTGAGAGGTCGTACCGGCAACTTCGGTGTGAAACCGTTCTCAATCCGGTACTTAGGAGCCGCCCCATTATGAGAGGCAGGCCCGGCCTGCTGCGGCGCGAGAGCCCAAAATTGGCCCCATGAGAGTGCCGTCGGTTCAAGGCACCCGCGGGGAGAGAGCCCGCGGGTGCTTTCTCGCGTTGTGGCTGTTCGCCGCGCTGCTGTTCGGCGCGCGCGACGCGTCCGCGCAGCTGACCCAGCAGATCCGCGAGACCGGCCACATCAACTTCGTGACGACGGGCGGCAGCCTGCGCACGCAGCCCAACGACGACATCACCAACACCGCGGAGTGCCAGCTCGCGTCTACGAGCACGCAGGCGCTGTCGGGCATCCCCGCCGGACGCACGGTCTACCGCGCCTATCTCTACTGGGGCGGCTCGGGCGCCACCACCGACAGCAGCGTCACGCTGAACAACGTCACGGTGAACGCGCAACGCACGTTCACCAACACGTTCGTGAACGGCGGCACCAACTATCCGTATTTCGGTGGCTTCGCCGACATCACCAACCTCAACATCGTCACCGGCAACAACACCTTCACCTTCGGCAACCTGACGGTGAACAGCGGCGCTCCGCATTGCGACCGCGCCGCCGTGGTGTCGGGCTGGTCGCTGATCGTGATGTACCAGGACGCGGCCGAGCCGCTTCGCGCCATCACCATCTACGACGGCCTGGAAAACTTCTTCGGCGACGACGTGTCGCTGGCGTTCACCGGATTCCGCATTCCCTCGTCCGGCATCGACGGCCGCCTCGCGGTGTTCACGCTGGAAGGCGACCCGGGCAACTCCACGGCCGCGAACGGTTTCGACGAGGCGCTGCGATTCAACGGAACCCTGCTCGACGACGGCCTCGTGCCCGCCGGCAGCGTGCCCAACGTCCAGCAGTTCGACGGCACCATCAACACGCAGAACGTCGTCACCAGCTACGGCATCGACGTCGACCAGTACAACGTGGGCTCGCTGCTCAGCACCGGGCAGACCACCGCGACCACCACCTACTCCGCGGGCGCCGACCTCGTACTGCTCATGGCGCAGGTGATGAGCGCCACCTCGGATCCGCAGGTGAATCTCACCGCGACCATGACCAGCACCGGGCCATTCATCTCGGGCGGCACGGGTACCTACAACATCACCGTGTCGAACGTCGCCGGCAACGAGCGCGAGGACAACACGGTGACGGTCACGGGCACGCTGCCGGCCGGGCTCAGCTACAACTCCGTCACGGGCGCGGGCTGGAGCTGCAGCGCCGCGGGCCAGGTGGTCACCTGCACGCATCCGCCGACGCTGAACCCGGGCGCGTCGTTCCCCGTGCTCGGGCTCGTGGTGAACGTGGCCGAAGCGGCCGCGGCGTCGGTGAACTACACGGTGACCGTGAGCACGCCCAGCTACGAGATCATCACCAACAACAATTCCGCCAGCGTCGCCACCGCCACGCTCGATCCCAACGTCTCCACGTCCACCAAGACCGTGCTCGACGTGAACGGTGGCGAGGCCTCGCCCGGCGACATCCTGCGCTACACGATCACGCTCACGGAAACCGCGGGCGGCCAGGCCGTCAACGTCTCGGTGCTCGACGCGATCCCGGACAACACCACGTGGTCGGGCTTCGTTTCGGTGCCGGCCGGGTCCACGGGCACGTTCATCCCGCCCAGTGTTCCCGCACCGGATGGCCAGGCGTCGGTCACGGGGATCACCGTGCCGGCGAACGGTTCGGTCACCGTGGTGTTCGAAGTGACGGTGGTGTTGGGCACGCTGCCCGGCCAGACCGTGGCCAATACGGCGACGATCACCAACCCGAATGGCCCCGAGAACAACCCGGCTGCGCCGACGCTGGTGGTCAATCCCTCGCTGATTCCGTCCACCGGAACCAAGTTCGTCTATCTACGCAATCCGGGCGGCGTGACGTCGCTGTCGCGCATCGTCCCCACGAGCGCCACCGACGCAATCCGGGTAGTGGCGGCGAACGGCAGCGAAAGCTTCACGCTCTCACCGCCGCTGCGCACGGCGTTCTCGATCAACGCCGGCGCGATCCCGGTGCGGCTGTGGCTGCGCCGTGGCTCGAACAACCCCACGTCACGAAACGTGACCGTCACGCTGACGGCCAGCAACGGATTCACCACCACGGTGACCAACGCGGTCACGCCACCCAACTCCACCACGCCGACGCTGGCGGACTTCTCGCTGCCGAATACCCTCGCGCGCACTTTCCCCGTGGGCACCACGTTCACGCTCACCGTGGCCAACGCGGGCAGCAATACCATCTCCATCTATCCCTACGGCAACGGCACCGCGGGCAACAACTCGCGCATCGAGTTCAACGCCACCACCGTGGTCAACGTCGACAGCGTCACCACCTGGAGCGCGGCGTTCAACGGCGGCGTCGCGCAGGCCACGTTCTACCCGGGGCAGAGCGTTTTCATCCGCGCGCAGGTGTCCGATCCCTTCGGCGCCTTCGACATCGGCGGAGCGAACATCACCCTGATCGATCCGTCGAACGTCACGCAGGTGAACAACGTGGCGATGGTCGCGCAAGGCGCGCCGGCCACCTGCGGATCCACCGCCGCCGCCACCTGCGTATTCCAGACGCAGTTCAACCTGCCGGCTTCGCCATCGCTGGGTGGCTGGACCATCCGCGTCACCGCGCGCGAAGGTACCGAAGGCACGGTCACCGATCTCGGTGTCGGCAATTTCTCGGTGGTGATCCCGCAGCCGTCGCTGACCATGGTCAAGACATCGACCGTGCTCTCGGACCCGCAGAACAACACCACCAACCCGAAGCGCGTGCCGAACGCCGTGGTGCGCTACGAAATCACCGTGACCAACAGCGGCCCGGGAACCGTCGACTCGGGCACGCTGGTCATCACCGACCCGATTCCCGCGAACTCCACGATGTACGTGGCGGGCGCGAGCCCGGTGGTGTTCCTCAATGGCAGCACGGCCAGCGGACTCACGTTCACGTACGCCAGCCACGTGACCTATTCGTCCACGGGCGGCACCGGCCCCTGGAATTACACGCCCGCGCCCGATGCCAATGGTTTCGACCCGCTCGTGCGGGCCATCCGCATCTCACCCGCGGGGGTGATGAGTGCGGCGGGGTCGGGCAATCCTTCGTTCACCATCCAGTTCCGGGTCCGGATCAACTAGTTCGGCCCTCCGGACCGCCAGGCCCCGGGTTTCCCTCCCGCTTGCACCGGATGGAAGCGTTTTCGAGGCACATGCACCCAACCGGGCCTGTCACTAACCAGACAGGCCGTCAGAAACGCGATTTACGCGGCCATGAGCCTGTTTGACCACCCGCGGGAGTTGGCACGGCGATTGCTTTATCTAGATCGTCTGCGGAATGTTCTCCTCCCCCCTCGTGAGACTTTTTGCTGGACAGACGCGTACGGGAACGGAAGGGCCCGTACGCGTTTTTTTATGCCCGCGTTTTCTTGCCCCGCCTTTGCTGGCAGAAGGCGCGCTTGACCTTGCCGTAACGGCAAACCCCACGGTGCGCGCTCCTCAACGACGGAGCGAACCATGTCCACTTCCCGCAGAGATCTTCTCCAGGCCGCAGGACTCGCCAGCGCGGCGACCGCCCTCACTTCCCACACCTCGCGGGCGCACGCGGCCAGCGCGCCGGCGCGCAGCGCCAGCGGTTACCTGAAGGTTGCCGATGGCACCGAACTGTTCGTGCGCGACTGGGGCCGCGGCCGGCCCGTGGTGTTCACCCATGCCTGGCCCATGTCCGCGGATTGCTGGGACCAGGTGGCGCTGCGGCTGGTGCATGCCGGCCATCGCGTCATCAGTTACGACCGCCGCGGTTTCGGCCGGTCCACGCAGCCCGGTGACGGCTACCACTACGATCAGTTCAGCGACGACCTCGCCGAAGTGATCCGCGCCACGGGCGTGAAGGACGCGGCGCTCGTCGGCTTTTCGATGGGCGGTGGTGAGGTGGCGCGCTACTTCTCGCGCCACCAGGGCCGCGGCGTCACACGGGCAGGGCTGATCGCCTCAGTCGTGCCGGGGCTCGCGAAAGGTCCCAACAATCCCGAGGGCGCCGATCCGGAGTTCTTCGAAGGCCTCAAGGAAAACCTGCGCCGCGACCGGCTGGGCTATCTCGCCGGACTGCTGCGCGACGTCTTCTACGACCTCGAAGGCAGCCGCAAGAGCACGACGCCGGTCTCTCAGTCCGTGGTCGACTGGACCTTGCAACAAGGCATGCAGGCCTCGGCGCACGCGCTGGTCGCCTGCGTGGACGCCTTCGCCAAGGAGGATTTCACGGCCGATCTCGCCGCGATCTCCGTGCCCACGCTGATCCTGCACGGCACGGCCGACAAGCCGGTGCCGGTCGAGACCACCGGCCGGCGCGCCGCGCGCGGCATCCGCAACGCGAAGCTCATCGAGTACCCCCATGCCACGCACGGCATCCTCGTGAGCGAACAGGAGCGGGTGGTGCGCGACCTGCTGGCTTTCCTGGCGGGTGCGTAGGGCGCGTATAGGACAAAGGCGGCGCGGCTGGTAATGGATTCCGATCGCGCCGCCTTACCGTTGGAATAGCTTGCGCCCATGCGCGTCATCTCCCGGCTCACTTCCATCCTGGTCCCTTGCCTGCTCATCGCGGGCATCGCTTCCGCCGCCAGCTTCCGCGACATCGCCGCGGCGGTGAACGACGACCAGAAGCTCATCTACGCCGGGCTGGATCCCGAGAAGGCCACCGCGCGGCGTCAATGCAGTGCCGCCGTGGTCGAGACCGACGATCCGGTGGAGTCCTTCAACTGCGTCTACGTGCAGACGGACAAGGACGTGAACCTCTTCAGTCTCGAAGACGGCTATCTCATGTCCGAGCTTCAGATGAAGGTGAACGTCATGGACGGCGTGGCACTGCAGCGCATGGGCCGCTTCGTGCAGGTGCAGATGTTCAGCGGCCGCAAGACCGCCGCGTTCTACATCTATGGCGAGAACTGGCTCGATGCCGAACAGACCGAGGCCATCTACCACTGGCTGGTCGAGCAGGGCGTGCCGCAGCGCTCGCCGCGAGGCTGGATCGGGCGCTAGCCCGCCGGAAAATTCCGCCGCGCTGTCAAATGATGCTTGACAGCCCTCGTTTCGCGCCTAGAATGCGCGCCCCTATGCCCCATCGCATTACTAACTACTTCATCAGCGGCTAGCTTTCCAGATCCGGAGGGCCGGCGCGCGCCAGCCCTCCGGAAACCTTCGACGAGGCCCCGGCAGGCTTTGCTTTCCGGGGCCTCGTCACATCTGGAACATGACAATTCACAAGCTCCAGCCCGAACGCGACGCCGGCAGCGGCATGCGCGAGGGCAACCCCGCCGCGGTACATGTGGCACTGACTTCCGAGCTCTACGATCTCGCGGCGTCGGTGGTGCGTGCGCGGGCCGTGCGCGCCATCGATCTCGAGACGCGTTCGTTGCCGGTCTTCCGCGTGCTCCGCTGGTCGGTGAACCGGAAGATCAACGATCTGTTCGACGCGCTCGCGTGCGATCCGTACTTCAGCGCGCAGCGCATCGATGCCGGCAACGCACTGCTGACCGCGCCGGGCGTGTTCGTGTCCGCCACCGGGCACGACAAGACCAACTACTGCTCCTGCGTCTTCCAGGTGTGGGCGGAAAGCCGTGCGCGCCTCAAGGAGGCGAAGCAGCGGCTGCGGCACCTATCCGGTGAGCTGCGCGCGCGCCACAAGAGCTTCGTGGTCGACTGGCACTTCATGATGGGCAACACGCTGCGCAGCTCGAGCTTCGAGGAGATCGTCACCGAGCAGCTGGTCGACGAGGCCTATCCCACGCTCGAAGGTGGCGTGCAGGCCTTCGTCGAGCGCTACGTGGCGTCACCGGACGCGGTGCTGATCCTTCTCGGCCCGCCGGGCGGCGGCAAGACGCGCCTGGTGCGCGAGATCCTGTGCGCGATCACCCGCCGCAAGCGGACGAACGCCGAGATCATGTACACCACGGACAAGCGCGCCATGGCCAGCGACCAGATGTTCGTGGACTTCATCACCAGCGCGTATGAAGCGCTGGTCATCGAGGACACGGATCACCTGCTGCGGGCGCGCACCAGTGGCAACGACGACATGCACCGCTTCCTGTCCATCGCGGACGGCATCGCGCGGGCGCAGGGCCGGAAGATCATCTTCACGACAAACCTGCCCAACGTGACCGACATCGATCCGGCGCTGATGCGGCCGGGCCGCTGCCACGCGGTGGTGAACCTGCGCAGCCTCACGATCGATGAAGCGCGGAAGCTGGCTCGTCGCCTGTGTGGGGACGACACCGCAAAGGCGGAGCAGGCGGCCGCGCAGCTGGCGGCCGAGGCGGCCAGGTACTACTCGGTGGCGCAGGTGTATCGCTCATGCGCGGGGGCGGGAGTTGGCGGCGGCGCAGGCGCGGACGCCAGCGCGTGACCTGACTACTCGAGGTGCACCCGGTAGAAGACGATGTACTCGCCTTCGCCGGGATCAACCTCGAGGCACCAGCCGCTTTCCTGGCGGCTGCGGTACAGGTTGCGCGCGATCCAGCCCACGAGAGGCGTGCGCCGCAGCTCGGGCGTGAGCAGGCGCGCGCGCATGTCGCTGTTGCGCGGCCAGGCCAGCGGCTGCAGGCCCGGCGTGAGATCGAGGAAGTCGGAGCGTTCGTAGTTGCCCGCGGAGGAACGGGCGCGGCGCTTGGCGTAGAAATCCAGCTCGAGGTTCAACGTGTGCGGAATGGCCAGCGGCGCCGCGGTGGCGAAGGTCGAAGCCGCTTCACCCGCCATCGCGCAGGGCGCGAGCAGCAATGTCGTCAGGGCCAGGAGCACACGATCCCGGAGGATCATCGACGTGACCTCGTAGTGGCGTCGACACCAGATTGCGACTGCCCGGGCCGACCCGCAATAGGTAAGCCGCCGTTTCGTCGACGCGAGCGGAATTCATCACGGGAATGCGAAATTTGTCCGGAATATTGTCAGGTTGCGCACACGAACGGGACCGGTATTTGCCCGGATTCCGCCCGCGATGCGCCATGGTGGCGTGGAAGGCGTGGCGTTACGCCGCGCTTTCGCTTGTCGTCCGCGGAACTCTTGAGTAGCTTGCCCTGACAAAGCAGAAAGCCTGACAAACAAGGTGAACCATGGCCAAGGCACCCGTCATCGAGTCTCCCTGCCCCATCGCCGGCAAGGCGCTGCCCGCGGGCGATACCGAGCACTGCACGCTGTGTGACCGTTCGGTCCACAACCTGGATCGGATGAATGCCGCCGAACGCGTGTCGTTCATGAAGAGTTGCAGCGGCAAGGTCTGCGTGGCCTACACGGTTCGGATTCCCGCCAGCAGCCTGCGCAAGCGTGCACTCGCGGCCGCGGCCCTGGCCGCCGCGGCATTCACGGCGCTACCAGCCGCTGCGCAAGACCCGCTCGTCGTGGGGCAGTCGAAGGTATCGGATCCGAACGACCTTCCGGCTTGCGACGAGGGTGTCGAGTGGATCGTCGTCGGCGGCGTGAGCAAAGGCGATGAGGCCGAATGGGAAGACGATGGCAAGGACGCGCCAGCGGATATCCCCACAATCGAGGACGACGGTCGCTAGTTAGCTTCCGCGGCTTTCTTCGGCACCACGCGCGCCGCGCTGGTGAGCCGCAATTCATGCGCCAGCACCATGCCCGAGAACAACTTCGCGGGGTTGCCGTCGTCGCTGACGGCGAATGCGAGATGCGTGCTGTCGAACTTGCCCATGGCGGCGTCGAAGCTTTCCCAGCCTTCACCCGTCCACGCCTGGACCCAGGCGTGTGGCACGAACACGTAGCGGTGCCCTTCGAAGCTGCGCGAATACACCAGCCCCGACGCCACGCGTGTGGGCACGCCCGCCGCCCGGCCCATGGCGGCGAGCAGCACGGCGTACTCGGTGCAGTCACCGCGACGTGAGCGGAACGCCTCGGCCGCGCTGCCGTAGCCCAGCATGTCGATCTGCGCCACCGACATGTGTTCGCGGGCGAAAGCCGTGAGGCGGCGCATCTTCTGGGCGGCCGTGCCCGTGCCCGCGATGCGCGGCGCACGCTTCGCTATCACTGGATCGTCGTAGTTGATCCAGGGCGTGGCTTCCAGCGCGCGGGCGCGCGCGGTGTCATCGAGCTGCGCGGCATCCACCGCGCAGCCGGCGCAGACCTGCAGCCAGGTAGTTTGACCATCGGTCCAGGTGCGCTGGCCGCCGCCGGTGGGCAGCTGCGGCGCGCGCCTCTGGTTATCGAAGCCGTAGCGGATCTTGGCCTGGAGCTGGTTGGCCGGAATGCGGTACGGCGCCTTCTGCAACTGCTCGGCCACGTGATCCAGCACTTCGCCACGCGCCAGGGCTTGCTCGGCTGTCGAAGCCAGCAGCTGGAGTTGCAGCGCTCCGAATCGCATCTGCTCCTCGATCACGTCGCCTGCCGCATTCAACCGCTGCAGGCTCGCGGTCTCGCTGTTCGCGGTACGAAGGCTGCGGCGGATCACGACGCCCGAATCCGAGGGCGCCAGGGCGTATTCGGCTTCGACCACGGCCACTTTCACCGGGTCGAATGTATTGAAGCGCAGCGGCGCCGGCGTGTTGCCAGCTCCCGCCGCGCGCAACCAGCTGCGTGCGAAGTCATGCGCCTTCAGATCGTGCGCGGCTCCGGTGAGACGACGCGAGGTGCGGTTCTTGCCCTGACCGACATGGACGATCAGATCCGCGCCATCGACCGCGGCATCGACGTGCGCATGGCCTTCGCTGTTCCGGGAATCGCGCACGAGTCGCAGGAAGCTGCCGGCATTACTCTCGCTGGTCACGCTCACCCGGTAGGTGACGCGCCGGCCCGTGCGGCCCAGCTCCAGCGTGAGGCGTTCGGTCTCGATGACGCGGCTACCTTCTACATGCCGCGTGTGCTCGACGTAGCCCACCTTGCGCTCGCCGGCCATCACCCGCTGCCACTGCTGATCACCGGCAGGCGGCGTGGCTGCCTTCGTCGGGTCTGCACTGGCCGGGCCCGCAACCGACAGGCTCGCAAAGATCGCGACCGCCAGACTCATGATGCTCACGACCCGCGCCCGAACCGGCCGGCGCACATGCCGAATCATTTGCACTCCCAACGCCCCCTCCCGATACACTGCGCCGCAAGGTTAACCCCGCCGTGGACATCGACCAAACAATCAACGCGTGGCTCGCGCCCGTCGCCGAGTGGCTGGGCAAGGTGGTGTTCTACTCGGTGCCGGTCGGGCGGAGCGGAGCTGCCGCTGATCCTCGTCTGGCTCGTCGCCGGCAGCGTGGTCTGCACGCTTCTACTTCCGCTTCGTGAACCTGCGCGGATTCCGTCACGCACTGCGCGTGATCCGCGGCGACTACTCGAATCGCCAGCACGCGGGCGAGACCTCTCCGTTCCAGGCCTTCAGCGCCGCCGTGTCCGGCACCATCGGCCTCGGCAACATCGCGCGGCGTCGCTTTCGCCGTGGCGGTCGGCGGCCCCGGTGCGGTGTTCTGGATGTGCGTCGCCGGCTTCCTCGGCATGAGCACCAAGTTCGCGGAAGTCACGCTGGCCATCAAGTACCGCGAGGTCCGCGCCGACGGCACCGTCACCGGTGGCGCCATGCACTACGTGCCCATCGCGCTCTCGCGGGTAGGCATGCCGCGGCTCGGCAAATTCCTGGCGGGCTTCTTCTGCGTGGCCACGATCGGCGCGTCGATGACGGTGTTCCAGGTGAACCAGGCGTATTCGCAGTTCCGCGCCGTCACCGGCTTCGAGCACGCGTTCGTGTTCGGCCTCGTGATCGCGGTGTGGATCGGCATCATCCTGTTCGGCGGCATGAAGCGCATCGCGAGCTGGACCGACAAGCTCGTGCCGTTCATGTGCGTGATGTTCTTCATCGCGTGCATCGTGGTGCTGGGCGCCAACGTCACCGCGATTCCGCACGGCCTCTATCGCATCGTCACCGAGGCGTTCTCCACCGACGCGGTGGCCGGTGGCGCGCTCGGCGCATTGATCCAGGGATTCCGCCGCGCGTCATTCTCGAATGAGGCCGGCATCGGCTCGGCACCCATGGCGCACGCCACGGTGCGCACCGGCGAGCCCATGTCGCAGGGTTTCGCCGCGCTCATCGAGCCTTTCCTCGACACCGTCGTGCTGTGCGTGATCACGGCGCCTGGTGATCGTGGTCAGCGGCGCGCTCGAGACCAGCAATGCCAAGGACATCGCGCTCACGTCCGCGGCGTTCGCCACCGTGGTGCCCTGGTTCCCGGCCGTGCTTGCCGTCGCCGCGATCTGCTTCGCGCTGGCCACCGTGATCACCTGGGGCTACTACGGCGAAACCGCGTGGACGTGGTTGTTCGGCGAATCGCGCTGGAGCCGCTACGCGTACCGGCTGGTTCTCTGCGTGATGCTGTCGCTGGCTACCACGCTCGACATCACGCAGGTCGTGAACATCGTCGACTCGCTGAATTTCTGCATGGCGATTCCGAACCTGATCGCGGTCTACTATCATGATGCCGGAGCTTCGCGCCGACATGGCCAGCTACTGGGCAGCGCGTCGTCCTGAAGGGAGAGGGCAAGCATGTCTCGTAAGGCATATCTGTGGACGCTGGGTGGCATCTACGCGGCGTGGTGGGTGGCCATGGCCATCAAGCCACTGGACTTCCACGACTGGCTGCTCGAGAACGCGCTGGTGGTGCTGGGCGTGGGCCTGCTGCTGTGGACGGGCAAGTCCTTCCCGCTGTCGCGCGTGTCGTACACCTGCATCTTCGTGTTCATGATGCTGCACGCGCTGGGCGCGCATTACACCTACGCCAAGGTGCCCTACCAGGAGTGGTTGCCCTTCCTCGAAGGCGGCCGCAACCACTTCGACCGTCTCGTG
Organism: uncultured Pseudomonadota bacterium; assembly: GCA_963846605.1. GTDB lineage: Bacteria > Pseudomonadota > Gammaproteobacteria > Steroidobacterales > Steroidobacteraceae > CADEED01. The sequence goes on from CAWJWS010000006.1 coordinate 625,024, forward strand.
CATTTCGCGTACGGCCTGCTGCTCGCGTATCCCATCCGCGAGATGTTCCTGCGCATCGGCAACGTGCGCGGCTTCTGGGGCTACTTCCTGCCGCTGGATCTCACCATGTCCACGTCGATGCTCTACGAGCTCATCGAGTGGGGCGCCGCGGAATTCTTCGGCGGTGATCTCGGCATGGCCTATCTCGGCACGCAGGGCGACGTGTGGGATGCGCACAAGGACATGGCGCTGGCGTCGCTCGGCGCGCTGATCGCGATGTTCATCACCGCTCTCATCAACAGGCACATGCAGCGCGACTTCGCGCGCGGAGTGGGCCGAGAGCATTCGCGTGAAGCGAAAGAAGCCGCTGGGCGAAGAGGCGATCGTCAAATCGATCTGAATCGCCGCCCGGTCAACGGATCACAACAGCCCGGGTGCCCGGCGCAAAGACCAGCATCCACATGGAATGGCCGGGTGAGTACTCCGCCTCGTAGCCTTCCAGCAAATCCTTGGAGAGGTAGCGACGGCCGCTGAACTCCAGGTCCCCCGGCAGCCTCTGCAATGCTTGCGAGGAAGGCTGAAATCCCCAGCCCTGTGCGAGGATCTTCAAATCGTGTGCGGATGCCCGCAGCAGCCAGAAGTCGGTTCGGGGCCCCCACAGTGCCCAGCCGCGTGAATCATGGTCGGCCAACATTTCGTGGGGCACCCACTTGCCGGTCAACTTCTGAAAATTCCGGTCACCGCGTTGATACGGATACCACGCCAGCAGAAGAGCGAGCGAGCCGCCCACCAGGAAGATGGCCAAGATGCGAATGATCTTTCCGAGAAGGTATTGAAGCATCGCGCGGTTTTATCCCCGCAGCGACTTTATCCTCTTCTGCGCCATCGAGTAGACGCTCGTCGACGGGATCAACGACTTCTTCGGCTTCTCGACCTGCGAGTAGTAGTCGCGCGCGGATTCCACGTCGCCATAGGCCTCGGCGACCATGCCGAAGCCAAACCACGATCGCATCGTCGAGTTCGTCCGAGCCGAGCGCGCACGGCGTTCTTCAGCAGCAGGTCGCGCGCTTCGCGCGGCTTGCCGGTCGCGGCGTACACGCAGGCCAGCGTGTGCGCGATGGCCGGATCGCGGCCCTGCGTATCGTCGAACGCCTGGCGCGCGGCTTCCACGGCCTGGTCAGCTCACGGGATTCTGCAGCAGTGACATCCACGCGAACTCGTTGTACTCGGCGGGCGTCGCACGCGCGCCGTCGACGAGCGGGCTGCATGATGCGCGGCCATGTCGCCGAACGCGCCACGGACGTCCGCGCTCTCCACCTGCATGCGCAGCGCAGTCACGTCGTTCGGGAATCTCGCCAGCCGCTCCTGGGCGGCCGCGCTCGACTTCACTCCAGCGCTTCTGCTGGATGCGCGCCCATTGCTGGTAGTGGAACGCATGCCCTGACATGGGCCAGGCCCCGACGAGCCGCGCCGCCCAGTTCGTCGAGCTGCGCCCAGCGCTCGAGCTCGCTGGTACGTGCGCGCGAGCGCGAGATCGAGTCGCCAGCTTCTCGTTGTCGCTGCGCGCGACGGCCTGCGCCGCCAGCAGCAGCGGCCAGCGCGCCTTCTGCGAGGGCACGGTGTCGGCGAGCAGCAGCGCGACTGCGCCGTGCGCATGTCGGCGAGGTCGGCCTGGCCACCGACGGTCCAGAACCGCGAGAACGTCCAGCCCACCAGCGGATCTTCGGAATTGGCGGACGCGCTGCTCCATGCGCGCCCAGTCCAGCCAGCGGCGCGCGCCTTCGGTGTCGCCAGCCTCGAGTCGCTCCAGCGCCATGCGCGCCAGCGGCGCCGATCAATGGGCTCACGGCAAGTAGTTTGTACTCGCCGTCCTCGCGGACCACGTAGTAGTTGTAGGTCTTGCCGTTGCGCGCGCAGCTGCGCGCGGTAGCCTTGCGTGTCATCGCCTTCCACGGTAACGCGCAGGTTGCTGTAGACGAGATCGGCGGCGACGTCGAACGGCATCTCCTGGCGCGTGAGCACGTCGATAGAGCATGCGCCGCGCGGTGGCGTAATCGAAGCCGGTGTCCTCGTCGATCTCGGCGCGGCGGCTGCTGAGGGCGCGGAATTCCGCGGAGCGATCGTCGCTCGACAGCAGCAGCGAGTACGCCGCAACACCACGCTGCGCGGATCGGTGACGGCGATCGTTCTCGCGCTCCGAGACCGTGGTCTTGCGCAGCAGTGCCACGCGCTGCGTGTCGGCCGCGGTGGTCGATTGACCGCGCGCGCTGGCTTCGAGCAGGTCGGCGGCGGCGGAGTACTCGCGCAGGTTGGTGAGCAGGCCGCCGGCGCTCTTGAGCGCATTGCGTCGATCATTCTCGCTGCCGGCGATGTCGCGCGCAAGCCTCGATGGCCTTGGCGCTGCCATCCGCGCCCGCGATGGCCGCGAGCGTGAGCGCGCGTCGCGTGGTGGTCTGGGACTCCTTGCGCAGCAGGTCACGCGCCTCATCGAAGCGCTTCAGATACAGCAGCGAGTAATAAAGATTGTCGGTGTAGCGGTCCGACTTCTCCTTCTCGCCCATGAGCGCGGCCCGTTCGCGGTATTCGTTCGACCGCGAGTTCGAGGCTGGGCTTGTCGGCATAGCGTTCGCCGCGGGAATCGTGCTCGAGCAGCACGCCGAGATCCGCGGCGATGTCGGTGTTCATGGGATCCAGCTCGCGCGCCTTGCGATACGCAGCGATCGCGCCAGCGCGGTCATAGCCCGCGCCGAAGCGGCGGCCCACGGCATCGTGCTGCAGCATCCAGCCGCGCGCCTTCCAGGCCAGCGCGTACTTCGGTTCGAGCTGCGTGGCGGCCAGCGCTTCACGCTGCGCGCGTGCGCCGAGTCCGGCTTCGAGCAGCGCATACGCATGGCGCAGCCGATGCACGGCCTTGCTTCGGATTCTTGGCCACCAGCGAGCGATACGCCTGCAGCGAACCCTTGAAGTCGCCCTCGGTGCGCCGCGCCACGCCTTCGTGATCGAAGGCCAGCAGCAGCACGTCGCGGCTGCTTGAGCTCGCGCAGCGCCGCCAGCGAACGCTTCGGCCTCCGCCGGCGTGTAGCGGCCCTTCACCGTGTCGAAGCGCCACGTGGCTGCACCACGCCGTCCGCCTGCGTGAACTCCGGACGTCAACCGCGCCGGGCCCAGTTCCAGCGCTGGCGTGGCGCCGGCAGCTGGCGCGCCTGGAATCCTTCCGGCGCGTGGATGCGGTAGCGCCACTCGATGACATAGGGCTCGAACACCACGTCTTCGCGTGCGCGGCTTCGCTGCGCGCCTTCCTCCAGGCGCTCGGTGAAGTAGTTGGGCAGGCGCGTGGCGATGTTGCCCAGGCTCACGCCCACGGCGGCGGACGTGAGATCCGTGGAACCCACCGGCGCGTCCGTGATGTCCAGCGTCATGCTGTAGAACTTGGAGAAATCGGTGCTCGCGGTGTGCGTGTAGCTTCGCCAGCTTCTCGGCGCGGTAGGTGGTCTGCGCGTATTCGTAGAGCGAGTCGAGGCGCTCCTTGGTGTCCGCGCCGGCGTACCAGCCGCGATACTCGAGTTCGACGGTGCCGCGCGTCTCGGTGGTTTCGATCACGCGCGCGGAGCCGTACTCGGCCAGCCGGAACTCGCGCGTCTCGATCTGCACGTTGTCCTTCGACCGCAGCGCCGGCGTGCGCGTCAGCGCCTTCTCGCCCGGGCGGATCACGAGCGCGAGCCGGTCCGTGTCCGCGGCGGGCAGCGTGCCGACGCGCGCGTATTCCGTGGTGGCGTCTATCCACAGATCCTGGTCGCCGGGCGAGGTGGCCGGCACGAACACGATGGCGTGATCGAACATGCCGAGGCCCGGCAGATCCGGCAGCACGTCCTGGCCGTCACCGCGGACAGCAGCGCGAGGTAGGCTTCGATGCCGGAGGCGCGCAGCGCCGCCACCAGCAGCGTGGACTTGTCCTTGCAGTCGCCGAATTTGCGCCGCAGCGTCTCGGCCGGGAACTCCGGCACGAGGCGCGCTTCGCCGAACTCCACGCCGGTGTAGCGCACTTCGCGATGCAGGCGCTCGACGATCTTGCCGATGAATTCGCGCGATGCGCGACATGTTTCCGTGGACAAGGGGCAGCGGCGCTTTCGAGCTCCCGCCAGCAGCGGCCGTGCGTCGTCGTGGCGGATGCGCGGCTCGGTCAGCTCGCGGTAGTGGGACGCCACGGATTCCCAGGATGCGCCCGTGGAGAACTCCACGCTCGGCCATGACGGCCTTGTCCGGCGGCAGGTTCGCGTCCATCGCTTCCTGTGCGTCGATGGCGCCGTGCTCCAGGACCCAGCGCACGCGGCCGTTGGCGCGCGTCTCGCTGACACTTGCGCATTCGGCAGCAGCCGCGTCGTGCGCTTCAGCGGCAGCGACTCGGGCGCGTCGATGATGATGCGCGTATGCATCACGGGCACGGGCCGGCCGATGTACTCGCGATACACCGCGCCCGCGGCGAAGAACGGTTTCTCGTCGCGCACGCGTGATCTCTTCTTCGACCACCGCGCCGATCTCGATCGCGGGCAGCGGGCCTTCCGTGACGTGGCTGTCGTCGTACACCTGGTTGTCGGCGCTGCGAGTCGCGGCGTCGCGCAACAGGTTCTGGTCGAGCAGGTGTTCGCGGCCGTCGGCGCGTGATGACGCGCGCGCGGATCACGGGCGATGCCTGGTACCAGGGCTGCCAGGACGCGCTGCTCGCGGCCCAGTTCTCCACGCCCGCGGGCGAATCGACGCGATAGATCATGCGCGACGTCACGCGTGAGGCGATGCTGTTCGTCGAAGCGAGTAGCTGCGCTCGTCGAGCAGCACCACCACGTCCGTTGGCGCGCTCGCGTTTGATGGCCGCGGCGGCGGCCTGCAGTTCGCGCGCGGGCGTCGAGAAGGCGGGAGCATCCCAGACCTCGGCGGCGCGGATCGGAGCGGCCGCCAGCATGGCCATGGCCAGCAGGCGAGCGAGGAGGCAGGAGCCCTGAAAACGTCGCGTGATAAGCAGCATTTGCCCCGAGCATAATGGGCGCCGGCTGCGTCAAATCACGATTGGATCACGCCTTGTTGTAGTCTCCGCCGGGCAATGAGCGCACCTCCATCCACATGGCTTGTCCCAGCTACGGGATGCCCTGCGGGAATTTGCCGCCGAGCGTGACTGGGATCAATTTCACAGCCCGAAGAACCTCGCTTCGGCGCTGTCGGTGGAGGCCGCGGAGCTGCTGGAGTGCTTCCAGTGGCTGACCGAGGAACAGTCCCGGAACCTCACGCCCGCAGCAGCTGGCGCAGGTGCGCGACGAGATGGCGGATGTGCTGAATTACCTGGTGCGGCTCGCCGACAAGCTGGACGTGAACCTGCTGGAAGCCGCGCGCGAGAAGATCGAGAAGAACGCGCAGAAATATCCGGTGGACAAATCGCGCGGCAGCGTGAAGAAGTACTCCGAGCTGTAGACCTGGGATCACTCGCATCACCCGAAGAGGTGAGACGGGACGCCGCTGGGATGAGTCAGCGCCCCGCCTCACGTTCTTGGGTCTCGTCCGTGGCCTGGTTCTGGGCCTACTTGTTGTTCTTCTCGACCCGTCCTGGGCCGCCTTCATCGAGCACCCGCCTGTACGCGACCTCCAGCCGTCTCAGGGCCGGAGGTGGCGCCATACAGACTCGGCGTCCAGCCCGCGTCCGGACTCAGGTCCGGATCGAACTTCTCATTCCAGATGGACGAGGAAGTCCGTGGGCTGCGCAGGCCCGTCGTTCCTGCCAGCAATTGCCGCGAACCGTCATGCGCGTGCCCTTCTTGCCGTCGATGACTTCCGTCGGGCGAGTAGCCCGCGCTCATCTGGAAGTAGTTGTTTTCGGCGTACGATCTGCGATTCGGTGCCCGCGCCCCAGCCGTGCGGTAGTTGCTGTCGCGGCCGGCGCGGTACACATTGTTGTACACGTGCACCTTGCCGAACCGGACGCGCGGCGTGCGCTGGCCCGTATCGTCGAACAGGTTGTGATGCAGCGTCACGCGCAGGTGTTCGCGGTCCTCTGTCGCGCTATCGGAATTACCGATGAGCATGACCTTGTCGTGCGTGGCGAACATGTTCCACGACACGGTGACGTAGTCCGACTGCGTTGGTGACATCGACGAGCCCGTCGTGCACCTGGTAGCGGTGGCCGAAATGGACCGGCTGTGTGTCATCGCGCGTCCTCACATCGGCGAAGCGGTTGTGATCGATCCACACGTGAGTGGCGTGGCGGATGGAGATGCTGTCGTACTCGGCGTTCCAGTTGCCCGTGGGCCCGTCGTTGGGCGACCACTCGGGAAAGCAGTCCTGCGTGTCGAGGAAGGTCAGGTTGCGCACGATCACGTTCATCGGGGCGGCTTCGCTTCCGCGAGGACCCGCGATGTCGAGCGCGGCACCGATCAGCGTGGCGTCGGCGCCCATGCCGAAGATCGTGGTGTTGGGCGGCACGCGAACGCGCACGCGCCCGGCCTGCGCCGCGCGCGGAAGCGAGACGGGCTTCTTCCTGGCCACCGCAGGGATCTTCCTTGTTCTTGCCGTCGGCCTTGAGCAGCGGGCCGGCGGGATCGTACATCGCGAGGAAGCCATCCAGCGAGTACATCTCGCCGGTGGCCGGGTCGGGCTGGTAGTAATCGCGGCAGGTGAGCGGCTTGTTGTTGTCGTCGACGTTAAGGTCGATCGTGCCCTTCACGTGGATCAGCTTCGGAGCGCGGCGTCCGGATACGCGAGTGCCGCCAGCAGCTCCTTGCGGTTCGTGACGGCGTGCGTCCGGCGGCGGTGGCGGCGCGGAGCCGCCGGTGGTGCCCTGCGGCAATGCGGCGGTGGGCACGGACGCCCAGCCGTCATTCCGCCCGGGAGCGCTCGCGCGCCCGGCTCCGCCGGAAGCGGCGAACCGCCTGGCACGGCCCCTAACAGGAAACCGATGGACAGAAAGTAGGCCAGCAAGCCGGGCCAGGCACGGTGAAAACATCGATTTCCCCCGCGAAAATCGCTGAAAATCCACGGCCCAAGCAGACCGGCCGCGTGAATGACACCGGTGACATCCTGAGGGGCTTCCCTGCCGGAATCAAGCGGAAGTTGCGCAAACCCCCGCTCCAGTGCGCCGCATTGGTGAAAGCAGTCACATTTCTTGCCGCAGCGCCGCTTTTACAAAATGGGGTCGCTGCCCGTTTTCCGGAGACGGGCCCGGGCTTCGCGCGCGCGTCTAACTAGATTGCAACCGGACGGCTTGTCGCCCGATGACAACGCTTACTGTCCCGCGGCTGTCCTGTTGCCTGTCCGGCAGTCGGACACGGGACAGGCGTCGAATTCTCGCCACCGCGCGCACCCGTTCTCGGGCACAATCCGCCGCCATGGCAACTAACTACGTGCTGGTCGATTTCGAGAACGTGCAGCCCGACAGTCTCGAGGCGCTCGCCCGGGCGCGTTCCGCGTCAAGGTGTTCGTCGGCGCGCAGCAGGCGAAGGGCCGCGTGACCTTCGAGTTCTCCGAGTCCATGCAGAAGCTCGGCTCGCACGCCGAATACGTGCGCATCGCGCGCAGCGGCAACAACGCCGTCGACATGCACATCGCGTACTACGTGGGCCGCCTGCTCGAGAAGGAGCCGCATGCCGTCGCTGTTCATCATCTCGCGCGACACGGACTTCGATCCGCTGATGGAGTACCTGCAGCGCCAAGGGCAGCAACTGCCGCCGCGTGCGATCCATCGCCGAGCTGCCAAGTTCGTGCCGCGCCGCCGCTGCGCCACGGTCAAGAGCGCCTGCGCGCGCCGCACCGCCGCACGCCCGCCAAGAAGGCGCAGTCGGACCGGCTCGCGCCCATCATCAAGCACCTGCATTCGTTGCGCGGCAAAGCCGTCCACGCGCAAGACACTGGTCACGACCATCGGCTCGTACTTCAAGCAGCACGGCGGCGCCGCTCGGGCGACAAGGTGGTCGAGCAGCTCATCGACGAACTCATCCGGCTGAAGTACGTGAGCCAGAGCGGACCAAGGTCGCGTACCACCTGAGCTGACCGGGCTCACCGGTCGGCGCAGCGCGACGCTGCGGCGCAACCCGGATACACGTTGCCCCGGCCATCACGGGCCTTCCGGGGAACCCTGTCGGACATTTCCGAATCTATGCATTCGGAACCTCTGCCGGGCGCCATTCACCATACAATGCGCGCCCTAACAAATCCCCTGGACCGGACAAGGACATCCGTGCCTGTCACATGTCCTCGAAGATTCTCGCCCTATCGCCTTGCCGTGCTCGCCCTCGCCGCGCCCGCGCAGGCGCAATGGACCGGCAAGGCCGAGCTGGGCTTCCTGCAATCCGGTGGCAACACCGAGTCCGCCTCGGCGAACAGCAAGTTCGACATGACGCACGAGGGCACCAAGTGGAGCAACAATTTCGCGCTCGGCCGCGCTGTACAGCGAGAACGCGGAGTTCTCCACCGCCGAGCGTTACGAAGCGCCGTTACCAGGCGGACTACAAGATCACCGACAAGACTCTCCTGGTTCGGCGCGCTGCGCGGTGAGCAGGACCGCTTCAGCGGTTTCGCCTACCAGGCCACGGGTCCACCGGCGCCAGCTACAAGTTCATCGACGCGCCCGACCACCAAGCTCACCGCTTCGCTCGGTGCCGGTTACAAGCGTTTCCGCGAAGAAGATGCTGGTGAAGTCCGACGCCGGTGAAGTGCTGGATCGCATCGAGGGCGACGTCGGCAGACGATGCCGTCGGCACTTTCACCGCCGACTACGAACACGACTTCACCGAGACCACCAAGCTCACCAACAAGCTGCTGACGGAATTCGGCGGCGACAACACCGCGGTGGCCAACGACATCGCGCTGCAGGTGAGCATCACACAAGTCGTTCGCGCTGGCCGCGGGCTACGGCATTCGCTACAACAGCGATCCGCCGCCGCTCTCCGAGAGCACGGACACGCTGATCACCATCAACCTGGTCTACAACATCAAATGAAACACGCGGGCCTGGGTTCATTGATCGTTCGCGCTGCGCAGCGGCGCTGCCCGCGCTGGCGCAGGCGCCGGCTGGCACATCGGCAGCAGCGCTTCGGTCACGCTCGGGTCGCGGCCCGCACAAGGGCAAGTACGATTTCGCGCCCACCGAGGCCTGCGTGCTCGCGGCCTTCAGCGACAAGCCGCTGGGGCTGAGCGTGGTCATGGCTTCGAACGATTCGTCGTTGTCGATCGATGTGCCCGAACCTCGACGAGAAACATGCCAACGAGATCCAGATCGTGCTGGTGGTTGCGCATGTAAAAGAGGGAGGCGCGGGCCGGGCGAGCACTACCTACGAGATCGACACGCGCCCCGATTCTGCGCTGGAGCCGTTCAAGCGCGCGGAGCGTGCGAACAAGGGGATGACGGGCAAGGCCACCACCACGCTCATGACTCAAAACAACAACACGCTGCGTGAGTTTCGTCGGAGAGACCGCGAAGGGCGTGAAAGTGTCCGGCGAAGTCACTTGCCGGAAAGTACAGTAGCGCTACAGTAATGGGGACATTCCTGATTTTCTAGGAAATGGGGACGCGGCTCGTTTTCGCGCGTTGACCGGTGCGCCTTTTCGCAGTCGATCATGCGAAATCGCGCTGTCCCTCCGTTGCCCCTCAGGCCTATCTTGCGCACATGCCACGGACGGCACGAGCCATGGTTGCGGGAGGCTGTTACCACGTTCTGAATCGCGGTAATCAGCGCGCGACTGTTTTCCATTCGAGAGATGACTACGAGCAATTCATCGCGCTCATCTTCCGCGCGCAGCAGCGACTGATGCTGCCCATTCTCGCGATGTGTCTCATGCCGAACCACATCCATCTCGTCGTGCAGCCCCAGGGCGCTGATGACCTCGCGCGTTGGATGCACTGGACCTTCACCACGCACGTTCGTTGGTACCACGCCAAGTACACGGGCACTGGCCGAGTCTGGCAGGGCCGGTTCAAGGCCTTCGCAACTCAGAGTGATCATCATCTTCTGACTGTGATGCGCTACGTCGAGCGCAATGCGCTCCGAGCAAACCTGGTAGAGCGCGCCGAGGACTGGCGGTGGGGCAGCTTGAACTGGCGCTCCGCCACATACCCACCACTGGCTCTCGCAGAATCTCCGGTCTCGTTGCCCTCGTACTGGCGCCATTTGGTGAACGAGCCGCAGACAGAGGCCGAGATCGATGCAATTCGCGAATCCGTAAACCGGCAGCGGCCTTTCGGTGATGCAGGCTGGGTGAAAGCGCAGGCGCGTGAGCTGAATCTGGAGTCATCGCTCTCGCCAGTCGGCAGGCCTCGAAAATATCAATCGAGGCGCGTCCCCATTTCCTAGAAAATCAGGAATGTCCCCATTGTTACAGCGCAGCCCGGATCAGCGGCTTCAGATCCTGCGCCAGCTGCACCGAGAAGTTCACGACCCCGGACTGCGATTCGCTGACTTCCATGCCGATGATGGCGTAGTACCCGCCATCCCTGTCTACCCAGGGCGTGAAGCCGAACGCGCCGGGTGACGACAACACCGCGCAGTTCACCGCCGGCGGCGGACACTCGAGCCAGGCGGTCAATCCATAGTGAAAGTTCAGCGCGATGCTGGTGAAAGGCGAGTTGCCGATCACGGCGGTCGGATAAGGCTCGCTCGCCTGCGCCGTGAGCAGGCCCCCGCTGATCAAGCTGTTCCCCTGGTAGCTGCCGCGGTTGTAGACGAGGCCGAGGAACCGCGCGTACTCATTCATGGTGGCGCGGATACCGCCCGCGACCAGCGGATTCGAGGTGCCGACGGACTGCCGCGGAAACGTGTACCACGCCAGCTCCGGGGAGCCGAGGCCCAGCGGTGTCTTGAGCTGCGACGCGAACAGGTTCCCCCATGACTGACCCGTCGCCACTTCCGCCATGCGCGCGGCCACGTGCAAGTGCGTGCTGCCGTAGTCGAAGCGCGTGCCGGGCGCGGCCACCATCGTCTGCTGCGAAATGGACTGCACGCAATCGGCCAGCGTGATCCCGGCAAGCAAAGTGCATGGCGCCTCGCGCTCCATGCCCGACGTGAAGCTCAACAGTTGCCGCAACGTGATCGCGCCTTGCGGCCCGCTCCAGCCCAGTACCGCGGCCGTCGTGGAATCCAGCGAAAGATAGCCCTGCTCGATGAGCCGGAAGATCAGCAACCCGGCCACCATCTTCGACGCTGACGCGATCGCCACGCGCTGGTCGCCTGAGAAGCTGCCGTAGTAGCGCTCGAAGCGCTTGTTGCCCTGCGAATCGTAGACGGCCAGCCCCATGCCGGCGATGCCTTGCGCGTTGAAGGCCGCGCTCGCGGCGCGGTCGACGGGGGCAAAGGGGTCGGTGATGGCCGGGGGAGGGACGACGCCATCACCGCTGCCACCGCCGCCGCAGCCTGCGAGCCAGCCCAGGACGAGAATGAGTACAAGCGTGCGTATCAGGCGCATGTACCCAGGAACGGCTCTCGACACGATTGGTTGACCGACAGGCCGGCCCCCGGGACTTCCGTTTACGCAGGAGCGGGAGTAGTGTGCCCGCGCCCCGTCGATAACAACGTAGAACGCGGAGGTCTCATGCCCATTCTCAAGCGCTCCATCGCGGAGTTGTTAGGCACATTCTGGCTGGTGTTCGGAGGTTGCGGCAGCGCCGTGCTGGCCGCGGCGTTTCCGAACGTCGGCATCGGTCTCGTGGGCGTCTCGCTGGCGTTCGGCCTCACCGTGGTCACGATGGCGTATGCCGTCGGGCACATCTCCGGCGGCCATTTCAATCCCGCCGTCACGCTGGGCTTGCTGGCCGGCGGACGCGTGAAGGCCAGCGACGTGATTCCCTACATCGTCGCGCAAGTAGCGGGCGCCGTGCTCGCCGCGTACGCGCTCAGCGTCATTGCCAGCGGCAACGGCACCGACGCGATCGCCACGGGACTTGCGTCAAACGGTTTCGGCGAGCATTCCCCCGGCGGTTACTCGCAGGGGGTCGCCATCCTCACCGAAGTGCTGATGACGTTCTTCTTTCTCATCGTGATCCTCGGTTCCACCGACGAGAAAGCGCCGAGCGCGATGGCGCCCCTGGCGATAGGCCTCGCGCTCACGCTGATCCACCTCGTGAGCATCCCCGTGACGAACACCTCGGTAAACCCGGCGCGCAGCACGGGTCCGGCATTGCTGGTCGGCGGCTGGGCCATGCATCAGCTGTGGGTGTTCTGGGTGGCGCCGATCGCGGGCGCGGTCCTGGCGGGCGGAGTGTGGCGGTGGCTGAGGAAGTAGTGAGGAAATAGTGAGGAAGTAGCGGCGGCTTACCTGAAATCACCTGCCGTGGTTTCAGGTCTCTCAGCATCACGCTATTCGGAGGGCGATTCGATGTCCGCGGTGAATCCGATGGGCCTGTTCGGCGTCGGTTCGCGAACCACGATCATGCTGCGAAGTGATTCCACAAGATCGGAAAGCGCGAGGTCGTGCCCGTCGACACGCCGGGCGAGATCCTCGACCAAGGCGATGACCTGACTGCTTACCGCGGATGCCCGGCGAAGTCTCACGAAGGCACGCATGATCTCGATGTTCATGCGGACGGCCTTCTGGCTTCGGACGACGCTCGAAAGCATCGCAGCGCCTTCTTCGGTGAAGGCCCACGGCCGATGGCGCCTTCCGCCGTGAGACCGCCCCGAACTTGAGGTCACAATTTGTGACCTCAAGTTTGCAACCTCCTGATCCGAAAGCTGAAAAATGAAGTCGGATGGGAACCTTCTGATTCCGTCGAACGGCTTGCAGCAAGCCTTTGGTAGTCACCCCGTAGAGCGAAGCAATATTGAAATCCAGCAACACGGAAACGCCGCGGACCTGGTGGATGTTTGCGTCAACTGCAGGGGTGACAACCTTTCTGGGTGGCATTGCTCAATGCTTTCGCGAGCCACCTTCAATTGCGAAGTCCAAAAACTTCCGCATTCAACTAGATAAGCTCTGCGCCATGTCGTCCACCTTCGGCGAATCCTCCTCCTGGCTGGTCTGGCCCGGACATGCTGGCATCGATGCGGACGTCCCCGACTTCGTCTTCCAGGGTCCGCCTAACAACCCGCCGCCCGACATCGGGGATGTCTATCGTCCGCGCGTGTTCTCTTTCGCGCCCGCGCATCCGAACGGGCGCGCCGCGCTCGTGCTCGCGGGTGGTGGTTACACCAGGCTGGTCGTGAGCTATGAAGGCGTGGATGTCGCGCGATGGCTGAACTCGCTCGGCTATCACGCCTTCCTGCTGGTACATCGCTTCCCCAGCGCGCGCTGGGCGGCGAACGGCGTGAGCGGTTCACAGGCTCCGGTCGACGATGCCATCGAAGCCATGCGCCAGATCCGGCTGCGCGCATCGGAGTTCGATCTCGAGTCCGACCACATTGGCGTGCTTGGCCTCTCCTCCGGCGGGCACCTGGCGGCCTGCCTGGCGTCTCACTACCCGAAGCACTGGCAGGCGCCCGCGTCCAACTACTCGAACATCAGCTCGCGGCCGGACTTCATGATCATCGGCTACGCGCCCATTTCGACCAATGCGACGGGCCGCACCATCGTGCCCGACAAACCACCATTGCCGCCGCCGGAAAAACAGGCGCTGTACGAAGCTCTGCAGCCGGATTCGCAGCTGATCGACAACCCGCCGCCGGCCTTCATCGTGTACTCCGCGGCGGATCCCGTGGTGCCGGTGGAGAACGCCTATCGCCTGGGGTCGGCGCTGCGCGCGAAAGGGGTTGCCGCGGAGACGCATGTCTACGCGGAAGGGGCGCATGGATTCGCGCTGCGCGAAAAGGCGCTGCCCGTGGGCAACTGGCCCAAGGCCTGCGCCGCGTGGCTCGCGGCACGGGGGTAGTGAGGGCGGCACCCGCTGAGCCCGCCCCCGGCGCGGCTCTGGCTTGCTCCTACTGAACCGGCGGGCGCGCACGCCGGACGAATCTCACCCGGAACCAGACGATGCTGATCCGCCTCGACCGTACCCGCTGATTCAGCAACGGGAACCGGGGCACACAATGAACCGGTGAAACACACTCATCTTCTAGCCGGCTCCCTGGCCGTGGCGCTGCTGATCACGGGCTGCGCGCGCGACAACAACCCGCAAACCACCGCCGCGCAGGAGGTCGACGCCGCGCTGCAGCGCGTGGGCCTGGATGCGCAGCGCGAGGCCGCCGCCGAAGCGGCCGGCGACCAGTATCCCGACGCGAGTGTCGCGAACGTGGAACGCGTCGAGCCCGATGTCGAGTCCCCCAGCGCGCAAGCCCGCGCGGCGCGCGCCGAGTCGATGGGCCTGCCGGACTTCACTTCGCTCGTGGACAAATACGGCGACGCCGTCGTGAACGTGGAGGTCGTGGGCCGGGCCCAGAACTCCGGCGACGATTCGCTGCGCGAGTTCTTCCGTCGCTTCGGCATGCCGGAGCGCCCGGAGCGGGGTGAGCAGCTCGTGCAAGGCGCGGGTTCGGGATTCATCGTCTCGAACGACGGCTACATCCTCACGAACGCACACGTGGTGGGTGAGGCCGATGAAATCACCGTGCGCCTCACGGATCGCCGCGAGTTCACCGCGAAGCTGGTGGGCTCGGACGCGCGCACCGATGTCGCGGTGATCAAGATCGACGCGAAGGACCTGCCGGTGGTGACCATCGGCAATCCGTCGGATCTGAAGACGGGCGAGTGGGTGTTGGCCATCGGTTCGCCGTTCGGGCTCGACAACACGGCCACGGCGGGGATAGTCAGTGCCACGGCGCGCTCGGTGGGCGGCGGCAGCCCCGTGCCCTTCATCCAGACGGATGTGGCCGTGAATCCCGGCAATTCCGGCGGCCCGCTGTTCAATCTCGACGGCGAGGTCGTCGGCATCAACTCCATGATCTTCAGCCAGAGCGGCGGGTACATGGGCATCTCGTTCGCGGTGCCGATCGATGAAGCCATGCCTGGTGCGCGATCAGCTCATCAAGACCGGGCACGTGGTGCGCGGGCGCATCGGCGTCGGCGTGCAGGATGTGGATGCCGCGCTCGCGAGCTCATTCAACCTCGACCGCCCGCGCGGCGCGCTCGTGAGCTTCGTTCAGCCGGGCAGCCCCGCCGAAAAGGCGGGCGTGAAGCCGGGTGACGTGGTGCTGGGCGTGAACGGCAAGGACATCGATCGCAGCGCCGAGCTCTCCAATGCCATCGCCGGCATCAAGCCCGGTGACGATGCGAGGCTCAAGGTGTGGCGTGGCGCCAGGGAAACCCAGCTCACCGCGAAGGTGGAGCAGCTCGAGGAGCCCGCGCAGCGCGCCGCGAAGAACACCGCGCCCGAGCGGAACACCCCCGAAGACACCAAGCTCGGCCTGGTCGTTCGCTCCCTGACTACCGAAGAGAAGCGGGCCGTCGATACCGAAGGCGTGGTGGTGGTCGAGAACGTGCAGGGCTCCGCGGCGCGCGCCGGGTTGCAGCCGGGCGACATCATCCTCGCCGTGAACAATCAACAGGTGCGCTCGGTGCAAGATCTGCGCAACAAGGCCGAGAAACTCACCAAGGGCGAGCCCGCCGCGCTGCTCGTCGAACGGGAAGGCAACCAGCTCTTCGTGCCCATCCGCGCCGGTTGATGGGTTAATGGGGACATTCCTGATTTCCTAGGAAACGGGGACAGGGCTCCGCCCCCGCGCCGACCTTCCCCGCTTCTATCCACCCCTGTACCTTCTGCCCCTCAGCCATGGGGGGATGTATGCGCCAATCGATTCCGCTGCTCGCGGCCGCGCTCTTGTGGGTCGGCCAGGCTTCCGCGCAGCAGGTACAGGTGTTCGCCAAGCGCATCACGACCAAGTTCGGCGCCATCGAGATCGAGCATGAGGAAGGCGACAAGGAACACGTCGCCGCGCTGACGTCGCTGTTCGAGCACCTCGCCGAGAATGGCCTGCCGCCGCTGCCCCGTCCGCCTCTCGGCTTCGCGCAGCTGCAGGAAAAGCGCGCCGAGATCCTCAACCAGATCGCAACACAGCTCGCGCTGCCCAAACCCACGCCGCAACTCGAGCGGGTCTATGACATGGGCCTCAAGAGCTTCGGCGAAATCCGCGAGAAACTTCGCATCGGCATGCCCAGCCACTACGCCATCTGGCGCAAGGACGATCTCAAGGCGCGGCTCCGTGCCGGCCAGAAGATCGAGGGCCACGAGCTCGACGGCGACGGCGCGATTTTCCGGCTCAACCTCGACTTCCGCGCCAGTCTCGACAAGCCGCGCCAGCAAGTCATCGCCGAGATCGACGCTACCTGGGCGAAGGTGGTGTGGCCCGTGTTCGTCGGCGAGAAATCGCCGCGCGAGGACGTGAAGACCTCGATCCAGGATCTGTTCCAGGTGAAGAGCTCGATCGGCACCATCGAAGCCAAGGGTGTGCTCGCGGTGCTGCACGCGTCCGTCGGCGCGGCGATCGAGGATGCCTGGTTCGCGAGTACCGATACCCGCTGGTTCCAGGAAGGCGTCACCACCTGGCTCACGCTCGAGATCGTGGCGGATCGCGTGAGCGCCAACGATGCGCGCCGCTACTACGATCCGCTCGCCGTGCTGAGGCGCGCGCCCAGCGCGACTGGCACCAACCTTGAGAAGTGGGTCGTCGCCGACGCCGAGCGGAGCCGCCACAGCGCCGCCTTCGACGACGGCAACCAGGCGCGCGCCATGCTCGTGATCCGCGCGATCGTCGCGGCCAAGGGGGAAGACATCATCCCCAAACTACTTGCCGAGCTCGGCCAGCAGAAGCAGCGGGACCTGCCGGCGGTCTACGCCGCGTTCCGGAAGCTCACCGGCGAGGACATGCGCAGCTACTTCGCGAAGGTCTCTGGCAACGAGACCTGAGCCCTGTCCCTGTTTCCCGGAAAATCAGGAACGGCCCAAGGGGACTGTCCCCATCAACTGACCGCATTAATAGAGGTAGACCGCTCCTGCCTCGTCCGCGGCGTTGTTCGTCTGGTCGCCGTCGATGCCGGTGGCCGCGCTGTCTTCGCCGATCGCACTCACCGCCAGCACCTGGCCATCACCGCTCAGCGAGATATCCCGCCCGAAGGTGTCGCCGGCTTCGGAGTTCGGCGACTTGATCTGCCGCACCAGCGCCCAGCCCGAGGCCGCGCGTTCATAGAGAAACACCGCGCCGTACGATCCGCTCTCCGCCATCGGCTGAACCTCGTTCGACAAGCCCGTGCCGGAAACCTGGCTCAGCAGGTCACCGACTGCGAGGTACCTGCCTTCGCGATCCCACGCCAGCGACGTGGCCCAGGAATTCCCATCCGAATGGACCGCCTCCGGAATCACGCCCGTCGAAGTCCATTTGGCTCCAGTCCATCGCCAGGTGCGCACCTCGCTGGAGGTGCCATTGGCATGCCGCATCGCCAGCCGGTTGCCATCGGGTGTGAGTGCCACCTCGTTCGCGAAGTACTCTCCCGGCAGTTCCGCCACCACGGACCAGCTGCCGCCGTTGCGCTTGCGCGTCACCACGCGCTCCGGCGCCGCGACGCCGCTGTAGTTGATGCAGCCGCTCACGATGGTCTCGCCATCACCGCTGAGCCGCGCGCCCATGCAGAACCAGCCCGCCGCGGGCGGCGACAGGATCTTCTCGTGAACGAACGCGCCACCGGCCCGCGTGTACACGTGATGCCGCCCCGCCGGATTGCCCTCGCCATCGCGCGGCAGCAGTGAGGTGACCTTGAGCGTGTTGCCGTCGTGGCTGAGGTCCACGGACGCGCCGTAAAAATCCGAAGCCGCCGGAATCGGCGCCTGCAGCTTCTGCACTTGCGACCACGTGCCATCCACCCCGCGCGCGAACACGTACACCGCGCCCACGTACGAACGCGAGTCCAGCATCTCGCCCGGCGCGCCCACCGCCACCAGGTTGCCATTCGCCGAAATCGACAGGGCCCGGAAGCCCACGGGATAGCCCCAGCCAAAAAACTGGTCCGGATTGTTCACGTCACCCTTGAGGTACGCCTCCTGGCGCCAGCCGGTGCCCACCTGCCGGAACACGTACACCGCGCCGGAGTATTGCGAGTCGTTGTTCGACTGATCGCCATCCACGCCCGTCGCGTTGCTGCTCTCGAGACCCGCGTTCACGATCAGGGTTTTCCCGTCGTCGCTGAGCAGGACGCTGCGGCCGAACTGGTCGTCCGTCTCCGAGTTCGAACCCTTCACGTAGCCGATCACCGCCGGCATCTGGTCCGCCACGGAGATCTCTACCGAATCCCGGCAGCGCCGCGCATTGCAGGCCGATACGATGTAGCGCGCATCCGGCCAGTCGAGCAGGTGCGCCGCCACGGGCACGCGCGCGTGGGTCCGTGGCGCCGGGATCTTCTCGCCCAGCGGCAAAAAATCGCCGTCCGCGCCCGGCTTGTAGTGGATTTGGTAGAACTGGGCGCCCGGAATGCGGTCCCAATCGAAGACGAGCGTTTTGAGGTCGGACCCCACCGTCACCTGGACGGCGGGAGCGGTGGCCGGCTCGGCGGCCAGGGTCGTGCTGGAGATCGCGCTGGTGAGACAGACGGCGCTGGCAATGGCCGTGGCCAAAGCCTGAGCGGGTACGCGCATGGAGAATCCCTTGATGATGACTGCAAGGCCGGAGACCTTTGTCCTAACTAGCAAGCAAGAAGCGCTCCAGCGGTTGCGCGCTACCGGTTGCGCGGAATCGCTCCCGCGCGTGGAGAAAATTTCAGTGCGCGCAGAGAGATTTTTCACCGCCGCATGATCAAGCTGCTGCCGCCCGGCATCCACACCATCCTCGGCGACAATGCCGGCGGCATCTTCACGCGCGTGTTCTTCGCGCGCGATCGCCTGCTCATCGACCAGGACGTGCTCTCGTGCGGGCCCACGCCCGTGTTCAAGGATCTCGCGAGTTGGGGGAAGCTCCGACTTGATTTCTGGAACGGAACCGTTCCCGGCCACGCCGCCGAGCAGGCGCCGTCACGGTTCAACCTCGTGCAGAACGCGCAGCGGCTCGCCGCTGCCGAGTGCGTGAACATCTGGGCCGCCACCGGTGTCAGCGAGCAGTTGTTCATCGCGTTCGTCGTGCATCTCGTGCGCCTCGTCGGCGGCGACGTGGGCAAGATCTCGCTGGTGCAGGTCGAGGCGCTCAAGGGCAAGCGCGTGGTGGGCCTGGGCGAGCTGGACGAGGCACAGATGCGCAACGCGCCCGAGCCGGTGCCCATGACCGTGGACGAAGCGCAGCTGTATCTGAACGCGTGGATCGCGCTCACGTCGCCCGATCCGCAGGAACTCGCCAGCTATGCGCGGGAACATCCGGAAGCGAATCGCTGGCTCAAGCTGGCGCTTCAGCTGATGACGCGGCGCTATCCGGATCGCAAGACCGGCCTGAGCTACTGGGACCACGCGCTGCTCCAGCGCGTGAAGAAGTACGGGCCGGGTGTGTCGCAGATCATCGGCTTCACAATGGCGGAGACTTTCGACCAGGGCGACCTGGTCGGAGACTGGTTCCTGTTCGGGCGGCTGCTGCGCCTGGGCAGCGCCGACAACGCGAGGCCGTTGATCGAGCTTGGCGGAGATCAGCAGAGCATCCGGCACACTGAGGCGGTGCTCACGCCGTTTGGTGAAGAAGTGCTGAAGGGGACGGCGTCGAACTACCCGGCGAACCCGATCCAGGACTGGGCGGGAGGAGTGCGGCTCAGCTCGGCGGAGGGCTCGCTGTGGTTCAACGACGGCGGCAAGCTGGTGCGGGAGAGCGCGCCACGCTGAGGCCGTGGCTCGTGCGGGCGATGGCGGCAGAGCGGCCAACGACTAAGTTTGTTTGTTTGGCAGGCGGTAATAGGCGCCAACCACTCCACCCTGTGGGACCCTCCTTACGAACATGGTTGCTATGCTGCACGGCTCATGAACCAGGACACGGCTGCGACCCGCGACGCAGAAGAACTTCGCAGCCGCCTCGCGGCCATCGTCGCCTCTTCGGATGACGCCATCATCAGCAAGACGCTGGAGGGCATCATCGTCACGTGGAACGAGGGCGCGAGCCGCATCTTCGGCTACACCGCCGATGAGGTCATCGGCAAACCTGTCACCGTCCTGATTCCCGAGGATCGCCAGGATGAAGAGCCGAGCATCCTGGGCCGGCTGCGCGCCGGTGAGCGCGTCGACCACTTCGAGACCTTGCGAGTGCGCAAGGACGGCTCCCTGGTCGACATCTCGCTCACCATCTCCCCCGTGCGCAACGCCATGGGCGAGATCGTGGGTGCCTCCAAGATCGCGCGCGACATCTCGCCGCAGAAGCGCGCCGAGGAGGCGCTACGCCAGAGCAATGAGCGCTTCCGCCAGATGGCCAATTCGGCGCCCGTGCTCATCTGGATTTCCGACCACACCAAGGCCCGGCACTGGTTCAACAGGCGCTGGCTGGAATTCACGGGCCGCGCGCCCGAGCAGGAGCAGGGATTCGGCTGGACGCAGGACCTGCACGAAGAAGACCTCGCCACGTATCTGCAGGCCTACGGCGAACGCTTCGAAACGCGGCGCTCCTTTCGCTCGGAATTCCGCGTGCGCAATGCGCAAGGCGAGACGCGCTGGCTGGTCGAGAACGCCGCGCCGTTGTTCGAGGGTCCGGGTGGCGCTTTCTCCGGTTACATCGGCTCATGCGTCGACAACACCGACACCAAACAACTGCATGCGGATCGCGAAGAGATGCTCAAGGCGGAGCGCGCCGCGCGCGAGCAGGCCGAACGCGTGGGCCGCCTCAAGGACGAGTTCCTCGCGACCGTGTCACACGAGCTGCGCACACCGCTGAACGCGATTCTCGGCTGGTCCACGTTGTTACGGCGCCTGCCGCCCGGCAGCGAGGACCAGGTCCGTGGCGTCGAGACCATCGAGCGCAACGCGCGCGTGCAGTCGCAGATCATCAACGACCTGCTGGACATGAGCCGAATCATCTCCGGCAAGGTCCAGCTCGACGTGCAGGCCATCGATCTCAACGATGTGATCAACGCGGCCATCGACGCGGTGAAGCTCTCGATCGAAGCGAAGAAACTGCGCTTGCGCGTCACGCTGGATGCGCGGGCCGGGAGATTGCGCGGTGATCCGAACCGCCTGCAACAGGTGTTCTGGAACCTGCTGACCAACGCCGTGAAGTTCACGCCCAGCGGTGGCCACATCAACGTGCTCATGGAGCGCGTGAACTCGCACGTGGAAGTGACAGTGGAAGACTCCGGCATGGGCATCCAGCCCGAGTTCCTGTCATTCGTGTTCGACCGCTTCCGTCAGGCGGACGCGTCCACCACGCGGCGGCAGGGCGGGTTGGGGCTGGGGCTGTCCATCGTCAAACACCTGGTCGAACTGCACGGCGGCCAGGTACGGGTGAAAAGCGCCGGCGAGGGGCAAGGCGCCACCTTTGTCATCGCGTTGCCGATCTCGGTGATGCATACCCCGGACTCATCGATCGAGAAGCCTTCGTTCAGCGACATCGATGTGGGCACCATCGAACTACCGCGCCTCGAGACCGTCCGGGCGTTGGTGGTCGACGACCAGCCCGATGCGCGTGCGCTCATCTGCCGCCTCATCGAAGAGCAGGGCGGAAACTGCGCGCTCGCGGAGAGCGGCGCCGAGGCGTTGCGCATGCTCGGCGAGCAGTACTTCAACATCCTCATCAGCGACATCGGCATGCCGGATTTCGACGGCTACGACCTCATTCGCAAGATTCGCTCGAATCCCGAGGCGAAGAGCCTGCCCGCCATCGCGCTCACGGCGTACGCGCGCGCCGACGATCGCCAACGCGCCTTGCTGGCCGGCTTCCAGATGCACCTCTCCAAGCCCGTGGAGCCGCGCGAACTCATCGCCGGCATCGCCAGCCTCCTGAACCTGCGCTAACAATGGGGACATTCCTCATTTCCTAGGAAACGGGGACAGGGCTGGTTCCAACGCGGCCGCCCGCACTGGATCTACGTGCTCGGCATCGGAGCCGTGCTGTTCCTGAAGTTCGGGCGAGTGTGGATGGCGAGGAGCGAAACCCGGAATGATTTCGCCACCTGGGTCTCCAGTTTCTACTGACGTGGCGCTAACTATCGCCGTCGAGCGCGCAGCGGTTCGCCGTCGGCCTCAGGGCGTCCAACGTCCGGGTTGGCCCAGCGGGTCAGTAACCCTCGTGTTCCCACGACTCAAAGCCGCTCGAACGTCGCCGCGCGAATGACCACTTCTTCCTGCCGGAACCGGTGCTCGAGGATCCCGCGATACTCGCTCCACCAGTTGCGATCGAGTGAGTCGGCCATCACTTCGAACTTGGCGACTTCTTCCCGTCTCACGTGATCCTGCTCGTCGGTCCAGACACCGACGGCGGGTGATCGTACGAAGGCGGTGACGCCGCCAAACCGGGCGACGAGTTCTTCGCGAATGCGGTCGAACTCGCTGCGCGGGAAGCGATGCCCTGCGTTGTCGAAGGTCGGAAGGAGGAACTCGATCAAGTACACAGTCGACACCCCAGGCTCGAAGCCTACCGTCATACACCTATTTAATATGCGCCCAGAATTAGCGCGGTGAACGTTTGTCACCGGCAATAGACACGCGTCACTGACAGCCGTGTAGGTGTGTACCTACAAGACACTTCCTTGCCCTCTGGTAGGGTGTTTCGGCGCGGGTTGGGAGCACCGCGACAAGCCATGGCGCCAGCAGAGCGCCGGCGATCCGAAGGTATCCCACGCGCCTCAGATTTTTCAGCGAGCTTGCCATGAGCACCACCAAAGAAGCCCTCCGTTTTGCAGCTGATGCGGGTGCCGGAGCCGGGAAGCCTGCGGTCAACGCAAGAGGCAATGGTCGGAGCAAATCCCGGAACGGACGGCGTCTCAAGAACGTGCCCCCTCGCAAAGCGGTGGCCGCCAACGGTGCCACAAGAACCGATGTGAGGGCCCGTCAGCTGCACGCCGCCATGATGGCGTTCCGCGACGGTGATTTCGAAGTGCGCCTGCCGACCGATTGGGAAGGCGTCGACGGCCGCATTGCCGAAGCCTTCAATCAGGCGATGGCTCACGAAGATCGCATCACGCGCGAGATCACGCGCCTCAGCACCACCGTCGGCAAGGAAGGACGACTGCAGCAGCGCATGTCCGTCCCCGGCGCGATCGGCGGCTGGGCGGAGAAAGTCGAATTCGCTGAACACGCTTGCTGGACGATCTGGTGCGTCCGACGACCGAAGTGACGCGCACCATCGGCGCCGTGGCCAAGGGCGATCTCGGCCAGTCGATGGCGCTGGAAGTGGACGGCCGCCCGCTGCGAGGGCGAGTTCCTGCGCTCCGCGAAGCTCGTGAACACGCATGATCGAGCAGCTCTCGGTCTTCACCTCGGAAGTGACGCGCGTGGCGCGCGAAGTCGGCACCGAAGGCAAGCTCGGCGGCCAGGCGCAGGTGAAGGGCGTGTCCGGCGTGTGGAAGGATCTGACCGAGTCCGTGAACCAGATGGCCGGCAACCTCACGGCGCAGGTGCGCAACATCGCCGACGTGACCATCGCCGTGGCGAACGGCGACTTGTCCAAGAAGATCACGGTCGACGTGCGCGGCGAAATTCTGCAGCTCAAGGAAGCCATCAACACGATGGTGGATCAGCTGCGCTCGTTCGCCTCGGAAGTGACGCGCGTGGCGCGCGAAGTGGGCACCGACGGACGCTCGGCGGCCAGGCCGTGGTGCCCGGTGTGGCCGGCACGTGGAAGGATCTCACCGACTCCGTGAACGCGATGGCGTCGAACCTGACGGCGCAGGTGCGCAACATCGCCGACGGTGACCACGGCCGTGGCGCGCGGCGACTTGTCGCCGCAAGATCACGGTGGACGTGAAGGGCGAAATTCTCGAGCTGAAGGAAACCATCAACACGATGGTGGATCAGCTCAACGGCTTCGCCTCGGAAGTGACGCGCGTGGCGCGCGAAGTCGGCACCGAAGGCAAGCTCGGCGGCCAGGCGCAGGTGCGCGGCGTCGCCGGCACGTGGAAGGATCTGACCGACACCGTGAACTCGATGGCCTCGAACCTCACCGGCCAGGTGCGCAACATCGCCGACGTGACCACCGCCGTGGCGCAAGGGCGACTTGTCGCGCAAGATCACCGTGGACGTGAAGGGCGAAATTCTGGAGCTGAAGAACACCATCAACACGATGGTGGATCAGCTCAACGGCTTCGCCTCGGAAGTGACGCGCGTGGCGCGCGAGGTGGGCACCGAAGGCAAGCTCGGCGGCCAGGCGGAGGTGCCCGGCGTGGCCGGCACCTGGAAGGATCTCACGGACAACGTGAACTCCATGGCGACCAACCTCACCGCCCAGGTGCGCAACATCGCCGACGTGACCACGGCCGTGGCCAACGGCGACTTGTCCGCGCAAGATCACGGTGGACGTGAAGGGCGAAATTCTGGAGCTGAAGAACACCATCAACACGATGGTGGACCAGCTCAACGGCTTCGCCTCGGAAGTGACGCGCGTGGCGCGCGAAGTCGGCACCGAAGGCAAGCTCGGCGGCCAGGCCGAGGTGCCCGGCGTCGCCGGCACGTGGAAGGATCTGACCGACACCGTGAACTCGATGGCGACCAACCTGACCGGCCAGGTGCGCAACATCGCCGACGTGACGACCGCCGTCGCCAACGGCGACCTTGTCGCGCAAGATCACGGTGGACGTGAAGGGCGAAATTCTGGAGCTGAAGAACACCATCAACACGATGGTGGATCAGCTCAACGGCTTCGCCTCCGAAGTGACGCCGCGTGGCGCGCGAAGTCGGCACCGAAGGCAAGCTCGGCGGCCAGGCGCGAGGTGCCCGGCGTCGCCGGCACGTGGAAGGATCTGACCGACAACGTGAACTCGATGGCCTCCAACCTGACCGGCCAGGTGCGCAACATCGCCGAAGTGACGACGGCCGTCGCCAACGGCGACCTGTCGCAGCAAGATCACCGTGGACGTGAAGGGCGAAATTCTGGAGCTGAAGAACACCATCAACACGATGGTGGACCAGCTGAACGGCTTCGCCTCCGAAGTGAGCCGCGTGGCGCGCGAAGTCGGCACCGAAGGCAAGCTCGGCGGCCAGGCGCAGGTGCCGCGGCGTGGCCGGCACGTGGAAGGATCTGACCGACAACGTGAACTCGATGGCCACCAACCTGACCGGCCAGGTGCGCAACATCGCCGACGTGACCACCGCCGTCGCGCAAGGGCGACCTGTCCCGCAAGATCACGGTCGACGTGAAGGGCGAAATTCTGCGAGCTGAAGAACACCATCAACACGATGGTGGACCAGCTCAACGGCTTCGCCTCCGAAGTGACGCCGCGTGGCGCGCGAAGTCGGCACCGAAGGCAAGCTCGGCGGCCAGGCGCAGGTGCCCGGCGTGGCCGGCACGTGGAAGGATCTCACCGACAACGTGAACTCGATGGCCGTCGAACCTCACCGGCCAGGTGCGCAACATCGCCGAGGTGACGACCGCCGTGGCGCAGCGGCGACCTGTCGCCGCAAGATCACCGTGGACGTGAAGGGCGAAATCCTCGAGCTGAAGAACACCATCAACACGATGGTGGACCAGCTCAACGCCTTCGCCGCCGAAGTGACCCGCGTGGCGCGCGAGGTGGGCACCGAAGGCAAGCTCGGCGGCCAGGCCGCAGGTGCCCGGTGTCGCCGGCACCTGGAAGGATCTCACCGACAACGTGAACTCGATGGCGGCCAACCTGACCGGCCAGGTGCGCAACATCGCCGAGGTGACGATCGCCGTGGCCAACGGCGATCTTGTCGCAAGAAGATCACCGTGGACGTGCGCGGCGAAATCCTGCGAGCTGAAAGAAACCATCAACACGATGGTGGACCAGCTGCGCTCCTTCGCCTCCGAAGTGACCCGCGTGGCGCGCGAGGTGGGCACCGAAGGCAAGCTCGGCGGCCAGGCGCAGGTGCCCGGCGTGGCCGGCACGTGGAAGGACCTGACGGACAACGTGAACTCGATGGCCTCCAACCTGACCGGCCAGGTGCGCAACATCGCCGACGTGGCGACGGCCATCGCGCGCGGCGACCTGTCGCCGCAAGATCACGGTGGACGTGAAGGGCGAAATCCTGCGAGCTCAAAGAACACCATCAACACGATGGTGGACCAGCTGAACGCGTTCGCCTCGGAAGTGACGCGCGTGGCGCGCGAAGTCGGCACCGAAGGCAAGCTCGGCGGCCAGGCCGAGGTGCCGGGCGTCGCCGGCACGTGGAAGGATCTCACCGACAACGTGAACTCCATGGCCTCGAACCTGACCGGCCAGGTGCGCAACATCGCCGAGGTGACCATCGCCGTGGCCAACGGCGACCTGTCGCGCAAGATCACCGTGGACGTGCGCGGCGAAATTCTGCAGCTCAAGGAAACCATCAACACGATGGTGGAGCAGCTGCGCTCGTTCGCCTCCGAAGTGACGCGCGTGGCGCGCGAAGTGGGCACCGAAGGCCGGCTCGGCGTGCAGGCCGTGGTGCCCGGCGTGGCCGGCACGTGGAAGGATCTCACCGACTCCGTGAACGCGATGGGCGCGCAACCTCACGGCCCAGGTGCGCAACATCGCGGAAGTGACGACGGCCGTGGCGCGCGGCGACCTGTCCCGCAAGATCACGGTGGACGTGAAGGGCGAGATCCTCGAGCTGAAGAACACCATCAACACGATGGTGGACCAGCTGCAACTGCCTTCGCCGCCGAAGTGACGCGCGTGGCGCGCGAAGTGGGCACCGAAGGCAAGCTCGGCGGTCAGGCGCAGGTGCCCGGCGTGGCCGGCACGTGGAAGGATCTCACCGACTCCGTGAACTTCATGGCGGCCAACCTGACCGACCAGGTGCGCGGCATCGTGAAGGTGGTGACCGCCGTGGCGAACGGCAACCTGCGCCAGAAGCCTCACGGTGCAGGCCAAGGGCGAAGTCGCCGCGCTCGCCGAGACGATCAACAACATGACCGACACGCTGGCGACCTTCGCCGAGCAGGTGACGAACGTGGCGCGCGAGGTCGGCGTGGAAGGCCGGCTCGGCGGCCAGGCCAACGTGCCCGGCGCGGCCGGCACGTGGAAGGATCTGACCGGCAACGTGAACCTGCTCGCGGCCAACCTGACGACGCAGGTGCGCGCCATCGCCGAAGTGGCCACCGCCGTGACGAAGGGCGACCTGACGCGCTCGATCCAGGTGGAAACGCGCGGCGAGGTGGCCGAGCTGAAGGACAACATCAACACGATGATCGACAACCTGCGCGAGACCACGGAGCGCAACCAGGAGCAGGACTGGCTGAAGACGAACCTGGCCAAGTTCACCGCATGCTGCAGGGCCAGCGCGATCTGTACACCGTGGGCCAGATGCTGCTTCCGAGCTGGCGCCGCTGGTCGATGCGCAGCAGGGCACCATCTATCAGATGGACGCGGCGAGCCGACGAGACCGCAGCTGCCGGCTGCTGCTCGCGGCTACGCGCACGCGGCGACGGCCAGCCCGAGACGCATCGCACTCGGCGACGGCCTGGTCGGCCAGTGCGCCGCGGAGAAGCAGCGCATCCTGCTCACCGACGTGCCGCACGGACTACACCGCGATTCAGCTCGAGCCTGGGCGACGCGCGCCCGGTCAGCATCGTCGTGCTGCCGGTGCTGTTCGAAGGCCAGACCAAGGCGGTGATCGAGCTGGCCTCGCTGCAGCCGTTCACGCCACGGTCACCTCGCACTTCCTCGAGCAGCTCACGCAGTCGCATCGGCGTGGTGCTCAACACCATCGAAGCCACGATGCGCACGGAAGGCCTGCTCCAGCAGTCGCAGCAGCTCACCGTCGAACTGCAGACCCGGCAGAAGGAACTGCAGCAGACCAACGAAGAGCTGGCGCACGAAGGCCAGGCAGCTCGCCGAGCAGAACGCCGAAGTGGAGCGCAAGAACAAGGAAGTCGAGCAGGCCCGCCGCGCGCTGGAAGAAAAGGCCGCCGAGCTGGCGCTCACCTCGAAGTACAAGTCCGAGTTCCTGGCGAACATGTCGCACGAGCTGCGCACGCCGCTGAACTCGATCCTGATTCTGGGCCAGCAGCTGGCGGAGAACGCGCCGGGCAACCTCAGCGCCGAAGCAGATGGAGTTCGCGCGCAACATCCACTCGGCCGGCTCGGACCTGCTGAACCTGATCAACGACATTCTCGACCTTTCGAAGATCGAGTCCGGCACGGTGACGGTCGAAGCGGAGGAGATCACCTTCGCCGCCCTGCGCGACACCGTGGAGCGCAACTTCCGCCACGTCGCCGAGACCAAGAACCTGCCGTTCAACGTGCGAGTTCGACCGACGACCTGCCGCGCTGCGATCGCCACCGACCCGAAGCGCCTGCAGCAGATCCTCAAGAACCTGCTGTCCAACGCCTTCAAGTTCACCGCGCACGGGCACGTGAACGTGCGCGTGCGGCTCGCGACCGCACGGCTGGAGCGCGGACCACCCGGTGCTCGAGCACAGCCGCCGCAGGTCATCGCCTTCGCGGTCACGGACACCGGCATCGGCATCGCGCCGGAGAAGCAGCGCCTCATCTTCGAGGCGTTCCAGCAGGCGGACGCCGGCACGCGCCGCAAGTACGGCGGCACCGGCCTGGGCCTCGCCATCAGCCGCGAACTGGCCATCGCTGCTCGGCGGCGAAATCCGGCTTGCAGAGCACGCCCGGCGAGGGCAGCACGTTCACGCTCTATCTGCCGCTGCACTACACGGGCCCGCACAGCGCAGCATGCGTCGCGCATCGGCACGTCCGCACGCATCGCAGACGTCGCACGCGCTGCCGATGCTGCCGGTCGCGCGCGAAGAGCACATCGCGGACGACCGCGACGACATCGAGCCCGGCGATGCCGTCGCTGCTCATCGTCGAGGACGATCCGCACTACGCGCGCGTGCTGCTGGGCCTCGCGCGCGACAAGGGCTTCAAGGGCATCGTCGCGCACGAGGGGCCGCGACGGGCCTGTCGCTCGCCCGGCAGTACCAGCCCACCGCCATCACGCTCGACATCTTCCTGCCGGACATGCTCGGCTGGACGGTGCTGAACAATCTCAAGCTCGATCCCGCGACGCGGCACATCCCGGTGCAGATCATCTCGCTGGAGGAGGAGCGCCAGCACGGCCTCTCGCACGGCGCCTTCTCCTACCTGGTCAAGCCCGCCACCACGGACGAGCTGGAAGCTGCTTCGACCGCATCAAGGACTTCGTCGCGCCGCGCACGAAGCGCCTGCTGGTCGTCGAGGACAACGACATCGAGCGGCAGGCATCGTCGAGCTGCTGGGGCACGACGACATCGAGATCACCACCGTCGGCACCGGCGGGGAGGCGCTCGACGCGCTGCTCGACCAAGCCGTTCGACTGCTGCGTGCTCGATCTGCGCCTGCCGGACATGACCGGCTTCGAGCTGCTCGAGACAGATCCACGGCGAACCCGCGCTGCGCGACGTTCCCGTCGTCGTCTTCACCGGCAAGGACCTGACCGCCGACGAGGAAGCGCAGCTCAAGACCATGGCCAAGAGCATCGTGCTGAAGGACGTGCAGTCGCCCGAGCGCCTGCTCGACGAGACGGCGCTGTTCCTGCATCGCGTGGTCTCCGACCTGCCGGCCGAGAAGCAGGCGATGCTCGAGCGCCTGCACGGCTCGAACGAGGCGCTGCGCGGCCGCAAGGTGCTGGTGGTCGACGACGATGCGCGCAACATCTTCGCGCTCACGACGGTGCTGGAGAACCAGGAGATGGAGGTCATCAGCGCCACCAACGGCCGCCAGGCGATCGAGATCATCAAGACGCACGCCGGACCTCAGCCTGGTGCTGATGGACATCATGATGCCGGAGATGGACGGCTACGAGACGATGCGCGAGATCCGCAAGGATCCCGCAGTTCCGCACGCTGCCGATCCTCGCGCTGACCGCCAAGGCGATGAAGGGCGACCGCGAAAAGTGCCTCGACGCCGGCGCCAGCGACTACATCGCCAAGCCGGTCAACACCGATCAGCTGCTGTCGCTGCTGCGCGTCTGGCTGTACCGCTGAAGGGGGCGCCATGAACATGGACAAGAAGATCGTTCCCTTGAACCGCGCCCCATCGGAAGGCGGGTCACGCGATCGCCCCACGCGAAACCCGGTACCCACGAAGGTGGCGCCGATCAAGATCCTCATCGTGGACGACGAACCCAAGAATCTCATCGTCCTCGAAACCGTCCTCAACGACCCGGACTACAAGCTGGTGAGGGCGCACTCAGCCGACGAGGCGCTGCTGGCGCTGGTGGCGGAGCAATTCGCGCTGCTGATCCTCGACATCCGCATGCCGGGCATGACCGGCTTCGAACTCGCCGAGGTGATCAAGAAGCGCAAGAAGACCGCGCAGGTTCCCATCATCTTCCTGACCGCGTACTACAGCGAGGATCAGCACGTTCTGGAAGGTTACGGCAGCGGCGCGGTGGACTATCTGCACAAGCCGGTGAATCCTCAGATCCTGCGATCCAAGGTCGCCGTGTTCGCCGAACTGCACCGCAAGAATCTCGATGCCGCCAGCGCGAATTCCGCGCTGCTCGAAGAGGTGAAGGAGCGGCGCCATGCCGAAGAGCAGCTCCGGCAGCTCAATGAGACGCTGGAGCAGCGCGTAGCGGAGCGCACCGAGGAACTGGGGCAGGCGAACCGCCTCAAGGACGAGTTCCTCGCGATGCTGGGCCACGAGCTGCGAAATCCCCTGGCCGCCATCATGAACGCGGTGCAGGTGATGCATTCGCCGAAGGCGGACACGGGCCGCATGGTCACGCTGGTGGATCGCCAGACGCGTAACCTGCGGCGCATAGTCGATGACCTGCTCGACGTCGCCCGTGTCACGCGTGGCAAGCTCGAGCTGCGCAAGGAACCCGCCGACATCGCGCAGATCGTCCACCAGGCCATCGACGTGGCGCGCGCGCAGCTCAACCATGGCGAGGACATCGAGGTCGTGATGTCGACGTCGGCGCCCTTGCGTGTCGATGCCGACCGCACGCGGCTCGAGCAATCCATGGTCAATCTGCTGCTCAACGCCATCAAGTTCTCCCGCGCCGAACGCCGTGTCCGCGTCATCGTGGAGCAGCGGGACCAGAACGTGCTCGTATCGATCATCGACAACGGCATCGGCATTGCGCCCGACATGCTCGGCCGGATATTCGATCTGTTCGCGCAGGCGGACAGCTCACTCGACCGTTCGCAGGGTGGCTTGGGCATCGGGTTGTTCATCTGCAAACGGCTGGTCGAACTCCACGGCGGCACGATCTCGGCGCACAGCGATGGCGAAGGCCGCGGCTCCACGTTCCGGATCCAGCTCCCGCTATTGAACTCGGCGGCCCTGGAAGCTCCGCACGCGGAGGCCCGTGCTCCGATGCCCGCGCCGGAAGCGGGCGCGGCGAAGCGCGTGCTGATCGTCGATGACAACATCGACTCCGCGGTCACGCTCGCCTGGATCCTCGAGCAGAACGGCTACATCGTGCAGTCCGCGCACGATGGTGAAGATGGCATCCAGGCTGCGCATGCCTTCAAGCCCGACATCCTGCTGCTGGACATCGGGTTGCCAAAAATCAACGGATACGACGTTGCGCGTCGACTGCGCAGCGAGGGCTTCAGTGGCGCACTCATGTTCGCGATCTCGGGTTACGCCCACGAAGCCGACATGGAGCGTTCGCGCGCGGCGGGTTTCGATCGTCATCTCGCCAAGCCTGTCGACATCGATGAACTGGTCGGAATTCTCGCCGCAACCTGATCCGGCGCGCTTATGACCCAGACCGGTATCCCCGCGTCGGTGGTGCAGTTCATCCTGCAACGGATCAGCACCGTCACCGAACTCGAAGCGCTGCTCATCATGAGTGCCGACGAATCGCGCGAGTGGAGCGTCGATGACATCGCATCGCGCGTCTACGTCGCCACTCCTTCGTCCGCCGCGGTGTTGCATTCGCTCCACCAGCGTCAGCTGATCGATTCCGCCGATGGCGGCGCGCACTACCGGTTCAGCCCGGCCAGCGACGAGGAACGCCAGACCGTCCGGCAGACGGCCGAGGCCTATCGCTCACATCTCATTCCCATCGCGACGCTCATCCACCGGAAAGCGTCCAACCCCGTGCAGGAGTTCGCGCGGGCTTTCAGCCTCAAGAAGGACGACTGATGCTGCAACTCACCGTGAACATCCTGGGGACGCTTACCGTCGGCTTGTGCGCGTTGCTGCTGCTGCGCGCATTCGCCAAGGTGCGGAAGCGATTGCTGTTGTGGTGTGGGCTGTGCTTTGCAGGCCTCACCGTTTCGAACGCGTTGCTCATCTTCGATCTGTACGTCGTCCACGACGCGAGCCTGTATCCGGAGCGGCTGCTGGTCGCGGCGGCATCGATGCTGCTCATGCTTTACGGTCTCATCTTCGAGAGTGAGCCGTCATGACCCAAGGGTTCCTGCTAGGCGTGATCGTCACCGCGTCGCTGGTGGCGAGCGGCTACTTCCTGAAGTTCTGGCGGCAGACGCGGGATCCGCTGTTCCTCGCGTTCTCGGCGGCCTTCGCCATCGAAGGCGTCAATCGCACCGGCTTCTTGTTCGTCGACAATCCCGAATCCGGAAGCGTGGTGCTGTACACCGTGAGGCTGGCGTCCTACCTGCTCATCCTGGTGGCGATCGCATACAAGAACCGGAAGTGAGGGCCGCGAAGCCCGGCGCGGGTCAGGCCGCGTCAGCGCGCTGACCCTGTTCGCCCGCGGAGGCGGCCTTGAACACCTGCGCACCTGCGTCGCGGAATGCTTCCGAAAGCCGTTCCAGCTTCACCGCGGACTTGGGGTGCTTGGCCGCGAGCCGCGCCGTCGTCACCGAGAAATCCTTGAGGCGCTTCGCGACATTGGTGTGCGAGGCGGGCGTGCTTTCGACTGCCGATTTCATGTTCACCACGTGAACCAGCATGCGGTCCAGGGAGTTGGCGACGTCGCGCGCTTCTTCGCGGATTTCGCCCGCCAGTACGTCGCGCAGAGCCAGCTCGGCTACGTGGATATCAGCTTGAGGAGACGGTGTTGCTGTGTTCATGGACACACTTTCCGCCATCGCGAGGATGACGTCTAACGGGTGGCGCCTCGCATGCGGGGTGATGGATGCCTACATCTTGCGTGGCGGGCGTGTTCGGCTACCCATTTCTCGTCAGAGATAATTCGGAATCGCGTAATTGCCTTCCGTGTCCGGGACGTGCCCGCCGACGACCACCACGTGCGCGCCTGCCGCCTTGGCGGCCTTGACGCCTGCCGGCGAATCCTCGAACACCAGGCAATCGCCGATGGGCACGCTCAACCGCTTCGCCGCCAGCTGGAACCCTTCCGGATCCGGCTTCCCGCGCTTCACATCTTCCGCCGTGATCATCACGTCGGGGATGGGCAGCTTCGCCGCGCGTATCCGCACCGTCGCGAGCGCGAGTGTCGCCGACGTGACCACCGCCCACTCATGCGCCCGCAACGAGCCGATGAATGCGGCAATGCCATCCAGCGGCACCAGTCCTTCGACATCACTCAGTTCGGCGTTCAGGATCCATTCGTTTTCCGTGGCCACGTCCATGCCCGGCTTCGCGAACCGCCGCACCGTGTCTTCGGCGCGCACGCCGTGCATGGCGTTCATCAGGGCGGTGGTGTCGATGCCGTGCCGCTCCGCCCAGGTACGCCAGACCCTTTCCACTACCGCCGAGGAGTCGAGCAGCGTCCCATCCATGTCGAACAGGAACGCCGCGTAGGTCTGGTTCCGAAAAATAGGCATCGAAGGTCTTCCCATGCGAAACAGGGCCGCGAGTCTAGCCGCTGCGCGGCCGCCCGCCCGAGGAAACCGGTATCAACGGGCCAGCAGGCTGTCCGCCGCGAATGTCCTTTGTCCGCAAGGACTTACGCAAACCGCCCACTCTTATATATGTGCCATTGCCACCGCCCGGGGCCACCCTTAACATGCCCGCCTCTCAAAACAGACCAACCCCAGAGGGCGTAAGGCAATGAGCAATTTCGAGACGCAAGCAGCCAAGATCCGCAACCAGCCGGGATTCATCGCGGCGCTGGACCAGAGCGGCGGCAGCACCCCGAAGGCGCTCAAGCTTTACGGCATCGAAGAGAACACCTACTCGGGCGAGCAGCAGATGATGGATCTCGTCCACCAGATGCGCAGCCGCATCGTCACCAGCCCGGTGTTCACCGGTGAGCGCATTGCCGGCGCCATCCTGTTCGAAGCCACGATGGATCGTGAGTTCGGTGGCAAGCCCGCGGCGCAGTACCTGTGGGACAAGAAGGTCGTTCCGTTCCTCAAGATCGACAAGGGCCTCGCCGACGAAGCCAACGGCGTGCAGCTCATGAAGCCGATGCCGACGCTGGACGACGCTGCTGGTGAAGGCCAAGGCCAACGGCATCTTCGGCACCAAGGAGCGTTCGGTCATCAAGCAGAACAACGCCGAAGGCATCAAGGCCGTCGTGAAGCAGCAGTTCGAGATCGCCCGCCAGGTGCTGGGCCACGGCCTCGTGCCGATCGTCGAGCCGGAAGTGGACATCAAGAACCCGGACAAGAAGGGTTCGGAAGAAGTCCTCAAGAAGGAAATCATCGCTGAGCTGGACAAGCTGCCGGCGAACCAGCAGGTCATGCTGAAGCTCACGATCCCCGATGTGGACAACCTGTACGCCGACCTCGTGAAGCACCCGCGCGTGCTGAAGGTCGTCGCGCTGTCGGGCGGCTACTCGCGTGATGAAGCCAACAAGCGCCTCGCGAAGCAGAACGGCATGATCGCGAGCTTCTCGCGCGCGCTGTCGGAAGGCCTGAGCGCGCAGCAGTCGGACGAGCAGTTCAACAAGTCGTTGGACACGGCGATCCAGAGCATCTACGACGCGTCGAAGACCTGATCGTTAGTAGATCAAGGTTCGATTGATTGAAGGCCCCGCCGGCGAGAGTTGGCGGGGCCTCTTCGTTCCTGGATCTCACTGCGGCGCCGTTGGCACGACCTTCACGGAGTTCGCCCGAATGCGCGTCTGCTGACCTTCACTACCTTCCACCTTCTCGATCACGCCTTCGATCACGACGGGCTTGTCGAGGAGCGAAGGCAGAGCCTGCGGGCCCACGCTGTTCGGAGTCGGGGCCACCTCGGTCGCGCTGCTGACCGCCACGTCGATGATCGTGCCATCCGCCGCCACCAAGGCGATTCGCCGCTTCCTGCCTTCAAAGAACTTGTCACCGACATTGCGAAGTACGCCCTGCGTCAGCACCCGCGCGCCGCTGGGCATGGCCTTGAGTGATTCAAGCGACACCGCACCTTGCGGAGGTAGCACTACCTCCGAAGCCTCGACAGACTCACCCGCTGAACCTGCAGCCCCACCGCAACGGTTGCGCGAAACGAAAAACTTCACATTCATCTGATTGGCAGACGCGGGGATCGAACACATTGCGAAGTTGCCCACGGAGGCAGGTGCGGTGCCCGAATCGAACTTGCTCTTACCCTGCGGGCCCGGGAACAAATCACCTGGTTCGCCGTGATTCTGCGGCTCATCCAGTGAGTGGTTGTCATCGGCCTCCACGAGCTGCACGCCGCGATTGGTCTCATCGGCGTTCACCCGGTTGCTGCCCATGGCGCTGCCGATCACGGAGTCGTTCATCTTCCACACCTGGATGCCGTCGCCCGGTAGTTTGGCGTTGAAGCCCGTCTTCTGAACGTTGGCGATGAGGTAGTACTGGGTTGGTGAAATGCGCACCCGGCGCGCCGCATGTGAACCGAGCACGTCCACCAGTTTCGCGTTGGCTTCGTCCGCGTTCACCGGTTTCTCATCGAGCCAACCCAGGAAGCTCTTGGCCCAGGGCGACATATGCGTGGGGCGATCCGGACTCCGGCGATCGCCGCCCCAGGAGCCGGCAGACATCAGGCACCAGGTGCCAATACCCGCCGAAGCGCCATTGCTGCGATCCGTGTCGTAGAGATCCGGCAATCCAAAGGCATGGCCGAACTCATGGGCGAACACGCCGATCTGGATCATCGTCTCTCCCGAGCAATCGAGACCTGGTTGAATCGTGTAGTCGTCGATCTTGATGAAGCCACCACCGTGGCGCGGTGATTTCGTCTGATACGCACCAGCACCAGCGTTACCCAGGTCGAAACTGTGCGACCAGATGTTCTTATTCCCATCCCGATCACATTCGCCGCCGAACTCCGGATGCACGAAAGCGACGAAGTCGACATAGCCATCGTCGTCGCCGGAATTGGGAATGTTGTCCGGGCCCTCGTTGTCGTACTGGCCCCAGTCAGTTCCAGCGTTGAGCGGGTGTGACAGCGCTTCCGCGATCAGTTCATGAACCTTGCCGTTGGTGCAGACGCCGTAGCAGGGCTCCATCTGGTTGGTGCTCGGATTCAGGAAATCGTTGCCTTCGTAGTATTGGCTGTCGTTGGCCAGCTTCGCCCAAGGGGTGACCCGGCCGCGCAGCACCAGGTTGTTCGACGAAACCTCTTTGTAATAGTCCGTCATCGTCCCGGTGGGCCAGGGGCCATCGAAGAGTTCCTTCTGAAGGTCAGCTTCGGGATACGGAGCGCTCGCGTACTCTTGGAAGTTCACCGTGATCACCGGGATCTGGCGTGTGCCACGGATTTTCTGGGACATCTCGGGCACCACCGCGGCGGGAAATTCCTCCTGGAACGCCTGGACCTGCGCCTGGCTCAGGAACTTCTGGCTCCCGAGGCGGCGAGTCATGGAGAAGCGGGCGAACTGGGCGCGCTGCGCGACTCGCTGCAATCCGCGCTTCACATGGAAGGGAGTGCTCCCCATAGGAAGGGATTGGACCTTCTGCTGGAATGCAGCCGGCAATCCTCCGGTTTCTCGCGCCGGCGTGGTCGCCCACACGTTTCCCGCGAGGAACATGGAAGCCAGCGGGCCGAGCAATTTGCCGGCCTTCCCAAAACGAACCTTCATGACGCGATCCTCTTCGTGACACCTGGCAAATCTCTGTGCCCGAGCGGACTTTTATCTCATGCGCTGATGAGATATTTCCTTCAGTGCCAACAGAAGGTAGTGGGACTAACAAAAACAGGTGATGTGATGAAACTTCGGGCCAAATCGTTTTGCGTCGCAGCAAGTATCTTGTTAGCCATCGTCGGCGGCAGCGCCGCCACGGCGCTCGCGGCTGATGCGCCGAAGCGAGTCGACTTCTCGTATCGCCAGTTCAAGGGATACGCCGACGGGACCTGCGTGAAGCAGCAGCCACCGCCCCACGTGAATGCCTCGGTGGGCGGGATCTTCATCGGGTGGATTGCAGGGAAGATCGTGAGCAGCCTCTCCGCCCGCGCCGAACGGGAGCTGAAGAAGTACTCGAGCGAGCGGGAAAGCGGTTTTCAGTATGAGGATTTTCACGATTCAGGGAAGTGGGTGGCCGCACAGGCGCCTTTCGACCCGGCCTCTCAGCTCAGCTGCTGGGAGCTGCTCGAGCGAGAGTGCCCCAAGTCTGATACCGCATGCACGAACACCGAGCGGCTCAAGATCGTCGGGCTCTACTCGAGGGATCAAAGCGTGCTCAAGGTCGTGCCCATCAGCGTGTCCATCACAGGTCTCGCCGCGAAGGTGCACAAGGACGGCAAACAGGCCACGATCGCCGTCTCCCAGACGATGTCAGCCGTATGGCTCGATGGGAATCGCGGCCGGAAGGAGACGCTGTTCTCGGAGATTCTCGTCCGCGACAAGTTCGACTACTCACCGAACGCGCAGACCATCCTCGATCTGGCGACGCCAAAGGACCGCGCCGATGCCGTGAAGGGTAGCGAGCCGCTACCGCTTCCGCCCAATACATCGCCAACCCCGGCATACGTGGGCGTCAGCTTCAAAGTGGCCGAGGCGAACAAGGCACCGGCGGTGCTGAAGTGGATCGCTTCGTTCCTGGCGGACAAGCACGATGATCTGAGCGCAGAACTCGCTGCGGCGCTGGACGACCTTTGATCGCTGGATAGATTTCGTGATCGCGGGCCCTGCCGGCCACCGTTGGCGGGGCCTTTCCGGTCGCGTACGCGCTCTGAGGTGGGTCGCCCTTCGACTCCGGTGCAGCGACTACGCGCATCGCCGGCACACGCTGACTACACTTGCGATGACCGGGGGCCTAGTTTCGGCGAAGCAGTCAAAGGAGCGCCCCATGCCTGGCAAACGCCCGAACGAACCCATCGCGCCCACCACCATACCCGGCCAGCCCCTGGATCCGAAGATCCCGCCGGAACAGACGGCGGACAACGAGGACTTCGATGACGACGATGAGGTCGGCACCGACGAGCAAGGCAACGAGATGTTGCGCGCCACGGCGCACGGCGCACCGCCGGACGTGGGCTCGGATCGCCTCGCGCCCTCGCAAGCTGAGCCGGTAGCGGGAGCGGCGCGCGCCAAGACACCGCCGCTCAAGATCCAGGAAATCGAGAACCTGGAGGATGACGCGAAGGGAGGGTGACCGGAGACGCTTCGCTTCGCGGGGCCAGCTTTCGGCCGAGTCGGTCATGCCGCGCCCCGAGTGGTCAGGGCTCGGTGGGGCGCGGGGCGTTCAGGCCGAGGATGATCGCTGCATCGGCTGCATCAAAAGCCAGATGCCGATCCACGCGAACCACAGGATGAGCCCCAGGCCAAACACCGAACCCGCTTCCTGAAGCATGGGAATCACGGTGACCACTCCCGCCAGGCCCACGATGATCCCCAGGTAACTCAGCACTTTCGGCACGAGCCTGGAGCGCAGCGCCACCAGACTGATCAGCAACACCCACAAGCCGCCCACGATCTCGTTGCCACCGCCGAGCCCATTGATGACGACCATCAGTGATAGCCATACGGTGCCCGCCGTGGCCGGGTCCTTCGCGAACACCTCGGTGACCACCGAGGCGCCGATGTTGGCCACCATGCCACTCGCGATGACCAGCGTGGCCCAGATGAGTCCGAACGCCTTGGCGGCGCGCATCAAACCGGGTGAGCGGCTGTTCAGCTTCTCGTCCAGCGCCAGGGTGAGAACCACCAGGAGAATTCCAAAGACCACGTAGATGATCAGGTTCCAGGCATGCAGAAGCGATTTGTGTTCCGCGAGGAATGCCACGTGTTTGGCCGGGTCGACCTTCAGTGAGCCGTATCCCGCCGGGATCAGCAGCGTGGCATAGAGGGCGAAGCCGATGATGAAAGTGACGGCCGCGCCGATGGCGGCAAGGCCGCCGTACTTCTGCATGGTGTGCATGAAACGAGAAAGCTCCCTGTGAGGCGCGCGGTTGAAACACGCGGATCGCGAGGCGACTCGCGTGCGGGGACCACCGCCACGTTGTATCGGATCGAAATTGAGCGCGGTGCGTTGTTCTTGATCTCCGCGAGCGGAGCTCGCGCGCTCCAAACAACGATGCGCCGGGCGGCACCCGACCGCCAGTGACGATAGTCACCTGATGCGCGTTGCCCAGGCCGCCGCGGAGCCGCGGGAAGACGACGCGCAAGCCGGCCTCGCGAATGAGGGATTCGGCTTACAGCGAAGTGTGAACTGTGCACGAAGCCACCCTCGGGAAATCAGCGGCTTGCAACTTCCTGCAGCCGCGCTCACGGCACACTTTGCCGACGAATGGACCACGAGGGGATGGGGTGCTTTCGCGGCACCCGGCGGACATGAGCGTATCGGGCGGCAACGGATTGCGCGGGCTTCGCAGGCGCGTTGGATCGTTCCTCGCGCTGGGCAATCTGAGCATCACGGCCAGGTTGGTGCTGGCGTTCGCCGGCGTGGCGGGGATCGCCGCCACGGCGCATCTCGTCGTCGACCGGGCGGCGTGGGTCATCGTGCAGACGGATGCCGTTCCACCAAGATCGAATTCCG
Organism: uncultured Pseudomonadota bacterium; assembly: GCA_963846605.1. Classification (GTDB taxonomy): domain Bacteria; phylum Pseudomonadota; class Gammaproteobacteria; order Steroidobacterales; family Steroidobacteraceae; genus CADEED01. The sequence goes on from CAWJWS010000006.1 coordinate 664,701, forward strand.
AATCCAGATCCGCTCCGGCGAGCAGCAATATGAGCTCCGGCTCGCCCGCCACCTCCACCGCCCCACTTCGCGGTGCGCTTCGCCTGTACGAAGACGCCGTGCGCCGGCACGCGGAAGAAAATTCCAAGGCGATGGCCGCCCGTCTCACCGACGCGGAATCGGAATTGCAGCGGGCAGTGGCAAGCTTCTCGAAGGAAGGTGTGCCATCCGATGCCGGGCGTACGCTGGCGGCGGCGATCGAAGTGCACCAGGTCAGTGGAAAGACGTTCACCACCGCCGCGCATGCCAGACAGCGGCTGTCGGCACGCTACTCGACCGTCTTCGCCCGCATGAATGCACGCCTGCAGGAGTCCATCGACCGCGCGTGGAAAATCATGGGGCGCGTCGTGGCCAGGCAATCGTTGCTTCGATTGAGCGCGGAGCTCAACGACATCCAGCAGGCCTTCGCGGCACGGAATGTCGTGGGTGCCGCCGGCAATGCCCAGGCACTGGTCGAGCAGGCCGAACAGGCTTTCGCCGCAACCTTGCTGGAGAACGAGAAGGGCCTGCGGCGCTCCCAGGGAGACGAGTGGTTCGAGGCCACACGCGCGGACCTGGAGCAGCTCACGAATTCGCGGCGTCAGCTCCTGGATGCCGAAACACGAACGGTATCAGCCTCGCAGAACTTTTCCCGCGAGAGCGCGGAGCTCGGCCGACAACTCACGGCGCTCGCCGATGCGCCGGCTCGGCCTCCGCAGGTCGCGCCAGCGGTGACGCCCGGTGCGGTGACGCCCGGTACGGTGACGGTCGCTGTGGATGCGAAATCGGTGCCCGCCCGGACCACGATCACGTCGACGTCCTCCGAAGCGCCGCACCGCGCCACCGTGGCCTGGCTCAGTCTCCTGGTGCTCGCGGTCGTCGCCTATCTATGCTTCGCGACCATCATCAGCATCGTCCGGCCGGTCCGGCGCCTGCTCGCGGCGGCCGACCGGCTGGCGCGCGGCGAACGGATCGAGCCGGTGGCGCCCGGCGGCATTCGCGAGCTGAACCTCCTGGGAAAATCGTTCAACGACATGGCCGCGCAGGTCATCGCGGCGCAATCGCGCCTGGAGACGCGCGTCGCGGAGCGCACGTATCAGCTGCGCCAGCTTGCGGAGCGCGATCCCCTCACCGGTCTCGTGAACCGCCGCCAGCTGTTCGTCGCGCTGAATGCCGCCATCGAGCGCGCGCAGGCGCGGGATCAGCACGTGGGCGTGTACTTCCTCGACATCGACAACTTCAAGACTCTCAACGACAGCCTCGGGCACGCCTACGGCGACAAAGTCCTGCAGGCCATCGCCTCCCGGCTCGAGGAGACCGCGGATAAATTCGGGTTCGCCGCGCGTCTCGGCGGGGATGAATTCATGGTCGTGCGTGAAGGCGCGGAATCGGTCGAGATGGCGCTCTCCGCCGGCGGCCGCATCGTCGAGGCATTCCAGGCGCCGCTCGCCGTCGACGGCCGCGAGCTCATCGTGAGCGTGAGCGTCGGGGCCAGCGTGTTTCCCGATCACGAACGCCAGGCCGAGGCGCTGCTGCGCGCCGCCGATGCCGCGCTGTTCCAGGCCAAGGCGCTGGGCCGAAGCCGGCTCGTGGTGTTCACGCCCGAGCTGCTCGTCGCGGCCAGCGTGAAGTTCGCCACCGAGCAGCGTCTGCGACGCGCGATTCAGAATGGAGAATTCGAGCTGTTCTATCAGCCAGAGGTCAGCGTCCAGAATCTCGAGGTGTGCCTGGTGGAAGCACTGCTTCGCTGGCGCACGCCCGACGGGCACTATCGGGCGCCCGGCGAGTTCCTGGCCGTCGCGGAAGAATCCGGCCTCATCAACGAGATCAGCGACTGGGTTCTGCGCACGGCCATCGCCGCCGCCGCGCGCTGGCATCGTGGCGGCTGGCCCGATGCGCGCATCGCCATCAACATCTCGCCACGGCAATTCCTGGACGCCGGATTCGTGGAAAGGCTGCAGGCCACGCTCGCCGAGTTCGCATTACCCGCGCGTTGCCTGGAGCTCGAGCTGACCGAGTCCGTACTGCAGACCGGCCCCACCACCGTGGGCACATTGAGGCGGCTGCGCGAGATAGGCGTGGCGATCGCGCTCGATGACTTCGGCGCGGGCTTTTCGTCCATGGCGTCGCTCGAGCAGTTGCCGCTCACCCGCGTCAAGCTCGATCGGAGCCTGATCGCACGCATGGACAGCAGTGCCCGCTCCGCGTCGATCGCGCGCGCCACCATCGGGCTGTGCAGCGATCTCGGCCTCGAGGTCACCGCCGAAGGCGTCGAGCGCCTCGAGCAGTTCGCGATGCTGCTGAATCATCCGGTACTGTCATTGCAGGGTTTTCTGGTCTGCGAACCGGTGCATGGCGATGAATTGATCAGCGCGCTGCAGCGTCTCCCCGGCCATTGTCAGGAGCTGGTGTTGCTGTCGCGTGAGTTGCAGCGCGGTGAGGATCGCAGGACAGGTGGAGACGAGGTCGCGAGCGCCTCTGTGATGCGCCTCAATTGATGACCCGCGAAGAAGATTAAACGGGAGGCTGACGCGCGGCGCTACGCCGCCGCGAACGTGAACCGGTTCCCCACGTAAGGCCGGATCACCTTGCCCGGCACCACGCGCAGCGCCTCCGCAATGAATACCTCGCCCGTGCAGTGCATGGGAATGATGTAGGTAGGGTCCATCTTCACGAACTCCGCCACCGTGCGGCGCGCCTCGTCTTCGGTGCGAGGCCGAACCAGATGGAAGCCGCCGACCACCGCGTGCACCTTTTGCACACCCGAGATCACCTGCGCGCGTTTCACCGAGTTCAGCACACCGCGGTGGCTGCACGAGGCGATCACCACGAGTCCCAGGCCCTTCACGTTGTAGAACGTCGCGAGCTCGTGCTCGCCGTCGTCGGGCAGTTCCTTCACATCGCGCTTCGCTGGCGCCAGCGCGCTAGCCTCGCACCCAACACCCGGGCGCATCTGCGTCGGGATCGCCGCGCGTTCGAACGTCTCGAGCGGGATCAGCCCCGTCGTGAACGCGTGGTCCGCCACCGCGGCGGGCGCCATCGCGATCTTCACGTCCAGCCCCGCGGCCGCGAGCTCCGCGCGATCCAGCGTGCCCATGACGGGAGGAGGAGTGCCGATCATCGCCAGTCGCTCGCAGAAGGTTTCTTCGCCGCCGACGAACAGCGGCAGATGCTTGGCCGGCACGTCCTTGCCGAACACGCCCGCGAAGCCGCCGTAATGGTCGAGGTGGCCATGGCTCAGCACCGCGGCGTGGAGCTGCCTGGCGTCGATGCCGAGCATCGCGAGGTTGTTAGCCAGCACCTCGGGCGTGTAGCCGAAGTCGACGAGCACGGAGCGTGAGTCGGCACCGCGCTTGGATTGAGCGAGCAGCGAGAGGCCGAACTCCGCCATGAGCGCCTTGCGCGACATGCGCGCGGCGCCACCACCGCCGCTGCGCTGGACGCGCAGGCCGGGCAGCGACTGATCGGGCAGGAACGGTCCGAAGGCCGCGTTGTCGACCACCACTTGCAGCAGGAGCGAGTCGACTTCGGGAACCGCGGAACTCGGGTCAGCCGCGGCGCGGCTGCAATTGACGGCTACGGCTGTGGCCAGCGCACCTTTCATGAAGGCCCGTCGCGATGGGCAAGCGATATGACTGGGTGGCATCGGTGGTGGCCTCGGCAAATGAATGTGGAAAAGACTAACCGATGCAGTCGACATCGGGCTGATTCCTGCGACGCATGAGGCTTCCATCCGGGCTCCGTAATGCCCGGGATAGGAGACTTTGCGTCAAGCCGCGACTGTTTCGACCTTCGCGGGCAGATTCGCGAGCTTTAGCGTTTTCATGTCCACCTTCGCGCTCGCGTTGTCGATATCGATCCCAACCAGCTGCCCGCCGGCGTCGTAGTCGAGCACGATGCCTTCGGAAACCTCGCGACTCTCTACACTCGGCTGACCCGCCAACTCGATGTACAGCGAGTCCGTATCGGCGAAGTAGTTGAGCTTCATGGGCGGAACCTGCGGTCCGGGGATGCAGAGGCTAATAAAGGTACACCGCCCCCGCGCTGGAAACCGCTTCACTGTTCTGATCCCCATCGATGCCCGCGGCGCCACCATCTTCATTCGGTGCCCCGACGGCAAAGTAGAACCCGTCCGCTCCCCCGAATGCCATGGACGCGCCGAACCGATCCGCATCTCCCGGATTGGTCGCCTTGATGTATCGCGTGTACTGGAACTGCGGCAACGAATCCGGCACGCGCTCGAGCAACAGGATCGCACCATGCGCTTCGGCGGAGGATCCCGTGCCGTTGCGATCGATCACTCCCGCGCCACCCAGACGGTAACTGGGATTGCTGAACGCGAGCCTGTCACCGTGGCGGCTGAACTCGATGGCGTGCCCGAAGCCGTTGTAGCCCGGCAGACCGCTTCCACCGCCATCCAGGTAGTGCGTGTTCACGATCCACGCATCACCGGCGCGCCGGTAAAGGCCGATGCCGCCATCCGTGTAGTACGGATTTTTTTCGTGAAACGCCAGCCAAGAGCCATCGTAGGTAACCGCCATGTTGGGGTTCTCGAACCACAGGTAGGTCTGGTCCGCCACACGCGACCAGGTCTGCGGCGCCACGCGCATGGAGGTGACCAGTCGCCCCTCGCCCGAGGGCGTGCGGCATGCCGAGATCAGTAGTTTGGCGTCCGCCGTCATGCGCGTCGTCGGGCAGCGGTCTCCCGGATAGAACGGCGCGATCGCGCCCGAGTAGACCCAGGATGACGCGTTCCAGTTCCAGATGTGCGTACGGCCTTCCGGAGTACCTTCTCCGCCTTGCGGGTACTTCGAACTCACCTTGATGACGTCGCCATCCGAGCTCACGTCCACCGAGTAGCCGAAGAAGTCGTTCGCGGCCACGGGTGATGAAGTGAACTGCGCCACCTCGTTCCAGGTGTTGTCCGCGGCCCGCTTGAACACGAACACCACGCCTGCGTTCGCAAGTCCTGAGCGCGATCGCGTCGGCGCGCCGACCGCAAGCGTCGAGCCATTGGCGCTTAGACCCAGGTAACGGTATGCCATCGGCGCGCCGCCGCCCAGCCGCGTATTCGCCAGGCCGTCCGATGCCTTCAGCACCGCTTCCTGCGCCCACTGCCGGCCATTGCGACGGTAGACCGTGACCGCGCCGGAGTTGAACAGCGAGTCATTCACGCCGTCTTCACCATCCGCGGTTACCGCCATCGTGCTGCCGTCCGCACTCAGCGATACCTGCTCGCCGTGCCGGTCATTCACGCCCGGGTTCGACGCCTTGAAGTAGCCGATGGTCGTGAGCATTGCGGCCGGCGGCGCGACGATGTTCGAGCGCGTGCACCCGGCCGTGTTGCAGGCTTCCACCAGGTAGCGCCGCGTCTCCCAGGGCAGATCGTGTGCCGCCACCGCGATCGCCGCGCGCGTGCGGCTTGCCGGAAGGCGCTCGCCCACGAGCTCGAAGTAGTCGCGTGGCGCCGAGTTGGCCATCAGCCGGTAGACCGCCGCGCCGGGCACGGGCTCCCAGTCGAAGATCAGTTCCTTGAGGCCGGCGCCTATGGTGAGTACGGGTGGCGGCGGCCGGGTGGTGGTCTGGGCTCCAGCGGCGGCCGAGAGCGTGAGAAGCAGACCGACGAATCTGAATAGTGGCGCGCGCATGGGTTCTCCTGGTTGTTGGAGCCGATACTTCAATACATGAATATCGCGCCGGAACTCGTCCGGTCGGTATTCCCCCAGTCTCCGTCGATGCCCCTGGCGGAGCTGCTTTCGCGGGGCGCGGCATGGATCAGGGTCTTGCCGTCCCGGTTGAGCCTGACGTGGTCGTCGAAATATCGCACCAGGCCCGGGTTCGGGTTGTAGTTAGGCTTCACCACGTTGGCGAGCTTCCAGGTGTCTCTGAACCGGTAGACATAGATTCCGCCGGTCGGAGTCGGGCCGCTGATCAGCGGCACACCGCGAGGCCCCCAGCCCGTGCCGTTGTCAGCGGGGTCGCCCACCGCGATGGTCAGCCCATCGCCGCTCACCGCGAGCGTGTTCCCGAAGGTGGACTTGTACGCTTCGGAGCGCCACGAGCCTGGAGTCAGCGTGGCCGTGTGGGAATAAACCCCGGCGCTTCGCTTGTAGACCCGCACGAAGCCCTCGCCGCCATTCACCGCGCCCGATTGCGAACGGCTGAACTGCACCGCCAGGGTATCGCCGGTCCTGTCGACGTCTATCCCGTAGTGACCGTAGGTAGTGGCAGCGGAGGTCGGGTATCCCAGCGTGATATCCGTACGCACGGACCAGTTCGCGCCGGAGTGCACGCGGACGTAATCGCGTCGCGGACGGGTCGTCGATCCCGGATCTTCGCAGCGTTCCGCGATCGTCGTGCCATCGCGACTCAGGACCGGCTGATCGCACCGTTCCGTGTACCCGAGGCTCGTGACGGAAAGACCGCGGACGTTCTGCCATGCGCCATTGACCCGCCGGAAGATGACAACGCTGTTGCTTCCGTTGCTGTCGTGGACCGCCAGTACGTCTCCCGATTCGTTCAGTGCGACGCTCCACCCGAAGCTGTTCGCTGTCGGCGGCCGCGGCACGCGCGTCCGGGTCCAGACGTTGTTGCTCGATTGGTAGACGTCCACCTCGCCTTCGCCGCTGGCGCCTGTCGTGAAGAATGTCGGCAGGCCAACCACCACCGTGTCGCCGGAGGCGCTGATGGCGGTGCTGAGGAAGATCTCGCTTTCGCCATAGGCCGCGGACTGCGCGTCGATGCGCGCGCGCTGTCGCCACTGCCGGTCGCTGCCGCGCCGGAACACGTACACCGCGCCGCCCAGCAGAGTGTCGCCGGAGGAGGTGGTTTCTCCCGGCGCGGTCGCGACCATGTTGTAGCCGTCGGGGGAGAGATCCGATCGCTCGCCGAAGTAGTCGTACTGACCCGGTTGGGACGCCTTGAAAAAGCCCGCCGCGTCACGGCGGAGCGTCGACACCGATACGGCCGCCGATCGCGAACAGCCCGCGCTGTTGCAGGCGGCGAGGCGATAGCGCGCCCAGGACCAGTCGTAAAGATGGACCGGGAAGCTGAAACTCGTCGAGCTCTGGCTGCCCAGCAGATCATGAATCCTCACGAACGGCCCGGTCTGGTGCGCGCGGTATTCGAGCTGGTACGAGGTGGCGCCGGCGACCGGGACCCAGTCGAAGCGCAACCCCTTGAACACCGCCCCCACGGTGAGTGTCGGAGCGGGCGGGGCGGATGTCTGGCTGAACGCGGGGAGCGAGAGCGCCAGCGTGATGGCGCAGAGGGCAGGAATCTTCATGGCGTCCCCGTTGTAGATAGCTCTGACCGAGCGCCGTGCAGGATTGGGCCCGGCGCGGCCCCGCGATATCGGACGCGGGCGGCAGACGGCCGTGGAGGGCACCGTCAGGGAATGCGACGGTATGGACGGCGCCGCCGCTTGTCTGACGTGCCGTCGGCGGTGAGCTCCTGATAGTCATTCCCGGCCGGCAGGACGATCAGCGCCGCGGATCCGGTGACTCTCCACGGGCCCTTACTGGGTACACAAGTATCTCGACCTGTGGGAAAAGACTGCCGCGGGCAAATGCGCGCTGCACACCGCCGGGTGGAATTACGATCAGCTGCCGAAAATCGCCGATCAGCTGCGCTTCCAGGAGGCGCCGTCCGTGCACATGGCGTTGCAGGCGCGCGTGCGCATTAGCGCCGGCATCAGCCTCGAGTGACCGGACACGCCAAGGCGCTGCCCTGTCTGAAACTGTCTAGCTACTGGCCCGTCGCCGGCGTAAGCTCGCGCAGGCAAGCAGCTTCCATTCTAAGGAGAGAATCAATGGGTTTCGTCAACTGGCTGATGGCTATTTTCGGCGGTGCAGGCACTTCGCTCGATCACGGTGTGGGCTCGGACGCATACGGCGGCTAAGACTCTGGTGATGCCGGGCCGGCGGGCCATGCCGGTTGCCCTACAGTGTTCACCGTCACCCGCCGTTGAACAGCCGGCCCGGGGCCTGGGACTCTGTCGTCCCAAGAGGAGACGCTCATGACCGAACGACAGATCCCCGACCGCAGCGCTGAACCGGCGGTGCAGGAATCATTGGACCGCGAGAAATCGACCACGGCTGCGACTTCGGACGATGTGGAGCCGGACGCGCCGGACGAGGCTCGCGACGATGAGGGCAATGCAATCGAAGTCGCGCGGGAAGGAAACGATGCGCCGAAACATCCCAAGCCGGATTCGGAGGCGGGGTCGCAATAAAGGCTGCCTGGTCTACTTACCGCCGTTCGCCACCGATTTTGCCCGCCGCAGCCAAAGCACCGCGATCAACGCGATCAGCAACCAGGGCAGTAGCAAGAGATTCAGGGTCCGCCAGCCCACGAGCTCCAGCAGCACACCCGCGCTCAGCGACGCGGCCAGCCCCACCAGGTAGACGATGAAGTCGTTCGTCGCCTGCGCCGTCGCGCGTTCCGCCGGCAGATAGGCGCCCGTCAGCAGCGTCGTGCCGCCGACGTACAGGAAGTTCCACCCCACGCCTAGCAAAACGAGCGCGGACACGAAGGAGCCCAGTCCCGTGCCACTGGCACTCACCGCCACGTGCGCGGCCAACAGCGCCACACCCGTCAGCATGACTCGATGCACACCGAACCGCGTGAGCAAGCTACCCGTGAAGAACGACGGTACGAACATGCCCAGCATGTGAGCCTGGATGACCGTCGCGCTGGCCGACAGGCCGTGGTTGTGGTGTGACATCGCCAGCGGCGTCGCCGTCATCGCGAGCACCATCACGCCCGATCCCGTCGCCGCGCCGAACAGCGCCACTAGGTAGTTTGGCTGCGAGATCATCTCGCGCAGCGGTCGCCGCTTGCTTTCGACAGCTTCGATCTTTGGATTGACGAGCTGCGTGAGCAGCACGCCCGCGATGACGCAGGTAAGGCCAAGCAACAGGAATGAACCCGCGTACGTGGCGTCCAGCAGCTTCGCGCCATACGAACCCAGCCCCGGACCCAGGAAGGCCGCCACCACCCCGCCCGTCATGACCAGCGCGATGGCGCGCGGACGGTAGTCCTCGGTCGCGATTTCCGAAGCCGCGAAGCGATAGAACTGCGCGAAGCCCTGGTAGGCGCCGATGAGCCAAGTGCCGATCGCCAAGATCGGCAGGGATTTCTCGTGGATGCCCCAGGCCGCCACCAGCGCGCCCAGCACGCCGAGAACGGAGCCCAGCATGAAGCCATTGCGGCGGCCTTTGCGGGCCATCCACATCGAGGCCGGGATGATCATGGCGGCGGTCCCGAAGATCATCGACGCGATGGGCACGGTCGCGAGCGCGGGAGCTGCGATCAGGCCGCCGGCGAGTGCGCCGACGGTGACGACCATGGCGGACGCGGTTTGGAAGAGGGCTTGGGTGGCTGCGAGGAGCAGGACCTGGCGGTGCATGGGGGTCAAGCGTCAGGACTCACCGTGTAGCTCCAAACCTATTCATTCTGCCAGGCCTCGCTCCGTTTCCTGGACCAGGTGATGCAAGAAAGCGAACGCCTTTTTGAGGTCATCTTTGGAAATCGCATGAGGTTGAGTGTGCCCGTCCGTGACTTTACGCGCCCTGTGGACAACATCGCCTCGAAGTTTCAGGTATCGATTCAGGCGGTCCTTCGCTTCCTTCGGCTCTATGCCCGTCCATTTCCACTTTTCACTCAGGTCCACGTTCGCGTATTCGCTGAACAGCTGCAGCGTGCGTTCCGAAGTAGGGTTATGGAGTCTGCTGATCTCGTCCGCTAGCTTCTTCCGAACCAGTTTGGCGATCTCCCGATCGTTGACCGCCGCCAATCGGGCTTCCAATGCATCGGTCAATCGGTCTTCCACATAAGTTTCCCACGAGGTCATGGCCATGATGAGGCCGGCTCGTTTCAGGACCTCCGCTTCGGGCGGAGGATGGCCGCTGCCGGGATGGACCTTGTTGAAGACGGCCAACAGGCACTCTGCATCCTTGATCGAGTGTTCAAACGCTTCGCCGGCTTTGGACATAGAGCAGAGGAATATCCGAAGCGTAGATAGCCTGTAAAGCGCGGATCGATTAGGGTCTCAGCCCGGGGGTTGGGCTGATGGGCCGTCATTTGACGATAACTCTAAAGCTGATGCCGCTGATGTTTGCCGTCTTGCTTTCGACATCGGTGCCCGCGATGGCTCACCCCGGTGGCGTCTATAAGAATGGCTGCCCCATCAACCGACGAACAGCCGAACGTCACTGTCACGCGTCTAACAAGAAAAGCGCCGATCCCAATAAACCAGCGCGTGCGGGCGACGAGGGCGTCCTCTACAACTCAAGAGAGAGCTCGGCGCATATCGACTGGTATTCGGCCAGCCTCGGCAAGAAGAGCTGTTGGCATTCCTGATGAGCCTTATCGACGGGCCCCGCCTAAAAGAGATTGCGGAGCGGTTGAGGATCGACCTTTCGCCGCCGATGTCGGCAGTGCGGTAGGGCCGTGCGCTATTGGTGGGTCAACCAAAACCAAACCTACCGCCACGAAATCTCCGGCGGCTACCTCTGGTCGCCCAAGCGCAACGCTAACAAAGCACGCAATCCCTTCTACGAGTCCATGCGCGAGGTCTCGCCGGGCGACATCATCTTCTCCTTCCGCGACACGCGCATCGCCGCGCTCGGCATCGCGCGCTCCTATTGCTACGAGAGCCCGAAGCCGACGGAGTTCGGCACGGCCGGCAGCTACTGGGAGGCGATCGGCTGGAAGATCGACGTGAGCTTTCGCGAGCTGACGAACCGCATCCACCCCAAGAGCCACATCGGCGAGCTGCGCGGCCTGTTGCCGCAGAAGTACTCACCGCTGCGCGCCAATGGCGATGGCCTGCAGAGCGTGTACCTGGCCGAAGTCGGCCGGCCGTTCGCGGCGGCGCTGTTCCGTCTCATCGGTGGCGAAGCGAATCAGGTGAAGGACGTCGCGAAGGAGGTTGATCGCGCGGAGCAGCTAAGCCCCTCGCGCGAGCCGGGCCTCGAGCGATGGGAGGAGCGCGTCGAACACGACATCCGCGAAGACACGAAGATCCCCGTCACCGATCGCCAAGCCATCATCCTGGCGCGCGTCGGGCAGGGGAAGTTTCGCGCCAATGTGCAGGGCGTCGAGCGGGCGTGTCGCGTGACGAAGGTGGAACGTCCGGAGCACCTGGTCGCGAGCCACACCAAGCCCTGGCGCGACAGCACGAACGAAGAGCGCCTCAACGGCGAGAACGGCCTGCTGCTGACGCCGACGATCGATCACCTTTTCGACAAAGGGTTCATCTCGTTCGAGGACAAGGGTGACTTGATCGTCTCGCCGGTGGCGGATCGGGCGTCTTTGGTGAAGATGGGAGTCAGGCCGGAGGCCAAGATGAATGTCGGGGTGTTTTCGGAAGGGCAGAGGGTGTTTCTCGAGTATCACCGCGATAATGTGCTGAGAATGTCCCGACGTTCAAAGCCCTGAGGATTGGCGCCAGTGGAACCCCAGCTGCTCGCGGCCCAGCAATCCGTACATCAATAGATCGGTCGAAACCTGCTGCGCCTCCAGCACATGGAACGCATGCTGAAATTCCTGCTTGTGCTAAGTGACTTTGAGGCGCCGCTGACATCATTCGAGACTGCGTTCGCCGACCGGCTGAAAGACATCAAAAGGCTTTCCATGGGCCAACTCGTCGGGAAAGTTGCGAAAGGCATTTTCATCGCTCGTGAACATGCGCCTTCGAACCACCCTGACCCGCGACAGGTCACGGTGCGGTATTCCTTTCGCCTTGAAGATTCCGAGCACCTAATGAAGGAATGGCGCAAGCAACAGACACGCGTCGTTCGAGAGCGAAATCAGCTGGTACACAACTTCATCAACGAGTGCGATCTACGAACGATCGAAGGCTGCGAGGCATCTGCATCAAAGCTTGACCAACAGCGCGAGCGGATGATGTCCGCCTCCCAGTCGCTCGAGTCCATGGTTAACGCTGTTAAGAAACGTTCCAAGACATTTCGTCCGGCAAAGTCGAGCTTGTGCCTTCGACATCCGGCCGCTAGCGCCGACGATGAAGTCTTAAACGTGAGGATATCTGCGCAAACGCCCAAGATGACGAGTATCAGCGGCGGGAGGATTGGTTCATCGTCGCGGTGTGCAAAAGCAGCTACCTCGATCTCCGCTTGATGACCTCCCTCAAATTGTTACCGTCCGTGGCCGGCGCGTCATGCTGGACGAAACTTTGGCTGAGCTCTATGGCGTGTCGACCAAGGCGTTCAATCAGGCCGTTCGCCGGAATCGGGAACGCTTTCCGCCGGAGTTTCTTCGAAATCGACGCCAAGGAATGGGAGTCTCTAAGGTCACAAATTGTGGTGTTAAAGCCTGGGCGCGGTGAACACCGGAAATGCCTTCCGCTGGTCTTCACGGAGCATGGTGCCATCAAGGCTGCCACCATCCTGAACAGCCCGCGAGCCTTACAGATGAGCGTCTACGTCGTGCGCGCATTCGTGAAAGCTCGCGAACTCGTCAACTCGCACGACGGGCTGGCGCGGGAACTCAGCGCGCTGAAAAAATTCGTGGCGACGCTGGACTCGGACACGCGCCGCTCACAGGGCCACCGGATACCGCCTCGCCATCTCCGCATGCACCGCCTGAATCTCCGCATCCCCCAATACGCGCGGGATCACGAGGATGGCGTACAACTCGCCATTCAGAAAGCGATCAGAGTAAACGCTGCCGACTGAATTGAACGCAAACCCTGTGGCGCGTTTGCTCTTCGAGCGGCGCGCCGTGCCCGTGTGCACGTGGCGGCCATTGCGCCACAACCACACCTTTTCACCATCGGCACGCATCGTGAGCACGTGTGTCCGACGCGTCTCTCCGAACGGTGTGCGCGTATCGGGCTCGGCAAATTTGGGGCCGACGACGGCGACGCCGAGGCCGCCGATCCAAGAGACGTCGTTGCGCTTGTCGCCGCCCTCCACGCCGAGGATGGGGCTGTACAGATCGTCGGCGCCGGTTCGGTGTCCGACGATGAACACGGTCATCTCCTCGTGTACGAGTAGCCGTGACAGTGCGAGTGACTGACCGCCGCGGAATGAAAGCGCAGGGCTCTGCGCATTTGCCGCCACGAGGTGAGGTCGTCGGGCGGGATCGAGCATGGTGGCATCGTTGTGGCTGGCGCTCTGGTCGCGCCAGGTAGTCACGCGGCCGCCGTCCGTCTCGACGCCGCGTGAAGCGTCCAGCCACAGCGTGGCCGAACTCAGCAGGGCATCCGCGCCTACAGGAGCCGGCACAGGAGCCGGCGCGGGGGCGGCAGTCGGGCCGTGCAATTCCGAATCGCAGACGCGGTTGAGTGTGCCAGTGGTGACGTCAGCAAGTTTGATGGCGATGTGTTGCTGGAACCCGAACCGGGTCTCGGCGATGAGCGTGATGGCTTCCGGCAACGGGCCGCTCGGCCGATGACAGATCGAAGTCCACTCGAAAGGCGCGAGATGCACGAACCGCCCGGAGTTCACATACCGCGTGTTCTTGCCAACCACTTCTGCAACGTAGTACCGCGTGACATTGCTGCGGAACTTTGCGATATCGACGCCGAAATACGCTTCGGTACCGTCCCAGCCGGTTCTGTCGGGCAGGACGCCCACGTCGAGGTCCACGTTGTCGCGGCCGTCCCACCTGACGGTGGCTACGGGCGCGGGCTGCTCGACACCATTGATGACCGGGAACAAGGCGTACTCGACCAGGCCGATTCCGGATGGAAAACGATCGATCATCCCGAAGTTCTGGTTGTACGCGTGAGCGAAGTTGCGAAGCAGCGGTGCGCCGATCTCCGCAAACGATGCGCCGGGGGCGCGTACCTTCTGCATGAACTCGGCGGTGGGTCTGAGCGTCTTGCTGGCCATCCACGTCACCTGGTGGCCGATGCTGCGCTTGAGATTGTATCCCTGCAGACCCGCGGGCCAGTTCTTCGGCACCCAGATGAGATGTACATCCCCGCCCCGCGCGCCGAGCAGCAGTTCCACTTCCGGTGCCTCGGCATGCGCAGCCGTACACGCGAGCAGCGCGACGAGCACGAGAATCTTGCGCAACATGTTCCATCCCTGGACGGTCGAAGAGATCGACATCGTTACGCAGCCGCGCGCCCGCGCGCCAGCGACCCGTTGCGGGTCTGTGCGCGCGATCACAGTAGACTGGGTAGTGAGGGCAGCTGTGGTTCTGATGTCACATCTACACCGTTAGCGGCAGACACGTAGTCATGCCAGGCCCAACTGAGAGCAGCGCCACCCTCGCCATCATCAAGGCATCATCCGAAACTCGCGTTAGACGAAACAAGTCGTAACTACACTCATGACCTACACCTACGACGAAGCCGCTGCCTACGAGGCCTATCTCGCCCGGCTCCCCGAAGACGGCCGCGCACGCCTGCAAGCGCCGCGCGCAGAAGACTTCACCACGCCGAAAGGCTTCACCCATGCCGTCTGCCATCTCAAGGCAACTGATCCAATCAGCACGCCGGGCCGCTTCCTGGCTTTCGATCCACGACGCTCGCTGACTGACAGGCACGACCCATCCGACGGTGAGATCAACTGGTTCAACATGGCCGAATCCCACCGCTTTACCGGCGGTGGCATGGGTTTCCCCGACATCACCGAGCGGCCGCGCATCAAGGCGAGCTATCCGGCGCCGCCGCAGCTGCGGCAGATCTGGCCATTGGCGCGGTTCTTCGTCGCCTCCAAGGCAGTTTGTGATCTGCTGCGCGAGTACGACGCCGATGCGATCGCCACGGCGGATATCGACTGGACCTTCGGCGACGGCGCACGGCTCGATGGCTACGTCTTCCTGGACATCAAGGCGAGTCGGTACGTCTGCGACTTCTTCCGCTCCGACATCCATATCAGCCAGGTCGGTGAACGGCGTTACTTGAACCAGCGCGGGCACTGCACTCTGCGTGCGGACATTCCACAGGATGCGCACATCTTTCGCGATGCGCTCGACTCATCGAGGATTCTGGTCTCGCGCGAGCTCGCGCAAGCGCTGGAAACGCGTTCGCCGGGTGAGTGCCAGTTCTGGGATGTGCAGGCGGGCCAGGAGGTACCGCTGGCCTTGGAACGTATCCGCCAGGAGCGCTCGATCTTCAAACGCCACGTCGCCGATGCTTCGCAATTGCATGACCTGCACCAGGCCTTGGACACGGAGATCCGGCCGCTGGTGCGTGCGGGCGAGTTCCTGGCCTGCGAGCAGGCGTTGCGCGGCCTGCTGAACGCCACGGACCCGAGTCCTTATCATTTCGTCTGCGATCTCGAGATCACCAATCCGATCAAGACCGTTGCCAGTTTCCTGGTGGACTTCGCAAAGCAGGCGCGTGGTAAAGCAGAGCTCGTCGGCATCTACTGCGAGATGAACGACTTCACGATCAATACCGACCTCTGGTTCTTTGGTCCCGTGGGATTGCTGGAGATCGGCAGCCTGGACGATCTCGACTGGCTCGACGGCTATTACGCGGAAGGGCCATCCAGCATGGTCATCACGGGTCTGGAGCCTCTGCAGAAAGTCTTCGCCGACTCGAGGATCGACCGCGAGCGCGGCTTCGAGCGGGCACGCATCCTCTGCGAGGCGTTGGTGATCGTGAAGTTTCAAAGGTTGCTCCACGAAGCGCGGCCTTCAATGAAGAAAGTGGATCTGCGGCTGTTCGCGAATGCTCACGACTTCGGGGCTGACTACCTGGCCGAGATCCCGTCCCCGCCGAAGAGCCGTGGCTGGTTTGGTTGGCGGTAGCCTGACGCGGGCTGTGGAGGATCGAGGCACAGTTGGAGTGGTAGGCCCAAACGTCACATCGGCAATCGGCGCGGCCTGATTTCATTTCATGCGCGCCTGCCCGGATCGTGTGCCACCGCAGAGATCAATCCCCCATACTTCGCCCGGGCAATGGAGGTTCATGGACATGCGCTTACCCGGGTTGCTAGTACTTCTCACGATGTCGATGACCGCCGGCGCCGAGGCGCCACCGGACATCAGCAAGACACTCACGATGGCGAAAATGCTGAGCCTGGCACCGCTGCCGCGCGCGCAGTTCATTCGCGAATGGGACGTGTTGCGGGACGCGGAGCTCGCCCGAATCACGCGCTCCCACCCGGCAACGAGCGCGCGGGCGGGCCTCGCGGACGCCAGGTTGAGGCTGGCTTTCCGGCATGCCCAGGGGCGCGTGATGTACCCCTTCTTCCATTGGCGTGAGACGGACGCTTCCGAGATCGAGCAGGATCCGACGCTTGCCGCGGTGCTGGCGAAGTTGCCCGTGGTCGACGCTCGACTGTGGAAATTCGCCGAGGTACGCGAATACCTCGACGCGCGCGTGCACGAGCTCGCGCGGCGGCATCTCGCGGACGACCCCGACCTGGCACGGGGTGATGCGCGCTGGCTGCGCGCCAAGCTGCGGGCGTTGGACGCGGTGCTCCCGGCACGGGACTTGTGGATGGAGCAGGCAACCGCGCTCCTGGCGAAGCACATCGATGATGACGGTGCCTACGGCATCGATGAACCGATGGGATGGTGGCTGGCGCGTTCTCCATCGGCCGCAAGCCTGAGCAAGATCCAGGCAGCCATCGACGCGGATCGCGCGCATCTGCGCGGCGTTCGCAATGTGCAGTATCGCGAAGTCGGCGGCGTCCCGTTGTTCTTGCACATCCTCGAGCCCGCAGGTCCGCGCGCTGCGCCGCGCCCGGCCATGCTGTGGCTGCACGGTGGCTCGGCGACCGAGGGCACTTGGTGGCACTCGCCCGTCACGACCGAGACGCTGCTCGCCGCGGGCGTGGTGGTGGTCGCGGTGGATCTCACGACCGGTAACCGCTTCGATCGAGATGCCGACCAGATTACCGATGCCAGTGAGGCATTCGACTACGTTCTGGCGCATGGGGCGGAGCTTGGCATCGACACGCGGAGGGTAGGCGTCGCGGGCTTTTCCTCGGGAGGTTCGCTGGCGTTGTTGTTAGGCACGCGCGGCGCGGCTCCCGCCGCTATGCGCAGTGGTCTTTCGCCGCGCTTTCCGCGACCTGCCGCCGTCATCGTGAGCGGAGCATGTGCTGACCCCCTGAGCAGTCACGAAGATGGTTATTTCAGGAAGTCGGCGGGCAAGTTGGGCGATCCGGCCGATTTCTCGCCCTTTGCGCAACTACGCATGGGGCTGCCGCCCGTGCTGGCCGTGCACGCTACCCAGGATGAATTCTGTTCGTTCGCTGACATGCTGAAATTCGCGGAGCGCTCGCGCGGGCTGGGGAACGAGGTCACGCTGGTCAGCGTCGACGGTGCAGGCCATTTTTTCGGCTTCTATCACGAGCCCGGGCGTGAGCAGCAGCGCGTGGCCATTGCAGGCGCGCTGCGTCGCTGGGCTTGGTAGGTACCTGGCCCCTGTAGTGAATCGGGGCTCAGGTGCGTTATGTCACTTCTGCCATGAATGCATTACTGTAGGAAAAAGTCTGACGAGTTTGAGTTCCAAAAGCCGATTCCCTCAGGTCCGACCGGTGGAGTCGGCTAGGCCGCTTGGGTCTGCCTACCGCGCAGCGCCAGGATCCTGGAGTCAGCCGATGCCGCCTTCGACCTCACTGAGCTGGAACGATGCGTCGATCACGTCACACGCAGCCCGGCAAACCGTGCCGGCTGCCAAAGTGCTGATCGTCGATCGCGATCCGGATGTTGTGGAGAGGCTGCGCAGCGTGGTGGGCGCGGCGGGCTACCCGACGGTGGGAGCCACGACGGCCACTCAGGCTCTCGCCATGATCAAATCCCAGGGCTGTCAGATCGTCATTCTGGATCGCGAAATGCCCGAGATCGACGGGCTGGTGCTGTGCGCGGCCATTCGCGCCGCGCGAGTGCTGCCCGGTTACGTCTACATCATCCTGCGTTCCGCTCAGGATTCCGAGAAGGACATCCTCATAGGCCTGCATGCGGAGGCGGATGACTACCTCAGCAAGCACACGCCGACGAGTCAGCTGATCGCGAGACTGATGACGGCGCAACGAATCCTGGCTTTGGAGCACGGCCTGCGCACGACGCTCGAAGAAAGGACGCAATGGGCGTTGATGGACTCGCTCACTGGGGTGCGCAATCGCCGCTGTTTCGATCTGGAGCTCAGGCGAGAGCTGAAGATCGCCCGGCGCTACGGCGGTGATCTGTCTTTGATCGTCGTCGACGTGGACTACTTCAAGGCGGTCAATGATCAGCACGGACACGCCGTCGGCGACGAAGTTCTCCAGGCAGTCGCACGCCGCCTGGAAGGGCTGCTTCCTCGCGATACGGACTGGTTAGCCCGGATCGGTGGCGAAGAGTTCGCTGCGGTTCTGCCGCAAACCCGATCGCAAGGGGCGGCGAAGGTGGCAGAGACCATCCTCGCCGGGATCCAGGCTCAACCCATGGCAACACAGGCGGGGCTGATACCGATCACGGTGAGTCTGGGAGTGAGCGACACCCAGCAGTTGAGCAGTATTGAAGCGTCGGCCGAAGAGCTGCTGCGCCGCGCCGACACGTGTCTCTACCGCAGCAAGAATGACGGGCGCAATCGAGTGACCATTGACCAGGCATGAGGGTGCCTACCCGCCGGACGCGTCGAACCTGACCGCTATCTCGCGGCTGCCGCGCGAGGTAGCGCAGGTCCGCGCGCCGCACGCTACCCAATTCTCCTAAGCATCTGCCTGTCAGCGATGGCGGATGTCGCGGTCTAGGCGAGTTCCGGCCTCTACGGTGTTTCGTCGCACGACGCGATTTTGAGACATCTGTTCATTCGCTCTCATCGGCGTATGGTCCGCCGTTCCACGGACGGAGACCGCCATGAAAAAGCATTTCGCCCCGCTGATCCTGCTGTGCGCGACCGCACTGTTCGCCACGGCAGGCAACGCAGCCATCACTCCACCCGCGGGCGCATTGCCAGTCGGCATGCCCTCGAGACTGGTCGTGGGGTTGTTCGAGCAGTGGGGCGGCACCTGGATGCGGGACAGCGCCACTCCCTGGGATGTGCGCTACGCCTATCTCACGAAAGGATGGGCTAACAACTGGGGCTGGGGTGCACACGATGGATCGATGGCCACGGCGTTCTTCAACGAAGCCAGCGCCATCAATACCATCCCCGCGGTTCAGTTCTACCAGATGCAGGGCGAACCCGGCGGCGGCGAAGGCCAATTCCTTCAGAAGGCCCAGAACGCCGCCACGATGGCCACCTACTTCGGCGACTTCAAGTTGTTGATGCAGCGTGCGAAGGCTTTTAACAAGCCGGTCATTGTCATGCTCGAAGCGGATGGCTTCGCGTTCCTGCAGCAACAGTCGAACCAGAATGCGAACGCTTACGCGGCCGTTGCCGCATCCGGAGTTCCGGAACTCGCAGGTCTTCCCAACACGGTGGCCGGGTGGGGCATGGCGTTCCTTCAACTGCGCAAATCCACGGGAGCCACCAATGCCGTGCTCGGCGTTCACATCTCTGGATGGGCGAGTGGCAAGGACATCGCTCACTACTCGGTGACCGATCCGTTGCAGCCGGAAGTCGACAAGGTCCATGCGTTTCTCGCGCCGCTCGGCCTGGCGGCGAACGCGACCGGCCAAACGTACGATTTCCTCGTGGGCGATCCGCTGGATCGGGATGCGGACTTCTACCGGTTAACTCAGAACGCGGACCGTTGGTGGAACGCGGCCGACAACGCATCGATCAACTCACGCAGCTTCAATCGCTACGCGGAATGGTTGCGGCTGTGGAATGTGAAGTCATCCAAGCGTTGGCTGCTCTGGCAGATCCCCATCGGCAACTCCAATCACCTCAATGTCTACAACAACGGCGCGCCGCGTGAGGGTTACAAGGACAACCGGCCCGAGTATTTCTTCGGCGCGAACTCCAGAACGCATCTGGAGAAGTTCGCCTCGAGCGGCGTCTTCGGCTTGTTGTTCGGTGCGGGCGCGGGCGGGCAGAGTTCTTATCAGAACGACACGTACACCGACGGCCAGCTGTTCCTGAAGAGCAGGGCGGGAGCTTTCCTGAAGGCCGGTGGCCTCGCGATTCCCGGAGGCTCCTCGACGCCGCCTCCGCCGCCTCCCTCGACTGACGCGACTGACTACAACTTCGAGGGAGATACCCAGGGCTGGCAGGGTTCCGCACCGGTTGTTGGCGTATCGCGATCGACCAGGGCGAAGTACGCGGGCGCGAGTTCACTTGCCGTCAGAATCAATGGCTCTGGCCGCGCGGTGGTGAGCGTCGCGAATCCGGCGCCGAAAGCCACGCAGACGGTGACGTTCCGCATATACGTCCCGACAGGTTCCGCGATCAGCTCGGTACAGCCCTTTGTACAGCAGGGAGCTGCCGGTGGCTGGCGCTTCACCGGGAACTGGCAGCCCGTCAGCGCGCTCAGGCCCAATGCGTGGAACTCGCTGTCAGTGCAAGTGCCTGCAGATGCCGCTCTGCTCTCTTCGCTGGGCGTGGAGTTCACGACGAATGGCGTCTTCAACGGCACTGTGTACATCGACAGCGTGAATTTCTAGCGGTTGTGACGCAGGCGCGGGCGGGGTTGTCCGCGCCTGGGATCGTGGAGCGCATTTGTCGTGAAACACGGCTGATTGCGGAATTCATGCGGGCCGGCCGTAGAGCTTGAACGAACAGGTGCGCAGGAATATCGATCGCTTCCCTTCCGATTTCCTGTTCGAGCTGTCAAATCAGGATCTTGCAGCTTCAAGGTCGCAAATTGCGACCCTGAACAAGGGGCGTGGCCACAACTTGAAATACCGACCCATGGCCTTCACCGAGCATGGCGCCATCATGGCAGCTGCGGTTCTCAACAGTCCGAGGGCGGTCCAAATGAGCGTGTATGTCGTAAGAGCATTTGTACGCTTGCGCGGAATGCTGGAATCGAACGCCCAGCTCGCGCGGAAACTTGACGCGCTCGAAAAGTCTGTGGCTGTCATGGATGCGGACACGAAGCGCCAGTTCAAGGAACTTCGAGCGGTGGTATTTGCGTTGGCGTCTCCGCCGACGAAAGAACAGTAACGCTCGGTGTCGCATGGACGTCCCTGACGGCGGACAGTTCTGCCGACTTCAACTGAAACCACCCAGAGTTCGTTCGCCAAGACATCCTGATCTTTAAGGTCACAAATTGTGACCTTATAGCCGGGACGAGGCGGCGGCCGCCATCTCGACTAAGGTTGGTATGCGCGATAGTTGATGACATCCGCCGAGGTCTTGTACATCACCGCTCCGCCCACGCCGCGCGAGACACGGAACGCGCGGCTCGAATGCCAGGCGCGCGACTTCGTGTCACTGCGGCACCAATCGATCCGCTTCGGCTGTAGGTGGAGTCGTATTGCGCTTCAAGGCTGCTTCACGAAGAAGCGGTGCCACGTCGCCGCCGCCCGATTCGTCGCGAGACCGAAGTGCCCCTCCGCGATGTCATCATCGTGCGCGCTGATCACCAGCCCCTCGTTCACCCACAGTTGCAGCTGGTCTTCCACGAGCCGGAAGCGCAGCTGCTGCACGCGTGTGCGATCGAACGTGAAGTTGACGAGACGGGCGCCACGACCAAAAGAAAGAGGGGCTTCGGCAGCCCCTCTGTTCCGAGTCATCGATGCGAATGCGTGCGGCGTTACCGGACGCTCTTGCGCGTGATGAGATTGACGATCGCGAGCAGGATCACCGCGCCGAGGAACGACACCAGCAAACTGCCGGCGCTGATCTCACCCGAGTTGATCGACGGAGCGCCGAGCACCGGGCCCAGCAGCCAACCACCCAGCAGGGCACCCACGATGCCCACGACGATGTTGAGAATGATGCCCTGACTGCCATCGCGCTTCATCACGATGCTGGCGAGCCAACCGACCACGCCACCAATGACGAGCCACAGAATTAAACCCATGATGTTCTCCTGTTACTTCTTGCCGGGCTGGATACTCCGGCCTGGTTTGTTAGTGCGGTGCCAGCGAGGCGGAGCCAATGGCACCGAGGCCGCCCGAATCGTTGTAGGTCTTGGCTGATACCACCACCCGCAGGCGAGCGCGGGCCCCCAGGAGCGCGAACCAACCCTGAATCCCTGAGCCAGGCGTCACTCCGCGTCCGGCGTCTGCAGTTCGTACCCCGCCGGCACCTGCGTGCTGAACAGCTCGGCGGGCATGGCCACGTTCATTTCGAACCGGAAGTCCATGTCGATCTTCACGCCCTGATCGATCTGCATCTCGAGAGGCAACCCCGCCTCATTCGCCCACAACACGATCTCGCCGTGCCCGGTGGGCAGCTTCCAGCCCTGCGCCCGCTGCCCGCGAATCACCCGCCGATCGGGAAGCGCCACCGCCGCGCCCTGGAAATCCCGGATCTCCCGCAGCCACTTCATCGAATCATCACTCTTGGGCGATTCATTGATCGGCGTCACCATCGCAATGCGCCCGGACTCGATCAGCGTCAGGACCCGCTTCTCCGCCGAGTTGACGATGACCACCACGTCGTCACCCACTTCCGTGCGCACCGATCCATCGGCCAACACGCTCACTCGTCCCTTGACGAGCACATTGCCGTCCATGCGCTGCTCGAACTCGAACCGCAGCGTGTCGAACTCGCGGAAGTTCTTCTGTACATCGGCGAAGGCGAGGGCCTGCGTCGACGTGAGCGGCAGCCAGATGAACGCGGCGACCGTGGCAATGGCGGAGGCGGTGGCTGCGAGCCATCCGGCGGAGCGCCGCTTCACCGGCCGGCGAGGCGCCTTGGCAATGACAGCATCCAGCTTGCGCTGCGAATCCTGCACCTCGGCGGGCGACAGCTCGGCGCGTGACAAGGAATCAAGGACGGTATCGAGAGTGTTCATGACTGCTCCTGCAAATACTTCTTCGAGTGACTTGCGCGCACGATGCACGACGACACTCACGTTGTTTTCACTCAGCCCCAGGACCTGGGCGACATCGCCGGCCGACATTCCCTGGACATGGCGCATGACGAAGCACGAGGCGTCGCGTTCGTTGAGCCTGGCCAGCGCCTTGCGCAGACGCCGCTCGCTGTGTGAGCTCTCCGTGTGTTCGGTGGGTGAGTCCTGGTCCTCACCGGTTTTCCATAGAGGTGCCAGGAGTCGCCAGCGATGCTGGCGCCGGAGCACGTCGATGGCCATGCGGGTGGCGGAGGCGGTCAAGTACGCGCTCCAGGACTGCACGGCTTTCGGCGGCGACTCGATGAGCCGCAGGAACAGCTGCTGCTGCACGTCTTCCGCCGCGGCGCGGCTGCCCAGGACGCGCCAGGCGGCCTGCAAGACTCGGGGTCCGTAAAGTCGCGCCAGCGCCGCGATGTCTTCGGTCGATTCGCCGCTCATGGCGGCATTCTGAACGATGGGGATACGCACACACTCGTCTCCTGTGTTGTCACATACAAGACGAGTGGCTGGGAAAACCATTACATCGCCGCTGACGCGCCAGACCCGCGCGGCGTATTCCCACATCAAGAGCTCGTACGGGCTGCCTCTTTCAAATCGGCTCCAGCGCTACGCTGAGGCCATACACCTGGCTCGCAAGGAATCATCATGAGCATCTTTTCCGCCATCAAGGACGCCATCTTTGGACACAAGATGGGTTCGAATTCCGCTTCCTCCGGGAAGCAACCCACCACCGGCGCTTCTTCGGCTGCGGGTCAAGCGACAGGTGCCCAGCCCGCGCCTGGCGCCAAACGGGCGTCCGGCGGCATGCCCGCGAGCCCGGCAGACGCGAAGTGGGAGCGCGAGGTGGATGTGGAGATGGTGCTCGAATCCCTCGCCTCGAAGAATCCTCAGCAGCTCAACTGGCGTACCTCGATCGTGGACCTGATGAAACTGCTGGATCTCGACTCGAGCCTCGGGAACCGCAAAGAGCTGGCGCGAGAGCTCGGGTACACATCGTCGACTGACGACTCGGCGGCGATGAACGTGTGGCTGCACAAGCGCGTGATGGAAGAGCTGAAGAACAACGGTGGCAAGGTGCCCACTTCGCTCGTGGCGTGACCACTGATTCTTGACCGGGAGTGCTATTCCAGGTCTTTACGCAGCGCCATCAGATCATCGCGCGTGCCACCCGTGACGCCCGTCGCGAGCCCTTGCTCGACATACTTCAACGCGAGCGCCCGGTCCTGGGTCCTGGTGACACGCGCGAGCCCGGTGTACGCCCACGCGCGAAACAGCGTGGCAAGCCCATCCGGCTCCTGATTCCTCAGGCCGAGGATTGCCTGGTATCGCTGCTCCGCGGCCTCGTTGTCGCCGAGCCGCTCGCCGAGCCCACCCGACATGAGCAGCGCCCAACGATTGGCGGGGTGCGCGGCCATGACGGCGCTGTCCATCGATTTCATGAAAGCCTTCGACTCGGGATCTCCGAGCATCGTCGCAATGAAATGCGGCACCAGATCGTCGCCTAGCGGTGCGCCCAGGCTCGCGAAACGGCGGAAGTCCCGGATCGCTCCATCCTGATCCTGGCGCGCGAGCGCCACGAGCGCGGATTGTGCGGCTCGCTCGCGCTCACCAATTCCTTTCGCGGCCGCCGGAGCGTAGGCGTCCAGAAATGCCGTCGCGAACGGCGAGTAGCGCACATCGCCCATGAGCAGCCGGAACGGATTCGACAGCTCGTCGGTATTGGCGAGCATCACGAGCGCCAGCTTCCGCTCGGGCAACATGAGCAGCAGCGCGCTCGAGTAGTCAGGGTCGTCCTGACCGAAGCTCCAGACCACGCGCTCGCCACCGATCTGCTGCGAGAAGAAGCCTACGCCCACGGGTGAACGGCCTTTGCTGGATCCAAAGGGCGTCGTCATCTGTTCGAATCGGCCGCGGTTCAGCAACGTACCGCGCTGCAAGGCTTGGACGAGGCGCGCCATGTCATTCACCGTGGACACCAGCGCTGCATGCGCGCCCAGGTCGGGGCTCTCGTGCCACGTCATGCGCGCGGGAGCGATGACTTCCGCGCGCAGAACCGCTTCGAAGCCCGGCGCCTTCAACGCCTTCGCGAGAACGGGTCCGAGCTTGGCGTAGCGCTGCGTGGCGTAGACATACTCCGCACCCGGCACGCCCTCCGATACGTGCGCCGCGAGGTGCCGGATCGTGATCTCCGGGCGATCCGCGAAATCGGGTAACCACTTGCTCACGGGGTCGTCGAGCGAAAGCGCGCCGCGATCCACCGCCCGCATGAGTGCGATCGCGGTCAATGCCTTGGTGACAGACGCAAATCGCAGTGGCGTATCGGCTGTGAGCGGGGCGGATGCGGAACCCGTGCTCAGCTCTCCCTGGCCGATGACCTTGCCATCGCGAACGACCGCAAACGCAATGCCGGGGATCGTCAGTTCCTGCGCCAGTGTTCGCACGGCCGCAGGGAATTGCACCTGGGGATCCGGGCTGGCGGCGACGCATGCCGGACTAACCAGGCACAGGACCAGAACCCAGGTCTTGATGGCATTCACGCGCGGCTCTCCGGGTGGTCTGCAGAGAGCCAGGATATTAGCTAGTTCCCGCTCATCTCGAACAGGAATGGAGATCGAGGGACCCCCGGCGCGCCCGATCGCCGGGGATTGCCGTGCCGCTCAGTTCTGCAACCGGATCACGCTCAACACAGTCTGCGTACCGCTGCGCGAATACCCGACGACCACCACCTTGCCGTCCGGCTGCACGACCATGTCGCGGCCGGCGTCGCGTGCGCCGAAGAAATCCACGATGACCACGCCGTTCGTGCCGAAGGCCGCATCCGGCGAACCATCGGCGTTCAACCGCACGACGGCGTAGTCGTCCACCGTGGAGCTGCTGAATGAGCCGGCCACGAGCACCTTGCCATCCGGCAGCAGCGCGATGGCCTTGGCGTAGTCGTCGCCATCGCTCTGGGGCAGTGAGGGTGTCGCGTTCGGCCACCCGTCGTTGCGGAACACCACCATGCCGAACTTGCGCTGATTCTGCGCGCCGCCGTTCGCTTGCACCGCGGCGTAC
This sequence comes from uncultured Pseudomonadota bacterium, assembly GCA_963846605.1. Classification (GTDB taxonomy): domain Bacteria; phylum Pseudomonadota; class Gammaproteobacteria; order Steroidobacterales; family Steroidobacteraceae; genus CADEED01. The sequence goes on from CAWJWS010000006.1 coordinate 690,599, forward strand.
AGGCTGCCGTCAGGCGCGATCGCGAGGTCATATATCTCGTCGAATCGATCCGAGACACTGTGCTGCGTGTAGTCACCGCCGTTGCCGAACGGCGTGTCGGTCGTGCCATCCGCGTTGAAGCGCGCGAGGCCGAGGTCGGTGTAGCCGGAGATGTTGTAGCTGCTTCCACCCACGACGATCTTGCCGTCCGGCTGCAACACGGCGGCAAGTCCTTCGGTGACGTCGTCGGCCCCGAGGCCATGGAACACGCGGCCGCTGTGGAAAGTGGAATCCAGTGATCCGTCTGTATTGAGGCGTATCGCCGCGAACAGCCGGAACGGACGCGTCGTGCCGCCTTCGTGCAGGATCATGGTCGAGTAGCCGGTGATGACCAGCTTGCCATCCGGCTGGATGAGGATCTCGTTGGCTTCGTCGGACGATCCCCTGACCGTGCGTTCCGCCTCGACGCGGTCGTCGATGCCGGCCACGACCACGCGGCCCTGGTCGCCGAAGGTGAGACCCGGCGTGCCATCCGCATTGAAGCGCGCGATGCCGAAATCGTCCTGCCGATTCACCGCGGTGCTGCCCGCGACGACGATGCGCTGGTCCGCCTGCACGGCGACCGCGAGTGCATCCTCGGATCGATCGCTCGTGAAGTCGACCTCGACAACGCCGCCGTTGCCGAAACTCGTGTCGGGCGAACCGTCGGCATTCAGGCGTAGTAGTTGGGCGCCCCCGGTCACGATCAGGACCTTGCCGTCCGCCTGGAGCGCCACCGCCTCGGCCGGTTGCCGGTCATTCAAGACCACGCGACCGCCATCGCCGAAAGCGGGGTCCAGCGCGCCGCGCGCCGCGGGTGGTGCGCAGACCACTTCAATGTTCGTGACGTCCTGGCCGGAGATGGTGCCGCCCGGGTTGGTCACGGCGCAGGTCTGCACGGGGTTGGTGGGCTGGATGGCCACGCGCACTTCGTACGCCGCGAGCTCGGGAAACGCGAGCGGGAACTGGAATGCGCCGTTCCCCGGCGTGAGCTGCTGCCGCGAGTGGTACTCCTCGATCACGAGGCCCGTGCCCACGAGTCCGGATACGCTGCCGCCGACGACCCGTGTCTGCGGCGTGGGTGCGGGGCGGTCATCATCGAGGATCGTGAGCGTGGCGGAAGTCTGCGTGCCGAGCGCTGCGCAGCCGCGCACGTCGGACAGCGTGAGCTGCACTGTCTCGTCTTCTTCTTCAAGGGAGTCTGCAGCGATCGGAATGAAGATCGAACGTGCACCGCCCTCGCGGTCGGCGAAGCGGATGACATCTAAGACGGCGGTATAGTCCGACCCCACTGACGCCGAACCACCACCGGTGGAAACGCGGACGCTGACGTCACCCTCCGTGCCACCCGAACGCGTGACGGTGACCATCTGGTACATCCCACCCGCTTCCTGAATCGCAAGACCCGCCGATGACAGCTGCAGAGTGCCGGCTTCAGGCCGTGCCGGACCACTGCACGACGGCGCGGCCTCGACCGCGAACGCACTCGCGGGAGCCACCGTGGCCCCGACGGGTTCGAGCCCCGTGTGAATGACCTCTCCGCCCAGTCCCTGCGGGTCGCGTAGATAGGCGCTGGCGGTGGATTCACGTTGCGCCAGGTCGACGGCGCGAACCTGCACGATCGCAAGCAGGTTGACCGTTTCGTTCACCAGCACGGATTCCAGGGGTATGTCGACCACGACGTCGCGATTGAGCATTGCCTGCGCACCCGCCGGCCCCAGCTCCATCGGGGTATCGCTCAACGTCACGTTCGAGTCGTCGAACAACGGTGGCCCGACCCGGGAGTAGGTGTATCGCTCCCAGGATCCGTAGTGCCCGGCCAGGATTACACCGCTGTAGTGTTTGGAGATTTGGCGAATGGTTGTCGTGTTCGAAGCTGGAACATAGGCGTACAGCTGGATTTCGGCGGACGACCAGATCTTCCAGCCGGTGGTCTCGTTGTTGCGCGGGTCGAAGTCCGCGCCGTTGAGATCGAGGCCGGTGATTCGCACGCGAAGCGTTGCGTCGGCGGCATTCTTGCGAAACGACTGTGTCTGGAGGAACAGCGTCTCGCTGCCAACCAAGCCGTCGGGACCCGGCTCCTCCGCGGGCGCATCCGCCGTGGCGTAGTAGGTGCTGCCATTCGCGTTCGAGTACACGGACACGAGGGCGTCGGTATCCGAGAACATCGCGAAACGCTTGAGACCGATGGGTAGAACCTCGTGGAGTTCGTCGAGGTCGAAGTCGAAGTCCGCGTCCAGCTGGGTGCTACCGCGATGCCGACCGATGCCGTCGAAAGCCCATGAACGCGTGAGAGAGGCGAGCGTCAGGGGCGGGGTGGTCACGACGAAGTACGAGAACCCATTGACTGGCGCGGTCATCGTCGCGCCGCTCACTTGCGCGCCGCTCAGCTGCTGCCAGGAGGACTGCGCATCGGTCTTGTACAACACGGGCTGCGTGCCGGCCGGCAGCAGCGCCGGGTCGAAGGGCACGGTCACGGTGGCGTTGCTGGCGAATGCGGTGCCATGCGGTGTGAATGCCAGCACCGGACCCATGGCCGTGACATTCGCGGGCAGAGCCGGAGCCGCCGTGACGGCAGTCGTGATCTCGATCACCGTGTTCTGCGCCAGGGCACCCGCGGGGATCACCACCTGCGATCCGCCCGGCCCCGTGACGGTGCCGCCCGCCGTGCCGACCGTGCCCGCGGGCAACGGCGCGGGCGCCGGGGAGTTGTTCGCCGGTGCTGGATCATCCTTGCTGGAACACGCCGCGAGCATGCCGGCCGCACCCAGGATCCCTGCCGCCAGAATCGTCCGCATCCATGATTTCATGCCGCCTCCCATTTCGCGGAGAAGCTAGCAGCGGCGTGTATTCGGCTGATTTCCGGTGTACCGGAGTTTTGTATCAAGTGTATCGACGGCTTCCTGATCACGCGCCCGACCCATAAGATCGCGGCGTGAGCACTCCCAAGATCCTGGTGGTCGACGATGATCCGGACGTCCTCGAGATGGTCGCGGACTTCCTCGCGCAGAACGATTTCGAAGTGCTGACCGCGGCCAACGCGGCGCAGGCGCGCCGGGTGATGCAGAGTTCTCCAGCGCAGCTGGTGCTCGTCGACCGGCGCATGCCGGGTGAAGACGGCATCAGCCTCGCGCGGCATCTGCGTGAACATTCCGCGGCCGGAATCATCATGCTGACGGCGGCCGACGAAGTCATCGATCGCATCGTGGGGCTGGAGGTGGGCGCGGATGACTACATCACCAAGCCCTTCGATCTGCGGGAGCTCATCGCGCGCGTGCGCAGCGTGCTGCGACGTACGTCGTCGATCGCAGCGGCGGCGATGGGAGAGGGCCGCGTGCGCTTCGGCCGATGCACGCTGGACCTGGCGTCACGGCGCATGTTCGACGAGTCGGGCATCGACGTGATGGTCACACCCACCGAATTCGAACTGCTGCTGCTGTTCTCGCGCCAGCCGAACCGCGTGCTGACGCGCGACGCCATCCTCAACAGCGTGCAGCGCCGCGACGCGGGGCCGTTCGACCGCAGCGTCGATCTGCACATCGCCAGGCTGCGCCGCAAGATCGAGGTCGACGCCGACAAGCCGCAGACGCTGCGCACGGTGCGTGGAGCGGGCTACATGTTCGTGCCGGGAGCCGGGTGACGCCGTCCGCGGCGCTGCGCCGCCTCGCTCCTCGCACACTCACGGGCCGCACGATGCTCCGCATCGCGGGCGGCGTCGCGGCCGTCATCGTCGCGGCCGCCGTGACCAGTTACGTGGTGATGTTCGGCGAGATCGAGCAGCGCTCGCGCACGGAGCTCGCGGATCACGTGGCGAATCGCGTGCAGGTGGAAGGCCAGCGGTTCACGCTCGCGCGCGACGTGCAGCAGGTGATCGTGAAGATCGCGCTGGATCGCCATTCGCGCTACCAGGATGCGGCTACCTTGCGGCGCTTCGATCAGATCTTCGTTCGTCGCGACGACGGGTCGGTGCGCGTGCGACCGGAAACCTATACGGCCGAGAGTCCGGCGACGGGCTGGCTGCGTCGCGACGTCCCGCTCACCGACGAACTCAAGGCACGCATGGTGCTGTTCTTCGACCTCGTCGAGCAGTTCAAGCCGGTGCTGGGCGTGAGACTCGAAGACATCTTCTTCACGGCACCCGAGCAGCTGAACATCGGCACGGACCCGCCAGGCCTCGCGCTCTGGGCCGCGACGATTCCCGCGGACTTCGACCAGAACGCGGAGCCTTGGGTCAGCATCGCCGGGCCAGCCGAGAACCCGCGGCGCGGCACGGTCTACATGGGCGCCGAGTTCGATCCGGTCTGGAAGAAGCTCGTGAGCGGGATCGCGACGCCTATCTACGACGGCGAACGGCATCTGGGCACCGTGCACAATGACGTGCTCGTCGACACGCTGGTTGCCAACCTGCGCCGGTCGAAGGTGGCCGGCGCGCGGCATTTCCTGCTGTCCGCCGACGGCCGGCTGATTGCCAGCGCCGAAGGGTTCGACCCGGTCCACGCGCCGGACCGGTTCCTGCTCGAAGGAATCGACGGACCCGCGGTTGCGCGCGCTGTGGGCCATGGTTAAGGCCAAGCCCGAGCTGCCGTTCGTGGGCCACGATGAAAAGAACGATCAATACGTGGCGTTCGACCAGGTCGACGGGCCTGGTTGGTACTTCGCGACGGCGTTGCCGGGCGAACTCATCCGCGATCAGGCGTTCGCGGTGGCGCAGTGGGTGCTCTGGATAGGACTCCTGTCGCTGGCGCTGGTGCTCGCGGTGCTGACCTGGGTGCTGCGCCGGAGCGTCGCGCGGCCGTTGCATGCGCTGATCAGCGCTACGGAGCGCATGGCCGCAGGGGACTTCCGGCAGGAGCTGCGGCCCGCGGCGGCGGACGAGTTCACGCAGCTGGCCAATTCGTTCAACGACATGATGCACCGGATCGGCGAGCGCGATGCGCTGTTGCTTCGCGAGAAAGGCGAACTGCAGGACGCGCTGCAGAAGCTGCGTGCGAACGAAGTGGAGTTGCAGCGGCAGCAGGCGGCGCTGATCCAGAGCGAGAAGCTCGCGGCCATGGGATCGTTGTTGGCGGGAGTGGCGCACGAGCTCAACAACCCGCTGTTCGTGGTATCGGGTCGCGCGATGATGCTCGAGACCGCGTCGGCGGGTTCGCCGCACGCGCACATGGCGAAGAAGATCCGCGCGGCCGCCGAACGGTGCGCGCGCATCGTCAAGACTTTCCTGGCAATGGCACGGCAGGACCGGCCGCAATATGGCCACGTGAACCTCGCGAAAGTCGTGCGCTCCTGTCTCGACGTGCTCGACCACACCTTGCAAAGCGGGGGCGTGACCGTGTCGGTCGACTGCGAGCCCGATCTGCCTGCGGTGCTGGGTGACGAAGACCAGCTGCATCAGGTGCTGATCAACCTGTTCGTGAATGCGCAGCAGGCCATGGCGGAGCACGCGGACCCACACATGCTTCGCGTGCGGCTCCGCCGTGCAGAATCCGGTGAGCACATCGAGGTGCGCGTGAGCGACACCGGCCCTGGTGTGCCCGCGGCGATTCGTGCGCGGATCTTCGATCCCTACTTCACCACCAAGCCAATGGGCGTGGGGACGGGTGTGGGCTTGTCAGTGTGTCTCGGTATCGTCCAGGCGCACGGCGGTTCGCTGCGTCTTGAACCGGAAGCGGGCGGTGCGACATTCGTCGTCACGCTGCCGGGCGCCATTGGCGACAAAATGCCGGTCCCCGCGGCCGGCGATCCCGCGCGCCGCCGCTCTTCCCGCATTCTGATCGTTGACGATGAAGTGGAAGTCCGCGACACGCTGCGCGACATGCTCCTGCTCGGCCGCCATGAGGTGTTCGCCTGTGGCACGGGCGAGGAAGCGCTGCAATTGCTCGAAGTCGAGCCGGTGGATTGCGTCGTCAGTGATTTGCGTATGCCGGGGCTCGACGGAGTCGCCCTCTATCGGCAGATCGCGGCGCGCTGGCCGCGGCTGCGCTCCAAGGTGATCTTCATGACCGGCGACGGTCTCAACGCCAGCCATGCGGAGTTCCTTTCCGAGCTGTCGCCGCGCTGCCTGGAGAAGCCGTTCTCACCGGAGGAAATTCACCGGTTGATTGGCGAGATCGCGGGAGCGCGGGAGTAGGGCGCGAGGAGAGCAGGCGCTGTCGGCCGGGCGAGCGCCCGCCGGCACAGGATTTCCAATCCTGTGTTCCATTTCAGCTTTTAATCAGCCGCCGTGAGAGAAGATAGGCGTCCAGGGAGGAATAATGCTTCGACGCCTGTTGTTGCTCGCGGTTTGCGGGCTCGCCCCCACGTTTGCCACCCACGCTCAATCCGAGCCGCCGCTCTCCGCCGAACTCCACGTCGGCACCGCGGAGGGTGAGCCACGTCTCATCTGGATCCCGACACGCTGGACATCGTCGGTGGGCCTGGTGCGCCTCAAGCGGCGCAAGGTGGGCACGACGGAGTGGGAAAAGCTGGAGGGCATGCAGTTCGTCCAGCAACGCGACCAGATCAATCTCCAGCATGCCAAACCGGCGGACTACGCACGGCTACGCCAGGAACTGCTCAGCGATTTCACGCAGGCGTATTTCCGGGGCTTCGCATTCGGTGACGACGTCGCCAATCTGCCGAAAGCGGACTACGAATACGGCGTCTTCGTCCGCGTGGTGGGCGGTGACTTCCTCGAGCAACCAGTGGCGACGGCGATCTGGAAACAGCGGCCGCCGCGCAACTACGACTCCGCTCTCAAACCCCTCGGCGTGTTCCGCGATGCCAACGGCGTACAGGTTCATTTCGCCGTCGACGCGAAGCGGATGCTGTCCTGGGCGGTGGGCGTGCGCGTCATCGAAGAGCGCGACGGTTTTCCAACCAAACCCTACGACACGCTGCTGATCCCGGCGAAGCGCGACGGCTGGACGTCCATCTGTCATCGCCCGAAGGAGCCGATGCCGACGTCGGTCACGTTCCGCCTGGAAGACCAGTTCGGAGACTGGTCGCAGGAGACGGTGCAGATCGTGCCGGGCGCCACGCTGTCCAAGCCCACGCCGGCGCAGCAGGCGGCCTGCATGCCCGTTCGCCCATCCCTCAAGCCGGTCTTCAAGCTTCCGCCCGCCAAACTATCGAACGACATCGAGCTCGTCGTCGGCGCGGAGCGGTACGACGCCACTGTCATCTGGATTCCCAAGACCTGGCCCGCGGGCATGGAAGGCGTGCAGATCATGCGGCGTGTGCCGGGCGAGCCGTGGAAAGAGGTCGAGCGCGTGAAGCGGCCCTCCGATGAATTCCGATACAGACTCGAGCACGCGAAAACCCCGGCGGACTTCGCGCGCATCCGCGACGAACTGCGCAGCGGCTGGCGCGCTCCGCTGACGGGGAACTTCGGTGTCCGCGATCTCTACTCCGATGAACTACCCGACGGAGTGGTGGAGTACGGCGCCTTCCCGCTGATCGCGGGCAAGCGCTCCGTGGAACCGGCGGCCACGGTGCCCTGGTTGGTCGGCACCAGCATGGATGCGGATTTCGGTATCGGCGAACCACGCCTGATCCGCGACAAGACGGGCCTGATGGCGGTGATCGGATTCGACGCGGTGAAGTTCAAGGAGAAGGGCGGCAACTTTCGTCTGTTCCAGGTGACGCCGGATGGAAGTCTGAACCTCTACGGGCAAGCATCGGCAAGCGCGAGTCCGAAACCGTGGAAGCACCTGTGTGTGCCAGTCGAAGCCGGCAGGACGAAGGCGGTGAAAATCTTCGCCCAGAACATGTTCGGCACCGAATCCATCGTGTCGATGCCGATCGAGGACATGCCGCCGCCCGTCACCAATTCGGCGGAAACCACGCAGTGCTTCGTGCCGCCGCCGGTCGTCGTCTCCGTGATGCCGACGGATCGTCCGTTGCCACCGCCGCCGACGCCACCGGCGCCGCGGCCTGCGATATCGCAAACGCCGCCGCCATCTCCGGCGCCATCGCCGGCGCCCAGTGCTTCAACGCCCGACTACCTCGTACCCTCGGCGACTCCAATCGACGCGGGCCCGCTATTGGCCTCGGCGACCTTGTGGTTGGACGCCGCGGAAGGGGTCTCTCTGGATCAACGCCGCGTAGCTGCCTGGCGCGATAAAACGGGCAACGGCTTCATCGCGACCATGAAAGACCCGAACCGCCGGCCAACGCTGGAAACCCTGTCGAACGGTATCCCCGCGATCCACTTCGACGGCGGCCAGTCCCTTCACCTGGAACGCCCGCTGGAAATGAGTGCGGGCACGCTGTTCATCGTCGGCCGCAGCGGCGGCCATCTGTCCAGCAACATCATCCTGGGCCCGGTGGGCAACAACGACAACAACCAGCTGCGCTGGGAAGACGAGACCACCGCGATGATCGTGGGCCCATACAGCGGCGGCGATATCGTGAAGTTCCCGGTAGGCGACACGAGCACGCTGCACGTGCTCGGCGTGCGCTACGACTTCGAGCGCGTCAACTTCTGGCGCAATGGCCGGCCCAGCAACGCGTGGCGCTTCCGGAAGACGCGGAGCGATACCTACACGTTCAATTCCATCGGCAGCTTCTTCTCGAGCATGTACCTGCGCGGTGACATCGTGGCGATCATCCAGCTGCCACAGGCGTTGACGCGGTCGGAGATCGAGGCGGTGGACAGAGTGCTGAGAGAGCGGTATCGCGTGCCTTGAGCGTCACTCCGCTCACGCTAGGCCTTGCCGATGCCGTTCAGCACTTTCAAGCTTTCGTCCCTGAGCTTCTTGACCAGCGGCTTTCCAAAAAACCATGACAGTCGCGTCTTGGGAATCCAGCCGTTCACATAGGCAGACTCTGCGAGCTTGCTAGTGCCTCAATAGCCCAGCCCCGCTCGATGAGTCGCTCGTCGCGTGAATGCTCGCCGCTCGCGCGCCGGGGGCTTTCACTTCGTAGTCGCTTTCCGAAATCGGGTCTTCATCGCCTCGGCAAGCCTGTCATCCAGCTTCACGTCCAGGCCGATGATCTCCAGGATGTCGGCGATGCTCATTTTTCCGCCGAACAGATCATCGTCCTCGATGATTCCGAACATCGCGCGGATCTGATCCAGGCCGAAGTACATCCAGCTCGCCAGCACGAACAGGACCGCTTTGCGCGGCCAGAGCGGATCATCTTTCTCGAGCATCGTCTCGATGCTCGGCACTTCCGTACCGGGCGCGCTGGCCCTGGCGACCAACGCTCGAACCTGATCGCCGAGCCCGGCTTCACCGGCGAGGCTCGAGATCAGCTGACCCAGGTTCTCATGCTCGGCCCACAGGTCCGCGACGAACTTGCCGTAACCAGGCTTGCGCCGATCGATCTTGCGGAAAGTGCCGGCGCGCGGATCCTCGCTCTTGCGCCTCTGCGTAAGCGACACCCCAACCGCTTTGACCAGCGCCTGCGTTGGCACACTTGCGAGCTGCCACAGCGCCGAGAACGTGCCCTCACTCAGTGCCTCTTTGATCCCCTTGTTCATCGTGGGCTTGAACATCGTCGATTGCTTGCGTACGGACTCCGGCACCATTTTGCGGCCCAGGACGATGCCGCCCACGAAGCCACCGAGCGCCTTGCTGATCTCGCGCACCGCGGTTTCCTTCATCTCCGGATGCTGCTTCACGAACTCTTCTATGCCGACCTGGAGCGCGTCGAGGAATTTCATCTCCTTCAACTCTTTCCAGTTCGTGATGCCGAGTTCTTCGAGCATGCCTTCCAGGAGGTCCGCCACGGCAGGCAGCGTGCCGACGCCTTCACGGACGGTCTCACCCACCTTGGCGCTCAGTTTCTCGTCGCGCGCGCGGGATTCGGCGAGGCTGCGCTTGAGGCCATTGATCTCCTCGTGCACGGAGTCCGCGTAGGCCGCGATCTCCGTCCCCGATTTCTTGATCATGTGCACGAAGGTTTCGCGCTGCCTGCTGACCCATTGGTCGGGTTTGAATTTCTTCCTGTACGCAAAATCCACGTAGATCACGACGAACAACACGATGAGGAAGCCGGCTCCCGCGTGTCGCCAGAGTTTGTCCAGCTGCTGCGCGACGAGGCGCGCCCGCTCCTCCGTGTACACCGCCATGAGTGCGTTGTAGAGCGCGCGCAGTTTGCGGATGGCGGCGTTGATCTTCATCAACACTCTCGCAACGCGGCTCACGCCCTTGGTGAGCCGATCCACGGCCGCCGTCGCGAACGTCTTCGCGCCGCGAACGAGTCGCTCGTCGACCTCGTTCAGATAGTGCTCGATCGTTCCGGTCCCGAACCCGTGAAGGAATGCGCGCAGGCCGATGATCGGCAGCGAGTTGCCGCGGGGAAGCATTGCCGCCAGGTACTCCGCAAAGATCGCCGCCAGTTGCGGCGCGACGCGCTTCAGTGCTTCCTTGGTGATCTTCTTGGCTGCCAGCTGGCGGACGGCCGTGCCCAGAGCACCGCGGACCAGCGCACCCATCGCGCCGGGCGCCAGGATCGCTGCACCGGCGACTCCCACTGAACCCCAGACGATGACCATGATCACGGGAATCAGGTGGGCGGTGTTGGCGTAAACCGTCGCAGCCAGCCTGCCGATCTCTTCGTCCCGCAGCCAATCTTTGAGCGGCATGCGTGTGACGACCCCGCTGTGCGGGCTCCACTCGACGATGGATTCGGGAAAGCCGGCGTCGTTGTACGTGACTCCGATGAACTGTCGCGGTCCGAATTGCTCGCCCTGGATGAGGAAGGCGAAATCGGTCTGGCGCTCCATCTTGTCCAGGACTTCCTTGAGCTGAGACTTGAACGGTTCCTCCGCTGCCTTCACCGCATCGCGTGCGCGCTCGAGCAATCGCTCTCGCACCTCGGGCATCAGCCCGTCGAGCCGGATGGGATAAAAAGCGTCCGAGAAGTATGTCTCGACGAACATGTCCAGCCAGTCTGCGTCGTCACCCTGTTCGAGGCGCGTCATCCCGTAGTACGAGCGGACATAGGCGCGGTAGTCGAGAAGCACTCTGCCGCTGGGAATCACATATCGCTTGAGCTTCCTTCGGCCGGGAATCCCGGTCTGCTTGGCGCTACCGTCCAGCGCATGGAAGAAGAGGCAGTGCACCCAAGGCACCTCAGGTCTCAAGGCATCGTCAGGATCGAGCACCAGCCTGACGAGCAGCGGCTGCGCCATGGCCTTCCGTTGTTCCATCGTGAGCCGGTAGATAGCCACACTTCCCGAAACGGTCTCGATGGCGACGTAGCCTTCGTCCAGGTTCTGGTCCCGCTCAAGAATGAGCTGGAAGACGGAATCCAGGATGTATTCGTCGCTGAGATTCGCGAGTGTGAACTCGCGCGATTCCGGCTCCATCGTCGGATCGCCGCGGTACTTCGCGTAGTAGGTGCCGTTGCCCTCACCCTTGTTGCCGTCCCCCTCGAGCCCCTCTTCAGCGGGGGAGCGTGCCTCGCGGTAGGTGGCGGTCTTGCGCATGTATTCGACGAACTCGGGAAAATTCCGGCTGAGCGCTGCCGGATACTTCGCGAGTTCCTCGGGTGGGTCGAGCCGTTGAACGTTTAGCAATACGTAACGTCAAGCCCCAAGAAAAA
>CAWJWS010000007.1:0-424138 GCA_963846605.1 uncultured Pseudomonadota bacterium
TTGCCTGTTCCTTGGTTCCAGTTGCGTGTTTTGCTAGTCGTCGCGGCCATCATGGTTCCGGGCGTTCTGTTCGGCCTCTGGGCGCTGACACAGAAGTTCCCGAAGACGGAGAGCACCAATCTCGGCGTGCCGTTCGGAGAGATGCTGACCGAGCCCTTCAAGCGCCCGAGTTTCTGGATCTTCCCGGCCATCATGTTCCTCACCGCCTCGGCGGAGCTGGCGCCGGGCTCGTGGGTCGACGTCTCGCTGACGCAGACGGTGGGCATGCCCGGCATCCTGGTGCTGGTCTATGTATCGGCCATCATGTTCGTGATGCGGCACTTCGCCGGCGCGCTGGCGCATCGCATCTCGGACATGGGCTTGCTGGCGGTTTGCACGATTCCGGCGGCACTCGGGCTGTATCTGCTCTCGATGGCGAACTCGCCCGTGACAGCGCTGGTCGCTGCGACCTTGTGGGCGATCGGCGTCGCCTTCATGTGGCCCACCATGCTCGCAGCTGTTGCGCACCGGTATCCGCGCGGCGGTCCGTGGACCATCGGCCTCGTGGGATTCGCCGGCGCGATGGCGATCTGGTTCGTGCTGCCGAAGCTGGGACAGATTTACGACACCGCGAAGGCGGAGCAGGCGGGCGGCGTGGACGCCTTCAAGGCTCTGCAGCCGGGAAGCCCGGAGCTGCATTCGGCGCTGGCCTACGCCGCGGAGAAGTCCTTCAAGGCGGTGGCCATCATCCCCGTCGTGCTGCTCGTGATCTTCGGCGTCGTGTGGCTGATCGAGCGCAAGAAGAAGCTAGGCGATCCGAACGCAAGGGCGCAAACGCCGAACTGACGAAGAATCGGAAAAGGGCGGGCTGACAACCCGCCCTCTTTCTTTGGGAGGGCACATGGCCGACGTCAAGTTGAACTCCGTCACGCCCATCCTGCAGGTCTCCGACCTGCAACGTTCCATCGATTTCTACCGCGACGCGCTCGGCTTCGGCACGGGCTGGATCGTCGGCGAGCCGCCCTGGCTGGCCAGCGTGTGCCGTGACGAGGTCGAGTTCCACCTGTTCCGCGTCGAGAAGCCGGTGCCCAGCCACGTGTATCTGAACGTGAACGGGGTCGACACGTATTTTCAACGGTGCCGTCTCGGCAGGCGCGAAGGTGCGGCATCCGCTCGAGGATCGCGAATACGGCATGCGTGATGGCCGCGTGGCGGACCCGGATGGAAACGATATCGGGATCGGCGAGTTCCGATGCGCGAACGAGGCCTGAACAGCGAGTCGCCGGGAAACCAGGAGGAATCATGCCGACTTTCCGCAGCATAGCGCCCGTCCTGCAGGTGGCCGACCTGGATCGAGCCGTCGATTTCTGGAAGCGCGTGATGGGCTTCGAGGTAGCGTGGATCGCGGGAGGCCAACCGCCCAACATCGCCAGCGTCTGTCGTGACCAGATCTACCTGATGGTGCGCGTGGAGAAGAAGCCCAGGCCCAGCGAGATCTACCTCGAGCTCGACGAGATCGATGAATACTTTCGCGGCGTGCGCGCCGCGGGCGCCAGAATCGTCTATGGCCTCGACGATCGCGAGTACGGCATGCGTGATGGGCGCGTGGAAGACCCTGACGGCAACCAGATCAGCCTGGGACAGCCGGTCGCCAAGAGCTGAACCGGCTCACGCGCCCGGGTTCTGCGCGTCCAGCGCGATGCCCAGCGCATCCGCCGCCTTCTGTTCGACAGGCGTGAGCGCCACCGAGCCGAATGCCTTGATCATGAATTCCACCTTCCAGCGCAGCGAGAACTTCGTGGCCTTGGACTCGTCGTCCTGGTCGAGCCGCTCGAGCACATCCTTGGCGAACCGCGTGATGGTTTCGAGCGCCGACGCAGTCTTCGCGGCGTTGTGGGCAACGGCAGCGCTGACAGCGGTGCCTTCGCTTGCGGGCGCGGCATCGGGCGCCACTTGCGTGGTTTCGGTCGCGGGTGGGAGGTCTGACGACGCGATCGCGGCGGCGGGCGCCGGCGCTTCAGTCTGCGCGGGCACCTTCACCGGATCCGAAGTCGCGGGTGACTTCGGCTGTTCCACCACCGGCTGGCTGCCCAGCTTCGCGTTGTTGGCGTAGGTCTGCACGGCCGCGAGGCTGCGCGAGTACGAGAGCTTGAGATCGAAGGCGCTCAGCGCCTCGGAATCCAGGCTCACGCGTGCCGCGGCGGAGAACGCGGCCTGCACGTCGCCGCCGAAGAAATCCGTGGCGATGTCGTCCACCTTGTCGAGAAGGTTGGCGATCGCAGTGCGTTCGGCCTTGTTGAGATCCCCGTCGACGGCGACCTGGAAGCGGCCGCGAGAAATCACGTTGGCTTCCACGGCGGTGGCGGTCGCGCCGTCGCGCGACACCTGCGCCGCCGCGAGTTCCGTGACGTTCAATGTCTTGAAGCGGATGGAAACCTTGTCGCCTTCGGCGGTGGTGACGTCCAGCGAAAAGCGCTCGCGCACGACTTCGCGCGCGGCGATGGCGCGTTTCTCGCCTGCTGCCTGTTCGGCAACGGGAGCCTCACCACTGCCCGCCATCTCGCTGAGTTCGCGCGCCAGCTTGTTGCGGAAGCGGGCGACGCCCGCGTCGATCTGATCCTGCGACACACCCTGCGCGGTGAGCTTGGTGGCCACATCGTCGAGCGCGCGCTGGATGGTTTCCATGACGCCGGTGACGGCGTCGTTTCCGTGCCGGCCGTGGCCAGCTTGTCGCGGATGGAGACCGCGAGGCCATGGATGCCATGTCCCTTGGCGTTGACGCCCAGTGCGTCGGCTACGCCGTCACGCAGAGCGCGTTGCACCGCGCCACGTTCCTTGCCGTGGTGGGGACCCGGCAGAGTGGCGGCCAGTGGCTGAAAACCCGTTGTCTGGACCTGAGGCATGGCGAATCCAGTGGGCCCCGGCGAGGCCCGGCATTATGTCTTGCCATTGGATTCGGCCGAATTCAGCGGAACTTGAGTCGCCTCGTGGCGACTCAGGTCCTCCGCATGTTAGGCCGCGATCGATTGCGGTCCGTCAACTACCGGCAGGCTGCTCACAGGCTGAAACGGATGCCCGCGCGCGGCAGCATGCCGCGTGACTCGAAGCCCACGAACTGCTGGTACTTCTCGTCGGTGAGATTGTCGATGGCCAGGTAGGTCTCGAACTTCTCCGACACCTGCCACACCGCGCTCACGTCGATGCGCGTGTACGCGTCGAGGTCCACGTCGCCCGTGGCGATGGACGAATCGAACGACTCGCCCACGTAGGTGGCCGAGGCCGAGAAGCGCAGGCGTGCTCGAGCGGCGACCAGTGCGCGCCGATGCCACCGCGCCACTCGGGGCGGTTGCGCAGCTCGCCGCCGCGTAGAGGCGATGCGGCTGCGTGTGTGCGTGACGCTGGCATCGAAGGCCCAGGTGTCCGTGACGCCGTAACGGCCGGCGAGCTCGAGGCCATGCGTGTCGACGAGATTGCGGTTCACCAGCATGGGCGGCGGGCCGGAGTCGAAATCGATGGCATTGCGGAATTCACCGTCGAACCAGGTGGCGCTCCAGCGCACCTTGCCGCTTGCGCAGCGACTGCGAGAGTTCGAGCTCGTGCGATTCGGCGCGCTCGGGCTGCAGATCCGGATTGCCGACCAGCGGATGGCCCAGCGCATACAGGCTGGGCAGCTTGAATGCCTTGCCCCAGCTGCCCGCGAGGCGCAGGCCGTTGGGGCCGATATCGTAGGCCACGCGCAGGCGCGGGCTGGTCACCGAGTCTTCGCCATCGGGCTTGTCGATGCGCACGCCGGCCTGTGCGCTCAGGCCGAAGCGCGTATTGAGCCGCAGCTCGCCGAAAGGCGCCCAGGACTTGCGCGTGAGATCGAAGGAGGTGGGCAGCACGAAGCCGCCGCCGAAATCCAGCTCGCCGTCGCTCGAACCCTGCTCGCGCTGGAACTCCGCGCCGTACGCCAGCGTCACGATGCCCGAGAGAGGCTGCGTGCCGGTGAACGTGGCCGTGAAGCGCTCGATGCTGGAATCGACGAGCGAGCGGAGGCACGCCGAACGGATCGCGCACGCCGGGCGCGACGCCCGGAGAGTCGATGTGGTCGTCGCGATGAAGTAGCCCAGCGACAGACTCGAACGTGCCGAGCGCCGGCGTCCTGTTCGACGCCGGCCTGAGAACGGCTTCCTCGGACTCGCGCGTTTCGACGTCGCGGATCGCCGCGAACTCGTAGCCGCCGCTGTCGTCCGGGAAACCCCGCGCGTCGCTCTCGGCGTAGCGCGCCGAGAGATGCGATGCGCGTGCTTTCGCCATCGTCGAAGTTGAAGCCGGCCGAGACCCGCTGCGATTCGAACTCGTTGCCGCGGATCTGCTGCGCCTTCGTTGCTGTCGCTGGCGCCCACCGACCAGACGCCGCCGTCCGATCGGGCCCGCGGCGTTCAACGCGAACTCGCGGGTGTCGTAGCGCGCCGGCCATGGCGTCGAGCGAAACCTGCGTGTTCTCGATCGTCGCGTGACGCGTGACGATGTTGATGACGCCGGCGAGCGCATCGCCGCCGTAGATGGCCGAGTACGGCCCGCGCGCGATCTCGACACGCTCGCACGTCGGCCACGTCCAGCGTGCGAGAAGTCGAAGGAGCCACCGCGCGCGTTGGTGGGGTCGTTGACGCGCACGCCATCCACCAGCACCAGTGTGTAGTTAGGATCGGCGCCGCGCAGGTACAGCGAGCCCGTGCCGCCGCGGCCGCCGACCGAGTCCACGTGGATGCCCGACGACGCGGCGCAGTACGTCGGCGAGCCTGCGCGGGCTTCTCCACGTCGAAGTCCTCGCGCTCCAGCACGGTGACGTTGGCGCCGAGGTCGTCGGCCGAGGTCGGCGCACGCGGGAGCCGGTGACGACGATGAGGGGGTCGATCGGGGCGAGGACCATCTTCGGGCATCGACCTGGTCCGCGAGAAGTATGCAGAAATGGCATGTGTGACTCGTATGGAAAGCGGTTATCGGAGGGATTTTTCGGTTAGTGTAACGGCACAGAAGGGGGTTCCATGTCGAGATTCATGCGCCGCCACACCCTGGCGGTTGTGACCATCGTTGCGCTCGCGAGTTTCCAGGCTTCCGGGCCCAGGAACGCTGGCCCGGCCGCGCCTTCCGCGACAATCCGTCCTGGACCGTGTCGGACGGCGCACTGACCACGACCAGGTCCCGCCGAGGGCCGCGGTCCTCGTGACCCGCGCTCACGCTGGCGGACAGCGTCACGTCCTTCGAATATCGCGCGCCCGCCGGTGCCACGGCCAACCTCTACCTCATGGGCCGCTACGGCTTCGAGCTCAAGGGCAACGGCAACTGGCAGACGTTCTACGCTGAAGTTCCGCGCGCCACGCTTCGACGAGGGTTACAACAAGGTCACGCCCGCCTGGTGCTCGAGCTCCGCAACGGTGGCGAGGTAAAGACGCAACCTGATCATCGCCGGCCTCAGCGATGGTGCCATCTGGGAGGGCGAGGACATGCGCGGCCCCGCGTTCATCGTGGTCAAGTCCGGCCCGTTCGCGGTGCGCAAGTCCAGCCATGATCGCGGCGGATTTCGAGGCAGGTCACGCTGCCCAAGGTCCGACGGCGGCGAGACCAACGAGAAGGAACTCAAGGATCTCGTGGCCATGGGCAAGGAGCTGTTCACGCAGGTGGGCTGCGAAGCCTGCCATCGCGTCGAGCCGAACGATGCCGCGGTGAGCTCGGGCCCGAACGTCTACGGCCTGATCCGCAACGAACCGCGCAATCGCGAAGTGGTCGAAGGCGAAGGCCATCGCTTCCAGATCAAGGCGGGCCGCGAATACCTGCGCCGCTCCGTGCGCGCGCCCGGCAGACCAGCTCGCCGTGGCCGAGAGCGGCGAGACCAAGGGCGCAACCCTATCTACCCGTGATGCCGCCGTTCACGCGCGAGGTGCTCAGCGACGCGCAGATCGACGCCATCGGCGACTACCTCGCCGACGCTGAACACCGGCAGCGACCGCGGCCCGGTCGTGAAGCTCGCCGGCCTCAGAGCCGGCCGAAGCCCTACGACCCGATGAAGGACGCCTGCAGTGGCTGGTCGGCGACACGGTGCGGCTGCAGCGCGGCCCCATGGCGGGTGCGTCCGGGCGCAGCATCCACGTCGGCAATCCCAACGGCGTGAACTACACCTTCGATCCGCGCGTGCTGGCGGTCGTCGAAGATCTGGCAGGGCGGCTTCCTCGACATGGAAGGCGAGCTCACCAATCGCGGTGGCCGCGGCCTCGCGCTGGGTTACGAAAGCCGCGAGATCGGCTTCGGCGACCGCGAGTACCTGCTCGCGCCGCTGAACGCCGCGGGCGCGCCCGTGGACTTCACGCTTCAAGGAAGCGAAGTACGGCGACCAGGCGGCGGACAAGGCCGCGTTGTACAGCCAAGCGAGGACCAGCTCGCGCAGATCGCCGCGGCGGATGCGCAGTTCCTCGGCTACTCGCGCAACTCGAAGGACAAGACCGCGGCGCCCGCGTTCAAGTATCGCGTCGGCAAGAACGTGGTCGAAGTGGCCACGTCGATTTCGGCCAAGGGCGAGGTGATCGTCAGCGTGAGCGGCAATCTCGCCGCGCGCGCAGGTGTTCTCGCTGAACACGACGTTGCTCAAGAATGCCGCCGCGTCAGCGCCGGCACGCTCGACCGGCGATCGCTGGACGCTGCCCGCCGGCAAGACCAACGCGACACTGCGTGGCAGCATCGGCGTCGCGGCCAATGCCTGGCGCCCGGCCGCGTCCACGTTCGCGTGGCAGCGCCAGCCGCTCGAGAAGGCCGCCGTCGACCGCGCAGCTGCCGCGCGGGCTACAGCATCGAGAACTACTACGCGCCGAAGGACAACTACGGCCGCAACGCAGTTGTTCGAAGCGCTGGGCCTGTCGCCACCGCGAAGGACGGCACCGTCGTCGTCGCCACGCGCAACGCCGGCATCTGGCGTCTGGTGAAGCGGCCAGTGGCAGCTGTTCGCGGAAGGGTTGTTCGACAGCCTCGGCGTGGTGGTCGAAGACGGCAAGGGTCTCGTCGTGGTGGCGGGCCAGAAGGCCGAGCTCACGCGCATCTCGGATACCAACGGCGACGGCATCGCCGACAAGTACGAGACGCTGTTCGACGCGCACTCGTATCACGGCAACTACCACACCTACCTGCACGGTCCGGTGCGCGGCGAAGGATGGCGCTTACTACTTCGCGCTGAACCTCGCGCATGGCGGCGACACTGTACATGGGCGGCGGCACGGTCATGGGCACGTTCGGCGGCTTCAACGGCTGGGCCTTCCGCGTCGCAGCCGGACGGCAAGGGCGGGCCGTTCGCGAACGGCCTGCGCAGCCCCGCGAGCGTGGGCGCGGGTCCCGATGGCCGCGTCTGGTACGCCGACAACCAGGGCGACTTCGTCGGCACGTCGAAGTTGTTCGTGCTGAAGAAGGACAAGTTCTACGGCCATCCCGCGGGCCTCGTCGACCTGCCGGGCATGACGCCGGATTCGCCCGAGATCAAGTACGACGTCGTGGGCCGACAAACGCGAAAAGGCCGCCGTGCTGTTCCCGCACAACAAGGTGGCGAACTCGCCGGGCAATCCCGCGTGGGTCACGCAGGCGAAAGTTCGGTCCGTTCGCCGGGCCAGATGCTGATCGGCGACCAGACGCAGTCGAACCTGTTGCGCGTGATCACGCAGAAGGTGGGCGAGCAGGAGCAGGGCAGCGTCATGCCGTTCTTCGAAGGACTGGAGTCCGGCGTCATGCGGCCCGGTGTTCCTCGCCGACGGCAGCTTGTTGTTAGGCCAGACCGGCCGCGGCTGGCAGGCCAAGGGCGGCAAGGTCGCGAGCCTGCAGCACGTGCGTTGGGACGGCAAGACCGTGGCGCCGGCGATTGCCGCGATGGAGGCCACGCCGAAGGGTTTCACGCATCGATCTGACGCAGCCGCTGGGTGATGGCGTGAGCGCGTCCATTCTGAAGTCGCGCGTTGAGCCTGGAGTCGTGGACGTATCGCGATGCGCCGGACTACGGCTCGCCGGAGCTCGACTCGCGCAGCGAGAGCTACCAGTGGCATCAGCGTGAGCGCGGATCGCAAGAGCATCGACGGTCGACGCTCGCGAACCGCGAGCTGACGCCAGGTGCATCCGCGCCAGACCGCGCGCGTGTATCACGTGAAGGTGGCGGCGGGGACGTTGTTCGACGCGAATGCGCCGGAGGAGCTGCACGCGTACTACACGCTGTACGCGTTCCCGGCGAAGTAGCCACGACGTCATGGTTCCGGGGTGCGAATCTTGTGGTTCGCACCCCGGCGCCGGCGACTCCCGCTACGCCAACAGGCGGGCGATCTCTCCCGCCGGATCATTCAGGATCCGCTTCGCCACCACGAAGTGTTCGGTGTCCTGTAGTGCGACCTGCTGCAGTCCTCGGGGCGTGATCTGGTAGATCCATGCGTCGGGGTACGCCATCAGGATGGGTGAGTGCGTGGCGATCAGAAACTGCGACCTGTCACGTACCAATTCGTGCATCCGCGCCAGCATCGCCAGTTGCCGGGTTGGTGACAGCGCCGCTTCGGGCTCGTCCAGCACGTAGAAGCCGCGGCCGCCGAAGCGGTTGTTCATGAGCGCGAAGAAGGATTCTCCATGCGACTGCTCATGCAGCGAGCGGCCGCCATAGGAGTCGATGATGGGCGGCGCCGGCGCGGGCTCGGCATCGAGGACTTCGATCTCGGTGGCAACATTGAAGAAGCTCTCGGCGCGCAGGAAGAAGGAGTCGCGCACGCGCTGGGCGCTCTTCACCAGCCGCAGATTCTCGTGGAGCGAGGAGTGCGATCGCCGCGTATTGAAGTTGAAATTCTTGGTGCCGCCTTCCGGATTCAAACCAAACGCAATGGCGACCGCTTCGAGCAGCGTCGACTTGCCGCTGCCATTCTCTCCAACGATGAAGGTGACCTTGGGATGCGGCTCGAGCGTGTCGAGGCGCGCGATCGCCGGAAGCGTGTATGGAAACGCCTGCTTGTCCGCAATCTTGTCGCGGCGTAGTTTGATCTCGAGGACGTAGTGCTCGGCATCGAAAGAGCGCATGTCCGGACTGTAACAAGCCGGCAGCGGCTGACGCCAAACTGTAAACGGCCGCGGGCGACGCTCGCGGCCGTTCGCGTTTGAAGTGCGCCGCCGATTGCCGGAGATGGTGGCTGAGCCCATCTCCGGCAATCGGGGTCCTACTCCGTCACGCCGCTTTCTTGTTCAGACCTTCGGCTTCCAGCGCGTCCTGCACCTTCGGACGCGCCGCGACGCGTGCGTGGAACTCCTTGAGCGCGGGCCACTTGTCGAGGTTCGATCCCAGGAAGATGGTCCAGTTGATCACGGTGAACAGATACGCATCCGCGATCGTGAAGTCGTCGCCGGTGAGGTACTTCTTGCCGGCGAGCTGCGCCATTGATCCAGTCGAGCTTCTTCTCGAGGTTGGCCTGGGCGTATTCCTTCACCTTCGGATCCGCGGTCGGATTCCACAGCGGCGAATAACTCTTGTGCACTTCGCTGGTGATGTAGTTCAGCCACTCCTGCACGCGATAGCGCTCGAGCGTGCCGTTCGGCGGCGCGAGCTTGCGACCGGGCTTCTGGTCGGCGAGGTATTGCATGATGGCCACGCCTTCGGTGAGCACCTGGCCGTTGTCGAGCGCAGCGCCGGCACCGCGCCCTTCGAGTTCACGGCGTAGATAGTCGGAGCCGTCGACGAGCTTCTTGGTCTTGGTGTCGGCGCGCTTGAGCTCGACGGCGATGCCGGCTTCACGCGCGGTGATGTGCGAGGCGAGTGAGCAGGCGCCGGGGGAGAAATACAGTTGCATGGATGACGACTCCGTTTGAGTTGTGTGCGTGGTGCCGGGCGATTCTAGCGATGCGCTCACCGCGTCACAAGTACTTACCTCGCGGTAAGTGTCATGGATTTCACGCCAGGGGGTACTTACCCGGAGGTAAGTACCCTCCCGCGGAGCGGGTGTCATGGTACCTTCACGCGCATGCCCAAGATTTCACCCCAACGTGTACAGCTCCGCCTGTCCGTCGCGCCGCGTCATGGCCGTGCTCGCCGAGAAGTGGACCCTGCTGGTCGTGGCCGCGCTCGCGGACGGGCCGATGCGCACGGCCGAGATCCGCCGCTGCGTCGACGGCGTGTCGGAGAAGATGCTGATCCAGACGCTGCGCAAGCTCGAAGGTTATGGCTGGTCAGTCGGCGCAGCTATCCGGAGGTGCCGCCGCGCGTGGAGTACCGCCTGACGCCGCTGGGGCGCTCGCTGGCGCGCCTCGCAGGCCTGTTCGGCCGCTGGGTGGAGCGCAACGTGGTCAATCTAGTGCGTGCCGAGGGAAGCGGAGCCAGGGCGCATTCCTCCGACGCGGGCACGGAGTCACGTTCAAGACGGACTGTCAGCGCGTAACGCAACCGTCACATTTGGCGGAACCCGTGCCGCGCGTTCCCGCCGGAACGCGCACGACTCTGCATAAGTGCGCACCGCGGTGGCGCGATCCGAAAATTTCCGCGCGGAAAATGTGCGCGGCCGACGCAGTTCGCAAAGCTGCAAATTCACTGTGGCATCGCGCGGTTGCGGCCATTAATTTCCGCGCCCATGAAAACCAGAATTCATCGGTTCACCGCTGCCCTCGCGGCACTCGTCCTCACTACCGGCATCGCCCGCTCCAGTCCCGCGCTCGTGGGCGAAGAGATGGCCGTCATCCAGGCCATGGCCGCGATCATGAGCCAGGACGCCACGCGGCCTTTCGACTTCCTGTACTTCGAGTCGGAGTTTCCGGCGCGGCCTTTCGTGACCAGTTCCATGGCGAATCCGGATCGCACCGCGTTCTGCGGGCTCACGCGCGATCAGGGTCAATCCCTCGTGCGTGAGCTGGTGGATCTCACCTCGGAACCCGTGGAGTTCGACAAGGCCGTGGCGAAGGCCGCGGGGCTCTCGCTAGGACACAAGAAGCTGGAGCGCTTCCGCTATCTCACGCTGTCGCGCGTGGTGTTCGCGCCGGACAAGCAGCGTGCGTGGCTGGCGGTGGATCTGAACGGCGAGTCCGGAGCGGTGTTCCGCATGGACAAGCAGGGCAACGGATGGAGCAAAGCAGCGCGCTGCGCGGGCTGGGTCAAAACCTGATAGACCGGGAGCCGGCTAGTTCGGTGAGCGAGGAGGTGGCGCGGCCTTCGGCCACAACACCCACATTTCTCCATCGTGCTTCATCATTCCGGCCTGGGTGCCCGCCTCGGCGCCGAAGCCGAAGAAATAATCCGCGCGAATGGGGCCGCGGATGGCACCACCGGTGTCCTGGGCCACGACGAGCCGCTGTAGCGGAAGCTCGCTCGGACCCGGCTGGGTGGTCGACAGGAACATCGGCGCGCCCAGCGGCAGGAACTTCGGATCGATGGCGATGGATCGCCCTGCCGTGAGCGGCAGGCCCTGAGCGCCCTTCGGGCCGACTGACGGATCCGTGAGCGGCGATTCATTGAAGAACACCACGCTGGGATTGCTGTCGAGCACCTCGTTCACGCGGTTCGGATTCGCGGCCAGCCAGTTGCGGATGGCGGGCATGTTCACCTGGTCGATGGTCATGACGCCCTGGTCGGCGAGATAGCGGCCGATCGAGCGGTACGGGTGGCCGTTCTGGTCTTCGTACTGCAGGCGGATGGTCTCCCCGCTGGCCAGCTGCACGCGGCCCGAGCCCTGCACTTCGAGCATGAACGCGTCGAGCGCATTGTTGATCCAGACGATCTCGTGGCCGGCGAGGCCGGCCGCCTCGCGCGTCTGGCCACGCGAGTAGTAAGGCACCACCTTGTTGCCCTCGAGCCGTCCGCGCACGCGCTTGCCCTTGAGCTCCGGGATCACGGCGGAGAGATCGACGACGAGCAGATCATCCGGCCGGCGATACAAGGGCGTGGCGTACTGCGCATCGCGAGTGCGCGAGCCGAAGATCAGCGGCTCGAAGTAGCCGGTGACCATGCCGGTCTTTTCGCGTTTTCCGCCGGTGACGCGCCACACCTTGTAGGGCTGCAGATGCTGCTCGAGGAAACCGCGCACGAACGCCGCGTCGCCGGGACTGGCGGCCACGACGGCGCCGCAGAAAGGCTGCCACTCGGGTTTCGCGCCCAGAACGCTGCAGGTGCTGACGATGGCGGGCCAGGCGGCGAGGGCGTCATCCGATTCTCCACCCCGGCAGCTTCGAGAACTTCACGGCTTCGAACTGCGCGGTGGGCGCGACGTCCGTGGTCACCGCGCGCTTTGGTGACACGCAGGCGGCGAGCGTGAGCGCGGGCAGCAGCGCGAGCAGGCGAAGTGGATTCATCAGGAGCAGACCCGCAACGGTCGACGAAAGTTCAGGACCGGCGCCGTTTCCTGCAGATCGGGCCTCACCCCATCAATTCCGGATTCCCGCCTGGTCGATGATGAACGCGTACTGCTCCGCGAACTCGCGGTAGTGCTCGTATCGCCCGGATTTGCCACCGTGGCCGGCTTCCATGTTCGTCCGGAGCACGATGAGGCTGTCGCCCGTGCGGCGCGCGCGCAGGCGCGCCACGTACTTGGTGGGTTCGTAGTACTGCACCTGGCTGTCCCACAGGCCCGAGTGCACGAAGATGGCGGGGTAGTCGTGCGCGCCCAGGTTGTCGTAAGGCGAGTACGAGAGCATGTAGTCGTAGTACGGCTTCTGCTTGGGATTGCCCCATTCGTCGAATTCGTTGGTGGTGAGCGGAATGCTCTCGTCGAGCATGGTGGTGACCACGTCGACGAAGGGCACGCCGGAGACGATGCCGCGGTAGTCTTGCGGCGCGAGATTCGCGATCGGCGCCCATGAGCAGCCCGCCCGCCGAGCGCCCGAGCGCGAAGGCGCGCTTGGGATCGCGAGTACTTGTTCGCGGCCAGCCAGCGTGTGACGTCGACGAAATCCGTGAACGAGTTCTTCTTGTTCAGCAGCTTGCCGCTCTCGTACCAGGCGCGGCCCATTTCCTGTCCGCCACGGATGTGCGCGATGGCGATGACGAAGCCGCGATCCAGCAGCGACGCGATAGCAGATAGGAGAACTCCGGATCGTAGGTGCTGCCGTAGGAGCCATAGCCGATCTGCAGCAGCGGCGCCGTGCCATTGACGCGGCGTGTTCTTGCGATACACGATGCTCACCGGCACCTTGGCGCCATCGCGCGCCGTCGCCCAGCCGAATTCGGTCTTGTAGTTCGACGGGTCGTAGCCGCCGAGCACGGGCTCACGCTTGAGCAGCGTCGCGTTCACCGGTGGCGAAGCTCGTAGTCGTAGGTGGTGCGCGGCGTGACCATCGAGGTGTACGTGTAGCGCAGCTTGTCGCTGTCGAACTCGCGGTTCACGTCCAGCGCCATGGTGTAGGCGGGTTCGTCGGCGGTGACGAAGATGTCCTGCGCCATCGAACTACCCGCGCCCCAGGGCCGCAGCCGCAGCTTGCGCAGGCCGCCGGAGTGCTCTTCGATGGTGAGGAACTTCTTCGACACGTCGAAGGCATCGATGAAGGCGTCGTCGCGATGCGCGACGATGTCCTGCCACTTCGTGCGATCGCCTTCCGCGCCCCTGGCCACCTACACGATGCGGAAGTTCTTCGCCTGCCAGTTGGTGCGCACGATCCAGTCGCCATTGGCGTGTTCGACCTGGTACTCGTGGTCTCGCTCGCGCGCCAGGAACAGCTTGAACTCGAGCTTCTTCGCGGTGGCGTCCGCGTACCACACCTCGGTGGAGACCGTGCTCTGCGTGTGGATGATGATGAATTTCTCATCCTTGGTCCGATAGAGCTGCGAGTAGAAGCTTTCGTCTTCCTGGGTCCAGACCACCGGGTCCTTCGCCACGTCCTTGTGATTCGGGCTGTCGATGTCGTGGCTGCGCACGCGGAAGCCCAGCAGTGTCTCCGGATCCTTTTCGATGTAGAAGAAGGTCTGGTTGTCACCCGCCCACACGATGTTGTTCTCGACGTTGGAGATGTCGATCGGGTAGACCTTGTGTGTGTCGAGGTCCATGACCTTCACGACATACTGGCGCCGGCCCACGGTGTCCTCCGCCCAGGCCATGAGCTGGCTGTTCGGGCTGATGGCGATGTCGCCCACGTCGAAGAAATCCTGGTTCTTCGCCATGACGTTGACGTCGAGCAGGATCTCTTCCGGCGCGTTTTGCGCGTCCTTGCGGCGCGCATAGATCGGGTATTCCTTGCCGGTCTCGAAGCGCTTGAAGTACCAGTAGCCGTTCATGAGGTACGGCACGGAGGAATCGTCCTGCTGCAGCCGGCCGATGATCTCCTGGTACACCTTCTCCTTGAGCGGGCCGATATGCGCCAGCATGGCGTCCGCGTACGCGTTCTCGGCCTTCACGTAGGCCAGCATCTCCGCGTCCTGGCGTTTGTCGTCACGCAGCCAGTAGTACTCGTCCTGGCGCGCTGCCATTGGGCGAGCTCACCTCGAAGGGCTTCTTCGCGGCCAGGGGCGGCTGGAGGGCGGCGGTGCCCTGTGCGTGAGTGGCAGGGGCGGCTTCGGCAACGGCGGCGGGGACGGCGGGTGTTTGCTTCATGTTCGTGTGGCAGGCCGAAAGAGCGAGGAGTGGGGCGAAAAGGGACACAGCGCAAGCAAGTCTGGCGGAGGACATGCGGGCAACCTTGTTCTGGAGTTGTCGGCATTCTAGTCAAAACTCGCCGCACTCCGGCATCATCGCGCGATGCTGCAACTCGGCAATCCCCTGAATTTCCCCACCTTGCGCGAATTGGCGCAGGGTGGCGCCCGACTGTCGATTTCGGACGGCGCCTACGCGGCCATCGAGCGAAGCGCGGCCGCCGTGGCGGCGATCGTCAGGCGCGGCACCCCGGCCTATGGCATCAACACCGGCTTCGGCCGGCTCGCGCAGACGCACATCCCCAACGAACAGCTCGAGCTGCTCCAGAGCAACCTGGTGCTGTCGCACGCGGTGGGCGTGGGCGATCCGCTGCCGGCGCGGGTCGTGCGGCTCATGCTGGCGCTCAAGATCCAGTCGCTGTCGCAAGGCTTTTCCGGTGTTCGCCGCGAACTGGTCGACGCGCTCGTGAAGCTCTACAACGCCGACGTATTGCCGCGCGTGCCGTCCAAGGGATCGGTGGGCGCCAGCGGCGATCTCGCCCCGCTGGCCCACATGTCCTCCGTGTTGTTAGGCGTGGGCGAAGTGGAATGCGCCGGACAGGTGCTCAGCGCCGACGAGGGCCTGAAGCGCGCCGGCCTTCAACGGCTCAAGCTCGCGGCGAAGGAGGGCCTGGCGCTGCTCAATGGCACGCAGACTTCGACGGCGCTGGCGCTGGGGAACCTGTTCGCCATCGACAACCTGTACTCCACGGCGATCGTTGCCGGCGCGCTCTCGGTGGACGCCGCCGAAGGCTCGGCGAGCCCCTTCGATGCGCGCATCCACGAATTGCGTGGGCACCCGGGGCAGATCTCCGCCGCCGAAGGCCTACCGGGAACTGCTCGCGGGCAGTCCCATCAACTCCAGCCACCGCGACTGCGGCAAGGTCCAGGATCCGTACTCACTGCGTTGCCAGCCCCAGGTCATGGGCGCGTGCAGCGACCAGATCGAGTCCGCGCGCGCGGTGCTGCTGCGCGAGGCCAATGGTGTGACCGACAATCCGCTGATATTCGCTGAGGGAGGGCCCGATGCCGCCGAAGTGCTCTCGGGCGGCAACTTCCACGCCGAGCCGGTGGCGTTCGCCGCGGACAATCTGGCCCTGGCCGTGGCCGAGATCGGAGCGCTGTCCGAACGCCGTATCGCGCTGCTGATCGATGCCACGCTGTCGGGACTGCCGCCCTTCCTCGTGAGGGATGGCGGTGTGAACTCGGGATTCATGATCGCGCACGTGACCGCCGCCGCGCTGGCCTCCGAGAACAAACTACTGGCGCATCCGGCCAGCGTGGATTCACTGCCCACGTCGGCGAACCAGGAAGACCACGTTTCCATGGCGACGTTCGCGGCGCGCAAGCTGGGGGATCTCGCCGCGAATACGGCATGCATCCTGGCCATCGAACTGCTGGCCGCCGCCCAGGGCGTGGACCTGCGCGCGCCGCTCCTCACGTCGGAAAGACTGCAGAAGGTCATGCGCGAGATCCGCTCGCGCGTGAAGCACTACGACATCGACCACTATCTCGCGCCCGACATCGCCGCCATGACCGAAGCCGTGAAGGGCGGCGTCATCGCGGCGCACGCGCCTCGCGCGTGAGCTTTCCACTCGAGTTCGTTCTGTTCGGGCTCACGCTGCTCGGCGTGGCCCTGTTCCACCGGCACACGCTGCTGGTGTCGCTGCTCGGGCTCGCGGCCATCGTGGGCTACAAGATGGTGTTCGGCGACTTCCACGGCGAACCCGGGTGGCTGGGGCTGCAGTGGCACCTCGAAGAAGAGTGGGTGATCCTCACCAACCTGTTCGCGCTGCTGGTGGGCTTCGCGCTGCTGTCACGGCACTTCGAGGAGAGCCGGCTGCCTCACCTGCTGCCTCGCGTACTACCTGCCGACTGGAAAGGCGGGCTGGTGCTGCTGGCCCTGGTATTCGTGCTCTCGGCCTTCCTGGACAACATCGCGGGCGCGCTCATCGGCGCCACCATTGCCAACACGATGTATCGCGGACGCGTGCATCTCGGCTTCCTCGCCGCCATCGTGGCCGCATCGAACGCCGGCGGATCCGGCAGCGTCGTGGGCGACACCACCACCACGATGATGTGGCTGGACGGCGTGCCGGCGCTCGACGTGCTGCATGCCTACGTGGCGGCGGTGGCGGCGTTCATCGTGTTCGCCATCCCGGCGGCGCGGCAGCAACATCGCCTGCAGCCCATCGAGAAAGACATGGGCGCCCGGGCGCCGGTGGATTGGCCGCGGCTGGTCGTGGTCGCCGCGATCCTCGTCTGCGCCGTCGCCGCCAATGTGTACGCGAATACGCTGCCGGCGGATCGATCCGGGGCGTTTCCCTACATCGGCGCCACGGTGCTTGGCGTGCTGCTGTTGCTGACGCCGTGGCGGCGTCCCGACTGGAGCGCGGTTCCCGCGGCGGCGAAGGGCAGCGTGTTCCTGCTGTCGCTGGTGCTGGCCGCATCGATGATGCCCGTGCACGAACTGCCCGCGCCCTCGGCCCAAACTACCTTCGGCCTGGGTTTCGTCTCCGCGGTCTTCGACAACATTCCGCTGACCAAGCTGGCGCTGGACCAGGGCGGTTACGACTGGGGCGCGCTGGCCTACGCGGTGGGCTTCGGCGGTTCCATGCTGTGGTTCGGATCATCCGCGGGCGTGGCTGTGTCCAACCTGTTCCCGAAGCCAGGTCCGCAGGCCAGTGGCTGCGCCAGGGCTGGCACGTCGCCGTGGGGTATGTCGTCGGCTTCGTCGTCCTCATGGCCGTGCTCGGCTGGCAGCCGCATCCCGCGCGCTGAGCTCGCGGGTCTGCCGGCGACCATGATGAACAGCGCGAGGACCCAGTGGAATGCCACGGGAATCGCGCCCTCGCTCCAGAAGTCCGGGCGGTTCTCGTTGATGTTCACGGCCAGGCGTATCGCCATCACCACGAAATAGAGCAAGGCGAAGATCCGCAATGCCTCCGCGCCACGCGGGTGCGCGAGCGCGAATGCACCGTGGCGCACGCGCGGGTTCCAGGCGGCCACCGCCATGAGCATCAGGATGGCGATCTGCACGGGCAGCAGCAGTGGATAGGGCATCAGCCCCGAGTACCAGGCATCCATGCCCGGCAACCAGTCGGGCTCCAGGAGCACCGCCTCGAGCTGGCCGATGCACGCGGCGGCGAACAGGAGCCACGCAGGTCCACAGCAGATGGCGGAGGTCTGGCGCGGGCTGAAAGTCCTGCTCATGCGATCACCTCGCGCAGGTGCCGGTACCAGTCACTCTGGAACACGCCCGCCGGATCGAACCGCTGCTTCGCGGCCAGGAACGCGCGCATGCCGGGATGCGCTGCTTCGATCTGGCGCGGCGGTCGCGAAGCGGTGATAGGTGAGGAAGTAGCTGCCGCGATGGCGCAGGGCGTGATCGATGAGCCGGCGAAAGTGATTCGCGGCCGCGCGCGCCACGTCACCCGACGCGATGGTCGATGTGCAGGTTGAAGATCACGCAGGCCCAGTCCTCGCGCGCCCACGGCAACGCGGTTTCGCGCTCGGCCTCGATGAGCCGGATGGTCCCGTAGATGAAGTCCACGTCATGCGCGCGGAAGTCGCGCCGCACGTCGTCCATGAACGGCGCGCAGCGCGGCGCGCGGCACGTACAGCTCGGTGATCATCTCGCTGCCGCGCACGCGGCGCCCAGCCGGTGATCCAGCGCGCCGTGATAGTCCTCGAGGTAGAGGTTGAGCTGGTGCGTATCGCTCCAGTAGAGCTGGCCGTGCGTCGCCAGGTAGAACTCGGTGAACTTGCGGAACGCGGCCGCTTGTCGCAGTGGGCGAGACGTCAGGAGCTCGTTCCAGTCGCCCTGCGAGAGCCGCCGCTGCTCCCGCGGGATCTGCGCGCTGCGCGATCCACGGGCCGGTAGGTGGACAGCACGCCGCGCGCGCAGGAAATCCGGGCTGTCGGGTGCGGTGGCGAACTGGAAGTCGCCGTACAGATGGCCCTCGGCAATGCGCTAGTCGAACGCCTGCGATGAGGCCATCGATGTCGAGCAGGGCCACGCAGCGCTCGCAC
Organism: uncultured Pseudomonadota bacterium; assembly: GCA_963846605.1. Classification (GTDB taxonomy): domain Bacteria; phylum Pseudomonadota; class Gammaproteobacteria; order Steroidobacterales; family Steroidobacteraceae; genus CADEED01. The sequence continues at coordinate 18,635 of CAWJWS010000007.1, forward strand.
CTTCACGCGCGGAACGAGGCGCAGCGTCACCGCGGTCACCACGCCGAACAGGCCATAGCCGCCAACCACGTGCCGGAACAGGTCCGGGTTCTGCTCGCGACTGCACCGGACGACGTCGCCGGTCGGCGATGACCACCTCGAGCGCTTCGATGTCCGACGACGAACGGCGGTGCGGTGAGCACGCGGCCATGGATGTTGGCGGCGACCGCGCCGCCGATGCGTCAGCCGGTCGGCGCCGGTCTGCTTCTGGCGGATGCCAAGCACGGGCTCGCGACTTGCTGCTGCATCGCTGCAGGGAAAAATAGCCGCGGATCAGATCGGGCCAGGTGATGCCGGCTTCCACTTCGAGCAGCGCCCGGTCCGCGGTCGAACCACCGCAGCCCCGACAGGCGGCGCATGTCGAGCAGCGTGCCGCGGCGAGGAATTGCTGGCCGCCCATGGCGTGCCGCCCGCCCGCGATCGCCAGCGGCTCGCCGCGCCTGGCGGCCGCGGCTCGACCGCGTCAGCGACGTCGGCGGCGCGTCGCGGCTCGAGGACGCGCGCGACCGCGGTGCGGTTGAGGGCCGAGTGGGTGTCGTTCACCCAGTGGGGCGGGGCTGGTCCGGCGGACCGGCTTCAGTCGCGCGTTCATGGCGGCGCGAAGCTCGCGCCTCGAGGTAGGCTCAGGCAATACCCGTTGGATGTGGTATTACCTCGTGATACCCTGCGGCTGGTCGGGAACACGGGCGACAAGGAGGCAGAATCACGCCGTGATGGGAGAAACCAATCGGATCATCCTCGGCGCTGAAGCGCGCCCTGCGCGCGCGCGGCATCACCTACGCCATGCTGGCCAAGCGCATCTCGCTGAGCGAGCCCTCGGTCAAGCGCATCCTGTCGCGCGGCTCGCTGAGCCTGCCGCGGCTGGAGCGCATCTGCGAAGCCACGGGCATCTCGATGGAAGAGCTGGTGCGGCCGGTGTCCGGCGCGCCGGCGGAAACCTCGAGCACGCTGACGCGCCGCGCAGGAGATCGGCGCTGGCCGCGGATCCGCAGCTGCTGGGCTGCTTCTATCTACTGACCAACGGCCACACGCCGCGCGAAGTGGCGGCGGAGCTGGGCGCGGACGAGAAACTGCTGCGCCGCTGGCTGGTGAAGCTCGACAACCTGCGGCCTGGTGGAGCTGCGCGCGCGCCTCAATGCGCGGCTGCGCGTGCACGCGCCCATCTCCTGGCGCGAGGACGGGCCGATCCGCCAGACCTACGAACACCAGGTGCGCGAGGAGTTCATGCGCTCGGGTTTCACCGCGGCGGACGAGATCGCTGCATTTCCGCTCGGCGGAACTGTCCGAGGCCTCACGCATGGTGCTGCAGCGAAAGCTCGCGCGGCTGACCGCGGACTTCAACGAGCTCGCGGAGCTGGATCGTCACCTGTCCGAGCCGCGAGAAGCGCAGCGTGGCGCTCATGATGGCGTGCCGCCCGTGGGTGTTCTCGATGTTCGACGGCTTGCGAAAGCGGTGAGCGACGGCCGCGGCGAGCGAGCAGCGCGAAGGCGGCAGCCAGACGTAGTAGCCGTACAGCAGGTCCGCGAGGCCCGGCTCGCGCGCCAGGCCTTCACCGAACCAGTAGAGGTTCAGCAGCAGGCAGGCGAGCGCGATGCGCACGAACATGTCCGGGCCGGAACATCTGCCTTGCCAGCCAGAGACCGAACAGGATCACGAACAGCCACGTTGGTCAGCGCGCTCAGCACCTGCGGCACATTGTCTTCCCAGCCAGGCTTGCGAGCCGGCGTCGCGGAACGGCACCAGCGGCGCCAGTGCGTAGCGGAACGCCATCCAGCCCGGCACGTCGTCGAGCACGGGCAGGAACCAGGATGCGAGGAAGGCCAGTGCGCCCAGCCACATAGCAGGTCGGGAGTGCTGCGGTCACGCGGCGAGACTAGCGGATTGCCCGGCCACCATGACACCGGAAGGCATGCGGAAGGCGCGCGGTGCCTATCAAGAGGCACCGCGCGCGTCGCGAGGAATTGGTGCCAAGTGAGCCAGCGGCCCACGAGGCGTTTCAAGACGGTTCAGGACTGGCGCGGGAACTCCGCGTTGATCTCCTGGCCGGTTTCGGAGAGCTGGCAACGCCCTTCGCCGCCGCCCGGCCATGCCGCGTGGAGGGCTGATCAGCGTGAAGCGGCAGCGCATGTGGTCGCCCTGCGTCGGAGCGCAGGTTGGCGAGCACGCGGCCGTTGTATTCCTTGATGAACTCGCGTTCTGCTCGCGATCCCAGTAGCGCCAGCCGGTGCGCGCGATAGGGACGGCCCCAGCCATCCCAGAGCGGATCGAGGCGGTCGACGCGCGTGTCGCGCGTGATCTGGAAATACGTGCCCTTGAACACGTCGGCCGTTGCCGAACGTGGCGGTGATGTCACCGGAGACGTTGTCCGTGCTCTGCCAGGTGAACGCCACGGGCTTGCGCGGTGCCGCGCACGTTGCCCGAACCGGTGCCGGCGGACTGAGTCGCGCAGGCACTCAGACGCCGCGTGGCCAGCGCGTCACGAGCAACAATGATTTCTTCATGGCGCCAGCATCGTGGCACCGGCGAGCCGGACGTACGCCGGATGCAAGCCGGACGTCGTTCGCCAGCGTCAGTGTTCGTGGACCTGGACGGACACGCGGTTCGGCCAGTTCAGCTCAGTCACCGGTGGGCGACAGCTTGAATTCCAGCACCGTCTCGTTTTCTCGAGCGTAGCGCGCCAGCCGTGGCGCGGCGCTGCGATCGGTGGTTTGCAAGGTCATGCTGTGGCGGAGCACGCGGCTCTTCGGCGCCATCCAGCCGGTAGCTGAAATTCGCGATGCTGAAGCTCGAGCTTGCTTGCAGCAGCTCGCGCATGTCTTCTTCGGAGAGATTGCCCTCGCTTCTCGTACTTCACGTCGAAGTGGAAGTACGTCTGCGTGGGCACGCTGCGTCTCGATCCAGCGGAACACGCGACAGCACCAGCAGCGTGAGCAGCACCGAGGCGACCATGGGCACATACAGGCCGACGCCCGCCAGCACGCCGATGGCCGCGGTGATCCAGATGGATGCGGCGGTGGTCAGGCCGCGCACGTTGAGGCCTTCCTTGACGATCACGCCGGCGCCGAGAAAACCGATGCCGGTCATGATTCCCTGCGCCATGCGCGTGGGATCCAGGCGTGATCTCGCCGTGGCCCGTGCGTACCCAGTGGTCTTCGTACACGGTGACCAGCATCAGCAGGCTGGAGGCCAGGCAGACCAGCACATGCGTGCGCAGTCCGGCGGGCCGGCCGTGGAAACGAACGTTCGTAGCCGATCAGGGCGCCGCGCGAGCAGCGCGGCCAGCAGCCGCATCAGCATCTCGACGTGTCTTCTGCGATTCCAACGATCGGACTGCTGTCAGGACAACGGCCGGGGGAAATTCTCGTTGCCGATGCGGCGGTAGTAAGACGAGATGTCGAAGTAAGACGTTGCGCGGTATTGCTCGGCCCGATGATGGTGATCAGGTTGAAGGCCTTGTCGCGCGCCTCGATGAGTTCCTGTTCCTGGATGGTGAAGCCAGGGTAGTTGGCCTTGATCCAGTTGCGGATCAGCAGGCCGCCGTCGGTCTCGCTGCGCGTGCGGATCTCCACGGCGCTGGCCATGGTCTGGCCGTCACCGCGGCCGTACTTGAAATTCTGCGGTTGGGCGGCGCCGGGTTGGTGGTGCTGGTGGCGGACTGGCAGCCGGCGAGCGAGGCGCAGGCCAGCGGTGGCGACGGCGACGATGCGCAGCGGATGGAGTCCGGTATTCATCGTGGGTTCTCCCGGCATCGATCCCTTGTTGGTGCCGGAAGAGTCGCGCGAGACGCGGCGTCCGTCAATGTATCGCGGCGCCGGCGCAGACGCCGGAGGGCGTTCCGGGCGAGGCTGCAGCCAGTTGCGACAGGCTCAGCGGGCACAGGCAGACCAGCATGTCGCCCTCGGCGTGGCCCGGATTCGCTCGCGCGAAGAACTCCAGGTTCGGGTCGGAATCCCGGGCCAGGATCAGCGGCGCCGCGGTCTCGCGCATGCGTTTCTGGCCCGAGCGCACCGCGATGCCCGGCGCGGGCCGCCACGCCGGGCCGTAGAGTCTGCGTGGCCAGCTGGTCGATGAGCGCCGCCTGCGGCTCGCGGCGTGGGCCGGTCGTGGCGCGGCCAGAACGTCGCTGAAGTTGCGCGGCAGCAGCAGGTAGCTCTTGTAGCTGAACGTGTCGAAGAACCAGTAGATAGGCCGCAGCGGATGACGCAGGCGCGTCGGCCAGGAACGTGCGCCAGCCCAGCTTCTGCAGCAGATTGCGCCCGCGCCAGTTCTCGCGCAGCAGCACGTGGCCGGTGGAGATCGCGGTGATCGTGCGGCCGCGGAACTGGGCCGGGAACATGTCGATGGACGCCATGCCGAGCAGCGCGCCATTCATGCGGAACAGCGCGATGCTGCTGGCGCCGGCGCAGCTCGGCCTCGGCGTAGTCACGCTCCACGTCGAAGAATTCCTGGGTGAGGATCCAGATGTCGTCCCACTGCGCCGGCGTCAGCGCGCCGGTGGCGTAGCACGGTGGTGACTGATGCGGTCCTCTGACATGCCCGGGAGTTTGCCATGGGCGCGCGCCAGCCGACGGGTAACGCCACACCGCAATAGGCGGTTTTCGCGACATTTGACCGCCGACAACCATTTCTCGTACGGGTATTGCCGGAGTCGTCGAAGGGCCGGGCGATTCTCGGCGCGAGGTGCCTATGGCAACAATGACCACCGTGCACGCCAGCATGCTGATCCGCCGCGGGCCAGCGGAGATCTTCGATGCCTTCGTCGAATCCCGACACTCTGTGCCGGTTCTGGCTGGACGCGGCCAGTGGCGCCGCTGTCACCGGGCGCCGTGGTGAACTGGCGGTTCAAGGTGCCCGGGCATCAGCGACACCGTGACCGTCACCAGTTCGAACGGCCACGACGGCTGGCGTTCGCGCTTCTCGGACGGCATGCAGGTGGACGTGACCTTCGAGTTCCACGACGGCGAGGCGACGCGCGTGGGGTCACCTGCAGCGGCTTCTCCGGAAGACGACCTGCTGGCGCAGGCCACGAACACTGTCGAAGGATTCAGCATCGTGCTCTGCGACCTGAAGATACTGCTGGAGACCGGACGATCGGCGAACCTGGTGCGGGACAAGGCCGAGCTCATCGCGCGACAGATGGCGCAGGACGGCTGAGGCTTACCGCGAATGAATCCACTGGCGCATACAGCTGCTGAGTTGCCCGCGGCAGGCTGGATGGATCGGCCTGTCCGGACCTATATAAGGTGCCGTCATGCCCCTTCCCCAGTTTCATCCCGCCGTCCAGGCGTGGTTCTCCAAGACCTTTCCCGGCGGCGCCACGCCCGCGCAGCTCGAGGCCTGGCCGGCGATCGCGGGCGGCGGCCATGCGCTGATCGCCGCGCCCACCGGGTCGGGCAAGACGCTGGCCGCGTTCCTGGCCGCCATCGATTCCCTGGCGCGCGAGGGCGCGGCGGGCGCGTTGCGGGACGTCACGCGCGTGGTGTACGTGTCGCCGCTGAAGGCGCTGTCGAATGACATCCAGCGAAATCTCGAGCAGCCGCTGGCGGGATTTCCGCCGAGATGATTGCGCACGGCTCGCACGCGCCGGCGATCCGCGCGGCCGTGCGCACCGGCGACACCTCGCAGACCGAGCGCGCCATGATGCGCCGGACACCGCCGCACATCCTGGTGACCACGCCCGAGTCTCTCTATCTACTGCTGACCAGCGTTTCGGGTCGCGAGATGCTGCAGACCGTGCGCACCGTCATCGTCGACGAAATCCACGCCGTGGCGCAGACCAAGCGCGGCGCGCACCTGGCGCTGACGCTCGAGCGGCTGTGCGCCAACGCCGTCGCAGCCCGTGCAGCGCATCGGCCTGTCGGCGACGCAGAAGCCCATCGAGGAGGTCGCGCGGTTCCTGGTGGGAAATGGAAATGGTGCGACATTCCGTCGTATTCCCGGCAAATCGCGGACGCGCCTCAGCTGGAGACCGATCTGCGAGGCACGTCGCCCGATCGCGACCCGGTATCACCGGCATCGTCCACCACCATCGTCAACAGCGGCCACGTGCGCGAGCGCGACATCAACCTGGTGATGCCGGCGGCGCCGCTGGAGGCGGTGATGTCGGGCGAAGTGTGGGCCACGGTGTACGACCAGCTCGCGCAGCTCATCAACGAGCACCACACCACGCTGGTCTTCGCCAACACGCGACGCATGGTCGAGCGCGTGTCGCGCCATCTGGCCGAGCGCCTCGGCGAAGGACACGTGGCGGCCCATCACGGCAGCCTGTCCAAGGAAACGCGCTTCGACGCCGAGCAGCGCCTGAAGGCTGGCAAGCTCAAGGTCATGGTGGCCACGGCTTCGCTGGAGCTGGGCATCGACATCGGCGACGTGGAGCTGGTCTGCCAGCTCGGCACGCCGCGCAGCATCTCGGTGTTCCTGCAGCGCGTGGGCCGCGCCAACCACTCGGTGGGCGGTGTGCCCAAGGGCCGCATCTTCCCGTCCAGCCGCGACGAACTCATCGATTGCACGGCGCTGCTCGATTCGGTGCGCCGCGGCGAGCTCGACCGGCTGCACATCCCCGAACATCCGCTCGACGTGCTCTCGCAGCAGATCGTCGCCGAGGTCGCGGCGCGCGAATACGGCGAGGACGAGCTGTTCGAGCTCGATGCGTGGCGCGTATCCCGTACCGCAACCTCGAGCGCAAGGATTTCGACGCCGTGGTGCGCATGCTGGCCGAGGGCATCGACACCAAGCGCGGCCGCCGCGGCACCTATCTGCATCGCGATGCCGTGAACCAGCGACTGCGCGCGCGCAAGGGCGCGCGGCTCACCGCCATCACCTGCGGCGGCGCCATTCCCGACAACGCGGACTACCAGGTGATCCTCGAGCCCGCCGGCATCTTTCGTCGGCACGCTCAACGAAGACTTCGCCATCGAGAGCCTCGCCGGCGACGTTTTCCAGCTCGGCAACACCTCCTACCGCGTGCTGCGCGTGGAAGCCGGCCGTGTGCGCGTGGAAGACGCCAAGGGCCAGCCGCCTCAGCATCCCGTTCTGGCTGGGCGAGGCGCCGGCGCGCACCGACGAGCTCAGCGCCTCGGTATCGCGGTTGCGCGCCGACATCGAGGCGCTGCTGCCCGAAGTCACACGCGAGACTCCGTGGCGCGCGCCATCGACATCGTCGAAGCAGCGGTACCACCTGCCGCGCCCGGCCGCGCAGCAGCTGGTGGAATACCTGGCGGCCGCCAAGGCCGTCCTGGGCAAACTACCCACGCTGCAAGACGCTGGTGTTCGAGCGCTTCTTCGACGAGTCCGGCGGCATGCAGCTGATCATCCACGCGCCCTATGGCGCGCGCATCAACCGCGCTTTCGGCCTGTCGCTGCGCAAGAAATTCTGCCGCACCTTCAATTTCGAGCTGCAGGCCGCGGCCACGGAAGACGCCATCGTGCTGTCGCTGGGCGAGACGCACAGCTTCGAGCTCGCGAGCGTGGCGCGTTTCCTCAACAGCAAGACCGTGGAGGACACGCTGATCCAGGCCATGCTGGATTCGCCCATGTTCACCGCGCGCTGGCGCTGGAACGCCAGCATCTCGCTGGCCATCCGCCGCGCCTCGGGCGGCAAGCGCACGCCGCCGCAGATCCAGCGCATGGCCTCCGAAGACCTGATCGCCGTGCTGTTCCCCGACCAGATCGCCTGCGCGGAGAATCTCTCCGGCCCGCGCGAGATCCCCGATCATCCGCTGGTCAAGCAGACGCTCCACGATTGCCTGCACGAGGCCATGGACATCGATGGCCTCAAGAACCTGCTGATCGGCCTGGAAACCGGCGCCATCGAGGTGGTGGCCGCAGATCTGCCGCAGCCGTCGCCGCTGGCCGCGGAAATCCTCACCGCGCGGCCGTACGCGTTTCTCGACGATGCGCCGCTCGAAGAGCGCCGCACCAATGCGGTCGTCGCAGCGCCGCTGGCTGGACCCCGAGACCGCCGCGGACATGGGCAAGCTCGATCCCGCCGCAATCAAGCTGGTGCGCGAGCAGGCCTGGCCCGACGTCACCAACGCCGACGAGTTGCACGACGCATTGCATGCCATGGGCGTGATCACCGCCGAAGAAGGCGATCGCGGCCGCTGGACGCGTTGGCTCGACGACCTCGACTCGGCGCGCCACGCGCCGACGCGCCTGATACGCCGGCGACGCACCGGGCCGCAGCCGCACCTTCTGGACCTGCGCGGAATGCCTGCCGCTGGTCCAGGCCGTCTATCCACGCGCGACCGCTCGATCCGCCCATCACCGCGCCGCGCCGACAAGGCGGCGAAAATCTGGCAGCGCGAAGCCGGCCGATCACCGATCTCGTGCGTGGTCGCCTGCAGAGCCTGGGCCCGGTCACGGCGCGCGATCTGGCGGAGTCGCTGGCGCTAGCGCCGTCGGAGATCGGCGTGGCGCTGGTGGAGCTGGAGAGCGAAGGCTTCGTGCTGCGCGGCCGCTTCACGGAGGACGCCAGCACCGCCGAAGCCTGCCGTGCGGGCGATGCCACGCTCGAATGGTGCGAGCGCCGTCTGCTGGCGCGCATCCATCGCTACACCATCAAGACGCTGCGCGCGGAGATCGAGCCCGTGTCCGGCGCGGATTTCATGCGCTTCCTGTTCGAGTGGCAGGGCATCACGCGCCAGCCCAAACCCGAGGGCGTGGAAAGCCTCGATGCCGTCATCAAACAACTCGAGGGTTACGAAGTGCCGGCGGCGGCCTGGGAAAGCGACGTGCTGGCCGCGCGCCTGCACGACTACGACCCGCATTGGCTGGACAGCCTCTGTCTGTCCGGCCGCGCGCTCTGGGCGCGTCTGCAGCCGGGCAAGTCGCGCCGGCGGCGCCGGTGCGCACCACGCCCATCGCGCTGGTCACGCGGCGCAACTGGTCGCTGTGGAACCAGCTCGCCGCCGAGCCGCGCGGCGAGATGCAGCTTTCACATGGCGCGCGCGCGCTGTCACGACTATCTACGCGACGCACGGCGCCTCGTTCTTCGACGACATGGTGGCCGGCACCAAGCTGCTGCGTTCGCAGGCCGAGACCGCGCTGGGCGAACTGGTATCCGCGGGCCTGGTGAACGCCGACAGCTACTCCGGCCTGCGCGCGCTGCTGATTCCCTCGGACAAGAAGCGGCAGCTCGTGGCGCGCGGCCGGCGCGTGGCCCTGTTCGGTCTCGAGGATGCCGGCCGCTGGAGCCTGATCCGCGTGACGCCTCGGGCAAGGATGCCGCCAGAGCGAGAGCGAGGCGCTGGAGCAGGTGGCCGAGATCCTGCTGCGCCGCTATGGCGTGGTGTTTCGCAAGGTGCTGGAGCGCGAGGCGGACTGGCTGCCGCCCTGGCATGCAGCTGCTGCGCGTGTTCCGCCGCCTCGAGGCACAGGGCAAGATCCGCGGCGGCCGTTTCGTCGCCGGCATGAGCGGCGAGCAATACGCGCTGACCGATGCCGTGTCCGCCGATGCGCGCGGTGCGCAAGCAGGAAGCGACGCGGCGACCTCGTCTCGCTGAGCGCCGCCGATCCGCTGAATCTCACGGGCATCGTCACGCCCGGCGCGCGCGTGCCGGCGCTCACCAACAACCGCGTGTTGTACCGCGATGGCGTCCCCGTGGCCGTCCACGCCGCCGGCCAGTCGGATTTCCTGGTGCCGATGGAGCCGGGCAAGGAATGGGAGGCGCGGCAGGCGCTGGTGCGCAAGAATCTGGTTCCGGGTCCCGCACGCGCCAGCTGATTTCCGCGAACCCTCTGCCCGGCGTATGGTCAGGTCTAGTAGCCGGGCGGGAGACTTCATGATCAATCCCCGATCCTGGATCTGGCGGGTCGCGGCGAGTTTCGCCACGGCCTGTGCCTGGGGCGCGCCCAACCCGGATCTGGTCATCCACGAGTGGGGCACCCTCACCACGGTGCATGCCGCCGATGGCACGCCGCAGGGCCACCTCAACAAGATCGATGAATCCGAAGTGCTGCCGAAGTTCGTCCACCGGTACGAACCGGAAACCACGCGCAACGATCCCAAGAAAAGTCCTGATCAAGGCGCCGCGGGTACCCGGCCGGCCCGACATCACCATGCGCCTGGAAACGCCGGTGATCTACTTTCACCCGGGCTCGAAACAACACTACGAAACCCCGATCGACGTCACCGTGCTTGTTCCGCGGGGGTGTGCTCAACGAGTTCTATCCACTGGGCGAAGCCAACGTATACCTGGATGAGGCGCGCATCGCCGACAAGACCACGGCGGGCCTGTTGCCGAAGACCTGGACCGGCGAGGTGCTCAACAACTTCGTGCTGGGGTCGCTGAAGTTCCGTGGCGTGAAACTGCACGACACCGTGGTCGCGCCGCTCACCAACGATCCGGTCTGGCTGGCGCCGCGTGAGGTGCAGGCGGCGAGTGTGTTCCTGCCGGAGGCGGGTGAGGGTGAGCGATACCTGTTCTATCGTGGTGTGGCGGCGCTGCCTGCCCTGCTGCAGACGCGTCACAAGTCAGGGCAGGTGACACTGTCGGCGCCGGCCAACCTTGTGTGGCTGCCATCCGAAACCGTCCGGCTGGCCAATGTCTGGTTGGTCGACGTGCGTGAAGACCAGGCAATCGCCTATCGCGAGCACGGGGCCATCACCTTGAAAAAATCCGCGTTGGGCGCGGAGGTGGCGCGCCTGCGGCGCTTTTCAAAGGCGGACTACGCGCCCGGCAATCTCGCGGCGCTGCGCGCCTCGATCAAGTCGGCTTTGATCCAGGACGGGCTGTTCGCCGATGAGGCCGAGGCCATGCTCAATACCTGGAAACACAGCTACTTCGAGAAAGCGGGGCAACGCGTGTTCTACCTGGTGCCGCGCGTGTGGACGGAACACTTCCTGCCACTGGAGTTCTCGGTGCCCGCGCGTGTGAATCGCGTGCTGGTCGGGCGCATCGATCTGCTCAGGTAAGGCGCCGGCGGATGCCGACGCCCCAGTCCCGATGTCAGGCGCCGAGCTTCTGCGCCAGGCGCTCGCCCTTGGCCTTGGCGGAGCGCGCTTTGCGCACTGCGTCGGCCACCATCCCCGATGTGAACGCGGCGCCGGCCTCAGTCCAGGTGATGTCATGACGCTTAGCGCTCGTCGATCTGCTGGCAGTCTCGGATCGGCCTCCCAGCCCTGGTAGTGGTACGCAGCCAGCGGGAGCTCGCCGGTCGACCAGAGTCGCGGGTGACCACGGCGCACCGCGGAGTCGCACGAACCGCCGGGCGCGTGGGTTCGGATCTCCATCCTGCGCGCCACGGCGCAGGCCTAACAACGTGGCGGCCGAATCGGCCGTTTTTCATGGCCCCCTTCGCGGTCACTAAATCACAGCGCGGAACGGACGTCAATTGCGCCTTTCTTCGAGGGCCAGGCGCACCGCGAGGCCGCCTAGCACGCAGCCCATGAGCCAGCGCTGCACGCGCCAGCCACAGTGGGTTCTGCGCGAACCAGGCCGCCAGTCGCGCCGCCGACAGGATGATCACCAGGTTGACCGTGAAGCTGACGGCGATCTGCGTCGAGCCCCAGCGCCGACGACTCTGCGCGAACACCGACCCGTGTTCGGGCCGGACGAACTGCGGGAACACCGACAGGTAGAAGCCGGCGATCTTGGGATTAGCGCGCAGGCCATGCAGCCCAGAACACAGCGCACGGCGAGTGCCGGCAGCATCTTCGGCCTCGAACGGCGAGCATGTCCCCTGGTTTTAGCGGACGGCCACGCGCAGCCACAGCAAGGAAGGCCGCGCCCAGCCATCCAGATCCGTCGTAGCGAGCGGGAGGCGAAGAACACCGCGGTGAGGCCAGCCCGGTGGCGACATGTACACGACGGCATAACCGCTGCTACGCCCATCAGCTGAAATGATGCGGCGGAATCCCACCCCTGTGTAGTAGCGAGCGCGCAGCCAGCGCTAGATCTGTTGCGATCCACCATGAGGTCGCTGAGCGACTGACCAGGCGTACCGCGGTGTCGAACGGAGCCGCCGGGAGCGCCCGGGTTCGGCATGCTGATGCTGGGTCGCGCCAACTGTGGCCGACGCGCCTAACAAGGTGATGGCGATGAACCGGCGGAAAGCTTTCATGAGGAACCCCGCTACACACGCGCAATAAGATGCACAGGCACGGACAGGGGCGTCAATCACCTTACGCCGATTCGTCTGGCGGCCTGCCGGAACAGGTCGGCGGCATCGGGGGAGTACCGGAAAGCGGCCAGGAAATCCGCCAGCGAGTAGTCGGGTACCCGCGCATGGATCTTGGCCGTGTAGGCGTTGGCTTCCTCCACCCGGCCGGCCAGCCCCAGCGTGAAGGCAGCGATGGCCTGGATGTGCTGGTGCGCGTTCGGGCGCGCCGCCGCCTTCATGGCCCAGTCGGCGGCTTCCTCGTGTTGTCCCAGGCGCACCAGGCTGAGCGCGCGGCAACCCAGCATGGCGAACAGCAGCGGATCGAAAGGCGACAGCAGGCGCGAGTGATCGGCGAACGAGATCGCGGCGCGCGGGTCGCCGGACTGCGCATGGACGAACGCCAGCGTGTAGTGCGCGCTGGCGAAGTTGGGGCTCAGGTCGACGGCGCGTTCCAGCTCCGCCACTCGCCTGCTCCTGGTTGCCGCGCAGCCACAGCGCGCGGCCCATGGCCCAGTGCGCGGCTGGATCGCGGTCATCCACCATCAGGCCCTTGCCGGCGGCGTCGAAGGCGCGTTCGATTTCCGGACGCGGGCTTTTTCCAGCCCAGGAAGGCGTTCTGGAAATGCGCGAACGACAAGCCCGCATAGGCGCGCGCGAACGTGGGATCGAGCTCCACCGCCTGCGCGAAGAACTGCCGCGCCCGCTCGTTGTCGCTCTTGTTGAAGCGGTACATGTGCCACAGGCCGCGGTGATGCGCTTCCCAGGCGTCCAGTGAATTCGGGCGGGCGCAGGACGGCGCGGTTGCGCTCGATCATCTCGATCTCGTGCGCCACCGACGCCACGATGCGGTTGCCGATCTCGTCGAGCACGATCGAGCGCGTCGTTGAGTTTCTCGTCGAACACCTCGGCCCAGATGATGCGCGCGGTGCGTGTCTCGACGAGTTCGGCGCTTACCTGGATCTTCTTGCTGTTCCGGCGCACCGAGCCGCCGACGACGTAGTCGACGTTGAGCATGCGCCCGGCTTCTTCGGGCCCGATGGCGCGATCGCGCAGCGCGAAGGTGCTGCCCTGGGCGATGACGAACATGCTGCGCAGTTTCGCCAGGCGCGTGGTCACGTCGTAGGCGAGCGCATCGGCCGCGCCGCCGCGTTTGTCCGCGCCGGGCGAGTGATCGAGAACGGCATGACGGCGATCGACGCGCGGCGGCTTGCGGCCGGCGAATCGGTTGCGATGCGACGCACCTCGGTGAGGCTGGCGCTGACCAGTTCGATGGCCGGTGAGATCGGTTTCGCTCGCGGCGGCCATCCGGGCGCGCGCCGATGCGCCACAACTCGCGCAGCGGCGCGCTGTCGAGTCCGTCGGCTTCGAACAGTTTGCTGGCGCTGGCGAGGTGCGCTTCGCCTTCGGCCGACGCGGCCCTGGCGCGCCAGCGACGTCAGCAGCAGCTCATGCGCGTTGCGGTCGAAGGGCGAGAGCCGCAGCCACTCGTCGAGGTATGGCGCGGCCTGGCTCGTGCGGCAGGGCGCGCGCGAGGTTCTCCAGCAGTACGGCCTGGATGCCGCGGAAGCGGCGGCGTTCGGCGGTGATCCAGGCGTCGAAACTCGGGCTGCGGGCGATCTCCAGCCCTTCGAGCAGTTCGCCGCCGAACAGCGCCGGCCAGCGACCTTCTGCTGCTCGACGCCTAACTTCTGGATGCCGTGCTCGGGAGCCTGTGTGACCTCGAGTGTGTCCACGAAGCAGTCGGACGAGGTCGAGCCGCAGGTTGCTGCCGTCGGTGAGCACGCGCTTGCGGTCTTTTTCGTCGATCAGGCCGCGGATCTTGGACAGGCACCAGCGCAGCTCGCCGCGCGGATCGTTGGGCACATCCCAGAGCAGCTCGCAGATCTGCGAGCGGGTTACCGGTCGGCTCGCCAGCACCAGGTAGCCGAGCAGCGCCCGCACCTTGCGCGAGGCCGGCAGGGTGAGCAGGTCTCGCCGCCGCGCGACAGCTCGCAGCGGGCCGAGCAGACGGAACCGCAACGATTCCACGGGCTTTCCCACGCCTGTTACCACGCTGGTTCCGTAACTTTGCGGTTGTAGTTTGAATCGAGGAGGGATGTCATGAACCTGAGCCTGTCGCGAAACGCGCCACGTCCCGACCCGCGGAGTCAGCCAAGCGCACCAGCAGTCCGCCTGGGCGAGCGGCGATTATGCCGTCGTCGGCAATGCGCTTGCAGATCGTCGGCGAGGAACTCTGTGAAACCGTGAATTTGTGCCAGGACCAGCGGGTACTCGACGTAGCGGCGGGCAATTTCCACGCGTCCATGGCGGCCGCCCGGCGCTGGTGCGATGTCACGGCCACGGATGTGCCCTCGGATCTGACGCGCCGCAGCCGCCAGCGCGATCGAGGCGGAGTCCGTCGGGTGTACGCTTCGTGGACGGGTGACGCGGAGGCGTTGCCTTTCGCCGACCAGAGCTTCGATGCGGTGTTGTCTTCCTTCGGCGCCATGTTCGCGCAGGACCAGGAGCGTGCGGCGTCGGAGATGATCCGGGTCTGCCGTCGCGGCCGGCCGGTGGGCCTCGCCAACTGGACGCCCGAAGGATTCGTCGGCCAGTTGTTCAAGGTGCTGGCGCGGTTCGCCGCCGCGGGCGAGCGCCGGCCGCACTTCACCTGCGACTGGGGCAACGCCCGAGCGCCTGCACGAGTTGTTCGGCGTCTATGGCGACGTGGAGATGCAGCGCGAAGAACCGTGGCCTTCCGCGCGCGCACGCCCATGGACTGGGTGGACAAGTTGCGCGTCGACCTACGCGCCCGTGTTCCGCACCTTCGCGGTGCTGGATGCCGCGGACAAGCGCGACTGCGCACCGCCCTGCTGGATCTGGTCACCCGCTTCAATCGCGCGAAGGACACGAGCATGGTGGTCGACGCGCAATACCTCGAGGTGGTGGTTCGCCGCCGCTAGGCAAATACATCACCGGGCCGGCGGCAATAGGAGTACCTTGACCGCCGGCTAGTGATCTTCGTCTTGACCTCCCTGGGCCTCGCGCCGTCCGGCGCAACTGCGGCCAGAGTCGCCACCGCAAAGCACTCGCGCATAGCCACGCCCGGGAGATTTCGTATGGCTAAGATCCACGTGGCCCGATAGGCCGCCGGTGCTTCGTCTCAATTTCCGTTCGGTGCGTGGCGACGCACCGACGCTGATGCTCGCCGCCTGCGTGCGAATCGCCGCGGACGGCACCTTGCGCGGTCCGGACAATTTCGTCATCGCGCCTTTCCGCGAAGGATGCTGGGAAGTCGGCGGACGCAGGCACCGCGAACTCCAGTGCGAAGGACCCTTGCGGGTCGCCGTGCATGCCGGATTCCCGCAGCCGTCGCGCATGTTCGGCCCGTACCTGCAGGTGCGGACCTGCTGCGGCATCCTCTACGGTGACGACCAGTGCCTCAACCTGCCCCTGCCGGGCGGGCCAGGGCAACGAGCCGGCGGCGCGATGACCATGACTTTCGAAGGAGCCCTGAATGCAGAAACGTAATTTCGGACAAGCGAAGCGCGCGAAAGAAACCGCGCGAAAGGAACGTCAGCAGAAGAAGCTGGAGAGGCGCCATTCGCGCACCTCGACCACTCCCGAGGGTGAGGCGCCCGCGGCGCCCGCGACCGAAGGGGACAAGGCGCAATGAAATTCGCGTACGCCGCCGCCGGCAATGGCCGCATGCAGATGCGCGAGCGTCACCGCCGCGACCGTGCCGGTACCCCCGAGCTGCGCGTGCGCTTTCCGCAATACTCCGCGATGCGGTTCGAATTCGATTTCAGCGATCGCGGCCCCTATCCACCGGTGCCGCAGGTGAACGTGCTGCATCCGCCCGCGCAGGCCTACTTCTTCTTTCCCTGCCCGCATTCCGATTGCAGCGGCGAGTTCGACCTGAGCGCCGCGGTCACCGCGATGGCGGCCGATGAGGGGGTGGGTTGCGATGGACAGTTGCGCTGCACGGGTCAGCGCACACCGCGTCCAAGACGTTCTCGCCATGCACCGTCGTGCTGGAGTTCAAGGTCACCGCGAACCGCGGCTGATCCGGCACCGATCGATCGTCAGGCGTCGTCGGTCGGATCCAGCGACTGGTCGAGCCGTTCGGGATGCTTGTTGAGTTCGGTCGGCTCTTCCTTCTGCTTCTTCTTCTCGGCGAACGCGCTTCGCGCCCAGAGTCCGATGACGACGGCGCCAATCACGATGAAGAGAATCACGCGGCCCATGGGAACTCCTTGCCTGAACGCGCCCTCAAGCGCTTCGCACCGCCACCGACGCGCAGTCCCGAATGAGCCGCGGGTCGTCAAGAGACGCCTTGCTGAATAACGAGATTGCCCGTCATTGAGGGGCGAGTGTCAGCGGGGGATCATACCTCCATGAAACTTCCGCCGTTCCTGCTCGATCACTGGCTGGCCGCGCATGAGTTCGCGGACCCGCCGATTCGCTACAACCTGGCTTCGAGCACCGGACCCGCGTGGACACTGGGCGAGTTGCTCGCGTTCGGCGGAGGAACCGGCACGCAGGGAAATCGCGGACGCTCAAGCTTGTCCTACGCGCCACCACAGGGCAGCACGCATCTGCGCGAACGCATCGCGGCGCTGCACGGCGTGCGTCCGGAGGAGGTGCTGGTGCTCACCGGCGCATCGGAAGCGCTGATGGCATTGACCTGCCATTTCGCGCCCGAGCGCCGGCGCGGCTCGCGCGTTCATCGTGCTGCCGCAACCTTGCTATCCGGCGGTGCCGGTCCTGGCGCGCGCCTGGGGGTTGGCGGTGCGCACGTATGCGCTCGATCCCGCCGACGCGCTTCGCGCAGACTGCCGAGCGCGGTGCTCGCGGCCGTGGATTCCGACACGCGCGCGGTGTTCGTCAATTCGCCGCACAACCCCACGGGTTCGGTCATGGTCCGCGACGGAACAGCGCGAAGCTCGCGGCGGTGCTGGCCGCGCGCGGCATTCCGCTCATCGTCGACGAGGTGTATCACCCGCTGTATTTCTCCGGCGATGTGCCGACGGCCGCCAGCATTGCCCAACACGCATCGTGCTCGGCGATTTCGCGAAGGCGCTGTCGATTCCGGGCTTTCGCATCGGCTGGCTCATCGATCGCGATGCCGCGACGGCGCGAGGCCATCATCGATGCGCGCAGCTACTTCACGATCTCCAATTCGCCGCTCACCGAAGCCCTGGGCGCGCTGGCGCTGGCGAACATGCGGACCGTCATCCTGCGCGCGGCTGCGCGAGGTCGCGCAGGCCAATCTCGCGCTGCTCACGAAGTTCATGGACGACGCATCGCGAGCGAGATCGAGTTCGCGCCCCCGGCCGGCGGCACCACCTGTTTCCCGCAGGCTGCGCGATGGCCGCGACGCGCGGCCGCTCTGCGAAGCGCTGGCCCAGGCCGGCGTGCTGGTCGCGCCCGGAGATTGCTTCGAGGCACCTGCGCACATGCGCATCGGATTTGGCGCGCTGCGCCAGGGATACGCGGAGGCGCTGGCAGTATTCGGCGAGGTGCTTGCCCGGAACCGGCACCGGCCTGAGCCGATTCCACGGCCACTCCCACGCCGGCTTCCACGCCGCGGGTACCTGATCGGCCTCGCATCATTGGAGGCACTCATGATCAAACGCATCACCATCTTCCTGTACGGCCTCGTCAGCTACGCCGTGTTCTTCGCCACGTTTCTCTACGCCATCGGCTTCATCGGCAACTTCGCCGTGCCGACCTCGCTGACGCGCACGCCGGATCGCGCCGACCTTCAGCGTCGCCAGCCTGCTGGTCGACCTCGGCCTGCTGGGCTTGTTCGCGCTGCAGCACAGCGTCATGGCGCGGCCGGCGTTCAAGCGCTGGTTCACGCGCGTGGTGCCGGAGTCCGCCGAGCGCAGCACCTACGTGCTGGCTTCGAGCCTCGCGCTGATCGTCATGTTCGCGTTCTGGCAGCCGCTGGGCGGCGAGGTCTGGACCGTCACCGACGCCACTGCGCGCGGCGCGATCTGGGGCGCGTTCGCCTTCGGCTGGCTGCTGGTGCTGGTATCCACGTTCCTCATCAATCACTTCGACCTGTTCGGCCTGCGCCAGGTCTGGCTGCAGCTCATCGGCCGGCCGTACACGCATCTGCCGTTCGGCACGCCGGCGCTGTATCGCTACGTGCGGCACCCGCTTTACGTGGGCTGGTTCTTCGCGTTCTGGGCGACGCCCATGATGACGCTGTCGCACCTGGTGTTCGCGGTCATGACCACGGCCTACATCCTGGTGGCCATCCAGCTCGAGGAGCGCGATCTCGATCGCGCACTTCGGCCAGCAGCTACCGCGAGTACAAGCAACGCGTGCCGATGCTGATTCCGTTCACCCGCCGCAGTTATGACAGGAGCCGTGTCACGGTTCGGGCGAAATCCTGATCTCATGACGCGTGACGGCGCGGCATGTAAGCGCTACCGTAGGACCCGGTCGATGAGGCATTAGGGATGCTTCACCGGCCGGGTAAGTGGATATCTGACAGGGAGGTCGAAGCAAAACAACAACAATCAGACATCACTTTGTCGAGGGGTCGCCTAGTGAAAGACGTTCATATGCAGCATCGCGATGCTTACTGGCAGGACACGCGGGAACAGCTGAAGTCCGTGCAGAATCGCGGAGATTTCTTCACGCTCCTGGGGCTTGCGGGCATCAGTGGCCTGCTCTGGGCCACGCATGAGCCCGGCGATGGATTCACTCTGTACG
The DNA here is from genome assembly GCA_963846605.1 of uncultured Pseudomonadota bacterium. Taxonomy (GTDB): domain Bacteria; phylum Pseudomonadota; class Gammaproteobacteria; order Steroidobacterales; family Steroidobacteraceae; genus CADEED01. The sequence goes on from CAWJWS010000007.1 coordinate 37,485, forward strand.
CAGTGGCCGGCGTGGCGATCGCGCTGGTGGCGATCTGCGGTCCGCTGTGGTTCGTCACGCGCCGCAAGCGCAGCATCTCCGCCGCCCGGCTCACCTGTCCGCACTGCGGCCACGCGCCCCACGACACCGAGATCTCGGAAGTCGCGGAAACGCGCCAGTGCCAGCACTGCAACCATCCGCTGGAGTAAAGGCGCGCCGGGTCTGAGTCCGGCTACCCGGAACTGGGCCGAACACGTATACACCGTCGCCCTGGCCACGAGCTTGTGGCCCAAGCGCTTGAAGACACTCCGAAAATTCCTCACGGAGGCCTCAAAGCGCCCGATTCGTCGCCGGGCTTTTTTCATATTCACTGAACTCTGGCCGGCTTGACGAGGCGATTCGCGATACCTTTGCGCCCCATGAAAATCACGACCAATGGCCCCGAAGGGGCGCGCAATGCGCTGCGAGAAAAGCAGCGTCGCAACAGGCTGGCGGCGAAAGAGCTCCGTGTTCAGTACCCGGAGATCGCCAGCATCCGTGTCGACCTGGAGTTCAGTGACGAGACAGCGCAGCCGCCGGCGCCGCAGTCGATCGTCCTGCATCCGCCGGCGCGCGCGTATTTCAACTACCCGTGCCCGTACGCTAGCTGCAATGGTGAGTTCGACCTCGCCGCCAATGTGGACGACGTGGCGCGCAAGGGCCACTCGCATGCCGCCGGACACACGAAGTGCAAGGGCGAGCGCGTGCGCGGTGTGAAGGGCAAGACGCCCTGCGATCTGCACATCGGATATTCGATCGCCGTCGGCAAGTAACCCGCGATCCAACGAAAAAGGCCGCCCCTTCGACAGAAGGGGCGGCCTTTTCTTTTTACTTCTCAGTCTTCGATGAGGAAGCTTCGCAGTTGCTCGCTGCGCGACGGATGACGCAGCTTGCGCAGCGCCTTCGCCTCGATCTGACGGATACGCTCGCGCGTCACGTCGAACTGCTTGCCCACTTCTTCCAGCGTGTGGTCGGTGTTCATGTCGATACCGAACCGCATACGAAGCACCTTGGCTTCACGCGGGGTCAGTTGCGCAAGTACCGAGTGGGTGGTCTCGCGCAGCGATTCCATCGTCGCCTGGTCGATCGGGGACGCGACGGACGTGTCCTCGATGAAGTCGCCGAGGTGTGAGTCCTCGTCGTCGCCGATCGGAGTCTCCATCGAGATGGGCTCCTTGGCGATCTTGAGCACCTTGCGCACCTTGTCTTCCGGCATCTCCATGCGCACGGCCAGCTCTTCCGGCGTCGGCTCGCGGCCCATCTCCTGCAGCATCTGCCGCGAGATGCGGTTCAGCTTGTTGATGGTCTCGATCATGTGCACCGGGATGCGGATCGTGCGGGCTTGATCGGCAATGGAACGCGTGATGGCCTGGCGGATCCACCACGTGGCGTACGTGGAGAACTTGTAGCCGCGGCGGTACTCGAACTTGTCCACCGCCTTCATGAGGCCGATGTTGCCTTCCTGGATGAGGTCCAGGAACTGCAGGCCGCGGTTGGTGTACTTCTTGGCGATCGAGATCACGAGGCGCAGGTTGGCCTCGACCATTTCCTTCTTCGCGCGGCGGGCCTTCGCTTCGCCGATCGACACTTCACGGTTGATCTCTTTGATGTCCGTGATGGTGAGGTGATAGTCCTTCTCGAGCTGGCCCAGCTTGTCCTGGCGGCGCGCGATCTCGTCGTGCAGGCGGCCCATGGCGGCCGACCACTTCTTGCCGCCCTTGATCTGCTTCTGCAGCCAGCGGTTGCGAGGTCTCGTTCTTCGGGAACGAGAGGATGAACTCCTTGCGCGGCATGCCGGCGTCACGCACGGCGATGATCATGATTTCCTTTTCGAGCTGGCGGACCTGGTTCACCTGGTTGCGCAGGTTGCCGATCAGCGCCTCGAACATGCGCGGCGCGAGCTTGAGCTCCATGAACTCGTCGGACAGCTTCTTGCGGACCTTGAGCGTCTTCGGGTCCTTGGCGCCCATCTTCTCGATGTGGCTGAGCACGTTCGCCAGGTGCTTTGCCGACCGCGGCGAAACGGCGCGCGGCTTCCTCCGGATCCGGGCCGGTGTCGACGGCTTCTTCTTCACTCTCGCCGTGCCTCGCCTTCCTCTTCTTCACCCTCGGCCTTTTCTTCCGGCGGCGCCGCGAGCTCCATCTTGGTCGGGTTCTGCGGCTGCGCGATCACGTCAGGCGCGTTCGGGTCGATGAAGCCGACGATGATGTCGACGAGGCGCGCACCGCCCGTCTTCACGGGCTCGTAGGCCTTCAGCAGGTAGTCGGCCGTGGACGGGTAGTTGGACAGCGCGAGGCGCACGGCGTCGAGGCCTTCCTCGATGCGCTTCGCGATGCGGATTTCGCCTTCACGCGTGAGCAGCTCGACCGTGCCCATTTCGCGCATGTACATGCGCACCGGGTCGGTGGTGCGGCCGAGCTCGGCGTCGAGCGCCGCGAGCGCGGCGGCGGCTTCTTCGATGGCTTCTTCGTCGGTGGGCGCGGACGGCTCGGGCGCGAGAATGCTCTCGTTGTCCGGCGCCTTCTCGTACACCGGGATGCCCATGTCGTTGATCGTGTTTACGATCTCTTCGATCTGTTCGGGATCGACGATCTCCGACGGCAGGTGATCGTTCACCTGCGAGTACGTGAGGTAGCCCTGTTCCTTGCCGCGCGCGATCAGCAGCTTGAGCTGCGACTGGCGCTCTTCGGGCAGCACGTTGCGGCGGGCCGGCAGATTGATCAGCTCGGCGTGCGCCCTTCTTGCCCTTGCCTTGCTTGGCATCGGCAGGCGCGGCGCTGCGCAGCGGCGGCGGCACGCGCGGCGGCCAGCTTCTGCGCGGGCTTGAGCTCGACGACCTTGCCCTTCGGGTCAGGCGGGCGCGTGCGCGCAGGCGCACCTTCTCGGGAGCCTTGCCCTTGGGCACCGGCTTCTTCACCTCGACATGCTTGGTCGCGCGGTTTCGCGGCATGCGCGGCTTTGGAGGGCGCGGCGGCAGCCTTTTCTTTGGACGAAACCGCGGCGGCTTTCTTGGCCGGCAACTTCTTCGAGGCGGGAGCAGTGGGGCGCTTGTGCTTCTGTGTCATGAGTTTCCGTACGCCTGGGCGTAAAGGGGTGACCACCGTGGGGGTGACCACGGATGCGATCAAGGGTGGCTTGCGCGAAAGGGGGCGCATTCTACGCAAGAGGGCGCTGCCTTGACAAAGCGAAAATCGCCAGCGGGTCAACGACTTCCGCTCGAGTTGGACCACCCTGAACAACGCAAAATTCGGGCCAAAAGGGTCATGCGCCCGAAATATTTATCGGCCGGACGGACCCTCGCCTGAGACGCTCTGACACGCCTCTGCTCTTGGCCCGGTGAATGGTGACATTCAGCTCCTTGAGTTCCGACGCGTTCGTCGTCGGTCAGGTCGCCTTTGGCCATGAGTTCGTCGAGGCGCCGGAGCGTGGGTTCCAGTGCGAGTTTCTCGATGGCGGCGATCAGCTCCAGCGCTGGCGGAGCCCTCCTCGTGGCCGAGCAGTTCCTCGGCGGCGAGCGCCTGCATGCGCGCAACTTCCGGCCGGTCGCGCCAGCGTTCCAGGAGCTGGGCGGTGTGCGCTGCCGGTTCCTGCTGGAGCTGGTCGATGAGCTCGAACAGGAAGCGCGACCCCGCGTCGTCATTCATCTCGAGCTGGCTGAGCTGGGCGCCGCGAGATACGGGCGGCGATGGTCGGGAAGTGCACCAGCAGTTTGACGGCCTTGGTGATCAGGCCCTTGCCGCCGCCGCCATCGCGTGGGCGGAGCGCTGCGCGGCGCGGTCTGGCCCGCGGAAGGCAGGCCAGCCTCGCCGCCCGGATCGCCGCTCGCCAGGTGATTGCCGCGGTTGTCCGTTACCTCGTTGAACCATATTTGGTTCAATCTGGCCGTAGGCAGCTTGATCGACTCGGAAAGACGATCAATGAGCAGGTCGCCGATAGACGCCCGGCACGACCTTGGTGACCAGCGGGCGGGCCAGTTCGGCGAACTGGGCGCGGCCGTCGGCATGGGAGAGATCCGCCTGTTCGGCCAGCGCCGTGGCGAGGTATTCGGACAGCGGCAGGGAGCCGTCGAGCCGCTTCTCGAAAGCCTCGCGACCTTCTTCGCCGACCAGGGAGTCCGGGTCGTGGCCTTCGGGCAGGAACAGGAAGCGGATCTGCCGGCCCTCGCGCGCTTCGGGCAGGGCATTGTTCAGCGCCCGCCAGGCCGCGGCGCGGCCGGCCTTGTCGCCGTCGAAGCAGAACACCACCTCGTTCACGAGCTTGAAGATCCGTCGCAGATGCTCGGGCGTGGTCGCCGTGCCCAGCGTCGCCACGGCGTAGTTCACGCCCGGCCTGGTGCAGGCGCGCCACGTCCATGTAGCCCTCGACCACCATGAGCCGCTTGCAGCGTGGTCCGCGGCCTGGCGCACTTCGTACATGCCGTAGAGCTCGCGGCCCTTGTGGAACAGCATGGTCTCGGGCGAGTTCAGGTACTTGGGTTCGCCCTGGTCGACGATGCGGCCGCCGAAGGCGAGCACCCGGCCGCGCGAATCGCGGATCGGGAACATGAGCCGGTCGCGGAACCGGTCGTAGTAACGGTCCAGCGTGCGGAGTCGGTGCGCTCGCGTTCGATGACCAGGCCGCAGTCGAGCAGCAGCTTCTTGTCGGCGTCGGTCGCGCCGAAACGTCTTCAGCAGTTCGTTCCAGGAGTTCGGCGCGAAGCCGATCATGAATTTTTCGACGGTCTCGCGCGTGAGGCCGCGCTTGCGCGCGTACTCCTTGGCGCGTGCGTCGCCGGGCAGAACGCCCGCGAAGTACTTCGCCGCCTTGAGGTTCATGTCGTACAGCGGCTGCGTGCTGCCGGTGTTGTCAGGCTGGCTGCCGCCGGCTTCGCGCGGCACGTCGAGGCCGAGGCGTCCCGCGAGTTCCTCGATCGCTTCGGGGAACGACAGCTTGTCGTACTCCATGAGGAAGCCGAGCGCGGTGCCATGCGCTCCACAGCCGAAGCAGTGATAGAACTGCTTCTGCGGGCTCACCCAGAACGACGGCGTCTTTTCGTTGTGGAACGGGCAGCAGGCGCGGTACTCGCGGCCGGCCTTCTTGAGTTCGACACGCGAGCCGATGAGCTCGACGATGTCCGCCCGCGCGGTCAGGTCGTCGATGAAGCTCTGAGGGATGCGGCCGGCCATGGGCGGGGATTCTACTCCGCCGCGAACTGGATCATCGGCGGCGACGAAGCCGTCCGGACGCGACGAAAAGGAACCTTGCTTGCAGGTAGCCACGGAAAAATTCGATCTGGTGCTGTCGTATCCGCAGTGGCAGGGATCCGGACGCTCCCAGCATTTGCGTCGCGGGGCGATCGCGGCAGCCGAAATCTGCCGCCGATACGGGCCGATGGCTTCGGTAGCGGAAGCCGGCGAGGGCGAGCGACGACATGGAATCAACCGCTGGACGGCGATCCTGGCCCAGTTCCAGTCGGCGAGAGAAATCCTCGATGGCCGCCAGCCCCGGCGGATCCTGACCGCCGGAGGCGACTGCGCCTGCGACGTTGCGGTCATCGACTACCTGCACCGGCAGTACCCGGACCTCAACGTGGTCTGGGTGGATGCGCATCTGGACGCCAACACCAGCACCACGTCGCCGAGCGGCAATTTTCACGGCATGCCAGTGGCCACGATCTTGGGGTCGCCGCCGCCGGAACTGCGCCCGTTGCTGGCGGCGCCGCTTCCGGCATCGCGTTTCCGCTACGTGTCGGCGCACGTCGGAGATCCGGGTGACTGGGATTTCCAACGTGAGCATGGCTTGACCTGGCTGGAGCCGGGGCAGTCATTGACGGGGCCGGTGCACGTCCACTTCGACCTGGACGCACTGGATCCGGCGGAGTTTCCGCACGTCGCGTACCCGGAGGGGAAGTTGCCGGTGGACGCCGGGGTCTCGCTTGTCCGGTCGATCGCGACGAGCGCCACGCTGGTGGGGCTCACACTGACCGAGTTTGCGCCGGCCGACGCGCGCGCCGCGGAACAGGGTGGCCATGTGCTCGAACGGTGTGCGAGGCCGCGGCTAACTAGCGCAGGATCGCGACCGCGGCGATGACGCACAGCGCGAGCGCGCCGATCGCGCCGCCGATCACCAGCGGCAGGCGCTGACGCGGAAAGCGCCCGAGCTGCGCGGCGCTCGGTTTCGATCTTGCGGGAGATGGAGATGCAGATCAGCGCGATGAGGATCAGCGCGCCGGCGGTGGCGATGCCACGGCCACCCAGAGGTCAACCGCCTAGCTTGGCTTTGATGCGGGCGCCGACGGCGCCCATGTCGGCCTTGCCGGCGGCCTTGGCCTTCACCACGCCCATCACCTTGCCCATGTCCTTGATGGACGCGGCGCCGGTGCGAGCGATGGCTTCGGCGATCAGCGCGTCGAGCTCGGCATCGCGAGAGCTGCGCGGGCAGATAGGGCTGCAGGATCGCGATCTCGGCGTTTTCCTTGGCGACGAGATCCGGCGCGCGCGCCTTTCTCGAACGCGACGATGGATTCCTTGCGCTGCTTGATCATCTTCTCGAGCACGGACGTGATCTGCGCGTCGTCGAGCACGATGCGCTCGTCGACTTCACGCTGCTTGATGGCAGCCTGCAAAAGACGAATGACCGCGAGACGATCCTTTTCGCCGGATCGCATCGCGGTCTTCATGTCTTCGGTGATGCGCTCTTTGAGCGTCATCGTCGAGGTCTCAGCTCGGGCGCGGACGCGCCGAGTATTCGCGCGGGCTGTTGCGCTTGAGGTGACGCTTCACGGCGGCAGCCTTCTTGCGCTTACGCTCCTGCGTCGGCTTCTCATAGAATTCGCGGCGCCGAAGCTCCGTGAGCACGCCCGCTTTTTCGCACGCGCGCTTGAAACGGCGCAGGGCGGCATCGAAATATTCGTTTTCACGTACGCGAACGCTCGGCATCGAAACCTCAACCCATTGATCTGTTTGGAGTTTTGCCACAACCTGCCTGGGGCAGGGGTGGCGATTCTATAGACGGGCCCAGTGCAAAAAGCAAAGCCCGAGCTGTTGTCAGGCGTCTCACTCTATATACATGCGCATCCTGGCCCTCGAATCCTCCTGCGATGAATCCGCCGTCGCCGTCTATGACGACGCGGCCGGCCTGCTGGCGCACGAGATCTACAGCCAGATCGACCTGCACCGGATTTACGGCGGTGTGGTGCCGGAGCTGGCCTCCCGCGACCACGTTCGCCGGCTGCTGCCCGCTGGTGAAAACGGCGCTGGCGGACGCGAAAACCGCGCCCGGCGCAGCTCGATGGCGTCGCCTACACCGCCGGTCCGGGCCTGATCGGCGCTTTGCTCACGGGCGCGGCGCTCGGCCGGTCGCTGGCGTTCGCCTGGAACGTGCCGGCGGTGGCCGTGCATCACCTCGAAGGCCACCTGCTCGCGCCGTTGCTCGAGGACGATCCGCCGCCGTTTCCGCACCTGGCGCTGCTGGTGTCGGGCGGCCACACGATGCTCATCGACGTGGCCGCGCCGGGCCGCTACGCCGTGCTCGGCGAGACGCGCGACGACGCGGCGGGTGAGGCCTTCGACAAGTCGGCCAAGTTGTTAGGGCTGCCGTACCCGGGCGGCCCCGAGCTCGCGAAGCTCGCGGCGCAGCGGCACGCGCGGATCGCTTCGATTTTCCCGCGGCCCATGGTGGATCGCGCCGGACTCGAGTTCAGTTTCTCGGGGCTCAAGACCGCGGTCGTCGCTGGCCGTGAAGGATCAAGCGCGCGATGGCGCCGCTCGATCGACGCGACGCGCGCCGACATCGCCGCCAGCGTGCAGGAGGCCATCGTCGACACGCTGATCGCCAAGACGCTGCGCGCGCTCGAGCAGACCGGATACGACGCGCTGGTGGTGGCGGGTGGCGTCGGCGCCAACCGGCTGCTGCGCGAGCGGCTGGCGCAGGCGGCCGCGCGCCACGGCGCGCGCGTTTACTACCCGCGCATCGAGTTTTGCACCGACAATGCCGCCATGATCGCGGTGGCCGGCATGGCGCGGCTCAAGGCGGGCAAGCTGGAAACGCCGGCGATCCGCGCGCGCGCCACCTGGTCGCTGACTGAGCTGGGGCCCCTTTGCGGAATCGAAGTTACGATGAGCAAAGTGACGAGCGGTCCCAAGACACACACCCTGCCGAGCTCGGCGGCGACGCCCGACACGGGCGACCGCATCTTCCTGCATGGCCTCGCCGTGGAATGCATCATCGGCTTCATCGAGTGGGAGCGGCGCGTCAAGCAGACCGTCGTGCTCGACGTGGAGATGCCCGTGGATTGCGCGCGCGCCGCGCGAGTCGACGATGTCGCTGATACGCTCGACTACAAGAAGGTGGCGAAGCGCCTCATCGCCTTCGTCGAGGGATCGGAGTTCAAGCTGGTGGAAACGCTCGCGCATCGCACGGCGCTGCTGATCCTCGAGGAGTTCGGCGTCGACTGGGTGCGGCTGTCGATCAACAAGCCGGGCGCGATCCGCCACAGCAAGGATGTGGGCGTGGCCGTGCTGCGCACGCGCGCCGACCTCGCGAAGTGATCCGGCCGTGACCCTGCTCAAGCCCGGCCACGTGCGCGTGTTCGTCGCGGCGGGCAGCAACCTCGAGCCGGAGAAGACATCTGGCGCGCGCCTGCGCCGCAGATCCAGCACTCCTGGCACGACGCGGTGTTCTCGCGCGCGTATCGCAACGTGGCCGTGGGCTTCGACGGCCCGGATTTCATCAACCTGGTGACTGGGTTTCACCACCGCGCAGCCGCTGGACGCGGTGATCGCGCGGCTGCGGGCGATCGAGACGCAATGCGGCCGGCCGCGCTTCGCGCCGAAGTGGGCGTCGCGAACCATGGATCTCGATGTGCTGCTGTTCGGCGATCTCGTCGAGAAGACCGCCGAGTACACGCTGCCGCGGCCGGACCTGCTCAAGCGGCCCTACATGCTGGGCCCGATGGCCGAGATCGCACCGGAAGTCCTGCATCCGACGGCCAACAAGACCATCGGCCTGTTGTGGCAGGAGTTCGATCGTGACGGGCACGAGATGCTGCCCGTGGACCTGCCGGCGGCCTGCGCCGGAACTAACTACCAGGCGACGCTGCGGCCGCCATCCACGGCCAGGATCTGCCCGGTGATGAACGGCGCGGACGCCGCGAAGAACAGCGCGGTGCGCGCGATGTCCTCGGGCGTGCCCATGCGTTGCAGGATGGTGCGCTGGATGATCTTGGCGCGCGCCTTCTCGTCGCCGCCCTGCTCGGGCCACAGCACCGGGCCGGGCGAAATGCCGTTGACGCGGATCTCCGGCCCCAGCTCCTTGGCGAGCGAGCGCGTGAGCATGTGCAGCCCGGCCTTGGCGGCGCAGTACACCGTGTAGTGGCGCAGCGGGCGCAGCGCGTGGATGTCGACGATGTTGAGGATGAGGCCTTGCGACTTGCGCAGCGCCGGCGCCGCGGTCTGCGAGAGGAACAACGGCACCTTGAGGTTGGTGCCCAGCAGATCGTCGCAGGCCTGCGGGGTGATCTCGCCGATCGGCGTCTCGTAGAACGTCGAGGCATTGTTGACCAGCACGTCGAGTCCGCCGAACCGGCCCACGGCGTAACCGGACGAGCTCATGGAGCTTGTCGAGGTCGAGCAGGTCCGCCTGGAAAGCGGCCGCGGAATCCGGGCGAGCGGCATTGAGATCCGCGATCAGCGCCTCCGCATCCTTCGCGGAGTTCCGGTAGTGCACGACGAGGTTCGCACCGGCGCCGTGCAGCTGCCGCGCGATGGCGGCGCCCACGCGGCGCGCGCCGCCCGTGATGAGCACGGTCTTGCCCGTTAGACTGCCGGCCTGTTCATGCATCGCCGCACTCTATGACTTCTCCCGCTCCCGTCACAACCCTGCCGCCACTGACTGCCGATGAAGCCGCGCATTCGCGCCGCGTCATCGAGCACATCCGCGCCTTCATCGCAAGCGCAGGGCGGTGCCATCGGCTTCGACGCGTGGATGCGGCTCGCGCTGTATGCGCCGGGCCTGGGGTACTACAGCGCGGGCGCGACCAAGTTCGGCGGCGCCGGCGATTTCGTCACCGCGCCCGAAGTATCGAGCCTGTTCTCGCGCTGCCTCGCCCGGCAGGCCGCCGACGTGCTGCGACGACACGGGCGGCGACATCCTCGAGCTCGGCGCGGGCTCGGGCCGCATGGCGGCCGACGTGCTCGACCGAGCTGCTGGCGCTGGACGCCGTGCCGGACAACTACTACATCCTCGAAGTCAGCGCGGATCTCGCCGCGCGCCAGCGCGAGCGCCTCGCGGCGCTGCCCGGCGGATCTCGCGCAGCGCGTGCGGTGGTTAGACCGCTGGCCAGAGCGCCCGCATGCGCGGCGTGGTGCTGGCCAACGAAGTGCTCGACGCCATGCCGGTGGAACGCTTCGTATTGCGCGGTGAGCCGGGCGCGCAGCAGGTGCGCGAGCTGGGCGTGGTCGCTCACGCGCGAAGGCTTCGAGCTGGTGCGAGAGGCCGGCCAAGCCGGAGCTCGATCACGCGGTGCGCGGACATCCTCGAGTCGCTGCCCGGGCCGCTGCCGGATGGTTACGTGTCGGAAGTCTGCCTGGCGTTCCAGCCGTGGATGGCCAGTCTTTCCGCGCAGCTCGACCGGGGCGTCGCGTTGCTCATCGATTACGGCTTGCCGCGCGCGCAGCTCTATCACCCCGAGCGCGTCGACGGTTCGCTGCGCTGCCACTTCCGGCATCGCGCACACGACGATCCTTTCATCCACGTGGGATTGCAGGACATCACCGCCTGGGTGGATTTCACGCGCGTCGCCGAGGCCGCCGACAGCGCCGAGCTCGAGGTGCTGGGCTTCGCCACGCAGGCCGCATTCCTCATCGGTGCCGGCATGGAATCGCTGCTCTCCACCGAGATGGAGCTGGCCGCGCGACGACTCGCGGCGCCAGGCGCAGCTCGCGGGCGAAGCGCGGCGGCTCATGCTGCCCGGAGAAATGGGCGAGATATTCAAGGTGATCGGCCTGGGCAAGCAGTTCGGCCAGGAGCTGGTGGGATTCAGCACGCGGATGCTGGATCTCTAGGGCGGAGTCGCGCGTCCCCCGGCAGGGCCATGCGCAAACCATTAAGTTCCTCCTGCCGGTCAACGCTTTCGGCCACTTGGTCAAACAACCTGCGGCGCCCGCGCGACGACCGGGTTGATGGGGGTTAAGCTGCCGGTCAATGAGCCAGTCCCCGCGCAAATTCCCACCTTGGGCGTTTTACCTGCTCGCGTGGACCTTGGTGGGGCTGGTCTACTTCGCGCAGAACGTCACGCGGCGTTTCTACTGGGACGATCCGAATCCCTGGCAGGACCTGCGCTACTGGCTGGCGAACATCTATCTATCGGCGCTGTTCACGCCGCTCGTGGTCTGGGCGGGAAAGCGCTGGCCGCTCGAAGCGCCCTGGGCGCGCGTACTGGCGCTGCACCTGGCGCTCAGCTTCGTGTGGGCGGCCACCAAGCTGTCGCTCGAAGCCGTGTTCCACCTGGCGTGGTACGAAGTCTGGCCCGTCGAACCCCGCATCCCGGTGGGCAGCGAGTTCCAGCTGGTGTTCCTGTTCGGCTTCCACACCAGCCTCGTGGCGTACTGGGTGGTGCTGAGCATTCAGGCGGCCATCCGCAATCATCGCCTGTACCGCGAGCGATCCGAGGCCGCGTTGCGCTCGGACTTGCGCGCCTCGCAGCTGGAGACCCAGGTCGCCACGGCGCGGCTGGGGGCGCTGAAGGCGCAGCTCCAGCCGCATTTCCTGTTCAACACGCTGAATGCCATCGTCGTGCTGGTGCGCCAGCAGAAGGGCCAGCAGGCCGAGGAGACGCTGGCGAGGTTCAGCGACCTGCTGCGGGCGGTGCTCGCCGACATGGACTCGCAGGAGGTCACGCTGGCGCGGGAGCTCGAGTACCTGCGGCTCTATCTATCCATCGAGCAGCTGCGTTTCTCGGATCGCCTGCGCGTGGACATCGACGTGGACCCGGAGCTGCTCGATGCCGCGGTGCCGCACATGGCGCTGCAGCCCTGGTGGAGAACGCGATCCGGCATGGCGTGAGCCGCCGCTCGACCTCGGGGCTGATCGCCATCCGCGCGACGCGCGAGGGGGAATCCCTGCGTGTCGAAGTGCGCGACGATGGCCCTGGCTTTGCCGAGGCCGGTGCGCCGGGCGGCATGGGTCTTGGGCTCGCCAACACGCGCGCGCGTCTCGAGCAGTTGTACGGCGATCAGGCGGAACTCCGCTCCGACAATGCGCCGGAAGGCGGCGCGCGCGTCGCCCTGGTGCTGCCCTATCATCAGGTCGCATGAACGTACCCGGCATGAATGTGCTGATCGTCGATGACGAACCGCTGGCGCGTGAAGGCATGCGCCTGCTGCTCGAAGAAGAGGCGGGCATCGCGTCCGTGTCCGAAGCGCGTCACGGCGCCGAGGCGGTGGCGATGATCCGTGCCGGCAGGCCGGACCTGGTGCTGCTCGACGTGCAGATGCCCGAGCTGGACGGATTCGGCGTCTTGCGCGAGCTGGGTGCCGACGCCATGCCGCCGGTGATCTTCGTGACCGCGCACGACGAGTACGCCATCCGCGCGTTCGAGGTGAACGCCGTCGATTACCTGTTGAAGCCCGTGACGCGTGAGCGCTTCCAGCAGGCCATGGCGAGGGTGCGCGAGCGCCTCACGGCGCAAGGCGGGGCGGACAATCGTCACATGCGCGCGCTGCTGCAGCAGCTTGTCGGCACCGCCCAGGCACCTGGCGCGCGTGGCCTTGCGCGCCTCCGGGCGAGATCTCGTTCGTGAACGTGGACGACATCCTGTACGTGCAGGCCGCGGAGAACTACGTGCAGCTGCACCTCAAGGCCGCGCGGCACCTGTTGCACGTGCCGATCGCCACGCTCGAGTCTTCGCTGGATCCTGAGATGTTCCTGCGCATCCACCGCTCACTGATCGTGAACGTGAAGCAGGTGAAGGAGCTGGAGACCGGTCCCCATGGCGAGTACATCGTCGTGCTCCAGGGCGGAACCCGGCTGCAGTCCAGCCGCAGCTACCACGAGACGATCAAGCGCTGGGCTGCGAATCCATTCTGAGAGCCGCGGTCGCTGCGAGCGGCGCCGGTTCCGCGAACACGAAATCCGCCGGGTTGAGCTGCGCCCAGAAAGACAGCGCGGCCAAACCGTCGGCGTCGGGCCGCTTGTTCTGCGCCATGCGCGCCAGCGTCGACTTGCCGATGCCGATTTCCCGCGCCACCTGGCGCCACGAGGCCGCGCGAGCTTCCCGCTTCGCGTTGACCGCCTGGTAGAACTTCTCGAAGTCGAATTTCATGGGGCCAGTGTCCGCGCCGCGCGCGGCCCCGAGAAGGGATTTTTGACGAAGTGGAGAAATCCAATGACGAGTGGCGGAACGGGAGGGCACGAGAACGGGGACATTCCTGATTTCCAGGAAATGGGGACGGGGCCCGCGCTGACGGTGATGCGCTGCCGTGAGAGTGAAGTGCTTTCCGGAGCGAATCGAGGGCGCCGAGGGGGAAGCGTCAAACGCGGAGGTACTCTTGGTGGTTCAATCCCAGTCCGCGTTCACCAGCAGTTGCGAGCGAAGCGCTGACAGCTCCACCTGCGTAGCTTCCCCCGAGGGAACGCGCGCGAAGCGCGCGCCCGAGACTGAGCTCCGGAAAGCACTTCACTCTCACGGCAGCGCACTGCTTCAACTATCAGCCCCGTCCCCATTTCCTGGAAATCAGGAATGTCCCCATTGCCTCAGGCGAACGGCCTCATCGCGGACCAACGATTTTCCCGGCCCGCACGGCGTGAAGGATGCGTTTGAACGTTGGGCACTCCATGTGGCTTGGCGCGCGACACTTGGCGGCGTGCTTCAAGCCTTCGCGAATGGTGGTCAGCCTTCGTATGGTCTGGTCGAGTTGCGCGGCCTTGGCGGTGAGTACGCGTTTGTCGATCCTCGGCTTGCCGTCGGGCGCGAACATGCCGGCCATTTCCTCGAGAGTGAAGCCCGCGGCGCGGCCCAGCGAGATCAATGCCAGCCGTTCGAGGATGCGGTGATCGAACACGCGGCGCAGACCCATGCGGCCGATGGAGCGGATCAGGCCTTTCTCTTCGTAGAAGCGCAGCGTCGAGGCGGGCAATCCGGATTGTCTGGCGACGGCCGCGATGTCCAGGTTCTTCATGCTCTTGACCTCAAGCCGGCTTGAATTGGCAAGCTCGTCATCGGTTACGAATATCGCACAGCTTGTGAGGCATGAAATGGCGACGAACGACGAGCAGAACAGACTCTGGAACGGAACTTCGGGCACGGTCTGGGTGGAAGCGCAGGAATTGCTGGACGGCATGTTCCGTCCTTTCGAGGACCTGCTGGCCGAGGCGGCAGTGGCCGCGGGCGCGCGGCGCGTGCTCGACGTCGGCTGCGGTACCGGCGCCACGACGCTGGCCATCGCGCGCCGCCTGGCCGCGCAGGCGCGATGCGTCGGGCTCGATCTTTCGCATCCCATGATCGAACTCGCGCGCACCCGCGCAGCGCGCGAAAACCTGGCGGCCGAGTTCGTGGTCGGCGATGCGCAGTCGCAGACGCCCGCCGGCGCGCCGTTCGACCTGCTGATCTCGCGCTTCGGGGTCATGTTCTTCGAGGATCCCGTGGCGGCATTCACGAACCTGCGCCGCGCGATGCGGCCGGATGGCGGCCTGCGTTGCGTGGTGTTCCGCAGCGCCGCCGAGAATCCCTTCATGACCGCGGCCGAGCGTGCCGCGGCGCCGCTGCTGCCAGGTTTGCCGCCGCGCAATCCGGATGGGCCCGGGCAGTTCGCGTTCGCCGACGCGCGCCGCGTGCAGGGCATTCTCGAATCCGCGGGATGGCGCGGCGCCAGGATTCTTCCCGTCGACGTCGTGTGCACGTTCCCGGCGCGCGACCTCGAGGCCTATCTTCTGCGCCTGGGCCCGGTCGGCCTGGCGCTGCGTTCCGCGGATGAAGCCATGCGCCGCCGCGTGATCGACGCCGTGCGGAGCGGTTTCGCGCCCTATCTACACGGCGACGAGGTGCGATTCACCGCGGCCTGCTGGGACATGGCCGCGCGCGCCTGATCGCTACCACTGCACCAGGCCCGTGTAGGCCGTGACCAGGATCACGGCGCCGAACACGATGCGGTACCAGGCGAACGAGGCGAACGAATGCTGGCTCACGAAGCGCAACAGCAGCTTGGTCACCAGCAGTGCGCTGATGAACGACGCCACGCAGCTGATGACGAGCGGCGTGGGATCGGTGGCATGCAGTTGGTCCCGTGCCTCCCAGAGATCCTTGGCCGTGGCTGCCAGCAACACCGGAATGGCGACGAAAAACGAGAACTCGGCGGCCACGCGCCGCGAGAAGCCGGTGAGCAACCCGCCGATGATGGTGGCGCCCGATCGGCTCGTGCCTGGAATCAGCGCCAGCGCCTGGAACAGGCCCAGCTTGAGCGAGTCCTTCCACGTGAGTTCATCCACGTTCGTGACGCGCTCTTCATGCTTGCGGCGCTCGGCCCACAGGATGATGACGCCGCCGACCACCAGCGCGATGGCCACGGGAATGGGCTTGAACAGCCATTCCTTGAGCTGGTCCCCGAACAGCAGGCCCAGGATGGCCAGCGGCAGGAAGGCCACGAGCAGATTGATGACGAAGCGCCGGGACGTGGACTCGCTGTGCAGCGTGAACGCCGTGTGCAGCAGTTTGCGCCGGAACTCCCAGCACACCGCGAGGATGGCCGCGCCCTGGATGATGATGATGTGGCGGTCGACCGCCTCGCCTTCGAGGCCGAGCAGGTCGCGCGTGAGGATGAGGTGGCCGGTGCTCGAGATGGGAAGGAATTCGGTGATGCCTTCGACGAGTCCGAGGATGATTGCTTCGAGCCAGGTCATGCGCGCTTCCAGGTCAGGGGCGCGCAGTGTACCCGAGGGCTAGTGCGTGCTGTTCTCGTGCGGATGGGCCAGGGCCCGGCGCAGGCTCCCGAACCGGCGCCGGTATTGCGCGGGCGTGAGGCCCACCTTGCGCCGGAACAATCGCGAGAAGAACGCGGCGTCTTCGTAGCCGACTTCATTTGCGATGCCTTCCACCGGTTCCTCGCCGGATTCGAGCATCTGCTTGGCTTCCTCGAGACGCAGCGTGTGCACGTATTCCAGCGGCGCCATGCCCGTGGCCTGGCTGAAGCGGCGCGTGAACGAGCGCTCGGCCAGTCCGGACAGCTGCGCCATCTGCGCCACCGGCGACGCACTGGCATAGTTCTCCGCGATCCAGGTCTGGCAGCCCGCGATCACGGCGTCACCGGTCTGGCGGCGATTTCGCGAGGCGCGCGAACGGTTGCTGGCCGACGGAGTGCCAGTCGATGAGGTTGATGCGCGCCACCTGCATGGCGGCCTCGGTGCCGGCGAGCCTGGCGATCAGGTAGAGCGCCAGGTCCAGCCACGTGGTGCCGCCGCCCGCCATGACCAGGCGCGACTCGGCGCCGGTGACGACGAGCGCGCGCTGCGCATGCACGCGCACACGCGGATAGCGGCGTTCGAGTACATCGCAATACGCCCAGTGCGTGGTGGCATCCTGGCCGTCTAGCAACCCGGCCTCGGCCAGCAGCAACGCGCCCGAGCAGGCCGTGGCCAGGATGGCGCCACCGTCGTGGCAGCGCTTCAGGAATTCGATCTCGTGACCGAAACGTCCTTCGATGCGCTCGCCCGGCGGCACCAGCAACTCCGGTACGCACACCAGGTCGGGCACGCCGACGTCTTCGAGCGCGGCTTCCGGATGGATGACTACGCCGTTGCCGGCGGCGAAAGGCTCGCGTCGCCACGCCACCAATTTCGGGGCCAGCAGCGACGCGCCGGGCTGGCCATTGACGACCAGGCCCCAGTCACGGCCTGCCGACATGAACATGTCGTACATGCCGAACACGGTGGACGCGGTGACCTCGGGCAACGTGAGTATCGCCACGCTGGCGGGGCGTTCCTTCGAATCAGGAATATTCACAGGCATGGGTCGCTCCTGGCCGAATCGTCAGGTTTGTGGCCGTAGCGGCTTGGGATGTTTGCCGGCCGGCACTCTACCTTGCGCGCACTTCGAATCAACCCCGAGTAGCACCCATGAGCAAGTACCGTCATCGCCTGCCGCAGCTGCGCAACACGCTGTTCCTCACGGATGGCGGCCTCGAGACCACGCTGATGTTCCACGAGCACGTGGACCTGCCTTGTTTCGCGGCTTTCGACCTGCTGCGAACCGGCGAAGGCACGGAACGTCTGCGCCGGTATTTCGAGACTTACACGCGCATCGCGCTGGAGCGGCGCGTCGGCATCGTGCTGGAGGCGCCGACCTGGCGTGCGAACGCGGACTGGGCCCGCAAGCTGGGTTACGACCCGCAGTCGCTGGCCGACGCCAACCGCACCAGCATCGGCCTGCTGCTGGAGGTGCGCGCGGCGCTGGAGTCGCAGACCACGCCCATCGTCATCAGCGGCAACATCGGGCCTCGCGGCGATGGCTACCGTCCCGAAGCGCGCATGAGCGTCACGGAAGCGCGCGAGTATCACGCGGTGCAGGTGCGGACCTTCGCCGACACGGACGCCGACATGATCGGCGCGTTCACCATGAACTACGTGGAGGAGGCCGTGGGCATCGCGCAAGCCTGTCGCGATTCCGCGATGCCACTGGCGTTGTCGTTCACCGTGGAGACCGACGGCAAACTACCGTCGGGCCAGCCGCTCGTGGAGGCCATCGAGCGAGTGGAGCGGGAGACCGACGAGTACGCGGCGTACTTCATGATCAATTGCGCGCACCCCACGCACTTCGCGGGCATCCTCGACGAGCTGGGATCGCGCGCGCGGCGCGTCCGCGGACTCCGCGCCAACGCCTCGCGGCGCTCGCATGCCGAGCTGGATGCATCCGCCGATCTCGACGCCGGCGATCCCGAGGAGCTGGGAGGTGAGTACCGCGCCCTGCAGCGCCGGTTGCCCGCGCTCACGGTCGTGGGCGGCTGCTGCGGCACGGACCATCGCCATGTGGCAGCCATCGCGCAGGCGATGACCCTGTCCCCCTGACCGCGAGTCAGGACGCGCCTGGCTTATCCAGCGCGTCGATGGCCGCGAGGCGCCGCCGCCTCAGCAGTTCGCCTATCTGTTCGCCGGTCTTGCCGGCGCGATCCTCCGGCGAGAGGCTGATCGCGGCCGCGGCTTCGCGGGCGCGCGCGAAGAATTCGCGCTGCGGGTAGGCCCGGTCCTCGAGTCCCTTGCGGCCGCGCGCGTCGGCTTCGCAGGCCAGCAGCATGTCGGCGAACCGCTCGGGACGGCGCATCGCGTCGCAGGCCTCGAGTGTCTTCAGCACCGTCGCGCTGCGCAACTCCTGCGCCATGTGTACATGCGTGTGATACCGGGCCGTGATGACCGCCGAGCTCGCGCAGGTGATTCGGGCACGCGCAGCCGCGCGCACAGCTGCTCCACGAGCGCGACACCGGCGTCCTCGTGACCGTGGTGCGAGGGCAGCACGTCCGCCGGCGTGATGCCCTTGCCGAGATCGTGCATGAGCACGGCGAAACGCACGGCCACGCCGCCACCCAGGTTCACGGCCGTGCGCGCAGCGCGAGCAGCTGGTGGACGCCGGTGTCGACTTCGGGATGCCACTTCTCGGGCTGCGGCACGCCGAACAGCGCGTCGATCTCGGGGTACACCACGCTTGAGTGCGCCGCATTCGCGCAACACTTCGATGAAGACTTCCGGGCCGCGGCTCGCCCAGCGCCTTTTCGGTTTCCGCCCAGACCCGCTCGGCCACGAGCGCGCCGGCCTCGCCGTCGTCCACCATGCGCCGCATGAGCTCCAGCGTCTCGTCGGCGACGCGGAAGCCCAGCGGCGCATAGCGCGCGGCGAAACGCGCCACGCGCAGGATGCGCACCGGGTCTTCGACGAAGGCCGGCGACACGTGGCGCAGCAGGCGCGCCTCGAGATCGCGCACGGCCGCCGTAGCGGATCGATGACATGGCCGCCGGCGTCCTCGGCCATGGCATTGATGGTCAGATCGCGGCGCTTGAGGTCGTCCTCCAGCGTCACGTCGGGCGAGAACTCCGTGGTGAAGCCGCGGTAGCCCGGGCCCACCTTGCGTTCGAGCCGCGCCAGCGCGTGCTCTTCCTTGGTGTCCGGGTGCAGGAACACGGGGAAATCGCGCCCCACGGGCAGGTATCCGGCGCGTTCCAGCTCCGCGGGCGAGGCGCCCACGACCACCCAGTCGCGTTCGCTGACCACGCGACCGAGCAAGCGGTCCCGAACCGCGCCGCCCACCAAGTACACTTGCATGGCGGCGCATGTTAACGAATTTTCGCACCGGCCTGATGCTCGCTGCCTGCCTTGCCCTGGGTGGGTGCGGCACGATGTATGTCGCGCAGGCCGCGCGCGGCCAGCTGCAGATCCTGAACGCGCGCGAGCCCATCCCGCGCGTGCTCGCCGATCCGGCGGTGGACCCGGCGCTCAAGAAACGCCTGGAGGAAGTGCGGCTGGCGCGCGAGTTCGCCTGGCGCGAGCTCGGCCTGCCTAACAACAAGAGCTACACCTCGTACGCCGATCTCAAGCGCGAGTTCGTCACGTGGACCGTGGTGGCGACGCCGGAGTTCTCGGTGGAGCCGCGCGAGTGGTGCTTTCCGATCGTCGGCTGCGTGGCCTATCGCGGGTACTTCAGGAGAAAGCCGCGGAGAAGTTCGCCCAGCGAGCTGCGCGACCAGGGCTTCGATACCATGGTGGGCGGCGTGCCGGCGTATTCCACGCTGGGCAAGTTCAACGACCCCATCCTCAACACCATGATGAGCTACGGCGACGACGAACTCGCGTCCATCATTTTCCATGAGCTGTCGCACCAGGTGGTCTACATCCCGGACGACACCGCTTTCAACGAAGCATTCGCGGTGACCGTGGAGCAGGAGGGCCTGGCGCGCTGGCTCAAGTCCCGCGGCCGCGAAGCCGACCTGGGCAAGTATCTTCGCCGGCGCGAGCGGCAGGCGGAGAGCCTCGCGCTGGTGGGCCGATATCGCCGGGAACTCGCGCAGCTGTACCAGGCGCCGATTCGCCGCCAGCGAGATGCGCGAGCGCAAGTGCGCGGTGTTCGCGCGGCTGGTGACCGATCTGCGCGCGCTCGCCGACGCGCTATCGGCACCGAGTCCACGCTGGCCGCCGAGCTCGACAGCCGGCCCAACAATGCCCGGCTGGCATCACTGGCTACCTACTACGAGTGCGTGCCCGGCTTCCAGCGCGTGCTGGCCGAGCAGGGCCAGGACCTGCCGACGCTTCTACGACGGCGGTGCGCAACTCGCGCAAGCTACCCCGCGAACAGCGCCGCGCGCGGCTGTGCGGGCCGCGCCGTGAACGGCGTCGTGAGGCTGGCTGCGGGATCGGGCGCGGCACTCATCGCCGGGTTCGTGCTGGCGGCCTTCGCCGCGGCCGCACAACTGGGCGACAACACCGTGCGGCTGGCCCCTTCGCAGCTCAAGCTGCTCGCAGAACATCGGGCCGCTGCGCTTCAACGGGCGAGAATCGCTTACAGCGACCGCCGTCTCGGGCGTTCCTATGGCTACAACGCCAGCGGCATCTCGCTGAGCATCTATGTCTACGACTACGGCGTGGCCCAGATCCCGGATGGCCGGATTCCGTACCGCTGTGCGAGCAGTACGAAAGCGCCAAGGGTGAGATCGAAAAGCGGCGGCAACTACGAGAACGTCGTCCTCCGTGCCGAATGGAATCGTCCGCTGGCCGACGCGCCGGACGCGCCGTGGTGCGCGAGAGCGGTGTACGAGTTCGACCGCCACGGGCGTGCACGCCGTCTCGGTGTTGTGGTTCACGGCGGTCGACGGGTCACTTCCTGAAGCTGCGCCTGTCGCTGCGCACGGAAGTCGCCGACGAGCTCGACGAGGCGAGGCCGCAGATTCTGACGGCGCTGGCGAGCGCGATGATTCCGCGGCGCAGGACCGCGCGCCGTGCGGCCACCGCCGGCGGTTCAGGAGGCCTCGATCGAAGTCGACAGCCAGCTACGACGCGGAGACCGGCGCCCTGTGGTTGACGTACGCGCAGGAGCTGGTGAAGTACTCGCGCGAGCATCCCGCCGACGCGGCCCGCCTGCGGCGGCCGGCTGGCCCGGGCTATGCCGCGGAGTTGGCGGCGCGCCACGCGGCCCTGGCCGGCTACCGAGGCGCCCGGCCGGAGCTGCGCACGTCGCGCTACTTCGACGCAGCTGCAGTCCATCGAGGACGCCGGTTTTCTCGATGAGTACACCTGGCAGAACTTCCGCAACGAACGCTGGGACCACGACGCCACCGGCGGATCTGCAACTCGCGGCGTTCGACGAATTCCGCCAGCGCGAGTTCGCGTCGCACGTGGTGCAATCAGGCGCACGAGTCAGGATCAACACGGCTGCGCGCAGTTGCCAGTTCCGCGGGACGTGCAGTGTCGCAAGGTTTTCCGTGGCTTATGTCACCTGCGGGGTGAAGCCCGCTTTCGCGGCTGCGCGCGCGTGTCATGATCCCGCGCGAGGCAGACATGATGCGCCAGTCGTTCCGGGCGAAACCGAAATCATTCCTCGATGCAGCGCGCCGCGAGTGGCAGTTCGCGACGTTCGCGTGGCTGTTGCGCAGCTGTGGCGGATTTCCGCGATTTCTCGACACCACGCTGGTGCTGCCCACCGAGGAGCATTTTCCCGACCGCGATCTCAAGGGCCACGCCGCCGCGGCCGCGCTGTTCCGCCGCGCGCGCGATCACGCCGGCATGGCGGACTGGCCTTGCGTCGTGGAACCCGATCCTTCCGTCGCTTCCGCGGCGGCGCCGGCTCCGGACCGCTTGCGCGTCATCCGCTATCCCGCGCAGCTCCAGGAGCCCCAGCGGCTGGTCGCGCATTTCGCGCATGAACTGGCCCGCTATCTCGTGGAGTCTTTCGACGCAGCCACCCCCCGGCGGCGCAGCGCTTTATGGTCCGGTAGTGGACGTCACCGCGGTGTTCATGGGTTTCGGTGTATTCATGGCGAACGCCTCGGCGCAGGGATGCGCACTGGGATCTCAACGAAGGCGAGCTGGCCCATGCGCTCGCGCTGTTCTGCCGGTTGCGCAAGGTGCCGCCGGAGGCCATCGAGCCGCATCTGAACGCGCACCTGCGAAAGCACCTGCGCCTCGCCGCGCTCGATCTCGCGCAATACGAAGCGGGATTTCCAGCGCCTGCGTTCGGTGTTCGCCGTGGTGCCCTTCGACGTCGGCGAGTGCACGCTGCCCACGCGGTGAAGATAGACTGGGGACCTCGCCGTCCCGGATCGAGGCAAGGCCAGTGACCGAAGCACCCGCGCTCACCGATCTCATCCAGCGCGCACAGGATGGCGACCCGGACGCGCTGCGCCGCGTCTTCGACACCACCTACCATGACCTCCGGCGCATGGCCCGCGCGCGCCTCAACACCGGCTCGCGCGGCACGATGCTCGACACCACCTCGCTGGTGCACGAGTCCTTCCTCCGCTTCGCCAATGCCGGCGAATTGCGCGTCAACGACCGGGCGCACTTCTTCCGGTATGCCGGCCACGTGATGCGCTCGGTGATCGTGGATCTCGCCAGGGCGCGGGTGGCCGAACGCCGCGGCGGCGACGCGCCGCACGTCACGCTGAACACGGCCCTGGGTGAAGGCCTGGCCCAGGGCGAGGACGAGATCCTGCGCGTGCACGATGCGCTCGAAGAGCTGGCGAAACACGATGCGCGCATGGTCCAGGTCGTCGAGTTGCGCTACTTCTCCGGCCTGACCGAAACGGAAATCGCCACGGTGCTGGGCGTGACCGATCGCACCGTGCGGCGTGACTGGGAGAAGGCCCGCCTGTTCCTGGCTCAGGCGCTGCAGCAACAGGCATGAGGCCTGTCCGGATCAGGCGCCAGACCCCGTTGTTCTCCTCGGGAATGAACCCGAAAGGAGAATCACATGAAACAGGGAAGGCTCGTCCCCGCATTCGCGGGCCTGGCAATCGCATACCTCGGCAACGCTGTGCCCGCCGCCGAGAAGTGCTACGACTTCAGCAAGATGACTGTGGGTACCTCGTACGCCATCGGCGATGTGGTGGACATCAGCATCGGTAGCGTGAAGATCCGGCCGTTTCTCAAGGACGGCGAAGTGGTGGAGCCCACCAGCGGCATCAACCAGCACCTGGAAGTGACGCAGTCCAAGCTGGCCCAGGGCGAACCACCCGAGGTCGCGCTCACGCTGGTGGGTTTGCAGCTGCGGCCGGATCAGCCGGTGCAGGAGGTCTCGATGCTGGTGGCGCAGCAGCTCGGCGTGAACCAGAACCTGCCTGCCTTCATCGAGATCAACGGCGAGCGACACGACTTCACCGGCCGGTTCGACCAGGCCCACAACAAGAAGCTGGGCAATGACGCCCAGGGTCATGCGCTGTTCAAGGCGCAGATGGTCCAGGACCCGCCGGGTCAGAATGGGCCGAGCTACTGGCATCGCGGCCGGATGGGCGCCCGCGCGGTAGATGGCGGCATCGACACCATCACCATCGGCGCCCAGACAGTGCATCTCGACAAGGTCTGTCTCAGGAAGTAGTCATACCTGCGCGCGCCGCGATCATTTAGGCTCGGCGCGCGCAGGGAGAGAGAACATGCCGCCAATGGACATCGATCCGGCCGAATGGTCTCGGCTCAACGCGTTGCTGGATCAGGCACTCGACAAGCCACCGGCGGAGCGCGCGGCCTGGCTGGAATCGCTGGGGACGGAGTACGACTCCGTGAAGCCACGATTGCACGCGCTGCTATCGCAAGGCGCGTCGGTGGAAACCGGTGATTTCCTGAACACGCTGCCCAAGTTCGCCGTAAGCGCGGAAGCCGGGTCGCAGGCCGGCAGCGCGGGCGACGTGATGGGCCACTACCGCCTCGTGCGTGAACTCGGTAGCGGCGGCATGGGCGCCGTGTGGCTGGCAGAGCGCGTGGATGGGCTCATCAACCGCCCCGTGGCGCTCAAACTGCCGCATCTCGTCGCCGCGCGCGGCGCCGGCCTCGCGGAGCGGCTTGCGCGCGAACGCGAGATTCTTGCCACGCTGGACCACCGCAACATCGCGAGACTGCTGGATGCAGGCATTGCCCGGGACGGGCAGCCCTATCTCGCCCTCGAGTATGTCGAAGGCGTGGCCATCGACCGCTACTGCCTCGATGCCGCGAAAAGCGGCTTGCTGGATTTCGACGGAATCGTGCGGCTGTTCCGCCAGGTGGCCGATGCCGTGGCGTACGCCCATGGCAAGCTGATCATTCACCGCGATCTGAAGCCCGCCAACATCCTGGTGACGCCGGGCGGCGGAGTGAAGCTGCTGGACTTCGGCATCGCCAAACTACTGGAGCAGGGGCAGGCCCGCGAGACACGGCTCACAGAGATCTCGGGCCGCGCGCTCACGCTGCACTTCGCGTCCCCGGAGCAGGTGCTGGGACAGCCGCTCACGGTCGCCAGCGATGTCTACTCGCTCGGCGTCATCCTGTTCGAGCTGCTGACGGGGGCGCGGCCCTACAAGCCCAAGCGGGATTCGCGCGCCGCGCTGGAGGAGTCCATCGTCCTCGCCGATCCGCCGCGGCCCAGTGAAGTGGCCGATGCCAGTGCGCGCAAGGCCCTGCGCGGTGACCTCGACAACATCCTGCTCAAGGCGCTGCGCAAGCGCCCGCAGGAGCGTTATGCGACGGTCAACGAATTCTCTGACGACCTGACGCGATATCTGGCGAACCTGCCGGTGCGCGCGCAAGCCGACAGCCGCTGGTACCGGCTTCGCAAGTTCGTGGCGCGCAATGCCATCGGTGTCGGTGCCGCCGGTGCTGTGCTCGTGGCATTGGTCGCCGGCGCCGGCGTGGCGCTCTGGCAGGCGCGCATCGCCGTGGCCGAGCGCGATCGTGCCTTGGAAGTCGAGCGATTCATCGGCGCGATCTTCCGTGATGCGAACCCCTATGGCGACGTGGGCCGGTCGATGACAGCCGTGGACTTGCTGCGCGGCGCGCAACTGGAAGTGCAACGCGAATTCGCACCACGTCCCGCGCTGCGCATCGCGCTCATGGGCGTGATCGGTTCCAGTCTGGCCAGCCTCGGCGATACCGAAAGCGCCGAAGCGGCGCTGCAGCTGGCGTTGCGCGACTCGGTAATCGAGCATGGTCCGCGGCATGCGCAAACGCTGAGACTGCGAGCGTTGCTCACCGATGTACTCGCCATCAAGCGTGACACCGGGAATCTGGAGCGCGAGCTGGCCGAGCTCACGACGCTCACGCGAGGGCGGCAGGACATCGACGCCGAGACCGCCGTGCGCTTGCTCAAGAACAGGGCGAATCTTGCCTTTGAGACAGGCAAGTACGACGAAGCGGCGCCCCGCGCGCGGGAGGCCCTGGACAGGGCGCTACGTACGCTGGGCCCGCGCCATGCGCTCACGGTATCCGCCTCCTCTCTGCTCGCCGAAGCCCAGGTCTTCGGCTTCAAGGATGTGAACGAAATGCTGGCGGACACCGAGCGCGGACTCAAGTTCGTGCAGGCCGCGTATCCGGATCAGCCCTTGCATTCGCAGATCATTCGCATGCGCGAGGTCCGGGGCCGCGCGCTCGGCGTCGCCGGGCACTACCACGAGGCGATTCGCGAACAGGCGGCAGCGATCGACGCCACGCGGCAGGTCCTGGGGCCGAACAACATGTCGGCCACCCTCTCGACCATCACGCTTTCAGCATGGGAAAGACGTGTCGGTGCGTTGGAATCGGCGCTGGCACACAGCGGTTCGTCTCTGGCAACACTGGAGCAGCCTCCGGCGGCGCGCAGCGCCGATCTCGTGCAGGCGCTGACCACCCACGGAGTGAATCTCATCGCCGCGCGCCGGCCGGCCGAAGCCGAACGCGCGCTGGCGCAGGCGGAATCCGTGGCCACCGAGTTGTTTGGTCCCCGGCACTGGGAAACGCTGACCGCACGACTCAACCGCGCGGTGGCATTGGGCTATTTGGGCCGCCACGCCGAAGCCACGAAGTCCTTCGAGGTGATGCAGGACCCGGAAGTCCAGATCGCACTTCCGTGGTGGGTCGCCCACATGCGGGGCATCGCGCACCGCCTCGCCGGTCAGTCGAGGCAGGCAATCGAGCAGCAAACACGCGCGCTGGAACTCATCAAGGAGGGTCCGCGCGCGCCCTGGGATCGAATGCGGGTCTGGTCGGAGCTGGGGCTGGCGCGACTCGATGCCGGTGCTGTGGCCACGGAAGACGCGCTGAATGAAGCAGAGACGCTGTTCAAGAATCTGAAGGTCAACGAACATGCGATGACGCGTGAGGTTCGCGCTGCTCGTCAATCGCTACGGCTCCGGTAGCGAAGCCAGGCCGCAGCCCGAGGCGCTGGATGCCCCTGGCGGAAGCCGTAGCTAGGGCGCCCTCAGCGGCACCAACACCACCGCATTCCCGCGTCGGATCTTGAGCACCAGCGCACCACCGCGCTTGGCCACTTCCCGGAGTTCCTTGAGGCTGGCGATGCTCTGGCGGTTCGCGCCTTCGATGCGATCGCCCTTGCGCAGCACGCTGGCGGCGGCGCTGCGCGGCTCGACCGCGCGCACTTCCACGCCATTGTCGGCGTCGGCGAGCGTGGCGCCTTCGAGTCCTGGATGGATGGGGCCAGAGTCCCCTGGGGCGACGGTGCGATCGCGCGGAGTGCCGCCATTGCTCGCGGCGGGCGGTTCGGTGATCACCGCCGTGAGGTGCATCGCCTTGCGGTCACGTATCAGCGCGACGTCGAGCTTGTCGCCCACGCGCGAGAGTCCGATGGCGTTGCGCAGTTCGCTGTTCGACTTGATCGTCTGGCCGTTGATGCTGGTGATGACGTCACCGGGCTTGATGCCGGCCTTCTCCGCCGCGGACCCTTCGGTCACCTGGGACACGAGCACGCCCTGCGTGTTCGGAATGTTCAGCGACTTGGCCATGTCCGGTGTCAGTGAATAGATGTTCACGCCCAGCAGGCCGCGCTTGACCGAGCCGAACTTGATCAGCTGGTCCATGATGCTTCGCGCCATGTTGACCGGTATGGCGAAGCCGATGCCGATGTTGCCGCCCGAGCGCGACAGGATCGCGCTGTTGATGCCCACGAGCTCGCCGCGCAGGTTCACCAGTGCGCCGCCGGAATTGCCTGGATTGATCGACGCGTCCGTCTGGATGAAATCCTCGTAGCCATCCGGATTGATGCCTGACCGGCCGAGGCCCGACACGATGCCCGAGGTGACGGTGTGCTGCAGCCCGAAGGGATTGCCAATGGCCACGACGAAATCACCGACCTCGAGCTTGGTGGAATCGCCCAGCGCGAGCTGGATCAGGTTCTCGGGCGGGACCTTGAGCACGGCCACGTCCGAGGGCACGTCGCTGCCGACCACGGTGGCGGTGAGATCGCGGCCGTCCTGCAGCGTCACCGTGATTTCCGTGGCGTTGTCGACCACGTGCGCGTTGGTCACCACGTAGCCGTTCCTGGCATCGAAGATGACGCCCGAGCCTGCGCTCTGGAACTGGCGCTCGCGAGGACCCATGTCGGGAATGTCGAAGAAGCGCTTGAAGAAGGGGTCGTCGAGCAGGGGATTCTGCGGGCCGCGGTCGCGAACGGTTCCGCGTGTCGCGATGTTGACGACGGCCGGCGATACGCGCTTGATCATGGGCGCCAGTGTCGGCACCGGCGTCTCGCCGATGGCCGGCGGCAGCGCGCCGGCGGCCCGGGTGTTGTTCGCAATCGTGAGCAGGCACATTGCAACCAACAGGCGGGTTGCAGCGTTTAAGTAGTGCGACATGGCAATGAGGATACTCAATCGATGATCAAGTTTCTCTTGTGGTGCCTGCTGCTGGTGGTCTGCTGGCCGCTGGCCATCCTGGCGCTGCTGGCGTGGCCGCTGGTGTGGCTGATTTCGCTGCCGTTCCGTCTCGTCGGCATCGCCGTGGACGGCGTGTTCGGCTTGCTGCGCGCCATCGTGACGCTTCCCGGGCGCGTCCTGGGCGGCGCGCGTTAGGGCGCCGCGATCTCCACCCGTCTTGCCGGGTACTGCAATATTCCCAGCAGGGGGCCGCCCGACTCGACCACGAACACCACATGATTGCGCACCTCGTGCGTGATCGCGTCGTTGGTGATCACGAGCGGGCGTGTGGCACCGCCCGGCGGTGGCCGGAGACGGATGTCCGCCACCAGGAAGTCATGCTCCAGGTACTGATCTTTGCGGATGGACTTCACCGAGATTTCCCAGGGGCCGCCTGGGCTCTGCGCGGCAAGGTGGCTAACCAGGTAGGCGGACAGCGTCGCGTCGGTTGTGCCCGGGCTTGCGAACGCCAGCTCGGAAATGGGCAACCAGTACTCGGCGCTGATGGCCTGTTCGCCGAACTTCAGGCGCAGCGTGGAGTTCGGGGAGGGATGCGGCAGGGCGATGCACGGGAGCGCCGCGAGCACCAACGCGATGAACCACCGTGGGCGCATCGCGCCGATCACGGCCGCAATTCGCCGCCGTAGTCCGCGAGTTTGTCGCGCCACAGGGCGTGATAGTGGAGCTCCTCCGGCTTCGCCACCGCGGGCTGCACGACGAATTCAATCCAGAGCCTCGGACCGTCGATCCGCACGTACGACCCCTTGGTGCTGAGATCGGGGCTTCCCGAATAGCCCACGAATGAATTTTCCAGCGCCTCGGGTTGCTGATATGCCGCCATCAGTCTTTCGGAAATGGCCATGTCCGGCAGCTCCACGAAGGCCTGGATGGCCTTGAGCACGAGTTCGCGCTGGGTCGCGTCGAGCGCGCCGAAGCGGACTCCGCGGTCGACGTCTCCTTCCGGGTATGAATGGGGGAATCCGGTATCGATTCCGCCGGAAGGTAGCTGGCCAGGTCGCATCGTCACTACGACGCCTTTGACGATGTCGGTAAAGGTGCCGGAGAGCTTCGCTTCGGGACGAGGCGCAATGGCGGCGGCGAGCCGTGACATGGCGGTGGATTGCGCGTCGAGGGGCTCTATCTTCCGCCCGCGCACCTCGAACGAGATGGGCTCGGACCCCAGGAACATGGGGGTGGCGCCGGGCTGCCGTGCGTTGAAGGTGAAGTTGTAGGCGAGATGGTGTCCACCGAGCTGCAGCATCCAGGGTTTGCCGGAAGCAGGGTCGCCCAGCACGGCGAGGAAGTAGTTGCCGCTGCTCCAGCCGATGGGCCGGGTATCCAGTGGCGCGAGTTGATCGTCCGCCGCGCGCACCTGTCCGAGCATCACCCAGCCGCAGATCGACAGCGCGGCACCAACCACCCCATGGACCGCCTCAAGCTGCCGAGTGTCGAGATCACCCAGGCGCAACGTGGTGCGTGGGACGACTCCAACCGGCAGGTTGGACCAGTGGATCGCGGATTCGAGATCGAATGGTCGCTCGAGCGCCGCTCGCTGTTCCTTCGACAGCAGCGGACGCAACTTGTCGAGCGCCGCCGCGACGTCCGCCGAATTGCCTCCGGGAGTCTTGTGGGCTTGGCATGCCGGCACGGATTTTCCAGCCGATAAAGCCGGCTGGACAGAGAGGATGCCAAGGCCGATGAGGCATGCCAGCGTCGATGAATTCCGCATGTGATCTCCTGCGTGGAAGCGCGGTGGATCATCGCCGGTTTCCGGTCGCGGAGGCCTGGAAAATGAAAACGCCGGTCCAGGAGCGACCGGCGTTGACGGGTGCCAGGCGGGTTCAGGTCACGCCGCCTGAACCTCGATCCGGCGCGGCTCGGCCTTCGCCGCCTTCGGAATCGTCAGCTCGAGGACGCCGTCCTTGAATTGCGCCTTGATCGCATCGGTCTGCACGTTCTCCGGCAGGGTGAAAGTCCGGACGAACTTGCCGGTGACGCGCTCGATGCGCGAGTAGTGGCCGTCATCGTTCTTCTGCTCGAAGTTGCGCGCGCCGCTTCAGGCTCAGCACACCCTTCTCGGCGGTGATCTCGATGTCGGCGGGCTTCACGCCCGGAAGGTCGGCACGCACGACGAACTGCTTGTCCTCTTCGTGGATGTCCACGGCAGGGGACCAGGTGGCATCGCGGCCGGCGGTCTCGAAGTTCTCGTCCAGTTCGCGGCGCAGGCGGTTCAACAGGCCCCAGGGCTCGTAACGCACAACAGTCATTGCTCTATCTCCTGAATTTCTCGGGTGCTGGTGTTGGCTAACTACCGGGCCGGATCGTCGGATCAAGCCCGGTTGTCTCGCATGGCACCCGATCTGCGGTCCGCGAAAAGCGATTCAAGTGGGTTGAAAATCACCCGGGAGCGGCCATCTCCGGGCGCTTTTTCGTCCCGGCACCGGTCCGCGCGACGCCGGTGGCGAGCAACCTGTGGACGACTTGTGCGTAGTCGGTGGGTGGACGGTGGACACAATTGCTTGTGTTCGGCCCGATTCCTGCATATGTCAAAAAACACTGTGTTGACAGGCGATTCCTGCGGCACAAAAGCGTGTAGATCGTTGTTTTGGAAACGAATTAACGAACCCCAATTATGACAACGATGTTTCTTGACGCGCCCGATTCCACGTATCTACTCTCCCGACCCCAACACAAGATGTTGTGTCACGACATCTTGCTGATGGGGAGAACCGGGGAGAGGAATGGCGGCCTGTCTGACAGCAGACCGCAATAAACCACGCTGATCCGTAGGACCTACGGGCGGACGGGCTTTCTTTTTTTCCGGTTCGGACTTTTGGCGAATCACAGTCCGGAACATCGGGGAGCAGCACCCATCCATGAATAGCGTGGTCAAACTCGAAACCAAGGACGTCGATGCCATTCCTTTCCAGGAAGCGTCGCTCGACATCTGGGACAAGAAATACCGCTTGTCCGCCAAGGACGGCACGCCCGTCGACAAGACCATGGACGACACCTACAAGCGTGTCGCCCGTGCCCTGGCGGACGTCGAACCCGAGCCCGTGCGCGAGCAGTGGTACGAGCGGTTCGTCTGGGCGCTGCGCCGCGGCGCCATCCCCGCCGGCCGCGTGACCAGCAACGCCGGCGCGCTGGAGCACAAGCCCGCCACCTCGACCATCAACTGCACGGTGTCCGGAACCATCGGCGACTCGATGGACGACATCCTGAACAAGGTGCACGAAGCGGGCCTCACGCTGAAGGCCGGCTGCGGCATCGGCTACGAGTTCTCGACGCTGCGTCCGCGCGGCGCGTACGTCTCCGGCGCCGGCGCGTACACCTCCGGCCCGCTGTCGTTCATGGATATCTACGACAAGATGTGTTTCACCGTGTCGTCGGCCGGTGGCCGTCGCGGCGCGCAGATGGGCACTTTCGACGTCGGCCATCCGGACGCGATGGAATTCATCCGCGCCAAGCGCGAGAACGGCCGTCTGCGCCAGTTCAACCTGTCGCTGCTGGTCACCGACGAATTCATGAAGGCCGTGCGCGAGGACAAGGACTGGAAGCTCGCCTTCCCGCTGCTCACCAAGGAATACGACCCGGCCGAGCACAAGCTCGACGACGCGACCAAGTTCGTCTGGCGCGAGTGGCCGACCACCGAAAAATACGTCAGCCGCGAAGACGGCCTGGTCTGCTGCAAGATCTACAAGACGCTGCCGGCGCGCCGCATGTGGGACGTCATCATGACGTCCACCTACGATTTCGCCGAGCCGGGCTTCATCCTCATCGACCGCGTCAATGAGATGAACAACAACTGGTGGTGCGAGAACATCCGCGCCACCAACCCCTGCGTCACCGCCGACACCTGGGTGCAGACCAGCGAAGGTCCGCGCCAGGTCGCCGAGCTCATCGGCAAGCAGTTCACGGCGCGCGTCGACGGCAAGGATCACGCTGAGCGCGCCGGAAGGCTTCTTCCGCACGGCGCTCAAGCCGCTGGTGCAGCGTCGACCACGGCCGAAGGCCACTCGCTGCGCCTCACGGCCGATCACCGCGTGCGCCGCATCTCCATGCTGACGCGCTTCCGCCTGGCAGACCGAGTGGTGTGCGGCCGGCGATCTGCAGCCGGGCGACAAGGTGCTGCTGCAGGATCATCGCGCGGCCGCCGACTGGGTGGGTCAGGACAGCGATGGCGGCAACGAGGGCTACCTCATGGGCCTGCTCGTCGGCGACGGCATCGTTCACCGAGCAGCGCGCGGAGCTCTCCGTCTGGGCGCGCTCCGCCGTCGGCAACAGCGATATCGACGTCGGCGGTCCGCACTCGGTCATGGCCGCGGCGCTCGATGCCGCGCGCTGCTTCAACGATCGCGCGGATTTCTCCGGCTGGCACCAAGGCCGTGGCCGCGGCGAATTCCGCCTGAGCATGGACGGCATCACCGAGCTGGCGCGCGATCTGGGCCTGCGCCCGGGCCGCCAGACGATCACGCCCGGCCATCGAGCGCGCGTCGAGCGAGTTCTATCGCGGCTTCCTGCGCGGCCTGTTCGACACCGACGGCGGCGTGCAGGGCACGCAGGCCAAGGGTGTGTCCGTGCGCCTGGCGCAGTCGGACCGCACCATGCTCGAAGGCGCGCAGCGCATGCTGCTGCGTCTCGGCATCGCGTCGAGCCTCTACAAGCGCGCGCAGTCCGAACTCGTGATCACGGGCGACAACGTGGCCACGCTTCGCCGAGGTCATCGACTTCGCCGACACGATCAAGCGCTCGCGCCTGTACGCGCCTGCTGGGCAGCTACAAGCGCACGCTGAACCGCGAGCGCTTCGTCGCCACGGTCGAGACGCGTGCGCGCCGATGGCATCGAAGACGTGTACGACGTGCAGATCCCGGGCATCAACGAGTTCGATGCCAACGGCTTCCACGCGCACAACTGCGGCGAGCAGCCGCTGCCGCCGTACGGCTCCTGCCTGCTGGGCTCGGTGAATCTCACGCGCTTCGTGAAGAACGCGTTCACGGATTTCGCCGAGTTCGACTGGAACGAGTACCGCGAAGTCGTGAAGGTGTTCACGCGCATGCTCGACAACGTGGTGCGAGATCAACGGCCTGCCGCTGGAGCAAGCAGCGCGACGAGATCATGCGCAAGCGCCGCCACGGCATGGGCTTCCTGGGACTCGGCAGCACCATCACCTGCCTCGGCCTCAAGTACGGCTCCGAGGACTCCATCAAGTTCACCGACGACGTCTCGCGCGAGATGGCGGTGGCCGGCTGGGAAGCCGGCGCTCGAGCTCGCGAAGGAGAAGGGCCCGGCGCCCATCATGAAAGAGGAGTTCAGCGTCACCGCCGAGATGCTGCGCAAGCGTCCGGAGATGGTGAAGGACGGCTGGAAGATCGGCGACCTGATCCCGGGCCGCATCCTGCACGCGCGCTACAGCCGCTACATGCAGCGCGTGGCCGAGACGGCGCCGTGGCTGGTCGACCAGCTCGCCAACGTCGGCGCGCGCTTCACGCACCACACCTCGATCGCGCCCACCGGCACGATCTCGCTGTCGCTCGCGAACAATGCGTCGAACGGCATCGAGCCCTCGTTCGCGCATCACTACTTCCGCAACGTCATCCGCCCCGGCAAGAAGACCAAGGAGAAAGTCGATGTCTTCTCATTCGAGCTTCTCGCCTATCGCGAGCTCATCAATCCGCGTGCGATGCCGAACTCAACGAGCCCGGCCGAACAGCTGCCGGCCTACTTCACCACGGCAGACGACATCACTCCGAAGGAGCATGTCGACATCCAGGCAGCGGCGCAGAGGTGGGTTGACTGCTTCGATTTCCAAGACAGCGAACGTGCCTACGGATTACAAGTACGAGAGCTTCAAGGACATCTATCTGTACGCCCACGAGAAGGGTCTGAAGGGCTGCACCACGTTCCGCTTCAACCCGGAAGCGTTCCAGGGCGTGCTCGTGAAGGAAGACGACCTCAAGAACACCACGTACGTGTTCACGCTCGAGGACGGCTCGCGAAGTCTCGGTCAAGGGCGACGAAGAGATCGAGTACGACGGCGAGAAACACACCGCCGCGAATCTCTACGACGCGTTGAAAGAAGGCTATTACGGCAAGTTCTAGTAGCTAGCTACTCGGACTCGCCCAGGAGAGAGCGATGGCTGCCATCAAGATCGACAAGAAGATCGCGAAGTACCGCGTGCAGAAGCTGCCGACGGCCGAAGAGAAGGCGGCCGCGCGCTGGCCGCGGCCGCGCCCGTCGTCAGGTTCGAGCCCTCGGTCGAGATGACCCACGACCGGCAGGGCCGCTCGTCCAAGGTCGTGCGCATGACCGAAGAGGTGCAGCGCCCCGAGATGCTCGTCGGCTCCACCTACAAGATCAAGACGCCGGTGTCGGATCACGCCATGTACGTGACCATCAACGACATCATCCTCAACGAGGACACGCCGTACGAACAGCGCCGCCCGTTCGAGATCTTCATCAACTCGAAGAACCTCGATCACTTCCAGTGGATCGTGGCGCTCACGCGCATCATCTCGGCGGTGTTCCGCAAGGGTGGCGACGTCACGTTCCTGGTCGACGAGCTGAAGGCCGTGTTCGATCCGCGCGGCGGCTACTGGCAGGCGGGCGGCAAGTTCATGCCCTCGATCATCGCCGAGCTGGGCTACGTCATCGAGAAGCACCTGCAGATGATCGGCCTGCTGAAGAAGCCGGAACTCGACGAACACGCGCAGAAGCTCATCGCCGAGAAGAAGGCCGAGTTCGAAGAGCGCACGCAAGCAGACCGACGCGTTCGCCAAGTCGCACTTTCCGGAAGGCGCGCAGCTGTGCGCCAAGTGCAGCACCGCCGCGGTCGTCATGATGGACGGCTGCATGACCTGCCTGAACTGCGGCGATTCGAAGTGCGGCTGATTCCGTAGACGAGTCCGGCAGACAAGAAGACCTGGCTAGGGGTAGACAGACGGGGTGGCCGAGAGGCCGCCCCGTTTCATTTGGAGAGCCCGATGCGTACCAGGATCGCGTTCTGCCTCTTGCTCCCGTTCGCGCCCGCGGCTTTCGCCTGCAGCTTCGCCTTTGTCGACATGCCCTATGACCGCGAGCACTACGTGTTCTACGGCAAGGTGCTGGAACACATCTCGCATCGCATGGAGGCCTGCGGCCGCAACCCGCGGCCCGCCGGTGAGCCCTGTCCGCCGGCCTGGGGCTGGCGCATCCAGATCATAAAGCCGGTGAATCTCCCGAAGCCGATCGAGCAAACCGAATACTTCGAGTACACCGTGGACTCCGCGTGCGGAGCCATGCCATTGGGCAAAGAGCATGTCAGTCGGGTGCCGGTGGGATCACTCGTCGCGGTGATCGCGGCGCCTCACTGGTCCAGCGATCCAACGAAGCCGCCGCGGCTCTCCTCTGTGCTCCCTGCCCAGGGCACGCTCGCCGTGTTACCGCCGGCGTCGGATCTGGCCGCGCTCGCGAACACGGAACCAGACCGGCGCGAGCTTGCGTGCCTGCCCGACTGGCGCTGGCCGGAGGCGCGCCTCGTGTTCGAGTACTGGCGCGACAGGAAGGCGCTGGACCGGGAAAAGTCGGAACGGCTCCGGATGGAACGGCTGGTGCGCGTCATGAGTGTCTTTGACGAGCGCTTCTTCCCGCAGGGGCTCGAGCCGCCGAACATGCATGGGCAGGTGGTGCGCCAGTATCTGACGACCCCCGCGTTGCTCGACGAGTTTCGCGCCCGGCTCCCCGCGGCGCGGTCAGCCGTCCATGCGGCGTGTGATAGGAAGTGAGCGGAACGATCTCCTGCATTCCGACAATTCCGCGCGCGCGATTCCGGTCATCGCTTCGGCTCCGGCTGGCATCGCTCCGCAGCGCCCGGCGGGACACTGGCACCACTGAACAAGTCAGGAGTCGTCATGAAGCTTGCCGCCATTTCCACCGCCATCGTTTCCTCTTTCGTTCTCGCCGCGCTTGCGTTCGCCGACGCGCCCAGCGAGTCCAACAAGTGGCGCATCGAACTGTCCGGACAGGCGTTGACCACCGGTGACCTCGTGTTTCGCGTGACTCCGCACCAGGGTGAGGCCACCGACGTCACGGTGAACATCCGTAGCGGCCGCGACGAGAACAACGTGGCCAAGGACGTGCGCGACGCGCTCGCCGCCAAGCTCAGCCCGGCCCGCTACTCCGTGGAAGTGGATGACGGCGAAGACGTGCTCATCAAGAAGAAGGAGGGGCAACCCGACTTCGCGGTGGAGCTCGTCGACGCGAACGTGCAGAACGTGAGCATCAAGGTCGAGGGCGAATAACCTAACTATGTGTGTGCGCCCTGGCCCTCTTTGAAAAAAGATCTGGGCCAGGGCGCGCCAACCCGGAGGCGGGCATGGACTCGCGAGTCGGAAGATTCTGGATCATCGTGCTGGCTTCGGCCCTGGTCTGGGCCACGCTGGTCGGCGCAGGCGCGGTCCGCGCCGCCAACGCACCGCCTCTGGCGAACGCCTGGAACATTGCCTCCAGCGGCAAGGCCGCCACCAGTGGCGAGCTGGTATTCCGCGTCACGGCGGAGGAAGGCACGGATCCGGTGGAAGTCACGGTGTTCGTGCTGTCCGGCGCGAATGAAACCGGAGTCGCGAGCAGCATCCGTCGCGCGCTGTCGACGCAGCTGGACGCGAGCAAGTTCAACGTCGCCGCCGGCGAGGGCGCGAACGTCCTCGTGACCAATGCCGCGGGCTCGTCGCGCTTCTTCGTGGAGCTCGTGGATTCGGACGTTGAGAACGTGAGCGTGCGCGTGCAGAACGCGACGCCGGCAGCGTCGCCTACGGTGCCCACCCAGCAGGCGCCGGCGGTTCCGGCGAATCCGCCGGCGACTCCCTCGCAACCTGGTAATGCACTGCCTCCGCCGAACGGGTCATCGCCGCCGGCACCCACGCCGGAGCCCGGCCCGGGACCCAACACGGCTCCCGCGCTTCCTTCGATTCCCCCGACGCCGCCGTCCTCGACGCCCGCGCCACCCGCTTCACCCTCGACGCCGCCGACGGGATCCGTCGGCGACGAAGCAGGAGCCGCTGCGAGCGCACCGCCGCCCGGCGGCGCCGCGTGACTGGTTAGAAGCAGCCCGAACTGAACGCCAGCGAGTGGACGCTCGGCGCGTCGTAGTTGAACGTGCCTACGCCGGACAAATTCACATGCGCCAGCATCCCGTTCTGCGGCACCGGCAGAGGCGCGGGCGTATTGGGGGCCGAGAAAAACGCCGCGCGCAATGCGCCATTGATCTGCAGCCTGCCCGACGCATATGCGCCGCTCAGCCACGGGCCGGTGAGCGGTGTTTGCGTGTGGAACGCGTAGAGGCCGCTCAGGCAGCTCGCCGAAAACGCGCTGTTCCAGTCGTAGTCCACGCGGCCGTCCAGCCATTGCTTCTGCGTGAACGTGGTGAAGTCGACTTCGCTTCTCACACGGAGATTCTCGAAGGACATGCCGCCTTCACCCGTGGGGTAGCCCCCCAGGAATGATGCGTTCGAGATCGTGCCCCAGCGCAGCTGCAGCTGCTCATCGAGCAGCGTGCGCGAGTTGGCGTACGTCGTCGCGCCGCTGACTACCAGGAATTCGTAGCTGATCAGGGAATCACTGTTGGTCGGCGGCGCGCCCGGTGGATACGGGGTGTCACTGTGTTCCCGGTAGAAGCCCGATTGCTCGAACGCGAATGGGCCGACGAACAAACCATAAACCGGAAACTCGCGGGTCATCGGCACGATGCCGGTGATGCGCAGGCTGGTCGAGCGCGACTCGAGCGTGAGCTGGTCCGGCTCGTCGATCAACCGCGATTCCACGAAATCCGTGCCGCCTGCGCCCATGCGGATTCCCGCGATGCGCTCGGGCGCGAAGGTGTCGCTGAACAACAGTGCCTCCGCCGGGCCATTGCGCTCGCGCACGCGACCGTCGGCGTCGAGGAAGCGGCAGGCTGTCCATTGCAGCTTGAGTGTTCTCGGGAATGACCGGGGCATACGCGCCACGAGGTTCCCCGACAACGCGCAGGGAAGCTGGATGCCGTTCGGGTTGCGCATCAAGGCCGCCGGAGAGGTGGTGGCGTTAAGCAGCTGGAGCGCATTCTCGATCTTGCCGCGCGCGAAATCGGTGCCGATCCAGAGCTGGTGGCGCGGCGCGTTCTGCACGCTGTTGGCAGTGGCGATCGCCGCCAGTGCCTTCTGTTCGCTGTCGATGACCACCGGCGCCGCGAAGGCCCCGTGGCTTGCCGCCATCAACACGGCAGAAACGAGAATGTTCCTTGACATGAATCCCCCTCGATGGATTGGTGTGATCGTACGCGCGGATGATCTAACCACTCGCACGAGGGGCGGTCAACGAAGGGCCGGAGCGTACCCCGGCCCTTCGAACCCTGGATACCTACCAGGTGTACAACCCCGCCCACGGATACGTGCCCGCGGTGACCACGAAGTAGTAGTACCCATCCGCGTTGCGGGTGAGCGGCATCTGCCCGCAGGTGCGCGCACTCCACCCACCGTCACCGTGCGGCCGTCGAAGTTGTAGCAACCCCAGCCATTGACGTTGACGTTGGTGCGGTAGCAAACGCGCCGACGGTCGTGTTGAAGTTGCCGGTGTTGCCGGAGAACGTGATCGGGTTCGAGCAGGTTCGCCGTCGTCGACTGGCCTGCTTGCGACACCGCCACCGTCCGCGTGAGACCACCACCCGTCACCGTCACGGTGCCCGTGCGGGCGGTCGTGCCGGTGTTCGCGGTGGCGCTCACCGTGAGCGTCGCATTGCCCGTGCCGCTCGTCGGCGACGCAGTGAGCCAGACTGGTCGTCGGTGACGGTCCAGCTGACGTTGACGGTGAGGTTGACTGCCGAGGACGAGGCCGTCGCGGCGAGCGACGAGCGAGTCACGGACAGCGCAAGCTGTTGGCCGAGGGCGCCGCCTGGGTGACGGCGACCGTGCGCGTGATGCCGCCACCGGTGACCGTCACCGTGCCGCTGCGGCTCGCTGGCCGCCGTGTTCGCCGTCGCGTTCATCGTGACAGTCTGCATTGTTGCTGCCCGACGCGCGGCGAGGCGCTGAGCCAGCTCTGATCGTCCGTCACGGTCCAGCCCACGTTCGACGTGATCGAGCACCGCGGAGATGACGCCGTCGAGGCCAGCGACAGCGATGTCGGCGAGACGCGTGAGGTTGTTGGTGGTCGGCGCCACCTGCGTCACGGCGATGTTGCGCGTGAGGCCGCCGCCCGTGACGGTCACCGTGCCGGTGCGCGCGTCGTGCCGGTGTTCGCGGTCGCGCTCATCGTGAAGCTGCCGTTGCTCGAGCCCGAGGTGCGGCGAGACGGTGATCCACGTCTGGTTGTCGGTGACCGTCCAGCTCACGTTCGCCGTCACCGCCACCGGCGATGACGACGCCGCCGAGCCGAACGACAACGAGGTCGGCGATACCGACAGCGAGGTTGTTAGTCCGTGCCGAACACCGTGGCCAGCACCGAGGTGGCACGAATGCCGTTGGTGCCGTTGACGATGCGGTTGCCCCAGGTCGTGAGCTGCGCCGGATCGAAGTTCACCGTCATGTCGAGACCGGTGCCGCCGCCGCCGTTGCCCGACCAGGACCAGCCGAGATAGCCATTGCCGCGGGCCTGGGCCTGGGCGATCACGGACTCCGAGTCGACGAACTGCCCGTTGTTGATCGGGCCGAACTCGCCGATCGACCAGCGGCAGGTTCATGTCGTCGAAGGCCTGCATGTACGTGCTGATCGTCGAGAGCGACTGGTACACCTCGTACATGTGCACGCTGAACATCAGGTTGCGCAGCGAGTCCGCGTTCCACAACTGCATGGCGTTGGTGCGCATGGTGTTCGACCAGTCCTGCCCCCAGGTCGCGCCGTCGATCATGATGTTGTGCGTGAGACCGGCGCTGCGCAGCGCCTGGATCGCGGTGATGGTGTCGGGCGGTAGTTCGCCGAGGTGTTGTTGCCGAAAGGCTCGTTCGCGATGTTGACGATCACGAAGTTTTCCTGGCCGTTGATCGCGGCGCGGATGTCCGAGCTCAGCCAGTAGGCGGTGGCGTTCGAGATCGGCACGGCGCGCCGCCTGCTCGCTCCAGCCGGTGGAGTCGTGCACTTCGAGCACCGCGATCATCTCGCAGGTCCTTGCACCACTGGATGAGCTGCGCCACCTGCGCGCCGTTGACGCGCGCCCACTGGCCGCCGGTCGACAGCACGATTCGCACGGTGTTCGAGCCGGTGGCCGCGATCGCGGCGAGATCCTGCCTGCGTGTTCCGCGAACTGGAACCACGTGTACGGGATAGTTGACGCCGCGCATGACGAACGGCGTGCCGTTGTTGTCGACGAGTTGCCCGTTGGAGATCGAGAAGCCCGCGAAGCTCGCGACCGGCAGAGTGCGAGCGCGCAAAAGGATGAGGCGCGCCAAAGCGCGCGAAGAACGTTGCTCATGACTTCCCCCTGAAGTTGAACCGAATCCATTCGGCTTGAGACCGCGCGGAGAATCGCGCGAACGCGAGCATTAATGCAAGCAAAAATATGAATGTCCTGCGGCTCGTCCCGATGTCCGGAGAGCTGTCCGCGATGTTTCCGCTATCAATCATCGCCACCTTGCTAGGAATTCACCTGGGTCGCGCGAGTGCATTGCGTCAACTACTGGTATCTGGCCGGAAAATTGCGGACTAGGCTCGATGCGACCCCGTCATGCGGTTGCAACGATGACGACCACGGTGCGGATACTGGGATCGCGAGCCCGCGAGCAGGTGCCGGGAACGAGCATCACTTTGCTCGCACCCGGATTCCGCGGATCACTCACTCAGCTCACGCCCGGCGTGGCCGCGCCAAACGGATTCGATCTTCCGTTCACCGAAGCCGCGTCCGGCGCCGATGTCATGCTCGCCGCGCAGCTCAAGCTGCATCTCGATGCGCGCCAGGCTCCAATGCCGGGACTGCGATCGCGCAGCGCCGTGGTGGGCTATCCGCGAGTCATCGTCCCGCGACGGCACGGCGTGGCCTATGCGTTGCTGCAGACCGATGAGTCGGGAATCTCGAGCTTCCTTTCGGCGCTTCCCGGCGATGACAGCGAGGCGGTGTTCCCGCTGACCATCGCCGCGGTGGGATCCACGCGCCGTACCTTGCGTGTATTGATGTGGCCCGAACTCAGCGCCACCGGCCCGGGGTCTCTCGCAGTCGCCAGCCGCTGGGAACGATTGCGCCGGCCGGATCAACTCGCGCAGCTCGGGCTCGACGGAAGCTGGCAGCCACCCGATCGCGCCTCACTGGCTGCCGGGCCGGTGTTGCTGCTCCTGCATGACACCTTCTCCACGCCACAGACCTCATTCGTGGATTGGCTCCGCGATCCGTCGTTCGCCGAAGTGTCGCGCCACTACGAGGGACGCTGTCTCGCCTGCACGCAGCCCACACTGGCCACGGGTATCGACGAGAACCTCGCGTGGCTCATCGAGCAGCTCGCTCCGCTGCCCGGGCCCTTCGACATCGTGGCGCATGGGCGCGGCGGATTGCTTGCGCGCGCGCTGGCGGTGGACGGCCGGTTGCCGCTACGCCGCGTGTGCCAGGTCGGCACGCCTAACAAGGGCACCATGCTGGCCCGTGAGGCGCATCTGCCCAGATTCCTCGATGCCCACGTCGCCATGCTCGCGCACCTGCCGGTGAGCGTGGCGCAGAGCACGCTCGAAGGCGCGCTATGCATGGCGCGGTTCCTCGCGCAGGGATTGCGCGCCGCGCTGCCCGGCGTCGAAGTGCTCACACCCGACAGCGCGCCGTTGCGCGCGCTCGCCGATTTCAGCGCGCCCGGCTTGCGGTGGTTCACCGCCGGCGCGCGATTCACGCCTCCCGACGGGCACGTGGAGATGATCGACGAGTTCGATGCCACGGCCAACGACCTGGTGGTGCCCGCGCAGGGCTGCCATGAGCCTGGCATTCCCGTCACCGAGTCATTGCGGCTGGCGGGCGTCGACACTCACCACCACAACTACTTCGCCAATACGCGTGTGCGTGAACGCCTGGCCCAATGGCTGCTGGAAGACGGGCAATGACGCAGGATTGCCTGTAGGACGGCTCCTATGCCGGCACGGGGAGCGCGGTGATGGGCCGGAGCCGCCTAACAAAGGCAATCTCCGCTCCCCATGAGCACTAACAAAATCGTCGCAATCGTCCTGATCATCGCTGGCGCGCTCGGTCTGGCGTACGGAAAGTTTTCGTACACCAAGGAGACGCACGACGCGAAGATCGGCCCCGTGGAGCTGTCCGTGAAGGACAAGGAAACCGTGAACATCCCGGTGTGGGCCGGCATCGGCGCCATCGTGATCGGCGCCGGTCTTCTGCTCGCGGGCGGCCGGAAGTCCTAACGTATTCCACGGCGCTGACGTTCAGCGCCGGCTCGACGCGCTAGTTCTTGAGCTTGTAGCCGGTGCGGAACATCCAGTGGATGACCGCCAGGCACAGCAGCATGAACCCGAGCGTCATGCCGAAGCTCAAGCACCACGTTGACGTCGGACTTGCCGTAGAAGCTCCAGCGGAAGCCGTTCACCAGGTACACCACCGGGTTGAACAGCGTGATCTTCTGCCAGACCTCGCGGCAGCATCGAGATGGAGTAGAAGCTGCCGCCGAGGAAGGTGAGCGGCGTGACCACCATCATCGGCACGATCTGGATCTTCTCCCAGCTGTCCGCCCAGATGCCGATCAGGAATCCGAGCAGCGAGAACGTCACCGACGTGAGCACCAGGAAGCCGAGCATCCAGACCGGATG
Organism: uncultured Pseudomonadota bacterium; assembly: GCA_963846605.1. GTDB lineage: Bacteria > Pseudomonadota > Gammaproteobacteria > Steroidobacterales > Steroidobacteraceae > CADEED01. The sequence continues at coordinate 80,057 of CAWJWS010000007.1, forward strand.
CTCGATGTCGAACGGCACGAACAGGCGCGCGGTGGCGAGGATGACCAGCCCCAGGATCACGGACTTCGTCGCCGCGGCGCCGGTGTAACCCAGCAGCGTTTCCGTGAGTCCCACGGGCGCGGACAGCAGCTCGTAGATGGTGCCGGCGAACTTGGGCATGTAGATGCCGAAGGAACCGTTCGACACGCTCTCCATGAGCACCGTGAGCATGATGAGGCCGGGCACGATGAACGCGCCGTAGCTCACGCCGTCGATCTCCATCATGCGCGAGCCGATGGCCGAACCGAACACCACGAAGTACAGCGAGGTGGTCATCACCGGCGTGGCGATGCTCTGGAACAGCGTGCGCCAGGTGCGCGCCATCTCGAACTTGTAGATGGCCTTGACCGCGTGCAGGTTCATGGGCGTTTACCTTTCATGCCGTGATCTCACGAGGCTCACGAAGATCTCCTCGAGCGAGCTCTCCGCGGTGTGCAGGTCCTTGAATTCGATGCCGGCGCTCGCTGAGCTTGCGCAACAGCGGCGCGATGCCGGTGTCGTGCGCCTGGGTGTCGAAGCTGTAGATCGAGCTCGTTGCCGTCCTTCGGCGAGTTCCAGCGGCAGGCCCGGCGAGCGACGGCGGGAATGGCGGCCAGCGGTTGCTGCAAGCGTGAGCGTGAGCTGCTTCTTGCCGAGCTTGCGCATCAGCGCGGTCTTTTCTTCGACCACGATGAGTTCGCCCTTGCTGATGACGCCGATGCGATCGGCCATCTCCTCGGCTTCCTCGATGTAGTGCGTGGTCAGGATGATGGTGACGCCGCTCTCGCGCAGCGCGCGCACCATCTGCCACATGTCCCGGCGCAGCTCCACGTCGACGCCCGCGCTCGGCTCGTCGAGGAACAGGATCGTGGGTTCGTGCGACAGCGCCTTGCGCGATCATCACGCGCCGCTTCATGCCGCCGGACGAGCGTCATGATCTTCGCGTCCTTCTTGTCCCAGAGCGACAGGTCGCTGCAGCACCTTCTCGAGCACGGCCGGGTCCGGCGGCTTGCCGAACAGGCCGCGCGAGAAGGCCATGGTGTTCCAGACCGTCTCGAACATGTCGGTGGTGAGTTCCTGCGGCACCAGCCCGATCTGCGCGCGCGCCGCGCGGAAGTCGCGCACGTGGTCGTGGCCGTCCGCGACCACCGTGCCGGTGGAGGCGGTGACGATGCCGCAGATGATGTTGATCAGCGTGGTCTTGCCGGCGCCATTCGGGCCGAGCAGCGCGAAGATCTCGCCGCGGCGGATCTCGAGATCGACGTTCTTGAGGGCCTGAGAAGCCGGTGGCGTAGGTCTTGGATACGCCGGCCACGTTAATACGGGGGTGGGTGCGGACATGGCCGCGTAAGGCTAGCCGTCGACCCGCGGCCGGCTCAATGACTCGTTGGAGAGAGAATCTGTCTCCGCGGTTAGATTCGCTTGAGAGAGGCAGATGGGTCGCTACCCGGGCAGTTCGTCGTCGCATCCCTGCTGCTGGCCGCTTTCCCGGCGTGCCTCGCAACAACACGGACATCGTCGGCGGCCGCGCGCGCCCAGGTGGGCGTCACGCGTGCATCTACGACCCGGCTCGTACCGCACGCTTGAATATCCCGGGTGGCGACGTGTCCCCGGAGCGCGGCGTCTGCACCGACGTCGTCGTGCGCGCGCTGCGCGTGTCGCGGGGCATCGACCTCCAGAAGCTGGTGCACGAGGACCTGCGCGCGCATTGGGACGAGTACCCGAACCAGCGCCGTGGGACCTGCGCCAGCCGGACCCGAACATCGACCACCGCCGCGTCCCGAATCTCATGAAGTACTTCCGGCGGGCGGGATATTCGCTGGCGCCCGCACGCGACGGCCGCGGACTATCTACCCGGCGACATCGTCGCCTGGGACCTCGGCCGCGGCGTCCTGCACATCGGCATCGTCAGCGACCGCAAGTCCGCGACCGGGGCGCCGCTGGTCGTCCATAACATCGGCGCCGGCACGCGCGAGGAGGACATCCTGTTCCGATTTACCGTCATCGGGCAGTACCGGCTGCCGCCGGTTCGTGTCACGAACTGAACGCTCGTGGCAGGTTTTCTTCGCTGAAGACCCCGGAGGGCCACGGACACTTTCCAGTACGGCGTAAGCGACGAGCTCGGTTCGACTAGCAACTTCGTCACCGTCACGATCACCGTCAACGCGGCCTCCAGTGGCGGAGGCGGCGGGGGCGGCGGCGGCGGGGCAGGCGGCAGTGGAGGCGGTGGCGGATCGCTGGACTGGCTGCTGCTGGCGCTATTGACGGCGATGTCTTACCGCCGTTGGCGGGAGGCTTTTCCACGTCGCTGACGGCGCGGGTGGCCATTTCACGGTAGTCTTGCCGCCCTCAAATGGCCTCCAAGTCCAAGCTCGCCAACAGAGCCGAAATCCACGGCGAGGCCCTCAATTCCCCGCGCCAGTTCTTCGGCGTCTTCAAGTACAGCAAGCGCGCGCTCGAGCTCCTCTGGACGCACCAGCAAGCCACTGTCGTTCCTGCTGGGCTTCTGCACCATCCTGGCCGGCGTGCTGCCGTCGGGCGTGGCCTGGGTGGGCGCGCGCATCGTCGACAGCGTGTACTGGGCCACGCGCGCCATCGCCAACGGCCAGGACATGAGACATCATGCCCACCGTGTGGTGGGTGGTGGCCGAGGCGGGCATCCTGGTGCTGATCACCGCCGCGCACCGCGGCATCACGCATGTGCCAGGCGCTGCTCAAGGCGCAGCTCGTCGCACAAGGTCAACGTGCTCATCCTCGAGAAGGCGTTGACGCTGGATCTCACGCACTTCGAGGATTCCGAGTTCTACGACAAGCTCACGCGCGCGCGCCGCGAGGCGTCTAGCCGGCCGCTGTCGCTCGTGATGCGCACCTCCGGCCTGTTCCAGAACGCGCTGCAGATCTCGAGCTTCGCGGTGCTGCTCGCGGGCTTCTCGCCCTGGGCGGTATTCATCCTGCTGTTCGGCGGCCTGCCGGCGTTCTTCGCCGAGACCAAGTTCTCGGGCGACGCCTTCCGGCTGTTCAAGTGGCGCGCGCCCGAGACGCGCATGCAGACCTACCTGGAGACCGCGATCGCGCGCGAGGATCACGTCAAGGAGGTGAAGCTCTTCGATCTCGGCAGGCTGTTCCTCGGCCGCTACAAGGCCATCTACGAAGGCCTGTACGAGAAGGACCGCAATCTCACCGTGCGTCGCGAGAGCTGGGGCTTCGCGTTCACGCATGGTGAGCATCGCGGCGCTGTACAGCGCCTATGCCTGGTGCGCCATCGAAGCGGCGCGCGGCCTGATCTCGGTCGGCGACATGACCATGTACATCATGATGTTCCGCCAGGGACAGGCGGCCGTGACCGCGAGCCTCGGCAACATCGGTGGCATGTACGAGGACAACCTCTATCTATCCACGCTGTACGAGTACCTCGAGCGTGGAGGTCGAGCCCACCAAGGGCACGGCGGTCAGCGGGCCGGATCCGGAAGCCGGCGTGTGTTCGAGAACGTGGAGTTCCGGTATCCCGGATCCGACAAGCCCGCGATCACCGGCGTCAACCTGCAGATCAAGCGCGGCAGGAGCCTGGCGCTGGTGGGCGAGAACGGCTCGGGCAAGACCACGTTGATCAAGCTGCTCACGCGGCTCTACAAACCCACCTATGGCCGGGTGCTGCTCGACGGCCGCGACCTGCAGGAGTGGGACCAGGATGTGCTGCGCCGGCGCGTCGGCGTCATCTTCCAGGACTTCGTGCGCTACCAGCTCATGGTGGGCGAGAACATCGGCGCGGGTGACGTGCGCGACTTCGAGAACGCGAACGCTGGAAGGGCGCCGCGACGCAGGGCAAGGCCGCGCCGTTCATCGAGGAAATGCCGGCGCAGTACGAGACCCAGCTCGGCAAGTGGTTCAAGGACGGGCGCGAGCTGTCGGGCGGCCAGTGGCAGAAGATCGCGTTGTCGCGCGCCTTCATGCGCGAGGACGCGGACATCCTGGTGCTCGACGAACCCACCGCCGCCATGGACGCCGCCGCTGAAGCCGAGGTGTTCGAGCACTTCCGTTCGCTCATGGGCAAGAAGATCGCCATCGTCATCTCGCACCGGTTCTCCACCGTGCGCATGGCCGACGAGATCGTGGTGCTGGACCAGGGGCACATCGTCGAGCGCGGCAGTCACGACGCGCTCATGCAGCACGACGGCGTGTACTCCAAACTATTCACGCTGCAGGCGCGCGGCTACCGTTAGATAGGGCACATTCCTCATTTCGTTGTAACAATCGGCAGGTGCCCGGGAGGGCTGACGGCAGCCAACGATTGTTACAACGAAATGAGGAATGTCCCCATAATGGCGCGCCAAACAAAGCAGGGGGACGCCCATGTCGATTCGTGCCCGATTGATCGCGCTTGCCGTGCCGATGCTCTGCGTCGGCCTCATGAGCCCGGCCTGGTCCGCGAAGAAGCCGAAGCCCGCGCCGGCGCCCGCCGCGCCCGTGCTGGCCGCGCCTGAAAAGGTCACCACCGTCGAAGGCATCACCGAGTACCGCCTCGCCAATGGCCTGCGCGTGCTGCTGTTCCCCGACCAGACCAAGCAGACCATCACGGTCAACGTCACCTATCTCGTGGGCTCGCGCCACGAGAACTATGGCGAGACCGGCATGGCGCACCTGCTCGAGCACATGGTGTTCAAGGGCACACCGAGGCACCCCAAGATCCCCGACGAACTCTCCGCGCACGGCGCTCGCCCCAACGGCACCACGTCCTGGGACCGCACCAACTACTTCGAGACCTTCGCCGCGTCCGACGAGAACCTGCGCTGGGCGCTCGATCTCGAAGCCGATCGCATGGTCAATTCCTTCATCGCGCAGAAGGATCTCGACACCGAGATGACCGTGGTGCGCAACGAGTACGAGGCGGGTGAGAACAACCCGATCCAGGTGCTGTTCAAGCGCCTGCTCGCCGTCGCCTACGACTGGCACAACTACGGCAACACGCCCATCGGTGCGCGCTCGGACATCGAAGGCGTGCCGATCGGCAACCTGCAGGCCTTCTACAAGAAGTATTACCAGCCGGACAACGCCATCGTCCTCGTCGCCGGCAAGATCGACGAAGCGGCCACGCTGAAACTGGTGAACGAATTCTTCGGGCCCATCCCGCGTCCCGAGCGAACGCTGCCGGCGATGCACACCATCGAGCCCGTCCAGGATGGCGAGCGACAGGTGGTCCTGCGCCGCGTCGGTGACGTGCAGTGGGCCGGAATCGCGTACCACATTCCCGCCGGCTCGCATGAAGACGTGCCGTCGCTGCAGATCCTCAACGAGATCATGGGCGATGCGCCCTCGGGCCGCCTGCACAAGGCGTTGGTCGAAACCGGCAAGGCCGCGGCCGTGTTCCAGGCCAGTCTGCAGATCCGCGATCCCGGCATGTCTGGCTACTTCGCGCAGGTACGCGACGGCCAGGCGCTCGAGCCCGTGCTGGCGCAGCTCATCGACATCGCCGAGAAGCCTTCCGCCAAGCCGATCACCGATGAGGAGGTCGAGCGTGCGCGCACGCAGCTCCTCAAGCAGTTCGAGCTGGCCATGAACAACTCCGAGCAGGTGGGCCTGTGGCTCAGCGACTGGTCCGGACTGGGCGACTGGCGACTGGTGTTCCTGCATCGCGATCGCCTCAAGGCCGTGAAGACGGCCGACGTGCAGCGTGTCTGGTCCACGTACGTGAAGTCCTCGAACCGCACGGCGGGATTGTTCTATCCCACGAAGACGCCGGAACGCGCGGAGATTCCGAAGTCTCCCGACGTAGCCGCGCTGGTCAAGGACTACAAGGGTGAGGCCGGCAAGGAAGCAGGCGAGATCTTCGATGCCACGCCCGCGAACATCGAGGCCCGCACCAGGCGCGTCACCTTGCCGGGCGGCATGCAGATCGCGCTGCTGCCCAAGAAGACCCGGGGCGGCAGCGTGTTCTTCTCCATGTCGCTGCGTTTCGGCGATGAGTCCAGCCTGCGCAACCTGGGCGCCGTGCCCAGCATGACCACGGCCATGCTCATGCGCGGTACCACCAAGCACACGCGCCAGCAGCTGTCCGACGAGTTCGACCGGCTGAAGGCGAACGTGAACTTCAATTCCTGGGGTTCGGGGCAGCATGTGTCTTTCGAGACCACGCGCGAGAATCTTCCCGGCGTGATCGCACTGGTCAGCGAGGTCATGCGCGAGCCGGCGTTCGACGCGAAGGAACTGGAACAGATGCGCACGCAGGCGCTCGCGGGTCTCGAGCAGCAGCGCAGCGACCCGAACTCGCTGGCGTTCACGGCCTTCATGAAGCATCTGAACCCGTGGCCGAAGGACGATATCCGCTATCCGGAATCCACCGAAGAGAGCATCGCGCTCACCAAGACCGTCACGCGCGATCAGCTCGTGAAGTTCCACAAGGAGTTCTTCGGTGCGCAGCCGGCGCAGCTCGCCATCGTCGGCGACTTCGATGCCGATGCGGTGCAAAAGCAGGTGACCGAGCTGTTCGGCAGCTGGAAGAACCCCAAGCCGTTCACGCGCGTGAAGAACCAGCACTTCGAAGTGCCGGCGAAGAGCCTGGTGATCGAAACGCCGGACAAGGCGCAGGCGTTCTTCGTGGCGGGCATGAACCTCCCGCTCAGTGACTCCGACCCTGACTACCCGGCGCTGGTGCTCGGCAACTACCTGCTGGGCGGCGGCTTCCTCAACTCGCGTCTCTCAGCGCGCATCCGCCAGAAGGATGGCTTGAGCTACGGCGTCGGTTCGCAGCTCTCGGGCGACAGCTTCGATCCCGCCGGCGGGTTCTTCACCTACGCCATCTACGCGCCGCAAAACGCGGAGAAGCTGGAGAAGGCGTTCAACGAGGAAATCCAGCGGGTGCTAAACGAGGACTACACCCAGGCCGAACTCGAGGCGGCCAAGTCCGGCTTCCTGCAGGGGCGCACGGTGTCGCGCGCCCAGGATCGCGAACTCGTCGGCGCGCTCTCGCACTACATGTTCGTGGGACGCACCTTCGACTGGGAAGTGCAGCTCGACGAGAAGATCAAGGCGCTCACCGCGCCGCAGATCCGCGCGGCGCTGCGCAAGCACATCGATCCGGCCAAGTTCACCGTGATCAAGGCTGGCGACTTCAAGAAGGCGGCCGCCGCGGCACCCGCCGCGAAGTAACCCGGCAGCTTGTTAGTCATGGGGCCGGATCCCGCGGGATCCGGCCCCTTTTTCTTTCAGCGATGAAAACCGGCCGGAAAACGTGATCCAGCTCCCGTCTGCCGCCGCCAACACGTTGTCCCGCGAGTGATCTCCCGGTTAAGGTCGGCGCGTACTCAGGGGGGCGATATGTACGGTTCACATTTCCTGCGCGGCGCGCTCGTGGCCGCTTGCGTTGCCTTGGCTTCATGCGGTGGCGGTGGCGGCAGCAGCAGCGGCGGGGGCAGCAGCAGTAGCAGCAGCGGCGGCGTCGGCCCCGCCATCGTGGTCCTGTCCGTGGCGACGCAGCCCGCGGGCGCCAGTGCTTCCAGGCCTTTCACCACGCAGCCCGTGGTGGAGATCCGGCCCTCACCCACGACGATCGCGACCACCGACAACACCAGCATCGTCACGGCCAGCATCGCGCCGGGGACTGGCGCGGCCGGAGCGACGCTGGTCGGTACGACCTCGGTCACCGTGGTGGCAGGCGTCGCCACGTTCACCAATCTGGGAATCAGCACCGCCGGCACCGGCTATCAACTCCAGTTCACCTCCACCGGCATCGTCGGAGCACCGAGCAACACGTTCAACGTGGCCGCCGCACCGGGCGGGCCGATCACGCCGTCGACGCCGCCGGCCAGCAACGTCACGTTCAACATCGACAGCGCGCTGGATCGCAGGGCGATCTCGAAATTCATCTACGGCATCAATCACTGGACGGGCACCGGGCGCCCGCGGAATCTCGGGCTGTCTCGCTCGGGCGGCAACCGCATGTCGGCGTACAACTGGGAGACCAATGCCAGCAACGCCGGCAGCGACTACTTCAACCAGAACGACGGCTTCCTCGGCGGCGGAACCGCGCCCAACGGCGCGGTGGCGCCGCTCATCGAAGGCGCGCGTGGCGCCGGCGCGGCCGCGGTGGTGACACTGCCCACGCTGGGCTACGTCTCCGCCGACAAGAGCAGCGCCGATCGCGAGGACGTGAACGTCACGCCCAACTACCTGCAGGTTCGGTTCCACCAGAGCCTGCCACGCAAGGGCGGGGCGCTCTCGCTCACGCCGAACACTGGCGATGCCTTCGTCTACCAGGACGAGTACATCCACTTCCTGAACCAGACCTACAGCGGCGCATTCGCGGCCACAGGCAATCCGATCTTCATCAGCCTGGATAACGAGCCGGACCTCTGGCACACCACCCACGCGCGACTGCGCGGCGACGCGGTGCGTCCGCCGGCCACGCAGAGCGGCACCAACGTGACGTATGCGGAGATGGTGCAGAAAAGCGTCGACTTCGCGGACGCCGCCAAGGACGTGAATCCGGCCGTCACGATCTTCGGGCCGGTGAACTATGGCTGGCAGGGCATGATCCGTCTGCAGGATGCGTCGGATCACCAGGGCCGCGATTTCCTCGAGTACTACCTCGCGCAGATGGCGCAGGCCCAGGTGAACGCCGGGCAGCGCCTGCTCGACGTGCTGGACGTGCACTGGTATCCGGAAGCGCGGGGAGCTTGCGTCGCCAACCCCATGGATGGCTGCCGGGTCACCGAAGACGCGACGGATACCGCGGTGGTGGCCGCGCGCAAGCAGGCACCGCGCAGCCTCTGGGACCCGACATACACCGAGACCAGCTGGATCACGCAATTCAGCACCAATGGGCCCATCCGTTTGATACCGCGCCTGCGCGACAAGATCACGGCCAACTACCCGGGCACGCGCCTCGCCATCACCGAGTACAACTACGGCGCGGGCAATCACATCTCGGGTGGCATCGCGCAGGCCGACGTGCTCGGCATCTTCGGCCGCGAGCAGGTGTTCGCCGCCGCGCAGTGGCCGTTCTCGGGCGGCAGCGACTACGTGTACGGCGCCTTCGAGATGTTTCGAAATTACGACGGCGCGAACGGCAGCTTCGGTGATACCAGCATCCGCGCCACCAACACGGATGTGGCCTCGGCCTCGGTGTACGCCGGTGTGGATGCCGTGAACGCGAACCGCCTGGTCATCGTCGCCATCAACAAGAGTGATACCGCGCAGACGGCGGGGATTGCCGTCAGCCACACCACGCTGTTCAGCAGGGCGCAGGTCTACACGCTGACCAGCGTGGGTTCGCAGCCCGTGCGCGGCAGCGACATCAATCTCACGCTCACCAATGCATTCCAGTACAGCATGCCGGCGAACAGCGTGACGACGCTGGTGCTGCTGCCGTAGGCCCCCCACAAAAAAAAGCGGCGCCATTTCTGGCGCCGCCAATTTTCAAGACTTCGGAGTCTTAGAAGCGGCGACCGCCGCCTCCACCGAAGTTGCCACGCGGGGCGCCGCGTTCGCGCTCCTGGGCTTCATTGACTTTCAGCGGACGACCGCCGAAGTCCTTGCCGTCGAGCGCCTGCATGGCGCGGGTGGCTTCGGCATTCGGCATTTCGACGAAACCGAATCCGCGCGGGCGGCCGGTTTCGCGATCGTTCACCAGGGACACCTTGTCGACGGTGCCGTGGGCAGCGAACAGGGTGCGCACCTGATCTTCGGTGGCAGAGAAAGGCAGATTTCCAACGTAAAGTTTCATCCGGAACAACTCACAGAAAATAAGAGACGGTGACAGGCAAAGCCCTGTCGGCTGGGTTCGCGAATCTTTGGAAGTGCCGGGCACCGCGAATGCGGGACCGTTTCTAACGAAAGAATCAGCAAAGCCGGCGGCACGGTACAGCAAACCCCGGCTCGAAGCGACTACTTCCTTAAGGCGGAGCCAGGGACCCCCCGATCCGCACCCCCTTTCCATACCGGGAGGGGGTGCGAACCGAAGGTTTCAGGCGTTACCAATCAGCGCAGCTGGCCTCGGATTTCGCCGCCCGGCCACTTGGACGTATGCACGTTGGCATAGGCCAGGCCGCCGCGGATGGCCGCCGCGATCTCGGCAAAGGCACCAGGTTCGATGCCCTGTCCCGGTGCCGTGGCCGTGGGTCCGGGCCCGATCACCGCCTCCGGCGTGATGGTGCCCTCCAGCTCGGCTGGCCCGGCCGCGGGGCAGGCCTGGGTTCCCGCCGGCGGATTCGCGAGATTGCTGCACAGGAAGAAGCTGACGCCGCCGTTCACGCTTCGCTGGCCGAAATGCACGTGCGCCTGCGTGACCGCGCCTTCCAGGCCGTCGTAGCTCAGCTTCCAATGGATGACGTTTGCTTCCGTATCGACCCAGGCCCGGAATAGGCCCCGGCCGGTGGTCGAAAGGGCCGGGACTTCCTGCCCGCCGACCAGGTCGGCACGCACGGCAAACCGTGCCTTCTCGGCCTTGTCCCCGGCCATCAAACTACCGGTTAACGCTACCAGCGCGATGCCGGCCAGACCTGCTTTCAATCGTGTCCTCATGACTCATTCCCCTTGTTGTTTGGTAAAAGTCCTTCGCACGCCCTCACGACTTCCCCGGAGACCCCCTGCATGACCGAGGTCCGCCTGATCTACCCGATGCTGGCGATGGTGTTACTCACCTTCGTCGTCCTGATCGTCCTGTTCAGATCCCGCGTCCGGATGGTTCGTGAAGGCCTGGCGCCGGTGAGTTACTTCAGGACGTTCCAGGGTTCCCTGGAGGAGCCGGATTACGCAGCCAAGCCGGCCCGGCACTTCATCAACCTGTTCGAGGCGCCCGACTCTCTTCTATGCCGGGTGCCTGGCGGCCATGGTCGTCGGGGTGTCCGGGTGGCCGGTGCTGGCGCTGGCCTGGGGATACGTGGTGGCCCGCGGCCTGCCCACGCCTTGATCCACCTGGGCGGCAACCGGGTGCGGCACCGGCTTCGGGCCTATTTCGTGAGCTGGCTGTTGTTGCTGGGCCTGTGGGTCCACGTGGGAATGACCGCAGCGCAGCGTCACTGAACGTCGATCCATCGCAGAATGAAGTGGGGGGAGGGGAACATGATCAATCGAGTTCTCGTACTGGCCGCCGTGCTTGCCTGCGGCGCCTGCACTTCGACGAAAAACCAGGCCAGCGGGGACTTCAAACCACCGCAGGGCGACTACAGGGTCATCGTGATGCGTCCCGACATCGCGGTGAGCCTGCTCACCGCTGGCGGCACGCTGGAACCGCGCGAGGACTGGACCAACACGGCGCGCGAGAACGTGCTCGCCGCGGTGAAGAAGCAGCAGCTCTCCAAAGGCGGCACCACCAAGGTAGCCACCACGCGCGATGAAGCGGGTGGCTCGCCCGAGCAGGTGCTGGAGCTGGAGCGGTTGCACGAAGCCGTGGGCCTGTCCATCAAGCTGCACAAGTACCTGCCGTACGCAGCGCTGCCCACCAAGAAGGACAGATTCGACTGGACGCTGGGCGATTCCGCCGTGCAGTACGGGAAAGCTTCCGGCTACGACTACGCGCTGTTCCTGTTTGCGCGTGACAGCTTCTCGAGCGGCGGCCGCGCGGCCATCCAGGCGCTGGGCTTCCTCGGCTGTGCGGTGGGCTTCTGCATGATTCCCAGCGGCGGCATCCAGCAGGGCTTCGCGTCGCTCGTGGATCTCAAGTCCGGCAACGTGGTCTGGTTCAACTACCTGGTCTCGGAAGTGGGCGACATCCGCACGCCTGTGGGCGCCAACGACATGGTCAAGCGGCTGCTTGTCGAGCATGCACGAGGAGCCCAAGTCGAAGAAAAGGAAGAAGGCCTGAGCCGGTGAGCGCGTCGCGCCGGGATTTTTTGCATGGGCTGGGCCTCGTCGGTCTCGGCGGTTGCGCCTGCTGCCTGGCGCGCCGCGCACCCGCGGCCGTGTTGGACACCCGCGTCGAGCCGATGATCGGCCCGGACTACCAGCCGCAGGACACCGACGAACGCGGCATCTGGCAGAGCTGCGAGCGCATCGAAGACGCCATTCAGCATTCCGATCGCCTGATGCGCTCGGCCGACATGCAGAAGTACACCGTGGGCGTGATGGAGCGCCTGCTGGGCCGGCCTGTCACCGACCTGCGCCTCTATCTCATGCACGACGCCTCGTTCAACGCCGCCATGTTCCCCACCGGCATGATGATCGTGCACAGCGGCTTCATGGTCCGGGCGCGCAACGAAGCGCAGTTCGCGGCCGTGCTGGGCCACGAAGCGGGGCATTACTTCCGCAAGCACACGCTGCAGCAGTACCGGAGCATGCGCCGCAAGGCTGCGGCGGCCGCGGTGCTGTCCGTGAGCGCGGGCATCGCCGCGGGCGCGGCCGGTCCCTACGATGCGTCGTGGTGGGACGTCGCCGCGGGCATCAATCTCGCGCTGGTGCTGTCCATGTTCCAGTACAGCCGCGGCATGGAGTCCGAAGCCGACGCGTACGGAATCGCACTCATGTCGAAGGCGGGCTACCGGCCCGGCGCCGCCTCCGAGGTGTGGCGGCAGCTCATCGACGAGCGAAAGCTGAGCGCGCAGTACCGCAAGAAGCGGTATCGCGACCGCTCGGACTCCATCGTTTCCACGCATCCGCCCAGTGAAGAGCGCATGCACGATCTCGCGGACACCGCCGAGCATCTGCGGAACGAGGGCGGCGAGGCGAAATTCGACGGGCTCGGCGAATGGCAGGCGGTGACCGCGCCGCTGATGCCGCGCATGCTCGACGAGCAGGTCAAGCGCAATGATCCCGGCGCCAGCCTCTATCTGATCGAGAGCCTCGCGCAGACCGGATGGACCGGCCAGCTGCATTACCAGCACGGCGAAATCTTCCGCATGCGCGGCTTGCCCGAGGACAACGACAGGGCCGCGGCCGCCTACGCTTCCGCCGTCAAACTACCCGGTGCGCCGCCGGAAGCCTGGCGTGCGCATGGCTATGCCTTGCTCAAGGCGGGAAAGAACCCGGAGGGGCGCGAAGCCCTGGCGAAATACCTGGCCCTGCAACCCGACGCGCGGGACGCGGCCATGGTCCGATTCACCCTGGCCCAATGAGCGGCCCGGTTGGCGAAATGAACATGCCTGGGAAGTGGAACATGAACAAGATCGCTCTCGTCCTGGTCGCATCGCTGCCGCTGGCTGCCTGCATGCCCGCGTACAAGCTGGTGAAGCCGGGCCCGGCCAGCGTGGGCGACGGTAGTTTGTCGGTGACGGCGAAGAGTCCATGGAATTCCGTGCCGCAGCTCGGCGCGCGCAAATGGGAGCAGTCCTGGACTTTGAACGGCCCGTTGCTCGACTCTGTGACCTTCGTCAGTGGCATGCCGGCGGGGCAGTCCCTGGTCAAGCAGCGCAAGAAGGCCGATGCGCAAGTCGCCGTCTTCAAGCCCGACATGTCGCCCACGGATCTCGTCTCCATGATCGAGACGGCCTACCGCGTCGGCGGCGTCACCGTCTACGAAGTGGACTCGGTCGATCCCGTCGCCTTCCTCGGCGGCACCGGTGTGAAGCTGCGATTCCGCTACACGCCCGGCGACGGCATCAGCAAGAGGGGCAGCTGCGTCATGCGCGTGGTCGGCGAGAAGCTGTATCTCATGAAGCTCGAAGGCGTCACGAGCCACTACTTCGCGGCGGCGGAGGGTGAGTTCGACGGGATGGTGGCCACGGCCACCGTCGGGCAGTGACCCCTGGGTCGTTCGACCCGTTCCGGCGTGTGACTCCGGAGATCCCGGGCGCACGTTGCCTTGGTTCACGGAGTCCGTGACCCGCCAGACCGTTCGTTACGACGATCTCGAAGAGCGGGAGGCACGCATGTCCGACCTGCTCAGCGCCTCCCGCACGCGGGTGTTGGCGTTCCAGAAGGCGTCCTGATCGCCCTGAACTCGCGTTGTTTTTCCGCCGCGCCAGATGGCGTTATGTCGCGCCTACAACTTCTTGCGGCCTGCGTCACTTAATGGCGAATCGGCGCGTATGCTCCGTCACCAGAATCGTCTGACGGCCGATAGAGTGTTTATCTCACGAGAAGACACCAATCAGACGCAGGGGAACGCTAGGGTGGGTCGATTCGGGCGGGCAGCGCTGTATTTTCTGGCTTTCGTGGCGATCAGCGCCGGCGCCCAGACGCCTGCCATTCGCTTCGCCGAGCCGGTCCGGCTGTCGCTCAAGGATTCCACCACCCAGTTCGACGCCTACGGCCGCCGCTTCTCGCTCACGCTCGAAGACAACGAGCGGGTTTTGCAAAAATTACCATCCGCCGATCGCGCGACCCTTCAGGGATATCGCCTGCTGCGCGGATCGCTCGAAGGCGCGCCGGGATCATGGGTGCGTCTCACCGAAACGCCGCGCGGACTCGAGGGCGCCATCTGGGATGGCCACGAGTTCTACGCGGTCACGCGCTACGAAAACATCGCGACTTCCTGACCACGCCATTGGCTGCCGTCGCCCGGCCAGACCGTGGTCTATCGGCTCTCGGATTCACGCGATGCATTGCCGCGGGAGTTCTGCGGCTCTCGACGAGAGCGCGCCCAGCGTGTCGAAAACCGCGCTCGACCAGTACACGGCGCTGGTCACGGAGTTAGGCGGCATTATCGGACGCCGTCGATCACGCGCCAGGTCGAGATCTCGCTGATCGCGGATACCGCTTTCCAGCAGGCCGAAGGCACGGATCCCATGGCCGCCATGCTGACGCGGCTCAACATCGTCGAGGGCATCTTCAGCGAGCAGATCGGCCTGCTGATCCTGGCCACCGACGTCCGCCTGATGCCCGCCGGACTCGGATCCGTTCACCACCACCAAGGCCACGACGCTGCTCGATCAGCTGGGTGCAACTATCGCGCCGCCACGGCGGCGGTGCGCGCGCGCGGCCTCGCGCATCTCGATGACCGGCAAGGACTCGATGGCACCACCGCCGGCATCGCCTACGTGACGACGGTCTGCGATCGCGAGCGCGCGGTGTCGGTGAGCCAGCGCTCCTATGGCACTACGCTGTCGGCGATCGTCATGGCGCACGAGCTGGGCCACAATCTCGGCGCCGAACATGACGGCGAATCCGGCACCGCTTGCGCCAGCACGTCGGGCACGGCGTTCATCATGTCGCCCTCGGTGAGCGGCTACGCCACGTTCTCCCAGTGCAGCATCGACATGATGGAACGGGTGATCGCGTCGGCGAACTGCATCACGCCCGCGCAGTACGCGGACGTGACGCTGGAGCCGGTCGCCTCTTCGGTGACCGGCGAGGGCGGCGCACCGTTCACGTTGCCGTTCACCGTCCGCTCCATCGGCAACCTCGGCGCCACGGGCGCCGAAATCGTGGTGACGTTGCCGGCGAATTCCTCGGCCGCCTTCGAATCGGGCACGAGCTCGCAAGGCAGCTGCTCGGTGTCCGGCCTCACGGCCACCTGTTCGTTCGGCAGCATGGCGGTGAACTCCGCCGCGCAGGTCAGCCTGGTGGCGCGCGGCACCAGCGCGGCGAACTTCGCGGCGCTCGCGCGCGTCTCGGCGGGCAACGATCGGCTCACGTCCAACAACAATCGCCAGATATCGGTGGCGCTGCGCTCCGGCATCGATGCGCGCGTGGCGGTCTCCGTGAACGCGACCGAAGTGCCGCTGGGCTCCCCGTTCGAGGTGCATGCCGACGTGAGCTCGCTGCGTGCCATGTCCGTGCGCAATGCCACGCTGTCGCTGAATCTCAATCAGCCCGTGGTCTCGGCCTCGTTGAGCGGCGGAACCTGCAATCGTGAACGCGACCTCCGTGATCTGCACGATCGCGGAAGTGGAGCCGGGCACGTCGCGGCGTCTCACCGTGGCTGTCAACTCGCAGTCCGCGGGCGCGCTGTTCGCCAGCGCCAACGTCAACGCCTCGGGAGATGGCGATCTCGGCAACAACAACGCCACCACCACGGCCTGGATCCAGGCCGAGCGCGATCTCGAGCTCGACACGCCCGCCATGTATGCGGAATTGGGCGTGAACGCCGTCTACGAAATTCCCTACACCTTGCGCTCGCGCGGCACCTTGCCCACCGGCGACGTGGCGCTGCAGATCTCGCTGCCGCCGGACGTGGTCGTGGATTCGCTCGATGCGCGGCGTCCCCTGCACGCAGCCCGTGGCGGGAACCTGGCGTTGCGAGTTCGGCGCGTTGCCCCGGGCGCTTCGCGGCCCGTCCGCCTGCGCCTGCATGCCACCGCGCCCGTGAGCGGCGCGGTGTCCGCCGTCGCCCTGACTACCGATGACGGCTTCCCCGGCAACAACGCCGCGAGTGTGCAGTTGCGCATCGATCATCTCGTCGACCTCGGCATCACGCTGGCATCGGGCGGGTCGGGTGTCGAAGACATCTTCTTCGAAGGGCAGGTCGCGCTCCGCTCGAACGGCCGGCAGACCGCCACGGGCGGCACGCTCGACATCGATCTGAACCCGGCGGGTGTCCTCATCAGCGCCGGCATCCACAAGGGCGCGGCCTGCACGTTGCTTTCTCCAGTACGTGCGCGTTGCGCGCTGCCCAACCTGGCGCGCAACGCCAGCCTGTACGTGGACTACGTGGCGCAGTTCGCCGATCCCGGTGTCTACGACGTGCGATTCACCGCCAGCGCGGCGAACGACAGCGCTCCCGAGAATGATTCACTGTCGCGCCCGGTGCTGGTGCGCCCGTACTACGACGCAGCCGTGAGCGGCTCGCTCGAAATGAATGACCTGTTCGGCGGGCCAGACCCGGGTGAAGACCGTCACGGTGACCAGCGACCGGCGCGCACTCGCGACCACACGCCTGCTGGCCGCGCACGCGCTGCCGGCGCTGACCGTCGAAGCCATCAGCGCCGCCACCGGCGAATGCCGCGTGGAGCCGGAGCAGGGCGGCGTCTGCGATTTCACCGACCTGCCAGCCAATGCCAGCGTGCCGGTGACCATCACCTATCGCGCGGCGGAAGGCGCGGGTCAGGCCGAGCCCGTGGTCAGCGTTGCTACACCCGGCGACGTGGCCAGCGGCAACAACCTCGTGAACGCCAAGGTGGATGTCTTCGGCAGCACGGACATCGAACTTCGCGTCGGTGCGACGCTGGGCGGCCAGCGCTCGGCGACGCTGAGCTTCCCGGACATCGAGCTCGTGAATGGCGCCAGCAAGGCGATCGCGCCGCGCGTGGAAGTGACGCTGCCGGCGGGAGTCACGGTGGTGGATGTGTCGGCGGCGAATGCGATCTGCTCGGGCACGACGACGCTGCGTTGTGATTTCGGCAATCTGGATGCGCAGGCGCGCGCGCACATCAGCCTGAAGGTGCGCGCGAGCAGCGAGGGCAGCTTCACCAGCCAGGTGCATGTGCTCGCGGCCAACGACAACAACGCGGCCAACGATTCGCGCGAGGTGAAGCTGGAGATCTCGGGTGCGGCGGCTGTGACCAGCAATGCCACGGTGTCGGCGAGTGGTGGCGGCGGTGGTGGCCGATTCGAGTGGCTTGCATTGGTATTGCTGGGGTGTGTGGTGCTTGGGAAGGTCCGCCGAACGGTGGACTGAGCAGGGGCTGCGGAGCGGCGGCGCGCGAAGACGTTGCCGTGGGAGCTCAGTCGAGGGCGCGCGCGCTTCGCGCGCGTTCCCTCGGGGGAAGCTACGCAGGTGGAGCTGTCAGCTCGTTGCTCGTAACTGCTGGTGAACGCGGACTTGGGTTGAACCACCAAAGAGTACCTCCGCGTTTGACGCTTCCCCCTCGGCGCCCTCGATTCGCTCCCACGGCAACGTCTTCGCGCGCCGCCGCACCACGGTCGCGGTTCAGTCCTCCATTCGACGAACGCTACGCCTGGCGGTGAGAGCGGAGTCGAGGTGGTGGCGAATTCGAATCGGATCGAGGGCGCCGACTGCGTTCGAGGCCGCGACTAGCCGATGCGGTGGCCGAGGCCCGCTGCGCTCGGTGGACGATCTCGGTACGCGAATACCCCAAGTGTCGTTCGGCAGCTTCGCTGACGCGGGATCCGGATCCCATAGAGCGAGGCCAGCTGCAAATGTGTGGACACGGCTCACGACAACACCGTCGCCGAATCGAGTCGAGGCATCGAGCGCACGAGTCTTCCACCCACACGCTCGTCAGCGCCGACCCTGGCAAGTGGGGAAAGAACCGAGACCGTGGTGCGGCGGCAGGTGAAGACGACGTCGTGGGGGCGAATCGAGGGCGCCGAGGGGGAAGCGTCAAACGCGGAGGTACTCTTTGGTGGTTCAACCCAAGTCCTCGTTCACCAGCAGTCCCGAGCGAAGCGCTGACAGCTCCACCTGCGTAGCTTCCCCCGAGGGAACGCGCGAAGCGCGCGCCCGAGACTGAGCTCCCACGACGACGTCTTCACCTGCCGCCGCTCCGCGACCTCAGCTCACTCCGGTCTTCGCCTTGGTGCCGCCCTGCCGCGCCAACCTGGTGCAGGTACAGCATCTCGTTCCCTGCACCAAGTTGATTGGCGCGCGCTTGCTTTTCGCGCGTTTTGCTTTTTGCAGACGAACATCGCGAGGCCCGCACGGCACGTGTGATGACGTCGGCAGACACGCGCAACTCCGCGCATCACGAGGCAATTTCGCGTCTAGTTAGTCGATCCATCGACGGTGCGCGAGCGCCGCGCCATCCCGTTGGCCGGATATTTGCAACAGCTCTCCCACACGGCGCGGCACAGCGCCTGCGATGAAGAAAATTCACGTACCAGGGAGAAAAACTCATGTCTAACAACTGGAAGCGAAGTCATCCGCACTGATTCCGCTGGCTCTCGTCCCGTTCGGAATGGTTCCCATGCTCGCGCAGGCGCAGGACGCCGCGGCGGATGCGGACGCCGGCGAAGAAGAAACGACCGAGACGGTGATCGTCACCGGCACGCGCGCCAGCGGCGTCGACGCGTTCACCAGCTCGTCGCCCATCCAGGTGCTGAGCGCGGAAGCTCATCGAGAGCCGCCGGCCGGCCGGATCTCATGAACGCGCTGGCCAACGTGGTGCCGTCGTTCACCGCGCAGGCCTTCGGCGGCGACATGGCCAACCAGACGCTGCAGGCCAAGCTGCGCGGCCTGTCGCCCAACCACACGCTGGTGCTGGTCAACGGCAAGCGCCGCCACACCACCGCCAGCCTCGCCATCCTCGGCGGACCCTACCAGGGTGGCGCGGGCGTCGATCTCAACTTCATTCCGGTCGATGCCATCGACCACATCGAGGTGCTCACCGAAGGCGCGGCCGCGCAATACGGCACCGACGCCATCGCCGGCGTCATCAACATCATCCTCAAGAAGGACAGCGACGGCGGCTCGGTCAGCGCCACCTCCGGCGCGCACTACGCAGGCGACGGCGAGACCAGCGCGTTCTCCGGCAACATCGGCTTCGGCTCGCAGCTCGGCGCCTACATCAATTTCTCGGCCGAGTACCGCGAGCACGAACACACGGACCGCGGCGCCATCGACCCGCGCGTGGTGAACCCGGCACGACCATCGCGAGCCTTTCCCAACAACAACCTGCCGTTTGCGCCGGGTTATCCGTACCTGAACAAGATCTTTGGCGACGCCGCCTACGAGATCAAACTGATTTCGCTGAATGCCGGGCTGCCGCTGGGCGAAGCCACCGAGTTCTACGCCGACCGCCACCTGGGGCGACAAACACGCAGCCTCGTTCGAGAACTTTCGCATGCCCAACCGTGTTTCGTTCGCGGACGGGCGACGGCGAAGTCACGTACTTCCGGCCCTTCGGTTTCAGCCCGCGCGAAGAAACCGAGGAGACCGACTTTCCAGATCGGCACGGGTCTCAAGGGAGAGGCCGGTGCGTGGAACTGGGATCTGTCCTCGACCTACGGCAAGGACGAGATCGACATGTTCACGCGCGACTCGGCCAATGCCTCGTTGTACGCGCAGACCGGCCAGACGCCCGTCGAACTTCTACGACGGCACGTACACGCAGACCCAATGGACCAGCAACGCTCGACATCTCGCGGGAGATCGATGTCGGCATGGCAGGGCCCATGAACCTCGCCTTCGGCGCCGAGTATCGCGAGGAGACCTGGGAAGCCGGCGCCCGGTGACGCGGCCTCGCGTTATCTCGAAGGCGGCCAGTCCTTCCCCGGCATCAGCCTGTCCGACTCCGGCAAACATGCGCGCGACGTCGCGGGTGCGTACGTGGACGTGGTGCTGAAGCCACTCGAGGCGCTGACGCTGGACATCGCCGGCCGCTACGAGGACTACAGCGACTTCGGCGACACCACGGTGGGCAAGCTCGTCGACGCGTTACGAACTCAACGATGCCTGGGCGTTACGCGGCACGTCCAGCACGGGCTTCCGCGCGCCGACGCTGGCGGAGTCTTACTACTCGGCGACCAACGTCGGGCCGACCACGGCATTCGTGCAGATGCCGCCGAACGCGCCGGCCACGGCCATCCTCGGCCTGGGCGCAGGGCTTGCAGCCCGAGAAGTCGACCAACTACTCGGCGGGTTTCGTGTTCCGTCCGGGTCGCGAGATGGCGCTCACCTTCGACGTGTACCAGGTGGAAGTGCGCAACCGCATCGCGGCCACCAGCACCTTCTACGGCACCATCGACGGCGAGTTGTATTCGCAGGTGATCGTCGACGCCATCATCGCCAACGGCAACGTGCTGGATCCGGCGGTCACGGCCGAGGGTGATACGGGCATCAACCTGTTCACCAATGGCGTGACCACACGTACCCGCGGCGTGGAGCTGATGTTCAACTACATCAGCGAGTTCGACGAGTTCGACATCAACTGGACCGCGGCGGCCAACTACAACAAGACCGAAGTCACGAAGGTGCGCGAAACGCCGGCGGAGTTCGGCACCGAGCAGGCGCTTGTTCGATGCCGGAGGCGCTCGCGGATCTCGAGACCACGATGCCGCGGTACCTGGTCAACCTCGGGGCGACCTTCGAATGGGAACGCCTCTCGGTGAGCGTGCACGAACTTGTTCTACGGCAAGTCCTCGGACTTCGACAACGAGGCGGGTGTGGGCTATTTCCGCAATGAAGTCGGCGCCGCGGCGATCACCAATCTCGAAGTCGGGTTCAAGGCCACGGACAGTGTGTCATTGTCGGTGGGCGCGACCAATGTGTTCGACGAGATGCCCGACAAGCGCAATTCCGAGCATCGCGCCATCCAGTTCGGCAACAACGACAACAGTGCCGTGGCGCAGTACCCCGTCGTTCTCGCCGTTCGGCATCAACGGTGCCTACTACTACGGAAAGGTGAGCTTCAAGTTCTGAAGCAGGTGGCCGGGATGGATTTGAGGGTGGGCGGTGAGAGCCGTTCGCCCTCTTCGGGGAACAACGGGTTCAGGCAGGGGCGATGAAACGAACTTTCTCACGTCGTGATTTTCTCAACGCGGCAGGCGCGGTAGGTGGGTCCACCGCAGTGTTTCGGGCCGCGGTGGCGCTGGGGCTGATGCCGGCGGCTGCACATGCGAGGCCGCAGCTCGCGGTGTTGTCGAAGCCGAAAAAGGTGCTGATCCTGGGTGCCGGCATCTCCGGGCTCACCGCGGCCTACGAGTTGAGCCGCAAGGGATATCAGGTGCAGGTGCTCGATGCGTCGTTCCGCGCTGGCGGCCGCAACCTGACGCTGCGCCATGGCTCATCGCATCGACGAGACCGGGCTATCCGCAGGTCTGCCAGTTCGACGAGGATCCGGATCTGTTCTTCAACGCCGGGCCGGCGCGCATTCCCGGGCATCACCAGCACCTGCTCGAGTACTGCAAGGAGCTGGGGTCGAGCTGGCGCCGTTCATCAACGACAATCGCAACGCCTGGGTGCAGGACGACGCGATGTTCGGCGGCAAGCCCGATCCGCGCGCGCGAATATCTCAACGACACGCGCGGCTTCGTCGCCGAGCTCATGGCCAAGTCGCTGAAGCGTGACGACATCACGGCGCCGATGACGGCGGGTGATTGGGAGCAGCTGCGCGAGTACCTGCGGCAGTTCGGCGAGCTGGATCCGCAGTTCAAGTACTTCGGTACTGTCGCGTTCGGGTCTCGCCAGCCACGACTACACGCGGGCCGACGTACTCAAGAAGCCGCTGTCACCCAGCGAACTCATGAAGTCGCGCTTCATGTACATCATGAGCTTCGGCGAGACCGACGACCAGGCCGCAATGATGATGGAGCCCGTGGGCGGCATGGACCGATTGTCTCGGCTTTCATGAGCAAGGTGGGACATCTCGTGCAGCTCGATTCGCAGGTGCAGAAGATCTGGCTGCGGGATCGCGGCGTCGAGGTGACGTTATCGCCGCAATGGCGAAGTTCGTCACGGCCAGGGCCGACTACGTGCTGAACTGCATTCCAGTCGCAACTACTGGCCGGCATCGAGCACAACTTTCCCGGGGACTACGTGGCCGGGCTGACCGCGATTCCGCGCGGCAAGTTGTTCAAGATCGGCCTGCAGATGACAGGAGCGTTTCTGGGAGAAGGAAGGCATCTACGGCGGCATTTCCTGGACGCTGCAGGATATCCAGCAGATCTGGTATCCCGCGCATGGCATCCATCGCCAGAAAGGTGTGGTGCTGTCGGCCTATACGTTCAATCCGGAGTCCGGCGAGAAATTTGCGCGCCTCACGCCGGCCGAGCGCATCAAGCTGGCGGTGGAGCAGGGCTCGAAGGTTCATCCGGACTACGGAAAATACGTGGAGAACGGCGTGACCATTGCCTGGCATCAGATGAACCACATGCTCGGCTGCGCGGCGCAATGGGAGCCGGATCTGTTCAAGCAATGGTTCGCGACGCTTGCAGCGCCCGGTGGGTGCGCACTACCTGATCGGCGATCAGGTCAGTTATCACCCCGGTTGGCAGGAAGGCGCGATCGCTTCCGCGCATCACGCCATCGCCGATATCGATGCGCGCGAGCGCGCCGGTGGGGCGGTGCTGGCATGACGCCCCGTTCACGGTTGATGACTTTGCTGGCCGCCGTCCTGATCAGTGGCAGCGCAGTTGCCGAAAACCCGTTCGACTACTGCCTGCTGTGCCACGGCAGTAATGCCAACGGCAATTACGGCATCCGCGCTCCCAAACTTTCCGGCATGGAACCCTGGTACCTGACGCGCCAGCTCGAAAACTTCGCCGCGGGTATCCGCGGCACTCCGGCCGGTGATGCAGCCGGGCACGAGATGCGCACCGTCGGCATGCGGCTGGCGCAGGAGCAGGCCCTGCAGGCGGCGGTGCGATTCATCGGCTCGCTGCACGCGAAGAAACCCGCACCGACGGTCACCGGCAACCTGACTGCCGGCAGGGTGATCTACCAGACCTGCGCCGCCTGCCATGGCGCCAAAGGTGAGGGCAACAGCACCTTGCAGGCGCCGGCGCTGGCCGCGCGTTCCGACTGGTATCTCGTCACCCAGCTGCGCAACTACAAGCTGGGTTTGCGCGGCGCCGATGAGCGCGACGTGTTCGGTGCGCAGATGCGGGCGATCGGAGCGTCGCTGCCGGACGACAAATCCATCGACGACGTGGTTGCGTTTATAAATACCCTTTAAGGAGATCGAATGACCCCCCTGAGCAAGTTTCTGTTGAGCGCGGCCGCAACCGTGGTGCTGGCGGTGATGGCCGCGCAGGCCGCACAGGCCGCGGAGATTGTCCGCCACTCCAATGGCGGCACTTTCCCGATCGCACGCGCGGTCGAGGTTCCGGCCGGCAAGACTATCTACTTCCACAGCGGCACGACACCCGCGCCGCTCGACGCCAAGGCCAAGCCGGGCACCGCGGAGTACTGGGGCGACACGAAGACCCAGACCCTGTCCGTGTTCAATCGCATCAAGGAGTCGCTCGACAAGCTGGGGCTGAACTTCGGCGATGTGGTAGCCATGACGGTCTTCCTGGTCGGTGACCCCGCCAGGGAAGGCAAGATGGACTTCGAAGGCATGATGGCGGCGTACACGCAGTTCTTCGGCACCAAGGAGCAACCCAATCTACCCGCGAGGTCGACCGTGCAAGTGGCCGGGTTGGTTGCGCCGGGAATGCTGGTGGAGATTGAGGTTCAGCTGGCCAAGTGACGGAGCGTGACCGCCGCGGGTGCAGGGCTCGAGCTCGCTTTTCGCCGGGCCCTTCGTTTGGTTGCTGGCGCCAGGTTGCTGGCCGCCGCGATCAGATTTGATTTAGGGGGTCAGCGTAAGCGGGGTCGAAGCGGATACCGCTGGGGGCAACCCTATCGCGGCTTCGTGCCTGGCGAATGGGGTACCCGGCCCGCTCGCCCGACCCTGCACCCGCGCCGGTCACGCCAAGAGCCCCTTAGCTCGGTGAGCGTAAATTTCGTTCCTCGCGTGTCCCCCTTTGTGGTGGGAGAAGACCTGTCACTTGGTGGGCGGAGAGGGCGGGCCCTCCCCTTCGCTCGCACTAGCGACTCTTTATCTTTTCCCACCCACCCACGGGCGCGCCATCTGCCCTCGACCGGGATCCGGGTTGCAGAAGAGCGAGTCGCCCGCAACGCCCGGCGTGCGTGTATGGCCCGAGTGAGCGGGCCGGGTACCCCATTCGTGAGGCACGAAGCCGCGATAGGGTTGTCCGCCGCGGCACCCGCATCAATTCAGTTTACGCGACCCTGTTAATCCAAATCTGCTCGCGGCGGCCCGCAACCTGGCGCCAGCAACCAAACAAAAGGCCCGGCGAAAAGCGAATCCGGGCCATACACGCGCGACGGGCGTTACCGCCACCCGTCCCTACAACACATCACTATTCGACACGAACGCCACATGCGTCCCATCTGGTGACCATGACGGCACGTTGATCGTCCCCTGGCCGCCGTACACATACGCGATCACCTTCGGCGGCGCGCTGCCGTCCGCTGGCATGATGCGCAGGTAGCAATGCTTGTAGTACGGATGATCGGTGGGCGCGATGTCCAGGCCGTACGAGATGATCACTATCCACTTGCCGTCCGGCGAGAAGTGCGGGAACCAGTCGTTGAACTGGTGATCATTGGTCACGCGTTCCTGGTTCTTGCCATCCGGCCTCATGCGCCAGATCTGCATCTGGCCCGAACGCACGGAGTTGAAGTACACCCATTTGCCGTCGGGGCTCACTTCCGGGCCGTCGTCCAGGCCTGGCGGTGTTGGTGAGGTTGATTTCCTTGCCGCTGCCGTCAGACGGCAATCTTGTAGATGTCGTACTCGTGGCCGTCCGTGCGCGTGGCGCGCCGGCCACCGGTGTACAGCAGCCACTTCGCATCCGGCGTCCAGCCATGCATGTAGCTGGGCGTGAGCGGCGTGATGCGGTTCGGCACGCCGCCGCGCGTCGGCAGCGTGAAGATGGTCGACTGGCCGTCGCCGGTGCTCTGGTCGCTGATGGCCAGCTGCGTGCCGTCGAAGGACAACACGTGATCGTTGTTGTTGCGGATGGCGAAGCCGGTGTCGATCAGCGCCGGCGTACGCGTGGCCAGATCGAAGCGCCACAGACGTCCGCGCGTCGCGGCGTCGTTGCCGCTGGCGTTGTAGATCAGGGCGGAGCCGTCCGGCAACCAGTTGGGCGCCTCGAACGGCACGCGCGAGGCAGTACAGCTGCGAGCGATGGCCATTGCGTGACGTTCAGCGTCTCGAGCCGGCTGCCGATGTAGTCGCGATACGGCTGGAAGCCCGACCTTGCACCGGCTTGATCACGCGCACGTTGCGGAAGATGACGGTCTCTTTCACGTCGGCGTTGTGAGAGGACAGGAACAGGCCGACGTACGCCTCTTCCGGCACATTCGTCGCGTCCTTGTACTCCACGACCTGGAAGGGCTCGCCAAACTTCGCCGCCGAGAAGATGAACGTGTTGCCGCGACGCTCGAGCTGGATGACGTTCGCGCCCTTGGCGGCGGCCATCTCGATCTGCGCCGTGTCTTCTCCCTTGGCCTTGCGATACTGCAGCGAGGTCAGGCCGTCACCGTGGATCACGCCGTCCGACGTAAGCCGAGTCGAAGTCGGCGATGGAGGCGCGCGCCATGATGCCCGCCTTGCGATGCGGGTCCACGCCGTACCCCACGAACTCCACCTGCGCCTGCACGATGAAGTCGCCCCGCATGCGGCGATACGCAAACTGGAACTCGTCGCGTTTCGCCCAGATGTTGGCGCCGCCCGCACTGAGCGTGTAAACCTGCGAAGCCGCGTTATAGGTGGCGTAGCCCGCGATCTTCGGCGCGCCCACATCCCCGTGGGCCTCGAATTCACCCAGCGGTCCGCCGTTGGGTGAGGCCACCACCAGTAGCAGACCACGCGAGCGAGGCCAACAGGATCATTCCTTTCTTCACATTCCCCCCTTCGAAAATGGAATGGGGTCCGATCCCCATTGGATAAAGACGCGCTCGATCGAACTTCCCGTTACCTCAGCGAAGCAGGGCAGTCGCCGTCCACATCATGGGCGCCTGGCCATGGGTGTCTCCCGTGGTTCGGGGCCGGTTCAGATAGTGGTTGATGTCGTTCCGCTTGCCCGTGCCCACGCAGACTTCGCGCAGCAGGCCCTCGGGCGTGAGGTAACCCACCAGCGCGATCCAGGCCTTGCGCGCCGCCGGGCCATAAATGTCCTCGGCGAGCCAGCCATTCTTGACTCCCGTGACAAACGCGTAAGCAAACATCGCGGTGCTGGAGGTTTCTTCCCAGCTCTCGGGCTTGTCGATGAGCTGCCGCCACATGCCGGTATCGGCCTGGTGGGTGAGCAGCGTGGCCATCATCTTCCGGTAGGAGGCCAGCACATACTTGTGGTGCTTGTGCTTCGCTGGCAGCTCCTTGAGCAGGTCGGCCAGGCCCACCGCCACCCAGCCGTCGCCGCGGCCCCAGTAGAAGGGCACGTCCGGCGCATGGAAGAAGAGGCCGTTCGGCTGCTGCAGCTTCTTGAGATAGGCCACCATCTCGTTCGCCGTGCGTTCCAGGTACTTCGCATCGCCGGTGACGCGATACGCCTGCAGCTGCAGCGCCGTGATCATGTACATGTCGTCTATCCACCAGCGCGTCTGGCGCGTGAGCCCGTCGGGCAGCGGGCGGTCCCACTGGGCATCGGCGAAGGTCAGCCCCAGGACGCGGTAGCGGAAACGCGGCTCCTGTAGATAGAGCTCGAGCGGCAGCGAGCCGAACACCGCGCCGTCGACGTGATCCGTGTACGGGACGCTGTCCTTCATCGCGACCAGGAAGGGATCGAAGCGATCGATGAGACGACGCGTCAGTTCCTTGTCCTGCGTGAGCTGCGCGAACTGCAGCGAGCCGGTCCACGTGGCCACGTGCGAGTAGTGCAGCGCCTTCGGTCCGTGGCTGGGCATCTCCATGTTGGGCACGGGGATGAATGCTTCGGTGACGCGCTTGCCCACGTCGCGCGGCGCGGTGCCAGCGGGCCAGTTGGTGAAGTATTCGTCGCCAACGGGAGTGAGCTCATTGGCCAGTCCCACGTTACAAAGCGCTGCGC
The DNA here is from genome assembly GCA_963846605.1 of uncultured Pseudomonadota bacterium. GTDB lineage: Bacteria > Pseudomonadota > Gammaproteobacteria > Steroidobacterales > Steroidobacteraceae > CADEED01. Next base: position 107,405 of record CAWJWS010000007.1, read on the forward strand.
ACGCCAGCGCCGCCATGACCCACGCCTTCACGGCCGCGCGCTCACGGTGACGGTCAACGGCTTGAGCGCGCGATCCGCGCGCACCTTCACGTGCCGCTCCCAGGCGACGCGATCGGCGAACTGTCCGCTGCCGGTCCAGCCCGCGCCCGTGTAGTAGCGCACCGGTGCGCCATCCTTCACCCTGACGAGCAGGATATTGTTGCCGTTACCCGGCGACTTCGCGGGCGCCTCGTAGGCGAAGCCCGCCGGCGTTTCGCTGGCGGCAAGAATGACCGCGATGCCGAGCCCGCCATCCTTGTTGTCTTCCCACCAGCTCATCCACCGGCCGTCGGGGTCCTTGGTGAGCACACCCTTCGGGAAGCCTTCCGCCTGGGCGTGCTCGGTGATGCCGATGCCGATCACCGCTTCCGCGGTGGCCAGGTCAAACACGCTCTCGACGGTGTCGAAATTGCGCCCGCAGTCGATCGTGAATTGCTTCGTCTCGCTGACCGTGCCGCCCGCGCCCGCGTCCCAGGGCGCGTAAGTCAACTTGAACGCCGCCCGACGCGGACCATTGGACAGCACCACGGCCTTCACGAAATTGTCCGAGGTCCACAGCCTGGTCCCGTCCCACACGCCGGTGCCACCGGCACCGCGAGAGCCGCCGATGCTGTAGAGGTCCAGGCCTTCGCCTTCATTGTCCTTGTGGAACTGGTCGTGACCCTTGGCATACCAGCGATCGACGATGGGATAGGTGACGCGCTTGCCCCAGACGTCGATGCCGCTGCCACGCAGGCGTTCCTGCCCGGCCTCCGGCGTGTTCAGGGCAAAGCCGTACATGCGATGCGCGATGCGGTCGTTCTCCCAGGCAATGTCGTCGTGGCGTTCAGGGACGAGGCGGGCGTAAGCGCAGGCCGGTTCGGGAAGCGTGGCTTTCTCCACGGGCTCGACGGTGAACACCGCCTTCGACTCCCGGGGGCCGAAATCGTAGGCGAACACCAGGTCGTCGTACTGCGCGCCTCGATGATCGTGCTGGTAGTTAGTGATCTGCGAGGGCAGGATCCTGCCCTTGGGGTCCTTGACCACGACGTGGAACATGCGCAACGCGGGATCCACTTTCGCGATCTCCGCGAAGGGAACGGTGATCGTGGATGCCGGGCGCGCGGCGCCCAGGTCGTTGGTCACTGTAACGATGGCGCCGGCCGCGAAGCCGGCCGTGGTCATCAGCGAAGAAGCCGCGATGACAGCGGCCCTGGTCGTCTTGCGCATATCCCCCGAACTCCCTGTAGCGCCAGGCCGGCGCGGCCGCATTGTGGCCTATTCGCCGGGGTCCAGGGAGCGGGAGATCAGGGCAGCAGTCGAGTCACGATCCGATCGATCTCCATGACCGCCGGGGGATCGCGGTTGGCAAGCGCCACGAACACGTAGCCGGTCGCCGGGAAGATCGACAGGACGGCATTCATGCCCGGCGCGCCGCCACCATGACCCACGCGGCGTTTGCCGTCGGGAAACGTGGCGTCCTCGAAGCCAAGGGCATAGCGCATGCCGAGTCGGGGAGTGTCCACCTGGCCCGTCCATAGGAGCGTGAGGCGTTCCGGATCGAGCAGCTTTCCAGACCGCAATGCGCTGGCGAAGCGAAGCAGGTCGCGCACCGTGCTGTAGCCTCCGCCCGCGGACGTGCCCGACCAGGGCAGTGTGTCGGCGGCGGATCGATTTCCGGAGTACGGCACCGCCAGATCCGCCACGCGCGACTCCTCGGGCAGATTGTCCGTGGACGTCATCGACGCGGGCGAGAAGATCCGTTTGCGCACGTACCCGGCGTACGTGTCGCCGCTCACTTTTTCGATCACGCGTCCGAGCAGGATGTAGCCATAGTTGCTGTACTCGTGACGCTCTCCGGGCGGAGAGCGGGGCGCACGTTCGCCGAACAGCCGGACGTAGTCGTCCAGCTGACGCAGCCCGGATCGATGCGTCATGAATTCGGGGCCGAAGATGTCTCCGGCACCGGCCGTATGCGTGAGCAGCTGGCGGAGCGTGGCCTTGGCTAATGCGGCATTCGGGTAGTTGGGCAAGTGCTTGCCCAGCGGGTCGTCGAGCGAGACCTTGCCGGCCCCGACCAGTTGGAGGATGGCGACGCCGGTAAACATCTTGCCCAGTGAACCGAAGCGGAATCGGGTATCCAGGGTGTTCGGCAAATGCCGCTCGCGGTCCGCCAGGCCTTGGGCGGCCTCGTAGAGGATCTCGTCGTTCCGCGCCAGCAACACCACGCCCGAGAAGTCATCGTCATGGGCGCGCCGCTCGAGCTCGGCGCGCAGCCCATCCGGGAGTTCTTCGGCAGCCTCTGTGCGCGGGGTGAATCCGAACAGCGCGGCGATGGCGATCGATGCAAACAATGGGCGCATGTGGGTCCTCGTGATGTCGAGAACCCAGATGCACCGGAACATGAATACGTCGCAGCCTATGGCACCGTGATCGAAGGATTCACCACCGTCCAGAACGCCCACTTCGGATTGCCGAGGCGGTCGAACAGCAGCGGGTGATTGGTGCGATTGACGGGGAAGTTGTTGAGCCAGGTGTGGTTGTCGGCGATGCCCCAGAGGCTCACCGAGGTGACGCTGGGGCGCGTGAAGGCGTTGAACAGCGCCCGGTACGTGAGCGCCTGCTGCGACAGCAGGGTTTGCGGTGCGGTGGTGCCCACGTCCGCGAGGCAGGGCGGTATGGTGCGCGCGGAGAAACAGTTGCCCGGATCCGCGTAGATGGACACGTCCAGTTCGGTCACGTGGTTCACCAGCGTGGGCGAGATGTGCTTCCACGGCCTGGAAGGCCGCGGTCACCTGCGCCACATCGGTTTCGATCTGCAGATGGAACTGGTGGCCGACGCCGTCGATGGGCACGCCGGCGTCCACCAGCGCTTGCACGATCTGGATGACATTGGCGCGTTTGCCGGGCAGCTCGGTGTTGTAGTCGTTGAGCATGAGTTTCAGTTGCGAGCTGTTCTTGCCCGATCGGCCGCGCGCGCCTGTGTCGCCAGGTGAAGGCATCGCGCACGTAGTCGCCGCCGTTGCCGCTGACGCGTAGGCCTGGTACCAGGGGCTGTCGGTGCGGTAGGGATTGGCGGCAGTTCTGCGTGTCGCTGGCCACTTCGTTGACCACGTCCCAGGCGTAGATCTGCGGGAAGTCGCTGCATGACGGCGGTGATGTAGGGCACAGCCGCTGCTGCAGCAGCGATGCGGTAGTTGGCCGGATTGCTGCGGTCGCCGGCGAAGAACCAGCTCGGCGCGCGTCTGGTGCCAGAGCAGCGTGTGGCCGCGCACCTGGAGGTTGTTGTTGATGCGCGAAGTTGTAGATCAGGTCGGCCGGCACGAAGTTGGGCGCAGCCGCGGGCAGCGTGGTGCTGCCCGGCGCGTTCGGCCAGATGGTGTCGCGGCTTCATCGCGTTTTCGGCGGTGATGCTGCTGAAGTGCTTGAGCAGCAGCGTCGAATCCGGCGCGCGTGCTGGTCGAGGCAGGCTCGATGGCCGCGCCGATCGGGAAAATTCACCGTGCCGTACTTCGCGGCCAGCACGGTCTTGAGCGGCCGGCGCGCTGGATGGGGGCGGCAGGCTGGGAGGCGGCGGCGGTCCGCCGCCACTGCTGCTGAACTGCTGCCGCCGGCGGCCGCCACCGCCACCGCAACCGGCAAGGCGATCAGCGATCGTCGCGCAGGACGGTGCCCGGAAGCATCGTTTCATAACGAATCCTTGCGGAGTAACGACTTTGACCTGTGCGTCAGCCGATGGTTTCCATCGGCGCCGGAACAGCGCGCACCAGGATGCCGCGAATCGCCTGTGCCCGTTCCGGTGACGGCGGCCCGAGCAGCCCACGCTGCTCGGGCGGCAGATGCGCCAGCGCGACTTCGTCGGATCGACGAGAACACGCAGGTGCTCGAAGATGGCCCGCCAGACTTCGCGCTGTGCGGGCGGCAGGTCGCGCAGGCGTGAGCGCGGCGTGCAGCAGCATCGAACGGTGAGCCGAGTCTGCGGCGCCTTGTTCCACCAGTAGTTGACGAGCACGTTGAACGGCGTCAGCGATTCGACGTGATGCCACCAGGCGTAGGGAATGTAGATCGCGTCGCCGGGGCCGAGTTCGGCCTGCTGCGCGTGGCCGCAGCGCTTCGGTGAATCGCGGAAAACGCGCGAGGTCGGGAGTCGTCAGCGGCACCATGCTGATGGGCGTGCCCGAGGGCGTGAACTCGATCGGGCCCGATGTAGAGGTTCTCGATCTGTTCGGGCGGAAACAGCGTGAAGCGGCGGCGCCCGCCGACCACGCAGGCGATGTTGCTCGAGCAGATCGAAATGCGTCTGGACCGTGACGCGTGTTGCCTATCCAGAGCGCGGCGTGACGCCGGGCGGCAGCAGCGGCTGCGGATGCGCGGCGGCGAAGTCCGGCAGGAATTCCTCGGGGCGCTGGACTCGACGAACAGCGGGCCGGATTCGGATCGTCCGCCATGCGCGAGCAGGCGGTCGAGGTGACGCCGATGCTGGCGGGCCGGCGCTCGAAGTTCAGGCCGCTCATGTCGTCGCGATAGAAGAGGTGCCGCCTTGTCGACGGCGGCCCTCGAGGATGGCGACCTGCCGGCCCGGTCGAGGCCGCGCAGATAGTCGCCGAGCGCGCGTGGTGATTGCAGCCCGGCGCGCACCGCCGGCCAGTCGCGACACCAGGTCCTTGAGCACCACGGGCTCGTTGGCCGGCGACGATCTCGTCGCGAAAGGTCTTGAGATCGACGCCCTGACCGGACGACTATTTGAGCGCTTTCAATACTCATAGGAGCGGGGGGATGTTACAGCGAATGACCGCGGGACTGTCATGGGTACTCGTCGGTGTGCTGGGGAGTGGCACCGCCGCCGCGCAAGGGACGCCGCCGCTCATGGATGCCTTGTTCGTCGACCATGCGGTGCTCCAGCGCGACCGTCCCATCGACGTCTTCGGCCACGCGGGCCCGGCGAGGAAATCACGGTGACGCTCGGCGATCGCCGCGCCACGGCGCGCACCGATGCCAAGGGCCGCTGGAACGCGCAGCTTCCGGCGCAGCCGGCGGGCGGGCCATTCAGCGTTGACCGCACGCTCGGCGCGTCACGCGCGCAGACCGCGAACGACGTGCTGGTCGGCGACGTGTGGCTGTGCTCGGGCCAGTCGAACATGGAGTGGCCGGTGCGCAACACGCACGACGCCGGCAATGAAGCGGCGCTGTCCGCGAATGCCGCGTATCCGTCACGTCGCCGATACCACGCGGCAGCAGCCCGGGCCCCGCGTGCAGGTTTCGATACGGCGCTGAGTGGAAGGTCGCGGCGCCGGGCAACACCGAGCATTTCTCCGCCGTCTGTTATTACTTCGTGCGCGAGCTGCAGAAACGGCGCTCCGACGGACGAGCCGGTGCCCCAGGGAATCATCCACTCCAGCTGGGGCGGCAGTCGCATCGAGCCCTGGATGAGCGATGTCGCGTTGCGCCAGCAGCGGGTTATCTGCCGCGCTGGACTTGTTGGGCGAGTACCGCGTGAACAAACCGGTGGCCTTCTGGAACTGGGGCCAGACCTGGCAGAAGTGGTGGAGCTGGCGCAGCCGGCCACCGGCGGCACACAACCCTGGCGGTCCAGCGAATCGCGCGGCGTCCCGGAGCAAGGACAGCAGGACGACACGGCGCCGGCAGCCGCGCTCGCTGGACTCGAATACTGGGAGACCTGGAACGTACCCGAGCTGTCACGCTACGACGGCATGGTCTGGTACCGCGCGCACGTGAACCTCACCGCCGCGCAGGCGAAGCAGGCGGCGAAGCTGTCGATGGGATCCAGGCGGACGACGTGGACGTGACCTGGGTCAACGGCCGCGCGATCGGCAATACCTTCGGTCTCGAGCCGCGCCTCTACGAGCTGCCCGGCCAAACTACTCAAGGCCGGCGACAACGTCGTCATGGTCAACGTGCACGACTTCTGGGGCAATGGCGGTTTGTACGGGCCGGCGGCCGACCGCGCCCTGGTGCTGGCCGATGGCACTCGCGTTCCGCTCGACCGGACTGGGAGTACCAGCAGGCGCCCGCCGAGTCTGGGCTGGCCGCCGCATGCGCCGTGGGAAACGTTGAACGGCGTGAACGTGCTCGTACAACGCGATGATCGCGCCGCTGGGCAGGTACGGGCTGCGCGGCGTCGCCTGGTACCAGGGCGAGGCCAATGGCGGGCTCGAGGACGCAAAGCGTTATGAAGACCTGCTGCGCGGGCTCATGGCGGACTGGCGCCGGCAGTTCGGCGCGCCGCTGCCGTTCCTGGTGGTGCAGCTCGCCAGCTGGAACCAGCTGGCGCACGTCGCCGGTGGACAGTGGCTGGGCGCGGCTGCGCGATGCGCAGCGTCGCGCGGTGGCCGCGGATGGCAATGCGGGCCTGGTCGGTGACCATCGACATCGGCGATCGCATCGACATCCATCCCATGAACAAGCAGGACGTGGGCAAGCGCCTGGCGCGCGCCGCGCGTCACGTGGTGTACGGCGAGAAGATTTCGCCGAGCGGGGCGCAGCCGGCAGCGGCGCGACGAGTGGACTGAAGGGGTGCTCGTCACGCTGGGCGGCTACGACGGCGAACTGCGGGTGATCGGCTCGAAGGACCCGGCCGGGTTCGAACTCTGCGGCGCCACGCAGGACGACCTGCCGGTACGTGCGCGCGCGAAGTGGATGCGAAGGGGGAGGTGCTGCTCACGGATGCGGCCGCGGCAACGGCCACGCGCGTGCGCTTCTGTTGGGCGGATTCGCCGCTGTGCAATCTGTTCGACACCACCGGACTGCCGGTGGGGCCGTTCGAGCTGGAAGTGAATTGAACGAGGAGCGCGGAATGATTCGAATGCGGAATGGCCTGGCGGCATCGCGTCGCTGGTGATGTGGGCATTGCGTTCGGCGGCGGATACGCCGCCCGCGAACCGGCTTGTTAGGTCCATTGTTCGTCGATCACGCGGTGCTGCAGCGGGATCGCCCGATCAATGTGTGGGGCGAAGCGGGTCGCCGGGAGAGGCCGTGACCGTCACGCTGGCCGGCGTGACGGTGAGCTGCCACGGCCGACGTGAAAGGGCAGTGGCACGCGCAGCTTGCGGCCCATGGCCGCGGGCGGCCCGCACGTACTCAGTGCGCGGCCGGCAATCGCGAGCAGAGCGGTGAGCGATGTGCTCGTCGGCGACGTCTGGCTGTGCACCGGCCAGTCCAACATGGTGTGGAACGTGCGCGCTTCGTTGAACGGCCGCGCCGAAGATCGCGGCTTCGGCCAACAACGGCATCCGGCAGATCACCATCCCGATGGTCAGCAGCACGTCGCCGCGCGCCGGCTTCGACAAGCCGCTGGAATGGAAGATCGCGAGCGCCCGACACCACGGGTGATTTCTCCGCCACCTGCTACTTCTTCGTGCGCGAGCTCGCGAAGGTGCAGCCCGTGGCGCAGGGCTGATCGTCTCCGCCTGGGGCGGCTCGAAGATCCAGCCCTGGATGAGCGAAGGCGCCATCCGCTCGCTGGGTGGATACGACGACGCAGCTCGCGGTGCTCGAGACGCTATCGCGGCGATCCGGCGGCCGCCGCGCAGCGCTGGGGCGACCTCTGGCAACGCTGGTGGCTGGATCAGACCAACGTCACGCGCGGCAAGACGCCGTGGGTGCAGGTCAAGGGGGATGCCGCCGACTGGAAACCCGCGCCCGCCGAACATGACGCCCTGGGAAAGCTGGGGCGTGCCGCAGCTCGCCAACTTACGACGGCATGCTGTGGTATCGCGCGGTCGTCAAGCTCACGGCCGCGCAGGCCAAACTACCTGCCACGCTGTCGCTGGGCCAGGTGGACGAGGTGGATCTCACCTGGGTGAACGGCCGCGCCGTCGGCAGCAGCGGTTGCTGCCCCGAGCGCAACTACGCCTTGCCCGCGGGGGTACTCAAGGCCGGCGAGAATCTGATTGTCGTCAACGATGTGGACACCTACGCCAGCGGTGGCATGTACGGCCCCGCGGAGAAGCGCGCACTGGTGTTCGGCGATGGCACGCGTGTGCCGCTGGCGAACTGGGAATACCAGATCGCGCCCGCGGGTCTCGACGCACCGCTGCGCTCGCCCTGGGAAGCCACGGCCGGCGTGTCCATGATCTACAACGCCATGATCGCGCCGCTGAAGAACTACTCGGTGCGTGGTGTCGCCTGGTACCAGGGTGAATCGAACACGTCGGTGCCCGAAGCCAAGAGGTACCAGGCGCAGCTCGCGGGGCTCATGGCCGATTGGCGCCGGCAGTTCGAAGCGCCGTTGCCGTTCCTGATCGTGCAGCTGGCCAACTACGGACCGATGGCGCCGAAGCCCGTGGAAAGTGGCTGGGCGCTGACGCGCGACGCGCAGCGTCGCGCGGTGGAAGCCGATGGCAACGCGGGGCTGGCGGTGACCATCGACATCGGCAATCGCGATGACGTGCATCCGACCAACAAGCAGGAAGTGGGGCGGCGGCTGGCGCGCGCGGCGCGGCACGTGGTGTTCGGGGAGAAGATCTCGGCCTCAGGGGCGCGGCCCGCGGCGGCGACTCTGGAAAAGGGCATCGTGAAGCTGGAGTTCGCGGGTGCGGAGGGCGCGTTGGTCGCCTACAACTCGCGCGACGTGGCGGCATTCGAAGTGTGCACGTCCTCGGAGCGAAGCTGCCGGTTCGTTACCGCGCAGATTTCCGCCGACCGGAGCGGAGTCGAGTTGAGCAATCTCGCTCCCGCCACGCAGGGTCTCGCAGAGAAGTACACGCGAGTGCGCTACTGCTGGGCGGACTCGCCGATCTGCAATCTCTACGACAGTGCGGGACTTCCCGTCGGTCCATTCGAGATCGAGATCAGGCCGGGTAACTGATCCGGAGGGGGCAGGCCCGATCAAGGCCTGTCCCCATTCCAGGATGCCCGTCAAACGGCGACAGGCTTTCCCTTCTTGATGGAGTCGTACACCGCCATCAGGTACTTCACGTCCGACACGCCCATCTCGCCGTTCACCTTGAAGGCGCGCTTGTTCAGGATGCAGTCGGCGAAGTCATCGAGTTCCGTCGCGAACTGGTCCGCCACCGGAATGTTGATCTCGGTGCCGTCGCTGCGGCGGCCGCGATTGCCGCCGTAGTAGTAAGCGGGGTCGAGGCCGAACCAGCCGCTTGCGTGGTGCCGGCGCGGAATCCCTGGAAGCCGTTGGCGTCGTACGTGCTGGTGCAGTTCGCCGTGATGCCGCTGGGGAATTTCATGATCCAGGTGATGGTCTCGTCGACTTCCTTGAACTTCACGTTGTCGGTCTTCACTTCGGAAGCGGAGATCCAGACGGGATCCTCGCCCGTGATCATGCGCGCGGTCTGCAGGCAGTAGATGCCGACGTCCATGAGCGCGCCGCCGCCGGCGAGATCGCGCTTGAGCCGCCACTGCGTCGGGGTCACCGATCGCGAAGCCGAAGTTCGCGTCGATGATCTTCACGTCGCCCAGCACCTTCTCGCGCGCGAGCCGCACGCATTCCAGGTTGTTGGCTTCGAACTGCAGGCGATAGCCGACGCCGAGCTGCACGCCGGCCTTCTTGCAGGCCTCGAGAATCTTCTGAGCGCGCTCGGTGTTGATCTCCAGCGGCTTCTCGCAGAACACGTGCTTGCCCGCGGCCGCGGCGGCCAGCGAGTGCGGCAGATGCAGTGAGTTCGGCGTGACCACGTAGACGATGTCGATGTCCTTGTTCTTCGCCATCTCGTGCATGTTCTCGTAGTTGTAGATGGCGTTCGCCGGCAGGTTGTACTTCTTCTGCCATTCCGCGGCCTTCGATGGCGTGCCGGTGACGATGCCCGCCAGCCGGCAATTGCGGGTCTTGAGCAGCGCCGGCGCGATCTGTTTTTCCGAAAGGCTGCCCAGTCCGACGAGCGCCACGCCGAGCTTGCGCTGCGGCGTCTGGGCAAAGCCCACGCTGGAGATCAGGGGTGCCGCCGCCAGCGCAGTGGCTGACTGGATGATGAATCTGCGTCGCGCGTTGCTGGTCACGTCGTCGGTCACGGGAATCCCCCTTCAAGGTTTCTGAAAATCCACTCGTCCGCTGGCGCCGCAGTCTAGCTGAAGCATGAAACCGATTTGCCCGACGCACCGGAACCGGATTTCCGTGGCGCGGTACTCATGCGATGTGCCCATGCAAACAGGGATTGCGGACATGCTCGAACGCGGAAAGAACCCCATGAAGATCAAGGCCCTGAAGGCCGCGAAAATGCTGGCGGTGGCGGCGGCGCTGGCCTTGTCGGCTTGCGCTGGCAGCGGCGAAGGACTCGACGCGAACGGCGAGCCCGTGGTCGCGGGTCCCGCGCCCAACACCGACTTCCAGGAGATCCAGGCCACCATCTTCACGCCCGTTTGCACGGGCTGCCATGTGGGCGCCAACGCACCGCAGGGCCTGCGGCTCGACGCGGCCAACAGCTATGCGCTGCTGGTGAACGTGGCCAGTGCCGAAGTGCCGGCGCTGCTGCGGGTGAACCCGGGCAATCCGGACGCCAGCTACCTCGTACAGAAGATCCAGGGCAATGCCGCCGTGGGCGGGCGCATGCCGCTCAACGGGCCGCCCTATCTATCGCAGGCGCAGATCGACCTGGTGCGCCGCTGGATCTCCGCGGGTGCGCCGCAGTCGGCCTCGCCGCCCAACCAGCTGAAGCTCATGAGCAGCATTCCGGCGGCGGCCGAGATTTCGCCCGCGGGGCTGGACCGCCTCACGGTCATCTTCAATTCCGACGTCGATGCTTCCCTGGTGGGCGCGCACACGTTCGCATTGCGCGACGGCCTGGACCTGGAAGTGCCGTTCCTGTCGGCGCGGGTTCCCACCGGCCGGCCCGGCGTGGTCGTGCTCGAGATTCCGCAGGGCCTCTTGCCCGGCAGCTACCAGCTCGAGGTGCGCGGCAGCGGGCCCGTCTCACTGGCGGACAACGCCGGCCATGTGCTCGACGGTGATGCCGATGGCGCCGCCGGAGGCGACGCGCTGATTCCCTTCGACGTGAAAGCAGGAGCTCACCCGTGATTGCCGTGAAGAACATGATGCGTCTCGCCGGCGCGCTGCTGCTGCTGGCCTTCGCCGCCGGTGCCCAGGCCGAGCCCTACCTCGCCGCGCAGATGGGGCTGAAGTGCGCGCAGTGCCATGTGAATCCCACGGGCGGCGGCATGCGCAATGTCTACGGCAACGTGTTCACGCAGACGCAGCTCGCGGCCAAACGCCTGGGCTCCGACGAGGACCTGTGGAACGGCCAGGTGATGAAGTTCCTGTCGGTGGGCGGCAACGCGCGCGCCAACTGGAATTTCTCCGACGTGCCCAACCAGACCAGCACCAATGACTTCGCCGTGGAGGAAGCGCGCGCCTACCTCGACTTCGGCGTGATCCCGAATCGGCTGTCGGTCTACATCGACCAGCGCTTCGCGCCCGGCAACGCCACCAACCTCGAAGCGAACGTGCGCTACTGGGTGACGGAGAATGAGTTCTACGTGAAGGCCGGCCGGCTGTACCAGCCTTTCGGCTACCGCTTCGAGGACGACAACACCTTCGTGCGCTCGGTGTCCGGCATCAACATGCAGGCGCCTGATGAAGGATTCGAGCTGGGCTTCGAGAAGGGCGCGTGGAGTTCGCAGCTCTCTTTCAGCAATGGCACGGGTGGCGCGCCCGAAGTGGACGACGGCAAGCAGATCGCCGCGCGCACGGAGTACGTGCAATCCGCGTGGCGCGTGGGTGTGAGCGCGCTCGCCAACAACACCGATGCCGGTGACCGCCTCGGTGGCGGCCTGTTCGGCGCGTGGCGCGCCGGCCCCGTCACCCTGTTGGGTGAGGTGGACTTCATCGACGACGACAGCATCGGCATCGACGGGCGCCAGCTCATGGCCTCCATCGTCGAAGCCGACTGGAAACTCAAGCAGGGCCACAACCTCAAGTTCGCGTTCGAGTGGCTGGAGCCGAATCGTGACGTAGACGAGGACGAACAGACTCGCAGCAGTGTGCTGTACGAGTGGTCGCCTATCCAGTTCGTGCAGATACGCGCGGGGTTGCGCATCTATGACGGCATTCCCCAGAACGACCTGCAGAACCGCAAGCAGGCATTCCTGCAGCTGCACGGATTCTTCTGACGGGACGGGATTTTTTCGGGAGAGCGCCATGCAGGCATCGCCATTCGACGAAATGGCTGCCGGATACGATGCGGACTTCACACGCACGGCCTGCGCAACGGCATTGCGTGGCCTCGTGTGGGAGCGGCTGCGCGTGATGTTCGCGGGTCGCGAGAGACTGCTCGAGCTGGGCTGCGGCACCGGCGAGGATGCCGTCCACCTGGCGCGGCTCGGGCATCGCGTCCTGGCCACGGATGCCTCGCCGGAGATGATTCGTGTCGCGCGGCTCAAGGCGCTCGCCGCCGGTTGCGCGGATCGCATCGAGTTCCGGGTGCTGCCCATGGAGTCGCTGGACATGCTGCCGGCACAGGAAAGATTCGCCGGCGTGTTCTCGAACTTCGGTGCGATCAACTGCGTCGCCGACCTGCGGCGCCTCGCGGCGGATCTGTCCAAGCGGGTCGAGCGTGGCGCGCCGCTCGGCTTCGTGGTGATGGGACGCCACGTGCCCTGGGAGTGGTTGTGGTTCGGTTTGCGCGGCCAGCCGCGCAAAGCTTTCCGGCGGATGCGAGGGGATGTGGCCTGGCGCGGCTCGACCATCCGGTATCCCACGCCGGGGCAGCTCGGCCGCGCGATGCAACCGTCATTCACGCCGGCGCGGGCCTCGGCCATCGGCGCCGTACTGCCGCCGAGCTACGCGGCGGGCTGGCTCAACCGCCGGCCGCGATTGCTGAACACCCTGCTGGGCCTGGAGAAACGACTCGCCGGGCGCCGCTGGGCCGCCGGCCTCGGGGATCACTATCTACTCGAAGCCGTGCGGAGCGAGTCTTGAACTCCGTGCTGGCGCTGCCCGACGCCGCGCACCAGCTGCCACTGGTCACGCTGTATCTCACCGAGAGATGCAATTCGCGTTGCGTGACCTGCGACTACTGGCGCCATGGCCGGCGCGACGCGACCCTGGCGGACGTGCGGCGGTTGTTGCCGGAGCTGCGCAATATGGGTACGCGCATGGCGCTGCTGTCGGGCGGCGAGCCGCTGCTGAATCCCGAGTGGCAGCAGATCGCGGAAGAACTCCGTGACGCGGGAATCGATCGCTGGTTGCTGACCTCCGGGCTGTCCCTCGCCAAGCATGCACGGCGCGCGGCCGGTCTGTTCCAGGCCATCACCGTCTCGCTCGATGGCACCACCGCCGGAACCTATGCCGCGATTCGCGGGCTCGATGCCTTCGACAAGGTCTGCACCGGCATCCGGCTGGCGGTGGAATCGGGCGCGCGGGTGTCGCTGCGGGTTACCTTGCAGCGGGCCAACTACCGGGAGCTGCCGCGCTTCATCGAGCTGGCGGCCGGGCTGGGCGCCGCGCAGGTGTCCTTTCTTGCCGTCGACGTCGGCAATGCCCATGCCTTCGCGCGCGTCGATGACGTTTCGGCCGGGCTGGCCCTCGAAGAGGCGGACCTCCCGGTGCTCGATGCGCTGATCGATGAAGTCGAAACGACGCAAGCCGCGCATTTTCGCAGCCGCTTCATCGCCGAAACGCCGGCGCGCCTTCGCGCGCTGCGCCAGTACTTCGGCGCCTTGCTCGGGTTGAATGGCTTTCCTCCCGTGCGATGCAATGCCCCGGATTTCTCGGCCGTGGTCGGAGTCGACGGCCGGGTCTCGCCGTGCTTCTTCATCGCCGGGCCCGCTCCGCAGACAGGCAGCTCTTCCCTCGCGGAACGGCTGGCCAGCCCGGTGTTCGTCCGGCAGCGGAATGCCATCCGCGCGGGTGAACATCCCGAGTGCCAGCGCTGTGTCTGCTCCCTCCATCGCACGCCGCAAGAGCTGGCCGGTTCGATTGCGTTCGCCGCGCGCGGTGCCGCATGAGCTCCGCGGCGCGACAGGCGGCGACGCTGAAGGCTTACGAGCATTGGGCGCCTCACTACTCGCCGTCGCCGCACAATCCACTGATGCGCGCCGAGCAGCAGGCGATGCTGGCGTTGTTCCCCGACCTGCGGGGCCGCAGCGTGCTCGACCTGGCGTGTGGCACCGGCCGCTACTCCACGCTGGCGATGCAGGCCGGCGCGGCCAGCGTGGTGGCGGCGGATTTCTCGCCGGCCATGCTGGCGCGCGTCTCCCATCCCTGGCGCGTGCGTGCCGATCTCACGCAACTGCCTTTCGCGGATGCCGTTTTCGACGTCGTGGTGTCGGGCCTGGCGCTGTCCCATGCCGGCTCGCTGGAGCGATGCATGCGCGAAATCGCGCGCGTGTTACGCCCCGGTGGCGCACTGGTCTACTCGGATTTCCATGCGGCCGCGTCGGCCGCCGGCCTCACGCGTTCGTTCAAGGACTCCCGCAACCAGCGTCACGTGGTGCCCGACAGCAGCGTGGAAGTGACGGCGCACCGCGCGGCACTGGACCGCTGCGGGCTGGAGCTCGAGTCCCTGCAGGAACTGCGCGTGGCTCACGAAGTGCACGATTCCTTCGCGGGCGGTGCGGAGTTCTACCGCCGCTGGCGCGGCATTCCACTGGTGCTCGTCGTGCGGGCCCGCCGATGAACGCCTCGGGCTGCACCTGGTTCGTGAATGGCGCCGGCCTTCCGCTGTGCGTGCGGGAGGGGCGCATCGCGGCGGCAGGCGAAGCGCCGCCCACCTGTGTGGTCGATCTCGACGGCGACCGGCTGTTGCCGGGTCTGATCAACGCTCACGACCACCTGCAGCTCAACAATTTCCCGCGCCTCAAATTCCGGGACCGGTACTCGGAAGTGGGTGAATGGATCGCCGACCTCGAAGCCCGCCGCGGCAGTCACCGCGTCCTCGCCGCAGCCGCGGCGGTGCCGCGCGAGCTGCGCTCGAGGCTGGGTGGGTTGAAGAATCTCCTCGCCGGGGTCACCACCGTCGCGCATCACGACCCGCTGTATCCGGAACTGCTGGCGGCGGATTTTCCGGTCCGCGTGCTCGCGGGATACGGCTGGTCGCATTCGCTGGGTGTTGCAGGCATCGACTCCGTGATCCGTTCGCATCGCGACACACCGGGAACGTCATCCTGGTTCATCCACGCGGGCGAGGGCGTGACCGAAGCGATGGCGCAGGAGTTCGACACGCTCGACGCCGCGGCCTGCGTGACCGCGAATGCGCGGCTGATCCACGGGGTCGCCTTCGGTGAAGCACACTGGCGTCGCGTGTCCGCTAGGGGCGCCGGCGTCATCTGGTGCCCGGCCTCCAACGACTTCCTGTTCGGCAGCACGTTCCGTTCCCGGGAACTCATCGAGAGCGGCAGGGTGGCGCTGGGCAGTGATTCCCGGCTGACGGGTTCGCGGGATCTGCTCGAGGAACTGCGGGTGGCGCAGCAGACCGGACTGGTGGCCGTCGACGAACTGGAGCCCCTGGTCACGCGTGTCGCAGCCAAACTACTGGGACTTCGGGACCGCGGCACGCTCGATCCGGGATCCCTCGCGGATCTGCTGGTGTTGCCGGGAGATCTGCCGCTGTGGCGTGCGACACGCGCCGATCTCCGCTGCGTGATGCTCGGCGGGCGCATGATGTACGGCGATGCGCGCTACGCCCAGCAGCTCATGGCTCCGGGTGAGGCGCTGCCGGTGAGCGTCGACGGGCGTCCCAAGGTATTGCTGGCATCGTTGGCGCAGTTGTTGTCCGCGGCCTTCGAGCCCGGAGTACAGCCGGCCTGCGCGGGCAGGGCCGCATGAATACTCGTCGCAAGGTCGTTCTCTACAATCCGCGCGCGGTGTTCTTCACCATGCCGCTGGCGCTGCTCGCGATCGGCTCCGAGCTCGATCCGGAGAAGTACGAGGTCGTGATCGTCGATGGCCGGCTCGAGGCCGACGCGGAGAAGCCGCGTGCTCGCCGAACTCGACGGCGCGGTGTGCCTCGGGCGTGACCGTGCTCACGGGCGCGCCGATCTCGGATGCTCTCGCGATCTCGCGCGCCGCGAAGCGCAAGTACCCGGGCCTGCCGGTGATCTGGGGAGGCTGGCATCCGTCGATGTTCGGCGCGGAGTGCCTGCGCGAAAGCGTGCGTCGACGTCACCGTGCAGGCGCAGGGCGAAGCGACCTTCGCGGAGATCGTGCGCGCGCCTCGCGGCGGGCCGAGTCGCTCGAGGGTTGCGCCGGCTGCATGTTCCGCCGTCGCCGACGGCAGCGATGTCACGCGAATCCGCCGCGCGCGCTGCTGCCGCTGGACGCGTTCCGGCCGCACGACTACGGGCTGATTCCGGTCGAGCGCTACTACGAGCTCAAGGGCAAGCGGCAGCTCGACTACATCTCGTCGCAGGGCTGCAATTTCCGCTGCGCGTTCTGCTCGGATCCCGTTCGTCTACGGCCGCAAGTGGGTCGGGCCTCGACCCGACGCGTCGATGGCGCTGCGAAGTTGACGCGAGCTCTGGGACCGGCACCGCTTCGACGACGTCAACTTCCAGGACGAGACCTTCTTCACCAAGCGCGAGCGCGTGCGCGCGCTCGCGCAGCAGATCGTCGAGTCCGGAATGAAGATTCACCTGGGCCGCGACGATGCGCGCCGACCAGGGCGTCCGGCTGCCCGACGAGGTCTGGGAGCCGCTGCAAGCGCTCCGGCCTGCGCCGGCTGCTGGTCGGCGTCGAGTCCGGTGATCCAACGAGATGCTCGAGCGCATCAAGAAGGACATCACGATCGAGCAGGTGTTCGAGACCGCCGAGAAGATGCGCGCTACGGCATCGCGGGTAATCTTCCCGTTCATCGTCGGCTTTCCGGACGAGAGCGACGCGAGCATCGACGCGACCTCGACGTGCGCCAAGCGGCTGCGCGCGATGAGTCCGGACTTCGAGACGCCTATCTTCTACTTCAAGCCCTATCCGGGCAGCGACCTCGTCACCGAGGCCGTGGCGCGCGGCTTTCGCCTGCCGGAGACGCTCGAGGCGTGGTCGCAGTTCGACTACGTGGACGGGATGCCGGGCCCGTGGGTGTCCGCCGAGAAGTTCAAGCTCATCGAGCGCTTCAAGTTCTTTCATGGAGCTTGCCTGGACGCGCGTGACCGCGGCAGGCGGCGTGGCAGCGAGCCTCGCGCGGCTGCGTTGCGAGCAAAGATGATTACCGCTGGCCGGTCGAGATGCTCTTGACCCGCTGGCTGTGCCCGACGGAGAGCTGTCATGACGGCGCGCAGCACGTCCTGCTGATCAACCCGACGATCACGGCGCCGGCCATGCGCGATTTCCGTTCGTCGGTGCTGAATCGCTGGCCGCCGCGCTCGACGACGGATACGAGATCCAGCTCATCGATGGCAACTTCGACCGCGACATCGTGGCGACGCGCGTGTGCGGGCGGTCGAGCATGGGCCGGTCGCGCGGTCGGGCTCACTGTCATGGGTGGGCCGCAGCTGCGCACCGCGATCGACCTTGTCGCGTGCGCATCCGCGCGCGCGCATCCCGCGGCTTCCCGATCATCTGGGGCGGATACTTCCCGACGCTGTATCCGGACGGCCGCGCTCAGAGCAACGACTACGTCGATTACGCCGTCCGCGGCCAGGGCGAGGACAGCGCTGCGGCGAGCTGCTCGCGGCGCTGCCTTCGGACCCGGGACGACGTGCTGCGCGCAGATCGCCGGGCTCTGAGCTTCGCCAGGACGGCCGGCGTTCACAATGGCGCCGGTGGCCGATTCGCGACCGCATCGCTCCGCCGATGCCGCTGCCGTATGAGCGGCTCGACGGATCCGCGCCGCTACCTGGTGCCGCACGTTTCTCGGCGCACGCACGGCCGGCGCACCAGGCCGTCGCTCGGTTGCCGGTTCCGCTGCACCTTCTGCGGCGTGGCGGCGATGTTTCGTGGCGGCACTGCGTTGCCCGCGGCCGAGCGGCTCGAGCGCGGAGCTGCGGGGCTCGTGCGCGATCGGCGCCGATTCGATCCAGTTCTACGACCACAACTTCTTCGATCGCGAAGCCGACATGGTGCCGCTGCTCGAGGTGCTGGCGACGCCACGAGCTGCCCTGGTGGTGTTACGCGCGCGCCGACGCGTTGCTCGGATCTCTCGGCGCATCCTGGGCGCTCGTCCGACGCAGCCGCCTGCGCATGGCCTACATCGGCGCCGAGTCGCCCAGCGACACGATGCTGCAAGAGATCCGCAAGGGCACACGCGCCGACCAGACGCTGGAGGTGGCGGAGCTGTGCCGGCGCAACGGCGTGATTCCCGAGCTGTCGTTCATGGTGGCGCCACCGCAGGATCCGGAAGGCGAGACGCGAGCGGACGTTCGACTTCATCCGCGCAGCGTCAAGCGCGTGAACCCGGCAGCCGAGATCATCGTCTACGTCTACACGCCGCTGCCGCCGGAGCGGTGCCGGATTCGCAGCGGCTCATCTGCCGCCGTTGCTCGATCGCACGGCGAGCCGGTGGGTTTCCGCGCACCCCCGAGCAATGGACCGAGCGCCGCTGGGTGGATTACGCCTGCCATGCCGATGCGCCCTGGGTCAGCGAGCGTCTACGCCGACGGATCCGCGACTTCGTCACGGTGCTGCGGTGCCGCTTCCCCACCGTGCAGGACACGCGCTCACCGCGGCTGGGCCAAGCTCGCGCTGCGCGGTCTCGCGAGCTGGCGCTACTCGCTGCAGCGCTACGACCGGCCGTGGGAGCTCAACGCCTCGCAGCAATCTGATCGGCCTGCTCGACCCGCGCGTGACCGGGCATCTGAGCCGGCTCGCGTGCACGTCGTGCAGATCAGCTTCTTCGTCGATCCCCAGAGCCGCGCGCACGCGGGCCTTGCTCGGCGCCTGGCGTTCACTCGTCGACATCGCCGATGCGGCACGCCGGGGAGGCGCGCGGGTGACGGTGATCCAGGCGGCGTTCATGGACGAAAGGATCGAGCACGACGGCATTGCCTTTCATTTCCTGCGCCATGAGCGGAGTGGTCCTCCGCTGGCGACTCAGCGCCGGCTGCGCGAGCTGCTCGAACGGCTGGCGCCCGATGTGCTGCACGTGCATGGTCTGGGCTTCCCACGCGAAGTGCTCGCGCTGCGCGCGGCCATGCCGGCCACGCCCATCCTGCTGCAGGACCATGCCGATCGCGCGCCACGCTTCTGGCGCCGGCCCTCGTGGCGCCGCGGGCTGGCCGCCGCCGATGCGATCAGCTTCTGCGCGCTCGGACAGGCCGAACTACTCGGCGCGCCGATGCGGTTGCCGGCCGCCGCCCGCCTCTTCGAGATTCCCGAGTGCTCGACGGGCTTCATGCCGGGCGATCGCGAGCTGGCGCGCCAGGCTTCGGCGATCGACGGTGAACCCTGCCTGCTGTGGGTAGGGCATCTCAATCCGCAGAAGGACCCGCTCACGATTCTCGAGGGCGTGAAGCGCGCGGCGCGAGAACTGCCGGGGTTGAAGCTGTGGTGCTGCTTCGGCAATGCGCCACTGCGCGAGGTGGTCGAATACCGCCTGGCGCAGGATCCGGAACTGGCGTCGCGCGTACGCCTGCTGGGCCACGTCAGCCATGAAGAGATCCAGCGGCTCATGCGGGCTGCCGATCTCCTCGTGCTCGGAAGTCACCGCGAGGGCAGCGGCTATGCCGTGATCGAAGCGCTGGCCTCCGGCCTTCCGGCCGTGGTCACCGACATTCCCTCGTTTCGCACACTGGTGGGTGAGGGCGAAGGTTCAGCGGGTGAGCTGTGGGAGTGTGGTGACGCGGCGAGTTTCGCGGCCGCGCTCGTGCGGGCCACGCGCCGGCCGGCATTGCGTGCAGCGGCGCGCCAGCGATTCGACGTGGAACTCTCACCCGAGGCTTTGGGCCGCAAGCTGAATTCGGCCTACCGGCAACTGGCGCGCGCATGAGCGATATCGCAGCCGACCCGTTCCAGGAGCAGTCACCGCGCCTGAGCCGGGTGCTGCCCGTGATGGGATGCCGGGTGCGATTCGAGAGCAACAGTCATGAGCTGTTGAAGGCGGCTGGGCTCGCTTTCGCCGGGTTGAAGGGGCCCCGCACGACAGCGAGCAACACGCTGCGCGTGGCCCTGGTGCTCGAGGAGGCGACGGGCTCGCGGAAGCCGCGGCGTCCCCCCCGGATGACCCTGACCTCGGGCGCCGGTCTGCTCACCGGTGTGATGCGGGGCTTCGCGTCGGTGACGGTGGATGTCGCGGGCCGCCGCGCCATGGCGGTGATCACCCGCGACCTGCTGGCGTTTCCTTACCACCTGCAATACGAAGTGATCGAACTGGTGACGCTGACGCTGGCCGCGCGTGTACAGCGTCTCGTGCCATTGCACGCGGCCTGTGTCGCGCGGGGAGATCGCGCGGTCCTGCTGTTGGGCGACAGCGGTGCGGGCAAGTCGACGCTGTCCCTGCTCGCGATGGCCGCCGGCCTCCAGGTGGTGGCGGAAGACAGCGCATTCATCACGACGAGTCTGCGGGTCCACGGCGCGTCGAGCAGATTGCATGTGCACGCCTCGTCGATTCGCCTGCTGAGCGACGCCGCGCTGCGGCGCCGGGTTCGCCGGGCGCCCGTCATCGAGCGGCGCAGCGGTGCGCGCAAGCATGCGATGGATCTGCGCGCCGAGCCTCGTGCGCTCGCGAAGCGTGCACCGCGGTTGATCGCGGTACTCGTGTTGAGTTCGCGGCGCGTCCGAAAGGTGCCTCGCCTGAAGACGCTGCCGGTCGCGTCGCTGCGGCGAATCCTGCGGCGAACCCAGCCCTATGCCGTCCAGCGGGATTCATGGCGGGAATTCGAGCGGCAGCTGGCCAAACTACCCGCTCACTCCTCGCCGCGCGGGCCGGAGCCCGGGCAATCGGTGAGCGCGCTCATGCGCCTGTTGGGCGAGGAACGAATCTGAAAGCGCTGCTCGAAATCTGGCGGTTGCTCGACGGCGCGCAGCGGCGGCGATTCGGCTGGTTGCAGATCGTGGCGCTGGTGATGGCCTTGTCGACCATGGTGGGTATCGCCGCGCTCATGCCTTTCATGCTGGTGCTCGCGAATCCCGAAACGATCACGCAGCAACCGCAGCTGAACGCCGTCTACCGCCTGCTCGGATTCACGAGTGCCGATGCATTCCTGCTCGCGCTCGGCATTGCCTTCGTCGTGGTGATGGTGCTGGGTTCGGTGATCAACCTGCTCGGCATGCTGGCGATGACCCGCTTCGCGATGGGCGTGGGCGACCGCTTCCACGAAGCGCTGCTGGGTGAATACCTGCGCCGCGACCTGCAGTTCCACACGAGCCGCGGCGCCGCGAACCTGTTCAACAAGGTGGTGTACTCGGTGAACCGGATCGCGAGCGGACTCGTCGAGAGCTCGATGCTGTTCGTCACCCACGCGCTGGTCATCGCGTTCATCATCGTGTCGGTGCTGCTCGTGAATTTCTGGGCTGCGCTGATCGCGAGCCTCTGGATCGGCGGCGCCTACCTGGGCGTGTATGCGCTGGCGCGACAGCGGCTCTACCGGAACGGATTCGAGGAGCGCCGCCTGATCGCCGACCGGGCGCGGTTCGCCAACGAGAGCCTGTCGGCCATCCGGGACGTGCAGGTGCGGCAGCGCCATGACTATTTTCGCGAAGGTTTCGCGCGTGCGTGCCGCGCGATCTCGCGGCTGGTGTCCGTCAACCAGACGATCTCGCAGGCGCCGCGTCATGCGCTGGAAAGCATCTCCGTCCTGGGCCTGGTGACGGTGGCACTCATGGTCAGCCGCCACAGCGGAGTGGTGTCGTGGATGGCCGAGCTCGCCTTCCTCGGCTTCGCGGCGTTCCGGTTGCTGCCGGCCATGCAGCAGATGTTCTCGGCAGTGGTGCGCATCCGCGCCAGCCAGGCGATCTTCGATGAGGTGGCTGGCGATCTCGCGGCGGCCTTGCGCGCTCCCGCGCCGCGCAAGGCTGACCCGGCTCCCGGCTTCGCGCGCGCTCCGCGGCGCGAGCTGTGCTTCGTCGACGTGGGCTTTCAATATGCTGGCGCCGATACGCCTACCTTGTGCGGCATCGATCTGAGAGTGCCCGCGGGTTCGCTCGTGGCCGTGATCGGCGCCAATGGCTCGGGCAAGTCCACTCTGGTGGAAATCGCCGCCGGACTGTTGTCGCCCACGCGTGGAAGTGTGTGTATCGACGGTGTCGAGTTGACGGCGGACAACCGCGCCGCCTGGCAGCGGTCGATCAGCTATGCGCCGCAGGATCCCGTCGTGCTCGACAGCTCGCTCGCCGGCAATATCGCATTCGGAATTCCGGAAGCGGAACGGAATGAGGCGCGGCTGGAGTTCGCCGTGCGCCATGCGCGGCTGGGTTCGCTGGTCGCGGAGCTGCCTGCCGGGCTGGACTCGTGGGTGGGCGAGCGCGGCCAGCGATTGTCAGGCGGCCAGCGCCAGCGGCTGGGCATCGCGCGCGCCTTGTATCACGACGCATCGCTGCTCCTGCTCGATGAACCCACGAGCTCGCTGGATGGGCTGACCGAAACGGAACTGCTCGAGATGCTGGGCGACCTGCGAGGTCACTGCACCATCCTCATGGTGGCTCACCGGCCAGCGCTGCTGCGCGCTTGCGACCTGGTCATCGAGCTGGATCGGGGCCGCCTGGTCTCGTTCCGCGTTTCCGCATGAAACTGGCGTTCGTCGTGCCGGGAGGCGTGGACCGCTCCGCGGAATACCGCGTCGTGCCCGCGCTGCTGGCGCAGATCGAACGAGCGGCGCGCCAACACGAGCTGCACGTGTTCGCGCTCGCGCAAGAGGCGTCACCCGGTAGTTGGTCCCTGGCGGGCGCGACCGTGCACAACATCGGCCGGGCGCGCGGTCCCTGGTCCTTGTTCACCGCCATACGCCGCGAGCATCGCCGCGGACCTTTCGCGCTGGTGCAATCCTTCTGGTCCGGCAGCGCCGGGCTGGGCGCGGTACTCGCGGCCCGGCTCCTCGGCCTGCCCAGCCTCGTGCATGTCGCGGGCGGAGAGCTGGTGGCACTGCATGACATCGGTTACGGCGGGCGGCAAACCCTGCGGGGTCGCGTGCGCGAGAGCCTGGTGCTGCGTGCCGCGAGCCGGGTGAGCGCCGCCAGCGCGCCCATCCTCGATCTGCTCGCCGCGCAGGGTGTGCGCGCGGAACGAGTGCCACTGGGCGTCGACCTGGCGCGCTGGCCCGCGAGCCCGCCGCGGCCTCGACGCGCCGGCGAGACGCCGCGCCTGGTTCAGGTTGCCAGTCTCAACGCGGTGAAGGACCAGGGCACGCTGCTCCGGGCCCTGTGCGAGCTGCGGGAACGCGGCATCGCCGCCACGCTCGATGTCATCGGTGAAGATACGCTGGGGGGATCCATCCAGTCGCAGGCCAAACTACTGGGTCTGGGCGACAGCGTGCGTTTCCACGGCTTCAAGACCCAGGCGCAGCTTCGACCGCTGATGGCCGACGCACACGTGAACGTGGTGTCCTCGCGCCACGAGGCCGGTCCGCTGGTGCTGCTCGAGGCCGCGGTGGCCGGTATTCCGACCGTCGGTACCGCCGTCGGCCACCTGGTGGAGTGGGCGCCGGAAGCCGCGCGCATTGCTCCCGCCGGCGATGCTGCCGCTCTCGCCGGCGCGGTGGCGGAGCTGATAAACGATGAGTGCCTGCGAATGCGCCTGGCCACCGAAGCGCAGCGCCGTGCGCTGCGCGAGGACGCCGACTTCACCGCGTCCCGCTTCGCCAATTTGTATGGCTCAATGCTGGGCGTCCCTGCCGGCCGATAGCGCGGCGCGCACGCTGCTGATGGTCTGCGCGCGCGGCGGACGCGACACCAGCCAGCGCAACGCGCGACGGGCTCGCGAAACCCCGTACCACTCCGTGTTCGCGAGATTGGGCAGGGTGGCGAGCGCCTGGGCCACTTCCTTGCGTGCCTGTCGTGTGGGAAAGAACCGGTTGCGCGCAAAGCGCCAGGCGTCGGCCCAGCTTCGCGACCACGCCACGCCGGGCATGGCGGTGATGCGCAGGTTGGACCAGCTCAAGTCGTAGACGCAGCGCGCGTCATGGTAGGCGCGCAGGCGCCGTGGGCAGACTTCGGCGAAGGCGTCCAGCACGTGACGCGGCACGCTTCCCGGCGCATAGCGCTCAGCCATCGACAGTGCGGGATACACCCACCACCCCGTGCGTGGATTTCCGCCGAGCAGTTCCGACCAGTCGCCGTCATCCATGCGGCGCGCGAACACCGCGATCTCGTACAGCTGCAGGAAGCGCATGGCGTTGGCGCGCATGTTGCCGGAGGTGTGCAACAGGATGTGGCGCATCAGCGCGGGAAACGTGGCGTAGGGATTCAATCCGGGACGGCAGCGGGAGGGCCACAGGCTGCTGGTGATGTCGACCACCTGCACCGGCAACGGCTCGAACACCCGCTCGTGCACCTCGATGCGCAACGGGTTGTCGACGTGCTCGCCATAGCTCTGCGTCGGCCGGGAATGACGCGGCATGAACACGCGATGTCGACGCGACGAAAAGGCGGCTTCGTAGTCCAGCGACTCGATGACGCGCGCCGCAGCCGCGACGTCGTCGGGACGTATGAGCAGGTCTATGTCGCCCATGGGCCGCTCGCCCGGCAGATGCAGCGATAGCGCGCGCACCGCCGAGCCCTTGAGCGCCACGCAGGACACGCCCGCGCGGCGCGCGGCGTCGTCGAGCCGCGCGAGTACTTCGCCGATGCGTTCGCTGCAGGCCAGTGTCTGTGTGTGCTGCTCGCGCAGGAAGGCGAGCCAGTCCGGCGGGCCCCTCCACAGCAGTCGCGTCGCCAGCAGCGCCGAGATGCCATGCATGGCGCACACCGCGCGCGCTACCCTCCATTCGAACTCGTTCCAGTCCGGTGGCTCCGCTTGCGGCGAGGCGATTTCGCGCGTCAGCCGTTCGGTCGTCTTGCGAAGCGCCGCGGCGATCACCGCGAAGGGCGGCAGGTCCGCGTCGCCCGCGGCGTTCATGCGGCGCTCCAGCGCTGCAGGGAGTCGCGCGCCTCGTACGCCGCGCCCAGCAATTCCGCCGCGCGCTGCGGATCACGCGACACCAGCCTGGACGCCTCGACCTCGTTGCGCAGCCACTGATCCGCGAGCTTGTAGTAATCGCGCCCGTGCCGGCCGGCGACTACGTGATCACGGTCCGACGCGGTTTCCCAGGCCACCGGCAGATCCACGCGTTCGCGCACCTTGTCGAAGTAGCCTGTGCCCTTGATGGGGTAGGACACCGTGGTGAGGAAGATGTCCGGGTTGCTGGCCTTCACGTGCTCCACGGTGGCGGCGATGTCTTCGAGCTCTTCGCCCTCGTAGCCCCACATGAGGAACATGCCCACCTGGATGCCATTGGCCTGCGCCAGCTGGCAGGCGTGCCGCACCTGCGCGACGCTCACGCCCCGCTGCATGGCATCGAGGATCTTCTGGCTGCCGCTCTCGGAGCCTATCCAGATGCGGTAGCAACCCAGTTCGCGAAGCATGCGCGCGGAGTTCTCGGTCTGCAGCCGGTCCGCGCGGGTGATGGTCTCGAACGGACGGTGGATGCCGCGCTTCCGCAACTCGGTGAGATAGCTCTGCATCCACGGATGGCTGATCGTGAACACGTCGTCGGCGTACCAGACCTGGTCCGGTGCATAACGGTCGACGATCCAGCGCATTTCATCGGCGACGTTCGCCGGGCTGCGCCGGCGGTGCGTGAAACCGTACACGGCGTGCGAGCACCAGTTGCAGCGGTACGGGCAGCCGCGCGCGGTGATGAGGTTGATACTGCTGGCGCCGTGATGCGTCTTCCAGGCTTGCAGGTAGAGCGAGTGGTCGATGGCCTCGCGGTCGGGCCAGGGCAGGGTGTCGAGATCGGCGATCTTGGCGCGCTCCGGCGTGCGCACGACGGCGCCGGTTTCATCGCGGAACGCCACGCCGCGGATGGCATGCAGCCGGTGCGGGCCGGAGCGTGGCAGCGCGGCCAGCAGTTCCGTCATCGTGAGCTCGCCTTCGCCCACGACGATGACGTCGGCGCCGGCATCGAGATACTCGTGCGTGTAGTTGGCGCTCTCCGGTCCGCCGAGCACCACGGTCCAGCGCGCCTGCTTCGCGGCGCGCACGATTTCCAGCACCGAGCGACGCGTCATGAGATTGGTGTAGATGCCCAGGACACCCCCCGGCTGCGATTGCAGGCGGCGCACGAGTTGCGAGCGTTCCCCGAAAGTGCTGTCGAACACTTCGACCGAGTATCCCGCCCGCTTGAGCCAGCCCGTGAGATAGAGCAGCCCGAGCGGTGGATAGGGCTTCATGATCTGCCGCTCCTTCTCGTCCTCGGCGAGGAAGTAGCCGTGCGTGAGCAGCAGGTCGGTCATTCAGGTGGCCGCGGCGCCGAGCACGAGTTCCGGCATCAGGCCGTGAGTCCCGGTTTCCGTATCCGTGCGGTAGCTGGCTTCGCTCGCCAGCAAATCGTTCCAGCGCCGCTCGAGATCCAGGCTGCCGGGCTGCGTCACTTCGTCGTGCAGCAGGTTGCGCAGCTGCCGGTAGAAGTCCGAGCGGTAGGTGCCCTCGAACATCATTTCCAGGTCGTTGCTCTCCTGCCAGTGCGTCTTGCCGCGCATCTGTTCACGCACCTGCTCGTGGAAGCGCGTGCCCGGCAGTGGATAGGACACGCTCACGCCCACGTCATCCGGCCTGGCTTCCTGCAGCAGCCGCCGCGTGGCCAGGATGTCGTGCAGGTTCTCACCGAGATAGCCGAGCTGCAGGAAGAAGCCCACGCGGATGCCTTCGGCGCCGAGCAGGCCGCGGGCGACGTGGTTCTGTTCCACCGTGGTGCCCTTGTTCATGGCGTCGAGGATCTTCTGGCTGCCGCTTTCCGCGCCCAGCCAGACTTCGCGGCAGCCCGCGGCGCGCAGCGCCGCCGCCATCCGCGGACTCACCAGGTCGGCGCGCAGCTGGATGGTGAAAGGCACGCCGCCCCCGCCTTCGTTCAAGGCGGCGGCGAACTCATTCACCCAGTCCACGCGAAAGCCGAAGATGTCGTCGGCGAACCAGATGTGGTCGGGCCGGTAGTGGCGCCGCAGGTACAGCATCTCCGCCGCGGCTTCGCGCGCGGGGCGTTGCAGGTATTGATTGCCCCAGATGGGCTTGGCGCACCAGTTGCAGCGGAACGAGCAGCCGCGTGAGGTCGCCATGTTCAGGCTGAAGTAGCCATGCGCGCGGCGCCATACGCGCCGGTATTTTTCGATGTCGACCAGGTCCCAGGCCGGCAATGGCGACAGCGAGGGCGGAGGCAGGCGCCCCGAGGCGCACGCGCGCTTCGCGGCACCGCGCGATGTCACGCTGACTTCGGGCACGTCCGCGGCAAACTCGCCCGCCGGCATCGCCGGGTCCGCATCGAGGCGCGACATCAGGGCCATCAACGAGCCCAGGCCTTCGCCGTGGATCACGGCCTCGGCGCCGGCTTCCAGATATTTCCCCGGCGCGTCGGACGCATCCGAGCCCGCCGACAGGCAGCGCACGCCGCGCGCGCGGGCCAGACCCAGCATGTCGAACGCCGCGCGGCGCATCCGCCCCAGGCACATCTTGCTGAGGAAGTTGTAGTTGTCCTCGTAGAACAGCACCACCTGCGGGCGCAGCACGTCGAGCTGCCGCTCGAAGCGTTCGCAGCCCTCGGCCAGCATGGCGTCGAACAACGCCACCTCGTATCCGGCCGCCCGAAGCAGCGAGACCACCTGCAGCGTGGCGAGAGGTGGATAGGGCTTGGCGCGTACCTGCTGCTTCTGGTCGAGGTGCAGGAAATAGGAATGACAAACCAGGATCGACAGCATGAAACCCCTTCTTTTGCCTTTCCATGGCAGTGGCTTTTCGTGGGTTGCGGCTGGCGGCCCGGCGGTTCCCGCGAGGCGCAGAAAAACCCGGGCCAGGGCAAGAAACTCTGGGCCTTCAATGCATTGCCAAGCCGGGGTGTCACCGGCACAGTGCCGGCATGCTCGGCATCCACCACTACTGGCTGTTCATCGCCACCGCCATCCTTCTCATCATCACGCCCGGCCAGGACACGTTCTTCATCCTGGGGCGGTCGTTGTCGGGAGGCCGGGGCGACGGGATCGCGGCAGCCCTGGGCGTCAGCGCCGGCACGGTGATCCACACGCTGCTGGCCGCGCTGGGACTGTCGGCGCTGCTGGCGACGTCGCCGTACGCGTTCATGGTGGTGAAGTTCGCCGGCGCGGCGTATCTCATTTATATCGGTGTGCGCGCGCTGCTCTCACGGGCGAGCGGCCTGCCGGGCGAGGATCCCGCGCAGGGGCAGGGCTGCAACCACCGGCATTGGGCGTCCTTCCGTCAGGGCGTGCTCACCAACCTGCTGAATCCGAAAGTGGCACTGTTCTTTCTCGCGCTGCTGCCGCAGTTCATCGACGCGGCCAGCCCGTACAAGGTGGGCGCGTTCATCGCACTGGGCCTGTCGTTCGTGGCCCTGGGCGCCGCCTGGTGCGTGATGCTGGCGGTGGCCGCGGCACGGCTGCGCGGCGCGTTTCTGCGCCGGCCGTCCATGACGACCGTGATGAACAAGGTGGCCGGCGCGTTGTTCATCGGCCTCGGCCTCAAGCTGGCGACGGCGCGCCCATAGCTCCGATGTGAGGATCGCGTCAGCGCGTCAGCGCGGCGGGCAAGACTTCGTTCGAAGAGGATCTAGCGGTGAACGGTCCGAATCAGGGACTGCCGCTCACCGTACATGCTGACTTCGTTGCGGCGATAGTCGATGACCAGGCGTTCGAGCACGCCCAGCATGTCCATGCCCACGAGCAGCGCGGGTTCCTTGTCGAGGCCCCAGAGCTTGAACACGTGGAAGTCCGCGAAGATGACTTCCAGGTTCGACAACCGCATGTCGCCGAGGCTGGCTTCCTTGATTTCCTGCACGTCGCCGTCGGCGATGTCAGGCGTGGCGCCGTGCACGATGGCCGACACGGGCTCGCGCTTGCGGCGCCGGCCCTTGTTCAGCGCTTCCTGGAGCGCGAGGTTGCCCAGCGTGCGTTCCGCGCCGGTGTCGATCACGGCCTTGGTCTTGAGACGGCGCCCCACGCGCAGGTCCACGATCATGAGTCCGTTGTTGTTGCGATGGGCGCGCGCGGTCACCATGCTGAAATGCGGCCGGCGTCCATTGGACGCGAGCACCTGCACGCGATCGCGTTTGAAATCCACGTCGATGCGCTGGTCGTTGAAGCCGGCGACGCCGAGGATGCCGTCGGCATTGCCCATGATGGACGTGAAGATCACCGGCAGATGCTGGTCGGTGAACTTGAGCGCGCCGATCTCGATGCTGTCCACGATCACGGTGGGCACTTCGGCGGCGCCGGTGACGCCATTCAGCATGACGTTGCGGCCGGTGGCCTGGGTGAGACCCAGGGCCTTGGCGAGATGCGGTGCCAGCGTCGAGCGGCTCGCGCCGGTGTCGATGACGAAGCGGAACGGCCCTTTGCCGTTGACCTTCACGTGCGTCATCACGCGGCCGATGCGATCGAGCCGGGTGGGCGCGGCAAACAGGGGTTCCGGGTTGGCGAGCGCGCCGGAGAGATCTTCGGGAGAGCCGGGGACGCGCGCGCCGAAGTTCGGTTCGGCAAAAAGGGAGCGCGAGGCGGTGAACCCGCCGAGGGCAAGCAAAGCCTGCAATGCCATTCGTCGGCTGGTCGGCTCCGTCATGCCAAACAACCTACGCCTGATTGCGCGCGAATGAAACTACGTGCACGCCGAAACGTGCGCGCTGCACGGTCGGATGTCCCGGAAGTGGGGAAAAGGGGACAGATCTCTTATTCCCGCCCCGGCACTCCAAACCCAGGCTCCTGGGAGGGAAAAATAGATCTGTCCCCTTTCCCTACGGGATCTCGGGATCCGGCAACGCGTGGAAGGCGTTGCGCAGGGACTCGCCCCAGCCGTCGCGGATGACTTTGAAGTACGCATCTTCCGCAGCGATGCTTCGATGCAAAGTCACGCCCAGCGCATCGCGCCGCACGATGGCCAGATCCAGCGGCAGGCCCACCGACAAATTCGAGCGGATCGTGGAATCCATGGAGATGAGTGCGCACTTCGCCACCTGGGCCAGCGACGTTCCCGCTTTCACCACGCGATCGATGATGGGCTTGCCGTACTTGGACTCACCGATCTGGAAGTAGCGCGTGTCGGCCGTGGTCTCGATGAAGTTGCCCGCGGAGTACACGTGGAACAGCCGCGGCGCCTCGCCGCCGATCTGGCCGCCGATGATGAACGTGGGATTGAACTCGATGCCGTGCTTTTGCAGCGCCTCGGCGTCGCGCTGATGGACGTCGCGGACCGCGTCGCCAACTAGCCGCGCCGCGTCGGCCATGGAGCGCGCGGTGAGCAGGCTGCCCCTGGCGTTGCTCACGCGTTCGCGCAGCAGCCCGGTGACGGACTGGCTGGTGGCGAGATTGCCCGCGGACAGCAGCACGAGCACGCGCTCGCCCGGCATCTCGAAGAACGTCATCTTGCGGAACGTGCTGACGTGATCGACGCCGGCATTGGTGCGCGAATCGGAAAGGAATACCAGGCCTTCATCGACCTGCACGCCGACGCAATACGTCACGAGAAATCTCCCAGGCTATGAACGGGCGCTGCCAGCGAGCGCCAAACATGGCCGCCAACGAGGGGGCCAAACCCGGGAGCGATTGTAGCGGCGTCCGGCCTTGGCGGCGGACTCAGTGGCTCTCGTACGAATTGCCGCCGAGGTCGTTCATGGTGCCACCCTCGAACCGGCGGCCGATGCCCGTGAACGTGGTACGCGCCACGTAGATCTCCGCGCCGTCCGAGACCTCATAAGAGCCGCGGAAGCCGCCGATGCTGCTGTTCACGATGTGCACGCGCGCCTGGCGCGCGATGATTCCCACGCCACCGGCACTGATGCGCGCGTTGCTGATGTAGAGGTCGCAACCCTTTTCGGCGATGACGGCATCGCCGGTGAACTCGATGGTCTCGCCATCGATGCGCATGAGCCGGTTGCCCTGGCAGATGATGGGATCCGAACGCTTCTCGACACCGGAGCTGGCCACGGCCTCTGCCTCGGCGGCCGGTTTGCCTGCCGTGGCTTCGCGCTCGATCTTGTACCCCGGGCCTTCCAGCGCCTCGGTGGAAGCGGCCTCGGGCTTGTTGCCGGTGGCGCGCGTGATGCTGTAGCCGGGACCTTCGGCGAGCGAAGCACCACTGCCCGCGGGCGCCGCCTCGACCGTCTCGGTAGTTTGATTCGCCGCGAGCGCGTCCGCTTCCGCTGGCAGCTCCGGCATCTGCACGGGCTCGGAAGCGGGGGCCGCTGCCGGCGCGGCCTTGGCCGCGGGGATGGGGCGGGGCGCGGCGATGAGATCGGCGAGCTTCAGCGTGCTCATGGTGCCCGTGGCGGTGTCACGCACAGTGAACAGGCCCGCGGACTCGTCGGTGGCGACGATCTCGAAATCCGGATTGCGCGCCAGCGCGGCCTTTGCCCAGTCGATCTCGCGAATGGATTCCTGCTTCGTGCAGGCGGTGAGCCACACGGTGGAGAGAAGCGCGAAGGTGAGCAGCCGGGGCGCGGCTTGAAGTGCGTTCATGCCGCGATCGTAGGCTTCCCCGCGCCGACCGCAAGGGGTGTTTCCAGTAAAGTACGCGCCCGTGACCCCGGAACTAGCCGCCTTCAACGAGCATCAGCTGACGCGCCTGCGCGAATCGGGCGCGCTCGCCGAATTCGAGGGTGCCGCGCCCGAACTGCGCGAGGCCCTGACCCGGGTGATTTCCGCCAGCGACTTCGTCTGCAACTGCCTGGCGCGCGAACCGGCGATGGCCCGCTGGCTCATCAACGATGCCGCTTTGGACCGGACGCTGGCCCAGGACGAGATGGCGCGGCGCCTGAAGGCCGCGGTCGCCGGATCGCCGGACCTCGCGGGTTTCATGGAAGCCATCCGCCGCCAGCGCAACCGCGAGATGGTGCGCATCGCCTGGCGCGACCTGGCGGGCTGGTCGACACTGACCGAAACCCTGGCCGACACCTCGGCCTTCGCGGATGTGGCCATCGACGCCGCCTGCGAGTACGCCACGCAGGACCTGGTGCGCACCTACGGCGAGCCGCGCAACCTGGCCGGCGAGTTGCAGCCGCTGATCGTGCTCGGCATGGGCAAGCTGGGCGGCGGCGAGCTCAACTTCTCGTCGGACATCGACCTCATCTTCGTGTTCCCGGAAAAGGGAACCACCGCCGGCGCGCGTTGCATCGACAACGAGGATTTCTTCACCCGGCTCGGCCGGCTGCTGATCCGCATCCTGGGCGAACGCACCGCCGATGGTTTCGTGTTCCGCGTGGACATGCGTCTGCGGCCCTTCGGCGACAGCGGGCCGCTGGCGGTGAATGCCACCTTCCTCGACGACTACCTGCAGACCCACGGGCGAGACTGGGAGCGATACGCTTGGGTGAAGGCGCGCGCTCTCACTGGCGTCGAAGCCTACCGGGTCATCCAGTCCGAGAGCGTGCGGCCCTTCGTGTACCGGCGATACCTCGACTTCGGCGTGTTCGAATCGCTGCGCGAGATGAAGGGGCTCATCGAGAAGGAAGTCGCGCGGCGCGACCTGGCCGAGCACGTGAAGCTGGGGCCGGGCGGCATCCGCGAGATCGAGTTCATCGTGCAGTCCTTCCAGCTCATCCGCGGTGGGCAGGACCGGCGCATACAGCACGCATCGTTGCTCCACGTGCTGCCGCAACTCGCCGGCGGCAAGCTGCTGCCCGTGCGCGTGGCGCAGGAGCTCGAAGCCGCCTACCACTTCCTGCGGCGAGTCGAGAACCGTCTGCAGATGCTGGGCGACCAGCAGACCCACACCGTGCCCGCGGACGCGCTGATCCGGGAACGCATCGCGGTGTCATTGGGATTCACGGACTGGGCCGCCTGCGCCGCCGAACTCGACTCGCATCGCGCGCGCGTCACGCGCGCGTTTCAGGAAGTGATGTTCTCGCGCAATGAAGCCGTGCCCGCCGACATGCCCGGGCTGAACGGACTGGCCGAAGCCTGGGTGCGGGGTGCCGAGGGCGGCCAGCTCGCGGCGGCGCTGGAAGCGCGCGGCTTCCAGGATGGTGGGGCGGCGGCGGCATTGCTGACGGAGTTCCGCGGGTCGGGTGCGCTGCGCAGGCTGGATGCGGCGGGAAGGGCGAGGCTGGATCTGTTGCTGCCGAGGTTGGCGTCTTCAATTGCCGATCAGAAATCCGCGGCCCAGAACGATGTCCTCCGCCGCGTGCTCAAGGTGCTCGAGGCCATCGGCTCGCGGTCCGCGTATTTCGCGCTGCTCAACGAGAACACGCTGGTGCGCCGGAAGCTGATCGAACTCGCCAGCCTCGGCGAGTTCCTCACCGCGCAGATCGCCTCGCATCCGCTGCTGCTGGACGAACTCCTCGATGAATCCACGGGCGGGCTGCCGCCGCCGCGCCGGGTGCTCGAGGCCGAAGCCGCGTCGCGGCTCGCGCACCTGTCCGAGGATGAGCCCGAACGCCAGGTGGAAGGGTTGCGGCAGTTCCAGCGCGCGGCGATCTTCCGCGTGGCCCTGGCGGACCTCACGGGCAAGATTCCGCTGATGCGCGTGAGCGACTACCTCACGGAGGTCGCGGAGATCATCGTCGAGCAGGCCATGAAGCTGGGCTGGGCGCAGATGACTTCGCAGTTCGGCGTGCCGCATCACGTGGTGAACGGCGAACGCCGCGTGGTGAAGATCTGCGCCGTCGGCTACGGCAAGCTCGGCGGCAACGAGCTGGGCTATGCATCGGATCTGGACCTGGTGTTCCTGCACGACTCCGGCGCGGAAGGCGCGGAGACCGATGCCGCGCGGCCCGTGGACAACCAGGTGTTCTTCATCCGCTACGCGCAACGCGTGGTGCACATCCTCACCATGCATTCGCCGGCCGGCCGGTTGTACGAGGTGGATCAGCGCCTGCGACCCTCGGGCAAGGGCGGCATGCTGATCACGCGCATCGGCGCCTTCGCCGAATACCAGGAGAAGGAAGCCTGGACCTGGGAACACCAGGCACTGCTGCATGCGCGCGCCGTGGCCGGCGATCCTGCGTTGCGCGCGGCGTTCGAGGAGGTGCGCCTCGACATCCTCATGAAATCCGTGCGCCGCGAGAAACTGCGCGACGAAGTGCGCGACATGCGCCAGCGCATGCGCCGCGAGCTGTCACGCGCACGCAGCGCCGACCAGTTCGACATCAAACAGGATACCGGCGGCACGGCCGACATCGAATTCCTGGCGCAGTACTGGGCGCTGCTGCACGCGGGTACTCATCCGCCCGTGGTGATGTTCGCCGACACGATCCGCCAGCTCGAGTCCGTGGCGTCGGCGGACCTGGTGCCGCAAACCACCGTGGACGTGCTCACCAGTGCGTACCGGCGATACCGCGAGCATTCGCATCACCTGTCGCTGGAGCGTGGCGAACCCATCGTGCCCGCGGCGGAGTTCGCGGAGACGCGCGCGGCGGTCACCGACATCTGGAAACGGACGATGGGCGTCAAAGCCCCGGGCGAAACTCCGCCCTGACCAGCATGAGCGCGCCGCGCGGCGAGGTGATGGCCTCGTGTTCGGTGCCGACGCCCGCTACGTGCAGGTCACCCGCCGCCAGCCGGTGTCGGCCGATGAAGATCTCACCTTCGACGATCAGGCATTCCTCGTCCTGCGCATGCGCATGCGCGTCCAGCGAGGAACCGGGTTCCATGCGGATGAAGGCCGTCATGTTGCCGGTGGCGGCATCACCGCGCAGTAGTTTGATCGTGACGCCGGGCGCGAGCGGCCGCCACTCGCTTTCGCAGGCGCGGATGGTCACCGCGCAGGACTGGCGCGCGGCGAAGCGCGCGAGGATGCGCGCGCGCAGTTCGCGGCAACGCTCGTGCGACAGCGCTTGCGGCCGGATGGATCCGGCGACGAGGTCGTAGATCCACGCGCCGGTGTTGCCCACCTGGCTGCGGCCCTGGAAGTGATACACGTTGTCGGGGAGGTGGTTCACGCGTATGCCGGTGCCGGATATTCGCCGCGCACCAGTACCAGGACGCCGGTGTCGGTGGTGACGTCGTCGTGCCAGGAACCCGCGGCAGTGAAATGCGCGTCGCCGGCCTCGAGAACCAGCGCGCCGATGCGGCACTGGCCCTCGAGCACGATGAATTCCTCGTCCCGGCGGTGGCGGTGGCGCGGCAGCACGGCGCCCGCCGCGGCGCGGATCAGGACCGTCTGGTTGCCCGCAGCCGCGTCGACGCGCAGCACCCGGATCTGCACCAGCGGATTCAGCGGCAGCCATTCGCCATCGGAGCCGCGCAGCGTGGTCATGCCCGCGGGCACGGCTTCGGACGGAATGGTGCGCATGCGCGCACGCAGCCGGTCGCGCTGCGCATCTGATAGAGGCAGCGGCCGCAGGGCCGCCGCGAGGTCGGCGAACAACGGCTCGTCTTCGGAAGGGTGGCTCATTGCGCGCCCTCCAGATGCTCGCGCAGCTGGCTCAGCGCGCGGCGAAGATGGCTCTTCACCGTGCCCAGCGGCATGCCCGTGGCTTCCGCGATCTCCGGATGCGTGAGGTCGCGCAGGAAGGCGAGCGACACGAGCTGGCGCCGCTCGGGGGTGAGAATCGACAGCGCGGCATGCACGCGGCTGTTGGTCTGCATGAGTGCGAGAAGTTCGTCGGGACGCGGCAGGTCTTCGGCGACGCCATCGCAGCCCGCGAGGTCGAAGCTCTCGCCGCGCGCGCGCCGCTTGCGCAACAGGTCGAGCGCGCGGCTGCGGCACATCATGAGCAGCCAGCCGGTCACGCTGGCGCGGGCCGGGTCGAATCGTGCCGCGGTCTCCCAGGCCTGGGCGTAGGTTTCGCAGACCACTTCTTCGGCATCCTCGACATGCCGCAGGATGGCCGTGGCCAGCGCGTAGAGCTTGCCCACCGTGGCTTCGTAGAGGGTTTCGAGAGCCTGCCGGTCGCCCTGGCACATGCTGCCGACCAGCGAGGCCAGTTCATCCCGGCCCGGGTCGGGGGTGCTTCGGCCGAGCGCTTCGAACATGTGGCGTCCTTTTCCGGCGAGGTGATTCGGGTTTTCCACGAGTCGATCCTCTACGCGCCGCCCTGGCCTGCGGATGCACCTCCGGACATGGCGAGCGCCGGGGCGGGGCCCCTATAATCCGCCCCGCCATGCCAGCCACCAAACCGCTCATCCAGCCCAACGCCCAGAACGAATACAAAGTGGACGCCAGCGATCTCCCGCTCGCGTGCCCGATGCCGGAGATGTATCTCTGGAATTCGCATCCACGGGTCTATCTGCCGGTGGAGCAGACGGGATGGGCGAAGTGCCCGTACTGCGGCGCGGAATATACGCTCACGAAGTGAGGCGTGAAGGCGGGCATTCCTGAACTTCCGGGAATCGGGGACGGGGCTGGCCCGTCGACGGTGATGCGTTGACGCGGGAGTGAGGAGCTTTCCGGAGCGAATCGAGGGCGCCGAGGGGGAAGCGTTAAACGCGGAGGTACTCTTGGTGGTTCAACCCAAGTCCTCGTTCGCCAGCAGTCCCAAGCGAAGCGCTGACAGCTCCACCTGCGTAGCTTCCCCCGAGGGAACGCGCGAAGCGCGCGCCCGAGACTGAGCTCCGGAAAGCTCCTCACTCCCGCGGCAACGCGCCGCCAGCACGCTAAAGCCCCGTCCCCGATTCCCGGAAATTCAGGAATGCCCCCGTTTGCGTCTCGCAACGCGGGTCAGCCGAAGGGCCGGTCTATCGACGGCGGCGGCTCGCTGAACCAGATTGGCTTGTCGGCATCCATGTGAAAGCAATCCTCCAGCCGGATGCCGAACTTCCCCGGTAGATAGATTCCCGGTTCGTCGCTGAAGCACATGCCGGGCGCGAGCAGCGTGGTCTCGCCATGCACCAGGTTCACGGGTTCGTGGCCATCGAGTCCGATGCCGTGGCCCGTGCGGTGCGAGAGGCCGGGCAGCTTGTAACCCGGGCCATAACCCCACTTCTCGTACTGCGCGCGCACGGCATCGTCGACCTTGCCCGCGGGCACGCCGACTCGCGCGGTCTCGATGGCGATCTGCTGGCCGTCGCGCATCTGCTGCCACACCTTGCGCTGCTCCGCGGTGGGTTTCCCGTACACGAACGTGCGCGAGATGTCGGACTGGTAGCCCTGCACCGAGCAGCCGCAATCCATGAGCACGACTTCGGATTCGCGCACCGACTGGGGCTTGCCCGATCCGTGTGGATAGGCGGCGGCTTCACCGAGCAGCACCAGCGCGAATTCGTGCCGCGCGCCGAGCGCGGTGTGCGCGG
Source organism: uncultured Pseudomonadota bacterium (assembly GCA_963846605.1). Lineage (GTDB taxonomy): Bacteria > Pseudomonadota > Gammaproteobacteria > Steroidobacterales > Steroidobacteraceae > CADEED01. Next base: position 144,618 of record CAWJWS010000007.1, read on the forward strand.
CTTCCATCATCGCGGAGATGTCGTGGTTCGACATGCCGGCCTTGATGCGCGGCCAGACATGCGCGTAGGCGGCAATGGTGATGTCGCTGGCCTTCCGCATCAGCGCGAGCTCGGCCGGTGACTTGACCATGCGGCAGCCGCGCACCACGGGCGCGCCGGACCTGATCTCGGCGCGCGGCATCGCTTTGCGCAATCCGTCGACGGCGAAGAACCGCACGGTCTCCTCGATGCCGATCGGCGCGTCGACCTTGCGATCGCGCAGGATGCCGGCGACGGTAGCGAGCGGATCGTCATGCTCGTTCCAGACGCGCACCTCGGCGGGCACCTCGAGGCTTTCGCGCACCGAGGGCTCCTCGAAGTGCGGCGTGACGATGGCGATCTCGCCGTCGCGCGGCAGCACGGCGGCGGTGAGCCGCTCACTGCGCCACCAGTGCACGCCCGTGAAGTACACCAGTGAGGCGCCGGGCTCGATGAGCAGCGCGCCGAGGTGGTGCTTCGCCATCAGCGCGCGCGCCTGGTCGATGCGCGCGAGGTACTCGGCTTTCGCGATGGGCTGGATGCCGCCGGTCATGGGCCTGAGGGCGGAAGCGGAGCCCTGCGCCAGCAAGCGAACCGGCGACACGGCGCCCAAGGCGAATGCGGTGGTGGCGGCGCGAAGCAGATCCCTACGTTTCATCCGGCGTGGCTCCTGCGGAAATCACGAGAATCGCAACCCGGTACCAAGGCTTCGTCCACCGGTTCGTCAGTACTGCTTGTATGACTTCTCTTCGACGATGGTGGAGCCCATCGCGGTATTGATGCGCTTCTTGATCGCCGCGCGCTCGTCGTTCGTGATGTACACGGCGCGCGCGAGCTCGATGAACTTCTCGGTGAACCGCTTGGCGCGCTCCTCGTCGCGGATCTCGTCTTCGATGACCCAGAGCTTCTCGTTCACGCGCGTGAGATTGGCTTCTTCGTCGCCGATGTTGACGGCGGCGGCGCCGGAGTCGGTCCAGGTCTTCTCCAGCAACGCGAGCTCGTGCTTCACGTTGGCGACCTTGACCGGGTCGCTCATGCGCGCGGCCTTGATGCGCAGGATGGTGATCTTGTCCAGCATCTCGCCGGGGCTCAGTGGGACCAGGATGTCTTTCATACGAGTCTTGCCTCCAGCGGCACGGACAGCAGCTCATCGAGCTTGGCGTTGACGAGGTCGACGCCGATGAGCTCCATGACGCCGGGCAGTTCGATCTTCTGGGTCCAGGGCAGCTCGGCGGCGTTCTTCTTCAGGAATATTCTTGCCGCCTCATCATAGAGGTTCAGGGTCCAGCGGCGCGAGTAGTACGGGCCGCTGCGGAACGGGTTCGTGGCGGCATAGAGCCCGATCACGGGCAGGCCGACCATGGTTGCCATGTGCGCCGGGCCCGAGTCGGGCGACAGCAGTACGGTGGCGCGCGACATCAGCGCGAGCATCTGCGGCAGCGTGTCCTTGCCCACCTGGTCGACCACGGTGGTGGTGCAGTGCTTGCGGATCGCCGCGGCCATGTCACGTTCGACGCCCGAGGGGCCGCCGCACAGGATCACGCGCATGCCATGTTGTTTGACGGCGTGGTCGGCCACGGCGGCGTAACGCTCGGGCATCCAGTTGCGCAGCCGGTGGCTGGAGCAGGCGCTGATCAGCATCGTGGGCTGGCGGTCGGGGATCAGTTCCGCGGCGTAGTCCTGCGCGGGCTTCGGCAGCGGAATGTCCCATCGCAAAGGCTGGGGAGGAACGCCGAGCGCATCGGCGAATCCCTGGAAGCTGTCGAGCACGTGTTCGCGCGAGCGCTCGGCGATGCGGCGGTTCGTGAACAGCCATTGCAGCTCGCGCGCGCGCGGCCGGTCGAAACCCAGCTTGATAGGCGCGGGCATCAGGACGGCGGCCGTGCTGGCGCGGATGGACAGCTGCAGGTGCAGCAGCAGGTCGAAGGCGCCCCGGCGCTGCATGTCTTCGCGCAGGCGGGGGTACGCGCTGAGGCCGGCGCCCTTGTCCACGGTGATAAGCTCCACATCCGGAATGAGGCTCATCAACTTCGATTCGAGTTTGCCAATCACCCAGGTGAAGCGCGTGCGCGGCCAGGCGGCCTGCAGCCGTCTCAACAAAGGCACCACGTGGCAGGTGTCGCCGATGGCGGAGAGACGCAGCAGGCAAACCTTGTCCGGGATCTCTTTGGCGGTTGCTTTCATCGCGTCCATGGTGCGGGTATGAAGCGCCACTGGCCAGTGGGCGCGGAAGTCGCCGAAGCCGCCATCGATGGCGGCCGGATGCTATACGACACCCAACGCACGGGCAATTTCGCCCCGGAGTTCTTCGACCCGGAATACTGGCGCAAGCACGACGCCATCGAAGGCTCGGCTCTTGGCCGCGGCACCACCTGGTTCATCCGCGCGGGTGATGGACACTTCGTCCTGCGGCACTACCGCCGTGGCGGACTCATCGCAAAATTTTCAAAAGACCGTTACTGGTTCAGCTCGGAGGCGGACACGCGCTCGTTCGCCGAGTGGTATCTCACGTACCACCTGCACCGCGCCGGGCTGCCGGTGCCCGCGCCCATCGCCGCGCGCTACCGGCGTGAAGGTTCGTTCTACACGGCGGACCTCATCACCCAGCGCATCGACAACAGCGAATCACTGGCGCAGCGGCTGCTGCAGGGGCCCCTGTCGCTCACGCAGTGGATAGCCGTGGGCCGCTGCCTGCGCCGCTTCCACGATGCCGGCGTCTGCCACGCGGACCTCAACGCGCACAACATCCTGCTGACTCCGGAGCAGGTGTACCTCATCGATTTCGACCGCGGCACGCTGCGCAAGCGCGGCTGGTGGGCCGATACGACGCTCGTGCGGCTCTATCGTTCGCTCGAGAAGGTGACGCTGCTGGCGGCGCCGGAAAGCTTTTCCGATGAAGACTGGCACTCTTTGCTCGCGGGCTATCGGGAGTCGGGCGGGCTGCCGCAGGCTTCGTTGGCCTGACGCCAGGCGCCGTGCGTTTCGTCTACATCTTCCTCGCCTATCTGATCGCGCCGCTCTGGATCGGCGCGCTGGCGCTGCGCGGATTCCGCGACAAGACTCATTGGCGCGGTTTCTCGCAACGATTCGGACTGGGCCCGTCCGTGCAGGGGCGCAGCATCTGGGTGCACGCGGTGTCCGTGGGCGAAGTGCAGGCCGCCGTGCCACTGGTGGAAGCGCTGCTGGCGCGTTTCCCGGCGATTCCGCTGGTGCTGACCACGGTCACGCCCACGGGGCGCGCACGCGCCGAGGCCATCTTCAAGAATCGTGTCGACGTGCGTTACGTGCCCATCGACTGGCCGGGCTCGGTTCGCCGGTTCTTCCAGCGCGTGCAACCGCAGCTCGCGGTGATCCTCGAGACCGAGATCTGGCCCAACCTGTATCAGCGTTGCGGCGCCCTGGGCATCCCGCTGGTGCTCGCGAGCGCGCGCATTTCGCCGCGCTCCGTGGACCGGTATCGCCGGCTCGTCGGCCTGTTCCGCGAGACGCTGTCGCACGGCATCTTCATCGCCGCGCAGAGCCAGGAAGACGCCGAACGCTTCCGTTCCATCGGCGCCAGCGCCGAGCGCACGCACGTGGTCGGCAACATCAAGTTCGACTTCGGCTATCCGCCGGACATGGAAACGCGCGGCCACTCGCTGCGCCTCATGCTCGGCGCCAATCGGCCGGTGTGGGTGGCGGGCAGCACGCACGAGAAGGAAGAGGAGTTGCTGATCGCCGCGCATCGCAAGCTGCGCGAGCGCTTCAGCAATGCGTTGCTGGTGCTGGTGCCGCGGCATCCGCCGCGCTTCGCCGGCGTGGCGGACCTGCTGCGCGAGCACGGACTGCATTTCATCCGGCGCACCAGCGCGCTGCCGGTGAAGCCGGACACCGAGGTCTATCTACTGGACACGCTGGGCGAACTGCCGCCGTTCTATGCCGCCGGCGACGTGGCCTTCGTGGGCGGCAGCCTGGGCATCGACCATGTCGGTGGGCACAACCTGCTGGAACCCGCCGCGCTCGGCCTGCCCATCGTGGCCGGGCCGCACAACTTCAACTCCGCGGACATCGCGCGGATGCTGGTCGAACGGCACGCACTGAAGATCGTCCACGATCCGGGTGAACTGGCGAAGGTCGTCGGTGAATTGCTCGCCGATCCGAACGCGCGGGCCACCATGGGAGCCGCGGGTCGCAAGACGGTGGATGACAACCGCGGCGCGGTGTCGCGGCTCATGGAGTTCCTGGAGCCTTTGCTGCCCTGAAAAGAAAACGCCGGCACAGGGCCGGCGTTTTCCGCGATCGTCGATTGGCTGCTACTGCGCCGGGGGCGTGTTCGGCAGCACCGTCGGCGGGTTCTGCGGCGGCGGTGGGTTCTCCAGCCACGCGTTCACGTCTTCCAGCGCCTTGCGGTCGAGGATGCCCGCGGACTGCTTCAGCCGCAGCACGTTGAGCATGTAGTCGTAGCGGCTGCGCGAGTAGTTGGTCTGCGCGATCACCAGCTGCTGGCGCGCGGCGAGCACGTCGACCGCGGTGCGGGTGCCCACGTCGTAGCCGGCTTCCGTGGCGCGCAGCGCCGTGGCCGAGGACTCGAGCGCCTGCTTGAGCGCCTGCACGCGCGAGATCTCCGAGACCACGCCCAGGTAGGCGTCGCGCGAGGTGCGCTCGGTCTCGCGGGACACGCGTTCGAGGCGTTGCTTGGCGGCCTGCCAGCGATACGACGACTGGCGCACGCGCGACTGCGTGCCACCGCTCGACCAGATCGGCACCGAGACGGACAGCACGATCGACTTGTCGACGTCGCCATTCGAGCTCGAGTTCAGCGTGTCACCGTTCGGAAAGCCGGGCAGGGCTCCGAAGGCATTCGATCGTTCCGTTTCGGTGTGCGATCTCCCGACGGTCAGATCCACCTGCGGCAGGTGGCCGCCGAAGTTCACACGCACGTCATCGCGCGCGATGTCGGCGCCGAGACGGCTCGAGGTCAGCGACAGGTTCTGCTCCATGGCGGCCTCGGTCCACTTCTGCGGATCCGCCGGCTCGGGGATGTTGAGCGGCATCGTGGCGCGCGGCGTGGCCAGCACCTGGTACTGCATGTCGGTGATCTCGCGCAGGAATTCCTGGGCGGTGGCGAGCTGGCGCTTGGCGGCGATCAGGTCCGCCGCGGCGGTGTCACGGGCGGCCCGCGCTTCCTGCACGTCGGTGATGGCGATGAGGCCCACTTCGAACCGCTTGTCCGCCTGCTCGAGCTGCCGCGAGATGGCGTCCGTGGAGGCCTGGCGGGCTTGCACGAGATCCTGCGCGGCGAGCACGTCGAAATAGCGCGTGGACACGCGCAGCGCGAGGTCCTGCTGCGCGACGCCGTAGTCCGCATCGGCCTGGGCGACGATCTTGCCCGCCTGGCGCAGGCCGAACAGCTGGCCCCAATTGAAGACGCTCTGGCGCAGCTGTACGTCCCAGCCCGTCTGCTCGAAAGTCGAATCGCCGCCACCGTCTTCACGCTGGATGATGAAGTTGCCGGGGATGGCCGGGTCGCTGACCAGCCGGTCCTGCGTGGACGTGCCGCTGGAGTCGGACTCCGTCTTGCTCCAGCCGCCGCTGATCTGCGGCAGATAGTTGGCCCAGGCCTGCGGGCGCGCTTCGCGCGTGGCCTTGCGGGTGAACTCGGCCTCGCGAACCAGCGGGTCGTTGACCACGGCCTGGTCGAAGATGGTCAGCAGGTCTTCAGCCGAAGCGGTGGTTCCAATCAGGCAGCCCATCCCCAGGGCGAGTAAACGGCGCATTAATAAGAGTCCTCGTTAGTGTTGTATATCACTATATCACCCAGCACTAGGGTGCAGGCAATGGTCTCAATTGAAAAACTTAGACGAGTCAGTACTGCGGAACGGTTGCATCCACCAGCTCGCTCCACGCGGAAATACCGCCGGTGAGGTTGGCAACGTTCGTAAATCCTTGGTTTGCCAGAAAATGCGCCACGCGCATGGACCGGCCACCTGCATGGCACATGACGATCGTCTCCGCGTCGCGGGACAGTTCGGACAAACGGGCCGGCACCTGATTCATGGGCACATGTAGGACGCCCGGAATGCTCGCAAGTTGCAGTTCCCATTCCTCCCGCACGTCGATGACCAGCGGGATTTTCTCCGCGGTCACGCCTCGCCTTGAGCTCCGGAGCCGAGATCTCACGAACCATGGGTGTTCAGAACTGGAAGGGTTCGGGACGGGCGCGTGCTCGAGCGCGTCGACAGACGTTTCGAACAGGCCCGTACTGCTCCAGGTGGCGTCCGCGGTCCGCGTGACCAGCAGTGCTTCCTGGGGCTGATCGGCGCCCACCACGACAAAAAGTTTGCCACCCACGGCTAACGCGCGGGCGAAGCGATCGTCGTACAAGGGCAGGGCTCCACATACCGCAATGACCGCATAGTCCTTGCCGAGGTCCAAGTGGAAAGTGTCACCCGTGACCACTTCGACCTGGCCGAACCCGGCCCGCTTGAGATTGGTGCGGGCGGATGTGGCCAGCTCCGGATCGATCTCGATGGCGCGGACACTGGCGCCCATGGCGGAGAGGCAAGCGGGTACGAAGCCGGTGCCGCAACCGACCACGAGCGCCGCGCATGCCCGGCGCGGCTTCGAGGGCCTGAAGGAGGCGTCCGACAATCTTGGGCGCGAGCATGTGCTGCCCGGCGCGCAGCGGGATGTCGGTGTCGGCAAAGGCCAGCTCGGCGTACTTGCCGGGCACGAAGAACTCGCGCGGCGTGCGGCGCATGGCGTCCAGCACGCGTTCGTCGAGCACGTCCCACGCGCGGATCTGCTGCGTGATCATCTGGGTGCGCGCGAACTCGGTCTGCATGTGCGTCTCTCGTCAACGAATGGGATGCTACTTATTCTGCCCGATTCCGCAGCCACAAAGGGCTTCGTTTCGGCGCGGAACTGATCGTCACATCGCTTATCTTTATGGTTAATGTCGAATGAGTGGTCGACTGACGCTCGGCTATTCTGCCGCTGGAGCAAGGATGCTTCGCAAAAAAGACGCACTAATAAAGTTGGGGATCTTTCTTCGGGATGTCGGTTCTAGGGCTGATCTGTGTGCTGCTCGCACTGGTTGCGACGCTGCTGTTCGTGCTGTTCCTCTTTCAACGGCGCGACCTGCGGGCGATCTCCGAGCTTTCGCTCACGGTTCAGCGGGCGGTGAGCGGCGAGCGGCTGCCGCAGCGCATCGAGATGGAGCCGGGCCACGAGACGCAACTCGACGTGCAGGCTCTCGGCGTCTCCGTGAACCAGCTGTTGCTGCGCGCCGCGCGCACAACGGGCCGCGAAAAAGCCGGACCCAAACTATTCACCGAACTGGGTGAGCGCATCCACGAGGCGGTGCTCGTGCACCGTGACGTGATCCTGTACGCCAACAGCCAGTTCGCCAGCTTCGTCGGTGTCGACCGCGTCAACCTCGTCGACCGCAGGCTCTCCGACCTGGTCGCGCCGGAATACGCGGAACTGGTGGCGGACAACCTTCGCCGCCGTCTCGCGGGCGCCCACGGTGCGGAGCGCTTCGAGGTCGAGATGGTCGGCATGCAGGGCCAGGTGAGCCTGCTCGAACTAACTACCGCGCAGATCGATTTCGAGGGCGCCCCCGCGCTGCTGGTCACGGGCGTCGAAGTGATTCCCACCAAGAAGCTGCGTGCCCTCGCCACCGTGCAGCATCGACGAGAAGGAAGCCGCGAAGCGCGCCGCGCTGGTGGCGCCGCCGCTGCCGCCGCCGCCTCCGGCGGTGCCGCCGCTGCAGGTGTTCGCGATGCAGTCGCTGGGCGAGGCCATCGTCACCACCGACGCCACCGGCCTTCTGGTCTATCTCAACCCCGCGGCGGAGAAGCTGCTGGGAGTCGACAAGGCGCAAGGTGGCCGGCCGCCGCTCGAGGAAGTGGTGGCCTGGTCGATCCGAAAAGGATCGCAAGCTGCTGGCGGAGCCGGTGCGTGAAGCGGTCAGCGGTGGCACCAACGCGCATGCGTTCAGTCGCCGCGCGGTGCTCATCGGCAAGTCCTCGGGGGAGGAGCGCGCCATCGAGCTCGCGGTTTCGCCACTGCGCGATGACGGCGGCGAACTCGTTGGCGCGGTGATCCTGCTGCATGACGTGACCGAGCTTCGCGGCCTGCATCGTCAGATGTCGTACCAGGCGACCCATGACGCGCTCACGGGTCTCGTGAACCGCCGCGAGTTCGAGCGCCGCCTGGCCGAGTCCACCGAGTCGGCGCGCCGCGGCGAGGCCACGCACATGCTGTGTTACCTCGATCTCGACCGCTTCAAGATGGTCAACGACACCAGCGGACACCTGGCCGGTGATTCCATGCTGCGCGAGGTGGCCAAGCTACTGCGCGAGGCGGTGCGCGACTCGGACACCGTGGCGCGGCTCGGCGGCGACGAATTCGGCATGTTGCTGGTGGGCTGCCCGCTCGACAAGGCGCGCCAGATCGCCGACGACGTGTGCCGCTCGATCGCGGGCTACCGCTTCGTCTGGCACGACCGCGTGTTCAACATCGGTGTGTCCATCGGCCTGATCGAGATCGGCCGCGAGGCCGGCTCCGTGGAGCAGCTGCTGGCCGCCGCGGATTCGGCCTGCTACGTCGCCAAGAAGGAAGGCGCGGGCCGCGTGTCCGTGTACTCCGCGCGCGACGAGGCGCTGGCGCGCAGCACCGGCGAGATTCCAGTGGCTGCAAAAGCTGCAGTCCGCCCTCAAGGAGGAACGCTTCGCGCTGTACTACCAGCCCATCGTCGCCGCCTATGGCAACGACACCGAAGGCCCTTCGATGGAGGTGCTGCTGCGCATGCTCGACGAAAGCGGCAACGAGATTGCGCCGGGCGAATTCGTGGCCGCGGCCGAACGCTACCGTCTCATGGCCTCGGTGGATCGCTGGGTGGTTCAGACCACGCTCGGTGCGCTGGCCCGCAATGCCTTCCAGCTCGCGCGTGAACGCAGCGTGGCCATCAACATCTCCGGACAGACGCTCGGCGATCCGCTGTTCCTCGAGTTCGTGGTCGAGACGCTCGACCAGACCGGCGTGCACCCTGACCAGATCTGTTTCGAGATCGCCGAGAGCGCGGTGATCGGCAACATGGAACAGGCGCGCCGCTTCGTGGGCGTGCTGCACGGCATGGGCTGCAAGTTCACCATCGACGACTTCGGCTCGGGCGTGGGCTCGTTCTCCAGCCTCAAGACGCTGCCGCTGGACTACCTGAAGCTCGATGGCTCGTTCATGCGCAATCTCGCGCGCGACTCCGTGAGCCAGACCATGGTCACCGCCATGATCAAGCTGGCCCGCACGCTCAATTTCAAGATCATCGCCGAGCAGGTGGAAGACAGCGCCGCGCTCGATGCCGCCCGCAAGATGGGCGTGGACTACGTTCAGGGCTTCGTGATCGCGCGGCCGGCCAGGCTGGCCACTGCCGCGTGACCGGGCACGACAAACCATTCACGGGGAAGACATGACGATCGCGCTCAGCCAAAGCTCCGCACCCTGCCGATTCCGCGGGGAACATCCCACCGGTGCCCGGCCCGCATCACGGCTGCCCGTGGTGACGGGCGTGACGCGCTTCCGCGCGGGAGCCTGGTGCGCGGCCACGCCACGCGGTCAGCGCGCGAGCAGCCGGCCGCGTCTCCGCGACATGCGCGCCCGCCGGCCCGCATCCAAGACCGCGCCGCGCCGGACTTCCTAGTAACCTCTCTCCCGGAAAGGGAGGGATGATGCGACTAACCAGATTCGTTGGCTCCGGTGACATCGATCCCGAAGAGCTCACCGGCGCCGTGTTCGCCGAACTCATCGACGGCGCCGATCCCGGCGACCTCGTCCGGTTCCTGACCCGCGACGTCGAACTACCGCGCGACGAGGCCGAAGAACTGGTCGGCCAGCTCAATGCGCGGCTGCAGGACACCATGCAGTACGTGGCTGGCCGGCTCGACGAGCGCGAGCGCCCGGCCGAACTCATCGATGGATTGGTGGCCGATGGCTGGTCGAAAGAGCAGGCGGCCCGCTTCGTCGAACACACCCGCCAGGAGCTGACCAGGCTGTCGACTTCCGCCGAGGGCCTCGACCAGCTGCTCGCACGGAGCCGGCGACGCATGATCGCCGGGATCATCTGGTTTGCCGCGGGACTCGCCATCACCGCCTTCACGCAGTTCGACGCGGAAAGCCGCGGGGGAGGCTACGCGCTGGTCGCCTATGGGCCGATCATTTATGGCGCCATCCTGTTCTGCCATTCGGCCTGGCGCTGGAGCCGCCACAAGTATCGCCGGTCCAGGACGGCGGACATCTAGCGGGCCGCTTCGCATGCGCAAACTACTCCTCGCAATCGCGGCCACGCTTGCCTGGCCCGCATTCGCCCAGGACGGCGACGCGGTTCCGGGCCGCCTCGAGTCCGTGCTGATCGAGTGTTCGCGGAACGGCTACATCGAGATGGACCTGTACACCGTGGCGTCTTCGCGGGAGGCCGAGGAGCTGGGCAATCGCATGCAGGCCGCGATCGAGCGCAATCCCGAATGGATCTACGGATACGTCCGCGAGCATGCCGACGCACGTCCGCTGCCGTATCACCCGAACTTCGGCGTCACGAAGGAAGAGTATTTCCGGATGTTCAAGGAGTTCGAGAAGTCCCGCCGTTTCATCGTGGCGCGCAAGGGGCGCATCAGCGTCTCCAGCAGTGGCAATGGCCGGTTCCGACTCGATGGCGCGAAGAGCATCCCGTGGATGCGGAACATCGTCATCGATCTGCGGAAACTGACGGCAGAGATTCCGGAGCACGCTTCGCTCAATGGCAAACCTCACATCGGAGGGTTGCTCGAGCCGGTGGGCAAAGTGGAGGGATTCGCCTGGAGGACGGAGGAATCCAAAGAGATGGCAGAGAATCTCGAAGACTTCGACGCGCATGTCGTGAGGCTGGTCGTTGCCGCCGACGCGAGCAATCAGCTGGTGATCAGCTTGAAGGACACGCGTGCCGTGGATGGCGTGATGGACGAGGACCACATGATCGATTCGATCATGCGCTACACGGGCAGATCGACGCGCCAGGGAAATCTGCAGTAGTCAGATCGCCTGCGCGATGCGCTTGGGCGCATCGCGCAGGCTTCCGGTCAACGTACCGCGACCTGGCCGACGGCCAGGCCCGAGAGGGGGCCCGCCACCGCTCCGAGATTGGTCGCGCGGCCATTGGTGAGGTCGATCGAATACAACCGCTGCGTGCCATCGACCATGAGCGCGGCCACACCGAAGCCGCTGGTCACCGGTGAACCCGACGTGGTCACTCGCACATCGGAGGGGATGTCGAAGCCGCTGACCCACGTGAATTCCAGCGGATCGCCGCCGACGGTCAGCATGCGGCCACTGCCGACGGTGCCGGCGTTCGGCGGATTCTGGATCAGCACCTGGTTCGTCTCCGCGTCGAGCACGTACTGCGTGGTCACGCCTCCGGTGAGGGGCTGGCCATAGCTGTTGGTGTAGGCGGCGCCGGAGACCCCGGTGGCGCCCACGGGCAATCCGTTGATGAGGCCATCGGTATTGGTGCCGTCAACCGCGGTCGCGAGGCCGAGGTTGCCGTCCACCGGCGCGCCGTTGTTCGGATTCACCCGGAAGTTCAGGCCCGAGGCGCTGGTGACTCGCACCCGGTCCACCGTGGGATTGAAATCGAAGCCATAACCCTCGGCGGGCTCGCCGAGCGGCACGGCGGCGCCGGCGGCATCGACGAACTGGATCTGGCCCGGCGCGCCCACGGCCGTGGCCGTGCCGGTCTGCGGATCCAGTAGATAGAGTGTGGCCGTATCGCTGGCGGCGTTCACACCCAGCGCGTAGAGCTGGCCGGTCTGCGGGCGGTAGTCGATACCCACCAGGATCTCGCCCGCGGTCACGCCGCTGATGGCCGCGGACACCACGGTGCCCGGCGTGCTGCTCGCGAATCGCACCACCTGCGAGCCATCGAAGGAAAGCCCGGTGATGGCCATTGCCGCCGGCTGCTGGATGGCGATGCCGTTCACCCCGCCCGTGCCGAACAGCCCCAGATCGGTGAGCGCGCCGGTAGTCAGATCGATGCTGGCGAGGCTCTCCGTGGACTGGCCTTCACGGCGGACCACAGCGCTGGCGGTGCCCGCGACGGCCGCATTGGCGGCCGTGGTGTTCACGCCCGGCGCGATGTCGAAGCCCAGCACGGCGTCCACGCGATTCACCAGCGGAGCGCACAGCGTCTGCGTTCCGTTGTTGGGCGGGTTCTGGATGCACAGCGCGTCGCTGTCGCGATCCAGCGTGTATTGCGTGGTCAGCGTCGCGTTCTGCGCGTTGTTCGTGTACGCGGTTTCCTGGGCCGAAGTGGCGCCGCCATTGATGGCGCCATCCATGTTGGTGTTGGCCACCGCGGCGTTGCCATCCACGAGCGCGCCATTGTTGGGGTTCATGCGGAAGTTCTGGCCCGCGCTGTTGACCACGCGCACGCGGTCGACGGTGGGATTGAAATCCATGCCGAACACCGTGCTGGCGCCGGCACCCACGGGCACTGGCGTTGTCCCGTCAGGGCCGACAAACGTGCCAGTGGCGCCCAGCGGCGCTGCAACCCCCGTGGTGCCCGAAATCGCATACAGCTGAACCGTGCCGGCCGTGGCGTTGAAGCCGAGGCCGTAGAGAAAACCGTTCTGGGGACGGCGATCGATGCTCACGATCACGTCGCCTGCGTTCACGCCCGTGATCGCCACGGGGGCTTCCAGCCCTGATGGGAAACTCGTGGCGAATGCGGCGAGTGCGCCGCCGTTCACCAGGGCCTGCGCATTCACCGCGGGAGCCGTGACCTGCTGCGTGAAGGCATCGCTGTCCGCGCCCGCGGCGTTGGTCGCGGTGATCGTGAAGGAGTAGTTGCCGGCCGCCGTCGGTGATCCCGAGTAGGCGCCCGTGCTGGCATTGAGCGTGATGCCCGGCGGAAGCGCGCCGGCGCTGACACTCCAGGTGATCGGCGTCGAGCCGGTCGCGGTGAACATCGCCGAGGCCGGCGTGCCACCGACGAACGACGTCAGCGGCGAGGACGGCGCCGTGATCGACGGCAGCTGCAGGACGAGTTGCGTCACGGCCTCGGTGTCCATGCCCTTCGAGTTGGTCGCGGACACGGTGAATGCATAGTTGCCGGGCGCGGTCGGTGTCCCGGAATAGACGCCCGTGGTCGAGTCGAGCGTAGTGCCGGGTGGCAGCGTTCCCGCGGAGACGCCGTACACGATGGTCTTGCTACCGGTGGCGGAGAACGTCACTGGCGTGAGTGCGGCGCCGACGAGGCCGTTGGCGAGAGGCGCGGGAGTGGCGAGTGAGGGCGCAACCTTGTCGTTGTCATCGAAGCAAGCCGACAGGAACAAAGGCGCTGCCACCACCGTCATCACTGCTGACCAGGATCTCAACCCACGCATGACTCTCTCCTTGTGTGTGCGGCGCATGCCGCCAGATTTCATTCACACGTGGGTACGGGTCGAAAGTCGGGCCGGATGCGTGCGCAAAAAGATTCCCGCGATGCGCATCCGCCAGCGTAGGCTTGGCGTAGCACAACGAATGACCGGGGCGAACATGAAGAAGACCTATCACGGCAGCTGTCATTGCGGCGCGGTGAAGTACGAAGCCGACATCGATCTCGCGCAGGGCACGAACAAGTGCAACTGCACGGTGTGCACCAAGACGCGCAACTGGAACGTCATCATCAAGCCCGCGGATTTCCGGCTGCTGTCCGGCGAGAGCTCATTGACTGACTACCAGTTCGGCAGCCGCCAGGGACACAAGCTGTTCTGCAAGGTGTGTGGAGTGGGCTCGTTCGAGAAGGGATTTCTCGAGGTGATCGGCGGTGACTACGTGTCGGTGAAGCTGTCCTGCCTCGACGACATCGACCTCGCGGAGCTGGTCGCGGCACCCGTGCGCTACGCGAATGGCCGTGACAATGCCTGGTGGAACCCGCCTTCGGAGACCCGGCACTTATGAACCGCGTCACCGGCATCGGCGGCATTTTCATCAAGTCGGCCGACCCGCAGCGGCTGCGCGAGTGGTACCGCAAGCACCTGGGCATCCAGATCGAGGAGTGGGGCGGCGTCGCGTTCCGCTGGAAATCCGACGAGAACCCGGGCGGCACGGGCACCACGGTGTGGAGCGTCTTCGAGGCCTCGTCCAACTACTTCGCGCCGAGCGACGCGGGGTTCATGGTGAACTATCGCGTCGCGGACCTGCATGCCCTGATTGCCCAGCTGCGTGCCGAGGGCTGCAACGTCATGGACAAGGTCGACGAGTCCGAATTCGGTAAGTTCGGCTGGGTGGTGGATCCGGACGGCAACAAGATTGAACTCTGGGAGCCGCCGGCCGGTCAGTGAGTCGAAACGGGAGGGCTCATGGAATCGCCTGGCCGCATTTCACGTCGACGCATGCTGGAGTTGTCCGGCGCCACGCTGGCCTCGGGCGCCGCTGCCGCGGCGCAGCTTTCCCGCACACCCGCGCAGACCAGCGGGCCTTTCTACCCGCTGGAGAAGCCGCTGGATCACGATGCGGACCTCACGCTGATCCAGGGCCATTCAGAACGCGCCGCCGGCCAGGTGGTTCACGTCATGGGCCGCGTGTTGTCGCTGGACGGAAAGCCGGTCGCGGGCGCGGTCATCGAGATCTGGCAGGCGAACACGCACGGGCGTTACACCCACCCCAACGATTCCAATTCCGCGCCGCTGGATCCTCATTTTGACGGGTTCGCCAGCGTCACCACCGACGGGCAGGGACGCTACCGCTTCAAGACCATCAAGCCGGGCGCCTATCCAGCCGGCAATGCGATGCGGCCTCCGCACATCCACTTCGGAATCAGCAGCGGCCAGACGCGGCTGGTGACGCAGATGTATTTCCCCGGCGAGCCGCTCAACGACAAGGACTTCGTGATCGCCGCGGCGCGCGAGGGCAGCAGGCTGCTCATGGCGGATGTGGGGCCACCGTCGGCGGACATGGATCCGCGGTCGCTGCTCGCACGCTGGGACATCGTGCTCGCGGGCGCGTAGTCAGGCCTTCACCTGGTTTGTCGCGGTGATCCGCAACGCCTCGCCTCAGGGGTGGCGGGTGGCTCTCGCGATGCCGAGCTTCTTCATGCGGTGACGCAACGTCGCGGGCTTCATGCCGAGCTTGAGCGCGGCGCCGGAATTTCCTTCGATGACCCAGCGCGTGGCATTGAGCACGCGGAGGATGTGTTCGCGTTGCACGTGATGCAGGCCGGTGGCGGTGGTGTCGTCGAGATCGATGGGGGGCGGCGTGGCGGCGAGCAGCTCGTGCCGGCCGGTGACGGCCGCGGTGATCTCCACGCGTTCCACCGCGTCGAGCTCGGCGCGCAGCCGGTGCACCTGTGAGTCCAGGGCACTGCGTTCACGCTGCGAGCGCATCAACTGCAGTTCGGTGGTCAGCAGCACGGCCACGATCTCGATGAGGCAGTGCTGGTGCTCGGTGATGGGCAGTGCCGCGGCGGAGCGCGCGCACACGAAGCCCATGATGGCCGCCGGAGCATCGTGCAGGGCGCATGCCGAAGTAGCCGGAATCATGGGCGGCGCCGTTGCCGTCCGCGGCTGGCCGGTTCCGCTTCTGACGGCTTCGTTCGGTGTGTCCGTCTCGGTGCGGATCAACGCCTCGTACGGCGTGCCGGCGAGCGGGAACTGGTAGTTAGGCTGCGCCGCGCCGTTGATGCTGACGCCCAGCGTCTGCGCGTGGTGTTCGTCGACGGCTTCACCGATGAGCACTTCCTCGGCATGCAGCATGGCGCCGAGGTACTGAGCCATCGCGGGAAACATGCCCGCGCCGTGCGCGGTGGTGAGCCGCGCGGCGAGACTGTGGAGCTCATCCCTGGAGCCGGCCTCTGACATGCGGCGAGTATGCGAGGCCAGTTGCCGGCGGGCATAGGCGATGCAGTTAGTTAGCGGGCATCGGCCGCTCGGCCGCACGCTTCTCGAGCAGCATGGTCCAGCGAGAAGGCGGCCCGCGCCGCACGTGGCGAGGACCACCAGCATGTAACCCCAGAGCACGTGTTGTGCGAGCGCAGCCTCGTAGCCGTCCTGGCCGAGTACGTGCCAGTACGACACCACCGCGAGCAGGTTGACGGCAAACAACCCCAGCGCGCCGACGCGGGTGAGCAGGCCAAGGATGAGCAACGCGGGGAAGAACAGCTCACCCGCGGTGCCTGCCACCGCGGCCAGTGTGGGTGACAGCAGGGGAACCTGGTACTCGCTCTTGAACAGCTCGAGGGTCGTGTCCCAGGTGGTGAGTTTGAGCCAGCCCGACTTCAGGAATTGCCAGCTCACCCAGAACCGGGTGGCCGGCCAGCAGCAAGGTACGCAGCGGGTCCAGGACCCGGCCAACGTCCGCGTGGAACTTTGATTACGTCTAACACCTTTCCGGATCTCCCTGCTTATTAGTGGCCACGGCGGCGGCGGCCCACTGTTACGATTGCCAGATTGCAACGGGCGTGAATTCACCGCCGCTCGGGCAATCAACTACTTAACAGCGCCGATGTCGCCATAGCCGCGCAACTCTGTGGGTTCGGGGCCACGAGCGGCGGAGCTGGCGGATCGTCCTGTCAGAGGAGACCGGCAAAGCCGGCGCGAAATTGCGCGGGACGATCGCAGCAATTTGCGGTAGTTTCGGCCGCAAATGTCGTCCGGGGAGGCGAAAGAGATGCAGCTTTCGCAGATGTGGCGCGAACATCTGCAGGCGGGCTGTCCGCCTGAGATTCCGTGAGTCTCCACATTGCCGGTACGGCGGCCTCCGCATTGGACGCCGAGATCACCGCCTGCGTCAGCGCCTGCGTCACGCACTCGCTTCGCATGGATTCACGCATCGAGCGCCGTCTGCACGACATCGCCCATGCGCTCGAAGACGTGCAGGTGCAGGGCACGCCGGAAGTCGCGGCCTATTGCACGCGGCTGAACAAGCTCGTCAGCGCGGTGCTGGTGAACGCGACGCCGGCGTCCGTCCCGGAGACACGGATGCCGAGCCGGCGCAGCAGCCGGTGCGGCCGAAGATGCGTCGGCGGTAGACGAGCGGCGCACGGTCACTTCGGCTCGAACCTCAGCGACAAGCCATTCATGCAGTAGCGCTGGCCGGTAGGCGCCGGGCCGTCGTCGAACACGTGGCCCAGATGGCCGCCGCAGTTCGCGCAATGCACTTCCACGCGGGTCATGCCGTGCGTCTTGTCGGTGGTCGTGGCCACGGCGCCCGGCAAAGGCCGGAAGAAGCTCGGCCAGCCCGAGCCACTCTCGTACTTGGTGCCCGATTCGAACAGCGGATGGCCGCAGGCCGCGCAGTCGTACTGGCCGGTGCGCTTCTCGTAGTTGAGCGGGCTGGTGCCGGCGCGTTCGGTGCCGTGTTCGCGCAGCACGCGGAACTGCTCCGCGGACAGCAGCGTTGCGCCACTCGGTATCGGATTTCTCGACCGGAAATTTTTCGTCCGCCATTGCGTTCTCCTGGTTCGTGCTCATTGGACCGCGGATATGGGGGCGATATTGCGCGCGGCCAATGAAGAAGGAGGGCGGTCCGCCCTCTTCGTTCGGTGTCGATTGTGTGGGGACAGATTTGATCTAGTCGCAACCGTCGACTGTCCCCACACGTTTACAGCAGCGGCACCAGCAGCAGCGCCACGATGTTGATGATCTTGATCAGCGGGTTGATGGCCGGGCCCGCGGTGTCCTTGTACGGATCGCCGACGGTGTCGCCGGTGACGGCGGCCTTGTGCGCATCGGAGCCCTTGCCGCCGAAGTGGCCTTCCTCGATGTACTTCTTGGCGTTGTCCCAGGCGCCGCCGCCCGTGCACATCGAGATGGCGACGAACAGGCCGGTGACGATGGTGCCGATCAGCAGGCCACCCAGCGCGCGGATGCCGGCGCCCGGTCCCATCAGCCAGTTCATGCCGAAGGCCACGACCACCGGCACCAGGATGGGCAGCAGCGAGGGGATGATCATTTCCTTGATCGCCGCCTTGGTCAGCAGGTCCACGGCCTTGGAGTAGTCCGGCTTGCGCCGTGCCTTCCATGATGCCCTTGATCTCGCGGAACTGGCGGCGCACTTCCACCACCACCGAACCCGCCGCGCGACCCACGGCTTCCATCGCCATGGCGCCGAACAGGTAGGGCACCAGGCCGCCGATGAACAGGCCGATGATCACGGCCGGATCGGACAGCGAGAACTACCACCGAGCTTGCCGGCAGGCCTTCGAGGTTGTGCGTGTAGTCGGCGAACAGCACCAGCGCGGCGAGGCCGGCCGAACCGATGGCGTAGCCCTTGGTCACGGCCTTGGTGGTGTTGCCCACCGCGTCGAGCGGATCGGTGATGTCGCGGATCTTCTTGTCGAGGCCCGACATCTCGGCGATGCCGCCGGCGTTGTCGGTGATCGGGCCGTAGGCGTCGAGCGCCACGATCATGCCGGTCAGCGACAGCATCGCCGTGGCGGCGATGGCGATGCCGTACAGGCCGCCCAGCGTCGTACGCGCCGTAGATCGCGAAGCAGACCGCGATCACGGGCAGCGCGGTCGACTTCATCGACACGCCCAGGCCGGCGATGATGTTGGTGGCGTGGCCGGTCTGCGAGGCCTCGGCCACCTTGCGCACCGGCGAGTATTCCGTCGCGGTGTAGTACTCGGTGATGACGATCATCGCGGCCGTCAGCGCCAGGCCGATCAGCGCGCAGCCGAACATGCGCAGCTCGAGCTCGGCTCGGGGAAGCATCAGCCTTCGGTGATGAACCAGAACGCGATCGCCGAGATGACGCCCGACACGATCACGCCCTTGTACAGCGCGTTCATGATCTTGCCGCCGTCGGAGGTCTTCACGAAGAAGGTGCCGACGATGGACGCGACGATGGACGCGGCGCCCAGCACCAGCGGATAGAGCACCGCGTGCTCGCCCAGCTCGGTCATCAGCAGGCCGCCCAGCAGCATGGTGGCGACCAGCGTCACCGCGTAGGTCTCGAACAGGTCGGCGGCCATGCCGGCGCAGTCGCCGACGTTGTCGCCGACGTTGTCGGCGATCACGGCCGGGTTGCGCGGGTCGTCTTCGGGAATGCCGGCTTCGACCTTGCCCACCAGGTCGGCGCCGACGTCGGCGCCCTTGGTGAAGATGCCGCCGCCCAGGCGCGCGAAGATCGAGATCAGCGAGCCGCCGAAGGCCAGGCCCACCAGCGCGTGCAGCGCGCTTCGCGTACCGCGGCGTCGTTCGCTGGCGCCGCCGAGCAGGAAGTAGTAACCGGCGACACCGAGCAGGCCCAGGCCCACCACCAGCATGCCGGTGATGGCGCCGCCCTTGAACGCGACCTGCAGCGCGGCGTTCAGGCCGTTGTGCGCGGCCTGCGCGGTGCGCACGTTGGCGCGCACCGAGATGTTCATGCCGATGTAGCCGGCAAGGCCCGAGAGGATGGCGCCGATCGCGAAGCCGCCCGCGGTGTACCAGTTCGAGCGCGAAGCCCAGCACCACGAACAGCACCACGCCCACGACGGTGATGGTGGTGTACTGGCGGTTGAGATAGGCCTTCGCGCCGGCCTGGATGGCCGCGGCGATCTCCTGCATGCGCGCATTGCCCGCGGGCAGCTTGAGGATCGAAATCATCGCGAACACGCCGTAGAGCACGGCCACTACGCCGGCACCAATCGCCAGCCATAGCCACGTCGTGGCAGTCATGCGGAACTCCTGTCGGAAATCAGCGATTTATTAATAGGTTATGTGCGCCCGCCCCCGGCGGACGCCCATTTTGGGCGCGGACTATAACAACGCTCCCTTGTCCCGGCCACCGGAAACGAGACATGACACGCCGGGACAGCGAAGTCCTACCGGCGGCGCATGGATTTGACATCGCGCCATGCCGGAACGGCATCAACCAGGCGGGACGGGGAGGTCCTTGCGCGCGCCGAGTCTCGCCAGCAGCGCGGAGAGTTCGTCAGGCGAAATGTCGATGTGCTCGCAGACGCGTCCCCACAGCATGGCGGTGGGGACGTTGCGGCCGCCGAGTTCCTTTTGGGTCTCGTGGAGCACCCAGAGCACCACGCGCTCCCGCCGCGTGAGTCCGTCGCGAACGTCAGGCAGGAAGTCGCGGACGTCCTTCACGTCCCCCGCCCGCGGCTCAGCGTGGCTCGACGCGGATCGTGGTGCCGGACACGAAGTAGACGTAGTTGCCGGCCACCGCACCCACGTTCTGGCTGCGGTTGTTCGAGATCGGCGCGGCGCTCGACCACACCGTGTCACCCGTGGTCGCGTTCAGGATCACATTGAGCTCGGGCGAGTAGATCGTGTCCGTGCCGACCAGCTGGAACCGGCTCATGTTCGGCAACGCGGGCTGTGCGAGCAGCGTGCCGCTGGAACTCACGATGTCCGCGCCGACGAACGCGAATTCGTCGGGAATGCCTCGAAAGCGGTTCACGATGAGCCGCGAATCGTCGAGCCATCCCGAGGCCCAGCCGACGGCCGCGCCCGAGCGCGTTCCGTTCACGTACAGGCCCGTGGCGTTGCCATCACCGATGGGCGTCTCCGGATAGGCAACGCCGCTGCCGGAGTCAGAGACGGCGAGCCTGGGCGTGGCAGTGAGGTTGATGAAGGAGGGGACCAATTGGTCGAGCAGCGGCGTGCCGTCGAGCTCGTTCGCGCGAAGGATGCGGCCGGTCGACGGGTCGCTCAGGTACTGCGCAACGACCTGGCCATCCCGCGACAACGCGAAATCCACCGGTTGAGCGCCGGAGCCGAACGTGTACGGCCACTGCGCCAGCAGGTTGTGAGAGGGCAGCGAGAACACGCGCAGCGTGCGGTCGGTGACGTACTGCGCCTGCCCGTCGTCCGCCGATGCCGCGAGCACGGTGCCATCCGCGGACAACTCGATCTTGTCGACGGCGAGATCCAGTTCGCCTTCAAAGGCCTGGGTATCGGCCGCGTAATGACGGATCTTGCCGGACGCGAAGGCGATCACGACACGCGAGGTGCTGCCGACGATGCCGCGCACGTCGCCGTGCGAATAGATCTGCGGCGCGCCGGCGCCCAGTTCGCCAAACATGGCGCCGCCGGTGCTCGTGAATATCCACTCGGATGCGCTCAGGCCGGCGAACAGGGTCAACGCCGCGACGGGCGTCACGTAGTCCGTTTTCACGGGTGATGCGCCCGACAGGTCGATGACCGATATCGACGGGATCTGGTACGGAATGATGGCGAGTGTGTTGCCGGTGCCCTGAATCCGACCGAGGGAGCCGACGGTGTATGTGGCCGAGGCAACGCCCGCCGAGCCGACAGTCCAGATGCTCAGGTTGCCATTCGTCGAGTGATACCAGTTGCCGGATCCCGCCACGCGGACGCTCGAAGCCAGCGTCGCGCTGTCGAGTTCGACCGACTGGCGCGAGAAGACGCGCAGCGTACTGCCCGCGCGGGTGAAGAAGCGCTCACCGTCATCGAACCATCCGTCGAAGGTGCCGGTGAACAATGGCCCGAGCGCCGCCGTGCCCGCGGGCACCGCGATGTTCTGCACGCGTTGCGTGTTGCCTGCGCCGTTGGCGGCGCGGATCTCGCCTGGCGCGGCGAACACGTTCGAGTCGTAGTAGTTGCCGTCGATGGAGAACAGCAGCGTGCCGTTGGTCGACCAGGCCATGAGGCGCTGGAACCCCTGGGACACGACGTAGCTGCCATCGCTGGCGAGTGCCCAGCGCGTGTTGCTGCTCGGCGAGGCGATCTGCGCCAGCAAGGCGCCGTCGGTCGCGGAATAGAGATCGAAGCCGTCGGCTTTGCGCACGGCCAGCGTGGTGCCGGCGAGCAGCGCCAGCTCCTCGCAGGTGACGCTGCAGTTGCTGCTCGTACGACGCAGGACGGCGCCGCTCTGTGCATCCCGCAGCACCACGTCACCCTGGAAGCCGGTCGTCATCAGGCGATTGCCCACGTACTGCACCGACGAGATCGCCCGGTTGTTGCCGAGGTCGAGCAACACGCCCGAACGCACCGTCAACGTGAGAGCCACCGTGTCGTTGCCGCCGCTGTTCGTCGCGGTGACGGTATAGCCGGCTGAAGCCGCCACCGCCGTCGGCGTTCCGGAAATGACGCCCGTGGAGGCATTCAGCGCGAGGCCGGCAGGCAGCGCGGGATTCACGGAGTAATTGAGCGCGGCGCCGCCGGTGACGGCCGGCGTGATGTTCGGCACGGGGATGCCGGTGGTGAACGCATAGGTCGACTGCGGATAGGTCACATCCGGTGCGACATCATTCACGGTGATCGATACCGTCGCCGTGGTGCTGCCGCCGGCATTCGCAGCCGTGACCACGTAGTTCGCCTGCGCGGTGATCGCGGTCGGCGTTCCCGAAATGGCGCCGGAAGTGGCGCTGATGGCGAGCCCGGCGGGCAACGCGGGGCTCACGGTGTAAGTCGTGACCGTACCGGTCACCGTGGGATTCAGCGCAGTCACCGCCGTGTTGACGGTGTAGGTCTGCGGCGTGGTGTACGCCAGGCCCGAGGGCGCCGCCGGAGGCGGGGGCGGCGGGGGTGGCGTGGACGAACCGCCGCCGCCACCACCGCAAGAGGCGACCAGGAAGCAGGCGATCAATGCGGAGAAGCGATTCGAGGCAGAACTCGGCGACATGATTGTGGAGAAGCCCATCGGAAAACGATGGGCTTCTCGTAACATTGCACTGCAGCGAACGTCAATCGCCGGTTGTACGCACCAGCGAAGGCGTCACGCCTTCAGGGCTTGAACTCCGTGTTCAGCTTCTTCTTCACGCCCACGGCCTTGATCTTCACGTAGACCGGCAGTCCGTCCTTGTACGGCGGGTAGTCTTCGCCCTCGATCAGCGGCTGCAGGTAGGCGCGGCACTTCTCGGTGATGCCGAAGCCGTCCTCGGTGATGTAGTCGCGCGGCAGCTTCTTTTCGACGTTCGCCACCTCGTTCGAGCGGCACGCTGCCCACCACCCACTTGTAGGGCTTGGATTTCTTGCGGATGATGGTCGGCATCATCGCGTCCTTGCCCGCTGACCGCGAGTTCCACCGCGGCCTTGCCCATGGCGTAGGCCTGGGCCACGTCCACCTTCGAGGCGACGTGGCGCGACGCGCGCTGTAGATAGTCGGGCACGGCCCAGTGGTACTTGTAGCCATGCGCTTCGCGGACCATGTTGGCCACGACCGGCGCGACGCCGCCGAGCTGCGTGTGGCCGAAGGCGTCCTTGGTGCCGGCGTCGGCGAGGAACTTGCCGTCGGCGTCATGCACGCCTTCGGAGACCACGACCACGCAGTAGCCCACGCGCGTGCACCGTCTCCTTCACCTTGGCGAGGAATTTCTCCTTGTCGAAGGCGATTTCGGGGAACAGGATGATGTGCGGCGCTTCATCGGGTCCCTTGCCCGCGAGGCCCGCGGCCGAAACGATCCAGCCGGCGTGACGGCCCATCACTTCCATCACGAACACCTTGGTGGAGGTCTTCGCCATCGAGGCCACGTCGAGCGCGGCTTCGCTGCGTCGAGATCGCGATGTACTTGGCGACCGAGCCGAAGCCCGGCGTGCAGTCGGTGTGCGGCAGGTCGTTGTCCACGGTCTTGGGCACGCCCACGCAGATCACGCGGTGGCCGAGCTGATCGCCGATCTGGGACACCTTGTTAGCGGTGTCCATGGAGTCGTTGCCGCCGTTGTAGAAGAAGTAGCCGATGTCGTGCGCCTTGAAGACTTCGATGAGGCGCTCGTACTTGGCGCGGTCCTGCTCCAGGCTCTTGAGCTTGTAGCGCGCGCGAGCCGAAGGCGCCGGCGGGCGTGTGGCGCAGTCCCTTGATCGTGGCCAGCGATTCCTTGCTCACGTCGATGAGGTCTTCGGTGAGCGCGCCGACGATGCCGTGGCGGCCGGCGTACACCTTGGCGATCTTCTTCGACTTCATCGCCGCCTCGATCACGCCCGCGGCGGAGGCATTGATGACGGCCGAGACGCCGCCCGATTGAGCATAAAACGCGTTCATGGGCTTCTGTTTCTTCGCGGCGGGGCGTTTGCTCATGT
The DNA here is from genome assembly GCA_963846605.1 of uncultured Pseudomonadota bacterium. Classification (GTDB taxonomy): domain Bacteria; phylum Pseudomonadota; class Gammaproteobacteria; order Steroidobacterales; family Steroidobacteraceae; genus CADEED01. The sequence goes on from CAWJWS010000007.1 coordinate 168,604, forward strand.
GTCTCTCTCGTATGTCTCGTTAAATGTCCCGCAGGCGTTTGCCTGTCGGTAGTTGATTGGGTAGTGTGACGGCCCTTCGAGGGGGCCCCCTTCCGGGTCAGAAATCGGTCGAAAATCCAGGTCAGAAATCTAGCATGCGCATCGTTCTCATGGGCGCGCCCGGTTCGGGCAAGGGCACTCAGGCCCAGCGTCTCGTCAAGCAGTTCAACATCCCGCAGATCTCCACCGGCGACATCCTGCGCAAGCATCGCAGCGAAGGCACGGAGCTGGGCAAGCGCGCGGACGCCATCATGGCCAAGGGCCTGCTGGTGGACGACGCCACCATGCTGGAGATCATCCGCGACCGCGTGTCGCAGCCGGATGCGCCAGGATGGATTCATTCTCGACGGATTTCCGCGCACGCAGCCGCAGGCCGAAGCGCTGACCCGGCTGATGAAGCGATCTGGGCACGCCCATCGACTCGGTGGTGCTGTTCGAAGTGGGCGACGAGGAACTGGTGCGCCGCATCTCCGGCCGCCGCACCTGCTCGCTGTGCAACAAGGTGTTCAACATCTACACCGCGCCTCCGGCTTCGCCGGCCACGGATTGCGTCGCAGGCAGCAGCGAGCACCAGCTGTTCCAGCGCAAGGACGATGAGGAAGCCACGGTCAAGGAGCGCCTGCGCGTGTACGAAGAGAAGACGCGCCCGGTGCTGTCTTACTACTCGGGTTCCGGGCTGCTGCGCACGGTGCGCGCCGAAGGCGCGCTGGAAGAGATCACCGCGCGGCTGCTGAAGGCGCTCGCCGATTCCGTGGCGCCGGCTCCCGCGGCGGCGAAGAAATCACCGGCGAAGAAGCGCCCGGCCAAGCGCCAGCGTGGCTCGGCGTCGCCCGGCGAAGAAGCACGCGAAAGCGCGTCCGCGTCCCGTCGCGCGGCGCAAGAAGCCGGTGGCCAAGCGGGCCGCGGCGCCGAAGCAGCAAGCGGGCCGCAAGTCCGGCAGCGCAGTGCGCGCCGGCAAGCGCGTCGCGAAACGGCCGGCACGTCGCCGGGGCAAGTAACTGTCGCGCCTCCGTCGCGCTAGAGCGAGCGCGCAGCAGCCGCTCGCCGACCACGTCGGCACGCCAGCCGCGCAGCAGGCTCACATCGCGGCGTGCCCGCGGCGAGCTTCTCCAGCTCGCGCCGCGTGGCCAGCACTTCCGTGTTGATCTCCAGCTCCTTGGCGACGTCCGCCGCGATGTCGGCCAGCCGCTTCACCAGCGCCAGCAGCTCCGGATCCGGCCGCTCGCGGCGCGGCAGCGGGGGCGGCGGATCGGGCAGATCCCGCCTCGCGCACCAGCGCCAGCAATTCGTCGCCGCACTTGCGGACCACGGATTCCTGCATCTCCGGCAGGGCCGCGAGCGCCTCGGCCTGGCGCGCGGCAGCCGCACGACGATTTCGCGCAGCACGACGTCGTCGAGGATCCAGCCGCGCGGACGGTTGCGCTCCACGGCGCGGCGTTCGCGCCAGGCGGCCAGGGCCTGCGCCAGCTTCTGGCGCCCCGGGTCGAGCGACGGCAGCCCCTTGATCTTGCGCCAGGCATCTTCGGGGTCGACGCGCAGCGCGTCGGCGTTGGCCAGCGCCGCCAGTTCCTCCTCGAGCCAGGCCAGCCGGCCCTTCGCCGCCAGCGTGTCTAACAAGCTCGTGCGCAGCGCCGCGAGGTGGCGCACGTCGTCGAGCGCGTACTCCTGCTGCTCCGGCGCTCAGCGGACGGCGCGCCCAGTCGGTGCGCGTGTGCGCCTTGGGCAGATTCCACACCGAGCAGCCGCCGCGTGAGTTCCGCGTAGCCCACCTGCGAAGGATGGCCGGCCAGCGCGGCGGCGATCTGCGTGTCGAACACCGGTTGCACCAGTCCGACAGCCGGCAGCAGCACCTCGAGATCCTGGCGCGCGGCATGCATCACCTTGACCACGCCGGGCGACGTGAGCAGCGGCGCCAGCGGCGCGAGGTCGGCTGGATGCCAACGCCAGCGGGTCGATGCACACGGCGTCCTCGCCGATGGCGATCTGCACCAGGCACAGTTCGGCGCGGTAGGTCTTTTCGCGCATGAATTCGGTGTCGAGTGCGAGGCGGTGCGCATTCGTGGCGCCGGCGACGAAGGCCGTCAGCGCATCGGCAGAGTCGATCATCAAGGTCGGTGGATCTCCGGGTGACGTGTACAATCCGGCCGTCATTATGCTTGCGAATCTTCGCGCATTGTTCGGCGTCGTCGTCGACATCGTACTGTTGCGTCGCGGACCGGAACATCTGCCGGCGTCGCCGCCGTTGCTCGTCCTGGTGGTGGTACTGAGCACCATCGCCGCCGCGCTGCTGGTCGTGTCGGCGGGTGCACCGCTGCCCCGGCGGCCCTGCTCATGGCCAGCATCGGATCGCTGGTCATGCTGGGCTGGTTCCGTTTCCTGCTGTGCGCCGTCGAACAAGCGCGAACGTTTCCTGCAGACCATGACCGCCATCTTCGCCGCCTCAACGTGTTGTTCGTGCCGCTGCTGATGCCGATCGATTCGAGCCGCTGTTGCCGTACGTTCAAGGTGAGCCACGAAGCGACGCCACCGCGCCGGCCTGCCGCTGCTGCTGGGCGCTGCGCATCTGCGTCTGGGCGCTGTTCGTCGAAGTACGCATCGTCCGCGCGGCATTCGAATGGCCGTGGTTCGTGGCCATCATGCTCCTGCTCAGCGATGAATTTCGTGGTAACTTCGTGGTGCGCGCATCCTGTTCGGCGGTGCCGCGCCAAAGCCGCCTGAGGTCCTGAGTCACAGCATGCACGTCCACATCCTCGGAATCTGCGGCACCTTCATGGGCGGCATCGCCGCCATCGCCAAGGCCGCGGGCCATCGCGTCACCGGGTCCGACCGGAACGTCTATCCACCCATGAGCACGCAGCTCGAGGCGCTGGGCATCGAGCTCATCCAGGGTTTCGACGCCGCGCAGCTCAAGCCGCGGCCGGACGTGGTGGTGGTGGGCAACGTGATGACGCGCGGCGCGCCGGTCATCGAGGCGCTGCTCGAGAGCGACATCCCCTACAGCCTCGGGTCCGGAGTGGCTGGCGCGCGAGGTACTCAGCGGCGTGCACGTGCTGGGCGTGTCCGGCACGCATGGCAAGACCACCACCTCGAGCATCCTGGCCTGGATTCTCGAGTACGCGGGCTGAATCCGGGCTTTCTCATCGGCGGAGTGCCGGGCAATTTCTCGGTGAGCGCGCGGCTGGGTGGCAGGAAATTCTTCGTCATCGAGGCCGATGAATACGACACGGCGTTCTTCGACAAGCGCGCCAAGTTCGTTCACTACCACCCGCGCACGCTCATCCTGAACAACCTCGAGTTCGATCACGCGGACATCTACGAGAACCTCGCGCGATCCAGAGGCAGTTCCACCACCTGGTGCGCACCATCCCGGGCTAGCGGCCGCATCCTCTGGAACGGCGCCGACGCCAACCTGAAAGCCACGCTGGCCATGGGCGCATGGACGCCGCGCGAAGCCTTCGCGCGCGATGCCGGCGCGGAGATCACCTGGTCGCTCGAAGTGCCCGAGGGCGGTGACTATTCGAAGTTCGTGGTGCTCGGAGGCGGGCAAACCCGTGGGCACCGTGAAGTGGGAGCATGCTGGGCGCGCACAACGCCGAGAACGCGCTCGCCGCGATCGGCGCCGCGCGCCATGCCGGCGTGCCGCTCGCGCAGGCCATCGCCGCGCTCGCGGAGTTCAAGGGCGTGAAGCGGCGAATGGAATTGCGCGGTGAAGTGCGCGGCATCTCCGTGTACGACGACTTCGCGCATCACCCCACGGCCATCGCCACCACGCTGGACGGGCTGCGCCGCAAGGTGGGGCAACAGCGCATCGTCGCGGTGCTCGAGGCGCGTTCCGCCACCATGAAGATGGGCGTGCATCGCGATACCCTGGCGCCATCACTGGCGGGCGCCGACGCGGTGTGGATGTTCGCGCCGCCAGACCTGGGTTGGGACGCGGGTGCCGTGGCGAAAGCGCTGGGCGCCAAGGGCAATACCGCGCCCACGCTCGATGACCTGCTGCAGGGCCTGCTCGGCAGCCTGCGCGCGGGAGACCAGGTGCTCATCATGAGCAACGGCGGCTTCGGCGGCCTGCACGGCAAACTACTCGAAGCGTTGAAGTCCACTGAGCAGAGCGCGGGGCGGCCTGAGTGTGACGGACAACGTCATCCCGTTGTTTCCCCTGCACACCGTGCTTTTCCCGGCGGTCCGCTGCCGCTGCGCATCTTCGAAACGCGATACACCGACATGGTGCGGCGCTGCATGCGCGAAAACGTTCCGTTCGGCGTGGTGCTGATCCAGGAGGGCGAGGAGGCCGGCGAAGTCGCCACCACCGCCACGGTGGGCTGCTCGGCGCGCATCGCGGATTTCCACACGCTCAAGGACGGCTTGCTCGGCATCAGCTGCGTCGGGAGTGCGGAAGTTCCGCGCGGACCGCGTGTGGCGCGAGCCGGATGGGCTGAACATGGCCGAGGTTTCATGGCTCGCCGAAGAGCCGGCCTTGCCGCTGCCGCCCGAATTTTCACCGCTCGCGGAGATGGTGCGCGAGGCGCTGGAAGAACTCGGCGAACACTACGAACATGTGGAGAAGAACTTCGAAGATGCCGCCTGGGTGGGCTCGCGACTCACCGAGCTTGTTGCCTCTGCGCGGCCAACGACAAGCAGGCGCTGCTGGAGCTCGACGATCCGCTGTGCGACTGAAATTGCTGAGGGAGATGGTGCCGGGTGGGAAAGTGGGGAGAAGCCGAGCTGAGGCTGCTCGATGCTCCACATCAACCCGGCCTCTCCCCACTTTCCTCACCCGGCACCCGGTACCACCACCAGATCGCCCAGCCGATGACGAAGGTCCACGCCAGCACCATCCAGCCGATGAAGCCGTCGTAGTCGCTCATCAGGAAGGCGACCGGCCCGCTCTCGCGGCGCTCGGAGGTTTCGCGCACCACGGTGATGATCGCCACCCAGCTGGCGTGCAGTCCGATGCAGGCGGCGACGTTGCCGGTGAGATGACGCGCCAGTCCGAGCAGCACCCCCACCATGAACAGGCAGAGGAAGGCGTCGAGGATGCCGAGCGGATTGGCGAAGCTCTGGTAGGATGCCCGACAGCATGTCGAGACCGCTGCCGGGGCCCACCTGTTCGGGCGGAATGCGCGTCTTGGCGAAAAAAGTGCGTGGCCGCGTACACCAGCGACACGCAGCACGATGGCGGGCACCGGTCCCGACTCGCGCGCGATCGCGGTGTGCATCACGCCGCGCAAGGCGGTTTCCTCGATGAACGCCACCACGAGCCCGGTCGCGCACGCGAGAAGGATCAGCTTCATCCAGTCCACCGCGCCCAGCGCGAGTCCCGGCTTCAGCTCGCGCATGTCGAGCAGCACCATGGTCGCGAGCACGGGCAGCATCAGCACCGCGCCCAGGAGCAGCGCCTTGGCGAGCTTCGGCGAAGAACGACCGGCGCAGGCAGACGCATAGCCCAGGCTCGCGCGATCGGTGGCCTTGAGCCGCCGCGCCACGAACAGGAAGCCCACCAGGAAGGTGAGCATCGCGATGCGGCTGGCCACGCGGTGGAACTTGACTTCCATGCCGAACGACTGCAGCAGCAGCCAGGCGGGATAGGTGAATGCGGCGATGCCCGCCAGCGCCAGCGCGATCAGGCCGAGGAAGATCGCGAAGCTGCGCACGGCGGACTACTGCCGTGTTGCGGACGGCATCGCGACGGCCTTGTAGCCGCGCTTCTTCAGCAGCGCGAGCAGGCCGTCCTTGCCGACGTAGTGGAGCGTGCCGACCACCACGAGATAGTCCTGCTCATCGTCGAGCAGGTCGCCGATCTTCGGCATCCACTTGCGGTTGCGGACGCCTAACAAGGCGTCGTACAGCCCGGGCGACTTGGCGCGTTCCTTGACGAATTCCTTCTCGAGCGCCTTGAGGTCACCCGCGCGCCAGGCCGTGATCAGCTTGCTCAGGTCGTCGTCGAGATGCGGCGCATCGTCGGCGGAATCCAGCAGGAAGCGCGTCTGCTCGTCGAAACTGCGGTCGTCGAACACGCTGAGCTGGTCGATGACGGTCTCGAGGCCGTCGACGGCCTTGCCGTCGACCTTGGCACGCTCGGTGATCTGCATGTCGATGCCGAGATTGACGTCGAAGCCGGTCCTGGTCAGCGCGAATTGCGTGAGCACCAGCGCCGCGGCCCAGGGTTCGAGCTTCGCGATGGCCACTTCCGGCACGCCGAGCGATTCGGCGAGCGCGGCGACACGGCCGTAGTCCTTGACGCCGACCACGTCCTTGAGCGCCTTGTCCGGCGGCAGCGTGCCGCGCGAGGTGATGAACTGGACCGCCTCGAGCGGATCCATGTCGTCGAGGTCCACTTCGAGCACGATCACTTGCGCGGCGCGGTAGGCGCGTTCCAGCTGCTCGGGGAATTGCGCGTGCTCTTTCGGCAGTGCGTGCACCGAGCCCGCGAAGTAGACGGTGTTGTGCTTGCCCTTGACGGTCCAGACGGAAGTTTCGCCGCGCGCGTGGAGCGATCCGGCGCACGCGAGCAACAGCAGGCCAGCGAGGCCGCGCGTCAGGCCTCGCCGCAGCGCTTCAGGAAGGGTCATGCCACCGATTCTGCGGCAGTCAGGAAGTGCACGCCAGTATCGATGGCGCCGTTGGAATGCAGCGTGAGCAGCCGATAGGCCGGCGGCAGGTGATCGTCGATGACGAAATCGTTCGAGCGCGGCTGGAACTGCGCGCAGGTGGAAGGCGTGGCGAGCAGGCGCACGCCGCGGCGCGAGCCTTCGAAGTCCTGGTGCACGTGGCCCCAGACCACGGCCTTCACCTGCGGATGACTGTCGATGACCGACCAGAATTCGTTGGCGTTGGCGAGGCCCACGGTGTCCAGCCAGCGGCTGTTCATGTCCACCGGATGGTGATGCAGGCAGACCATGGCGTGACGCTGACGCGCCATGCCGAGTTCTTCATCGAGCTTGGTGAGCTGCTCGACCGAGATGCGGCCGCCGGCCTGGTTGGCGACGACGCTGTCGAGCAGCACGATGCGCCAGGCGCCGATGTCGACCGGGCCGTCGAGCTCGAAGGGTGGGCCGGCGAGCGCGCTGCGCATCTCGGGCACGAAGTCGTGGTTGCCGGGAATGCACAGCACCGGTTTGCCGAAGCGCGCGAACACGCGGCGGAAGTGTTCGTAGCCCGCCGGCGTCGTCCTGCACGAGATCGCCCGTGACCAGGATGGCATCGGCAATGGCGAGATGGCCCGAGGCATCGGCCAGCGTGCGCTCGAGCGTCTCATAGCTGTTCACGCCGCGAAGCGTTGCCGGCGATGTCGCCGAACAGATGCGGATCGGTGAACTGGATGACTCGGATTGCACTCATTCGCTCGAACTCTACAAACATGCCGCCGTGCGGCGGGTGATGCACTTCACGGCCCCATTCACGCCGCTGTCACGGGGTGAACCAGGTCGCAAACTACCCGGGAAAAATGTGAAGCCGCGTCGGTATATAGCGACGTTGCGACAACGCCCGGGGGCCGTTGGGAACATTGGTAAATCCATCCGGAAAATTGGACCGCTAACATCGCGGTTGGTGCCATGCACCGCAGGGCGGCGCACGGGAATTGGGGAGTGCATCACGTGAAAGCCCTTCCATCGCTTCGCTGGTACAGTCCGCCACCATGAAGAAGACCCGGCAAGGAAGATCCGAGCCGCCCGCGCGAGGACGGTTACCAGTACAAGCGCGATTTCTATCGCAGCGACAGCGGTGGCCGAAGACTACGATTTCCACCGGTTCAGCACGCCGGAACGGCAGAAGCGCAACGTGCGCAAGTGGGCGGCGATCCGCAAGGCGCTGGCCCAGACCACCGGCGTGCGCACCATCCTCGATCTGCCCTGCGGCACCGGGCGATTCACCGGCGCGCTGGCGCGCGAAGGTTTCGAGAGTGGTGGGCAGCGACATCTCGCTGGAGATGCTCAAGAAGGCGGCATCGATTCCGGATGGCAGGCAAAACGCGATCTGCGGTTACGTGCAGGCCAACGCCGAACATCTGCCGTTGCGCAGCGATTCGCTCGACTGCGTGGTCTGCATCCGTTTCATGATGCACGTGGACCCCGCCACCCGCGTGCGCATGCTGCGCGAATTCCACCGCGTCTCCCGGCGCTGGGTGATCGTCGACTACCGGCACAAGTACACCTTCCGTTACGTACTCACGCACACCTTCGGCAAGCTCGGCCTGGGCCGTACGCCGCTGTCCCGTGTCTCGCGCGCGGACCTCGAGCAGGAGTTCCGCGACGCGGGCTTTGCGATCCGGAGTGTGATCCGGGTGTCGGCGCCGTTGCTGTCGGACAAGTGGGTGGTTCTGGCCGAACGGGCGTAACAGCCCGCCGTTCGGCGCGGTTTCGCGGCCTCGCTAACTGGCCTGAAACATCACTGTCGCACTGGACTGTCTCGGACAGCCGTCGGGACATTCGGGCCGGCGCGGGAATGCTTCCATAGCCGCATTTCGGTTGCCCCCGGGGCTCCCCCTGTCGGACAATGCGCGCCCTTTATGGATACCCCAGCCAGCACCCCCACCCGCCGTGCCATCGCCAACGCGATCCGCGCGCTCTCCATGGATGCCGTCCAGGCCGCGAACTCGGGACATCCCGGCGCGCCCATGGGCATGGCCGATATTGCCGAGGTGCTCTGGCGCCACGTGCTCAAGCACAACCCGGGCAACCCGAAGTGGTGGAACCGCGACCGCTTCGTGCTCTCGAACGGCCACGGCTCGATGCTGCTGTACTCGCTGCTGCATCTCACGCGGTTACCCGGTCACGCTCGATGAGCTGAAGAATTTCCGCCAGATCGGCGCACGCACCGCGGGTCACCCCGAGCGCGATCTCGACGATGGGCATCGAGACCACCACCGGCCCGCTGGGCCAGGGCTTCGCCAATGCCGTGGGCCTGGCGCTCGCCGAGAAGTTGTTAGCCGTCGAATACAACAAGGACGGCCTGGCGCTCGTCGATCACCACACGTACTGCTTCGCCGGCGACGGCTGCCTCATGGAAGGCATCTCGCACGAAGCCGCGTCGCTGGCCGGCACGCTCAAGCTCGGCAAGCTCATCGTGTTCTACGACGACAACGGCATCTCCATCGACGGCAAGGTCATCGGCTGGTTCACCGACGACACGCCGAAGCGCTTCGAGGCCTACGGCTGGCACGTGGTCAAGAACGTCGACGGCCACGATGCCGACGCGGTCGCCGCCGCCATCAAGAAGGCCAAGTCGAAGAAGGATCAGCCCACGCTGATCTGCTGCAAGACCATCATCGGCTGGGGCGCGCCCGAACAAGCAGGGCACCAAGTCCGCGCACGGCGAGGCGCTCGGCGCCGAGGAAGTGGCCAACGCGCGCAAGCAGCTGGGCTGGGACTCTCCGCCGTTCGTCATTCCCGAAGACATCCGCACCGCCTGGGATGCACGCGAAGCCGGCGCCGCCGCGGAGAAGAAGTGGACCCGCCTGTGGAAGCGCTACAAGCGCGAATTCGCGGCGGAAGCGGCGCAGTTCGAACGCCGCATGAAGGGCGACCTGCCGGCCAACTGGGCCGAGATCTCGCAGGAAGTGCTGGCGGCCGGCGCCGCGGTGAATGCGCCGCAGGCCACGCGCGCGTCCTCGCAGGCGGCGCTCAACGTGCTCGGCCCCTATCTACCGGAGCTGCTGGGCGGCTCGGCGGACCTGACCGGTTCGGTCAACACGCGCCGCAAGGATTCCATCGACCTGACCTGCGAAGTGTTCCGCGCGCAACTACGTGTACTACGGCGTGCGCGAGTTCGGCATGACGGCCATCATGAACGGCCTCACCGTGCACGGCGGTTTCCGCCCGTACGGCGGCACCTTCCTGGTGTTCTCCGACTACGCGCGCAACGCGGTGCGCGTCGCCGCGATCATGCATGCGCCCGTGCTGCTGGTGTACACGCACGATTCCATCGGCCTCGGCGAAGACGGCCCGACGCACCAGCCCATCGAGCATCTCGCCTCGCTGCGCGCCATGCCGAACCTGCATACCTGGCGTCCCTGCGACGCCGTGGAATCCGGTGCGGCCTGGATCGCGGCGCTCGAGCGCAAGAACGGCCCCACGCGCGCTGATCTTCACTCGCCAGGGCCTGCCGCAGAACCCGCGCACGCCCGAGCAGCTCATCGCCATGCGCAAGGGCGGCTACGTGCTCATCGACAGCAACGGCCCGCCGGAAGCCATCGTGATCGCCACGGGCTCGGAAGTGGGCATCGCGGCCGCGGCCGTGAAGGAACTCCAGGCCGCCGGCAAGCGCGTGCGCCTGGTCTCCATGCCCTGCTGCGAAGCCTTCGACGCGCAGCCTGCGCCGTATCGCGAAAGCGTGCTGCCGGCCTCGGTCACGCGCCGTCTCGCGGTCGAAGCGGGCAGCACGCAGTCCTGGTGGCGCTACGTCGGCAGCTCGGGTCGCGTCATGGGCATCGAGAGCTTCGGCGCCTCGGGCAAGGGCCCGGACCTGTTCAAGCATTTCGGACTGACTGCCGCGGACGTGAAGACGCACGTCGAGCAGATGCTCGGCTGAAAGCGCGGGCAAATGCCCGGCTTCGAGCGCGGGCGTATGCACGGGTGATTGCCGCGAACGATTTTGTTCTTTCTTTTTCTGATCGACACACGCAAGGGGATTGGGACAGATGGCCATCAAAGTAGGTATCAACGGTTACGGACGCATCGGCCGCAACATCCTGCGCGCGCTGTACGAAGCGAAGCGCAACAACGAAATCCAGATCGTCGCGGTCAACGACCTCGGCGACGCGCAGACCAACGCGCACCTCACGCAGTACGACACCGCGCACGGCAAGTTCCCCGGCACGGTGAGCGTCGAAGGCGACTCCATCGTCGTCAACGGCGACAAGATCAAGGTGTTCGCGCAGCGCGACCCGGCGAAGATCGACTGGGCCTCGGTCGGTGCCGAATACGTGTTCGAGTCCACCGGCTTCTTCACCACCAAGGCCGATGCGGGCAAGCATCTCGCCGGCGGCGCGAAGACGCGTCATCATCTCGGCCCCGGGCGGCAAGGACGTGGACGCGACGGTCGTCTACGGCGTGAACCACAACGTGCTGAAGAAAGAGCACACCGTCATCTCGAACGCCTCGTGCACCACGAACTGCCTCGCGCCGCTGGCGAAGGTGCTGAACGACAAGATCGGCATCGTGAACGGCCTGATGACCACGATCCACGCCTACACGAACGACCAGCGTCTGACCGACGTCTATCACGAGGACATCCGCCGCGCGCGCTCCGCCACGATGTCGATGATCCCGGCGAAGACGGGCGCCGCCGCGGCCGTGGGCCTGGTGCTGCCGGAGCTCAAGGGCAAGCTCGACGGCTTCGCCGTGCGCATCCCGACCATCAACGTGTCGCTGGTCGACCTGTCGTTCGTCGCCAAGCGCGCCACGACCGTCGAAGAGATCAACAAGGTCGATCAAGGAAGCCGCGGACGGCGCCCTCAAGGGCGTGCTCGCGTACACCGAGAAGCAGCTGGTCTCGATCGACTACAACCACGATCCGGCTTCGTCCACCTACGATGCCACCATGACGCGCGTCAGCGAAGGCACGCTGGTCAAGGTGTGCTCCTGGTACGACAACGAGTGGGGCTTCTCCAACCGCATGCTCGACACCACGATCGCCTGGTCGAAAGCCTCGTAAGGTCAAGGAGCAGGGCATGAACGTGTTGCGCATGGCCGACCAGGATCTCCGCGGCAAGCGGGTCCTGATCCGTGAAGATCTGAACGTCCCCGTGAAGGACGGCAAGGTCACCAGCGACGCGCGCATCCGCGCGTCGCTGCCGACCATCAAGCTGGCGATCGAGAAGGGTGCGACGGTGTTCCTCACCTCGCACCTGGGCCGTCCGGAAGAGGGCGTGTACTCGGACGAGAATTCGCTCGCGCCCGTGGCCACGCGTCTGTCCGAGTTGCTAGGCAAGCCCGTGGCCCTGAAGAGGGACTGGCTGGCCGGCGTCGACACCGAGCCCGGCACCGCCGTGCTGCTCGAGAACGTGCGCTTCAACAAGGGCGAGAAGAAGGACAAGGAAGATCTCGCCAAGCAGATGGCTTCGCTGTGCGACGTGTTCGTGATGGACGCGTTCGGCACGGCGCATCGCGCCGAGGCTTCCACGCACGGCGTGGGCAAGTTCGCCAAGGTCGCCTGCGCGGGCCCGTTGCTGGTGGGTGAACTCGAGGCGCTGGAGCGCGCGCTGGCCAAGCCGGCGCGTCCCATGGTCGCGATTGTCGCGGGCAGCAAGGTTTCGACCAAGCTCGACCGTGCTCGAGTCGCTGCTCACCAAGGTGGACAAGCTCATCGTCGGTGGCGGCATCGCCAACACCTTCCTGGCGGCCACCGGCGTCAATGTCGGCAAGTCGCTGCAGGAAGCGGAGATGCACGACATGGCGCGCAAGCTGCTGGAGCAGGCCAAGGCCCGTGGCGCGGAGATTCCGCTGCCCACGGACGTGGTCGTCGCCAAGGAGTTCGCCGCCACGGCGCACGCCGACGTGCGCAGCATCCATGACGTGCAGGCCGACGAGATGATCCTGGACATCGGTCCGGACACCGCGGAGCGGCTCGGCAAGATGCTGCAGACCGCCGGCACCATCGTCTGGAACGGCCCCGTGGGCGTGTTCGAGTTCGATCAGTTCGGTGAAGGCACCAAGGCGCATTGCCCAGGCGATCGCCAAGTCGCCCGGCGTTCTCGCTGGCGGGTGGCGGTGACACGCTGGCGGCCATCGAGAAGTACGGTGTCGAAGAAGGCATCTCGTACATCTCGACCGGTGGTGGCGCGTTCCTCGAGTTCGTCGAGGGCAAGACGCTGCCGGCCGTGGCGATGCTCGAGTCGCGGGCGAAGCAGTAGGATTCCCATGTCAGAACGGGGCCGCTGCCCGTTTTTCGGAGAACGGGCCGCGAGCGTCAGCTCCAGGCCCTTTTCGAGTTCGATCTCAGCGACTGACGCTCGACCGCAGCTCGCGGAAACCCTCCACCTCGGTCAACGCTTCCATCGCCTGGCTGCAACGGCTCCGGCGGCGCGATCAGCTTGCGCGCGTTCAGATCCAGCCAGCCGCCGGTGCTGTGCACCACCGCGCAGCGCGTGCCATCGGCGTGCGCGAACTCATTGCGGAGCATGAAGCGGCTGCCGTCGGGCGCGAGCCCGGCGCAGGCGAGGCTGACGCGGATTTCCTGCAGCAGCTTCACTTCGCGGAAGTACTCGATCTCGTCCTTCATGACCACCGGGCCGATCTTCATGCGCAGCATGTCTTCGGCCGTGAAGCCGTTCTCGGCGAAGTACATCATGCGCACGTCGGCGGCACGGTCCAGGTAGGCCGTGTTCGCCATGTGCGAGTTGTAGTCCATGTCGCGCCAGCCGGCGGTCAGGAGTTTTTCGAACATTGGCCATCGGGCGCTGCTCTGTCAGGGGACAGTGCCGCTGCCTACTTGATCGGGCGAGTAGTCCGTCGCGTCCATGAACACCGACTCGATCTTCTCGATGATCTTGCCGTCCTTCTGCGAGTCATCGGCAATCTTCTTCCACTCCGGGTCGGCGATGAACGCGGCCCAGTTGGCCTTGGCCTGCTCGCGGCTGGCGTGGGAGATGACGTAGACCAGCGTGTTCTCGTGTCGCCGGGCTGTCCTGCGGTACCCAGTAGCCGACGTTGGTCATGCCGTGCTTCTCGAACACTCGCCGGGTGTGGTCCCGGAAGCGCTTCTGCAAGGGCGTCCAGCCGGCCGGGCAGGGTGTAATAGGTGCGGATTTCGAACACCCGCGCCGGCGGCGCATCAGCGGCGAGCAATGCCCCCGATCGAACGACAGGCCCGCACCCAAAACGAGCCCGACCGCCAGAAATACCCACAATTTTCTTGACCATCGCGCTACCCCTTCGAGTTGGAAATTCGGCTTTCGATTATGCGCCACGCGGTGTTTTCGCATGGCAGAATGCGCGTCCCATGTCAGAACGCCAGATGCATTCGCGCACCAAGATCGTCGCGACCCTAGGCCCGTCCACGGATTCCATCGAAGTACTGACCGAAATGGTCCGCGCCGGCCTCGATGTCGCGCGCGTCAACTTCTCCCACGGCAAACACGAGGAACACGGTCGCCGCATCGACCTCGTGCACGAGGCCGCGCGTCGCGCCGGCCGTTACGTGGGCATCCTCGCCGACCTCGGCGGCCCCAAGATCCGCATCGAGAGCTTCACCAACAAGAAGGTCGACCTCAAGGACGGCCAGGCGTTCGCGCTCGACACGGCGCATGACATCAACGCCGGCAACGAGACGGTGGTCGGTTGCGCGTACAAGGACCTGCCCAAGGACGTGAAGCCGGGCAACATCCTGTTGCTCAACGACGGTCTCATCACGCTGGAAGTCACCAAGGTCTCCGGCACGCGCATCGACACCAAGGTGATCGCGGGTGGCGAGCTGTCGAATCGCAAGGGCGTGAACCTCAAGGGTGGCGGCATCTCCGCGCCGGCGCTCACCGACAAAGACCTCGAGGACATCAAGTTCGCCGTCGGCCGCGGCGTGGACTACGTCGCCGTGTCGTTCGCGCGCGATGCCGCGGACATGAACTACGCGCGCAAGCTGGTGCGCGACGCGGGTGGTCACGCGCATCTGTGCGCCAAGGTCGAACGCCACGAAGCCATCCACAATCTCATCGAGATCATCGACGCCTCGGATGCGCTCATGGTCGCCCGCGGCGATCTCGCGGTGGAGATGGGCTACGCCGAGATCACCGGCCTGCAGAAGACCATCATCCACGAGTCGCGCACGCGCAATAAGGTCGTGATCACGGCCACGCAGATGATGGAGTCCATGATCTCCGCGCCGGTGCCCACGCGCGCCGAAGTGTCGGACGTCGCCAACGCGGTGATGGACGGCACGGACGCGGTGATGCTCTCGGCGGAAAGCGCCGTGGGCAAGTACCCGATCAAGGCCGTGCAGGCCATGGAAGAAATCATCACCGCGGCCGAGAAGTACCAGCTCAAGCACACCAGCATCCGCCATCGCGTCGAAGGCATGGTCGATCGCACCGAAGAAGCCATCGCCATGGCCGTGATGTACACCGCGAACCACATGAAGGTGCGCGCCATCGTCGCGTTGACCGAGTCCGGCACCACGCCGTTGTGGATGTCGCGCTCGCGCTCGGACATTCCCATCTACGCGTTCACGCGTCACGAATCCACGCGCCGCCGCGTCACGCTGTACCGCGGCGTGTATCCCGGTGCCCTTCGACATCGCCGAAGTGCGCACCGCGGAGCTGTTCAAGGCCATCCTCACGCTGCTGCTGCAGCTGGAGCTGGTGGACAAGGGCGACATGGTCATCGTGACCAAGGGTGAGCTCACCGGTATTACCGGCGGCACCAACGCCCTGACCATCCTGCGCGTACCGCAGGACTGAGTACTCGCGATGAAGGTGGCTGCGCTGGCTGCGATGGACGTTGCTCGTCATCGCGGTCGTGCGCGGCCGATGGCCTTTGGCCTGGCCTGGTGGGCCATGCGCCAGAGCCTGCCGCAGATCGACGGGCTCGGTCGCCGGCACCGGCCTCGGCTGCCGAAGCCACCATCGAGCGCGACGCGCGCGGCATTCCCGTCATCAACGCCGCCACGCGCGCGGATCTGGCCTTACGCCACCGGTTACGCGCATGCGCAGGACCGCTTTTTCCAGATGGATCTCTCGCGCCGCCTCGCCGCCGGCGAACTGTCCGAGTTGTTCGGCGAGGTCGCGCTGAGGACGGACCGGCAGAAGCGCCGCTTCGGATTTCGCGCCGTGGCGCGCCGCGTGATGGAAGCCACGCCGGCGGCAGAACGCGACATCGTCGACGCCTACGCGCGCGGCGTGAACGCCGGGCCTGAAGAGCCTGAAGTCCCGGCCCTGGGAATACCTGCTGCTGCGCGCCGAACCCGCGCGAGTGGTTGCCCGAGGATTCGGTGCTGGTCGTGCACTCCATGTGGTGGCAGCTGCAGTGGGGCACCTTGCGCGACGAGATCGACCGCCGCCGCCTGGAACGCGCGCTGGCGAACCAGGGCGACGACGCGGCGGCGCAGGCGCTGATCACCTTCGTGTACGCCGGGCATTCCGAGCTGGGACACGCCTAACTACGGCAAGGAGGCGCGCTGCGTGCAGGCCGTCGTGCACGGAGTCCGCGGCGGTGCTCACGCAGCCGTTTCCGGCGCTGCTGAAGTTCGCCGGCCCGGCGAGACCGCAAGCAGGACGAGGCCGCGCAAACCCGGCAGCAACAGCTGGGCGGTGGCCGGGCAGCACACGACGTTCCGGCGTCGCGCTGATCGCCAACGACATGCACCTGGACCTGGGCGTGCCCGCGGTCTGGTATCCGGCGCGTCTGCGCGATCGCCGAGGCGCGAGCGTCGCTGGACATGACCGGCGTGACCTTGCCGGGCACGCCGGCTGTGGCCGCGGGATCGAATGGCCAGGTCGCCTGGGGCTTCACCAACAGCTACGGCGATTTCTCCGATGCGCGCTGGGGCCGTGCGCGAGCGCGCGAGTACGGCGTGCGCCGCGAACATTTCAAGGTGAAGGGTGGTGACGACGTGCGAGGTCACCTACCGCGACGTGGGCGCCGGCGTGGTGCTCGATGGCGAGGACTACGCGGACGGACGTGAAAGTCCGGCGAGTGCCTGCAGGCCGGCTGGCTGGCGACCCGGCCCGAGGCCACGAATTTCGCGACTGCTGGCGCTCGAACACGCGCGCAACGTCGATGAAGTGCTGGCGCTGGCGCCGGACGTGGGCATACCCGGGCAGAACATGGTGGTCGGCGACACCGGCGGCCGCATCGCCTGGACGTTGCTCGGGCCGCGTGCCGCGCGGCACGCGGTCCGGATCGCCTGTTCGGTGCGCTGGAATTCCGCGATGCGCAACGATCATCCGCGCATTGCCGATCCGCCCGTGGGCCGGCTGTGGACCGCCAATCAGCGCGTGGTGGCCGGCGAACTCGAAGCCGTGATGGGTGATGACGAAGTCGACGTGGGCGCCGGTGGCTACGACATCGGCGCGCGTGCACGCCAGATTCGCGACGACCTGCTGAGCCTCACCAAGCCGGCCACCGAAGCCGACATGCTGGCCATCCAGCTGGACTCGCGCGCGCTGTTCCTGGCGCGCTGGCGCGATCTGCTGCTGGCGCTGCATCGATGAAGAAGCCATGCACGATCAAGCCCCGGCGCCGCGAATTCCGCGCAGCTGGTCAGCGACTGGCAGGCGGAGGCCGCGCCGGATGCGGTGGGTTACCGGCTGGTGCGCGCGTTCCGCGCCGCAGGCACTGAACGCGCTCTGGCGTAGCCTGAGCACCGGGTGGTTAGGCGAGGATTTCGAGGCACGGCGGCCCGCGCAGTTCGAGGCCGGCGGGTTTCCGGCTGGTCAGCGAGCGTCCCGGGCAACATCGCGCCGCCCGGGCGGTACGGCGGACGAGGTGGCGGCGCAGTTCCTGCTCGGCCGTCTCGATGCCACCATCGACGAACTACTCGCGGCATGCGGCAGCCTCGCGCACTGCAGCTACGGCGATCTCGATCCGGTGCGCGTGCACCATCCGCTGTCGCGCGCCATTCCGCTGCTCTCGGGGCTGCTCGACATGCCGACGCGGCAGCTGCCCGGCGACAGCCACATGCCGCGTGTGCAGGACGGCGCGTTTGGCGCGTCGGAGCGGTTCGCGGTATCGCCGGGCCGCGAGTCGCGAAGGCTATCTGCAACTGCCCGGCGGACCGTCGGGCCATCCCCTGTCGCCGTTCTATCGCACGGGATTCGAGGACTGGGCGGACGGAAAGCCGACGCCCTTCCTGCCGGGCCCGGTGGCGCATAAGCTCACGCTCACGCCAGGGGTTCCCGCACAGGAAGACACACGATGAGTGACAACCGGTTCGCGGGTACCGACCGCTACGTCGCCACCCCTGACCTCATGATGGCGGTGAACGCGGCAGTCACGCTCGCGCGCCCGCTGCTCATCAAGGGCGAGCCCGGCACCGGCAAGACGCAGCTCGCGGTGGAAATCGCGCAGCGCGCTGAAGCGCCCGCTGTTCGAGTGGCACATCAAGTCGACCAGCAAGGCGCACCAGGGCCTGTACGAGTACGACGCCGTCTCGCGGCTGCGCGATTCGCAGCTGGGCGAGGAGAAGGTGCGCGACATCCGCAACTACATCGTCAAGGGAGTTTGTGGGAGGCGTTCGAGTCGGAAGTGCAGCCGGTGCTGCTCATCGACGAGATCGACAAGGCCGACATCGAGTTCCCGAACGACCTGCTGCGCGAACTCGACCGCATGGAGTTCTACGTGCACGAGACGCGCGAGCTGGTGAAGGCGCGGCACCGGCCGATCATCCTGATCACCAGCAACAACGAGAAGGAGCTGCCGGACGCCTTCCTGCGACGCTGCTTCTTCCACTACATCCGGTTTCCCGGATGCGGAAACGATGGAGAAGATCGTCCGCGTCCACTATCCCGGGGCTGAAGAAGGAACTGCTCTCCGAGGCGCTCACGTCGTTCTTCAACGTGCGCGAGACGCCGGGGCTGCGCAAGAAACCCTCGACCTCGGAACTGCTCGACTGGATCAAGCTGCTGGTGGCCGAGGACATCCCGCCGGAGGCGCTGCGCGGCGACGACCCCAAGAAGATCATTCCCGTGCTGCACGGCGCGCTGCTCAAGAACGAGCAGGACGTGCATCTCTTCGAGCAGCTGGTGTTCCTGAACCGGCGCACCGGTAGATAGTTCGTGCTGATCCGCTTCTTCACCGATCTGCGCGCCGGTGGCGTGCCGGTGACGCTGCCGGAGTTCCTCGTCGCTGCTCGAGGCGCTGGAAGCCCGCCTGGCGTCGATGTCGCCGGAGGACTTCTACTACCTGGCGCGCATGGCGATGGTGAAGGACGAGCGCCACTTCGACCGCTTCGACCGGGTGTTCGCCGAGCACTTCGCGGGCGCGGAAACGCTTTTCGAGAAGATCGCCGCCGAGCTCCCGGCGGAATGGCTGCGGCAGATCACCGAGCGGCTGCTCAGCGACGAAGAGAAGGCGGAAGATCGAAGCGCTGGGCGGCTGGGACAAGCTGCTGGACACCCTGCGACAGCGCCTGGCCGAGCAGAAGGGCCGGCACGAAGGTGGCAACAAGTGGATCGGTACGGGCGGAACCTCGCCGTTCGGCAACGCGGGCTACAACCCGGAAGGCATCCGGATCGGCCAGCAGCGCGGACGGCACGGCCGCGCGGTGAAAGTCTGGGATTCGCGCGACTACCGCAATCTCGATGACGCCGTGGAGCTGAACACGCGCAATCTCAAGATGGCGCTGCGCCGCCTGCGCCGGTTCGCGCGCGAAGGCGCCCCCGAGGAGCTGGATCTCGACGGCACCATCGATGCCACCGCGCGCAATGCCGGTCTGCTGGATCTCAAGCTGGTGCCCGGAACGGCGCAACGCCATCAAGCTGCTGCTGCTGCTCGACGTGGGCGGCTCGATGGATCCCCACGTGCGAGGTCTGCGAGGAACTGTTCTCGGCCGCGCGCGCCGAGTTCAAGCACCTGGAATATTTCTATTTCCACAATTTTCCGTACGAGCGTGTCTGGAAGGACAACCGTCGGCGGTTCAGCGTGACCACCAGCACCTTGTCGTTGTTGAGGCGGTTCAACGCGGACTACCGTGTGGTGTTCGTCGGCGACGCGACCATGAGCCCGTACGAGATCGAGCAGCCGGGCGGCAGCGTCGAACACTGGAACGACGAGTCGGGACGCGTCTGGATGCAACGGATCGCGTCGCATTTCCATCGCATGGTGTGGCTGAATCCGGAGCCGGCGGATCGCTGGCAATGGACTCCTTCCATCGGCATCACGCGGGAACTGGTGGGTGGCCGCATGTTCCCTTTGACTTTGTCAGGCCTCGATCACGCCATGCGTGAGCTGCGGCGGCGGGCAGCCTATACTGCCGGCCCATGAATGTTAGCCTTCTGCTCTTACTACTCGCGGCCGATCCCGAAGCCGTTCCCGCCCACTCTCCGCCGGCCAGCACCGATGCCGTCATGGAATCGGTTCCCGCGGCAGAACGGGTAAAGGTGCCGGCGATGACGCCGGTGTTCATCAAGGTCGACCAGGAACTCTCGTCCAAGAAGAGCAAGCCGGGCGAGCGCTTCCCGATCCTCATCGCCGAAGACGTGCGCGTCGATGGCCGCGTGGTGATCCCCGCCGGATCGGCTGGCGAAGGTGAAGTGATACACGCGGCCAAGTCGAGCGTCGGCGGCAAGGCGGGAGAGCTGATCCTGGCGGCGCGTTACGTGAAGGTTGGCGAGGTGGATGTTCCGCTGCGCTCAATGCAGCTCGGCGGCGCGGGCAAGAGTCGGATGAACGAATCCCTGGCCGCGAGCTTCGTGTACGGGGTCGGGTTCTTCGTGGTGGGCGGCGCGGTGATCGTGCCGCGAGATTCACTGGCCGGCGCGAAGACGGCGGTCGATATCGAATTGCCGGTGCAACTGGCGGCGCCCGCGGCGCCGCCCGAGGTGCCGGCCGATGCAACACCGGCTGAGCCGGTCGATGGAAACAAGGGAGGAGAGACTGATGAGACAAAAACTACATAAGGGTCTGCTGATCGCGTTGCTGTGCGCGCCGCTGGGCGCGCTGGCCCAGGATGCCGCGGCTCCGGCGGCTGCCGCTCCCGCGGCGGATGCGTCGAGCGACACGGGCACCGTGGTGTTCTTCCGCGAGAAGAAGTTCGCTGGCGGTGGCGTGCGCTACAAGGTCCGCGAGAACGGCATCGAGCTGTGCAAGCTCAAGAGCGGCACGTACTGCACGGTGAAAGTGCCCGTGGGCAAGCACTCGTACGAAGTGCATTCGGAAGCCAAGGACGTGCTGACGCTGGAAGTGGAATCCGGCGAGACCTACTACGTGCTCGGCGGGATTTCGGTAGGCCTGTTCGCGGGCCGGCCCAACCTGTCGCCGTCGACCAAGGCGGCGTATGACGCGGCGTTGTCCAAGATGACGGACAACACCGGCCAGGACCTGGATCCGCCGGACGAGAAAAAGAAGAAGTAACGGAAGCCCGAAATGAAAAACGCCCGGCGCGCGAGCACCGGGCGTTTTTTCATGGCGTGGTGATCAGCCGGCCTTGGCGGGCGAGTGCGCCTTGATCTCCGCCAGCACCATGTCGGAGTGACCCTTCGGGTCCACCTTGGTCCAGTGCTTGACGATCTTGCCATCGGGTCCGATGAGGAAGGTCTGGCGGCTCGCGAGCTGGGACGTACCCGCCGTGAACAGCACCCCGTATTCCCCGGAAACCTTGCGGTCCGGATCCGCGAGGATGTCGAACGGCAGGCTGTGTTCCTTGGCGAACTTCTCGTGCGAGGCCACGTCGTCCACGCTCACACCGAGGATCACGGCATTGGCCTTGTTGAACGCGAAGATGTTGTCGCGCAGTTCACAGGCCTGCGTGGTGCAACCGCCGGTGAAGTCCTTGGGATAGAAGTACAGCACCACCCATTTGCCCTTGTACTGCTCGAGCGTGTGCCACTTGCCGGCCTGGTCCTGTAGTTTGAAGGCCGGGGCCTTGGCACCCTCGCTGGGCGACTTGGCGGGTGACGCGGCGGGCGCCTGAGCGCATACACTTGCGGTCATCGCCAGCAGGGCGAGACCCAGGGTGCGTTTGAGTGCGAGCATGATCTGTCTCCGTAAAAGTAACGAGCCAGTGACTGGATGCCGGATAGGGACCGGAATACTAGCAGCGGTATTTCACGCGCAGGACTGATCCTGACCGGCGGTGGCGCTCGCGCGTCCTACCAGGTGGGCGTGCTCAAGGCCCTGTCGGAAATCCTGCCCGGGCGCGAGTGGCCGTTCCCGATCATCGTGGGTACTTCCGCGGGCGCCGTGTCGGCCAGCATCCTCGCCGCGAACGTCACGCGCTGGCACCAGTCCGTGTCGGACATCGAGCAGGTCTGGGCAAATTTCCGTGTGAATCAGGTATTTCGCTCCGATGCGGCGGCCATGCTGAAGGCCGGCGGCGCGGTGGATGGGGTCACTGGTCACAGGCGGCATGGTGGGCCCGCCCAGGTCCCTGCTCGACAATTCGCCGCTGCGTGAGCTGCTGTCGCGCGTAACGGATTTCGACGCGGTGCGCGTCAACGTGGCCCAGGGTCATCTGCGCGCGTTGGCGCTGTGCGCCACCAGCTACTTCACCGCGCGTTCGGTGTCCTTCTTCGAGGCCGACACCACCATCGGCGAGTGGTCGCGCGCGCAGCGCCACGGCGAGCGAGTGCCGCTGTCGCTGGACTACCTCATGGCCAGCCTGGGCATCCCGTTCCTGTTCCCGCCCATGTGCCTGCACGGCGAGTACTTCGGGGACGGTGCGATGCGCCAGACCGCGCCCCTGTCGCCGGCCATCCACCTGGGGGCGGACCGCTTGCTGGTGCTGGGCGTGCGGCCCACGCACCTGGATCTCGATTCCACGCTTCGTGGCATCGGATTCTCCGCCGACGCCGGGACAGCTCTTCGGCTACATGCTGGACACGCTGTTCAGCGACCAGATCTCCGCGGATCTCGAGAACCTGAACCGCATCAACCGGCTCTCGGCGCTGGCGGCCAACGGCGGCATCGGCACGCGCCAGATCCAGACCATGATGATCGCGCCCAGTGTCGATCCCTCGCAGCTCGCCGTCGCCCATGCGAAGGGGCTGCCGATGAGCCTGCGCGCGCTCATGGGCATCATCGGCGCGCGCGGCGCGTCCGGTGGCCTGCTCGCTAGCTACCTGATGTTCGAAGCCAGCTACACGCGCGAGCTCATCGAACTCGGATACAAGGACACTCTCGACAAGCGCGACGAGATCGCGGCCTTCCTCGTCTGATGAGTCGGGCCTGATGAGTCTCACCTGATGGCCATCGACGTCTGGTTCGCGCGCGACGCGCAGCTGCGCGATCCGGAGACGCTGCGGCGCTTCGAGGCCATGCTCGCTCCCGAGGAGCGCGCCCGCGCCTCGCGCATGCATTTCCCGGAGGACCGGCATCAACAGCTGATCGCGCGCGGCATGGTGCGCAGCCTGTTGTCGCGCTACGTGCCCGGGATGGCGCCGGCGGACTGGCGCTTCGAACGCAACGAGCATGGCAAGCCGCGCATCGCGCTGGGCGCGCCGCCGCCAGCGCAAGGCCTGAACTTCAATCTCGCGCACACCGAAGGCCTCGTCGTGCTCGCCGTCGCGCGCGAACTGGAGATCGGCATCGATGTGGAGCACAGCGGAAAGCGTGCGCCGCTCAAGGTGGCGCAGCGGCACTTTTCGCCGGCGGAAGTGGCGGCACTGGACGCGCTGCCGGCGGAGCAGCAGCCGTTGCGGTTCCAGCGGCTGTGGACCCTCAAGGAGTCGTACCTCAAGGCCATCG
This sequence comes from uncultured Pseudomonadota bacterium, assembly GCA_963846605.1. Taxonomy (GTDB): domain Bacteria; phylum Pseudomonadota; class Gammaproteobacteria; order Steroidobacterales; family Steroidobacteraceae; genus CADEED01. Next base: position 191,976 of record CAWJWS010000007.1, read on the forward strand.
GCACGGGCGTGGTCGGCGGTCTCGGCACGATGACGTTCCACTTCGGGCCCGATGGCGTGCGCTTCGAGCGCGCGGCGGATCCGGACGCGGCGAGGTGGGCATTCCGCGAGATCGCCGTGCCGGAGGGTTACCTGGTGGCGCTGGCCTGGCTGGATCGTTCGGACTCGGACTCGGACTCGGATTCGAATGCGGGCGCGGCGACCCGCGGCGTCACGCTGCGCGAATTCACCGGCTCAGGTCAGGAAGAGCGCGCCGAGTCCTAGCAACGTCGCGAACCCGATGCAGTCGGTGAACGTGGTGAGGATCACGCCCGCGGACAGCGCCGGATCGATCTTCATGCGCTTGAGTGCCAGCGGCACGATCACGCCCACGGCGGCGGCGCACAGCAGGTTGATGAGCGTGGCGGCTGCAATAATAGCGGCGATCTTCCAGGTGCCATACCACGCGATGGTCACTCCACCGACGACGACGGCCCAGATGAGGCCATTGAGTCCGCCGACGGCGATCTCCTTCCAGAGCAGCCATTTCGCGTTGACCCATTCCACCTGGCCGAGTGCGATGCCGCGGATGATCAGCGTGACGGTCTGCGTGCCCGCGATGCCGCCCATGCTGGCGACGATGGGCATGAGCGCGGCCAGCGCCGCGACCTTGGTGATGGTGCCTTCGAAGCGGCTGACCACGGCCGCGGCCAGGAACGCCGTGACCAGGTTGATGCCCAGCCACAGGAGGCGGCGCCGCGTGGACGGCATGACGCCGGCGAACACGTCCTCTTCGTCGGCGAGGCCGGCCGACGAGAGCACTTCGTGCGCGGCCTCCTCGCGGATCACGTCGACCACGTCGTCGACGGTGATGCGGCCGAGCAGCTTGCCGTGCACGTCCACCACGGCCGCGGACACGAGGTCGCGGTCCTGGAACAGGCGCGCGACGTCATGCGCCGAGAGGTCCGGCGCGATGCGCGGCGCCTCGGGGTCGAGCAGGTCGCCGACGGCTTTCTCGGGATCCTCGGTGAGCAACCGCGTGAGCGCGAGCGTGCCGAGATAGAGATCGTTGCGATCCACGACGATGAGCCGGTCCGTCTTGTCGGGCAGTTCGCCCCGCATGCGCAGGTAGCGCAGCACCACTTCGACGGTGACGTCGCCACGGACGCTCACCGTGTCGACGTTCATGAGGCCGCCGGCAGTGTCCGGCTCGTAGGACAGCACTGTCTTGAGGCGCTCGCGGTCCTGGTGATCCATGGACTTCACGAGCTGCATCGACACGGCTTCGGGCAGATCGCCCACGAGGTCCGCGAGATCGTCGAGCTCCATGTTCTCGGCCGCGGCCAGCAGCTCGTCGGCGTCCATGCCGTCGATCAGCGACTGGCGCACGCCCTCGCTCATCTCCACGAGCACGTCGCCCTCGATCTCGGGCTCGACGAAGTTCCAGACCACCTCGCGTTGCGCGGCGGGCAGCGCCTCGATGAGCGAGGCGATCTCCGCGGGATGCATCGCGCCGATCATGCGCGCCGCCCCGCGCCACGAACCCTCACGCAGCGCGCCGCGGAGTGCGGCGAGGCGGCGTTCTTTGGTGGGGATGCGGGTGGTCTCGATCATGGCGGGGCGGAGTGTAGCCACGTTGTTTTGCAAATGGGAACGGAGATGGGGTCGCGGAGCGGCGACGGCGGAACGTCGGCGAGCGAAGACGTCGTCGCGGTCGCTCAGTCTCGGGCGCGCGCTTCGCGCGTTCCCTCGGGGGAAGCTACGCAGGTGGAGCTGTCAGCGCTTCGCTCTGAACTGCTGGTGAACCTAGACTTGGATTGAACCACCAAAGAGTACCTCCGCGTTTAACGCTTCCCCCTCGGCGCCCTCGATTCGCTCCCGCGACGACGTCTTCGCTCGCCGACGTTCCGCCGTCGCCGCGCCACGGTCGCAGTTCCGTGCCCGGTTGGAGAAAACCGGGAGCAGGAATGGAAGAGGACAGGAAAACGCCGGGCGGCTACCTACTCGCAGTACGGCGCGCTCGGCCGCAGTTGGAGTAAGAACGAGGACGGGGGGCTTCGTGGTTCGGGGCGGCCGGAGTTCACACGGCGCGGCCGACGCGGACCTTCAGTACTGGCGCGATCGCGGAGCCCCAGGCGTAGAGGGCGTCGAGCACGGGGCGCAGGGATTGGCCGCGCGGGGTGAGTTCGTAGACGTGTGTGGAGCGCTGGCGGCCGAGGGGCTTCTTTGCGATGAGGCCGAGAGACTCGAGCTCCTTGAGGCGCTGCGTGAGGACCTTGTCGGAGAGGCCGGGGACGCGGCGGCGGAGGTCGCTGTAGCGGTGCGGGGCCTCCTTGAGCCAAGCGAGGATCACGGTGCGCCATTTGCGTCCGACGAACTCGAGTGAGAGTTCGACGGGGCAGCCGTAGGTTTTGCTGAGTTTCTTCAAGGCTTCTCCGGTACGCACCAGGTGGTGCGTTGACGAGATCGTGCCGCCTTGCGATCAATGCGGCTTCAACGGAAGGAAGTGTCCCATGACTGTCGAGTACATCCGCTACGAACTCGCCGCGCACGCGCCGGAGGAGTTCGTCGACGCCTATGCGATCGCGTCGGCCGCGCTTCGCGCGGCGCCAGAGTGCCGGGCCTATGAACTGACGCGCTGCGAAGAAGCGCCGCGCTCGTTCATCCTGCGCATCGAGTGGCTATCCACCGAGGCGCACCTCCAAGGCTTCCGCAAAGGCCCGAATTTTCCGCCGTTCCTCGCGGCCATCAAGCCGTTCATCGGCGAGATCGCGGAAATGAGGCACTACGCGCCGACGGCCGTGGCCTGGCGGCGCGCATGACGGCAGGCGTTCCAACCCTCCACGAGTGGATGGGCGGTGACGCGCGCCTCTCCGCGCTATTCGCGGGGTTCTACCGGCGGGTGGGCGCAGATCCCGTGCTCGGTCCGGTTTTCGCGGGCATGGATCCGCATCATGCGGCGAAGGTGGGTGCATTCGTCGCGCAGGTGTTCGGCGGCCCTGCTCACTACACCGACGGCGGCGGGTCGCATGCGGCGATGATCGCGCGCCACCTGGGCCGCAGGCTCACCCGCGAACAGCGCTCCCGCTGGGTGGCATTGCTGATCGAGGTCGCGGACCAGATGGGCATTCCCGACGATCCGGAATTCCGCGCCGCTTTCGTCGGCTATCTCGAGTGGGGTTCTCGGCTCGCAATGCTCAATTCCGCCGATGGCGTCCCCGAGCCCGCGCCCGACCTGCCGATGCCGACATGGAACTGGGGCCCGCCGGGAGGTCCCTGGCAAGGGTGATCATCCCTCTCTTTTCTTTATCTTTTCCTGTTCCCCGGCTGTCGCCAACCGGGCCCAGAACTGCGACACCCGCGCGCCCGAGACTGAGCTCCCACGACGACGTCTTCACTCGCCGCCGCTCCACTGCCCCAGTCTCAGGCCGTCTGCGCGTCCGTGCCGGCGGCGAGGGTGGGTGGCCGCGTGATCGACCGCATCTCGCCCAGCGAATTGTGTCGGATCGCGATGACGGGATAGTTGTGCGACAGCCGCTCGGCGATGCGTTCCGCGAGATACACGGAGCGATGCCGGCCCCCGGTGCAGCCGATGGCGATCGTGAGATAGCGGCGGTTCGCGGCCTGGTGTTCGGGAATGCGCGAGGCGATGAACTGGAGGATGTCGTCGGCCAGCCGGTGCACGCCGCGCTGTGCCTCGAGGAAACGGATGACGTCCGGGTCGCGGCCAGTGAACGCCCGCAGGGCGGGATCCCAGTAGGGATTGGGCAGCGAGCGAGCATCGAACACGAAGTCCGCGTCGCCCGGGATGCCGTTCTTGAAGCCGAACGACTCGACGAGCAGTGACAACCGCCCGGCGCTGCGTTTCTCCACGCGCTGGCTGATGAGTTCACGCAGGTCGTGGACACCCATCTTCGAGGTGTCGATGACCAGGTCCGCGTCGTTGAGGATGGGCTCGAGCAGGCGGCGCTCGATGGCGATGGCCTCCTTGAGCGAGACGTGATCCGTGCTGATGGGATGCTTGCGCCGGGTCTCGGCGAAGCGGCGCAGCAGTTCGTCGTCGTTGGCGAGCAGGAACAGGATCTCGCACTGGATGCCGCTCTTCTTGAGTTCCTCGATGAGCGGCGGGACGGTCTCGATCTCCGCGGCCGCGTTACGCGCATCCACTCCCACGGCTGCGCGCGAGTACGTGGACTCGTTGTTGCGCAGCGTGTGGGAGATGAATGGCTTCAGCAGCGCCGCCGGGATGTTGTCCACGCAGTAGAACCCCGCGTCTTCGAGCATGTGCAAAGCCACGCTCTTGCCGGATCCCGAGAGCCCGCTGACGAGGATGAGTCTCATGAAGTGCCGTTGCCCTCGCGGACCTTGCGCGCTTCCGCGGCATGCTTGTCCGCTTTCTTTTCCTTGTGCTTGAGCACGCTGCGGTCGAGCTTGTCGGCCAGCAGGTCGATGGCGGTGTACATGTTCTCCTCGGTGGCATCCGCATGGATGGCGTTGCCGCGCACATGCAAGGTGGCCTCGGCCTTTTGTCGAAGTTTCTCAACGGTGAGCACGCAATGCACGTCGATAACGTGGTCGAAATGGCGGGAAATGCGCTCGAGCTTCTTCTCGACGTACGCGCGCATCGACGGGGTGACTTCGACATGATGACCGGAAAGCGACAATTGCATGGTGCGTCTCCTTTTTTGGCCTATCTACTCACTTGAATTCATTTGCCCGCGGCTTTCGCCTTGCGTTCGTTGGAAGGGGCCAGGCCCAGCGCCTCGCGGTACTTCGCGACGGTGCGGCGCGCCACGGCGATGCCTTCGCCCGAGAGCAGCTCGGCGATGCGGCTGTCCGATAGCGGGTTGCCGGTGTCCTCTTCCTTGATGAGCTTCTTGATCTTGGCGCGCACGGCGGTGGACGAGGCGCCGCCACCATCGGCGGCCTCCACCTGGCTCGAGAAGAAGTACTTGAGCTCGAACACGCCGCGCGGCGTGTGCATGTACTTGCTCGAGGTGACGCGTGAGATCGTGGATTCATGCATGTCGATGGCCTGCGCGATGTCCTTGAGGATCATCGGGCGCATGGACTCTTCGCCATGTTCGAGGAAGGCGCTCTGGCGCTCGACGATGCTCCTGGCAACCTTCATGAGGGTTTCATTGCGGATTTCGAGGCTCTTGAGCAGCCAGCGCGCTTCCTGGAGCTGCGCGCGCATCGAGGAATGCCCGGCGCCGCGGCCGAGCATGTCCGCATAGCTCTGGTTGAGGCGCACGCGCGGCAGCGTGGAGCTGTTCACTTCCACGGTCCAGCCGCGATCGGTGCGGCGGACGAAGACATCGGGCACGACGTATTCCGCCTTGGCCGACGACACCGTGGCTCCCGGCCGCGGATGCAGGCCGCGCACCAGAGCCACCGCCAGCGCGAGCTCGTCATCGGAGGCGGACAGCTCGCGACGGAGCATGGTGAGCTCGCGGTCCGCGAGCAGGTCGAGATGCTTGTCGGCGATGGCCATGGCCAATCGCACGGCCGGGGTATCGGGGTCCAGCATGCGCAGCTGCAGCGACAGGCACTCGCTGAGGTTGCGCGCGGCGACGCCCGCCGGGTCGAGGGTCTGCACGAGTTTGAGGACGCGCTCGACTTCGGCCGCATCGGCCGTCACTTCCGGCAGCAGCGTGGCGGCGATGTCCTCGAGCGAATCGGTGACATAGCCGTCGTCGTTGATCGCATCGACGATGGCGCGGGCGATGGCGAGATCGCGCGGCGCGAGGTTGGCGTACTCGAGCTGGCCGACGAGGTGATCCTGGAGCGAAACCTGCGCGTCATCGGCGACTTCGGAAGCGCGTTCGTCATCGTCTCGCCAGGAATCGGATCCGGCGCTGCGCTCGCTCCAGGAATCCTCGACGACCTCGGCTTCGACCTGCACATCCGGCGCCGGAGCGGCGTCGACGCGCTTCTCCTCGGGCATGGGATGGGGTTCGAGAGCCTCGAACTGGCCCGTGGCGTCGTACTCGTCCACGGGCTCGAGCATGACGTTGTTCTCGAGCTGCTCACGGATATGAGCCTGGAGTTCGAGAGCGGGCATTTGCAGGAGGCGGATAGCCTGCTGCAGCTGCGGGGTCATGGTCAGTGTTTGACCCAGCTTCAGCTGCAATGAGGGCTTCATCATCGACACGGACGCTAGTGCCCCAAGGCTATGAATACAGAGAGTTTTTCCGGCAGCGACGGGATTCGCTACATGCGGAAAGACTGACCCAAGTACACCTCACGGACTTGGGGGTTGGCAAGGATTTCCTCTGAAGTTCCAGAGGCGATCACGGTACCCCCGGAAACGATGTAGGCACGCCCACAAACACCTAAGGTTTCTCTGACGTTATGGTCGGTGATGAGCACCCCGATCCCCTTGGCGGTGAGCTCGGTCATGATGCGCTGGATGTCGATGACCGACAGCGGGTCGACGCCCGCGAAAGGCTCGTCGAGGAGGATGAAACGGGGCTCCGCGGCCAGCGCCCGCGCGATTTCGACGCGCCGGCGCTCACCACCCGACAGCGCCATCCCCAGGCTCTTGCGGACGTGCCGATACGCAGTTCTCCGAGGATGGACTCGAGCCGCTCGTCGCGCTGCGCCTCGTCGAGGTCACGCGTCTCCAGGATGGCCATGACGTTGTCTTCCACCGTGAGCTTTCGGAAAACCGAAGCTTCCTGGGGGAGGTAGCCGATGCCGGCCTCCGCTCGCTTGTGCATTGCGAGATGCGTGATGTCCCGGTCATCGATGGTCACCGTGCCGGCGTCCGGCGGCACCAGCCCGACGATCATGTAGAAGGCCGTGGTCTTGCCCGCGCCGTTGGCGCCTAACAATCCCACGACCTGTCCGCTCTCCACCTCGATGGAGAAATCGGTGATCACCTTGCGCTTCTTGTACGCCTTGGCGAGGTGGGCGGCCCGCAGCGTGCTCAAGTTCTGTGGGCTCACGGTTTCTTGTCTGTCTTTTCGTCGGGATTGCGCGCCGGGATCACGATGCGGATGCGGCCCGAGCCGGGCTTCCCGGCCGTATTGGCCTTCGGGCGGCCTTGAAAGCTCTGGGTGCGCAAGTTGTAGACCAGCGTCTCGGCGCTGATCTGGTTCTTGCCATCGGTGGTGATCCAGGCGTCGTTGCTGAGGCTCACGTTGCCCGACGCGGTCTGGTAGTCGATGGTGCCGGCGCGGCCGCGCGAGATGGTGCCGTCGTCGCGCTGCTGCTCGAATTGCGCCGGAGATCCGGTGATCACGGCATGCGAGACGAGGCGGTTGCGGAACGAGACCACCGCCTTGTCCGACGTGAGGCGGCCGCCGTCGGCGGTGATGCGCACGTCGCCTGAAATGGTCCACTGGGTGTTGTCGACGTCCAGACGCACCGGTGACCCGCGCTTCGGATGCCTGCATGCGCAGGTCACACTGCGTGATCACCACGTCGCGCAGCACGGCCTCGTTGCGTCGGGATGCCACTTCGGAGGACTTGGCCTCGATGACGGTCTCGGGGTTCGCGCAGGTGGGCGCCGGCGCGGCATGCAACCGCGACAGGCCTAACAACAACGCGCCAGCCGCCAGCAACGCCGGGCGGCGGGCGAAGTGGACGGCATTACTGCCTGGTTTTCTGCGCGAATTGACATGTGACGTCCGATTCTAGCCGCAGCGAGCCGGCCTTCAAGTCAGCCTGCATGCCCACCGCGTCCAGCTCGTAGCCGGACATGCGGACCTGGACCTGCTCGCGGGTCTCGATGAACTCGGTCGGCGTGTTGATGCGCAGCTCGCTCGTGGTCAGTTGCAGCGGTTCGCCGGTGCTGGGGGCCGGGCCCGTGACCCGCACGTTTCCCGAGCAGCTGCACGTCGTCGCCATCGGCACGCACCTGGCCATGGTCCGAGGTGAGATGCCAGATCTCGTCCGGTGTCTTGCCAAGGGCGGGGCGCGGGCCGGACGCTGTCTCGCCGGGCGCCGCGCCTGCGCGCCGGGGTGATAGTTCATGGACAGGGATTCGAGCTCGATCGACGCCGGTCTCCGATCTGCTGGCGGATCACCTTGGCCGATTGACGCGATAACGCTCGCGGCCGTCGTAGCCGGTCTCGATGACTTCGGCGTCGCGCGCTTCGTAACCCGGGTTCGGTGGCGCGGCGGCGGCATCATCCGCACCGTTGTCGCCGCGCCCGCCGCGGCCGATGAAATAGGCCAGCGAGACCACGGCGATCACCGCGACGTAGGCCAGCGGGCGTGACCAGTGGCCGCGAACTTCATGCGCGCGCCGCCATCAGCCAGTCGCACACCTCGCGCACCGCGCCCTGTCCGCCGTTACGCGTGGTCACGAGGTCCGCGGCGGCCAGCGCGTCGGCATGCGCGTCGGCGACGGCCACGCCGAGTCCGCAGGCGTCGAGCAGCGGCAGCGTCGGGCGTGTCGTCGCCGATGCAGACGCATTCTTCGAGTGTCGACCTTGCGTTGCGTCGCCAGCTTGCGGAACACGGCGAGTCTTGTCGTCCACGCCCTGGAACACGTGCTTGATGCCGAGATCCCGGCGCGCGGCGCGCGACGGCGGCGGACTTGCGGCCGGAAATGATGGCGACCGCGATGCCGGCCCGGGCCACCTGCTTGATGCCGTGCCCGTCGCGCACGTGGAACACCTTGAGTCTGCTCGCCGCGCGCGCCGTAGTGGAGCCGGCCGTCGGTGAGCACGCCGTCCACGTCGAGCACCAGCAGCTTCACGCGCGCGCAAGGGCACCTGGTAAGGGCCGAGGTTCTTCTCCGAGAGCTGGCTCACAACACTCCGGCACGCAGCAGGTCGTGCACGTTGAGGGCACCAACGAGCAGCGCCGGCGTCATCCACCACCGGCAGGGCGGTGATGCGGTGTTTTTCCATGAGGTGCGCGGCTTCGGCGGCGAGTTCCGAGGGCTTCACGCGCTTGCCGGGAGAGGTCATGACTTCACTCATGCGCGAGCCGTGGACATCGCTGGTCGCGGTCGAGCACGCGGCGAAGGTCGCCGTCGGTGAACACGCCCTGCATGCGCCCGTCGGTCGACCACGACGCACATGCCGAGGCCCTTCTTCGACATGACCACGAGGCCCTTCGGCGAGCGTCGCGTCGGGGCTAACTATCGGCAGTTCGTCGCCGCCGCGCATGACGTCGGCGACATGCAGCAGCAGCTTGCGTCCCAGGGCGCCGCCCGGGATGCGAGCGCGCGAAATCCTGCGAAGTGAAGCCGCGCGCCTCGAGCAGCGCCACGGCCAGCGCATCGCCGATGGCAAGCGTGGCGGTGGTGCTGGCGGTGGGCGCCAGGTTCAGCGGGCAGGCCTCTTCGGCGACGCTCACGTCGAGGTGCACGCTGGCGGCGCGCGCCAGCGTTGGACTTGGCATTGCCGGTGATCGGCGATGATGGCCACGCCCAGCCGCGAGCAATGCGGGATCAGCGCGAGCAACTCCGACGGTCTCGCCCGAGTTGGACAGCGCCAGCAGCACGTCGTCGCGCGTGATCATGCCGATGTCGCCGTGGCTGGCCTCGGCGGCGTGCATGAAGAACGAGGGGGTGCCGGTGGAGGCCAGGGTGGCGGCGATCTTGCGCGCCGACGTGACCGGATTTGCCCATGCCGGTGACGATCACGCGGCCCTGGCTTTCCAGGCAGACGGTGCAGGCGCGCGCGAAGCTGGCGTCGAGCCGGGGGATCAGCGCCGCGATGGCGCGGCCTTCGATCTCCAGGGCCACGTCGGCCCGCGGCGATGAGGGACGCCGGATCATTCTGGAGGCGCGCATTCATGCGGGAATCATACCGCTGGACCGCTAAACTCGCGCCATGAATCAGACCATCATCACTCCCGAGCGCGTCGTCCGAGCTCATCCGGCCGGACTGCCCGATGCGCCGAGTGCGCGTGGAGTCCGACGACAACGTGCATTTCGCGGCGCAGATCGTGTCGGCGAGGTTCGCCGGGCTGCGGCCCATCGCCCGCCACCAGCTGGTCTACAAGACGCTGGGTGCCCTCATGGGCCGCGAGATCCATGCGCTTGTCCATCGAGGCGCTTACCCCGGAAGAGTCCGCCAACGCCTACAATAACGGCCCCCATATTCCGGCGAGACAGCCCGTGGACAAGCTTCAGATCAATGGCGGCATTCCCCTCGAAGGCGAGGTCCGCATCTCCGGCGCGAAGAACGCCACCCTGCCCATCGTCGCCGGCGCGCTGCTGGCCGATGGACCGGTGACCATCCGCAACGTTCCGCACCTGCAGGACGTCACGACGATGATCGAGTTGTTAGGCCGCATGGGTGTCTCGGTCACCATCGACGAGAAGATGCAGATCGAGATCGACGGCTCGACCACGCGCGATTGCTTCGCGCCTTACGAACTGGTCAAGACCATGCGCGCGTCCATCCTGGTGCTCGGCCCGCTGCTGGCGCGCTTCGGCAAGGCCGACGTGTCGCTGCCGGGCGGCTGCGCGATCGGTGCGCGGCCGGTGAACATCCACGTCGCCGGCCTGCAGGCCATGGGGGCCGACATCCAGATCGAAGGCGGATACATCCGCGCGCGCGCGGAGCGGCTCAAGGGCGCCCGCCTGGTGCTCGAGACGGTCACGGTGACCGGCACGGAAAACCTGATGATGGCCGCGACACTCGCCGATGGTGAAACCATCATCGAGAACGCGGCGCGCGAGCCCGAAGTGGTGGATCTCGCCAGGTTCCTCATCGCCATGGGAGCGAAGATCCAGGGTGCGGGCACGGACAAGATCGTCATCCAGGGCGTCAAGAAACTGAACGCCACCAGCTACGAAGTGCAGCCGGACCGCATCGAGGCCGGCACCTATCTCGTGGCCGGCGCGATCACCTCCGGCGTGGTGCGCGCGAAGAACGTGGATCCCGAGCACCTCGACGCGGTCACCGCGAAATTGCGTGAAGCCGGCGCGAAGGTCGGCATCGGCCCCAACTGGATCGAAGTGGACATGAAGGGCAAGCGCCCGAAGTCGGTGGACATCCGCACCGCGCCCTATCCCGCGTTCCCCACCGACATGCAGGCGCAGTTCGCGGCGCTCAACACCGTGGCCGATGGTGTCGGCACGATCGTCGAGACGATCTTCGAGAACCGCTTCATGCACATGCTCGAGATGCGCCGTCTCGGCGCCGAGATCCGTCTCGAAGGCAATACCGCCATCATCAAGGGCGTGCCGAAGCTGAACGGCAGCGCCGGTGATGGCCACGGACCTGCGAGCCTCCGCCAGCCTGGTGCTGGCCGGCCTGGTGGCCGAGGGCCGCACCGAGATCGAGCGCATCTATCACATCGATCGCGGCTACGAAGCGCTCGAGGAAAAGCTGGCACAGATCGGCGCACAGATCCGGCGGGTTCCGAACTGAGAGCGGGGTGAATCCGGGGCGGACCCGGCGTCCGCCGGCAGGCATGTGCGCAGCTTCTTTGTCCTCGCGGGACAGGACATGGGCACTACGCCGCGGATGCCACGAAACGCCGGTTTTTCCACGGGCGGATGCCGTCTAGTGAGGCAGGTCTCCCTTTGCGGAAGGAAACCAGGAATGTCCCACCGCACCATTTGTGACGGAGGTCGCGATACGGCCTTCCCTGTGAAACTTCCATGTGCCGGATGTGACGCATTGCCGTCCAACGGCAAAACAGTGACTTAATACTGTCCCTCATTGTCGTTCACCGGAGACGGGCCTTTACGCCCTGGTCGCCGGCGGAACCAAACACGCGGCAAAACTGGTTCGATTCAGAGGTCGAGGGTCCATGCAAGCACGATCAGAATTCGGCGCATCAGCGCAGGACGAATTGGGCGCAGGAAGGGGCAACCCTGGCGCGGGCTCGTTCAAGTCGAAGAAGCCGCTGGCGGTCATCGCCACGCCTGACCTCGACCTGTGGGCGCAACTCGGTCCCATGCTCGAATCCACGGTGGCCCTGCGCCACGCGGACAGCCTCGGCAGCGCCGCCAACATGTTCAAGCCGGGCACGCGCACCATCCTGGTCGCCGACCTGCGCGGCCTGAACCCCGAAGATTTCGCTCCGATCACCTCCAGCGGCCACAACCCGGTGGTGATCGCCATCCGTGACGGCGCCTCGGCCGGCATGGTCGACCAGCTGATGCTCGAAGGCGCCATCCAGGCGCTGGTCGACACGCCCATCGAGTCCAGCGCGATGCTCCGCGCGGTCAACGATGCCGCGCGCGTTTCCTCGATGGCCGACGCGCTCAGCGCGGTCACCGCCCCGGCGAGCGCCAGCTCCGGTGGCGAAGAGAAATCCTCCAAGTCGCCGGCGATGCTGATCGGCATCGTGGCCGCGGTGCTCGCAGCCGCGGGTGGCGGCTGGTACTTCATGAAGGGCAAGTCGGCCGATGCGCCGGCTGCCGCCGATGCGGCGCTCCGTCCGCCGCTCCCGCCGCGGGTGCTCCGGCCGCCGCCGGCAAGCCGGGCCGCCGCTGCCGCTCCGGTGGGCACTCTCGACGAAGTGCTCGAGAAGGCGCGCCTCGCGATGGACGAGCGCCGTTACATCGAGCCCGCCAAGAACAACGCCCTCGAACACTTCCGCCAGGTGCTGGTGATGGATCCGCGGCAACGCCGAAGCCACCGAAGGCCTCAAGCGTCTCGGCGGCATGCTGATCGCCCGCGCCCGCACGGCGCTCGACGAGCGCCGCTTCGACAACGCGCTGGCCGAACTCGAAGCCGCGCGCAGCATCGACCCGAACGACCAGCGACTGGTCGAAGTCGACGCCCGTCTCGACTCCATGCGTGCGCAGACCGCGCTCGCGCAGATCCAGGCCACGCTGGCCGCGCAGAACTTCGAACGCGCGCAGACGTTGCTCGAATCCGCCGAGAAGGACGCGCTGCTGCCGCCCGCGCAGATCACGCAGCTCAAGCGCGACCTCGACGGCAAGCGCCGCTCGGTCACCGTCTCGCGTCTCGTCGCCGCGCCGAAGCCCGCCTGAACAGCGGCCGCCTCGTGACGTCCGGCCGGTGACTCCGCCAAGGACGCGATCAAGGACCTGCGCGAAGCGGGTGGTTCGAACGAACTCGTCGCGCGCCTCAACAACGATCTGAACCAGCGCCTGCTGGCTGCCGCCCGTGACGCCGCTGCCAAGGGCGACCAGGCGACCATGACGACCATGCTGACGGCCGCTCGCGAAAACGGCGTCTCCGCCGCGTCGGTGAATGCCGCGCAGCGTGAGATCACTGCCGCCGCGCCGAAGCAGCAGCGCACCAACGACGACATCGCCCGGTTCGCCAAGGCCGCGCAGGATCGCCTGGCCTCCGGCAACCTGATCGACGCCGGCCAATGATTCGGCCGTGTCGAACGCGGAACGCCTGCGGCTCAGCTCGACGTGCGCAACGCCGACGACCGTGCAGGTGGTGCGTGACGTGCGCGCGCGCCTGGTCAGCGAAGCCCGCGCCACGATCAGCGGCGGGCCGCCCGACCGATGCCGCGCCGCTCATCGATGCCGCCGAGAGCCTCGGTGGTGATGCCGACCTGGCCGAACTGCGCGCCTCGCTGACCGCCGCCGAGCAGAAGGTCGCCGCCGCCGCCGCCGCGCCCAAGCTGCCGCCGCTCAAGATGTCGCGTCCGCCGCGACCGAAGTACCCGGCCTCCGCCAAGGGCGTGGAAGGTTGGGTGCGTGTCGAGTTCTACGTGACGCCGGAAGGCCGTACCGAGCGCGTCCGCGTGCTCGCCAGCGAGCCTGCCGGTGTGTTCGATGCCGCCGCGGTCGAGGCGATGGAAAACGCTCGTTTCGAAGAATTCGACTGGACCGAATCGCGCCTGGCCGTCCAGCGCATCGTGTTCAAGCCGGAGTGATGGAGGGTTAACTCTGTGACCGCGAAGAAGACTGTAAAGACCGCAACCACCATGAAGTCACGCATGCAGGGCGCTCGCGCCGTGTGGGTGGCGGTGGGTATCCTGGCCTTGGCATTCCTGGTGGGCGTTCTCGCGCCCGCCTGGTATTTCGCCGGACGCCTGGTGGACAACAACACCGCCGTTCGCGCCATCGGCGAACTGCAGCAGCAGCCCTCGCGCATGCAGGTGGCCCTGAACTCGATTCAGGACCGACTGCGCGCCCGTGGCTTCGTGCGTGATTCCATCGAGCAGTTGAAGCAGGCGACGAGCCGCTTCAGACAGCGCGACCGCGACGCTCAAGGCGGGCGGCGGCGTGAGCATCGGCGGATTCGGCAGCGACGACGACGTGCAGAAGACCATCGACGAGATGAACGCGGCCTGGAAGAAATACCAGCCGGCGCTCGATCCCGTCGCGAATTTCACCGCGATTCCGTACTCGGACAGCGAGCGTGAAGGCACGCAGCTGAACGTCGACGGTCGCGATCTGCAGGCGAAGGTCACGACTGCCGTCAGCCAGGCCCGCGTCTACACGCCCAGCCTCGAGAAGAACCTGGCGCAGATCATCTCGGGCCTGCAAAGCTCCTCCGATTCGCTCGCGACCGCGCTGCGTACGGTGGTGCTCATCGGCGTAGGCCTCGCGGCCGCGCTGGCGGCGCTCGTCGGTTACCTGTCACTGGCCCGCGGCAAGAGCGCCGCGCTGGCGGCGGCCGCGCAGCAGCAGACGGAGGACATCCTCTCGACGGTGCGCGAAGGTCTCTTCCTGCTCGACGGTGACCTCAAGATCGGTTCGATTCACTCGCAGGCGACCGCGCAGTTGTTCCAGCGAGAGTCCGTGGCCGGTCTCACATTCGAAGACCTGCTGCGCGATCTCGTGACCCCGAAGACGCTCGCCATCGCCACCAAGTTCGTCAAGGTGCTGTGGAGCGAGCGCACGAAGGAAAACCTGATCCGCTCGATCAACCCGCTCAACGAAGTGGAGCTGGTCGTCGGCGACAAGGACAGCAAGGACGCCGAGACGCGCTACCTGGAATTCAACTTCCACCGCGTGCGTCGTGAAGGCGCCATCACCCACGTGCTGGTGGCCGTCGCCGACGTGACCGCCCGCGTGGCCCTGGCCGCGCAGCTCAAGGGTGCGCAGGACAGCGCGCAGTCGCAGATGGACGCGTTCCTCTCGATCCTGCACGTGGATCCGGTGCAGCTGTCGTCGTTCCTCGACGACTCGGATGTCGCGTTCAAGATGATCAACGCCACGCTGCGTGACCCGGCGCGTGACAGCGCCTCGTTCCGCCGCAAGATCGACGGCCTGTTCCGTCAGATCCACAGCATCAAGGGTGAAGCCGCGGCCATCGGCCTGGGTTCGATGGAAGCCCGCGCCCATGCGCTGGAGAGCGATCTCGCGACGCCTGCGTGAGCGCACCGACCTGTCGGGCGACGACTTCCTGCCGCTGCTCACCAAGTTCGATGACCTCGTCTCGCACTCGCAGTCGGTGCGCGACATGGTCACCAAGCTGGCGAGCTTCCGCGACAGCTTCGGCAAGCACCAGGCCGCTCACGCGCCGCGCCGTCTCCGGCGAAGCACGGGCCGCATGCCCAAGCTGAGCCGAAGACGCCGTGGCCGCCGAGGCAGACCCTGCAGCGTTCGGCCCGCGAAGGCTTCGTGGCCTCGGCGCAGCAGCTCGCCGATCGCATCGCGAATGACCATGGCAAGAAGGTCGTCGTGACCTGCCGTGGCCATGACCTGGTGCCCGAGACCTATCGCCGCCCGGTCAAGGACGTGCTGATCCAGCTGATCCGCAATGCCGTGGTGCATGGCATCGAGTCGCCGGCCGATCGCGAGGCCCAGGGCAAGTCGCCCGAGGGCCATATCCGCATCCAGTTCGAGATGGTCGAGAACGGCCGCGCGTTCCGCATGCAGTGCGAGGACGACGGTCGCGGCCTCACGCCCGACAAGCTGCGCAAGACCGCGGTGACCAAGGGCATCATTTCGCAGAACGACGCGCAGGCGCTGTCCGACCAGGAAGCGATGATGCTGGTGTTCCGTTCGGGCTTCTCGACCGCCAGCGAGCGTCACCCGTGACGCCGGCCGCGGCGTGGGCATGGACGTGATCGCCGAGATCGCCGCCCGCCTGGGTGGCCGCATCTCGCTGAATTCCGAAATCGGCAAGAACATGAAGCTGTCACTGTCGTTCCCGGCCGAGCAGAAGGCCGCCGGCGTCGTGGCGGCCTAAGGTCTAGAGGGAGAGATTCAGATCATGAGTGCTGTTCCCAAGCCGCGCCAACCGCTGCGCATGATGATCGTGGACGATTCGAACGTGATGCGGCGTCGCATCGAACGTTCCCAGCAGAACGACGCCATCGAGGTGGTCGCGACTGCGGTGAACGGGCTCGACGCCGTCGAGAAGTTCAAGCAGCTGCATGCCCGACGTGATGACGCTGGACCTGACGATGCCCGAAATGGACGGTATCGAATGCGTCGAGCACGTCATCAAAATCAAGCCCGATGTGCTTATACTCGTGGTGTCGGCCCTGGCCGATAAAGCCACCGCGGTCGAAGCCATCGAGAAGGGCGCTAACGGCTTTCTTTGCAAGCCGTTCACGGACGACCAGCTCAATGAAGCTCTCGCCGAGTTGATTGGGGAGTAAGAGACATGCTCGACGCTGAAGAAGTTCGAACCTTTGTGCAGGGGACTGTGCACTTCTTCGAGACCGCCACGGGTCATGCCGCGACGGTGGGTTCGCCCTACCTGTGTATCGACAAGGCGGCCGTGGTCCAGGACTACGCCGGCATCATCGGCATTTCGGGCAACCGCGAAGGCAAGGTCTACTTCACCGCGCCGCGCGGCATGCTCTCCGTCATGCTGATGTGCATGAACGAGACCGACACGGGCGAGCAGAACGTGCGCGACCTCGTGGGCGAAGTCGCCAACACGATCTCGGGCAATGCGCGCCGCGATTTCGGCCGCAACTTCATCATCAGCACGCCGACCATCTGCGATCGCACGAACGCGGCCACGGCCGCGGCCACCACCGGTCGTTCGTTCGTGATCCCGATCAACTGGCGCAGCTACGCGGCCAACGTCGTGGTCTGCCTGCAATAAGATTCTCGTACGACGGCCCCTTCTTTATTTTAACTAGGGCCGGCGTAGGAGTGGCGCGTGAGCGCCTGGAAAGGCGCGGTGCTTTGCCGTTTCCGGTTAACGGTTGCGTGGCCGCTCGGTCACCTCGACTTCGCTCGAGAACGTCTCCGCTGCCGCGCAGTCCCGTGATCTTCACCTTGGCGCCCGGCTTGGCGTTGGCGATGCGCGTGAGCGTGTCCTGCGCGCTCACGCACCTTCACGTCGTTCACGGTGAGGATGATGTCGCGCGGTTCCATGCCGACCGCCGCGGCGGGGCTGCCCACGTAGAGTTTGGCCACCACCACGCCGGCCTGCGGCAGGTTGAAGCGGCGGGCTTCGATCTGGTCGATGTCGGCCGGGACGATGCCGATCCAGCCGCGCACCACGCGGCCCTTGGTCAGGATCTCGCTGCATCACGCCGCGCACCAGGTTCACCGGAATCGCGAAGCCGATGCCTTCCACGCCGAGGTTCTTCGCGAGCACCGCGGTGTTGATGCCCACGAGTTCGCCGCTGGCATTGATGAGCGCGCCACCGGAGTTGCCCACGTTGATGGGCGCGTCGGTCTGGATGAAATTCTCGAACGTGGCCACGCCGAGCTGGCCGCGCCCCGTGGCGCTGACGATGCCCTGGGTGACGGTCTGCGACAGTCCGACCGGATTGCCGATGGCCAGCACGATGTCGCCCACGCGCAACACGGTCGGAATGCGCCCAGCGGCATGATCGGCACGTTCTTCTTGAGGTCGAGCTGCAGGACGGCGAGGTCGGTTTCCGGATCCCGGCCGACGATGCGCGCGTCGGCGATGCGGCCGTCCGCGAGCTGGGCGCGGATCAGGTCGGCCGAGGCGATCACGTGGTGATTGGTGATCACGTGAGCCGCGGCGTCGACGATCACGCCGGAACCCGAGGCTCTGCTCCAGGCGCTGCCGGTAGCGAGGCCGGGCATCACCAAACAACTCCTCGATGGCGTTGGGCTGGATGCGCTCGGTGACCAGGCGGGCCGTGTAGATGTTCACCACGGCCGGGTGCCGCGCGCTCGACCGCCTCGGCGTAGGAGTTCGTGGCGCGCGGGCAGTTCGATGGCCGGGGCCTGTACCACCGGGGCGACCACGGCGGGTCGTCGGCCGGCGCGGCCTGGCCGGAGCGGGAGCCAGCGGCGGCAGCGCGTCGCGCGATGAGTTCCGGGCGCACCATCACGGCAATGAACGCGGCCGCCAGTCCCACGATGGCCGACGCGGAGATGAACAGCAGTATTCGCAGGAAAGGTCGAGTGGGCATGAGCCGGATATTCCTTATCGGCGGAAGGCTCTTAGCGCTGATCCGCATGTGTATAATGCGCCGCCTCCCGAGGTCTCGCAGCGGCGCATTTTCGCACCGCCCGCGTCGGGATGAACGAACGATCCTGAGGTCTTTTAATGAGCGATCACGCGGCCGGCGATACCGTCCCGGAAGTCGACGAGAGTCGGCGCAAGTTCCTGATAGCTGCCACCGCCGGTACCGGCGCCGTTGGCGCGGTGCTGACCGCGGTGCCCTTCGTGGCGTCGTGGAAGCCTTCCGAAAGCGCCCGCGCAGCGGGTCTGCCCACGGAAGTGGACCTGTCACGCCTGGAACCCGGCCAGATGACCACGCACTTCTGGCGCAAGAAGCAGATCTACGTGGTCAAGCGCACGCCCGGAGATGCTCGCCTCGCTGACGAACCACGACGGCCGAACTCAAGGACGCCAAGTCCGCGGAGTCCGACCCAGCCCGAGTACGCCAAGAACGCGGCGCGCGCGCTCAAGCCGGACGTCCTGGTCCTGATCGGCACCTGCACGCACCTGGGCTGCCTGCCGAAGACCCGCTTCACGCCCGAACGACGCCACCGTCATGGCCAACTGGCCGGGCGGCTTCTTCTGCCCCTGCCACGGTTCGAAGTTCGACCTCGCGGGCCGCGTATTCAAGGGTTCGCCGGCCTCGGTGAACCTGGATGTGCCGCCGTACAGCTTCGATGGTGACAACAAGCTCATCATCGGCGTCGACACCGCCGCGAAAGGAGCCGCGTAATGGCCGCCGCCATCGAAGGCAAGGGTGGGTTCCGCGGCCTGGCTGAACAAGCGGCTGCCGGTCGACCAGTTCGTGGCCGACCAGCTCACCGGCTACTACGCGCCGAAGAACTTCAACATCTGGTACTTCTTCGGCTCGCTGGCGCTGCTCGTGTTCGTCATGCAGATCGTGACGGGCATCTTCATCACCATGCACTTCAAGCCGGGCGAGGCCACGGCATTCCACTCGGTGCGAATACCTGCGTGCGCGAAGTGCCGTACGGCTGGCTGCTGCAGTACATGCATGCGGTCGGCGCGTCGTTCTTCTTCATCGTCGTCTACCTGCACATGGCGCGCGCGCTGCTCTACGGCAGCTACAAGGCGCCGCGCGAGCTGCTGTGGGTGATCGGCATGCTCATTTACCTGGCGCTCATGGCCGAAGCCTTCATGGGCTACGTGCTGCCCAACGGCAACATGTCGTACTGGGGCGCGCAGGTGATCATCAACCTGTTCGGCACCATCCCGGGGATCGGCGAGGGGCTCACGGAGTGGATCCGCGGCGACTACGGCATCGGCGATGCCACGCTCACCCGCTTCTTCTCGCTGCACGTGATCGCGCTGCCGTTCCTGATCGCGCTGCTGATCGCGTTGCACCTGGTGGCCTTGCGCCAGGTGGGTTCGAACAACCCGGACGGCATCGAGATCAAGGAAAAGCTGGGCGCGGATGGCAAGCCGATCGACGGCATCCCGTTCCATCCTTACTACACGCTCAAGGACATCGTCGGCGTCGGCCTGTTCCTCACGATGTTCGCGATCGTGGTGTTCTTCGTGCCCACGTTCGGCGGCCTGTTCCTCGAGGCGCCGAACTTCGAGCCGGCGAACCCGACGTCCACGCCCGAGCACATCGCGCCGGTCTGGTACTTCACGCCTTACTACGCGATCCTGCGCGCGGTGCCGGACCAGAAGCTGGGCGCGCTGCTCATGGGTCTGTCGGTGGTGGCCTTCCTGTTCCTGCCGTGGCTGGACCGCGCGAAGAACAAGTCGATCCGCTATCGCGGCGTGGCTTCGAAGATGCTGCTCGGCACGTTCTTCGTCACGTTCGTCGTGCTCATGTGGCTGGGCCTGAAGCCCGCCGATGGCATCTACGTGCTGCTGGCCCGCATCTTCACGACGCTGTACTTCGCGTTCTTCGTCCTGCTGCCCTTCGTGTCCAAGGCGGATGGCAACGGCCCGGTTCCCGATCGAGTGACCTACCATGCGCACTAAGTTCACGAGCGTCCTCCTCACGCTGCTGATCGGCGCCGGCGCCGCGCAGGCCAACGAAGGCGGGCACGCGGGCTGGCAGCGCGCGGCGGACAACGAAGTCGCGAACCTGGCCTCGCTGCAGCGTGGCGCCAACAACTTCATGGCGTACTGCTCGGCCTGCCATTCGCTGCGTTACGTGCGCTACTCGCGCGTCGCCGAGGACCTCAAGATCTCCGACGAACTGCGCGACCAGTACCTGGTGAAGCCGGGCGCGAAGTTCACCGACTACATCACGAGCGTCGATGCCGGAGAAGGATGCGGTCGAGTGGTTCGGCAAGGCTGCCGCCCGACCTGTCGCTGGTGGCGCGTTCGCGCAGCCCGGACTGGATCTTCAATTTCCTGACCACGTTCTACGCGGATCCGGCCAGCCGCCAGACCGGCGTGAACAACCTGCAATTGCCGGGCACGGCGATGCCGCATGTGCTGCGCCAGCCTCCAGGGTGTGCAGGTCGGCGGTGTGGAAGAACGTCGAACACAAGGGCGAAGACGGCAAACCGGTGATGTCGCATGAATTCGAGAAGTTCGAAGCCGGGAGTGGTCGGCAGCCTGACGCCCGCGCAGTACGACGAATTCGTGCGCGACACGGTGAATTTCCTGCAGTACGTCGGCGATCCGACCCAGGTCGAGCGCCAGGGCATCGGCGTCTGGGTGGTGCTGTTCCTTCTCATGTTCACGGGCATCGCGTACATGTTGAAGAAGGAATACTGGAAGGACGTCCGCTGAACGGCCCCGGCACCAACTTGGGATGGGCCATCTCGGGATGGACCAGGTGGTATCGGGCCGTGTGCGGGGAGGGCTGATTGTCTAATCGCCGCGCAACGATGACGCTGTTCTCGGCACCCGATGACCCCTGGAGTCATCGCACGCGTATCGTCATCGCCGAGAAGGCGATCGAGATCGAGATCGTGGACGTCGCTCCCGGGAAGTATCCCGAGGACCTCCTCGATCTCAATCCGTACCACACCACGCCGACGCTGATCGACCGCGACCTGGTGCTGTACGACTCGCGCGTGATCATGGAATACCTCGACGAGCGGTTCCCGCATCCGCCGCTCATGCCGGTGGACCCGGTGTCGCGCGCGCGCGCGCGGCTCGCGCTGTACCAGATCGAGCACGACTGGTACGACATCGCGCGCAAGCTCGACGCTGCCGGGCCAGAAGGACGCGGCGACGCTGCGCAAGGAGCTGCGCGACAACGTGTTGTCGAGCGCGGACCTGTTCAAGGTGAAGCCTTTCTTCCTGTCCGACGAATTCTCGATGGTGGACGCGACGATCGCGCCCATCCTTTGGCGCCTGCCGCGTTACGAGATCGATCTGCCGCCGCAGGCGCAGCCCATCCTCAAGTACGCCAGCACGATCTTCTCGCGACCGGCGTTCCGCTCCAGCCTCTCGGAGAACGAGCGGGAGATGCGCCTGGCATGAACCCCATATGAACAACGGCGCGCGCAACTCCAAGCGTCCCTATCTCATTCGCGCCATGCACAGCTGGATGATGGACAACGGCGAGACGCCGCACGTCATCGTCGACGCGGAGAAGCAGGGTGTGGAAGTGCCGCGCGCGTACGTCAAGGACGGGAAAGTGGTGCTGAACCTCTCGTCGACGGCCACGCAGCGCCTCATGCTGGGAAATGACTGGATCGAATTCGAAGCCCGCTTCGCCGGCGTGGTGCACCACGTGCGCATCCCGGTGAGTACCGTGCTCGGCATCTATGCGCGCGAGACCGGCGAGGGCATGGTGTTCTCCGAGCAGGATCTGGGTCCCGAGCCGCCGACCAAGCCGCCGCAGCCCGAAGACGGCAGCCGCCGTCCGCAGCTCAAGGTCGTCAAGTAGTTCGACCAGGGCGCGCCGCGCCCTACCGATCCCGCATGATGAAACCCGTGACTGCCCGCAGCCAGCCGGGCTGGGAGTTCTCAACGTGCGCGGCGTGATCCGAGTCCGGCAGGATCACGAAGGCCCGGTCCGCCGTCGCGGCGCGGGAAAAGAATTCCACCGCGCTGCCATTGTTCAGCAGTGGGTCGTTCGCGCCATACAGGAACAGCGTCGGAGTCCGCAGCCGCGCGGCGTCGAAAGCGAAGAGTTGTTCGTCACGCCAGTCTGCGCGCACCGGGTTGGCCGCGACCGCCTGGCTCACGTAGGCCCCGATGATCTCGGCGGACGCGGCGCCAGGCGTGATGAAATCTTCGGCCGCCGCTTCGCGGGTGGTGGGCCTGCGTGCGGGCTGATCCGGGGCCGGCGCGGGTGTGAGGCCGCACGTCGAGGGAAGGGCGAACAACACCAGGCGGGAGAGAGCGCCGGGTCTTTCCTGCGCCACCAGCAGCGCGATGTGCGCGCCGCGCGAGTAGCCAAGCAATGCCGGGCGCGCTGCGAGATCCGGATGCCGCGCGGAGATCCAGTCGAGCACGCCGATGACGTCGGCGGCGGCGCGCGGAGGTGTCATCCAGCCCGTGTCATCGCGGGGCGTGCTGCCATAGCCACGCAGGTCCACGGCGTAGACGGCGTAATCCGCGAGCCGCGAGTGCAGCCATGATGGAGCGGATCGTGCTCGGGCGTCTGCAGATCGAAATTGGGGAGCGCGCTCCAGGTGCGGCCGTGAACCAGCAGGAGCGCCGCGGTGGGCTTCCGGGCGGATCGTTCCCAGACGGTCAGTTCGAAGCCGTCGACCGTGACCCGGTGCTGGCGCGCGGGTGCCGCGGCGGCCAGCGATGAGAGCGCGAGAGCGAGAAACAGTGCCAGCCAGGTGGCGGGCGTGGTCCTCACCTGGACTCGGGGACGCCGAGCTTGGCGATCGCCGCCTGATAAACCGGCGAGGCTTCGCGGAAATCCGACACCGTGGTCTTGAGATCGCGCGCCAGGCCGTCCGCGATGCCGTAGATCCAGCCGTGAACGTTCAGCTCCTGGCCCCGCTCCCAGGCGTCGCGCGCGATGGTGGTCTGGCAGACGTTCTGCACCTGCTCGATCACGTTGAGTTCGCACAGGCGGTCCGCGGCGGCGCCTTCGCTGCCCTGCACGAGACCGTGTGGTGATGTTTCTCGTGAACGTCCTGCACATGACGCAGCCAGTTGTCGGCGAGCCCCACGCGCATGCGGCGCATCGCGGCTTGCACGCCGCTGCAGCCATAGTGGCCAACCACGATGATGTGCTTGACCTTGAGTATGTCCACGGCGAACTGCATGACCGAGAGACAGTTGAGATCGGTATGCACCACCATGTTGGCGATGTTCCGGTGGACGAAGACGTCGCCGGGCAGCAGGCCGACGATCTGGTTGGCGGGTACCCGGCTGTCGGCGCAGCCGATCCACAGGTAGTTCGGTGTCTGCTGTCGTGAGAGTTTGGAGAAGAACTCCGGATCCTGGCTGCGGATCCGTTCTGCCCATTCCCGGTTGTTCTTGAAGAGCTCGTCCAGCGTTTTCATGTGGCCGGGACGATACCAGCGGGCGGTTCAGGAGTCGAAGGCATGTCGCAGCCACTCGATGCGGCCCTGGCGCACGACGATCACGTCGAAGCGGACCCGGCAACGCCGCAGCTCGGGATGATGATCCAGGAACAACGCGGCGGTCATGGCGATGCGACGTTGCTTCGCCGGCGTCACGCTGGCGGCGGCGCCACCGAAGCGGTCGTCGGCGCGCGTGCGTACTTCGGCAACGACCAGCAGGTCTCCCTGGCGCGCCACCAGGTCCAGCTCGCCCACGCGGCGCAGGAAGTTGCGCGCCACGATTTCGAAACCCTGTTGTTCGAGAAAGGCCGCGGCGCTGTTTTCCGCCTGCGTGCCCGTCTGACGGCGATCCATGCCGTCACCTCATGAAGCGCGTGGATGCTAGGGCGGACTGGGCACGGCCGTAGTGAGGTCGGATCGTTCGATCGGCGTCGGCACGCCAGACTTGATGCGCACCCAATCCAGCTCGCGGCGCACGCGGCCCTGAGGATCCAGCGACAAGGTGCCGGTGAGTCCCTTGGGGTCGATGGGGGCGTTGCGCTGCAGGGACACCGCGATCCGGTACGCGTCGTAGCCGAAGGCGAACAACCGGCCACGGTTCTCGTCGACTCACCGAACGCGGCGCGCGCGGCGTCACGCACTTCGGTGGGACGTTCTTCCACGCTCAGCATCCACGGCATGTCGGGGAACATCATGCCGTCGATCTCCTGGTTCGCGGTGGGATGCGGTTCGTAGGCATCGCCCAGCGTGTACGTGGGGATGTCGCCGGCGAGGTGGTAACGAAGCTGCGGGCGCAACAGTCTCGCCGCGGTGGGCTGGCTCGGCGCGAAGATGAATTGGATGTCGGGACGGCGTCGCGGTTCGAGCTCGAGCTTCTGGCCGATGGCGCCCTGGATGCGCTGTGCGCGCGCTGTGCTGTCGTCGGTGCGCAGCACCTGCATGATGCTGGGGCCGAAATCGTTGCGCGCACTGCTGCCGAAGCTGGCCTGGCCGAGTACATAGCCGCCCGCGGCGCGCAGCTCCTCGTCGAAGGCGGCGGCGACCCGCGTGCCCCAGTCGCCTTCGGGCGTGAGCACAACGCCGCGACGACGGCCGCTGGCGCTGATGTAGCGCGCGACCGCGCGCGCGTCATCTTCGGGCGACAGACGCGAACTGGAAGAATTTTTCCGGCGTGGGCCGGTCACCCGGCAGGAAATTGAGCGCCAGGATGGTCGGCCGGGTAGTTAGCAGGTCGGCGGCCGCCATCACTTCTTCGCGTGTCAGCGGACCGACGACGAATTCCGCGCCGTTGGACCGTGGCCTCGGCCATGGTCTCGGCGATGGACGCCGTCGGCGGTGTCGTACACGCGCAGTCGCGGCCGCGGAGGCCGCGGCAACTGGTAATACGCCGTCATGAAGCCGTCACGGATCTGCGCCGCCGGGGCCGAAGTGCGTCCCGAGAGTGGCAACATGAGGGCGAGGTGCGGCGCCGCGTCCAGTCTGCGCCACGGGACCATCGATGCCGATGCCGGGTTCGCCGGAGAGCGCCGCCAGCGCCGGATGTGAGGGATAACGCGAGCGGAAGGCGTTCAGCCGGGTGGCGCCGAGCGTGGGATTGCGTGAATTGTCGAGCGCCACCGAAGCCGCCTCCAACCAGCCGCGCACGGCGGCATCGCTGCCGGGCGGCGGTGTGAGCGACTACACCGCGCTCGGCGGCCGCGCGCAATTGCGCCAGCAATTCGGCGCGCGCGGTGCGGGCATCGCCGGGCGCGATCACCCGTTCTCGCGAGAATTCCGCGCGGATGCCGTCGAGCAGATGGCCCGGTGGCGATGGCGACCTGCTGCCGCGTTTCGTAGTAGCGAGCGGCCGCGGCGGGCGAGGCAGGCGCCTGCATGGCGCTGATGTGCACGCCAGGCCTCGTCGCCGCGGCCCTGCGCCAGCGTCGACTGGATACGCAGCAGGCTTCTGTTCGAGTGCCTGCTGCTGCGTCAGGCCGGGCGGCAGCAGGGCCAGCACGCGATCGGCGTCCAGCCGCGCGACCGGCCGACAGACTAGGCGCGCGCGGCGCGCAGACGGAACTCGGCGCTGTCCGGACCCGTGGTCTCGGTGGCCAGGCGCTCATACACCGCCGCCGCGGCCGACATGGTCGCCGGAGCGGGTCATGCTCTCCGCGCGATCCACGCTCGGCGGGCCGCCGGGCGCGGCGCGGTCGGGCATCCCGCCAGCACCAGGGCGAGCGGCGATGATGGCGACGAGGCCGAATGGTTTGCGCAATGCTGCTTTCCTGGCTGTCATGTGTCGAATAGCCTTCACGGGTGGCCGCCGGATGAAGCGCGGCGGAGAATTATAGTGGCAGTGCAAATGGGGCGTCTTGCGGTGATCTCGACGCCAATCGGCAACCTGGGCGACCTTTCGCCGCGTGCACGCGAGGAACTCGCGACCGCCGAACTGGTCGCGGCGGAAGACACGCGCAGGACGGGGCAATTGCTGACAACACTGGGCTTCGCCCGCCCCCTGATCTCGCTGCATGAACACAACGAGAGCGAACGCATCGGCGAACTGCTGGAGAAATTGCGCGGCGGTGCACGCATCGCGCTGGTGAGCGATGCCGGCACGCCCTTGCTGTCCGACCCCGGGTTCGAGCTGGTGCGGCGCGTGTCGCAGGAAGGCATTCTCGGTGGTGGCCGTCCCGGGGCCGTCGGCCATCACGGCGGCACTCAGCATCGCAGGCCTGCCTACCGAAAGATTCACGTTCGAGGGTTTCCTGCCGGCGCAGGCTCGCGGAACGCCGCTCGCGCATCGCCGAGCTGAAGGAGGAGCCGCGAACGCTGGTTTTCTTCGAGGCGCCGCATCGCATCGCCGAATCGCTCGAGGACCTTGCCGCCGGCTTTGGCGCCGACGCGCCGCGCCGCGGTGGCACGCGAACTCACCAAGGTATTCGAGACCGTCTACCGCGGTACCCTCGGCGAACTCGCTGCGCAGCGCGCGTGACGACGCGAATTTTTCGCGCGGCGAGATCACCATGGTGATCGAAGGCGCGCCCCGCGCCGCCGCAGGAGACGCGCCGCGCGCGCAGCTCGATGCGACGTTGACCGTGCTGCTGACGGAACTGGCGCCCAGCAAGGCTGCGCCGCTGGCTGCACGGCTGACCGGCGCGAAGCGCAATGACGCTTATGCCCGGGCCCTGGAGCTGGCTCGCCAGGCGCCGCGGAATGAGCAGGGCGACGGTTTTCCTTGAGTGCGCGGACACATGTGGCTATGGTGCGCGCCGGAGTCGGCCGGACGGTCGCTGCATTTCTCGCGAAATGTGGAGGAAAGTCCGGGCTCCTGCGGACAAGGTGCCAGGTAACGCCTGGGCGGCGTGAGCCGACGGAAAGTGCAACAGAAAACAAACCGCCTAAGCGTCAGCAATGACGACGGTAAGGGTGAAACGGTGCGGTAAGAGCGCACCGCGGACGTGGTAACACGGACGGCACGGCAAACCCCACCTGGAGCAAGGCCAAATAGGAAAGTCGCCACGCAAGTGGCAGCGGGTGTCCCCCCGTGCTTTCGGGTAGGCCGCTTGAGGTCGCCGGTGACGGCGATTCCAGAGGAATGATCGTCCTCGACAGAACCCGGCTTACAGGCCGACTCCTTTTTTTCCAGGTTTCAGGTATTTGATCCGTCAATGGTTCAAATAGTCTTCTGAGCCGACATTGGGGAAGATAGGCGCCACGCCGGCTGCAGCCGAACGCTGATCCCGTGGGCTCTCAAACCGAAACGGGGGTGTCTTCGCCGCCACCCACGGGGGGCATACATTTCGTACAGGACTCCGCCTGCTGACCCACTGTATGAACTAGCGATGACAAGCCACTGATCGGTAAGCGCGCGGTCTCGTGAAAGCTCACAACCCGGGGCGCGAAATCCGTCTGTAAGTCGCTGTCGCCGCGAGAAAATTTTGCGACTTAATGCTTGACCGTGCCTGCAGCCGTTACTATAGTGGCGGCAAGTGGGAAAAAGTGGGGAGAAATGGGCTTAACTCGCCTATCCATCCATGTTTCGCGGTGCAGCAAAAGTGACCCTGGACGACAAGGGCCGGATGGTTTTTCCCACCCGGTACCGCGAGCACGCGCTCGAAAGAAGTCAGGGAAAACTGGTTGTCACCGTCGACCGGGATCAATGCCTCCTCCTTTATCCCTTGCCCGACTGGGAACAGATCGAGCGGAAGTTGATGGCCCTGCCTTCTTTGCATGCGCAGGCCCGTCGACTGCAACGCCTGATGGTGGGTCATGCCACCGAACTGGACCTCGACGGGCATGGACGACTGTTGCTGCCGTCCGAGTTGCGCGAATTCGCGCAGCTCGAGCGACACGGAATGCTGATCGGACAGGGCAATCGCTGCGAGTTGTGGGATGAGACGCGCTGGAACGAGCGCCGCACCCTCTGGCTCGCGAACGAGGCCGCGACCACCGACCTGCCTTCCGAGCTCGATTCGCTCACGCTGTGAGCGCCGTCGGGCCAGTGATTCGAAGTAGTTAGGAAGTCGATCTAGACGAAAGATCATGGGTAGGACGCGCATCGCGTAGCGATGGCGTCCATGGCAACGGCGCTTGAGAAGACGGGGGCGGACTGACAGCCGCTTGAAGGAGTGAGTGATTTGGACGCGCATATACCGGTGCTTGCCCGGGAGGCGTTCGAAGCACTCGCTGTACAGGCGGACGGCCTATACATAGATGCGACGTTCGGGCGCGGCGGTCACACGGCACTCATCCTCGGGGCACTCGGTCCCGAAGGGCGCGTGCTCGCGTTCGACCGCGACCCGGCGGCCATCGAGGCCGGCCACCGCCGTTTTCCCGACGAAGTGCGGCTTGCGCTCGTCGGCGCGCCGTTTGCCGATATCGCCGCGCGCGTGCCGGGGCTCTTTCCGGGCCGGGCCGTGCGCGGCATCTTGTTCGACCTCGGCGTCTCTTCGCCGCAGCTCGACGACCCGACACGTGGTTTCAGCTTCCGGGCGGACGGCCCGCTCGACATGCGCATGGATCCGGCGAGCGGCGAACCGGTTTCCGCATGGCTCGCGCGAGCGGGCGAGCCTGAGATTCGCGAGGTGATCGCGACACTCGGGGAAGAGCGCTTCGCGCGGCGCATCGCCGCACAGATCGTGGCGACGCGCACCAGCCACCCCCTCACCACCACGCTCCAGCTCGCGGAACTCGTGGCGCGCGCCGTGCGCACGCGCGAGCCCGGCAAGAATCCCGCCACTCGCACCTTCCAGGCGCTGCGCATGTTCATCAACGATGAGCTGGGCCAGCTGCGCCGCGGGCTTGCGGCGGCGCTCGACGTCCTCGCGGTCGGAGGGCGGCTCGCCGTCATCAGCTTCCATTCGCTGGAAGACCGCGCGGTCAAGCAGTTCATCCAGGGGCACTCGTCCGTCGACCCGGTGTATGCCGGCCTGCCGATCATTCCCGACAGCGCGCGTCCGCGTCTCGCGAAGGTCGGCAGCAAGACGCGGGCCGGCGAAGAAGAGCTGGCGGCCAATCCGCGCGCGCGTTCCAGCGTGCTGCGCATCGCACAGAAGGTGCGCTAGATGGGTCGCAAGCTGGTCGCCATCGCCATCCCGGTCCTCTGGGTGGCCGCGCTCGCCTCGGCCGCCGGGGCTATCTACTCGAAACATCGCGCGCGCGAGCTGTTCGTCGAGCTGGAGCGGCTGAACGTGCGCCGCGACAACCTCGAGATCGAGTGGGGCCAGCTGCAGCTCGAGCAGAGCGCCTGGTCCACGCATGCTTTCGTGGAGAACGTGGCCGGCACCAAGCTCAAGATGGCGATGCCGCCGCCCAAGGACATCGAGCTGGTGTCGCCATGAAGATCTGGCCTGGCAAGAAGCGCGAATCGCGCGGCCGCTCACGGGCCGAGAGCGGCGTCCGGGGCCGGAAGCGTGCGCGACGATCCGCAGAGTTTCCGCTGGCGCGCCAACTTCGTGCTGGCGCTGCTGGTGTGTGGCGCCGCGGGCCTCGTGTGGCGCGCGGTGCGAGCTGCAGCTCAAGGATCACAAGTTCCTCGCCGGGCAGGGAGATGCGCGCTTCTCGCGCGTGGCGGAAATCACCGCGACGCGCGGCACGATCACGGATCGCTACGGCGAGCCGCTGGCGGTGTCCACGCCGGTGGATTCGGTGTGGGTGAATCCGAAGGAACTCGCCCTGGCAGCCGATCAGCTGCCGCGCCTCGCGAAAGCGCTGAAGCGCGACAAGACCGAGCTCGCGCGCCGGGTCACCTCCAATCTCGATCGCGAGTTCCTGTATCTCGCGCGTCACATGCAGCCGGCCGAGGCGCAGAAGATCCGCGCGCTGGAGATTCCTGGCGTGTACCTGATGCGCGAGTACCGCCGCTACTACCCGGCGGGCGAGGTGGCGGGCCACATCCTCGGCTTCACCAGCGTGGATGACGAAGGGCAGGAAGGGCTCGAGCTCGCATTCGATCACTGGCTCGCCGGCGAAGACGGCGCCAAGCGCGTGATCCAGGACCGCTACGGCAAGATCGTGCAGAACGTCGAGGAGATCCGCGCGATGCGCCCGGGTCGCAATCTCGTGCTGTCCATCGATCTGCGCATCCAGTACCTGGCGTACCGCGAGCTGAAGGCGGCGATCCGCGACCAGCGCGCGAAGTCGGGCTCGGTGATCGTGCTCGACGTGGCCACCGGCGAGGTGCTCGCCATGGTCAACCAGCCTACCTACAACCCCAACGATCGCGATCAGCTCAGCGCGCGCACGTATCGCAATCGCGCGGTGACCGACATCGTCGAGCCGGGCTCTTCGATGAAGCCGTTCGTCGTGGCCGCGGGCCTCGCGTCGGGGAGATTCAATGATCGCACCATCATCGACACCAACCCGGGCTACGTCAGGGTCGGCGCCAAACTGCTCGAGGATCGCCAGAACCTCGGCGCGGTGAACCTGGCCACGATCCTCGCCAAGAGCTCGAACGTGGGCATGACCAAGGTGGCGCTGGCGCTCGAGCCCTCGCAGATGTACGGCACGCTGACGGCACTGGGCTTCGGGCAGGTGACGACCTCGGGATATCCGGGCGAGTCCGCGGGCCTTCTGCCTCACTACTCGCACTGGCGGCCAGTGGGCATCTCGTCGATGTCACGCGGTTATGGCCTGTCGGTCACGCCGCTGCAGCTGGCGCATGCGTACGCCACGGTGGCGTCGCACGGCGTGTCGCGCCCGATCTCCTTCCTGCGCGTCGAGACACCGCCCGAAGGCACGCGCGCACTGGATGCCGGGTGTGTCGAAGATGCTGATACACCTGCTCGAAGCGGTGGTGTCGCCGGACGGCGGCGGCAAGCTCGCGTCCATTCCGGGCTATACCGTCGCGGGCAAAACGGGCACCGCATGGAAAGCCACGGCCGGTGGCTACGCGACCGACCGCTATCTCGCGGTGTTCGGCGGCATCGCCCCGGCCAGCAATCCGCGGCTCGCGGCCGTCGTCGTGATCGACGAGCCGGGTGCCGGCAAGTATTACGGCGGTGAAGTCGCCGCGCCTGTGTTCTCCGGCGTGGTCGGTGGCGCGTTGCGCCTGCTCGCCGTGCCGCCCGATGCGCCGGTGAACGACGAACCGCCTCGCCAGGTGGCCACGCGATGAACGAAGTGCGCGCCCAAAGCCTGCGCCAGCTGCTGGCAGGCCTCGCGGATTTGCCGCGCGATGTGCCGGTGAGCGACATCACGCAGGACAGCCGGGCCGCGCGTCCCGGCAGCGCCTTCCTCGCGGTGAACGGTACGCGCGAGCACGGACTTTCGTTCGCGCCCCAGGCCGTGGCCAATGGCGCGCGCGCGGTGTTGTGGGAGCCCGCTCCCGTCGCCGTGGTGCCCGACCTGCCGTCCGGACATCGTGGTCGCGCCGGTCGAACACCTGCGCGAGCGGGCCAGCGAGATCGCAGGCCGGTTCTTCGGCGAGCCGTCCGCGCATCTCGCCGTCGCCGGCATCACCGGCACCAATGGCAAGACCACCTGTGCCTATCTACTGGCGCAGGCGCTGGAGCAGGCGGGCCAGCCCGCGGGCTACATGGGCACCATCGGCACCGGCCGCCCCGGCCAGCTGGCGACCAGCGCGCTGACCACCGGTGATGCGATCACCGTGCAGCGCCGGCTCGCGGATTTGCGCGCCGGCAGCGCGGCGAATGTGGCGATGGAAGTGTCCTCGCATGCGCTCGACCAGTCGCGCGTGGCGGCCGTGCGGTTCCGCACGGCGGCGTTCACCAATCTCACGCGCGATCATCTCGACTATCACGGCACCATGGACAGCTACGGCGCCGCCAAGGCGCGGTTGTTCATGCGCGAAGACCTCGTGTCGCGCGTGATCAACGTCGACGACGCTTTCGGCCGCCAGCTCGCCATCGACCCGCGCGGCCGCGGCCGCCTCGTGGTGACCTGCCGTGGTCACCAGTCCCGCGTGCGCAGCACCGCATGGCTTCGTGCGCGCCATGCACGTCGACCTCTCCACGCGCGGCATCGAGCTGGAATTCGATTCGAGCTGGGGCACCGGCGCGCTCACCTGTCCGCTGGTCGGCGACTTCAATGTCGACAACCTGCTCACGGTCATCGCCATCCTGCTCGACTGGGAAGTGCCGATGGAGCAGGTGCTGCGCGCGATGGCGCGTGTACAGGCCGCGCCCGGCCGCATGGAGACCTTCGGCGGCGCGACATGCGCCGCTGACCGTGGTCGACTACGCGCACACGCCCGATGCGCTGCAGAAGGCGCTGGGCGCCGCGCGCGCGCATTGCCGCGGCCGGCTGCGCGTGGTGTTCGGCTGCGGCGGTGACCGCGATCCCGGCAAGCGTCCGCTCATGGGTGCGATCGCGGCCGAGCTCGCGGACGACATCATCATCACCGACGACAATCCGCGCACCGAATCTCCCGAGAGCCATCGCCGCGGGCATCGGCGCGGGCATCCCCGCGGGCAAGCCGTTCCGCGTCGAACTCGATCGCGCGCGCGCCATTCGCGACGCCATCGACGAGGCGCGCGAGGACGACGTGGTGGTGGTCGCCGGCAAGGGTCACGAGGACTACCAGATCTACGGCGCAGGAACGCCGGCCGTTCAGCGACCAGAAGGTCGTGCGGGCCGCGCTCGCCGCGCCGCGCGGGCGGTGCCGCATGAGCCGGACGCTGAGCTGGTTTCGCGAAGGTCTGCGGTGGCGAACTCATCGGCGCGGATCGCGCCTACACCGGCGTGTCCAGCGACACGCGCACGCTCAAGCCGGGCGAACTGTTCGTCGCGCTGCGCGGGCCGCGCTTCAACGCCAACGAGTTCGTGGCCGCCGCCGAAGCGGCTGGCGCCGCGGGCGCCGTGGTGGACACACGCATCGACAGGCCGATCGCGCAGATCCTGGTCGGCGACACGCTCGAGGCTCTGCAGAAATCCTCGGCCGCCTGGCGTGCGCAGTTCCAGATTGCCCGTGATCGGCGTCGCCGGCAGCAACGGCAAGACCACCTGCAAGGAGATGACCGCGGCCATCCTGCAGCGCGCGCGGGCAACACGCTGCACACGCGCGGTTCGCTGCAACAACCACATCGGCGTGCCGCTGACGCTGCACCGGCTCGAGGCCGCGACACCGCTTCGCCGTCATCGAGATCGGGCACCAATCATCCCGGCGAAGTGGCTGCGCTCTGCAAGATCGCGCGGCCGACAGTCGGCCTCATCACCAACGCCGGCGCCGAGCACCTGGAAGGCTTCGGCACCATCGAAGGCGCCGCGCGCGCCGAGGGCGAGATGATCGCGGACCTCGAGCCGTCCACAGATCGCCGTGATCAATGCCGACGACGAGTTCGCGCCGCTGTGGCGCGGCATGACTCGCGCGCGCGTGATCACCTTCGGTATCGAGCAACCGGCGGACTTCACCGCGCGCGGACGTCCAGACCGCCATCGGCGCCGACGGCTTCGTCACGCGCTTCACGCTGCGCACGCCGCACGGCGACGCAGCCCATCGAGCTGCAGCTGGCCGGCCGCCACAACGTGCTGAACGCCTTGTGCGCCGCGGCCGCCGCCGTGTCGCGCTGGCGCCTCGCTCGGCGACGTGCGCGAAGGCCTTGCCACAATGCGCCCGGTTCCTGGCCGATTGCAGTTCAAAACCGCGCCCAGCGGCGCCTGGATCGTCGACGACTCTTACAACGCGAACCCGAGTTCCATGAAGGCCGGCATCGAAGTGCTGGCCAATGTGGATGCGCGGCGCTGGCTGGTGATGGGTGACATGGGCGAGCTGGGCGAGGCGGCGGTCGAGCAGCCACGGCGAGGTCGGACGTTTCGCGCGCGAACAGCGCATCGACCGCCTGTTCGCCACCGGCAAGTTGTCGGCGCTGGCGGTCGAGGCCTTCGGCCCCGGCGCCGAGTGGTTCGCGGATGCCGAGTCGCTGTCGCGCGCCGTCAATGCCGAACTCACGCGCGAAGTCTGCGTGCTGGTGAAGGGCTCGCGCAGCGCGCGGCTCGAACGCGTGGTGGATGCGCTGACCGGCGGTGCCGGAAACAACGGGACACATTAGAACGATGCTGTACTGGCTGGCCAAACAACTCACGCCGCACTTCTCGGGATTCAACGTCTTCTCGTACCTCACCGTGCGCGCCATCTTCGCGGTGATCACCGCGCTCGCGCTCGGCCTGCTGCTCGGTCCGTGGATGATCGAGAAGCTGCGCTTCGGCAAGGTCGGGCCAGGTGGTGCGCGACGACGGCCCGAAGACGCATTTCTCCAAGGCCGGCACGCCGACCATGGGCGGCGTGCTGATCCTGATCGCCGATCTTCGTCGAGCACGCTGCTGTGGGCGGACCTGCGCAACCGCTTCGTGTGGGTGGTGCTGGCGCGTGACGCTGACCTTCGGCGCGATCGGCTTCTGGGACGACTACCTCAAGCTCGCCAAGAAGAATCCCAAGGGCCTGATCGCGCGCTACAAGTATTCCTGGCAGTCGCTGTTCGGCCTGGCCGCCGCGGTGTTCCTGTTCTATCACCGCCGAAGACTCCCGGCCGAGACCACGCTCTATCTACCGTTCTTCAAGAACTTCGCGCTGCCGCTGGGCGCGGTGGCGTTCATCGCGCTCGTCGTATTTCATGATCGTCGGCATGAGCAACGCGGTGAACCTCACCGACGGTCTCGATGGCCTGGCGATCATGCCGTCGGTGATGGTGGGCGGCGCGCTGGGCGTGTTCGCCTATGCCAGCGGCAACGCGAACTTCGTGCAGTACCTGGAGATTCCCGCCGTGCCCGGCGCCGGCGAGCTGCTGATCTTCTGCGCCGCGCTCGTCGGCGCGGGCCTCGGCTTCCTGTGGTTCAACACCTATCCGGCGCAGGTGTTCATGGGCGACATCGGCGCGCTGGCGCTGGGCGCCGCGCTCGGCACGATCGCCGTGATCGTCCGCCAGGAACTGGTGGTGCTCATCATGGGCGGCATCTTCGTGGTCGAGACCGCGTCGGTGATCATCCAGGTGGCGTCGTTCAAGATGACCGGCAAGCGCGTGTTCCGCATGGCGCCGATCCACCATCACTTCGAACTCAAGGGCTGGGCCGAGCCGAAGGTGATCGTGCGCTTCTGGATCATCACCTTCATCCTCGTGCTGGCAGGGCTGGCGACCCTGAAGCTGCGATGAGCGGCGCCAGGCCGCAACGCGAAGAACGCCGTGATCGTCGGCATGGGCCGCACCGGGCTTGTCCGTGGCGCGCCATCTGCAGCGCTGCGGTTACGGCATCGTCGATCACCGACAGTCGCGAATCAGCCGCCCGAGCTCGCCGGCGTGCAAGGCGCTCGGCTCATCCGTGGTCACGCGTACGGGTGGTTTCGACGCGCGGCTGCTCGAGCGTGCGGACATAGTCGTCACGTCGCCCGGGGTGCCGCTGGACGACCCGTTCTTCTCGCAGGCGCGCGCCCGCGGCCTCGACATCGTGGGCGACATCGAATTGTTCGCGCGCGCCGCGGATGCGCCGGTGGTGGGCATCACCGGCACCAATGGCAAGAGCACGGTCACCACGCTGTTGGGCCGTATGGCCGAACGCGCCGGCGTGCGCGTGCGCGTCGGCGGCAATCTCGGCCAGCCGGCGCTGGATCTGCTGGATCGAGGCCCCACGGACCTGTACGTGCTGGAGCTGTCTTCGTTCCAGCTGGACACCACGCACTCGCTGAAGCTCAAGGCCGGCGGTGGTGCTCAACGTGTCCGCGGATCACCTGGAT
Organism: uncultured Pseudomonadota bacterium; assembly: GCA_963846605.1. Lineage (GTDB taxonomy): Bacteria > Pseudomonadota > Gammaproteobacteria > Steroidobacterales > Steroidobacteraceae > CADEED01. The sequence goes on from CAWJWS010000007.1 coordinate 227,812, forward strand.
CGCTACGCCACGCTGCGTCACTACGCCGACTCGAAGGCGCGCATCTACGCGGGCTGCGAAACCGCGGTGGTGAATGCCGACGACCCGGAGGTGACGCGTATGCCGCGCGCCGAAGCGCGGGTAGTCAGGTTCTCGTTGAGGAACCCCGCGCGGATTTCACCTTGCTCACGCCGCCGTCCGACAAGGCGCCGTGGCTGGCGCGGCGCGGCGCGGCGCTACTGCCGTTGACGGCGTTGCGCATCGCGGGCCGGCACAATGCCGCCAACGCCCTCGCGACGCTTGCGCTGGGTGACGCGTTGCGCCTGCCGCTGCAACCCATGCTGGAGGAGTTGCGCGAGTTCACCGGCCTTCCGCATCGCTCGCAGTGGGTGGCCGAGACGTAATGGCGTGCGTTACATCAACGATTCCAAGGGCACGAACACAGGCGCGACATTGGCCGCGGTGGCGGGCTTCACCGAGCCGCTGGTGTTGATCGCCGGCGGCGATGGCAAGGGCCAGGATTTCACGCCGCTGGCCAAGGCCTTTCGCGGCAAGGTGCGCACGGCGGTGTTGCTGGGCCGCGATGCCGGCCTCATCGAAACCGCGCTGGCTGGCGTCTGCCACACCGTGCGTGTGAACAACATGGAGGAGGCGGTGCGCGCCGCCGCGCGGTTCGCGCAGCCGGGCGACACCGTGCTGCTGTCGCCGGCCTGCGCCAGCCTCGACATGTTTCGCGACTACGCGCATCGCGGCAATGAATTCGCCGCCGCCGTGCAGGGCCTCTCATGAGCAAGGGTCGCGGTCTGCACATTGACGCGGTGGCGTGTCGCTGGTCGCGGCCATCGTGCTTGCTGGGCCTGGTCATGGTCACTTCGGCCTCGATCTCCATCGCCAGCAAGGAATCCGGCAACGCCTTCGCCTATCTCGAGCGCCAGCTGGTGTTGTGCCTCTTGGGATTCGTGCTCGCGGCAATCGTGTTCTGCGTCCGTACCGAGTTCCTGGAAAAGATGGCCTGGCCGCTGCTGATCGTGGCGATCGCGCTGTTGTTCTTCGTGTTGATTCCAGGCCTGGGTCACGTGGTCAATGGCAGCCGTCGCTGGATCCGACTGCTGGGTTTCAACTTCCAGGCTTCGGAACTGGCACGCGTACTGGTGCTCATCTTCATCGCCAGCTACGCGGTGCGCCGCGAGAGACGAGCTGCGCAGCCACCGCCATGGGATTGATCAAACCCATGGGTCTGCTGGCCTTCGTGGCGTTGCTGTTGCTGGCCGAGCCGGACTTCGGCGCCGCTTCGGTGTTGTTCCTCACCGGCTTCGGCATCCTGTTCATCGCCGGTGCGCGCCTGCGCTACGTGCTGATCGGCGGGGCCGCTGGGCACGGCGTCATGGCAGTCTGCTGGTCATGCTGGTGCCGTACCGCATGCAGCGCGTCACCTCCTTCCTCGATCCCGTGGGCGGATCCATTCAACAGCGGCTTCCAGCTGACGCAGTCGCTGATCGCCATCGGCCGCGGCGAGTGGTTCGGCGTCGGCCTGGGCGAAAGCGTGCAGAAGCTGTTCTATCTACCCGAGGCGCACACGGATTTCCTGTTCGCGGTGCTGGCCGAGGAGCTCGGCCTGGTGGGCGTGGCGGCGACGCTGGCGCTGTTCATCGCGCTGGTCTGGCGCAGCTTCTGGATCGCGCAGCTGGCCTCGCGCGCGGGCCTCAGGTTCCAGTCGTATCTCGCGCTGGGCTTCGGCCTGTGGCTGGGTGCGCAGGCGCTGATCAACATCGGCGTGAACATGGGTGTGCTGCCCACCAAGGGCCTGACCCTGCCGCTGATGAGCTACGGGCGCTCGAGCATGATCGTCACGCTGGCCTGGGTGGGTCTGCTGCTGCGCGTGTACCACGAGGCGGTGCAGAACACGCGCGGCATGGCCAGCGCGACGTCGAGGAACAGCCGCGCGGCCTGCGGAGGCGCTCGCATGAGGCGACGCATGAGCACCATCCTGATCATGGCCGGCGGCACCGGCGGCCACGTGTTTCCCGGCGCTGGCGCTGGCGCGCCTGCTGCGCGCGGCCTCCCATGAAGTGGTCTGGCTGGGCACACGCAAGGGCCTCGAGGCACGCGTGGTGCCGGCGGACAATTTCGCCGATCGAGTGGCTGTCGATGAGCGGGCTGCGCGGCAAGGGCGCGCTCACGCTGCTGCTGGCGCCGTTCAAACTGCTGCAGTCCCTCTGGCAGGCGCTGGGCGTGATGCGCCGGCGCCAAGCCGAGCGCTGGTGGTCGGTTTCGGCGGCTTCGTCACCGGCCCCGGCGGCGTCGCGGCGTGGCTCACGCGCCGGCCGCTGCTGGTCCACGAGCAGAACGCCGATCGCCGGCTATTCCAATCGCCTGCTGGCGCAGGTTCGCGCGCCGCGTGTTCAGCGCATTCCCCAAGGCTTTTCCCGCCGGCGTGCAGCGACGAGGTGGTCGGCAATCCGGTGCGCGCCGAGATCGTCATGCAGGAACCGCCGGCCGTGCGTTTCGCGCGCCGCGAAGGCACGCTGCGCCTGCTGGTGGTCGGCGGTAGTCTGGGTGCGGCGCGGCTCAACGCCGTCGTGCCGTTCGCGGTGGCACAACTGGCGCAGTCCGGCGTGACGCTGCACGTCCGGCACCAGGCCGGCGAACGCGGTATCGACGCCGCGCGCGCCGCCTATGCCGACGCCAGGGTCGACGGCGACGTCGACGCCCTTCATCGACGACATGGCGCGCGCCTACGCCGAGGCGGACCTGGTGATCTGTCGCGCCGGCGCACTGACCGTCTCCGAACTGGCCGCGGTCGGCGTGGCGCTCGATCCTGGTGCCGTTCCCGGCGGCCGTCGACGATCACCAGACTTTCAATGCCCAGTTCCTGGTGCGGGAAGGCGCGGCCGTGTTGATCGCTGACCGCGAACTCACCGCGGACAAACTCGCCGCCACGCTGCGCGAGCTGTGCGCCGGGCGCGGCAGACTACTGGCCATGGCCGAACGCGCGCGCCTGATGGCGCGACCGCGCGCCGCCGAGGAGCTGGCCGCGGCCTGTCTCGCCCAACTGGCGTCAGCGGGAGGCCGCATGAGCGACCGCATGCGCCGCATCCATCGCATCCACTTCGTCGGCATCGGCGGCAGTGGCATGAGCGGCATCGCCGAGGTGCTGGTCAACCTGGGCTACGAAGTGCAGGGCAGCGACATCAAGCCGAACCCGGTGACCAGCGCGCCTGGAGGCGCTGGGTGCGCAGCGTGATGATCGGTCATCGCGCCGAGAACATCGGTGACGCGGATGTGGTGGTCACCTCCAGCGCCGTGAACCAGGAAAATCCGGAAGTGGCCGGCGCACTGTCGCGGCGCATTCCCGTGGTGCCGCGCGCCGAGATGTTCGGCGAGCTCATGCGCTTCCGCTACGCGATCGCGGTTGCGGGCACGCATGGCAAGACCACGACCACCAGCCTCACGTCCTCGATCCTGGCCGAAGGCGGCGAGGATCCCGACCTTCGTGATCGGCGGCCTGCTCAAGAGCGCGGGCACCAATGCGCGCCTGGGCGCGGGCAAGTACCTGGTCGCCGAGGCCGACGAGAGTGATGCCTCGTTCCTGCACCTGAATCCGATGATCGCGATCGTCACCAACATCGACAACGATCACCTCGGCACGCATGACGGCGACTTCGAGCGCCTCAAGGCCAGCTTCGTGGCCTTCCTGCACAACCTGCCGTTCTACGGACTCGCGGTACTTGTGCGTGGACGACGCGCACATCCGCAGCATTCTCACCAAGGTGAATCGCCCGGTGGTGGGCTACGGATTCACCGAAGGCGCGGACCTGCGCGCCGAGAACCTGCGCCGCGAAGGGCTGAAGACCCACTTCGACGTGGTGCGTCGCGCCGATGGCCTGCGGCTGCCGGTCACGGTGAACCTGCCCGGCCTGCACAACGTTCTGAACTCGCTGGCCGCGATTGCCGTGGCCCTGGAGATCGGCATCGCGCACGAAGCCATCCAGCGTTCGCTGCTGAACTTCCAGGGCATCGACCGCCGGCTCACACATGTCGGCGACGTCAAACTACCCGTGCACGATGGCAAGGCGGCTGCTGACGCCGTGACTATCGTCGATGACTACGGGCATCATCCCACGGAAATCGCCGCCACTCTCGACGCGATCCGCCAGGGTTATGCCGGCCGGCGCGTGGTGCTGGCCTTCCAGCCGCATCGCTACACGCGCACGCGCGACCTGCTCGACGACTTCGCCGCCGTGCTCGATCCAGGCGGCGACGTGCTGCTGGTCACCGAGGTGTACGCGGCCGGTGAGGCGCCGATCGCGGCCGCCGACGGACGCGCCATCTGCCGCGCCGTACGCACGCGCGGCAAGGTCGAGCCGGTGTTCGTCGAGAAGGTCGAGACCCTCGACGAAGCGCTGGCGCGCCGTGCTCAAGCCCGGCGACGTGCTGCTGACCATGGGTGCGGGTTCCATCAGCGCCGTGTCGCATGCGCTTGCCGCGGAAGTTAGGGGTCGGCTGCGGCCCGGAGGCAGGCGTGACGTGCGCGCGGCACTACGCAAGCCCACTGCACGAGGGCAGCCCACATGAACGCGGGCAGACTCATCGTCGACGCCGCGTTCGAGGCGCGCGTGAAGCGCGACGAGCCCATGTCGCGCCACACGTCCTGGCACGTGGGCGGCCCGGCGGACCTGTACTTCAGCCCGCGCGACCGCACCGACCTGCTGGCCTTCCTCGGAAGTGTTGCCCGAGGGCACGCCGCTGTTCTGGCTCGGGCCTCGGCAGCAATCTGCTGGTGCGCGATGGCGGCATCCGCGGCGTGGTCATCGACACGCAGGCGGGCCTCACGCGGCTCGAGCGGATCAACGACACCATGCTGCACCTGCGAGGCCGGCGTGCCCTGCGCGCGGCTCGCGCGCCAGTGCATCAAGTGGGGCCTGGGCCCGGCGGAATTCCTGGCGGGCATTCCGGGCACGCTCGGCGGCGCGCTGGCCATGAACGCCGGCGCCTTCGGTGGCGAGACCTGGCCGCGCGTGCGCAGCGTCGATGTCTGCGACGCGCGCGGCAATGCGACGCCGCCGCGACGCGCGCGAATACCAGTTTGGCTACCGGCACATCGTGCCGCCGGCGCCGGGCGAGTTCTTCCTGGCCGCGGCGCTCGAGTTCGAGCACGCGCCCCGGCATCACCGAGGAGGCGATGCGCGAGCTGCTCGCCAAGCGCAAGGAAACCCAGCCCATCGGTGAGTGGAGCTGCGGATCCACGTTCACCAATCCGCCCGGCGATCACGCCGCGCGGCTCATCGAAGCGGCGGGGCTCAAGGGATACCGCATCGGAGACATCATGGTTTCTGCCAAACACGCCAACTTCCTGGTGAACGTCGGCGCCGCCACGCGCCGCCGACGTGCGAGAAGCTGGTGGCGCACATCCAGGAAGAAGTGCGAGCGCGTTCGACGTGACGCCTCACACCGGAGTTCCACACGGTTGGCCAATCCATCGAGGAGTCGCGCTGATGCGCCTGCGTCACGATCCCAAGGTCGTCCGGCACGTCACGGATGCGAAGGAATTCGGCCGCGTGGCGGTGCTGCTCGGCGGCACGTCCAGCGAGCGCGAGATCTCGCTGAAGTCGGGCAATGCCTGCCTGGCGGCGCTGCTGAAGCGCGGCGTGGACGCGCATCGGCTTCGATCCGAAGGACAAGCCGCTGGCCGAGCTGCTCGCGCGCAAGTTCGATCGCGTGTTCATCGCGCTGCACGGCCCGGGCGGCGAGGACGGCACGCTGCAGGGCGCGCTGGAGTTCCTCGGGCCTGCCTTACACCGGCAGCGGCGTCATGGGTTCGGCCATCGGCATGGACAAGCTGCGCACCAAGCGCCTGGCGTTGGCCGTGGGCGTGCCCACCACCGACTACATGGTGCTGCGTTCGCCCGCGGATCTCGACAACTGCCTCGAGCGACTGGGCCTGCCGCTGATCGTGAAACCGGCCACGCAGGGTAGTTCGGTGGGCATGACCAAGGTGGAAACGGCCGAGCAGTTGCTGCCGGCCTACCAGGCCGCGGCCATGCTCGAGCCCAACGTGTTCGCCGAAGCCTGGATCACCGGCGGCGAGTACACCGTGGCGGTGCTGCAGGGCCGCGCGTTGCCGTCCATCCGCATCGAAACCCCGGCCACCTTCTACGACTACCAGGCCAAGTACTTCCGCAACGACACGAAGTACTTCTGCCCGTCGGGTCTGTCGGCCGAGGCCGAGAAACACCTGGCCAACCTCGCGCATGGCCACGTTCAACGCCGTGGGCGCCGAGGGCTGGGGCCGCGTCGACTTCATGATGGACAAGGCCGGCAAGCCCTATCTACTGGAGATGAACACGGTTCCCGGCATGACCGATCACAGCCTGGTGCCGATGGCGGCGCGGGCGCTGGACATCAACTTCGAGCAGCTGGTGTGGCAGGTGCTCGAGACCTCATTCACGAGGACACCGATCGCGTGATCTGGCCCAAGCCCAAAAACCGGCGCAAGGCGGAGGGGAAGAAATTCTCCTTCAACACCGCCCTGCTGGCGCGCTTCGGCATCGCCGCCGTGGCGATCGGCTGCGCTCGCCATCGCCGGCACGCTCACGCTGGGCGCGCTCGATCAGAACATCACGCAGGTGGCGGTGACGGGCCGCTTCCAGCGCGTGTCGCCCATGCGAAGTGGAGCAGGCGGTGAAAGCGCGCGTGCGCGACATCGGACTGGTCAGCGTGGATCTCGGCGCCGTGCAGCGCGCGGTCGAACAGCTGCCCTGGGTGGATAGCGCCACCGTGGAGCGCCAGTGGCCGCGCGCGCTGAACATCCGCGTGGTGGAGCAGGTGGCCGCGGCGCGCTGGGGCGCGAACGGACTGCTGAACACGCGCGGCGAACTGTTCATCTCCGAGGCGCGGCACATTCCGCCGGAACTTGCCGCGGCTCTCGGGCCCGCGCGGTGCCGAGGCCGAGGTGGCGCGACGTTACCTCGCCGCGCAGGCGCAGACTCACCGAAGCCGGCATGCGGCTCACGGCCGTGCGCCTCGACGCGCGCGGCGCCTGGGAATTCGATCTCGACAACGGCATCACGGTGCGGCTCGGCCGCCGGCAGATCGACGAGCGCTTCGCGCGTTTCGTGCAGGCCGGCGTGGGCCAGATCAGCGCGCACGCCAGCGACATCAACTACATCGACATGCGTTACACGAACGGTTTCGCGATCGGCTGGCGCTCCGGCGGCCAGCGGGTTGCGCTACGCGGCGACCGCCGAGGAAGACAACTCAGATGGCGACTTTAACTAATGGCAAGAACGCCCCGACAAGAATCTCATCATCGGCCTGGACGTCGGCACTTCGAAGGTGTCCGCGCTGGTGGGTGAAGTGGCGGCCGACAACTCCATCGAGGTGATCGGCATCGGCACGCAGCCCTCGCGCGGCCTCAAGAAGGGCGTGGTGGTCAACATCGAATCCACCGTGCAGTCCATCCAGCGCGCCATCGAGGAAGCCGAGCTCATGGCCGGCTGCGAGATCCGCTCGGTGTTCGCCGGCATCGCCGGATCGCACGTGCGCAGCCTGAACTCGCATGGCGTGGTCGCGATCCGCGATCGCGAGGTGAGTGACGCGGACGTGCGAGCACGTGGTGGACGCGGCCAAGGCCGTGGCCATTCCCGCGGACCAGAAGATCCTGCACGTGTTGCCGCAGGAATTCATCATCGACGGCCAGGAAGGCATCCGCGATCCCATCGGCATGTCGGGCGTGCGCCTGGAAGCCAAGGTGCACATCGTCACCGGCGCGGAGTCGCGCGGCGCAGAACATCGAGAAGTGCATCCAGCGCTGCGGCCTGGAAGTGGACGACATCGTGCTGCGAGCAGCTGGCTTCCAGCTTCGCCTGCCTCACCGACGACGAGACGGAACTCGGCGTCTGCATCATCGACATCGGCGGCGGCACCACGGACCTCGCGGTGTTCTCGCAGGGCGCCATCCGCCACACGGCGGTGATACCGATCGCCGGCGACCAGGTCACCAATGACATCGCGGTGTCCATGCGCACGCCCACGCAGTACGCCGAGGACATCAAGGTGCGTTACGCCTGCGCGCTGTCGCAGCTGGCGAACCCGGACGAGAGCATCGAGGTGCCGAGCGTCGGTGACCGTCCCGCGCGCCGGCTGGCGCGCCAGACGCTGGCCGAAGTGGTCGAGCCGCGCTACGAGGAGTTGTTCGGGCTGGCGCGCGAGGAACTGCGCCGCTCGGGTTTCGAGGAAATCATCGCCGCGGGCATCGTGCTCACCGGTGGCAGCGCGAAAATGGAAGGCGTGGTCGAACTGGCCGAAGAGGTGTTCCACGTGCCGGTGCGCCTCGGCCTGCCGCAGCACATCAAGGGCCTGTCGGACGTGGTCCGCAATCCCATCTATTCGACCGGCGCCGGCCTGCTGCTGTACGCGCGCGACAACGCGATCGCGGGCAATCGCGGCAAGTCGATCTCGGGCAATGCGCGCTCGATGGCCGAGCGCATGAAGAACTGGTTTCAGGGGAACTTCTGACGCGGGTCTGCCGCGTGGAAGCCATTGTTGATAGGTGAAGAAACGAAGCTGACAGCATCGTCTAACTAGTGAAGGAGCGACACAATGTTTGAACTGATGGATGCTTACAGCCAGAACGCTGTAATCAAGGTCATCGGGGTGGGTGGCGGCGGCGGCAACGCGGTCGCGCACATGGTCACCAGTGGCATCGAGGGCGTGGAGTTCCTGTGCATCAATACCGATGCGCAGGCGCTGAAGCACTCGAAGGTCAAGACGTCGTTGCAGATCGGCTGCAACATCACCAAGGGTCTGGGCGCGGGCGCCGACCCGGAAGTCGGCCGCCAGGCCGCGATGGAAGATCGCGATCGCATCGTCGAGATGATCGAGGGCTGCGACATGTTGTTCATCACCGCCGGCATGGGTGGTGGCACGGGCACGGGCGCGGCGCCGGTGGTGGCGCAGGTGCGCGAAGGAACTCGGCATCCTCACGGTGGCCGTGGTCACGCGTCCCTTCGAGATGGAAGGCGGCAAGCGCACGCTGGTCGCGAACCATGGCTTGTCGGAACTCGGCAAGTACGTGGACTCGCTGATCACCATCCCGAACCAGAAGCTGCTCACGGTGCTCGGCGCCAAGACCACGCTGCTGGACGCGTTCAAGAGCGCCAATCACGTGCTGCAGGGCGCGGTGCAGGGCATCGCGGAACTGATCACGCGGCCCGGCCTCATCAACGTGGACTTCGCCGACGTGCGCACGGTGATGAGTGAAACCGGCATGGCGATGATGGGTTCGGGCGTGGCCCGCGGTGAGAACCGCGCCAAGGAAGCCGCCGAGATGGCGGTCTCCTCGCCGCTGCTCGAGGACATCAACCTCTCCGGCGCGCACGGCATCCTGGTGAACGTCACCGCCGGCATGGACCTGTCCATCGGCGAGTTCCAGCAGGTGGGCGAGATCGTCAAGCAGTTCGCCTCGGATGACGCCACCGTGGTGGTGGGAACCGTCATCGATCCGGAACTGCCGGACGAAATGCGGGTCACGGTGGTGGCCACCGGCCTGGGCCGGCCCGAAGTTGCCCATGGTCGCGCGCCTTTCGGCCGCGAGGTGCCCACGCTGCAGAAGGTCGCCCCGCAGCAGGCCGCGCCGGCCGAACCTGCCATGCGCGTGGTTCCGCGCCGCCCGCTGACGGCGGCCGACTACGCCGCGCTCGACAAGCCGGCGGTTCAGCGCCAGCGCGCGGTGGGTGATGGCCTGCAGAGGCGAAGTGGAATCCGAGGATGTCCTGGATATCCCGGCGTTCCTGCGCCGCCAGGCGGACTGACGGCCGCGGCTCCCGTGGCCGCGGGTATCGCGGCCAGCGGGGCTGGGCGAGGGATGTGTTAGGGTAGCGCCCCTTTTGTGGGCACGGCGTCGTCGTCATCCACCCCGGATGAGGCGCACTTCGCTCCCCGTCGCCCTCGGGTCCACCGGGATGACGGCGCGCTACCCCGACACGCGTGTCCAACGTGGGCCGGTCGGTAGAGGACAGGACACATGCTCGGACAACGCACTCTCAAAAATTCGATCCGCGCACAGGGCGTCGGCATGCACAGTGGCCAGAAGGTGCTCATGACCTTGCGGCCCGGCACCGCCCGACACCGGCATCGTGTTCCGCCGCACCGATCTCGATCCGCCGGCGGAAGTGCGCGCCCACGCGCTGAACGTGGGCGACACCCAGCTCGGCACCACTCTTATTAATGGTGAGGCGCGGGTCTCGACGGTCGAGCACCTGCTCTCGGCCTTCGCCGGCCTGGGCATCGACAATGCCGTAGGTGGAAGTGAGCGCCGCCGAAGTCCCGATCATGGACGGCAGCGCCGGCCCGTTCGTGTTCCTGCATGCAGTCCGCGGGTTTCGAAGACCAGCAGGCGCCCAAGAAATTCGTGCGCATCAAGCAGCGCGTGCGCGTGCGAAGACGGCGACAAGTGGGCGGAGTTCCGTCCCTTCGACGGCTTCAAGGTGAACTTCGAGATCGAGTTCAACCATCCGCTGTTCAAGCGCCGCGGCAACAAGGCGTCGATGGATTTCTCCACGACGTCGTTTCTCAAGGAAGTGTCGCGTGCGCGCACCTTCGGTTTCATGCGCGATCTCGAGATGCTGCGCGCGCGCAATCTGGCGCTCGGCGGCAGCTTCGACAACGCCATCGTGCTCGATGATTTCCGCGTGCTCAACGAAGACGGCCTGCGTTACGAGGACGAGTTCGTGAAGCACAAGATCCTCGACGCGATCGGCGACCTCTATCTGCTCGGCCACAGCCTCATCGGCGAGTTCAGCGGGTACAAGTCGGGCCACAAGCTCAACAACAACCTGCTGCGCAAGCTGATCGCCGACCCGTCGACCTGGGAATCCGTGGTGTTCGAGAAGCCCGCGGACGCGCCCATCGCCTACGTGCAGCCGCCGCCGGTTCCGGTGGGTTCGCTGGTCTAGCCTTCCGGGCCCTTTCCGGGCCACCACCCTCCGCGACTCAGCCTACGCGGGCGGCAATGCCTTGCCGCGCCTGTAGTCCTGTTTCCATGCGCGCCCAATAATGTTGATGCGGCGCACGTTCATTTCGTCCAGTTACGCCGCAGCGTTGCCGTTAACTCGGGCGGAGACCGCAGGACATGGCCTTGAAGGACGGGAAAGGTGAATCGGCGAGCCTTGTTGCTCGGAGCCGTGGTGCTCCTGGGCGGCGCGGGCGCGTTGACGCGTTTCTCGCGCAAGTCGGCCGGTGTCAGTTCCGCCGGCGGTCCGGCGATGAGCGCCGAACAGTTCGCGCTGCTGGAGCAGGTCACCGAGATCATGATCCCCACCACCGACACGCCCGGTGCGATCACCGCCGGCGTTCCGGCGTTCATCCGCGAGATGCTGGACCAGTGGGCATCCGCCGGTTCGCGCACGGAAATCCTGCAGGTGCTCGAGGGCATCGAGAAACATGCCTGGGCGAAATTCGGCGCGGCCTTCGTGGAACTGCCGCCCGAGCGACGCCATCTCGTCGTGCGCGGCTTCGACGAGGAGCGCATCGGCCGGCAGGATCCCGCGTACTCCAAGTTCAAGTATCTCGTGCTGGTCGGCTACTACCAGTCCGAAGTCGGCGCGACGCAGGAATTGCGCTACGAACTCGTGCCCGGCGCGTGGCGCGCCTGCGTGCCGTTCACCGAGATCGGCCGCGCGACCGCGGTGGACGGCTAGGCCCATGGACTTCGACGCCATTGTCGTGGGCTCCGGCATCAGCGGTGGCTGGGCCGCCAAGGAATTGTGCGAACGCGGCTTGCGGACGCTGCTGATCGAGCGCGGGCGCAACGTCAGGCACAAGACGGACTACCTGGATTTCGCCACGCCGTGGGAGCTGCCGAATCGCGGCATGGTTCCCGAGGCGGAGGTGGCCGAACACTATTCCATCCAGAGCCAGTGTTATGCGTTCAACGCGGCCACGAAGCAGTGGTGGGTGAAGGACAGCGAGCATCCCTACGAAACTCCCGAGGAACGTCCGTTCCTGTGGATCCGCGGCTATCACCTCGGCGGACGCTCGCTGAGCTGGGGACGCCAGACATATCGCTGGAGCGACTTCGGATTTCAATTCGAACCGGATGGATGGCCACGGTGTCGATTGGCCGATCCGCTACGCCGACCTCTCGCCCTGGTACGACCGCGTCGAAAGATTCGCCGGCATCTCCGGCCAGAACGAGGGTCTCGAGCAGTTGCCGGATGGGCAGTTCCTGCGCGCCCATGGAACTGAACTGCATCGAAGTCGCGTTCAAGAAGAAGATCGAAGAGGAATATCCCTCGCGGCGCATCACCGTGGGCCGCTGCGCGCATCTCACCGAGCCGACGCGCGAACACATCGAGCTGGGCCGCGGGCCCTGCCAGCTGCGTCACCACTGCGAACGTGGCTGCGGATATGGCGCGTATTTCTCGTCGCTGTCGGCCACGTTGCCGGCCGCGCAGAAGACCGGCAATCTCACCGTCATCACCGATGCCATCGTCGAGAAGCTCGACTACGACCACGTCAAGAAACGCGTGTCCGGCGTGCGCGTGATCGATGCGAACACGAAGCAGGGCAGGTCGTACCAGGCGCGCGTGGTGTTCCTGTGCGCGTCGACCATCCCGACCACGCAGATCCTGCTGGCGTCGCGGTCCGAACACTTCCCCAGTGGCCTCGCGAACCGTTCGGACGCCGTGGGCCGCTACCTCATGGACCACGTGTCCAACATCGGCGCCTCGGGCACGCACCCGGGCTTCCTCGATCGTTATTACTACGGCCGGCGCCCGACCGGCTTCTATCTACCGCGCTACATCAACATCACCGAGAAGACGGACGTGGACTTCGTGCGCGGCTTCGCCTTCCAGGGCTATTCCGGGCGCAGCACCTGGGATCGCGCCACCAACCAGGTGGGTATCGGTGCGGAGCTCAAGACGCAGCTGCGGAACCCGGGCCGTTGGGGAATGCAGCTCATCGGGTTCGGCGAGATGCTGCCGCACGCGGACAACCGCGTGACCCTGCACGCGTTCCGCAAGGACCAGTGGGGTATCCCGCTGGTCCACATCGATTGCACGCACGGCGAGAACGATCGCCGCATCGCCGAGCGCGCCAATCGCGATGCCGTCCAGATGCTCATCGCCGCCGGCTTCGAGAATGTGGCGCCGTTCAGTTCGGTGCGCGCGCCGGGCGGCGCGGTTCACGAGATGGGCACGGCGCGCATGGGCAAGGACCCGTCGACCTCGGTGCTCAATGGCCGCAACCAGGCGCACGACATCCCGAACCTGTTCATCACCGACGGCTCGTGCATGGCATCGATCGGCAGCGTGAATCCGTCGCTCACCTACATGGCGCTCTCGGCGCGCGCGGCGCATCACGCCGCGGATCTGCTCGCGTCGGGCGAGATCTGATCGTGGGTCAGCCCTTGCCGGTACCGGGGCGCCGGGGCCGTACGCGCACCACCAGGCCTTTGAACCCGGGTGTCACGGCCTCCAGTGCAGGGCCGGAATCCGCGAGCGCGAAGCGCATGCGGGCAGCCCAGGCGGACGCTTCCGCGACCACCGTAATCGTTCCTCTATCGAGGGTGCAGCGATTTACCTTATTGGCCAGATCGGGCCCCAAGGCCTTCATTACTGCGACCTGCCACTCGGACGCATCCGGCGTCGAAAGGGCACGCTGGGCCAAAGCTGGCAGCCGCGCCGAGATTAAGTCTCGCGCAGTCTTGGGTGCGCCCGGGCGGACGCTTTGCTTGTCTCGGTGGGGTCTTTTGGGCATAGTTTCGCGCCCGCTGGGCCTTACGGATTTTGCCTATGAATCACTCCCCCAGTCACTGGATTCGGGAGCGGACAACGAGGGTGCCAGCAGTGCATAAGTCATTGACACGGAAAGGGCGGGGCCAGGCGTGAACATTATTTTCTTTTCACGCCGCGAGGGTCGTGCCCGCCACTTCAACCTCGCTCACCCCGTCGCCGTTGCCGCCTTTGGCACCGTGCTGGTGGCGATCCTGGCGGCCGCCTTCAGCCTCGGACTCAAGATCGGCGAGAGCAAGAGCAGCCCCCGTGGCGTCAGCTCCTGGTCCGCGACGCTGGCCGAGCAGCAGGCCGAGATCAAGGAATTGAAGGCCGAATTGCAGCGCCGCGTGGACGCGGTCGCCATGCGCATCGGCCAGATGAATGCCCACGTGATCCGCCTCGATGCGCTGGGCAAGCGCCTCACGCAGATGGCCAACATCGACAAGCGTGAATTCGACTTCGAGAGCACCCCGGCCGTGGGTGGCCCGGAGTCCGACATCGGTGCCGCCATGCAGGCGCCCGACCTCAACACCCTGCTGGGCGGGCTCGAACAGAAGATCTCCTCGCGCGACGCCCAGCTGGCGGCGCTCGAGAATGCGCTGCTGTCCAAGAAGCTGGACGAGCAGATCCGCCCGGACGGCCGTCCGGTGCGCGACGGCCACATTTCCTCGTATTTCGGCGAGCGCCAGGACCCGTTCACGGGCCACCAGGCCTTCCACAAGGGCATCGATTTCGCCAGCGCCCAGGGCTCGGACGTCATCGCCGTGGCCGCCGGTGTGGTCACCTTCGCCGGCGACAAGACGGGCTACGGAACCTTGGTCGAAGTCAGCCATGGCAACGGCCTGGTGACGCGCTACGGCCACAATCAGTCCGTCGCCGTTGGCGTGGGCAAGACCGTCTCCCGCGGCGATACGCTGGCTTTCGTGGGCTCCACGGGCCGTTCGACCGGTCCTCACGTGCACTTCGAGGTGCTCAAGGACGGCCGCCAGATCGATCCGCTGAGCTTCATCGGTCGATAGGCCGCTGACGCAGATTTCATGAAGCCCCGCCTCGCGCGGGGCTTTTTCTTTGGGGATGCCGCCACTACATCGGGAAACCAGTACCGTGCGCCGGGGTCTATCCGTAGAATACCGGGCCCGCCACGGGTGAACTGCCCTAAGTAGCTGTCCGCGTTGAAGTTTCTCTCAAGGATTCCCAAGTGCTCAATCTCCTGACGCGGCTCTTCGGCAGCCGCAATGACCGCATCGTTCGTGGCTATGAAGTGACGGTGCGAAGGCCACTGCCCTGGAATCCGGCCTGCAGGTCCTGAGCGACGAGGCGCTGGCCGCCAAGACCGCCGAGTTCCGCGAGCGCCTGAAAAAGGGCGAGACCCTCGAACAGATCGCGCCCGAGGCCTTTGCCGTGGTCCGCGAGGCCTCGCGCCGCACCATGAAGATGCGGCACTTCGACGTGCAGTTCGTCGGCGGCCTCACGCTCAACGACGGCCGCATCGCCGAGATGCGCACCGGCGAAGGCAAGACGCTGATGTCCACGCTGGCCGCCTATCTCAACGCGCTGCCCGGCGAGGGCGTGCACGTGGTGACGGTCAACGAGTACCTGGCCGCGCGCGACGCCGAGTGGATGGGGCCTATCTACCGCTTCCTCGGCCTCACCGTGGGCGTGATCCGCAACCAGCAGGACCCGGCCGAGAAGCGCGCCGCGTACCGCTGCGACATCACCTACGGCACCAACAACGAATTCGGCTTCGATTACCTGCGTGACAACCTCGCGTTCTCCCTGGATGACAAGGTCGCAGCGCGGGCTCAAGCTTCGCCATCGTCGACGAAGTGGACTCCATCCTCATCGACGAGGCGCGCACGCCGCTCATCATCTCCGGCCCCGCCGAGGAGAACGACGAGCTGTACATCCGCATGAACCAGCTCGTGCCGCGCCTCAAGAAGCAGATCGGCGACGAGGAGAAGCAGGGCAGCGATTTCGTCGCCGGCGACTACACCGTCGACGAGAAGCAGCGCCAGACGCACCTCACCGAGGCCGGCCATGAAGTGGTCGAGCAGCTCATGCTGGAGTCCGGGCTGCTGCGCGAAGGCGAAAGCCTCTACGACCCGTCCAACATCCGGCTGATGCATCACCTGAATGCGGCGTTGCGCGCGCATGCGCTGTACAAGCGCGACGTCGAGTACATCGTGCGCAATGGCGAAGTCATCATCGTCGACGAGTTCACCGGCCGCACCATGCCGGGCCGCCGCTGGTCGGATGGCCTGCACCAGGCCGTCGAGGCCAAGGAAGGCGTGAAGGTCCGCGCGGAGAACCAGACCGTCGCATCGATCACCTTCCAGAACTACTTCCGCCTGTACAAGAAGCTGTCCGGCATGACCGGCACCGCCGACACGGAAGCGCCGGAGTTCATGCAGATCTACGGTCTCGAAGTCGTGGTGATCCCGACGCACCGGCCGATGATCCGCAAGGACAACCCCGATTTCGTCTACCTCACGCAGGGCGACAAGTACAAGGCGATCATCGAGGACATCGAAGACTGCGTGAAGCGCGAGCAGCCCGTGCTCGTCGGCACCACGTCGATCGAGAGCTCGGAACTGATCTCCAGTGAGCTCTCCAAGCACAACATCCCGCACGATGTGCTCAATGCCAAGCAGCACGAGCGCGAGGCGCACATCGTCGAGAACGCCGGCATGCCGGGCAAAGTGACGATCGCCACGAACATGGCCGGCCGCGGAACCGACATCAAACTCGGCGGCAATCTCGAAGCGGAGATCGAGTCCGCCACGCGCGCCGCGGGTGAAGCCGGCCTCGACGAGGTTTCCGCCGCGCGCATGCGCAGCGAATGGCAGGCCCGTCACGACAAGGTCAAGGCCGCAGGCGGCCTGCACATCATCGGTACCGAGCGGCACGAGTCCCGCCGCATCGACAACCAGCTGCGTGGCCGTTCGGGCCGCCAGGGCGATCCGGGTTCGAGCCGGTTCTACCTGTCGATGGAAGACAACCTCATGCGCATCTTCGGCGACCCGAATCGCACGAAGAAGTGGCTGGCGCTGGCCGGCATGAAGGAAGGCGAGGTCATCGAGAGCGGAATGCTCACCCGCCAGATCGAGAAGGCGCAGCGCAAGGTCGAGTCGCACAACTTCGACATCCGCAAGCAGCTGCTCACCTTCGACGACGTGGCCAACGACCAGCGCAAGGTCATCTACCAGCAGCGCACCGAACTCATGGGCGCCGACAATCTCGCCGATGCGGTGCGCGGCATCCGCGCCGAAGTGGTCAACGGCATCCTGGATCAGCACCTGCCCTCGAACGTGAGCCACGAGGAATGGAACCTCGACGGTCTCGCTGCCACCATCGCCAAGAATTTCGGCGCGCAAGTCGATCCGGCGCAGTGGCTGAAGGACAAGCCGGATCTCGAGGAGTCCGAGCTCCGTGGCCGCATTCTCGGCGCGATCGACACCACGTACGACGCCAAGGTCCAGCGTATCGGCGAGCCGCTCATGCGGCACATCGAGAAGGAAATCATGCTCAAGGTTCTCGACCAGCAATGGCGCGAACACCTGGGCGCGATGGACTACCTGCGCCAGGGCATCCACCTGCGCGGCTACGCGCAGAAGGATTACCGCTTCGAGTACAAGCGCGAAGCCTTCGAGCTGTTCGCGGCCATGCTCGAGCGCATCAAGTTCGACACCGTCACCATCCTCGCCGTGCTCGACGTGCAGGTGAAGTCGCCCGAGCAGCTGGAGCGCGAGGAAGAGGCGCGCCGCGCGCGGCTCAACAAGGCCTTGCAATTGCAGCACGCGGAAGCCGCGTCGCTGGCCCAGCTCGGTGGCGCGGGAGAGCCGGCGCCGGAGCAGGCTTCGCCCGCGGGACAGGCCGGAGCGCCGCCGCAGCAGATGCAGCGTCCGGCACGCGCCGCTCCCAAGGTGGGCCGCAACGCGCCCTGTCCCTGCGGCAGCGGCAAGAAGTTCAAGAACTGCCACGGCGTGCTCGAGGGCGTGGAGTAGTTTGGATCCGGTGAAACCGCGGCTGCGAGTGGTCGCGGCGGCGCTGTTCGACGCCGAGGGGCGCGTGCTCATCGCCGAACGCCCCGCTGGCAAGCACATGGCCGGCTGGTGGGAATTTCCCGGCGGCAAGGTCGGCACCGGCGAGACCGATGACGAAGCCCTGGTGCGCGAACTGCGCGAAGAGCTGGGAGTCGAGGCTCGCGCGGATTCCCAAATCATGACGGTTTCGCATGAGTACCCGGACCGCATCGTGGATCTCGTGTTGTGGCGCGCGAGTCTGCTCCAGGGCGCGCCGTCCGGGCTCGACGGTCAGCAGCTCAAGTGGGTCATGCCCGCCGGCCTTGCCGGCGAGAGACTCCTCGAGGCCGACAAACCATTCATCGAGGCGCTGGTAACATCCGCCTCACAACTTTGACAGGAAGACGCTCATGGCCCAGGAACAGCAGCAACTGCCCGAAATCAAGCTCGACGTCACGGAGCTCTATCGCGAAGAGATGTTCACCGACCGCAAGGCCGGCACGCTGCGTCGCCTCGTCCCCGTGCTCGCCGACGGCAACCCCGATCCGGCGCGCCCGACGCTGTACTCCGGACAGACTCAGCTGCTCACGCCAGCTGGCGTCCTGCCTCTCGCCTTCGAACTGGAAGCGACGTCGCTGGAAGACGCCTGCAAGAAATTCCCGGAGGCCGTGAAGATCGCGATCGAGCAGGCGATCGAGGAGGCCCGTGAGATGCGACGTGAAGCCGCGTCGCGCATCGTCGTGCCGGAGGCGGGCGGTGGAATGGGCGGCCCGGGCGGCGGCGGACGAATCAAGCTGTAGATCTGGTCAGGCCCTCGAAAAGAGAGGACTGAGCGAAGCAGCCGAGCGCCTCCGCATGGCCGTCGCGGTTCTGTCTCCACTCAGCGAGGGCCTGCTCCAATTGCTTGGTCGAAGAAGCGCACGATGTGGGCGTGCGCGTGCAGACCAGGGCCCGATTGCCGGATGACGCCGTGCTTGCCGCCCGGATAGGTCATGAGATCGAACGGCTTCTGCAGGTCCTGGAGCTTCTTCATCAGCGCGGTGCTGTTCGCGAACAACACGTTGTCGTCCGCCATCCCGTGCACCAGGAGCAGCGGGCGCTTCAGCTGGTTCGCGAACTCGAGCACGTTGCTCTGCCGGTAGCCCTCGGGGTTGAGCTGCGGAGTAGATAGGTAGCGCTCGGTGTAGTGGGTGTCATACAGCGCCCAGTCGGTGACCGGCGCGCCGGAGACGCCGGCAGCGAATGCGTCGGGCGCCTGCATGAGGCACATGAGCGTCATGTAGCCGCCGTAGCTCCAGCCGAAGATGCCGACACGCTTGCCGTCGACGAAAGGCAGCGCGCGCAGGAATGCCACGCCCTTGAGCTGATCCTGCACTTCGACGTGCCCCATGCGCAGTCCCAGCGCCGTCTCGAATTTCGTTCCGCGCAGGCCGCTGCCGCGATTGTCGAGCGCGAACACCACGTAGCCGTGCTGCACCAGGTATTGGTGGAACAGATTGCTCCAGTTGTTTGCTACGCGTTGCACGCCGGGCCCGCCGTACACATCGACCAGCACCGGGTATTTCTTCCCCGGAACGAGGTTGCGCGGCTTCAGCAGCTTGTACTGCAGCTGCTGTCCGTCAGCGGCGGCGATGGTGCCGAACTCGGCCGCCACGTGTTCCGATGAGTACGGGGTGTACGCATGGCTGGCGTCGAGCTTGTTCGGCAGCAGCTCGGTCAGCAACTTCCCGCTGGCGGTGCGCAAGGACACGTTCTTCGGCGTGACGGAATTGCTGAAGGTGTCGACATACACGCTCGAATCGTCCGACATGGCGATGCTGTGCCAGCCTTCGCCGTGGGAGACGGCGCGCGGCGCTTCCGGCTTGTCGAGCGACACCCAATAGAGCTGGCGCTGCACGGGACTCGCGAGATTGGCGACGAAGCACACGCGCCGTGCGCGCTCGTCGACCGAGCGGATCGCGGGCTCGGGTGGCTCACCCACCACCATGAACTCACCGGACGTGAGCTGCCGCACCAGCGTGCCATCGTTGCCGTACAGGTAGAGGTGCTGGTAGCCGCTGCGCGAGGACGCCCAGAGAAACTGCGGCGATTTCTGCAGGAACGTGAGCTCGTGATGCAAAGGCACCCAATGCTCGCTGCGTTCGGTCAGGAGCACGCGGCTGCGGCCGGAGAGCGCGTCGACCCGCAGCAGCTCCAGCGTCTTCTGGTCGCGGCTCTGGCGCTGCACGGCGATGCCGCGGCTGTCGGGGAACCAGTCGACCCGGGGTAGATAGACATCGGTGTCGGGACCCAGGTCGAGATCGAGCCGGCTGTCCGCGGCGAGATCGGCGACGATCAGGCTCACGCGGGCATTGGCCGCGCCCGTGGCCGGATAGCGCTGGCGCACGATCCGCGCGCCGGTGGCCTGGATCTCGAACCGCTCGACTTCCGCCACCGGTGTCTCATCGACGCGCGCGAGCACGATGTGGCGCTCGTCGGGCGACCACCAGTAGCCCGTGTCGCGGTCCATCTCTTCCTGCGCGATGAACTCGGCCATGCCGTAGCTGATCAATCCGCCGCCATCGCGCGTCACCGCGCGTTCCTTGCCGTCGGCGAGGTCGATGACGTAGAGATTCTGGTCGCGCACGAAACTCACGTAGCGTGAGCGCGGCGAGAACCGCGAGTCGGTTTCGTAGCCGCCGGTCTGCGTGAGCCGTCGCACGGCCTGCTCGGGCTTGCGCGCCAGGTCGTAGACGTAAAGATCGCCGTTGAGCGGGATCAACAGCTGGCGGCTGTCCGGCGCGAAGCTGTACTCGACGATTCCGGAGAGCGCTGACGTGCGCTGGCGTTCGCGGCGGGCTTCTTCTTCGGCGGAGAGCGCGCTTGTCGGCGCCGGCCAGCGTGCGCGAGTCCACGAGGAGGCGATGTCGCGCGTGCGCGATGTCGTAGGCCCACAGGTCGAAGCGATCCTTGTCGTCGGCCCGCGCCTTGAGATACGACACCAGCTTGCCGTCGGGCGAGATCTTCACGCCACGAAGCACGGGGCCGCTGAGATCCGGCGCCGAGAACAGGCGTTCGAGCGGGAGTGGTTTTCCGCGCAGGGCGGTGGGCATCTGCGGCCACAGGCTGCCAGGCCGGCGAGCAGCGCACCAGACCCGCACCCTTTGTTACACTGCCGGGCAATTTCATCTGGGGAGTTTAGGGATGGTCAACAATCCTCGCTACCTGTGCGCCAGCCTCGCGAGCGCGCTCGTCACTCTTCTGGCCGCATGTTCGACGTCGCCGCGCGCCGTGCACACGGCGCCGCAGCCCGAGAAGCTCCAGTACCCCGCCGCGGCCCGCGGCAGCGTGGTCGACACCTATCACGGCACTCAGGTGCCGGATCCCTACCGCTGGTTCGAAGACGCCAGCGCGCCAGAACACGAAAGACTGGGTCGCGGCCCAGAACGCCGTGGCGCAGCCTTTCCTCGAGCGCCTGCCGCAGCGCGCATGGCTGGGCGAGCGGCTCAAACAACTCTGGACCTATGAACGCTTCGGAGTTCCACGCCGCGAAGGCGGCAAGTACTTCTACCTGCGCAACGACGGCACGCAGGACCAGAGCGTGCTGTACGTGGCGGATTCGCTCGCCGCTCCGCCGCGCGTGCTCGTGGATCCCAATGGCAAGCGTGACGACGCCACGATCGCGCTGTCGCAGTGGGAACCGAGCCCGGACGGCCAGGTGCTGGCCTATGCGCTGTCGGACGGCGGCACGGACTGGAACACCTGGCATTTCCGGCGCGTCAGCGATGGTGTCGACCTGCCCGTGATCCTCAAGTACAGCAAGTTCTGGGCGGTGTCCTGGGCGCGGGACAGTTCCGGCGTCTACTACAGCCGCTATCCGCTCAAGGCAAACCAGGCCGCGGACGATGCGCGCGGCGACGATGCCGGGCGCCCCGACGTGTATTTCCACAAGCTCGACGAGGCGCAGTCGGCGGACAAGCTGGTGTTCAAGGTCACGGATCACCCCACGCGCGTGCCTTCGGTGCAGGTGACGGAGGACGGGCGCTACCTGGTCATCGGCATGTTCGACGGCTACGAGAGCAATGCCTGGCTGGTGCAGGACCTGCGCAAGCCGGACTCGAAGCCGCAGCCGCTGTTCGTGAAGTGGGACGCGCTGTACAACTTCCTCGGGTCGAACGGCGACGAGCTGTATTTCCAGACCACCAATGGGGCGCCGCGCGGCCGCGTGATCGCGGTGGATGCGAAGGACGCATCGCCGGCGAAATGGCGCGAGGTGGTGCCGCATGGCGGATCTCACCATCGACAGCGCGAGCTACGTCGGCCGCCGGATGGTCGTCGAGTACACGCGCGATGCGCGCAGCCTGGTGCGCCTGTTCGAGACCAGCGGCGCGGCGGCGGGCGAAGTGAAGCTGCCGGGCCTCGGCACCGCGCTCGGCTTCCAGGGCAGCGGCACGAACAGCGAAACCTTCTTCTCGTACTCGGACTATCTCTCACCCACGCGGGTGATGCGTCTCGACGTGGCGCACCAACACGGCTAGCGAATTCCGCACGCCCAAGGTGCCGGCGGATTTCTCGCCCTTCGTCACCGAGCAGGTGTTCTACACCAGCAAGGACGGCACGCGCGTGCCCATGTTCATCACGCGCCGCAAGGACGCGCCGCGCGACGGCAATCAGCCCGTGATGCTGTATGGCTACGGCGGCTTCAACGTCACGCTGTCGCCCGCGTTCAGCCCGGCCATCCAGTCGTGGCTGGAGCTGGGCGGCATCTACGCGGTCGCCAACCTGCGCGGCGGTG
The DNA here is from genome assembly GCA_963846605.1 of uncultured Pseudomonadota bacterium. Classification (GTDB taxonomy): domain Bacteria; phylum Pseudomonadota; class Gammaproteobacteria; order Steroidobacterales; family Steroidobacteraceae; genus CADEED01. Next base: position 250,365 of record CAWJWS010000007.1, read on the forward strand.
GCGAGTACGGCGAGGAGTGGCACCAGGCCGGCACCAGGCTGCGCAAGCAGAACGTGTTCGACGATTTCATCGCCGCCGCGGAATTCCTGATCCGCGAGAAGTACACCAACCCCAAGCGGCTCGCGATCCTCGGCCGCAGCAACGGTGGCCTGCTCGTCGGCGCGGCACTCACGCAGCGCCCGGATCTGTTCGGCGCCGCGCTGCCCGGCGTCGGCGTGCTCGACATGCTTCGTTATCACACGGCCAGCGCGAACGCGCGCCAGTGGTCCAGCGATCTCGGCCTCTCGGAGGATCCGGCCGAGTTCAAGGCGATGCGCGCCTACTCACCCGTGCACAACGTGAAGTCCGGCGTCTGCTATCCGCCCACACTGGTGACCACCGCGGATCGCGATGACCGCGTGGTGCCGTGGCACAGCTACAAGTTCGCCGCGGAGCTGCAGAATGTGCAGGCGTGTTCGAACCCTGTGATGATCCGCATCGAGACGCGCGCCGGCCACGGTGCGGGCAAGCCGGTGTGGATGCAGATTGAGGATATTGCGGATCAGTTCGGGTTCGTGGCGAGTGCGTTGGGTATGCCCGCGCCCGCGACATAATTGGTAAGTCGACAAAGGTGGTGGTCCCTAAACTATGGTGGCGCACCGGCCACGATCGGTGACTAGTTCGACTCGCAGATCAAGGCAGTGCGCGTCGTATTGCGCGGCAACCGCCGCACTAGATCTCCCACTCGCCTTCTCTTCGCTAGTTCTTGCCTTGTCGAAACACCCTGAACGACTTCCCAGACTTCGCATCAATGAACACCACGATGCCGGTATCTGTTGCTGGCGGCCACCGTCTGTACACAATCAGCCAAAACTCCGTTGGGGACGAGAGCGATTCCATATCCTGAAGGGCATCACTCAAGCCTTCATTTCTCGCGCTGAAGCGCCTCGCGAGGATTAGCTTCGCTGAAACGACCTCATAGTAGTTTGGATGTCCTTTTGAGAATCCTGCTGCTGCGTCGGCAGCCTTCAAAGCCTGATCGAGAGATATAGCCCTCTCCCAATCGGCACCACATGCAACATGTGCAAATACCCCCATTGCAATCGTAATCAAACAATCCCCTAACTTCGTTCGCATCGATGCGCTCCTAGTTGTTTGTGCTGTATAAACCTCGCCAGGACGAAGTGGGGAAGTCGATAAGGGCCAGGCTGATCGGAACGACCGAAGTACTGCCAAACTTGGCGGCTCGGTGTTCCTACGTAGCTCGAGATGCCGCTCGCAGTTACCGAGCTCACGAAACCATATGGCCCCATCTGCCCGGTGCTGGAGTTATCGGCGAGCGCAGTATCGCCCTCAATACCGCTCATGTACTCGGCGCCCAGGCCGCCAGAATGGGTATGCCACATTGCAACCTGAATCGAACACTCTGGACACCTTGGAATTCGGGCGCTGTCCGGAGCGCAACTAGTGCCCTCAAATCCTTCAACAGGAGCCGTGCCACCGGGCATTCCGAAAAACGACTTACCATTCGGCTCCTGGCAGATCCATCCACAATATTCAACGCCATTTACAATAGATGCAGTTAGGTATCGAGCAATCATGAGACGCGCGACTTCTTCAATTGTTTTCGAATGAGGAGCCGTCGAATTCGTATCGCAATCGTCACACAGGCCGCGCGGGTCTACACGTTTTGACGGGCGTGACCGCGCGTAGGAGTAGGTGTTCAGCCCCCCACCGAGTCCAATTGGGTCGCTCTCAACGTAGCGTCCCGTGGCAGGGTCGTAATCTCGGAAGTAGTTGTAATGTGCTCGGCCCGACGCGCGTCGTCGTACCGACACACGTTTTCTCCAGCGCCTTCGCGTGGTTAGAAGCGTCCGAGTCCTTGGAAGCGATGCCGGCAAGAGTTGATCCCCCCGATGTGCGTTTTCGCTTATCGGAGTGGGTGCCATCATGCGGGAGCCAGAGGTCTTCACACTCCCTATGGCTATTGGTACGCAGCTTCGAGTCTTGACGCTTCGTCCAAATGTTTTCGCGACAATGCGTGATCGACGGGTAGGCCGTGAGACCCTGCTCGATAGTGATATCCAAGTTGGCGATGTGCAGTCGGCAGCCCTTTCGACGCAGCCTCGCGAAGCCGATGAAGGCCTTCGGCTTCCAGCCCTGAGGACTTTTCCGCGCGTAGCAGTAGGAGACCGAGCTCGCACTGAGCAAGTTCGTCGCCCGCCATCGCAGCCCTTCGAAGCAACGCAATACCTGCGGCACGATCCTTCAACATTCCGCGCCCGGCGAGATTCATCCCAGCCAGGGCCCTCAACGCGCCTGGCTCACCAAGTTCCGCCGCCGATTTAAATAGCTCGATGGCTGTCGCCACACTTGCATCGATCCCCCCCCATCCAGATTCGTAAAGCCCCCAGCATGGTGATGCTTGCGGGAGCTTCTGCTCCGCTGCCTTCTCACACCACTCGCGTGCCTTCACTTTGTCTTGCTTACGAACAAACCAGAGCTTAGAAGCTTCGGCGACGCAAAATTGCGCTGTAGCATCCCCGGCGATATGCCCTGACTTCGCTCCATCGATAGGCGATGGGCCCCTGAATTGGCATGTCGAAGCCCATTTTTTGGCAATAGTCCAGCACGAACCGATATTCACGGTCCTGAACGGCTAAAAGTGCTTTGTGAATTTCAGTTTCAGAAAGCATCATCGGTCGGATATGGTCCAGGCTCGGGCAGCGGCGCAACTTGATGGTCTGGGCAAATCTGTTGTGGTACGCCACGTCGAGATTGAAGTTCACGATCTGCGTTCTTACCTGCCATACCGGCAACAACTCACTCGGTACGAGCTGCATTAGAACCATCGCTCGACTCTCCAACTGTCTTTGATCGCGTTCGCACCGGCCGTCATCGTCCGGCGGGCAGTTCTTTAGCCGTTCCCTTTCCTTCGCCTCGTCACGCTCGCGCTTCTTTTTCTTAAAATCGATGATGTTGGCAGCTGCATTCTCGATCTGAAGCGCTGCATTGTCTCTGGCTTCGGCCCAGTCCCTATCGAACGGCCCGGGGACACCCAACCCTGGGAACCCAGTTCCGGGTCGCGCCCGCGCCCCTGGCGCGAGCCCGCTCGGATCGCTGTGGTGCACCGGGTTACCTCCGACGTACCCATACGTGCTGAAACTTCCACCCGCGAGGCCAATCGGGTCCGACTCTGACATAGCGACCCATCGCCGGATCGTAGTCTCTGAAGTAGTTGTAATGGAGCCCAACCACGGCATCGTACTGCTGCCCAGGGAACCGCAGGTTGTACTCAAACAGCCCAAGACCCGAAGGATTCATGTTCGGTACGGCGGTACCGAAGGCATCCGAATCCCATCGCCAGCGAACACTGTTGTTGAGGTCAGTGACGAGCCGCGGCGTGTTCAGATGATCCGCATGCACGTAGTACAAAATTACTCCGCCCGAGCCATTCGGACGCAACGTTGCGATCGGGGTGTCACCCAACCACACAGTTTCCTGCGCCAACGCGCCGGCTGCGCCGTACTCACCCGCGACATGCCCCGCCTCATCGTAGACGTACAACGCGGTCGCGGAAGACGTCGCTCGCCTCACGCGCTGCCCCAACGCGTTGTACGTGTACGTAGCGCTCACACCGCCGTTGCTCGCAGTCGCCATGCGGCCGCGATTGTTGTACGTGAACGTGGCGCCAGCGTAGCTCAGCGTATTGCCCGCGTTATCATAGCCGTACGTGCGCGCCAACGAACCCGTAGTCGAGTTCACCCGATTACTCGTCGTCGAGTTGATGAACGTGCTCGGCGTCGTGCCAGTTTGTGTGAGCCGGTTACCGTTCGCATCGTACGTCCAGCCCTGCGTCACGCTGGCCGACGTCCCCGTGCTCAATCGATCCAGCGAGTCGTAGCCATAAGTCCACGACAACGCACTATTGCCCGCATCCGAGATACCAGTAATGCGGAACGCATCGTCATAGCTGTAAGTCTTGAGGCTCGCTCCGTTCGCGTTGTCGACCTGCGTAATCTTGCCGTCCGTATCGAACCCGCGAGACGCGCTAGTGCCATTGCCCCAGATCCATCCAGTGATGGGACCGAACGGATCGTAAGTGATGCTGCTCAGGATGGTAGTCGAACCATTTAGCGTGACGCTCGCGACCTGGCCGTTGGTGTTGTAGCCATAGGTCACGACATTCCCTGACGGCAGCGTCACCGTGCCGAGCCGGCCGGCGCTGTCGTAGCCATAGCCGATGGCAAGCGTGGTGCCATTGACCGTCTGGCCTTTGCCCGTCACGCGGCCTTGCGCGTCGTAGGCCCACGCGAGCGAGTGATTGGCATCCCACGCGCTGGTGAGCCTGCCTTTCTGGTTGGTGCCAGTGTCATAACCGTAGTTGATGGTCTGGTCGGTGACGCCGGCCTTCGTGAACGAGACCGAAGTGACGCGATTGGCAGCGTCGTAGCTGTAGTCGGCTACGGCCCCGCGTGAGTCTGTCGACGTGTCGAGGTTGCCGCCAGAGTCGTAGGCGTTTGTCGTCAGCCCCGTGTCCGGAGACAAGGTAGTCTTGAGATCCCCGAAACCGGTATGCGTATAGCTCGTGACCAGGTTTCGTGGATCGGTGACTGCCGTGAGGTTGTCATTGGCGTCGTACGAGAACAGCGTGTTGCCGCTCGCCGGGTCGGTGATCTTGTTGAGTCGATTCAGCTCGTCGTAGAAGTTCGTGCTGTTCCGGCTCAGCGGTGCATTCGTCGTGGTTTGATTCCCGTTTCTGTCATAGCCGAGCGTCGTCGTGACAGCCGCGGTACCCGCTGCATTCACATCTTTCCAGAGCTGATTGAACGTATTGAAGATGCGGGTGTGCGTACGGCGCAGTGAATTGCTCGGGTCGTAGGTGTTCTGCGCGGTCTGGTTGCCCTTGGCATCCAGCGTATAGACGATGCGATTGAGCGCGCCGTCCTTGATCTCAGTGAGCCGATGCGCCGCGTCGTACCCGTACTCGACAAAGCTGCCGTCCGGGTTCGTGGCCTTCTTGAGCGACCCGGTGGGCCAGTAGTCCAGGTGCGTGAGCTCGCCACCCACGCATCCCGGCAGCGTGCCCCCCACACAGCGGTCCTTCACGCGCTGGCGCAAATCGTACGCCATGCTCGTCACCAATCCGTTGGCATCCGTGATCTGCGTCGGCATGCCGTGTGCGTTGTACGAGTTGTACGTGGTGACGTGACCCAGGGCATTGGTGATCGTCTCGACCTGGCCGCATTGGTAGCCAGTCGAGCAGTTGTAATAGGTGAACGTCGTCAGATCGTTGACGTCCGTGCGCGGGCCGTTCTCCGTGAGCACCTTGCCGAAGGCGTTGTATGTGTAAGTCCACGTACGCGAGACGTTCGGCGTGACGGTGGTGTCGGTCACCGTGCGTGTCAAAACATTCCCGGACGCGTCATGGGTCAACGTCGTGCGGCGCTTGGGCGTTCCGGTGGCGGTGGCCCCGGTGTAAACGGTGACCTCTGAAGGCTCCCTCAGCGTGGGATGCCACTGCGTGGTGATGGTCCTCGTGGACGTGGTGGTGATCGAAGCGCCGGTCCCGACCTTCAGTCCCTCGGTTCGGGACGTCTCGAGATTGCGCGACAGGTCAAACGTGTACTTGGTTTGCTGAGAATGGACGTTGTCGCTCAACTGGTAGCTGCGGCGATCCGCGATATTGCCGTTGGCGTCGTAGAACATTCTCCAGTTCGTCGATCCGGTTCCTGCCTGGGTGGAGCCGCTGTAGCGCAGCTTCATCAGTCCGTTTTCGTTGTAGAAACTGCCGCCCTGGTTGATGCCGAAAGCGTCCGTGGCCGTCACGGCCACTTGGCCGATCAGCATCGATCCGTAACTCACCGAGACACTATTCGCTCCGCCTGCCAGTGAGGTGGCGATGGCCCGTCCAGCGGCGTCATATCCGTAAGTGGAATATCGGCTCTGGTTCTCATCCTGTATGCCCGTCAGCAGCCAACGGCGGGTCGGGTCATCGTAGATATAGATACGCGAAGTCTGGTCGGGGTAGAGGACCGCCTGAATGTTCCCGCGCTCGTCGTTGACATAGCCGAAGGTCTGTCCGCCCGGCGCAGTCATGGTTACGAGGAAGTCGTCGGAGTCGTATGTGAACTGGAGTTGGCGCCCGAAGCTGTCGGTGACGCTGGCGAGCAACCCATTCACGTACGTGAGACTCTGGTTCACCCCGGCTCTCGTGGTGATCGAGGTCGGGTAACCCGAAAGGTTGTATGCCTCGACGTCGCCGTTTGCTCTCGTGAGCTGCCAACCGGTGCCAGACAGGAACTGCAGGCGATCGGCGGCACCGGATTGGTTGTGAATCTCCGCGCCCGTGGAGTTGAAGAATTGAACTTCCCCACCCGGCCGCCTGATAGCCGCCATCAGCAACGGGGTATTCCCGGAAATGAGCCGGGTCGAGTAGGTGTGATTCCAATAGTCGGTATCGCGCTGGTCCGCTGCGACTGTACCTGCAAGACGAAAATACGCGTTGCTGTTGTAGAACCTCTCGAATCTCACTCCGCCGGGTGAGTTCGAGACATAGTCGGTCTCGCGCTGCACTTTTGCGCCCGATATCAGCAATATGGGATTCCCCGCTTTCCCTCTTTCACCGCAGTTCGAGCAGTCAGCGCGGAAGCACTCGGTTCGGCCGTTGGGCCTGATGCGGGAAATAGTGTTGGCGGGGCAGGAGACGTCCCGCGTCTTTAGCATCTCAATGCTTATCGAGTCGTTGGTTCCGTTATTGCACGAATAATTGCCTTGCCTGACTCGCACGGCGCGAATCAGGCGATTGTTCTTGAATTGCTGACCACCGCCCCAGCAGACGGTCTGCCCAAGATTGACGTTCCAGCCGGTGTCGGTCGTTGAAGTCAGAGTGCAGTTGGTGTTTACGACACCAAACATGTTGTCGATGCTCTGAGTTGATAGTTGATCAGAGACTGCCTTCATCGAGGTGTTTGGCAGAAATCCCGCCGGCAATCCGCTGCAGCCACCGGCGCCCCAAGTGCCGCCATTCGAGGTGCAGTGGTGAATGACGAGGCCGTTCGGAATACACGCTTGGTAACCAAACGACTCGGAGTCGGAAAAGCGCTCGGTGAAAGGGCTGTGAGCAAGCTCTTTAGGTTCGGTGCAGTACGCGCGTCCGCCCTCATTGACGCAGTCTTCGGCGCCGCAGGTCGAGTGGGTAGGTGCGCCCGGGCCTCCTTCCCACTTGCACTGGCCGTTGGCCGCATGTGCCACGGAAGTTGGCGTCACCGTGCTCGTCAAAATGGCGAGGGTTGCGTACGCCGCAACTCCAACGAACCAACGCGCTGCCTTTGAAACCATAGTCACTGCTTGCTCCATGCCAAGGGGCCGAACAATGACTATATGTCATTACCGTTGGGTTTCTAACTTCAGATTAACTACTGACTGGTCGCAACTCAGGGCGACCGTGGCGACACCGAGAGGATCTATTGCTTCAGGTGCAACAAGTCAGCGTGAACGGCACGTCTTCAGTGGTCTGCTGCGGCCGCGAGTTCAATCCATTCCACGACAGCAACCGCACGCTGCAGCGGTAGTGAGACCCCGACGTCTCCGGATACAGCCCCGACGCCACCGGCAACGCGATGCGCACCAGCTGGATCGGCGTGTCGCGCTCGAAGGTGATGTGGTACACGCCGCCGCGCGCGATCTCCTGGCGCGGCTTGCCGTGCTGGCGCGTGATCCACAGCAGCTCGGTGATGGCGTCGCACAGCGGGCGCAGCGTGGTCAGCCACTCGTTGAACGAACGTGAACGCTGGCCGGTTTCCTGGTTCAGCCAGTAGAAGAAATCCGGCAGGTCGAATTCGCAGGTGCCGCCGGGGATGGCGGTGCGGTGCTTGATCGCCGACAGGAACTCCGAGTCCTTGAGGCTTGCCAGGTAGTTCGAGCCGCAGGCGACCAGGTCCGCGCGCAGGCGCAGCAGGTTCGACATGACGGTGCGCAAGCGCGCCGAGTCCACGCCGGGCTTGCTCTGGAACACGTTGAGCTGCGCGAGATGGCGTTCCAGCTCCTTCATGACATCGGCGCGGACGTCGCTCCGAGCGGCGATGGCGAGGATGTCGATGAGGCTGGCCATGGCGGCGCGGCTGCCCCACTGGCTCTGCATCTCGTTGTGGTACAGCGCCTGGTTGTAGAGGAAGTCGAGGCGCAGGAAGGTGCGCATCCGCTCGTTGAGCGGCTGCTCGAATATCAGCGGCGCGGGGGCCGGCGCGGCTTCCTGCTGGATCTGGGCTTCTTCGGACACATCTGTATTGTGCGCGACCGTGGCGTCCGGCGTAAACCGCGGATGTGTGGGGTCATTGCCATCCGGGCTCATGTCGCGCTCCTCACTGATTGCTTTTCCGTGCCCGCCGCCGCGACATATTCGCGATGCAGGCGCGCCACCTGGTCCCGCAGGGCGGCGATGTCTCCGTCGTTCCGGATGATGTCGCTGGCCACGGCGAGCCGGGCCTCGCGCGTCACCTGTGCCGCGAGCATGGCGCGGGCGGCATCACGGGTGATGCCGTCGCGGGCCATGAGTCGCGCGACCTGCAGCTCCGGCTCGCAGTCCACCACCAGAACGCGATCGAAGCGGTCCGCGCCGCGCGTCTCGACCAGCAGCGGGATCGCCACCATGGAATAGGGGCCTTTCGCGGCGGCGCTGCGACGGTCGGTAAGCTCACGGATGGCCGGATGCGTGCGTTCCTCGAGCCAGCGCCGTTCGGCCGGGTCGGCGAACACGCGCTCGCGCAGCTGGCGGCGATCCAGGCTGCCGTCGGCGGCGAGGATGTCCGCGCCATAGTGCGCAGCGATCTCCGAGAGCAGTGCGGTTCCCGGCGCCACGACTTCGCGCGCCAGCAGGTCGGTGTCGATGATGGTCACGCCCAGGGCCGCGAACAGGTTGGCCACGGTGGTCTTGCCGCTGGCAATTCCGCCGGTGAGCCCGACCCTGAAACCGCGGCGCATGGCTCAGCCCGGCGCCGCGAACAGCCCGAGATAACGCTCGACCACCTCGTGGCCGAAGATCATGGCCAGCCATCCCGCGATCGCGAGGAACGGGCCGAACGCCATGGGCGTGTCCTTGCCCCGCCGCTGCCGGATCATGACCACGATGCCGAACACCGCGCCGACGGCGGAAGCCAGCAGGATGATGGGCAACAGCATCTGCCAGCCCAGCCAGGCACCGAGCGCGGCGAACAGCTTGAAGTCGCCATAGCCCATGCCTTCCTTGCCGGTGATGAGCTTGAACATCCAGTAGATGCTCCAGAGGCTCAGGTATCCCGCGGCGGCGCCCACGAGGCTCTCGCGCGGCGTGACCGGCGCGGCGCCCTCGGCCCACACGGGGCTCCAGAGGCTCAGCAGCAGGCCCGCCCACAGCAGTGGATAGGTGATCTGGTCCGGCAGGTACTGCGTGTCGAAGTCGATCATCGTCAGCGCGATGAGGAACCAGGTGAACAGCAGCGCGGCCAGCGCGGTGCCGCCGTATCCGTAGTGCCAGGCGATGAAGCCGGAGAGCACACCGGTGGCGAGCTCCACCGCGGGATAGCGCGCGCTGATCGGCGTCTTGCAGTTGGCGCACTTGCGTCCGAGCGCGAGCCAGCTCACCACCGGGATGTTCTGCAGCGCGGTGACCGGCGCCTTGCACTGCGGGCAGCGCGAGCGTGGCGTCACCAGGTTGAAGGCGGGCGGCGGCTCGGCGTTCGCATCGGCGAGCGTCGCGCACTCGAACCGCAGCGCGTTCTCCATCATCACCGGCACGCGGTAGATCACCACGTTCAGGAAGCTGCCGATGAGCAGCCCGAGCACCACGCAGGTGCCGATGAACAGCGCGGGGTACCAGGCGAAGGGTTCGAAGAGTTCCATGTTCGTGTCAAAGAGAAACGCCGCCCAGTTCTTTCGAAGTGGAGCGGCGTTCCAGGTTGATGCTGTACGTGGGTTGGCTTACACCACCGCGCCCAGCTTGAAGATGGGCAGGTACATCGCGATGACCATGCCGCCGACGAGCACGCCGAGGATGGCCATGATGAGCGGTTCGAGCAGCGAGGACATGGCGTCCACCGCGTTGTCGACTTCCGCTTCGTAGAAGGTGGCGACCTTGCCGGACATGGTGTCGAGCGCGCCGGCTTCTTCACCCACCGCGATCATCTGGATGACCATGTTGGGGAACAGGCCGGTGTTTTCCATGGCGCGCTGCAGGCGCTGACCGGTGGCGACTTCGTCGCGCATCTTGAGCACGGCGTTCTCGAAGACGATGTTGCCCGTGGCGCCGGCCACGGACTCCAGCGCTTCGACCAGCGGAACACCCGCCGCGAACATCGTGGACAGCGTGCGCGAGAAACGCGCGATCGCCGACTTGTACATGATGGGTCCGATGATGGGCAGCTTGAGCGTGGCTTGATCCAGCCACTCGCGCATCGCCTTCGAGCGCTTCTTGAAATAGATGAACGCGTAGATGCCGCCGCCGATGATGCCGAAGAAGATGTACCAGTTGTTCTGCAACCAGCGCGACATGTTGATCACGAACTGGGTGAACGCGGGCAGGTCGGCGCCGAAGCCCTTGAACAAGGCTTCGAACTGCGGGATCACGAACAGCAGCAGGATGACCGTCACGATGACGGCAACCACCAGCACCGCGGTGGGATAGAAGAGGGCCTTCTTGACCTTCTTCTTCAAGGCTTCGGTCTTTTCCTTGTACGTGGCGATCTTGTCGAGCAGCGTCTCGAGCGCACCGGCCTGTTCGCCGGCCTCGACCAGGTTCACGTAGAGGTCATCGAAATACAGCGGGTGCTTGCCCAGGGCTTCATGCAGCGAGGTGCCGCCTTCGACGTCTGTCTTGACGTCTAGCACCAGCTTCTGCATCGCGGGCTTTTCGTTGCCGTTGCCGACGATCTCGAAGGACTGCACCAGCGGAATACCGGCGGCCAGCATGGTGGCGAGCTGGCGGCTGAAGATGGCGATGTCGCCGGCATTGACCTTGCCGCCGGACTTGAATGCCTGCGCCTGCTTCTTGACGCGCGTGACGGCGATGCCCTGGCGGCGCAGATCGGCGCGCAGCGCGACTTCGTCCGGAGCGAGGCTCTTGCCCGATACGCGGTTGCCCTTCTTGTCCATGCCGGACCAGGAGTAGGGCGAATCGCGCTTGATCTGTTTGCCGCCGTCGTTGCTACTGCGGTTGCCATGCTCTCACGTCCTCAAAGCACTTATTCGATGGTGACGCTGTTGACTTCTTCGAGACTGGTCATGCCCTGCCTGACCTTCTCGAGACCCGCGCGGCGCAGATCCCAGACACCCTCTTTGGCAGCCTGGTCCGCGATGTCGATGGCGTTGCCGCCTTCCATGATGATGCGGCCGATGGCGTCGGTGACCGGCATGACCTGGTAGATGCCGCAGCGGCCCTTGTAGCCGTCGCTGCAGGCCGAGCAGCCCTTCGGCGCCGTAGATCTTGATGCCGGCCTTGACGTCGGCTTCCTGGAATCCTTCCTTGAGCAGCGCTTCGGCCGGTACGTCGACGATGACCTTGCACTGCGAGCACAGGCGGCGCGCGAGGCGCTGCGCGATGATCAGCGACACGGAAGTGGCGATGGCGTAGGGCTTCACGCCCATGTCCACGAGTCGCGTCATGGTCTGCGGCGCGTCGTTGGTATGCAGCGTCGACAGCACCAGGTGACCGGTCTGCGCGGCCTTGATGGCGATTTCCGCCGTTTCGAGGTCGCGGATTTCGCCGACCATCACCACGTCCGGGATCCTGGCGCAGGAAGGCGCGCAGCGCGGCGGCGAAGGTGAGACCCACCTTGGCGTTCACGTTGACCTGGTTGACGCCAGGCAGGTTGATTTCCGCCGGGTCTTCCGCGGTGGAGATGTTGGTGTCTTCGCGGTTGAGGATGTTCAAGCCCGTGTACAGCGACACGGTCTTGCCCGAGCCGGTGGGGCCGGTGACCAGGATCATGCCCTGCGGCTTGGCGAGGTTCTTGAGGTAGATCTCGCGCTGGAAGGGCTCGTAGCCCAGCGAATCGATGCCCAGCATCGCCGACGACGGATCGAGAATACGGCAGACGATCTTCTCGCCGAACAGCGTGGGGCAGGTGCTCACGCGGAAGTCGATGGCGCGAGTCTTGGAAAGCTTCATCTTGATGCGGCCGTCCTGCGGCACGCGGCGCTCGGCGATGTCGAGGCGCGACATGACCTTGAGACGCGCCGACAGCTTCATGGCCAGCTGCACGGGCGGCTGCGCGACTTCCTTGAGGATGCCGTCGATGCGCAGGCGGATGCGGTAGGTCTTTTCGTAAGGCTCGAAATGGATGTCCGACGCGCCGCGGCGGATGGCGTCGAGCAGCAGTTTGTTGACGAAGCGCACGATGGGCGCGTCTTCGACGTCGTCGCGCGAGACGCCTTCGCCTTCGGTTCGTCGTCGCCACCGGAGACATCGAGGTTCTCGAGGTCGAAGCCGGTCTCGTCGTCGGCGAGATTCGGCATGGCCGCTTCGGCCTGCTCCGACGCCTTGTCGATGGCCTTCTGCAGCTTGTCGTCTTCGACGACCACGGCTTCGATGCCGAGGCCGGTCTGGAACTTGATCTCGTCGATGGCGTGCAGGTTCGTGGGATCCGCGACGCCGAGGAACAGCCGCTTGCCACGGCGATACAGCGGCAGGCAGCGATGCTTCTGCAGCAGCTTGTCCTGCACCAGCTTGATGACGTCGAGATCCACCTGGTGGGAATCGAGGTCGAACAGCGGAACGCCGAATTCGGTGGAGGCTGCAATGGCGATGTCGCGCGCCTTGGCGGCGCCCGCGGCGATGAGCTGCGTGACGAAGCTGGATTTGCGCTCCTTGGCCGTTTGAATGGCCGTGAGCATGGCGGCCTCTTCGACGACGCCGTCCTGCACGAGGCGCTGCGGCAGTCCGCCGAGCCCCGAGCGATTTCCCAGTGCTAAAGATGCGTTGTCGTTCATGCGGTTACGTGCGAGCGACCAGACCCGCTGCGGCCTAGTCTACTCAGGGACCGCAGGCAGGCAATTGTTAAATCTGGGTCCAATGGTCGCATAGGCCGCCCGGCCCTCACGTGACCCTTCTCCCAAAAGGAAGAAGGCTCAAAAGAGAAAGCCCCTCCGGAGAGGGGCTTTCGGATCGACAGAGTCGGACTCTGAAGATTACGAACGGCAGTTGGCCGGACGATACTTCATGTCGACGGTGCCCGGCTGGTCGCCCAGGACCTGGACGAGGCCCGTCTGGTTCATGACATGCGAACCACACTGCCAGGACACGTCGCCGTTGGCGCTGACCCAGGGCGTGAAGATGATCGTCTCGCCCGTGATTTCGGCATTCACGTCGCCACCGAAGGTCACGGTGATCTGACCACCGCCGACCGCCACCGAGTCCACGTACTTGCTACGGATGTCCGTGGCGACGCCCATGCCGGCCGCGTCGTTGTCCACGGGCCAGATGCCGCGCGAGATGAACGTGTCCGAGACCGAGGCCTTCGCGGCCGAGGCAAGGTTCAGACCTTCCGTGACCTGCGAGCGGACCGTGTAGTCGCGATACGCCGGAATGGCGATCGCGGCCAGGATGCCGATGATCGCGACGACGATCATCAGTTCGATGAGCGTAAAGCCCTTTTGGATCTTCATGAATGAACTCCTGAGAATGAAACGTTTCAAAACAGAATCTTTTGCTTGGCGCACGGGCGCCAATCGACGCCAGTTGGGGTACAGATGAGCAAGGTGTGTGCCAGTGGCGACGCTACCCGGGCAACTGTCTGATTCGTAGGCGGATATTTGCCGGGCTAATTCCGATTTGACGTAGTCCTGTCGGCTATTTGGCACGCCAGCGACTGCGCTACGTCACAAAGTGACGTGGCGCGTCACTTTGTGTCACTCGATCCCGAGCTTCTTGATGCGGTACCGCAGCGCGCGGAAGGTCATGCCCAGCGCCTTGGCGGCGGCCGTCTTGTTGTACCGCGCCGCTTCCAGCGCCTTGATGATGGCCGCGCGTTCCACGTCTTCGAGTTGATCACCCAGCGCCGCGGCCGGTTGAGCCGCCGTGTGCTCGGGGGCCGGGTGGTTAGACGCCGGTGTGCGCATCTGCGCCAGGACTTCGGCCGGGAGAGGTGGCGCATTCTCCGCGCGCGGCACGGCGCGCAGCTGCAGGTCCTGCACGTCGATGCGGCCGTCGTTGCACAGGGCCAGCGCGCGCTCGAGCACGTTCTCCAGTTCGCGCACGTTGCCGGGGAAGGAGAAGTTCTGCAGAACGTCGAGCGCGGCCGGCGTGACCTCGGGGGCGTCCATGCCGAGGCGCCGCGAGAGCTTCCGCACGATGGCTTCGGCGAGGCCGGGATGTCTTCCGCGCGTTCGCGCAGCGGCGGCACGCGCATCTCGATCACGTTGATGCGGTAGTACAGGTCCTCGCGGAACTTTCGCTTCCGCGACCAGGTCCGCCAGGTTCTTGTGCGTGGCCGAGAGGATGCGCACGTCGATGGGCGTCTCGCGCTGTTCGCCGACCGGGCGCACGGTTTTCTCCTGGATCACGCGCAGCAGCTTCACCTGCATGTGCAGCGGCAGGTCGGCCACTTCGTCGAGGAACAGCGTGCCGCCTTCGGCGGACGGAATCAGGCCGGCCTTGTCGCGCAACCGCGCCCGTGAAGCTGCCGCGCTTGTGGCCGAAGAGTTCGCTCTCCATGAGTTCGGAGGGAATGGCGCCGCAGTTGACCGGCACGAACGGCCCTTCGGCGCGCGGACCGGAGGCGTGGATCATGCGCGCCACCAGTTCCTTGCCGGTGCCCGACTCGCCGGAGATGTGCACCGGCGCCTGGCTGCGCGCCACGCGCAGGATCATCTCGCGCAGGCGCTCCATCGCCGGTGCGTCGCCGATCAGCTGCGTGCCGGTGCGCGTCGACGGTGCCGGTCGTCGGCGCTCTGCGAGAGCTTCAGCGCGGTGGAGACGATGCGGCGCAGGACGCCGAGATCCAGCGGCTTGGAGACGAAATCGAAGGCGCCGAGCTTCAGCGCGCGCACCGCCGATTCCACGTTGCCGTGCGCGGTGATGACGGCGCAGGGCACGCCGGGGCAGTTCGGCCGTCATCCACTCGAGCAGGTCGAGCCCGTCGCCATCGGGCAGGCGCATGTCGGTGAGGCAGAGATCGAACTTCTGCGACTTGAGCAGCTTGCTTGGCGGTGGCGACGTCGCCCGCCGACTGCGTCGCGAGCTGCATGCGCGACAGCGTCAGCGACACCAGCTCGACGAGATCGGGCTCGTCGTCGACCACCAGGACCAGGGGTGGCGCCATGCCTGCACTCAGGCCACCCAGCGTTCCGGGTCGCGGAACACGATGCGGAACAGGCTGCCGCCGCTGGTGCGGGGCTCATAGAGAAGAGTGGCGCCATTGGTCTGGGCCAGTTCCCGCGCGAGGAACAGGCCGAGGCCGGTGCCTTTCTCGTTGCCCGTGAAGAACGGCTCGAAGATCTTCTCGCGATGCTGCGCGGCGATGCCCGGGCCGCGATCCGCCACTTCGAGGAAGGGACGGGCGGTGGACGCCATGCGGCCCACGCGGATTTCGATGACGATCGGTGCCTGGCTCGTTGCGAGCCGTACTTCACGGCGTTCTCGCAGAGGTTCCACACGATCTGGCGCAGCTGCGACGGGTCCACCTGCACTTCGACATCACCCAGCAGCGAGGAGATCGCCAGGCGTGCCGGCGTGATCTGCATGGTCGCGCAGAATTCGTCGCGGAAACCGTCCAGCCAGGTGCCGCAGGATCAGCGCGCTCCGGGCGCGAGTTCTCGCGCCGCGCCATGGACATCACGTTCTCGATGATCTGGCGCACGCGATCGCCGTTGGTGCGGATGATCTCCGTGAGGCGCTTGTCCTCGGCCGACAGCGAGGGTGATTCCGCCAGCAGCTGCGCGGCGTGGCTCATGGCGCCCACCGGATTGCGGATCTCATGCGCGATGCTGGCCGAGAGCCGGCCCAGGCCCGCGAGCTTGGATTGCTGGATCTTGGCGGCCAGCAGTTCGGTGTCTTCGAGGAACACGATCACCGGGCGCCGGTTCCGCGCCGCCCGAGGAGGCGAAATGCGGCTGGATCACGTGGCCGCCATCGGCGCCGAACGAAGGTCTGCGATGGGCCGACCGGGTTACCGTGCGCTGCCGCCAGGTCTCCAGAAGGTAGAGCAGCTGCGGCGAGGCTTCGCCGAGCAGCGCGCCTGGATAGGCGCTACGGTCGCCGAGCATGGTGGCGGCGGATTCGTTGATGAGCCGGATACGGTTTTCGTGGTCGACCACCACGATGCTCTCGCGCAGGTTCTGCACGATGTACTGCGACAGCTGCGCCATGTTGGCCAGGTCCACCTGCTGGCGGCGGACCGTGGCTTCGGTGTCGCGCAGCCGCGTGGCCAGGGGCCAGGCCAGCAGCGCCACCAGGAACACGATGCCGCCGTAGATGCCGGCCGCCACGTAGTCGTAGATATTGCGCATGTCCCGCCAGATGGCAGGCGATCTGCTGACCCAGCAGTGCCAGCGTGGCCAGTGCAGCCAGCACGAAGGAATCCCGGCTGTCGGCCAGCAGGGCCATCGCGCCCACCGGCACCACGAACAGGATTCCGAGCCCGCTGGCGATGCCGCCGCTCGAGAACAGCAGCAGGCTGATGGCCATGGCGTCGACCATGGCATGCACGAAGGTGGTTGCCCGCAGATTGGGCATCAGGCGCCGGCCACCGATGACTGATGGCGACGCCGGCGGCGAAGTAGACGATGCAGGTCCAGAGGAACAGCTGCGGATGGTGCATCGCCGATGCGTGGCCCCGAGCCGCCGAACAGGTAGAGCGCGTACAGGGACGGCGGAATCAGCAACCGGTACAGGTTCACCAGGCCAATGACGCGCCAGGCGAGGTCGGTGGGTGTGGTGAAGCGGCGGCGACAAACGGCATCGGCCGCGACTCTATCAGCAAGGCACCTGCCGGACGACCGCAGCCTCGCCGATGCGGCTACAATACCGCCTCCTTTTACACCCCCGCAGAGTCAGATGAACCTCCACGAGTACCAGTCGAAAGAAGTGTTCCGCGAGTTCGGCATTCCCGTCCCCGCCGGCAAGGCGGCCCAGAGCGCCGAAGAAGCCGTCGCGGCCGCGCAGTCGTTAGGCGGCAGCCTGTGGGTCGTGAAGGCCCAGGTGCACGCCGGCGGCCGCGGCAAGGCCGGCGGCGTCAAGCTCGCGCGCGATCTCGACACGGTGCGCAAGCGCGACGGCGGACATGCTCGGCCAGCGCCTGGTCACCAAACAAACCGGTCCCGAAGGCCTGCCCATCGAGACCGTCTACGTGGAGTCGGGCTCCGAGATCGAGCGCGAGATCTATCTCGTCGCTCACGCTGAACCGCGAGAAGAGCAAGGTGGCGGTGATCGCCTCGGCCGCGGGCGGCATGGACATCGAGGAAGTGGCCGAACACGACACCGGAGAAGATCCTGCGCGTGGACATCAGCCCCACGGCGGGCCTGCAGGGTTACCAGGCGCGCAAGCTGGCTTTCGGCCTGGGCTTCAAGGGCCCGCAGGTCGGGCAGTTCCAGAAGATCCTGCGCGGCGCTGTACCGCATCTACCTCGAGCGCGATGCGTCGCTGCTCGAAGTGAATCCGCTGATCGTCACCAAGGCCGGCGATCTCGTCGCGCTGGACGCCAAGATCAACATCGACGCGAACGCCGTGTTCCGCCAGAAGAAGCTGGCCGAGTACCGCGATCCTTCGCAGGAAGATCCCATCGAGCGCCAGGCCGCCGAGCACGATCTCAACTACGTCTCGCTGGACGGCGACATCGCCTGCATGGTGAACGGCGCCGGTCTCGCCATGGCCACCATGGACCTCATCAAGCTGCATGGCGGCAATCCCGCCAACTTCCTCGACGTCGGCGGCGGCGCCACGGCGGAGCGCGTCACCGAGGCGTTCAAGCTGATCCTGTCGAACAAGAAGGTGAAAGCCATCCTGGTGAACATCTTCGGCGGCATCGTGCGCTGCGACCTGATCGCCGAAGGCGTGATGATCGCGGTGAAGCAGGTGGGTGTGTCCGTGCCGGTGATCGTGCGCCTCGAAGGCACCAACGCCGAGCCAGGCGCGCGAGATGCTGGCGCACAGCGCGCTGGCCATCACGCCCGCCACCGACCTCACCGATGCGGCGCAGAAGGCCGTGAAGCTCGCCGCCGGCAAATAAGAGTCAGAATCCAACATGAGCATTCTTGTCAACAAGAACACCAAGGTCATCGTGCCAGGGCTTCACCGGCCAGCAGGGCACCTTCCACACCGAACAGAGCCATCAAGTACGGCACCAAGGTCGTCGGTGGCGTCACGCCGGGCCGCGGCGGTGAGAAGCACCTGAATCTGCCCGTGTTCGACACCGTGGCCGATGCCGTCGAGAAGACCGGCGCCACCGCCAGCGTGATCTACGTGCCCGCCGCGTTTGCCGCCGACGCGATCCTCGAAGCGGCCGATGCCGGCATCGAGCTCGTCGTCTGCATCACCGAAGGCATCCCGATCAACGACATGGTCAAGGTGAAGGCGACGCTGGCCGAACACCGGCACGCGCCTCATCGGCCCGAACTGCCCCGGCATCATCACGCCGGGCGAATGCAAGATCGGCATCATGCCGGGCTTCATCCACAAGAAGGGCCGCGTGGGCATCGTCTCGCGCTCCGGCACGCTCACGTACGAAGCCGTGTTCCAGACCACGAACAAGGGTCTCGGCCAGAGCACCTGCGTCGGCATCGGCGGCGATCCGGTGCGCGGCATGAACTTCGTCGACGTGCTGGAGCTGTTCGAACGCGATCCGCAGACCGAAGGCATCATCATGGTCGGCGAGATCGGCGGCACGGATGAAGAAGCCGCGGCCGATTTCATCCGCAACTACGTGACCAAGCCCGTGGTGGCGTATATCGCGGGCGTCACCGCGCCTCCGGGCAAGCGCATGGGCCATGCCGGCGCGGTCATCGCCGGCGGCAAGGGCACGGCGGCGGACAAGTACCGCGCGCTGGACAAGTCCGGTGCGCGCACCGTGAAGTCACCCGCGGACCTGGGCAAGGCCATGGCGGAGATGCTCGCGAAGGCGCGCGCCAAGCCGGTGAAGAAACCGGAAGGGCCGAGCGTGCTGATCATCGAGCCGAAGGCGAAGGCGTCGAAGGGCTTCGGCGACCGTTCGCAGAAGGGGAAGCTGGCGAAGGCCACGCCCCAACCAACGAAGAAGGCAGCGAAGAAGCCCGCGAAGAAGGCCGCCAAGCCCGTGAAGAAGGCGGCGGCGAAGAAAAAGCCGAGCAAGGCCCGTCCGTCGAAAGCCAAGGGCAAGAAGTAGCACGCACTCGGTGAACGCCCCCCACAAGCGACTGCGACTCGCCCTCGGGCAGCTGAACCTGCTCGTCGGCGACGTCGCGGGCAACGCGCTGAAGATCGTGGCGGCCGCCGAACGCGCCTGCCGCGATCTCGAGACCGACCTGCTGGTGCTGCCCGAGCTCACGCTCTCGGGCTATCCACCCGAGGACCTGCTGTTCCATCGCGGCTTTCGCGTGGCGATCGAGAAGGGCATGGAGACCGTGCGCGGCGCAAAGACCAGCTGCGGTTTCCTGGTCGGTTTTCCGGAGTACGCGGGCTCGCAGATCTTCAACTCCGCCGCGCTCATCGAGGCGCGGACAGGTGCGCGCCACGCACCGCAAGAGCTGCCTGCCCAACTACAAGGTCTTCGACGAGAAGCGCTACTTCAAGACCGGCAGCCAGCCCACGGTCGTGGACTTCCGCGGCTTCCGCGTCGGCATCCTGGTCTGCGAGGACATCTGGGAGCCCGAACCCGCGCAGCTCGCGAAGTCCGCGGGCGCCGAGATGTTCGTGGTGCTCAACGCCTCGCCGTTCGAAATACACAAGCAGCGCAACCGCGAAGACATCGTGCGCCGCTGCGTGCGTGACCTCGGGTTGCCCGTCGTCTACGTGAACATGCTGGGCGGCCAGGACGAACTGGTGTTCGACGGCAATTCCTTCGTGATGGACGCCGCGGGCAAGGTCGTGATGCGCGCGCCGCCGTTCGAGGAAGGCCTGTACGAAGTGGAGTTCGAGCGCGTGGACGGCGTCGTGCGGCCCGTGCCGGCCGCCATCGCGCCCGAGCTCGGCGATGCCGAGAGCGTGTACCGCACGCTGGTGCTCGGCGTGCGCGACTACGTCGCCAAGCACGGCTTTCCCGGCGTGGTGCTGGGTCTGTCCGGCGGCATCGATTCCGCGCTCACGCTCGCCATCGCGGTGGACGCGCTGGGCAAGGACAAGGTGCACGCGGTGATGATGCCGTCGCCCTACACCTCGCAGATGTCGCTCGACGATGCGCGGGGCAGGCCGAGAAGCATGGGCGTGAAGTACAGCGTGCTGCCCATCGGCGAGATGATGAAGGCCGCCGAGGCCACGCTGCGCGACGAGTTCGCCGGCCGCAAGCCCGATACCACCGAAGAGAACATCCAGAGCCGCTGCCGCATGGTGCTGCTCATGGGCATCTCCAACAAGACCGGCAAGATGCTGCTGACCACGGGCAACAAGAGCGAGATGGCTGTGGGTTACGCCACGCTGTACGGCGACATGGCCGGCGGCTTCGCGCCGATCAAGGACTGCTCCAAACTACTCGTGTACGCGCTCGCGGCGTATCGCAACTCCGTGTCGCCGGTGATTCCCGCAGCGCGTGATCACGCGCCCGCCTTCCGCCGAGTTGCGGCCGGATCAGAAGGACAGCGACTCGCTGCCGCCGTACGAGATCCTGGATCCGATCCTCGAGGCGTTCATCGAAGACGACCTCTCCGTCGACGAGATCTGCGCGAAAGGCTTCGAGCGTGCCACGGTCGTGCGCGTGCTGGATCTCGTGAAGCGCAATGAATACAAGCGCCGGCAGGCGCCGCCGGGCGTGCGTGTTTCGCGACGCGCGTTCGGTCGCGATTGGAGGTATCCGATCACGTCCGGCTACCGGCGGTAGCAAATGGGGACATTCCTGATTTCCTAGAAATCGGGGACAGGGCTGGGGTGGCGGAGCGTCGTCCTTGGGTTCGAATGGATTTCTACGCTCACTCTCGGGCGCGGCCTTCGGCCGTTCCTTCGCGGGGAGCTGCGCAGGTGGAGCTGTCAGCGCTTTGCTCGCAACTGCTGGTGAACCCAGGCTTTCACCGAACCACCAAGAGTACCTCCGCGCTTAACGCTCCCCGCTCAGCGCCCTCGATTCGCTGCGAAATCCATTCGAACCCAAGGCCGACGCACCACCGGTTCAGGCCTGTCCCCGATTTCTAGGAAATCAGGAATGTCCCCATTTGCTGGGAGGTTTTCCCAATGGGCTCGAACGCGCCACCGTGCTCCATGTTTTCGATCGTGGAGCGAAGCGGACACAAGCGCCGTCACGCGCAGCCCGCGCGCGCATGTCCGCGATCGAGGTACTCGGTTACGTTCGGTTACCGCCGGCAACTCTTCGTGACAATCCAAGCCAATCGGCGACGGCAAGAATCCCGCCGGACGCCGGAGCGTTGTCTTTCCAAAGCCGCGCCTCGAGCTAAGAAGCGGGTACGAAGTGCAACAGTTGGGCGCCGGCCGCGACCCGATCTTTCTTCAGGCCCGCATGAGCGAGGTGAGCTCCCGGCGTTAAGCGCGCGAGGTACTCTTTGGTGGTTCGTGGATGCGAAGCGGGCTTGGTAAGCCGGCGATCGTAGAGCGGCCGGTGATACGCCGCGCAGCCGGGAGCGAACGAACGCGAAGAATTCCGAGCCTCCGCGAGGAATTCTTCAAGCGCGAGCGCCTGCGGGCCTGAAGAAAGATCGGGTCGCGGCCGGCGCTCGAGCGCTGGCCGTCGTCCCCGCTACCTATCTCAGCTCGACAGCCAGAGCTTGTACCACTTCTTCTTCGGGCCGACGGCCTTCTTGCCTTCGCCGATTTCACCCTGGTAGTTCGCGCGATACATCGCACGCGTCTGCGCCGCGAGCTCCTTGAGCTCCATCTTCTCGTAGCAGATGACCATGATTTCGAGCGCCTGGCGCACGGCCGGCGACCCGTCGAATTCCTCGACGACGGTTTTCGACCGCTGCGCGGCGGCCACGAAGGCGCCGCGATTCATGTAGTACTGCGCCACGGCGATCTCGTACTCCGCGAGGCGATTGCGCAGATACACCATGCGGCGACGCGAATCGTGCGAGTACTCGCTGTTCGGGAATTGCTCGACCACTGTCTGGAACGCCGTGAACGAGCGGCGCGCGTTCGTGGGCGGGCGCTGGTTCAAGTCCACGCGGAACCAGCGCTCCAGGAAGTTCGGCATGCGCTCGAAATCCGTGAGCCCCTTGAGGTACCAGGCGTAGTCGATACGCGGATGGGTCGGGTTCTCGCGGATGAAGGTGTCCGCCGCGTCGATGGCGGAATCGGACTCGCCGGCGCGGTAGTAGGCGTAGATGACGTCGAGGCGGGACTGGCGAGTCTCGGCCGCGAACGGGTAGCGGGCCATGAGCGCTTCGTAGATACGGATGGCCAACGGGAAATCGCCCTGGCGGAGCGCTCGCTGGGCGCGCTCGTACACCACGGCGGGGTCGGTCATCGGGCCTTCCTTGCCTTCACGGGTCTTGCAGCCGGTGAGGACGGGGCCCAGGAAAATCAGCAGAAATGCCAGGATCCCGGCGGTACGCAGTGCTCGCATGGAAGGGGTCGTCTCTCTTGCCGGTGTATTGGCTGTGTATTTGATTGAAATCGTGCCCGGCGGCGGGAAGTATAGCGGCCCGAAAACCTATCGGAACACCCGTCGGACCCGCCAATTGAGCCCCAAGTTCCAGACCCACCGGGTCGAATTCCCCCCTGAATCCGCGGGCAAGCGCCTGGATCAGGCCCTGGCGGCGCTGCTGCCCCAATACTCGCGTTCCCGCATCCAGGGCTGGATCGAGGATGGCGCCGTCCTCGTGAACGGCCTCACCGTGAAGGCCCGCGACAAGGTCACCGGCGGCGAGGCCGCCACCGTGGAAGCGCGGCTGCCGGAGGAGACCGGCATCAAGGCCGAGAAGCTCCCGCTCGACATAGTCCACCAGGACGGGTCGATCATCGTGCTCAACAAGCCACCGGGCGTGGTCGTGCATCCGGGCGCCGGCAACCCGGGCAAGACGCTGCAGAACGCGTTGCTGGCCCATGACCCCAAGCTCAAGCACGTGCCGCGCGCCGGGCTCGTGCATCGCATCGACAAGGACACCAGCGGGTTGTTAGTCGTCGCGCGTACGCTGGAGGCGCAGACCGCGCTCACGGCCGAGCTCGCCGAGCACGATATCGAGCGCGAGTACCTGGCCGTGTGCACCGGCGCGATGACCGGCGGCGGCACGGTCAACAAGGCCATCGACCGGCATCGCTCGCACCGGCTCAAGTTCGCCGTGCGAAGTGACGGCCGTGAGGCGGTCACGCACTACCGCATCGAAAAGCGGTTCCGGCAGCACACGCTGGCGCGCGTGAAGCTCGAGACGGGCCGCACGCACCAGATCCGCGTGCACATGGAGCACATCGGCTATCCCGTCGTGGGAGACCCGCTGTACGCGGGTCGCAAGCGCTACCCCAAGGGCGCGACGCCGGAGTTGCGCGAGGCGCTGGAACATTTCCGGCGGCAGGCGCTTCACGCCGCGAAGCTGACGCTGACGCATCCCAAGTCCGGCAAGCGCGTGAGCTTCGAAGCGCCGCTGCCCGAAGACATGCAGGGGCTCATCGACATGCTCACGCGCGACATGGAAGAGAACGGGTGAAGAGCCCCTCACTGCTCGAGTTCGAGTGGAAGCTGCCGACGGGTGTGCGCGCGGCCTTCACGACGAGACTGGGCGGGGTGAGCGCGGCGCCGTGGGATTCGTTCAATGTGGCGACCCATGTGAATGACGATCCCGCGCACGTGACGGCGAACCGGACGAAGTTGCGCGAGCTGCTGGCGTTGAGTGCCGAGCCCGCCTGGCTCAACCAGGTCCATGGCGTGGCCGTGCATGAGATCGAAGCGGGTGCGCCCGCGGCGCCCGTCACAGCTGATGCGGCGATCACCTCTCGCGCGGGCGAGGCTTGCGTCGTCATGGTGGCGGATTGCGTGCCCGTATTGTTCGCGGCACGGGATGGATCCCGCATCGCAGCCGCGCATGCGGGCTGGCGCGGCCTTGCGAGTGGCGTGCTGGAGAAAACCGTGCGCGCGTTGCGCGTGCCCGGCCACGAATTGAAGGCGTGGATCGGACCGTGCATTTCACGTGAGCACTTCGAAGTGGGTGACGAAGTACGCGAAGAGTTCGTGAAGCAGGATGCTGCCGCGAGCGCGTACTTCGATCGCAACGCGCGCGACAAGTGGCAGGCCGATCTGGTCGGGCTCGCGAAGCGGAGGCTGGATCAGCAGGGCATCACGGATGTGAGCGGCGGAATCTGGTGTACGTTTGCGGATCCAGAGCGGTTCTATTCGCATCGGAGGGACGGCAAGGGCGGTAGATTGGCTGCGCTGATCTGGCGTTCTGGAGCCGCGGAGGGCTAGCGGTGGCGAACTCTCTGCGGATGCCGAGCTGGATGGTCGCGCTCATTGCCACTGCATTGGCTGGCTGCAACGATCCGCCGCCCAAGCTGCCATTCACCGGGAAAGTTACGCTGACATTCGTGAGGAGGTCGGGTGACCAGCTGGTGTTCCGGTTGGCCAACCAGAACGCCAACGTCGTGTCGTATCGCGGCGCGCCCACGGACCCCTGGGACACCGATATCAAGTGCCAGGAGAAGGATTCCGACCTCTGGATGCCCGCGCCCTTCGGGCTGGTCGATGGCGACAGCACGCACACCGATGTGCGCCCGGGAGAATGGATCGAGATGGTGTTCGTGCAGCCGATGGCGGCGAGCTTCCAGGGCGGCCGATGCATCTCGAGCCTGAGGGTGGCCGGGGGCACGTTCATCGAGTCAAACGAGTTCGAGCCGTAGTCGCGAGCGCCGGGCGTCCGATGTTGACGCCCATGCTATCTTTCCCCCGCTTTGACCACTCTCCTCTGGATCATCCTCGCCACCACCGTTTCCGGTGTGTTGTCCGTGCTCGCGGCCGGCATCTTCCTGGCCTTGCCCAGCCGGGCTCGTGAGGCCTCGCTCCCGCACCTCGTCTCCTTCGCCACCGGCGCCTTGTTAGGCGCGGCGCTGCTCGGCCTCATCCCCCACGCCGTCGAGGGCGCCGGCATCGAGAACGTCCACGAAGTCGGCATCGCGCTCATCGCCGGCATCGCGCTGTTCTTCATCCTCGAGAAATTCCTGCTCTGGCGGCACTGTCACGACGACCATTGCTCCGAACACCCCATCGTCGAGCCCCATGCCCACGGCCACGATCACGATGGCCGCACGCATCACGACCACGCCGCTCATGATCACGCCCATGCCGAAGCGCGCAAGAAAGCGAGCGGCGCGTTGGTCATGGTCGGCGACGCGCTCCACAACGTGCTGGATGGCGTGCTCATCGCGGCGGCCTTCCTCACGGACATCCACCTCGGCGTCGTGACGGCGCTGGCCATCATGGCCCACGAGATTCCGCAGGAAGTCGGAAATTTCGCGGTGTTGCTGAACTCGGGCGCGACTCGCAAGAAGGCCCTGATCCTCAACCTGCTGACCAGCCTCACGGCGGTGATCGGCGGCGTGATCGGCTTTTTCGCGCTGGAAGAGTCGCTCCGGGCGTTGCCCTTCGCCCTGGCGGTGGCGGCGGCCAGTCTTTTATATGTGGCAGTCGCGGACCTGATCCCGGGCCTGCACCGGCGCACGGATGCCAGGTCCGGAGTAACCCAGGTGATCCTCATCGCCCTGGGCATCGCTCTGATCGTTATTGCCGAGCGCCAGGCGCACTAACCAGTCGAGATTTCAGGCGCGTGTCGCGTCGTTGAAGATGATCTGCCAGACGTAGAGCTTGCCGTCGGGCGCGCGCTTGAACACGAACAAGTTCTTGGTCTCGAAGGTGTTCACGGTCTGCGCGCCGGGAGCCTTGAACGAACCGACCGCGCGGCCCCGCACGATGACCACCTCCGGATACGAATACACGGCCAGCACCTCGTGCCGGATGCGAATGTCCCCCGAGGCGTAGAACGCCTCGACATGGCGCCGGTACGCCGCCTTGCCCTCGAGGGCGGCCGCGCCATTGGGCATGAGGATCAGGTCCTCCGACACCGAAGCCATGTATTCCTCCAGGCCCGGCTGCAGCTTGTCGTGCGCGGCCAGGATGGCCTGAACCTGCGTTCGATCCGCAGCGGTGTCCGGCGTCAGGGCGTTGGCTGGGGCCAGGACGCACCCCGCAATCAGACAGAACACGAGCGTCTTGAAGTTCATGGGCGTCTTCCGGCCAGAAAGGTCGGCCAAACATACTTGAACCGCCGCGCCCCAGGCCCCATTTTGGCCGCCTATGCGAATGGACAAACTCACCAGCCGATTCCAGTCCGCCCTGGCGGACGCCCAGTCCCTGGCCGTGGGCCGGGACAACCAGTTCATGGAGCCCGCCCACGTGTTCGGCGCGCTGCTGGACCAGCAGGACGGCAGCACCCGCCCCATCCTGGTCAAGGCGGGCGCCAACGTGGCCAAGCTGCGCAAGGACCTGGACGCCGCGCTGGATCGCCTGCCCAAGGTGGAAGGCGCTCCCGGTGACGTCCACGTGTCGCCCAATCTCAACCGGCTGCTCAATGTCACGGACAAGCTCGCCCAGCAGCGCAAGGACGACTACATCTCGTCCGAGCTGTTCGTGCTGGCGTCCTTCGAGGACAGGGACACGCTGGCCAAACTACTGAAGGATGCGGGCGCGTCCAAGGCCGCCATCGAGAAGGCGATCGAGCAGGTGCGCGGCGGCGAAGCGGTGAACGATCCGCAGGCCGAAGAGAAGCGCGGCGCGCTGGAGAAATACACCGTCGATCTCACCGCACGCGCGCCGAGCGGCAAGCTCGACCCGGTCATCGGCCGTGACGACGAAATCCGCCGCACGGTGCAGGTGCTGGCGCGCCGTACCAAGAACAACCCGGTGCTGATCGGTGAGCCGGGCGTGGGCAAGACCGCCATTGTCGAAGGCCTGGCCCAGCGCATCATCAATGGCGAAGTGCCGGAGAGGCTGAAGGGCAAGCGCATCCTCGCGCTCGACATGGGCGCGCTGATCGCGGGCGCCAAGTTCCGCGGCGAGTTCGAAGAGCGCCTCAAGGGCGTGCTCAACGATCTCTCCAAGCAGGAAGGCCAGATCATCCTGTTCATCGACGAGCTGCACACCATGGTGGGCGCGGGCAAGGCCGAAGGCGCGATGGACGCGGGCAACATGCTCAAGCCGGCGCTGGCGCGCGGCGAGCTGCACTGCGTGGGCGCGACCACGCTCGACGAATACCGCAAGTACGTGGAGAAGGACGCCGCGCTCGAGCGCCGCTTCCAGAAGGTGCTGGTCAACGAGCCGACCGTGGAAGACACCATCGCCATTCTTCGCGGCCTGAAGGAGCGCTACGAAGTCCACCACGGCGTGGACATCACGGACCCGGCCATCGTCGCCGCGGCCACGCTCTCGCATCGCTACATCGCGGATCGCCAGCTGCCCGACAAGGCCATCGACCTGATCGACGAAGCCGGCGCGCGCATCCGCATGGAGATCGACTCCAAGCCCGAAGCGCTCGACAAGCTCGAGCGCCGCATCATCCAGCTCAAGATCGAGCAGGAAGCGCTCAAGAAGGAAACGGACGCGGCGACCAGGAAGCGTCTCGCAGACCTGCAGGAGACGCTGCGCGGGCTCGAGAAGGAGTACGCGGATCTCGAGGAGATCTGGAAGTCCGAGAAAGCCTCGCTGCAGGGCGCGGCCGGCGTGCGCGAAGAACTCGAGAAGGTGAAGCAGGAGATGGAAGTGGCGCGCCGCAAGGGCGACCTCACGGCCGTCGCGCGCATCCAGTACGAGCAGATCCCGGCGCTGGAGAAGCGCCTGGGCGAAGCGCAGATCGCCGAGACCAAGGAAACCCAGCTCGTGCGCAACAAGGTGACGGACGAGGAGATCGCCGAAGTGGTGTCGAAGTGGACCGGCATTCCGGTGTCCAAGATGCTCGAAGGCGAGAAAGAGAAGCTGCTGCGCATGGAAGAGGCGCTGAACAAGCGCGTGGTCGGCCAGGACGAGGCGGTGAAGATCGTCTCGAACGCCATCCGCCGCTCGCGCGCCGGCTTGTCGGACCCGCGTCGTCCGAATGGTTCCTTCCTGTTCCTCGGCCCCACGGGTGTGGGCAAGACCGAGCTCTGCAAGGCGCTGGCGGAATTCCTGTTCGATACGGAAGAGTCGATGGTGCGCATCGACATGTCCGAGTTCATGGAGAAACACTCCGTGGCGCGGCTGATCGGCGCGCCACCGGGATACGTGGGCTACGACGAGGGCGGTTATCTCACCGAAGCCGTGCGTCGCCGGCCTTACGCGGTGATCCTGCTCGACGAAGTCGAGAAGGCGCACCCCGATGTGTTCAACGTGCTGCTGCAGGTGCTGGACGATGGCCGCCTGACGGATGGCCAGGGCCGCACCGTGGACTTCCGCAATACCGTGGTGATCATGACTTCGAACCTGGGTTCGGATGTCATCCAGCAGTTCGCCGGCGAGGGCAACTACTCGCGCATGAAGGCCGCGGTGATGGAAGTGGTGCAGCAGAACTTCCGGCCGGAGTTCATCAACCGCATCGACGACATCTGCGTGTTCCACCCGCTGGGCCAGGCGCAGATCCGCTCCATCGTGGACATCCAGCTGGCGCAGCTGCGCAAACGACTGCTCGACCGCAACCTGGAGTTGCAGCTGGATGACTCCGCGCTGGACCGCTTGAGCGAGGCGGGCTACGACCCGGTATACGGCGCGCGACCGCTCAAGCGCGCGATCCAGCAGCAGGTGGAGAACCCGCTGGCGCAGGCCATCCTCTCGGGCAAGTTCATGCCCGGGGACCGCATCCAGGCCCACGCCAACGGCAACGGGCTGGAGTTCGCCAAGTCGAGGTGAGAAGTTAGGCCGGAAAGCGGCTAGACTGCCGCGCCATGAACCCAGGCGCGGCATCTCCTTCTTCCGAACGTATCGTCGTCGTCGACGTGCTGCGCGCCTTCGCGCTTTTCGGCATCATCATCACGCACGCGGCGGACGGCTTCCTCGAAGGCCCGCAGCCCACGCTGAACTTCATGGTGTTCAGCAGCTTCGATGCCGCCATGCTCCAGGCACAGAAGCTCCTCACCTTCGGCAAGTTCTACACGCTGTTTTCGTTCCTGTTCGGGCTGAGCTTCGCCATCCAGATGCGAAGTGCGGCGGACAAGGGCCGGCCTTTCGCGGGTCGTTTCGCCTGGCGGCTCATCGTACTGCTGGCTCTCGCCATCGTGCATGGCGCGTTCTTCAGCGGCGACGTGCTCATCGTGTACGCCATCCTCGGGCTGCTGCTGATGCTGTTCCGCAAGCTCAAGACGCGCACGCTGGTCATCACGGCGCTGGTGCTGGTCCTCAACGTGCCGGGCATGTTGCTCGCCGGCTTCATTTCGCATGTGGCGCAACGGCCGGAGTTCGCATCCCAGCAGCAGCAAGGCGAGGCTCAGCAGATGAGCGATGCGAAGCGCATCTACGACATCAAGAAATCCGGCGATGCGGTCGCGCTCGTGAAGTCCAATCTCGCGGAAGGCCAGCTTTCCAAGCTGGGTTTCCTCGTCATCACCGGGCGGTTATGGGTCACGTTCGGCCTGTTCCTCCTGGGCCTGGTGGCGGGGCGGCTGGACCTGTTCCGCGACGAACCCGGACATCGGCAATTCTTCGGCAAGCTGCTGTGGCGCGCCGCGCCGGTGGCGCTGGTCACTTCCGTCGTGATGGTGCTGTGGCCCACCGCCATCGTTCCGATGACGTACCCGCAGCTCGCGGGCTGGATTGCCGGTTCCCTGCAGCAGGTCGCCTTGTCGGCGGTGTATCTCGCCGGGTTCACGCTGCTCTTCTGGCGCAATGCCGCGGGCCCGCTCAGGCACCTCGCGCCCACGGGAAAGCTGGGGCTAACAACCTACGTCATGCAGACCGTGTTCGGCCTGTTGGTGTTCTACGGCTTCGGGCTCGGGCTGCTCGGCGAGGTGGGTGTGGCCGCGAGCATCGGCCTGGCCGTGCTGTTCTTCATGGTCCAGGTGCTCGTCGCCCGATGGTGGCTGGCGCATTTCGCGATGGGCCCGCTGGAGTGGCTGTGGCGCGCGCTCACGTATTTCACCTGGCGGCCCGCCGCCGCACGAGCGTGAGGCGGACCCCCATGTCCCGCCTTTCAAACTACTTGCTGGCTTCGCTGATGGCGCTGTTCGGCGCCGTGGCGGTGGCGAAGCCACCGAGCTTGCCAGGGGATCTGCTGGCCTCGATCGAGATGATCGAAGGATCCTTCGCGCCGGTCAAAGGACGCACAGGTTGGTGGTTTCAGCGAGAACCGTCATTGGCCGGCGGATACTCGGTCACCGGTTACGAATTCCGGAGTGGCAAGCTGGTAGATGAGTTCGGCGGCGGCTCCGAAGACAGGCTGATCAATGCCCTCGATGAGATCGGGCTGACGCAATTCGATTTCGATGCCGAGGTCGAGTCCGCGAATGAGGTCATGGTCTCTCGTGCCAAGGAAGAGGCCGACCTGGTGTTTCCCGGCGTGCGTGACGGTGCGCGATTCCGGGTCACGATCGTAACCTCTGCGGGAAAGGTCGTATTCGAAGCCTGGAATCCGGGCTCCATCGTCGACGGAATGGCGCCTTTCAACGAGAACTTTGCACGTCTCAAACGGGCTTTCGACCTGCTGCGGGGCTTCTACGCCGACGCGAAGCTGCAGTTCTAGCGGACGCTTCGCCGCGCCGCCAACTCCCGCTATCATCCCGCCCGGAGATTTTCCGGGGATTCCATGCCGTTCTACGAATACCAATGTCCGCACTGCGGCTTCGACGAAGAAGTCCTGCAGTCGATCAATGACAAACCGCTGAAGAAGTGCCCGAGTTGCGGCAAGGCCGGGCTCAAGAAGCTCATCTCCGCACCGGTGTTCCGTCTGAAGGGCTCGGGCTGGTACGAGACCGACTTCAAGTCCGACAAGGAGAACAAGCGGAATCTTGCGGGCGCGGACAAGGAAGAGTCGAAGAGCGACTCCAAGACGGAGACGAAGGCCGAGACGAAGGCCGACGCCAAGGCCGACTCCAAAGCCGACACCAAAGTCGACGCCAAGGCGGAGAAGGCCGCCAAGGCCGAGCCGGTGAAGACGACCTCGCGGAAGCCCGCAGCGAAATCGAAAGCCAAGCCCGCGCGCAAGCGCAGGTAGCGCGCGGCCGTGAGCTACGCACGGCAACCCGGCATCGATGGCGAAGCG
This sequence comes from uncultured Pseudomonadota bacterium, assembly GCA_963846605.1. Taxonomy (GTDB): domain Bacteria; phylum Pseudomonadota; class Gammaproteobacteria; order Steroidobacterales; family Steroidobacteraceae; genus CADEED01. The sequence goes on from CAWJWS010000007.1 coordinate 281,650, forward strand.
CTTCGCGCGCTGGAGGTGCGCGAGCGCGAACGGTTCGTTACCACCCACGCGGAATCCGCGCGGCTGGCGGAGGCGAGCACGAGCCATTGGCTCAACGGCGTGCCCATGCACTGGATGCGCGACTGGAGTACGCCACACCCGTTGTTCGTGCGAGAGGCGCGCGGTGTCGAGCTCGTGGACGTCGACGGCAACCGCTACGTCGATTTCTGCTTCGGCGATACCGGTGCGATGTTCGGCCACTCGCCGCCGCCGATCGCCAGGGCACTGGCGGAGGCGGGCGCCGCGGGCATCACCTGCATGCTGCCCGCGGAACGTGTCGCGCGCGTGGGCGAAAAACTCTCGACGCTCTTTGGCCTGCCGTTCTGGCAGATGGTCCAGACCGCCACCGACGCGAACCGCAGCGTGTTGCGTTGGGCGCGCGCCATCACGGGCCGGCCGCGCGTCCTGGTATTCGACGGTTGCTACCACGGCACGGTGGAAGAGACCCTCGTGCGGCTATCGGAAGGTGGCACCCGCGCCCGCGCCGGCCTTATCGGCATGAATCACGATGTCGGCGCGACCACCGATGCGGTGCCATTCAACGATCTGGACGCGGTGGAGAAGGTGCTGGCGCGCGGACGTACGGCAGCGCTGATCGCCGAACCCGTGATGACCAATATCGGCATGGTATTGCCCGAGCCGGGTTTCCTGCGCGCGCTGCGCGAACTCACGCGCCAGCACGGCGTGCTGCTGATCATCGACGAGACACACACCTTGTCCTCGGCGCGCGGCGGATACGCCACGGCGGAAGGCCTGGATGCCGACCTCTGGGTCTGTGGCAAGGCGATCGCCGGCGGCATGCCTTGCGCGGTGTTTGGTTTCACCGCGGCCGTCGAGCAAGGCATGCGCCGCGTGCAGGCCGAGCGCGCCGGCGGACACTCGGGCATGGGCACCACGCTGTCGGCCAATGCGCTGGCGATGGCTTGCCTGGAGGCGCCTCGACGAACTCATGACCGCGCCAATTACGAGTCGATGCACGCCACCGCCGCCTATCTATCCGAGGGGCTGTCGCGTCTGTTCGCGCAGCAGTCGCTGGCCTGGCATGTCTCGCGGGTGGGCGCGCGGCTCGAGTTCGGATTCGGCAAGCCGCCGCGCAATGGCGTGGAATCCGAGCGCGAGGCCTGGCCCGAGCTCGAGCACGCGCTGCATCTGTATCTGTTGAACCGCGGCGTGTTGCTCACGCCGTTCCACAACATGATGCTGTGTTCACCGGTTACCACCACCGCGCACGCCGACACGTTGCTCGGCCCATCTGCACGAGTGCGCTGCGCGAAATCGGGAGTGTCGCATGAGCGCAGCTGACTCGCCACCCAGGCCGAACTCCACGGCCTTCCTCGCCGCGAATCCGGACATCGAAGCGGTGCAGATCATGATCACGGACCCTTCCGGTGTGTTGCGCGGAAAGGCGGTGCGCCGCGAGGAGCTGGAGCGCATCTTCGATTCGGGCCGGCAGGTGGCCGGGTCCATCCTCGGGCTCGACATCACGGGCGAGGACGTGGATGACACCGGGCTCGTCTGGGATACGGGCGATGCCGACATGTGCGCGCGTCCGATCGCCGGCACGCTGGTGCGCGCGCCGTGGCTCGCCGCGCCGACCGGCCAGCTCATGCTGACCCTGTTCGATGCGAAGGGCGCGCCGGCGCCCGCGGATCCGCGCCACGCGCTGGTGCGCGTGCTGGAGTCTTGCACGAAACAGGGGCTCACGCCGGTGGTTGCCTGCGAGATCGAGTTCTATCTACTGCGCGAGGACGCGGCGGCAAGCTCGTTCCCGCCGGCGGCGGCCGTGCCAGCGAGCGGCAGAAGATAGACGCGTACAGCCTGCAGCGCCTGGATGACCTCGCGCCGATGTTCAACGACGTGTACGTCGGCGGCGCGCGCGCAGGGCTTGCCGGCCGAAACGCTGATGTCCGAGTACTCGCCCGGGTCAGTTCGAGATCACGCTGCATCATCGCGCCGATGCGCTGCGTGCCGTGGACGAGGCCGTGATGTTCAAGCGCGTGCTGCGCGGCGTGGCGCAGAAGCACGGGCTCATCGCCTGCTTCATGGCCAAGCCGTTCACCGCAGCGCGCGGGCAGCGGACTGCACGTGCATGTGAGCCTGAACGACGCCGCAGCGGCAACAACCTGTTCGCCAGCGACGATCCCGCCGGGACGCCGATGCTGCGGCACGCCATCGGCGGCATGAAGGAGGTCGATGGCGCGATTCGCTGGCCATCTTCGCGCCCAACGCCAATTCCTATCGGCGCTTCGTCAGCAAGAGCTACGCGCCGATCGCGCCCATCTGGGGCATCAACAATCGGTCGGTGTCGTTGCGCGTGCCGGCGGGTCCGCCGGCATCGCGGCATGTGGAGCATCGCATCTGCGGCGCCGATGCCAACCTGTACCTCGCCGTGGCGGCGGTGCTCGGCGCCGCGGCGCATGGCATCGACGGAACAAATCGACCCCGGCCCGCCCGTGGAGGGCAATGGATACGACGCAGGCGGGCGAACGCGCGTTACCCGGCAGCTGGCGACGCGCGATCATGGTCGCGGAGCGTTCGCAGTTCCTGCGCGAGGCGCTCGGGCGCGGAGTTCATGAAGATCTTCCTGGCCATCAAGCTGCAGGAGTGCGCGCGCTTCTCGGCGGAAGTCAGCGAGCTGGACTACGCCTGGTACTTGCGGAGCTGAGGCCACGTCCCGGTGGAGGGACGATGCTTCCCATCACCGCTGCGATTAGTTAGGGTCCGCACATGAAACGTGCGCTGTCGCTGGCATGGCTCCTGTGGTTGGCGGCTTCGACGTCGTTCGCGCCCAACCCGCGCCGCTGCTCCGCTGGGATCCCGGTGCTCGAGGACTGCACGCCCGCGCAACAGCGCGTGCAGGCACAGGCCATCGACGAAGCCACGATCGCCATCCGCCAGAATCCTTGCGTCGACTACGAAGCGCCGCTGATGTACCTGCTGATCGGCGACGAGCTCGCGCTGCTCATCGACAGCGGTGTTTCCGACGATCCGGCGATCACCGCCGAGCTCACGAGCCTGGTGAGCCGCTATCTCGAGCGCCCGGACGGATCGCGGCTGCTGTTGATCGTGGCGCATACCCACGGCCACCAGGACCACCGCGCCGGTGACGCCGCCCTTGCGGCGTTGCCCGCAAACCACCGTGGTGCCGCATGAAGGCGAGGCCCTGCGCCAGTTCTTGGGCATCCGAGAACTGGCCCGACGACGAAGTGCGCTATCGACCTGGGTGGGCGCGATGTGATCGTGCTGCCCACGCCCGGCCATCATCCCGACCACGTCGTGTTCCTCGATTCGCGTACGCGCCTGCTGTTCACCGGGGATTTCTATCTTCCCGGACGGCTGCTGGTCGACGACATCGACGCCTATCGCGACAGCGCCCGGCGCCTGGTCGAGTTCGTCCAGGTGCATGGGGTGCGGTACGCGTTGGGCGCGCATATCGAGATGGACGCGAAGCGGCGAGCTCTACTCGGGCGGGGCCACGTATCACCCGGATGAACGACAGCATCGCGCTGCCTCTCGGCATACCCGAGGCCGTGGCTCTGCGAGAGGCGCTCGACGACTTCAACGGTTTCTACTACGCGCCACCCGGACTACGCCATCGTGAACCCCGTGCACAACCTGCTGGCGCTGGCGGCCGGGCTGCTGGTGGCGCTGACGCTCGCGATCTGGGGCAACGCGGCGGTTCCTGCGAAGACCGCCGCGCCGAGATGACTGCTGAACCGGATCAGGGCTTCTTGGCTGGCCGGCGCGGGCGCGCCGCGGCCGCCGGCTTCGGCGCCGAGGCGCTTTCCTTCGCCGACCAGGAAGTTCACGCAGTCGATGATCTCGTCGGCGGAGCTGAAGGCCTCGTTGTTGATGCGGTACTTGCCGGCGACCACCAGCGTGGGCGTGCCGCTGATCTGCATGGCCTTGATCTGCGCTGTCGGCCTGCTTGATCTTGAGGTCCACGGAATGACTTGGACGCGTTGATGAAGTCCTGCGGCTTCACGCCCGCGGTGCGCTGGTAGAACTTCGCGGCGTCCTCGATGGACGGCAGCTTGGTCTTGAGGCGGCGCGTCTCCGGGTCCGTCACGCCGAGTTCACCCGTGGTCCAGATGGCGTCGTACATGGGGTCGTGGGACTTGTCCGCCACCCCCAGCGACTGCGCGGTGAGGTAGGCGCGCTGGAACATCGGCCAGTTCTCGGCGGCATTCCACGAGGCCGGCAGGTACGCCAGCTGGGCGTTCTTCGGCAGGCTCGCCGTGATCTGCTTCATGACGGGCCGGAACTGGTTGCAGGCCGGGCAGCCGTACGAGAACACCTCCAGGACCTCGACCTTGCCCGCCGGCACCTGGGTGCGCTGGGGCGGGATGTTGGTGTAGTGCTTGCCCGGGCACCCATTTGACGGGCTGGGCCTGAGGAACGGCGCCGCGGGCGGCGAGGGCGACGAGGCAGATCAGGATTCGTTTCATGAGTGGTGCCGGGGAGGGTTGTGTTGGAGAGTGGGTGCAGTTTGCCAATCGAAATCCAAGGGTTGCCAGAAGCCTGGGCGGAACCATACGGCAGCTTTCCTGACTCGCGGCCTGAACCGGTAACATCGCCGCCCTTTCTCTACTGCATCTCCCATTCCGGGGCGGTTTCCATGCGTTCTCACTACTGCGGCCAGGTCAACGAAAAGCTGGTCGGACAAGAAGTTACGGTTGCCGGCTGGGTCCATCGCCGCCGCGACCATGGCGGCGTCATCTTCGTGGACCTGCGCGACCGCGAAGGCCTCCTGCAGATCGTGTTCGACCCGGACAACCAGGCGCAGTTCTCCGAAGCCGAGAAACTGAGAAATGAGTTCGTGGTGAAGGTGCGCGGACTGGTGCGCGAGCGCCCGGCCGGCACGGCCAACGCCAACCTGGGCTCGGGCAAGGTGGAGCTGCTGGCGCGCGAACTGGTCACGCTCAACCGCTCCGAGCCGCTGCCGTTCCAGCTCGACGAGCATGTCAGCGAGGAAATCCGCCTCAAGTACCGCTACATCGACCTGCGCCGCGAGGAGATGGCCAAGCGCCTGCGCCTGCGTCACAAGATCACCCGCGCCATGCGCCACTACCTGGACGACGCCGGTTTCGTCGACATCGAGACGCCGGTGCTCACCAAGGCCACGCCCGAAGGCGCGCGCGATTACCTCGTGCCCTCGCGCACGCATGCCGGCAAGTTCTTCGCGCTGCCGCAGTCGCCGCAGATCTTCAAGCAGCTGCTCATGGTCGCGGGCTTCGACCGCTACTACCAGATCGTGAAATGCTTCCGCGACGAGGACCTGCGCGCCGAGCGCCAGCCCGAGTTCACGCAGCTCGACATCGAGACCAGCTTCCTGTCGCAACAGGAAATCATGGACATGATGGAAAAGCTGACGCGCCACTTCTTCAAGGACGGCATCGACGTCGAGCTGCCGAACCCATTCCCGCGCATCACGTTCGCCGAAGCCATGCGCCGTTACGGTTCCGACAAGCCGGACCTGCGCAATCCGCTGGAACTGGTCGACGTGGCGGATCTCGTCGCCAGCTGCGACTTCAAGGTGTTCGCCGCGCCCGCGAAGGACCCGAAGGGCCGCGTGGCCGCGCTGCGTGTGCCGGGCGGCGGCTGCCATGCCGCGCTCGCAGATCGACGAGTACACCGCGTATGTCGCGCGCTACGGCGCCAAGGGCCTGGCGTACATCAAGGTCAACGAGACCGCCAAGGGCAAGGAAGGCCTGCAGTCGCCCATCGTGAAGTTCCTCAGCGATGACGCCGTGAAGGGCATCCTCGAGCGCACGGGCGCGAAGGACGGCGACCTGGTGTTCTTCGGCGCGGACACCGCGAAGGTGGTCAACGACGCCATCGGCGCGCTGCGCCTGAAGGTGGGCGTGGACCTGAAGCTGACCGTCGACCGGCTGGAAGCCGCTGTGGGTGGTCGACTTCCCGATGTTCGACTGGGATCCGGACGAGAAGCGCTGGGTGGCCATGCATCATCCGTTCACCTCGCCGGTGAACGACGATGCGGCCGCGCTCAAGGCGGATCCCGCGAGTGCGCTCGCGAAGGCCTACGACCTCGTGCTCAACGGCACCGAGATCGCCGGCGGTTCGGTGCGTATCTTCCGCCAGGACATGCAGTCGGCGGTGTTCGAACTGCTCGGCATCGGTGCCGAGGAAGCGCAGAACAAGTTCGGCTTCCTGCTGGACGCGCTCAAGCTCGGCGCGCCGCCGCATGGTGGTATCGCGTTCGGTCTCGACCGCATCGTCATGCACATGACGGGCACCGAGAGCATCCGCGACGTCATCGCCTTCCCGAAGACGCAGACCGCCGCGTGCCCGCTCACGGACGCTCCGACGGAAGTCTCCGAGAAGCAGCTGCGCGAACTGCACATCCGCGTGCGTACGCCGCCGCCGGCTTAATGGGGACATTCCTCATTTAGTTGTCACAAATCGGTGAGCCGGCCTTCCTAGCGGCGCCACAGTTTGTTCCAAGCCGAAGGCGGCAGCCGTGGATCCGACCCATTCAGGGGATCCAAACGGGCTTTGCCGATTGACGCTGTTCCTGATTGCGGCCAGTTCGTCTTCGGTGTGAGGCGTGTTGACCAGGGCCGTCCAGTCGCCAGGCAACGCGATCGGCGGCGCGGCGAGTCGAAGCGGCGCCGTCGCGCGACAGCGCCAGTTGAGGCTGCCCCAGTTCCAATCCTGCGCCCGCGTCACCAGATTCGCCCGCATGGCGTTTCGCTCGACGTACCGAAGTACGGTGAGGAAATGCTGGTCGTGCTGGATGGCGAACGCCTTGTAGCGTCCTTGCCAGACCCGGCCGCTGGTTCCGTACTTCTTGTGATAGCGACGCGAGTGCGTGGTGAACAACCAGTGCGTCCATCGCGCCAGATCAGAATCGCCCGTTGGCTGAACCACGAGGTGGACATGGTTCGGCATCAGGCATGCGCCAATGATCGGCAGATCGACGTGGTCAGAGGCTTCAGCCATGAGCCAAAGAAACTGGAGATAGTCAGCTCGTTCGTGAAACCGGTCAGCTTGGTTGTTGCCTCTGTTGATCACGTGATAACAGTAGTTCGCGACGGCTGCGCGTGCGGTGCGTGGCATACACCGCATGGTAGGGAATGGAACATTCGCCCCGGAACTCGAGAATCGGCGCGATCAGAATTCTTTGTGGTGTAGTGTTACAAAGAAATGAGGAATGTCCCCATTAAGACGGCCGCGGTTTTCGTCCACGGCCTGTTCCTGAACGGCGCGGAGTTCACACTGCTGCGCCGCCGGCTGGCGCGCGATCACGGCATCGTGGGGCATCGCTTCAGCTATCCCACCGTGCGTGGCTCCATGGAGTCCGCATTGGAACAGCTCGGGCGCTTCGTCTCGCGCATCGATGCCGAGCGCGTGCACTTCATCGGCCACAGCCTCGGTGGCGTCGTGCTGTGCCGCTACTTCCAGAAGTATCCGTGTGAACGGCCCGGCCGCGTGGTGATCCTGGGCTCGCCGCTCAACGGCAGCCGCTCGGCGCGCGCCGTGGCGCGCAACGCCTTCCTTCGCCGCGTGATCGGTCCGCTCGTGAACGCCGAACTGGTGAACGATTGCGAACCGCGCGGCTGGGCTTGTCATAACGAGCTCGGCATCATCGCCGGGACGGCGCCCATGGGGCTCGGACGCTTCTTCGCCCGTTTCGAAGAGGAGTGCGATGGCACCGTCGGGCTCAGCGAAACCAAACTACCGGGCCACACCGCTCACCTGGCCATGCCCGTGAGCCACATGGGGCTGCTGGCGGATGCGCGCGTGGCGCGCCACGTCGGTGCGTTTCTCGAGTCTGGACGCTTCGCCACCGAGACACCGCGGTAGGTCCGGTAGGATCGCTCGTCGTCACGGATCGAGCACACGCGTCAGATACACTCGGGATAGAAGAACAACAACTCCCGGGGAACTCATGAACAAGACGACTTTCGCAGCCGGCCTGCGAAATCTGATTCAAGCCGGCGCCATCGCCGCACTGATGTACCTGCCCACCGTGACCCTCGCGGCCGACACGCCGATCGACTCTTCCGCCGTGGCGGCGAGAGGCGCGCTGCAGGCGCTGTACGGACGCCAGCAGGTCACGGGTCTCGTCCACACGCTGGACTTCGAGGCGCGCGAGATCATCGAGCGTGGCCTCTGGCAGCTTCAGCCGGTGACGACGGCGTCAGCGCTGATGGCGGCTCCGAACGGAGTCGTCGTGGACTGCCCTCGCGGCGGCACGCTCACCGCGCGCATGACCCGACGCGCACCGCGCGTCATCAAGTTCGAGTGGGCGGAATGCGGCCTCCAGGATCTGACCGGCCTCTTCACCATCCAGGGTCCGGCGGAAGCGACTCTGCCCGAGGCGACACTCGCGCCCGCCACGATCCTCGGAATCCGCGTGGGTGATGGCTCGCGTGATTTTCAGGAGTCGCGTCCGCGCCGGCCCGGCTCCGTGTTCGGCGAAACCGCGGTCCGTCGAAATCAACGTATCACCGGAATCATCCCGCAGCGGCAGTTCGACTACGAGAACATCCCGGGACGCTTCACCTACGAAGTCTCGGGTTTCATCGAACGCACCCAGATGCTGCCGAGTTTCAGCGGCGGCGTTCCCAGCGTGGAGCTCTATCCTTTCGTGAGTGTGACCTACGCGGAACGCGCGCTGGTCTCGCGCGAGCGCACGAGCGGCTACGACACCAATGGAGAATTCTTCTTTCGCGAAGACCTGATCTTCGCCTGGGGGACTCTTGGCAATCGCTTGATCAACCCGCAACGGCCGACCGCGCCGGCATCCACGCGCACCAACGAGTTTCGCGGGCTGGGCCTGCGCGTTCAGAACTTCTCCGAAGGCCTGTTCAATGGCTTCGAAATCAATGGCCGGATGCAGGTGAACGCACTGGAGATCGGTGGCCTGGCGGCGGGCTGCGGTGCTGGAGAAACGTTCTCCTTCCGCACGCGTTCACGCGCGGTGAGTCCACCGAATCTGCCCGTGCCCAACGTGTTCGAGTCGGGGCGCATCGACGTAAACAGTTCGATGAACCTGCAGCTGAGCTACATCCCGTCGAGCACGGACAACATCTTCGAAGCGAGATCGCGCGTCGATGTCACCGCGCGCGGCCTGCCGCCTGCCAGCTATACCGTCGGGTTCGACGGCCTCATCCAGCTGATGATCGCGGGCCGCTGCGCGCCTTAGCCTCGCAAGGCGCTCCAGTCGAGGCCGAATCGCTGCAGGTACTTCTTGAGCCGGTCGGTGTCGTTCAGCACCGACCGGCGTCCTCGCGAGACGGCGAACAATTTGCGACCGGCCTCGGCCAACGAGGTGCAAGTCCCGCAGACTTCCACGACGGCCTGCAGCTGCAGGCGGTCGAATTCATCCAGCGCGGCCAGTGCCTGGGGTGACAACAAGCCTTGCAATACGCCCGGCGTCGCGCGCGACCGCCAGCCGTTCTCGAGCCGCTCGATCTCCTCGCGCGCGGCCTCCAGCGTGATGCGCCCACCTTCCGCGAGCGTCGCCATGCGCGCGATGGACGCCGATAACTCGCGGAAATTTCCCTTCCACGCCGCGGCCGGCGAGGTGGCGAACGCCAGGTAAGCGCGCCGCGCCTCGGCATTGAAGCGCACGAGACTGCCTTGCTGCTGCGCGTGGCGCTCCAGCTCGTACTCGATGTTGGGCTCGATGTCCTCGCGCCGCCGCGCCAGTGGCGGCAGTTCGAACGTCCACAGGTTGATGCGCGCGAGCAGGTCTTCGCGGAACGTGCCCTCGGCGACAGCGAGTTCGAGATCGCGGTTGGTGCCGGCGATGAGCTGGAAGTCGCTCTCGGCCTCCTTGTCCGCGCCCACCGGCAGGAAGCGCTTTTCCTCGATGGCCTTGAGCAGCATGGCCTGTTCGTCCGCGCCGAGCTCGCCGATCTCGTCGAGGAAGAGCACGCCGCCATTGGCCTTGCGCAGCAGGCCGGGGCGATCCGACTGCGCGCCGGTGAACGAACCCTTCACGTGGCCGAACAGCGTGGACATGGCGCCATCGCCGCGCAGCGTGGCGCAGTTCACCTCGACGAAGTCACCCTTGAGCTGGTGGCGGCGCTTCTTCAGTTCGTAGATGCGCCGCGCCAGCAGAGATTTGCCCGCTCCGGTCGGTCCGCACAGCAGCATCGGCGCGCGCGAGCGCACCGCGACGTGCTCGATCCGGTCGATCAGCGTGTTGAACGACGTCGTTGCGCGTCTCGATGCCCGACTTCAGGAACTCGGTGCTCTCCTGTTTCTCACGGGCGAAGCGCGCCGCGATCTGGTCGTAGCGCGAGAGGTCGAGATCGATGAGTGCGTAGGTGCCGGGCTCACGTGGCTTGTCCTTTCGCGCGCGGCGAGGTCTGCAGCAGCGTGCCGGGGAAGTACCGCGCTTCGGTCAGCAGGAACATGCAGATCTGCGCCACGTGCGTGCCGGTGGTGATGTGGACGAGGTAAGCTCCTCGCTCCGGGTCGAAGGCGTAGTTGCGCGCGAAGTCGTGCAGCACGCCGTAGACCTCCTCGAAGTCCCAGGGATCGCGTGGGTCGCAGGAGTGCAGGTTCACCTTCGTCTCGGGCGAGACATGCGCGATGTCCGCGACGACCTGTTTGGCCAGTCGTCATGTGCGGCCGCGCGTACAGCAGCTCGAAGCGGTCGACCACCATGTCTTCGTGCTGGCACAGCGCCACGGACGGGCGCCACTTCTCCCAGCGGCCGGGGCCTTGGCCCCGGCATCGAGCGTGGACCCCAGGAATCCGATCACCACAGTGCGCATGGCTAGCTCATTATCGAGATGACTATCTTTAAAGATAGCATTCTGCCGCGCGGAGTCGGACGACTAGTTGCGCCCCGCGAGCGTTCTTGAACTCGAATCGCAGAGCTATCAAGCACTTGCCGGCGCGCCATCCGTCCCCGGCATGCCTGGCACAGCCATTGCTCTATCTCCCGGGCAAGCCGGAAACAAACACACGGGCGGCGCCATGGGGGCGCCGCGGTTTCGCACAACACGCTCAGGAGAACCAACATGGCTAACAAGATGCTGTTCAAGTCGCTGCGCGGGCGCGATGGCCCCGGCGACGAACGCCTTGAACGACGAGGGCGCACGCGCCTACTCGTTCAGCGCGAAGCACGAGCTGGCGCAGTTCGCCGTGACGGGTTGCCTGTCGAACACCTTTTACTGCGAATGCCGAGGGTCAGCTGGCGCGCGCGCTGGAGCTGGCGGCGCAGGTGGACGCGACGTTCGTCGCGAAGACGGCGATCTATGCGCGCGAGCGCGCGGCCATGAAGGACATGCCGGCGCTGCTGCTGGCTGTGCTGTCGGTCAAGGACCCGCAGCTGTTGCGCCAAGGTGTTCGCGCGCGTGATCGACAACGGCCGGATGCTGCGTAACTTCGTGCAGATCCTGCGTAGCGGCGCCGTGGGCCGCAAGTCACTCGGATCCGCGCCGAAGGCACTGGTGCGCGAGTGGCTGGCATCGGCGCGAGCGAGCGCAAGTTGCTGGACGCGGCCGTCGGCGACGGACCCGTCGCTGACGGACGTGGTCAGGATGGTCCACCCGAAGCCGGCGGACCGCATGCGCGAGGCGTTCTATGGCTGGTTGCTCGGCCGCCCGTATGCGTCTGGATGCGTTGCCGGTGAAGCTGCAGGAGTACCTGGTCGTACAAGTACGACCGTTCGCAGCCGGTGCCGGACGTGCCGTTCCAGATGCTGACCGCGCTGGACCTGGGCCGGCCGAGTGGATCGCCATCGCGCGTAACGCGCCGTGGCAGATGCTGCGCATGAACCTGAACACGTTCGCGCGTCATGGCGTGTTCGACGACGAGAGCATGGCGGAGCGCGTTGCGGCGAAGCTGCGCGATCGCGAGTCGATCCGCAAGGCGCGAGCGCTGCCGTACCAGTTGATGTCGGCGTACACGGCGGCGTTGCCGGGTGTGCCGCCGCAAGGTGCGCGAGGCGTTGCAGGATGCGATGGAGATCGCGCTCGAGAACGTGCCGCCGTTCGCGGGCCGCGTGGCGGTGTGTCCGGACGTGTCGGGCTCGATGAGCTCGCCGATTACGGGCAGCCGTGGCGCGGCGAACCAGCAAGGTCCGCTGCATCGATGTGGCCGCGCTGATGGCGGCGGCCGTGCTGCGCACCAACCGTGATGCCCTGGTGTTGCCGTTCGAGCAGCGCGTGCGTGAGATGGATCTCAACCCGCGCGACTCGGTGATGACCAACGCGCGGAAGCTGGCGGCCATCGGTGGTGGTGGAACGAACTGCAGCGCGCCGCTGGCGTGGCTGAATCAGCGGCGCGAGAAGGCGGATCTGGTGATTCTGGTCTCGGACAACGAGTCGTGGGTGGATGCCCGCAAGAACGGTGCTACCGAGACCATGAAGCAGTGGAATGCCTTCAAGGCGCGCAACCCGGCCGCGAAGCTGGTGTGCATCGACATGCAGCCGAACTCGACCACGCAAGCGGCCGAGCAGCCGGACGTGTTGAACGTCGGTGGCTTCTCGGACGAAGTGTTCGGAATCGTCGGCGCGTTCGCGTCGGGTGAATTGGCTGGCGGTCACTGGACCGCGAAGATCGAGGAAATTGTGTTGTAAGGAATGGGGTGCACCCGGGAATGCGTTTGTGACTACATCGTTATGCTCGAATCGTCACAAGCAATTCTCGTCCCGGGTGCACTCTTTCGAAGGAATTGGTTTGGTGCGAATGCCGGTTGGGACTACATGGGTAAAGGGCGAAAGCCCGAGGGGATTCGAGCTCCCCACGCCCGAAAGGGCGATGGTCTCGCCACAACTTGTCGCGCTTTTTTAGGTTTGTCGCAGTCGAATGCCTGGTGGAACTACATCACTCAAATGACGGGGTCGCCGGTTCGAGTCCGGTCAGTGAGCAATCACTGTAGCTCAGTGGTAGAGCACGATGTTTCATCGAAACCCTTGTCGCTTGCGGCAATTGAATGACAGATGGAGAGGACGATGACTGATCACATACACGAGACCATGAACGTCGAGGGCGGCGCGCACATCAAGATGTGGACGCGCGGCGTGCCCATCGAGGACGAGGCGCGCGAGCAGCTCGCCGCGACCGCGAAGATGCCGTTCATCTACAAGCACCTGGCCGTGATGCCGGACGTGCACGTCGGCAAGGGTTCGACCGTCGGCAGCGTGATTCCCACGCTGCGCGCGGTGATCCCGGCGGCCGTGGGCGTGGATATCGGCTGCGGCATGATGGCGGCCAAGACCACGCTGATGGCGAGCGACCTGCCCGACAACCTGGGCGCGGTGCGTGCGGCCATCGAGAAGGCGGTGCCTCACGGCAAGACTTTCGGCGCGCGAGACAAGGGCGCCTGGGGAAACCGCGCGCCGGCGAACGTGGACGCGGGCTGGTCGACGCTGGTCTCGGGTTTCGAGCGGATCACGGATAAATATCCGGCGCTGCGCAAGAGCAACAACCACTATCACCTGGGAACGCTCGGCACGGGCAACCACTTCGTGGAAGTCTGTCTCGACGAGTCGCAGGCTGTCTGGTTCATGCTCCACAGCGGATCGCGCGGCGTGGGCAACGCGATCGGCAACCATTTCATCGAGCTGGCGCAGAAAGACATGCGCACCTGGATGATCAACCTGCCGAACCGCGACCTGGCGTACTTCCCGGAGGGAACGCAGCACTTCGACGACTACGTCGAGGCCGTGGAATGGGCGCAGGATTTCGCGCGCACCAACCGCGAGATCATGATGCAGAACGTGGTCCGCGCGGTGCGCGAGGCGATTCCGAAGCCGTTCGAGAGCCACGTGGAGGCGGTGAACTGCCACCACAACTACGTGAGCCGCGAGAATCATTTCGGCGAGAACGTGCTCGTGACCCGCAAGGGCGCGGTGCGTGCGCGCCGGGGCGAGATGGGCATCATCCCGGGCAGCATGGGCGCGCGCTCGTTCATCGTGCGCGGACTCGGCAACGAGGACAGCTTCCATAGCTGCTCGCATGGCGCCGGCCGCAAGATGTCGCGAACCGAGGCGCGCAAGCGCTTCACGGTGGAGCAGCACAAGGCGGCCACCGAGGGCGTGGAGTGCCGCAAGGACGTGGACGTGATCGACGAGACGCCGGCCGCGTACAAGGACATCGACGCGGTGATGGAAGCCCAGAAGAATCTCGTGGAAGTGGTACATACGTTGAAACAGGTCGTCTGTGTGAAGGGATGAAGTGATGATCGAAGTGGACGGATCGCAGGGTGAAGGCGGCGGGCAGATGTTGCGCTCGTCGCTTTCGCTCGCCATTTGCACGGGCCAGGCATTCCGGATCGCCAACATTCGCGCCAACCGCGACAAGCCCGGCCTGATGCGCCAGCACCTCACGGCGGTGAAAGCGGCCGCGGAGATCAGCGGCGCGTCCGTCGAGGGCGCGGAGCTGGGGTCGCGCTCGCTCTCGTTTCGTCCGAGCAAGGTTCGCGCCGGGGATTATTCCTTTGCGATCGGAACGGCCGGCAGCTGCACGCTGGTGCTGCAGACGGTGCTGCCGCCGCTGCTGTTGGCCGCCTCGGAAAGCCGTGTGCGCATCACGGGCGGCACCCACAACCGCGCCTCGCCGCCTTTCGATTTCCTGCAACGCTCGTTCCTGCCGCTGGTCGCCCGCCTGGGGCCGGCCGTGGAGCTCGAGCTGGCCAGCTACGGCTTCTATCCGCGTGGCGGTGGCGAGATCCGCGCGCGCATCACTCCGGTGCCGCGCCTGGCGCCGCTGGAATTGAAGACGCGCGGAGCGTTCGTGGGCGGCAAGGCCGAGGCGTACGTCGCGGGCCTGCCGGGGCACATCGCCCGGCGCGAGCTGGAAGTCGTGGGCCAGACCCTGGGCTGGGGTCCCGAGCAGCTGCACCTGCGCGGCCTGCCGAGCGACCTCGGGCCGGGCAACGCGGTCACCGTCACCGTCGAGCATGAGCACGTCACCGAGGTCTTCACCGGCTTCGGGGAGAAGGGCGTGCGTGCCGAAGAAGTGGCGATGGGTGCCGCCAACGAGGCGGCGGCCTATCTATCATCCCTGGCGCCGGTGGGTGAGCACCTGGCCGACCAGCTACTGCTGCCACTGGCTCTGGGCGAGGGCGGGCAGTTCGTGGCCACGAACGCTTCCAGCCACCTGCGTTCGAACGCGGCCATCGTCCAGCGCTTCACGGGGCGCATCGTGAACTTCGCGACCACACCGGAAGGCGTTTTGGTCACAGTGAACTGACCTCGGCCCTCTATACTCGGCGCGTGTCTGACTGGACCCTGCAACGCGTGGAGCAGATGGCGCCCGATGGCGCGGCCGTCACGGCTGCGCGTGGCGTGGCCAAGCCCGGCAAGTGGAAGAACCTCGGGCGCACCGAGACCCTGGTCTGGGGCGAATGCCAGGGCAGCGGCGCCAACCCCTATCAAGTACGCGTGGATCTGACCGACGCGGGCTACAAGTGCAGCTGCCCCAGCCGCAAACTACCCTGCAAACACACGCTCGGGCTGCTGATGCTGTTCACCGACGGCAAGAGTGTCGCGGGCGGCACGCCGCCCGGCTTCGTCGACGAGTGGTCCGCCGGGCGCGCCAAACGCGCCGAGGCCAAGCAGAAGAAGGAAGAGTCGGCCGCCGCGGCGCCACCCGATCCCGAAGCGAAAGCGCGCCGGGTGGAAAAGCGCGAGTCGCGTGTCAGCGCGGGGCTCGATCAACTCGAAGTCTGGCTGGCCGATCTCATTGGCCAGGGCCTGGCGTCGGCGCGCGCGCAGCCGCCGGCCTGGTGGGCGCAGATGTCCGCGCGGCTCGTGGACGCGCAGGCGCCGGGCGTTGCGCGGCGTGTCGGCGAGCTCGGCGATCGCGCTCTCGGCGAGACCCGCTGGCAGGCGAAACTCTTGCGCGGTCTCGCGGAGCTGCAGCTGCTCATCGATGCCTGGCGAAACATGGACAAGCTTCCGGCCGCGCTCGCCGCCGAGATCCGTACGCTGGTCGGGTTCACCCAGTCGCAGGAAGAACTGCGCGAACGCGCGGGCCTGCGTGATCAATGGCAGGTGATCGGCCGCCGCCAGACGCAGGATGACCGCATGCGCACGCAGTACACCTGGCTGCAGGGTGCGAACTCCGGCACCACCGCGCTGATTCTGGAATTCGCCGTGGGAGCCCAGCCCATGCCGGCCAGCTACTCGCTGGGACAGGTGCTGGATCTCGAGCTGGTGTTCTTCGAGGGTGTCGCGCCCATTCGCGCGCTGGAAAAGGCGCGGCACTCTTCGGCGGCGCGCAGGCTGGCGTTGCCCGCCGGCATCGACATCGCGACGCTGCAGTCGTCGCGCGCGTCGGCACTGGCGCAGAACCCCTGGCTGGGCAGCCGGCCTTGCGTGCTCGGCCCCGTGCGGCCGGTGCTGCGCGATGAACGTCTCTGGCTCGAAGACGCCGCGCGCCGCCGAGTCCCGGTAAGCGACCGGTTCGCGCTGCAATGGCATCTGCTGGCGCTGGGCGGCGCGGGCGATCTCACGATCTTCGGCGAATGGGATGGCGCGGAGTTCGAACCGCTGACCGTGGAGCAGGGCGGCTCCTGGTACACGCCCGCGCAGATCAACTCCGTGCCGCTGTGGTCGCGCGTGGCCTGATGGCGGACACGATGAACGACAAATTGACGGGCATCGCGACGCTGGGTACGCGCCGCGCTCCCTTGCCGAAGGATCTCTCCTGGCCGGATGCCTCGTTGTCTGGCCTGGACGCGCTGTCGCCCACGCCGGAGACGCGCCTGCTGCGCACGGTGGCGGCGCAGGCCCTGTACGACAGCGCGGGCGTACGCGCTGCCGTCGACGATGGCGCCGTCGCACCGAACGACTTCCCCGCGCCGGGCGCGCCGCTGATCGCCGAGGCGGCCGCGTGGCGGCTCGCGCGCATCGTGAGCGGCGAACACGCCTATCTATTGTCCGAGTGGTTCGAGCTGGCCGCCGCCACGGGGCGCGTGCTGCCGCCGCATTGGCTGCCGCTGGTGCTGGACAATGTGCCGGCGGCGCGGCGCGCGGGCGCCGGGGGCGTGCTCGGTCCGGCCGCGCGCTGGCTCGCGTCGCGCCATGCCACCTGGACGACGGTGGCTCCGGTCAACGAATTCTCGGATGCGGCCTGGCAGGAAGGCAGCACGGCCGAGCGGGTGGCGATGTTGTCGGCCGTGCGCGCCGTCAGCACCGTGCGTTCGCGCGCCTGGTTGCGCACCACCTGGGACACGGACCCACCCGATGCCCGCGAGTCATTCCTGCAGGCGTTGCTGCCCACGGTCGAGCCCGGCGACGAAGAAATCCTGGAGCTGGCGCTCGATGACAAGCGCAAGGCCGTGAGGCAGGTGGCCGCCGAGGGATTGGCGCGGCTGCCGGCATCCGCGCATGCCGCGCGCTGCCTCGCGCGCGCGGAGCCACTGGTGTCGATGGCGGCCGAGCCCGGCGGGCTGCTGGCAAAGCTGCGCAAGCGCAAGCTCGTCATCGAACTACCCACCGCGCCCGACAAGGCGGCGCAGCGTGATGGCATCGAGCTCAAGGTCCCCGCGGCGCGCAAGATCGGCGAGCGCGCCTTCTGGATGGCGCAGATGCTGTCCTTCGTGCCCCCGCGGCACTGGTGCCGGAAGTTCTCCTGCGACGCTGAAACCTTCCTCGACGCCACGCGAGCCACCGATTTCAAGGACGAACTGCTCGACGCGCTGACCGAAGCCGCCTCGCGCCACCCCGATCCGGAATTCCTGCGCCTTCTGGTGATCGCCTGGACGGAGTCCGGCCGCGACGCGCAGATGCACGACGCTATCCAGACGCTGGTGAATGCCGTGCCCGCGGCGCAGCGCGCGGAGTTGGCCGAGACCCTGCTGAGCGACGGCAAGTCGGACAAGTTCGGGGTTGCCATCGGCCTGCTCGAGTCACTGGACATCCGCTGGAGCGCGGCGCTCACGCGCGCGGCTTTCCAGCGTCTCGAGACGCTGGCGAATCGCGACACCGCCAACTACCCGCAGACGCGCGGCCGGCTCGATGTCTGGGCGCGGCATTGCGACGTGGCCGAGGGCCGTGAGCGCGGCGAAGTGCTGCTCGGCGTGCTGGGCGAAAACCACAGCTGGCGCAACGCGCTGGAACAATTCAACGAGATCGTGGCATTTCGCGCCGCGATGCAGGAGGAGCTCCGTCCATGACCGACCAGAACGCCATCCAGCGCGCCCCCGCCGAGAAGCAATTCGCCGCCGAACTCGAGGCGCTGGCCAGGGAAGACTCTCGCCAGAAACCTCCCAACTGGAAACTCTCGCCCTGGGCCGTGCTCACCTACCTGGTCGGCGGCAAGCTCGCCAGCGGCACGGTCATCACGCCGAAGTACGTGGGCCAGAAGCGGCTCATGGAAATCGCGGTGGCCACGCTGGCCACGGATCGCGCGTTGCTGTTGTTAGGCCTGCCCGGCACCGCCAAGAGCTGGGTCAGCGAGCATCTCGCGGCGGCCATCAGCGGCGACTCCACGCTGCTGGTGCAGGGAACGGCCGGCACGGGCGAAGAGGCCATCCGCTACAGCTGGAACTATGCGCTGCTGCTCGCCAAGGGGCCGAGCCGCAACGCGCTGGTGGCGAGCCCGATGCTGCGCGCCATGGAAACCGGCGCGATGGCCAGGCTCGAGGAACTCACGCGCATCCCCGCCGACGTGCAGGACACGCTGATCTCGCTGCTGTCCGAGAAGACGCTGCCGATCCCGGAGCTGTCCACCGAAGTGCGATCCGTGCGCGGCTTCAACCTCATCGCCACGGCCAACAACAAGGATCGCGGCGTGAACGAGATGTCGAGCGCGCTCAAGCGGCGCTTCAACACCGTGATCCTGCCGACGCCCGAGACGCTCGACGAGGAAGTCTCCATCGTGCAGATGCGCGTCGCTTCGATCGGCCGCGCGCTGGACCTGCCGGCGGAGGCGCCGGCGCTGGCCGAGATCCGGCGCATCGTCACCATCTTCCGCGAGCTGCGCGAAGGCAAGACCGAGGACGGCAAGGCAAAGCTCAAATCGCCCTCGGGCACCTTGTCGCCGGCCGAGGCCATCAGCGTGGTCACCAACGGCATGGCGCTGGCGGGCCACTTCGGCGACGGTAGTTTGAAGGCGCATGACGTGGCCTCGGGCCTGCTCGGCGCCGTGATCAAGGATCCGGTGCAGGACGTCGTGGTCTGGCGCGAGTACCTCGAAACCGTGGTGAAGGAACGCGACGGCTGGAAAGACCTGTACCGCGCCTGCCGCGACCAGCTCTGAGACCGCGCACACATGTCTGAAGTCCGGCTGTTCGGCATTCGGCATCACGGGCCAGGCTCGGCCCGCAGCCTCGAGCGCGCGCTGGCCGCGTTCGCGCCGGACGTCGTGCTCATCGAAGGCCCTCCCGATGCCGACGAGCTGCTGCCGCTGGCCGCGCACGCGGGTCTCGAGCCGCCCGTGGCGCTGCTCGTCTACGTGCCTGACAAGCCGCGCACCGCGGTGCTGTATCCCTTCGCGGTGTATTCGCCCGAATGGCGCGCCATCCAGTTCGCGCTGAAGCAGAAGGTGCCGGTGCGCTTCATCGACCTGCCGCAGTGGCTGCGGCTGGCGCAAGAAGAGGCCGCCAGGGAAGACGCCGCGAAGCAAGATGTCGCGAAGCAGGAAGGCCAAGAGGCAGGCAAGGAAGAGGGCGCGAAAGAAGGCGAGGAAGAAGGCGCGGAGAAATCCGCGGACGAAGCCGCCGGAACTTCCGGATCCTCGCCGGCTCCCCGCGGCGATCCGCTGCAGCCCATGGCGCTGGCCGCGGGCTTTGCCGACGCGGAGCGCTGGTGGGATCACCTGGTCGAGTCCCGCTCGGGGCAGGATCTTGAAGTCTTCCAGGCCGTGCACGAAATGATGTGCGCGCTGCGCGAAGCGTTGGCCGAACCGCCTGTGCTCGAGGAGCAGCGCCGCGAGGCTTACATGCGCAAGTGCCTGCGCGCCGCGCAGGCGGAAGGACATGAGCGCATCGCGGTAGTGTGCGGCGCCTGGCACACGCCGGCGCTGGCCAATCTGCCTTCCGCCAAATCCGACGACGCGCTGCTCAAGGGCATGAGCAAGGTCAAGACCGCGGCCGCCTGGGTGCCGTGGTCATACGAGCGGCTGTCGTATCGCTCCGGCTACGGCGCCGGCGTCGAGTCTCCGGTCTGGTACGAACTGCTGTGGCAGCAGCGCGAGGCGCTGGCCGAACACTGGCTGACGCGCGCGGCGCGCTTGCTGCGCGAAGAAGATGTGCCGGTGTCCTCCGCGCACATCATCGAGGCCTGCCGCCTGGCCGAAGCACTGGCGGCGGTACGAGATCGCGCCGTGCCCTCTCTGCCGGAGTTCAACGACGCAGCGATCGCGGTGCTGGGTCATGGCAGTGCGCTCAACCTCCGCATCATCGAGCGGCGCTGGCACTTCGGCGAGCGC
This sequence comes from uncultured Pseudomonadota bacterium, assembly GCA_963846605.1. Lineage (GTDB taxonomy): Bacteria > Pseudomonadota > Gammaproteobacteria > Steroidobacterales > Steroidobacteraceae > CADEED01. Next base: position 302,056 of record CAWJWS010000007.1, read on the forward strand.
TTGGGCAACGTGCCCGAGTATTTCCCGGCCGCGCCGCTGGCGCAGGACCTGGCCGCGCAACAGAAGCGCCTGCGGTTGCCGCCCAAGGCGGAAGAAAAGACCCACAACCTCGATCTCCGCGAGGCGCTGGATCGGGAACGCAGCCACCTGCTGCGGCGCCTGCGGTTGCTGGGCGTCGACTGGGGCACGCCCGCCAAACAATCCATGGGCCGCGGCACCTTCCATGAATTCTGGCAGCTGGCGTGGAAGCCCGAGTTCGCGATCCAGCTCATCGAGGCGAGCCGGCATGGGCACACCGTGTCGCAGGCGGCCGCCGGCGTGCTCGCCGAGCGCAGCGCCGCGCCCGACACCACGCTGGGCGCGCTCGTGGAGCTGCTCGAGGACGCGCTGTTCGCCGATCTCGCGGATGCCATCGGCGTGCTCGTGGCCGCCGTCGAGAATCGCGCGGCGCTGTCGTCGGACGTGCACCAGCTGCTGGCCGCGCTGCCGCCGCTCGTGGCCGTGCAGCGCTACGGCAACGTGCGCGAGACCGACGTCTCCATGGTCGACGAAATCCTGCGCGGACTGGTGCCGCGCATCTTCGTCGCGCTGCCGCCCGCCGCCGTGGGCATCGACGAAGATGCGGCGCGCGCACTGCACGGCGGCATCGTCGCGGCCAACACCGCAGTGTCAAACCTGGGCCACGAGGAATTCACCGCGCGCTGGCGCGAGACGCTGCTTCGCATCTCGCGCAATGATTCCGCGCATGCGCTGGTCGCCGGCCACGCGTCGCGCCTGCTGTACGACGCGCAGGTGATCGCTTTCGACGCGATCGAACGCTCGTTCTCGCAGGCGCTGTCGCCCGGCAATCCGCCCGCCCAGGCCGCGGCGTGGACGGAAGGTTTCTTGTCAGGCAGCGGCGGCATCCTGATCCACGACGACAAGCTGCTCGGCCTGGTGGACCGCTGGCTGCAGGGCGTCAGCGAGGAACATTTCCTCGTGGTGTTGCCGTTGCTGCGCCGGACCTTCTCGCAGTTTCCGCCCGCCGAGCGCCGACAGATCGGCGAACGGCTGCGTCCGCGCGGCGCGCGCGTCGAGGCGCCGGCACGCACGGATTTCGATGCGGATGCGGCCCGCGCGGTGCTGCCCGTGCTGCGCCAGATCTGGAATCTCGGAGAGCCCTCATGACGGACGAACGCGGTACCGAGGCCACGCGGCGCTGGCGGCTGGTTCTCGGCGGCGAACAGGCCGACGGCACCGGCTGGTCGCTGGCCAACGCCGATGTGCAGATGGATCGCGCGCTGCAGGCGCTGTACGACTCCGACCAGCGTGGCGGCCTCGGCAGCTCGGCGCCCAATGTGGCGCGGTGGTTGGGCGACATCCGCGAGTACTTCCCGGCCAGCGTCGTGCAGGTGATGCAGCGTGACGCGATCGAGCGGCTCGACATGAAGCGGCTGCTCATGGAGCCGGAGATGCTCGAGTCGCTCGAGCCCGACGTGCATCTCGTGGCAGACCTGATCTCGCTCTCGGGCTCCATCCCCGCCAAGACGCGCGACACCGCGCGCATGGTGGTGCGCAAGGTCGTCGATGCGCTGATCGCGAAACTCGCCGAGCCCACGCGCCAGGCGGTGATCGGCGCACTCAACCGCTCCGAGCGCAATCGCCGGCCGAAGCACAACGACATCGACTGGCCGCGCACCATCAAGGCCAATCTCAAGCACTACCAGCCTGACTACCAGACCATCGTGCCCGAGACGCGCATCGGTTACGGCCGCCGGCGGCAGTCCATGCGCCACGTCATCCTGTGCATCGACCAGTCGGGATCGATGGCGGCGAGCGTGGTGTACTCCGCGATCTTCGGCGCGGTGCTCGCGACGCTGCCCTCGGTGAGCACCTCGCTGGTGGTGTTCGATACCGCCATCGTGGATCTCACCGACGAACTCGACGATCCCATCGACCTGCTGTTCTCCACCCGGCTCGGCGGTGGCACCGACATCAATCGCGCCGTGGCGTATTGCCAGCAGCTCGTGCGCTCACCGCAAGACACCATCTTCGTGCTGATCAGCGATCTCTACGAAGGCGGAGTCGAGGAAGAGTTCATGAAACGCGCGGCCACGCTGGCCGCGTCCGGCGTGCAATTCGTCACGTTGCTGGCGCTGTCGGACGAGGGCGCGCCGGCCTTCAATGCGGATCTCGCCGGGCAGCTCGCCACCATCGGCATCCCGGCCTTCGCCTGCACGCCGGACCGCTTCCCCGAACTCATGGCCGCCGCGATCCAGCGCGCCGACCTGCGCGACTTCGCGGCGCGCACCTGAAGTCGCCGGCGGGGCGTGGTAAAAACGGCGCATGCCCGAGTCCGTGGCCTGTTCCGCCTGCGGTTCCACCGCCGCCATGCAGATCGATGGCCTCTGCGCCGCCTGCCTGTTTCGCATCGCCTTGCCTTCCGGGCCCATCGATCCCGATGCCGACCGCTTCGGCCACTATGAGCTGCTCGAGGAGATAGCCCGCGGCGGCATGGGCATCGTGTATCGCGCCCGTCAGCTGGCGCTGGATCGCGTGGTCGCACTCAAGGTTCTGCTGCCACAGCTCGCGGAGCAGGCGCTGATGCGTGACCGCTTCCGGCGCGAAGTGGAGGCGGTCGCCAGGCTGGATCATCCCGGCATCCTGCCGGTGTACGAGGTGGGCGAGAGCAGCGGTTTGCCATGGTTCAGCATGAAGCTCGCTGAAGGCGGAGGGCTGGACCAGCGCGTCGAGGCGATGTCCGGCCAGTGGCGGGATATCGCGACCCTGCTGGTGAAGCTGGCGGACGCAGTCGAGCACGCGCACGAACGCGGCATCCTGCATCGCGATCTCAAGCCGGCGAATATCCTGTTCGACTCGCATGGCGCGCCCATGATCGCGGACTTCGGCTTGGCGCGGCTCGGCGCCCTCCAGGCGCAGCTCACGCTGCCCGCCACCGCGCTCGGCAGTCCCAACTACATGGCGCCCGAACAGCTGAACGCCGGATTCGGCGAGCTGGGTCCGCGCACGGATGTCTACGGCCTCGGCGGCATTCTCTATCAGCTGCTCACCGGCCAGCCGCCGATACAGGGCCGCGACGCCGCGGAGACGCTGCGCCTGGTGCCGACGCAGGCGCCGGCGCCGGGTTCACTGGCGCGGCCCGACATTCCGGCAGACCTGGAGGCGATCGCGCAGAAATGTCTCGCCAAGAAGCCGGAGGATCGATACGCCCGCGCGGCCGAGCTCGGGGCGGACCTGCAGCGTTGGCTCGAGGGCTTGCCGGCACGAGCCGTGGGCCAGCGCCGTCGCCGCATCGCCGGGAAGTGGGCGGCATGGCTGGCGAGCGGCGCGGCCGCCGTGGCGCTCGTCACCTGGTTGGCACTGGGCACCGCGGACCCCGCGCCCGGCGTGGCGATCTCCACGCCGCGATCCGCCGGCGTGGTGCCCTTCCGCAACGTGAGCGGCGATGCGCGCGACGACGCCCTCACTACCCTGGTGACCGACGACCTGCTGCGCGACCTGCGCCAGGTGAAATCGCTCGACGTGCTGCCGTTCCGCGTGGCCACCGATGTTTCCGGAGAGGTGGACCCTGCGCGGATCGCCACGAAGATCGGCGTCGAGATGCTGCTGCTGGGTGACATCGCGCGCGATCGAGATGGCGTAAAGGTGCAGGCCCGGTTGTGGGATGCCCGCGTCGGGCGCGAAGTGTGGCGGCACACCTTCACCACCCGGGAAGACGACCTGCGCGAGTTGCGCGCCCAGATCGCCGAGGCGCTGGTGACGGGTCTGCAGCTGGAAGTCGGGGCGGACTGGCAGGTCCGCATGGCGCCGGCGGTGCTGACGCGCAGCCCCGAGGCCTACGCCAGGTACCTGCGTGCGCGCTATCTACTGCGGTGGCGGCGCCCAGAGACGATGGTGGAGGCTTCGCGCGAGCTGAAGGCAGCCCTCGCGATGGATCCGCAATTCGCGCAGGCGCAGTCCGCACTGGCGGCGGTGTATGCACTGTGGCCGCCCGCGGTCGACAATACCGACGGCGATCCACGCGAGTTGTCCCAGCAGGCCGCGCGCGCCGCCCTCGCGCTGAATCCCAAGCTGGCCGAACCCCACGCGGTGCTCGGGCGCCACGCGATGCAGCGCGGCGACTATCTCGCTGCGGAAGCCGAATTCCAGCAGGCCATGGCCGCGGATCCCTACGACCCTTCAGCGCTGCACTTCTACGCCATACATCTATACGGAGTAGGCAGGCTCAGGGACGCGCTGGAAATCGAGCGGCGGAGCATCGCGCTCGACGCCACCAGCGCGCAGCCCATGATGTGGCTGGCGATGCTGACCACGCTGCGAGGCGAACGCGAGGAAGCTCTGCGGCTCTGGCAGAAGACCGAGGATCTCGGCGCAACGCGTCCGCTGTCCGCGGCCATCGTCCGGCTGGAACTGGATCAGCCTCAGGAAATCCGCGCCTGGTTCCACAACCAGTCGGAACGCGTGGGCCTGCCCGAAAATCTCGAGGGCCAGGAGGCGCTGGTCGAGGGATTGGTCGATGACAGCCGGCGCGCCGCCGCCATCGCCTGGACTCGGCAGGTGGAGGGCCAGCTCGATCCGGCTCTCGCGATCACGCTGTACGCGATGCTGGGTGACGTGGACGACGCGTTCCGCATCGCCGAACACTATGACCTCACCCGCGATCGCTACTACCTGTTGAAGCCCACCAATCTCTGGGCGCCGCGCACCGCGGCCTTGCGTCGCGACCCCCGGTTCGCCGCGCTGGCCGAGAGATGGGGACTCACCGAGTACTGGCGCAAGGTGGCGCCGGGCGATGCCTGCGCGCTGACCACCGGCGGCATCCGCTGCGAGTGATCGACGAAGTCCGGAGCACTCAACCCGCGGGTTTGACCGCCTGAACGAACGCATCGCAGGTGGACAGGTCGCGATCCGGAATGAAACGGAAGCGCGGCGCGAGCTGCGAGCGCGTGATGCGCGATTCCTCGCTGACGAGCTGCTCGGACACGATCCGGAAACCGCTGGCGTTCATGTACTTCACGTGCGCCGAGTAGGGCAGGCGGTTGATGAGCCACACGTCCTTGCCGCGCACCAGCTTCCACATGAGATCCGAATAGGTCCAGTGGCCATTCCACTCGCGCGCGGAGTTGTGGCACTTGAGATCGATCTGGTGCGACATGTAGCCGCCGGGTTTCAGCCAGGCATGCATCGCGCGATAGACGTCGGGCAGGTCGTCGACGTGCTCCAGCACCGCCTGCGAGAACACCATGTCGAGCGCGTTGCGCTGAACGGCCCCCTGCGTGCTCCAGGGTGCCCGGTATTGCATCATCGAATCGCTGGCGTCCGTGTGCGCGATGGACGCGCGAACCCGCGCCAGCCGCGCCGGATCGAGTGCCGCGCGCAACCGCTCGCGGCTGAGTAGTTGGTCCGGAAAACGGTAGTCGTCGAGCTTGGGCCCCACGCGGGGATACTCGCTGGCGTCGGGAATGTCGGCGCGGGCGCGGAACAATTCCACGAGGCCATCGAAGATCTCGAGATTGCGCGGCGTGTTGGCATGGGCCACCACGTCGAAGGCGTAGTAGCGCTCCACGCCAGTCAGCACCGCCGCGATGCCGATGCCGATGGAATCGCCGGGGCCGAGCTCCGCGACCGACCTGGGATCCGTGTCGAGTCCGTTGGCGGCCGCGCAGCTCAGGTGACGAAGCCACACGGAATAGCAGTAACGCGCCTGGTCAGTGCCCTTGGTGCCGAGCGAATGCCGCTCGAATACGCGCCGCACCGGCGGCAGCTTCGCGACTCCGGGAATGAAGGTGGCAGCGTTGAACAGGAGCCGGCGTGCGCTGATCATCGTGGCTACTCGCGAGGCAATGGCCGCGAGAGTGGCAGTTGGGGCGCCGTGCTCCTATCGGTCGAAGGGAGCCGGCCTGTCGGCCGGCCCCCTACGTACTGTCGGACAGTTTCCCGTCAGCCCGATCAGAACTCGAAACCCACCGTGACCTTGGCCACGTTGCGGCCGCCGTTCACGCGCGCGACGCCACCCGAGAGCAGCAGGCTCTCGCTCACCGCATGCGACAGCGCCACGCCCACGGCGCTTTCGCCGTCGTAATAGCCGCCACCGATGCCGATGGCCGTCTTGCCCACCGCCGACGGCGTCACCGTCGGCAGCGCCGCGCTGGCCGCGATGCCGCGCGCCGCATAGGCGCGCGCATAGGCCACCTGCTGGGCGGTGAAGGCGTTCGCCGCGCCCACGCGCTGGTCGGTGTACGCATTCGCGCCGTTCACGTTGGTGTTCAGCGAAGCGATGGCCGCGTTCAGCTGGCCGACGTTCACGGCGTCGGTGCTGTTCGTGCCCTGCGCCACGCTGGTGATGCGGCGCTCGTTGCCCGCGCTGCCCACGGACACGGAGTTCGCCGCGCTAGTGAGCGAGCCGTTGCCGATGGCGACGGAGTTGTTGTGCGTGGCGGTGGCGTTGTTGCCCACGGCCACCGAGAGGTTGCCGCTGGCCACCGCGTTGTCACCCAGCGCCGTGGTGTTGGTGCCGGTGGCCTGCGCCCCCGTGCCCACTGCCACCGAGGAGCGCGCCAGCGCGCCATTGCCGATCGCCACCGAGTTCGCCTGCATCGCCGTGGCGTTGTTGCCCATGGCGATGGAACCCGCGGCGCGTGCGTTGGAGTTCGTGCCCAGCGCGATGGCGTTGTTGGCGCCCGCGCTGACCACGGCGTTCGTGCCCGCGGCGATCGCGTTCTGCGCGCCGGTGACGCCGCAGGAGACCGAGCCGCCGTCGACGCGGCACAGGCCGCTCTGCACGAGCTGCGTGAACACCGCCTGGAGCTGGCCGAAGTTCACCGCCTGGTTGGACTGCGTGGCCGCGGTCACACCGCTGATGGTGCCCGCATTGGTGATGCCGCCGTTGTTGACGTTGACGCTGGCCAGGCTGGCCGCCGTGCTGCCGCCCGACACCAGGTTGTTGGAGTACGTCTGCGCCTGCGTGAGCACGCCGGCCACCGCGGTCGTCGCCGCGTTGTCCGCATACGCGTTCGCCTGCGTGAGCACGCCGTTCACCGCCGTGGTGGCCGCGTTGTCCGCGTAGGTCTGAGCCGCGGTCTGGGCATTGTTGGCCGCCGTGGTGGCGAAGGCCTGCGCGTTGGTCTGGGCCGTGTTGGCGGCGGTCGTGGCGAAGGTCTGCGCATTCGACTGCGCGGTGTTGGCCGCGGTCGTGGCGAAGGTTTGCGCATTCGACTGCGCGGTGCTCGCGGCGGTCGTCGCAAACGTCTGCGCGGCCGTCTGAGCGTTGCTCGCAGCCGTCGTCGCGAACGTTTGCGCGTTCGTCTGCGCGGTGCCCGCAGCCGTCGTGGCCGCGTTGTCAGCGTACGTCTGCGCGGCGGTGAGCGCGTTGTTCGCGGCCGTGGTCGCGAACGTCTGTGCATTGGTCTGCGCCGTGCTCGCGGCGGTCGTGGCGAAGGTCTGCGCGGCCGTCTGGGCGTTGCTGGCCGCCGTCGTCGCGAACGTCTGCGCGTTCGTCTGCGCGGTGCCCGCAGCCGTCGTGGCCGCGTTGTCAGCGTACGTCTGCGCGGCGGTGAGCGCGTTGTTCGCGGCCGTGGTCGCGAAGGTCTGCGCATTCGTCTGGGCCGTGCTCGCGGCGGTGGTCGCGAACGTCTGCGCGTTGGTTTGCGCCGTGCTGGCGGCATTCGTGGCGAAGGTCTGCGCGGCCGTCTGGGCATTGCCAGCTGCGGTCGTCGCGAACGTCTGCGCATTGGTCTGCGCGGTGGCCGCCGCGGTGTCGGCATAGGTTTGCGCGGCGGTCTGCGCGTTGCCCGCGGCAGTGGTCGCGAAGGTCTGCGCATTCGTCTGCGCCGTGTTCGCGGCGTTGGTGGCGAAGGTCTGTGCGTTCGTCTGCGCCGTGCTCGCGGCGTTCGTCGCGAAAGTCTGCGCCGCGGTCTGCGCGTTGCCGGCCGCCGTGGTCGCGAAGGTCTGCGCGCTGGTCAGCGTCGACGCGGCCGTGGTGTCCACGTAGTTGCGGTTGGCGGCATCGGTGGCCGCGGTCGGATCCGCGACGTTCACGATGCGGCGCTCGGTGCCCACGCCACCCACGCTCACCGTGTTGGCCTGGGTCGCGACCGAGCCGGCGCCGAGAGCGACGGAGTTGGCCGCCTGTGCATCGGCGTCGTAGCCGAGCGCGGTGGCATTGTTGGCGGTGGCCGTGGAGTCCGCGCCCACCGCGGTGGACTGCGTGTTCATGGCGCGCGAGGTGGCGCCGATCGCGCTCGCGTTCGTCGCATGCGCTTCGGCATCGAAGCCGACGGAGAGGGAGTTGGGACCGGTGGACTCGGTATCCGAGCCGAGCGCGGTGGCGCCATCGACGGTCGTGATCGCTTCATTGCCCAGCGCGACGGTGCGCGCGCCGGTGGCGCTGGCGCTGTTGCCGAGCGCGGTCGCACCGGCGGTGTTCGCCGTGGCCTGCGCGCCGACGGCGGTGGCCGCCTGCGCGTTCGTCGCCGTGTTGTTTCCGCAGCGGAAGGTCGCGTCCGCGCCGAACGAGGTGTCCTCGATGCAGGCCACCGGGGCTTCCTGCGCAAAACCGGAGTTCGCGGCGAAGGAGATCGCGTACACGGTGGTGAGCGCGGCTGCGAAATTGCGGAGCTTCATTTTTCTGATCCTTGGGATCGACTGACGGGGCGCCTTTGTATTACGGGTGTTCCTCCGCCTGAAGGCCGTTTCGCGCTGCAGTCACCACCTCCGTGTGCCAGTTCACAGTAGTTAGCATTATGAAAAAGGATGCACCGGACGCGTGCGCGTGGCCCGGCGCGCGCGATGCGAATCACACGGGAAAAACCGCGGCGCGGCGCGCGCCGTGATGCGCGTCTCAGTTCCCGAACGTCAGGAAATCAGCGAGCGCAGCTTGTAGACGAGATCGAGCGCCGCGCGCGGCGTCAGGTCATCGGCGTTCACGGCGCTTCACGGCCGCTTCGAGTTCCAGCAGCCGGGGATCCGGCGGAGGCGGCGGCGGCGGTTCGAGTGGCAGCTGTGCTTGCGGCGTGGGATGCGCGGTGCGGCCGCGGGCCGGCGGAGAGCGGCGCCGTGGTGCGTACGCGCCTTTCTCGAGCGCCGCCAGGTACTCGCGCGCGGCGGCGATGGTCTCGCGCGGCACGCCGGCGAGCTGCGCCACGGCCAGGCCGTAGCTGCGGCTGGCCGGTCCATCCTTCACCGCGTGCAGGAACACGATGCCATCGCGATGCTCGGTGGCGTCGAGGTGCACGTTGGCGATGCCCTCCATCTCCGCGCGGCAGCTGCGTGAGCTCGAAGTAGTGAGTCGCGAACAACGTGAACGAACGGTTGACCCGCGCGATGTGCCGCGCCACGGCCCAGGCCAGCGAAAGTCCGTCGTAGGTGCTGGTGCCGCGGCCGATCTCGTCCATGAGGATGAGGCTCTTGTCCGTGGCGTTGTTGAGGATGTTCGCGGCTTCGGTCATCTCCACCATGAACGTGGAGCGGCCGCCGGCGAGATCGTCGCCCGCGCCGATGCGCGTGAAGATGCGGTCCAGCGGCCCGAGCACGCAGGACTCGGCGGGCACGAAGCTGCCGACGTGCGCGAGCAGGCAGATCAGCGCGCCCTGGCGCATGTACGTGGACTTGCCGCCCATGTTCGGGCCCGTGACGATCAGCATGCGCCGCGACGCGTCGAGCACCAGGTCGTTGGGCACGAACGCGCCGTCGATGAAGTGTTCCACCACCGGATGGCGGCCGCCGCGGATCTCGAGGCAGCGTCTCGGCCACGAGCTGGGGCTCGGTCCAGTGCAGCGCCGCCGCGCGCTCGGCCAGCGCCGCCAGGGTGTCCAGCGCGGACAGCGCGTTCGGCCGTGGCCTGCAGCGCGCCGAGCCGGTCGGTCAGCTGCGTGAGCACGATGTCGTAGAGCTCGCGCTCTCTCGCCAGCGACTTCTCGCGCGCGCCGAGCACCTTGTCCTCGAAGCTCTTGAGCTCGGGCGTGATGAAGCGCTCGGCGTTCTTTACGGTCTGCCGGCGGATGTAGTCCTTCGGGACGTTCTCGGCCTGCGAGCGGTTGATCTCGATGAAGAAGCCCGAGACGCGGTTGTACGATCAGGCGCAGCGAGGAGATGCCGGAGCGCTCGCGTTCGCGGTGTTCCAGCTCCAGCAGGAATTCATCGGTGTGCGTGGAGATGCGGCGCAGCTCGTCGAGTTCGGCGTCGTAGCCCGGCAGCGATCACGTCGCCGTCGCGCAGCATCACCGACGGTTCTTCGGCGATGGCGTGATGCAGCAGCTGGACCACGTCGGCGTGGTCGCTGATGGCGGAGCCGCGAGGTCGACGATGCAGCGGCGCTTCGAGGCGCGCCAGCGAGACGCGCAGGGCGGGCAGCACGGCCAGCGAGGCGCGCAGCGCGGTGAGGTCGCGCGGCCGAGCACTGCGCAGCGCGATGCGGCTCAGGATGCGCTCCACGTCGCCGATCGCCTGCAGCGGCTCGCGCAGGCCTTCGAAGCGGCGCGCGTCGACGAGCAGCGCGATGGCCTGGTAGCGGCGACGCAGTTCCTGCTGATTGGTGAGCGGGCGGTTCAGCCAGCGGCGCAGGTTGCGCGAACCCATGGGCGTGACCGTGGCGTCCAGCAGCGCGAACAGTGTCGCCGAGTCCTGGCCGGACAGTGACGCGTCGATCTCCAGGTTGCGGCGCGTGGCCGCGTCGAGATGCAGCGCGTCGCCGCGTTCTTCGACGCTCAAGGAGTTGATGTGCGGCAGCGCCGTCTTCTGCGTGTCGCGCACGTATTGCAGCAGCGCGCCGGCGGCGCAGATCGCGAGCGGCAGGTCGTCGGCGCCGAAGCCGCGCAGGTCGAGCGTGCCCAGCTGATCGGTGAGCAGGCGCGACGCGCTGGACAGTTCGAAGTGCCAGGGCGGGCGCGCGCGTTGCTCGCCGACGCGGGTAGATCGTCCGCCGAGCTCGCGCGACTGGTCTTCCGGCACCAGTAGTTCGGCGGGCTTCAGCCGTTCGAGCTCCGCCTCCAGCGCGGCCGGCACCGTCGACTTCCATGACGCTGAAGCGGCCCGGCGGCCAGGTCCAGCCAGGCGAGGCCAAAGCTCACGCCATCCTTGTGGCGCGGCGGGTGACCGCGGCCAGCAGTGTTTCGCGGCGCTGCTCCAGCAGCGCGTCGTCGGTGACCGTGCCGGGCGTGACCACGCGCACCACCTGCCGCTCGACCGGGCCCTTGGATTTCGCCGGGTCGCCTATCTGCTCGCAGATGGCCACGGACTCGCCCTTGCGCACCAGGCGCGACAGGTAGTTGTCGAGCGCGTGGTACGGGCACGCCGGCCATGGGGATCGGCTCGCCGGCCGACTGGCCGCGCGAGGTCAGCGTGATGTCGATGAGCTTCGCGGCGCGTCGCGCGTCGTCGTAGAACAGCTCGTAGAAATCGCCCATGCGGTAGAACACCAGCGAGTTCGGGTGTTCGGCCTTGATGCGCAGGTACTGCTGCATCATCGGGGTGTGTTCTGACGGGCGGGTGTTCATTGCCGGCCATGATACGGGGCGCCGCTCCATGCGAGAATCGCGGCCATGTCGATTCCCGATGACACAGCGTCTGGCGGAATCGCCCGCATGCCGACTCCCGCCGACACGGTCCTGCGCGCTGGCGCGCGAAGTGGCTCGCGTCTGCTCGAGTCGCAACGGCGCCTCGTCACCGCGGAATCCTGCACGGGCGGCTGGATCGCCAAGCTCTGTACCGATATCGCCGGCAGCAGCGAGTGGTTTGACTGCGGCTTCGTGTGTTACTCCAACGCCGCCAAGACCCGCGACCTGGGCGTGCCCGAGAAACTCATCGAAGCCGAAGGCGCGGTCAGCGACGCCGTGGTGCGCGCCATGGCCGAGGGCGCCCTGGAGCGCACCGGCGCCAACGTGGCCATTGCCGTCAGCGGCATCGCCGGGCCCGGCGGTGCGATGCCGGGCAAGCCCGTCGGCACTGTCTGGTTCGCACTGGCGCAGAAATTCGAGGATCGACTCGAGTGCCAGGGGCACTTGATCCAGTTCACGGGAGATCGCGACGCGGTGCGGCGCCAGGCCGTGCAGTACGCGTTGAACCTGTTCGCGGGCTTGCCGGGCGGCTGATGCTCCGGCTGTTCTTCGCGCTGCAGCCCACGATCGCGCACGGCAGCAGGGATTCTCGAAGCGCGCCACGCCGCTGGTGAATGCGCTGCAGGTGCCATCGCGTGCCGGCGAGCAATCTGCACGCCACGCTGTGTTTCATGGGCGCGGTGGCGCCGGAGCGGCTGGACGACGTTGCGCGCCGCCGCCGCCAGCGTACGCGCGGCACGCCGGTGGAGCTGCATTTCGACGAGTTCGACTTCTGGGACAAGCCGCGCGTGCTTGTGCGCCGGCGCGACGCGCGAGTCGGAAGCGGCGAATGCGCTGTCGATCGCGCTGCGCGATGCCGCCAGTCGCGGCGGGATTCACGCCCGACGACAAACCTTTCCGCGCGCATCTGACGCTGGCGCGGAAAATCCTGCACCGCGGACGCGGAAAAAATCGCTTGGCCGCAGGAAATCTCGCCGGGATTCGTCGTTCGCTGCCGACAGTTTCGTGCTGATGGAGAGTCGTCGGGAGGAACAGCGGCTCGATATACAGTGCTCTCGATTCCTGGCCACTGTATGAGAAAGAGGACTCGCGAATTACTCAGTGAATCGCATCGAAATTCCTGTGTATTTATACAGGAGTGTGTGATAAATTTTTTTCACCAAATGTCGCTTCGCTCTAAAGGGGATTTCACGATGGACGAGAACCGCAAGAAGGCGCTCGTCGCCGCGCTGAGCCAGATCGAAAAGCAGTTCGGCAAGGGTTCGGTCATGCGTCTCGGCGATGCCTCCGCTTCCTATGACGTCGAAGCCGTCTCCACCGGCTCGCTGGGCCTGGACATCGCGCTCGGCATCGGCGGCTTGCCGCGCGGCCGCGTCATCGAGATCTACGGCCCGGAATCCTCGGGCAAGACCACGCTCACGCTGCAGGTGGTCGTCGGAAATCCAGAAGCTCGGCGGCACCGCTGCGTTCGTGGACGCGGAACACGCGCTCGATCCTTCCTACGCCGAGAAGCTCGGCGTCAACGTGAACGAACTGCTGGTGTCGCAGCCGGACACCGGCGAGCAGGCCCTCGAAATCACCGACATGCTGGTGCGCTCCAGCGCGGTCGATCTCGTCGTCATCGACTCGGTGGCCGCGCTCACGCCCAAGGCGGAAATCGAAGGCGAAATGGGCGAGCTGCAGATGGGTCTGCACGCCCGCCTCATGTCGCAGGCGCTGCGCAAGCTCACCGGCAACATCTCCCGCTCCAACACCATGGTCATCTTCATCAACCAGATCCGCATGAAGATCGGCGTGATGTTCGGCAATCCGGAAACCACCACCGGTGGCAACGCGCTCAAGTTCTACGCCTCGGTTCGTCTCGACATCCGCCGCATCGGCGCCATCAAGAATGGCGAGGAAGTGGTGGGCAACCAGACCCGCGTCAAAGTGGTGAAGAACAAGGTCGCGCCGCCGTTCCGCGAAGCCGAATTCGAAATCATGTACGGCCTCGGCATCTCCCGCGAAGGCGAGATCATCGACATGGGCTCCACGCAGGGCATCATCGAGAAGTCCGGCGCCTGGTACAGCTACAAGGGCGAGCGTATCGGCCAGGGCAAGGACAATGCGCGCGAGTTCCTCAAGGGCCGCCCGGAGCTGGCCAAGGAAATCGAAGACCAGATCCGCGTGAAGTTGCTGCCGCCGCCGAAGGCCGCACGCCCGGATCTCAAGAGCGTCGGCGGCTCGGACTGATTTCCCTGTAATCCTGTGCAACCCGGTGGACGGGTGGCTCGTCCAAGAGCCATCCGTCCACTGAGGATTCCCGCATGCGATCCATCGCTGTGTTTGCCGCCATCTTTGCGGCCATCTTTGCGTCCAGATCCACTGCCGCAGCCGCGGAATCCCTGCTGATTCCGGCTGAAAAGATTTACACCGCGCCGGATGCACCCGCACTGCCGAACGGCTCCGTGCTGGTACAGCGCGGCCGCATTCGTGCCGTCGCAGATGAACGCTCGCGCATTGCCATCCCCAAAGGCACACGCACTTCGGAATGTCGCGGGGTGGTGGTGGCGGGTTTCCAGAACAGCCACGTGCATTTCACCGAACTCGCCTGGCGCGACGCTGCGCATGCACCGGCCGGCCTTCTGAATGACCGTCCTCGACGCCATGCTCACCCGGTACGGCTACACCACGGTGTTCGACACGGGCTCGGATCTGGCCAACACCGTTGCACTTCGTCAACGCATCGAAAAAGGCGACGTGCGCGGGCCGAGAATCCTCACCGTCGGACTGCCGCTGTACCCGCCCGAGGGCATTCCGCACTACATCAGCGATCTGCCAGCCGACGTGCTCGGGCGCATGCATCAGCCACGCAACGCGGCGGACGCGCGCCAGGATGTGCAGCAGAACCTCGCAGCGGGGGCCGATGGCACCAAGTTGTTCATGATCACTTCACCCGGGCACGACATCTTCAAGAGCATGTCGCCGGAAGTCGCGCGCGCCGCGGCCGAGCAGACTCACCGTCGCGGCAAGCTGGTGCTCGCGCACCCGTCGACCATCGCAGGCATCCGCATCGCACTCGACGCCGGCGTGGACATACTCGTGCACACCACGCTCGGCGAGAGGGTTCCCTGGGACGACGCTTTGGTAAAGCGGATGGTTGCGCAGAACATGTTCGTGATGCCCACCTTCAAGCTCTGGGGCTATGAGCTGCAGAAGGGTCAGGTGCCGGCGAAATAGTGGAGCGTCTGGTGGCCTCGACGCTCGCGGAGCTGATGCACTTTCGTCGAGCCGGTGGCCAGGTCCTGTTCGGCACTGACGTGGGCTACATGCACGAGTACGACCCCACCGAGGAATACGTGCAGATGGCGCAGGCCGGACTTGACTCCCGGCGAGATTCTCGCGTCACTCACCACCGCGCCAGCCGCGCGCTGGAAAGAAGACAAGCGTCGCGGCCGGGTCGCGCCGGGCATGGACGCGGATCTGGTGGTGCTCGGAGGCAGATCCCGCGGACGACGTGCGGAACTTCGCCAAGGTCCGATGCGTGTTCCGCGGCGGAGTTCAGATCTACCCAGCCGAGTCGCTCACTGAGCCATGCGCCGCCCGGGCCGCAAAGCCTCGCTTGACCGAGACTCGAGCAGGGCGACCCGAACCACTCGTATTCCTACGCCATCGCCTTGCTGGCCCGGCGGGATTACTCCTCGCGAGAGTTGACGCAAGAAGCTCGCCGCGCGCGGCTACCTCGAGATCGCCATCGGCCCCGTGGTCGACGAGCTGCTGGCCACCGAACAGACTCAACGATCGAGCGCTATGGCAGCGAACGTGGTGGCCTACCGGGCCCGGCGGGGCCACGGGCCGGCGCGCATCCGCAATGAACTGCGTACGGTCCGGGCTCGAGTCGAGGATGCCGTGCGACGGAAGCCGTCAAAGGTGAGGACGCGCCGGACTTCATCGAAACGGGCCAGGGAAGTCCGGGAACGCAAGTTCGGCCCGGAAATCCCCAAGGATTGGAAAGAACGCGCGAAACAGGCCAGATTTTTGCAATACCGGGGCTTTTCAACGGATCATATCCGCGCCGTTATGGAGGGTGACCTTCCGGACGGCGAACCCGAATAGATCCCAGACCCCCCGTATTAGACGAGATTTGACGCACGTACATGTCCCAGAAACCGCCTTACATGAGCGCGGCGGAAGTCCGCCGTGCCTTCCTCGAATTCTTCCGTGATCGTGGCCACACCGTGGTCGCGTCCTCCAGCCTCGTCCCGGGCAATGACCCGACGCTGCTGTTCACCAATGCCGGCATGGTGCAGTTCAAGGACTGCTTCCTGGGCCGCGACAAGCGCGACTACGTGCGCGCCGCCTCCAGCCAGCGCTGCGTGCGCGCCGGTGGCAAGCACAACGATCTCGAGAACGTGGGCTACACCGCCCGCCATCACACCTTCTTCGAGATGCTGGGCAACTTCTCGTTCGGCGATTACTTCAAGAAGGACGCGATCCGCTTCGCCTGGGATTTCGTCACCAACACGCTGAAGATCGATCCGGCGCGCCTCATGGTCACGGTCTATCCAGACCGACGACGAAGCCTTCGAGCTCTGGAACAAGGATGATCGGCCTGCCCGCCGACAAGATCGTTCGCATCGGCGACAAGCCGGGCGGCGGTTCCGACAACTTCTGGCAGATGGGTGAGACCGGTCCCTGCGGCCCGTGCACGGAGATCTTCTACGACCACGGCGCGCACATCCCCGGAGGCCGTCCCGGCTCGCCCGAACGACGATGGCGACCGCTGGATCGAGATCTGGAATCTCGTGTTCATGCAGTTCGACCGCTCGGCCGACGGCAAGCTCACGCCGCTGCCGAAACCTTCGGTGGACACCGGCGCCGGCCTCGAGCGCGTGACCGCGGTGATGCAGGGCGTCACCAACAACTACGACATCGACATCTTCGTCGACCTGATCAAGGAAGCCGGCCGGTTGTTAGGCACCACCGACCTCACGAATCCGAGCCTGCGCGTGATCGCTGATCACATCCGCGCCTGCAGCTTCCTCGTCGTCGACGGCGTGATCCCGTCGAACGAAGGCCGCGGCTACGTGCTCCGCCGCATCGCGCGCCGCGCCATGCGCCACGGCCACAAGTTCGGCAAGAGCCCGACGTTCTTCAATGAACTCGTGCCCACGCTCGTCAAGGTCATGGGCCAGGCGTTTCCGGAACTCGTCGAAAAACAGGCGCGCGTGCGCGAAGTGTTGTTGAAGGAAGGCGAGCAGTTCGAGCGCACGCTCGAGACCGGCATGGAAATCCTCGACGCCGCCATCGCCAAGCTCGGTGGCGGCAAGACCATCGATGGCGACACGGTCTTCAAGCTGCACGACACCTACGGCTTCCCCACCGATCTCACCGCGGACATCGCGCGCGAGCGCGGTCTGCAGGTGGACATGCCCGGCTACGAGAAGGCGATGCAGAAGCAGCGCGAGCATGTCGCAGGCCGCCAGCAAGTTCGGCATGGACATGAGTTCGGGCGTCAAGATCGAAGGCAAGACGGACTTCCTCGGCTACGAAAAAGTCATCGGACGTCGGCCAGGTCGTGGCGCTGCTCAAGAACGGCGCAGGCCGTGCAATCGCTTGAACGCCGGCGACGAGGGCGAGGTCGTGCTCGACCGCACTCCTTTCTACGCGGAGTCCGGCGGCCAGGTCGGTGATGCCGGCGAACTCGGCAACGTCAGCGCGAAATTCATCGTGGCCGACACGCAGAAGCGCGGCACCGCGTTCTCGCACATCGGCAAGCTCGAGAAGGGCGCCATCTCGGTCGGCGACAAGCTCGCCGCGCAGGTGGACGTGCCGCGCCGCGACGCCATCACGGCCAATCATTCGGCCACCCATCTGCTGCACGCCGCGCTGCGCAAGGTGCTGGGCACGCACGTGCAGCAGAAAGGCTCGCTGGTCGCGCCCGACAAGCCTGCGTTTCGACTTCTCGCATTTCTCGGCGATCACGCCGGATGAACTGCGGCGCATCGAGCGGCTGGTGAACGCGGAAATCCGCGCCAACGCCGAAGCCGAGACGCGACGAGATGCCGTACGACACCGCCGTGGCCAAGGGCGCCATCGCGCTGTTCGGCGAGAAATACGAAAAAGACGTGCGCGTGTTGCGCATGGGTGAATTCTCGATGGAACTCTGCGGCGGCACGCACGTGGCGCGCGCGGGTGACATCGGCATCTTCAAGATCCTCAGCGAGAGCGGCGTCGCCGCGGGCGTGCGCCGCATCGAGGCCATCACCGCCGAAGGCGCGCTCGATTACCTCGAGAACACCGATCAGACTCGTCAAGGAAGTCGCGGGACTCGTGCGCGGCACGCGCGACGACGTGAAGGCGAAGGTCGGCCGACGCGCTCGAGCGCATCCGCCAGCTCGAAAAAGAAAACCGCTCGCTCAAGGACAAGCTCGCCAGCGGGCAGGGCACGGATCTTTCGGCCGGCGCGCGCGACATCGCGGGCGTGAAGCTCGTGGCCGCGCAGGTGGACGGCGCCGATGCCGGCGCGTTGCGCAACGCGGTCGACCAGCTCAAGGACAAGCTCAAGAGCGCGATCATCGTGCTCGCCTCGGTGGACGCCACCAACAAGATCACGCTGGTGGCGGGTGTCACCGCCGACCAGGTCGCGCAAGGTCAAGGCCGGTGAACTCGTCGGCAACGTCGCGGGCCAGGTGGGCGGCAAGGGCGGCGGCCGCCCGGACTTCGCGCAGGCCGGCGGCAACAACCCGGCGGCGTTGCGCGCGGCGCTCGCCAGCGTCGAAGGCTTCGTTCGCGCGAAACTGGGCGCGTGAGGCAGCGCACAATTGATCGCGCGCGCCGCCACGCGTGCATGCGCCGCAAACTCGTGCCCTGAAAATGGCGCAGGACCATCGTCCAGAAGTACGGCGGCACCTCGGTGGGCTCGGTCGAGCTCATCCAGCGTGTCGCCGAGAAAGTGGCCGCCGTGCGCGAGCGCGGCGATCGCATCGCGGTCGTGGTCAGCGCCATGGGCGACTCCACCGACCGCCTCGTGGATCTCGCCGCCGGCATCGCACGCGAGCCGAACCCGCGCGAAATGGACGTGCTGCTGTCCACGGGCGAGCAGGTCTCGATCGCGCTGCTGGCGATGGCGCTGTGCGAGCGCGGCATCCCGGCGCGGTCCTTCACCGGCAGCCAGATCCGCGTGCGCACCACGAACGTGCATCGGCGCGCGCGCATCACGGACGTGGAGACGAAGCGCCTGCGCGAGACCATCGACGCCGGCATCGTGCCCGTGGTCGCGGGGTTCCAGGGTGTCGACGACGAAGGCGACATCACCACGATCGGCCGCGGCGGCTCCGACACCAGCGCCGTCGCGCTGGCCGTCGCGCTGCAGGCCGACGAGTGCCAGATCCTCACGGACGTGGATGGCGTCTACACCACGGATCCCGCGCATGGTTCCCGAGGCGCGCCGGCTGGACCGGATTTCGTTCGAAGAGATGCTCGAACTCGCCGGCCAGGGCTCGCGCGTACTGCATCTCCGCTCCGTGGAGTTCGCGGCGAAGTACAACGTGCCGCTGCGCGTGCTGTCGTCGTTCCGTCCCGGACCCGGCACGCTGATCTGCAAAGAGGAAGCCCACGTGGAAGCACCACTCATCTCCGGCATCGCCTTCAACCGCGACGAAGCGCAGCTCACGATCTCGGGCTTGCCCGACACGCCCGACTGCGTGGCGCGCGTGCTGAAACCCATCTCCGCCGCCAATATCGAAGTGGACATGATCGTGCTGGCCACAGGCAGAGAGGGCCTTAAGGACTTGTCGTTTACCGTGCATCGCGACGACTTCCTCGAGGCGCAGCGGCTGGTGCGGAACATTACCGCCGAGTTCCCGGGCGCGCGCATGAGCCTCCGACGACAAGGTCGCGAAGCTCGCCGTGGTCGGCGTGGGCATGCGTTCCCACGCCGGCGTGGCCACGCAACTCTTTGAATCGCTTGCACGCCAGGGCGTGAAAACGCTGCTCATTTCGCACCTCCGAGATCAAGATCGCCGTGCTGGTGCCGAAGATCAGCCTCGAAAGTTGTGTCAAATCTCTGCACAACGATTTGCGACTCTCCTAGCGCGCTACTGTCCTCCGCGTTATGAGAGGTGCCTACGTGACCGTCGCAGGCGCAAGTGTTAAGGTTCCGCATCGCTGTTCGTCCGCACTTGCGGGGGTCCGGACAGCCATCACGACAAAGATAAAGAGGCTCCGCGGAGGGCCCTCAATATGCTCATTTTGACGCGACGAGTTGGTGAATCAGTGGTGATCGGCGAGGACGTGACAGTCACGGTCCTCGGCGTGAAGGGCAACCAGGTGCGCATCGGCATCAATGCGCCGAAGACACGTGGCCGTTCACCGCGAAGAGATCTTCGAGCGCATCAAGAGCGGCCGCGGCGCCGGCGATGGCGCGCTCGACCGACGAATCCAACCGCACACCGCGGGAAAGCCTGCCCGTCTGATGGGCGAAACCGGCCTCATAGCGCCGGTTTTTGCCAGATCGCTCTCCGGCCCCTATGATTGCGCCCCCCGGAGAGATGGCCGAGTGGTCGAAGGCGCACCCCTGCTAAGGGTGTAAGGGTCAAAAGCCCTTCGAGGGTTCGAATCCCTCTCTCTCCGCCAATTACTTTTCTCACGGCATCTCATGCCGTCTCAGTAACGCTGAAAATCGGGCGATTCTCAGCGTTTTAGTTTCTCAAGCCGTCTCGTACCTTCTCACGCAGTCTCACTCGCGCGGAGGTACTTCGAGGTTCTGGTGCATTGGCGGAAGCAGGGGAGGTTCATGCCATATAAAGGAGGCATGAATGACTCAGCCAATCGAGCGCGACCCGATCTATCGGGGTCGTAGGTTCCAAGCAGAAGCCATTGAGCTTTGCGTTCGCTGGTACATCACGTACCGGCTGAGCTATCGAGACCTGGCCGCCATGATGGCCGAACGCGGCATTATCGTTTCGCACACGACGATCATGCGCTGGGTCTTGCGCTACGTGCCGGAGTACGAGAGCCGTTGGGCTCGATACGCGCGGCCCGTGAACTCCTCTTGGCGCATGGACGAGACCGCGGTTTCAGTTCGCGGTGGATTGCACTATCTCTATCGGGCCGTCGACAAGCACGGTAAAACGGTGGGATCCCTCCTGCGTACAGATCGCGGTATGGACGCTGCACAGGAATTCTTCCGAAGCGCGCTCGCGGCGAATGGGTTCCGATGGCCCACCACGGTAAATATCGACGGCAATGCCGCGAGCCATCGAGGTCTGCGGTTGCTAGGCGACGAGGACGCCAGATGGAAGTCGGTCGTCGTTCGGTCTTGCCGCTACCTCAACAACATCGTCGAGCAGGATCATCGCGTTATCAAACGACGATGTGCGTCAATGTTGGGATTGAAATCCTTCAGGACTGCGGCGATCACGTTCGCCGGCATCGAGCTCTCAAGTCGTATTCGCAAGGGGCAGTTCTCGTTCGACCGCGTCAAAGAACGAAAGAGATCGTCGCTCAAACAACTTTGGGACCGCGCGCTGAGAAGGTCCCCGCTCTCCGATCGACCGCGGGGTGATACCTCCCCAGCTCGACCTTCAATGCACCAGAACTCACGGGTGATCATTCGAGGTAATGGACCTCGTCACACACGGCCTCGCCGATGCGCGCGCAAGATCTTCGACGGTCGGGGCTTGTACTTGTTAGTCATGCCGAACGGTAGTCAGTACTGGCGTTATAACTATCGGTTCGAAGGCAAACTGAAGACACTCGCCTTAGGAGTTCATCCTGACGTCTCGCTAGAAAAGGCGAGAGCGCGACACCAAGTGGCGCGCACCATGCTCGCGGATGGTGTCGACCCTTCCGCTCGAAAAAGGTCGTTGGGAGTCGGCATCTTTGCGGCCGTGCGCAGTTGAACGCGAGTGAACAACCAAGCGTCGTGCGTTCTACATCCGGCTTTTCGCGGCTCGCTGCTCGCCGCTCGCCTGCAGCGCGCACCACAGGTTAGCTGTGAGGAGGCTCGGGGATCTCGATCATGGCGAAATGGCCAAAACCTTGGCTACGGGCGTCAGATATGTCCTACTTGCCATGAAATGTGGAAACCCGGCGCCAGATGATTACCCTAGCCCTGCCGGCGACATGAGTCAGGAGGCCCTACATGAGCAGTTTTGAACAGCAAAATCTCGATCCAGTTGCGAATGCGCAGGAACCTTGGGATGGGCTTCTGTCTTCAGCGGGTCCGCGCGACCACATCGTGCAGCTCTATCAGGATCAACAGTTCCTGAATCGCGCCGTCTGTCGATTTGCGGCCGGCGCAATCGCGAACGGCGAGGGTGTCATCCTGGTTCCGACAGCCGCGCACTGGGAAGCTTTTCGACCGAGACTGGAAGCAGAGGGCGTTGACGTCAAGGCGGCCCAGAGCAATGGGCAGCTCACGGTCGTTGATGCGGACGAACTACTGCCGCGCTTCATGAAGAATTCCATGCCGGATGCTCCGGTTTTCCTCGGTCTTGCGGGAGAGGTCATCGCCAAGGCCCGCTGCGAAAACAAGTACCCCAAGGTGCGTTGGTGGGGCGAGATGGTCAACGTGCTCTGGGAACAGGGAAACGTCGCTGCCAGCATGAACCTCGAGGATCAATTCGACCGACTCGCCAGTCATCACGAGATCGCGATTTTCTGTTCGTTCGTAATGGACAATTTCGACAACGAGGTGCAGTCCCGGCTTCTGCCCCGGCTCGGACAAAATCATTCTCATTTGATTCCCGTCGAGGACTACGCGCGCCTTGAACGGGCGGTTGCGGATGCACTCCGGAACACCGTTGGTGCGGAGGATGCCCGGGTTCTAGAGCAGGAGTTGCTCGCTGGCTATTCTCCCCAATTTCGAATGCCGCGTTCCCAGGCTTTGCTGCTGGCACTTCGCGATAGCCTCCCGGATGTCGCGGATTCCGTGTTGAAACGCAGTCGTGCGCTTTACCACGAGGCACGCCAGTCCCGTTGATGAGCGAGCTACACAAGATCCAGATTGGGCTCGTCGAGCGCCGCTCGTTGCAAGACGGCGCCGTGAGCGCGGACGCATTAAGCGCCGATGCCGTTGGCATCCTGGATACGATCGAAATTCCGATCGTCATGATCGATCGTGCCTGCAAGGTCGTTCGATTCAACCGCGCGGCGGTTGATTCACTTGGCGCGAGCCCGTCGGATGTGGGCGCTGCGGCTCGAGACATGCGCGCGCTGGCGGACAGCCACGATTTGGAAAAGATCTGCCTGCAGGTGATGGTCGACGAAGTGCCGTCTCGCTTCGAGATGCGCAATGCTGACCGGTGGTTTCTCGTTCGTGTCGCTCCGTCTTCCGCCTCCGAGGGACGGGTAAACGGAGCCGTACTCACGTTCACGAACATCACTGCATTCCGAGCAAGTCTCGGTCAAGCGGTTTACGAGCGTGAATACACGAAGACGATCTTGAACGCGGTAATCGATCCGCTGGTGGTGTTGGACGAGCGCATGCAAGTTCAGACTGCAAACCGCGCGTTCTACGACTGGTTCGGGATTTCTCGCGAACAGTCTCAGGGCACTCCACTGCCAGCTCTGGGTGACCAGGACTGGAAGACATCCTCGTTGTGGACTGCGCTCTCGGCAACCTTGGCCGGGAACAGTGGTTTCCAGACCATCGAGCTCGAACGGAATTTTCCGGGGACCGGACGCCGTATCGTTCTGCTCGACGCCCGCCGTCTGGTACGTGACAGCGCTGCGCTGATCCTGCTGTCTTTTCGAGACATCACAATCCGCAAGCGGGCGGAGGCGTCGCTTCGCGAAGTCGACCGTCGCAAGGATGAGTTTTTGGCAACCTTGGCGCATGAGCTTCGCAATCCACTCGCGCCCATCCGCCAAGCTTCCGCCATCTCGAAGACCGCGACCGCCACGGCGGAGCAGAAGCGCTGGAGTCATCAGGTCATCGACCGACAGGTCAAGCACATGGGCTTGCTGCTCGACGATCTTCTCGACATTTCCCGCATTACGCGGGGCACGATGTCGTTACGGCCACAAACGACGACCCTGACGTCGATCATTGAAGCGGCAATCGAGACTGCGCGGCCCATCATCGAAGCCAAGCAGCACACCTTGAGCATCGAAATCGCGGATGAGCCTGCTCGCTTCGTGGCAGACCCATTGCGACTCGCCCAGGTGCTGTCGAATCTCTTGACCAACGCAGCGAAGTACACCGATCCAGGCGGTGACATCAGACTGCGAGCGGCCTGCGATTCGGACGCGGTGAGCTTCAGCGTGGCTGACAACGGAATCGGAATTCCGGCGCAGGCGCTCGCGGAAGTGTTTTCGATGTTTTCGCAGGTCAAGTCCGCGCAGGATCGGTCGGAAGGCGGGCTCGGCATCGGACTGGCATTGGCGAAGGGGCTAATCGAGCTGCATCACGGAACGCTGGAAGTGCGCAGCGACGGCACCGGGCAGGGTAGTGAGTTCACCGCGAGGCTCCCGCGAAAAATGCCGGACGCCGCGCCAGCTGAAGTCGCATCGGTTTCGACCACTCCCGCGACCCGGAGGAGTGTGTTGATCGCCGACGACAACAAAGACGCCGCCGACAGTCTTGCCATGTTGTTACGCATGGAAGGGCACGAAGTGACAGTCGCTTACGACGGCGGGCAGGCGTTATCGGCGATCGAGGCACTCCGTCCTGAGGTTGCGGTACTCGACATTGGCATGCCGGAACTGGATGGATACGAAGTCGCGCGCAAGGTGCGCAACAGTCCGACGAGTGCGTCGATAACTTTGGTAGCGGTGACGGGTTGGGGACAGGCCTTGGACAAAGCGCGAGCCACCGATGCGGGATTCGATCATCACTTCACGAAGCCGATTGAAATCGAGGCCCTGGCAAGGATGCTTTGCCGATTCTGACGCGACCTCTCCTATGCTTAGGCACCCTAGATGATGGCCCTCATCATCCCGGCTCGTTCCTGCGGGCATTGTCACCCAGCAACTCCAATATTTGCGCCGGCTCGACAGGCTTCGTGAAGTGGAAGTCAAAACCTGCTTCTCGCGCCCGGAGCTTGTCGCCTTCCTGGCCCCATCCAGTCAATGCGATGAGCATGAGATCGTTGAAACGCGAATCTGCGCGTACGCTGCGCGCGACTTCGTATCCGTCGGGCTTGGGCATTCCGATGTCAAGAATCGCGACATCGGGGTGATCCTTCGCGATGTGATCGAGCGCTTCGTTGCCAGTTGAGGCGATCGTCACCTTGTGGCCTTCCATCTCGAACAGCATCGCCAGGCTTTCCGCAGCGTCGCGATTGTCGTCGGCGATGAGCACCTGGCGGGGGCGGGCCGCAGGCTGTGAGATGGTGCCGGGGACTGGCGAACTTCTCTTCCGTCTCCATCGCGCGATGGGGGATGCGGACGATGAATTTGCTGCCGCGGCCGACACCCTCGCTGAACGCTTCGATGGTTCCGTTGTGCAGCCTCATGAGCCCTTTGGCGAGCGCAAGGCCTATACCGAGCCCGCCTTCGGAGCGGTCCTGTGTGCCGGTGACCTGCGAGAACATGACGAAAATCTGCGAAAGCGCATCGGCGTCGAGACCGACACCGTTGTCGGTGACCGAAATGGTCACCCATTGCGCGTCAACGGTAGCCGCCAATTCGATTTTCCCGCCGTGATCAGTGTACTTGGCGGCATTCGTTAGCAGGTTGGACAAAACCTGCGCGAGCCGCAGAGGGTCGGCCGCAAAGCTCACTTGGCCTGCGGGAAGCGACTTCGTAAGCTGGTGATGCTTTCCCTCGATGAGCGGCCGCGCCTGCTCGATCGCCGCGTCGACAATCGCGGTGAGTTCGGTCATCTGCACGCGCAGCGCGAGCGTGCCTCGCGTGATGCGCGACACATCGAGCAGGTCGTCCAGCAGCAGAGACATGTGTTGCACCTGCCGCTTGATGACGGCATGGCTCCAACGCTTCTGGTCCTCGCTGGCATTGAGGGAGTCGCTGATCATGACGGCTTGACGAATGGGCGCGAGAGGATTGCGCAGTTCGTGTGCCAGTGTCGCGAGGAATTCGTCCTTGCGGCGGTCGGTATCGCGCAACGCTGCTTCGGCTCGCTCGCGGCTCGCCAGCTCTCGCTGGGATGCTTCGAACAGCCGGGCGTTGTCCATTGCTTGCTCACGTAACGTTTTCTCGGCCCGCTTTTGTCTGGTGATGTCTCGCGCAATCTTCGAGGCGCCGATGGTTTTGCCGCTGGCATCCTTGAATGGTGACACCGTGAGTGATACGTCGATCAGCTCGCCGTCTTTCCGTCGGCGCTGTGTTTCGTAATGATCGATGCGTTCTCCGCGCCGCAACCGGTCGAGAATCGAAGGCTCCTCGTGTTGATGGCTTTGAGGAATCAACATGAGAATTGGCTTGCCGATCACCTCGTCGGCGGAGTAACCGAAAATGCGCTCGGCCCCGGGGTTCCAACTACTGATGACCCCGTCGAGCGTCTTAGTGATGATGGCGTCATCGGAATATTCGACTACCGCCGCCAGGCGACTGCGGACCTCCTCCGATCGCTTGCGCTCCGTGATGTCCTCGATGATCGCGACGAACTGCTGGGCCACTCGACTTTCCCGTCGTAGCAGCGTGACGTTGGTTTTCGTGTAGACAACAGTGCCGTCTCTGCGGATGTAGCGATTCTCCAACGTCCAAGTCGAGACGAGTCCTTCCACCAGCTGGCGATACTGGTCACTTGTACTGTGCAGATCGTCCGGGTGCGCGAGATCCACAAGGGTGCGCGCACGCAGTTCCCCGAGTGTGAAGCCCAAGATCTCGCAAATCTTATCGTTGGCTTCCTCGATGCGGCCGTCGAGATTTGCAATGACGATACCGACCGCGGCTTGCGCGAACATGGCGCGCAATCGCTCCTCGCTGTTGCGCAGTGCGATCTCCGCGAGGCGCCGGCGGGTCACGTCATGGAACACCATGACAGTGCCGGCTATCTTGCCTTCCGGGTTGCGAATCGGCGCGGCGCTGTCCTCGATCGCGATCTCGCGGCCGTCGAGCGCGATCAAGGACGTGTGATTCGCGAGCCCGACAACCCTCCCAGTGGCGAGCACCTGCTCAACGGGACTTGGCGCTGGTTCGCGGGTGTCCTCGTGGACGATATTGAAGACCTGTCGCAATGGCTTGCCGAGCGCATTGGGCAGCGACCAGCCTGTCATCGACTCGGCCACGGGATTGAGAAATGTCACGCAGGCGTGGGCGTCCGTCGTGATCACCGCATCGCCGATGCTCGCGAGAGTCACTTCGAACCACGCACGCTGCTGCTGCAGCTCCGACGAACGTCGCTCGAGCGCGTCGCGCGCCGCGATCAGCTCCCGCTCGGCGCGCTGCCGCGCCGCGAGTATGACCTCGATGTTTTTCAGCGCAGCCTCGCGCAGACGCTCCTCTTCCGGACGATCGGTCACGCGAGCGCTTGCTCCGCCAGAGCGGTGCCGGCGATGCGGGCGCGGATCTTGGCGAATGCGAGGTCTCGCGACGTCGACGTGTCGTCGCAGAACGGCGCGAATCCACAGTCGTCGGTCGTGCCCAGTTGATCGAGCGGAATGTATCGGGCGGCTTCGAGTACCCGTTCGCAGACTTCTTCCGGGGTTTCCAGCCGCGGATCGATCGGCGCTATGACCCCAACGAATACCCGTTGGTTCGGCTGCAAGTTTTCGCGAATCAATTCCAGTGTGCCCGCTCGATCCTTCTCGCCCGCCAGCGCTACGTAGAAGTTGGCGACGTTCAGGCTGAAGAGGCTCGGGAGCAGCCGGGCATATGGGATCTCAGCGCTGTGCGTGGAGTCGCGGTCGCCACCGGGACACGTATGCACGCCAATGCGACGGCGCTCAGCTTCCGTGAACGATCCCAGCGCCAGGTTGTTGAGGTCGATGAAACTTGCGAGCAGGGTTCCGCTCGGGTCGAGCTTCAGCGCCAGGCGCGCCTCGGTAAAGTCCACCTGGACCGAATGGGCGCCGAGACTGAGACACGAGCGCACTTCTTTCACATGCTCGCTCACGAGATCATCGATGAACTGTTCGCGGGAGTAATCCGGTAGGCCCTCCGGCGGATACATGAGGCTCAACGCGGATGGGGAGATCACCGCCTGCTTCACCGGAACCCGAGACAGGCGCAACGCGGTTTCCAGGAAACGGTCCGCATAACGCGCGTAGCGCATGGGTCCGCGCGTCAACCTCGGCATTCGGCGCACGTGACCGGCAGCGAAGGGAATGCGGAAGCCGTCGGGAGCGCTGTTGGGAAGCCCCTCGACACTGTAGGTCCAGAAGTTGTGATACTTGCGCTGCTCGCCATCGGTGATGACAGGCGATCCGGTAGCCTCGAACTCAGCGATGGTGTCTCGCGTGGCTTCGAGATACATCGGATCCAGAGATGGATCAGTACCGGAGCCCGCCCGGGCGATAGCTTCGATCAGAGAACGGGGGCGGGGGATGCTGCCGACCGGCTCTGTGGGAATTGTGGTTTTCATGCGCTCGCTTGATGGTGCGACGCGCCAGTGTAAGGGTGGGTGCGTGAGAGTATCGGCCAAGAGTTTGTAGGAGAACTCCTGCAGGGGGCGCCATTTTTCGTTGATATCCGCCGCGGGCCCCTAAAACGCATGCGGCTTTCGGCTCCTAGCGATTTCAGTCGGGGTACTGAATCGTCACCTCGATATGGGCCACCGCTTTCCCATCAAGAACGACGAGCCTGTGATCTCCGTCTCCTATGGAAGCCTCACCTTCCTGCAGTAGTCCGTCAATACACTGGTCGATGGTTCGCAAGCCAGGCTCAGCGACGATGGCGTGAGGTAGGAAGCAGCGCATCGGTTCGTTCTGAGCTTTGCCATCCATATCGCGACGCACAACCCACCGCTGAGGCATAGTTAGGGCTCGTAATGAGAGGGGTGGCGAAAGTTATCACGGTAGGTGGGGGCAGGCATACGAGAGGACGGCGTCCAATGCCGACCAGAAGGCTAGGGACCCTTCGAACATAAGTGAAGAACGCGCAGCCAAGGGATGCTGAAAGTCGACAACAATTCTTGCCCATCAGCCGGCATGACGGCAGCATAGCCATTAATGTCTGCCTCCCGTCCATTGCAAGACGCCGAACCCGGCTCCGGTCTGACACTGGGCTCGCTTCTATACGCAGACTCAACCAAAGTCCGCGTGTCCGAAGATGCATGGGTCGCGCTGCTTGCCGCCGTGGCTGCTGGAAACGTCCGTGCACTACACACGCTGTACGTGCATCTACGCGGATTGGTGTTCACCAGCGCGTTGCGAATTACGTCCAGTGAGTCTAACGCCGAGCAAGTGACGGTCGACGTATTCCAAGAACTCTGGAAGCGAGCATCCTGCTATTCCCGGGCCGACGACGGAACGGTGATCGGATGGGTCATGAACATGGCGCGGGCGAGGGCCATCGCCTGCATGAACCGCGGGCGGGAAATAACCGGTGCTGAGCCTGAAGGCCTCGAAGCTGGGAATGAAATTGGGTCCAGCGGGTTCGAACAGCGACAGCAAATGGCGCATGTCCGAGCCGCGCTTGCTGCTCTGAGTGAAGAAGAGCGGGCCGCCGTTGGACTCGCGTACTTTTCCGACGCCACAAATGCCGAGATTTCGCGCCAACTCGACGTGCCATTGGGCACAGTCCAGTCGCTAATCAGGTCGGGTCTCACGAAGCTGCGCTTCGCGCTGGGCCGCGAGGGATTTCATGAGCTCGAATGACAATGCTGCCGCGTGCGGCGAGCGGCAATTACTCCAAGAGTACGCGGTGTCTGCTTTGGCAGACGCCGAGGCCAAACGCATTGAAGCCCACCTCGAAGTGTGCGCTCGCTGCGCCGCGGAATTGAACTCGACCCGAGCTGCATTGAGGGCGGCCATTCCGGGCTGGCCGGGGGAAGAATTGAGTCCGGCCCGTTCGCTTTGGAACGAGCTTGCCAGGCGTATCGGCAAGGAAGGTTGGTCGGCGGCCGAGGACGAACTTGAGTTGCCGTCGCAATGGCCGGACGTCGAGTGGGAACAGCCCGCGCCGGGTGTCTTCTGCAAGGTACTCTCGATCGACCCGGACCTGCATCGCGTGAGCCTCATGGTGCGGCTCGATCCCGGCGCCGAGTATCCGCCGCATACCCATGCAGGCGTGGAGGAACTACACCTTTTGGATGGCGAGCTGTGGATCGATGACCTCAAGCTGTACCCCGGTGAATACAACCGTGCCGAGCCCGGCACTTGGGACAAACGGGTATGGAGCCAGACTGGATGCAGCTGTGTGCTGGTCACATCGACTGATGACTTGCTTGGCTGATCGTAATGAGTTGAAAATCGAAAGCTCACCGCCTTGAGCATTGAGAAATCGATCTTCAGTGCGGGTATTTCCTGGTTCTGTTGCATTGGCGGAAAAGCGGAGGAATTCGTGCCTTTTAAGGAGAGCATGAATGACCCAACCAATCGAGCGCGACCCGATTTACCGCGGCCGCCGGTTCCAGACCGAAACCATTGAGCTCTGCGTCCGCTGGTACATCACCTACCGGCTGAGCTATCGCGACCTGGCCGCCATGATGGCCGAGCGCGGAGTGGTCCTGTCGCACACGACGATCATGCGTTGGGTCCTGCGCTATGTGCCGGAGTACGAGGAGCGTTGGAATCGCTACGCGCGTCCGGTGCATTCCTCTTGGCGCATGGACGAGACCGCGATCCGAGTTCGCGGCAAATCGACCTATCTCTATCGCGCCGTGGACAAACACGGAAAGTCTGTCGATTCACTGTTGCGGGAAGATCGCGGAATCGAGGCCGCGCAGGCATTTTTCCGCAAGGCGGTCGCTACCCAACAATCGACGTGGCCCCGGAAGGTGACTCTCGATGGGCATGCAGCGAGCCATAGAGCAGTACGCTTGCTGGCTGACGAAGACCCGAGATGGAAGTCGGTGCTAGTACGCAGTTGCCGCTATCTAAACAACATTGTCGAGCAAGACCACCGCGCGATTAAACGTCGTTGCGCATCGATGTTGGGCTTCAAGTCATTTGAAACGGCCGCCACGACGCTCGCCGGCATCGAACTCGCACACCGCATACACAAGCAGCAATTCTCATTTGACGGCAATCGTTTACAGCCGCGCTCTTCGCTGAAGTCTGTCTGGGATCGGGCTTTGGAGAGTTCAGAGTCGTGCAACGCATCGCGGGGTAGATTTCCTCGAGCCCGACCGCCAATGCACCAGAACTCTAATGTGAAGGTGCGCAGGAAAGCTGTAGCTAGCAAAACGTCGCCGCGGCGCTATGCACGAAAGATCTTCGCCGGTCGCGGTCT
This sequence comes from uncultured Pseudomonadota bacterium, assembly GCA_963846605.1. Classification (GTDB taxonomy): domain Bacteria; phylum Pseudomonadota; class Gammaproteobacteria; order Steroidobacterales; family Steroidobacteraceae; genus CADEED01. The sequence continues at coordinate 332,889 of CAWJWS010000007.1, forward strand.
CTACACGCTGGTGATGCCAAACGGCGGCCAATACTGGCGCTATAACTACCGCTTCCGTGGCAAATACAACACGCTCGCGCTCGGGCTCAGACCGGACGTTTCGCTGGAAGAGGCGAGGGCTCGTCACCAAGTCGCAAGATCGATGCTCGCGAATGGCATAGACCCATCGGCGCGTAAGCGAGCAGTGGGCAAGAGGGCCTTCGCGACTCCGTTACGCTAGTCGTCGCACGCGCTTATTCCGGCGTCGCATCGCCGCCGGCAACAGGATCCGCGCCACGGATCAAAACTTCCAAGCTGGTGGGATCGATTGGCTTCGTCAGATGATGATCGAAACCCGCAGCCTTGGCTCGCCGCTTGTCTTCTTCCTGACCCCAGCCGGTCACGGCAATCAACGTGATGTTGTGTCCCCAGGCCTCGGCACGAATTCGTTCTGCAACCTGATACCCGTTGAAGCCGGGCATGCCGATATCTAGCACGGCGATCTGTGGTTTCACGCGTTGGGCCAATTCCAGAGCTTGCGGCCCCGTGTGTGCAACATGGACCTGATGACCAGATAGGTTGAGCAACATGCTCAAAGAGTCGACGCCATCCTGATTGTCGTCAGCAATCAGCACTCTTTTGGCAATCCGGTCCGGCACATTAGACGGCTGATCCGGTTCGTGCGCGGGATGAGTCACGATCATGCTGCGCGGCAAACACAAGGTGAACTCACTGCCTTGGCCGGGTCCGTCGCTGCGCGCTTCGATGCGGCCGCCGTGCAATTCGATCAAACCTTTGGCGAGCGCTAGTCCGATGCCGAGCCCCCCTTCAGAGCGAGCTACTTGAGACTCCACCTGGGCGAACATTTCGAATACCCGACTGATTGCACCGGGCGTCAATCCGACGCCGTTATCGCGCACGAATATTGCCAGGGAATTCTTCTCGAGACGGGCTCCCAGAGTGATGACGCCCTTTGGTGGCGTGTATTTGGCTGCATTCGTAAGCAAGTTCGTGAGCACCTGCGTGAGGCGAACCGAGTCGGCCTCCAGCGTCAATGGCGTAGATAGCCATTCGATGCGAAGTGTGTGCTGGCGCTTGTCGATGGCGGGTTGCACCGCCTCGACAGCCTCTTCCATCAATTCCCGCAGATCGACATAGGACTTCTTCAGCACGAACGATCCGCGCGTGATACGCGACACATCGAGAAGATCATCGAGCAACGAGCTCATGTGCCCGACCTGTCGGGCGATGATCGCCTGGGCACGCTGCAGCTCCTCAGCCCCGAGCTTCGGCGATTGCAGAAGCGCGGCCGCGGTGCGGATCGGCGCCAATGGATTGCGCAGCTCGTGCGACAGGGTCGCCAGGAACACGTCCTTGCGGATGTCTGCTTCGAGCAGCGCTGCTTCCGCCTGCACGATGCTGGTGACGTCGACGAACGTGATGAGCGCGCCACTGATGGTGCTGTCGGGATCGCGATACGGCAGGATGCGCAGAATGTAGTGTGCAGCGCCGTCGTCGCGAATCACGCGCCGCTCCAAGGGTTCCAGTGTGGCCAAAACGGAGGCCACGTCTTCTCGCAACGTCGTGTATTGGACGCGGCTCACGATGTCGGCCAGCGACCGACCCTGGTCGCTCGGGATGAGGTTATAGAGTGGAACGATTGCCGGCGTAAAATTTCGAATGATCAGGTAACGGTCGAGGAACACTGTTGCGATCTGCGTGCTGTCGAAAAGATTTCGAAGATCGCTGTTGCTTCGGTCCAGCTCGCCGACCTTCTCCGTCAGCCGCAGGTTTACCGTATGCAGCTCTTCGTTCACCGACTGCAGTTCTTCTTTGGAGGTCTCGAGTTCCTCGTTCGTGGATTGCATCTCTTCGTTGACCGAATGCAATTCTTCGTTGGTGCTACGCAATTCTTCCAGCGCGGTATGGTGTTGCTCGGTCAGCGATTGAAGTTCAGTGCAGGTGGTCGTCAGCGCGCGCTGCAATTGATCGACCGACGCAGCATTGGGTTCCATCGCTCCCAAAAGCGTTTCGAATCTGGCTATGGGCGGCGCACTATCTACTGCCGCGCTCGAGGGCAGCGGCGGGGAAACCTGTTGGGTGTTCGAGGGGTTTCCCAGCCGGACCGTCTGATGACTTCGATCTGTCAGCGAGCTTTGCCAGTTAATAGAGGGGCTGCGAACATCTCGCTTGCGATAAATCCGCGCCGACTTGTCGACGGTGTCGAACAATTCAGCGTGCTGAGCCACCGACTCGGCACTTCCCAGCAATAGCATCCCCCCAGGCGCCAAGGCGTAATGAAAGGTCGGAATCACGCGAGCCTGGAGATCAGTGCCCATGTAGATGAGCAGATTGCGGCACGACACCAGATTCATCATCGAGAAGGGTGGATCCCGAATCACGTTGTGGGTCGAAAACGTGCAAAGGTCTCGAATCTCTTTGCTGACGACGTAGCTGCCGTGCGAGAGGTTGAAAAATCTCGCGAGCCGCTCTGCGGAGAGCCCATCCAATAGCGTCGCCGGATAGCGCCCAAGCCGCGCGGCTGTGATCGCGGCCTCGTCGATGTCCGTTGCGAACAATTGCACTCGCGGCGTGCTCTCGACACGATCCATGAACTCACGCAGTAGAATCGCCAGAGAATAAACTTCCTCACCCGTGGCGCAGCCGGGCACCCACACGCGGACCGTGCCGTCGGCCCGCCTGTTTTCGAACAGGTGCGGGATGACCTTCGCCTCGAGGACGTCGAAAGTTTCCTCGTCGCGAAAAAAGCTGGTGACGCGGATCAGCAGGTCTCTGAACAGCAAGGTGATTTCTGCGGGGTCGCGCTTCAGGACGGCCACGTAGCCTTCCAGATCAGGTGTGTTCACCACTTGCATCCGGCGCTCAACCCGCCTGAAAAACGTTTGCGGGCGATACCCACTGAAGTCATGCCCGACACCGCCTCGCAGCAGAGAACAAATTTCCAGCCGGAGCCGCTCGACGTCGTCGGGTTGCAGGTTTCTCACGGCCTGCGGCGCAGGTGAAGCGCGCAGGCGCAGCAGATGCGCTGGCATCTCTTCCACGGACGCAACCAGGTCGACCGCGCCGGTCGCGATCGCGCCATTGGGCATTTCGGGATACTGCGGGGCGGTACCATCGCGCCCCTGAGCGATCGTCAGGCCTCCGCAGGATTTGATGGCCTTGAGCCCAAGCGCTCCGTCGCTGCCTGTTCCGGAGAGCACGATCCCTACAGCCCGCTCACCGGTGGCTGCGCCTAGCGAATCAAAAAAAGCATCGATGGGCCGGAACACGGCCTCGCGCTCCACGGATTTTGCGCGGATTCGGAATCTATCGTCCGAGAGCGTAACGACAGTGTGCGGAGGAATCACATAAACACTATTCGGCTCGATGCTCAGGAGGTCTGATACCTCCAAGACCGGCATCTTGGTCCAACGAGATAAGATCTCCGTGAGCATGCTTTTGTGGTCGGCGGGCAAATGCAAAATCACCACGAAAGACATTCCGCAATCTGCCGGCATGCGAGCAAAGAACGAATGAAACGCGTCGATTCCACCGGCCGAGGCGCCGATTGCGACAACTGGAAATGATGGAGTCGTCATGGGTAATGAAGCCTTCTCAGGGCACCGATTTTGCTTGAATCAGAAGGACATCGCCGCAGAATAGGGTTAGGCGGTCGTCAAAACCCAAACTCCCGACTAAGTGGATCGCCGATCGAACACCTCGCGCACGCGCGCACCCAACTCCTGGTACGTGTAAGGCTTCGCAATCAACTCGACCCCCGAGTCGAGCCGGCCGGCATGCGTGAGAGCGTTGCGCGCGTACCCCGTCGTGAAAAGCACGCGGAGCTTCGGGCGAATGGCCAGCGCCTGCGCCGCGAGGACCGCTCCGTTCATTCCGGAGGGTAAAACCACATCGGTAAACAACATGTCGATGTGTTCAGAACCTTTTTGCAAGATATCCAGCGCCGAGGGTCCGTCGGGTGCTTCCAACACTTGATAACCCATGTCGCGCAAGACCGCGACAGAAACGGCGCGAACCTCGGACTCGTCCTCGACCACCAGGATTCTTTCGGTGCCCTTGACATTCGCCGATGATTCTCCGGGACGCGCCGGCTCGGCGGCGATCTCTCCCTGAAATCTCGGTAGATAGAGATGCACCTGAGTGCCGACGCCCGCCGTGGACTCTATTGCTACGCAACCCCCGGACTGCTTTGCGAATCCGTAGACCTGTGAGAGGCCAAGGCCGGTGCCCTTGCCAACTTCCTTGGTCGTGAAGAATGGTTCGAATACCTGCATGAGAACTTCAGGGGCCATTCCGCATCCGACGTCGCACACGGAAATCTGGACGTAGCAGCCAGCGCGCAAGTCCTGCTTGCCTTCGCATTCGGCTTCGGCGAGTTCAACGTTCCGTACGAAGATCGTGAGCTTGCCGCCTTGGGTCATCGCATCGCGCGAGTTCAGCGCGAGATTCAGGATCATGGTCTCGAGCTGGTTGGGATCGATTTCCGTAAGCCATACTTCGGGGTCCAGATGGATTTCAATCGCGATTGTCTCGCCGAGCGAGCGACGCAACATGTCCTCCATGCCGCCGATCAGGCCATTCACATTGACGGGTTTGGGGGAGAGGGGCTGCCTGCGCGCGAATGACAGCAATCGCTGGGTCAAAGTGCCCGCGGTCTGTGCTGCGCTGAGTGCCTTTTGCGTCAGCTGCCGGGGCAGGCCATCGGCAAGATCTTCCGGCACGACGCGGATCACCACGCTCAGATTTCCAATTACCACCTGCAGCAGGTTGTTGAAATCGTGGGCAATGCCGCCAGTGAGCTGGCCCACGGCCTCCATCTTCTGTGATTGCTGCAGGGCCCGTTCGGCATTGGCGCGCTCTGCAGTCTCCGCTTCGAGCTGTCGATGCGCGCTCGTGAGCGCCTTGGTGCGCTCGAGCACGAGTTCCTCGAGCCGCTCGGAATCCTTGCGAAGGACCAAATCGGCGCGCCGGCGTTCGAGCACCATCTGGATGGCGGCGTGAAGCTCGCGCTCGGAAAAGGGTTTGAGTAGATAACCGTAAGGACGCGTGAGCCGGGCTCGCTCCAGGGTCGCCTCCTCCGAATAGGCTGTCAGGTAGATGACGGGAATCTGCAGCTCTGGCGGAATGCGCGCGGCGGTCTCGATGCCGTCGATATCCCCTTCGATGTGGATGTCCATGAGCACGATGTCGGGCAGTAGCTCCGCGATCTTGCTCAACGCTTCGGCGCCCTTGGTCGCCATGGCGGGCACCACGTAACCGAGTCGTGAGAGCTGTTGCCGAAGGTGCATCGCAACGACCCGTTCATCTTCGACCACCAATACCCTGGCTGGCTGCATGTGTTTACTTCTGGATGGGGAAACGTAACGCGAAGCTCGTCGGCTTCGCACGAGTGACTTCAAGAGTGCCGCCGAGCTGATCCACGAGCATCGTCACGAGCTGCAGGCCCAGTGTGGTGGTGCGCGCCATCTCGAAACTCTCCGGAATGCCGATGCCCGTGTCGCTCACCACGAGCGCCACATCGGTACCGCTCGCCTGTGAGAGCCTCACGCTGATCTCGCCCTTGGTGTCGCCGGGGAACCCGTGCTTGAGCGCATTGGAGATGAGCTCGTTGACGATGAGGCCGCAAGGAATGGCGGCGTTGATCGGCAGCAGGACCTCGACCGACTGGATGACGAGCTTCACGCGTTCGCTGCCGATTCCGTAGGAAGAAACGAGATTGGGCAACAGCGAGTCGAGGAAATTGCGGAAGTCGACGCGTGCGAAATCCTTCGACTCGTACAACGTCTGGTGGATCAGCGCCATCGAGCGGATGCGGTTCTGGCTCTCACGCATCATGCCGATGACGAGCTCATCGGTGATGTTGGTCGATTGCAGTCCGAGCAGGCTGTGCACGATCTGCAGGTTGTTTTTCACGCGATGGTGAATTTCGCCGAGCAGCACGTCCTTTTCCTTGAGTGCGGCGTGAATGCTCTGTTCCTTGTGCTTGCGGTCCGAGATGTCGACGATGGCTGAGAGCACCATCGGGCCTTCGTCGGTTTCGATGGGATTCAGGCCGATCTCGATCGGAAATTCGCTGCCGTCTTTTTTCAGGCCGAAAAGATCGCGGCCCGCGCCCATGGGGCGGGACACCGGGCCTGAGAAGAACGATGACCGCAAGCCGGGATGATTTGCTCGAAAACGCACCGGCACCAGCATCTCGATGGGCTGCTTCAGCATTTCCTTGCGGTCGTAGCCGAACAAACGTTCGGCCTGGGCATTCACCATCTCGACATTGCCTTCCTGGCTGATCATCACCATGGCGTTGGGCGCGGACTCGACCACCTGGCGAAAACGTTCTTCCAGTTTCTTGCGCGAGGAAATGTCGACGATGGCCGAAAGCACCATCGGGCCTTCATCCGTCTCGATCGGGTTCAGGCCAATCTCGATGGGAAACTCGCTGCCGTCTTTCTTGAGGCCGTACAAGTCGCGGCCGGCGCCCATCGGGCGCGACACCGGACCTGAGAAGAACGAGGAGCGTAGGCCGGGATGATTGCTGCGAAAGCGCACGGGAACGAGCATCTCGATCGCCTGGCCTAACAATTCCTTGCGTTCGTAGCCGAAGACGCGCTCCGCCTGCGCGTTCACCATCTCGATGCTTCCGCTCGTGTTGATCATCACCATCGCGTTAGGTGCGGACTCCACCACCTGGCGGAAGCGCTCTTCGAGCTTCTTGCGCGAGGAGATGTCGACGATGGCTGAGAGCACCATCGGGCCTTCGTCTGTTTCGATCGGGTTGAGCCCGATCTCGATCGGAAATTCGCTGCCGTCTCTTTTCAATCCGTATAGATCGCGGCCGGCGCCCATGGGGCGCGACACCGGGCCAGAAAAGAACGAAGACCGCAATCCAGGATGGTTGGCGCGGAAGCGTGCCGGCACGAGCAACTCGATCGGCTGCTTCAACATGTCTTTGCGCTCATAGCCGAACAGACGTTCAGCCTGGGCGTTGACCATCTCGATCCTCCCCTCCCTGTTGATCATCACCATCGCGTTGGGCGCGGATTCCACCACCTGCCGAAAGCGCTCTTCCAGCTTCTTGCGCGAAGAGATATCGACAATGGCCGAGAGCACCATCGGGCCTTCGTCCGTTTCGATCGGGTTGAGCCCGATCTCGATCGGAAATTCGCTGCCGTCTCTTTTCAGTCCGTATAGGTCGCGGCCGGCGCCCATGGGGCGCGATACTGGGTCTGAGAAGAATGAGGAACGCAATCCGGGATGGTTGTGCCTGAAGCGCGGCGGCACCAAAATCTCGATCGGTTGCTTCAACATGTCCTTGCGCTCATAGCCGAACAATCGTTCGGCCTGCGCGTTGACCATTTCGATATTGCCGGACGCATTGATCATCACCATCGCGTTGGGCGCGGACTCCACGACCTGGCGGAATCGCTCCTCGAGCTTCTTTCGCGAGGAGATGTCGACAATGGCCGAAAGGACCATCGGGCCTTCTTCGGTCTCGATGGGATTGAGACCGATCTCGATCGGAAACTCACTCCCATCCTTCTTCAGACCGAAGAGATCGCGGCCAGCGCCCATCGGACGCGACACAGGCCCTGAGAAAAACGAGGAGCGCAGTCCCGGATGCTTTGCCCGGAAGCGCACCGGCACCAGCATTTCGATGGGCTGTCCTAACAACTCTGGGCGCTGATAACCGAATACGCGCTCCGCCTGCGCGTTCACCATCTCGATGTTGCCCTTGTCGTTGATCATGACCATGGCATTCGGGGCGGACTCCACCACCTGGCGGAACCGCTCTTCGAGCCGCTTGCGGGAGGAAATGTCCACGATGGCCGAAAGCACCATCATTCCCTCTTCGGTCTCGATCGGGTTCAGACCGATCTCGATCGGAAACTCGCTGCCGTCTTTCTTCAAGCCGTAAAGATCGCGACCGGCACCCATGGGACGCGACACTGGATCAGAGAAGAATGAGGAACGCAGTCCCGGATGACTGCTGCGAAAGCGCTCGGGGACCAGCATCTCAATGGATTGCCCCAACATTTCGGGTCGTGCGTAGCCAAAGACCCGCTCCGCCTGCATGTTGACCATGACGATTTCGCCAGAGCGATTGATCATCACCATCGCATTGGGGGCTGATTCAACGACCTGCCGAAGTCGCGCCTCGCTCTGTTTGAGCGCAAGTGCAATGGCGAGCTCCGCATCCCGATTCGCTACGTCGTTCACGTAGGTTCCTTATAAGCGCCGAGAACGCCGCTGACTTTATCGTTTCCTTCTTATTCAGCGGCGTGAATCGAACATTGCGATGTGTCGAAGCACTGTCGGACTTGTCTGACAATGCATCCGCTTGTCCGTAGGAGTCTGCCAAGTATTCGCTGCACGCAGAAAATCTGGACAACTGTGAACCCCACGCGGCTATCCAGTCCCGTCAAACGTCTTTGCGAACGCGGGCAAATACGCAGAGCCGAGACCGGATCGTGCGTGTCATGGACCACACCGCTATGGCTACGTAGCTGCAAGTCCTCCGTCGTGATAAAAAAGCTGCCATCGCAACGTTTTAATCGACGTTTTTTTGGTGGGTATTTCCTGAGGTATGGATATTCGGGAATATTCGAAAAGCGCTGTAATTCATGCACTTCTGGAAGCGGTATGAATCCCTCTCTCCCGCCAAACTTCACCTCGGGTTCCTCGTCAGCGTGCTTCCCCAGGGCGTGCCGCTGCCAGCGAGGGATTCGAATCCTCGAAGATGAGAAAAGCCGGGTTCGACAGATTTGCGGAGCAAATCTGGACGCACGAAGTGCGGTCCCGAGCGAAGCGAGGGATGAGCGGCTGTCCCCAGCCGCGAACAATCCCGCTCTCCCCTTGGCACCGCGCCCTCTCAACGGAGTGGCAGCCGCGACGGTGATCGAAGGGAAGATTCGAACCCTCGAACATGAAACAAGTTGGGTTCGACAGATTTGCAGAGCAAATCTGGCCGCACGAAGCGCGGCCCCGAGCAAAACCGAGTGGTGGAGGGTGGTCCCCCACCGGAACACAGCGCGCTTCGCGCTGAACACACGAGTCTTCGAGTGTGGCCCCGAGTCCGCGAGGGCGATGGGTAGTCCCTCGCGTTTAACCAATTGGTCGCGAAGCATCATTGGGCCAGCTCGACAGGGTTTCCCGCTCCTGGCAGATCTTGATTCCGCGCAATCTCGCCCTCTAACTGCTGCGCCAGCTTTCGAAAGCCCGCGTGCTCGGCCAGCGGCATGGAAATGAGAGGGTCTCGGGTGATCGCCGCGGGGCCGACGCCCGGATACTGCGTCGAGAGGCGCACCAACAACTTCACGGCCTCATCGTTCGCCCCAGACCAGGCGAACACGCGAGCCGCCATGAGTCGCACATAAGCGCCGACTGTGAAGTCAGGCGCGTCTCCCATTGCGGCGAGCGCCGCGTGCGTTTCCGACTGGGCGCGCGCGTGGTCGGCGACGAACAACGCCCCTTCCGCCGTCAGCAGGTGGGTCGCCCACGCGTTCCATTTCCGTTGCGGCTGTTGCTTGACGTATTCGAGCACCAACAGCCCTTCGCGCGCGGCAGCGGCGCGGTCGCCCGCCATCAAACGTTCCCAGCCATTCAATTCCGCGACTGGCTTCACTAGCGCAATGACGCTGCGGTAAGGGCTGAACTGGCGAAACTCTTTCGCTCCAGAACTCGACAGCATGGGCTTCAGCTCCGAGAGGCGCCCCTCGTAGCGGAGCAACTCGAATTGACTCGAGGGCGAGGTGCTTGGAAAACCCGCTGGATCCTGAGGCTCCATCTCCTGGCGCCAGCGTGCGGTGGATCCCGTGTACTCGAACAGCAGCGCTCCGCGGTCTATGCGACCGGGAAACTGTTCATCGAACCTCTGCGCCACGCGCAATGCTTCCGCAGGTCGGCGTGCCGTGAACAGATTCGACATCCAGAAGCGAAAGATCGTTGGATTGCCTGGATCAAGATCCGCGGCGCGTTCGTGTGCAGCCAGTGACTCTTCGAGTCGGCCGCTGAACGCCAGGAAATTGGCCTTCGTCATGAGGAAATCTGCGCTGAACGGGCCGATTTTCTCGGCCTCGCCGATGAGCTTGAGCGCCTTCGGCATGTCACCGTCGACGAAGTAAGCGAGTTGCGCGGTGCGAATCAGCACGTGCGGCGTGTTGCCGGCGAGTTCTTGTGCCATTGCGAGGTCTGCACGGGCAGAGGCGAGCGTTTCGTCGCTGCGATCAACGTCATTGGCGAGTCTGGCGGCGCGCACACGACAGCGTTCAGCGTATGCGGCCGCATACGCAGGATCGAGCTCGATCGCACGACTGTATAAATCCTCCACCCGTGCGATTTCCCGAGGTGCCGCGCCGCCGCCGCCGACGTTTTGCCAGGCGAGCACGCCCTGAAGCCACAGATCGTAGGCCGCAGGATTTCTTGAAGCCGGAAGGCCTACGTTCGGCATGAGGCTGCGCTGCAGCTGCCCCGCGATTTCGGCCGCGACTTCTGATTGCAGTGCGATGACGTCGGTGAGCTTGCGGTCGAAAATCCGCGACCATAGATGTCGGTCGTCGCGCGCGTCGATCAGCTGCAGGGTCATGCGTACGCGCGTGCCTTCGCGGCGCACGGATCCTTCGAGCACGTGCGTGATACGCAGCTCTTTCGTCATGTCGGGCACGGATCTGGGAGCTCCGCGGTATTGCATCATGGTCGTGCGCGAAATGACTTCAAGGTCGGCCACGTTCGCCAGACTGCTCAGGATTTCCTCATGCATTCCGTCGGCGAAAAACGCGTTGGCGGGATCGGGGCTCAAATTTTCGAAAGGCAGCACCGCGAGGCGATAATTCTGCGCAGCCAGACCTGAAGGATCGGGTGATCCGCGCAACGCGATCACGGACCATGCGATTGTGACTACGACGGCGACACACACGGCTGCCAGCGGCCAAGGCCAGCGCCTGGCGGTGGCCGCCACAGGCGTTACCGCCGCAGCGGTCGCCGGCTGGCGTTGCGGCGTCACGCCGCGTTGCGGCGTCACGAGGAAACGGTAGCCCTGTCGTGGAACTGTCTCAATGTAACGGGGCGCTGCCGCGTCATCCCCGAGCGCTGCGCGCAGTTTGCGCATCGCGGTATTGATACCGGCATCGAAGTCGACCACGCCCTTGGGCCAGAGGTGCGTTACCAGCTCCTCGCGCGTGACTAGCTGGCCGGGGCGGCTCGAGAGCAGTTCGAGAATCTGCAGGGGCAGCTCCTGCAGGGTCGATCGCTTTCCATCCCGCATCAATTCGAGCGGTTCACGCAGCAGCACCCATCCGTCGAAACTCGCGGCAATGCGTGAGGGCTCGTCAGTCATTTCAAGAGCTTACTGGAGTAGCCAGGCATTGAGATCGCGGTTCACGAGGAATTTAGCGCCAGTTCAGCCGCGGTCCATGGCCGTGCCGACGAATCGCGCGTCAACTCGCGACTTTTCAAGGAGGCAGCCCCATGTCGGCCGTGGTCTCGCGCAATTCCGATCGTGTTTTCTTCGGCGCAATGACGGGCATTACGTTTGCCGTGATCTTCGTGGGCTTCGCCCGCACATTCTTCCTCAAGCCGTTTTTCGATACCCCAGCGCTTTCACCGGTGATTCACCTGCACGGCGCTGTCGCTACGCTGTGGCCGGTGCTGATGATCGTGCAGGTAGCGCTGATTCGGGCCCGGAACTACCAGTTCCACCGCACGCTCGGGATGGTCGGGATCGTCGTGGCAGTGCTGTTTGTCATCACGGCCGCCATGGCGTCAATGGGGAAGCCACGGCCGACGGAGGCAATGCGCGCGATCCTCATCCTGCCCATGCACCAGTTGGTGTTCTTCTCGGTAGCTGTTGCCGCAGGAATCCGCTTCCGGCGTGAAGCGGCGATCCACAAACGACTGATGTACCTCGCGACATTCATCACGGTGATGACGGGCCTGCGGCGTTGCCTCACCCTCCTGGACATCACCTTGACGCCGTATCTGATACTGACGACAGCTTCAGTCCTGCTGCTGCTGCCGTTGTTCGTCTATGACGCGTTCACTTTGCGCCGGATTCATCCGGTGACATGGGTGGGCACACTTCTTATTTTCGCGGCTATCCCGTTGCACAGCGTGGTGGGGTTTACCGCGGGATGGCAGAACTTTGCCGACTGGCTGACGAACCGCTAAAGCGCGGAGTACTTTAACCCTCGCCGCGACTCGAGGGGTCGCGCCGCACCGTGCAACCCGATTCAGCCCCCGGCCGTCTGAACTGCAGCTCTCCGTCCGCGAAGGAATTGCTCGGTATGAACCGGCTGATCGCCCCCGCCACGCTTGCGGCCTCCTGCCTGTTGCTATTCGGCTGCGCAACCCCCGAATACGCGCAGCCCTCGGGTCTTGTGGTTTCCGACGTGACGGTCATATCGCCCGAGCGCACCGCGCCGCTCGCCCACGCGTATGTACGAATCGTCGACGGAAAAATTGCGGAAGTCAGCGAGCGTCCGCTGCGCGGCGAACAGGAGATCGACGGCACCGGCCGCTTTCTCATCCCCGGTCTCATCGACAGTCACGTTCACCTCGCCGTTTCTCCTGGCTACCCGGCCGCGATGACCGCGGACCAATCCAGGGCGCATCCCGACATCGTCGCGGCCCAGCTCGCGCAGGATCCCAAGAGCTTCCTTTTCTACGGCTTCACGACGGTCGTCGATCTCGTAGGCACGCCCGAGCGCACGGCGCAATGGAACGCGCATGCGCTGAGGCCCGACGCGTTCTTCTGCGGCGGCGCCGCCGTCATCAACGGGCAGACGCGGCAGATCCTCTATCCCTATTTCTCTTACGACAAGACCTTCGAGCAACGTCTCGCTCCGGCCGACGCTGCCGGGAATACCTCCGAGGCAGTGTCCGCTCGCATCGCGGCCAGCGGCGCAATCTGTTTGAAGACGATCCATGACCGCGGTCTCGAGCCGAGCGTTCAGGAGGGCCAGGCACTGGTCGCTGCCGCCCATGCCCACAACCTGCCGGTGGTCATCCATGCGAACCGGAAGAGATCGCAGGCATTCGCCGTCGCCGCCGGTGTGGATGCGATCGTGCATGGCATGTGGCGAGATCCGGGCGAAGATGCCGCGCTCGATGCCGAGGCGCGCAAGATCCTCGCCGATGTCGCCCGCCTGAACATCGGCTATCAACCGACGACACAGGTGATCGCGAGCCTGCGCGACATGATGGGCGAGGACTATCTCGCGAAACCGGAACTCGCCGACGCCTACGCGCCGAACTTCATCGACTGGTGTGGACGCAAGGAGAGCCAGTGCTCCGCGACCCACTGGTCCCGGACGTTCGGCCCCGACGCGGATGAGCGCATCCGCGCGACCACGGCGCGCGCCTATGAAGTCACGCGTGTCCTGCTTCGAGGCGGATGCGCGGCTGCTGTTCGGATCGGATACGCCGAGCGACGCCATCTACACCAATCCACCGGGACTCAACGGGCGAATCGAGATGGATCACTGGATCGCCGGCGGCGTCCCGCCCGGCAGGCTGTTTCGCGCGCTCACGATCGACAATGCCCGCATGTTCCGGCTGGATGATCGCATCGGCACCGTCGAGCCGGGAAAGGTCGCCAATCTACTGCTGCTGGGCGCCAGTCCCCTCGAGAGCGTGAAGGCCTACGATGCGATCGAGACGGTGTTCCTGCATGGTCAGCCGGTGCGCCGCGCCGGGTTGTCGGCGCGCACGGGGCCTCGCTGACCACCGCGCAAGTTCGCCCGCGCGCGCAACTTACCCGATCATTGGCCGACTTGAATGGTGCCTGCGTCGATTACCTGGCCGCCCGCGATCGGGGATTCCATGCGCGCGTTGTAGCTCACAGAGCCCGCGGTGGTGAAACACAGACTTGCGCTTCCATGCGGCTTGATCGTGGCGACTTCCCGGCGCTCGCCCATCATGTTGCCGAACGATCGTTTGGAAAATCCGCGCTCGCACGACACGCTTTCAAGCGCGCCCTCGAGGAATTCGATGGTGACCGGCCTGTCTCGCTCGTTGATCCATCGGATCTCGTCGCCAGACGCGACTTGCAAGTCGGCAGGGGTCAGGCGCTCCGCTAACTTCACCTCTTGAATGCTGCCGGTGCGGCTGGTTTCCGCAACTGTGGCGCAGCCGGTGCCTACCGAAAGCAGCGTCGCTCCGACAATGACTCTTAACGTCCTACCCATCGTGTTCTCTCCAGGTCAGTCGGCTGTGCGAGTCGCTCAGCCGTGAGGGGAGACTGAGGCATTCGCGCTGCGCAGTCGGTGCGATCGCGCACATACACTCCGACCTCTGCGAGGCGCCAACTACCGACGACGTCATCCACGGCCCTTCACCGAATCAAAGAATCTCCAATGACCTTCGGAGACGACAGACCTTCGGAACGACCTCGACGGTACCGTCGATGACCTTTATCGCGGTTTGATCGTCGATCGCGTACGACGGATTGCCGATATCCCGCGCCCATCGTTCCGCCTCGGCCATGGTGTTCTCCGTAAAGCCCGGGTGATCGAGGTGCGGGAAGATCGAGAAATCCACCAACCCGAGCGTGATGTCGTCTCCGGTGATGGAGGGCTTGGATTCCACGAACGCCTCTCCGACGCGAGGAGTCACGACCATGCTTCCCGCGCTCAACCCCACCCACACGGTATTCGCCAGCGACGGCAATATTCCGGCCATCCCGGATTGACGCATCCAGTGGCAGAGATAGGGCGCATCACCGCCATTGACGAGCAGGACGTCGGCTTCGCGGACCCAGGCTTCCCACCGGTGTCGGTCGATCGTGGGCAATGCGGTCAGTTCGAGGACTCCCAGGGACTTCCAGCCCAACTCGCCCATCGGGCAACGCGGCTCTCGCCCGCTGATGAACCGCCAGGCGCCTTCGGGACTTCCTTGCGGATGCCCATAAGTCCCGGTCGGAATGCAGAGCGCCTTGCACTCGGCTATCGGCTTTTCCAGCAGGTCGACCAGAGCGTCGCGGATACTGGTGTTCTGGATGCCCGCCGAGGTCAATAACAGCTTCATCGATCTTTCCATCTGCTCGCCCCGCGAACTGGTCGAACGAACAGCCGGAATATCGACACTGAGCGCCGGTGTCTGAGGCCCTGCTTCGCGCGCGCCTACGTCACCATGGGGTCCGCTGGAAGCTGCGGACGTCTCTGTCCGCCGACCGACGAGGGACGTCCGACGCGCTGTAGTCACCACCTCACCCAGGTGGAAACTTCATGCGCCATTCTTACAACGCGGGCAGCCTCTTAACTGCCACCGCGCTGCTCGTCAGCCTCACGGGTTGCGGCGATATCGGCTACAGCCGGAATCCCGGCGGCGACTCCAGCGCTCCACCGCCATTGGTCTCCTCTCCCGGCACCGTGCCGACTCCGCCCGCGCCGCCACCACCGCCACCACCTCCGCCGCCTCCCGTGGTACCGCCTCTATCCACGGACGTAGTCGACCTCACCGACGGGCGTGGCGTTGGCGTAAGCCGGTGGCCCGACCCGCAAACCGATGGCGCGCCGTTCGGACGCTTCAACTGCGTCGTGAACCCGCCGCAGGCTCTGGAGTTCCGCGCGCACCTGTCCATCCTCGTCAACAACGAGTTCCAGAGGGTTCCGCGCTACCTGGGCGCGTCGCCCCGGCCGCCGACGCATTGCTTCTACGCCATCCACACGCATGACTCCTCGGGACGAATCCACGTGACGCCAGCCGCGCCCGGCGTTTTCACGCTGGGCGAGTTGTTCGAAATCTGGCGCCAGCCTCTGACGAACACGAACGTCGCCGGGATCGTTGGTCTGCCGATCGAGGTCTTCGTCACTGACGATGGCGTGACGGTCAAGGTGGAAGACACCGATTGGGCCAGCATCGAACTGCGGCCGCACCGTGAGATCACGATTGCGCTGGGGACGCCGCTCGAGGAGATACCGAACTTCACCTGGACGGACGACTGACTCCGGGCGGGCTCGCGAAGCCTAGTAACTCGCCGTCCTGCGACGGACGAGATTCATCATCGCCAGCAATGCGACGGCGCCGCCGATCGAGGCGATGAGTCCCATGACACTGAGATTCTCGTCATCCGAAGGGGAGTTTCCCCCGAGCGAGCCGACGATCCAGCCAGCCAGCACGGAGCCGGCGACGCCGACCATGATGCTCATGGCCAGCCCGCGATGGCGGCGCGTGGGAATCACGGTGTGGGCGACCCAGCCCAACAGCGCTCCGACGACGAGCCAGACCACGAGGTTCATTTGCGGCATCCAGGAGTCGCCGGCGCGGCGACTCGCAGACCACGTCCAATGACGCGCGCTGACTGGGAGAGGGGATTCATGAGTGTTCTCTGCTGATGACGAAGGAGTGCAACGAACGCAGTTCCACCAGAGTGCCGAGGATGCGCTCGCGGCCCCACCCGGTCGGTGCGCGAGCGAACATAGTCACTCGGCCGCGCCGAGTGTCGGCAGGACCATGATGAACTCGCTGCCCAGCCCCAGCCCGGCACTGGTGGCGGTTACCGTTCCGCCGTGGAACTCGACGACCTGCTTCACCACGGCGAGTCCAATGCCACTCCCGCCCTGAAGAGACGGCAACTGGCTGCCGGCCTGTACGAACATGCCGAAAATCCGCGGCAGCATCGCCGGTTCGATTCCCATGCCCGAATCCGCCACGCGCACGCATACCAGCTGATGGCCGCGATCCATCGCCAGGGTGATGCGGCCGCCATCGGTCGTGTACTTGACCGCGTTGATCAGCAGATTCGATATCGCCTGCTCGAGCCGGGCGCCGTCCGCCCACATCCAGACCGGCTCCGGCGGTAGTTTGATCGTGATGAGATGCTGGCGTCGCGTCAGCTCCGGAGCGATGGAATCCAGGGCATTTCCCGCGATCACGCGCAGGTCGAGCTTCGACAGGTGCAGGCCCTCGCCGGGGCCGTCGCGACTCTGTGGTGAGGCCAGGTCGTCGACGTGCCGGGCGATCTGGTCGATCTGCCGGTCGATGAGCAGGCGCAGCTTGTTCAATTCCTCGCGGTCCACGGGCGAACGCAGCAGCCGGGTCGCGCCGCGCACCACGGCAATCGAATTGCGCAACTCGTGGCAGACGACATCCGTCTGCTGGTCTCGCGCTATATCGGGGTCAGCACCCATCGGGTCGCTGCCTGGTCTCTGGGCGTTCGCATACAACATGGCTGACAACCCTCCGGTGACTTTCCATCGGCGTAAACCTACCCGCAGTCGTCGGGCCGGTCGGTGCGTCAGCGCACCCAGCGACGAGGAGGACTGAGGAGAACTGAGGAGACGAGGAGGGGTGAGGGTGCGCTCGCGAACAGAGATCCCGATCGCGTTGCGGCACGATGCAGGTGCCGTAACTTCCGGTGTCGATGCCAGAGCTCCGTGAAAAATGTTCATGTCCCCAAGGACAATCAGCTGTTCGCCTCACTGCCCGCCGCGGCACGGAAACGTCTTGCGGGCGGCCGGCAGCCAGTGGAGCTCGCATTCTCGGAAATCCTGAGTGAGGCCGGCAGCCGCATCCGCGACGTGTATTTTCCAATCGACGGCTTCATCTCACTGATCACGCCGGCCAAGGGGCGAGGGCAGCTCGAAATCGGCTTGGTCGGATCCGAAGGCATGCTCGGCGTCCCCTTGCTGCTGGGAGTCGATGATTCGCCACTGCGAGCGATGGTGCAGGGCCCCGGGCGAGCCTGGCGTGTCGATGCCGCCACCTTCCAGCTTGAGGTGGCTTCCAACCCGGTCGTCCGCGCGACGCTCAGCCGCTATCTCTACGTGTTCCTCGCCCAGCTCATGCAGACGGCGACGTGCACGCGCTTCCATCGCATCGAGGCGCGGCTTGCCCGATGGCTGCTCATGACGCGCGACCGAGCCCATTCCAACCACTTCCACATCACGCACGAGTTTCTCGCTTTGATGCTGGGAGTTCGCAGGGTAGGTGTCACCAGCGCGGCGAGCGCGTTGCAGCGGCGGAAGCTGATCCAGTATCGGCGCGGCAATCTGACCATCCTGGATAGCCGCAAGCTCGTCCACACCGCTTGCGCTTGCTACGCCATCGACAAGCAGATTCATGCACGCATCCTGGGTCGCAAGAAACCGCAGGCCGAAGGCGCGTCGAGCGGCGCGGCGATGCTGGCGACGCAGATCGCGGAGTCGGTCGAATGTTGAAACGCGCGTCCACGCACGAGCGTGCGGAATACCTGATCGATGGATTCCGCGTTTCGTTCCTCCACCAGGCGGAGTGGCGCTGCGCGTGCCGCGAGTTCGCCGCGACGGGCACCTGCCGACATTCCCGCGAAGCGGGTGGGATGCGCGACGCCCAGTCACTCATCCGGCAGCGTCTGCGAGACCGCGTGTCGGATTTCGCGTCGATTGGCGGCGGTTCATCGGTCAGGCGCGTGATCAGCCCATCGCATCGGCGCAACCAGTCCTGAGCCGGGACTGTGTTCGCTGTCGAACCGACGGTGTTGCGCGGTGCCCGTAGGCTGGGCACATGGAAAAAGCACGTCAGAATCTCCTGCTCGGTTTGTCATTGCTTCAACGGCGCCGTGAGGCGCGAGCCAGCGCTCCGGCGGGCGTGCATCGCCGCGTACTCATCGTTTCCGACGACCTGCCGGATGGCAAACATCTGGCGAGGCTGCTGCTGGCCAAGGGATATGAGCGCGTCCGCGTGGTTCGAAAGGCGACGAAAGCTCTCCTGCTGGCCCAGACGTTCGCGCCCAGCATCGTCTTCCTTGACGTCGCACTGCCCGAAGATGCCTATGAGCTCGCGAGCGCGCTGCGCCGGCAATCGGGCCAGGCTTCGCTTCGCATCATCGCGCTCACGAGCAGCATCGAGCATTCGACGCGCGATCAAGCCCGCGGCGCAGGCTTTGAGCGATGGCTCGTGACGCCCGTGGCCGAGAGCGAGCTCGACGGCCTGATGCGCAAGGAAGACCTGGCACCCGCATAGCCGATTACTACAGGCCCATTCCCGCGGGTTCCAGCGCCGGTGCGGCTCCAGCGCCTGCAGCCCTTGCCGGGGCGGCGAGCAGGTAGTGCCGGAACACGTCCGCGCAGATGTACATGACGTAGAAGGACACCACGGTGTCTGAAAAGAAATGCGCGCCGGACGACACTCGCGAGAACGAGACGATCGCGCCGAACGCCACTGCCGCCGCGAGATAGCGGCGGCGATGCGTGAGCGCCATGGCCAGCGCGATCGCGATGAACGCACCCGCCGAATCCCCCGACGAGAACGAGCAGTTGGTGCGGCATTGATTGCTGAGCACGAACGCGGGGGTGAATAGTTTGTCGCCGCCGAACTCCACGATGTCGCGCGGCCTGGCGCGTCCCACGTTGTTCTTGAACGCAACGTTGACGATGAGTCCGGCGCCGACGATGGCCACGATCAGCAGGTAGGCCACGCACCTGCCATTGACGCGGCATTGTCCGCGCTTCAGCAGCCGGTTGCGGACATAGATCACCAGCACGGCGGTGAACGACAGGCCGAGAAGGTACCCCAAGCCCTCCTTCAGCAGGTTCTGCCACCACTGGTTCTGGAGGAACGAATCACCATCGTAGAACAGGCCGGAAATCTGCAGATCCACCGCGGGAAACATTGCCGCCAGCGAAGCGAACAGCAGGAACGAGATCAACAGGACGCGACTGCGCGTCTGCCTCAGGTAGTTCATGAAGTACCGTCTCCCCGACGGCCTGCGAGGGTCGTTGGGGGTGAGACGTCATCGCCCGGCGTATCCCGTCGCGGGTCTTTCGCTATTTCCGACGGGGCTCGCAAGCGGGCATCAAGTGATGCCTGTCGCGGTTCTTGCCGGATATAGTTTGGGCATGGATGTCTCCCGATTCCGGTACCGGATCTCGCACGCGTGGTTCTGCGTCGCTTTCCCGGTCGCGCTGTTCGTCGTCTGCAACGCGCTCAACATCGACAGGCTGGCGAAGTGGTTCCGCGAGGGGGATGCGCTGGACGTCTCGGCGCTGGCGGCGTACCTCGTGGCCGGACTGGCGCTGTTCATCTTCGTGTTCGCGCTGCTGGCGCATCGCTTCACGGTGAAACCGGTGGCGATCGTGCTCACCATCGTCAGCGCGGGGGCTACCTACTTCATCGCCAAGTACGGTGTGGCCATCGACAGCTCGATGATCCGCAACGCGATACATACCGATTCCAGGGAAGTGGGGCAGCTGCTGACGGCGCAGATGATTCCCTACCTCGTCTTCTTCATCCTGCTGCCGTTGCTGGCCATTCTCGCGGCGCAGATCACGTTCGCGCCTTCCGGGCGTTACCTGCTCGGCTCGCTCAAGGTGATCGGCCTGGCGCTCTGCGTGGCGTTCGCCTCGCTGTACTTCGAGTACCAGGCGATCTTTCGCGCCGGCAATGTCTCGAACAAGTACATCGTCTACTCGCTGGTGCCCATCAACCTCATCTCGGGTTCGGTCAGCGTGGCGAGCAAGGCGCTGAAGCCGTACTTCCGCACCCCGCAGAAGGACATCGAATTCTCGGCGAAGGTGAGTGCACCTCAGGACCTCGTGGTGGTCTTGGCCGTCGGTGAATCGTCACGGCGCAAGAACTTCAGCCTGTACGGCTACGAACGCCGGGACACCAATCCGGTGCTGGGTGGCATGAAGGATCTGCATCTGCTGAACGCGGTCGCGACGCGCGCGTCGACGCTGTATGCGCTGCCGAAGATCCTGGAAAAGAACGGCATCAAGCTCACGACTGTGGTGTCCCGCGCCGGGATCCCGAGCGACTGCTATGTGAACTTCACGCTGTACGACAACTGCGCGGCCATCGGCGAAACCAAGGTGAGCCAGTGCGCGCACGGGGGCAAGTGCTACGACGAAGACGTGCTGCCGTTGCTGGCGAACAATCTCCGGACCTGGAAGGCAGGTCAGCGCTTCATCGTGTTGCACCTGGGCGGCGGCAGCCATGGCCCTGCGTATGGGGATCGCCATCCGCCCGAGTTCCTGAAGTTCGAGCCCCGCTGCGCTGACGCCGACGTGGTCAACCGGTGCACGCTCGAACAGCTCCACAACTCGTACGACAACACCATCCTGTACGTGGACTACGTGGTGGGCGAGGCGATCAGGACGCTGGATGCGTCGGGCGTTCCGTACGTGTTCCTCTATCTATCGGATCACGGCGAGTCACTCATGGAAGATGGCCTGATCTTCCACGGCGTTCCTCCGGGGGTTGCGCTTCCCCCTGAGCAGGCGGACATCCCGTTGATCGTGAAGGCGTCGGTGCCGATCTCGGTCGAGCACCGCGCCGTGTATCAGCAGCCCGATGTCTTCGACACCGTGCTGAGCCTGTTCTCGATCCAGTCGCCCTCGTTCGACCAGGCGGGAAGCTTCATCACCCGCGCGGAAGCTACAGTCCCATCCCTCCCGACACCTCGATCCGCTGCGCGTTGATCCAGCGGTTCTCGCTGGCCACCAGCGAGGCGATCATCGGGCCGATGTCATCGGGCAACCCGACGCGGCCCAATGCCGTGTTCGCCGCCACGGTCTTGTGGAGTTCGGGGTTGTCGCGGACGGCGCCGCCACCGAAGTCCGTGGCGATGGCGCCCGGTGCGACGACATTGACGCTGATGCCGCGCGGACCCAGCTCCTTCGCCATGTAGCGTGTCAGCACTTCGATGGCGCCTTTCATGGAGGCGTACGAGGCGCGCCCCGGATGCGTCATGCGCGTGAGGCCGGTAGATAGATTCACGATGCGCCCGCCATCGTTGATCAGGGGCAACAGTTTCTGCGTGAGGAAGAACACGCCCTTGAAGTGGACGTGGTAGAGGGCGTCGAGCTCGGCTTCGGCGGTCTCGTTGATGAGCGCGAAGTGCGACGTGCCCGCGTTGTTGACCAGGTAGTCGAAGCGCTCGACGCCAATCCTGGCGAGCGTCTCGCGGACGCGCGTGATGAAGCCGTTGAACTCGGCGGTGTTGCCGGTATCGAGCTGCAGCGCAAAGGCCGCGGCGCCCGCGTCGCGCGTGAGTGTCTCGACGGCGCGCGCTTCGGCGACGTTGGAGTGGTAAGTGAAGATCGAGCGGACGCCGTGTTTCGCCAGCGCGAGCACAGTGCTGCGGCCCAGGCCGCGACTGCCGCCGGTGACGATGGCGATGGGTTTGAGGTTCGTGGGGTTCGAGAGGTTCGAGATCATGGGGGGGGTTCTCCGGGTGAGTGATGGCGTGCCAGCAATCTATTGGGCCGCCCATAGTTGATAAACCCGCCGCTTCTCCAACGACTGTTCATGTGCTATGAACAATCCGTGAACCCTCTCGAGTCCATGCAGGTCTTCATGCGCGTCGCCGAACAGGCGAGCTTCACGCGCGCGGCCGAGAGCCTCGGCCTGCTCAAGGCCACCGTCTCGCAGTCCGTGCAACAGCTGGAGAACTCGCTGGGCACGCGTCTGCTTCATCGCACGACACGCAAGGTGCAGATGACGCTCGACGGCCAGCTCTACTACGAGCGATGCAAGGAACTGCTGGCCGACGTCGAAAGCGTGCAGACCATGTTTCAGCGCAGCAGCGAGACTCTGCGCGGGCGCTTGCGCGTGGACATGCCGAGCCGGCTCGCGCGCAGCTACCTCATCCCCGCGCTACCCGCGTTCCTGCGCGCGCACCCGCAGCTCGAGTTCGAGCTGAGCACGACGGATCGACTGGTCGATGTCATCCAGGAAGGCTTCGATTGCGTGCTGCGCGTGGGCAGACCCCGCGATCCGCAGCTGATCGCACGGCCCGTGGGCGAGCTGAAGTTCATCAACGTCGCCAGCGCGGACTACGTGCGCCGCCGCGGGACACCACTCACGATCGAGGATCTCTCGCGCCACGACCTCATCCACTACGTGCCCGTGCTCGGCAATCGCAGCGAAGGCTTCGAGTACCCCATCGAAGGCGGCTTCCGCCAGTTGCCGATGTCGGGCGGCATCCTGGTGAATTCCTCGGACGCCTATCACGCCGCCTGCCTGGCGGGCCTGGGGATCATCCAGTCGCCGGAGATTGGCGTGCGCGAAGAGATAGACAGCGGCGTCCTGGTGGAAGTGTTGCCACAATTCCGCCCGGAACCGATGCCAGTATCCCTGCTGTACGCACATCGAAGGAACTTGCCCAGGCGTGTGCGCGTCTTCATGGACTGGGTGGCGGAGACGCTCCAGCCCGTTCTCGCATAGGCTCAGGAAACTCATGAACGAAAACATCAAATGGATTGCGGGTGCCGTGGCGGTCGTTGGACTGTCGATTGGCGCGGTGCTCTATCTCACGCACAAGGACAAGGCGGAGGAGCCGGCCAAGTCCACGGTGGCATTGCCGCCGCCGATGCCCGCGGAAGAACCACCCATCGAGCATCCGATGCCGGAAGCCGCAACCGAGATGCCACTGCCGCCGCTGGCGGAGAGTGACGTGCCGATGCGCAATGCGCTCGCGGAACTCATCGGCAAGGAATCCGTGGAGGAATTCCTCGTGCCCGACGAGGTCATCCGCCACATCGTGGTGACCGTCGACAACCTGCCCGACGTGAAGGTGGCCGAGCGCATCCGCCCCGTGAAAAAGACGCCGGGGGAGTTCACGGTGGGTGGAACCGAAGATGCGCCGGTGCTCGACGAGACCAACTACCAGCGCTATGCCGCGTTCGTGAAGCTGCTGCAGACCGTGGATACGGCGGAGCTCGTGACTACCTACACGCGCTTCTATCCGCGTTTCCAGGAGGTTTACGAGAACCTTGGCCATCCGCCGCAGTACTTCAATGACCGCCTGGTGCAGGTGATCGACCACCTGCTCGCGTCACCGGACGTGCAGGGCCCGATCACGCTGGCGCGCCCTGGCGTGCTCTACGAGTACGCGGACAAGAACCTCGAGCTGCGCTCCGCGGGGCAGAAAGTGCTGATCCGCATGGGTCCGGAAAATGCCGCGGCCGTGAAGGCCAAGCTGCGCGAACTGCGCGAGGCGATCGTCACGCAGTCCGCGGCCGCGAAGCCGGCGGCTGCCGGCTGATCCCTCGCCGGTCCCGGACCGCTACGTCCTCGTGGTGAGGTTCCCGGAGGGGTAGCATCGGCCCTCATGGGCTTCACCTTCGAGGAACTTCAGCCGGGATTCCGGATCGGCGATTGCGTCGTCGAACCACGCGCGAATCGCATCCTGCGTGGCGAGGCCGAAGTCCGGCTCGAGCCGAAAGTCATGGACGTGCTGGTGTGCCTGGCGTCGCATGCCGGTGAAGTCGTCTCGCGCGATACGCTGAATGCGCAGGTGTGGCGGGACGTGGTGGTCACCGACCAGGCGGTGACCAACTGCATCTCCGGGCTGCGACAGCACCTCGGTGACGATCGCGGCGCGAATCGCGTCATCGAAACCATCCCCAAGCGCGGCTACCGGCTGGTGGCACCGGTCCAGCTGCTGGCGCCCGCTGCCATGTCCGAAGCCGCGCCGTCGAAGCCGCCGCGGCGCTTCGCCGCGATGGCGGTGGTCACGGCCCTCATCATCCTGGCCACGGGCTGGTGGTACTGGACCCGCACGGCGACGCCCGGGCTCACGAGCATCGCCGTGGCGCGCTTCGAAAATGCCGCGGGCGACGAATCGCTGGGCTACCTGGGACTGGCGCTGCCCGACGAGATCGCCACGCTGCTCACCAAGTCCCGCGGTCTTGCCGTTCGTCCGCTCTCGCAAGTCGACACCGCGGATCCGGTGGCGGCCGCGCGTGCGCGCGGGGTGGATCACATCGTGACTGGCCGCTACTACCTCGAGGACAAGGAGCAGATCACGCTGGCCATCGAGGCGCAGCACCTGTCCCAGGAGCGCGTGATCTGGCGGACCCGCATCACGGCGCCGGCCGGCGACCTGCTGGCGCTGCGGGCGCGCATCGCCGATGGAGTGCAGCACGGGTTGTTGCCGGCGCTCGGCGCGCACGCGGTGACGCCCGGAACCACGCCGGTGCATGCCGAGGCCTATCGCCTCTATCTACGCAGCCTCGAGTTGCCGCAGCAACCCAGAGCCACGGACCGCGCGGTCGAGATGCTGGAGCGTGCGGTCACGCTCGAACCGCAGTTCGCGCCGGCATGGCATGCGCTGGGCATTCGCTATTACGCCTTGTGGAACTGGCACGAAGGAGGGCCGGAGGCGCGTGTGAAATCGCTGGCGGCGCATCGCCGCGCACTGGAACTCGACCCCGATCTCCTATCCGCCGCCCGCAGCATCGTGTCCTATCGTGCCGAGAGCGGTGACCTCGGAACCGCGTACCAGGAAGCGCGGCGCCTGTTCGATCACGTCGGCCCGAGCACCGACACGCATTTCTCGCTGGCGTACACCTACCGGTATGGCGGCATGCTGGACGCCGCGCAGCGCCAATGTGAGCTGGCGTTCGCGCTCGACCCGCAGGATCCGCGCCTGCGCTCCTGCGCCTACGCCTATCTATATGCCGGCAAGCTCCCGCGCGTCGTGGATTTCCTGAAGCTCGACGAGGGCTCCTACTTCGTGCACTGGGGCATGGTGTTGTACTACCTGCGGCTCGATGATCGCGAGGCGGCGCTGCGTGCCACGCGCCTCGCGGAATCCGAACCCACGCGAGGCCTCATGGAGCCTTGCCTCGAGGGCGTGCAGGGAGCCGCGCTGGACCAGCCCGTGGCCGAGTTCGTGCGTCACTGGCAGCAAAGCGAGGACCCGGAAACTCCCTACGCGGTGGCGCCCATGCTGGTCTACTGCGGCCGGGTTCCCGAAGGGCTGCGCATGCTCGATCGCGCGGTGGACCTGGGCTTTTGCGCGTTCCCGGCGGTGGACCAGGACCCGATCTGGGCGAAGTTGCGCGGCGACGCCGAGTTCCAGCGCATCCGCGCGAAAGCGCAGGCCTGTCACGAGCGGTTCCGCCGCGCGGTCGAGGCCCAGGACGCCGCCTCACGCGGGTGAGCGTCTAACTTTTCGCTTCGCGCAGCGGCTTGCTCCTCTTTCCGGGCCGCGGCAGCAGCGCCGGGACCTCCTGCTGGTACCGTCGATACGGCTCGCCGATGTGCTCGACGAGATCGCGTTCCTCGTAGCGCATGGCGACCAGGATGTAGCCGCTCATGACCACGGCGAACAGCAGGTGGCCGGCCGTCATGGTGGGCGTGCCCCAGAAGATCAGCAGCCAGCCCACGTACAGCGGGTGCCGGACGATCCTGTACAGCCACGGCGTCACGAAGGCGGGCGCGCGCAGCGCGCGGCCGACCAGCGTGTTCCAGCCTTGCTGAAGTCCGAACAATTCGAAGTGATCGATGAGGAACGTGGCCCAGAGCAGGATGACGACGCCCAGGCCCATCACCGACCATCCGGCAGCCACGGCCAAACTACTCTCGGCGTGCCACAGCACCGGCATCGGAATGGGCCGCCACTGCCAGAGCAGCAGTGCCAGCACCACGCTCGAGAGCAGCACGTAGACGCTGCGTTCCAGTTCCTTCGGGACGATGCGAGTCCAGGCTTGTTTGAACGCTGGCCTGGCCATGACCGAGTGCTGCAGGCCGAATAGCGCCATCAGCCCGAGGTCAATCGCGAGAGCGGCAGCCGGCGAGCCCATGTCGCGCCCATAGTCGATGGACAGCGGCACGATAACGCTGATCCACGGCCACTTTTCCGCCAGCACCGTTCCCTGCAGGTTGCCGAGGAAGGCGAGCAGGTAGAGGAACACGACCAGGAAAACGGCGTAACAGATAAGGGAAAACAGGAACGCCGTGGTGCGAAACAGGCTCGCCGGCATGACTCAGCCCTCCTTGCCGTCGAAGGATTCGCAGGACACGTCGGTGTGCCAGTTCACGAACGCTCCGGTGGAGTTGGGTTTCCACGCCCACACGTGCAGCGTGTAGAACGCGGGCAATCCGTAGCGGTTCGGGCTCTCGATGAGGTGCATGAGCTGCCCCATCACCTTCGGCGTGTCGGTGTTCGCGGCATGCCAGGAGTCCTTGAAGACGAGGAAGTCGGCGCCCACCAGTCGCCGGCCGCCATTGGGCAGCGGTTCGTAGATGACGATTTCGGGCTTGCCGGGGTCCAGCGTGGGATCGCCCACCAACTGGAGATTCACGTAGTGCAGGCCCATTGCTCCATCGTCCGGGCCGCTCACGCAGCCGAACATCAGGAAATAACCCTCGGACTCCGCTTGCCGCACATCCTGGAAACGCTTGGTGGCGTCGCGCACGGTGCGGACCAGCTCACCGGTGTGGGGCCGGAGCTTCTCCGCGTGCTGATGTACGCCATCTCCCAAGGCCTGGCGCGGAAACGCTATCGCCAATCCCAACGCGGCTGCCGTCAGGGACGCTGCCAAGACCATCGCTTTGCTCTTCATGACCGTGATCCTCCTGTTGTCACCGGGCGGGAGAACGACTCATTCGTTCCCCTCGCCAGCGACTACAGCGTCACGGTCCCGTTGCCGTCCTCAGGAACAGCTCCGGAAGGGCTCCGGATTTGCTCAGGAGCCTCCGATTGCTTCAATCACTCCAGGGATCGGCCCCACCGCTGTGCTTGCGGTCGCGCGGGCTGAGGTGGATCACGTGCACCGAGTAGGGTCCCGGTGAAAGTTCGAGAGCGGTGCTCTCCAGCGTGATCTCCGACTGCTGGAGGTCCGCGGAGCCCTGGCCCGTACGCGCCGCCTCGTCTTGCGGGATGCCGTAGCTGAACACCTTGGCGTTCTCGCCGCGACGCAATCCCGGCACGGCAATCCGCACGTTCAGCGCGGCGGTCGGATGCTTGTTGATCACCAGCAGGCGCAGACCCTTGTCCGGACCGCGCACGGCGTAGACGCCGAGGTTGCCGTAATCGCCACTGGCCTGGACCACGTCTTCGCCGCCTCTGGCGTACCACTTCAGAAGCTTGTTGACGTAGAAGGTGGGGTAGCGATCGGCCGGGCCCGCGGGATCGGCGGCGCTGACGATGCCGTAATCACCGTAGCGGCGCCAGCCGTACAACGACGTGCTGTTGTTGTTGCCGGCTTCCTGCCCATTGCGCAGGTCCCACCACAACATCGCGTTGAACTCGGTCTTCAGCAGGTTGCCCATCGCGTCGGCGTAGAACAGGCCGTTCACCAGGCTGGTGGTCTGCTTGCCGGGGTTGCTGAACACCGAGTTGTGTTCGGTGACGGCGAGTTCGACCTTCGGCGAGTTCGGCCCCAGGTAGTCCGTGAGCATGTGCCGCAACGCGGTGGCGTCGGCGCCCCAGCTCGCGGCCGAGTTCAGCAGGTAGAGATCGCTCTCGCCGCCGGGGCCCTGTTCGTAGCGGTGATAGACCACGTAGTCGGGTGTGACGCCGAGCTGGCGCATCGTATCCAGCACCAGCGGCGTCCAGCCCCGGTGTACCTGGCCGGTGCGCGGGTTCGTCACCTGCTGATCCGGGTAGTTCGCGAAAGCATCTTCGCCGAGTACCACGACCGCGCCGATCTTGATCGACGGGTCCACGGCCTTCATCTGCCGCCAGTACTCCTTGAAGCGCGTGGCGTAGACGACGGGATCGTGCGGGCGCGTGTTGTTGTCCGCCTCCCAGCTGCCGTAGTTCTCGTTGCCGATTTCCCAGTAGCGCACGTTGTGGCGCTTCACCTTGTTGGCGTAGCGCACCCAGGCCGCGGCTTCCTCGGGCGTGCCCGTGCCGTAGTTGGCCGTGATGTACACCGCGGCCCGCGTCTCGCCCGCGATCTGGATGAACTCGTCGAAGCTCGTGGCCCAGTCGAAGGTCTGGCCTTCGCTGCGGTTGGTTTCCCAGTGATACACGTCCGACAGCGAACCGCCGGGGAAGCGCAGCGACTGGTTGTTGAGCTCGGTGAGCAATTGCCGCGTGTTGGGCGACGCGTAGGCGCCATCCCAGACAGCGGCGTTCAGTCCGAACATGCGCCGGTCCACCTTGCGGATGCGCTGCTTCGGATTGACGGTGGCGTTCACCACGGCGGGCGGGGGCGCGAACTCGAGCGAAACGTCGTCGACGTAGTAGGTAGGCTGCGTGACGCCGGCGTTCTCCTGCAGCCACAAGCCCGAGAGGTCCGCGACGTTCTCGATGCCGAGCTGCGCGAGCGGCAGCACGATCTCCTGCCATTCCGGCGCGAGCGGTCCGATGCGCACCGCGGGTTGCGCCACATCGCTGCGCAGCGCGACGACGTTGAGCGTCTGCCCGCCGGTGGCGCCACCGTGGATCCAGAACTTCAGGCTCTGGTACGCGCCGGTGGGCAGCGCGGGATGCTGCAGGTACAGCGCTTCGAAGCCATCTGCGGTGACCGCGATCGAGCTCGTCCCGGTGTGCACCGTGGTGGCGCTGCCCGTGCTGACGCTGGCCCAGCTCCAGTTGTTCCACCCGTTGACCAGCGAGTCCTGGTAGATAGCCATGCCGTTGACCGGCGGCGGCGGCGTGGGCGGCACTCCGGACTCCAGCACCACGTCGTCCACATAGAACGTGGGGTCGTTCACGCCCGAACCCTGCTGGATCCAGAAGCCGTTCACGTCAGTGCGCGCGTCGGCGCCCAGCGAGCTCAGCGGCACGATGATCTTCTGCCAGGTTCCGGCCGCGGGTGTGGCCACGCGGACACCGGCTTGCGGCGCGTCGTTGACGACGGCCACCACCTGCAGGGTCTGGCCGCCAAGGTCGCCGCCATGAACCCAGAACGTGAGGTTCAGATACCCATTCGTGTTGACCGGCGCATCCGCGGATCGCAGGTACAGCGCGGACCAGGCCGCGGGCGTGACGGCGATGGATACCGACCCGGTGTGCGCTTGCGCGGTGCTGGCCGTGTCGACCGTGGCCCAGCTCCAGTTCTGCCAGCCGGACGCGAGCGCTTCATCGAAGATGACGCGATCGGTTTGCGCCCAGGCCGCGGATTGCAGGCCGAGCAGCAGCGACAGAACGAGCAAGCAATGAGACAGGCGCGACCGCGCCGCCGAAACGATCCGTGTTTTCATGAGGTCCCCCTGAGCTCCGACGATGCGGAGTTGGCGGATTGAATCACACGTCCGCGCCAGGTGTAAGACAGCAAACGCCCTGACGGCCTCCTGACAATGGGCGACATCAGGACAACGCGGGGACATCGGTGCGGCGCACGATCTATGATGCGGCCAACTCCCGCACTTTCCGGAACGCCATGACCACCCGTCGTGATTTCTGCATCGGCACCACCGCCACGCTCGCCGCCGCTTCGCTCGCGCAGGGCGCCACGAAATCAACCGGCGATGCCGCCGCGGAGAAAATGCTCAGCGGATTCACGGAGGAACTGCTGGTCGAGTATCCCGAGAGCGCGACGATGCTGGGCATCGATACCGGCGCTCGCGCACTGCTGAAGTCGCGGTTGTCGGACCGATCGGCCGCCGGGCAGAAGGCCATCGCGCTGGGCGTGGCGCGCAGGCTCGAACAACTCAAGGGCCTGGATCCCGCGGCGCTGGGCACCGCGGCGCGCATCGACGTGGACGTGATGCGCACCGCGCACGAGTTCGCGCTGGAAGGTTTCGCGTTTCCCTACGGCGACGTGGCGCTGCTCAACTCGCAGTGGTCCTGGCGCAATGCACCTTACGTGGTGGCCCAGAACACCGGCGCCTTCCTGGAAATCCCCGGCATGCTCGACGAGCAGCACACGGTGCAGTCCGCCGCCGATGCCGAGGCGTACCTGGCTCGCCTCGAGGCTTACGCGGGCCAGCTCGATGGCGAGACCGGCCGTCTCCACGATGCGGCCGCGCAGAACGTGATCGCGCCGGACTTCCTGCTCGACAAGACGCTGAAGCAGATCAAATTGGCGCGCACGGGTGAGGTCGCGCAGTGGTCGCTGGTCACGGCGTTGCGCAACAAGACCACGAACATGGCGGGCGAGTTCGCCACGCGCGCCGCGAAGCTCGCGGCCGACAAGATCGCGCCGGCGCTGGATCGCCAGATCGCCGAGCTCGAAGCGCACCGGCGCCGCGCCACCGCCGATGCCGGCGTCTGGAAGCTGCCGCGCGGCGACGAGTACTACGCCTGGGCGCTGCGCGCAGGCACCACGACGCGCATGACTCCGGATGAAATCCACCAGCGCGGCCAGGACGAACTGGCGGCGCTGCAATCGGAGATGGATTCGATCCTGAAGAAACAGGGCCTGGCACAGGGCACCGTGGGCGAGCGCATGACGGCGCTGGGCAAGGACCCTCGTTTCCTCTTCGACGAAAGCGATGCGGGCCGCGCCAAGCTCATGGCCTGGCTGCACGAACGTGTGGCCGACATGCGCAAGCGGCTGCCGCGCGCCTTCGCGACGATGGTCCCCGGCAATTTCGAGATCAAGCGCATGGCGCCGGAGGTGGAGCCGGGCGCACCGGGTGCCTACGGCGGTCCGGGCACCATCGATGGAAAGGTGCCCGGGAAGTTCTGGATCAACATGCACCGGATGAGCGTGTTCACCACCTACAACACGCCGACGCTCACGTATCACGAATCCATCCCGGGGCATGTCTGGCAGGGTGAGTACACCTTCAAACTACCGCTGGCGCGCTCACTGCTGGCGTTCAACGCCTACTCGGAAGGCTGGGCGCTGTACGCCGAGCAGCTGGCCAACGAGCTGGGCGTGTATGACGACGATCCGTTCGGCCGGCTCGGCTACCTGCAGTCGATCTCGTTCCGCGCTTGCCGCCTCGTGGTGGACACGGGCTTGCACGCCAAGCGCTGGACGCGGCAGCAGGCCATCGACTGGTTCGCGCGCACCAATGGCTCGAGCGTCGAGGAAGTCACGGGTGAAGTGGATCGCTACTGCGCCTGGCCGGGCCAAGCCTGCGGGTACAAGGTGGGGCACAGCGAGATCAACCGGCTGCGCGATCACGCGAAATCCGTGCTGGGCAAGCGTTTCGATTTCCGCCAGTTCAACGATGCCGCCGTCACGGGTGGCGGCGTGCCGATGCTCACACTGGCGCGCAACATCGACGCGTTCATCGCGAGCCAGCGCCCCGGCTAGCGGTTACTCGCTGCGCGTGGGCGTGTCGTAGCTGACGCCGCCGCCTTCGTCGACGTAGACGCCCGTGTAGCCCTTGTCGGGGCCGTAGGTCTTCTTGCTCTCGTAATACGATGAGCCGCCGTCGCTGCCGAACGCCGTGTAATCCGTGGTGTACGACCAGGGATTGTTCTTGTAGTGAGACGAGTTCTTGCCGCGCTGGAGTTGCGCAACCATCACGCGGAAATTTCCCAGGGGCACGGCGCTGCCCTCGGCGCCGAAATTCCCATCGGCGCTCGACCAGTAGCGGCCGGGTTGGCTGCGGGTGCCGTAGGCGGCGAACAGTCGATCCACGTTCTGGATGTCGACGGCGTGAAGTTCACGGCCATTGATGAACACTCCGGTGCCGCCGCCGGACGCATCGCTGGCGAGTGTGCCGCCCAGCGGCTCGCCCGGCATGATCACGCCCAGTGCGGGTCCGCCGATTTCACCCCAGAGACCATTGCGTGAGTCATACCAGTACTTGCCGGGCTTGATCGGAACGCGATAGCGCGCCTGGAGCTCCGCCAGCTGGCTTGGCGGCACGGTCACGCCATTGACCTGCACCACCGGCGATTGCGCGGGTGGGGCCTCGGCGGCAGTGGCGGGGTGGGAAGTCGTGCTGGCCGGCGGCATGGGTTGCTCAGCGGGCGTGGGTGCAGCGTTGCCGCATCCGGCAAGCGCCGTCATGCCGATGGCCGCCAGGGCAAACAGGGCCAGTGCTAACAGGGAATGATTCATGGGTCCTCACGTGGGCTCGGGTCTCGCCGGGTCGGAGTCGTATTCCCTGCAGTACGGAATCCGGACGCGTATCCGGCCACGTCACGCGCGGAGCGCCGGATCAGCGTGAGGTTGTCTTCTGCCGCGGCTGGGCGATGTCGTATCCCGAGCGAAGCTGCCAGGTGCCGGATTCCCTCGCGAAAAACCGCACACGCCAGAGGCAGCGTCCCGATTCACAAGAGTGCATCGAACAGCTGCCGATCTCGCGTTTGGTCTTGTTCCTGAACCAGAGCGTCGACGCCTTTTCGGCACGAGCGGCGACACCCTCGAATTCGAAGCCCGGAAACTTGCGCCAGATTCCGCGGCCCGCCCAGCCGGGCCGTGCGATGCGGATCCAGTCCGGATCGTTCGCGAATCCGCGCTCGCAGGAGGTAATGGAATCCGCGTGCGTGCCCCAGGACGCGCAGCCGCTCGCGAGCACGCAAACACACAACAGGGCGCCGAAGCGGAACATGCGTGGATGGTAGTCAAACTAGTCGCGCAACGGAACTCGGGGGCGTCGGCACTGGCTGACAGGTACGCCAAGCCTGCCAGGCCGGTATCACTCGTATCTCCCCCTAACGGGAGACCCGTTCTCTGCACTTCTGACCGTCGTGGAATGGACCCGCTGGATGCCAGCATTCATGCATCCGGCGATGGGTGCACCGCGTGCTCCTCGCCATCAAACAGAAGTGAGGGCGATCGTGAAGTCCGTGGTCTCGAAGTGGTTGGCAGTGCTGTTCCTGGTGGCGTCTTTCGCGCCCGGGGCGAACGCGGCTGATCCCGGCTTCCACGGCCTGCTTCGCGGCCGCGACATGACGCCTTTCGGTTACCTGCGTCTCGACATGCGGCCAGGCTCTCCGGGCGATCTCGAGCCCGGCCACTGGAACATCGAGACCGATTTCGGATACCAGAACACCTGGGCCACGAGCCCGGAGGTCGAGAAATACCTGAACAAGCTGCCGGGCCGGCGCGAGCTGGGCGCGGCGGAGCTGCAGGCCATCCGCGATCTGCCCGGCGAGAACTATCTAGTCGACCTGGAGCTCGCGCAGTTCGACGTGGCGCTGAATTACCAGGTCACGGACAAGTGGGGCGCGTACGTGATCCTGAGTGGCGCGTCGTTCGGCGGCGGCATGCTCGACGGCGCCATCGAGAACTTCCACAAGCTCATCGCCAACCCCACTTTCGGCCGCCCGGCGACTTCGCGCAACGACTACAACGTGCTGTTCGACCTCAAGTCGACCCAGTACGCGGCATTCGAGGAACCCAGCCATGGAGGTTTGCTGGATCCCGTGGTGGGCGTGCGCTACACGCAGAACTTCAACGACGAACGCTGGAAGCTCACGCTGGAGTCGGCCATCAAGGTGCCGCTCTCCAGCCGCGACAAGGCGCTTTCCACCGGGCACACCGACGTGGGCCTGCAGGCCAGCCTGCAGCGACGCTCGGGACGCCACGCCTTCTACCTGAACGTGGCGGCGGTGTACTACGCCGGCATGGAGAATCTCGTGACAGAGCCCAAGCGCATCCTGCCGACACTGGTGGCGGGCTACGAGCGCCGGCTCACGCCGCGCACCAACCTGATCCTGCAGGGGTATGTGAGCGAGAGCGTGTATGAACGCGAGCAGACCGGCCTCAGCGAGCTCACCGGCACCAAGATCCTGCTGAGCGGCGGCGTCCATCATCGCCGCGGCCCGCACCTGCTGACGTTCGCGCTCACCGAGAACATCGGCAACATCAACAACACGCCGGACATCGGCGTGCAGTTTGGCTGGAGCATCAATCCGGGCTGGCGTTGAGTTAATCTCGGTGGCATGACCACCGGACAAACCGCGTACTCGTTGTTGCTAGTCTGCCCCGATCGCAAGGGCATCGTTGCCGCCGTTGCCGGCTTCCTCGCGGAGCGCGACGCCTCCATCTACGAGGCCAAGCAGTTCAACGACCAGCTCACGGGCCGGTTCTACATGCGCGCGGTGTTTTCCTCGGTGGGGCCGAAGTTTCCGGCGCTCGAGTCCATGCGCGAGCAGTTCGGCGCCCTGGCACGGCAGTACGAGATGACCTGGCAGATCGAGGACGTGGCCAAGCGGGTGCGCGTCCTGATCGCGGTGTCCAAGATGGGGCATTGCCTGCAGGATCTGCTGTATCGCTGGCACTCGGGAGTGCTGCCCGTGGACATCGTCGGCGTGGTGTCGAACCACCCGGACATGCGCGGGCTCGTGGAATGGCACCGCATTCCGTTCCACCACCTGCCCGTCACGCCGGAGAACCGCGCGCAACAGGAGGCGGCCCTGCTCCAGTTGTTCGCACAGCACGATGCGGACCTGCTGGTGCTGGCGCGCTACATGCAGATTCTCTCGAACGAGACCAGCCGCAAGCTCACCGGCCGCTGCATCAACATCCACCATTCCTTCCTGCCGAGCTTCAAGGGCGCGCGGCCGTACCACCAGGCCTATCAACGCGGCGTGAAGATCATCGGCGCCACGGCCCACTATGTGACCGAGGATCTCGACGAAGGTCCGATCATCGAACAGGCGGTGGAGCGGGTGGGGCACGAGCACACGCCCGAACGTTTCCAGGAGATCGGCCGGGATCTCGAGGCGATCGTGCTCGCGCGCGCCGTGCGCTGGCACGCCGAGCGGCGGATCCTGCTCGACGGCCAGCGCAGCGTGATTCTCAGCTGATCCGCTGTTGAACTTCAGCGGCGGCGGATGGCCTCGTGGAAGCGCCACTGGCTGCGGAAATCCTTCGTGAGCGGCTGGCCCGTGAGCCGCGCGCGCACCAGTTCGATGGGCATGGGCCCGCCGATCAGGATCGCATCGTGGAAATCGATGGCCGTCATCTTTCCGGACTCCACGAGTTCGCGGTACAGGGCGCGGATCTGGAGTCCACCGAGAAGATAGGCCGCCTGGTACAGCGGCGGGGCGGCTTGCGCGCTGCGCCGGACCTCGGCCTCGGCATTGGCGCGTTCGTGTCCCACGCGTTCGACCAGGAAATCCACGCACTGCTGCGGCGTCCAGTTGCCCAGCTGGTAGTTCAGCGAGAACACGATGCGGGCCGCGCGATGCGCGCGCCAGAACAGCATGCCCATGCGGTCCGGGTCGTTGCGCGGGAAGTCCTGGTCCCAGAGCTGCAGCTCCCAGTAAAGCGCCCAGCCCTCGCGCCAGAAGGGAGTTTCGAACGATGCGTCACGGTGGGTATTGAACCGCTCGTTCATCCAGCCCTGGTAGTGATGGCCCGGTACCAGTTCGTGCTGGACGGTGGGGAAGTTGAAGTGCGGAGTGTTGCCTCGCTGGCTCATCAGCCGGTCTTCGAAGCTCATGGTATCCGTGGGATAAGAAAGCCGCGTGACTTCGCCGCCCGTGAAGAACGGGTTGATGAGCTGGCGCTCGGGCGTCTGCATCGCAAGCCTCCACACCTCGCGCGCCAGCGGCGCCAGCGTGATGGTGTGCTTTTTCGCGATGAAGTCCTCCGAGTAGTTCGCGATGTCGTAGATCGCCCACGGCGCTTCCCCCGGCGCCGGTGCCAGGTTCTTGGTGTGTTCGAGCGCCGCCTTCCAGTCGTCGCCGTAGCCCATGCGCTTCGCGACGATGTGCAGCTGCTCGTCGATCCATTTGAACTCCTGCTCGCCGATGGCGATGAGTTCCTGCGGGGTGTACGGGATCATCTCCACCGCGAGATCGGAACGCAGGCCCTCGGCCAGCACGGGGTCGCCGAGGATGGGCGCCTTGCCTCCGGGCTTGAGACCGAGCAATTCGCTGCGGATCGCCTCCGAATAGGCCTGCAACGCCGCGTCGGCCTCCGCGTAAGGCTTGCGTGCCCACCAGGAGTAGTTCGGGTCGTAGCCCTCGTAGAACGTGTGGAAGTCCTTGAGTACCTCGCGCAGTTCATGGATCTGCGCTTCCGCGCGGATCGCGACCGAGCCCGCGGGCTTGCGCGCGGCGTTCTTGGCATTGGCGGGCGGCGGTTCCTTGAGAGCCCGGGTGAGTTCGCCCGCGCGTCGCGCGAGTTTGTCGAGCGTGGCGCCCGCGGCTCGCGGATCGACGCGCTTGCGATCGTACCGCTGCTCCTGCAGCAGCCGTATGTCATCGAAGAAGGGCAGCAGCGGCGCCATCTGCGCGGCACGCGCATCTTCGAGCTTCAGGCGCTCGAGGTCGTAGTCGATGCGGTTACGCAGCGCGATGTAGTCGATCCTGCCTTCGGCATTCAACGACGCGAAGTCCAGCGCCGCGAGACGTTCACGCCAGCCCTCGGCGAGCTTGCGAAGGCGCGCGGTGCGCGCCGGGGAGTAGTCCACCGGGAAGCGTCTCTGGAGGCCGGCCACATCCTGCGTGTACCGCTGCACGGCCACGCGCAGGCTGCTTTCGCTGCGTGCGAATTCCACGAGCGTCGCAAGCACCGGCGGATCGTCGGCCCATCCCGCGGGCAATGTCACGCGGCTTTCCTGCGCGACGGCGACCGCGGGGACGAGCGCCAGCCACCAAACAACTCTATTCATGCCTTGGTTTCCCTATCTTGATGAACACCACGCCATGCCGCGGCACGGTGGCGGAGAACTGCGTGTCCTGGTTTCCAAGATCCTGGCGGAGCCA
Source organism: uncultured Pseudomonadota bacterium (assembly GCA_963846605.1). GTDB lineage: Bacteria > Pseudomonadota > Gammaproteobacteria > Steroidobacterales > Steroidobacteraceae > CADEED01. The sequence continues at coordinate 370,108 of CAWJWS010000007.1, forward strand.
GAGGTCACGCACCGGAAGACTGCCGCTCAGGCCGAGGTGTGACCATTGAACGGTGACTGGCGCGGCCGTGAGCCCGCGATTGAACAGACCCACGGCCAGCGTGCCGTCGCTGAGCGGGCGCGCCCAGATCTCGCGCCGCGCATCCGACCAGACGCGGTGCGCGGCCTTGCCCAGCGGATCCTGGTCCACGTCGATGACTTCATCGTTGGTCAGCAAGGACAGCGTGAAGTCGTCGAGCTTCGACAGGTCCGCGCCGATGAACAGCGGCGCGGCCTGCAGCGCCCAAAGCGCGAGATGCAGCATCTGTTCGTTGGGAGTCAGGCGTGTCGGGCGGAGGTTCGGGCCCCAGCCCAGCGTGCCGACGACCAGCATGTCCGTGTCATTCCACTCGCCGGGGCGGGTCCACGGTTCGCGTCCCGCTTGCCGGAAGCCGACGCTCTGCAGGTTGGCCCACTGGTCCAGAAGGTCGCCGCTGCTGCGCCAGAGATGGCCGCCGGCTTCGGCGCCCCATTTCCAGACGTCCCCGTAGCCGTACTGGCATAGCGCGAACACGATGTCGCGATCCACGCGCGCCAGCGCATCGCGCATCACGAAGTAGGGTTTCTGCAGCTCGGGCAAGGAGTGGTCGGGCGCGATCTCCTCATACGAGCACCAGTCGTACTTGAGGAAGTCGACACCCCAGGCGGCGAACGTCGCGGCGTCCTGGACTTCGTGCTGGTAGCTGCCTTCATAGTTCTCGCAGGTCTTCGGCCCGGGCGACGAGTAGATGCCAAGTTTCAGCCCTCGCGCGTGCACGGCATCGGCCAGGCCGCGCATGTCGGGGAATTTCTCGTTGGGCTGCAGTACGCCGAGCTTGTTGCGCTTGCCCATCCAGGCATCGTCGATGACCACGTACTGGTAGCCGTGCGCGGCGAGGCCGCTGCGGACCAGTGCGTCGGCGGCGTCGAGTACCTTCTGCTGATCCACCGCCGGCCCCCAGACATTCCAGGAGTTCCAGCCCATGGGAGGCGTGCGCGCCAGCGCATCGGCGCCGCTGACGATCCGCAACGCGCGGCGCGCCCGGCCCTGGGGACCTTGCACGGTGAGCATCACGGATTTCTCGCCGGCGTCGCGCAGCCGGCCCGAGATGATGCCGGTCGCCGGCTCCAGCACGAGTCCGCGCGGCAGTCCGCGCGCGCTGAACCGCAGAGGTCCTTCGCCCGTCGCCGGAATCCGGAACAGGAACGGACGGCCCGGCGTCGCCCCGGTGACCCGCGGTCCGTGGAGCGCGGGTGCCGCGGAGCGGATGAGGGGAGCGATGATCGCCGGCGATTCCGAAGGCGGCGTGAATGCCTTCGGATGAGGTCCAGGGGGATTCGCCAGGGAGATCATCGCTCCCGCCCAAGCCACTTCGTCGTCATTGCTGGTGTCGCCACCATCGTCCACCAGCAGCGTCAGCACCCGCGCACCCACGAGATCGGCGGAAAGCATCTTCGGCGCATCACCTGCGCGCAGGAGGCCGCTGGCCGCCACCAGCCGGTCGTCGGCCCAGACTTCGAACGTCACGCTGCCCACGCCGGTCTTCACGGCATCGTCGAAACCCACCATCGAGCGGAATGCGGTGGCATTGCCCTGCAGGTCGATCACGAACTCGCTGATGGAGCGCGTGCCGATACCGTGTGGATAGACCACGCCGCCGGTCTGCAAGGGCTGGTCTCGGATCGACTTGCCGGCGCGCGGCGCGCCGCGGCGCTGTGAGAATCGTTCCAGGCCGATGTCCTCCACCCAGATCGCGCCCGCTGGCGCCTGCTCCGCGCGCAGCTTGCAGTAGTTCGGCCGGCGCCCCGGCCGCGGATGCCGCGCGCGTTGTTGCGGCGCACGCCACCCCTAACCACCACGCGCCGGTCCGGAAGGAGGACGCGCGTCGGCCGTGCATTTGCGACGAGGCGCGGGAGGCGAGGCTTGCGAGGTTCATCGGATTCAAGATATCGTAGTTCGTATACGATCTACAATCCCGAGCGCGGCCAAGCAAGAGCCCAGACAGACAAACGGGGGGAGTTCACACATGCAGATTCAGAAGATTTCTTCGGCAGTTTCCGGGGGATGCGCCTTGCTGGCGCTGCTGGTCGCCGCGACGGCGGCAGCGCAGGAGGCGGCGCCACCGCAACCCATGGACGAAGTGGTCGTGACCGGCTCGCGGCTGGTTCGCAGCGACTTGAGCGCGCCGAGCCCGACCACGGTGATAAGCGAGGACGCCGTGCAGATGTCGGGAGACACCACGGTGGAGGCGGTGCTCAATGAACTGCCGCAGCTTTCCGCGGGCAACAATTCCAGCGTGAATTCGGCCGGCGGATCCGGCGTGCTCACCGCCAATCTCCGCGGCCTGGGCGCCACGCGCACGCTGACACTGGTCAACGGCCGGCGTTTCATTCCGGCGAACGGCGCGGGCAGCGTCGATCTCGCGACGATTCCGAACGCGCTGGTGAAGCGCGTCGAGATCATCACCGGTGGCGCTTCGGCCGTGTACGGTTCCGATGCGATCACCGGCGCGGTGAACTTCCTGCTGCGCGACGACTTCGAGGGATTCGAGGTCTCCAGCCAGTACGGGCGGACGGGCGAGAGCGATGGGCAGTCGGTCAACTATGACCTGCTGTTCGGCACCAACCTTGCCGAAGGCCGCGGCAATCTCACGCTGTTCGCTTCGCGCTCGATGCGCGATCCCGTGATGATGCAGAACCGCGATTTCTCCAGCGTACCGCTCAACGCGGCGCTGGGCCCGAGCGGCTCGGGCAACATTCCCGGCGGACGGGTCGGCCTGAGCGCGGCGCAGATGGCCTCGCTCAATGTGGGTGGTGGCGCGGGCGTCATCCCCGTCGGATCGGATGGGTGCACAACGCCGGTCAATTCCATCCGCTTCGCCGAGAACGGCCGCGTGATGCGCCATTGCGATCCGCAGACGCTGTTCAACTACGCGGCCGGCAACTATCTATTGAGGCCGCTGGATCGCTGGCAACTGTCCGGACTCGCGCATTATTCGTTCAATGACAACGTCGAGGCCTACCTGGACGCGCACTACGCGCTCGCGCAGAACGAGTTCCAGCAGGCGCCGGATTCGCTGTCCATCGTCACCGGCACCAACTCGTACTTCGAAGTGACCAACTACGCGACCAACCCGGTCCTGACGCCGGATGTTCGCGCGCTGTTCGTCAACAACCCGGCGATCTTCGACCCTATGGGTACGGGCAACGCCCGCATCGCCGGTGGTATCGCGCGCCGCGTCGAGGAGCTGGGCCTGCGCAACTTCGCGTTCGAACGCGCCACCATCGGCAGCACGGTCGGTGTCCGCGGCGACTTCGAAGTGGGTGAGCACACCTGGCGCTGGGATGTGTTCGGCCAGTACCACCGCTCACGCACCGACGAGAACGTGCAGGGCACGATGTCGCCGGCGCGCATGTCGCTGGGCCTCAACTCCGTGATCAACGGTTCGGGCCAGGTGGTCTGCGCCACGCCCATCCTCGGATGCGTGCCCGTGAATCCCTTCGGCTTCGATTCGATTTCGCCCGCCGCGGCGCGATTCATCTCGCCGGCGCGTTCGTCTTCCGACCTGTTCGAGCGCAAGGTGACTGGAGCTTCGCTCGCCGGAGAATTCCTGCCGCTGCCCGCGGGGCCGATCTCCGCCGCCGTGGGCGTGGAATTCCGCGACGACGACTACCGCTACCTGCCGGGCGCCACCGATCTCGCGGCTGAATACGGCTCCGCGTCCCGCGGAATCACGCAAGGTGGCTACAGCGTCTCCGAGGCCTTCGCCGAGGTACGCATTCCCTTGCTGAGCGACAAGCCGTTCGCGCAGGTGCTGGCGCTCGAAGGCGCCGCGCGCTACTCCGACTACTCGAACTTCGGCGGCGCCAACACCTGGAGAGCCGGGCTCGAGTGGGGCCCGGTGGACTGGTTGCGATTCCGCAGCGCTTACAATGTGGCCATCCGCGCGCCGAACATCAGCGAGCTGTTCGCGCCCATCGGCGAAGGCTTCTCGCCGGGCAACGATCCCTGCGCGGCCATCCGCAATCCCTCCCAGGCTCAACGGGATTTCTGCGTGCAGCAGGGCGTGCCGCAGAACGAGATCAACACGTTCGTGCAGACCGCGCTCGGCTTCAGCCAGTTGTCGGGCGGCAATCCGGCACTGACCGAAGAGACCTCGGAGACCATGACGATCGGCGCGGTCATCCGGCTGCCGTTCCTGGAGCGGTTCAACTTCGCCGTGGACTATTACGAGATCGAAGTGGAAGACGCGGTGTCCACCATGAACGCGCAGACCACGCTCGATGTCTGCTACCAGATCCTCGACGAGAACAGCGCACCCTGCCGCGCCATCACGCGCCTGCCGGGCACCGGCCAGGTCTATCAAGTGCGTGCCAGCAACAGCAACATCGGCTCCTTGTCGGTGGAAGGCGTGGATCTCACCGCCGACTACACCTTCAATCTTCCGGGTGCGATGGGCCTCGGTGACAACGCGGCGGAGCTGGGGCTGCAGCTGCAGACCGGCTGGCTGTTCAAGCGCGAGAGCCAGATCATCGGCGCGCTGCCCATCGACTGCGCGGGCTTCTTCGGATCCTGCACGGCGCAGGGCGCCGGAGGCTCGCCGGACTTCAAGGCGTTGCTCGTGGCTACCTACCACAGCGGTCCGCTGATGCTGCGTACCCAGGCCAGGCACATCGCCTCGCTGGATCCGCTGGCCAACATCGCGGCCACGACTCCGGTGGTTGCGGGCTCGGTGAACTACGTGGACTTCTCGGGCAGCTACCGCTTCAACGACACCTTCGAGGTCTACGCGGGCATCGACAACGCGTTCGACGAGGCTCCTCCACTGCTCACGTCGAGCTGGGGCGGTGATGCCAACACCGACGTCACGCTGTACGACGTGATCGGCCGCCGCTACTTCTTCGGACTGCGGGCCCGCTTCTGAGATCCACGTTCTTCTGCATCGACGGCCACACGGCCGGCAATCCGGTCCGGCTGGTCGCGGGGGCGCGCCGCTGTCCTGAGCGGCGCCACCATGGCCGAGCGGCGGCTGGATTTCCTGGACCGTTTCGACTGGATCCGCACCGGCCTGTGCTTCGAGCCGCGCGGGCACGACATGATGAGCGGCGGATTCCTCTATCCGCCGACTCGCCCGGATGCGGATTGCGGCATCCTGTTCATCGAGACCAGCGGCTGCCTGCCGATGTGCGGCCACGGCACGATCGGCATCGTCACCTTCGGGCTCGAGCACGGCCTGATCCGGCCCGCGCACGCCGGGCGAGCTGATCGTCGAGGTGCCGGCCGGCGTGCATCGAGCATCGAGCTATGTGCAGCGAGGGCGACCGCGTCCAGCTCGGTGCGCATCCGCAACGTGCCTCGCTATCGTCGCGGCGCGGGACATCGAGGTCGACGTTCCGGGATTCGGCCCGCTCTGGCTCGACGTCGCCTATGGCGGCAATTACTACGCCATCATCGAGCCGCAGGGCCCGTATACCGGGCTCGACGATCTCGGCGCCGCCCGCTCGTCGAGCTCAGCTCGCAGGTCCGCGAACTCGTCCGGACCCAGGTCGAGCCCGGTCCATCCGCTCGATCCGACCATCCGCGGCGTCAGCCATGTGCTGTGGGCGGACAAGCCCAAGAGCGAAGGCGCCGACGGCGCGCAACGCGGTCTTCTACGGCGACCGGGCCATCGACCGCAGCCCCTGCGGCACCGGCACTTCGGCGCGCTCGCCCATCTCGCCGCGCACGGGCGCGCTCAAGCTCGGCGACCGCTTCGTCCACGAAAGCTATATCGGCAGCCGCTTCATCGGCCGCGTCGAGGCCGAAACCACGCAACTGGGCGATCATGCCGCCATCATCCCGTCGATCGAGGGCTCGGCGATCGCTACCGGCTTCAACATCATCACCATCGATGAAGCTGATCCGTTCTGGCGGGGATTTCAGGTAGCCTGAGGGGCATGATGAATCACGTCCATCTCGAGATTCGCACGCTGTCGGACCGCCTGGTCGACGTGCTGCGGGATTTCATCCTTTCCGGCGCGATCGAGCCGGATCTGCCCATCCGCCAGGACGCGCTCGCCGCGGAACTGCGGGTGAGCAAGATCCCGCTGCGCGAGGCATTGGCGCGGCTGGAGCAGGATGGGCTCGTGGTCTCGCAGCCGAACCGCGGGTTCTTCGTGCGGCCCATGTCGCCGGAGGAAGCGGAGGAGATCTACTCGCTGCGACTCAAGCTCGAACCCGATGCGGCCGCGCATGCCTGCCTCATCGCCACCGAGGCGGACCAGAACACGGCGCGCCAGGCGCTGGCGGCCTTCGACATCGACGCGGTGGCGCACAAGCCTACGGTGGGCGGGCTCGAATCGCGCGTTTCACCTCGCGCTGGTGAAGCCGGGCGGTCAGCGCGTCACCACCAATCTCGTGGCGCGCCTGCACATCCTCGCGGATCGCTACGTGCGCAAGCACCTCGAGCCCAAGGGCCGCGTGCCGCGCGCGGAGGCGGAGCACCACGACATGCTGGACGCGTGGATCAAGCGCAAGGATGCCCGCGTGCGCAAGCTCATCACCGAGCATCTCGAAGGAACGCTCGGCGATCTGCGCGCCGTGCTGATGTCCGAGTCCACCACGCGTGCGGCGAAACCCGCCGCGAAGAAGCCGGCCCGCAAGGCCGCGGGCGCCCGCTAGCCGAATCTCTCGAGATCGAAGGGCCGCAAGTCGATCGACGGCTCGTGGCCCGCGGCCAGCGATCCCACCAGGTCACCCGTGATCGCGGCCAGCGTCAGGCCCAGGTGCTGGTGGCCGAATGCATACAGAAGATTGTCCGCCCGCCGGCTGCGGCCGATCGCGGGAAGATAGTCTGGCAGCGTGGGGCGCGCGCCCATCCACTCGCGAGGCTCGCCGGACCAGGGCAATTGCAGCTCCTTCGCGTGCGCCCGCAGCCGCTGCCACTTGCGACCGTCGGGCGGACTCGCTGCCTGGCCGAATTCCACGAAGCTCGCCGCGCGCAGCCCCGAATGGAATCGGCTGACGATCATCGATCGTCTGCTCGAACACCACGGGCGGCATGTCCGGCCAGTCCGCCGCCGCCGCTTGCAGGTGATAGCCCCTTTCGGCGATGAGCGGCACGCGATATCCGAGCCCGCCTAACAAACCGGGCGACCCGACGCCGGCGCTGACCAGGACCAGGCCCGGATTCATGGTTTCCCCGGTGGGCAGCGTCACCACCGCGCGCGAGCCGCGCCATTCGAGGCTCGTCACCGGCTCGCGGCGCAGTTCGCCACCCGCGGCAACGAAGGCGCGCGACAGCGAATCCAGCAGATCGCCGGGATCACGCACACGGCCCGTGCCACTGAAGTGCAGGCCTCCCGCGGGTTTGCAGGCCACCAGCCGCGCGATCCGCGCGAGTTCGCCCGCGATCCAGATCGCGCAAAGCCGCGGTGCCGATGTCCGCGCGCGCCCAATGTTCGCGCCCCGCGCGCGCGCCAGCCGCGCGTTTCCCAGACGACGTAGTGACCATCCTCCGCGAGCAGTGACTGGCTGGACGCGGAAGCCGTGAGCCGGCGCCACGCCGGCAAGCGACTCCGCGAGCAGCGACTTCAGCGCGCGCTTGCCGGCCTCGAACCGGCTCGGGGCCGCTGGCGCGAACCAGCCGCCAACCGAAAGGCAGCCAGGCGCCGATGTCGCGCAACGGGAAAGACGCGGCGCCGCCGCGCGAGAAGAGGCGTCCCGGCAATGCCACCAGGTTGCTCCAGGAGGCGAGGGGTTCCACCTGCTCGGTGGCAATATGTCCGGCGTTTCCCCAGGACGCCGCGCGTGGAAGCATCCCCGGATCGAACAAGAGGGTACGGTGACCGCGCCGCTGCAGCTCGATGGCGCAGGCGAGACCCAGAATGCCACCGCCAATGACGATCGATCGGGTCGCCGCGGTGGTGCGAGCGGACTTCTCTGCCTGATTCATTGCAGATAATATATCGTATACGATTAGTAAGGAGAACGGATCTTGGCGCAAGCCTCTCTGGCACGGCGTGTATCCCGCCGCCACCACGCAGTTCGCCGCCGACCTGTCGCTCGACCTCCCGGCATACCGCAGCACGGTCACCGCGCTGGTCAACGGACGGCGTCGACGGCATCGATCCTGCTGGGCACGGTCGGCGAAAACAATTCGCTGCGTCCCGAAGAGAAACGCACCGCGCTGCGCGCCGGCCGTCGAAGCGGTCGGTGGCCGCGTGCCGCTGGTCGCCGGCGTCTCCGAGTTCACCACCGAGCGCGCCATCGAGTATCGTGCGCGACGCCGAGAAGCTGGGCGTCGACGCGCTTGATGCTGCTGCCGGCGATGGTGTACGTGCCCACGCCCGACGAGCTGTGCGCGCATTTCCGCGCGGTCGCCGAGGCCACCGCCACTGCCCATCATGCTCTACAACAACCCGCCGGCCTACCGGGTGAACATCGAGATCGAGACGCTCGCGAAGCTCGCAGGACGATGCCGCAACATCGTCGCGCTCAAGGAGAGCGCGCCGGATCCGCGGCGCTTCACCGACATCATCAACCGCTTCGGCGACGCGCTACACGCTCCTGGCCGGACTCGACGACGTCGCGCTCGAAGGATTGCTGCTGGGCGCGAGCGGCTGGGTGTCCGGTCTCACGAGCGCTTTCCCGCGCGAGTCGGTCGCCATGGTGGCGGCGGCGATGCGCGGTGACTGGGACAGAGGCGCGCCGCATCTATCGATGGTTCATGCCGCTGCTGCATCTCGATGCCGACCACGACCTGGTGCAGTCCATCAAGCTCGCCGAACAGATCATGGGGCGCGGCTCCGAACGCGTGCGCATGCCGCGGCTGCCGCTCGCCGGCGCGCGGCGCGCGGACGTGATCGAGCGCGTCGAACGCTTGCAAGGCCACACGGCCCATTCCCGCAACCCGGAGCTGCCGCCTGATGTCGCACCTTCCTGGGTCCACGCAAACCGACTCGAAAGCAACTCGACCGCAGAGACGGCAGACCGGCGACTCCGCAAGACACTGAGCTGGCCGCACCTGGTCGCGCTCGGCGTCGGCGCCATCGTCGGCACCGGCATCTACACGCTGACCGGCGTCGGCGCGGATCGCGCGGGACCCGCGGTGATCCTGGCGTTCGCGATCGGCCGGCGTGGTCTGCGCCTGCGCCGCGCTCGCGTACGCCGAACTCGCGACGCTGATCCCGACGGCCGGCAGCGCGTACACCTATACGTACACCGTGCTCGGCGAGACGCTCGCCTGGATCGTCGGCTGGAGCCTGATCCTCGAGTATTCGCTCGCCTGCAGTACGGTCGCCGTCGGCTGGTCGGCCTATCTCGTCGGCTGGCTGCAATCCGCGGGCATCGAACTACCCCACGCGTTGCTCAGCGGGTCCCCATGCCGGCGGCATCATCAACCTGCCGGCGGTCATCGTCGCGCTGGCCGTTGCCGGCATGCTCATCGCCGGCACGCGCGAGAGCGCGACGCTCAACATCGTGCTCGTCATCATCAAGATGACGGCGCTCGCGGCGTTCGTGCTGCTCGCCGCGCCCGCCTTCACGGCCGACAATCTCACGCCGTTCGTGCCCTATGGTTTCGGCAGTCACGTCGATGCCGACGGCGTCACGCGCGGCGTGATGGCGGCGGCGGCTATCGTCTTCTTTGCCTTCTATGGCTTCGACGCGGTGGCGACTTCCGCCGAGGAGGCGAAGAATCCAGGCCGCGATCTCACCATCGGCATCATCGGCTCGATGGCCGTGTGCACGCTCATCTACATGCTGGTCGCCGTCTCCGCGGTCGGCGCGGTCAATCACGAGCAGGTCGGCGATTCCTCCGAGCCGCTGGCGTTCGTGCTGCGCACGCTCGAGCATCCGCTCGGCGGCCAAGCTCATCGGCGCTCGCGGCGCTGGTCGCGCTGCCGTCGGTGATCCTGGTGATGATGTACGGGCAGAGCCGCATCTTCTTCGTGATGGCGCGCGATGGCCTGCTGCCGCGGAAGCTCAGCGTCGTGTCGCAACGCGCACCGGCACGCCGGTGCTCATCACGGCGTCACCGGTGTCTTCGTGGCCGCCATCGCCGGGTTCTTCCGTCTCGACGAGATCGCCGAGCTCGCCAATGCCGGCACGCTGCTGGCATTCATCGTCGGTGGCCGCCTGCATGATGGTGTTGCGCAAGCGGTCGCCGGAGTTGCCGCGCGTGTTCCGCTGCCCGCAGCCGTATGCTCGTCGGCACGCTCGCCATCATCGGCTGCGCCTAGCTGATCTACAGCCTGCCGGGCAAGACGCTGGTCCGGTTCGCTGATCTGGAACCTCATCGGCCTGGCGTCTACCTGGCCTACAGCCGGCTGCGCAGTCCGCTGCGAGGAAAGTAGCTAGCGCTTCGGGCGCGCCGTCGCCAGGGCTTCGTCGAGCATCTTCACCAGTGCGTCGCGGTCGTACGAGTACGCCTGGCCTTCGTTCAGCTGCACGAGCTGCTCGATCTGCTTGCGGAGCGTGACCTCGGCCGAACGCTGGTCCGGCACCACCATGTAGCGGCGCTTCGGGTTCTCCTCGAACAGCGCGAGTTCCACGGCCTGGGCGACTTCATCGGGCTTCTTGTACTGGCTGCGGTCCGCGATCCGGGATTCCTGGCCAGTCCGCGCCGCGGCGCTCTTGCCGATCTCCGAATCGTAGTTGCCCGGTTCGACGATGCTGACCCGCACGCCCTGCGGCTCCAGCTGCAGCGCCAGTGAATCCGCGAACGCCTCGATCGCGTGTTTGCTCATGGCGTATGCCGTCCAGTCGCGACCCGAGAGAATTCCTGAAATCGATCCCATGGTGGTGATGCGCCCCTTGCTCTCCAGGATCAGCGGCGTGAAGGCCTTGGTCATGCGGAATGGCCCGTACACGTTCACATCCACCATCAGGGTCAGTTCCTGCATGGAAGTGTCGGCCACCGTGCCCAGCGACGCGATACCGGCATTGTTCACGAGCGCGTAGAGACCGCGCCCACCCTTGGTGACCGCCACGACCGCGGCGTCGATGTCGGCCTGCTGGGTCACATCGAGCTTGATCGGCTGGACATTCCGGATCTTGCCCAGCGCGTCGAGGTCCGCTTGCTTGCGTGCGCCGGCGTAGACGAAGTGGCCGCGCGAAGCCAGGTGTTCGGTGATCTTGCGGCCGATGCCGGTGCTCGCGCCTGTGACGAGCACGGCACGCTGGGCCGGCGCGTCCGCGGCGAACGTGACTTCCGACAGCGCCCCCGATGCCAGCATCGCCAAACAAACCGCCACGATCTTTTTCATGATTTCTTCTCCACGTGTCCGCCGAATTGTTTGCGCATCGCGGAGAGTAGCCGGTCGGCGAAGTCCGCATTGCCGCGCGACTCGAACCGGCTGAACAGCGACGTGGTGATCACCGGCGCGGGCACTCCTTCTTCTATGGCCGCGGCCACCGTCCAACGGCCTTCACCCGAGTCCGAGACGCGCCCCGCGAATCCCGCCAGCGTGGAGTCTTCGGCCAGCGCGCGCGCCGTGAGATCCAGCAGCCAGGACCGGATCACGCTGCCATGACGCCAGAGTTCGGCGATCTGCGCGACGTCGAAGTCGTACTGGAAATACTCGGGATGGGCAGCGGAGTGGTCTCCGCATCCGACTCGCGTTTCTGCTTGCCGATGTTGGCGTGGTGCAGGATGTTGAACCCTTCGGCGAATGCGGCCATCACGCCGTACTCGATGCCGTTGTGGACCATCTTCACGAAGTGCCCGGCGCCCGGCGGGCCGCAGTACAGGTAGCCACGGCTCGCCGTGCCCGGGGAAGTGGCGCCATCCGCGCGCTGAGCCAGCGCGGCGAACACGGGTTCGAGCGAGGAAACCACGGCCTGATCGCCACCCATCATGAGGCAGTAACCCTGCTCGCCACCGGCCAGGCCGCCGCTGGTGCCGACGTCCACGTAGTGGATGCCCCGGCCGCGCAGCTCCGCGGCGCGGCGGATATCGTCGCGATAGTTCGAGTTTCCGCCATCGATGAGAATGTCGCCCGGCGAGAGCAGCGGTGCGATCTTCGCGATCTCGCCATCCACCACCGCGGCCGGCACCATGAGCCAGATTGCGCGCGGCGGCTTCAGCGCGGCCACGAGCGATTCGAGAGAGGCGACGCCGGTCACGCCGGGCTGCTGCACGGCTTTCACGGCCTCCGCGTGCAGGTCGAAGGCCACGCAGGAAACCCCCGAGGTTGCCAGGCGCTTCACCATGCTCGCGCCCATGCGTCCCAATCCGATGAATCCGAGGTGCGCCATGATCGTCTCGCTTGAAAGCCGAAAGAACCGCAGTGTATCGGCGCTGGCGCTCCGCAGTATCCTCCGCGCATGACATTTTCCGTTCGACGCGGCCGGGCCGCGCTGCTGCTCGCCTGGTTCACGCTGTCATCCGCATTCGCGGCGCAGCCGGACGGCCCCTACCTGCTGCGCGGCTCCGCGGGCTGGGAGGTGGTCTCCGTGGCCGTGCAGGGCGACACGCCGTCGCGCCACGCCAGGCCCATCCAGAATGGTGAGTCAGTGACCGTGCCGGCGGTGGGGTCATTACCGCCGTTCGCGGTGACGCTGCGAGGGCCGGCGGCGGACGCACCCGATGCTGTCACCACCGCTGCGAAGGCGCCGGTGTTCGTCGTCGCGGACACGCACGGCGAGTACGAAATCCTCGTGAGCATGCTGCGTGCCCACAAGATCCTGGGTTCGAAGCTCGAGTGGAAATACGGACGGGGCCATCTCGTGGTTCTCGGCGATGTCTTCGACCGCGGGCCTAACCACCTGGAGATCCTCTGGCTGCTCTACCGCCTCGAGGCGGAGGCCCGCAAGGCCGGCGGAGGCGCGCACTTCGTGCTGGGCAACCACGAAGTCATGGCGATGCGGGGCGATCTTCGCTACCTGCACGTGAAGTACGCGGACACCGCGCGCGTGCTCGGCGTGCCGGACTACGCCCGGTTGTTCGCCGCAGACAGTCTTCTCGGACAGTGGCTGCGCAGCCGGCCGGCGGTGCTGAAACTCAACGATTCGCTCTGCCTGCATGCGGGAATATCGCCCGCCCTCGTGGACAGCGGGCTCACCTTGCCCGAGATCAACGCCACGGTACGTTCGGTATTGCGCGACGAGCCGGGCGCCGGCGCCGTGGCGGACCTCGTCATGGGAATGAACGGGCCGCTCTGGTATCGCGGTTATTTCCCGGAGCAGACCGGTTTTCTCACCGCGACGTCCGCCGACGTGGACCTCGCGCTCAGGGCTTTCGGCGCGCGCCGCATCCTGATCGGCCACACCATCGTTCCCACGGTGACGCCTCTCTACGGGGGCAAGGTCATCGCCGTGCAGGTGTATCCGAAGAAGGACGAGGCCGGCCGCGTGATCTTCGAAAGCCTGTTGATTCGCAACGGCGAGCCCTGGCAGGCAGGGCTGGACGGCAGCCTGCGACGGCTGGCTCCGCCGCGGTAGCTAGTGCTTCGCGCGAACGCGCACGGTGGTGGTGAGCAGCTCCGGCGCGATGTTGGCAAGGCGATTCAGAAAGGTCTGGGTCACCTCGAAGCCGCTGGGCGTGATCAGCGTTCCGACGGCAGTGCGCAATTCCTCCAGCAGTACCATGCCCGGCATCAATTGGCTGACGGGAAGGTCTGCGGACTGTTCCTTGCTCTCCGCCGTGACCACACAGGCGTCCAGCTGGCTGATGAGCTTGGGGCCGAAGCGCGTGGTGCGCGCACACAATTGGTCGCATATCGCATCGTGCGATAGCCCGCGCGCGGCCATCGCGTCGTATTCCAGGATGAGGCACAGGATCCGGGTGCCGAGGCCGATGGTCCCGTCGCCGAGCGCCGCAACCTGCGTATCGTTCCACTTGAGTGCCGCGAGGATCTGGATGACCGGCTCCAGCCTGGGGATGTGCTCGAGTAGTTTGTTGGCCATGTCGGGGACGGCGTCGACCTTGGATTGTTCCTCGGGCGTGAGCTTCTGGCCGTGGTACACCTTGTCCATGAGGGCGGGCGGCAAGGCCGCATAACCGAGCTGCGACAGCAGCGCCGCGGCTTCGAGCTGCCAGAAATCCTGAGTGCCCATGCGCGCCGCCAGCTCCATCGCGCGGCGCTTGATCTGGCCCGCGCGGCCGAACGCCACCGGGTTGGCGAGGGCCAGCACTTCCATGAGTGCCTGGATGCAGCCGAGCAGAGTCTCCTGCAACACGGCCCGTTCGGCGGCGATGAGCCTGTGCTGGATCACGCCAGCTTCGATGGCCAGCTTGAGCTCATCGGTCGGACACGGCTTGGTCAGGAAGCGGTAGATCTGTCCCTGGTTCACCGCACGGATGGCTTCTTCGCGATCGGCCTGGCCGGTGAGCAGAATGCGGGTGGCTTCCGGACGCCGGAGCACCGACTGGTGCAGGAATGTGGCGCCATCCATCTTCGGCATGCGCATGTCCGAGATCACCACGGCCAGGTCGGGTACGTCCCGCAGCTTCTTCAGCGCGTCCTCGGCGGTGGAGGCCGTGTGGACTTCGTATTCCTTGCGCAGGACCATCGCCAGCCCCTCGACGACGCGAGGCTCGTCGTCAACGCATAGGATCCGCGGCTTCGGTTTCCCCTCCATGAGGCGTTGATAACCCAGAGAGGGGCGGCGCACAATCGGCGCCCATCACGATCAAGGCCGGGCCGGCGGTCCAACTACCAGCGCCGGCCCCGGAATCAGCCACCCATCTGCGGCAGGTCTTTCTTCTTGTAGCCGGCGGGTACCGAGAAGGTGGCCGCGGGAATGTTGGCCTCCGTCCAGTTCTTCAACACGCTTTCCGTGCCGAAGGGCGCGCCATTCACGTAGGGGCGCGAACGGACGGGATAACCGTTGATGTCCATGCGCACCTTGGCCTGTTCCTTCGCGCCCGGCATCGCGTTCGCGAAGCTCGCGAATGCTTCGGACATCTCCTTGAAGGACCTCTGCATGTCCTCCTTGCCCGGCAGCGAGGAGAACGGCACCACGCACAGTTCTTCGGCGATCTTGCCGTCCTTGAGCAAATGCCAGACGCGGCATTTGCGTCCTTCGACGGTTTCGCTCTTGCCGGTGTCAGTCGAGGTGAACACCGGCGCCTTGCCTGCGCCACCCGGCATCATGCCGCCCATCATCTTCTCCATCTGCGCGCGCTGCTCGGGAGGCATGCTCTTCAGCTGCTCCTGCATCTGCGCCATCGCGGCATTGGCCTTCACGGCCATGGCCTCCATCTTGGCCTTGTCCATCTCCATATAGGATTTGCGCTTGTCGTCGATGAACGTGATCACGCCACCCTTGAGCAGCAGTCCGCCTTCATCCGTGGAGGCGCGCAACGCGCCACCTTGCACTTCGACCGTGTGCGTCGCGCCTTGCGCCACCTGCGTCTTGATGTCGCGTGTGATGGTTTCGATGCGCACGCCTGCCGAGGCGGTGGCGGCCGTGGCGGCCAGTGCGGCGCCGAGAACGAGAGCCTTTTTCATGATGGCGGTCCTTGTCAGTTGGTCTTGACGAGCTCGACGCGGCGATTTTTCGCGCGCCCGTCGTCGGTGGAATTGTCGGCGATGGGCTTGTCGGGCCCGAAACCCTTGGAAGACAGTCGCGCGGGATCCACTCCCAGGCCGACCAGCGCGCCGAATACGCTGCGCGCGCGCGAAGCGGAAAGCTGCCGGTTGTGATCCGCGCCGCCGGTGCTGTCCGTGTGGCCCTCGATCGAAAGCTTGAGCGTAGCGTCCGAGGTCAACAGCTTGTTGATCTCGTCGATGATGGGCTGCGCATCGGGACGCAGCGTCGCCTTGTCGGTGTCGAAGTTGATGTACAGCGCGACGCGGCCCTTGGCATCGAGTTCCTTCTTCATCGCCGCGGCGTCGAGGAAGCCCAGCGAAGTCTGCATGGCCTGCTTCTCGAGCACCACGACGCGGCCCATGAGTGGAATCGAGCCGCCGGCGCCGGCATGGATCCAGTATTCCTTCGACGGCGTACGAATCAGATAGGTGTACTGCTCGGAATCCGGCACGGGCGGCGATGCGTTCCAGTGCTTCTCCACGGCTTCGCGGCCGCCGGCCGTTTTGAGCAATTCGTCGCTGAACTGTACCGAACTGATTTTCCGGCCACCCAGGCTGGTGATGGCGTTGTCGTAGTTGCGCAGGAATTCCAGCACCGTGTACACCCGGCCACCCGATGGCGGGTACTCGAGGTTGTAGCCGAAGAAGGCGATCTTGCCTTCCTGTGTGACGAGCTTGTTGCCGGCGATGAAGTAGTGGCGATCGAAGGGCTTGAGCGCATCCGACCCTTTCAGGAAATTCTCCTGGCCTTCAGGATCCTTGAAGAACGGAAAGGGTGGCAGAGACGCGGAACTCAGCGGCACGGAGCTCACATCGAATTCGGGCGATGCCGTAGTCATGGACTGGCCGGGTGCGGTGGCATCCGCGGCCGGAAGCGCGGTCGCGCCCTCGGGAGTGGAGTCGACGGACTCCATGGTCGCGGGACCCGCGGGTAGCTGGGCTTCGGCCTTGGCCGCAGCCTCGCGAGCTTCTTCGGACTCGTTCTTCTTCGAGCATCCCGCGAGGAAGATGACGGCAGCCGCGAGCACGGCAAGGAGTCGCATGGACATCGGACCCTCCCACAAACAACCGCTGCGGACTGTGCCGCGAAATCCCGCTCCATGCAAAGGGCCAACGCGCTGTCATATGCCGCGACTATGAACTACGCACGGTCCAGCGTAGAGTTCGGCGGAACTTGCGGCTAGGGAGGCGCGCATGTCCGGAGTTTCCGCATGGCTCGGCGGATCATTGGCCGTGGCTTTGATGTTTACGGGATGCGGTAGCAAACAAGAGCCCGCTGCAACGGAGGAATCCAGCGCCGCGGCCGAAGCCGCTCCCGCGCAGGAGTCCTCCCGCATCAGCCTCAGCGACAGAATCGCGGCTGAAAAGGACGCCAAGGCGCGCAAGAAAGAAGATGAGGCCATGGCCGCCATCGAGAAGATGGCGGCGAGTCCGGATGAGAAGACTCGCCACATGGCCGAGGTCATGCGGCTCCAGATCGAGGCGGATCGCGTCTCGCGCGATCCCGCTGCCACCGAGTCCCAGAAGCAGGCGGCGCAGGACAAATACATCCTCGCCAACATGAAGTCGAACAAGCGCGATCGCAACGTGCCGCAGCCGGCACTCGATCTGCCGCCGGATTGGGCCGCCACCCATCGTGTCGAGAAAAACGCCAGGGAAGCGGAACTGCTCGTGCAGGTGGGCGATATCGACAATCTCGGCTTCGGCTGGCCGCCCGAGTTCGATCCCTTCTCCGGAAAATCCACGCCGATCCATCGGTTCCCCTGGGCTCCCGAAGCCGACGATCCGCCCGCCACCGATCGCATCATGGTGAACTCCGGTGCGCCGGTGCTGGTGAGCGCCAAGGACGGCTACACGCGCGACACGTATCGCGACGAGAATCAGCCGCAGGCGCTGGTCATCAAGTTCGACCCCGCGGGCGTGAGCATCAAGGGCGCGGTGCTGCAGCTGTTCGTCGACGACTTCCAGGCGCCGACCATGAAGACCCGCTTCTCCGTCACGCTCGACGATCGGCCGGCGCCGGACATCGAGACCACCATCAACAAGCTCAACCAGACGGGCCCCATCGGCAAGCTGGTCACCATCAAACTACTGCCCGAATACCTGGGCCTGTTGTCCGATGGCGAGCTCGAGGTTTTCGTCGACGACCCGGCCACCAAGCGTGGCGATGGCTTCGCATTCGACTTCGCGCGGCTGCTCATCAATCCCAAGGGCTTTACGTACTCCGGCGCCATCCGTGGTATCGCCGTCGACAAGGAAACCGGTGAACCCTTGGACGGCGCGCTGGTGTCCGCGGCGAACGTGCAGAAGGCCACCACCGGAAAAGACGGGAAGTTCGAACTCAAGGAAGTGCCCGCGGGCCTGGTCGTGACCACGGGCAGCCACCCCGACTACATCACCGCCTCCGAACAAAAGGATCTCGAGGCGGGCGCGGTGGTCGACATCACGCTCCGGCTCGAGCGCGTGAAGGATGATCTCGCGGAGCGCCTCGAGAACGACGGCAAGGTGGACTTGTACGGCATCTATTTCGATACGGACAAAGCCACGCTCAAGCCGGAATCCGAGGGCACACTCCAGCAGGTACTCGCGCTGCTGCAGTCCAAGCCTTCATTGCGCCTGGAGATCGGTGGCCATACGGATTCGCAGGCTGGCGATACCTACAACGCCGACCTTTCCAAGCGGCGCGCGCAGGCCGTGGTGAAGTGGCTTGCCGACAAGGGCATCGCAGCCAGCCGCCTGCAGGCGCAAGGTTTCGGCGAGTCCCAGCCCGTGGCCGACAATGAAACCTCGGCGGGCCGCGCGCTCAACCGGCGCGTGGAGATCCGCGATCTTTCCCGGGGAGCAAAATGATGCGGAAGCTACGTCTCCTCGCGGCACTGTCGCCACTGCTTGGGCTCTGCGCCGGTTCCGTCGGCGCCCAGGAAGGCAAGCAGGTCCCCGTGTACAAGCTGGACTTGCGCAAGGTGCCCGACATACCCCAGGGCAATGCCGCGCTGGTGGCGGGCAACGCCGGGTCGGTGCCGGACCGCTTCTTTCTCGACAACCTCTACATGCTTCAGCCGGTGTCGGTGACCGTGCGGGCCGTGAATCCGGGCGGGATCGTCAACGTGAAGCTGACCAAGGACGAATGGAACAAGGTGCTGCGCGAAGGCACCACCGGCGCGGACAACCAGGTCGGCTTCAAATTCCGCACGCAGGGCGAGTTCCAGATCTCCATCACGTCGCCGCAACCCGATACGCCTTACAAGATGGTGGTGTGGGTAGGGCCCGACGTGGTGCCGAAGCCGGCCAAGCCGGTGTTCGCGCCCGCTTCCCAATTCGACGGCGGCTCGAAGAACTGGATGTGGTGGGCACTTGGCGGCGCCGGCGCCGTGATCCTGGTGCTCGCCGGCATGCTGCTGGGAAGGAGGAAGGCGTCATGAATCACCGGACTGCTCTATCTATCGGCATCGCGGCGCTGTGCCCGCTGATGATGGCCCCGGTGAATGTCACCGGGTCCCTCGAGAACTTCACGCGCGGAACGCAGGGCGGGCAGAGCGCCGAATCCTGGGGCGCCTCCAGCAGTCAGGGGCAGACCGGCAGCTCCACCCAGAGTTCCACCCAGGGCTCCACCCAGAGTTCGACCCAAAGCGCTGGCGAAGCCGGCGACGGCCCGAAGCAGACTCCCAGCGACGGCAGCACCGACAGCAACAACAGCACGCAGGACCCCAAGGGCGAACCCAATCTTCCGGACAGCAACAACAGCACGCAGGATCCGAAGGGTGAACCCAACGACGGCAATCCGTCGCAGGACCCCAAGGGTGAGCCTAACTACGATGGTGGCGATTCGGGCAGCAGCTCGGGCGGACGATCGGGTAGTTCCGGCGGAAGCTCCAGCAGCGGCTCCAGCAGTTCGGGTGGCCGCGGCGGCAGCGGTGACATCCCGCCCCCGCTGAGCGACGACGACGGGCAGTACGACCCGTCGAACAATGACGGTGACCAGCAGATACCCGCCGGTTGCGAGAATGCCGAATCCGAATGCGCTGCCTGCGTGCGCCGGCACGAGGACGCCATTTCCTTCAATCGCCGCTACCTGCATGTCGCCTGGTCGACGGCGCACGACATGATCATCAAGGCCAATCGCGCCATTGCCATAGGCGACACGGCCTCCGGCATGCACGCCACGCAGGGCCTGGCCTGGCAGCTCGGCGGCAAGCCGCAGATCGTCGAGGCGCTCGATGACCTGCGCACCCATTACAAGGCAAAGGCGAAGATCTACCTGGACCACATCCAGGACTCGGTGCGCCTGTTGGGGCAGTGCGAGGCGGACAACTTCGCCATCCGCGACCTGTACTCGCGGTTCGGCAACATGTACGTGGAGTTCCTGCGCTCGCGTTACGAGACGGCGGACTAGCTACTTCGGCAGGCGGCGGATGAAGATGCAGGCGCCCGGGGAGAAGTACCGGGTATCGCCACTTCTTTCCTCCTGGCCGGTCACCTCGAAGCTCGACCCTGGTTCATGCGCCAGCGTCTCCAGGCGCACGCCGGACGACTTGAGGATGAACATGAGCATCAGCAGCGGGTGCTTGTCTCCCCGTGCGTCTTGAAGCACGAAGCCATCGCCGTTCGCGGTTTCGTCGAGGATCCTGCCCGTCAGAATCAGGAGCGGGCGCTTCGGATCCCGTGGCGCGGCCACCTGGTCGTCCGCCGGCGGAATCACCCACGCCAGGGCCTTCACGCGCGGTAGTTCGACGTTCCGGAGTGCCGTCGCGCCGGGTTGCAGCGGGTCCAGTTCCGCCAGGCGCTCGAGGTACACGCGCTGGAGACAGCTCGCGTCGGTACAGGCATTGCGAACCGTGCGCAGCCAGTTGCGCTGATTCGCGCCTAGGCAACTGGCGGCGGACCCCACTTCCGCGCGGGCCGAGGCGTAATAACGGCCCAGGTACTCGTCGTACCCGGACAGCGTTTCGTTTCCGCAAACGAGCTTCTCGACCGGCGTCGATGTCTTGGTGCAGTCGAAGGAGGCGGCCCGCGCCGCCCCGGCAACAAGCACGAGGATCAGCGATCCAACTACTCTGCACGCGCGCATGTGTCCTCCCGGCCCCGGGGCGATGTTAGCACCGCCCCGGGAGTAGACCGTCAAGCCGCGGCGCGCGCGGGCAGCACGCGGCTGTTGCGCAGCACCGCCGCGGTGAGCAACGACACCAGCACGCCCACGGGAAAGATCTCGATGAAGGTCCAGGGCATGCGATGCAGCGGCTTCTGGTAGTTCTCCGAGAACTCCTTTGCGTGCGCCGCGGCCTGGGCCACCTGCTCGGGTGTGCCGCCCTTGGCTTCATTCACGATGTAGCTGGAATAGAACTCGATGAAGTCGAAGTTGCTGTTGGCGAAACAGATTTCCCAGGCGAGCACGTACATCACGGAGGCCACCAGGGTGATCGCCAGGCCGAGACCCAGTGCCGGCAGGAAGCGGATGGCGCCACCCAGCACCTTGTCGCGATAACTCTTCACACCCAGGAACACGGACGTGAGCGCCACCAGCATGATGAGGTAGCCGGCCACCATGCCCAGTGGCGGCTGTTCTCCCGGCGCCAGCGTGAGAAAGCCCCAGAGCATGGGGACCGAAACGATGACGCCGGCGAGGGCGCCGTAGAAAAGAATCACTGCGATCATGAAGCACCTTTGTGAGGGATCGTGGCTACCAGGCGTTCAAATGCCGGGTTGGCCCGCGGGCGGCAATCGTACGAACGGGTGATTCCAGCCAGATCGTTCATTTGGGACCCTGGCAGAGTCCATTTGGGGCTCCAAGGCTCCCTTTCATTGCCTCAACGGATCATCCCCAACTCGCGCGCCCTTGCAATCGCCTCGGTGCGCCGCCGCACTTCGAGCTTTTCGAACAGGTTGGCGAGGTGGGATTTCACCGTGTTCGGCGACAGCTCGAGCCGCCTCGCGATCTCCTTGTTCGGGTGGCCCGCCGCGAGCAGCTCCAGTACCTGCAGCTCGCGCCCGCTGATGCCCAAGGATTGCAGTACCTGGGTGTTCGCCACGAACTCCCGCGCGGGCGGGCGGCGAAACAGCCGGGACCCGGCCCAGATGCCCAGCCCCAGGAAGCCCAGGGCGATGAGGACGACGTACGTCTCCGTGGCGTGCGTGCGGACCACGTAGTGGAACTCCAGCCATTGGAGTCCGGCCGCCAGGGCGGCCAGCAACAGACCGTAGATCAGGATGGTGCGGGTCACGGGCATGGAAGTTTGCCACGCGGCACAAGCGCTCCGTAAGCGCGCCCGGGCAGCCCGGGGACGGGTTCATCGTCGCGCCGCACGCTGCCGCGTGATCAGTCTTCGCCGCCCTCGATCCGCTTGAAGACCTGGTCTTCAAAAGCTTTCCCGGTGGCTTCCGCCTGGCCGGGATCGCCGAGATCGAAGAAGCCCGCCTGGATCGCCTTGCCGATGGCATCCGGCGTCGCGGCGACCACCGTGGCCATCTGGTCGCCCGATGCGAGCACGTAGTAGCGCTCCGGAAGTTTGCGGTCCGCCATCATCGCGTTGAGCAGGTCGAGCACGGCGCCGACGTCGAACCAGTCGCCGAGATTCTCGGCGCGCACGCGGAACCGCTTGCCGCCGGAATAGGCCGTGAGTTGATAGGGAGCGGACTCGTCTTCGATCGGAGGCGCGGCTTCGTCGAACACCGCGTCGCCGAGCGCCGGTGACGTGAGCGTCGCGAGCTGGCGCAGCAGCGAGTCGTGATGATTCGGCCACATGCCGGTTTCCACGTCGAAACCGTAGGCCACGTTCGCTTCCATCAAAAGGAGTTCCGGCACGCTGTGGTCGAGCCTGGAGGCATCGAGCCTGTCCATGTGCCGGAATCCCATCGCCGCGAGCTCGTCGATCCGCGCCCGAATCACGCGCTCGGGTTCGGGGCTGTGCTCGTCGACGACATCGCCGTCGACTGCCGCCTCCGCGGTCTTGGCGCCGAAGATCGCCGTGTAGTCCACGGGCGCGTCGCACGCGGGATCTTTGCGGCGCTGGCATGCGGCCTCCGCCAGCGCCTTGCCCTTGGGGTTGCCGGACTGCCGGAAGGCCAGCGCCACTTCGTCGGCGACCTCGCGATCCTTGATCTGCGCATGGATTGCGAGCAACGCCTGGTCGGCGCGCGCGTCCTTCAAGCCGGTCATGGTGAACGCGGCGCTTCGGGGTGATTCGGTGGATGCCGTGGGGTCGTAACCCAGAACCACGTCGCGACCCGTATCTTTGCCTGCCGGAGGCTGGATGATCTGCGGCTTCACCTTCGGCGCCAGGATG
Organism: uncultured Pseudomonadota bacterium; assembly: GCA_963846605.1. GTDB lineage: Bacteria > Pseudomonadota > Gammaproteobacteria > Steroidobacterales > Steroidobacteraceae > CADEED01. The sequence continues at coordinate 392,921 of CAWJWS010000007.1, forward strand.
ATGTCGCGGGCGGCGGCGGCGAGGCGCGGATGATAGGCAGGCTGCTCCCGCCGGTTGTCGAAGTACCGGCCCCAGGGATCGAAGTACTTGAGCACCGCCCAGGGAGGCGTATCCGCCCTCAGCATCGCGTCGGCGTCGCCACGCGTGGAGCACTCGCTCGCGAACAGGCCTGCCAGGGCGAGCCGTTGCGCGCTCGCGGGCCCTTGAATGATCGGGCGCACGGCGGCGCAGAACTGTGGCGATGCGGGCTGATGATTCAGGGCAGCCTGCCAGAGCTGGCCCCAGGCTAGGTGGTCGTGGACGGGTATCGCGTTCGACGCGGTCTGCAGTCTCGCCAGCCAGCCGGCATCACCCATAGCGAGGAGATCGATCGCATGGGCTTCCGGCGGATCGCCGCCCCTGCGTAGCCATTCGCGCATGGCTTGGGTGGACGAGGGCAGAGGCGCGGAGAAGCGCGCTGGCACCGGGAATATGTCGATGCGCACGGCTTCCCGCTTTGGCGGCTTCCGGGAGTCTTGTTCCTCTGCCGCTTCCGGCGGTGGCGCCGCGGCTCTGCGAGGTTCTGCGGCGTCCCCACAACCGATGGCGCCCCACGCCACCAGGGCCACGCCCGACAGCAGGCTCCATTGCTTGAATGAGTACATTTGTTCCCGCCTAGCTAATTGCCTGATCGTTCCGCGTGGTTCGCCACCTGGCGGAGCCGAATTCTTCCTACAGCCCGCGGCCGCCGCCGCTTTCTAACATGGATCATGACGCGCAACAGACTTCCGCTGGTGGGCTGGCCCGGCAAGGTGATGATCGTCTTGCTAGGTCTGGGCGTGCTTTTCCTGCTTACCACCTGCGTTGCCTGCAGCTCGCTGACAGCCGCGCGCAGCGGCCCGCAGGACTCGCCTGTCACCAGTGTAGGCGCCAGCCCCACGCTTCCCGCGCCGCAGAAACCGAAGCTCATTCCCACGGTCCGGATCGCCGAGGCCAGCGCCTGGCCCACGGGCGCGACTCCTATGGCCGGCGGCGGCCTCGAGGTGAAGGCCTTCGCCACCGGCTTCGATCATCCGCGCTGGCTGTACGTGCTGCCCAATGGTGACGTGCTGGTGGCCGAGACCAATGCGCCCAAGCGGCCAAAGGACGAGGAGGGGTTCAAGGCCAAGGTGATGAAGAAGATGCGCGGCAAGGCCGGAGCGGGAGCCGCTTCCGCGAACCGGATCACCCTGGTACGTGATGCGGACAACGATGGCGTCGCGGAGACGCGCAGCGTGCTGTTGTCAGGTCTCGAGTCCCCGTTCGGCATGGAACTCATAGGCTCGGACCTGTTCGTGGCCAACACGAATGCCGTCGTGAAGTTCCGCTACGCAACCGGCTCCATCGAAATCCGGGAGCCCGGCGTGAAGCTCACGGACCTTCCCGCCGGTGAGCGCAATCATCATTGGACCAAGAACATCATCGCCGATGCCGCGCGCCAGAAGCTCTACGCCACCGTAGGCTCCAACAGCAACGTGGCCGAGAACGGCATGGCCGAAGAAGAGGGGCGCGCCGCGATCTGGGAGATCGATGTGGCCACCGGCGAGAAGAAGTTGTTTGCCACCGGATTGCGCAATCCGAACGGGATGGCCTGGGAACCGAAGACCGGCATGCTGTGGACCGTGGCCAACGAACGCGACGAACTGGGCGACGATCTCGTGCCCGACTACCTGACGTCCGTGCAACGGCAAGGTTTCTACGGCTGGCCGTATTCCTACTTCGGGCAGCACGTGGACGTTCGCGTGGAGCCGCCGCGCCCGGACCTGGTGGCGAGCGCCATCGCTCCGGATTACGCGCTCGGCGCGCATGTGGCGGCACTCGGCCTGGCGTATTCCAGCGGCGAGGGCATGCCGTCCCATCTCGGTGAAGGGATGTTCATCGGCGAGCATGGTTCGTGGAATCGCGATCCGCCCGCGGGCTACAAGGTGGTCTTCGTGCCCTTCGTCAACGGCAAGCCGTCCGGCGTGCCGATGGATGTGCTCACCGGCTTCGTGAGCAACGAGGGCGTGGCATGGGGGCGCCCCGTGGGCGTGGCCATCGACAAATCAGGCGCATTGCTCGTGGCGGACGACGTGGGCAATGTCGTCTGGCGCGTGACGCCGGCGAAATCGCGCTGACGCGGGCGCTACTACTTCTCGAACTTCATTCGCCACAGCGTGATGCCGACGAACACCGCCGCCTGGCCGAGGATGACCAGCAGCACCCCGCCGTGCAGCACCTGGACGACCAGCGCCGAGACGGCGATCGAAGCGAGCGCCCAATAGAGCCCATGGTTCGGACGGTCGCCATTTTTGGCTTCCATCTTGCCGCCCATGAAGAAGCAGTAGGCGAACACGAAGGCGACGATCCAGGCGGGTGTCAGAAAGATCATCGGGTGGCCTCCGGTTCGGGTTCCATGATTGGCGGAGGCTGATGTTGCGCGATCAATTCTTTCAGGACCACCGGCGCTCCCCGCAGATACAGCGCGAGTCCTTGGACGAGCGGAGTGGACATGTCGTCGGCGTGGTCCACGCCGTTGCTTCTGAAGTAGCGGGTCAGCTCGTTGCTCTGCCACAGGCCGAGCCGGTTGCGCACATACATGCCGAAGTCGAAGTGCAGCTTGCCGATGTCTTCCAATGACATGCCCGACAACAGCTTCCTGTCCCCGGCTGACAACCCGGACGCGAGCGTTTCAAAGGGCTCGCAGAAGAGGGCGGGCGCGACATTGCACGGCGGCGGCGGGCGGTGCTGGCAACCCGCCACCATGCACAAACTACCGATCAGGACTCGCGCATTCACACCGGGATTGTGGCTGACGATCGCGGTGCCGTCATGCCAGCCCGCGTGATCTGAATCTCAGTCCCGCCTGATGAGCACCGAATGATCGTCCGCCGCCCGTAGCAGCGCGACCAGGGCGTCGCAGGCCATGTCGCGCCATTCCAGGCCGAGAGCGCCTGCCGAGCGCCTGACGACACAGGCCGGCAGCGTGATGCGGCCTTCCGGCGCGGCGGTCGTGGTCACCACCACATCGAGCGCCGCGAGCACCGGCAACCTCGATGCCGTGATCAACAGCGCACCGCTGATGCTGGCATTGCGGAGACGTCCATGGCCTAACAACTCGCCGGCGAGCTCCAGCCGGACCGGCAGATCCAGCGGGACGCGTGCGCCCCAGCGGTGCTCCATGAAGGCGGGTCTGTTGACTGTGGCGGTTTGCATCTGCATCTCCATGATCTCGTCCTCCTGTGCGCTGAGACTACCGCCCACGCTCCCCGCTGGCGATTCGCACCGCCGCGTAACGGGATCAGGATTGTTACGGATGCGTGGGCAGGCGCGCGGGAGTCAGCTATCCGCATGAAGAAATGGCACTTTCTCCTCATGCTGCTGGCCCTGTCGCCCGCGGCTCCCGCAGCCTCGCAAACCGCCAAGGACTTCGCCGCCATCCTCGCGATGAAGCCGGACGAGGACCGCGGCCGCGAACTCTTCAACGCCTGCACCCGCTGTCACGGTCCCGCCGGTGCAGGAGAAACTTCCGGTTCCACACCGCGCATCTCGGGGCAGCATCACCGGGTGCTCGTGCGCCAGATCGTGGATTTCCGGAAGGGCAAGCGCTGGGATTTCCGCATGGAGGGCGTCGCCGCCGCGCACGACAAGATCTGGCAGCTCCAGGATGTTGCCGACGTGGCGTGGTACGTCAGCCGCGCGCCCTGGGCCGGTCCCACCGGGTTCGGTGACGGACAATTCACGGAGCTCGGTGAGCAGCTGTATGCGGCGAACTGCGGCAGTTGCCACGGCGCGGGGGCCGAAGGCGACAACACGCGCGATGTGCCCCGGCTCGCAGGCCAGCATTCCGCCTACCTGGCGCGGCAGATCTACGACGCGGTGGACGGCCGGCGGCCGATGCTGACCCGATCCCACGGAAAGCGGCTGTCGACACTCACCTTCGAGCAGGTGCGGGGCATCACGGACTGGCTTTCACGGCTGGGCGGAAGCGAGCCGGCGCCAGGCGCGGACGGTATCGCCGCTCCCGGGCGGATCGACGGTCATCCCTAACCACTCCGCCAGTTCGATCATCCGTTGATTGCCCGCGAGGATGGTGCCGTAGATCTCGCGGAAGCCCTGGCGCGCGGCGTGGGCGAATAGTTCGGGAATGATCGTCGTGGCGATGCCGCGGCATTGCCAGTCGTCCGCGATCGCCACGGCGAATTCGCAGGTGTCACCGCCGGTATCCGCGGCGTACCGGGCGACGCCGATGATCCGCTCCGCTTCGCCTTCACCGTGCAGCGCTACCAGCGCCATGGAATCGCTCTGATCCACGTCCACGAGCTTCGCGACCAAGGCGTCGGAGGGCTCGCGGAATTCATGCATGAAGCGCGCATACCGCGACTGCGGACTCATTCGCAGGATGAACTCACGCTCCCGGCCGGCATCCGCGCGCGAGATCGGCCGGATGCGGTACTCGACTCCATCGCTCGTGGATGCCTTCAGCGGCCATCTCGGCGCCGGGGCGGGGCACACTCTACTTCTCGGCGCCGGGCTTGACGTCGAGCATCATGTGCACGAGCTCGGCGATGGAAGTGACTTCCATCTTCTCCATGACCCGCGCGCGATGGATTTCCACGGTCCGCGGGCTGACGCCGAGATCCTGTGCCACGGCCTTGTTCTGTTTGCCCTGTACCAGCAGGTCCAGCACCTCACGTTCACGCGGGGTGAGGCTGTCGAGCCGCTCGCGGATGCGCGTGTGCTGTCCCAGCGACTTGCGCAGCTCGCCATCCTTGGTGATGGCCTTCTGGATGCGGTCGAGCAGGTCCTGGTCACGGAAGGGTTTCTGGAGAAAATCGAAGGCGCCGTGCTGCATGGCTTCCACGGCCATGGGAATGTCGCCATGGCCCGTCATGAAGATCACGGGAATCACCGCGCCGCGCAGGTTCAGCTGCTGCTGCAGTTCCAGGCCGCTCATGCCCGGCATGCGGATGTCGAGCAGCAAACAACCCGGCTGCGAAGGCTTGTAGCCGTCGAGGAATTCCTGCGCCGAGCCGAACAGCACGGACTCGAGTCCCACGGACTTGAGCAGCGAGCGCATGGCATTGCGCACGCCGGAGTCGTCGTCCACCACCATGACCATCGGCTTGTTGTTCAATTCGGGCTCCCATCTACCGCCGGCAGCCGCACGAAGAATTCGGCGCCGTGCGGCTCGGCGTCACAGGTGCCGATACTACCTTTGTGCGCCTGCACGATGGTACGGCTGATGGCGAGGCCCAGGCCCGTGCCGGCTTCCTTCGATGTGCAGAAGGGCTCGAAGAGCCGGGTGCGGACGTTGTCGGAAACTCCCGGTCCGTTGTCGACCACGCGGAATTCCACCTCGTCTCCGCTGGCCCGGGCCGTGACCACGGAAATGGCGCGCACCTCGGCGGGCGAATCCGCCACCGCCTCCAGCGCATTGCGGACCAGGTTGAGCAGCACTTGCTGTACCTGCACCGGGTCCACGTCGACGGACGGCAGGTCCGGCGCAAGCTCGATGCGCAGCCTGGCGCCATGCACGCGCGCGTCCGCGGCGATGAGCACGCGCAGCTCTTCGATCAGCGCGTTGAGGTCGGTGACCCGCCGCTCGCTGGCATCGCTGCGCACCAGCTGACGCAGCCGGCGGATGATCTCTCCCGCGCGCTGGCCTTCGGCGCCGATCTCGCGGACCGCCTCGAGCACTTCGCCGTAGTCCGGCGTGGAATTGTTGAGGTGCCGGTCGCAGGCGCGCGCATACGTGGTGATGGCGGTGAGCGGCTGGTTCAGTTCATGCGCCACGCCCGCGGCCATCTCGCCCATGGTGGCGAAACGCGCCACGCGAGTGAGCCGCTCCTGGACCAGCAAGGCTTCCTCCTCGCGGCGCTGACGGTCTGTGACGTCGTGTCCGGAGCACAGCCAGCCGGCCGGTGTGCCGTCCGGTGCACGCCGAGCGATACACCGCCAGTAGATGCGCCGCTCGTCGCCATGCGCATCCACGGCATCGAACTCGCGCTCGCGCGAATGGTTCGTGCCCAGCGAACTTTGCAGCAACAGCAGCGCGCGTTCGCGTTCGGTCTCGCCGCGGATGAAGTCGAGCCAGTCGCGGCCGTGCAGCTCCAGGCTCGCGGCACCCAGCAGCTCGCTGCCGCGCGCGTTGATTTCCTGGATGCGCCGATGCGGATCCAGCATCAGCAGGATGGAATCGTTGAGTTCGAGATAGGCGTTGGCGCGGTCACGTTCCAGCTTGAGCGCACGGGTGGCGTCGTGCTCGGCGCTCACGTCGCGCAGGATGCCGATGAAGGCGGGCGGCGTGCCGGCGATCCTGCCCACCGAGAGATGCGCCGGGAATACACTGCCGTCCTTGCGGCTGGCGAAAACTTCGCGACCGATGCCGATGATGCGCGCCACGCCCGAGGACTCGTAGTTGCGCATGTAGCCATCGTGCCGCAGCCGGTCTGGCTCGGGCATGAGCTTGTGCACGTTCTCGCCCATCAGCTCGTGGTTCGAGTAACCGAACATGCGCCGCGTGGCGTCGTTCATCGCCGTGATGCGGCCTTCGTGGTCGATCACGATGATGGCGTCGACGGCGGCCTCCATCAACGCGTGCGTTTCCCTGGAAAACATGAGTTCCAGTATGAAGTTGCGCACCGCCCGGGGGAGTACGCAATACCACGGACATCCTAGGTATAGCGCCGGGTACTGCCGCGCGGCGTCGCGCGCGACCATGCCGCCATGGACAAGCTCACGTCGATCCTGGCCGTGGTCAGTGACGCCGCTCACAGCGCCGCACTGCTCGACAAGGCCGTGTTCCTGGCCCGCTGCTTCGATGCGCGCGTCGAAATGCTGGAGACCACCTCGGGCGACGCGGTCCTCGAGCGGCTGTCGCGCCAGCCCGTGGACCTGGTGGTCAAACAACCCGCCAGCGAGCATCCGCTGCGCCGCTGGAATTTCGAAGGCAGCGATCGCCGCCTCGCCGAGCAATCCACGGTGCCTATCCTGCTCGCCCGCGCGCGTCCGTGGGCGCGGCCGCCGCGTTTCGCAGCCGCGGTGGATGTCTCGGATCGCGACAGCGAGGCCCTGACACGCAGCATCCTGCAGTCGTCGGGCTTCCTTGCGCTGGGCACTTCGGCCAACCTCGACGTGTTGTACGCCGAGCGTGAGCGCCGCGACGAGCGTCTGCGCATGGAGCGGGCCGTGAAGCTTGCCGCGCTGGTGCGCGAATTCCGCGTGGGTGGCGAGAACCTGCAGCTGTTCGACGGCACTCCGGAGAAGCAGCTGCCGCCGGTGCTGGCGCGCCGCCACTACGACCTGCTGGTGCTGGGTGGCGCCACGCGCCGCACGGGGCTGGCGGGGGTGCTGCAGTCGTTGAACGCCAACCTGGCCGATGCGGCCGGCGGCGACGTGCTGCTCGTAAACTCCGCGGAATCCGCGCCGGCAGAGATGCCGCGCTCAACCCGCGATCAGGCCTTTCACGAGCGCCAGCAACTCGCCTGAGTTGATCGGCTTGCTGGTGATGCGCAGGTTCGAATCGCCCTGGATTTCCCGCACTGCCGAGGAGGTATCGCCCGTCACGAGGATGGCCTTCACGCCCGGGCCGTTCATCTCGCGCGCCGTGGCGATCACCTGCGTGCCGGTGCGCCCCTCATCCAGGTGATAGTCCGTGATCAGCAGGTCGAAGTGTTCGCCGCGGCGCAGCCGGTCGAAGGCTTCCTGCGCCGTGGCCGCGGGCGTCACGCGATAACCCTCGAGCTTGAGCAGCATGCGCATCGCGTTGCGGACGCCCGGTTCGTCCTCGACGAGCAGGATTTCACCGAGATCGCTGCCGGCATCCGCATCGGGCGCGGGTCGGGGGTTCGCGCGTGGGTTCGGCGGCGGTGCGATCCGCCGCGGGCAGCTCGAACGAGAAGGCCGAGCCGCGGCCTGGCGCCGAGTCCACCTTGATATCGAGCGCCAGGATGCGCGCGATCCGCTGCACGATGCTGAGGCCCGAACCCATAGCCATCGCGCGATGAATTCGGGTTCACGCCCACCTGGTAGAACTCGTCGAAGATCAGCGGCACCTGGTCGCTGGCGATGCCCGACGCCGCTGTCGCGCACTTCGATCGCCACCTGGGCGCCCTGGCGCGCGCAGCGCAGCTCGACGCGGCCCTGCGGCGTGTACTTGATCGCATTGGACAGCAGGTTGCGCAGCACCTGGCCGATGAGCGCGGGATCCGAGCGCACGCATTCCGGCGTGTCGTCGATGGAAAAGGACAGGCCCTTGTTCCGGGCCATGGCGCCGAACTCGCGGCGCATGTCGTCGAACAGCGCGCCCACTTCGAACACCGCCGGCGCCACCTGGATGGCGCCGGACTCGAGCTTGCTGATGTCCAGCAGCGCGTTCAGCAGGCGCGACATGGCATCGATGGCGGTTTCCTGCTGGGCCAGCACCTCGGCGCTGTCCTCGTCGCGGATCATCCGCCGGAGCGCGCCGTTCAGCAGGCTCAACGACTGCAGCGGCTGGCGCAGATCGTGGCTCGCCGTGGCGAGGAAGCGGCTCTTGGCGAGATTCGCGTGCTCCGCTTCGCTGGCGGGCTTCGTGCAGCGCCTGTCTCGGCCTGCTTGCGCTCGGTGACGTCGCGGATCGCCGCGGCCACCATCGTCTCGCCTTCCTGGCCGATGGGGCTCAGGCTGATCTCCACTGGAAATTCCGTACCGTCACGCCGCATGCCGAACAGATCGAGTCCCGCGCCCATGGGGCGCACACGCACGTTGCCGGTGTAGGCGCTGCGATGGCCGACGTGCCGCTGGCGGAAGCGCTCCGGCAGCAGCACCTCGACGCGCTGGCCGATGATGTCGGCGCGCGTGGTGGCCGAACAGCGCCTGCACCTGCCGGTTGGCGAACAGGATCTTGCCGGACGAGTCGATGATGATCATCGCGTCGGGCGCCGAATCGAGCACGCTGCGGACGAGTTCGGAGGAGAGCATGGGGCGGGAAGGATAACGGGATACGTAGCCTTGCGCATGCGCGCGGGCCGCCGCCTCGCCGATGCTGAGTCATGGCATTCGATCCGAAGGCACGCGTGACCCTGCTCGCGGTGCTGCCCACCAGTCTTGCGGGGGCCGGGGCCGTCATCGACGAGACCCGCTCGCTGGGCGTGACCACGTGGCGCACGGCGTGCCGTGCGGCCGGGTTCTCTCTTGAACTCGCTGGCGGAATTCACCTGGCAGCTGCTGCCCAACATGATCACGGGCGCGTTGCTCGGCGCGTTCCTGCTGCTGATCGTCGGCTGGTTCTCGCGTCATCGCAGGGAACTGGCCAGGGAATGCACGGCCGCGCATCTCGGCTGCTTCCTTGCCATGCCGCTGGCGCTGCTGGCATGCGCGCTCGCGTTGCCACTGACCGTGATGCCGCTCGTGGACCTGGCACTGGCGGCAGTTGCCGCGATGCTGATCCTGCGCACTTTCCGCCGCGATCTGACCACGCATCCGTAGTCCTGCGTACACGCGCGGCGGGGCCGTGCGTAGTGCCGCGTATACCCGCGAGTACGCGCGCCGCCGAAAATTTCAATCGTCCCCAGCTACCGCGGTTTCCCATCAATGACTGCTTCCGCCGCCGCACTCGCGCGGCCCCGGCTACGGCCACGGCTCCCGACACAGCCACAGCCACCTACAACGACAAGGTCGTCATCCAGTTCGCCATCATGACCGTGGTCTGGGGCATCGTCGGCATGGCCGTCGGTGCGCTCATCGCGGCGCAGCTCTTCTGGCCTGAACTCAACTTCGGCTCCCTGGCTGTCGTACGGCCGCCTGCGGCCGCTGCACACCAATGCGGTGATCTTCGCGTTCGGCGGCTGCGCGTTGTTCGCGACGTCCTACCACGTCGTGCAGCGCACCTGCCATGTGCGGCTCATCTCCGACAAGCTGGCCGCGTTCACGTTCTGGGGCTGGCAGCTGGTCATCGTGCTCGCGGCGATCACGCTGCCCGCCGGCATGACCAGCGGCAAGGAATACGCCGAGCTCGAGTGGCCCATCGACCTGCTCATCGCGGTGGTCTGGGTCAGCTACGCGGTGGTCTTCCTGGGCACGCTGGTGAAGCGCCGCGTCTCGCACATCTACGTGGCCAACTGGTTCTTCGCCGCGTTCATCATCACGGTGGCGGTGCTGCACATCGTGAACAGCGCCGAGATCCCGGTGTCGCCACCAAGAGCTACTCCATCTACGCGGGCACGGTCGATGCCATGGTGCAGTGGTGGTACGGGCACAATGCCGTGGGCTTCTTCCTCACGGCCGGCTTCCTCGGCATGATGTATTACTACGTGCCCAAGCAGGCCGGCCGGCCTGTCTACTCGTACCGCCTGAGCATCGTCCACTTCTGGGCGCTGATCTTCGATCTACATGTGGGCAGGCCCGCATCACCTGCACTACACCACGCTGCCGGACTGGGCGCAGTCGCTGGGCATGGTGTTCTCGCTGATCCTGCTCGCGCCGTCCTGGGGCGGCATGATCAACGGCCTCATGACGCTCTCGGGCGCGTGGCACAAGCTGCGCACGGATCCGGTCCTCAAGTTCATGGTGGTGGCGATGTCGTTCTACGGCATGGCCACGTTCGAAGGGCCGATGATGTCCATCAAGACCGTGAACGCGCTGTCCCACTACACGGACTGGACCGTCGGCCACGTGCACGCGGGCGCGCTCGGCTGGGTGGCGATGATCACCATCGGCTGCATCTACTCCATGCTGCCGCGCCTGGTCGGCAAGACGCAGATGTGGAGCGTCCGGCTCATCGACTGGCATTTCTGGGTCACCACCATCGGCGTCGTGTTGTACATCGTCGCCATGTGGATCGCGGGCGTCATGCAGGGCCTGATGTGGCGCGCGACGAACGATGACGGATCGCTGACGTATTCCTTCGTCGAGTCCCTGCAGGCTACCTACCCGTACTACGCAGTGCGGCTGCTCGGCGGCCTCATGGTGCTCGGCGGCATGGTGCTCATGGCGGTCAACGTCGCGAAGACGCTGGCCGGCACGAAGCAGGAACTCGTCAACGCGATCCCGGAGCCCGCATGAGCAATGCACATGAAATCGTCGAGAAGAAGGTCTCCTGGCTGGGCTTGTGGATCGCCGTGGTCATCAGCATCGGCGGCCTGGTGGAGATCGTGCCGCTGTACCTGTCGAACGAAGTGACGACGCCGGCGCCGGGCGTGAAGCCCTACGGCGCGCTGGCGCTCGAGGGCCGCGACATCTACGTGCGCGAGGGTTGCTACAACTGCCACTCGCAGATGATCCGCCCGCTGCGCGCCGAGACCGAACGCTACGGTCACTATTCGCTCGCGGGCGAGAGCGTGTACGACCATCCGTTCCAGTTCGGCTCCAAGCGCACGGGCCCGGACCTGGCGCGCGTCGGCGGCCGCTACAGCGATGAGTGGCATCGCGCCCACCTGTTGAACCCGCGCGACGTGGTGCCCGAATCCAACATGCCGGCCTACGGCTGGCTGGGCACCGCGCAGATCGACGACACCGGTACTGCCGGCAAGATGCGTGCGCTGCGCCGCGTCGGCGTGCCGTACACCGACGAGGAGATCGCCGCCGCCGCCGAGGCCGTGCGCGGCAAGACCGAGCTCGACGCGGTGATTGCCTATCTACAGGGGCTGGGTACGGCCTCGAAGAACTGGTGAGACATGGACATCAATGTATTTCGTGGACTGGTGACCGGCGTGCTGCTGGGTCTGTTCGTCTGGCTGGTGTTCTGGGCCTGGAGCACGTCGCGCAAGAGTGATTTCGACGAGGCGGCGAAATTGCCGCTGGAAGATGAGGAGCCGCGATGACAGTTGCTTCCATGTCTCTGAGCCACAGCCTGTTCATCATCGTCCTCACTCTCCTCAACATCGGAGGCGCCGTCTGGCTGCTGTGGTGGACGCGTCGCTCGCGCGGCGAGGCATCGGTTACCACCGAGACCACGGGCCACGTCTGGGACGAGGATATCCGCGAGCTCAACAATCCGCTGCCGCGCTGGTGGCTGTGGCTGTTCATCATCACTGTGGCGTTTGGCGGCGTGTACCTCGCGTTGTATCCCGGTCTCGGCAACAGCAAGGGCACGCTGGGTTGGTCATCGGCCTCCGAGCATGCTGCTTCCGCGGCGGCCAACGCGGCGCGCATCGAGAAGACGCTGGCGCCTTTCGCCGCGCGAGAGGTTACCGATCTCACGCACGATCCCAAGGCGCTCAACATCGGCCGCAATCTGTTCCTGAACAACTGCGCCACTTGTCACGGCTCCGATGGTGGCGGCGCGCCGGGCTTTCCCAATCTCACCGACCGTGAATGGCTGTGGGGCAGTGATCCGAAAACCATCGTGGCGACCATCTCTCAGGGCCGCGCCGGTGTCATGCCCGCCTGGGGTGAGATCCTGGGCGACCGCGGCGTGGAAGACATGCTGAGCCATCTCTACAGCCTGCAGGGCCGCGAGCTCGCAGCGGGCGACAAGCGCGCCGGCGCGCAGAAGTTTGGCGAGCTGTGCGCGGCATGCCATGGCGTCGATGCACGCGGCAAACCCGAGATGGGCACGCCGAATCTCGCCGACGCGGTCTGGCTGCACGGCGGCGCGCTCACGTCGGTGCGCGACAGCATCACCCACGGCCGCACGGGCACGATGCCCGCGCACCTCGATCGCCTGGGCGAGACGCGCATCAAGCTGCTGGCGGCCTACGTGCTGTCGCTGAGCCAGCCGGAGACGCCGACCACGGCGCAGGTCGATGTCGCAAACTGATAGCCACGAGCTGGGAGCGGGCGGCCGCGCGGGGGGTGTGATCATCTGGAGCGCCTTCCTGGCCGCTGCGCTGGCGACCATGCTGTGTTTCGCGCTGCTGGATCCGCTGGCCATTTCCGCGGGCGAAACCCCGGCCTGGTGGTCGGGCCGGCTGCGCGTGTACGCGATCGGCTTCTTCTTTTTCTGGCTGATCGGGCTCGTCGCCGCCGCGCTCTGCTGGCAGCTCACCCGGCCGGGCCGGGAGCGCTGAGTGGCCTCCGTCGAACGCACCGCCGGGGAGTCTCTCTACCTGGCGGAAGCCAAGGTCTATCCACGCGAGGTGAAAGGCCGGTACGCGCGCCTGCGTACGCTCTCGGTCTGGGTGCTGCTCGGCATCTTCTATCTACTGCCCTGGCTCATGTGGGACGGCCGCCAGGCGGTGCTGTTCGACCTGCCGGCCCGCAAGTTCTTCATCCTGGGGCTCGTGTTCTGGCCGCAGGATTTCATCTTCCTCACCTGGCTGCTGATCATCGCGGCGCTGGCGCTGTTTTTCTTCACCGCCATCGGCGGGCGCCTGTGGTGCGGCTACGCCTGCCCGCAGACGGTGTGGACCGAGACCTTCCTGTGGATGGAACGCTTCGTCGAAGGTGACCGCGCCGCGCGCGTGAAGCTCGACAAGGCGCCGTGGAGCGCGCGGAAACTCGGGCGCAAGTCGCTCAAGCAGTTCCTGTGGATCACGTTCGCATTGTGGACGGGCTTCACGTTCGTGGGTTTCTTCACGCCCATCCACACGCTGGCGGGAGAAGTACTGAACCTGGCGCTGGGTCCCTGGGAGACGTTCTGGATCCTGTTCTACGGTTTCGCCACGTATGGCAACGCGGGCTATCTGCGTGAGCAGGTCTGCAAGTACATGTGCCCGTACGCGCGCTTCCAGGGCGCCATGTTCGACCACGACACGCTGGTCATCACCTATGACGACAAGCGCGGTGAGCCGCGTGGCTCGCGCAAGCGAGGCACGGATGCGCGGGCCCAGGGGCTGGGTGACTGCATCGACTGCACGCTGTGCGTACAGGTCTGTCCCACCGGCATCGACATCCGCAAAGGTCTGCAGATCGAGTGCATCGCCTGTGCCGCCTGCATCGACGTCTGCGACGACGTGATGGACAAGATGGGATCGCCGCGCGGACTCATCCGGTACACCACGCAGCATGCCCTTGAACATAAGCCCACCCGGGTGCTGCGCCCACGCACTCTTATATATGGCGTGATCCTCGGCCTCCTGACCGTGGGTTTCGTGGTGGCCCTCGTCCTGCGTTCGCCCGTGTCCCTGGACGTGATCCGCGACCGCAATGCGCTGTACCGCCTCACCGATGACGGCAATGTCGACAACGTCTACACCATCCGCATCCTCAACAAGAGCGAGCGCGAACAGATGTTCACGCTGTCCGCCAGGGGCGGCTCGCCGCTGACGCTCATCGCGAAACAGCAGGTGTACACGGTGCCCAGCGGCTCGGTGTACTCGCTGCCGCTGCGCGTGCGCCGCGCCGCGTACGAACCGCTCGGACCCGAGACCATCGTGTTCACCTTGCGGTCGCTCGACGATCCCGAAGTGCACACCGAAACCGAGGCACGATTCCTCGGGCCCACGAGGTAGTCATGAAGGCTTACGAAAAGAACCCCGTGTTCTGGCTGATGTGGGCCATCCCCGGATTCGCGGTGCTGGCGGGTTTCTCGATGGTGGCCATCGCCCTGCGGGATGCCGATCGCGCCCTGCCGGCCATCTACCACTGGGAGGGCGAGTCGCTCGACGTGGACTTCGAGCGTGCGAAGCTGGCGGCGCGACTCGGACTGGCGGCCGATCTCGCCGTCGAAGGCGGGCAGTGCACGTTGACGATCTCTCCCGTGCCGGTTTCGAACGACGCCGTGCAGCTACGTCTCACCAGCGGCAGCGATGCGCGCCTGGATCGCTCGATGCCGCTCGCGCCGGCTGCACGGCCCGGACAGTACGCCGGCGCGTGCGAGCCACTGCAGCGGGGGCGCTGGCGCGTCGCCATCCAGGATGCAGCCGGCACCTGGTATCTGCGCGGGCAGCTCGATGACGCCCAGACCCGCGTCGCGCTCGTCGCGCGCTCTCCCGAAGGGCAGGGCACATGAGCGCCGGCGCCCTGCACGCACGCTGGTCCCGCGACGCGGGTCAGCATGAGCACGTGGTGTTCGCCGTGGAGGGCATGCGCTGCGCGGGCTGCGCGCGGAGCATCGAGAAAGCGGTGAAGGCGCTGCCCGGCATCGAGGGTGTGAACGTCAACGCCGCTACGGCGCGCGTCACCGTGGACTGGCAGGGGCGTATCACGTCGCTGCCGCAGATCCTGGATGCAGTGAATGACGCCGGCTTCAAGGCCGTGCCGCTGGCGGGCGCGGAAGCCGCGGCGCGCTTCAAGACCGAGCAACGCCTCGCGCTGAAGCGCGTCGGCCTCGCGTCGCTCGGCATGATGCAGTCGATGATGTACCTGGGTGCTCTGTACGGCGCCACGGACATCAGTCCCGGTATGGCGCAGCTCATGGCCATCGCCGGCATGGTGATCGTGACGCCCGTGCTGTTCTACAGCGGCGCGCCCATCCTGTTGGGCGCCTGGCGCGATGTACGGCAGCGGCGCGTGGGCATGGACGTGCCCGTGGCCCTGGCCTTGCTGCTGGCCTGGCTTCCCAGCGTGGTGAACACCTTCCGCGGCGCGGGCGAGGTGTACTTCGACTCCGTCGGCATGTTCCTGTTCTTCCTCACGGCGGGCCGCTTTCTCGAGATGAGCGTTCGTCATCGCGGCGCCTCGGCTGCCGAAGCGCTGGCCAGGAGCCTTCCGGCGCGCGTGACTCGCGTGGCCGCGGATGGCACGCGCACTTCGGTCGCGGCCGGTGCCCTGGCGTGTGGCGATACTTTCATCGTGCCCAAGGGCGCTGTGATCGCCGTGGACGCCCGGCTTGCGGGCGCGGACGGGCGAGCCATCCTCGACGAGTCGCTGCTCACCGGGGAATCCGCCGCGGTTCGGCGCGGCCCACGTGAACTGATTCGCGGCGGCAGCGTGAATGCCGGCGAGCCGCTGACGCTGGTGGCCGCGGCTGCCGTGAATGACTCCACGCTCGCCGCCATCGTCGCGCTGCAGGAGCGCGCGCAAGGCAGCCGGCCGCGGCTGGTGCAGCTCGCGGACCGCGCCGCGTCGTGGTTCGTCGGCACCATCCTCGTGCTGGCCGTGATCACCGCCGTGTCGTGGTGGAGCGTGGATCCGGCGCGCGCTTTCCCCGCGGTGCTCGCCGTGCTGGTCGTGACTTGCCCGTGTGCGCTATCACTGGCCACGCCGGTGGCGCTGGCGGCAGCCACGTCCCGTCTGGCACGGCTCGGCGTGCTGGTGACGCGCTCCGATGCGATCGAGCGCTTGAGCCGGATCGACACCGTGGTTCTCGACAAGACCGGCACGCTCACGTTGCCGGCGACCGGCGTGGTCGACGTCAAACTACTCAACGGTCGCACGCGGGAGCAGGTGCTGGCGATCGCCGCTGCACTGGAGCGGGATTCCGCGCATCCGCTGGCCGCGGGGTTCCGGGTTCACGAGGATGCCGCGGTGCGCGCGGGCGCGGTGCGGGAATCAGCGGGCGCCGGCATCCAGGGTGAGATCGCCGGCGAACGCTGGCGCCTCGGCACGCGCGAGTTCGTCGCCGCCGGCGCGGAGGCTGGCAACGTCCACGCGCTGGTGCAACCGCAGGAGGCGGGCACCACGCTGTACCTCGGCTCCACCAAAGGGCTCGTGGCCACGCTGCGCGTGGGTTCGCCGCTGCGCCCCGAGGCCTTGCAAGCGCTGCAGGCTTTGCGCGCACAGGGTCTCGACATGGTCATCGCCAGCGGCGACCAGGACTCCGCCGTGCAGGAGGCGGCGCGCCAGCTCGGCATCCGCCAGGCGCATTCCCGGCTCTCGCCGCACGACAAGATCTGGCTGCTCGACGATCTGCGCTCGCGCGGCCATCGCGCGTTCGTGATCGGCGACGGCATCAATGACGGACCGGTGCTCGCCTCGGCCGAGGTGTCCTGCGCCATGGGCCAGGGCTCCGCCATCGCGCAATCCGCCGCGGACCTGCTGCTGGTGAATGAAGATCTCACGGTGCTACCTGCCGCGGTCGATGTGGCGCGCGCCACGCTGCGGGTGGTTCGCCAGAATCTCACCTGGTCGCTGGTCTACAACCTGAGCGCCGTACCCGCGGCCGCGCTGGGGCTCATCTCGCCCTGGCTCGCCGCGTTGGGCATGTCCCTGTCTTCACTCGCGGTGGTGCTCAACGCGCGCCGCCTCGCGACGCGGAGGATCGCATGAGCATCTCCTATCTATTGGTGGGTCTGGGCCTGATGGCTTTCGGGGGCGCCGCCTGGGCCATGTTCTGGGCCGTGGATGCGGGGCAGTACGATGACCTCGAAGCGCAGGGCTCGGCCATCCTCGATGACACGGCGGAGTCCGCCAAAGAGTAGTCGAGCTATTCGAGCACCGATTCGAACAGGTGCGCGAGCTCACTCCACTCGGGATCATCCTCGATGTACAGCTCGATCGGCAGTGGCGGCAAATCGGCCAGCGCGTGATTGATGATGCCGCTGAGGTCGGCGGATTCGGCGACGTAGAAATTCCACGCGCGTGTGCCGCCATGCGTGAATACGAATGCCAGGACTCCGGCGTCGGCTTCCTCGAAGGCCTCCACCAGGCAGTCTTCCATCGGACGCATGGCATCCGATTCTTCGGGTGATGGCATTCCGGTATTGGATCGCTGACAGGTCCAGGTGACCTGCAACCGGCGCGAGTAGCGCGGATCCCCCAGGCATTCCTTCAGGCCTGGCCGGAAGCGCAGCAGGCTGGGCAGCCCATCGCGCTCACCTTCGGCAACCGTCCATGCATCGGCATTGGCGCTGGGGATGTTCACAACCGCCTCCCTGGGTCGAGAGGCGATCGTGCCACCGCGCGAAGTGCGCCGCCATCCCGCTTGGATGGCGACGCTCTCCGACACGCTCAGCAACAGCCGTCTTTCTTCACTTTCAGGCTCACCACGATCTTTTCGATGCATACGCCGTCGATCTCCTGGCCGAGGCCCAGGCAGTCGGCCAGTTTCTGGCCTTCTTTCGTGCAGCAGTCCTTACCTTTCGGCCGGTCATGGTTCCAGGGTTTGCAGAGGTCCGGATCCACCCGGTACGTCATGCCGCCGACGAGATTGTCATTGGCCAGCACGTGGATGCGGATGTCACGGTCCTTGGCGGCCTTCACGTCCTCGGGCGTGAACTCCTGGCCGGCATGCACTTTGATCGTGACTTCGCGCCTGGCGCCCGAGGCGAGCACGGTTCCGTTCTCGATACCGGACAGTTCCAGCTTCCAGCCCAGCTTCGCGAGCCACGGCGGCAGGTGGATCTGGAATGTCATCCTGCCGCGCTTCGGGTTCGGATTGCCCACCCAGAGCTTCTTGCCGTCGAGGCCTTGCATGAGGCCGCACTTGCCGCATTTGCCCGGCACGGGCACGACGTTGCGTTGCGCGATGTTGTTGTCGTTGGGCACGAGCCGCCACTCGGGCACGGTCTCGCCCACCGTGAAATTGGCGACATTCGCGGCGTCACCATCCGCTTCGACCACCATGAGCATGCAGTCATGGCCGAAGGCGTTGGTGTTCGGCGTCCACTCGAACGGACCGACGACGACCTCTTGAGAGTTGTTTCCGTTCACGCTGCCGATGTAGATAGGCGGCGTGGTGAACGCGGCGAAGTCCGTGGGCCAGGTGAGGCCGGCGCCGGGTTTGCTGTGGTAGCCATGGACGACCACGTTCTGGGCCGTTTGCGTGCCGCGGTTCTTCACCTTCACGTAGGCATAGTTGGTCGCGCCGAGCTCGGGCTCCTGGTGCGCGTCGATGCCATCGGGAGAGCGCCGGTTCCAGACCGTCGTGGTGTGCCAGTGCACGTGCTGGTACGGATACTCGCCCGCGCGGCCGTCGTCGATGTACACATCCACTTCCGGCGGCTTGCCCTCGGTCTTGACCTTGCCGTCCTGCGGACTGCCGTTGGTCACCAGTGGCACCTGGTACTCGCCTTGCTTCTCGAAGGTCCAGCGGATCACCTTGTGATATGCGCCGCCGAACACGCCTTCGCTGGTCCAGTTGAGCGCATCCGTGGCCATGAGCTGCGTGGCGAACTCGCGCGCGTATTGCGGATCCGTGGCCGGCGTGAGATCGCCGATGCCGCGAATGATCAGGTACATCGACATGCGCGACGCGAATTGCCGGCGGCCGAGGTCCGTGGAGTCGCCGCCGATGGATCGGTAGAAGCGGAACAGCGTGGTCGCGAGGATTTCCTCCGAGCCGTACTGTGTGTCGTCCTGCGAGCCGTTCCAGGCCCAGCCCGCCGTCACATCGCGGTCGCAACGACGATTCAGCGAGGGATGCCAGGGCACGTAGGTGAAGCGCAAGTCGCCGGGTTTGCCCACGGCAGTGCCGTCCACGCCCTTGCACTGCGAGTCCGGGTCGAAGTAGATCAGCGACAGCGAGTCGCCGGCGCTGTGCGTGAAGCCCATGTTCGGGCTATCCACCGCCTCGTAGAGGATGCCGTGCCCCAGCACCTCGTGCAGGTGCACGCGCGGATCGCAGGCGCGTCCGAGCGGATCGCCGGGCAGACTCGAATCCATGAGTCCGTAGCCGGCGTGGCCGATGCCGCCCATGCCATCGCCCACGCAATGCGCGTTGACGGCGTTGAAGCAGCGGATGTCCACCGGAATCGGGAACACGGTGTTCGCCATGTAGGTGGACACGTTGAAGCCCAGGTCCTGGATCGTGCGGAAGATGCGATCCGTGTGGAAATAGCCGCTGACCGACGCGAAATTGTTGGTGCGCGCGTCGTAATCGAAGTCCACGCCCGTCGGTTGCGTCGGCGGCGCGATGTTGTCGCCTTCCACTTGCGTCACCTCGGCGAAGTTGCCGATCAGCGATTGCGTGCCGGCAACCGGCCCGTCGAGGTTCTGCAGCAGCACGTCGTCGCGCAAGGGATTCAGCACCGCGTTGGTCGAGCCGCTGCCCGGCGCCGTGGTGCCGGTCTTGGTGATGGGATCGCGCGCGTAGACCATGCCATTGACGTTGTCGAACATCGGCCGCAGGTAGACGATCGAGCCCGTCTCGAGCTCGATGAGTGCGCGCCACACGTGCTTGTGGTCATCGGTCGTCACTTCGAACGTGACTTCCGCGACCATGTACCAGGAGCCGTCCTTGATCTTGTCGCTGACCGGAGGTACGTCGAAGGGCAGGGGCTCCTGGTGCAGATGCACTTCGCCGCCGCGCGAGGCCTTGCTGCGCGTGGCTTTTCCCGCGTTGCGCTCGCCATCGGGCAGGCGTTCATCGGAGTCGTAGCGATAGATCCAGAATCTCCCGCGGATGAGGCGAAGGCTGGAAGGCGCGTCCTTCGACTTCTTGAACGACAACGATTTGCGCAGGAAGGCCTCGCCTTCGCGATCGGCCTCGTTGTCCGGGGCCTTCAGGCGCGCCGATTTCGTTGCCTTGCGCAGCTCCGGCTGGGCCTGCAGCGCGCGGCGTTGCGCCGTGGCTGCGTTGGTGCCGAGGAACAGCTTCTGGTAGCGATCGATGGTCGCAGCGGCCGGCAGCTTTGCATCGACGCCAGGCTGGCTCGTGTTCTCCGAGCTCACCACTCGGTTCGGTCCTTGCTTCACCACCACCTTGAGGCCTGCGCGCCACACCGGCACGTTGAGCCAGGTCTGGCAGAAGCCAAAGGTCTCGGAATCGAACTGGCGCTTCTCTTCGGAGAGGCGGTATTCCTCGTCCTGCTGGCGCGGTTCGAGGAAATTCACGCGCACTTCGGCGCGCTCGAGTCTCTTCGCGGAAATATCGAAGACGGGGGCGAATTCCCGCAAGTAGGCCGCTGCCGTTGCGGCGCCGCCACCCGCGGGGCTCTCCCAGTATTCCTGGGAATGCCGGACGGCGCGCACACGTTCGTCATCGTCGATCGATACGTGCGCCTTGAGATCCGGGCGATAACTCTCCTTCATGACAACCAACCTCCATGTGGTACTCAGACCATGACATCACCCCCCGTACCGTTGTACGGCGCGACCGGGAGCGTGTCTCGCCTGAATCGGTGGCGGCGAGTGGAACTGGGAGGAATTACCGGTAGCTAGCGGCGCGGGTGCACAACGGATGTGATCCCGCGTTGGATGTTGCTCGTCTGCAGCTAGCTTCCGGTAACGGTACGCCAATGCTTCTCGAACTCGGCTCTTTCCACGAGTTGCAGATCGGCTTTGGAGAACTTCGCGTCGCTGTCGGTGAAGAAGCCGAAGTTGCGCTCGTCAGGTGCGCCAAACAGAGGGTTGCCGGATTCATCGAGGCCGATTTCGCGGAAGGGGTACCCGTCCTCGTCCACTTCGAGCAGCCAGCGTGACACGCGTGGATACAGCGATTCGTGGTCCGGGTTTGCGGGTGGAAGAAAGAAGAGAAGAGTGCGGATGAGGCGTACCTGCCAGCCGGGAGGCGTGAAGTTCGTCGCGCGCGTGGTGGTGCCATAGAACATCGAGCGCCGTCTATTCGCCGGTGAACTGTTCGGGGAAGTCGCGGATCTTTGCGATATGCAGCTTGCTCAGGTCATCTCCCAGACTCATGTAACGCTCGTCCAGTGGGCCGAGCCTGGTGACTTCGTACGACTTGGAGAAGGACTCGATGGTGCCGTCGTCGAACCTGGCCATGTCGGATTCCTCGGCCGCGCGCACCTCGTTCGCCTCCCTCATCAGCGCCGCGTGTTCCGCCGCTCCAAAGTACTCGAAGGCGGCTACGGCATCCGAGGCGAACACTCCCTGCGTGTTGTAGTAGTACTGATTCCAGCCGCCGTTGTTGATTTCGCCATCCACCGTCATGGTCAGGTAGAGCGCGCGCAGGCCGGGCGAAAGCTGGCCCACGAGTTCGTACTCCTGGCTGGCATCTTTCCTGACTCTCACGAAGATGAAATCGTTGAGCTTCATCAGGAGGTCTTCGTCCGGGATGGACCGGAGCGTTTCCACATCGAGCCGCTTGGGGATGCTGGCGTAAAACCTCGCCAGCATGTCGTCGTTTTCCTGGTTCATTCCTCGATGGCCTAGATGCCGCGTTGTTTGAGACTGTCGAGATGATCATGCATCTGCTCGAGTTGCTCTGGTGAGTGCCCGATCCAGGCCGCTTCGAGCGTCGCGCTCATGCAACGAAGCTCGCCTGGCGGCGCGTGCCGTAGTTCGAGGAATATCCGGGCGCGATGAGGTCGCCGACCACGAGGTCGGCTTTGGTGCCATGGTAGTAAGTCTCCGGATCCCCCATCACGCCGCCTTCTGGCCTGACGCGCCGCCGCGGCTTCGCCAGGTACTGTGCGCCAGCAGCACCACGCCGAGCACACCTGCCACATCGGCCACATTGAAGATGCCGGTTCGCAGGGGCCCGATTCCGAAATTGAGAAAATCGGTGACCACGCCATCCTGGGCAATGCGATCGATGAGATTGCCAAGGCCACTGGCCGCAAGTAGCGCGAATGCTGCGATTCCAAGCCGGTCCAGTTGACGGGAGAACAGCGCAATGCCAAGCAGCCCCGCCACGAGCAGCGCAACGCCAGCCTGGAACACCGCGATACGCGCAGCTTCCGGTAGTGAGGCGCCGACACCAAGAAAGGCACCCGGATTCTCGGCGTGGGTCAGGCGAAGCGTGTCGCCGAGGAAGGAATGCGAGTCGCCGAGCGTTATCCGATCGCGGACGACGCTCTTGGTCACCTGGTCGCAGCCAACGCAGGTGAAGAACAGAACCGCAACGAGTGCGAAGCGCGCCAGCCTATTCATGGGTCTCATTCCTTGCGCCACTCAACCAGGGTATAGACAACTCCCAGCACGAACAGCGTTCCGAAGATGTGCTTGTTGTACCGGGCCAGCCACAGCGGCAGAAAGATATCAAAGTTGTCGCGCCTGTCGCTGGTGTAGCGCGCCGCGACGCCGGTCAATGGGCAGCGGAAGCGATTCGCCAGCAGGATCGCGACTTCCAGCATCACCACGCCGATGAGGATGGTGGCGGTAAGAAGGTCGCCGCGCCAGACGAACCAGGGCAGCAAGAGTATGCAGCCGGCGAACAGCGCCCAGACCGCGGTGTGCGCAAGCTTGACGGCGAAGAGCGCGCCGCCACGATTCAGTTCGCTTGGATTCCTCGATGGCGCCTCCGGGACGCTCGCGTTGAATCGGAACTCCACCGTTCCTGCGGCAACCGCGGTGGCAAGCGGCGCGTCGCCGTCGGTCAGGAATTCGGGCGAGCGGTCCGGCAAGTGAGATGCGCTGAAGACCCGGACGAAAGCGGTCTGGCCGATGAATCCTGTCAGGGTCGTGTGGCTCGAGGAGTACTGGAGAAACTTCGATGCCGCGACTACGCGAACGAGATCGGCCAACGTCGCGTTTGGTGCGAACGAGTAGGTAGCTTCGAGCGGGCCGAGCTGGTCATCCTGGGCGCAGCAAGCGTCGCGACCGACGCGTATTTCGAGTGAAGGTTCGGCAGCCCAGGCATCGAGAGTTTCTGAGATTGCGTCGAGCTGTGCCTTTGCATACGCAGGATCTTTGAATCGGATATCGGGATCCGACAAAAAGTGCCACACGGCATGAGGTGTGTTGTGGGTATGAGTGTTCCTTCTAAAGTGACCAGCCAGCGTCACGCATTCGCTCTGCAACGCCTGGAGTTCGTCGCGAGTCCGAGGAGAGCGAGCGGTGAGTACCCGCAACGCGGCAATGATTTCGGCTTTCGATAACGGCGGCGCGAGCATGAATTTCTATCGGCGTCGGTGGCGAAGCAGATGCAAGTACGCCTTCCGACTCCCTTCGTAGAGCGCGTCCGATGTCCGCTCTCTACCCTTGAGGCTGCCTCGCGCGGCTGCCATCCGCGCCTTTACTCTTCGAATCTCTGAATGATCCTGGTGATGACGAAGGCCAACACCAGCACCAGGGCCACATCCACGAACGCGCCCAGGCGCACACCGAGATGGGGTTTGTAAACGCGGCTCAGGCCCAACACGATCGGCAGAGCGATGACCAGGGAAATGAAGATTCGGGGACGCGCCATGGCAGTTACTCAAATAGCAGGTTTGATGTCCACGATGGGTGTGCCATCGATGGCTTCGAGCGGACTCACGTGAAGCCGGAGACCCTCGATGGCCAGAAGCTTCACGGGATGCAGGCCGATGGGATTGGGCCGATCCGCGGAGCGCGTGGCGAATACGCCCTTGAGCGGAGAGTCGAGGTCATCGCGCGGATGCACCTGCAGGAGGTCGCGTTGCGCTTCGTGCAGCCAGGTCAACAGGATGAGTTGATCTCCCACCGCAAGCCCCGGGAGCGCGGCCGCAAAGCCAGGATCCACTTCGATCCAGGCAGAGGGCGCACCTTCGGGCCCTTGTTTGGGAGCCGCGCTGGCGTCTCGTAACGCCGAGCGGACGACTCCGATGGGGCGAACGGAGTAGGCAGGCACGCTCACGAGCCGGAGCTGCCGTCCTTGTCGTCCGCGGGCTTCGCATCCTTGGCGAGCCGCTTCGCGAAACTCGCGCCAAAGGCGATGCCCATGGCGACTCCCACGCCCACGCCGATGGCAGTATTGCCAAGCGCCACTCCGACGCCAGCGCCCACGGCGATCCCCAGCGCAAGGCCAACGCCGACGAGCGACTGGTGTTTGTTCTTTTGATTGTCAGTCATGGTGTTTCCTTCTCTGATTCCCTGGTCTTGTCAGGCGGGTAGCGAGACATGTTGTTCAACTGCCGCCACAAATGCACGCAATTCCGGCTCTGGCCCGGCCCCAGGTTGGCGTTTGGAGAATGGCCATCAAGGCCTGGAGCTCACTGAACGCGTACGCGGGAAATATCTGGTACGCGATGTCATAGGACAGCTGCTCCAGCGAAGTCCGCGGCGACTGCTTGAAGATGTCGAGGACTCCCATGATTCAGTCAGATCCCAATTCCCGGCGAGTCCGTAGATAGTCTTGGAGCAGCGATATCAACATCACGATGAACAGTGCATAGACGAGCGGCCTCCGGAGATCGACGCGATCCGCCCACGTCGCCCATGCCTTCGTCAGGAGGACGGCGATAAAGGCGAAATGTATTGCACGCGAGAGCCAGTGGCGACGGGCCTTTCGGTAGGCTTCGCGCAGTGCCGCCTTCTGCTTCGCGGGCTCGATGGACTTCAGCCTTGGGAACAGCCATGCCGTCACGGGCGCGACCGGCTCCGATTCCGCTTTCAGCCAGTACTGTTCGTCCGGGTTCGGTTGACTGGGGGATTCAGCGGGCATTCCAACTCCTGGCGTAGACGATCACGTCGTCTTCCCGTCTGCAATTAGCGCTGTGATACAGGATTCCGTTCGACCTTTCGACCTCTCGACCTTTCGACCGCCATCCGCGATCCGGTGCGCCGACTTCAGCCACGGTCCCGTCCCGCAGGATTACTGGGCGACACGGCGAATCTACCCTGCCAGTAAAAATTCGCGGCAACCGTGGCGCATAAAGCAGCCGACCCTCCGAGGACGAGATACTGCTTCACCACGTACTGGACGCCGGAGAAGAACACTCTATCGGCGATCGAGGCCACAAATGGCCCGGAAGCCACGCAGCACCAGTCATAGAGGAGCACGCAACCTGTGAGCGACAGGGCTGCCGTGACTCCGGCAAGTATGTAGGCGAGCCTGGAGACGTATCCGAGCCTGTCGAGGAGTAGTGAGAGCGGCACGCCAATGACGATGACTGCCAGCAAGCAAGCCACGAAGGCGAGGGGCAGAGCACCTGCCAATGTCAGGAAAATGTCGAGAAGACCCAAGTCCGTCCCGGATCTGAACACGGCCAGCGCCGCCACGACAGGCGCAGTGGTTGCGGCGGCCAGGAGTATCGGATGAATTCGCTGTGCACATGAGCGCCGCATCGCAATGGCGAGCGCGGCGATGACGATCAGAGCAGCGGCGATTGGTAGCAACACGGACTCGCGCCTGAGCAACGGTTGAGAGGTGCGCCTCGTCGGCGTCGAGCCCGGATCCCGGTGATCCGCGGGACTCGACTAGATCACAGCATTTTCCGGACCGTCAAACGACCCGGGCAATCAAGGCGACGTGTCGGCGAAACGCGCGATCTCCCACTCCCTGGGACAGGGACTCGGACGCCGACACCCCCCGGCAAGTCACACAAACCCCCGCATGTAATATGCTTCGGCTCCGGACAAATCAGTTACCCACGGGCCTTGCCCCTCAAGTACTACAAGAGCGCTGAACCATGACCACCCGCGATTTCGCCCCCAAGCCGATGAAACTCTCCATCCTCACGGCCGCCTTCCAGGAACTGACCCCGCGCGACAAGCGCGACCCGGACCCGGACCTGGCGATCGAAGAGTGGCTGGATTTCTCGAAGGCCATCGGCGCGCCGAACATCCAGTTGTCGTCGGCGCTGCACCCGACGCTCAGCGACGTGCCCCAGGAAGCGATGCTCGACCCGGTGGCGAACACGCTGGACCTGCGCCAGCCGTTCGACAAGAACCGTGCGGCGCGCGTGCTCAAGGCGATGAAGTCGACGGGCGTGGGCCTCTCGGACGTGGGCTACTTCGACAACATGCTGGTCGACGATCCGGCGGCGCGCAAACAGAAGCATGACTTCATGCTGCGCGTGTTCGACGCCGCCGCGCTGCTGGGCGCGAGCGCGGTCTGCGGCTTCGTGGGCCGCAACATCAAGCTGGAGATGGACGAGAACCTCGTGATGTTCGAGGAAGTGTTCGTTCCGCTGCTCAAGGAAGCCAAGGCCCGCGGACTTTCCTATCGCGTGGAGCAGTGCCCGATGCCGGGCTGGAACGTGCTCGACCGCTGGCACAACAACATCGCCTATGCGCCGGGTCCCTGGATCGCGCTCCACCGCATCTGCGAGAAGCATGGCGTCGGTGACCAGTTCCGCATCCATTACGATCCGTCGCACGCCATCCTCATGGGCCAGGACACGCGCTCGCTGTTCCAGTACCTGAAGGACGAAGGCTACGGCTTCCTCATCGGGGGCTTCCACGTGAAGGGCCAGGTGGTGGACTCCAAGGGCGTCTCGGCCTGGGGCTACGGCGGCCAGACGATGCAGCGCGGTGACTGGGTCAACGGCAAGCCGTCGCCGAATCCCGCGGACCATGTGAACGCGTGGAAGAAGCAGGTCGCGCTCGCCGAGCACGAGCTGCCCGGCACGGCCAGGCACGATCCGCTGGCCTATCTACAGAACCGCAGCGTGGACTGGCTCGACCATCAGCTGGCCGCGCGTGAGCTGCTGTCGATCGATCCGGCCGAGACGTATCTCGTGGTCGAACACGAATACCCGCCGGCGCGCATCCAGGACAAGGCGCGGCTTGCGCCCGTGCTCAAGGGCTCGCTGGCGTTCGTGAAGGCCATCGACGAAGCGGCTGCCGCGATGTACGCGCTGCAGAACGAAGTACTCAAGGCGCAGGGCATTCCGATCCAGGGCAAGGGTCGCGAGGCCTATCGCTCGTAGAACATTCCTCGTAGAACGATATAAAGAGGTCTTCATGATCACCGCCCGGCTGAGCCTGATGATGTTCCTGCAGTTCTTCATCTGGGGCTGCTGGTTCGTCACGTTGGGAACCTTTCTCGGGGCCAATTTCCAGGCCACGGGAGCTCAGACCGGGCTCGCGTTCTCCACGCAGTCCTGGGGCGCGATCATCGCGCCGTTCATCATCGGGCTCATCGCCGACCGGTACTTCAACGCGGAGCGCATCCTCGCGGTGCTGCATCTCGCGGGCGCGGCGCTCATGTACCTGATGTTCCGCTCGGAGAGCTTCGAGCAGTTCTATCCGTACGTGCTGGCGTACATGATCGCGTACATGCCGACGCTGGCGCTGGTGAACTCGATTTCGTTCCGCCAGCTCACGGATCCTTCGCGGCAGTTCTCGTTCGTGCGCGTATGGGGAACGGTGGGCTGGATCGTCGCGGGCCTCCTGATCAGCCTGGTGTTCCACTGGGATGCGAAGGAAGCGGTGGCGCAAGGCGCGCTGCGCAATACGTTCGCGACCTGCGCCGTCGTATCGCTGCTGCTGGCGATGTTCAGCCTGACGCTGCCCGCGACGCCGCCGACAGTGGACCGCAAGGGCGCCTTCTCGCTGCGGGCCGCGCTGGGCCTCGACGCGCTGGCGCTGCTGAAGGACCGCAACTTCCGGCTGTTCTTCGTCTCGTCGGTACTGATCTGCATTCCGCTCGCGTTCTACTACCAGAATGCCAGCCCGTTCCTCACCGAGATCGGCACCGAGAACGCCACGGGCAAGCTCACCATCGGCCAGATGTCGGAAGTGGCGTTCATGCTGCTGCTGCCGGTGTTCCTGCTGCGCTTCGGCATCAAGAAGACCTTGCTGTTGGGCATGCTGGCCTGGGCGGTGCGCTACGCGCTGTTCGCCTACGGGGGTCCGGACAACATCTCGTGGATGCTCATCACCGGTATCGCGCTGCATGGGATCTGCTACGACTTCTTCTTCGTCTCCGGCCAGATCTACACGGACTCGAAGGCGGGCACGCATTACCGCAGCGCCGCGCAGGGCATGATCACGCTGGCCACCTACGGCGTCGGCATGCTCATCGGCTTCTCGGTCGCCGGCGCGGTGTCGGACAAGTTCAACGCCAACGGCGTGCACGACTGGTTCCAGATCTGGATCTGGCCGGCCGGGTTCGCCGCGGTGATCCTGGTGCTGTTCGCGCTGCTGTTCCGGAACGAAGCGATCACTTACGAGAAGTCAAAGCCCTGAGCGCGGCCTCGACGAACGGATCCTGATTCGCGGGCCCCTTGGTGACATCGACGGTGACCGGCGGCACGTAGTCTTCGCGCGGCTTGCCGTTCACGTGATACAGCTTCTCGAACGGGACGTTGATGCCGATGCCGGTCCTGGGCAGCGTGATTCGCGTGGTCGCGCCCAACAACTGCGCCATGGGCGTGCCCACCACGGTGCCGGCGCGCGTCGCATCGAAGCCGATCGCGATGCCTTCGCCCATGCTGCCCGTCCAGCGATTGACCAGCACGTAGACGGGTTTCGTGTACACGAAATCGCCGCGCCGCGAGACCAGCTCGAGCCAGCTGCGGCGCACGCCCGAGTCGCGTTCCTCGGCGGGCAGCACGTGCTTCTGGTAGGGCAGTTCGCGCTGCACGAAGCGCCCGAGGATCCCGCGCGCGACGCTGGAATTGCCGCCACTCGCGGTGTTGCGCAGGTCGATGATGAGTCCGCGGGTCTGTTTCAGCTTCTCGAGCGCACGATCGAATTCCGCGATCAGCGCGTCGTCGCCCAGCGAATCGTTGATGAGGATGCAGCCGACGCCCGGGCGGATCTCGGAAGCCTCGAGCAACGACTCGCCGCGCCAGGACTGGTCCGGCGCAGGGAGCTCCACCGCGCGCGTCGTGTCACCCACGCGAACCTGTAGATTTCGTTTCGCGTTGTGCCGGCCCGCCAGCACGGAGCGCAGCGCCCAGTCGCGCGCGCCCTTGTCCGTGTGCGCATACGAGCGGCCCAGACGAGCCTCGACCGCATCTCCGATGGCGACACCATCCACCGCGACGATGACCGAGCCGGCGCGAATGCCCGCACGCGCCGCGTCCGAGCGTTCACGCACCTGCGTGATCGTCGCGCCGCCTTCGCGCCACTCGGCCCAGAGGTCCGTGCCGGAAGGCACGAGCCGGTAAGAGTTCGGCAGGTTGGTGTTGAGCTGCGAGTGCGGGTCGTGGATTTCATCCACGAGCTGTTCGAGCAGTGCGACGAAGTCATTGCGGGTCTTTACCGTCCGCAGCTGCTCCGCGTACAAGCCGGGCACATCACCCCAGCGCGTCGCTTTCGCGTCGGAGTACGCGTACTCCTCCGCGATGGCCTTGGTGGCGTATTCAAAATCCTGCTGGAAGTCAGCGGGCGTCTGCGCGAGCAGTGAGGAGCTCCAGAGCAACGAAATCGCGAAGGCAGGATTTTTCATGCAGGTCTTATACCTGCGGAGCCCGTGCAGCGGCTATGCCGACAGTCCTTTTCTACCGACGCTTCGTCCGACGCGGACCGTGAGGCTCATGCCGCTTCTCGCGGCTTCCGGGGCGTGCGGCTTCTACGGCTCTCCCAGCGCCACCACGAGTTTCTCATCCGCCGTCCCCAGCTTGTCGCTCTGGGCCAGGATCTCGCCACCCGCATCCAGCACGCTGATCTGCGTGGCATGACTGAACTGTCCATCCGGCAGCTGCCGGTACTGCAGCCCCAGCGCCGCGGCGATGCGCCGCACGTTCGCGCTGTCGGTGCGCGCCAGCGTCCAGCGCGAAGTATCCAGGCCGCGCTGTTTCGCGGTGGCGGCCAGCGCGGCGGCCGTATCGTGCTCGGGATCGATGGACACCAGCAGCACGCGCAGCTCCTTGCGCCGCGTGGGGTCGAGCTTGTTCTCCACCGAACGCAGCGTGTCGATGATCAGCGGGCAAGTGGCCTGGCAGCCGGAGTAGTTTTTGCTTGCCTTATTAAACAAATGTTTCCTTTCATTTGTTACAGTACCGGTATGTTACCTTTTCTTTACAATATTAAGATTTTAATTTTCTCAAATGAAATCGCTGAATGATTCAGAAATTTCAACAAAATTTGTAAAAAAAATGAGAGTACACAATTAACAATTATTTTAGATACTTTAGTTAAATTCAAAATAATCTTTATTACAATGGTGCAGCCATCACAAAATGAGTATGCTAATTTTTCTTATTTTTTCTACAAAAATCATTAAAACAAACGTAGTAGATTCCTTTCTTGTGCGACTGCCAAATTCTGATCAACATATAGTTGAGCTGAGTACTCTACCGGCGGGTGTGGCAGTAGAACGGTCCACTGAGCATTATTATCCACTCACTACCACTCAATTAGCACACTTGCAGTTTTCTCATACGTATGACGTGGCACAAAGAATTTTTCTCAATTCTAAAAAACCGACCTGTTTAATGGCATTGTTTTTAAATCAAGCTGAAAATGTTAACAAATACTGTGAATACCAAGTCGTTTTAAATTCTTTTCAACCAAGAATTTTTGAAATTTCTGAAAATACTTTTTATATTGTAGGAATTCCTACATATAACTTGAACTGTGACAATGTTACCCTTCAATATGATGGCTGCGACGCATGCCTTATTGACATACCGGGAAACTGTACCTTTTCATCCGAAGCTTATACCATACCCGGAAATTTAATCGATTATAATACTTCTAAAGACACTCAATATATTAGCAATCTAGCTTTCCTTCAAAAATGGTTTGATTCTGATGTTTTAAGTTTACTGTCTGGTGACACACTCCTGGACTCACCTATTGATGTAAACCTCCCAAACTTGACATTTTCAACCCATGCACTGGATGAAAAACTTGCTGTTGATACTCAACTCCGTTTAAAAATGTCAAAAGTTGTTAATTCTCTAAAAAAAGATCAAGTAGTGTTGAAATCACTCTCTCATG
>CAWJWS010000008.1:0-327500 GCA_963846605.1 uncultured Pseudomonadota bacterium
CAGCCTCGCTGCGGGCGGTCGAACTCGCAGAAGCTCGAGCTGCGTGAGACAGAATTGGCAGGAACGCGGGAACTGGTCGTCGCGCAGCAGGAACTGGAGCACGTCGGTGCGCTTCACGCGCGTGCGCATCTTCAGCCGGTACATCTGGTAGCCGGAGCGACTTGAGCACGCTCATCCACTGCACGCTCTCGAACGGGCGCAGCTCGGGGTTTCGGCGGCAGCAGTTGGGCGCGAGCGCACGTCGACGATGCGGCTGGTCATGTCGGCGCGTTCGAGGTTGCGGCCCAGCGTCATGAACGTGTGCGCATCGTTGCGGTTCATGGTGCCGTCGAGCATGCCGGCGATGGTCTGCAGCGCGACGACGATGCGCTTGAGGAATTCGAAGCGCGTGCGCTGTTGATGCCGAGGCGAGGTCCTTGCTGAATTCGGCGAAGAACTCGTTGAGCAGCTCCCAGGCTTCGGTGGGCAGGATCTCGCGCAGCGTGCGCGCGTTCTCGCGCGCCGCTGAGGGAGGAGCAGATGGAGCCCGGGGTTGTCCTTGTCGGCGATGAGGAACTGCACGACGTCGCGCTCTTCACCGCGCGTCGGCCTTGCCTTCGAACTTGGCGTCGTATTCGGCGCGGTTGCCGAGATGTCCACCAGCGGCAGCCAGCCCGGCGCGATGCCGCCGGGGAGATCCAGCAGCAGGTTGGTGTTCACGCCGATGATGCGCGCGGTGTTCTCCGCGCGCTCGAGGTAGCGCGAGAACCAGTAAACGTTTTCGACGACGCGGGCCGAGCATGGTACCGGTGCCACCAGTCCTGCCGTATCCACGATCCACGTGTCCTTGCTGCCGCCGCCCTGCGAGGAGTTCACCACCAGCGAACCCTTGCGCAGCGCCACGCGCGTCAAGCCACCCGTGGTCACGTTGGTCTGCGGCCGCTGAGGATGAAGGGCCGCAGGTCCACGTGCCGCGGCTCGAGCCGGTCGCTGACCAGCGTCGGCACGGTAGATAGCGTGACCACCGGCTGCGCGATGAAACTGCGCGGATCGGCCTTGAGCGAGTCGGCGAACTTGCCGCGCTCGACCTTGGTGGACATGGGGCCCATGAGCATGCCGTAGCCGCCGGAGCCGTCCACCGGCTTCACCACCAGCTGGTCGAGATTGCCGAGCACGTGCGACAGCTGCTTTTCTTCGCCGCAGCGATAGGACGGCACGTTGGCCAGGATGGCATCCTCGCCGAGGTAGTACTTGATCATGTCGGGCACGTACGTATAGACGAGCTTGTCGTCGGCCACGCCCGCGCCCGGTGCATTCGCCAGCGCCACGTTGCCCTTGGCCCAGGCGCGCATGAGCCCGGGCACGCCCAGCGAAGAATCCTTGCGGAACACCTCCTGGTCGAGGAAATCGTCGTCGATGCGCCGGTAGATGACGTCCACGCGCGTCCAGCCGCGCACGGTCTGCATGTACACGACGTCGTCGCTATCCACCGCGAGGTCGCGGCCCTCGACCAGTTCGCAACCCATCTGCCGCGCAAGGTAGGCGTGCCGAAGTACGCCGAGTTGTAGATGCCCGGCGTGAGCACCACCACCTCGGGGCGGATCTCCTTGCGCGGGCTCAGCGCGGTCAGCATGTCGTAGAGCTGCGAGGGATAGTCGTCCACGGGCAAGGATGGCCGCGCTCTCGAACAGCTCCGGGAACACGCGCTTGACGACCTGGCGGTTCTCGAGCATGTAGGACACGCCGGACGGCACGCGCAGGTTGTCCTCGAGCACGTACACCGTGCCGTCCTTGTCGCGGATCAGGTCCGAGCCGCAGATGTGCGCCCAGGTGCCGAGCGGCGGCTTGATGCCCTTGACCACCGAACGGAAATTCTTGGACGTCGCGATGATCGAGGCGGGCATGAGCCCGTCCTTGATGAACTGCTGGTCGTGGTAGCAGTCGTCTATGAACAGGTTCAGCGCGCGCGCGCGCTGGATCAGGCCGGCTTCGATCTTCTGCCACTCCTTGCGGGAGATGGTGCGCGGGATGATGTCCAGCGGCCAGGCGCGGTCGATCGAGCCGTCCTGTTCGATGATAGACGGTGAAGGTGATGCCCATGGCCTTGATCGCCAGCTCCGCCGCCTGCTGGCGCAGGGCGATCTCGTCGCCGTCCATCTCGGTCAGATAGCGCATGAGCGCGCGAGCCGGCGGCGCGCGGGCCACCGCCAGGCCCCACGAGCTCGTCGTGGAATCCGGGGGAAGGGTAGGAGGTCCAGTCGGTCTTCATCGTTGGGTGCTTCCGACCCGAAAATACCAAGCGGATCGTCGAAGTTCAAAAGAAGTGCGTTGCGGGGTCAGCCGGCGCTGGGGACGCCTGCGCATCGCGGTGGTGCCGACAGCGCGCATTTGGCGCATTTTGGTGCGGCTCCAGGCTGTTAGAGGCGCTGTGTATGAATGACCGCGTGTCCATCCATGTCGCGCTCAACCACGTCACCCACTACCGCTACGACCGGCTCGTCGCGCTGGGGCCCCAGGTCATCCGCCTGCGGCCCGCGCCGCATTGCCGCACGCGCATCCTGTCGTACTCGCTGAAGGTCACGCCGGCGAAGCACTTCGTCAACTGGCAGCAGGATCCGGAGGCTAACTACCTCGGCGGTTCGTGTTCCCGGAGAAGACCGCGAGCTCCGCGTCGAGGTGGACCTGGTCGCCGAGATGGCGGTGTTCAACCCCTTCGACTTCTTCCTCGAGCCGTACGCGGAGAAGTTCCCGTTCGCATACCAGGGCGCAGAGAAGCGCGACCTGGCGCCGTATCTGGTGATGTTCCGCGGCGAGCCGACTGTTCCGCGAATACGTGACGAGCATCTCCGCGCGAAGCATGCGCACCATCGACTGGCTGGTGGAGCTGAACGCCAAGCTCGCGCGCGACATCAAGTATCTCATCCGCATGGAGCCCGGCGTGCAGACGCCGGAGCACGACGCTGCGCAACGCCTCGGGCTCCTGCCGCGACTCGGCGTGGCTGCTGGTGCAGATGCTGCGGCACATGGGCCTGGCTGCGCGCTTCGTCTCGGGCTATCTCGATCCAGCTCACGCGCCGACATGAAATCGCTCGATGGCCCATCGGGCCCGGAGAAGGATTTCACCGACCTGCACGCCTGGTGCGAGGTCTATCTACCGGGCGCCGGCTGGATCGGTCTCGATCCCACGTCCGGCCTGCTCGCGGGCGAAGGCCACATACCGCTGGCCTGCACGCCCGAGCCGATCGCGGCGGCGCCGGTGACGGGCGCGGTCGACAAGGCCGAAGTCGGAGTTCGCAGCACCACATGAAGGTGGAGCGCGTCTGGGAAGCGCCGCGCGTCACCAAGCCGTACACCGAGGAGCAGTGGGCAAAGATCGAAAAGCTCGGCCACGCCATCGATGCGCAGCTGCTCAGCCGGCGACGTGCGCCTGACCATGGGCGGCGAACCCACCTTCGTTTCGCGTCGACGATCCGGATGGCGCCGAGTGGAACACCACGGCCATGGGCCCGACAAGCGCCGCCTCGCGGTCGATGTGTACGACGGCTCAAGCAGAAATACGCGCCGCAGGGCCTTTCGCATTTCGGCCAGGGCAAGTGGTATCCGGGCGAGCAGCTGCCGCGCTGGTCGCTGAATTGTTTCTGGCGGCGCGATGGCGAGCCGATCTGGCAGAACCCGGCGCTGCTCGACGACGAAGAAACGCGATCGCGGCGTCACCGCCGGAGATGGCCGGCGCATTCCTGGCCGCGGTGGCGCGGAAGTCTAGGGCTGGCGCCGGAGCACATCTTCGCCGCCTACGAGGACGCGTTCTATTACCTGTGGCGCGAGCGGCGGCTGCCGGGCAACGTCGACCCCTTCGAGTCCAGGCTCGAGGATCCCGCAGGAGCGCGAGCGCCTGCGCCAAGGTGTTCGAGCAGGGCCTGCGATACGGTCATCGGCCATGTGCTGCCGATCACGCGCGACGCGGTGACGGCAGCGCTGGCGCACCGGGCCATGGTTCCTGCGGCGTGAGCGTTGCTACCTGATTCCCGGCGATTCGCCGATCGGTTATCGCCTGCCGCTGGACTCGCAGCCCTGGGTCTCGAAGTGCGACTACCCGTACATGCTTCGAAGCCGGATCCGATGGCGCCGCCGCGCCGCTGCCGCGCGCAGCCGACATCCGCCGGCAGCTTCGGCGAGCCGCGATGGCGACGACGCGATCTGCGGCCGAGCCGGTGGCACGCGACGGCTCGCGGCAAGGTCGAGTCGCTGCCAGGGCATCGTGGCGCCGGCGGGTGCGCCGAAATCCTGAGTCCGGCCGCGACATCACGCGCACGGCGCTGTGCGCCGAGCCGCGCAACGGCACCCTCTATCTGTTCATGCCGCCCACGCACCGAGCTCGAGCACTACCTGGAACTGGTGGCCGCCATCGAGGCGACCGCCGAAGACGCTGGACACGCCCGTGGTCCTGGAAGGCTATGAGCCGCCGACGGACCTGCGGCTCAACAGCTTCCGCGTCACACCCGATCCCGGCGTGATCGAGGTGAACATCCATCCCTCCGCCAGCTGGGACGAGCTGGTCGACCGCACCACCCATCTCTACGACGCCGCGCGCCAATGCCGCCTGACCACCGAGAAGTTCATGCTCGATGGCCGTCACACCGGCACCGGCGGTGGCAATCACTTCGTGCTCGGTGGCGCTACGCCGGCGGATTCGCCCTTCCTGCGCCGGCCCGACCTGCTCGCGCAGCCTGCTGGCCTACTGGCACAACCATCCCTCGCTGTCCTATCTGTTCAGCGGCCTGTTCGTCGGCCCCACATCGCAGGCACCGCGCATCGACGAGGCGCGCAATGATTCCCTGTACGAACTGGAGCTCGCATTCCGGCAGCTGCCGCCACCGGGCAGACTACCCAGCCCTGGCTGGTGGATCGGCTGTTCCGCAACCTGCTCATCGATTCGACCGGCAACACGCATCGCTCCGAGTTCTGCATCGACAAGATGTTCTCGCCGGATGGCAACACTGGCCGCCTCGGTCTGCTCGAGATGCGCGCCTTCGAAATGCCGCCGCACGAGCGCATGAGCCTCACGCAGCAGCTGCTGCTGCGCTCGCTGATCGCCCGCTTCTGGCGCGAGCCCTATCAACCGGCGCGGCTCGCGCGCTGGGGCACGGAGCTGCACGACCGCTTCATGCTGCCGTACTTCATCGAGCAGGATTTCCGCGACGTCATCGCCGAGCAGAACCGCGCCGGTTTCGCACTGAGGCCGAGTGGTTCGCGCCGCATCTCG
The DNA here is from genome assembly GCA_963846605.1 of uncultured Pseudomonadota bacterium. GTDB lineage: Bacteria > Pseudomonadota > Gammaproteobacteria > Steroidobacterales > Steroidobacteraceae > CADEED01. The sequence continues at coordinate 5,243 of CAWJWS010000008.1, forward strand.
AATTCCGGTTTCCCGAAGTACGGCGACTTCGCCGTCCTCGGCGCCGAGATCGAGTTGCGCCAGGCGCTCGAGCCCTGGCATGTCATGGGCGAAGAGGGCGCCGCGGGTGGCGCGGTGCGCTACGTGGATTCCTCGGTGGAGCGGCTGCAGGTGAAGGTGTCGGGCCTCGCGCCCGATCGTTACGCGCTCACCTGCAATGGCCGGCGGATCCCGCTGCGACCCACGGGTACGGTGGGCGAGTTCGTCGCGGGCGTGCGCTACAAGGCCTGGCAGCCGCCGTCGGCCCTGCATCCGCTGATCCCGTCGCATTCGCCGCTGACCTTCGACCTGGTGGATACCTGGATGAACCGCTCGATGGGCGGCGCGCAGTATCACGTGGCCCATCCGGGCGGCCGCAGCCACGACACCTTCCCGGTGAACGCCTTCGAGTCGGAGAGCCGGCGGCTGGCGCGATTTGTCAGAATGGGCCACACGCCGAACAAAGTCACAGCTCCGCGCGAGACCCCGAATGTCGAGTTCCCGTTCACGCTGGACCTGCGTAAAGTCTGAGGCGGTGAACGAAGCAGATGCGCGCAGTACTCGAACCGGCCGACCTGCGACGTTACGACGAGCTGATCGATCGAGCAGGGGGATGCGTGCGCACTGGCGCCCGCTCATCGACCGCCTGCGCGCCGACGAGTCTCCCGACGCCGTGCGCCGCTCGCTGGAGCTCACGCGCCGCCTGATCGTCGAGAACGGCGTCACCTACAACGTGTACGCCGATCCGCAGGGCGCCGACCGCCCCTGGGCGCTGGACTCGCTGCCCTTCGTGCTGCCCGCGGCGGAGTGGCAGGCCATCGAGGCCGGCGTCGCGCAGCGCGCGCGCCTGCTGAATGCAGTGCTCGCCGACATCTACGGCCCGCAGCGTCTGCTGGCCGAAGGCCACATCCCCGCCGAGCTGCCGTTCGGCCATCCTAACTACCTGTGGCCCTGCCAGGGCGTCAAGCCGCTGGGCGGCGCCTGGCTGCACACCTACGCGGCGGACCTGGCGCGCGGGCCCGGATGGCCGCTGGTGGCTGCTGGCCGATCGTACGCAGGCGCCCTCGGGCGCGGGCTACGCACTCGAGAACCGCGAGATCCTCGAGCAGGTGCATCCCGAAGCCATCGCCGACATGCAGCGTGCGCCGCGTGCGCGGCTTCTTCGGCCATCTGCGCGAGCTGCTGCTGTCGTCCGTGAAGGTCGGCCGGTGACGAAGCGCCGCTGGCGGTGATCCTCACGCCCGGCCCGTACAACGAAACCTATTTCGAGCATGCCTACCTGGCGCGCCAGCTGGGCATGCCGCTGGTGGAAGGTCACGACCTCACGGTGCGCGGCGACACGGTCTACCTGAAGACGCTGGCGGGACTGCGCCGCGTGCACGCCATCCTGCGCCGCCTCGACGACGACTTCTGCGACCCGCTGGAGCTGCGCGGCGACTCGGCGCTGGGCGTGCCCGGGATTGTTGGGCGCGCTGCGCGCCGGGCCGCGTGATGGTGTCCAATGCGCTGGGCACGGGCGTGATCGAATCCGCCGCCTGGCTGGGGTTCCTGCCGCCGATCTCCGAACGGCTGATCGGCGAGAAGCTGTTGCTGCCCGAAGTCGCCACCTGGTGGCTGGGGGAAAAGCCCGCGCTCGACTACGTGCTGGCCAACCTCGACCGGCTGGTGATCAAGCCTACCTACCCCAACCAGCGTTTCGAGCCCATGTTCGGCCGGCGAGTTCGAAGGACGCGCGCGCGAGATGCTGGTCGAGCGGCTGCGCAACCGCCCGTATGCCTACGTGGCGCAGGAACACGTGCGGCTGTCGCAGGCGCCGGTGTGGAAATCCGCCGCCAGCTCCGAGCTGACCTCGCGCGCGCTCACCATCCGCGTGTACGCCGTGAACACGCCGGACGGGTTCCGCGTGATGCCGGGCGGCCTCGCGCGAGTCGCCAACGAGGCGCGCGGCCGACGTGGTGTCCACGCAGCGCGGTGGTGGCGCCAAGGACGTCTGGGTGCTGGCTTCCGAAGGCGCTTCGCCGGATGACGATGCCTCGGCGCTCGCGGCCCGCTGCGCGCGACCGGCCAGCAACGCCACGATCACATCCCCTCGCGCCTGGTCGAGAACCTGTACTGGCTGGGCCGCTACACGGTGCGCGCCGAGAACACCGCGCGGCTGCTGCTGCGCACGCTGGGCGCGCGCAGCGACTCGCGGGTCTGGCAGCACGCGCGACAGATCTGCCGTGACCTCGGCGCCGTGGGCGCGGACCAGGAAGTCTTCGACGCGCTGCGCTCGCGCGACGCACCGGGTCTGCAGTCGGACGTGAAGCATCTCGCCTGGTGCGCCTCGCAGGTGCGCAATCGCCTGTCGGCGCGCTACTGGCGCGGCGTGGTCGGGTCTGCAGCGGCAGATGCAGGAAGCCGTGGCCACGCGCGGCAGCAGCCGCGAAGTGTACGAGCGCGTGCTGCTGTCGCTCGCCGCGCTCACCGGCTTCTCCGAAGAAGACATGATGCATGACGAGGGCTGGCGTCTCATGCGCCTCGGCCGGCGCATCGAGCGCATGCAGTTCGTCGCCAACATCCTCGTGCGCCAGCTCGCCGAGCCCGCATGCCACGCGCGCCGAGACGGTGGAATGGCTGCTCGACGTCTGCGACAGCACGCCCATCTACCGTGCGCGTTACCTGGGCGCGGCGCGCCTGTCGCAGATGCTGAACCTGCTGCTGTACGACGACGGCCACCCCATGGCGCTGGTGTTCCTGCGCCGCTCCGTGGATCGCGATCTCGATGACCTGGCGCGCGGTCCTGACGGCGAACGCGAGCGCGGCGTACCCGACGTGCCACTGCTGCCGCAGGGCGCGGCCGAGCTGCTGGATGCCGCGGAGGCGCGGCGGCGATGAGACACGCGCGGAGCTGTCGCGCCCTGCTGCGCCAGCTGCTCGCCGGCGCCGGGCGACCTCTCCGATCGCATCTCGCGGCGCTATTTCGCGCTCATCGAGTCCGACGCGCAGGCGCTGGCCACATGAGCGCCAGCCGCAAGATACCGCATCCGCCACGAGACGCGTTACGAGTACGCGGCCGACGTGGTGCATTCGCATCACCTGCTGCACCTGGTGCCGCGGCCCGCGCCGTACCAGGAATGCCTGGAACACGAGATCGCAGTGTTCCCGGAGAATCACCGGCGCGTGAATCGAGGTCGATGCCTTCGGCAATCCCATGATTCGCATCGAGCTGGCCCAGCCGCATCGCGAACTGCGCGTGGTCTCGGAGATGCAGATCGAAGTGCATCCGCGGCCCGCCGTGCCCCTGGACTCGACGGACATCGTGGGAGAAGGTGCGCGATTCGTTCGCCTATCACGGCGCCTGGCCCGCGCGCGATCAGCTGGACGCGGCGCGTTTCCGCCACGAGTCGCCGCATGTGCGCGCTGAAGCAGAGCTTCACCGACTACTCGGCCGGCTGCTTTCCGCGGGCCAGCCCATCCTGCAATGCGCCGAGGCGCTGTCGACGCAAGCTGCATCGGACATCAAGTACGTTCCCGGCGTCACCAACATCAGCACCTCGGCCACCGAGGTGCTGGAGAAGCGCCGCGGCGTCTGCCAGGACTTCGCGCATCTCATGATCGCCTGCCTGCGTTCGCGCGGCCTGCCGGCGCGCTACGTCAGCGGTTATCTGCGCACCAATGCGCGCCGCCGGCGAGGGCGGCGAGAAACTGGTGGGCGCCGACGCCTCACATGCCTGGGTGTCGGTGTGGAGCCCGCCGTTCGGGTGGATGGACTTCGATCCCACCAATGGCTGCTTCGCGGGCACGGACCACGTGGCGGTGGCCTGGGGCCGGGACTTCGGCGACGTCTCGCCGCTTGCGCGGCGTGATCCTGGGCGGCGCCCAGCATCAATTGTCGGTGACCGTGCGGTCGAGCCGTGGAAGTGGCGTGCGGATAATCGCCGACGGATTCGACAGCGGCGCGCAATCGCGACACGTCGGCGCTCGAGCACGTAACGGCGGATGTTCTTCCACAGGCTGTGGAAGCCGTAGCCGCCGTCGACGAGTTCGTCCGAGCGCTTCCTGCGCCGTCCAGTTTTCCTCGAGCATGCGGTACATCGCGCTCATGAGCCCGGTGCGGTCCGCGCCATGCTGGCAGTGGATCAGGAACGGGACCGTTCTCCTTCTGTCGCAGCAGTGCGCATGACCTTCGACGACGTGATCGTCGCCGGCGCGCCAGGTGAGGATCTTGACGCGGTGCAGCGTGCAGAGCCGGTGCCCGCGCGCTTCGTCTTCATCGTCATTGAAGATAGCGCAGGTTGATGACGGTGCGGATGCCGAGCTTCTCGAGATTGCTGGAAGCCCAGCTGCGTGGGCTGCTCGCTGCGATACAGGGTGTCGGTGAGGCGGTGCAGGTTGGGCACACCCTCGAGCACTATGGGCTCGGCCCACTTGATGTTGCGCGTGTTCACGGGGGTCGTCGCGGGCGGGGTTTCCTGGGCAACGCACGGGCAGGGCGAACAAGGCGATCAGGCAAAACAGCGGGCGGCTCATGTGGCACCCGCGATCAGCCGGATGACGTCCGCGGCCGCTCGGGCCGGGCGATTCCGCGCGCCGCCTCACCCATGGCACGCAGCCGGCCGCGATCCGCCAGCAGGCGCGGCCAGCTTGAATTCCAGCGTCGCCGCGTCCACCGCCTTGATGGCCGCGCCGGCCTCCAGTAGATAGTCCGCGTTGCGCTCTTCCTGGCCGGGGATGGGTGACACCAGCAGCATGGGCTTGCTGCTTGGCCAGGCATTCGGACACCGACAGGCCGCCAGGCTTGGTGACCACCAGATCCGAAGCCGTCATCACGCGCTCGACGGTGGTGGTGAAGCCCAGCGGAAACAGCTCGCCGGGATGCGCGCTTCGCCAGTTTCCGCAGCCGCTTCAGCAGATCTTCGTTGCGGCCCGCCAGCGCGATCAACTGCAGATCGTCGGGCAGCCGCAGCAACCGCGCAGCGAGATCGTCGAGACCGCCCACACCGGCGCCGCCGGCCATCATGAGCACGGTGAACTTGTCGGGCGAAACGCCCAGCTCGCGCGCGCACTCGGCGCGCTCGAGCGGCGCGGTGAACTGCGGCATCACGGGGATGCCGGTGACCGAGATCTTCTCGCGCGGCACGCCGCGGTCCGCCAGCCGGAATGCCACTTCCTCGCTGGCGACGCAGTAGCGGTCCACGTGCGGATGCACCCAGAGCGCATGCACGTCGAAGTCGGTCACCTGGACCCAGAGCGGCGGGAGCTTCTTGCCCTTGCCTGGGCTTTCTGCCGCGACAGCAGCTCCGCCGGCAGGAAGTGCGTGCACAGGATGGCGTCCGGCGCGAGCCGCTCGATCTCGGCGTCGAGCTTGCGCGTGTTGAGCTTCTCCGCCGCCCGCTTGAGCTTGCCGACCAGGGAGTCGCGGCTCGGACGATCCGACTTCGCGTAGAGATAGGACCAGAGCTGCGGCAACTTCTCGACCAGCTTGATGTACTGCTGGCCGTAGAGCTTGCGGAAATCCTGCGGGTACCAGTGTCAGCAGGTCGACGTGAGTGGCTCGAGAGCTGGGCGTCGCGACTTGCTGCGGCCTCGACGGCCTGAGCCGCCCGCACGTGTCCTGCACCAGCGGAGACGCTGAGTATCAGTATTTGTTTCGACATGAGGCTGGCCCAGAAGGAAAGGTCGGCAATTGTGGAGCAATCACGGGACGATTTCAGCAGTACCTATCTACCAGGGAGGATTGATCATGAAACGCAGAGACATTTCCGCAGCTTTGATCGGCGCGGCCGGCGTGGCGCTTGCCTCGCGTGAGGCGCGGGCGACCGAGTGCGCAGCGCCGTGCTATCCCCGTGATACGGCGACCGAGCCGTCGGGTGTCACCGTGAATACCGCCTGGCCAAAGGGAAACGTGCTTCGCTATGGTGCCGACCCGACTGGCAGCGCGAACTCCACCCAGGCGTTCAATTGGGCATTGGAATGCAACGGAACCGCATTCGTGCCCATTGGCCAGTACGCGATTTCGGAAGTCGTTCTGGGCCAGCCGGGCCGCACCCTGCGTGGCGAGTCGCGCTACGACACCCGGCTGCGTCCGTACCAGTCAGGCAAGGCGCTCATCTGCAATACCTCGCGACTGGTCGGTTCGACCACAGGTCATGCCATCGAGAACCTGCACTTCGAATTGTTCCAGGGCAGCAGCAACGTGGCTTGCACGGGCGTCGACCTCGGATCCGTGGGCAATACCGTCGTTCGCAACTGCCGGTTCACCGCGTTGGGCGGCGCGGCACCGAAGAATGCCGATGGAGTTCTGTTCGACGCGCCGCTGAACTACGGCTCGTATTCCAATTCGGTCGTCGACTGCGACTTCACGAACATGGCGAATGGCGTGCTGTTCGCCAGCAACGCGAACAACAATATGGTCATTGGCGGCGAGTTCATCCATTGCACCAACGGCATCAACGCGGCGCCGGCCGGCAGCGTCGATTCGCCCAAGGTCTATGGCGCACGCATCGAAGGTTGCTGGATCGGGCTGCTGGATCGCGCGTCGCAGGGAATGTATTTCGGCTTGCGTTTCGAGGACAACGCGCATGCCGACGTCAAGTTCTTCAACGGCTCCAATCAGGCGCAGTTCTTTGGCGGACTGACGGCCACGTCTCCCGTTCGCTTCCGCGATACGCAATATGCCTACGGGCTCGTGTGCCTGGCGCCTGACCTGCACGGCAACGTGCTGATCGGAGACAACGTGCTGGCGCCATCAGGAAGCACCGGCGATAGCGCAGTGCCTGCAGGAATGGGAACGGTCGCGGCGTATGTTCGTGGCGGCCGCATGGTGCTCGACAATTCTCAATGGCTGGTGAGCCCCGGCCCCGGTCAGCAGGGGATCCAATACCTCATCATGGGCAGCGCCGCAGGTGTGGTTGAAGTCGGCGCCAGTGGCAAGGTCGACGTGGGCAACACCAGCGCCACGCACCGGACCAGGATTTTCAAGCCCAGTTTCCTCATGAGTGGCAGCGGAGTAAGCGGCGCGGCGATCAACAAGTTCCCCGTTTACGACAACAACGGGACGCTGGTCGGGTACGTACCCATTCACGCCAGCTGAGCGGTCGAGAGGCGGACACCGTCCCCGCAAGAGAGGGATAGGGGATCGGTGTCCGCGCTTCGCCATGTGTGAGAGCGCGGAGATAGGGCCACAGCTGCGGCACGAACGTGACCGGCACCAGCCGACAGGCTGCGGATCAGTAGTTTGCTTGCCATGCGCGCCATTCCAGCGGCACGGCGGACGCCATGTTTGCGCCCGGGTGGCTACGGCCTTCTGCGGGCCGTTTCTTCACCATCGTCGTCAGTGCTCGACCGTGCTCTCCGTCCGCGGGCCGAGAGGCGGACACCGTCCCCGTAAGAGGGGGGATAGGGGATCAGTGTCCGCGACTCGCCGCGTTCGTAGAGTGCGATCGATAGTTCAGTCCTCTCAGCTCTTGATGGGAAGTGTGCGGAAGGAAACGATCTCGCCTGCCGGGGTGGCCTTGCACGAAGCCTTGGCGAGCAGCGGCCTTGGTCTTGGAGCTCTTCGCGATCACGGTGAACGCGTTCGGGTCGACCATGTCCGAGACGAACACGCTCGGAGCCTTGACGGTGTACGCGGGCAGCGTGTCGGTCTTGGCGAGGGTCTCGATCAGCGCCTTGCTGCAGGCGGCGAGGGCGGGCGACACGGCGCCGGTGCCCGGCGTTGCCATAGGCGGCGAAGGCGATCATGGAAGCGAGACACGAGGATACTTGGCGGTTCGACGAATCATGTTTGCACTCCTGAATAAGTTTGAAATCCACGATCGTCAAACTACCGGGGTACGCTGTGCACGAACAAACGAGAAGATTCGGCGCGAGCATCAGTTTTCCTCAACGGTCCGGCACGACTCCATCAGCCAGGCGCACAAAGCGCGAATGTCGTCACGGTTTTCGTCTTCGGTTCGCACCAGCAGCGTGTAGTTCTCCTCGGTCACGAGTTCGTCATCGAACACGCGTACCAGGCGGCCCTGCGCGAACTTGCGGCGCGAGAGTTCCGCGGGCAGCAGCGCGATGCCTATCTTCTTCTCGGCGGCGCGCGTTGCCGCGGACATGGAGTCGATGCGCACGATCTGCGCTGGCCGCAGCGTCCTTCATGCCGACGGCGCTCGCCCAGCGGTCCCAGTCTTCGCGCCGCGCTTCGTGCACCAGCAGGGTGTGCGCGTTGAGATCCTCGTAACGCCGCACCGGGCTTCTCCGCGAGCAGCTCGGGCGAGCAGGCCGGCACCATGGTCTGCGCGAACAGCGGGTGCGCGACCAGGCCGTTCCACGGGCCCGTGCCCACCACCACGGAGATGTCGGCTTCGGCCACGTGCTGTGCGGCCGTGCGCCGCCCTGACGTGTCGATGCGCAGATCGATGCCGTCGTGCAGCTGCGAGAACTCCGACAGCCGCGGCAGCAGCATCTCGCTGGCGAAGTACGCCGGCACGTGCAGCCGCACGCTGTTGCGTCCGTAACGCGCGCGCAGCTGCTCGGTGACGGATTCGAGCCGCATGAACAGATCGTCTATCTGCTCGAGGTAGCGCGCACCGGCATCGGTGAGCGCCAGCGCTCGGGCACCACGTGAAAACAGCGGCAGGCCCAGCTGCGTTTCCAGCGTCTTGATCTGGTGGCTCACCGCCGACGGCGTGATGCAGAGTTCATCTGCCGCGACGGCGAAGCTCGAATGCTTGGCGGCTATCTGAAAGGTCTTGATGGCCTTCAGCGAAGGAGTACGCATTCCATTGGATCACCCAAGAACTCAGCGACAAAGCTGCGATGACGGGAGTAAAGCAAGCTGCGTGCCACCGGTGGAAATGGCGTAAGTGCATGTTCTTATTCACGCCGCACCGTTGACGCGCAGTCAGTTTGTTCTGCGATGGCGCGGAATTTGGGAGCTTGCACCCGCAACGGGTGAAGCTTTTGTGACGCCTGACGCCAACTTAATCAGCGCGACAGCGGGCGCTCATGTCGCCGGGCGCAACCTGTCCCTCGCTGCGATCGGCAGCGACCTTCAGGACACCCCCATGAAACTGCTCCCGACTCTCACCATCGCCGCGCTGCTCACCGCCGGTTCGGCGTTCGCTTCCAGCACCACGCCGACGGCCACTCCCGCATCCAACGCGACGCCCGCGGCCACGCACGCCAGGCACAACTCCGCCATGCACTGCGAGAAGGAGGCGAAGGCGAAGAAGCTCTCCGCAGCGAGGAGAAGAAGTTCGTCAAGGAATGCCGCGAAGGCAAGGCGCTAGCTGACCGGTTACGCCCGACGCGGCGCACCCGCCCCGTGCCACGACTCAAGAGACCTGTGCCGTGTCACTCGCGCGTCGCGTCGGGCATCTGGTGCGCGAAACTCGCAATGCACTATCAGGCCCGGCGCGTTGTCGCCGAGCTTCAGCTCGGCACCATGCAGACGCGCGACCGCCGCGGCGAGGCTCAGACCCAGTCCGCTGCCTGAGGCTCGGGCCGCACTGTCACCTACCCGCACGAACGGCCGCAGCGCGGCCTCGCGATCCGAGGCCGGGATGCCAGGACCGTTGTCGGCGACGCGAAGCATCACGCCACTCGCGGTCCGCAATACGCTCACGGTCACGCGACCGCCCGCAGGCACGTACTTCAGCGCGTTCTCCAGCAGGTTGGTGATGAGCTGCGCCAGCAATTGGCGGTTGCCGACCACCGAGCGCCGCTTCGGGTGCATCGCAACTCACCTCGAGTCCCGCGGCGCGCATGCCGGGTGTGATAGAGCTCGACCAGGTTGCCCGCGAGCGCAGCGAGATCGACGTGGTCGCCATGGGTGGTAACGCCGGCCGACTCCGGCGCGCGCGATCTCCAGCAGCGTGGCCAGCGTGCGTTGCACGCGGTCGAGCTCTTCGAGCGCTGGCGCGACGAGTTCATGCGCTTCGCGCGGCAGCTCGTCGCGCAGCTGCGCCTCCTCGAGGCGCACGCGCAGGCGATACAGCGGAGTGCGCAGATCGTGCGCGATGCTGTCGAAGGCGGTGCGCAAAGTGGTGGTCTGCTGCTCGATGCGATCCAGCATGGCGTTGACGGCCGCGGCCAGGGCATCGAATTCGTCGCGCGAGCCTTCTACGCGAAGCCGCTGCGTGAGATCGCCGTGCATGATGGTTTCGCAGGTGGTGGCGTAGTCGCGCACGCGGCGCGCCGTGCGTCGCGCATACGCCGCGCCCAGCAACCACACGCACAGCGCGGTCAGCGCGATGCCCCAGAGCGTGGCCAGCCCGAAGCGGCGCAGAACACGTTGCCGCTCGCTGGTGTCCGCGCCGACCAGCAGCCAGTAGCCGTTCGGCAAGCGCTCGATGCGCGCCTCGACGGGATGCAGCACCGCTTCGCCACGCTCCTGCGCCGCGATGTCGAACTCCACCATGCCGTCGTCGCGCGTATCGACATCGCGCGGCCAGGCGGTGAGATTGCCGGCGATGGGCCGGTATTGCGAGTCGGCCATCAGGAAAACCGCGCCGGTGCGGCCCCAGCTGTCGGCGCGCAGGCGCAGCGTCGCCGCGACCTGGCGCGAGTCCGCCGATGCGCAGATCGTCGGAGAGATCGTTGAGCTCGGCGCGCACCACCGCGGCGATTTCACGTTCGAGCGCGTTGCGCGTGACCAGGTAGACCGTGAGCAACAGGATGCTGGTGAGCACCGTGACCAGCGCCGCGTAAAGCATGGCCAGGCGCGCCGATGACATGCGCATGCGCAGTTCAGGCCGGTTGCTTGCCATTCTCAGTCTCCCGTTCGCGGAGAACGTAGCCCGCGCCGCGCACCGTGTGCAGCAACGGGCGCTGGAATCCTTTGTCGATGGCGGCGCGCAGCCGGCTGATGTGCACGTCGATGACGTTGGTCTGCGGGTCGAAGTGCAGGTCCCAGACGGCTTCGAGCAACATGGTGCGAGTCACCACCTGGCCGGGGCGACGCGCCAGGAACTCCAGCAACTGGAATTCCTTGGAGGTCAGATCGATGGGATTGCCCGCGCGAGTGACCTTCCGCCCCAGCAGATCCAGCTCCAGGTCGGCGATGCGGATGCGCGTCGTGACCTCGGGCTGATTGCCCCGGCGCAGCAGCGCCTCGATGCGTGCCAGCAGTTCGCCGAAGGCGAAGGGCTTGGTCAGATAGTCGTCGCCGCCGGCGCGCAGCCCGGTGATGCGATCGTCCACCGAGCCCAGCGCTGAGAGGATGAGCACGGGCGTCTGCTTTGCCGTTCTTGCGCAGCATTGCGATGATGCTGAGGCCGTCGAAGTGCGGCAGCTGGCGGTCCGCGATGATGAGGTCGTAGGTTCCCTCGGTGGCGCGGAACAGGCCTTCGCGGCCATCCGCCGCGATGTCGACGACGTAGCCGCTCTCGCGCAGGCCCTTGGCGAGGAAACGCGCGGCCTCCGCGTCGTCTTCGATGAGCAGCAGGTGCATTTGACGCGGCAAGTTAGCATGCCCTCCGCGGTTCCCGCCCTTACGAAAAGTTAACCGCCTGGCGCGGTCACGGCGGTGAACACCATGGCCGCATCCGCGGGCGGCAATGCAAGAATGTGGTCGTACAGCGAGATCGCGATGTCGCAGACCTTGACTCGATCGACACCCGGCTCGTGCGCATGCGCCAGCATCTGCGTATCCGCGCCGAACTGCGCATACACGGCGTCGATGATGGGCGCGAGTTTCTGCGCGGCTTCCTGCGAGGGCGCGGGCTTCGCGGGTTCTTCGGCGGAGGTGCGGATGACCTCGGACGCCAGTGATAGCGTACGCGCCTGCGCTTGCGTATCGATTTCGCGCGCCACGTCCGCGCCGCCACCCACTTCGGGATACAGATAACGGAAGCAGGTATCGCCGGGCCGCGCGTGCAGCAGTTTGAGGTTGGCGACGAAGTCACGCATGAGAGCGAGCTTGGAATCGGCCGAGGCGCTCGAGAGCCGGCGCGTGGCGGCGGCGCTGAACTCCTCGTTGGACACGTTGACGAACGCGGCGCGTTCCGCCGGGTTGGCCTGGAACTTCTCGTACGCCGCGAGTACGCGCTGCCACGCCTCGGGCTCGTGTTCGCGCAGCACACGATAGGGCGCCTGGGCCAGCAGGCCCGAACCCTCTCGCGACATGAACCACCAGGCGCCGCCTGCGGCGACCACCACCGCGCCCGCGAGCGCAATCCATTTTCCGGAACGCATGGCCGCGGAGCCTAGCAGGCTCCGCTGGGGCGTTTCCGGGGTGGCGAGGCCTGCAAATGTGAAATGGCCCGCGGTGCCCGGGAAAGCCTGGAGACACGCGGGGGTGCCTTGTGTATAGTCGCGCCCGCTGATGTCGTCCTACGGATTCGTCCTGACGGACTTAGGGTCGCGCGGTCATCGCCCCCTACAGCATGCAGATCAGAACGCCGGTTCGCCGGCAGCGATTCGCAAAACCATCCCTCGCTAATGACCGCTGCGGGACTGCTCCTCTTCGAAAGAATGGGCGTCCACGCAACGCGAGTCTGTTTACTCATTTCTCACAAGGCATTTTCATGTCATTCGATTCCCTTGGGCTCAAGCCCGAGCTGCTGCGCGCCGTGGCCGACAAAGGCTACACGCAGCCCACTCCCATTCAGGCCGAGGCCATCCCCGCCGTGCTCTCCGGCAGCGACGTGCTCGCTGGCGCGCAGACCGGCACCGGCAAGACGGCCGGGTTCACCCTGCCGCTGCTGCAGAAATTAGGCGCCCGCCACGGCAAGAACCCGCGCGCGCTGGTGCTCACGCCCACGCGCGAACTCGCCGCCCAGGTGGCGCAGAGCATCGCCGACTACGGCAAGTACGGCGACCTGCGCACTCAGGTCATCTTCGGCGGCGTCTCCGAGCGTCCGCAGATCTCCAACCTGCGCAACGGCTGCGACATCCTGGTCGCGACGCCGGGCCGCCTGCTGGACCTTTGTGAACAGCGCGCCGTGTCGCTGGCCGAGGTCACCACCTTCATCCTCGACGAAGCCGATCGCATGCTGGACATGGGATTCATCCGCGACATCAAGCGTGTGCTGAAGATGCTGCCGGCCAGCCGGCAGAACCTCATGTTCTCGGCTACCTACTCCGACGACATCCGCCAGCTCGCCAATGGTTTCCTGCGCAACCCCGTGGGTGTGCAGGTGACGCCGCGCAATGCCACCGCCGACAAGGTGGAGCAGAGCGCGTATCGCGTGCCGAAGGATCACAAGCGCCACCTGCTGGCGCACCTGATCAAGGAAGGCGACTGGCACCAGGTGCTGGTGTTCACGCGCACCAAGCACGGCGCCAACCGCCTGCAACAACAGCTGGAGCGCGCCGGCATCACAGCCATGGCCATCCATGGAAACAAGAGTCAGAACGCGCGCGTGCGCGCGCTGCGAGGACTTCAAGGAAAACCGCATCACGGCACTGGTGGCCACCGAGGTCGCGGCGCGCGGCCTGGACATCAAGGAACTGCCGCATGTCGTGAACTACGAACTGCCGAATGTTCCGGAAGACTACGTGCACCGCATCGGCCGTACGGCCCGCGCGGGTTCGACCGGCGCCGCGGTGTCGCTGGTGTCGCCTGACGAAGTCAGCTACCTGCGTGACATCGAGAAGCTGCTGAAGCGGAAGATCGATTTCATCGAGCCGCCGAAGTTCGAGATCAAGGAAGGTACCCATACGCCGCGAGCGGAAGGCACGGAGAACGGTGAGTACCAGCCGCACCAGGATCCGCGCCGTCGCCCCGAGCATCGCCGCTCGCGTGGCGGTGGTGGTGGTGGCGCGTCGCGGAGGCCATCGTGGCGGTGGCCGTGGGCATGGACCGCGTTCCAGCGCCGGCCAGGCGTCGCATGACGCCTATTCGCCGGACTTCGGCGCGTCGGGCGCGGGCGGTTCGATCCACCGACGCTTCCGCGCCGTCGGCCGCGTCCAGCAGCCCGCACAGGGAAGGTGGCCGTGGCGAGCATCGCGGTGGTGGCAATCGTGGCGGCCATGGCGGCGGCAACCGTGGTGGCGAGCATCGCGGTGGCGGTCATCGCGGTCATGGCCAGCAAGGTCAGGGTGGTCAGCGGGGCGGCCAGGGCGAGCGCCCGGGCGGTCAGCGTGGCGCGCCGCAAGGCGGCGGCAATGGCCAATCGCGCGGCGGACAAGGGCGCGGCGGTGACAATCGTGGCGGCGGTCAGCGCGGTCGCGGCGGATTCGCCCGAGGCGCGCGCAGCAGCGGCGGTCGTGGCGGTAGTCAGGGCGGCAGCGGCAGCAGCGGCAGCAGCGGCGGCGGCGGCTTCAACCGCATGAACTAGGCGGCGTCGGCTTCGCTCTCGGCGGCTTCGACCGGCAGGCGCACATGGAACGTGGTGCCTTTGCCGATCTCGGTGTCGAATTCGACAGGGTGCCGCCATGTGACTTGATCGTGTTGTGCGCGATGGAAAGTCCCTGGCCGGTTCCCTTGCCCACTTCCTTGGTGGTGAAGAAGGGATCGAAGATGCGCTTGCGGATGGCATCGGGAATGCCACCGCCGGTGTCGCCCACGCTGATCACCACGTAATCGCCATCCACGTCGCGTGCGCACGGTGATGCGGCCGCTGTCGGGCGTACCCTTCACGACGTCGCCGATGGCGTGCGCGGCGTTCACCACGAGGTTCAGCACCACCTGGTTGATCTGGCCCCCGTGGCAGGTGACCGGCGGCAGATCGGCGGCGAAATCCGTCTCCACGTCGGCGACGTACTTGTATTCGGTGCTCGCGATCACCAGCGTGCTCTTGATCGAACGGTTGATGTCGATGCGGCTCATTTCCGCATGATCGGCATGCGAGAACTCCTTCATCGAGCGCACGATCTCGGCGATTCGCGCGAGGCCATCGGCCACGCGATCCAGTGCCGGCGGCAGCTCCACCTTGAGGTCCTCGATGTTCTCGTCGGGCTCGGGAGGTGAGGGCAGCAGGGCGGTGAGCCGGGCGTTGTCCGCCATCAGGTCCTGCATGGCCTCGCGGATGAAAAAGATGCTGTCGTTGAGGAACTGGATGGGCGTGTTGATCTCGTGCGCCACGCCAGCGGCGAGACGTCCGATCGACTCCAGCTTCTCGCCAGAAGCGAGGCGCTGTTCGGCCATCTTGCGATCGGTGATGTCGAAGCCGACACCGATGATGCCGATCACGTCGCCGTTCACATCGTGCAGCGGCACCTTCGAGGTGACCACGGTACGCGGCTGGCCTGTGACCTGGTCGAAACCCGGCTCCTCGAGATCGATGATGGACCGGCCCGACTTGATCAGCGCCTGTTCGTCCGAATAGAACTTCTTCGCAAGCTCGGGCTTGTGAAAATCGAAATCGGTCTTGCCGATGGCATCGTCGGCAGTCGTGCCCATGTTCCGCGCAAGCGCGGCGTTCATCGCGATGAACCGGCTGCCGACATCCTTGGCGTAGATGAAGGCCGGGATCAGATCGATCATGGTGCGCAGGAGCGTGCGCTCGTGCGCCAGCGCGGTGGCAAGATCCTGCCGGCTGGAATTCTCGGGCTCAAGCTTGGCGCCCAGCCGGAATCCGGCTGCGTCGCCTGCCTCACCCTTGGGTTTATCTGCCACTTCCGTACACCTCTCGCGATCACCCGCGTAACGGCTGGCATGGTCCAAACTAAAGGTGCCGGCGCCCGAGTGCGAACTGCGTCACGGGTTTGCGGGCGCACAAAAAAACACCCGCGCGGGGGTCGCCGCGCGGGTGCACCCGATCGAAATTCCGCTACTGACGCGGCGTTTCGGTGTCGGGTTGCGGATCGGTGCTCGGCGGGGTCTCCGGCATCGAACGGTCGGTGGGTGTGCTGGACGCATCCGGCGGCGGGGTCGTGGACTCCGGCAGGGACTGCGGCTCAGGCGTGGTGGTCGACTTGTCGCGACCGCGGAATTCCTGCTTGTCGAGGTATCCGTCGCTGTTCTTGTCCGCGCTCGAGAACACGATGGTCGCATCCATGCTGGCCTCGGCCTGCGAGATCCGGCCGTCGTGATTCGCGTCGAGAGTATCGAAGCTCGGCCCCATCGAGCCGGACTTGTCCTTGCTGCCTTCGCCGGCGATAGCCGCGAAAGGAATGCAGGCCGCCAACGCGATGAGAGTTAAGTTTCGGGTTCGCATGATTCATCTCCTTCAAACGTATGCCACTCGAAGAAGTTTGCGCCGCGTGTGCGATCCGCTGAATCAGCGGGCATGCGGGACCTGCGGCGATTGATCCGACATTCGTCAAACAAGGACATGCGGGTCGCGGGGAGGCGACGTCGGACAGGTCGGACCCGGCGTGGGACGCGGGCACGCCGATGCTTCGGAGCAACTACAGCAACCAGAGCTGCGCGCCCAGCGCGCAGGCGTTGTACACGGCGTGAAGCAACATCGGCGCCAGCAGGCTCCGGGTGCGCTCATACACCAGCGCCGCGCAGGCGCCGAGGATGAACACGGGGATCATCGACAACGCGGGGTGCATGACGGCGAACAACGCGGCGCTGACCAGCGTGGCGGGCCACAGGCCGAAGCTTCGGCGCAGCCCGCCGAAGATCAGGCCGCGGAAGATGAACTCTTCGAAGACCGGCGCCGCGATCACGGCGAGTGGCAGCGCCCACCAGAGTTTCACCAGCGCGTTTTTCTGGGTGGTCGCGTCATCGAGCCAGCCTGCCGCGTCTATTCCGTAGAGGTAGCCCGCGGCAATCGCCCCCGTGACCAGGCCCGCGACGATGCCGAGCAAGGGCCGGTTGTGGGCGCCGATCATGCGCGGCACGTCCCGGGTCTTGGCACGCGCGTAGACCGAGCGCATCAATAGATAGGTGAGACCGCCGCCAACCACGAAGGCGATCAGCACCACGGCTCCGGTGACGCGCCCATTCCGCCCGGCGATGATCAGCGCGGTCACGGCCTGCAGCACGAAGAACACCATGGCGGCGATCAGTCCGTCGGACAGGGAGATTCTCGGCGGCGGCGAAGCATCCGGATCCAGCAGGTAGGGCAGCTGGTCGCGCGCCTTCTGCCACAGCGCGAACGCCAGCAGCACCGTGAGCATGATGAAGATCAGCCGCTGCACGAGGTTGGGCGTGATCACCGCATAGATGTACAGGCCCGACAGCAGCATGTAGAGGTACAGCCAGCCCGGCTTCACCTTCTGGTGCTGGTTCTGCTCGAGAGGATTGCTGCCGAACACGCCGAGCGCCACCGCGATGTGAGCGTAGATGGGGATGCCCAGCAGCGCGGTGATGATGGCCCCGAAAAATTTCCAGTCGAGCACGGGCATCATGAATGCGCCGGCCGAGAACAGCGTGAGTGGATAGGCCAGCGTCAACACGCCCCAGAGCTTTGCCTTGTCCCTGAGCACGTCGTCGATGGAGCGCGGAAAGGTGTAGAGCATCCAGAGCGAGTGGCCCTCGACGTTCAAAGTCTGGAACGCCGACATGCTCAGCGAGTACGACGCGAGACCGAAGGCGACCGATGCGAGCACGTTCGGATTGGTCCACATGTCGGCGGCCGCGTTCGAGTTGCCGAGCAGAAGCTGGCCGCCGACGATGAGCAACGGCAGCACCAGGCTCTGCACCATGAAGTTGCGGTCGCGGCTCAGCAGCGTGATCTCGCGTCGCTGGACCGCATTGAGATTCACGCGCGACGCGCGGGCAGGCGTCGCATCCGGCGGCGGAATGGCGCGCGCGTCGCGACCCGAGTCCTGCGCGCTGCCGGAGATGACGCCGTGGCGCAGCTGGAATCGCAGCAGCCGGACGCCTATCCAGGTGAGCACACCGGTTTCGACGAGCAGCAATGCGAAGTTGCCGAGCTGCGCCGGGAGACTGCGTTCGTTGATGGCGAGTACCGCCAGGCCCACCGGCGTATGCATCAGCCACTCCGGCATGGTGCGCGCGATGCCGACCATGAAGTCCGCCTTTCCCGGCAAGGCCATGGAGAAAGCGAGATACAGCATGACGATGGAAAGCACCGAAAGGATGGCGTGCAGGTTGCGAAGCTGCGCCGGCTTCATCGAGAGCCTGAGTCCCGTATCCAGGAGCGTGCGAACCACCGCACCCAGCAGCAGCAGCGGCAAGGCCACGATCAAGGCGACGAGCACGGCGCTCCACCGGTAACCCGAGAACCATGCGACCGCGAAGCACACCGTGCCAATCTGCAGCCAGCCGGTGGGCTGAACGATGCTTCGTTCGAGAATGCGCGCCCAGATGAGTGTGTCCGAGCGGATGGGCAGCGTGATCAGCCATTCCAGGTCCCAATCCGATTTCGCCAGCTCACCTGATGCCACGTTGATGAACAGCGAGGACACCCAGAACATCAGGAAGCAGGAAGGCGACGCCCAGCGCGAGAGCCGCGCTGAACTCCACGGAATACAGGAACGTGTCCGGCGGACTCATTGCCCCGTGAAGTTGCCGCACGGCCTGGAAGGACATCGAGCCGAACACCAGGGTCATGAGCGGGAAGGCGAGATACATGATCACGCGGCTTCGTTTCTTGCCCGGGTTCCCGGTGCGCGCCTTCGGGTCGGGCTTCTTCGACTGGCCCATGGCGCTGAACGCGTTCACGAGCCGGCGCACGCGCAGGCGGATGAGCAACGCCGTGCTGGACCATAGCGGCGCGGCACCGGAGCGTGTGGCGGCGGCGCTCACGAAGTGACGGTCTCGCCCGTGTCTTCGTCGGTGACCTTGAGGAACACCTCTTCGAGCGAGGCGTTCTCGCCGGTACGGGCGCGCAGCTCGGCCATCGTGCCAGTGGCCACGAGGCCGCCCTTGTGGATGATGCCCACGCGCGAGCAGACCTTCTCCGCCATGTCGAGCAGGTGCGTGGACATGAAGATGGTCTTGCCTGCGGCGGCGGCCTGGCGCAGGCGGTCCTGCACGTCGCGCGCGGCGCGCGGGTCCAGGCCGTTGATGGGTTCGTCGAGGATCAGTACCTGCGGGTCATGGATGAGCGCGCAGGCCAGGCCCAGCTTCTTCTTCATGCCCATGGAGTAGTTCACCGCGAACTCGTCGACGACGTCCTTGAGGCCGAACTCGTCGAGCATCGCGACGGCGCGCCGGTCGGCGTCGGCGCGCGGCATGCCGTGCATCTCCGCCACGAACCGCAGGATCTCGCGGCCGCGAAGGAAGTCGTAGAAGATGGGGTTGTCGGGTAGATAGCCGACGTGGCGCTGCACCTCGGCGCGTTGCGAGTGGCAGTCCAGCCCCTGGATGAGCGCGCGGCCGCCGCTGGGCACCAGGATGCCCATCATCATGCGGATGGTGGTGGTCTTGCCCGCGCCGTTGGGGCCGAGGAAGCCGAACACCTCGCCGCGCTCCACGGTGTGCGTGAGCGGCTGTACCGCGGTGAAGTCGCCGTAGGTGCGCGCGAGCTGCTGGAATTCGATCATGGTTCGAGTGTAGCCAACTTTTGCGGAGGCGCGCGTTTCCGCCCATGCTGCCGCCATGAACAGGACGCGCCTCGGGTTGATAGGACTTGGTCTGCTCTTCGCGGCGGTGCCGGCCATCTATTTCCTCAACCCTTTTCGAACCGCGGGCGAGGATCCGCGTGCGCGCCTGCTGGGCTTCACGTCGTACCGGATGCCCGCGCGAAGCATGGAGCCGAACATCCGCGAGGGGGATGTCGTCTGGATCGACACGGCGGCGACGCGTTCGCGTGAACCCGGGATCGGGGAAATCATCGTATTCAAGTTTCCGTTGAATACCGACTTCACGTTCGTGGCGCGCGTCGTCGCGGTGGGTGGTTCGACGATCGAGATGCGACAGGGAGAAGTGTGGCTGGATGGCACACGGCTCGAAGAGCCATGGTTGCCCCGAGACCCCATCACCACTACCACCATCAACGGGCGAACACTGGAGTTGCCGCTGACGTACCTCAAGAGTGATTTGCGGCCGACGCGGATTCCAGAGCAACATTACTTCGTGCTGGGAGACAACCGCGGCAACAGCGATGACAGCCGCAGCTGGGGGCCGGTCCCGCGCAGCCTGATCATCGGGATGTACGACAGTCCGCGCTAGTGGGCGTCATCTCTTCGTCGTGATGGTCGCGCGGTCGCTGCCGTGAGATCCGGCGTCAACGCTTCCGGCTGATCTCGATTCCGTTGCCCACGTCGACCAGCACGGAGTCCATGTCTCCGGCCTTGCGGACCCTGGCCCGATAGGCCTCCGCCTGAGCCCGAACGCTCTCGGGCAGCAGCATGTTGTCCGCGCAGATCACGCCGCCCGGCGCGAGCTTGGGATGTACCAGGTCGAAGCAGGGTAGATAGAGATCCTTCCAGACGTCGAGCAGCACGAAATCGAAGGGGCCGGGCAGAGTCTTCAATGTCTCCAGGCAGTCGCCGGAGTGGAATTCGACCCGCGTCGACAGGCCCGCGCGCGTCAATGCCTGCCGTGCGGACTCGATCTTGTAGTCCTTGAGTTCCAGCGACATCACCTTGCCGCCGGTGGTGCGGGCGGCCGCGCCCAGCCACACGGTGGAGTAGCCATAGGAAGTGCCGAGCTCGAGGATGCGGCGCGCCTGTCCGCCCGTGGCGAGCAGGTAAAGCAGCATGCCCGCCTCGCGTCCCACGGACAGCAGCAGGTCGTCCAGGTCGGTGCCAGGCGCGCCCGGCACCGCGGTGCGGCGGTGTTCTTCTTCGGCGCGGCGCTCGAAGTCGGCGAGCACGCGCTCGATGACGGGGTCGACCAATGGCATGTGGATACTCTCAGCGGCGAGGCACGGATGGCGGGCATGGTGCATCGGCGGGGGCGACTTGGCGAGGTCCGGACAGCGCGAAACACGAGTCCGCGATTTGTGACAGCGCGGTTGTTTGCTAGGCCCGGTTTTCGCCGGGGTTTGTATCAACCCGGCGACAAATATTCATGGCTTGCGGCGCATGCGGCATCTGGAATTGGCGGGGCGTGCGTGCTAGCCGGCCATCGACCGGCCGAGCCGGAATCGTCCGACATTCCGACCGGGAATGAGGCATGACGAACCGCGCGCCGGAATCCGTTATTCCATTGAAACGACCGGATTTCCGCCGCACTATCGCGATCCCGGCGGGCCCGGCCGCGCATGCGGCCACCGCGATCTTCGAGGTTCCCCCATGCTTGCAAGAGTAGTTAGTCTGACGATCGCCACCCTGGCCACGGGCGTCGCGGCCGCGCAGGGAGTCGATGGTCTCAAACTGCCCGCGGGCTTCACTGCCACGGTGGTCCAGGAAGGCCTGGGCGCCGGGCGTCACCTGGCGGTGGCCGGCAACGGCGATATCTACCTCGCCAGCCGCAACGGGCTCGTGGCCATGCGCGACACGAACCGCGACGGCAAGGTGGACGAGACCAAGCCATTCGGCGACGTGAAGGGGACGGGTATCCAGATCCATGGAGACTGGCTCTACGCCTCGGACAACGTGGGCGTGTACCGCTACGCGTTGAAGAAGGGTGAGCTCGCGCCCAGTGGCGAGAAGCAGGTGGTGGTCGGCGGCTTCCCGATGGAACGCCAGCATGCCGACAAGACCTTCGCGCTCGATCCCAAGGGCACGCTCTATATAAATGTGGGCGCGCCTTCCAACTCCTGCCAGGAGCAGGACCGCCAACCGGGTTCGCTCGGCCGCAATCCCTGCCCGATCCTCGAGAAGTACGCGGGCGTGTGGGTGTTCGACGGCAACAAGCTCAATCAGAAGGCCACCGATGGCCGTCGCTTCGCCACGGGCATGCGCAACGCGGTCGCGCTGGAATTCAACGTGAAGCAGAACGCGCTGTACTCGGCGATCCATGGCCGTGACTCGCTGGACACGCTGTTCCCCGCCCTCTACAACGCCGAGGACAACGCCACGCGGACGGCCGAAGAGTTCCACGAGATCACCGACGGCGGTGACTACGGCTGGCCCTACACATTCTTCGATACCAAGCACAAGAAGCGCATGCTCGCGCCGGAATACGGTGGCGACGCGAAGAAGACCGCGGACGAATCCAGCTACAAGGGCAAGTTCCCCGATCCCGTGGTGGCGTTCCCCGCGCACTGGGCGCCCAACGACCTGCTGTTCTACTCGGGCAAGAATTTCCCCGCGAAGTACCAGGAGGGTGCGTTCATCGCGTTCCACGGCAGCTGGAATCGCGCGCCGGAACCGCAGGCCGGTTACAAGGTGGTGTTCCAGCCGCTGAAGGACGGCAAGCCCACGGGAGACTACGAAGAGTTCGCGGACGGCTTCGCCGGCGCGCTCGAGGGCAACAATCCGCGCAACGCACAGTACCGCCCCGTGGGCCTGGCCGTGGGCGCGGACGGTTCGCTGTATATCGCGGACTCGCAGAAGGGCCGTATCTGGCGCGTCACCTACAAGAAGTGAAGTACGCGATCGCCACGCTGGGTGTGCTGCTGGCCGCCTGCACGGTGGCGGGTGAAGGCAAGCCGCCGTCGGCGCCGGCCGCGACTGCTGCGGCTGACAACGCGGGCCAGCAGCTCTATGCGAAGAATTGCCTGAGCTGCCACCAGTCCGATGGCTATGGCGTGCCCAACATGCAGCCCGCCATCACGGGCGGCGCCTGGGTGAAGGGCGAGCCCGCGGCGCTGGCGATGTTCGTGATGACCGGCGGTTTCAACAGCGCCGAACGCAAGGAAAGCGAATCCCACAATGTGATGCCGGCATTCCGCCAGCTCCCGGACGCGGAGCTGGCGGCGATCCTCACTTACATCCGCCAGAAGTTCGGCAACGGCGCTTCGCCCGTGAGCGAGGCGGACGTGGCCGCTGTGCGCAAGACGCTGCCGTAAGGGGGCATTCCCGGTTTCCTGGAAAAAGGGGGCGGGGCCTGAAAGCTTGCACTGGCTCGGAGCTGGAAAGTCGAAGTGTTTTCCGGAGCGAATCGAGGGCGCCGAGGGCGAAGCGTCAGCGCGGAGGTACTCTTTGGTGGTTCAACCCAAGTCCTCGTTCACCAGCAGTCCCAAGCGAAGCGCTGACAGCTCCACCTGCGCAGCTTCGCCCGAGGGGACGCGCGAAGCGCGCGCCCGAGACTGAGCTCCGGAAAACACTTCGACTTTCCAGCTCCGGGCCAGCACGGTGCAGTCGAGCCCCGTCCCCTTTTTCCAGGAAAGCGGGAATGTCCTCACTACTTGGGTGGAAACTTCGTGATCTGGACGCTCACGATTTTCCACGCGCCCCCGCGCCGCGCGTAGATGTCGATGTAGCGGTAGTTGGAATCGAACGCCTTGCCGTCGTACTTGCCGGTCATGTGCGTGCGCCCCGAGAGCAGGGCCATGTCGCCGTACAGCCGCACCTCGAAATCCTCGACGGTGTACGGATCGATGGTGAGCTTCGCGTCGAGGATGTCCGCGACGAATTTCGCCTTGCCGTCGACCGTGCCGTTGCCGTCGATGATCCGGAAGTCCTCGCCCATGTTGTCGGCCACGGCCTTGCGGTCCTTGGCGACGATCGCCTTGTCCCAGTCATTCGAGAGCTGCGTGAGCTTCGCGACGTCGGCGTGCTCCGAGGCCGATGCGGCCTTGGCGCCGCCCGCGCTGTCGGCAGCCACCAGGTGGCTGCCAGACAACGTGAGCATGACGAGCGAAGCGGCGAGTCCGCGCTTCATCACTTCACCTTGTACAGGTGCACGTAGCGATCGGTTTTGCCGCGCACGGCCGGATCGAAAACCATCTTGTCGAGCTGGTCGTCCTTGTTGCGCAGACCGTCCTAGGTCTTCTCGAGCACGAAGCCGCGCGAGGTGAGCGCCTTCTTCACGTAGTCCTCGTTGAGGCGATGCGCCTTGCCGGCCATCTCCGGACCGCTGCCGGCGGGCGCGTTGTGGTCGATCACGAGCAGCTTGCCGCCCGGCTTCAGCGTGCGCTTGATCGAATCGATGAAGCCGTTGGTGTTGATCTCGGGCCAGCCTTCCTTCTCGTCGATCCAGTAGACGTCGTGGAACGACATGACGATGACGGCCACGTCCACGCTCTTCGCCGGAAGGTTCATGTAGCTGGCTTCGACGAGGCGCGGCTCCACGTTCTTGAGGCGGCCTTCGGTGAAGCGTGCCTCGCGGTCCTTCTTCGAATACTGCGCGTAGGGCACGTTGTTGACGGCGTAAACCTTGCCGTTCGCGCCGACCAGGTGAGCTAACAACTCGGTGTAGTAGCCGCCACCCGCGAACAGGTCGGCGACGGTCATGCCGGGTTTCACGCCGGCGAAGGCGAGCACTTCGGCGGGCTTCTCGCGCGCGTCGCGCTCATGGTCGGCGGCGCTGCGTTCGGTGTTCGCGATGGCCGCATCAATGGCGGGATCGGCGGCGAGAGACGGAATCGCAAGCGCGACGAGGACGCTGGCGAACAGGGATCTGACGGGCATTTTCATTGGGATGTTCTCCGTGTCGAGGCCGCGCATTATGCGAAACCCCGCGGCGAAAACGGAACTTCGTTGATCGCAATGGTTACTCATCCTGGCGAAGCAACCTCATTTCCGGAGTCCGCCATGCCGCATCCCGCACGCATCCTCACCGTCATCGCCGTGTTCGCCTCGTGGTCCGCTTTCGGGGCAGGCGGTGGTCCGATGCCTTCGAGCGCGCCCCTGCAGACGCGTGAGGCCCGCGACGCCCGAAGAACAGGCGCGTTCCGCCTACAACACCGGTATCCGCGGCGTGGAGAAAGGCGATGCGTTGCTGGCTGACGCGGCGCGGCAAACCGACGCACGCAAACAGGAAAAACTCCGGGGCAAGGCCGAGTCCGCCTACGCGGGCGGCCCTCAAGAAGTTCACCCGGGCGACCGAACTGCAGCCTTCCATGCACGAAGCCTGGAACTACCTGGGCTACAGCAACCGGAAGCTCGGCCGCTACGACGCCGCGCTCTCCGCGTACGAACGAGCGCTGACGCTCAAGCCTGGCTATGCCGAAGCGCTGGAATATCGCGGGCACGCCTACCTCGGGCTCAACCGGCTCGGTGATGCCAAGGACGCCTATCTCGCCCTGTTCGCTTCGAATCGCAAACTCGCGGCGTCGCTGCTCGCGGGGATGCAGCAGTGGGTGGGCCAGCATCGCGCGGGCGCCGGTGTCGATCCGGGTTCCTATGATTCCTTCGCGTCCTGGGTGCGACGAGCGCAGCGCGATCGCCAGCCAGACCGCGGGGCTCACGCGCGAAGGCGCGGCTGCCGCCTGGAAATGACCTTGGCAGTGCCGCACTCGCGCGCGCGCAGCATCGCCGGCGTCGTGACTTTGCTGGTCACGACGCTGGCTGCCGCGCTCACGTCGGCACAGGCGGCCGAGTACCGCTGGACGATCCCGCCGGGCCTTCCCCAGCCTGCGGTGCCTGCCGACAATCCGATGAGCGATGCCAAGGTCGCACTCGGCCGCGCCCTGTTTTCGGATGTGAGGCTTTCGATCTCCGGACAGCTTTCCTGCCAGGGCTGCCACGAGCCTTCGCGGGCATTCACGGACGGACTCGCCCGCTCACGCGGCGCCTTGCAGGATGAGCTGCCGCTCAACGCGCCCACGCTGCTCAATGTCGCGTACAACCCGTCGCTGGGCTGGAACGATCCCTCGGTGCGAACGCTCGAGCAGCAGATGCGTGGGCCGCTGTTCAACGAACATCCGCGCGAACTCGGACTGGCCGGCCGCGAGTGGCTGGTGGAGCGCAAGCTGGCGGCCGATCCCGACCTCGTGCGCGCATTCCAGCGCGCTTTTCCGCGAGAGGCCCAGCCAGTGACGATGGACAACGTGATCCGCGCCATCGCGGCATTCGAACGGACACTGCTGTCGGCCAACTCGGCTTTCGACCGCTACGTCTTCCGTGGCGAACACGAAGCCCTGGATGCGATGCAGAAGCGCGGCATGGAATTGTTCTTTTCGCCGCGCGCGGGTTGCTCCGCCTGCCACGGCGGCATCAACTTCGCCGGCCCGTGGGTCGATCGCGAGCCACCCGGAAGCCGAGCCGGTGTTCGCGGATACCGGGACTGGCGTGCTGGTGCGCGTGCCCACGCTGCGCAACCTGGGCGCCACGGCTCCATACCTGCACGACGGCAGACTGCCGACGCTCGATGCCGTGCTCGACCACTACGAGAAGGCTGGCGCGCGGACCCGGCCGCGGACCACCGCCTGCGGCGGCCGGCACTAACTACCGGGGACCGCGCCGCGCTGCTCGCGTTCCTGCAGTCACTCGATACGTTATTAGTCCTACAAACATCGCCGCGGACTTTGGGTATGCTGCGGCGCATGTCCAGCGACTATGGCCGCCACGTGCTCCTTGCCGCATCCCGTGTCCGAGCGCGGCGCCATGCAGGGGCTCGTCCAGGAGGTCTCCGTCGAGGTCTCGCGCCTGAACGGCAAGCTGGTGCTGCTCTACCGGCTCGAGGGCGAACTGGAAGCCTTGCGGCTGCCCGAGCCGCGGCCGGCTGTCCCGCACCGACGGCCTCTGGCGTCATACCTGCTTCGAGGCTTTCATCGGACACACCGGGGCCAGCGATTACTGGGAGTACAACTTCTCTCCTTCGGGTGCCTGGGCCGCCTATCACTTCAGTGCCTACCGCGAAGGCATGGCGCCGCTCATGAAAGGGGCGCCGCCCATGCTGCGGCTGCATACCGGCGAGGATCACGTCGACCTCGAAGTGACGGTGGATCTGTCGTGGCTGGTGCGTTCGCCCTCGGCCGTGGGTTTGAAGCCTCGGCCTCTCGGCGGTCATCGAGGATCGGGCGCAAGTGCTTTCGTACTGGGCGCTCAAACATCCTTCCGAGAAACCCGACTTCCATCACGCCGACGGCTTCGTGATCGACCTCGACTGACTCGCGCAGCGAAGTCGACAGGTACGGACATGATCCAGTTCGGCATCGATCGATTGTTGGGCGACCGCAAACTGCTCGGGGAGCTCGAAGGGCAGACGCGTTGCGCTGCTCGCGCATCCCGGCGTCGATGACCGCGGACTTCGAGCATTCGCTCGACGCGCTGCGCGCGTGCGCGGCGTCGAACATCACCGCCGCCTTCGGTCCGCAGCACGGCCTGCGCGGCGACAAGCAGGACAACATGATCGAGTCGCCGGACTTCCGCGACCCGGTGCATGGCATTCCGGTGTTCAGCCTGTATGGCGAAGTGCGCCGCCCCACCGAGGAGATGCTGGCGCACTTCGACGTGCTGCTCGTCGACCTGCAGGACGTGGGCTGCCGCATCTACACCTTCATCACCACTCTTCTATATGTGCTGGAAGCCGCCGCGCAGCACGGCAAGACGGTCTGGGTGCTGGACCGCCCGAATCCCGCGGGCCGGCCCGTCGAAGGCCTCACGTTGCGCGACGGCTGGGAAAGCTTCGTCGGCGCCGGGCCCATCCCGATGCGCCACGGACTCACGCTGGGCGAGCTCGGCATCTGGTTCGTGAGCCACTTCCACCTCGCGGTGGATTATCGCGTGATCCCGATGCGCGGCTGGAAGCCCGAGGAGGCACCGGGCTACGGCTGGCCGATCGAATGAACGCAGCTGGGTGAATCCCAGTCCGAACGCCGCCAACCTGTCGATGGCGCGCGCTTACGCGGGCACGGTGATGCTCGAAGGCACCACGCTGTCGGAAGGGCGCGGCACCACGCGGCCGCTCGAGTTGTTAGGCGCGCCGGGCCTCGATCCGCGCACCCTGCTGACGACGATGGACCGGCTCATGCCCGCCTGGCTGCGAAGGCTGCCGCCTGCGCCCGTGCTGGTTCGAGCCCACGTTCCAGAAGCACCGGGCAAGTTGTGCTCCGGCTTCCAGATCCACGTCGATGACGGTGCGTACCAGCACGGCGTCTTCCGTCCGTGGCGGCTGATCGCCGGCGCGTTCAAGTGCATTCGCCGCTTGCGCGGCGAATACCCGCTGTGGCGCGATTTTCCCTACGAGTACGAACACACGCGGCTCGCGATCGACCTCATCAACGGCAGCGAGCTGCTGCGCGAGTGGGTGGACGATCCGTCTCGGCGACTCCCGCCGATCTTCGACAAGCTCACCGCGAAAGATGAGGCTGCCTGGGAAGAGCAGCGCGCGGATCTGCTGCTGTATCGCTGAGTCACCCTCGCTCATCTTCCGTCGCAGGACACGGAGGGCTTCGTTTGAAGTCCGAAGGCCGCTCCGTTCCCGTCGGCGCCACTCATCCCAGATTGCGGTGGAAGTCGGCCGCGTGCAGCGCGGTGAGTCTCGGGCGATCGATCGTCTGCACGTGCGTCGGCCACCGCGGCATCGATGCACTTGTTCACGGTGATCTGCGTCTGCAGCGTGCGGGCTCCGGTGTACACGTCGCACACCTTGCGAGCGGCGTGCTTGAGCTTGAGGTACACCTCGGCTGCGCCTGCGGGGCTGCCGAATGCGAGCTCCGAGTAAACCACCTTGACGCTGGGCGGGGCCTGCGCTGGCTCGGCGGCGCGAGCGTCCACGGACACCAGCGCAAAGAAGGTGAGGGCGATGGCGGCGGCACCGGCGGAAACGCGTTCGCAGGGCGCGGTGCAACACAAAGATTCCAGTCGAACGGGTCATGGCTGATCCTCCGGTAAAAGGTGCGGAAAACGAGCCGATGACGCGTGCCAAACTCATCGCTTGCCGGCGTGAGAGGCGAGTCCGTAACGTGTCAGTCGGGACGCTGATATAGACGCGCCACCCCGGAAAACGGTTGCAACGGCACGCGAGGAATTGCGCCGGACCGACGGACGCTGCGACGAGTGGTGAACCGTCGAAAAGGTTTAAAGATTCGTCAAGAAATCCGTAACGGCTTCAGGAAGCCGATCGGCGGAGCAGCGACAGCAACGCGCGGGCACCGCCGCGCGCGGCCTGCCGCCGCAGGTTGCCGGATCTGCCAGGCGCTGAACACCGCGGGATTGATGTACGACTTGCGACACACCGCCGGCGTGTTGCGCAATCCCGCCGCGACCTCTTTGATCACGGCGTTCATGCAGCGGCGCAGCGCGGCCTCGCTGCGGCTTCTCGGGCAGGGGCAGTCGCCTGCGAGCAGCGTCAGCGCATGCAGGGTCGCGTGCCAGGTGCGGAAGTCCTTCGCCGAGAACTCGCCACCCATGCGCTCGCGTAGATAGTCATTGACCTGTCCGGAATCGACGGCGCGGCGCTTGCCGTCATCGTCGAGGTACTGGAACAGGGCCTGGCCGGGCAGCTCCTGGCAGCGGCGCACGAGTTTCGCGAGCCGCGCGATCCTCGACGAGCACGTCGTGCTCGGCGCCGCCCTTGCCGCGGAAACTGCAGCAGCGCCTTGCCGCGTCCCGGGAACTTCGCATGGCGATCGCGCAGGGTAGTCAGGCCGAAGCTGCCGTTGCTGCGCGCGTACTCTTCGTTGCCGACGCGCACCTGTGTCGCATCGAGGAGCTGCACCACCAGCGCGAGCACCTTTTCGCGCGGCAGGCCGGGTCAGCCGCAAGTCACGGCGCACGGCCGTGCGAAGGCGGACCAGCGACTTGCCGAAGCTCTGCATGCGCGAGTGCTTGTGGTCATCACGGGCACGGCTCCACTCCGCGTGGTAGCGATACTGCTTGCGTCCGCGCGCATCGCGTCCGGTGGCCTGAGATGTGACCGCGAGGGCTGGTGCAGATCCACACGTCTTCGTATGCGGGCGGAACGGCGAGGGCGGCGATGCGCGCCAGCGTCTTCGCATCGCGGATCCGCCGGCCGGAAGCTCCGAGATAGTCGAACTTAGGTTTTTTCTTCGTGGAGCCACGGCGCCGCACGCGGCGGATGCCGCGCGCCTGGTCGCTGACGTAGACGAGGCCGCGTGGAACGGGAGGCATGCGAAGAGCCTGCGGGGCAGTGACGCGGCCGCACTGTAGGCGGGAGTGAGGGCGCTCAGCACCGGGTGACGGGGTTGTATGACAGCCATTGCCGCGCGAGTTGTACGGAAGTGAAGAAGCGCACGTGGCGGTGGGTACGGTGTTCGTGGATGAGTTCGCTGAAGCGCGCGCCGTAGGCATTCGGGTCGGCGACGACGATGGCGAGCAAGGCGCGGTACTGGGTGAATTTCTGCAGCACCTCGCCCGCGAGCCCGGTGCGCAGGTCGAAGAAGTCCCCGCCGAGTTCAGACTCGTCGAGCATCAGTCCGCCCTGGTCGATGCTGGCGCCGAGCGCAACGGGAATGTCAGCGACGGTGTCGATTCTCAAGAAGTCACTCCGCCGAAGCGGCGTCGTCCGCACACGCTTGGCGAGCTCACTCTGCCGACTCAGCGCCGGCAGCGACGAATGCGAGATCGCTCATATTCACTTTGGCGAGATCGAACTTCTTGGCGGACGCCAGCATGCGCAGCAGCGCCTGTGCGATGGGCATGGCGGGCTTCTTGTCACCGGGCTTGGCCTTGTGGAAGCGCACGGGATTGATGCGCGCCACCACGTAGCTGCGTAGATAGGGCGACTTCATGCCGCGCGCCTGGAGTTCACCGACGATGCGCTTCACCTCGGTGTCGATCTCCGAGAGGCGCTTCGCGTACCCCTCGCGCTCGCGGATGGCCGCCGGCAGGGGCTTGGTGGTGAGCCGGTCGCATTTCTTGAGCACGGGGCTGTAGGCGCCGCCGCCGAAGCGCAGGTTGTCCTCGTAAACGAGCCCGAGCGTGAGCAACTCCGCCGCTTCGAACTCCTCGGCCAGCGACGCTTCGGTGCGCTTGGGATCCTTCTTGGCGAGGTTGCGCGCCATGCGCACCACCTCCAGCGACTTGTCCTTGAGGTTGTGCGCCTTCTCGGTGTTCAGCGCGAGGATGCGATACGACAGCGATTCGTCCGGAGAGATGAGCACGGTGATCTGCTTCAGGCCGAGGACCTTCGCGGCCGCCAGGCGATGCCGGCCGTTGGGCGTCCAGAAGCGGCCATCCTCTCCGCGCACCACGATGAGCGGATCGAGAAACGCGGCCGTGGCTTCGATGGCGACGGCAAGCCGCTTGGCATGAGTGGGTGAGAGGTCGCGCTGGAAAGGCGTGGGTTGCACGGCATTGAAGGGCAGTGACGCGAGCAGCAGTGGCCGGCCGCCGAGCGGTTCGCGGTAGGCGCCCAATGGCGCGCCGCCGGCCTTGCGCACCAGTTCCACGACCGCGTTGATCTCCTCGTGTTCGATGGGCAGCGCCACCTCGATCGCGGACAGCCCGCGCTTCACGAGGCTGGGCGCGAGCTTCGCGCGCTTGCGGCTCTTAGCCGGGGCTTTTTTCTTGGCGGCCATGCGTGTCCTTCTCCGATTCGTTGCCGAGGATGATGCGCGCTCCGCGTGCGTACGTGAAATAGGCCCAGGCCCAGTTGATGAGCACGATGAGCCGGCTGCGGAACCCGATCAGGAAGTAGATGTGCAACAACAGCCAGAACCACCAGGCGAAGGTTCCCGAGAAGCGCAGGTTGGGAAGCTGCGCGACGGCGGAGTGCCGGCCGATGGTGGCGAGTGCGCCGTAGTCCCGGTATCGGAACGCGCTGTGTCGGCTGGCCCGCGATGCGCGCGAGCATGTTCTTCGCGACGAGCGCGCCCATCTGCTTGGCCGCAGGGGCCACGCCGGGCACGGGCTTGCCGTCGCTGGTGACGCTGGCCAGGTCGCCCGCCACGAAAACCTCGGGATGCGCGGCGAGGCTCAGGTCCGGCTGCACACGGACGCGACCGGCACGGTCGACTTCCGCGCCGAGGGACACTGCGCGAGTTGCTTGCCCAGCGGCGAGGCCGCCACGCCCGCGGCCCACAGGATGGTGCGAGCCGCCAGGCGCTGGCCGCCGAACACGAGGATAGCCCTCGCCGATCTCGCGACACGGCCTCGCCGGTGCGCACCTCCACGCCTAGCTTCTCGAGTTGCGCTGCGAGCCTTGGCGGACAGGTCGTCGGCCAGCGTGCCGAGCACGCGCGGACCGGCCTCGATGAGCAGCACTCGCGCTTTGCGCGGGATCGATGTGACGGAAGTCACCGGCCAGTGTATGCCGCGCGATCTCGGCCAGCGTGCCGGCCAGTTCCACTCCGGTGGGTCCGCCGCCGATCACGGCGAACGTGAGGCAGGCTTCGCGCTGCGTCTCGCTGAGCGCTGCCTCGGCTTCCTCGAAGGCGGAAAGGATGCGCGCGCGGATCGCGAAGGCGTCGTCGAGGTTCTTGAGACCGGGGGCGTGCTTCTCCCACTCGTCGTGGCCGAAGTACGCATGGGTGGCGCCACTTGCGACGAGAAGATAGTCGTAGTCCAGGCGGCGATCGGCGAGCACCACTTGCCGGGCCGCGGTATCGATGGCCGTGACTTCGCCCATGATGCACCGTGGCGTTGCGCTGGTCGCGCAGGATGTGGCGCAGGGGCGCGGCGATCGACGGCGCCGCGAGGCCGGCGGTGGCCACCTGGTACAGCAGTGGCTGGAACAGGTGGTGGTTGCTGCGATCGATGAGCGTGATGTCGACGGGCGCCTTGCGCAGGCGCGCGAACCGCCCAGAGCCCCGCGAATCCGCCGCCGATGACGACGACCTTGGTTTTTCCTGACATATGGAGAGAACTTAGCCGAAACGCCGCGCGATGGCGCCGCGCTAAAATGTTCGCGACTCTTTGTCACGCATCGCGCCTCACATGAAACCCATCCAGCAGCAGGACCTCATCGACAGCGTCGCCGACGCGCTCCAGTACATCTCGTACTACCACCCGCCGGATTACATCAAGGCGCTGGGCAGGGCCTACGAGCTGGAGCAGTCGCCGGCGGCGCGCGATGCCATCGCGCAGATCCTCACGAACTCGCGCATGTGCGCGGAAGGCCGCCGGCCCATCTGCCAGGACACGGGCATCGTCATGGTGTTCGCCAAGGTCGGCATGAACGTGCGCTGGGACGCGCAGCTGAGCTTCGAGGACATGATCAACGAGGGCGTGCGCCGCGCCTATCTACATCCGGACAACAAGCTGCGCGCCTCGATCGTCGCGGACCCGAACTTCTCGCGCAAGAACACCAGGGACAACACGCCGGCCGTCATCCACACGCAGCTCGTGCCGGGCGACGAACTCGAGATCACGGTGGCGGCCAAGGGCGGCGGCTCGGAGAACAAGTCGAAGTTCGTGATGCTGAATCCGTCGGACTCGCTCGTGGACTGGGTGCATCAAGACGCGTGCCGCTCATGGGCGCGGGCTGGTGTCCGCCGGGCATGCTCGGCATCGGCATCGGCGGCTCGGCCGAGAAGGCCATGCTGCTCGCCAAGGAATCGCTGATGGAGCCCATCGACATGGCGGAGCTCAAGGCGCGCGGGCCGGCAGAAGCAAGACCGAGGAGCTGCGCATCGAGCTCTACGAAAAGGTGAACGCGCTGGGCATCGGCGCGCAGGGCCTGGGCGGGCTATCCACCGTGCTCGACGTCAAGATCTTCGAGTACCCGACGCACGCGGCCTCGAAGCCGGTGGCGATGATCCCGAACTGCGCCGCCACGCGGCACGTGCATTTCACGCTGGATGGTTCCGGGCCCGGCGAAGCTCGAGACCGCCGAAGCTCTCCGACTGGCCGAAGATCGACTGGGCGCCGGCGCCGGGCGCGCGTCGCGTGAATCTCGACACGCTCACGCCGGCGGAAGTCGCGAGCTGGAAGCCCGGCGAGTCGCTGCTGCTGAACGGCCGGATGCTCACGGGCCGCGATGCCGCGCACAAGCGTATCGCCGACTTGTTCGCGAAGGGCGAGGGCCTGCCTGCCGGCGTGGACTTCCGCAATCGCGTCATCTACTACGTGGGTCCCGTGGATCCGGTGCGCGGTGAAGTCGTCGGGCCAGCCGGTCCGACCACCGCCACCCGCATGGATAAATTCACCGAGATGATGCTCGACAAGACCGGGCTCATCGCCATGGTGGGCAAGGCCGAGCGCGGGCCCGCCGGCGTCGAGGCGATCCGCAAGCATCGCGCGGCCTATCTCATGGCGGTCGGCGGCGCGGCGTATCTCGTGTCCAAGGCCATCAAGGCTTCGCGCGTGGTCGCCTTCGAAGATCTCGGGCATGGAAGCCATCTACGAATTCACGGTGGAGGACATGCCCGTGACCGTCGCCGTGGATGCCAGCGGCACATCGGTGCACCAGACCGGCCCGGCGGAATGGAGCCAGAAGATCGCGGCGATCGGTCGGAGATGACGGCGCCGGTGAAGGAAAGGGGACAGATCTATTTTTGGAAAAGGGGACAGATCTATTTTTCCGCGCTGCCGCACGGCGACTCGATTCACGGGGAAAAATAGATCTGTCCCCTTTTCCAAAAATAGATCTGTCCCCTTTTCCCCTCACCCGGGACCCTTCGGGAACCAGCAGGAAATCGTGGTGCCGCGGGAGCGCGCGCTCTCGATGCGCAGCGCGCCGGCCATCATCTGCGCGCGGTAGCGCATGATGCGCAGCCCCAGCCCCTTGCCCTGGAGCGTGGCGGGATTGAACCCCACGCCATCGTCCTCGATGCGCAGCAGCCCGCGATCGCCGTCCACGCGCAGGCTGATATGCACGTGCTCGGCGTGGCCATGCTGCGCGGCATTGGTCACGGCCTCCTGCGCGATCCGGTACAGGTGCAGCGCGTTCGCGGACTCGAGTCCGCGTTCCAGCGTGTCGTCGGCTTCGCAGCGCACGTCGATGTGGAACATCGCGGACAGTCTCTTCGCGAGGCCATCGAGCGCGATCGCGATGCCGCCGCGGTCGAAAGTCACCGGGGACAGGCCGCGCGCCAGCGCGCGCGTGGTGAAGATGGCGTCGTTGACCAGCAGCGCCACTTCCTCGATCGACGGCGAAAGCTCCGGCGCTTCACGTTCCGCGCGATTCTCGAGTCCGCGCAGCAGCAGCGCGATGCCGGTGAGTTCCTGGCCCAGGCCGTCGTGCAGGTCGTTGCCGATGCGCTGCTGTTCGCGGTTGCTGACCTCCAGCACTTCGCGTCTCGAGCTGGCGCCGCGCCGTCGCGTCCTGGATCATGGTCAGCCAGAAGCGTTCCCCGCGCAGCACCAGCGAGGTGATCACGGCTTCGAGGAACAGCGGGCCTTCGCCATCCGCGCGGTCCGCGCACGGTGAGTTCGCCGACCAGCGGCGCGCCGGTGCGCGTGACGCCGCCTCGTCGGCGGATTCGGCGATGCAGCGGTCCAGCGGCGGATCACAGGGCAGTTCGTCGAGATGCCGGCCGATGCAGCGATCCGGTGACCGTGCCGAACATGCGGTCGAAGGCAGGGTTGGTCATGCGGATGATGCCGCCGCTGTCGGACAGCACCACGCCTTCGTGCATCACTTCGACGGCCAGCGCCTGGCTGCGCAGCACTTCCTCGTTGACCTTGCGGTCGGTGATGTCGTGCACCACGCCGATGTAGCGCGAGATGCTGCCGTCCGGCGCCACCAGCGGCTGGTTCGCCAGGTGCACCCAGCGAGTCTCGCCGCGCATGGTACGCAGTGCCAGTTCCATCTCCGTGCGCTCGCCGCCGCGCAGCCGCTGGCGGCGGCGCATGGCGTGCCGTCGTGGTCCGAGGGTAGATAGGCCTGGCCGCCAGCCGATGTTGTTCATCTCCTCGAAGCTGGCGCCGAAGAATTCCGACCAGCCCGGGCTGGCCCACAGCACCTGCGCGTTTCGCCGTGTTCATCCACCGTGGCTTCGTAGACGAAGCCCGACGTGAGCTCGGCCACGGTGCGATAGCGGAACTCGCTCTCGCGCAGCGCGTCGGCGGCCTGCTTGCGCTCGGTGATGTCGATGGCGGCGCCCACCAGGCGCGAGAACCTGCCGGTGGCCGGATCGGCGATCGGCCGGTTCTTCACCTCTATCCACCGCAGCACGCCATCCGCGCGGCGGATCTGCGTGGTGAACTCGACGGTCTCGCCGCGCAGGTAACGCTCGGTGCGCTCGGCGCTCTGCGTCACGCCAGCCGTCTCCGACCAGGAAGCTCTGCCAGCCGCGGCGGCGGTACTCCTCTTCCGAACAGCCATAGACGCGTTCGGTGCCGAAGGTCCATTCCAGCTCGTAGGCCGCTTCCGCGTTCATGCAGTATTCGTAGACCGCGCCTTCGGACAGGTCCGCGACCGTGCGATAGCGCGCGTGGTTCAGCAGCAGGCGTGCGTTCGTTGGCCTTGCGCCGGTTGATGTCGCGCGAGTGCGCGATGATGCCGCGCACCGAGTGGATTGGCCAGCGCGTTGACCGCGACGCTCTCCAGCCACAACCAGCTGCCGTCCTTGTGACGGAAGCGATACTCGAAGCGGTTGAGTTCGGGCTGCGCGTCGCTTCGCTTGCAGCAGGCCGCGGAACCGTTCGTTGCAGCGAATCGCGGTCATCGTCGGATGCATGAAGTCGATGCGCGTTGCGACCGACCAGCTTCGTCGACGCGATAGCCGAGATAACGCGCCGCTGCTTCGTTGGCGTAGATGAACACGCCCTTTGCGTCCTGCACCGTGATGATCTCGAGCGCGTGTTCGGTCAGCGCGCGCAGACGCGCATCGGACATGTCGGCCAGCGGAGGCTGGACGCCGGCGGTTGAGGGAGTTTGCGAGACCATGTGCGGTGCAATTCTCACTGCATCACCTGTCCCGCACCAAGCACGTACTGATGCCGCAATGCCACCGGCCGTGGCGGCGATAAGACGCGATCCATCGGCATTTCCGGAAACGGCGGTTACGAATGAGTAACCAACTGATTTACCTAGCCCTGCACTGAGAAATTTTCATGCACTCACAGGGAGCACGCGTATTGTTTGCGCCAATACCCGTGCTAGGCTCGGCGCCATTGCAGGAGTATTTGGCGTTTCGTTGGGTACCGAACCGCTGTCCCCCCGTTTTTGGGGTGCTTGGGCTATTGCAGTAGTCCTGGCCTCAGTGCGTCCTTCGATCGCAATCCCCCTGTAACCCGATGCGCGTTGCGCACCGGGAACAAAACAATATGGGGACCCTAAAAATGAGTCTGAAATCAGGTCATTCACAGCACAGCAAGGTGAGTGTTGCTGTCCGGCGGGCGTTGCTCGTCGCGGCCGCGGCGGCTGGTGCGCTGCCGGCTACTCAAGTGTTCGCGCAGGACCAGCCGATGGACGAAGTCGTCGTCACCGGTTCGATCCTCCGCCGCACGGACACGGAGACACCATCACCGGTGACCGTGATCAGCGCCGAACAGATGGAAGAGCGCGGTCTGAACACGATCGCCGAATCCGTCCAGCGCCTCACGGCCAATAACGCCGGTACCATCCAGCAGGGTTGGAATACCGGTTTCAACTTCGCTTCCGGCGCCAACGCGCCCGCCCTGCGTGGTCTCACGGTGCAGGCGACGCTGTCGATCGCCGACGGCCTGCGCATGGCGCCGTATCCCCTCGCGGATGACGGCCAGCGCAACTTCGTCGACCTCAACACGATTCCGAGCGCCATCATCGAGCGCATCGAAGTGGTGCGTGACGGCGCTTCGTCCACGTACGGCGCCGACGCCATCGCGGGCGTCATCAACGTCATCACCAAGAAGGAAGTGCAAGGCCTGACGATCGGCGGCAGCACGGGTCTTTCGGAGCACGGCGGCGGTGACGAGAACCGCATCGACGCCACCTACGGATTCGGCAGCCTCGAGAGCGACGGTTACAACTTCTACATCAGCGGCGAATACCAGAAGCAGGACGCGCTCTGGGCGCGTGATCGCGGCGCTCCGTTCAACACGACGGACTGGTCGGACCAGTGCGGCCCCTCGGGCAGCTGCATGACCAACCTCAATTGGAATGGTGTGACGGCCGAGACGGGCGCCTTCAATGGCCTGTTCAGCATTCCCGGTGTGGCGCTGGCGCGTCCCATCACCACGGCAACGGGTGTCGCTGGCACGGGCCGTTACCAGTTCGTGAACCCGACCGCCGGCTGTCGCGAATGGGAAACCATCACGATCACCGCTGCGCAGTCTGGAACCTCGCCGCTGCAGACCTGCGAAGTCGATCTGCAGAATGCCTTCATCATGCTGCAGCCCGAAATCCAGCGTACCGGCCTGTCAACGCGCTTCACCAAGAATGTGGGTGAGAACGCGCAGTTCTACAGCATGGTCAACTTCTACAAGACGGACACCCACGCGTCGTTCACGCCGCTGGGCTTCAATGGAGCCTTGCCGCCGCCGAATCCGGCGGGTCTTGCTTCGGCGAACATGATCCTGCCGGTTTACGTCTGCTCGACGGGCATCGGCACGTTCGACGCGAACAACACCGGTTGCACGGCAGCCAATGGTCAGCTCAACCCGAACAATCCGTTCGCGGCGGCCGGTCAACGCGCGCAGGTCCTGTTCCGCAACATCAACGGCCGCACGGTCGACACCAGCTCGCGCGCGCTGCGCGGCGCCTTCGGCGTCGATGGCCGCTTCGGCGATGACTGGGGTTATTCGGCGAACTTCACCGCGTCCGAAGTGGGTCTGACCCGCACCCAGGGCAACTACCTGATCCCGCAGCGACTGTGGGATGTGGCGGCTCGCGGGCAGTTCAACTTCAGCGACCCGTATACCAATACGGAGGAGACCTGGGACTACATCTCGCCGACGAAGACCGAGTATTCCACGTCGCGCCTGTGGCAGCTCCAGGGCACGGTAAGCAAGGGCCTATTCGAACTGCCGGGCGGCAAATTGCAGGCGGCGGTCGGCGCGGCGTATCGCGAAGAGTCGATCAACGCGCCGAGCTCCAACCCGGCCAACATTTCGGCTCCGTACACGCGTTACCTGTCGATCAATGCCGTCGGCACCGCGGGCAGCCGCGATGTGAAGTCGGGCTTCTTCGAACTCAGCGCGCCGGTCCTGAAGCAACTGGAGATCGCTGCCTCGGGCCGCTATGACGAGTACTCCTCCGGTCAGTCGAACTTCTCGCCGAAGGTCGGCTTCAAGTTCACGCCGGTCGAGCAGCTCGCCTTCCGCGGCACCTGGTCGCAGGGCTTCCGTATCCCGAGCTTCAACGAAGCCTATGGTCTGCCGACCACGGGTTACGTGACCCGCACGGTGAACTGCGCCAATGCCGCGGCGTTCTGCGCCGCGCACGGCGGCAACGCTTATGCCACGGGCCCGTACTCGCTGGGTCTGACCCAGACGGGTAACGAGGAGCTGGATCCTGAAGAGTCCACCTCGTTCACGGCCGGCATCGTGTTCGCGCCGATGACGAACCTGAGCATCACCCTGGACTACTGGCAGATCGAGGTGGAGAACCTCATCGTCGGTGTGACGGACACGTCGGAAGCGGAATCGCAGTACTACTCCAACAATGGAAACGTGAGCATCCCGGGCTTCAACGTGATTCCGGGCGTGCCGGATCCGGCGTTCCCGGCCGCGCTGCCGGTGCTGGGCTTCATCGAATCCTCGTTCGTCAACCAGGACTCGCAGACCGTCAACGGCATCGATCTCGGCGCCTCGCTGAGCCTGCCCATCGGTGAAACGCTGACCTGGCGCAGTGTCCTCGACGCGTCGTACCTCATGAAGTACGAGCTGCAGACAGATGCCGGCGACACGTTCCGGTACGAGGGCACGCTGAGCCCCTGCAACATCACGTCTTGCTCGGGCACGCCCGAGTGGCGCGCGGCGTGGCAGAACTCGGTGGAATGGGGCAAGACCACGTTCTCGCTGACCACCTACTACACGAGCGGCTTCGACACTGCCTCGCTGGACTTCGGTGGCATCAAGGGCGATTGCCAGTTCAACGCCGACAACGGTACCTCGACGCACGCGTACAACGACGGTACTCCGGTCGACTGCAAGGCCGCGGCCACGTGGAACGCCGATCTGACGGTGCGCCACAAGTTCACCGACGATCTGACGGTGTATGGCGAGTTCCTGAACGTGCTCGACATCGAGCCCGAGTTCGAACCGTCGGCGGCCTATGCCCTGTTCGGTTTCAACCCGGCCTGGGCGGGTCCGAACATCATGGGCCGGTACTTCCGCCTGGGTGCGAAGTACACGTTCTGAGTTGATCGGTAGATGAGAGGAGGGCGGCTCGAAAGGGCCGCCCTCTTTTTTTGTCCCGCGTTCGTACCGGGGCAAGGACTGGACAGATCGGTGGCCCGCCGTGTCAGAAAAGACTGCGATTTGCTGGTGCACTGTGGCCTTCGTGCAACGATGCTGGGGCCCAACAAGCGTGCAAAAAACACAACTCGTTGAAATCCCATGCCTTTGCGTCCCGAATCACGGCCAAAAACGGCTCGTCGCAAGTTCTGTTGTTTGTTGCGAAGACGCTGTAGTAGGCTTCGCCGCACTGCAGGGGTCGAAGCCGTCTAAATAGAGCGCAAGTCATATGCGCAGGCTCAAATGGCTGAAAGGTCATCGCTGGCCTATTTCTGTTTCTCGGCATCGGTCCCTGTTGCTCGATCGCGCAAGCGTTCGGGCGCACGAAATTCTTAAACCTATAAGGGATCAGTCATGGCTAAACACCTATCAGTGCGGCAGGCCGTTCGACTCGCTCTCCTCGCAAGCACGGCGCCGGCAGTTCTCCTGTCGCCCTCGGCTTTTGCGCAAGAGCAAGATCAGGACGCTAGCGATTCGATGGACGAAGTGGTCGTTACCGGCTCGCGCATCGTTTCGCCGAATCTCCAGAGCATCAGCCCGATCACCGCGATCGGCGCGGAAGAACTGAACATCGCGGGCAAGACCCGCATTGAAGACGTTCTGAACCAGCTCCCGCAGGCATTTGCCGCGCAGGGCTCCAACATCTCCAACGCCTCGGACGGCACTGCTTCCGTTGACCTTCGTGGTCTCGGCACGCAGCGCACCCTCGTCCTCGTGAACGGCCGGCGCCTGATGCCCGGCGATCCGGACGGCGGCAGCGCAGCCGATCTCAACCAGATTCCGCTGGCTCTCGTGAAGCGCGTCGACGTGCTCACGGGCGGTGCATCCTCCGTGTACGGCGCCGACGCCGTCGCGGGCGTCGTGAACTTCGTGATGGACACGGAATTCGAAGGCGTTCGCATCGACTACAACTACAGCTTCTACAACCACAAGAACGACCAGCTCGGTTGCGGACATCGTCGATGCCCGCGGCTTCCCGCTGCCGGACAGCACGGTGAACGTGGGCTACTCGAAGGACTTCTCGATCGCCGTCGGCATCGGTGGTGCCGAAGGCCGTGGCCATGCCACGTTCTACGCGGGCTACCGCGAAGCGGACCCGATCCTGCAGGCCCAGTTCGACTACAGCGCCTGTACGCTGAACATGTCCGCCGGCGGCGCGGGCCGTCTCTGCGGTGGTTCGCAGACCTCGGATCCGACCGGCTTCTTCGTGGTCACGCCGATGGGCGCGATCTCGAACACCGCGACCTGCCCCTCGGGCGGTTGCGTCGTCGGAGCGGGTGGCGTGCTGCGTCCGTTCGCGGCCGCGACCGACGCGTTCAACTTCGGTCCGACGAACTTCTACCAGCGCCCCGACGAGCGCTACACGGCTGGCGTCTTCGCGAACTTCAAGATGAGCGAAAAGGCCGACGTGTACGGCGAAATGATGTTCATGGACGACCGCACCGTGGCGCAGATCGCGCCCTCGGGTTCGTTCTTCGGCCAGTTCGCCCTGCGCTGCGACAACCCGCTGTGGTCGGCTTCGATGCGCAACGAGTTCTGCGGCCAGTTCGGCCTCGGCGCCACCGACTCGGCCAACGTGCTGGTCGGTCGCCGTAACACGGAAGGTGGCGGTCGCCAGGACGACGTCGGTCACGAGTCGTATCGCATCGTCGCCGGCGTGCGTGGCGAGCTGAACGGACATCTTCAGCTACGACGCGTACCTGCAGCATGGTGAGACCAAGCGCAACAGCACCTACCTGAACGACTTCTCGATCCGCAAGACGGGCCTGGCCCTGAACGCGGCTCGGACGGTGCTGGGTGGCGCGGCTTGCGCCATCAACGTGGACGCCGATCCGGCGAACGACGATCCCGCGTGCGTGCCGTGGAATGTCTGGCGCCGGGCGGTGTCAATGCCGGCACAGCTGGCTTACCTGCAGACCCCGGGCTTCATCCGCGCGAGCGGACGCCAGGAAATCGCGCACGTCGACCTGACGGCCGACTTCACCAGCGCGGTGAAAATGCCGAGCACGGAGACGGGCCTGGTCGTGAACTTCGGTGCGGAATACCGCGACGAAAAGACGATCTTCAACACCGATACGGCCTTCTCGACCGGCGACCTCGCTGGCCAGGGCGGCGCGACGCTGCCGGTTCGCGGCCGCTTCGATGTGTCGGAACTCTTCGCCGAAGCCCGCCTGCCGCTGATCGAAGGCAAGACGGGTGCGCAGGCGCTGTCCATCGAGGCGGGCTACCGCTTCTCGGACTACAGCACCGGCTTCAGCACCGACACGTACAAGGCCGGCATGGACTGGGCTCCGGTCAACATGCTGCGCTTCCGTGGCAGCTACCAGCGCGCGGTCCGCGCCCCGAACGTCGGCGAGCTGTACTCGTCCCAGTCGGTGGCCCTGGACGGCTCGCAGGATCCCTGCACCGGCGCCGCGCCGACCCGCACGCTGGCCGAGTGTCAGCGCACGGGCATGACGGCCGCGCAGTACGGCAATTCGCCGCCGAACCCGGCGGGCCAGTACAACGGCTTCCTGGGCGGTAACCCCGACCTGCAGCCGGAGACGTCGGACACCATGTCCTTCGGCCTGGTCTTCCGTCCGGAAATCGGTGACCTGTCGGTCGCGATCGACTACTTCGACATCAAGATCGACGACACGATCAGCAGCACGGTCG
The DNA here is from genome assembly GCA_963846605.1 of uncultured Pseudomonadota bacterium. Taxonomy (GTDB): domain Bacteria; phylum Pseudomonadota; class Gammaproteobacteria; order Steroidobacterales; family Steroidobacteraceae; genus CADEED01. The sequence continues at coordinate 47,699 of CAWJWS010000008.1, forward strand.
GTGGCAATGCCGACACGTACATCAACAGCTGCTTGGACACGGGTGATCCGGCCTTCTGCGATCTCATCAATCGCGACAGCCTCGGCTCGCTCTGGCTGACGCCTGGCGGCTACATCGTGGACACGAGCTTGAACCTCGGCACGCTGCAGACCACCGGTGTCGACCTCCAGGCCAGCTACACGCTGAACTTCGGCGAGCACCGCCTGGGCTTCAACCTGGTCGGCACGCGCCTGTTCGAGCTGGCCACGGCTCCGCTGCCGGGTGGCGATTCGTATGACTGCACGGGCTTCTACGGCAACACCTGCACGGTGCCGTCGCCCAAGTGGCGTCATTCGTTCCGCGCCAACTGGCGCACGCCCTGGAATGGTCTGGACGTGGCGGCCACGTGGCGTCACTTCGGCGATTCCAAGACCGAGCGTCTGAGCGGCAACCCGCAGCTCAGCGGCCCGGTGAACAGCAACGGCATCGGCCTCGGTGTGCCGGCGTACAACTACCTGGACCTCACGGCCAGCATGACGTTCGCCGAGAAGTACACGTTCCGCGTCGGTGCGAACAACGTGCTCGACAAGACGCCGCCGATCATCCACTCCGGTGGTGTCAGCGATTGCCCGTCGGGTCCTTGCAATGGCAACACCTGGGCGCAGGTTTACGACGCCCTGGGTCGCCAGGTGTTCGCGACGGTGACGGTGGACTTCTAAGCGATCGCAAGATCGTTGTTTGATCAAGAACGGCGGGCTTCGGCCCGCCGTTTTTTTTGGGGCGGGTGGTCCGCCTCCCCGTTACTTCTGGACAGGCCGTCCCGAATGCGCAATCGTCCGCCCCAGCAGGATGGTCCTCCAGGTTCAGCCTTTCTTCGCGGTGCCCTTCGGCTTCGCGCAATTGGAGAATTGCGCCCGGCTGAACGCCGACCTGCGCGCGCTGTTCCTGCAGCGTGAATCCGAAGGCGCGAAGTACGCGAATCCCCGGCCCCTGACCCAGCGCAACGGCCAGGTCTTCGAAAGCGAGTTCCAGCTGTTCCGCGCCAGCGAGCCCGCCGTGCAGCAGCTCAAGCAGTTCTGCTGGAGCAGTCTGCTGGGCATGGTGGCGGAGCTCAGCAAGTACGACGACGCCACGATGCGCCGGCTCATGATCTATTCGGACTCGTGGTTCCACGTCACGCGGCGCAACGGTTTCTTCGGCCTGCACAACCATCCCATGGCGAGCTGGTCAGGCGTGTACTGCGTGGACCCTGGCCGTCACGATGCGGACAAGCCGGACAGTGGTCTGCTTAGCTTCGTGAATCCGGCCACCACGAGCGCCATGTACATGGACGCCGCGACCGCAAACATCCGCGGTGCCTTCGGCTATGGAATCCGCCACGTGCGGTTCGAGCCGGGTCAGCTCGTGCTGTTTCCGTCGTGGATCCTGCACGACGTGAAACCTTTCGAAGGTGAAGGCGAGCGGATCACCGTCGCCTTCAACTGCTGGTTCTCGCTCAAGGACGACGTGCCACCCAGGCCGCCGTCCTGAACCGTCAGCCGCCCTGGCAGCCGCCGGTCTGCACGCAGGGACCGCCACCGCGACGCATGCGCTTCTTGATCTCTTCCGTGGCTTCCACGTGGTTGCGCAACTGGGACTCGGTGTAGCACTGCATCGTCGGGATGGTGCTGCCGATCACCTTCTCGCGCTTGCAGTACATGGTCTTGCCGTCGCGCTCGACCGTCTTGTAGCTGCGGACGGTTTCCTGGAATTTCTTTTCCATGGCATTCGCCGCGTCGGCTTCCGAAGCCTTGGCTTCCGGTGCAGAGGCGGGTGCCGTGGCGGCGCGGGCCTGGGGTGCGGGCGCGGGCGCAGCCGGCGGGGGAGAGGACGCACAAGCGGCGATGAATGCCGCGGCCATGCCAACGGTGAGGGTCAGGAAACGCTTGCTGTATGCCATGTATACCTCTTAACGAACGCGCCTGAAGCGCGCGAAACGGCCGGTCTTGTCGGCGATGCGGAAAGTGCCGAGCGATGCCCGCACCACCGTCACCTGGTCGCCCTTGGACACCATCAGCCGGACGTTGGCATCCTGCTGCCGCCAGACCTGCCCATTGTCGAGCTCGACGATGATCATCCCATCGTCGGTATTGCGCAGGGAAGTGACGGTTCCGCTGATTTGCCGCAGTTCTTCCCGCTTGACGGCGTCGCTGCCCGTATCCGGCGTGGCGATGCCGGTGCTGGCGCCGAACATATTCTCGGGGCTAAGTTCCTTGCCGGGCTGCTCGCCTCGCCGGATCGCGGCGACGACCCGGTCGAAGCAGGACAGGCGCTCCGGGTCGCGCAGCAGGGAGGCACAGGCTTTGAGCTCCGGCGGCAGCTCGTCGGTAGCCGCGCTGGCGGGAAGGCCGAAGAGGCACGCCGCGAGCGCGCCGGACAGAAGCTTGCTGAACATGTGTTGCCCTTTGTGGCTCAGTCGACGCTGGAAATGGCGACCTCGTCGCGGTAGTAGTCCTTGATGGCCGGCACGGCCGTCCGGATCACGTCACGTTCCGCGGAAGTCAGCGATGGATGCCAGGTATCGAATATGAGTATGGCCCGGGGAACGTGACTTTCGTTCCATGCCTCGTGCTCGATGGTGTCGTCGAACACCCAGGCTTTCCCGGGCTGCCATTCGCGGGTGTCCGAGCCCACGCGGAACCGGCAGTGCGGTGGCACCACCAGCGGCAGATGCACGATGAGCCGCGCGTTGGTGACCCCGGTGTGCGCCGGGATGTGCGCTCCGGCATCGAGGATCGAAAAGAACGCGCTCGGCGCATAGCCCGGCACCTGCGCGACGGGCGAGCGCGCCAGCAGATCCGCGGTGACCGGGCAGCGATCGGCATGCGCATCGACGCGCAGGCCGTCGCGCCAGAGGAAGAAGGCGCTCCACTTGCGCGACTTGTTGAGTTCCGTCCACTGGTCGAGCGGCACGCCGTCAGGGCGCGAGATGTATGGCTCGAGTTCGGCGGAGTCCTCGCGCAGCACGCGTTCGCATTCCTCGCGGATCTTCGGCGTGGCGGCTTCGAATTCGGCCAGCCACGGAAAGTCCGCGCGCGGATGGAACTCGTGCGCGGGGAGTTTCGGAATGTGCAGGAAGCTCGGCTGCGGGTGGTAGATGCGCCGCTTGCCGAGCAACGCCGCCAGGCCGTGTTCGGCGCGGTCGCGGCTCTCGGCGTCGTGCCGGGCGCGCACGTCGCCCAGCGCGCGGCCGATGTGCTCGGCCAGCGCTTCGTCGTTGCGGCGCACGGCTTCCAGCGCGCGTGCCATCGGTTCACGCAGCACGTTCGGCAGCCGCGCATTCGGCTGGATGGTCTGCAGCGCATTGTTGTACGCCGCGGCGGCGGCCTTCGACTTCCCGCGGAACTCGAGCAGCTCGGCCTTCGCCAGCAGGGCGAACAGGTGCCGCGGCTCGATCGACAGCACGGATTGCAGCGCGCGATCTTCCTCGTCGCGCAAGCCGAGTGCGCGCAACGCGGTGGCGAGGTTCATCCACAGGGAGGGATTGCGCGGATCGGCGCGCAACGCGCGCTCGAGCCGTTCACGCGCCGGCGCCGCCTGGCCGGACTGCAGCAGGTCCACGGCGCAGGCGTTGAGCACCAGGGGATGCTGGGGCGCTTGCGCTTCGGCGCGCGCCAGCATCCTCTGTGCCACGTCACGCTGACCCGCGGCTGCGGCCTTCTCGGCCTGCTGGATCAGCCCGCGGATCAGCGCTTCGTCGGTGGCGGACACCGCGTCCCGTCAGTTCAGGACGCGCAGCACCACGCGGCGATTCTGTTGGCGTCCTTCGTCGGTGTTGTTGTTCGCGACCGGCTGGCGCTCGCCGTAACCGCGCGACGAGATGTCGTTGGTCACGCCGCCATCCTGCAGGAACTTGAGCACCGTGGCCGCGCGCCGCGCGGACAGGTCGAGGTTGTACGCATCAGAGCCACGGCTGTCGGTGTGTCCGGCCACCTGGATCTTGAGATCCGGGTACCGCTTCAGCGTGGCGATGGCGCCTTCGAGCACCGGGATGCTCTCCGGCAGCAGGTCCGCCTTGTTGGTCTCGAAGACCACGCCGGGTAGTTTGATCTCGTCCTTGAACGAGCAGCCCACGGAGTCCACGCGGTCGCCCTTCGGCGTATCGGGGCACTTGTCCTGGCTGTCGACCACGCCGTCACCGTCGCTGTCGAGCTCGCAACCCTGTGTCGTCCACCTTGGCGCCGGCAGGTGTGTTCGGGCACTGGTCGCGGCTGTCGCCGACGCCATCGCCGTCACTGTCCAGTTCGCAGCCGTTGGCATCCACCTTGGCGCCAGCCGGCGTGCCGGGGCACTTGTCGATGTCGTTGGTGACGCCGTCACCATCGTCGTCCTGCGGCAGCGGGCAGCCCGAAGAGTCGACGGCCGTGCCGGCGGGCGTGCCCGGACACTTGTCGAGATCGTCGGTGACGCCGTCGCCGTCGCTGTCCACCACGCGGCGCGCGGGGGTGCCGCCCCAGGAATACTGGAACCCGAGACCGGCGACGTAGTCGACGGGCTTGTCCGCGTCGCTGTCGCTGGAGAGTCCGCGGCGGGCGCCGAGGTCGCCTCGCAGCTGGAAGATGCTGCCGTCCTCGCGCGGGGCGCCGAGGTCGATGAGCACGCCGACGCCGTACAGCGCGGCCAGGCTCGACTCATCCGTGCCCGGCTTGACGATCGCCTTCTGGCGGCCGAGTCCGAAGCTGAAGAAAGGATTCACGCGGCCTTCGCGGTAGAACACACGGTTCGCGGAGAGTCCGAATCCCTGCAGCTCGAGGTTCGTGCCGCCGATCCGGTCATGCTCCGACCCGAACAGCGACAGCTGCAGGTCCCAGTTGGTGTTGAGCGTGCGGCCGAGGCCGAGCGTCACGCCGACGTCGTCGTCCGCGAGGCGGCCGTCGTCCAGCCAGAGTCCGTTGATTTGCGGAGTGACGTACCAGCTGCCTTCCGGCGCTCCGGCGTGTGCGATTCCCCCGAACCGGGCACGCGGCGATGACCGCCAGCCAGGTGCTTCCGATTCTTTTCATGGGTTATCTCCCTAGCAAGTGGCGGGATGATAGCCGAGCGGTCAGTAGCTTGGGCAGGGCGGGATGGCTGACGGGCTGGCCGGGCTTGAGTCCGAGACGCTTCGCTTCACCACCGCCGATCTCCAGGATGGCGAGGGCGGGTTGTCACTGCGGATGGTCGCGAGCGAATGCGGCGTCGTCTTCTCGACGATGCTCTGGATGCGGCCACGATCGTCGATGAACACCATGTCCAGCGGGATGTAGGTGTTCTTCATCCACATGGTGATCGGTCTTAGGGCTTTGGTAGACAAACAGCATGCCGCGCTGCTCGGGCAGCGAGCGCACGAACATGAGTCCCTGCGCCTGTCGCGATGGGGTGTCGGCCAGCCAGACATCGAAAGATAGGGGCGATTTCTTGTCGACCCCGATCTCGAGCCTGGCGCGCGGGAAGGCATCGAGGTCCTCGAGCGGCCCCACCTGCGCATGTGCCGGGCCCAGCGCGAGGAACAGCAGTCCGCCGAGCAGGGTGATGCAGGCGCGGCGCACGGAATCAGTTCGGCTGAAGGACATGGCGGTCATCGTCTCCGAATTCGACGCGGCCTGCAAAATCGAAGCTCGTCAGGAACACGCGCTCGCCGCGCGTGAGGCTGGTGGCCGGCCCGAGGCAGAAGCCCCGCGCTACCACGCGGTAGATGGCCCGCGGGCCGCCGAGCTTTCCACGCGCTGCTGGCTGAGCGTGTCGACGGTGCATTTGTCGTCACCCAGTGTCGCGAACACCCGCTGCTCGCCTTCGAACAGCAGGGTCACGTTGGTGCGCAGCGCCAGGCCCGGAGGCGCCTTCCGCCACGTCCGCGATGCCGAACACGAGGCGGATGCGCCGACCATCGCCACGCACGGGACCGCCGATGCTCACGCGTACGCCGCGCCCGGTCGGCCGTGGTCCGCCCGCGCATTCCATCTCGACATTCTTCCAGTCGAGATCCAGTTCGACCGCACCACGCAGGCGCGCGCGCAGATAGCCGTCACCGGCGACGAAGCAGCCGCGGTCCGCCGCCGAATCCGCTGACGCACGGATGGGAGCCGAACTGGTGGGAGCCGGATTGGCAGGAGCCGGATTGGCAGGAGGTGCCGTCGGAGTTCCGGTGGCACCGTGCGCGATCAGTGACAACGCGGCGCAGGAGAAGGCCGCAATGACGCGATGAGGCATGCGTCTACGGTAGCACGGGCCCTATACTGCCCGGACTCACGAGGAACCCATGGCCAAACGTCCAGCACGCGCAACTTCCGGTCGCTACGTCAGCCGCCTGACCAGCGGCACTCTCGCGGTCATCATGGCCGGCGGTCGTGGTGAACGTCTCAAGGGTCTCACCGAAAATCGCGCCAAGCCCGCGACACCCTTCGGCGGCAAGTTCCGCATCATCGATTTCGTGTTGTCGAACTGCGTGAACTCCGGCATCCGCCAGATTTCGGTGCTCACGCAGTACAAGGCCCAGTCGCTCATCCAGCACATCCATCGCGGCTGGGGCTACATGCGCGGCGAGTTCGGCGAGTTCGTGGAAGTGATTCCCGCGCAGCAGAAGACCGGCCGCACTGGTATCGCGGCACGGCCGATGCGGTGTACCAGAACATCGACGTCATGCACGCGCACCGTCCCAAGCACGTGCTGGTGCTCGCCGGCGACCACATCTACAAGATGGATTACGGTCCGATGATCGCCTACCACGTGGAGAAGGGCGCCGACATCACCGTCGGCGTCGTCGAAGTGCCCATCGAGGAAGCGAAGGAATTCGGCGTGCTCACGGTCACCGAGTGGAATCGCGTCACCCGTTTCGTGGAGAAGTCGCCGCACGCCCGATCACATGCCCGGCCGCCCCGACGTGGCGCTGGCCTCGATGGGCATCTATGTGTTCAACCCGGATCTGCTCGAGCGGCTGTTGCATCGAGGACGCCGCGAACGAGACACTCCAAGCACGATTTCGGCAAGAACATCGTCCCGGACGCCATCGAGAAGCTGCAGGTCTTTGCCTATCCTTTCCGGGACGTTAAGACGCGTGCGCAGTCTTATTGGCGCGATGTTGGAACAATCGACGCCTTCTACGAGGCCAACATCGAGATGGTCTGGGTGAATCCCGAGCTCAACATCTACGACGAGGACTGGCCGATCTGGACCTACCAGGCGCAGACGCCGCCGGCCAAGTTCGTGCTCGATGAGGATGGCCGGCGCGGCGTGGCGATCAACTCGCTGGTCTCGGGCGGCACCATCATCTCCGGCGCCACCGTGCGCGAGTCGCTGCTGTTCTCGGGCGTGCGGGTCGAGGAGCGATCGACCGTCGAGCGTTCCGTGGTGCTGCCCAACGTGCGCATCGGGCCCGACTGCCAGATCCGCAACGCCATCGTCGATGAGAACTGCGAGCTGCCGCCGGGCACGCCGCATCGGCTTCGACCGGGCCGAGGACGCCGAAGAAATTCCTCGTGACCGAGAAGGGCGTGGTGCTGGTCACCCCCGACAACGCTCGGCCAGCTGCCGCACGGTTGAGATCATGCGCAGCCTGACCCGCGATCGATCCTGGCGGCCGCCGCGGTGTTGCCACTGCTCGCGGGGTGCGCGGTGCTGCCCAAGCTCGAGGCGCCGCGCCTGTCGGTGGTCTCGCTGAAGCTGCAGAGCGCCGACATCTTTTCGCAGCGTCTGCAGCGTGCGCATGCGCGTGCAGAACCCGAACTCGCGCGAGCTGCCCATCAAGGGCATCAACTATCGCATCGAGGTGAACGACGCCGAGCTGGGGCAGGGGCTGACCAATCACGCCCTTCGTGGTGCCCGCCATGGGCGAGGCCGAGTTCGACGTGCAGTTCACGGCCAACCTGGCGGGCACCCTGGCCAAGTTGCTGACGCGCCGCGGCTCGCGGACACGCTCGACTACCGGCTCGTGGGCGAGGTCGCGCTATCGAGCGGCTTTCTTCGCCGCATTCCCTTCGATGAGCGCGGCAGCGTCAAGCTGTAGCAGCTGACGCGAACAGCTTCAGGTATTCGTTGGCCTGCGTCTCCCACGAGAAATCGCGACGCATCGCGTTCTGCACGAGCCGCTGCCACAGCTCCGGCTGCGCATACCACTGCATGGCCGTGTCCAGCGCCCAGCTCATGGCGCCGCGTCGAAATCGTTGAACACGATGCCCGTGCCCTGACCGGTGCCGGGATCGAAATGCTCCACCGAATCCGCCAGTCCGCCGGTGCGCCGGACGACGGGAATCGTGCCGTAACGCAGTGAGTACATCTGGTTCAGGCCGCAGGGCTCGTACAGCGAGGGCATGAGGAACGCGTCGCTCGCGCCCTCGATCCAGTGGGCGAGGGACTCGTCGTAGCCGCCGAAGAACCAGGCGCGGCCGCGGTGTTTCTCGGCCAGGCCCGCGAAGAAACTTCTCGTACTTCGGCGTCGCCGGTGCCGACCACGGCGACGCGCACGTCGTGGTCCTGCAGCAGCTTCGGCAGGGTGTCGGTGAGCAGGTCGAAACCCTTCTGCGAGGCCAGCCGGCTGACGATGCCGAACAACGGCACGCGGCCCCTGCGTCGGGTCGCAGGTTCTGGCGCAGCAGGAAATTGCGCTTGAGTTCGGCCTTGCGCGCGAGCTCGTCGGGTCCGAAGTGGATGGGCAGGTACTGGTCGTGGCGCGGATCCCATTCCTCGTAGTCGACGCCATTGAGGATGCCGTGCACGGCATTGCCGCGCGCGGCCAGGGCCTGCTTCCATGCCCATGCCGTACTGCGGCGTGGTGATCTCGCGCGCATACGTCGGGCTCACGGTGGTCACGGCGTCGGCGTGCAGGATGCCGTGCTTGAGCGCGTTGATGCGCCCGGCGCGCAGGTCGTCCTGGTGCAGTAGATAGGCATCGGCGCCGAGGTCGAGATCGGCCAGCGTCGGCCGCGCCGAATTCGCCCTGGTAGCCGATGTTGTGGATGGTCATCACCGATCGCGTGCCGGCGAACACCGGGTCGTCCTTGTAGTTCGAGCGCAGCCACAGCGGCGCGAAGGCGGTGTGCCAGTCATGGGAGTGCACGATGTGCGGGCGGAAATTCATGCGCCGGCAGCATTCCAGCGCGGCGCGCGTCAGCACCAGGAAGCGGCGGTGCTCGTCGGCGTCGTTGGTGTACAGCTTCGGGCGTGCGTACAGCGCGTCCGACTCGACCAGGTAGACCGGGGTAGACCGAGCCGGGCAGGTTCGCCCGCCAGATGTCCACGCGGTATTCGTGGCTGCCCGTGACGATGGGCAGGCCCTGCAGGGTCTCCACCCGCGTGGCCTCGAGCCGGTCGCGGCGGATCTGCGAATAGAAGGGCACGAACAGCCGCACGTCGTGACCGACGGCCGTGAGCTGGCGCGACAGGGCGCTGGCCACGTCGGCGAGGCCGCCACTCTTGGCCAGGGGGACGACTTCGGAGGCAATGGCGCAGATCGAGAGCTTCATGGTCCGGGCATTCTAGCCATCCCCGTGCGCTGGTAGCATTGCAACTCGTTCCAATTGGGTCTCATGCGGCGCGTTCTCACAATCCTCACGGCGATCGTGCTGCTGATCGTGTCGATGGGCATCGGCGTGTTCACTGCCGACCTGCCGTTCTGGCAGCGCGCCCTGCAGTTGCCGCTGCCCGTCGGCGAGGTCTACCTACCGACGGCGCCATCGGCTCGGAGAGACCGCGCGTTCCTGAACCGCGGCCGCCGTGCCGGAGCCGGTAGCCGCGGACTGCGGCCGCGCTGGAGCAGGCCGCGAGCCGGGCGCGTGGCGCCGGATCGCGCGCCTTGCTAGTCATGCATCGTGGCCAGGTCGTGCATCGAGCGTTATTTCGTCGCCGACGAGCGCGACTCGCTGCCTGCCCGCCACCTTGATCGCGCGACCCGTCGCGGCCATGGCGGTCGGCCTGGCGCTCGGCCGAGCGGCCGCATTGCTTCGCTGGACACTCCGGTGTCGGCGCTGCTGTCACGAGTGGCAGGACGATCCGCGCGGACGCATCACGCTGCGCCAGCTGCTCGAGGAAACCAGCGGCCTCGAGACTGGTGGCGCGACACGCGGGCTGCTTCATCGCTCGCCCTGGAAGGATCTCGAGCCACGCTGCCGCGCTTCGCCACCTCGCGCGGCGTGCGCATGTTGTTAGGCAACGACTTCGAGTCGAGCGCGCTCGGTTTCCGGCTCGATCACGAGCCCGGCGGTTTCTACAACCAGTCTCGCCGGCGAACACGCAGCTGGCCGCGGTGATCCTCGAGCGCACCACCGGCCAGCCTTACGAGGACTTTCCTCGACGACTACGCTGTGGCGCCCGATGCGCGCGGGCGAGGCGGAGATGCAGATGGATCGCCGCGCCGGCATGCCCGCGGCGCATTGCTGCTGGCGCGCGACCGCGCACGACATGCTCCGCATCGCCGCGTTGCTGGCCGACGGATGGAAGACTCGATGACCGGCAGGTGCTGCCCGCGGGCTGGGTAGCCGAGATGTCGCGGCCTTCGCGCGTGAACGCCGAGACGGGCCTGCAGCTGCGCACGGCTCGCAGGTCGACGGGCTCGACGTCGCTGTCCGCCACGGACGAGGAAGGCAGCGCGTTCTGGGTGATCCCGTCGCGTCAGCTCGTGGTGCTCGACGTGGCCGGCCAGGGCGAGCAGCCGCTCGACGATCTGCCTGCACTGCTGCTGCGCGCGCTGGTTGCCCCCGGCGCGAACTGACCCCACGGCGCAAGTATCGGGTCGCGGCCGGAACGGTCTCGGCGCGCATCTTGCGTCCATGGACATGAAAGTCACACCCACTCTCACAGGCCGAAGCCTTCCTCGACAGCCGCGAGTTCTCCCGCATGACGCGCGCCATCGAGTTCATCGAGACGCGAATACCAGCGGCAGCCGAAGCTCGCGAAGATCGCGCGTGCACGTGGGGCTGTCGGAATTCCACTTCAACCGCCTGTTCCGCCGCTGGACCGGCCTCACGCCCAAGCAGTACCTCGCGGAGGTCACTAGCCGCGCAGCCGGCGCAAGCGCTGCGTGCGGAACCCTCGGTCATGGACGCCGCGCATTCCGTCGGACTGTCGGGCGGCGGACGGTTACACGATCTGACAGTGACCCTCGAAGCGATGACGCCCGGCGAGATCCGCGCCGGCGGCGCAGGCGTCGCGCATTCGCCACGGAGTTGCCGCCACGCCGTTCGGTTCGGCGTTCATCGCCGAAACCGCGCGCGGCCTATGTCGCCTGAGTTTCGTCGAGCGACGAGTCGCGGCGCCACGGAACTGACAGGCCCTGCGCGTCTTGTGGCCGAGGGCCGAGTTCGTCCGCGACGATGCGCGTGCCGCGCAGCCTGGTAGACACGATCTGGAATCGTGACGGCGGAGCCAGGCCAGGACGCGGGACTGTCACCTTGCCGCTGGCCGTCACCGGCACGAACTTCCAGGTGCAGGTCTGGCGCGCGCTGCTCGAACTCGAACCCGGAGAGACGGTCACATACGGCGCGTTGGCGCAGAAGACTCGGTAAACCGGACGCCGCCCGGGCCGTTGGTACGGCGGTGGGCGCGAATCCGATCGCCTGGGTCATTCCGTGCCATCGCGTCCTGCGAGCGGGCGGAGCAGCTCGGCGGGTACCGCTGGGGAACAGCGCGCAAGCAGATGATTCGCCGCTGGGAAGACAGGCGCGCGGGGTGTCCTAGACACCGGATTCCCCTCGTGTGCCGGATGTTAGCGGTGCCATACTCAGAGCCGCTAACGAGCACCGCACACGATGTCCGAGAGGCGCAATCTCGCGACCCCCATCAGCATCGCGAATCGCCGTGGTCTGCGCCGCCTGGGCCATCTACGCGACTCAGCATCGTGCCGCGCCGCGGGCGGCGGCGGCCCGCCCGGCGGCGCGGTGGCGCGCGGACCAACGTCGCCGACCGCGGTCACCACCACCACGGTGCGCAGCGAACGTCTGTCGCAGAAGCTCGAAGCGCTGGGCAATGCGCGCGCCAACGAATCCGTCGACATCAGTTCCAAGACTTCGAACGTCGTCATGGCCGTGCGCTTCCGCGACGGCGAGCGCGTGCGCGCCGGCCAGGTGCTCGTGCAGCTCGACGACGCCACGGCACGCGCCGACGTCGCCGCCGCGCAGGCCGCGGTCACCGAGAGCGAGAGCCAGTACAACCGCAGCCGCGAACTGCTGAACACGCAGGCGCTGTCCAAGTCCAGCTTCGACCAGCTCGAAGCGACGCTGAAGGCGAATCGCGCGCGGCTGCAGGCCGCGCAGGCGCGGCTCGAAGACACCGTGATCCGCGCGCCGTTCTCCGGCCGCGTGGGCCTGCGCCGCGTGAGCGTCGGCACACTGATCAGCCCCGGCGACGTGATCACCACGCTCGACGACACCAGCGTGATCAAGCTCGATTTTTCGGTGCCCGAAACTTACGTCTCCACGCTGCGCGAAGGACTGGCGGTGCGCGCCACCGCGCCGGCGTTTCCGGGCCGCAGCTTTCGCCGGCAAGGTGGCGAGCATCGATTCGCGCGTCGACATGAACACGCGCTCGGTGATCGTGCGCGCGTTGCTGAGCGAACGAGGACGGCGCGCTCAAGGCCGGCATGTTCCTCAATGTCTCGCTGGCCAAGGATGAGCGCGAGACGCTCGTGATTCCCGAAGAAGCGCTGACGCCCGAGGCCGAGAAGCAGTACGTGTTCGTGGTCGCGGACGGCAAGGCGCAGCGACGCGAGGTGCGCATCGGTGGCCGCTCGCCGGGCAATGTCGAAATCCTCGCCGGCCTCGAGGCGGGCGAACGCGTGATCGTCGAAGGCACGCAGAAGGTGCGCGACGGCGTCGCGGTGACTGCCATCGACCGCATCGTCGAATCGATGTACGCCGGCGAGCCCGACCCGAGCACGCGGCCAGCGCCTCGCCCACGAGCCTTCGCCAGTAGGAGAAGCCATGATGATCTCCGACCTGTCGGTGCGACGCCCCGTCTTCGCGACGGTGATGTCGCTGCTGCTGTTCATCCTCGGCATCGGCGCGGTCACGCGGCTGTCGCCTGCGCGAATTTCCGGACGTCGAACGGCCGGTCGTGAACATCGAGACGCGCTATCGCGGCGCGTCCTCGGACGTGGTCGAGTCGCGCATCACGCAGATCATCGAGAACGAGATCTCCGGCATCGAGGGCGTCGAGCGGCTGAACTCCGTCCAGCCGCGACGAACGCTCGCAGATCAACGTGGAGTTCACGCTGGAGCGTGATCTCGACAGCGCGGCCAACGACGTGCGCGAGCGATTGTCGCGCGTCGCGGGGCGATTGCCGCTCGAGGCGGACCCGCCGCAGATCACCAAGGTGGACGGCGGCGCTGACCCCATCATCTGGCTCAACGTCGCGAGCACCGGGCGCGACATGCTCGAGCTCACCGACTACATGCAGCGGTACCTCGTCGACCAGTTCTCGACCCTGGAAGGCGTGGCGAACGTGCGCATGAACGGCGCGCGGCGCTATGCCATGCGCGTGTGGTTGTCGCGCGAGAACCTGGCGGCGCGCCAGCTCACCGTCGCCGATGTCGAGAGTCTCGCTGTTGCGCGAGAACGTGGAGATCCCCGCGGGCCGCATCGAATCGAGCGAGCGCGAGTTCACGTTGCGCACGGATACCAACCTGCGCACCGAGCAGGATTTCCGCAACCTGGTGGTGGGGCGCGGGCCCGACGGTTATCTGGTGCGCCTCGCCGAAGTGGCCGAGGTGCGGCTTGCATCCGACGACGATCGCAGCCTGTCGCGTTCGAACGGCGCGGTCAGCACTGTCGATGGCGATCATTCCGCAGTCGAAGGCCAACGTGCTCGCCACCTCGAATGCGGTGAAGGAGCGGCTCGCGGAGATTCAGCCGACGCTGCCCGAGGACATCAAGGTCGACATCAACATGGACAATGGCGTGTATATCGCCGCGTCGCTCAAGAACGTCGTGTTCGCGCTGTCCGAAACACTGGTCCTCGTGCTCGATCGTGATCTTCCTGTTCCTGGGGACGGCGCGCGCCACGCTGATTCCGGCGGTCACCATCCCGGTCTCCATCGTCGCCGCGGCCATCGTCATGGCGGTGCTCGGACTATTCGATCAACACGCTCACGTTGCTGGGCGCGGTGCTCGCCATCGGCCTCGTCGTCGACGACGCCATCGTGGTGCTCGAGAACATCGTGCGGCGAATCGAAAGCGGCGAACCGGCGGTGCTGGCTTCGATCAACGGCGTCGAAGGAAATCGGCTTCGCGGTGATCGCGACCACGCTGGTGCTGATGGCGGTGTTCGTGCCGGTGTCCTTCATGACCGGCGACACCGGACGGACTGTTCGGCGAGTTCGGCGTGACCGTGGCGGCCGCGGTCGGCTTCTCGGCGTTCATCGCGCTGTCGCTCACGCCGATGATGGCCTCCAAGCTGTTCGCGAACGGCATGCCCAAGTCGCGATGGCCGGCGGCATCGACCGCGTGTTCCACAATCTCGACGATCGTTACGCCGCCGGTCTGCGCGGCGCGCTGGTCGGGCCGCAAACCGCTGTGGATCGTCGGCGGCTCGCTCGGCCTTGTTCGGCCTGCTGGTGATGTTGTTCGTGTTCGGCATTCCGTTTCAGGGCCTGCGCATTCCCAGTGAGCTGGCGCCGCAGGAAGACCGCGCCATGATCCGCATCTTCGTGACCGCGCCGGAAGGTTCGAGCATCACCTATCTCGACCGCCAGCTGCGCCAGGTCGAGGAGATCGCCATGGCCGAGGTGGAGAACGGCAATGCGCGGCGCGTGAACGTGCGCACCGGCGGCTTCGGCCGCAGCGGCGACGTGAGCACCGGCATGATCATGATCCCGCTCAATCTCTGGGGAGAGCGCGATGAGAGCGCGGGCGCGATCGCCGACCGGCTGCGCCAGCAGACCCAGGGCATCACCGGCGCACGCATCAACGTGAACCAGGTCGGCTCGCCGCTCACGCGCAACAGCACGCGTCCCCTGGCCATCGCCATGGGCGGCGGCGACTACGACGAGATCGTGCGGTGGCGCGACAAGATCATGCAGCGCGTGGCCGCCGAGAACCCGAGCATCCTCAATCTCGAGTCCGATTACCTGGAGCGCCAGCCGCGCGTGATCGTGCAGATCGACCGCAACAAGGCCGCGGATCTCGGAGTGTCACTGCAGACCGTGGGGCGCACGCTCGAGACCATGCTGGGCGCGCGCATCGTCACCACCTTCGAGCGCGCGGGCGAGGAATACGACGTGATGCTCCAGGCGCGCGAACGACGCAGCGCGCCAGCGTCGGCGACCTCGACAATCTCTACGTGCGATCCGACAAGAACGGCGACCTGCTGCCGTTGTCCGCGCTGGTCAAGATCGACGAACGCGCGGGTCCCACCGAACTGCGCCGCACGGACCGCATGCGCGCCATCGAACTCGCGGGCTCACTCGCGCCGGGGTACACGCTGGGTGAAGCCGTGACTTACATGGAGCACGTGATCCGCGAGGAAGCGCCCGAACGCGCAGCTCATCTACAACGGCGAGACCTACCAGTTCAAGAAATCGGGCGACGCGCTGTGGATCACCTTCGCGTTCGCACTGCTGATCGTCTACCTGGTGCTGGCGGCGCAGTTCGAGAGCTTCATCCACCCCATCGTCATCCTGGTCACGGTGCCGCTGGCGCTCTCCGGCGCGCTGCTCGGGCTGTTCCTGTTCAATTCCACGATCAACATCTTCAGCCAGATCGGCTGCATCATGCTGATCGGCATCGCCTGCAAGAACGGCATCCTCATCGTCGAGTTCGCCAACCAGCTGCGCGACCGCGGCGTGGAGTTCCTCGACGCCGTGATCCAGTCCTCGGCCACGCGACTGCGTCCGGTGCTCATGACCAGCCTGTGCACGGCCTTCGGCGCAGTGCCACTGATGCTGGCGCACGGCGCTGGCGCCGAGAGCCGCGAGTCCATCGGCGCCACCGTGTTCTTCGGCACGATCGTGTCGCTGGTCATGACGCTGTACGTGGTGCCGTGCGCTTGTACCTGCTGATCGCCCGCAACACCCGCTCGCCGGAGTACATGACACGGCTGATCGAAGGCCTGCTGCGGCGACCCGAGGGCACAGCGTCGGCGCGCCCGCGGCCGCGCACAGACATCCGCACGAGAGCGCCCTGAGCCACGGCGATTTGACATAGGAACGGGCAATTCCCCAGCCGAGCTGTCAACCACAACCTGTACCGATCAAGTCTTTGATCTGACAAGGATTTCGCGCCCATCGGACCGGCCGGAAGCGGCGCTCGCTGGTAGACTGGCGCCCGTCAATCTCCCCGCCGACGTCTTCCGATCTGGCCATGGCCCTCACTCCGTACAAGCAACTCGAACAGGAATGGAAACGCCTGCATGCCTTCCGCGGCGCCATGGCCGTGCTCCGCTGGGACGCGGCCGTGATGATGCCGCGCGGCAGCGCGGACGTTCGCGGTGAGCAGCTCGCCGCCCTGGAAACCGAATACCACTCGCTGGTGACCGCCCCGAAGATCACGCGCCTGCTCGATCGCGCCCAGGCCAACACCGGCGGCCTCGAGGACTGGCAGATCGCCAACCTGCGCGAGATGCGCCGCCAGCGCGACTTCGCCATCGCCACTCCCGTGGCCCTGGTCTCGCGCCTCGCCAAGGCCGCGTCCAAGGCGGAAGATGAAATGGCTGCAGGCGCGCGAGTCCGGCAAGTTCGAGGACTTCGCGCCGCACCTGGAAGAAGTGGTCCACCTGGTGCGCGACAAGGCGCAGCTGCTGGGCCAGTCACGCAATCTCTCGCCCTACGACGCGCTGGTCGATGAGTTCAGCCCGGGCCTCGACCTCGGCGGAGATCGACACCATGTTCAAGGCACTGGCGCGCCGTCTGCCCGGGACTGATCCGCGAGGTGCTCGCCCAGCCAGGAGACAGCGCCCGGTGCTGCCGATCACCGGCAAGTTCAGCGCCAGCAAGCAGCGCGCGCTGGCCGTGGAGGTCATGAAGGCCGTCGGTTTCCCGTTCGACCGCGGCCGACTCGACGAGAGCGAACATCCATTCACCGAAGGCGTGCCCGGCGACGTGCGCGTCACCACGCGATTCGACACCGCCGAGCCGTTCACCGGCTTGCTGGGCGCGCTGCACGAGACCGGCCACGCCATGTACGACGTGGGCCTGCCGCTGGAATTCGCCGACCAGCCCGTGGGCCGCGATCGCGGCATGGCGCTGGAAGAGAGCCAGTCGCTGCTCATGGAGATGATCGTCTGCCGCAGCCGCGCCTTCGTCACCTACCTGCGCCCGCTGCTCGAGAAGCATTTCGGCGTCACCGGGCCCGAGTGGTCCGAAGAGAATCTGTACGCGCAACTGACGCGCGTGAAACGCGGCGCGATCCGCGTCGACGCCGACGAACTCACCTACTCACTGCACATCCAGTTGCGCTACGAGCTGGAGAACCAGCTGCTCGACGGCAAGCTCGCGGTGCGCAATCTGCGCGATGCCTGGAACGCCGGCATGGAGCGCCTGCTGATCGAAGCCGCAGAGCGACCTCGAAGGCGTGCTGCAGGACGTGCACTGGGCGGTGGGATCCTTCGGGTACTTCCCCTCGTATGCGCTCGGTGCGGTGATGGCAGCGCAGTTCTTCGAAGCGCTGCGCCAGGCGGTGCCCGACGTGGAAGCGCAGATCGCGCGCGGGGATTTTTCCGGCCTGATGGGCTGGCTGCGCGACAACGTGCACGGCAGGGCGCCCGCGTCAGTCGCGCAGGAGTTGCTCAAGAACGCCACCGGCAAACCGCTGTCTGCCGCCGCCGCCTTGCGTTACCTCGAAGGCAAATACCTGGAAGACCGAGGCCGTCGTGGCAGCGCCGCGGCATGACCTCCGGCCTGGTGGGTCTCCTGGGGAGTCTCCGGGGAATCTGGGCTGGCGCGGGCAACTGCTGCTGCTCATCACCGTGGCCTGCGTGCTGGCGGCCATCGCGCTGCCGGCGATGCCGCAGCCGCTGTCGTATCACGAGTTCGCCGATTGCCGATCGCTGTTCGGCGTCGCGAACTTCTTCAACGTGATCTCCAATCTGCCGTTTCTCGTCGCCGGTGCCTGGGGCCTGATCCTGATCTTTCGTGGCCGAGGGCGCGTTCATCGATCCGCGCGAGCAACTGCCTTACCTGGTGTTCTTCCTCGGCGCCTTGCTCACCTGCCTCGGTTCGGCCTACTACCACGCGGCGCCCGACAATGCGCGGCTGGTCTGGGATCGTCTGCCGATGACACTGGGTTTCGCGGGCCTGGTCGCCGCGGCGATCGCCGAGCGCATCGACTTCCAGGCTCGGCCTGCGCTCGCTGTGGCCACTGCTGGCGTTGGGCGTGTTCACGGTGCATGTTCTGGTACGGCACCGAGCGCGCTGGCGCCGGCAATGTCATGCCCTACGGCGTCTACCAGGGCTGGTCGGTGCTGGTCATCGTGCTGGTGCTGATCTGGTTTCCGGCCACGCGGTACAGCCACGGTTCGCTGCTCGGCCTGGGCCGCCATCTGGTACGGCCTGGCCAAGGTGTTCGAGACCTTCGACCTGCAGATCTACCGCCTGCTCGGCGGCACGGTCAGCGGCCACATCGATCAAACACGTGCTGGCCGTCGTCGCGGTGTTCGCCATCGTGCGGCAGCTGCAGCTGCGCCAGCCGCTGAAAGCTCCTAGTATCCCGGCCGCATGAACGCCAGCCCGCAAGCCCTGAAACCCGGCGAGACCCCAGCGTGAACGAGTGGCCTTCGCAGACCGCGAAGAAGCTGGGCGCGCATCTGCGCGGCCTGGTGGGCAAGGCCATCGAGGACTACCGGATGATCGCCGATGGCGATCGCGTCATGGTGTGCCTGTCGGGCGGCAAGGATTCCTACACGCTGCTCGACATCCTGATGTCGCTGAAACGTTCCGCGCCCATCGACTTCGAGCTCATCGCGGTCAACCTCGACCAGAAGCAGCCGGACTTTCCCGCAGAAGTGCTGCCCAACTACCTGCGCAGCCTCGGCGTGCCGTTCCACGTGATCGAGCAGGACACGTACAGCGTGGTCAAGCGCGTGATCCCCGAGGGCAAGACCATGTGCGGCCTGTGCTCGCGGCTGCGGCGCGGCGCGCTGTATCGCTGGGCCTCGGAGAACGGCATCACCAAGATCGCGCTCGGCCATCACCGGGACGACATCGTCGAGACGCTGTTCCTCAACATGTTCTTCGGCGGCCGCCTGAAGGCCATGGCGCCCAAGCTGCTGTCCGAAGACGGCAGGCACATCGTGATCCGGCCGCTGGCGTACGTGGCCGAATCGCAGATCGAGCGGTATGCGCGCGCGCGCGATTTCCCGATCATTCCCTGCAAGTTGTGCGGCTCGCAGGACAACGCGCAGCGCAAGGAGATCAAGCGCATGCTGGCCGAGTGGGAGAAGCAGTACCCCGGCCGCACCGAAGCGATCTTCTCGGCGCTGCGCAACGTGGAAGCCGGCGCACCTCGCCGATCCCGCGGTATTCGACTTCAAAGGGCTGGATGGCGAGCGTACCCAAACCCCACCCTGAGTCGTACTGGGTCATCGAGGGCCGGCTGCTGGCCGGGAAGATATCCCGGCGGCAAGACGCCCAAGGAAGCCGAGAAACGCGTCGCGGCGCTGCTCGAAGCGGGCTTCGACACGTTCATCGATCTGACCGAGGCCGGCGAGCTGCCGCCCTACGACATCTATCTACCCGGCAGCGTGCAGTATCGTGCGCAAGCCGATCACCGACCACGGCGTGCCGCGCGAGCCGCGCTCATGTCGCAGATCCTGGCCGCGCTCGACGATGCCTTGCGCCGCGGGCGGCGCGTCTACGTGCATTGCCGCGCCGGCATCGGCCGGACCGGCACGGTGGTCGCCTGCCATCTCATCGAACATGGCGGCCTGACGCCGCAGGCGGCGCTGATCAGGCTCAACGAGCTCTGGCAGGACAACGAGCGTTCGCACACCTGGCCGGACGTGCCGGAGACCGACGAACAGCGCGACTACGTGCTCGGCTGGGCCCGGCACGGGTCAGCCGTGCCGGCCGCCAGCATCTGCGGCGGTCACGGCCCGGACCCCATGCAGGCGCCCGATGTGCTCGATGCGGCCCGCACCTTGCGCGAGCGCTTCCAGGGCGCGCTCGTCGGCCTCGCCGTGGGCGATGCGCTGGCGGCGCACACGCAGTTCCGCAAACCCGGCAGCTTCGTCGCCGGTGGGCGACCTGCTGGGCGGCGGGCCCTTCGACCTGCCGCGCGGCGCCTGGACCGACGACACGGCCATGGCGCTGCTGCTGGCGGAGAGCCTGCTGGAGCGCGAGGGTTTCGACGCCCACGACCAGGTGCAGCGCTTCGCGCGCTGGCAGCGCGAGGGTTACGGCAGCGCGACCGGCCAATGCGTGGGCATCGCCGCCAGCGTCGCCCGGTCGCTGGCCACGGCCCAGTACAAGCGACAGCCCTTCGCGGGCTCGCATGACCCGGAGCAACTCGACAAGGACGCCGCTGTCGCGCGTGGCGCCGGTGGTCATGTTTTTCTTCGCCGACGCCGCCGCCGCGATCAGCCGGTCGGCGGAAGCGGCGCGGATCACGGCGCAGGCGCCGCTGGTGCTCGACTGCGTGCGCCTGCTGGCCGCCATGCTCCACCAGGCGCTGGCCGGCCGGGACAAGGCCAGCCATCCTCCGGCCGCCGCGGGAAGCCTGGGTGCACCGCCAGTACCCGCCCGAGGTGCTGGCGCTGTACGACGGCTCGTACACCGCCGCGCGCCCGCCGGAAATCACGGGTGGCGGGCACATCGTCCAGGCGCTGGAGGCGGCGCTCTGGGCTTTCCATCGCTGCCGACAGCTTCCGCGAGGGCGCGTTGCTGGCCGCCAACCTCGGCCGGGACTCGGATGTGGTCACCGCCACCTACGGCGCCCTGGCCGGCGCGCACCATGGCGTAAGCGCCATTCCGGGAATCTGGCGTAACAGCCTGATGAAACAAGAGCTGGTCATCGACACCGCGGATCGGGTTCTCACTCATGCGCTGGTGACGCTCGGAAGCTGATTCCGGCGCGCCGGGACTCGCTTAAAGTCGGGCCATGTCGTCCACGCGTGCCACCCGCGTCCGGCGGGCCACGCGCTCCTGGACGCGAATGTCCGATGAACAATTGCTGGGCCTGCGCTTCTGCGATCTGAAACTCAAGATCGAGCGCTCGCCGCTGGCCAAACGCGTGCGCCGCCTGTATCGCGAACTCGACAAGCGCGACATCACAGTTCCGTCCGCACGTGTGGCTCTCGGAAGAATGGTTTTCTCCCGACGGCGTGCCCGGCATCGCCGTGCCTTTCTACCTGGCGCATCCGCGCCTCGAGCGGCTCGAGCGCCGCATGATGCGCACCGTGGAAGGTGGCAGCGCCGAGAGCGCCATGCGCATCCTGCGGCACGAAGCCGGCCATGCCATCGACACCGCGTATCGTCTGCGGCGTCGCAAGCGCTGGCGCGAAATCTTCGGTCCTGCCTCGCTGCCGTATCCGGATACCTACAAGGCGCGGCCCGGCAGCCGCCGCTACGTGCAGCATCTCGGTGAGTGGTACGCGCAGTCGCATCCCTGCGAGGACTTCGCCGAGACCTTCGCCGTGTGGCTCAAGCCCAATTCCTCGTGGCGCCGCACCTATGCGCAGTGGCCGGCATTCCACAAGCTGGAATTCGTCGACGAGCTCCTCGACAGCGTGCGCACACTCACGCGCGCTGGTGCGCAATCGCGAGGTCATCGAACCGTTGCGCGAGAACACGCGCACGCTGGCCGATCACTACCGCCGCAAGCTGGCGCGCCACAGCCTGTACCGCCGCACGGTCACCGATCACCTGCTCGAGCGGGTGTTCACGGCCGAGAAGTCGCGCGCGCAATGCGCGCCGCGCCAGCACCTTCCTGCGCGCGCACGCACCGCACCTGGTGAACGCAGCACCATGCGCGAACTCGGCGCCGAGCGTTACAGCGTCGAACAGATCCTGCGCATGGTGGTCGATCGCGCCGAGAAGCTGCGATCTATGGGTGCGCGGCAGCCGCCGCGATGCCCTGCGCCACGCGCGCTGGATGGTCGTCTACCTAACGCGCTTGTATGCGCAGGGTGAAAGTCCGACACTCGCATTATGAAGCGACTGCGCACGCTGGTCGTGATGCACACAGACGCTGGTCCCGCCCGATACCCTCGACGGCCACAGCGACAAAGAGATCGAAGAATGGCGTACCGAGTACGACGTGGTCTCGACCCTCAAGAAGGCAGGCCACGAAGTGCGTTGCCTCGGCATCTCCGATTCGCTGGAAGAACTGCGCGCGGTCATCACCGAGTGGAAGCCGGAGATCGTCTTCAACCTGCTCGAAGAGTTCGACGGCATCGTCACCTACGACCAGCACGTGGTGGCCTTCCTCGAGCTGCTGCGCCAGCCGTACACCGGCTGCAATCCGCGCGGGCTGCTGCTGTCGCGTGACAAGCCGCTGTGCAAGCAGCTGCTGTCGTTCCACCGCATTCCATCGCCGCAGTTCGCCGTGTTCCGGCGCGGCCTCAAGCTGCGGCTGCCGCGCAAGATCAAGTACCCGCTGTTCGTGAAGTCCACCACCGAGGACGCGTCGCTGGGCATCTCGCAGGCTTCCATCGTCACCGACAAGGCGCAGCTCAAGCAGCGCATCGAGTTCGTGCACGACCAGGTGCAGACCGATGCGCTGGTCGAGGAATACATCGAGGGCCGCGAGCTGTACGTCGGAGTGATGGGCAACGATCGCCTCACGCGACTGCCGGTGTGGGAGATGAAGTTCGGCTCGCTGTCGGAGACCGCCGCGGGCATCGCCACGCGCCGCGTGAAGTGGGACAAGAAGTACCAGAAGAAACACGGTATCGACACCTACGAAGCCAAGGACCTCGCCGCCGGCCGTCGTCGCGCGTCTCGACAAGCTGTCGCGGCGCGTCTATCGCTGCCTGGGTCTTTCCGGTTGCGCGCGCATCGATTACCGCATGAATGCCGATGGCCAGATCTACGTCATCGAGGCCAATCCCGAATCCGAATCTCGCGGCCGACGAGGATTTCGCGCAGTCCGCGCGCGCGGCCGAGGCGTGAAGTATCGCCGAGCTGCTGGAGAAACTGCTCGCGCTCGGCGCGGGTTATCAGGCAGAGTGGCGCGCCTATTACGGTTGAGCGAAAGGGGCGACGATGAGCAAGCCACGATTGATGAGCGCAGCCTTGGCCGCCACCTTGTTCGCCGTGTCGCTCGCCGGCTGCGTCACGAAGGAACAGAAGAGCCGCGCCGCCATCGAGCAAGTTCAAGGCAGTCGAGCGCCGGCCAGTGGCAGAGCGACAGCGGCGCCACGCTGAGCATCGTGCCGGTGCGCGCGCGCATGGTCACGGACGAAGCCATGTACGTGGAACGATCGCGACGCCGCGGGCGTGTTCGGCCGGCTTGCTGAACGTCGAACTCGCCGCAAGGACGGCAAGACTCCTGCAGCGCGCGCTGACATTCACGCAGGAAGGTCAGTGGCGCGATCTGCGGGAACAACCCGAGTTGTTCACCGCGTTGCTGCCCAAGGACGTGCGGCCCGCCGGCACCTGTGACATCCAGGTCGCGGCGGACGCGAACTCGGTCAGCTATTCCTGCGGCGGCTCGACGCCGGAATCCTTCCAGCGCCGTCAGTAGACGGCTCATTTCCGGGTGTGACCGTCCAGCCAGTCGAGCACGGTGCCGTACCAGTACACGCTGTTCGCGGGCTTCAGGATCCAGTGGTTCTCGTCCGGGAACGCCACGAACCGGCTCTCCACGCCCAGTCGCTGCAGCGCCGTGAACGTGGCGATGCCCTGCGAATAGGGCACGCGGAAATCGCTGCTCACCATGCAACACCAGCATGGGCGTCTTCCACTTCGTGACGTGGCCGACGGGTTGAATCGCTCGTGGATCTCGGCCGTCTTGTAGTAAGGCCCGCCGTTCTCCCATTCCGTGAACCACAGTTCCTCGGTGGTGTAGTACATCGACCGCGTGTCGAAGATGCCGGCGTGGTTCACGATGCACTTGAAGCCGTCGGACCAGTTGCCGGCGATCCAGTTCTGCATGTAGCCGCCATAGGACGCGCCCAGCGAACAGGCGCGCTGAGCCATCCAGCCAGGGATACTTCGCAAGCGCCGCGGCCAGTCCTTTCTGCAGGTCCTCGAAGGGACGGTCGCCCCAATGCTGGCTGATGGAATCGGTGAAGGCCTGGCCGTAGCCGGGCGAGCCGTGGAAATCGATGAACACCACGGCATAGCCGCGCGCCGCGTACGCCTGCGCGTTCCAGCGCCAGTTCCAGTGATTCGCGAAGCTGACCTGCGGCCCGCCATGCACGATGAACGCGATCGGGTACTTGCGCGCCTTGTCGACGCTCGGCGGGTTCGACGACGTAGCCGTACACCGTCTCGTCGTTCCAGCCCTTGAAGCTGAACTGCTCGAAGCCGCCGAGTGTCGCGCGCGCCGAGCAGGGCGGCGTTGGCACGCGGGTCAGGCGGCGCGGCTGCGCCCTTGCCGCCGAGTAGATAGAGATCGGGCGGCGTGGCGAGGTCGTGCCAGACGACCACGGTGCCGCCGCTGGCCGACGGCGAGACTTCGGCCACGTAGCCCGGGCCCGAGACGGGCGTGACACTGCCGTGTCGACGTCGATGTCGAACAGCGGCGTCTGGCCGAGATCGTTCGCCGTGGCGAGCAACGCGCGGCCATCGCGCGTCGACGCCCAGGTGCAGCACCGAACGATCCCAGTTCGGGCGCCACTTCGCGCACCGGAGTCGCCGTGGCGCAGCTTGATGCGCGAAGCGATCAGCCTCGAAACCGGGACGTTTCATCGCGAGCCACGCCAGGTCGCCGTTCTTCAGGAATACCGGTTGCGTGTCCCAGGCCGGGTTGTCGGGGTGAGGTTCGCGGCGGCGCACGCGCTCGCCAGAACGCGGAAGACTTCGTACAGATCGAAGTTCGTGGACCAGGCTTCTTCGCGTCCGGCGACACGCGCGCTGAACACGATGCGCGAACCGTCGGGCGTGAACGTGTACTCCTCGCCGCCACCGAGGGCTTCGAGGGCACGTCCGCGTCGAGGGCGCGCGACACGTTCAGCGGCGCACCGGCCCGGCCGTCGGCGTTCAACGGCGCCACGAACAGGTTGTTGCGCGTGCCGTTGCCCCAGGTGTCCCAGTGGCGCACGAACAGCCGGTCGAAGCTGCGCGCCGAGACCTGGTTCTTGGCGGCGGCATCGAGGCGATCGCGCGTGCACTTGAGATCGGCGCAGTCGCGGAACACCTCCATGGACACGCGCCATCCGTTCGCCATCGCCCGAGAAGCCGAAGGTGCCGATGTCCAGCGGGTAGTCGGTGATCTGCACGGCCTCGCCGCCGTTGAAGCGGCAGGCGCCAGACCTGCGTGGCGCCGGTGCGCGCGGAGAGGAAGTAGATGCTGCTGCCGTCCGCCGACCAGCGCGGGTGCGTGTCGTTGGCGGAGTGCTGCGTGAGCCGGCGCGGCTTCGCGATTCTGCGGCTTCGAGATCCACCAGCCACAGGTCGTTGCGGCCACGATTGGCGTCGAAGTCGGTCTCGCGCTGCACGTACACCACGTAGCGGCCGTCGGGTGACACCTGCGGATCGCTGACCCGCGCCAGCGCGTTCAGGTCGCGCGGCGTGAAGGACACGCGAGGCGTCGGCGGCCAGCGCGGGCAGGGCAGAGACGCGCAAACCAGCGCGACGATGCTCAGGCATTTCTTCATGGTTCTCTCCGTCTCATCGACCAATTTCGGAAGCTTCGATCGATCCAGCTCTCGGCCTCGGCCGCCGCGAGCCAGTCGCGCATGTGCGTATCGGCCGAGCACGGTGGCGCACGTAGCCGCGCCGAGGACTCGGGCGCAGGTTGCGCGCCGTAGGTGCGAAGGCGCAGCACCACGGGCGCGTACATGGCATCGGCCACGCTGTATTCGCCGAACAACCAGGGCCCGCCGGCGCCGAACCGGGCGCGGCAGTCGGCCCACAGGTCTTCGATGCGCGCGATGTCGGCGGACCGTTCCGGATTGGCGGCCGTGTCGCCGGCCGGCGCGCGCGCATTCATGGGCCATTGTGAACGCAGGATGCTGAAGCCGGCGTGCATCTCGGCGCAAACGGCACGCGCTACGGCGCGTGCGTCGCGCTCGACGGGCCAGCCGCGGCCCGCGAGCTCGCAGGCGTATTCGCAGATGGCCAGCGAATCCCAGATCAGCAAGCGACCGTGCTGCAGCACCGGGACACGCGCGCGTCGGGCTGATGGTGGCGATGTCGCGCGCGAACTCGGGAGTGTCGAGGGGAATGAGCCGCTCGGCGAAGGCGAGTCCCAGGTGTTTCAGCAGGATCCACGGCCGCAGCGACCAGGACGAGTAGTTCTTGTTGCCGATCGTCAGCAGCAGTTCACTCATGCTTCGATCCCCTCGGTAACATGCGCGCATGGCCTTCGGCGCCGTGCGCGCGATCTGTTTCGACCTCGACAACACGCTCTGGGAAATCGAGCCCGGTGCTGGCGCGCGCGGAGCGCATTCTCGCCGATTGGCTGCGCCACCGGTACCCGACGCATTCCCGAACGCTACTCCGCCGCGCAGATGCTCGAGCGTGCGCGCGGCCCTGTTGAACGACCGGCCCGCACCAGGCGCATGACCTCACGTGGCTGCGCCGCGAAACTCTGGCGCGCGTGGCCGCGTCGGTGGGCTACCGAAAGCCGCGACATCGCCCATCAGGCCTTCGATACCTGGCACGCCGCGCGCAATCAGTGCGAGCCCTACGCCGACGTGCTGCCCGCGCTCGCACGAGCTCACGCCGCGCTTCCGGCTCGCCACGCTCAGCAACGGCAACGCCGATCTCGACCGTATCGGCCTCGCGCATCACTTCGAAGTGAGCCTGAGCGCGGGCGTGACTCGGCTGCGCCAAGCCCGATCCGCGTGCCTACGCGGCGCTGTCCGATGCGCTGACACTGACGCCGGCGGAGATCCTGTTCGTAGGCGACGAACCGCGGCGGACGTCATCGGCCCGCGCGCCGCCGGCATGCACACTGTGTGGGTGAATCGCAAGGGCGACGCCTGGCCGCAGAGTTCCGCCGGCGGCGGACGCCAGCGTCACCGATCTCGCCGGACTCGTGACGCTGCTACGCTTGGAAGTGTGAACCGCGTCCGCGGGCGCGTAGTTAGCAGTGTGCGCCGTTGGCTGCCA
Organism: uncultured Pseudomonadota bacterium; assembly: GCA_963846605.1. Classification (GTDB taxonomy): domain Bacteria; phylum Pseudomonadota; class Gammaproteobacteria; order Steroidobacterales; family Steroidobacteraceae; genus CADEED01. The sequence continues at coordinate 74,833 of CAWJWS010000008.1, forward strand.
ATGCCGGCGCCGCTCCCTGCAAAAAACGGCTGTTCCGTCACGGAACCTCGCGCCGCTTCGGGCGCTCAATAAAGTGGTGAGGTTGTCGATATAGAGGGTGACAGTCCGGAGCCTGAAGCTCAGCGAGGTGAACGTGGCCATCCAGCCGGTTGCGAACCTGAAAGAGTTCTTCAAGGACGCGTTGCACGACGCGCTCTCGCACAACGCGTCGCGGTCGAAGGCGAGACCGAGCACTACGTCGTCAATCTGCTCACCATGTTCTCCGACGCCGATGCGCTCTACGAGCGCAATTCAGCGACCCTCGCGCGATCAAGGGCGCGGCCGCCTCAAGCCCCTGGTGGTCATGCTCGGCGAGGCGCTCGAAGCGCCCACGCCGCGAGGCGCGCTGCTCGCGGCCTGCAGAGGCTCGGCGACGTGTCGTTGTTCATCGCCGGGTTCTTCTCCGCCGGTTTCGCGCGCAAGCTCGTCGACGTCGACTACCACATCGCCATGGGTGGCCGTGCCTACGGCACGCTCGCCGAGACCGTGCCGGCCGCGCGCGGCCGCACGCTGCGCCAGGTGTTCGCCGAGCTCGCCGCAAAATTCCAGCCCATGGTCGATGCGCTCAACGAGATCAGCGAGAGCGCCTATCAGCATTCGGCGCAGGACCGGCTGCGGCTCTACGAGCTGTGGGTGAAGACCGGCAGCGAGCGTTCACGTCGCCTCCTGCGGCAGCTGGGCATCGAGCCCGCGCCTGCCGCACGCAGCCTGCTGGCGCATTGATCATGTCGGCGGCCACGCTCGCCGAACTGCAGAACACGCTCGCCGAGATCTACGACCTGCCGGCGACGCCCGACGTGCGCGATTTCCTGCTCACCGATCGAGCGCAACTCGCTGGCCGGTTTCGGCGCGGCGCGTTCCACTGCGACGAACAGCTGCTGCTGGCCGAAGACGGGCGACACGCTGTCCATGGCGCTGTACATCGACGCCGCAAGTGTTGCGCCGGCTGGCGGACCACGATCCCTGGCCGCGCTCACGCACGAAAATCTCGCCGACTACCTGACCGCCGCCGAAGGCGTGAGCCATTTCGTCTACGTCGCGTGGAATACGGTTTCGACAAGCCGGTCACGCTGCTCGAGCTGGAACTGCAGGCGGAGGTGGACAAGTACGTGCTGTGCGCGTGGCTGCTGAGCGCGCAGAACGCCGGACGATTTCCCGCGCGAATTGCATCGCGCCCTGTTCGAACGCACGCCGGCTCGATCCCGTGGCGGCCGCGGGCCGCGAGAGCCTGTATCGCACTGGCCTCCGCGTTACGCCGGGCGGTTCTGCCGGCGCATGGCCTCGCTGCTCGATCGCGGGCGGCGGGGCGCCATGCGCGACGCGCTCGCGGAGTTGCGCCGGTTCTACCGGTGGGGAAACGCGCGCAAGCTCGCGCACATCGAAAGGTGCGCGTGAGCTGCTGGCGGCGAATCCGGCCGTGCCGGACCTCACTCGACGTCGCGATCGTCCTGCGAGCGTCGCTCGTCGAGCTCGCGCTTCAGCTTGATCCACTCGCCGAGCTTGCGCAGATCGCGCTTGCCAGCCGGCTTCTTCGGTTCCGGAACGAAGCGCCCAGCGCCGATCCGCGCATACGGATCGAAGCCCTGGAGCGCACGCGCTCCACGGACAGCTTGGCGTTCTCGCCACGCGCCGGTGTCGGCTCGATGGTCAACGGCGCGCGTTCCAGAGGTACCCCGGCATAACCTGCGTCGATCCATTCGACGCGCGCGTTACCACGCTCGTCGTGGACGATCTGCGACACACGGCGCCGTTGGCGGGTGGCGACGTCGTTGTCTTTTGTCTTGTCAGTCACGGCCGCAGTATGGCTTACGTCCCATTCAGGGTGTTTGACATAGCGACCGATTTCGAGCCGTTTTATGCTGTGAGCCGTTCACGCAATTTTTTCGTGAAGCGGCGCGCAGAATGCCGATGACGGTTTTCGCATCGGTGAACTCGCCACTGAGCGCCTTTTCCACGGCCTTTTCCATGGGCCACCACTCCACCTCGAAAACCTCGTCGGCGTCGGGGCCGCCAGCGGCCGGCGTGAGCCCCGTGGCCAGGTACAGGTGGATCACTTCGGTAAAACAGCCCGGCGAGCTCACCATGACGCCCAGGGATTCCCAATGGCTGGCCGACATGGCGGCCTCCTCGACCAGTTCGCGCTTCACGGTCACGTCCGGCGGCTCGTTGGGCTCGAGCTTGCCCGCGGGCAGCTCATGGATGTAGCCGCCGATGGCATAGCGGTATTGGCGCAACAGACAAATCCGGTTCTGGTCGTCGATGGCCACGGCCGCCGCGCCACCGGGATGGCGCACGATCTCGAGGGGGAGGCGGACGCCATTCGGCAGGTCCACGGTGTCCACGCTGACCTTGATGATCCGGCCGGTGAAAATTTCTTTCTGGTTGATGAGCATGGCGCAGTCGTACCGCCCATAATCTGGCCGCCGGCACCGGCCTCGTCCGCCAGTCCAGGCCAGATCAAAAAGGCGTCACATTCCAGCCAGATAGGGGCGTGACGCCCGTCACGACGCCCGGGAACCCGGGTGAAGACATCGTTTTCCTTTCGTATATTGTTGTATCGATGTCCACGCCTTCGGCTGCACAACTCGGAAGTCTCAATGCTCCGCAGCGCAGAGCGGTGACCTATGGCGAGCCTATGCCCGGCGGCAAAGGCTTTCGCTCGGGCCCGCTGCTGATCGTTGCGGGCGCAGGTACGGGCAAGACCAACACGCTGGCGCATCGCGTCGCGCACCTGGCCATGAGCGGCGTCGATCCGGCGCGCATCCTCATGCTCACGTTCACACGGCGCGCCGCCATCGAGATGAAGCGTCGCGCGAACGAGATCCTGCGCGAAGCCTACGACGACAAGCTCGGCGGCAAAGCTTCGGCGATCACCCAGCGTTTCACCTGGGCGGGCACTTTCCATTCCATCGGCAACCGGCTGCTGCGCCACTACGCCAAACACGTGGGCCTGGATCCGGCGTTCAGCGTGCTCGACCGGTCCGACGCGGCAGACCTGCTGGATACCGTCCGCACGGAGTTGGGTCTCTCGGGCAAGGGCAGCGCTTCCCGCGCAAGGACACCTGCCTCGGCATCTATTCGTATCGCGTGAACACGCAGCAGTCGCTCAAGGAGACGCTCGAGAGCCAGTACTCCTGGTGCGCGCAGCTGCGAAGAAGACATCGGCAAGCTGCTGCGCGGCTACGTGGAGCGCAAGTCGCAGTACCGCGTGCTCGATCTCGACGACCTGCTGCTGTACTGGCACGCGATGATGAGCGAGGACCGCATCGCCAAGTCGGTGTCCGCGCATTTCGATCACGTGCTGGTCGACGAATACCAGGACACGAACAAGCTGCAGGGCGACATCCTCATGGCGCTGAAGCCCGACGGGCAGGGCGTGACGGTGGTCGGTGACGATGCCCAGGCCATCTACTCGTTCCGCGCCGCCGCGGTGGAGAACATCCTCGGATTTCCCGATCGCTTCCGCCCCAAGGCCGAGGTGGTCACGCTGGCGCAGAACTTCCGTTCGAGCCAGAGCATGCTCGATGCGGCGAACGCGCTCATGGCCGACGCGCCGCGCCAGTACCGCAAGCACCTGCTGTCGATGCGCGGCCAGGGCCCGCGTCCCAAGCTCGTGACCGTGGACGACCTGCCCACGCAGGCCGAATTCATCTGCACGCGCGTGCTCGCGGCGCGCGAAGCCGGCGTGTCGCTGCGACGCCAGGCCGTGCTGTTCCGCACGGGCACGCACAGCGACGCGCTCGAAGTCGAGCTCACGAAGCGCAAGATTCCCTTCGTGAAGTACGGCGGCCTCAAGTTCCTCGAGGCCGCGCACGTCAAGGACCTGCTGGCCGTGCTGCGCTGGGCGGACAATCCGCGCAACCAGCTCGCGGCGTTCCGCGTGCTGCAGTTCATGCCGGGCATGGGCCCGGCGAACGCGAAGAAGGCGCTGGATCACTTCGTCGCCGAACGAATCACCTGTTCACTGCTTTCGACAGCTTCGAGCCGCCGCAGCGATGCGAGTATCGCGTGGAAGCAAGTTCGTCGATCTGTTCAAGATGCTGTGCGAGCCGAATCGCCAGTGGCTGGGCCAGATCAGCCTGATCCGCGAGTGGTACAAGCCGCACATGGAACGCATGTACGAGCACGTGCACATGCGCATCGGCGATCTCGACCAGCTCGAGCTGCTGTCGTCGCAGTACCAGACGCGCGAGCGTTTCGTCACCGAGCTCACGCTCGATCCGCCGCAATGCCACCAGCGACCAGGCCGGACCGGCGAGCCAGGACGAGGACTTCCTCGTGCTGTCCACGGTGCATTCCGCCAAGGGCATGGAGTGGGACCAGGTGTACGTGCTCAACGTGGTCGATGGCAGCTTCCCGAACGAGTTCGCCGACCGGCAAGGCCGAGCTCATCGAAGAAGAACGCCGCCTGCTCTACGTGGCCATGACCCGCGCGCGCAATGACCTCACCTGCGTGGTGCCGCTGCGGTTCCAGATCACCAGCCAGCCGAAGACGTCGGACGGCCACGTGTACGGCGGCCGCAGCCGCTTCCTCACGCGAGAAGGTCATCAAGTGCTTCGACGAGCAGACCTTCCAGGGCACCAACATCGAAGTGAAGATCGAGGCCGCGACCGCCGACTCGGGCACCATCGACGTGGCGTCGCGTCTCAAGCAGATGTGGTGAAAACGGAAAACGGGGACAGATCTATTTATTGGCGAGCGGCCTTCGCTTATGGCGCCATCCTCGATGCCAATAAATAGATCTGTCCCCTTTTTTCCTTTTTCACCGCTTCCTGAACTTCAGCGTGAACCGATCGCTCTCGCCGATCGCCTCGTATTTCGCGCGTTCCCGATTACCCAGCCCGGTAGGTGGGCGGCAGCGCCCAGACCCCCTGCTCGTAGTCCTTCGTGTCGCGCGGGTTCGCGTTGATCTCCGATCGCTCGAGCGAGCTCGAAGCCGGCCGCTTCGATGAGCTCGATCGCGTATTCCTCGTTCACGTAGCCGGTCGTCGCGCGCGGATCGGCCGGTTTCGCGGGATCGGCTCGATGCTCGACGACGCCCAGGATGCCGCCCGGCTTCAACGCGCGATGCAACTCGCTTCGAACGGCTTGCGCCGCGATGCCGAGGTCCATCCAGCTGTGAAGGTTGCGGAACGTGACGACGAGGTCGGCGCTGCCCGCCGGCGCGCGCGTTGAACTCACCAGGGCCGAGCGCGCGTGACGGTCGACCTTGCCGTAGAGATCCGGCCGCGACGCCAGCTTCTCGGCGAAGTTGCGCCAGCGAGCGGGTGACGTACCCGTTGCCGGGCGCGGGCGCCATCGTCGCGACGTACAGCTTCCCGTGTTCCGCCAGCAGCGGCGCCAGCATTTCGGTGTACCAGCCGCCGGTGCCGGGCCACACCTCGACCACGGTCATCCCGGGCTTGATGCCGAAGAAGAGCAGGGTATCGACCGGATGCCGGAACGCATCGCGCGCGCGGTTGGCCCCGGACTGCGATGCTCACCGGCCAGGATCCGCCTCGATGGCCTGTGCGGTGACTGCGTCGCGCGGGAGGGGCGGGAGGAGCGGGAGGCGCCGGCGGCGCGGCGGGTGAAACCACGGGCGGCCGCGACCGGTGCGGACGAGGGAGTACTGGCACAACCGCCGAGCAGCCCGGTGGCCAGCAACAGGAAATAACAAAGGCCCGCGCTGCGTGAAGTCATCAGCGCTTTCCTCCATCACCGGCAACGCGCGGGAAAAAGAACCCCGCACCAGGCGGGGTTCGCATGCTCGCGGACGGCTAGTGTCGGCCCGCCGCGTGTCAGCGGCGGAACGGACCGCCACCACCCTGGCGCGGGCGCGGCGGACGTTCCTGCGCTTCATTCACGCGCAGGGGACGGCCGTTCATCTGGTAGCCGTTGAGACCCTGGATCGCGGCTTGTGCTTCGCCGGATCCCATCTCAACGAAACCGAATCCACGGGGCTTGCCCGTTTCACGGTCGTTGACGAGCTTTACGGAATCGACCTTGCCATGGCGCTCGAAGAGCACCTTGATGTCTTGCTCGGTCGCGGAGAAGGGCAGATTGCCCACATAGATCGTCGTCATCCCAGACTTCTCGCTCAAAAAAGCGGACAGCGGCAGGGACGCGGTCCCCTGCATGACCGCGGTCTATTAAAAACAGGTCAAGGCTTCAAGGCACACGAATGATTGTCGATTCAATGCGTAGCACTTGGGACCAGCGGCCTGCACCGTCGTTCGGGACAAAACTTCGAACGCGGCCGATGCTACTCCTCGCTTCGAGAAGCTGTAAACAACGGGCCGACGGGAAGCAGGGCCCTGGCGGACCGATGCGGACAATTCCAGGTGTTTTCAGCCAGTTACGGCGCTAGATGCGCCGCGGCTGTTAGCGCTCACTGATCAGGCGAGCGGTCAATAAGTCGCACTACTCTAGATAGGCGTAGCCGTTCGAGCTCGCCTTCGTAGAAGCGCTTGATGGCCTGGGACTCGGCCACGGACATGCGGCCTTCGCGCACCGCGCGCTCGCAGTCCCGGGCCAGGGCGGGGTGCAGGTCGGCCACGTCGTACTCCATGTACTCGAGCACCTTGTTGGCGGTGTCGCCCTTGACGATCTCCTCTATCCACCAGCCGCCGTCGTCGTGGAAGCGCACGTGCACCACGTGCGTGTCGCCGAACAGGTTGTGCAGGTCGCCGAGCGTTTCCTGGTAGGCGCCCACCAGGAACGCCGCCAGGTAGTACTCGTCCTGGGCGGTGATGGCGTGCAGCTCCAGCGTCTTCTTGACGTCACGCTGGCTCACGAAGCGGTCTATCTTCCCGTCCGAATCGCAGGTGATGTCGGCGAGCACGCCCTTGCGCGTCGGCCGCTCGTTGAGCCGGTGGATGGGCATGATCGGGAACAGCTGGTCGATGGCCCAGCTGTCGGGCAGCGACTGGAACACCGAGAAGTTGCAGAAGTAGATGTCCGAGAGGATGGACTCGAGTTCCTCGAGCTCTTCCGGCACCTCGTCGAGCTTGCGCGTGAGGTCGCGCACCTTGGCGCAGGTCGCCCAGTAGAGGCGTTCCGCCAGGCCGCGCTGCTCCAGCGTCAGCAGGCCGAGGTTGAACATCTGCAGCACCTGGTCGCGCGCGGTCTGCGCGTCGTGATAACACTCGACCACGCGTCGCTCGGTGACCGTGCGAAACGCGTCGAGCGAGATCGCGCACCGGCTGCGGCAGCGCCGGTGTTCTCCTGGTCTTCCTGCCGGTGACGCGGAACTGGTCCAGCGCCTGGCTGCCCAGCGTGTTGAAGATGAGCACGCTGTGGTGCGCGGCGATCGCGCGGCCCGATTCGCTGACGATCATCGGATGCTCGATCTTGCGCGTGTTGCACACGTTCGCGATGCGATACACCACGTCGTTGGCGTATTCGTTGAGCGTGTAGTTCATCGACGAGGAGAAGTTGGTGCCGCTGCCGTCGTAGTCCACGCCCAGGCCGCCACCCACGTCGATGTACTTGAGGCCGGCGCCTAGCAGCTTGAGCTCGGCGTACACGTGCGCGAGCTCGTTGATCGCGTCCTTCACGCGGCGGATGTCCTGCAGCTGGCTGCCCGGATGGCAGTGCACGAGCTGCAGGCAGTCGAGCATGTCCTTCTCGCGCAGGATCTCGACGGCTTCGAGGATCTCGGTGATGAACAGGCCGAACTTGGACTTGTCGCCGGCGCTCTCGCGCCACTTGCCCGAACCTTCGCTCGCGAGCTTCACGCGGATGCCGATGCGCGGCCGCACGTCGTATTTCTCGGCGATGCGCAGGATCGCCGGGCAGCTCGGTGAAGTTCTCGACCACCGGGAATGATGGTGCGGCCGAGCTTGGTGGCGATGATCGCGGCTTCGAGGTAGCTGTCGTCCTTGAAGCCGTTGCAGATGATGAGCCGATCCGGCGCAGTCGGCCGTCATGCCCATCACGCGTCAGCAGTTCCGGCTTGCTGCCCACTTCGAGGCCGAAGCCGAAGGGCGCTGCCGTAGCGATACACCTCTTCGACGACGAGGCGCTGCTGGTTCACCTTGATCGGGAACACGGCGGTGTACCGGTTCTGGTAGTCGTTCTCGGCGATGGCCTGCGCGAATGCGTCGTGCAGATGCTTGAGCCGATGCGCGAGGATGTCGGAGAAGCGCACGACGACCGGCGCGGTGAGTTCGCGCTCCTTCAGACCCTGCACCACGTCGTACAGGTCGATCTCGCGCGTCGGATCCATGTCGGGACGCACGACGAGATGACCCGCGGGGTTCACGCAGAAGTAACCCTTGCCCCAGGCGTTGACCTGGTAGAGCTCCGCGGAGTCTTCCACCGACCAGGCGATGGAACGGGCGGTGTTTCCTGCGCGTTGGCCAATCGTGTTGTGGGTTCGGCTGCCACGATGGCGCGCACGATAACAAATAGGTCTTGCAAGTAAACGCTTAAGGTGTCAGTCGCGCCGGTCGCGACTGGGCCGACGGGATCGCGAATCCATTCGCTCCAGGAGCCGGCATAGAGACGCGCGCCGGGCAATCCCGCGTGTTCGAGCGCGAGCAGGTTCTGGCAGGCCGTGACGCCCGAGCCGCACATCGCGATCACGGCTGCGCGGCGGCAACGAGCCGAGACGGCACGTCCCATCGGCTGCCGCAATTCGTCCGCGGCCAGGAATTTTCCGTCCACGCCCAGGTTGCCGGGAAACGGGATGATTGCGCGCGCCGGGCACGTGGCCGGCGATCGGATCGAGGGTTTCGTTGCGGCCCGCGAATCTCTCGGCGCCCGCGTGCATCGAGGAGCAGAGTTGCCGGGCGCGGCGCGGCGCGTCCACGCTCCGCACTGGTGACGCCAGCGCGCGTCGTCCAGCCGCAGGTCGAGCTTGCGCGGCTGCGGCGCGCGAGCCCGGTTGCTCGAGCGGCAGCCCCGCGGCGCGCCAGGCGGCGATGCCGCCGTCGAGCACCGCGACCTTGCGGAGGCCGATCCAGCGCGCCAGCCACCACAATCGCGCCGCGTACGCGCCGTTGCCCTGGTCGTAGGCGATCACCTGACAGTTGCGCGTCGACTCCCACCGCGCCGAGGCGGCGCGGCGAATCGCTGCGGATCGGGCAGCGGATGCCGTCCGCTGGTCGCGGTGATCGGGCCGGACAGGTCGCGGTCGAGGTGCAGGTATTGCGCGCCGGGAATATGCGCCGCGGCGAACTCGTTCTCGCCCCAGCTCGACGTTGCGCGAGTTCGAAACGGCAGTCGAACAGGACGACATCCGGCGGTCGAGGAGCGTGGCGAGCGGTGCGCGAATCGATGAGAGTGGTGTAAGGCGTCATGGCGCATCTTACAATCGCGCGCAACGATGACGCACTCATGGCAATCGACGTCTACTGGGGCAGCGGCAGTCCTTACTCCTGGCGCGTACTGCTCGCGCTCGAGCACAAGGGCTGCCGTACAACAGCCACCTGCTGTCACTGCGCCATGCAGGAGCACAAGGCGCCGCACATGCTGGCGCTGAATCCGCGCGGCCGCGTGCCCACGCTCAAGGACGGCGACTACGTCGTCTTCGAGTCGCTGGCGGTCCTGTACTACCTCGACCGAAAGTATCCCGCAGCAGGCCGCTGTTCGGCGACTCGCCCGAGGAAGGCGCGGTCATCATGCGCGTCTGCTGCGAGTACCAGGCCTACATCGAGCCGTACGTCATGCGCATCGTGCGCGCGCTGCTGTTGCGCAGCGGAGATCCGCAGTCCGACGAGAGCACCTACGCCATGCACATGATCGCCGGCGAAGCGCGCACCATCGAAGGCCGGCTGTCGAAGGGGCCGTGGATCGTCGGCGACAAACCCGGCGCGGCGGACTACATGATCTATCCCGGCATCATGCTGTTGCTGCGCGCGCTCGCGACGACCCGAGGCGCGCGATCTGTCGTCGCGATTCCTGCCCGTCGACGCGAACTATCCCGCGCTTCGCCGCTGGCTCGAGCGCGTCGAATCGTTGCCCGGCTACGAGCGCACGTATCCGCCGCACTGGCGCGAAGCGCCTAAATAAACATTCCTGACACGCTGTCTTTGCCTGCGTCGGTGGCAACACCGGATGCGGGTTGATACCCTCTCGCGTTGATTTGTACGGGGTCAATCATGTCTGCAAACAAGATTCACATCGAATTTCCGGGCCGCATCATTTTCATCGGCTTCGGCAGCATCGGCCAGGGCACGCTGCCGCTCGTCCTGCGCCACATCGGCATTCCGAAGGAACGCATCACCATCATCACGGCCGACGACCACGGCAAGAAGGTCGCCGCCGAATACGGCGTCAAATTCGTGAATCTGACGCTCACGCGCGACAACTATTCGCGCGAGCTCGACAAGTACATCGGCCGTGGCGATTTCGTGCTCAACGTGTCGGTGGACGTGTCGTCCATCGCGCTGGTCAAGTTCTGCTGGTCGAAGGGCGCGATGTACCTCGACACCTGCATCGAGCCGTGGCCCGGCGGCTACACCGACGTCACGATCCCGCACGCCAGGCGCACCAACTACGCGCTGCGCGAAGAAGCGCTGGCGTTGCGCGCCAGCAATCCGCGCGCGCCCACCGCCGTGCTCACGCACGGCGCCAACCCGGGCCTCGTCTCGCATTTCGTGAAGCAGGCGCTGCTCAACGTCGCCGGCGACACCGGCGTCGATGCCGGCAATCCCAAGACGCCGCGACGACTGGGGCCAGCTCGCGCGCAAGCTCGGCATCAAGGTCATCCACATCGCCGAGCGCGACACGCAGCTCGCCGCGAAGCCGAAGGAGTTCAACGAGTTCGTCAACACCTGGTCGGTGGACGGCTTCGTGAGCGAAGGCCAGCAGCCGGCCGAGCTCGGCTGGGGCACGCACGAGAAGAATTTTCCGCGCGACGGCAAGCGTTACGACTTCGGCAACGGCTCGTCCATCTACCTGATGCAGCCCGGCGCGGCCACGCGCGTGCGCACCTGGACGCCGAAGGCCGGCCACTTCCACGGCTTCCTGATCACGCACGGCGAGGCGATCTCGATCGCCGACTATCTGTCGGTGCGGCAGAGTTCCGAAGTGGTCTATCGCCCGACCGTGCACTACGCCTATCACCCCAGCGATTCCGCGGTGGTGTCGGTGCACGAGTTCGCCGGCCGCAACTGGCACCTGCAGGATCGCAAGCGCATCCTCATGGACGAGATCATCTCCGGCGTCGACGAGCTCGGCGTGCTGCTCGCGGGCCACAAGAAGAATGCGTACTGGTACGGCTCGCAGCTTGTCGATCGACGAGGCGCGCAAGCTCTGCCCGAACAACAACGCCACCAGCCTGCAGGTCACGGTGTCGTGCCTGTCGGGCATGGTCTGGGCCATGGAGAACCCGAACGCGGGCCTCGTCGAGCCCGACGAGATCGATTTCCGGCGCAATCTCGAGATCAGCCATGCCGTATCTCGGCACGGTCGACCGGCGCGTACACGGACTGGACGCCGCTGCACGATCGCGAGCGTCTGTTCCCGGAGGATCTCGACAAGACCGATCCCTGGCAGTTCAAGAACGTCCGCGTCTGAGAAACGAAAAGGAAAGGCCGCCGGCGCTCGCGGGCCGGCGGCCTTTTCTTTGCGCGGCCCGGTGTGGATCAGCGCCGTGCGGGCGGCACGTAGCCGGAGGTCATGTGCGTGCTCCAGGCTGGCGGGCGCGCGCCCAATACGCGAGCCCCGGGGCGACGATGTGGTCGTACAGAACCTCGCAGATCGCGCGCAGCGGCGGCAGCGAGAACACCCGGCCCAGCCAGGCGATAACCGGGCATGCGTGCCCAGAGCGCCAGCACCGCGCCGAAGCCGCTGAACATCCGGCCCTGCTCGTCGAGTAGATAGAGCCGGCGCTCCAGGTGCTCGCGGCGCAGGCCGTAGGCGGTGAGCGGGTGCGCGACGCGGATCGAATCGTGGAAGCGGATCGGCAGGTTGCGCTTCTGCGCCAGCTTCTCGTAGCCGCCGATCTCGTGGGAGCAGACGGGGCAGTCACCGTTGAACCACACCTGGCAATCGCGGGTGCTCGCGCGGACGTGCGGCGGCGTGGCGGATCGGGTACGAGATCGCGCAGCGCGCTCGCCAGCGTGTAGTGGCGGAATTCGAACCCGCCATCCAGCAGCCGCCGGGGCGCCACGCGCTGGCCTTGCACCAGCAGCTCCGCCATTTCGCCCAGCGCGAGCTCGCAGCGCACGCGCCGGGAATCCGCAGCCAGCTGCCAGCGGCGGCAGGCGCGCGCCAGCGCCGCGCTGGAAGTCGCGCTGGCGCTCGGGCGCGGGCGCCACGGCGTTGATGCGCGCCGCTCCAGCGGCGGTTCGTCGAGCGTGCGTCTCGATGACGCGCACCATGTCGGCGATGTGGATCCAGGACATCCACTGCCGGCCGTCGCCGATCGTCGCCGGCCAGGCCGAGCTTCGCCGGCAGCGCGAGCCGCTGAAAGATGCCGCCATCGCGTCCCAGCACCAGGCCGATGCGCAGGTTCACGACGCGGATGCCCTGGGCTTCCGCGGCATTGGCCGCCGCTTCCCGCTCCAGGCACAGGCCGACTGGAACACTTCCTGCGGCGGGCGACGCTTCCGTCAGCCACTCGTCGCCGCCCGGGCCGTAGAAGCCGATGGCGCTGGCGCGTGACCAGGACGCTCGGCGGCGCGGGCGCGCGTCGCGCACCAGTCGAGCAACTGCTGCGTGGTCTTCACGCGGCTGTCGATGAGCAAGCTGACGCCGCTTCTTCGTCCAGGGTGGGCCGATCACCGGCGCGCCCGCGAGATTCACGATGGCGTCGATGCGCTGGTCGGCGGGAATGTCGCGCCAGCTGCCGGACCACGTGCACGTGCGGGCCGAAGCGGGTCAGCGCGCGATCCGCATCGCGGGTCCATACCCACACGGAGTCGCCGCGCCGGCGAAGCACGCGCACCACATGGCCGCCGATGAAGCCGGTGCCGCCCGTGACCAGCACGGCGCGGCCGAGGGGCGCTCCGCGGATTCGATGGGATGACGCAGCCATTCCGCCGGGCGGAAGTGGCGTAGCGCGGCGATGGCATCGCGCAGACCCCACGCCGCCATGCCGGCGGCCATCATCGTGAGCAGCACGGAGAAGCCTCCGTATGAAATGCCGCGTCACTGCGGTGGGGTGCTGGAACCAGTCGAACAATACGGGCGCGAGCGCCATGAGCACCACGCCGAACATCAGCGTGAGTACGGTGTGCAGGATGCGCTCGAAAACCGGCAAGCGCCGCGTGCGGTCTTCGACCACGAAGTCCCAACTGGTGATCACCACTTCCACCAGCAGCGCGCCCGCGATCAGCAGAGCCCAGGCGCCGCGCCATTCACGCCAGGCCAGCGCGAGGAACAGGAACACATAGACGAACTCGCGCGCCGCGTGCAGCGCCAGTTCAAGGCGTGCGCCACGCCGCGACGGCAACCGTTCGACGTATTCGTGATTCCAGAAGGTATCCAGCGCGCCCAACAGCGTCTGGAAAGTGAGCAGGGAGAACACCAGTGTCATGCGGATCCTCCGTCGCGCAGAAGCGTCCGGTCTGGAAGAACATCTCGCCGAACAGCGGATGGGTGACGATCAGGGTGAAGCGGAACCAGCCGTGGCCGAGATCGATGTGCTCGACGTGGGTCACGCCGGGCGAGAAGAACGCGGGCAGCGGCAGCCGAGATCGCCGAAGCCGAGGTCGAAGTAATAGCCGCGGCTCACGAAGTGCAGCACACCGTCGTCTTCGCACACCTCGCAGCGGCATGCAGAGCCGCGCCGGCAGCTTTTCGATGAGCGCGCCGGTCTCGGTCACCACCTTCGTGGACTGCACGCAATCGTCGGCGCCGTCCTCCCACCGATATTCGCGCATCCAGGTCACGCCGCGTTCGTCGGGACGCACGCGCACGCGCGCCGCCACGTTGTCGCCGGCGCGCGGCGCGACCGGCGTGCCGACCAGTGTGCCGAGCCAGGCGAACATCATGCCGAGCCGGCTCGCGCGCACCACTTCGAAGGCACCGGCGTAGGTGACGCCGCGGCGGTGTCGTCGAAGCGCTCGCGCACCGCTTCGGGCAGCCGCTGCCACGCTTCCTGGCCGAGCACGTTGCGGATCCCGTGCCGTCCTCGGCGGGCGCCGCGACCAGGTCGCGGATCAGCGTGCGATCGATGGCGGGGCGATTCGTCCACGTCAGTCTCCGATCACCTTCGCGATGCGTTCACCCAGCCGCATCATCTTGAGCAGGGTCTTGCGCGGCATGCGTTTCACGGAATCGAACCAGCGGGTGACGGTTTCCAGGAACTCGAGCTGGGTGAGGATGCGGTCGCGCACGCCCTGCGGCGTGTCCTTGTCGCGCTCGAGCTGGGCGGCGCATTCGCGCAGCGCGGCCAGCGTGGGGTCCAGCTCGCGGCGCTTGCGGCCTTCCATGATCACGCGGATCACTTCCCAGGTGTCGTGCTGGGCGGCGAAGTAGTCGCGGCGGTCGCCGAGCACGTGCGTGATCTGCACCAGTTCCCAGCCCAGCAGTTCCTTGAGGCCGGTGCTGACGTTGGAGCGTGCGATGCCCAGCGTTTCGCCGATCTCGTCGGCATGCAGGGGTTTTTCGGAGAGATAGAGCAGGGCGTGGATCTGGGCCACGGAGCGGTTCATGCCCCAGCGGCTGCCCATTTCGCCCCAGTGGACGATGTATCGCTGCATGGTGTCGGTGAGCTGCATATCGTCTCGCCTGTAATTTCTGTCGTTACAGAAATTACATCCATTGCAGCTGTCCGGGCAAGGGCCCCATCCGCGTTCATGTCACTTAACGCAACGATTTTCGGAAATCACCTAGCGATCCGACGCGCGGCTTGACGCGCACCCTCCGTCGGAGCTATTGATTGCTTAATTAACGAATTAGCTAATAATACATGCATGACCATCGACCGCATCTTCGACGCCCTGGCCTCGCGCCCCCGCCGCGAGATCCTCGCGTACCTCTCGAAGAACCCGCTGACGACGACGGAGCTCGTCGGAGCGCTTCGAGATGAGCACGCCGGCGGTGTCGCGGCACCTGTCGGTGCTCGAGAACGCGGGCCTGGTCCGCAGCAGCGCGACGGCCAGCGCGTGCTCTATGAGCTCGTGCCCGACAGCCTCGTGAACACGCTGACCGGTTTCGCGTTCGAGGTGTGCCCGGTCGCGGGTCCGCTGAAGCGCGAGTCCCGCGCGCTCGCCAAACGACGCAAGGCGAAGGCCTGAGATCCATGGACGCCGGACGCGCGCTTCCCGCGAGTCTCGCGCGTCACCGCATCCGTCATCGCGACGTCACCGAGGTAACTGCGAAGGCCGCGTGTCGTTCTCGTGGACCAAGGGACTTGTGGTTTTTCGGCATGGCGGCGGCGGCCATCGTCGGCGGCGCGCTGACATTCAGCCCGGCGCGCTCGCGCTGTATCGTCGCCACCACCGCGACCGTACTGCTGTTCGGGCACTCGCTCGGCAGCCACCGCAAGCTCATCCACGACAGCTTCCAATGTCCGCGCTGGCTCGAGTACACGCTGGTTTATCTGGGCGTGCAGGTCGGGCTCGCGGGTCCGCTCGGCTTGCTCGGCAACACGAGCTGCGCGACTACGCGCAGCGGCTGCCCGTCTGCCACGACTATCTACGCCACGGCCGTGAGTTCTGGCGCGACGCGTGGTGGCAGCTCGTCTGCGAGCTGAGGCTGGAGCGCGAACCGCACTCGGTCGTCGAGCCGCGCATCGCGAGCGACCGCTTCTATCTGTTTCCTCGAGCGGACCTGGATGGCGCAGCACCTGCCGTGGGCGCTGCTGTTCTACGCCTGGGGCGGCTGGGGCTTCGTGTTCTGGGGCGTCTGCGCGCGCGTGACGACGGGCGTGTTCGGTCACTGGATCATCGGCTTTCTCGCGCACAACCATGGCCAGATGCACCACGTCGTCGACGGCGCCGCCGTGCAGGGCCGCAACGTGCGCTGGACTTCGCTGCTGACGATGGGCGAAGAGCTGGCACAACAATCACCACGCCTTTCCCGGCTCCGCGAGGTTGGGTCTTCAACCCCGGCGAGTGGGATCCGGGCTGGTGGGTGCTGTCGGGCTTGTCGCGCGGTCGGGCCTCGTCTGGAACCTGCGGCTGCCGGAGCACCTCGCGCCGCGACCTGAGCTGCGAGACCGTGCCCGCGCCGGTGCCGGACGACAAGTCGCGATGCCGTTTCTGCCCCGCGCGCGCCGGCACCGCATGAGACCGACCAGATCCGCCTGCGGTGATCGACGCAGTTGCGATTCGCGACGCGGCTGATCCGCCTTCGCTACTGGCTGGCCGATCGTCGCGGGCGCCGTCGCCGGCGTGCTCATGCGTCTCGTGTTCTCGGGCGATCCGGGCGACGCGATGTCCGCGATGCTCGCATCCTTCATCATCGGCTCGCCGATCGATGGTCGGCGTCGTCACCGTGTACTGGCGGAGCGCCGGAGCGCCGGACCTGGACTTATTACTTTCGTCGCGCCCATGGTGGCCGTCGCGGTCTACGTGCTCGGCGACCCTCGCCATCTGCATCGAGGGCCTGATCTGCGCGATCATCATCGTGCCGCTGTTCGCGATCGTCGGCGGTCTCGCAGGTCTCGCCATGGGCGCGATCTGCCGCGCTCACGAATTGGCCGCGCGGCCCACGATCGTCGGCTGCGTCGCCGTGCTGCCGCTCGTCATCGGTTCCTTCGAGCATCGCCTGTCTGCGCGAGCAGCGGCGAGCGCGTCCAGGACCGCGAGGTCTTACGTCGCGGCGCCACCGGCAGCGGTCTGGCGCGAGCTCGTCGACACGCGCGACATCCGCCGCGACGAAGTCGGATTCCGCGTGGATGTATCGCATCGGCGTGCCGGTGCCGAGCGCGGGGCCGGTGACTCCCGCGACGGCGAACACCTGCGGCACATCACGATGGGGAAGGGCATCCACTTCGACCAGGTCGCCACCGAGTGGCTGCCAATCGAGCGCGTGACCTGGCGCTACCGCTTCGCCGCCGGACTCCTTTCCGGCCGGCGCGCTCGACGATCACGTGCGCATCGGGGGCCACTATTTCGACGTCGGCGAAACCACCTATTCGCTGCGGGCCGAGGGCGCCGGCACCCGCTTGTCGGTGCGCATGCGCTATCGCGTCAGCACCCACTTCAACTGGTACGCCGGACCCGTCGCGGATTTCCTGGTCGGGGATTTCGCCGAACGGATTCTCGGCTTCTACGCGCGCCGCGCGTTCGCCTGAGCGCCGCCGCCCGCGTCTTCGTAAGCGATGTCGACGATCACGAGCGTGCGACTGCCGCCCGGCAGCTCCACGGTCACCTCGTCGTCGAGCGCCTTGCGCATCAGCGCGCGGGCCAGCGGCGCATCCATGCTGATGTAGCCCGTCGCCATGTCGAATTCGTCCGGTCCGACGATGCGATGCCGCGTTTGTTTGCCCGTCGTCATCCTCGAGCGTCACCCAGGCGCCGAAGAAACACGCGCGTACGATCGCTCGGCGGCTTGTCGACGACCGTCATGCCGTCGAGTCGTCTTGCGCAGGAAACGCACGCGCCGGTCGATCTCGCGCAGACGCTTTTTGCCGTAGGTGTACTCGGCGTTTTCCGAGCGGTCGCCCTGCGCCGCGGCCTCGGAAACGGCCTGCGTGACGCGCGGCCGCTCCACCTTCCACAGCTCGTCCAGCTCCTGCTTGAGGCGTGCTGCGCCTGCCGGCGTGATGAACTGCGATCCGGGTTTCTCTGGCGTGCGATAACGACTCACGACTCTTGAATCTACTGATTGTGATGGGGGTCTCAATCAGGATGCTGGCTGAGCCGGGGGGATTCTGTGCAACGGCTCACAGCCGGTTCCGGAGGGCCGCAAGTCTACGCTGTCTACCCATGGCAGCCCGCTACTACACGCACTTTGTCACGAGCGCAGAACCCGCGCACTCGAGCGAATGGAGCGGGGTCATCGAGCTGACGCATCCGCTCGGCGAACGCCGGATTCGAAGGAACTGCGCCGCCTGCTGGCCGCGAACTTCGAGATCGACGCCGAGGACATCAAGATTCTGCAGGTCGCCAGACTGCACTGATCCGTTGACGACTGCCCCGAATCCCCTAGCGGACTTCTTTCCCTTCATCGAAAGTCCGCCTTCTCAAGCCCCGAGCCCCCAAAGCTTGGGGCTTTTTTTATACTCCGGGGCATCACAACGATCCCGGGGAATTCCATGCATCACAGAGTTGCCGTCTGGCGTCGGTCCCGGCCGCCGTTGCGTCACCGCCTGCACCTCCGCGCCGCCGCCCAAACCAGCGCCGGCCGCTCCCGTCGCGGCGCCGCCGCCTGCTCCGGTCCTGAAGTCCGGCCTCGATCTCTCGGGTTTCGATCGCAGCGTCCGTCCGCAGGACGATCTGTACCGCTTCGTCGGCGGCACCTGGCTCGCCAATACGCCGATCCCCGCGGACCGTTCGAACTACGGCTCCTTCATCATCCTCGACGACCAGGCGCAGGAAGAGGTGAAGGCAGCTCATCGTCGCCGCCTCCGAGCAGGCCAATCGCGCCGCTGGGATCCGACGCGCAGAAGGTCGGCGACTTCTATCTGCTCGTACATGGACACCGCGCGCGTCGAAAGCCTGGGCCTGGCGCCGCTGCAGGCCGAACTCGCTCGCATCGACGCGATCACGACGCCGCGCGACGTCGCGCGCTACATCGGCTACTACGCAGCGCATCGGCGTCGCGCAGCCGTTCGCCTGGTTCTCGACGCCCGACAACAAGAACTCGTCCGTGTACATCGCCTCGCTGTACCAGCGCGGGCTCACGATGCCCGACCGCGACTACTACCTGTCGCCCGACGAGAAGTACGCGAAGTTCCGCGCGAAGTTCGCCGCAGTACGTCGAGCGACATGCTCGCGCTCGCCGGCGAGCGCAATGCGAAGTCCGCCGCCGCGCGCATCGCGGCGCTCGAGACGCGGCATCGCGAACTACCAGTGGACCAAGGTGCAGAACCGCGATCCGGTGAAGACCTACAACCCGATGTCGCTGCCCGAGTACCAGAAACTCGCGCCGGGCTTCGACTGGCTCGCGTTCTTCGAAGGCATGGGCGCGCCGGCGCAGAAGCTCGACATCGAGCCAGCCGCCGTTCATCAAGGGCATGGCGCAGCTGGTGAAGACCGTGCCGGTGTCCGACTGGCGCGTGTACTTCAAGTTCCAGCTGCTCGACGACTACGCGCCGATGCTGTCCGCGCAGTTCGCCGACCTCGAGTTCGATTTCCACCAGCGGACGCTGAACGGCGTGCCCGGAGCCGCGGCCGCGCTGGCGCCGCGCCGTCGATTCCATGGACAACAGCATGGGCGAGCTCGTCGGCAAGATGTTCGTCGAGTCGCACTTCGGCGCCGACGCCAAGCAACGCATGCTCGAGCTCGTCGGCAATCTGCTCAAGGCCTTCGACACCTCGATCGATTCGCTGGAGTGGATGAGCGCCGGCCACGCAGCGCGGAGGCGAAGAAGAAGCTCTCGAAGATCACGGTGAAGATCGGCTATCCGGACCAGTGGCGCGACTACGCGTCGCTGGAGGTGAAGCGCGACGATCTCGTCGGCAACCTGATGCGCGGCCCGGAGTTCCAGCACAAGCGCTACGTCACGCGCTCCGGCGGGCCGGTCGACAAGAGCGAGTGGCTCATGACGCCGCAGACCGTCAACGCCTACTACAACCCCACGACCAACGAGATCACCTTCCCGGCCGCCATCCTGCGCTCGCCGTTCTTCGACATGGACCAGCGACGCGGCCGTGAACTACGGCGGCATCGGCTCGGTGATCGGCCACGAGATCAGCCACGGCTTCGACGACTCGGGCCGCCAGTTCGACGGCGACGGCAATCTGCGCGACTGGTGGACGGCCGAGGACGGCGCCAAGTTCAAGGAGCGCGCGACCGCGCTGGTGA
The DNA here is from genome assembly GCA_963846605.1 of uncultured Pseudomonadota bacterium. Classification (GTDB taxonomy): domain Bacteria; phylum Pseudomonadota; class Gammaproteobacteria; order Steroidobacterales; family Steroidobacteraceae; genus CADEED01. Next base: position 94,724 of record CAWJWS010000008.1, read on the forward strand.
AGCAATTCGCCGCGCTACACCGTGCTCGACAACCGCCACCTCAATGGCGAGCTCACGCTCGGCGAGAACATCGGCGACCTGTCGGGCATGGCGGTGGCGTTCAAGGCCTACAAGATTTCGCTGAGCGGCAAGCCGGCGCCGGTGATCGACGGCTTCACCGGGCGAGCAGCGCTTCTTCCTGGGCTGGGCGCAGGTGTGGCGCCGCAAGTACCGCGATGAGGAGCTGCTGAAGCGCCTGGTGACGGATCCGCACAGCCCGAGCGAGTTCCGGACCAATGGCCAACCAGCAACATCGAGGCGTTTTACGAAGCGTTCGACGTGAAGCCCACGGACAACGCATGTATCGTCCGCCCGCGGAGCGCGTGAAGATCTGGTGAGGAGAAGGCATATGCGCAAGTCCTGGTTCGGCATTCTCATGGTGTTGGCCGCGGTGAGCGTCTCCGGCTGCGGCTACAACAAGCTGCAGTCGCAGGACGAAGGCGTGAAAGCCGCCTGGTCGGAGGTGGTGAACCAGTACCAGCGCCGCGCGGATCTCATTCCGAATCTCGTCGCGACGGTGAAGGGTTACGCGGCCCAGGAAGAGCGCGTGCTCGTCGAAGTCACGGAGGCGCGCGCGAAGGTGGGCACCATCCAGGTGACGCCGGAGATCCTCAACGATCCGGAAGCCTTCGCGAAATTCCAGGCGGCGCAGGGCACGTTGACGGGCGCGCTGCGCAGCCTGATCGCGGTGGCGGAGAACTATCCGGACCTGAAGTCCGACGCGAATTTCCGCGACCTGCAGGCGCAGCTCGAAGGCACGGAGAATCGCGTCGACCGTGGCCCGCAACCGCTACATCGAAGCCGTGCAGGCCTACAACGTCACCGTGCGGTCGTTCCCGACCAACCTGACGGCGGGCATGTTCGACTTCGACGTGAAGCCGAACTTCACGGTCGAGAACGAAGCGCAGATCTCCAAGCCGCCCGAGGTGAGCTTCGATACGCAGACGCCCGCGCAGCAGGCGCAGCCGGTCGAGGCGAATCCGGCGAAGCCACCGGCTTCGAACTGAAGGCGAGCGTGAAAGCCGCGCTGCTCACGCTGGCATTGTTGCTGGGTGGCGTGGCGTCCGCGCCGGCGCAGATCCCGCTGCCGGCCTTCGAGGGGCTGGTCACCGATCAGACGGGCACGCTCACGGCCCAGCAACAGGCCAGCCTCGACGAGAAACTCACGGCGTTCCAGGCGCGAAAGGGCGCGCAGATCGCGGTGATCATCGTCGCCAGCACGCAGCCCGAAGACATCGCGCAGTTCGGCATCCGGCTCGCGGACGCCTGGAAAGTGGGCCGCGCGGCGCCCGACGACGGCGTCATCTTCATCGTCGCGAAGGCGGATCGCACGATGCGCATCGAGGTGGGACACGGCCTCGAAGGCGCGCTCACCGACGCTCACCAGCCGCCGGATCATCGACGACACCGTGGCGCCATTGTTCCGGCAGGGCGACTTCTTCAGCGGCATCAACGCGGGCGTCGACCAGATGATCCGCGTGATCGACGGCGAAGCGCTGCCCGCGCCCGACCAGCAGTGGAAGCCGGACGGGGATGGCTCCGTGCCGTTCCGATGCTGATCATCGGCGGCATCTTCGTCGCCAATTTCCTGCGCGGCATGCTGGCGGCGCATCCCCGCCGCGGGTCTCACCGGGCTGGCGGGCGGCGGCCTCGTCTGGTGGCTCACGTCGCGCCTGCTCGAAGCGGCCAGCGTCGCCGGCGTCATTTTCATCGTCGCGCTGCTGTTCGGATTCGGCGGCGGCGGGCTGGGGCGGGGTTTCGGCGGAGGACGGGTGTTCCGCGACATCGGACGCGGGGGCTTCGGCGGCGGCCGATTCGGCGGCGGAGGCTTCGGGGGCGGTGGTGGCGGCAGCTTCGGAGGCGGCGGCGCTTCGGGCCGCTGGTAGTTAGTTCATGCGCGCACTCCGGCACCTGTTCGCCACGCAACTCGGTACGCAGCGGCGCTTCTCCGACCGGCGTGCTGGGCGCGATCGAGGCCGCCATCGCGGCCGCGGAGTCGCGCACGTCCGGCGAGATCCGCTTTGCCGTCGAGACGGCCCTCGAGATCACCGACCTGCAGGGCGACAAGCCGCCCCGCGAGCGGGCCTGCGAGGTCTTTTCCGAGCTCGGCGTCTGGGATACCGAACTTCGCAACGGCGTACTCATCTATGTATTGATGGCGGACCGCGACGTGGAGATCGTTGCCGACCGCGGCGCCGCCGGCGTGCATCCCGCCCGAGGAGTGGGAAAAGGCTTGCCGGCTCATGGAAGAACATTTCCGCGCGGGCCGATTCCAGGAAGGCTCGGTGGCCGGCGTGGGCGCCGTGGGCGCGTTGTTAGAGAAACACTTCCCCGCGCGGGCCATCGAACGCGACGAGCAGCCGAACCAACCCGCACTGCTCTAGACTGTAGCGGAACGCCGACAGCCGGAGATCGAGATGCGATGTCATACTGAGGTCATGAAGAACCTTCCCACCATGAAGGTGCTGCTCGCCGCGGCGCTGGTCGTTTCGTTCACTCACCGGATGTTCGTTGTTCAACGCAGGTCCGGGCTGGGGCAAGAAGGAAGAAGACAAGGCGCCCGCTGCGCCGACGATTCCCGAGCCCGTCCCCACGCACCGCTTCGTGATCGACGAGACCACCGACATCGTCGGCGTGGTGCAGAGGACGCAAGCCACCAAGGAAGACACGCTCACCGACATCGCGCGCCGCTTCAACGTGGGCTACGAGGAAATCGTGCGCGCCAATCCGGACGTGGATCCGTGGCTGCCGGGCGAGGGCAAGGAGATCGTGATTCCCTCGCAGTTCATCCTGCCGAATGCGCCGCGTGACGGCATCGTCATCAATGCCGCGGCGATGCGGCTCTTCTATTACCCCAAGGTTAAGAAGGGCGAGCAGCAGGTCGTGCATACCTATCCCATCGGCATCGGCAAGGTGGGCTGGAAGACGCCGGAAGGCGCCACCAAGCTCCTGCGCAAGACCAAGGATCCGGTGTGGCGTCCCACGGCGTCCATCATCAAGGAACATCTGAAGGAGCGCGGCGAGAAACTCGAGGCCGTGGTCAAGGCGGGGCCCGACAATCCGCTCGGCCGGCACGCGTTCTATCTCGGCTGGCCCACGTACATGATCCACGGCACGAACAAGCCCGCGGGCGTGGGCCTGCGATCCAGCCACGGCTGCATCCGCCTCTATCCCGAGGACATCGCGCAGCTGTTCGAGCTTGCGCCCATCGGCACCAAGGTGAGCGTGGTGAACCAGCCCTACGTGTTCGGCTGGCACGACGGCGCTCTCCACATCCAGGCCTTCGACGTCCTCGAAGACGACAAGCGCGACTGGAAGAAGGCGCAGGCCAAGCTGCTCAACAAGGCGATGGCCGAGCGAATCCAGAAGGAACTCGCCGCCCGCAAGGAAAAGATCGACTGGGCCGCTGTCGCCAAGCTCTCCGAAGAGCCGCGCGGCATCCCGGTCTCCGTCACCGGCGGTCCCGACCAGCTCGACGCCATCGTCGCCAGCGCTACGATCGTTCAGAACAAAGTCGCGCCCGGCGCCACCTGGGACGGTATCTCCGACCTGCCCGTCGACGAAGCCACTTTCCAGGAGCTCGTCTCCGATCGCGAGCCGTCGGTGGAGTCCGCCGAAGCCGCCGCTGCGCCTGCCTCACCAGCCCCCGCGAGCGCGCCGAAGCCCGCCACCAACTGACGCCTTGGGCGATGGCGGAGCGTTGCCGCGAGAGTGACGTGCTTTCCGGAGCTCAGTCGAGGGCGCGCGCTTCGCGCGTTCCCTCGGTCGAAGCTACGCAGGTGGAGCTGTCAGCGCTTCGCTCGCAACTGCTGGTGAACCTAGACTTGGGTTGAACCACCAAAGAGTACCTCCGCGCTTAACGCTTCGCCCTCGGCCCCCTCGATTCGCTCCGGAAAGCACGTCACTCTCACGTCAACGCACCACCGTCACCGCTCGCCCAAATGGTCATACCTCTTCATGACGACAATCCGACCACGACGAAGCCACTGGTCACCGTCGGGATCCTGATCACCTGCGTGATCGTGTACGTCTGGCAGCACTGGTTCCTGTCGGGCGTCGGCGGCCAACAGGCGGCGTACGCGTTCGGGCTGGTGCCAGCGGTCCTCACTGGAAAGGAAATGCTGCCGCCCGAGATCGAAGTGATCCCGGCCTGGGGCACCGTCCTCACGTCGATGTTCATGCACGGCGGGTTCTGGCACCTGGCCGGCAACATGCTTTACCTGTGGGTCTTCGGTAACAACATCGAAGACGCGATGGGGCACGGGCGCTTCCTGGCGTTCTATGTCTTATGCGGAGTGGCGGCCGTCGCCGCGCAGGTGCTGTCAAATCCCGGCTCGATCATTCCGATGGTCGGGGCGAGCGGCGCGATCTCGGGTGTGCTCGGCGCGTACATGCTGCTTTTCCCGCGTGCGCGCGTGCTGCTCGGATTGCCGCTTGGATTCCTGATCATCCAGCTCGGACGATTCCCGGCGATCTGGGTGCTGGCGGCGTGGTTCGTCATGCAGCTCGTCATGGGTAGCATCGCCGCGGCGAAGTCGCCGGGTGACAGCGAAGGTGGCATCGCCTTCGGCGCGCACATCGGTGGCTTCATCGCGGGTCTGCTGCTGGTCGCAATCTTCAAGAAGCGCGCCGTGCCGCTGTGGCGGCGTCACTGAGACGCTGATACATTCCGGCGCGTTGCGCAGCGCTTACATGTGAGAGAACTGCGCCCAGGGGAGCTTTTTGGCCGAGCAGTTCGACTCGCACATCTCCGCCGAACAACCCGGCTCTCTACGTGTCGTCGCGCGCGCCGCGACCAACATCGCCGCCTTCATCGGCCGCGCACTCAAGGGTCCCGTCAATGAACCAGTCATGGTGCGCAGCTTCGCCGACTACACGCGCGTCTTCGGCGGGCTCTGGCAGCCTTCAACGCTGAGCTACGCCGTCGAGCAGTTCTTCGAGAACGGTGGCCGCGGCGCGGTCATCGTGCGCGTGGTCAATGGCGCGAAGCCGCCGACGCTCACGCTGCCCACGGCCCATGGCCGGCTGCTGCTGCGTGGCGTGGGCGCAGGCTCGCGTGAATTCCTGCGCGCCTCCGTGGACTACGACTCCATCGACTCCAAGGAGACCGATCGCTTCAACCTCGTCGTGCAGCGCGTGCGCACGGCCGGTTCCGAGTCCATCGAGGACCAGGAGATCTTCCGCCGCATTTCGGTGAAGCCGGGCGCGGACCGCTTCGTCGCCGACATCCTGCGCGACTCGCGCCTCGTCCGCGTGCAGGGCAGCGTTCCGGTGGATCGCCCCACGCGCACGCCCGCGGCCAACGCCGCCGTCATCGGCTACACGCCTTCCAACCCGGATGGCGATGACGGTGGCCCGATCACGGACTACGACGTCATCGGCTCCGCGCAGGCAGGCACCGGCATCTTCGCGCTACAAGCCGCGCCCGACATCAACTTGCTGTGCATCCCGCCGCTGACGCGCGAGCACGACGTGGGCCTGTCCACGCTGCTGGTCGCGGGCCGCTTCTGCCGTGAGCGCCGCGCCATCCTCATCGTGGATCCGCCGTCGACCTGGGCGTCGAGCGCCGCCGCGCTGGACGGCATGCGGCATTGGCCGTTCCGCAGCGAAGACGCCGCGATGTTCTTCCCTCGGGTGGTCGCCTTCGACCGCCTGCGCGGACGATTCGAACTGTTCGCGCCCTGCGGCGTCGCCGCCGGCATGATCGCGCGCTGCGACGAAAACTGGCCCGTGTGGGCCGCCGCCGAAGGCGATGACGCCATCCTGCGCCCGGGCCTGCGCCCCGCCTGGACCGTGCACAACTCCGATCGCTCGCGTCTCGTGAATGCCGGCATCAACCTGCTGCAGTCCGTTCGCATCGCGCCGAAGTTCGCTGCCAGCCCGCGCACGCTCGCGGCCGGCGCCGCGGCGGTGAGCGACTGGCGCTTCCTCTCCGCGCGGCGACTCGCGTTGTTCGTCATGACCTGCATCGAACGCGGTACGCGCTGGATGCTGTTCGAGCGCAATGCCGCGGCCACGTGGCTCATGGCCAAGGCGCAGGTCGAAGCGTTCCTGGATTCCCTGTACGCCGAGGGCGCGTTCGCCGGGCGCACGGGTGAGGCCAGCTACTTCGTGGTCTGCGATGACCGCATCAACAACGAAGAAACCATGCGCGCCGGCAAGATCAACCTGGCGTTCGGCTTCGCGACGACCAAACCGGGCGAGTACCACGCCTTCATCGTGACGCATCAGGCTGGCAGTTCGCGTGCGCGGCCCATCAGCGTGAACCGGTTCGCCAAATACTCGCCGGTCGTCGACCACGAGGTCGAGTCGTCGATTCTTCGCGGCCTGGTGCCCCAGGACGTGGGCGGCCACGTGCCGGTGGATGACCACACGGTGCGCATGCCCGCGGTCGAGGAAGTGGAGAAGACCGTGAAGATGCCGCCACTGAAGGCCACCGCGGAGAGCGCGTGAAGCGTCTCGTGTGGGTGCTTGCGGCGTCCTTTGCGATGCCGGCTTTCGCGGCGGAGCCGCTCAAGTGTCCGGCGGGCATGCAGTTCATGCGCGACGCCGAGCTGCGGCAGGAAAAGCGCAATGAGTGGTGCCAGGACACCAGGACCCGGAAACCGCATGGCCCCGCGCGCATCGTGAGTGCGAAGGAAGTCGTGCTCGTGAACATCGAGTTCCGTCAGGGTGAAGTGGCAAGCCACCGGTTCACGCGCGCCGGTCTGGATCGGCTGCTGTCGGAAGTGAATGCGGAATATGTGGATCAGGGTGTGCCGGCAAGCTTCACGCTGATCGACGAGCAGACGTTGCGCTTCGACATGGTGGTGAAGAGGGGGCTGCCCCAGGGCCACCTTGCCGAGTTCCGCAAGCAGGTGCTCGCCATGCCCGCGGTTTGCCGCATGCTGGCCATGGCGGAGACAGATTTCCGCACCATGAACATCTTCGCGGCGAACGAACAGAAGGCATTGCTCGTGTCGACCACCATCACCCGCGCCGACTGCGATAAGGCCGCGCGCGAATAGGTCTTCGGGGCTGCCGGCCTGGCGCCGGATTCAGCAAGTTTCGGAATGATGTGCGCGCCGCCAGCCACTACTGTGGCGCGCATGAAGACTTCGACTCTCCGCCTCGATGCCCTCTCCCCGACACCCGCGGATCGACTCGTGGATTTCGACTGGTCCGAGGTCTGCGGCAGCCTCGACGAACGCGGCTTCGCTCGCCTGCCCGGCCTGCTCGAAGCAGAGGAGTGCGCGGACATCGCCGGGATGTACGACGACGACTCCCGCTTCCGCAGCCGCGTGGTCATGAGCCGCCATGGATTCGGGCGTGGCGAGTACCAGTACTTCGCCTATCCACTGCCGCCGGCGGTAAAGCAGCTGCGGCATGCGCTCTACGCACGGCTCGCGGGCTTCTCGAACCAGTGGCAGGAGCTGCTGGGCCAGACCTGGCGCTTCCCGCCGACGCATGGCGAGTTCCTCGAGCGTTGCCACGCGGCGGATCAGCGGCGGCCCACGCCTTTGCTGCTGCGCTATGGCGCGGGTGATTTCAACTGCCTGCACCAGGACCTGTACGGTGAGCATGTGTTTCCGCTGCAGATGGCGGTGCTGCTGTCGCGCCCGGAGAAGGATTTCACCGGCGGCGAGTTCGTACTCACCGAGCAACGCCCGCGCCAGCAGTCACGCGTCGAGGTGGTGCCGCTGTCGCAGGGAGATGCCGTGATCTTCGCGGTGAACGAGCGGCCCGTGCGGGGCAGCCGCGGTCACTACCGCGTGAAGATGCGCCATGGCGTGAGCCGCGTGCTGGCTGGCCAGCGTTTCACGCTGGGCGTGATCCTGCACGACGCCGCTTAGCGATCCGCGATGGCCGCGGCCACGCATGTCTGGCCCCGCTTGCGGAAGCCTTCGCCGCAACGCCAGTCATTGCCGGACTCGTCCAGAAAGCCATGCTCGGGCGGCGCGAGCCGCACACAGGCATCGGCGCTTCTCCGGAAGCCGCGCTCGCACTGCCACTCATCGCCGCGGTTGTTCAGGAAGGCGTGTTCCGGCACGCGAATGGCGCTGCACCTCGGACCTTCTCGCGCGAAACCGCGTTCGCAATCCCACTCGTCACCGGGCTCGCGCAGGTACCCGTTCAACGGCACGTCGACCTTCTCGCATGCTTCACCGCTCACGCGGTAGCCGCGCTCGCATTGCCATCCGCGTCCGAACATGGTCTGGGAAAGGTAGCCATGGGCGGGAACGGCGATCTTCGTGCAGATGTCTGCGTCTTGACGAAAGCCGCGATTGCAACGCCAGCCGACGCCATACATGGTGTCATCCGCATGCGCGTTGGCCGGAACGCGCACGGCCTCGCATGCTTGGGCTTTCTTGAAGAATCCGCGATGACATTCCCAGTCGGCGCCCGACGCATTCAGGAAGCCATTGTCGGGAACCTTCACCTTATTGCAGTTGGCGCCCACTCTCCGATACCCGCGTTCGCACTCCCAGCCATTGCCGAACCGGCTGCTCACGGCATTTGCCGGCATGGACGCTCCTTCCTGCGCCATCGTGACATCGGACAGCGCCAGGACGATCAGGCATGGCCACATCAGGCGCCAACTGAATCCCGCGCGTGCGCCGATCATGGATTGGCCGCCACGGGTAAATGCAGGATGCGGTCGACCTCGTCCTGATCGCAGGGCTTCATCAGGTAACGCTCGAAGCCCGCTTCGCGGGTACTGTCGCGCGCCTGGGGATCGACGACGGAGGTGAGTGCGATCAGGCGAATGGATTGGGCTCGTCCGGCGGCCCGCAGCTTCCGGGCCAGTGCCAGCACATCGGTGTTGGGCAATTCCAGATCCACGAACACGAGCCCCGGGCGGAAGTTCTCCGCGATCACCACGGCGCGCGCTGCGCTGCGCACAGCGCGGATCTCTTCATACCCTCGTACCGACAGCATGAACGACAGCGCGACGGTGTCAGCGCGTCTGTTCTCGATGATCAGGATGCAGGTCGCCGGGTCGATCCCGGGCCTCTGACGTGGCGACTTCTTGATGGCTGACGTCGAAAACGGACTACGATCTGCGTTGTAAGGAGGCATGCCTGAGATTAGTTATGCGTTTGGCTTGAGTCCGTACGGAAGCGAACATAGGATGAGTCTCGTCACTGGAGCTCATGATTGATGGTTGGTACTCCCTCACTCGAGCTCAATCGATTGCTCCGCGCGCTGCCCGTGCCGGAACGCGAAAGGCTGTACCCGCATCTCCAGCTCGTCGCCATGCCACTCGGCATGGTGGTCTACGAGCCCGGGGCGAAACTTCGGCATATCTACTTTCCCACCGACTGCATCATCTCGCTGCTCTACGTGTTGAGGGATGGCGCATCCGCGGAGATCGCCGTGGTCGGCCGTGATGGTGCCGTCGGCGTCTCGCTGTTCATGGGCGGCGAGTCCACTCCCAGCAGGGCGGTGGTGCAGAGCGCTGGAAGCGCGTACCGGCTCAGCGGCGCTCGACTCAAACAGGAATTCGATCGTCATGGCGAACTCCTGCACCTGCTGTTGCGGTACACGCAGTCGCTGATCACCCAGATGGCACAGACCGCGGTGTGCAACCGGCACCACGCGCTCGATCAGCAGTTGTGCCGCTGGTTGCTGCTGTCGCTGGACAGGCTCGACTCGAACGAACTGAAGATGACGCAGGAATTGATTGCCAACATGCTGGGCGTGCGCCGTGAAGGGGTCACGGAAGCTGCCGGGCGTCTCCAGCAGCACGGGATCATCCGGTACGCACGCGGCAAGATCACGGTCCTCGACCGCAAGCAGCTCGAGGCCATGTCCTGCGAGTGCTACGCGGTAGTGAATCGTGAGTCAGAGAGACTGATGTCCTATTGAGTGATGCACCGCGAGGTGCAACGCCATGTTCGCTGGCGTACGGAAGTCCCGCGATCGTCTTGTCAGTCTGTGCGGGTGCCGGCGACATCCAGCAACCTGCTCATCCACGGGCTGACATCGGCAGCGCGTGACGCGCTGCTTTCAGACGCCGAGCCCGTGGCGCTGCGCGCTGGGGATCGCCTGGCCGAGCCCGGCCAACCGCTCACGCACGCCTACTTCCCGCTGGATGCCGTGATCTCGGCGGGCTGCGGCGCGCGCGGGGATCACCCGGGTTGCGGCGTGATCGGACGCGAAGGATTGGTAGGCATCGAGCTCATCCACGAGATATCCGAGGTGGAGTTCCCTGCCGAGGTGCAGTGCCCGGGCGCCGCGCTCAGGGTGGGCGCGAGTTCGTTCCGGCGCCAGCTGAGTGAGCAGCCCGCGTTTCACGTGCTGATGAAGCGATATGCCTTCGTCCGGCTGATGATGGTTTCGCAGGACGTGCATTGCTTCAGCCACCATCTGCTCGAGAACCGGCTGGCGAGCCAGTTGCTGACGGCCATGGCGCGAGGAGGATCCAACCACCTGGCGCTCACGCACCAGATGCTGGCCCGTGTGCTGGATGTGCGCCGATCCGGCATCACGCTGGCGGCGGCCGCACTGCGGGACAAGGGAATGGTGCGATACGCGCGGGGCAACATCGAAATACTCGATGGCCAGAAACTCGTGTCGCTTGCTTGTTCCTGCTACGCAGCCAACCTGAAGACTTACGCCCGCTTGCTGGGGATCCGGCCGAGATCGGAATAGCCCACCATGCGGTGCGTTTCCTCGCACCACAACTTGAACCGGGAGCAGGACAGGCTCTCGCGGAGGTTCAACCGTTTCAATCCGGGCAGTCCCGCATTGGCGGCATGCGCGGCTCTCAGGTGGTAGTTCGGGATGCGCGGCGAAAGGTGATGGATGTGGTGATAGCCGATGTTCGCGGTGAACCAGCGCAACACTGCTGGCAGATCGTAGAACGAACTTCCGGCGATGGCGGCCTGGCGCGGATCCCAGTCATCACCCCGCGTCCAGTAGCCTCCGTCGAAGTTGTGCTGGACATAGAAGAGCCAGACGCCCGCCGCGCCCGCGAGCGCCACCACGGGAAGTTGCACCGCGAGAAACACTGGCCATCCCAGCCACAATCCCAGCGCCGACGCCACGGCCAGCAGGGCCAGGTTGTTGAGGCCGACACTGCGCCACTCGCGGCGCCACCGAAGCGGCATTCCGATGGGTAGACGATGCTTGGCCACGAACTGGTAGGTGGGGCCGATCAGCAGCATCACCGGCATGCTCCGGTACAGGCGGTAACCGAGCCGCCGCCAGAACGAGCTCGCACGGTACTCGGCCACGGTCAGCGTACGGATGTCGCCCAGCAAGCGCTTTTCGAGATTCCCCGACGTGGCGTGATGCAGGTCGTGCGTCTTCTTCCAGTATGCGAAGGGAAACAGCGTGAAAAGGCCGAGTACCGCGCCCGTCCAGCGGTTGGCATGGCGGTTCGCGAACAGTGATCCGTGGCCGCAGTCATGCTGCAGGATGAACAGCCGCACATAGAACGCCGCCGCGGGCACCGCCAGCGCCAGTGTCCAGCCGTAGCCCCAGTCGGCCTTCCAGCTCCAGGCCATCAGGCCCCAGAGGGCGAGGAAGGGAAGCAAGGTGTTGGTCAGCTGCCAAAGGGCGCGCGGCGTCGATGGCCGCGTGAAGGGTCTGAGATTTTCGATGGAAGCAGTCGCGTGTTCCGGCATGGTCACAGGATGATGCTCCATCCTCGGGAACTCTGTTCGATTGCGTACAAAGCATGCCGGCAGATCGTGTCAGTTCCTTGCACGACGCGGCCCCGGCGCGCGCTGACCCGCCTTCGACATCCGGTATTCACGGGGGCCATCACCGCTTTCCCGCAGACGTGCGCTTCCTGGCGGCCGCGTCGCAATCCGCGGGAGTGATGTTCACTGTCGTGAGCTCCTCCCCGTCACTCTTCTCATAGCGGGCAACCAGCCCGCGGATGTCCGCGGGCAGATCGAACATGGCGCACATGGCGGGTTCCGACACCAGCTTCCCGTGCATTTCATCCTCGTTCATGGGAAACCACGAGAACGGCGCCTCCACGCGAATCGTGTATTGCGCGGTGTAGTCGTCCAGCATCTTTATGCGCCAGCGCTTGCCTTTCTCCTGCGCGATCGCGTTCTGCTCGGCGAAGATCTTGTCGATCGCGCGGCGAGTCAGCTTCTCGTCGACCTTCTTTCCGTCGACATACTGGATGACGGAGTGCACCGATCCATCCTCGGCATGGACGATGTAGCGTCCGTCGAGCTTGCCATTCCGGTACTGGCCTTCGGCTTCGATGAAACCGTTGTTCCTGACCACCCGCATCCGGCCGACACGCTGATCCGTCTTGCTGTCGCGGCAGTTCTCGACCCGCGCCTTGCCTTCATCGATGGGGACGCTGCGGGGAGTGGAGCCGGCGGGGCAGGCCAATGGCGCCGGCTGCGCGGCAAACGTGCAGACCGGAAGGAGCAACGTGAGCGGAAGCGCCAGCGAGCACCGTACGATTGCGCCTCGCCGCCCCAAGGCCTCAGGACTCTTTCTTCGGCGACACGTACATGCTGATGACGGCGCGCACCACTTCCTTGCCGTTGACGTCGTGCACGCTCACGGGCACGGCCACGTTCTCGGCCTGCGCCCACTCGGTCTTCTCGAGGCGAGCGGTGGCGGTGACGTCGGTCTCGGCCTTGGCCAGGTACTCGATGGTCATGCCGCGCGGAATCCAGCGCATGCCGGCGGGAATGGTGACCTCGGTGCACAGCCCGGCGGCGAGCTCGCAGAGATTGCCCATGGCGAGCGCGTGCACGGTGCCGATGTGATTCTCGACGGCGCGGCGCTTCTTCATCCACACGCGGCACAAGCTTGGGCTGCAGATCCAGGAACTTCGGCTTGATGGTGCCGAAGTAGGGCGCGCGGCGCGACACGGTGCGCGCGAACAGCCAGCGGCCGATTGTCGATTTGTGTACGCGGATCCACGCACGCAGCGTGGGGCCGGCGGTGGTGGTGTCGGTCAGGGTCAGCCAATCCATCTGCGGGCGGGCTGGTTGCATGTCGCTTGCTGCTCTTGTCGTTGCGAGATTGGCCATCGCGTGATTGAATCCGGCGCCGAGGACCCGGAAACTCTAATCGCTGCGCGACGCCGTACAAACTGTTCGGCAAACCGTTTGGCAATCTCGCACGTCTTCCGATGGCAATTCGATGCAATCCACCAATCCCGCCCGACAACGTGCGGCCGCCATTCTCAAGGCGGTGCGCGGCATCAAGCGCGGCACCTTCGCCAGCTATGGCGAAGTGGCGCGGCGCGCGGGTCTGCCGGGGCGCGCGCGTCTGGTGGGGCACGGTGCTGCGCGAGTCGGGCGATGATCGCGGCATTGCCCTGGCATCGCGTCACCGGCGCCGGCGGCCGCATCGCGTTTCCGGCCGGCTCGCGTCCTGCGCGTGAACAAATGCGGCGCCTGGAACGCGAAGGCGTGAAGTCGCGCGGCAATCGCGTGATGCAGAAGCCGTCGGCGTCGTCGTCGCGCACGCTCGACGCACTGCTGTGGAAGATTGTGAGGGAAGAGCCGAGTTCGACCATGATCGTTACGTAGTGTTCTCGCATGGCAAGGACGCCGGGCCCTGGGGCGTGAAGATCACCGCGCTCGCCGGCAATGCGCGCAGCGAAGGATATGAAGTGGAGTCCGTGGACTACCGCGGCATCGACGATCCGCGCGAGCGGGTCAACAAGCTGGTCGAGTTCTGCAAGGAGCTGAAGGGCGACCTGGTGCTCGTGCGGCTCGAGCCTCGGGCGGCTACGTGTCCGTGGCCGCCGCGTCGCTGCTGCATGCGCGCGGCGTGTTCCTCATGGCGCCGGCGCTGACCATGCCCGGCCTGCCGCCGCTGCGCGAGAAGCTGCTCGATTGCCCCACGACCATCGTGCACGGCTGGAAGGACGACGTGGTGCCCGTGGAGCAGAGCATCGAGTTCGCGCGCCGCCATGGCTGCGCGCTGCACATCCTCAACAGCGACCACCGCCTGCAGGACGAAGTGCGGTTCCTCAAGTACCTGTTCGAGTACTTCCTGATCTCGCTCGACCTGCCGCAGGACGCGTCGTGAAGGGGACCGGTGAACGGTTTCCGTGTGCGGACGCGGAGCCGTGTCGCGACGTCGCAACTGAAACCGTCCCCGACCCACCATGGACGAACTCTCGCAGCTGATCCAGCGCGCGCACGCGGGCGACGAGGCCGCGCGCGAACGTCTGTTCGCGGTGGCTTACGAAGACCTGCGCGGCCAGGCGCGCGCGCAGCTGCGCGATGGCGGCCGCAACACGCTGCTCAACACCACGGTGCTGCTGCACGAGAGCTTCCTGCGCTTCCAGCGCGCCGGCAAACTCGCGGGCACCGAGCGCGGCCATTTCTTCGCCTACGCCGCGCGCGTCATGCGCTCGGTGATCGTCGACTTCGCGCGCCAGCGCCTGGCCGAGCGGCGCGGCGGCGACGCCGTGCACGTGCCGCTGGACGCGCAGCTGGCCGACAACCTGCGCGCCGGTGAGGACGAAGTCATCCAGATCAACGACGCCATCGAGGCGCTGCAGGACGAGGATCCGCGCCTGGTGCAGGTGGTGGAGATGCGCTACTTCGCCGGCATGACCGAGCAGGAGATCGCCGACGGTGCTGGGCGTCACCGACCGCACCGTGCGGCGCGACTGGGAGAAGGCGCGCCTGCTGCTGGCGGCCATGCTGCGCTGATGTCCGGATGACGGGCGTCGCCACCGCGTCCGTACTCAGCAACGCCATGCCCATCACCGCCGCCCATTGGAAACGACTGAGCCCGCTGCTCGACGCGGCACTCGACCTGCCGCCCGCGCAGCGCGCGGCCTGGCTCGCCGCGCTGCCGCCCGAACATGCTGACCTGCGCGAATCGCTGGCGCGAGCTGCTCGCGCGCGGCACGCGCCATCGAAACCGACGATTTCCTGAACCGCCTGCCGCCGTTCAGCGCGCCGCCCACGGGCGTTGACGCTCGGAGCCGGACTCCGTCGTCGGCCCTTATCGCCTGCTGCGCGAGCTCGGCACCGGCGGCACGTCCTCGGTGTGGCTGGCCGAGCGCGTCGACGGCTCCATCCAGCGCAAGGTCGCGCTCAAGCTGCCGCATCTGGGCCTGGTGGATCGCGGCATCGCCGAGCGCATCGCGCGCGAGCGCGACATCCTCGCCAGTCTCGAGCATCCCGAACATCGCGCGGCTGTACGACGCGGGCGTCGACGAACGCGGCCGGCCGTACCTGGCGCTGGAATACGTGCAGGGCGTGCCGCCCGACGAGTACTGCCGCGTCGCAGCGCCTCGAGCCTGCGCCAGAAGCTGCAGTTGTTCCTCAACATCCTGCGCGCCGTGGCGTTCGCCCACGCGCGGCTCATCGTGCATCGCGATCTCAAGCCCAACAACATCCTGGTCGCGCGAGGACGGCGCCGTGCTGCCTGCTCGATTTCGGCATCGCGCGGCTGTTGCAGCCGGATCCAGCGCGCGCGCGTCGGCGCACACACGGTCATGGGCGCCGCCGCGCTCACGCCCGCGTACGCCGCGCCCGAACAATTCACCGGCCAGCCCGTCACCGTCGCCACCGACGTGTACTCGCTGGGCGTGATCCTGTTACGAGTTGCTGACCGGCGCGAGTCCGTATTCGCCCGACGGGTCGCTCGCTCGGCGCTTACGAGACACGAAGTGCTGCACGTGGAGCCACCGCTGGTCGAGCCGCGCCGCGCGACCGGCGGAGGCGGGCGCACTGCGCGGGCGATCTCGATGCCATCGTCGCCAAGGCGCTCGAGAAGAAGCCCGCCGATCGCTACGCGTCGGTGGAAGCCTTCGCCAACGACATCGAGCGGCATCTCGCGGCCGAACCCATCGCGGCGCGGCGCCGCTCGCTCGGCTACGTGGCGCGCAAATTCGTGCGCGCGCAACGCGCTGCCGGTGTCGCTGCGGTGCTGCCGCGGTCGCGGCGCTCGGTGCGTGGCGCTCGGCGTCGCGGCCTGGCAGTGGCGCGATGCCGAGCGGCAGCGCGCGATGGCCGTCGAGCGGCTGGCCAATGCCGAGGCGGCGGCGACCGTTCACGTCGACGGTGCTCATCGAAGGCATGCAGCCCGGCGAGTCGCTGACGCTTCGAGCAGCTCATCGCGCGCAGCGAGCAGATCGCGCGCGATACCGGCGCCAACGACCTGCGCACGCGCATATTCGCCACGGATTTCCTCGCCAACTGGTACCGCGCCAACGGCCGTGTACCGCAACGCCGAGGCCTTGCTCACGCGCACCATCGAATCGCTGCCGGCGCGAGTCCAGCCAGCTCGGCGCCGCGCTGCGCTGCATGCGCGCGCGACCTGTGGAGCCAGTTGGGCCGCGCGGAAGAAGGCGCTCGCCGCACTGCACGCGCGAACTCGCGCGCCGACAGGCCGACGACGCGATCGCCTCGCAGTGCCTGCTGGCGCGCTCCTACTTCGCCGCGCAATGCGGGCGATGCGCAACGGCTCGCTGGAGTATCGCGCAGCAGGCGCTGGCGCGCTTCGAAGCTCGCGGGCGTGGCGAATCGGTCTACGACCGCACGGACATCCTGCAGGTCGATCGGCGGCGCGTCACGGCCTGCGCGGTGAGTTCGCCGCCGCGCATGCGCACTACCGCGAGGCGCTGCGCACTGCTCGACCGCCGCCGGCCGCGGCGCGCAGCCGGGCGGCGGCCAACCTGCACGACGACTGGTCGAGCCTGTGGATGAACGCCGGCAATCCCCGGCGCGCGCTCGAAGAACTCGACCTCGGCTGGGAGATCCTGCGCGAGCTCGCCGCCGAGCGCGCAGATCTCTCCGACGACCGGCGCGATCTACCGCCGGGCGCGCATTCTCGCGCAGCTCGCGCGTCTCGACGAAGCACTGGCGGATTTCGCGAAGTGCGCGCACGCTCGGCGCTCGCGCGCGGCAACCTGGTCACGCTGCGCGGGCATCGACATCGGCGAGGCGGACATCGAAACCTCGCGCGGCGAGTTCGCCGCCGCCACGCGGCTGCTGGATTCCGCGCGAGCCCATCTGCGCCGCGCCAATCTCTCGCCCGGAGCACGTCGCTGGCGACGCGCGACGTGCATGACGCGCGCGAGCACTGCTGGCCACGCAGCGCCGCGTCCGCCGAGGCCGCGCCGCTGTATGCGCAGCGCGCATCACCAGCTACGAGTCGCAGAACTGCTGCCACGGCGCACATCGCGCTTCGCGCTGGCTCAGCGCGCCGAGCTCGAGCGCTCGCGACGGAGACCTCGACCGCCGCGGCCGCCGACGCTCGATCGTGCGCGCGAGCTGGCGCCCGCCGATCGAAGCCGAGTCCTTCTCGCGCTTCACCGGCCAGGCCTGGTACGTGACCGGACTGCTGCGTGAGCGGCAGCAGCAATCGCGCGAGGCGCGCGACGCCTTCGCCACCGCGGCGGTGCAGTTCGCCGGCGCGCTGGGCGACGCCCATCCGGACACGCTGCGGGCGCGCGCGGCCATTGCGCGCATGGCGAGCGGCTGTCACGACAAAAAATTACAACTGACGCATGTCCTGATCGGAATAACGCGCGGCGTCCGTACTCCAGGAGACACCATTTTGTCCTGGAGAACTGATGAAGGCCGTGATGCGAGAGCTGGCGCAGGCCAAGCGCCACTATTCGAAGCTGCCCCTGTTCGAATTCCTGCGCAGCGAGTCGGTCGCGCCGCGCGACCGGCTGGCGCTTCCTGCCCTGCATGGCGCCGTTCATCCTGGCGTTCTCGGATCTCAACCGCTTCGTGCTGCGCGACGAACCGTCGAATGATCCGCACCAGCGGCTCGTCAACGAGCACACGCACGAGGACGACCACCACTGGCCCTGGTATCTCGAGGACCTGACCAAGCTCGGCTTCGACCGCAGCTCGCACGTCGACGCAGGTGCTGCGCTCGTACATGAAGGACGACGCGCCAGCACAACCGCATGCTGATGGCGCGCCTGGCGCAGATCATCCACGGCACGACGCCCACCGAGAAGCTGGTGGTCGTCGAGGCCATCGAGGAGACCGGCAACGTGTTGTTCGGTCTCACCGCGAAAATCGCCGCGACAGATCCAGGCCGAGGGCGGGCCGGAGTTGCGCTACCTCGGCCAGTTCCACTTCGCGCGCGAGACGGGCCATGCGATGCACGGCATGGATCACCGCGATACTCGAGGCGATTCCGCTCACCGAGCTCGAGCGCGTCCGCTGCCTCGACCTTTCGTTCCGCGTGTTCGACCTGTTCGCGGACTGGACCAACGAACTACTGGCGTACGCGAGCAACACGCTGGCGCAACGCACCGTCCCTCATCTCGTTCATGGGAGAACCGCATGAGTCGCAGTCCTTCACTGGCGCCGGGCGCCATCCCTGCAAACAGGGACGAGTCCTGAACATGGCTGCTCGACTCGCATTGGTGCTGGGCAGCGGCGGTGTTCGCAGCGTTGCCGCGCTGGGGATCGCGGATGTGCTCGCGGGAGAGGGCTTGCGGCCCGACCTGGTGGTGGGCTGCAGCTCGGGCGCGCTGTTCGGCGCCTGCATCGCCCGGGGATGGAATGGCGAAGAGAGCCTCGAAGCGGCGATGCGGCTCTGGTCCGCGGATCTCACCGGCAAGAAGCGCTGGCGCGCGTACTTCGAAATCCTCGCGCCGCGGTTCTGCGGATTCAACGCGGACTTCTCGCTGCGCGATGCGGCGCTGATCCGCGCGCGGGTGGAGCGGGCCTTCGGCTCGACACGCATCGAGGATCTGCCGACCGCGCTGCGCATCGTCGCCACCGACGCATCGCGAGGCGAATCGGTGGTGCTGGATCGCGGCCGGCTGTCGGACGCGGTGCGCGCCAGCATGGCGGTGCCATTCATGTTTCCGAGTGTCGAGATCGACGGCCGGCGGCTCACGGACGGTGTCACTTCCGATCCGCTGCCGGTATCGGCGGCGCGGGATGCGGATGCCTGCATCACGCTGGGGTTCCACGGTAGTTTGCCGAGACGCATCGATCGCGTGTCGCGCCTGGTGGCGCAGGTGACCACCACCATGATCAACAACCTGCAACAGGCCCGCCTCGGCGAAGCCGCCGGCAGCGGCAAGCGCATGCTGCATTTCCAGCTGGACCTCGATCGCCGCATCAAACTCTGGGAAACGGAGGCGATGCCTAGAATTTTCGAAGCCGGCAAGCGGGCCGCGCAGGAAAGACTGCCGGCGATCCGGCAACTGTTCGATCACCGGCCGCCGGAAGGCATGGCCGCCTGAGGAGAAAAACATGATTGCGAAATGCATTTTGGGTCGCCTGGTTCTTGCCGCCGCCGCCATGGCCGCGCCGTTGATCAGCGCGAGTGAGGCTGCCGACCGGGACCAGCTGGCCGCGCTCGACACCGAGTACCAGGCCGCCGTGGAGCGCAACGACTGGCAGGGAATGGATCGCATCCTGCATCCGGAATTCACGCTGGTGCTCGGCAATGGGAAGGCCTACTCGCGCGCCGATCTCGTCGCCTCCGCGAAGAACGAAGACATCACCTACGAGAAGCAGGTGGAGATAGCCGGCACGCAGACGGTTCGGCTATTTGGCAAGGACACGGCCACGGTCACGGCGTTGCTGTGGCTCAAGGGTACGCGCAAGAAGGATCAGAGTACGTTCGACTACAAGCTCTGGTTCAGCGACACGTACGTGCGCACACCGCAGGGCTGGAAGTACGCGTTCGGACAGGCGTCACTTCGGTTGCCTGATTGAACGGCTACTGCTCGTATTCGAATTTTTCCTGCGCGGGTTTCTTCGCGCCGACCATCGTCCACGACAGGCCCAGAAAAAGGATTCGCCCCGCCGGATGGAACGTCATCGACTGCTGAAGCTCCGGCGTATCGGTGATGAATGTGAATTTCCGGCTGGCGAACACGTCCGTCACGGTGGCCGTCATCGACAGGTTCTGCCGGAACTGGTGGCGGTAGCCGAGATCCATCGTGGCGTTGGAAGGGCGATACCCCTGCGGCATCACGCGGCGCCCCAACACGGCGGCATTGATCTGCAGCGTGTCCTTCTCGCCCACGCGCCAGGTCAGCGCGGCTTTCGCATCGGCGCTGTAGATGGAACGCTTGTTCGCGAATCCAAGATTCGACGCGTCCATCTCCACGTAATAGACGTTGCCGTTCAGGTTGTAGTCGAGCGTTTCGCCGATGCGTCCCGCGGCGGCCAACTCGAGGCCACCGGACAGTTGTTCGCCGATGTTCTGCGGCCGGGTGAGAGTCACGGTGGGTGAGATAACAGTCGTCACGTTCGTGCGCGCATTCCGGCTGCGGCGTGCATACGCCGTGACACTGCGTGAAGTACGGCCCCGGTCGAACGACCAGCCGGCCTCGGCGGACTCGGAGTCGATCGGTTCCAGGTAGGGATTGCCCTCGCTGACGGCAAACTCGTTGTTCTGGATCCGGAAGGGATTCAGGTCCGTGCCATCCGGCCGGAATACCCGGTGTGTGAAGCTGAATCGCAACTTCTGCTGTTCGGTGAGCGTGCGCGACGCATGCAGGCTCGGATAGATCTTGAAGTAACTTTGCGTGAACTGCTGGTCCATCGTCACCTGATCGATGTCGAGCTGGGTGTCTTCCAGGCGCACGCCCGCGAGCCAGGTCCACGTCTCGAACGGAAGTTCATACGACCCGTACAGCGCATGGAGGGTCTGCGTGTAACGAAAGACGTTGCTGTAGTTGGGATCCACGGGCATCACGCTGCCCGCGGGCACCGTGAGCGTCTGCAGGGCGTCGAACTGGAAGTCATCGTTCGTGAGGTTGTATCCCACGATGAGCTTGCGGTCGTTCGCCTGCGTGAGCACGTAGTTCGCGCTGAATTCCTTCGTGAGCTGGTCCTCGAGGAAGCCCTTGTCCTGCACGGAGTCCGGTCGGACGGGCAGCGTGTACGTGTTGGTGAAGTGCAGCAGTCCCTTCTCGAAGGTCTGCGAGCGCTCGGCATTCACCGTCAGGCCATCGCCATCCTGCTCGCCACGGCGGTGATAACGCAGCTGCGCGGAGCTCGAGTATTCATAGGGATCGCCGCGTCGCGCCCGCGTGTACTCGCTGGTGGGTGCGCCACCGGCATCGAAGGTCCGGCCGAGTTCACGCTGAAAACCTTCGGAGTCGCGCCGCGTGTAGTTGCCTTCGGCCGTGACCTTGTCGGTGTCCGTGATGTCGACGTCGGCGCCGAGACCGATGTTCTTCGACAGGCGGTCGTCATTGCCCACGGTGTGGGTCTGCCGATCGTCAAGGATATTGCCGGCGGCATCGAGCGCGGTGCGGAGTTCCTGGAAATCGCGCTGGCGGGGATCGCTTCGCACCGCCGCGGAGGCGCGCAGGTTTGCCTTGCCGACCTGCCGGCCCGCCCGACCTCCCAGGTTGTATCGGCCATGGCTGCCGATGCTGGCTTGCGCGCTCGCCGACCGCGCGCCAGGTCGCCGCTTGGTGATGATGTTGATGACGCCGCCGGTGCCATCGCGCTTGAAGTTGGCGGGCGGGTTCGTGAGCACCTCGATGCGATCGATGTTCTCGGCCCCTAACTGCTGAAGGGCCTGCCCGCGGCTGGCGTTGTTGAATTCGGGCGCGAGCCGGCCGTCGATCAGGATGGCGACGCTGGCATCGCCGCGCAGGCTCGGGTTGCCATCCACGTCGACGGTGACGGACGGGAGGTTGCGCAGTACGTCCGCGGCCGTACCGGAGGTGGCGAGGAGATCACGCGAGACCGCGTAGATCTTGCGGTCGATGGTGGTTTCGACGGCGGCGCGTTCGCCCTTGACGACGATCTCGGTGATGGGCGCGGGAGGCGGTGGAGCGTTGCTTTCGCTCGCCGGCGCCGGCGGCCCCGCGTCTTGCGCGGCTGCGAAATCCGGCAACGCCAAGGTGGCCGTTACGATAACGGCACGGGCGCTCGCGCGGAGAAGATAGCCAGCCATTCAGGCGCCGATGGTAGCGGAGCGGCGAGATCAGTGCCTGTCCCGGATCGCCTTCGCCGCCATCCGGTCGATCACCGACGGCGCCAGCAATTTCAGCCATCGCCCAAGCTTGCCGCGCGTGGACATCAACAGCAGCCGCTCGCGCTTGTCGATGGCGCTTGCGATGCGCCGCGCGCATTCGTCGGCGGTCATGATCTTCGACTGCACCATGGGGGATTCGCCCAGCGGCTCGCCATCGGGGCCGATCGCGCGCTTGTGGATCTCGCTGACCACGAAGTCCGGCGCGATCACGCTCACGTCCACGCCGCTGCCGGCGAGCTCGATGCGCAGGGAATCGAAGAAGCCGATCAGGGCGTGCTTGCTGGCCGCAGTAGCCCGACCGTTCGGGCACGCCGGTGAGCCCGGCCAGGCTGGCCACGGCGACGAGCAGTCCCTTCGATGACTTGAGATGCGGCAGCGCCAGCGCGGTCAGCCGCACCGGCGCGAGGTAGTTCACGTCCATGATTCGCTCGAAGATCGACAGGTCCTTGAGCGCATCGAACCGGCTCCACATCGTGATGCCGGCGTTGTGGACCAGGACGTCGATGCCGCCGAACGCGGTGACGGTTTCGTTCGACCAGCCACTCGCAATCCGGCTGGCTGGTGACGTCGGTGGGCAGGGCGCGCGCTTCGCCGCCGCGCGCACGACATTCCTGCGCCAGGATCTCGAGCCGCTCGCGATCGCGCGCCGCCAGCGCGAGGCGCGCACCGCGGCTGGCCAGTTCCAGAGCCAGCGCGCGGCCGATGCCTTCGGAGGCACCGGTCAGAATGATCCTGCGTCCCTTGGCATGCGGGCCCTCCGGCCGAGTCGGCTACACTGCGCCGCCTAACATTACACGAGGCAGCGGACCTAAGCGCATGGGGTGGTTGCTGCGGCGATTCTTCAAGCTTTGGGTGCGGGCGGCGGTGCAGCCGGCCGAGGCACCGCCGTCGCTGACTTCGCCGGACAACACCCGTGTGCTACGTGTTCGACCGCGACTCGGTGGCCGATCTCGCCGTGCTCGTGCAACGTCACCGAGAAGCGCAAGCTGCCCTTCCCGGAGACGGCGCTCCTCCAGCCTGCCGGTGGAGCAACGGCGTTCATTTTTCGACGTCGGCCGCCGCCGGCGTTTCTGGGACGCGAGCATGACGCGCCGCCCGCCGCCGTACCTGCTGGACCTGGTCGAGGAACTGCGCGGAGATTCGCTGCGCGACGTCCTGCTCGTCCCCACGGCGGTCTACTGGGGCCGCGCGCCGCAGAAGGAAGGATCCTGGTTGCGCCTGCTGTTCGCCGAGAACTGGGCGCTGACCTCGCGCGCCCGCAAGTTCTTCTCCGTGCTCGTCAATGGCCGCAACGTGTTCGTGGAATTCGGCGAGCCGATCAGCCTGCGTTCCATGCTGGACGCCGCGCCGGCCATGGACCAGGCGCGGCGCATCACTCGGCTCCTGCGCGGCATGTTGCGGCGGCAGCGCGCCACGCGCATCGGCCCGGATCTCTCGCACCGCCGCACCATCGTCGCGCAGGTGCTGCGCGCCCGCGCGGTGCGCGCCGTGGTGGCCGCCGAAGCCCGCGAGAAGCACGACAAGTTCCGGCCCGGCCTGCTGCAGGCCCGCAAGTACGCCTTCGAGATCGCCGCTAACTACTCGCACGCCTTCGTGCAGATTCGCGGAGAAGCTGCTGGGCCGCGTGTGGAACCGCGTGTACGACGGCGTGAAGTTCAACCACGCGGCGACGCTCAAGCAGGTCACCGACGGCGGCAACGAAGTGGTGTACGTGCCCTGCCACCGCAGCCACATGGACTACCTGCTGCTGTCGTACATCATCTATCACCAGGGCTACGCGCATGCCGCACATCGCCGCGGGCATCAACCTCAACATCCCGGTCGTGGGGCGGCTGCTGCGCAAGGGCGGCGCGTTCTTCATCCGGCGCAGCTTCGCGGGCAACGCGCTGTACACCGTGGTGTTCATGAAATACCTCGCGGCCATCATGGCGCGCGGCCACTCGCTCGAGTATTTCATCGAGGGCGGGCGATCGCGCACCGGCCGACTGCTGCATCCGAAGACCGGCATGTTGTCGATGACGGTGCGCAGCTTCCTGCGCGATCCGGTGCGGCCGGTGGTGTTCGTGCCCGTGTACTTCGGCTACGAACGCATCGTCGAGGCCAACACCTATATCTCCGAGCTGTCGGGCGCGCCCAAGAAGAAGGAGAGCTGGTGGGACCTGCTCACCTCGTTCCGCGTGCTTGCGCGAGCGGTTCGGCACCGTGCACGTGAACGTCGGCGAACCCATCCGGCTCAACGACATGCTGGACGCGGCGCTGCCCAGCTGGCGCGAGCAGCGTTTCGACGACGACACGCGCCTGCCGGCGGTGAACGCGCTGGTCGAGCGACCTGGCGCAGTCCATCATGCGCGGGATCAACTCGGCCGCCGCGGTGACGCCCATCAACCTGCTGGCGACGGCGCTGCTGGCCAGCCCGCGCGGCGCACTGCCGGAGACGGCGCTGCTGCGCCAGCTGGAGCTGTACCTCAAGTTGCTGCGAGCCAGCCCGTACAGCGACCGCGCGTGACCGTGACCGACGCCACGCCGGCCGAGATCGTGGTGTACGGCGAGTCGCTGAAGATCATTTCGCGCGTGGGCGCACAAGCTGGGCGACATCGTGAAGATGAGCGACGAGAGCGCGCAGCTCATCGCCTATTACCGGAACAACGTCCTGCACCTGTTCGCGCTGCCGTCGCTAGTGGCCTGTGCGTTCATCGGTAACGCCATGCTGCGCACCGAGGACATCCAGCGCCTGGCCTGGCGCGTGTATCCCTACGTGGCATCCGAGCTTTTCCTGCGCTGGCGCGAGGAGGAACTGGCCGGGGTCATCGAGGGCGTGCTTGCTGCGCTGGCCGAACAAGGTGTGCTGCAAGCCCAACGAAGACCGCACGGCCTGGATGCGCCCGCCGCCGGACTCGCCCCAGGCCATGCAGCTGTCGATGCTGGCCCAGGCCACCATCCAGACCATCGAACGCTACTACCTCGCCATCTCGCTGCTGCTCAAGGCCGGCACCGGCACGATGACGCAGAAGACCCTGGAACAGCAGTGCCAGCTGGCCGCCCAGCGCATGAACATGCTGTACGGCTTCAATTCGCCCGAGTTCTTCGACCGCGCGCTGTTCGAGAACTTCATCGACCTGTTGCGCGAGCGCGGCGTGCTCAAGGCGGGCGAGGGCGGCAAGCTGGAGTTCGACGAGGTGCTGATGCGCGTGGCCGCCGACGCCCAGCTGGTCCTGTCCGAGCAGATCCGCCACTCCATCCTGCAGGTGACGCAGGTCTGAGCGGTTGGTAGGGCGCTGACCCGGACTCCCGGCGTCTAGCGTCCGGCCCGGGAGGCCGCTGCTATACTCGCGCGCAACACGTCCGCGCCATGTGTCCGCGAGGGGAGGCAGAAGCGCGGCGAACACCAAGACGATACGGTCCGGCGGTTAGCCTGCTCCTTCCTCGCGACTCGCAGTGTTACCGCGGTCTTCAGGGGAAATTAATGAGTAACGATCTGATCCGGCGATACGTTGCGCGTTCGCTACCGATCGTCGCCACGCTGGCCCTCGCCACTCCCGCCGCCTACGCCTGGGACTTCCAGAACGATGACGGGCACCTTCTCCGGCAGCTGGGACACCACGCTCACCTACGGCCAGGCCTGGCGCGTCGAATCGCGCGACTGCCGGCTGATCGCCATCGCCGACGGCGGCTGCGGCCGCTCGCCGAACATCGACGACGGCAACCTCAACTACGACACCGACATGTACTCGCGCGCGCTCAAGGCGCTGACCGAGCTGTCGCTCAACTACCGCGGCGTCGGTGCCTTCGTGCGCGCCTCGGCGCTGTACGACGACGCCGCCGGCAACACGCAGCGCACGCCGCTGTCCGACAAGTCCGAAGACCTGGTCAAGAGCTACACGCGCCTGCTCGACGCGTTCGTGTACGCCAAGTTCGATCTCGGCAGCATGGCCGCCGAGCTGCGCCTCGGCCGCCAGGCCGTGAGCTGGGGCGAGAGCACGTTCATCCAGAACGGCATCAACGTCATCAACCATTTCGACGTGTCCGCGCTGCGCGTACCGGGCTCGGAGCTCAAGGAAGCCTTCCTGCCGCAGGAGATGGTCAACTTCAGCGTGCAGTTCACCGACAACTTCTCCGCGCAGGCTATCTACATCACCGACTGGAACGCGACCGTGCCGGAGCCGGCCGGTTCGTACTTCAGCAACAACGACTTCGCGCCCACGGGCGGCAGCAAGGTGGTGCTGGGCTTCGGTTCGTTCTCGGACCAGGGCGTGGATTTCCGCCCGCTCGGCGGGCCGTTCATCGCGAACTTCCAGACCGTGAACCGCCTGGCCACCGAGGCGCCGCTCGGACGGCGGGCAATACGGCCTGAACCTCAAGTACTTCGCGCCCGAGCTTCAACAACGGCACGGAGTTCGGCCTGTTCTTCCTCAACTACCACAGCCGTCTGCCGCTGATCGCCGGCCGCACCGGCACGCAGGCGGGCATCGGCAATGCGTTCGGCGCGCTGAACGCCGTGGGCGCGGCAGCGCAGGGCTCTCGCGGCGGGCCTGCCAGCCTGCGGTCGGCCATCGCCACCGCCGCCAGCCTCGGCGTGGCGCGCTCCGCCGCGGCGGGCGGCAATCTCACGCTGGCGCAGGCCCAGGCCTACGCCACCATCGGCGCGAACACCCACCTGGCCGGCGGCGACGTCACGGCGCAGGCCAGCAACATCGCCACGCACGAGTACGCGCTGACCGCCGGCTACTTCACCGAGTATCCCGAGGACATCAAGCTCATCGGCCTGTCGTTCAACACGCAGCTGCAGTGGGGCGGCATCGCGCTGCAGGGCGAAGTGGCCTACCGCCAGGACGTGCCGCTGCAGTTCGACGACGTCGAGCTGCTGTTCGCGGCGCTCACGCCGTTCGAGCAGGGTCTCGCCGCGCTGCGCGGCACGCCGCTGCCCACCACCTGTCCGGAGGGAGTGCCGGCGGCCGCGACGCTCACGCATTGCGGCCAGCTCGGCTGCGTTACGGTCTCAATTCGAGCGGGTCGATGGCTGGGATCGCTACGACACCTACCAGGTGCAGTTCACGGCCACCAAGACCTTCTCGAACCTGCTGGGCGCCGCGCAGATGGTGCTGGTCACCGAAGCCGGCCTCACGCACATCCAGGACATGCCCGACAAGCTCACCGGCGGCCCGAACGGCCGCGGCCTGCGCTTCAACGGCCCGGCCACCAACGTCAGCGGCAACTTCGAGCTGCGTGGCCGTCATTGCCCGACGCTGTCGGCGGCGGCCTGCCTGGCGCTGGGTCTGGTCGAGCCGCAGAACCGATTCGCGGATGCCACGTCTTATGGATACCGGGTGGCGGGACGTCTCGACTACCCTGGCCTCATGGGTCCCTGGAACGTCCTGCCGCGCTTCAACTGGCAGCATGACGTGAAGGGCACGACGCCCGGACCCGGGGGCAACTTCGTCGAGGGGCGCTATGGCCTCACGCTCGGCGTGGAAGCCAATCTGCAGGCGAAGTGGGCCGTTGACCTGTCGTGGACCAAGTTCGGCGGTGCCGGAAGGTTCAACGACCTCAACGACCGCGACTACGTCGCCGCCACGCTCAAGTACTCGTTCTGATCCGCGACGAGGGGACCCAAAATGATCAAGAAAATACTTTCGCCCGGCATCGCCACACTGGCTGGCCTCGTGGCTGGCCTCACGTTCGGCGCGCAGGTCCAGGCCGCCGCCTCGGCGGCCGACGCCGCCAAGCTCGGCGCTGAGCTCACGCCGCTGGGCGCGGAGAAGGCCGCGAACGCCGACGGCTCCATCCCGGCCTGGGATGGTGGCCTCACTTCCGCCGCGCAGGCCGGCTTCCCGAACTTCCGCGCCGGCCAGCATCACCCGGATCCGTACGCCAACGACAAGCCGCTGTTCACCGTGACCGCGGCCAACATGGGCCAGTACGCGAACAAGCTGACCGAAGGCCACAAGAAGCTGCTCCAGACCTATCGCAACACCTACAAGATGGTGGTGTACCCCACGCATCGCAGTGCCGCGGCCCCGCAGCGCATCTACGACGCCACCAAGCGCATCGCCACCACGGCGCAGCTCGCGAAGGATGGCAACGGCGTGGTCAACGCGGGTGAGGGCGTACCCTTCCCGATCCCGAAGACCGGCGTCGAGATCTTCTGGAACCACGTGCTGCGCTATCGCGGTGACGTCATCGTCCGCCAGATCGGCCAGGCGCCGGTGACGGCCAGCGGCTCGTACACCATGGTGAAGTTCCACGACGAAACGATGGTGGCGTACAGCCTGCCGGGCGCGAAGTCCGGAGAACCTCAACAACACCATCGCGTATTTCATCCAGGAGACGGTCGCGCCCGCGCGTCTCGCCGGTGAAGTGCTGCTGGTGCAGGAGACACTGGACCAGTCCGTCGAAAACCGCCGCGCCTGGGTCTACAACCCCGGCCAGCGCCGTGTCCGCCGCGCGCCCAACGTGGCGTTCGACAACCCGGGTACCAACTCCGACAACCTGCGTACCTCCGACCAGTTCGACATGTACAACGGTTCGCCGCAGCGCTACGACTGGACGCTGGTGGGCAAGAAGGAAATCCTGGTTCCGTACAACGCGTACAAGCTCCACTCGAACACGGTGAAGTACGCGGACGTGCTCAAGAAGAACCACATCAACCCGGAACTGGCGCGCTTCGAGCTGCATCGCGTCTGGGTCGTGGATTCGAAACTGAAATCGGGTCAGAGCCATCTCTACAGCAGACGCACGCTGTACGTGGATGAGGACAGCTGGCACATCCTCGCGGTGGATTGCTACGACAGCCGCGGCCAGCTCTATCGCGTACAGGAAGGCCACGTCATCAACTATTACGACGTGCCCGCCCTGTGGACCGCGCTCGAGACCGTCTACGACCTGAGCAACGGCCGCTACCTGGCGCTCGGCCTGGACAACGAGGAGCCGCGCAGCCGCGACTTCTCGCAGAAGCGGAGCATCGCGGACTACCAGCCGGCCGCTCTGCAACGGCGCGGAGTGCGTTGATCTCTTAGTTAGCAGGCAATCGCATTGCCGGGCCGGGTGGACTTCAGACACCCGGCCCGTTTACTTTTGGGCCCAACAAGAATTCATCGGGGGAAGGGCATGAGGCATCGATTCGGCCTCGCGCTGGTCGCGGCGCTGGCAGCTGGTGGCTTCGTGCCCGGAATCGCCCTGGAATCGCCCCCGCGATCGCCCAGGATCAGGTCGATCCCAAGGACGCGTCCAATCAGCCGGCCGAGCTCGAGCCGCTGGCCTCGGGATCCCTGTTGCTCGATCTCGCGGTCGCGGGCAAGCGCCTCGTGGCCGTGGGCGAACGTGGCCACGTGCTGCTCTCCGACGACCAGGGCGCCACCTGGCGCCAGGCCAAGGCCGTCCCGACGCGCGCAATGCTCACCGCCGCTGTACTTCGTGGACGACGAGCTATGGCTGGGCGGTCGGCCACGATGAAACCATCCTCAACACCGTGGACGGCGGCGAAACCTGGACGCGCTCGCATTTCGCGCCCGAGGCCCAGCAGCCGTTGCTCGACCTGTGGTTCGCGAATCGCGTGAGCGGAATCGCGGTCGGCGCGTACGGCGCCTACTTCACCACCAACGACGGTGGCCGCAGCTGGTCCGGCGCAAAGTTCGCGCCGGCACGCACGAGCCCGAAGCCCGAGCCAGGCGCGCCCGCCAGGGACCCGGGCTCGGCGCCGGCCGAGGAAGAAGAGCTGCCGCCTGACTACCACCTCAACCGCATCGTCGGCGTGGGCAACCGGCTGTACATCGCCGCGGAGGGCGGCCAGCTCTATCGTTCCGACGATCGCGGCGCCAATTGGCGCGCCTTGCCGTCACCCTACGAGGGCAGCTTCTTCGGCCTCGTCGCCCATCCGCGGCGAGGGGCTGCTGGCGTTCGGCTTGCGTGGCCACCTGTTCAAGTCCGCCGATGCCGGCGAGACCTGGGCCAGGCTCGAATCCCACACCACCGCCATGCTCACCGACGGCATCGCCATCAACGACCTGCGCGTGGTGATCGGCGGCCTCACGGGCGTGCTGCTGGTATCGAGCGACGCCGGGCGAGACCTTCCGCCTCACGCAGCAGGATGACCGCAAGGGCATCGCCGCGCTGCTGCCCGGCCCCGCCGGCACGGTGGTGGTGGCGGGCGAGGGCGGCGTGCGCACCATTCCACTGGAACCGAAGCGGCCGCGACGGCACCGAAGGCGGGTAGCTAGCATGGCCGGCGCTTCCACGGGCAAGTCCGACAACGCGCTGTCCGCGGCGCTCGAAAAATTCATCTTCGGCCACCGCGCGCTGATCGTGGTGGTGTTCGCGCTGATCACGTGCTCATGACCGTGGTCGCCGTGCGCGGTTTGCGCATCGACGCCTCGTTCACCAAGCAGCTGCCGCTCAAACACGAGTACATGCAGACCTTCGTCAAGCACCAGGCGGAGTTCGGCGGCGCCAATCGCGTGCTGATAGCGCTGGTGGCGCGCGACGGCAACATGTTCACGCCCGCGTTCTTCGACGCGCTGAAGACCGCGACCAACGAAGTGCGTGGTCATGGACGGCATCGACCGCGGCCGCGTGCAGTCGCTGTTCACGCCCAACGTGCGCTACATGGAAGTGGTCGAGGACGGCATCGAAGCCGGCAACGTGGTCGATTCGGAGTTCGAGCCCACGCCTGAAGCGCTGGCGAAGGTGCGCGAAAACATCCTCAAGGCCGGCATCCGCGGCCGGCTGGTGGCCAACGATTTCTCCGGCGCGCTCATCAGCGCCATCGTTCTCGAGAAGGACGCGCAGGGCCGGCCGATCGACCCCATCAAGGTGGCGCGCATGCTCGAAGAGCGCGTGCGCGACAAGCTCCAGGACACCGAAGTGCTGGTGCAGGCCGAGGGCCAGCCGGTCGACGTGCACATGATCGGCTTCGCCAAGGTGGTCGGCGACATCGCCGACGGCGCGATGTCGGTCATCGTGTTCGCCATCGTCACGATCCTGCTCACGCTGTTCGCGGTCTGGTACTACGTGCAGTCGCTGAAGGTGGCGGTGGTGCCGATCGTGTGCTCCATCATCGCGGTGCTCTGGCAGCTGGGCACTCTGGTGCTGCTGGGCTATGGCATCGATCCGCTCGGGCTGCTCGTGCCGTTCCTCATCTTCGCCATCGGCGTGTCGCACGGCGTGCAGAAGATCAGCGCCGTGAAGGAAGCCGCGGTCGCGGGCCTGGGCAGCGAAGACGCGGCGCGCCAGACGTTCCGGCAGCTGCTCATGCCGGCCATCATCGCGCTGCTCGCGGACCTCGTCGGCTTCGTCACCATCCTGCTGATCCCGGTGCAGGTGGTGCAGGAGATGGCCATCACGGCGAGCATCGGCGTGGCCATCGTCATCCTCACCGATCTCATCCTGCTGCCCGTGCTGGTGTCCTGGGTCAAATGGGACGACCAGTACCGCGCGCGCGTGGAAGTACGCCAGAAGAAGCTGGTGAGCCACTGGCAGCGCATGGCGCGCGTCACCGAGAAGCGCAATGCGCTGATCATCGTCGGCATCGCGGTGGTGCTGGGCGCGTTCGGCGTCTGGAAGGGCGCGAGACCCCCATCGGCGACACGCAGGCGGGCGTGCCGGAACTGCGCGCGGATTCGCGTTACAACCGCGACAGCAACATCATCACCAGCAAGTTCTCCATCGGCGTCGACATCCTCACGGTGATCGTCGAGACCAAGGAACCGGCCTGCACCAGCCACGAGCTGATGACATCCGTCGACACGTTCGCGTGGAAGATGCGCAACGTCGACGGCGTGCAGGACGTGATGGCGCTGCCCGTGGTCGCGAAGATCGCGATCGCCGGCTGGAACGAAGGCAGCCTCAAGTGGCGCAACATCCCGCGCGAGCCCAACCAGCTCACGCAGTCCACACGCTACATCGAGACCAGCACCGGCCTGCTCAACGCCGACTGCAACGTGATTCCCGTGATGCTGTTCCTGCGCGACCACAAGGCCGAGACCATCGATCGCGTGGTGAACGCGGTGAAGGACTGGCGCGCACAGAACACGCCTCCCGGCGCCACGTTCAACCTGGCCACGGGCAACGTCGGCGTGATGGCGGCCACGAACGAGGAAGTGAAGGCCAAGGAATATCCCATCCTCGGCTGGGTGTTCGCGGCGGTCATCATCATGTGCCTGCTGACGTTCCGCTCGCTGCTCGGCACCGTGCTCGTGTTCCTGCCGCTCGCGCTGGTGTCCATCCTGGTCTACGCCGTGATGGCCATGGTGGGCATCGGGCTCAAGGTGAACACACTGCCCATGGTGGCGCTGGGCGCGGGCATCGGCGTGGACTACGGCATCTATCTCTGGAGCCGCATGCAGGAGTTCCTGCGCGCCGGCGACAGCGTGCGGGACGCCTACCTCAAGACCATGCGCGTCACCGGCGCCAGCATCATCTTCACCGGCATCACGCTGGCCATCGGCGTGGTCACCTGGGTGTTCTCGCCGCTGCAGTTCCAGGCCGACATCGGGATCATGCTCACGTTCATGTTCTTCGTGAACATGCTGGGCGCCATCCTGCTGCTGCCGGCGCTGGCGGCGCTGTTCGTCCGCCCGGCGAAACCGGCCGGTCGCCAGGAAGACGGAGCCGAGCCTTACGTTCCGCTGGGAGACGGCCGGCGCGGCAATGACGGAGACGACGCCATCGCGGACGCGGGCGACTGACCCGACGCAAGCAAGCGGCCGTTTCGCCGGTCTGTTGCCCGGCAGCTAACGGATCGCGCGCCACCGTGCATCAATAGATGGGCATCAATCGCTGGAGGGAGACATGAGCAGACAGTACGGACGTTTCATCGTGGCCTGTGCGGGCCTGGCATTCACCGCCAGCGCCTTCGCGCAGCAGTCTCCCGCGCAAACGCCGCCACCGGCCATGCCCGCGCCTCCCGACGTGAAGATCGAGACCGTCAAGCTTGCCGAGGGCATCTACATGCTCACCGGCCGTGGCGGCAACATCGGGCTCACGGTGGGTCCCGATGGCGCGGCCATCATCGATGACCAGTTCGACGACATGGCGCCGAAGATCCGCGCCGCGGTGGCGATGGTGAGCACCACGCCCGTGAAGTTCGTCATCAACACGCACCTGCACGGCGACCATACCGGCGGCAATGACGCCTTCGGCAAGGCCGGCGCCGTCATCATCGCGCAGGAGAACGTGCGCAAGCGCCTGGGTACGCCGCAGGTGAATCCGTCCACCAACCAGGCGATCGCGGCGCGTGCGCGCGAAGCGCTGCCGGTGGTCACCTTCGACGATGCCGCCACGCTGCACTTCAACGACGACGATCTCGAGTTCAAGCACCTGCCCAACGCCCACACCGAGACGGACATCTACATCCGGTTCCGCAAGGCGAACATCGTGCACATGGGCGACATGTTCACCGGCGGCTTCCCGTTCATCGACGGCAATACCGGCGGCACGCTCGATGGGCTGATCAAGGCGCACGCAGCCGTCCTGGCCGCGGTGGATGACCAGACGAAGATCATTCGTGGCCACGGCCCGCTGGGCAACAAGGCGGAGCTGCAGGCCTACCACGACATGCTCGTCGTGGTGCGTGACCGCGTGGCGAAGCTGGTGAAGGCCGGCAAGAGCCAGGACGACGTGGTGGCCGCGCGCCCGACGAAGGAGTTCGAGGAGAAGTATGGCGGCACCAACTTCAACGCGGCGCAGTGGATAGGCCGCGCGTACGTCGACCAGAAGATCGCTCTCGAGAAGAGGAAGAAGGCGCGCTAGCTAGAGGGCTTCCCGCACCTACGGGAAACACTTATGTAATGGCCGCAATGCCATCTGGAAGGGATTTGCGCTGCCGCGGTGCGGTCCGGGTGCGACATAAGCCGCGCGCGCCCGGACATTTGCCGCAGTAACGCCGCAAGATGGGGCGCGGGGCTATAGACAGCCGCCGGGTTCGCCCCGAGAGTGCTCGCGACATCCACTACCTGCGCGCACATGAAAGACCCCGGCAACACCGCCAAGAAGTTGTTAGACGACCTGCCTTACGCACCCGAGGCCGAAGCCTTCCTCGATGAACTCGAGCGCAGCGGGCAGTTCCGCATCGGCCTCGAAGCCGAGCAGGACGAGGAATCCGGCGACGCGGCCAGCAACGACTACTCCTTCGGCCGCGGCTCCGGCAACGTGTCGATCCAGGACTGGTGGACTACCGGGCGCGTGGCGCTTCGCATCGGCGCGGGCCTGCGCCAGGAAGACCTCGCCCTCTCGCGGGTGAACGATTCGCTGGTGCTGCGTACCGCGGACGGCCTGGATCGCGTGACGCTCGAGGGATACCTGGGACTGATTCCCGATGCCTCGACGCTGCGCGTGGTGTTCAGCGATGGCAGCGAGTGGGCAGGCGGCGAACTGCTGTCGCGCATCGCGAGCTGGCTCTCGGAAGTTCCGTCCGAGGATCCGCTGGCGAATCACTGATCGCGATCAGTACGGATCCAGCGCCACCCAGCCCACGGGCTTGCCATCGGCCGTGTCGATGAGCGCGGTCCAGAAACCCTTGCGATGGCGCACCGGCAGCCATGCCACGCGGTCCGCCGGAATATCCAGCCCGGCCACCGCTTCTTCGAGCACTGTCTTCGACGCTGGCTTCCTCGCCTCGAGGTCCGCCACCTTCTTCGCTTTCAGCCTGATCGCGTCGAGCTTGTCCGGCAGCGGCGCGTAGAACTTCGGCCGCTGATGTTCCTCGAGACCTTCCACCGCCTTGAACATCGCGTCCTGCTGCTCGGCCGCGGGCACCGACACGGCCACGAACCGCGGCCCTGTCCAGGGCAGCTTGCCGTATTGGGGATCCCGGGCAGCCGCGAGCTCCGTGTCAGGGATGTCGAAGGCCGTGACGATCTCGTAGCGGTCCGTATTGAAAGCGATGTAAACGGGGCGCGTGCCGGCCACGATCATCACGCCATAAACCAGGGCCGCGATCTGGATGACGCCGACGACGCTGTAGTCGACCACGAGTTCGCGGCGCGACTTGCGGCTGTTGTAGATCACCAGCGACATGAGCGGCCCGAGAGCCAGGTCGCAGCCCACCACGAGCAGGAACAGCTCGGTGCCGCCGATCATGGTTTGCAGCGGATCGGGGAACCACACCAGGAAGATCAGCGCGGCGGCCATGCCCGCCAGCACGAGCGTGACGGCGAAATGCACGGCGGTGGCCAGTATCTTTTCTCGCCAGGCGATCATCGTGTGTCTCCCAGTCAGTCGTCGAAGCGTACTTTGCCGCGCAGCTTCTTGGTTTTCTGTGAACGGGATTTCACCTCCAGCCGGCGCTCCCGGGAGGCGCGCGTGGGCTTGGTGGCATGGCGCTTCTTGGGCGCCACCAGCGCGCGCCTTATGAGATCGGCGAGCCGCTCCTCGGCCATGCGCCGGTTCGTTTCCTGGCTGCGCGATTCGCGCGCGATGATCAGCAGCTCGCCGTCGTCCGTGACCCGATGGCCGGCCAGCGCTCGAAGCCGGGTCTTCACGTCGGAACGCAGCGTGGTGTTGGCCGCGAGCGCGAAGCGCAGCTGCACGGCCGAGGCCACCTTGTTCACGTTCTGACCGCCGGGACCGGCGGAGCGCGTGAACGCCACGGAGAGATCGGAGTCCGGGATTTCCACGCCCGGTGCCACCACCAGCGCCATCGAACTACCTGCCGCCTGGATCCGCCTGGACCAGGCGCACGTCATGCTGCTGCACGGGGATGGTGATGCCGTGCTTCTTGAACAGGCGCCAGATCTCGCGGTTCACGTCCGAGCGCACGTTGTTCACGCCATTCATGGGGTCGCGGATCCAGAAGCGGACTTCCACGCGCATGCCGTAGTTCTCGAAACTCATGAGCCGCGAGACCGGGCCGGGGTCCTTGAGGATGCGCGGGTGATTGGCGGCCGCGTCGATCAGCACCTGCAACGCGACTTCCGGATCGTCCTGGAAGCTGATCATCACCGGCAGGCGGATGCGCACGCGCTGGTCGGAGTAGCTCCAGTTGATGACCGAATTGGTGATCAGGTTCTGGTTGGGCACCAGCGTTTCCACGCCGTCACGGTCGCGGACCACGATGTAGCGGCCGCGCAGTTCCTGCACCCAGCCGAAATTCTCGGTGCTGGTGCCCGTGGTGCCGGTGAAGCTGATCACGTCGCCCGGCTTGATGGACTTGTCCATCAGCAACACGAAGCCCGAGACGAAGTTGCTGGCGATGGCCTGCAGGCCGAATCCCAGGCCGAGGCCGATGGCGCCGGTGAACAGGCCGAGCACCGTGAGGTCCACGCCCGACGCGTTGATGCCGAGCAGGATGCCGAGGCCGATCAGCGCGAAGGTGGAGAACTTGGAGATGCCGATGCGCGTGGAGATCGCGAGGCCTTCGACCTTCATCACGCGGCGCTCGATGGTGCGCGCGATCAGGCTGGTCACGATCAGGAATCCGGCGATGACCACGATGCCCTTGAGCAGCGCCCAGAGGCTGAACGTGGTCTTGCCGGGAATCAGGTCGATCCGGTCGAGCGTGCGTTCGATGGCGTCGAACCAGCCCAGCAGCTGGAAGCTGATGATCGCCCAGATCAGGAAGGTGATCCGCAGCTCCCAGCTGCGGATCCAGCTGTTCGGACCGAGCGAGACGCTGAGCGCGTGCACGGCGAAGCGGACCAGCACCAGGACCGTGACCAGGTCCAGCGCGCGATCGATGACACTGACCGGCATGGCGAAGCTGATGAACAGCAGGCGCAGGCCCAGCACCAGCAGCACGGCCAGCAGGGCCGGCGCCAGCACCATGCCGGCCACGACCAGCCGCCGGGACCACCGGCCTTGGTTGGGGCGCGTGGACAGCGGGCGCAGCCAATTCTTGAGGTAGTGAGCCAGCGCCGTGGCGAGCAGGCCCGCCATGAGCAGCGCCAGCACCTCGGCCAAGACTTCAGGGGTGGCGATCTGCTCGAAGATTTCTTTCACGCGGGAAACGAGCCGTTACGCGTTCAGGTCCGGGATCAGCTCGCTCTCGAGGCGGGTGATCTGGTCCTTGAGCATGAGTTTGCGCTTCTTGAGGCGCTTGATCTGCAGCTGGTCGGTCTGGAAATCGAGCGACAGCCGGGCGATGACCTCGTCGAGGTCGCGATGCGCGATACGCAGCTCCCGCAGCTTCTCAACATTCTTGAAAAGCTCGCGATCGACGTTGTCCTGGTCTTCGATTTCGCTCATCGGCGGGGCTTTTACGGGGCGTTTCTCAGGAGCTGAGTGACCGGCCGGAGGCCGGCCGCAAGCTTAAGCCACCGGCCAAGGGGATTCCACGGCACGGCGGGATCGTGGAAATCCGAACCCATCGAGGCATGCAGCTCGAACTTCCGGCACAGCGACGCGATGCGGTCCGCGTCGTTGAGGCTCATTCCGGCCATGCTGGCTTCGAGGGCCGCGCCACCTTCCTGAGCGAAAGTCGCAGTCAGCTCGCGGAGCTGGCCCGAGGACAGGCGGTAGCGGTGCGGATGAGCGAGAACGGGCAGCGCGCCGCTGTCCCGCAGCACCGCCATCGCGGCCACGAACTCCGGCCACTCGGCAGGCACGTGGCCGGCCTTGTCGCGGTTGAGCCAGCGATCGAACGCCTCCTGGGTGTCACGGGCATGACCACGCTCCACCAGCAGCCGCGCCAGGTGCAGCCGCGTCGGTGAAGGGCAGTCGCCGGCGGCGGCCGCTAGTTCCCGGCCCGGCAGCCGCGCCTTGCGCTCCAGGCGTTCGCCGATCTCCACGAGCCGGGCGCGGCGTCGCGCGCGGACCGCGTCGAGGTGCGCGCGCAATCCCTCGTGCCCGGCATCCACTTCCAGGCCCACGATGTGAATAGTTTGGCCGCGCCAGCTCGCCGACAGCTCCACGCCGGGCACGAAGCGGATGCCCGCCTCGCGGCAGGCCGCGCCGGCTTCATCGAGGCCGGCAGTGGTGTCGTGGTCGGTCAGGGCCAACGTTCCCACGCGGCGCGTGTGCGCGCGCTCGACCAGCGCGGCCGGCGAGAGCACGCCGTCCGAGCAGTGGCTGTGCGTGTGGAAATCGACCAGGGGGTCCGCCGCGTCATTCATGAGGGGCCGTATCATACGCGCGCGAATCGACCCGCCTTGCCAGTGCGAGCAGGCATTTTGCCGCCGGAACCGGGGGACGCGGTGTCGTCTGGCCGGAGCCTCGCCGGCGAAGCCCTGAATTGCCGCGGAGTCCGTATCATTCACGCAATGCATGAAGTGAATGGCCCCGATTGGTCCGCAATCGACACGGTCCTGCTCGATCTCGACGGCACGCTGCTCGACCAGGCTTACGACAACCACATCTGGCGGGACCTGATCCCCCAGCGCTACGCGGTTTCGCGTGGCCTGGAGATCAACGCGGCCTACGCCGAGATCTCCCGCCTCTTCGAGCGCTGCAGCGGCACGCTGGCCTGGTATGACATCGATTACTGGACGCGCACGCTGGGAGTGGACGTGGGCGCGCTGCACCGCGAAGTACGCTCGCACGTGGCCTGGCTGCCGGGGGCGCGCGAGTTTCTCGCCCGTGTCAGGGCGATGGGCAAGCGGCTCGTGCTGCTCACGAATTCACATCCCGTGGCCCTGGCAGTGAAGCACGAAGAAACAGGCGTGCTCGACCATCTCGATGGCGCGGCTTCATCACAGGAATTCGGCGCGCCGAAGGAGCAAGCCCGCTTCTGGCAGGAGGCGCGTCAGCGCTTCGGGTTCGACCCGGCGCGCAGCCTGTTCGCCGACGACAATTCGAAGATGCTGGATGCGGCGCGCCAGGCGGGCGTCCGCTGGGTTTACGGCGTGCGGCACTGGGACACCAAGGGCTCGCGCCGCGAGCACGTCGGCGTCGATGCGGTCGACGCCGTCCTAGATCTCGTGCCGTAAATGGGGACATTCCTGATTTTCTAGGAAATGGGGACGCGGCTGGACAGGCTTGCGCTGGCTCGGGCGCGGAATGTCGAAGTGTTTTCCGGAGCGAATCGAGGGCGCCGAGGGGGAAGCGTTAAGCGCGGAGGTACTCTTTGGTGGTTCAACCCGAGTCCTCGTTCACCAGCGGTTGAGAGCGAAGCGCTGACAGCTCCACCTGCGTAGCTTCCCCCGAGGGAACGCGCGCGAAGCGCGCGCGCCCGAGACTGAGCTCCGGAAAACACTTCGACATTCCGGGCCCGAGCCAGCACGACAATGCCCGAGCCGCGTCCCCATTTCCTAGAAAATCAGGAATGTCCCCATTTCAGCGGCCGCCGCGACGTCCGCCGCCACCACCGCTGCGGCGAGGGCCTCCACGGCCACCGCCACCACTGCGTGGGCCGCCACGTCCACCGCCACCACCACCATGACGTCCGCCACCCTTGCGATGCATCGGGCGCGGGCCGTCTTCGGGATCCCATTCCTTGTAGACCGGCGGCTTGAGTTCCGTGGCCAGCAGTTCGGGCTTCACGGCGGACACGGGAATCTTGTGGCCGATGTAGTCCTCGATGTCCGGCAGGCCGACCGCGTATTCCTCGCAGCCGAAGCTGATCGCGTCGCCGTCCTGGCCCGCGCGCGCGGTGCGGCCGATGCGATGCACGTAGTCGGCGCAGTCCTGGGGCAGATCGAAGTTGAACACGTGGCTCACGTCGGGGATGTGCAGGCCGCGCGAAGCCACGTCGGTGGCGATCAGCACCTGGAGTTCGCCCGAGTGGAATTCACGCATGAAGCGCAGGCGCTTCTTCTGCGGCACGTCGCCCGACAGGGCCTGGGCCTTGAAGCCGTTGGCGAGTAGATAGCCCTCGAGCTTCTCCGCGACGCGCTTGGTGTTCACGAACACCATGGTGCGGTGGGCGTCGAAGCTGCGCAGCAGGCCGATGAGCAGCGGCACCTTTTCTTCCATGGCGGGGAAGTAGATGAGCTGGCGGACGCGGTCGGCGGTGACGCGGTCCGGCTCGATGCGCACGAGTTCGGGGTTGTTCATGTGCTCGTAGGCGAGCTCCAGCACGCGATGCGAAAGCGTGGCGGAGAACAACATGGACTGGCGCGCTTCGGGCTTGGGCAGCCGACGCAGGATGAAACGGATGTCGGCGATGAAGCCCAGGTCGAACATGCGGTCGGCTTCGTCGAGCACCACGGCCTGCGCGTGGCGCATGTCGAACACGTGCTGCTTGAAGTAGTCGATGACGCGGCCCGGCGTGCCGATCAGGATGTCGATGCCGTCCTGCAGAGTCTTGCGCTGCTTCTCGTAGTCGACGCCACCGAAGACCACCGCCTGCTTGAGGCCCGTGTGCTTACCCAGCACCTCGGCGTCGTTGAAGATCTGCACCGCGAGTTCGCGCGTGGGCGCGAGGATGAGGGCGCGGATGCCCGTGCTGCTGCGGCCGGGAGCGGGCGGATTCGAGAGCAGACGCTGGTACAGGGCCAGCAGGAACGCCGCGGTCTTGCCGGTGCCGGTCTGTGCCTGACCTGCTACATCCTTGCCGGAAAGCGCAATCGGCAAAGTGCTCGCCTGGACGGGCGTGGCGCGGACGAATCCGGCGTCCGAGATGCCTCGTGCCACTTCCGGGGCGAGGTTCAGCGAGGCGAACGTGAGTTCTGAAAGGTGTGTCTCTGTCATTAATTGCTGATTACTTATGTTTTTGGCGAGTGAAAAATCAGGCTTGCAAATGGCGGGCGGACCCGTTAAAAATTGCCCCCAAGTCGCGGCCTTGCTGAAAAGCCCCCTGAGCCGCAAATCCAAAAGCTTCCCGAAAACCACTCATCCCTTTACATCAGGCCATTGGCTGCGCAGCGCAGTCTAACCGTTTGATCGCGTCCTGAGCACGGCTTCTGCCCCGCGCGAAGCGCTACTCCCGACCCCAATCCCCAATATTCCTCAATTCCGACACATGCCAATCGATCCCAATGGAGGTCCTTCCCCGTGAGTAATCCGGACATCGTGCACACCACGGACGCGACGTTCTCCCAGGACGTGCTCAAGTCCGACAAGCCCGTCCTTCTCGATTTCTGGGCCGAGTGGTGTGGCCCCTGCAAGATGATCGCGCCGATCCTCGACGAGATCGCCACCGAGTACAAAGACAGGCTCCGCGTGGCCAAGATCGACATCGAGTCGAATCCGCAGACGCCGCCCAAGTTCGGCATCCGGAACATCCCCACGCTCATCCTTTTCAAGAACGGCACCGTTGAAGCTCAAAAGGTCGGATCAGTGCGCAAGCCCGACCTCAAATCATTTCTGGATGCGCACCTGTGAGAGGCTACTTGGGTAACCAGGGCAGAAATCGTCCTAACAAAGGTCCCCGCCACGGCGGCGGCGGTGGTGGTGGCGGCGGTGGACATCGCGGCGGTGACCGCGACGGAAATCGCGATCCGAACTACCGGCCGAATCAGAACGGCGCGCCGCGCCACGATGACCAGCCGCCCGAGGCGTTCGAGGTTGACGAGTCCGAAATCATCAGCCAGGCGGAGCTAGCCGCCACCAAGAGCTCGATGAATCTTTCGGTGCTCAAGGCCAAGCCGATCTACGAGCTGGTCAAGATGGCCGAGTCCATGGGCGTCGAGGGCCTTGCCCGCTCGCGCAAGCAGGACATCATCTTCGGCATCCTCAAGGCTCATTCGCGCGACGGCCAGAACATCTACGGCGATGGCGTGCTGGAGATCCTGCAGGACGGCTTCGGCTTCCTGCGCTCCGCCGACGGCTCGTATCTCGCGGGTCCTGACGACATCTACGTGTCGCCCAGTCAGATCCGCCGCTTCAACCTGCGCACCGGCGATTCCATCTCCGGCCTGATCCGTCCTCCGAAGGACGGCGAGCGCTATTTCGCGCTGCTCAAGGTTGGCGAGATCAACTTCGATTCGCCCGACAGTTCGCGCAGCAAGGTGCTGTTCGAGAACCTGAC
Organism: uncultured Pseudomonadota bacterium; assembly: GCA_963846605.1. Classification (GTDB taxonomy): domain Bacteria; phylum Pseudomonadota; class Gammaproteobacteria; order Steroidobacterales; family Steroidobacteraceae; genus CADEED01. Next base: position 136,515 of record CAWJWS010000008.1, read on the forward strand.
GCCGTTCCATCCCACCAAGCGGCTCAAGCTGCAGCGTGGCAATGGTTCGACGGAAGACCTCACGGCCCGCACCATCGACCTGGTCTCGCCCATCGGCAAAGGCCAGCGAGGGCTCATCGTCTCGCCGCCCAAGGCCGGCAAGACCATGCTGCTGCAGAACATCGCCACGTCCATCACGGCGAACCATCCCGAGGTCTATCTGATCGTTCTGCTGATCGATGAACGCCCGGAAGAAGTCACCGAGATGCAGCGCACCGTGAAGGGCGAAGTGGTGTCGTCCACGTTCGACGAACCCGCCGCGCGCCACGTGCAGGTCGCGGAAATGGTGATCGAGAAGGCCAAGCGCCTGGTTGAGCACAAGAAGGATGTGGTCATCCTGCTCGACTCCATCACGCGTCTCGCGCGCGCCTACAACACCGTGGTACCCAGCTCCGGCAAGGTGCTCACCGGTGGCGTGGACGCCAACGCCCTGCAGCGCCCGAAGCGCTTCTTCGGCGCCGCGCGCAACATCGAGGAGGGTGGCAGCCTAACTATCCTGGCCACCGCCCTCATCGACACCGGCTCGAAGATGGACGACGTGATCTACGAAGAGTTCAAGGGCACGGGCAACAGTGAAGTGCACCTGGACCGCCGCATCGCCGAGAAGCGCGTGTTCCCGGCCTTCAACATCAACCGTTCCGGCACGCGCAAGGAAGAGCTCATCACGGATCCGGGCGAACTCGCCAAGATCTGGATCCTGCGCAAGCTGCTGCATCCCATGGACGAGCTGGCGGCCATCGAATTCCTTCTCGACAAGATGAAGGATACGAAGACCAACGGCGAGTTCTTCGATGCGATGAAGCGCTGACGTAACCGCCGTCCTCACTAGCCAGGGGGCAGACTTTCAGTCTGTCCCCTCCTGAGAAGCGGGTACCCGTCTGACGAGGATGGGACAGACTGAAAGTCTGTCCCCTGGCTACGACCGTGTGAGGTACGTCACAGCGGGTGGGGACAGACTCGAGTCTGTCCCCACACTTCCTCCCGTCTCTTTGGGGCGACGCTGGCGCCCACCCCCGACCTGTTAGATCATGGCCCCCGCTTGCAACCCCGTTCGGGAGCCCCTCGATGCGCCTTGGCCTGGTGATCCTCCTCAGCCTTCTGATGACCGGCTGCGCCCTGTGGCGCAAGGACAAGGAAGAACCGGTCGAGAACCGCCAGGATCGCGAGAAGACCGAGCCGGTGCTCAAGCCCAGCGAAGTGCTCAAGCCCCAGTCGAACGAGATCGCCAGTCCGATATCGGACCTGTTCTACGTTCGCGGCTCCGCGTTCCAGGGCAACGTGGAAACATTCATGCGCGTGGATTCCACCAATGCCACCCAGCCGGATGGCACGGTGCTCTCGGGTGAAGACGACCTCGGGCTCGATGATGTGGTCGAGCAGGCGCGCATCGAATTCGACGTGCGCATGGGCGAGCGCAATCACATGCGCGTGGGCTACTTCAAGCTCGACCGCTTCCAGCAGGTGGAGCTCGACCAGAACATCTCGTTCGGCGATTTCAATTTCCAGGCGCTCGACCAGTTCCGCACCAAGCTCGATTACCGCCAGCTGTCGCTGAACTACACGTATTCGTTGTTCCGCGGCGAACGATTCGAAGCCGGTCTCGGCCTCGGCCTGCACATCTTCGAGATGCACGCCGAAGGCAGTGAACCCGGCACGCTCAACCGGGATCGCGGCGAGGAAGCGGGCATCTTCCCCACGGGCGCGTTCAACGCGGCCTTCCGCATCTCGAAACGCTGGGCCGTGTCGGCGAATTACAACGCATTCGAGATCGAGGTCGACGAGGGCAACGGCAGCTATCTCGACGGCCGTTTCGACATCCAGTACCGCTGGCGCAAGAATTTCGCCGTGGGTCTCGGGTACGCCATCCACAGCCTCGACATCAACCTGGATGATGTCGACGAGCCCTTCGCCTTCAGCCTCGAAACCAAGGGCCCCGAGATCTTCTTCCGCGCGGCGTTCTGACCCGCCTCCCGGTCCCCGTGTTCCGCGCGGCCATCTTCGACATGGACCGCACCCTCGTGAATTCCGAGGGCTGCTGGAAAGCCGCTGAACGCGAAGTGTTCGGGTCCGTCGGCATCGAGATCACCGAGGCGATGGCGGCCGTCACCGCGCCGATGACGCCGCGCCAGGTAACCGATCACTGGTATCGCCACAAGCCCTGGCCCAACCCGAGCTACGAACAAATGGAAGCGGCGGTGGTGCGGCGCGTGGCCGAACAGCTGCGCGACGAATGCGTGGCCATGCCGGGCGCGCGCGAGGCTCTCGACCTGTGCCGCGCGCTGGGCTGGAAGCTCGCGCTGGCGTCCAATTCACCCGCACAGCTGTGTTTCCTGGTGCTGCAGCGCCTCGGCATCGCCGCGCGATTCGATACGGTGGTATCGGTCGACGACGTCGCGAGTGGCAAGCCCGATCCGGATATCTATCTACTCGCCGCGCGGCGCCTGGGGGTCGAACCGCAGGAGTGCCTGGCGTTCGAGGACACCCCGGTGGGCGCGCGAGCGGCGCTGGCCGCCGGCATGCGAGTGGTCGCCATCCCGTCCACCGGACAGGATTTCGCCGACGTGCAGCCGCACTTGTTGTTGAGGGGCCTGGACGAGTTCGGCCCGCACCACGCCAGCGACATCTGGCACAGCGGTTTCTAGCTCCGCAGGAACTCCACCACGCGCTCGATCGTGGCCGGGTCGCGCAGCGCGCCGCTGTGTCCGAATCCCTGCGTGCGCCACAACGTGGCTCCCGGCAACGCGGCGGCGACCGCCAGTCCCTGCGCGATCGGCGCGACATTGTCGTCGTCGTCATGGACCACGAGCACCGGCACGCGTACGTGGGGCGCGGCGGCGACCACGGAGATGTCCTTCGCCGTCCGGCCGAAACGTTTCTGGAAGCGCCGGTCCAGGCTCGCCTTCGCCGCTGGCTGCAATGCCAGCATCATCGAGAAGGACTCGAGCACGTAGTCCATGTCGTTGGGAACACCGAACAGGCAGATCTTGTTCGGGTGATGTTCATTGGTCTCCGCGAGCACGGTGAGCAGCGCTCCGCCGCCGAGCGAATGGCCCACCACGGCGTGCACGGGTGAGTGCGTGCGCAGGACTTCCGCGAGGCAATCGCGGAAGCGCAGCAGGTCGGATTGCCGGCCGGGCGAGGCGCCGTGCGCGGGCGCATCGATGCCGATCACGGAGAACCCCGCCGCGCGCAACGGTTCGATGAAGTTGCCGAACCTCGCGGCGTGCGAGCCCCAGCCGTGCAACAGCACCACCCAGGGCGCGCTGTCGCCCCACTGCCAGGCGACGAAGTGATGCAGTCCCGCGCGCAGGTGCCGGCGCTTCGCCTGGGCCACGATCGGGGCATCGCCGGGTTCCACGCGGCGACGCGCCGGCGTGAGGAACATGCGCAGCGCCACCCAGCCCGCGAGCGAGGGGCTCAGACCTTGCAGGAACGCGAAGAACCGGCGCAGCCGGCGCTGCAGCGCCGGGGAGACCCCGGGGACTACGCGTCCGAGTATGGGTTTGCGGCGCTCTTCCATGCGTTGCGTCAAGTCTAGGGGAACCCGGGGTGTAGAGTCGCCCTCTGAAATCGAAGATGCCAAATCGCCACGAGGTCGCTTCCATGAATGAGTCGAAAGCCCTGGTTCTCCTGTCGCTGGGCGCCCTGGCCGCCGGCGCCGCCCATGCCGGCGTCTACGTCGAGATGGTCAATCACGACCTCTCGAACGACACCCGCGACATTGCGCAGAAGATGTACGTGCAGGGAGGCCGCGGACGGTTCGTGGATCCCGATGGACGCGCCACCATCATCAAGGACGGCACGCTCTACATGATCGACGACTCGCGAGAAGACCTACGTGGTGTTCGACAAGCCCACGATGGACGCGCTGGCCAAGACAGCTCAGCGCCGTCATCGAGCAGGCAAGGAACAGACTCTCCAAGCTGCCGCCGGATGCAGCGCGCAGGCCGAGGAACAGCTGTGCCAGCAGATGCCCGGCATGGCTGGCGACAAGAAGTGGGTAGTCGAGGCGCGTGGACACCGGCAAGTCCGACAAGGTCGACGGTCGCAGCTGCCGCGTCTGGGAGATGAAGCGCAACGGTGAACTCGACGACCAGCTCTGCGTGGTGCCGTACAGTTCATTGCCCGGCAAGGAAAACTTCCAGTCGGTGTTCGCGGATTTCGCCAAGGCCTTCGAGGAAATGGCCAAATCCGTCCCCATGTTGGCGGGCGCCATGACCAACGAGTTCGCCGCCCAGTCGAAGGTCAATGGCTTCCCGGTGCGCTCCCGCGCGTACGAGGAGGGCAAGCTGGCGGGCAATTGGAGCAGCGTGGTGTCCGTCTGGCGCGAAGAAAAGATTCCCGCCGCCATGTTCGAGGTGCCCGCCGACTACAAGAAGGAGCAACTGGAAGCTGGGCGGTGAATGAGGCACGATGAAATACACGGACTATTACGCTTCACTCGGAGTCGAACGCGGCGCCTCCGCGGAAGACATCAAGAAGGCCTACCGCCGGCTGGCTCAGAAGTACCACCCGGACGTCTCCAAGGAGCCGGGCGCCGAGGCGCGCTTCAAGGAGATCGGCGAGGCGTGGCAGACGCTCAAGGACCCCGAGAAGCGCGCGGCCTACGACGCGCTGGGCAGCCGCCCGCAGGGCGAGGAGTTCCGGCCGCCGCCGGACTGGGCGAACCAGCATGGCGGCGAAGAGCGCTTCTCGTTCGACGGCATGGACTTCGCCGATTTGTTCCAGCGCTTCGGCGGGCGCGGTGGCCGGGGCCAGTCCTCCGGTGGGGGCGCCATGCCGGGACAGGATTTCGAGGTGCCCGTCGAGATCAGCATCGAGGATGCGTTCACGGGCACCACGCTCTCGCTCAACCTCTCCCTGCCCGAGTACGACGCGCAGGGCCAGCTTCGCCGCGTGCCGCACACCGTGAAAGCACGGATTGCGCCGGGTGCGGTCGACGGCCAACGATTGCGCCTGCCTGAAAAAGGCGGCAAGGGCTTCGGCGGGGCGCGCAACGGAGATCTGTACCTCGACATCGGCTTGAAGCCGCACCGGCTGTATCGGGCCACGGGCCACGACCTGTATCTCGACCTGCCGCTGGCGCCCTGGGAAGCGGCGCTCGGCGCCACGGTAAAGGTTCCGACGCTCGCGGGTGCGGTGAATCTCAAGGTGCCCGCGGGCGCGTCGTCCGGCCAGAAGCTGCGACTGGCGGGGCGCGGTCTGCCGATTCCCCGCGGCGGCGCCGGCGATCTGTTCGCGGTGACGCAGATCGTGGTGCCCGAAGCGGGTGAGCGGGAACGCGAGTTGTACCGGGAGCTGGCGCAGGCCTCGAACTTCGATCCGCGCAAGCATTTCGACCAGGAGGGCGCATGACCATCGAAACCGAAGTGCTGTGGCTCGATGAGCACCGCGTGGTCAGCTTCCATGAGCTCGTGGAATTCTCGGGGCTGCGCGAGACCGAACTGCTCGAGCTCGTGCACAGCGGTGCGCTTCCGGCGCGCGACGCACCTGACGGCGGCTTCGCGTTCACAGGCCGCGTGGTGACGATGGCGCGAACCGCGTGCCGGCTACGCGATGATTTCGAACTGGATACGCGAGGACTGGCGGTGGCGCTGCGCCTGCTCGAGCGGGTGCGTGACCTGGAAGGCGAAGTGGCGCGACTGCGCGCCCAGACGCCGGGCCGCTAGAGGCGGATTTTCGGCAACTCTACGCCGAGGTTGCCGACCGTGAGCGGCGGCGCGCCGATGCGAATGCCGCGGCAGCGGTCGTAGCGCTCGAAAGTACTCAACAGGTTGTGGGTGTCCTGGCACGAGAGCCAGCCGTCCTCGCGCTTCCCGCTCGCCATCGGATCGATCGCGTTGCTGAATTGCCGATCCATGCTGAACAGGGCTTCGTTGTCGGCCGAGTACGCCACGCAGTCTTCGCCATCACACTGGGTGTGATGCACGCGGCGCGGTGCGCGGAACCGGATGTCGGCCAGTTCCGCCTGCACCTTGGACTCGTTCTTCGGCGTCAGCGCTTCGGTGGATTCGCTCGCGGCAGCCGCGGTTCGCAGGATGCCCTGCACCGACTCATTGCGCAGATCGAAGCCGGGCTTCGCCGGTTCGGCGGCCGAGGTCCAGACTGGCAATGCCAGCAGGGCTACCCACAAACATTCGCGCGCTTTCATGGATCGGGAGGCTAGTCCTCCGCGGGGTGGAGTGACAAGCCGTGTTTCACGAAATCCCGGGAACGCCGTGACCTGTTTGTTTGTCATTCAGGTAGTGTTCAGCTTTCCCGGGAGGGTAAGAACATGAAGATACTCATGACGCGTCGCGCCTTCGCCGGCGCCGCGCTCGCCGCCGCCACCACCCGTGCCGCCTGGAGCGCCTGCGGCGACGCGTACCAGGCAGTCAGTGGCGATGGTGCGAAGATCGACGACGTCGAAGCCCTCACTACCTGCGGAAAGCAATTCTTCCTCAAGGGCGGTGACATCCAGGATTTCGCCAAGCGCTTGCGTGGTGAGCTGTTGCTGAAGACCAGCGCGGGTTACGACGACGCGCGTCACGTGTGGAACGGCGCCTTCGACCGCCGCCCGGCGTTGATCGCGCGTTGCACGGGCGCGGCGGATGTCATGGAGGCCGTGAAGTTCGCCGCCGAGCGGCAGCTGCTGGTGTCCGTGCGCGGGGGCGGTCACAGCCTCTCGGGGCAGTCCGTCTGCGAAAAGGGCCTGATGATCGATCTGTCGCAGATCAACAGCGCGCGCGTCGATGCGAAGCGGCGCATCGCCACTGTGGATGGCGGTGCCTTGCTGGGAGCGCTGGACCGCGAGGCGCTGGCGCACAACCTCGCTACCACCGCGGGCACGGTGTCGCATACCGGTGTGGGTGGCCTCACGCTGGGAGGCGGATTCGGACGGCTCGGGCGGCGCTTCGGTCTCACCTGTGACAACGTGCGCTCCATCGACCTCGTCACTGCCAAAGGCCAGCTGATCACCTGCAGTCACGACGAGAACAAGGACCTGTTCTGGGGCCTGCGTGGTGGCGGCGGAAATTTCGGTGTCGCCACCTCATTCGAATTCCAGCTGCATCCCGTCAGCCAGGTCATGCTCGGCGGCGATCTCATGTATTCCTTCGAGGACGCGCCCGCGGTCCTGCAGCACGTGTTCGACTACGCGCCGCATGCGCCCGATGCGCTGAACCTGGACCTTTCGCTGGTGCGCCTGCCCAATGACATGCGCTTTCTCTCCATCGACGTGTGCTGGAGCGGGCCCTGGGCCGAAGGCGAGAAGGCGCTCGCCTCGCTGCGGCAGATCCGCAAGCCGCAGCGCGACGCAGTAGCGCCCACGCCTTACGTCAAGCTGCAGTCGTCGGGCGACGAAGGCGCGGCGCATGGCCACAAGTACTACATCAAGGGCGGCTTCGTGCAGAAGTCCAGCGCCGCGCTGCGCGACGTGATGCTCGCCACGATCGCCGAAGCGAAGCTTCCAGTCATCACCGCCGTGGTGCTGCCGCAGGGTGGTGGCGCCTACGCGCGCGTGAAGCCCAAGGCGACCGCCTTCGCGCAGCGCGCGGCAGACCACAACGTCTTCCTGTTCTCGCGCTGGGATGACCCGTCGCAAAGCGACGCGGTGGGCGCCTGGACCCGCGAGACCTGGAAGAAGATCGAGCCGCACACCCGCGGCTTTTACGTGAATGAATACAGCGCCGACGATGCGGCCCGGGTCGACGGCACCTACGGGGACAACATCGTGAAGCTGCGGGCGCTCAAGGATGCCTGGGACCCTAACAACCTGTTCCGCATGAACGCGAACGTGACGCCCACGCTCGTGTGAATCGCCGGGTGAGGGAGTCGCGGAGCGATCCGCCATTGCAGGCGTCGGAAGATTGCAGACGTCGGAAGTGTACTACGGTGCTCCGCGGCTCACCGGCGTAAGATGCGCGCATGTTTCATGACGCCGATGCACTGGTACTCGCGCGCTTCCAGTTCGCCTTCACCATCAGTTTCCATTTCATCTTCCCGGCGTTGTCGATCGGGCTGGCCAGCTATCTCGCGGTGCTCGAGGCGCTGTGGCTCAAGACGGGCAAGGCGCTCTATCTAGACCTGTACAAGTACTGGTTGAAGATCTTCGCGGTGACCTTCGCCATGGGCGTGGTCTCCGGCATCGTCATGTCCTACCAATTCGGCACCAACTGGGCGGTGTTCTCGGATCGCGCGGGGCCGGTGATCGGCCCGCTCATGGCCTACGAGGTGCTCACGGCGTTCTTCCTCGAGGCGGGCTTCCTGGGTGTCATGTTGTTCGGCATGCAGAAAGTCGGCCGGCGGCTGCACTTCTTCGCCACGCTCATGGTCGCCATCGGCACGTTCATCTCCGCGTTCTGGATCCTGAGCGTCAACAGCTGGATGCAGACACCCACCGGTTATGCGGTGAATGCGGATGGGCAATTCGTGCCGGCCGCGGGCTGGCTGCCCATAATCTTCAATCCGAGCTTCCCGTACCGTCTCGTGCACACGGTCATCGCGGCGTACCTGACTACCGCGCTGGTGGTCGGTGCGGTGGCGGCGTGGCACCTGTTGCGCGATGCGACGCACGCGCACGCGCGCAAGATGTTCTCCATGGCCATGTGGATGGCGGCGCTGGTGGCGCCGGTGCAGGTGTTCGTAGGAGACCTGCATGGCCTCAACACACTGGAGCATCAGCCGGCGAAGGTGATGGCCATGGAAGGGCACTTCCAGAGCCATCCGGAAGGTGCGCCGCTCATCCTGTTCGGCATTCCCGACGACGAGGCGCAGCGCATGGATCACGTGATCGCGGTGCCCAAACTCTCGTCGTTGATCCTCAAGCATGACGCGAACGCGCCGCTCGCCGGGCTCGATACCATCGCGCCGGAGAACCGGCCGCCGGTCGAGATCGTGTTCTGGTCGTTCCGCATCATGGTGGGGCTGGGTCTGCTGATGCTGCTGCTCGGCGTCTGCAGTCTCGCGGCGCGCGCGGCGAAGCAGCTCTACGGGTGGCGCTGGCTTCATCGCTTCGCGCTGGTCATGGGGCCCACCGGATTCATCGCGGTGATCGCGGGATGGGTGACCACCGAAGTGGGCCGGCAGCCTTTCACCGTCTACGGACTGCTGCGAACCGCGGAGTCCGCGTCACCACTGGCCGCGCCGGCCGTCGCCGCATCGCTGATCGCGTTCATCGTCGTGTACTTCGCGGTGTTCGGTATGGGCACCTGGTACCTGCTCAAACTCATGCACAAGGCGCCGCAGCCGCACGAGCCCGATCCGCCGAACGCGCCTTCGCATGCCGCGGGCATCACGCCTGCGCCCGCGCTCCAGGGCGGCAAACTTCCGGAGACCACGCATGGCTGAGAGTGTCGTGCTCACGAACGTCTGGGCCGCGATCCTCGCCTTCGCGGTGTTCATGTACGTGGTGATGGATGGCTTCGATCTTGGTATCGGCATCCTGTTTCCGTGTTTCGGCGTAGGCCGCGAGCGCGACACGGCGATGAACTCCATCGCGCCCGTGTGGGACGGCAACGAGACCTGGCTGGTGCTGGGCGGTGGCGGGCTCATGGCGGCCTTTCCGCTCGCGTACTCCATCGTGATGTCGGCGCTGTATGCACCGCTGATCGCGATGCTGCTGGCGCTGGTGTTCCGGGGAGTGGCGTTCGAATTCCGCTGGCGCGATCCGGCGCATCGCGCGATCTGGGACTTCGCGTTCACCGCGGGCTCCTTGGTGGCGGCGCTCACGCAGGGCATCGCGTTGGGAGCGTTGCTCCAGGGAATCGAGGTTCAGGGCCGCGCCTATGCCGGCGGATGGTGGGACTGGCTCACGCCGTTCACCCTGCTCACGGGCTTCAGTGTCGTCGCGGGCTACTCCCTGTTGGGCGCGTGCTGGCTCAACTGGAAGACCAGTGACGAGACGCAGAAGCATGCGCGCCGGCTCATGCGCATCTGGGCGCCGATCACGCTGGCGTGCATCCTTGCGGTGAGCGCGTACACGCCGTTCATGGGTGACCAGTACTGGGACCGCTGGTTCTCGATGCCGCGGGTGCTCATCACCGCGCAGGTGCCGACCATCATCGCCATCCTCACGTGGCGGTTCGTGCGCAGCTTGCGGCGTGACTACGAACTCGCGCCCTTCGTGCTCACGCTCGCGGTGTTCGGGCTGTGCTTCGCGGGGCTCGGCATCAGCATCTATCCGTACCTGATCCCGAACAGCATCACGCTCGACATGGCGGCGGCGCCCGCGTCGAGCCAGGCATTCATGCTCGTCGGCGCCTCGGTGCTGGTGCCGCTGATCCTCGCGTACACCGCGTGGTCGTACTGGGTGTTCCGCGGCAAGGTGGCGCACGAGGGGTATCACTAGATGCCGCCGCGTCCCGAAGACGAGCCGCGCCTGACAAAGAAGCTGGGCTGGATGGCCCTCATCTGGGCCGCGAGCGTCGTCTCGCTTGGATTAGTTAGTCTGATGATCCGCTGGTGGTTAAAGTAGCTCCCTCATCGGGGGTTACATGAACTACAACGCGCTTCCTTACGCCCTGGCCGCCATCTTGTTAGGCGCCGTGGGAATCTTCTTCGGCGATTTCGCCATGCAATGGCAGGGAGTGCCGAAGTCCATTCCGCCGATGCCCTGGGCGTACGTCAGCGGCGCCATCCTGGTCGTGGGCGGCGCGCTGATCCTCGCGCGGCGCGAGAAGATCGGCGCACTGGTGCTGGCCTCGTTCGTCGGATTGTGGGTGGTCGCGTTCCACCTGCCCGCGGTGCTCATGAATGCCATCGGCAGCATCGCCGCGTGGAACGCGCCGGCCGAGAGCGGTTTCATCACGGCGGGCGGTCTCGCGCTGCTGGCCGCGCACGTTGGCGGTTCGCGGCCGGCGTTGGCGCTGACCGCAAGGCTGCTGGCCGGCGCCAGTGCGGTGGTGTTCGGGTTCGCGCACTTCAACTACATCGACTTCACCGCGTCGATGGTGCCGGGCTGGATTCCCTTCAAGACGTTCTGGGCCTGGGCGACGGGCGCCGGTCATCTGCTCGCCGGCATTGCGCTGCTGAGCGGTTTCCTCGCGCGGCTGGCCGCGGGCTGCGAAGCCGCGATGATGGGTTCCTTCGTGGTGCTGCTGCACCTGCCGCGCGTGGTCATGGCGCCGGATCAGCACGCCGAGTGGATCATGCTGGGCATGTCCGCCACCATGACGGGAGCCGCGCTGCTGGTGCGGAAATACGCCACAATCCAGGCGTGACCGACGAAACGACGAACGACGAAGAAGTACCAGCTGGCCCGGTCGAAATACCGCATGCCGAGCTCGCTCCCGCGACCTTGCGGGCGGTGATCGAGTCGTTCGTGCTGCGGGAAGGCACGGACTATGGCGAGCGCGATGCCACCTTCGAAGGCAAGCTGGCCGACGTCATGCGCCAGCTCGAGCGGAAAGAGGCCGTGATCGTCTACGACCCGGTCAGCGACAGCGTGGATATCGTGGTCTCGACCCCGGGCGGCAGTCGCAACCGTTCCAGATCCGTATGAGAGGGATCATGGCCTGCCGGAAGCGCGAGTAGCCAGGCCGGTCATTGCGCGATCCGTGTGACGTGGCTGACCACCAGCCGCCATTTGCCCTTCGTCCGGATCAAGGTGTCGGTGAATCGCACATTCACATCAAAGGAGTGTTCGCCCGACTTTCCCTTCACGGTGGTGATGCCCTGCACGATGGCCGCCTCGCCAAACACGTGCGCCGTCATCGAGTGATTGCGGAACTCGGAATACACCGGATCGCGATTGCGGATCTCCGCGATCACTTCGTCCCGCGATTGCACTACGGCCTGGGAATTCACCAGCGTGAACTCGGGCGCGAGCAAGGCTTCGGCGGCGGCCAGATCGGCATTGAGGAACGCGACGCAGGCATCCTGCGTCACCTGCATGACTTCCTGTTGCGAGCGCGTGGGCCCGGGTTCGTCGGCAAAGGCAGACGGGGAGAGCAGCGCGGCGATGATGATCAGGTGTTTCATGGGCAGAGGTTAGACGCGCGCTTCCGTCCAAGGCAACGCCGCGTGGTTCCGGCGGCGCCATTTGTCTAAGATTCGGGACACGCTTGCAGCCTTGGGAGGGGCGCATGCCTGACATGCAGGTCACCTGGCGCGACAAACTGCGCTACCGCTTCGAGAACACGCTGTCGAAGGGCACCATCGCCATCATCGGCTGGCTGGCGCTGCTATCCACCGCCATCGTGGTGCTGGCCTCGCTGATCCTGGCGGCCATGCGCGTCGGGCAGGATCCGGCAGACCACGAACATCCCTACGGCTTCTTCGAAGGCATCTGGCAGAGCATGCTGCGCACGCTGGATCCCGGCGTGGTGGCTGGCGACAACGGCTGGCAGCTGCGCCTGCTGATGATGATCGTCACCATCGGTGGCATCTTCATCGTGTCCATCCTCATCGGCACCATCACTTCGGGCCTCGAGGCGCGGCTCGCCGAGTTGCGCAAGGGCCGCTCGCGCGTCATCGAGAAGGACTTCACGCTCATCCTCGGTTGGTCGAGCAAGGTGTACTCCATCATCGGCGAGCTGCTGATCGCCAACGAGAACCAGAAAGACCCCTGCATCGTGATCCTCGCGGAACGCGACAAGATCGAGATGGAGGATGCGCTTCGCTCGAAGTTTCCGAGTAGCCGAAACACGAGACTCATCTGCCGCAGCGGCAATCCACTGGACCTCGACGACCTCGCGGTGGTGGACCCGCACTCCGCGCGTTCCATCATCGTGCTCGCGCCGGAAACCGACAACCCCGACATCCACGTGATCAAGTCGGTGCTCGCCATCACCAACAATCCGGCGCGCAAGCAGGAGGCCTACCACGTCGTGGCCGAGATCCGTGAACCGCGCAACCTCGAGGCCGCGGCGCTCGTGGGTGGCAAGGAGGCTATCTACATCCAGGGCGAGGACCTGATCGCGCGTGTAACCGCGCAGACCTGCCGCCAATCCGGATTGTCGGTGGTGTACACCGAGCTGCTGGATTTCGATGGCGCGGAGATCTACTTCAAGGATGAGCCCGCGCTGGCGGGCCGCACGTATCGCGAAGTGGTCTCGGCTTACGAGGACTCCACGGTGATGGGCATCATGCGCGGTGACGGCGCCTGCCTCATCAACCCGCCGATGGACACCACGTTCAGCAGTGGCGACCAGGTCATCGCGATCAGCGAGGACGACGACACGCTGGTGCTTCGCGCCGACGCCGGCGGAGGCTTGCCGGACACCGGCGCCCTCTCGAATCGCGAGCGCCTGCCGCCCGCGCCCGAGCGCGTCCTCATCCTCGGCTGGAACGGGAAGGCGCAGGCCATCATCGAGGAGCTGGACAACTACGTCGCGCCGGGCTCGGAGACCATCGTGATCTGCCGGCAGGAGGGCGTGCGCGACACGCTGGTGAGCGTGGCCAGGCGCATGAAGCGCCAGAAGGTGCGCTTCGCCGATGGCGACATCACGCACTCGGCGACGCTGGCCGCGGTCAAGGCCGCGACCTTCGAGCACGTGATCCTGCTGAGCTACAACGACCTGCCCATCCAGGAAGCCGATGCCAAGACGTTGATTACGCTGCTGCATCTCCGCAATCTCGCCGACGCGGCGGGCACGCGCCTCAGCATCGTGAGCGAGATGATGGACATCCGGAACCGCGCCCTGGCGCAGATCGCGCGCGCCGACGACTTCATCGTCAGCGACAAGCTGGTCAGCCTCATGATGTCGCAGCTGTCGGAGAACAGGAACCTGGACAAGGTATTCCGTGTCCTGTTCAGTTCCGAAGGCAGCGAGATATACATTCGCCCCATGACGGACTACATCAAGCTCGGCAGCACGGTCGATTTCTACACGGTGCTCGAGGCTGCCGCGCAGAGGGGCGAAACCGCGATCGGCTACCGGCTGATGAAGTACGCCGACGACAAGACGCGCGGCTACGGCGTGAACGTGAATCCGAAGAAGTCGGAGCGCCACACCTTTGCCGAGAACGACAAGATCGTGGTGCTCGCCGAAGACTGAGCACTGTGGAGCTGGTGACCATGCGACTGACAACTCGGCGTGAAATCCTCGCGCTGGCACTGGCCGCGGCCTGCGCGGCGCCGGCCGAAGCCGCTGGCGCGCAACGCGAGCTCAAGGAACTGCACAAGCGCATCGGTGGCCGGCTGGGCGTGCACGTGCTGGATTCACAGAGCGGCAAGCGCATCGCCTACGACGACGATTCGCGTTACGCCATGGCCTCCACGTTCAAACTGCCGCTGGCTGCCGCGCTGCTCTGGCAGGCGGATCACGGTGCGTTCCCGCTCACCCGAACGCTGCCCATCAGCAAGGCCAACCTGTTGCCGACCTCGCCGGCCGTCCAGGCAAAGCTCGCCGCAGGCGCCGACAGCATGACCATCGTGGAGCTGTGCGCCGCCGTGGTCACGCAAAGCGACAACGCGGCAGCCAACGTGCTGCTGAATGGCATCGGTGGACCGCCAGGGTTCACGCGGTTCATGCGCAGCATCGGCGACAAGGTCACGCGCCTGGATCGCAGCGAGCTGGACCTCAACGAGAACAAGGCGGGCGACGACCGCGACACCACCACGCCGCGCGCGATGGTGGATTCGCTGCTGCGCATCTTCACGCAGGACGTGCTCTCGTTGTCCTCGCGAGCGCTGCTCATCGACTGGATGAACCAGGCGAGCACGGGGCTCGATCGCGTGCGGGGTGGGTTGCCCAAGTCCTGGCCCTCGGGGGACAAGACCGGCACGGGCCAGAACGGCGCGTTCAACGATCTCTGCATCGCCTATCCACCGGATCGGCGTCCGATCTTCATCGCCGTGTACCTGAGCGAATCCACGGCCAACGCGAAATCGCTCGCTGCCGTCCACGCCGAGATCGGCGGCCTCGTCGCGAGAGAGAAGTGGCCCTGACCACGCCGCGCGCGTTGCTGGTCATTGCGCTGGCGGCGCTGGCCGCCTGCGAAAAGCCTCCGAAATCCGAGAGCGAGGTCGCGCAACGCGTGCTGGCGAACTCCGAATGGATGGCGGATGTGGACAAGTGCCCCACGGAGTTCATGACCGGACAGATGAGGAGAACCGAAGTCGCGGATTTCCGCTGCTCCGGCCCTGACATTCCGGGTTGCTACCAGCGCTGCAAGCGTTCCCACGTGGACTCGTGCTACTGGCTGGCCTACGCGGTTCAGCAGGCGAGGGTGAGCGAGCGCGCCTCCGAAACGCTGTATCAGCGCACCTGCGCGCTTGGAGAGCCCTCCGGCTGCGTGAATCGCGCCGCCGGCATGATGAACGTCGACCGGAAAGAGCCGGACGTACTGCGATGCACGGCGCGCACATTCGAGCGTGCCTGCGAGTTCGACGACATCTGGGGATGCTCCATGTCGGGCCTGTCACTGTGGCGGGGGCTCGGCGTGGAAGAGGATCGCGCGCGTGCCGTCGTGGCATTGGCAAAAGCCTGCGCCGACCCCGCGGACCAGCAACACGAAGCCTGCCTCGCCGCCAAATCGATGCTGCGCGAGCTCCAGCGGGAAGCGGCGCCGGAAAATTGACTACCTACTATCGGGGTAGTTGACAAGGCGCGCCCCGCGCGCGTCTACTACTAGCCGACTAGTAGGAGACGCAATGGACATCGTTCTCGCCGATCGGGAAGCCGAGATCATGGCGGTGCTGTGGGATTCAGGCCCATCCACCGTCGCCGAGGTGAAGGAGCGCGTGGCCGACGAGCTCGCCTACACCACGGTGCTCACCATCCTTCGCAACCTCGAAGCCAAGGGTTACATCACCCACGATACCGATGGAAAGGCGCACCGGTACTCACCCCTGATTCAGCGTGATGCCGCCCAGCGCAGCGCATTGCGCGCGATGGCAGAGAAGTTCTTCAAGGGTTCCACCGCCATGCTGCTCACACATCTCGTGGCGGATGAAAAACTCGCCGATGCCGACGTGAAGCGGCTGCGTACCATGCTGACGAAGCGCAGCCGCAAGCCGCGGGCATGATCCTCTCCCTCATAGGCTATGGCCTGGCCGTGGGTGCGCTCACCGCGCTCGGGGCGTGGCTGGTCGAACGCGCGCAGATGGTCTGCGGGCGGCCGCGTAAATACGCATGGATCGGCGGCATCGCCGCTGCCGTGTTCGTGCCGGTACTCGTGATCGGCTGGGGCGAGCCCGGTGAGGGCGTGGTGGCGAAGCTCGTCACCGCGGTGAACATCCAGGTTCAGGGCGCGGCCGGGCCCGAGGCGCCAACGCTGCCCGCAGCGTCACCTGGCGGTGAGGCGGATCGCGGGTCGCTCGACGCCTGGCTCGCCGCGCTCTGGGCGCTCGCCAGCTCCGTGCTCGTGCTGGCCTATTCGTGGAGCGTCTGGCAGCTGCATCGCCGCGCACGGCACTGGCAGGTGTCGCAGGTGGATGCCCAGCCGGTGAGCGTGGCGCCCGACATCGGTCCCGCCGTGTTCGGCTGGATTCGCTCCCGCGTGGTGTTCCCGCGCTGGCTCACCGAGGCACCCGAAGGTGTGCAGCGCATGGCGTTGGCGCATGAGCGGGAGCACCTGGCCGCGCGTGATCCCCAAGTCTTGTCCGTGGCCACGCTGCTGGCTGCCTTGTTGCCGTGGAACCTGCCGTTGCTGTGGATGCTGCGGCGCCTTCGCTTCGCCATGGAAGTGGACTGTGACGCCGGCGTGATCCGCGGCGGCGCGGATCCCAACGACTACGGACTCGCGCTGCTGTACGTCAGCGAACGCCAGTCACGCGCGCCGATCACTGCCATTGCGCTCATCGAGCGCAAGTCCCAACTGGAACGAAGGATCAACTTCATGTTTGCCACTCCTCGCAAATATCGCGCGGTGATCGCAGGTGTCTGCCTCGCTCTCGCAAGCTACTGCCTGGCCGCTGCCGGGCAGACGCCGGCACCCGATCTAAAGCCCGACACGGTCATCCTGAAGCCTCCGCCGGGCGATGGTCCGGACAGTCCCGGATTCCGACTGGGCCAGAAGTTCGAACAGCTGCTGCGTGACCGCTATCCCGAGCTGATGCAGGAAACCTTCACGGGCACTCCCGTCATCGTCGTGCTGCTCGACGACGACATGACCGTGGCCAGCTCGGCGCAGATTGACTCGATCCCACCTCATGAAAAGCTGCAGGCGAGGCCGGAGATGTTCGGTTCCCTCGGACTGGCGCCCGAGCAGGTGCCATACACCGGTGCGATGAACATGCAGATGTCGGCGGGATCGCGGAAGCACGTGGTCGTCATCTACACAGAGCGCGGTTCGCGGGACGAGAACTTCGTGTCCAGGCTGTTTCCGAACACGCGCAAACTCGATCGCGACCTGTTCGTCCAGCAATTTCCCGAAGCGCAGTCCGGCATCGCCGCCGGCGAGAATCCCTGGCTGCTGATGGACCGCAGTGGAGCGGTGGTCCGGAAGGGCGTTGAGCCGGTGGGCCGCAAATGGGAAGAGACGCTGAAGGAGCGGTACAAAGGCATCGCCACGCAGGAAATGACGGTGACACAGGTCACGGACGAAGCCGGCGCACCGGTTCGTGACGCGGCCGGCAAGCCGATCAACCTGCACGTGGTGTGGCTGGCGCCGGGGTCGTCCGCGCCCGTCGATTGACGCCGGTTCAATCCCGATGGAACCTCCGCGCATCCAAAGCGCGGAGGTTTCTCATGTGCCGCATGTTCTCTGTTCTTGCCCTAATGCTGTTTGCGGGCTCCGCAGCCGCGCAGACCGCCGGCCCCGCGCCCACCCAGCAGCTCACCGACGAGATCAAGGCCGCGGACCTGGCTTTGTTCTCCGCGTTCTTCGACCGCTGCGACGTGAACGCGCTCAAGACCATGGTCACCGACGACTTCGAGATGCTCCACGACAAGGGCGGCCGCGTCGCGGCCTCCGGCGCAGAGTTCATCAAGAACATCTCGGGAACCTGCGAGCGGCAGAAGACCGGCGAGGACTACCGCGCGCGGCGCGAACTCATCGAATCCACGCTCAAGGTCTATCCACTCAACAACTACGGTGCCATCGAAGTGGGCGAGCACCGCTTCTACAAGCTCACGCCCGGCAAGCCGGAGGAACTGGTCGAGATCTCGCTGTTCACGCAGGTGTGGAAGAAGGAAGGGACTGCCTGGAAGCTCGCACGGGTGCTGAGCTACGACCATCGATTGACGGACAAGCCCTGACGGAGATCAGGCCTTGCGGTTCTGTTCCCGGGCGATGGCCCGGTAGCCGATGTCCCGGCGGCACTGCACGCCGGTCCACGAGATCTGGTCCACGAGCGCATAAGCCTGCGCCTGCGCGGCGGAGACCGTGTCCCCGAGCCCCACGGCGCACAGCACGCGCCCGCCGCTGGTGAGCACCTGGCCGTTCTCCGCGCGCGTGCCGGCATGGAAGACCTTGCCGGGCAGCCGGGCCGCGGCGTCGAGGCCCGCGATGGCATCACCCTTGCGGACGGTGTCCGGATAGCCGCCGGCCGCGAGCACCACGCCCAGCGCGGCGCGCGGATCCCAGTCGGCGTGGACCGTGGTCGAGGCGCTTGTCGAGCGCGGCCTCGCACAGCTCCACGAGATCGCTGCGCAGCCGCATCATGATGGGCTGCGTCTCCGGATCGCCGAAGCGGCAGTTGTACTCGAGCACGTTGGGCGTGCCGTCCGGGTGCACCATGATTCCCGCGTACAGGAAGCCCGTGTACGGCGTGCCGTCCTTCGCGAGGCCCCGGATGGTGGGCTCGATGACCTCGCGCATGATGCGTTCGTGCATGGCGCGGTCGACGACCGGCGCGGGCGAATACGCGCCCATGCCGCCGGTGTTCGGGCCGGCGTCGGCATCCTTGAGGCGCTTGTGATCCTGCGAGGTGGCCATGGTCAGGATGTTCCTGCCGTCGGCCATGACGATGAAGCTGGCTTCCTCGCCGGGCAGGAATTCTTCGATGACCACTTCGTCGCCGGCCGAGCCGAACTGTCCGCCGAACATCGACCGCGCGACCGACACGGCTTCGTCGAGCGACTCGCAGATCACGACGCCCTTGCCGGCCGCGAGACCGGAGGCCTTCACGACGATGGGCGCGCGCTGGGCACGCACCCAGGCCTCATCGAAGTTGTCCTTGGTGAACGTGGCGTAGGCCGCGGTGGGAATGCCGTGGCGCTTCAGGAATTCCTTGGTGAAGGCCTTGGAGCCTTCCAGCTGCGCCGCGGCCTGGCGGGGGCCGAAGCAGCGCAGGCCCGGCCGCGATGAACGCGTCGACCACGCCGATGACCAGCGGCGCCTCGGGACCGATGATGGTGAGCCCCACCTTCTCGGCCTTGGCCAGTCGCGACGAGGCCCGCGACGTCTTCCGCAGCCGACGTTCACGTTGCGCACGCGCGGCTCGGTGGCGGTGCCGCCATTGCCGGGCGCCACGAGCACTTCGGAAACCTTGGGAGACTGCGCGCACCTTCCACGCGAGCGCATGTTCGCGCCCGCCGGAACCAACGATCAGGACTCTTCATACGGGCACGGTCAGTGCCGGAAGTGGCGCATGCCGGTGAACACCATGCACATGCCGTGTTCGTCGGCCGCGGCGATGACCTCGTCGTCGCGCTTGCTGCCGCCGGGCTGGACGATGGCCTTGATGCCGTACTCGGCGGCCACATCGATGCCGTCGCGGAACGGGAAGAAGGCGTCCGAGGCCATGGAGCTGCCTTCGACGGTGAGCCCTTCGTCCTTCGCCTTGAGCGCGGCGACGCGCGTGGAGTACACGCGCGACATCTGCCCGGCGCCGACGCCGATCGTCATGCCTTCCTTCGCGAAGACAATGGCGTTGGATTTCACGTACTTGCACACGCGCCAGGCGAACCAGAGGTCCGCGTGCTGCGTGGGCGTGGGCTTGAGCTTGGACTGACCACCTTGAAGGTGTCCGGATGGGCGAGCGCGGTGTCGCGGCTCTGCACCAGCAGGCCGCCCACCACGCTGCGGTATTCGAGTTCGGAAGGGTTGGCCTTGTTCAGCGGCGCCGGTGATGAGCACGCGCACGTTCTTCTTGCTGGCCAGCACCGCGCCGGCGGCCGCGGACACCGAGGGCGCGGCGATGACTTCCACGAACTGCCGGTCGACGATGGCCGTGGCGGTGGCTTCGTCGAGCTCGCGGTTGAACGCGATGATGCCGCCGAAGGCCGAGGTGGGGTCCGTGCGATACGCGCGGTCGTACGCGTCGGCAATCGACACCGCCGTGCCCACGCCGCAGGGGTTGGCGTGCTTGACGATGACGCAAGCCGGCTCGGCGAACACGCGCACGCATTCCACGGCGGTGTCGGTGTCGGCGATGTTGTTGAACGACAGCTCCTTGCCCTGGAGCATGCGCGCGCTGGCCACGCAGGAGCCGCTGACGCCGAGTTCGCGGTAGAACGCGGCGCGCTGATGCGGGTTCTCGCCGTAGCGCAGGTCCTGGATCTTTTCGTACACCAGCGGCAGCGTGTCCGGGAAAGACTTCGGCGGCCTCCGCCTCCCGGCCGAGCAGGTAGTTGGACACCATGGTGTCGTAGCGCGCGGTGTGGGCGAACGCCTTGGCGGCCAGGCTGGAGCGGGTGTCGATGCTGGTGGCGCCGTCGTTGGCGTCCAGGTCGCCGAGCACGTGCGCGTAGTCGGCCGGGTCGACGATCACGGTCACCGATTCATGGTTCTTCGACGCGGCGCGCACCATCGCGGGGCCGCCGATGTCGATGTTCTCGATGGCGTCGGCATAAGTGCAGTCGGGCTTGGCCACGGTCTGCGCGAACGGATAGAGATTCACCACCAGCAGGTCGATGGGCGGAATGTCGTGCTTCGGCCATCACGCCGTCGTCGACGCCGCGGCGGCCCAGCAGGCCGCCATGCACGCGCGGGTGCAGGGTCTTCACGCGGCCGTCCATGATTTCCGGAAAGCCGGTGTAGGTGCTGACACGTCGGTGACCGGAAGGCCGGCGTCGCGCAGCGGCCTTGGCCGTGCCGCCCGTGCTCAGCAGTTCGACGTTGCGGGCGCTCAGCGCGCGGGCGAAATCGACCAGGCCGGTCTTGTCGGAAACCGACAGCAGGGCCCTGCGAATCTTGACGAGCATGTGGTCGGGAATGCGGGCGATCAGCCCGACAGGCCGAACTGGCGCAGCTTCTTGCGCAGCGTGCCCCGGTTGATGCCGAGGATGGCCGCGGCGCGGCACTGGTTGCCGGACGAGTAGTCCAGCACGGCGCGGAACAGGGGTTCTTCCACTTCGCGCAGCACCAGGTCGTACAGGTGCGCGGGCTTGTGGCCGTTCAGGTTGGAGAAGTAGTCGGACAGCGCGCGCTCGGCGTGGTTGCGCAGCGGCACTTCAAGCGTGCCGTTGCGACCGGAATCTTTTCGCGTCCGTGAAGTTTTCGCCGTCATTCTCTACGCCCCATCGTCTGTGCCCGAGCCTGAACACAAAGGTTCGTCTTATACACACGCCGCAATACCTCCCCAGGTTGCGACGGTGGTCCCGCCGGTGGACAACTTCGTTGACCACTCATCGAGACTTTTTTTCGACAACGCAAACTGCGACGCCGACGTCGAAGCTGCCATCAACTCCCGACGAACGTCAGGCGCATCCTGCATCTTCTCTAGATACCAACCGAGGTGTTTGCGTGCTACTCGAACTCCGGTTTCTTCGCCGTAGAAAGCGTAGAGGGATTCGAGATGCGCGAGGATGGTATCACTCACTTTCCGGATTGGAAGTGCGGGCGCATTTTTTCCGTGAGATAAAAAATAATTGACATCACGGAAGATCCACGGCGAGCCATGTGCGGCGCGGCCGAGCATTACTCCTGTTGCGCCAGTGAAATCAAGCACTGCGCGCGCCTTTTGCGCGGAATCAATATCACCGTTTGCGAATAACGGAATACTTATGCGCGATCTGATTTCGCGAATGGTGTCGTACTCCGCTGCTCCGTCATAGAAATCTTCGCGCGTGCGGCCATGTATCGCGAGCGCTGCGATGCCACAGGCTTTCAGCGAGTTGCGCGATGCGCACACCGTTGCGTTGATCACGACTCCAGCCGGTTCGCGTCTTCAGCGTCACGGGCACGCTCGACGCTTTCACGACCGCTTCGAGAATTTTCGCGACCAATGGCTCGTCGGTGAGCAATGCCGAGCCGCACAGGCGGTTGCAGACTTTTTTTGCCGGGCAACCCATGTTGATGTCGATGATCTGCGCGCCGAGATCGATGTTTCGACGCGCGGCTTCCGCGAGGGGCTCCGGGTCCGCGCCCGCGAGCTGCACCACGCGCGGCTCGGGCTCGACCGTCGTGATCGAGGCGACGTTGCGTTTTTTTCGTCGTCCACAGGCGCACGTCACTCGTGATCATTTCTGACGCCGCGAGTCCCGCGCCGAACTGTTTTGCAATCACGCGGAACGGGCGGTCGGTCACGCCGGCCATCGGGCGCGAGCACCACATTGGAGCTGAGCTCGTAGGGGCCGATGCGCATCGCGGGAATCTAACCGGGGCGGGGCTCAGCCCGCTGTGCGCGCGCCGCGCATCGCTGGCGCAGCCGATGGTGCCGCCTTCGCTGCGCAGGCAGGCGTCGATCTCGAAGTTGCTGGCCGCCGGCCCGGGATCGATCACGTGCAGTTCGGCGTCGATGCGCTGGTCGGGCTCCAGCAGGCGCCAGCCCGACGGCCGGGCGGCAGGTAGTCGCGCGGCTCGAGATCGCGCGTGGCGACCGCGTTGCCATAGCGGTCCTGGAGGGTGAGTCGCAGCAACGGCAGGGGCTGCACGCGCTGGCTGTCGTTCTGTAAAGAAAGCCGCACGCGCAGGCGCGATCCTTCGCCGCCCTCGACGTCGGCGCCCAGCTGCTTGACGGAATACGCCGTGAGATCCCATCGCGGCGTCAGCGATACACCGAACCAGCCGTAGACCGTCGCGAGGGCGGGTCCCACCGACTGGTTCGAGCACCAGGCTCTGGCGATTGAAATGCACCACCTGGAGGGCCAGCAACAGCAGCAGGCCACCGATGCCGGCGGCGTACTGCCAGCGGGGCCGCGGATCCGCGGGTTCCGCCAGCAGGGGCCCGAGTACCGTCTCGGTGGGCGCCGCGGCGCCGGTGCTGGCGCGCGCGACCGAGACGATTTCGGGTTCGTCATCTTCTCCTGGCACCGGCTCCAATTCGGATTCGAGATCGTGCTGTTGCTCGGACTCGAGTGGTTGCTCGTCTTCGGCACTGACCTCCTGGCCCAACGCCTCGCGCTCCGCGGTGCGCACGCGCTCGGCTTCCGCCTCGGCCTCGGCGAACATTTCCTCGACCCAGGCCGGATCGTTCGACGCAGCTTCCGCCACGCCTTCTTCCGCCTGGGCGACCAGCGGAGACTCCTCGATCACCGATTCGGCATCGGCAACGGGCTCGTCATCCAGCAGCGACCACTCGGCGGCGGCGACCGTATCGGTATGCGAAGGATCGTCGTCGATGAACTCGAGCACAGCCCCCTCCACGAGGGGCTCGCCGTCATCTCCGAGTATCACGGCCTCGTAGTTGCCCGAGACGGTGTCGTGCTCGCACCTCCGAAGGCGAAATGAAGATCTCCGAGACGTCCGTGGCCGCGGCGTCGAACTCGAGGGAAGTCTCGTCGACCGAGTAGCCGGGCTCCGCTTCCACGGATTGCGACTCGCTGGATGCGATCTCTTCCGAGGGCTCCAGCAGCGAAACGGGATCGATCAGCACCTCGGGCTCGGCCGGCGGTTCCGGCTCCGGCACGGGCTGCGATTCCGGCTCGGATTCCGGCCCGGATTCCGCGGATGGTTCCGCGGGTGGTTCCGGCTCGGGATCCATCGCCACGCCCGCGCCGAGCGCCGGTTGGGTCGATGGCGGCGGGGTAGTTTGTTGCAGGCGGCGGTTCGCGGTGTCCGAGACGCCGGTGGCCGGGTCGCCTTCGCGGAGCGCGATCAGCGCATTGAACACGTTCGCGCAGCGGCCGCAGCGTACGTATCCCTGGCCCGCGCGCAGGTCCACGGTGGTGACCACCAGGGTGAGCGTGCATTTCGGACAGACGGTGAACATGAGTGTTGCCGCAGCGTTATGCGCCGCGAGCGCGGTCCGTGGCAAGACCCGCCTGGTTGCGGACGCCGGAGAGGGCGGTCCAGCCCTCGCGCGTGGCGAAAGGGATCACGTCGAACCAGGGCGCATGCGCGCGCATCACTTCTTCGGACTGGGTGCTCAGCAGCCCGCGAGCACGATCCTGCCGCCCGGCGCGCGTGAGCGCGGCGAAGCGCGGCGCGAGTTCGCAGAGCGGGCCACACAGGATGTTAGCCAGCAGCAGATCGGCGCCCGCGGGCAGCTCGGCGTCGCGTTCGGACCACGTGGACCTGGGCGGCCACGTCGTTGGCGGCGGCGTTGTCGCGGGTGGCGGTCAGCGCCTGGGGGTCGATGTCGAAGGCATGCGCGGCGCGCGCGCCGAGCTTGACCGCGGCCACGGCCAGCACGCCCGAGCCGCAGCCGTAGTCGATGGCCAGCTGGCCGTCGCTGGCGTGTTCGTCCAGCCAGGCCAGGCACATGGCCGTGGTTGCGTGCGTGCCCGTGCCGAAGGCCAGGCCCGGATCCAGCTTCACGACCACCGCGCCCTTCGGTGTGCACGTGCGCGTGGTGCGGCGCCACCCACAGGCGCTGGCCGAAGCACATGGGATGGAAGTCGCGCAGCCACTCGCGCTCCCAGACCTTGTCCGCGAGCGTCTCCACCTGCAGCCGCGCAGGGCTCCACGCGCAGCACGTGCGAAAGGCCGGCGACCAGTTCCTCCGGCGAAGTCTCGAAGGGAAACAGCGCCTGCAGCCGCGAATGCGGCCACAGCCGGAATTCACCGGGCGCGGGTTCGAGGATCGGGATCGTCGCGCTGGTCGGTGTACGACACCGCCAGCGCGCCGAACTCGAAGCAGGACTCCTCGACGCGTTCGGCGTCGAGTCCGTCGAGCGTCAGGTCAGGGCAAGTTGCGGCATGCCTGGGTGACCGCGCGCTACTTCAGGCCCAGGCGGCGCTCGAGGTAGTGGATGTCCTGTCCGCCCGTGCGGAAGGCCTGGTGCGTGAAGATTTCCTGGTGGAGCGCGGTGTTGGTCTTGATGCCTTCCACCACCATCTCCGCCAGCGCATTGCGCATGCGCGCGATGGCGGTCTCGCGCGTGTCGCCGATACGCGATCACCTTGGCGATCAGCGAGTCGTAGTGCGGCGGCACGTTGTAACCGGAGTAGATGTGGCTATCCACGCGGATGCCGGGGCCGCCGGGCGCGTGCCACAGCTTGATCGGGCCGGGCGAGGGCATGAAGGTCTTCGCGTCCTCGGCGTTGATGCGGCACTCGATGGCGTGGCCGGTGAGCTTGATGTCCTTCTGCGCGTACTTGAGCTTTTCGCCGGACGCGATCATCAGCTGCGCCTTCACCAGGTCGATGCCCGTGATGAGCTCGGTCACCGGGTGTTCCACCTGGATGCGCGTGTTCATCTCGATGAAGTAGAACTCGTCGTCCTGGTACAGGAACTCGAGCGTGCCGGCGCTGCGGTAGCCCACCGCCTTGCAGGCCTCGACCACGCGCTCGCCCATCTTCTCGCGCTGCGCGTCGGTGATGCCGGGCGCCGGCGCTTCTTCGACCACCTTCTGGTGGCGACGCTGCATGGAGCAGTCGCGTTCACCGAGGTGGATCACGTTGCCGTGATTGTCGGCCAGCACCTGGAACTCGATGTGCCGCGGGCGTTCCAGGAATTTCTCCATGTACACCTGGTCGTTGTTGAAGGCCGCGAGCGCCTCCGCCTTGGTGACCGCGATGGCATTGAGCAGCGAGGCTTCGGTGTGCACCACGCGCATGCCGCGGCCGCCGCCGCCGCCCGACGCCTTGATGATCACCGGGTAGCCGATGTCGCGCGCGATCCGGAAATTCTCCTCCGGCACGTCGCCCAGCGGGCCGCCGGAGCCCGGCACGCAGGGCACGCCGGCTTTCTTCATCACGTTGATGGCCGAGACCTTGTCGCCCATCATGCGGATCACGTCGGCGCTTCGGGCCGATGAACGTGAAGCCGCTCTTTTCCACGCGTTCGGCGAAGTCCGCGTTCTCGGACAGGAAGCCGTAACCCGGGTGGATGCCCACGGCGTCGGTGACCTCGGCCGCGCTGATGATCGCGGGCATGTTGAGGTAACTCTTCTGCGACTGCGGCGGGCCGATGCACACGGACTCATCGGCGAGCAGCACGTGCTTGAGGTTGTAGTCGGCCGTGGAATGCACGGCGACCGTCTTGATGCCGAGTTCGCGGCAGGCGCGCAGGATGCGCAGGGCGATCTCGCCGCGATTGGCGATGACGATTTTGTCGAGCATCGCGCTGAATTACTCGATCACGAACAGCGGCTGACCGAATTCCACCGGATCGCCGTTGGTGGCCATGATGGCGGTGACCTTGCCGGCCTTGTCGCTCTCGATCTGGTTCATCATCTTCATGGCTTCGATGATGCAGAGGACCTGGCCTTCCTTGACCTCGGTGCCGATCTCGACGAACGGCTTGGCGCCGGGCGAGGCCGCGCCATAGAACGTGCCGACCATCGGTGCCGTGACCACGTGTTCCTTGGCGCCGCGCGCGGGCGCGGCGGGAGCAGCGGCGGCAACGCGGCGCGGCGGCGGCGAGCGCGGGGCCGCGGCAACGGGCGCCGGCGCGTACTGCGGAGCCATGTGGGAAACGACCTGGCCAGTGGGCATGCGGCTGATGCGCACGGCTTCCTCACCTTCCTTGATCTCGATCTCGGCGATGCCCGATTCCTCGAGTAGTTCGATGAGTTTCTTGACTTTGCGAATGTCCAAGTGGGATCCCTCTGGTGAAACTGGTTAGCCGGCCTGTTTGGCCAGGTTGGCGACACGCGCGGCGGCGGCCTGTACGGCGAGTTCGTAGCCCTGCGCGCCGAGGCCGACGATGCAGCCCACGGCGATGTCCGAGAAATAGGAGTGGTGCCGGAATTTCTCGCGCGCGAACGTGTTCGACAGGTGCAATTCGATGAACGGCAGCTTCACGCCCAGCAGGGCGTCGCGCATGGCGACGCTGGTGTGGGTGAAGGCGCCGGGATTGATGATGGCGAAGGTGATGCCATTGGCCTTGGCGGCCTGGATGCGGTCGATGAGCTCGTGCTCGGCGTTGCTCTGGAAGGCCACCAGCTCATGCCCCAACTTGGCGGCGGCGTTCTTGGCCCGTTCCTCGATGGACGCCAGGGTGTCCGCGCCGTAAACCTCGGGCTCGCGCTGGCCCAGCAGGTTGAGGTTCGGACCGTTGAGTAATAAGAGTCGCGCCATATGCTCCCTTTGGAAGGCGGCGAATTTACCGTAATCGGTGGGTAACGTGCGCGGTATTCGGCAATCTGCCGCGATCCGGCACTAATTCGAGGGCTTTTGTCCGGCAGCGGCTTCTGCCGCGTGGCTCTGGGCGCGTTTGGCCGCCATCTCCCGGAAAGCGTCGTTTACCTGGGCTTGGGCGGCTTCGCGGGTCAACTTGCCGCTGTCGATGTCCTGCAGTCGATCGAACGCGAAGTTGGCCTCATCTTCGTGCAACTCGCCAATCTTGATCGTCAGAATGCGGTTCTGGCTGTCCACGAACACCGAGAACGGGAAGGCCATGCCCATGCCGAAAGCCTCGGCTGCGGCCAGGCCGTCTTCCTCGCCGATGAGCAGGGGGTAGTCCAGGGGACTTCTTTGCACGAACTTGAGCGACATTGTCGCGGAAGTCGACGGCTATGCCCACGATCTCGACGTTTTGCGCCTTTCTCTCCGCTCTTATCTTATTGAGCAGCGGGATTTCGCGGCGGCAGGGCGCGCACCAGGTCGCCCAGAAATTCACCATGAGCGGCCGGCCGCCGAAGACTCGGCCAGCTTCGTGGGCTTGCCGTCGAGGTTGGCCAGCGTGATGTCCGGAAGGGTGTCCGGGACCGTTTTCGCCTTTGGGCCCGCGGCGGGCTGTCCAGGCGCGGATCCGATGCCTCGGTCGCGGGTTCGGCCGCGACCTGCGTCGGGCCGGCTGTTCCTGCAGATCTTGCGGTACAGGACGAAGCCCGCCGCGCCGGCGGCAATGACGATCAGCCCCGCGAGCGAGAAGCCGCGGGGAATGTCGGAACCGGTGTTGCTCACGGACGCGGTGCGGCCGCCGGAGCGACCGCCTGCCGGACCACGGCCGCGAACTCCGCAGCCTCCATGAATCCGACGACGCGGAAGTTTCTCCGTTCCTTTCCATCGGCGCCATAGAACGCGATGGTCGGAGGACCGACGATGCCGAAGTGCACGTACAGCTTCTTGTCTTCGTCATCGTTGGCGGTGACGTCGGCTTGCAGCAGCACGGTGTCCTTCAAGGCGGCCTGCACTTCGGCGACGGTGAACGTCTTGTGTTCCATCTCGATGCAGGACACGCACCAGTCGGCATAGAAGTCGACCATCACGGACTTGCCGGCGGCGGAGGCCGCGGCGACTTCGCGCTCGAGATCGGCGACGGTCTTGAAGCGCTTGAACTCGAGGTGCGTGACCTTGGCCGCGAGCTGCGGAATCGGCGCCAGCGGATTCGTGCCGCCCAGCGGAATGCCGACAAGCAGCGCGACGCCATAGATGCCCGCGCCCACGGCCAGCGCGCGTGACGTGTTGCGAGCCGCACGGCGACTTGAGATGCGCGCGCCACAACACCCAGGCCAAGCACGAACGCCGGCACCGCCCACAGCAGCAACACGGCCCAGCCCGGCACGATGCGCGAGAGCATCCAGGCGGCCACGGCGAGGAACAGCACGCCGAACAGGTTCTTCACGAGGTCCATCCACGCGCCCGCCTTCGGCAGCAGTTTGCCGGCCGACGCTCCCACCAACAGCAGCGGGGTGCCCATGCCGAGGCTCATGACGAACAGGGCTGCGCCGCCGCGCACGACGTCGCCCGTCTGGCTGATGACGGTGAGCGCCGCGATCAACGGCGGCGCCACGCAAGCGGAGACGATGAGCGCCGACAACGCGCCCATCACGCCCACGCCGATATAGGTTCCGGCCTGCTGTTCGTTGCTCTTGCTCGAAAGACGCGTCTGGATGAACCCGGGCATTTCGATGGTGAACAGGCCGAGCATCGACGCCGCCAGGACCACGAAAAGAAGGCTGAAAACCGTGATGATCCACGGCTGGTTGAAGGTGGCCTGCAGGTTGAACCCCTGGCCGATCGCGCCCGCCGCGATGCCCGCTGCGGTGTACGTGAATGCCATGCCGAGCACGTAGCTCACGGACAGCATGAACGAGCGGCGAGTCGTCACGTGCTCGCCGCTGCCGGCGATGATTCCGGAGAGGATCGGAACCATGGGCAGCACACAGGGCGTGAACGCCAGCAGCAAGCCCGCGCCGAAGAACGACAGCAGCACCAGGGCGAGGTTGCCGTTCTTGATCTTTTCGGCGTAGCTGTCCTGCTCGGAGACGTAGCCAGCGGATTCCACACCGGATGACGGCGGCGCGTAGGTCTCGGGCGCGTCCTCCAGCGAGACCGTCAGCGTCTTCGTTTCCGGCGGATAGCACAGGCCAGCGTCGGCGCAACCTTGATAGGTGACCTTGATCTCGACCGACTTCGCATCCGACGGCGGCACCGAGAACGTCGCGTCCACGCTGTCGCGGTAGACCTCCTGGTCGCCGAAGAATTCGTCGTGGTGGTTCTCGCCCTTGGGCAGCACCAAGGCGCCCACCGCCTTCGTGCCGCCCGAGGCGGCAACGCTGATGCGCTCTTTATAGAGGTAGTAGCCCTTGGCGATGCGCCAGTTGAGCTGGATCGTGTTCTTGCTCAACGCCTGCTCGGTGAGCGCGAAGGCCTCGTCGATGGGCAGGAATTCATCGTCACTCGCGATGTCGGCGGGTTCGCTCGCGAACAGCTTGTCGGCCGACGCGGCGGCGGACGCGGTCGCCGACGCGACCTTCACATTGGCGACCCACTCGCTGGGCGGATAGCACAGGCCCGCATCGGCGCAGCCCTGCCACTTCAGCTTCACGGTGAGCGCATCGCCCACCTTGGCGCCTTTCAGCGGGGCGGTGACCTTGAAATCCCCGCGGAACACTTCCTGTTCGCCGAAGTACTCGTCCTTGTGCGACTCACCCTTGGGGTACACGGGCTCGCCAATGGTGATGCCGGGCGTGCCCGAGGCCATGCCCATGCGTTTCTTATAAAGGTAGTAACCCTTGGTCGCCTTCCACTCCACGGTAACCGTCGATTCATCGGCGGTGGCGGTGTACTGGAACGCCTTTTCCGGCTCCAGGAATTCGTCTTCCCCGATGGCCTGAGCCGCCGGGGCGGCCAGCAGGGCCAGCAGCAGTGAGGGGAGGAGGTTGAAAATCATTCTCAGGCGCACCGGAAACCTCGGGTCTGCGATTGGCTGGACGGCCGACATGCTATTCGACATATGGATCGGAAAAGCTGGCAAATGATGGGGTTAAGAGGCCCCTGCTGCTTTGACCGGTGCCCCAGTTCGTTTATTTCCGAGGTCTTATTTTGCCGCCGGGGTTGAATTGGGCCCTTTGGTCAATACAATTAGCAGCCGCCGGGGGAGAGTGCTAACAGCTCCACACCCCGGCCCAGTTTCGAATTCCACTCAATACTCATTTAAGGAGCGAACCCATGAAGATTCGTCCTCTTCATGACCGCGTGATCGTCAAGCGTCTCGAAGAGCGAGACCAAGACGGCCGGCGGCATCGTGATTCCGGACTCGGCCGCCGAGAAGCCCGTGCAGGGCAAGATCGTTGCGGTGGGCAAGGGCAAGATTTTGGAAGACGGCAGCGTCCGCGCGCTCGACGTGAAGGTCGGCGACAAGATCCTGTTCGGCAAGTATTCCGGCACCGAAGTGAAGGTGGACGGAGATGAACTCGTGGTCATGCGTGAAGAAGACGTCATGGCCGTCATTGAGGGCAAATAATCATGGCTGCTAAAGAAGTACGTTTTGGCGATGACGCGCGCGTGAAGATGTTCCGCGGCGTCAATATCCTCGCCAACGCCGTCAAGGCGACGCTGGGCCCCAAGGGCCGCAACGCGGTGCTCGACAAGAGCTTCGGCGCCCCCACCGTCACGAAGGACGGTGTCTCGGTCGCGAAGGAAATCGAGCTCAAGGACAAGTTCGAGAACATGGGCGCGCAGATGGTGAAGGAAGTCGCTTCCGCCACCTCCGACGAGGCCGGCGACGGCACGACGACCGCGACCGTTCTCGCGCAAGCCATCATTCGCGAAGGCCTCAAGGCCGTTTCCTCGGGCCGCAACCCGATGGACGTGAAGCGTGGCATCGACAAGGCCGTCGCGGCCGCCGTCGAAGAGATCAAGAAGCTGTCCAAGCCCTGCAAGGACAACAAGGCGATCGCCCAGGTCGGTACGATCTCCGCCAACAGCGACGACTCGATCGGCAAGACCATTGCCGACGCGATGGACAAGGTCGGCAAGGAAGGCGTGATCACGGTTGAAGAAGGCTCGGGCCTGCAGAACGAACTCGACACCGTCGAGGGCATGCAGTTCGACCGCGGCTATCTGTCGCCGTACTTCATCAACCAGCAGGCCAACCAGACCGTCGAACTCGACAAGCCCTACATCCTGCTCGTCGACAAGAAGATCTCGAACATCCGCGAAATGCTGCCGGTGCTCGAAGGCGTCGCGAAGTCGGGCCGTCCGCTGCTCGTCGTTGCCGAAGACGTCGAAGGCGAAGCTCTCGCCACGCTCGTCGTGAACAACATCCGCGGCATCCTCAAGGTCGCCGCCGTGAAGGCGCCGGGCTTTGGTGATCGTCGCAAGGCCATGCTGCAGGACATCGCTGTCCTCACCGGTGGCAACGTGATCTCCGAGGAAGTCGGCCTGCAGCTCGAGAAGGCCACGCTGGACGACCTGGGCGATGCCAAGAAGGTGGTCATCGAGAAGGAAAACACCACCGTCATCGGTGGTTCCGGCAAGACGGCCGACATCAAGGCGCGCGTCGAGTCGATCCGCCAGCAGGCTGCCGAAGCCACCAGCGATTACGACAAGGAAAAGCTGCAGGAGCGCGTTGCGAAGCTCTCCGGCGGTGTTGCCGTGATCAAGGTTGGCGCTGCCACCGAAGTCGAGATGAAGGAAAAGAAGGCCCGCGTCGAAGACGCGCTGCACGCCACGCGTGCCGCCGTTGAAGAAGGCGTGGTGCCGGGCGGCGGTGTCGCCCTGATCCGTGCGCTCAAGGCCCTCGAGAAGCTGGAAGGTTCGAATGAAGACCAGACGGTCGGCATTCGCATCCTGGCCCGCTCCATCGAAGAGCCGCTGCGTCAGATCGTCGAGAACGCGGGTGAAGATGCCGCTGTCGTCCTGAACGCCGTCAAGGCGGGCAAGGGCGCGTACGGCTACAACGCGGGCACGGGCGAGTACGGCGACATGATCGAGCAGGGCATCCTGGATCCGGCCAAGGTCACGCGCCTCGCGCTGCAGAACGCGGCCTCGGTCGCCGGCCTGCTGCTCACGACGGAAGTCATGATCGCGGAAGCGCCGAAGGAAGAAGAGCATTCCCACGGCGGCGCGCCGGGCGGAATGGGCGGCATGGGCGGCATGGACATGTAAGGAGCCGCGAGGCTCGTTACGGTCCGACGTCCACCGTCGACTGGTAGATAGAAGGCCCCGCCGGGAAACCGGCGGGGCTTTTTCTTTGGCCGCCGTGCGTCGCGGCGTCGGTAATTCGTCACACCTCTAAAGGGATAGAGAGACTCAATCGAAGGCGAGATTTGCACGAGACATATGACTGGTATCGTTCTTTCCGTCGCCAATCAGGCGATTTCATCGAAGGAATATCGAAAATGTCTCTGTCGAATCTTGCCGAGCGCATGGAGCGCCCGACAACGGACAACCTCTCCGATCCGCCTCGCTTCGAGGTTCGCGCCGCCGCGAACGACGAGCAAGCGGTACGGGTTGCCCGGCCTCGCTTGTCTTTCACGAACAGGAAGTTCGTCGTCCGTGATCAGGGTCTGCGGTTGTTCCGCATTCGTTGATCAGTTAACCCGCTCCGCCATCGATCGCATTTTGCGACGATGCGCGGATGCAAGAATTCACGAGCCCCCGCCGGGAAACCGGCGGGGGTTTTTCTTTGTGCGAGCCGGGATCACTCCGGAATCGACGGCCTGATCACGAATGCCCGCAGTTCGGCGAGTTTGTCCCCCTCGAAGCGCCAGACATCGCAGTAGTCGTATCGGACCTCGTTGCCCTCATCATCCTTGGATGTGATTCCGCCGAGCGCGGTGAGCCACTCGCCTTCGCTGACGAGGTGGTCGACCTGGAAGTTCGGAGGTTCCTGGTAGGTCTCCGCCATCCATTGACGCACCATGTCCTTGCCGCTCAGGGTGCGGTCGCCGATGAAGTGCCACTGCGTGTCCTCGGTGCAGTGCTTCAGGAAGCCTTCGTAGTCGCCTTTCGAAATGGCTGAGTTCGCCGCTTGCAACAAGCGCTTGTGTGTTTCTGACATGGGAACCTCACGTGAGTGAGGGCAGTGGACCACGCGGATGCCGGGCGACCCGCCGGGACTGGCAGAGAGATAGTGTCGGAGAGTGCCGCCTTGCAGGGTGAGGGGCCTCGAACAGAGCCGACGCAGTTGCCACTCCGCGGTGGCGTCCGCGGTACTATCTGCCGGAATCAAAGCCGAGGCACGCCGATGAAGACAATCCCGGCATTTATCTTCGCGTTGATGGTGGCAGCTCCCGTTGCGGCCCAGAGCATCATCCCGCGGGAGGGACCCGCCAGCACCGACGAAGAGGGGACCGTCACGGGCGATGACGCTCGAAAGGTCATGGACCAGTTCGCGGTGTGCGTGCTCGACCGCCGCGGCAAGATGGTAATCGATGCGCTCGCCATGCCGTCCGACTCGCCGGAGCAGAACGAGCTGTTCAAGTACTTCTCCAAGACCGAATGCATCGCCTCCGCGCACATGCAGTTCAACGGGACCGCATTTCGCGGCAGCCTTTACAAGGCGCTGGTGCGCAAGAAATTTGGCCGGAAGGAGATCTTTCCGGCCCCGGTGGCCGGCGGAGGTTCCGAAGCGATTCCCCAAACAAATGAAGTGGGCGGTGCCGGCGAAGCGGGCCGACTCAGGTTCGCGAGCTGCGTGATCCACAAGGACCCGGCGAACGCGCGCGTTGCGATCGTCGCTACCGCCGGGTCTCCGAATGAGAAAGCCGCGCTGGCCGCGCTCGCGAACGTGTATGGACAGTGCCTCTATCAGGGCGAGACTTTCCGCTTCAACAAGGTCAGATTGATCGGGTTGCTGGCCGAGGCTTATTACCGCGATGCCACCGCGTTGGCGGCGGCCTCGACCGCCCAGTAGCAATCCAACGTCTCGAGAGCCGCATGGACACCACCTCTCGGTAGAAAGATCATGTCGGAGATCGCCGTCTCCCAGACGGCCAGGGCATCTGCGCCGAGCGGGATACACTGCCGCCCGCCATGAAGCTTGGTCTACAAAACACCTACGCCTCCCTGCCTGCCCGTTTCTACGCGCGCGTCACGCCGGCGCCAGTTAGAAATCCCCGACTGGTCGCCTTCAACGCTCGACTGGCTGAAGAGCTTGGCCTCAAGCCGGCGGCCCTCGAACGCGAAGGTGCCACCTGGTTCTCAGGTAACCAGACGCCGGAGGATGCCGACCCGATCGCTCTGGCCTACGCGGGTCATCAGTTCGGCGGGTTCGTGCCGCAGCTCGGTGATGGTCGCGCCATCTTGCTGGGTGAACGCGTGGGGCGCGATGGCGTGCGGCGCGACATCCAGCTCAAGGGCTCAGGACGGACGCCGTACTCGCGCAATGGCGATGGACGCGCAGCGCTCGGGCCCATGCTGCGTGAGTACCTCATCAGCGAAGCGATGCATGCGCTCGGCGTTCCAACCACGCGCTCTCTCGCGGTGGTGACGACCGGCGAGCAAGTAGTGCGTGAGGAACCTCTGCCCGGTGCGGTGCTGACGCGCGTGGCTGCGAGCCATATTCGAGTCGGCACGTTCGAGTACTTCGCGGCTCGCGACGATCGCGACGCAGTGAGTCAACTGCTCGACTACGTCATCACGCGGCACTATCCGAAAGCGCGTGACGCCGATGTTCCCGCGCTGGCGGTGCTCGAAGCCGTCGCGCGGCGCCAGGCCGGGCTCATTGCGGATTGGCTCAGCATCGGCTTCATCCATGGCGTCATGAACACGGACAACATGGCCATCTCGGGTGAGACCATCGACTACGGACCGTGCGCATTCATGGATCACTACGATGCGAACACCGTGTTCAGCTCCATCGACCATGGTGGCCGGTATGCGTATGGCAACCAGCCGGCCATCGCGCAATGGAATATCGCGCGGTTCGCCGAAACCCTGCTGCCGCTCATCGATTCGGACAACGCGAGGGCCATCGAGCTCGCGACAGCGGCCGTCAGGGACTTCATGCCGTCGTTCGATGCGCAGCTCCTGGCTCGCATGCGGCGCAAGATCGGCCTGGCGAGCGAACAGCAAGGCGATGCCGAACTCGTCAGCGCGCTGTTTGCAACGATGCAATCCGGCGGCGCGGATTTCACCCTCACGTTTCGTCGCCTCGCGCGGTGTGTCCACGAACCGGCCGATGACGCCTCGCTACTCGAGCTGTTCGCACCCGCCACCGGCATGGCGGATTGGCTGCGGCGCTGGCGAGAGCGCCTCGCAAGCGAACCGCAGAATGCCGCGGAGCGCGCGGCGAACATGCGTCGCGTGAATCCGGCGTTCATTCCGCGCAACCACCGCGTGGAGACGTTGCTCGAAGCAGCGTCCACACACGGGGACTTCGGGCCGTTTCACCAGCTCCTGGAGATCCTCGAGCATCCGTACGACGACCAGCCTGGCCACTGCGATTTCGAGCAACCGCCGGGGCCGGGCGAACGCGTGCATCGGACGTTCTGCGGTACTTGAGTGGCACGCAGTGATGGCGAATGGGCGCCCTGAGGTGCCGGCAAGTTATCCCTTGAGCAGCGCCTCGCCGGGCTGATCCCCAGGTAGCTAGAGAAATTCGTTGAACAGGTAGTACACGTGGTCCACGAGCTTGTGGATCGGACTCCGCCGGCTCCATCGCTCGAGCTCGATCTCGCTGCCATCAGCCGCATAGCGCTCGAAAATCTCGTCGAACCGCTGCGCGGTCGCGGCGTCGATGAACGACACAGTGATCTCGTCATTGGTCTCGAAGGAGCGATCGTCGAAATTCGCCGTCCCGATGGCGCACCACTTCCCGTCGATCGTCATGATCTTCTGGTGCAGGAGGGCCGACGGGTATTCGATCAGGCGTACCCCGCAGCGGAGCAGTTTCTCGAAGTTGCGGTGTCCGGCATGTTGCACGATGGGGTTGTCGGACCCTGAGGTCGACGGCATGAGTACGCGCACATCGACACCGCGCTTGACGGCGGCGCCCAGTGCATCGATCGCGGCGGGTTCCGGCAGGAAATAGGGATTCTGTATCCAGATGCGACGCCGCGCGCAGCAGATGGCCGCGTGGTGCAGAATCTTGACGGCGGGTGCCGAACTCTCCGGCTTGACGAATGCCGCGTGAATCGCGATGTCACCGGCGCGTTCCAGCCGCGGAAACACGCCTTCGCCCATGAACAGCTCGCCGGTCTGCCCGACCCAGTTTTCGCTGAAGGCGGATTGCATGCTGTGAACGATCGGTCCGCGCAGCCGTACGCTCACGTCCATGACGCGCTCCTTCGCCCCCTCTTCAGCCAGCCAGCTGTCGACGATGCAATGGCCGCCGACGAAGGCGACTCTTCCGTCGATGATCGCAAGCTTGCGGTGATCCCGCTCGTTGAGGACGCCGATATTGGCGAGGGTCGTACGATGAAACTTGCGGAGCTTGCAGCCCGCCTGAACGAGTCGCTGCTCCACGTCCTTGCCCATGCCACGCGTTCCATTGGCATCGAGCAGCACGCGGACTTCGACGCCGGCCCTGACTCGCCCGATCAACGCCTCCGACAGGCGCGAGCCAACCTTGCCCTCCTTCCAGAGGAAAGTCTCGAAATGTACCGAGCTGCGCGCCTTGTCGATCTCTTCTATCAACGCGTCGAAGAACGCGCGGTTCTCCAACACTTCGACGCTGTTTCCGTCGATGACCGAGCCCAAGGTCAGGCCAGCGATTGACGGAAGCAGTTCCTCTATCGGCGCGTCGCATTTGACCGCGAGCTTCGGGTCGCGGTGCCGTTTCATCGACCAGATGAGCAGTACGAAGAATCCTACGATGCCGGCGACCGCCAGCACCGCAACCACTGTCGGAATTTCCACTTCGCTCACGTCATGCCTCCGGGTATAGCTTACCCGGATGGAACCTGAGCCTGGCGGCGACGAGACGTGGATCCGCGTGGTGACGCTGAATGCCCACCAGGGCTTGCGTGCCGGACACCGGCATGGCCACCTGCTTCGAATTCGCAATGCCTTGCGCGCCTCGCGGGCCGACCTCGTGTTCCTTCAGGAAATCGGTGCGGTTGCGGGTCCGGAGCCGCACTTGCATCAGTACGAGGTACTTGCGGACGGCGTCTGGACTCAGCACGCCTACGGCCGGAATGCTGTTGCGGCGGGTGGGCATCACGGTAATGCGCTCCTCTCCAGGCATCCGGTCACCACTTGGCGCAATGTCGATGCATCGGTTGGCCGGGCCGAGCCGCGAGGCCTGCTGCACGCGGTTATCGGGCTTGATGGCGATCGTGAGCCGCTGCACGCGATCTGTCTGCATCTCGCGCTGCGCGAGTCGCATCGCCGGCGACAGGTTGACCGGCTTCTGGATCTGGTCGTCCACGAAGTCCCGGACGGCGCGCCGCTCGTCATCGCCGGCGACTTCAACGACTGGCGCCAACGCGCGCACCGGAGGCTGGTGCGTTCCGGCCTGGAAGAAGTCCATGCGGCCGCGATGGGCCGCCCGGCACGCACGTTTCCGGCGCGCGCACCCTGGCTCCGGCTCGACAGGATCTACGTCAGAAACGTCCGGCATCGGCCTGTGAAAATATCCGCGCGCGACTGGCGGAGGCTCTCTGATCATTTACCGCTCGCCGCGGAACTCAGCGTGGCTGCGCGTCCGGAAAATCCCGATTCGTCAGGTCCGTGAAGTGCGCGAAACGGAACGCGCCGGTTTTCAGGGCGCGGGCTTCGCGCTGGCGAACGGCGGCTAGTGCTCCGAGCCCGCGCCGCTCAGGCAGCGGGTTGCACGTTGTTGTTGAGCCGGAACAGATTGCGCGGATCGTATTGCGCCTTGATCTTCTGCAGCCGCCGATACGCCGGGCCATAGCTGCCCGCCTCGGCATTCGGCTGCTCGTATTCGATGTTGCTGTAATAGCCGCCGGTGTGCGGCTCGAGCGCGCGGAACCAGGTCCGCGTTGCCTCGATGACGGTGTCGTCCTCGGCCGGGTTGTTCCAGAAGCCGGCGACGATGACCATCGTCTCCGCTTTGCGGTGTGGGAATGCGGTCGCCAGCTCATCCACGCGCTTGACCGCTCCGCCGGCCGTGTGCGTGAAAAATGCGAGGCGCGGATCGGGACGGAAGGACTCGATCATCGCGTCGATCAGCGCGGGCGTGATTTTCGCGACCATGCCGTTTTTCACGTAGGAGCGGATGCCGGGCGCCAACGTGCCATCTTCCTGCGTCTGCATGACCATGTAGTCCTGAACCTTGATGCCATCGTCCGCCGGCTTGCCGATCTTCCGCAGCGGCGTCAGCTCCTTTTCTCCGGCGGCCGGGTCGCCGTTGTACACGACCTCCATCGCGAGCACGCTCGTCTTGTCCGGCATCGTCATCATGGCGGGACCCACGTACAGCTCGTCGGAGAGGCCCTCGTACCAGCCGCGATAAAACTCGAGCACTTGGCGAGCCTGCTCGATCGGCCACACGATCATTCCGGACAGCAGATTGCGTTTGAACGGATGCAGTTGATACTCGAAGCGTGTGACGACGCCGAAATTTCCGCCGCCGCCGCGCAGACCCCAGAAGAGATCGGGGTCCCGTTGCTGGCTCGCCGTGCGGATCTTTCCGTCCGCCGTCACAATTTCCGCGGACATCAGGTTGTCGATCGTGAGGCCGTACTTGCGATTGAGGCGGCCGAATCCACCGCCCAGAGTCAGTCCGCCTACGCCGGTGTGCGAAACCACCCCCGCAGTCGTAATCAGGCCGTGCTCGAGAGAGCGCGAGTCCAGCATGTAGAGGAGCGCGCCTCCGCCCGCGAATGCGCGGCGCGGGCCAGGCTCGACGCGGACTTCGTTCATCGGCGACAGGTCGATCATGAGGCCGCGATCGCAGACGGACTTGCCCGGCCAACTATGGCCGCCACCCCGCACGGCCACGAGCAGATTGCGCTCACTCGCAAAGGTGACGGCGTGCCGAACATCTTCGGTCGAGCGACATTGCGCGATCAGCGCGGGCCGCTTGTCGTGCATCCCGTTCCAGATTGCGCGCGTTTTGTCGTAGTCGGCATGGTCCGAGAGGAGCAGCCGACCCGAGAACCTGCGTGCGAGTTCATCGACCGCCCGACGCTCTAGTTCGATCTGCTTGCCGGCGAGCGTAAGGGCCGGGATACCGGGGCCGGCACGCGCCGCCGGTTCGGCAGCCTGGAGAAGGGGATAAGAGAGCGCCGCGCTGGCGGCGAGCGTGGAACGGCAGAATTTGCGCCTGTCCATCGTGAACCTCCCGTCCTCACGCCGTTGAAAACAGCCTAGCAGGCAGATCTCTGAGCGCAATACGGGATCGCCGCTGGGCAAACGGGGATAGTTGTGCGGCACCGCGCGAAGGGGACGATATGCGGTGAGCCCGCTCGCGTTGCGCGACGTTTCAGCGGGAACGTCCTCGCGTCCGACCGCTCTGCAACGCCTGTGCTCACGATGTGTGGCCTTCGCGGCTAGAGATCAGGCCCCTGCAAGATGACCGTCTTGCCGGCAGTGGTCGTGATGGCTACGCCATTGGCACCCATCGAGGCCAGTGAAATGGGGCTCTCGAGATTCGCCGGCAGCGGCACTGTCGCGAGCAGGGTTGCGTCGCTCAAGCGAAACACCATCAGCTGCGCCACGCTGCCGGAATCTTCGAACGCCATGTAGCCCCGATCCCGAGCCGGGTTCGCGCGGAACGCCTTGGAAGCACCGCTCATGCCGGGGTTGTAGGTGCGCACGATGTTGCGCGTCACGGGATCGATCGAGAAACCGCCGTCGCCGTAGAGCAATCCACCCGCGGAGGTCATGCGCGGTTGACCGTTGAAAATATTCGGGTCGCTGCGCACCAACTGCAAGCCCGTTGGTACGACGCCGATCTCATGCAGGTCGAGAGTGCTGCTCCAGGTGTTGTTGCCAAACAGAGTGTTCGCATTGACGAAGGCCATGGTGGAGATCGGTTCGTCGAAGCTCAGCGGCCGCAGCGTGAGGTTGGAGATCAACCGCGTGAACACCGTGCTTACGGCGGGATAGTGTTCGATATAGGCGAAGGTGGACGCATCGCCCGGCCGCGGCTCCGCGGCGAGCGCATAACCAGGGCCCTGTCCCGGATAGTTCAGCAGGAACGTGGTGTTCAGCAGCATGGTAGTGAGGTCGATGCGCGCCACCGATGAGCTGGCGTAGTGCGTCACGTACAGCCGGGTGCCGTCATCCGACGCGGACATCCACGTGGGTTCGCTGCCCGCCGCCGCGGCGCCGAGGACCTGGTTCGTGGACACATTGATGGAAGCGATCATGTTTCCGAACGCGGGATGCTGGCCGCTGACGGCCGCATAGAGGCGTTCACGCGCCGCATCCCAGAGCACGTCGTGCGCTGGCAGATCGTAGATGCGGTACTGGTACGCGCCGGCGGTGCCCGTGGATTCCACCAGTGCTCCGGGCGGCTGCACAATCACGCCCGTGGGATCGGAGACGAAGGTGCCGCTTACGATCACCAGCTGATTCGTGCTCGTGATCGCCGCGAGTCCATTCGTGCCCCACCGCAAGAGCTTGTGCACCTGGCCGGTGGCATTGGGCGGCAGCATGACCGTGTGTGAGTGGATAGGCGTCATGCGCGCGAGATCGAAACTCTCGAAGGTCAGCGGCAGCAGGAACCCACCGGAGGCGAAGAACGCCTTGTTGCGCGCCGTGTCGATGGCGAACCCCTGGCCCCGTGTGCGAAAGGCGCCGATCTGCGTACGCCGCGCCGGATCGAAGACCGTGCCCGTGGCCGAGTAAAGACGCTCACCGGCCATCTGGTAGTTGCGGTTGGCGAAGCGCAGATCCACCACGCCAAAGCCGTAGCTACGTTCCTGCGGCAGCGGGATCTCATCCTGCAGTGTCACACCGGCGGCCGACACCGCGTTCTGGTAGTAACGCGGCGTCGACGTGATCAGGCTCAGGGAGTAGATCTTCGTGCCATCCGGACTCCAGAGCGCGCCGTCAGGCTGCACACCCGCCACCGGCATCGAGGCGCCGATCGTATCGGGGCGCATGACACCATCATCGAATACCGCGAGCCCGTAACCCGACGGAATTGTTTGCTTGTACCCCCTCGTGACAGCCACGGTTCGCGCGTCGCCAGGTGCAACGCGGATGTCGTGAGCTTCGAGCGGCAAGCCCGTGTGGTCCACGCCGATGGAGAACTCCTGGTTGGACGTGAGCGCCGGCAGCGCGTAACGCCGGATGTTGCCGGTGGCGCCCAGGCCCGCGTACAGGAACCGCCCATCCGCCGACACGGCGAGCGGCGCCGTGCGAGTGGTTGTGGGCACGGTGCGCAGGGTGTTGCCCGTGCGCGGATCGATGACGGCGATCGCCGGGCCCGTGGCCACGGTCTCGGTGGACACGTAGAGCTCACCCGAGGCCGGGCTGTATGCCAGGTCCAGCAGCGGGGTAAAACTGCGGACGATGGACGAGAATGCCTCGGTGGTGCAGGTGACGCCGACATTGGAGACATGAGCGCCGGCCACTTGCCCCGTCGCGTTGGCAATCGCGCAGGTCTGTCCGTCGGGCTGGGTGGCTATCGCCACGGTGTAGTTAGTGCCGCTGGCCAGGTCCGCAAAGGCGAAGGCGCCGTCGTGGTTGACAGACACCGCCGGCCCGCCGTTGAGACGCAGCGCGAAGTTCGCACCCGTGAGACCCGTGACCGTGAAACCCACGTGGTAGTTATTCGTGGTGCAGTTGACCGCCACGTTGGTCACCGGGCCGGTCAACGTACCCGTGCCGTTCGCCACCGCGCAGGTTTGCCAGGGCTGGGTAGGCTGATCCTGCACCGTGACCGTG
This sequence comes from uncultured Pseudomonadota bacterium, assembly GCA_963846605.1. GTDB lineage: Bacteria > Pseudomonadota > Gammaproteobacteria > Steroidobacterales > Steroidobacteraceae > CADEED01. Next base: position 178,665 of record CAWJWS010000008.1, read on the forward strand.
TAGGCGCTGCCGGGAGTGAACAGCGGACTGGTAAACGCGCCATTGCTGTTGACGATCAGATCCGCAGAAGTCGGGGCGGTGAAGCGGAGCTTCAGTCCCGTGCCGGCGAGGCCGGCGACCGTGCCGCTGATGGCGACCGGCGGCGGAGGCGGCGGAGTCTGTGGCTTGCTGCCTCCACCACCACCGCAGGCGACGAGCGCCAAACCTAAAGCCAGGGAAGAGATAGGACGCAGCATCTGTGGTGCCTTTGGTCGTACTTCTGTCATGAGGCGACGCCAACATAACACCTGGTGGTTAGCCGCTCGCATCGCCGCGGGCCTTCCGCCTCATATTGTGACTTTTGCCCGAATCGCGGTCCTGTTCCGCTGGAGGATGTCCTTCATCTGGCTCATGTCGTGCCCATTTGTCGCGTACCATCCGCGCCCTCATGAAAACCCCCGACGGGCTGCAGCCCCTGGTCGATGACGGCGTCATCGACGAAGTCATCCGTTCCCTGAAATCCGGCAAGGAAGCCACCGTCTACATCGTGCGCACCGGTACGCAGTTGCGCTGCGCCAAGGTCTATCGCGACATGGGTCAGCGCAGCTTCCAGAGGCGCGCCCAATACCAGGAAGGCCGCAAGGTACGCGGCAGCCGCCAGGCGCGCGCGATGGCAAAGAGCACGCGCTACGGCCGCAAGGAAGCCGAGTCGGCCTGGAAGAACACCGAGGTCGATGCCCTGTACAAGCTGGCCGAAGCCGGCGTGCGTGTGCCGCGTCCGTATGGCTACTTCAACGACACGCTGGTCATGGAGCTGGTGACGGATGCCGCGGGTGATCCAGCGCCCCGCCTTGGCGAAGTGGAGTTGAGCCCCGACACGGCGCGCGAGTACCACCAGTTCCTGATCGGGCAGATCGTGCGCATGCTGAGCATCGGCCTCATCCATGGCGACCTGTCCGAGTTCAACGTGCTGGTCGACGCGCATGGCCCGGTGATCATCGATCTGCCACAGGCGGTGAACGCGGCCGGAAACAACGGCGCATTCGCCATGCTCGAGCGCGACGTGAACAATATCCGCGGCACGCTCGGGCGATTCGCGCCTGAGCTGCTCGCCACCGAATACGCACGCGAGATCTGGGCGCTGTTCCAGGCGGGTGATCTGACCGCGGACAGCGTGCTCACGGGTGTGTTCGCGCGCGATGAAACCGCGGTCGACCCGGGTGAGGTGATGGAGGTCATCGAAGACGCGCGCGAGGAGAACATCCGGCGCGAACTGGGAAGGTTGGCTAGTTAGCCTATCGGCCAGAAGCGCGAGCTACTTCCACACCCCGGCGGCCTTCTGCGCCTTCAAGACCTCAATGCTCTCCGCCCGGAGCGCGCCGGGCGACTTTTGCAGAGCATCGCGAGCCGCGTCGGCCACGATCCTGTCCTTGCCCTTCGCGGCCTGCTCGAGTGCCGCGCGCACCTTGGCGTCATCCTGGGCAATGCCGGACAGTGACCACTGCGCCGAACTCGCGGTGAGGTACTTCCACATGTCCTGACGTTCGCCGAGATTCTTCAATGCGGCGATCACGTCCTGCGCATAGCTCACGTCGCCGGTCACGAAGTAGCAGCCCCAGCTCATGTCATTTTTCTTCGGCTGAAGCGGCACCTGCAGGAAGAGATCCGCCGGGTCTGAATCGATGGCCTTCTCGAAATAGCCGCGCGCCGGCCCATCCAGCGACGCGATTGCCTGCTTGAAGACTGGCTTGCGGTCCGGATAGCGCGCAAACAGGCAACTGAAGGTCACCTGCGTCATGAGGTCCGTATTGTCGTTCGTCATGACATCGCTGCCAGCTGCGAAGCGCATGGCGGCTTCGATGCGCTCCGGCTGTGGATTCTCGTGGTACCCCTGCACGAACGCGCTGAATTCCTGCTTGGAAGTGAACGGGCCTGGTGGCTCGGCTGCGAATGCGCTGGCGCTGAGCACCAGCGCGGCGACCAGCGGGACACTGAGCCTCAAGGCGCGATCCATCCCAGCTTGCGCGACCGATGGGCAAACCACAGGAGCGCCACGCCTATGAGGAATATGGCGAGCGGGAAGGGAATCGCGGCAGCCGCTCCGAGCACCTCCACGGCATGCATCGCGAAAAAGGTGTAGCCAAACTGGACGACGACCGCTGCGAGTGACAAAGCGAACAGCATCGACGCCCAGGACTTTCGCAGGAGCAAGCCGATCGCGCCGGCGAGGCCGCTGAAAATGGCCACGCCGTAAACCGCAAACAACCACTGTGGGCGCGCCGCGTACAGCTGACGCTGCGCTTCGCTGAATTCAGCCATACCTGACTCGTCGGTCATGAGATCCATCACCCACGCCATGACGCCGAACAGCATCCAGAGCACAGCGATCCCGGAAACCACCCAGTACCAGGTTGGCGGCTTGGTCGTGGCAGTAGTCGTATCCATGCGAGTCTCCCTCTTGTTGTTGTGAGCGGATTGTCAGTCGCGGTCACAGATTGTTCAACTAGCCACTCGTTACCGGGAGCATGCCCCTACGCCGTTCGATAGTGATCCTGCATCGGATACCGCCGCGCATACCACCCGAATGCGAGCGCGACGACAATCGCGAACGCCGCGAAGAAGAACATGAGAAATGCGTTTTCGGTGAGCCCGGTGTCCGCGACGCGCGAAATCACCACTTCGTTGCGCACGGTGGCATTGACCAACAACACCCAGAGATTGCCGACCGTCACCGACAGATACCAGAACGCCATGATCACGCCCTTCATGGAGAGCGGCGCCTGGCTGTACGCGAACTCGAGTCCGGTCGCCGATACGAGCACCTCGCCGAACGTCAGCAGCACATAGGGCAGCACCTGCCAGGTGATCGAAACCGCATCGCCGCCGTCGATCGCGAGCTGGATCGCGCCAGCCGCGATCCACGCGAAACCCGAGAACGCGATGCCGAACCCCATCCTCCGCAACGGCGTCACATTGATGCCCCAGCGGCGCAGCGCGGGGTAGAGCACGAGGTTGTTGAACGGAATCAGGAGCATGACGAGCGCCGGATTCAACGCCTGCATCTGCGCCGATGAGAACCACTCCGGCTTCACCATCTGGTCCGCCTGCAGCACCCACGTCGACGCTTTCTGGTCGAACAGCGACCAGAACGGCGTCACCAGGGCGAACACGATGAGGATGCGCAGCACTGCGCGAACGCCTTCGATGCGTTCAAGTGGATGCACCGCGCTCGCGCGATCGAGTTGCATATACGCGCCGGTGCCGCCGAACCCCAGCAAGAAGACGAGCGCCAGGCACGCGGATGCGACGAAGCCCAGCGATCCCATCATCGCGAACGCACCGACTGCCAGCACTGCGCCGAAACCGGCAATGATGAGCCCGGGGCGTCCCTTCCTTCGCTCCGCGCCCCGAGCGCCGTCACCGCGACGCGCAGGAACGAATGCGGATCCGCAGGCGCGGGCGGGACGTTCACATACTTCTTGCGGCCCGCCCAGAACACGGCGGTCGCGATGAACATCAGGATTCCGGGAATCCCGAAGGCGACTGCCGGCCCGTAATTGCGCAGGAAGATGGGCATGAGCAGCGAGGCGAAGAACGACCCGAAATTGATGGTCCAGTAGAACGCATCGAACACCACCTTCGCGATGTGCTTGTTGGTCTGGTCGAACTGATCGCCGACGAACGACACGACGAGTGGTTTGATGCCGCCGGACCCCAGCGCAATCAGGAACAACCCGGTGTAGAAGCCTGCGCGGTTGTCATCGAACGCCGCGAGGCACGCATGCCCCACGCAGTACACGAGCGACAACCACAGGATGGTGCGGTACTTGCCGAGCAACCGATCGGCGATCCAGCCGCCGAGCAGCGGGAAGAAGTACACGCCGATCACGAACGAGTGGAAGACATCCTTGGCGATCCCGGCGCGCTCGGCTTCCGGTGCGTACATCAGCAGCGAGGTGACCAGGAACGGCGTGAGGATGTTGCGCATCCCGTAAAAGCTGAAGCGCTCGCACGCTTCGTTGCCAATGATGTAGGGCACCTGCCGTGGCAGGCCCGGCTTGGCGGATGAAACCTGGGCGTTGGATTCGGCGTTGGACATCGAGTCCCTCGGGCGGAGCTTGTGAGAGCCGCAATGGCGCATCTTACGTCAGCGGCGGCCTGCTCCAAGCCGGCGAGTCAGAGGGCCGGTAGGATTTGACGACGAATTGGGTGTATCCGATTCAGAGCGGAACTCCGGGCCAATCGGACCGATCTATCGTTGCCCAGGACCTTTAAAGTCCACGGCCGGAGGGCCCGATGCAACCAGACCAACCACGCGCACGAATCGGCCATCGTGGCGGCGTCATTTCCCGGGCCAAACAGCTCGCGCTAAAGACTGTCGTGGTGCTCGGCGGAGCCGTGGTGCTGGTGAGCGCCTTCGTGGTTTCGGTGACATTCATCGTGATCGGACTCGCCGTCGTGCTGACCTTCGGCGGATATCTCTGGTGGCAGACGCGAGATCTGCGCAAGCAGCTTCGCGCACGGATGCAGCCTCAGCCTGGTGGCGAAATCATCGAAGGCGAGGTGATCTCGCGCGAAGAACGTTACGTGGATCGTCGTTAGCCCGCTGGTCCAGCCCGCGGGCCCTCAGTCGTACATGCTGATCGCGCGCCAGATCCGCGGCGTTCCATCATCCGCCCGCCGCCAGATCAGAATTCCCTTGCCCAGGTTCACCCCCGACCACTCGTTCATCCTCCAGGTGACCACGCCGCTCGAGTACTCGACGATGTAGTCGCCCAGGTCATCGACCTGGTGCGTGCGCAGATCCAGCTTCTCGAACACGGGCAGTGCCTTGGCGTGCGTCTCGAAGTACTCATCGAGCGCTTTCCGTCCCGAGACCACCGGGCCCTGGTTGGACAGCACGATGCCATCATCGGCGTAGAACAACGCCCAGGTCTTCCCGTCCCGCTGCGAGATCGCCGCTTCCTCGAGCTTCTGCAGGCCGGCGAGTCGCAGCGTGATGCCCGCCGTCACGGGGGCGCGCGCTCCAAGCGCCAGATGCACCGCCGGAACCTCGGCGAAGCGCAGCTGCTCGGCGAACTCCGGCCGCTGGTCGTGATTCCACGCCATGGTGTGCAACTTCAGGGCGCCACCCGGTGATTTCTCCCACAGGTCCATGTACTTGCCCGCAAACGTGTGGGTCTTGGACCCTGGCACCACCACGGTCATCGTGAAGCGCCCGATCTCCATGACCCGCTGGCCGAGATCAGCGATCTCGATCGGCGATCGCTCGTACGCGCGGACCGCGAACCGCTTCAGGAACGCCTGGTAGTAGGTGGCGGCGTCGGCCTGGCCGAAGATGGTTTTCTGATACGCGGGCATGAGTCGGGCGGCTTCCGACAGGGGCCGGACGGCATCCTCCGGCTTCCCCTTCAGATAGGCGCCCGCGATCGCGGCTCGATATCCGTCCAGGGTGGCGCGATGTTCGCTCGCCACCTCCCGCGGCTCGGCGGCCGCAGTCATGGCGGCAGTAGCAAGGCTCGCAAGCAACGAGGCGGCGAGGAGGATCGGGCGTATCGGGTTTGTCATGACGTCGAGGCTGAGGATCCGCAGCCATTCGGTCGTCCGAGCCGTTCGGCTGGTACTTTCGGACGCTTCGCGGCCTTGGAAACCTCTCGGTCGACCGGCTACGCTCATCCGGAATGACCACCCTCCAAAGTTCGTTCTACGCGGCCGCCATCATCAGCTGCCTGCTTTGCGCGTTCGTAGTCGGTGGCAACCGCGCCCCCCGGCATTTCAAGTACCTGGTCGTGTACCTGGTGCTGGAATCGCTTCGCTACGCATTCCAGTGGCTGATGATCCAGCCCTCGGTGCCCGCCAAGTCCCTGTGGCTGGGGCTCCTTTTCATATCGTCGTTCCTGGTCGCTCCCGCGCTGTGGATGTTCGCGCGCGAGATCGCCGAGGACCGGACGCCCGCGCTGCGCGACCTGGTCGGCCGCCACCTCGCGGTGATCCTCGCGGGCGTGCTGCTTGCGATGCCGCTGCTGCTGCGCACGCATCTGGGAACCGACTACGTGAATCCGGATGACATCGCCACACCGCTGCACAAACTGTTCATCCAGTCGACGATGCTCGCGGGCGTCTTTCTCTTCCTCTGCCAGGTGCCTTACTACCTGACCGCCTGCGTGAGGCTTCTTGGCCACCACGTCGCGCTTTCCAAGGCGATGTTCTCCGTCGTCGAGCCGGGCTCGGTGAACACGCTGCGTCTGCTGATCTTCATCGTCTGCACGAACTGGCTGGTCGGCCTGCTGCGTGCGGTCTATTGCCTCACACTGGGCGTCGATAACGGCATCGGCATCCTGTTCTGCCTGCTGGAAGTCGGCGTCACGGCAGCGGCCGTGTTCGCGCTGATGCGCCGGACGACGACCTTCAGCATCGAAGACCGCGCGCTCGCGCAGGAAATCGCCGTCTCTACCAAGTACGCGCGCTCGGCGCTGGACTCGGCGGCCCGCGCGCGCATCCGGCGCAAACTCGACGAAGCCATGAGCACGGGCCGCCTCCATCGCGACAGCAGCGTGACGCTTCGCGCGCTGTGCGAATCGCTCAAGGAAAACCCGCACTACGTCTCGCAGGTCATCAACCAGGATCTCGAGACGAATTTTTACGATCTGATCAAGAAGCGTCGCGTCGAAGACGCGATGCACGCGCTGCTCGCCGAGCCGGAGAAAGCCGTGCTCGACATCGCGCTCGACGTGGGATTCAACTCCAAGTCCACGTTCAATGCGGCGTTCCGCCAGCATGCCGGCATGACGCCGCGGGAGTTCCGGGCCTCACGCGGGGAAACGCAGGAGCCCGCCCGGTTTCACTGAAAAACGTGCGGGCCGATCGGGTCGGACGATCCGGTCGGGCCTTTCGCCGATGCTGGCCTTCCGAAGCCGTCGCTACGACGGCCACCCGTGAGGCACTCAGTGAAATTCGCAAGATGGATCCCCTGGTACCTTGGCGCTTTCTTCACGGCGTTGCTGGCCCCGTCGTGGGTCAGCGCCGACGCCAGGACGCCGGCCGCCAACCCCTTTTCGCGATTCTTCGGCGAATGGACTCTCGAGAATGATGCGTGGTCGCAGAACTGGGGCGGCAATAGCGAGAACATCAAGATCCCCGATCACCACACGCATTGCAAAGCGATCAATACGGACAACAGCGTGCTCTGCGTCGTCGATACCCCGCCGGCCGGGCACATCCTGTGGGCATACAACCCGGTCAGGAAAACCGTGCATCACCTGTCCAGTTTCGGCGAGCTGCGCATCGGCACGGGTGAGGGGTCGCTCAACCACCGCGGCGACCTCCGATTGAAGGTGTCATTCGAAGGCGAGGCGCCCGGAACGTACCGGATCTACGACTATGTCTGGGTGAGCGCCGACGCGTACGACATGGAGTCGGTGCAATACGACGCCAGCGGCAAGGCGACCGGGCTCTTCTACCGCGGCAGGTTCGTTCGCAAATAGCTAGAGCACCGGCGCCAGGTGCCTGTCCTGTCGGGGGATGACGCCGGGTTCTACGCCAGCGCTTTCTTGAACAGCTCCAGCTTGCGCGCCCAGCCCTTCTCGGCCCCTTCCGCATTGTGGTTCTGCGAGTCCGGCGGCATCCAGCCGTGGTTCGAGCCCTTGTACACCTCGATCTCCGCGGTCACCTTCGCGTCGTCGAAAGCCTTGCGCAGTATGTCCTTCGAGGCGGGCTCTTTCTGATCGTCATTGTCGGCGATGGCGACCAGCATGCTGGCCTTCATCTTCGGAACCAGCAGGTGTGGGCTGTCCGCGTCGGCCGTGGTCAATCTACCGCCATGGAAGGAGCAGCCAGCGCCGATGCGGTCCGGCAGCGATGCCGCGGTGCGAAACACGATGGCGCCGCCCATGCAGTATCCCGTGGTGCCGATCTTGCGGCGCTTGTCGACGGCTTTCTGCGCATCGAGCCAGTCCACGAAGGCTTTTGCATCGGACACATGCGTGGTGGCGCTGAGCGCGCCCGCGAACTTGAACGCGTCTTCCCGGCTGGCAGGCTGTCCCTTGATGGACCGGTAGAAAGGATTCACCGTGAGTACGGCGTAACCGGACTCCGCGAGCCGTTTGCCCATGGCGCGGAATGAAGGGCGCAGGCCCCAGATGTCCGGCCACACGAGCACCGCGGCAGTGGCCTTGGCCGGGTGAACGAAGTGCGCGTCGCAAGTGCCATCGGGAGTCTTGATCTCCACTTCGGACTCCGTGACTTCCACGGCGGCCGCGTTCAACGGCAGCGCGGCGGTCAACGTGGCGCCGAAGCCCAAGGCGCCGAACTGGCGGCGCGAGATCTCCTTGCCGCGAAGGATATCGTCACTGGAATCTTGCTCACACATGACAGCGCTCCTGCAAAAGACGAAGTAGGGAATGGATCCTTGCGTGCAGACCCTTCTACCAGATCACGACCTTCTTATCGCCGCTGTTGACCATGGCATCGCCTTCCTTGCAGCCGAACGCTTTGGCGAACGCTTCCATGTTCGTCGGCGTACCGCTGGCGCGCACGGCGTCGGGCGCGTGCGGATCGGAAGCGATGATCAGCTTGGTCAGCTCCGGCGTGTACTTCGTGCGCCAGGCCGACGCGAAGCCCAGGAAGAACCGCTGATCGCGGGTCATGCCGTCGGTCTTCGGATCGGGCTTGCCTTCCACCGCCTTCTGGAAAGCGTCGTAGGCGATGTTGAGTCCGCCGAGATCGGCGATGTTCTCACCCAGTGTGAGATTGCCATTCACCTTCTCGGTGAGGCCGGACGCCGCGGTGTAGCCGTTGTACTGCTTCACCAGCTTCGCGGTCAGTGCCTTGAACTTCGCGGCGTCTTCCTTCGTCCACCACTCCTCGAAATTGCCGGAGGCTCCGAAGCGCGCGCCCTGGTCGTCATAGCCGTGCGTGAGCTCGTGGCCGATGACCGCGCCGATGGCGCCGTAGTTCATCGCCTCGTCGGCCTGCGGATCGAAGAACGGCGGCTGCAGGATCGCGGCCGGGAACACGATCTCATTGCGCTGCGGATCGTAGTAGGCGTTGATGGTCTGCGGCGTCATGCCCCATTCGTCCTTGTCGACGGGCTTGCCGATCTTGTCCAGCTTCCAGCGGTAGTTGAACGCCGACGCGGCGGTGACGTTGCCGTAAAGGCTGTCGCGGCTGGTAGTGAGGCCGGTCCAGTCACGCCACTTGTCGGGGTAGCCGATCTTCGTGTTGAACGCCGCCAGCTTCTCCATCGCCTTCTTCTTGGTGGCGTCGCCCATCCACGCCAGGTTCTCGATGCGCGCCTTCAATGCGACTTTCAGGTTGTCCACGAGCTGCTGCATCTGCGCCTTCGACGACGCGGGGAAGGCCACTTCCACATAGCGCTGGCCCATCGCCTCGCCAGCGGAGTTTTCGATCATGCCCAGCACGCGCTTCCAGCGCGCACGCTGTTCCTGCTGGCCCTGCAGCGTCTTGCCATAGAAATCGAACTGCGCGCTGACGAAGGTGTCGCTGAGATACGGCGCGGCATCGTCCAGCAGCTTGAATCGCAGCCAGTTCTGCCACTGCGCCACCGGCACATCCGCGAGCATCTTGCTCACCTCCTGGTGGAAGGCGGGGATGCCCAGGGAGAACCACTCCGGCGTCGCGACTTTTTGCGACTCGAAGAACTTCGTCCACGGGAAGTTGGGGGAGAGCTTGTCCGCGTCGGCCATCTTCACCGGGTGGTAGTACAGCTCCACGTCGCGCGAGAGCTGTTCGCTCGACTTCGACGCCTTCGCCAACCGCGTCTCGAACGCAAGCACGGACGCGGCCTGCTTCGCGGCATCCGCGGGAGCCGTGCCCGAAAGCTCGAACAGCTTCGCGATGTACTTCTCGTAGGCATCGCGGATCGGCTTCTTGTCCGCCAGTGAGTAGTAAGTGGAGTCGGGCAAGCCCAGGCCACCCTGGAAAGCCGACGCGATGTTCATCGTCGAGTTCTTGAAATCCGGTTCCGCGCTGAAGCCGAACAGCGGGTTCTCGCCCACCGCGGCGATGGCGCGCAGATGCTCGGCGACGGAAGGCCCGTCGGTGAGCGCGTCGATGGCGGCGAGGCGGCTCTTGAGCGGCGCGAGGCCGGCTTCGTTGAGCTTCTTGTCGTCCATGCCCGTGGCCCAGAAGTCACCGATGATCTTGTCGATGCCGGTGGCGTCGGGCTTGGCGGCGATGTGTTCGGCCAGCTGGTGGCGCACGTCGCGCGAGCGGTTGTTCAGGACCAGGAAGGCGCCCCAGCCGGGTTCGTCGCCGGGGATCGCGTTGGCGGCGAGCCATTTGTTGTTTACGTAGGCGCCGAGGTCCTTGCAGGCGTTCTGCGCGGGGTCGAGATCACTGGCGGCGAAGCGGATGGGCTGCTGGAGTTTGCTTTCGTCCAGCGTCCAGGCCGGTGGCGCGGCGGCGGCCTTCTTCTCTTCTGCTGCCCGTTGGCAGCCGGTGAGCACCGTCAGCGCGGCGGCCACGGAAAAAACGAGACAACGGCTTGTGTCGGACATGGTCTTTCCTCGGAGGGCAGAGCGATTGTGCGCAGGAGAATAGCGCGTCCACGGCGGATACAGGCCAGGCGAGGCAAGCACTTTGCGACGTCCCGGGCGTGGACTGCGGCAAGGGGAAGCGTCCATTCTCCGGTCCGGGGAATGGAAAGACGTAACTTCCGGGAGGACATGCCTCGGGTGTACGTCTACCCGCTCTTCGAGCCCTTGATCCAATGGCTTGTGTGACTGCAATGATCGAGTCCGCTTGCCATGGCGATTTCGGCGTCGGCGAGCTGACGGTGCAGAAGGGCGCAAGGAACGCGAACTCAGCTCGATTTCCACCGCGAGCGCGAGTAGGTTTAGTTAGCCGGCCAATCACGGAGAGTTGTATGGGCATCCAGCACGACGATATGACGGTAGCCGATTCCGGTCGTCGCAAGATCCTAAAAACAGTCGGCGCCTTCGCGGTCGCATCCGCGACCTCTCCCCTGATCGCCGCGGACCCCGCGGCGGACAAGAAACCCGGTCGGCCACTGCGTTGGGGAATCGTCGGCACCGGCGGGATCGCCAATGGCATGGCGGGGATTATGAAGCGCGCCGCGAACACCGAGCTGGCCGCGGTGGCCAGCCGGAAGATCGAAACGGCGAAGGAGTTCGCGAGCAAGCATGGCATCGCGGGCGCCTTCGGGTCGTGGGCGGAAATGCTGTCTTCGAACACGATCGACGCGGTCTACGTCGCGACACCCACCTCCGCGCGCGAAGAAGTTTGTTTGCTCGCTGCCGCCAACGGCAAGCATGTTCTCGGGGAAAAGCCCTTCGCCAATCTGCCGTCGTTACGCCGCATCACGGCAGCCTGCCGCAAGAATGGTGTCGGCTTCATGGATGGCACGCACTTCGTGCATCACCCGAGAACGGCGCAGATCAAGTCCACGTTGCGCGAGAAGATCGGCGCGCCATGGACGATCGATTCCGCATTTCAGTTCCTGCTGACCGGTGCGGACAACATTCGCCTGGATCCCGTTCTCGAACCGTATGGCGCGATCGGCGATGCGGGTTGGTACAACATGCGCGCGGCCGTCGAGTACACGGCACCTGGGGTCAAGATAATTGGCGTGGATGCCCACGTGCGCCGCGACCAGAGAAAGAAAGCCGTGATCACCGGCAGCGGTGTCATCTCCTTCAGCGACGGATCGACCAATACCTGGAACTGCGGCTTCGAATCGGGCGCCGCGAACATGGATTTGAGGCTGTCGGGTCCGGGAGGCCAGTTCAGTCTCGATGACTTCGTGATCAGTCAGACCGAACCCGCCGAGTACAGATTCCGCAAGGGCGGATTCGGCAACAACGCGACCACCGAGCTCATCAAGGTTCCTTCCACGAAACCCGCCGCGGCATTGATGTTCGAGAACTTCGCGGCCATGGTCGGCAACTCCGCGGCCTTCGAGGCAAGCGTTGCCGCGAGTGAAAAGACCCAGGAGTGGTTGGACGCCATCTGGACGCAGGCGATGAAAAACGAGCGGCGCTGATCCGCGCGCGTCACTCTCGCCAGCACCATCTGGCCGTCGTCGAAGTCAGCCTCCGGCCAGTGGCAACTCGAGAATCTGGCTCCAGTGCGAGACCTGCACGCTGATCGTCGACGTGCGGTAGGCGTGGGTGCCCGGCAAGGAGTCCACGAAACTCCCGCCACGAATCATCCGGTAGCTCCCAGTCGGGTTCAGGTGCGGCGAGCCATCGGAATCCAGACGCGGGAAGCGCGGCTCCGGAATCCTGATGACCTTGGCCATGGCGAGCGACGCATTCCTGCAGGCGCTCGCGACTTCAGGCGCGAGTGTTTCCACTGCGCCGGTGCCGGCTTTCATGCGGCCGCTGGACTGCAACAAATCGAAGAGCCACTTGCCTGCAATGTAGCGATTGCAATCACGTCGCGCTTCGTCGGGTAGTTCGAGGCCGGACGTGCGCAATGCGTTGGAGAGGACTGCGAGTTCGCCCACGGGAGTCAAGCGCATGGAATCGCTTGATCGGCGTGCTGCCAGGGCGCGGGCCGTTCCTTGCAGTGTCTCCAGAAGGTGCGCGCCTGAAACACCCGGATGATCCGGATTGAAGTAGTGCTTTCCCAATAACTGAAAGATCACCTGATCGAAGAGAGTCTGGTGGGTGTGCCCGTAACAACTGCCGGCATATGTGCCGCACGACCCGCCGAAATCCACATGCGAATGCGCGTCCTGCTGACAGTGCAGCGCAACGCCCAGCGCCACGAGGCCGCGGGTCTTCGCGCGAGGGGCGTCGTCATGATCGACCACCTTGGCGAAGTGTCCCGATATGACCTGGAGCACGTCCGCGGAGATTTCGCCGGCGTGACCACGAGTCTTGCTGAAGCAATGGAACGTCAGGTTCTTCTCGGCCTGGCGCAGTGAACTCGTGAGGTAGTTCGTGAAGGCCATGCCCGGGGTCCCATCCACTTCCAGTGCCGCGACGGTGTCCTGGTTCTCATCCACGCCCTGGTTCGCGCTGGCGATGGTGAGTGCATCGGCCTCCGGCCAACCGGCGGCCCTCGCAAGCACATAGGTGGTGGAGTAGTGGATGTCCGCCTCGTAGGCCCGCGCCGGGCATGTCAACAACGAGACCAGCAGACAGGCATGGAGAATTCCTTTCATCGATGCGATCCGCGTGCTTGAACTACACGTAAGTCCCCGGCGAGCGGAGAACGGTTCTCCCGCTTCGTGAAATCGCCCAGTGCGATGCGTGCATCCGCAAGCTGGCGCCGCGCGTATCAGTAGCGACAGCGAGGGAGCTTTTCCATGTCGCCCAAGGTTCTGGCCGCATTCATTCCGGTTCTGCTCGTGTCCTGCGCGTCTCTGTCCGAGGCTGGCAAGGACGTGATCGTCGTCGGGTCGAAAGACGCGGTGCGCGGCTGCCAGCAGCTCGGGCATGTCAGCGCCCGATCGGGGCTTCGAGGCATCGCGAGCTTTCTCGCCGTGGACGAGCGACTCGACACGCAGCTACGCAACAAGGTTGCGCGCAAGGGAGGCAACTACCTCTTGCTCGAGATGAAGCATGCCTCCGTGAACGAAGAGTCGTATGCCTATGGCAAGGCGTACGCCTGCCCGAAGTAGGGTGAAATACCGCTCGCGCCGAGAGCAGCCCCCTGCCTGGCCCGCATCCGGGAATCCTCGTTCCATCGCTTGAGGGGACTTCTTCACCGGCGCATAGTCGGCTCATGGCGTGCCTCCCGAAATTCACGGCCGTGGCGTTGTTAGTTGCCGCGTCGGCATGGGTCGTCTTGCCTGCGAGCGCCTGCGATCCGCTGGCTCTGGGCACCGCGAGCGCCACGGGCGCAACCCGCAAGGACGGCTCGGGGCGCGCGGTAGCGCTCGTCCACATCAACGGCCAGGGCCCCTTCCGCTTCATCATCGATACCGGCGCCAACCGCTCGGTTCTCTCCGAGGCATTGGCCGCGCGCCTCGGGCTCACGCATGCGGGCATGGGCGTCGTGCACTCCGTCGATGGTGCCGAGCTTGCCAAGCTGGTGAGCGTCGAGTCACTGTCGTTCGGCGCGCTTCGTCTGTCCGGCGGCGAGACGCCCGTGCTCGACAGCCCGATGCTCGACGGCGAGGACGGGCTGCTCGGCGTCGATGGCATGGCGGGCCGCGTGCTGCACGTCGACTTCACGAAGCATTGCGTGGCGGTCTACGAGAGCGTCACGGAGATGTCGGTGCAAGGTTGGCTGAGCGTGTCTGCGCGCGTGCGCTTCGGCTCGATGATCATGGTCCAGGGCGAGATCATGGGCGTGCCCGTGAACGTGCTCATCGACACCGGCTCCAACATCTCACTGGCCAACGAGAAGTTTCGCGACGCGCTGCGCGATGTCGGCGCGCGGGCCATCGAGTACCACAATGGTCGTGCCTTCACGTTCGGGCGCCCCATCGTGCTGGCGCACCGGGTCTGGACGCCGCGCTTGTTTCTGGGCCGCACAGTCGTTGACGGTGTGAATGCGTATGTCGGCGACTTCCACATATTCGATCTCTGGGGCCTGCAGGACGAGCCGACGGTGCTGATCGGCACGGATGTGCTTACCCGCTCACGCGAGATGGCGATCGACTACGAAAACGGCGTGGTGCATTTCCGCAAGCGACCCCGCGGCGACTACCGCGGCGGAACGCACACGCCGGAAGTGATGTTCGCCATCGCTGCGGCAGAAACGCAAACCGGCCGCTGATCTGCCGCGCCCAAGCGCGCCGAGCGCGTGCTGGGAGTTCGCCGCGTGCGGCGTGACCGAAGTAGCAGATCAGGGAAGCGCTCACATCCCGCCGGCTTCCCGCGTGACGGCAATCACGGCTCGCTGTAGGAGCGGGAAATCCTGAGTGATCCCTGCGATATCGTCGCGCTCATGCTGAAACATTGGGCGGCCTGCGCGTTCGCGTGCGTGCTGATCGCGATTCTGCCGGCAAGACTCGCCGCGCAAACACCTTCATCCGCGGACGATCTGTCGAAATGGGGGCTGTATGCCCGGCTGGCAGGGCAGTCCATGAAAGACGTGGATCCGAAGGGTCTCCGCTTGCACTGGCGTTGGGAAACTCCCGGACAGGTGTTGCTCGAAGAGTGGTGGCATGGCAGTGCCACGGAAGCCGACAAGCCCGCCTACGTGATGACCATACGGCTGGGAACGCAGCCTGGCACGCTCAACCTCAAATCTTCCTCGATGATGGGGAAGGAGTGGGTCGGCACCGTGCAAGCCGACGGCTCGGTGAGCTTTGTCGGCAAAGGCATGCTCAAGATGCCGTACAGCGTTCGGCTCAACGAGCAAGGCGCTTACCTGCAGTCCGACACGCGCGGGCACACATATACCTATGTCGCTGTCGCGGATGCCGCGACGCCCGCCGTGTTAGCGGAGGCGTCGCCGCAACCGACACCTTCACCTCAGGCGAACCCGTCTTCGCAGCCGGACTTGGCGCCGCAGCCGGCCCAAACGCCGGTGGTCGCAACTGCACCCTCCGCGCCGGTTGAAGCCGAAAAGTCGGCTCCCGTGGTCGCGCGGCAAGATCCTTTGCCTCCGGCTCCCCCCATCAGAGCCCCGCGCAAACTCTCCGAAGCCGACCTGGCCCGTCTCGACGACAGCGTTCAGAGAAGCAGGGCGCGCAGCCTGGAGCAGGCGCGCGTGAACGAATTGCAGCGGCAGGAAGCCGCGCGTCAGGCCCAACTGCAGGCCCAGGTGTGGGCAGCCGCTGAAGCACAACGTCAGGCGGAAGAAGCCGAAGCCGACGCGGAGTTCGAAGCCGAGCGCGCGCGCAAGGCCGCAGCCTGGCAACAGTCGGCGCAGGCCAGCGAACAGGCATTGACCAATTCGACGGCGCGCCTGCAAGCCACCACCGCGAACATCCAGGCCCAGCAAGCCGAAGCGGCGGCGCGCCAGCGTGCGCAGGCGGAAGAGGCTGGCCGAGTCGAAAGGCAGCGGCAGGTGGAGCTCATCCGCCAGGCCAACCAGCGTCAGGATGAGGAAGCGGCACGTCTTGCCGCGCAGCGTCAGCAATACGAACAACAGCGCGCCGCCGAACAGGCAGCCGCGCGCGACCGCACGCAACAGCAGCGCAGTGCCGGCGAGGTCGCGGGTCCAGGGCGTGCCTCCACCGACACCGACGCGAATCGCTGCGTGTCACGCTCGGAACTCCGCGAGGACGACACGTTCAAGGGCAACACCGCCGCGTACGTCGTCAATGGCTGCGGCACGCCGGTCGACGTGCAGGTCTGCCTGATGACGGAATCGGGCTGGAAGTGCGGCGTGACCTGGGGACTGGCGCCGCAAGGCAGCTGGAGCTACTCCGCGTTCCGCGCCACGGGCGGCGTGTTCGTCGATGCCAAGACCGCGGGAAGCAGCCGTCGGCTCGCTTCTCCTAACTAGCCGCGGTCATGGCAGGCATCAGGGAGAGACAGGTGCGAAACGTTTGCAAATTCAAGCCGTGGGCGGCATTGGCGCTACTTGGCGCGTGGGTTTCGTTGCCAGCCGCGGCGGCGGAAAAAGCGCCGACAGCGGAAGGCGTGCAGCAGTTCCTCGCTAGGATGATCATGAGGGTGGCGACGCAAGTCCGCTTCGTGGATGCGGAGGGTCGCACCAACTACGTCACCGGGAAGTACACCGGCCAGGTCAGGACGATCAAGAGCGGGATCCGCAAGCCGAAGGAGACCATCCAGGCGCTGCCGGAGCGTTTCATCGAGAAACAACTGGTCGACGTTCGCGCGCTGGAGCTCAACGCGATCGACGCCTATGGACGTGCGAACCTGTGCACCACGCGCGTCACCCGATTGGAGGCGCCTGACTACAACGAGCGTAAGTCCGATACCACGAACGACACGCGGACCTTTTCGTTCTCGTCGACATCCACCGACGAGGTGTTCACGTACGAGCCGCTGACCAAGTTCATGAGCCCTGCCCAGGTCATCGACTGGGGCAGCGCGTTCATCAATCGCAGCCCCGAAGGGTACGTGACCGTGACCTCGAAGGGGCAGGCGTTCCGGACCATCCACCTGACGTACTACGCGCTCGATCCGGACACGGCCGATCGCATCGAATACGCGATGAAATTCCTGGTGATGAGTTGCGACGCGCGCGGTGGCACGGGCTCCTGACGGCGACTCCGTCCTTCTCCGCGATGGCGATCAAGATTCGCCCGCATCGCGCCCGTGAAAGAGGATGATGTGTAAAGGCTGTCAGCGCGCGGTGCGGCGCCAGTAGTCAGGCGCTACCGCGCTGTCAGCCCTACCGCCGCGCCCACCACGAACATCGCAAGCTGCAAGTAGAAACATGTGCGCTGCCGGCGCGACAACGCGAGCGCGGCCTGGATGCGATCGTGTAGCGGCCGCGGCTGATGCGTCCCCGGCTGGTGCGATCTCACCAGTCCCCAGGCGCTCAGCAACGTATCCAGCCGCTCATAGTGATCGAGCTGGCCGCCCAATCGCCTGAACAGCGCCGCATCGATGGAGCAACGCAGCGCGAAGTACGCCTGCACGAGTCCCGCCACCACAGATGCGGCGAAGCAGCCGCTGGACCAGGAAACCGCGGCTGACAACAAGGCCCACGATGCCGCCAGCCCCAACATCAGCGACCATGCGTTCACGGTGCTGCCGGCGCCCAGCAGCGCGGCCGCCGTGGCCGCGGCGACGTCGTCACGATCTGCCTGATTGCTCATTCCACATCCTCAGCCGCCGGCGCTCATGCCCGCTGCGCGAGACTCACCGTGAAGATGCCCCATTCGTCGATGCGCTGCTCGATCTTGCGGAAGCCCGCGGCCTCCACCAGCTGGTCCATCTCCGCCTGCGTGCGCCGGCGCATGACCCAGGCCTCGCCCTGACGATGGCTGGTGAGCGCGCGCGCGATCAACTCCAGCTGCGGGTGCCAGGGCTGGCCGGTGTAGACCAGGTAGCCGCCGCCTCGACGGCATCGCCGCGCAGGCCCGCGAGCGAGCGCCGACCATGGATCGTTGTCGGGGAACAGCTCGTACAGGCCGGACACGATCGCCGAGCGTGGGGCGCGGCGACACGCGCCGCGAGACTGGCGCGGTCGAAGGCGTCGCCCTTCACGAACTGCGCGACGTTCGTCCAGGCCCTTCTCGGCGATCAGCGCGGCGCCGTCGCGCACGTTGATGTCGCTGTAGTCGCGCAGCAGGATCGAGTCTGGCCTTGGCCGAGCTTGCCGTGCAAGGCCTCGAGCACGTAGCGGCCGTGGCCGGCGGCGATGTCCATGACGTGCACGGCGCGTTGCCTTGCGCGGCCAGGCGCGCCATCGCTTCGCGCAGCAGCTCCTCGACATGGACCTTGCGCTGGCGAATGCCGCGCCAGCCGATGGAGTCGAGATAGCTTGGCGATCGACGAAGCGGCCGAGCGGCCGTGCGCCTGCGGGCTGGTTGCGATACACGTAGTCGAGCGTGCTGCCGGAGTCGAAGCCGGTTCGATGGCCAAGACGGATGCCGTCCGACAACCAGCCCGCCGAGCTCATGCTCGTCGCGGCCGAGCGCCCAGTAGATGCCGCGCGGCGAGCAGCGGCGGCAGCGGCCTGGCAAGTGCGCTCGGCTTCGTCGTTCGTGGCGCCGTCCAGGTCGTCCGCGCTGCAGGTCGACTCGGCCGCGCCCAGGGTCGATCGAACGCGCGCTCGATGAATTCGCGTCGCTTGCGACACGGCAAGGTGCGCGATCGCGCTCGCCCAGCGTGTCGTGGAAGAAGCCGTGGAAGCACGTGCTTCTCCTTGATCGCGCTGCCCAGGCGTTCGAAGAACTCGTGCTGCGGCTTGTGGTGAACCACCCAGTCGGCGCCCGAGATCAGCAGCTGCGTCGGCATCGTGATCGCGCTGGCATCGGCCACGACGCGTTCGGCCGCTGTCGTACAGGCCCAGCAGGATGTTGACCGAGATCGGCCGTGAGATCAGCGGATCGCTCTCGTAACTCGCGATGCGCGCCGGGATCGTGCGTGAGGAACTTCGCCTTGACGTAGCTGTTGACGAAGAAGTTGCCGCGCAGCTTGATGCATGAGCTCGAGGCCCGCGCGCGCGAACGGCACGTAGAGCTTCACCTTGAAGGCCGGCGAGGCCAGCACCAGGCAGCGGATCTTCGGCGCGTAGTCGTGCGCCCAGGTCGCGACCAGCACCGCGCCCACGCTCTGCGCCACGACCGCGATGTCCTGCGCGCGCGATGCCATGCTGGCGCTGCGATGTGATCGATGAAGGTCTGCACGTCGCGCACCGAGGTCGCCGAAGCTCGGGCTGTAGCCGCGCTCGCCGGGCGAGCGGCCGTGGCCGCGCGCGTCCCAGGCGAAGAAGTCGAAGTCCGGCAGGTCCAGTTCGTCGACCAGATGCGCCATGCGCGCGCCGAATGCTCGTGGCCGCGGTGGAACAGCACGACCGCGCCCTTCGGTTTGTCACGCGCCGGCCAGTGGCGGTAGAACAGATCGACGCCGTCAGAGGTCCGGAACGATTTCTCTTGTTCTTGTCGTTGCGTCACGGCGATTCCTGGATGCTCATGGATACGTCACCCCATCTATCCCGGGAGCGCGGCGAAATGATCGCGGTCACGGAATCCAGAGGTGTTCGCAGGTGGCCGATCATCGTCAATCTTCCTGCGCCCGACAAGGCGCGAGGCGAGCCGCGTCCAAACTACCTCGAGCGGGACTTGCTCTTCGTGTCACCAATCGTTGCCGGAGTTGAACTGGCGCGATACACGGGCGGCCGGTCCCGTGGGGCGGCCTCCGGCCCGCCGAAACCTGACTTCCCCCGCTCATCCGGCGCTCGCGCATCGTGGACTCGCCGTCGCAGGGCGCGGCGAGGGGCATTCGCCTCGCTGCAATTCCTCCCCCATACTCGGCACATCCAGTGTTCATGATGGAGTCGAGAGGAGCCATGTCCTCGCAGCGAGACGCCAGGTCGAGCGCAGGCGCAAGCTGGCGCGGCTTTGCGCGTGGCGCGGCGGCGGGCCTGGTCATCGCGTTTGCCGGCTGCTCGAAATCTCCGCAGACACCGACAGTCGATTTCAATCGCGACATCCGGCCGATCCTCACGAAGAGCTGCACGGCATGCCATGGCGGTGTGCGCAAGCAGGGCGGGATCTCGTTCGTCTTTCGCGACGAGGCGATGGCCGAAGGCGCGTCGGGTCGTCGCGCCATCGTGCCCGGCAAGCCGGCGAGCGTCGGAACTGATCGCGCGCCTGGAATCCGACGATCCCGAATTCCGGATGCCGCACCACGCGCCGCCGCTCTCCGCCGAAGGAGATCGAGCTCTTCCGGACCTGGATCGACGAGGGCGCGAACTGGGAGGAGCACTGGGCGTTCGTCGCGCCAGCGCCGCAAACGCCGCCCGGCGGTGAAGCTCGAATCCTGGGTCCGCACGCCCGTCGATCGTTTCATTCTGGCGCGACTGGAGAGCGAAGGCCTCACGCCCGCGCGCGAGGCCGACAAGGCGGCGCTGCTGCGACGGGTCAGCTTCGATCTCACCGGCCTGCCGCCGACGCCGGCCGAACTGCAGATCCTTCCTCGACGACGTCGCGCCCGACGCTTACGAGAAGCAGGTCGACCGGCTGCTCGCCTCCGACGCACTTCGGCGAACGCTGGGCGGCGGTGTGGCTGGACCTCGCGCGCTACGCCGACAGCCGCGGCTTCGAGAAAGACAAGAACCGGCCGGGCGTGTGGGTGTATCGCGACTGGGTGGTGAATGCGTTCAACCGCAACCTGCCGTACGACCGCTTCGTCACGCTGCAACTCGCCGGCGATCTCGTGCCCCGAGGCCACGCTCGAAGATCGCATCGCCACCGCGTTCAACCGGCTCACGCCGGCCAACGACGAGGGCGGCACCGACGACGAGGAATATCGCACCGTCGCGGTGATGGATCGCGCGGCCACGGCGTGGACGGCGCTCAACGGCTTCACGATGAACTGCGTGCAGTGCCACTCCCATCCCTACGATCCGGTGCGGCACGAGGATTACTACCGCTTTCTCGCGTTCTTCAACACCACGCGCGACGCGGATCTTCCCAACGACGCGCCGTCGCTGCCGGTGCCGAAACATCCGGCCGACTATGCGGCGGCCGACGCGGCGTGGCGCGAACTGCAGGCCGCGCGCGACCCGGTTGGTCGAGGCCAGCCGGCAGCAGGGTGGAGGCGGAAGCGGCGAAGTGGATTGCGGCGCCGGTGGTC
The DNA here is from genome assembly GCA_963846605.1 of uncultured Pseudomonadota bacterium. Taxonomy (GTDB): domain Bacteria; phylum Pseudomonadota; class Gammaproteobacteria; order Steroidobacterales; family Steroidobacteraceae; genus CADEED01. Next base: position 199,808 of record CAWJWS010000008.1, read on the forward strand.
GCCGCCCGCAGCGATGCGGTCGCGGCGCTCGAGCGGGAGATCGAGTTCGCCAAGGGCAATCCGCGAAGTCGTCGCGGAGCTGAAAGCGACGCTGGCCAAGGTGAAAGCCGAGCCCGACTGCGGTCGAGCCGAAGTTCCGACTGCAGGACGGCGAGGCGATCACGGTGGGCATGGGCCGCAGCGTCACCGTATACGAGTACGACATCGCGCCGAAATCGGCGTGCTCACCGCGCTGCGCGTCGATTTCATGCCGCTGGATCCGGACGAGGCGCGCAGCACGCCGGAGGATGGCTTCATCGTCAACCGGATCGCGGTGTCGCGTATCGGTGCGCGACGGCCGACAGACGCCGATCGCCATCGACGCCTATCTACCGGATTCGCAGAAGAGCCTGGACTACCGTCTGCTGGACCTGATCAAGCAGGGTCCGCGCGCGGACGTCCGCGGGATCGCGCGGCTGTATCGCGCGCCGATCGCGGGCGCCGACGCGCGGACGGCGCCTGCTGGCCAGTCGATGGCGTCGACGCGAACAGCAAGATCACCGCGACGCGCTGGACCGTCGCGGTGCCCGCGGCGCCGGTGACCGCTGGCCGAAGGCGACCGGCTGCGTGTGCGCATCGAACAACTCACGCCGCAGGAGCGCAATCTCACGGTGCGCCGCGTGCGCGTCGCGGCGAGCGGCGATGCGAGCTGGTTGCAGGTGCCGGCGAGCGCTCGAGGTGCGCCGCGGCCGAGGTCGTGACCAGCTACAACCGCCTCACGCGCATCGACAACGTGCCGTTGCCCGTGATGGAAGAGCAGCTCCCGCCGAGCGCCGCGAGACGCGCCTGTTCGAGCGCGGCAACATGCTGACCAAGACGGGCGCCGCGCTGGCGCCCGGCATGCCGAGAGCGTTTCCGCAGCTCGAGGCAGACAAGCCGGCGGACCGGCTCGCGATGGCGCGCGCCTTCTTCGCGCCGGACGAGCCGCTCACCGCGCGTGTCGCGGTCAATCGCTTCTGGGAGCAGCTCTTCGGTTTGGGTCTCGTCGAGACGCTGGAGGATTTCGGTTCCGCGGGTTTGCCGCCCAGCCATCCGCAGCTGCTGGATTGGCTGGCGCTGCGCTATCAGAACGATCTGAAGTGGGACACCGAAGGCGCTGCTGCGCGAACTGGTGCTCAGCGCGACGTATCGGCAGGACGCGCGCACCACGCCCGCGCTGTTGGAGAAGGATCCGCGCAATCGCCTGCTCGCGCGCGGTCCGCGCCAGCGGCTCACCGCGGAGATGGTGCGCGACCAGGCGCTGGCCGCGAGCGGACTGCTGACGCCGACGCTGGGCGGTCCGCCGGTCATGCCGCCGCAGCCCGAAGGCGTGTGGAAAGTGGTGTACAGCAAGGAAGTCTGGACCGACGCCACCGGGCCGGACCGGTATCGGCGCGCGCTCTACACCTTCATCAAGCGCAGCGCCGTCTATCCGAGCCTCATCACCTTCGACGCGCCCGCGCACGAGGTCTCGGTGGCGCGGCGCATCCCGACCAACACGCCGCTGCAGGCGCTGGTCACGCTCAACGATCCCGTCTACTCCGAGGCGGCGCGCGCGCTGGCCAAACGCGTGCTGGAAATTCCGGCATCGCAGTTGCCGCGCAGCCGGCGAGACCCGACGGACGAGACTCGCGTCACGGCTGAACTACGCCGCGCGCCTGGTGCTCTCGCGCGACCTGACCGCGGAAGAGCTCGCGGATGTGCGCGCCTACCACGACAGCGAACGGACGCGGTCGATCGCTCGCTGCAGGCCATGAGCGCGGTGGCCAGTCTGCTGCTCAATCTCGACGCCGCAATGAACCGGTGAGCCCGAGGACACCATGATCCGCCATCCGAAGACATTGCCCGACACTCTCGCCGAATCGGCGCTCACGGATCTGAAGCGCCGGCATTTCCTGCGCCAGTGCAGCACCGGGCTCGGCGCGATGTTCCTCGGTAGTTGGCGCCGGCGTTTCGCCAGCGGCGGCGCGCCTCGATTTCCGGCCGCGATCCGGCGACGCCGCTCGCGCCGCTGCCGCCGCAGATCGCGCCACGCGCACGGCGCGTGATCTACGTGCACATGGCCGGCGCGCCCAGCAACCTCGAGATGTTCGACTACAAGCCCGAGCTCGCGAAGCAGGACGGCAAGGATTGCCCGCAGTCGTTTCTCGAGGGCAAGAACTTTCGCGTTCATCAGCGGCGTGCCGAAGATGCTGGGGCCGCAGTATCCGTTCCAGCAGGTGGGGCAGAGCGGCGCGTGGATGTCCGATCGCGTTCCGCACGTCGCCAGACACGTCGACGAGCTGTGCTTCGTGCGCTCGATGCGCACCGACCAGTTCAATCACGCGCCCGCGCAACTCGCGGTGCAGACGGGCAACGCGCGGCTCGGCAGTCCGTCGATCGGATCGTGGGTCACCTACGGACTCGGCACCGAGAACCAGAATCTGCCGGGCTTCGTCGTGCTCAAGTCGGGCCAGAACGCGCCCGATGCCGGCAAGCCGCTGTGGGGTTCGGGCTTCCTGCCCAGCGTGTACCAGGGCGTCGAGTGCCGTTCGGCGGGCGAGCCCATCCTCTATCTGCGCAATCCCGACGATGTCAGCCGCGAGCAGCGCCGCGCGTTGCTCGACGTCCTCGATCGCATGAACCAGCGCACGGCGCGCGAGTTCGGCGATCCGGAAACGCTGACGCGCATCGCGCAGTACGAAATGGCGTTCCGGATGCAGACCGAGGCGGCGCAGGTGCTCGACATCTCGCGCGAACCCGCGCACGTGCGCGCCGCTACGGCGCGGTGCCGGGCGACGGCAGCTTCGCGAGCAATTGCCTGATCGCGCGCCGCCTGGTCGAGAACGACGTGCGGTTCGTGCAGCTCTATCACTGGGGATGGGATTCGCATGGCGCGGCTCCGGCGGAAGCGCTGAACCTCGGCTTCAAGGATCTCTGCCGCGAGACGGACCAGCCCGTCGCCGCGCTGCTCACCGATCTGCGGCAGCGCGGATTGCTCGACGACACGCTGGTAGTCTGGGGCGGCGAGTTCGGGCGCACGCCGATGCGCGAGAATCGCGGCGGCCAGGAGATGCGCTACATCGGGCGCGACCACAACCCGAATGCCTTCACGATCTGGATGGCCGGCGGCGGCGTCAAGGCGGGCTCGTCGTACGGCGAGACCGACGAGATGGGTTACGAGGTCGTGCGCAATCCCGTGGAGCTGCGCGACCTGCACGCGACCATGCTCTATCTACTGGGCTTCGATCATCACAAGCTCAATTTTCCGTTCCAGGGTCTCGACCAGAAGCTCACCGGCGTCAATCCCGCGAAAGTGGTGGCGGACCTGCTGGCATGAGCGAGGTCGAGGTAGCCGGCGCGATGCCGGCATGTCGCGCGCGCTGGTCCGCTGCCGCGCTACCTGCTCGTGGTGGTGCTCGCCACCTCCGGCGCGCTCGGCGCGCTGGCCTGGGCACGGCCGAGCATCTTCACCAGCATCGTCGTCGTCGCCGGGCATCGGGCATCGCTTCGCCGAATCACACCCGGGCTCGTTCTACTGCGGAGCGCGTGGCGCCGATCCTCGAGAAGGACTGCGCCGGCTGTCATGGTCCCAGCGCCTGCAGCGCGCGCGCCTGCGCCTCGACACGCTCGGCGACGTGCGTGCTCGGCGGCAAGAACGGTCGCGTGGTGGTCGCCGGCGATCCCGCAGGCGAGCGACCTTGTACACGCGGCTGCTGCTGCCGCGCAGCGACCGACGCGCGATGCCCGCGGGCAACAAGCCGCCGCTCGCGAAAGACGAGACTCCGCGTGATCGAACTGTGGATTGCCGCGGGCGCGTCCGGCGACGACGCCCGTCGAGGCGATCGCGAATGCGCCGCCGCCGCCAGCGCCGCCGATCAGTCGTACGAGCCGCGGACGCGGAGGCGGTCGCGAAGGCACGCGCGCCGCTGCGAAGCACCAGGTGGGCGCACTGAGCGCTCGTTATCCGGACTCGATTCGCTGATCTGTCGCGCGACAGCGCGGCATTGATCGTCGATGTGCAACGCCTCGGCGCTGACTTCGCTGACGCGGATCTGTCGCAATTCGAACCGGTGGCGCGGCAGTGACGCGGCTGGATCTGTCGGGCACCGCGATCACCGATGCGGCCGCTGGACGCTCGTGCCTTCGACCAGCTCGAGCACGCTGCGCCTGAACGGTACGCGACACCGGCGATGCGGTGCTCGCAGCGGTCTCGCAACTGCGCGGGCTCCAGACGCTGACGCTGATCGATACGAACGCCGAGTCCATGCGGAGCGGGTCGCGGAACTGCGCCAACAAGGGGTGCAGGTGTATGACGCAGGACAGTGATGCGCCAACGGTTCCTGCACCGCCCGTGACCGCGAGCCCGAGACGCACGGCGGTCCGCGTCTGGGATCTGCCCACGCGGCTCTTCCACTGGGTGCTGGTCGCGCTGATCGTGACGCTGTGGGTCAGCGCGATCGCGGGGCTGGATGACCGTGCACTACGTGGCGGCGTCGCCGCGCTGGTGCTGGTGCTGTTTCGCGTCGCCTGGGGCTTCATCGGCTCCACGCACCGCGCGCTTCGCGGACTTCGCGGCATCTCCCGGCCGCGTGATCGCCTATCTACGCGCGCTGCGCCGTGGCGACGAGGCGCTGCCACGCCGGTCACAACCCGCCGGTGGCTGGATGGTGATGACCTTCCTGCTGCTGATCCTGGCCCAAGCCTCGCTCGGGCTGTTCGCCAACGACGAGTTCGACTTCAAGGGACCCGTTGGCCGAGTTGATCAGCGGCAAGCGCTCGGACCTGCTCACACGCGTACATGTGTTCCTGTTCGACGCCATCCTCGTCTGCATCTGGATTCACGTGTGCGCGATATCGTTCTACGCGCTGGTCAAGCGCGACAACCTGGTCGGGCCCATGTTGCACGGAGCAAAGCCGGCCGACCGCCTCCCTGCCGGGCTGCGTCCTGACATTCGTGTCCACCGCATTAAAGGCGGCATCGTGCTGGCGATCATCGCGGTGGTGGTGGTTGCCGTGCGTGCTGATTCTTCGGAGAGTGCTCGAATGAGAACTACACGGCGAAGCGTGATGCAGGGCACTCGCCGCCCTTGCGCTGGCGCCCTCTGGCGGCACGACCGCCGCGGCCAAGGCGGGCTTCTCGCTCCAGTGTTTCGCGACCGACTGGGGTAACCAGGCGCCCTACGACGAGTTCTGCGCCCGCGCCAGATCGGCGGGCTTCGATGGCGTGGAGACATGGGTATCCCTCGACCCTGCGAAGCAGGCCGCCACGGTCGCGACGATCCGCAAGCATGGGCTCGCGGTGGGGATGCTGATCGGTGGCCGCGAGCCGGAGGTGGCGGCGCACTACGCCACGTTCGCGGCCCAACTACCGGTGGCGCTTGCCGCGAAGCCGGTGTACGTCAATTGCCACACCGGTCGCGACTGGTTCGACACCGCGCAGAACCGGCGCTTCTTCGACTTGACGCACGAGGCTGCCCGACGCAGCGGCATTCCGGTCCGTCCACGAAACACATCGGTCCCGTGCCTTGTACTCCGCTTCGGTTGCGAAGGAGTATCTGCGGCGGGATCCGTGCGCTGCGACTGACGTTCGACGTGTCGCACTGGTGCGTCGTGAGCGAGAGCCTGCTGGCGGACCAGCCGGAGGCGCTCGACCTCGCGATTTCGCGCAGCGATCACATCCATGCGCGCGTCGGGCAGCCGCAGGCGCCGCAGGTCGGTGATCCGCGCGCGCCCGAATGGCAGCAGGCGCTGGAGGCGCACCTCGCTTGGTGGGACCGCATCGTCGCGCTGAAGAAGGCAGCGGGAGCGCCGCTCACGATGCTCACCGAGTTCGGACCGGTGCCGTACACACCGGCCTTGCCCTACACGCGTGCGCCGGTGTCCGATCCGTGGCAGATCAACGTCTGGATGATGGAGTTGTTCCGCAAGCGGTACGGGTAGTTCGGCTCAGCGTCCCGCGTCTATCGACGGCCCCTGCTCGGGCGCCAGCGGCGCGAACACAAACCGCAGGCCGCGGTTATACGACTCGATCTGATTTCCCGCGTGCCGCTCGCCATCGATGATGCGGAAGTCATAGGCGAGCTTCGGGTACTGGCCGGGCGCGAAGCGCTGGTTCATCCGCAGGATGGGCGAGACGAAACTCGTGGCCTCGTTGCCGCCCACCGTCATGTAGAGGCGGGCATTCAAGGCTTTTCCGGACTTCGCGAATTCTTCTTCGTACTTCAGCAGCCAGTTGTCACCGACCAGCACCGCCGGCGTCACCGCGATGTACGCGTTGAACAGGTCCGGCTTGGTGAACATGGAATACAGCGTGAACAGGCCGCCGAGCGAGGCGCCGCCGAGCACGCGCATCCTGGGATCCGTGCGGTACTCCTTGTCGATGAGCGGGATGAATACCTTCTCTATGGTGTCCAGGTAGTCCCTGGCATGGCCTGACGCCGCGAGCGGTTCACCGAACGGAACAGGGGAAAGCTCCCAGCGGCGCAGGTCGCCGAAGTTCGGATTCTCGCCGGCATAGGCCATTCCCACGGCGATGAACTCCGGCGCGTACTTGTCGTACACGAGGGGGCCGTGGATCGTGGTGATCTTCTGGAAATCCCAGTAGCCATCGGTGACGTACACCACCGGATAACGCTTGTTGGGCTCGGTCGCGTAGCTGGCCGGAAGGCCGATGAACAACGCGTAGTGACGGCCCGCGGCGTTCACCGGCAGCGTGCGCACTTCGGATCGCGGAATCGCGTAGGGCGGTAGCCCGGGCTTGTCCGCGGAAAAAGCGGGAACCGCGGCACTCAACGCCATCGCCAGAAACCCGGCGTGAAACCATTTCATTGCGATGATCCTTCGAGTGACGCGTGGATGGCCCGGAGCATAGTCCGCCGATCATTCCTCGTCACCGTGGCGCCATGCCCGCTCGTGGCGGGACACATATGAAAAGCGAACTGGCGTGGCCACGAATCCGGTATGCCGATCCTCGCGGTTCGCGCTCTAGAATGGTTGGCGATTGCAATCATTTCATACGGCAACGATCCAAGAAGGGGGATTCATGGCCGATTCGACCAGGCGCGCGGGACTCACCCGGCGCGAAGCATTGATTCTTTCCTCGACCGCTGGTGTTGGCATGGCGGCGAGCCACTTCGCTTCCGCGTCCGACAGCGTGAAGACGGCGGCTCACCAGGGCCCGGGAAACCTGACGACGCCGCGGTCCGCGATCGCCAGGACGCAGTACGGCAAGGTGCGCGGCTATCTCGATGGCGGCGTGTTCACGTTCAAGGGAATTCCGTACGGCCAGACGACCGCGGGCGAGAATCGCTGGCTTCCCGCGAAGGCGCCGGTTCCGTGGGCCGATGAGTATCCCGCCCTGGTCTACGGCGCAAATTGCCCGCAAAACCTGCATCCCTGGACGAGCATCGAGCAGACATTCATCCAGGATTGGGATGACGGCTGGCAGAGCGAGGACATGCTCAAGCTCAACATCTGGACGGCGGGCCTGAGCGGCAAGCGTCCTGTGATGGTGTACTTCCACGGCGGTGGATTCAGCTTCGGCTCCTCGTACGAGCTTCCCTCGCATGAGGGTGCGCAGATGGCGCGGCATCACGACGTGGTGCAGGTCTCCGTCAATCACCGACTGAACATTCTCGGCTTCTTCGATGCGGCGGAGATCGGAGGAGCGGCGTACGAGGATTCGGCGAATGTCGGCATGACGGATCTCGTCGCCGCCTTGCGCTGGGTCCGCGAAAACATCGCCAACTTCGGCGGTGATCCCGACCGGGTCATGATCTATGGCCAGTCCGGCGGCGGCTCGAAAGTGACGACGCTGCTGGGCATGCCATCCACGTCAGGACTGATTCACCGCGCGGCTGCGATGTCGGGCGGCGGTGGAAACATCCCCAGCCGGGAACAGCAACGCGAGCTCGCACGCCTGATGATGAAGGATCTTGGCCTCGCCCCGAATGACATCGGGTCACTGCAGAAGATGGAGTGGGCGAAACTCATGGCGGCGGGCAACGCGGCGGCCGCCAAGATCAATCCGCCTGCGCCCGCGATGGGAGGCATGTTCACGCCGGGCACGCCGCGAGTGGGTTGGTCACCTTGCGTCGATGGGAAGATCGTCAACATGCGATCGTTCTTCGATGCCGCGCCCGAGGTTTCGAAGAATGTGCCGATGCTGATCGGCTCGGTGAGTGAAGAAGGCAACCGCATGTCGCAGCGGCCGACCGAAGAGGAGTGGCGGGCGAATCTCTCGAAGGCGTATGGAGAGGAGAAGTCCGGCGCGATCGTGTCGGCTCTCAAGAAGGCGTATCCGCAGAAGAAGATCCCGACCCTGTCGTACATCTGCAGCGGCGCGCCGGGACTCAACGGCCTGTCCATCCGCAACAACGTGGTGAAGATGGCCGGATTCAAGCACGCGCTCAATGCCGCGCCTGCCTACACGTACTACTTCACGTGGCAGACGCCGATCCTGGATGGCTTGCCGGGGGCGTGGCACACGGCCGAGCTGCAGTTCTGTTTCGACAACACGAAGCGTTGCGAGCAAGGCACCGGCAACACACCCGAAGCGCAAGCGCTGGCGAAGAAGATGGCGTCGTCGTGGGCCAGGTTTGCGGCGACGGGCAATCCGAGCCTGCCGAAGCTCGCCTGGAAACCCAGCGATCCCAAGACGAATCCGACGATGATCTGGGACAACGAGTGCCGCATGGTGGATGACCCGGAAGGGGAAGCTCGCAGGATCCTCCTGGCCTAGCCGCCGTGCTGATCGATGGACGAGGAATTCCCTCGGTCTCACTCGCCACTCTGCCGGCCGCGACCGCGGCCGTGCAGAGTGGCGTCGCGCCATGCAGGAGTTTTCCTGGAAGCGCGTCTCTCCCTGAAGGGCCCACGCCAAATGATCCGCTGAGTATCCCGACCACATGAATACGAGAAAGCTGGGTCCCTACGAGGTTTCCGCGGTCAGTTTGGGCTGCATGAATCTCTCGCACGCCTATGGCCCGGCGCAGCCGCGGGAACAGTCCGAACGGATGCTTCACCGCGCGCTGGAACTCGGGATCACGCATTTCGACACCGCGGCCCTGTACGGTTTCGGCATCAACGAAAAATTGATTGGCGAAGTACTCGCCCGCCGGCCAGACAACGTGGTCATCGCCAGCAAGTGCGGCCTGTTCGGCCGCGACGGCAAACGCGTGATCGATGGCCGCCCGGAGTCGATCCGCTCCATCTGTGAGGAGTCGCTGCGCAATCTCCGGACCGAGCGCATCGACCTCTACTACCTGCATCGCTGGGACCAGCGCGTTCCCATCGAGGATTCCGTCGGTGCGATGGCGGATCTGAAAGCGGCCGGGAAGATAGGCGCGATCGGTTTGTCGGAAGTCGGCGCGGCCACCTTGCGGCGAGCCGATGCGGTGCATTCCATCGCGGCCCTGCAATCGGAGTACTCGCTCTGGACCCGCAATCCCGAAATCGCGGTACTGGAGGAGTGCGGCAGGCTTGGGATCTCGCTGGTTGCATTTTCCCCGCTGGGCCGGGGCTTCCTGGCCGGGATGATGCAGAGCCCGGGTGATCTGCAGGATGGCGACATCCGGCGCACGATGCCGCGCTTCCAGCACGCGGAGTTCGAACAGAACAAGCGACTGCTGGCGCCCTTGGGCGCCATCGCGGCGCGCGTTGGCTGCACACGCGCGCAGCTCGCAATCGCGTGGGTACTGGCGCAAGGCGATCACGTCATCGCGATACCGGGCACGACGAACGTGGCGCACCTCGAAGAAAACCACGGCGCCGATGCGATCCGGCTGGATGCTCATACGCTGGCGGAGCTGAACATATTGTTCCGGCCTGGAAGTATCGCGGGCGAGCGCTATCCGCCAGCGACGCAGGCCGAGAACGACACGGAAGACTTCGCGCCCTCCAGGTAGCGGAGCGGACTACAAGTTCGCGGGCGCCAGTCCTATGCCCGGCACCGCGTCCGGCATCGCATCTTGTATGAATGCGAACACCAGTATCCCGGGCTTCGGGCAGCCCTCTCGCACGCTGCGCGATGCTCGTCATCGCCGCGGCGTGGTCATCGTGGAGCAGCGCGGCCGGCGGCCTGGTGCCTCAACATTCGGAAGACTTGCGACCCGCGCTCACGCCCGCTTCGAAGGCTGGCGCCGCGAAGCTCGATTTCACCGCCTTCGGCCGAGGCTTCCACCTGCAGCTCTCGACCAACCCCCGTCTCGCGCAGTTCGCTGCGGGCACGTCCGTGCAGCTCTACACGGGAGCGATCGAGGGCGTTCCCGGTTCCTGGGCCCGTATTTCCGTGAGCGACGGGCGTCCGCGCGGCCTCATCTGGGACGGTGTCGAACTGTTCGTCGTCGAAGCGGCGCCGGAAGGAGTCAATGACGGCGCAGCCGGTACGGTGATGTTCAAACTATCGGACGCCGTGCTGGAGCGCGGCGTCTCGCTCGCAGGCGACGAAGTGGAGACGCCACGAGACGCGGGCGAAGCCTACGACTCCATGGTCAGCGAACTGCGTGACCGCGCCCCGATGTCGAAGGCCGGCGTGGCCACGCAGGCAGTCGAGATCTCGATCCTCGCGGACGCGGCCTTTCTCGCGCGATTCTCGAGCGAGACACAGGCCCGCGAGGCCATCCTCACCCGACTCAACAACGTGGACGGAATCTTCAGCGCCGAGCTGGGCGTTGAACTGCAGGTCGAGTCGGTGGAGGTCGCCGGCACACTCGTGAACGGCCTTTCGACGACCACCGATCCCAGCAAGCTGCTCGAAGAGCTGGGACAACTGCGCCGGCGCACCGAAGCACTGGCTGCCACCGGCACCACCCACCTGTTCACGGGACGCGATCTCGACGGTAAGACCGCCGGCATTGCCTACACGCTGGCGCTCTGCAGCCCGCGCTATGCGGCCAGCCTCACCATGATCCACAACAGCACCGTTCTCGACTCCCTGATCACCGCGCACGAGATCGGCCATGTGTTCGGCGCGCCGCATGATGGAACGCAGAAGTGCGCGTCCACGCCGCTGGGCCAATACATCATGACCCCGACGATCGACACCTCTGTCACGTCGTTCTCGCAATGCAGTGTCGATCAGATCAGCGCGGTGCTCGACAGCTATCGTTGCGTGGTCGATCTGCCGGCGCCCGCGCCGGCGGAACCGGCGCCTTCCACGCCACCTTCCAGTGATGGTGGCGGGGGAGAGACCAGCGGCGGCGGCGGTGGCTCTGTCGACCCTGCGTTGCTTCTGTTCCTGCTCGCGCTCGGGATCGCGCGGCAGCTCTACCAAAGCGGAACGCGGCACCTGCGGAAATAAGTCGCAGTTCAGCGCCGCAGCGTGGGGAGCAGCGCTTGTAGGGGAGTGGAACGGCCACTAGGGTCGAAGCGGGGGTTCACTCGTGTCAGGAGGACTTATGAGGAACATTCGCACGGCCATCGCAGCATCCAGGATTTTCATGCTGACTTCGCTGCTGGCCCTGTCAACGCTGCTGGGATTCTCCGCCCCCGCATCCGCGGCCCTGGTCGAATATGCGGGCTCCAACCGTGTCGTCGGCAACGATGGCGTGAGCCGGAACGTCTCGGTATGGATGATCTTCGATGATGCGTTCAACAAGAATCCCGGGACGCCGCCGCCCGTGCCCGGCTCACTGAAAGACGGCTCATTCGGACACTTCAAGATCATCAGCTACACGGTGAACGTCCCGGGCGTGGGCGTGTTTGCCGGCACGAATGGCCGCTTGAACATCTGGTACCAGCGCAACCCCGCATCGTTCACGTACTACACCGAAGAGCTCGAGGTGCTGGAAGACCACGGCATGATGAAGTTCCAGGACGGCGCCGGAAATCCCTGGGGCTGGGCGCCCTGGCTCGCCTCGCCGGCGTCATTCGTGCTGCCGCCCGAGCTGATGATCCCGCGGCTCAACATCTCACCCGGCTACTGGTTCGACCTGGGCAACGAGATACACCTGTTCCCCGTGTGCGCGTGCAAGGGCCGCACCTGCATCGCGCCGAAAAGCTAGTTCATCACCAGGTAGATAGACCTCCGCCGGGAAGCCGGCGGGGGTGCTGGCCTCGCACGCGGCCAATCAGAAAGTGATGCGGCGCCTGGGGCTGGAATGCAGCGCCTTGCACGGCTTGTCGCCCTCGAATCCATTGGTCGCGCGCGTGTATAGTCCGCGCCATACCGGGCGCCCCGCCCGGCCACGAAGGCGAGGATCGTCATGGGTCTGATTCAGGCGGTGTCTGGTTCGATCGGCGGCATGCTCGCCGACCAGTGGAAGGACTTCTACACGGTTCCCTCGGGCTTGCCGGGTACCGCGGCACTGTTCGCCGCCGTGCCGCAAGGCACGAACGCCGGGCGCGGGTCGAACACGAAGGGCTCCTCGAACATCATCACGAACGGTTCGAAGATCGTCGTGCCCGAAGGTTACGGGCTGCTGCTGTTCCAGGACGGCGAAATCACCGGCTTCGCTACCGAACCGGGCGGCTACGATCTGGCAATCGAACGACCTCAACTCGAAGTCGATCTTCGCCGGCGACAGCTGGACGGACTCGCTGATCAAGCAGAGCTGGGAGCGCTTCAAGTTCGGCGGCCAGCCGGGCTCGCAGCAGGCGGCGTTCTTCGTCTCGCTGAAGGAACTGCCCGACAACCGATTCGGCACCCAATCCGAGATCTACTGGGACGACGGCTTCCTGCGACACCCAGGTCGGCGCGGTGACGCGCGGTTCGTACACGCTGAAGATCGTCGACCCGATCCTGTTCGTGAAGAACTTCGTGCCGGCTTCCTACCTGCAGCCCGGCAAGGTGTTCGATTTCACGGACATGGACAACGCGGCGGCCGGCCAGCTGTTCAACGAAGTGGTGGGCTCACTGGCGCCGGCGTTCAGCCTCTATTCGAACGACCCGGCCAAGGGCAATCGCATCACGAAGCTGCAGCAGGATTCGATCGGCTTCGCGCAGAGCCTGTCCGCAGGCGGTGGAGAACGGCCTACCAGTGGCACTCCGATCGCGGCCTCGCGATCGTCAAGACGGCGATCGTCTCCATCGAGTACGACGCGAATACGCGGGAGTTGCTGAAGACCGTGCAGCGCGCCGATGCGCTGGCGGGTTCGCGCGGCAACTCCAACCTGCAGGCCAGCGTCGCGCAGGGCATCCAGTCGGCTGGCGAGAACGGCGGCGCGAGCCGGGCTCGTGGGCGTCGGCATGGCGACCGGCATGATGGGCAGTCGGCGGCTTGCAGCAACCCGCCGCGCCCGCGGCGGACGATCCGGTCGCCAAGCTGAAGAAGGCCAAGGAGATGCTGGACCTCGGCCTGATCACGCAGGACGACTACGACGCGCTCAAGGCCAAGGCGCTGGGCCTGTAGACGCGACGCCAAGCCATGTCGAACGCGAACAAGCCGCCGCCGATGGCCGCAGTTCACGGGCCCCGGATCGCCGCAGGACGTGCCGCCGCCGCCGGGCAGCTGGCCGTCGATCCGACAACGCTGCCCGAAGCCGATCCGCGATGAGTTGGTGGCGCCGGATCCGGTCGCCATCGATACGTCCGCCGCGGAGCTGAAGGACGGCGCTCAACCGCTGCCCGAAATGCGGCGCGACCGACATCCGGCACAAGCACGGCAGCGACCTGCTGGTGTGCCTGTACTGCCGCAACGAGTGGCGACGGCGAGCGGGTCGAAGAGGAGTTCGGCTTCGGCCAGGGGCATCGATCAGCTCGAGGGCACAGTCATCGCCTCCGGCGCGCAGGACATCGCGGCCGACGCCGCAGGCTGTTGAGCTCGTTCAAGTGCACCGGTTGCGGCGCCGAGGTGACGGTCAATACCGAGAGCGCGATGACGGCGCGCTGCCACTGGTGCCGCCACGTGTTCGGCGTCAACGAGCAGGTGGCGAACGGCGCGGTGCCGGACGCGGTGCTGCCGTTCCACATCAAGAAGGAGGATGCGGTCGCGCGCATCCGCCAGTTCGTCGACAAGCGCAGGCTCTTCGCGCTCAAGGAATTCAAGGAAGAGTTCACGCCCGAGAACGTCATCTCCGTCTACCTGCCGTACATGATCGTCGACGGCAGGGCGAGCGCCGACGTCGCGGGCAAGGGCGAGATCGAGACGCGCCGCTACACGCGCGGCACCGGCGACAACAAGACGACCTATTACGATGCCGACGTGTACCAGGTGGATCGCCACGTGGATTTCACGGTGGACGACCTGCCGCTGGAATCTTCGCGGCGAACGCGGCAACCTGAACACGGGCGTCAACACGAACAACATCATCAACACCATCCTGCCGTTCGACACGAAGAACGCGGTGAAGTGGAACGCGTCGTACCTGCGGGGCTGCTCGTCGGAGAAGCGCGACCAGGACGTGTCGCACCTCCGGCCGCGCCTCGTCGATCAGTTGCTGTCGATCGCGCGCGCGCAGGTCGAGAACTCCGTCGATCGCTACGACCGCGGCGTACGCTGGGAACAGGAGCGGCTCCAGGTGCACGGCACGCGCTGGGTGTCGATGTACCTGCCGGTATGGCTGTACTCGTACCAGCAGCGGGGCGGCCTGTTGCACTACATTGCCGTGAACGGCCGCACGGGCGAGACGATGGGCAGCGTGCCGGTGCAGCAGTGGAAACTCATCCTCGCCGCGCTCACGGTCGGGACCTTCCTCGAAGGCATCGCAATCTGGATGGTGACGCGTTAACCATGAGTGACGACGGCGGCCTCGCATTGCTACTCATGGGTCCTGCCGGCGGCGCGGGCCTGTACTGGGTCCTGTACCGCTACTACCGCAACACCGACAAGTCGCATGCGTTCGAGCGTGAGACCAAGGTCGTCGCGAAGCCGGTGACCGGATCCGACCGCCAGGTGGACACCAACAACGGCACGCGCGAGTCACGCATCGACGGTGACAACGTGAGCGAGTACCGGACGCGCGTGGAGCGGATGCGGGGTCCGGCCGCCAATACGAGTCCCGAAACCGGAACACCAGCGCGAGATCCCTGAGGCGCTCCGCCTCCTGCCTCGTCGTGCCGGGCAATCGCTGGTGCGCGCCGGGGTGTGTGCGTCGAGCGGCGCGCGATGCGTGCTACGCTGACATTCACCGCGTGTTCCGGGGAAATTCCATGACGACGAGAATGGCCCGCTCATTCCGACTGTGTGTCCTGGCGATGGCTTTCGCGACTACCGGGATCGCCGCGCAACCCGATCCCGGTTCCGTGATCATCGTGCACGCGGGGCGCCTGCTGGACCGGCCCGGGCAATCGCCGCGTGGCGCATCGAGCGTGATCATCCGCAACGGCAAGGTCGAGGCGGTTCGCGACGGGTTCGTGGATGCGGCCAGCCACCCGGGCGCGAAGGTCATCGACCTGCGCGACAAGTTCGTGCTGCCTGGATTGATCGATTCGCACGTCCATCTCGACAGTGACAGGGCTGGACAGGACGGCCTGGTCGAGACGCTGACGAACGGGCCGGCCTACTTCGCGTACGAAGCCGCGGTCAACGCGCGCAAGACGCTGGCCGCGGGATTCACGACCGTGCGCAATCTCGGCAACGGTGATGGAGTCACTCTCGCGCTGCGCGACGCGATCGCGGCGGGGAAAGTGCCGGGTCCGAGGATCGTCGATGCGGGGAACGGAATCTCCACCACGTCAGGGCATGGCGACGCCTCGCTGGGCCTCAACCCCGAGATCGCGGAACACGTGCACCAGGAGAACTTGTGCGACGGCGTCGAAGCCTGCCGGCGCGCGGTGCGCCTGCAGATTCGCCGCGGTGTCGACGTGATCAAGATCATGACCACAGGTGGCGTGAACAGCCGCATCGGTGCGGGCGTCAACCGGCAGATGTTCGACGATGAGGCCAGGGCCTTGATCGAAACCGCGCACCTCTACGGCAAGAAGGTCGCGGTCCACGCTCATGGCGCCGATGGAATCAACATCGCGCTACGCAACGGCGCGGATTCGATCGAACATGGCACGCTGCTCGATGAAGAGGGCATCAGGCTGTTCCTCAAGTCCGGCGCGTACTACGTGCCGACGCTGTCGACCGTCAACGGCTATCTCGAGCGCATCGCGAAGGATCCCAACGCCTATCCGCCGGAAGTGCGCGCCAAGATCGACTGGCGGATTTCGATCACCGGCCAGGCGCTGGAGAAAGCTTTCCCGCGTGGCGTGAAGATCGCTTTCGGGACCGATGCCGGCGTGTCGAAACATGGCCGGAACGCCGATGAGTTCGAGCTGCTGGTGAAGCACGGCATGCCTGCCTCGGAAGCGATCAAGGCCGCCACGGTGAATGCCGCGGACCTGCTCGGGCTATCGGCCGAGATAGGCACGCTCGAGGCAGGCAAGCGCGCAGACCTCATTGCCGTCGCGGGCGACCCCCTGAAGGATGTGACGGTGCTGAAGAAAGTCGAACTCGTGATGAAGGACGGATCGGTGCTGTAAGACCCCCGCCGCAAAGCCGGCGAGACTCAGCCGCAGCTGCCGCGCGGTTCCTGGGTGCGGTGATAGTCACGGCCCACCCAGGAGTTATGCCCCGGTTCCCACGTGCTGCCGGCGTGGTTGTCGCTGAGGCCCGATGCCGTCGCGGCCCAGGTTCCCGCGTCGATCATGTAGTCCACGCCCGTCACGTTGAGCCTGCGCTTGTTGGTGGCGTATTCCTGGTGCCGCGTGACGCGCGCGCAGGGGAGGCGGAGCGCCACTTCCTCCATCGCGAACGCGACGGCGCGATGATCGTGATGGTCACCCGGGTTGCGCTTCTCATCCAGCTCGGCGATGTGAAGGTCGAGCGTGGCGCCCGGCGCGAGTTCGCTGGTCACGACGGCCTGGAGCGTGGCCACGAAATCATTCCAGCCCGCGTAAGTGGCGGTGCCGTCGATGGCTTTCGTCTCGTTCGACGCGCCCGAGCGCAGGCGGCGCAAGGAGAGCGGGTGCTCCTGTGACTCGGTGCCATTGACGATGTTGCCATCGTGGATCCGCAGGAAATACGCCACCGAGTTGGCATACGCATGGCGGGCCACACGGTGTCCAGCGCGCTCGACGGCTTCCGGTTTGGAATCCGCGCCCAGCGCGGCGGTGGCGTTGACGGCGTTCGCCAGGAAGCGGATGGCGCGCATGGCGCCTTCCTCGCGCGCGAGGTAGTAAGGCGTCGGTTCGCCACCCATGACCTTGCCGGCATCACCCGCCGAGACATGCACGAACACCACCTTGCCGAGCGGCTGCCTCATGGCATGGAAGGCCGCGGGGTTCATGAAGAGCTGCCAGTCGTCGGGATGGGCGACGACGAACACGCTGAGCGTGGGCCTGGTGTCGTTCCGCGTCTCGCGCGGAACAGACGCGCAGCCGGCGAGCAGTGCCGCCGCGGCAAGAACAACGTATTTCATTCCTTCCTTTCCCCTTGTCAGCGCACCCAGTGGATCTTGCCGCGCAACGCGGGCGTCCTCTCCTCGCAATGCTGCTCGAAGCGCATGTCGATGGAGTCGAGGACGCCGCCCGTGAACGCGATGCTGTCGATCACATACCATCCGGACAGGGTGTTGCAACCCCGGCCTTCGCCACTCCAATCCATGGAGCCGCGCGTGGGGTTGCCGCCGAAACGCTGGATCTCGCCGTAGTAACCCGCCTGCATGGCCTCGATTGCCCGCTCGGGCGCGGACCATCAGCTAATTCGTGGCGGGCCGTGTCAGGATTACGTCAGATTGCCCGCGACGCAGAAGCTTTCTGCCACGACCATGAGGCTCGTGACGCTGCCGAGGCATGCCGCCGGACCGAGGTTGCCGCATGAAACTGTTCACAAGGATCGCTGTCTGCACCTGGATCGCCTGCCTTCCGGCAGGGGCCGCCGATGGCATGGCGGAGCCCATCTCGCTCGCGGCATTCAGCGACGGCATCAAGCACTGGCAGGATCGTCACGGCAAAGACTACGCGCGCTACGCGCCGGAGCAGGTCACCGCAATCGCGGACAACATCCTGCTCTATCAACGCGAGAATGGCGCCTGGATCGAGAATCGCGATCCGGCCCGGATTCTCGATGGCGGTGAAAAAGCGGCGCTCGCCGCCGAGAAATCGCAGGCCAGCGCCAGCTTCGACAATCGGAACATCTACTCGCAGATCGAGTATCTCGCCGCGGCGTTCGGGCAGACGCGGAACGCCGCCTATCGAGATGCCGCCGCGCGCGGGCTCGACTATGCACTCGCCAGGCAAATATCGGGTTGTGGCGGATGGCCGCATACGGTTCCCGGCACGACGAGCTATCACCCGTACATCACGATTGCCGACGAAGTGACCTCGGGCATGCTCGGTTTGCTTCGCAAGATCTCCGCGGGCGAGAAGCCATTCGGCCATGTCGATTCGAAAACTCGCGCTCGCGCCCGGGCCGCGCTCGAGCGGGGCGATGAATGCGTGCTGAAGCTGCAGGTCGTGCAGGACGGCAAGCTCACCGGGTGGGCAGGGCAGTACGACCCGAAAACGCTCCAGCCGGCACAAGGCCGCGCCTTCGAACTACCGTCCATCGTCTCGCAGGAAACGGTACAGATGCTTCGCTATCTCATGAGCATCGAGCGGCCCAGCGCCGCACAGTCCAGGGCCATCGAGGGGGCCGTCGAGTGGCTGCGCCGATCGCAGATACGGGGAGTCAGGCTCGAGAAGGTGATGCTCGAGAAACCGGTGCAGTACCAGTATCACGTGGCGACATCCGATTCCCGCCTGGTGGACGACGCCCACGCGCCGCCGTTGTGGGCACGTTTCTACGACCTGGAGGACAACAGCATCGTGCTCGCGAACCGGGACAGCGTGCGCGTGAGGCAATATTCCGAGATCCACCCCGAGCGCCGCAGTGGCTACGCATGGTTCGGAACCTGGCCCGCGGAATTGCTGGATGCGGAGTATCCGGCCTGGCGGGATCGTCATCGGCCGCAAGCGCAGTGATGATCACCCGAAGCGTATTCCTGGCGTTCGTTCTTCTGCTGTCCGGATGCGGTGGTGGCTCGGGCGAATCGGTACCGGCTCCTGGTCCGGGAACGCAGTCGCCTCCGCCCGCGCCGTTGCCACCCGCGCCGGCTCCGACGGTGGCCGATATCACGCTGCTGTTCATGGGCAACAGCCATACGCAATCCAACCAGCTCACCGACATGGTCGTCGACATGGTGCGGGCGGGAAGGCCGGGCCGCACGGTGGCGGCGGCCGTGGCGCCCGGAACGGCATTCCTCGACGAGCACCTGCGCAACGCGCAGACCATGACACTGCTGCGCAACCAGAACTGGAGCTTCGTGATCCTGCAGGCGCAGAAGTACAGCAGCAGCGGCCAGAACACCTACTCGACCGAGGAAGCGAAAGAGCTGGTGCGCATCAGCCGTCAGCAGCGAGCAGTGCCGGTGATGTTCCCGGAATGGCCGCGCAGCGGTATCGATGAAACCGCTCGGATCTACGACCTGCACGTGTCCATCGCGCGGGCGGAGCCGGCATGCGTCGCACCGATCGGGCAAGCCTGGGATCTGGCGCTGGCTCGGGACCCGACGCTGACGCTTCACGCGGCGGACGGGAATCACTCCGCGCCCGCCGGCGCATTCCTGGCGGCGTTGGTGATCTACGCGACCATCACCGGGAATTCGCCTGCCGGTTTGCCCACGCTCAACCAGTACGCGGTCGACGCGTCGATGCAGCAGACGCTTCGCGGCATCGCCGCGGAAGCCGTGCAGACGGTGCCGCCGAGGATGTGGTGCCCGGGAGACGCGATCTGACACGCAGGCCGCCCGAGCGCCTGTCGTGCACCGTTACCCGGACGAAGGCTGACTGCGCCGCTCAATAGGCGCGCTTCGGCAACTCCGCCGCGGCGTTCTCGCGCGTGAACACGGTTTCCCGCGTGACCACGCGCCGCGGCACGGACTTGCCAGCGGCGAGATCCCTGACTACCGCCGCGAGCTGCGGGCCCAGCAGGGGACTGCACTCCACGGCCAGGTTCAGTTTCCCGGCAACGATGGCCTCGAGTCCCCTGCGGCTGCCTTCGATGGCGATCACCAGTATGTCGGTTCCCGGTTTGAGGCCCGCCGCCTCGATCGCTTCGATGCCGCCGATCGCCATGCTGTCGTTGTGCGAGAAGAGCACGCGGATGCGCCGCCCCTCGAGTCGCAGGTACTCCGTCATGATCTGGCGCGCGCGGGCGAGTTCGAAGTTGGCGCTCTGCGAACGGATGATGCGGTAGCGCCGGTCGGCCGCGATGACTTCGGCGAAGCCCTGCTTGCGATCGTTGGCGGGCGCGGATCCCACCGTGCCTTGCAGCTCGACGATGTCGATCTCGCCCGGCACGTCCCGCGTTTGCTCGAGCAACCAGCGCGCGGCTCGCCGTCCTTCCTCGACGAAGTCGGACCCGACCAGGGAAACATACAGCGAGTCGTCGCTGACATCGATGTTGCGATCGATGAGGATCACGGGAATTCCCGCAGAGCGGATCTCGCGCAGTACGGCCTCATAGCCGGTTTCGACCACGGGAGAGAATGCGATCACGTCGACCTTCTGCGCGACGAACGAGCGCAACGAGGCCACCTGGGTCTCCTGGCTGTGGTCGGCATCTTCCAGGCGGAGTTCGATTCCCGCATCGCGGGCCGCGCTGCGAATGGACTCGGTGTTCGCGCCGGCCCAGTTGCCGACGCTCACCACAGGACTGAAGCCCAGCACCAGTCTTGATGCAGGCGCGGTGCCACCGGTCCCCGCGCCATCCGAACAGCCGCACAAGTACGCGAGTGACGTCACGATCGCGAATGCTGACTTCCGGACACGGAGCTTCATGCTTCCGCGAGCCTGCGCCCTGTCAGGGTCACCTAGCAAGCCCGGTGCGGCGGAAGTGAAGGTTCATCGAATCACTCGACGGTGTAGGCCGTTGCCCGTTCAGTAGACGCGATTCGGCAGTTCCTGCGCGGCGTTCTCCCGAGTGAACACCGATTCCTTCGTGATCACTCGCCGCGGAACTGGTTTGCCCGCCGCGATATCCGCGACGACAGCCATGAGCTGCGGCCCGAGCAGCGGACTGCATTCCACGGTCACGTTGAGCTTGCCGGCGACGATGGCTTCCAGACCCTGGCGGCTGCCCTCGATGGCAATCACCAGGAT
Source organism: uncultured Pseudomonadota bacterium (assembly GCA_963846605.1). Classification (GTDB taxonomy): domain Bacteria; phylum Pseudomonadota; class Gammaproteobacteria; order Steroidobacterales; family Steroidobacteraceae; genus CADEED01. The sequence goes on from CAWJWS010000008.1 coordinate 220,872, forward strand.
GTCGCTTCCGGGCTTGAGACCCGCGGCCTCGATGGCTTCGATGCCGCCCAGCGCCATGCCGTCGTTGTGCGCGAAGAGCACGCGGATGCGGCGGCCTTCGGTCTTGAGGAATCCGGCCATGACCTCGCGCGCTCGCGCGCGGTCGAACTCGGCGCTCTGCGAGCGGATGATGTGGAGCCGGCGATCCGCCACGATGATCTCGGCAAAGCCTTGCTTGCGATCATTCGCGGGCGCCGAGCCCACCGAACCCCGGAGCTCGACGATGCCGATCTCACCCGGCAGGTCGCGCGTGTGTTCCAGGAGCCAGCGTCCCGCCCGCCGTCCCTCTTCGATGAAGTCCGAGCCGATCAGCGAGACATACAGCGAGTCGTCGGGCACCTCGATATAGCGATCCATGAGGATCACCGGGATTCCCGCAGCGCGGATCTCGCGGAGCACGCCTTCCCAGCCATTGTCGACCACGGGAGAAAAGGCGATGACGTCGACGCCCTGGCTGATGAAAGAACGCAGCGTCGCCACCTGCTTCTCCTGGCTGTGGCGCGCATCTTCCAGCCGGAGTTCGACGCCGGCCGCGCGCGCCGCGTGGCGGATGGAGTCCGCGTTCGCGCCACTCCAGCCGCCCCAACTCACGATCGGGCTGAAGCCGAGCACCAACGCCGAGTCTGGCTCGCGTTCCGCCGTTGCATCGTCTGGCCCCCTCGAGCAGGCCCAGAGCATCGGGCACAGCAGCGATACCAGCGCGAGCGGCGCGAGCGATTTCATTTCCCGGGGCCGGAGGCCTTGCCGGTCAACTGCCAGCGGATCATCGACACCGGCACCATGCCGGCCTCATTGAACTCCGTGAACAGGCGCAGGGAGCTGGAATCCTTGCCGAGCTGTTTCGATCGTTCCAGCCACAGCTGCTCGATGAGGTACTTGCCGGTGATGTAGCTGGTGCCATAGCCCGGCTGGCGTAGATAGAGGTGCTGCTCGAACCCGAGCAGGTCGAGCGTGGGGCTCATCCAGCCACGCGGGGTCCACTCGACGTGGAAGTCCGCGGCCTGCTTCATCGTGAACTCGTTCGCCTGCGCATACAGCGAGCCAAGGCCGCGCGCCGCACGCTGCGCCAGCATGATCCACTGGATTTCACGCGCGCGCGGATTGTCATCGTAGAGGCCTGCGTGCATCGTCATTTCTTCGAAGCCGGTGGCCATGCCTTCAGCGCGGCTCATCCAGATGTTGTAGAGCAGGGCGCCGCGGCGGATCGCGCTCGCATGCGGCTCGTCACGCATCTGGGCGAGATCCCACCAGTGATAGAAGTGCGTGTAGAGCGTGAGTGGCTCGAGATGCGAGGCGATGGAGAAGAAGTTGCGCGTCGCCTCCGGAACGAACTCGCCGATCTGCGCGCGCAGCGCCGGGTCCATGTTCGGCTTCACCGGCAGCATTTTCTTGCGTTCGATGAAACTCATCAGCTTGGCGACGGCCTCGTTGCCGCGCTTCTGGTACTCCGCGGGTGACGCGGGGGCTTTCAGGTCCGGCAAGCCCGTATTGCGCAGTTCCTCGAGCTCGAGGGACGTGTGCGCGCGCGCCAGCTCGCGCTTCAGCAGCATCACTTCGTCATCCCAGGTCATGGGCACCAGGTACACGTTCTGCAGGAGCCAGGTGTAGTTCTCCTTGCCGATGCCGGACGGGCCCTTCTTCTTCGGCGCCTCCGATTCGAGCCACGCGACGAAGCCGCGGGTGGCATCGCGGCCTTCGGCGAGTGCGCGCTTGAATTCAGCGCCGGCTTTCGGCGCTCGCGCTTCGAGCGCATCGAGATCGGCGATCTGCTGATTCACGGGCTTGATGCCTCCCCACCACAGATCGCGTGCGTCGCCCGTGAGATTGCCGCGCGCCTGCGCGAGCAAGGGCGCGATGGTCTTCAACTCGGCCGTGAGCTTCTTCTCGCTCGCCGCGTCGAGCGGGAACTGGTACTGCCAGAGTTCGATGGCGGCGTGATTCGTCGGGCCTTCATGCGCCGGCGTATCGCTCTGCGCCGTCCAGATCGACACGTAGTAGGCCGGATCCCGCACCCACGGCTGCAGCACGCGGCAGTAGAAATCGAAGCCGTTCATTTCCGCGCGCACGACGTGATAGTCGACCTGCTGCGGGATGGGCCAGGCGTCGGGCTTGATCGCGGCCAGGCGCGCCTGCCACTTCGGCAGCTCCGCGTGGCGCCGCGCGAAGGTGGCCGCGGTGTAGTCGGGCGCGCCGTCGCGCATCGGGGGAGTTTCAAAGGCGCGCCATTCGGAGAAGAGCGCGACGAAGGCGTCGTAGGTCGACGCCTTGTCCTGACCAAGCGCGTGGCTGGCGGATGCAGACATGAGGATCACCATGAACAATCGCGCCCAGCGGGCGCGCAGGGTGGGAGTGAGCATGCGCCGATGATGGCCGAGCGGCGTGGCGCCGTCGAGCGGAGGCAATGATCGTGAGCGTTGGCATCGCAGCAGGGAGGCTCGACTGGGAAAGTTACCAGGACAACCTCTGCCGGGTGGCTACCTGGGAATCTTCTTGCGGGCTGACTTCGAAAAGCGTCTTCAGTCGCGCCTCATCGGTTCGACCACGGCGGCGATGTCCCGGTCCTGAAAGCCCGCCGCCGCCGCCTCGATGAACCGCTCTCGCGCCGCCCGCGCATCGGCCAGCTCAATGCCTTCCGCCGCGAAGGTCTCCATGACGTACGTCAGGTCCTTGACCATGAGCGGCACCAGGAAGTTAGGCGTGTAATCGCGCGACACCATGCGTTCGACCACCATCTTCACGATGGGGCTGCCGGGCGAGCCGGTGGCCAGAACGTCCGCCGTGCGGCGGATATCCAGGCCGCTGCGCTGGGCCATGGCGATGGCCTCGCCCAGGCTGGCCAGCTGCACGCCGCACATGAAGTTGTTGATGAGTTTGAGCAAGGCGCCGCTTCCGGCGGGACCCACGTGAACGTGGCCGCGGCCCATGGCCTTGAACAGCGGAGCAGCACGTTCCGCCGCCGCCGCCTCGCCGCCGACGAGGAAGTTCAGCGCCCCTTGTTCCGCCTGAGGCTTGCTTCCCGTGACGGGAGCGTCGAGAAAGCTGACGCCGCGAGCCGCCGCCTGTTGGCCGAGCTCGCGCATGCATCCCACCGTCAGCGTGCTCGAGTCGATGGCCAGGGAACCTGGTTCCATGACCGCCAGTGCGCCGGACTCTCCGTGCCACACGGCGCGTGAAGCGTCGTCATCGGCGAGCATCGCGATCACTGCCTCGGCGCCGCGCGCGGCATCGGCGGGCGAGGCGGCGACTCGAGCGCCGGCTTTGGCCAGGAGATCCGCGCGGCTGGCATTGCGGTTCCACACGGTGAGTTCGAAGCCGTGATCCAGCAGGCGCCGCGCCATGGCCGCGCCCATGAGACCCAGGCCGAGGAAAGAGATGCGTTTCATGCGCCAAGACTAGCGCGAAAGTTTCAGTACGCGCGATTGGGTAGTTCGAGCGCGGCGTTCTCGCGCGTGAACACGGACTCCTGCGTGATCACGCGCCGGGGGACGGGTTTGTCGGCCGCGAGATCCCGGACCACGGCCATTAGCTGTGGCCCCAGAAGGGGGCTGCACTCCACGGTCACATTGAGCTTTCCGGCGATGATGGCCTCGAGAGCCTTTCGGCTTCCCTCGATGGAGATCACCAGGATGTCGCTGCCCGGCTTGAGGCCGGCGGCTTCGATGGCTTCGATGGCACCGAGCGCCATGGGATCGCTGTGAGTAAACAGCACGCGGATGCGCCGCCCCTCGGCTTCCAGGAATCCCGTCATGAGGTCGCGAGCGCGCGCGCGATCGAAGGCGGCGCTTTGCGAACGGATGATGCGGTAGCGCTTGTCGGCCGAGATCACTTCGGAAAAGCCTTGCTTGCGATCGTTGGCGGGCGCTGACCCCACGGTGCCCTGCAGTTCGACGATGCCGATCTCGCCCGGCTCGTTCCGTGTGTGGTCCACCAGCCAGCGCGCGGCGCGCCGGCCCTCCTCGACGAAGTCCGAGCCTACGAGCGAGGCGTACAACGACTCGTCACTGACCTCGATGGCGCGATCCATGAGGATCACGGGGATTCCGGCCGACCGGATCTCCCGCAACACGGCCTCCCAGCCGCTCTCAACCACGGGCGAGAAGGCGATGACGTCGACACGTTGCTTGACGAAGGAACGCAATGCCACGACCTGGTTCTGCTGGCTGCTGCGCGCGTCTTCCATGCGCAGTTCGATGCCGGCATCCCGCGCCGCTTTGCGGATGGAGTCGGCATTGGCCTTGTTCCAGTTGGCGCCGGCGATGACCTGGCTGAAGCCGAGAACCAACGGGTCCTGGCGCGCGGCGCCGGCATTGCCGGCTCCGTCCGAGCAGCCCCCGAGCAACGAGAGCAGCGCTATCAGCGCGATCAGCGCGAGTGAGTTCCCCAGTCGAACGAGGCGTGTCATGTGGCTCCCGAAGCCTGCGCCCTCGCGCGGCCCTTCAACAAGTCGCGCGGGTACGGAAATGTACCCATTCGGGCCTCGGGACGCTGGGCGCTGGGTCGCACACCGACTGGAAGGCAGGAATGGCCATCGGGCGAGGCCTCTGCCTGCGCGGTGGGTTGCGCTACCACGACCCGCTTTGCGCGCAGGACAACCGGGGGCCTGGCAGCTTTGCCTGATTCGTTGCCCACACGGCCGGTCCAGGCATGAATACCGCGAGACAGCGCCGCGGCGGCATTGACGAATGCGAACCCGGCAGCGCGATGCCCCGTGGCGCGATGCCTTGTAGATAGACGGTCAGCGGGCGCCGGATACCGATTCGACATTCTGCGGGAATATCTCTCAGTTCGATGGGTTCGCTGCGCAACCGACATCCTGCCGCCGTTCACGACGCGCATATTCGACCGCGAAAGGAAGCACGAACAGGGAGCTTATATGCGACGGAAAGGATTCACGTCGGCGCTGCTATGCGCCGTGGCGGCCGCGATCACGGTCATCGCCGTCAGCGCTGCGCAAGAACCGCGGCTCAAGGTCAGCACCACACCACTGGAACTCGCGGACCAGGTGGCGGAGATCCGCGCCTATCTCACCGAGAAGCGGGACGTGGTCATCGGCGAAATCGTGACGCTCGGGCCCACCGAGCTCAAGGAATTCACGGTGCCGATGGAAAAGGAGAAGGTCACGTTCCGTGATGACGGCGTGAAGCCGGACCTCCGCGGTGGCGATGGAATCTTCACGGCGCAGTTCGCCATGGACACGATGGCCGCCTTCCGCCTGCATCGCGACGAACTCGATGCGAGCACGCGCGCGCTGACGGGAGACCCGATGACGTCCGTGAATCGCGGCTCACGCGACACCGTGCCGGCGTACGCCGCCCTGGAAAAGCTGCGCGCGGCCAAGGTGCCCGGCCTCGAGAACCTGCGCGAGAGGACCCGCGCGGTGTTGTCCGCGGAGGACCCGCACTCCGCCGCGAAAAAACTCGGCGTGGACTTCACCCGCGAGCCGATGTTCGTCGTCAAACCCGGCCGCTTCCAGGAGGCCAACCTCTCGCCGCGGCTGTTGTTCGGCATTCCGTTCTTCCCACCGAAGAAGCCACCCATTCCGATCGCCGAGTTCTCCTCGCTGTTCATCCGTGACGTGGGCGTGGTCAACGATCCGGTGCGCACCTATGACGCCTGCAGCAACACGGGCACGCCCGATGGCGTCTGGAGCTTCTCGCACCTGGTGCGCGAACTCGCCGAGAACACCGGCGTGAGTCCCGAAGACTTCGTGCTCGACTGGTTGAGCACCTGGGAGAGCCCGCAGTCCGTCAACGGCTACTCCGTGTACGACGCCGTGCGCGCGGGCCAGATCCAGGCCCGGGTGATCGCGTCGTGGCAGGAGATGTCCGGACCCGGTCCGCTCGACATCGACAAGTTTCCCGCGCGGCTGCTGGGCATCGTCAATCGCCCGGATCTCGCCGACAAGATCGGCTACGGAAAGGGTGGTTCCGCCGGAGAAGGGCGGTTCGTGTTCGGACTCACCGAGCTGTCACCCACGGGCGTCTGCCAGGGCATGCTGTTCACCGTCATCCTCGAGTACACCATCAAGGGCGGATCCTGCTCCAGCGTGAAGAACTGGCAGCAGCGCTGGAAGAACCTCGATTCGCACCCGGTGGGCAGCGCCGCGTTCAACGACCTGCTCGAAGGCCTGACGCTGGAGTTCACCGAAGCGGGCGTGAATCCCGGCCAGCTGCCCAACCAAAGCGCGCTGACCACGCTGCGCACTGGCGAACGCGGCTTGAACGGCCCGGACCCCTGGGAGCTGCGCGAGTTCCGGCTCACGCCCGCCGGGTTGTTAGGCCTGACCACGGCGGCGCAGACGCCGCTGGATTCGTTCAACAACACCGCCACGCTGTCGCAGTTCCTGCTCGAGAATGAAAACGACATCCTCACCGACAAGCACGTGGTGCCAGCCACCTACCCGACATCGGCCACACCGTTCCTGGGGGCGACCCCGCATCACCACTTCCCGGCGGTGCCCGTCTTCTGGAATGCGAATCTCGCTCCGCTGAGCAATCCCTCCGAGACCCGCCGCAAGTTCGCGGTCTCCACCTGCAATGGCTGTCATTCCCGCGAGACGGATACGCACGGCACCCACGTTGGCAATTTCGGCTTCCGCTTCATCAACTCGTCCGCGCATCTTTCGTACTTCATCGTCGGTACCGGGCCATTCCTGAATACGCCCATCACCGGCGAGCCCATCGAGTACGACGATCTGAAGGAGCGTGCGAAGAAGATGTCCGACATCCTGAGCAATTCGTGCTTCCACAACCTCGCGTTCCGGAGGATCCCGTTCGCGCACTAGTGGCAGGACCTGACCGGCGCCGTGGACTGCAGCCCGGCTACCACGGCGCCGGCTTGTAGTCCTTCAGGAATTGCCCCCACACGTGCTCGCCGGTGAGCCGCCCGGCGAAGATCGGATCGACGATGCGCGCCGCGCCGTCGATGATGTCGAGCGGCGGTGAGAAACCGAGCTCGGCCTTGCGGGCGGCGTGCACGGCGGGGTCTTCATCGGTGACCCAGCCCGTGTCGACCGCGTTCATGTGGATGCCGTCCTTCACGAAGTCCGGCGCGCTGGTGCGCGTCATCATGTTCAGCGCGGCCTTCGCCATGTTGGTGTGCGGATGCTTGTCGGTCTTGGTGGTGCGATAGAACTGGCCTTCCATCGCGCTGACGTTGACGATGTGCTTGTGGGCGCCCGGCGTGCGCAGCATGCAGCGGCTTGAGGCGCGCGTTCAGAATGTACGGCGCGATGGCGTTCACGAGCTGCACTTCCAGCAGTTCGGGCGTTTCGACTTCGTGCAGGCGCAGGCGCCAGCTGTTCATCTCGCGCAGATCGACCTGCTGCCGGTCCTCGTCGTAACGATTCGCGGGAAACAGCGCCTCGCCGTCGCGATAGTCCTCGTCGAGGTAGCGCCGCTGCGAAAGCGCGGCGCTGTGCACCAGCCCCTCGCCGGCGTGTGCGCGGCGCCGGTCACCAGCGCGTTGGAAGCTGGCGCGCGGCGAACCTTCCGAGCCTCCGCAGCAGCTCATCGTGATCCGCGAGTACGCCGCGCAGTTCCGCGGCAGCGAGGCGATCGGGCTCGGCCTCGCGCGCGAGCAGGTGCTGGAAGAAGCCGGCCGGCCGGCGCACCGTCTGGCAGGCGTTGTTGAGGATGTAGTCGAGCCGCGGCAGCCGCTCGACGCAGGAACCGCGTGAACAGCTCCACGCTCGGCGTGTGGCGCAGATCCAGCCCATGGATCTGCAGGCGTTCGCGGAACGAGGCGAAGTCCGGTTCCTGCGAATAGCGATCCGCGGCATCGACGGGAAAGCGCGTGGTGACGATCACGTGCGCGCCGGCGCGCAGCAGCTTCAGCGACGCCTGGTAGCCGATCTTGACGCGCGCGCCGGTGACCAGCGCGTACTGGCCGCTCAGATCGGCGGTCTGCTCGCGCTTGGCGTAGTTGAAGTCGCCGCAGGGCTCGCACATGGAGTCGTAGTAGCGATGCACCTTCGTGAAAGGTTGTTTGCAGACGTAGCAGTCACGCTCCTTGTTCAGGCGCGGACGCTCGTCCAGGTCCTCGGGCTTCGGCGGCTCGAGCCACAGCGGCGAGTACACCGGTGAGCGGCGCTGGACGCGCAGCCCGGCCTGTTCGATGGCCTTGCGATCCTGCTCCTTCGCGGCCTCGCGCTCGGCGCGGCGAAACGCCTTCGCCATCCGCACGAGGTCGTGGCGCTCGGGCTTGGCGACGAGGCCGGCGAGGGTCAGCAGCTCGCGCCGCTGCTCCTGCGTGAGCCGTGTGAGGTGGGAGCGATCGGCTTCGATCGCGCGCAGCACGCGCACGCACGTGCCCAGATCGTCATCGGAGATATCCATGCGGCATTGTAAGGGCCGCGGGCGGGAAGTCGCTTCGAAGCGTCGTTACGCGGTCGGGAACGGATTCCGCTCGGAGAACTGCGCCTGGTGCCAATACGGATAGGTGCGTGTCTTTGCGCTGGCGGCTTCGAGCCGCGCCACCTGCTCCGGAGAAAGACTCCAGCCGACGGCGCCGAGGTTCTCCTTCAACTGCGCCTCGTCGCGCGCGCCGATGATCACGGTCGCCACGCTCGGACGCGACAGCACCCAGGCGATCGCGATCTGCGCCACGGTCTTCCCGGTTTCCGCCGCCACCGCGTCCAGCGCGTCGACGATCCGGTATAGCTGCTCGTCCTCCGCCGGCGGCGCGATCTGCGCGGTGGTGGCATCCGTGCAGGCGGGTGACGGCCGGGCGCCGGCTGCCCGCGCCGGAATTTGCCGCCCAGCCGGCCCCAGCCGAGCGGGCTCCACACGACGGTGCCCACGCCCTGGTCGAGCGCGAGCGGCATGAGCTCCCACTCGAACTCGCGGCCGAGCAGCGAGTAGTACGCCTGGTGCGCCACGTGGCGCGCCCAGCCCGTGCGTTCGGAGATCGCTAGCGACTTCATCAGGTGCCAGCCGGAGAAGTTGGAGCAGCCGATGTGGCGGATCTTGCCGGCGCGCACGAAGTCGTCGAGCGTGCCCAGCGTCTCTTCCACCGGCGTCAGCGCGTCGAAGCCATGCAGTTGATAGAGATCGATGTAGTCGGTGCCCAACCGCCGCAGGCTGCCCTCGATCTGCCGGGTCAGGTGCTTGCGGCCCGAACCCACATCGTCGGGCGCGTCGCTGAACCGGAACGTGCCCTTGGTGGAGATGAGGACCTTGTCGCGCCGGCCCTTGATGGCCTGGCCCAGGATTTCTTCCGCCTGGCCCGCGGAGTAGATGTCGGCCGAGTCGAACAGCGTGACACCCGCGTCGAGGCAGAGGTCCACGACGCGCGTGGCTTCCTTCACGCCATTGGCGCCCCAGGCCTTGAACACCGGCGCATCGCCGAAGGTGGCCGTGCCGAAGCTCAAGACCGGCACTCGAGATCCGACCGGCCGAGTTGTCTGTATTCCATGTTCCCTTGCTCCCGACTCAAACTACTGTCCGATGGCGATCGATGCAGGTGGCCAGCACTTCTTCTCCGGGCCGCTCCCACCAGTTCCTGGCCGAGAAGATCTCGACTTCGCTGAAGCCCGCGTAACCCGCGGACTCCATCCAGCCGCGGATCCTGCGCAAGTCGATGACGCCATCACCCATCATGCCGCGGTCCGAGCAACAGGTCGGTGGTGGGTGTCAGCCAGTCGCAGACGTGGAAGCCCAGCAGGCGCGACGCACCCGCGCGCCGGATCTGGTCGTGAAGCTTGGGGTCCCACCACAAGTGATAGACGTCGACGATGACACCGAGCGCGCCCGTTCGCTCCGGATCCAGCGCGTCGCAGAGGTCCAGCGCCTGCTCCAGCGTGTTCACGCAGGCGCGATCCGCGGCGTACATGGGATGCAGGGGCTCGATGGCCAGTGGCATCTTGCGCGGCCGCGCGTACTCCAGCAGGCGCGCGATGCCTTCGCTGACCTGTGCGCGGCAATGCCCGATGTCCTTGTGCATCGCGCGGCCGTCGAGCGCGCCCGGCAAGCCGCCGACCACGAGCACCAGGCACGGGCTCCCGAGCTCGCAAGCTTCATCCACCGCGCGGTAGTTGTCCGCCAGAGCGGCCGCGGTGCCGGCGATGTCGGCCGCCGGGAACAGGCCGCCACGGCAGTAGCCGGACAGCTGGATTCCCGTTTCATTCAGCAGCCGTCGCGTGACATCCAGTCCACACGCCGCGACCTGGTCGCGCCAGGGTGAGATCGTGGTGATGCCGGCGCGCGCGCAGCCGTCGATGATCTGCGGCAACGTCCATCGCTTGCGCACCGTGGCGGTGTTGATCGACAGCCACTCGTGGCCTGCGGAGAAATCGCGCATGGATCAGGCGGCGCCGTGCAATGCCAGCAGCTGCTTCATGCGCGCGCAGGCTCGCTCCGGATCCGACAGCAACGCGGCCTGGTCAGCCAGCCGGAACACCTCGGCCAGGTGCGTGATGCGAGCGCGCGCTCTGCTGCCCGCCGACCATGGTGAAGTGTTCCTGGAAGCCGTTGAGCCAGGCCATGAACACGACGCCGGTTTTGTAGAAGCGCGTCGGCGCGGCGAAGATGTGCCGCGACAGCGGAACCGTCGGTTCGAGGATGCGATGGAACGTGGCTGTCGTCGCCGCGCGGCCAGGGCGGACAGCGCGGCGGAAGCGGCGGGCGCGATCGAATCGAAGATGCCGAGCAGGGCGTGGCTGTGCCCTGCGAATCGCCAGCAATCAGCTCCGCGTAGTTGAAGTCGTCGCCGGTATACATGCGCACGCTCGCAGGCAGGCGGCGCCGCATCTCGATTTCCCGCTCCTTGTCGAGCAGCGAGATCTTGATGCCGTCGATCTTCGCGGCATTGCGGTGGATGACGTCGACCGCCACGTTCATCGCGGCGCTCGATGTCGCGCGATCCCCAGTAGCCGGCGAGGGCCGGGTCGAACATGTCGCCCAGCCAGTGCAGGATCACGGGCTCGCGCGCGGCGGACAGCAGGCGATCGTAGACGCGCGCGTAGTCCTCGGGCCCGCGCGCGATGCGCGCGAGCGCGCGGCTCGCCATCAGGATGAGCCGGCCACCCAGCGATTCGATGGCGGCCATCTGGTTCTCGTAGGCGCGCGATCACGTCGTCGAGCGAGCGCGCGGACTCGGGCGCGAGATGATCGGTGCCGCAGCCACTGGCGAGCAGCGCGCCATCGATGCCGCGCGCGGCACCGAGGGATTGCCGGATGAGCTCGAGCGACGTCGGCCAGTCGAGGCCCATGCCGCGCTGCGCGGTGTCCATCGCTTCGGCGACGCCGAGGCCCAGCTTCCACAGGTGCACGCGGTACGCGATCGTCGCATCCCAATCCAGCGCGCAGTCGAGCCAGGGGTCACGCGACGCCAGCGGATTCGCGACTACATGCGCGGCTGAATACACGACGCGATTGAAGCGCGTCTCTTTCAGCGGCGTGACTGGCGCCTTGCCGGACAGCGTGTACGTCTGCGAGCGTGGCCTCGTCGCCCTGGCGAAGGGGCAGGATGATCGTGAGCGCCACGGCTACACGCCCAGTCCAGGCACATCGATCCAGCGGCGCTCACGCCAGCTTTGCAACGAGCACTCGACGAGTTGCACGCCTTTCGCGCCTTCGAGCAGATCCCATTGGAAAGGCGCGCCGGCGACGACATGGCGGATGTACTGCTCCCACTGCACCTTGAAGCCGTTCTCCGCGACGCGCGTGTCGGGACGTCCTGCCATTGCTCGAAGAAATTCATCTGCTGGCGCAGGTCGGGATTCCAGACGGGCCGCGGCGTGTTCACGCGCGCCTGACTCTTGCAGTCCGTGAGGCCCGCGACCGCCGACCCGTGGGTGCCGTCGACATGGAAGGTGACGAGATCGTCGCGTCGGACGCGCGTGCACCACGAGCTGTTGATGTGCGCGACGATGTCGCCTTCCAGCTGCAGCGTGGCGTAGCAGGCGTCGTCGGCGTCGGCCGTGTACGGCTGGCCTTTCTCGTCCCAGCGCTTGGGAATGTGGTTGACGCCCAGGCACGACACGCGACTTCACGGCGCCGAACAGATTGTCGAGCACGTAGCGCCAGTGGCACATCATGTCGAGGATGATCCCGCCACCCTCCGCCGAGCGGTAGTTCCACGAGGGGCGCTGGATCGGCTGCAGGTCGCCTTCGAACACCCAGTAGCCGAATTCGCCGCGCACCGAGAGGATGCGGCCGAAGAAGCCGGACTTCACGAGCATGGCGAGCTTGAGAAGGCCCGGCAGGAATAGTTTGTCCTGTACCACGCCATGCTTCACGCCGCATTGACGAGCCAGCCGCACCAGCCCCAGCGCGTCTTCGAGGCCCGGCGCCACCGGCTTTTCGCAGTAGACGTGCTTGCCCGCGCGCATCGCGCGCTCGAGCAGGCGGGCGCGGCCGTTCGTGGTGGCAGCGTCGAAGAACACAGTGTCAGCGGGATTCGCGAGCGCGGCATCCACGTCCGTGCTCCAGCGGGCGATGCCGTGGGCTTTCGCGATGCGCTCCAGTGCCTCGGCGTTGCGGCCGAGCAGGATCGGATCGGGCATCACGCGATCGCCGTTCTCGAGCGCGACGCCGCCCTGCTGGCGGATCGCCACGATCGAACGGATCAGGTGTTGGTTCAGCCCCATGCGGCCGGTCACGCCGTGCATCATGAGTCCCAGTCGAATCTCGGCCATCGTTACCTCGGTGTTTCTCAGTCTTCGGGGAGCGGGCGATCGCGGGTTTCAGGCAGCCACGGCAGCGCCGCGATGCCGACGAACAACACGAGGCTCACCCAGATGCCCGCGGTCCGGAATCCTTCGATGTCGCCGCCGAGAGAGCGTGTCAGCACGCTCAACGTGAACGGGGCGGTCGCGGCGACGATGCGCCCGACGTTGTAGCAGAAGCTGGTGCCCGTGCTGCGCAGGCTCGTGGGGAACAGCTCCGGTAGATAGATGGCGTAGACACCGAGCACCGAGAGCTGGCCGAAGCCCATCAGCGGCAGCATCCAGTACATGTCGTGGAACTCGCGCATGTAGCGGAACACGAGCCACGTGGAGATCACCGACAGCGTGAGTGCGATCGCGATGGCCGGGCGGCGGCCATGCACCTGCGCGACCTTCGCCAGCGCCAGCATGCCGAGGAAGCCGCCCACGTTCTGGAGCAGCAGGCCGATGGAGCGCCAGTACGCCTTCTCGCTGGCCAGCGCGGCCGGGGAGAGGCCGGCATTCGCGAAGTGCTGGTCGACGATGGAGCCCACGATCTTCGGATGGAAATTGCCGACGCCCCAGAGGCCGATGATGCCGACGCTGCAAACCAGGAGGCCCAGCCAGGCACGCCTGCTCCATTCCGGGTGGGTCAGCAGGCGGCGATAGGAACCGAACTGGATGCCGCGCGCCGCGCCTTCGTTGCGAGCATCGATCCACTTCTGCGGCTCCTTCACGTGCCGGAGAAGGGGGACGCACAGCAGCGCGGGCAACGCGCCCACCAGGAACATCACCTGCCAGTGCGCGAGATCCAGCGGCAGCAGGTCCCGCGCGGCGAAAGTGCCGAGCAGCATGCCGATCAGCGCCGCCGCGAGGTTGCCCCAGGTGGACAGGGACTGCAGCAGGCCCAGAGCCGGTGCGCGGCTGCGGTCCGGCAGCGAGTCCGCGACCAGCGCGACCGCGAGTCCGAAGACGCCACCTACGCCCAGGCCCGTGGCGAAGCGATACGCGCAGAAGTCCACGAACCCCGTGGAGAACGCGCCGAGGCCGGTGCTCAGCGAGTAGAGGAGGATGCAGATGGTGAGCATGCGCGCGCGGCCGTAGCGATCACCCAGTGCGCCGAAGATGAGCCCGCCGACGGCCCAGGCGACCAGGAACACCGAGGTGGTGTACGGCCCGTATTCGAGCGCGCGCTTTGGGTCGGAGAGGAGGTCTTCCATGGCCGCGTCGCGCGCCAGGTTGAAGACCTGCAGGTCGAAGCAGTCGAATGCCCAGGCCAGCGACGCGCCGGCGAACACCAGCCATTGGTCGCGAGTAAGTCCTTGCCACCAGCGAGGAGCGTTCATGACCGGGTCGGACATCCGCCAGAAGTAACCGGGCGGTTACCTTAGCACGCGGTCTCTGGAAGTAACCAGACAGTTACCTTAGCATCGCGACCATGCCCGGGAAGACCACGCACAAGAGATCGGCCGCCGGCACCAAGGCACGCATCCTGGACGCGGCGCTGGCCGAGTTCGCCGCGCGCGGGTTCGCGGGCGCCCGAATCGACGTGATCGCCCGCGAGGCGCGCGCAAACAAGCGGATGCTCTACGCCTACGTGGGCAACAAGGACGCCCTGTGGCTGGCCACGCTCGAGTCCATCTACGTCGCGAAGCGGCGGGAAGAGCGGGAACTGGACACCGGGTCCCTGTCGCCCGAGGACGCGATGCGCGCCCTGATCCGCTTCAATTTCCGCTATCACCTCGATCATCCCGAGTTCGTCGCGCTCGTGAACAACGAGAACCTCATGGGCGCGCGCATGCTCAAGCGGTCGCGGCTTGTCCCGCAGCTCTATTCGCCGCTGCTCGAGACGCTGACGGAAGTCCTCCGGCGTGGCCAGAAGGTGAAAGTGTTCCGGGGCGGTGTCGACCCGATGCAGCTGTACATCTCGATCGCGGCGCTGGGGTACTTCTATTGTTCCAACATGCGCAGCCTGTCGGCGATCTTCGCGACCGCGCTCTCGTCGCGCGCCAGCGTCAAGCGGCGCGAAGACCATGTGGTCGACGTGGTCATGAGCTACCTGGCGCGGAAGTAGCGCGCCCGCGAACCGCTTACCGCCGGCTGCGCGGCGCGCCGAAGTTCTGCACCCAGTAGATGTGACCGCGCTTGCGCCCGGTGGCGACGCCCACGCCGATGTCCTCGAAGCGCGGATCCATGATGTTCTCGCAATGTCCGGGGCTCTTGAGCCAGCCGGCGACGACTTCTTCCGCCGACACCGGGCCGAACGCGATGTTCTCGCCCGTCAGGCGCGATCGATAGCCGGCGCGCTGCACGCGATCCTTCGGTTCGCTGCCATCACGGGCGCGATGCTCGAAGTACTTCCTTCGGGCCATGTCCTGGGCGTGATCGCCCGCGGCTTTCGTCAGGTTGCGCGAGGTATACAGCGGCGGCGCGGCGGCGAACCGCTGCGAGCCGCACTTCCTCGGCCGGCTCCGGGCTTCGTTCACTAGGTCCACGACACGTGCGCGAACCGCGGCGCCGGATTGACGGCCCACCACCGCGTCAGCGGCGGAGGCGGGAACCAGGGCGGCGGACGCGAGCAGCACGCAGCAGAGGAGTCTGGTCATGGCGGGAGTCTGCCCGCGCCGTGCTGAATGCCGTGTGAACCGCGGCGGCGTCGCTCAGTTCAGAAGCTTCCGGTCACGTGCACCCGTTCCATCGACATGCTGAGCGGGCCCATCTTCATCTCCATGGCGGAGGTCATGCCACTGGACTTCTCCAACGTGAGATTGGCGTTCAAGGCGCCGACTACGCCGCGCGCGGTGAAATGCTTGTCACCCTTCTTCTCGAGAATTCTGGTCTTTGCCGTGGTGAGCTTCTCCGGATCCTGGGCAAGCCAGATGCTCAGGGTGTGTTCGCTTCCCACGGGGTTCGGCTCTGCGAGTATTGCGCGCAACTGCTTTGCCTGCGCTACCCAGGTCCCGGGCTGAGAACCCTTCGGGAGCGTCGCCTTGATGGCCTTGCCCCGCGCTTCGCCTTCGACGTGCCAGGTGCCGTCCTCTTCCTTCAGCGACAGATCATTGGAGATCTCGCCATTCGCGACATCAGTATCCGAAGAATTGATGAGCGAGCCATCGGGCCTCAGCCAGTCTATGTGCGTCGAATCCTGAGACTGGATGGCGCCGCCGGGAGTCGCCATCAGCATGGACGTCATCTGCCGGGCCCGGGTATCGCCCTCGCTGTCCTTCTCGAGCGAGATGACGATGATGCCTATCTTCTTGCCGGCCATGCTGACGGCGGAAACCTCGAAGTATTGCGGCTGGACTGCGGCCTCCTGCGTTTCGAGCGTGTCCGCGAAAGCGCGCGAGATCGACGTGAAAGTGTTCGTGTAGCCGAGATCGTTGTGGGCGCAATAAACCGCATGCGGCCCCTTCTCCATGATGAATTGCTTGAGGCTGCCCACCATCGGGCCCTTCGGCGTGGTCACGCGATACAGCCAGGTCAAAGAGATGTACGGGACGGAACCCATCGCGCCTGCGTCCGAAACCTCGAGCGCGCGTGCCTCGATCTTTCCTTGTGACGATTCGATGTCCTTGAGCGAGTTGTCGAGCGTGAGCCGCAGAGCATTGGCGAGATCGGCGCCCTTCGGGAAGACCTCGCAGTACACCGGCGCATCGCTGCCGATGTCGATCTCGACGGAGTACGACCCCTCGGCCAGCACAACGTCACCCACCACTTTCCCCGGAAGCCGCGCTTTGAACCAGCCGTCCTTGCTCTTGAGATCGACCGCCTTGAGCGGCTTGCTTTCGCGGGCGCGCGCGTCCTTGAGCCACTGAGGCTCATCCGCGCCGAATACCGAGGCACAGAACAGCAACGAGAAGGCGAACGCGGCGCGCTTGAGCATGGGAACTCCTGATTCAGGGCGGGCGCCCGGTGCCGGGTACTGTGAACGAGCAGGAAGCAGGCGGCAAATGCTGGCCGCAGCGAGTCGGCGCCGGTGTACATCGTGAAAACCACAGGCGCTCGACCACCACTGCATCACATATTCCAAGGAAGGTGAGTGGTAGTTTGCGCGCCCTTCGCCAGCCGGCGATTTTTCACCAGAAGGAAATTGCAAATGTCTTCGTCGAATCTTGCCGTGCGCATGGACGACACGGCAACGGACCTGCTGTCTCTCCCGCCGCGCACGTCGCCTGGCTCCGCCAGCGTCGAACGCCAGGAGCGGCACCTCCGCCGCCGTACTTCTTTCACGAACAGGAAGTTCGTCAATCGTGATCACGGCCTGCGGCTGTTCCGCGTCCGCTGATTTCCCCCTGTAGATAGGCCCGGAAAACCGGGGTCCCCCCGGGCGGAAGTCCCGCCTGGGGGCATTTTCCGCGCCGTTGCGAACCACCGCACAATCCCGCGTGGCACCCGCCCGTATTCTCGCGGGCATCCCGGGCTTCCGCCCGGACATGGGAGCTGGATATGCGTGGCAAGATGCTGCTGGTTTCGATCGCCATGATCGTGCTTTCCGGATGCTCGGTGAGCAAGGCGGTCCAACAACCGAAAGCCAAGGACTTGAGCGTCCTCGATGTGGGCACTTCGCGTGACCGCGTGCTCGTCGAACTCGGCGCGCCGATGGTCAGCGAGAAGGATGCGAACGGCAATCAGACTGACTACTTCAAATTCATCCAGGGCCAG
Source organism: uncultured Pseudomonadota bacterium (assembly GCA_963846605.1). Lineage (GTDB taxonomy): Bacteria > Pseudomonadota > Gammaproteobacteria > Steroidobacterales > Steroidobacteraceae > CADEED01. Next base: position 238,219 of record CAWJWS010000008.1, read on the forward strand.
CATGGCGCTGCGAAGGCGGGCAAGGGCCTGCTGTACGGCGCACTCGCCGTGACCACGCTCGGCCTCTCCGAGATCGTGACGAACCCGGTCGAAGGAACGGCGGGTGCGGGCAAGGAAATGCAGGTCAAGGTGGTTTACGACGCGCAGAACAAGGTGGACGTGGTGGACGTCCTGAAGGACGAGCGTTGGATCCGCGTGCAGAAGGTGGGCGAAGAGACGGCTGCAGCTGCACCGCCAAAGTAGCCTTCGAGTGATCCTGACTGTGAGGGCCCCGGCGGATTCGCCGGGGCCCTTTCTTTTACGGCCACGCATCCGGACGACTTCGTAAGGCGCCGATGCCCGCTTATAGTCTCCGGCGATGAACTTCCGTCGCGCGTCGAACAACACGGCCGTCAGGCTGGGCAAGGAGCTGGGTCGCGGCGGTGAGGGCGCGGTGTCCCTGGTGGAGGGGGCGCCCGAGCTGGTCGCCAAGGTGTACTCCAAGCCGCCATCGGCGGCACGCATCGACAAGCTGCGCGGCATGGCGCGGAGCGCATCGCCGGACCTGCTCAAGGTCGCCGCGTGGCCAATGGATCTGTTGCTCGATGAAGGCGCGCAGCCCCGGGGTTTCCTCATGCGGAGGGTCTCCGGGCGGCACGATCTGCACGAGCTCTACAACCCGCGCAGCCGGCGCAAACTTTTCCCCTCCGCCGATTTCCGTTTCATCGTGCGCGTGGCGGCCAACCTGGCCCGCGCAGTCGCGCAGGTCCATGAGCGCGGCCATGTGATCGGTGATCTCAATCACGGCAACGCTCTCGTCGGCAGCGACGGCACGGTGCGGCTCATCGATTGTGATTCCTTCCAGATCCGTGACGGTGGCCGCGTCTTCACCTGCGACGTTGGCGTGCCGCTGTTCACGCCCCCTGAACTGTCGGGACGCGCATTCCGGGGTCTGCGGCGTCAAGCCGACCACGACGGGTTCGGACTCGCGGTTCTCCTCTTTCATCTCCTGTACCTCGGGCGTCATCCTTACGCGGGTCGATATGCTCAGGGCGAGATGTCCATCGAACGCGCCATCGCCGAGGGCCGGTTCGCGTATGGCAAGTCCGCGGCACGCATGGAGATGACGGCGCCGCCCGGAACGATCCCGCTGGAATCGTTTGGCGCGGAGATCGAAGCGCTCCTCGAGGCGGCGTTCGCGGCACCACCCGTACCGAGGCCCACGGCCGTCCACTGGGTAGCCGCGTTGAAGAAGCTGGAGAGCCAGCTCGTCACGTGCCGGGCGGATGTCACTCACCAGCACCCGGAGGACAAGGTGTGCTGCTGGTGCGCACACGAAAAGCACTGGAACTCGCGCCTGTTCGCCCGCCCGCTCAGTCAGTTCGTGGCCGCGGGCGTCACCAAGGTCGCGAGATTGTGGGACGCCATTTCGGCGGTCCGCAGGCCGAAGCGCGAGTTTCCGCTGGAGCTGGCGCCGGAGGTGGAGGGACCTCCTGCCTTCGAACTTTTTTACGCGCTGGTGAAGCCGTTGCGCGAGGACAGTGCGAAGAATCGGGAAGAGCTGATCGTACGTCGTCGCCAGGAGCTGAACAGGCACCTCCGGATCTGGAACGAATGGGTAGCCGAAGATCACGTGGGTCCTTTCTACCTCGAACTCGAGCGGGCGAAGAATCGCCTGCTGGAATTGCCGCGGGAACGGCAGGTGCGCATCGACGCCGGCGAAGGAAACCTGGAGGCATTGCAGCGCGATGTGTGGCTTACGCGGCATGCGATCAGCGACGCGAGGATTCCCTTCATGCGCGCCGCCGAGGTTGCGCTGTTGGCGTCGTACGGCTTCGACAGCGCGGATGACGTGCTCCGCAGGCCTGACGGACTGCCGCCTTCGCTCGGCGAATTCGCCCGCAGTCACCTCGGAATGTGGGCGGAAGATGTTCAACGCGCGTTCGTGTCAGGGGGCTCGCCGGGCGGCGCCGAACTGCTGATCCAGCGCATCGACGAGGACGTGTCGAACGAGCAGGCGAAGCTGATGCGCATCCTCGCGAAAGGGGCGAGCCGCCTGCGAGGGCTGATCAACGAAAAGGAAAAGAAACGCCTGCATCTGCTGCGGCAGATCGACGAGGCACGCAAGCAACTGAGGCTCGCCGAAACCGAATAACATGCGCCCATGACCTCCCTCGACCAGATGCCTTTCGGCGGCCTCGAGTTCGCCGAAAACCCGGAGCCCCGCTGTCCCTGTCTGTTGTTGCTCGACACCTCGGGATCGATGAGGGGCGCCAAGATCGCGCAGCTCAACGATGGTCTGAATCAATTCGCGCGCCAGCTTCGCGGCGACTCCATGGCGGCCAAACGGGTCGAGGTGGGGCTCATCACCTTCGGGCCGGTGCGGGTGGCGCAGCCCTTCATCACTGCCGATGCGTTCGTGCCCTCCGCGTTGACGGCCGACGGCAAGACGCCGATGGGTGAGGCCATCACCCGGGCTGTCGAAATGATCCGCGAGCGCAAACGCGCCTATCGCGCGAACGGCATCGGGTACTACCGGCCCTGGATCTTCATGATCTCGGACGGCGAACCCACGGATGACATCACTGCCGCGGCGCAATTGATCAAACAAGGCGAGGCCAGAAAGTCCTTCATGTTCTATGCCGTCGGCGTCGAACGCGCGGATCTCGGCGGGCTGGCCAAGGTCTCCGTGCGTCAGCCGCTGAGGCTCAAGGGGCTTTCATTCGACAAACTATTCGTCTGGCTCTCGGATTCGTTGAGCAGCGTGTCGAGATCGCAGGTCGGCGATTCACCCGAGCTCACCAATCCCGCGTCACCGGACGGCTGGGCCTCGGCGGAATGATTCGCTGGCGTTTCGCGACGGGCCAGGCAACCGGGAGCTCTCACGAACGGTTGGGAAAGCCCTGCCAGGACCGGCATCGTTGCGACACCGATGACGACCACCGCGTGCTGATCGCCGTGGTTTGCGATGGCGCGGGCACGGCCGAACTCGCCCATCTGGGTGCTGAGATCGCGGTCGACACCATCGCCAGCGTGGCGCGCCTGGGCGTACGCGCGGGCCGGCAGGATCTGGATTCGGTGTTACGCGAAGGGGCCACACTCGCGCGTCAGCGTCTCGTCGAAGCTGCGGCTGCGCGCCAGGCCAAACCTCGGGATCTCGCCTGCACCGCGCTGGCCGTCATCCTCACGCCCATGGCCGGCGCCGCACTGCAGATAGGCGATGGCGCCATCGTCATCGCCGAGCGCGATGAAGCCTGGAAATGCGTTTTCTGGCCGCAGAAGGGCGAGTACGCGAACTCGACCTTCTTTCTCAGCGACGAGCAGGCGGTGGCGCGCGCCGAAGTCAGGCTGCTCGGCGACGACGTGAAAGAGGTGGCGCTGTTCTCCGACGGGCTGGAGCAGCTCGCGTTGCACTTCGCCACGCGCAGCGCGCACGCGCCCTTCTTCCGGTCGCTGTTCGCACCCCTGCGCCCGCTCGCGCAGGCGGGTGAGTGCGGGAAACTCTCAAGTGATCTCAATACCTTGCTGGCTTCGGCGCCGGTGCGCGCTCGAACGGACGATGACGCCACGCTGGTGCTGGCCTGCCGCGGATAGCGGCGCCCGGCAGCGCGGACCGGAGCCTTGGCGCCGGCGGTATGGCAATGAGGCACTCAAGTCTTTCCGGTGCCGGCCGATAACCGACAGGCATGATGCCCGGCCTCCGGAATGGATTCGTTACCACCCTCGGCGCGTTGACCACCTGGTGGCGATCGCGTAGCGATGAGCCGCGCCCCGAAAAGGCGCGGGTCGTGCGGGTCGGTGCGCCGGCATCGCGGCCGCGCTCCGATTCGAAGATGTCCGCCCACGCCGAAGAGGCGCTGCGCACTTTCCTGTCCGTTGCGCTCGACGAGAAACGCAGCGGTCCGCCGGACGCCGCGGAGCTCGCGGCCATGAGGCCGCTCGTGGATGCGGGATCGGCCGCGCTGGCCAAGCTCGAAGTCCAGGCGAAATACCTTCCCCGGCGGCCCTCGATGCTGCCGAAGCTGTTGAGCGCGATGGCCAGCGATGCGAGTTCCATGCGTGAACTCGCGCAGATAATCAGCAGCGATCCCACCATGCTGGGCAACCTGCTGCGCGTGGCCAACAGCGCGCTCTATCGAGTCAACGAGAAGAAGATAGACAGTCTCGAACGGGCCGTGACCCGCGTGGGCATCGACGGCATCCGCTCGGTGATCGCGACCGCGCTCATGCACCCGGTGCTGGCGCGCGGCACGGGCTGGTTCGCCACGTTCCCCGAGACCATCTGGGAGCAGACCCAGCTCGCGGCCGATGCCGCCGAGCTGCATGCGGCACGCCTGGAGCGTTGCGATGGATTCAACGCGCGTCTGCTCGCGCTGGTGCACGGGCTGGCGACGAACACGGTGTTCCGCATCGTCCGTGACGAAGTGCTGAGTGGCCGCAGCGATACGTACAAGCCTGCCGTGGCCATGCTGCTGGAGCAGTGGACGACGCCGATCGCGCAACGAATCGCGGCCAGCTGGGATCTGCCGCCGGAAGTGCAGGGCGCGCTGGCCGCGCCGCGCGCGGACAATCTACTCGCCCGCTCGCTGTTCTTCGGAAGGCTCGCCGGCTCGCAGCTGCTCATGATCCGCCGGGGGCGCATCAAGGAGTTCTCGGCGCGCGCATTCGTGCTTGCGAGCGACTCGCGCCGCAAGCAGGTCGACCGGCTCTGGAGCCGTCTCGCGGTGGATTGCCTCTCGGCTGCTACCGCGCGAACGTAAACGGAATCGAAACATCCGTTTCGATCGGCATGGGCACCGGAATCGAGTCCTTGAGACCCGCGGTGTCCATGCAGATCAGTGCGCAATGCGCGGCGCGCGACGTCACCTCACCCATGGCCGCGGCAGTGTATTCGGCGACCGCTTCCCTTGCCGCTGCAGATTCACCGAGACCCGCGCGGTCGAGTATCGAACGAACCCGAGCGCGATACTCATCGGCCGCGTTTCGGGACCAGGCGTCGGTGAGCAGCTGCCAGGGATCGACGTCACGCGCCAGGCTCGATGCCGTACGTAACAGCGTGCGCTGACCTTTTGGCTTCGGCGGTGCCGTGCGCGAGAGCTGCAATGCCATGCCTGCGAAAGTGTTGAGCACGCCCGGCGGTTGATCGGGCTCGCTGGACTCGTCACCGTCTTCGCCGGGCTCATATCGCGCGAGCACCGGCCGGACTTCCAGGCGGCCACTCAGGTAGTGAGCCTGGCTGCGGACACGGTCGAGCCAGCGAAGTGAGCGGGTATCCGAAACACCGGCAGCCGCGGCATTCAACCGGTCCTGGGCGCGCCCGGTTGCATCCACGAGCAGCTGGAATCCGCCGCGCGAACGTGCGGCGTCGATGTGCGCCAGGAATCGCTCCACGCCGGACACGGAGATATGGATCTGCGGATAGGAAGCGAAACCATCGTTCGGGATCCGCAGCGTCAGGAGTTCGAAGTTACCTTGCTCGCGGCTGGAGATGGCGCACAAGGCGCTCAACCCGGGCGATGTGCTGACGCCCGCGGCGCAGGCCGCCTCGACGGGCTCTTCTTCGGTCAGGGTTGCGCCGAGTTCCCGGGCTATCAGGGCGAGCATGTCCGCCGGGACGGGTTCCACCAACCCGGGCAAGGCAGAGTGTGCCGATCGCTCGAGAGGGCAGCGTGGTGCCTCATGACGCCGGGTTCCGAGGCAGTGCTCGAATCCCCCGCTGATGCGCGACACCATCGCGCCCGACAGTTTGACCACGCGGTCCCCGGCCCCGGCGATATCCGCCACCGATACCATCAGGCAGGCGGCGGCCACGATGCGAAAGTAGCTAGTCATGGGATTCTCCAAAGGCGCGAGCCAGCGCCTGCAGGGTTTCGGTAGCCAGTACTTCTCCTGTCTCGTCCAGCGTCATGGGCGCAGGTGGGGCCCGGCGATAGCCATTCGAGGTGGCGACATAGCGCGGAGGTCCATTCGAGCGCCGCAAGGCTTGCGTGCTCAGGCTCGCGAGCTGCACTCCGTCCTTCACGCGCTTGGCCGTCACTAAGAACGAGAGCCCGGTGGGCGATTCCTCGTCCTGAGTCATGAGGATCTCGAGAAGGATGTCCGCCTTGTCCAGCAGCGACCCGATTTCCACTTCCTGGTCGTCGGCGCCGCCGGTGGCGGCGTGAGTGGCGCGCATCGCGAGATTGCGATCCACGATCCTGGCCCCCGCCTCGAGCAGACGCGCCTGGAATGCCGACCGCAGTGGCCAATCATTGGTCTCGCCCAGCCCGCGTCGCGAAGGGTCCTTGGTTACGTGCGTACCGCGCGTGACTTCCTCCTCGCGGGTGCTGGAGCTGCTTTCCTGAGAGAAGGTCGCGTTGCCGGCGGGTCCCGCGGAACTGTCACTCTCACGCGTTTCATCGGACAGGGCGCGGTCGCGTGTCCTCACGAAGTCCTCGCGCGTGGTCTGCAGGCGGTCGCTCAGCGCGCGATTCCAGAAAATGGCCATGCGCGGCCGCTTGAGACCCTGGTTCGCGGCGCGAAAGGACTCCGCCGCGTCGCGGGCCGACGTGTCGACTGGCATGCGCGGCGCCGCCAGCACGCGCGGAGCGCCCACGGCCGCGGAAGACTGGGCGAACGCGGGTGCGGCGCTTGCGAGCAGGGTGGTCAGACTCAGGCAGAGTCCGGAAATCCGGAGCAGGTGGTGATGTGTTTGCGTGTTCATCAGCGGTACTCGTGGCAGCCACCCGGATGAGCACTCTCATCGTGTCCGGAATGGCAGCCGTTGGCAGTGGGTGCGCTCGCGGGCGCGCGTGAGACCGGCGCCAGGGAGCGCAGTTGTTCCTGGCGCACGTATTCGTTGGCCGCGGCGCCGAGCAAATCCGTGAATGCGCTCATCGCGGAATTGTTGTCTTGCGTCGAATCGGCCGTGCTCAGCGCGGCCTGTGCGTCGAGACGCTCCTGCTCCTCGCGCGCCTGCCGGTTCAGTTCGACGGTCTGTTCGAAGCGCTGCCGGCCATCGTCGCGCTGGCGCTGCTTCCGCTCCTGGTGTTCGCGCTCGATGCGCTCCCAGAACTCCGGCTCTTCCGGATGGTTCTCGGGATGGAAGGTGCGCTGGTACTTGTCGTACAGGGGCTCATAGATGTGCTTGTTGATCTTGTTGCGCGCATCGAAATGCTTGTTGAGCTGGTCACCCACCAGCTTGCCGGCTTCATAGCTGACCTCGCAGGGCAGTGCCCCGGGCCCGGCGCCGGCGCACAACGACTCCACGCCGCGATCGATGACGAACTCGGTGCCGTGTTCGAGGGCCGCGGCCGTATCGCCGCGGATCACATCCTCGCCCACCTGGTAGATGCTCATGCCCTTGTCGAGCACCTGAAAAGGCTTGCCCACCTTCTCGAGGACCTCCTCGGCGGCCTTGTCCTTTCCGGCGCGCGCGGCGCCTCTAAGTGCCATGTCCTGATATCCCTTGTAGCCGTTGATCGTCTCGGCCGCCTCGAACTCGGACGTCGAGGTGATGCCCTGCCAGGCTTCCGGTTCGGTCCTACTGGGCGGTACCGCGACCGGCGCGGTCTGCGCCCAGCAGGCGGAGCTGATCGCCAGGGCCAGGGGAACGATTGCGTGTGCGTTCTTCATTGCCAGCCTCAGTTGCCTTCCCGAAGTTCGACGAGGAAGGTCTTCACGTCGGAGTTGTTGGTGGAGACTTCGCGATACGTCCCCAACGATCTGGGCGGCAGGAACAGCCGCTGCCACGCGGACACCGGCTCGGTGGGAATCTGCAGGCCGTCCTGGAACGACGTGCGGCCTTCGACCTGCAGTGGATAGTCACTGCAGTTCGCGATCCGGGCGATGATCTCCAGCGTGTCGGTGCCCGTGCGGCGGGCGAACAGGCCCTGGACGAGCACCTTGCGACGGATGTTCTTGTCCACGATCTGCACCGAGTTCAGCGGGATGGGTGACATCGCGCCGCGAGTCAGCGCCGTCAGGGCGGGGCCTCCGGGCAACGGCGCGTTCTTCACGGCGTTGAAGTTGCACTTGAAGGTGGCGTCCTTGGCGGCCGCCTCGCGCGAGGGCAGCGTCAAAGCCGCAGCGATCGCCAACCCGGTCGCGATCGCCAGCGCGGCGCGCTGCAGATGAACGGCATCCATGTGCGGCCTCACAGCGTGCCGTCGAGAAGGGCGGCGCGCAGCTGCTCGTCCTTCACACGGTTCGCCTTGTCGATCTTGCGACGATCCTTGTCGCGCTGCTGCGAGTTCGGCGCGGAGTTGCTGGTCGCGAACGAGGCGTCCGACCTGCCCCACACGATGGCGCAGTTGCCGGCGTCCGACTTCATGAGCACGCCGGGCGCGGGCCTGCCCTGATCGAACGTGAGGTTCACCGTGGCGAGATCCGCGGGACGCGCGGCGGCACCAACGTGCACGTTGTTAGGCAGCGTTTCCCAGAATCGCGTGTCGGCCGCCGGCTTCATCGCATCCGCGACCGCGCCGGCGAACAGGCCGAGTACGCCCGCGACTGCGCTCGCGTTGTAGAGGTCCGTGCTGTCGCCCAGGTTCGTCGACATCGACGCGGCCTGCATCGTCACCTGCTGGGTTGCCGCCAGCGTGTTCGCCGCGCCCTCGGTGGCGCTCTTCCACTGCGCCTTGCCATTGAGGATGCCCTGGATCGGCCGGCCGCCCCGCGTCGTGGCCTGCCACAGCATGTCGGTCATGGAATCGGCGAAGAGCTCGTGCGCACCCGCGGGATCGGACCAGGTGAACTTCGCTGGCGCATTCAGCGACGTGGTGTTGGCGCGAAACTCGAGGACTTCGCTGTGTTTGCCGGTGCCGACCTTGACCGGGCCGGCGCCGCCATCGGCGATCAACAGCAGCGTCTGGTCGGCGGCGGGTGTGGCAGCCGGCCGGAAGCCACGCGCCCGAAATATTCGTCCGCCTTCGCCGGGTCGTTGGCGCAGCGGGACGCCCACCCCGCAAGGAACACCAGCGAGTCGAAATCGCTGCTGTATTCCTCCTTCTCCGCCACGGTGTCCTGGTATTCGCCGGCGATGAAGGACGCGCGGGCATTCTCGAAGTCACCGGTCCGCAGGAACAGCAGGCCGCGATAGTAGTAAGCCATCGCGCGCTCGTAGGGCTCGCCCTTGAAGTCCTTCACGGACTCGGCCGCGAACTTGGACTTTGCCTTCCGGGCCTGCGGGTCGTTCGAGTAGATCTGCTCGATGCGGATCAGCGCGGCATCGAACGCACGTTCCGCCAGGTCGTAGCGGCCGGTCTGCATGGCCGCGAGACCGACTCGGTTGAAGTTGAGGACGGCGTTGCGCTCCCCCTCGGTGAACAGCGCCGTGTAGAGGCCTTTCAGCTCCTCCGGCTTGTCTTCCAGGTAGGTCTGCAGTCGCTCCGTGAGATCGACCGGCTTGGCCGCCAGCGCCGCGCTCGAGGCGAGCGCGCAGCCGATGGCAGCGGCGAGGATTCGGGTATGACGGATCATGGCTTCGTTCCTGATTTGTTGATTGGTTCTGGTTTCAGCGATAGACGACGTCGTCTGCGGCGACGTTCGCGAACTCGTACAGGCCGCTCCACACCACGGTGCCGCGCTCCATGTCGAGCATTTCGAACGACACCTGGTTGTAGCGGTGCTGGAGGCCGGAGCTCGCCTGGTATGCGTCCTGCGACATGATTCTTCCGCGGAGCTGGTAGTCGACGCCCGCCGTGGCCACCGTGCGCATGATCGTGCCGACGTCGACGACGCCGGCGCGCTTGAGCTCACGCTCGCGAGCCACCGCCGCGATGTCTTCGCGATTCACGAAAACCATGCGGCCGCGGCTGGCGTTGTTCAGGGAGATGCGCAGCCGTTCGGTGATCGAGATTCTTGTTGAGCCGCTGCGCGCTTTCGTTGACGAACAGTTCGCTGTCGACCAGCACCTGCGGCGGAGTTCCGCGACCCGCCAGCACGGGTGAGGACATCATGTCGCGCATCATGCGATCCGACATCGACACGATGTCGTGGCTCTGGATGCCGATGCCGGCGACGCGGCTGCGTGTTCCGGGGTCCACCGAGATGGTGGCGACGCCGGCGGAGTTGTCCACCGTGGCGCAGCCGCTGACAAAGGACACCGCCATGGCGGCGGCAATTGCGCCGCGCCGGAGACCTGAAGAGAGACTCATCGACTTTCCTCCGCTGTTGTTGTTCGAATCGGGGATGTCCCCAATCCAAATCTGTCGCAGAGGTGCGCGCCATTGCAGAGGCGCGCAATATTTTTATTGTTAGCTAGTGGGCGGCGTCGCGCAGCGAGAAGGCGAACGACTCTTCATAGGGCCCGGTGGCGGGCGCGGTGGCGGTGAGCTCCGCCGAGTAATCACCGGTTCCGAGCCGGTCGGCATCCAGGAATACCAATACCGATCCGTCGGCGCCGGGTCGCACGCCGGGCAACGTCGCCACGTCTTCCGCGCCTTTGCGGCGCAGGATCAAGTCGAAGGTGTCGACGCCGTCGGGCGCGTCCGGCGTGATGCGCAATGCGAGCAACCCGGAATCCGGTGGAACGACCAGTTCCATGTGCGTACCCGGGTCGCGGGTGCGAACCAGCGACAGCTCACCGAGCAACGGACGGTCGCGCAGTGAAGCCGCGAATTCCTGGAGCGAGGCGGACAGGACCGGTCCGTCAGTGCCGCGCCAGGCGAACTGGTACACGCCCAGAAAGGCGACCGTGGCGATGGCGGCAGCCGCGGCAAGTGGTCCCGCTCGCAGCCAGGACTTGCGGCCATGGACCAGGCCCGAAAGTTCGCCCCGGTCACGCAGCGTGCTCAGCCCCAGCTTGATGCGCCGGGTGGAATCGAGCTGATCCAGGGCTTCAGGATGCTCCAGCAAGTATTCCTCGAATTCGAGCTCTTCGGCCGGCGAGAGCTGCCGCGCCAGGTATCGCTCCGCAAGATTCCTCGAGATGACGGTCGCAGGCTCGATCACGGATGTGCCCCCACGAAGTCTCCCCATTGACCTTCTGTCGCGATGCGGAGGATTGATTCAGTGCTGTTCACAGGAATGCGAGTCCCAGGAGATCGTGTCTGCCGATTCCACGCTGACCGAAAAGCGTGCGCATGCGCTCGCGAGCCCGGAAGAGGATCTGGTTGAACTGCAGGTCCGTCAGGCCAAGATCGCTGCAGATCCGGTCCTTGTCTTCCTCTTCGAGGTAGAAGCGCACGATTGCAGTGCGATCCCGTTCGGATCGCAGTTCCATCAATAACTTGCGGACCGCAGACGCGGCGGAATCCGCGCCTTCCTTCTCCTCGCCCGAGGCGGTTTCGTCGGCGACCTGTTCGACTCCTGCCGAGGTGGTATCGGTACGGCGCCGCACGTGCTTCCGCTTTTCGCCGATCGAAAGATTGCGGGCCGTCTGCGCGATGAAACCCGCGAGCCGGCCGGGGTCGGCCAGGGGTGCTTCCCGAAGGCGGCGCAACACGATCATGAAGGTTTCCTGACAGAGATCGCGGGCCAGCTCCCGGTCGCCCGTCTGGTGCTGGAGGATGGCCAGCGTGGCGCGCTCGTAGCGGCGGACTAGTTCGGCTTCCGCCGCGGCGTCACCCCGCCCGACGCGGGCGGCCAGCGATGCGGCAGCCTCGGCTTCTTCGGCCGGCGGGGTAGTTGGGCCGGGATGTCCGGCAATGGTCGTGACCGACATGATGCTTCCTGGGCTGCATGCTGGCGAAAACTCCTTGCGGCGTAAAGACTTTCGATCGCGTAGAGTCGACGCCATAACAAACAACGTTCCGTGGAAAGCGGACTTCCATGCCCCCCAGGATTCCAGTCATCGCGGCGGCGCTCTGGTTCATTGCGCGATCCGCTGCCGGAATGGATGCGGTTTGCGGAGATGTCCTGTCGGGAGAGGGCGTCGTCGTCGACCGTGTCGTCAAGTTGCGGGGGCCGGCTGAGACTCGAGTTGCCTTGCCTGGGCTGGGCCGTGGCGATCTCGTCCAGGTCATCGAGCACGGCGGTGACGTCCTCGGCCTGTTGGCCGAGTCCTCGGGCGCCGTTACTTCCCGATTCGATTCGCCCGTCATGCGAAACGGTGTGCAGACAGCCAGCCTGGATTCCGGGCCACTGCCAGCAGTGCTGCTGCTGCGCAGCCGTGAACACGACCGCTTCGAGTTCGAGGCCCGCGTGATCGTGAAGCGCGCGGCGCAGACCAGGCCGGACTGCCTGGCGCGCCATCGGCAGATCGCGATGGCCGACAGGATCTATGCGAATGCCCGTGACCGCGATGATTGCGCGGCCAAGCCCCCGCCGAATGTGGACACCAACAGCTTCGACGCGGCGAGAAAGCAATACGAAGCGGCTCTCGAGGCCTGGAGTACCGCCAGCTCCCGACCGGCCAGGGCAAGAATCACCCTCGCCGTCGCCGCTCTTTATTACTACGACCTGTACGACTGGGAGAACAGCCGGGTCTGGAGTGGCCGCGCCGCGCGGGAGTATCGCGCGGCGGGAGACGACTACGGGGCTGCCCGTGCGGATGCGGTGCTGGCCTCGGCGATGCTGGAGGTGGCCACGTCTGCTCGCGCCGCTTCGCGTGCCGCGACGCTTCCGGATGATTCACACGCGAAGTTCGAGGCCGCCCGTCTCGTGCTGAGCCGGCTGGAACGATTTCACCGCGAGCGCAAGGAGCTGTACGACGCGGCTCTCCAGACCAACAACCTCGGCCTCTCGCACTATTACGAAGCGCAGTTCGAGGAGGCGCTCCCGTATTTCGAAAGCGCCCGGCTCGCGTTCCTGGCGCTGGGCGAGACGCCACGCGCCGCAACTGCCTTGCAGAACCGCGCGCTGTGCGAGTGGGGGCTGGGTCGCCTGCGCCTGGCGATCAGTCAGTTCGAGAAGGCATGGCCGGGCCTGTCGCTCGAGAAGCATCCCGACCTGTTCCTGCAGACGAGCAACAATCTGGCATTGGTCAGCTATTCGACGGGGCAATACGACCGGTCGCTGGAGCTGTTCAGCAGGGCGATGCGCAGTGCGGAAAAGAAGTGTTGGAATTATTACCGCGGGTGGAGTTACTACGGGCTCGGGGTCAACTACTACGCCCTGGGGAACCGGGAGCTCGCGAAGCAGTTCCTTCGATCGGCCCTCTCGCTGGCGACGCGCGAAGCGGATGGCCGCACTCATGTCCAGTCCCTGCGCGCACTGGCGGTCATCGCCCATGAGGAGGGTGACTACCCAACGGCGCAAGACAATTTCCAGCGGGCACTGAGCGCAGCAGCCGCGCAGTCGTCACGTGCCCACATCACGATCCGGTTGGCATCAACGCAGGCTGCCTTGAACAAGATGGCCGAAGCGCGGCTCGCTCTCGATGAGCTGATCGCCAATCCGACTGGCGGGGACCTTCTTGTTCGGGCCGATGCCAGCCTCGAGCGCGCCCGCATCGTTGCCCGTGATCCGCAAGCGCGTGCAGAGGCCCTGCGCGATCTGCAGCGTGCGCAGTCCATCTACGCCGCCACGAACTCGATCAATGGTCAGTACGAGACGCATCTCGAAGCCGCGAGGATCCGGTTCGCATCCGGGGAACGGGATGAGGCCGAACGCTTGCTGGATGGCGCCTTGCGCTGGAGTTCGGAAATCGAAGCGCAGACCGCGAACCCGGAATACCGCGCCTCGCTCGCCGATACTCTACGGCCGGCGCGGGACCTCATGCTCCAGCTGCTTCACGCACGCTATCAAGGCGCAATCGCGGGAAAACGCACGGGCGAAGCGCGCTTGCTGGCGCTCAAGGCACTGGGCATCTCGGATGGGGCGCGCGCGCGGACATTCGGGCAAATACTGGGCCGACATTATCAGCCTCGGTCGGACCCGCGGACCGCTGATCTGCTGAAGCGCCGCGCAGAACTGCAGGAAGAACTGGCCGATCGGCGTTTCTATCTATCCACTCGCGAAGACCGCGATCTCCCTTCGGATCCGCACGTGCCGCGAATACGTGCCGACATCGCACGCAAGCGTCTGGATCTTGGACTCATCGAGACGGAGCTGGAGGGCAAGGCCAGCGTCGATGCGCGTCTCGCCGCCATCGAGAACCGCCCCTTGTCGGTGGACCCGCTGAGCATTGGCGCCCATGAGGCTTACCTCGAGTATTGGGTGGGAGAGTCGGATGTCTATGCCTGGGTGGTCACCCGACGTGACCTGCGCTGGGTCAGGGTCGCCGGGTCATCGGAGGTCGGGCGTGCATCGCGGGAACTTCACGCGGCAATGGGTGATCGGGCAGTTTCTGCCGACGTCCGCCTCCGGAAACTCGAGGAAGTGCATCGGCTGATCCTCAAGCCTCTGTGGCTCGACATCCGCTCGGCGAAGCACCTCGTGGTGGTTGCCGACGGTCCCTTGCACGTCGTGCCATTCGCCGCCCTGCAATCGTCGCCAGAACGTGAGCCGCTGATCCTGAAGACCGTTGTCTCCTTCACACCGGCCTTGCGGTTTGCATTCGCGAGGGGTGAGGCACCGCCGAAGCAACGCGCGGATGGGCGGACACTGGTCGTGGCGGACCCTGTCTTCCAGCCCGACGACGACCGATGGTCCGGTACAGGGCCGGGCCAGCAGCCAATGCAACGCGGTGAGCGCCTGGAAAGACTGCCGGCAACCGCGCGCGAAGCGAAGGCGATAGCGGACTACCTTCCAGTCGGAAAAGTCGATCTGCTGACGGGGTTGGATGCAACGCTTGCCCAGTTCCTGCGGCGCGATCTCTCGAACTACCGGTTCATTCATGTCGCCACTCACGGAAAGGTCGACACCGTGGTCCCCCAGCTCTCCTACCTCGCGTTTGGCGCTTATGGCAGGGCGGGGGTGGAGTCCGAGTCGCAGCTGCGAGTGGGTGAGTTGTTAGCGCATGACCTCCGGGCGGAGCTGGTGGTGCTGAGCGCGTGCGAGACGTCTCTCGGCCCGGAGTTTGCCGGGGAAGGCCCGATCGGCCTGCGCTATGCCGCGCTCGCCCGTGGTGCAAGCGCGGTTATTTCGTCACTTTGGCAGGTGACGGATGGGATAACTGCGGACCTCATGACAGAGATGTATGGCCAGATCGTCGACGACAAGTTGCGGGCGGATGAAGCGCTGGCTGTTGCGATGCGGCGATTGTTAGGAAAGAAACCAGGACTTGACCCGGCAAAGTGGGCGCCATACACCGCCTATACGCTTGACAGATAACAACTAACAAACGAGGGAGTGAGCATGGCCATCGATCCGTGGACAGAAAGGGACCTCGAGTTCTATTGGGGAATGGCTTCGGGAGAAACACACCTCAGGGATTCCGAGAATCTCTACATCACGATGCGCCTGGAGCCCATGTACGTGCGCAAGGCGGACGGCTCCGAGGAGCTCGCCGAATACCGGCCGAGAGTTCGCAATGCCGGCGGGCCCGAGTATTGGAAGAGCGTACGCCTGGCGCCGATCGGTGAGATCGATCCGCCTGAGCTGGATGAAAAACTTCCCTATTTCAACTTCGACAACGTAAGCCAGGACACCTACACCAGGATTCTGGGCCCGTACGTCGTCAAAAACGTCTTGAACGAGGCAAACATCAAGATGCTGCATGGGACCTTCGTGATCCCGGATTCCCACGGCGGCTGTGTCATCGACATCCTCCGGATGCTTCACATCAAGAAAGCGATGACCGACGATCAGGATTGCTTCATCGCCGTTTTCTGCACGCAGTCCGGCGGAATCGCGCTGGCGCAGAATGGTGGAGGTGGTGGGCCGCCGCCGCCGAGCGTTGCCCGGAGCCGGCGATGAGCACGCGCAGGACAAGAGCCGCGTTCCTCTCACTGCTTGTCGCGGGGTTGTCGACAGCGGTTTGCGCGGAAGACGGCCAGCGTGCTTGCGACAAGGCAAAAGTAGTCATTGCGCCTCCGGAAGGCGGGCGAACCGAGGTCGTGATCCAGTACGCCAAGCTGGCGCTCGACAAGGAAGACGAAGATCGGCTTTCCAGCGCGGATCTTAGGATCGTCTCCTGCCTGCACCGGATCCGTCGTTGTCTCGTCAGTTACCCCTCGGTATGGGGGCTACCGGAGGTGGTTGCGCCCAAACTTACCAAGGACATCCGCGCTTTCAAGAAAGGTGCGGGCGGCCCGGCGCACCAACCGGTGAAAGTCGGGGACTTCAGCGTCGACAGCAAGGTATTCCTCGCCGCCCCAACCTCGCAGGAACTGCCACTGGATCGGTACGACGAGCTTCAAGGCGAGTTGCGTTCCATGAATGCCGGTGAAGCATGGGAGGGCGTCAGCGCCGATTCTCCGATCGTGACCGCCGTAGTCGATTCGGGTGTCGACCTGGATCATCCGGAGTTCGCAGGACAGCTCAGGACTGGCGCAACGTTTCCGTGCAGGGGCCTGCCCTGCAATGGAGATGCGGCTCCCAACGAGCATCACGGCACGCGCATGGCAGGGCTGATCGCCGCCGAGAAGCCCAGTGATCTGGGCGTCGTTGGAGTGGCGTGGAACACCAAGATATTGCCGGTGCGTTTCACGACGCGTGACGTTTCGTCGGATTACTACGCGGCTTGCGCGATCTCATACGCAATTGCGCAGGAGAACGTGAAAGTCATCAATGCCAGTTGGCACAGCTTCAGCGAGCTGCCACACGTGCGGGACTTGCTGAAAAAGATGGTGGATGACAAGGCGCCGCAACTCGTCGTGGTCGCTGCCGGCAATCGCAGTGTCAGCGATGGCGGCAATATTGACTACCGCTCGTACCCTGCCTCGTACGACTCCCCGAACCTTCTCGTCGTCATGTCTCACGACGCGGACTTCAAGGTCTCCTCGCAATCCATCTGGGGGCCTGTCTCGGTTGATGTTGCAGCACCGGGCAATGGCTGGAGCACCAGGATCTGCGGACAGTCTCTTGAAAAAGACTGCTACGAGCCGGCGTTTTATGCAATGACGTCCACTTCCGCCGCGTTCGTCAGTGGGGCCGCAGCGCTGCTCTGGTCAAAGTATCCCGATTGGACCTACTCGCAGATCAAACAACGCATCATGGACAACTCGATTCGGGAACCGGCTTTGAAGGACAAGTCTGTTACTGGAGCAAGGCTGGACCTGCTGCGTGTGATCCGTCCGGTCAGAGTGATCGGCGCGGAAGAGGGGCGGATAAAGCTCTCAAAGGGCAGTCAGCGGATCCACCTCGACACGGCATTTCCCGCGGGCGTATGCAAGTACGAGCCTCAGGTGGAAGTGCGTGTCGGCAATCGCGTGCGCAATGACTCCTTCGACGCCAAGGCCCGCACTCTGCTCGCCGGCAAATTGCAGCCAAATGACGAAGTGCGCATCAAGGCCCGCTGCGAGAACGCCGCGGGCAAACCAGTCGAAGCGGAATCGCGCCTGTACAAGATTGAATGACGAGATCGAACGGCATCGGTCATTGACCGATGCCGTTCGGCTTCTGAATCCCAAGGAAACTCCATGAAAACCGTTCTCACACTCGGTTCGATCGCCTTCGCGTGCCTGTCGTCATCGGCGTGCACATTTGTTAAGAGCGGATCGACCTCGCCGGCGACTCCGGCCACTGGCATCACTTACTACCTGCCAAAGCGCTACTTCGAAATCACGATCGACCAGAAGGTGGTGCCGTCACTCAACGCGGACGAGCTTGCGAAGGCATTGCACGCTTCATCGACGGCATTGGCGGCAGCCAACAAGGAAGCCGCGGAGGCTGCGACGGATTACAAGCGCCTTGTCGACATCGCCAAAAAGTCCGCGGGTCTCCTGCATGAAGCGGATGCGAAGAAGGCGGCCGATGTCGCGAGGACCAAATCCGAGAACCTCGCGGGCACCGCGAATGCGAAACTGGAAGAGTTCAACGCCGCTCGCGATGCATACCTCTGGGCCCTCAAGTACCAGGGCATCAACTCGATCGACAAAGTGATTGAGTCCTATGACTGGACGCTGGGCGATCTGAAAAGGGAGATCGCGGAGTTGGAGGCTCAACAGAGCCGGATGAACCAACAGCGTGTGCCGCAGGATCAGCGGGGGGCCGAAGCACAGTTCCGTGCGCAAGAGGAACTCCGGGCAGTGCTCGGGCAACGGATCGAGAACAAGGAAAAACTTGAACAGCTGATCGGCACCCTCCACCAGGCCCGTAGCCAGGCTGGCAATGCCGGCGGCAATCCCGACTGCACCTACCGCACCAGCTTATCGGTGAAACCGCAGGCGTTGACGCCGGATCTGCCGTATCGATTCGCCGCGCAGCTCGATCACAGCCGTTTTCGGAGCGACGAGCTGACGCTCACGACCACGAACTCCGGATTGCTGTCGGGCGCCGCCGGTAAAGCCGAAGACAAGACCGCCGAAATCATTCTGTCGGTAGTCAACACGATCGCTGCGCGAAGCGCGGCGGGATTCCAGATCCTGGGGCAGTCCGATTCGGGAGTGACCATCGATCGCAATGTGGGCATTCCGTGCGAGAACCGGCAGGTGACTTTCATCACTGACTTTCAGGATTTCTCGGTGGTGTCCGGCAGGCTGCAGAAGGACTTTCCGAACATGGAGGTTCGGTTGACGCTGAACACGGTCAAAGGCGAGCCGCAGCCCGACGCGACCACGGCGTTGGCGACGTTTTGCAACGACGCATCGCGCTGCAAAGTCGTGACAGCAAACAAGAACAAATCATCGTTCATGCGGGGCTTGGCCTATCGCCGGGACCTGACACACATCCTTTCCCTGGAACCTCATGACAGTGGCAATGCGATCGCCCAGACCACCATCACCCTTCCCAATCTCAGTCCCACCGAGTTTCTTCCGATGCCTACGGGCGCCTTCACGAACGTCAGCTACACCGTGGCGTTCGACAACGGCATGTTGACCAGCTACGCGGCAACACGTCCGAGCGAGGCGCTGGGCTTCGTCAAGATTCCGTACGACATCGTCGTGGCGCTCGTGAAAGTTCCGGCGGAGATCTTCAGCCTGCGAGTGAACCTCTCGACGCAGAAGGGCGCGTTGGCGACGAAGGAGCTGGAACTGCTGCAGGCGCTCGACAAACTACAGGAGGCCCGCGATGCGCAGGCTGCCGGGACAGGCACCGAGCCTGCACCCGCGGACCCAGCGCCAACTCCCTGACGGGGTGAGTTCCCGCAAACGCGCATGGCGATGCGCTACGCTCGCCGCCATGCGCCTTTCCTGCCTCGTCATCCTGACCAGTCTCCTGCTCTCCGCCTGCGCGACTACGACACGGCGCCCGGCCTTCACCCACTCCATTCCCGACGCCGCCACCTGGCACTCCCTCGCCGCGCGCCCGCAGTCCGCCGTCACCGCGCGCACGGAAGTGGTCAAGTTCCTGCTCGACCTCGAAGACAACCGCCGCGTCTGGTTTGCCGACACTTCGCGTTACCCGGTGCATTACTTTTTCGCGCGTGATCGCATTCCGCGCGCCGACCGCGTGACGCTGGATCACGAGACGTTCAACCGCGTGCAGTATCGCGAGCCTTCGCGGCGGTTCGAGATGGGTACGCTCGTCCACTACCTGGATTCGGATGCGTGGACGCTCGAACTGGTCAGCGGCGACACACTGCCGGGCGATCGCATCATGAAGCTGCATGAAACCCTGCGCGAGCTGCTCTGGAACGGCGACCGCTTGCGCTTCCGACCGATGTCGGAGTTGCATGACAAGGCGATCGAAGGTGTGCGCGGCCAGCTCCCGCTCGCCAGCGCCGACGAAGTGTTCGCCGGACTCCGCTACCAGCCGCTGACCACGGGCAAGACCTTCGGCTACCTGCGCGTGGTGCGCGGCAAGCTGGACCTGACGACGGTGCGCGCGGACCAGATACTCGTGCTCGACGTGCTGCCCGATGAAATCCCGGTGAGCGCCGGCGTGATCTCGCGCGAACTCCAGGCGCCGCTGGGCCACATCGCGATTCTGTGCGCCAACCGCGGCACACCGAATATGGCAGCCCGCGATGCCCTGGAGCGCGAGGATTTCCGCGCGCTGGACGGCAAGCTGGTGCAGCTCGACGTGAACATGCAGGAGTTCACGATCCGCGCGGCCACGCTCGAAGCGGCGGAGAAGGCGTGGCTCAAACGTCGCCCCAAGAGGCCGCAGGTCCCTTCGCTCGACAGCGCGCACTCGGCATTGGCGGACGTGGCGACCCTCAGGCTGGACGACGCGCGCTTCGCGGGCGCCAAGGCTGCGCAACTGGGTGAGGTGAACCGCATCGGTGGAGTGAGCACGCCCGGCGGCTTCGTGATTCCGCTGTCTCACTACCTCTCGCACCTGAAGACGACGGGCGCGGCGGACGCGCTGACCGCGAAGCTAGCGGATCCGGCATTCACTTCGGATGTGACGACCCGGTCACGCTGGCTGGAAAGTGTCCGCGCGGCCATCCAGTCACGGCCTGTCGACGCCTCGTTGGTGCGCGAAGTCCGCGCGCGCATGCAGGGCATCGCACCGGGGGCGCGCTGGATCCTGCGCTCCAGCACCAATGCCGAAGATCTCGCGGGATTCACGGGGGCCGGGTTGTACCGATCCATCCGCGTGAAAGCCGGGGCCGACGACGCGCAGATCGCAGCCGCCATCGCGGAAGTCTGGGCCAGCGTGTGGCTGCAGGGCGCGTTCGAGGAGCGCGGCTGGTATCGCGTCGATCATGCGGCGGTGGGCATGGCCATTCTGGTACAGCCCTTCGTCGATGGCGCCTCGGCCAATGGTGTGGCGATCACGGCGAACCCTTTCACCGAACTGCGGCCCGGATACTTCATCAACGCGCAGACGACGGCTGGCAGCGTCACGGGCGCCGGCGGAAACGAGGTGCCCGAGCAGCACCTGGTCTACACATACAGCGGCGTATTCGAGAGCGAGCTGCTCTCCCGCAGCTCGAGGCTCGGTGGCGCGTCGTTGTTGAGCGAATCCGACCTGCGGTCACTCCACGCGGTATTGGGAAAATTGCACGCGCACTTCATGCGTGTGTGGCACCAGCGCGCGAACGCCGTGGACGTGGAATTCCTGATCGCCGGAGCGGACCGGCACGTGGTGGTGCTGCAGGCCCGGCCTTATCGCGTGGTCTACTCGAAAGGCCAGAGGCTGGACGACTTCACGACCCGGAATTGATTACGGAACGCATCGGGAATACGAGCACTTCGTGTTCGGCGATGCGCGGGACTTCGACCTCGAGCCACTGCCGGGAGCGGCGCTGACGGAGAGGCTTGTCGCCCACCAGCGCGCGCACCGGGCCGTGTGCCAGCGAAGCCTTCAAGCGAACTCGCAGCGGCCCGGTGGGCACCGTCTCCTGCACGGGTGTGCGCCACGCATTGGGATTGTTGAGGTTCACGAGATGCAGCACGCCATCTCCGCGGTGTGTGCGGTGAAGGCGGCAGTCGATGAGCCCAGGTGCTTCCACTTCGAAAGGCAGGTCGCCATGCAAACCCCAGCGCACCAGGTTCGCGAGGAGGTCGCCGTGGTCCGGAAGCTGGTCGCGAGCGTAGCGCCGGTCGACGTCGGCCGGCAGCCAGGCGATGCGCGCGCCGCCGATTTCCCGGCAGACCAGGCCGGGTATGCCCGTCTCCGGTTGCCGCATCCACACGTCCTCGGGCGGCGACAGCGGCAGGGCCGGCACGAAACTCAGCGCCATCCGCGCCTCGCGGGCGAGCGTCACGGGTTCCAGGGTGCCGCCGAAAGCCAGCACGTCGGTGCCGGCGAATCCGCGCAGGACTTCGTGCCGCTCGTCCGGCTGGCGCGGCAGGCGTAGATAGGTTTGCGACCAGTCTTTCGCATGTGCCGTGCGGCGCATGGGGTCTCGCCAGGCATGCGAAGCCGGCAAGCTGGCTCCGAACAAGTCGCCCAGTGCGAGATCGGGCCGCGCACGGCCGAGTTCGTTACACAGCGAGCTCAGGCCCGTCGCGAGCAGGTTGCCTCCAGCCGCGACGAACCTGCGGATCGACTCCACCTGTTCGTCGGACAGCGCCGCCAGATTGGGCAGGATCAGTAGTTTGAGCCCGAGTTCGCGTGCGAGACGTTCGATGTCGTCCACGTGAACGGGCACGGCGGGAATTCGTGCACGCACGAGCGCCTGGGCACAACCATTCCAGGGGTCGTCCACCAGCGCGCCGGCGTCGTCGCGGCCGAAGAAATCCATGTTCCGCTGTGACCACAGCAGGCCGACATTCGCGACGGGCTGACGATCCACGAGGTACTTCTCGTGCTGTTCGTGCCACCGCCACAAGGGTTCGGCGGTATCGAACATGCGGCGGTCTTCCTGCACGGCGCCGAGGTGGTGCCACCAGGGCTGGATCCCTCCCGCGAAACCCGACACCGCCCAGAGTTTCGCCTCGGCAGGCGGCTTCGTCGCGAGACGGAAGTTGTGCTCGCCCAGGTGGTACATCGCCATGCTTTCGGGAATGAGCTTGTTCCACCCGCCGACGGCATGCAGCCGCAAGCCGGTCTCGGCGTTGTGCGCGAATCCTTCCTCGTCGAAGCGCCGCTGGTGGTCGAGCATGATGAGCTCGGAGCGGCGGTACACCTCGCGATCGTCGCGGAACACGCGTGCCTGGTAGTTCGGGCTGCCGGACATCATGCCCACCCAGAGGCAGTCCTTTCCGCCCGCCATGCGCGTGACGCGGTTGAATTCGTCCCAGATCGCGAGGCGCCGCGCGTAGTTCCACAGGATCCAGGCGCAGTAGTTCGGGTCGTCCCAGTTCACGCCGCGGGGCAGGGCGGCGCCCGTGCGGGCACGGAACAGCGTCTCGCAGTTGGCGCAGTAGCAGGGCTGGTGCCGCTGCGGCCCGTTCCAGTTGTTGTCGGTGACGCCATCGGGCTGGTAGCCCGTGACGATCTCCTTCAGGACGGCCGGCAGGTACTGGTGGTAGTAAGGGCCGTTCACGCAGGCCACGTACAGGCCCGTGACCACGTAGGGCTTGCCATCGATGTCGCGCGCGAACCAGTCGGGATGCGCCCGGTAGAAATCCTCGTGCGCGCGGTTGGAATCCATGCGCGCGAACACGGCGAGGCCGTCCTCGCGGGCCGCGCGCGTCAGCTCGCCGAGGAGATCGCGGTCGCCCAATCCGCTGGCGCGGTGATGGAAGGGGATCTTCGTGGGATAGAACGCGGCGATGCCGCCCGCGTTGATCACCACGCCCTGCACGCGGGTGCGTTTCCAGTGCGCTCGCCAGAAGTCGATGTCGATGCGGCCGGGGTCGATCTCGGTGAGATTCGTCTGTCCCCAGCGGTACGTGCGCTGGTGCCAGGGCCGCGGGTCGGAGGCCGATGAAGCCGCGGCCGCCGAAGCCGCGGCTGGTGACATCGCGGCATTGGCGAGCCCGGGAGCCGCGAGCGCACCGCCCGCGGCGAAGGTTGCCTTGAGGAAGTCCCGTCTCGACGCGTCGGTCACGCGGCGCTGAATCCTTCCTTCGTCAGCGGCAGCGTGCGCACGCGGTGTCCGATGGCCGCGAAGATCGCATTGCAGATGGCGGGCGCCACCGGCGGCAGCGCCGGCTCGCCCACGCCGGTGGGCGGGTTGTCGCTCTGGATGAAATGCACTTCGACCTTCGGGATGTGCGGCGATGCGCAGCATCGGGTACTGGTGGAAGTTGGACTGCTCGATGCGGCCGTTCTCCATCGTGATCTCCAGGCCCAGCATGGTGCTGAAGCCGTCGATGACGGCGCCTTCGCACTGGTTGTTCGCGCCGCTCATGTTGACGATGGGGCCGATGTCGCCGGCGACCACCACGCGATGCAGGCGCATGCGCTTGTCGGTCGATCCACGCTGACTTCGGCCACTTCGGCGAAGTGGCCGGCGTGGCTGAAGTGGAAGGCGAGGCCGAGACCGTGGCCCGCGGGCAGCTGCCTTGCCCCAGCCGGCCTTCTCGCAGGCGAGCTTGATCACGTCCGCGGCGCGTCCGGTGTTGAGGCCGCCTGTCGAGCAAGCGCGGTTCACCCATCACTTCCAGCAGGAACTCGCGATGATCGCGGCCGGCGGCCACGGCCAGCTCGTGCAGGAAGCTCTGGATCGACCCACGCGACCGAGCACGAGCGCGGCGCGCGCCACGGGCCCGTCGGCGTCTTGATGCGGCAGCATGGTCTGCGAGAGCTGGTAGTTCGGCAGGCTCAGCGCCGGGGAACTGCGTTGCCGGCCAGTCGGCGCCGCTGGCCGGCGCCTTGCCGTCCACGCGTGAAGGTGATGAAGTGATTGCGCCAGGCCGACGAGCTTGCCCTGCGCGTCGACGCCACCCTTGAGCGAGTGGAAGCCACCGGCGCGGAAGAAGTCGTGCGCCATGTCGTCTTCGCGCGTCCAGACGCAGCTTCACCGGGTCCGCCGACCTGCTTCGCGATCGCGCCGGCTTCGCACATGTAGTCGTTCATCAGGCGCCGGCCGAA
This sequence comes from uncultured Pseudomonadota bacterium, assembly GCA_963846605.1. Lineage (GTDB taxonomy): Bacteria > Pseudomonadota > Gammaproteobacteria > Steroidobacterales > Steroidobacteraceae > CADEED01. The sequence continues at coordinate 262,477 of CAWJWS010000008.1, forward strand.
GCCACCGCCCGACGCGCGTCTGATGGATCGTGACCTTGTCGGCCGGCGATGCCCAGCGCGCCGGCGACGAGTGTCGCAGCGCGCGTTCCGCGGTCTGCGTCGGCGACCAGAATTCGACGATGCCGTCCTGGCTCCACGCGGTGCAGTTCTGCGGCTCGAGCGGCGCGTGCGAGACGAACGGATAGGTGTAGAACGCTCGACACGGTCTTCGCGGCGCCCTTGAGCGCCTCGTCCACCGCGCCGACGTTGCGACGATCGTCGCGCCCGCGGGTTGCTTGGCGAGCTCCGCGGCCTGCGCTTGCGAAGTCGTTCCAGCTGTCCTTCGACGCCGCGGATTCGTCCCAGTCCACGCGCAGCTGCTTGCGCGCTTCGAACGCGGCCCAGGTGGTAGTCGGCGACGATGGCGACGCCGGGCATCACCTCGGTGGGCTTGCCGTTGCCTTCGATGACGAACGCATCGCGCACGCCCGGCAGCTTCTTGATCTCGTCGAGATTCGCGCTGCGCACCTTGCCGCCGGTGGCGGGGCATTTCTCGTACACGGCGATCTTCATGCCCGGCAGCGTCTGGTCGATGCCGAACAGCGGCTGGCCGGTGACGACCTTGTGGTTGTCGACGCCGGTGTACGACTTGCCGAGCAGCCGGTAGTCCTTGCGCGTCCTTGAGCTTGACCGTGGCCGCATCGGGCACCGGCAGCGCGGCGGCCTTCGTGGCGAGCGCGCCGTACGCCGAGCTTGCGCTTGCCATGCCACACCGCGCTGTCGCGCGTCGTGCATTCGGCCGTCGCGGCACCTTCCAGTTGCGCCGCGGCCGCGGACACCAGCATGGCGCGCGCCACCGCGCCCGCGCGTGCGCAGCTGATCCCAGCTGTCGGGAATGGAGCGCGAACCGCCGGCGCTCTGGCGGCCGTACACCGCCGGATTGATCGGCGCCTGCTCGACGTTCACGTCGGCCCACTCCGCGTCGAGCTCTTCGGCGATGATCAGCGGGAACGCGGTCTTGATGCCCTGGCCGATTTCCGGACCCTTGCTGTAGATGAGGATCGTGCCTTCGGCGAGATGCGCAGGAAGGCATTCGGCGCGAACTCGCCGTCGCCTGCGCTGGCCGCGGCATGCGCGTCCTCGCCCGAGCGCAGAACGCGAGCACCAGGCCGCCGCCGGCGAGACCCGTGAGTTTGAGGAAGCTGCGTCGGTCGAGCTTGCACGGCGCGGAATCGCGCGGCGCCGGCGCTCCTGCGCGTTCGCATCGTCGCGAATCGAGGCTCGCGCAGCTCGGCATCCGCCGAGTCGGGATCACGTGCGCGTTCATCAGGCTTTCCTTCCGGCGAGCTTGTCGGCCGCGGTGTGGATCGCCGCGCGGACGCGCTGATAGGTGCCGCAGCGGCAGATGTTGCCGGCCATCGCCGCGTCGATGTCGGCATCGGTGGGCTTGGGATTCTTCGCGAGCAGTGCCGTCGCCGACATGATCTGCCCCGCCTGGCAGTAGCCGCATTGCGGCACGTCGTGTTCGATCCAGGCTTCCTGCAGCGGATGCAGCTTGCGTGGCGGATTCGGCGCCAGGCCTTCGATGGTGGTGATCTTCTGGCCCGCGACGCCCGCCACCGGCGTCGAGCAGGCGCGGATCGGGTTGCCATCCACGAGCACGGTGCAGGCACCACACAGCGCCATGCCGCAGCCGAACTTGGTGCCCGACGAGACCCAGGGAGTCGCGCAGCACCCACAGCAGGGGTGTGGCGGGGTCGACGTCGGCAGTCAGCGTTCTTGCCATTCACACGAAGATTGACGCTGGCCATGGATTTGTCCTTGAGTCAGCGGGCGGTTGCAGGCGGGATGACGCGCGCGCGATTGCTGCATCGCTATACAAGCCGCATCTGCTGGCGGACCCCGCGAACGGTTAGCCCATGACTGGATCCGCTGGCCGTTCTGATCGGCTGCGTCGTGGTGGCCTTGGTCGTGATCATCGTCCCTGGCGCGCAGCGCCACGGGTCAAGAAGGCCGAACGCAGCCCCAGGCCTCGACCCCGATCGAACTCGACGCCACGGGTTCGAATCGCACACTGACGGGCTCGCGCGCTGACGGTCCAGCGGCGGCCATGAGCTAGAACGAGGCGCTGCGTCGCCTGGTCGCCTATGCGCTCGACGATGCGCCACGCGAAGCGCTGAGCACTCCGCCCAACCCGGACCACGCGCCGGTGTTCCAGGCCGTCCAGCAGATGCTCGAGAAGATCGAAGCACGCCCGGAGTACATACCGCGCCGGCCATCGCTGCTGCCCAAGCTGCTGGCGACGGTCAATGACAACGAAGCGACGCTCGCGGAAATGTCGCAGATCATTGCGCAGGACCCGGCCCTGACCGGCAATTTGCTGCGGATCGCGAACAGCCCCGTCTATCGCGTGAGCAGCTTGCCCATCGAAAGCATCGACCGCGCGGTGACGCTGGTCGGGGTGCGCGGCATCCGTTCGATCATCGCCACGGCATTGCTTCAGCCCGTGATGACCGGAAACTCCGGCGCCTTCGGACGGTTTCCCGAACTCGGTCTGGGAACACACGCTGTATTCGGCGATGGCCGCGGAGACCCACGCCACGCAGGTGGAGAACGCCGAGCCCTTCGTCGCGCAGCTCTGCGGCCTGCTTTACGGCCTGTCGGCGATCGTGGTGTTCCGCATCGTGCGCGACCAGTTCGCCGCGCAGCCGCACCTCGTGCCGGATCCCGGGAGCATCGCGCGGCTGCTCGAGACCTGGGTGGCGCCGACCGCGGGCCGCATCGCCGTGAGCTGGGAGTTGTCGCCTCGCGTGCAGTACGCGCTCGAGAGCCAGACCCTGGCCGCCGAGCTGCACATGGAGAACCCGCTGGGCCGCTCTCTCAAGTTCGGCCGGGTGGCGGCATCGCTGATCGTGCTCTGCCGCCTGGGCCGGATCGCCGAGCCCGATGCTCGTGCAATCATTGCTGCAGGCGCGGGCGGACCCCGTGCCCAGATCGAGCGTCTTTGGGACCGCTTCGCCGGTTCCTACCTCAAACCGCAAACCTGACCCCGTTCGCAGCCCGGCAATAAAAGCCGCTCAGGGGTGGGAGAAAATCCCGCCTCGTGACACAGAGTATTCGTGGAGCCCGGAACCCTACTGGGCGACACAGACCAAGCTGCGGAACAAGACCCCCGTTTCCGCGCATAGGAGCCCCGCCTCAAGCGGGGCTCTTTTTTTGTAAGCTCCGGATGCACCATTTGGGGGATTCATTTGACTCAAGACATCCAGGGCGGCTGCATGTGTGGCGCCGTGCGCTACTCGGTGACCACCAATCCGGCCAACAGCATGGTGTGCCACTGCCAGTCCTGTCGCCGCGTGTCCGCGGCGCCCGTGGTGGCGTGGGTGACCTTCGCCCGCGCGGAGTTCCGCATCACCCGCGGCACGCCCGTGGCGTACGAGTCTTCGCCCAAGGTGAAGCGCCAGTTCTGCGGCACTTGCGGATCACCGCTCACCTATGACCACGTGGACACGCCCGACTTCGTGGACGTGACCACCTGCAGCCTGGATGCGCCCTGGGCATTCCCGCCCACTCATCATTCCTGGCTGAGTCATGACATCGGCTGGGTGAAGTTCGGTGACGGCCTGCCCACGTTCGAGCGGTCGCGTTTTGGCGACCCCTCCTGAACTGGAGACGCCGCGGCTGACGCTGCGCCGTCTGGAATTCTCGGACGACGCCAATTCCTGGTGGGGCTGCTCAACCAGCCTTCGTTTCTCGCAGAACATCGGCGACAAGGGCGTGCGCAATGTCGAGGACGCCCATCGTTATCTGCGGGAAGGCCCGATGGCGATGTACGAGCAGTTCGGCTTCGGCCTGTGGCATGTCTCGCGGCGTGAAGACGGCGTGGCCATCGGCATGTGCGGACTGCTCAAGCGCGACTTCCTGCCGGATGTGGACGTCGGTTACGCCTTCCTGCCGGAGTTCTGGGGAAAGGGTTTCGCGCTCGAGGCCGCGGAGGCGACGGTGGCGCATGCGTCGCGGAAGTTCGGCCTGCCGCGAGTGATCGCCGTGGTATCCGAGGGCAACGGCGGCTCGATCCGCGTGATCGAGAAGCTCGGAATGACATTCGAGCGCATGGTGTCCATGCGCCCGAATGAGCCGGATGTCAGGTTGTACGGCCGCGTGCTCTGAGGCCTCGGGCTTCGACTACTTGCGCGTGACGCTCTCGCCGATCACGTTGCCGATCCTGGCGCCGTCGTCGACACGCAGCTCCACCGGGCGTTCGAAGCGCAGGTCGCCCTCGACCACGCAGGTGCCGCAGATGTGCACTTTCACCGGGTCGTCGTTCCTTGCCCCAGTTCCAGCCCTTGTTCTTCTTCACGAGAATGCCGCCGCGCACGCGGCTGCCATCGGTGAGGTCGATGTCGCCATTGCACGGTGCGCAGTCCGCCGCCGACTTCCGCGCCGGTGAGCTCGATGTCACCCGACACCGTCGCCACGTCGCCGCCCACGCGCGAGCGCCGGGCCATCTCGACGTCGCCGTTGACCGTGTGCGCCTCGCGCTCGATGGCGACGCCTTCGTTGATGTTCAGTGAGCCGTTCACGGTGTGCACCTCGCCAACCCGTGCGTCGTTTTCCAGCGTGATGCTGCCATTGACGGTGTGGGCTTCGTTGGCGGTGGCGCTGCGGCCGACGTGCACGTCGCCGTTCACGGTGCTCAGCGTTCCGTAGGCCTGGCCGTCGCTGGCCGTGACCGAGGAATTCACGGCGGTGATGTCTTTGCCGTCACTCGCATGGGAAACGGGGCTTCCACCCCAGGCGACCCAGACGACGGCAACCGCGACCACGCAAGCGACGAGTTTCATTTCCTTCCCCTTGTCCACGCGGGCCAGGCTGGCCCTTTGCATGATTGGACGAGTGAAGTTCGCGGCGGGTTGCAATTCCTGCCACCACAAAAAACTTGCCCCGCTTGCGCGGGGCTCATTGGTCGCTTGCTTGCTTGTTTTGGAGGAGCTGTATTCGCTCTTCTTGTTGTTGTTCGCTGCGGTCTTTGTCGAGCCGCTTGAACAAGAGAGAGCAAGCGCTGTGCCAGAGGATTCTTACGTCGTATTCACGCCGTAATCGGTCGAGCGGGGGCCCGCCGGTTCAATGTGCGAGTTTGGGCAATATGTCACGTCGGCCTGAAGGCGCCTGCTGTCAAAATCTTCGACGCATGGACCGCCTCACGGCGCGACATAAGCTGGGGTTCCAACAGAAAACTCTAGTTGGAACAATCATTTGGATATGCCCGAAGAAGTGTAAATGAGTCCGACAGTCGCACGATTCCGCCGCCTCGCCCGCCTGGCACTGCTCCTGCCGGTGTTCTCGATCCTCGCGATTCCGGCCAACGGCGCCCCATCGGCCATCCCGCGTCCTGAAGGCATCCAGCAGGACGTCAACTTCTGGATCCGCGTCTACACCGAGGTCACCACCAACGAAGGCTTCCTTCACGACGAGCGCAACCTCGCCGTGGTCTACGACCGGCTGCAGTTCAGCGCGGGCAGTTCGCCGCGTGACCGCCAGCGTCTCGTGGACGATCGCCGCGATCAGCACATTGCCGCGCTGCGCCGCATCGTGGCGGCGCTGCCCACCGAGGCGGGTCGCGAATCGCTGTCCGCCGACGACAAGAAAATGCTCGCGCTCTGGGGCCCGAACCCCAGTGTGGTGATCCTGCGCGATGCCATGCAGCGCATCCGCTTCCAGCTCGGCCAGGCCGACCGCTTCAAGGAAGGGCTGATCCGTTCCTCGAGTTGGGAAACCCATATCGCGGAGACGTTCGCCAACCAGGGACTGCCTCCCGAACTCGCGGTGCTGCCGCACGTCGAGTCTTCGTTCAACGCCGCCGCCTATTCCAAGGTGGGTGCGGCGGGTCTCTGGCAGTTCATGCGGTCCACCGGCCGCCGCTACATGCGGGTGGACGATGCCGTCGACGAACGTCTCGATCCGTACCGCTCCACGGAAGCCGCCGCCCAACTACTCGCCTACAACTACCGCGTGCTCGGCAGCTGGCCGCTGGCGCTGACCGCGTACAACCACGGCGCCGCCGGCATGCGCCGCGCGAAGGAGTCCGTGGGCACGGACGACTTCGTGAAGATCAACCGCACGTACAACAGCCGCACCTTCGGTTTCGCCTCGCGCAATTTCTTCCCTTCATTCCTCGCCGCGTTGACCATCGACGAGAATCCGGAAAAGTACTTCGGCCAGCTGCAGCGCCGCCCCGAACAGAAATTCCGTGAAGTGACGATGCCGGCCTACGTGCGGCTGGCCACGCTCGAGCGCGTCGTCGGCGTCGATCGCGAGCAGCTGCGCATGCTGAATCCCGGCTGGCGTCCGACGATCTTCAACGGCACGCGGCTGGTGCCGCGGGGCTACCGGCTGCGCTTGCCCGCCGACACGGCGGAAACCTGGACCGCGGACAACCTCAAGGCGAAATTGCCGGCCAACGAGCTGTACGCCGGGCAGATCACGCCGCGCACGCACCGCGTGCGCAAGGGCGAGACGCTGGCGGCCATCGCCAAGCGATATGGCATGACCGCCGCGCGTCTGGGCGAGATGAACGGCCTTTCGGCCAATGCCAGTGTGCGCACGGGACGCCATCTGAACCTGCCCGAGCAGCTGCCGCGCCTGTTGGGCGGTGGTGCCGCGGCGAGCGTCGCGGCCACTTCGGTCTCCACGACTTCTCCGGAAAACGCCACCGCGGCTTCGGCGCCGGCCGAGGATTTTTACGTGGTGCGCCGGGGCGATTCGCTGCAGGTCATCGCCGCGCGCGTGCGCGTGCCCGAGGGCGAACTGTTGCGCATGAATTCGCTCAAGGACCCGGACCGCCTGTACGAAGGCCAGCGTCTGCGTATCGCCGGTGAGCTGCGCGCCGAGATCGCGGCGCGCGAATCCGATTCCGAGACCAAGGTGGCGGCCATCGATGCCGCGCGGGGTGAAGCGCAACGCGAAGTGGCGGCCGTGGAAGTCGTGCGCGAGGAGACCACGCGTCCCGTCGGCACCGGTGAGCCGACCCGCGGGCGCCCGCGTTCCGCGGCCACCGTGGCCATGGAAGCGGCGACCACGCCGGAGGTGGCCACCTCGGTCGTCAAGGCCGCGGAAGTTGCCCGCGAACCCGTGTCGGCGGCGCAGGCCGAAGAACTCGGCCCAGCCCTCGGACCGGTCACGGTATCGCAGGGTCTGGCCGATTCCATCGACTACCAGGTGCGTGACGACGGGACCATCCGCGTCGAAGCCACCGAAACCCTGGGTCACTACGCCGACTGGCTGCAGATCCCCACGCAGAAGCTGCGCACGCTCAACAAGCTCAAGGCGCGCCAGCCCGTGCAGCTCGGCCAGAAGCTGCAGCTCGACTATTCGAAGGTGTCACGCGAGAGCTTCGAGCAGGTCCGCCGCGACTACCACGCCAAGCTCCAGGGCGAGTTCTTCGCGCAGCACCGGATCGCCGGCACCGAGGTCTACATCGTGCGCGGGGCGATTCGCTCTGGACCATGACGCAGAAGTTCAGCAACCTGCCCATCTGGCTTCTGCGGCAGTACAACCCGGACACGGACCTGTCCGACCTGCGTGCCGGCACGCAGGTGGTGATGCCGAAGGTGGTCCTGGCTGGTAGTTAGCCAGGACGCCGGCTCAGCGGCTGGCGAAGTCCTTCAGGCGGGAATCGGCGACCTTCGACGCGAACTGCGTCTTGGCCGTTCCGTCCTTGGTCGCCTCGGACACGCGGATGGAAAGCTGGCTGGCATTGCCCAGCCGGGTCACCAGCGCCTCGTCGATCCGGTAGTAGAACATCGCGCTCCACGGCGTCGGGATCTTGTACGGCGAACGCGTGAGTCCGGCGGCGGATGCCTCGCGGCTCGAAGCGGGCAGGGCGAGCATGGCGCCATCGAGTTCCACCACGGGTTCTTCTCCCGGCACGGGGTCGACCGGCAGGGCGAGCCATAGATAGAGTTCGCGCTTCCCCATCTGGTTGGTTTCGAAAGGGGCGATGAAGGCGAAGCGGCCCGAGGGATTCTGCTGGAAGGTTTCGCGATACAGCTCCACGGGCCGGCCGAGCCGCGCGATGGTCACGCCGGTTTCGGAGTCGAGCTGCTCCATCACGGGCGAGTCTTCGGGCAAGCGCGGCGCAGCCACCGATGAACGTGGACGCCAGGCCGAGGCTCAAAGAGAGCACGAGCGAAAGCCGCAGGGGCGACCCGGTCGGAGCATGGCGACGGCTTGTCATAATCGAAGCCGATGGACATTCTTGCTGCATCGAACACCCCAAGCTGTGACGCGATCCGTTAGTGGACACGTTCTGCGTACCTATAATTTGAATCATCTCAAGTGCTTGTTTTCTAACCCGATGTCGTTAACCAGGCTAATCGCACTCGCAGCCCCGTTGATCGTCTTCGGTTTCGCCGGGACGGCCTCGGGTGATGCGCTGCCCTATCATGCCCGCGCCATGGCGTCGATGGGCGTCGAATTGCCCATGGCCGACCGCGTGCTCGTTCGCAAGATCCGAGCGCCGCCTGTACCTGATGCGCGGCAACTGATGTGCTGCGCGCCTACCGCGTCGCGCTCGGCCTGAATCCCGGCGGGCACAAGGAACGCTCGGGCGACTTCCGTACGCCGGAAGGCAACTACAAGCTCACGCGCCGCAATCCGCGCAGCGACTTCTTCCTGTCGATCCAGGTCTCGTATCCGAACGAGCAGGACACGCAGCGGGCCCGCCGCAACGGCTGGCAACCCGGTGGTTCCATCATGATCCACGGCCTGCCGAACGATCCCCGTCATACGCCGGACTACTACGCCACGCAGGATTGGACCGATGGCTGCATCGCCGTCACCAATGCCGACATGGTGGAGATCTGGATGATGACTTCGGAGAACGTGCGGATCGATATCGAGCCGTAGCTCAGCGACGTACGCCGAATCGGCCGCCCAGGGCCCCCTCCCTTCGTCGAGTACACTTCCCGCCACAAACAAAGGCGAAGTGAAAACACGAGGGATAACTTGGAAACCAGCATCGTCATACCCGACTTCGTGGATGCCCGCATCGGACCGCGCGGCAGCCTCGAGAACCTCTCCCAGTCGGAAATCGAGAAACTGCTCGACTCCCGCGCCGGCGGCCTCTATCCGCTGTTCCGCAAGTGCGCGCTCGCCGTGCTCAACTCCGGCAGCGAAACGGACAACGCGAAGGAAATCTTCGACCGTTACAAGGATTTCGAAGTGGAACTGGTGCGCCAGGCCTGGGGCATCAAGCTCGAGATCAAGAACGCGCCCGGCCAGGCCTTCGTCGATGGCGAGATGATCCGCGGCATGAAGGAACACGTGTTCGCCGTGCTGCGCGACGTGATCTTCATCAGCAACGAGATCATCGAGAGCGGCCGCTTCGACCTCAACAATCCGGCGGCCATCACCAACGCGGTGTTCCACATCCTGCGCAACGCGCGGATCCTCGACTACAAATCCAAGCCGAACCTGGTGGTCTGCTGGGGCGGTCACTCCATCAATACCGAGGAGTACCAGTACACCAAGAAAGTGGGCTACGAGCTCGGCCTGCGCGGCCTGGACGTGTGTACGGGCTGTGGTCCGGGCGCCATGAAGGGCCCCATGAAGGGCGCCACCATCGGCCATGCCAAGCAGCGCATCGTGGGCGGCCGGTACATCGGGCTCACCGAGCCCGGGATCATCGCGGCGGAGCCGCCGAATCCGATCGTGAACCAGCTGGTGATCATGCCGGACATCGAGAAACGCCTCGAAGCCTTCGTGCGCCTCGCGCACGGGCTCGTGGTGTTCCCGGGCGGCGTGGGCACGGCCGAGGAGATCCTGTACGCTCCTCGGCATCCTGCTGGAGCCTGCCAACGCCGGGCAACCGTTGAAAATCGTGCTCACCGGGCCGCGATCCACCGCCGACTACTTCGTGCAGATCAAGAATTTCATCCAGGCCACGCTGGGCCCGAAGGCCGCCGAGAAGCTGCACGTCATCGTCGATGATCCGGCCGAAGTGGCGCGCTACATGGTGGCCACCATGGAGCAGGTGCGTGATTTCCGCCGCAACAACAGCGACTCGTACAACTACAACTGGCTGCTCAAGATCCCGGTCGGGTTCCAGCATCCCTTCGAAGTGACCCACGAATCGATGCGCAACCTGCGGTTGTTCCGCGACACCCCGGCGCACGAGCTGGCCGCGGACCTGCGCCGCGCCTTCTCGGGCATCGTCACGGGCAACGTCAAGGAAAACGGCGTGCGCGCGATCGAGAAGTTAGGGCCCTACGAACTCGCGGGCGACGCCAGCGTCATGAAACTGCTCGACGAGCTGCTGACGGCATTCGTTGCGCAGAAGCGAATGAAGCTTCCGGGCAGCGCTTACAAGCCTTGCTACCGGCTCGTCGCCTGACGGGCGCGTAACAATAAGCGGCTGCACCGTTAAATCGGTGCGGCCGCGAAGCGATTACGCGCGACATAACGAAAAAATCTGCGAGACCCAACCCGCATTGCCCGCAACGGGCCGCGACCCCGTGAATCAGTTCCTGTCGTTCGGGTGCGACGTAAACGTAGGCTTACGTCAACCGAAAGGAGTACCGCATGAGTTCCTCCGACAGAAACCGCGGCAATGCCGCGAATGGGGCGCCTCCGCCGGTGGGCAGTGATGCCTACGCGGCGTGGCTCGAGCGCATGCAGCGCACGCGTGGCCGACACGCGGCCATCACCAAGAACCTGTACACCTGGTCTAGCTACAAGCATTGGGCCGACAAGGTGAAGGGCACTTGGGAAGAAGACCCGGCTCCGGGCAAGAAATAGACGATCTGAAAATACAGACGATCACTCGCACAGCGGGGATCGCGGGGAAAGCCAGCGAAGTCTGTTCGCCGGCGTGGTGAAGACAATCAGTCCCAGCTACCGACGAGAAACCTGGCGTCGTGTGCTGCCGTGCTGTCCGTGGAGTCGATGACGGCTTCGGGCACGGCCGCCACCTGTGGCGCAGGTTGTTCCTGCAGGGGCGCGGGTTGCTCGGTGAGCTGCCGTTCCGGCTCCAGCCAGGCCAGCAGGCCCTCCCACTGGGCCAGGTCTTCCTTGACCGTATAGGGCTTCATTTCGTGGATGCCGACGCCCTGTTCGGCGGCCCGCACGTAGTTCTGCGAATCGCGCACCGTGGCCACCACGGGGATCTCGAGTTTTTCCAGGAACTTCATGAGCGCCTGGAACATCAGCGTGTTCTTGCGGACGCGGTTGGCGATGACGCCGATGCGGTTTTCCACGCGCTTGATCTTGGCCACCAGCAGCAGGTCGGCGATGCAGCGGGACGCGGCATGGATGTCGATGTCCGAGGGCAGCACCGGAACGATGATCTTGCTGGCGTCGCGGGTGAGCTCGGGCAGGGCGCGGGCCTCCACGGCCGCGGGGCTGTCCACGACGATCTTTTCCGTGCCTTCGGGCACGCGCATCTGCCAGCTCATCGTGGTGCGCGAGTCGCGCTCGAAGGTGGCGATGCCGCGGATCTCGGGCTGCGGCATCTTGCGCTTGCGGAGCCAGCGCGTCGCCGAGCCCTGGGGATCGCGGTCGATCAGTAAAGTGTTGTCGCCGCGCTGGGCGAAGTACGCCGCGAGATTGATCGCGAGCGTGGTCTTGCCAGAGCCACCTTTAGGGTTGAGTACGACGATGCGCTGCATGAGGTCTTTAGGCTACTTGTCAGAATGTGCCTTCAACGTGACGCACTCGAAAGACTAGCGACGCGGTCCGGCAGGCGCAACCAAACCCCGGATCGACTGTGACTCCTGACACAGCGACGCGGCATGCCTGTTCCTACGATCGCACCCATGGAACGCTTTCTGCTGCTTTGGGACGAACTCGACGACCTCATGGGCGCGAGCCGTTACTACGTGAAGAACACGGCGATGGCGCTCTGGACCTCGGTCCGCCCCCGCTAGCCGGTCTCACTAACAGAAGGCCCCTTCTCTCGAGGGGGACGGTCTTGCTGAAAGCCCCGCCAGGGGCTTGAAATCGATGGCGCCCACCCGCAACCTCGCGGCGCCATGAACACCGCCAATACCTCCCAGAAGGAAACGCTCGGCTTCCAGGCCGAAGTCCGTGAGCTCCTGAAGCTCATGATCCATTCGTTGTACAGCCACCGGGAGATCTTCCTGCGTGAGCTCATCTCCAACGCGTCCGACGCCAACGACAAGCTGCGCTTCGAGTCGCTGTCGAAACCGGAGCTGATGGCCGGCGATACCGAACTCGCCATCTGGATCGAGGCGGACGCGGAGAAGAAAACCCTGACCCTGCGCGACAACGGCATCGGCATGAGCCGGGAGGACGCGGTGTCGAACCTGGGCACCATCGCGCGCTCGGGTACCGCGGAGTTCTTCAAGAAGCTCTCCGGCGACCAACAGAAGGATTCGCAGCTCATCGGCCAGTTCGGCGTGGGCTTCTACTCGGCCTTCATCGTCGCCGAGCGCGTGGAAGTGTTCTCGCGTCGCGCGGGCCTCCCGGCCAGCGAGGGCGTGCGCTGGGAGTCCGCCGCGGATGGCCAGTTCACGGTCGAGTCGCTGGAGCTGGAGAAGCGCGGCACGACGATCGTGCTGCACCTGAAGGACGAGGCCAAGGAGTTCCTGGACAGCTGGCGCCTGCGTTCGCTGGTGCGCCGCTACTCGGATCACATCGCTTTCCCCGTGCGCATGCCGAAGGAAGGCGAGGCAACACTCGAGTACGAGGCCGTCAATCGCGGCACCGCGCTGTGGACGCGCCCCAAGAGCGACATCAAGGACGAGGAGTACGTCGAGTTCTATCGCAGCCTTTCGCACGACCCGGGCGATCCGCTGACCTGGTCGCACAACCGCGTCGAGGGCAAGCGCGACTACACCAGCCTGGTCTTCATTCCGTCCACCGCGCCCTTCGACCTGTAGCAGCGCGATGGAGCGCGCGGGCTCAAGCTGTACGTGCGGCGCGTGTTCATCATGGACGACGCCGAGCAGTTCCTGCCGCTCTACCTGCGCTTCGCCAAGGGTGTGCTCGACTCGGCCGACCTGCCGCTGAACGTCTCGCGCGAACTGCTGCAGGCCGACAGCGAGGTGGAAGCCATGCGTGCCGCGCTGACCAAGCGCGTGCTCGACATGCTGGCGAAACTCGCGAAGGACGATGCCTGCGAAGTACCAGGGTTTCTGGAAGGAATTCGGTCCGGTGCTCAAGGAAGGCCTCGCGGAGGATCGCGGCAACCACGACAAGATCCTGCCGCTGCTGCGCTTCGCCACGACCAACCAGTCGGGGGATGACGAGCAGACCTCGCTCGCCGACTACGTCGGCCGCATGCAGACCGGGCAGGACAAGATCTACTACGTGGTGGGCGAAAGCCTGGCCGCGACGCGCAGTCACCCGGCCATCGAAGGCCTCCGTGCGCGCAATGTCGAGGTGCTGTTGTTAGGCCGGCGCATCGACGCCTGGGTCATGGACCACCTGCAGGAATTCGAAGGCAAGAAATTCAAGGACGCCACGCGTGGCGACCTGGAGCTGGGCGATCTCGGCGGCGAGGACAAGCAGAAAGCCGAGGCGCAGCTGAAGGAATCGGCGCCGCTGCTCAAGCGCATGAAGGACGCGCTCGGCGAGCGCGTGGAAGACGTGCGCGTGAGCACGCGACTCAAGGATTCCGCCGCCGTCCTCGTGGCCAGCGAGCACGACATCTCCGCGCCGCTGCGCCGGGTGCTCGAGGCCGCCGGCCAGCAGGCGCCGGCGGGCAAGCCCGTGCTGGAGCTCAACGTCGATCACCACCTGGTGAAGTACCTGGACGCGCGACCCGAGGAGGGCGACTTCCAGGAGCTGGCGCTGGTGGTCTACGAGCAGGCGCTGCTCGCCGAGGGCGCGCAGCTCCCGGATCCCGGAGCCTTCGTGCAGCGCCTCAATCACCTGTGGGCGCGGCTGGGGTGATGCAATAATGCCGGCCCCGACATTCCGGAGTACCGCGATGCAGGCCCGCTTGTTTGTCATTGCGACGACCGCGTTGCTGATCACCGCCTGCAGCAAGAAGGAGCAGGCGGAGACGCCACCCCCTCCAGCCCCGGAAACCGCGGCGCAAGCGCCCGCGGCAGATACACCCTCCACAGGAAGCGAAACCATGCCGCTGCAGAAAATCGATCTTTCACCGGGAACCGGCGCCGAAATCAAATCCGGACAGGCCGCGCTCGTGCATTACACCGGCTGGCTCTTCGATGCCGCGACGCCCGAGAACAAGGGCAAGCAGTTCGACAGCTCGGTGGGCGGCGAGCCCTTCGAGTTCCAGCTCGGCGCGGGTCACGTGATCTCCGGCTGGGACCAGGGCGTGGTGGGCATGAAGGTCGGCGGCAAGCGTCGCCTCGTGATTCCGCCCGACATGGGCTATGGCGCGCGCGGCGCGGGCAATGGCCTGATTCCTCCCGGCGCCACGTTGGTCTTCGACGTCGAACTGGTCGAGATCCATTGATGAAGCGGCTGCTGCGTCGGCGGGGCTCGCGGGTCCCGCTGGCAATGGCCTTGCTGGTGTCCGCGCTGGTGGGAGGTGCCGCGCAGGCCGCCACGCTGATCCATGCGGGCCGCGTCATCGACGGAGTGTCCGACACGGCCAGGACCAACCAGACGGTCGTGGTCGAGGCCGGCAAGATCACCGCCATCGAGAACGGCTTCCGCGCGCCCGCGGGGGGTGATCGCGTCATCGACCTGAAGAACGGCACCTTGCTGCCGGGCCTCTTCGACATGCACGTGCACCTGACCAGCGAGTACTCGAAGGACTCCGAGATCCAGGGCTACAAGCTCAACGAAGGCGACGTCACCATCAATGGCGTGGTGTATGCGGAGCGCACGCTGCGCGCCGGCTTCACCACGGTGCGCGACCTGGGTGATCAGTACCTCGCGTCGATCGCGCTCCGCAATGCCATCAATGCCGGCAAGGTGGCGGGTCCGCGCATCATCGCCGCGGGCAAATCCATCGCCACCACCGGCGGTCACGCCGACCCCACCAATGGCTGGGCGCGCAAGTTCCCGGCGGATCCGGGCCCGGCCGACGGCGTGATCAACAGCGTCGAGGAGGCGCGCAAGGCCGTTCGCCAGCGCTACAAGGACGGCTCCGACACCATCAAGATCACCGCCACGGGTGGCGTGCTCTCCATCGCCAAGAATGGCGCGAACCCGCAGTTCACCGAGGAGGAAGTCCGTGCAGTGGTGCAGACCGCGCGCGACTACGGCTTCAAGGTGGCGGCGCATGCGCACGGCGCGGAGGGAATCAAGCGCGCGGTGCGCGGGGGCGTGGACACCATCGAGCACGGCACGTTCATGGACGACGAAGGCATCAAGCTCATGAAGCAATACGGCACGTTCTACGTGCCCACGATCTCGGCCGGCCGGTGGGTGTACGACCAGGCGCAGGATCCGAACTTCTTTCCGCCCGTGGTTCGCCCGAAGGCGCTGCTGGTGGGGCCGCAGATCCAGAACACCTTCGCCAAGGCGTACAAGGCGGGCGTGAAGATCCTGTACGGCACCGACACGGGCGTCAGCAAGCACGGCGACAACGCGCGCGAGTTCAAGCTCATGGTGGAATCCGGCATGCCGCCGATGGAGGCGATCAAGGTCGCCACCAGCGTCCCCGCCAGGTTCCTGGAGCTCGACGACAAGGTCGGCAGCATCGCCGTCGGCAAGCTCGGTGAGCTCGTGGGTGTGCCCGGCAATCCGCTCGAGGACATCGCCGTGATGGAACGTGTCTCGTTCGTCATGAAGGACGACAAGGTCCACAAGGCGCCCTGATGCGGCGGGAAGTGCTCACGCTGGCCGGGCCCTCGGGGCAGATCGAGGCGCGACTGGAGTTTCCGGAGTCCGCCGAACCGCCCAGCGTTTTTGGCGTCGCCTGCCATCCGCATTCGCTCAAGGGCGGCACCATGGACAACAAGGTGACGCACACCCTGGCGCGAGCGATGGTCGAGTGCGGTGCGCCGGCGTTCCGTTTCAATTTCCGCGGCGTGGGTGCCAGCGGGGGCACGTTCGACTTCGGCAAGGGTGAGGCCGATGACCTGGCCGCCGTAGTGGAGGAAGGCCGCCGGCGTTTCCCCGGCGCCGCGCTGTGGTTAGGCGGCTTCTCGTTCGGCGCCTTCGTGTCGCTGCGTGGCGCCGCGCGCGTGGCGCCGGATCGCCTCATCGCCATTGCGCCGCCGGTGGTGGGTTACGAGCTGGGCGATGTGACCGCCCCCGATTGCGAATGGATGCTCGCGCAGGGCGATGCGGATGACGTGGTGCCCCCGGATGCCGTGCTGTCCTGGGCGCGACAGCAGGCGCGCCAGCCGCGCCTGCACGTGCTCGCACGGCGCAGGCCATTTCTTCCACGGCCGGCTGCACGAACTCAAACCACTGCTGGTGGATTTCCTGCGCGGCTGAGCCCGCGCGCCGCGCGCAATTTCTCCCGCGCTGAAAGCGCAAAAGCCCCGACTCCGGCAGGAATCGAGGCTTTTGCGGTGATTTCGCGCCGTGGCCGACGCGAAACCGGGCGCTTTCGATTAACTCTTAGTTAACGAACGCCTTCAGGCTCTTCAGCGGCAGAACGCGGACCTTCTTGGAGGCCGGCTTCGCCTTGAACACCATCTTTTCCTTCGTGAAGGGGTTGATGCCTTCGCGCGCCTTCGTGGCGGGCTTCTTCACGACCTTCATCTTGAGCAAGCCGGGCAGCGTGAACAGACCGCCACCGCGCAGGCTCTTCTTGATCTGGGTGTTGAGCGACTCGAACACCGCGGCGACCTGCTTGCGGGACAGCTCGGCGTCCTTGCAGATCTGAGCCACGATTTCCGACTTCGTCGGTGCGCCACCTTTCTTTGCCATTACTCGACTCCTCGTAAAAGTGCAGCGGAAAAAATGTTCCGCGGCGAGTGATTCGGCGCGAAACATATCACAGGCACATCGCTGCGCAAGATTTTTCGTTCTTCCGGGCGTGCGCGGAAATGCCTTGTTTTCTAGGGTCGCGCGCACACGTCGATGAGTTGTCGCATGCTTGCGTCGCGTGAAAAAAGCGCTCGCGCACTGTACGAATCTTCGCCATACGCGCGCGGAGCGCGCATGCGACGCGACGTGGGCGTCTGTCTCTTAAGTGGTTGTGCTGCTTAGCCGAGATGCAGCAGTTGCAGCAGCACGCCGAGCGCGATCATCGCCCACAGCGCCGAGAGATCGAGCGCGCCGATCGGCGGAATCAAGCGGCGAAATGGCCTCAAAACCGGCTCGACGATGGTTCCGAGCAACGCCATCGTCGGGTTGTAGCC
Source organism: uncultured Pseudomonadota bacterium (assembly GCA_963846605.1). Taxonomy (GTDB): domain Bacteria; phylum Pseudomonadota; class Gammaproteobacteria; order Steroidobacterales; family Steroidobacteraceae; genus CADEED01. The sequence continues at coordinate 279,711 of CAWJWS010000008.1, forward strand.
CGCGGGCACCACCCAGGAGAGCAGCGCGTAGATGAAGATCGCGCCCATGAAGAACATGATGATGGCGCGCACCAGCATGAGGCCGGTCCGCACGATCCAGCTCATCGGATCTAACAGTCGCCTTCCCCGCTGATCAAGGCGAGCAGGGCCACCGTGCCGGCCGCCACCAGGACGATGGCCAGCACCGTCGCGCTATCCACCTTGCCCACCGGCGGGAACATCTTGCGCAGGGGCATGATGATGGGATTGGTCGCGACCGTGACCGCGTGAGCGACCGGGTTGCGGAAATCCGCGCGCATGAGTTGCATGACGAAACGCAGGATCAGCACGTACAGGTAGATCGTGAGCAGCGTGTCGACGAGGTAGTACAGGGCGTTCATTTGCGGGGTTTGTCTCCGAAGGCCTGGGCCATTTCCCGGCCACGCTCGGTGGCGGCGGTGACGGCGGCGGCGACGATACCACGCAGGTTCGCCGCGTCGAACGAGCGCACCGCGGCCTCAGTGGTGCCGCCCTTGGAAGTCACTTCGGCGCGAAGCCGCGCCAGGTCACCGTCACTTTCCCGCGCCATCTTGCCGGCGCCGTACAGCGTCTGGATGGCGAGCTCGAGCGCGCTGGCGCGATCCAGGCCGAGATTCACGGCGGCATCGGTCATGAGTTCGGCGAGCAGGAAGAAGTAGGCGGGTCCGCTGCCGGAGAGCGCCGTGACGACATTGATCGCGTCTTCGTCCGACACCCACACTGTCGTGCCGACGGCGCCGAGCACCTGGGCGGCGAGCGCGCGTTGCTCCTCGCGCACGGAAGCAGGCGCATACATCGCGGTGGCTCCGGCGCTGTTGAGCGCGGGGCGATTCGGCATGGCGCGAACGACGCCGACGCCAGGCCCACACCATCCTTCGATGTCGGCGACACGGATGCCCGCGGCGATCGAGAGCACCAGCGGTGGACGCCGGGCGAACATGTCCGCCAGCGGCTGCACCATCCCCGCCATATCCTGAGGTTTTACCGCGAAGACCACGACGTCCGCGCCTTGCACGGCCTCGCGATTGTCGGCGGTGACGTGCACACCGAGTTCATCGGCGAGCGCGATCCGCCTCGCCTGGTGGGCTTCGCCCACGCTGATCCTCTGCGCCGGGAGGCCGCGTGCGATGAGACCGCGGATGAGGGCGCCGCCCATGTTCCCGCCGCCGATGAATGCCGCTGTGATGTCCATGTGGGTCCGATTTTAAGAGCTAGTTGCGTGGTCCGAAAATGGCGGTGCCGATGCGCACGAGCGTGGCGCCTTCGAGGATGGCCGCCCGAAAATCGGCAGTGGTGCCCATCGAAAGCGTGTCGAGGCCGAGGCCCTGCTCGTTGCCCTTTCCGCGTTCATTCAAATAGTCGAACAGCTGCCGTGCCTCCCGGAACCAGGCGCGCTGCCGCCCGATGTCGGTCTCGGCCGGTGGCATGCACATGAGCCCACGCAGCCTGAGGCGCGGGAGTTCGCGCACGGCGCGGGCGAGGGCGGGCATCTCCACGGCAGGCACGCCGCCCTTGCTGGCCTCGCCGCCCACGTGGAGCTGCAGGCACACATTGAGTGGCGGCGAGTGGAAAGGCCGCTGGTCCGAGAGCCGCTCGGCGATCTTGAGGCGGTCCACGCCGTGCACCCAGTGGAAATGCTCGGCCACCGGGCGGGTCTTGTTAGCCTGGAGCCGGCCGATGAAATGCCAGGTGAGCTCGCGGCCGGCGAGTGCCTCGATCTTGGGCAGGCTTTCCTGCAGGAAATTCTCGCCGAAGTTCTCCGGCCCGCAGCCGGAGACCGCCTCGATTGCTGCGGCGCTCTGACCCTTCGAAACGGCCAGAAGCGTGACGGAGTCGACACTTCTCCCTGCCTCGTGGCAGGCCCCGGCGACGCGCTCCAGAGTGCTCCGGACGCTCTCCGAGTAATTCTGCGGACGGGATAACATATTGATCACTGATACCCGGGTCTATACTCAACGGCGCTTTTCAAGGGACACCGCATGGCCGTCGACGTCGCCCAGCTCCTCGCTTTCGCCGTAAAGAATAACGCCTCGGACTTGCACCTGTCCGCTGGAGTGCCACCCATGATCCGGGTGGATGGCGACATGAAACGAATCAACATGCCCGCACTCTCCCACAAGGAAGTGCACGGCATGGTGTACGACATCATGAACGACAAGCAGCGCAAGGCTTATGAAGAGTTCTTCGAGACGGACTTTTCGTTCGAGATCCCGAAGCTCGCGCGCTTCCGCGTCAACGCCTTCAACCAGAACCGCGGCGCCGGCGCCGTGTTCCGCAACATTCCGTCCACGATCATCTCGCTCGATGACCTGGCCGCGCCCAAGATCTTCCGCGACCTGTGCATGCTGCCGCGCGGGCTCGTGCTCGTGACCGGCCCCACGGGTTCGGGCAAGTCCACCACGCTCGCGGGCATGGTGAACCACTGTAACGACAACCGTCCCGATCACATCATCACGATCGAGGACCCCATCGAGTTCGTGCACGAGAGCAAGCGTTGCCTCGTGAACCAGCGCGAAGTGCACCGTGACACGCTCGGCTTCTCCGAAGCGCTGCGCTCGGCGCTGCGCGAAGACCCTGACGTGGTGCTGGTCGGCGAAATGCGTGACCTGGAAACCATCCGCCTGGCGCTCACCGCCGCGGAAACCGGACACCTGGTGTTCGGCACGCTGCATACGAGCTCCGCCGCCAAGACCATCGACCGCGTGGTCGACGTGTTCCCGGCGCAGGAAAAGGAAATGGTGCGCGCGATGTTGTCCGAATCGCTGCGCGCGGTGATCTCGCAGACGTTGCTGAAGAAGAACGGCGGTGGCCGTATCGCCGCGCACGAGATCATGATCGGTACGCCCGCGATTCGTAACCTGATCCGCGAAGGCAAGATCGCCCAGATGTACTCGGCCATCCAGACCGGTGCGCAGGCGGGCATGCAGACGCTCGATCAATGTCTCGCAGACCTCGTGACCAAGGGCGTGGTGAGCAAGGAAGAAGCTCGCTACAAGGCCGCGAACAAAGACAGTTTGTAAGGAAGGCCCATGGATCGCGAACAAGGCATCAAGCTCATGCAGGACCTTCTGCGTCGGGTCACCGACAAGAAGGCCTCGGACCTGTTCATCACCTCCGGCTTTCCCCCGGCGATCAAGATCGACGGCGAGGTTCGGCCCCAGTCGGAGCGCGCGCTCACCGCGGAGCAATCCGCCGTGCTGGTGCGCGCCATCATGAACGACCGCCAGACCAAGGAATTCGACGCGACCAAGGAATGCAATTTCGCGATCGCGCCGCCCGGCATCGGCCGGTTCCGCGTGAATGCATTCGTGCAGCAGGGCAACACCGGCTGCGTCATCCGCCTCATCAACTCCAAGATTCCCACGCTCGAAGAGCTCGACCTGCCGCCGGTGCTCAAGGAAGTCGTGCTGTCGAAGCGCGGCCTCGTGATCATGGTGGGCGGCACGGGCTCGGGTAAGTCCACGTCGCTGGCCGCCATGGTCGGCTATCGCAACGAGAAGACCCGCGGCCATATCGTCACCATCGAAGACCCGGTGGAGTACGTGCACCAGCACAAGGGCTGCGTGATCACGCACCGCGAAGTCGGCGTGGATACCGACAACTGGCACGCCGCGCTCAAGAACACCTTGCGCCAGGCGCCCGACGTCATCCTCATCGGCGAAATCCGCGACCGCGACACGATGGAATACGGCATCCAGTTCGCCGAGACCGGCCACCTGGTGCTTGCGACACTGCATGCCAACAGCTCCAACCAGGCGCTGGACCGCATCATCAACTTCTTCCCCGACGAGCGTCGCGAGCAATTGCTCATGGACCTGTCGCTGAACATCCGCGCGCTCGTGTCGCAGCGCCTGATCCCGCGCGAATCCGGCTCCGGCCGAATCGCCGCGATGGAGATCATGCTGAACTCGCCGTTGATCCAGGACCTGATCTTCAAAGGCAAGGTGCAGGAGATCAAGGAAGTCATGGCGCGCTCCACGCGCATCGGCATGAAGACCTTCGACCAGGCGCTGTACGACCTGTACGAAACCGGCTTCATTTCCTACGAAGACGCCCTGCGCAACGCCGACTCCAAGAACGAACTGCGACTCAAGATCAAGCTCGAGAGCAAGCGCGAGGTGAAGAACCTCGACGACGGCGGCACCCTCAGCATGGTCGACGAAGACCAGCAGGGCCGTTCGTTCTGATCCCCTAGATAGAGGAATTCATGGCAGCGGTGAACGAGCAGCTCGAGGATACCCACGAGGCCAAGGGTGCGGGTGAAAGCGCGCCGATGGTTCTCAATACGCGGCCGCTGTTCAAGCTCATGGTCGAGCGCAAGGCCAGCGACCTGTTCTTCACTTCGAATTCGCCCATAAAGGTCAAAATCGAAGGCGCGATCATCCCGATCAACAAGCAGGTGCTCACGCCGGAGACGGTGCGGCAGGCGGCCTATGGCCTCATGACGCCCGACCAGCTCGAGTGCTTCAAGCGCGAGCTCGAGATCGACTTCGCCATCTCCGAGCCCGGCCTCGGCCGATTCCGCGTGAACGTGTTCTACCAGCGCGGCTATCCCGCGATGGTGTTGCGCTACATCAGCGCCGACATGCCCAAACTCGATGCGCTGGGCCTGCCCGACATGTTCAAGGACCTCATCATGATGAAGCGCGGGCTCATCCTGATGGTCGGCGCCACCGGTTCCGGCAAGTCCACGTCAATCGCCGCGATGATCAACCATCGCAACGAGGTGTCCTCGGATCACATCGTGACCATCGAGGACCCGATCGAATTCCTGCACACCAACAAGCGCTCCATCGTGAACCAGCGCGAGGTCGGGCTCGACACCAAGTCGTTCGCGCGCGCTTTGCGCGGTGTGATGCGCGCCGCGCCCGACGTCATCCTCATCGGCGAAATCCGTGACAGGGAGACGATGGAGGCGGCGATCAACCTCTCCGGCACGGGTCACCTGGTTCTCTCGACCCTGCATGCGAACAACAGCGCGGAGACGCTGGACCGCATCATCAACATGTTCCCGCAGGACCAGCACAAGCAGATCTTCCTGGATCTGTCGCAGTACCTGCGCGCCATCCTTTCGCAGCGCCTGGTGGTGTGCAAGGACGGCAAGCGAATCGCAGCCATCGAAGTGATGCTGAACACGCCGTACATCACCGAGCTCGTGAAGCGTGGCGACGTGAGCGCGATCAAGGAAGCGATCGTCGCGAGTTCGGAGCGCGGCGTGCAGAGTTTCGACGTGGCATTGCTGAATCTCTACAAGCAGGGCCGCATCGAGATCGAAGAGGCGCTGACCAACGCGGATTCGCGGTCGAACCTCGAGGCCAAGATCAACTTCGGCTGAAGCGCCCGGGCGCGGCGCGCTTCCGGGATCCTGTCAATCCGCCGCGTATTGCGGCGCGATACCCGGCAGGCCGGCGGCGTCCTGTCACGTCCGGGGAACCAAACTACTGGCTCGTTGCCGTACTATCCGGCCGCGCGAATGCGCGGAACTCTCTAACTAACGGATGGTTTCATGAGCTCGAATCGGAATATCGCGCTGGCTGCGGCCGCGCTGCTGTCGATGGCCGCCGCCCCCGCCGCCGTGGCGGATGACTACCGGGCGGAACTGCAGGGCACATACGTCCAGCTGCTGGCCCCCGGTGACTTTCCCGACCTGGATGCCTTCTATGTGCAGGGCCGCTGGTACTTCGCCCCGGTCAAGACCGACGGCGTGCCACTGGCCGAGGCCGCCTTTCTGGGGCGCGCCAGCTCGGTGAGCCTGGCCGCCGCGCGCTTCGAAGGGAGTTTCGGAGTCGATGTATTCCACCTCAATTCGCAGGCTGCGAGTGTGGGCTACTACATCCCGGGCACGATGTTCTTCGCCGGGGTGGCTGCGTCGCGCAGTCAGCATGTCACCGCGGTCAGTTCCACCATCGTGCAGAAGGATTACGACAACCACTGGTCGGGGACGGTCGGCATTGCGCCCTTGGACGGACTGCTCATCACCACGGGCTTCCACGAAGACGGCTACGACCCCAACATCACCGCGCGTTACGTGGGCAAGCTGCCCAACGCGCACTACTACGCGGGCAGCATCAGCGTGGTCGACCCGGACCAGGGCGATACGTCCTTCGGCATCGACTTCGACTACTACTTCGATGACACCTTCAGCGCCGGCGTGGCATACCAGGACGGCAGCGAGTCCCTGACCGGCAAGGTGCGGAAATTCTTCACACCGCGCTTCTCGCTCGGTGGTTCGTACACCAGCGCCGAGTTCAGCGACAGTTTCGAAGTCGACATCGCCTGGCGATTCTGAAAACGGGCTTGACACCGCGATTTCCCGGCCTAGAATGCGCGCCCCTATGCATCCTAACTACCAACTTCCGTTCGCCCGCCACGCGGCCGCGCCCATGCGCGCCGTTCGCCGCGAACATGACGACAACTCGAACTAGCTCTTCGATGCAAAGGAGAGCGGCGTTCAGGCAGCTCTCCGCAGGGTTCTCACTCGAGGCCCCGGTCAGCTGCCGCTGACCGGGGCCTTCGGCTTTCCAGGCTCCCGGATTTTCGGCGCATCGCGCGATGCGAGGCGCCGTCGGGAGCACTTTGTCCCGGAATTTCGAAGCGCCCGTGGGCAATGGGGCCCACGGGCCGGGGCTGTTGGAGAATCCAGCACATGAGTAGCACGACTTACGAAACGATGACCGTCGAAGGCGGGCGGCCTGTGAAGATGTGGACGCGCGGCGTGCCAGTGGATGAGCTCGCCAAGTCGCAGCTCGCGAACACCGCGCGCATGCCTTTCGTGCACTCGCACGTGGCAGCGATGCCCGACGTGCACGTGGGCAAGGGCGCCACCGTGGGCTCGGTGATCGCGACGAAGGGCGCGATCATCCCGGCCGCGGTGGGCGTGGACATCGGCTGCGGCATGATGGCCGTGCAGACCACGCTGAAGGCGAAGGACCTGCCCGAGTCTCTGGCCGCACTTCGTGGACGCATCGAGCGAGCGGTTCCCCATGGCATGGTCACGGTCAAGGGCCGTGCGCAGAAGGGTGGCTGGGCAATCACGCCGGATTCGGTGCGTACCCGGTGGGGCGGCCTGTCGGATCGCCACGAACGCGTCGTCGCGAAGTATCCGCGCCTCAAGCAGAAGGAGCCGCATCGCCAGCTGGGCACGCTGGGTGGCGGCAATCACTTCATCGAGGTCTGTCTCGACACCGAGCAGGCCGTGTGGGTGATGCTGCACTCCGGCTCGCGCGGCATCGGCAACCTGATCGGCCAGCTCTTCATCGAGCTCGCGCGCAAGGACATGCTGAGGCAGGACGCGAAGCTGCCGGACCGCGATCTCGCCTATCTGCGCGAAGGCACGGAGCATTTCGACGACTACGTCGAGGCGATGACCTGGGCCCAGGACTACGCGGCCGAGAACCGCCGCGCGATGATGGACTCGGTGTTGCGTGTGATGCGTGAGGAGCTGCGCGCCCTTCCAGATCGGCGAGGTGGCGGTGAACTGCCATCACAACTACGTGAGCCGTGAGCATCACTACGGCGACGACGTGCTCGTGACGCGCAAGGGCGCGGTGAGCGCGCAGGGCGGGGCGAGCTGGGGATCATCCCCGGGTCGCATGGGCGCGCGTTCGTACATCGTGCGCGGACTCGGCAACACCGAGAGTTTCCACAGCTGCAGCCACGGCGCGGGGCGCGTGATGTCGCGTACCGCGGCGCAGAAGCGCTTCACCGTCGAGGACCACAAGGCCGCGACGGAAGGCGTGGAGTGCCGGAAGGACACGGCGTCATCGATGAGACGCCGGCCGCGTACAAGGACATCGACGCGGTGATGGCGGCACAGCGCGACCTCGTGGAGGTCGCGTATACGCTCAAGCAGGTGCTCTGCGTGAAGGGCTGATCGACATGGAGGCCGGATGGGCCGTCTGCCGACCGGGCAGGCGGCCCGTTTTCTTTTCACGGTTCATGAAGCGGTATATTCCCCGCGCACTGGGAGGACGTTTGGACGAGGACGCAAAGCGGTTCACGGCGCCGGATCCGCAGCGGGACTTCGGGTGGTAAGCGGTTCCGGGCGAGTAGTGATCGTAGGTGGCGGGCCGGCCGGGCTCATGGCCGCTGAGGCGGCGTGCGCCGCCGGGCTCGATGTGGATGTCTACGAGTCGAAAGGTTCGGTCGGGCGCAAGTTCCTGCTGGCCGGAAAGGGCGGCCTCAATCTGACTCACTCGGAGCCTCGAGTGGCTTTCGCGGCGCGCTATGGCGCGCGTCGTCGGGAAATCGATGCCTGGCTCGATGAATTCGACAACGAAGCCGTTCGCCGGTGGGCGCGCGAGCTCGGCGTCGAGACGATGATCGGAACGTCCGCGCGCGTGTTTCCCGTCGACTTGAAGGCCGCGCCGCTCCTGCGCCGCTGGCTGCACCGGCTGCGCGACAGCGGCGTGCGCTTCCACGTCAATCATCGTTGCCTGGGCTGGTCGCCCGAGGGTGAACTGCAATTCTCCACACCGGTCGGCGCGCTCGCTGTCAACGCGGACGCGGTCATCATTGCGACAGGCGGCGCGAGCTGGCCGGAGCTCGGCTCGGACGGCGCCTGGGTCCACTGGCTCGCGAGCGCCGGCGCCGAAATCGCTCCATTGAAGCCGGCCAACTGCGGCTTCGACGTTGGATGGAGCACGGTGTTCTCGCAGCGGTTCGCAGGGCACCCCGTGAAATCCGTCGTGCTCAGCACCGCCCGGGATCCGGGCCAAAGTGAGCAGCGACAGGGAGAATTCGTCGTTTCCGCTTATGGTGTCGAAGGCAGCGCCGTCTATGCGCTGTCCGCCACGTTGCGAGATACGCTCGAATCGACGGGCCGCGCGGATCTGTGCGTCGACCTCGCGCCGACGCGTGACACGCAGCATCTCCAGGCAGCGCTCGCCAGGGTCTCGTCCCGTCGTTCACTGACGGAGCATCTGCGTCGCGCACTCGGCCTCGACGGCGTCAAGGTTGGCCTCCTGTACGAACTCGTGCCTCGCGACGCGATGCACGATCCCGCGCGTCTCGCGACCGCGATCAAGTCGTTGCGAATTCCGCTGCGGGCGCCGCGTCCGATCGCTGAAGCGATCAGCACGGCAGGCGGCGTTCGTTTCGAAGCGCTCGACGAGCACTTGATGCTCGCGGCAAGACCCGGTGTGTTCTGCGCGGGCGAAATGATCGACTGGGAGGCGCCGACGGGCGGGTATCTGCTCACGGCATGTCTTGCGAGCGGGTTGATCGCGGGACGTGCGGCAGCGTCGTGGCTGCAGCGATGACACGTAAATGCCGGGTTAGCAGCCCGTTTTCATTGGCGGGCGCGGAGTAGCTACTAGTGCGGAAAATCGCACTGGACCGCGAAGGCGCTTACTACCTTCGGTACCAGCTGCACGCTACCCCGGAGCAATTCCGGAAGTCCTTCCCACGCGCGGATGACTAGCGTGGTGGCCAATACGACAAAGGTCGACGGGGTGAGGGTGTGGAGTCGGGGCTCGGCGTTGGGCGCTGCCATTAGCCATGGAACGCGCCGGACCGACTGGCGGGTTCCAGCTGATAATCGTAGTGCAACGGGTGAGTCGAACTCCTCCCCTAGGGATGCGGGAAGTCGAAGGACTCGATGCGGCCAACTTCGAGAATCACCTTCCTCACATCCGGCATGGCCACCAGCTCCTGCATGCGTGCCCGCGTGATGCGCTGCCCCGGCGGGATCGGAGGGTGTCGATAGGTTTGGACCTCGATGAGAGCCTGGATGCGGCGGTCTGGATCACGCAGTCTCCCGATGAGCTCGCGTTTCGCCTCCTCCATCTTCCCGGCGCGCAGTAGTTCGACGAGAAAAACCAGCGGCCTGTACCCACTCAACTCGCGGACGCGCTGCAGTGCCTTGTCCGCGCGCGGCTTGTCGCCTTTTTGTATATGGGCGCCGTGGATCGCGCCGGCGGCCATCAGCTCTCCCTCGGGGCCGACGTCTTCGATTCCATCCAGTGTGGCCAGTATTTCGTCTGGCCTGCCAATGCGGAGCTGCGCGATTGCGAAATTAGCCGCGATGATGCCGTGGCCTGGCTGGTTCCTGGAAATCTCATGCGCGCGACGCAAGGTCTTCAGCGCGTCGTCATAGCGGCCCGTAGCGACGTACGAGTAACCGAGTGCCAACAGCGACCAGGGGTACGCCTGCTTCCAGTCGCCGAAGTACTTGTCGCCCGCGATCACCGCGGATTCAACGATCGAAATCGACTCCGCGAAATTACCAGTCTGTAACAGGCCTGCCGCCAAATCGATTCGACGACCGAGGGAAGTCGGCGCGGCATCGACACGAGCCCGCAACGTCGACAGCATGCGCGCCTGCGCGGCTTTGATGTCGAATTTGCCGGGCTGTTCCTTCCTGAGAGCATCGAAGCGCCGGTCGACTCGCATGCCGAGCAGCGACGGGAAGTCGTCGATGTGCTCCAGGACCTTCTTGGCACCTTCGACATCTTGTTTCTCGATTCGGCGCGCCACGAGTTCGCGCCACCAGGCGCCAGGTTCGTCGTCGCCCGGAAGCCGATATCCGCCATCGAACAACGCCTCCATCAACGTGAGCCGCGATTCGCGGAGTGCGGGTCCTTGAAGATCTTCGATGAGATGAGGAACGAGCGAGCCGTTCCGGCCTCGCAGAGCCTCGGGGCAATCGCGGGCGGTCTTGGCCAGGCTGGCTGCAGCGGTTTTAAGATCGCCGTCGCCGTACTGTTTGATCCACTGAGCGCTGAAGAGGCAGGCAAAGCCACTGGCGCCGGCAGCAAGTGACGGGGCCAGGCAGATCGAGACCGCCACCCACGCCAACGCGGAGATCCTCATCCAGCGAACACCGCGCGCGAATCGAACACCGGGCCGTCTACGCATACGCGCTTCATCGCCGGGCCCTCCGGCGTCTGCACCTTCACGGTACAACCGGCGCAGCCGCCTACGGCGCAAGCCATGAATTCCTCCAGCGACACCTGGCAGGGGACGCCATGCTTTGCCGCAACCGTGGCCACCGCCTCGAGCATGGGCGTGGGCCCGCAACTGAAGATCTCCACTTCGGCCTTCGCCGCGGCGTCGAGCGAGCCTAACCACTCATCGGCGAGCTGGGTGACGAAGCCGTCATAGCAGCCCGGAAAGCCGGCCTTGCTGGCAAGGCGGCTGGGCACGCCCCAGCCGTCGAGCAGGGGCATGGCACCGATGGTGCCGGCGGGAATGCCGGGAACCAGGATCGTCGAGGGCCGCGTCTTGAACGGGAACGGGATCTCCGAGCCCATGAGCACCAGCGGCTTCCAGGGTCCATCCTTGCCATCGGATCCCTTTCCATCAAATCTTGGGGCCGTCATCCACTCCGCCAGGAACACCATCGGCGGTATGCCCACGCCGCCGCCCACGAGCAACGCACGCGGCCGCTTCGGGTCCGGCTTGAACGGCTGGCCGATCGGGCCGAGCACGCTGATGTCGTCACCTACGCGCCGGCGCGACAGCGCACGCAGCCCGGGGCCGACGATCTTGTAGAGGATCTCGATCCAGCCTTCGCCGGCATTCACGCGCTGGATGCTCAGCGGGCGCCGCATGGGCACGTCCGGATCGCAGGTGAGATGCACGAAGCTGCCGGGCTGGGCGCGGGCGGCGCACTTCGGCGCCGAGACCCGCAGCACGAACTGTTCCCCGGGCCATTCCTCGTGCGCGACCACCTTGCCGTCTTCGAGGAAGATGCTGCCGCGGTGCGCGGGGTGAACGCCGGCGCCGCGTCCGGCTTCTTCCTGCGGCAGGCTCACGAGCGGCCCTCGATCACGGCCTCGAGCACGGCCATGCGTACCGCCACGCCGTTGCGTACCTGGTCGCGGATCACGGACTGCGTGCCATCGGCCACATCGGAAGCGATCTCGATGCCCCGGTTCATCGGCTGCGGATGCATGACGATGGCGTCAGGCTTCGCCTTCGCCAGGCGCTCCGCGGACAAGCCGTACTTCGCGAAGTAGCGGTCGGCGTCCGGGATCTGGGCCGTGGCCATGCGCTCCTTCTGGATGCGCAGCATCATCACCACGTCGATGTCGGCGAGGCCGGTGTCCAGCGAGGTGGAGCGCTCGCAGCCCGCGAACTCGCCGGCCTCGGGCATCAGCGCCTTGGGCGCGACGATGCGGATCTCGCCGACGCCGAGCGTCGCGAGCACATGCCAGGCCGAGCGCGCCACGCGCGAGTGCTTCACGTCGCCAACGATGGCGACCCTTAGCCCGTCGAACTTCTTCTTGGCCTGCAGGATGGTGAGCGCGTCGAGCAGGCCCTGGGTGGGATGCGCCACGCTGCCTTCGCCCGCGGATAGCACGCTGACGTGGGGCTTCACATTGGTCGCGACGAGGCCCGGCACGCCGGCCTCGGCATCGCGGATCACGAACACGTCCACGTGGCAGGCCTCGAGCGTGTAGATGGTGTCGAGCATGCTCTCGCCCTTCACGCGCGAGGACAGCTGCACTTCGAGGTTCACGACGTCCGCGCCGAGCCGCTTGGCAGCCAGCTCGAACGAGACGCGCGTGCGCGTGGAGGGTTCGGTGAACAGGTTGGCCACCGTGACTCCGGCGAGGGCGTTGCTCTGCACGGGTGGCTGGCCGATGGGTTTCACGAACTTTTCGGCGCGCGTGAGCAGCGCTTCGATCTGGGCCTTGCTCATGCCTTCGAGCGTGAGCAGGTGACGGAGGGAGCCGTTGGGTCGGGTCTGTGCGGTCATGTTCTCGTTCTGAACGGTATTTCCAGGATCAATGTTTTTCGAACCAGCGTTCCAGGATGACGGCGGCCGCCACGGCGTCCACGTCTTCCCGCGTCACCCGACGGCGGCGCTCACCACTCGCGCGCGCATCCCGCAACCGTTCCTCGGCATCCTGCGAGGACCAGCGCTCGTCGACCAGGTCGACGGGGAGGCGGCTGCGTTGCGCGAGCTCGGCGGCGAAGCGGCGGGCGGCTTCGGTCAGGGCGCTCACCGAGCCGTCGGCATTATAGGGCTCGCCCACGGCGATGCGGGCCGGACGGGTGTCCGCCAGCACGCGATCCAGCGCGTGCCAGTCAGGGCCGCTCGGGCCCGTTGTGAAACGTGGTGCGGGGATGCGCGGAGCGGGTCAGCGTGTCGCCGCTGGCAATGCCAATACGTTTGAGTCCGAAGTCGAGGGCGAGAGACTACGGATCGGCCGGGTCAGGCATGTCCGGAGAACGAGGTCAGCTGCCCGGCTTCGACGCCGAGCAACCGGAGCGATGCGAGCCAGCGCTCCTCGTAAGGCAGGTCGAAGATCACGCTCTCGTCCGCCGGAACCGACAGCCAGGAGTTGTCGAGCAGCTCCTTCTCGAGCTGGCCGGCTTCCCAGCCCGCATAACCCAGCGCGATGAAGGCTTTCTCCGGACCGGTGCCGGTGGCCATGGCCGCGAGCACGTCGCGCGAGGTGGTGACCTGGATGGAGTCGGAGATCTTGTGCGTGGAATCCCATTCGCCGCCGGGACGATGCAGCACGAAGCCGCGGTCCTGGTGCACGGGTCCGCCACGCAACACGGGCAGATCCGCGGCGCGCTTGTCGGTGGGGTCGATCTTCATCTGCTCGAAGACTTCGGAGAGGGTCATCGACAGCGGGCGGTTGAGGACGATGCCGAGCGCGCCCTTCTCGCCGTGCTCGCAGATCAGCGACACGGTCTGCGAAAAATTCGGATCGCTGAGCTGCGGCATCGCGATCAGCAGGTGATTCGACAGTGTGGTGAAGCCGCCGCCTTTCATGCGGCGAATATCTACTGTGAATTGCCGGGTGCGGTCAGCGTTCCGCTGGCCGGCTTGTTCGCCCTCGAATTGCCAGCGAGTAGGTGAAGCGCGATCAGACGGTACTTGTCGGCGAGTTCCTTCGGGAAAGGATCGAAGGGGCTGGCCAGTTTCAGGATATCGAGGGTCGCCTGGTCCAGCTTGGCCGAGCCGCTGGACTGGTCTTGATGACCGCGGATTCCAGCGTGCCGTCGGCCAGGATGGCCACTTCCACGTCCGGATTGCGCGTCGCCGGTGCGCGCCAGGCCGCCTGCGGGTAATTCATGGTGCCCAGGCGTTCGATCTTGGTACGCCAGCCGACGAGATAGGGCGCCAGCAGTGCTTCGCGCGTGTCAGGAGTGACCCACAATTCGTCGCGCTGCGGGCCATGGACCTTCTGGTCCTGCTGATCGTCGACGCCGATCTTGTCGCGCTCGTTGTTGCCCTCGGTGAGCACCGGCACTTCGGTCATCTCGGTGAGGCTGGCGGGTGGCGCGAAGTACAGGATCTCGGGCATGGCGGCGCTGGTAGTTAGCACGCGGTCGTCGGCGGTGGAGAGCAGGGCGCCGGCATCGTCCTGCAGCGAGGTGCCGTCGATGCGGCCGTCGTGCGCGGCGAATTCGGAGGCGGCGCGCAGCGACTGTGCTTCGCCCGGGTCCCTGGCATTGCCGGAGCCCACCTGCGTGCGCTGCGCGAGGTAGGCGGCGGTCGTCGTTCTCGCGCGCTTCGGGCACGTCGTTGGAGACGATGATGACTTCGAGGCCGCGCGGCAGGCCGCTCCTTGGAGTCGGGCGCGCCGAAGGTGACGCCGACGATGATCACGCCATGCACCAGCGCCGCCATGAAGATGGTGGTGGTCAGGCGATCGCGCGTGGGCGCGTTGCCTTCGCGCAGTTGCAGCGCGCGGGCAGCTCATTTCATCGGGCGGGCGCCCAGGCGGCGCTCGAAAGCGGCAATTACCATATCGCCGATATTGAGCCCGAACTGGGCGTCGAGTTCACGGATTCCTGTCGGACTCGTGACGTTGATCTCGGTCACGAAGCCGCCGATCACGTCGATGCCCACGAACACCATGCCGCGTTCGGCGAGCACCGGGCCGATCTCCGCCGCCAGCCAGCGGTCGCGATCGTTGAGTTCCCGTCCTACACCCTTGGCGCCGGCCGCGAGATTGCCGCGGTTGTCGTTCGCCGCGGGGATTCGTGCCAGGGCGTAGGGGACTGGCTGACCGTCGATGAGCAGCACGCGCGAGTCGCCGGTGGCGGCGATGTCGGGCACGTAGCGCTGCGCGATGGCGAAGCGCTGGCCGTTGTCGGTCAGCGTCTCGATGATGACCGGCAGGTTCTTGTCGCCTTTTTCGGTGACGAAGATGGACTTGCCACCCATGCCGTCGAGCGGCTTGCACGACGATCTTGCCGTGCTCGGCTGCGAAGGCGGTGATCTCCGTCGGCGGAGCGCGTGATCAGCGTGGGCGCGCAGCACTGCGGGAACCAGGCGGTGTACACCTTCTCGTTCATGTCACGCAGGCCCTGGGGATCGGTTGGCGACGAAGGCGCCCGCGAGCTGCGGCGCGTTCGAGGATGTACGTGGTGTAGATGTATTCGGCGTCGAAGGGCGGGTCCTTGCGCATGAACACGCAGTCGAAGTCGCCGAGCTTCACCAGCTGGGATTCGCCGAGTTCAAACCACTTCTCGGGATCGGCAAACACCTTCAGCGGCCGGCCGCGGCCGTAGGCCACGCCGTCGCGCAGGAACAGATCCGACTGCTCGAAGTAGGTGAGCTGCCAGCCACGGGCAGCCGCGGCAAGCAACATCGCAAGTGTGGAGTCCTTCGCAAATTTGATCTTCGCGATCGGGTCCATTACGACGGCAAGACTAGTAGTTTTCGGCATCGACAACTCCGACCTCAAAAACGTGACGTGACCGGCATAGCCGGGGGTATGCCTATATGTTAAAACGCCCGTCAGCTTGCCAAGCGGACCCTGCTATTTAATAGCGGGAAACGTTTCGGTTTTTTGTTTGTCCAGCAGAGGATTGCGTGTGAACGACACCAGCTCCCACCTCAAGGGTCTGAAGGTCCTCGTCATCGACGACTCCAAGACCATTCGCAAGACGGCTGAGACCCTGCTCGCCAAGGAAGGTTGCGAGGTCTATACGGCGGTCGACGGGTTCGACGCGCTCGCCAAGGTCGCCGACTACACGCCCGACATCGTGTTCGTCGACATCATGATGCCGCGCCTGGACGGTTATCAGACCTGTTCGCTCATCAAGCACAACAAGGTGTTCAAATCGATTCCGGTGATCATGCTGTCATCGAAGGACGGGCTGTTCGACCGCGCGCGCGGGCGCATCGTGGGCTCGGAGTACTACCTCACGAAGCCGTTCACGAAGGACGAACTGCTGTCTGCCATCGAGACGCACGTCGCTGCGAGGTGAGTATGGCTCTCATTTTGATCGTGGACGATTCCCCGACCGAAGTGCACGTCATGAAGAAGGCGTTGGAGAAGTCTGGCTACCAGACTGCCACCGCCAACGACGGCGCCGAGGGCGTGCGCATGGCGCGCGAGATGACTCCCGATCTCATCTTCATGGACGTGGTGATGCCCGGCGTGAATGGCTACCAGGCCACGCGCACGCTCGCCAACGATCCGAAGACCAAGACCATTCCCATCATCATGGTCACCTCCAAGGGCCAGGAGACCGACAAGATCTGGGGACTGCGCCAGGGCGCGGTCGACTACATGGTCAAGCCGGTGTCGCCCGATCAACTCGTGGCCAAGGCCCAGGCGACTCTCGCGGCCTGATGTGAACTGCCAGAAATGACGTCAAATGAGCGAAGTCGTCACTCTCAAAAGCCTGCGCGATCGTCCCTTCGAGCTCCTCGCGGAACTCGAGCGACGCGGCCGCGCGGTCACCGCCGCCGCCGCCTCGGAGAATCCGGGTGCGCGCGAGTGGGTGGGCGTGGCATTCCGCATGGCCGGAGAGCTGTATCTCGCCGCGCGTGAAGAGACGCGCGAAGTGCTCGCCGTGCCCGCCGGGCCTGACCCGCGTTCCCGGCGCCAAGACCTGGGTCAAGGGCATCGCCAATGTGCGCGGCCAGCTGCTGCCCATTCTCGACCTGCGCCAGTACCTGGGATCGGGTGTGACGCCGAATTCGCGCAATGTGCGCGTGATCGTCGTCAATCACCGCGAAGTGCCCGCCGGCCTGCTGGTCGATGAAGTGCTGGGTTTCCGCCGCTTCTCCGAATCCGAATTCGCGGGTGATGCGCCGCCGACCGTGGTGCGTTGCGAACGTTATCTCGCGGGCGCCTTCAAGCGCGGCCCCGAGCAGTGGCCGGTGCTGAGCCTGCGCCAGCTGGTGGAAAGCCCGTCCTTCCAGGAGGCCGCGGCATGAACACCGAAGTCAGCGGCGGCTCACGCTCACTGAAATCCCTGAACACGCTGATCAGCGCCACGCTGGTCTGCGCGGTGCTGGCCGCGCTCGCCGCGCTCGCGGGCTACTTCATCAGCATCAACCTGCTGTACCTCGTGGCCGGCGCGCTGGCGCTGGTGGCCGCGGTGCCCTGCTTCCTGATGTTCCAGCGCGTCAAGGCCGTCGAAGCCGACATCGGCCATCGCGAAGCGCTGTCGCTGGCGCAGCGCAAGGAAACCGAACGCAACCAGCAGGCCATCCTGCGCCTGCTCGACGAACTCGCGCCGCTCGCGGATGGCGACCTCACCGTGCAGGCGACGGTGACCGAAGACATCACCGGCACGATCGCCGACTCGATCAACTACGCCATCGGCGTGCTGCGCGACCTGGTGAGCACCATCAACCAGTCGGCCATCCAGCTCGACGGCGCCACCCGCCAGACGCAGGCGCTGTCCGCGCACCTGGCCAAGGCGTCGAGCGCGCAGACCAAGCAGATCTCGGGTGCCACGGAATCCGCCAGCAGCATGGCGGCCAGCACCGAGGCCATCTCGGGCAACTCCGAGCGCGCCTCCGACGTCGCGCGGCACTCGGTGGACGTCGCCCACAAGGGCGGCGACGCCGTGCGCCACACCATCGACGGCATGAACACCATCCGCGAGACGATCCAGGAGACCTCCAAGCGCATCAAGCGCCTGGGCGAGTCCTCGCAGGAAATCGGCAACATCGTCGAACTCATCAACGACATCGCCGAGCAGACCAACATCCTGGCGCTGAACGCCTCGATCCAGGCCTCGATGGCCGGCGACGCGGGCCGCGGCTTCGCGGTGGTCGCCGACGAAGTGCAGCGTCTCGCCGAGCGCGCCGCCGCGGCGACGCGCCAGATCGAAACGCTGGTGCGCGCCATCCAGGCCGACACCAACGAAGCCGTGGTTTCGATGGAGCGGACCACCACCGACGTGGTGGGCGGTGCGCGACTCGCCGAGAACGCCGGCGCCGCGCTCGAAGAAATCGAGCAGGTCTCCAACCAGATCGCGAGCCTGGTGAACAACATCTTCAGCAGCTCGCGCCAGCAGGTGAGCGAAGCGCAGAAGATCGCGCGGAACATGCAGGTGCTCAAGGAGATCTCCACGCAGACCGCCGAATCGACCACGGCGACTTCGCAGAGCATCTCCAAGCTCGCGCAGCTGTCCGCGGCCATGCGCCAGTCGGCGTCGGGTTTCCGCCTGCCGGGCGCTCCCGTGCCGCGCCAGGTCGCGGCGGCGGGTGCGGCCATCGCCGCCGCCGCGGCGGCCACCACTTCAATCAATCCCTCGGCGTCGGGAATCCTTCCCGGTCCCAGCGCGACCACGCGCGCGCAGCACGGTTTCGCTCGCCTCGTAACACGGACGTTCACGCCCAGGTTTCCACATAGATGCCTGAAGTCGCCTCCCAGACTCTGGACCTCGTCGGCCGCGAGCTGAACAACACGTTGGGCGAAGCGCGCACCGCGCTCGAAACCTTCGTCGAACAACCCGAGAACGTGGTGCTGCTGCAGCGCTGCGTGTCCGACCTGCACCAGGTGCAGGGCGTGCTCCGCCTGCTGGAGATCTTCGGCGCCGCGCTGCTCGCCGAGGAAATGGAGCAGGTCACCCACTACCTGCTCACGCCCGCCTGCGCAGAAGAACCAGGCCGAGACCCTGGACGCGCTCATGCGCGCCATGGTGCAGCTGCCCAGCTACGTGGAACGCGTGCTGGCGGGCGGCCGCGATCTCGCGCTGGTGCTGCTGCCGCTGCTCAACGACCTGCGCGCCGTGCGCGGTTCGCCGCTGCTGTCCGAAGGCACGCTGCTGCTGCTGAATCTCAAGTCCGACCAGCAGGCCGCACCCGTCGCGCCGCGCCGCCGGCGAACCGCAGCATGTCGGTGGCGCAGTGGGCGCGCCGCCTGCGTACGCGCTTCCAGCTGGGCCTCGTGGGCTGGATCCGCGGCGAACGCCCGGAACAGAATCTGGAGATCCTCGAGACCGTCGCGCACCAGCTCGAGCAGGTGGCCACGCGGCAGCCGGTGTTCCAGCTGTGGTGGGTGGTGGGCGCGATTATCGAAGCGCTGCGGGAAGGCGGCCTCGAGACCGGCGTGTCGATCAAGCGCCTGCTGGGCCTCGCCGATCGCGAGATCCTGCAGCTGTACACGCAGGGCGAGGCGCGTTACGCGCAGAACCCGCCGGTCGAGCTGATCAACAATCTTCTCTATTACGTGGCGCGCGCCACCACCGATGGCCCCAAGGTCACGGCGGTGCGCGCGTCGTTCCGGCTGAACGAGCTGCTCATGGTCGACGATTCGGTCGAGCAGGAACGCGAGAACCTGTCGGCGCCCTCGGTGAAGCTCATGCACACCGTGTCGGCGGCGATTCGCGAAGACCTGGGCAAGGTCAAGGACGTGCTCGACATCTACGTGCGTCGCGGCGGCCAACCGGCCGAGCTCGAAGCGCAGGTGGGCATGCTGCGCAAGATCGGCGACACGCTGGGCGTGCTCGGTCTCGGCGAACTGCGCCAGCTGGTGCTCGAAGAGACCGGCCGCCTCGAAGCCATGGCCGCGGGCAAGACACCGGCCGATCACGCCGCGCTGGTGCACATCGCCGCCACGCTGATCAACGTCGAAGACCGTCTCGATCGCGATCTCATCGGGCTCATCGTTCCCAAGGCCGCGCCGGCCGAAGGCAGAGCGGACCTGCACGTCCACCGACGCGGATTTCCAGCAGGTGCAGGCCGCGGTGCTGCGCGAGTGCAGCGTGAACCTGGTGCGCGTCAAGGAAGCCATCGCCTCGAACGTGGCGGGCACGCTGGACGTGGCCGCGCTCGACGCCTGGCCCGGCCTCATCCAGGGCATCAAGGCCGGCCTGCTGATGCTCGGCAAGACGCGCGCCGTCGAGATCGTCGACGGCATCGCGAAGAATCTCAAGGAGTTGCTGCAGCCCGGTGGCACGGCGGTTCCGCCCAACTATCTCGACCGGCTCGCGGACGCGGTGGTCAGCCTCGAGTACTACATGGAGACGCTGCAGGCTGGCCGCGCGGATCCCTGGTACATGCTGGACAACGCCCAGACCTGCCTGACGGCGCTGTCGCAGATGCCCAAGCGCGTGGTGCCCACGGTGCCGCCGCTCGGTCCGGAGGCCTATGCCGCCACGGTGCTGCTGGCGGATGCCGGCGCCACCGCGCGCGCGCATGCGTTCCAGGCCGGCGTGCTGCCGCCGTCCGCGCAGGGCGCGCCCACGCTGCATCACTTCGGCGCAGCCGCCCATCGGCTCCAAGGCAGTCCACATCGACCCCGAACTGCTCGCTCTCTATATAGAAGAGGCGCGGGAAGAGGTCGCCGCGGATCGGCAAGCTGTTCCCGGCCTGGGAACAGAACCCGCTCGAAACCGATGCGCTGTCGGGCATGCGCCGCTCGTTCCACACACTCAAGGGCTCGGGCCGCATGGTCGGAGCCACCGACATCGCCGAATTCGCCTGGTCCATCGAGAACCTGCTCAACCGGGTCATCGACAACACGCTGCAGCGTTCGCCCTCCATCCTGGCCACGGTGCGCGATGCCACGGCGATGGCCGGTGAACTGGTCAACGCGCTCGAAGCCAGCAAGCCCGCGCCGGCACGCGCCCAGGACATCGTCGATCGTGCCCACGCGCTCGCGCCAACAAGGCCGTGCCCACGGCGCCCAGTGCCGCCCTGGAGGCCCTGGAGCGCACCATGGATACGCGCCAGGCCGACATGCTCGAGGCCACCGGCCGCGTTCCCACGCTCCATGCGGCAACGTCGCCGCCGGCGAACGTGCCCGGGTGCAGCCGCCTGCGTCGCTCACGTCGTCCGCCGACGCGGCCGCGGAAGATGCTTCGATCGAAGTAGTCGAGGACTGGGGCACGAGCGTCGACGACGCGGCGCCCGGTGAAGAAATCGTCCTGTCCGCGCCGGAGGAAGAATCCAGCTCGGACATGCAGCTGCGCGAGATCTACAGCCGCGAGACCCAGGTGAACATCGCCGCGGTGTTGCGCTGGCTGGAAGGCGAGCGCAGACGTCCGCGACCCGCACGTGGTGAGCGAAGAGTGTTACCGCGCCTGCCACACGCTGGCCGGCAGCTCGCGCATGGCCGAAGCGCGCCATGGCATCCGCCTCACGGCGCCGCTCGAGCATTGGGTGCGCAAGTCTTTCGACAGCGGCGTGGGTCTGGAGACCACCGACCTCCGGCTGCTGGCGCGATTGCATGACCGCCATGAGCAACGTGGCGGCGCATCTCGACGAATCCACGGGCTTCTTCCAGTCGCACAGCACGCTGCTGTCGCGGATCGACGCGGCCACCGAACAACTCGAGGGACGCATCATCGCCGCGGCCCGTGCCGCGGAGCTCGCCGCGGCCCCGCCGCCCGCGCCCCCGGTTCCAGTCGCGCCGGCGGTCGCGGCAACCCCCGCGCCCTTTCCGGCCAAAGAACCCGTAGTCAGCGCGCCCGCACCGGCAGCCGCTGCTGCCCCGGTCGACGTGGCTGAAGACGTGCTCACCGATTTCGACCAGGACATCGCCGGCATCTTCACCGATGAGGCCGTGGAACTCATCGACGCCTCGCAGAACGCGCTGGCGCAATGGAACGAGAATCGCAGCAGCGTGGATGGCCTGACGGCCCTCAAGCGTCCGCTGCATACGCTCAAGGGCGGCGCGCGCATGGCGGGCCTCATGCCCATGGGTGATCTCTCGCACGAGCTGGAAACGCTGTTCATGCAGATCGACAGCGGCGTCGTCGCCGCCGACGATCGCGCGTTCAGCCTGGCGCAGTCGGCGCTCGACGAACTCGCGCGCATGCGCGAGTGGGTGAGCTCCGGCAAAGGCGTGCCCACGGCACGTGGACTCATCGCGCGCATTCATTCACTGATCACCGGCGGTGCCGCGGCGCCCGCGGCTCCCGCGGTGGCTGCACCGGTTCACGCGCCCGTGGTGCCAGCGCCAGCGCCCGTGATGGCGCCGCCGCCGGAGCCCGATCCCGTTGCCTGTCGAACCCGAGCCGGCACGTTCCGACAGCGGTCATCGCTCCCATTGCCGCTCCCAAGCCGACCATGCAGTGCCGTGCCTTCGCCCGTGTCGATGCGTGCCGCCGCCTCCGCGAGTCGAGCCGCTGCCCGAGCCGCCGGTGCTGGCCGCGGTGTGGGCGCCAGAACCCGTCATCGTAGAGCGCCCGCCATCGAGCCGCCGTCCATCGTCACGCGCGCGCCTGCCACCGAACCCATCTCGGCCGGCTTCAAGCGGGACGCGGATACGCCGATGCGCCGCTGCTGCCGCCAGGCGCCGTACCGCCGGGCCGCGAACCCACGCAGCCAAGGGACCGCGCCGGAACTCGCGCGCGTCGATGCCGAGCTGCTCGACCAGCTGCTCAACAATTCCGGCGAAGCCAGCATCGCGCGCGCGCGCCTCGAACAGCAGATCGGCTCCATCGACTTCAACGTCGGCGAACTCTCGCGCACGGTGACGCGTCTGAAGGAGCAGCTGCGCAAGCTGGAGCTCGAGACCGAAGCGCAGATCCTGCATCGCTACGAAGAAGAGAACGGCCACGACGAGCGACTTCGATCCGCTGGAGCTGGATCGTTACTCCTCGATCCAGCAGTTCTCGCGCGCGCTCGCGGAAACCGCCAACGACGTGGGCAGCATCCAGGGCCTGCTCGAGAACCTGACCAAGGACACGCAGAACCTGCTGACGCAGCAGGCGCGGACCATCACCGAGCTGCAGAACGGACTCATGCGCACGCGCATGGTGCCGTTCCAGCGGCACGTGCAGCGCCTGGCGCGCATCGTGCGCCAGGCCGCCACCGACACGGACAAGAAGGCCGAGCTGCAGATCGAGGGCGCCTCGGGCGAACTCGACCGCCAGGTGCTCGAGCGCATGATGCCGCCGTTCGAGCACATGCTGCGCAACGCCGTGGCGCACGGCATCGAGACGCCGGAGGTCCGCAAGAAGGCCGGCAAGAACGAGATCCGGCACGATCACCATCGCGCTGCATCGCGAAGGTTCCGAGGTGGTCGTCGAGGTGTCGGACGACGGCGCCGGCATGAACCTCAAGGCCATCCGCGACAAGGGCATCTCGCTCGGCATGGTGCGCGCGGACCAGCAGCTCTCCGACGACGACATCATGCAGCTCATCCTCGAGCCCGGCTTCTCCACCGCGGGCGCGGTGAGCACGCTGTCCGGCCGCGGCGTGGGCATGGACGTGGTCGCCAGCGAGATCAAGAAGCTCGGCGGCGCGTTGCACATGGAGACGCAAGCATGGGCCAGGGCTCGCGCTTCGTGATCCGCCTGCCGCTCACGCTGGCCATCAGCCACGCGCTGATCCTGCGCGCCAACGACGAGCTGTACGCGCTGCCGCTGCCGACCGTCGAAGGCGTGGTGCGTCTGTCGCGCACGGAAGTGGAAGCGCATCTCGGGCGCCGAAGCGCCGCCGTTCGAATACGGCGGCCAGAAATACAAGTTCCAGCATCTGGCGTTCTACGTCGGACGCGAGCCCGGTCCGCTGCCCGATGGCGACGTGACCGTGCCCGTGATCCTGGTGCGCGCGGGTGAACATTCCACCGGCCTGGTCACCGACGAACTCGTCGGCAGCCGCGAGATCGTGGTGAAGAACGTGGGTCCGCAGATCGCCGCCATCCGCGGCATCTCCGGCGCCACGATTCTGGGCGACGGCCGCATCGTCATCATTCTCGACATCGGCGCGCTGGTGCGCGCCGACTGGCGCGCGCGCGCCGAACCCGTGATGCCGCGCGAGAAGACGGACACGCGTTCGATCGCGCTGGTGGTGGACGATTCCATCACCGTGCGCCGCGTGACGCAGCGACTGCTGGAACGCAACGGCATGCGCGTGCTGACCGCGCGTGACGGCGTGGACGCCATGGAGATGCTCCAGGAGCACACGCCGGACATCATCCTGCTCGACATCGAAATGCCGCGCATGGACGGCTACGAAGTGGCGACGCAGGTGCGCGCCGACGCGCGCCTCTCGGGCATCCCCATCATCATGATCACCTCGCGCGTGGGCGACAAACACCGTGCGCGCGCCATCGAGATCGGCGTCGACGACTACCTGGGCAAGCCGTACCAGGAGGCGCAGCTGCTCGAGGCCATCGAGCCGCTGATCGCGCGCCGCCGCGAAGCGCATCTGCGCGAGGCTAACTAAACGACATGGCAGAGCGCATTTCCGAAATCTACAGCCTGCTGATCCCGCTGCTCGACGGGCGCCTGATCATTCCGCGTTCCTGCGTGGCCGAAGTGGTGGGCTTCCAAGACGCCCTCCGAGATGCCGGGCGCGCCGCCGTGGTACCTGGGCACTTTCGCCTGGGGCAGCCGCAACATCCCGCTGATCTCCTTCGAAGGCACCTGCGGCCAGACGATCCCGCCGCTCACGGGCCGCACGCGCGTGGTGGTGCTGTTCGCACTGGGCTCGCAGATCGAGGGTGGCTACTACGGCATGGTGTCTCAGGGCTTCCCGCAGCTCGTGCGCGTCAGCGCCGACATCCTGCGACCCGACCCGACCCGCACCTTCCCCGAGCGCACGCCGATCATCTCGCAGGTGCGGATGATCAACGAGGCGCCGTGGATTCCCGATCTCGAGCGCATCGAGGAAATGATCTCCGAGGAAACCTCCGTCCTCGTCGAGTAAATGGGGGCATTCCTGATTTCCTAGGAAATGGGGACGGGGCTGAGAGTGGGCTGCGGTGCGTTGACGCGAGAGTGAGGTCCCATCCGGAGCTCAGTCTCGGGCGCGCGCTTCGCGCGTTCCCTCGGGAGAAGCTGCGCAGATGGAGCTGTCAGCGCTTCGCTCGCAACTGCTGGTGAACGCGGACTGGGGTTGAACCACCAAAGAGTACCTTCGCGCGGACGCTTCTCCCTCGGCGCCCTCGATTCGCTCCGGAAGGGACCTCACTCTCGCGTCAACGCATCACCGTCTGCGCCAGCCCCGTCCCCATTTCCTAGGAAATCAGGAACGTCCCCATTTCCGCGGCACCTTCACCCGATCAATCCTCGATCTTTATGCCGTTCTGGGCATCGAATGCGTCCCTTTCGTTTTCCGGCAAGCGCGAGCGCAGCACCCGCATGGTGTAGCCACCGACCAGCTTGCCGTCATCGACGACTATCCAGTCCGAGACATCGGCGCGCGCCAACACCAGGGTCTGGCCCGCCTTCACGGTCGTCAGTTCGTAGGGGTCGTTGCCGAGAACTCCCCGGTAGCCTTCCGGCGTCACCTCGATCTGGCCGAGCCACATGTGCTCCACGAGGTCGCCTTCGGCGAAACGCCCCTTGATGATTGCCATGGACTGTTTCGGCGAAGGATTGGCGAGCCGGCGGTCGAACTCCTCCAGCGTATTCCTGGCCTCGTCCATGGCGGCCAGCATCTCGCGATCCTGCGACTCGACGGCCACCGACCCCGCTTCGCCGTGCGTAGCCGTTTCCGAGTCGTATCCCTTCGAACAGGCTCCCAGGGACAGCAACGACAGCGTCAGCAGTATCAGTCTTTGGTGTGAAATCACTTTGTTCTCCCTCACTTGCGGACGTTCGGAATCGCGTCGCTCATCCGGCGGTGCTCACTCCGGTTTCGCCGGCGCCTTCCGCCGGACCATCGTGTCCAACAACCTCTCGATCGCCGAGCCGGCGTCGCTGCAGCGGCCCGAGTGGACCGCCGACGTCTGGATGATGGTGCTGCGCGGGGCGACCAGCCAGTCGAAGCGCTCGCGCTTCGGTAGTTTGCCGATCGGGCCGGACTCCGCGCCGCCCTCGCAGATGATGGCGAAGCTGGCCAGGTGCCGGCGGACCGCCTCGATATCGATGGAAGCATCCAGCGCGCGCAAGCGCGCCTCGTCCAGTTCGATGCGCGCGGTGATCTGGTCCTGCTCGCGGCACCACAGGATCACGCCCGCATTGATGAATTCCTGCCGCTCGACGCGCGGCACCACGCGGATCACCGCGTAGTCATACGAGTGCTGAGCGGGCACGCCGGGCCTCCTCGAAGAACGCGCGCGGCGACTGCAGCCGGCGTGTCAGGTGCTGGATGTACGCCTCGCGCGTCAGCGCGGGTGTGGGGAATGCAGGGTCGGTGGCCAGCCACGCATCCGGAACCAGCGACACGACGCTCGCTGATGAGTTCTGGCGTGAGCAATCGCGGCCATCGCCGCGTCCGCCTCCTCGAGCGCATCGGCGAAGCGCAGCAGGATGTGATCCTTGATGGCCGCGGAACGGGCTGGCCGACCGGTCGGAGCCGTCGGCCCAGCCATGGTGGAAGTACAACGCCGCGCCGTGGTCGATGAGCCACAGCTTGCGATGCCACATGAGCATGTTGGCATTGCGCGCGGTGCGGTCCACGTTGCTGGTGTACGCATCGAGCCAGACGATGCGGGAGGCCAGGGCGCCATCGGGCCGGTCAGCCACCGGGTCGAAGGTCACGGAGCCCGGAAGATAGTCGAACGCCAGGTTGAGTCCGGCGCTCGCGCGGATGAGCTGCTGGATCTCGGCATCGGGTTCGGTGCGTGCCAGGTCCGCGTCGAGCTCGATGAGAACGATCTCCGGCAGCGTAAACCCGGCAGCCCGCGCCAGCTCGCCCACGATGAGTTCGGCGACCAGCACCTTCGGACCCTGGCCGGCGCCGCGGAACTTGAGCACGTACATGCCCGCGTCGTCTGCCTCGACGATCGCCGGCAGCGAGCCGCCTTCACGCAGCGGCGTGACATAGCGCGTGGCGCTGACGGTTCGGAGCTTCATGGCGGCGATGATGCCACGAGGCGGATGCGCGTCACTTGTCGTCCCAGTGGAAGCGATGCATCAGCCGATGCAACAACGGCGTGAACAACAGCGCCGCCGTGACGATGAATACCAGCCCGGCGTACAGGGCGAAGAATCCGGCGAACAGTTTGCCGGCCGCCGTCACCGGCGCGTTCACGGGGCCCATGCCACCCAACAACATGGCGGAGTTCAGGAAGCCATCGAGCAGCGACAGGTGCTCGAAGCCGCAGTAGCCCGCACATGCCCAGGCCCAGGGAGACGGCGATGAGCGCCGAGTGCGAGGGCCGCATGCTTCGCGAGACGCCGCGTGAATCGCGGGCGTGGCAGCGGAGGGTCCTGGCGGGATTCGTACATGACGCGCCTCGCGCGGAATCAGTCCGCGATGACGAACTGGACCGATTGCGTCGAACGCGGCGCGCTTGTTCAGGAGGCAGCCGTGCTCGCTGCAAGCGCAGGGTATAGCCGCCGACGAGCTTGCCGTCGTCGATGGCGAACCAGTCCGACACGCGATCCTTCGGAACGGTGACGGTGTCGCCGAGCGTGATCGACGTGATGTCGAGTGGCAGGTTCGAGAGCCGTCCGCGGTAGCCTCGGCGGGTGACCTCGATCGTCGTCGATCCACATGTGTTCGACATGACCGTCATCCTCGAACCGGCCCTTGAGCGAAATCCGTGTCTGCGTGGCGGGCGGGTTCTTCAGGCGCGACTCGAACGTGGACAGCGTGCTGCGCGCCTTCTCCATGGCGGCGTCCATCTCCGGATCTTCGGCTCTTGTGATGCGTGATCAGCGGCTGTCCGTCGCGTTCGGTGACCGGGTCCCGGTCGGATCTCCCGCGCGAAACCCGCGACCGCCAGCGAAGCCAGCAACAGGACGCGCCACAATGTCATGAGAAGTCTCCGGCCAGCGTCTGCAGGACGCGCGAGCGCCGCGAGTCCCGCGGTTTCGGTGCGCAGGATGCGCGGTCCCAGCAGATATCGCCTTGAAACCATTGGCGAGCGCGAAATCGCTGTTCGTTGTCGCCGAGCCCGCCTTCGGGTCCGATGAGCAGGGCGATGGTCGTGACGCCACCGCGCACCGCGCCAGCCAGGGGCTCGGCGGCGTCGACCGCCAGCAGGCACCGGGCGCGTCGGCGGGCAGCGCGCGCGATGGCCTCACCCAGCGGAAGTGGCGTCCGCGACTTCGGGCACGCGATTGCGCCCGCACTGTTCGCACGCGGACGACGGCGACGGCCTGCCAGTGCTCCTGCTTGCGCGCGCGCTGCTCGGCGTCGATCTTCACCACCGAGCGTTCGGCCAGCACCGGCACGATGCGCGACACGCCGAGCTCGGTGGCCTTCTGCACGATGAGGTCCATGCGCTCGCCGCGCGCGACGCCTTGCAGCAGCGTGATCGTCCAGCGGCGACTCGCGCTCGACCGGATCGTGCGCGCCGACCTTGGCCCACCAGTTCTTGCCGTCCCGCTCGAGCGTGCCGTCGTATTCGCCGCCCGGCCGTCGAACAGCGTGAGCGGCGCGCCGACGTCGAGCCGCAGCACGCGCGTGAGGTGCAGGCCTGCCTGCTCGGGCAGGCCGACGCCCTTGCCGGCGACCAGCTTCTGCTCGACGAAGACGCGGGTCAGGCGCATGCGAGCTCGATGCCTTCGGTGGCGACGCGCGCGAGCGCGTCGATTTCGTCGGGCTCGATGACGTACGGCGGCATGAAGTAGACCGTGGTGCCCAGCGGCCGGATCAGCGCGCCGCGCTCCAGCGCGTGCCGGTAGATGCGCAGCCCGCGGCGCTCCGCAAACGGCCACGGCGTGCGCGTCGCGACGATCCTTCACGAGCTCGATGGCGAGGATCATGCCGCGCTGGCGGATCTCGGCGACGTGCGGATGGTCTGCGAGATGCGCGACGCTCGGCGCGCATGTGGCGCGCCAGTTCGCGGTTGCGCTCCAGCACGGGTTCTTCGCGGAAGATGGCCAGTGTGGCGTTCGCCGCGGCGCAGGCCAGCGGATTGCCGGTGTAGCTGTGCGAATGCAGGAAGGCGTTGAGCTTCGCGTATTCGTCGTAGAACGCGTCGTAGATGTCGTCGGTGGTCAGCACCACGGACAGGGGCAGGTAGCCGCCGGTGAGGCCTTTCGACAGGCACAGGTAGTCAGGCCGGATGCCGGCCTGCTCGCAGGCGAACATCGTGCCGGTGCGCCCGAAGCCCACGGCGATTTCGTCGGCGATCAGCTGCACGTCGTAGCGGTCGCAGGCCTCGCGCAGCAGTTCGAGGTACACCGGGTCGTACATGCGCATGCCGCCCGCGCATTGCACCAGCGGCTCGACGATGACGGCCGCGACTTCGCCGTGGTTCTGCTGCGAGCGCGGCTTCCATGTGCGCGAACATGCGCCGCGCGTGGTCGGCGTCGCTCGACGCCGGCTTCGCGCAGGAAGGCATCGGGCGAGGGCACCGTGATCACGTCCATGAGCAGCGGCCGGTAGATGGACTTGTACAGCTCGACGTTGCCCACGGCCAGCGCGCCCAGCGTCTCGCCGTGATAGCTGTTGGCCAGCGTGATGAAACGCGTCTTGCGCGACTGACCGCGGTTGCGCCAGTGGTGGAAGCTCATCTTCACGGCGACTTCGATGGCGGCGGAGCCATTGTCGGCGAAGAAGCAGCGGTTGAGGCCGCGCGGGCGCGATACGCACGAGTTCTTCGGCCAGGGTCACCGCCGGTTCGTGCGTGAAGCCCGGCGAAGATGGCGTGCTCGAGGCGGCCTAACTGCTCGGCCACGGCGGCGCCGATGCGCGGGTTCGCGTGGCCGAAGAGGTTCACCCACCAGGAGCTGATGCCGTCGAGATAACGCTTGCCGTCGATAGTCCTCGAGCCAGACGCCGGATCCCGAGCGCAGCGGGATCATGGGCACGGTCTCGTGGTCCTTCATCTGCGTGCACGGATGCCAGACGTGCGCGAGATCGCGCGCGGCCCAGTCGAGTTGTCGGGATGGTTGGTTCATAGTGCCTGCCCGCGAGCTATTGTGGCATGCTCGAGCCGCATGCGCGTCGATGTCGAAGACCGGCTTGATGGTCGGCGTCAAACAGGTGCTGTCGCCGTTCTTCGACGAGCGCCCCGCCGGCGTCGCGCCCGATCTCATCGTGCTGCATGGCATCAGCCTGCCGCCGGGAGAGTTCGGCGGGCCCTGGGTCGCGCGGCTGTTCACCGGCAACCTGCCGGCCGACGCACATCCGGAGTTCCGCGAGCGCGCCGGGCTGCGCGTCTCCGCGCACCTGCTGATCCGGCGCGATGGCGAGATCGTGCAGTTCGTGTCGTTCAATGACCGCGCCTGGCATGCCGGCAGATCCAGCTGGCAGGGCCGCGACGCCTGCAACGACTACTCGATCGGCATCGAGTGCGAAGGCACCGACGAGGTGCCGTATACCGCGGCGCAGTACGCCACGCTGCGGCAGCTGCTGCCCCTGTTGTTAGAGACGTACCCGGCGATCACGCGGGAGCGCATCGTCGGCCATAGCGATGTCGCGCCCGGGCGCAAGACCGATCCGGGTCCGTCGTTCGACTGGAGCCAGGTCCGCTAAGGGCGGGCGCGGCATTCCTGATAAAAGGGGACAGATCTATTTTCGCGCTGAGCGCATCGCGATCTTCAAGCCCGTAGGGCGAAAATAGATCTGTCCCCTTTATCAGGAATGTCCCCGGTCGTGCCGCCAGAGCACCTCGGAGCCGGTTCTCATGGCGCGCCAGCACGCGCGCGATCACGAACAGCAGATCCGACAGCCGGTTCAGGTACTTCGGCACCTCGGGATTCACGGCTTCCGCCGCGGCCAGCGTCCACACGCGCCGCTCCGCTCGCCGCACGATGGTGCGCGCGAGATGGCAGGCCGAGGCGGCGGGGCCGCCGCCGGGCAGGATGAAATCCTTGAGCGCCGGCAGCGGGTCGTTGAATGCATCGAGCGCCTCTTCGAGCCTGACGATCTGCTCGGCCTTGATGACGCTGGTGCCCGGAATGCACAGCTCGCCGCCGAGATCGAACAGATCGTGCTGGATCTCGGTGAGGCAGCGCGCACACGTCGGCCGGCAGTCCGGGCACGCGAGGATCATGCCGATGGCGCTGTTGGCTTCGTCGACCGTGCCGTACGCCTCGACGCGCGCGTGATCCTTGCGCACGCGGTGTGCCGTCACCGAGACCCGGTGGTGCCATCGTCGCCTGTGCGCGTGTAGATCCTGCTCAAGCGATTGCCCATGGCGCCCTCCGGCGTCGGCGGCTCAGTCGAAGCTGTAGCGTACTCCGATCGTGTACGTGCGGCCTTCGGTGCGATAACCCTCGGCGAAGGCGTAGTCCTCGTCGAACAGGTTCTCGAGGCGACCCTGCAGCGTGCAGCTGCGTCGGTGCACGCGGTAACGCAGCGTGGCGTTGACCAGCGTGTAGGAGTCCAGCGTCACCGTCGGGAAACCGAAGTCCTTGCGATTGCCGGAGGCCACCACGTCCACGCCGAGATCCAGCTTGCCCACGTCGCGATTCACCGCCACGCACAGCGCCTCGCGCGAGCGGCGCAGCAGGCGCGTCGTCGCGTGTCTTCGTCGCGCGGATCCTGCAGCGTGAGTTCGGCGCGCGCGCGCCAGGCTTCGCCGCGTGAACGACCAGCCCAGCTCCACGCCCTTGATGCGCGCGCGGTCGATGTTCTGGTTCTCGCCGTCGAAGGTGTCGAGATCGAGCACCACGTAGTTGATGAGATCGCGGATGCGGTTGTCGAAGGCCGACAGCGACAGCTGCTGGTGCTCGCCCAGCTTCTGGCGCAGTGATCAGTTCCACCTGGCGCGACACTTCGGGCTGCAGATCCGGATTGCCGCCGAAGCCGAAGCGGTCGGTGGCGTCCGGCGCGCGGAAGGCCTTGCCGCCCGACAGCGTGACGCGCGTGCCGGTGCCGAAACCCGACGCCCACTTCGGCGTTCCAGGTGAGTTCGCTGCCGAAGGTCTCGTGATCCACGCCGCCCAGCGCGAGCGCGCGAGCTGACGCGGCCGATCTCGAACTGGTCCTGCACGAAGGCCTGCGTGACGCGAGGTGTCTCTCGTCGAAGCGCGGTGCCGAAGGAGTTGGCGCTCGGTGTCCTCGTCGCTGAGCTGCAGGCCGAAGCGTCAGCGCGTGATCGCCGAATTCCGGGCAGATCCACCTGCAGCGTCGACGCTGTCGCGCCGCGTGTGCGCGAAATCGAAGCCGGCCGAAGTTGGCCTGCAGCTGGTCGATGTCGTCGTTGGCGCGGCTTACGGTGATGCGCACGCCCAGGCCGTCCGCGCTGCGGTAATCGACCTTCCAGCGAATACACGCTGTTCTCGAAATCATTGGAGCGGTCGAGGAAATCGCCGGTGAAGAAATCCTGCTCGGCGTATTCGGTGCGGCCGGTGGCGTGCCAGGCGCGCGCGCGCAGCGTGAGATTCTCGCTGGCGCGCGAACTCCAGGCTCAGCGCGGCCGGTGACATTGCGATAGCCGCGATCGCTGGTGCTGTCGACGAACACCGGCATGCCGTCGCTCTCGGCGTAGCTGCCGCCGAAGCCGATGCGCAGCTGGTCGCCGCGGCCGAAGGCGCCATCGCCGAACAGCTGCTGCGTGGCAGTCGCTGCCGTAGGTGGCGCCGGCGCTGAAGCCTTCCTGCGCCGCGCCGCGCGTGAACAGCTGGATCACGCCGCCGATGGCGTCGGTGCCGTACAGCGAGGAGCGCGGGCCCTTGACGATCTCGATGCGCTCGATGGATTCCGGCGCGATGTTCTGCAGCGCGGCGCCGCCGATGGTGCCGGGGTTGATACGCACGCCGTCGACGAGCACCACGGTGTGGTTGCTGTCGGTGCCGCGCGTGAACAGGGTGGTGGTCTGGCCGGGGCCGCCATTGCGCGAGATCTCGAGGCCGGCCTGGCCGTGCAGCAGTTCGCTGACGTCGGTGGCCAGCGAGCGTTCGATGTCGCGCGCGAGATGACGATGACGGGCGCGCCGAGGGCGTCCAGCGGCACCGGAGTGCGCGTCGCGGTGATCACGGTTTCCTCGAGCTCGTCCTGCGCGAGCGACGGTGGATGACACGAGAGCGGCGGCGACGCCGATGGCGGCGCGAAAAGCGAACTGGCGATTCACGATTCAGTCCTCTCCATGCACGCCCGCATGGCTGGTATGGGTAAACACCCGAGGAAGCGCGAGAGGAGGCCGAGGCCGTCCCGATGCCCGCCGCATCTTGGGAAACTACCGATCGGCCGGTCTCCGGACTCTCGAACCGAAACTGCTGTTTCGACCGCTGCCGCCTTCCCAGGTCCTCATCGGTGAAGGGTCCCAGTGGCATGTGGCGCGTTCTGGTTCGATTACCGTTGCGGGGGCAGTGCTGGAATCGCCGCTGTTTTCGCGGCTCACCAGCTTCCCGTAACCTTTCGGCGGGGCGCACTCTAGCGAGCATTCATGCAGCGCACCGGTCGAATTGACAGTTCCGGCACGGCTCCCGCAGGCTTCGCCCGCCATGCCATCCACCGAACATCTCCACGAACTCAAGGCCGCGCTGGACGCGGCCAGCGCCGCCGCCGACGTGATCCGCGGCTTCTATCAACGCAACGTGAAGATCGAGGTGAAGGCGGACAAGACGCCGGTCACCGAGGCCGACGTGCGCTCCGAGGAGGCCATCCGCGATCTGCTCACCAAGCGCTTTCCCGACCTACGGCTTCTACGGCGAGGAGACCGGCAAGTCGGACATGGACGCCGAGAGCGTCTGGCTGGTGGATCCCATCGACGGCACCAAGTCGTTCGTGCGCGAGTGCCCGTTCTTCTCCACGCAGATCGCGCTGATGCGCGGCGGCCGCTTCGTGCTCGGCGTGTCCTGCGCGCCGGCGTACGACGAGCTGGCCTGGGCGGAGCGTGGCAGCGGCGCGTTCCTCAACGGCAAGCCGATCCGCGTGAGCGCGGTGAACAAGCTCGACGGCCGCGATCGTTTCCAGCGGGCAATCTGAAGACCCTGGCGGGCTCGCCGGCCTGGGCGCGCTTCGGCGGGTTGATCGGCAGCATCAATCGCATCCGCGGCTACGGCGATTTCGTGCACTACCACCTGCTGGCGCGCGCGCGCGCTCGACGTGGTCATCGAGTCGGACGTGAACATCCTCGACATCGCGGCGCTGACGGTCATCGTCGAGGAAGCCGGCGGACGTTTCACGGATCTCGAAGGGCGGGCCGGTGGACCTGGCGACCACCACGGTGCTGGCGACCAACGGCGCATTGCACGCGCCCGTCCTGGAGACGCTGCGCTTCGGCAGCTGAACCATGGGCCGTCTTCCTGCGCTGGGGGGTGTTCGGGATTCTCGCGGTGGCGGCGCTGCATGTACGTCTACAACGCCAGCAAGACACTCGTCGGAAGACGCCAGCGCGTCGGCGCCGCAGGCGCAGTCGCCGCGAGCCGACGCGCCGACGATGACGCCCACGCCGAGGCTGATGCGCCACGGAGCCGGATGAGGAGATCGCCCGCCTGTGACGAGGAGCTGGCGCGTGGCGAGGCCGCGCTCGAGGCCCGCCGCGACGGCGAGCCGCTCGACCGGCTGCTGCGGAGCCAGGAGATCGCCTTTCAGGCGGACGATGAAACGCGACGAGCGCGCTCGAGACCGTGGCGCGGCAGCTGGTTCGACCTGGCGCGGATGAGGAGCCCTCGATGCCGGCGACACTGCGCGCCACTGCGTAGTCGAAGGACTGCCGGCGTTTCAGCTCCGGCGCCATGAAACGCTGCGCGCCGATGCTGCGCTCTCGGCGTAGGGCAGCCCGTAGAGCCGGCCCAGGTGCGCGGTTTCGAGGCAGCGCGGTATCGATCATTTCCATCGCGCCCGTCGCCGGACAGCAAGCGCGATGCGATCGGCGAAGCGCAGCGCGAGGTTCGGATCGTGCAGGCTGGCGATGACCGCGGCGCCCGCACGCGTGAGGTCGCGCAAGCCCTGCAGGACGCCGATCTGCTGCGCCGGATCGAGATGATTGGTGGGCTCGTCCAGTAGATAGACCGACGGCGCCTGCACGCAGCAGGCGCGCGATGGCCGCACGCCGCTGTTCACCGCCGGACAGCGAGCCGAGTTCGCGCGTGCCGCAGCGCCGGCCAGGCCCACGTCGCTCGAGCGCGCGCGCCACGCGCTGCTCGTCTTCGTCACCGGCGTGTTCCCAGAAGCCCAGGTGCGCGAATCGGCCCAACAAGACGGACTCGCGCACGGAACCCTGCGGCGGAGCTTCGGGGTCCTGCGGCAGGAAGCCCAGCTGTCGCGCGACGTCACGCCGCGTCCAGCGGCCTGAGATGTCGTTCGCCGGCCAGCGACACGCGGCCGGCATCGGGCGCGCGCAGGCCGGCCAGCGTGCGCAACAGCAGCGATTTGCCCGCGCCGTTGCCGCCGAGCAGCGCCATGAATTCTCCAGCTGCGAATGACGCAGTCCAGCTCTCGACGAGCACGCGGCCGGGTACGGCCACCCGCAATCGCCGGCGACTTCGAGCAAGGCGTGCTCACGGCGCGTCCAGTTGATTTCGAGCGCCGTCGCGCGGCGCCGACCACCACCTCGTCCAGCGACTCGGGCATTTCGGACTTGAGGCGGCGCGATCGGACTATGCGGCCGGCCATGATCTCGGCGAATCCTGCGGGATACGCGGCACTCGCTCGGGCTCGGCGTAACCGATGGGGAACAGCGGGCGCAAGCGTGGCGGGATCGTATTTGTCGCGAGGCGCCCAGCGTGTGCAGGATCTCGTGCGCGATCACGACGTTGTTCGTGCCGCTCATGTCCGCGGCTCGGCGAAGGCGTGCACCACGCCCACCAGGCCCTTCTGCATGCCCACGGAATGCGGCACTTCGCGTGAATTCCGGATTGTGGTACCGCACGAAAATGCGGATCTGCGGCTGCCGCCGGCCCGGTCGGACGGACGGCCCGGCGCGCGTAGGCAGCGCATCTTCAGGCTCCACCACATGTTGCCGAGCACGCCGCTGCCGGGGCTGCGCTCCGGCGGCGTTCCGCTACGTGGCGGGAACAGCTGAACGCTCACCGGTCGCGCGATGCCGATGCCGTAGCTCGGCGGCTTCCTCGTTCAGGAAGCGCTTCCACCTCGGCCACGTCGCTCGTGTCGACAGCCCCGCGACGATACGGCGCGTGTCGCGGCGTCGTTCGGCGTCATCGATGGGGAATATGCCCACGGTCAGCGTCTCGTCCCAATCCGTGGTGCTGAGCCGGTCGTACCAGTTGGTCCAGGCGGCGACCGCCAGGATGACCAGCAGCACCCGATGCGGATCTTGCGCCACACGCCCGGCTGCGTCAGGGCTGCAGGCGCGTCGCCGACCAGGGGCCGGCGCTGACCGACGTCGCTGGCGACCCAGGCCGTCGGTAGTTAGCGATCGCGTCCAGCGCGCGCGCTCATGGATGCGCGAAGCGCCTTCGATCCACAGCTCCACGGCAGTCCGCCCACACGTAGTAGCCGCCCCAGAAAGGCGGGCCGCGGGATGTCCACCGCCGGCGGCTCGTTGATGTTGTCGAGCGTGGGGTCCGGCGCGCCGAAGCGCGCGGCCGCGGCGCGGACCGCGCGCGTTGAGCTGCTCGCGGGATCGCAGCGGCTGGCTCTGCGCGCTGGCCCAGGCGCCGATGCGCCGCTGCCAGTTGCGCGAGGCGAAGTATTCGTCGCTCTCGGCGGCCGGCGCCTTGACCACCACGCCTTCCATGCGGATCTGGCGATGCGAATGGTCCCAATGGAACACCAGCGCGGCGCGCGCGTTCTGGGCCAGCTCCCGCCCCTTGCGCGAGTCGTAGTTGGTCACGAAGGAAACGCGGCCCTGCTCCACGTCGAACTCCTTGCAGAGCACGATGCGCGCGGACGGACTGGCCAGTCGGCGCTGGCCGTCGCCAGCACCATGGCGTCGGGATTCGGCTGCTGGCGCGCGGCCAGCGCCGTGGCCAGCCAGGCGCTGGCGAGCGCCATGGGTTCGGCGGCAGGGGGTCGGGAAGCAGGTCGTTGAACAACTCCATGGCGCGATATGTTATCCGTGACGCGGTAGCCTTGCAGTCATGCGTCGCAGTCGATAAAAGCTAGCGCTGACTTGACGTACATGACGACAGGGTGATTCATGAGCTCCCTCGACGACCTGCGCCGCAGGATCAACGAACTCGACCGGCAGATACTGGAGCTGGTCGGCCAGCGCCAGGAGACCAGCCGCGAAATCATCGCGGCCAAGCGGGCGACCGGCCACGCCACGCGCGACTACAACCGCGAGCGCGAAGTGCTGCTGGCCGCCCGCGAGGCGGGCAAGCAATACGGCGTCGCGCCGCAGGTGGCCGAGAACATCCTGCGGCTGCTGATCCGTTCCTCGCTAACTACCCAGGAGCAGGCACGCGTGGCCGCGCAGGGCACGGGTTCGGGACGCACGGCGCTGGTGATCGGCGGCAACGGCAAGATCGGCCGCTGGTTCGCCGATTTCATGACCTCGCAGGGTTTCGCGGTGCAGGTGGCCGATCCCGTGGGCGCGCCGCCGGGATTCGCGCACATCGCGGACTGGCGTACCTCGCCGCTGGACCAGGATTTCATCGTCGTCGCCACGCCGCTGGGCGCCACCGACAAGATTCTGCGCGAGCTGGCCATGCGCCGCCCCAAGGGCGTGATCTTCGACGTGGGTTCACTGAAGTCGCCGCTGCGCGCGGGGCTCGAATGCGCTCAAGTCGCACGGCTGCCGTGTCACTTCCGTGCATCCCATGTTCGGCCCGGATACCGAACTGCTGTCGGGCCGCCACGTGATCTTCGTCGACATCGGCTCGCCCGAGGCCACCCAGGCCGCGCGCGAACTGTTCGCGTCCACCATGGCCGAGCAGGCCGTGATGTCGCTGGATGATCACGACCGCCTGATCGCCTACGTGCTCGGGCCTCTCGCATGCGCTCAACATCGCCTTCTTCACCGCGCTGGCGGAGAGCGGCGAGGCGGCGCCCAAACTCGCGCAGCTTGTCGTCGACCACCTTCGATTCCCAGCTCGACGTGGCGTCGCGCGTGGCGCAGGAAAGTCCGGAGCTGTATTTCGAGATCCAGAGCCTCAACGACTACGGTTCCGAATCGCTCGAGGCGCTGTCGAAGGCCGTGGAACGGCTGCGCACGGCGGTGATCTCGCAGGATTTCGCGGCATTCGAGGCACTGATGCGCCGCGGCCGTGAATACCTGGAAGACCGGCGCTCCGTCACCGAGCGGCGTGCGTGAGCTCGAGCGCGCGCGATCCATACGCGGGCACGGCTGAAGAATTGCGTGAGCGCCTGCGCGCGCTGACCGAAGAGGTACAGCGCAACGAGCTGCTGCTGCGCAAGACCCAGGATCGCGAAGTCGAACTGCTGCGCGCTCATTCGCTGGGTGAGCTGTTCGATCGTGTGGTCACGGGCCTGCGCACGGCCTATGGCCTGGACCTGGTGACGCTGTCGCTGTTCGATCCGCAGCACGAGCTGCGCCACCTGTCGGGAAACGAAAACCTGTCGAGCGCGGTGATCGAGGAAGTGCGCTTCATCGATGCGGTTTCGCCGCTGGCGCCGCGATTGGCGCAGTTCGACCGGCCCTGGCTGGGCGCCTTACGATCCGTCCGACCACGAACTGCTGATCTCGCCCGCTTTCCGCCAGGGCAGCATCGCCCTGATCCCGCTGCCGCGCGAGAGCGCGCCATCGGTGTCGTCGCGTTCGGCAGCCGTGAAACCCGCGGCGTTTCACCTCGGACCTGGCCGCGGACTTCCTGGCGCACCTCGGCAAGGTGGTGGCGATCAGTCTGGAGAATGCGGTCAACCGCGCGCGGCTGGTGCGCAGCGGTGTCACGGACTTCCTCACGGGCTGGCACAACCGCCGGTACTTCCACAACCGGCTGCGCGAAGAGCTGGCGCGCGCGGAGCGCACGGGCAAGGCGCTGGCCTGCCTGATGATCGACGTGGACCATTTCAAGGAAATCAACGATCGCTTCGGACACCTGGCCGGTGACGAGGCGCTGAAGGAAGTGGCGCGGCGCGCCGAGGCCGAGATCCGCGCCGGCGATACGGGTGCGAGATTTGGCGGCGACGAATTCGCCATCCTGCTGGCGGGCGCGGAGTCGTCGCATGCGGTCAAGCTGGCGGAGCGCATCCACCAGAGCGTGGGCGCGACGCCGATCCGCGTGCATGGCGGGGCTCACGTGACGGTGACATTGTCGATCGGGCTGGCGACGGCGAAGCCGCAAGTCCAGCCACGCACGCATGACTACCGTGTGCTGGCCGAGACGGCTGATTGCGGAAGCGGACGCGTCTCTCTACCGGGCCAAGAGCGCGGGGCGCAATCGCGTGGAAGTATCCACGCACGTCATCGGCTGATCAGGCCCGCGCCTCCAGGCGGCGCAACAACAGCAGGAACAGCGGCACTCCCAGGAGCGCCATGATGGCGCCAACCGGCAGCTGGCGAGGCGCGGCCGCGGTTCTTGCCACCAGGTCGGCCGCGGCTAACAAGGTGCCGCCCGCCAGGGCCGCCGCGGGAACCACTACGCGATGAGCGGCTGTGCCAAAGGCGATGCGGACAAAATGGGGTATCACGAGGCCGACGAAGCCGATCGTGCCACCCTGGATCACGGCGCCCGCGGTCAGCGCTCCGGCCACCACCACGATGACCTTTCGCCAGCGGCGCAGATCGAGCCCGAGGCTCTGCGCCGTGGTTTCGCCGGTGGCCAGGACATCGAGCGGACGGGCCACCGCCATCACGAGGATGGTGGCTAACAAGGTGGCCGCGGCCATCGGCCAGGGGTGTGCTGCCCAGCCCAGGTCTCCAGCGAGCCAGAACATCATGCCGCGCAGTTGGCCGTTGTCCGCCAGCACGAGCACCAGGGTCACGAGCGCGCCGCAGGCACTGGCGACGACGACACCCGTGAGCAGCACGCGTACCGTGGCGCCGCCACGCGCGAGAGCCAGCACCAGGAACGTGGTGAGCATGGCGCCCGCCGCCGCGGCACATTGCACGATCCACAGGGAGGCACCCAACAGCAGCGCGAGCAGGGCTCCTACCGACGATCCACCGGAAACTCCGAGGACATAGGAGTCC
The DNA here is from genome assembly GCA_963846605.1 of uncultured Pseudomonadota bacterium. GTDB lineage: Bacteria > Pseudomonadota > Gammaproteobacteria > Steroidobacterales > Steroidobacteraceae > CADEED01. The sequence continues at coordinate 319,691 of CAWJWS010000008.1, forward strand.
GCCAGCGGGTTGCGGAACAGGGCCTGGAGCAGAACGCCCGCCAACGCCAGCAAGGCGCCGATGGTGAATGCGGACAGCAGACGTGGCGCCGCGCAGTTCCAGCACGACGGTCCGCGCGGGCTCGGCGGTATCACCGAACAAAGCCGCCAGGGCAGGTTTGACGCCGATATCGGTGGAGCCGACGACCAGCGCGATGCCGGCGACGATGGCGGCAAGCGCCGCCAGGACGGCGAATCGGGTGATGACGGACGGGTTCGAGGGCACGCGGCATTGTCCGATAAATCTCCGCCCGATCCCTACTGCCTTGTTCGAGCGCGTGCCACCCGGTAAAACGTCCGTCATGAGCGACTGGATCGACTCGCAGGGTTATCGCGCCAACGTCGGCATCGTCCTGATGCGTGACAGCGGCGAGGTATTCCTCGGCCAGCGCACGGGCAAGACGGGCTGGCAGTTCCCCCAGGGCGGGGTGCGCCAGGGCGAGCCGGTCGAACAGGCCCTGTATCGTGAGCTCAAGGAAGAAATCGGGCTGGAGCGTCCGCAGGTATCGCTGGTGAGCCAGACCTCGGACTGGATCCGTTACGACCTGCCCAAACGATACGTGCGACGCGGGCGTGGCCCGACCTGCATCGGGCAGAAGCAGCGCTGGTTCCTGTTGAAACTTGCGGTGCCCGAGGGCGGCCTGCGAGTTCAACTTCAAGAGCACGGACGAACCGGAATTCGACGGCTGGCGCTGGGCAAACTACTGGGAGCCGGTGCGCGAGGTCATCTATTTCAAGCGTCCCGTGTACGTGCGCATGCTCACCGAACTCGCCGGTGCCGCATTCCCGAAGGGCCCGCCACCGCTGCCGGAATGGTGGGGCGCGGAAGCCGCGGCCACGGCCGAGAACTGAGCCGATGCCCGGATTGCCCCCGAAACTGGTCGTCACTACCTACGCGCCGACGCGGCGCTGGATCACGGTGGTCCTGCTGGTGCTGCTGGTGGCGGGCGGCATCTACGGCATGTTCGAATTCGGCCGGTACCGCGCCGGCTTCGACGTGGTGGCGGGGCTCAAACAACAAGCCGCGCTGCAGAAAAGTCATCGACACCCAGGAGGCGACGATCTCCGAGCTGCGGGCCAAGGTGGCGCAACTGGAATCCTCCACCGTAGGACAGACCCGGGAGCGCGAAGAGGTGCAGCGGACAATCGGCGATCTGCAGGCCCAGGTGGCCCGGGCGAACCAGGAATTGGCCTTTTTCCGGGGCATCGTCACCCAAAATGCGAACTCGGCCGAGGTAAAAATCCAGCAGGCGCGTATGGTGGCCACTTCCACGGCAAACAAGTTCCGCGTGCGCGTCACCCTGGTACAACCGATGAAACCGGATACGGTGGTGAGCGGCGTGGTGGTCCTGTCAGTCGATGGCGAGGTCGATGGCAAACCGGGGCGTGCGGATTTCGCGACACTCTCGGGCGGCAAGCGGCGTGAGATACCCTTCACCTTTCGATATCTCGAAAACATCGAAGAGGAAATCACCATGCCTCCGGGCATGAAACCCGAACAGCTGCTGGTCGAAGTACGTTCCAACCGGCGCGGATCCGCCCCGGTGCAGCAGTCCTACGTTTGGAGTGTCGATCCGCAGTGAGCGGATCGGCGGGAGACGTCATGTTCGGGCGACGCAAACAGACTTCGACTCGCATCGATACCCTGCTCGGCAAGGCAGCCACGCTCCATGGCGACCTGGAATTCTCCGGCGGCCTGCATCTCGACGGCCGGATCAACGGCAATGTTCGCAGCAATGCGGAAGATGGCGGCGCGCTGTCGGTCAGTGAAAGCGGCTTCATCGAAGGCACGGTGGAAGTCACCAACATCGTGATGAACGGCACGGTTAACGGCGACATGCACGCCCGCGAGCGCCTGGTGCTGGGCGGCAAGGCGCGGGTCAATGGCAATGTGCACTACGGGGTCATTGAAATGGCGCCCGGCGCCGTCATAACCGGGAAACTGATTCCCCTCAACGACGACAAGCGCAGTTCCGCTGCTTCGGCGGCGCAGGTGACCGAATCCACGGAGTCCAACGGACAATCCGACGAGGCGGTTGCGGCCGCAAAATCGCGCGCGTAGTGTGCCGGACATGACTGAAACAGCGACCGAAACCCTGACCTTCACCGATGCCGCCGCCCGCAAGGTTGGCGATCTCATCCGTGGCGAAGGCAATCCGAACCTGAAGTTGCGCGTATTCGTTCAGGGCGGTGGCTGCTCCGGCATGCAATACGGCTTCGAGTTCGACGAAGCCGAGCAGGATGGCGACACCTGTGTCGAAAACCTCGGTGTGAAACTGCTCATCGATCCGATCAGCGTGCAATACCTCACCGGCGCCGAAATCGACTATCGGGAAGGCCTGGACGGCGCGCAGTTCGTGATCCGCAATCCGAACGCGCAAACCACTTGCGGCTGCGGCTCTTCGTTCTCCGCCTGACGCGCTCCTGACGTGGCGCGGCGCGCACCGAAGTCCGTCCCCGACGTACTCGCCGCCGTCGATCTCGGCTCCAACAGCTTCCACATGGTGGTCGCGCGCTACACGCACGGCCAACTGGTGATCCTCGATCGCCTGCGGGAGATGGTGCGCCTGGGCGCCGGACTGGAGACGGATGGCAGGCTGAACAAGGAAGTGGCGGCGCGGGCCATCGCCTGTCTCGAGCGCTTTGGTCAGCGCCTGCGCGACATGCGGCCCGACAGCGTGCGAGTGGCTGGCACGAACGTGTTCCGGCGCGCGAAGCGCGCGCAGGCCTTCGTGGAGCGCGCGCGCGAGGCCATTGGCCACCCGATCGAAATCGTTTCCGGTATCGAGGAGGCACGCCTCATCTATTCCGGCGTGTCGCACACGATGCCCGCGGGGCCAGGCCGACGGCTGGTCTGCGACATTGGTGGTGGCAGCACCGAGATCATCATCGGCGAGGGTTTGCAGCCGCTGGAACTGGAAAGCCTGCAGATGGGCTGTGTGCGCCTGAGCGAGGAATTCTTCGCGGAGGGCCGGCTGTCCCCGAAGCGCATGCAGCGTTGCCGGGTGGCCGCGCGCCTGGCCATCGAGCCTTATCAGGCGGCATTCCGCCGCCGCGGTTGGGATGAAGCCGTGGGAAGTTCGGGCACCGTGCGTGCGATCGGCGACAGCATCCGCGAGCTCGATCCGAACGCCTTGGACATCAGCGCGGACGGGCTGGAACGCATCATCCGTGAGCTCGGCGATATCGAGCACATCCGCGATCTGAAACTCAGCGCGGTCACCGACGAGCGGAAGCTGTCTTTCGCGGGGGGCGTGGCCGTGCTCGCAGAGGTCTTCGAGCAGCTCGGCATCGAGCGGATGAAAGTCGCCGATGGCGCGATGCGCGAGGGATTGCTGTACGACATGTTGGGTCGCTATACCGACGAAGACGCTCGTGAGCGCACCGTTCGCAGCATGCAGGAACGCTATCACGTGGATCTTGCGCAGGCCGAGCGCGTCGAGCACACCGTGGTCGATTTCCTGAACCAGGTGGAGCAAGCCTGGAATCTCGCCGACCCCGAGATCGAACTGCTGCTGCGCTGGGCGGCCCGCCTTCACGAGATCGGGCTGGACGTGGCGCACAGCGGATACCACCGGCACGGAGCCTATCTACTGGCGAACGCCGACATGGCGGGGTTCCCGCGCGCCGAGCAAAAGCTGCTGGCAATCATGGTAGGCAGCCATCGCCGCAAGCCGGCGATCGAGGAGGCCGACGAACTCAATCCGCCTTGGGAGAAGCGTGCGCCCGCGATGACGCTTCTTCTCCGGCTTGCGGTGCTGCTGCATCGGGGACGGAGCAGCGTGGCGCTGACCCCGATAAAGCTGACCGCGCGCAGCGATTCGCTGGAACTCCGACTGCACCCGGGCTGGCTGGACGATCACCCCCTGACAGTGGCCGACCTGCAGAGCGAGATCGATCACCTCAAGAGCGTTGGATTTCGCCTGCGGGTGTTCTCGGCAAAGTGATGCAGCGGCCCGGCGCGGCGCTGCTCAGGGGGCGATGACTGGAGCGCTGCCCGCGGCGTACTTCGTCAACAAGGCATTCTGCGCATCGCGAGGTTCTTCGTCGCCCTTCAATCGCCGCGCATAGTGACCGTCACGACCCAGCGTCCACGCCTGGATGTTGTCGGCGAGATAGAGGTTCAGATCCCGGAGAATCCGGTCCCGGTGCGTTTGCTCCCGCACCGGGAAAGCGATCTCGACGCGGCGGAAGAAGTTGCGCTCCATCCAGTCGGCGCTGGCCAGGAACAGCTCACTGGCGCCGTCGTTCTCGAAATGAAACACGCGTGAATGTTCGAGGAACCGCCCGACGATGGAGCGAACCCGGATGTTGTCCGAGACGCCCGGCACACCCGGCCGCAAGGCACAAAGACCGCGGACGATGAGATCCACCTGCACTCCGGCGCGCGAGGCGCGGTACAGAGCCTCGATGGATTGCGGGTCCACCAGCGAATTCATCTTGGCGATGATCCGGGCGGGCCGGCCGGCACGGGCGTGATCGGCCTCGCGGTCGATCTTGGCGACGATTGCCTTGTGAAGCCCGAATGGTGACTGCAGCAGTCGGGTAAGGCGCGGAGTCTGCGTCAGGCTGGTGAGCTGCAGGAACAACTCGTGCACGTCCTGACCGATTTCGGGATCACAGGTGAACAGGCTGTAATCGGTGTAGCCGCGGGCGGTCCGGGGGTGATAGTTGCCGGTGCCGAGGTGGCAATAACGGCGTAGTCCATCCGTTTCTCGTCTGACCACCATGGACATCTTGCAGTGGGTCTTGAAACCGACGACGCCGTACATCACGTGCGCACCGGCCTCCTGCAGGCGGTTCGACAATTCGATGTTCGCCTCCTCGTCGAAGCGTGCACGCAATTCGACGATGACCGTGACGTCCTTCCCGGAGTGGGCGGCGGCCACCAGCGCATCGACGATGGGAGACTCATTGCCGGTCCGGTACAGCGTCTGCTTGATCGCCAGAACCCTGGGATCCGCGGCGGCGCCGCGCAGGAAGTCCAGAACTGGACCGAAGCTGTGGAACGGATGGTGCAGCAACACGTCCTTCTGCCGGATCACGGCGAGAAGATCGGAGTTGCCAGCGACGCGACGCGGCAGGCCTGGGGTGAAGATGGGGTACTTGAGGTCGGGGCGCTGAACGAGGTCGTAGAGGGCGGCCAGGCGATTGAGATTCACCGGCCCATTCGATTCGTAAAAATCCACTTCACCGAGCGTGAACTGGCGCATCAGGAACGAATCGAGGTCCGGCGGGCAATCGCGCGCGACTTCGAGACGGACCGCGGCGCCGTAGCGGCGATGGGCGAGTTCGCCTTCCAGCGCGCGCCGCAAGTCATCGACTTCTTCGTCGTCGACGAACAGATCGCTGTTCCGGGTCACTCGAAACTGGTAGCACCCGAGGACTTCCATGCCTGCGAACAGTTTGCTGACGAACTGCTGCACGATCCCGGTGAGCAGGACGAAACGCTTGGGCCCGCCATCTTCGGGAAGCGCCACGACTCGCGGCAGCGATCGCGGTGCCTGGACGATGGCAAGGCCCGTATCGCGGCCGAAAGCGTCTTCGCCCGACAGGCGGACGATGAAATTGAGGCTCTTGTTCTGGATGCGGGGAAACGGCCGTGCTGGATCCAGGCCCAGAGGTGACAGGACCGGTTCGACCTCGCGCTCGAAATAGTTCTCAAGCCATGCCGCAGTCTCGGCATCCCAGGTCGTCCGTGCGAGTAGTTCGATGCCTTGCTGACGCAGGGCGGGCAGCAGCACGTCGTTGAGACAGGCGTACTGCGCGTCGATGAGGCGATGCGCGCGCTCGTGGATCGCGTGCAGCTGTTCGGTGATGGTGAGACCGTCCGGTCCGGGCTGGTCGGAGCCCAGCTCTATGAGCTGCTTGAGCCCGGCAACGCGGATTTCGAAGAACTCGTCGAGGTTGCTGGACGAGATGCACAGGAACTTCAGGCGTTCGAGCAGCGGGATCTTTTCATCCAGCGCCTGCGCGAGCACGCGCTCGTTGAACTCGAGCAGCGACAGCTCACGATTGATGTAATGCTCGGAAGAGCGGAGATCGGGTTGGTCCATGGCGCGATACCGGAATCGCGCTATGACACCACAGCCCCGCGCCGATTACTGTGACAGTTGCTTGCGGTCTAACGCGCCACGAGGGCCGGGCCGGCGGGCAGGTCCAGTGTATTGACCAGTTCGGCAGTCGCGGTCAGGAAGCGTTCGCGTTCCTTGGCAGACACAGGCTCGGCATCGGGCAGAGCCACCGTCTGCGGATTCTTGTGCATGCCACGTACTCGATACTCGTAGTGCAGATGAGGGCCAGTGGCTAGGCCCGTCATGCCCACGTAGCCGATGACCTGGGCCAATTCCACTCGCTGTCCCCGCTGCATTTTCGAAGCGAATCGCGAGAGATGGCCGTACACGGTAACCACACCTGATCCGTGCTCGAGTTCGATCACGTTGCCGTAGCCACCCTGACGACCAACGAACCGCACTCGACCCTCTCCAGCCGCACGTACCGGCGTTCCGGTCGGCGCGGCGTAGTCCACGCCCTTGTGCGCGCGAATGCGATTCAGTACGGGATGCTTTCGGGAGAGATTGAATCTGGAACTCACGCGTGAGAATTGCACCGGAGCGCGGATGAACGCCTTTCTGAGGCTCTTTCCATCGGGGCTGTAATACTGACCTCGCCCATCGCTGTCGATGTAGCGGACCGCTCGATATTCGCGGCCTTCGTTGACGAACTTCGCCGCCAGGATGTTGCCGATGCGCAGCGGCTTTCCGTCCTGAAAGACCTCTTCGTAGACGACGGTGAACCGATCGCCTTGCTGGATATCGAGGACGAAGTCGATGTCGTACTGAAAGATCTCGGCCAGGTCGAAGGCAACTCGATCGGTGAGGCCCGCTTCGCCAGAGGCCTGAAACAGCGAATTCTGAATGGTGGCGCTGGCGGTACGGGTGTGGATTTCGAGGGGATTCTCCAGTACGTCGCTGGTGAACCCGTTCTCGTCCCGAGTGACCTTGAGCGTCTCGCTGTCAGAGAGCTTGCGTTCTAGGCCTACCAGTTCGCTGCCGCGATGTTTGAACAGCAGGCGCTCACCTGGTTTGAGCTTGTCGACCTGCGTACGCAGATCCGGCACATCGCGCAAGGAAGCGAGATCGGCCAGATTCAACTCGAGGCGACGAAACAACCGATCCATGGTGTCGTTGCGCATGACGACGACTTCGATGGTCGAAAAGGCCAGGTTGGCCTCCTGGGGTGCAGCGTCAACCTGCGGCGGGGGCGCTTCAGATACGCTTGTTTGCGCTATTTGAGGCTGGAGTTCAGCGTCGCGCGGCCACAACGCCAACGTCACGACGCCCGCAAGCAATGCGAACTGGAGCACGAAAGCGAACCGGGTCGATAGTCCCGGGATTGCGGACTTGATGAAGATTGGCACGATCTATAGAACGTAACCCACGGATCGATAAAGGGTCAATTGTCGCGCCCGGCTAAAACTGTGCGCGGCTCCACGACCGCGTGTAGTCCAGAGAAACAACTAAGTGAACATGAACGGCGAATTGCAGAACCAGATTGCCGAGCTGATGCGCGGCACGCAGGAAGTCCTCGTAGAAAGCGAACTCGTGAAGAAGCTCTCGCGGGGGAAGCCACTACGCATCAAGGCTGGGTTCGACCCCACTGCGCCTGACTTGCATCTTGGGCACACAGTGCTCATCAACAAGATGCGTCAGTTCCAGAACTTCGGTCACGACGTCACATTCCTGATCGGTGACTTCACGGGAATGATCGGG
>CAWJWS010000008.1:335000-1206105 GCA_963846605.1 uncultured Pseudomonadota bacterium
CGAAGGGCAGCGTAAAGGATGTCCCCGTCGGCGAATTCCTGCATGCGCATCATCTGCTCACCTCATCGGCGAGCCCGATCCCGGGACAGCCTCAAGCTCTAGATGGATAGCTAGGCGGACAAGGCTCGATCAGATGCTGGCCTGGTTGTTGTTTTTCTGCTCGCGCTGCACCGCAAACAGGTCTTAAATTGTCGTGGCAGGTCTTTTTGGCGTCTCGTAAGGACACGAACCCAACTAGTTTGGACATTTATTCGAGACTCTCAGCTCCTTGTTTCAAAAAAGAAAAGTGCGCGTTTACTTTTCAAAACAACGTGAATACTCTCGCCCACGGTGTCGAGGGGGGACTCGCATCTTTGTGTACGGAACCGATCCGTTGTTTCCGTGCAGCTCCGGAGCGTTTTTCGCGTGTGCGCGAGACGTTTTTCCGTCTCCCATCGTCCGGTCGAGAAGGGCGGCCGTTCTAGTTCCAGGCTGAAGGACCGTGTCGGGCGTGTGGCTCATATCCGCGCGTTCGGCCAATGGAAGTTAGAGCGCGGGGAGAGGAGACACTAATGAAATTCAACCCTAAGAGACTGCCAATAACATCGAGGGCACTCTTCACCATCGTTGGTGGAGCGGTGCTCATCAATCCGGTTTTCGCGCAGGACCAATCGAGCGAAGAGCTCGACGAAGTGGTCGTGACAGGCATTCGAGGCAGCTTGAAAGCCTCGATGAACATGAAACGCGAAGCGACCGGCGTCGTGGACGCGATCAATGCCGAGGACATCGGCAAGTTCCCGGACACCAACCTCGCCGAATCGCTGCAGCGAATCACCGGCGTGTCGATCGACCGTGTAAATGGTGAGGGCTCACGTATCACCGCTCGCGGCTTCGGCCCAGGCTTCAACATGGTCACTCTGAATGGCCGGGCCATGCCGACCGCGGACGTGGTTGTGGTCGGGTCCGGTGGAGACGGCGAGTACGGCACCTTCACCAGCCGCGCATTCGACATGTCGAACCTCGCGTCGGAAGGTGTGTCGGGCATCGAGGTCTATAAGACCGGCAACGCCGCACAGCCGTCCGGCGGTATCGGCGCCACGGTCAACATCAAGACTCTTCGGCCGCTCGATTCGCGTTCGCAGGCGTCATTCGGCGTAAAGGCGATGTTCGACACCAGTGTGGAAACCGGTGACGAGATCACGCCGGAAGTGTCGGGCCTCTATAGCTGGGCTAACGATGCCGAGAATTTCGGCGTGGCCGTGTTCGGCAGCTACCAGAAGCGTGACAGCGCCGCGGTCGGAGCATCCAACCAGGACTGGAACGTCGAACGTCTGTCTTCGTTCCTCGATCCGAACAATGGCCGCGTGCGTGCGGACAACCCCGCCACGGCGACAGTCAACGAGGCGACGCAGTTCACGAACATGCCCACCGGCAATCCGCTGGTAGTGTTCCCGAACAACAGCGACTACTTCTTCTCGGAAGTCGAGCGTGAGCGCATCAATGGCCAGCTGACGCTGCAGTTCCGCCCCACGGAATCGCTGACCCTGACGGTCGATGGAATGATCGCCCAGAACGAGGCGTACCGAAATGCGCTCCTCGCAGGGCAACTGGTTCAACCGACCGTTCGCGCAGGTGGCTTTCGATGGCAACTCTACCGTCACCAGCGTGACGTTCCTCCAGGAAGGTCTGAGCGCTCCGAAGGACATCGCCTGGGGTCAGCAGCTGCGCGCCACCAAGGACAACCTGGAATCCATCGGCTTCAACGCCAACTGGCAGGTCAGCGACCGATTTGGCCTCCAGCTCGACGCCCACACGTCGACATCGGAGAGCTTGCCGAACGGTCCGAATGGTCTGACGTCGTTTGATTTCGGCACGGGCGCAGCAACCATCGCTGCCCACAGCCTGGATCTGGTAAGCGGCTTCCCGGTCCAGAACTACACGTACAACGACAACGACGGTACGTGCGTTCCGGCCACCGGTGCAGGCTGCAAGAACGACAACGGCATCATCGACATCGGTGACGTGAGCTCGTCGGTTGGCCGCACGTCCCTGCAGCGCCAGACCATGGACCTGGACGAGATTCGCCTCGAAGGATCGTTCTCGCTCAACGACACCATGTCCATGAAGGGCGGCGTGAACTACCGCACGGCAACCATGGATCAACGCCGGCTCGTGACGGCGCAGATTCTCGGTGACTGGGGCGTGACGCGGCCCGGTGACATCGAAGCGCAGGCCCCGGGCGCCCTGGAAGCCTATTGCCTCAGCTGTCTGTATGACGATTTCGCCCCCGGCCTTGGTGCCACGGCCTTCCGTGGAAACGCCGCGGCGCTGTACAACGCGGTGTCGCCGTACTACCTGGGCCTGGGCGGTCACCCGATCCAGACCTGGAACAACGACACGAACGAAGTGCAGGAGGACATCACTTCGGTCTACGCGCAGTTCGCCTGGGATGGCGAGATCAATGGCCGCTCATCCAGGTTGACGGCCGGCGTCCGTTACGAACAGACGGATGTCACCGCGACGTCCCAGCTCGCCGTTCCCACGGCGATCGTCTGGACTGCGGACAATGACTTCGCGCAGAACTTCGGTGGCGGGGCTTCGTCGACACTGGCGGAAGATGCGGATTACGATCACTTCCTGCCAAGCCTCGATTTCTCGGTCGAAGTGCTCGACAACGTGATCGTCCGCGCGTCGTACAGCAAGACCATTGCTCGTGCCGACTTCGGACAGATGTTCGTGTCGAATACGGCGGGCACTCCGCCGCGCGCTACCGCCCTTGGGGTCACGGCTTCCGGTGCCAGGGGCAACCCGTCGCTGGTGCCGCTCGAGTCCCAGAATCTCGATCTCTCGCTCGAGGTGTACTACAACGACGCGAGTTACATCTCCCTGGGCTTCTTCGACAAGGACGTGGAGAACTTCATCGGTACCGGTGTGTTCTCGCAGGAGATGTTCGGCCTGCGCGATCCCAGCTCGGGTGCCGCGGGAACGCGTTCCGGGCAGGCATCGGCCATCATCCCGACGATCCCGGGCGCGGTTCGCAATGACGTGAACCTGTTCGTGCTCACGGCGATGATCGACAACCCGATGGCGTTCCCGGATCCGCGACAGGCGTTCCTCAACAACTCGACGAATGGTGTGCTCAACCAGACGTTCGCGGACCAGATCTTCGCTGCGTACGACATCCTGCCGAACGCAAGCGATCCACTGTTCCAGTTCTCGGTTGCGCAGCCGATCAACCAGAAGAAGGCGAACATTCATGGTGTGGAATTCGCGTTCCAGCACTTCTTCGGTGAGTCTGGCTTCGGTCTGCAGGGCAACTACACCGTCGTCGATGGTGACGTGGCCTTCAACAATGCCGGTGATCCTGGCGTCGACCAGTTCGCCCTCCTGGGACTGAGCGACACCGCCAACGCCACGTTCATTTTCGAGAAGCACGGGTTTTCGGCCCGCCTGGCTTGGAACTGGCGTGACGCGTTCCTGGAACAGACGAATCGTGGCGGTTTCAGAAACCCCACATACGTCTCGCCCTTCCGGCAGTGGGACATGAACGTGAGCTACGACGTGAACGATCAGCTGCAGGTCAGCCTCGAGGCCGTCAACCTGACGGGAGAGGATGTCCGCACCTACGGTCGCGCCGAGATCGACTACTGGTTTGCACAGGACCTGCATCCGCGCTACCTCCTGGGAGCACGGTACAAGTTCAACTGACCAGCGTTCGTCCAGAACGGAAAAGGCCGCTGTTCGCAGCGGCCTTTTCTTTCCGGCGGATGTGTACGATGCGGCCCAGGCAGCTCATTCCTCTTTGAATATGGTGGAACCCGCCCGCAAGACCCGTGTGATTTCCGGTGTAGCGCCGGAGCGCATTCCTTTTGACGAACTCCTGGAGGCAGGAGAGCCCGTCGTCATGAAGGGTTTGGCCCGGACGTGGCCGCTGGTACAGCGTGGGCTCGAGTCAGCCTCCTCTGCGGTGTCGTACCTTAGGAATTTCTGCAGCGCCAAGCCCGCCACCGTGTACGTCGGGCAACCTGGCATCCAGGGCCGGTTCTTCTATGACGAGCAATTTTCCGGCTTCAACTTTTCCACTGAACGCGTGCCGCTCGCAGACTGCCTCGATCGCGTACTCGCCCACGCCGGTGATCCCCAGGCTCCGTCCTTGTACGCCGGCTCCACCGACGTCGACATCTTCCTGCCCGGTCTGCGTGCCGAGAACCATCTCGTGCTCGATCACGACATGTTCCGCTCATCGCGGCCTACCGTCAGCATCTGGATTGGAAATCGCACGACGGCGACGGCGCACTACGACCAGTCTCACAACCTGGCGTGCTGCATGGTCGGCCGCCGACGCTTCTCGCTGTTTCCACCCGAACAGATTCGCAACCTGTATCCCGGTCCGCTTGATCCCACGCCCGGCGGACAGGTAGTCAGTACGGTCGACTTTCGTTCGCCCGATTTCTCGCGTTTTCCGCGCTTCCGCGACGCGCTGGCCGCGGGCGAAGTCGCCGAGCTGATGCCCGGCGACGTGCTGTTCTATCCCGCCCTCTGGTGGCATCACGTCGAGGCGCTCGACGAGTTCAACGCCATGATCAATTACTGGTGGCATCCGTCGGACTCGTATCTCGATTCGCCGCATACGACCCTGATGCATGCACTGCTCAGTTTGCGCGACCGCCCGGAGCGCGAAAAACGCGCCTGGCGTGAAATTTTCGACTACTACGTGTTCGGCGACGCCGATCTCGCCGGGCGCCATCTGCCCGAAGCGGCTCGCGGCAACCTTGCGCCGATGGATGAGCGCAAGGCGCGCCGCCTGCGCGCGTTCCTTCTCAGCCGGCTGAATCGTTGACAGGTGAGGTGCAATTGCTAGCTCCCGTCGTGAAGAAAGTAGTGATCACCGGTGGTGGTACCGCTGGCTGGGTGTGCGCAGCCGCGCTGGCGAAACAGTTCGGCGAAATGCTCGAGATAGCGCTGGTGGAATCTGAAGAGATCGGAACGGTCGGCGTGGGAGAAGCGACCTTCCCGTCGATCCTCGCGTTTCACCGGCTCATCGATCTGGACGAGCAGGAATTCATGCGCGCGGCGAAGGCCAGCTTCAAGCTCGGCATTTCCTTCGAGAATTGGGGCGGTCTCGGCGATCGCTACATCCATGCGTTCGGCACCATCGGCCGCTCCACCTGGATGGGTGATTTCCAGCACTTCTGGCTTGCCGCACTGGAAGACGGATTTGGCGGCGATCTCGGCGACTACTGCTTCGAGCGCCAGGCGGCCATCGCAGGCAAGTTCGCATTGTCGGAAAGCGTCAAGGTCAATTACGCCTATCACTTCGATGCTGGTCTGTACGCTCGACATCTGCGCCGCATCAGCGAACCCAAGGGCGTCAAGCGCATCGAAGGAAAGATCGCGAGAGTCGACCAGCATCCCGAGAGTGGATTCATCCGCTCCCTGGTTCTCGAATCAGGCCAGGTCGTAGAGGGAGATCTCTTCCTGGACTGCACCGGATTTCGCGGGCTGCTGATCGAACAGACGCTGAAGGCCGGCTTCGACGACTACAGTCCGTGGCTGCGCACCGACAGCGCCCTGGCCGTGCAGACGCCGGCGACCGACGAGATTCCGCCGTTCACGCGGTCGATCGCGCGCCAGGCCGGATGGCAATGGAAGATTCCGTTGCAGCATCGCGTCGGCAACGGCCTCGTGTTCTGCAGTCAGTACCAGTCGGTCGACGAGGCGCGGCATACACTGGTCAGCAATCTCGATGGCGAACCGCTGTTCGAGCCGCGGCTCATCAAGTTCAAGGCGGGCCGGCGCCTCAAGGCCTGGGACAAGAATGTAGTGTCAATCGGGCTGGCCAGCGGCTTCATCGAGCCGCTGGAATCCACCAGCATCCACCTCATCCAGATCGGCATCACGCGGCTCATGCAGTTGTTTCCGTTCACCGGCTGCACGCCCGCGCTGATCAACCGCTACAACGAACAATCGCGCATCGAATACGAACGTATTCGCGATTTCATCATCCTTCACTACAAGGTGACCGAACGCGAAGACGAGCCTTTCTGGCGCGACTGCCGGCACATGGACATTCCCGACACGCTTGCCCAGCGAATCGAACTCTTCAAGGAAAGCGCGATGGCTTACCAGGCCACGGACGAAATGTTCCGCGTGGAGTCATGGATGCAAGTCATGCTGGGCCAGAGATTACGGCCGCGCGGTTACCACCATATGGGCCGGATGCTGGGTCCCGATCGCCTCCGCAAGGCGCTGGACACCCTCAAGGGCAGCATCGCCGGAGCCGTGGAGCGCATGCCGACTCACGGCGAATTCCTGAAGTCGTACTGCTGGGCGCCGGAAAATTGATCCGTAAGGTTGCGGGTAGCCTCCTGGCTGCCGCGATGCGACACTCGCGCCATGCCTTCTACCCCGCGGCTCGTGCGAGAAATCACGGCGCGCCCCGACAATCTGCCCCTCGATGAACTGATCGCGGCCAACCAGCCAACCGTCATGCGTGGGCTGGTCTCCGATTGGGGGATCACTCGCGCCGGCCGCCAATCCGATCGCGCGGCCATGGACTACATCCGCTCGTTCTACAACGGGCGTCCCACCAATGCGTCGGTGGGTGGGCCCGAGATCCGCGGCCGTCTCTTCTATAAGGAAGACTTCAGCGCGCTCAACTTCAAGGTGGAGCGGGTTCAGCTCGATGAAGTCCTGGAACGCATCGCGAGCCACCTCGCCGATGAGTCGCCGCCCACGATCTACATCGGCTCGCTGCTCGTGGACACTCATTTGCCCGGCTTCCGGAAGGAAAACGAGCTGGGCTTCGCCGCACACCAGGTGGATGCGCCTCCCGCCATCTGGATCGGGAACCGCACCATCGCTTCGTGTCACTACGACGCGCCTTACAACATCGCATGCTGCGTGGTCGGCCGGCGTCGATTCACGGTTTTTCCGCCCGAGCAGATCTTCAATCTCTATCCCGGTCCGTTGGATCCGACTCCCGGGGGCCAGGCGATCAGTCTCGTGGATTTCGCGAACCCCGACTTCGAAAGGTTCCCGCGGTTCCGGGAGGCGCTAGAGCATGCGCAGGTGGCGGAAGTCGGCCCCGGCGATGCGGTGTTCGTACCCAGCATGTGGTGGCACCATGTGCAGGGTCAGAGTGCATTCAACACGCTGGTGAACTACTGGTGGAACGTCGCGCCCGCGCATTTGCCTACGCCGATGAACGCGCTGTACCACGCCCTGTGGACGCTGCGGGACCGGCCGGAGAACGAAAAGCGCGCGTGGAAGAACGTGTTCGAGTACTACGTGTTCGGCGATCGCGGGCTCGCCGCAGAACACGTTCCACCGAGCGCGCGTGGGCCGCTGGGGCCCATCGACGACGATGAGGCGCGGCGCATCCGCGCAATGCTCATTAACAAATTAAATCGGTGAGGGCGCGCCACCGGCTTCAGTATCGCCGCTGTATTTCTGGAAGGGGACTCGAGTGCAATCACGTGAAGTGAAGAAGGTGGTCATCGCCGGTGGCGGCACGGCAGGCTGGCTGGCCGCGGCGGCCCTGTCGCAACAGCTCGGCAAGTTGCTCGAGATCACGCTGGTCGAATCGGATGAGATCGGCACCATAGGCGTGGGCGAAGCCACGATCCCGCCCATCCGGGTGTTCCACAAGCTGCTGCAGATCGACGAGCGCGAGTTCATGCGCGCGACTGCGGCGACGTTCAAGCTGGGGATTTCCTTCGAGAACTGGGGCGAGCGCGGCGACGCTTACATCCATTCCTTCGGACGCAATGGCAAACCCGCGTGGATGTGCGAATTCCACAATTTCTGGCTGCGCGGACTCGAACTGGGAGAGGAATCGGCTCTCGGTGAGTACTGCTTCGAACTGGAGGCCGCGAAGGCGGGCCGATTCGGCGTGTCCCCGCAGTCCGACATCAACTACGCGTATCACTTCGACGCCAGCCAGTACGCCAAATTCCTCCGTGGGTTTGCCGAGCGCAATGGGCTGCGCCGCGTCGAGGGAAAGATCAAGGAAGTGAAACAGGACCCCGAATCGGGATATATCGATTCGCTGGTGCTTCATTCCGGCCAGGTGATCGAAGGAGACCTGTTCATCGATTGCACGGGCTTCCGGGGCCTGCTCATCGAGCAGACGCTCAAAGCCGGATACGAGGACTGGTCACAATGGCTTCCTTGCGACAGCGCGGCGGCCGTGCAGACGGAACTCACTGGCCAGGCGCCTCCGCTCACGCGATCCATCGCCCATGATTCGGGCTGGCGGTGGTGCATTCCGCTGCAGCACCGCGTCGGCAACGGCCTCGTGTTCAGCAGTGGCTTCCAGGCCGATGACGCCGCCAAGCAAGAGTTGCTGGGCGCCATCGACGGAAAGCCGCTCATGGATCCGCGTGTCATCAAGTTCAAGACGGGTCGCCGCCGCAAGGTCTGGGACAAGAACGTCATCGCCCTGGGGCTCGCCAGTGGTTTCATCGAGCCGCTCGAATCCACCAGCATCCACCTGATGATGGTGGGCGTGACCCGGCTGATGCACCTGTTTCCGTTCTCCGGCATCCGGCAGTCACTGGTGGACCAGTACAACGAAGGCGCGCGCATCGAGATGGAGAAGACGCGCGACTTCATCGTGCTGCACTACCACGCCACCGAGCGCAGTGACTCGCCGTTCTGGAATCACTGCCGCACCATGCCCATTCCCGACACGCTGGCGCATCGTATCCAGCTGTTCCGCGAGAACGCTTACGCCTACCAGGGCGACAGCGAACTGTTCCGCGTGGATTCCTGGACGCAGGTAATGCTGGGTCAGCGCATCACCCCGAAGGCCTATCACCATGCCGCGCGCATGGTCAGCGAGCAGGAGCTCCGGAAGTTCCTGACGGACTATCGCTTCTCGGTGAAGCAGGCCGTTGCGCGCCTGCCCGTGCACCAGGACTTCGTGAACCAGTACTGCAAATCCAGCAACAGCGTCTGGGCCTGACGCACGCTCCATGACCGAGTACGCGCGGCACGCTGATTTCAAGGTTCAGAAGCTCGCAATCGGCCGCGAGGGCAGGCCATTGCTGGTCATCGACCACTGCCTGGCGAACGCGGACGCGCTCGTCGAAGCCGCGGTGGCCAAGATGTACGTCGGTGCGCCTACCTACTACCCGGGCATCCGCGCCAAGGTGCCGCTGGCATACCAGCAATTCATATTCGAAGCACTCGGCAGCCTCATCGCCGAAGTGTTCACACCGACGCGGCAACTGCGTTTCACCTCGTGCCATTTTTCCCTGGTCACGACGCCGCGGGAGAAGCTCGCTTATCTGCAGCGCATCCCTCATGCGGACTCGCTGAACAATCACGAGCTCGCTTTCGTCCACTACCTGTTTCATGCGGATTTCGGCGGCACCGCCTTCTACCGGCACCGCCACACCGGTTTTGAATATGTAGACCAGGCGCGCTTCCCGGCATATGGCCGCCAGATCGAGGCCGAGCGTACCGGCCCCGATTCGCCGCCCGCCGACTACATCCAGGGAGACTCCCCCCTGTATGAGCAGATCGGAGTCCAGGAGGGCGTTTTCAATCGGCTGATCATGTACCGCCGGACCACCCTGCATTCCGGCGTCATCCGGCCCGGGTTCGTCCCGGACCCCAACCCCCGCACCGGCCGACTCTCGGTCACGGGCTTCCTGGGCTGATCCTGCGCTGCTCCTGGGCTGATTCTGGCCCTCCAGGAGCGTCGGTTGGCACTCCGTCAGCAGTTGTTGCTTTTTTGCGTGTCCCTGGTGGGGGCTCCCTTGGGCCCGGGACAGGGACTGTCCCGAGACAGTTCATAACAATTTGATTCTTATGTATTCCGGATGTCCTGAAATGAGGACCAGGACATCCGGCGCAGCGAGAATAGGCGTGGACTTTTGCACACAGGCTGCATATCCTGCGCCACTAGTCGAGGGGGGAGGCGCGTTTGCGCTTGACAGTGTTCAGCCATAGTGGCGCGTATTCATTGCGCCATGCAGGTCTGCAATCGCGGCAGGCCTCTCTCCATTTCGTCGAGATCATCGACGCATCTGTTCCCTGGTTTCATTGCTGATCTGGCAACTCGCGTTGCCGTGTTTCTGTTTCGGGTCTAACCAGTTTTCTAAACGATAGATGTACGAGTGCGGAGGAGACATCTGATTATGAAAGTGAACTCATTTACGTCACGAGCCCTGTTCACCATTGTTGGTGGCGCGGTGCTCATCAACCCGGTGTTTGCCCAGGACCAATCGAGTGAAGAACTCGACGAAGTCGTGGTCACCGGTCTGCGCGGAAGCTTGACGGCTGCCCGCGACATCAAGCGCGATTCCGTCGGCGTCGTCGACGCGATCTCGGCCGAAGACATCGGCAAGTTCCCTGATTCCAACCTGTCCGAGTCCCTGCAGCGCATCACCGGCGTGTCGATCGACCGCCGCAATGGTGAAGGCGCTCTGGTGACCGCGCGTGGCTTCGGCGCCCAGTTCAACATGGTCACGTTGAACGGTCGTGCGATGCCGTCCGCTGACGCGTTCGCCGGCAACGGTGGCACGTCGCGTGCGTTCAACTTCGCGAACCTCGCCTCCGAAGCCATCACCGGCCTCGAGGTGTAC
The DNA here is from genome assembly GCA_963846605.1 of uncultured Pseudomonadota bacterium. Taxonomy (GTDB): domain Bacteria; phylum Pseudomonadota; class Gammaproteobacteria; order Steroidobacterales; family Steroidobacteraceae; genus CADEED01. Next base: position 345,575 of record CAWJWS010000008.1, read on the forward strand.
AAGACCGGCCGTGCCAGCATCGCCACCGGCGGTATCGGCGCGACGATCAACGTGAAGACGGCGCGTCCCCTCGACGGTGACAGCGGTCTGAATGCCAACGTCGGCGTCAAGCTCGTCAACGACACGACCAATCGCGTCGGCGACGACATCACGCCCGAACTGTCCGGCATTTTCAGCTTCGCCAACGATGCGCAGACCTTCGGTATCGGCCTCTCGGCCAGCCACCAGAAGCGTGACAGCGGCTCGTCGAGCTCGACGGTCAACGACTGGAACGTGAAGCCCTGGCAGGCCAACCTGGCGGACAACGTGGGCCCGGCCCCGTTGCACACCACGGGCGGCGTTGTCGATGCGGTGATCGTGAACACGCCGGCCGCTGGCCAGCTGTACGGCATCCCGAACGACATCCGCTACCACTTCTCGGATCGTGAGCGTACGCGTACGAATGCTCAGCTGACCGTGCAGTTCCAGCCCAGCGAAGCCTGGTTGCTGACCGCGGACTACACCTATGCCGAGAACGAGCTCATCGAAGACCGTGGCGACCAGACGCTGTGGATGAACCGTAATGGTTACACCCGCATCGAATTCGACACGGGCCGTTCGGTGGCCACCCCGATCCTTCTCGAGGAAGCCACGGGTGCCAACAAGGACTTCGGCTACGAACAGCAGCACCGCGAGCAGACCAACAAGCTCAAGTCGGCTGGCTTCAATGCCGACTGGGCCGTCAGCGACAACTTCGGCCTCAAGCTGGACTTCCACGATTCGACCGCGGAGTCCATGCCGAGCGACCCGATCACCGGTGGCGGTGAGACGACGTTCAGCTTCGCCGGCCGTACGCCTGCGTTCACGACGCAGACGTTCACGTTCAACAATGGCCTCCCGATCGCTGCCCGCAGCGTCGCTGGCAATTCGAACTACACCTTCACGCCCGCCGAGCTGGGTTCGCAGGTGCTGCGTATCAACTACCAGGACCAGGTGACGGACATCACCCAGATCCGCCTGGACGGTACGCTGAAGTTCGAAGACACCGGCAGCTTGAACTTCGGTATCGAAACCCGTGCGTTGGAAATGACGCAGCGTGGTTCGGAAAACTTCATGACCCTGGGCAACTGGGGCGTCGCGAACGTCGGCGAAATTCCGTCCGACCTGCTGATTCCGTTCAGCCTGGTCAACGAGTTCGACGACTTCAGCGTGGCCGGCGCGCCGGTCGGCGGCTGGAAGGGCAATGCCAACGCGCTCGCCGCGTGGGCCATGGGACCCTATGGCACGTGGCGCGATGCCGCGGCGAACAACCCGAACGATTCGCTGCAGCGTAACCCTGGCTACAACCAGAACAACACCGTGGAAGAAGACACCAAGGCGGTGTACTTCCAGTTCAACCTGAAGGGCGAGCTGGGTTCCTACCCGTTCAACCTGCAGACCGGTGTTCGTTACGAAGAGACCGATGTCACGTCGATCTCGGCGTTGCTGCTGCCCACCGCCATCGGCTGGGAAGACAACAACGACTTCTTCGTCACGCGTCAGTCGACGTTCACGCCGTTCACCCAGGACGCGGAATACGATCACGTGCTGCCGAGCCTGGACTTCGACCTCGGTCTGACCGACTCGTTGAAGGCCCGCTTCTCGTACAGCAAGACGATCGCCCGCCCGGCCTACAACCAGCTCCGTTCGTCGGTAACGGTTGGCACGCCGCAGGGTTCGACGATCAGCGGCTTCCTGCCGTCGGCCACGGGTTCCAACCCGGCGCTGGTTCCGCTCGAGTCGGATAACCTCGACCTGTCGTTCGAGTACTACTTCGGCGAGAGCAGCTACGTGTCACTCGGCTTGTTCGAGAAGCGCGTTGCGAACTTCATCGGTAACGAAGTCGTGCAGGAACAGCTGTTCGGCATCCAGAACCAGACGGGTGGCCCGCGCGCCCAGGCTGCTCGTGCTGCGCTGACCGCCGCTGGCTACGCCATCGACGACACGCGCCTGTTCACGATGATGGCCATGATGGTGAACCCGGGTACCTTCACGGACGCGGGTGGCACGACCTGGACGGGTGGTGCGGCGAACTACAACGGCGGCGAACCGCAGCACTTGGCCTTTGCCACGCGCTACGACCTGCTGCCGGCTGCTGATGACCCGCTGTACACGTTCAACGTGACGCGTCCGGTCAACAACCGCGAAGCGAAGCTGTACGGCGCCGAGTTGGCCGGTCAGCACTTCTTCGGCGACTCGGGCTTCGGCCTCCAGGCGAACTACACGATCGTCAAGGGCGACGTGGCGTTCGACGATGCCGGTGACCCGAACATCACCCAGTTCGCGCTGCTCGGTCTGTCCGACTCGGCGAACGTCGTGGCGATGTACGAGAAGTTCGGTCTGTCGGTGCGTCTCGCCTACAACTGGCGCGACGAGTTCCTGCAGAACAACGCTCGCGGCGGTTTCCGCAATCCGGAGTACGTGGAAGCGTACGACCAGATCGACATGAACGTGGGTTACAACTTCAACGATCACCTGTCGGTGTCGTTGGAAGCGATCAACCTCACGGGCGAGGACATCCGCTGGCACGGCCGTTCCGACCTGCAGGTGTGGTTCCTGGAAGACCAGGGTCCGCGCTATGCGCTCGGAGCCCGCTACAAGTTCTAAACAGAACTCGTAACGTTGTTGATAATGGGAAGGCCGCTGCTTGCAGCGGCCTTCTCTTTTTGGAGTACTCCGGCGAGGTCGATATGGCTCAGCACGTCAGTCAATACGTCATGCTCAACAATGTCGCGCACAAGGACCTGCGCGTGATCACGCGCTACGGCAAGGAGTTCGGCGACAACGTGGCCACCGCCGTGGTGGTGCCGACCGAGTTCGCCGACGTGCAGCGCGAATACCCGATCTTCTTCCGCAAGGATCCGGCCACTGGCGAGTACTCCGTCCATGGCGCTGCTGGGCCTCCAGCAGGACGAGAACCTGTACCTGGGGGCCAAAGGCTGGGAAGCCGACTACGTCCCTGGCGTGGTGGCCCGCGGGCCGTTCTTCATCGGCTACCAGCGTCGCGAAGTGAACGGCAAGATCGAGAACGACCCCGTCGTCCACGTGGACCTGGAGCAGCCCCCGCGTTCAGCAAGACCGAGGGCGAGGCCGTGTTCACGGCCCAAGGCAGCGAATACGCGTTACCTGGATAACATCGCCGGGTTGCTCAACGGCATCAGCCAGGGCCTGGAAGTGTCCAAGCCCATGTTCGAAGCGTTCAAGGCTGCGGATCTGATCGAGCCGGTCCAGCTCGAAGTGAAGGTCAACTCAGAAGAGCAGTTCAACCTGACCGGCATGTACACCATCAGCCGCGAAAAGCTCGCCGGCCTCGATGCGGACACGCTGTTCAGGCTGCATCGCGCCGGTTACCTGCAGGGCGCCTTTCTGGTTCTTTCATCGATGGCCAACGTGCAGAGGCTCATCGATCTCAAGAACCGCCGCCGGCATCAGGCCGCCGTGGCGTCGTAGACCACCACGCGTTCCCACAGGTGCGAGCAGTCGGCGACGAACTGCTTGTGGATGGGATGGTCCTGGTAGACCTTCTGGCCAGCCGTGTCGTCGAAGAACAGGATTTCCGACGCGCTGTAGCTGTTGTCCACGACGTCGCGCTTCTCGGTGCTGGCGGGAACGCCGAAGTGCACGCCGCGCACCGTCTCGATCTTCGCCAGCGTACGCAGCCCCTTCAGCAGCTTCTCGAGGTCTTCCTTCGAGTTCGGGTTCTTCAGCCAGAAGAACACGTGGTGGACCAGCTTGGGGTAGTTGCTCACGGGTGATGCTCCAATGGGAAGTGCGGCCGCGGCGGCGGTGACCCCGGCGGCGACGAGAAAGGTACGGCGGTCGGTCATGAACTCAACTCCGGTGTGATGGCCGAGTGCGGGTTGGCGAGCCGGTCGTAAGCCGTCTCGAGTTCGCGGCGGAAGCCGTCGTCCGACAGCAGCGCCTGCGGCAATACGGATTCGCAGGCCGCAAAGCGGGCCACGTCGGCGCGGGCATCACCCGTGCAGGCAGCGCCGATCTCCGCGAGGCGCGCCGCCTCGGGATCCACGATGGCGACGCCGGCCTTGGCCTGGCGAACCACGAAGCGCATCCAGGCTGCGAGAGGCATGACCAGCCGGTGAATCGGCCGCCCGGCGGCCAGCGCTTCCTTCAACGTGGTGACGATGCGCACCGGCAGCTTCTTCGAGCCGTCCCAGGCGATCTGGCTGAGCAGGTGGCGAATGCCCGGATTGCGGAAGCGGGCCAGCACAGCCGAGATGTAATGCTCCACGTCGAGGCCAGGCGACTGGCCGAGGCTCGGGCCCAGGTCCTCGGTCATGAGCATTTCGACGAACCGCGCGAGCTGTTCATCTCGCATGGCGTCTGCCACGGACTCGTGTCCGCGCAGTGAACCGAGGTAGGCCAGCGTGGAGTGCGAGCCGTTGAGGATGCGCAGCTTGGCGCGGTCATAGACGCTGACGTCCTTCGCCAGCGTGACGCCCACGGACACCCAGTCCGCGTCGCGCATCACGGGCACGTCTTCGACGACCCACTGGGTGAAAGGCTCACGCTGGATGGGCCAGGCGTCATCGAGTCCCGTGAGCTTGACCGTGCGCTGGCGCAGCGCGTCGTCGGTGGCTGGCGTGATGCTGTCCACCATGGTCCGCGGGCACACCACTTCGTTTTCGATGTAGTGCGCGAGATCCTTGTCGGAGTGCCGCGCGAATGAGGCCAGCGCGCGCTTCAGCACGGCGCCGTTGTCCGCGAGGTTGTCGCAGCTCAACACGGCGAAGGGCGCGAGACCGGCGGCGCGGCGCCGGCGGAGACCCTCGACGATCCAGCCGATCGAACTGCGCGGGGCTGCGAGGGATTTCCCAGGTCATGCGCGATATCCGCATTCGCCAGATCGAGCTCGTTGCGGGCATCGAGGCAGTAGCCCTTCTCGGTGACGGTCAGTGAGACGATGCGTGTGTCGCGACCGGTGAGTCGCGCGAACGCGGCATCGGCATCGGTGGCGCCGACCAGCAGTTCGCGGATCGCGCCGATGACGCGCGCGCGCGGCGCGGCGCCGAGTTCGACCAGCGTGTACAGGCCCTGCTGCGGGGCCCAGCTGCGTCGCGCAGCGTGGTGCTCTTCAGCGACAGCGCGCGAGATGGCCCAGCGCTTGTCGGAATGCAGCAGCGTGTCGACGTAGAAGGCCTGGTGGGCGCGATGAAACGCGCCCGGGCCGATGTGCACGATGCCGAAGCGCGTCGCGCCGCCGGTCGTACGTCGGGAGGATGGTGCCCGAGCGGGCGGAATGCAGGCTCGCCTCGGTGAGGCGCGGCGGACTCATCAGGAACCCTCGTCTTAGTGATTGTGGCGCGGCGTCTTCTTCGCGACGCCGCGATACTTGACCGCCATTTCCATGACGGCGCCGCTGTCGAGCTGGCCGACAGTCGAGCGATACAGCTCCTGCCACGGCGTCGCGCTCTCCGGCACCGGCGGAGGCCGTCCTTCTTGCGCCGCGCGATCTCGTCATCCGGCGACCAGCATGTCGCAGCGTGCCCTGGCGCGAGGTCGATGCGGATCCGGTCGCCGGTCCGCAGCCAGGCGAGACCGCCACCGGCGGCGCTTTCCGGAGAGCAGTTGAGGATCGACGGGCTGTCCGACGTGCCCGACTGCCGGCCGTCGCCCAGCGTCGGCAGGCTCGTGATGCCGCGCTTGATCAGCGCATCGGGCGGCTGCATGTTCACGACTTCGGCCGAGCCCGGCCAACCCAGCGGGCCCGAGCCGCGGATCACGAGCATGCGTGTTCTCGTCGATGCCGAGCGCAGGATCGTTGATGCGGTCGTGGTAGTCGGTCGAACCGTCGAACACGACTGCGCGGCATTCGAACACGTCGCCGTCGAGCCGAGGTAGCGCTTGCGGAATTCCGGCGGAGATCACGCTGGTCTTCATGATCGCGAAGTCGAACAGGTTGCCCTTCAAGCACGAGGAAGCCCGCCTTTTCCTGCAGCGGGCTTCGTCGTAGGACGTGATCACGTCCGCGATCCGCGGACTCGTCGGCCCGCGATGTTCTCTGCGAGCGTGCGACCGGTGACCGTGAGTGCGCTCGCCATCGATCTTTCCGGCGCGCAGCAGTTCGCTCAGAACCGCGGGCACGCCGCCCGCGCGATGGAAACGTTCGCCGAGGTATTTGCCCGCGGGCTGCATGTTCACGATCAGCGGCATGTCGCGGCCGTACTTCATCCAGTCGTCGGGCGTGATCTCGATACCCGCGTGGCGCGCCATCGCGACGAGATGCGGCTGCGCGTTGGTCGAGCCGCCGATCGCGGCGATCGCGGCGATGGCATTGAGGAACGACTCGCGCGTGAGGATCTTGCGAAGGCTTGCAGGTCTTCGTACGCCATCTCGACGATGCGACGACCGGTCTCGTAGGCCATCTGGCCGCGCTCGCGATACGGCGCGGGAATCGCCGCGCAGCCGGGCAGCGACAGGCCGAGCACTTCGGCGACCGCGTTCATCGTCGATGCCGTGCCCATGGTGTTGCAGTGGCCGAGCGAGGGCGCCGAGCGCGGCCGCGGCTTCGAGGAACTGCTTTTCGTTGATCTGGCCCGGCGGCGAGCTTGCGTCGCGAACGCCAGATCACCGTGCCCGAACCCACGAGCTCGCCGTCGTGCCAGCCGTCGAGCATCGGTCCGCCGGACAGCACGATGGCCGGAATGTCGACCGTCGACGCCGCCATGACCTGCGCCGGCGTGGTCTTGTCGCAGCCGGTGGTGAGCACCACGGCATCGATCGGATAGCCGTGCAGGATTTCCACCAGGCCGAGATAGGCGAGATTGCGATCCAGCGCGGCGGTCGGCCGGCGGCAGTTCTCGAAGATCGGATGCAGCGGAAATTCCATCGGCACGCCGCCGGCGTCGCGAATGCCTTCGCGCACGCGCTTCGCCGTCTCCAGGTGGATGCGGTTGCAGGGCGTGAGGTCGCCGCCGGTCTGCGCGATGCCGATGATGGGCTTGCCCGAGAGCAGTTCGTCGGCCGTGAGGCCGTAGTTCATGAAGCGCTCGAGGTAGAGCGCCACCATGTCGAGGTGCTTGCGGATCGTCGAACCAGTCGCGCGAACGGAAGCGGCGGCGCCGTCGTGCGGATGCCGGCTGATCAGATGCCATGAGTCACGATTCCTTGCGGCAGGCCGGGCACGTCGACGCGCGCGCGGAACAGGCCGCCCGCCAGCGGCTGCTGCTGGCGTTGCTCGGCGTTCAGCGCCACGTGCGCGGTGGTGATGTAGAGAGTTCGCAGATCGTCGCCGCCGAACGCGGCCTTGGTGACGGCGGAGCAGGGCAGGCGCAGGGTCTGCAGCAGTTCGCCCTCGGGCGAGTAGCGTCTGCAGCGCCCCAGCCGCCGAACAGGCCCGGTCCACAGGCAGCCTTCGGCGTCGACGATGGGACCGTCGGGATAGCCCTCGTCCGGCGCGATGCGCACGAACACGCGCTTGTTGGACAGCGTGCCGGCGCGCGCGCGATCGAAGGCGTAGATGATCCCGGCCAGCGTGTCGGTGTGATACAGCGTGCGGCCGTCGGGGCTTTCCGTCGGGCCGTTGCTGACCACGTAGCCGGGATCGCGGCGCACGCAGCCGCCGTCGTCGAGCTGGTAGAGCGCGCCGCTGGGTTCTTCCTCGTTGTCGTCCATCGAGCCGAACCAGAGGAAGCCTTCGCGAATCGACGAAGCCGTCGTTGAGACGGTTGTTCGGCGCGTGCGGCTCGACCACGTGCGAGCAGCGTGAAGTTGCCGGTTTCGGGGTTGAAGCGATGCAGGCCGGTCTTGAGCCCGCGATCTGCCAGCCGTCGCCGGTCGGCAGCGACGAACCCGCAACGGCGCGGGCGCGTGCCAGCTGCGCCTGCTCGCCCGTGGCCGGATCGAAGCGATGGATGCGCGGGCGCCTTGATGTCGACGAACCAGACCGCCCGTTCAGCGGCGGACCAGACCGGACCTTCACCGAGCATCGCGCCTACCGGCCAAACACACTCGACTTCAGACATGCGGCCGATTGTCAGTGTCAGCGGTATCCGCCGTCGACCCAGTAGTTGTGCGCGGTGCACATGCGCGCGTCGTCGGAGGCCAGGAACAGCACCATCGCCGTGACGTGCGATCGGGTCGACGCGCGCCTTGAGGCACTGCTGGGCGAGGATCTTGGCTTCTTCTTCGGGCGTGTGCCAGAGCTTCATCTGGCGCGGCGTGCGGATGGCGCCCGGCACCACGCAGTTGACGCGGATGTTGGCCTCGCCGAGGTCGCGCGCCAGCGCGCGGGTCATGCCCTCGATGCCGGCCTTGGCGGTCTCGTAGACGGACAGTTCGGGAATGGCCGAATGCCAGGACACCGAGCCCAGGTTGATGATGGAGCCGCCGCCGGCCTTCTTCATGCCCGGCGACCACCGCCTGCGCGGCGAAGAACAGATGCTTGAGGTTCACCGCGATGCGCTGTTCCCAGTAGGCCGGCGTCACGTCCTCGAACCGGTGACGGTCGTCGTTCGCCGCGTTGTTGACCAGCACCGACACCGGGCCCGCCTGGGCCTCGATGTCGGCGAGCGTCTTCTGCAGCGCCGCCGATGTCGGTCACGTCGCAGTTGCAGGAATCTGCGTGCCATTGCCGAGCCGGGCGACCAGCGCCTGCGATTCGTCGTCGGCGACATCGAGGAAGAACACGCGCGACTTCTGCCGCGCGAATCCTTCGACCATCACTTCGCCGATGCCGGAGCCGCCGCCGGTGATGACGACGGTCTTGTCGGCGAGCGATGGATAAACAGCGTGCGTCATATCTTCCTTCAGTGAGACTCGGATCTCAGGCCCAGGTGTAGCTGGTCTTGACCTGCGTGTAGAACTCGACCGCCGCGAAGCCCTGCTCGCGCGGGCCGAAGCTGGACTTGCGCGTGCCGCCGAACGGCACGTGGTAGTCGACGCCGGCCGTCGGCAGGTTGATCATGACCATGCCGGCGCGCACGTTGCGCACGAAGTGGCGCGCGTACTTCAGCGAGCTGGTCACGATGCCGGCCGACAGGCCGAACTCGCCGGCATTGGCGACCGCCAGCGCCTCGTCGTAGTCCTTCACGCGCACGGTCGAGGCGACCGGACCGAAGACTTCTTCGCAGTTGATGCGCATGGCCGGTCTGGTGTCGACGATCAGCGCGGGCGACACGTAGTAGCCGGGCGTCGCGAGCTTCAGCGCCTCGCCACCGACGACCATGCGGCCGCCTTCCTTGGTGGCGATGTCGATGTAGCGAAAGCGTGGTCGCGAGCTGCGCGTCGCTGGCCAGCGGGCCCATCTGCGTGTCGGCGGCGAGCGCGTCGCCCACCTTCAGCGCCTTCACGCGCGCGGCGAGCGCTTCGACGAACTTGTCGTGGATGCCCTGCGTGACGATGATGCGGCTGGAGGCCGTGCAGCGCTGGCCGGTGGCGAAGAACGCGCCGTCGAGCGCGCATTGCACCGCGCGGTCGAGATCGCAGTCGTCCAGCACCACCAGCGGATTCTTGCCGCCCATCTCGAGCTGCACGCGCGCGTTGTGCGAGACCGCGGCCTTGGCGACGGTCGCGCCCGTGCTCTGGCCGCCGGTGAACGAGACGCCGTCCACATCCGGGATGCTCGACCAGCGCGCCGCCCATGGCGCCGCCGCCGAGGATCAGGTTGAACACGCCCTTGGGGAAGCCGGCTTCGTGGATGATCTCGGTCAGCGCATGCGCGGTCGCCGGCGTCAGCGAGGCGGGCTTCATCACCACGGTGTTGCCGAAGGCCAGCGCGGGCGCAGCCTTCCAGGCCGGAATCGCGATCGGGAAGTTCCAGGGCGTGATCAGGCCGAAGACGCCCAGCGGCTCGCGATAGGTCTCGACGTCCACGCCGGGACGCGTGGATTCCAGGGTCACGCCGTGGCGGCGCAGCGCCTCGCCGGCGAAGAACTTGAAGATGCGCGCGGCGCGCATGACTTCGCCGATGCCTTCGGGCAGGGTCTTGCCTTCCTCGCGCGACAGCAGGCGGCCGAGATCGTCGGCGCGCGCCATGATCAGTGAGCCGACCTTGTCGAGCAGGTCGGAGCGCACTTCGGGGCTGGCGTTCGCCCAGGCCGGGAAAGCGGCTTTGGCCGCGGCAACCGCGGCGTTCACCGTGTTCTTGTCGCCGCCCGGCACCTTGGCGACGATGTCGTCGGTGTTGGAGGGATTGAGGCTGTCGGAAGCCGCGGCGGCCGCGACCCATTGCCCATCGATGTAATGGGAAAGCTGCTTTGTGTCGCTCATTAGTTGATCTCTCAATTGTTGAGAAGGCCGCGGCGCGCGAGGTTGCGCATCAGGTCGGCGATGCCGAAAGACCACGTGGGGGCCTGGTCGCACGTGGTCACCTTGTTTTCCAGCACACCGAGCTTCTCCGTGGAGACCCGGACGACGTCGCCGCTCTTGTGGGTGAAGCCCTGGCCCGCCGACGTCGCGATCCACGATGGGCGCGAACATGGTGCCGAGGAACAGCGCGAAGCCATCGGGATAGGCGTGGTGCTTGCAGATGGTCTGGCCGACCAGCTCCGTGGGGTCGCGGCTGATCTGCGTCATCGAGCTCTGGCCTTCGAGCTGGAAGCCTTCCTCGCCCGGGATCTCCAGCCGCACCACGGCCTGGCGCACGTCGTCGAGCGTGAACTTGCCGTCGAACAGGCGGATGAACGGGCCGATGGCGCAGGAGGCGTTGTTGTCCTTGGCCTTGCCCAGCAGCAGCGCGCTGCGGCCTTCGATGTCGCGCAGGTTCACGTCGTTGCCCAGCGTCGCGCCGAGGATGCGGCCGGCGCTGTCCACCGCCAGCACGATCTCGGGCTCGGGGTTGTTCCAGGCCGAATCGGAGCGGACGCCGATCCAGTCGCCCCAGCCCACCGACGACAGCGTCGGCGCCTTGGTGAAGATCTCGGCGTCGGGGCCGATCGCCACTTCCAGGTATTGCGACCAGAGCCCGTCGGCGATCAGCGCGGCCTTGAGCTTCTGCGCCTGCGTCCGAGCCGGGCTTCACCGAGCGGATGTCGGCGCCGATGCGCTCGCGCAGGCTGTCGCGCAGCGCATCGCGCCTTGCTGGCGTCGCCGCGGCGCGCTCTTCGATCACCCGCTCCATCGCCGAGATCGCGAAGGTCACGCCGCTCGCCTTGATGCATTGCAGGTCGAACGGCGACAGCAGGCGCGCGTTCCTGCTGCGCCTTGCGGACGAACTGCGCGCGTGAAGTTGAAGGATTCGAGCGGCCCGAGGTCCTGTCCCTCGGGCACCGTGCCGTTCCAGCCGTTCAGCAGCTGCGACACCGTCGGCGCATGGCGCGACACGTCGCGCACGCGACCTTCCACCACGACGACGGGCGTCGGCCCTTCGCGCGTCTGCAGGCGCCCCACGAGGAGGGCCTGCCGCCAGTCGGATGGAAGGTAGTCGATCATGTAGTCAGATCCGTCAGGCCTTCTTCCAGAGCTTCTGCATGTTCTCGAGCGACACGCCCTTGCTCTCGGGAACGAACTTCCAGACGAACAGCGCCGCCAGCACGCTGAAGCCGCCGTACAGCCAGTAGGCGAAGCCGTGGTTGAACGCGGCGTTCAGCGCCGAGTTGCCGTCCATGATGTTGAAGGTGACCGATGACCACCCAGTTCATGAACCACTGCGCGGCGACGGCAATCGCCATGGCCTTGTCGCGGATGGAGTTCGGGAAGATCTCCGCGAGCATCACCCACACCACCGGACCCCAGGACAGCGAGAAGCCGGCGATGTAGATGCAGACCACGATCAGCGCGCCGAGCGCCACGTCGAGCCGCGCGTAGAACAGGAAGCCGAGCGCGATCATCGACACCGCCATGATGATGGCGCCGAGGATCAGCAGCGGCTTGCGGCCCCACTTGTCGACCGTCACGGTGGCGATGAGCGTGAACACGACCATCACGATGCCGATGATGACGGTCTGGGCGAACGACGGCGTCGCCCTCGAAGCCCATGTTCGTCGAACATCTGCGGGCCGTAGTACAGCACCGCGTTGATGCCGACGAGCTGCTGGAAGCACGACAGCAGGATGCCGACGACGATCACCAGCGCCGCCGTACGAGAACAGCTTGCCGGCGGTTTCCTTGAACGAGGCATCGATTTCGGCCAGGACGATCTTGGCTTCTTCGGGCGCTGGCGAGCCTGCTGAGCACTTCGCGCGCCTTCTCGTGCTTGCCCTTCAGCACGAGGCCGCGCGGCGTTTCGGGGACGAAGAACAGCAACAGCACGAACAGTCCGGCCGGAATGGCGCAGGAGGCGAGCATGTAGCGCCAGCCGCGGTCGTGCACCCAGTTCGGATCGCCGTCGCCGCCGAACTTCTCGATGAAGCAGTTCACGAAGTACGAGATCGTGATGCCGCTGACGATCGCGATCTGCTGGTAGGTGACCAGCGCGCCGCGCTTGGAGGGCGGCGCGATCTCGGCGATGTACATGGGCGCGAGCATCGAGGCCAGGCCGATGCCCATGCCGCCGAAGAGGCGATGGCCGATGAAGTTGGTGATCGACATCGCCGAACGCGAGATAGGGCGCGTCTTCGAAGAACAGATTCAGGAACCAGATGAGCGCGTTGATCAGCGGCGTGAGCACCGAGCCCAGGCCGCCGATGACCGATTCCGGCCAGGCGGAGCCCAGCGACGAGACGAAGAACAGCACGCCGGCGACGATCAGGCCGCCGCGACGGCCGAGGTAGTGCGCGACGACGCCGCCGAGAGCGCCGCCGATGAGGCAGCCCCACAGCGCGCCAGCGATGGTGACGCCTTCGAGACTGAGTCTCGCCCCTTCGGGCAGACCCAGCGGCGCGACGAAATTCTGCTTGATCGACTCGGTCGCGCCGGAGATCACCGCGGTGTCGTAGCCGAACAGCAAACCGCCCGAGTGCGGCGATGATGGTCAGGGTGATCAGAAGGCCGGTATGAGTGCTGGCCGCAGGGCCGGAGCTCGTCGCTTGAGACACGCGCTATCTCCTTGATTGATTATGTTTTTCGGACCCGCTCGCGTGCGCGTTCCGCGCCCCCCGATAAGCGGTCGCGGAAGCGTAGTGATAGCGGTATCAGATAGCAAGCCACGGGTGCGGCAAACGTGCCCGGTGGCGCGAATTATTCTTCGTTACTTAACCCTTGCGCGGCGGCGCGACCGAATCGCGCTTCACCAGCACATAGGGGACCAGGTGGTCCACGGGCTGGGTGGCGTGGCGGTCCTTCGGACGGCGGATCTTGTGCAGCAGCAGATTGATGGCCGCTTCGGCCATCGCCGCGATGGGCTGGCGGATGGTGGTGAGTTCCGGCCAGACCGTGGTCGCGATGGGCGTGTCGTCGAAGCCCACGACCGACAGGTCGTTCGGGCACGTCGAGCGCGCGCCGGTGAGCCACGGAAATGGCCGCTGCGGCCATGTCGTCGTTGCTGGCGAAGATGGCCGTGGGGATGCGCTTGCGCGCCAGCAGTTTCTCGGCCGCCTCGAGGCCCGACTTGTACGAGAAGAAGCCCTGGACCACGAGCGCGGGATCCACTTCGAGGCCGCTTTCTTCCATCGCGGCCTCGAAACCCGCCAGGCGCTGCGCGCTGGCGGTCTGGGTCGGCTGGCCCTTGATGAAGGCGATGCGGGTATGGCCCAGCGCGATCAGGTGCAGCGTCATCTCACGCGCCGCGTGGAAGTCGTCGATGCGCACGCAGGACACGTCTTCGCGCGCGCGGCCCGTGGCCATGGCGACGGCCGGCACGCCCTCGGCGGCGAACGCCGCGGCGATGGACTTCGATTCGCACAGCGGCGGCGGCAGGATCACGCCGGTGATGCCTTCGGAAAGCTTCTGCGCTGCGGCTTTTTCCGCGGCCGGCTTGAGGTTGTCCCAGCGATCGAGCACCAGCTGCGCGGCGGCGCGATGCGACCCGTCGAGCGCGCCGACCAGCATTTCGCTGAGGTAGGAGGCGCTGGGGTTCGAGTAGATCAGCGCGATGCGGATGTCACGCGCGCCCGCGAGGACGCGCGCCGCGGGATTCGGCCGGTAGTTGAGCGCGCGCACGGCTTCCATGACGAGCTCGCGCGTGGTGTCACGCACATTGCTCTCGCCGTTGATGACGCGCGACACCGTCATGGGCGACACGCTGGCGTGCCGGGCGACCTCGTGGATGGTGACGGCGCTACCCTTGCGGCGGCCGCTGCGCTCGCTCACGCGAGGCGTTCCGTCGTCGTCGCGATCCCCTGACTCGCTCAATCGGACCCCACCCGGCTCTGGCGAAAGCCGTTTCGTTAACGTTAACAATAGTTCCACGATGAACTCACGTCCACTGCTCGCCGCGCTCGCGGCGCTCATTTTTTCGCGCTCCTCGGTCGCCGAGGATGGTTACGACCTGTGGCTGCGGCTATCCGCGCCGGATTGACCGGCGTCCGCGGCGCTCGGAGCAATGACCGAGATCGCGCTGCCAGAGCGAGCGAGTCGACGCTGCTGCTTCGCACCGCTCGAAGGAGCTGCGGCGCGGACTCGATCAGGCTCTCGGCAAGCAGGTGACGCTGTCCGGTGGGCCGACGGTCAGGCCAGCACGGCGGTCCTGGGGACGTCGCGAGTCGCCCTTGCTCGCGGGCCTCGGTCTGCCGCTGGAGAAGCTCGGTCCAGAGGGCTACGTCATCCGCAGCGTGATGGATCGAAGGCCAGGCCGGCAACCGTCATCGTCGGCAAGTCGGACGTGGGCGTGCTGTACGGCGTCATTCCATTTCCTGCGGCTGATGCAGACGCAGCAGCCCCTGGCCGCGCTCGACATCGTCTCGCAGCCGCGCACGAAGATCCGGTTGCTGAATCACTGGGACAACCTCGACCGCACGTCGAGCGCGGCTACGCCGGCCAGTCGATCTGGGACTGGCACAAGCTGCCGGGCTGGCTCGACCCGCGCTACACCGACTACGCGCGCGCCAACGCGTCCATCGGCATCAACGGCACGGTGCTCACGAACGTGAACGCCAACGCCACCAGCCTGACGCCGGCGTACATCGCGAAGGCGAAGGCGCTGTCGTGCGGTGCTGCGGCCGCTACGGCATCCGCGTGTATCTCACCGCGCGCTTCAGCGCGCCCATCGAACTCGGCGGCCTCAAGACCGCGGATCCGCTGGATCCCGCGGTGCGCGCCTGGTGGAAGGCCAAGGTCGACGAGATCTACGCGGCCATTCCGGATTTCGGCGGCTTCCTGGTGAAGGCGAACTCCGAAGGTCAGCCGGGTCCGCAGGATTACAAGCGCACGCATGCCGACGGCGCCAACATGCTGGCCGAGGCCGTCGGGCCGCACGGCGGCGTCGTGATGTGGCGCGCGTTCGTCTACTCCAACGAAACCCCGACCGATCGCGCCAAGCAGGCCTACGACGAGTTCGTGCCGCTCGACGGCAAGTTCGCCGACAACGTGCTCGTGCAGGTGAAGAACGGCGCCATCGATTTCCAGCCGCGCGAGCCTTTCCATCCGCTGTTCGGCGCCATGCCGAAGACGCCGCTGATGATGGAATTCCAGATCACCAAGGAATATCTCGGCTTCGCCACGCACCTGGCTTATCTCGGCCCGCTGTTCGAGGAAGCGCTGGACGCGGACACGTTCGTGAAGGGCAAGGGCATCCGACGGTCGCGAAGGTCATCGACGGCGAGCTGCACGGCTACAAGCTCACCGGCATGGCGGGTGTCGCGAACATCGGCTCGGATCGCAACTGGAGCGGCTCGCATCTTCGACCAGGCCAACTGGTACGCCTATCGGGCGGCTCGCGTGGGATCCGGAACTGTCGGCGCGCGATATCGCGGAAGAGTGGGTGCGGCTGACCTTCACCAACGATGCCGCATTCGTGAAGCCCGTGGTCGAGATGATGATGAGCTCGCGCGAAGCGGTCGTCGACTACATGACGCCGCTGGGCCTGGCGCATCTCATGGGCACGGGCCATCACTACGGCCCCGCGCCGTGGGTCAACGATCTCGGTCGCGCGGACTGGAATCCGACTTACTACCATCGCGCGGATGCGAACGGCATCGGCTTCGATCGCGGCCCCTCGTCGAATGGAAAAGGGGCAGCGACGCCATCTCGCAGTACGCGCCCGAAGCCGGCAAGGTTTTCGGCGAGCGTGAAGAAGGTGCCCGAGCAGTTCCTGCTCTGGTTCCATCATCTGCCGTGGGACTACAAGGTGTCCTCGGGCCGCACGCTCTGGGATGAGCTCGTGGTGCGCTACACGCGCGGCGTCGATGCCGTGGCGAAGATGCAGGCCACCTGGGAGGCCATGAAGCCTCACGTCGATGCGGATCGCTTCGAGCAGGTCAAGGCCTTTCTCGCGATCCAGCGAGAAGAGGCGCAGTGGTGGCGCGACGCCTGCATCGCGTATTTCCAGAGCTCAACAAGCTGCCGTTGCCGGCAGGGTTCGCGCCGCCGCGCGCATCCGCTCGAGCACTACAAGTCACTGAAGTTTCCGTACGCGCCCGGCCGCGGCTGAGGATTCCGGCGCGCCGCGCGTCCGGGTATTCGTCGATTCACTTCTAGAGGGGAAAGTGATGCGTAGTGCGCTGCTTACCGCGCTCCTGCTGGGCGCGTCTCCGGCATGCGCCGCCGATGCCAGCGCTCCGCCGCCGCGCGAGCTGACGGCCGAAGCAGGATCACAAGCTCATGATGCAGCAGCTGGGCATCACGTCCATCCGGCCAGGGCGCGAATGGCCGCGACGCCAACGCACCGAATGCGGCCAACTACGACGAGAGCGAAGGGCAATCCCTATCCCGAACTGCCCGCCGTCGCTGAAGTTCGACAACGGCAAGCCGGTGAAGAATGCGCGCGACTGGAAGAAGCGGCGCGCGGAAATCGTCGAACACTTCGACCGCGAGGTGTACGGGCGCATGCCGAAGAATGTCCCCGGCGTCACCTGGTCCGTGAAGGAGAGCAAGGAGGACGTCGTCGGCGGCAAGCCCGTGCTGTTCCGCAAGCTCATCGGTCACGTCGACAACTCGGCCTATCCACTCATCGATGTGAACATCGAGGTGGAACTCACCACGCCGAAGGATGCGAAGGGCGTGCCCGTCATCGTCGAGTTCTTCCCGTTCGAATTCCGCGGCCGTTTCCCGGCGCCGCCATCACCCACGTGGCAGGAGCAGGTGATCGCGCGCGGCTGGGCCTACGCCATCCTTTCGACCAGCACCATCCAGGCCGACAACGGCGCCGGACTCACGAAGGGCATCATCGGCCTGGTGAACAAGGGGCAGCCGCGCAAGCCGGATGACTGGGGCAGCCTGCGCGCCTGGGCCTGGGGCGCATCACGACTGCTCGATCATCTCGAGACCGTGCCCGAAGTGGATGCGAAACGCGCCGTCATCGAAGGCGTGTCGCGCTTCGGCAAGGCTTCGCTGGTGACCATGGCCTACGAGCCGCGATTCGCCATCGGCTTCATCGGCTCGTCGGGCATGGGTGGCGCCGCGCTGCATCGCCGCCGCATCGGCGAACTGCTCGAGAACGTCGCGGGCAGCGGCGAGTACCACTGGATGGCCGGCAACTACATCAAGTACGCCGGGCCGCTCACGGCGAAGGATCTGCCCGTGGATTCGCATCAGTTGATCGCGCTCGTCCGCGCCGCGCCCGCTGTTCATCGGCGCGGGCAATCCCGCGCAAGGCGACGCGTGGGTGGATCCGCGCGGCATGTTCATGGCGACCGTGGCCGCGAGCCCTGTCTACAAGTTGTTAGGCAAGCGTGCGCTGGACACCGATGAGTTCCCGCCGATCGAGACACCACTGACCGATGGCGAGCTCGCCTACCGCCAGCACGCGGGCGGCCATACGTCGGGACCGAACTGGCCGACCTTCCTCGACTTCGCCGCGAGATATTTCGACCGCTAGGAGAGCGGTCTGCGGCCAGCCCCATCTGCGCAGCTTCGCCCGAGGGAACACGCGAAGCGCGCGCCCGAGACTGAGCGACTGCGACAATGTCTTCGCGCCCCACCGCTCCACCGCCGCGGTGCAAACGGGATCGGTCAGCTCACCAGTCCCACATCGTGCCGTCCTCGAGACGCGCGACCGGCAGCTGTTTCGGGTTGTAGGGATATTTCGCGGCGAGCTTCTCGTCGATCGTCACGCCGTGGCCGGCGGACTCGCCGCAGTACAGGCGCCCATCCTTGAACGAGTAGTCGTGCGGGAAGACCTCGTCGGTTTCCGGCGCGTGGCGCATGTATTCCTGGATGCCGAAGTTGGGCACCCAGGTGTCGAAGTGCAGCGCCGCGCCCATGCATACGGGCGACAGATCCGTCGCGCCGTGGAAACCGGTGCGCACCGAGTGCAGCGCGGCGAAGTCCGCGATGCGGCGCAGGTGCGTGATGCCGCCGCCGTGCACGATGGTCGTGCGGATGTAGTCGATGAGCTGGTTCTCGATGAGGTGCTTGCAGTCCCAGATGCTGTTGAACACTTCGCCGACGGCCAGCGGCGTCACCGTGTGCTTGCGGATGAGCTCGAAGCTCTTCTGGTTCTCCGCCGGCGTGGAGTCTTCCATCCAGAACAGGCGATACGGCTCCAGCGAGCGGCCGAGGCGCGCGGCTTCGAGCGGCGTCAGGCGGTGATGCACGTCGTGCAGCAGTTCGACTTCGTTGCCGTGATCCTTGCGCAGACGCTCGAACAGCTTCGGCACGAACTCGAGGTACTTCGGCGTCGACCAGACGGTCTCGAGCGGCAGCTCGCTCTCGGCGGGTTCGTACGCGTTCTTGAGATTCGAGATGCCGTAGGCCTTCTTGATGCCCGGCACGCCGCTCTGCGCGCGGATGGCCTTGTAGCCCTGCGCGATGTACTTGCCGACTTCGGCCGTGCATTCCTCGATGTCCTTGCCGTTCGCGTGGCCGTAGACCAGCACGCCTTCGCGCGAGCGCCCGCCGAGCAGCTGGTACAGCGGCATGTTGGCCATCTTGCCGAGGATGTCCCACAGCGCCACGTCGACCGCCGCGATCGCCGTCATGGTCACGGGGCCGCGGCGCCAGTACGCGCCGCGATAGAAGAACTGCCAGATGTCCTCGATGCGGCCCGCGTCGCGGCCGATGAGATTGGGCACCAGGTGGTCCTTGAGATACGACGCGACGGCGAGTTCGCGGCCGTTCAGCGTGGCGTCGCCGAGGCCTGTAACACCCGAGCGCGTAACAATTTTTAGATGTGACGAAGTTGCGCGCCGGGCAGGTGACGATGACTTCCGCCGCGACGATTTCGCGATCACGAGCCGAACCTGGGTTTGAATTATTCGCCGCCGGATTGCCCACGCCCATTGCCCCTTCAGTGATTAAGAATTAGTGTCGCCGGCCGCGGTCGAAACTTTGGTCGCCGCAGACCGGGCACGCATACTACCAATATGGACAAACTCAATCCTGATCGGCTGTTCCCCGCCGATCCGAACACGCGATCGATCGCGCGGAATCTCTACAAGCTCGTCAAAGATCTGCCCATCATCAGCCCGCACGGCCACACGGATCCGAAGTGGTTCGCGGACAACGTGCCCTTCGCCGATCCCGGCCAGCGCTGCTGCTCACGCCGGACCATTATGTGTTCCGCATGCTCTACAGCCAGGGCATCAAGCTCGAGGATTTCGGCGTCGCGCGCGTCGACGGCGGCAACACCGAGCGCGACTCGCGCAAGATCTGGCGGCTGTTCGCCAAGCACTACTACCTGTTCCGCGGCACGCCGTCGCGCATGTGGTTCGACTGGGTGCTGTCGAGCATCTTCGATGCCGACATCCCGCTGACGCCCGAGAACGCCGACAAGACCTACGACAAGATCGCCGAGCGGCTGCAGAAGCCCGAGTTCCGCCCGCGCGCGTTGTTCGAGCGCTTCAACATCGAAGCGCTCGCCACCACCGAGTCTCCGCTCGACGATCTGCTGCACCACGTCACCATCCGCAAGAGCGGCTGGCAGGGGCGGGTGATCACCGCGTACCGTCCCGACAACGTGGTCGATCCGGACACCATCGGGTTCCTCGACAACCTCAAGAAGTTCAGCGAGCTCACCGGTGAGGACGCGTTGTCCTGGCGCGGATACATCGCCGCGCATCGCAAGCGCCGCGCGTTCTTCGCCGTCATGGGCGCCACCTCCACGGATCACGGCCATCCCACGGCGCGCACCGCGGATCTCTCGCCGGCCGACGCCGAGACCCTGTTCGGCCGCATCGTCACCGGCAAGCAGAACGCCGGTGATCCGGACCTGTTCCGCGGCCAGATGCTCACCGAGATGGCGCGCATGAGCCTGGACGACAATCTCGTGCTGCAGATCCATCCGGGCGCCTGGCGCAACCACAACGCGCCGCTGTTCGACCGTTTCGGCGCCAACGTGGGCGCGGACATTCCCACGGCCACGGATTACGTCGGCGCCCTGCGTCCTCTTGCTGAACCGCTACGGCAACGATCCCGCGCTGTCCATCATCGTGTTCACGCTCGACGAAACCACGTACGCGCGCGAACTCGCGCCGCTGGCCGGCCACTATCCCGCGCTCAAGCTCGGGCCCGGCCTGGTGGTTCCACGACAGTCCCGAAGGCATGATGCGTTTCCGCGAGCAGACCACGGAGACCGCCGGCTTCTACAACACCGTCGGCTTCAACGACGACACGCGCGCCTTCCTGTCGATTCCGTCGCGCCACGATGTGGCGCGCCGCGTCGATTGCTCGTTCCTCGCGCGACTCGTGGCCGAACACCGTCTGCCCGAAGACGAGGCCGCCGTGCTCGCGCCGCAGCTCGCCTACGAATTCCCGAAGAAAGCCTACAAACTTTGAGCGACGAGTCTCCTGGGGGGTCCTCGATGAGTTCTGACAACCATGAGAAATGACACCGGTGGCATCCGCGCCGGCGCCGTGATCGGCAACTACCGCTGGTACATCTGCGCGCTGCTGTTCTTCTGCACCACCATCAACTACATCGACCGCAACTCGCTGTCGGTGCTCAAGACCACGCTGCAGGACGCGCTCGGCTGGGACGACGTCGACTACGGCTCCATCACCACCGCGTTCACCTTCGCGTACGCCATGTTCCCGTCGGTCATCGGCATCTTCATCGACCAGTTCGGCGTGAAGAAGACACTGGCCGGCGCGTTGATCCTCTGGTCGCTGGCCGCCGCGGCTCATGGCCTCGTGGCCACGGTGATCGGCTTCGTCATCGTGCGTTTCGTCCTCGGGTTCGCCGAGGCGGCGAACTTCCCGGCATCCATCAAGGCAGTGGCCATGTGGTTCCCGCAGAAGGAACGCGCATTCGCCACCGGCATCTTCAATTCAGGCACCAGCGTCGGCGTCATCGTCGTCTCGTTCGGCACCGTGTGGGTGGCCGAGACACTTGGGCTGGCAGATGGTCGTTCGTGATCATCGGCGTGATCGGCCTGATCTGGCTCGTTCTTCTGG
The DNA here is from genome assembly GCA_963846605.1 of uncultured Pseudomonadota bacterium. Lineage (GTDB taxonomy): Bacteria > Pseudomonadota > Gammaproteobacteria > Steroidobacterales > Steroidobacteraceae > CADEED01. Next base: position 366,917 of record CAWJWS010000008.1, read on the forward strand.
CAGAAGTATTTCTCCGCGCCCGAGTCGCAGCCGCGCCTCGGTGCGGCGGAGCTCGCGTACATCCAGCGCCGGCCAGCCGTTCGCGGAGAAGTCCGTGAAAGTGCCGTGGCACATCCTGATGCGCTATCGCGAGATCTGGCCTTTCCTGCATCGGCAAGCTCATCACCGATCCGGTGTGGTGGTTCTACCTGTTCTGGCTGCCCGACTACCTCGGCCGCGAGCGCGGCCAGAATCCGCTGAAGGCGGGCTTCTGGGTGGCCGTGATCTACATCGGCTCGAGCGTGGGCTCGGTGCTCGGCGGCTGGCTCTCGAGCACGCTGATCAAGCGCGGCTGGACGGTGGGCAAGGCGCGCATGACGGCGATGGGTCTTGCGGCCATCTTCATGCCCGGCTCGATCCTCGCGTATTACACGGACAGCTTCGTGGTCTGCGTGGCCTTCATCACGCTCGCCACCGCCTGCCACCAGGCCTGGTCCGCGAATCTGTTCACCAACGCCACCGACGTGTTTCCGCAGAAGGTGTCCGGCTCGGTGGTCGGTCTCGGCGCCACGGCCGGCGGCATCGGCGGCATGTTCATGACGTTGCTGGTCGGGCCTGTCGGTGCAGTGGACTGGCAATCAGCAGATCGTGTTCATCTGGGCCGGCACGATGCATCTCATCGCGCTGGCGATCTTCTGGGTCTGGTTCAAGGGAAGCATCGCCGCACGTCAGTGTCGATCAGCAGCTCGAGGTGAACCACACGCACAACGGCCTGGCGATCTCGGGCGTGCTCGTCGCCATCCTTGGCGCCGCGCTGGCCTGGCTGGTGATCGGCAACTGGGAATACCTGAAGGGTGCCGTGAAGATCCAGGGCGCCGTTCAGAGCGTGGTAGTAGCGATCGCGATCTTTCTGATCGGCGCTGCGCTGTTCTACGCGAGCCGTCCCAAGAAAATGGCCGTCGCCTGATCTGAAGCGGCGCATACCCGGGCCAGCGGACATCGGCCGGCGCGAGCCGGCCGAACCGTGGCGGGCGCATCGACGGATCGCGCGGAAAACACAGGCAAAATCTTTGCGGTTGCAAAATTCAGTTTGTGACCGCTACCATCGGCCTCAATCGATTGCCGACGCGAGTGCGGAAATGTGCCGGCCATCGATCCTGAGCGGTGCAAGAGTTTTGCGGCAGTCGCGGTCCGACGAAGGGGCTGCAGCGAAGGCGGAAGAGTTCGAGGACTTCCGGGTTCGCTGATGGATCGTGATGACGCCGCCGCGGTCCGCTCCGCGGGAGCGTCGGCACCCGGTGCCGACGCTTTCGCGTGCGTTCCGGGACGCACCGATGCCCGCCGCCGCTCCACACACGCCCACAATCATCGCGACCGAATATGTCCGCCACTACGTGGCGGCGTCTTCGCGCACGTTTCCTCCCCGGCTCGCTAGGGGATTGGCCAGACAGCTTGTTGCATTTGGCCTGACCAGTTTGTTACCGTTCTCGCAGATCGAATAGCAAACAGGCGCGGGATTTCGAGTGCGCTCGACCCGGGCTCCTAACAAACGATGACCAGCACACGCGCATGCGTGGTGCCGGGCGAGGGGGTTCTCGATGACGTTCACGACTGCCAATGGCCGGGCGATTTTCTATGCCTGCGCCGGTACCACTGTGATCCTGGCTCTGCCCGCCGGGGCGCAGGAGACGCCGGCCACGGAAGGTGAGCCGCTCGAAGAGGTGGTCGTCTCGGGCTTCCGTTCCAGCCTCAAGAAGTCACTGGAAGTGAAGCGCACGTCGACGAACTTCACCGACTCGATCTCGTCGGAAGACGTCGGCAAGCTGCCCGACAACAACCTCGCCGAAGCCATTGCCCGCATCCCGGGAGTGCAGATTTCGCGCACCAACGGCGAAGGCCAGCAGATCAACCTGCGCGGCCTCGGCCCCAGCTTCACGCGCGTCACGCTCGATGGCATGCCGATCTCCGTCTCGTCCGAAGGCAGCGTCGACCAGGCCGCGCGCAACCGTGAATTCGATTTCGACCTGTTGCCCTCGGATCTCTTCTCGGCGCTCGAAGTGGCCAAGTCGCCGCAGGCGAGCCTCGTCGAAGGCGGTCTCGCGGGCACCGTGAATCTGCGCCCCGCGCGTCCGTTCGACTACGACGGCTTCACCGTGAGCTACAAGCTCGAAGGCGCCTACCAGTCGAGCTCGGAAGAGTTCGATCCGCGCGCGAGCGTGCTCATCAGCAAGAACTGGGACGACAACTTCGGCCTGCTGCTGAACGTGGCCGCGTCGAATCGCACGTTTCGCACCGATGGCTGGAGTTCGCAAGGCTGGACCTCGGGGCGCGTCGGCGCTCTCGTGGGCACGACCACCCAGGTCAGCTCCGCGCCGTCCGCCGGTTACTCCGCGGGCTTCGACTGGAATCTGCCGAGCCTCGCGCCCAACAACGCGACGACCCGCGCTCCCACCTTCGTGAACGAGTCCGGACTCACCAACGCGCAGCTGGCGAACGCGCAGATCGCGCGCCTCGGCCGACCCGAAGTGCAGGTGGGCACGCGTGACCGCATCGGCGCGTCGTTCGCCGCCCAGTGGCGTGCCAATGACAAGCTCGACTTCACGTTCGACGCGCTGTACGCGAAGCTCGATGCCTCGTTCGATCGCTATACGAACAACCTGCTGGTTCGGAACACTAACGCCGGCACCAACAATGCCACCGGCTTCGGCTTCATCACGCCGCGCAATTTCACGCTCGACGCCAACAACAACGTCGTGAGCGGCACGCTCCAGAACGCGAAGTTCTGGTCCGAGAACCGGGACAACGACAACAGCACGACGTTCGCGAGCTACACGCTGACGGGTAACTGGCAGCTGGCGGACAAGTTCAAGCTGATGGCGAAGGTCAACACCGCGAAGTCCGACTGGGACTTCCGCATGAACACCTTCCTGTTCCTGTCCCAGCCCAGCAACGTCACCTTCGAAGTGGACGGCAACAACATGCCGACCATCAATTCGAGCATCGACATCGCGAACGCCGCCAACTGGCAGTTCGATACGGTGCGCGTGCAGCCGCGCAAGCGACGCGAGACCAACGACACGTACTGGCTCGAAGGCACGTTCGGTGACGAGGAACAGAACGTGAAGTTCGGCGTCATCGAGAACACTTTCGAGCGCCTGCGGAACCAGTACGGCACCACGGTGGGTGTGGCGCAGGGTTCGTCGATGAGCCAGTTCGGCTACAACGGCCCGACGACGCTGAACACTTTCAACATCGCGCCGTTCGCTTCCGTGGTCCCCGTGGACTTCGGCGAGTTCTTCGACGCCGATCCCGGTTATCGCCGCTGGGCCGTCGCCGACCTGGGCGCGTTCAACCAGATGCTGAGCCCTTCGGCGCTCGACGCCGCCGCGAACCTCGACTACCAGAACTCCGGCACCTTCGAGGAGAAGAGCACGTCGGCCTACGTCGAGCTCAACAAGAAGCTCGAGCTCGGCGGTCACGGCCTCCGCTTCAACACCGGCCTGCGCTGGGTCAAGACCGAGCAGGACCTCACGGGCTTCGTGCAATTGCAGGGCACGCCGCGTCCGCCGCCGGGGGCCAATGCCGCGCAGCAGATCCCGTTCCTCTGGAACATCCGCGAGGATGAGTACGGCACCAACACCACGAATGGCGAGTACGACGAAGTGTTGCCGTCCTTCAACATGGCATTCGACTTCACGGACAAGGTGATCGGCCGGTTGGGTCTCGCGAAGACCATGACGCGTCCCAATCCGGGCGACACGATGCCCTTCGTCAGCCTCTCGACGGCGGGCGTGGTCACCGCGGGCAACCCGGACCTGGCCCCGTATTTCTCGGAGCAGGCGGACCTCGGACTCGAGTGGTACTTCCAGGAGGGCGCCGTCCTCGCGGCGAACTACTTCCAGAAGAACATCGACGGCTTCACGCGGCGCTCGAACACGCCGCGTCCGTTCCGTGACGCCGGCATCCCGATCGAAGGCATTACCGACCCCACGCTGCGGGCGCTGGTGCAGACGCAGGGCTACGACACCATCCTGTTGTTCAACCAGGCGCAGAACATCGCCGGCATCACGAAGATCAAGGGATTCGAGCTGTTCTACCAGCAGCGTCTCGATTTCCTGCTGAACGGTCTCGGCGTGAACATCAACTACACGAACCTCGACTCGGGCGAGCGCGTGGTGCTGGGCCTTGCCGAAGACAACTACAACGCGATCGTGTACTACGAGACACCGCGTTTCGCGACGCGTCTCTCCTACAACTATCGCGGCGACTACGTGGAGTGCACGGTGAACTGCGGTTCCACCTCACCCGAGTCGCAGTTCCGTCGCGAAGCCGGTTACCTCGACTTCAACTCGAGCGTGAACTTCGAGACCTGGGGCCAGAAGTTCACCCTGAGCTTCGAGGTGCTGAACCTCCTGGACGAGGAGGAGTATTCCTTCCTCGGCTACGAGAACCGCGCCAACGTGTACAACGCGCCGGGCCGCACGTTCCTTCTGGGCCTTCGCGGCCAGTTCTGACCGGAACGCTCACCGCCGCAGGCGGAAGCGAGAAGGGAGGCGATCAGGGATCGCCTCCCTTTTTGTGCCTGGGCTGCGCTCAGCGCGAATGCGCCAGCAGCCAGTCGTAGATGTCCTGGCCGCCATACACGCGCACCCAGGCCAAGTGGCCCAGGTCCGCCTCGATGGTGAAGCGGTTTTCGATGCCACCCAGCTTCTCCAGCTCGTTCATCGCCGCGAAGAAATACTGGGGGGGAACCGCGGGATCGCGGCCGCCAGCGAAGCACCATACGGGTAGTTTGGCTTTGGCGATCGCGGCCGCCTGGTCGGGGTAGCCGAAACCGACGATAGGCGCGATGGCTGCGAACTTCTGCGGATACTTCGCGCCGAAGAACCAGGTGCCGAAGCCGCCGTACGACAGCCCGGTGAGATAGACGCGTTTCGCGTCGCCTTTGAAGTCGCGCAGAGTGGCGTCGACCATCGCCATGACCTCGGCATCCATTTCGCTCCAGCCCTCAGGCGGGCCGCTGGGCGCGTACTCGAGGACGTTGTTTGCCGGAAGGCCGCCGACCGTGGGTTCGGCTCGCACCGCCCGCTCGTCGTCCCGCGTGGGCACGCCTTCGGCCTGGCGCTTCGGGATTTGCGCCGGTGTGCGGTCACGGATGTACGGGATTTCACCGCGGCTGAACTTGTCGAGCTGCGGCGAGATGATCACGAAGGGCAGGTCACGTTTCTGCACCCAGGCCTCGTACAGCGGCCCATGGATGAGCACGTAGTCGAGCTCCGCCTTCGCGTCGCCACGTTCCCCGTCGCCGTGCAGGAACAGCATGAGGGGCCACTTCTCGCGCTGGGCGAATCCGCGGGGCAGATAGACGAGGTATTCGCGCTCCTTGCCAGTCCGGGCGCTCTTGTAGGAGACGCGCTTCAGTTCCGGTTCCGACAACTTCTTCGGGGCGGCCTGTGCCGCGGCGGCAACCGTGATGCCAGACGCTCCGGCGATCAACGGAAATATCTCTCGGCGTGTGACCACGTGATCCTCTCCTGGGAGCCTGAGGAGCAGGGATCATAAGCCCGGCCAAAAAAAAGAGGCGGCCGACCGGCCGCCTCTCTCGATCGTCCCGGCTTTCAGCGGATGACGCGGGCGCCCTTGCCCTTCATCACGGCTTCCACTTCCTTGACGTTCACCATCGAGGTGTCGCCCGGGGTGGTCATGGCCAGCGCACCATGCGCCGCGCCGTATTCCACGGCCGCCTGCGGACCCTTGCCTTCCATGAAGCCATACGCGAGACCGGAGGCGAAGCCGTCGCCGCCGCCGACGCGGTCGTAGATCTCGAGATCGTCGCGGGTCATCGACTGGTAGAAGTTGCCACCCGCATAGAGGATCGCCGACCAGTCGTTGAAGGTCGCCGTCTTCGCGTTGCGCAGCGTGGTCGCCGCCACCTTGAAGTTCGGGAACTGCTTCACCGCGGTCTGGATCATCTTCTTGAAGTTCGCCGGGTCGATCGCGCGAGATGTGCTCGTCGAGGCCTTCGACTTCGAAGCCCAGGCAGGCCGTGAAGTCTTCCTCGTTGCCGATCATCACGTCGACGTACTTGGCGATGTTGCGGTTGATCTTCTGCGCGCCTTCCTTGCCGCCCTGGCTCTTCCAGAGCGAGGCGCGGTAGTTGAGGTCGTACGACACGATGGTGCCGTACTTGCGCGCGATCTCCACGGCTTCGATCACGGCTTCCGAGGTGTTCGGCGCGAGCGCGGCGAAGATGCCGCCGGTGTGGAACCAGCGCACGCCTTCCTCACCGAACAGCTTTTCCCAGTTCACTTCGCCCGGCTTGATCTGCGACGCGGCGGAGTGGCCGCGGTCCGAGCAGCCCAGCGCGGCGCGGATGCCGAAGCCTTTCTCGGTGAAGTTGAGACCCACGCGCGTGTTGCGGCCGAGGCCGTCGAACTCGCGCCAGATGATCTTCGAGGTGTCGACGCCGCCCTGCATCATCAGGTCTTCGACCAGCCAGCCCAGGTCGTTCTGCGGCAGCGCGGTCACGGCGGTGGCGCGTTTGCCCCAGCACTTGCGCATGGCGCGCGCCACGTTGTATTCGCCGCCGCCTTCCCACACCTGGAAGCTGCGCGCGTTGCGCACGCGGCCGAAGCCCGGGTCGAAACGCAGCATCACCTCGCCGAACGAGGCGCAGTCCCAGCGCGTTTCCGCGGCCGACTTGATCTTCAGTACGTTGTCGGTCATGTCTATCTACTGTGGTTCGTGGGTGGCACTTACTTGCCACGGATGGTCTTGATGAGCTTCACGGTGTCGCGCACGCGCGCCTCGATGCCGGCGTAATCGGCCTTGGCCAGCAGTTCCTTGGTGATGAGGTTGCTGCCGATGCCGCAGGCGACGATGCCCGCGCCATACCACTTGCGCAGCGACTCCTCGGTCGGTTCGACGCCGCCGGTGGGCATGATGCGCGTCCACGGCATCGGGCCCAGGACGTTCTTCACGAACTCCGGGCCGCCCACCGAACTACCCGGGAACACCTTGACGATCTCGCAGCCGAGCTCCTGCGCGTACGAGATCTCGCTGGCCGAGCCGCAGCCGGGCGAGTAGGGGATGCAGCGGCGGTTGCAGACCTTGGCGACATCGGCGTTGAGGATCGGGCCGACGACGAACTTGGCGCCATTGGCGATGTAGATGCCTGCGGTGGGCGCATCGACGATGCTGCCGACGCCCATGATCACGCTCGGATCCGCCTTGGCGAAGTGGCGCGTCACCTCGAAGAACACGTGCGAGGCGAAATCGCCACGATTGGTGAACTCGATGCACTTGGCGCCGCCATTCGGCGCAGGCCTGGATGACCTTCTGACAGACCTCGGCGTCCGGGTGATAGAAAACCGGGATCACTCCCTGTTCCATCATCGCGGCCAGCACGCTCATCCGATCCTTGTTCATCAATCTCTCCGGGGTTTGGCGAATTCGCGGGCGCATTCTCGCGGAGGGGTACGCGATGCCGCAATCCGCAGCTTCGCGTTCGCATGATGCGACGCCCTTCGACGCCTGGGTTGTTTGCCATATGGCGCACACGGGGCCGGAGCCCGGCCCATGTCCTTGCGAATGTCCTGCGAGTGGTCTATAAACGGCACAAAGGTAACCGGTGTCATTTTCAGCCCGGAAAGCCTGCGAATACAACACCGAAAACGGGACACAGGGGGGAATATGGCGAACTCGAATCGCACCAAAGGCATGCTGCCGGTGGTGCTCGGATCCATCAGCATCGCAGCCGGGGCCTCGGCTGCGGATCAGGACCAGAACGCGGCCAAGTCGGATGCGACGGCTACCGCCGACGCGGCGTCGGCCGAAGAACTCACGACCGTCGAGGTAACCGGTTACCGTCTGTCGCTCCGCAACGCGATCGAGGTGAAGAAGAACTCGGACGTCATGATGGATGCCATCAATGCCGAGGACATCGCCGATTTCCCGGACGCCAACCTGGCCGAATCACTGCAGCGCCTGCCCGGCATCGCGCTGGATCGTGAAAACGGCGAGGGCAAGCAGATCACCGTGCGCGGCCTCGGCAGCGACTTCACGCGCATCCGCCTCAATGGCCTCGAGACCCTGTCCACGGGTGCCGCCAGCGACTCCGGCGCGGCGCCGAACCGCAGCCGCGGCTTCGACTTCAACGTATTCGCCTCGGACCTCTTCAGCTCGCTGCAGGTGCGCAAGACCGCCTCCGCCAGCACGGATGAAGGTTCGCTGGGCGCCACCGTCGACTTGGTGACGGGCAAGCCGCTCGACTACAAGGACCGGCGCGTCGCGTTCTCGGCCGAGGACGCGTACTACCAGAACGAAGGTACGCACAATCCCCGCATGGCCGCGCTGTTCGCGGACCAGTTCTTCGACCGCAAGCTGGGCATTTCCGCCTCGGTGGCTTACAGCGAGCGTGATTCGGAAGTGGATCGCTTCCGCCGCCAGCAGGGTCAGTCCGACTACGCCTATCGTGGCTCCACCTGGGCGAGCGGTACCACCGCCGCCACCACGCTGGCCACGCCGCGCGCCGGCTTCGCGGCCCCCGCGGGCACCGCATTTGGCGCGGGCACCGGCATCACCAATCCGGCTGCCATCGCGGCGATGACGGGCTCCGATCCGGCCGCGTACGCGGCGCTGTATCCCGGCGCTCCGTACAGCACCCCGGGTCGCCTCACGGATTCCCTGGTCCGCATTCCTTCGCTCATCAACATCGAACAGCAGGATCTCGCGCAAGAGCGCCTCGGCGGCACTTTCGCGGTTCACTGGAAACCGACCGAGACCACCAGCATCGGCCTCGACGCCGTCTATTCGAAGTTCGACCAGCAGAGTGACGTGAACCAGATCCAGTCGGTCGGACTGAATCGCAACAACACCAACGTGAATTTCCAGTCGGCCACCGCGGCGCCGACCGTGGCGAACCGCCGCGGTACGTACACCACCTGCACGCCGCGCGCGGGCACGCAGTACATCGATCCCATCGATTGCGGCGGCACCGAAGCGATGGCCGGCGGCGTGTTCGCCGGGCTCGGCACCACCAGCTTCAGCACCAATCCCAACAACCTCGAGCCCTACGACTACTACAACAACCCGGGTTCGGTGGGCTACTGCGGCGCGGCCGCGGTGGCTGCCGCCAACGGCATGTGCGCGCGCGACCAGTTCATCGGCCGCCCGGGCGTCGACGTGCTCTCCGCGCATGTCTCCCCGGCTGGCAATGCCGACTATCTGCAGCTGCGCAATGTCGACTGGCGCTCGGCCACGGACTCTTCGTACTTCACCACGCAGTTCCAGCAGGCATCGTTGAGCATCCAGCAGGAGATCGGCGATCAGCTGAAGATGGACGTGTTGTTCGGCCGGTCTCGTTCGGCCAATGACAACGAGGCGTTCCTCGTCGAGTTCAACCGAATGGACTCGCCCGAGACGTTCACGTACGACGAGCGTGCGCATGGCGACATGCCGATCGTCAATTACGGCTTCGATCTCGCCAATCCGAACAACTGGAGCCTGGTGAAGAACTTCTCCGCCATCCGCCATTTCCTGCGCGAGACGGACAACGATTACCAGGGCGGTCACCTCAACTTCGACCTGCGCATCAACGACACGGTGTCGCTGGAATTCGGCGGCACGCGGCGCGAATACAAGTTCAAGACCAACCAGGGTCAGCGCCTGACCAACGAAGTGCTGAATCCCACGCTGCTCGAGCTGGGCGTCACCTCGGCCGACATGGGCCGCGTGTACGACTTCGGCCAGGGACTCGACCTGCCTGAAGGCACGCCGACGTCCTTCTTCGCGCCCAACCTGCAGGCGTTCCGTGACATCACGGGCTTCGATTGCAATTGCGTGAACGAGTACGCCGACTGGCGCCTGTCGTACACCTCGAACCCGGGCAACCAGTTCGGCGTGGAAGAATTCGATTCCAGCTACTTCGTGCAGGTGAATTTCGACACCCAGCTGTTCGGACATCGCGTGTTCGGCAACGTGGGCCAGCGCAATGCCGATACTCGCGTCGTGTCCTCGGGCTTCACCACCGCGGTGGCCGCGACGGGTCCGCGGCCCCTGCAAGCGCGTCACAGCTATTCGGATGATCTGCCGTCCGCCAACCTGGCATTCGAGATCACCGATACGCTCATGCTGCGTGCCGGCTGGGCCAAGGTCATGGCGCGCCCCATGCTCGCCAACCTCGCTCCGTCGATCACGGGCCTGACGACTCCGACGGCGCTCGGCTCCGTGGGTTCGCTGACCATCGGTAATCCCGAGCTGGCGCCGTTCCGCGCGAAGAACACCGACATCAGCCTGGAGTGGTACTTCCAGGAGGGCGGCCTGCTGTCGGCGGCCTTGTTCAAGAAGGACGTGTCCAACTACCCGCAGACGGTGTCGACGCTCGGAACCATCCAGGACATCCTGGGCCCCGATGCCTACGCGGCGTTCCTGCAGACCCAGACTCCGCAGCAGGCGCTGTGGCTGAACACGGGTGGACCCAACGGCGGCGCCGGCGTCTACGCCGTGCGTCAGTTCCAGGACTCGCCCGGCGGCGAGATCGAAGGCTTCGAGCTCAGCTATCAGCAGGACTTCACCTTCCTGCCTGGCTGGCTGAAGAACTTCGGCATGCAGGCCAACTTCACCAAGCTGACCTCCGAGTTGTCGTACATCGTCGACCCGGGCTCGCTCACCGCGCCGATCAGTCCGCAGGTCGTGATGGGTGGTCCGTTCACCGGTGCATCACCCAAGTCGGCCAATGCCACGCTGTACTACGAAACGCCGAAGTGGAGCGCGCGCGTGTCCTGGGCGTATCGCGATCGCTACGTGACGACGTATCCGCTGGCGGCTGGCACCTGCGCGCCCGGTCTCCTGCCGGCGCCGCAGACCGGTCCGTGCGATGCGCCGCTGATCAACGACTTCGTCGGTAGCGAGGCCACCCGCAACATCGACGCGGCCGTGAAGTTCCAGGCCACCGACTGGCTGCAGTTCACGATCGAAGCTCTCAACCTGACCAACCAGACGGAAAACCGCTGGGCATATCAGGCCGAGCCGCTGGTCACGCAGTACTCGAGCACGGGCCGCCAGGTCTTCGCTGGCTTCCGTCTCACGCTGTAAGGAATGCCGGTTTGACGACTACACGACGTGAAGCGCTCGGCGCCCTGCTGGGCGCCGGCGCCTCCGTCGGGACGATTGCAAACGCGCATGGTGGTGCCAGCGCACCCACGCAGCCCGCCGCACCGGGCTGCGTGGGTGACTGGTCCCACCTGCGCTGGCGAGCCGGCTTCGAAGGCCAGCGCAAACCGGATCTCGGTGACGGCACGTTTCTCAACCCGCTGATCAGCGGCGATCATCCCGATCCCAGCATCCTGCGCGACGGGGCCAACTACTACCTCACGTTCTCCAGCTTCGATGCCTACCCGGGTCTGCCCGTGTGGCGCTCGACGGACCTGGTGAACTGGCAGCCGATGGGTCCTACGCTCAATAAGCCCGTGGGCTCGGTGTGGGCGCCGGAGCTGGTGAAGCACGGCAAGCGTTATTACAACTACTTCCACGCACGCACGCCCCTGGGCAATACCAACCAGTACCGGTCGCTGTATGTGATCACGGCCGAGAAGATGGAAGGGCCGTGGAGCGATCCCGTGGATCTCAAGCTTCCGGCCCACATCGATCCCGGTCATGCCGTGGGCGAGGACGGCAAGCGCTACCTCTTCCTGTCGGGCGGCGACCGCGTGCGCCTCACCGACGACGGCCTCGCCACCGACGGCAAGGTCGAGCACGTCTACGATCCCTGGCGCTATCCGCCGGAATGGAACGTGGAAACCTTTGCGCCCGAAGGACCGAAGGTGGTCAGGCGCGGCGAATTCTTCTATCTGATCCTGGCGGTCGGCGGCACCGCCGGACCGCCCACGGGCCACATGGTGATCGTGGCGCGTTCGAAGTCGATCCATGGTCCCTGGGAGAACGCGCCGAACAATCCGATCGTGCGCACCGTCTCCGACAAGGAGAAGTGGTGGTCACGTGGGCACGCCACCCCGATCGAAGCGCCGGATGGCAGCTGGTGGATGGTCTACCACGGCTACGAGAACGGCTTCTGGACACTGGGCCGGCAGACATTGCTGGATCCCGTGCACTGGACGAAGGAAGGCTGGCTGGTTGCCGACGGCGGCGATCTCTCGAAGCCCATGAGGAAGCCGGGACTTGGAAAAGCCAAAGCCGACAAAGCCGCGCCGATCCATGGCGCGCCGCTGTCCGACAGTTTCTCCGGCAAGGCGCTGGCGCAGCAGTGGTCGTTCTACGATCCGGCCGCCAACGAATCCGCGCGCCTGCGTTTCGAGGAAGGCGCGCTGGTCATGAAAGGCAAGGGCGTCGAACCACGTGATTGCTCGCCGCTGACTTTCCTCGCTGGCGAACTCGCGTACCAGTTCGAGGTGGACGTCGAGGTGAGCGGAGATGCCCATGCCGGCGTGGTGCTGTACTACAACCGGCGCATGTATTGCGGCCTGGGCTTCGATGCCAGGCGCTTCACGCTGCATCGCTACGGCCTCGAGCGCACCCGCGGCCGGGGCGAGAACACCGCGAAGAAGCTGCGGCTGCGCGTGACCAACGACCGGCACATCGTCTCGTTCCACTGGAGCGATGACGGCGGAAAGAACTGGACGAAGTTCGACAACCAGCTGGAAGTCTCGGGCTATCACCACAACGTGGCCGGCGACTTCCTCTCGCTGCGGCCTGGAATCTACGTGGCCGGCGAGGGCGAAGCCCGGTTCGCCGATCTCCGGTTCCGCGCCCTGGCCGAGGGTCTTTCCGCGGGCTGATTACGGGAAAGTGTGCGCGGTTCGGTGCCGCGCGCAGGGGGGTGGCGGGCACACTGCGTGGTGGCCCCAGAACCGCACGTGACGCAGTTCACGTTATGACCCGCAACGCATCACCGGAAACCAAAGCGCGAATCCGTCAATCACCGCTGCCCGTCATCGGCGCGGTGATCGCCATCATTCTCGTCGTGTTCTACGGATGGTCGCAGCGCGGCTGGCTCGTCAACGTCACCGACATCGAGTGGCGCGACGTCGACATGCAGAACAAGCAGCTCCAGCGTGGCTTCTCCACCGAGCTGGATGACCTGTACCAGGCCATGGACGACTACGCGATCTGGACCGAGACCGCGGAGTTCGCCCGCGGTAACCGGCCGCAGTTCCTCACGCAGTCCTTCAATGCCAGCGCGCTGGTGCGCCTGGACATCGACACCTTCCTGGTGCTCGACCGGAATCTGGAGACGCGCGCTTCGCTCGCGCTCGACGCCATCTCCGGCCAGGAATACGAAATCCTTCCCGATCCCGAACTGCTCGCCGTGATCAAGCAGGCCGTGACCTCGGGTCAGCTGAACAGCAGCTCGGATCGCAGCAGCGGCATCGTGCAACGCGCGCGCGGCCCCGGCCTGTACGCCGTACGGCCCATCTTCGACAGTTCGGGATCCGGCCAGCCGCAGGGATGGATCGCGTTCGGCCGGGCATTCAGCCGCTCGGTGGTGGAGCGCATGGGCGCCTTCTCGCCTTGGCCCGTCAATGGATTCTCCGGTCGCCAATCTCGACCGCTCGGGGCTGCCCGATGAGGTGCGCGAGTGGGTGCGCAACTCGCCACTCACCTCGAACATGCTCACGCGCGTCGCCGGCCGCAGCCACGTGAATGGCTACCTGATCCTGCGCGACCAACTCGGTACGCCCATCTGGGTGGTGCAGCTGGAGATTCCGCGCAGCGCGTACGCGCAGGCCACGCGCACCACGCTCTACCAGACCATCCTGCTCGGCCTGCTGGTCGTGGGTTTCACCATCGTCTCGGTGCTGCTGCTCGCCCGATCGCGGCGGTTGAGTGCCGACCGCATCGCGCTGGAATCGCGCTACCGCGCCATCATCGAGCAGGCGCAGGACGGGCTGCTGATCGCCGATGCGCGCACGGGCGAGATTGTCGACGCCAATCCGGCGGTCCAGCAGCAGCTGGGATTCACGCTCGACGAACTGCGTGGCCGCTCGGTGCTGTCCGTGCTGCGTGGCCCCAACGATTCGCAGGATCCCGTGATCGCCACGCTGGCGCGTGTCGAGCCCTCGCGTGGCATCGAACTGGTGCAGTGGCTCAAGGACGGGCGGCAGATGGACGTGGAAGTGAGCTGCGTGCCCATCGAGTCGAGCGACCGCCGGCTGGTGTCGTATCTGATGCGCGACCTGTCCGAGCGAAAGAAGGCGCAGTCGCAGCTGCTGGCCAACCAGCAACGCCTCGACAAACTCGCGAACCACGACACGCTCACGGGTCTGCCGAACCGGTTGTTCCTGCAGGCGCATCTGCCCGAGGCCATCACGCGAGCGCAGGAAACGGGAACGATGCTCGCGGTGCTGTTCCTGGATCTCGACCGCTTCAAGCACATCAACGACTCGCGCGGCCACGAAGTCGGCGACAAGCTGCTGCAGGAAATCGCCAAGCGCGTGCGCGCCGCGGTGCGGCCCGCGGACATCGTCGTTCGCATGGGAGGCGACGAATTCGTCGTCGTGCTGAACAAGGTGCATGCGCCGGACGAAGTGGCGATCGCCGCGACGCGCATCAACGAAGTGCTTGAGCGCGCCGGTGATGATCGACGGCCGCGCGCTGGTGGCCACCGTGAGTATCGGCGTCAGCCTCTATCCGCGCGACGGCGCGATCGATGGGCGAACTGCTCAAGCATTCCGACACGGCCATGTACCAGGCCAAGGACCTGGGCCGGAACAACTTCCAGGTGTTCTCGCCGCAGATGGACCGCACGCTGAAGGAGCGCGTGGCCATCGAGTCCTCGTTGCGCGCCGGGCTCAAGCTGCACCAGTTCGACGTGCACTACCAGCCCATCATCGACATCAACTCGCGCCGGGTGGCGGGCCTCGAGGCGCTGCTGCGCTGGAAACATCCGACGCAGGGTTACGTGTCGCCGGAGCGATTCATCGAAGTGGCCGAAGAGACCGGGCTCATCATTCCCATCGGCCAGTTCGTGCTCGACCGCATCGGCCGCGACATCACGCAGTGGCGTGAGCAGGGCGCACACCTGGTGCCGGTGAGCATGAACGTGTCGGCCGTGCAGCTGGAGCGCACCAAGCTGCGCGAGACTCATCCAGCAGGCCATGCAGCAAGAACCGCATCGGTCCGCAGCTGATCGCGCTCGAACTCACCGAAGGATCGCTGTTCGAGACCCGCACCGGCGAATTCCGCGAGGACGCGCTGGCCAGCCTGCGCGACCTGGGCGTGAAGATCGCCATCGACGATTTCGGCACCGGCTACTCGTCGCTGTCCTATCTCAAGCGCTGGCGCGTGGACTCGCTCAAGATCGATCGCAGCTTCGTGCGCGACATCGCCACCGACCCTTCGGATCACGCCATCGTCAGCGCCATCGTCGCCATGGCGCGCAGCCTCAACATCCAGGTGGTGGCCGAAGGCATCGAGACCTGGCAGCAGCTCGAGATCCTGCGCACCATGGGCTGCACGCTGGCGCAGGGATTCCTGTTCGCCAAGCCCTGCCCGGCGAGCGACGCGTTGCGCTACCTGCGAGTCGAGCCACTCGACCTGCTCGAAAACGACTGGCAGAACACCACCTCGCTGGCCGAGACCGGCTGAAGGCTGTCCAGCGGATCCGCTGGATCCGCACGATGTTCCGCCCTGCGGCTGACCGCCCGCGAAATCTGCCCGCGGGTGACTACCCGCAAAATCTGCCTGCGGGTGACTACCCGCAAAATCTGCCCTGCGGGTGACTACCCGCAAAATCTGAAATACTCCGCGCCTTACCATCTTGCCTATCCGATGGACGGAGGATTCATGCGGAGATTCTGGTTGGGCGCGTTGGCCATTCATGGCCGCCTGCGCGCGCAAGCGCCAGGACACCTCGGCCTCGAGCAACTCAACGCCACGTTGTGGATGCAGACCTCGCCCGAGTACCGCGCCGGTACCGAGCAGGTCTACCGCCTGGCTACCGAGCGTGTCGCCAACCCGGCACCGGGCACGCGCCGCTCTGGAGCAGATCGAACGTGCCGGCCGACCAGCTGGCACGTCTGCCCACCGCCGTGATCCTCGATCTCGACGAAACCGTGCTCGACAACACGGTCTACCAGGCGCGCCTGATCCGCGACACAGGCGTCTACACCACGCAGACCTGGGGTGAATGGGTGGGGGCCGGCGCAGGCCGAGGCCGTTCCCGGCGCGCGCGAGTTCATCGCCGCCGCGCGTCGCTTGGGACACACGGTGTTCTACGTTTCCAATCGCGACTGCAACGCGCCCGCGCCGCCGACCCGACGATCCCTGCCCGGCACAGACGGCGACGATGCGCAACCTGGTGGCGCTGGGCATCGATGCGAAGCCGGATCCGGAACGCATGCTGCTGCGCGGTGAAAAGCCGGAGTGGGCCACCAAGACCCAGCGCCGCGGCGTTCATCGCCGCCAATTACCGCATCATCGCCATGGTGGGCGACGACCTCGGCGACTTCGTCGATCGCCAAGGTGTTCGCCGGTGACCGCGACCGCTGGACTGGCGCTTCGGCGTCAACTGGTTCGTGTTGCCCAATCCCATCTACGGCTCGTGGACCAATCGCTTCGAGACCATGGCGGACAAGCACGCCGCGCTGCGCACCGATCCGCCGGTGCTCGAGCTACCCGGCGTGCGGTCCCTGGCGCGGCGATGCGAGGAAGGTGCGTATCGCCAGCTGGAACGTGGAGTATCTGCTGACACCCGAAGACGCACCTGGCGCTGCGCGCGACCTGCGCCGAGCAAGGCGGCATGGTGGGCGGCGACGATCGCACGCTGCCCTGCGCGATCACCAGCAAGGAACCACGCACGCCGGATGACTACGCGTCGCTGCGCCGCTACGCCGCCGACTTGCGCGCGGACATCGTCGCGCTGCAGGAAGTGGATGGCCCCGACGCCGCCGAGCAGGTGTTCCCCGGCTACGACTTCTGCTTCAGCACGCGCGGCCACACGCAGAAGAATGGCTTCGCGATCCGGCGCGGTCTGCCGCATCGCTGCGAGCCCGAATATCGACGCGCTGTCCGTGGACAATGCCGTGCGCCGCGGCGTGGTCGTCACGTTCTTCCCCGACACGGTCAATGAGTTCCGGCTGATGTCGGTGCATCTGAAGTCGGGCTGCCCGGCGGGCCCGCTCACCGCCCCGGGCCGCAACTGCGATCTGCTCGTCGCGCCAGGTGGCGCCGCTGGAGCAGTGGATCGAGGCCGAGGCCAACGCCGGCGCCGTTTCGGCGTGCTCGGTGATTTCAACCGCCGCTTCAGTATCGAGAAGGGTCCGGCGCGCGATGCCGAGGGCCGGCTGCTGAATGTCTACGCGGAAATCGACGACGGCGAGCCCGCCGCGTCGAAGCTCACCAACGTCACGGCCAAGGCAAAGTTCACGCCCTGCACCACCGACAGCGAGTACCGCGAATATCATCGACACCATCCTGCTGGGCCGCGATCTCGCCAGAACCATCGTCAGGAATTCTTTCGTGCGCGTGGTGTTCAACGACCAGGACGCGAAGGCGCGCTGGCTGTCGGATCACTGCCCGGTGGGCATCGAGCTGGGTCTGAAGTGAGGTCGATCCAGACCAGGCGGTGATCGGAGCTGGGGGCGGGCGGTCCCCCCACACCAGCGCCGCGTGTGGTTCGTCCTGCCGGGGCCAGTACACCCCGCCGCGCGCAGACCGTGAGTCCCTTCGACGGCAGTAGATAGTCCACGCGCAGGTTGCCGGCGACGCGGTCGTTGAAGTCCGCGGTGTCGAAGCGCGGGTCGCCCCGGTGTGCGCGGCATTGGCTCCGCCCTGAACGGCGCACTGGCCTCCGCCGCGCCATCGCTCGACGGCGTGAACGACGGCATTCACGCGCGCGTGGTGGATCAGCGACCGGATCGCCTCATGGAGGCTGCCGCCATCCGTCGGGATCGGAGTTCTGATCGCCCATGACGACGAACTCGCCGCCGCCGAATCCGCCGCGCGGTCCCGGTCGTCTCTTATATAGGGCCGCCGCGGGTATCTGACCCGGTGCCGACCCCGAGCGAAAGATAGTCGGTCCAGAAACGGATCTCGTCGTGATTGCGCAGACCGTTGCGATCTTCGGGCCCGTCGAAGGCGGGCGGCGTGGGGTGACTCGCCAGTACATGCAGCGTGAGCGGGCCAATGCGGCATCGGCACATCCCAGTGGCTCTTCGAAGACAGCGGCAGCACCGCCAGTTCGTCGGTCGAATACCAGTCGGGCGCCTTGTAGGTCATCCGGCAGCCGCGCACCGGGCATGTCATTCCACAGGAATTTGCGGAAGGTGCGCGCCTTCTTCGCGTCGATGGGAAACCGCGACAGCAACAACATCGCGTACTGGCCCGGGAATTCGCCGAAGCCCAGCGCGTCCTGGCCGCCTTCCACCTTGCCGTCGTTGTTGAGGTCGAAGCCCGACGGCACGCCGGTGTTCGACTCGGTGAAGAACACGTACGGAAAGTCGATGGCCGCGCGCCATCCTGTGGCCGCGCCCAGGTAGTTTGTCCGAAAGGCAGCCACCGACTCGCCAGCGGCGTCGTAGTCGAACTCCTGCAGCAGCAGGATGTCCGGCCGCACGCGCTGGATGATCTGCGCCACGGCACGCGCCTGCGGCATTGTCCGGAGTGGACAGATCGCGCGCAGCTCACCCGGGCGGAGCGGTTCAGGCTGGCATTGAAGGTGGCGATGCGGATCACCGTGGCGTGCGGATCCGCCGCGGCGGTGGGAGTGGTTCCCACCGCCGCGGCGATCAACAGGATCGCCAGGCCGCGCAAGCGGCTATCAGAAGCTGACCTTGAACGACATCATCGCGGTACGCGGCGCACCGATCGAGAAGTTGAAGCCGACGCCGCGGTCGCGGCACGCGGTCGCGTTCCGACTGCGCCACCGCGCCCGTGCACCGTTGATGCAGCGCGGGTCCGTGCCCGAGCTGAGCTGTCGGCCGAAGTAGTCCTCGTCGAGCAGGTTGGTGATGTTCAGCTGGATCTGCGCCGAGTTGTAGCCGGCAAATTGAAGGTGTACGACACGTCGAGATCGAGGATGGTGTAGCGGGGGCCATTTCGTCGTTGATGTCGGTCGCGAAGCGGTCACCCGTCTGTCTTGCCCTGGAGTGCCGACACGGAAGTTTTCGGTGAAGTCGAAGTCAGGCGCGCCGAGTAGGTCCAGTCCGGCGTCTCCACCAGTTGCTTGCCGTTCAGCGGCAGGAACTGCATCTGGTTGAACTGGTTGAGACCGAAGCTCAGGTTCCCGACCAGCGTGCTCTTCGTGTAGCCCACGGCGACCGTTCGCCGTGAACAGATGCCGAAGCGCCGGCCCATCTGCGCGTCGAAGCCCTGCACGTCGACGTCACCCACGTTGCGGTCGTCGCTGTAGCCCAGCTCCGCGTCGAACGACGAAACGATGCGGTTCTTGTAGTCGATGTTGTACACCGCCACCGACGCGATCGTGACGGGTGGTTGAGGCGCCAGCCGAGGTCGTACGACTTGGTGGTTTCGGATTCGGCGTCGGGCGGCCAGGTGTTGTCGGGCAGGCGGCGAACGGCGTACAGGTTGTCGGTGCGCGGCGCCGACAGGCCTTCGGCGTACGACAGGTAGAACTGGTGCTGCGTCCCACGGCGAACACGATCAGGCCGGCGTTCGGCAGCATGTCGTCGAATTCCACGGTCTCGCTGTACGGACGAATGAACTGGATGGCCGTCATCGGGTTCGCCTGGAAGAGTGACGTTGCCGTTCGCCAGCGTGCTGTTGGAGCGCGCGCCGTGCACAGCGTGCTGCCGTTCGCGGCGATGGTGCCTGCCGAGTTGCCGCTGCCGCCATTCGGCGTGTAGCAGTACTGGTTGAGCTCGCGCGTGAAGAACGGCGCGCGCACACCGAGGTGGCGATGATCTTGTCTTCCGCGAACTGGCCGCGGTACTCGATGGCGTACTGCTCGAGCTCGGCGATCGAGAAGCGGTCGCGGCCGCGGATGATGTCGCCGTCGGCGGCGTACACGCGCTCGCCCTTGCGGCCGGCGAACACGTTCTTCGACGTGCCGTTCTCGTCGATAGAGCCCCACTGCGCCGGTCTGGCGATGGCGGGCGCGATCATAGGTGAACGCAAGGCGCAGACGATGGTCGTCGTTGATGTCGTAGATCAGCGAGGAGGTGGCGCCCCAGCGCTTGGTGTTGGTGTTGTTGGGCGAGTAGAAGCGGACCGTGTCGAGGATGTCGCCGTCGCCGTTCAGGTCGAAGCCCGGGATGTTCGAGGTGCCGATGGAGCGGGTGTCCGCCGACGTGCGCCACCGTCTCGTTGATCGTGGTCGTGCCGCCGCCGTTCGCCATCGTGTAGCTGCCACGAAGGATCGAACGTCAGGCGCAGCTTCTCGCCGAGATGCCACAGCGACTGCATGCGGATGTTGCCCGTGTCGGACGGGTTGACGCGTACACCGAAGTAGTTGGTGCAGCTCGAAGGATTCTGCAGGGCGTCGTTCGCCTGGGCCGGGGCCACCGGGACGAACACGTTGTTGCGGTTCTCGTCATCGCGGACGTTCGCGGTCGGCGTGTCGCGCGTGCACTCCGCCAGGTTCTCGTAGTCGCGGCCGAACGCCGCGAAGTTGGCGGCGCTGGCATTGCGATAGAACGCATTGCGGTTCTGGTTGTAGTGGAGACGCCAGGCTGACGAAGTTGCTCGTTCTCGAAGTCCTGGCGGAGCACTGCGTTGACCTGCTTCTTTTCGAGTTCGCCCGGGCCCTTGAACTTGTCGTAGTTCTGGTAGGAGGCCGCGACATACGACTTGGTGCCCCAGGGGCCGAAGCGCGCCGGTGTCCAGGCGCAGGAAGGCGCGGCGATAGTTGTGCTCGCCAGCGAGAGCACGGCTTGGCCACCGAATTCCTCGCTGGGACGGCGGGTGCGGTACGCAACGGTGCCACCCGTGGCCGAGGCCGTCGGGCTGTCCACGTCCGTGGTGCCCAGGTTCACGTCGACGCGGTCGATCAACTCGGAGTCGAGCATCTGGTTGGTGAACAGCGCGTAGTTGCCCGAGTCGTTCAGCGGCACGCCGTCGAAGGTGACCGACACGCGCGAGCCGTCGAAACCGCGGATGCGCAGGTTGCCGCCCGAGGTGCCGTACGGATCGTTGTTGGTGAAGCTGACGCCGGGAATCTGGTTCAGGCTCTGGAACACGCTCTGGCCGGACAGCTGCGTGTCCAGGTACTCACCCGACGAGCGAGACGCGCGACTTCGGCGCGGTCTGTTCACCCATGATGCCGATGCCGCGCACACGTGTGGCGCTGACCACCACTTCGGAGATGTCGTCTTCGACGATTTCGGAGCCCGTGGATTGCGCGAAGCGCGTGCTGCGCGACATGCCGGCACCTAACAAACCCACCGCAGCGAGGGACAACTTGTGGAATCGGAGCAACATCGCTCCGTTGGGTTTACGCATGTGGATTCTCCAGTTATTGAACGCGGCCATCTCGGTGGACCTGCGCGTTTTGTGGAGTACACGTTAATGAGATGACGAGGAGTTACAACCCGGAAACGAGTCTTTGTTGCGTCATCGCTACGTGCGACCGTTATTGTCCTGAAAGAATGCAGCGGGTCCGTCTTTGCACCGAGGCTGGCGCACGGCCGGTTCTGATCAAGATGTTGATCAGTTGTTGACCGCGTGTCGGAATTTGATCAGGCCGGAATCTTTGCGCCGGCAACAGCTTGCGAAAAATGTCTGCGGCACAGTGACACGTAGCGATCGTTGCCGCCGATCTCTATCTGCGCACCTTCGCGTTCCGCGCTGCCATCGGCCTTGACACGCACCACCATGATGGCCTTGCGGCCGCAATGGCAGATGGTTTTCAGCTCCACCAGATTGTCCGCCCAGGCCAGCAGCTGCGCGCTGCCGGGGAACAGTTCGCCGCGGAAATCCGTCCGCAGTCCGTAACACAGCACCGGCACGTTGAGTTCGTCGACCACCGCGCCCAGCTGCTTCACCTGCGCGGGCGTGAGGAACTGCGCCTCGTCCACCAGCACGCAGGCCAGCGGGCCGACGTTGAGCTCGGAGAGGATCTCGCTGGCGCAGGTCGAGCTCCGGGTGGAAGTGCCGCGCTTCACGCTCGATGCCGATGCGCGAATGGATCTGGCCGCCATCACGGCTGTCGATGCCTGCGCGGTGTACAGCAACGTGCGCATGCCGCGCTCTTCGTAGTTGTGGCTGGCCTGCAGCAACGCGGTGGATTTGCCCGCGTTCATGGTCGAGTAATAGAAGTAGAGCTTCGCCATCGAGATGAGTTTGATCTCGCGGAGCCGTTCCTGCAGGTAGTCATGCGCGGTGATGGGCTCGGGGAACTGGTCGGGATGCCGGTCATCCACGTACTGCGGCAGCGTCTTGATCAGGAAGTCAGGATTGAAGTGCAGGAAGAACGGCAGCGAGTAGCGCGCCTTGCTGGCCCGCTCATGCGGCGGATTGACCACGCGGTGCGTGGTGGAGCGCAGGTACTTGTTGGTCAGCCGCTGCAGCATGTCGCCCACGTTGCACACCAGCGATCCCGGCGGCGGGTTGATCGGCAGCCATTCGCCTTTGCTTCGAGAGCACTTCGCAGGCCGGGTTCTTCGGCGCCGAGCAGCAGCGTGATGACGTTGATGTCCTCGTGCGCGCCGGCGCGCACGGACTCCGGTGGGCTCGGGCGGCATCGGCGGGTAGTGGATGACGCGCAGGATGCTGTTGCCCAGGTCCACCTTGTCGTCGAAGAAGTGCTCCGGCAGCTGCGCGGCGTGCGCGATGGCGGCAAGCAGCTTCGCGCCGAGCGCGTCGAAGGCCTGGAACAGGCCATAGGCGGACTCGCGGAAGCCCGGGATCGAATCCACCCAGATGTTAGGCGCCATGTCCTTGCTGAAGGGATGGCCGGGCGGCAGTTCGCGCCCCACGTGCCAGAACTCCTTCAGGTCATGGTGGGTCGCGCCCTTGGCCGTCTCGACGCCGAAGGCCGTGTAGCCGCGCGCGCCGCCGCCGTTCGGGCAGCTTGTACTTGAGCTTCTCTTCCGTGGGCAGCGCGAAGAATTGCTGAAAGCAATCCAGGCACCGGTCGATGAGCGCCTTGTCGATGCCGTGGTTCTGGATGATGACGAAGCCGTATTCGGCGTACGCGGCGGCGATGTCCTGGGCGAATTTCGCACTTTGGACGTCGCGCGCATCGAGTGTGGGTACTGCGTCGGACATGGCGGGCTATTGTGCCTACCGGGTACGGGATGTAGAAGCAGTCAATGCAGGAGTGGAATCCCAGGGGCTTGTCGGCCGCGCGACCGAAAGTCCGCCAATGCGCGAGTGCCGTGCTCATGGTCCGTCCGAGGCACTTTGGCTTCAACGCGCAAACGGCTGTCACCAATCGATTTCAGCGCCCGGCCTCGGCCGACGTGGCGCAGCGCGCCCAGCGCGAGTTCGATGCCTTTGTCGCGGCGCTCACCGGCGAGGGCGTCACCGTCTGCGTGGCCGAGGACTCGGAGCAGCCGCGCAAGCCGGATGCCGTGTTCCCGAACAACTGGGTGAGCTTCCATCACGACGGCACGGTCGTCCTCTATCCCATGCACGCCGAGAACCGGCGCACCGAACGCCGCCAGGAAGTCATCGACGCGGTGGTTCGCGAGACCGGCTTCGCGGCGAAGCGCGTGCTGGATCTCACGCGGCACGAGAAGGCGGGACGGTTCCTCGAGGGCACGGGCAGCCTGGTGCTGGATCACGTGGCGCGCGTGGCCTACGCGTGCCGCTCGCCGCGCACGGATGACGCAGTCGCGGCCGAATGGGCGAACGAGCTGGACTATGACCTGGAGATGTTCGCCGCCGCGGACGAAAGCGGCACTCCCATCTATCACACGAACGTGCTCATGCATGTCGGCACCCGCGTGGCCGTGGTGGCGCTGGATGCCATCGACGAGCGGGATCGTGCCCGCATCGCCGCGCGGCTGGAGAACTCCGGGCGCGGGCTCGTCGCGATCGACCACGCGGAAATGTCCGCCTTCGCGGGCAACATGCTGGAAGTGGGCAGCTGGGACGAATACCTCGGGGACTACAACATCCTGGTGATGTCGGAGACCGCGCGGCACGCGCTGGCGACGGACAAGTACAAGCACCTGTACGCCTCGGTGGATGCGGTGCTCGCCGTGCCCGTCGAGGTCATCGAGCGGCACGGCGGTGGCAGCGTTCGATGTATGCTCGCCGAGGTTTTTCTACCGTAAGTCGTTCATGGCCATTCGTTAATGGAAGCTGGCATCAAGGTCCTGCTCGCCTATCTTCTCGGCTCCGTGGTCGGCAGCCTCGTCGTGGGCCGGCTGCGCGGCGGCGTGGACATCCGCAAGATGGGCAGCGGCAATGCGGGTGCCACCAATGCCTTGCGCACGCAGGGCCCGGCATTCGGCATCGCCGTCATCATCATCGACATCGCCAAGGGGTGGCTGGCCGCGGGCTGGCTCCCGGGGCTGGCATTGCCGTTCGTTCCATCCGGAGACGTCCCGATCCCCTGGCTGCAGGCGGCCTGCGGTTTCGCGGCCATCCTGGGCCATTGTTTCCCGGTGTGGCATGGCTTTCGGGGCGGCAAGGGCGTGGCAACCCTGGTCGGCGCCTTCGCCGGCTTCGATGCCTGGCTGCTGCTGCCGCTGTTCGCCACCTGGCTGGCCGTGGTCATGGTCACCGGCTTCGTGGGCCTGGCGTCGATCGCCGCCGCGCTAGCGCTGCCCATCTATCTACTGATCCGAGACGGCGCGGTGCTCGGCGCCGAGCAGTGCTTCGCGATCGCCTGCGCGCTGCTGGTGATATTCACCCATCGCGGCAACGTCAGGCGCATGCGGGCCGGGCAGGAGCCGCGCGCGCGGCGCCTGTGGCTGTTCGGTCGTGGCGGAACGTGATCGCCAATCCGGCGGCGGGCCCATGACTATGGTCGAATCCCGCGCTCCCTTGCCGCAGCGCGTGTTCCAGAGGCTCAGCGACCGCGACTTCCAATCCGGCGAAGCGCTGGCGGCGGATCTCGCCGTGACGCGGGCCGCCGTGTGGAAGGCCGTGGAGCAACTGCGCGAACTCGGCGTCACGCTCGATGCGCAGACCCACAAGGGCTATCGCCTCGCCGAGGGCGTGAGCGCGCTGTCCGCCCCGGGCATCGAAGCGCTGCTGCCGCCGGAGGTGCGCGCGCAGATCGAGTCGCTCAGCGTCGAGTGGACGCTGGAGTCCACGAACACCCGCCTGCTGGACGCATTGCCGCCCGTGGCGGGAAGCGCTGCGGTCATCCTCGCGGAACACCAGAGGGGCGGCCGCGGCCGCCGGGGTCGCAGCTGGGTGGCGCCACCGGGCGGAGCCATCTGTCTTTCGTTGGCCTGGCAATACGCCGAGATGCCCGCGGATCTCTCCGCGCTCTCGCTGGTGGTGGGCGTGTGCACGGCACGCGCGCTGGCGGAGGCGGGCGTCGCCGGCGTCAAGCTCAAGTGGCCCAATGATCTGCTCGGCGCCCATGGCAAGCTCGGCGGCATCCTCATCGAGATGCGCGCCGAAGCCGGCGGTCCCGTGCACGTGGTCATCGGCATCGGCCTCAATGTGTTGCTCGACGAAGACGCCCGCGCCACGGTGCGCGCATCGGGCAACGAGGCCGATGATCTGCGCGCGCACTGCGATCCCGTGCCGGAGCGCAATGCCGTGGCTGCCGCGCTCCTGCGGCAGCTGCTGCCCGCGCTGCGCGATTTTCCGCGCGAGGGTCTCAAGCCGCATCTCGCGAACTGGAATGACTGCGATGCCTTGTTCGACCAGGAGGTGCGCGTGGAGAACGCCGGCGAGCTCACGCGCGGCATGGCGCGCGGCGTCGACGCTCACGGCGCGCTGCTCGTGGAGACGCCCGACGGCGTGCGCCGTTTCATTTCCGGAGAAGTCAGCGTGCGGGTGACGACGTGAGCACATTGCTGGTGGACGTGGGCAATACCCGCGTGAAGTGGGCCGTGTTGAAAGGCGCGCGGCCTGGCGCCGGCGGCGCGCTGGCGCATGACGGCAAGCCCGCGGCATTCGCGTCGCTGGTGAAGCGCTTGCGTGGCGTGACCCGCGTCGTGGCCGTCAGTGTCGCCGGCGCGAAGTTCGATGCGGCACTGGCGCGCGCGGCGCGGGCGCGCTTCGGCGTACGCGTGGAGTTCGTCGCGTCACGGCGCCGCGCGGGCGGTGTGACCAATGGCTACCGCGACGTCTGGCGGCTCGGCGCGGATCGCTGGGTGGCGGCCATCGGTGCGCACGCCTTGGCCGGCAAGCGCGACGTGCTGTTCGCGAACGCCGGCACCGCGCTCACCGTGGACCTGGTCGCCGCCAGCGGCCGGCATCGCGGTGGCGCCATCATTCCCGGGCCCGCCACCATGGTGGAGAGCCTGCTGGCCGGCACGCATGGCATCCGACGACGAGCCCGGGGACAGCGCGCCTCGTCGCGCAGCTTGTTTGCGCCGGATACCGCGAGCGCGCTGGCCGCGGGTTCGGAGTTCGCCGCCGCGGCCTTCATCGATCGCGCCGCGGGCGAAGCCCGGCTCTTGCTCGGCCGCCGGCCACTGTTGCTGCTGAGCGGGGGTGGCGCGCCCGCGTTGCGCCGCCGGTTGAGTCACCCCGTGCGCGTGGTTCCCGATCTCGTGCTCCGGGGACTCGCCGTCCTCGCCGCGGAATGACGCCCCGCTGAGCCCGGGCGCGGCTTTGCTACACTCGCGCCTCGCGTGCGTGCTGTTCTACTCGTCCTTCTCCTCGTAAACCTCGCGTTTTTCGCGTGGTCGCAGTGGCTCGCCCCGAAAGAGGCCGTGCTGCCCGTCTCGCCCAAGGTGCAGGCGCCGCAGCTCCAGCTTGCGACGCGAATCCACACCGGTCGAGCCAACCACCGGCGATCGCTGCGTCACCGTCGGCCCGTTTCCCACGGACGAACTCGCCGCGCGCGCCCGGGCCACGCTCACGGACGCCGGCTACTCGTCGGTATCGCGCGAAGAACTGACCCGCTCGTTCGATGGTTTCTGGGTATTCCTCGAGGCGCCGAGCACCGAAACCGCCGAGCGGCGCCTGCTCGAAAGACTGCGGCGCGGCGGCATCGCCGATGCGCAGGCTGTCGGTGAACCCAATGCCCGCCGCATCTCGCTGGGCGTGTTCTCGGAAGAAGCGCGCGCGGTGGCGCAATCCGAGCGCGTCGCCAGGCTGCAGCTGCTGCCGCAGATCGAGGCCCGCGAGAAGGCCGCCACGGCCATCTGGGTCGACCTGCAGCTCAAGTCCGATGCGCCACCGCTGGAGGGCCAGAAGTTCCAGGCCGGTGAGTCGGAGCTGGAATTCCGGCCCTGTCCCGCGCCGGGCGCGGCGCCGGCCGTGCCGGAAGGCGAGGGGCTGGCACCCGCGCAATAGCGCCGCGTAATAGCGTCATCGGCGCGTCGCGCCTAGAATCCCGGCCAGCATCATTTTGCTTTCAGGGCCGGCTTAGCTCAGTTGGTAGAGCACCTGATTTGTAATCAGGGGGTCGCGGGTTCGATCCCTGCAGCCGGCACCAATTTCAAGGGAGGAAACACGAATGGCCAAACGCACCACTCATCGCAGCTCTAAGGGCACCAAGCTTTACGCCAAGCGCAAGACGGACGGCACGTTCTCGGACATCCAGACGTTCAAGCGCGCGCATGGCGCGGACATCAAGCGGAAGTCCAAGGCCGAAGGCGCTCCCAAGGCGAAGAAGAAAGCCAAGAAGAAGGCCAAGAAGAAATAGCGCGATCGCGGCCTCAGGGCCGCCGTGGGTTGTGGGGCTAGTTAGCCCCCATCCACTTCCACAGTTCTTGACAGACACGGGCCTGGACCCGTGCAAGGCTGGACTCTCGTCATCGGGAGACTGGCCATGCGTCGTGCGCTCAATCTGTGGACGGTGTCGATCGGCTTCTGCTTCGTGCTCGCGGCGGCGACGCTGCCAGGCTGCGGCGGCGCCGGCGAAGACGATCCACCGCAAGCGGTCCAGCCACCGGAAAACGAATTGCGCTCCAGCAAGGCGCGCACCACCGCGCCGGTCGTCAGCACTTCGGACGCCGCGACTCTCGCCGCGGACAACCTCGCATTCTCGGTGGACCTGTATCACGAACTGCGTGCGCGTCAGACCGGCAATTTCGTGTACTCGCAGACGAGCATCTCGACCGCGCTCGCGATGCTGTACGCCGGCGCCGCCACGACGACTTCGACGCAGATGGCGGACGCGCTCCACTTCAGCCTGCCGGCGGCGCGCCTGCACGCCGCCTTCAACTCGCTGGACCTGGCGCTGACCACGCCGCCCCCCAACGCCGATCGCGCCGCATTCCGCCTCGCCATCGCCAACTCGATCTGGGTGCAGGACGGGCTGCCGGTGCTGCCGGTCTACCTGGACACGCTGGCGGAAAATTATGGAGTCGGCCTGTTCACGGAAGACTTCCAGGCGGC
Source organism: uncultured Pseudomonadota bacterium (assembly GCA_963846605.1). GTDB lineage: Bacteria > Pseudomonadota > Gammaproteobacteria > Steroidobacterales > Steroidobacteraceae > CADEED01. Next base: position 395,291 of record CAWJWS010000008.1, read on the forward strand.
GCCGGAGCCGGCGCGCAACGCGATCAATGGCTGGGTGGCCGATCAGACCGAGGACCAGATCCCGTCGCTGTTTCCCGCGGGCTCGATCAACGTGCTCACGCGGCTGGTGCTCGCCAACGCGGTGTTCTTTCACGGCGACTGGAAGAATCCGTTCCGGAAGGACAGCCCCAACCAGATCTTCCACGCGCTCACCGGCGATGTATCCGTTCCGACGATGCACGGCAGTCTCAATGCCGGCATCTGGAACGGACCGGGCTGAATGCAGCGGCGCTGGACTATGTCGGGGACACGGCGTCGATGTTCATCGTCGTGCCGGATGCCGGAACCTTCGCCGCCTTCGAAGCCGGACTGACACCGGAAATGCTGGGCGGAATTCTGGCGGCCCGCTCGAGCGGCGGCGCGGACCTGATCCTTCCGCGCTTCAAGTTCTCCACCAACGTGGGCTTGAACGAGACGCTGTCGGCGCTCGGCATGCCGGTGGCATTCAACATCGGCGCGGACTTCTCCGGGATCAACGGTCAGCGTGACCTGCTCATCCAGGCCGTCGTCCACCAGGCCATGATCGCCGTGGACGAGAAGGGGACGACGGCGTCGGCCGCCACCGGCGTGGCGGTGGGGGTGACCTCCATGCCACCCCAGCTGGTCGTGGATCGCCCGTTCCTGTTCTTCATCCGTCACAACCCGACGGGCGCAATCCTGTTCCAGGGTCGGGTCGTCGACCCCTCCAAGTAGTGATTCCGGCGTAACCCGCCGCCCGGACGGGCCGTTGCGCTGGCATATGCCAGCGCGTTAATCCTTTCCTAACCTTTTCCAAGGTGGCCCGTCCAAGTTCCGTGCTCACCCTTCTCAAATCGTGGGTCCGGCCTGACGCCTTCCAGGCCGTACTCCGTGAGCGCAGCCGGCGCTGGTACAACGCCTGCCTGCGCATCACGCGCGATGCCGACCTGGCCGCGGACGCGGTGCAGGACGCGCTGCTCAAGGCCTGGGACCGCCGCGAGGAATTCCGCGGCGACGCGGCCCTCGATTCCTGGATCCATCGCATCGCGCTGAACGCGGCCATCGACGCTCACGCGCCGGCGCAAGACGCCGCGCCGAAGACGAACTCGATGAAGACGGCTTCGAAGCGGCCCCCACGTCCGCGCCCGAGAGCGACTACGCGCTCGAGGCCCTGGGCGAAGACCTCACCTCGGCGATGCAACGCCTGTCGACAATGGAGCGCCAGGTGTTCCTGCTCAAGCACCTCGAAGGCTGGCGGCTCGACGAGATCGCCGAGAGCACGCAGACCACCGTCGCGGGCGTGAAGCACGCGCTGTTCCGCGCGGTGAAAAAACTGCGCGTCGACCTCCAGGTCTGGAGAGACGAATCATGATCACCGACGACGAACTCCTTCTCTATTACTACCGTGAGCTGGATGCCGGCGGAGCGCGCGCGCATCGGCGCGGCGCTCAGCCGAACAAGCCGGAGCTGGCGCAACGCCTGCACCGGCTGGTTGCCCGGCTCGACGCGGCGGCGGCGACACCTGACGTGCCGGTGCCCGCTGCAATTCCAGCAGCGCTGGGAAATGGCGTTGGCTCACGCGGGGCGGCGCGAGGAGCGCGTGACCGCGCGCCGCCCGGTGTACGCGCAACCGAAGTGGCTGGCCGCCGCGGCCGCGGTGATCGTGGCCTTCGTCGCGGTCATCACGCTCACGCGATGCAGCCCGCCGTGGTCGACGGTCCGCAGATCGCCGCGAATCGGGATCCACGCTGGTCAACGGAAGAGCGTCACGCCGTACGAGAACGGGCTCAAGTGCCATCTCGCGAGCACGGAGCGCCGCTCGCGGCCTGGGTGAAGCGACGCCGGCGGAACGCGCGCGCCTGGTCGAAACCATCATCGGCCAGAACCGCATCTACGCGCTGGCGGCGGAACGCGCCGGCGAGCCGCAGCTGGCGCGAGTGCTGCGCGCCTTCACGCCGATTCTCGAAGACGTGGCCGCGGGCCGCAGCGAGTCGACGGCGAGCGATCTGGCGCAGCTGAGCTTCGAATTACGAGTCATGCAGGCGCGCCTGGGTGCGGACACCGCGCGCGGCCATCCAACACTTTGATTAGACGAGGAACACATCATGCGAGTCACTTTCAAACTCCCGCCGGCCCTGCTGGCCATGCTGGCCCTCGGCGGCACGGCGTACGCGCAGAACCCGGCGGCGCCGATCAAGGTCGCGGCCGAGCGCGCGCCCACCAACGACGAAGATCTCGCGCTGGCCGCGCTCGAAGGTCTGATGGCGCAGCCCGGTGATCGCGCGTTGCCCATCATCAAGAAGGTGCTGGCCGGTATCGCAGACGGAGCTGGTCAAGCAGCGCGCGCTGTTCGTGCTCAGCCAGATCGATTCGCCGGAAGCGCAGCCAGATGCTCGCTGCAGACGACGCGTTCGACGGACGCGGCGCTGCGAGGCGAGGCGATCCGCAACATCGGCATCGGCGGTGACGCGCAAGCCGCTCGACGCGACTGCTGGACGCTCTACAACTCCGGCAGTCGCCGACGTGAAGGAGGAAGTGCTGCAGGCCTGGATGATCGCCGAGCCGCAAGGAGGCCGTGTACCAGGCGGCGCTGAACGCCAAGACCGAGGACGAGGCGAACCAAGGCGATCCGCATGCTGGGCGTGATGGGCGCGAGCGAGGAGCTGCGCAAACTCGGCGACCGGCCGAACGCGCCGAGTGGACTGGTGGAAGCCTATCGCGATCAGCGGCGACCTCGCCAGCCTGCGCAAGATCGCCGACGGCAATGGCGAACCGCGAGTGCGCATCGACGCGGTGCGCAAGATCGGCATCATCGACAGCGACGCGGCGCAAGGCCGGCGCTGCGCGACATCTACACGCGCAGCACCGACGCGGATATCCGCGACGCGGCACTGCAGGGCATGCTGATCGCCGAGCGACGAGCAGGGTGTGCTGTCGCTGTACCGCGCGGCCAAGTCGACCGAGGAGAAGCGTGCGCTGATGCGCACGCTCTCGATGATCGACGGCGACGCGGCGCTGCAGGCGATCGACGCGGCGCTGGAGGACAAGAAGTGAACACGTTAAAGCGTTCGCTGCGCGCACTGACGCTGTGCTGGTCGCTGTTCGCAGCGCAGTCACGGCCGCGGAGCCGAAACTACCGCGCGAGGGTTGGGTGAGCTGGCAGGTACCGCTGTCGACAACGCGCCGGCCTGGTGTTGCTTCGATGGCCGCCAAGGCGATCACGGTGGCCGCGCAGGCCTGCCGCTCGACGATCGTTCCAACAGCATGGGCACGCGCGGCGACAACGAGACGACGGACGCGGTCAGGGTCTATGCGCGATGCACCGGCGGAAAGATGGACCGCATCTGCAGGTACTGGCGGCCCGCGTGCCCGGTGGAGACGCGCACGCCGGTGCAGGAACTCACCGGCGTGACCGCGGATGACAGCGCGCGCTGGCTCGCCGCCCAGGTGCGGCAGGGCGGCCTCGACGTCCGAGCGGCGCGAGCCGCGATGCCGGCGCTGGCCATGCATCGCGGCGACGTCGCGGGTGATGCTCTGACGGAATTCGCGCGCGGCAATCCGCGCTTCGAGACGCGCAAGTCGCCGCGGTGTTCTGGCTGGCGATGGTGCGGGGCGCCGAAGGCGCGGAGGTCACGAGCTCGCTGATGTTCGGCGACGCGAATCCGGAAGTGCGCAAGCACGCGGCCTTCGCGCTCGCGCAATCGAAGTCGCCGCGTGTCGCGGCGGATCTGATCAGGCTGGGGAACACGGACAAGGTGGGTGACGTGCGCGCCAAGGCCTGGTTCTGGCTGGCGCAGAAGGGCGCGGCGGAAGCGGAACAGGCGATCGGTGAAGCGTTGCGCAAGGATGCGGACGAGGATGTGCGCGAGCAGGCGATTTTCGCGCTGTCACAGTTACCGGACGAACGCGCGACCCGCGCGCTGATCGCGGCGGCGGAGGATCAGTCCCTGACGCGCGAGCAGCGCAAGCGAGCCGTCTTCTGGTTGTCGCAGTCCCGGTCGGATTCCGCGGTGGCGTATCTCGACCGGGTACTGACGAAGGTCAGCCTTCCTTCGCCTTGAACGCCTTGACCTGGGCATTGAAGCGGTCGGCCACCTTCACGAGTTCGGCAGCGCGGCGTCATTCTTGGCGCCGCTCTTCTCGCAGGCCAGGTACTCTTCCATGCCGCTCTTGAACGCGTCGACGGCCTTCTTGGCGGCCAGCATTTCTTCCTTGGCGGCGGTCTTGCCGTCGGGAATCGACGCCGGGGCGTGGGGCTTGTCGCAGCGCAAAGGCCGGGACGGCGATGGCAGCCAAAAGAACCGTCAATCGCAACGAGCCTCTTCATTTCTCTCTCTCCGAGTTAACCAAATCAGCCGCGTCGCCGAGATCTCGGCTAGCGCGGCGCCTGCGCTCGCTATCGGCACGGCGCATGCCCGGCTTTAGATCGTGCTCGCAGGGCCGGCGAAAATGTGAAACGCGTCCTCCATTAAGGGAGCGCACCGCCGATAGCGACTCGGTGACATGCCGGAAATCGCGGAACGCCCCGCTCGATGGCATGCACAGCGTCGATGCACGAGCAACAAGGAATCACGCGAAGAGGCTGCCGGTGAGCAGCGACAGCCGCAAGGTGCTGACCTTCTCGCTGGGCGGCGAGGTCTACGGCGTGGACATCCTGCCGCGTGAAGGAAATCCGCGGCTGGTCGCCGGTCACGCGCATTCCGCAATCGTCGCGCCGTCCGTGCTCGGCGTGCTGAACCTGCGCGGCGTCATCGTGCCCATCGTCGACCTGCGCGTGCGCTTCGCGCTCGCGGCCGCGGAGTTCACGCCGATCACCGTGATCATCGTGTTGTCGCTGCGCACCGCGACCGGCCTGCGCGAAGTGCGGTATCGTGGTCGACAACGTCAAGGACGTGGTCGACATCTCGAGCCGACGACATCAAGCCCGCGCCTCAGTGGGCGGCATGGTCACACCAGCGAATACATCGACGGCATCGCCGCCCACGACGAACAGATGTTGATCCTGCTGAACGCGGAGAGCCTGGCGTCCGTCGAACAATTCCTCCCCCGGTCTCCAACAGGCCTGCCTAGCTCGACCGGTCCACGAAGCGGCCTGACTCGAACGGGACTTCGCATGCGCCTCAACGTGTTCAAGAACATCCGTCTCTCGCTGCAGCTGTACGCGCTGGTCGCCGTCACGCTGGCCATCGCGATCGGGACTGATCTACTACTCGATGCAGCAGGTGCGCAGTACCCAGGGCACGCTCAAGCACACCATCGACAACCGCATGGTGTCGGGCCAGTCGATCCAGGGCGTGGCGGATGCGTTGTCGCTGTCGCTGGAAGCCTCGCTCGACGTCGATCGAGAAGAAGCAGACGCCGCGCTGGAGGCGCACGACGAGATCAAGACGGCCATCGACAAGGCGCGCGACGACTGGGACAACTATTTCCTCGGCGACATGATCGACGGACGAGCAGGAGCTGGCCGACGAGACCACGCCGCATGCTCGACGGCGCGTACGGCAAGATCGACCAGCTGCTCAAGAAACTCGAGAGCAACGACGTGGCCGATCTCGCCGCGCTGGCGCAATGAGACGCTGCGTCCCGCGCTGGTCGAAGGCGCGAGCCAATCTCAAGAAGCTGATCGCCATGCAGCTCACCGCGGCCAACCTGGACCTCGAAGCCGCCAACAAGAATTACCAGCTCGCGCTGCGCAACAGCATCGTGCTGCTGTCGGCGCGGCGCGTTGCTGGCGCTGCTGCTGGCCTGGTTCATCATCCGCAGCGCCATGCGCAAGCTCGGCGCCGATCCGGGCAAGGCCGCGGAGGTCGCGCGCCGCGTGGCCTCGGGCGATCTGCAGTTCGATCTGCCGGCCGGCACGCGACGACGCACAGTCAGCCTCATGGGTGCGCTGCGCCAGATGAAGGACAGCCTGCTGCATTCCAAGCTGGACTACGAAGGCCAGATCAACGCCATCGCGAAGGTGCAGGGCGTGATCGAGTGCACGCCCGAGGGCGAACGTCATCAACGCCAACGAAATCTTCCTCAAGCTCATGGGCTACGAGCTCGAGGACGTGAAGGGCAAGAACTACTCGATGTTCGTCGACGAACGGGCGATCGGGAGACTCTGTGGCAGGCGCTGCAGCGCGGCGAGAGCCGGCAGGGCGAATTCCGCATCGTGACCCGCGACAAGCGCGAAGTCTGGGTACGCGGCGTGTTCAACCCGATCGTCGATGCCCACGGCAAGCCGTTCAAGGTGGTCGCCTATCTGAACGACGTCACCCAGGCGCGCCAGGAAGCGATCCTGAACGCGGCATTCCGCGGCGCGCTCAATCGCCTCGACGCGAACGTCATGGTGGCCGACAACGACCTCAAGATCATCTTCGTGAACCCGGCCGCGGCGAAGATGCTGGACGCGCGCGCAGGAATCCTTCCGCAAGGATCTGCCGGCCTTCGACGCCGGCAAAGTTCATGGGTGCGAGCCTCGAGACCCTGACGCGCGAACCCGACGGTGCTGCGCGGCGTGATCGAACGCCTCACCGACATCGTCGACGCGCCAGGAAGTGATCGGCGGCCGCACGATGAAGACCATCATGAGCCCGATGAAGGACGACACCGGCCGCCGTCTGGGTACGGTGCTCGAGTGGTTCGATCGCACGCAGGAAGTCGCGACGGAATCCGAACTGCACGAGATCATCGCGGCGGTCACGGCCGGCAATCTCGACAACCGCATTTCGCTCGAAGGCAAACGCGACTTCTTCCTCACGTTGTCCGGTGGCATCAATCGACTGGTCGACACGATCGGCACCGTGGTGGTCGCGAAGTGCGCGGCGTGGTGGCCGCGGCCAACCAGGGCGACCTCACGCGCCGCATCGACACGCAAGGCAAGGCCGGCCTGCTGGTGCAGATCGGCTCGGGCATCAACGACCTCACCGACAATCTCTCGCGGGCTGGTCGTCGCAGGTGAAGACGCGCGGCGGCCGAAGTGAGCCGCGGCGCCGACGAGATCAGCAAGGGCAACGCGGACCTCTCGCAGCGCACGGAGGAGCAGGCTTCGTCGCTCGAGGAAACCGCTTCTTCGATGGAAGAGATGACCAGCACCGTCAAGCAGAACGCCGACAACGCCGGCCACGCCAGCAAGCTGGCGCGTCGCCGCGCGCGACCAGGCCGAGAAGGGCGGCGCGGTGGTGTCCAAGGCCGTGACGGCCATGGTCGGCATCAACGACGCCTCGAAGAAGATCGCCGACATCATCGGCGTCATCGACGAGATCGCCTTCCAGACCAATCTGCTGGCGCTGAACGCGGCGGTGGAAGCCGCGCGCGCGGGCGAGCAGGGCCGCGGCTTCGCCGTGGTGGCCACCGAGGTGCGCAACCTCGCCGGCCGTTCCGCGACGGCCGCCAAGGAGATCAAGGCGCTGATCCAGGACACGGTGCGCAAGGTCGACGAGGGCTCGAAGCTGGTCACGCAGTCGGGCTCCACGCTCGAGCAGATCGTGATGTCGGTGAAGAAGGTGACGGACATCGTCTCGGAGATCGCCGCGGCCTCGAACGAACAGTCGGCGGGCATCGAGCAGGTGAACAAGGCCGTGATGCAGCTCGACGAACTCACGCAGCAGAATGCCGCGCTGGTGGAGCAGGCCTCGGCCGCCAGCCAGGCTATGGCCGAGCAGGCGCGCGGCCTGAACGACGGCGATGGAGCGTTATCGCGTGACGCCGATACCGCGGAGAGCCAGCGAGGAGTCAGCCGCGTCGGCCGCCGCTGCGGCGCCCGCCACGGAACGTCGCAAGGCGAGCCGCCGCTGGTCATCGGCGCCGCGCACGCAGGCGCAGGCCGCGCCGGCACCCGCGAAAACCGCGCCGCGCGCGGCCAGCGCACGGCGACGATCCGTCTGGCAGGAGTTCGAGATTCTGGCGGCGGGTGCGGCTAAGCTCAGCCGGCGCTGCAGCCGACCCTGTCCGTGCACGCACTGGCCGCCGCGTTGCGCATGTCGTCGCGGTACTTGGTCATGTTCTCCACCTGGATGCGGAGCTGTGCCTCGGTGATGCACTGCGATGGTCGGAATGCTCGAGCCGATCTGACGGCGACGCTTGCAGAACATCAGCACGCCGTCCTTCTTGAGCTGGACGAACTCCTTCGCCGCTTTCTGCACGGCGAGATCGAGCTTGCCGGCGACTTCCTGCTCGGTGGCCACGTCCCACTTCGGTTCTTCGGGCGCGGGGCCATTGGCGGCGGGCGGCTTCGTTTCGGGAGGAGTGCTCGCGCATCCGGCAAGCCAGAGGGCGGAGACGATCACGAGCGCCAAAGTGTTGTGCCTGGTCATGGAGCCACTCCGATGATTTGCGGCGAGTATTCGCCCGGACATCACCGGTTGCAACCGGGTGCCTGTCAGCCCTGGGCGATGCGGGCGCCGGCCATGAAGGGCTGAGAACCCTGGCCATCGATCCAGGTGCGCGTCACCTGCAGGTCCTCATCGAGCAGCGCGAGGCTCGGCGCGCTGACCGGCAGCGATGCGGCCGAGCGTCCGGTCAGCTTGAGGAAGGCCGCCGGGTTGGCGCTGGCCATGCGCATCGCGTCCGCCAGGTCCAGGCCCAGGATCCTGACGGCGTTGCGCACCGCGCCCGCCATGTCGAGATGCGCGCCCGCCAGACGGCCCTCGTCGTCGACGATCTTGTCGCCATCCACGCCGGGCACCACCGTGATCGTGCGGCCCTGGATCTGGAATGAGCGCGTGTCGGCGCCGACGCTGGGCATGGCGTCGGTCACCAGCATGAAGCGGTCGTGCGCGCTTGGCGCGCAGCGCGATCTTCAGCGTCTCGGCGTGCACGTGATGCCCGTCGACGATGAGCCCGCACCAGCAGTCGCTCGTCGTCGAGCGCGGCGCCGACGGCGCCGGGCTCGCGGTTGCCGAGCTGCGACATCGCGTTGAACAGGTGCGTGAAGCCGCGCAGACCATGCGTCGAGCGCCGGCTGCGAGTTCGTCGTAGGTGGCGTTGGTGTGCCCGGCGGAGACGATGACGCCGGCGTCGGCCAGCGCGCGGATGTTCTCCGGCGTGGTCTTCTCCGGCGCCAGCGTGACCATCGTCACGCCGCCGTGCGGCGTGGTCAGCAGCTCGATGCGCCTCGTCGTCGAGCGTGCGCAGCTTGCTGGCGTCGTGCACACCCGTGCGCTCGTGCGCGAGGAACGGGCCTTCGATGTGGATGCCGAGCACGCCGGGCACGCGCTGCGTCGATGGCCTCGCGCACGGCGCGTCGATGCGCGCGCTCGACCACGTGCAGGTCGTCGCTGATCAGCGTGGGCAGGAAACCGGTGGTGCCGAACCGCCGGTGCGCCGCGCCGATGGCGCGATGCTCGCGACGCTGGGGTCGTCGTTGAACAGCACGCCGCCGCCGCCGTTCACCTGCGTGTCGATGAACCCGGGCACCAGCGTCTGGCCCTCGAGATCGACGATGCGGTCGGCGCCGCACGACGCTGGCTCGGCGCCGACCACGGCTTCGACGCGTCCGTCGCGCACCAGCAGCGTGCGGCCGTCTCGAACCCGCGTCGGTGCAGCATCGCGGCCGTTGCGCGAACGCCTGCGAGCATCAGACGGTCTCGGTGACCTTGTTGAGGTGCGGCGGCCGGTCGGGATCGAGCCCGCGCGCGCGCGCCAGCGCCTTCCGCGAGCACGATAGAAACTCTGTATCGCCAGCAGGGGTTCGATCACCGGATGCGCTGCGACGACCGGCAGCGAGATCGCGCGCCGCGCGCCTGCGCGCCCGCGAGCAGCACGCGCGCACCGCGCGCGGCGAACTCCGCGCGCCAGCTCCTCGATGCCGGCGCGCGTGTCGTCGTTCTGCGTGAACATCAGCACCGGGAAGCCCGCGCGCACCAGCGCCATCGGCCCGTGCTTGCACCTCGGCGGAGCTGAACGCCTCCGCATGCAGGCCGCAGGTCTCCTTGAGCTTGAGCGCGGCTTCCTGCGCGACTCCCGAGACCGAAGCCGCGGCCGACCACGAACAGGTTCACCGCGCTCGCGCAGCGGCTCGACGCCGGCGCTCCAGTCGCAGTCCCAGGCTCGCGCCAGCAGGTCCGGCGTGCGCGGGCAGCGCGCGCGAGCAGCTCCGGTCGTCGGTCCAGTAGGCGAGCAGTTGGACGATGGCGGACAGCGAGGCGATGTACGACTTGGTGGCCGCGACGCTGGTCTCGGCGCCCGCGTGCAGCGGCGATGGCCGACGTCCACCAGCTGCATGAGCGGCGAATCCGGCGTGTTGCACAGCGCGACCGTGAGCGCGCCGCCTTCGCTTCGCGGTCGCGCGTGGCGGTCAGCAGGTCAGGGCTCTTGCCCGATTGCGAGATGGCGATGAACAACACGTCGCGCAGATCCGTCTGCGCGTCGTAGATGGAGCTCACCGACGGCGCGGCGGAGGAGGTCAGCACGCCGCGTGTACGTCTCGATGAGGTACTTGGCGTAGGTGGCCGCGTGATCGGAGCTGCCGCGCGCGCAGGTGACCACGGCGCGCGGCGGCGTCGAGCGCGCAGCCGCGCGCCGAGCGTCGCCAGCGCCACGGCATTGCGCTCGAGCTGCCGGCGCACCACGTCGGCCGCCTCGCGCGGCTTCCTGGAACATGCGGGTCGTGCCGTGGGCCGTCGTCACGAGGATGCGCTGAGCTCGGCCACGAAGTCGTAGATGTCGCCGCGGTAGAAGGACTGCGAGAACTCGACGGCGCGGCCGTCCTTGAGATAGCCCACGCGCGCCACCAGCAGGCCCGCGTCGCGTTCCTGCGCCTTGAGTAGTTTGGCCTGCTCGGCGGTGAGCAGCACCGCGCGCAGGCGCTGCAGCGCGCGCACCGGGCGATTGCCCGTCTTCTCGAGCGCCTCGTACAGCGAGGTCTCCACGGCTTCGAGCGAAGGCAGGCAGCTGGCGAGCACCGTGGCGTATTCCAGCGCCATGGGCGCGTCGTCCGCGTAGCGGATGCGGTGGAAGCGGTAGACCGGCGTGCCCGGGCTGGACCGCAGCGTCAGCGATTCCTCGGGCGTCACCGTGCCCGCGGCGCGGTTCAGCCACACGCTGCGCGGCTCCCGGCCACGCGCGCGCATGTCCTCGGAGAACGAGGTGAGCTTGGCGAAGTTCTTCTCGACGCGGTTGCTGACGAAGGTGCCCGAGCCCTGCTTGCGCATCAGCAGGCCTTCTTCCACCAGCTCGTCGATGGCCTTGCGCACGGTGATGCGCGAAACGCTCAGCATCGTCGGCGAGATCGCGCTCGGGCGGCAGCGCATCGTCGGGCGCGATCACCCGGTTCTCGATGGCGTCGCGCAGCGCGCGCTGCAGTTGCTGATAGAGCGGTTGTGCGCTCGATTCATCGAGCGGCGGCAAGACCTGCTGAAGCGTTGGCAAGACCGTGTCCCCCTGCACGCGTGCAGACCGCGACCATGCCATTCGACAGATACCAATGCAATACCAATTTAGTACCTGTGCACGCAACATGCTGCATATAACGCATCTGATTAAACCATGAAAATGCCGTTCGGGTTGTCATTGGTATGCAACAGGCTTGGCAAATTCGCATCAAGTGGTACTATATTGGACTCCAATTGGTCCTGCACACAAAACAACAGGGGTTAGTCGCTCTATGAACATCAGACGATCGACGTTGATTGGCTACGGCGATTGCGTTCGCCTTGTATCACCAGTGCCGCATGGCCCAGTCGGCCCAGGACGCGCCGACGCCGAGCGAGGAGCTCGACGAAGTCATCGTCACGCGGCATCCGCGCCAGCCTCGAGAAGTCGCTCGACGTCAAGCGCAATGCCGACGCGCGCCTGGAAGTCGTGACCGCCGAAGACGTCGGCAAGCTGCCGGCGCACAACGTGGCCGACGCCCTGCGCGGCCTGCCGGGCGTGAACATCAGCTCGTCCAGCGCCGATGAAGGCGGCTTCGACGAATCCGACCGCGTCAGCCTGCGTGGCACCAGCCCCAGCCTGACCCAGACGCTCATCAACGGCCACAGCGTCGGCTCGGCCGACTGGTTCGTGCTGAGCCAGGGCAACAACGTCGGCCGCAGCGTCAGCTACACGCTGCTGCCGTCCGAGCTGGTCAACTCGGTGGAGGTCAACAAGTCCTCGCACGCGCGGCTGCAGGAAGGCGGCACCACCGGCACCGTCAACATCATCACGCGCAAGCCGTTCCAGTTCGACAAGTCGGTGACCTTCGAAGCGTCGCTCGGCAGCGTGTATTCCGACCAGGCGGATTCGTACGATCCGCAGCTGTCGGGCCTGTTCAACTACAAGAACGACGACGGCACCTTCGGCGTGCTGCTGCAGGTCTTCAAGCAGGAGCGCTCACTGCGCCGCGATGCGCAGGAAATTCCGGGCGGCTTCTTCACGATCTCGGCGCACCGATCCGGCCGGCATCAGCCAATCCGGACCTGCGTCGGCGTGCAGGTCCCCGGCCTCATCGGCTCGACGCTGTTCGAACAGGTCCGCGATCGCCAGGGCGGCCTGCTCGAAGTGCAGTTCAAGCCTTCCGACAACCTGACCCTGGGCCTGAGCGGCTTCCTCTCGGACATGGACGCCAACAACTACAACCGCAACTTCATGTTGTGGGGCGGTAACTTCGCGCGCGCCCAGGCGCCCGAACCCGGGATACACGGTCGAGAACGGCGTGCTGACCAGCGCGACGTACGCCGGCGTGGCCGGCCGCGACTACGCGGTGTACGACATGATCTCCCGCGAAGCCACGGCGAAGAGCAACTACATCACCTTCGATGCCGACTGGAAGATCAGCGACACCCTGAGCTTCAAGACCCAGGTCGGCACCACCGAGGGCGAAGGCTCGACGGCGCGTCAGTTCATCGCCGAAGTGACCACGAACCGCGGCGGCGGCGCCAGCTGGACCAGCCATGGCACCAGCGCGCCGCTCGACTGGAGCGTCGGCGGCGACAGCACGCCGACCGGCGTGACCAGCTTCGGAACCTGGGGCAATCAGCAAGTCACCGCCTCGGACTCGCGAAGACTGGATCACCCTGGATTTCAGCAAGGATCTCGACGCCGGTGCACTGACGTCGCTCGACTTCGGCGCCCGCTATGCCGACCACGAGCGTGAGACCGCAGTCGCCGGAAGGCGCGAGCCCCGGCGACATCTGGTCCGACCTGCAGAATGGCGCGACCGGCTCGTACCCGGGCGATTTCGCCAGCGACATCGGCGGCAACTTCCCGCGCGACCTCTGGTACTTCACGCCGGCGCGCGATGCGCGAGGCGATTCTCGCCAACTCCACCTGGCTGTCGGACAACGACGGCCCGACCGGCCGCCACAACTACGGTGGCGAATGGAAGGTGAGCGAGAAGAACCTCGCCGCGTACGTGCAGGCGAACTTCGGCGCGGCGACGGCGCTGGAGCGGCAACGTCGGCCTGCGCTACGTCGACATCGACCAGGAGATCAATTCCTACCAGGCGGTGGCGAGCGCGGCGAATGCCGACGTGAGCAGCCTGTTCGGCAACTGGATCTACCAGGACACCAACAACAAGCACAGCAAGGTGCTGCCCAGCGCGAACCTCAAGTTCAACATGACCGACGACGTGGTGTTCCGCTTCGCCGCGTCGCAGACCATGACCATGCCGGACTTCTCGGCGCTGGGCGCTTCGAGCTGGGGTTCGGACCTGAACCGGACCGGCGGCGGCGGCAACCCGAACCTGAAGCCGGTGCTGTCCACCAACTTCGACGGCAACCTCGAGTGGTACTTCATGCCGCGCGGCCTGCGTGTCGGTCGGCGCCTTCTCGATGGACCTGAAGGACTACGTCGCCTTCGGCACCGAGAACCGCCAGCTGTTCAGCGAGCTGACCAATCAGCTCGAGACCTACCTCGTCTCCGTTCCGGTCAACTCCAACGGCTCGGTGACGGGCCTCGAGCTGGTCTACGAGCAGCCCATCGGCGAGTCGTTCGGCGTCAATGCCAACTACACCTACGCGGATGGCAAGACCGGCGCACACCTGGGCCGACGGCAGCAACAACCTGGTGGGCACGTCGAAGGACACCTACAACGTGGGCGCCTACTTCGAGAACGAGATGTTCTCGGCGCGGGTGAACTACACCTACCGCACGTCGTTCCTGATCGGCCTGTCGGGCGCCAACCCGTACTACCAGGACGACTTCGGAACCCTGTCGATGACGCTCAGCTACAAGCCCACCGACTGGCTCAGCGTCAGCCTGGATGCGCTGAACCTCAACAACCCGGAACTGAACTACTACCAGAGCGCGACGGCTCCCACCGCGTTCTACAACAACGGCCGCCAGTTCTATCTGAACCTCCGCGCCAAGTTCTGAGCTAGCGACCCGCGGTCCTCCCCCTCCGGGGCTGCGGGTCTTTTCAATTGGTTCGATCGGGTCCGGGCTGGCGGCGGTTGTCGCCCCCGCCGCCGACCTGGACCCTTCGTGTTGCTTGCGCACGTTTATCAGGCAGGATTCACGTTCGAACGGCACGTGCGTCTGCCGGCGGCCGTGCAACCGATGCGCTGAGGAACTCCCGATGACGAAACAGCATTTCTCCCTCAAGGTCCCGGCGTTCCTCGCCGCGGTGGCGATGGGGGGCCTGATTGCGGCCTGCGGGTCGCCCAAGACTCCCGGCGCCGGCCAGCCCAAGCCTCCGGTGGTCGCCGCGGCCAGGATCGGAGTGATTCCGGCGCCGCGCGACATTTCGATCACCGAAGGCAGCCTGCGCATCGCCGGCGGCACGAACATTCAGTATTCGGGCGGCGAGGGCGCCAAACAGACCGCCGCAGTACTTCGTCGAGCCTGATGAATCGGCTGCGCGATACCGGCCTCGCATCCCCGCGCGAAGGATCGCCCGGCTCGGGCGCCGTGACTTTCGTGCTCGACGCCAACCAGAAGGATCTCGGCGCCGAAGGCTATTCACTCGTCGTCGGGCGCGGATCGCGTCACGATCACCGCGGCTGCGCCGGCCGGGCTCTTCTACGGCGGCGTCACGCTGTGGCAGCTCGCGACCGCAAAGCCGCAGCAGGGGATCGGCGTGACCGTCCCCACGGTCACCATCACGGATTCGCCGCGTTTCGCCTGGCGCGGACTCATGCTCGATTCGGTGCGCCACTTCCAGTCGGTGGAGTACGTGAAGCAGTTCATCGACTGGATGGCGCTGCACAAGCTGAACACGCTGCACTGGCATCTCACGGATGACCAGGGCTGGCGTATCGAGATCAAGAAGTATCCGAAGCTCACGTCGGTGGGCGCCTGGCGCGTGCCCGCGGGTCCCGCGGCAAAGGCGAACATCGATCCCAAGACCGGGAAGCCACGAGTGATCGGCGGCTTCTACACACAGGATCAGATGCGCGAGGTGGTGGCTTACGCCGCCGCGCGTCACGTGACGATCGTGCCGGAGATCGAAATGCCGGGCCATGCCACGGCGGCCGTGGTCGCGTATCCCGAGCTCGGTGTGGTCGGAGCCAAAGCGCCCAAAGCCATTCCCGAGGAATGGGGCATCTTCCCGACACTCTTCAATGTGGAAGACAGCACATTCACCTTCCTCGAGAACGTGCTCGCCGAAACCATCGAGCTGTTCCCCGGCCAGTACATCCACGTGGGCGGCGACGAAGCGCTCAAGGACGAATGGCACGAGTCGCCGCGCGTGCAGGCCTTCATGAAGGCCAACAACATCGCCAGGACGAACACGCGCTGCAGAGCTACTTCATCCAGCGCATGGAGAAGTTCATCAGCTCCAAGGGCCGCAAGCTCATCGGCTGGGATGAAATCCTGGAAGGCGGCCTCGCGCCCAACGCGACGGTCATGTCGTGGCGTGGCATCGACGGCGCCATCGCCGCGGCCAAGGCCGGGCACGACACCGTGCTGTCGCCGGCGCCGGATCTGTATTTCGATCACTGGCAGAGCCCGGGAGATCTCTCTCCGGGCCGCAGCGACACGCTGTCTCTGCAGATGGTGTACGAGTTCAACCCCGTGCCGGACACGATCCCGGAAGAGCAGCGCAAACACATCCTCGGCGTGCAAGCGAATCTCTGGGCCGAGATGATGCGCACCGAAGATCGCGTGACCTACATGGCGTACCCGCGCGTGGCGGCACTGGCCGAGGTGACCTGGTCGGCAACCTCGCGACTCGACTGGAACGATTTCACGGCGCGACTGGAACCGCAGCTGGCGCGCTACGACGCTCTGGGCATCAAGTACGCGCGCGAAGTGGAGACACGGCCGGGTCCGCGCCGGCGCGTGAGCCATGATCTCGAACAATGCGGCGGCGGCTATGTGCTCTCGCTCGAGGACGACGCGCCGCTCGAAGGCGAGCGCGGCGTCTTCTCGTCAACATCACCAACCCCTGCTGGATCTGGAAGGAGGTGGATCTGGCGACCACGGGTTCCATCAAGGCCACCGTGGGCCAGATTCCCGTTCAATTTCCAGATCGGAAAGGACGCGGCGGGCATCAAGCTGGCCAAGCCGGCCACGCCCTTCGGCGAGCTCGAAGTCCGGATCGACAAGTGCGACGGTCCGCCGCTCGCCACGGTGTCGCTCGAGACCGCGGTGAAGAACCAGGGACTCACTCCATTGCCGCCCATCGTGCTCGACGCCATGGAAGGCAAGCACGACCTGTGTTTCCAGTTCACGCGCGCGAAGATCGATCCGATCTGGGTGATCGGAAGCATCGAGCTGCAGGCCCGCTGACGAATGAGCCGCCTTCGCCATCCTCGCGCCGCTCGCCGGCTGGAGCGCACCGCTGCGCGAAATACCGGACGCCGCCTTCGCGCAGGCGATGCTGGGAGAGGGCGCCGCCATCGATCCGGTGAGTGGCGAACTGAAGCGCGCCCTGTGATGGCGAAGTGATCTCGATCGCGGCCTCACGCCATGCGGTGGCGCTGCGGGCGGCGGGTGGTGCGGAAGTCCTGCTGCACGTCGGCATCGACACCGTCGGCCTCGGCGGCGAAGGTTTCGAGGTGCTGGTGCGCAAGGGCGATCGCGTGCGCGCCGGCGACGTGCTGCTCAAGTTCGATCTCGACCGGGTGGCGCGCCGCGCACCCAGCATGATGACGCCGGTCATCATCACCAACGGCGAACGGTTCCGCGTGATCGCCGCGCCGCTCGACCGGGAAGTGAAAGCCGGTGACCTGCTGTTCGAGGTCGAGGCGGTGGGCGCAGTGTCCGAGCGCGCGCCCGCGGCCAACGCCACGCCCGTGATCAGCGAGGCGGTGGTGGTCGCGCATGCGCATGGCATCCATGCGCGGCCCGCGGCGCTGATCGCGAAGCTCGGCCAAGACGTTGCCCTACGAGACTGGAGATCCGCGCGCGCGGACGCGGCGCCAGTGCGAAGCAGCACCGTGGCGCTGATGTCGCTCGGCGTGCGCGGCGGTGATGAACTGGTGATCGCCGGTTTCGAACCGGGCGCGGCCGCGGGTATCGCGGCCATCACCCAGGTGATCCGTGAGCTGGATGCGGTGCCTGCCGCGGCCGGCACTCAGCAAACTGCTGCCCGTGCCGGTGGCCAGCGGCGATCCCGGCCAGCTGCGCGGTGTGATCGCCAGCCGCGGTTTCGCCGTGGGGCCTGCGTTCTACCTGCAGCACGTCGATATCCCGGTGGCCGAGTTCGGCCAGGGATTCGAGCCGGAGTCCGCGGCCTTCGATCGCTCGCGTGACGAAGTGCGCGCCCGGCTCGCCCGCCTCGCGGCCGGTGCCGCGCCCGAGGCGCGTGAAATCTTCAGCGCCCACCTCGAGCTGCTCGACGATCCACAACTGCTGCAGGACGCGCGCGCGGCGATCCGCCAGGGCAAGAGCGCGGGCTTCGCGTGGCGCGGCGCCTTGCGCGCCAGCGCCGCGGCGCTGCAGGCCACGGGCGATGCGCGCATCGGCGAGCGCGTCGACGATTTGCGCGATCTTGAACAGCAAATGCTGGTCGCGCTCGGCGCCACCGCCGTGGTGAAAGCGGAAGTGCCGGCGGGCGGCATCCTGCTCGCCCGCGATCTCGCGCCTTCGCAATTCATCGATCTCGACGCCAGCCAGCTCGGCGGCATCGCCCTGGCGGCGGGCGGGCCCACGTCGCACGTCGCCATCCTCGCGGCGGCCGCGGGAGTCCCCATGCTCGTGGCCAGCGGCGCCGCACTGCTCGAAGTGGCGACGGGAGCCACGCTGGTTCTCGATGCCGAACAAGGCCTGGTCAACGTGGCTCCAACGCCAGCGCAGTCTGGCCGCCGCGCAGGCGAATGTGTCGGAACGGCAGTGCAGCGCGAGCGCCAGCGCGCGCAGGCGCAGGGCGATTGCCACCTGGCGAGCGGTGAGCGCATCGAGGTGTTCGCGAATCTCACGGGTACCGCTGCCGATGCGCAGCTCGCGGTGGCGCAGGGCGCCGAAGGTTGCGGCCTGCTGCGTACCGAGTTCCTGTTCCTCGATCGCGCCAGCGCGCCGGATGAGAACGAACAGCTGCGCTGCTACCGCGAGGTCGCGGAGATGCTGGGCGCCCGGCCGCTGGTGATACGCACCATGGACATCGGCGGCGACAAGCCCATCCCCTATCTACCGCTGCCACCCGAGGACAAACCCGGCGCTGGGCCTGCGCGGCATCCGCACCAGCCTGTGGCGGCCGGACCTGCTCGAGACCCAGTTCCGCGCATTGCTCAGGCTGCGCAGTGCGGAAGGAGCGGGGCAGTGCCGCATCCTGCTGCCCATGATCACGGAAGTGGCCGAGATTCGCGCCGTGCGCGAGTTGATCCGGACGCTCGCGCGCTGCGCTCGAATCGCCCACTGCCGCAGCTCGGCGCCATGATCGAGACGCCGGCCTCGGCGCTGCTGGCCGAGGGCAGATCGCCGCCGAAGTGGATTTCCTGTCCATCGGTACCAACGATCTCACGCAGTACACGCTGGCCATGGATCGCGGCAACGCGGAGCTCGCAGCCGCGCATCGATGGCCTGCATCCGGCCGTGCTGGCGCTGATCGCGCGCGTCGGCGCCGCCGGGCGAGCGTCACGGCAAACTGGTCGCGGTCTGCGGCGGCCTGGCCTCGGATCCCGTGGCCGCGCCCATCTTGCTGGGGCTGGGTGTGCGTGAGTTGTCCGTGGTGCCCAGCGCTCATACCCGCGTTGAAGGCGCGCGTGGCCGCCGCTCACGCTCGACGGCTGCCGTGACTTCGCGGCGCGCACCTTGACGCTCGGATCCGCCGAAGCCGTGCGCAACTCGCGCGCGAGGTGCTGCCGTGAAGAAGATCATCGCCAGGCTGCAGCCCATGGGCCGCGCGCTGATGCTGCCCATCGCGGTGTTGCCGGTCGCGGCGCTGCTGCTGCGACTCGGACAGCCGGAGCTGCTCGAACGTGCCGGCGATCGCGGCCGCCGGGGAGGCCATCTTCGACAACCTCGGACTGCTGTTCGCCATCGGCGTCGCCGTGGGACTCGCCAAGGAAAACCACGGCGCCGCGGGTCTGGCCGCCGTGGTGGGTTATCTGGTGGCCAGCGCAGGGCGCCAAGGTGCTCATCGACGTGCCGCCCGAAGACACCGCCGAACTGCCGGATGCCGCTGAGGGACATGGCCGCGGCGGAGAGCCTCGGCGTCGCTGCGCAAACCGCCGAAGACAAGATCCTGGGCCAAGCTCAGCGTGCCCGTGGGCCTGCTCTCCGGCCTGATCGCCGGCTGGGCCTTCAACCGCTTCGGCGACATCCGCCTGCCTAGCTACCTGGCGTTCTTCGGCGGCCGGCGTTTCGTGCCCATCGTCAGCGGCCTCGCCGGCCTGTTCCTGGCCCTGGCCTTCGGCGCTTTCGTGGCAGCCGCTGGAACTCGGCATGAACACCGTCAGCCAGGCGGTGCTTGGCCTCGGAAGAGTACGGACTGTTCACGTACGGCGTGTTCAACCGCGTGCTCATCGTCACCGGCCTGCACCACATCATCAACAACCTCGCGTGGTTCCAGCTCGGCGACTTCCACGGCGCCACCGGCGATCTCAAGCGATTCTTCGCCGGCGATCCTACCGCCGGCGCGTTCATGTCCGGCTTCTTCCCGGTGATGATGTTCGGGCTGCCCGGTGCCTGCCTCGCGATGTACCGGACGGCATCGCCGGAGAAACGCGCGGCCGTGGGCGGCCTGCTGTTGTCGATGGCGCTCACGTCTTTCCTCACCGGCGTCACCGAGCCCATCGAGTTCACCTTCATGTTCCTCGCGCCGGCATTGTACGCGGTGCATGCGGTGCTCACCGGCCGCGCCATGGTCATCATGCATGCCATGAACGTGCACCTGGGCTTCGGTTTCTCCGCGGGTTTGTTCGACTACGTGCTCAACTTTTCGTTGTCCACGAATCCGCTGCTGTTGATCCCCGTGGGCCTGGGCTACTTCGCGCTGTACTTCGTGTTGTTCCGCTGGTTCATCCTGCGTTTCGATCTCAAGACGCTGGGCCGCGAACCCGATGACACGGGTGCGAGCGCCGAGGCGGGCCAGGGCGGCGAGACTTCGCTGGCCTGGATACGCGCGCTCGGTGGCGCCGTGAACCTGCGCGCCGTCGAAGCGTGCACGACCCGCCTGCGGTTGACGGTGAGCGACCCGATGCAGATCAACGAGGCCGCGCTCAAGCCGCTGGGTTCACGCGGCGTCCTGAAACTGGCGGATGGCGCCGTGCAGGTGGTGGTGGGCCCGATCGCCGATCAGCTCGCGGCGGAGATCCGCGCGACGCTGCGTTCGGCGCCGGCAGTCTCGGCTGTCGCGCCAGCTTCGGCGCTCGCGCCAGCCCGATCGGCCGCGGTGACGGTCCCGCCGCCGGTGGGCCCGGCCGTTGCCCCGAGCCGCGGTGACCCACAGGCCTTGCTGGTCGCGTTCGGCGGCAGAGGCAACGTGGTGACCGTGGAAGCGCGTGCCTCGCGTCTGCTCGTCGAAGTACGCGACGCGGCCCTCGTGGATGAATCCGCCATGCGTGCGTCCGGCTTCCGCGCCGCTGCGCGGGCGGCGGACCGGGCCTGGCACGTCATCGTCGGTGGCGATGCCGCCGAAATGGCGGCGCGGCTCAATAGATAGAGCCCGCGACTATTCGTCGCGGGAGCCTCGCGACGGCGGGTCATCAACCGGGCCCATGGCCTTCGCGCGCCGCGCGCTGCGCATCTGGTGGATCTTCTGGTTGTGCGCGGGGCCGGTGGACTGTCGGAACGTCACCGAAGACTCGAGCACATGCGCGGTCTTGTCCTCGGGTTCGCCTCGCAGCTGCTGGAGCAGCAGGTCCGCGGCCTTGGCCGACATGGCGCCAATGGGCTGGCGGATGGTGGTGAGCGCCGGCCACACCTGGCTGGCCAGCGGCATGTCGTCGAAGCCGGCGACCGAGAGATCGTCGGGCACGCCGAGACCCAGCGTGTGCGCCACGGCCAGCACACCGGCGGCCATTTCATCGTTGCTGGCGAAGATGGCGGTGGGGCGCTGATCGTCCGCCACCTGCAGCAGCTTTCGCGCGCACTGCATGCCGGAAGCATGCGAGTTGTAGCCCTGCGCGATGATTCTCTTGTCCACCTCGATGCCGCAGTTCTTCAGGCCGTCGAGATAACCCTTGTAGCGATCCGCGACCGCCGCATGGTCGGGGTTGCCGATGATGAACCCGATGCGCGAGTGGCCCAGCGCCACTAGATGCTCGGTCATGCGCGCGCTGCTCTCGCGATCATTGGTGTAGACGGTGCGCTGGTTGTCCGAGTGCTCCGCGGGTGCGATGCGCGCGTAGGGGATGCGCTGCTTCTTGAACATGCCGAGCAGCGTCGCCTGGTCGGACAACGGTGGCGTCAGGATCACGCCGGCGGCGCGCGACTGCTTGACGATGCGCTCCACTTCTTCCGCCAGTGCGGTGGAGCGGTAATCGCAGGCCTGCATGATCACCTGGTACTGGGCCGCGCGGCAGGTCTTGAGCACGCCGGCGAGCACGCTGGTGGCGTAGTACTCGCAGGACCGGTCGTAAAGCAATCCGATGAGGAACGACCGGCTGCCCGACAACCCGCGCGCCGAAGGATTCGGGTGGTAGTCGAGCTTGCGGATCACGCGCTGCACCTTCTCGCGGGTGTGCGGCTTCACCGTGCTGACATTGTTGATGACCCGCGAAACCGTCTTGATCGACACCTTCGCCTGAGCGGCGACGTCGCGGATTGTGGCGGTGCTCATGGTCGCGAGTTAATCAGTGAGCGGTAGGCTTGGGAAGTTCGGGAAGCACACGCGAGGTATGTCTGTCTTCGTATCCGGGGCGCGCGGCCTGTCATCGGCGGGCATTGAATACGGATCGGGACAACGGTGTCAATCGGTGAAGCCAGCAGGGCCGTTGCGGCCGGAGAAACGCCCGACGACACCGTTGGTCGTCTACCGCACGCTTCGCAACGGCACGATCGCCAGTGAACTCAACAGCGCCGAACAGCCCGCGATCAGGAACAGCATCGAGTAGTTGCCGCCGGAGTCCAGCAGGATCAGCGCGCCCAGCGCCGGCGTGAAGCTCTGCGGCAACGTGTTGGCCACATTCAGCAGGCCCAGGTCCTTCCCGGACGCGTGGGGGCGTGAGCGGAGCACGCCCGTCACCAGCGCCAGGTCGGTTCCGAAGTACATGCCATGCCCGATACCGATGATCGCCATGCCGGCGACGAAGCTTTCGTACGACTCGGCCCAGGCGATCGTCCACAGCCCCAGGCCGTAAAGCGCGCCGCCGGTGATCACGAACACCTTGCGCCGCCGGAGATGGTCCGACAGCTTTCCGCTCAAGAGGCTGAAGACCACCATGAGCACGGTCTGCACGACCACCGCCTGCGACACGCGATCCGCCACCTCTGCATCCGCAAAGCCCAGCCTCTCCATGAGGTAGTACGGCTGGTACGCGGTGATGAACGTGCTGCCGACAGCGAGCAGGAAGCGGCTGAGGCAGGCCCAGGCGAAGTCCGGATGCGCGCGCGGATCCAGCCAGAAAATACCGGCGACATCCCGCCAGTTCTGCGGTGGGGAGGGATCCGCTTCGGTATTCCGGTCGGGCAGCACCCAGGCGAGCAGTAGAACCGCGATCGTCCCCAGCGCGGCCGGGACCATGAAATTGAGCATCGTGGAGTCCGACACACCACGCACGACGAGCGTGCCCAGAGCCTGTCCCAATGGCAGGCAGATGGCGATCACGCCCGAGACCGTTCCGCGCTGCTCCTCGGGAATCTGGTCCGGGAGTACCGCGACCATGGCTGCGAGCACCGCATTGAACGCGACCTGCGCGAGACACCAGCCTACGAGCACCCAGGTCACGCTGTCGGCGCGCGCGATGATCAACAGCGCCGCCGTGCCGCAGAGCACTCCGCCAATCAACCAGGGCCGCCTCCGGCCATACCTCGATCGGGTGCGATCGCTCAGGTG
This sequence comes from uncultured Pseudomonadota bacterium, assembly GCA_963846605.1. Classification (GTDB taxonomy): domain Bacteria; phylum Pseudomonadota; class Gammaproteobacteria; order Steroidobacterales; family Steroidobacteraceae; genus CADEED01. The sequence goes on from CAWJWS010000008.1 coordinate 418,576, forward strand.
ACCGAAGACCGGGTTGCTGATGATCGCGAAGATGGCGCCCACCGACAGCACCAGCGCAAGGTCCTGGGTGGAGGTGGCGGGAGACAGTTGCTTCAGCCGCAACGCGAGAGTCACGAGCCCCGGTGTCAGCAGCGCCAGCCAGATGCCGGTGTAGCCGAGCGCGTAGAGAACGACGAATCCCCAACCCAACCATCGCGGCTGCGCCGGCGCGGCATCGCACAAGGCTGGGGAACTGGAGCTCAACTTGCGGATACCTCGGGCCATCGCGGCCGGACGCCGTTCTACCGCGCCGCGGCACGTGACCGCAATTGTCTCGGGAAATGTCTCGTGCAGCCGCAAATTTGTTTTTCAGCCACGAAAGTTTTTGGACGTCAGCAACTCCGTTAACGCTAACGTCCGCCCAACTACCGGTCCTGGATGCTGATGGAAAGACCATCGGTGTCATGCGGGAAAAACAGCCAAGTTAGCGCTACCGCTGCACTGCGTCCAATTACTAAATTTGACAACGTTGTCTTTTTGCGTAGTCTCGGGCGCCGCAGCGTGTACTGGTGAATGTGGATAGGGCACAACGCCGCGCACGCGAAAAGTTTCGAGAGGGATGAGGTGCGCGCGCCCGGAGCGCGAGCCTTCGACAACGTCAAAGCAACGCGGCGCGGCTGCCCGTCGAAATTTAGGTCCCCCCTAGACTTCGGGCAGGCGCGCCGCGGTTGCGAAAAGTTGTCAGCGAGAGAGGGGAGATGGAACAGGTCTGCCGCGGCGCTATTGCTCGCGGTCCGTTCACGGCGCCCCTTTACACGTCCCTCCATGAGCAGAAGAACAACGGCGTTCTAAAGGGGAGCGGAGTCAGATGCAGCCACCATCAGGGGCCCATGCGCGCGCGTTTCGCCACGCTTTCCCGTCTTTGCAGTTTGATGGCTGATCGTCCAATTCCGAATCACAAGTACATGGATGAGAACGGAGGAGAGTTCTAACTATGAAGTTCAACCCAAAGGCATTGCCTCTGACTTCGCGGGCACTGTTCACCATCGTGGGTGGCGCAGTGCTCATCAACCCTGCATTCGCTCAGGATCAATCAGACACAGGTAACGAGCTCGAAGAAGTCGTCGTCACCGGTTTGCGTGGAAGCTTGAAGGCTTCCATGGATCTCAAGCGTGATGCCACCGGCGTCGTCGACGCCATTTCGGCCGAAGACATCGGCAAGTTCCCGGACACCAACCTCGCGGAGTCCCTGCAGCGCATCACCGGCGTGTCGATCGACCGTGTGAACGGCGAAGGCAGCGCGGTGACGGTGCGTGGCTTCGGCCCGGACTTCAATCTCGTGACGCTGAACGGCCGCCAGCTCCCGGCTGCGGACGTCGGCACCATCACCGGCAACCCGAACAACGTCGGCGCGCAGGGCACCTCGCGTTCCTTCGACTTCTCGAACCTCGCGTCGGAAGGCGTGAGCGGCCTCGAGGTCTACAAGACCGGCAATGCCGCCGTTCCCTCGGGTGGCATCGGCGCGACGATCAACATCAAGACCATCAAGCCGCTGGAAAGCGGCAATCGTGCCTCGGTCGGCGTGAAGGCCGTGTACGACACTGGCAGCAGCGACGACGAAGTGACGCCGGAAGTCAGTGGCCTCATGAGCTGGGCGAACGACGGCGAGACCTTCGGGGTCTCCGCCTTCGCGTCGTACCAGAAGCGCAACTCGAGCGCGCGCGGCATCAGCGTCGAGCAGTACCAGTTCCTCAACTACAGCCCGACGCTGCCCAACTTCCTGCCGGGATCGCAGGTGGTCAACGCTCCGGCGGCCAATGCGCTCATCGCGTTGCCGTCGAACATGGGCATCAGCAGCGCCGACATCGAACGTGAGCGCATCAACGGCATGGTGACGTTCCAGTTCGCCGCGGGCGAGAACACCACCATCACCGCGGACGCGCTGTACACGTCGAACTCGCAGTCGCAGGACAGCGTGGTGCCTGGCATGTGGTTCTCGCGCCAGTACAGCTACATCGAGTTCGATGGCAACGAGATCGTGGCCTCGCCGGTGAAGCTGATCGAGCCTATTGCCCTGGCGGGCGGCCGCGGCAAGGACTTGTTCTATGCGAACTACGATGACAACACCAAGGACGAGGCCCTCACGATCGGCCTGAACATCGAGCACAAGTTCAGCGATGCGTGGTCGGTGGCGTTCGACGCGGCGACTTCGTCGTCCGAGTCGGGTGGCGATGGCCCGGAAGGCAACAACAGCATCCGCATGAACGTCGCGGCCGCGGGCTCGGGCTGGCAGGCTGCCTACTACGGCGGCGGTACGCGCACGGCAACGATCGGCGTCCTCGACAACGTGGCCAATGCGCACGGCAATGGCAACGGCGTGCTCGACATCCCGGACATCTCCACGCAGACCTTCCGCACGATCAACTCCACGCAGGAAACCGATACCGACCAGTTCGGCCTCTCGGCGTCGTGGAACAAGGATGATGCGGTCAGCGTGAAGTTCGGCGTCGGCATGATGTCCACCGAGATGGGCATGTACAGCCGGCAGACGCAGGACTTCCTGGGCGGCTGGGGCGTGGGCTTCAACCCGGCGGGTCAGTCCGACATCCCGGATCCGGGCCTGCTGCAGCAGATCAACGTGCTGAGCGCGTTCAATGACCTGCCGTTCAACGGATATCCGGACACCAACCAGTTCCCGGCGGCCGGCTATTACATGACGACGCTCGGTGCGGAATCCTTCCGCGTCGACCCCTGGTCCTTCGCGAGGGCGATGGAAGCGAGTCCGCTGTACCCGAACTGGAGCCGCGACAACCTGACCCAGGCCAGCTACGCCGACAACACGATCGAAGAAGACATCATCTCGGCCTACTTCCAGGCCAAGTTCGATGGCGAGATCGGTGGGTTGGACACGCAGACGGTGGTCGGTGTGCGCTATGAGCAGACCAAGGTCGATGCCACCGCGTTGCAAAACGTCGTGAGCAACTTCGTGTGGACGTCGGACAACGACTTCAACGCGGTGTTCGGCACCAACCTCGAGACGCTCGCCGACGATGCGGACTACAGCAACTGGCTGCCCAACATCGACTTCTCGGTGGGTCTCAACGACACCATGAAGATCCGTGCGTCGGTCAGCCAGACGATCGCCCGTCCCCAGTACAACAACCTGTTCATGACGACGAACGTCGGCGGACCGGGAACCCTGACGTACCTGGGTGGTGTCGCGCGCGCCTCGCGCGGCAACGTCGCGCTGCAGCCGCTCGAGTCGACCAACCTCGACGTCTCGTTCGAGTGGTACTACGGCGAGAGCAGCTACGCGTCGATCGGCTACTTCCGCAAGGCGGTGAACAACTTCGTCGGCACCGGTGTGTCGGAGACGGATCTGTTCGGTCTCCGCGATCCGAGCTCGGGCGCGCCGGGTACGTTGACCGCGCAGGCGGCGGCGGCCCTGACGGCCCAGGGCTGGGCGGTGAACGAGCAAAACATGTTCACCATGTCGGCCATCCTGAACAACCCGATGGCCTTCCCGGGCGGTGCGAACGACTATCTCGATCCGTCGGAGCCGGGCGGTTCCCAGCAGGCGCTGGACATGATCGCCCTGTACGACATCATCCCGACCGCGGCCGATCCGCTGTTCAACTTCGAGCTGTCGCAGCCGGTCAATACCGAGACGGCGAACATCGACGGCATCGAAGCGGCCTGGCAGCACTTCTTCGGCGAAAGCGGCTTTGGCTTCCAGGTCAACGCCACGCTCGTCAATGGAGACGTGGGCTACGACCTGGACGCGCCTCCGGATGAGTCCCAGTTCGCGCTGCAGGGATTGTCGGATTCGGCCAACGCGGTGCTCATGTACGAGAAGTACGGCATCTCGGCACGTGTCGCGTACAACTGGCGCGATGCATTCCTGCAGACGACCGTGTTCGGTGGTCAGCAGGGTCTGCCCGGGTTCGTGGATGAGTTCAAGCAGATCGACTTCAACATCACGTACAACGTGAATGACAGCCTGTCGATCGGCCTGGACGGCATCAACATCACGGGCGAAGGCCAGATCATCTACAGCCGGACCAAGCAGATGCAGTGGTGGAACGCTGAAGGTGATGCACGGTACATGCTGACCGCGCGCTACAACTTCAGATAGTTGCAGGCAGGTAGTTGCAGTCCGGATTCCCGCCCTATTGAGACAATAGCGGCGGGAATCCTCTGCGAGGATAATCGGGTTCCCAAGGTGATCCTCTGGGAACCCTTTTTTTATGGCGAACCCTTCATGGCCCTGAGCATCCTGACCAACGATCAGCACCGGTCGGTCGCGGTCGACACACGTGCGCGACCCGAATACGGTGACTCAGTGAACCGGGCCGTCGCGCTGAGTGCCGAGTTCAACGACCTGCACCGCGAGTATCCGCTGCTGCTTCGCAAGACCCACGAGGCTCCGGGCTTCGTCGCTCACGCCATCCTGGGGTTCGAGAAGGACGAAAACCTGTTCGTCGAAGGCGATCGCTGGATCAGCACCTACATCCCGGCCACCCTGGCGCGCGGTCCGTTCTCGCTGGGCTACATCCGCGCGGAGGGCGATGACGCCACCGCCGGCACGAAAGCCGAACTGAAGATCATGATCGACGAGCAACACCCGCGCGTGCGCGCGGAGGGGCAGCCGGTGTTCCTGCCGCTGGGTGGCGAGACGCCATATCTCGAGGGCATCAAGCGTGTGCTCCAGATCGTCGATGCCGGCCTGCGGGTCGATCGCGTGTTCTATCCCGAGCTGGTGGCGATGGGGTTGCTGGAGGAGGTCAAGATCCAGATCTCGGTGTTCACCGAGCTGCGCTATGACTTCACCGGCTACTACTCCATCGCACAGGAGAAGCTCGCGGCGCTCGACGGCGAGCAGCTGCTCCGTTTGCACCGCATGGGACTGCTCGGTCTCGTGTACTTCCTGACTTCCTCCCTCGGCAATTTCCAGAAGCTGGTGAATCTGAAAATCGCCCGGCTCCAGTCGGCCTGATCCGCGTCCGGAGCCACTAAACATGAGTCACCAGGTCAGGGTCATCGACGGGTTGAGATACGACCGCATTCCGTTCGACGAACTGTTTGCGGGCAACGAGCCGGTGCTCATGCGCGGACTCACCGCCGACTGGCCTCTGGTGCAGGCGGGCAAGCAGTCTCCAGCCCGCGTCATGGAATTGCTGGAATCCAACTACAACCGCAAGCCGGTGATCGTGTACGTGGGCGACCCGGGCATGGGCGGCCGCTTCAGCTACAACGAGTCGGTCACCGGCTTCAATTACCGCGCCGAGCGCCGCGACTTCCTGGAAGTGCTCGGCCAGATCCGCGCGGATCTCGGCAAGGAAGTTCATCCTTACTACTACATGAACTCGCTGGTCGTGGACGACAGCTTCCCCGGCCTCGCCGCGCAGAACGCGCTGGTCTTCGATCATCCGGTGTTCGACCAGTACCGGCGCGTCGGCAAGATCTGGATAGGCACGGAGTCGACCGCCGCGGCCCACTACGATGTGCCGCGCAACATCGCCTGCTGCGTGCTCGGTCGCCGGCGCTTCACGCTGTTTCGTCCGGAACAGATCATGAACCTGTACCCCGGTCCGCTCGCTCCCACGCCCGGTGGCCAGGTGGTCACGATGGCGAACCTGCGGCAGCCGGACTTCGACCGCTTCCCGCGTCTGCGGCAGGCGCTGGACGAAGCCTGGGTCGCGGAGATGGAGCCGGGTGATGCGCTGTACTACCCGAGTCTCTGGTGGCACGAAGCCGAGGCGCTGGATCGCTTCAACGTCATGATGAATTACTGGTGGGTCGACTCGCCGGCGTACATGGGTGATCCCATGGATGTGTTGATGCACGCCATGCTCGGCTTGCGTGACCGTCCGCTGGTGGACCGGCAGGGTTGGCGCGCGCTGTTCGACTACTACATCTTCGGCGACACCTCGCTGCCCCGCGAGCATCTGCCGGAGCAGGTGCAGGGCGCGCTCGCCGACATGAACGAAGAGAACGCGCGCCGCATCCGCGACGTGGTCCACCGCAGTCTCAACCGCTAGGAATCGCACTCTTGAACGCCGGCAAAACTCGCGTCGTCATCGCCGGTGGAGGAACCGCGGGCTGGCTCACCGCGTTCAGCCTTGCCAAGCGGCTCGGCTCCCAGCTCGACATCACGCTCGTGGAATCCGACCTGATCGGCACCGTCGGCGTGGGCGAAGCCACCATTCCCACCATGAGGAGCTTCCACAGCCTCATGGAGATCGACGAGCGGGAATTCATGGTGGCCACTCAGGCCACGTTCAAGCTCGGCATCTGGTTCGACAACTGGGCCAACGTGGGTGACAGCTACATCCATTCGTTCGGCGTCATCGGCCAGGGATCCTGGATGGCCGAGTTCCATGAATACTGGCTGGAGCTGCACAGCCAGGGTCTCGGCGGCAATCTCGAGGATTACTGCCTGGAGTGGAAGGCGGCGAAGCAGGGCAAGTTCGCGATCCAGGCGGGCAAGACCCATCTGAACTACGCCTATCATCTCAACGCCACGGCGTACGCCCAGTTCCTGCGCGCCAAGAGTGAATCGCTCGGCGCCAAACGCGTGGAAGGCAAGATCTCGCGGGTCAGCGTGTCTCCGGGCACCGGGAACATCGAGTCGCTGGAGCTGGAAGGTGGCCGTTCCGTCAGCGGCGACTTCTTCATCGATTGCACGGGCTTCCGCGGTCTGCTGATCGGTGAGGTGCTTGGCGTCGGCTACGAAGACTGGAGCCACTGGCTGGCAGCAGACAGCGCCTGGGCGGTGCAGACCGAAAGCACGGAGGCGCCACCGCCATACACGCGGGCGATGGCGCATGCCACGGGCTGGCAATGGCGTATCCCGCTTCAGCATCGCACCGGCAATGGCATCGTCTACAGCAGCCGGTTCTGCTCCGACGACGAAGCACGTTCGCTGCTGGTGAAGAACCTGACCGGACCGGCCATCACGGAACCGCGCCAGCTCAAGTTCCGCACGGGCAGACGCGAGCAACCCTGGCGGAAGAACTGCGTTGCGCTCGGCCTGGCCGCAGGATTCCTCGAGCCGCTCGAGTCGACCAGCATTCACCTGATCACCACCGGGCTGATTCGCCTGATGCGCCTGTTCCCGTTCAGCAGAGAGTGCGAACACCAGGCCGAGCGTTTCAACACCGAAAGCCGGTTCGAGTGGGAGGAAGTGCGCGACTTCATCATCCTGCACTACAAGCAGACGCGGCGGGACGACAGTGCTTTCTGGAACTACTACCGCAACATGGAAGTGCCCCGGAACGTCACCCATCGCATCGAGATGTTCAGGAAGAACGGCTACGTGTGGCCCGACAAGGTCAACCTGTTCCGCATCGACTCCTGGCTGCAAGTGATGCTGGGGCAGGGCGTGTTTCCGGAAAGTCACCACGGCGCGACGCGTATCCCTGGAACGGCGAGTCTCCAGGACACACTGGGACAGATCCGCGCCGGCGTGGCCAACAACCTGGCGCAGCTGCCGGACCACCAGGCGTTCATCGAACGTTATTGCCCGATCCCCGCATCCGCCGGCAGCGCCGTGGCGCAGCGAGTTGCGCCATGACCACCAAGCCTGAGCTTCAGGACTGGAACCGGACGAAGTGGGAGCACAAGCACCACGCGATGTACGAGACACATGGGCAGAACAAGTGGCCCTGGTTCTTCGACAAGCTCGACCCGGATATCAGTGAGAGTTTGCCGGCCGGCTCCACGCGCCTGGACGTACTGGATCTCGGCACCTGCAGCGGCTCGCAAGGAATCGAGCTCGCGCGCCGTGGGCATCACGTCACCGGCACCGACATCTCGGAAACGGCACTGAAGCAGGCGCGGCTCGCGGCTTCGCATGAAACCGATCTGTCGATCGACTTCCTGGTGGATGACATCGCCGAGTCCCGCCTCGAGGACAACCGCTTCGACCTCGTCGTCGATCGCGGTTGCTACGACTCCATCTGCAGTTTCAACCACGAGGAGTACGTGGCGAACGTGCGGCGTGTGTTGAGGCCGGGCGGGCTGTTCCTGTTGAAGACGATGAGCAGCGAGGAAAAGCGCTACCAGTCTTTCGACAAGGTGGGCGGCCGCGACGTGCAGATGCCCTTCCATTTCACCGAGGCGCAGCTGCGCACGCTCATGTCGCCGCACTTCGACATCGAGGGGATGCGCGACAGCTACTTCTACAGCAGCACTCTCGATGTGCCCGCGCAGGCGCGCTTCGTCGTCATGCGCAACAAGAAGTAGCCCGGCCGCCGCCATGGAGGCCGACCGCAAACGGACCCGCATCGTCATCGCCGGTGGCGGTTCGGCCGGCTGGATGACGGCCGCGGCGTTGTCGAATGCCTTGCCCGATCGCCGCATCACGCTGATCGAGTCGGAGGAGATCGGTATCGTCGGAGTCGGCGAGGCGACGATTCCGCCGATCAGGAAGTTCAACCAGGCGCTGGGCCTGGATGAGTTCGAGTTTCTCCGGCGAACCAAGGGCTCGTACAAGCTCGGCATCCAGTTCGTCGATTGGGTGGAGCCCGGCCGGCGCTATTTTCATCCTTTCGGAACCTATGGGCGGGCGTTCGACTTCGCGCACCTGCTGTATTTCTGGCACCAGGCCCAGCAACAGGGCAAGGCTTCATCGGGCCTGGACGAATACTGCATGGCATGGGAAGCCGCAGCGCAGGCGAGATTCGCGCCGCCGCTGTCCGATCCGCGCAGCGTCCTATCTACTTACGACTACGCCTTCCACTTCGATGCGTCGCTGTATGCGGGCTACCTGCGCGAAGTCGCGGAGCGGCGCGGAGTCGTGCGCATGGAGGGCCGGATCGTGGAAACCCGCCTGCACGGCGAAAGCGGGGATGTCGAATCGCTCCGCCTGCAGGACGGGCGCGACGTTGCGGGCGACCTGTTCATCGATTGCTCGGGGTTCCGCGGGCTGCTGATCGAGGATGCGCTCCACACCGGTTATGAGGACTGGTCGCAGTGGTTGCCCTGCGATCGCGCCGTCGCCGTGCCTTGCGAGAGCGCGGGTGAGCTGCTTCCCTACACGCGCTCCACGGCGCGGGCGGCAGGCTGGCAGTGGCGTATTCCCCTGCAGCACCGCATCGGCAATGGCTACGTCTTCTCGTCGAAGTTCCTCGATGAAGCGGGCGCGGCCGACACGCTGCTCCGGCATCTCGACGGCAAGGCGCTGGCTGAGCCGCGCACCTTGCGATTCGTGACCGGCCGGCGGCGGCTGGGGTGGAATCGCAACGTGGTGGCGATCGGCCTGTCGAGCGGTTTCCTCGAGCCGCTGGAATCGACCAGCCTGCATCTCATCCAGTCCGGCATCCTCAGGCTGCTGGCCCTGTTTCCGGACCGCAACATCGACCCCGCCGCACGCGATGAATACAACCGCATCGCCAACAGCGAGCTGGAGCGCGTCCGCGACTTCCTGATTCTTCACTACCATCTCAACCGGCGCGGCGAGGGTGAGCTCTGGCGCTACTGCGCGAACATGCCGATACCGGACACGCTGCGCGAGAGCATCGAGCAATTCCGCCGCAATGGGCGAATCCTGCAGCGCGAACACGAAGTGTTCGTGCCGGCGTCGTGGCTCGCCGTGCATGTAGGCCAGCTCAACCTGCCTGAAACCTGTGCGCAGCCATCGCAGGCGCACTCGACCGACAGCCTGCGGTGGCTGGAGAAGATGCGCACCACCCTGCACGCGGAAGCGAGCCGGTTGCCGCTGCATCAGCAATTCATCGAGACCCATTGTCGCGCGGCCGCGTGAGCCGCCAGTTCCTCGGGAGGGTGTGATGCTCGAACAGACCCGAAAGGCGAATGAAGCCAACGCACCCCACCGGCAAAGGATCATCGATACCAAGCGCAAGCTGCGCGCACAGATAAAAGACATGCCCCGGCGATTCGCCGCGGCGACCTCGCGCGTCGAGGCCCAGATTGCGCAGATCGTGAGTGAACGGTCTCGCGGGATGTCGCCGGTACCGCAGGTCGACTTCGGGCAGCTGGATCGAATCACCGACGCGCAGAAGGACCACATCCGCCAGCGGGGCTGCCTGGTGATCCGCGATGTATTCGACGATGCGCGCGTGGATGCCTGGACCGCCGGGCTCTCGGAGTATCTCGAGACCAACGACTATCTCGAGAAACTGAAGCAGGGCGGTGCCGTCGACAATTATTTCAGCACGCTGGCCAGCGCCAAGCCGCAGATCTACGGCGTGTTCTGGTCGCGCGCGCAGATGGAAGCGCGCACGGATCCCGCGATGGCGAGGGCCCAGGCATTCCTGAACGGGCTGTGGCGCGCATCGTCGCCTGCCGGTCCGGTCTTCGATCCTGATCACAGCCTCATCTACGCGGACCGCGTGCGGTTCCGCCAGCCCGGCGACGCATCACTCGGACTCTCGGCGCATGTGGATGCGGGTTCCATCGATCGTTGGATCGATCCGGCCTATCACGGCACGGTGTATCGCCATGTCTTCGGCGGCGACATGACCCAGTACGACCCCTTCGAAGCCTGGGGCCGTACCGAAATCCAGGAAATTCCGTCTCCCGCCGTCTGCCGCATGTTCCGCACGTTCCAGGGATGGACCGCCCTGACACGGCAGGGCCCCAATGACGGAACGCTCCAACTACTGCCGATCGCGGACGCAATGCCCTGGATGCTGCTTCGTGCGCTCCAGGACGACGTGCCGGAGGACGAGCTCTGCGGCGCGGCTGCGTGTCGCGCGATGATGATCGTGAAGGAGTATCACGGGCTCTTGCTGGCAGGTTATGGAGCCATTCCGCTCATGCAGCCGGGCGACGCCATCTTCTGGCACCCCGATGTACTCCACGGCGTCGAGGACGCTCACCGCGGCACCGGTTACTCGAGTGTCATGTACATCGCCCCGGCGCCGGACTGCGCCAAGAACCGCCAGTACGCCGGATTGCAGAAGGTGGCCTTCGAAGGCGGGCTGTCGGCGCCGGACTTCGCTCCCGACAACTTCGAAGTCGCCTTCCGCGGGCGCTTCACTCGCGATGACCTGAGCCCGCTGGGGCGGCGCGTGATGGGCTACGGGCCTTGATACGGCATCGAGCCCCGCCGGGCTCGAACGTCAACAGTTGGGGGAGGCATCCCCCGCGCGTCACACATATATATGTCACTCGGGGGCACCCCGGGTTTCAGCGCGCCGCAACATCCCGGCGCACGGTTCGGCGCGCACATGACCTCTGTCACTTCCAAACGAATCAGGCGCTTACTACACTGCGCCCCCTCTCGATCCGGGCAAGCCAGAGCCAGGACGAAGCGCGGTAATGGTCATGGGTGCCCGCCAGTCATCCCGTGCGCCAGTAATTTCTTAGAAAACACTCATTTAGATGATGCGACGTGCAACCCGAGGGGCCGTTCAAGCGTCGTATGTCGAGTCGCCAAAGGAAGTCGTCGTGACCCCAAGAATGAAGTTTGTTCGTAACGCCTGTTTCGTCACCTTGTTCGGACTCTCTGCCGCGCTCTCTGGTTGCGGCAAGGGCGCTCCCGGTCAGAACAAGGACGCAGCCAAGGATGCGGGTCCGCCGCTGCTCATCTCGCAGGAAGACGTCATCACCCTGCGCAGCAACGCCATGACTTCCGGCCCGTCGATCACGGGATCGGTGGAACCGGAGCGCCGGGCCGACCTGCGCGCCGAAGTGCCCGCCGTCGTCATCGCCGTGCTCAAGGAGAACGGTGACCCGGTCAAGCGCGGCGACCTGCTGGTGCGACTCGACCAGACCTCGATCCGTGACAGCCTCGCGTCGGCGAACGCGTCCATGAACGCCGCTTCGCAGGCGTTCGAACAGGCCGAGCGCCAGTACCAGCGCATGGTCACGCTGCGGCAGACCAACGTGGTCTCCGCCCAGCAGCTCGAGGACGTGGAGATCCGCCGCAACTCCGCGCTGAGCGAACGCGAAGCCGCGCGCTCGCGCGCAGTCACCGCGCGCCAGCAGCTCGAGCGCACCGAAGTGCGCGCGCCGTTCGACGGCATCGTCAGCGATCGCAAGGTTTCCGCCGGCGACACCACGCAGGTGGGCAAGGAACTGCTCAAGGTCATCGATCCGACCAGCCTGCGCTTCGAAGGCCTGGTGTCGGCCGACAGCATCGGCGAGGTGGAGGCCGGCCAGCCGGTCTGGTTCCGCATCCATGGCTTCGGCGAACGCGACTTCACGGGCAAGGTCACGCGCGTGAACCCGACCGCGAACGTCACGACGCGCCAGGTGGAAGTCCTGGTGAGCTTCGACGACGCCAAGCAGCAGCCGAACGTGGCAGGGTTGTACGCCGAAGGCCGCGTGGAAACGCGCAGCAACTCGGCGCTGGCGCTGTCCACCGCCACGGTGGTCCGCGAAGGCGACAGCGCCTACGCCTGGCGCGTGAAGGAAGGAAAACTGCAGAAGGTGGCGCTCACGCTGGGTGATCGCGATCCCGCGCACGGGCGCCTACGCCATCAAGGCCGGACTCGCCGAAGGCGACCAGGTGCTGCGCTTCCCGAACGTCAGCCTGAAGGACAACCAGGCGGTGAGCTTCGACGCGGGCAACAAGGCCGCGGTCGTCGGCCGAGAAGTAGAAGAAAAGGAATAGGGAGAAAGACCGATGTTCCTTTCCAATTTCAGCATCAAGCAGCCGGTGACGACGGTCGCGATCGTCATCGTGCTCATGTGCCTGGGGTTGCTCGCGCTGAAGAATCTGCGCGTCAACCAGATCCCGGACGTCGAGAACCCCGTGATCGTCGTGAGCTTCCCGTACCCGGGCGCGTCGCCCGAGACCGTGGAGCGCGAGATCATCAACCGCGTCGAGAAGCCCCTGCAGAGCATTCCGCAGGTGTACGAGATGTGATCGAACGCCAGCGAGAGCAACGCGCAGTTCACCATCATCTTCGACTTCAAGAAGGACATGTCCGCCGCGGCGGATGAGATTCGCAACGCCATCGCGTCGGTGCGCTACAAGTTGCCCATCGAGATGCGCGAGCCGGTGCTGTGGCGCCGGGATCCGTCCTCCGACCCATCGTCAACCTGGGTCTCTCGTCCACCAAGCAGACGCACGCCGAGATCTCGCGTCTCGCCGAGGACGTGCTGGCCGACGAGTTGCGCACGGTCGACGGCGTCTCGGAGGTCAACGTCGACGGCGCGCTGCATCGCGAGTTGTCGGTGCTGCTGCATGCGCAGAAGCTGCGCGAGTACAACGTGTCGGCGGGCGAGGTGGTGAACGCGCTGCGCGCGCAGAACACCAATGCGCCCGTGGGCCGCGTGAAGGGTGAGCTCGACGAACAGAACATCCGCCTGGTCGGCCGCATCGAGAGCCCCGCCGAATTCAACGACATCGTGGTCAAGCGGCTGGGCAACGAAGTCGTGCGCCTGGGCCAGGTGGCCACCGTCGAAGACGGTTTCGCCGAGCCCGGCAGCTACTCGCTGCGCAGCGGCAAGCCCAACGTGGGCCTGTCGGTGATCCGTTCGCGCGACGCGAGCACGGTCACGGTGGCCGAGCAGGTGCGCAAGAAAGTCGAGGAGATCAACAAGACGCTGCCGGAGGGCACGAAGCTCGAGATCACGCGTGACGGCGGCGAGGAGGCGCGAGGACAACCTCAACAACGTGATCCACGCGCTGATCTTCGGCGCCGGCCTCACCATCTTCGTGGTGTACGCCTTCCTGAACTCCTGGCGTTCCACGCTGATCACCGCGCTGTCGCTGCCGACCTCGGCCGTGGCCGCGTTCATCGCGGTGTGGCTGTGCGGCTTCACGCTGAACTTCATGACGCTGCTCGGCCTGTCGCTGGCCATCGGCGTGCTCATCGACGACGCCATCGTCGTTCGAGAAAACATCGTTCGGCACATGGAGCGCGGCGAGGATCGCGTCACCGCCGCGCGCAACGGCACCGCGGAGATCGGGCTCGCGGTGACCGCGACCACGTTCTCCATCGTGGCCGTGTTCGTGCCCGTGGCCTTCATGGGTGGCGGCGCTGGCGAGTGGTTCCGGCCCTTCGCCGTGACTGTCGTGTGCTTCGGTGCTGGTCAGCTTGTTCATCTCGTTCACGCTCGACCCGATGCTGTCGGCGTACTGGGGCGACCCGCCGGGACATCAGCACGCGCCCAAGCGCGGGATCGAGAAATACCTGGCGCGATTCAACGTCTGGTTCGACCACCAGGCGGATCGCTACGGCAACGTCATCGACTGGGCGCTCCACCATCGGCAAATGGATGGCTTGGGGCTCGTTCCTTCTGCTCGTGGTGTGCTGCTGGTATCAGTTCGGCGGCTACGGGCGCAGCGAATTCCTGCCGAAGTCGGACTACGGCACGATCGCCATCGAAGTGCGCACGCCGTCGAGCACGAGCCTCGAATACGCGCGCGGCAAGGTCGAGAAAGCCGCCGAGGTGGCGCGCACCATCCCCGAAGTGAAGAACACGGATTCGCGTGTCAACGCCACCGGCGGTCGCGTCTGGGTCGACGTGGGCAAGAAGACGGATCGTGATCGCGGCCTGGACGAGCTTGCCGCCGAGCTGCGCGACAAGTTGCAGTCGCTGGTGGGCGCCGAGTACGTGGTGCTCGACGATCTGAGCAACGGCGCGCGCAAGCCCGTGCAGATCCAGTTCTACGGCACGGATTCGCGCAAGCTCATGGAGATCACCAACCAGTTCATGGAGAAGGTCCGCGCAGATTCCGGGCGCCGTCGACGTGGGCCTCTCCGAGCAGGATCCCAAGGACGAGCTGCGCATCGAGCTCGACCGAGGCCTGGCCAACCAGCTCGGCATCTCGGTGAACGACGCCGCGCAGACGCTGCGCGTGGCATTCGCGGGCGTCGAAGTCGGCGACTGGGTGGATCCCACCGGCGAATCACGTGACGTCGCCGTGCGCCTGTCGCCCGAGGACCGGGTCAGCGCCGCCAACATCGAGCATCTGCCCATCGCCGTCGCCGGCACCAACATGATGGTGCCGCTGGAACAGATCGCGACCATCTCCATGGACAAGGGCCCGTCGCGCATCCAGCACTACAACGGCAAGCGCACCGTCACCGTGTCGGCAAACGTGCAGGGCGTTGACGCCGGCAAGGTCACCGCGGAAGCCATGAAGATCGCGAAGACCATCGATTTCCCGCAGGGCTTCGGCCTGGGCCTGGGCGGCGCGTCGCGCGACCAGGCGGAACTGTTCGCGGAGATGATGCTCGCGCTGCTCATGGGCATCGGCGTGATGTACCTCGTGCTCGTCATGCAGTTCGGTTCGTTCAGCGCGCCGCTCGCCATCATGGCTTCACTGCCGTTGTCGCTCATCGGTGTGGTGCTGGCACTCAACCTGACCGGCGGTTCCACCAACCTCATGAGCCTCATCGGCGTGATCATGCTCATGGGCCTGGTGGCGAAGAACGCCATCCTGCTGCTCGATTGCACGCGCGAGGAAGAGAAGCGCGGCATCGATCGCGAGGAGGCGCTGATGCATGCCGGACGCGTGCGCCTGCGCCCCATCCTCATGACCACGTTCGCGCTGGTGGCCGGCATGATGCCGGTGGCCATCGGAGTGGGCGAAGGTGGCGAGTTCTATTCGCCCATGGCAGTGGCGATCATCGGTGGCGTGATGGTGTCGACAATGCTCACGCTGCTCGTGGTGCCCAGCATCTACGACAGCATCGAGATCAATCGTGACCGCGCCAGTATCAAGTTCCAGGCGCGGGCGGTGGTCACCAACGCTTTCTTTGCATTCCTGCTGACTTTGGGCGAGTTCTTGCTCACCATCCTGTTCCTGCGGTTCATCTACCGCTGCGTGCTGTGGACGCTGGGGATGTACTCACCCCGGGAGCATCCGGTGGAGAAGGCCGCGCGCCTGCACGGCTTCGCGATCCCCGACGGCTTCAAGCCGCGCCCGCAGCCCTGGCAGCGCAAGCGTGGCACGCCGGTGAAGGTGTACCACGTGCCGAAGGCGAGCACGCCGCCGCCCAAGGGTGAGCCGCCGATGCTCGAGCCGATCGGTTCGGGCTGATCCTGACGGTTGGAAGAGGGGCTTCAGCGACGCTGAGGCCCCTTTTTTTTGAGCGTTCGAAACGCGACTACGGCGTGATGCGGATCGCGATCTCGCCGCGGATGCTGCTGTCCATCGGGGTGGTCTGCGACTGCGGCCCGAGTACGTCCGCCAGCGTGAACTTCGTACCGATGGGCGGGATCGCGTGCAGGAACGACCAGCCGAGATCGGGCAGCTCCAGCACGGGTTGTTTGCCGGCCTGCGGGCGATGCAGGCCGAAGAAGGGAATGTCGCTGCGATTCTCGAACCACACCGATGAATCGCGGAGGCGCAGCTCGAGCCAGCGCCAGTCCTCGAAGAAGCCGGGAAATTCTGGGTAGGTGAAGGACTCACCGGGAACGGGATCGTTGTACGCCACTTCGTGCAGCCCGAAGGTCGGCCCGGCGCGGCGGTTCTTCCAGACGCGATAGGGGCCCGCGCCCACCCAGCGCTTGGCTTGCACATCGGCCTGCGGTCCGGCGAAGCGGATCCCGAAGATATCCGCCGGGCCGTTCGCCTCCAGTTCATAGCTCAGCCACAGCTTGCCGGCATCGACGCGCCAGGCCATCGACTTGAGGGTGCCACCTTCGTAGCTGACGAATGCCAGCGCGTTCACGTCGGCACGCGGCGCCAGCTCGAGCTTGCGCAGCTTTCCCGGCCTGGAGATGTCGCGAAAGCCGCGCTGGTCCCGGATCAACGCAAACGCTGAGGGGCCCGCCAGCCCGATCTCCCGGTCACCCTGCTTCAGCGACGCGAGCGAGCCGTCGGCGTTGAACCGCAGCGAGTAATCACCGCCGGTGACCCGCAAGCCGCTTTTCTCGCGCTGGATCCGGCCATGGCCGTGCACACCGGCGCCCACCGAAACCGGCAAGGTCCATGTGTGCACGGGCCCCGCGGCCGTGGCGGCCTGGAGTTCGAGTACGCCTTCAGCCATGCGAGGCCATGGCACGGGGAGTTTCCATGCTTGTTCCTGGCGAGGCGCGATCGTCGGGCCACGAGCAGAACCTTCGCTCACGACGCGAGGTTTTTCGAACGAGCCATACGCCGGCAGTTCGCGCAGTTTCCACGTGAATTTCACATCCGACAGGGAAGTGAAGTCGTACTCGTTGCGGAGCTTCATGCTCAGCACGCCGTTCTCGTAGTCGAGGTCGCTCACCTTCACGGGCGACCAGATGCTCCGGACCGTGAAGTAGCTGCCTTCCTTCTCGTGGTGAGGGCCGACGATGCCATCGGGCGCGGCATTGCCGACGCAGTCGATGCGCCGGTCCTGGTCCGTGCGCTCCACGCATTCATCGGCGAACGCCCAGAAGAAGCCACCCGCCACGGTGGGGCTCGACCCCATGACCTTCCAGTAGTCTTCGAAGCCCGCGCCGATGCCGCCGTCGTACAGGCCGTGCAGGAATTCCGTCGGCATGAAGATCTGCGGGCCGGCGGAGAGCTTCTTCGTGCTCTCGTAGTTCTCGTAGTGATCCGTGTTGATGCCATCGTGGATCGCCCAGGGATGCAGCACCTTGCGCCCCTGCGATATCCCAGTTGGCGAACTCGCCGTCGTTGTCGGTGTTCCAGCCGCCTTCGTTGCCGTTGTCCCAGAACAGGATGCTGGGGTGGTTCACGTCGCGTCGCACGATCTGGCCTATCAACCGCGCGCCCGTGGGCGTGTCGTACGAGCCCTGCCAGCCCGCGAGCTCGTCGAGCACGTAGAGGCCCAGCTCGTCCGCCGCTTCCAGGAAAGCCGGGTCGGGTGGATAGTGCGACATGCGCACGGCGTTCATGTTCATCGCCTTGATGAGGCGCGCGTCGGCGTAGTTCTCTTCACGCGTGAGCGTGCGGCCGCTGGCGGGACGGAAGCTGTGCCGGTTCACGCCCTTGAGCACGATCTTGCGGCCGTTGAGATACACGCCGTCGTTCTCGCGGACCTCGACCGTGCGGAATCCGAAGCGCTGCGTGAGGTCGTGAAGAGTCCGGGAGCTCTGCTCCAGCGTGAACTTCACCGTGTAGAGATTCGGAGTCTCCGCGGTCCACAGCTTCGGCGACTTGAAACTGCCCTGGAGCTCGATCTGTTCCTTGCGGCTGGCCAGTACGCGAACCGGTTCACCCACGGGTTTGCCATCGGCGTCGAAGACCTGGGCCACGGCGTAGGTATTCCGCTGCACGGGCTCGTCGAAGTGCAACTGCGCACGGAAGCTGCCATCGGCGCGCGCGTCGATGGCGGTCCACGCGATGTGTCGCTGCGGCCGCGCCTCCAGCCACACCGGCCGGTAGATGCCGCCGAAGGTCCAGTAGTCGCCGCGCCGCTCCGCGCGGTTCACGCTGGTATTGGCGGACTCCTTCGCGACCTTCACTTCGATCGCATTGGTGCCGGTCTTCAGCAGCCCGGTGACGTCGTAGCTGAAGCGATAGAACCCACCCTGGTGCACGGGTCCGGCGGACTTGCCGTTGATCCACACCGAGGTGTCGGTCATCGCGGCTTCGAACACCAGGTGGATGTCACGGCCGTCCCATGACTTCGGGATGTCGAAGGTACGTTTGTAAGTCGCCGTCTCTTTCGGAATCACCGGGTCTCGTCGGGTTTGCCGCGGCCCTGCGTGCCGTAGTAGTAAGTGCCGAAGCCCTGCTGCTCCCATTGCGACGGCACGACGATCTTTTTCCACTCGCCGCTGCCGCGGCCGGTATCGAGCTGGAAGTCCCAGTAGACAGGCGCCTCGCCGCTCTGCGCCCATGCCGGAGAGCGGCAGCACTTCCGTCGCGGCGAGGCTCAGCGTCGGGCGAGCACAAAGCTAGCCACAGGGTGGCGCGGAGGCGGGAAAGTCTGTGTACGGGTCTGCGGTCTGCGGCTCATGTTTCTTCCTGGCGGGCATCAGGGGCATCGGATATTTCCAGCAGGCGCACCGGCCCCAACAATCCGGAGGGGCGCAGTGGTGCGTCGGCCTGGTAGGGTCGAAGCGTTGAAAACGTGTATTTCGGCGCCGCC
The DNA here is from genome assembly GCA_963846605.1 of uncultured Pseudomonadota bacterium. Taxonomy (GTDB): domain Bacteria; phylum Pseudomonadota; class Gammaproteobacteria; order Steroidobacterales; family Steroidobacteraceae; genus CADEED01. The sequence continues at coordinate 437,511 of CAWJWS010000008.1, forward strand.
GGCCTGCTCGTCGCCGATCAGGCGGTTCGCCCAGTAGTTGGTCACGCGGATCTCGAGCTGGTTCTCGCCGCCGCGCAGCGCGTGGGTGACGTCGCGACGGAACGGCGGGCTCCACCAGGTTCCCAGGTCCTGGCCGTTGAGGCGCACTGACGCCATCTCACCCACGGCGCCGAGATCCAGATCGACCCTCGACGACGTACCCGCAGTCCGGGCGGGAAGACGGAACGCGCGCGAGTAGCGTGGCGCGGCCGGAGTAATAGCGGATGCCCGGCACGTCGCTGTCCGGTCCAGGAGCGCAGTTCGGGCGCTCGCAGATCCTCGGGCGCGCCGCGGCCGTCGAGGAACTTCACCTTCCACGGTCCTGTCGAGGGTCTCGAGTACCGGCCGTCGTCTGCACGGGCACGCGGAACTGCGGCGAGACGGCCGCGACCCGGAACACGACGAACGTCGAGTTCCACGGAGCCGAGAGCGAGTTCGACCGCGGTGCGGACTCCGTCGGCCGAGTAGCTGGCGGGTCGTCTGGTGCCCGTGACGGCGTCCCAGAGTTCGGGGATGCGCCGCTGTACGCGGAACTTCACCTTGCCCGCGAACGGCCGCGCGCGACTGGTTGGTGAGGAAGTAGATGTCCGCGTCGCCGGTCGCGGCGATGCGTCCAATGCAGAGGATGGCCGTCGTCGACGGCGACATCGGGGCCGAGGCCCTGGCTAGCGAAGGCGTCGTACACCGAATCGTGGATCTCCACGCGTTCGGCGCCCGTGAGTCCGGCATCGTGTATCCAGTCGCCGCTGATCACGGCGCCGGCCGCGGCCAACTCGACGCAGTTTTGCGCGCACGGCCGGGCTGGCGAGAGGGAAGTTCACGCCGGCATCGAGGACCCGGTAGGTCTTGCCACCGGGAAGCTGCAGCTTGCCATCGCGCACCTGGAGCCGCTTCAGCAGCACTTCCGCGTCCGATGAGGTCGTAGTCGAATCCCCTGGCGCTGAGTCAGGTCGCCGTCCACGTCCGGCGGCCCCCGTGTGGGGCACGATCTCGCCGACAACACCAGCAGATCGGCCACCGGTTCGCCCTGCTGCAGCAGATACGAGGTGCGTGCGAGGTATCGCACCCATTCGTCCGCGTCGTCCGGCCCAGGTTTCATTGCGCGTGAAATGCTGGCCGTACTGACGCAGCGTGATGCCGGGCACGCGGTCGGTGAATGGCTGATGCGCGGAGGTGTGCAGGATGACCTTGTTGACGCCTTCGGCGAAGAAGCGGTCCACCATGCGCCGCCACTGCGGCGGGACCCTGCGCGAAGGGATCTTCGCCGCGCGTGGTCAGCGACTCGGCGGCCACCAGCCGCTTGCCGTAGATGTGCGCGGCCGACGCGGCTTCACGGACGTCGACCAGGTGGTCCGGCAGCGGGTGCGATCGCCTGCCGGGCCAGACCCAGAACTCGCCGGTCGGAACATCGACCCGGCCCTTGGCCTGCAGGCCGTCGACGATCAGCGGGCAGTGCCGGTCCCGGCCGCCTGCGAGTAGTAAGTCATGCCGCGGCGGTGCGCGACGTCGGCGAGCGTGCCGTAGTGGCGTCCGCGACGAGGTCCGCGATCGTGCGGCGGAAGTCGCGCAAGCACGCTGGTTCGCTGCGTCACGCGGCTGCCGACGATGCGGCCGGTGAGCACGGGCATCCACGGGCGCAGGTCGTAGCCGCGGCGTTCGCCGGAACTCCTCGAACATCGCCGGCGTCCAGTTCTGCTGGCCGGCCTCCCAACTGTCCGTGAGCGCGATGTCGAGCGGCCGTGTCTCGCCCATCGCCGCCGATAGCGGCCATAAAAGCGGGTCGCGAAGCACGCACGGCGCGCCGCGTCCAGCTTGTCGACTTCGAGCCCGATGCTCTCCGGCGTGGCCGGCACGATCCGGCGGCCGGTGAGCGACCAGCCGAAGCGCATCAGATTCCAGCGGCCGGATCCGGGCGCCAGATCAGCGAGCCGTCCGCGCTCAACCGCGTCGGTTAGATCGATGATGGTGGCGCGGATCGACACGGACTCCGGCGCGATGTGGCGCTCCAGGTCCCAGCGGTTCGAGCACGCCGAAGCCGGCCTCGCACCTGCGCGAGTCGCATGCACGCGGCGGCTTCGAAGCGCACTTCGATGAGTGCCAGTGGCTCGGAGCGCGCAGCCGCACGCGCCAGTAGCGATGCGCGTTTCGACGCCAGGCGAAAGTCATCACACCGCTGGCGCGCAGGAGGCTGCCCGGCGAACCCGCTCGACCTATCTCGAACTGGACACCATCGGCACTGGATTCGATGGGCCGCGCGGCGGTTCCGGCGCGCCTGGCAGTACCGAGCGTGAGCGACGCGGGGCGAATCCGCGCTCCGCGGAGCACGACCACCTGGCCAGAGGCATCGGGCGCGCATTCGATCGTGCTGGCGTAGCTCCGATCCCCGAGCAGGCGGCGTCCGCCAGTGCGCGGTCGGGAATGGGCAGTGCCGGCGCGGCCCGCACGCTGCTCGGCGTCCGGCAGCCGGTAGGCGATCATGGCCACGTCGCCGGATGCGTGCGGGTCGCGACACTCCGGATTCGCGATCGGCATGTCCTGAAAGGGGCCGCTCGACGGACGGCGGCGCCGGAAGCAGCGTGGAGGCCGGCGCTCGGGGTGCAGCACGGTCTCGCTCCACACCAGCTTTTTCATCGCCGTTCGCGGCGCGCACGGTCGGGTCCGCCGCTCACGCTCCAGCCACCGCCGGACTGCGCGCCGAGGAACAGCCCGAGCCGCCTCGCTTCGGTCGCGGCGAAGCGCCACGGCCTTGCCCACGCGGGCGTGCCGAAACCGACGCGCTGCGCCACGTACTGCGGCACGGGCGGCGTGCGGAATCCGATGTCGAACATGATGCGCGCCGGCGAGCCCGACGCGCTTCATCCACTCGAGATCGAGCCGGATGCCTTCCTCGGTCACGTTGCCGTTCACCCATTGCCAGAACACGAGCGGGCGCGCGTCGGCTGGGAGGGTCGACGAAGCCTTCGGGGAGCGGATCGTGCGGCCGTGCCTGCTGCCGGTGCCGCCGCACGCGGTGCCCAGCAGCGCGGCGAGCACGGCGGCGCTCAAGCCGCTTCACGGCGCGACGGTGACGATCACGCGCGCGATAGCGCGTGAGCGGCGGCGTGCCGTTGTCCGTCACGGCCAGGATGACGTGCATGGTGCCCGACTTGAACGCGTTCTTCGGCACGACGAACGACGCGCCTGCGGCGACTTCGCTTCTCGATGTCGAGAGGCGCGCCGGTGCGCCCGGCTCTGCACGGAGAAGGTGCCGGCCTCGCCGTAGTAGAACCACTCGTACGACAGCGCGTTGCCGTCCGGATCGGTCGAGCCCGCCGCGCTAAGATTGACGCGCTCGCCAGGCTTCGCGGCTGAGATCCGCGCGCGCGAGCTTCGCCACCGGCGGATGGTTGGCTTCGTCGTAGCGGCTTGATCGTCCAGTCCATTCGCGCCGCGAAGTCGTTCTGATACGCCGTCGCGCCAGCGCCAGATCGTCGCCTGGTTGGAGGTGTGCCAGCTTGCCATCCGCTGCCCATGCACCTCGTCCTCGGCGTCGGTCCAGAACGGGCGCGTCTCCGGCTCGGCGAACCACTTCGCGCATGCGCGGCGTGTAGAGCTCGTAGCGGCCGCCCCAGCCGCCCCAGTCGGGATGCTCGGGATCGTTCGAGCCCGTTGTCGATGAGATCCGAGGAAGCTCGGCGTGTCACCTTCCATGAGGAATTTGACCACGTCGATACTGCGCGCCCAGCGGGCCCTTGCTGCGGATGTGCTCGTCGAGCCACGGGTTGTCGACGATGGCGAAGTCGGCGCCCGCGAAGCGGCCGTGGAACTGGTCGCCGCTGATGCCGCTCCAGGTGGCGTGGTGATAGGCGCCGCCGCCGTGAAAGCCGGGGCTGGCGATGTAGAAGACGCCGGGAAAGTTCTTGCGGATCCACGGACCGCTGTCGTCCTGATCGGAGATCGTGTAGACGCGCAGCTTGGCGACGAACGTCGCGAGCGCGTGCCGGCGAGCGCGTCGCGCGCACCTTCCACAGCGCCTGCGCGAGCACGTTCGGGCCGCCCCAGACCGGCACCCAGAGCGGGCGCGGATCGTCGCGATCGACGGCCGCGATGAGCAGGTCCGAGCCGGGGAGTCCATGTCCCTTGCCGACGGCCTGCATGCCGTATCCGGGCCGGCCCTTCGACGATCACCGCGCGCAGGGCGTCCGCGGTCGGAAAGCCCGTCTCGTGCCGCTCGAGGTTGTCGCGCACCTTCCCGTAGGCGTCGACGATCTCGCGGATGCGCCAGGCGGCGACCTTGTCCTGCTGGTGGATCGACGTCGTGGCGACCAGTCCCTCGACATCGAACTGATTCGAGTAGACGAGGAACCGGACCATCGACATGGCATCGTCGGGCTCGTTCTCGATGTCGGTGAGCACGAACACGCGCGGCTTCGCCGGTCGCGGTCCGCCGCGAGCACGAGGCCGAGCGCAGGACAGCATCGCAGCGCGCGCGGGTTTTCATGCTCCGCGAAGCCTAACGCCCCGCGGCTGTCATTTCAGGCAACCCTCGCGTGTACGCCAAGGCAGACGATGCCCGGCAAGCCCCCACTGCGCGCTGGAGTTGGTGGAGATGCCCGGGCCTTCGTCCACCGGATTCAGCACCGCCGGCGCCTCGATGCGCTTCGACGCGAACGTCTGGCGCTGACCGTAGCCGGCGCGCCCATCGGTGAATTCGCTCCAGGCGCGCGCCGCGAGCTTCGCGTCCTTCTTGCGCCAGTACGCGGCGAAGGCGGTGAGCCGCGAATGACCCTGCTGCAGGTTGGTGCCGCGCAGCTCCTCGCCGAGCGCCGCCTTCTGTTCCGCGGCGCGACGCGTTGTACAGCTCGCAGTACTGCAGCCAGGCGCGCTCGAACTCCGGAACATCCGAACAGCTCGATGAGTTCGGCGCAGATCTCGGGCAGGCCGAACGCCGCCGACAGATGCGACACGCTGATCTTGTCGTCCTTCGCGATGTCGAACGCGCCGGTGATCAGGTTCAAGCGCGCGCCGCCCGTGAAGAATCCGCGCGGCTGCGCGCCGATGGTCTTCATGCTGGCGACGCAGGCGATCGCGGAACTTCGGATCGCGCGTGCGCTCCCACTCGGTGAGCCAGGCGCTGGCGAGCGAGCCCCAGTCCGTGCCGAAACCGAGGTACGCGAAGTCGCCCTTGCGGATCCGCGGGCGCGCGCTCCGGCGGCGTTGGCGAGCTTGCGGCCCGGCTGGACGGTGCGCAGCGTGCGCGCGGCTTCGATCTGCTCGCGCATGAGATCGCCGACGCGTTCGTCGGCGGTGAGGAAGTAGTAGAAGCGGCGGTTCAGCGCCGTGCTGATGCGCAGTTGTTTGGCGCAGCAACCCCAGTGCTGCACGTTGTGCCGCGAGCCGAGCGGCGCGAACTTGCCGAGGTGGTGCACGTCGACTTCGCCGGTGTGGCGCGTCATCGCCTCGGCGAAGCGGAAGGCGTCGGCGCGGCCGGTGCGCAGGAAGTACATCCACAGCCACACGTCGGTGGCGAGCTCGGAGTTGTCCCAGGCGAAGCCGCCGACGTCGTAGCGCCACTCGTGACGATCGAAGTCGTAGGTGTGCATGACGTCGCCGTAGTTCCAGAAGCCGTACCAGCGGCGCTGGTCCTGCTGGCCGCGGTAGAAGTCGAACATCCAGTCGAGCTGCTTCTCGAGCGGCGCGTGCTCGGTCGGCGTCTGCGAGGGTAGGGAGAGCGCGTGACCGAACACGCCCGATTCCACGATGGTCTGCGGCGTGGCGCCGATGCACCGCGGGCTGCGCGCAGCGCGTCCGCGAGTTCCGCGAGATGCTCGCGCGCCGGCGTCGCCGGCAGGATCCACAACTGCATCTCGCTCGTGCGCGCGACGCCCATCGGCGTGCCGAAGCCGGGCTCGTAGTCCTCGTAGGTGATCTCGAGGCCGCCCTTGTACTGCTTCTCGTACGTGTCCTGGCCGAGACCGTCGTGATAGAAGCGCAGATCCATGGGCGGCGCATCCGGCGCCCAGACCCACAGCGTGACCGTCGGCCGCGTCGCCGTGCGCGCCGCGGATGTCGAGCTGCGCGGGATGGCTCTGCCAGAAATTGCGGATGCCGAACGCGATGCCGCCCGAGGGACCGCCGACGTAGCCCAAACCACTGGCGCGCGTGCCGTGCGCCGCTGTCGAGCCAGGCATGGCCGTCGGCGGTGCGCTTGCGGATGGTGAACGAGTCGGCGTTCGGCTGCGACAGCGTCCAGTCGCCGAACGCGGGAATGTATTGCAGCAGGTTCTTCGACGACGGGCGCGATCGCGCCCGCCGCGCTTGCCCGCGACCTGCGCGTCGCGCGCGGATTTGCCCGCGTCGCGGCGCAGGCCCGTGAGCCCGCGCACCGCTTCGCCGAACACGCCATCGCCGTCACCGACGAAGCGCACGTGACGATCGTGGAGCTCGGCGCGTCTGCGGCGTCGTGAATCGCAGGCCGATGCCGCGGATGAAATCCTGGTTCTCGTCGCCGTCGAACACGATGGTGTGCAGGACGCGCAGCGCATCGCTGCCCGCGTAGAAATAGAAGCGCAGCGTGAACGGCAGCCAGCGCGGCCTGCGGCCGGCATGTTTGCCTTCGACCTTCACGACGGCGCGCGACGGGCCGCGTTGTTCGACCGTGACTTTCTCGATCGGCGCTCTCGAATTGCTGCTGGTCGTGACTCGCCGTCGCCCGCGCTCGCGGCGGTCCTGCCGCAGCAGCACCAGGCTTCCGTCGCGCAGCTGCTTCCTCGCCGTCGCGCGGGACGGACGCGATCACGTGCGCGCCGGTGCGCGCGAAGCGGCAGACGAACTGCCGGTGTCGATTTCGATGCCGGCATCGCGTCTCCCTGACCGACACGGTGCGCGGCGCTCTTCGCGCCCGCCTGGGCGACGACTTCGAAGGGTCCATCGCCGATACCGGCGGCCGGAGCCAGCGCATGCGCGGTCCACTTCAGCGAACCATCGGGCCAGTAGGCGAGCGGCCAGGATTGCAGCGCGTGCGACTTCTGTCGGTGGCACGCGCAACGCGAGGTTCTTCGTGTCCCGCTGCTTGCCGCGCGGCCACGGCGTGCCCCAGTCAACTGGGCACGCCTTGGGCGACGCGGCGGCGCCATCGTCCAGCCAGCGCACCCAGGCGCCCTTGCCCGGGTTGGCTTCGACCAGGCTTGTGCCTGGAGGGAGCTGGCCACGGCGAGGGCCAACGGCGTGGCGGCGCTGGCGGAGAGGAAGCTGCGCCGCGAGATCTGGTTGGTCATCGGATCCCCCTGGATGTCGCGCGCAGCGTTTTCAATCGATCCTGATCGAATATGCCCGATGTTGATTGAATCTGCCAAAGTGAGCTCATCGAGCGCGCCTGCGTTCGGCCTTCCGCGTCAGTCTTTGGAGACGGCTCTGGCAGACGGCCGGTTGGGCGCGAGCCCGTGGCATATGTCAAACGAGCCGGTGGATGCTCGTTTAACACTTGGACAGGACCGCGAGCCGCATCACGTCGACTGCCACTGGATTCTGTAACCCTGCCGGTCGGGACACCGTCGAGATTCGCAGGAAATGGACCACCGTCAGTCCACATTGGCCAGCCGCTTCGATGGAAACGGGCCAGACCACCATTCGTGCGTCTGTGCTCAACGAACAGGTCATCGAAGTCGCGCCGGGCTGGGTGGCCGCGCTCGAGGGCGCGTTGCCGCACGCGCGTTATCGCGCGCTCGCGCTGTACGACGCGCGTGGCGAAGTCCTCCATTGCACCTCCACCGATTTCGGCATCGAGTTCCGCCAGGCGTTGAACGACGCGCTCGACGCCTTCGTGCTCGGCGCCGCGCGCGAGTCGCGCTTCCTGCGCGGCGAGGGCACGCGCACGGCGATCATGCTGGCGTTGCGCGATCTGCACTCGGCGCTGCAGGGCGTCTGCCTGCTGGTCGTCGAGGACACGCCGCCGGAGGACCAGGATCCCGCCGCGCGATTCCTCACGCCCGCCGTGCAGACGATCCTCGCCGACGTCGCTTCCGAGGTCGCGCAGACCCTGCACGCGATGCCGGCGCAGAAGCCCGCAGAAGCCCAAGCCCGCCGGTGCCGCTGCCGCTCGAGGCGGTGTATGCGCAGATCCGCGAACAGCAGGTGGTGCTGCGCGTTCAGCAGCTCGTCCGCCTGCGCAAGGCCGAAGGCGTGCGCCGCTTCGAAGTGCTGCTGCGTCACATGGTCGACGGCGAGGAACAATCACCCGAGCGCGTGATGCAGACCGCCGCGAATCACGGTCTCGCGTCGATGATCGATCGCCGCGTGATCGGCGAGCTCATCGGCTGGCTGCATCGCAATCCGACGGTCGTGGAAGAGGGATCCGCCGGCGTTCTCGGTGAATCTCTCGGATTCCGCGGTGACCGAACCGCATTTCATCAGCTTCGTGGAAAGCTGCCTGCAGAAGGCGGGCTTGCCGCCCGGGGCTGATCGGCGTGGAGTTCTCGGAACGCGTGTGTCTCACGCACCCCAACGAAGTGACGGCGGCGCTCGACGTGTTCGCGCCGCATCGGCGTGCCCGTCGCGATCGACGACTTCAACGTGGTCGGCGCGGGCATGCCCATCCTCGATCATCCGGCCGTGCGCCTGCTGAAGCTCGATGCCGAGCTGACGACCAACGCGCTACAGCATCGGCTCACGCAGGCGCGCGTGGTGGGCCTGGTGCAGACCGCGAAGGTCATGGGACTGCAGACGGTCGCGAAGCGCGTGCCTGCCGGTGATCACAGCAACTGGCTCACGGCGCTGGGCGTGGACTTCGTGCAGAGCTTCGACACATCGCCGCCCGTGGCGCTGGACAGCCTGATACAAGCGCTGACGCCTGGATCCCGCGGAAAACGAAAAAGGCCGACGTGTCGCCACGCCGGCCTTTTGTTTGTTAGAGCGGCTTCGTCCTAGCGGGCCGTGTAGGCGTCCATCATCAGGCCGGTGCCGCCGCGCGACACGTGCGCGACCACCGCCGTGCGGCGATGCAGCTTGGTGACGGCTCCCAGGTTGATGGCGAAAGCCAGTTCCACCTGCTGACCCTTGCGCAGCCCGAGGTTCGTCGTTTCGACGAATACACCGGTAGCGGAAAGATTGATCGCGCGACAGAGCTTCTTACGGCCCGTCGGCGTCGTGATGTACACCGTCGTTCTCGCGCGGTGCCTCGTATGCAACCTGCGCTCCACCGACTGAACCCCCGCTGTCGTTGTCTTGCTCATCAGGCTCTCCTCTTAAGGATTATTGCCTTGAGTGGTCCGCGTTTGATCCGAACTGAACTTAATGGGTTTCGCCAAAAATTTCACTTTCGCCGGTTTACGACAGGTTCCGGGTGGCGTCTGCCACCCGAAGGCGAATGAATACCGGGCAGTGATCTGACAATTTGCGCCGCAGAGCGTCTTCAGGCCGGAAAAGCTCACGTCCGAACGAATTCTCGACCAATCCCCGGGCCATTTGCCGGCCGAGGACGATGTAATCGATGTAGCCGCTGAAGGTCTGGGCGGGACTGCAGTTCTGAAATTCTTTGCCCTCCGCGGTATTGACGAGGTCCGCGGCTGGCGGATCGGCGTCATCGAGGTCCGCCCACAGGGATGGACCGGGCGGTTCGCGGCGCAAATCCCGGTTGAAGTCTCCGAGCAAACCGAAGGGGATACCGGCCCGGGCTTGCGTGTCGATCCACTGCTCCAGCACCCGCACCTGCGAGGCGAGCTGCACGCAGTTCGGCCGCGTCGAATTCAGCGCGTCCCGGGAGCAACCCGACTTCAGGTGAACGGACAGCAAGCGGATTTCCCGGGGCGTGCCCGGGAAGAGCCGCACCTCGACCCCCCGGCGCACATCATCCTGCAACGACAGCGCCGTCAGCTCGGGGCCGCACGCGAAGGGCAGGCCGCGCCGGATCGCGAAGCCATTGTTTTGCACCGCCACCCGCGAAGAGAAGCAGAACCTGTAGCCCTCGAAGACCAGGCGCGCCGCGTCTTCGCCGTCGACTTCCTGCAACGCGATCACGTCGGCGTCGAGCCGGCGCGCGTGTTTGCGCAGCGCGCGAATGTCTTCGGAGCTGCGCGCGAGTTCCTGCGCGACGTTGCAGGGCACCGCGCGACGCGCGCCGTCGCGCGGTGAGTCCGCGGGCAGGCACGCGGGCGTGAGCGCACGCAGCGTCCCGGGCGTCATGAACCACTCGAGGTTCCAGGTCGCGATCTTGAGCTGGGGAGGAGGGCTGGACGCCGCGCCGCAGGTCGCGGCCGCGAACAAGCCAAAAAAAATGGCGCGCATTTTCATGCGCGCCACTATCTCACGAGAACTACGCCGGTGTCGGCGCTAGCGGCGCCAGCACTGCTCCGGCGTCGCCGACCAGGTGCCGGTGACGGTCTGCACGCCGGCATTGGTGAGCTGGAACGTGGCGCACTGCGTGTCGGCCAACTGCGCTCCCAGCGGCGTCGCGGTCAGCGTGTACATGGTTGCCGGGTCAGCAACCGCGCCGGCGTCGATCACGTAGTTGCCGTTCGCGACCGTCATCGGCAGCGTGACGGCGGCGGTGCACGTGGCGCTGTTGTAAGCGTACGGCGTCGAGTTGGTGTAACAGCGCTCGAGATTCTGAGCCATGTTCATCAACGCCACCTTCGCCTCGGACCGGTTGGACCGGATGACATACGAGCGATAGGTGGGAATCGCGATCGCAGCCAGGATGCCGACGATCACCACGACCACCATGAGCTCGATCAGCGTCATGCCCTTTTGTCTGCGTTTCATGGGCGCTCCTTACTTGACCTGACGCCAGGACTGTCGGCCCTTGGCATTGTTGCCTGCGCGCTCGACGATTCTCTGGATGTTGCTGCCATCCGGGTTCGGCGTGGTACCCGAGATGTACTTCCATTCCACACCGTCAGGCGTTTCGTCGTTCTGATCACCGTCCAGGATGCCGGGCGTGGAGCCGATGCCCACCTCCGACTTGGAACCCGAAGGCGCGTCGCCGCCCACCTTGTCGTTGTCGTCGAACACACCGTCGTTGTTGTTGTCGAACGGCGATTCGTTCAGGGACGCGCCGCTGAGCGCGTCCAGTTCCATGAGCCAGCTCGTGCCACCCGGTGAGCAGGCGTTCTGGTCGGGGATCAACGTGGTGAAGATGATCCGTCCACTGCGAAGGATGGAATCCGACACCTGCATCTCGCCCTGGAACACGTTGACCGGCTGAAGCAGGTCGATGTACCAGCCGCGGGACGACGAGGAGACCGGATTCTTCGTCGAAGTACGCTGCCACCGCGAATACGTGGCGCCCGTGGCGGTATTCGTGAACGTGACGTTCTGCTCGGTGAGGATCCGCTGCTGCGTGAGCTTGGTACGAACAGTGGGCGTGACGCGGTCGGTCAGCGCGCCGCTGTTGGGATCGAAGATGCCGTAGAAGCTCTGCGTCTGCGTGGGCGCCTTGTCGGTCGCCTGCAGGAAACGGCCAGTGCCGAACAACACGACCGTGCCGACACCCTGCGGACCGCGGGAGACTTCCGGCGCGGAAGTGATGGGCTGCGCGATGCCGCCGGCATCGGCCACCTGCACCAGCGGCAGCTTGGTGCCGCCGCTGATGTACGAAACATCCCAGTTGCTCACGGTGGCGTCGGGGAACTTGAACTTCCACATGTTGCCCTGCAGGTCACCCGCGTAGGCGATGTCGAAGGTGTCATCACCATCGAGGTCGACCATGGTCGGGGTGGCCAGGCCGTTCGGAGTGGCCGGCGAGCCCACACCCGTGTCGATCTTCGTGATCAACGCACCAGTCTGGATGTTCACGACGAACAGCGATGCCGTGCCGGTGCCGGTGTTGGCGAGGTTGTAGCCATTGCCGAACACCGCGGCCCACACGCCGCCAGGCAGACGCACGATCGACGGCGCGCTGTACGTGTATCCGAGATCCACGTGGGTGAACTCCCAGCGGAAGATGTTGCTCGCATTGGCCTCACTGAAGCCGGAGGGGTTGGTCACGTCCAGCGCGTAAACGCTGCGGCCACCCTTGTTGAGGCCGCCCACCAGCACCGTATGCCAGGCACCGCCGTAGAAGGCGTCGCGTACCGTCGGCGTACCGTCGACGTAGAAGCGGTGCGTGTAGTTCGGCCTGGTGAGCTCGATGAGATTCGGCCAGACCGCGTTGGGGATGAAGGCGATCTGCTCCACGCCGGTCGTGGCGTTGAAGCCATGCAGCATGCCGTCGTTCGCGCCCGCGTAGACCATGGCCTGGCGCGTGGCGTTTGCCGACACGAACGAGGAGTAAGGAACGGACTCCAGCGTGTCGGAGTAGAACGAATTGGGCTCGCCGACGAACACCGGTGACGACGAGACGATGTCACCGAGCTTGCTGGCGCGATTGCGGAAAGTGCCGCTGTTCAGGCGTTCGTACTGCGCATCGCCGCGCAGGTAGTCGACGCGACGCGAGCCGAAGGCATCCGAAGGCTGGAGCTGCGTCTGCCGTGCCGCGCCGATGCTCGCCCAGCGGAAGGGAACCGCGGTGCCCGCGGCGTTGAGGGTGATGATGCTGCGGCTGCCTGCGGCGGGCAGTTGCTGCGAAGCTTCCCATTCCTCGTCGAGCAGCTCACCTTGTTCGTTCACGGGCGTCAGCGGGTCATCCGCGTTCTGCACCGGGAAGGACAACAGCTGGCCCGTCCAGTTGCCGCTGTTGAATTTCGCCTGGTAGACGCGCGTGTTGACCGAGAGCGAACCGGTGTTCACCGAAGCCGAGGACGCCGAGCCGACTCGCTCGGAGATCGCATCGAAGGCATTCGAAAGCTGCTGGCCCAGGTGCAACGCATTCGTCACGAGGAAGTAGTTGTCCGGTGTGCCGTCGTTGTTTCCGTCCCACTCGGTCGCGAGATTGGGACGGCCGTTGTTGTCTTCGTCCTGGAAGCCACCCCAGCGGGCGGCGTACCACAGCGGATTCTTGAGCAGTTCAGCGCCCAGCGTGCTGCCGGCGGTGAACGTGCGCGTGGCGACGAACGGCAGCACCGCGCCGTCGTTCCAGCTGCCCGGACCACCAGTGCCAGGAGCAGGCGGCGGTCCCGTGGCCGCCGTGAAAGTCGGCGGCGTGTCGAGGTAGTAGTCGACCGGATCCGTCGCCGTGTCGCCCGTGCGCTGGTCGACGACTTCCAGGTAGATGCCGTCGCGCGTGGTGCCGGAGATGATGTAACCCATGTGCTGGGTGATGCCACCGGCCGCGTATTCGGAGGTGAGCGTGACCGCGACGTTGCTGCCACTGACCGTGTATTCGTACACGACGATGGCGTCCATGTCGTGGTCCGCGCCCTGTTCCACGTCTTCGAAGTTGACGCGGAATCGGCCTGACGTGGCGGTCAGCGAGTCGACATAGAAGTCGACGATCTGGTTGGTGGGCTGGAAGTTGGTCGAGGACGCGTTGATGCTGCTGCCGGCCACCGACTTGGCGAATGGCACCAGCGTGACGCGTCCGGCGCCCACCGGGATCTCGATCTTGGGCAGCGGCGAAGCAAGTGCGACCGCGAAGGTGTTCACCTTCTGGTCGCCCGCCACCGTGTTGATGTCGGTTTCGTGTCCATACCAGGCGACGCTGCCGGAGTAGTAGCCACCCAGCTTCGTGGGATCTTCCGGCGCGAGGCCGCGGATGTTGCCGAAGCTCGTGGCCGTCTTCACCGTCGGCGCGCTGTTCACCACCGCGCCGGACTGGCCGATGAAGACGTTGCGCGAGCCGCCGAACTCGTTGTTCCAGATGGTCTGGCCGGCCGTGGACACGTTCAGGCCGGTGAGCTCGGTATTGGAGAATCCCGAGAACGAGGATCCCGGCAGCTGATCGGTGTCGTAAGTCGGATTGATGTCCGAGATGACGGTCTGGAACGGCTTCGCGCAGGTGGGCTGGCTGGTGTACGGGTTGTCCCAGGAGGCGACCGGGAGGCCGCCGCCAGGCAGTTCACCTTCTTCACCCTGGCCGAACGTGGTGGCGAACGCGCCCAGGGGCGCGCCGCGGCCGGCGAAGTAGCGCAGGCTCTCGAACATCATTTCAGCCAGCGGGTTGCCCCACATCTGGCATTGGCCTTCGGAGATCGGGCCGCCCGTGATCCAGCCGCAGGTGTAATCGAAGTTGGGATCCTGGCGGAATCCCGTCGGATGCATGCGATTGAACGTGGTGATGATGCCGGCGACCCCGGTGTTGATGATGCCGGTTTCCGGGTGAATCTCGTTCGTGGCGTCAAAGGCAGGGCTCGGACCCGACAGCGGCAGGGTCGCCGAACCCATGCGCTTGCGGAGCACGCCGCCGCTGGTGTTCTTGGCGTACGAACCAGTGATCAGGCCGAAGAACATGCGCGGCGAAGCGCCTTCGCCGTAGTCCTGGATGATGCCGGTCGGCTTGTTGATGGGCGTGCCGAGGTAGTTGGGGTAGGGCTTGCAGTTGCTTTCGAGGAACCCGGTCTTGCACACGCGGATGCGCATCGTGTAGTCGAACGTGGTCGGGCAGCCCGCCCACCCGTCGATGCAATTGCCGGAAGAATGCGCGACAGGGCGCTCCTTGCTCACCCAGTTCCAGATGCGACGGCCGGCGGGCGCGTTCAGCATCCGGCGCAGCAGCGGCGCCTGCGTGTAGACGGCGGCGCCGACTCCGGAGACGCCACGTGGCGTGGTGTTCGCGAAGAAGTGCTTCTGACCCACCGTGGGGAGCGTCAGGTCGGTGTAGTCGGCGATGTTGAAACCGTCCACGGCGACGCTGGTGTATTCCTTGCCCCAGCTGTGGGCATCCTGCGGAAGATAGGTGCGCTCGAGGATGGTGTCCGTGGTGGTGTCGGTGGAACGGTCACCGCCGTACATCACCTTGCGCAGCGCATCGACGCGGGCGGTGGTGAGGTAGTTGAGATAGTCGCCACTCCAGTACGGATCCGCGCAGGTCTTGCCGGCGCCGACGGCGGCCACCGGATCCCAGACGCCACCGCTGTACTGGTAGCACTTGAACGAATCGAAATAACCGAAGTAGTCGATCTTGTACGGGCTCTCGGGCACGGGCGGTGCCGGCACCTTGAGCTCATAGCCCTTGTAGCGCGTGTCGAGCGTGCCGTCGCCGTCGAGGTCGGACGCGTCGTTGTACGCTTCGTAGTACAACTTGTGGTCGCGGCCCATGATGATCATGTTGAGCGGCGGAACCGTCGTGTTGAGGAACAGCGGGTTGTTGGAGATGTCGAGCGCGGCTCCCTGTGCACTGTTGGCCAGGGCCACGGACAACGCGACCGCGAGGGTCCACGACGTGTTCTTCAAAACTTTGATAAAGCGCATCTTTCAACTCCCATCGGTACCGCGGAGCGGCTCCGAAAATCCGAATTCTTGCGGCTGACTAGTACCGCTTGACGTAAGTGCTCTCGAGCATCACGTTCGCCGTGCTGCTGGCGCCGGCCGCGTTCGAGGTGATCTTGTAGTACTGGCGACCGCGCGGTACGCGGTTGCGTCCGCCGCCCAGCGAGTCGCGCACGGTCTCGAGCAACTCCACCACGACAATGGGATCGCGGGTCACGTCCGTGAGCTGCTGGCCCGCGGTGCCGTACTCGCGGCCGTTGGTGTTCCACCAGCTCAGTGTCTGGGTCCGGAAATCGACGGTCAGAATGTTCTCTTTCCAGATGTTGCACGGGGACCCGGTGCAGCCTCTCTGGAAGCCGCCCGCGAGCCGGACGCGGTTTTCACCATCGCGGAGTCCGGCTTCGGAAGCCTGGAACGCGAGATCCACGTCGCGCGCATTGCCCGCCATGCGCTCTTCCATGCGGGTCACGCCGAGCGAGGCGATGCCGAGCACCGTCATGACCAGCAGCATGATGAGCGCGACGATGAGCGCGGCGCCTCTTTGTTTGATTCGGGAACGCATGGCAATCCTTGTCTTCACGGCGTGCGGTTGCGCAGCGCGATGGTGGAAGTGAACACGAGGCGGGAACGGCGGTCCGTGAACGGCCCGAGCGTGCGTCCGCCAACGGCGGTGTCGAGCAGCACGTAGGTCTTGTTGTCGACTTCCGTGCCGGCTTCGTCCGAGCGGACCAGCAGCGCGTAGTTGACGCTTCGCACGCGATCCCAGTTGGTGATGGTGGCCGCGGACTGGTAGTCGTCCACGATCTGGTCGTTGTTGGTGTCGAAGCCGTACGAGATCTGCAGCGCTTCCACGCCTTCGATCAATTGCTCCGCGGGCGTGGTCGCGCCGGTCTGCCGGTAGAGCGATGGGTTGCCCAACGCATCGTTGCCGACGTAGTAGATGACGGTCTGCAAAGGCGCGACGCGGGCGCCGGTCTGGTACACATAGTTCAGGTTGTTGCTGGCATTGCCCGGGGCGCTACCCGTGGCCGCGTGCGAGATCGTGCTGTTGGGAGCGCCGGCCGCGTAACCCGTCACCTGGAACACCGTGCTGTATTCGCAGCCCATCACCATCATGTGCTGGCCCGTGGTCGGGGCGGGCGTCGCGGTGGTCACGACGATGTTCGCCGTCACGCCGCCCATGGGGGCTGCCAGGCGCAACGTGGGGACGTCGCGGCGCATGGTGCGCGCCACGATGATGTCGCTGTTGGCGACTGGCGCCGGATTCAGCGTGAGACCCACGACCGGCGTGTAGCCACCGGCGCCGTCGGACTCGAATCCCTGCAGCGGGATGGCGTAGTTCCAGAGCAGCGATGTCGGCGTGTTGAGGGTGCTGTAGACCTGCGTGGTGCGCGCACAACCCGGATAGCCCGCCGTCCGCATGTCGAACGACATCAGGTTGAGCGCCACGCGGCCGTTTTCCTGCAACCGCGCCAGCTTTTCGTTGGCGAAGTAGGTGACCTTGGAGCTCAGGAAGATCGACAGCACACCAGCGAGGAGGATCAAGCCGATGGTGACGGACACCATCAGTTCGACCAGGCTGACGCCGCGTTGCTTGCTCATCGGCATGGGCGCCTCAGATCTGTGTGTGCGTGACGAAAGTGGTGGGCGTTGTCGCATTCGCTTCCGTCCAGCGGATGGTGATGCGGAACGAATTGCCGACGCGCTGGATCTGCCCATCGCCTTGCGGCAGCGTGTTGGCCAGCGTGGTCTTCCACGCGCGCAGATCGACCTGCTCGATCAAGGTGCCCGCGGGCCCGGCGCCGTAGCCGGTGAGGTAGTTGTTACCGATGGCGCGATCGCGATTGGCGCGCATGCGGTCCGTGATGTCGTAAGCGAGCACGGTCGCCTGTGAGCGCAAGTGAGCTCCCAGGTTGTTGCGCAACGTGGTCATCTGCATGCCGGCGATGCCGAGCAGGCCGACGGAAAGCACCACCAGCGCCACCAGGACTTCGACCAGTGTCATGCCACGGGCGCGTCCGGTTCCGCTGCGGGCGCGAAGCCCCGGGTTGCGAGTGCGGTTCGAATTCATGGGCAGGCCACCGTGCGGGTGTTGACTCGACCCACGGCCGAGATGGTGATGCGGCGTGCATTGGGCCCGGTGCAGGTCGGGCGCAGGAGATCGAAGATTTCGGCGCCACTGCCCGCGGTACCCGTCGAGGTGTAGCGGACGAATGCCCGGGCGGAAGCGTTCAAGGTGAACTCGGTGGCAACACGCGGAGCCGCTTGCAGCACCTCTTCGCCGCCGTCGGCCACGCCGTTCGCATTGGCGTCGACGAACACGACCCAGCCCGAGGTCCAGTTTCTCGAACCCGTGCAGCTGACATTGTTGTTGCTGGAGCAGATGGAAACGGACGAGGCGCGCTTCAGCGCTTCGCTGCGCGTGAAGTTGAGCGCACCGACCAGCTCGTTGGTCTGGCTGATGAGCCGGTTGTTCCGGACGGTCTGCATGAAGCTAGGCACGGCGACACCGAGCAGGATGGACAGCACCAGCACTGTCATCATCAGTTCGATGAGCGTGAAGCCACGGAGGCGCGCATGTGTTCGCATGGCGCCATCTTAGGCAGCCGGGGCACGTGGAAGCGCGAAGAATTGAACACTTACAGTGACTTGGCGACGGGCGGCCTTTTGACGGCGATGGACGGTAGCAACGGCGTCGCAACGCGTTGCCAAAACCGGACCTGGATCACAGAAAGGCGGCGGTGGTTCGGCTTGTTTGGTGCGCGCGCGTGTCCTTGCATTGGAGGTGCGCTACACCCATATTCCTCGCGCGCCCCGATCCACTGGGGCGTGTATTAGGGAGGCCCATCATGGCTGGCTGGATTCTTTTAGGCATCGTCGTCGTCCTCGTCTTCTGGGTCATCTCGCTTTACAACCGGCTGGTTGGAGCACGCAACGGATACAAGAACGCGTTCGCGCAGATCGATGTGCAGCTCACGCGCCGCTACGACCTGATCCCCAATCTGGTCGAGACCGCGAAGGGCTACATGAAGCACGAGCGCGAGACGCTCGAAGCCGTCATCAAGGCGCGCAACCAGGCTGTGAGCGCCGTGAAGGCCGCGTCCGCCAATCCGGGCGACGCCGCGGCGATGAACACGCTGTCCGGCGCCGAAGGCGCGCTGGGCGCGTACGCTCGGCCGCCTGTTCGCGCTGGCCGAGGCCTATCCGGATCTCAAGGCCAACCAGAACATGATGCAGCTGACCGAGGAGCTCACGCTCGACCGAGAACAAGGTCGCGTTCGCGCGCCAGGCCTACAACGACTCGGTGATGAGCTACAACAATCAGCGCGAGATGTTCCCCGGCAGCATCATCGCCGGCATGTTCAACTTCACGCCGGCGCAGCTGCTCGAAATCTCCGCGCCCGAAGCGCGCGTGGCGCCGAAGGTCAGCTTCTCCTAACCACCTCGGTGGATTTCTTCGCCCGCCAGGAAGCAGCGCGTCGTGCGACGCGCTGGCTCCTGGGCGCTTTCCTGCTCAGCGTCATCCTGGTCACCGCGGCCATCGCCGCGGTGGTCTTCACCGTCATCGGGGCCAGCGGGAAGTCGCCCGAGGCCGCCGCGGGCGCGGCGACGCTCGCCGCCGTCCTCACGGTGCTCGTGATCGGCGGCGCCAGCCTGTTCAAGAGCCTTTCGTTGCGCGGTGGCGGCGGTGTCGTGGCGCGTTCACTGGGAGGCACCCGCGTGGAGCGGGGCTCGCGCGATCATTCCCTGCGGCGTCTCCACAATGTCGTCGAGGAAATGGCCATCGCCTCCGGCGTGGCGATGCCCGAACTCTATGTGCTGGAGAACGAGGACGGGATCAACGCGTTCGCCGCGGGCAACACCCCGGCCGACGCGGCGATCGCCGTGACCCGCGGCGCGATCACGCGGCTCAACCGCGAGGAACTGCAGGGCGTCATCGCCCACGAATACAGCCACGTGCTCAACGGCGACATGCGTCTCAACAGCCGCCTGCTGGGCTGGGTGTTCGGACTCCTGGTGGTCGCCATCGCGATGCGCATCTTCCTGCAGAGTGGCGCCGCGCGTTCCAGCCGCCGTGACAACAAGGGCGGCGGCCTGGTGCTGGTCGCGCTCGCCATCATGGCCATCGGCTACATCGGCGTGTTCGTGGGCCGCATCCTGCAGGCCGCGGTGTCGCCGCAATCGCGAGCGGCTGGCCGATGCCTCCGCGGTGCAGTTCACGCGCAATCCCGCAAGGTCTCAAGGGTGCGTTGCTGAAGATCGCCGGCGTGAGCACGGGATCGCAGGCTCGTATCACCCGACAAGGAAGAAGTGGCGCACATGTTGTTCGCGCCCGGCATGACGCGGTTGTTCGCCACGCATCCGCCGATCAGCGAGCGCATTTCCGAACTGGATCCTTCTTTCAAGCGCCAGGACATGCCGCGCGCTGGCCGAGGCCGCGGCGCGGGAAGCCGAACAGCTGCGGCTGGCGCCGTCATTCGCGGAGCAGGTGGAATCGAGCGCCGCGACCAGCTCGCTGGCGTCGCCCACCGCGATGGCGACTGCCAGCCGCCGCCGCGCAGGTGGCGGGGCTCGCCGGCACGTTCGATGAGACCCAGCAGCGCTATGCGCACGAAGCGCGCCAGGCGATTCCGGAAGACCTGCATGCCTTCGCGGATTCGCCGGATGCCGCGCGCGTGCTGTTGCTGGCGCTGCTGCGCGGCACGGATCGCGGACGTCGCCGCGACGCCAGGACGAGGTGATCGTCAGCGCGCATTTGGTCCCGCGTTCTCGAGCGTGTGCACGCCTCCCTGCCGGTGGTACGCGGGCTCAAGCCGGCGCTGCGGTTGCCCGCTGTCCAGCAGCTGTTTCCCGCGGTTCGCCGCATGACGGCCGCCGAACGCGAGGAACTGCGCACGGCCACGCGAGCTGCTGGCGCAGGCCGATGACCGCATCGACGTGTTCGAGTGTTGCCTCACCCTGCTGCTCGAAGCCGCGCTGCGCGACGGCCTGGAGCGCGACGACGAGCATGGCTCACGCTCACTCGCGCAGTCCGCCAGTGCGGTCCGCGCGTTGTTCGCCGATACTGGCCGCGCAAGGTGCCGACGACGACGCGGAAGCGCGCCGCGCCTACGATGCCGGCATCGAGCACCTGTTTCCGCAGGAGGCGCGGCCTTTCGATTCGCCCGCGAACTGGCCCGAGGCGCTGCGCCTTGCGCTGCGCGAGCTGGCGCGTCTGCGGCCTTCGGCCAAGAAGGTGCTCATCGAAGGGCCTGGTGCGCACCGTGGCGCACGATCGCCGGCTGTCGGTGGCCGAAGGTGAACTGCTGCGCACGGTGTGCGCCGTCCTTCATTGCCCGCTGCCGCCGATCCTGTCGGCCTGAGCGGCTATCTACCCGCTAGAAGACCCGGAACGCGCGCAGGCCCTGGTCACGGCTGACGATGGCTCCGGCGCGGAACACGCGGCGCGGCCGGGACGGCAGCTCGTTGCCCTCCGCGTTGGCCTCGGGACGCACCTCCATGCGGATCGTGCGTTCGCTGGTCAATCGCAGGGAATCCAGGACGGCCTCGAACTCCTCGAGTCGTTCGGCGAGGTTGGAAGATTTCATGACAGCTCCTTTGCCGTGTAGGTCGTTGCGTCTCTGTAGTTTCAGCGACGACGATACTCAGGCGAGCTTTCATGGTGATTAACGACACACGAAGGAGTCGTTACACGTGGATCGGCAAGGGAACTTTTCTAGGACAGGAATTTGCCGATCGCGGCCGCGAACGGCTCGATGTCGACGAGGAAGGCATCGTGACCTTCGAGCGACGCCAGCGGCACGAAGTCGGTTTCGGTGCCCGCGGCTTCGAAGGCCTCGGCGATCGCGTTCTGTTCGTTGATGGTGAACAGGATGTCGGATTCCACGCCGATCACCAGCGCGCGCTCCGTGGCGGCGCGCTTGAGCGCCGCCGTCGCGTTGCCGCCATGCGCCGACAGGTCGAAGCGGTCGATGGCGCGCGATAGATAGAGGTAGCAGTTGGGATCGAACACGGAGACGAACTTGTCGGCCTGCGCGTTCAGGTAGTCCTGCACGGCGAACTCGGCCGGGAAGTGTGCGCGTCCGGGCGGCAGCGATTCGTAGCGGCGATCCGACGCCGGCCGGCGTCCGAAGCGGTGCTTCCACTCCGCGGCCGAACGGTACGTCAGCGTGCCGAGCTTGCGCGCCAGGCGCATGCCCGTGAGCGGGCGGACGTCGCCGGAGTACTGGCCGTCCTGCCAATCGGGATCGGTGAGGATGGCGTCACGCTGCGTCGAGCGCAGCGCGATGGCGAAGGGCATCGCGGCGGGCTGCCCGGAGATGCTGATGACGCGGCGGCGCGACAGCCGCGCGAATTGCGCGGCGAACGCGAGCACGGCCATGCCGCCGAGCGATGCGCCGATCACCGCGGAGAGTTGTTCGATGCCCAGCGAGCGGATGGTTTCGTAGCCGCCGCGCGCGATGTCTTCGATCGACAGGTCGGGAAAGTCCAGTCGGTAGGCGAGGCCCGGTGGCCGGGTCGATCGACGCCGGCCCCGAAGATCCGAAGCAGCTGCCCAGGGAGTTCACGCAGACGACGAAGTAGCGGTTGGTGTCGATGGCCTTGCCGGGCCCGACCATCTTTTCCCACCAGCCCGGCGACGGGTCGGCGGGTGAGGAGGCGGCATGCGCGGACGGCGACAGGCCGGTGAACAGCAGGATCGCGTTGTCGCGCGCGGCGTTGAGCTCGCCCCAGGTTTCGTAGGCGACGCGCCCTTCCGACAGCGCGCCGCCACGCCAGAACTGGAAGGGATCCGGCAGCGCGGCGAACTTCGTGGCCGGACCCAGGCTCACTTCGGCGAGCTCGGGAGCCGCGCGACTGGCGTCTCGGAATTACATGCCCGAGTCGTTCGCGCGGCGATCCGCTCACGGCTCTTGATCGCCGCCGTCCGAAATGCCTTCGAACAACGGAGTGGAGAGGTAGCGCTCGCCGGTGTCGGGCAGCATCGCGAGCATGACCGAGCCGGGGCCGGCTTCGCGCGCCACCTTCAGCGCCGCGGCGAACGTGCCGCCGCACGAGATGCCGACGAAGATGCCTTCGTTCTTCGGCAGAGCGCGCGCGCGCGTCTCGATGGCTTCGTCGTCGGTCACCGGCACGATGCGGTCGGCAACATTCCGGTTCAGCACGGCCGGCACGAAGTCCGGCGTCCAGCCCTGGATCTTGTGCGGCGCCAACGGCTTGCCGCCCAGCAGCTGCGCGCGCTTCGGGTTCGGTCGCGATGATCTTCACTTCGGGACGCGCGAGCTTGATGATCTCGCCGGCGCCGGTGAGCGTGCCGCCCGTGCCCCAGCCCGTGACGAAATGGTCGAGCCGCCGCCCGGCGAAGTCCTGCAGGATTTCCGGGCCGGTGGTGTTGCGGTGATACGCCGGATTGGCCGGGTTCTCGAACTGGCGCGCGAGGAACCAGCCGTGCTTCTCCGCGAGCTCCGCGGCCTTGCGCACCATGCCCTGGCCGCGTTCGGCGGCCGGCGTGAGGATCACCTTCGCGCCGAGCATGCGCATGATCTTGCGGCGCTCGATCGAGAAGGTCTCGACCATCATCGCGACGAACGGGTAGCCCTTGGCGGCGCACACCATCGCGAGCGCGATGCCGGTGTTGCCCGAAGTGGCTTCGACCACGGTCTGGCCCGGCTTGAGCGTGCCGCGCCGCTCGGCGTCCTCGATGATCGCGATCGCGAGGCGATCCTTGACCGAGGACAGCGGATTGAAGAACTCGCACTTCACGTACATCGTGCGTGCCCGCCGGCGCGAGGCGGTTGATGCGGACGATCGGAGTGCTGCCGATGGTGCCGAGAATGCTGTCGTAGATCATGGTGCGGCGACTCTAGGTGTGTGATTGGGCTTTTAGGAGCGTGGGCTTGGCATACCTTTATAACGGTTGGTTATGCTCCCGGCGCTCATGAACGAACGACTGCAGAAGTTACTCGCTGGCGCGGGACATGGCTCGCGCCGCGGCATCGAAGAATGGATACGTGCAGGTCGCGTGACCCTCAACGACCGCGTCGCGGTGCTGGGTGATCGCGCCACCGCCGCCGACCGCATCTGCCTCGATGGCAAGCCGCTCGACCTGGGTGGCCGTCGCGACACCACCGAGGTGTTGCTGTACCACAAGCCGGTGGGCGAAATGACCACGCGCAGCGATCCCGAAGGCCGGCCTACCGTCTTCGAACGACTGCCGGAGCCCTCGAGTGGCCGCTGGATCGTGGTCGGCCGCCTCGACGTGAACACCTCGGGCCTGCTGCTGTTCACCAATGACGGCGAGCTGGCTCACCGGCTCATGCATCCCTCGAGCGAGGTCGAGCGCGAGTATCGCGTGCGGCTTCGGGGCACTCCCGACGCCTCCGTTATCGGCCGGCTTCGGGGCGGTGTGATGCTGGAAGATGGCCCGGCCCGGTTCGATCGCATCCAGGCCGAATCCACTGACGGCAGTCACTCCTGGTTCCGTGTCTGCCTGCACGAAGGGCGCAATCGCGAGGTGCGTAGGTTGTTCGAGCACGTGGGCTTTGAAGTGAGCAGATTGACCCGTATTCGCTACGGTAACGTTGAATTGCCGCCAGATTTACGCGCAGGCGCTAGTAAAAGCCTCGATGTCCAGACTATCGCAGACCTGGGTCGGCTTGCCTCGCCGGGTGTTCCGGCGCCGTCGCCATGAGCTAGCCTTCCACGCCATGAACCGCATGCGCATCGTGGCCGCTGCCACCTTCTTCGTCGCCATTACTGCCAGGGCGGAAGTCCAGGAAGTGAAGGAGGGCGCCTTTACCACCCAGTCCGTGATCCTCGTGGATGTGCCCCCGGCCGTGGCCTATCGCGCGGTGACCCAGCTGCCGAAGTGGTGGGATCCCGCGCATACCTGGTCGGGCGCGGCAAAGAACCTGGTCCTGGAAGCAAAGGCCGGCGGCTGCTTCTGCGAGAAGCTGGCTGAAGGCGGATCGGTCCAGCACGCCCGGGTGGTCTTCGCCCAGCCTGGAAAGCTGCTGCGGCTGGACGGTGCCCTGGGCCCGCTGCAGGACATGGCGGTCACAGGCGTCCTGACATTCGCGATGGCTCCCGATGGCCCCGGCACCCGGATCACGCTTACCTACCGGGTCAGCGGTGCACTCTCGATGGACGCGACGAAGCTCGCGCCCGGAGTCGATCAGGTGTTGAACAGCCAGTTCGACCGGCTTCGCGGCTACGCCAACGCGCTGGCCAAGCGCTGAAGTTTCATCAGCCGTAGGGCGCCCTTGACCCGGTCTGGGGAGTTAATGAGAATCGTTCGCAACTCAGGAACGGTTCGGAGCTCCCCTTGGTCCTCGTCTCTCGCATCGCCGCGGCGGTTTTTGGCGGTTACGCGTTCGTCTGGGGCTTCACCACCCTGTTGATCACCCTCGCGCTCCTCCTGGGCCAGCCCTACGGCGACGCCCAGACCACCGCATACCTGCTCGCCTTTCTCGTGTTCCTGGCCGTGTTCCTGTGGGCCTTCAGCGTGCGGCGAGTAGTCATCGCCTGGCTGGTACTGGGTGGAGGCGGCCTGGCCATGACGGCCCTGGCTTGGGCTCTCACCCGGAACCCCGCCTGATGTTCCAGAGCTTCCGGCAATCGATGACCTGGCTGCACACCTGGTTCGGCCTGGTGCTGGGCTTCGTGCTGATGGTGGTGTTCTTCTTCGGCTCGCTGTCGGTGTTCGACCGCGAGATCGACCGCTGGGCGATTCCCGAGACGCGCTTCGCGCCGCAGGCGATGCCGTCGTTCGACCAGCGGCTCGAAGCCGATCTTCGAATCGATGGAGCCGGACGAAGACGAACTGGAGGCGGCACGCGATCGCGTCGGCGGCCCGCTGCCGAGCCTGCGCTGCCGCTGATGAACTGGAGCGCGTACACCACGCATCGCGACCCGGTGCTGGCGATGTACGCCGAGTTCGCGGTGCCGAACAACCCGGACGATCCGCGACGACCACGTCCACGGCTACATCACGATCGATCCGCGCAACGGCCGGCAGCTCCCGCACGACCAGCTCAAGATCGGCAGCGAGTTCTTCTATCCGATGCACTACAGCCTGCATCTCACTGGCGGCATCTCGGCTACTGGATCGTCGGCTTCGCGGCGCTGGTGATGCTGGCGGCGCTGGTCAGCGGCGTGGTCATGCATCGCAAGATCTTCCGCGAGCTGTTCACCTTCCGGCCGCGCAAGGCACACGCAGCGCAGCACGCTCGACCTGCACAACCTCACCGGCGTGGTCGCGCTGCCGTTCCACTTCATGTTCGCGCTGTCGGGCCTGATCATCTTCGCGGGCATCTATTTACCGGTCGGCGAGACGCATGCTGCAGCCGCAGGCGCACGAGCACTACGCCGGGGCCGAGTCGCGCGCACGGGCCTGCGCGCTCGAGCCGTCCGGCGTGCCCGCGCCGCTCGCGTCGGTGGACGCGATGGTGGCCGAGGCGCAGCGGCGCTGGGCCGCGCGCGGCATGCCGGGCGAGGTCGGCTACCTGTACGTCAACCACGTGGGCGATGCGAACAGCTACGTGAGCATCTATCGCGCCGGCAGCGACCGCGTCGCGCTGGTGGGGCAGGCCATCCACTTCTCGGGCACGACCGGGCAGGTGATCCACGAAGAGCCCGCCGCCGACGGTGGCCAGCAGCGTCAACGAGTTCCTCACCGGCCTGCATCTGCAGCACTTCCGCCACTGGCTGCTGCGCTGGTTCTACGTGATGGGCGGCCTCGCCGGCTGCGTCTGCATCGCCACCGGCTTCATCTTCTTCGTCGAGAAGCGCAAGCGCCAGCACGCGCAGGCCGGCACACTCGGCGCCCGCTGGGTCGATGCGTTCGCCGTGACCACCGTGACGGGCATGCTCATCGCCACCGCGACCATCCTGCTGGTGAACCGCCTGCTGCCCGCCGACATCGCGAACCGCGCGAGCTGGGAAGAGGGCGCATTCTGGTCGGCGTGGGGCCTTGCACTGCTGCACGCATTGCTGACGCGGTGCGCCGGTCCAGCAAGCGCGTCCCTCACCCGCGTGGCGCGAGCAGGCGCTGGCATTCGCCACGCTGGCGATTGGCGCGGTGCTGGCCAACTGGATCACGACCGGCGACGCGCTCTGGAAGACCCTCCCCGCGGGCTATTGGCCCGTGGCCGGCCTGGACCTGGCTCTGATCGTCACGGCGACGATCGCGATGCTCGCGGCGCGCACGCTGCGGCGGCGGGAGTTGGGCCGCCACGCGTCGGATCGATCCGGCGCCGCGCAGCGCGGTGTCGGTCTCGAGGCCACCGAGGCGCGCAATGCCTAGTTCGCTGCTCC
Source organism: uncultured Pseudomonadota bacterium (assembly GCA_963846605.1). Lineage (GTDB taxonomy): Bacteria > Pseudomonadota > Gammaproteobacteria > Steroidobacterales > Steroidobacteraceae > CADEED01. The sequence goes on from CAWJWS010000008.1 coordinate 464,145, forward strand.
TGTCACTGGCCTTCGTCACCGGCGCTTTCGGCATGTCATGGTTCGCGCTGGCCAAACTACCGCACTGGCGGCAGGTGACGGGAGAGGAATGGCAGCACGGCGGAACCCGCAGCGCCTTGCGCTTCGCCGGATCCGTGGCGCTGGCATTGTCGCTGGGGCTGTGCCTCGCGGCTGATCACATCACCATGTCGTTCCTGGTGTGGATCATGATCCAGGCCGCCGGTGCGCTGGGCGTGGCCTTCCTGCTGGCCTTCCGCCCGCGCACCTTGCGTTGGATCGCGCTCAGAACCGATAGGTGAGCGAGGCCGAGTAGTTCGACGGCGCGCCGTAGTAGCTGTTGCCGTACTCGTCGAGCACGAAGTACTTCTCGTCGAGCAGGTTCTGGCCGTTGAGCTGCACGGTCAGCGCGTCGTTCACCTGCCAGCGGGCCATCAGCGAGATCTGCAGCACGGCATCCTGATCGAAGCGGACGAAGCCCGTGGGTGACTCCACCAGCGCGTGGCTGTCGGATTGCCAGTTCACACCGCCACCGAGAGTCAGGCGCGGATTCGGCTTCCACGTGGCGAACGAGCGCACCAGGTTCTTCGGCGTGAATGTGCGGATCGCTTCACCCTCGCCGTCCTCGATTCGGTAGTGAGACCACCCCAGGCTCAGGCGCCATCGTTCGCCGATGACCCCGGCGGCCTCGAGTTCGAAGCCGCGCGTGCTGGTGCCGTCGACCGCCATCGAGGGTTCGGTGCCATCGGGCAGCGGTCGCGGGCAAGCCGGTGACGGGATCGATGGCTTGCACCGCGACATTGTTCTGGCGCGTCTCGAACACCGTCAGCCCGGTGTTCAGCCGGCCTTCGAGATGCTCGCCTTTGACGCCCATCTCGAAGCTGCGCCCCTCGACCGGATCCAGGTAACTGCCCTCGATGTCGCGGCTGTTCTGCGGCTTGAAGATTTCGGTGAAGCTCGCGAACAGCGAGTAGTTCGATGAGACATCGTAGATCAGGCCGGCATACGGGATGACCTGGTCGTAGTCGGTGTGGAAGGTGACGTCGGGCGAGTCGTAGAGATAGAAGTGGTCGCTCTTCCAGCTGCTGGCCCGCGCGCCCGCCACCAGGGTCGCCGGCTCCGCCAGCGAGAATCGGCCCGCGACATACAAGCCGTTCTGGCGCGTGTCGATGTCCTGCAGCAGGAAGCCCTGCGCGTCGAATGCCGGCTCGGCGTACGAACCGTCCCACTCGAAGAAATTGCCGACCGGTGCGAGCGCACCGTGCGCGAACTCGTCGCCGGTGTTCTCGACGCGCGACCCGTTGAAGCCCACCACAAGCTGGTGTTCGCGGCCTAACCACTGGAGCGGGCCGGAGGCGTAGACGTCCAGCGCATTCTCGGTGACTTTCGACTGGCTGCGATACGCGTAGGGTTCGAGACCCAGCCCCGTATCGGGCGCAGGGAATCCGTACACGTAGAACAGCGCAAGGTCCTCGTCGAAGCGGCGCCACGTCAGCGAGGAACGCAGTGACCAGCCGCCGTCGAAGTCGTGGGTGAATTCCGCGATCGCGGATTTCGTGCGGCGATTCCAGAAGGTCCAGTCCGGCGCGGTGGTAACCTTGCGCGACCAGTCGGCAAGCGTGCCGTCGCCGAGATACAGCGGGAATGAACCCCACGTGTTGCTCGTCGGCTGGTTGTCCTGGTCCGAGTACGACACGGCCAGGCGCGAGTTCTCGCCCAAGTCGGCTTCGATCACACCGTAGAACACCTTGCGCTCGTTGGCGTAGAGATCCTGGTAGGACTCGCGGTCCTGGAACACTCCGACGGCGCGGGCACGCACCGATCCATCGCTGGTGAGCGGCGTCCACAAATCCGCCTCGATTCGACGGTCATTCCACGAGCCCAGTGACAACGACACGTCACCGCCCGGCGTTTCCCGTTCGGCGCGCTTGCGCACGAGATTCACGGAGGCGGCAGGGCTGCCCGCGCCCGTCATCAGGCCGGTGGCGCCGCGGACCACTTCGATGCGGTCATACATGGCCGTGTCCACCGTCTCGTCGATCGAACTCGTGCTGAAGTTCGTGGTGGCCGGTACGCCGTCGTACATCAGGTTGTCGATGACGAAGCCGCGCGTGGAGAAGATGACCCGCTCGGTGTCCCAGGCGTAGGAATAGATGCCGGGCGCCTGGTCGAGCACTTCGCGAAGGGAATCGAGCTTCTGGTCCTCGATCTGCTCCCGGGTGATCACGGTGACGGACTGCGGCGTCTCCCGCAGGGTGAGCGGCAGCCGGGTGGCGGCTTGCGTCTCCGGCGTGTCCCGCTCCCCCTCGACGAGGATCCGGTCCATCGTCTTGGGTTCTTCCGACTGGGCCATCAACGGGGAGGTGAGGGGAAGGAGCGCCAACGCGCCCCGCAAAGACTTCACGGTCATGATCACTCGCTCGCGGCACAGCCTACCGCCTTGATTTGTTTATGGATTTGGCTGGCGGGCGGCGCGGAGCGCGGCCGGGCTGGCTATGGGTGCCCGCCGGTCTGGCGGGCTGCGATGACTTCGCAGATGAGAATTATTGTCATTCCCGCCCGGGCTGCAACGACTTTTTAGCCCTGAATCGAGCCGCCGGCCGGTGATCACGGGTCCGGTTGGGGCGTGCACACCTTATATATGCGCGTGGCCGGCCCCGGTTACCCGGGCGGCGAATGCAAGTAGCCGTCTGGCCGCCGGAATTTCCCGACTGCAGTCTTAGCAATTCTCGCGCCAATGCCGTTGACACCCCGGGGGGTCGACACGAGAATACGCGGCTCGTTTTTCCTGGGAGGGGTACCCAAGCGGCCAACGGGAGCAGACTGTAAATCTGCCGGCTTACGCCTTCGAAGGTTCGAATCCTTCCCCCTCCACCAAGGGAAAACGAGGTTGCTAGTCGGCGGGTCGGGCGTCATCGGCGGGTGTAGTTCAATGGTAGAACCTCAGCCTTCCAAGCTGATGGCGTGGGTTCGATTCCCATCACCCGCTCCAGTAATGCTCACGTAGCTCAGTTGGTAGAGCACGTCCTTGGTAAGGACGAGGTCAGCGGTTCGATCCCGCTCGTGAGCACCAGTTCTGCTGGGTATCTCAGGCCGAGTGATTAGTTAGCTAATAGTTAGTACAGATCAGGTTCTTCAGAGGTTATCGCCGTGTCAAAAGAGAAGTTCGAACGCAACAAGCCCCACGTCAACGTCGGCACGATCGGTCACGTCGACCATGGCAAGACCACGCTGACGGCGGCGTTGACGAAGGTGATGGCCGAGACGAACGGCGGTTCGTTCATGGCGTACGACCAGATCGACAAGGCGCCGGAAGAGAAGGCGCGCGGCATCACGATCTCGACGGCGCACGTCGAGTACCAGACGCAAGAACCGCCACTACGCGCACGTCGACTGCCCCGGGCACGCCGACTACGTGAAGAACATGATCACGGGCGCGGCGCAGATGGACGGCGCGATCCTGGTGGTGTCGGCCGCTGACGGCCCGATGCCGCAGACGCGCGAGCACATCCTGCTGGCCCGCCAGGTCGGCGTGCCGTACATCGTCGTGTTCATGAACAAGGCCGACATGGTCGACGACAAGGAGCTTCTGGAGCTGGTCGAGATGGAAGTTCGCGAACTGCTGTCGGTGTACAAGTTCCCCGGCGACAAGACCCCGATCATCATCGGTTCGGCGCTGAAGGCGCTGGAAGGCGACGCATCGCGACATCGGCGTGAAGGCGGTGATCAAGCTGGTGGACGAGATGGACACGTACATCCCGATCCCGAAGCGCGAGATCGAGAAGCCGTTCCTGATGCCGGTCGAAGACGTGTTCTCGATCTCCGGCCGCGGCACGGTGGTCACGGGCCGCATCGAGCGCGGCATCGTGAAGGTGAACGACGAAATCGAGATCATCGGCATTGCCCCGACGCAGAAGACGATCTGCACGGGCGTGGAGATGTTCCGCAAGTTGCTGGACTCGGGTGAGGCTGGCGACAACGTGGGCGTGCTGCTGCGTGGCACGAAGCGCGAAGAAGTGCAGCGCGGCCAGGTGCTGGCGAAGCCGGGTTCGATCACCCCGCACACGGAGTTCGAGTGCGAGGTGTACGTGCTGACGAAGGAAGAGGGCGGCCGTCACACGCCGTTCTTCAAGGGCTACCGTCCGCAGTTCTACTTCCGCACGACCGACGTGACGGGAACGATCGAGTTGCCGGAGAACACCGAGATGGTGATGCCGGGCGACAACATCAAGATGAAGGTGCGAGCTGATCAACCCGATCGCGATGGAAGAAGGCCTGCGCTTCGCCATCCGTGAAGGTGGCCGCACGGTCGGCGCCGGCGTCGTTGCGAAGATCCTGAAGTAATCGCATCGTTCGCCGGGGACAGGGCTCATCGCCCTGTCCCCTCGAAGACGAGACGGTGAGTATGCAAAGCGTCTGCACACCAAAGTTGAAACGGTACTGACAATACCACAGGCCAGTAGCTCAATTGGCAGAGCGGCGGTCTCCAAAACCGCAGGTTGGGGGTTCGATTCCCTCCTGGCCTGCCACCTGTTGAAACATGAACGACGAAGTCAAACAAACAACGGCGGCGCCGACCGGCGCCGACACCGCTCAACTGATTGCCGCCATCCTGCTGCGTGTTCGGCGGCATCGTGGCTTACTACCTGCTCAAGAGCCGACCGGAGGCCTGGGCGAGCTGGGCAGCCATGTTCGGCGGCATCGTCCTCGGCGTCGTCGTGTTCGCGTTCTCGCGGTACGGCACGGCGCTTCTGGCGCTTCGTGCTCGAGTCGCGCGTCGAGCTGCGCAAGGTTTTCTGGCCCTCGCGCCAGGAAACGCATGACCACCACGATGGTCGTGCTGGTGTTCGTCGTCATCGCCGCGCGTGTTCTTCTGGCTGCTCGATCTCGTTGATTGGCCTCCGTGACCAGGTTCTTCACGGGCGGCCAAGGAAGCTGATATGGCATTACGCTGGTACGTCGTCCACGCCTATTCGAACTTCGAGCATCGTGTCGCCGAAGGTCTGAAGGACCGCATCAAGCGCGACGGTCTCGAACACAAGTTCGGCGAGATCCTCGTGCCCACCGAAGAAGTGGTGGAGATGCGCGACGGCCAGCGCCGCAAGAGCGAGCGCAAGTTCTACCCGGGCTATGTCCTCGTGCAGATGGAAATGGACGAGCAGACCTGGCACCTGGTGCGCGACGTGCCCAAGGTGCTCGGCTTCATCGGTGGCACGCCCGACAAACCGGCGCCCATCACCGAGAAGGAAGCGAACCAGATCCTGCGTCGCGTCGAAGAGGGCGTGGACAAGCCGCGTCCCAAGGTGTTGTTCGAGCCGGGCGAAGTGGTGCGTGTCACCAACGGCCCGTTCAACGACTTCAACGGCGTGGTGGAGAACGTGAATTACGAGAAGAGCCGGCTGCAGGTGGCCGTGCAGATTCTCGGCCGCTCGACCCCGGTCGAGCTCGATTTCTCGTCAGGTCGAAAAGGCCTGAGAGTTTTTGACGACGCGCCGGGCGATGCGCACGTCGATCATCCGGGTCGCGCCTGACGCAAGTCGACGCGGGCTGTAACAGGGCGCGAGCCCGTAACAAGGGGAGATACCCGCGAGGGTGTCGTCTGGACCCAGGAGTAGATAGTAATGGCCAAGAAGGTAAACGGCTACGTCAAGCTGCAGGTACCTGCAGGCGCAGCCAATCCCGCGCCGCCGATCGGGCCCGCGCTCGGTCAGCAGGGCGTGAACATCATGGAATTCTGCAAGCAGTTCAACGCTGCCACGCAGAAGGTCGAAAAGAACCTGCCGATCCCGGTGATCATCACCGTGTACTCGGATCGCAGCTTCACTTTCATCATGAAGACGCCGCCGGCGTCGGTGCTGATCCGCAAGGCGATCGGCATCGAGAAGGGCAGCGGCACGCCGAACACCAACAAGGTGGGCAAGATCACGCGCAAGCAGCTCGAAGAGATCGCGAAGCTCGAAGACGCCGGATCTCACGGCGGCGGATCTCGATGCGGCGGTTCGCACGATCGCGGGCACCGCCCGTTCGATGGGCGTGGACGTGGTGGAGTTAAGAACATGGCCATCACAAAGCGTGAAAAGACCTGGAAGGACAAGCTTCCTCCCGGCAAAGCGTATTCGATCGACGAGGCGCTCAAGCTCGTGAAGGAATTCGCCACGGCGAAGTTCAACGAGACCGTCGATTGCTCCGTGAATCTCGGCATCGACGCCGCGAAGTCCGACCAGCAGGTCCGCGGCTCGACCGTGATGCCGCATGGCACGGGCAAGACGCTGCGCGTCGCCGTGTTCACCGCGGGCAAGAACGTCGAGCTGGCCAAGGCCGCCGGTGCCGACATCGTCGGCATGGAAGACCTCGCCGCGCAGGTGAAGGCCGGCAACATCAACTTCGATCGCGTGATCGCGAGCCCGGACGCCATGCGCGTCGTCGGCCAGCTCGGCCAGATCCTGGGTCCCCGCGGACTCATGCCGAACCCGAAGGTCGGCACCGTGACCCCGGACGTCGCCACGGCCGTGAAGAACGCCAAGGCCGGCCAGGTCACGTACCGCGTGGACAAGGCCGGAATCATCCACTGCATCATCGGCAAGTCGAAGTTCGAGGCCAACCAGCTCAAGGACAACCTCCTTGCGCTGATCAACGACCTCAACAAGGCCAAGCCGGCGACGTCCAAGGGCATCTACCTGAAGAAGATCACCGTCAGCTCGACCATGGGTCCGGGCGTGGTGGTCGACCAGGCGTCGCTGGGACTGGGTGCGTAATAGATAGAGCGGGCCGCGAAGGCGGGCCGTGATCGACGAGATTGATGCGGACTCGCGCTGCCGCAAGGCGGCGAGGGTTCCATCCAAGACCGCAGGCGGAGCCGAGGGTTAACAACCCGCAGCTTCTTAATCGCGAACGGCCTGCGCAGATGGTGTACCGCTCAGACAGTGTTTCGACGGCCGCGTCGCCAGCTTCGAAAGAAGGGGACGCCGCCGCAGCTGCACTGGATGAAGGTCGCTGTCGATTGGTACCGGGCACCCTCTCGCAAGGGAGAGTGTTCCGGAATGTGTAAGTGACTTTTGTCCAGGAGGGTGGGTAATGCCCCTTAACCTCGAAGACAAGAAAGTGCTGGTTGCCGAAGTGGCCGAAGTGGCGAAGACCGCCCTTTCGGTGGTCGCTGCCGAATACCGTGGACTCACGGTGACGCAGATGACCGATCTTCGCGCCAAGGCGCGCGCCGCTGGCGTGTACATGCGTGTGGTCAAGAACACGCTGGCTCGCAAGGCGTTCGCCGGCACGGCTTTCGAACCGGTGGGCCCGAAATTGAAGGGTCCGCTGGTACTGGCTTTCTCGAAGGACGACCCGGGCGCCGCGGCGCGCGTGGTCAAGGCCTTCTCGAAGGACAACGACAAGCTGGTCGCGACCCTCGTGTCCCTCGGTGGAGAAGTTCTCCCCGCCAAGGACTCGAGAAGGTGGCGACGTCTGCCGACGCGCGCATCAGGCGCTGTCGCAGCTGCTCGGTGTGCTCAAGGCGCCGATCCAGAAGCTCGTCGCGCACGATCGCCGCGCCGAACCAGAAGCTGGTGCGCACCATCGCGGCCGTTCGCGGATAAGCGCAAGGGTGAAGCGGGCGCACCGGCCTGACTTGTCGAATACTTGTTAGCTGAAAATTTTTGGAGTAATCGACAATGGCTGTTTCAAAAGACGAAATCCTCGAGCCAGCTTTCGAAGCATGAGCGTGATGCAAGTCGTCGAACTGATCTGCGACATGGAAAAGAAGTTCGGCGTGACCGCCGCCGCTCCGGTGGCGATGGTTGCCGCTGGCGGCGCCGCGCGTGGCGCCGCTGCCGCCCCGGCCGAAGAGAAGACCGAGTTCACGGTCATCCTCAAGGAATACCCGGCCGACAAGAAGGTCGGCGTCATCAAGGTCGTTCGCGAACTGACGGGCCTCGGCCTGAAGGAAGCGAAGGACCTCGTTGAAGGCGTCCCGGGCACCGTGAAGGAAGGCGTGAACAAGGCCGATTCCGACAACATGAAGAAGAAGCTCGAAGACGCCGGCGCGAAGGTCGAGATCAAGTAATTGATCCGCTTTCACGCTCGCCACGAGCGCTAGAAAAACGAGGGGTCGTCCCCATGAAGGGCGACCCCCCGTGATTGATGGTTGATCGGCGAAGGCCCCGACAGGGGCGTGAGCCGTAAAGAGTAGCAGTTGATTTATTGGCCGACGCCGCAGGCAGTCGCACAGGAGCACGACCGATGGCTTATTCCTTCACCGAGAAGAAGCGCATCCGCAAGAACTTTGGCAAGCAGGGCAGCATCCTCGAGACGCCGTACCTGCTCGCCATCCAGCTCGATTCCTACCGCACCTTCCTCCAGGCCGACAAGGCCGAAGAGCGGCGCGAGGACATCGGACTGCATGCGGCATTCAAGACCGTGTTCCCGATCTCCAGCTATTCGGGCAACGCCATTCTCGAGTACGTGAGCTATCGCCTCGGTGATCCCGTATTCGACGTGAAAGAGTGCCAGCTCCGTGGCCTCACCTATGCCGCGCCGCTGCGCGTCAAGGTTCGTCTCGATGGTGCTCGACAAGGAAGCCTCGGGCGCGAAGAAGCCGATCAAGGACGTCCGCGAGCAGGAGGTGTACCTGGGTGAGCTGCCGCTCATGACCGACAACGGCACCTTCGTCATCAACGGCACGGAGCGCGTCATCGTTTCGCAGCTGCACCGTTCGCCCGGCGTGTTCTTCGACCACGACCGCGGCAAGAGCCACAGCTCCGGCAAGCTGCTGTTCTCCGCCCGCATCATTCCCTACCGCGGCTCGTGGCTCGACTTCGAGTTCGACCCGAAGGACGCCGTGTTCGCGCGCATCGACCGCCGCCGCAAGCTGCCGGTCTCGATCATCCTGCGCGCGCTCGGCATGAACGAAGGCGAAATCCTCGACACGTTCTTCGACAAGAACAAGTTCTTCGTCGGCCGCGACGAAGTGTCGCTGGAACTCGTGCCCGCGCGTCTGCGCGGTGAGACCGCCACGTTCGAAATCCGCATCGGCGACCAGGTCATCGTGGAAGAAGGCCGCCGCATCACGGCGCGCCACGTGCGCCAGCTCGAAGACGCCGGCGTCAAGAAGCTCACGGTTCCGCGTGAGTACATCTACGGCAAGATCCTCTCGCACGATGTCGTCGAACACCGACACCGGCGAAGTGCTCGCCAAGGCCAACGAAGTGCTGACGGCCGCCTCGGTCGAGAAGCTCATCGAAGCCAACATCACCGAAGTGAACACGCTGTACACCAACGATCTCGATCGTGGTCCGTACATCTCCGACACGCTGCGCATCGATCCGTCCAAGACCCGCCTCGAGGCGCTGGTCGAGATCTACCGCATGATGCGTCCCGGCGAACCGCCGACGAAGGACGCCGCGGAAAACCTGTTCAACAACCTGTTCTTCAACCAGGAACGCTACGACCTCTCGGCCGTGGGCCGCATGAAGTTCAACCGTCGCGTCGGTCGCAGCGAGATCACGGGCTCGTCCGTGCTCTCGAAGGAAGACATCCTCGACGTGCTGCAAGCGTGCTCATCGACATCCGCAACGGCAACGGCGGCGTCGACGACATCGACCACCTGGGCAATCGCCGCGTGCGTTCGGTCGGCGAAATGGCCGAGAACGCGTTCCGCGTGGGCCTGGTGCGCGTCGAGCGCGCCGTGAAGGAGCGCCTGACGATCGCGGAATCCGAGCCGCTGATGCCGCAGGAAATGATCAACGCGAAGCCGGTCGCGGCCGCCGTGAAGGAATTCTTCGGCAGCTCGCAGCTCTCGCAGTTCATGGACCAGAACAACCCGCTCTCCGAAGTGACGCACAAGCGTCGCGTCTCGGCCCTGGGCCCGGGCGGTCTGACCCGCGAGCGCGCCGGCTTCGAAGTCCGCGACGTGCATCCGACCCACTACGGCCGCGTGTGCCCGATCGAGACGCCTGAAGGTCCGAACATCGGTCTCATCAACTCGCTGTCCGTGTACGCGCGCACCAACCAGTACGGCTTCCTCGAGACGCCGTATCGCAAGGTGAACAATGGCCACGTCACCGACGAGATCGAGTACCTGTCGGCCATCGAAGAAGGCAAGTACGCCATCGCGCAGGCGAACTCGGGCATCGATGCCAAGGGCAACCTGACCGACGACCTCGTGAGCTGCCGCTTCGAGAATGAGTTCACGCTCATGCCGACGTGAGCGCATCAACTTCATGGACGTGTCGCCGAAGCAGATCGTGTCGGTCGCCGCCTCGCTGATCCCGTTCCTCGAGCACGACGACGCGAACCGCGCGCTCATGGGCTCGAACATGCAGCGCCAGGCCGTGCCGACGCTGCGCGCCGATACGCCGCTCGTGGGCACCGGCATGGAACGTCCCGTGGCCATCGACTCCGGTGTCACCGTGGTCGCCAAGCGTGGCGGCGTGGTCGACTCGGTCGACGCCTCGCGCATCGTGATCCGCGTGAACGACAACGAAACGAACGCGAACGAGGCCGGCGTCGACATCTACGGCCTCACCAAGTACACGCGCTCGAACCAGAACACCTGCATCAACCAGCGTCCGCTGGTGCACGCCGGTGACACGATCGCGCGCGGCGACGTGCTGGCGGACGGCCCGTCCACGGATCTCGGCGAGCTCGCGCTCGGCCAGAACCTGCTGGTCGCGTTCATGCCGTGGAACGGCTACAACTTCGAAGACTCCATCCTCATCAGCGAACGCGTGGTGCAGGAAGATCGTTTCACCACGATCCACATCGAAGAACTGACCTGCGTCGCCCGCGACACCAAGCTGGGCCCCGAGGAAATCACCGCCGACATCCCGAACGTGGGTGACGCGGCGCTCGCGAAGCTCGACGAAGCCGGCATCGCGTTCATCGGTGCGGAAGTGCGCGCCGGCGACATCCTGGTGGGCAAGGTCACGCCGAAGGGCGAGACCCAGCTGACGCCGGAAGAAAAACTGCTGCGCGCCATCTTCGGTGAGAAGGCGTCGGACGTTAAGGACACCTCGCTGCGCGTGCCCCCGGGCATGGACGGCACGGTGATCGACGTGCGCGTGTTCACGCGCGACGGCGTCGACAAGGACTCGCGCGCGCTCTCGATCGAGAAGGCGGAAATCGAAAAGGTGCGCAAGGATCTGGGCGACCAGCAGCGCATCCTCGAAGACGACTTGTTCTCGCGCGTGCGCGACATGCTCGTCGGCAAGATCGCCGCCGGTGGTCCGAACCGCCTCAAGGGCAAGATCGAAGCGGCGTACCTCGACGAAGTGGCGCGCGAGTCGTGGTTCGAGATCCGTCTCGAAGACGAAGACGCGAACAGCCAGCTCGAGCAGGCTTCGGAGCGTCTGAAGCTGCAGCGCAAGGCGCTCGAGAAGCGTCTCGACGAGAAGAAGGCCAAGATCACGGCCGGCGACGATCTCGCCCCGGGCGTGCTCAAGATGGTCAAGGTGTACCTGGCGGTGAAGCGCCGCGTGCAGCCTGGCGACAAGATGGCCGGCCGTCACGGCAACAAGGGCGTCATCTCCTCGATCACCCCGGTCGAAGACATGCCGTACCTCGCCGACGGTACGCCGGTCGACATCGTGCTGAACCCGCTGGGCGTGCCTTCGCGCATGAACGTCGGTCAGGTGCTCGAGACCCATCTCGGCTTCGCCGCGAAGGGTCTCGGACTCAAGATCGGCAAGATGCTCGAGGCCCAGGCCGCGATCGTCGATGTCCGCAAGTTCCTCGACCAGATCTACAACCAGGACGGCGGCCAGAAGGAAGACATCGATTCCTTCAACGACGCGGAAGTCGTCGACGCTCGCGAAGAACCTGTCGAAGGGCGTGCCGATCGCGACGCCCGTGTTCGACGGCGCCTCGGAAGCCGAGATCAAGCGCCTGCTCGAACTCGCGGACCTGCCGCTGTCGGGCCAGATGCACCTGTTCGACGGCCGCACCGGCGAGAAATTCGAGCGCCAGGTCACGGTCGGCTACATGTACATGCTGAAGCTCAACCACCTGGTCGACGACAAGATGCACGCGCGTTCGACCGGCCCGTACTCGCTCGTCACGCAGCAGCCGCTGGGTGGCAAGGCGCAGTTCGGCGGCCAGCGCTTCGGAGAGATGGAAGTCTGGGCGCTCGAGGCCTACGGCGCTTCGTACACGCTGCAGGAAATGCTGACGGTCAAGTCGGACGACGTGAACGGCCGCACGAAGATGTACAAGAACATCGTCGACGGCAATCACCAGATGGACGCGGGCATGCCCGAATCCTTCAACGTGCTCGTCAAAGAGATACGTTCGCTCGGCATCAACATCGAACTGGAACAGGACTAACAGGAGCTACTAAATGAAAGACTTACTCAAGCTATTCAAGCAGCACGCTCCGGTCGAACAGTTCGACAGCATCAAGATCGGCCTGGCCTCGCCAGACCATGATCCGTGCCTGGTCGTACGGCGAAGTGAAGAAGCCGGAAACCATCAACTACCGCACGTTCAAGCCGGAACGCGACGGCCTGTTCTGCGCCAAGATCTTCGGACCCGTGAAGGACTACGAGTGTCTTTGCGGCAAGTACAAGCGTCTCAAGCACCGCGGCGTGGTCTGCGAGAAGTGCGGCGTGGAAGTCACGCAGGCCAAGGTGCGCCGCGAGCGCATGGGCCACATCGAGCTCGCGAGCCCGACCGCGCACATCTGGTTCCTGAAGTCGCTGCCCTCGCGCATCGGCCTCATGCTGGACATGACGCTGCGCGAAATCGAGCGCGTGCTGTATTTCGAGGCCTTCGTGGTCATCGATCCGGGCATGACCCCGATGCAGCGCGGCCAGCTCCTGACCGACGAAATGTATCTCGAAGCCATCGAAGAGCATGGCGACGAGTTCGACGCGCGCATGGGCGCCGAGGCCGTGTACGAGCTGCTGAAGAGCATCGACCTGCAGGCCGAACTGCTCAAGGTCCGCGAAGAGATGGCCGGCACCTCGAGCGAGACCAAGCTCAAGCGCCTGTCCAAGCGCCTCAAGCTCGTCGAGAGCTTCATCGATTCGGGCAACAAGCCCGAGTGGATGGTCATGACCGTGCTGCCCGTGCTGCCGCCGGACCTGCGTCCGCTCGTGCCGCTCGATGGCGGCCGTTTCGCGACGTCGGATCTGAACGATCTGTATCGCCGCGTCATCAACCGCAACAACCGTCTGCGCCGCCTGCTGGAGCTCAACGCTCCGGACATCATCGTGCGCAACGAGAAGCGCATGCTGCAGGAAGCGGTGGACGCGTTGCTCGACAACGGCCGCCGCGGCCGTGCGATCACCGGCACCAACAAGCGCCCGCTCAAGTCGCTCGCCGACATGATCAAGGGCAAGCAGGGCCGCTTCCGCCAGAACCTGCTGGGCAAGCGCGTCGACTACTCCGGCCGTTCGGTCATCGTGGTCGGTCCGACGCTGCGCCTGCACCAGTGCGGTCTGCCGAAGAAGATGGCGCTCGAACTCTTCAAGCCCTTCATCTTCCAGAAGCTGCAGATCCGCGGCGACGCGTCCACGATCAAGGCCGCCAAGCGCCTGGTCGAGCGTGAAGGTCCGGAAGTCTGGGACATCCTCGAAGAAGTCATCCGTGAGCATCCGGTTCTCCTGAACCGCGCGCCCACGCTGCACCGTCTCGGCATCCAGGCGTTCGAGCCCGTGCTCATCGAAGGCAAGGCCATCCAGCTGCACCCGCTCGTCTGTACGGCGTTCAACGCCGACTTCGACGGTGACCAGATGGCCGTGCACGTGCCGCTCTCGCTCGAAGCCCAGCTCGAAGCGCGCGCGCTCATGATGTCCTCCAACAACATCCTGTCGCCCGCCAACGGCGACCCGATCATCGTTCCCTCGCAGGACGTGGTGCTCGGCCTCTACTTCATGACCCGCGAGAAGGTGGGCGCGAAGGGCGAGGGCATGATGTTCTCGGACACGCAGGAAGTGCATCGCGCCTACGAAGGCCGGCAGATCGAACTGCAGGCCCGCGTGAAGGTGCGCGTGAAGGAATGGCACAAGGACACCGAGGGCCGCTTCACCGAGAAGACCCGCGTGGTGAACACCACGGTCGGCCGCTCGCTGCTCAGCGAGATCCTGCCGAAGGGCCTGTCCTTCGACCTCGTGAACCAGGACATGACCAAGAAGATCATCTCCGCCACGATCAACGCGTGCTATCGCGCGCTCGGTCTGAAGGAGACGGTGATCTTCGCCGACCAGCTCATGTACACGGGCTTCCAGTACGCCACGCGTTCGGCGGTGTCGTTCGGCATCGACGACATCGTGATCCCGGAACAGAAGACCAAGATCGTCGCCGCCGCCGACAAGGACGTGAAGGAGATCCAGGACCAGTACTCGTCCGGTCTCGTCACGAACGGCGAGCGCTACAACAAGGTCGTCGACATCTGGTCGCGCGCCAATGACCAGGTCGCCAAGGCGATGATGGAAAAGCTGGGCACCGAAGAGGCGACGGACCTCAAGGGCGTCAAGCAGCGCCAGAAGTCGTTCAACAGCATCTTCATGATGGCCGACTCCGGCGCCCGCGGTAGCGCGGCGCAGATCCGCCAGCTCGCCGGCATGCGCGGACTGATGGCCAAGCCTGACGGCTCGATCATCGAAACGCCCATCACGGCGAACTTCCGTGAAGGCCTCAACGCCCAGCAGTACTTCATCTCGACGCACGGCGCCCGCAAGGGTCTGGCCGACACGGCGCTGAAGACCGCCAACTCGGGTTACCTGACGCGCCGTCTCGTCGACGTCGCCCAGGATCTCGTGGTCACGCAGCCGGATTGCGGCACGACGCTGGGTCTCACCATGATGCCGCTGGTCGAAGGTGGTGACGTGGTCGAAGGCCTCGGCGAGCGCGTCCTCGGCCGCACCGTGGTCGAAGACATCCTCAAGCCGGGCACCACGGAAGTGCTGCTGCCCGCGGGCACGCTCATCGACGAAAAGATGGTGCGCCAGATCGAGCAGGAAGGCGTGGACGTCGTCCAGGTCCGCCGCCCGATCACCTGCAAGACCCGCTATGGTGTTTGCGCCACGTGCTACGGCCGCGACCTCGCTCGCGGCCGCCAGATCAACATCGGCGAAGCGGTCGGCGTCATGGCCGCGCAGTCGATCGGTGAGCCTGGCACGCAGCTGACGATGCGTACCTTCCACATCGGTGGCGCCGCGTCGCGAGCCGCTGCGGCTTCGAGCCTCGAAGTCCGCAACAAGGGCACGCTGCGCTTCCACAACGTGAAGACCGTGCAGCACGAGAAGGGCCACCTGGTGGCGGTCTCGCGCTCGGGTGAGATCGGCGTGGTCGACGAGTTCGGCCGCGAGCGTGAGCGTTACAAGATTCCCTACGGTGCGCAGATCACCGCGAAGGAAGGCGACAAGGTCGTCGGCGGACAGATCGTGTCCACCTGGGATCCGCATACCCACCCCGTGATCACGGAAGTGGCCGGCCACATCAAGTTCCAGGACTTCGTCGACGGTCTCACCGTCACCACGCAGGTGGACGAAGTGACGGGACTGAGCTCGACCGTGATCCTCGATTCCAAGCAGCGCGGCGGCAAGGACGTGCGTCCGACCGTCAAACTGCTGAATGCCAAGGGCAAGGAAGCGTTCTTCGCGAACACCGAGATCCCGGCCGTGTACACACTGCCGCCCGGCGCGCTCGTCGAACGCTGGAGGACGGCGCCCGCGTGTCGGTCGGTGACGTGATCGCCCGCATCCCGCAGGAATCCTCGAAGACCCGCGACATCACCGGCGGTCTGCCGCGCGTCGCGGATCTGTTCGAAGCCCGCAAGCCGAAGGACCCGGCTATCCTGGCCGAGAAGTCAGGTACCGTGAGCTTCGGCAAGGAAACCAAGGGCAAGCGCCGCCTGGTCATCACGGCCGAGCACGAAGAGAAGTACGAGGAGCTGATCCCGAAGTGGCGCCAGCTCAACGTGTTCGAAGGTGAAGGCGTCACGCGCGGCGAAGTCATCGCCGACGGCGAGCTGAACCCGCACGACATCCTGCGCCTGCAGGGCGTCGAGTCGCTGGCCAACTACCTGGTTCGCGAGATCCAGGACGTGTACCGCCTGCAGGGCGTGAAGATCAACGACAAGCACATCGAAGTGATCATCCGCCAGATGCTGCGCAAGACCGAAGTGCTCGAGATCGGTGAGTCGGCCTACCTGAAGGGCGAAACGCTGGATCGTGCGCGCGCAGTGGCGATGAACGATCGCCTGACGAAGGATGGCAAGACCCCGGCGACCCTGCAGCCCGTGCTGCTGGGCATCACCAAGGCTTCGCTGGCCACCGAGTCGTTCATCTCGGCGGCCTCGTTCCAGGAAACCACCCGCGTCCTCACGGAAGCGGCGGTGCGTGGCCTCAAGGACGACCTGCGCGGCCTCAAGGAAAACGTCATCGTGGGTCGCCTGATCCCGGCCGGCACCGGCTTTGCTGCCCACGAGCATCGCCGCGCCAAGGCCGACGCCAACGATCGCGGCAGCTTCATGGATGTGGGCGGCGGAGTCGCCGACATCGATGAGGGCGGCAGCGTGGGCGAGGGAGCCACGGCGGAGGGCTAACCACCTTCCCGCTTATGTCGATAGCGAAGGCCGGCAGCGATGCCGGCCTTCTTTTTTTGCCCGGACGAGGCGAATTCGACCCTTCCCGCGTCATGGCTGCGTCATACGTAGCAGTAAGATTTACAAGGCGGCCGGTTGGCCGTTCCGGGAGGTAGTTCGGGTGAGGAATCAAACTATTGCGGCCCTGGTGGTCGCGGTGCTGGCGGGCTGCGGCGGCGGAGACGACAAGAACCGGGCGCCGACGGCATCGGGTGGCACCCTGACCCTCAACGAGGACGCCGCGGCTACTTCCGTCTCGGTCGGTGCCTCCGACCCGGATGGCGACGCGCTGACCCTGGCCGTGGCCACCGCACCCACCAAGGGCGCGGTCGTGGCCGGCCCCGGCACCACCTTCGTCTACACGCCCTCCGCCAACCAGAACGGCACGGATCAGTTCACCTATACCGCCACCGATCCCGACGGCCTGTCCGCCACGAGCACGGTCACCATCACCATCACGGCGCAGCCCGATACGCCCGCGGTGGCCGGCGGCACGATCAATACGCCCGAGGACACGTCCGGCCAGGTGGACATCACGGCCACCGACGCCGACGGTGACGCGCTCACCATCACGGTCACCACCTCGCCGGCGCACGGCACGCTCACGGTCACGACCACGAACCCGTTCCGGTTCCAGTACATGCCGGCCATCGATTACTTCGGCAGCGATACCTTCAGCTACCGGGTGACCGATCCGTCCGGGCGCCAGGCGACCGGCACCGTCAACGTCAGCGTCGCGGCGCGGCCCGATGCACCGGCCACCATCAACGCGAACATCGCCACCAACGAGGACGCCGCCGGGAGCGCCGTGGTGACGGCGCTCGATCCGGACGGCGACACGCTGACCGCCGCGGTCGCATCGGCACCGGCGCGGGGTGTGGTCGCGATCAGCGGCAGCAATCCCTTCACGCTCACGTACACGCCGAATGCGAACACGAACGGCCCGGATGCCTTCACCTACAGCGTGACCGATTCCACCGGCTTGTCGGTCACGGCCAACGTGTCCGTGGCCGTGGCGCCGCAACCGGATGCGCCCACCATCCCGACGTTCAACATCGGCCTGATGGAAGACAGCTCCGCAGCGGGCCCTTTCCCGGCTTCCGATGCCGACGGCGACCCGTGGACTCTCACCGTCACCGCGCAACCCGCGCACGGCACGCTGCAGATCACCAACAGCCACTACCAGTACACGCCGAACGCCAACTACTTCGGCACCGACTCCTTCACTGTCTACGCCAGCGACGGCACCTTGCAGTCCGCTCCCCGGACCGTCGACGTCGAGGTCTCCGCGGTCAATGACGCGCCGGTGGCGGCAGACGATGCGCAAGTCGTGGCCTCGGCGGGCCCGACGTCGATCAATGTCCTCGTGAACGACTCGGACATCGAAGGTGACACGCTGACGCTCGAGATCCCCGGGCAGCAATCGGGTGTCACGGCGGCGGTGGTCAACAACCGCATCCAGGTCACCCCGCTGGCGGGCTTCACGGGGCCCACGCGCCTCTCGTACCGCATCCGCGACACGGGTGGCGCCACGGATACCGCGGACATCAGGCTGGTGGTGGGCAGTGCGTCGCCGCTGTTCTTCACCGCGGGCACGTCGCCCAAGCGCATCTACCGCTATGACTATCTGTCGGCGCCCGAGGCGCTCGACACGCCCGTTCCCACCGGAGACACGCTGGCGCGGTTCACCACCTCGGCCAACGGCGCGGTGCTGGTGTATGCATCGCGGTCGCCCACCGCGCGCGACCGTCTCTGGGTGCGCAATCTCGACGATCTCAGCGCGCCGGTTTTCGAAGTCACGACCGACGCTTCGTACTTCACCAACTACCTGCGGCTCAGCCCCGACGGTTCGCTGCTGGTGTTCAACGATCGTTACGCCACACTGGGCGTGCCGACCGTGTCGCGCGAGGTCGAACCGGGTTTCAGCATCCGCCATCCCACGTTCACGAGCGACGGACAGCGGCTGTTCTACTCGGTGCTCCAGCCCGGTGGCGGGTTCGTGATAAATCGCGCGGACGTGCCGCTCACCGGCATCCTCACAAACTACCTGCAGATGACGGCCAACTACGCGGCCGGGCAGGGGCTGGGTTCCAGCTTCCGGCTCACGCCGGACGAGAGCCGCATCCTCAGCACGGGTTCGTTCTTCGTCGGTGGCGCCATCAATGCGCTGAAGCAGCACGCCTTCGTCACCACCGCGAACGGCACGCGTGATGACGCGCAGCTGCACCCGGCCTTCGTGAACGCGGTGGATTTCGCCGACTTGCCCGTGGCGACGCCGGACAGCAATCACGCGGTGTATGCGTCCACCATCAACCGGCTCAGCATCGCCGGCTCCACGAACCTGCAGGCGCCGGGCACCACCACCACGATCGGCAGCACCATCAACTTCGTCGGTGACGTCCGCGTGGCCGGAGATTCGCAGACCGTCTTCTTCACGATGGATGGAATCCTGCCGGTGAACTGGATGCGCGGGCAGGTCGGCCAGACCGGCAGCCACGTTCCATTCAATCCGGTGGGCGGCGGCGCACCCGCGCCCCGCGTCGTGCACCCGGCGCCGGATGGTTCCGCCGTGCTGTTCGACTCGGGCGCCCGGATCTACGGGACGCTGGGCAGCCAGTTCCTGAATGCGACGCTGCTCTTCGAGCGCAGCGTGTCGTCGACCCCGACGATCCGCTATGCGCCGGACTCCAGCAGTGTCGCGGTCGCGAATGCCGCCGAGAACGGTCTCGTCGTGCTCAACCCCAAGTCGACCGGCTGGTATGAAGTCATCGGCACCGCGGGTACGGAGCCCACGGGCGCGTCCTGCCTGGCGTATGCGGGCGAGGATTGCTGAGTCACGGCTCACTGTCCCTTTTCGCCACGGAAGGCCGACCCCTTTGACATAGGTGGCCGGCCTTTCTCATTTCTGGCGGGGGAATGTGGCCGGAAGTCCCGGCCGTCCACATAATCGTTCCCGCGCCCGGTATCTGGCGCGATGCCGAGGAAGCAGATGATGAGCATTCGATTCGGGCGCGTCGCCGCTTCGGCGATCCTCTGCCTGGCACTCGCAGTGTCGGTGCAAGCGGCAAACAAGAAGAAGCCACCGCCACCGCGCCCCACGACGCCGGTACCCACCGACGAGCAGCTGGGCTTCTACGAGAACACGCGTGCGCAGACATTGGCCCGCGTGAAACGCGTCGGCATCGTCACGGCGACCTTGCCGTTCCAGTTCGACGACCGTGAGGCCGCGAAGCAGCAGCTGCAGGACGCGGTGGCGAAGTACCTGCGTCTGGCTGGAATGGACGTCGTCGGCTCGGCGTCCTATCAGGCAGCTTTCGATCGCCTGAACGCACAGGCGGGCGGCATCTACGACCCGAAGACCGGCGAGGTGCGTGAAGAAGTCGGTGCCGCCGTGTTCCAGGGCGCGCTGCGTGAATTCATGTCGAAGGAGCGACTCGACGGCTACGTCCACATCCGTGTCCAGGCGCGCAGCGCGGACTACTCCTCGTTCTATGCTTTCTGGGACGGGGTGATCGAATCCTCGAATGGCAAACCAGTGCCCAACAGCGTGGGGCAATTCTTCGCGCCTTCCGGTTCCTCGGGCTTGCTCCCCGCGCTGTCGTTGATCGTTCAGATCGAGGACGCCCAGGGCCGCATCGTCTTCGGGCGCGCCGGAGGCATCCAGCCCATCAGCTACATCAAGTTCCAGAGCGGCCGCGGTTTCTACTTCGTGGACGTCGCGGTCAAGGACCTGCTGCGCGATGAGGCGCGGTTCGATCGCGCCGCGAAAGTGGCGACCTTGCCGTTGATCCAGACGCCGTACGAGATCTGGCTGGCCGATAACGACCCGGCCATCGACGAAGAAATGGTCGATCTCAATGCCCTGGCGGAGTTGCCGCCGCCCGCGTCGACCGATCGAGTCTCACCGCTTCTCGTGCCGCGCGACCAGATCCTGGGCAAGGTGCGGCGCGTTGCGCTCAGCCCGCTGGATACCGCGGGCTTCGACGTGCCCGACGCGGTTCAACAGAGGCTGCGGGAACTCGTGCGTCAGGAACTCGCGCCACTGAATTGGGAGATCGTGGACTCCCCCGAGGCGCGCGAGGTACTGCGGACCAAACTTCGCGAGAGCAGCCTGTTCGATCCCCTGACCGGAAAGCGCGACGAAGCGCGCGCGTCCGCGGTTCGCAAGTCCGTGTTTCCGTTGCTGGGTGCCGGCAACCCTCCGGATGCGACGCTGTGGATAGCCCTGGTCCGCACCACCGCCCAGCATCGCAAAGGCGATGTGGAATGGGATGGCGTCGATCAGAGCGGGTTCACGATGGGCCCCGTGGTGCGCAGTCTCTTCAAGGGCTCGGCGGTCGAAGGTTCGGGCGCGGGCGGCATCAAGGCCATCTCGTTACAGGCATTCCTGGTGGATGCCGAGGACAATCATCTCTATCGCGGCCGGGGCGGACTGCAGCTCACCCAGAAGCTGAAGCTGACGCTGGCTCCGTACGGCTCGTATCAGCCCAACATCACCGATGCCATCGACCTGGGCGCCAGCGAGCTGTTCCTGGATCCCGCGCGCGAGAAGCCCGCGGTCCACGTGACGCTCCGGGACCTCTCGCTGACTCCCGAGGCGCTCCTGGCCGAAATCGGCCCCGGGCCCTCGGTGAAGAAAGGCGCAAAGAAGAAGACCAGGAAATAGACTGTGCGCCCCTGGGGCGCCGGTCGCGATGGCAGAACGATGTTGCAAGCTTTCCGCTTCATTGCCGGTCTCCTGACATGAAGGGCGGGGATCGCGGCCGCGAGCAACGGTTCGAAGCGCTTTGCGAGCCCTGCCGCGTCGACGTGTTCCGTTTTGCGCTGTGGCTGAGCCGCAGCCGCCCGGTGGCCGAGGAAGTCGTGCAGGAAACCTTTCTGCGAGCGTGGCGATCGCTGGATTCGCTCAAGGACGGCGAGTCGGCGCGGTCGTGGCTGCTGACCATCGCGCGGCGCGAGCACGCGCGGCTCTACGAGCGCAAGCGCCACCCCACCGTGAACATCGACGAGCTCACCACCACCGAGTCGAACTCGCTGGCGGAAAAGCACGAGCGCGATCCGGATGAAGTCAACGACGTGCGCGAGGCGATCTTCGCGCTCGAGCCCGAACACGCCGAGCCGCTGCTGCTGCAGGTGGTCATGGGCTATTCCACCGAAGAGATCGCGAAGCTGCTCGGCATCAACGAGGGCGCGGTGTCCACGCGCCTGTTCCGGGCGCGTAACCGGCTGAGGGCCCGGCTGGGCCTGGGCCCCGATGAATCCGCGCGGGAGGATGACGATGGAGCACGCTGAATTCCGCCGCCTGTTCGGCGCGGACCCGAAGCGCACCGAGCCCGAATTGCTGGCGCATCGCGCCTCGTGCGCCGAGTGCGCGCGCTACGCGGCCGACCTCGTGAAGTTGGACCAGCTAGTCGCGGGCGCATTCGATGCGGTACCGGCCAGCCATCGCCGCCCGTGGGAAATCGAGTCCGCGGCCCGGCCGCGCCATTCGAGAACGCGCTGGTACGCGCTGGCGGCGAGCATCCTCGTCGTGGCCGGCCTGGCGTCGGGCACATGGCTGCACCTGCGCCGCGACGCGTTGTTCGGCGAGCTGCTCAAGCACGCCAATGCGGAGCGCAACGTCATGGTGGCCAGCGAGAAGCGTGTGAACGGTGACAAGGTGCAGCTCACGCTGGCCAAGGCCGGTGCACGGCTCGAAGGTTCCATCGCCGTGTCGACGCTGCGGACGTGCAAGGTGCGCGGCGCCGTGGCGCCGCACCTGTTCGTGCAGACACCCGCCGGCCCGGTGCAGATCCTGCTGCTCACCGAGCATCGGTTCCTCACGGGCCACGGCTCGTCGGGCTTCGGCCTGCAGGCCGAGCTCGTGCCCATGGGTTCGCACTCCGTGGCCGTATTCGCCGACAACGCGGACGCCGTGGCGCGCGGCCGCGAGATCGCGCGAGAGCACATCCGCTGGGCGGACCCGCGCTGAGTTTCCGTCCGCGCCATTCCACTTTGGCGCCGGCTCCCCGGTAAGTTTTTCCCGCCCCCTCCGGTCAGTGATGGCAGGACGGTGATCCGTTCGTCGCGCCGCGGTCAGATCCGCGGCACGGCGGCGTGTTGCCCGCAGAAACCCGCGTTCGCGTTCGGCCCGGATTGCCACCGGTGTCATCGCGCCCGCGCCATCCAGAACCGGGGGGAAGAAATGAGTTCGAATGCCTTGATCCGTCGTCACGTGCGTGCCGCCTTGGGATTGTTTGCCGGTGCGCTGTCGCTGCCCGCGATGTCACAGCAGGCACCTGCCACCACCGAGCCGCAGGAAGAAGTGGAAGAGGTGGTGGTCACCGGCTTCCGCGCCAGTCTCAACGCCGCGCTCGAGGACAAGCGCGCGTCGGCCGCCGCAATCGATTCGATCCGCGCCGAGGACATCGCCAAGTTCCCGGACTCCAATCTCGCCGAGTCCGTGCAGCGCATTCCCGGCGTCTCCATCGCCCGCGATGCCGGCGAAGGCCGCAACCTCTCGGTGCGCGGACTCGGCCCGCAGTTCACGCGCGTGCGCATCAACGGCATGGAAGCGCAGAGCACCACGGGCGGCACCGACAGCTCGGGTGGCGCGAATCGCAATCGCCAGTTCGACTTCAACGTGTTCGCGTCGGAACTGTTCAACAACATCACCGCGCGCAAGACATCTTCGGCGGAAGTGGAGGAAGGCTCGCTCGGCGCGACGGTCGACCTCTACACCGCGCGTCCTTTCGACTTCAAGCAATTCACGATGGTCGGTGCGCTCAAGGGCGCCTACAACGATCTCGGCGGTGAGGTCGATCCGCGCGCGAGTTTCCTGATCAGCAACACCTTCGCCGACGAGCGCTTCGGCGTGCTGTTCTCCGCGGCCTACGCGAAGCGCAATCTCATCGAGGAGGGCGCGAGCACCGTGCGCTGGGATGCCGGCAACAGTGTCGGCGGTTTCAACGCCGCGTCCACGCCGACGGGCATCACGCTGGCGCAGGCCAATGCCGCGACGACCTTCCATCCGCGCATCCCGCGCTATGGCCGCCTCACGCACGAGCAGGAGCGCCTGGGCCTCACGGGAGCGTTGCAGTTCCAGGTGAACGACGCGAACCTCGTCACGCTCGACGTGCTGTACTCGGATTTCCAGGCGACGCGCAGCGAGAACTATCTCGAGGCCTTCTCGTTCAGCCGCAGCGCCTCGCAGGGCGGCAAGCCGCAGACGCTGGTGCGCGCGGGCGAGATCGACGCGAACGGCACGATGGTCTACGGACTGTTCGACGCCGTCGACATCCGTTCCGAATCGCGCTACGACGAACTCGAGACGAAGTTCTCCTCGTACACGCTGTCGGGCAAGCACCAGCTGGGAGACAAGTGGCAGCTGAGCGAACTCGTGGGCTATTCACGCTCGGACTTCAACAATCCGGTCCAGACCACGATCACGCTGGATCGCTCCAACACCAATGGCTACTCATGGGACTTCCGCGGCGATGACCGCCTGCCTGACTACGACTATGGCTACGACGTCACCGATCCGGCGAGTTGGACCTTCGGCACCTTCAGCGGCGGCTCGTCGGAGATCCGCATCCGTCCGCAGGGCGTGGACAACAGCTTCGAGGTGGCCAAGCTCGACCTGCAATACGCAGCCACGGACTCGATCAAGCTCAAGGTCGGCGGCGACTACAAGAAATACGAGTTCTCCACCTGGGAGCAGCGGCGCACTTCGGAGACCACGGTGCCGGCGCTGCCCACCGGCACGACGCTGGCCAGCCTCACTACCCTGATCAGCGGCTTCGGCGACGGGCTCGACCTGCCGGCCGGCGTGCGGACGTCCTGGCGCATCCCCAACCTGGACGCCTTCGCCAACACTTTCGACATCTACAGCAACACCGGCACCTTCGCGCTCGGGGGCGTCACCGTCACCAACGCGCGCGGCAACAACCGCTCGGTGACCGAAGAGGACCAGGGCGTCTATCTACAGGCCGACTTCAGCTGGGATGCCGGCATTCCCATTCGCGGTGATGTCGGTGTCCGCTACGCGAAGACCACGCAGACTTCGCAGGGCTACCTGGTGTCCGGCGTCACGCCCGTGCTGGTGGAAGTCGAGCACGAGTACGATGACGTGTTGCCGGCGATGAATCTCGTGGCCGAGCTCACGCCGGACCTGCTGCTGCGCGCGGCGGCGGCCAAGGTGATGACGCGCCCGGCGCTGGCGCAGGTCACGCCCGGCGGCACCATCAACCTGGTCGGCAACCTCACCATCGCCATCGGCAATCCTTTCCTGGATCCGGTGCGCGCGAAAACCTACGACATGTCGCTGGAGTGGTATTTCGATGAAGGCGCGCTGCTGTCGGGCGCGGTGTTCTACAAGGACATCGAGTCGTTCGCGCAGACGCTGATCACCACGATGCCGTTCAACGCCACGGGCTTCCCGCTCGAGCTGCTCAATGGCACCACGCTCACGGGCAACGAGACCTTCTCGGTGGCCGGACCCGTGAATACGCCGGGAGGCCCGCTCAAGGGCTTCGAGCTCAACTACCAGCAGCCGTTCAAGTTCCTGCCGGGCAAGTGGAGCAATTTCGGCGTGCTGCTCAACTACACCTTCGTCGATTCGAAGATCGACTACGTGACGTCCACCAACGGCTCGACGCCGCCGGTGGAGAACGACCTGGTGAATCTCTCGCGCAATGCCTGGAACGCGACGCTGTACTACGAGGACGGCGGATTCAGCATCCGCACGTCGGCGGCGCATCGCGATCGCTACCTCACCGGTGTGCCGGCGGCGAACGCGCCGATGATCCAGGACGCCGATGGCACCAACGAGACGCTGAACCTGGACCTGTCCGCGTCGTACGCCATCAACGACCGGCTGACCGTGTCGCTCGAGGCGCTGAACCTCACCGATGAATCGAACGACCAGTTCACCGACACCACGGCGGACCGGGTCGTCGTCTACACCCACACCGGGCGGCAGTTGTTCGTGGGGGCGCGCTACAAGTTCTGAGATCGGACCGGAGCGAGTTTGTCCCAGGATCCCCTCCCGGGACGACGTCCAGCGCCGGGCGGCATCACGCCGCCGCCCGGCGCTGGGTTTTCACCGGCTCCGCAATGGGGTTCTTCGCAGTTCCATCGTGTAATCTGCGGCCCCATGACCAACCACGTCCTGCTCGACAACATCGCGCACAAGAACCTCCGCGTGCGCATGACCCACGGCCCGGAGTTCGGCGACAACATCGGCTCGGTGGTTACTTTCCCCACCGAATTCGCGGACGTGCAGCGCGAGTACCCCATCTTCTTCCGCCGCGATGCCAAGGGGGAGTTCTACCCGGTCGCGCTGCTGGGCTTCGAGAAGGACGAGAACCTGTACCTGCAAGGCGACCGCTGGGACGCCTCGTACGTGCCCGGCATCATCGCCCGCGGCCCGTTCCTCATCGGCTTTCAGGAGCGCGAAGAGGGCGGCGACATCCGGCGTGAGCCGGTGATCCACGTGGATCTCGACAGCCCTCGCATCAGCGAGACGGAAGGCGAGCCGGTGTTCCTCGAGCGCGGCGGACAGAGTCCCTATCTGCAGCGCGTGTCGCGCGTGCTGAACGGACTCCATGACGGCGTGAACATCGGCAAGCACATGTTCGCCGCCTTCCTGGCGCTGGACCTGATCGCGCCGGTGGACCTCGAGGTGAAGATCACGGGCCAGGAGACGATCAATCTTCAGGGCTTCTTCACGCTGGACCGCGAGAAGCTGGCCGGCCTGGATTCGGAGTCGCTGCACAAGCTGCACCGCTCGGGCTTCCTGCATGGCGCCCACCTGGTGCTGGTGTCGCACGCCAACCTCAACAGGCTCATCGAGCGGAAGATCCGCAAGGTCCAGGCGTCGGCGGCCTGATCAGGCCTTCACCGACACGCGCTCCCAGGCATCGGGTCGCGGGGTCCACGGACCCTTCCGTTTCGCATTGATCGCCGCCGCGGCGAGCTCTCCCAGATCGAGCCCCAGCGCGTCGCGCGCCGCCGCCGCGCCGCCATCTTCGCGGCTTGCCGTGGTCGCGAATCGCAGGAAGGCACTCCAGTCGCGGCCCACCAGGTCCACCATGGCGCGCGCGAGGTCATAGGAAAGCGCGTTGCCTTCGTCGGTGCGGTGAAAGGATTTCCCCGTCCAGAATTCCTGGATCGTGGTGTCGTTCCAGAAATCCCGGTGCTGCCCCAGCAGCTCCACGGTGCGGGTGTGATGCTGCTGGCTGGTCGATATCCGGTGCTCGGTATTCACCGCCAGCCCCTCGTCCAGCCACAGGGGCAGCGACAGGTGCGCCAGCGCGAAATGCGTCAATTCGTGCGCGATTACCGGTTCCAGGATCCACAGCTCATTGAGCACCGCGACGAAGTGCGGACTGCCTGCATTGATGAACATGCCGCTGGAGAACGCGAATTCGCCTTCCTCGGGGTAGTAGTTGGCGACGTAGCGGTAGTAGTCCTCGCCATTGTCGAAGGCGATCAGCGTGCTCCAGTCCTCATCGGGAAAACGGGCGAGGCCCTCGAGCAGCTGGTTGATGCGCTTGCGGGAGGTCGACACGAAATCGCCGACTGCCCGGGCCTGGCCCGGGGAGTAGCCCGACACCACCCAGGCGTCCGGCGTCTCCACCAGCTCGGCATGCGGGCCCAGCCAGTCCCGCAAATGCAGCAGCCAGGCGCGGCGGCCCCTTTGGCGTGCCTGGCGCGCGCCCTCCGGGCTCTGCGCCTTGTCCGCCCACTGGTCCAGCGCCTCGAAATCCAGGATCGGCGCTCCGGTGGTCTCGAAAAAATGCGCGGCCACCTCGAACGGCTCAGCGCCCGCCAGTTCGATGCTGGCCGGAGCGGCTTCGCGGGTGGCGGAAGGGCCGGGGCTTCCGGTCTTCGCCCTGGGCGCCCTGAACAGGGCCCAGAACGCGAGGACGATGATCAGGGGGATGAAATAGAGGGCGTGGCGCATGCGCGCGCCGACTATACGGGTGCCTCCGGAGGCCTGGCGGGCCGGGGTGTCGGCTGTCACCTATATATATGTACGCACAGGGTTTTTGCCGCGTCGCAACAGTCCGTTGACACCCCCCGGTCACATACCTAGAATCGCCGGCCTTTGTCGCCCGACCCCTTGACCGGGATGGGCGGAAATTACGGATGGATCACCGGGCCGACTCCCCTCAACAGGGATCGGCCCGGTGTTTCTTACGTGTCACTTACTGGAGCAAGCATGGCCACGACGAGCCAGTTGATCGCGAACCCGCGTCGCGTCAACAAAGAGAAGACCAAGGTCCCCGCGCTCGGCGCGTCACCGCAGAAGCGCGGCGTCTGCACGCGCGTGTATGCGACGACACCGAAGAAGCCGAACTCGGCGATGCGCAAAGTGGCGCGTGTGCGTCTCGTCAACGGTTACGAAGTCTCTTCGTACATCGGCGGCGAAGGCCACAACCTCCAGGAGCACTCGGTGGTGCTCATCCGCGGCGGCCGCGTCAAGGATCTCCCTGGCGTCCGCTACCACACCGTGCGCGGCACGCTGGACTGCGCGGGCGTCAACAACCGCAAGCAGGGCCGCTCCAAGTACGGCGCCAAGCGCGCGAAGAAGTAAAGGTAGTTAGTCATGTCACGTCGCACAGCAGCCCCCGTCCGCCACATCCTGCCGGACCCGAAATTCAACAACGACATGCTCGCCAAGTTCATGAACGTGGTCATGCAGAGCGGCAAGAAGTCCGCCGCTGAACGCATCATCTACGGCGCGATCAACCGCATCGTCGAGAAGACCGGCAAGGTGGCCCCGGATGCCGTGGCCATGCTCACCACCGCGCTCGACAACGTGAAGCCCGTCGTCGAAGTGAAGTCGCGCCGCGTCGGCGGCGCCACGTACCAGGTGCCCGTCGAAGTGCGCGCCGCGCGTCGCCAGACGCTGGCCATGCGCTGGCTCATCGAAGCCGCGCGTGACCGCAGCGAGAAGTCGATGGCGTTCCGCCTCGCCCACGAGCTCATGGATGCGGCCGAGAACCGCGGCGCCGCCGTGCGCAAGCGCGAAGACACGCATCGCATGGCCGAAGCCAACAAGGCGTTCGCGCACTACCGCTGGTAATCAAAGCGCGGTAGACGTCCCATGCCCCGCGCCACGCCCATCGAGCGCTACAGGAACATCGGAATTTCGGCGCACATCGACGCCGGAAAGACGACCACTACTGAGCGCATCCTTTTCTACACGGGCGTCTCGCACAAGATCGGCGAGGTCCATGACGGCGCGGCCGTGATGGACTACATGGAACAGGAACAGGAACGCGGCATCACGATCACGTCTGCCGCGACCACCTGTTTCTGGAAGGGGATGGAAAAGAACTTCCCCGAACACCGCATCAACATCATCGACACGCCCGGGCACGTGGACTTCACCATCGAAGTCGAGCGCTCGCTGCGCGTGCTGGACAGCGCGGTCGCGCTGTTCGATTCCGTCGCGGGCGTGCAGCCGCAGTCCGAGACGGTGTGGCGGCAGATGAACCGCTACAACGTGCCGCGCATCGCGTTCGTCAACAAGATGGATCGTGCCGGCGCGGATTTCCTGCGCGTCTGCGAGATGATCCGCTCGCGTCTGCGCGCGAACCCCGTGCCCATCCAGCTGCCCATCGGCGCCGAAGATGCCTTCCAGGGCGTCATCGACCTCATCAAGATGAAGGCTATCTACTGGGACATGGAAACCCAGGGCATGAAGTTCGAGTACCGGGAGATCCCGGCCGAGCTCAAGGCGCAGGCCGATGAATGGCGCGCCAAGATGATCGAGGCCGCCGCCGAAGGCGACGACGCGCTCACCGACAAATACCTGGGCGGCACGGCGCTGTCCGACGACGAGATCAAGCGCGGCCTGAAGGCGCGCGCGCTGAAGAACGAGATCGTGCTGTGCATGTGCGGTACCGCGTTCAAGAACAAGGGCGTGCAGGCGCTGCTCGACGCCGTCATCGAATTCATGCCGTCACCGATCGAGATGCCGGCCACCCCGGGCCTGTCCGAGCGCGGTGAGGCGATCACGCGCACGGCCAGCGACGAACAGCCGTTCAGCGCGCTGGCGTTCAAGATCCTCAACGATCCCTTCGTCGGCAACCTCACGTTCTTCCGCGTCTATTCCGGCACGCTGAATTCCGGTGACACGGTGTTCGTTCCGACCAAGGCGAAGAAAGAGCGCATCGGGCGTCTGTTGCAGATGCACGCCAACGAGCGCAGCGAGATCAAGGAAGTCCGCGCCGGCGACATCGCCGCGGCCGTGGGCCTCAAGGACGTGTACACCGGCGACACCATCTGCGATCTCGAGAAGGTGATCACGCTCGAGAAGATGGTCATTCC
The DNA here is from genome assembly GCA_963846605.1 of uncultured Pseudomonadota bacterium. Taxonomy (GTDB): domain Bacteria; phylum Pseudomonadota; class Gammaproteobacteria; order Steroidobacterales; family Steroidobacteraceae; genus CADEED01. The sequence continues at coordinate 494,038 of CAWJWS010000008.1, forward strand.
GGTCCCGGTCATCTCGGTGGCCGTGGAACCGAAGACGCAGGCCGACCAGGAAAAGATGAGCCTGGCGCTGCAGCGTCTCGCCAAGGAAGACCCGTCGTTCCGCATCAGCACCGATGAGGAGTCCGCGCAGACCATCATCTCGGGCATGGGCGAACTGCACCTCGAGATCATCGTCGATCGCATGCGGCGCGAGTTCAAGGTCGAGGCGAACGTCGGCAAGCCGCAGGTGGCGTACCGCGAGACCATCCGCGGCACCATCGAGAGCGAAGGCAAACACGTCAAGCAATCGGGCGGCCGCGGCCAGTTCGGACACGTGTGGCTCAAGATCGAGCCCAATGCGCAGGGCAAAGGCAACCAGTTCATCAACGGCATCGTTGGTGGTTCGGTGCCGAAGGAATTCATTCCGGCCGTCGAGAAGGGCATCAAGGAAGCCCTCGAGACCGGCGTCATGGCGGGCTACCCGGTGGTCGACACCAAGGTCACGCTGTTCGACGGTTCGTTCCACGACGTGGACTCGGACGAAATCTCGTTCCGCATGGCGGCCATCTTTGGATTCAAGGACGGCTTTCGCAAGGCGAAGCCCGTGATCCTCGAGCCCATCATGAAGGTCGAGGTCGTGACGCCCGAGGATTACATGGGCGACGTGATCGGCGACCTCAACCGCCGCCGCGGCCAGATCCAGGGCATGGAAGACACGCCGGCCGGCAAGACGGTCTCGGCGGAAGTGCCGCTGTCGGAGATGTTCGGTTACGCGACCACCGTGCGCTCGATGAGCCAGGGCCGCGCGACCTTCACGATGGAATTCTCGAAGTACATGGAAGTCCCGTCGCACATCGCCGACGGGATCATGAACAAATAGTTAGTTAGTACACCCCAGAAGACCCATTCCAGGAGCTGATTGTCATGTCGAAGGAAAAGTTTGAACGTAACAAGCCGCACGTGAACGTGGGCACGATTGGCCACGTCGACCATGGCAAGACGACGCTGACGGCCGCTTTGACGAAGGTGATGGCCGAGACGAACGGTGGTTCGTTCATGGCGTACGACCAGATCGACAAGGCGCCGGAAGAGAAGGCGCGCGGCATCACGATCTCGACGTCGCACGTGGAGTACGAGAGCAAGAACCGCCACTACGCGCACGTCGACTGCCCCGGGCACGCCGACTACGTGAAGAACATGATCACGGGCGCGGCGCAGATGGACGGCGCGATCCTGGTGGTGTCGGCCGCTGACGGCCCGATGCCGCAGACGCGCGAGCACATCCTGCTGGCCCGCCAGGTCGGCGTGCCGTACATCGTGGTGTTCATGAACAAGGCCGACATGGTCGACGACAAGGAGCTGCTCGAGCTCGTCGAGATGGAAGTTCGCGAACTGCTGTCGGTCTACAAGTTCCCCGGCGACAAGACCCCGATCATCATCGGTTCGGCGCTGAAGGCGCTGGAAGGCGACCAGAGCGACATCGGCGTGAAGGCGGTGATCAAGCTGGTGGACGAGATGGACGCGTACATCCCGATCCCGAAGCGCGAGATCGACAAGCCGTTCCTGATGCCGGTGGAAGACGTGTTCTCCATCTCCGGCCGCGGCACGGTGGTCACGGGCCGCATCGAGCGCGGCATCGTGAAGGTGAACGACGAAATCGAGATCATCGGCATTGCCCCGACGCAGAAGACCATCTGCACGGGCGTGGAGATGTTCCGCAAGTTGCTGGACTCGGGTGAGGCTGGCGACAACGTGGGCGTGCTGCTGCGTGGTACGAAGCGCGAAGAAGTGCAGCGCGGCCAGGTGCTGGCGAAGCCCGGTTCCATCACCCCGCACACGGACTTCGAGTGCGAGGTGTACGTGCTGACGAAGGAAGAGGGCGGCCGTCACACGCCGTTCTTCAAGGGCTACCGCCCGCAGTTCTACTTCCGCACGACCGACGTGACCGGGAACGATCGAGTTGCCGGAGAACACCGAGATGGTGATGCCGGGCGACAACATCAAGATGAAGGTGCAGCTGATCAACCCGATCGCGATGGAAGAAGGCCTGCGCTTCGCCATCCGTGAAGGTGGTCGCACGGTCGGCGCCGGCGTCGTCGCGAAGATCCTCAAGTAATGCGAAGCAATCGTTCGAAAGAACGCTCTTCGTACGAAGACCGGGGACAGGGCTCCGCGCCCTGTCCCCTCGAAGACGAGAAACGGTGAGTATGCAAAGCGTCTGCACACCGAATTGACCGAAACCCAAGCTAGGTAACTAACTACCTAGTCGCTCTTTAGAAAGGAATACGAAAATGGCCAACCAGAACATCCGCATCCGTCTCAAGGCTTTCGACCATCGCTTGATCGACACCTCCGCCAAGGAGATCGTCGAGACCGCCAAGCGCACGGGCGCCACGGTCAAGGGCCCGGTGCCGCTGCCGACGAAGATGGAGAAGTTCACGCTGCTCGTCTCGCCGCACTCCGACAAGGACGCGCGCGACCAGTTCGAGCTGCGCACGCACAAGCGCATCATGGACATCATGAACCCGACGGATAAGACGGTGGACGCGCTCATGAAGCTCGAGCTGCCGGCCGGCGTCGACGTCCAGCTGAAGCTGAACTAAAGACCGGACTGCAGTGAAGCTGCAGCAACTGCGATATCTTGCGGCCGTTGTGCAGAACGGCCTCAATGTCACTACTGCCGCCCAGGCGCTGCACACTTCCCAGCCGGGCGTCAGTAAACAGATCCGTTTGCTCGAAGAAGAACTCGGCCTCACGCTGTTCGTACGTGATGGCCGGGCTCTCAAGCGACTCACCCCCGCGGGTGAGGAAGTGGCGGCGCGCGCGTTGCGCATGTTGCGCGAGGCGCAGGCACTCAAGTCGCTGGCCAAGGATCTGAAGCAGTCCGACCGCGGGCTCGCTCTCGATCGGCACCACGCACACGCAGGCGCGTTACGTGTTGCCGCGCGTGATCCGTGATTTCCGCGTCAAGTATCCGGACGTGCAGCTCCACCTGCACCAGGGCACCGCGGACCAGATCGCCGAGATGGCTTCGCTGGATCGCATCGATTTCGCGATCAATACCGGCAGCCAGGACAAGTTCGCCGACTTCGTGCTGCTGCCTTGCTACTCCTGGCACCGGCAGATCATCGTGCCCAAGGATCATCCGCTCGCGCAGGCTGTCCAAGCCCACGCTGCAGCAGCTGGCCGAATATCCGCTGGTCACCTATGTGTTCAGCTTCACCGGCCCGTCATCGCTGCACCAGCAGTTCGCGCGCGCCGGGCTGGAGCCCAATGTGTCGCTGACGGCGCGCGATGCCGACGTGATCAAGACTTACGTGCGCCTGGGTCTCGGCGTGGGTGTGGTGGCCAGCATGGCCATCGAACCCGAAGACGAGAAGGATCTGGCCGTGGTCGAGGCGGGGCACCTGTTCCCGCAGCACATCACCTGGATCGGCTTCCGCGCCGGAGCGCTGCTGCGCGGCTTCACCTACGATTTCATCCAGCTGCTCGCGCCGCATCTCACGCGCGATCGCATCGACCGCATCCTCTCGGCGCCCACACCGGCCGCGCGCGAGAAGCTGCTCTCGGCCATCGACGTTCCGCGCTACGACTGAGCCGCCGATCCGCTGGAGCTACTCCGGCTTCCACTTGATCTGGAACTCGATCTCTTCCTCGTCGCGGCTGCGTTCGTGTTCGATGTTGTACTGCGCGCGCGCAGGAACGTACACGCGCTCGCCAGCGACGCCGATCACGAAGCGCTTGTCTTTCTCGATGGCGTCGGCGAGCCGGCGCAGCTTCGCGACGAACGCGGCGCGCGGGTAATCCTTCTCGACGTCACGACTTCTTGTTCCGGCCACGGGGTTTCCTCTTCACGACCTTGGTTTCCCAGCCATCATAGCTTCCGCCGAGCGCGTCGGCCTTGCGATGCAGCTGATTGGTGTGCCAGCAAACTTCGCGCTGGATGGTGGTGCCCACGTGATACAGGCGGACGCAGTGCCTTCCATCGTCTTCGACGCCGGACAGGCGGGCTTCGTGGCGGAATACATTCATCTCCGCCCACGAGGCGAACCGTTGCGCGGTTCGCGCGTCATCGAAATAGCTCCAGTGGTCGATGCGCCTGCGCACGCTCTCGAGATCACCGTCGCGCTCGAGCAGGTCGAGCACGTCGATATCGGAGATCAGCTGCCAGGCTTCGGGCGTTGGGTAGAGCTCGCGCAGGTACGCGCGGTGGGTTTTGTCGGCGCCAAGCCTCAGCTTGATCGTGTGGCCGGATTTCGCCATGAGCTTCTCGATGAAGGCCTTCCAGTCGGCCTTGCCGCGGCGCCTGGTAGAGGACCTTGAGCCGCGCCAAGGTGCCCGGCAGGCGCGCGAGGCGATCGTTCGCATCCACGTCCACGTACACGAAGGCGGCGTCGCCTTCGATCTGGCAGGGGAAAAATTTGTAGCCGGGCATCGGGACCTCGTTGCGGCGCGGGATGGCGTCACTCCTGGCGCGTGGGTAAAACTCCGCTCTGTTCCGCGCGTCGAAACCGTGACAGCCACCTCGAAGAGAGAATCCAACATGAAGAAGTTAGCCGCCTGCCTGCTCGCCGCACTGCTGCCCCTGGGCGCATCCGCCTCGCCGGCACCCGTCCAGACCGTCAAGCCGCTGAAGATCGGCATCATCGGCACGGGCGACATCGGCGGCGCGCTGGCGCGGCACTGGGCCAAGGCGGGCCACCAGCTGCTCATCTCTTCGCGGCATCCGGAGCAACTGCAGGCGCTGGCCGCCAAGCTCGGCCCGAACGTGAAGGTGGGCACGCCCCGCGAGGCGGCGGCCTTCGGAGAAGTCGTGCTCGTCTCCGTTCCGTATCACGCCACGCCGCAGGTGGGCCGCGACTACGCCACGGAACTCAAGGGCAAGGTGGTGCTCGACACCGGCAATCCGTATCCCTCGCGCGATGGCGAGATGGCCGTGCGCGACCGCGTGCGCGGCACGGGCGTGGCCTCCAAGGAATACCTGCCCGGCACGAAGCTGGTCCGCGCATTCAATGCCATCAACGCCGGGCCGCTGGCCGACCAGGCTTTCGACAAACCCGAGCGCATCGGCATCCCGCTGGCGTCTGACTACCCGGAAGCGTTGAAGGTGGCCGAACAACTCGTGAGCGACGCGGGCTTCGACCCCGTCGTGGTCGGCGATCTTTCCCGCGCGAAGGATTTCGACTTCGGCTCCAAGGTCTACGTGCAGAGCTACACCGCGGCGAAGCTCCGCGAAGCGCTCAAGCTCAAAGCCAACTGACGAACAAATGGGGACATTCCTCATTTTCTAGGAAACGGGGACGGGGCTGCGCGTCGACGGTGATGCGTTGCCGTGAGAGTGGAATGCTTTCCGGAGCGAATCGAGGGCGCCGAGGGCGAAGCGTCAAGCGCGGAGGTACTCTTTGGTGGTTCAACCCAAGTCCGCGTTCACCAGCAGTTGCGAGCGAAGCGTTGACAGATCCACCTGCGCAGCTTCGCCCGAGGGAACGCGCGAAGCGCGCGCCCGAGACTGAGCTCCGGAAAGCATTCCACTCTCACGGAAACGCACTGCTGCCCTACCTCCAGCCCCGTCCCCGTTTCCTAGAAAATCAGGAATGTCCCCATTTCTTCGCGCGAGATCAGACGCATATGTCAATTCGTGTCATCTGAGCGCATTCCTTGTGGCGTATCCTCCGGCGCCACTGGCCGCAAGATCCACATCTCGCGGCCTTCGACAAAAACTCAGGGATGGACACATGCGCAACATGACTGCGATGCGTTGGCTGCTCACCGCCGGCGCGCTTGCCTTGAGCTCTCTCGCCAGCGCCCAGGTGCGCATCAGCGAAATCCACTACGACAACGCCAGCACCGACACCGGTGAAGCCATCGAAGTCTCCGCGCCCGCGGGCACGGATCTCACTGGCTGGAGCGTGGTTCTGTACAACGGCTCCGGCGGCGTCACCTATGACACCGATGCGCTCGCAGGCACTGTGCCCGCCGTGTGCGACGACCGCGGCGTGGTCGTCCTCAACTATCCCGCCAACGGCATCCAGAACGGTTCACCCGACGCCATCGCGCTGGTCAATGCCGGCGGTACCGTCGTGGAGTTCCTCTCGTACGAAGGTCCGCTCACCGCGACCAACGGCCCGGCCAATGGCCAGACGGCCGTGGACATCGGCGCTTCGCAGAATGGCAACGGCCCGATCGGCGAGTCCCTGCAGCGCAATCCGGCCGGCGTCTGGGCGCTGGCCGCGAACACCTTCGGCGCCTGCAACGACTCGGGTTCGCAGCAGCCGGATCCCGAAGTGGCCTCGATCACCGTCACGCCGGACCTGGCGACGTTGAACGTGGGTGCCACCCTCACGCTGGTCGCCGAAGCGCTCAGCGATTCGGGCACGCCGATTCCGAACGCCACCTTCACCTGGAGCAGCGGCGACACCGCCGTCGCCACGGTTTCCGCCACGGGCGTGGTCACCGGCGTCGCGCCGGGCAGCGTCGCGATTCGCGCGATCGCAGCCAATGGCACCGAAGGCATGGCGCTGATCGCCGTCGAGAACGTCACGGTTCCGATGGGTGAATTCCACATCAACGAGATCCACTACGACAACGCCGGCACTGACGCGGGCGAAGCCATCGAGATCGAAGGCCCCACGGGCGTCAGTCTCGCGGGCTTCTCGCTGGTGCTCTACAACGGCAGCAACGGCGCGGTCTACAACACCACCCTGATCAATGGCACTTTGCCTGCGTCATGCGACCACGCGCGGAGTGCTGGTGGTCAACTACGCGGCCGACGGCATCCAGAACGGCTCCCGACGCCATCGCGCTGGTGAACAACGCCGGCCAGGTGATCGAGTTCGTGTCGTACGAGGGCACGTTCATCGCCACCAATGGTCCGGCGATCAACATGACGCCGGTGGACATCGGCGCTTCGCAGACCAACGCGCCGGCCGGTATCTCGCTGCAGCGTGACTCGCTCGACGTGTGGCGCGCGGGCGTGAACGACCTTCGGCGCCTGCAATCCCGATTCGCCGGACACGGGTGTCAACTCCATCCAGTTCTCGGGCCGCACGCCCGGTGATGTACCGCTGCCGGTGGGCTTCGAAGACCAGCTCTTCGCGCGACTGGTCAACGGCCTCAACCAGACCGTGCCCAGCACCTTCACCTGGGAAGCGCTGACGCCGGACGTCGCGACCATCGATGCGAACGGCGTGATCCATGCGCTCGCCGCGGGCAGCGCCACGTTCCGCGCCACGGCGGCCGATGGCACCACCGGCACCTGGACGCTGCCCACGCACGTCGCGGTGGCCAGCGCCACGGCGCAGTACGCCAACAACACGGAGTTCGGCGAGCCGCATGGACTGCGGATCCGATCGATGACTTCATCATCGAGCGCCCGCAGTTCACCAGCTCCTGGAACCCGAACCGCGGATCACCCAACTGGGTGTCGTACGAGATCGACGCCAGCGCACTTCGGCGCCGAAGATCGTTGCGACTGCTTCACCATGGACGCGGAGCTGCCGGCATCGCTGCCGCGCCTGACTACCGCGGACTACACGGACGCGGGCGCGTTCCACGGCTATGGCATCGATCGCGGCCACCTGGCGCGTTCCTTCGACCGCACCGCGGGCAGCCTCGACAACGCCACGACGTTACTACTTCAGCAACATCATCCGCAGGCCGCCGACAACAATCAGGGGCCCTGGGCGCAGTTCGAGAATCACCTCGGTGACTTCGCACGGCTGCAGGACCGCGAGGTCTACGTGATCGCCGGCGCCTCGGGCAACAAGGGCACGCTGAAGGACCAGGGCAGGGTGGTGATTCCCACCCACACCTGGAAGGTGGCGCTCATCATGCCGCGCGATCAGCGGCCTCGCCGACGTGCACGACTACCGTGACGTGCAGGTGCTCGCGGTGATCATGCCCAACGAGCCCGGCATCCGGAACGTGCCGTGGCAGAGCTACCAGCGCACCGTGGACGACGTGGAGGCGCTCAGCGGATACGACCTGCTGGCGCTGCTCGAGGACGACGTCGAAGCCGCGGTCGAATCCGGCACGCAGCCGCCGATCGCCGCCATCTCCGGCCCGCAGGGCAGCGTCACCGAAGGTAGTCCGGTGTCGCTCAACGGATCCGCGTCGGTGGATCCGAATGGCTCCGTCGCCAGCTACGCCTGGGATTTCGGTGACGGCACCACGGGCGAGGGCGTCTCGGCGTCGCACACCTACGCGCAGGACGGCGCGTTCAACGTGCGCCTGACCATCACCGACAACGACGGTCTCACCGACTCGGCCGTGTTCACGGTGACGGTGGCCAACGTCGCCCCGGTGGTGGCCGCGGTGCCCGATGGGTCGCTGAACATCGGCGCCACGTACACCGTGAACGGCACGTTCACGGACCCGGGTGCCGATGCCTGGACGGCCACGGTGGTCTGGGGCGATGGCAGCGCGCCCGAGGTGGTCACATTGACGGGACGCAGCTTCTCGCTGACCCACATCTACACCGCCGCGGGCACCTACCCGGTGAGCATCAGCATTGCCGACGACGATGCCTCGGGGCAGAACGCCCACTCGGTGACCGTGAACCAGCCCGCGCCGACCCTGGCGCAGGCCATCCCGCTCATCGACCAGCTGGTTGCCACCCGCAAGATCAGCCCGGCCATCGGGGTGCTGCTCAAGGCCCAGGTCATCGCCGCCCAGGTGTTCTATGGCCGGGGTAACGACGAGAGCGGTGACATCATCGTCCGGTCGCTGATCCTCCAGGTCGACCTGATGGTCCGGTTCCGGGCGGTCACCGCGGCCGATGTGGCTCCGCTGAGGGCGGTCCTGGTGGGGTCGCTGTAACGGGGACATTCCTGGTTTTCTAGGAAATGGGGACGCGGCTGGGGTGGCCGCGTCCTTACCCTCCCGGAGGCAAGGCTCTGGACCGTTCCTTCGACGTCGCGGCTGCGGGGACACTCCTCATTTCCTTCAAAAGGGGACGCGCCTGAGGCAGGCACGTCCCCTTTTGCCCGCCGGAGGCGGGCGGAAGTGAGGAATGTCCCCTGTAACCCCCCTGTTATTCCTGCATAACCAAAAATGCTTTCCGGGCGGGGGCTTGCGCCCATAGAGTCCCCGCACTCTCGATGCCGGACCCCTGGTCGGGGCTACCTTTGGCACATCCGGAAAGACTCGGAATGCAGGCGCAAATTCAACCAGTTACGACCCTGAAACCCGTCCCGGCCCGCCGGACCGGCGTGGCCAAGCTCACCCACCTGGCCCGCCTGGAAGCCGAGAGCATCCACATCTTCCGCGAGGTCGCCGCCGAGTTCGCCAAGCCCCTGCTGATGTACTCCATCGGCAAGGACTCCTCGGTGCTGCTGCACCTGGCCCGCAAGGCCTTCTTCCCCGGCCGCATCCCTTTCCCGCTGCTGCACATCGACACCGGCTGGAAGTTCAAGGAGATGATCACCTTCCGCGACGAGACCGCGAAGCGCCTGAACGCCGAGCTCATCGTCCACACCAACGAGGCCGGCAAGGCCGCGGGTGTCACGCCGTTCACGCATGGCGCGCGCTACACCGACATCATGAAGACCGAGGCCCTCAAGGCCGCGCTCGACAAGTACGGTTGCGATGCCGCCATCGGCGGCGCGCGCCGCGATGAGGAAAAGTCCCGCGCCAAGGAGCGCGTGTTCAGCTTCCGCGATGCGCAGCATCGCTGGGACCCGAAGAACCAGCGTCCCGAACTCTGGAACCTCTACAACGGCCGTCTGCGCCGCGGCGACAGCATCCGCGTGTTCCCGCTCAGCAACTGGACCGAGATCGACATCTGGACCTACATCCACGCGGAGAACATCCCCGTGGTGCCGCTGTATTTCGCCAAGCCGCGTCCGATCGTCGAACGCGACGGACTCAAGATCATGGTGGACGACGATCGTCTGCCGCTGAAGCCCGGCGAGAAGCCGCACGCTCGAGACCATCCGCTTCCGTTCGCTGGGCTGCTATCCGCTCACCGGTGCGCAGGTATCAAAGGCTGCCAACGTGCCCGAGATCATCGAAGAGATGCTGCGCACCACCACTTCCGAGCGGCAGAGCCGCGCCATCGACGCGGAATCCGCCGCGGCCATGGAGAACCGCAAACGCGAAGGTTATTTCTGACCATGGCCGCGATCGAGACCAAACCCGTGGCCGCTGAACGACGTGCACGTCACGCTGGACCAGTTCCTCGCGCAGCAGCGCGAGATCGACCTGCTGCGTTTCATCACCTGCGGCTCCGTCGATGACGGCAAGAGCACGCTGATCGGCCGCCTGCTGCACGACACCCGCCAGGTGTTCGACGACCAGCTGACCGCGGTCGCCAACGACAGCCGCCGCTGGGGCACCACCGGCGAAGTGCCCGACCTCGCGTTGCTGGTCGACGGCCTGCAGGCCGAGCGCGAGCAGGGCATCACCATCGACGTGGCGTATCGCTATTTCTCCACGCCGAGGCGCAAGTTCATCGTCGCCGACTGCCCGGGCCACGAGCAGTACACGCGCAACATGGCCACCGGCGCCTCGACCGCCGAAGCCGCCGTGGTGCTGGTGGACGCCGAGAAGGGCGTGCGCGTGCAGACGCGCCGCCACACGCACATCGTCGCGTTGCTAGGCGTGCAGAACATCGTGGTCGCGGTCAACAAGATGGACCGCATCGGCTACGACAAGGCCAAGTACGAGGCCATCGCCGCCGAGATCGTGCTGTACGCGCGCAAGCTCGGCGTGCAGAACATCGAAGTCATTCCCGTGTCCGCGCTCGCCGGCGTGAACGTGGTGGCGCGCGGCACCAAGGAAACGCCCTGGTACACCGGCCGCACGCTGCTCGAAGCGCTCGAAGGCATCGAGACCGGCCGCCAGGATGCGCTGAAGGAACTGCGTTTCCCGATCCAGCTGGTGAGCCGCCCGGATGCGAACTTCCGCGGCTTCGCCGGGCACCATCGCCAGCGGCGAGATCTCCGTCGGCGACACCGTGCTCGCGCTGCCCTCGCGCAAGACCAGCAAGGTGCGCGAGATCACCACCGCCGATGGTCCGCTGCCGCAGGCCGCCTCGGGCCAGGCCGTGACGGTGGTGCTCGAAGACGAGATCGACCTCTCGCGCGGCGACGTGCTCGTGCATCCGGACCATCGCCCCACGCTGGCGCGCACCTTCGACGCGCACCTCATCTGGATGGGCGAGGCGCCGCTGCTGCCCGGCAAGCGCTACGAATTCAAGATCGGCTCGCGCTACGTGAAGGGGCTGGTGGATTCCATCCAGCATCGCATCGACGTCAACGACCTCACGACCCGCGAAGCCGAAGCGCTGGACCTCAACGGCCTGGCGCGCGTGCGCATCGCGCTGGAAGAACCGGTCGCCATCGACGACTACAAGCTAGTCGCGCGCCACGGGCTCGTTCATCATCGTGGACCTGCTGCACTTCGGCACCGTCGGCGCCGGCATGGTCATCGCGCCCACGCAGACCACCCGCTCCACGGACGTGGTGTGGCAGCCCACGCGCGTCACCGCGCAGATCCGCGCCAACCAGAAGAGCCAGCGCCCCGCGGTGCTGTGGTTCACGGGGTTGTCGGGCTCGGGCAAATCCACCATTGCCAATGCGCTGGAACAGGCGCTGGTGCAGCGTGGCCACCATTCCTATCTACTGGATGGCGACAACGTCCGCCACGGCCTCAACAAGGACCTGGACTTCTCCGAGGCCGGGCCGCAACGAGAACATCCGCCGCATCGGCGAGGTGTCCGCGTTGTTCGTCGACGCCGGCCTGATCGTGATCACCGCGTTCATCTCGCCGTTCCGCGTCGGACCGCAACAAGATCCGCGAACGCATCGGCGACGAGCAGTTCATCGAGATCTACCTGTCGACGTCGCTGGAAGAGTGCGAGCGCCGCGATCCCAAGGGCCTGTACGTGAAGGCGCGCGCGGGGCGATCGCGCGACTTCACGGGCATCGATTCGCCCTACGAGCCGCCGATCAATCCCCAGCTGACCATCGACACTTCGAAGACCGACATCGGCGCGGCCGTCGACACCATCGTGAAGTACCTCGAGAACAAGGGCTTCCTGCATCAGGCCGATCCGGGCCTATGAGAACGAGCAAGTGAGCAACGAGCGGCGTCGTCATCCAGACCGGCAATTTCCCGATCCCCGAGGATCGCCGTCCCCTCAGCTGCAGCAGCTCGTCACCGAGCTGAACCGCGAGCAGCTGATGTTGCTGTCCGGCTACTTCGCCGGCGCGGCCGCGGCGTCTCCGGCGGGCATCCCCGCGTTCCAGGAAAATCTCCTGGGTGCGCATGCGCGCGCGCCGCAGCCGCAGCTCACGTCGCAACGTGTCGCAGTTCGCGCCGCCGGCCGCCGCGGCCGCGGTTTCCGCGGCGCCGACGCTCACGGTCATCTCCGCTTCCCACACCGGCAACGGCCGCAAGATCTCCGAGAAGCTGGTGGCCGCCGTGCAGGCACTCGGCCTGCAGGCGCGCGTGGTCAAGGCGGGCGACTACCAGCCCGCGCGACATCGCGAAAGAGAAGCTGCTGTACATCGTCATCAGCACGCACGGCGACGGCGATCCGCCGGATGAAGCCCGCGCCATCTACGAATTCCTCGGCACCAAGCGCGCGCCGCAGCTGCCCGAGCTGCAGTACTCGGTGCTCGCGCTCGGCGACACCAGCTATCCCAAGTTCTGCGAAGCCGGCCGCGTGGTCGACGAACGCCTCGCCAAGCTCGGCGCCAAGCGCCTGCTGCCGCGCGTCGATTGCGACGTGGACTTCGAGAAGCTGGCGCAGACCTGGTCCGACGACGCGCTCGCGCGTGTGCGCGAGATCAAGGACAAGTTCGCGCCGGCCGCCGGCCCCATTGCTGCCGGTGTCGTCAATGCGGCGCCCGCGCCAGTCGCACCGGAACTGACTCGCGCGCATCCCGCCACCGCCGAAGTGCTGGCCAACCAGCGCATCGTCGGCCGCGGTGCGCTGCGCGAAGTGCGCCACGTCGAGCTCGCGTTCCCCGGCCTCGGGAACCTCTACAAACCCGGCGACGCGCTGGGCATCGTGCATCGCAATCCCGACGGCGCCATCGACGCCGTGCTCAAGGCCACGAAGCTCGACGGTGCCGCCACCGTCACGCACGACGGCAAGACGCACACGCTGGTCGAGTGGCTGCGCGACGAGCGCGAGCTCACGCGCATCGCGCGCCCGCTGCTGGTGTCCGTGGCCAAGCAGGCCAAGGTCGACATCGCCGAACTGTTGAACAACGCGACGGCGATGGCCAAGCTCACGGCCACCTGCCAGGTGTCCGACGTGCTCGCCAGTTACCCGGCCGAGTGGACGCCGGAAGCGCTGGTGCAATCGCCTGCGCCCGGTCACCGGCCGCGTGTATTCGATCGCCTCCAGCCCCGCGGCTGTGGGTGATGAAGTGCATCTCACCGTCGCCGTCGTCGGCAGCGACACGGACCGCAAACTGCTCGCCGGCGCGGCGTCGAACTTCGTGGTGAACACCGCGGTGGATTCGAACGTGCAGGTGTGGATCGAGAAGAACGAGCGCTTCCGCGTACCCGCGGACACCTCGCGCGACATCATCATGGTGGGGCCGGGCACCGGCATCGCGCCGTTCCGCGGCTTCGTGCAGGAGCGCGAGGCCACGGGCGCCACCGGCAAGAACTGGCTGTTCTTCGGCGGCCGCTCGCTGTACCACGACTTCCTCTACCAGCTCGAGTGGCAGCAGGCCCTCAAGCGCAAGGCCCTGCATCGCGTGGACGTGGCGTTCTCGCGTGACCAGGCTGAAAAGATCTATGTGCAGCACCGCATCAAGCAGGCCGGCAAGGAATTGTTCGCCTGGCTGCAGAACGGTGCTTATTTCTACGTGTGCGGTGACGCCTCCGCCATGGCTCCCGACGTGAACTCCGCCCTGTTGGACATCGTGCGCGAGCACGGAAACATGGACGCGGACGACGCCCAGGCCTGGCTGGCCGATCTCACTGCCGATGGACGGTATTTGCGCGATGTCTACTAACGTTACCGATCCCGCGGCGCCCTTTCCGGCTGGCCTCGGACCCAAGCTGAATCCGCCCTCGGCCGTCGAGGGCATCAAGCAGATTTCGCGCGGCCTGCGCGGCACGCTGGTTGAGAGTCTTGCGGACGCGCTCACCGGCGCCATCCGCGACTCCGACACGCAGCTGATCAAGTTCCACGGCAGCTACATGCAGGACGACCGTGACCTGCGCGCCGAACGCGAACACGCCAAGCTCGAACCCGCGTACAGCTTCATGATCCGCACGCGCACGCCCGGCGGCGTCTGCTCGCCGAAGCAGTGGCTGGCGCTGAGCCAGCTCGCGCGCCAGTACGGCACCGGCTCGCTGCGTCTCACCACGCGCCAGGCCTTCCAGCTGCATGGTGTGATCAAGAAGGATCTCAAGAAAACCATGCAGGGCATGAACGCCGTGCTCATCGATTCGATTGCCGCCTGCGGTGACGTGAATCGCAACGTCATGGCCGCCGCCAATCCGGTGGAAAGCCACGTGCACCAGCAGGCGTACGACTGGTCGGTGAAGCTCTCCGAGCATCTCAAGCCGAAGACGCGCGCGTATCACGAGATCTGGCTGGACGGCGAGAAGCTCGTCGGCGAGCCGGAGCACGAGCCCATCCTCGGCCAGCTCTATCTACCCCGCAAGTTCAAGACCGCCGTCGTGGTGCCGCCGCACAATGACGTGGACATCTACTCGCAGGACCTGGGTTTCATCGCCATCCTGGAGAAGGATGCCGCGGGCGTGAACCAGCTCGTGGGCTTCAATCTCACCGTCGCCGGTGGCCTCGGCGCCACGCACGGTGAGCCGCAGACCTTCCCGCGCGTCGCGGACGTCATCGGGTTCCTCACGCCGGACCAGATGCTCAAGGTGGCCGAGACCGTCGTGATGATCCAGCGCGACTTCGGCGACCGCACGGATCGCAAGCACGCGCGATTCAAGTACACCGTGGCCGACCGCGGCGTCGACTGGTTCAAGGCCGAGCTGTTCAAGCGCCTGGGCTATGCGCTGCCGCCGCCGCGCGAATTCAAGTTCACCACTCAGGGTGACCGCTTCGGCTGGCTGCGCGGACACGATGGCCGCTGGCATCTCACGTTGCGCATCGAGTCGGGCCGTGTCGTGGACCGTCCGGGTGCACCGTTCCTCACCGGCCTCGAGAAGATCGCTGCCATCCACCAGGGCGATTTCCGCCTCACGGCCAACCAGAACCTCATCATCGCCAACGTGCCGGCCAGCGAGTGCATGAACATAGACAAGCTGGTGGCTGACTACGGCCTCGGCAAGGCGCTGTTCACCTCGCCCGTGCGCCGGGATGCGCTGGCTTGCGTCGCGCTGCCGACCTGCAGTCTTTCCATGGCGGAGGCGGAGCGCTATCTGCCGGCGTTCGTCGACCGAGTCGATGAACTGCTCGCGAAGCATGGGCTGCGCGACATCCCGCTCACCGTCCGCATCACCGGCTGCCCCAATGGCTGCGCGCGCCCGTATCTCGCCGAGATCGCGCTCATCGGCCGCGCGCCCGGCCGCTACACGCTGCGCCTCGGCGCGGATGCCATCGGCTCGCGTCTCAACATCCTGTACCGCGACAACATCGACGAGAATGCCATCGTCACCGCGCTGGACGAACTCATCGGCCGGTACGCCGCGGAAAGGAATAAGGACGAAAGATTTGGTGATTTCCTGTGGCGCGTCGGCGTCCTCAAGAACTGATCCATGAACGCCGCCGTCCAGGACCTGCCCCGTCTCACGCTCACGCCCGCGGAGTTCCAGAAGGACGCCGAGGCCGCGAAGCGCATCAATGACTGGCTGGAAGGCGTCGATGCCGCCACGCGCGTGCGCTGGTCGCTGGAGAACCTGCCGGGTCCGTTCGCACTGTCGTCGAGCTTCGGCGCGCAGGCGGCCGTGTCGCTGCATCTCGTGGCCGTGCAGAAGCCCGACATCCCGGTGGTGCTCGTCGACACCGGCTATCTATTCCCCGAGACCTACCAGTTCGTCGAGCAGCTGAAGAAGCAGCTGTCGCTGAACATCCAGACGTTCTCCGGTCACCAGACCGTCGCCGAGTTCGAAGCGCAGTACGGCAAGCTCTGGGAGCAGGGCCGCGAAGGCCTCGACCGGTACCTCGAGATCCGCAAGGTCGAGCCCATGCGCCGCTCGCTGCAGGCACTGGGCATCCGCACCTGGTTCGCCGGGCTGCGCCGCAGCCAGGCCGAGAGCCGCGCGAAGCTGAATCCGCTCGAAGTGCGCGATGGCCGCTTCAAGGTGCATCCCATCTTCGATTGGTCCGATCGCGACGTGTACCTGTACCTGAAGGCCCACGCGCTGCCGTACCACCCGCTCTGGGACAAGGGCTACATCTCCATCGGTGACTGGCATTCCACCAAGTCGCTGAGCGAGGTGGATAGCGCCGAGGAATTGCGTTTCGCGGGGCTGAAACGCGAGTGCGGTATTCACGGGTTGGAGGGTTAAAGAGTGGGGACAGACTTAAGTCCGTCCCCACGCTTCTCCGAGGGGACAGACTTAAGTCCGTCCCCACACTTCCCCGAGGGGACAGACTTAAGTCTGTCCCCACACTCGACCATGCCCCGCCGTTGGGCAGGGCGCTGACCCCGCGCACGTTTTGGGCGCGCCCGGCCGGTTTCCAAACCGCGCCGCGGCCGGGTTCCTTGGCACGTCACTTGCTCTGATCAATCAGGGGATTCCGGGCTCATGACCAGCAACAAACCACTCGTCATCGGTGCGCGCGCCACGGCGCTGGCCCAGGTGCAGGCGCGCCTGGTCGGTGACGCGTTGCTGCGGCGCCAGCCGGACCTGGCGGTGGAGTACCGCGCCTTCAGTTCGCCCGCCGATCGCGACCTCGACACCCCCATGACGGAGCTGCTGCGCAAGGGCGGCTTCACCGGGGATCTCGGCGTCGCCCTGCGGGCCAGCTCCATCGACGTGGCCGTGCACCTCTGGAAGGACCTGCCGTTCACCTCCAACCCGCTCACGCACATCGCGGCCACGCTGCCGCGCGGCGACCCGCGCGACCTGCTGCTCGTAAAGAAGGAGTGGATAGACGGGCGCGATCGCGGCGAGCTGCGCGTGCTGTCGTCCTCCGCCCGGCGCCGCACCAATCTCTCCGGCTTCCTGCAGTGGGCGCTGCCCATGCGGCCGCCGCGCGTCACCTTCGTCCTCGCGCGCGGCGACTGCGAGGCGCGGCTCAAACAACTCATGGATGGCGAGGCCGCCGCGCTGATCGTCGCCAAGTCCAACATCGATCGCCTGCTCGAATCCACGCAGCCCGAGTTCGAGGCGATCCGCGAGCGGGTGCGCGCCACGCTCAACGCCTGCGAGATCATGGTGCTGCCGCTGGCGCTGAATCCCACCGCTCCCGGACAGGGCGCGCTGGCCGTCGAGATCCGCCGGGATCGCGGCGACCTCATCGGCTTGTTAGCCGGCATCAACGACGAAGCCAGCTACGCCCGCGTGATCACCGAGCGCGCGCGGCTCGCGCCCACGGGCGACGAAGACCACCCGCTGGGCGTGTCCATCGTTCCGCTGCCCTGCGGCGAAATCGAATTCACGCGCGGCCAGCGCGCGGGCCAGTGGATCCAGAGCGCCGAGCTGCGCCGCCACGATTCGCCGCTGCCCCCGGCCCAGAGCCACGACGCCGTGTGGACCGGCGAAGAGGGCGATCTCGACCGCTACAAGCGCGTCGCTCTGCTCGTGCGTCATGACCAGTTTTCCGATGCGCGCATCGGCCTGTTCGTGGCCCGCTCCGAGGCCTGGCCGGATGGCTACGCGCCGCGTCCCGGGCAGGTGGTCTGGAGCGCCGGCATCGACACCTGGCGCCGCCTCGCCGCCCGCGGCATCTGGGTGCATGGCAGCGATGAAAGCCTGGGCGAGGGCGGCCTCCAGGGCCTCGCCGGGCTGTTCCCCCGCGTCCAGAACTGGGTGAAGTTCTCCCATGAACAGGGCTTCGACTCGCCCCACAGCCAGCGGATCTCCACCTACCGGCTGGAGCGCTGCACCCCGCTGGCCGATGTCTCCGGCCGGACCCACTTCTACTGGCGCAGCGGTGCGCAATTTCACGATTATCTGCAGGCGAACCCCGAAATCCGTGGCGCGTGGCACGGCTGCGGACCTGGCAATACATTCAGTATGATTCGCGCCGCCATCGGCGAAGAACGCGTCCGCGCGTTCCTGTCAGCCGATGGGTTCCGCGACGAAATCGGCCAGACGAGAGTGGACCAATGAAGAGACTGCAACGACTGCGCGCCACCGTGGCGCTGCGCGACATGGTGTCCGAGATCGGGTTCGGCCAGGCCAACCTGATCCAGCCGCTGTTCCTCGCCGAAGGCGTTACCCAGGAAGAGCCGCTGTCCGGCCTGCCCGGCAGCTCGCGGCACACACTCTCTTCGCTGCTCACTCAGTTCGAGAAGGACCTCGCCGCCGGCGTGCGACAGTTCATCCTGTTCCCCGTCCCGGCGCGCAAGTCCAACCGCAGCTTCCAGGCCGAGTTCGCCAGCACCGTGATCAGCCAGATGCGCCAGCGCGCCGGTAACGACGCCGCCATCTGGGTCGACACCTGCATCTGCAGCTTCACCGAGACCGGCCACTGCTGCGTACACGACTCGCGCGGGCAGCAGGATCTCGGCGCCACTCACGGCGCGCTCGAAGCGCTCGCGCTCACCTACGTCAAGGCCGGCGCCACCGGCATCGCGCCTTCGGACATGAACGATGGCCGCGTCGCGCACCTGCGCGCCGCGCTGGACAAGGGCGGCTACGGCCTCGCGCCCATCATGAGCTACAGCACCAAGTTCGCGTCCAACTTCTACGGACCGTTCCGCGACGCCGCCGACTCCGCGCCGCAGTTCGGTGATCGCCGCAGCTACCAGCTCGACGTGCGCAACCGCAGCGATGCACTCGCTTCCAGCCGCCGCTGCGCCGAAGAGGGCGCGGACCTGCTGATGGTCAAACCCGGCCAGCCTTCCGCGGACCTCATCCGCCCGATCCACGAACAGACCGGGCTGCCCGTCGGCGCGTACCAGGTGAGCGGCGAGTACACCTCGCTGGTGCTGCTGGCGCGCGAGAAGTTCGTCGACTTCGACGCCGCGCTGCTCGAGAGCTGGTACAACCTGCGCCGCGCCGGCGCCAGTTTCATCATCACCTACGGCGCGAGGCTCGCGTCCGGAATGGGGTTGCCTCGCTGATGCGTTACTTCCCGCTGTTCCTCGACATCCCGGCAAGCCCGTGCTGCTCGTGGGCGGCGGGGAGATCGCGCGCGCGCAAGTTCGCGCTTGCTCAAGGACGCGGGCGCGCGCGTGACCGTCGTCGCCCCCGAGCTCGGCGCACGAGATGCAGGCCGCGCTGGAGCTCGGCGAGTTCACCCATCTGCGCACGCGGCGTTCGCCGCGTCGGATCTCGAAGGCAAGTGGCTGGCCGTGGCCGCCACCAATGATCGCGCCGTCAATGCGCGCGTGTCCGAAGTCGCCGCCGCCGCGCGCATTCCCTGCAACGTGGTCGACGACCGCGAACTGTCCAGCTTCATCATGCCCGCCATCATCGACCGGTCGCCCGTGCAGATCGCGGTGTCCACCGGCGGAACGTCGCCCGTGCTCGCGCGCCTGATCCGCGAGCGGCTCGAGACGCTGCTCGATGGATCGCTGGGCACGTTCGCCGCGTTCGCCGATCGCTGGCGCGGCGCCATCAGGCAGAAGTTCGCCGACATCGGCGCGCGCCGCCGGTTTCTGTCCTGGATGCTCACCGGCCCCGTCGCCGCGTCGCTGCGCGCCGATCGCACCGCCCAGGCCGAAGAACTCACGCGCAAGGCGCTCGAAGCAGCCGACGGCATTGCCCACCGGCCACGTCGTCCTCGTCGGCGCCGGCCCCGGCAACTCCGGGCTCATGACGCTGCACGGCCTGCGCGCGTTGCAGGAGGCCGATGTCATCGTGCACGACCGCCTCGTATCGCCCGAAGTGCTCGACCTCGCGCGCCGCGATGCCGCGCGCTTCGACGTCGGCAAGTTCGTCGGCGGCGGCGGCGCCACGCAGGAAGAGATCAACAAACTGCTGGTCGAGCATGCGCAGCGCGGCGAGTACGTCGTCCGGCTCAAGGGCGGCGACCCGTTCGTGTTCGGCCGCGGCGGCGAGGAGATCGACTACCTGCGCCAGCACGGCGTGTCGTTCGAAGTGATTCCCGGCATCACCGCCGCGCTTGCCGCCGGCGCGTATGCCGGCATTCCGCTCACCGATCGCCGGCATTCGCAGTCCGTGCGCTTGCTCACCGGCAACAGTGATGAGCAGCTCGCGCAGTACAGCTACGCGGATCTCGCCGCCGGCCGCGAGACGCTCGACGTTCTACATGAGCGTGGGCCGGCTCGCCGGGCTGCGTACGCCAGTTGCTGAATGCCGGTGTCGCGGGCTGACATGCCCGTGGCGTTCATCGAGAACGCCAGCCGCGCCGAGCAGCGCGTGCTCGTGAGCACCGTCGACGCCATGCAGCGTGACGCCGCCGCCCACCAGGTCAAGGCGCCGACGCTCATGATCATCGGCAACGTCGCAAGAGCGCCGCCGAGCTGCAGTGGTTCGGGCAGCGCGCGATCGCGGGCTCCGCGAGTGCCTGAGAAAGACGATTCCAAAGTATCGCGCGAGCAGGCGGAACGAGCCGCCGACGCGCTGATCGAGTCCGCGCTCCGCAACCAGCAGGGCGACGCCGAGCGGAACACCGCCCAGCTACTTCAGATGTTCCCCGCGCTTTCGAAGGTTCCGCCCATGGAACGGCATGCCGCGCTCGCGCAGGCGCGCGAGAGCGCGAAGGGCGAAGTGGCGCCGCGGGTTTTGCTGGCCGTTGTCGGGTTGAGTCTTGCCGCTGCCGCCGCGCTGGCGCTGAACGGGCACGTGCGTGCCGCGATCGGAGCGTGCGCTGCGGCCATCGCTGTAGGTATTGCGCGGCAGGCGGCCGAGCTGTTGCTCGCGCGACGGCATCTGCGCGATCGGTTCGGCGAGTAGCTTCGAACCGCAGGCGCGGTGCGCCTCGTTTGGAGGATGGAGCGGCGGCTCCCGACTCAGTACGCTCCGCATTGCCAACCCATGGGGTGAGACATGTCCAAGCTGGTCAGTCCGCGGGCCGTTGCGCTCAAGCTGCAGGAGTTGTGGTCACCCCGCGTGGTGGCGGAGCTCGACGACACGTACGTCAAGGTCGCCAAGGTGCACGGCACGCTCGCCTGGCACAGCCACGAGAACGAAGACGAGCTCTTCTATGTGCTGAAGGGCAGGCTGCGCATCGAGATGGAAGCGGGTGCGGTCGAGCTCAATGAAGGAGACCTGTACGTCGTGCCGAAAGGCGTGCGGCACAATCCCGTGGCCGAGGAGGAGTGCCACATCCTTCTGATCGAGCGGAAGACCACGCTGCATACCGGTGATGTGAAGACGGAGAAGACGCGGTCGATCGAGGAGCAGATGCGGGCGGTTTGATCGTGAGCATTGCGCCCGAGCGTTCCCGGACCTGGTACGCGATTGGTGTTGTGGTGACCATCGGCGCCGGGCTCGCATCGCGGGCGCTGCCGGTTGACGCGCCGCTCCTCATTCGGGATTCGCTCGGCGACGCGCTTTACGCCGTCATGGTGTTCCTCGGGTTGGGGTTCTTGTTCAAGCGGGCATCGACGGTGGCCGTCGCCATCGGCGCGTTCGGGTTCTGCTTGCTCATCGAGGTGTTGAAGCTCTACCGCGCGCCTTGGGCGGTGGAGATCAGGGAGAGCACCCTCGGGCATCTCGTGTTTGGCGATGTTTTCCATTGGGGGAATGTGGCGGCGTACCTGGTCGGGGTAGGTGCGGCCGCGGTGGTTGAGTGGGGGCGTTTTCGGCGCACCGCTGGCGTATGAGAAACCTGATGGACAACGCCCTCAGTCGAATGGACTACGTACCGAATTCTTCCCCGGCGACATCACGTGGGTGTAGAGCTGAGTCGTCGAGACATCACGGTGCCCCAGCAACTCCTGGACCGTCCTGATGTCGTAACCTGCTTCGAGCAGGTGCGTGGCGAAAGAATGGCGAAACGTGTGCGGCGACACCGGCTTCTCGATGCCCGCCCTCCGCGCCGCTTGTCGTACCTGGCGTTGGACACTCTGCTCGTGGATATGGTGGCGGCGATACACGTTCGTCCGAGGATCTCGCGAAGGCCTGGGAGCGGGGAAGACGTACTGCCAGCCCCATTGGTGGAATGCGCTGGGGTATTTGCGGGCCAGCGCATACGGCAGCTCCACGCCGCCATGGCCCGCGGCCATCGCGGATTCGTGCAGGGTCTTGACGTTTGCCAGGTGCTGTCGGAGCGGCTCAATGAGCGAGGGCGACACTATCGTCACCCGGTCCTTCGCCCCCTTGCCGTCACGCACCGCTACACGGTGGTGGCAGAGGTCCAGATCCTTCACTCGCAGCCGCAGCGCCTCGAGCAATCGCAGCCCGCTGCCGTAGAGCAATCCGGCGATCAGCCAATAGTCTCCGCGCAAGTGTGCGATCACCCGGCGGGCCTCGGCCTTGTCCAGCACCGTTGGCAAGCGCCTCGGGCGGTGTGCGCGCACCACCTCGCCGATCCATGGCAAGTCCGCCTTCAGCACCCGTTTGTAGAGGAACAGCAGCGCCGCCAGCGCTTGGGCCTGTGTCGCAGGCGCCACACGCAGATCCGTAGCCAGGTGACCGAGGAAGGCGCGGACTTCAGCCCCTCCCATCTCACGAGGATGACGCCGCCCGTGAAAGCGGATGTAGCGAAGGATCCACTCGACATAAGCCTTCCGGGTACGAAAGCTGTAGTGGCGGACATCGATTTCGGAGCGCACGGCGTCCAGGAGTCGGGTCGGAGCAGGCATGCGGGGATCAGGAATCGGACGTTGACCAGTTAGACGTCACATGATGAAGTCGGATCAAAGGCTTGCAGGGGGCTACTTGGTGTTATCAGTCACTTTCGACGCAATTGACAGCGTCATTTATGATGTCTACTTATAGTTAGGCAGCTCTTGTCACATTTCCTCAAGTGCGCTTGGATCGCGACTCTCATAACTGGCGCGCTTTGCCTTCTCTTCGCTCTCGGCAAAGTGGTGCCGATGGTTGAGGCAGTGTTCTATTGGATATCCGTAATTCCTCTCCTCTTTCTGCACAGCATGGGTTTGAACGTGGGTAAGGTGGATGGAGGATGGCTCGATCCAAGTGGTTTTGGCTACGGCATCTTGGGAGTGGCGGTGTGGCTTATTGCGTTCGGACTTGCGCTCATCATCAGGCGGGAATGACAGGCGACCTATGCGCACTCGCTGCCTAACACCTCGTTCGAGCGGACGCGTGAGGGATAAAGTGCCAAGCTCAAACGTCGGCGCGCGCGCCGCTCAACTCAACCGTTAGAACGCACAAATCTCAAGAACGAGAATCTGCGGTGGCCGTTCTCTCCGATCAAGCGGCGCAATCGAGCGAGCGGTCCGTCCAAGTAGGCAGCGCGCATGTCGTCGGGTCGGAAGCGCTGCTCGAGCGAGCTCCCGAGATCAATCGCAAGTCCGGTCCAGGTCGCGAGACCTGGGCTTCGCTGTCTCAGCCAGCGCCTGCGTTGAGGTAGTTCAGGCGGTTAAGGTAAGCGGCGTTGCGCCGCTGGGGCAGGGTTGGCATCCTGCGCAGCAGCTTCGGAAAGAGCCCTTCGATCCAGTGTCACGGATGGGCGCGAAGCGCCAGATATGAAGTGCCAAGGGACTAAATCGGCTTCGGAGACCTCAGACGTGTGCGTTCTAACACCTCGTTCGAGCGGACGCGTGAGAGATAAAGTGCCACTCGCAATCGCCGGCGTGCGCGCCGCTCAACTCAACCGTTAGAACGCACAAATCTCAAGAACGAGAATCTGCGGTGGCCATTCTCTCCGATCAAGCGGCGCAATCGAGCGAGCGGTCCGTCCAAGTAGGCAGCGCGCATGTCGTCGGGTCGGAAGCGCTGCTCGAGCGAGCTCCCGAGATCAATCGCAAGTCCGGTCCAGGTCGCGAGACCTGGGCTTCGCTGTCTCAGCCAGCGCCTGCGTTGAGGTAGTTCAGGCGGTTAAGGTAAGCGGCGTTGCGCCGCTGGGGCAGGGTTGGCATCCTGCGCAGCAGCTTCGGAAAGAGCCCTTCGATCCAGTGTCACGGATGGGCGCGAAGCGCCAGATATGAAGTGCCAAGGGACTAAATCGGCTTCGGAGACCTCAGACGTGTGCGTTCTAACACCTCGTTCGAGCGGACGCGTGAGAGATAAAGTGCCAATCTCAAACGCCGGCGTGCGCGCCGCTCAACTCAACCGTTAGGCGACAGATCATGGACGAGCACACGTACCAAAAGAACTCCGCGATCCGCGATGGTCGAGCTGGCGCCGACTCGACCATGCGTCACTCGCTGGCGACGAGCGCCGCGATGATCCTAACTGACGAGTCGTGGGGCACGGGCATCGAGCTCTACACGGCATGCCGACCTGCGTCCTGCCATGTTCGCGGCGGTCGACGTGGCGAGCATTGCCTCGCGTGACGGGAGTTTGCATCCTCAGCAGCGGCGGTCGCGAGCTAGTGGCGGTCGACACAATGGCGTCGAGTGGTAGCGATGCAGTGCTCAAGGCGAAGTCATCTGGTTCGGTGAGGGCAGCGAGTGCCGCCTAACACCTCGTTCGAGCGGACGCGTGAGGGATAAAGTGCCAAGCTCATACGTCGGCGCGCGCGCCGCTCAACTCAACCGTTAGAACGCACAAATCAAGAATGAAGAGCGGCTTGGTCTTCGCCCTCCGATCAAGCGGCGCAATCGAAGGAGGCGGCTCGTCCAAGTAGGCAGCGGCGAGGTAACCGGGTCGGAATCGCCGTTCGGCCGAGCCCCCGAGATCAATCGCAAGTCCGGTTCAGGCTCTAGTGCCTCGTCGTCCAGGCCGCGGTCTAGCGCGCCGAATCTTGAGTTCAGGCGGTTAAGGTAAGCGGCGTTGCGCCGCTGGGGCGGGGTTGGCATCCTGCGCATCAGCTTCGGTGAGAGCCCTTCGATCCAGTGTCACGGATGGGCGCGAAGCGCCAGATATGAAGTGCCAAGGGACTGAATCGGCTTCGGAGAACTCAGACGTGTGCGTTCTAACACCTCGTTCGAGCGGACGCGTTCAACATCAAGTGCCAAGCTCAGACGTCGGCGTGCGCGCCGCTCAACTCAACCGTTAGAGCGCACAAATCATTTGGAGAGGCGGAGATCGCGCTTCTCAACTCACTCTTCGTTCACGCGGCGCCTGCAAGCAAGCGGTCTGTCCAAGTAGGTGGCGCCAGCGTCGACAGATCGTAAGCCCGGCTCGAGCGAGCCCCCGAGATCAATCGCAAGTCCGGTCAGGGTCTCGGTGCCTCATCTTCGGGTTCGCGGTCTAGCTGGCCAGTTCGTGAAATCAGGCGGTTAAGGTAAGCGGTGTTGCGCCGCTGGGTCGGCGGCGGCATCCTCTGTTCCAGCTTCGGCAATCGCCCTTCGATCCGGTGTCACGGAAGTGGGGCATACGCCAGAGAGGTTAGTGGCCAGTGACTCAATCAGCTTCGTCAAGGAATGGCGTGCGCGCTCTAACACCTCGTTGGAGCGGACGCGCCCACCATAAAGTGCCAAGCCCAAACGGTAATCCCCCCATTATTAACCGAGATCAGAAGTGGAGTTAAGCAGCCAACGCTAATCTCTGCATTGGGGTGATGCCGCCGAGCGCCATGTTCGGTCGTTCGTGGTTGTATGTCCAGAGCCAGCGAGTGGCCGCGTCTTGCACTTCCTCGATGGATTCGAACAGGTACTGGATTGAGCCAGTCGTAGCGCACGGTGCGATTGAAGCGTTCGATGTAAGCATTCTGCTGTGGCTTGCCGGGTTGGATGAACTCGATGCGGATGTTCTCGCTTCGATGCCCAAGCGCGCAAGCTCATGACTCACGTACTCCGGGCCGTTGTCGCAGCGGATCGCCGTTGGCTTACCACGCCATTCGATGATCTGATCCAGCGCGCGAATGACGCGGCTGGACGGCAACGATAGATCGACTTCGATGCCCAGCCCTTCGCGGTTGAAGTCATCCAGCACATTGAACAACCGAAAGCTGCGGCCATCGATCAAGCGTCGTGCATGAAGTCCATCGACCAGACCTGATTGATCGCGATCCGGCACCGCCAGCGGCTCGGGCTTCTCGCGCACCAAGCGCTTCTTGGGCTTGATGCGCAGATTCAGCTCCAGCTCTCGGTAGATGCGATACACCCGCTTGTGATTCCAGCGGAAGCCCTTCACGTTGCGCAGATACAGGAAGCACAGACCAAAGCCCCAGTTGCGCTGGTTGTGCGTCAGATCGCACTGAGCCAGTCGGCGATCCGCTCGTTCTCCGCTCGACCGCTTTGGCTCGGTAGCGATAGCAGGTCTCGCTGATCGTGAAAGTCTGCGCAAGCACCTGCAGATGCTGCGGCCACTTCTCGGTCACCGCCCAGATGGCCATCTCACGCCGCTGAGATGGCCTTACCATTTTTTTGAGAGCGCTTCCTTCACGATCTCGGCGCTCATCTGCGCCTCGGCGTACATCTTCTTCAGTCGCCGGTTCTCGTCTTCCAACTCCTTCACCCGCGCCATCATCGACGCATCCATGCCGCCGTACTTCGATCGCCACTTGTAGAACGTCGCCGAGCTGATGCCGTGCTCACGGCACAGTCGGGCACCGGCGTACCGGCCTCGGCCTGCTTCAGTATCGACAATGATCTGGCTGTCGCTAAATCGGGACTTCTTCACGGAACCTCCTCGGGTTAGATTACGAGAAAATTCCACTTCTGACGTCAGCTATTTTGTGGGGGGATTACCAAACCTCGGCGTGCGCGCCGCTCAACTCAACCGTTAGACGGCAATGAAAGCGAACCTCACGGACCCGACTGAACTAGCTAAGGCATTCCCAATTGCCGACCGGCTGCCTGGGTGGTTCTTTCGCATCGAAGAGCGCTCTGCTGGGGTTTACGAAGTGGAAGGGGTCGACCTACGGCGTCGCAGCGTCAGAAGTGAAGGTACAGATCCAGATCGGGTTCTGAACGAGTGCGTGGCTATGGCCCGCGGGATCACCAAGGCGAACCCATGAACCAACGTCACCTCAAGTGTTGCCGTCTAACAAATCGTTGGAGCGGACGCGTGATAAATAAAGTGCCATGCCCATACGCCGACGTGCGCGCCGCTCAACTCAATCGTTAGGCGCAGTCATGGCCCTCGCACGGAAAGGATCACGAAGCATCGCGGTGGGCGACCAGAAGTTTCGGTGGGTCGTATCGCCCGACAGCGGTTACATGGTCCTCGTCGCGGAACTCGCGGATGAACCAGGGCAGCGCTTGGAGGCGCAGGTGAACTACTCGCACACTGACGCACTCGAGCAGGACGTTGTAGTCACGCCCTCCGTGGTTCGGTGTGCCATTGAGCTGGCGTTGCTGGAGGGTTGGAGACCCGAAGCTCGTGGTTTGCCTCCATTCCGGCTCTCGAATTCAGAGCGCATCATTCACTTAAGTGGTCATGCGCCTAACACATCGCTCGAGCGGACGCGTGAGGAATAAAGTGCCAAGCTCAATTGTCGGCGTGCGCGCCGCTCAGCTCAACCGTTAGATGCCGTGAACATACCCGCACTATTCGCCGCTTCGCTCTTGCTTGCTGCCACGACGACAGCGCAGACGCCGGGCGCCTGGATTCAAGTGGCGGGTGGCGCTTGGAGCCCGGATGAAGTAACGATGAGTCACGTCTCAACTGGCCTTCAGGCATATGCCGAGGCGATGGCAATGCGCCAAGGGCGCGACTTACGACCATGGCCGGAGTACACGTTTCAATTTCAGGGGCGAGTCTCAAAGGGCCAAAGGTACATATACGTTGTGGGTCTCTGCGCAACGGTTGGCGAACCCGACCTAAGTGCCAACTTCTATGAAGTTCTAGATGGTGGGTCATGCTTTTTCGGCCTGACGTTCGATCCAAAGCGTCAGCGCTATGCGGACTTCCGTATCAATGCCGTCAGGTGAGCATCTAACACGTCGCTGGAGCGGACGCGTGAGGGATAAAGTGCCAAGTTCAGACGTCGGCGTGCGCGCCGCTCAGCTCAATCGTTAGACCGCTATGACACACGGCCACGCCAGTGCGGATGTCTCTCACGCGCTAGAGAAGTTGCGTGCTGCCAACGATCAACAATCGAGTCAGCGCGCGTACAACGTGTTTCTATTCTCTGTTGGGAACAATCATGCTGGGACGTACCGGCCCGTCGTGCTCGCCGCCATTTCGGAAGCCGCTCCGCTCTTGCGCGAGGCCAGCCCTTGGACTTGTCGTGCGATCTTGGAGGCCCTCATCGACCTGAATGGTTCGTTCTGTCCGGAGCCAGGTTGCGATGAGTTCGAAGGTCGCCCATTGAAGCAACTTGTCTCGGAGAGAATCGCCGGCTTGCGGCCTGAGATTGAGGCGGCCGCCCACCGTGCAGATGTCGCATCCGCCAGCGCCCATGAACTGCTGGAATCCCTGTGAGGGCGCGGTCTAACACGTCGCTGGAGCGGACGCGTGAAAGATAAAGTGCCAAGCTCATACATCGGCGTGCGCGCCGCTCAGCTCAACCGTTAGGCGACAAGGCTCAAGTGTCACCGTCAACTATTGTCCCTGTCCTCCGTCTTGAAGCGGTAAGCGGTAGCACCCTGTATCCAGGTGAGGGCGGCTTCTCCTCTGTCTGGGGCGTGGTTGAGAGCGACGACGCGGTACTCACTGGAGCGCTCGATCGAGCGTTGCAAGACGGTGAGATCGTCGCTCTTCGCTGCGGAAAGCTGAGGTTTGCGGCAGGCTGGACCAACGCGAGCCCAAGGAAGGCGGGTTCAGGTACCGGATCCATGTTGAGAGGGTTCTCTTCGGAAGCGGTTCTGGTCAGGCGCTTGTCGCCTAACACCTCGTTGGAGCGGACGCGTGCGGGATAAAGTGCCAAGCTCATACATCGGCGCGCGCGCCGCTCAACTCAATCGTTAGGCGACAAGGCTCAAGTGTCACCGTCAACTATTGTCCCTGTCCTCCGTCTTGAAGCGGTAAGCGGTAGCACCCTGTATCCAGGTGAGGGCGGCTTCTCCTCTGTCTGGGGCGTGGTTGAGAGCGACGACGCGGTACTCACTGGAGCGCTCGATCGAGCGTTGCAAGACGGTGAGATCGTCGCTCTTCGCTGCGGAAAGCTCGAGGTTTGCGGCAGGCTGGACCAACGCGAGCCCAAGGAAGGCGGGTTCAGGTACCGGATCCATGTTGAGAGGGTTCTCTTCGGAAGCGGTTCTGGTCAGGCGCTTGTCGCCTAACACCTCGTTGGAGCGGACGCGTGCGGGATAAAGTGCCAAGCTCATACATCGGCGCGCGCGCCGCTCAACTCAATCGTTAGACGGCATCTGTGCCACAACCAGGCGTAAATCATGATCGACTTCATCGACATCTTCGACGTATACCAGCAGGGCAAGATCGGCGGCCTCGGCTCGCTGCAAGCGGACACTGATCGACGAGTCACGAGTACCGGCGACAAGCTCCGTGAGCTTGAGCAGCGCTACGAACGGATGAATCTGGTTACCAACGCCCTTTGGCAGCTGCTCAAAGCACACACCGGCCTAACTGACGGTGACCTGAAGAAGTACATTGAAAAGGTGGATCTAGCTGACGGCGTGAAAGACGGGAAGATCACTCGTAGCAAAGGCGCGATAGATTGCCCGCACTGTTCTCGGCGCGTCTTAAAGAGTGCCACCGTATGCGCTTGGTGCGGCGGCAAGCTTGCGTCCGGCGACCCATTCCACGCAACGTGATGCCGTCTAACACCTCGTTGGAGCGGACGCGTGCGGGATAAAGTGCCAAGCTCATACGTCGGCCAGCGCGCCGCTCAACTCAACCGTTAGAACGCACAAATCTCAAGAACGAGAATCTGCGGTGGCCGTTCTCTCCGATCAAGCGGCGCAATCGAGCGAGCGGTCCGTCCAAGTAGGCAGCGCGCATGTCGTCGGGTCGGAAGCGCTGCTCGAGCGAGCTCCCGAGATCAATCGCAAGTCTGGTCCAGGTCGCGGCACCTGGGCTTCGCTGTCTCAGCCAGCGCCTGCGTTGAGGTAGTTCAGGCGGTTAAGGTAAGCGGCGTTGCGCCGCTGGGGCAGGGTTGGCATCCTGCGCAGCAGCTTCGGAAAGAGCCCTTCGATCCAGTGTCACGGATGGGCGCGAAGCGCCAGATATGAAGTGCCAAGGGAATAAATCGGCTTCGGAGACCTCAGACGTGTGCGTTCTAACATCTCGTTCGAGCGGACGCGTGAGAGATAAAGTGCCACTCGCAATTGCCGGCGCGCGCGCCGCTCAACTCAACCGTTAGGCGACTATGCCAGCTACTCTCGAGTCCCTCGAACTGCTACTCGCCGAAGCTGCGCAGTGCCTCGATGACGCGGCGGGCGAACTTCGGGAACTCCCTCAGCTCGATCTGAATCGAAATCTGCGTCGCATCGGGACTGCTGTGAACGCCGTCTGGGACTTTCGGGATGAGCTGCACAAGGCTCGTCCCGATCTTAGGCCGAACTTCGTGGCTGAGAGCGATGCAGATCCTGAGCGCTACTCCCAGCTATCGGAGCGTTCCAAGGAAGCGCATCGCCTTGAAGAGTCGGGTGAAGGTGCCCGTGCCGTTGAAGCATTCAGTGCCCTCCGCGCAGCGGCCAAACGCGGCTACTTTTGCATGGTGGCGGAGGCGGGACTGTTCAGGCTGCACGAACAGGGCGGTGCGTCGCCTAACAAATCGCTCGAGCGGACGCGTGAGGGATAAAGTGCCAAGCTCATACATCGGCGTGCGCGCCGCTCAGCTCAACCGTTAGAGGGCACTGTGCACGTCGCCTTATCGGCCCAAATTCGTGCGCGCATCAACCGCCTCGCCGGCGGCGAGGGAAGAACTTCCTTAGTGGAAGCGGCTCGGCGCTTCGATGCACTGCCACTCTACGAAGGGTGGGATGGCTGGGGCCTACTTACCGAAGGCGGCGAAGTTCTAGAAGGATCCGATGAGGGTGCCGTCGCTCCTGCAGTAGAGCCTTTTCGAACGATGTACTTGGTTAAGGGTGCGGAAGACTATCCGGAGCTGAACGTTATGCTGCCAACACGGCCCGATTCGAGCCACGATTGTGAGCACTGTAAGGGAACTGGTTGGTTCCATCAGAACGGCGTGCAAGTCCACGTGCGTTGCGGAACGTGCAGGGCGCTGGGTTGGGTCGCGGTGCCCTCTAACACCTCGCTGGAGCGGACGCGTGAGGGATAAAGTGCCAAGCTCCTACTGCGGCGCGCGCGCCGCTCAGCTCAATCGTTAGGCCACATTTGCACATGGCCCCGACCTTTCATGCCACTTGCGTCAGTATCGCGGACACAGAAGTTTGCTTACAGGTCGGGTTCGCGGACCGCGAGTTCGACACCACGGAATACTTGACGTTGCAGCGCGGGCACGCGTTTAACGAACAAGACAAGGGACTCGGATTAGCAAACGTCTATATTGAACGCAATGACCAAGGGAATAGCATGTACGGTGGGATCGAACACTGCGAGTTGTCGCCTGGAAAGGTTCGCCTTCGCTTTGACGAAAACGGTGCCAAAGTGATGCACGGGTTGCGAGAGATCGAGATTACTTTCGTTGCGAGCTCAGAGAAGCTGGCGGCACTCAGCGCGGCGTTGCGCCGTTGCTTCGAAGGGTTTAGCTCCTTTTCCGGGAATGTGGCCTAACACCTCGTTGGAGCGGACGCGTGAGAGATAAAGTGCCAAGCCCATACATCGGCGTGCGCGCCGCTCAACTCAACCGTTAGGCGGCAGTCGTGGCGTTCGAGCGAGTACATACCATCTGGGACTACTACGACGGTCCCCGTGAGGGCTTGGCCGACTTTTGTGGTCGGCCGCACTACTACAAGAATTCTTGGGACAAAGCCGCAGACGACTGGTCTACTTTGTACGAGCTCGCTCCGGTTGACTCCGAGACGCTTCAGCTCGCTCTAGAGCAATGGGCGATCTGGGTTGCCTGGAACGAAAAGTTTCGTGCCGGCCATGTTGCCGAAGAATCCCACCCCGGACATGGCGGCAAGATCCCGCGTTACGATGAGTTGGAGGTCATTCTCGAGGCTAGAATCCCAGATCTTGGGTCGAACTCGGTCACGGTCGAAGCCAATTTCGACACGATTGCAGGCGAGATCGTGGTGGAGTGGGTGCTGCCGCCTAACACCTCGTTCGAGCGGACGCGTGAGGGATAAAGTGCCAAGCCTACACACCGGCGTGCGCGCCGCTCAACTCAAACGTTAGACGACATGCGCGAACTGGCCGCAGCAATCGAGGCGTTGGTGGTACGTGAGATCGAGCGCATCGCACAGCCGGACCTTGTTGCGCTAGCTCAATCGCTCCGTGGGCCGCCTCTACTGGAAAACCGACCCTGGGACTATGGCTATGAAGGGCAAACTTATCCCTGCTGGATCGCCTTCACTCATCCGCCTTCCAACACTGCGATCGCGTACTGCTCAGAGGGCTTTGGACCTACATATCCGTGGGGACTTCTGTTCCTCACTGAGCCGCGCAACATGGGCATGGACAGTCAATGGTTCGTATCGGTAGAAGATGCGTTGCGCAACTGCCCGGCTTGGGTAGGTGTGAATCCCCCAGGCTACGAGGTCCAATAGCATGGGCATGTCGTCTAACACTTCGTTGGAGCGGACGCGTGAGAGATAAAGTGCCAAACCCAAATCGGCGTGCCCGCGCCGCTCAACTCAAACGTTAGGCGCCATGAGAATCTACGTCGCACTTTGCGTCTTCGCCGCCAGTACTGCCATGGGGGCTTCTGCGCGCACGCCGCTGGACGAGTCCATTGTCGCCACCCTTGTCAAACAGGGCATGTCCGAGGCCCAGGTGCGAGCAAGCTACGATGCCTGCGACAGCGGTGGTCCCATCTCCATGAAGATCTGCTTCCGCTACCGCCTGGAGGGTGAACGGATTCGGCTAGCGGACGCGTACGAAAAGTTGCAGAAGGCCATGCTGGAGAAAGATGCGAGCGCCAGAGCAAAATCTCTCAGGCACGCTCAGGATGCGTGGGAGAAGTATCGAGACTTGCACTGTAATCTGGAAGGAGATATGAGCAGTTTCGACTTTGGTGCTGTTCTCCTTGCTTGCGAGTGGTCACTTACGAAGCTGAGGGCAGATTCGCTGGTGGAGACGCTGAGTTGGTACTCGCCAAGTCAATAGGTCTGCGCGCATGGCGCCTAACACCTCGTTGGAGCGGACGCGCCCACCATAAAGTGCCAAGCCCAAACCTCGGCGTGCGCGCCGCTCAACTCAACCGTTAGGTGTCTCTAGTGGTCTCCGCGATTTGCGTTCGTTGTGGTTCCAGCAAGCGTGCGCCGTACCTTCGGTGTTCTACCTGCGGCTTTGAGCCGACCGTTGATGCAGACTTGGTAAAGAGCGTGTATCTCTCGGTGGGCAGATATGAAGGTGAGACTGAGCGTGATCGGTACGCGACGGAACTCACGGAAGCGGCATCCGTCTTGAAGGCTGGTGGGACTGTTGTGTTTATCCCGGGCGAGCTGGAAAGACTGTCTAAACAGCTCGAGATGGTGCGTGGTGTCACGACTCGAATGGTTTGGGGCGCGCTTGGGCGGTTTTTCCTTCCCGGCGTGCTCTTCATTGTGGGACTTTTGGCCGTTGCGTGGATCATTCGGATCGCCAAATGAAGTCACATAGACACCTAACACTTCGTTCGAGCGGACGCGTGGGGGATAAAGTGCCAAGCTCATCCGCCGGCGCGCGCGCCGCTCAACTCAACCGTTAGGTGCCGCTTGCAACGCTTCACCACACTGCTGGTCGCACTAGCTTGTGCACTTCTCTCTGGTCAAGCAGCGGCGAACTATACCCCTCAAGAGATCGAGGAGGGCCTGGCCCGCTGCAAATCCAGCCCACCTGGGCCTCAGGTGGAAGTGAATGCATGCGCAGGCTTGAGCGCGGCTAAGGCGGAGCTTCGCTTAACACGCGCATACACCGCTCTCCGCACACTTCTGAAAGAGGTTGGAGAGCCGGGGGACGCAACCCACCTGCTAAAGGTTCAACGAGCATGGATTGCATTTCGCGAGGCTTCCTGCGAATCAACGGATCGGGGCACTATGGTCGCAATGTTGTACTCCGGTTGTATGGAGCGCATGGCAGATGAAAGGGCCGCTGCGCTCGAGGCGGCACTGTCTGATCTATGCGAGCGGAACTGCATGGGCAGAGCGAATGCAGCCGAGTGTCATCTGTGCGGCACCTAACACCTCGTTGGAGCGGACGCGTGGAAAATAAAGTGCCAAGCGCATACGTCGGCGTGCGCGCCGCTCAACTCAACCGTTAGGCGGCTATGCGAGCGTTTCGCGACTCTCTTCGGAAAGTGCCACGCACCGTGGTGGCTTTCAGCGCTCTTCATGTCCTGATTGGCCTCTTCTTCCTGTGGGCGCTTATTTCCATGCACTGCGTCGACGAGCCAGTCCCGCCGGGTGAGTATCGTATGGACGGCTGCTCGCTTTCGTACGATCCATGGTTGGAGGGTCACGCCACACGGCTTCTCGTGCCAATCGTTCTGCTAATTGCGTCGTCGCTTTGGCTGCTGCGCGGTAGCAGGGTTGCAAGGACTCTGCTGCTGGTCGCGATAGTCACAGTTCTGTACGCGTACTATCTTTCGGCCATCTCAGCGACGGTGGCGCGGGGTGCGGCTCCGGACGCTCATCCGTCGTGGGTAGTCTCCTGGACCGATGCATTGAAGTTGGTCACCCCCGTTATGTGGCTCTTCCCAGTCTTATGGGCAGCCCTTTGTTCGTGGTTCTTGTTCAGTTCCGGTGCCCGAGCGTTCTTCGCCAAGCCGCCTAACAACTCGTTGGAGCGGACGCGTGAGGGATAAAGTGCCAAGCTCATACACCGGCGCGCGCGCCGCTCAACTCAACCGTTAGGTGTCACATGCGCATGGCTCCCTTGTTCGCGTCCTTCGCTATCGTCGCGGCCTCGCCCAGCTTCGGCGGCGCGGTCTATTGGAACTCGCCCGAGTGCCAGAAGAACCAACAAACGATGAATGAGTGCGCTGCGCAGAATGCGTCCGCAGCAGATGACGAACTAAATAGCACCTACCGCGAGGCGCTCAAGAAGATGCGTTCTCCGGCCGCAGTGAAGCGCCTAAGAGCGGCACAGCGCGCTTGGCTCGCGTACAGGGATAGCGAGTGCTTGGTCTTGGTGGGCCCAATGGAGAGCGGTGGTTCGATGCATTCACTACTCTGGACGCTATGCATCGAGGACCAGACGAATCTGCGAATTGCCGCTCTGAGACAAATTCTCGACTGCACTGAAGAACCATGTCCGCCCACCGAGTGACACCTAACACCTCGCTGGAGCGGACGCGTGAGAGATAAAGTGCCAAGCCCAACCGTCGGCGTGCGCGCCGCTCAGCTCAACCGTTAGAGCGCACAAATCATTTGGAGAGGCGGAGATCGCGCTTCTCAACTCACGCTTCGATCATGCGGCGCCTGCAAGCAAGCGGTCAGTCCAAGTAGGTGGATCCAGCGTCGCCAGATCGGAAGGGCCGGTCGAGCGAGCTCCCGAGATCAATCGCAAGTCCGGTCGGGGTCGCGCTGCCTGGTGTTCGGGTTCGCGGTCTAGCGGGCCAGTTCGTGAAATCAGGCGGTTAAGGTAAGCGGTGTTGCGCCGCTGGGTCGTCGTCGGCATTCTCTGTTCCAGCTTCGGAAAGCGCCCTTCGATCGGGTGTCACCGTTGCGTGGCATACGCCAGAGAGGCAAGTGGCAAGTGGCTCAATCAGCTTCGTCAAGGAAAGGCGTGCGCGCTCTAACACCTCGTTGGAGCGGACGCGCCCACCATAAAGTGCCAAGCCCAAACCTCGGCGTGCGCGCCGCTCAACTCAACCGTTAGATCGCATGGAGATGTTGACACGAAGTGGCCGTCGAATAGAGGTTCTAGATGAACCAACGTACACGTTTCGCTCGGCAGACAACGTGCGCCGCTATCGTAGCGAGTTCCTGGTTGGTGAGGTCTATAGGCCCATATCCATATGCGGCTTGATCGTTGACGGGGTGCCAGAGGCAGTCATTGGAGCAGCCGCCGGTGCCACAAAAGTCCACGAGAAATCAGCCCTGGTTCTAAACGAAACGGTCTACTTATCGGTTTGCGACCACATCGCTTGTTTCGACTTAGATCCAGTCGTGTTTCGCTGGAGCACAAGAGTCGATTTCGCAACGTGCTTTGGAATTTACTTCGATGCCTCAAGGGACGCATTGATTTCACACGGCGAGGTCGAAATCGCTCGCTTGTCGCGAGAAGGGCGCATTCTGTGGAGTGTCAGTGGCGAAGACATCTTCTCAGAGGGCTTTTCGTTGCAGCCCGATCATATCGAGGCGATAGACTTCAACGGTCGCAAATACCGGTTTGCATACGACAATGGGCATGCGATCTAACACCTCGCTGGAGCGGACGCGTGATGGATAAAGTGCCAAGCTCGAACGCCGCCGCGCGCGCCGCTCAGCTCAACCGTTAGGCCTGCGTGGACGCTCACCTTAACTCGACGGTGACTCGCCTCCTTGAGGCGGCAGGTTGGCGCTCAAATCGAAGCGCGCCAGTCAAAGGATCAGTCCCTGAAGATCATCCTGCTTGGCGAGTGCTATCAGCCTATGGCGGCTTGCACATCCGCCCAGATAGCGATGCGGGCATCGAGTGCGCGACGTCCGACATCGATTTCAATTCGCCGAACACCCCGCCTGAAGTAGCTCAATGGAGCCGGCTACTCAGGTCGAACCTAGTTCCAATCGCCGAGGTGCACATGAGTCACGGGCTTCTTTGTGTTGCCTCAGACGGTGCATGCTACGGAAGCAGCTACATTCATGACGCGTTCTACTTCGAAGGCGAAAGTCTAGAAGTCGCGCTCGACCGACTTCTTTTAGGTAAAAGGTCACGGCCGATGCTGCGTCCGGATCAATCTCAAGTAGTTCTCTACGGTCAAACCTTTGCGCGAAATAGTCCTGAGGTGTTCTCGTGGCAGCCGCAGGCCTAACACCTCGTTCGAGCGGACGCGGGAGGAATAAAGTGCCAAGCTCAAACGTCGGCGCGCGCGCCGCTCAACTCAACCGTTAGGCGTCAGGCAAGGGCCGTGCGACAGCTCTTGGTCACCGTTCTTCTACTTGTCGGGGCATCGACACCCTGCAAGGCACGCTCGCTGATCCCGCCGGCTCAGCTGCCCGACTTGGCCACTGCGTGGCTCGGAGGCACGCCACGCCCTGTAGTGGAGTACGTCCGACTTGAACTAGACGCCGCAGGAAAGGGGATCCTCATACTTCAGTGGTTGCCGAAGAGTCCTCCGCGCCTATACGAGGTCTCAGTCGCACGATTGAAGGGTTACGACGTGGAATTGACGTCCGCCCAGTCGACAGCGATGCTCGGCATCTACCTTCGGGGCAAGGCCACAACTCTGGCTCTCGACCTCGAGTTTGGCGACATCGACAGGAACTGGAAGCGGAAGCTTTATCTTGAGCGGGAGGACCAAGTGCTTGAGCGCATTCGAATGGTCATGAAGCGCACGTCACGCGCCCGTGCGACGGACGCCTAACAAATCGTTCGAGCGGACGCGTGAGGAATAAAGTGCCAAGTGCATACGTCGGCGTGCGCGCCGCTCAACTCAACCGTTAGGCATCGCGCCAACCGCCCGCGGCCATTCAAATGTGTGTACTAAAGATCTTTAGCGAATCGACTTCTTTCAAGCCGTACTCCACAACGACAACTCTCCCCGTATACAGCGCTCACGACGCCAATGAGATACGACGCAAGAGTACGGGGGAAACTTTTGGGGTGTATCGCATTTCCTTCGATGTCTCTGCGGAAGACTGGGACAACTTTCCGGGCCAGGTGCACGATGCGATCGGCTTCTTGACGCGGCATGCCTCGGCCGTTCGTTCTCTAATTGACGCCCACCCGGTTTCGGAAGCTTTCCTAGACTTCCCACTTTGGTCTAGGCTTGAAGGAGACGTAGTTAGCCAGTTCGACCGCCTGTCGGCTGAGCTGATCGCGCTCTGCGCACAGGCCGGCATCGGAATAGAAATGTCAGTCTATGACCGCGCGGCGTTTCAGGCCTTGGGCACGGAGCCGTCGCAGAATGCGCTGCCTAACACCTCGTTGGAGCGGACGCGTGAGGGATAAAGTGCCAAGTTCGTACGTCGGCGCGCGCGCCGCTCAACTCAACCGTTAGACGGCATCTGTGCCACAACCAGGCGTAAATCATGATCGACTTCATCGACATCTTCGACGTATACCAGCAGGGCAAGATCGGCGGCCTCGGCTCGCTGCAAGCGGACACTGATCGACGAGTCACGAGTACCGGCGACAAGCTCCGTGAGCTTGAGCAGCGCTACGAACGGATGAATCTGGTTACCAACGCCCTTTGGCAGCTGCTCAAAGCACACACCGGCCTAACTGACGGTGACCTGAAGAAGTACATTGAAAAGGTGGATCTAGCTGACGGCGTGAAAGACGGGAAGATCACTCGTAGCCAAGGCGCGATAGATTGCCCGCACTGTTCTCGGCGCGTCTTAAAGAGTGCCACCGTATGCGCTTGGTGCGGCGGCAAGCTTGCGTCCGGCGACCCATTCCACGCAACGTGATGCCGTCTAACACCTCGTTGGAGCGGACGCGTGCGGGATAAAGTGCCAAGCTCATACGTCGGCGAGCGCGCCGCTCAACTCAACCGTTAGACCGCACTCAATGGCAGCGCATACCTCAGACCGATCTGGCACACATTGCGGAGGCCGTTCGTGTCGCGAAAGCCATCCTGAGCGGTCAGACTGGAATACTCGAAGGTTGTATACCGCTATCCACAGTCGCGAACCGCATCGTCCCTGACTGGCGGGTCGATCCTGACTTTGTGGTTTTCGGCGGCGTCGCCTCTGAGATTGGCGCACTACCCCTGGGCTCGGTCAGAGAGATTTGGAGTAGCGAGGCTCTTGCAAGAAAGGATGTTGAAATAGCACGCTATACCCAAGCTGTGCAGGAACGGGTAATGGCTGCGTGTCGCCGCATTGTGGACAGATTCGGCCCGCAAGTAGCGGTCGGTGCGGTCTAACACCTCGTTGGAGCGGACGCGTGAGAGATAAAGTGCCAAGCTCAAACGACGGCGCGCGCGCCGCTCAACTCAATCGTTAGGCCGCATGCTCACGGACAACAGCAAGCCCAAGATGTCACTTGGCCAAGCGCTGAGGATTCGCTGGCCCTTTCTCTTGGGGATTACAGTCTTTCACCTACTCGTAGTGTTTGTGCCGTCGGTCGCAGCCAATCACAACCTTATGGGAGCGCTGTTCTTTGCGGCCGCTGTGCCTGCTGCGCTTCCAGTTCTATTCCGCGCGGCACCGTACTCCTTCTGGGTCGTCGCGAGTCTCTACTGGTTCTTTGGGTTTATCGCAACAGTGTGCCTAAAGTCAGCGATTTTCTGGATCATGGGTTGGGAGCTGCAGTCGTGAGTCGAACGTTTGCCGCGGCATGCGGCCTAACAACTCGTTGGAGCGGACGCGTGAACGATAAAGTGCCAAGCCCATACGCCGGCGTGCGCGCCGCTCAACTCAACCGTTAGACGTCTCTCGAGGTCACCGTGGAACTACACGAATTCATCACTGCCACGCTCGTTGACATTCAACGCGGCGTCCACAATGCAATCGAGATCGCGAAGACCGAGAAGTTTTCGGGCGTCATAAACCCTATTTGGGGTGGAGCGCAAAACGCCGGGCCCGGAAACGCTCAGAAGGTCGAGTTTGATATAGCTGTCTCAGGATCCGAAAAGGTCAGCGGTGAAGCAGAGGCTGGCATCAAGGTTTTAGGCATTGGCCTTGGTGGGAAGGGGACGGTTGCTGACGAAAATTCTAAGGTCAGCCGAATCAAATTTGTCGTTCCCGTCATCCCCCCTATGACCATCGT
The DNA here is from genome assembly GCA_963846605.1 of uncultured Pseudomonadota bacterium. Classification (GTDB taxonomy): domain Bacteria; phylum Pseudomonadota; class Gammaproteobacteria; order Steroidobacterales; family Steroidobacteraceae; genus CADEED01. Next base: position 533,929 of record CAWJWS010000008.1, read on the forward strand.
CAACCGGTGAGACGTCTAACACCTCGTTGGAGCGGACAGGAGAACGCTGGGACACTATCGTCGACCTGTGGACGCAAGAAGAAGGTCGTAGCGACTTGATTCTCCAGTCTCTGGTCCGTGAGTGTGCCGATGGATTCAGGTACGACGTCCGCTTGGTCTACGTGCCGTGACAAAACGCCGGCTAACACCTCGCCGGAGCGGTCGGGTGAGAAATAGAGTACCAAGCTAATGCCGCGGCGTGCGTGCCGCTAGGCTCAACCGTTAGACGGCTTCAGTAGACATGTCAGCCACTCTTCGTCGAGTACTACGCCGCACATTCGCGGTGGCACTGATCCTCAGCGCCATGCTTGCCATTCTCGTGCTAGTGAGAGCTTTCGTCGGAGCTCCAATGTTCGACTGGGTTTCGATTGGTGTCGGCATCTCCGTGATTGCGGCTACTCTTGTTGCGGCTTCTATTGCTGAGATTATTCGCGACACTGTCAGGCTCCGCGCATTCTGGCTAGGTAGCAGCTTTGTTCTCGCATTGTTCTTGTGCTTGGCAGTGGCCTCATGGGTACACGCAGGCGAACTACACCTCCCGAATGCATCTACTTCCGCCTTCCTGTTTGCGCTAGTTGTGGTTTCGGGTGTGGCCTCGCATTTCTGTATCGGTCGTGGAGGGCCTCACCCTCCGTCTAGCAACTCGCTGGAGCGGATGCGTGGAGAATAGAACGCCAAGCTCAGACCGCGACGCGCGCGCGAGTCAACTCAACCGTCAGGCATCATGAAGATCACCTCTGCGACTCCCTCCGAAATCGAAGAAGCCGTGGGTTGCTTGGCAACGGCTTTCGTTCGCGACCCAATCACCGGCTTCCTGCTGCAAACCGGTCAGGGCTATCGAGAGCGCGTGACACAATTCTTCTCGCTCCTGATGCGAGCTCGCATCGAGCTCAAGATGCCAGTTTTCGTGGCGCGGGGAGCTCATGGCATTGCCGGGGCAACGATGGGCTACTCGACCAAGCGACCCGATTGGTCACCGAGCCTCACGGAAGAGTGGGCTCGCTTCGAGAACGCGATTCCCGGCTTGACCGATCGAATGGCACTCTATGACGAGGTCGCTACCAAATTCAAACCACTAGCTCCGCACTACTACCTGGGTGTGATCGGAACTGACCCAGCCTTGCAAAGATCCGGTATCGGAATGCAATTGCTCAAGACCTTCTGCGCGGTTTCGGCAAGCGATCCAATGTCTTCCGGTGTCTACTTGGAGACGGCGCAGGCATCCAATCTGGGATTTTACGAGCGCGCCGGCTTCGCGGAGACCGGCCGCGGAAATCTCGGAGACGCAACCCTGTGGTGCATGTATCTTCCGCACGAGCGGCGATGACGCTCAACAAATCGCTGGAGCGGACGCCTGTTGAATAAGCTGCCAAGTGCATACACCGGCGTGCGCGCCGCCAGTCGTTAGGCAACATGGCGACCATCATCGCGTACGAGCTTCGAGCCGAGGACAACGACAGTTACATGCTCGGTCCCGACATCTTCACACCCGCTGTTCGCTCCTTCTATCACTGGCGCTTCGGAAAGGACGGTGTGCCGCATCCCGAAACCTGCAAGAGCTGTGGGCGCAAGACGAACGATCGCTATATTAATCCCACTTTCAGGGCCAGGAAACGGAAGAAGGATGTCGGGGCTACCTACGATGGCTATTTTCTAGTTTCCCGTCGATTCCGCGACGTTTGCGTTGGGGAGCACTCCTCAGGCGCGGAATTTCTTCCGCTTCCAGCAGACTCCGACTATCTGGTGCTTCGCGCATCTCGCGCGGTGAGATACGACGCGGGTAGAAAGGAAAACTACTGCTCGGAATGCGCCGCGTACTTCAGCGTCGTCATGCCGGTCCGGGCATTCGCGGTGGGAGCGGAGCGACCGTTGACAGCCGGATTCTATTGCTCCGATATCGAGTTCGCATCAGGCCATGAGCAGCATCCCATATTGCTCGTCGGTCCGACCACGGGAGAAATGTTGCGGAATCAGAAGTTTCGTGGAGGGTTGCATCTTGAAGAGGTTACGGCCGCTTGATTTCGCCTAGCACCTCGCTGGAGCGGACGCGTGGAATGTAAAGTGCGAAGCCTGTACACCGGCGTGCGCGCCGCTCAACTCGATCGTTAGGCGCCAGCTGTGCCTCGGTCTTCCTCAACGGCTCACCAAGGAAGTCGAAACTGCATTCACGCACGCCGTCGGAAGCTTCTTTGCGCCTTTCAACAACGTTGGATGCGTGTTGAGAGGGCCCGTCATCGGCTTCAGGATCGTCCCCCGGTATATGTCTGGCACGCCGGATGTTCGAGGGGATATTGGCAGTGACGGCATGGACTATGTGCCAGCGGGTCCGTTGAGTGAAATGACTGCTGCCATTGTCGAAGCAGAGCGAACCAAAGCAAAATCGGATCCGCATGACACCCAGACATGGTGCGTCGCCTGACGTGTCGCTGGAGCGGCTTCACGGGACATGTGCTGTCACTTCGCCTAACATCGCGTGCTGAAGTAAGAGTGATATGGAGCAGTCACTACGCATCCTGACGATGGGAATCACCGCGACGATAGCCATCGACCTCTGGGCTACATTCTCGAACAGGATGCTTGGACGGCCCCGAACCAACTGGGGGCTGGTGGGCCGCTGGATAGGGCATATGCGCGATGGCCAGTTCACGCACGTTTCAATTGGCTCGTCACCGCCAATTGCTCACGAAGCAATCTTGGGCTGGGTCTTCCACTACCTGGTTGGCTGCGTATACGCGGCGCTATTCCTGATGTATGTGAGCATCGCGCAGATGGGGCAACCGACGATAGTGTCTGCCGTACTATTCGGTTTGGTTACGACCCTATCACCGTGGCTTCTGATGCAGCCCGCACTCGGTCAGGGAATTTGCGCGTCGAAGGCGCCAAGGCCCGCCCTGGTGCGGATGCAAAATCTGAGTGTCCATACAATATTTGGCTTGGCGCTCTACTGTTCCTGTCGAGTCACAAGTGCATTTGCGTAGTGCACCGCCTAACACCTTCGTATCCGCCGAGGCATAAATGAAAACGACAATCTCCTTACTCCTGGCCGTATCGATGCTTGCCGTAGGTTGGTTTCCAGCCGCCGCCGCTGACACAGAACCTGGGGCAAGTGCAAAAGTTATCTTTCTGGTTATCTACCGTCCGGGTCCTGCTTGGCCTGCGGGTAAAACGATCGCCGAACTACCTCTCAAAGAGCACGGGAGCTACATGATCAGCCTGTACAAGAAGGGTGCCATGAAGCAGGCCGGGCCTCTCACCGACAACGCGGGTGGGGCGGTAGTTCTCGAGGTATCTGGCGAACAAGAGGCTGAGGCAATAGCTGCCAATGATCCGGCAGTACGAGCAGGCATTTTTGTCTATGAGCTGCATCCTTGGGCACCTGTGTCCTGGGAGAAGTTTCTTGAGAAGAAGCCCAGTTAGCATGTGAAGCGCGACACTTCGCTGGGGCGGCGCGTGAGAGTTGAAGTAACAAGTTCATGCACCGTGCACCGCTCAGCTCGACCGGCAGACCGCGCAGACTCCTCGCTTCCAGGTAACGCATGAAATCAAAGGCATCATCCCCCGCCCACAACACACCAGCCGACTCCACCGAGGCCGTTGATGCTCTGTTGAAGGCGCTTCGGCATCCCGGAGGGGAAGCAGTTCAAGCTCTACGTGCCCTCATCTTGGAGGTGGACCCAGCCATTCTCGAAGGTGTGAAGTGGAATGCGCCGAGTTTTCGCACGCGCGAGTACTTCGCAACTACCAACCTGCGGATAAAAGGTGGCACGGGGGTCGTGCTTCACTTCGGGGCGAAGGTCCGGAAAGTGGCAGGCTCCAGCGCGTCGATCAAGGACCCGCAGAAGCTCTTGAACTGGGTGGCTAAAGATCGTGCCACGGTCAACTTTACCGACATGGATGACCTTGTGACCAAGAAGAAGGCGTTCCAGGCGATTCTGCGGCAGTGGATCACCTATGTCTGAAGGCGCGCACCCACTACGGCGTCTAACAACTCCCGGGAGCGGTAGTGAGGGGCGGAGTGCCCGGCCCAAACGTCGGCGCGCGCGCCGCTCATCGAAACGGCTAGGCCGCTCGTGAACATCCGCGAGATTCAATCACACGAGCTTCAGTCGCTGCTCAGCCTGTACGCCCATCTGCACGAACACGATGACCCACCGGCGTCAGCTGAGGCTGCCGAAGCAGTGTGGTCGGAGGCTCTTGCGAATCCGCGGATCAAGTACTTCGGAGGCTTCGCGTCGGATTCGCTTGTCTCGAGCTGTACTCTCACGGTCGTTCCCAACCTCACCCGCGCGTGCCGGCCTTATGGCGTGATCGAGAATGTCGTCACTCATGCGATGCACCGTCGCCGAGGGTGGGGCAAGGCGGTTCTCGCGCACGCGCTCGGCGAGGCCTGGCGCCAGAATTGCTACAAAGTCATGCTGCTCACCGGCCGGAAAGACAAGGCTACGATGCGGTTCTATGAACTGGCGGGTTTTGATCGGCATGACAAGCAGGCGTTTGTCGCGAAGCCGGGGGCTGCGCACTTCGGCACATCGCCGGAGCGCCCCGGTGAAGGATAACGGGCCAGGTCCACACGGCTTCACGCGCGCCGCTCGTTACCCATGAACGTTGCAGGCTGGATCAAGCGCATCAGCCGTGGTCGATCCCGATTCGATCCGTCGGTTGCTGCGGGCCGGGTTGCTCAAGCTCGAATTCGAGCTTTCGCCAGTGACGATCTGGCAGCGTGCTGCGAGATTTACGAACTCAATGAACCAGGAAGATTTCCGGCCGGGTACCTCCCGGTATTCAGGCAGTGTCTTCAGTCGCCGTCGTATTTGTTTCTGGTCATTGAAGTAGAGTCCAAAGTAGTTGGGCTGGGCGGGATCTGCCGTCGACTGGTATCGTAGCTACCTGAAAGAGGCGGATTGGGAGGCATGCTCCGAAGTTCTTGCGCAGAATGGCGTGGCCTTTGATCGCGAGGGGATAGAGGTGCCCGTTGGGCTCGACGCAACAAAGAAATCGCTGGAGTAGGCGCGTGCGAGCTGCAGGCAGGATGATTTCTTCTCGAACCGCATCCCTGATCAGCGCCATTGCTGCAGTAGTGGTCGTGCTGACCAGTGCCATCGTCGCTGCCATCGTCGCAGTGGTAGGCGAGGAGGGCCCCGCAGATCTACTCACTGGTACCGTGTTTCTACTGGCGCTGGGACTGGTGACGTTCGGCCTGGTCTTGGGGTCGGTGCGGCTCGCGTTGCATTTGTCGCGTAGCAAGGTAACCCAGGTGTGGGTAGCGATTGTGATCCCGCTGGCTTCGCTGGGCATTGCGTGGTTCCTTCCCACGATTCCGTTCGAGAGATTTGGCGACCGGGCGTTCGCAATGTTCGCTATATCGCACCCCACGCTCTTGGCGGAAGCCATTGTCTTCGCTGGCGTTCTCGTTGAAGTGGCCGGCGTACTCGTCGCTACATCGTTTGCCATGGGATGGCTGTCGCGCAGAAAAGAAGAAAGTCCAACTTCAAACGCTGGCAGCGACAGGTGGCTGAGATGACCTCGCCGCAACGAGACTGGCTGGTTCTCCTTGGCATATCAGTCGCATTCTGCGTCGCATGGTTAGTCGAGCCGGATTGGAATCTTCAGGAAGCGCATCGTCATTGCCGCGGACAGCTCGTCGAGGTTTATGAGTCGATGGCCGCCTGCACAGTGAATCTGCCCCCAGGATGTCCATGCGAACGCCCTGACAATCCTTGGGTGAAAGTATTCTGGGTGGTGTTTCTCTCCGGTACGGGAATCGCCGCAGCACTGCTGCTTCGCTCGCAGTTACTAACAGGCGCCGTCTTGCTCGCGTGTGCCATGGTTGCGGGTGGGTACGGCGGGCTCTTCCTTCTCTCCCGGCGCGAGCTGTTTGAGCCGGAGGCCTGGGTCTACGCACCGTATGTCTTCGCGCTGTTGACCGGATTCACTCTGTTTGTGTTTGGGTTGACTCGCTTGGTCCGATGGCTCGTCGTGAGGCGCAGGATGCGTGATGCTTAAGGTGCCCAGCTCAGCCGCCTATGTCCGCGCCGGCCAACGTCGCGGTCAGGTATAGCGCGTGTTTACGTGGCTCACGTCGATCTTCAGCTTCTCATGCGTAATGGAGATCAGCTCTCAACGAGTGCACATTCGTGACCTGGGAAATGGGCGTTGATGTCACCGATGTCGTCACAATCAATGAAGAGGCGGCAAGCGTTGGTCCTCACTAGACAGCGCGCAGGGCAATTGCCTCGACTGCAATGCGCGCGCTGTTTGCTTACGTACGGAGATCGTCATGAGCGTGAATCCGGTTTTGACCTTGTGCATCCTCGGAATTCTGACTGCCATCCCCGCCGCCAAAGCGGCAGACCAGGCTGATCTGCTACGGTCGATCGAGCGTGAGCGAGTCCGTTCACTCGTAGCTGCCGATATCGCCACCGCCACACGTTTGCACGCTGATGACTACCAATTGATCAATCCGCGTGGCGGGACGTTAACCAAGGCGAAATACCTGGCGGACCTCGCCTCTGGCGATCTGGACTACCTCGAGTGGGAGCCGGGGAGATGCAAGTGCGGCTGTATGGAGATTCGGCCGTCATCCGCTACCTGGGCAAGGTAAAGGTGTCGGTTCGAGGAAGCCCTGGACGGCCAGGCGCGCTATGGCACACCGATCTATACGAGAAGCGCAACGGCCAATGGCAGGTTGTGTGGTCGCACGCAACGATGGTCCAGGAATGACGAGCGGGCAGAGCGCGTCTGACGAAACGTTGCCGCTCAACTCGGCCGGGTGGCGCTCGAGATCGCGGATTGCTGCGAGCATTCTGGTCAGTTCCGTCTCGGGTGCCGCACTGACATCACTTCTCGCCGGCTGGATTTACCCATGTCTGGGCGCCGCCCGATGGGAGAATTGCGCATGGGGCACCGAGGCGGATCGCTCCACGTTCACCCTTCCGATCTGTCAGTTAGGCGCTTGCGACGCGACACTGTCGTGGACGGAGGTTTTGAGCCGGCTCCTGGTGGTGGCGGCGCTGGCTTCGGCTACTGGTGCAGTCGCTTGCTATCTTTCGAAGGCGCACCGCGCTCTGTCTGCCGGCGCGGCCGTGGTACTCGCCGGCGTGTTCGTGGTGGTTGCGCTTCCCTACGCGTACCCGCATCACTGATGCGCCACCTCTCCAAGAACCACCGCAAGCATGAAGCGCTGATGCGCCGCGGACTTGCACAGCATGAAGCCAGAAAGTACGCCGCTGCGCTGCGACTCTTCGAGCAAGCGCTCGAGATGGCTCCCGCGTGTCCGATCGCCCTGTACAACATCGCGAACACTTTGCACATGTTGGGCCGCGACAGGCGTGCCAAGCCCATTCTGTTGAAGCTGGTATCGGCGAATCCGAAGGCCTTGAACGCCAGCTGCGAGGGTGTCGGCGCGCGAAGCCTTCAGATGGACGCGTACCAGTTGCTGTCGTTGGTGGAGTTCCATGGTTCTGGATCCCGTGAGAAGGCTTTGATGTTCTCGAAAGCTCATCTGCGTAGGCGTCGCCGTGGGCTGCAGTCTGTGTGGACGCTAAGGCAGGTGCGCGAGGAGATTGCGCGCATGACATCGCAGAGACGCCAGACTTCCTCGGCCGAGCGAGCGTGGACGGTAGTGGGCACGCTTCAGGTATCGAACTAGTGGCAGCGCCGTGCGTTTAGAAGACGAGAGACGCAGTCGCAGATTTCGCGATCAGGGGATCGATCCACTCTTTTTCCGCATCTGCCTCATCTTGGCAGGCGCTGGACTTCTGGTGGCCGCCGGGCTGGGGTTGGCTCGAACAACCACGGATTTACATTGGGTGGAGTGGCTGCTCCTTGGGCTGCTCGTGATTGTCGGCTGTACCGCTCTCCTCGGCGCCTTCTTCTGTTCCGACGAGCGCGTGGAGAAATGGTGCGAGGGCGCCGATTCCGGAGGCCCGCTGCTTGCAATCGGTATCCTCATAGTGGCTTTCCCATTCGCCTGGGCCATCAGAAAAGTGTTCCCACGAGATATCAACTGACAATTGGCTGGATAGGCCACGTGAAAGGTACAGTGGCAAGCTCAGGCAGCGGCGTGCAAGTCACCCCGCTCAACGGTTAGGTAAGCAGGCAAGGTATGTCACAAGCGCCCGTCATCTATTTCGACGTCGACGACACGCTGGTCCGTTCCGTAAGCACCAAGCGTATTCCAATGCCCTTCGCCATCTCCAGCGTGCGTGCCCTCAAACAATCTGGTGCGCGCCTGTTCCTGTGGAGCACGGCCGGAGCTGAATACGCGCGTGCATCCGCACAGGAACTGGGGCTGGCGGATTGCTTCGACGGATTTCTGCCCAAGCCCGATGCGATCGTGGACGATCAGCCCATTTCTGAATGGCGCGACTTCCGTCAGTTTCTTCCCGGCCAAGAAATCTTGCTGAAGTGAGCGTCAGCCAATTCAATTTGCCATGCGAAGTGAACTGCGGCCATGCCGACCGTCTGAACCGTTGAGCACTACGATGTGGACGACCCGGACAACACAGTTCAATGGTGGCACTCGGATCGAGCTATGGAATGATGCCCGGCCTGTCCGCTATGGCGACGTAGTCGATGCCTGGCAACGCGACGCCCAGTTTGTAACCTGGTTCAATTCTCTCCTCGCCAAAGCGCCCTTTGATGCGTTCCGATGGGAGACACCATCGGTGAACGCAGCGACACTGAACCAGCCGTTTGAATGCGTGCTGGTCGATTCACCAGAGCTTGCGCGGTCAGCCTCTCCTGCTTCATTTGCCCAGCAGTTCAAGGCCTCTCCAGGCGGTAGTGTCATTTCGTTCGCCAACCTGGGAGGCGACGCGGTGATGGTGGTTCCCAGGCCGCTGGCCGCCGACAGCGCGTACGGGCACCTCTCCGCGTTTGTACGCGGGGCCCCGGAGGCACAGCGAGCCGAACTGTGGAAAGTCGTGGGGGCCACGATGCAGAAGCGGATCAGTGATCGCGCTGTATGGCTGAGCACGGCGGGCGCCGGGGTGCCCTGGCTGCACGTGCGTCTCGATGATCGTCCAAAGTATTATCACCACGGTCCATATCGCCAAACCGCACCTGGAAAATCGCTGGAGCGCGAGCGTGAGGGATAAACCATGACCGTTCACCGTGATCGTGTGGAAGAGGCCTTCGCCACCCTGGCCGGTGTTCTGGGCACGTTTCTGCTTTTCGGCTTTCCCTTCATCATCCTGGGCACGATCAGTGCCATCGGCTGGATCACGCGAGGGCCGTTCGAGCCCTTCGCGCTCAGCATCATCATTCCGAAATTCATGACGGCCGCCGCCACCAACGCGGCGATTACTTGCATGTGCGCGGCGGCGCTGCTGCTGCTTGTCGTCGCCATCGTTTGGCGGTATCTGCATCATCGCAAGACCATCGAGTTCCTGCGTTCGAAGGGAGTCACGGACTTTGACGGCGATGGAAAGCCAGACAACTTCGCGAGCAAGTTCCTGGACGATCTCTGACTCACACGTTCATGACGCGAACCGTACGCTTCGTGGAGTACGGAAATGCCGTGATCGCCTTCGTCGCAATCACCTGTCTGTTCGTGTTTCCATTTTGCACCCTGGTGCAAGCCCTCAACGACCCCGGCCTGGCCGGCGTCGGCGTGCCACGCGCTGCCTTCAGGTGGCATCGATCGCTCTCCGACAGATATGAGCCCTGGGCTCGAGATCGCGTCGCTTCCGGGGTCGCCGCACAGCTGAGCACGAGCGACATTTCCGGTACCGAATGGCCGCTCTTCAGTTCGGTTTTTTATCTATGGACCACGGAAGCACTTCAAGAAGCGTGGAAGGAGAATCCGGCGTTGGCTCGCGTGATGCCGAGCCAGTCAGCTCGCGGCGCCATCGAAGCGGCCGCGGCCCTGGTGGCGGATCCCAATCATGCGGCGTGGGTCAAAGCGCATTGGGGAGAGGACTATCTTCACCGGGAAAATCTGTTCTATCGCATGCTTCTCATCAGTGGTCTCACGAGCTACCAGAAGTTGTCAGGCGACGACCGGTATCAGTCTCAGCTGCGAGACCAGGTAGAGAGTCTGGCGAAGGAAATCGACGATGCGCCTTTCGGCTTGCTGGATGACTATCCAGGCGAATGCTATCCAATCGATATCCTGCCAGCCATCGACCGCGATCCGGAGAGCCGACGAGGTGTTGGGCACGGATCATTCCGCTTTTGCCGGGCGTGCTCTACGTGCGTTCGAAGGCACTCGGCTCGATCCCCGAACTCAACTCCCTGCTTATGTGGCCGACTCAAAGACAGGCCAGGGGTATGGAAGTGCACGCGGGGTTGGGATTTCGTTCATGTTGACCTGGGCGCCCGAACTCTGGCCGGACACTGCGAAGCAGTGGTTTGACCGGTATGAAAGTCAATTCTGGCAAGAAGGGTCTGTGCTGGTAGGCGTCCGGGAATATCCTCAAAGCCATTCGAACTCCGACGCGTGGCTGATGGATGTGGACGCGGGCCCGGTCGTGGCGGGCTACGGCACCGCCGCCAGTGCTTTTGGCATAGCAGCCGCGCGTGCGAACGGGCATTTTGAGAAGGCATACCCATTGAGTGCACAAGCGCTGGTGGTTGCATGGCCACTCCCGGGTGGAACGCTGATGGTGCCGCGGCTGCTATCGAACTACTCGGATGCGCCCTTTGTCGGGGAGGCGGCGTTGCTGTTCAGTCTGACGAGAAGGCCAATCGTGAACAGCCCGGGATCGGCCGGTCGATTGCCGTTGCTCGTGTACCTCGTACTGGGTTTCCACGCGGTCGTGGCACTTGCGTGGACGGCACTCGTGGCGGCGCGAGTCTCGAGATGGAGGAGGACACTTCCGCAACGGGACTTTGCGCGCCCTGGTTGGCAGGTGGGTGTTTGGGTGGCACTCGTGGCTTCGGGAGTCGTGGCGCTGGTGATGTCTTGGGGATTGGTATGTGCATTGCTCCTGCTATCGGCGCAGTTCCTGCCACGCGCCAGGCGGAGTTCGGTCTAGCATGCGAGCGGCAATCCGTAGCGAGCTGGCGTCCATTCGCCCACTGGATGCTCTGGAACTGCGCCACCAGAGGGAAGCGCTGGCCTGGATCGACTCCGGTGCTCCTCTCTGCCGCACAGCAAAGCCGGTGACTCCACCTCAGCATCTGGTCTCATACTTCGCGGTGGTGAATGGCGAACGCATCCTGCTGGTCGACCACAGGAATGCGCAATTGTGGCTCCCGCCAGGTGGTCACGTGGAGGAGGGGGAGCACCCGCGGGCGACGGTAGCGAGGGAGATTCGCGAGGAACTGGGGTTCGTGCCCACGCATGAAATAGAGGCGCCAGTCATGGTGACCTGCACAACAACCGTGGGCTTGACGTCGGGGCATACCGACGTGTCGTTGTGGTACATAGTGAACGTCGCGAAAGACCAAGCCATGACTTATGACGAGCAGGAATTTGCCGGCATCAGGTGGTTTGAGTTTTCCGAAGCGCCACTCGATCGAAGCGATCCACACTTGGAGAGGTTCATTCGCAAGCTGCGCCTTAAATGATCCGGGGCTACCGCATTGATCGCGGGTTGGATCGGTCCCGCCATCATTCTGTCGATCATGGGCGCGTTTCAAGCGATGCGAGAAGACACGGGACTTCGCTAGCCATCAAGTCATGCAAATCACCAACGTCACGTTCCGCGGCCCTCCCATTGATGACGAGGCCGTGTTGGATCAGTTGCCTGAGAACTTGCGGCTGCTCTTGAAGTCGGTCAATGGTTTCATTCAGCACCGCGGCGGGTTGCACGTGAGAGGCGCGTGTTTGGAGCCTCAATGGCATTCATTGCGATCCGCGTTGGAAGGGGATTCTGCGCTGCACGCGCTATACCCGAGTGTTCAGCGCAGCGACGTTCCGTTCGCTCAAGACTGTGTAGGTGATCAATTCCTGCTTCGAGGCGGCTCTGTCTATCGACTGTCGGCGGAAACAGGTGAAATCGACCTGTTGGCGCCAAGCCTTACAGATTTCTTTGCTTCCGCTGCTGCAGATCCAGTGAAGTTCCTGGGGCTGCAGCCGTTGATGCAGCTGGAGCAGGATGGCGGAAAACTCGAGCCCGGCGAACTCATCCATGCCTATCCGCCGTTCTGTACCGAGGAAGCTGCGAGTGGCGTATCGCTCAAAGCGGTTCCCGCAAGCCAGGTGATGACGTTTCACGCCAAGCTCGCCGCAATGTTACCGGGGGATGGGCAGAAGCTCGAAATCAAGTGGATTGATGGTTAGCCCTGGTGAAAGAGCAACTCGACATCCATCGCATGCCCAATCTACGCGGCAGGCGAGTTGCCTCGAAGAGTTAAGGTAAGCGCGCTTGCGCCCCCGGGGTGGCATCGGCATCCTTCTGAGGCAAGGGCCTTCGAGACCCCCGAAGATCCTGAACACTACACAGTTGGACAACGATGAACCGTGCTCCCGCCGCAGTGTCCGAAGCCGTCAAACGCTTCTTCCATCAAAGGGGTCGCGTCACCGCCTTGCATCTCGTCGCCTTGGTGGCGGTGGGTGCCGGCTATGTGATGGGTGGCGGCGGGTTTGATTCTCGACCGTTCTGCGTCAAGAGCTGCGGGGCAGAGGGCCTGTTCGGCTCGGTGATCGCGTGGTGGCCGATCGCAGTGTCCTGGCTCGTGGTCAGGCATCCTGGAGAAACGTCGACATCTTTCCGCTGGTGGCAGGTGCTGTTCGCACTCATCAACATCTCGACGGTCGTCTGGTATCTGGGCTCCATGGGTTCGACCCTGGACCTGAAGTACGAGTCGCTTTGGCCGATCGCGCATCTGCTCCTCATGCTGGTGATCGCTCCGCTGGCGATTGAAATGGATGCGGCCGAGGTAGTCGTCTCGAGCGTGGAGTCTCCTGACATGCCGGCTGAGCGAGAGAAATAGAGTGGCTAGCGATTCACATCATCCATTGGCATTCAGAGCACATCGAGCCGGAATCGCCGCTCTATGGACCATCGTTCCCATCGTCACCACTGCGAACTACTCGCACGCCCAATCGGATGATTCCAAGCCCGCCAGCTCGGCGACGTACGCATCCTCGCTGGTTGAGGCGATCTCGCGTCGGCTCATTCATCCGAAAGGCACTGGCGGTCAGACTTGCGAGGTGCGAATAGCCCAGCACACGACGGGCGAGATCGTTTCCGTGAGGTTCGGTAGTTGCGGATCCGTTGCACTGAGGGAGGCGGTGGTGGCAGCGCTCTATGGGGCGTCACCATTGCCACTCCCGGAAGATCCAAGCCTGTTCAACCCGAATCTGGAGCTCGTTTTCGTCGTGCCGGAAGGGAAGTGATACGTGAGAAATCCTTTGAGAGCGCGCGCATGCAATACGGTTCCAAGGGCGATCTCATACCGTATTAGTCAGTAGCAAGGCGCATACACAATGGCTCACCGTTTAAACGAATCCGTCAGAACCAGTCAATCGCGCCGGCGTCGGGGATGGCTTGTGTTCCTGGTCGCCGCGGTCGTTGGCGCGGTCAGCACGCTCGTTGGTTACTTCGTCGATGGTGACGCCAGAGCGATGCTCGTCGGCATCGGCCTGATATCCGCCATCGTGGCCGTCTACGTCATATTCGACATCGCGGTGTTCACGCGCACGAGTGCGCCGCCGGATCTGGGTGATGCGCCGACGTTCAAGCCTGAGCCCGAGGCACCCGTAACACTGATCCACGACCCCGGATCATCGCCGGGCTCTTCGCTGGGCCGCCCGCGTGGAGAATAAAGCGCTCAGTTCCGTCGACGGTTTTCACAGTGCAATGCATACGAATGACTGACTCGCAACCGAAGCACGTGCGTCGCCCAGCTCTGGGGCCTGTTATCACACTCGCCTCTTTGCTCGCGCTGTTCGGTGGCTTCAGCCACGCGAGCCCGGCCGACGTATGCAAACTGGCCTCACAACGCACAGGCCTCATCAAGTTCGCTGTCCCGATTGACCCGGACCACGCAGGAAACAGAGTCATCTCCGCCGACATCGACCGCGATGGCGCCGTGGATCAATTGAAGTGGTTCGATCCCGGCTCTGGCAGCATCATTCCCGCCGATTATTCCATCGCGACACTCACGCTCGCGTCCCGCGGCCAGGGCTTCAAACTGGAGCAACAGCGGCTTCACGTGGTGAAGATCGAGCTCAGCTACTACGTCGTGACGGCTTGGGTGGACTCCGAGCAAGGTCCCTGGCACCGGGAAGTCTTCGCGGTTACCTCAAAGGGCTTCAGCAAGGTTTGTTCATTCTCCGGCCAAGGTCTTGGCCATTGAAAAGACTTTGCACTTCCACTCGGCTCACTAGCGCCCCTTCGACTCACCCCTGAACATGGCCATGCGTTTATCACCATTCCGCCCCGGCGCTCCCAAAGCCGAGAAGCTGTACTTGGCGCTAGTGCTTTCGTGGATCGCGCTGGTCGCCCTGGGATGGGTGTACTACTTCTTCAAGGGTGTCCACTTCGGCCCCGAGCCCCGATTCGTTCCGTTGATCCTGGGTGTCTCGTTGCTGTGCGGAGTGTTGTGCTGGTACCCGGTCACCCGGGATCCAAACCCGAATAGCGTCATCGCGTCGCACTCCTTTCCCGTTCGAATCGGTCTGCATGCCACGCTCATCGTTGCGTTTACTTCGCTGGCCATGGGTACTTACTTCGGAGTGATCGGTCCGCTCGTGACCCATTCGCTCGGAACGCCAAGAGCCGGAGCCTACGTGGTGACCGACAAGAGCAGTGGCCGTGCGGACCGCCGCAGTTGCAACCACTTCATCTGGTTGCGGGAGATCGACTCGCAATGGCGCGCGAAAGTGTGTCTGTCCAGGCAGGTCTGGGACACCGCGCGGGTAGGAGTGCAATTGAACGGCACGGGCCGCAGCTCGCTTCTCGGGCGCACATTGGAGAATCTGGATTGGGGCGCGGCCAAACTCTCGCTGCCTTCGAGCACGCCGGCGGGGACGAATGAGCGCTGAAGCACCCATCGAAGTCCAGCGCGAGCGCACCGCTCGACGCAATCGGGAATCGAAGCAGGCCACCATCGTCGTCCTCGTGCCGAGCTACGCGGTGCTTCTCGCCACCGTCGTCTACACCATCCTCGACAGCTGGTCCGGGTTGCTGTCCCTGGGCAACTTCGCGGCGATCTTCCTTTCAATCCCGTATTTGGTCATCAAGAGCCTGCGGCTCCAGCGCTCGCGGATGAAAGAAGACTACTCGCCTCTGCTGTGGTGGCTGGTGGTAGCTTTCCCGGTCATCTACGTGGCTGCTTTTGTGGCCGCCTGATCTTTTCGTTAGCCAGGCAGCGACCACATTTCCGAGAACTATCCATGCGTTTCCTGGAGCTCCGCATTCCGCCACCCATCGTTGGCCTCGTCATTGGCGCAGGCATGTGGGCGCTGGCGCATGTCTTGCCCGCCGCGGAACTACCCGCTATTGCAAGGCTGTCACTGGTCGCGGTCATCGCGATGATCGGCGCCGGAATCGCGTTGGGTGGAGTCGTTTCGTTCCGTCGCGCCAAGACCACGGTCAATCCTCTGAAGCCAGAAACCTCCGCTTCCCTCGTCACCACGGGCGTGTACTCGTTCACGCGCAATCCCATGTACCTGGGCATGGCCCTGGTCCTGGTCGCCTGGGCCGTGTTCCTGTCTTTCATTGGATCTCTCGTCGGCCCGATACTTTTCGTCCTGTACATCACGAGATTCCAGATCCTTCCGGAGGAGCGTGTGCTCGACAAACTATTCGGAGCGTCGTTTGCCGCGTACAAGCAACGGGTTCGCCGGTGGTTGTGAGGCGCGGCACGGCGCCTGTTCCCTGTCCCGAAACTGGTCCTGGCGGGCATCGGTATGTTCAACGTGGTCTTCGAGAGCATGATGTTTGACGCCGGGACCGAATCGGTCTTCTACTCACCCTCGAAGGAGTGAGCCAGCAAATGACGACATCCTCGAATACCCAACCGCCCAGCGCCTCGCAACAGCTCGACGGCTTCCTTGCCAGGTACCGGCCGGCACTTCAGTCGCTTTTTCACTCTGTCCGGAAAGTGCTTCGCAGCCGTTTCCCGTTCGCGGATGAAATGGTCTACGAGTACTCGCACTCCGTGGTGATCGGATATTCGGCGACGGGGAAGGGCATCGAATCCGTCGTGGCACTCGGGTTGAGAGACGATGCGCTGCGCCTGTACTTCCACCAGGGCCCCAAACTACCGGATCCGAGACAAGCTCCTTCAGGGATCGGCCAAGCAGGCCCGGTTCATCGAGGTCGATACTCCCGGCAAGCTCGAGCTGCCGGAGGTCGAGGCGCTTCTGGCGGCCGCCGCCGCGCACGCAAAGCCGCCGGCGAGTCCGGACCGGCTCGGCACGCTTTTCATCCAGTCAGCGGCTTCACAGTCGTCCAAGCCCAAGCCGGGCAATTCCGCCAAACGTGCCAAGCGTTCCAATCCCGCCAAGCCCGCGAAGTCCGCCAAGCCCGCGAAGTCCACAAAGTCCACAAAGTCCGCCAAGCCAACAGCCCGCGCCAAGGCGCCGGCAACGCGCAAGTCCAGAGCCACCCGGAAAAAATGACCCACGGCTCGGTGTCAGACAATCGGAAACCCGTATTTCCGCTCCATCACCCGTCGAACCTCAGGTAATCCCCGCGCGCCCGCGAGTCCTATCCGTTGGAGTAGCGGCTACTTACAAGGGTGACAACTCATGGGCGAATTGCGATTGGCTCCAGTGGCCAGGGGGCTGCTGACTTACTTCCCGGCACTCAACGACCTGGTCCCGCAGAAGAACAGCGTCGGCCACACGGACTCCGCCCGGTATTGTTACAACCTCTGGCTTCGGCACCTGACGCTGCTGGGCGCTCACGGAATGTCGGCGATGCCGCGTACCGTCGCCGAGCTCGGCCCGGGAGAATCCATCGGAGTCGGCATCTGCGCGCTGCTCTCCGGCGCGGATCGCTATGCGGGCCTCGATGTGGCCGCCTTCTCGAACCCTGAACGCAACCAGCGAATCCTCAATGAGCTGATCCCGCTGTTCCAGGAACGATCGGGTTATACCGACAAGGGCTGGCCGGATATCACGTCCTGGCTGGATGCGCGCGCTTTCCCTGCCCATCTACTCTCCGAGGACACGTTGCGCGAATCGCTGCAGCCGCATCGCATCGCGAACATCCGCAACGCCATTACGGCGCCTTCGATCGGGAACCCCATCACCGCGGAATACCGCGCGCCGTGGTCGGATCCCAGCGTCGTGGAAGAGAACTCGGTCGACCTCATCATCTCGCACTCGGTGCTGGAGCACGTCGTCGACCTGCCCGGCACATACCAGGCGCTGTACCAGTGGCTCAAGCCCGGCGGCTGGATGTCTCACCAGATCGATCTCAAGTCCCACGGCGTGACTCACCGATGGAACGGATTCCGAGCCTGCTCGGAGCGGATGTGGAACGTGGCTGTGGGCCGCCGTCCGTACATGATCAACCGGCAGCCCGCGTCCGCGCACCTGCGCCTGATGCAGGAAGCGGGATTCAAACTGGTGACCCACCAGAAGTTTTCGCGGCAGGACGGCATTCGGCGCGATGAGCTGGCGCCCCGCTGGTCCGATATTTCGGATGAGGACCTGAACTGCTCCGGGGTTTACGTCATCGCGACCAAGTAACTCCGGGCGTTTGACGCCGGAGAAAAGCCTGTGCTGTAGTCAGGCCAGTCACATGCTGGTCAGGTCGTCGTGGGTAGTTCTCTGGCACTCTCGGTTCGCAAGCTCGCGGAAGATGCGGTTGCGGCCACTCAAAATGATCCCGAAGGCAGTCCACTCACCCTGACGGACGTGCTGCGATTGCTCGATTCCGACGGCAATCGCAATCGGCACCTGCGGAATCCGCTCAACCATCCGCGCGATGGCTATATCAAGCCCCGGGCCGTACCTCTGACGGGCGATGAACCAGTCCACGGGGATTTCCTCGCGCTCACGTACTGCGCGCATGACCCCTTCGTCAGGCTGGACGACCATGAGTCGCTGGAGCAGCTGGAGAAGTTTCTGGCCTCGGACAGCGGGACCATCAATTTCTACATCACGTGCTCGATTGCCTTCATCCGCGGTTCGGTAGTGCCTTATCGCATTGGCTACGAGTTGGACGACAAAACAGTTGGCGTCTTCGACAAGCACCTTCAGGACACCCGCGGTGCTCAGCCCGCGGAAAAGGCCGCCAAGCGGTGGATCATCTGGGGCGCTGGATCACTTCCGGCGGCAATTTCCGAACTGTCACTGACGCTACGGAATGCCGAGGAATCCGACGCCGATACGTTGGCCGATCTCTGGCATTCCGGCTGGCAGGACACGCACGCGCCCATCCTGCCGGCGGAGCTGGCTCGCCACCGCACGCTCGAGAGTTTCCGTGAGCGCATGCGCGCACACCTCGCGGATGTGCGCGTCGCGGGCCGCGTCGGCGCACCTCTGGGCTTTTCGATGATCAAGGACGACGAGCTCTACCAGTTCTACGTGTCGGCGGCGGCGCGGGGCACGGGTGTCGCGCCCGTCCTGCTGACAGACGCCGAGCGGCTGCTCCGTTCGCGAGGGGTGCGGGACGCCTGGCTCGCATGCGCCATTGGAAATGAACGCGCCGCCCGGTTCTACGGGAAATGCGGATGGCGCAGGGCCGGCACGGCTACCATCGACGTGGAGATCCCGGGTGGAACCTATCCACTCGAGGTCTGGCGCTTCGAAAAAATATTGGAATGACCTGAATGGGAAAGCTCCTGCGTGCCTTGGCGGTCGTCGCCATAGTGTTGCCGTTCTTGTCGGGATTCTTCGGGATGGGCATGCATTTCATCCCTGATCCGTCGATCAGGTGGGCTGCCGTGCTCGCAGCGCTGTTGTACGGCGCGCTTTTCATTGTCGTGATCGTAAGGCGGCGGCGCTCCCATCCGCCAAAGACAGAGGAGTCTCCAATGGCTCCGGTCGCACTGGCAATCAGTGTCGTCGTGGCAATGTACTTCGCCTATATCACCTTCGTGATGGCGGTTCCCGCATGGGTGGTCGGGCATCTGGGAACACCGGCTACCAGGGAGTTCGTGATCGAAGAAGTGAAGAAGGCATCGCGTCGAGCCACGCTATGCCCGTATCGCCTGCGCTTACACGGCGCCGTCACGGTACTCGCAGACTCGTTCTGCGTCAGCGAGGCTTTCTCCCTCCAGCACGCTTCCGGGCAATCCATCCAGCTCGTTGGCAGGGAATCTTTCCTGGGTTTTCGCTTTACAAACGTGGACTGATGACACTCATGCTGCAAGAAACCAGAACCTCCAAGCTACCGTTCTTCATCATCTTGCTAGGTGCAGCGTTCGGCACGGCACCCGCCGCCGCGCTCGACGAAACCGCCGTCATGAAAGCGGTCGAGAAGGTGGTCGCGGAGCACAAGATGTACGCCACCTGCCTCTCGCTCGAGCCCATGAGCTTCCGGATAGTGCAGGAGAACTGGACTCGTGAAGTGAGTCAGGGGGCGGAAGCACTCAAGGAGCTGAAGCCATCGCCCGCGCTCGTGGCCCGCTTTCTCGCGGCGGTGGACTCCGCGCGGCTGCTGGACAAGAAGATGACGCTGGACCTCGCCATGGCTTACTGCCGCCAGAACGAGGCGCAGGTGCGCAAGTTCCACGAATTCGGGTTCTCGCGTTTGTCGGAGGCCATCCGGACCGCGGCGAGGTGACACTGAAGTGCAAGGATTGCGGTGGACTCTCGGAATCATTTCTGTCGCAGGTGGAGCGGCATGGATCGCGTTGTCCTTCATGGGGAACGCGTTCCGCGGTTCCTTTGGCGCGTCACCCGTGGATCTGCTCACCCGTGTAGGGCCGGTGATCGTCATGGCACTCGTACTGGCGTCGGTCGCGATGCCGGCCAACCGCGTGCTGTTGCATGCGACTTACGCCGTGCTGGTGCTGGCCTGCGCAGGGCTCGCGCTGGTTCTGCGCGAGTCCGCATTCGTGGGGCTGGTGGGCCTTGCGTATTGCGCAGCGTGGTTCGTCTTCTATGCCAGGTCGCTGTGAACAGTCTCGAAGGAACCGGGCCCGCGAAGATCCGGCCACTCACGCCCGCCGATATCCCTCTGGCGGTGCCGCTCATGGCGGAGCTCGGATATCCGGTGGAGGCTGGTGCGCTGGCTGTGCGCTTCGCCGCGGTGAGCGCGAATCCTGATGACGCGGTGCTGGTCGCGGAACACCACGGCAATCTCGTAGGCCTGATCGCGTGCCACAGCTTCGAGATGCTGCATCGGCCGGGCCGGCTGGGCCGCATCACGGCGCTGGTGGTGGCGGAGTCCGCGAGACGTCACGGTGTCGGGCACCAGCTGCTCGCCGCCGCCGAGTCCCATCTGCGCTCGCGCGGATGCATCAAGCTCGAAGTCACCAGCGCGGGACATCGGGATGGCGCGCACGCATTCTATGAATCGCACGGATACACCGAGCAGCGTGTCCGCTTCGTCAAGGATTCCGCGAAGTAGCGGCGGCTAGCGCGAAGCCCGCGGCTTGAGCACGTCCACGGAAAGAGTGACCGTGCGGCTTTCCTTCGGTTCCAGGGCGCCCACGCCGATCACCTTGCGCGCGACTTCCTCGCCGCGATCATTGCGGATCGACACCACCACGGAATATTCCCACGCGTCGCCGCCGTCGGAATTCTTGAACGACCCCTCGACCTTGAGAGCGGAGAACGCCGCCTGGGCCTTGCCATCCGCGTTCGCACTGGGCCCGAAGCGTAGATGGTGATTGCAGCCCGGGCAGACGCTCGCGCTCTCGAGGATGGTGGTCTTGCAGTGGGGGCAGACACGGGTTTTCCCGGCTGCCCCGACACGAGCATTCATGCGCCCGTCAATGCTTCTGCTTGTCGTCCCAGCCGAATTCGGCCTTGCCGCGCATGCGCGAACCCGCCGCGACCGTGAGCGAGCCAGCCTTGAGCTCTCCGTTCAGGATGCCCGTCTGCAGTAGTTCGACGCGCGACGCCGCATCGATGTTGCCGTCGAGCTGGCCCCCGATGACCACGGTGTCCGCTTTCACGCCGCCTGTGAGGTGTGCGCCTTGCTCGATGGTCAGGTTACCTTGCACATTCACGTCGCCCTTGAACACGCCGGCGATGCGGACGTGACCGGCGCCTTCGATCTTGCCCTCGATGGTGAGCCCGGACGAGATGAGCGACTCCTTGAGCGCCGCATCCGAACGGTTCACGGGCGCCGCGGGGCGCGGGGCCGGATCACTGACCGGCGAGAGAACGGCAACCTTCTCGGGTGCCTTCAGGGGGGCATCGGAAGTGCTCGGTGCCCGATCAGATTTTTCGTTCCACAACGCCATGACAAACCTCCTGTCCTGAAATGCGTGCTGATGTTTCGTGATTCGCTGCACGTAAGTACACAGCGCTGTCGGGAGTGTCAAACTTCGGGATAGATTGTCGGGATACGCCGACAAAATTGTAATAACTTCGGCATCTACTTATTGAGTACGGGTCACCAAATGAACGCAGAAACTCTCGTCATCGGCCGCACGTATTTCCGTCTGACGTTCGCGGATCGGGATCTCACGATGCCCGGCGTGGAGCCGCTCGTGTTCCTGGGCGAGGTTACGGAAGAGGGTGGATCCAACGGCTTCGTATTCCAGGATGCGGCGTCATACGTCCAGTATGGTTCTGGCCTGGAGGGGGATGAGCAGCACGAAGACATTGGCTTGTACTTCATGCCGGCCACCGAGATCGGTGCGATGTATGACATCAACGAGCTGGCCGAAGAAGTCGGAGAGTCGGCGAAGCGGGCCGCGGCAGCTAACTATCCCCGGCTGACCCCGCTCGGTCGCTGACCGGACACGCGAGGGTCGCGAAATGAATGTCGGATCTTGCGCGCCTGGAGCCGCACTCACGCTGATGCTCTTCTTCCCGGCGCACGCCGCCGATGACACGCCCGGCAAGGTGCAGTCGAATCCGGCCGCGCCATGCCCCAGCGAAGGCTTCAAGCCACACGAACTCTGTTTCGGAATTCCGGCCGACGGCGTTGCCCGTGCGGAAGTCGTGTCGAAGCCCTTCTACGCCATCCTGTTGAAGACGGCGGACCGGTGCACGATCACGGAAGCCGAGCGTCAAAAAACTCAGCAGCTCCTTCCCCGGACCAAGGTGTTCTCGATGCGTTTCATGTGTGACGATGACGTCGAAGAGAACATCACGTACAGCAACGTCAACGACAAGTTCGCCTTCCTCGCCGCATACGCGGGAACCACGCTGAAGGAAGCGAAGGCCTACCTGGCCGAGATCCAGGCGTCCGGCAGATTTCCTGGCGCCAACATCCGAAAGATGCAGGCCAGCCGGGTGTCGCCTTGAAACCCCGGCACCGTATCTTCGCTACACCTTTCTCGAAGGTGTACCCGCTGTACATCAAGAAAGCGGAGAGCAAGGGACGAACCAGGGCGGAGGTGGACAAGGTCATCTGCTGGCTCACGGGCTACACACCGGCGGGGCTCAGGAAGCAGATCGAGTCGGAGGTGGATTTCGAGACCTTCTACAAGAAGGCGCCCAAGTTCAATGCCAAGAGCAAGCTGATCACCGGGGTTGTTTGCGGCGTGCGCGTGGAAGAGGTGGAAGACCCGCTGATGCGAAAGCTGCGCTACCTCGACAAGCTCGTCGACGAGCTCGCCAAGGGCAAGGCGATGGACAAGATCCTGAGGGAGTGAGCAGCAGGTGGTCACGCGCCAGAAGAAGCGCCAGATCGCGCGCCGCAAAGCGGCCGGTTCCGGAATTGCCCGGGTGAATCCCGATGCGCTGGCGCCAAACAACAGTTATGGCATGCCGAAGTTCGTGCAGCGTGGCTTTTACGAGGACATCCCGTTCACTTGCAGTGGCTGCGGCGCGGAACAGATCTGGACGGGCTCGCAGCAGAAGTGGTGGTATGAAGTCGCGAAAGGCTATGCATACTCGACCGCCAAGTATTGCCGTGCCTGCCGGCGGCGCGAGCAGACGCGACGCGTCGAGGCGAGGCGTGTGCATCTGGAAGGCGTGGCTCGCAAGCGCGCAAAGACCAGACCGCCCGGCACAAAGATGCCGCCGTCCTGAGAAACCCATGAAGCACGCACCGCCAAACTACGACTGCCCGTTCTGCCGGATCGCGGCGACACTGGGATCGCCGGCACAGGATCCGGCCGTGGTGCTGGTCGAGCCCAACGTGTTCGCCGTGGTGCCGTTGCACTTCTACGGCAACATCCGCGGCAACTGCCTGGTCGTGCCCCGGGAACACCACGAGAACCTGTTCGACACGCCGCCGGGCCTCGGCGCGGATATCCAGAGCGCTTCGCGCAAGCTCGCGCTGGCCATGCAGAGCGCCCTGGGCTGCGAAGGCATCTCCACGCGCCAGCACAATGGCCCCGCGGGAGATCAGGACGTTTGGCACTTCCATCAGCACGTGATCCCGCGCTACAGCGGGGACGAATTGTGGAAGGGCCACAAGGGCGTGTACGGACTCGAGGAAAGACAGGAGCTCGCGGCCAGGCTCAGGGTCGCGACCAGGGAGCGTCCATGAAATCAGTCTTCTCAGGATTGCTCGCGGTCGCGATGCTTGCGCTGTCGGCGCACACCGCTCATGCCGAGAGCTTCGAGTTTCTGGGCCAGGTCATCGAGATCAAACCACCGCAGGGACTGTGCGCCGTGGGCCAGACGGAACGCGAAAAGGAATACATGGAGTACCGCCGGAAAATGACCCAGCCTGCCGGCGCCCTCACGCAGATGGCGGTGCCCTGCGACCAGCTCGCGAAATTCCGCGCGGGCGAAGTCGAAGGCTTTACCCACTGGGCCCAGGTCATGGTGCTGAAGCGCGAAGGGCAGCTATACAAGAGTGTCCGGACGCGTGCCCAGTTCGTGCAGTACGTGGCGGGTGTGTCCGCGAACGAGAAGATCGACTACGCCGAAGCCAATCGCCGCGTCGACCAGCATCTTTCCAAAGTGGGGGCCAGCGCCAAGATGTCCGACCTGGTCCCGCTGGGTGTACGTGACAACGCCTTCTTCTGCAGCATGCGCATGAAGTTCAAGGAGGGCGACGGGCCCGAGCTTCCCATGAATGTGATCATGGCCGTCACGCTGGCCAAACAACTTCCGGTGGCCGTGCAGGTGTACCGGACTCCTCAGGCGGGTGAGGTGCCTCTCCTCAAGATTGCCGGCCAGTACGCGGCCAGGGTCATCGAGCTGAACTGATCCATGGCCGACGCCTATCTATACGCGCTGATCATCGGGTGCGAAGCCGCCTTCTGGGTGGTGCTGCTCGTCGCGTTGTGCGTGCGTTACCTGTTGAAGCGCGTGGCGCTCAGCCGCTATCTGCTGTTGCTGTTGCCGGTGGTGGACCTCCTGCTGCTGACGTTCACCGCGATGGACCTGGAGTCCGGCACCACGGCCACGTTCGCGCACGGCCTCGCCACGGCCTATGTAGGATTCACCGTGGCGTTCGGTTCCGTGATGGTGGCGTGGGCGGACAAACGCTTCGCGCACCGCTTCGCCGGCGGGCCTGCGCCCGCGGCCAACCCCAAGCATGGCTGGCCGGCCCTGCGCTACGAGCTGATGCTGTGGGCGCGCTGCATCGGCGCCTGGGTCATCGCGGTGCCGCTGCTGGTCGGCCTGATCTGGTTCGTGAACGACCGCGCTCGAACGGTGGAGCTCGAAGCCTGGTTCGGCATCGCCATGGGCTCGACGATCCTCTGGTTCGTGTTTGGCCCGCTCTGGGTGTTGGTATTCTCCATGCGGGCACCCAAGGAAACCGCATGAGCACGGCCACGCCGCGACGATTCTCCGATCGCGGGCGCTATCAATATGAATTCCAGCACGAGTACGCCGTGCGCTGCCCGGGCTGCGCCCGGAAGGCCTTCGTGTTTCCCGAGGGGCTGGCGTGGCGCGCGAAGGCCGCCAAACTATCGTGCACGTCCTGCGGGCACAGCGGCAGTTCCGGCCGCGTCAATTTCCATGGCCAGGCCGTGGGTGCCACCCGGCGCCGGCTCAAGGAGCCGTGTGATCCATTCTTCAAACTACCTCTCTGGTTCGTCGGTGAACTGAAGCGCCAGCAGTTCTGGGCTTACAACTCGGCCCATCTCGAGTTCCTGAAGAACTACCTCGGCGCCACGCTGCGGATCCGCGAGCCGCACAAGAACGGCTCGATGGCGAGCCGGCTGCCGGCGTTCCTGACGGATCGCAAGAACCGCTCCGCGGCGCTCAAAACGATCTCGGAAATGGAACAGCGCGGATGAAGCTGGACCTCCACGAGGAACTGCAGCTGCCGATGTACGAGCTGGCGATGCAAGGGCTCGAGCAGTTCATCGCCACCAATGGCGGATTCACGCCCTTCGCCGTCCTGATGTTGCCGGACCACCAGATGCGAATCATCGAGACATCCGGCGAGTTCGATGATTGCCAATCCGCATGCGATGCCATTCTCACGGAGCTGACGGCGCGCCGGGCGGGTGGCGACATCATCGGCAGTCTGCTTTGCGCGCCGATCGAGGTGCCAACCGCTGGGTTGCAGGCGGGTGCGGTGATCGACATCGAGGCCGAAGGCATGGAGCCTGTGCAGCTCTTGCGGCAAATCCAGCATGCCTCGGGTGTTGCCACGCTCTCCGACGTCGTGACGCGGATCGAATAGCCCGCTATCGAGCCGGCGTTTCCCACGGCGCGTCCGCCGCGACTTCTCGCCATTCACCCAGCGGGATCGAATCCACCCTCACTCTGCCGATCGCCGCGCGAACCAGCCGCAGCGTCGGGAATCCCACTTTCGCCGTCATACGCCGTACCTGGCGGTTCTTGCCCTCGCGCAGCGTGATCTCGACCCAAGAGGTCGGGATCTTCGCGCGATAACGGATCGGCGGATCGCGTGGCCACAGTTTCGCGGGCTCGTCGAGGAGCCGCGCTTCCGCGGGCTGGGTCCTGAAGTCGCCGAGGTCCACGCCTTGCCGGAGCTGATCGACCGCAGCCTCCGTTGCCACGCCTTCCACCTGCGCCCAGTACACCTTTGCCAGCTTGTGCCGCGGGCTCGAGATGCGCGCCTGCAGCGCGCCGTCATCGGTGAGCAGCAGCAGGCCTTCGCTGTCGGTGTCGAGCCGTCCCGCGGGATACACGCGCGGCACCTTGATGAAGTCGGCGAGAGTGGGGCGGCCCGGCTCGGGCATGAACTTGCAGATCACCCCGAAAGGCTTGTTGAACGCGATCAGCATCGAATGGCTACCGGGCTCTCTTGGGAGCCAGGTCGTATTCGAACCGAACGGTCAGTCTCCCGTTTTTCTCTTCGATCAGTCTCACGTGCCAGAGGCACTTGCCGTCGCGGCAGACACTGCGAGCGCAACTGGCGTACTCGTTGTGATTCGCGTTCACGTACCAACGCGGAGGCTGGGGCGGCGGCACGAACGGCGGGAATTTTTGCTCGAGCTTCTGCGCCATCGGCGAGCCCGCGGGCAGGTTGTCCCAGCTCTTGTCGCGCAGGAACGCACCGTCGCAGATTTCGGCATCCTGCTCCGTGTCCGTCATGGGCTTTTCGCAGCCGGCCAGGGCGGCGATGCCGATCGACAAGCACACTACTGCGCGAACGGCTGTCCCTTTCATCCGAGGGCTCTCTCTATCAAGTCTGCCGCCACCGTCGTGCGCGGAACCTTGTTTGGCACGCGCTTCTTTCCATTGCCCGGCGGCCGCGGCTCGAACCAGCTGCGCACGTCTTCCTCCAGCCCGACGCCGTGCATGTAGTTGTACAGCGCCTTGCGCAAACCGCCGCCCAGATAATCGTGGTCGGTGCCGGTCGGATCGTCGAACTCCACGTCGTTGTGCGCAAAGCGGATGTCGGCGGGCGGGCGCAGCGTGATGCCGAACTTCTCGGGCTGCAGTCCGATGGGTGAGTGCGCGGTCGCCGCGAAGCGGTGCCAGTAGGCGGACTGGATGCAGCCGGCGGCGAACAGCTGGCGCACGCGCTCCAGCGCGTCGATGGTGTCCTGCTCGGTCTCGGTGGGAAAGCCGTACATCAGATAGGCGTGAACCATGATGCCGGCGTCGGTGAAGGCGCGCGTGACGCGCGCGACCTGCTCGACGGTGACGCCCTTCTTCATGAGTTCGAGCAGCCGGTTCGATGCCACCTCGAGTCCGCCGCTCACGGCCACGCAGCCCGCGCTCGCGAGCAGCTGGCACAGCTCCGGGGTGAAGGTCTTCTCGAAGCGGATGTTGCCCCACCAGGTGATGCTGAGCTTCTCGTCGATGAGCCGCTTCGCCAGCGCCTTCATGCCCGCGGGCGGCGCGGCTTCGTCGACGAGGTGGAAGCCGGTCTCGCCGGTTTCCTCGATCGAGCGCGCGGATGCGCTGCATGACGATGTCGGTGCTGGGCTCGTCGTAGCGGCCGATGTAGTCGAGCGACACGTCGCAGAACGAACACTTCTTCCAGTAGCAGCCATGCGCGAGCGTGATCTTGTTCCAGCGGCCGTCCGACCAGAACCGGTGCATGGGATTCAGCATCTCCATCACCGAGACGTAGCGGTCGAGCGGCAGACCGTCGTAGGTCGGAATGCCGGTGCCCGCGGCGGAAAGTCGTGCTGGGTAGGGTCGGTCTTGAGCACCACCTCGCGGCCCTCGCGCACATAGGTGCGCACCAGCGGCGCCTCGCGGCCCGCGAGCCGCGTGAGCAGGTTGAACAGCGGGCGCTCGCCGTCGTCGAGCGTCACGTAGTCGAAGTAGTCGAACACGCGGGTGTCGCGCAACGAACGCAGCTCCGTGTTCACCCAGCCGCCGCCGAGAATGAGCGTGGCCTTGGGCGCCACCTCGCGAATGGCTTTCGCCATTCGGAAGGCGCCGTACACGTTGCCGGGGAAGGGCGCCGTCACGGCCACCACGTCGGGCGTTTCCCGGGTGATCAGCTCGCGCGTGATTTCATCGAGCGTCTCGTCGACGAGCGTCGGCTCGCCGGTGAGCGCATCGTGCAACGGGTCGAACGAGGCGGCGCTGGCCGCGAGCCGCTCACCGTAGCGTGCGAGTTCGAAACGCGGATCGATGCCGATCTTCCACACGTCGGCAAGATCGTCGACGTAGAGGCTGGCGAGGTAGCGCGCCTGCTCGGTGGTGCCGAGCGCGCCGAAGGCGTGCTGAAGCGATTCATCCGCGGCCTGTTCGAAACGCGGGCCTTCGGGAAGATAGGCGCGCCCGACGATGCGGAACGCGAGGCTCGGATCGCGGCGTTGCAGATAGCGGATCGCGGGTTCCACGGTGCTCGCGTACTCGTCAGCGTGCGCCAGGAAATGCGCGATCGACGGCGGCATGCGCGCGGCACGCTTCATCGAGCCCGCGCGTTCGCGCAGGATTCTGGCCATGCGCGCCACGCGATCGGCGGAGTAGAGCCGCAGGAAGAGCTCCAGCGACGCATCGGCCTGAGTGACTTCCAGGCCGAGATGCCGGGCGTGCTCGCGCAGGAATCCGGTCAGATACGCCGTCGCTGGGTACGGCGTATTCAGCTGGATCATCGGCGGGGTGACGAGCAGGACTCGCATGGGCGGCGAAGCGTAACGCGGCCGCGATATTCACGCTATAAAGGGCCATGGAGATCGCCGCCCGGCATGCCGACATCACGACGTTGCGTGTCGACGCGATCGTCAATGCGGCCAATTCCTCGCTGCTGGGTGGTGGCGGGGTCGATGGCGCGATCCATCGGGCCGCCGGTCCCGGCCTGCTCGAAGAGTGCCGCAAGCTGCGCGGCTGTCCCACGGGCGAGGCACGCATCACGGGCGCCTACAGGCTGCCGGCCAGGCACGTGATCCATACCGTGGGCCCTGTCTGGAGCGGCGGACGCCAGCGCGAGCCCGAGTTGCTCGCGGCCTGCTACACCAACAGCCTCCGGCTTGCGCTGGAGCATGGAGTGGCCACCGTCGCGTTTCCGTCGATCAGCACGGGCGTGTACGGTTACCCAGTGGAACTGGCGGCGCCGATCGCGATCGAATCCGTGCGCAGGGTCGTCGCCATGAACGGCGGCCTGGACGTGACTTTCTGCTGCTTCTCGCGTGAGGATCTGGCCGTGTACCAGAGGCTCCTCGGGGAGCAGTGAGCAACGCAATGAAGACAATGACGAGGGAACCGAATCCGATATGAGTCAACTTGGACTATCCGCCGACGCCGAGGGGCGGCACCAGCAATTTCTCCAGCGCGTCATCGCCTCCGGCACCGTCTGGGGGTTGAAGAACGAAGAAGGCTGGGTCGTCTCCAGCTCCACAGCCGATGACACCGAGGACGCGGAGATCATGCCGTTCTGGTCCGATCACGCGCACGCCAAACAATGTGCGACCGACGATTGGTCGGTATACGCGCCCACCGAGATCCCTCTCGACCTGTTCATGAAGCACTGGCTGCCGGGCATGGCGCAGGACAACTGCCTCGTCGGCACGAACTGGAACGTGGACATGATCGGACACGAGATCGAGCCGCTGGAGTTGCTCGATCAATTCGAACGGGCGCTGACCCAGGCGAAGTAACGCGATGGGCGACGAGTTCAACGCGCAGGATCCCGAGCTCCTTCGCCGCCTGCTGCGCGCCAGGGACCGCATGGATGCGGCTTCGTCCGAAGCGTGGCCCGTGGATCGGCTGGCGAAGGTGAGCGGCATCTCGGAAGCCCATTTCGCGCGGCAGTTCAAGGAAGCCTTCGGCGTGCCGCCGCATCGCTACCTGCTCACGCGACGCATCGAGAAGGCCACGGCGTTGTTGCGCGACACGGAACTGCCGATCACCGACATCGCGTTTCAGACCGGCTGGGAGAGCCTCGGCACTTTCGGCCGCACGTTCCGCGACATCACGGGTGAGAGCCCGAAGGCGATCCGCGAGCGCGCGAAGCCGACGGCCGCGCAGTTCGCGCCGGTGCCGGGGTGCATCGTGGCCGCCGCGCAGAGGCCGCAACTGACAGAAGCAGTTGCGGAGAAGCGGCGCCGCGCGGCCGGCGATATAAAAGCGCCTCCAGAACAAAGGAGGTCCAATGAGCCAGGGCGTAGAAGTAGTGGGTCTGTACGTACGGGACCAGGACGAGGCAGTCGGGTTCTACGTGGGAAAGCTGGGGTTCCGCGTCCACACGGACGTGAGAAACGGTGACTACCGCTGGCTGACGGTGCAGCACCCGGAGCAGTCGTTCTTCCAGTTGGGTTTGTTCGCGCCGGGGCCGCCCGTGCTGGACGCGGCGACGGCGCAGGCCGTGCGCGCCATCGTGGCCAAGGGCGCCATGCCGCCGCTCGTGATGGTGGTGAAGGATTGCCGTGCCACCTGCGAGCAGCTGCGCGCCAAGGGCGTGGAGTTCACGCAGGAGCCCATCGACCGGTTTGGCACCGTGGACGCCGGCTTTCGCGATCCCTCCGGCAACGGCTGGAAGCTGATCCAGGCGCGCCGCTGATGTGTCTGCCGCTCGAATCCGCGAAATTCCACGTGGCGCCAGGCCGCGTGGCGACGTCGCGGGATTTCGACGCGGCGCTGGCCACGCTGGTCGCGGCGTTCGAGGACGATCCGGTGTGGGGCGGCTGGGCTTTCCCCGACCGATCGAAGGCCACGGCGCAGCGTCGCGAGTTGTTTGCCATCTGGTTGCGTGAGGCGCTGCCGCTCGAGTCGGTGCGGATGGTCGAGGATTCCGCGGCCGTGTCGCTGTGGTACCCGCCGGGCAGTGCCGGCGACAGCGAGGCCTATCAACAGGAGCTGCGCGGTTTCGCGGCACAGCTCGGGACGCACGAGGAGGCTTTTCTGCACGGTTCCGCGCAGTTCGCGGCCCGGCAGCCAGAAGGACGCTTCTGGTACCTGGCCCTGCTCGCCGTGCGGCCGGCCGTGCGCGGCCGAGGTTTAGGGCTGGGGTTGTTGCGCAGCTGTCTGGGCTTGGTGGAGTTCGCGGACACACCGGTGTACCTGGAGTCCACCCACCCCGGAAACACGCCGCGGTACCAGAAGTTAGGGTTCCGCGAGCTCGGCTCATTCGAGCTTCCGCGGGGCCCCGCGGTTTCGCGGCTATGGCGGGAGGCGGGCTCCGCCACTAACATCTGAGGCAAATCACGTGCGCCTCCGATGCGAACACACGGCAACCTCACGCGGTGGAATGACGATCGTGGCTTTGGGTTCATCACCACACCCAAGGGCGAGGAGATCTTCGTCCACATCTCGGCGTTCCCGCGTGGTGACCGCCCGCAGATCGGCGAGCTGATTTCCTTCGAGACCGAGGTCGACAACCGGAATCGCACGCGCGCGATCCGTGTGATGCGGCCGGGTCGGCGGCCCGCGCCGCTGCCCCAGGGTCACGAGCATCACGAGCACTCCGCGCCTCGCGAGCGGGCGCCGCGGACTTTTCGCCGGAGCCGCGGCAGCTGGGTGACGCTCGCGGCGGTGGCGGGGCTCGCGGCCTACGGCTACTCTCGCTTCGCCGACTACAACAACTATCCGGCGAGCGAAGCACCGCCGATGAGATCGACCGAGGACATCCCCGTGGAGAGAGCGACTCCGGCGCCGGCATTCAAATGCGATGGACGCACGCGTTGCCCGGAGATGCGCTCTTGCGAGGAAGCGATGTTCTTTCTCCAGAGTTGCCCGGGCACGCAGATGGACGGCGACAACGACGGAATTCCCTGCGAAGGCCAGTGGTGCGGTCACTGATGGTCTGCGAACACCTCAAAGAGATCGAAGCCGCGATGCTGGCGAAGGAAATTCCCGTCACCTACCGCGGCCAGGCCTGGTCGAAGAACTGCCGCGAGTGGGTGTACTTCGACGCCTGGCTGGACAACGCCGCCATCCGGAAGCAATTCACGCTCGCGCCCTGCGTGCAGGACCATTCGCATCGCGGCACGCACGATGGCCAGGAATCCGGTCTCGTGTGCTCGACGTGCCACGACGCGCTCATGGGCTATCTGGCGCCGGTCGCCGGCAAACCTGTCTTCCGGGGAACCTGATGCCTGCATTGACCAGTGAAGACCATCAGCGCATCGGCCAGCTCTGTCCGGAATTGCGCGCCATCCTCGATGCCGAACTCGCGGCCGGGAACAAGGTGGTCACCACGCTCGTCGCCTGGGGAATGATCGTGATGCTCGAACATCACTTCCGGGTGCCGCATGTGATCGAGGGCACGCGCGTGAGCTTCCTCGACGTCAACGATCCCCACTATTGGAAGTCGCAGTACTCGGTGAAGGAACTCGACCAGCACGTGGCCTGCAAGTTCTGATCGCGCCACCGCGGCCCCGGCGCGCTAAACTCCCGGGCCAGCAATCTTCCGGGCGCCTGCGCCCGCGCCCATGACTCCGCCGGATCCCGCTCCCTCTCGATCGACACCGTCCTTCGCCGCGACCAGTTCCGGCTGCGGCGCGAGCGCGATCGTCTGCGCAACGACAAGCTGCGCGGCAACGACGTCGACGGCGGCGGAGGCGGCGCTCGCGAAGCGAAGATCGCGGCCTCGACCGCGGCGCGCGCCGCTCGCGCGGCCAGCGTGCCGAAGATTTCCTATCCCGAAGAGCTGCCGGTCTCGGCGAACCGCGACGAGATCCGCAAGGCCATCGAACAGAACCCGGTGGTCATCGTCTGCGGCGAGACCGGCTCCGGCAAGACCACGCAGCTGCCAAAGATCTGCCTCGAAGCGGGCCGCGGCGTCGCGGGCATCATCGGTCACACGCAGCCGCGGCGCATCGCCGCGCGCGCGGTGGCGTCGCGCATCGCCGAGGAGATTGAAGCACCAGCTCGGCGCAGCTCGTCGGCTACAAGCTGCGCTTCCAGGATCGCAGCCGCCCGGAAGGCCTCATCAAGCTGATGACGGACGGCATCCTGCTGGCCGAGACGCAGGGTGATCGCTTCCTCGACGACTACGACACGATCATCGTCGACGAAGCGCACGAGCGCTCGCTCAACATCGACTTCCTGCTGGGCTATCTCAAGTGGCTCCTGCCGCGCCGGCCGGATCTCAAGGTCGTCATCACGTCGGCGACCATCGATCCCGAGCGCTTCTCGAAGCACTTCGGCGACGCGCCCATCATCAACGTGTCGGGCCGCAGCTATCCGGTCGAGGTCCGCTATCGCGCCGTGCAGCTCGATGAAGACGACGACGAAACCGCCGCCGACGAGCAGGCCGCGATCCTGTCGGCGGTGGACGAACTCTGGAGCGAGCAGGCCGGCGACATCCTCGTGTTCCTCAGTGGCGAACGCGAGATCCGCGAAACCGCGGAGTCGCTGCGCAAGCATCACCCGCAAGGCTGCGAGATCCTGCCGCTGTACTCGCGCCTGGGCGCAGGACGAGCAGCAGCGCGTGTTCAAGCCGTCGGGGCGGCGCCGCGTGGTGCTGTCCACGAACGTCGCCGAGACCTCGCTGACCGTGCCCGGCATCCGCGCGGTCATCGATACCGGCGTGGCGCGCATCAGCCGCTACAGCCATCGCAGCCGGCTGCAGCGGCTGCCCATCGAGAAGATCTCGCAGGCCTCGGCGAACCAGCGCTCGGGCCGCTGCGGCCGCGTGGGCCCGGGCGTGGCGATCCGTCTGTACTCCGAAGAGGATTTCCAGGCGCGACCGGAATTCACCGAGCCCGAGATCCAGCGCACCAACCTCGCCGCGGTGATCCTGCAGATGCATGCGCTCGAAGCTCGGCGACATCGAGGCCTTTCCATTCGTCGAGCCGCCGGATGGCCGCTACGTGCGCGACGGACAGCGCACGCTGCGCGAGCTCGGCGCGCTGTCAGCGAAGACGGCGAGCTCACCGACACCGGCCGCCAGCTCTCCAAACTACCGCTCGACCCCAAGCTCGGCCGCATCCTGCTCGCCGGCGCGGAGGAGCATTGCCTCGACGAGGTCGCGATCATCGCCTCGGCGCTGTCCGTGCCGGATCCGCGCGATCGCCCGGCCGACAAACAGACCCAGGCCGACCAGAAGCACGCGCCGCTGCGCGACGAGCAGTCCGATTTCCTGTCGCTGCTGAAACTGTGGAAGGCCTTGACCGAGCAGCGCGAGCGAAGCTGTCTCGCGCCAAGCTGCGCGGCTGGTGCAAGGAGAACTTCCTCTCGTACCTGCGCCTGATCGAGTGGCACGACGTGCACGGCCAGGTCATGGAAGTGGTCAAGGGCGAGCTCGCGCTCAAGCTGAACTCGCAAGCCCGCCGAATACGACGCCATCCACCGCGCGCTGCTCGCGGGCCTGCTCTCGCAGGTGGCGCAGCGCAAGGAGCAGTCCGAGTACCTCGGCGCCAACGGCACGAAGCTCGCGATCCATCCAGGCTCCGGCCAGTTCAAGGCGAAGCCGCGGCTGGATCGTGAGCGCCGAGCAGGTGCAGACGACGAAGGTCTACGCGCGCAACGTCGCGCGCATCGATCCGCGTTGGGTGGAAGAGGTCGGCGCGCATCTCGTGAAGCGGCAGCACTACGAGCCGCACTGGGAGCGGCGCGCGTCGCGCGCGGCGATCTACGAGCGCGTCACGTTGTTCGGGCTCGTGCTGTCCTCGGGACGCAGCGTCCCCTACGAGCAGGTCGATCCCAAGGCCGCGCGCGAAGATGTTCATCCGCCACGCGCTGGTGCTCATGGAGTACGACTCGCGCGCGCCGTTCTTCGCGCACAACCTGAAGCTGCTCGAGGAGACGGAGTATCTGCAGCAGAAAGGGGCGGCGCGTCGATCTGCTCGGCGACGAAGCAGCAGCTCTACGCATTCTTCGACGCGCGCGTGCCCGAGGGCATCTCCACCGGCGCGGCGTTCGAGGAATGGCGGCGCGAGGCCGAGGCAAAGGATCCGAAGATGCTCTGGCTCACCGAGCGTCAAGGACATTTCGCCGAGCGAGGCCGAGCTCGATGCGGAGCGCTTCCCGGATCACTGTCCGCCGGCCCGCTCATCGTGCAACTGCGCTATCGCTTCGAGCCCGGGCACGAGGACGACGGCGTGTCGGCGCTGATTCCGCTGCACATTCTGAACCAGCTGCCGACGGAAGCCGTTCGAGTGGCTGGTGCCCGGGCTGCTCGACGAGAAGATAGAGGCGCTGGTGCGCTCGCTGCCGAAGAATCTGCGCGTGCATTTCGTGCCGGTGCCGGAAGCCGTCGCGAAGGTGTCTGCCGCTGCTCGATCGCGGCCGCGGCTCGCTGCATGCGCAGCTCGCGAACGCGTTGTTGCGCACGGGCGGCGTGCAGGTGCCGCGCGATGCGTTCCGCGAAGACGTGCTGCCGCCGCACCTGCGCATGAACTTCCTGCTCGTCGACGACGCCGACAAGGTGATCGCGCGCTCGCGCAGCCTGGCGCGCGTTGCGCGAGCGCCACGCCGGCGCGTCCCAGCAGACCTACGACAAGCAGTCGCAGCTGACACCGGCGCGCGCACCTGGGTGTTCGGCGATCTGCCCGAGCGGCAGGATGACACCGGGGTGCGCGCCAGCAGATGGGGTACCCCGCGCTGGCCGACGAAGGCGCCACCGTGGGCTTGCGCGCGTTCGCGACGCCACCCGAGGCGCGCGCCAGCCACGAGCGCGGCACCGCGCGGCTGATCCGGCTGGTGATGGCGCGCGACCTGAAATCCTTGCGCAAGGATCTCGCCGTCAACGTGCAGGGCGAGATGGTCTACAAGGCGCTGCCCACGCATCCGCTGCTGAATCCCGATCTCGTCGCGGGCCGCGATCTGCGCGACGACCTGCTCGATCGCGTCGTCATGACGGTGTTCCTCGACGGCCAGGAGCCGCTGCGCAGTAGCGCCGCGTTCGACGCGCGCCTCACACTCGAAGCGCGGCGGCATCGGACTCCCCGCGCAGGAGATCTCGCGCAGCGTGCAGGCCTCGCTCGAAAGTCTGTTCCGCATCCAGGCCGCGCTGGCCCCAGGCCGCGACGGCGGCGGCCGACATCCGCGCGCAGCTGGCGTGGCTGGTCCCGGCGGGGTTCCTGCTGACCACGCCGTGGGAGACGGCTCAAGGAGTTTCCGCGCTACCTGAAGGCGATCGAGCAACGGCTCGAGAAGCTGCCGATCGATCCGCGGCGCGACGCCAAGCTCGCCGCGGAGATCGCGCCGATCGAGGCCCGTTATCGCGAGCGCGTCAGGACCGAGCGCGGCATGCGGCCGCCCGGCGAGGATGACTTCCGCTGGCTGCTCGAGGAATTCCGCGTGTCGCTGTTCGCGCAGGCGCTCAAGACCCGCGTTCCCGTGTCCGCGCGCCGCCTCGAGGATGCCTGGGTGGATAGGCAGAAGCAGACCTTGATCTGAGGGCCGGGTTCGGGCGTATGCTCGCGCGATGGCAGCTTCACGACCCTTCCTGGCATTCCTGTTAGCCGCGCTACTGCCGGCCTCGGCGCCGTCCTTCCATGACTGGAATGTCCAGCACCCCGCCAACTGATCCGCCGCCGCCGCCGCTGCCGGAGATCGACAAGACTCCGGGGCAGCTCATTTTCGCGGCGCTGGTATGTTTCTTCGGCGGCATGTTCATCGTCGTGCTTTCGGTTTTCCTGAGCATGATCTTCCGGACTGACGCTTTCCTCGCACTGGCGGGGCTGGTTTGGCCGTGCTGGTTCGCCGCCAAGATGCTGGTCATCGCAACGATCGTCGCTTGCTTCAACAAGAAGCCGGGATACCGGTGAATCGCCTGAGCCGACACGCAATTACCTCGAAGGTAGTCGCCAGGTGATGCCATCCCGGTACAGTGCCGGCTCCGGAGCAAATGCATGCGCCACCTCGCCACTATCCTCTTCCTGCTCGTCGGCCTCGTGAACTTCGTGCCCATCGTCGGCGTGCTCGGCGCGGCGAAGCTCGAAGCCGTCTACGGCGTGCCGATCACCCACGACGACCTCCTGCTGCTCCTGCGGCACCGCTCGGTTCTGTTCGGCCTCCTGGGCGGGCTGCTGATCTTCGCGGCCTTCAAAGTCCAGTGGCGTGCGCTCGCGACGGTGGCGGGCCTGGTGAGCATGACTGCCTACCTCGCGCTCGCCTGGCCCATTGACGGGCATGGCACCGCGATACAGAAAGTCTTCTGGGCGGATGCCGTCGCCGTGGTTCTGCTGGTCGCGGGCTATCTGATCTCCCGCGCCAATAGTCCCGGAACAACTTCACGCTGAGGTTGTCAATTTCACGGTGGCGGGCGCAATGTAGCGCCGAGAGAACATCGTGGGCATTCAACTCGATCACACCATCGTGTCGGCGCGGGATCGCCGTGCCTCGGCGGAGCTGCTGGCGAAAATCCTGGGCGTCCCCTGGTCCGAAGCCACCGTCGGGCCGTTCTGCGCCGTTTTCGTCAATGACGGGCTCACGCTGGACATCGACCAGTCCGAAGGCAGCATCCCGGTCCAGCACTTCTGCTTTCGCGTCAGCGACGCGGAGTTCGACGCGCTCCTCCAGCGCCTCCAGGCCCTGGGCATCGAGTACCGCAGCACGCCGCACGGCCCTGTCGACGGCAAGGTGAACCACTACCTCGGCGGGCGTCTCGTCTACTGGAGCAAGCCGGACGGACATGTCTGGGAGGCGTTGACGGTGAGCTACGCGAGGCAGCGCTCATCGTGAAAATGACGCGGCTCATTCCCATGCTGCCCGTACGGAATCTCGCCCGCGCCATCGACTTCTACTGCGGCAAGCTGGGCTTCCAGAGTGAAATGCGCCGCGACGATTGGGGCTGGGCGATGCTGCGTTTCGACGACTGCCGGCTCATGCTGGACCAGTCCATCAACCAGCATCCCGATCAGCCGCGCGACAACATCCTTTACCTGTATCCCGAAGACATCGTGGCTTACCACGCGGACGTCCGCGCGCGAGGGCTGGAACTGCCGGACCTGGACGTCACGTTCTACGGGCTCACGGAGTTCCGCATCGACGATCCCGATGGCAACCGGCTGTGGATTGGCCAGGACCGCGGCGCGAAATGAACGCGGCGGCGCCAAACTACCCCGAGGCGGCGGACGCCGCCAAGGTCGGCCAATACCCCGCGTTCGTGTTCGCCGGCGGTGGCTATGTGTGGGACGAAGTACTCAAGTACCGCGTGTGGTGTCACCCCGAGCGCGGGGCGCCGGCGGAGGACGGTGGCAACGATTACTTCCACGGCTTCGCCACCTACGGCGAAGCGCTGGCCTTCTCGAAGGGCCATCCGGGCACCGAAGAACCGCTGGCCCTGGTCCTGCAGCGCGAATACATCGCCGAGCAGAATCCGGGTGTGTACGAGCACATCCGCCGCGAACGGCTGACGGAATGGCCCGTCATGTTCCTCACGCGGCCGCGCCGCACGGACCGCACCATCCCGGACTTCCTGGCGCAGGACGCGCCCGCCAATCGCCTCGACATCCTGCGCGGTCTCGCGACATGAGCGTGCGCCTGGCCACCCGCGCGGACGCCGCCGGGATCGCGGCGATGTCGCGCGACGAGATCGAGCAAGGGCTCGGCTGGAGCTGGAACGAGGCGCGCGTCATGGCGGCGATCCGCAACGTGGATACCAACGTGGCCGTGATGGGGGAGGCGGGTAGATTGCGTGCCTTCGGCATCATGGCTTACCGGGACGAAGCCGCTCACCTGCTGCTGTTCAGCGTGCATCGCGCGCATCGCCGGCAGGGCCTGGGAAGCACGCTGCTGCGCTGGCTCGAAGCAGGTCGCAGTGGATGCCGGCATCCAGCGCATCACCATGGAGTGCCGGCGGGACAACGCGCCCGCGCGCCACTTCTACGCGGAGTTCGGCTACCACGAGCTCGCGATCGACAAAGGCTACTATCGTTCCAGCTCGGGTGGCGTCATCGACGCCATCCGGCTCGAAAAACAACTACATCACGGGGACTGATCCATGAAACTCCTGTCAGCTGCGAAAACCGTCGCCGGCCTCGTTGCCGGTGCGGGCATCGCGTGCGGTGCCTTCGCCAAATCGCCCGAGTTCCTCAACTCCGGCAAGGTCTATCCCGCGAACGTGCCGCTCGCCGAGGCCGTGCGCATCGACAACACGCTGCTGCTCTCCGGCCAGATCGGCATCGAGCCGGGCACGCTCAAGCTGGTGCCGGGCGGGCTCAAGGCCGAGGCGAAGCAGACCATGGACAACATCCGGACCACGCTCGAGGCGCACGGCTACTCGATGAACGACCTGGTGAAGTGCACGGTGATGCTCGCGGACATCGGCAAGTGGGGCGAATTCAACGACGTCTACGAGACCTACTTCAGCGCGCATTTCCCCGCTCGCAGCGCGCTGGGTGTCACGGGGCTCGCGATCGGCGCGCAGGTGGAAGTGGACTGCATCGCCTACAAGGCCCCGACGAAGTGACATGGCCAACGACACGCCATCCCCTGACGGCCGGTTCCACATCTGGATCAGCTCCTCGGAAGTGCGCATGTCGCATTGGGTGGAGAGGCCCACGCTCACCGATACCCAGACCCGGCAGAACATCCTGTACTTCCAGGACGGCAACTGGTCCCTGGACAAGGCCACCTGGGTCGACGGCCACACGGTGCAGCTCGTGATGCGCAAATATCCGGGCAACCATCAACCCGTCGACGTCACCGCCACCGTTGATTGTCTGGCACGCACCGCGAAAGTGGGCGATCGGGAAGTGAAGCACCTGTTCGAGCTCGAGGGTGTCATGGATTCCGTTCTGAAGTATGACTGGCCCTGAAAGTTAGAGAGTGAGGCGCCGCCATCTCCGGGTCCTCGCCATCTTGTTAGCCGTCGGCCTCGCCGCCGCGCTGGCCTTGCGCACCGATCCCGGCGCCGCCGCCGTGGAGTACGCGTGGACCCGGGTCCGCGGCGACTACACGATCACCGACCGTCTCGACATGCACGGTGGCGATGTGGCCGCGCGCGTGGCGCCGCATTTCGTCGCCAAGGGATTGCACTACCCGCCGAAGCGACTCGCGCTGCTGGCCTTCAAGGACCGCAGGCTCATGGAGGTCTACGCGCGCGACGACGACACGCAGCGCTGGAAGTCCGTGCTGGTCTATCCGATTCGCGGTCTGAGTGGCCGCCTCGGGCCGAAGCTGCGCGAGGGCGATTTCCAGGTGCCGGAAGGCTTCTATCGCGCGACGTTCCTGAACGCCAACAGCCAGTTCCACGTCTCGATCCGTCTCGACTATCCGAATGCCTTCGACCGCTGGCACGCCGCCGCCGACGGCCGCGACAAGCCTGGCTCGGACATCATGATCCACGGCAGCAGCGCGTCGATGGGCTGCCTGGCCATGGGCAACGAAACGGCGGAAACATTGTTCGTGCTGGCTTCGCACGCCGGGCTCGCCAATGTCCGGGTGATCATCGCGCCCACGGACTTCCGCCGCCCGGGCGCGGTGGTCAACGTCGAGGGCCCTTCCTGGGTTGGCGACCTCTACGGCCAGCTTGCCGTGGCGCTGCGAGAATTCCCGCTGGCGCGCTAGACTCCGAGCGGGGAGGAACTCATGGCAAACGAAAATCCGCCACCCAAACTGTTGGGCGGCCTCATGGCCTGTCTGGGCCTGGTCTTGGCTGGCGCGGGTGGCAAGCTCAGCGACGTGGAGGGCGGTGGCTCGTACTTCATCACCATCGGCATCTGCCTGCTCATCAGCGGCGCGCTGCTGTACCTGGGCAAGAAGCTGGCGCTGCTCGCCTATGGCGCCACGCTGGCGGTGGTTTGGATTTGGGCGCTCAAGGAAACGGGCAGCGATCCGGGCCAATGGGTGCCGAGAGTCGCGCTGCCGACGCTCGTCGGTATCTACGTCTTCTCCAGCCGCGTCCGCTCAAGGCTGTACTGAGAAACCCAATTCGGCGAGCGCGTCGCGTGATGCTGCGCAAGTAGTCAGGTCCATCTGGCGCCTGTCAGGCCGCCGCGACGCGCGAGCCCGCGACGTCCTGCGGTACTCCCACGCGCTCGAAGCCGGCGATCTTCTCCGGAAAGATCCAGCCGCTGTCGTGGTGCCAATATTCGCCGCCAGCCCGCGCATGCAGCGGATCGGCATGGGCCGGGAAGATGTAAAACAGCGCGAGCGCTGCGAGGCAGTGGAATTTCGTCACGCGCGCAGCGTGCCCTCGGTCGGTGACAGTTGTGAGACAGCGGCGCGCGCGCGTAGGCTCGGACGCATGGGAATCCAGGTCCATGGCGTCTGCGCCCTGCTGCAGGTGTTCGACATGCCCACGTCACTGCGCTTCTACCGCGACGTGCTCGGGTTCGAGATCGTGCAGTCCGCGGGTGACAAGGACACCGACACCGCCGACTGGGTATGGATTCGCCTGGGGGGCGCGGATCTCATGCTCAACACCGCCTTCGAAGCCGCGGAACGGCCCGACAAGCCGGAGATCGGCCGGCACGTGTCGCATTCGGATACCGGGCTGTACTTCGATTGCCCGGATGTCGATGCCGCTTATGAGCACCTGCGCAAGCGGGGTGTGTCGCTGAAGCCGCCGCGCATCGCGTCCTATGGAATGCGGCAGCTCTACGTCACCGATCCGGACGGCTACTCGATCTGCTTCCAGAGCAAGGCCGAGTCCGAGGCGACTGCCCGCCCCTGAGGCGGATTCTCCGACCCCCTGCACCGTGATGATGCAGTGACCCCAGCCGGGGCCCCGGCTGTGGCCGTTTCGCCTTTGGGGACAGTGGCATAGACGTTGCTTAGTCAGGTCCTTGCTCCATGGGACGAGGGCCAGACAGGCAATGTCAAAACGGGTCGTAGTGGTTGGCCACGGAATGGTGGGCCAGCGTTTTCTGGAAACGCTCGCTGAAGGCGGCGGCGATTTCTCCATCACCATGCTGGCGGAGGAGCCGCGTCTCGCTTACGACCGCGTCAACCTGTCGAAGTATTTCTCCGGTAGTTCGGTGGAAGACCTCACGCTGACCACGCGCGAGTTCTTCGACAAGAACGGCATCGAACTGCAGTCGGGCGACCCGGTGGCGGGCATCGACCGCGCCAACAAGCGCGTCACCACCAAGAGCGGCGCCGAATACGAGTACGACAAGCTGGTGCTGGCCACCGGCTCGTGCCCGTTCGTGCCGCCGATCCCGGGACGGACCGCCCGGCGTGCTTCGTCTACCGCACCATCGAGGATCTCGAAGGCGATTGCCGCTGCCGGCAAGAACTCCACGCGCGGCGTCGTCATCGGCGGCGGCCTGCTCGGCCTCGAAGCGGCGAAGGCGCTGCAAGGACCTCGGCCTCAAGACGCACGTGGTCGAGTTCGCGCCGCGCCTGATGGCGGTGCAGGTCGACGAGGGCGGCGGCGGACTGCTGCGCCAAGATCGAAGGCCTCGGCGTGACCGTGCACACCGGCAAGAACACCAAGAGCATCGTCGACGGCGAAGCCGCCAGGCACCGCATGATGTTCGCCGACGGCGGCATGCCTCGAGACCGACATGATCGTGTTCTCCGCCGGCATCCGCCCGCGCGACGAGCTGGCCGCAGGCCTGCGGCCTGGCAGTCGGCGCGCGCGGCGGCATCGTCATCGACGACGACTGCCGCACCTCCGACCGCGACGTCTACGCGATCGGCGAATGCGCGCGCGTGGAACGGCCAGATCTTCGGCCTCGTGGCGCCCGGCTACGACATGGCGCGCATCGCCGCCGCACGCATCGCTCGACGACGCGAGGAGGCGCCGTTCACCGGCGCCGACATGAGCACCAAGCTCAAGCTGCTGGGCGTCGACGTGGGCATCATCGGCGACGCGCACGGCACCACGCCAGGCGCGCGCGCCTACTCCTTCACCGACGAGCGCAAGGAGGTCTACAAGAAGCTCGTGGTGGATGCCGACGGCAAGAAGCTGCTCGGCGCCGTGCTGGTCGGCGACGCCGCCGACTACGGCACGCTGCCGCAGACGACGCGCAACGCGATCGCCCTGCCCGAAAACCCTGAAACATTGCTCTTCCCGGCGGCTGCAGCTGGTGCGGGTGCACCCCCGACCAACGCGCTGGCTGCGCTGCCGGACTCGGCGCAGATCTGCTCCTGCAACAACGTCTCCAAGGGCGCATCTGTGCGCGCCATCGACGCGGGCTGCACGACCGTCGGCGCGCTCAAGGCCAGGACCAAGGCCGGCACCTCCTGCGGCGGCTGCGCGCCGCTGGTCACGCAGATGCTCAAGGCCGAGCTGAAGAAGCGCGGCGTGAGCGTGAACAACCACCTGTGCGAGCACTTCCCGTACTCGCGCCAGGAGCTGTTCCACCTGGTGCGCGTCGGCGAGCTCAAGACCTTCGACGACGTGCTCGCGAAGCACGGCAAGGGCCTGGGCTGCGACATCTGCAAGCCGGCGGTCGCCAGCATCCTCGCCTCGTGCTGGAACGAGTTCGTGCTCAAGACGCGCAACGCGGCGCTGCAGGACACCAACGACTACTTCCTCGCCAACATGCAGAAGGACGGCACCTACTCGGTCGTGCCGCGCATGCCGGGCGGCGAGATCACGCCCGAAGGCCTGATCGCCATCGGCGCGGTCGCCAAGAAGTACGGGCTGTACACCAAGATCACCGGCGGCCAGCGCATCGACCTGTTCGGCGCGCAGCGTGGAGCAGCTGCCGCTGATCTGGAAGGAGCTGATCGACGCCGGCTTCGAGTCCGGCCACGCCTACGGCAAGGCGCTGCGCACCGTGAAGTCCTGCGTCGGCTCCACCTGGTGCCGCTACGGCGTGCAGGACTCGGTGGGCATGGCCATCGAACTCGAGAACCGCTACAAGGGCCTGCGCGCGCCGCACAAGATCAAGTTCGCCGTCTCCGGCTGCACGCGCGAATGCGCCGAGGCGCAGGGCAAGGACGTCGGCGTCATCGCCACCGAGAAGGGCTGGAACCTGTACGTCTGCGGCAACGGCGGCATGAAGCCGCGCCACGCCGACCTGCTGGCGCGTCGACCTCGACGACGGCGACGCTGATCCGCTACATCGACCGCTTCCTGATGTTCTACATCCGCACCGCCGACCGCCTGCAGCGCACGTCCACGTGGCTCGAGAACCTCGAAGGCGGCCTCGACTACCTGAAGCAAGGTCGTCTGCGACGACACGCTCGGCATCGGCGCCGAGCTCGAAGCCGACATGGAGCACGTGGTCGACACCTACGAGTGCGAGTGGAAGAAGGCGATCGAGGATCCGGAGACGCTCAAGCGCTTCCGCCACTTCGTGAACGCGGAAGAAACCGACAACAACGTGGTGTTCGTGGAGGAGCGCGGCCAGATCCGCCCCGCGACCGCCGACGAGAAGGCGCAGGCGGATACATCCCGCGCCGAGAAAGCCGCGCTCGAAGAAGGAGTCGCGGCATGAGCCCGGAAGCAGCGGATCGCTGGCAGACCGTGTGCCCGGTCGACGATCTCGTCGCACGGCACGGGCGTGTGCGCGCTGGTGGCGGGCCGGCAGGTCGCGGTGTTCCAGGTGGATGGCGCAGGTGTACGCGCTCGACAACTTCGACCCGGGCTCGCGCGCCAACGTGCTCTCGCGCGGCCTCGTCGGCGATCTGCAGGGCGAGCTCGTCGTGGCCTCGCCCATCTACAAGCATCACTTCGTGCTGGCCACGGGCCGCTGCATCGAGGACCCGACCTTCAGCGTGACCGCCTATTCGGCGCGCGTGGCGGACGGCAAGGTACAGATCGAAGTGCCGCGCGCGACGCGCAAGCATCCGCCTGGTCGTGGCCGGCAACGGCATGGCCGGCATGCGCACCGTCGAGGAACTGCTCAAGCTC
The DNA here is from genome assembly GCA_963846605.1 of uncultured Pseudomonadota bacterium. Taxonomy (GTDB): domain Bacteria; phylum Pseudomonadota; class Gammaproteobacteria; order Steroidobacterales; family Steroidobacteraceae; genus CADEED01. The sequence continues at coordinate 578,430 of CAWJWS010000008.1, forward strand.
GGCGTGGCCGACCGCTTCGACATCACCGTGTTCGGCGCCGAGCCGCACGGCAACTACAACCGCATCCTGCTCTCGCCGGTGCTCTCGGGCGAACAGCAGGCCGACGACATCATGTTGCACCGGCCCGCGTGGTACACGCGGCGCGGCATCACGCTGCACTCGGGTGATCCCATCGTCGAGGTCGATCGCAAGAACCGTCGCGTGAAGTCGAAGAGTGGCGTGGTGGCGACGTATGACCGCCTGCTCATCGCCACGGGGTCGGATCCCATCATGCTGCCGGTGCCGGGCAAGGATCTACCCGGCGTCGTCACGTTCCGCGATCTCGATGACGTGAACCGCATGCTGGAGCGCTCCGGCGCCGGCCGCCGCGCGGTGGTCATTGGCGGAGGCTTGCTGGGACTCGAAGCCGCGAATGGACTCTCGCTGCGCGGCATGCACGTCACCGTGGTCCACCTGCTGGACACGCTCATGGAGCGCCAGCTCGACGCACCCGCCAGCGCGCTGCTCAAGTCTGCGCTGGAGAAGCGCGGCATTGAATTCCGCATGAAGGCGAAGACGCAGGAGATCCTCGGCACCGACCGCGTGACCGGCGTGCGCTTCGAAGGCGGCGAGGAAATCGCCGCGGATCTCGTGGTCATGGCCGTCGGCGTGCGCCCGAACATCGAGCTGGCCAAGCGCATCAATCTGGCGTGCGACCGCGGCGTCCTGGTCGACGACACGCTGCAGACCTACGACCCGGCCATCTACGCCGTCGGCGAATGCGTGCAGCACCGCCGCCAGACTTTCGGCCTGGTGGCGCCGCTCTGGGAGCAGGCGCGCATCTGCGCCCAGCACATCGCGGAGATCGGCGTGTCGAGATTCTCCGGCTCCATCAACGCCACGCAGCTCAAGGTATCGGGCATCGACGTGTTCTCCGCGGGTGACTTCGCCGAGCGGGCGGACCGCGAGTCGCTGGTGCTCTCGGACAAGCGTCGCGGCGTCTACAAGCGCATCGTGCTCGAGAACAACAAGGTCTGCGGCGCGGTGCTGTTCGGTGACGTGCGTGAAGCTTCGAAGCTGCGCGACCTCATCGCCGACAAGACCGACATCGGGCCCATCCGCGACCAGCTGCTGTTCGACACCGCGGCGGCATAGAGACGGCGCGAGCAGAGGCGCCACGGTTTGAGTAGTCAGCCCACCCGAACCACCTGTCCGTACTGCGGAGTCGGCTGCGGCGTCCTGGCCACCCGCCAGAAGGATGGCAGCGTGGCCGTTCGCGGCGATCCAGCGCATCCGGCCAACAAGGGCAAGCTGTGCGTGAAGGGCAGTGCGCTCGGCGAGACCGTGGGTCTCGAAGACCGGCTGCTGCACCCGCAGGTGCGCGGCGAACGCGTGAGCTGGGATTCCGCCCTCGCCACCGTGGCGGAAGGGTTCAAGCGCAGCATCGACGAGACACGGACCCGAGAGCCGTCGCGTTCTACGTCTCGGGCCAGTTGCTCACCGAGGACTACTACGTCGCCAACAAGCTGATGAAGGGCTACATCGGCGTCGCCAACATCGATACCAACTCGCGGCTGTGCATGTCGTCGGCCGTCGCGGGATACAAGCGCGCGTTCGGTGAGGACGTGGTGCCGGTGAGTTACGAGGACCTGGAGGTCTGCGGACCTCGTCGTGCTCGTGGGGTCGAATACGGCCTGGTGCCATCCCATCGTGTTGCAGCGGATCACCGCCGCGCGCGAGAAGCGCGGGACCAGGCTCGTGGTGATCGATCCGCGCCGTACTGCGACCACCGATATCGCCGATCTGCATCTGCCGCTGGCGCCCGGCACCGACGTGCAGCTGTTCAACGGGCTGCTGATCTGGCTGGCCGAACACGGCGCGGTGGATAGGGCCTTCGTGGATGCGCACACGGCGGGTTGGGAGGAAGCGCTCGAGGCCGCGCGCGCAGGAGGTGGCTCGCTCGTCGAGACCGCGCGTGCCTGCGGCCTCGATGTGAACGCGTTGCGACGCTTCTATGAAATGTTCACCGGTACGGCGGCTGCCATCACGATGTACTCCATGGGCGTGAACCAGAGTTCATCGGGCACGGACAAGGTCAACGCCATCATCAATTGCCATCTCGCGAGCGGACGCATCGGCAAGCCCGGCGCCGGTCCGTTCTCGATCACCGGCCAGCCGAACGCGATGGGTGGCCGCGAGGTGGGCGGCTTCGTGCACACCTTGGCGTCGCACATCGATCTGAACGACGAGCCGGGGCGTGCCGCCGTGCAGACCTTCTGGGGCAGCCCGCGCATCGCGGAGAAGCAGGGCCCCAAGGCCGTGGAGATGTTCGACCGCATCCACTCGGGCCAGATCAAGGCCGTGTGGATCATCGCCACCAACCCGGTGGTGAGCCTGCCGGACGCCGACAAGGCGCGCGAAGCGCTGCAGAAGTGCGAGCTGGTGGTGGTGTCCGATGTCGTCGGCAACACCGACACCGCCGCGATGGCGCACGTGCTGCTGCCCGCGCTCGCCTGGGGCGAGAAGGACGGCATGGTCACCAACTCCGAGCGCACGATCTCGCACCAGCGGCCGTTCCTGCCCGCGCCGGGTGAGGCGCGTGCGGACTGGAAGATCATGTGCGACGTGGCCCGGGCCATGGGCTTCTCCGGCTTCGAATTCCAGAGCGCGCATGAAGTATTCCGCGAGCATGCGCAGCTCAGCGCGCACGCCAACGACGGCAAGCGCCAGTTCAACATCGGCGCGTGGTCGTGGATCACCGCCGAAGAGTACGAGGACTGGCAGCCCGCCGCCTGGCCCATGACGCGCACGCGCGAGTCCGCGCGCGGGCCCATGTTCGGTGACGGCAAGTTCATGCATGCCGATGGCCGCGCGCGGTTCGTCGCGCTCGCGCCGCGGCTGCCGCAGAACTCGCCCACGCAGCAGCATCCGCTGGTGCTCAATACCGGGCGCGTGCGCGATCACTGGCACACCATGACGCGTACCGGGAAATCCGGGAAGTTGTCGTCGCACATCGCCGAGCCGTATGCCGAGATCAACACCGCCGATGCGTTGCGATTCGCCGTGCGCAATGGCGAGCTCGCGCAGCTGCGCTCGGAGTGGGGATCCATGGTGGTCCGCGTGCGCACCGGCGCCGACGTTCCGTCGGGAATGCTGTTCGCGCCCATCCACTGGAACCGCGCGTTCGCGTCGGATGCGCGCGTCGGCGCGCTCGTGAACCCGGTGGTGGATCCGGTCTCGGGAGAGCCCGAGCTCAAACACACGCCGGTGTCGATCGAGCCCTACGCCGCCGACTGGTATGGCGTGATGCTCACGCGCGCCGCGCCGCCGCCGCCCGACGCCGCGTGGTGGACGAGAGTGCAGGGCGAGCAGTTCACCCGTTACGAGATGGCGGGTCGCGAGGCCACTGACTGGCAGACGCTGGCGCGCAAGCTGCTCGGCGTGAGTGATGCCGACGTGGATTGGATGGAGTATCACGATGCCGGCCGCCACGTGTACCGCGCTGCCTACCTGGTGAACGACAAGCTCGAAGGCTGCGTGTATTTCGACTCGCGGCCCACGCTGCCCGAGCGCGCGTGGCTGTCGCGGTTGTTCACGGTGAACCGGTTCAACGAGGCCATGCGCGGAGCACTCATGGCCGGGCGCGCCATCGAAGGCGCGGACCAGGGGCCGACGATCTGCTCGTGCTTCGGGGTGGGAAGGAACCCGATCGCGGCGTGCGCGAGAGAGTTGGGCGCGGCGGCTACCCCGGCGGAGATCGGGAAGCGGCTGAAGTGCGGCACGAACTGCGGATCGTGTGTGCCGGAGATTCAGCGGGTTATAGCGGAGTCGGCGGTTAAAACCGCGAACGCTTGAATTGCCTTGCCGCGTTCGCGGCGGGTGTCATAACCAGAGTGACCTGGATGTAGCCCGTCGCGGGGTTTACGAGCCTGTTGTATAAGCAGTTTGGAATGCTTTGCGGACGCGGGAGAAGTCGTGGGCAAAGGGAAACAGCGGCTTACGGGGTGTGATGGATTGCTTATGCGACAACATGACGCAATTCATTCCGACATTTGGCCGTCTAAGTAAGAGTTAGACGCTTGGAAACGTCATCGCTCAGTTCGCTCTTCGTTGGAATGTGGCTGGTGGGCTTCGCGCTGGCGCTCATCAGCATGGTCGCCACTTGGTTGTTCCGAATCCCAGGCACAACCTTCAGCGATATTGTGCGCGGCCCACTGGGCCCGGGCGCACCTCGCCTTTTCATCACTGCTGCTGACCGCCTCCTGCTCGTTCGTCCGGAGAGGCGCCGACTCGTCTATGCTCTACAACTCGCAGGTGTCTCACTCTTCGCATTGGCAATTGTCGGAATCCCGTTGCTGGGGTTCTTCATCTCAGAGGCGAACAAATGACGATCGCGGTTCCGCGTCTAACACCTCGCTCGAGCGGACGCGTGAACGATAAATTGCCAAGCCCACGCGTCGGCGTGCGCGCCGCTCAGCTCAACCGTTAAGCCCTGCGGAGGCGCATGTCGAGCTTTCTACGCGTTGTCGGCTTCGACACCACTCCGGTCCCTGGACTCGATGGCCACCGGTATCAGCTCACGTATGAGATCGGCGAATTGGTCAATGGCACCTTCATGCCGAAGGAGAGGCACAAGGTTCCGGTTACGACGTCGCGAACGCTTCAGGCCATATGGAAGCAAAATGACTCACAGTTAGCCGACACTTCGGCATCTGCGGCCGTGGTGCACGTGACGAACTTCGCTAGCGCCGGCAACCTCGCTGACTTAACTCAAATCGGACTAAACACTTACACCGAGGCAGCAAACGTATGGAGGCTTGGGCGCGCGCAGCAATCCTTTCAGCGATCACTATCTGGCTGTTGGCGTTCATGTTCCTGGCAGGATTAATCTTCGGTTTCTACTCTCCCGATCTAGGTCGGGGTGGATTCTCCGTGCAAGCGTTTCTCGGCCTCGCCACCGGCATTTCATTCTTGTCCTTCCTCGGCTCTGCTGTCGGCTTCCACTTTGGGACGCGTAGCGGGCGTATGCCCGGAAAAGTGCGTAAGCCCGATGGTCGGTGCAGTCTATTCGCGCGGCAGCTTTCCTGCTCACGCCGAACGGGACCTGTGAAGTCAATGGAAGACACGAGACTGCAGTGGAATTGGATCGAGTTTGACTTCGCGCCCGCATCTTCACGGGCGACTCTCAATTGTGAGGCTTCCTTCAACAAAAGGACTGACCTCTTTGAGTCCGGGACCGAAGGCACTCCAAAGGTCGAGACGACGACGTTCGAGATTCCGCTTGAAGGGTACAAGGGGCACATTGCGGTGCCGCGCAGTCTTTGCACTTCCCGACGATCACGAGGACGCTGGACGGTTCAAGTCGCATGTAGCCAGGATGCGCAAGAACCTCCGAAAGGTTCACTGCACTGCTGAGGCCTAACACTTCTCTTGAGCGGACGCGTGAGGGATAAAGTGCCAAGCCCATACATCGGCGTTCGCGCCGCTCAACTCAGCCGTTAGGAATCACGATCAATGCCGCGCGTCGAGCTCAAGGCAATCTGGACGGATAACGACGGAATGCTCGAGATCGCCGTAGGGGCGGTCGATGGCAGCAACTCGGCTTCGATGGAGGTCTACACGTACCCGGCTGATGTGCAGTCCTTCGCGGCGCAGCTGCAAACCTTTCCGGCTACACCACGTGACGAGGTCGCGTGGGAATGCGGAGATCCGGACCCGAAGTGGTACGGGCACATGCTTCTTCGCGCGCATGTTCTGGATGGTGTCGGCCACTCCGCCCTCGAGGTCCTCATGGACGTTCGCGGGGAGCCGCCCATCCGGGCCAGGAGCCACTTCTTCCTCCGGTGCAATCCTGCGGATCTCAACGAGCTGGGGCGGCAAATCCAGGCCTGGCTGCCGGAACCGTATCAGCAACTCGCCGTGGCTTGGCGTGATGCCTGACGAGCCACGGGAGTGGGCGCGCGAGAGTTGAAGCACTCCCACAAAATCCAGCTCCGCATTCAACCCGCCTCGCTGTACATTGCGAACCTGGAGGGTTGAATGAAGAACAAATACACGCTGGAGATCCTCTTTCTCCTGGTGGTACTCGCGCTGAGCCTTGCCGGGTTCTCGAGCATTTTTCTGGGAAAGCACGAGCCCACCGCGTTCCAGTTCCTTCACATCGTCACCAGCCTTGCCTGGCTCTTGCTGTTACTGAGCCAGCTCTTGCTGATACGGCAGGCACGATTCCAAAGCCATCGCACCATCGGCAAGAGCATCTTCTTCGCGGGACCGGTGCTGGTCGCGACATTGACGCTCCTGACTGTTCATTCGGCAGCGAACGATGCGGTGGCGGATCGAGCGGATTTCATGGTGGTACAGAATGTCCTGGTCGCCCTGGAAGTGGCGTTGCTCGTGTTGCTGGCATTCGTCCTCCGGAAGAACCGGGCTGTACACGGCGCGCTGCTGCTGAGCACGGCGCTGCTGTTCATGGGGATCGCCTTGTTCTTCACCCTCATCAGCTACGTACCAGGCTACGGCTTTGCCAAGGCCGCGCAGGCGTGCTCCCTCGTCGTCGGCGTGACGGGCCTGGCCTTCTTTCTCAGGAACTGGCGAACGGGATGGCCATGGCTCCTCGCTGGCGCCTTGTTTGTCATCAACGGGCTCCTGCAGATGACCGTCGCAGGGATGAACGGCACCAAGCCCCTGACCCTGTGGGTCGCCTCCATCGGGCGCGCGACTGCGTTTGGCGTGAGCCTCGCGATCTTCCTGGCCTTGCTTTGTGTGGCGTGGAGAATCGAGGCGACGAAGCGGACGTCGCGAGCACTGCCGACAGAACGCTCGGGCTCGCCCGGTTGAGGACGGGCACTTCATCGGCGCCAAGGCCATCCGTCACGCTGTCGCCTCCGGGATGGGCGGCGAAATGATGTGCTCGCCCAGACTGACGTCCTTCGTCAGCGGTGTCGCAGCGGCAGTGGTGATCGCAATTGGGTCCGTCTTGACGATCGAGAGTTCCTCGACGCCGGAGCCTCTGCCGCTCGAATTCATAGTCCTGGCAACGGCAGTCGCCGCGCTCGTGAGCGGCGTCCTGATGGCTTTCGCCGTGCGCGGCGGACTGTACCTCGCAAGCAGTCCACCACTTGCCGTCGGTCACGCCCTGATCATTCCAGCCGTCTCGCTGGTGCTGATGGGCATTCTCATGACGACGCCAATGCAGACCCAAGTGCTCGTGCTCGAACTGCCCTCACGTGAGGGCAGCTCTGTCGATGCATCGCCGGCTTTCTGGCTCACCATTCTGGGAACGTTCCTGATTCCGGTGCTCGTCTCGTGCCTGGTGGGGCGGTTTTCGATCCGCGCCAGGCGTTGAGATTGCCGTGAGAAATCGCCAGCCCGGAACTCGCTGTTCGCGGATGCTGGCAGCTCTCCTGGGATCTGTAGCCGTTATCGCCGCCACGCCGTCTGGGTCATCGCGGGCACCGAGCACGTGGTAAACACGAGCGCCGCGCCCGCGACATCCAGGCAGCCGCTTCGAAGCACGCTCGCGTTCCTCGCGTTCGCTGCGCACAACGCGGAGGAGGCGTTGTTTGCGCCAAGCTGGGCTCTCGAGAACGTCGGGTTGCTCGAGCGATTCACGAGTCGAGGTCTCGTGGAGGCCTGGGCTGGCTCCCGGTTCAGGCTCTCCTTGTTCCTGCTGACACTGGTGTTGCTGGTGCTGGCCTACGTCTCTGCTCGCGCCCCCAGGCGCGGCGCCTCCGTCTACCTGCTCCTGGGTGTCGTCGCGGTTTTCGCGGCCAATGCCCTGGTTCCCCACATCGCCGGCGCGCTGCTCCTCCGGGCCTACGTCCCGGGTGTGGCAACGGCGGTGCTGGTTGTCCTGCCAGTCGCGTTCTGGGTCTATCTATCCACGATCCGCGATGATCATGCGACTCGAAGAGGGGGTCTCATTGCCGCCGTATCCGGTATCGGTATGTACGCCGCGATGGTCACCTTGGTGATTCGCCCGTGAGCCGATTTGCGACGCCTGGACGAGCTGGCGCATCCTGCGTTGCCCGAAAGCTTGCGGTGTCGCGCATGGCCCGGTGAAGATGCCGAGGGCCTTCCATCTGACGGAGAGATAGACATGAACTGGAATACCAAGGCCATCACGTCCGGCAATGCGGCCGGCGCATCGAGGGACACGCGGGGCTGGTTCGTCGGTCATTTCATGCGAGGCGAGGACAACCCGCTCCGCACCTCCGATGTGGAACTGAAGTGGTACACCCACGCGAAGGGCGAGACGCGCAGCGAGTGGGCGCCCGGCAATCCCGTGAAGACGCTCAACATCCTCATCCGGGGTCACTTCGTGCTGGTGTTTCCGGATCGCGAAGTTGCGCTTCAGAAGGAGGGCGACTTCGTGATGTTCGGCCCCGATGTGCCGCACTCGTTCCGATCCGAGCAGGAGTCTCTCGTGCTGACGGTGCGCTGGCCGTCGTTGGCGCCCTGAAACGCGCGCGAAGCCAGACCCGTATCCGGAGCCATCATGCCGATGAATCGACTCGACTACACCGCATCCTGTCAGAAGCTTCGTGAGCTTGGATTCTTCGAGGGGGACGATCCGCTGCCCTTGCCGGAGCGAGTCCCACAGTGCGACGACGATGGTACGCCAGGCGTGCGATTCTTCCGGACCTGCCTGGAAGCGAGTGCGGATTTATCCGCGCTGACTCTCCCGCGCACCTTCTTCGGCCGGAGCGAGATTGCTGGCACGTCGTTCGCGGGTACCGACCTGTCCGAGTCGAACCTCTGCTGGAACGACTTCATCGAAGTCGACTTCAGTCAGGCGGATCTCCAGAGATGCGACCTCCGGAGTTCGAACTTCGAGCATTGCCGATTCGCAGGGGCGTCACTGCGGGGCGCTGACTTGCGTCACTCCTCGTTCGACGAGTGCGATTTCACGGACGCTGACATGGCTGGGACCATCGTGGAGAAAGCGCAGAAGGCTGGTTTGTCGCTCTCGGCCGCACAATCCTCGGTGGTTGACTGGCGCGATGATGCCGGACCCGAACCTGACGGCGGCTGAGCGGCGCGGGTACCATGCGATCCTATCTTCTCGCGGCCGTATTCTTGACCACGATGACGAATGCCCTGGAGGCGACATGATGATTCGACCCTGCACAGCCGCGGACATACCGGCCATGCTCGAAGTGATCAACGAAGCGGCGGTCGCGTATCGCGGTGTCATTGCTCCCGACCGCTGGAAGGAGCCCTACATGCCGCTATCCGAGCTCGAGCACGAGATCGAAGCCGGCGTGAAGTTCTGGGGCGCCATGGACCAGGACAAGCTCGTCGCGGTCATGGGACTCCAGAACGTCAAGGATGTGGCGCTGATCCGGCACGCCTACACGCTGACCCGCTGCCAGGGGCGCGGCATCGGCAAGGCGCTGTTGAAACACGTGTTGAGCCACACGGAACGGCCGGTGTTGATCGGCACCTGGGTTCAAGCGAGCTGGGCGATTGGCTTCTACGAAAGCCAGGGCTTTCGAGTCGTTGGCGCGGAAAAGGATGCGCTGCTGCGGCACTACTGGTCGATTCCCGAGCGGCAGATCGAGGAGTCCGTGGTTCTGGCCGATGCGCGCTGGGCATCGTGAGCCCGTGAGCCTGAATCGCCGCCATGGAATACGAAATCGAACCACTGTTTGCCGCAATCGTTGACGCTGTTGCCAGCGAGGGTCCATTCGCCGAACGGATGGCGCAGGTCATCGGGGAGTGCGAGCGTCAGATTCCGCATCGGGGTTGGCAGAAGATGCGGCGGATTGCATTCGATCAGGATGAGGGTGCGCTCGAGACCTGGCTGCCGACGACTATTGAAGGCCTCGCGCCAGGTACCGCGATCCGGGGCTTGTGGTTCGGCCTCAACAACCCTGTCATCAAGGGGGCCACGACGGCAGATGTCTATATCGGCGCCTCCGAATCGCATGAAGCCGATTCGCTGGATTGGGCGACGGAGCTGATCGAACTACCAGGACGCGCTTACCTGCGGTCCAGGGTGCTCGACAGCATCTACCGCGAGGCTTATGGACGCGAGGGAGGGCTGGGGAATGAGGCGGAGTATCCGCTCGTGCTGACCTACGGTTGCCTGTGCGCGCTGGAAGTGCTGGAACGCACCGTGCCTGCGGGCGCACTCAAGGGTCTCAAGGGCGCTGCCTGTGGCTTCGATAGCGGTGACGGCTTGCAGTTGGGGCGGTTCAGCGGCAAGAAGTTTGTTCGCAATGTCGAATCCACCTGACAGCCAGATCGCCCCGGATGAGGCGACGTACGATTTCGTCGGTCCACCGCACCGCGTGGTCCGCGGACTGAGCTGGGGCGCGCTCGTCTTCACTCCGTTCTGGCTCTTCGGCAACGGGTTCTGGATCAGCCTGCTGATCTACGCGGTGTGCGCATTCTTCTTGAGGCCAGTCGCGATTGCGATCGTCGTGCTCTTCTTTTTCTTTGGCGCACGGTGGTCCTGGTCCAAGGGCCAGCGATGGCGCAGCTACGAGGAGTTCGTCGACCATCGGTACACGTGGGAATTTCTCTCCATCGCTGTGCTCGTGTCCGTCGCCGTGATTTTGGCGTTGGAATATCTCCTCGGTTTCGTGGCCTAGCCGGAGGCGCAATCCGTTGGAGGGAACAGCATGACTCGACGAGACTTCGCGCGTTTCCTGGCAGTGCTGGGCCTTGCTGGAGTGGACACCTCGATGGCGAGAAACGTCACCTGGGAAGAACTGTTCTCCGATTCTCCGCCAATCGACTACGGCAGGATCTTCCAGAGCTGGAGGCCGCATATCGAGGTGCCGGAAAAGGTGGCGCCGATCGGCGCCTCGGCATTCGGCAGCATCTTCTTCATGCGCGAGAACGAAGCGGTTTCCTGCCTGGATCCTCTCCAGGGAAAAGTCCGCGAGGTGTCGAAGTCTTTCGATGCGTTCTCCCGCGACATGAACTCGGAAGCCTGGCAGGTCGAGAACCTGCACTCCAAGGTGGTCGCCGAGATCGTGAGTCAGGGGTTGAAGCGCGCGGCAAACCAGTCTTTCGCGTTGGCGCCGCATCCCAATTTCACGAGTGGCATTTCGCTGACGCGTTCAAAAGTGATGGTGTTATCCACGGAGATCTGGCACCACATTTCGATGCAGAGCTTCTTCAAGGCGCGAGATGATGACAAGCAGCGCTGATGTAAGCCCGAAAGCAGCTATGTGCGTCGAAGTAAGCAGCGGCTGAGCCCGCTCACTCATCGTCCGGGTTCAGCTCCTTTTCGATCTCTTCATCCCTGATGCCGAGCTGCGCTTCCTCGGCCTGATCCAGTCCGCCACCCAAACCCGCCTCGCGCGCCCGCACGATGCGATTGGGGTTCAGATCCAGATCCTCTCCCGGCAGATCACGTTCGACGCTCTGCCGCTCCCCGGTCCCCTGGCGATCGCTGGTGCTGTCGAGTCCTTCGATGCCCATCATGTCGGCGCCGGTATCGGAGCTGTCGCTGGGGCCCAGCGAACGGATGTCGCGACCCTTGAGGAGTTCGTCTTCGCTCGGGACGCGAGCGGGATTCTTGGGGCTCATGGTGATTCCTTCTCGTTGACTGCGGGTCACTGTAGGTCCACCCACCCGCCACCGGTCCCGGACGGCGCCGCGCGGAGCGACAAGCAAACACGGACACCACGTAGGAGGGCGCCGCGGCGGGCTTTGGAATAATCATATAAATTGGGTATTGTGGCGCCCGTCACCGAGGGAGTTCCCATGCCTGCTTTCAGATTCGCCGCGGCGCTCATTGCCTGTGCGTTGACTGCTCCTGTCATGGCCGCGGATGCGGCACAGACCCGGCTTCTGCTTTGGCCCGAGGGCGCACCCGGTGCGGTGGCCAACGGTGGAGAAGAGACCGTGCGTGTCACCGAGCAGGGTGATCACGTGGTCTCGAACGTCCACAAGCCGTCGCTGACCGTCTACCTACCCAAGGGCGCGAAAGGCCCGACGCCGGCGGTCATCGTGATTCCCGGCGGCGGACATCGCGAGCTGTGGACCGACCACGAGGGCCACAGCATCGCGCGCTTCCTGAACGAAAACGGCGTGGCGGCCTTCGTGCTCTTCTACCGCCTCGAGCGCGCGCCGAATTCCACTTACAAGATCGAGGAGCGCGCGCTGGCGGACCTCGAGCGCGCCGTGCGCCTGGTGCGCTCGCGCGCCGCGGAATGGCGGGTGGATCCGGCGAAGATCGGCACGATGGGCTTCTCCGCGGGGGGTCAGCTGGCGCTGCTCGGCGCACTGCGATTCGACGCGGGCGATGCGGCGGCCAAGGACGCGATCGACAAGCGGTCTTCGCGCCCGGATTTCGTGGCGCTGGTGTATCCCGGCGGCACGGACGCCTTGAGTTTCGATGCCAACACGCCGCCGATGTACCTGCTGAGCGGCAGCGACGATCGTCCAGGCGTCATCACCCGGCTCACGCAAGTCTTCGTGGCGCTGCGCGAGGCCAAGGTGCCGGCCGAAATGCACTTCTACGATGGCGTGCCGCATGGCTTCGGCCTGCGCGCCACGAACACGGGCCCCGTGACGCAGTGGCCGAAGCAGTTCGTCGACTGGCTCCGCGTGCGCAAGATTCTTTGAACAGATTTTCATCGGGGGGATTCGTGAAACACACCACTCTCGCGGCTTTGGCCGCGCTCGTCGCTTCGCCAGCATTTGCCGCGGGTCTGCCGGCCACGCTCAAGTCGCCGGATGGCAAGATCACCGTCACGCTGAATCAGCAGGGTGGCGGGCCGCTCACTTACGCGATCGAGCGCAATGGTGAGACGGTGTTCGTGCCTTCGGCGCTGCGCGTGCGTCTGGCCGAAGGCGAAATCTCGTACGGCACTTCGGGTGAAGTCACGACGAACTCCGGTGGCCAGGTGCGCAAGCTCGTGGCGACCAAAGCCGCCGAAGCGCGCGACCACTACAACGAAGTGTCCGTGACGATGAATCCGTCCGGTGGCACCCCCAAGCAGTTCCGCTGGATCTTCCGCGCCTATGACGACGGCGTCGCCTTCCGGTACGTGGTGCCCGCGGATGCGGGCCTGACCACGCTCGCGGTGCGCAACGAGGAAACCGAGTTCGGCTTCGCGGCCGACTACGGCTGCCATGGACTGAACATCGCCCGCTTCGATTCCAGCCACGAGGGCGAGTTCGACCCCATCAAGGCCAGCCTGATCCGCGAGCATGCGTTCTACGACCTGCCGCTGGTGTGCCGCACGGGCAAGAATGCATTTGCGATCGCGGAGGCCAACCTCGCCGACTATGGCGGTCTCTATCTACGCGGCCGCGGCGACGGAAAGCTGGGCGTTCAGCCGCGCTTGTCCCCGCGACTCGATGACCGCTCGCTGGTCGCCAAGGTGAGCATCGGCGCGCAGGGCGCGGGTTCCCCCTGGCGCGTGATCATGCTCGGGGACTCGCTGGGCAAGCTCATCGACAGCAACCTCATCGGCAATCTCAACCCTGATCCCTCGTTCGACACCTCGTGGATCAAGCCGGGCAAGACGGCCTGGGACTGGTGGTCGGGTCCGTACCTGCCGCCGCCGGACAAGGGCGGCACCGACATGCCGACGATCAAGAAGTACATCGACTTCGCGGGCAAGTCGGGCTTCCAGTTCATGATGATCGACGAGGGTTGGTGCCTGCGCTCCGGCGTGGGTGGCAGCGCGCCGGCCGACGCCGACGTGACGAAGGCGAAGCCCGAGATCGACATGCCGGCGCTGGTCGCCTACGGCGCCAGGCAGAAGGTGGGTCTGTGGCTCTGGGTTCATTGGTCGCTGCTCGACCGGCAGATGGACGAGGCGCTAGCCCAGTACGCCAGCTGGGGCATCAAGGGAATCAAGGTCGACTTCATGGACCGCAACGACCAGCAGATGGTCGACTACTTCCACAAGCTCCTGAAGAAGGCCGCCGAGCACAAGCTGCATGGTGGACCTGCACGGCGCCTATCCACCGGCCGGGCTCAACCGCACGTACCCGCAACTACCTGACGCAGGAAGGCATCATGGGCGCGGAGTACAACAAGTGGAGCCGCCGCGTCACGGCCACGCACAACGTGAGCCTGGCGTTCACGCGCGGGCTTGCTGGGCCCGATGGACTACACCCCCGGCGGCTTCCGGAATAAAACTCCCGCGCAGTTCGAGGTGATCAACTCGCCGCCGCAGGTTCAGACCACGCGTGGCCACGGCCTCGGCATGTTCGTGGTGTACGAGAGCCCGTTCCAGATGGTGGCGGACAGCCCCGACATCTACGCCAATGCCGCGGGATTCGATTTCGTGAAGGCCGTTCCCACGGTGTGGGACGAGACGCGCTTCATCGGTGGTGACATCGACAGCTACGTCGCCGTGGCGCGTCGCAAGGGCGCCGTCTGGTACATCGGCGTCATGGGCAATGAACAGCCGCGCGACGTGAACCTGCCGCTGGGCTTCCTGGGCGAAGGCAAGTTCAAAGCGAAAATCTGGGAAGACGGCAGCTCGCCAACGGCGCTGAATGTGAGTGAGCGTGCCGTGGGTCCGGCGGATTCGATCACCGTGCGGCTCACGGCTTCGGGCGGCGCGGCGATTCGCATTTCGCAGTGAGGCGCGCGAAGTAGTGCACATCGCCATCCTCACCTTCGACGGGTTCAATGAGCTGGATTCCATCGTCGCACTCGGCATCCTGAATCGAGTGAAGCGGCCAGGATGGCGGGTTTCCATTGCCTGTCCTGCGCCACGCGTCACCTCGATGAACGGCGTGGTGATCGAGGCGCAAAGCTCACTCGAGGATGCGCGGAGCGCGGATGCCGTGATCGTCGGCAGCGGCGTCAAGACGCGGGAGATCGTGGCCGATGCCTCGATGCTGGCGCGCCTTCGATTTGACCCCGGCAAACAACTCCTGGGTGCACAGTGCTCCGGCACGCTGATCTTGGCGAAGCTGGGTCTGCTCGATGGCGTGCCTGCTTGCACCGATCTCATCACCAAGCCCTGGGTGGAAGAGGCGGGCGTTTCTGTCCTCAACCAGCCGTTCATCGCCAAGGGCAACGTGGCGACTGCCGGAGGTTGTTTGTCATCCCAGTACCTCTCCGCCTGGCTCATTACCCGGCTCGTGGGTTCCGAGGAAGCACGACGCGCGCTGCACTATGTGGCGCCGGTGGGAGAGAAGAACGAATACGTCGAACGCGCCATGAGGAACATTTCGCGCGCGGCGTTCGATATCTCGCGGGCTACGCCAGGCCCGAATGATCCGGATCCTTCTTCGCCTGCAGCGCCTCGCTGAGCGCCACCACGAGCGGCTTCATGAACCACGAGTGTTCGGGGCTCGATGCCACCTCGAATCCAAACGCCCGCACGGATTCGGCCACGATCGGGCCGACCGCGGCAATCTTTGTTCGCGACAGCGCCCGCTTCACGAGCTGCGCCGGCTGCTGATTCACCAGCCTTTCGATCTGCAGTTTGCTGGTGAACGCGATCGCATCCACCTCGCCGTTCGCCATGCGTTCCAGCAGTGACTTCACCGTCGCATCGTCCGCGGCGTTGCCATACACGTAGGGCGCCACGGTGGTGATCTCGGCGCCGCGTTCCTTCAGGAACGTCTGCAGGATCATGTTCGGATCGTTGCCATAGAGCTGCAGCGCGACGCGCCGGCCCTTGAGATCCAGTTCCTTCAGCGCTTCGATGACGCCGGGCGTGGTGGGCGCCTTCGCCTCGACATTGGGTTTGAGACCCAACTGCCGCAATACGCGGGCCGGCTTGGGTCCGCGCGTGATCGTGCGCGTCTTCGCCAGCCCTGCGACGAACCGCTCCTGCAGCGACGGATCGTACTTGTTGATGCACGAGAGAATGCGCGTGAGGCCTTCGCCCGTGATCAGCACGAAGTCGTCGAAGCCGCCTTCGGCCACGCTCACGGCGAATGCGAGCACCTGCGCGCTGTGCGGGGTGTCGTAGATGGTGACGAGCGGGCAGCGCAGCACTTCGGCGCCGCGCCGCTCCAACAGGGAACTGAACACCTTCGAGCTCACGCATCTCCGGTACGGCGATGCGTTTGCCCTTCAGGTTCCAGTCGATTTGCGCGGGAGGTGCCATGGGGCTCGCATGGTACTAGATGCGAGCGCCCGCGATGCCAATGGCTCCCCAGGTTGTGCGCCAGCGATGCTTGATGATGCTGAGCCCGATGAGCGCGAGCACGGCCAGCGAGGCGAAACCGAGCAACCCGGCCTGGTAGTGACCGGTGAGTTGCTTCGACAATCCCAGGCTCGACGCCAGGAAGAACCCGCCGATGCCGCCGGTCATGCCGACGAGGCCGGTCATCACACCGATCTCATGGCGGAACCGCTGCGGCACGAGCTGGAAGACGGAACCGTTGCCCATGCCGAACGCCAGCATGGCGCAGGCGAACAAGCCGAGCGCCACATACACGCTCTGCGGATGGAAGCTCACGGCCACGAGCGCCACGGCGGCGAAGGCGTACATGACGCTCAACGTCTTGATGCCGCCGATGCGATCAGCCAATGCGCCGCCGATGGGCCGCACCATCGATCCCACGAAGACGCAGCCGGCGGTGAAGTAGCCGGCGTGGACGGCATTGAGGCCGTAGTCGGTGTTGAAGTAGATGGCCAGCGATGAGGCGAGGCCGACGAATCCGCCGAAGGTGACGGCGTAGAAGAACATGAACCACCACGCGTCGCCCATGCGCAGCACGGCGGCGTACTCGGGCAGCTTCTTCGGCGGCGGCGGGTTGGGCGCGTTCTTCGCCGCGAACACGTACACCACGAACGCGATGGACAACGGAATCACCGCGATGCCCAGCACGTTGTTCCAGCCCCAGAGCACGGCAAGCGTGGGAGCAAACAAGGAAGCGAACACGGTGCCGGAGTTTCCGGCGCCGGCGATGCCGAGCGCGATGCCCTGGTACTGCGGCGGATACCAGCGCGAGGCCAGTGGCAGCGCGACCGCGAACGATGCACCGGCGACGCCGAGCACGAGCCCGACCGCGAGCGTACCTTGATAGGTCTTGATGCCGATCAACCATGCGGCGCTGAGGCCAATGATCACGGTGAGCTGCCCGATGACGCCGGCTAGTTTGGGTCCGAGCCGGTCGACGAGCACTCCGAACACCACGCGCAGCAGTGCGCCTGCCAGCACGGGCAGCGCAACCATCAATCCTTTTTGCGCGGGACTCAGCCCGAGGTCGGCGGACATCTGCACGGCGAGTGCGCCCAGCAGCACCCAGACCATGAA
This sequence comes from uncultured Pseudomonadota bacterium, assembly GCA_963846605.1. Classification (GTDB taxonomy): domain Bacteria; phylum Pseudomonadota; class Gammaproteobacteria; order Steroidobacterales; family Steroidobacteraceae; genus CADEED01. Next base: position 595,610 of record CAWJWS010000008.1, read on the forward strand.
GCTCATGTCAAAGTAGAAAAACGCCGACAACAACGTGGGAAGATGCCCGGCCTTCAGAAAATCACGGTTGATCACGTACCCCTCAGCTCCCATGCGAATCGAGTTCTCCTGGTAAATATGCAAGCTTCGGACCAATGGCAGCACGTGGCCCTCGGGCAGGCCACGGAGGTGGGCGGACGGGCCGACAACCAGGATTTCGTGGCGTGTTATGTCGGGCCGTCGCGCGGGCCGCTAACTATCAGCCTCGTGGCGGCGCTCTCCGACGGCATGGGCGGGGCCAAAGGAGGGCGCGTGGCGGCGGAATTGGCCGTACGGGGCTTCATCGAGGCCGTCCTGGAGCAGCCCACCAGCGTGGGTATCGCGCGGGTTGGCGCCCAGGCCGTGCATTCGGTCAATCGCTGGTTGAATTCGGTCGGCCGCTCGGACCCCGCTTTGAACGGCATGGCCTGCACCCTGAGCGCACTGGTTCTGTGCGGAAGGAGCACCCATCTGGTCCATGTTGGGGATTCCCGCATCTACCGCATGCGTGAAGGGGTTCTCACGCTGCTCACCTCCGATCACACGCTGGGCGCGCCAGGCACCACCAATGCGCTGACTCGCGCGGTAGGTGCGCAGGACAGCCTGCGCGTGGATCACTTCAAGGAAACCGTGCACTTGCACGATCGCTACCTGATCTGCAGCGACGGTGTGCACGGCGTGCTCTCGCTCAAGGAAATCCACGCGCTGCTGGCGAAGCGCGCGGCGCCGAAGGAGACCGCGGCGCAGCTGGTCGAACACGTGAAGACGCGCACGGATTCGGACAACGCCACGGCCGTCGTGCTCGATGTGCTGGCATTGCCGGAAACACAGTTCGTGGATCTCGAACTGGCCACCGCCGACCAGCCGCTGCGCAATGCGCCCGCGAGTGGCGAAGTCATCGATGAGTACCAACTCGGAACGCAGCTCGCCGACGGGCAGTACATGCGGGTGTTCCGCGCGCGCGACCTGCGCGCCGGGCGCGAAGTGGTGCTCAAGTTTCCGAAGCCGCGGCACGGGCTCGAAGGCCTGCTGCGAACCGCACTGTTGCGCGAGATGTGGATCGCGACGCACGTGCGCAGCCCGTTCGTCACGGAATCACTGGATCCGCCGTCCGAGCGCCGCAGCTGTCTCTATGGCGTGCTGCCGTTCTACGACGGCGAGACGCTGGAGCAGCGCCTGAAGCGCGGCCCGCAGATGTCGCTGGCGGCGGGGCTCGAGATCGCCATCAAGCTCACGAAGGCGCTGGCGGCGCTGCATCGCGCGGGAATCATCCATCGGGACATCAAGCCCGAGAACATCATGCTCGAGTCAGACGGCGGGCTGAAGCTCATCGACCTCGGCGTGGCGAGGCTGCGGCAGTTCGAGGACGCCGAGACCCTGGAAGTGCCCGGCACGCGCAGCTACATGGCGCCGGAGCTGTTCACGGGCACGCCCGCGGACGAGAGCACGGACCTGTTCGCGCTGGGCGTGACGGTGTATCGCATGTTCACGGGCGGCGTGTATCCCTACGGCGAGGTCGAGCCGTTCGCCCAGCCGAGGTTCGGCAAGGCCGCGGCGTTGGCGAAGTCACGGCCGGATCTGCCGGCCTGGCTGGAACGGTGCATAGCGCGAGCCATCGCCGTGGAACGCAAGGAGCGGTTCGCGGATGTGATCGAGTTCGGCTTCGAGCTGGAGCACGGCTCGCTGCGCGCGCAGCCCCAGGCGATCGAGCGGCCTTCGCTCTACGACCGCAATCCCGTGCGCTTCTGGCAGATCGTGTCGGTGCTGCTGCTCATCGCGCTGCTGGTGTCGCTCGCGCACCGTTCCTGACATTCGAGTGCACCCCCACGCCGCGTTTCGGTGCATCGTCGCGTAACCAGCGGCCCGGCGACGAAAAATACCCTGCACCAAGCTGGCACGTGAATTGCTCCCTCTGCTTGCTCCACGTGGGGGCACGGGGCGCGCCGCGTCCCCGTCACTAACTAGCAGAGGGGATGGTCGAATGTCATACCTGGCACCCGCCGAGTTCGTCACCAAGATGGTCGACGCCGGCGAATCCAAGATTTTCATGTCCACGCGCGATACGCTGATCCGTGCCTGCATGGCTGGCGCCATCCTGGCGCTGGCCGCGGTGTTCGCGGTCATGGTCACGCAGCAGACCGGCTATCCCATCATCGGCGCCGTGTTGTTCCCGGTGGGCTTCGTCATCCTCTATCTCCTGGGATTCGACCTGGTCACCGGCGTGTTCGTGCTGGCGCCGCTGGCGCTGCTCGACAAGCGCCCCGGGGTCACTTTTGGCGGCGTGATGCGCAACTGGGGTCTCACTTTCATCGGCAACTTCGCGGGCGCGTTCCTCGTGGCCGTGTTGATGTCGCTGGTGTTCACCTACGGCTGGACCACGGAACCCAATGCGCTGGGCAATTTCATCGCCCACGTGGGCGAGAGCCGCACGCTGGGCTACCAGGAGCATGGCTTCGGCGGAATGATGACGCTGTTCGTGCGCGCCATGCTGTGCAACTGGATGGTGTCGACGGGCGTCGTCGGCGCGATGATCTCCACGTCGGTGGGCGGCAAGGTGATCGCGATGTGGATGCCCATCATGGTGTTCTTCGCGATGACCTTCGAGCACTCGGTGGTGAACATGTTCCTGTTCCCGGCCGGTATCCTCATGGGCGCGAAGTTCAACTGGGGTGACTACCTGATGTGGAACGAGATCCCGACGATCGTGGGCAACATCGTGGGTGGCCTGCTGTTCACGGGCCTCACGCTGTACACGACGCACGCGCGCACGGCGCCGAAGCGCAATGCCGCGTTGAAGGCCGTCGCCTGAAATCGTTGAAAGTCTCCCTGGGGCAGCACTCGGAACGCGGCCGCAAGGAGACCAACCAGGACTTCCACGGCGCCTGGATTCCGCAGGAGCCGCTGCTCGGTGCCAAAGGCGTGGCGGTCGCGCTCGCCGATGGCATCAGCAGCAGCTCCGTGAGTCGCGAGGCGAGCGAGGCCGCGGTGCGCGGCTTCCTCGAGTCTTACTACGACACTTCGCAGGCCCTGTCGGTCAAGAAATCCGGGCAGCAAGTGCTGCAGTCGGTGAACTCCTGGCTGCACTCGCAAACCCGCCAGAGTCCTTTTCGATATGAAGAGAAGGACCGCGGCTACGTGTGCACGTTGTCGGCGCTGGTTCTCAAGTCGTCCACCGCGCACGTGTTCCACGTGGGGGACACGCGGGTGTACCGGCTGCGCGATGGCACACTCGAGCAGCTCACGCAGGATCACCGGCTGGTCGTGTCGGCGGAGAAGAGTTATCTCAGCCGCGCCATGGGCGTGGAGGCGCGGCTCGATCTGGATTACCAGGCGCAGCACGTGGAGCGCGGCGACGTGTTCGTGCTCGCCACCGATGGCGTCTACGAGCACGCGAGTCCGCGCGTCATCATCAACGCGGTGGCGGATCAGCCGGACGACCTGGATGCGGCGGCGCGCGCCATCGCCGCCCGCGCGCTTCGAGCAGGGCAGCGACGACAACCTCACGGTGCAGCTCGTGCGTGTCGACGAATTGCCCGATGCCGAAGCGCGCGAGGTGCAACAGCTCGTCGCGGAGCTGCCATTTCCCCCGGCTCTGGGGCCACGCGCGGAGATCGATGGTTACCGCATCCTGCGCGAACTGCATGTGAGTGCGCGCAGCAGCCTGTACCTGGCCCAGGATGGTGACAACCCGGTGCCCGTGGTGTTGAAGACATTGTCCACGGAGCTGCGCGCGGATCCCGCCCAGGTGGATCGCTTCCTCATGGAGGACTGGATCGCGCAGCGCATCGATTCGGCGCACGTGGTTCGGCGACGCGACTCGGGGCGGCGCAAGACCTGCCTGTACAACGTGACCGAGTACATCGACGGCCAGACCCTGGCGCAATGGATGATCGACAACCCGAAGCCGCCGCTCGAAACGGTGCGCGACATCATCGATCAGCTCGCTCGCGGACTCACGGCTTTCCATCGCCAGGAGATGCTGCACCAGGACCTTCGTCCCGCGAACGTGATGATCGATCGCGCCGGGACGGTGAAGATCATCGATCTCGGTTCGACACGCGTTGCGGGCGTCGCCGAGAGCCGTGGCGTCGAAGATCCGCAGTTGCTGGGTACCGTGCAGTACATGGCGCCGGAGTATTTCCTCGGTGACTACGGCACTCCGCGCTCCGACCTCTACTCATTGGGCGTCATCGCCTACCAGATGCTCTCAGGCCGGCTTCCCTATGGTGCGGAGGGGGGCCGGGCGCGCACGCGGTCGGCGCAACGCCGGCTGACTTATCGTTCGGTGCTCCATGACAAGCGCGACATTCCGCGGTGGATAGACGACGTGCTGCGCAAGGCAACGAACGTGGAGCCGATGAAGCGGTACGTCGAGCCATCCGAATTCGCGCATGGCTTGCGCCATCCTGATGCGGCGTGGTTGCAGAGCCATCGTCCGCCGCTGCTCGAGCGCAACCCCGTGCGCTTCTGGCAGATGGTCGCCGCGATCTTGTTTGTCGGTCTCGTCGTCGCGGTCGCGCACATCTCCTGAGCCGGCTCCTGGCCTGACATTGTCAGGTGGAAATCTGCACCGCGTTGAGACCCGCGTGTGCACCCCCTCGCCAAGTTTCGGTGCACGCGCGCGAAAACAGCGGCCCGGCTGCTCGAAATCCCTTCCGGTGAACCCTGGCACGTGAATTGCTCTTGCAGGTTTGCGAGGGGAGTCGCGTTCGGGAGGAAGTTAGAAGTGATCCAGAGATCAACGTTCGTGCGCGGGCTCATCGCTTGCGCGGTGACAGCATTCGCATTCGCCGGTGGAGCCGCCGCCGCGGGCAAGGGTCCGGAAAAGGAACAGCTCAAGCTGGGCTTCATCAAGCTCACCGACATGGCGCCACTCGCCATTGCCTATGAGAAAGGATTCTTCGAAGACGAAGGCCTCTACGTCACGCTCGAGCCACAGGCCAACTGGAAAGTGGTGCTCGACCGCGTGATCACCGGCGAGCTCGACGGCTCGCACATGCTGGCGGGGCAGCCGCTGGGCGCGTCGATCGGCATCGGCACGAAGGCCGAGATCATCACCGCGTTCAGCATGGATCTGAACGGCAAGGCGATCACGGTTTCCAACGAAGTATGGAACCTGATGAAGCCGGGCCTCACCAATGACGCGTCGGGAAAGCCGGTGCATCCGATCTCCGCGTCGGCGCTCAAGCCGGCGCTGGAGAAGTTCAAGGCCTCCGGCAAGCAGTTCAAGATGGCGATGGTCTTCCCGGTCTCCACGCACAACTACGACCTGCGCTACTGGCTGGCGGCGGGCGGAGTGCACCCGGGCTTCTATTCCCCTGCCGACGTGAACGGCAACACCAAGGCCGATGTGTATCTCTCGGTGACACCGCCGCCGCAGATGCCCGCGACGCTCGAAGCCGGAACCATCAGTGGCTACTGCGTCGGCGAGCCGTGGAACCAGCAGGCCATCTTCAAGAACGTCGGCGTGCCCGTGATCTCCGACTACCACATCTGGAAGAACAACCCGGACAAGGTGTTCGGCGTCACCAAGGCCTGGGCGGACAAGAATCCGCGCACGCACCAGGCTCTGTTGAAAGCGCTGATCCGCGCGGCGATCTGGCTGGACGCGAACAATGGCGCGAACCGCAAGGAGGCCGCGCAGATCCTGTCGCGTCCCGAGTACGTGGGTGCGGACTATCGCGTGATCGCCGCCAGCATGACGGGCACGTTCGAGTACGGCCGCGGCGACAAGCGTCCGGCGCCGGACTTCAATGTCTTCTTCCGCTACAACGCGACCTATCCTTACTACTCGGATGCGGTCTGGTACCTCACGCAGATGCGCCGCTGGGGCCAGATCCCGGAAGCCAAGCCGGACACCTGGTACCTCGACCAGGCGAAGAAATCCTATCGGCCCGATCTGTATCTCGAAGCCGCGAAGGCGCTGATCGCCGAGAAGAAGGTGAACGCCGCGGACTTCGATCTGGCCGGCGACGGTTTCAAGGCACCGACCAAGGAGTTCATCGACGGCATCGAGTTCGATGGCCGCAAGCCCAATGCCTACATCGACAAGATGGTGGTGGGTCTCAAGGGCGCGCAGAAGATCGAGAACGGCAATGTCGTCGGCAAGTAACGCGAAGCCAGCGCCGCCGCTCGCGGTAGTGTCCGCTCCCGCGGTCGAGCCGCCGTCCGCGCCGAAGCCTGCGCCGCGGGTCGAGAGCAAGGCGTACTTCCCGCGCGTCAATGCGGCCATCGATGCCGCGATCCGCGTGCTGTCGCTCGTCGGTCTGGGCTTTCTCAAGCCGGTGGTGGCGATGTGCCGCGGCGAAGATCCGCGCGTGCACATGCGCCAGCTGTGGCTGGATCTGGGCGCGCCGGTGCTGGCCATCGCTGTCTTCCTGTTTCTCTGGAGCCAGGTTTCTTCGAACATCCAGACGAGTCTCGGGCAGATCCCAGGGCCGGCGGCGGTGTGGGAACAGTCGAAAGCGCTGTGGGCGGATCACCTGGTGCAGCGGGAGAAGGCCGCGGCTTTCCAGGAACGGCAGGAGAAGCGCAATGCCGAGAAGCTGGCCGAGGATCCGGACGCGGAGATCTCCTCGATCCGCTACACGGGCAAGCCCAGCTTCATCGATCAGATCTTCACCAGCCTGAAGACCGTGTTCGCGGGCTTCCTGTTCGCGACCCTGATCGCGGTGCCTCTCGGAATCCTCTGTGGAGCGAGCAAGACGTTCAACGCCATGTTCAACCCGCTGATCCAGGTGTTCAAACCAGTCTCGCCTCTGGCGTGGCTGCCGATCGTGACCATGGTGGTGAGCGCGCTGTACGTCTCCGCGGATCCGTTCTTCGAGAAGTCGTTCATCAATTCGGCCATCACCGTGACGCTGTGTTCGCTGTGGACCACGGTCATCAACACCGCGGTGGGCGTGGCGTCGATCGACAAGGACCTGCTCAACGTGGCCAAGGTGCTGCAGCTCAAGAAGAGCACGCAGCTGACCAAGCTGGTACTGCCCTCCGCGCTGCCATACATCTTCACGGGCATGCGCCTGTCGCTGGGGGTGGGCTGGATGGTGCTGATCGCGGCGGAGATGCTGGCGCAGAACCCCGGCCTCGGAAAGTTCGTCTGGGATGAATTCCAGAACGGCAGCTCCGAGTCGCTGAGCAAGATCATGGTGGCGGTGTTCACCATCGGCATCATCGGATTCCTGCTGGATCGCGTGATGCTGACGCTGCAGAACGCCTTCAGCGTACGGGAACAAGCGATGAGCCATCTCGAACTGCGCAACGTATCGAAGAGCTACGGCAAGACCGAGGTGCTGTCGAACATCAACCTCTCCATCGAGGAAGGCGAGTTCGTCGCGCTGATCGGCTTCTCCGGCTCCGGCAAGACCACGCTCATGTCCATCCTGGCCGGGCTCATCGATGCCGATGCGGGAGAGGTGATCCTGCGCGGCAAGCCCGCGGGCGGCGCGGGGCCGGATCGCGGCCTCGTGTTCCAGAGCTACTCGCTGCATGCCCTGGCTCACCGTGTTCGAGAACGTGGCGCTGGCCGTGGACACCGTGTTCGGCAAGGAGAGCAAGCAGCAGCGCCGCGAACGCACCGACAAGTACGTGCGCATGGTGGGCCTGGCGCATGCCACGGATCGCCGCCCCGCGGAGCTCTCGGGCGGCATGCGCCAGCGCGTCGCGGTGGCGCGCGCGCTGGCGATGAATCCCGAGTTCCTGCTGCTCGACGAGCCGCTGTCGGCGCTGGACGCATTGACGCGCGCGAAGCTGCAGGACGAGATCGAATCGATCTGGCGCATCGAGAAGAAGACCGTGGTGCTGGTCACCAACGACGTGGACGAAGCGCTGTTGCTCGCGGATCGCATCATCCCGCTGAACCCGGGCCCGCGCGCGACGCTCGGGCCGGAGTTCAAGGTGGATCTCGCGCGTCCTCGCCACCGCAAGGACGTGAACCACGATCCCGGTTACCGCGACCTGCGCGCGCGCATCACGCAGTACCTGCTGGACGTGGAAGCCGAGAAGCTGGTGGCGGCGGATGCGGAGGCCGGCGTCAAACTGCCGGACGTGGTGCCGATCACCTCGGCGGACTTCGTTCCCAAGGCGGTGCGCGCGGCCACCAAGCCAAAGCCGCTGGCGAACCCCGACAAGTACGTCGAGTTCTACAACGTGCACAAGGTGTATCCGACGCCGCGCGGCCCGCTGACCGTGGTCGAAGGCTTCAATCTCGACATCAAGCGCGGCGAGTGCGTGTCGTTGATCGGACATTCGGGTTGCGGCAAGTCCACGGCCCTGTCGATGTGCGCGGGACTCACGGATGTTTCCGATGGCGGCATCACGCTGGATGGCCGCGAGATCACGACCGCCGGCCCGGACCGCGGCGTGGTGTTCCAGGCGCCGACCCTGCTCAATTGGCTCACGGCTCGCGAGAACGTCGCGCTCGGCGTCGAGCGCGTGTATCCGCACACGAGCAAGGCTGAACGCCGCGATGTGGTGGATTACTACCTCAATCGCGTGGGCCTCGGCGATTCCCTCGACAAGCGCGCCGCGGACATGTCGAACGGCATGCGCCAGCGCGTCGGCCTTGCGCGTGCGTTCGCGCTTTCGCCGAAGCTGCTGCTGCTGGACGAGCCGTTCGGGATGCTGGATGCGTTGACCCGCTGGGACTTGCAGGAGGTCCTCATGGACATCCTCGAAGCGCACCAAGATCACGGCCATCTGCGTCACGCACGACGTGGACGAGGCCATCCTGTTGGCCGACCGCGTGATCATGATGACCAACGGCCCGCGGGCCCGGATCGGCAAGGTCATGCAGGTCGATCTTCCGCGGCCCCGCACCCGCAAGATGCTGCTCGAGCATCCGCGCTACTACGCCTATAGAGAAGAACTATTGAGCTTTCTTGAAGAATACGAGCACGGTTCGGGGAGCCGCGCCGCCTAACAATGATTCAGTGGAGGACTGGACGATGAAGATGCGAAAGAATGGCGCGCGCATGCTCGCGGGCACATTGGCTCTGGGTGCCATCGGTCTCGCGCACGCGGACGGCCTGGCTCCCGTGAAGGGTGCTTTCGGCGAAACCAAGCCGATATTCGACATGCGCCTGCGTACCGAGAACGTGGATCAGGACCCGATCCTCAACGATGCGCATGCGACCACGCTGCGCCTGCGTGCGGGCTTCGAAACCGGCAAGGCCTGGAACACGGCGCTGCTGATCGAAGGCGAGGGCATCGTGCCCATCCAGGACGATTACCGGCCGGATCCGATGATCCCCTCCATGACCACCTATCCGGTGGTTGCCGATGCGGAGGGCTACGAGATCAACCGCTTCCAGCTGACCAACACCAGCTTGCCCGGCACCACGCTCACGCTGGGCCGGCAACGGCTCGCGCTCGATGACCAGCGCTTCGTGGGTCCCGTCGGTTGGCGGCAGAACGAGCAGACCTTCGACGCTTTCCGCGCGGTGAACCGCTCGATGGCGAACCTGGTGATCGATGCCACGTACTTCAACAAGGTCAATCGCCTGTTTGGCGAGGACTCGCCGCAGGGCGACTATGAAGGCGACAGCACGCTGCTCAACGTGAGCTACCAGACCAAGCTGGGCAAGATCACGGCGTTCAACTATCTGCTCGATTTCGAGAACATCGTGGGCGTGCCCGCGGCAGTGCGCGATTCCACCAGCACGCAAGGCTTGCGCTTCGCGGGCGAGAAGGCCGCCGGCAAGGTGAAGCTTGGCTACCAGGTGTCGTACGCCCAGCAAAGCGACTATGCCGACAACCCGCTGAGCTTCGATCTCGACTACCGCTTCGCGGAACTGATCGCCACGTACAAGCAGTTCAACCTGGGCTACGGCGTGGAGTTCCTGGAAGGCAATGGCGTGAAGGGATTCACTACGCCGCTGGCCACCCTGCACAAGTTCAACGGCTGGGCCGACAAATTCCTGGCCACGCCCGCCAATGGACTCGAGGACAAGTACATCACCGGCGGCGTCACGCTGAAGGGCGTGGGCTTCCTCGATACGCTGTCACTCAGCGCGCAGTATCACGACTACAAGGCCGAGCGTCTCGACCTCGACTACGGCGATGAGCTGAACGTCTCGCTGGCCGCGAAATACAAGCGCATGAACTTCATGCTCAAGTTCGCGGACTTCCAGCAAGGCGTGCTGGCGACCGCGCGCACCACGGAAAAAGTCTGGGGGCAGGTGGAGTTCGTCTGGTGAATCAACGGACGGACTGCTTCACGTACACGATGTTCGTGATCAGTCCGTCCTTCACTTCGTAGACGGTGATTTCGTCGGCGGTCTTGCCATCGGGCCTGCCGGTCACGCGGTCGTTCACCACCACGATCTCGTCCTGCACGATGAGATCCAGGATTTCCACGCGCAGGTCCGGATAGGACGCGAAGGCCTTGGTGTACACCTTGCGGTTGTGCTCGATGCCTTCGGATGCGAACTCACCGGGAAACCGGTACTTGCGGATTCCTGGCGCGTACTGCGCCAGGAATCTCTTGAGGTCTCCTTCGTTCGCGGCCTGGGTGTAGGCGCGGACCACTTCTTCCGGGGTGCGTTGCGCCGCAGGCGGAGCCGCGATCACCAGCGCATGTGCGAGCAGAACGATCGAGCCGAAGATGATTTTCCTCATGGCTCGAACAACGCGCGATACCGCGCGTGGTTTACACGGCTACCTGCCCGGCGCGGGGCATCGCCGGATGGCGTCCATCACGACATTGCCAAAAGTGTCCCGCACGATGTCGGAGCCCGAGATGTACGCCATGTTCCCGATTCTTGAGCCGGGCTCGGTCGCCATGAAGGCATCTACCTTTTTCAGGTCCTTCTTGGCCAGCTTTACCTTGCGGGCGGCGCCGGTGTCCTGCGCATGGAAGACATCGAAGGTGTAGGCCACCCATTGCTGGCCAAGTCCGGAGTCGTAGAACTTCAGCGCTTCGGCAAGCTCAGCGGTAGAGAAGAGGGCCTCGAGTACCTGAGGCGCCTTCGCGGTGAATTCCCCGGCCTTGAAGGCCGAAGCCGCGCACTTCAACCGATCGGGCGCCGACTTGTTCATCTGGTGGACCTTCACGGCCGCGCTGTTGCGGCGGTCGGCCAAGAATTCGTCCAGCCGCATGGCTTTGGCCAGGTCGGCGGCGATATTGGCCGTCGGGAGCGTCTGGGCGCTGGCTACGGTGACAAGGGCGAGGGAAAGGGCACCGGCGATCCAGGTTCTCATGGCCGACAGGCTATCCGAGGTGTCGGGCCCACTCATATATAAGGAGGGAGCCGGCCTCATTTGACATAAGTCCTTGAAAGCCCAAGGCCAGCGCTTCCGGCGCCTGAATCCCGTCAGGGCAGGCCCTTGCGGCTCCCCGGGGCGCTGCATATACTGCGCGCCCTTTCGCCTGGGACCCATGTCCCAAGCGATTGATTTCCAGCGAAATCGGGCGAGGTTGGGCGGTCTCCAAAGAGGCTGGCACCCAAGACCACTCGAGATTCGCGGCTCCCGCTCGGGTTTGCCGCGTCCTCCTGTGCACCCTCGTACGACTAGCTACTCCGCGTGGCGCCAATTGCAGTGCCGCGCGAACAGCACGCCTGAACTAGCGTGCGACGAACGAGAGGATAGTCATGAGCGTTGCTCTTATTGGCCGCAAGGCCGGCATGACTCGCATCTTCACGGATGCGGGTGAAACGGTCCCGGTGACGGTGATCGAAGTGCTGCCTAACCGCGTCACTCAGGTGAAGTCCGTCGACAAGGACGGCTATCGCGCCATTCAGGTGTCCTTCGGCAAGAAGCGTCCGCAGCTCCTTTCCAAGGCCGCCGCCGGACACTTCGCCAAGGCGAACGTGGAGCCGGGCAAGTCGCTGGTCGAATTCCGCCTCACCGAAAAGGAAGGCGCGGATCTCGCAGTCGGCAGCGAACTCAAGGCAGGCATCTTCGAAGTGGGCGCCGTCGTCGACGTGACCGGCACCACCATCGGCAAGGGCTTCGCCGGCACCATGAAGCGTCACAACTTCGGTGGCCACCATGCGACGCACGGCGTGTCCGTGTCGCACCGTACCCCGGGCTCGATCGGCCAGCGCCAGACGCCGGGTCGCGTGTTCCAGGGCAAGCGCATGTCCGGTCACATGGGCGTGCAGCGCCGCACCACCGAGAACCTCAAGGTCGTGGAGATCGATGCCGAGCGCAATCTGCTCCTGATCCGCGGCGCGGTTCCGGGCGCGGAAGGCGGCCAGGTCATCGTGCGTCCCTCTCTGAAGGCCGCGCGCCTCAAGAATCGCAAGAAGGTCGCAGCCGTCCAAGATCAACACCGGCTCGTCCAACAAGAAGTAATTGGCGGCACACATGAAACTCAAAGTTGCCAATGGTGGAACCGAACTGGCCGTCTCCGAGGCGGTGTTCGGCAAGGAATACAACGAAGCGCTGGTGCACCAGGTCATCACCGCGTATCGCAACGCCGGTCGTTCGGGCACGAAGGCCCAGCTGACCAAGGCGGAAGTGCGTGGCGGTGGCCGCAAGCCCCGTCCGCAGAAAGGTGGCGGCACGTCGCGCGCCGGCTCGATCCGCTCGCCCATCTGGGTGGGTGGTGGTCGCGCCTTCGCCGCCAAGCCGCGCTCCTTCGAGCAGAAGGTCAACAAGAAGATGTACCGCGGCGCGCTGCAGTCGATGCTGTCGGAGCTGGTGCGCCAGGATCGCCTGGTCGTCACGAACGGCTTCACGGTCGACGCGCCGAAGACCAAGCAGGTGGTGGAGCAGCTCAAGAAGCTGAAGCTCGACCGCGTGCTCATCGTCGTCGAGGCCATCGACGAGAAGCTGTTCCTGGCCGCGCGCAACCTTCCGTTCGTGGAAGTGCTGCCGGTCGCGTCGCTGAACCCGCTGTCGCTGGCCAGCTATGAAAAGGTGCTGGTCACGTCCGGCGCCGTGAAACTCATCGAGGAGCGTCTGCAGTGAGCGCCGCCAAGAAAGAAGCCGCCCCGAAAGCCGCGAAGGCCGCCAAGGCTCCGAAGGCTGCGAAAGCCGCCACCAAGGGCAAGAAGGTCGTCGACATCAAGGACGCCCCGAAGGTTGCGAGCCAGGAAAAGCTCATCAACCTGCTGACCACTCCGCACATCACGGAGAAGACGTCGCTGGCCATGCAGAACGCGAACACCTATTCGTTCCGCGTGCTGCGCAATTCGACCAAGCCCGAGATCAAGGCCGCGGTCGAACTCATGTTCGGCGTGAAGGTGGCCAAGGTGAACGTGGTCAACGAAACCGGCAAGACCCGCCGTTTCGGCAAGCTGCAGGGCCGCACCCAGGACATCAAGAAAGCCTACGTTCGCCTGGCCCCCGGCCAGACGATCGACTACGAAGCCAAGATCAAGGCCTAAGGTAGCTAGACATGCCAGTCATCAAGATGAAACCGACTTCTCCGGGCACGCGCTTCCGCGTCAAGCTCGACAAGTCGCACCTCTGGAAGGGCGGTCCGTACGAGCCGCTCACCGAAAAGCAGAAGAAGCATTCGGGCCGCAACAACGTGGGCCGCATCACCACCCGCCACCAGGGCAGTGGTCATGCGCAGAAGTACCGCATCATCGATTTCCGTCGCGACAAGGACGGCATCAAGGGCGTGGTCGAGCGCATCGAGCACGATCCGAACCGCACCTGCCACATCGCGCTGGTGAAGTACTCGGACGGCGAGCGCCGCTACATCCTCGCCACCAAGGGCATGAAGGCCGGTGACGAAGTGCGCTCGGGCGCGGATTCCCCGATCAAGTCGGGCAACGCCATGCAGCTGCGCCACATCCCGGTCGGCTCCATCGTGCACAACATCGAGCTCAAGCCCGGCAAGGGCGGCCAGATGATGCGCAGCGCCGGCGCCTCGGCCAGCTTCACGGCCCGCGAAGGCATCTACGCGCTGCTCCGCCTCAAGTCGGGCGAGAGCCGCAAGGTGCACGTCGATTGCCGCGCCACCATTGGCGAGGTGTCCAACGACGAGCACAACCTGCGCGTGTACGGCAAGGCCGGCGCGAAGCGCTGGCTGGGCATCCGCCCGACCGTGCGCGGCCAGGCGATGAACCCCGTCGACCACCCGCACGGTGGTGGTGAGGGCAAGTCCGGCCAGGGTAATCCGCACCCGGTCAGCCCGTGGGGTCAGAACGCCAAGGGCTTGAAGACGCGTACCAACAAGCGCACGAGCAACATGATCGTGCAGCGTCGCCAGAACCGAATTCGTTAATAAGGACCCGTCATGCCTCGTTCACTGAAAAAAGGTCCGTTCGTCGATCTGCACCTCCTGAAGAAGGTGGAGACGGCCGTCGCCAAGAACGATCGCAAGCCGATCAAGACCTGGTCGCGCCGCTCGATGGTGCTGCCGGACATGGTTGGTCTCACGATCGCCGTGCACAACGGCAAGCAGCACATCCCCGTGCTGATCACCGAGAACATGGTCGGCCACAAGCTCGGCGAGTTCTCGCCCACGCGCACCTTCAAGGCGCACTCGGGCGACAAGAAAGTGGAGGCTTCGGCCTAACATGGAAGCGAAAGCCATCCTGCGCTACGCGCGCATCTCGCCGCAGAAGTGCCGCCTCGTCGCGGACACGGTGCGCGGCGCGCAAGTCAACAAGGCGCTCAACACGCTGAAGTTCATGCCGAAGAAGGGCGCCGAGCTCGTGCACAAGGTGCTCTGGTCGGCCGTGGAAAACGCGCAGAACAACCAGGGCCTCGACGTGGATGACCTCAAGGTCACCTCGATCATGGTCGACGCCGCTCCGGTGCTGAAGCGGTTCGGTGCCAAGGCCAAGGGCCGCGGCACGCGCATCGTGAAGCGCAACAGTCACATCACTGTCGTCGTCGGCGACGGCAAGAAGGACGAGTAAGCCATGGGTCAAAAGGTCAATCCATTTGCCATCCGTTTGGGCATCACCCGTGATTGGGTGTCCAAGTGGTACGCGGGCAAGAAGCAGTTCCCGCAGCATGTGCACACCGATTTCCGCGTGCGCGAGTTCCTGAAGAAGAAGCTCGCCGAAGCTTCGGTCAGCCGCGTGCTGATCGAGCGCGCCGCCAAGCGCGTGAACATCACGATCCAGACCGCGCGTCCGGGCATCGTGATCGGCAAGAAGGGCGAGGACATCGAGAAGCTGCGTGCCGAAACGGCCCGCATGCTCAAGCTGCCGCCGCAGGACGTCCGCCTGAACATCGCCGAGATCCGCAAGCCGGAACTCGATGCGCAGCTCGTGGCCGATGGCATCGCGCAGCAGATCGAGAAGCGCGTGATGTTCCGCCGCGCCATGAAGCGCGCCGTGATGAGCACCATGCGTTCCGGCGCGCTGGGCGTGAAGGTACGCCTCTCGGGCCGCCTGAACGGTTCGGAAATCGCGCGTACGGAATGGGCCCGTGAAGGCCGCGTGCCGCTGCACACGTTCCGCGCCGACATCGACTACGGCCTGGGCGAAGCCAAGACCACCTACGGCGTGATCGGCGTGAAGGTCTGGATCTTCAAGGGCGAAGTGTTCGACAAGGCCGAGATCGCCGAGATGAACGCGGAAGGCGCTGACGCGCAGGCCGCTCAAGGTGCCGCCGCCAACGCCGCCGCTGCTTCCGCAGCTGCCCCGTCGGCCTGAGGTAGACAGACATGCAACAACCCAAGCGCACCAAATATCGAAAGATGTTCAAGGGAACGAACACGGGTCTTGCCCATCGTGGCAGCTCTGTTTCGTTCGGTGACTACGGTCTCAAGTCGACCAGCCGCGCGCGCATGACGGCGCGTGAGATCGAAGCCGCGCGCCGCGCGCTGACCCGCTACATCAAGCGTGGCGGCCAGGTGTGGAACCGCGTGTTCCCCGACGTGCCGGTTTCCAAGAAGCCTCTCGAAGTCCGCATGGGCGCGGGCAAGGGCAACGTCGAGTACTGGGTGGCCAAGGTGCTGCCCGGCAAGATCCTGTTTGAAGTCGAGGGCGTCGATGAAGCCACGGCCCGCGAGGCCTTCCGTCTCGCCAGCGCCAAGCTCTCGGTGTCCACCATGTTCGTGAAACGGCAGGTGCGTTGATGAGCGCCAAAGATTTACGTGCCAAGTCCGCGGGTGACCTGACGGCGGAGCTGATCAAGCTGCGCCGCGAGCAGTTCTCCCTGCGCATGCAGGCCGCGAGCGGCCAGGCCGTGAAGTCCTCGGACTTCGGCAAGGTCAAGAAGAGCATTGCGCGTGTGAAGACCGTGCAGAGCGAGCAGGCTCGTGCAGGAGCGAAGAAATGAACGAAGAAACCAAGAAGCCGTCGCGCGCGCTGACGGGCAAGGTCGTCTCCAACAAGATGGACAAGACCATCGCCGTGGAGATCGAGCGCCTGATCAAGCACGAGCGCTATGGCAAGTACATCCGCCGCACGACCAAGCTGCTGGCGCACGACGAGAACAAGGAAGCCCGCGAGGGTGACACCGTCTCGATCGCGCCCTGCCGCCCGCTGTCGCGCCGCAAGTCCTACAAGCTGGTCTCGGTGATCGAGAAGGCGAGCGCCTAATGATCCAGTTACAAACCATGCTCAATGCCGCTGACAACAGCGGCGCGCGCACCCTGATGTGCATCAAGGTGCTCGGCGGCTCCAAGCGCCGCTACGCCCAGGTCGGCGACGTGATCAAGGTGTCCATCAAGGACGCGATCCCGCGCGGCAAGGTCAAGAAGGGCGAGGTATACGACGCGGTGGTGGTTCGCACCCGCCGTGGCGTGCGCCGCGCCGATGGTTCGCTGCTGCGCTTCGACACGAATGCCGCCGTGCTGCTGACCAACAAGCTCGAGCCGGTCGGCACCCGCATCTTCGGACCCGTGACGCGCGAACTGCGCACCGAGCGGTTCATGAAGATCGTGTCGCTCGCTCCCGAGGTGCTGTGACATGAACAAGATTCGCAAGGGTGACACCGTCGTCGTCATCTCCGGCAAGGACAAGGGCCGCCAGGGCACCGTCCTCGTCGTCGATGGCGAGAAGATCACCGTGGAAAACATCAACAAGGCGAAGAAGCATCAGAAGCCGCGCCAGGGCAAGGCCGCCCCGATCCCGGGTGGAATCGTCGACAAGGCGATGCCGCTGCACATTTCGAAGGTGGCGATCTGGAACATCGGCGCGAAGAAGGCCGACCGTGTCGGCATCAAGCAGCTGAAGGACGGCAAGCGCGTTCGTTTCTTCAAATCCAATGGCGAAGTGATCGACGCCTGATCGGCGCCGATATCATCGTAAGGAATAGGCAGCAATGGCCAGGTTAAGAGAGTTCTATCAGAAGACGGTCGTTCCGAAGCTCAAGCAGGACTTGGGTCTCGAGAACGTCATGGAGATTCCGCGCCTCACCAAGATCACGGTGAACATGGGCGTGGGCGAAGCAGTGGCCGACCGCAAGGTCATGGACGCCGCCGTCGCCGATCTCACCAAGATCACGGGTCAGAAACCCAAGTTGTGCATGTCGAAGAAGTCCATCGCGTCCTTCAAGGTGCGCGAGAACCTGGCGATCGGCACGATGGTGACGCTGCGCGGCGAGCGCATGTGGGAGTTCTTCGATCGTCTCCTGACGATCGCGATCCCCCGCATCCGTGACTTCCGCGGCATCAACCCGCGCTCCTTCGATGGCCGTGGCAACTTCAGCCTCGGCATCAAGGAACAGATCATCTTCCCCGAGATCCAGTACGACCAGATCGACCAGCTCCGGGGCATGGACATCACGATCACCACGACGGCGAAGGACAACAAGCAGGGCAAAGCCCTTCTCGATGCCTTCAATTTCCCGTTCCGCAAGTAAGGGACCACAGGGTATGGCCAAGACAAACATGGTCGAGCGCGAGAAGCGTCGCGCCAAGATCGTGAAGAAATACGCGGCGAAGCGCGCTCAGCTGAAAGAGCTCATTCGCAGCCCCAAGACCTCACCGGAGGTTCGTGCCGACGCGCAGGCGAAGCTGCAGAAGCTGCCCCGCGACGCGAGCCCGACCCGTGGTCGCAACCGTTGCCAGATCACGGGCCGCAGCCGCGGCGTGTATCGCCGGTTCGGCCTGGCCCGCGTGAAGATCCGTGAAGCGGTTTCGCGCGGCGAGTTGCCGGGCGTCTCCAAGGCGAGC
This sequence comes from uncultured Pseudomonadota bacterium, assembly GCA_963846605.1. Classification (GTDB taxonomy): domain Bacteria; phylum Pseudomonadota; class Gammaproteobacteria; order Steroidobacterales; family Steroidobacteraceae; genus CADEED01. The sequence continues at coordinate 613,662 of CAWJWS010000008.1, forward strand.
TGGTAAGGAGCAAATGGCATGAGCATGACTGATCCCATTGCCGACCTCCTGACCCGCATCCGCAACGCGCAGCTTGCGCGCAAGACGGAAGTTCAGGTGTCGTCGTCGAAGCTGAAGACCGCGCTGGTCAAGGTACTGAAGGACGAAGGCTACGTGGCCGGCTTCAACGTGAAGTCCGAAGGCACGAAGCAGACCCTCAGCATCGAGCTGAAGTACTTCGAAGGCCGTCCCGTGATCGACCGCCTCGAGCGCGTCTCGCGTCCCGGCCTGCGCATCTACCGCGGCAAGGCGGAGCTGCCGAAGATCCAGGGCGGTCTCGGTACCGCCATCGTCTCCACGCCGAAGGGTGTGATGACCGACAAACAGGCGCGAGCCATCGGGCAGGGCGGCGAAGTCCTCTGCATCGTGGCTTAACCAGGAAGCGAAACATGAGCAGAGTCGCAAAACGACCCGTTGATCTGCCGCAGGGCGTAACCGCCTCGATCGCGCAGAACACGGTCAAGGTCAAAGGCGCCAAGGGCGAGCTGTCGCTCACCGTGGCCGACGGCGTGACCGTCGAACAGCAGGACAAGAAGCTGCAGGTTGGCTACGCCAGCGCCGGCGCACGCATGTCCGCCGGTGCCGCGCGAGCCCATCTCGCCAACATGGTGACGGGCGTGTCGAAGGGCTACGAGCGCAAGCTCGAGCTCGTCGGCGTCGGTTACCGCGCTGCGGTGCAGGGCAAGACGCTGGGCCTCACGCTCGGCTTCTCGCATGCCGTGAACTTCCCGATCCCGGAAGGCATTTCCATGGAAACGCCCAGCCAGACGGAAGTCATCATCAAGGGCATCGACCGCCAGAAGATCGGCCAGGTCTGCGCCAAGATTCGCGCGATCCGTCCGCCGGAGCCTTACAAGGGCAAGGGCGTCCGTTACTCCGGTGAGCAGATCACCCTGAAGGAGGGCAAGAAGAAGTAATTCTTCGGCACTCATATGCAGATCACCAAGAAAGAGCGGCGCCAGCGCCGCGCCATCAAGACCCGCATGAAGATCCGCGAGCTCGGCGTCGCGCGTCTGACCATCCACCGCACGCCGCAGCACATTTACGCCCAGGTGTTCGCGGCCGACGGCTCCAAGGTGCTCGCCGCGGCGTCGACGGTTCAGGAAAAGGTGTCCAAGGGCCTCAAGGGCACGGGCAACGTGGAGGCGGCCAAGGCCGTCGGTGCCGCGATTGCCGAAGCCGCCAAGGCCGCGGGAATCACCAAGGTCGCGTTCGATCGCGCGGGATTCATGTACCACGGCCGCGTGAAGGCGCTGGCCGATGCCGCGCGCGAAGCCGGTCTCGAAGTTTCAAACAGGTATCACCATGGCACGACCCGACAAGCAGAATCAGGCCCAGGACGACTTCCTCGAGAAGCTCGTGGCCGTCAATCGCACCGCCAAGGTGGTCAAGGGTGGCCGCCAGTTCGGCTTCACCGCGCTCACGGTAGTGGGTGACGGCGCCGGCCGCGTGGGCTTCGGTTTCGGCAAGGCGCGTGAAGTGCCGGTGGCGATCAGCAAGGCCATGGCGCAGGCGCGCAAGAACATGGTCAACGTCGCGCTGCGCAACGACACGCTGCACTTCGCGATGCACGGCACGCATGGCGCCACCAAGGTGTACATGCAGCCCGCGTCCGACGGTACCGGCGTCATCGCCGGCGGCGGCATGCGCGCGGTGCTCGAGTGCGCCGGCGTGCGCAACGTGCTTGCCAAGAGCTACGGCTCGCGCAATCCGATCAACGTCGTTCGCGCGACGGTGAATGCCCTCGCGGGTGCGAAGTCGCCCGAGGACATCGCCGCCAAGCGTGGCAAGACGGTCGAGGAGATCCTGGGTTAATCGCCCGGGAAGAACGACATGGCGAACAAGCAGATCACGATCACGCTGGCGAAGAGCCTGGCGGGTCAGCTGAAGAACATCCAGGCGTCGGTGCGTGGCCTCGGCCTCCGCCGCCGTCACCAGACGGTGCAGGTTGCCGACACTCCGCAGAACCGCGGAATGATCTACGCGGCGAAGCACCTTCTGACGGTGCAGGAGTAATCGCAATGACGATGCGTCTCAATGACATGAAACCGGCCGCCGGCTCCCGCAAGGTGCATCGCCGCGTCGGTCGTGGCGCTTCCGCCGGCCAGGGCAAGACCTGCGGCCGTGGCGTGAAGGGTCAGCGCGCGCGCAAGGGCGGCTACCACAAGGTCGGCTTCGAAGGCGGCCAGATGCCGCTGCAGCGCCGCCTCCCGAAGGTGGGTTTCCGCTCGAAGATGTTCACGGCGGAAGTGCGCCTGGACGAGCTGGCCAAGGTGGAAGGCACGTCGGTCGACATCGAAGCCTTGAAGAAGGCCAATGTCATCCCGACATTCGCCGAGTCCGCGAAGATCGTGCTTTCGGGCGAGATCAAGAAGGCCTATTCGGTCAAGGGCGTCGGCGCCACCAAGGGTGCGCGCGAAGCCATTGAAAAAGCTGGTGGAAGCGTCGAGGCCCTGCCTCCGAAGCCGGCTCCGGCGAAGCTCAAGGCCAAGGCCAAGAAGTAAGGCTCCCGGAAGCTTAACCCGCTAACCCCAAGGCACACGTGGCAACCAGCTCACAGAACCCGGCTTCAGTACTCGGCGATGCGGCGCGCTTCGGCGACGTACGCAAGCGCCTGCTGTTCCTGATCGGCGGTCTGATCGTCTATCGCATCGGCACGTACATTCCCGTGCCGGGCATCGACCCTGAGCGTGTGGCCAGCTTCTTCAAGGACAACGCCGAGACCATCTTCGGCATCGTGAACATGTTCTCGGGCGGTGCACTGGAGCGTCTGTCCATCTTCACGATGGGCGTGATGCCCTACATCTCCGCGTCGATCATCGTTCAGATGATGGCGATGGTGGTGCCGTCCTGGATGGAGTACCGCAAGGAAGGCGAGTCCGGCCGTCGCAAGCTGACCGAGATCACGCGTTACGGAACGCTGGGCCTGGCCCTGTTCCAGTCGCTGATCACCGGCAAGGGCCTGCAGGCGCAGGGCATGCTGGCGCCGGGCATCGACGTACTGTTCATCTCCACGGTGACGATGACCACGGGCGCCATGTTCCTGATGTGGCTGGGTGAGCAGATCACCGAGCGTGGCATCGGCAACGGCATCTCGATGATCATCCTGGGCGGCATCGTTGCCGGCATCCCGGGCGCCATCGGCCAGACGCTCGAGCAGATCAACAACGGCTCCATGTCCGGCCTGTTCGCCATCGCGCTCATCGTGGTGGTGCTCGCGGTCACGGCGTTCTGCGTGTTCGTGGAACGTGCCCAACGGCGCATCCCGGTGGACTACGCCAAGAAACAGGTGGGCCGGCGCATGTACGCGGGCCAGAGCACGCACCTGCCGTTCAAGCTGAACATGTCGGGCGTGATCCCGCCGATCTTCGCGTCGTCCTTGCTGCTGTTCCCGGCCACCATTGCCGGCTTCGCGGGCACGAACAACGACTCCTGGTGGGGCCAGGCGCTGCAGACGTTCTCCAGCACGCTGGGCTACGGCCAGCCGCTGCACATCGCGCTGTACGCGCTGCTGATCATCTTCTTCTGCTTTTTCTATACCGCGCTGGTGTTCAACGCGCGCGAGACGGCCGACAACCTCAAGAAGTCGGGCGCCTTCATCCGCGGCATCCGCCCGGGCCAGCAGACCGGCGAGTACATCGACGGCGTGCTCACCAAGCTCACGCTCTGGGGCGCCGTGTACATCACCGCGGTCTGCCTGCTGCCCGAGCTCATGATGACCCAGGGCGGCGTGCCGTTCGTGTTCGGTGGCACTTCGCTGCTGATCGTGGTCGTGGTGGCCATGGACTTCTTCTCGCAGCTTCAGGCTCACCTGATGTCGCATCACTATCCGGGTTTGCTCAAGAAGGCGAACCTGATGGGTTATGGCCGCAGTGGCGCGCCGCAAAGTTAATAAAGGGCTCTCAAGATGAAAGTTCGTCCGTCGGTCAAGAAAATCTGCAAGAACTGCAAGGTCGTGCGCCGTCGCGGCGTCGTGTATGTCATTTGCTCGGACCCGCGCCACAAGCAGCGCCAGGGCTAATAGGTAGGTACTGAACATGGCACGTATTGCCGGCATCAACATCCCGATGAACAAGCACGTGGTGATCGGGCTCACGCACATCTTTGGCGTGGGACGTTCGCGTGCGAAAGACGTCTGCGCCGCCGCGGGCATCGCTCCGACGACCAAGGTGAAGGATCTCACCGAGGCCGAAGTGAACGCGATCCGCTCGGTTCTGCAGAAGTCCGCGGTCGAAGGCGATCTTCGCCGCGAGAATTCGATGAACATCAAGCGTCTCATGGACCTGGGCACGTACCGTGGCCTGCGTCATCGCAAGGGTCTGCCGGTCCGTGGCCAGCGCACCCGTACGAACGCCCGCACGCGCAAGGGTCCGCGCAAGCAGGCGGTGAAGTTGAACGCTCCTCCGGGCAAGGTTTAAAGGTTAGGTAGACACAAATGGCTGAAGAAAAGAAGTCAGAAGCCGCTGCAGGTGGTGCCTCGGGCGCCGCTGCCGCTGGTGGTCCGAAGAAACCGAAGAAGGCGCGCAAGAACGTCCTCGACGGAATCGCCCACGTACACGCTTCCTTCAACAACACCATCATCACGATCACCGATCGCCAGGGAAACACGCTTTCCTGGGCGACCTCGGGCGGTTGCGGTTTCCGCGGTTCGCGCAAGTCCACGCCGTTCGCGGCGCAGGTGGCGGCCGAGAAGGCCGGTGTTGCTGCTCAGGAACACGGCGTGAAGAACGTCGAAGTGCGCGTTGGTGGTCCCGGCCCGGGTCGCGAGTCGGCCGTGCGTGCCCTGAATGCCTGTGGTCTCAAGATCACGAGCATCTCGGACATCACCCCGATCCCGCACAACGGCTGCCGCCCGCCCAAGAAGCGCCGCGTCTAACCTAGGAAAACCGATACATGGCTCGTTATACCGGTCCGAAGTGCAAACTCGCGCGTCGCGAGGGCACCGATCTTTTCCTCAAGAGCGGCGTGAAGCCTCTCGAGAGCAAGTGCAAGTTCCAGGTGCCGCCGGGCGGCATCAAGGGTGAGCGCAAGCAGCGCCTGTCCGACTACGGCTTGCAGCTGCGCGAGAAGCAGAAGCTGCGCCGCATGTACGGCGTGCTCGAGCGCCAGTTCGCCAACTACTACACCGAGGCTTCGCGCCGCGCCGGTTCGTCGGGTGAGAACCTGCTGAAGCTGCTCGAGTGCCGCCTCGACAACGTGGTCTATCGCATGGGCTTCGCCGCGACGCGCTCGGAAGCGCGCCAGCTGGTGGCGCACAAGGCCATCGCCGTGAATGACGGCGTCGTGACCATCGGCTCCTACCAGTGCAAGGCCGGCGACATCATCACGGTGCGCGAGAAGGCCAAGAAGCAGTTGCGCATCCAGAGCGCGATGCAGATCGCGACGCAGGTGGGTCTGCCCGAGTGGGTGGACGTGAACAGCACGGAGTTCCGTGGCGTGTTCAAGTCGGTGCCGGGCCGCGATGAGATCCTGCCGGACATCAACGAGAACCTCGTCGTCGAGTTGTACAGCAAGTAATCGATATCGCCGCTTTTCGGCGGCGACCGTGAATGTCTTTCGACCCGCCTAACCGCGGGAAGGTGGAAACGAATGCAAGGTTCAGTCAGCGAATTCCTGAAGCCCCGTGTCGTCAAGGTGCAGCCCACGGCCCCGCGCCAGGCCCGCGTCGTGATCGAGCCGTTCGAGCGTGGCTTCGGCCACACGCTCGGCAATGCTCTGCGTCGCGTGCTCCTGTCGTCCATGCCGGGTGCGGCGATCACCGAGGTCGAGATCGAAGGCGTGCTCCATGAGTACACCTCCATCGAGGGCGTGCAGGAAGACGTGGTCGACATCCTCCTGAATCTGAAGCAGGTCGCCCTGAAGATGCACACGCGCGACAGCGCGGAGCTGCGCCTGTCGAAGAAGGGCCCGGGCCCGGTGACGGCGGGCGACATCCACACGGACCACGACATCGAAGTCGTGAATCCGGAGCTGGTGCTCGCCAACCTGACCAAGGCCGGTGAACTGACGATGACGCTGCGCGTGGAGCGTGGCCGTGGCTATCGCCCGGCCCTGAATCGCGCCGCGTTCGAAGAGCAGAGCCGTCCGATCGGCCGACTGCAGTTGGACGCGTCGTTCTCGCCCGTCCGTCGCGTCACCTACATGGTGGATGCGGCCCGCGTGGAACAGCGCACCGACCTCGACAAGCTGGTGATCGACATCGAGACCAACGGCACGATCGACGCGGAAGAAGCCATCCGTCGCGCCGGCGCGATCCTCAAGGATCAGCTCTCGGTGTTCGTGGACCTGCAGGGCGAGGAAGAGGCCACCAGCAAGGTGTCCGAGATGCAGTTCGACCCGCTGCTGCTGCCGCCCCGTGGACGAGCTCGAGCTCACGGTTCGCTCCGCGAACTGCCTCAAGGCCGAGAACATCCACTACATCGGCGACCTCGTGCAGCGCACCGAAGTCGAGCTGCTTCGCACGCCGAACCTCGGCAAGAAGTCGCTCACCGAGATCAAGGAAGTGCTGCAGAGCCACGGCCTGATGCTGGGCATGCGCCTGGACGGCTGGCCGCCGGCGGGTCTGAAGCACGATTCCGATCGCGGAATGATCTGATCGCGGCTGCCGCGAGGCAGGAGCGTCATTTCGATAGATAGTCGAAGGGCCGACGCGAGTCGGCCCGCTTATTGAGAGAGTAGAAACATGCGTCACCATCTTTCCGGTCGTCAGCTGTCGCGCAATGCGCCGCACCGTCACGCGCTGCTCCGCAGCCTGTCGGTATCGCTGCTGCGTCACGAGACCATCCGCACCACGGCTCCCAAGGCCAAGGAACTGCGCCGCGTCGTCGAGCCGCTGATCACCCTGGGCAAGGAAGACAGCGAAGCCAACCGCCGTCTCGCGTTCGCGCGCCTGCGTGACACCGAGATCGTCGCCAAGCTGTTCGAAGTCATCGGCCCGCGCTTCAAGGCGCGTCCGGGTGGCTACACGCGCATCCTGCACATGGCGCCGCGCCCGGGTGACAACGCCCCGATGGCCCTGATGCAGCTCGTGGAGCGTTCGGCTCCGGAAGCCGTCGAAGCCGCGCCGGAAGCCAAGAAGGCGAAGAAGGCCGAGAAGCCTGCCGCGCCCTCGAAGGAAGAGAAGAAGGCGAAGGCCGACGCGAAGAAGGGCCGCGAGAAGGCCGCCAAGGAAGCCAAGGCGACCAAGGCTGCTGCGAAGAAGGCCGCGAAGAAGACGCCGGCCGCCGCTGCCAAGAAGAAGGCCGCTCCGAAGAAGAAGAAAGCTTCGAAGTAAAAGGGGACAGATCTATTTTCCCCGCAAACGGGCGCCACACGGCGCCCGTTTTGTTTTTAGCTTTCTCACTTCGCGGCGCTCTCTTTTGCTGGACGACCTCTGGCTCGCCGCGACACTTCGATGCCACTTGACCGCTTTATTTCCGTCGAAATGCTGGACGAGCCCGTGAGCTGATTGCGCTGCAACGCTCCGCGAATGAACTCCAAATCTTCATCACTCGCGGCCACTGCCGCCAAGCTTCGATAAATCTCAAACCGTCTTTCGGGCGAACTCGCGAGATTCATCAGAGCGGGATCTGGATCGAGCCAACCACATTCTTCGATGCCAGCGCGAGCACGATAACTCGACCATTTGAAGTCCTCTGGACGCGAAACCAGAGCCGCACGGACCGGGTTCAGGTCGATGTAGCGGCCACAGGTGAGTAGGTAGCGGTCGGTCTCGATTGGGCTGCAGTGGAATCGTCCTTCCCACATGGAGCCGCTGCGCTCCAATACCCTGTTCATCCTTCGTGAATGCCGGCCGGCCAAGCACTTCATGAGCGCACTCAGATTTCGGGCGTCGCTTCCCGGATCTATCAGCAGGTGAACGTGGTTTGTCATCAGGCAGTAGGCGTACACCTTCAAGGCTAGCGTTTGTCGGCACTCCGCGAGGCTGGCGAGATAGTCGAGCCGGTCGGAGTCGCAGAAAAAGACCGCCAAGCGACTGTGGCCGCGCTGCACGATGTGATGGGGATACCCTGGAAAGGCGATCCGCGGCCTTCTTGGCATCTTGCTTGCCTCCATCCATGGATGTCTATAGTTTAAGCGCCGCACGCTCGCTGACATCTCGAGTAACTGGGGCGTGCAATCAGAAAACCACGAAAATAGATCTGTCCCCTTTTTGAGGAGGAGTCATGGGTCTCGCGAAAGAATTCAAAGAATTTGCGATGAAGGGCAACGTGATCGACATGGCGGTCGGTGTGATCATCGGCACCGCCTTCGGCAAGATCGTCACATCGCTGGTCGAGGACGTGATCATGCCGCCGCTGGGCAAGGTTATCGGTGGCGTCAACTTCTCCGATCTGTCGGTGAGCCTCGGGGCGGATCCCGTCGGCAAGGAAGTCATCCTGAAATACGGCAACTTCCTGCAGATCACCTTCCAGTTCCTGATCGTGGCGTTCGTGCTGTTCATGGTGATCCGCTCACTCAACAAGCTGAAGAAGCCGGATCCGGCCGCCCCGCCGCCGGCACCGCCCGCGCAGGAAGTCCTGCTTCGCGAAATCCGCGACCTGCTCGCGAAGAAGTAGCCCGCCCGAGATGCCGAAGGCCGCCGTTCGCAACGCCTGGATGTTCCGGACGGCGGCCTTTGTCTTCCTCGTGTTAGGGGCCCTGTGGATCTGGCGGTTCGGGTTCACGGACTACCAGCCGCAGAACCGGCCCTGGGGGCTCGGTGCAGGCGCCATGGCCATGCTCGTGGGCATCTTCCTGTTCCAGCTCCGGCGCTTCGCGATCGGTGCGTCGATCCTGGTGGCCGCCATCGTTGGTGTGTCCGCGGTCCTGTTCGCGCTCAGTGTCCGTGGGCCGGGCATCCTGGTCCTCGCCGCGCTGGCCATCGTCTGCGTGCTCTACGCCGTGCTCGCCGTGCGCGCACTGACCAGTCCACCGGAGGCGCCATGACGCGGACCCTGGTCCTGCTGGCCTTGTTGTCGAGTCCGGGCGTCTTCGCCAGCGCGCAGTCATCGCTGCCCGCGGCCACTGTCAGCGAGCCCAAGGTGCTCGCCGACAAGGCCATGAAGTATCTGGCCTCGAACGACATCAAGGGCATGTTCGCCTTCGTCCACTCCATCATGCCGATGACCAAGGACGAGATGGACAAGATCCTCGACACCACCCTCTCGCAGCGCAAGACCTTCAACTCCACCATCGGCGAGTACGTCGGCTACGCCTTCATCAGCGAGTGCCGCAAGTTCGACCAGGTCTCGCGCGTCATCTTCATCGAGAAGCGCACGAAGAACTTCATCCGCTGGGAGTTCGTGTTCTACAAGCCCAAAGAGAAGTGGCAGCTGAGCGCGTTCTACTGGGACAACAAGAACGCGGAGATCTTCGCGTCCTGCTGAGCGGTCAGATCGCGGCGAACGCCATCCGCGTCAGGTTCTCCTGTCCATCCGGTCTTGCCACCACGTTGTCTTCGATGCGGATGCCGCCGAAATGCTTCAGCTGCTCCACTCGTGACCAGTTGATCTTCTTTCCGATCGGCTTCTGCTTCGCTTCGTCGAGCAGCTGGTCGATGAAGTAGAAGCCGGGCTCCACCGTCACCACGCAGCCGTCCTCGAGCTTGCGCGTCAGCCGCAGGAACGGATGGTTGTAAGGCCGCTCGATCTTTCCGCCGCTGGCGTCCTTCTGGAATCCGCCGACGTCGTGCACCTGCAGGCCCAGCAAGTGGCCGATGCCGTGTGGATAGAACACCGACGTCAATGCCGTCTCCACCGCTTCGTCGGCGGTGGCGCTGATCACATCCGCTTCCCGCAGGAACTCGCTGATCGCGCGATACGACGCCTGGTGGATGTCCCGCCAATCCGTACCCACCTTGATCTGCGAGCAGAGCTTCAGCTGCAGCTCGTCGAAACGCCGGATCATCGCGGCGAAATCGGCATCGTGATGCGAGTGCGTGCGCGTGATGTCGGACGCATACCCGGCGAATTCCGCGCCCGCGTCGATGAGCAGCGAGTGGAAAGCGGCCGGCTTGTCCTTGAGCTGAACCTGGTAGTGCAGTACCGCGCCGCCCTCGTTGAGCGCAATGATGGGGTTGTACGGCAGCTCGCGTTCACGCAGCCCGCAGGCCGCCATGAACGCGAGGCCGATCTCGAACTCGCTGGCGCCCGCGCGGAAGGCCGTCTCCGCGGCGGCGTGGCCGCGGGCGCCAAGGACATTGGCCTCGAGCTGCGCGGCGATCTCATAGGGTGACTTGGCCGCGCGTTCGTAATCGAGATGCGTGATCAGGTGTTCCGGATTGATCGAGCCGGGTCCCCAGGACACGAGCTCGGCGAACGGCGCGCCGATGAACGCGGTCCGCGAGAGATCCTTCGGCAGCGCCGCCCGGGCGGTGGCGCGATCAGGGCAGCTCACGATGTCGAAGGCGTCCGACCAGTAGGTGCGTGGGGATTCCGGCGACTTGTGCCAGTAGTCCACGGGCTGGTGGATGAGTAGCAAGGGCTTCTTGCCCGGCGCGAAGAACACGAACGAGTCCGGGGCGTCGAGCAGCGGTGCCCATACCTTGAACGGAGCCTGCACTTTGAAGGGCAGGTGGTGATCGTCCAGGAACAGCAGCGGCGGCGTGCCGGCGTGGACCAGCAGGGCGTCATGGCCGGTGGCCGCGAGGGCGGTGGCCGAGCGTTTCTTGACTGCCTCGAGGTGTCCGGCGAACAGCTGGGTCCAGGAATCCGGGGTTTGGCGGCGGGCGGGTGAATTCATGGGCGGATTCTAAGCGGCCGGGCTGAATCGTATACGATTATCGCGTTGCAGCAATTCATCGAATCCCGGCTGGAAATGTCCGGGAGCCGTTGGACCCCGGGCGACTTATCGCGCGGGGCTGTCGCCAAGCGCGGACAAAAATGCAGACAAAACTGCACTTGTTTCAAATGTTTCGGGGAATCGATAAAATCGCGCGCCGCGATGCGAATCGCGCAACAAACGTTTGTTTGGTCTCTCTTACCACTAGAAATTTTGGGGTACCCCTACATGAAATTGAACGTTGCTCTCGCCGCTGCCATTGCGGCCCTTGCCATTGCTGGCTGCGCGAAGAAGGAAGCGGAAGCCCCGGCTGCCGACGCTGCTGCTCCTGCCGCCGACGCCGCCGCTCCGGCTGCTGACGCTGCTGCCGCCGCCACGACGGACGCCGCCGCTCCGGCCGCCGACGCCGCTGCCCCGGCTGCTGACGCTGCCGCTCCGGCCGCTGACGCTGCTGCTCCGGCCCCGGCCGAAGCCCCGAAGCAGTAATCGCTTAGCATTTCGCTAACGATTACGCTTCGAGCCAGCAGGCTCATGACGGCCCGGGCAGCAGGCAACAACCTCTGCCCGGGCTTTGTCTTTTCTGGGACCCTGTACCGTGTTGAACCCTTGCTGGATTGAGGGGGTGTCGTGACAGTCAGTGTGCGTGACGCGCGTGGAACCGCCGGTGATCGCGAATGGATCGAAAGCGTTTACCGCGATTACCTGGATGATCTCTCGCCGCTGAACACGGGCGTGTTCAGCGCCACTTCGCTGGGCGAAATCGGCTACAGCGAATCGGACCAGCTCGATCGCTGGTTCGGTGACTCATCGGTCAACCCCCTGGTCATCCTGCGCGGCGCGGAGCGCGTGGGTTTCGCGATGGTCGCGCGCGGCAGCGCCGGCGCGGGCCGCGCGGCCTGCGACTTCCGCATGGCCGAATTCTTCGTGGCGCGCACCTATCGCCGCCGTGGCGTCGGGCGTCTCGCCGTCGAGCTGGTGCTCAACCGCTTCGCGGGGCGTTGGGAAATCACCGAATATCTGCGCAACCCCGTCGCAGTCGCCTTCTGGCGGCGCGTCGTGGCCCACTACACGCAGAACCGCTACCAGGAGCGCGTGACCAATGGCGAAGTCCGTCAGAGTTTCGAATCCGGCGTCTCCCGCGCGCAGAAGCCGGCCTGAAGGCCGGCTCCATCTACTCTTTTTCTTCATCTGCGCGATGACCATGGAAGGCGGATACGCAGGTCCGCGTCCCAGCGGCTCTCTGGTTCCCACCCGATCCGAAGTGATCGCCACTCATGGCATGGCGGCCACCAGTCATCCGCTCGCCAGCCAGGTTGCGCTCGACGTGCTCAAGCGCGGCGGTACCGCGGTGGATGCCGCGATCGCGGCCAACGCCGCCATCGGCCTCATGGAGCCTACGGGCAATGGCGTGGGTGGCGACCTGTTCGCCATCGTATGGGATGCGAAAACCCGGAAGCTCTATGGACTCAACGGCAGCGGGCGATCGCCGAAATCGCTGACGCTGGCGAAGCTGCGCGAAGAACTGCGTAGGCTGAATTCGAAGACCATCCCGCCGCGCGGGCCCTTGCCGGTATCGGTGCCGGGCACCGTCGATGGATGGTTCGAGCTGCACGGCAGGTTCGGCAAACTGCCGATGAAGGAACTGCTGCAGCCCGCCATCAGCTACGCGCGCAACGGTTTTCCGGTCACGGAAGTCATCGCCGAAGGCTGGGCGCGCAATGCGCGGCTGCTGAAGGACTATCCGAACTTCGCGGCTACCTACATGCCCAATGGCCGCGCGCCAGCCAAGGGCGAGATCTTCCGCAATCCGCTGCTCGCGGACACGCTGAGCGCGATCGCGGAGGGCGGGCGCGATGCCTTCTACAAGGGCGACATCGCGCAGCGCATCGAGAAATATTTCCGCGCCAACGGCGGGTATCTCACGGCCGCGGACATGGCGGCGCATCGCTCGGAATGGGTCGAGCCCGTATCCACCAACTACCGTGGCTACGATGTGTGGGAGCTGCCGCCGAACACGCAGGGCATCGCCGCGCTGCAGATGCTCAACATCCTCGAAGCCTATGACCTCAAGAAGCTGGGCTTCGGCAGTCCCGAATACCTGCACCTGTTCGTCGAGGCCAAGAAGCTTGCCTTCGAAGATCGCGCGCGCTACTACGCGGACCCGGAGTTCGCGAAGATCCCGCTGAAGGGGTTGCTGTCCAAGGACTATGCCGGCGAAGCGCCGGGCGCTCATCAAGCTCGACCGGGCGGCGAAGGAATATCCCACTGATCCCAAGGCGCTGGAGCAGGGCGACACCATCTACATGACCGTCGCGGATACCGCTGGCAACATGGTCTCGCTGATCCAGAGCAACTACCGCGGCATGGGTTCGGGCATGACGCCCGACGGCTGCGGATTCATCCTGCAGGACCGCGGCGAGATGTTCTCGCTCCAGGATGGCCACGCCGAACGTGTACGCGCCGGGCAAGCGGCCGTTCCACACCATCATCCCCGCGTTCATCACCAAGGATGGCAAGCCCTGGTTGTCGTTCGGCCTCATGGGCGGCTCGATGCAGCCGCAAGGTCACGTGCAGATCGTCGTGAACCTCGTCGACTTCGGCATGAACCTGCAGGAGGCGGGCGACGTGCCGCGCGTGCGGCATGACGGATCGAGCGAGCCCACGGATGAAGTCATGCGTGATGGCGGTGAGGTGGTGCTGGAGCAGGGCGCGAGCGCGGAAGCCGTGAAGGCCCTGCAGGCACTCGGCCACAAGGTCACGGTGGCCAACGATGGCGACTTCGGCGGCTACCAGGCCATCCTGCGGAATGCCGAGGGCGTGTACTTCGGCGCGTCGGAGTCACGCAAGGACGGATCGGCCCAAGGCTACTAGCGGGGGAACCCGCGGGAGTCCTGGCGCCACTCACCTGAGGTTGGCGCCGGTGATTCCGTATGTACGAGCCTCGTTAACCGATTGCGAGGCCCGAGCCATGACTGGGGGGTGCGGAGCCGCTGGCGCCAACCTTGCGCAGCACTTCCGCGGATCGCATGGCCGCTACTGTATCGCCGGAATTCCCAGGTAGATAGAGTCTTCCGGCGTGCCGAACTCCGACGCGCGGGGTTTCCGGGTGGTGGCTGCCAGCCTTGCCCGAGTGCAGCGCGTCGATTTTCGCGTGCGTGGCCTTCGCCGCTGCCACCAGTTCTGGATACGGACGGTCGGTCACGTCGATCCAGCCGATGTTGTAGTTCTCGCCGTCGCGCCGGCCCGTGGCCGGCTGGTCTATCCACTGGTACCAGTGCGTGCCGATGATGGCGGGGTGCTCCGCGGCATGCTCCACGTAGTAGGAGTACGCCACGCCGCGCTCCGACTGGTTCATGGCCTGCACGAGGCCAGGCGCGAGGCCGCGCTCCGGCACGCCGAAATGGAACTCGCCGATGAGGATGGGCAGCCTGGTGATGGCATGGCAGCGGTCGATGAAATCCTTCGGCGGCGCCCAGCGGTAATTGTTCATGCTGTACACGTCGAAGCCTCTGGCCAGCGCGATCACGTCGTCTGGTGGCGTGCCGCCGAATCGGATGCCCAGGTGCAAGTGGTTGGGGTCGTGGCGGCGTACGGCCGCGTTCACCACCTCGAGATACTGCGTGAACGCCGCGTGCACCATGGCCTTGCGCGACGCAGTCGAATCGCCCTTCGCAAGCCCGGCCTTGAAGCGCTTCTGCAGCTCGCTGGCCGGGCCGGCGAGCACCAGGTCGACTAGCTGGCTCTCGCGCGCGGGCCAGGGCGGCTCATTGCCGATGAAGTAGCCGATCATCCAGGGGTCGGTCTTTCGCGGCCCCAACTGCTGGGCGGCCTCGCGGTCTACCCGGGCAGCAAACGCCGGTGAGTACACATCCGGCATGCCCATGATGGCGCCTTCGATGTGCTGCCAGCCGCGCAGCGGCAGCACGTAGGGTTGGCGCAACGTGGAGCCAGCCGGGAGGGCATCGTTGAGCGCGGCGCCATAGGCGGTGTTCAGGCCCCAGGCCCGCATCCGGCGCGACGTGAGCTGCGCGGCAGGTCCGCGCCAGTCTTCTCCGAATCGCTTCTGCAGGTTGTGCAGGTAGTGAGACACCGGATCGCGCAGTGGGTCGGTGTCGGCGCCGGGCGCGGCGATCTGCGCGGCCGTCGGGATGCTGGCGAACAGCTTGGACCGCCCGAGGATCTGCGTGCGCGGCGGCTCGCCGCCGGCGCCGTTCACGCCCGACGACCAGAAGCGGCAGCCTTCGGGATCGATGAACCACCACCGTCCGGCAATCTGCTCGACGCGGAAGAAGCCCGTGGCCTTGCGCTTCGGCCCCGCGAACCCGCCGTACCGGCACGGCGGCAGCTGCGCCTTGGGCACCAACATGCGGTTCTCCTGCGCCCAGTCACGCTTGAGCTCATCGAACGTGCGCGCCTTGCCCGTCCAGTCGGCGTGGACGTACTGGCCGAAGTCGTCGATCAAGGGAGTGCCGTCGTCCAGCACGGCGTCGCCCGGATCCGTCTTCGACAGGCTCACCCTGCGCACTTCCACCGTCGCGATCTGTGCGGGGTAGCGCATGGTCACGCTCATCGCGCGCACGGTCTTCACGGGCGCATGTCCGCCGGCTTCGATGTTGATCCAGTAGCTGGCGCGCGGCTGGTTCACCGTGGATGCGAGTTCGTCGGCATCGCCCAGCCCCTGGCGAAAAAAGCGCAGCGGCAGGGACGCGCGCACCCAGGTGTTGGCGAAAGGGTGGATGCGCCTGGATACGTTGCCTTCGTCGCTGACGAGCCCGAGTTCGAAACGCTGGCTGGTGGAGGACCGGAACTCCACGACGAGGAATTCCGCTTCCTGCCAGTTCGAAGAGAGTTTTGGATCGAGGTCGGCCAGGGGCCAGGTCACCGTGGCCACGTCGTTCGCGAAGGTCGCCTTTTGCGGTGCCGCGGTGACCGACGAAGTTAACGCTAACAGGCCTAACAAGCCGGCGATCGATCGCCCGTCGAGCATGGTTCCCCCAGGTAACAGGTCAGATTCTATGTGATGGCGCGCCCGCCGCGGTCGGAGGTTTCCTACGAAGCGGAGGTGGGCAGCAGGCAATCTGCAGCAACGATCGCGTCACGAAGGCCGCCGATCATGCGGGTCAGCAGCTCTTCGTGACGCCGACGCGTCGGGCATCGGAATTTTTCTTGTCCGCCTCGGTTTTTCCGCCACCCGGATTCATCGCCGGACGCGCGCGTCTTTGACCGCACTGAGACAAAGCAACCCGGGAATTTCTTCCGCGGGTTGGCACCGGCGTGGAGCATCGCTGGAGTTCGCGCATTCGCGCCGTCCCGGAAGCGGAGCGCCTAACTTCTTCCGCGGCATGCGCACGCAAACGCCGGTAAATGAGCCGCGCGCGCGGGTTGTTTGGCGCGCGCCCGGGGGCGGACAACGCCGGAAGTGGTTACCGGTGTCATGATTCTCGGTGCAGAGAGTCATTTGCATCCGAATGACGCGCAAATTGCGGCCTGGAAATCGCTTGTCTACCGGTGACATAAAACTACGTGTCGAGAGGACAAACATTCCCGTGGCGAGACATGTCTCCGGACAACGAAATTGTTTGACAAGGGATTTTTTCCGGGCTTACCGTCCGCCGCCATCGATGCCGGCCTCAGTCACAGGTCCAGGGAATCGGCGAAACGGCATCGAGGTTCCAGCGCCCATGGCTGGAACAGAACAGGGGGATGAGTCGCGTGGGTGCCTTCATGGAAGTGGGCGACGCGTGATTTGTCATATCGCGCGAGGTACGAGCGATGTCCAGTCCAGATGAGAGTCGATGACCACCGCTCGACCGAATGGAAAGGAAGACAACTCAGACCATTGGAGGCGTGATGACTACGTTTCGAAAAGTATTGATCGGGGGAGCTCTACTTGCCGCAGCAGGTGCAGCGAATGCAGCGACCGACTACCCCAGCGGTTACACCAAGTGCGCCAAGGAAGGCGAGACCTGCTCATTCTCGGGCACGCGGTCAGTCGCTTACGGCAAATCCGGTTCGTTCGTCTACGCGACGCTGACCGGGCCCATCACCTGCTCGGCATCGCTGTTCCCGTCGAGCAGTGTCGGCAATCCGCGCTACTGCTCCTACTCGAACAGCGGTTCGAGTTCGTCCAGCAGCAGCTCGTCGAGTTCCAGCAGCTCCAGCTCCAGCAGTTCCTCGAGCTCCAGCTCGTCGAGCAGCGGCGGTGGCGGCATCACGGGAGCGACCTGCAGCTCTTCGGGCAGCCAGTCCATCACCGCGACCATCAAGATCACCAGCGGTACCTACGATGGCGGCTGCAAGACCTTCAACCCCAGCGGCGCGCTCGGTGACGGCAGCCAGGACGAGGGCCAGGATCCGGCCTTCCGCGTGGAGAACGGCGCAACGCTGCGCAATGCCATCCTTGGCAACAACGGCGTGGACGGCGTGCACTTCTACAACGGCGGCAACCTGCAGAACTTCCGCTGGACCAACATCGGTGAAGACGCGTTCACCGTGAAGTCCTCGGGCACGGTGAACATCTCGGGAGTCTCGGGATTCAACGGCGAGGACAAGTTCGGCCAGATCAACGCCGCCTCGACGGTCAACATCTCGAACGCCATCGTCGACAGCGTGGCGAAGGTCATCCGCCAGAACGGCGGCACGACGTTCAAGATCACCGTCAACATCGACCGCGCGCAGCTCTCGAACCTGAAGGAAGGCGTGTTCCGCTCCGACAGCTCGAGCAGCGTGGCCAGGCTGACCAACAGCCGCCTGCGCAACTCGGGCTCGCTCTGCATTGGCTCCTGGGCCAGCTGCACGGGCTCGGGCAACAGCAACTACTAGGCAGTGAAAGCTGAAGGCGGGACCGGCAGATGATGCTGCCGGTCCCGCTCTTCGGAGGCATGCAGATGCTTGGTGTTCGTGGCATGGCCGTATCGGCGGCGCTGACGTTCGGCGCGGTCGTATGGTGGGCGTCACGCGGGACGAACCCCGCGGCGGAAGGATCCGCACAGGTGCGCGTGACGCTCGCATCGCATGCCGACGCTTCGATGACGAACGCCTGGGTAGCGCCGGCAGTCAGGGATGACGCCGCCGGCGCTCCACTCCTGGACGAAGCCACCGCGGAGGATTCGCGGCTGGCTTCGGACTCGGGTTTCAGCGACTACGTCGAGGACAAGTACCGGTTCCTGTTCACCGCGAGCGGGCATTCACCTCGGGGCGCGGAACCACTGCGCGAAGCCTTGCTCGAACGCGAGCGCCTCATGACCGCCATCAACACCGCGCGGCAGGGCCATGACGAGAGCGGGAAGGCCACGTTGCCGGAGCGCGAGGAGCAGCTCGCCGCCATCGACCGGCGCATCGCCGGCATGCTGCCGGCCGCGGACATCGCGTTGTACGAAGCGCTCAAGGATTCACACATCGAGCAGTTCCAGCTCGATGACTACGCCCAGGGCATCAGCAACGTGGCGCCGCTCAAGGACGCCGATCGCCGCGCCATCCTGCTCAGCAAGCTCACGAGCCGCCAGCGGTTCCGGCAGGTGCTGGAGCAATCCGGGCTGATGCGGGGCGACCTGGCGCCATCGCAGAAGCAGGCGGTGCTGGCCAGTGTGGCGCGCGCCCTCGCGGAATCGCGCGAAAGTTTCCTCCAGGAAGCGCGGCAGCAGCTCACCGACAACGAGCAGTATTCGCTCCTGGCGAACTACGAGAACGGCGAGTACCGGGCCGAGCTCGAGAAGCTGCGCAGCATCGCCTCGGGCGGTGGCAGCTAGAACACTCCGGGAATGAAGCGCCAGCGCACGCGCGCCATGTACTCGGCGTAGCCGTTGCTGGCGAGCAGCAGGTGCCGCTCCTCGGTGATGGCGCGAAGGGCGTAGATGGTGGTCCAGCCGGCCAGGGCCAGGACGGTGTACGCGATGTCCTGGCCGTTGCCGGTGGTGATGGCGAGGTACAGCGCCGGCATGCCGCCTATCCACCAGGCGAGGTTCTTGGAGACGTAGGCGGGGTGGCGGACGAATCGATAGGGGCCGCGGCTGACGATGCCGCGGTTGGTGAGATTGCTGGCCTTGAAGCCCAGCGCCACCGAGGCCCACGAGTACACGACGAACGAAATCAGCAAGGTGATGTTCGCGGTGAAGTGCACCCAGTCGGATTCGAAGGTCGGGAAGTCAGAGGTCATCCAGCGAAGGAACCGGTTTGTCAGGTCATTGAACGGCGGATAGCAGGCCAGGCAGATCGCCCAGCCGGTGAAGGTCGGGTCCACGCTCTTGATACGGTTCTTGAGCGCTGGGGTCTCGACGATGTAGCCCAGCGTGAACAGGAAGGTGTCGACGAACAGGATGGCCTGGAAGCAGGCCCAGAACACATGGCTGTCGAACAGGACGCGAGCCGCGATGCCTTCGCCGAAGTTGTCCCAGAGCTGAACGAGGGAGTTGCCCATGGCGCCCGCATGGTTGAGGCACCAGTTGATCATGAGGGGAGCGAAGAAGAACTTGAGCAGCAGCGCCAGGCCGGCTTGCCGGCTCTTCGGCGCGAGCCTCGCCTTGCGCAGGCGGCGCCAGGGATTCGCGGCCCGATGCGCGGGATGCGCGCGTGAGGCCAGCCGGATCAGCCGCCGCAGGGTGTAGCGCGAGCCGCTCAGAAGCACGGAAGCAAGACGGCGCAGGCTGTACCAGAGGCCGTGCAGGAATAGATAGGCCTTGGAGTGCAGCCAGGGATAGCGAAGATAGAACGGGATCAACACCACCGCGTACAGCGCGATGAGGAACTGGAACAGATCGTGGATCGTCAGGACGGCATCGATCTCGAACATGCCGAACTGCCACTGGCCCTGCAGGAAATTGCGGTGGAAGCCGCTGAGGTCGGATATGACCCAATAGGCGAGGCCCGACGAACGCTAGCGTCGATAGATAGTTGCCTGCGAACCGCAGGCTTCGCGTCGCGCCGGACATGGACACATCAGTGGTTTGTCTTGGACCGCGGCGATTGTGGCACGGGCTGTCGCACGAGGCGCACGATCCGTTCACCGACCAGCACGAGGTCGCCGGTTTGTTTGTCGGCGGCGAGGCTGTTGAAGTGGCGCGAGGTGTGCGTGTCGAGCTTCGTCCATGTGCGCCCGCCGTCCGCGGAGCGCAGCAGTGCGCCCTGGCTGCCGGTGATCAGCAGGTGTCCGGTGTCGGGCTCCACGATCGACTTGCGCAGGACTCCGTCGGTGCCGCTGGCCACGGGCTTCCAGGTGAGGCCATTGTCCGTTGAACGGAGCAGGGCGCCGTGCGTACCCATGCACAGCAGCGCGCCGCTGCGCGCGTCGCGCACCATGCGCCGGAGTTCTTCGGTGGATCCGGAAGGCACCGCGGTCCACTGCGCGCCTTCCGATGTCGAGCGCAGGATCGTTCCTTGCGCGCCCATCAGGAACAGCAGGCTTCCCGCTTCGTCGGCGTAGCTGCCAAACAAGTCCTGCGACACGCCCGCATCCACGAGCTGCCAGCTCTCGCCGGCATCGGCGCTGCGTGCGACGCGACCATCGTCACCCGCGGCGATCATCACGCCCGGGCGGCCGAGCACCGCGCCCTGCCACAGCGGAAAGCCGCCGGCGGGCAGCGTGACACCGCGCGTCTCCCAGCTCGCGCCGTCGTCGCGCGACAGCTGCATGGCGCCGCGGGATTCGATCGCGATGAGCCGCGCGCGCTTCGAATCCACGAGCAGCCACGGCAGCGCGCGCTCCGATTCGATGGGCGTCCAGTGCCTCACATCCCAGGCGCTGCCGTCGGCGTTCGAGCGAAGGATGGCGCCGGGCGGTCCGGCGGCGATGAGCGCATCACCCGACGGGCTGAGCACAAGCGCACGCAGGTCCGGCGGCGTGTTCGCATTGGGCCAGGTGACGGGGATGGGACTCCAGCTGGCGCCGCTGTCAGTCGAGCGCACCATGTCGCCCAGGCGTCCCACGGCGATCAGCGCCGGACCGCGCGCGGCAGGCGATATCTCGCGCAGGTTCACGTCGAGCGGTTCGCGTGCATGGTTCCAGTTCCTGCCCGCGTCCTGGCTCCACGCCAGCAGTCCGCCCGCGCCGTATGCGAAGACCCGGCCCGCGCGCCGGTCCTGAAGCACGCCGCGCAGGCCGCCTCGCAGGGAATCTGAAGCTGCGGTCCAGGTCGCGCCGCCGTCGTCCGACTGCGCCGCGGTGCCGCCATCGCCAAGGGACAGCAGCCGGCCCGTGCCTGGATCGAACAACAGCGCGCTGAGAAAGCGCTTCTGCCCGCCGATCACGACCTCGCTGCTCTGCCAACTCTCGCCGCCGTCGCTCGAACGCAGCACATCACCATTGTGTCCCGCGAGCACGAGTGACTGGTGCGCAGGGTCGAATGCGGCGCCGACGAAGTAGGCCTTGGTGTTGGCCTGCATGAGGTCCCAGCTGTCGGCCCCGTCGCTCGACGAGATGAAGCGGCCCAGCGCGCTGGTGGCCAGCAGCAGTTTGCCGAAACGGTGGAACGAACTGATCGGCGTCAGCGGCTCGGGCATGGCCAGCGCCGTGATCTGCCAGCTCACACCTTGATCCTGCGAATGCCCGACGAGGCCTTCCTCTCCGCCTATCAGGATCCGCCGGGTGTCCGCGTCGTAGTGAAGCGCCAGGAAACCCGGTTGCAGCTTTGACTCCACGAGCGTCCAGGTCCTGGCCTCATCGACGGAGCGCAGGATGCGGCCATGGGATCCGGCAGCGACCCAGATCTTGCCGCCCGGCAACGCGATGACACTGCGCAAATCGGTGTCGACCGGCGGTACGCGGGCAGCGGTCCAGCGGGTGCCCCCGTCCAGGGATCGCAGTACGCTCGCGTTTTTGCCCACCGCCACCAGGACCTTGCCGTCCTCGCTGGACGCCGCCTGCGTGAGGTCGGCGGTTCCGGGTGTGATGGCATGCGTCCAGACGGGCCCGCCATCGGAGCGGAGGATCGTGGCGTCGCTGCCCAGTACCAGCAGCGCGCCCGAACCCGGGATCTGCAGGCCCGCGGCGAATTCGGGGTTGATGACCTGGGCCGAGTAGTTCGGCGCCCCGGCGGCCGCGGACGGCAGCGAAGTGCATGCTCCCAGCAGCCATGCCATCCATGACCAGCCCCGGTTCCGGTTTCCCATGACGCGCATGGGGCCCGATCCTAAACGCTCAGGCGGTCAGTGGCAGCGTGATGTTGAACGTGGTGCCGACGCCCGGCTCGGATACGCAGCGGATCGTGCCCGCCGTGCGCGTCGACAATACCCTTGGCGATGTACAGGCCGAGGCCCGTGCCGGTCTTCTGGTGCTTTTTGCTGGCCGAGTAGTAAGGATCGAAGATGTGCGGCAGGTCGTCCGCCGCGATGCCGGGGCCGCTGTCGGCGATTTCGATCTGCGCATGATTGCCACGCGTGCGGCTGGTCACGCTGGATGGTGTCGCCGGCCTTGCGTGAACTTCACCGCGTTGCCGAGCAGGTTCTGGAAGAGCTGCATGAGCCGCGCGCGATCCGCTTCGGCGCTCATCACGTCCGTGCCCGCGTCGTAGGTGAGCTGCAGGCCCTTGTCGCGCGCGGGCACTTCGTGCGCGGTGACGCTTCGCGCAGCACGTCGTTGACCACCGTGGGCTTCGGGATTGATCGACAGCTTGCCGCTGCGCAAGTGCACCATGTCCATGAGGTCGCCGATCATGCGGTTCATGAGATCGACGTTGCGGCGGATGCGCTCGTGCTGCTCGCGCATCTGCTCGCGGCGTGAGCTTGTACTTCGGGTTGAGCAGCATCGACGTGGTGGTGTGCACCACGGACAGCGGCGTGCGCATGTCGTGCGAGACGATGGCGAGCACGTCCTCGCGCGCCTGCACGGCCTGCTTGAGCGCCTCGCGCTGACGGTGCAGCTCGAAGAACACCTCGGCCTTCTGCCGCAGGATCTCCGTGTTGATCGGCTTGAACAGCACGTCGACCGCGCCGGATTCGTAGCCGCGGAACATCGGCAGCGGTTCGTTGGGACTCGCCGCGGTGATGAAGATGATGGGGATGTGCTTGGAGCGCTCGGTGCCGCGCATGAGCTCGGCGAGCTCGAAGCCGTCCATGGTCGGCATGTGGATGTCGAGCAGCGCCAGCGCGAACTCGTGCACCAGCAGCAGCTCGAGCGCCTGCGGGCCGGAGGTGGCCTTGAAGATCTCGCGATCCTCGCCGCGCAAGCACGGCCTCGAGGGCCAGCAGGTTCTCCTCGACGTCATCGACCAGCAGACATTTCACCTTATCCGACCATTCGACTCTCCGATCTCACGCAGCAAGGCAGCCATCGAACGGCAACGTCCATCTCGACGCTGCAACCGGCGCCGCCTCGCAGGGCCGCCGCAGGCATGGCGATCATTTCCGGCGCTTTCCAAGCGACTGCACCACGGCCACTCCACCCGGCCGCGACCACGGCTCGCAATCCCGCGGCGCCGTCGGCATTCGCCCCCGACAGGATGATCCCGAGCAGGCGGTCACCGATAGGCCTCCGCCGCGCTCTCGAACAGCACGTCGATCGCCGGCCGCGAGAAGTGCACGCGATCGTCCAGCGACAGCGCGAACGTGCGGCCCGACTCCACCAGCAGGTGGTAGTCGGGCGGTGCGAAATAGATCGTGCCCGGTGCGATGGGTTCCTTGTCTTCGGCGAGTTTCATGGGCGGCGCGCCGGGTCCAGCGAGTATCTCGTGCAACACGTTCGGCCCTTCGGCGGGCAGGTGTATGACGATGGCGACTGCCGGCGCTGAATTCCTGGTGAGGCCGCGACAGCAGCTTTCCGCAGCACGTCGATGGCGCCCGCCGATCCGCCGATGACGATGAGATCGAAGCGCTGCGTCACGAGGCGCCTTCTTGCGGTAGATGCGTTCCGGCAGGCGAGAAATCCGTCGAACAGATCCGCGGCCTCGCGTGAAGCGCAGGCTCTCCTTCGAGCCGAGTCCGAGGAAGCCGCGGTGCACCAGCGCTTCGCCGAACAGGCGCAGCGCGCGCGTCTGCAGCGCGTGATCGAAGTAGATGAGCACGTTGCGGCAGGTGACGAGGTGCACTTCCGAGAACACGTTGTCGGTGGCCAGGCTGTGATCGGAGAACGTGATCTTGCGGCGCAGCGCCGGATCCATGATGCGCCGCGTCGGCGCCGGTCGAATGGTAGTAGTCGGACAGCGAGGCCGTGCCGCCCGCGCGCCGGTGGTTCTCGGTGAAGCCGCGAAGCCGCGACGAGCGGAAGACGCCCGCTCGGCGCGCGTGCGCAGGCTCTGCGCGTTGATGTCGGTGGCGTAGATGATCGAGCGATCGAGCAGGCCTTCCTCGTGCAGCAGGATGGCGAGCGAGTAGGCTTCCTCGCCGGTGCTGCAGCCGGCGCACCACACCTTGATCGAAGGGTAGGTCGCCAGCACCGGCAGCACCTGCGTCGCGCAGCGCCAGGAAGAACTCCGGGTCGCGGAACATGTCGCTGACCTGCACGGTGAGGTACTGCAGCAGCGTGCGAGAAGGACTCCGGCTCGTGCAGCACGCGTTCCTGCAGTCCCGAGAGCGTGTCCACGCTGCAGCGTGTCGCAGGCCTGCGCGAGCCGGCGCTTCAGCGAGGCCATCGCGTACGTCGCGGAAGTCGTAGTGGTAGCGATCGAAGATCGCCTCGAGCAGCAGGCGCACTTCGAGGTCTGCCATCGGTGCTTCCATCGGTCACTTCGGCATCCAGATGCGGATCAGCGACACCAGCTTGTCGACGTCGATGGGCTTGGTGATGTAGTCGTTGGCGCCCGCGGCGAGGCAGCGCTGCTGGTCGTCCGGCATGGCCTTGGCGGTGAGCGCGATGATGGGCAGGTCGCGCAGCTCGGGTTGCTTGCGGATCTCCTGCATGGCTTCGAAGCCGTCCATCTCCGGCATCATGATGTCCATCAGCACGATGTCCGGAATCGGGCGCGCGTCCAGGCGCTTGAGCGCCTCGCGGCCGTTGCGCGCGATCGACACCGAGCCGCCCAGCGGCTCGAGCACGCTCGACAGCGCGAAGATGTTGCGCACGTCGTCCTCGACGACGAGGATGCGGCGGCCTTCGAAGGCGGCGTCGCGTGCGCGCGCGTCGCGCAGCATGCGCTGGCGGTCGGGCGGCAGCTTCTCTTCGACCTGGTGCAGGAACAGGCTCACTTCGTCGAGCAGGCGCTCCGGCGATTTCGCGCCCTTGATGATGATGGAGCGCGAATACTTGCGCAGCTGCTGCTCCTCTTCGGCCGAGATCGCGCGTGCCGGTGTAGACGATGACCGGCGGGAAGGCATACGCATCGTCGGCCGCCATGCGCTCGAGCAGTTCGTAGCCCGAGGCGTCCGGCAGCGTGAGATCGAGCACCATGCAGTCGAAGGTGGTGCTGCGCAGCTGGTCCAGCGCGGCGGCGGCGTTGTCCACCGCCACGGACGCGCGTGGTGTCGCTGGCCAGCAGCTGGCAGATGCTCTCGCGCTGCAGCTCGTTGTCTTCGACGACGAGCACGGTGCGCGACTCGCTGGCGAACTTGTCCTTGAGCGCGCTGAGCGTCGTCGACCAGCGCCTCGCGATCGACCGGCTTGACGAGCGCGCCGGCGGCGCCCATGGCGCGCGCGGCCCGCGTGTTGTCCTCGGCCGAGATCACCTGCACCGGCACGTGGCGCGTCGAGCGGATTGTGCTTGAGGCGGTCGAGCACGGTGAGGCCGGAGTGATCCGGTAGTTTGATGTCGAGCAGCACGGCCGCCAGGCGGAACTGCGCGGCCAGCTCCATGCCCTCGTCGGCCGTGTCGGCCACGCAGGCAGTCGAAGCCCAGCTCGTGCGCGAGGTCGTACAGCACCTTGGCGAACAGCGGATCGTCTTCGATGACCAGCAGCACGCGGCCCGCGTTGGTGATCGTCGCGCGGTCGTCGGCCACGCTGCCGGCGCGGGCTCGGCCTGCGGCGCGGGTGCGTGCGCGTGCGCGCGGGCGGCGGGCGGCGTGGCGGCGTCGCCGGCGCGGGCCGGGCTGGTGGCGGCGCCCGCGTGCGGCGCTCTGTCCGGCGGAGATTCCGGCGGCACTCGCGGCATGAGCAGCCGGAAGGTGCTGCCCTGGCCGGGCTCGCTCTCCAGCGTGATCGTGCCGCCCAGCAGCCGCGCGAGCTCGCGCGAGATCGACAGGCCGAGCCCCGTGCCGCCGAACTTGCGGTTGGTGGTGCCGTCGGCCTGGCGGAACGCTTCGAAGATGATCTGCTGGTGCTCGGCCGCGATGCCGATGCCCGTGTCGCGCACCGCGAACTCGACCTGTTCCCCGCGCGGCGCGATCTCCAGCGCGACCTCGCCGCGCTCGGTGAACTTGAGCGCGTTCGACAGCAGGTTCTTCAGGATCTGCGACAGCCGTTGCGCATCGGTGTCGATCGCTGGCCGGCAGGCCGGGCGCGCGGATGACGCGGAAGAAGATCTGCTTCTGTTCGGCGACCGGCTCGAAGGTCTGCGACAGCCGTGACCGCCAGTTCGTCGATGCCCACCGCCGAGCGCGCCACGTCGATCTTGCGCGGCTTCGATCTTGGACAGGTCGAGGATGTCGTTGATGAGCGTGAGCAGGTCGTTGCCGGCCGACGTGATGCTGCGGGCGAACTTCACCTGTTCGGGCGTGAGATTGCCGTCGCGGTTGTCGGCCAGCAGCTTGGCGAGGATCAGCGAGCTGTTGAGCGGCGTGCGCAGCTCGTGCGACATGTTGGCCAGGAACTCGGACTTGTAGCGGTTGGCGCGTGCGAGTTCGATGACCTTGCGCTCGGTCTCGCGCTTGGCCGTGGTCAGGTCAGTCGTGCTGCTGCGCTCAGCGCTCGCGCGTGTTCTTCGAGCTGCACGTTGGTCTGTTCGAGTTCGGCCTGCTGCGTTTCGAGCCGCGCCTGCGATTCCTCGCAGTGCGGACTCTGCGACTTCAGCTCTTCGTTCGCGACGCGCAGTTCTTCCTGCTGGGCCTGCAGTTCTTCCGCCTGGCGCTGTGTTTCCTGCAGCAGGTTCTCGCGCTCACGGCGCAGCACGCCGGTGCGGATGGCGACGGCGATCGGCTCGCCGACGGCCTCCAGAAGCTCGAGGTCCGCATCAAGGTGGGATGCAGGAAGCCCAGCTCGATGACGCCATGCGCGGAGTCGTCGATGTTCAGCGGCGCAATCAGCAGGGTATGGGGCGCCCGGCCGCCGAGGCCCGAGCCGATACGTAGATAGTCGGGCGGGAGGTCATCGATGCGGATCGGCTTGCGCGTGCTTACCGCGCGCCCCAGCAATCCCTCGCCGGGCTTGATGCTTGCCGGTACGTTGCTGTCCGCCGGAAGGCCCAACGCTCCCACCCGCGCATACGTGCCGTTCGCGTCGGCGACATACATCGCACCGGCCTGCGCGTCGATGTACTCCATGAGCACGTTGAGCACGCGTTCCGACAGGCGTGCCAGTGATTGTTCACCGAGGATGGCTTCGCCGATGCGAGCGCGGGCGCCACGGATCCAGTCGTCGCGGCGCAGGCGGTGGCGCAGACGGATGTTGTTGTACGCCATGATGGCGGCCACCCACATGACGATGAGGCCCATCCCGCGGTTGACCTGCGCGATCTGGCCGGAGATGCCCGCAGGCGAAGCGAACCAGTCGATGGCGACCAGCACCGTGCACACCGCCGAGACAACGAACGGCAGCCAGGCCTGGGTCACGCGGAAACAGAGCACCAGAGGGATCACGTACAGGATCCAGGTCGCAACGCCGATGCGTGTCTGCAAATCGATGGCGAAGACCAGGACAACCGTCAGGGCTATCGCCCAGTACATGGAGGGGTGGGTGGACGCCTCGAATCTCTTCATCAGGTGATCACCGGCAAACACGTAAAAGAGCCGGGAGTTTACGGGTTGAGGGTGGCCGGTCCGCCGAAGGCGGACATGCCTGAGTGGCGTAGGGAAATTCCTACGATTATCAGAGCAGCGGCTTCAGGTAATGCGCCGTGTACGAGCTCGCGTGCTTTGCCACCACCTCGGGAGTACCGGAGACGAGGATTTGTCCGCCGCCCGCGCCGCCCTCCGGACCGAGGTCGATGATCCAGTCCGCGGTCTTGATCACGTCCAGGTTGTGTTCGATGACCACGACGGTGTTGCCCTCGTCACGCAGCCGGTGAAGCACGTCGAGCAGTTGCGCCACGTCGTGGAAGTGCAGGCCGGTGGTGGGCTCGTCCAATATATATAGAGTGCGCCCCGTGGCCCGCTTGGCGAGTTCGCGCGCGAGCTTCACGCGCTGCGCTTCGCCGCCGGAGAGCGTGGTCGCGCTCTGGCCGAGCTTGATGTACGAGAGCCCCACGTCCATGAGCGTCTGAAGGCGCGAGCCCACGCCGGGCACGTTCTGGAACAGGCGCAACGCCTCTTCCACGTTCATCTCCAGCACTTCGTTGATGTTCTTGCCTTTCCAGCGGATCTCGAGCGTCTCGCGGTTGTAGCGCTTGCCCTGGCAGACGTCGCAGGGCACGTATACGTCCGGCAGGAAGTGCATCTCGACCTTGATGAGGCCGTCGCCCTGGCAGGCTTCGCAACGGCCGCCCTTCACGTTGAAGCTGAAGCGGCCGGCGTCGTAGCCGCGTGTGCGCGCTTCCGGCACTTCGGCGAACAGTTCGCGCAGCGGGCCAAACAACCCGGTGTAGGTGGCCGGGTTGGAGCGCGGGGTGCGTCCGATCGGACTCTGGTCGATGTCGATGATGCGGTCGATTTCCTTGAGGCCCTTGATGCCATCGCAAGGCGCCGTGTCCATCACCGTGCCGTTGAGCTCGTGGTTCGCATGGGCAAACAAGGTGTCATTCACGAGCGTGGATTTGCCCGAGCCGGATACGCCCGTGACGCAAGTGAACAAGCCCAGCGGAAAATCGGCGCTGACGTTCTTGAGGTTGTTGCCGGTCGCGCCCTCGACGCGGATGACGCGCTTGGGATCGAACGGCGTGCGCAACGTGGGCAACGCGATCTTCTTGCGGCCGGACAGATACTGGCCGGTGAGCGAGTCCTTGTGCTTCTCGATGTCGCGCGGGGTGCCTTCGGCCACCACTTCGCCGCCGTGTACGCCAGCGCCCGGGCCGATGTCGAGCACGGCATCCGCGGCGCGAATGGCTTCCTCGTCGTGTTCCACGACCAGCACGGTGTTGCCGAGGTCACGCAGATGCTTGAGCGTTCCCAGCAGGCGCGTGTTGTCGCGCTGGTGCAGGCCGATGGAGGGCTCGTCGAGGATGTACATCACGCCCGTGAGACCGGAGCCCACCTGGCTGGCGAGCCGGATGCGCTGCGCTTCGCCACCCGAAAGCGATTCGGCGCTGCGATCCAGCGTGAGGTAGTCGAGGCCCACGTCGACCAGGAACCGCAGGCGGTCGCCGACTTCCTTGACGATCTTGTCCGCGACTTCGGCGCGCCAGCCCGGCACGTCGAGTTTCGCGAACAATTGCTTGGCATCACCCACGGTGAGATGCGAGATCACCGGCAATGAATGCTGGCCCACGAATACGTTGCGGGCGGTGCGATTCAGGCGGCAGCCCTTGCAGTCGGGGCAGGGCTGGCTGCCGAGGTATTTCGCAAGTTCCTCGCGCACCGGCAGCGAATCCGTCTCCTTGTAGCGCCGCTCGAGGTTGGGAATGATTCCCTCGAAGTGGTGCTTCTTCTTCGTGACGCGGCCACTGCCGTGCAGGTAGCGGAATTCCACTTCCTCGTTGCCGCTGCCGAACAGCATGACCTGCTGAGCTTTCTTCGAGAGTTCGTCCCACGGAGTCTCGGGATCGAACTTGTAGTGCTTGGCCATCGCCGTGATCAGCGCGAAGTAATAGGAGTTCTTGCGATCCCAGCTCTTGATGGCGCCGCCCGCCAGCGAGAGATGTGGATAGGCGACCACGCGCTTGGGATCGAAGAAGTCCTTGAGCCCGATGCCATCGCAGGTGGGGCAGGCGCCGGCGGGGCTGTTGAACGAGAACATCTTGGGTTCCAGCGCCGGTACGCTGTAGCCGCACTCGGGGCAGGCCTGGCGCGCCGAGAACAGGGTCTCGTCTTCGGGCCTGCCTGCCTTCTCGGCCTCGTAGGGCGCCAGGCGCGCCATGCCGGCCGATAGTTTGAGCGCCGTCTCCAGCGATTCGGACAGGCGCTGCTGTGCATCCGGACGAATGCGCAAACGGTCCACGACGGCTTCGACTGTGTGCTTCTTCTTCGGGTCGATCTTAGGCAGCGCGTCGAGTTCGTGCACGCGGCCATCGATGCGCACGCGCACGAAGCCCTGGCCGCGCAGTGTTTCGAAGATCTCCTCGTGGCTGCCCTTGCGGTCCACGATCATCGGCGCCAGCAATTGCACGGCGGCGCCTTCCGGCATCCTGAGGATCTGGTCGACCATCTGGCTCACGGTCTGCGCCGCCAGCGCGATGCCATGGTCCGGGCAGCGCGCGATGCCCGCGCGCGCGAACAGCAGGCGTAGATAGTCGTAGATCTCGGTGACCGTGCCCACGGTGGAGCGCGGGTTGTGCGAAGTGGCTTTCTGCTCGATGGCGATGGCCGGTGACAGGCCTTCGATGCTGTCGACATCGGGCTTGTCCATCATCGAGAGGAACTGGCGGGCGTATGCCGACAGGGATTCCACGTAGCGGCGCTGGCCTTCCGCGTACAGGGTGTCGAATGCCAGGGAAGATTTGCCCGAGCCCGACAGCCCGGTGATCACGATGAGCTTGTCGCGTGGGAGATCGACGTCGATGTTCTTGAGGTTGTGTGTGCGGGCGCCGCGGATCTTGATGGTTTGCATTTGTCGACGGCCAAAATTGGCGCGGGTTTTGAGAAACCAGGGAGTGTAAGCGGCGAGGGTGGTCCGGGTATAACCAGTGCCTGGTCCGGGCCAGTACTGTATGGGGCTGTCGAGGCCAAGCCGATCAGTCACTTGCGGAAAACTGGCGATTCCAAGCACATTCGCCGCATGACACGTCGTGACTTGAAAACCCTGGCCTGGTTGCTGCCGCTGGCGACCGCGTTGACCGTGTGGCTGCGGATCAAGGTGAACTCCTGCATCGTCCACGCGATGGTGAATCGCTGGCGTGAATGGTTTCCGCCAACGACCTCCATTGCTGATAGCCCCTACGGCCTCGATCCGTGCGACTACTGGGCTCGCTGGTACCCCACCTCATCAACGCGGCTCTGCTGATACTCATTTGCGCATTCGTGGGGATGCTGGCGGCACGTTTCGAACGCCGGCCCACCGCATGGGCCGCGGCGATCATGGCCTGCGCGATCATGCTGACCCTCCTGCTCTCGTGGTGGGTTTACTTGCCGCGAAGCAATTCCTGGAGTTGGGGCGACCTGGCCGTAAACGCCGCGCTCGTCATTCCCGCCGCGGGCATCGCGGCTCTCTCGGCCTGGATCACCTCACGGTGGCGCCGCGCCGGGTGACAAGTCTGTGACCGCGCCCCCATACGATGAATGCTTCCCGCCCATCGCGCGCCCGGATGCTCACACCTTGATACTGGGATCGTTACCAGGCCAGAAATCCCTGCAATTGCAGCAGTACTACGCGCATCCCCAGAACGCTTTCTGGAAAATCGTTTTGCAATTGTTCGGCGCCGCGTCACCAGAGCCCTACACGCGGAGAGTGAAAATCCTGACGGATCACGGCATCGCGCTATGGGATGTTCTGGCCGCGGCCGAGCGGCCCGGAAGTCTCGACAGTTCGATCGTCCACGCGACGGTGAAGGTCAACGACTTCAGGGGATTCTTCCGCGCTCAGCCGCGAATCCGGCGCGTGTTCTTCAACGGTCGCAAGGCCGAGGAGTTGTATCGCCGGTTCGTGTTGCCTGATCTGGAAACCGAATTCGAGGAGCTGCGCTATCAATGTTTGCCATCGACCAGTCCCGCGCACGCGGGCATGACCTTCGCGAAGAAGTTGGAGCACTGGGCGCCAATAAAATCCTGAGCGCCGCGCCGTTCGCCACCAAGGCGTGTCCGGTGCTGTTCCGTGATTCCTCGATGCGCGAGATCCTGGCATTCGAACATCCAACGGAAGGGTTGCAGCTGGTCAAGGGCGGCATCGAGTCCGGAGAAGACGGACGTACCGCGGCGCTGCGCGAACTGTACGAGGAAGCGGGCATCGCGAACGCGTCGATCGCGCGCGACCTGGGAACCTGGAGTTCCAGCCACGACGAGCACGTCTGGTCACTGCACCTCTGCGCCTATCAACCTGATCTGCCCGAGGCATGGGTACACCACTGCCTGGATGACGGCGGCCATGACCTCAAGTTCTTCTGGCATCCCGTCCACTCGCCGGCGAGCGATCGCTGGTCGCCGCAATTCCAGCGCGCGTTGGCCGAAATCCGCGAGCGGACCCGCGCCTTGCGCTGGCGCGGCTAGCCCCCGCAGGCGGAAGTGACGGACGGGCAGCGGCGGGGTATCGTCGCGGCCCATGAACCGCAGGGAATGGCTGGTGGTGGCGGGCGGCACGGCAGTGTCCGCAGGCATTCCTTTCGGCGCTTCCATCGCCACTGAATCCGCCGCGAATTCCTCCACCGATCCCGCCACGCTCGATCGCTGGCAGCAGCAGGCGCAGGCGCTGATTCCGCAGCTGGTCGAGACCGAGCAGGTTCCCCGCAGCCTGGTTCGCGCAGTCCCCGCCCCGGATTCGCCATTGCGCTTCCGCATGGAGCGCGAAGCGGCGGCGGCGGACCTCGAGAAGCGCGAGCTGAAACGCGGCGACTCGGTGATCGTGGATTTCGAGGGTCACCGCACCGGCTTCCTGTCTTTTCACCTGGCTACTGAAGGCCGCGCGCCGGACGCGCCCGTCCGGCTGCGGCTCACTTTCGGTGAAGTGCCGACGGATGTCGCGGAGCCGTTCTACCCCTACAAGGGCCAGCTCAGTGAAGCCTGGTTGCCCGACGAAACCATCAACGTCGACTACCTGCCGCAGTCTGTGCGCATGCCGCGCCGCTATGCATTCCGCTACGTGAAGATCGAGGTGATCGACACCTCGCCCGAGTTCCGGATCCGCATCGAGAAACTGCGCGCGCATGCGGTGACTTCGGCGCGGACGATGCCTGCATCGCTTGCCCGCCAGGACCCGATGGAGCGGCGAATCGACGAGGTCGCGCTCGCGACCCTGCGCGACTGCATGCAGACCACTTTCGAAGATGGCCCGCGCCGCGATCAGCGCCTGTGGGTGGGCGACTTGCGGCTCCAGGCGCTGACCAACTACCACACGTTCAAGCAGAACGACGTGGTGCGCCGCTGCCTCTATCTATTCGCCGCGCTGCCACGCCCCGATGGCCTGGTGGCCGCGTGCGTGTTCGAGAAACCCGCGCCGCGGTATGGTGGACTGCACATCGTGGACTACGCGGCGTTGTTCAACGTGTCGCTCGCGGACTACGTGAATGCCACGGGTGACTCGGCCACGGGCAAGGATCTCTGGCCCGTGGCGAAGCGGCAGCTGGAGATCATCGGCAAGGACATCGACGCGGACGGCAAGTACGTCGATCCGGGCAACATGTGGATCTTCATCGACTGGTCGCAGCCACTGCACAAGCATGCGGCAATCCAGGCCGTGCTCATCTACACGGCCAAGGCGACGGCGGGGCTCGCGCGCAAACTCGGATACTCGGCGGATGCCGCGGACCTGGAAAAGAAGCTCGCGCGAATGACGGTAGCGGCGCGGCGCGAGTACTGGGACGCGAACCGCGGCATCTTCGTCAGCGGACCTGAAGCGCAGGTCTCCTGGGCGTCGCAGGCGTGGATGGCCATCGCGGGTGTCGCCTCTCGGGCGGAGAGCGCCGCGGCTCTGCGCAAGGCGATAGCGGATCCCAAGGCCATCCGCCCGGTGACTCCCTATCTCTATCACTACGTCGTCGAAGGGCTGCTGGCGGCGGGACTGCGCAAGGACGCGGGCGCCATGCTCATGGACTACTGGGGCGGCATGGTGAAGGCGGGCGCGGACACATTCTGGGAAGTCTACGATCCCGCGCAGCCGCTGAGCTCGCCGTACGGCGACATCCACATCAACAGCTTCTGTCACGCCTGGACCTGCACGCCCTCGTATTTCCTGCGCAGCGGCATTCTCCAGTCCTGACGTGGCCACGCCGATCCGTGAAATCACCGGAGTGGATCCGGGCGCGCTGCCGGATTCACTGCTGACGGCGACGGAACCGGTTGTCGTGCGCGGGCTGGTGTCCCACTGGCCGCTGGTCCAGGCGGCGATGCGCTCGCCAGCCGAACTCTCGGCCTGTCTGCTTCGCCACTACTCGGGCATGAAGGTCACGGTGCTGTTCGCGGCACCGCAAGTGGCCGGACGGTTCTTCTACAACGAGGAGATGACCGGCTTCAATTTCCGTCGCGCGAGGACGACGCTGGACTCGGTGCTGAAAGACCTGGAGCGCGCTTCGCAGGATCCTCAGCCGCCCGCCATCTACGTGGGGTCCACTTCGGTGGATGAGTGCCTTCCCGGATTCCGCGCGGCCAACGACGTGAACTTCGGTACGCATTCACCCGTCGCCAGTCTCTGGATTGGCAACCGCACGCGCATCGCCGCGCATCACGACCTGCCTGACAACCTGGCCTGCGTGGTGGCGGGGCGGCGGCGGTTCACCCTGTTCCCGCCGGGGCAGTTGGCGAATCTCTATGTCGGGCCGCTGGATCTCACTCCCGCGGGGCAGGCCATCAGCCTCGTGGATTTCGCGCAGCCGGACCTCGGGCAATTCCCGCGATTCGCGGAAGCGCTCAAGCAAGCGTGCGTGGCCGAGCTCTCCGCGGGTGATGCCCTGTTGATTCCCAGCCTCTGGTGGCACTACATCGAAGGACTGGATTCGGTGAACGCGCTGGTGAACTACTGGTGGCGTCGTACGCCGGAGTATCGCGGCGCGCCGCTGGGCGCACTGTTGCACACGATGCTCACCATCCGCGACCTGCCGGCCGAGCAGCGTGCGGCCTGGCAGGAAATGTTCCGTCACTACGTGTTCGAAGCGGGTGGGGCCACGGACGGGCACATTCCCGCTCCCGCTCGCGGTTCTTTAGGGCCCGTCGACGAGCAGGCCGCGCAGAAACTGCGCGCGGCCATCCAGGCCATGCTTTCCCGGTGACGGGATTCCGCGGCCGCGCTATCGTCGGCGCGTGAGCGGAATCCAGACTTCGTTGTATCTCGTCGCAGTGGCGTTGTGCGTGTTCTGCACCGGCCTCACCGCGCGGCTGCGCGGCCAGCCGCTCACTTACTTCACGGCGTTTCTCGTAATCCAGTCCGGCACCTTCCTGTGCGAGCTGCTCATGGCCCACCCCGCCACGCCGCTCAAGGCGCTCTGGCTGGGGATGCTGATGTCGGGATCCCTGTTGCTCGCTCCTTGCCTGTGGCTGGCATTCCAGCAAAGCATCGGCGGCGTGCGCTTGCGGCTGCGCGATCTTCCGCGCGCTCACGGGCTCGTCATCCTGGCGGGATTCATGTTCACGCTGCCGCTCATCTCTTCGGCGCATCTCGGGACTACCTACACCGATCCAATGCACGAGACGCCCTGGCTGATGAAGCGCTTCATCCACACCACGATGCTGCTCTGCATCGGTATCTTCGTCGTGCAGGTTCCCTGGTACCTGGTCCGCTGCCGCCGCATCCTGCTGGCGCGGCTGAACGGACAGGGCGGGCATTGGGCGGAGTTGCCGCTGGCCATCGTCCTGACTACCTGGCTGCTGGCCATCCTGCGCACACTGGATGGCGCCATCATCAAGTGGCCGCCCCTGTTTTCGCTGGTAGTGGCGGGGGTCAGTGTGAGCATCACCGTCGGCGCGCTCTATCTTCTGCTGCGCAAGTTCACACCGAACGAGGCCAGCGCGGAACGGTCGGCGGCGTCGGGCGCCGCCGCGGAGGAGCTGGCAGGCGGTGCGGAGGTGCCGGCCTACGCCAAATCATCTCTGGGCGATGTCCAGCGGAATCGCATCCGCCGGAAGATCGAGGCGAGCCTTTCGCAGGTATATAAGAGGAGCGACCTGACGCTGCGGGCGCTCAGCGAAACCCTCAACGAGAGCCCGCACTATGTGTCGCAGGTCATCAGCCAGGATCTCGACACCAGTTTTTACGAGTTGCTGAACGGCTACCGCATCGATGAGGCCAAGCGCTTGTTGCGCGCTTCGCCGGACGAGACAGTCCTCGCCATCGCCATGCAGGTGGGATTCAACTCGAAGTCGGCTTTCCATGCCGCATTCCGGCGCTGCACCGGAATCACTCCCACGGAGTTCCGGCAGTCCGGAGAGAGTTGATCGTCCGCCGGATGTCGACAATCGGCGTACCGCCGCTCCCCGGCTTGTTTCCTATCTATTGCTGATAGACCCGCACGTAATCGACTTCCATCTGCACGGGCCAGATCGTCGTCGTCGACGCCCATCTGCCCACCCCAGTCACCGCCCACCGCGACGTTGAGGATGAGGTACTGCGGGCTGTCGAACGGCCACTCGGCGTTGCCGGTGTTGTCGTTCGAGTACTGGTAGTAGTTGCGATCGTCCACGCCCACGGTGATGCTGGCTGGCGTTCCACGTGAGCTGGTAGTTGTGGAAGGCAGTGCACGCGTCGGCGACCAGCGTGGTGGCGGTGCGCGAG
The DNA here is from genome assembly GCA_963846605.1 of uncultured Pseudomonadota bacterium. GTDB lineage: Bacteria > Pseudomonadota > Gammaproteobacteria > Steroidobacterales > Steroidobacteraceae > CADEED01. The sequence goes on from CAWJWS010000008.1 coordinate 649,980, forward strand.
TTGCCGCGCGTGTGGTTGTACGCGGCGGTATGCATCGTGCCGTGCACCACGCCAGGATCGAAGCCCACGTGCTCCATGATGTCGATCTCGCCGTCGTCGGGCCAGGCGCTCTGCGGCGGCGACGACAACATCCAGATCGCCGGCCAGGTGCCGCGGCCGCAGGGCAGCTTGGCGCGGATCTCGACGAAGCCGTAGGTCCAGTCGGCCTTGCCGCGCGTGACCAGTCGCGCGGAGGTGTAGTGCTGGCCACCCCAGTCCGGCGGCCCGGTAGTCAGGTCCTCGCGGCGCGCCGTGATGATGAGGTTGCCGTTCTCGACGCGCGAGTTCTCCGCGCGCGCATGCGCGTAGTACTGCAGTTCGTTGTTGTACCAGCCGGCGGAATTGCGCTCGGTGTCGTAAGCCCACTTGGCCGTGTCGGGAAGTCCGGCGACGTCGAACTCGTCGGACCAGACGAGCCGGAAGCCCGCCGGAATTCCGCCGTTTTCACTGATTACCGGATTGCCAGGACCCGTCGGCTGCGGAGGAGGAGGTGAGGAGACAGGGGGACTGCCAGTGCCGCCGCCCCCGCAGGCCGACGAGAAAATCGCCGCGGTTATCGCTACCACGCGAAACCGAGCGGCTGAATTACTCTGAGTAATGAAAGTCGAAATCTGAGACATCACGAATGACTTGCAGGACATGAGTTTTGTCATCGACTTACGCTCGGTGTTTGCTTGATTGATTCGCTGTGCGCATGCTAGCGTAAAAAATGTAAGCGCTTACAAATATTCTCGCTTACGCATCTTTCTCAGTGGGGGCTCATGAACATTCGCGCATTCACACGCAGACCGCTCGCACAAGCGGTCTCCATCTGGTACTCGGGTCCACGGTTCTCGTGCCCGCATTCGCGCAGGACGAACGCCGGAACAGCTCGACGAGAGTCGTCGTCACCGGCATCCGCGGCAGTCTGACGTCTTCGATGGAATCTCAAGCGCGACTCGCAGGGCGTGGTCGACGGCATCGTCGCCGAGGACATCGGCAAGTTCCCGGACACCAACCTGGCCGAGTCGCTGCAGCGCATCAGCGGCGTGTCGATCGATCGTTCGACTGCGGCGAAGGCTCGAAGAGTCACGGTCCGCGGCGTCGGCCCGGACTTCAACCTGGTGTTGTTGAACGGCCGGCAGATGCCGGCGCCGGCATCGGCGAAACCGACCGCCTCGAACTCGCGCGCCTTCGATTTCGCCAACCTCGCTTCCGAATCCATCTCGCGCGATCGAGGTCTACAAGACCAGCCGCGCCAGCACGCCGACCGGCGGCATCGGCGCCACGATCAACATCAAGACGGCGCGTCCGCTCGACAACCCGGGCATGCGCACAAGCTTCGGCGTCAAGGGCGTCATCGACACTTCGGCGGACAACCTGCCGATCGACTGCAGGGCGACTCCATCACGCCGGAAGTCTCCGGCATCTTCAGCAACACCTTCGGCGGACGACAACTTCGGCGTCGCGCTCAGCGGCGAGCTACCAGGAACGCGACTTCGGGCTTCAACCAGGCCTCGGTGGGCAACGGCTGGCGCCCGTTCGCGCGGCGACGAAGAACAACTGGGGCACGATTCCGCAGCCGGGCGCGCCCGGCTCGGAGAACATCACCAATCGTCCCGAGCGCGACCGACATCTACTCGGTGCCGCAGAACCTGGGCTACAGCGTCAACGGCGTGGAGCGCAAGCGCACCAACGGCCAGCTGACCTTGCAGTACGCGCCGACCGACGCGATCACCGACGACGCTCGACTACACCTACTCCGAGAACAAGATCGCGCACGCAGCGCAACGAGCTGTCGGTGTGGTTCAACTTCGGTCCGTCGACGAGCACGTGGACCGACGGCCCGGTCGCCTCGCCGCTGATCTATTCCGAGACCATCGATGCCCGGCGCGACCAGCGACCTCTCGATGGGCGGCGCCAAGTTCGCCACCAAGAACGAGAACAACTCGCTGGGCTTCAACGTCGAATGGGAAGTCAACGACAGCTTCGGCCTGCGAATTCGACTTCCACAATTCGACGGCCGAATCCGGCGCCGACAGCCCGTTACGGCTCGAACGCGGTGCTCGGCGTCGCCAGCTTCTATCGCGGCACCACGACGGCCGACTTCACGCGCGACTTCCCGGTCATGAGCGTGGCGCTGCCGCCCGGGCAGACCGGCATCGACGCGTCGCAGATGCAGGTGACCGGCTCCAGCTTCCGCAACAGCTACATGAAGGCGGAAGTTCAGCAGGCGCAGCTGACCGGCAACCTGGAGTTCTTCGAGGATTCGCGGCTGGACTTCGGCGTCGGCGCTGACCGACGTGAAGAACCGCTCGGCCTATCTCGAACGTGCAGCGCGACACCTGGGGCGGCGCCACCGGCATCGCCGGCGACTATCCGGACGACGTCTGGCGCGCCGGACACCGTGCGCCACTACTTCGACAACATTCGGCGGCAGCGGCAACCGCGCGCTGTTCAACCAGTTCTTCACGTTCGACTTCGAGACGGTGCGGCAGCGTGGCGCGCGCAGTGCCTCGCGGCGAACGCCACGTGCCGCTGTATCGGCGACATCGCCGGCGTCTGCTACGAGCTCGATCGCGGCACGGATCGCCGACCAGGAAGAATCGCAGAGCGCCTTCGTGCAGTACAGCACCGAGCTGGGACCTGGCGCGTGCCGATGCACAGGCGCGTCGGCGTGCGCTACGAGAAGACCGACGTCACCTCACGCGCGCTGGTGCCGATCGCCACCGGCATCAACTGGGCCGGCAACAACGAGTTCTCGGTGCAGTTCGGCGCGCCGGACTTCACGACGCTCGAGGGCGAGTACGACTACGTGCTGCCCAGCCTCGACTTCGCGTTCGACCTGCACCGACAACATCAAGGTCCGCGCCAGCTACGGCGAGAGCATCGGCCGTCCGGGCTGGGATGACATCCAGGGCGGCCAGACGCTCGACCAGCTCGCGCGCATCGACGGCGGCACCGGCGCGCAGGGCAACCCGGCACTGAAGCCGCTGGAGTCGAAGAACTATCGACCTGTCGGTCGAGTGGTACTACGGCGACGCCAGCTACGTGTCGGTCGGGTTACTTCCGCAAGAACATCGACAACTACATCGGCATCAGCACGGTCGAGACGCAGACGCCGTTCAACCTGCACGCACCCGGGTCGGGGCGCGCTACTACAACGAGGCGTCGCCAGGCGGCTGCGCCGCAGGCGACCTCACCTGCATCCGCAACTACATCTTCAACAACCACGACGGCGATCCGGGCGTGACGCGCGACCGGCGACGATCCGCAGCGGCGACCGGACCGGCACGATCGCCGGCCATCGCCGGGCGATCCGATCGCGACCTTCGACGATCACGCGTGCCGGCGAACCAGCGCTCGGCGCAGCTGGACGGCTTGGAGTTCAACGTGCAGCACATGTTCGGCGAGACCGGCTTCGGCGTGTCGGCCAACTACACGCTCGTCGATTCCGGCCTCACGTACGACAACCACAATCGCGGCGACCAGTTCGCGCTCGACGGCCTGAGCGATTCGGCCAACCTGGTGGCGTTCTACGAGAACGACAAGTGGTCCAGGTGCGCGCGGCCTACAACTGGCGTGACGAGTTCCTGGCCGGCCGCTTCGACGGCACCGGCCTGCCGAACCCGGTGTACATCGAGGCTTACGGCCAGCTGGACCTGAATGCCAGCTACAACGTCAACGAGAACCTCACGCTTGCTGGCCGAGGCGATCAATCTCACCGACGAGATCCATCGCGCATGCACGGCCGCAACGACAAGCAGGTCGTTGTGCGTCGACGCAGACCGGACCGCGCTACATGATCGGCGCGCGCTACAAGTTCTGATTGACGAGCCTGCGACGGCCTCGAGCGCGTGCGAGCAGGAAGAGCCGCTGGTCCCCCAGCGGCTTTTTCTCGTTTCACGGGCGCGCGACATGGAGTCTGCATGGCTGAGCAGATCAACACGTCGTGATCGTCGGCGGCGGCTCGGCCGGCTGGCTGACCGCCGGCGTGCATCGCGGCCGAGCACCGCGCGCGCACCGGCGCGGGCCTGCGAGTCACGCTGCTCGAGTCGCCCGACGTCGCGCCCGATCGGCGTGGGCGAAGGCACCTGGCCGACCATGCGCGACACGCTGCGCAGCATCGGCGTCACCGAGACCGACTTCATCCGCGAGTGCGACGCCTCGTTCAAGCAGGGCTCGAAGTTCGAGCGCTGGGTCGACGGGCGCGAGCGACGACTACTACTTTCATCCGTTCGTGTTGCCGCAGGGCTACCTGGAAACCAACCTGGTCGCGGGCTGGCTGGAGCGACACGCCGACGTGCCGTTCGCGGACCTGGTGAGCTTCCAGCCGCACCTGTGCGCGCACGGCAAGGCGCCCAAGCAGGTCGGCGACGCCCGAATACGCGGCGGTCGCCAACTACGCCTATCACCTCGACGCCGGCAAGTTCGGCGTGTTCCTGCGCAAGCACTGCGTCGAGAAGCTCGGCGTGCGCCACGTGCTCGATCACGTGATCGGCGTCGACTCGCACGACAACGGCGACATCGCCGCGCGTGCAGACCGCGTGACCACGGCGCGCTCGCCGGCGATCTGTTCGTCGACTGCACGCGGCATGCAATCGCTGCTGCTGGGCGGGCACTACGGCGTGCCGTTCGTGTCGCAGAAGCACGTGCTGTTCAACGACACGCGCGCTGGCGCTGCAGGTGCCGTATGCGGAACCGACGACAGCGCCGATCGCCTCGCAGACCATCTCCACCGCGCAGAGCAACGGCTGGATCTGGGACATCGGCCTGCCGACGCGGCGCGGCATCGGCCATGTGTATTCCAGCGCTCACACCTCGCGACGAAGCGGCCGAGCGTGAGCTGCGCGCGTACGTCGAGCGCACCGGCGGGCCGCAGCGGCATGCCGGTCGCCGCGCAAGCTGACGCTTCAATCCCGGCTATCGGCGAAAGTTCTGGCATCGCAACTGCGTGGCGATCGGCCTGTCGGCGGGCTTCATCGAGCCGCTGGAAGCCTCGGCGCTGGCGCTGGTCGAGCTCTCGGCCGGCATGCTGAGCGACGAGATGCCGGCCACGCGCGCCGCGATGGACATCGTCGCGCGCCGCTTCAACGACTGCTTCACGTATCGCTGGGAACGCGTCATCGATTTCCTCAAGCTGCACTACGTGCTGAGCCAGCGCGACCGATTCGGACTACTGGCGCGACAACCGCCGCGCCGAATCCATTCCCGACCGCCTGCGGGAACTGCTGACGCTTTGGCGCCACCAGCCGCCGTCGCGCTACGATCTGCACCGCGTCGAGGAAGTGTTTCCGTCGGCGAGCTACCAGTACGTGCTGTACGGCATGGGCTTCCGCCCGGAGCCGCAGCGGTTCGACGCGGCGCACCGACGATGCCGACCGCGCCGACGGATACTTCCGCGAAGCCGCGCAGCTCACGCGCAGGATGCTGGCGGCGCTGCCGCCAATCGCGACCTGATCGAGCACATCAACGCGCAACGGCCTGCCGACAGGATCTGCAACGCGACCCATGACGCAACCACGTCACTGCTGAACAACGTCGAACACAAGGATCTGCGCGTCATCACCGCGCGCGGCGCCGAGTACGGCGACGACGTGATGTCCGCGATGACCTTTCCCGGCGGAGTTCCGCAACGTGCAGGCGCACTATCCCGATCGTGTTCCGCAAGGACGCGCGAGGGCGAGTTCAAGCCGCGTGGCGCTGTTCGGCTTCAAGGACGAGCAGAACCTGTTCCTCACGGAGCAGGGCTGGGACGCGCACTACATGCCGCTGATGATCGAGCGGCAGCCGTTCTGCATCGGCCAGTCGCCGAACGGCGAACCGATGATGCACATCGACCTCGACAGCCCGCGGGTCAGCCGCACCGAGGGCGAGCCGCTGTTCCGCGAGCATGGCGGCAACACCGAATTCCTCGAGCGCATGAACTCGGTGCTGCTCGCGCCATCCACCAGGGCGTCGCTGGCGACGCAGCCCTTCGTCGCGGCGCTGCTGGAGCACGACCTGCTCGAATCGTTCGTGCTCGACATCGAGTTGGACGATGGCTCGCAGAATCGCTTCGCGGGCTTCTACACCATGCAGCGAGGAGCGCCTGGCCAAGCTCGACGGCGCGGCGCTGGGCACGCTGCACCGAGCAGGGCTACCTGCAGGCCATCTATCATGGTGGTCGCGTCGCTGTCGCAATTTCCGCGAGCTCATCGAGCGCGCCAACCGGTCGCAATGCCGCGCGATGGCTAGCTGAAATCCGCGAGCTGACCGGCGTCGATCCGCGCGCGCTGCCGGATCGACGTGCTGCCGTCGACCGAGCCGCTGGTGCTGCGCGGGCTGGTGGCGGATGGCCGCTGGTGCGCGCCGGCCTGGAGTCTCGCAGCGCGCCGCGCGTGACTATCTACTGCAAGTTCTACCGGCGACGCCACGGTGGGCGCGTTGCTCGGCGCGCCCGGAGATCGAAGGCCGCTTCTTCTACAACGAGGACCTCAGCGGCTTCAACTTCCGGCCGGCGAAGATCAAGCTCGACACGGTGCTCGACGAGATCGCTGCGCCACGTGGACGCGGTGCGGCCGCCGGCGCATCTACGTGGGCTCGACCACCATCGACACCTGCCTGCCCGGACTTCCGCGACGAGAACGATCTCGACTTCGGCGACGCGCGACCCGCTGGCCAGCATCTGGATCGGCAATCGCACGCGCATCGCCGCGCATCACGACCTGCCGGACAACCTGGCCTGCGTGGCCGTCGGGTCATCGCCGCTTCACGCTGTTTCCGCCCGAGCAGCTGGCGAACCTGTACATCGGTCCGCTGGATTTCACGCCCGCGGGCCAGGCCATCAGCCTGGTCGATTTCGCGCAAGCCGGACTTCGCAGCGATTCCCGCGCTTCGCCGAGGCGCTGCGAGCATGCGCAGGTGGCCGAGCTCGGGCCCGGCGATGCGATCTTCATCCCCAGCATGTGGTGGCACCACATCGAAGTCGCTCGACACGCTCAATGTGCTGGTCAACTACTGGTGGCGCGCAGTCGCCCGGCGTACATGGACTCGCCGATCGGCGCGCTGATGCTGGCGATCATGACGCGTGCGCGACCTGCCCGAAGAGCAGCGCGCACGACGTGGCAGAACCTGTTTCAGTCACTACGTGTTCGAGCGCGGACGACAACACCGCCGCTCACATTCCCGAAAACGCCCGCCGCGTGCTCGCGCCGCTGGACGCGGATCGCGTGCGCGAGATGCGCGCGCGTCTGCTGCAACGGCTGAACCGCTGAGGAGAGCCGCATGCCACCGATCGGAACACAGAACCCGATGCGCCGGATCGTCATCGCCGGCGGCGGCACCGCCGGCTGGATGGTCGCCGCCGGCCTCTCCAAGACGCTGGGCAAGGTGCTGGACATCAAGCTGGTCGAGTCCGACGAGATCGGCACCGTGGGCGTCGGCGAGGCCACGATTCCGCACGCTGGTGCACCTTCCACCGCCTGCTCGACATCAACGAGCAGGAGTTCATGGCCGCGACGCAGGCCACGTTCAAGCTGGGCATCAGCTTCGAGAACTGGCGCGAGCGTCGGCCAGAACTACATCCATTCCTTCGGCACCACCGGCCGCGATCACTGGACCGCGGGTTTCCAGCACTTCTGGCTCAAGGGCCGCGAAGCGCAGGCTGGCGGGCGATTACGGCGACTACTGCCTCGAGCTGCAAGGCTTCGCTGGAGAACAAGTTCGCGCACCTGCCCAACGCAGCGGCATGAACTACGCGTTCCACATCGATGCCGGGCTGTACGCGAAGTTCCTGCGCAAGATTCAGCCGAAGGCTTCGGCGCGAAGCGCATCGAGGGCAAGATCGTCGACGTCCCCGTCGATGGCGGCACCGGCGACATCACGGCGCGTCAGGCTGGATTCAGGCGCAGTTGCTCGAAGGCGACCTGTTCATCGACTGCACGGGCTTTCGCGGCTTGCTGATCGGCAACGCGCTGCACGTGGGTTACGAGGACTGGTCGCACTGGCTGTTCTGCGACAGCGCGGTGGCGCTGCAGACGGCCTCGGTCGGTCCCGCGATACCCTACACGCGGTCGATCGCGCACGATTCCGGCTGGCAGTGGCGCATCCCGCTGCAGCATCGTGTCGGCAACGGCATGGTCTATCTGCAGCAAGTACCTCTCGCGACGAAGCCGCGAAGCAGACGCTGCTGGGCAACATCGAAGGCAAGGTGCTCACCGAGCCGCGCGTCATCAAGTTCCGTCCTGGACAGCGTCTCAAGACCTGGAAGAAGAACTGCGTGGCCATCGGGCTCGCGAGCGGCTTCATCGAGCCGCTGGAGTCGACCAGCATCCACCTGATCCAGCGCGGCATCATCCGGCTGCATGCAGATGTTCCCGAGCGACGGCATCCGCCAGTCGGACATCGACGAGTACAACCGCCAGACCTGGCAGGAGATCGAGCACATCCGCGACTTCATCGTGCTGCATTACCACGTCACGGACCGCCAGGATTCGCCGTTCTGGCGTGCCTGCCGGGGCATGGACATACCCGCTTCGCTGGCGCACCGCATCAACCTGTTCCGCGAGACCGGCCGCGTGTTCCGCGGCCCCAACGAGCTGTTCGGCGAGAATTCCTGGATCCAGGTCATGCTGGGACAGGGCAGTCATGCCCGAGTCAGCACCACCCGGCCGCGGACCTGATGGGCGACGCGGAGCTGTCAGGCTTCCTCGACGACATCAAGATGCAGGTGGACAGGACGGTGGCGCAGCTGCCCTCCCACCAGGCGTATGTCGAGCAGTACTGCCGCGCACCCGAACTACCGGCGGCCATGGGTTACTAGGAAGAATGGCGAACATCTACGAAGTCGCGGAGCTGGCTGGCGTGTCACTGGCCACGGTATCGCGCGTCATCAATCCCGGGGCCAAGGTCAGCGAAAAGACGCGACAGAAGGTGCTGGCCGCCATGGAGCAGCTGGGCTACAAGCCAAACTCCATCGCCCAGTCGCTGGCCACGCGCAGCTCCAATGCCGTGGGCGTCCTGGTCTCCGAGCTGCATGGCCCGTTCTTCGGCGCCATGCTCAGCGCCATCGAAAAGACCTTCAAGGCCTCGGGCAAGTTCGTGCTGGTGGCGGCGGGTCACAGCAACGAAGCGCAGGAGCGCGAGGCCATCCGGTTCCTGGTGAGCCGCAACTGCGATGCGCTCATCGTCCACGTGGAGGCGTTGCCGGACAAGTTCCTGGTCGAGCATGACCACGAGAAGACGCCGCTGATCATCATGAACCGGAAGGTGCGTGGCCTGGCGGATCGCTGCTTCAGTCTCAACAACGAGCTTGGCGGCTACCTCGCGACGCAGTCGCTGCTCAAGCTCAAACACAAGCGCATCGCCTACATCTCCGGTCCGCTGGATTTCGTGGACGCCAAGCAGCGCCTCGCGGGCCACAAGCGCGCACTGGAAGAGGCGGGGATCAAGTTCGACGAGCGCCTGCTGCACGAGGGCGACTACCACGAGACCGGCGGACAGGACGCGTTGAACGCGCTGTTCGAGAAGAAGCTGCCGTTCACCGCCTTGGTCTGCGCCAACGACGAGATGGCGGCCGGCGCCATGGCGGCGGCGCACGAGCGCGGCCTCGATCTGCCCCAGGATCTCTCGATCGTCGGCTTCGACGATGCGCCCATCTCGCGCTACGTCTACCCGAAGCTCACCACCATCCACTACCCGATCGCGGACATGGCGGACATGGCGTCGCGCTGGGTGCTCAAGCACGTCTACGAGCAGCAGGACATCGAAGTGCAGCAGGCCTTCGAGCCGAAGCTGGTCGAGCGCGATTCCGTCGGCAAGCCTGCGTGAACCCGCGAGAGCCGCGTGAACGAAAGCCGGCCCGACCGGTACGTCTTGCGCGCGGTGCTGATCGTGGCGCTGGGCGGGTTCCTCTTCGGATTCGATGCCTCGGTCATCGCCGGCGTCGTCACCTTCGTCGAGAAGGAATTCGCGCTCAGCAAGCTCGAAGTCGGTTGGGCCGTCGCGTCACTCACGCTCACGGCCACGATCTCCATCATGTTCGCGGGGCCGCTCGCGGATCGCTATGGAAGGCGACGCATGTTGCGCGCCGCGGCCGTGGTATTCACCGTGTCGGCGCTGCTGTCCGCGTCGGCCAACGACTTCGGCATGCTCATCGCCGCGCGCCTGCTCTCGGGGCTGGGCGTGGGTGCGGCGCTCGTGGTGGCGCCCATGTACATCGCGGAGATCTCGCCCGCGGCGGTGCGCGGCCGCATGGTGAGCATCAACCAGCTGCACATCGTGCTGGGAATCTCCGCGGCGTTCTTCAGCAACCTGCTCATTCTCAAGCTGGGTCACAGCGACTGGCCCATCTTCGCGAAGCTGCACATCGAGGACTGGAACTGGCGCTGGATGCTGGGCATCGGCGCGCTGCCGTCCTTCGTGTTCTTCGTCCTGCTGTTCACCGTGCCGGAAAGTCCGCGCTGGCTGGCGATGCATGGCCGGCTCGACGTGGCGCGCCGCGTGTTGTCGCGGGCGCACGGCAACGTGCTGGCGGAAGCCGAACTCGCCGAAGTGCGCATCTCGCTGGCGCATGAGGACGGCAAGAGCGAAGTCAAACTACGGGAGCTCTGGGCGCCGGGCCTGCGATTCGTGCTGCTCATCGGGCTCACCATCGGCGTGGTGCAGCAGGTCACCGGCATCAACGCGGTGTTCTTCTATGCGCCGACGATCTTCCAGCACGCGGGCGCGACCACCGACGCGTCCTTCCTGCAGGCCGTTTACGTCGGACTCGTCAACCTCGTGTTCACGCTGGTCGCGATCCTGCTCATCGATCGTCTGGGCCGGCGGCCGCTGCTGTTGATGGGGACTGCGGGCATCGCCCTCAGCATGGGGTTGCTGGCCTACGGTTTTCGCGGCGCGGACGTGGAGCCGGACCTCGTGTTGCTGGGGGTGCTTTTCTTCGTCGCCAGCTTCGCGGTGTCCCTCGGCCCGGTCATGTGGGTGCTGCTGTCGGAGATCTTCCCCAACCGCGTGCGCGGCATCGCGATTTCCTTCGTCGGCCTGGTGAATTCCCTGGTCAGTTTCGGCGTGCAGCTGCTGTTTCCCTGGGAACTCGAGAATCTCGGCAATTCCACGCCGTGGCTCATCTACGGCGTGTTCGCGGTGCTGGGATTCCTGTTCATCGCTCGCATGGTTCCCGAAACCCGCGGCCGCAGCCTGGAAGAGCTGGAAGAAGCGCTGGTCCGACGGGGCTGATTTCCGCTTCTCCGACAGCGCGTTGGAAGCGCGGAAAATAATCTGGGCGCCTGTCGAAAGGCGCCAGTGCCAATCGGCCAGCTCCTGACGCAACGAGATACGGAGAAATGCCCATGGAGTTCAACGAGAAGATCGTCCCCTGCCTCTGGTTCGCCAGCGAAGCGGAGGAGGCCGCGCGCTACTACGTCGGCATCTTCCCCAATTCCAAGGTCGGCCACATCGCGTACTACGGCGAGGCGGGCAAGGAGAATCACCAGCAGAAACCCGGCACCGTGCTCACGGTGGAGTTCCAGCTCGGCGGCCAGACCTTCACCGCGCTCAACGGCGGGCCGATCTTCAAGTTCAGCGAAGCCGTGTCGTTCCAGATCTTCGTCGATGATCAGAAGGAGCTCGATTACTACTGGGACAAGCTCACGGCGGGCGGCGATCCCAAGGCGCAGGTCTGCGGCTGGCTCAAGGACAAATACGGCCTGTCGTGGCAGGTGGTTCCCCGGGAAGTGGTGCACTGGTGGGGTGTGCCCAACGAGAAGTCCGAACGCGCCATGACGGCCATGATGAAGATGAAGAAGCTCGACATCGCCGAATTGAAGAAAGCGTACGAGGGTCGCTGAGCAATGGACGGCGACGCCTGGCTGGATGCGATCCAGTGGCCAGCCATGGCAGTGACCCTGTTCGCTGCCTGGCTGGTGGCGTCGCGCACTGCCGCGCGCCGCGCCGCCGGGTTCTGGTGGTTCATAGGTAGCAACGTGATGTGGATCGTCTGGGCGTGGCACACCCGCGCCTGGGCGTTGATCGCGCTCCAGGTCGGACTGTTCATCCTGAACATCCGGGGCGCGGCGAAGAACGAGAAGGCCTGACTACTTCGCCCTGCGCCAGTGTTCTTCGATGAGCAGGTGGTCTTCCTTGCCGGAGTGGATCCAGACGCCGTCTTTCATGCGGCACTGGAAGTGGTAGGTCTTGCCGAAGTTGCGCTCGAGCGAGGCATAGGTCACCACTTCGGTGTAGTTGCCGCCCTTCAATGAAAACGTGCCCGCGCCGGCGACGGAGAACTTGTCTTTCTCCTGGGTGATGAACGAGAAGTGCCCCTGCGCCAGCACCTTCAGCGACTTCACGCTGCCGTTCTTGATCTCCTGCAACACCTTGCCGTCCTGATCCTTGTAGACCGCATAGGCCAGTTCCCAGGCACCGTCCAGGGATTCGCAGGCCTGCGCCGAAGCGCCCGCCGCCAGGAGCGTTAGCACCAGCAGTGTTTTCATCTAATATCTCCCCGCGTTTCGCTGATCTTTTGGAGGGGGAGATCATGACAGACCGCCGTTCGTTCCTGCGCGGCACTTCGGTGTTGCTGGGCTGTACCGCATTGGGGCCGGTGTTGCAGGCATTCGCCGCCACGCCGCGCAAAGCCACCACGTTCACTGATGCGGAGATGAGACGCGCTGCGTGCGGTGGTCGACGTGATCCTGCCGGCCACGGATTCGCCGGCGGCATCGGCGGCCGGCACGCACTTCTTCATCGACCTGGCAATCCCGGCTTGCGCGCCACCCGCGGCGCAGAAGACTTTCCGCGAGGCGCTCGCCGGCATGGCGAGATCCGGATTCGCGGCGTTGCCCGCGGCGGAGCAGGTCGCCTGGCTCAAGTCGCGCGCCGCCGCGGACATGCCCCTCGCGTACGACCAGTCTTTCTTCAAGATCCTCAAGGACTACACGCTGACTGGCTACTTCCTCAGCGAGACCGGCGCCACCCAGGCGCTGGCCTATGAAAAAATGCCCGGCGGTTACTGGGGTGACCTGCCATTGGCGCCCGAACCAGAAAGCGTGGGCGATCTGATGGCCACCTCGAACAACTACGATGCCATCGTCGTCGGATCCGGCATGTCCGGTGGCTGGGCCGCGAAGGAGCTCTGCGAGAAGGGGCTCAAGACGCTGGTGCTGGAGCGCGGCAGGAACATCCGGCACATCACCGACTACAAGACAGCGCTTCAGGATCCCTGGCAGCTGCCGCACAACAATCGCACCTCCACGATCGAGGATCGCAAGGCGCAGCCCGTGCAGTCGACTCTGTACCTCTACGACCAGTCGACCAAACAACATTTCGTCGACGACAACCAGAATCCCTACGTGCCGGAACAGCCCTTCAACTGGTTTCGCGGCTACCAGGTGGGCGGGCGCTCGCTCATGTGGGCGCGGCACGTGTTCCGCTACAGCGACCTGGACTTCGAAGCCAACTTGAAAGAAGGCGTGGGCATCGACTGGCCTATCCGCTACGCGGACATCGCACCCTGGTACGAGCACGTGGAGAAGTTCATCGGCGCGAGTGGCGAGAACTCGGGGCTGCCGCAGCTGCCGGCGCAGATCCTGCAGCCGCCTTTCGAGATGAACGCGCTGGAGAAGCACATCCGGGGACACATGGCTGAAGCATTCAAGGGTGAGCGCAAGCTCATCTGCAGCGCCACTGCGGTGCTTTCCCGGGAACACAATGGACGCGGACCGTGCCGCGGGCGCAATCAATGCGCGCGCGGTTGCCCGTACAGCGCGTACTTCTCGTCGAATGGCGTGACGCTGCCGGCCGCGGCGGCCACCGGCAATCTCACGCTGCAGACCGGATTCGCTGGTGCACTCGCTGATCTACGATGACTCGAAGAAGCGTGTCACGGGCGTGCGCGTCATCGACGCGGCCACGCGCCAGACCAACGAGTACTTCGCGAAAGTGGTTTTCCTCTGCGCGTCGACGATGAACTCCACGGCCGTGCTGCTGAACTCCACGTCGGCACGCTTTCCCGAACGGGCTCGGCAATGACAGCGGCGAGCTCGGGCACAACCTCATGGATCACCACAACGGGGGCGGCGCCACGGCCAGCTACTCGGGCCTGCTGGACCGCTACTACCGCGGCCGGCGCTCGACCAGCATGTACATCCCGCGCTTCCGCAACGTGGCAAGCGCAAGGAAGACAAGTTCAAGCGCGGTTACGGCTACGAGGTGTACACCAAGCGCGGCACCTGGACGCGCGGAGTCGATGGCGCTGATTTCGGTGCGGATTTCAAGAACGCGATCACGCGGCCGGGCGAGTGGCAGCTGTTCATGGAAGGCTACGGCGAGACGCTTGCCGTATCACGACAACCGCATGTGGCTCGCCAAGGACCTGGATCCGCTCGGCATGCCGAAGATCCACGTCTCGATGAGCTATCGAGACAACGAACGCGCCATGGCGCAGCAGATGATGGACGACGCCGTGGAGATGATGACGGCGGCGAAGCTCGAGAACGTGCAGGGTTTCAACAACCCGGTGACGCCGGGCAGCGTCATCCACGAGATGGGCACGGCGCGCATGGGTCGCGACCCGAAGACCTCGGTGCTCAACGGCCACAACCAGGTGCATGCGGTGCCGAACGTGTTCGTCACCGACGGCAGCTGCATGGTGTCCTCACCCACGCAGAATCCCTCGCTGACGTACATGGCGCTGACGGCACGTGCCGCCAGTCACGCGGTGGAGCAGCTCAAGCGCGAGCGCGCTCTAGCTAGGCGCGCGTGATGAACATGTGCGTGGCCCGCTCGCCGGGCACGCTCTTGTCGACCTTGTAGCCCAGTGCGCGGAGATCGAGCTGCCCGTCGCGGAAGATGCTCTCGCCGCTGCCCAGCAGCACGGGCCGCACGGCGAGGTGCAGGTCGTCGATGAGTTTCTCGCGCAGGTATTGCCGTACCGTCGCCGCGCCGCCTCCGATGCGGATGTCGCGGTCTCCGGCGGCCTCTCGTGCACGGCTCAGCGCGGCGTTGATTCCATCGGTAACGAAATGAAACGTGGTGCCGCCTTTCATCACCAGTGGCGTCCGGGCGTGGTGCGTCAGCACGAATACATCGCAGTGATAGGGAGGCTCTTCGCCCCACCAGCCCTTCCAGTCGTGGTTCGGCCAGGGTCCGCGCACGGGCCCGAACATGTTGCGTCCCAGGATCCACGCGCCGATGTTGTCGAAGCTCTGCTCGACCATGGTGTTGTCGACGCCGGTTTCACCGCCATGGGTATTCCCGTGCATGGTGCCGAACGAGCGGGTGGGGAATACCCAGCCCATCATTTCCCCGCCGTTCACTCCCAGGGGATTCTCCAGGCTCTGATTCGGGCCAGCCGAGAAACCATCCAGGGTCACCGCATAGGCCAGGACTCGAACTCGGGACATGGAAACCTCGTCAGTTGTTGAGGACGGCGACCTCGCTGGCGGCAAGCAGGAACGCCCCGACACCATAGAACTGCGTGTCGGTCTCGGCTACCTGCTCAGGGCGGTCGCTGACCTGTTGCACCCAGCCGAGGCGACCATCCTTGCGCCACCGCGCGCGTCAGCGCATCCCACCCACGGTGGATTGACGGCAGGTATTCCTCGCGAGGCGAGCAGACCGCGGTTCACGCCCCAGGCGAGACCGTAGACGAAGAACCCCGTGCCGCTGGTTTCGGTCGGCGAGTTCTCGGCGCCTAACAAGGAAGGAGCCCAGTAGCCATCGGTCTTCTGCACCGCCTTGAGCTTGCGCCGCCATTTCCTTGAACAGCGCCTCGCAGTCGCGCGCGATCCGCGTGGTCGCGCGGCAGCAGGTCGAGCATGTTCGCGATGCCTGCGAACACCCAGCCGTTGCCGCGGCTCCAGAAGAGCTTGCGGCCCTTGCTCGTCGCGCCGCTCGAAGAAGCGGCTGTCGCGGAAGTAGAGCTTCTCGGCCGGGTCGTAGAGGAAGTCCGTCGCGGCCCAGAATTCGGCCATGCGCGAAGTCGCGGTACTTGCGTTCGCCCGTTTGATTGGCGAGGTCCAGCCAGGCGGGAGGCGACATGAAGACGGCGTCGCACCAGCACCAGCGCTGCAGGCACTGGGTGTCTCCATAGTTCTTGCGCGGAGTAGAAGCTCAGGTGCACGACCGGCGGGTCCGCGAGAATGGCATCGAAGGTTCCGCGGATGGGTCCGATGACGTCCTTGCCCGCGCCGTGCCGCGCGGCCCAGAGGTAGCTCTGAGCGATCACGTGATCGTCGGCGTGATACACGCGCTGGCCCGGCGACCAGTTGTTGGCCTGGCCCTGCGCGAGGATGGCGTCGGTGAAGCGCTTCTCGCCGCTGACGTGTGCGCGAGGTGCGTCATGCCCACCCAGAATGCGCCCTGTTGCCAGCTGCGCGGCTCGCGCGATTCGCCGCTCATGTGCGAAGTGATGTGCAGGCCATCCATGCGCGCGAGCTGCCAGTCCGCGACTTTCGCGGCGGACACAAGCACCTGCTTGCGAGTGGGAGTTTCGGCCGCCATCGCCGCGGATACGAACAAGAAGGCGCCGATGACGGCGCCGCGCAGGAAGTGCTTCATGGAATTGCCCCTCGGGTTTGTCACGATGATGCTTGCCGGCAGTGTGCGAAGCAATCACCGGTCGAGCAGAAATATTCGTGCGATCCGTTGAGGATCGGCCGTGATGAAACGTCGAAGTACTGTCGTACCGGTCAGCGTTTTACCCCGTCAGCGTTTTACCCCTTCATCGTTTTACCAAGTAGAGCGGCGTCGGCTCCGGAATGTCCTCGCTCGCGAGGTCGCGTTGCGGAGGGCGCGTCGCCCAGGCCAGTGCGTAGCCGGAACCGGACGCATCCTCGACGACATTGAGCTGCATGCCCGAAGGCACGGTCACTTGCAGGCGGAGCATCTCGGTCAGGGTGTCGGCCGGCCGATCGGCGATCCGTTCCAGTGTGCGTGCGTCGATGAGCAAATCGCTGGGTCTGCCATCGCGTATCACGGGCACGCGCAGATACCCGTCGCCCGCGGGTTCCGCGCCGCTCACGATCAAGCGGCTGTGCAGGGATCCGCGGCCGCGGAAATTCCATCGGAAATCCCGCCAGTCGGAAATCTGGCTGATGGTCCAGCCTGTCGCCTCGCGCCGCGCCACGTGGACTTGCGTGAATCCCTGCGCATCGAACTTGTGATAGGTGATCATTGCGCGGCCGAGTGCATCGAAGCCCACGACCGTGTTGTTGTTGATCATGCCGGCCTCGACGGGCACGGGATCCACGATCTCGCTGCTCTTCAAGGTGATGGGTAGTTTGAGTGGCGTGCCGTCCGACCTTTCCCAATTCACCAGGTCCCGGCTGCGCGCATACGAAAGATCGTGGTTGGTCTCGGCATCCGGAGTTTCGCGCCACACCCACGCGAGGTGGAAGAGGCCGTCGGGACCCAGGCGAGGACCGACGAAGTACGCGTTGCGCTGGCCTTCGCCATCCACCATGGGCGTCGTTAGCAACGCGCGCCAGCGCCGTGACGCGGCGTCGTATTCGTCGTAGATCTCGTTGCCATTGCCGCTGCCGCCGTCGCGGTACTTGAGCACCAGTCGATCCCCGCGCCGGATGAACACCGGGTAGGTCATGCGTTGCTCGAGGTTCGCGTCCACGAGCACGGGCACGCGCTCGAGAGAGGTGATGTCGCCGGCCCTGCGTGTCCGGAAGTACACCAGCGGATCGTTGTGCATGTTCCCCGTGACATGCAGGTGGCCGGCGGCGTCGAGCGCCATGGTCACGTAGTTGTGGCTGTCCCAACCGGTCACCACCTCCAGCTTCTGTTGGCGCCACTTCGTGCCCGCCTTGCGGCGTGAGACCACGGTGAGCTTCCGCTGCGCATCGTAGTAGGCCGCGTAGAGCGTCTTCTCCGAGACGGCAATTGCAAAGTTCACCGCATGTCCGGACCACACGCGCTCGATCTCCGCGAGTTGCGGTGCCGGCGGGTCGATGTCGTTGGCTATCGCCAGCGGCCCCAGTGCCAGGAAGGCCAGCGCGCGAACCAGGATTGAATTCATTCGTACCTCGTTGCGGTCCCGGCGACGCTTGAGCGTTTGCAGACGTCGCGCGCCGCGCTCTGCCGTGTCGAAGCTTTACACGCGGCCAGGCGTCAACACATACTGCCCGCGCAAAGTCATTTCACTAATGACAGGGGGGCCTCGATCGCCGTGGGGTGGACCCGCCTCGCGACGATCGTCAGCGCCGCGCCAGGGGAATCTCTGGCGCGGCGTTTTCAGATCATCCAGCCGCCGTCGATGACGTGGATCTGTCCCGTCGTGAAGCCGGACTCGTCGCCCGCGAGATGCAGCGCAAGCGCGGCGATCTCCTCGGGCCTGCCCAGTCTTCCCATGGGCTGACGCGCCTCGAATTCCTTGCGTGTCTTCTCGTAGTCGCCGTAACCATGCAGCCGCGCCTGCAACGAGGGCGTGTCCACCGTGCCAGGGCAGATGGCATTGCAGCGGACACCATGCTTCACGAAGTCCTTGGCCACCGACTTGGTGAGGCCGATCACCGCGGCCTTGGTGGCGCCATAGGCGCAGCGATCCGCGACTCCCGTGATGGAGCCGGCAACCGACGACATGTTGATGATGGAGCCCGCGCGCGCCTCGATCATGCCGGGCAGGAAGGCGCGGATCATGTGGTACATGGAATGGACGTTGAGGTCGAAGGCCGACTTCCACGTGGCGAAATCCACGTCGAGCACCGTGCCCTTGGGGACGGTGCCGGCGCAGTTGAACAGCACGTCTATCTTCCCGGTGCGCGCTGCGAAGGCGGTGATGGCGTCCACGTCGCGCACGTCGACGACGGCGCCTTCACAACCCGCCACGCCTTGCACCGCCTGCGCATCGATGTCCACGGCGAACACCCGCGCACCCGCGCGGGCGAATGCCTCGGCGCTCGCGCGGCCGATGCCGGAGGCGCCAGCGGTCACCACGGCCGTCTTGCCGGCCAGTCTCTTACTTTCCATGGCTTTCAGATTCCATAAATTGTCCGTGCCGTCTCCGAATAAACCTGCTCTCGCCCGGCCGGGCCGAGCGTGGCCAGCAACCGATCGGTGGCCGTGGCCCAGTCGGCGTAGGAACACACCAGCTCGCATACCGGCCAGTCACTGCCCCACAGCATCCGCGAGGGGCCGAACTCCGCGAGCAGATGATCGACGCAATCCGCCAGCACGGCGGGGTCGGCGCTGTTCGCCTCGGTGACGAGGCCCGACAGCTTGCAGACCATGCGCGAATTTCGCGCCAGCGCGCTGACGCCGTGCTTCCAGGCTGTCACATCACCCGCGGCAATCGGCGGCTTGGCGCCGTGATCGAGCACCATGGCGAGTTCCGGGTAGCGGCCCGAGAGTTCCAGCAGCGCGGGCAGGTGCGGCGGCTTCACCAGCGCGTCGAATACCAGCCCGTGATCCACCATCGCTTCGAATGCGGGCTCGAGCTCTTCGCGCAGCATCCACTCGGTGTCGGGGATGTCCTGGATCATGGGCCGCAAGCCCACGAGCAGCGAGTTCCGCGCCAGCTCTTCGATCACGCCCGGTGCATCCGGACTTTCGAAATCCACCCAGCCCACGACGCCCGCGACGAACTCGTTGTCGCGCGCCAATTCGAGCAGGTAGCGCGTCTCGGCCACCGTGGCGGCCGCCTGCACCAGGATGGTCTTGTCGATGCCCGAGCGGGCGAGCTGCGGTGCGAGATCCGCGGGCAGGTAGTCTCGGTAGATAGGCGCCAGCGCCGGTGTGACCGCCGGATTCAACCAGTCGTAGTCGCCGCGATCCCTCCGCCAGAAATGCTGGTGCGCGTCGATTCTCATGCGTTGCCCGGCAGCGGAGCGCGCGGATCGATGAGGGCGCGGTCGCGCAGCGCGCGCCAGAACTCCGCGGGAATGGCGTGGTTGAACATTTCCAGCGACCGGCGCGCTTCGGCGCCGCTGCTGCTGCCCGTGACGATGCAGGCGACCGCCGGATGCGCCAGCGGGAACTGCAGCGCCGCGGCTTGCAGTGGTACCTGGAATTCATCGCAGGCTGCTTCGAGCGCGCCGACACGTTCAATCACCGCGGGCGGCGGCGGAGCATAGTTGTAGTGTGAACGCGCGGCGGCCCTGGAACCGGCGGCGAGGATGCCCGAGTTCAGTGGCCCGGCGCTCAGGATCGAGACACCGCGTTCCACGCACATCGGCAGCAGACGTTCGAGCGGGGTCTGCTCCAGCAGCGTGTAGCGGCCGGCGAGCATCAGGCAATCGAACTCGCAGTGCCCGAGCAGTTCGACGCAGACTTCCCACTCGTTGACGCCGAGTCCGATGGCGCGAACGGCACCCGAATCGCGCAGCTCGCGCATCGCGCGATAGCCGCCGTCGAGGAACTCCTGCACGCGCGCGTCATGTCGCTCGCCGTGCGTCAGCCGGCCGATGTCGTGGCACAGCAGGATGTCGACCCGCTTCACGCCCAGCCGCTCGAGACTCTCCGCGTGCGAGCGCATCACCGACTCGTAGCTGTAGTCGAACACCGGTGCGAAGGGCCGGGGCGAGAAATAGCCTTCGCGGCCCACGCCTGCGTCCTGCGGTCCCGTTGGCACGAGCTTCCGGCCGACCTTGGTGGAGATCACCACCGGCGCCGATTCCGCGCCCAATGCCGCGCCCAGCCGCAGTTCGCTGAGGCCGAAGCCATAGAAGGGAGCGGTGTCGAAGTAGCGCACGCCTCCGGCGAAGCTTTCTTGCACCGCCTCCGCCGCATCCGTGTCGTCGAGCACGCGATACAGGTTGCCGATGCCCGCGCCGCCGAAGCCGAGCGTGCTGACCTCCAGCCCGGTGCGGCCCAGCTCGCGGCGCGCGAGCGCCGGCTTCATGCGCGAGCCACGCCGGGGTCGCGGGCTTTCATCGCGAACCAAAGCACGACGACGAAGCACAGCATGGGGATCAGGTAGGCGAGATTGATCGAGTTTTCGCGCGATACCCACCCCATGAGGGGCGTGACCACGGCGCCACCAATGATTGCCATCACGAGCGGCGCGGCACCGGACTTGGTGAACGTGCCCAGGCCGCGCAGGCTCATGGAGAAAATCGTCGGGAACATGATCGACATGAAGAAGCTCTCGGCGAGCAGGGCGTACAGGCCCACGTGCCCGCCGGCCATCGCCGCGACCAGGCACAGCACTACGTTGATGCCGGCGAACGTCGCCAGCAGTTTCGCGGGGTTCACGCGCGCCATGAGTGCGGTGCCGACGAGTCGTCCGGCGAAAAAGATGCCGAACGCCGTGGGAAGCAAGGGCAGCGCGTCCGATTCCAGCGTGCCCGGAAAGTTCACCTGCGTGTAGCGGATCAGGAAACTCCATGACCCCACTTGCGCGCCAACGTAGGCGAACTGCGCGAATACGCCCAGCCAATAGCGCGGGAATTGCCCGAGACCCTTGAAGCCTCCTTCCGGGGAATCGCCGCCGCGGGGTACATCGACCGGCGGAAACCGGACGACGGCCACCAGCACGGCCCACGCAATCACGAGAGCCGCGATGAGCACGTACGGTAGTTTGACCGCGGCCAGTTCCGTGGCGCGGAAGGCGGCGAGCGCATCGGGCGCCATGGTGGCGAGCTGCTCGGGCGTGTAGTGCACATCGGAGAAGATCAGCATTCCGCCAATGAAGGATCCGGTCATCGTGCCGATGGGATTGAAAGTCTGCGCGAAGTTCAGGCGGCGATCGGCGCTTTCCGCCGGGCCCATGACCGCGATCAGCGGATTCGCGGAAGTCTCGAGGAACGCGAGGCCGCTGGCGATCACGTAGAGCGCGCCCAGGAATGCGTAGTACTGGCTCGAGTTCGCCGCGGGAATGAACAGCAGGGCGCCGGCGCCGTAGAGCGCGAGGCCGGTGAGGACCGCTGCGCGGTATCCAAACCGGCGCATCACGAGCGACGCGGGAATGGCGAAGCAGAAGTAACCGAAGTAGAACGCGGATTGCACCAGGCTCGACGCGAAATCGTCGAGCTGAAAAGCCTTCCGGAATTGGGGGATCAGGACGTCGTTGAGGCTGTTGGCCACGCCCCACATGAAGAAGAGTCCGACGATGGCTATCGTCGCGAGCAGAAATCCGGGCGTGATGAATGCCTTCTTCGTTTCCAAGATCCGTCCCCCTCGAGGTGATTCTTACGGCAGATCGCCGTGAACTATTTCTTCCGAAATCTGCCCGGCCGCGGCGCGCACGTAGTCCACGGTCTGGCCCATCTCCATGACCAGCGGATTGCTGTGCACGAACGGCACGGTGAGCGCCGCGACGGCGACGTCGCCACGCAGGATGGGCGCCGACAAGTCGGTGATGCCCCGCACGAAGTGCGACGCGGCTTCGTGATGTCCGCGCTCGCGGACGACGTTCGCGCGAGAGACGAATTCCTCGGCGGCGTCGCCCTTCAGGCGGCAGCGTTTGAGCCAGGCCTTGCGCGTCTCGTCGGTCTGATAGGCGAACAGCACGAGGCCCGACGTGGCCACGGTGATTTCCCGCCGATAGCCGATGCGCACCGAGAAGCCGATGTCGCCCGGACGCTCGATGCGCGTGATCACCACGATCTGGTCTTCGGATGCCACGGCGATGTGCGCGGATTGTCCGATGTCCTGCGAGAGCTTGCGCATGATGGGCAGCGCGGTCTCGACGAGCGAGCGCACCGGCGCCTGGGTCATGGCCAGCGCGAACAGCTTGTTGGTGAGCACGTAACCCGCCCCGTTCTCGGCGGTGGTGATGAAGCCCTTGAACTCCAGCACCTGGAGCATGCGGAACAGCTCTCCGGACGAACGGCCCAGTCGTTGGGAGATCGCCGAGAGGTTCAGCGGCGATTTTTCCGCGGCCAGCAGTTCGATGACGTCCAGGCCCTTCTCCAGGGCAGGGGCGCGGTAACGACTTGTCCGGGAGGCGGTTTCTTTGGCGGCCATGGTTCGTGTAGTTCTAGTGAGAGCCGGGTGCTGGTCCGGGATTCTGCCCAAAGCGCCTGCCCTTGACCCCTTGATCTTAGTTTTTCATTAGAGCATTGTACTTTCATTCGGGAAATCGCGGGTTGCAGCCGACTCTGCAGACCGCCGTTCCTCGACGGCGGTCGAGGCGGATCTGCAACTGCGAGCGCCGGAAGACGGGATTCGCGCGACGCCCCCACGGCGCCGGGTCCCGTTTTCCGGCAATTTCGTTTCCTTCCCCCTCGTTAGAATCCGGACACAAAGAATTCCGATACGAGAGGGGTCTCATGAAGAAGCTGTCGCGCTGGTTGTGCGTCGTTCTGCTCGCGGGTTGCGCGGGCAAGGCGCCGGAAGGGACGTACGTCCGCAATGAAACGGGCCTGATCGTGACGCCGGCGGATAACGCCCAACGCCGCGTCCGTCTCGAAGTGCGCACCGATCGCACCATCCGCGTGACCTCCGTGGCCGATGCCAACCTGGTTCTGCCCGAGAGCCTGATGGTGGTGCCGCGGGCCGGCGAGGAGCCGTCCTGGAAGGTCGAGCAGCAGGAGAACGAAGTGGTGCTCACCACTTCGCGCGTCGTCGCGAGAGTTTCGTTGGCGAATGGCGCCGTCAAGTTCATGGATCCTTCCGGCAAGGAGTTCGCCGCGGAAGAGCCGTTGAAGGCCTGGCCGGCCTCGGGTGTGTCGCAGCGTTTCAATCCCGGCAGCGACGAAGCGTTCTATGGTTCGGGCCAGCACCAGAACTCGCAGCTCAATCTGAATGGCGAAGACGTCGAGCTCGCCCAGCACAACATGGACATCGGCGTGCCCTTCGTGGTCTCGGTGCGCAACTACGGCGTGCTCTGGGACAACAATGGCATCACGCGCATCGGCAACCCGAAGCCCTATGCGCTGGCGTCGCGCGATCTCACCATCAAGGACGCCGCGGGCAAGGAAGGTGGCTTCACCGCGCGATACGTGGCCGCTGACAAGTCCTTCGAGCGCGTCGAGAAGGACATCAACTACCAGTACATCAAGGACCGCTTCACCTGGCCCAAGGAGATGCTCACGGGCAAGGAGCCGGTGGCCGGCGCGCCGCCCGAGGACCTGCCCAAGCAGACCGTGACCTGGGAAGGCACGCTCACGTCCGCGAAGGACGGCGTGCACAAGTTCCAGGTGTACGGCAGCAGCTACTTCAAGGTGTACTTCGACGACAAATTGCTGCTCGATCGCTGGCGCCAGAACTGGGCCGGCTGGTACCACAACGTCGACGTGCCCATGAAGGCCGGCACGCCCTTGAAGTTCCGGCTCGAATGGATTCCGGACGGCGGCTACATGGCGTTGCTCCACAACGATCCGCTGCCCGATGCCGAGCGTCACTCGGTCACGTTCACGTCCGACGTGGGCCGCGCGATCGATTACTACTTCGTCGCCGGCACTTCGCAGGACGACGTGATCTCGGGCTACCGCGAACTCACGGGCAAGGCCGTGTTGCTGCCCAAGTGGGCCTATGGCTTCTGGCAGAGCCGCCAGCGCTACACCAACCAGAAAGAGCTGGTGGACGTGGTGGCCGAGTACCGCAAGCGCAAGATCCCGATCGACAACATCGTGCTCGACTGGTTCTACTGGCCCGAGAACGCCTGGGGTTCGCACGAGTTCGACAAGGCGCGTTTCCCGGAGCCGAAGGCGATGGTGGACAAGGTCCACCAGATGAACGCCAACATCATGATTTCCGTGTGGCCGAAGTTCTACCCGACCACGGCCAACTACAAGGAACTGGACGCCGCGGGCTTCATGTACCGCGGCAACATCGAGGCGGGCGCGCTGGACTGGGTGGGCCCGGGCTACCTCAATTCCTTCTACGACCCGTATTCCAAGGCGGCGCGCGAAATGTACTGGCGCCAGATGAACGAGAAGCTCAACGTGCTGGGCTTCGATGCCTGGTGGATGGATGCCACCGAGCCGGACGTTCACTCTAACCTCGACATCGATTCGATCAAGGCGCGCATCGGTCCGACGGCGCTCGGCCCGTCCGAGCAGTACTTCAACAGCTATGCACTCGTGCATTCCGGCGGCGTGTATGAAGGCTCGCGCACGGTGAACCCGGACAAACGCGTGTTCATCCTCACGCGTTCGGGCTTCGCGGGCATCCAGCGCAACGCGGCCGCGGTGTGGAGCGGCGACATCGTGTCGCGCTGGGACGATCTGCATGCGCAGATATCCGCGGGTGTGAGCACCGGTTACTCCGGCCTGCCGAACTGGACCTTCGACATCGGCGGCTTCGCGCTCGAGAGCCGCTACAGCACGCAGAAGCCGACGCCGGCGGACCTCGACGAGTGGCGCGAACTCAATACGCGCTGGTTCCAGCTCGGCGCCTTCGCGCCGCTGTTCCGCTCGCATGGCGAGTTCCCGTTCCGCGAAATCTTCAATCTCGCGCCGCAAGGCTCCGAGGTGTTCGAGACGCTGGTGTGGTACGACAAGCTGCGCTACCGCCTGCTGCCGTACACGTACACGGTGGCCGGTGATACCTATCATCGTGACGGCACCATCATGCGCGGCCTGGCCATGGACTTCGGGGCCGACAAGGCCGCGCTGGACGTGCGCGACCAGTTCCTGTTCGGCAAGGCCTTCCTGGTCGCGCCGGTCAGCCGCCACAAGGCGCGCGAACGCGATGTCTATCTACCGGCCGGCGCCGACTGGTACGACTTCAACTCCGGCAAGCTGTTCGAGGGTGGGCAGACGGTGAAGGCCGCCGCGCCGTTGTCCCGCATGCCGCTGTACGTGCGCGCCGGTTCCATCGTGCCGGTGGGTCCCGAGATCCAGTACAGCACCGAGGCTCCGGGCGCGCCGATCACGCTGTACGTGTTCACGGGCGCCGATGGCACCTTCGACCTCTACGAGGACGACGGCGTGAGCTATGGCTACGAGAAGGGCCAGTTCAGTTACATCCCGATGCGCTACGACTCGGCGAACAACACGCTGGTGATCGGCGCGCGTTCCGGCAGCTTCACCGGCATGCCCGAAGAGCGCGTGTTCCGGGTGCGCTGGATCAAGGACGGTGGCAAGTCGCCGTCGGACCTCGATGCGCCCACCGACATGAGCGTGGAGTACCGGGGCGCGGAAGTGCTGATCAAGCCGTGAGCGCGGCGCGTTTGGCGTTGATTGCCGGCGTTGCGACGCTCGCGGCCGCGTGGGTAGCGCCGGCGTTCCCGGGCCAGCTGGTCAAACCGCTCGAAGCGGCGCCGGGCACGGTGATGATCTCGGCCACGAAGCAGCGCTTTACCGCGCTGCAGGCCGCGGTGGATGCGCTGCCGGAGTCGGGCGGCGAGATCACGCTGACCCCGGGCGTGTATCGCGAGAAGGTGCTCATCGCGAAGTCGAAAGTGTCGCTGCGAGGTCTCGGCCGCAAGCCGGACGACGTGGTCATCACCTGGAGCGACAGCTCGAAGCTGGTGGGCAACACGTTCAAGACGGCCTCGCTCGAGATCCGTGGCGATGATTTCCGCGCCACCAATCTCACCGTCGCCAACGATTACTGGCTCCGCTACGCGGAGCCCTCGCAGGCCGTGGCGCTGTACATCACCGGCGACCGCGCGGTGATCGACCGCGTGCGCATGCTGGGCCACCAGGACACGCTGTATGCCGCCGACAGGAAGTGCGAGGGCACGCAGCCCGATGGCTCGCCTTGCCGCGTGAGCCGCCAGTATTTCCGCGACTGCTATGTCGAAGGCCACGTGGACTTCATCTTCGGCAACTCGAAGGCGTTCTTCGATCGGTGCCACATCCATGCCGTGGCGCACGAGGAAGTCATGCTCACGGCGCACATGCGTACCGGTGCGGACGAGGATCGCGGCTACGTATTTTCCAACTGCCGGATCACCGAAGACGAGGGCGTCGGCAAGCTCTGGTTCGGCCGCCCGTGGCGCGACTACTCGCGCGTGATCTTCCTCAACACGCGAATCGATGCCGATCTCGAGCGCGACGGCTGGCGCGAATGGACACCGGGCACGACCGCGAGGTTGGGCACCGCGTTCTACGCCGAGCATGGCTCGACGGGCGTGGGATCGCGGCAGGGTCCCCGCGAGCCCTTCGCGATGACCTTGAGCGCGGTCGAAGCCCGGCGCTGGTCCGTACAAGTTCATCTGGCGGGTCACGACGGCTGGGCGCCGCAGGACCCACCGGGCAAAGGCCGGTAGCCGGAGCTATAAGAAGAGTGGGTTTTGTTAAGAACTGTTCTTGGTTGCAAACAAGAATGATTCGCAATACGATCCCGGCCGTCATATCCGGGAGAGAACCAACGTGTCGATTCAGAATTTCGCCCTGGGGCTGCAGGGCTTCGCCCGTCGCCGTGTCGCCGTTGCCGTGAGCCTGGCGCTGGCCGCCGCCGCGGCCAACGCGCAGACCGCAGCGCAGAATTCGGCCGAAGAAGCCAAGACCCTGCCGAAGGTGTCGGTGGCGGCGCCCGAAGAAGAGACCATCAACGTCAAGCAGGTCGCTTCGCCGAAATTCACGCAGCCCCTGGTCGACACCCCCCAGACCATCGCCGTCATCAGCGATGAAGTGCTGCTCCAGCAAGGCGCCACCACGTTGTCGCAGGCACTGCGCAACACGCCCGGAGTCACGTTCCTGCTCGGCGAGAACGGCAACACCGCCACTGGTGATTCCATCTTCATGCGCGGGTTCGATACGCAGGGCAGCATCTTCATCGACGGCATCCGCGATCTGGGTACGGTGTCCCGCGACACGTTCAACACCGAGCAGGTGGAGATCGCGAAGGGTCCGGCCGGTCCGGACTATGGCCGCGGCGCCGCGTCCGGCTACGTGAACCTCGTGAGCAAGGTACCCACCGCCGAGAGTTTCGCGCGTGGCACGGCCAGCTACGGCACTGCGTCCAACGGCCGCGTCACCGGTGATTTCAACCATGCGTTCGAGGGCACGGGCACCGCGTTTCGTCTGAACGCCATGTACCAGGACGGAGAAGTGGACGGCCGGGACTTCATCGAGCGCCAGGGCTGGGCAGTGGCCCCGTCGCTCGCGTTCGGCCTCGGCGGCGACACGCGTTCGTACTTCTATCTGCTGCACACCCAGCAGGACAACGTGCCGGATGGTGGCGTGACCACGATCGGCCTCGACGGCTGGTACGACACCGAGTTCGATCCCGCCATCCCCACCGCGCCCAATCGCGGCGTGGTGCCGGCCCCGGTGGATCGCGAGACCTACTACGGCTACGCCAACGATTTCGAGCAGATCAACGGCACCATGTTCACGGCGCGTTTCGAACACGATTTCAGCGACACCTTCACGGTGCGCAACAGCACGCGCGTGGGTCGCATCGAGCAGTTCTACGTGCTCACCGGCGTGAACGCGGTGAACGGCCCCACCACCAACCCGGATGCCTGGACGGTGAATCGCACGCGCCAGTCCAAGTTCCAGGAAAACACGCTGCTCACGAACCAGACCAACTTCACTTACTCCGCTACCACGGGAAGCGTGAGCCACAGCCTCACGGGCGGTGTCGAGTTCATCAACGAAGAACAGTACAACCCCGCTTACGCGGCCGCGAGCCTGGGCACGCTGGTGCCCGCGAACGTGTACAACCCCGGCCTGACCGCTGCGCCTCCGGGCTACGCGCCCGTGCGCAATGGCGCGTTCACGCGGGGTGAGACGCAGACCATCGGCGCCTACGTGTTCGACACACTGAGCTTCGCGGAGCGCTGGCAGGTCACCGGTGGTTTTCGAGTCGATACCTTCGACACGGATTTCGAAAGCATGGTCGCCACCGTGGTCGGCACCACCACGACGCTGACGCCGCTGAACCTGCGGACGGATGACACGCTGTTCTCGTACAAGCTGGGCGTGCTCTACAAACCCACGGACAACGGCAGCGTCTATCTTTCGCACGCTACGTCCCGCCAGCCTCCGGGCGGCGCGAACTTCACGTTGAGCACCACGGCCAACAACGTGAACCGCTTCGATCTCGAGCCCACCGAGGGCACGAACCTCGAGCTCGGTGCGAAGTGGGAGTTCCGCGACGGCGCGCTTGCCGTCACCGGTGCGCTGTTCGACAGCACCAGCAAGAACGAACTGGTGCAGGACGCCACCGATCCGAACGTGTTCGTCCAGGTGGGCGAGCGCGAGATCAAGGGCATCGAGCTCGGCATCGTCGGCAACGTCACGGACAGCTGGGAGCTCAGCGCCGGCGTCGCCAAGATGGATACCGAGGTGGTCCGCGGCAATCCGAACCAGACCGGATCGCAGATCAACTGGTCACCGGAACTCACGTTCACCACGTGGAGCACTTACACAACGCCGTTCGGCTTGCAGATCGGCGGCGGCGTCCGCTACGTGGATACCGTGGCGCGCTCCATCAACATCACCGATCCGCTCGTGACCAATGTGCCGACAGCCCCGGAATACTGGGTCATCGATGCCATGCTGGCCTACGAGGTGAACGACAAGGTCACTCTGCAGCTCAACGCGTACAACCTGGCGGACGAGGAGTACGTGGCGACACTGAACAACGGTGGCTCACGCTTCATCCCCGGAGCGCCGCTGTCCGCGTTGTTCACGGTGAACTTTTCGTTCTGATCGCCCCGGTTCAGGGCGCTCAAGTCGGCTAACATCCGGCGCATGATGATCCACGTGCCCAAGGTACTGACGGCCGAGCAGGTGGCGGAATGCCGCCGCCTGCTCGATTCGGCCGAATGGGCCGATGGCAAGGCCACCGTCGGCGACCAAGGCGCACTGGTGAAGCGCAATCGCCAGTTGCCGGAGCTCTCACCGGTGGGCCGGCAGCTCGGCGAGATGATCCTCACCGCGTTGGCGCGCAATCCACTGTTCTTCTCCGCGGCGCTGCCGCTCAAGACGGTGCCGCCATTGTTCAATCGCTACGAAAGCGGCGAGCACTACGGCATGCACATCGATGGCGCCGTGCGCGCCGTGCCCGGCAGCAGCCACTTCATTCGCACGGACCTGTCTTCCACGCTGTTCCTCACGGATCCCGCCGACTACGACGGCGGCGAACTGGTCGTGGCGGATACCTATGGCCAGCACGCGGTCAAACTACCGGCCGGTGACCTCATCCTCTATCCCGCCAGCAGCCTGCATCGCGTGAACCCGGTGACACGCGGCGCCCGCATCTCTTCGTTTTTCTGGACGCAGAGCATGGTGGCCGATGCGCGTCATCGCGAGCTGCTGTTCCAGATGGATCAGACCATCCAGCGCGTCCGTGGCAAGCACGGCGAGAGCGAGGAGACGGTGGCTCTCGCCGGCCAGTACCACAACCTGCTCAGGATGTGGTCGGACATCTGATCAGACCACCGTAAGCATGGCGTGGCCATGCAGCGCGAAGATTTCCCGCAAGCGATCGAACGTGATGCCATCCCGGGACTCCATGGCCAGTGGATGGTCCGCGTCCTGCAGCGTGATCACGGGGCGCTGGCGCGCATTCTGCGGATGCACGTTGCACTTGATGTTCAGCGTGTCCGGATATCCCTTCAGCCGGTTCGAGAACCAGCCGAACCACGGTCCGAGCTCACCCTGTTCGCCATCGTCGAACGTGGCCATGTAGCGCTCGAAATTCGGCTTGGACAGTGTGGACCAGATTCCGTAGGCGAACCGTTCGCCCGCCGCGCCGATAAGGGGGAGCTCCAGGATGCAGCGCACGAAGTAGTGTTCGCCGTTCAGGATGCAGAAGTCCTCGGTGAGGATGTGGCTCGCGTCGGCTGCGGCGCCGTTGGGTCGGTAGGCGGTGTCGTCCGGCCACTGCTCCGGATTCCGGCTGGCCAGGTCGAACAGTCCGCGGTGCGCACTGGCGCAGGACGCGCAGCGCCAGTCACGCGTGAACACGCCATGCCAGCGGGGGTCTTCGAATTCAGCCGTCATTGCCGCAGCGCTCGCGAATCACTTCCACGAATTGTGCCCCGTAGCGCGCGAGTTTGGCCTGCCCGACTCCGACAATGGTCGAGAATTCTTCCAGGGTGGTGGGCTGGCGCTGCGCCATGTCCCACAGGCTCGCGTCATTGAACACGATGTACGGCGGCATGCCCGCTTCGTCCGCAAGACGCTTGCGCAGGGTGCGAAGCGCTTCGAACAGCGGATGGCCGGATTGAGCCACGGGCTTCGCACCCTTGCGTCCCTTGGCCGGTTTCACCGATTCGCCGACGCGAACAACCTTTTCGCCGCGCAAAACCTGCCAGCTCGCATCGTTGAGCGAGACCACGGCATAGCCGTCCTGGGACTGGGTCATCAACCCCTGGTGCAGCAAGGCTCTCGCGATGTCGCGCCACTCCGCGACTCCGAGCTGCTTGCCGATTCCGTAAACGCTGAGGCTCGAATGATCGCGCGTGATGACGCGCTGGTTCTCGGCGCCGCGCAGGATCTCTATCACGTAGGCTGCGCCGTAGCGTTCGTGCCGTTGCGCCAGCCGGGCGATGCAGGACAGGAACTGCCTGGCCTCGGTGGTCCGGTCGAGCATGGCGCGCGGTTCGAGGCAGTTGTCGCAGGCGTTGCAGGGGCCGGCGAACTCCTCGCCGAAATACCGCAGCTGGACGGCGCGCCGGCACTCGGCGGATTCCGCGTAGTTCAGCACCTGCCGCAATTGCTGCCGGGCCATGCGCTGTTCGTCCACTAGCGGCTCGAGGGTCACCGGGTCTACCTTGTTCTCGATGATGAGCTCCGCCGTCCGGATGTCGCCGGCGCCGAAGCACAGGATGCAGCGCGCGGGCCGGCCGTCACGGCCGGCGCGGCCGGATTCCTGGTAGTAGCCTTCCAGTGTCTTGGGCAGGTCGTAGTGCATGACCCAGCGCACGTCGGGCTTGTTGATGCCCATGCCGAACGCAATCGTCGCGACGATCACCTGCGCATCATCGCGGATGAAGGCATCCTGGTTGTCACGGCGGGTTTTCGCTTCCAGACCCGCGTGATACGGCAGTGCGTGGATGCCATCGCCCTGCAGCTGACTGGCGATCTCGTCCACGCGCTTCCGCGACAGGCAGTACACGATGCCGGAACCGGTATCGCGGCGAGCGTGCTCGAGCAATTCCGAGTAGGTAGCTCGTGTCTTCGGGCGTACCGCGTAGTACAGGTTGGGGCGGTTGAAGCTGGACAGGTGGATCCGCGGCTCGCGCAAGGCAAGCTGCCGCACGATGTCCTGGCGCACGCGTTCAGTGGCCGTGGCCGTGAACGCCGCCACGGGTAGTTGGGGAAACTGCGCACGAAGCCGATGGAGCTGCCGGTACTCGGGCCGGAAGTCGTGACCCCAGTCGGAGACGCAATGCGCCTCGTCGACCACCAGCGAGGAGATGCCCTGCGTGGCGTGGAGGCGGGGCAGGAATTCGCCCAGGAACTCCGGCTGCAACAATCTCTCGGGCGCCACGTACAGCAGCTTGATCTCGCCACGCTCCAGGCGCGCCAGACGTCGCGACATCTCCGCGCGCTCTAGCGAGGAATTGATGAACGTGGCCTCGATGCCGTTGTCCTCGAGCAGGCGGACCTGGTCCTGCATCAGCGCGATCAACGGCGAGATCACGATGCAAACACCCGGGCGAAGCAGCGCCGGCAACTGGAAGCACAGGGATTTGCCGCCGCCGGTGGGCATGATCGCCAGCACGTCCCGGCCGGCGAGGATGTCGCTGACGGCTTCCTGCTGCCCCGGGCGGAAGGAATCGAAGCCGAAACGTTGCTTCAGTTCGGCGGCGAGCGTGGCGGGAAGGGGAGCGAGCGGCAGGGCGGCATTCATCGGGATGAGCATAATCGCAGCATCGGGGCCGGAGGGAGAACGAATCTTTCCGTGCGCACCAGATATCGGCGGGCGCCGGCGCCCGTTATTTTTTTGGGGGCCGTGCTGATATAACAACGCCCATCTTGAACAAGAAGACCACCAGGACGCGGCCGAGAGCCTCGAGCACGGGTCGGGTCACGCTCGAAGACGTGGCGCGCAGCGTCGGCGTCTCCAGCATTACGGTCTCGCGCGCCTTCCGCCGGCCCGACAAGGTGGCGCCCGAGCTGCGCGAACGCATCATGAACGCCGCGCTCGGCATGGGTTACGTGAGCAATCGCGTGGCCAGCTCGCTGGCCTCCGCGCATTCGATGATCATCTCGGTGCTGGTGCCTTCGTTGGGTAACAACGTGTTCGTGGACACCTTGCGGGGCATCGAGAAGGTACTGCACCCCAAGGGCTACCAGATCCTGCTCGGCATCAGCGACTACTCGCCTCAGGAAGAAGAGGAATTGGTGCGCGCTCACCTGGCCTTCAACCCCGACGGAATTCTCATGACGGGTGTGAGCTATCGCGAGACCACGCGCCGCCTGCTGGAGAAGGCGAGGGTGCCGGTGGTCCACATGCTCGAGCTCGCGGACTGGGATGGTGCGTACAGCGTGGGCTTCGCCCAGGAGGCCGCGGGCCAGGTGATGACCGAGCACCTGATCAAGCAAGGCCGGCGCCGCATCGCCTACGTCGCTTCGCAGCTGGATTCGCGCACGCTGGCGCGTGGGCGCGGCTATCGCAATGCGCTCATCAAGGCGGGCATCTACGACTCGCAGCGGGAGCTGCTGGTGCCGGATCCGTCATCCGTCGCGCTGGGCGGCATCCTTCTGGATCGATTGCTGAGGCAGGCGCCGGAAGTCGACGCCATCTTCTTCTGCAACGATGACCTTGCCCAGGGTGGCCTGTTCGAATGCACGCGCCGCGGAATCCGCGTGCCGGAGCAGCTCGCGATCGGCGGCTTCAATGATCTGCCCGCATCGGCCTCCACGGTTCCTTCGCTGACCTCCGTGGCCACCCCGCGCTTCGAGATCGGCACCCAGGCCTCCAACATGCTGTTAGGCCTGATCGAAGGCCGGCCCATCTCCAAGGCGCGCATCGATCTCGGCTTCGAACTGAAGCCGAGACAGAGCACCTGACCCGCTGGCGCCCGAGGCCAGGCCGCCGCGAAATTTGCCCGCATTGTCTCGAATACCGCGCGGGACAACGTTTGACATCCTCAGGACACGCGCGTAGTTTTCCGATCGCTGCATGTTAGCGCTGTCATCGTTTGTCTTACGCGGACTCAAGTCATTTTTCCGGACGAGTCGAGGGCAGGGCAGCGGAAGAAGGGGAATCTGGTGAATAAATACATGATTTGTCATGAGTACATATCCATCCAGGTAAGTGCGGCGATCCGGACGGCGCCTTTTTGATTTCCCGAAAGGGATGTTAGCGCTGTCATACCCATTTGCATCAATGAAGAGGGGAGTCATGAGCAGATTTCGTCGAAGCACCATTTTCCCGGCCGCGGCACTGGCGCCGCTGGCCATTGCCACCAGCGCCTTCGCCCAGACGCCGCCCGCCGCGGGCGAGGACGCGGGTGACCTGGCGGAAGTGATCGTCACGGGTACGCGCCTCACCGCCGCAGGCTTCGTGCAGCCCACGCCGACCACGATGCTGACCACCGAGGAACTCGAAAAGAGTGCCCACCCGAACATCTTCAACACCATCGTCGAGCTGCCGTCGCTGCAGGGAAGCACCGGTCGCGGCACGTTCACCTTCAGCACCAGCAGCGGCCTGCAGGGGCTGAGTTCGTTCAGCCTGCGCGGCCTCGGCGCCATCCGTACGCTGACGCTGCTCGACGGTCAGCGTGTCGTCGGCGCGAACGTCACGGGCGTGACCGACGTCAGCCAGTTTCCGCAGCTGCTCATCAAGCGCGTGGACGTGGTGACCGGTGGCGCCTCCGCCTCGTATGGCTCCGACGCCATCGGCGGCGTGGTCAACTTCATCACCGATACCGAGTTCACCGGCTTCAAGACCAACGTCGAGTACGGCGAGACCACGTATCACGACGACGAGAACCTCACCGTGCAGGCTGCCTGGGGCAGCAACTTCTTCAGCGACCGACTGCATGTGCAGGCCAGCGTGGAGCATGGCAAGGAAGACGGCATCGAGGCGCCGGGCTTCGGCGTGAACAACGGCCCCAATGGCCGCGACTGGTTCAAGTCGGCGCAGCTGCAGTCGCGCCCGGTGGCGCAGACGAATGACGGCCGGCCGCAGTTGTTCTACATCGAGAACGCGCAGCAGTTTCAGTATTCGCAGTACGGCCTGATCACCAATGGTCCGCTGCAGGGCAGGGCCTTCGGTGCCAACGGCCAGCCGTATCGCTTCCAATACGGATCGAATGGCGTGCCCACGGGTACGGGCGCCGTCACGGGCTGCATCACGCCGTTCTGCGTCGGCGGTGAGCTCGACGGCGTGGTGAGCAACGGCACCAGCCTGGCGTCCAAACTCGAGCGGAGCGTGGGCTACACGCGCATCGGCTTGGACATCGGCGAGAACCACCAGCTCTACGTGACCGGCAACGTGGCGCGCGTGACCTCGTCGAACACGCCGAATCCGGGCGCCGCGAAAAACGCGAACCTCACGATCCAGTGTTCGAATCCGTTCGTGCCTGCGCAGATCCAGGCGCTGTGCGTGACCAACAACATCACGAGCTTCCAGTTCGGTGTCACGAACGCGATTTTCCCCGAGTTCATCAGCGTTCATCCCAAGCGCACCCAGAAGCGCTTCGTGCTGGGTGCCACGGGCAGCTTCGAACTCGGCGGCAAGGAATGGAACTACGACAACTACTACCAGAAGGGCGAGAACGAAACCGACCTGCACGTCGAGGACATCTCGCTGACGCCGCGCTACAACGCAGCCATCGATGCCACGCTGGATGCGAACGGGAACATCGTCTGCCGCAATGTGGCCGCGCGGAACGCGGGCTGCGTGCCGCTGAACGTGATCGGCAATGTCACGCCGAGCACCGCCGCGCTCGCGTACGTGCTGCCGGAGAACGGTCCTTTCCAGTACACGAAGTCCACGCAGGAAGTGCTGAGCCTGAACCTGTCGGGCGAACCGTTCTCGTCCTGGGCGGGTGAAGTGGCCGTCGCCGCCGGCGTGGAATTCCGCGAGGAGTGGTATGACGTCAAAGCCGATCCCTATGGCAACGGCGTCTATCCGGACAGCCTCAATTCGCCTGACTACCCGGCCGATCCGCTGATGAACACGGTGTCCGGCAACAACTGG
The DNA here is from genome assembly GCA_963846605.1 of uncultured Pseudomonadota bacterium. Taxonomy (GTDB): domain Bacteria; phylum Pseudomonadota; class Gammaproteobacteria; order Steroidobacterales; family Steroidobacteraceae; genus CADEED01. The sequence continues at coordinate 685,929 of CAWJWS010000008.1, forward strand.
TACGCCGGCAACTACCACAACGGTTCCGGCGAGTACGACGTGAAGGAAGGCTACCTGGAGTTCAACGTCCCGGTGCTCAAGTCCGAATCCGTGGGCACCATCAACCTGAACCTCGCCGGCCGCAAGACCGACTACAGCACCGCGGGCAAGGTGAGCACCTGGAAATTCGGCGCCAACTGGGAAACGGGCCTCGATGGCCTGCGACTCCGCGCGGTCACGTCACGCGACGTGCGCGCGCCGAACCTCAGCGAGCTGTTCGCCGCGCCGACCGTGACCAACAATGCCGTCAACAACAACGGCTCGACCGTCACGGTCCTGCAGCAGAACATCGGCAACGAGGACCTGCGTCCGGAAGTGGCGCGCAACACCACGTTTGGAGTGGTGCTGTCGCAGCCCAGCTGGGCGCCCGGGTTCAGCGCGTCCGTCGACTACTACGACATCAAGGTGGACGAGGTGATTTCCACGCTGTCGGCGCAGCAGATGGTCGACCTGTGCAATGCCGGCAACCAGGAGCTCTGCTCGGCGATGCTGCTCACGAGCACGATTCCGAACACCAACTTCATCCGCGTGCAGGCGTTCAACCTCGCGTCGCTGGAGAACAAGGGCTTCGATATCGAGCTCGCGTACCGCAAGGAAATCGGCACGGGCAACTTCAACGCGCGTCTGCTGGCCACGCACACGCTGACCTTCCTCACGGACTCGGGTGTGCTCGGCACCATTCCGTCGGAAGGCGCGGGCGCCAACCAGGGCTTCACGCCGGACTGGAAGTTCCTGGCGGTGCAGGGCTGGGACACGGAGAAGTACAGCCTGGCGCTGACCGAACGCTGGTTCAGCGATGGCGTGTATTCCAACGAGTACATCGAGTGCCAGACGGATTGCCCCGTTTCCACGGCGATCCATCCCACCATCGACAACAACCAGATGAAGGGCGCGTTCTACCTCGACCTCGGCGGCACGTATCGCTTCAACGATCACGCCAGCGTGTACTTCAAGGTGGACAACCTGCTGGACCAGGCGCCCGAGCCGTCACCGGGTACCAACACCGGCCAGGGCGTGAATCCCTACCTGTACGACATCCTGGGCCGGATGTATCGCGTGGGAGTGCGGTTCAACTTCTAGTTGGTCAATTCGCGGAGTTGCCATCGGCCGGGCCCCCTGTCGGGTCGGTGGCACACACGTCTCCGGGCGGGTCCCCTCGCCCGGAGACGTGTTCTTTCTCGCTAGCGCACCGCCGAGAGCAACAGCGGGAGTATCTGGAAGGGCTGGTCGGTCAGCGGGGTGTTGTAGTTGGACCCCGTGAACACCACCACCAGCTCCAGCGCGGGCACGGTGAAGATGAAATTCCCGCCATTCCCCGAAGTGAACACGACCTCGAGCGGGCCGGTGCCGTGCGCGATGACCCGCTTCCACCACAGGAATCCATAGCCGTCCGCTCCGAGTTGTTCGACGCGCTCACGCGTGGTCAGGACCCAGCTCTCGGGCACGACACGGCGCCCATTCCAGACTCCCTCATTGGCGAACAGGGCCCCGAACTTGGCGGCATCTCTCGGACGCAGCCGAAGTCCTCCGCCGCCCGTGGCGCGACCATCGGGTGAACGCCGCCAGTCGGAGGTCTGGATGTTCAGTGGATCGAAGAGCCAGGTCTGCGCGTAGGCATCGAGCGTCTGGCCCGACCGCAGCGACAGGATGTGTCCCAGCACCACGACGCCGCCGGTGCAGTACGAAGGCGTCACTCCGGGCGCCGAGCTCATGGGCAGATCGAGGATGAACTTCACCCAGTCCGTGACTTGATACATCTTCTCTTCGTTGCCCGGCGAAGCGTTGTCCCAGTCGTTGCAGGCCAGGCCGGAGTTCATGTGCAGCAAGTGGCGCAGGGTGATCGCGCGCTTGTTGGCGTCCATGTTCCGGTGACCCTCGAAGCCCGGCAGGTGCTGCGAGAGAGGATCGTCCGCCGTGACCAACCCCTGGCCGATGGCGATTCCCGCAAGCGCTGAGGTGAAGCTCTTGCCGGTGGAGCGCAGATCGTGCAGTGAGTCGCGGCCGAAGCCGTTGAAGTAGCTCTCGGCCACCAGGCGCTGGTTGCGCACGACCACGATGGCGTCGACGCCGCGATACCGGCCGCTCCGGACCAGATCCAGCGCCGAGCCCAGCGCCTGGGGATCGATTCCTTCGGCAGCGGGTGTCGAAACTGTCCATCCATCGCCGGTACTCTCCGGTGCCAGTGAAACCACGGGCTGCAGGCCTGGATTGCCGTCGGCGCGCGGCGGACCTCCATTGACCCCGCCACGGCCACCGCCGCAGCCCACCAGCATCCACAGAATCGCAACCATTGCTACGCGCATCGGGAACCTCGGTGACTTCCCGGGTTAGTGCCCGCAGGACCGCGAAATCCTTCGCGAAGGATTCCGGCCCGATCGGCACACTAACGTCCTGATGACCCAACCCGACCAGGACCTGGTGCAAAGGCTGCTGCGCGGCGACGCGCGCGCCTTCGACCAGTTCTTCAACGAGTACTACCCCAAGCTGTTCCGCTTCGTGAAGCGGCGGCTGCCCCACGATGCCGCGACCGCGGAAGACGTGGCGCAGGCCACGATCTGCCGCGCGCTCGAGAGCCTGCACACCTGGCGCGGCGAGGCGGCGCTCATGACCTGGTTGTGCACCTTGTGCCGGCGTGAGCTCGGCGCGCGCTGGCGTGAATCGCGACCTTACGCGACCGCGCCGGTGCTGGCCGAAGACGACCCCGAGGTGCGCGCCGCGCTGGAATCGCTGCTCGCCACCGAGAGTTCAGATCCCTTGCTCGCCGCCGGTCGTGAACAGGTGCGCGAGAGCATCTGCGCGGCGCTCGACTATCTACCCGCGCCGTACGCGGACATCCTGGAGTGGAAATACGTGCGCGAGATGAGTGTGGCGGACATCGCCGAACGCCTGGGCCGCAGCGTCAAGGCCACCGAGTCGTTGCTGACCCGTGCGCGCGAGTCCTTCCGCGAGACCTTCACGCTCCTGCGAGGCAATGCCGCGGGAGCGCAGTCATGAGCATCGAATCCCTGATCAAGCTGGCGGGTCAGCGCGACCAGCCTTCGGCGGCCGGCATCGAGCGTGCGCGATCCGCGGCACGGCAAAGCTGGCAGCGCGCGCTCAACCAGGCGAAACCGGCGCGCATTCGTCCGCGGCGCTGGATTCCGTTTGCGCTGGCGGCCGGGCTGGCAGCCGCGGTCACAGTGGGCGCCTTGCTCTGGCGCGATGCGCCGACGCCCGTGGACGTCGCCCGGGTTTCCGCGATCCAGGGTGACGTGCGCGTCGGTGCGAGCACGCCGCTCACCTTGACCGGAGTCTTGCGCGGCGGGGATGTGCTTACGACGCGCGAAGGTCGCGTGGCGCTGGCGCTCGGCGACGCACTGTCACTTCGGGCGGATCGCCACTCGCGCCTCCGTTTCCATGGGGCGGGGCATGTGACCCTGCTCGAAGGCGCGGTGTACGTCGATTCCGGTGGGCTGAATGCACGCGCGCCGCTTCGCATCGATACACCGGCGGGCGCGGTGCGCCATGTAGGGACGCAGTTCCAGGTCCAGGTGCACGATGGACTCACTCGCGTGCTGGTACGTGAGGGTCGCGTGATGATCGCGATGTCCGGAACCCCGGCCGTGGATCTCGCGGCGGGGGATCTCGCCGACATGGCCGGCACGCAGCTGCGCCTCGAGCGCGGTCAACCAGGTCATGGCGCGGACTGGGAGTGGGTGGCCGTGACGGCCCCGGACTTCGACATCGAGAACCGGCCGCTGTCGGAGTTCCTGGCCTGGGTGGCTCGTGAGCATGGCTGGCAGCTGAGATTCGGTGCCGGTGATCTGCAGTCCCGAGCGCAGGACATCCGGCTGCATGGTTCCATGGACGGGCTCGACGCCGCCGGGATGCTCGAGCGTGTGTCACTCATCACGGGCGTGCCACTCGTCGCGCGCGATGGCGTCCTTTGGGTTGGCGCGGCGGTGCAGCCATGAAGTGGCTGGCGGCCTGCTGTCTCTCGGCCTGTATCGCGGCCGCGGCGCATGCGGCTCCCGCCAACAACGGTGGCGCGGCCGTGGAACTGAAGATGCGCGCCGGCGCGTCACTGGACTCCGCACTGACCGCGCTCAACGCGCGCGGATTCCACATCGTCTACAGCTCCGCGCTGGTCACACCCGCTATGAAGCTGCGTGCGGCTCCGCGCGCGAAGAGTCTCGAAGCGTTGTTGCAGGAGATCCTCGAACCCTGGCAGCTGCGCGCCGTGCCCGCGTCGAATGGCGACTGGCTCATCGTCGCGGCGCCGGCAGAACCGGCCACGTCATCGGCCACAAGCGTTGAAGACGAAGCGCCCGACGAGCTGCAGACCGTCGACGTCACGGCAAGCCGATATGGTCTGGCGACCACGGGCAATTCCACCGTGTTCCTCGACCGCCGCGGCGTCGAGCAGATGCCGCATCTCGCCGACGATGCCGTGCGCATGCTCAAGGTGCTGCCGGGCGTCTCGGGCGGAGATTTTTCCGCCGCGCTGAACATCCGGGGTGGCCGGCGCGAGGAAACGCTGCTGCGCATCGATGGCGCGGAGATCCACAACGGTTTCCATTTCCGGGACCTGGACGGCGCGCTCAGCGTGCTCGACACGAACCTCGTGGAGAGCATCGACTTCGTCACGGGCGGCATGACGGTCCGCGACGCGGACTACATGAGCGGCGTGGTGGACCTGCGTACGCGCCGTCCGAGCGACGACGACGAATTCCGCAGCGCCGCTGGCATCAGCTTCGTGAGCGCGTACGGCCGCACCGGCGGCACCTTCGCCGGAGGCCGCGGTGCGTGGCTGGCTTCGGCGCGGCGCGGCTACCTGGACGTGCTCATGGAGCGGGTGCAGGACGACGACGAACAACTCACGCCGCGCTACACCGACGTGTTCGCCTCGCTGTTCTACGACTTCAGCGACGACACCACCCTGTCCGCCCATGCCCTGCTGGGTAACGACGACCTGCGGCTGATCTCGCAGGACGAGGACGATGATGTCGATTCGGCCGGCAAGGGAAAATCCGCGCACGCCTGGGTCACGCTCGACCAGAAGTTCGGTGACGCGCTCGAGTCCACCACGCTGCTGTCCACCTCGAACGAGACGCAGACCCGCGATTCGGAAGGCGAAGACGAGCAACGGATCGGGGATGTGTTCGCGGATTTCAGGTTCCGGTTCCTCGACCTGCGCAGCGACTGGTCCTGGAAACTCGGCGAGCGGCACATGCTGTTGTTCGGAGCGAACCTCAACCGGTCGGAAGCCGAGTACGACTACACGTTGATCGGATACCTCAAGATTCCCACCGCGCCCAACGGCCAGCTCGACATCGGTCATGCGCATCTGCTCGACCTCAGCGGCTCCAAGACCGGTGCGCACGCCGCGTGGCGCGCGCGAGCCACGGACAATCTCGTCGTCGAGGCCGGATTGCGCTGGGACCAGTACCGCTATCCCGATGGCTTGCGGTTCAGCGTCGTCAGCCCGCGCCTGAACACGGTGTTCGACCTGGGCGAGTATGGCGAGATCCGCGCTGCCTACGGCGTGCAGCACCAGCCGCAGGGTCTGAACGAGCTGCAGGTGGAAGACAACGTCACGCGATTCTTCGAACCCGAGCGCGCGAACCAGGCCGTGCTCGGCTACACGTACCGGTTCGCCACCGACTGGTCGGCACGCGTGGACGTGTACCAGAAGGACTACTCACGCCTCCGCCCCCGTTTCGAGAACGCGCTCGATCCCATGCAGCTCATTCCCGAAGGCTCCGTGGATCGCATCCGGCTCGACGCGCCCGAGGCCGAAGCGCGCGGCGTCGAGATCACGTTGCGTCGCGAAGCGGAGCGAGGCTTCGCGGGCTGGGCCAGTCTTACGCTGTCGAAGGTGGAAGAGGATGTCGCCGGCGAAGGCTGGACGCCGCGACTCTGGGATCAGCGGCACAGCGTCTCGTTCGGCCTGTCCTGGACCGGCGCGAAATGGAACATGAACTTCGGCGGCCTGTACCACGGCGGTACGCCCACCACCAGGCTCAGCTACGGCACCTTCACGCTGCCCTCCGGCCAGGATGTCGGCGTGATCGTCGCCGGCCCGCGCAATGGAAACAGAGTGGGCGACTACGCACGCATCGATCTGCGCGCCAGCCGGTCGGTCCAGATGCGCAGCGGCAAGTTCTCTTACTACCTGGAAGTCACGAACCTGTTGAACCGCGAGAACCCTTGCTGCGTCGAGGCCTATCACCTGAATACCGACGGCAACCGGACCTGGCTGTACCAGGAGCAGGGCAACTGGCTGCCGATGCTGCCGTCGTTCGGATTCCAGTTCGAGTTCTGACGGCAGCGGAACTAACCCGGCGCCGCGGCCTCCCACGTTGGACAGGGGGAGGTGTTCATGAAAACCATGCTGTTAGCCATGACGCTCGCGGCCGCCGTTTTCACGGCGGGTCCCGCGGGCGCGACGACCTGGGGCGAATCCAAGGTCAAGGATCCCGTGTCCGGAAAGTCGATCAAGGTGAATGAGCCCATGTCTTCCGGCAGTTACATCTATCGCTGGCCTGGCAAGGAAGACCAGGTGTTCTGGCCGGCCACGGACGAGCACTGGCTGTGGTTCAACGACAAGTCCGGCTACGCCGCATTCGGTGATGACTTCGCGGAGCTCGCGGGCCCTCAGCTGGACCGCGTGCGCACCTGGCTGGCCGCCAACTACGACAGGTCACGTCAGCCCAAGACCCGGTTGGAGAAGCTCGAGTGGATGCAGAAGGTCTACGCGCAGCGTGACATGGACGAGAAGTTCTGGTGCTTCTACTACCGGCTCATGGCGTTCGAACATGCGGAGGAGTCGCCCGCCACCAGCCTGGAGTACGTGCGCAAAGCGCTGCCCCTGCTGGAGAAGGATCTGCTGGCGGAGCAGGAAGGGTTTCAGCGCCTGGTCACGCTGTATCTCGTCGGTGAATATCATCGCCGACTGGGCGACGCGGTGCGCGCCCGGGATTTCTTCGAGCAGGCTCGCGCGGCCACCTACAAGGACGAAGACGGCAACACGCACGTGGGTTCGGACTACATCAACGAGATCATCGCGGAACGCGAGGCGCTGAGCGCCGGATCACCCGCTAACTAGATTCCCGACACGTAGGTGGGCACCGCGGGCGCGAACTCGCGGATGCTCAGCCCCTTCAGCGTGTCGAGGATCTCCTTGACGGTGAGCACGCCCATGCACGGCCGCGCACCGGCTTCCGGAAACTCGCCGCGCGCGAACTTGCGCACCAGCGCGATCGAAGGGCCGCAGGGAATGTGCGGCCCATGGTTGTCATACGCCAGCAGCTGCCACGTCAGCGTGCGCGCACGCCCATCGTCATCCGGTCCGTGCATGCGGATGAACATGCCGCCGCGGTCCGGCAGCATCGGCTCCAGCCGGCGGGCCAGCCAGTACAGCGGCGTCACGAAAGAGACCGCGGATTTGATCCGGCCACGACGCACCTGCGCGGCGATCCACTCGAGCGCCTTGTGGCAGGTCTCGCTGACGAAGCCCGCGTGGAAGCTCACGGTGCGCGCCGTCGGGTAGCGCGCCGGCAGCAGCTCCAGGTCCGGCACGTCGCAACGGCCGAACAACCGGGCGCCCACGGGCTTGGGAAAGCCGAAGGTGCGCCGGTCCATCCAGCCGTAGGCCTGCGCCCAGGCGCCGTTCTCCCAGACACGGAAAGGCTTGCCGCAGTAGCCGAGCACGCCGCGCAGCGTCGCGATGCCGGGTAGTTTGGCGCCCGAACTGATGCCGATGGCGATGGATTCCAGCTTGGCGAAATGCGCGAGGTGCTGGTCGATCACCGCCGCGGACAGCGCCGGCAGCGAGCTCACGCCGGAGAACACGCAGACGCCCGCGGCGCGCGCGGCGGCGTCGAGCGTGGAGATGCCGGCGACGAACGCGCGGCCATCGGCCAGGTCGAGATAGTGCGCGCGTGCTTCGATGGCGGCGCGCGCCACGTGGTACTGCTGGCCCTGGAAGGGCCCGGCGGTGTGCAGCACGGTGTTCACACCGAGCTTGCGCAGCATCGCGCCGAGTTTGGGATCGTTGGCGTCGAGCGCGCGCGCCTGCTCCGCGCGCAGGCCGAGCTGGTAGGCGAGGGCGGTGGCCTTGTCCGCGTTGCGGCCCGCGAGGATGAGCTGGACGCCGGGCGTGCGCGCGAGGGCGGCCGCGATGCGCTGGCCGAAAAAGCCGTAAGCGCCAAGGATCAGAACCCGGTGCGCGTCCTGCGCCATGGCTGGCTACTTCGACGCGGCCGCTGACGGCTTCACGTCGACGTTGTGATAGGCCTCGACCCACCATTGGCCGTCGTGGCGCACGAACACCTGCATGAGCTGCGTGCGCACGATGCCATCCGGCGGAACCGTGATTCCGGCCGGCATGGATTTGACGCCATGGATCTCGTTGTCGATGTCGACGATGGCCACGTCGGGCGTTGCGAATCGCAACTGGCGGATCCTCCACACCTTGGTCGTGTTCTTGTAGAAGGTCGACATCTGCAGGTGGTGACGCTTCTCGAAATTGGCAAGGCCATAGGCGACGACACCGAATACGTTGGTGAATGCCACGGACCGGGAAACATGCTTCGAGAAAGCGTTCGCATCGCCGACTTTCCAGGCGGCTGCCTGCGAATCGAGGATCTGGCGGATCGCCGCCTCGTCTTCGGCCTGGGTGGCCATCGCCGCGGAAGACACGAGCAGGAGCGCCAGAATCAGGACCTTTCGCATGTCGAGCCTCGTCTGGGAATGGCCGGGGCGATTGTTCGCCGAGCCGCTGCCGAGTTCAAACGGTTTGAGCGGGGCGGACCAAGGAATCGGAAATATCCGTGAGTTACGTTCGGTATCTGCCGCTCTTCACGATGCCGTGACCGGTGGGTTGGTCAAGATTTGACCAATGAGTATCCGCGTGAACACGCCCCGAATCCCGCTGTAGCTTCGTGCCCGCTGCCCGTACAATCACGCCACTTTTTCACGATGAAGGGCACGCAATGGCGCGCGGTATCAACAAGGTCATTCTCATTGGCAACCTCGGCGCTGATCCCGAGACCCGCGCCATGCCGTCCGGCATGACGGTCGCGAACATCCGCCTCGCCACCAGCGAAAGCTGGAAGGACAAGCAGTCCGGCGAGAGCAAGGAACGCACCGAGTGGCACAACGTCGCGCTGTTCGGCCGCCTGGGCGAAATCGCCGGCGAGTACCTCAAGAAGGGCAGCAAGGTTTACATCGAAGGCTCCCTGCGCACCCGCAAGTGGCAGGACAAGCAGGGCAACGATCGCTACACCACCGAGATCATCGGCAACGAGATGCAGATGCTCGATTCGCGCGGTGGCGGCATGGGCGGTGGCGGTGGTGGTGGCGGCGGTGACTACGGTGGTGGCGGCGGAGGTGGCGGTGGCCGTGGCCGTCAGCAATCGAACAATGCCCCCGACGACTACGATCAGGGCGCCCCTTCCGGTGGCGGTTCGGACAAGGGTGGCGGTGGCGGCGAGTTCGACGACGACATTCCGTTCTGATCGACACTCGAACGCGATGATTCACTGCCGCGGTGGGCAACCACTCGCGGCAGTTTCGTTTCGGGCGCCCGCCGGAAACCCGGCGTCAGGCGGCCGGGTCTTTGGCGCGAGTCCTCGAGACAGCCATCATGATTCCCAGGCCCGCGATGACCAGGCATGCGATCACCACGTAGGTGACCGCAAGGCCCGCCACGATCAGGCCCCAGGCGACGCCACCCAGGAGCACGGCCAAACCAAGCATGTACAGGGCGAATGACATGCGCGGAGAATACGCAGCCGACTCATCCCTGTTAGTCGAACTGTGGCCAATCCTGCGGTAGGTTCGGTCCTACTCACCCGGAGCAACTCATGAAAACGACGAATGGATCCGTGCAATGGTTTACCGCCGCGGCGGGCTTCGCCTTCGCGTGCGCGCTGTTCGTCGCACATGACCTGGTGGCCGCGGACACGCCGCCGAAGCTGGTCAACGCCGAAGTGGCCTTCAAGGAAAAGCTGCCCAACGTTCCGGGCAAGGAAATCACCGGGGTGCTCGTCACCTATGCGCCCGGGGGCAAGTCCGCGAGCCATGCGCACGCGGGCAGCGTGTACGCGTACGTGATTTCGGGTCGCGTGCGTTCGGAGAATTCGGTCACCGGCCCCGTCAAGGTGTACTCCGCCGGCCAGGGTTTCTTCGAGCCGCCGGGCAGCGTCCACACCGTGAGCGAGAACGCCAGCGACAGCGAGCCGGCGCGGCTTCTGGCCATCTTCGTGGCGGACGAGGGCGCGCAACTGACGAAGGCGAGTGCCGAGGCGAAATAGTGCGACCGGCGCAAATCGCCGCTGCATGAGCTTTCTCGCGAGGTGAATGCGTCTTTCCCGATGTGGGCAATTTCAGCCCGCAATGGGAGGACGCATGGACCGCAGAATTCGCAGGACGCTCTCTACTCTCGCGCTGGCATCGCTGGCCTTGCCCACGCTGGCCGGAGACTGGCGCTACACCTTCCAGAGCGCCAAGGTCTCGTTGCTTCCGGACGCCTTCCACGTGGGGGCCGAATCCGAAGCGCGCGACATCAACATCCACGGACAGATCGTCGGTTGGGCCAATACCAGCACGGGCACGCCCAATGCCTGGCTGTACGAGACCAGCGGCGTCTACAAATCCGTGGCGATTCCGTCGCCGACCGTCTGGAGTTGGGCCAACGGCATCAACAATGTGGGCGAAGTGGTCGGAACGGTCTCGGGCGGTGAATTCAGTCGCGCCTTCTACTGGCATCCATCCACTGGCTTCGAGACTCTGGGTTTCGAGCTGCAGCCAGGGAAGAGTTACAACTCCACCTATCACTTCTGGGCGAATGCCATCAATGACTTCGGCCGGATCGTCGGCAGTGCCGAGGCTGGCTTCAACTCGGTAGGCATTCCTTATTCGCCTTGCACCTGGGATGTTCCTGTCGCCTGGAGCCGGCCCGATGCCGAACCGCGTGTGTTGTATTGCCCTCCCGAGCCCAACGGAGAGAACGAAGCCAAGGCTGTCAACGCCTATGGCTGGGTCGCGGGCTTCGAGACCACCACCAGGAACAAGGGCTTCCGCCACCACGACGGCGCGGTGAGCTACGTACCCTGGCCCGCCGGAGGCAAACAAACCGATGGCATGCACATCTTCGGCATGAACCAGAAGGCGGCGGTAACCGGGTCCGGCGCCTTCACGGGCAACTACCAGCCTATCTACTGGGATGGCAAGAGCGCGGCCAGCATGGGCCTCGGTCTCCTGCCCGGCGGCAAGGGCGGCCGAGGACACGATCTCAATGACGACGAGTTCGTCACAGGCTGGTCGGAACGCTTCCTGGTCACGGACGTGGGCAGCTTCGTGGGCCATCGCGCGTTCATCTGGCGTGCCGAGTTCGGAATGCTCGAGCTGCCTGCCCCGCCGCCGGCAGGTGGGCCCATCTACGAGAGCTGCAAGGCCAATGCGCTCGCGAACTTCAAGGTGACCGCGGGCAACCTGGGCGTGGTGAAGATCGTGGGCTATTGCCAGCGGGGTGGCTACAAGCACGCCGCGCGCTGGGACGTGACTTTCTCGCGCTACTGGCTGCCTTGAGGAGGGCGTCATGAAAACTTCTTTGGTTCTCAATTCGATCTCGATGACGCTCTTGGCGTCCAGGCCCGCGGTAAGTCGCCGACACTTCCTGTCAGCAGCCCCAACTGAACGAAAGAGGCGCGACATGCGAACCATCTTCGGAATGTTCGCGTTCGGAATGGGGCTCGTGGTGGCGAGCGAGGCTTTCGCCAGCCCCACGCCGGGCTACCTCTGGGAAGTGAGGGATGTGAAGCTGGTCGAACTACCGAGACTGGGCGGCGACGAGTCCGAAGCTTTGGACATCAACAATGCGGGCCAGATCGTGGGCACCTCGATCAATCAGGATGGAGTCTGGAACGCGTTCCTGTTTCAGCCTTCCTCCGGGAATATCCAGAACGTGGGAACCGCCGTCATGTCCGAGGAATCGTCGGCCATGGGCATCAACGACAAGGCGGAACTCGTCGGCTACTTCATTCGCAACGATCGCCACCGGCCTTTCTACTGGCACCAGTCCGTAGGCTTCATGAAGCTGGATCTGGAGGTCAACGTCGGCGCGGCCTACAACGACCAGTACTCGATGTTCGCCACGGCCATCAACCAGTACGGCCAGATCGTCGGACGTGCGTTTGGCGACTACGGTTACTACGAAACGGACATTCCCGTGGATGGCTGCCATTGGGACATACCGCTGTTCTGGTCCAGCCGTATCGCGCGTCCGGTTCTCATCAAGTGTTCGCAAGAGTGGTACGGGTCGAATGGCGCCTGGGACATCAGCGATTCGGGCTGGGTGGCCATGAACGACTCCTCTTCGCGTCGCATTTCCTGGCGGCACTTCCTGTCCACCAAGGCCAACGAGAAGGTTCCCGATGCCGTCACCAACAGTCTTGGCGACAGCATCGTCGGAGGTGTCAATGAGGCCGGCCATGTGACGGGCCGGGCATCGACCACCGAAGCCTACGGGCCTCGCCAGGCTTACTACTGGAATGGTGTGTCGTCGAAATCCAAGGTCCTCGGAGCACTGGGTCCAGGACTCGAGAGCATTGGAATGGAAGTGAACGATCAGAATTTCGTCGCGGGACGTTCCGGGAAACAGCTGCACGTGAATGGCGCGCCTTTCGTCGGGCAGCGGGCTTTCCTCTGGCAAGCGGATTTCGGCATGTACGAATTGCCGGCCTTTCCGAACGGCGAATCAGGGTGGGTTTCGACCTGTGAAGCCGAGGCACTGGACAACGTCAGTTCCGCAGGCCGTGCGGGTCTGCGCGTGCGCGTGGTGGGTTTCTGCACGAAAAACGGCAAGCACCGCGCAGTCCGATGGGATGTGTACCTGGAAGAGCATCGCGCGCCCGGAACGCTTCCGTCCGCGCCATGAGGGAATCGACATGAAAAATTCAACAGTTCTTGCGTTGATGGCGACCATGCTGCTGGTCACAGCGGCCCCTTCGGCGTCATCGCATGGCCGGCCGGAGATGGTCTGGAAGATCAAGAGCATCAGTGCCAAGGCGATGCAGATCTTCGGTCCGAACGAAGATGCCTATGCCAATGGCATCAACAACCAGGGCAGCATGGTCGGGTCTGCCACTGTCGCGTCTGGCAAGAGGCATGCGTTCAAGCGCGATCTGCTCGGAGCAACGACGGACATTGGGGCCTACGCGCCGCAGCAGCACACGGAAGCCCACGACATCAACGAAACCTCCGAGGTCGTAGGCAGTCGGACAACCGCATCCGGATCCCGCGCTTTCTACTGGTCGCCCAACGAAGGCTTCGTGAATCTCAGTTCAAGCAATCCCGAAGGAATTTCGGGCAGCTACGATTACCACGCCTTTGGCATCAACAACGCGGGACGTATCGTTGGCGCTGGCGACACGAGTACGGGCGCTTACGACAGCGCAGCCGTGACCTGGTGGCATCGACACGCGGATCCCGAGCAGGTGATCGACATTCCGCCTGGCTGGGGGAACTGGGCCCACGACCTCACCGACAACGGCTGGGTCGCCGGCGAGGAGTTCAACCTCTACAACTACGACACCTACGGATTCCGCTTTCGCGATGGCACGCTCATCTACCCGCCCGATCCTTCTCCGGGGCGAAAGGCTGAGGCCGTCTACGGCGTGAATGAGGCCGGGATCGTGGTGGGCGACGCGTGGTGGGAATGCTGTGGCAGCCGGGCAGTGCTCTGGAGACCGAATGGGAGCTTCCTGGTCATGGGAGTGCTTCCGGGCGGCGATCACGCGACTGCCGCCGACATCAACGAACAGGAATTCGCAGTGGGCTGGTCGGCGACTGCCGTCAATTCGAACGACCAGCGCGCCTTCCTGTTTCACCTGGAGTTCGGAGGAATGATCGCGCTTCCGGTGCCGGAAGGTTTTCCGGATACCGGAGCCACGAAGTGCGGCGCCAGCGCGCTCAACGACCGAAAGTCGAATGGCCTCATCCAGGTTGCGGGCTACTGCACCCTGAATGGCAAGCCAAAGGTCGTGCGCTGGGACGTGTTCGTGGAAGAAGTTCTCGCCCATTGAAGCCGGCGCAGTCGACTCCAAGTGATTGATCCATAAAGGTAATCCATCGCAAAGCCGGTTTGAGATACCCTAGCGGCCCTCGATTTCCCCCGTCCCGATGCCCGGCCGCTACTACATCAAGACTTTCGGCTGCCAGATGAATGAGTACGACTCCACCCGAATGGGTGACGTGCTCGCCGCTGGCGCCGGACTGACTCCCACCGACGACCCGGCGCAAGCCGACGTCCTGCTCATGAACACCTGCTCGGTCCGCGAGAAAGCGGAGGACAAGGTGTACTCGTTGCTGGGCGAATGGCGGAACCTCAAGAAGCTGAAGCCGCATGTGCTCATCGGCGTGGGCGGATGCGTGGCCAGCCAGGAGGGCGAGGGCATCACGAAACGCGCGCCGTACGTGGACCTGGTGTTCGGTCCGCAGACGCTGCACCGGCTGCCCGACATGCTAGGCGAGCTCAAGCGCACCGGCCGCGCGGTGGTCGACGTGTCCTTCCCCGAGATCGAAAAGTTCGACAACCTGCCGGCGCCGCGCGCCGAGGGTAGTTCGGCGTACGTCTCCATCATGGAAGGCTGCAGCAAGTACTGCACCTTCTGCGTGGTGCCTTACACGCGCGGCGACGAAGTCTCGCGCGGTTTCGAATCCGTGCTCGACGAAGTGAAGTCGCTGGCCTCGCAGGGCGTGGGCGAGATCACCTTGCTGGGCCAGAACGTGAACGCCTACGCGGGCGAGATGGCCGACGGCACCGTGGTGGACCTGGCCACGCTCATCCACTACGTGGCGGAGATCGACGGCGTGCAGCGCATCCGCTTCACCACCTCGCATCCCGTGGAATTCGGCGACTCGCTGATCGAGGCTTACGCCAACGTCCCGAAGCTGGCCAACCAGCTGCATCTTGCGGTGCAGTCCGGCTCGGACCGCATCCTCGCGGCGATGAAGCGCGGCTATACGGCGCTCGAATTCAAGGAAAAGCTGCGCAAGCTTCGTGCGGTGCGGCCGGACATCGCGGTGTCCACTGACATTATTGTCGGGTTTCCCGGGGAGACGGAACGGGACTTCGACGCCACACTCAAGCTCGTGCGCGAAGCCAACTTCGACCAGTCCTTCTCCTTCATCTACAGCCAGCGCCCGGGCACACCCGCCGCCTCGCTGGCCGACGACGTGCCGCTCGACACCAAGCAGATGCGCCTCGCGCGACTGCAGGTGCAGCTCAACGATCAGGCGCGCGCCATCAGCGAATCCATGGTGGGCAGCACGCAGCGCGTGCTGGTCGAGCGCCCGTCGAAGAAGGACAAGAATGAACTCGCGGGCCGTACCGAAAACGGCCGCTGGGTGAACTTCGCGGGTCCGCATTCCCTGATCGGCCACTTCGTCGACGTGCACGTGGTCGAGGCGAGGCCGCAGTCCCTCCGCGGTCGCTTGGCGGCCGTCCCCGGCCAGCGCCTGGCGGCGAACCAATAAATGGCCACTCCCGCTCCAGTCGAACCCGTACGCGAATTCGATCTCGCGCCACCGGACAACGCGCGGCTCGCGAACCTCTGCGGCCCGCTCGACGAGAACCTGCGCCTCATCGAAGACCGCATGACGGTATCGATCAAGCGCCGCGGCGCGAACTTCCGCATCGCGGGTGCGCGGGCGCATCCGGCCGAAGACGTGGTGCGCGACTTGTTCGAGGCCACGCGCACCGAAGACGTGTCGCTCGAGCGCGTGCACCTGGCGCTGCGCGATTCGCGCGACATGCCCGGTGCGCTCGGCGTCGATGAGCCCGTGGATGCGGGTTCAGTGCGCGTGGCGCGCGGCACCATCCGCGCGCGCGGCCGCAACCAGCGCGACTACCTGCAGGCCATCCGCGCGAAGGACCTGACTTTCGGCATCGGTCCGGCGGGCACGGGCAAGACCTATCTGGCCGTGGCCAGCGCGGTCGAAGCGCTGCAAGCCGACAAGATCCGTCGCATCGTGCTGACACGCCCGGCCGTGGAAGCGGGTGAGCGCCTGGGCTTCCTTCCCGGCGATCTCACGCAGAAGATCGATCCGTACCTGCGGCCTATCTACGACGCGCTCTACGAGATGCTGGGTTTCGATCGCGTGGCGCGCTTCATGGAGCGCAACGTCATCGAAGTGGCGCCGCTCGCGTTCATGCGCGGCCGCACGCTCAACGACTCCTACGTCATCCTCGACGAGGCGCAGAACACGACGCCCGAGCAGATGAAGATGTTCCTGACGCGCATCGGCTTCGGCTCCCGCGCGGTGGTGACGGGTGACGTCACGCAGACCGATCTGCCCGCCGGCAAGATGTCTGGCCTCAAGCACGTCATCAACATCCTGCGGAACACCGACGGCGTGGCCTTCACGTTCTTCGAAGCGGCGGACGTGGTGCGCCATCCGCTGGTGCAACGCATCGTGCAGGCCTACGAAGCCCATGCGCCCAGCGACAGGACATGAGCGCGGCGACCGCGCTGAAACTCGAGCTCGCCCGCGGCACCCGGGCCTGGACACCGGCGCGATCGCGCATGAGCCACTGGGCGGCCGCGGCATTGGGCCGGCGCGGCCTGGGCCGCGAGATCGCCGTTCGCGTGGTCGCGGCCTCCGAAAGCCAGCGGCTCAACAAACAATGGCGCGGCAAGGACAAGCCCACCAACGTGCTGTCATTTCCGGCGCCGACACTCCCGGGCGCGGCTGCGTCCGCTGGGCGACCTGGTGATCTGCGCGCAAGTGGTGAAAGACGAGGCGCGCCGCGACGGCAAGAAACTGGAAGCGCACTGGGCACACATGGTGGTGCACGGCGCGTTGCACCTGGCGGGCTATGACCAC
The DNA here is from genome assembly GCA_963846605.1 of uncultured Pseudomonadota bacterium. Lineage (GTDB taxonomy): Bacteria > Pseudomonadota > Gammaproteobacteria > Steroidobacterales > Steroidobacteraceae > CADEED01. Next base: position 702,840 of record CAWJWS010000008.1, read on the forward strand.
GAGAGGGGCGAGCGCGACCGTCTGCGGATGGAGCGGCGCGAAGTTTCCGTCTTGAAAAGTTTTGGCTTCGGGAATCCCTACACGTGAGCGCGAAGAACAAAGAGAAGGAAAAGGACAAGCCGGACACCGGCTCCAGCGGCAAGTGGCTGCGCAAGCTGTCGCGTTCGCTGGGTGGTGAGGCGCAGGACCGCGGCGAAGTCGTGGAGTCGTTGCGCGCCGCCGCGGAGCGCGAAGTCATCGAAGGTGACGCGCTGGCCATGATGGAAGGCGTGCTCGGCGTGGCCGACATCCAGGTGCGCGACATCATGGTGCCGCGCGCGCAGATGACGGTGCTGAACGGCGACGATGACGGCGACACGCTGCTCAAGACCGTGGTGGAGAGCGGGCACTCGCGCTTTCCCGTCATGGACGAGCATCGCGAAAAGATCATCGGCGTGCTGCTCGCGAAAGACCTGCTGCGCCTGCAACTGGCGACCGACGAGGCGCCGTTCGACATCAAGGAATTCATGCGCGCGGCGGTGTTCGTGCCCGAGTCCAAGCGGCTCAACGTGCTGCTGCGCGAAATGCGCCGTTCCCGCGTGCACATGGCCATCGTGGCCGACGAGTACGGCGGCGTCGCGGGTCTCGTGACCATCGAAGACGTGATCGAGCAGATCGTCGGCGAGATCGATGACGAGCACGACGTCGACGAAGACGTGAACATCCGCAAGGATGGCGACCGCCAGTACATCGTGCGCGGCCAGACGCCCATCGACGAGTTCAACGAGTATTTCCAGACCGACCTGTCCGACGATGAATTCGACACGGTCGCGGGCCTGGTGATGAAGCAGCTGGGCCGGTTGCCGCGCCGTGGCGAAACGCTGCAGCTCGCGGACTGCGAGATCAAGGTGATGCGCTTCGACCGGCGCCGCATCGACGTGCTCCGCCTCACGTCGCCGCGCGACATCGTGCCGCCCGAAGACCGGCCGCTGTCACCGAATGAAGATCCTCGCCGAGTGAGTCTCGCCGCATTCCTGCAACGCCGCTTCGTCGGCAGCGCGGTGGCGTTCGTCGCGGGCGCAGCGCTGGGACTTTCGTTCGCACCCTTCGGCTGGTGGCCGCTGGCGGTGCTCATGCCCGCGGCGCTCATCTATCTATGGGATGGCGCCACGCCGCGTCGCGCCGCCGTGCTGGGCTTCTGGTTCAACGTCGGCACGTTCTCGGTGGGTACGTATTGGCTGTACATCAGCCTCAGGCTGATCGGTCACGCGCCCATCCCGCTGGCGTTGCTGTTGATGGCGGCGCTCGCGGCCATCATGGGCCTCTATCACGGCCTGCTGGGATGGGTGGTCGCGAAGTACCTGCCACCGCGCGGTGCCGTGCGCTGGCTCATCGCCATCCCCGGTGCGTGGTTGCTCGTCGAGTGGGTCCGCAGCTGGTTCCTCACCGGCTTCGGGTGGCTGGCACTGGGCTATGCGCACACCGACAACTGGTTAGGCGGCCTTGCGCCGGTGGTCGGGCCAGTTGGGCCTGAGCCTGGTGACGCTGGTGCTTGCCGGCGCGGTGGTGACGCTGGCGCTGGGTCGGCGGCGCGCGCACTTCGTCGCGGTGGCCGCGGTATTCGTCGGCATCGGCACACTGTCCCTCGCGTTGCGCGGTATCGAGTGGACGCAGCCGTCGGGTAAACCCATCACCGTCGCGGTGGTGCAGGGAGCCATCCCGCAGGATGAAAAGTGGATCGACGAAAATTTGCCCGCGATCCTCGATACCTTCGAGCGGCTCACCGTGCAGGCGCATGGCGCCGATCTCATCGTCTGGCCCGAATCCACGATTCCCGATCCGATCAACTATCACGTCGACTACATGCGCAGCGTGTACCAGGCGGCGAGCGCAAAGGGATCGGCGCTGGTGCTCGGTGCCCTCCGGCTGGAGGAGAATCCGAAGACCGGCGAGGAAGATGCCTTCAACTCCGTCCTGGTCATGGATCCCGCGACGCGCGGGGTAGGCTGGTACAACAAGCATCACCTGGTGCCGTTCTCGGAGTTCTTCCCGGTACCCGGGTTCATCCGCAGCTGGCTCAGGCTCATGGACCTGCCTTACGCGAGTTTCAATCGCGGTGAAGCCGCGCAGCCGCCGCTCGATGCCGCGGGCCAGAAGATCTCGATGGGCATCTGCTACGAGGACGCCTACGCGACCACGCAGCTGTCTGCGTTGCGCACCGCGACGATGTTGATCAACGTGACCAATGACTCCTGGTTCGGGCATTCCACGGCGCGCTACCAGCATCTGCAGATCTCGCGCATGCGGGCATGGGAAGCCGGCCGTCCGATGGTGCGTGCCGCCAATGACGGCGTGACCGCGCTCATCGGGGCCCGGGGCGAGATCATCCAGCGCGCGCCGGAATATGAAGCAAACGTAATGCGCGCCGAACTGCAGCCGCGCACGGGACTTACGCCGTTCGCGCGCGTGGGTCACTGGCCGGCAGTGTGCCTGGCACTTGTTTTCGGGCTGTTTGGCGCTTATCTGGGGCGTCGTCGTCCAGTCTCCTGAGGAGTTTCCATGGCCGTTTTCCCGCAAGGTGAGCCGCTGAACTTCGCCAAATCCGGCCGGTCAGATTCGGCAGCGTCATCCTCCAAGTACAAAGGACCCGTCGATATGTCGCTATTCTTCGCGAGACGTCTCGCTGGCGTCGCCCTGATCGCGTTCGCGGTCGGCGCCTGCTCTCCCCAGTCTTCAGTTGCCGCCGCGCAGGTGGATGCGCCAGCCGCCGCCCAGGTCGCAGCTCCCGCGCAAAATGGTTCACCGCAGCCCGTGGGCACCTTGAATGGCCGCGTGCTTCCGGACTTCGCCACGCTGGTCGAGCAGGTCGGCCCGGCGGTGGTCAACGTCTCCGTCGTCGAGAAGGCGCGCCGTGTGCAGCGCCGCGGCAGCGAAGGCGGCGACGGCGAAGATCCCGTGCAGGAATTCTTCAAGCGTTTCGGCGTGCCGCAGCCTCGCGGCGGCTACGAAACTCCGCCGCGCCAGGGCGAGGGCTCGGGCTTCATCGTCAGCGCCGACGGCTACATCCTCACGAACGCGCACGTGGTCGCGGATGCCGATGACGTCACGGTTCGCATGACCGATCGCCGCGAGTACACGGCCAAGGTCGTCGGCATCGACAAACGTTCCGACGTGGCCGTGCTCAAGATCGAAGGCAAGAACCTGCCCGTGGTGCGCATCGGCGATCCGTCGAAGCTGCGTCCCGGTGAGTGGGTGCTGGCCATCGGCTCGCCGTTCACCTTCGAGAACACCGTGACCGCGGGCATCGTCAGCGCTACGGGCCGCTCCATGCCGGGTGAAGACGGCCTCGTGCCCTTCATCCAGACGGACGTCGCGGTGAACCCGGGCAACTCCGGCGGCCCGCTGTTCAACCTCAACGGCGAAGTGGTCGGCATCAACTCGCAGATCTACAGCCGCAGCGGCGGCTGGATGGGCTTGTCGTTCGCGATCCCGATCGACGTCGCCACCAATGTCCGCGACCAGCTCGTGACCACGGGCCGCGTGAGCCGCGGCCGCATCGGCGTGCAGATCCAGGAAGTGAACGCGCAGCTCGCGGATTCCTTCGGCCTCGATCGCCCGCGCGGCGCGCTCGTCAGCCAGATCATCGAAGACGGTCCTGCCGAGAAGGGCGGCGTCCGCAACGGCGACGTCATCCTCAGCGTGAATGGCAAGCCGGTGGAGCGTTCCACGCAGCTGCCGTCGGTCATCTCCTCGATCAAGCCAGGCAACACCGCCAAGCTCGAAGTGTGGCGTGACAAGTCGGTCAAGATGCTCGACGTGAGGGTCGACGAGTTCAAGGAAGAAGTGCAGAAGGTCGCCAACCGCGACATCGAAGAGCCCGCCAAGGCGGACAAGCTCGGCCTGTCGGTGCGGCCGCTGGATGCCAACGAGCGCAAGAGCGCGGAGACCGAGGGGTACCTGCTCATCGAGGAAGTGACCGGGCCGGCCGCCGCCGCCGGTGTGCGCCCCGGTGACGTGATCCTGGGCGTGAACGGCAAGGCCGTGAAATCCATCTCGGAGCTGAAGACCGCCACGGACAATGGCAACAAGACCGTGGCCATCCTGCTCGAGCGCGAAGGCGCGCAGCTGTTCCTGCCGATCCGCATCGGCTGACACGTTCGATAGATCGATCGGAAGACGCCCGGGAGGAAACTCCCGGGCGTTTTTCATTGGCGGCTAACGAAGCGGCAGGTAGATGTCCGTGATCGCTTCGCTGTCCGGCACATCCGGGAAGAAGGTTAGCCGCTGCATGAACAGCGGGAAGTCGCGCAGCTCTTCACCGCTTCCCGGCAGCCAGTTCGAGTACAGGTGCAGGATGCTGCGGCCCAGCTGGTCGTCCGAGCCCACGTGGCGCAGTACCGCGCACCGTCCCGAGGGGATCGTGAACGCGGCGACGCCGGCATCGTTGGCTTCCACGGGTTTGTCCGTTCCCGCGCCCAGGCCGAAGCGGAATTCCTCCGGCGGTGTCTCGTCCGGATCGTTGTAGATGAAGTTGAACGTGGCGCTGAGACTCGGTGGCAGCTTGTTGGCCCTGCGCCAATTGATGAAGTTGCGGATGCTGTCGCCGAGCCGCATAGGACTGCCGCGATGCTCCAGGACCGCGAGCCGCGTCGCCGGGAACTGCACCACGCGTACGACCTGCGGCGCTGGAAGGGTATTCATGGTGGTCTGTCTCAGGTGAATGAAAGGGCGGAAGCGCGAGTGCCACTCGCGCCAGTCGGGCGCCGCGCGAAAGTCGCTCGGAGACTGTCCGGAGAATTGGCGGAACGCGCGTGCGAAGGCTTCGGGGCCTTCATAGCCGGTGGCGAGCGCGATCTCCTGCACCGACATCTCGCTCCGGAAGGCCAGCCGCCAGGAGGCGCGCCGCATCCTCATGAACTGCACGTACTTGTGCGTGCTCATACCTAGGAAGCCCGAGAACTGGCGGTGGAAGTGGTGCCGCGAGAAAGCCGCGAGCTCGCTCAGCCTTTCCAGGGTCAGGCTTTCCTCGGAGTGGCTCTCGATGTGCGCCAGCACGCGCGCGAAGCGCTGTTGGTAGCGTTCGTAGGTGGTCGGTAACCGTTCGCATTCGCCCATGGCGGGAAAGATAGCGGGCGATCCGCGCGAACGCCTGACCGATGTTGCTCAGCTGCGGGCGTTCTTCAGCGGGGCGTGGGGCCCCGCGGCGTGATGTTGGGATTCAGGTGGAAGAGATTCTTCGGGTCGTACTGGGTCTTGATGCCCACCAGCCGATCGAGATTCTCGCCATAGGCGGACCGCGCCTTCACGTCGGCTTCGGCCGCATTGAGGTTTGCGTACAAGCCAGTGGAATAGGGTGCGAAACCTTTCCACGTCTGCTTCTGCCAGGCCGTGCGGTCCGCGGCCTGCTTCGGAGTTTCCCAGGAAGCCCGGACCACGAAGTTGTGACTGGCGTCGCGCGAGGCATAGGCGGTGGACGTGGCGGCGCGGCGCGCGCTTTCGCCGCCGTGCTGCGTGAGGCTGATCTTGCCGAGCTCGGCGCCAGGCAGCTTGATGCTCTCGACCGCGTGATCGAGCATGACGGGGAGAAGCTTGGTGATTCTCCCACCTGACATGTAATAGCCCCGGCCATGCGGCGAATCGTTGTCGAATTCGGACTGCACCATGACCCAGGTTTTTTCCGCGACAGTGTCGCGGACCACCTTGCCGAACTTGCGGATCGCGGCGAGATCCCTGGACGCGCTCGCGGCATCACCACAATGGCAGACGATGAGATTGAGCTGCCGATGGCCCTCGGCATCGCATTCGAGCACCGGGTCCATCCACAGATCGTCACTCGCCTGGTTGCAGTAGTCGGAGAATGCGCCGAGTACCGCGCGAGCCTGGTCCATCGGGAACACCACGCCTCCGGCGATGGCCTTGCGATTGAATTCGTGCGCGCGGAATTCGAAAGACGTCACCACGCCGAAATTGCCGCCACCGCCCTGCAGCGCCCAAAGCAGGTCGGCGTTTTCGCCCGCGCTGGCGCGCACCAGGCGTCCGTCCGCGGTCACCATCTCAGCGCCCACCATGCTGTCCACGGTGAGTCCGTATTTGCGCTGCAACCGCCCCACGCCGCCGCCCAGCGTGAGACCCGCCACGCCGGTGTGGGAAACCGTGCCTGCCGGCACCACCAGTCCCACGCGTTGCGTCTCGGCGTCCATCCTGCCTAACAACACTCCCGGCTCCACGCGCACGCCGCGAGTGCCGGCGTCGACGGTCACGCCTTGCATGGGCGCGAGGTCGATCATGATGCCGCCCTCACAGACCGAGTAGCCCGGCAGGCTGTGACCACCACCGCGCACCGCGACCAGGAGATCGTGAGTCGCCGCGAACTGGACGGCCGCTCTGACATCGGCGGAGCCTGAGCAACGCGCGATCAGCGCGGGACGGCGATCGAAAGCGCCATTCCACACCCGGCGAGCCGCTTCGTAGCTTTCGTCGGATCGCGTGAGTACCGGGCCCCGGAGCTGCTTGCGCAGGTCCGCCACGTCGGTGGCTTTCAGGACGATGGCGCCGCCCGTGCGCGAGACGGCAGGGATATCCGTGGCCCCGGTGGCTCGCGACAGTCTCGGGTACATCAGCCCGGCGGCGGTCACGACTGCCGCTGAATGGGCCAGGAAATCTCGTCTCTTCATTTCGCCACTCCCTTGATTCCGCCGCGCGCACGGTGGATTGCCGGCAGGGTACACCGTCAGGCTCGCGGCGACCGCCGCCACCGGTGAACGCGTCGCTTGTGCCGCGGCCCTCGTGTATCCTTGCCCGCCTTCCCAAGCCCCTGAAAAACCAGCTTTTCCCGATGCAAGAACGTTACGAAGCCGCGCACGTCGAGCGCGCCGCGCAGAAATTCTGGGACGACAACCGCGTCTTCGAAGCGACGGAGAACGCGGAGGACCGGCACGGCAAGTTCTACTGCCTGTCGATGTTCCCGTACCCCTCGGGCCGGCTGCACATGGGCCACGTGCGCAACTACACCATCGGCGACGTGCTCACGCGCTTCCAGCTGATGCAGGGCAAGAACGTGCTGCAGCCCATGGGCTGGGACGCGTTCGGCCTGCCGGCCGAGAACGCGGCGATCAAGAACGACGTGCCGCCGGCGAAGTGGACGTACGACAACATCGCGTACATGAAGGGCCAGCTGCAAGCGCTGGGCTTCGCCTTCGACTGGTCGCGCGAGATCGCGACCTGCGAGCCGTCTTACTACCGCTGGAACCAGTGGCTGTTCCTCCAGATGCTCGAGAAGGGCATCGCCTACCGCAAGACCGGCGTCGTCAACTGGGATCCGGTCGACCAGACCGTGCTCGCCAACGAGCAGGTCATCGACGGTCGCGGCTGGCGCACGGGCGCGCATCGTCGAGAAGCGCGAGATCCCGCATGTACTACCTGGCGATCACGAAGTACGCGCAGGAGTTGCTGGACGGACCTCGACAAGCTGCCCGACTGGCCGGAACGCGTGAAGACCATGCAGGCCAACTGGATCGGCAGGTCGCGAGGGCTGCGAGATCAGCTTCCCGTATTCGCCGGACACCAAGGGCCTGATGGGCGCCGATGGCGCGCTCAAGGTGTTCACCACGCGCGCGGACACTCTTGTTCGGCGTCACCTTCATGGCGATCGCCGCCGAGCATCCGATCGCGCATCGCGGCCGGCGCGAAGAACCCGGCGCTGCAGGCCTTCATCGACGAGTGCCGCCGCGGCTCGACGATGGAAGCCGACATCGCGACGCAGGAAAAGAAGGGCATGCGCACCGGCTTCCACGTGCAGCATCCGTTCACCGGCCAGATGGTCGAGGTCTGGGTGGCCAACTACGTGCTCATGGCCTACGGCGAAGGCGCCGTCATGGGCGTCCCGGGCCACGACGCGCGCGACTACGAGTTCGCGCTCAAGAACAAACTGCCCATCGTGCAGGTCATCAAGTCGAAGACCGGCGCCTACGAGAATCTCGATCCGCCGTGGCAGGATGCTTTCGGCGAATACGGCCTCACCATGAACTCGGGCGAGTTCGACGGACTGGAGTTCCAGCCCGCCGTCGATGCCATCGCCACGGCGCTCGAGAAGAAGGGCCTCGGCAAGAAGCGCACGCAATGGCGTCTGCGCGACTGGGGCATCTCGCGCCAGCGCTACTGGGGTTGCCCGGTTCCGCTCATCCACTGCGCGAAATGCGGTGAAGTGCCGGTGCCGGAGAAGGACCTGCCCGTCGTGCTGCCCGAAGGCCTGGTGCCGGATGGCTCGGGCAATCCGCTCAACAAGACGCCGTCGTTCCTGAACGTGAAGTGTCCGAAGTGCGGCGCCGATGCGCGCCGCGAGACGGACACCATGGACACCTTCGTCGATTCGTCCTGGTACTTCCTGCGCTTCGCCTGCCCGGACGCGAAGACCATGGTCGACGAGCGGGCCAACTACTGGATGCCGGTCGACCAGTACATCGGCGGCATCGAGCACGCCATCCTGCACCTGCTGTACTCGCGCTTCTGGACGAAGGTGATGCGCGACCTCGGCCTCGTGAAGGTGGACGAGCCGTTCAAGAACCTGCTCACGCAGGGCATGGTGCTGCAGCACGGTCTACTATCGCGTCGGTGCCACGGGCCAGCGCAACTAGTACAATCCGGCCGACGTCGAGATCATCCTCGACGACAAGAATCAGCGCACCGGAATACATCCTGCTCACGGACAACCAGCCGGTGCAGTGGGATGGCCTGGGCACGATGTCCAAGACCAAGAACAACGGGGTGGATCCGAACGGGATCGTCGAGCAATTCGGCGCCGACACGGCGCGCCTGTTCATGATGTTCACGGCGCCGCCCGAACAGACACTGGAGTGGTCGGAAGAGGGCGTGCAGGGCTCGTTCCGCTTCATTCGCCGCTTGTGGAAGGCGGTGCACGACCAGGTGAACGCGGCGCCGCCCGCCGATGCCATCACCACCACGGAGTTCGACAAGACGAAGCTGAGCCCCGCGCAGAAGGAAATGCGGCGCATTGCGCACTCCACGCTGGCGAAGGTGACGGACGACATCGGCCGCCGCCGCAGCTTCAACACTGCCGTCGCCTCGGTCATGGAATTGCTGAACGCCATTTCGAAGCACGACAGCACCACGCTGGCGGGCCGCGTGGTGGCGCACGAGGCGCTGGAGATCGCGGTGATGTGCCTGTCGCCGATGATCCCGCACGTCACGCACGAACTCTGGCATCAGCTCGGTCACGAGCACGGCGCTGGCGCTGGAGCGCTGGTGGGCGCCGGACGCGGATGCGCTGGTGCAGGACCAGATCGAGATCTCGGTGCAGGTGAACGGCAAGATGCGCGCGCGGGTGTCGATCGCCACCGACGCGAACGACGAGACCGCCATTGCCGCCGCGAAGGCCGATGCCAACGTGCAGAAGTTCATGGAAGGCAAGCCGGTGAAAAAGGCGATCTACGTGAAGGGCAAGCTGGTGAACATCGTCGTATGAAAACGGGGACATTCCTCATTTCGTTGTCACAATTCTCGACGGCGCCATCCGTCTCACTACCTTTTCAATTGTGACAACGAAATGAGGAATGTCCCCATTTTCATTGCCGCGGCGCTGGTTCTGTCCGCCTGCGGGTTCCACCTGCAGGGCCGTCAACCGCTGCCCGCCGAGTTCGCCTACACCTTCGTCGATACCAAGGACGAGCAGACCGACTTCGTCCAGGATCTGCGCAAGGCGCTGATCGCTTCCAATGTGAATGTGATCCGCACGCGCGGCTCGTCGGGCGCGGTCATCACCGTGCACGAAGACGAGCTGACCGAGCGCGTGCTGTCGGTGTCGGCGCGCAACATCCCCACGGAGTACGAGCTCACCTACAAGGTGCTGTTCTCGGTGACGTCGGGCGACAAGACGCTCATCGAAAAGGAAGAGATCACCGTCTCGCGCGACATCAGCTTCGACGAGGCCCAGTTGCTCGCCAAGGAGCGCGAGCAGGAGATCCTCAGCGAAGCGCTGGCACGCGATCTCGCGGCGCAGGTGATGCGGCGCCTCGCCGCGCTGTAGCCGCCACCCATGGACGTGGTTCGCGTCGGGGCCGAACCGCATGCCGACGTCCTCACGCTCGCACGCCGCTACGGGTTGGTGCTGCGGCACCTTTCTGCCGGCGAGACGCTGCCCGGCTCCTACTGGGGCGAGAGCGAAGCGGGACTGCGCGGCGATGAGCTCTTCGTGCGGTCTGACACGCCGCTCCACTCGCTGTTGCATGAGCTGAGCCACTTCGTCTGCATGACCGCGGCTCGTCGCGACGGGCTGGATCGCGATGCCGGCGGCGACGACGACGAGGAATGCGCGGTCTGCTTTCTGCAGATCCTGCTGGCCGATCAGCTCACGCAGCTGCGGCGTGACCGCATGCTCGCCGACATGGATGCCTGGGGTTACACCTTCCGCCTGGGCAGTGCGCGCCAATGGTTCGAGCAGGACGCGGCCGATGCCTGCATCTGGCTGCGCCGCCACGGCGTAATAGACGATGCCATGCAACCCACCTTCGCCCTGCGCCAGTGAAAAGCTGGCTACTCGCCGGCGGCGCGCTCGCCGCCTCCTTCTTCGTCGCCTCGTGCAGCAGCCTGACCTTCGCCGCGGCCAATGCCGGCGCACGCTCCGGCGACTTCGCGCGTCGCGCGGACCAAGCCTTCGGCACGAATCCGCGCCAGCGGCTGGATGTCTACGTGCCGGACGGCGCGCGCGATCGGCCGATCATCGTGTTCTGGTACGGGGGTAGCTACGAGCGCGGCAGCAAGGACCAGTACCGGTTCGTGGGAGCTGCGCTCGCCCGGTCGGGATACGTGGCGGTACTTCCGGACTATCGGCTGTACCCCGAGGTGCGCTTCCCGGATTTCATGACCGACGCGTCCGCGGCTCTTTCCTGGGTCGTCAGTCACGCGGCGCAGATCGGTGGCGATCCCTCGCGCATCTACCTCGCGGGGCATTCGGCGGGGGCGCAGATCGCGGGTTTGCTGGCCTACGACCCTGCGTTGCTGGAGCGCGCGGGTCTGCGTGCCGGCGCCATCAAGGGATTCATCGGGCTCTCCGGGCCGTATGCGCTGGATCCGGACACCAACACATTGAAGACCATCTTCGCGGCGCCCTATGGGTTCGGCGACTGGCAGCCGGTGCGGAAGGTACGCCCCGGGGCACCGCCCGCGCTGCTGCTGCATGGCGAGGACGACGACGTGGTCTGGCCCTCTCACACGAAAGCGATGGCGGAAGCGCTGACGCGCGCTGGCGTGCCGCTCACCCTGCGGCTCTACGCCGGACGCGGACATGCCGACACGGTGGCGGCGTTCGCGAAGCTGGCGCCGCGCAAATTGCCGGTGCTGGAAGAGATCGAGGGGTTCGTCGGGGGAGAGAGGCCCGGCGGGGTTGCCGCCGGGCTGAGAGAGAGCGCCGGGAGATGAGAGAGTTGGAGAAAGAGGAGGAGTCGTTTCGAAAACCACCCTCACCAACCCGGCTTTTGGACCGACGGTCTCGGCGTTGAGCAGACGCAGATCCCGCTAGCAGGTGTAACGGCCGCGAACTTTCGGACTTTAGGCCGACCTTACATATTTCCCGAAGAAAACCGGTTCCTTCAGTACTTGATCGAGCAGCCGTAGGGCCGGGTCGTCGCCGTGCTCACCGGCTTGCCGGCCAGGGCTTCGGTCCAGCGCCACGGTCACGTAGTTGGTCGCGGCCTTCGATGTCGGCCGGTTGCGCGCGAGGCCATGCTGTCGATGCCGCCGGCGTAGACCAGCTGGCCCTGCGGGATTGACGATGTACATGTGCGGCGTGGTGCGCGCGCCGTAGGCCTTGCCCAGCCTTGCCGTCCTCGTCCATCAGCGTGGCGGTGGGCGCTGCGCCTTGTGCTCCTTCATCCAGGCCACCAGCTTCGCGCGGCTGGTAGTCGCCGGCCTTCGCCGGTGGAGTTGATCGCCAGCCAGACCACGCCCTTGGCCCGGCGTCCTTCTGCGTGGCCGGCATGTTGCCGCTGTTGTAGTGCTTCTGCACGAAGGGGCAGCCGGGGTTGGTCCACTCCAGCACCACGTGCTTGCCCTTGTAGTCGGTCAGCGTGACGGTCTTGCCGCTGGCGTCCTTGAGCGTGAAGTCGGGCGCGGGCTGGCCGACGGACGGCGGCGGCCTGCGCGCGCGGCGGCCAGCGCCAGACGGCGGCGGCAAGCAGGGTGACGGACGCATCATGACGGACTCCTGTAGTGGTTCACTCATTGACGGACGCGATCGCCGAGACGGACTTCCTCGCACCCGAGGCACTTCGGACAGCACCGCGGGCGCGCTCGCGCCGTCGTAGAACACGTACACCGGCACGCCGTTGCGGCCCAGCCGCGCCAGCGCGGCGGTGATCGCCGGGTCGCGGCGGGTCCAGTCGGCGCGCAGCAGCGGCGACCTTGTGCGGCCTCGAAGTCGGCCAGCACCTCGGCGTCGGCCAGCGTGGTCCTCTTGTTGTACTGGCAGGTGACGCACCAGGCGGCGGTGAAGTCGACGAACACCGGTTGGCCCGCGGCGCGGCAGCGTCGAGACGCGGCTCCGGCGCCCAGGGCTGCCAGCGTCCGCCGGCATTGGCGGCGGCGCGGCGGCGGCCGCGGCCGGCGCCACAGCGGCGCGGCCCAGGCGAACGCGCCGACCGCCAGCAACGCGATGGCCACGGTGGCCAAGACGCGCTCCGCGCCGCGCCTCCGGGCGTAGCGCCCCACCACCAGGCTCCGAGCGCCAGCGCCAGCAGCGCCAGCAGCAGCGCCCGGCGCCGTCGATGCCGCTCTGCTGGCCCAGCACCCAGACCAGCCAGACGACGGTGGCGAACATCGGAAAGGCCATCAGCCGCGGAAGGTCTCCATCCAGGCGCCGGGCCGCGGCAGCAGGCGCGCCAACGGCGGGCACCGCGCTGGCCGCCAGGTAGGGCAGCGCCATGCCCAGGCCGAGCGCGGCGAAGACCGCCAGCGCCTGCGCCACGGGCAGGCCGAGCGCGGCGCCCAGCGACGCGCCCATGAACGGCGCGGTGCACGGCGAGGCGATGGCCACCGCCAGCACGCCGGTCAGGAAGGAGTCGACCGCGGGATCGCCGGGCGCGCAGCGAGGCCACGCTCGACGGCAGCACGGAGCCGAACTCGAACACGCCGGCCAGGTTCAGGCCGATCAGCGTGAACAGCGCGGCCAGCGCCACCACGACGCCGGCGACTGCAGCTGGAAGCCCCAGCCGAGCTGCTCGCCGCCCGCGCGCAGCGCCAGCAGCAGCCCCGCCAGCGCCAGGAAGGACAGCACCACGCCGGCGGTGTAGGCCAGCCCGCTGCGACCAGCGCTGCGCGCGGCGTCGCCGGCATGCTGCGCGAAGCCCAGCACCTTGAGCGCCAGCACCGGGAACACGCAGGGCATCAGGTTCAGGATGCAGGCCGCCGAGCAGCGCGAACAGCAGCGCCGCGACCAGGCCGATCTGCGAGGCGCCGGCCGCGCTGCTTCGCCACGGTGGCGGAGCGAGGCGACGCTGGCGCCGGAGTCTGGCGGCCCATCGCCGCTCCATGGCCAGGGCCATTCGCCCGAGATCGTCGCATCCACGCGCAGATGCGGCCGCCGTCGGCAGCCAGCACCAGCGGGCAGCGCCGCGGGACTGGCGCTGCGCTGCGCGCGACAGCGGCCAGCTGCGCGTCCACGCGGCGCCGTTCCAGCGCTGCGGCACCGGCGCCGGGTTGTCGATCACGCCGGGCGCTTCCGGGAAAGACCGCGCGTCTTGCGGCCTGCGCACGCGGCCGGCAGCCCGCGACCTCGAAGTGCAGCGCGTCGCCGTCGATGCGCGCCGTGGCGTCGGCGCCGCGCACATCCGCTGGGCCGCGCGGCCAGCGCGCGCTCGAACCGCGCGGCGTGCGCGCGGTGGGCTGACCGCGCGGCAGCTTCAGCGCGAACTCGCCGTCTTCGGGGATGCACTCGTCCTTGCAGACCAGCCAGTCGGCTGCGCAGCTTGCACGTCCAGCGCGTCGCCGGCGATGCGGCGCGGTGACGGTCACCGGCACCGGCAGCAGCACCGTGCCTTCGTAGCCGTAGTTGACCAGCGGTCCGATCGGCAGTTGGCTCGGCGCCGGCCAGTCGATGTCGCCGGCCGTGACGCCCGCGGGCAGCGTCCACTCCAGCGTGGTCGGCAGGCCGGAGTCGCCGGGGTTCTTCCAGTAGGTGTGCCAGTGCGGCTTGTGCTCGAGCTGCAGGCCCAGCCAGACGGTCTTGCCGGGGCCGACGCCCTCGGGCGCGTGCGCCACCAGCTCGGCGCGCACCTGCTCGGTTTGGACGACGCCGAACCGCTGGCGAGCGCGCAGGCGGCGCCAGCGCCAGCAGGGCGGGGACCAGCCGTCAGTCTGCGCATTCCATGCATTCGCGTTCAGACCGCGGGGGAGCGAACCAATTCCGGGAGTCTGACCCCTTTTGCTAGCAAATGGGGAGTGACCCCATTTAGCGGGTGAAGCGGTCGGTGGCCATGACCAGCTCGCGCGCGGTGCCGGGTTCGAAGGCCGAGTGGCCGGCGTCCGGGACGATGCGCAGATCGGCCTCGGGCCAGGCCTTGTGCAGGTCCCAGGCGCTGCGCGCCGGGCAGACCACGTCGTAGCGGCCCTGCACGATGACGGCGGGGATGTGGCGGATCTTGTGCACGTCTTCCAGCAGCTGGTTCGGGCGCTCGAGGAAGCCGCCGTTGACGAAGTAGTGGCACTCGATGCGCGCGAAGGCGGCGGCGAACTCGGCTTCGCCGGCGCGTTTCACGTAGTCCAGGTTCATCTTGATGTACGACAGCGGCGCTCTCCCAGATGGACCAGGCGCGCGCGGCTTCGAGCAGCGTGTCGCGGTCGTCGCTGGTCAGGCGCTTGTAGTACGACGTCGACGCAGGTCGCCGCGTTCGGCCGGCGGACATCGGCGCGAGATAGTGCTCCCAGAGATCCGGGAACATCGACGCCGGCGCCGAGCTCATCCTGGTAGAACCAGTCGAGCTTCGATCTTGCGCAGCAGGAAGATGCCGCGCAGCACCAGCTCGGTGCAGCGCTCGGGATGCGTCTGCGCGTAGGCCAGCGCCAGCGTGGAGCCCCACGAGCCGCCGAACACCTGCCAGTGCTCGATGCCGAGGTGCTCGCGCAGCGTCTCGATGTCCGCGACCAGGTGCCAGGTGGTGTTGTCCTCGAGGCTGGCGTGCGGCTTGCTCTTGCCGCAGCCGCGCTGGTCGAACAGCACGATGCGGTATGCTTCGGATCGAAGAACTGGCGCATCTTCGGCGTCGGTGCCGCCGCCCGGGCCGCCATGCAGGAACACCACCGGCTTGCCGTTGGGGTTGCCGCACTCCTCGTAGTAGAGCTCGTGCACGGGCGAGACGCGCAGGAAGCCCTTGTTGAAGGGCTTGATCGGTGGATAGAAGTCGCCGGCCTTGCGCGTGGGCGCCGCGACCTTGCGCGACACGACGCGAGCGACTTTCTTCGCGGACTTCTGCACGGACTTCCTGGCGGGAGCCTTCTTCTTCGCCTTAGCTTGCCTTCGCCTTAGCCATGAGTTCCTCCGGACAGCATCGGGCCGAGCGATCGGCCACCGACCAGGTGCATGTGCAGGTGATACACCACCTGGCCACCGTGTTTGTTGCAGTTGATGATGAGGCGGAAGCCGTTGTCGGCGATGCCTTCCTTCCTTGCGATGTCGCGCGCGACGACGAACAGGTGGCCGAGCATTCGCTCGTCTTCTTCACTGACGTCGTTCACGGTGGGAATGGGTTTGTTCGGCACGATCAGGATGTGCACCGGCGCCTGCGGACTGATGTCGCGGAACGCGGTGACCCGGTCATCCTGGTGAACGATGTTGGCCGGAATCTCGCCGGCGATGATCTTCTCGAAGAGCGTGGGCATGGGCGACCTAGTACTTGTAGATTTCCACCTTGTCCGCCGCCAGAGAATACGCGGCGGCCCCGAGGCGCGTCGACTTGTTCTGCATCTTCATCGTGCCCGTGATCCAGTACGCCTCGTAGATTGAATCGAGCGCGATCCCCTTTTGCGACGTGACGTAAACGATCTGGTTCGGCGGTGGCGGCGGCACGTGGATGCAGGCGCCGAAGTAGGGCACCAGGAAGAATTCGCTGACGGTGCCGTCCTTGGCCACGTCGAGAGGCACGATGAATCCCGGGATCTTCACGAGCTTGCCATCGAGCTCTGGATTGACCGGCGCGCTCACGGACTGCTGTAGCGCGGCGGGGCCACTCTCGCCGAGATAGTCGTGGGCGGCCGACGGTGGCGCGGAGGCGAATTCGCCGCGCGCGCTTTCGGGGATGAGATCCGTCCACTCCAGCGTGCGTGCGCGGGATCCGCGGCAAGGGCGGCCCCCCAGGCCAGCAGGGCCATGAGCAGCGCAATGGCAGCGGAGGTCTTCGCAGCAATGCGGGTTCCGTGTCAGATCCGGATAGTTAGGCCGTCGGCCAGGGTGTTGCGGTAGGCGCGCCAGGCCGGCAACAGAGCCCATGAGCAGCGCGGCCGCCACTATACCGGCGAGCATCGCGGCGTCGGTGCCAGTGAGACCGGTCAGCGGTACGAAGATTCCGTAGCGGGTGAGCAGACTCTGCGCCCGACGCAAGCAGGACGTAGGTCAGCCCGGTGCCGAGCGCGACGCCAGCGCCGGCCAGCAGCCCGGCCTCGATCGACCAGCAGCGCGAACACGTGCCGCGGCCGCGCACCCACCGAGCGCAGGATGGCCATCTCGCGCCGCCGTTCGTTGAGGCTCACGAGAATGGCCGTGAGCATGCCCAGCAGCCCCGCGAGCACCACGAACGCCGCCACCATCAGCAAGCGCCCGATCCGCGATGCCGATCACGTCCCAGAGCTGCTTCAGCGCGACACCGGGAATGATGGCCGAGCAGCGGCTCGCGGCGGAATTCATTGAGCGCACGCTGCATGGTGAGCAGCGCGTGACGCGGTCGCGCATGCCGACGAAGAACGCGGTGATGGGCTGATGCGGGTGGGTTCGCTGCACGCGCCTGCTCCGGCGGTCTCGCCGGGCACCACGATGGATGCCGCCCGATCTGCCGTCGTGCAGGGCTCCATGCCCTCGAGCGATGACGTGCACGGTGCGGTCCACCGGGGTGCCCGTGCGCGCGAGTATGCCGGCCACGCGGAAGGGCTCGTCCTTGTGTTCGCGCGAAGCTCACGTGCGCCCAGTGCCATGCGCGATGACCATCGGGTCGCCGAGCTGGTAACCCAGTTCTCTGCGACCTCGGCTCCCAGCACGGCGTCGTAGCAGCCGGCGAAGCGGGCGCCGCGACGAAACTCCAGCGACCGCCCACCCGCGACGCGATAGTGGTCGGAAGTAGTCCGCCGGTGGTTCCCAGCACGCGGAAGCCGCGATGGGAATCTCCCAGCGAGATGGGAATGGTCCAGGCCACATCGCGATGCCGCGCGACCAGTTGATAGCTCGTCCCAGCTCACATTGGCCGTGGCGTCGCCGACGCGGAACACCGAGTACAGCAGCAGGTTCACGGGGCCCGAGCGTGCGCCCACCACCAGGTCGACGCCGGACACCGTGCTCGCGAAACTCGTCGCGCGCGGCGGTGCGCATCTTCTGCACGCCCAGCAGCAGCGCCACGCTGATGGCGATGGCGCAGATGGTGAGCAGCGCCGTGCCGCGCCGGTTCGCGCAGGCTGCGCCAGGCCAGGTGCAGGCTGCGGCTCATGTACGCCCGAGCTCCGGCGTTGAGTTCCGGCATCGACAGCTGCCGGTCGAAGATCGCGCCGAGCGTCGGATCGTGGCTCACGAACAGCAGCGTGGTGCCGTGCGCCGCGCACTCGTTCGAGCAGCAGCCGCAGGAAGGACTGCGCGCGCGTCGTGATCCAGCGCCGACGTGGGTTCATCGGCGATCAGGATTTCCGGCCGCCCGAGCAAGCGCGCGCGCGGCGGCCACGCGCTGCTGCTGGCCGATCGACAGCTGCGTCACCGGCCGGTCGAAGATGCGGCCGTCCCGATGCCCAGCGCCGCCAGCAGCCGCAGCGGCTTCGGCCTCCGCGGTCGAGCCACGCGCGCGGCGCGCGCCGGCGCGAAACGCAGCGCCAGCAGCACGTTCTCGCGCACCGTGAGATAGGGGATGCAGGTTGAACATCTGGAACACGAAGCCCACGTGTTCGCCGCGGAACCGGTCGCGCGTGCGGACGCGACATCTCGCTGCAGCGGCTGCGCCGAGCACGCGCACCGGCGCCGTCATCGGGGGCGAGCACGCCGCCGATCAGGCCGAGCAAGGTGCTCTTGCCGCTGCCGCTCGGGCCACGCAGGAACACGCGTTCGCCGCGTGTCACGCGCAGCGCCGCGATGTCCAGCAACCGGGAACCGCCCGGCCAGCCGAAGCGCAGTCCGCTCAGCTCGATGGCCGGTTCCTGGTCGGTGGATGTCATGCGCGCAGCTTACAAGGACTAAAAGTCCAGGCGCACACCGGCGCCGATCGAGCGACCCGGCAACGGCGCGAATTCCTTGAGCGGCGAGGTGTGGCGGCGCGCGTCTTCGTCGAGCAGGTTCTCGCCGCGCAGGTACGCCAGCGACCTCGCGCTGCGCCGACGGCAGGCGCCACGACGCGTCCGCTCCCAACATCGTGTAGCCGTCGGTGGGCAACTCGTTGTCGGCGACCCGCCGCTGCCGGCTGAAGCGATGCGCGGACATGCCCGCCGACCAGACGTTGCGCGAGTAGCGCACTTCCGCGCCCAGCGCGCAGCGGCGGAATCTGCGGCAGGTCGCCGCCGTCGTCCGAGTTCGGCGCGCACGGCATCCGCGACCAGGCGCGTCGTCGAGCTTGCCGCCGGCGATCTCCAGCGCGGGAAGATCGACTTCGGCTTCGAAGCCCGTGAAGTCGCGCGTCGTCCTGCAGGTACAGACGCCACGGGCAGTTCGTCTTCGATGTCGCCGGTCAAGCGGCGTAGATGTAGTCGCGATAGTCGCTGCGATACGCGGTGAGCGCTCATGCTCCAGCGCTCCGCTGCGATGCCGCAGCGAAAGGTCCAGGGTCCGGGCGCGCTCGGGGCGCAGGCCGGCGTCGCCGATCTCGAAGCGCTGGATGGCGATGTGCGGGCCGTCGGCGTACAGCTCCGTCGAGGTGGGATGCCGCTGCGTGGACGTGACGTTGATCGCCGTGCTCCAGTCCGTCGCGAACCGCCAGACGAGTCCGCCGGCGAAACTCGCACGCGCGACGTCGTAATCCGGGCAGATCGCCTTCGGGCGTGATCTCCTGCTGTTCGAGCCGCGCGCCGAGCTTCGAGCGTCACCGGGCCGAAGGCGCGTTCCTCGTAGCCGAACACGCCGAGGTTGCGCGTGACCGACGCCGGGCACGAACGCCTCTTCGCCCAGCGCCGCGAAATCGATGTCGCGGAACTGCACGCCGAAGGTGCCGCGCCAGCCGGCCGAGCGGCGCGTGTTCGATCGTGAGTCGCGCCGACGAGGCCGTCCTGGTCGAATTGCGTGCCGACTTCGCCGCCGGGCTCGAGTTCGGCGTGCTCGTAGCGGTTGAACGAGATGCGCGCAGGTGCGCGGAGTCGATCCACCGTTCGTGCGGATGCCAGTCGCCGTTGAAGTCGAAACGCGTCTGCTGCATGTCGATCGACACGCCTTCCTCCGCGCCCGGGAATGCCGTACTGCGTTTCGAAGCGGCTCACCGCGACGCCGGCGAAGCCGGCATCGCCGACTCGCGAGACGCCCAGCGCGCCGCCGCAAAGCGACTGGCGCTGTCGGCGAGGCGGCCGCGGCCGGCGGCGATCTCCTCGGCGGTGAATTCGCCCGGACTGCGCGCGCGCGCGCGTGACAGCGAGTAACCCGGCAATCTCGACGTCGTCGGTGTCGCGCGCGTACGCATCGCCGTGGAACGACCAGCCGTCGACGCCGCCATCGACACGCACGGCCGCCGCGCGTTCGTCGAGCGCGGCTGCGCCGCGCACTTCCGCGGCGCCTTCGACGTGTCGTCGTAGGCCTGCTCGGGCACGCGGCGCACGAGCACGTTGACGAGTCCGCCGGCGGCGCCATTGCCGTAGAGCAGCGTGGCCGGGCCGCGCAGCACTTCGACGCGCTCGGCGAGCAGCGGATCGATGGTGACGGCGTGATCGGCGGACAGCGCGGCGACGTCGAGCGACTCGGCGCCGTCCTCGCTGACCTGCACGCGTTCGCCGGTCAGGCCCGCGGATGACGGGGCGGCTGGCCTGCGGACCGAAGTAGGTGGCGCTGACGCCCGCGGTGCGAGGCCAGCGCCTCGCCGATGCTGGTGCCGCGATCGCGCACGAGATCGTCGCCGGACAGGATCGACGTGGGTTGCGCGACTTCGAGCGTCGATCGACGCAGGGCGGTCGCCGTGACGATGACCTCCTGCAGGTCGTCGCGTTCGTGGTCGTGCGGCTCAGGCGGCCGAGCGGCCAAGGAAATGAAAAGGAGCGGGAATGGAAACGGCGGTTCAGCGCGAACCGCGAACCGGAAAACATGGATCGACTCCTGAAGTGATGAACAGGGCCGCGGGCTCGCGCGCGCGACACGGAACAGATCGACTTCAGGCGAGAGGCGGTCCGCGCGAGGGAGGCCAGAGATGCGGCGTGGCGAGCGCCAGACGCTCGAGGCGTTCGGCTTCGACGGTGGCGACGAGGAACGAAGAAGGCGGTGGGCTCGACGCGTGGCGTGGCGGCGCCGGCAGCCGGTCGAACTGGAGGCAGAGCGCTGCAATGCTCCTCGGCGCCATGGGCCTGGCCAGCCGGCAGCCAGCCGCGTCCGACATGCGCGGCCGGGCCAGCGTCGCCGCGCGGGCACGTGGAAATGCGCCAGGTACTGGCAGGTCGCCACGAGCAGGGCGATCGCCAGCAGCGAGCAGAGGATGGGCTTTGAGGCGGGCGCGGCGCATGGGATGCCGAGCAGCCTATCGGGTGGCTTCCGGCCCCGCAACTTGCAACGATAATCGACCGCCTCGGCGCCATTGAAGCTGACCTTCGACACCCTCAACTCCCACCTGTCCGGTGAGCCCGCGCGTGCCTATCTCGTCTCCGGCGACGAAGCGTTGCTCGTCGGCGAAGCCGCGGACGCGATTCGCGCGCGCGTGAAGCGCGCCGGCTTCGATGAGCGCGAAGTGCATCTTCATCGAGCGCGTCGCGGACTGGGAAGACGTGCGCGCCTCGTCTAACAACCTCTCGCTGTTCGGCTCGCGCAAGCTGATCGAGTTGCGCCTGCCTTCGGGCAAGCCCGGCACCGGCGGCGCGAACGCGATCGTCGAGCTCCTGCGCGAACCCGAGCCCCGACAACGTCTATCTCATGATCACCGGCAAGCTCGAACGCGAGCAGAACAATTCCGCGTGGGTGAAGGCGTTCGAGTCCGCGGGCGCCTGGCTGCCGACGCTGGCCGGTGGAGGTCGCGCGAGCTGCCGCAATGGTTGCGCGGACGCGCGCCGCCGATGTCGCTCGAGCTCGACGACGATGCCGTGCGTTTCATCGTCGAGCGACCGAGGGCAATCTGCTCGCCGCGCAGCAGGAGCTCGAGAAGCTCAAGCTGTACGGCGCGGCAAGCGCATCGATCTCGCCGCCGTGCAGGCGTCGATCGCCGACAGCGCGCGTTTCGACGTGTTCCAGCTCGGCGAAGCGGCGCTCGGCGGCGACGTGCCGCGCGCGCTGCGCATCCTCTCCGGCCTGCACAGCGAAGGCGTCGAAGCCGACGCTCGCGCTGTGGTCGCTGAACCGCGAGATCCACAATGTCTGGGGCACCACGCGATCACGACGCCTGGCTACCGCGGCTGGCAGAAGCCTCCGCCGCGCTCGAAAAGGCGAAGCGTCGCGCGGGCAAGCTGCCGTATGCGCGGCTCGCCGCGCGCCTCTCGCGCGCCGATCGCATGATCAAGGGACAACATGCGCGGCGACGCGTGGGACGAGATGGCCCTGCATCGTCGTGGAATTCGCGGGCCGCACGCACCCTTCCGCTCACCGGAACCCGCGCCGCGTGAAATCCTTTCCATGACACCACGGCAGACGAACCGGCCCGATCGGCCTCTTCGGCGGCACCTTCGATCCGATCCATTTCGGGCACCTGCGCACGGCGTTCGAGCTGTGGCAGTCGCTCAAGCTCGTCGGAGGTGCGCTTCCTGCCGACGGGCAATCCGCCGCATCGCGAACGCACGCTGGCCGACGCCGCGCTGCGCGCTCGCCATGGTGCGCGCCGCCGTCGCCGGATCAGCCCGCCTTCGTCGTCGACGATCGCGAAGTGCGGCGCGCGCGGCGCGTCATACACCGTCGACACGCTGACCGAGCTGCGCCGGAATTTCCGCGACCGCTCGCTGTGCCTGTTGCTCGGCATGGATGCTTTCCTCGGATTGCCGAACTGGCACCGCTGGCGCGAGCTGTTCGATCTCGCGCACGTGGTCGTCGCGCATCGGCCCGGCTGGAAGGCGCCGACGCAGGGACCACTGGGCGAACTGATGGTCGATCGCGGCACCGGCGCCGTGAACGACTTGCATCGAATCGCCGGCCGGGCGCATCTACGTCCATGCCGTGACCCAGCTCGAAATATCCTCGACGGAATTGCGGCAGATCATCGACGCCGGCCGCGATCCGCGGTTCCTGGTGCCGGACACAGTTCGCGACATCATCCGCGAGTCCGGGTGCTATGCTCGCGACCGCTAGCGAAATCCACGGAGTGCAATGACCACGAAAGCCAATCCCCGCCGTGCCTCCGCGCCGGCCAAAGTGAAGCCAGAAGCCAAGCTCAAAGCGGCTCCGAAGACCCGGCCAAAGCCAAGGCCAAGCCCGCCCTTCCGAACGCGCTGCTGCGCATCGTCAACGACGCGCTCGACGACATGAAGGCCGTCAACGTCAAAGTCATCGACGTTCGACATCTCACCGACATCACCGACATCGTCGTCATCGCGTCCGGCAATTCCGATCGCCACGTGAAGTCGATCGCCGATCGCGTGGTGCAGTTCGCCAAGCAGAACGACTTCCGTCCGATGGGCGTCGAAGGCGCGCGCGAAGGTGAGTGGGTGCTCGTCGATCTCACCGACGTGGTGGTGCACGTGATGCTGCCGCGCGTGCGCGAGTTCTACGGTCTCGAGAATCTCTGGGAAGATCGCGAACCGGCGGTCGAAGCAGTCGAAGCGGTCGAAGCCGCCGCGCAAGGCGCCGGCCCGGGCTCGCGCCGCGCGCTAGGCCGGGTCACGCGTGCGCGTTCGCATCCTCGCGGTCGGCACGCGCATGCCCGAGTGGGTGACGACGGCGTACGACGACTACATGCGCCGACTGCGCAGCTCGATGCGCGTCGACCTCGAGGAGCTGCCCGTCCAGGACAACCGCCAAGGCGGACGAGGAAAAACGCCTGCTCGAACGCATCGGGGACGACTACCTGGTCGCCCTCGACGAGCACGGCAAGATACGCACCACCCTCGATCTCGCCAAATGGTTAGGCCGAGCGCATCCAGGACGGCCGCAATCTGTCGTTCGTGATCGGCGGTCCCGACGGTCTTGGCCCCGAGCTCCTGAAGAGGGCGGAGCTGGCGCTGGTCGCTGTCGCCGCTGACCTTTCCGCACGCCATGGTGCGGGTGATGCTCGCCGAACAGCTGTATCGCGCGCACAGCGTGCTGCACAATCACCCGTATCATCGTGAATAGGGTCGTGACGGGGCGCGAGCAGGAATTCGAGCACGGGTCGATGAACAAGAGCGAGGGGACATCGATGAGGAAAACCGCGCCGGCGCTACGGCTGGCCTCGGCTTCGCCGCGCCGCCGCCAGTTGTTAGAGCTCATCGGCGTGCCGCACGTGGTCACGCCGGCCGACATCGACGAGACGCCCCGGCCGCGGAGCCGCCGACGAGTACGTCGTGCGGCTGGCGCGCGAAAAAGCCGATGCGATCTGGCAGACGCAACACCGACCTGCCCGTGCTCGCGGCCGACACCACCGTCGGTGGTCGGCGAGGAAATCCTGGGCAAGCCCGAATCCGAAGCCGATGCGCGCACGATGCTGGCAAGCTCTCGGGCCGCACCCACGTCGTGCACACCGGCATCGCGCTGCGCATGCCCGATGGCACGCGGTCATGGACATCTCGACGACGCACGTGTCGTTCGCGCAGCTCGATCCGACGCGAGCTGCACGCGTACTGGGCGAGCGGCGAGCCGCAGGGCAAGGCCGGCGCGTACGCGATCCAGGGTCTCGGCGCCGTGTTCGTCAACGACATCGACGGCAGCTACACCGGCGTGATGGGCCTGCCGCTGTTCGAGACCGCCGAGATGCTGCGCGCCGCGGGCATTCCCGTGTGGCAGGCCGCGCTGCCAGGGGAGCGGCTCGATGACCACGGAGATCCTCATCAACGTCGCACCGCGCGAGAACCGCGCTGCGCTCATCGAGAACGGCGTGCTGACGGAGCTCTTCGTCGAGCGACAGAGTCGTCGCGGCATCGTGAGCAATCTCTACAAGGGCCGCGTGCAGCGCGTGCTGCCCGGCATGCAGGCCGCGTTCATCGACGTCGGCCTCGAGCGCACCGCGTTCCTGCACGCCGCGGACATCGCCGCGCCCAACAACGAGAACACGCTGGTGGGCGGTGCCCGAGGCGCTCGGACATCAAGCGCCTCGTGCGCGAAGGCGACGACATCCTCGTGCAGGTGGTGAAGGACCCGATGGGCACGAAGGGCGCGCGTCTCACGACCTTCGTCGCGTTGCCGTCGCGGCTCATGGTCTACATGCCGCGCGGCGAAGGCATCGGCGTCTCTTCGCGCATCGACGACGAAGGCGAGCGGGCGCGCCTCAAGTCGCTGGTGTCCGAAGCGATTCGCCCGAAACCACGGTGGCTACATCGTGCGCACCGCGGCGCAGGGCGCCAATCCGACGCGATCCGCGAGGACATGAAGTATCTCTGCCGCCTGTGGCAGCACGTGAAGGAGAAGGGCCTGTGCCTCGAGCGCGGGCGAGCTGGTGTACGAAGACCTGCCGCTGCCGACGCGCATCCTGCGCGACGAGCTGGCGCGCGGCGTCGATCGCGTGCTCGTCGACAACGCGGCCGCGCACGCGAAGATGCTGGAGTTCGCCGCGGCTTCATGCCGGCAGTCGACCACCGCATCGAGCTGTACCAGGGTGCTCGACCGATCTTCGATCTGCACGGCATCGAAGACGAGATCGGCAAGGCGCTCGACCGCAGCGTGAATCTCAAGTCCGGCGGCCACCTCGTCATCGACCAGACCGAATCGATGACGACGATCGACGTCAACACGGGCGGATTCGTCGGCCACCGGAATCTCGAGGACACGATCTTCCGCACCAACCTCGAGGCGGCCGTGGCGATCGCACGCCAGCTGCGGCTGCGGAATCTGGGCGGCATCATCATCATCGACTTCATCGACATGACGGACGCGGCGCACCGCACCCAGGTCATGGAGGCGCTGCAGCGCGCTCTGGCGGGCGATCACGCCCAGACCCACATCGCCAGCGTGTCGTCGCTGGGCCTCGTGGAGATGACCCGGAAAAGGACCCGGGACAGCCTGGAACATTTGCTGTGTGCGGCGTGTCCCAGTTGTGAAGGCCGGGGCTTCGTGCGCACGCCTGAAACCGTGTGCCACGAGATATTCCGTGAAATTGTGCGCCAGAGCAGGCAGTTCCAGTCCCGTGAACTGTTAATACTGGCTCACCAGAATGTGATCGACCGCTTGCTGGACGAGGAGTCCGCGGTGCTCGCTGAGCTGGAACACCAGGTCGGGCGGCCGATAAGGTTTCAGGTGGAGACCCTGTACGGCTTCGACCAATACGACGTGGTACTGGCCTGATGGAGAGAACCGCTCGACATGACCGAGGCGACCCGCGAAGCAGGGGCCCCTCTTCCGGAAGGGGCTGACGCACCGACTCATTGGATTCGGCGTTCGCTGCTGGTCGTCTTCAGCCTGGGACTGCTCACCGCCGTAGGCGCGGTATTCACCCAGGTCATCGCGGCTCGCGTTCCCGAGCAACGCGCCACCCTCGAAAAACTCATCGCGGATCGCACCGGTTTGCAGGTGCGTTTCGATAACGTGCATTTCGCCTGGACGCTGGACGGCACCAGCGCGGTGTTCGAGCGCGTCGAGCTCACCGATCCCGTTCGTGGCCGCGTGCGCGTGGTCGCGCCCGAGCTGCGCGTGGAGTTCGACGCCTGGGATTTCATCCGCCACCAGCAGTTCTCGCTCGGGCACGTGACGCTCTCGTCGCCCGACATCGACATCATCGGCGACCCGGAGCCCGCCTCCGCGCCGCGCGCCAGCGGCAAGGCGCGCGTCAGCGCGAAGACCGAACTACCCGCGGCGGACGAGGCCGCACTGGTCAGGCGCTTCACGTCCTGGGCCGAGCTCATGCCCATCGGGCGCGTCGCGGTCGATGGCGCGCGCGTGCACCTGTTCCGGCGCGGCGAACGCGTCGCGCGCCATGACTTCACGTTGAGCCAGGCCGTGGTCAGCCGCGGCAGCTCCAGCTTCAACGCGTTCGGCACGATGCTGCTGTCGCAGGACATCGGCCAGTCGTTGTTCCTGTCCGTGAAGCTCGAGGGCGTGGGCGGGCAGGCCGGGCCGTCGGGGGAGCTGCGCTTGATTGCGCGCCGTGTGCTGCTCGACAAGCTACCCGGGCCTGCCACCGGCGGCGCCGGCAAGGCTCCCGCACTGGCCGCGCGGGGACGGGGCACCGTGGATGCGCGCCTGACCGTGAAAGCGGGCCGAGTCGAGACGGGCCAGTGGCAGCTCAGCGGGCGCGAGATCGAACTTCAAAACGGCTTCCGCTTCGACCATTTCACGGTCAACGGCGCATTGAGGCGGGCCGGCGACGATGTGCTGCTCGACTTCACCGACCTGCAGGTCACGCGCGGCGCCCGCCTCGAACGTACCGACAAGTTCAGCGCGCGTATCGCGTTGGCGCCGCGATCCGTCCGCGTGGCCAAGGTGACGGCGCATGCGGATCGCGTGCCCTTCATGGCAGCCGAGCTCATCGCCGGCACGCTGGCGCCAGCCATTCACGAACGTCTCGGCAGTCTGCCCGCCGATTGGGCGCCGACCGCCGGTGAGCTGCGCGCGGTGAGTTTCGATTCGCAGGCCGCCACGTTCCGCGCGCAGCTCAGCGGCGCGGAGCTGACGCGCGCGGCCGATCGTTCGCGGCTCAGCCATCTCCACGCCCAGCTCGACATCGGCAGGGACGTCACGCGCATCGCCTTCAGCGGCGACGATGCCGCGCAACTCCAGCTCGCCGGTATGGCCGAGTCGCGCGCCTTGCAGCTCTCCGGCGCACTCGAACTGCGCGAGGCTGGCGGATATCCCGAACTGCAGTTCACCGGGTTGCGGCTCCAGAGTGGCGAAGCTGCCGTCGTGGCCAATGGCCACTGGAACGATACGGGCAGCGCCCAGCCGCTGGCCGTCGAAGTCTCGCGAGTCGATCGCGCCTTGCTGGGCGATGCCTGGCTGCTGCTGGCGCTGGAAAACGAATGGCCACAGCTGGCCGGCCGCCTCGACGACATACAGCAGGGCGAGATCGTCACCGGAAAACTTTCTCTACTGGCGATGACCGACGATCAGGGTCGGCGCGCCGTGAACTGGGCGCGCTCCCGCGGGACATTGGAGGTTGCCAATCTCGCCAGCGCGGGGGCCGGCAATCCGCGCCTGGAATCCGCGGCGGGCAAACTCGAATTCTCGCGCGGCAGCACCCGGCTGCACCTCACCTCGGGACGCGTCGAGGACTTGCGCGTCAGCGACGCGCGCCTCGAATGGCCGCGCAACGCCGAGCCCCGGCTTCGCGCCGCGCTGCAGGGAGATCTGCAGTCGCCGCTGCTGAGCCGCGCCCTGCAGGAGCGCGGGCTGCAGAATCTCCAGGGTGCGGTGACCCTCGAAGCGGAAGCCCGGGGCGAAGCGGAAATGCGCGATGCCGCGCTCTGGCGTGTGAATGCCCGCGTGAGCAATGCCTCGATTCCGCTCGCGAAAGATCTGCCCGCGGTGGAAAAACTCAATGGAACCGTGCGCATCGCCAACGCCCAGTTGCGCGCGGTCTCGCTCGAGGGAAGCTGGCTGGGTGGCCCGGTGGAGATCGAATCGCGCCGGGCCGGCGCGGAAGGCGTGTCCGCGGCCACCCTCAGTGGCACGGCCGACGCCGCGCCGTTGTTGGGTTTGTTAGGACAGCGCGGCGCCGCCGGCCAGGTCAGCGGACGCCTTGCGTGGACCGGCGCGCTGCAGCGGAATGCGAAAGACTGGCAGGTGACGCTCGCCAGCGACCTCGCCGGCGTCGAGAGCCATCTTCCCGAGCCATTCGACAAGGCCCGGTCGCGCCCATTGCCCGTGAGCGCCGCCTTGCGCTTCGACGAACATGGCGTCCGCGAATTCGCGATCGAGAGTGGCCGTGACAGCATCAATGGCCGCGTCGATGGACAGGTGACGCACGCGCGCTTCGAAGTCCAAGGGGTCTCGGGCGAACTGCGCACGGCTGATGACGGCGGGGATTCCCGTCTCGCCTTCGACAGCCTGGATGTGAAGCGCGCGCCCCTGGTGCTGGCCGCGGCGGGTGCCTTGCTGCCGGCGGATTCGGAGATGCACGTGGCCGTGGCGGATCTTCGCCATGCGCGCCGCGGACTCGGTGCCCTCACCGCATCGCTGGCGCGACGTGAAGATGCGCTGCGGTTTTCGCTGGAATCCGCGCCAGGCGCGCCGCATGAAGTCGATGCCAGTGGCCGCTGCGAATCGCCGGCGGGCGCCTGCCGCTTCGAATTCACGATGCGGACCGACGAGTTGCGCGCATTGCTCGGCGACACGCGCCTGCCCGCGGAGTGGCCCACGAAATCGTTGCGCGCCTCCGGCGAGTTGCACTGGCGCGCCGACGCGTCCACCGACATCGCGCGCGCGATACGCGGCGAGTTCGAACTCGAGACGCAAGGCGAGGACAACACGCACCAGCTCGTGGCCAGCGCCACGCTCGCCGATGGCCAGATCGAACTCGCCAACGTGCAGGGCACGGGTCCGGGCCCGGACCAGGTGTTCCGCGGCCAGGGTCGTGTGGGATTGCTGGCGCGCACTTACGATCTCTCGGTCGACTATGAACGACTGTCGCTCGCGGCGACGGGCATGCCCACGCCGGCCCGCGCGCGTATCGCGCGTACCTGGACGGCGCTGCGGGGTTCCGCGGCCCGGCAAGGCTGGGCCGAAACGCAGCCGTCGCGGCGCGTGCAGTGGCATGGAACCTGGGATGGGGACACTCCTCATCTGCCGGCAAAAGGGGACGTGCCTCCTTCGCGGGAGTAGGGCATTTGCCCATCGCCACGAGGCGCGTCCCCTTTTGCTAGCAAATGAGGAATGTCCCCATTACGCTGCGCCATGCGCGTAGCAGCCATCCAGATGACCACCAGCCACGACGTCGAGGCCAACCTCGATGCGGCGGGTCACCACCTCGCTGACGCCGCCCGCCAGGGCGCCGTGCTGGCGGCGCTGCCGGAGAACTTCGCCTTCATGGGCAAGGACAGCGGCGACAAGCGGAAGGTGGCCGAACCCGATGGCGCCGGCCGCATCCAGGACTTCCTTGCAGACACTGCGCGCCGCCTCAATCTATGGATCGTTGGCGGGACGGTGCCTGTGCGCGAGGCCGCGGATGGCCGCGTGGCGGCCGCCTGCCTGGTCTATCAGTCCGACGGACAGCGCGCTGCCCGTTACGACAAGATGCACCTGTTCGATGTGGACGTGCCGGGCAGCAGCGAGTCGCACCGCGAATCCGCGCACACCGTGCCGGGCCGCGAGCCGCGCGTGGTGGACACGCCGGTGGGCAAGCTGGGGCTGGCCGTGTGCTACGACATGCGCTTCCCGGAGCTGTTCCGGGCGTTGTCGCGCCAGGGAGCCGAGATGTTCGTGGTGCCGTCGGCTTTCACGGTGCCCACGGGCCGCGCGCACTGGGAGTCGCTGCTGAGAGCGCGCGCGATCGAAAACCTCTGCGGCCTGATGGCGCCGGCGCAGTGGGGCGTACACTCGAACGGGCGCGAGACTTTCGGGGACTCGGTGATCATCGATCACTGGGGCCAGGTGCTGGCCCGCTTGCCGGAGGGAACCGGGTGCGTGGTGGCCGACATCGATGCCGCGGGGCGGCGCGGAGGCGCGGACGCGCTTCCCGTCACTGGAGCATCGCGATCCTTTAATCGAAGTGGAATGCAGGAGTTTGAACGAATGAGTGTTGCTGGCTCACTACCCGCCGGAGAACCGCTGGCCATTGCCCGGGAGCTCATCCTGCGGCCGGGTGGTCTCGACGATGCGCGCCTCGACGGCGCGCTGTCGCAGGTGATGTCGAGCTCCATCGATGCCGCCGACCTGTACTTCCAGCTCTCGCGCGAAGAGAGCTGGGCGCTGGAAGACGGCATCGTCAAGGAAGGCAGCGCCAGCATCGACCAGGGCGTGGGCGTGCGCGCGCTGGCCGGCGAGAAGACCGGCTTCGCCTACTCCGACGAGATCATGCTGCACGCCCTGGATGAGGCTTCGCGCGCCGCGCGCGCCATCGCCCACGCGCGGCCAGGACCGCAGCGTGCAGTCCGTGCTGCCCACGGGCGGCCACAGTCTCTATCTACCCGTGGATCCGGTGTCCAGCTTCTCGCTCCAGCGAGAAGGTGGCATGGCTGGAACGCGTCGACCGCGAGACCCGCAAGATCGATCCGCGCGTGCAGCAGGTCATGGTGAGCGTGGTCGCCGTGCACGAAGTGATGCTGGTGGCGAACACCGACGGCCACCTGGCCGCCGACGTGCGGCCGCTGGTGCGTTTCAACGTCTCGGTGATCGTCGAACAGAACGGGCGTCGCGAGCCGGGCTATGCCGGCTCGGGCGGACGCTTCACGCTGCCGGAGCTCGTCGACGACGACAAGCCGCTGCAGCTCGCGCGCGAAGCCCTGCGCCAGGCGCTGGTGAATCTCGAAGCCATTCCCGCGCCCGCCGGTACGATGCCGGTGGTGCTCGGCTCCGGCTGGCCGGGCATGCTGCTGCACGAGGCGATCGGCCACGGCCTGGAAGGCGACTTCAACCGCAAGGGCACGTCGGCATACGCGGGCCGCATCGGCGAGCGCGTGGCGTCCGAGCTCTGCACCATCGTCGATGACGGCACGCTGTCGCGGCCGTCGCGGCTCGCTGAACATCGACGACGAAGGCACGCCGACGCAATGCACGACGCTGATCGAGAACGGCGTGCTCAAGGGCTACATGCAGGACAAGCTCAATGCGCGCCTGATGGGCGCGGCGCGCACCGGCAATGGCCGCCGCGAATCCTTCGCGCACATCACGCTGCCGCGCATGACCAACACTTACATGCGGCCGGGCAAGACGCCGCCCGAGGAAATCATCGCGTCGGTAAAGAAGGGCATCTACGCCGTGAACTTCGGCGGCGGCCAGGTGGACATCACCACGGGCAAGTTCGTGTTCTCGGCCAGCGAGGCCTATCTGATCGAGAACGGCAAGATCAGCGCGCCGGTCAAGGGCGCGACCCTGATCGGCAACGGCCCGGACGTGCTCACGCGCGTGTCGATGGTCGGCAACGATCTGAAGCTGGACGACGGCGTCGGCACCTGCGGCAAGGAAGGGCAGAGCGTGCCGGTGGGTGTGGGTCAGCCCACGCTGCGTGTCGATGGGCTCACGGTCGGCGGCACCGGCTGAGCGCGCTACTGCAGTAGCTGGTGACCAGCGCCGGATCGCGGGCGACGGACTGGGTCTCCAAACTTCCCGATGTGTCCGCCGGCTATTCGGCCCGCCACACCTCCGCATCGTGTTTGCGCAGCTTGACGCCCGTGAAGGTCTGCACCAGCGTGATCTCGTCGTCACTGGTGGTCCTGATGGTGACGTTGGCGCCACGAATGGAGATGTCCTTGTCTTCGGTGTAGGTCACGTGGCTGGTCCAGGGATGCATCCAGTCACGCGAGACCTTCACCTGGGAGACCTTGGTCGACTTGGAGGTAGGCAGCAGCGTCATCGCCGCGGCCTGGAGCTTCACCAGCGCGCAGTATTCCTCCTTGCCGCCGGTCATGTCCTTGGTGGTATCGGCGGTGCGGTCGATCACGTGGAACTCGAGCTCGTCGTGGAGCATGTCGCAGCCTTCTGCGGGCCTGCCTTCGTCCATGTGCCCCTCCAGTGTCATGAGGAAGCGCATCGCTCCCGCTTCACCCAGCGTGATGCGCCCCGTGACGACTACCCCGATCAGCGCGATCAAGGCGAGCACGAAGATCCGTTTCATGAGTCCACTCCCGGCGTTCTTGTTTGTGGGACGACGCCGCGAAGCTTGCGCGTTTATTCCTGCGCGTTCCCGTAAGAATTCACGGTACTGGCACGATTCGGCGCCGTTGCACTATCACGAAGCGCGGTCGACAGGGATGTCGTCAAAGTGCGTCAGCATTTTGTAGCGAAGGGATTCGCACCGCGCCTACACGTCTATCGGACTCGAACATAATGAAGTGCGCGAATTGCGACATTGGAAACAGTGTGAATCGCGGCACATCATGCGTGCCATATGCGCCAGCAAACTGTAACCACGCTTCCGGATTTCGATCCGGCACCGACAACACCCCAGCGGAGTCCTTCCAAGATGCGTAACGACACAGCAGCCAGCGGCGAATTCCGGATCAACCTTCCGCCCGACGTGATCGCGGAAATGCGCCGCAATACCGCCGGCAACCCGCGCGCTGCCATGCAGGTGGATGGCTTCCGTCCCGGTTTGTTTGGCCGCCTGTTCGGCATGTTCACCGGCCGCCGCCGCTAACCGGTTTTCTCGACACACAAAGGCGCCGAGGTCTCCAAAACCTCGGCGCCTTTTTCTTTGCGCCGGGAGCAATGCCAATTCGACGACGCCACTGTCGTGGGCGCCGTTCCTTCAGAGGGAGTGAATCAGCGGGCCGCGGCGCCTTCGGACGAGGAATCCTCGTCGGCGTCTTCGTTGGCGGCGTTCACGTCCACGCGAGGCAGGTCGTCGTGCGTGTTCTCGAGGTGGGTGTTCATGTCGTCGACGTACAGCAGTTCGTGCTGACCCATCGTGACCACGTCGCCGTCGCGCAGCGTGTGGCGGCGCACGCGCTTGTCGCGCACCACGACGCCGTTGGTGCTGTTCAGGTCTTCGATGACCGGTGATGCCATCGCTGCCCGTGACCAGCTGGCAGTGATGCCGGCTGATGAATTTGCTGTCGATCTGCAGGTCGTTGTCCGGCGTGCGGCCGATGACCTTGCGGCCCGGCACCAGGTGCAGTTCGCCCACGGCCTTGCCGTCGGTGGACAGCACGATCTTGGCCAGCGCCTTGGCGGCGCGGTCACCCGTGGTGGCCGTGCCATTGGTCAGCGCGCGCGAGGCCATGGTGTTGGCGATGTTGCTGGCGCGAACGGAGAATTCCACCCACTGCAGCTCGCCGAGCGCGGAGGCGATGTCCTGCATCGTCACCGTGTCCCGGTCTTCGTTGAAGGCCGACATCATCGAGGTGTCGCACAGGGTGTTCACGAGGCGGGGAACGCCGCCGGTGTACTTGAAGATCTCGGCGAAGGTGTCTTCGCTGAAGATCTCGCGGCCTTCGGCACCCGCCACGTCGAGGCGATGCTTGATGTAGGCGCGCAGATCGTCGCGCGACAGCGGGCCGAGGTGGAATCGCAGGCGCACGCGCTGCGCCAGCTGGATCAGTTCCGGCGAATCCAGCTTCTCGTTGAGCTCGGGCTGGCCTGCCAGGATGATGCGGAGCACCTTCTCCTTGGTGGCCTCGATGCCCGAGAGCAGGCGGATTTCCTCGAGCACCTTGAGTGAGAGGTTCTGCGCCTCGTCGATGATGAGCAGCACCTTGCGGCCGGCGGCGTACTGCTCGATGAGGAAGCTGTTGAGCGTCGCGATCAGCTCGGCCTTCTTCATCTTGAAAGGCGAGAAGCCGAACTGCACGAGCACCGACTGCAGGAATTCGACCGCGGAGACCTGGGTCTGGTTGATCTGCGCGATGACGACGTCGGAGTCGAGCTGGCGCAGGAAACTTTCGATGAGCGTGGTCTTTCCGGAGCCGATCTCGCCCGTGATGATCACGAACCCGTCGGTGAACCAGATGGTGGACTCCATGTACGCCTTGGCGCGCGCATGGGCACGGGAGAGAAAGAGGAATTGCGGATCCGGGCTGAGGCGGAACGGCAGTTCGCGGAGTTTGAAGCTCTCGATGTACATCGCTCGCGCGATATTACGGTAAAGGAGGGCCCTAGGGCCTCACTCCCCCCGTTCGGGTCACCGAATTGCGAGGTAAGTCTCTCGATCGACGCGGGAAAGCACCTTCAGGGCATGCCGGTCGCGGGCCTTGGCGGTGGCCTCGCAGAGGGTCAGATGGCCCAGCTTGCGGCCCGGACGGGCGGTTTTGCCGTAGTCGTGCCAGTGAAGCCCGGTGTCCGCGAGGAGGCGGTCGCGCGTCGGCATTTCGCCTACAAGATTGATCATGGCCGAGTGACCCCGCGTGCGGGTGCTGCCCAGCGGCAGGCCGGCGATGGCGCGCACGTGGTTCTCGAACTGGCTGGTCTCCGCGCCTTCGATGGTCCAGTGGCCGGAGTTGTGCACGCGCGGCGCCATCTCGTTGGCGATGAGCTTGCCGCGTTCACGAAGAATTCGATGGTGAGCACGCCCACGTACTCGAAATGCTCCAGCAGCTTTTCGCGGCGCGCTGCGGCCTGGCGTGTCAGGGCGGCATTGCCGTAGGGCGCGCGGGTCGAGCCGCAGGATGCCTTCGCGATGCACGTTGAGGTTGAGTGGATAGAAGGCCACGGCGCCGTCGGTGCCGCGCACCGCGATGACCGAGACTTCGGCGTCGAAGGGCACGAGGTTTTCGTAGAGCAGCGGCGGCCTTGCCGAGCGCTTCCCAGGCGCGGTCGAGATCGGCAGGCTTGCGCAGCACGAACTGGCCCTTGCCGTCGTAGCCCAGGCGCCGCGTCTTGAGCACGCCGGGCAGGCCGATGTTGCGTCACCGCGAGTTCGAGCGATTCGCGCGAATCCACCGGCACGTACTGCGTGGTCGGAATGCCGAGCGAGTTCGAACGCTGCGCTTCTCCGTGCAGCCGGTCCTGCGCCGCGGCCAGCGCCCGCAGCGGCGGCGAAGATGCTGCGCCGCGCCGGGCAGGCCTTCGCAGGCTGGACACCGGGATGTTCTCCCAGTCGAAGGTCATGACCGACGCAGCGCTGCGCGAGCTGGCCTAACAATTCGCGGTCGTCGAGCGCGCCGGCGATGAGCGGCGCGACCTGGCCGCCCGGGGTGCCGGCGTCCTTGTCGAGGAACAGGAAATCGAAGCCGAGCGGATAGCCCGCCAGGGCCATCATGCGGCCGAGCTGGCCGGCGCCGACGATGCCGATCGTCATGGAATCGAGGATCATCGCGATGATCACTGCTTCGACGGATCGGGCGTGGCGAGCACCTTCGCGGTCTGGTCGGCGCGGAACTGCTTGAGCGCGGCGTCGATCTCGGGACGCTTGTTGGCCAGGATGGCCGCGGCCGCCAGGCCGGCGTTGGTGGCGCCGGCCACGCCGATGGCGAAGGTGGCGACGGGAATGCCCGCCGGCATCTGCACGATGGACAGCAGCGAGTCGAGGCCGTTGAGCGCCTTGGATTGCACCGGCACGCCGAGCACGGGCAGCGTGGTCTTGGAGGCGATCATGCCGGGCAGATGGGCGGCGCCACCGGCACCGGCGATGATCACTTCGAGGCCGCGGCCTGCGCCGTGCTGGCGTATTCGAACAGCAGGTCCGGCGTGCGGTGCGCGGAGACCACGCGCGTTTCGTAGGGGACCTCGAGCTTGTCGAGCGCCTCGGCCGCGGCGCGCATCGTCTCCCAGTCGGAACGTCGAGCCCATGATGATGCCGACCAGTGGTTTCATCGCGAAATACTATCAAACAAGCCGCGCAGCGTACGGAACAGCTCGCGCGACGCCGCTTCGCGGCTGGCCGGATCGACCTTCGCGCCTGTCGCCTTGTCGATCAACGTCTGCAGGGACTTGCGGTCCGCGTCGGGACACCACTTGAGCAGTTCGTCGAGGCCCTTGGGGCCTTCGGTGAGCAGCCGGATGCGCCAGGCTTCGATGCGCTTGTGCCTCTCCGCATCGAGGGCATGGACGCGTGACTTCTCACCCAGGGCCGCTTCGATGGGCGCCAGGTCGACGTCGCGCATGAGCTTGCCGATGTACTGCCGCTGGCGCGCGAGACCGCCGCGGTTGGTGATGCGCTTGGCGAGGAGGATGGCGTCGAACAGAGGTCTCGGGCAGATCCAGCGCCTGCAGTTCCGATTCCTTCAGCTCGATGAGGCGCGTTCCGAGAGCCTGTGCCGCGTCGGCGTCACGCTTGCGCTGGCTCTTGCTCGGCCGTCGTAGGCGAATTCCCCGCTGTCTTCGTCTTCTTGCATCGTACAATTCTGCCATGCAAGCCCCGTCCAAGCAGTCGACGGCACCCGAATTCCGGAGTTGAAGAGCATCGTGTCCGATTCGCTGAAGCTGGCCCGCGCCCGCGGCGCCACCCAGGGCGAGGCCGACGTCAGCCTGCAGAAGGGACTCACCACCACCGTCCGGCTGGGCGAGGTGGAAACCGTCGAATACCAGCGCGATCGCGGCATGGGCATCACCGTGTACTTCGGCAAGCGCAAGGGCTCGGCCAGCACCGCCGACCTGTCGCCCAAGGCCGTCGCCGAGACCGTGGAGAAGGCCTGCGACATCGCTCGCTACACTGCCGAGGACGACTGCGCGGGGCTCGCGGACCCGGACGAACTCGCGCGCGACATCCCGGATCTCGACCTCGACCATCCCTGGGATCTCTCGCCCGAGCAGGCCGTCGAGATGGCGCGCGCCTGCGAAGCCGCGGGGCGCGTGGTCGATACGCGCATCACCAATTCGGAAGGCGCGAGCGTCGGCAGCCATCGGGGCGTGCGCGTGTACGGCAATTCGCACGGCTTCCTCGAAGGTTTTCCGAGCACCAGCCACAGCGTGAGCTGCGTGCTGCTGGCCCAGACCGGCGACGACATGCAGCGCGACTACTGGTACTCCTCGGCGCGCGATGCGCGCGACCTCGAGGCCGCGGCATCCATCGGCCGCAAGGCGGGAGAGCGTGCCGTGATGCGGCTCGGTGCCCGTCGCCTCGCCACGCAGAAGGCGCGCGTGCTGTACGCGCCGGAAGTCGCGCGCGGACTCATCGGCCACCTGCTCGGCGCGGTGCGCGGCAGCAGCCAGTACCGGAAGAGTTCGTTCCTGCTGGGCGCCGCGGGGCAGTCCGTGTTGCCGGACTTCGTCGCGTTGCGCGAGCGGCCGCACATCCGCAAGGCGCTCGGCAGTTCGCCGTTCGATGCCGAAGGTGTGTCGACGCGCGATCGTGAGCTCGTGCAAGGCGGGGTGCTGCAGGGTTACGTGCTCGGCAGCTATTCGGCGCGCAAGCTCGGACTGAAGACCACGGGCAATGCCGGCGGCACCCACAACCTTCTCGTCGAGTCGCGTGGCGGTGGCGTGCCCATCGAGCAGCTCATGAAGCAGTTGGGCACCGGTCTGCTGGTGACGGAACTCATGGGGCAGGGCGTGAACGGCGTGACCGGCGACTACTCGCGCGGCGCGTCGGGTTTCTGGGTCGAGAACGGCGTCGCCACCTATCCGGTGCACGAGATCACGATCGCCGGAAACCTCAAGGACATGTACCGCAACATCGCCGCGATCGGCAGCGACGTGGACGTGCGCGGCGGCGTGCGCGTCGGTTCCATCCTCATCAGCGAAATGACGATCGCGGGCGAGTAGCCGGGATCTTCGTGCCAGGGCGAGATCCCAACGCGATCCACATCATCAACGGCGACAGCGCCGCCGGCACGCTCAAGCAGGCGATCAGCAGCGCCAACCGCACCATCGTTTCACGGGACATCCTGTCCATCGGGCCCGTGCTGCCCTTCGAGAACCTCGAATCCTGGAAGCAGGCGCGCGTGGGGTTCTGGCGCGACGTGATGGCGCATGATCGCAACGTCGACCTCAGGCCTGCGCAGAACGGCATCTGGGAAAACCAGGAACGTCTGCGGAATGCCGCGCGCCTCTACGCCTGGACGGCTTCGGGGAACACCGATCAGTTGTTCATCGCTTTTCTGCTCGAGCTCATGGATCGGCTGGGCTCCGATCCCTCGCGACTCGAGCTCGTGGAATTCCTGCAGGTCCCCGTGACCGGACGCCGGCTGGTCCAGATGGGCGAGCTCGACGTGAGCCAGATGCGCATGCATCCGCCCGCCCGTGAACTGTCGATGGACGAGTGGATGAGCTATCGCAATGCCTGGCGCGCGCTGAGCTCCAGCGATCCGCGCAGCGTGGAGACCTTCGCCGCCGCGAATCCGCAAGCCTCACCCCAGCTGCGGCAGGCCATCGCCCATGTGTTGCGCCGGTATCCCGGGGCCAACGGGCTCGACCACTGGGACCGGTTGCTGCTGCAGAGCGTGCGCGAGCGGGGTCCGCGAGCTGCCCGGCTCATCGGTCAGACCATGGGCACGCACTTCGACGAGGGTGACCTCATCGGCGACTCGTATTTTTTCAGGCGGCTGCTGCACATGGCGTCGCCCGGGTTGCCACGCCCGCTGCTGTCGATGTCCGGCGATGGTTCGACGATGCAAGGCACGAACTTCGAGCTCACCGACTTCGGTGCTGCCGTCAACGAGGGCAAGGCTTCGGCGTGGCCGGCCAATCCCATCGACTACTGGGCGGGCGGCGTCCACGTGTCATCCGCCGCGGGGAACCTCTGGTTCAACGACGGTGGCCGGTTGAGCCGCTGCTGACTCGTTGATATCGCCGCGCCTTTTCCAGGCCACGAACGACACCACCAGCATGACGAGCGCGAACAGGCTGAGTTCCAGGCGCGAGCCTTCCTTCTCTCCGGCCAGCCGGATGGTGACGGTGGGAAAGAACTGGAAACTCCAGATGGCCCCGCGCGAACCGGAATACTGCAGCACCTGGACCAGGTAGAACAGGATGCAGAGCAACGACCCGGTGGGTGTCCGCTGAGCGATGAGCGAGGCGGCAACGATCGCCAGCAGGAATGGCAACAGGATCAGCAACAACAGCTGCAGGACGGAAGCATCGCCTGTCCAGGTGCCGAATGCCGCCTGGAAAAGCATGAACGCCATCTGCGCCGCGAACGCGGCGAGCAGCGCGTACTCGCTCTTGAAGAGCGGCGGCCGGTTCACTTCACGTCTTCGACCAGGTCCCGCAGCGTCATCTCGCCGCAACTCTTGCGCCACGCGTCGTCCATCACGGCGCGATCTTGTCGACCGCCGGTAGTTTGAGGTTGCGCCGGCCGACCTGGCCGGCCTTCTCGTTGCGCGCGATGTCCATGACTTCCTGGATGCGTGATGCTGCCGAGGTCGCGCGCCGGCAGCAGGTGTTCGTCTTCGCTCATCGTCACGAGATGCGCGCTCTCGAGCGACGTGACGATGCGCGAGATGCCGATGCCCGGCATGCCGAGCTCGTGCGAGAGCGCGTCGACGAGTCCAGCGCGTCTTGCCGTCGTGGTAGGCGCGCGCGATCAGGTACATGATCTTGAGCGTGAGCTGCTCGCGTTGCACGGCGGATAGCCGCAGCTCGGTGAGGCCGAGGCGTAGATAGTGGCGGTTCTGGACGTAGAACGAGAGCTGCGCGCCGATCAGCAGGATCAGCCAGCCGAAGTACGTCCACAGCAGCGCCGCGACGATTATCGCGAAGCCTGCGTAGACGATCGTCAGGCGCGTGGTGAACACGACGAGCGCCGTGAACAGGTGGCCGACCGCGGCCCACAGCACGCCCGCCACCGCGCCGCCGATCAGCGCCGACTTCCATTTCACCTTCGTATTCGGCACGAACATGTACACGGCGGTGAAGATCGACGCGACCATCACGTACGGACCCAGATCGAGCGCGAAGAACGTGCACGATCCGCTCGCCGAACGGCATGTAGCGCGCGAACTCCGACCGCCGTCTCCATCGCGCGGTGCGAGAGGCCGAGGAAACTCACGACCACGATCGGGCCCGACGATCAGCAGCGCCACGTACTCGGTGACGCGCCGCGCGAAGCTGCGCGCGTGCTCGACTCGCCAGACGAAGTTGAAGCCGTCCTCGACCTTCTTGATCGTGCCTAACAAAGTCCAGAGCAGCAGCGCGAGACCCAGCGAGCCGACGACGCCGGTGCTGACGTTGTTGGCGAACTCCATGATCTTGCGCGGTGAATTCCTGCGCGGCGCGGTGCCCATCGGCCGGAAGAACTCGAAGATCACCGGCGCGAGCTCGCTATGCGCGCCGAAGGCCTTGAGCACCGCGAACGCGAACGCGAGCAGGGGCACGAGCGACAGCAGCGTCGCGTAGACGAGGCCCATCGCGTAGAGGTTGATCTGGCCGCGCGAGAGGTCGCGCAGGATGGCGTAGGGATAGCGCAGGATGCGCAGCGCCAACCCGCCCGGCGTCGGGTCCTCGGAGAACTCGCCGAAGAGATAGCGGTCGAGCCAGTTCCAGAACGCGAGATACATGGGGCCGGAGAATAGATTAGATTGCGGCCCGAATGCCGGCCGACGTATCCCACGCGCATCGTCTGCCTCACGGAAGAGACCACCGAAACGCTGTACCTGCTCGGCGAGGACGCGCGCATCGTCGGCATCTCGGGCTTCACCGTGCGGCCGCCGCGCGCGCGGCGCGAGAAGCCACGCGTGTCGGCATTCACGAGCGCGAAGATCGACAAGATCGTCGAGTTGAAGCCGGACCTCGTGTTGGGGTTCTCCGACCTGCAGGCCGACATCGCGGCCGAGCTGATCCGCGGCGGCATCGAAGTGCACGTGTTCAATCACCGCAGCGTGGCGGAGATCCTGCGGATGATCGCGACGCTGGGCGGCATGGTGGGTTGCGAGGCGAAAGCGACGGCGCTGGTGGCGAAGCTGCAGGCGGGCGTCGAAAGAGTGCGCGCGAGCGCGGCGCGCTTCGCGCGGCGGCCGCGCGTGTACTTCGAGGAATGGGACGAGCCGCAGATCTCGGGCATCCGCTGGGTCTCGGAGCTCGTGGGTATCGCGGGCGGCGACGATGTGTTCCCCGAGCTCGCGCGCGAGTCGCTCGGCAAGAACCGCATCATCGCGGATCCGCTCGAGGTCGCGCGCCGCGCGCCGGACATGATCTTCGGCTCGTGGTGCGGCAAGAAATTCCGGCCGGAGAGCCGTGGCGGCACGAACGGGCTGGGGCGACGTGCCCGCGGTACGGGACGGACATCTCTACGAAGTGAAGTCATCGATCATCCTGCAGCCCGGCCCGGCTGCGTTGACGGATGGATTGCGGCGAACTACACGCGCATGGGCCTATCGAACGGCGGCTGGGCCGCGACGCGATCGGTCAAGGCGCCGATTCCCGACTGGGAGTCAGCCCTTCGCAGGTCAGCCTCGCGATAGTTCGTCGCTCGTCTTCGCGATGATTTCCGGCGGCAGCTTCGGTCCCGGCGCCT
Organism: uncultured Pseudomonadota bacterium; assembly: GCA_963846605.1. Classification (GTDB taxonomy): domain Bacteria; phylum Pseudomonadota; class Gammaproteobacteria; order Steroidobacterales; family Steroidobacteraceae; genus CADEED01. Next base: position 744,218 of record CAWJWS010000008.1, read on the forward strand.
GCTTGTTCCAGTCCAGCGTCTCGAGATAGTCGCGCACGAACTGCTTGTCGAACGACGGCGGGCTGGTGCCTTCGCGCCACGTATCCGCCGGCCAGAAGCGCGATGAATCCGGCGTCAGCACTTCGTCGATGAGCACCAGCGAGCCGTCCGTGTCCTGCGCGAACTCGAACTTGGTGTCCGCGATGATGATGCCGCGCTCGCGCGCATGCTTCGCCGCGAACTCGTACAGCGCGATCGCCGTGTCGCGCACGCGCGCCGCGAGTCCGCGCCGACGATCTTCACCGCCGGTCGAACGTGATGGTTTCGTCGTGCTCGCCGATGGCCGCCTTGGTCGACGGCGTGAACAGCGTCTGCGGCAGCCGCGCCGCCTGCTTCAGGCCGGCGGGTAGTTTGATGCCGGAGATCGCGCCGGTCTTCTGGTAGTCCTTCCAGCCCGAGCCGATGACATAGCCGCGCACGACGGCCTCGAGCGGCACGGTCTTGAGTTTCCGCACGATCATCGCGCGATCCGCTGAGCATGGCGCGCTCGCGCCGGATCGGTCACGACTTCCTCGAGCACCGCCCCGTGAGGTGGTTGGGCACGATGTGCCGCGTGCGGTCGAACCAGAAGTTGCGAGATGGAGTTCAGCACGCGGCCCTTGTCGGGAATCGGGATCCGGCAGCACCACGTCGAAAGCCGACAGGCGGTCGGTCGTGACGATCAGCATGGCATCGCGCGTCGATCTCGTAGATGTCGCGCACCTTGCCGTTGTGGATTTTCTTGAGTCCCCGCAGTTCGGTGGTGTGCACGGGCGGGGTGGCGGTGTCGCTGTAGCATAGTCGGCATGAATTTAGCAAGCGGTCTCGATGAGCATTACCGGAAAACTCATCGGCGCCATCCTCGGCCTGCTGCTGTCGCGGCAGTCCCTGGGGCGCCGTCATCGGCATCATCCTCGGCCACTTCTACGATCAGAGCGTAGCGGCCCGCGCCGGCGCCCTGCCGGCGGGGCGGCAATGTCCTCGAGATCGGCGAAAAATTCTTCACGGCCACGTTCGAGGTCATGGGCCACGTGGCCAAGGCGGACGGCCGCGTCTCCGAAGCGGAGATCGCCGCGGCGCGCAAGGTCATGGCGGAGCTGCGCCTGAATGGCGCGCAGATCCACGCCGCGATCGAGCATTTCACGCGCGGCAAGAACCCGACTTCGATCTCAGGACATCGATGGAGCGAGTTGCGCGAGGCGTGTGCGCTCGTCCCGAACTGCTGCGCGTGTTCCTGGAATTGCAGGTGCGCGCCGCGCTCGAAGGCGTCGACATGCAGGGGCCGGCCCGCACCGCCATCCAGCGCGTCGCCGCTCTGCTCGAGGTGTCGCGCCTGGAACTCGCTGCACATCGAGGCGGTGCTGCGCATCCGCCGCGAACAATTCCGCGCCGGCGGCAATGGCGGCGGTCAGCAACAAGGCCAGGGCCGGGCAGGGATCGTCCACTCGCAAGAGCGGCATGCAGCCTCGACGCGGCCTACCAGATCCTCGAGGTGGATCCGAAGGCGGGAAACGAGGAAGTCTCAAAGGCTTACCGCCGGCAGCTGTCGCAAGCATCATCCCGACAAGCTGAAGGCCAATGGACTGCCCGAGTCCATGCTCGAACACGCCAAACAACGTACGCAGCAGATCATCGAGGCCTACGACCTGGTCAAAGCCGCGCGCGGCATGACGTAGACTGCGCGCATGCCATCGACCCTGACATCCCTGGATCGCGCCGTCGATTCTGTCCGCGGACTTCGCGCGCCTGGGCGACGAAGTGAACGCCGGTGCTGGCCGCCGGCGCCGACGTGGTGCACTTCGACGTGATGGACAACCACTACGTGCCGAACCTCACCATCGGGCCGCTGGTCTGCGAGGCGCTGCGCAAGCATGGCGTCACCGCGCCCATCGACGTGCACCTCATGGTGAAGCCGGTGGACCGGATCGTTCCGGACTTCGCCAGGGCCGGCGCCACGTACATCTCTTTCCATCCGGAAGCGACCGAGCACGTGGATCGCACCATCGAGCTGATCCGCGAGAGCGGCTGCAAGCCCGGACTGGTGTTCAATCCGGCGACGCCGCTGGACTGGCTCGATCACACGCTGCCGAAGCTGGATCTCGTGTTGCTGATGTCCGTGAACCCCGGCTTCGGCGGGCAGAAGTTCATCCCCGGCGTGCTCGACAAGGTGCGCGCCGTGCGCAAGCTCATCGACGCGCCAGGGGCTGAAGACGCGCCTCGAGATCGACGGCGGCGTGAAGGTGGACAACATCGGCGAGATCGCGCGCGCCGGCGCCGACATGTTCGTCGCGGGTTCGGCGATCTTCGGTGCGAAGGACTACCGGGCGACCATCGCCGCCATGCGGACCGAGATCGGCCGCTAGTCAGTTGTCGCCGCTGGCGCGTGACGCGCCGTCATTTTTCATTGAGCGCCGCGCGTACCGCGCCCTATCTTTCGTTGAGAGCGGCGCGTACCGCGCCGGCAAGGCGATTCTTGTCCGGATACTGCGCCGACATCTCGTCGGTGATGGTTTGCACCGCCTCATCCTGTGACTTGCCCGCCTTCTTGAGTTCGAGCGCGCGGTCCCGGATCTTCGCGAGGTAGTCACGATAGCCCTGGATGATCTCGGCGCCACCGAACGGCCCATGGCTGGGCACGATCTTCGTCGCCTTCAGGGCTTCGAGCTTGTCTAGGCTGGTGAGCCAGTGGCCGATCGTCGCCGTGGGATTCGCGAACGAAGGCTGCGGCTTCATGGCCACGTCACCCGAGAAAAGGATGCCGTCCACCAGCACCACGGTATCGCCATGCGTGTGGTTGGTGCCCATGGAGATGATCTTCGCCTTCAGGCCACCGAGATCCAGCGAGTAGTCCTGGTCGAAGGTGATGTCCGCATCGCGATGGCGCGCGCCCGCGAGCAGTTCCTTGTTCAGGTCGGAGCGCGCCGCGAATACCGGCACGAGATTCATGCCGGTCCCGGCAGTGATGTCCGCCACCTGGTCCCTGGAGCGCAGCAGCTTCGAGCCCGCCGGGAAAGCGTGCGCGCCCATGTCGTGCTCGGGATGCACGTGGGTGGTCACGAGGTAGATAGGCTTGCCGGCGCCCACCTTGGCCACTTCGCGCAGCACGGTCTCCGCGTTGCGTGTACCCATGCCGGTATCGATGACCAGCACGGCCTTGCTGCCGACGACGATGCCCACGTTGGGCACCAGCGGGGCGGAGCCATCCGGGATCGCCCAGACATGCGCGGTGAGCTTCTCAGTGACGCCCTCACGCACCAGCGAAGGGGGCGCGGTGGCGGCGCTCGCGGGCGCCTGCGGCTGCACCTGGCCGAATGACGGGGCGGCCAGGGCCGCTGCGAAGATGATGGCTGCCGTGCGCATGTTCATACCTCACGGGACGGGTGAGACGAGCTTCTCCGTAGGCAAGGCATCCGGCAGCAAGCCCAGCTGCCGGTACATCCCCAGGTCGTCGCGCGTCACTTCGTGCCAGGCGATCTTGCCGGATGCGTCGAAACGCCACCAATGCGTCACCAGGACCTCGAAGCGCCTGTTCGTGGGCCTGGCGCCTTGCAGCAGGCCGCCGAAGATGGTCATCCGCGCCACGCCGCGGTGGGTGCCCGACATGCGCGAGAGCTGGACCACAGTGTCGCCGAGCGCGCGGGTTTCGAGGACCTTCGAGTCGTAGTCGGGAAACGCGCGGTAGATGTCCTCGATGGCGGCCCGGATGCCGTCCGGGCTCACGGGCCTGCCGAGGTTGACGGCGTTCGGCGCCCACATGGCGTCCTGCTTCAGGTGTTCGCGCGCCTTGCCGAACTCGTAGTACTGCCTCAGCAGCATGACGTTGCGATCGGCGATGTCAGCGGGTTCTGTCGCAAGGGCGGAGACGGGGAGGGCGCAAAGCAGTGCGAGGAATACGCGGCGCATGGTGGAGCTCCGGATGAAGAGCCGCATCCTAACCCCTCAAACGAAAACGCCGGCACAGGGCCGGCGTCGTCGGTGAGGTTTGACCTCGCTTATTCGTCATCGTCCTCGTCATCATCCTCGTCGTCATCGACGCGGGAGTTGCTGACCTTGCCGGTCCCCTTGCCACCCTGCACGGGCACGACGACGGGACGCGTCTTCATCTTCGGACGCGCGTTGAACACCACGATGGTCTTGCCGGTGGCGCGCAACAAGCCCTGGTCTTCCAGGACTTTCAGCACGCGGCCCGCCATCTCGCGCGAGCAACCGACGAGACGCGAGAGTTCCTGGCGGCTCACCTTGATCTGCATGCCTTCGGGATGCGTCATCGCATCGGGTTCGCCGCACAGGTCCATGATGGCGTGCGCGACGCGTCCGGTGACGTCGACGAAGGCGAGGTCGGAAAGTTTGCGATTGGTGCGGTCCAGCCGTGTCGCCAGTTGCGTGGCGAGTTCGAACACCAGGCCGGGGCTTTCCGCCGCGATCTGGCGGAAGCGCGGGTAGGTCATTTCGGCGAGTTCGCAGTGGTTGCGCGTGCGCACCCAGGCGCTGCGCAGCGGCGATTCGTGGAACAGACCCATCTCGCCGAAGAACTGGCCCTTGTTGAGATAGGCGAGGACCATCTCGTTGCCTTCCTCGTCTTCCACCATCACTTCGACCGAGCCGCTGATGATGTAGTAGAGGACGTCGGGCAGATCGCCCGCGTGGATCACCACCGTCTTCGAAGGAACGGTGCGAATGCGGCAATAGCTCAGAAAGCGGTTGATTGCCGGAATGTCGCTGAGGGGCTTTACCGCCTCTTCCATCTGTCTCTCCCTTGCCTTGGCCCTTGCTGGTACTCGAGCTCGCATGCGCACATGCGATTCAGCATTAAGTTGTATTACATAACTTACTGCTGCCGCAAGCAAAAGGCCACGGACCAACCGTGACCTTCATCACACGCGCCAATCTAATCAGCCCATCAAAACCGGTACGCAGTATGCGTCATAACCTTCGCGGTCCGCCGCATCAATTCTCTGACCGGGCCAGGCAGCGATGCCGCGCCCGCGCTCTCGGCCTGTCGTCCATGTCCCACCTCGTCGTGACACATCGCTTCGACAATGGCCCGGCTGCGCGCGTCACCCTCGGGCAGCAGTTCGAGATGGCTCTTCAAATGGCCTTCCACCTGGCGCTCGGTCTCGGCCACGAAACCGAGGCTGGCCTTGTCTCCCATGAGGGCGGCGAGCGCCCCGATGCCGAAGGACCCGGCATACCAGAGTGGGTTCAGGACACTGGGTCGCGCACCCAGCTCCTTGAGCCGGGTCTCGCACCAGGCCAGATGGTCGGTCTCTTCACGCGCCGCGTGGAGCATGAATTCCCGCACGTCAGGATCGCGGGCCAGCAGCGCCTGGGCGTGGTAGAGCGCCTGGGCCGCCACCTCACCCGCATGGTTCACGCGCATCAGGGCCGCGGATTCACGCTTTTCGTCGTTCGTGAGTGGGGTTTCGGCCTGTTTGGCCTGGACGGGGGTAGGGGGTACCGGCCGGCCGGCGGCCGGAGGCGCGAGCAGGGCGCGCAGGGCGCGGTCCGCCGCGGAGATAAAGGAGTCGAGATTGGGGCCCCTTGCCATTGGGGTGCGAGTATAAGCCTCCGGGGCCGCTGGGGTTTTCGAAAGCCGAGGGATCCCGGAAGGCCCTTTCTTTGCTTTGCAAAGGAAAGTTCCGTTGAGTACACTTGCGCCCCTTTTTCCAGGGGCCCACCCGTCAGAACCGTCGGCAATTCTCTTGCCGGGCGGTGCGTGGGTCCTCCCGGTGGTTTGGAGTTAGTGATGTCTTCTACTGTCTCTACGGCATTCGTGAATTCGGCTACGGCCCGCGGCGACTGGTACGTCGTCGATGCGTCGAACAAGGTGCTCGGTCGCCTCGCGACCCAGATCGCCATGCGCCTCAAGGGCAAGACCAAGGCCAGCTACAGCCCGCACGTGGACATGGGCGATCACATCGTCGTGTTGAACGCGGAGAAGATCAAAGTCACGGGCAACAAGCTCGACGACAAGATCTATTGGCATCACACCGGCGCCATCGGTGGCATCAAGTCCATCGCCCTCGGCAAGCTGCTCAAGGAGCATCCCGAGCGCGCCATCGAATTCGCCGTGAAGGGCATGCTCCCCAAGGGCCCCCTCGGTCGCAAGATGTACAAGAAGCTGCACGTGTTCGCGGGCGACAAGCACCCGCACGCCGCCCAGCAGCCGAAGCAGCTCGAAATCTAAGGAATCGAAGTAAATGCCCGCAGCTTCCAAAGCCAACTACGGCACCGGCCGTCGCAAGACCGCCGCCGCCCGCGTCTTCCTCAAGCCGGGTTCCGGCAAGATCACCGTCAACGACCGTCCTCTGGACGAGTTCTTCGGCCGTGAGACCGGCCGCATGATCGTGCGTCAGCCGCTCGAACTCGTGCAGCTCGTGGACAAATTCGACATCACGGCCACGGTGGCCGGCGGTGGCATCACCGGCCAGGCCGGCGCCATCCGTCACGGCATCACCCGCGCCCTGATGGAGTACGACGGCGAACTGCGCAAGCAGCTGCGCGTCGCCGGCTTCGTCACGCGTGACGCCCGCGAGGTCGAGCGCAAGAAGGTCGGCCGTCGCAAGGCCCGTCGCGGAACCCAGTACTCGAAGCGCTAACCTTCGATATATTGCGCGCCAGACGGCCAAAGAAATTTGGGGGATCGTCTAGCGGTAGGACAACGGACTCTGACTCCGTTTACCTAGGTTCGAATCCTAGTCCCCCAGCCAACATGAGCAACCCGCCCCGTCTGCAAAGATGGGGCGGGTTTTTCATTTCTGGCCACAACCAACTCATGGGGTAGTTAGAACATGATCCGCAAAGTGCTTCTCGCATCCCTGCTGCTGGTAACCGGTGTCGCCGCCGCGGCGGACGACGCGGCCAGGCTCAACAAGCTCTACGGCGAGTTCTGGGAAGAGAACCTCAAGCGCAGCCCCGTCACCGCGACGTTCGCCGGTGACCCGCGCTACAACGGCGAGCTGCCCAACATGCTCGCGAAGGAATACGAGGACCAGTCGCGCGCCTTCCACCAGAAGTACCTGGACGCGGCCAAGGCCATTGGCACTGGGGGTCTGTCGGGCCAGGACCGCCTGTCATACGACGTCTTCACGTTGAACCGCGAGTCGGCGCTCGACGAGCTGAAGTTCCCGGACCGGCTGCTGCCGATCGACCAGTTCTACAACATCGCCAACATGCTGGCGCAGTTGGGCTCGGGCCAGGGTGCGCAGCCTTTCCGCAGCGTGAAGGACTACGACGACTGGCTGTCGCGCGCTTCCAAGGCGCCGGCCATCTTCGACCAGGCCATCGTCAACATGCGCGAAGGCGTGAAGCAGAACATCGTGCAGCCGCGCGTGCTCATGGAGAAGGTCATACCGCAGCTCGACGCGAACATCGTCGTCGACGCGGAGAAGAGCATCTTCTGGGGTCCGGTCAAGAAATTTCCGGCCGGCTTCAGCGCCGCCGACAAGGAGCGCCTGACCGCCGCATTCCGCACGGCGATCACGACGCAGCTGGTGCCTGCCTATCAGCGGCTGCGCACGTACATCGCCGATGAGTACCTGCCCAAGACCCGCGACACCTTCGGCATGGGCGCATTGCCCAATGGCGCCGCCTGGTACGCGCACAAGGTGCACGACAACACCATGCGGTCGCTGACGCCGGCCAAGGTCCACCAGATCGGCCTGGACGAAGTCGCGCGCATCCAGAACGGCATGCGCGACGTGGCCAGGGAAGTGGGTTACACCAAGCCCGTGAAGACGCTGGCGGAGCTCAAGGAGTTCTTCGGCTACATGAAGGCGCGCGACGACCTGTACTTCAAGTCGCGCGAGGAACTGCTCAAGGCCTACCAGGATTTCGACGTGAACGTCGCGCCCATCCTGTCCAACTACTTCAACCTGCGTCCGAAGGCCCCGTACGAAGTGCGCCTGGTGGAAGAGTTCCGCGAAGCATCCGCCTCGTCGGGCTCGTACCAGGGACCTCCCCTCGACGGCAGCCGCCCCGGCATCTTTTACGTGAATGCCTATGACCTGAAGGCGCGGCCGAAGTCGGCATTGGCGGCGTTATCCCTGCACGAGGCGGCGCCGGGCCATCATTTCCAGATCGCGCTCCAGCGCGAGCTCACGGGCCTGCCGATGTTCCGCCGGTTCTCCGGTGACACGGCCTATAACGAAGGCTGGGGCCTGTACGCCGAATACCTGGGCTACGAGATGGGCATCTACAAAGACCCGGTGCAGCGCTTCGGCGCGCTCGACGCCGAACTGTGGCGGGCCATCCGCCTGGTCACGGACAGCGGCATCCACTTCAAGGGCTGGACCCGCCAGCAGACGCTCGACTACATGTACGAGAACTCACCGGCGGAGCCGACCCGCGCGATCTCCGAGGCCGAACGCTTCGCCGCGATCCCGGGCCAGGCGCTGGCGTACAAGATCGGTCAGTTGAAGATCATCGAACTGCGCCAGCGCGCGGAGAAGGCGTTGGGCAAGAAGTTCGACGTGCGGAAGTTCCACGACGAGGTGCTGAAGGACGGCGCGATGCCGCTCGAAGTGCTGGAAGCCAAGATCGATCGCTGGATCGCCGCGAGCCGCTGATCAGGGGCGGGAGCGTGGACATCCACGCTCCCGCATCTCGTCCCGGACTAGTTCACCAGCGCCTGGAACAGCACGGCGTCGAACTTGTCTCGCACGTCCGTGTTGTTCGGCATCATCTGCAGCATGAGCACCATGGTCAGGCGCTCTTCCGGATCCACGCGGTACCAGGTGCCATAGGCGCCACCCCAACCCCACGAACCCACCGACGACATGCCGCTGACGCCGTACTTGTCATGGGTCTCGAAACCGAAGCCGAAGCCCAGGCCGCGCGGGCTCTTGAGGTCGCCGATCTGGTTGGTGGTCATGAGCTTCACGGTGTGCGGCGAGAGGATACGCACCTTGCCGAGCGCGCCACCGTGTCGCAGCGCTTCGAGGAAGGTGGCGTAGTCCCTTGCCGTGGACACCAGTCCCGCGCCGCCCGAGAAGCTCTTGCGCGGGCCGCTGACGTAGTGGCCCTGGCCGCGGGCGCCCTCGGGTGCCTTGACGATCTTGCCATCGGGGCCGCTGCCGTAGACCACGGCGAGCCGGCCGGCCTTGTCCGCGGGTAGATAGAAGGCCGTGTCGTTCATGCCGAGCGGGCCGGTGATGCGCGAGCGGATGTATTCATCCAGCGTGACGCCCGAGGCCTTCTCGACGATGCAGCCCAGCACGTCGGTGTTGTACCCGTACACGTACTGCTCGCCGGGTTGTGCCTTGAAAGGCAGCGTTCCCAGATCGCTCCATGGTCGTGCAGATGGGCTCGTCCTTGTCCGCGAAGTACCAGCCGAACCCGGCCGCCGGACCCAGGCCCTTCGGCTCGTACAGCGAGGCGAACTCCGGCTCCTGGCCGTAGTTGATGCCGGCCGAATGCGTGAGCAGGTCGCGGATGGTGATGGGCCGCCTGGCGCCGTTCGTGGTCCAGGTGGTGCTCTGTTCCACGCGGGTGAGCACGCTGGTCTTTTCGAAGGTCGGAATCCACCGCCCGGCGCGGTCATTCACCGTCAGCTTGCCTTCTTCCATGAGCGAGAGGACGGCCGCGCTGGTCAGTGCCTTCGACTGCGAAGCGATGCGGAAGATGGTGTCCATGGTCATCTTCTGGCCGGCTTCCTTGTCACGCCAGCCCACGGCGTGTTCGTACACCGGCTTTCCATCACGCAGTACCAGCGCGACGATGCCGCCGATGCGGCCGTCATTCACGTACTCATCGAGCACGGCGTCGAGACGCTGCAGGCGTTCGACTGAGAAGCCATTGCGCAGCGTCTCCGCCGGCGCGGGCGCGGCCAGCAGGGTCAGCGTGACGGTTGCCAGCAGGGCGCGCGCTTTCATCGTGAAGTTCTTCATGAGTCCCCGACGCATCATTTGAAGGTGATGACGACCACCGACTTGGCCGGCAGGTCGAATGTCCAGTCATCGCCCTTGCGCTTCGCGCCGTCGAAGACCGAGGGCTGCAGGGCATCGGGCTTGTCGAAGGTGTTGTGCGTGTTCATGGCTGCCGAGGTGAGCACGCGGCCCGACGCCTTCTTCACCGACGCCCCCGTGAGCTTCGTGCTCACACGTACGCCTTTGCCCGGGTCGGTGTTGACCAGTGCCAGCACCAGCGAGCCATCGGCGGCACGCGCGGCGGATGCGCTCACGCGGGGGATGGTCACGTCACCCAGTGTGTACTCCGGCGCGGAAAGCTCGGTCGGCAGGAGGGTGGAGTCCTGGAAGGGCAGATACATCTCGAACACGTGGTACGTGGGCGTGAGCAGCATCTTCTCCTTGTCGGTGAGGATCATCGCCTGCAGCACGTTGATCATCTGCGCGATGTTGGTCATGCGCACGCGATCGGCATGCTTGTGGAACACGTTGAGGTTGAGGCCGGCGAGCACCGCGTCGCGCAGCGTGTTCTGCTGGAACAGGAAACCCGGATTCGTGCCCGGTTCCACGTCGTACCACGAGCCCCATTCGTCCACGTACAGGCCGACGCGCTTCTCGGGGTCGTACTTGTCCATGATCTCGGTGTGCTTCCGGATCATCGTGTCGATGTCCAGCGTGTACTTGAACGTGGTGATCCAGTCGGCTTCGTTGAACGACAGCGCCGGACCTTTCTTCGGTTTGTCGAAGCTGCCCGAGGGTAGCGTGTAGTAGTGCAGTGAATACGCGCCCATCTGCTTGACCGCGTTCTTCATGACCACGTCGGTCCATTCGTAGCCGTCGCCATAGGGGCCGCTGGCCACCTTCACGGGCCGGTTGTCGCGCGGCGTCTTGATGTTGAGCGCGTACTTCTTGTACTCGTCCGAGTAGTACTGCGGGTTCATGTCGCCGCCGCAGCCCCAGGGCTCGTTGCCGACGCCCACGTAGTCCAGCTTCCAGGGCTTGTCGCGGCCGTTGGCGCGGCGTTCCTTCGCCAGCGAGGACTCGGAAGGCGAGGTGATGTACTCCACCCACTCCGCCGTCTCCTGCACCGTGCCCGATCCCACGTTCACCGCGAGATAGGTCTTCGCGCCCAGCATCTCCGCGAGCTCGAAGAATTCGTGCGTGCCGAACTCGTTGGGCTCGATGACGCCGCCCCAGTGCGTGTTCACGCGATGCGGGCGTTTCTCGCGCGGGCCGATGCCATCGCGCCAGTGATACTCATCGGCGAAGCAGCCGCCGGGCCAGCGCAGTACCGGAACCTTGAGTCTTCTTGAGCGCGGCCAGCGTGTCGTTGCGGAAGCCGCGCGTATTGGGAATGGAAGATTTCTCGCCCACCCAGATGCCTTCATAGACATTGCGGCCCAGGTGTTCCATGAACTGGCCGTAGATGTTCGCATCGATCTTCGCGCCCGGCTTGTCGGCGTGAATGGTCAGCGTGGCTTCGACGGGTTTCGGTGCGGTGGCGGCGGAAGCGCCATTGATCGAGACGAGAGCGGCGGCGAGTGCCCAGAGAATCTTCTTTCGCATGTGTGTCCCCCAGTGAGGTCCGGGAGCCTAGCGCAATTTCCGCGCCCAGATCAGCCAGCGCGGAACGCGTGACTGGTATTCCTCCCATTGCTTGCCGTGCGTGCGCTCGAGCCAGGGTTCTTCGCCATAAACGATTCGTAAATGGAATCCCGCGAACATGGAAGCGGTATAGGTCGCGAGCACCGGCGACCAGAAACACACCGACCAGCCGCAGAGCATCAGCAGCACGGCCACGTACATCGGGTTGCGGGTGAAGCGATACAGGCCACTCGTGACCAGGTGCTTCGGTGGCGACCAGGGCGCGAGCGTGCCCTTGCCGTTCGTGTAGAACTCGTACACGCACCAGAGAAGCAGCGCGAAGCCCGCGACCAGCGGCAGCAGGCCTACGGGGTGGAACAGGCCGTCGCGACCCATCTTGCGCATGCCAAGCCACAACGGCACGGCCAGCGCGACGACGCCAGGCATCGCGATGAAAGCCAGCAACGCGCGCATCCACATCGCAGTACTCCCGCGCGAGTAGTTGGGTCTCAGCGCACCCGCAGGTCCGCGGTCCACTCTCCTACGGTGCGCGCCTCGGCCTCGTGCGGCTCGTCGCGCCAGGTCTCGGTGAGCGCGGCGGCGTACCACTCCTTCATCGAAGGCAGCGCCAGCAGTTGTGAGGCATAGCGCCGCGCCGCGGGATTGACCGGCGGTTCATAGGTCTGGATGCGGAAGGCGACGGGTGCATAGAACGCGTCGACCGCGCAGAAACGCTGGCCCGTGAGGAAGGGGCCGCCGAAACGGCCGAAAGCCCATCGGCCCAGAGCTCTTCGAGGCGCGAGAGGTCCCGCTGCAGCGCCGGCGACACCGTCTTGAGCTTCACTCGAATGCCGCAGTTCATCGTGCAGACGTCGCGCAGCGTGGAATAGCCCGAATGCATCTCGGCAGCCGCGGAGCGCGCCCAGGCGCGGGCCGCGGCTTCGGCCGGCCATACATTGGCGTGCCGGTCGCGACGTATTCCGTGATGGCCAATGAGTCCCAGACCGTTGTCTGCCCATCGACGAGACAGGGCACCTTGCCGGTGGGTGAGAAGTCCGTGAACACGTCGGTGCCGAACACCACCTGGCGTTCGCGGAAGGGTATGGCGAGTTCCTTGAGCAACACCCAGGGGCGCAGCGACCAGGAGGAATAGTTCTTGTTGCCGATGAAGAGGTCGTACATGTTTCAGTGAAGCAGTTTGGAAATGAAATTGCCGAGCGAGAGCAGCATCTCCGCGTTTCCCACGGTGCCATCGATCGCATCGGCGGCTTTGTCGACCACCTTGTTCGCGGTGAGGCGGTCACGCACCTGGCGGAAGTAGAGCACGGCCTCACCCTGGTCGAGAAACACGCCACCGCAGGTGCCGCAAACGTCGATCTCCACCACGCCCATCTGCACCGCGTGATAGGTGCGCGTCTTGCAATGGGGACAGGTGAGAGGCCGGCTCGTGAGCGCGGCCGCATGCGCCTTTTCGAGGAGCCGGCCGTGCGCGCGCACGTCGCCGTGTGTCGCGAGGAACTCCTGCAGCATCGGCCCCGGGACGAAATGCCCATGGCAGCCTTCGCACTTGAACGCTGACACGTCGTCCCAGGCTTGCGGCTTCGCCGACAACGCGCACGCCGGACAGTGCGCCACGCTCACAGCATCTTGCTCACGAACTCGAAACCGGCGCGGTCATCGAACCCGTGCTGCCGGTAGAACTTGCGTGCGGCCTCGTTGCTGCGGCCGAGTTGCAGCGACACGTTGGTGCAGTCCTCGATGCGGAACTGCGCCTCGGCGGCGGCCAGCATCGTGCCGCCGATGCCGAGCTTGCGGTGCTGCGGCACGATGAAGAACTCGTCGATCTCGGCGGTGAGTCCCTGGAACTCGAGGCTGAACACGTACACCGCGAGCAGGTAGCCGGCGGGTTCGCCATACACGCGCGCGATCCAGGCGCGGCCGAGACTGGCGTCTTCGAGCACCCGCGTGAGCAGCGCGCGCACGCGTCCGGGGTCGAAGCCTTCGATGTTCTCGAACCGCCAGTACTGCTCGACCATCGGCAGCAGGGCGTCGATGTCATCGACGGTGGCCAGATGGACACTGGAAGTCTGGGTCATGGAGTTTGTGCGTCAGCGACCATCGGGGAGCCATATTGTAACGATCGCGCCGCCGTCTTCGCGATTCGCGATTCGCAGGCGCCCGCCGTGCGCCTCGATGATCTCGCGGCACAGCGTGAGGCCGAGGCCCGTGCCGGTGTCCTTGGTCGAATAGAAGGGGACGAGGGCGTTCTCCAGCGCCGCCGGCGAGAACCCCGGGCCCCGGTCGCGGACTTCGATGGTGAAACCGCCGGGCGCCTGCGCCACGGCGAGTTCGATGGCCTGGGAATCGGACCCGGATTCACGTGCGTTCTTGAGCAGGTTGATGAGCGCCTGCTCGAGCTGCGCGGTATCGAAGCTGGCCGTGCGCTGCGGAAACGAGCCCACGAGCCTGAATTCCGCGACCACGCGGATGCGCTCCAGCAGCACCTCCCAGGGCACGGGCGCCAGGCGCGGGTGCGGCAGCTTGGCGAACTGCGCATAACCTTCGATGAAGCCCGGCGAGGTGGCGTGCACGGTCCTCGATGGTGGAGAACACCTTCTGGAGCTGCGCCGTATCCGGCGCCAACGCCAGGTACCGTCCGGAATGTGCCAGCGACGAGATCGGCGCCAGCGAATTGTTCAGCTCGTGCGCGATCACGCGGATGACCTTCTTCCAGGTGGCGACCTCCTGCGAATTGATCTCGCGCGTGAGCTGCTTGAGCATGAGCAGCCGGTGCGGCATGGCGTTGAGCAGGAAGCGCCGCTGCGACACGTGGAATACTTCGGGCTCTCCGGCGAGCTCCAGCGTGAACAGCGTGTCGCCGCCGCGTTGCACGGCTTCCTGCAGCGGCACAGGCGCGGCATCGAGGTGGCGCGAGAACCGGTCGCCTTCGAGCTTGCGGCCGTCCGAGAACAGCTGGCGCGCCGTGGTGTTGCTGTAGAGCACGTGATCCGCGGCGTTGGTGAGCACCAGCGCCAGCGGCGTGGTCTGGATCACCGTGTCGAGCATGAGCTCCCGTTGGTAAAGGCTCTGGCGCTCGACGCGCAGGCGGTCGCCCAGGTCGTTGTATGCCGCGACGAGGTCGCCCATCTCGTCGCGCGTGGCTCGTGTGACGCTCACGCTGAAGTCGCGGTCGCGCAGGCTGGAGAGCGCGTCACCGAGCGCACGGGCCGTGCGGCTCCAGCGGCGCGTCAGGATGCCACCCGACCAGGCGGAGAGAGTGACCACGAACAGCGCCGTGAAGGCCGTGGCGATCCAGGGCACGGGAATGATCCGCTGCGCGAGCCAATGGAAGAAGACGCTGGCGCCGGCGACGCCCCCAAACCACAACGTGGCCCAGCCCGCCATCGACGTCCTTGCAGCGGAAAGGGTCCAGCGCATCCGGCGTCGACGTATCCGCCGTCAGCCCGGGCGGACTGGCGATTCCTTGATCCCGAGTTTTTCCATGCGCCGGTAGAGAGCCTGCCGGCTGATGCCGAGATGTCGCGCGGCCTGCGCGACGATGTGTCCGTGCTCCGCGAGCACACGCTCGATGGTGGACCGGTCGAGCACGGGCTCATCGGATCGCGCGGGTAAAACGGCCGGGAGATTCAGCGTGACGGCGGTGATGGGCGCCGTGCCGGCGAGCAGTGCAGCGCGTTGCAGCACGTTGCGAAGCTCGCGCACGTTCCCCGGCCAGGAGTAGTTGAGCAGCGCGCGTTCGGCGTCGCCGGTGAGCCGTGCACCGGCGGGCAGGAACGAGCGCGCCAGCGGCATCACGTCATCGCGGCGCTCGGCAAGCGCCGGCAGCTGCAGCTCGATGACGCTGAGCCGGTAATAGAGGTCTTCGCGGAAGCGGCCTTCGCGCATGGCATCGCGCAGCGGCAGGTTGGTGGCCGCGACCACGCGCACGTTCGACTTGCTGCGTGACGCTGCTGCCCAGGCGCTCGTACTCGCCGGTCTGCAGCACGCGCAGTAGTTTGGCCTGGCCCGCCAGCGGCAGGTTGCCGATCTCGTCGAGGAACAGCGTGCCGCCGTCGGCGGCTTCGAAACGGCCGGCGCGCACCTTGGCGCCGGTGAACGCGCCGGCTTCGGTGCCGAACAGTTCGGCCTCGATGAGCTGGTCCGGCAGCGCGCCCGCATTCACCTTGATGTAGGGCTTGTCCTTGCGCGGGAGTTGGCGTGCACGATGTCGGCCAGGACTTCCTTGCCGGCGCCGTTGGGCCCGGTGATCAGCACTGGCACGTCGGCATGCGCCACCTGCGCGGCCATCGCGGCCACCGTGTACAGCGACTCGCTCTCGTAGACCAGGCCGCGCAGGTCGTAGCGCTCGGCCAGTTGCGCGCGCGCCTCGGCGCGCCGGGCGCGCGTCGTCACGTTCTCTTCCACCGCGGCGCGCAGCTCCAGCAGGTTGCGCACCGTGGTCAGCAGGCGCGCATCGTCCCAGGGCTTGGCGATGTAGTCGGCGGCGCCGGCCTTCACCAGGTCCACCGCGGTTTCGAGGTGCGTCCACGCCGTGAGCAGGATCACCGGCACGTCGGGATGCAGCGAGCGCAGCTCGCGGAACAGCGCGATGCCTTCCTCGCCGGACGTGGCCTCGCGCCGGAAGTTCATGTCCTGGATGACCAGGTCCACTTCCTGGGAACGCACGGTCGCGAGGGCCTCGGCAGGAGATGAAGCTCCGAGGACCCGCGCGCCGTGCAGGGACAACAGGACCTGGAAGGCCGTTCGCACGGCTTCACTATCGTCGGCGACGAGTACGGTCCGGTTTGCCAGGCGATCCTCGACATTGGAAGTCACTGAGGTCATGCGTAAGACGCTCGGGATCGATTTGGGGTTGCAAAGGGCGGACATATTCGCGGCGGAAGGCATCAGACCGTGCGGGTGGCCATGGCCGGGGAGACCTTTGCCGCCTTGCGGGAGGGCTGCCAGGCGGCCAGCTGCCCGACCAGCCACAGGCCGAGCACGCCACCGACCAGGTAATAGAGGTCGAGACGGGGCAGCTGGTACTGCGTGGACAGCCAGAACCCGGCGGCCAGCGCCAGGCTGCAGCCCACGACCACGCCCAGCGTGGTGATCAGCCAGTTCTCGGTCATGAAGTAGCGGACGATGTCGCGCTTGCGCGCGCCCACGGCGCGGCGGGTGCCGATCTGGCGGGTGCGCGTGTTCACGTTGAACGTGGCGAGCCCGAAGATGCCGAGCGCGCTGAACACCAGCACCAGGCCCGTGACCGTCGAGAGCGTCACCGCCATCAGCGAGTCGCCGGCGTAGCTGCGGTTCTTCTGCTCGGACATCGTCTGCGCTTCGCCGATCACGCGGTTGGGGTCGCGCTTGCGCAGCGCGACCTCCACGTCGGCCATGACACGATCGAGTTCTCCCGGCCGCGGTGCGGATCACGTACTGCGTCGAGGGCTGCGACTGGATGCGCGGCGTGAGCATGATGCGATCGACGTTGTCTCCAGCCCACCCACGAGCCGTGCATGTGCTCGATGACGCCGATGACCCGGATCGGGTTGCCCTGGTCGTCGTAGAAGGTCTTGCCCAGCGGCGGCTCGTCCTTGAAGAGCGCCTTGCCGAGCGCGCTGCTGATGATCGCCGGTCGGGCGCCCAGTTCTGTTCCTGCGTCGGCTTGTACTCGATGGTGCTGGCGATCGAACGTCGTTCCCGCCGACAGCTTCGACGCCCAGCGTGTTCACCGCGTGGTCGTCGGTCAGGTAAGTAGTTGGCCGGCGACTTCTCGCCCTTCTTCGTCCGGCAGCGAATAGAACTGCGTGGAGCTGCCGCTGCCGGACAGCGGCATCTGGCTCATGGGCGTGGCGTCGACGATGCCGGGCATCTGCCGCAGCAGAGCCATGTCGGCGTTCACCATGCCGAGAAAGTCGTAGTCCTTCTCATAGGACGGTGACCCAGAACGAGAAGATGTTCTGGTCGTCGATGCCGCGTCGGGCGGCCGATGTGCTCCACGCGTTGCTGCGTGACGTACACGCGCGTTCACGACGATGGCCAGCGTGATGGCGATCTGCAGCGCCACGAGGATGGCGCCGGCGCGGTTGCGCAGCAGCGCGGAGAGGATGGGTCGGATTTCCATGGTCATTGCACCTTGAGGTAGGAGGCGGGCGCCGCGCGCCCGATGCGCCAGGCGGGATAGAGGCCGGCCAGCAGGCCGGCTCCCACCGCGATGGCGATCGACGATCACGAAGTTCTGTTCATCGAAGGGCAGCGACGCGCGCGGCTTCGTCGACGAACCGCCCGTACCAGGCGCGCAGCGCCCAGATGCCGAGCACACCGAGCAGTCCGCCGACGATTCCGCCGGCCAGCGCGACCACGCCGGATTCGGTGAGGTGCTGCCAGAAGATGTCGCGGCGGCTGGCGCCCAGCGCGCGGCGCACGCCGGCGATCGGCGCGGCGTTCAGGAACTTCGCCAGCAGCAGGCCCACGGTGTTCACCAGGCACACCGCCAGGAACGCGAAGGCCAGCGATGAGCATGGCCTTGTTGTCGTCCTCGACCACCTTGTTGCGCTTCGAGCCAGCCATCGACGTCGTAGAGGTAGTTGTTGAGCGGGCGCGGGAAGCGGCCGTGCTTCTTCTGGTCGTGCACGTAGTTGTCCAGGAACTCGCGGTAGGCGCGCTGCTTGTCGGCGGTGCGCAGCTCCACCCACGCGGCGAACCAGATGCACTCGGAGTTGAGGAAGGCCTCGAAGCTGTCGATGGTCTCGGTCTTCCAGCAGTTGGTGTTGCCGTGGCTGCCGAGTTCGAGGATCGGGCCCCAGGCGAAGGGCACGTAGGCGCCCTCGAGATCCTGGAACGAGCCGTTGCTCACGTCGAAGTACTTGGGCATGGGCTCCCAGTCGTCGAGCACGCCGATGACGCGGAATTCGCGCTTCTGCCAGCGCAGCGTCTTGCCCACGCTGTCGACGCCGCCGAAGGCCTTCTGGTTGGCTTCCTTGCTGAGCACGACCACGGGCTCGGGCCCGTCGTCGGCCTTGGCGTCCCAGGGATTGCCGTACAGGAACGGCACTTCGAACATGGCGAAGAAATCCGCCGTGGTCATGCGCGTGGCGAAGTACTGCGGATCCATGCCCTTGTCCGCGCGCGAGTAGATGCCGCCGGACTTGTACATGATCACCTTGCGGTCCGGGATCGTGCGAGGCGTAGCAGCGCCATGGCGTCGCGATAGGTGAGCATGCGTCGGGCGCCAGCGGTCTTGTCGTCCGTCGTCGTACGCCGCGATCCGGGTCCCAGCTGTCGATCGAAGGCGAGAACAGGATGCTGCGCTGCGCTCGCCGGCCGGGTTGTTGGCCGCGGCGCGATAGCTGGTGAGCGTGATCATGCACACCGCGATCCCCAACGCGATGGCCAACACCATGAGCGCGGTGAGCCCGGGATTGCGCTTGAAGCTCGCCAGCGCGAGCGCGCAGGTAGTAGGCGAACATCTCAGGCTCCGCGACGGTGGCCGGGGCCGTGGCGGCCGGCGGCGGCGTGGCGCGCCATGCGCCTCGTAGGGCTTGAAGTCGGTGATCTGGCCGTCGACCACCTGCACGTTGCGATGCGCGCGGCGCGCGAGCTCCGGATCGTGCGTCACCATGATGATGGTGGTGCCCATCTCGTTGATCTTCTCGAGCAGGTCCATGACCTGGCGCGCCATGAGCGAGTCCAGGTTGCCCGTGGGCTCGTCGGCCATCACGAGCTTCGGGATCCCCGGCGATGGCGCGCGCGATGGCCACGCGCTGCTGCTGGCCGCCGGACAGCTGTGCCGGGATGTGTTTCATGCGCGCGGCGAGGCCCACGATCTCGAGCGCGTTGGTGATGCGCTGGTGGCGTTCCGCGGCCTTCATGCGCCGGTAGCGCAGCGGAACGTCGATGTTGTCGTAGACGTTCAGGTCCGGCATGAGATTGAAGCTCTGGAAGATGAAGCCGATCTTCTGGTTGCGCAGCTGCGAGCGCGCGTCGTCGGAGAGCTGCGGTGACCTCGACGTCGTCGAGCTTGTAGCTGCCGCCGTCGTAGGGCTCGAGCAGCCCGGCGATGTTGAGGAAGGTGGTCTTGCCCGAACCGGAGGGGCCGGTCACCGCGAGGAACTCGCCGGCCTTCACCTCCAGCGAGAAATTGCGCAGCGCGTGCGTCTCGATGAGGTCGGTGCGGAAGACCTTGCTGACGTTGGTCATGGAAAGCATGGGAGTCCTCTGGGGTACTTTGGTTTCTAATTGGCAATGAAGCACGTTCGGCGCGTCCTTGTACTCGCGCATGTCGGAGAGCACCACGGTGTCGCCCACCGCTGAGCCCCTTGCGGATCTCGATCTCGCCGATGGCGGCGGCGCCGTACTCCACGGGCACGCGCACGGCGTCGTCGTCGCGCACCACGTAGACGAAGCGCGTCTCCGAATCCTGGAAGGGGCTGCGGGCCACCTTGAGCACGTCGTCGCGCTCGTCGAGCACGATGCGCACCGAGGCGCGCTGGTTCTGGCGCAGTCCCTGCGGCTGTTCGGCGAAGCGCACGCGGCCGGTCACCTGGGCGTTGCGCACGTCGGGCGAGATGCCGGCGACGGTGCCCAGTGAGCTTGCGGCCGTCGAGCGTGACCTCGGCGTTCATCCCGGGCCGGATCTCGTTGGCATAGGACTCGGCCACCTGGAACTCGATTTCCAGCGCGCTGCAGGTCCACCACGGTGACCAGCGGCGCGTTCTCGGCCACCTGCGCGCGCTCGGCCTGCGTGAGCGTGGCGACGATGCCGGCCACGGGTGACTTGAGCGTCAACGCATCCACGCGCTGGCGTAGGCGCGCCACCTTGCAGCGCCTGCGCGTCGCGCGTGGCGCGCTGCGCACGCAGTTCCAGTTCCAGGCTGTCCTTCTCCAGGCCGCCGGTCTGCACGGCATGCGCGTAGTTCAGCTTGGCGGTCTCGAGATCGTCCTGGGCGCGCTTGAAGTCGCGCTCCGGGATCACGTGGATGCCCCAGGCTTCCTCGGCGCGCTTGAACTCGCGTTCCGCCGCGGTGATCTGCACCTTGGCCAGATCGCTGTCCTGGCCGCTCTTGAGGATCTGTGCGCCGCACTTCGATGGTCTGGCGGTTGAGGTCGGCCTCGACGCTGGTCAGCGTGGCGCGCTCGCGCTCGTATTCATTGGTGAGCGCCGCGCTTTCGACTTCGCCCAGCACGTCGCCGGGCTTCACCGTGTCGCCGGCGCGCACCTTGTAGATGACAATTCCCGGCGCTTCCGCGAACAGGGTGGGGCTCACCGCGGCGACCACCATGCCGGTGGCGGCGACGTCGCGCACGAAGGCACCGCGCTCCACCGCTGCCGGTACGCATGCGGTCGCGCGAGATGGTCTGTCTCGGAGGACAGCCAGGCGCTCGACGCTCCAGACGATGGCCACGAGCAGCAGCAGGGCGCCGCGGCGACCACCAGTAGCGGCGCAGGAGCTGTCAGCAGCAGCAGTCTTGCGGTCGGTGTCGGTGGCCACGACGCGATCCTGGGATTGGGTGCCGCGCATCGATACATCGCGCAGAAGCATGGTCATGCCCTGCTCAAAGCACGCGGCGTGCCAACGCCCGCGTGACCGCGCGGTGCGGCTCTATCTAATTGAATTTGCGCGGATCAGGTGACGCGCGCTGGCGCTGCTGCGATGGCGCGTGGCGGGTGTCCGCGCGCGGACACCGGACAGCGCGGCGTCCGGACGTCCAGCGCGCACGAAGAATGGCGCGGACGCCGCCATCGCGTTTTATATGCGTGCGCATGCCCGCCGGCTCCGCCGAGGATCACCACGTCCGCCGGGCGCGCGGCGAACAAACCCACGGTGACCACGCCGGTGATCTGGTTGATCGCCGTCTCCAGCGATACCGCGATCGACGATGCGCAGTCCATGCACGTCGAGGATGTGATTGCCGTTGTCGGTGATCACCTTCTCGCGCCACACGGGCCGACCGCCCAGGCGGGTGAGCTCACGGCCACGTAGCCGCGCGCCATCGGTATGACTTCCACCGGCAGGGGGAACGCACCCAGGGTATCCACGAGCTTGGTCTCGTCGGCGATGCAGACGAACCGGCGCGCCGCGGCGGCGATGATCTTCTCGCGGGTCAATGCCGCCCCGCCGCCCTTGATGAGCTGGCGCTGATGGTTGGTCTCGTCGGCGCCATCGATGTAGGTCTCGATGGTCGCCGACCTCGTTCAGGTCCAGCACCGGGATGCCGGCGGCCTTGAGCCGTTCGGTGGATCCGTTGGAGCTCGACACCGCTCCGGCGATCGTTCATCTTGCGCGCCGCGAGTTCGTCGATGAGGAAGTTGACGGTGGAGCCGGTGCCGACGCCCAGCACTTCACCGGCCTTCACGAATTCCAGCGCAGCGCGCGCCGCAGCTTGTTTTCCAGTGTTTTGCTGCACTGCTCATGTGTTCTCCGCTCTTCGTCCGTCGAATCTCTGGCGGCCGAAAACGACACTGCCCGCTTGGAGCGGGCAGTGTCTTCGAATTTGAGTGGCGAGCGAGAGAGTCTCTCGCTCGCCTTGGCACAAGGCCAGAAGAATTACTTCTTCTTGGCTTTCTTCTTGGCCTTTTTCTTGGCTTTCGCCATGGCTCATCTCCAGTAGTTACGGGTTAGTCCGAGGGCGAGTATACGCAGGCGTTGACAAATTTCAAGCAAGTGTCATCGAGAGTGTGCATGCGATTCATGTCGACGCATCGTCACGACGATGCATCACTCGAGCGTGAGGATGAACTGCCAATGAGCCGTCCGAGATCGGTGTGATCGACAGTCGGTTGCCGCGTTTCAACAGCAGCATCCCATCTAGCTCCTTCGACTCGTGCGCGCGCAGTTCATCGAGCGTGATGATGCGCTTGAGGCGCCGCTTGAGTTGCACGTCGACCACAAACCAGCGCGGATCATCGCGCCTGGCGCCCGGATCGTAGTGATCGTTCTTCTTGTCGAACTGCGTGGGGTCGGGATACGCGGTGCGCACCACGGTCATGACACCGGCGATGCCCATCACCTCGGTGCTGGAGTGATACAGGAAGGCCAGGTCGCCTTTCTTGAAGTCATCCCGGAGCATGTTGCGCGCCTGGTAGTTGCGCACGCCGTCCCACATGGCGGTCTTCTTCGGCTTCGCTGGCCAGGTCATCGATGCCGAACGTCGAAGGCTCGGTCTTCATCAGCCAATGGTTCATAGATCCCCTTGTCCGTGGCCAGCACGTCCATGAATACGTCGGTGGGTGTCACCGGAATCTCCGGCACCACCTGGAAAGAATAGGCGAGGCCCACGAGCCGCGGGCCGCGCCAATGTGTGCGCAGCGCGCCGGAAGGCGAGGGCGCGGTCGTAGAAGCCCGGCGCCGTGGCCCAGTCGCGCACCGCGGCGATCGAGCGCCACGCAGGGCACGAAGATGGTGTCGAGGAAGCGCGCCGGAAAGAACTCGGTGCTCCAGGGTTCGTGCATGCCCAAGGCATGGACGCGGCCGCGCGTGCCGTCCTGCTCATCGAGGGGCACGAACTGCATGCGATGCGCGCGCATGCGACACGATGCGCGGCAGGAAGATCTCGCAGCCGCGCGCGCGCGCCAGGTCGATGCAGCGGCGCGGTGCCCAGTTCCTGGGGCATGCGAGGCAGTACAGGCCGATGCGTTTGCCCGGCGCGAGCCAGTGGGTGGCGGCGATGCAGTCGCGCGACGGCGCAGCGCGGCGCGCACGCGCGCCTCGGGCGCCAGCGCGCGGCGCTGTGCCTTGAGGGAGGGCGGAGTGCTTGGCTTCGTGGTCACGAAGAGAGGAAGGAAAAGCGCTACCCGTGAGTGCCGGTGCGAATCTTTGCTCTCGAACCAGAGCAACAAGGTGGGACCGACCCTGACATTTAAGGCTTTCCGCACGGAGCGGACATGCACAGTACTGTCAGCAAGGCATAGTCCCGGGCGTTTACATTACGGTCGAGAGGAACCCGACCCGCTATCGAACACCCCAGGCAGCGCGAGGTGAACTCTACTACAACGCGCCTGTAGGAATGCGATGCGGGAATTCCTCATTTCCAGAAAAAGGGGACGCACGTCGCGAGGCGCGTCCCTCAACTGCGGGAAATGAGGAATGTCCCCATTCTACAGGTCCAGCTGCCGCGTGCGCTGTAGCGCACCTTCGACGCGTTCGCGCATGTTCTTCACGCGGCCGGTGACGTTGCCCTGCAGTTCGGTGTCCTGGCGGCGCAGGCGCAGCAGTTCATTGGCCATGTTGAGCGCGGCCATCACGGCGATGCGATCCGCGCCGACGACTTTTCCGGTGTCGCGCACTTCGCGCATCTTCTTGTTGAGGAATTCGGCGGAATCGAGAAGATCCTGCCGTTCATCGGGCGGGCAGCCCACGAAGTATTCCTTGTCGAGAATACGTACCGTGACGGCGGTGGGTTCCTTCTCGCTCACGCAGTGTGCTCCATGGTCTTGAGGCGGCCGATCATGGCCTCGACGCGGGCGCGCACCTGGTCGTTGCGCTGCGCGAACGTGGAACGTTCGGCGGCGAGTGATTCCTGGCGCTGGCGCAGCGCGCGATTCTCTTCCTTGAGAGCGTCGACGGTGACGCAGAAGTTCTTCGATGCGGCGTTCGAGCTGCGCGAGTTCGGCGCCGAAGCCGGATTTGGCGTTCTTGTTGTTCTCGGTGTCGTTCATGGCGCCGGACTATAGGCCACCGGGTACCCCCACTCAATGGACGACGTCGCCCGAGCGGCGTTTCCGTCGTGGCGCTTGCGCCTGGCAAGCATAATTCCCCCATGTTGGCCGCCACTTACGATGAGTTCGAGCAGCGTGCTCCGGGAGGCGCGCGCGCTGCCGGAACCGGCCGAAGCGCATGGGACGCTGGCCGGCGCCCTGTGCAGCTCGCGCGACTACGGGCTCATCGAGTGGCTGCGCGAAATCCTTCCGGACGATTCTCCCGACGACGCGGCGCTGCAAGAGTTCGGTGCTGCAGAACGTCTATGACTCCATGGTGCGTTCACTGGGCAACCGATTCCGACTTCCAGCCCCTGCTGCCCGATGACGAATCGCCGCTGTCGGAGCGCGCCGATGCGTTGTCGTCCTGGTGTCAGGGTTTTCTGTACGGCCTGGGTTCGGGCACCACCGGAGATCCGTGCGCAAGGTGTCCGACCGAGGCCGGCGGAAATCATCCGCGACTTCACCGAGATCACGCATGTCGGGCGTCGATGCCGGCGATGAGACCGAGGAAAACGAAGTGGCCTTCGCCGAAGTGGTCGAGTTCGTGCGTGTCGGCGTGCAGTTGCTGTTCGTCGAGCTCGCGCCCGCGCGCGGCGAGGAGCCGGTACCCGGTGCCACGTCCATCCACTAAGGTCGCGTCCGTCAAGGGCACGCGCCGACTGGCGCTGCCCACCGCGGCGCCGCTGCGCGCCATCGGCCGCGATGAGTTCAAACGCCGCCGCAAGTCGCTGCTCAAGCAGATGGGGCGTGACTCCATCGCCATCGTGCCCACCGCGCCCGTGCGCATGCGCAACAACGACGTCGAATACGCCTATCGCCCCGACAGCGACTTCTACTATCTGTCCGGCTTCAACGAGCCCGAGTCCGTGGCCGTGCTGGTGCCGGGCCGCCCGCAGGGCGAGTACATCCTGTTCGTGCGCGATCGCGATCCGGCGCGCGAGACCTGGGATGGCCGGCGCGCCGGACCCGAAGGCGCGGTGCGCGACTTCGGCGCCGATGACGCCTTCCCGATCACCGACATCGACGAGATCCTGCCTGGGCTGATCGAGAACCGCGGCAAGGTGTTCTACGCCATGGGCACGCACCCGGAGTTCGACCAGCGCGTCGTGGGCTGGGTGAACGGACTGCGCACGCAGGCGCGCAACGGCCGGCATCGCGCCGCAGGAGATGGTGGCGCTGGATCATGTGCTGCACGACATGCGCCTGTTCAAGAGCCGCGCCGAGGTCGAAACCATGCGCGAGGCCGCGCGCATCGCCGCGCGCGCGCATGTGCGCGCCATGCAGGCCTGTGTGCCCGGCAAACGCGAATACGAGATCGCCGCCGAGGTGGTGCACGAGTTCCGCATGCACAACGCGGATCTTTCCTACCTGCCCATCGTCGGCGGCGGCGCCAATGGCTGCATCCTGCACTACCGCGAGAACGATGCCGCGCTGCGCGATGGCGACCTGCTGCTGATCGACGCCGGCTGCGAGGTGGATTGCTACGCCTCGGACATCACGCGCACGTTTCCCGGTCAACGGCCGCTTCACGCCCGAGCAGCGCGCGTTGTACGACATCGTGCTCGAGGCCAACCACGCCGCCATCGAACGCGTGAAGCCGGGCAACCACTGGAATGAACCGCACGAGGCGGCGGTGCGCGTCATCACGCAGCGGCCTCATCGAGCATCGGCCTGCTCAAGGGCAAGCTGGCCAAGCTCGAAGAGTCCGGCGCGTATCGCAAGTTCTTCATGCATCGCACCGGCCACTGGCTGGGCATGGACGTGCACGACGTCGGCGACTACAAGATCGGCAATGAATGGCGCGTGTTCGAGCCCGGCATGGCGCTGACCATCGAGCCCGGCATCTACGTCGCGCCCGGTACGCCCGGCGTGCCGAAGAAGTACCACGGCATCGGCATCCGCATCGAAGACGACGTGGTGGTCACGCGCGATGGCTGCGAGGTGCTCACCGATGGCGTGCCCAAGGCGCCGCTCGAGATCGAGCGCCTCATGGCGTCCGTGGCATGAACCCCTTCCATGAAGAACTACGACGTCGCCATCGTCGGCGGCGGCATGGTGGGCGCCAGCTTCGCGCTGGCACTGCGCGCGCACGAAGCTGCGCGTGCTGCTCATCGAAGGCATCCCGCCCGGACTCGGCGCGCCAGCCCAGCTTCGACGAACGCACCACCGCGCTGGGCAATGGGTCGCGGCAGATCTTCGAATCGCTGGGCGTCTGGAACGCGATGGCGCGGCGAGTCCGCCGCCATCCGCTCCATCCATGTGTCCGACGCCGGGCGCTTCGGCGTGGCGCGGCTCGAGGCGCAGGAGCAGGGCGTCGACGCCTTCGGCTACGTGGTGCCCAATCGCGTCATCGGCCGCGTGCTCTGGCAGGCGCTGCGCGACGCGCCGAACATCACGCTGGCGGTGCCCGGCGCAGCTCGAGCGCGCGCACCTGCGCGACGACGGCGTGGAGCTCGGATCTGCAGGTCGACGGCGAACCCGGAACGGCGCACGCGGCCGTGGCCGTGGCCGCCGACGGCGCCGGTTCGGTGCTGCGCGCCAGCGCCGGCATCGAGGCCGGCGTCGAGGACTACGACCAGGTGGCCATCGTGGTGAATGCCGCCACCGAGCGGCCCAACACCGGCGAAGCCTTCGAACGGTTCACCCCGTCGGGACCGCTGGCCGTGTTGCCGGTGGCAGCGGTGGCAGTTACGCCGTGGTCTGGGCCGTGCAACCCGACGCGCGCCGCGAACTGCTGGCGCTCGACGACGACCGCCTTCGCCAGCCGAGCTGCTGTCCGCCTTTGGCTGGCGCGCCGGCCGCTGGAGCCGGATCGGCAAGCGCAACACCTATCCACTCAGCCTGTCGCGCGCGCAGGAGACCGTGTGCGGGGCGCGTCGTGCTCATCGGCAATGCCGCGCAGGCGCTGCATCCGGTGGCCGGGCAGGGGTTCAACCTGGGCCTGCGCGATGCGGCCACGCTGGCGGAGATGCTGGCCGGGCGCGGCCGGCGAACGCCGGACTGCAGCGCCGAGTTGTTAGACCCGCTTCGCCGCCTGGCGCGACGAGGACCGCCGCGGCGTCACGCGCTTCACCGACAGCCTGGTGAAACTGTTCGGCAGCGAACGGCCTGGCTTGGG
Source organism: uncultured Pseudomonadota bacterium (assembly GCA_963846605.1). Lineage (GTDB taxonomy): Bacteria > Pseudomonadota > Gammaproteobacteria > Steroidobacterales > Steroidobacteraceae > CADEED01. The sequence continues at coordinate 771,543 of CAWJWS010000008.1, forward strand.
CCTGGTGCGCAACTTCGGGCTGCTGCTGTTCGATCTCAGCCCTACGGCCAAGCGCGCGCTGTCGCGCGTGAGCTGGGGATTCGCCGGTCGCATGCCGCGGCTGGCGCGCGGCCTGCCGCTCGAGTGACCGCCATGGCGGATGACTACGACGTCGTGGTCGTCGGCGCCGGGCCCATCGGCCTCGCCACCGCCATCCTGCTTGCGCGACAGGCGGGCATCGCCAGCACGCGCATTGCCGTCGTCGACCGGCGCATTCCCGACGGCCTCGAGCACGTGCGCCAATCCGCCGTGGACCTGCGCGTGTTCGCGCTGTCGCGCGCCAGCGAGCGCATCCTGCGCGCACTGCGGGGCCTGGAACGACATCCGGGCCACGCGCACCGAGCCTTATCGAGCGCATGCAGGTCTGGCATGCCGACGTCCCGCCGCATGGCGGCGACGCGCTGGTGTTCGATGCCGCCGAGATGGGCGAGCGCGACCTGGGCGTGATCGTCGAGAACAGCGTGCTGCAGGCCGCGCTGGTCGGGCGCGGCGCGCGCCGAGGCATCGGGCTCATCGAAGGCGAGGTCACGTCGCTGGACGCAGGACCGGTCCTTCGCAACCGTCGCCATCGGGGGGCCGGGTGAGCGCCGGTTGCGCACGCGGCTGGTGGTGGGCGCCGATGGCGCCGCTTCGCGCGTGCGCGAACTCGCCGGGCTCGTCGCCACGCGCACCGACTATGGCCAGACCGCCATCGTTGCGATGATGCAGCACCGCGCGGCCCCACGAGCATACGGCGTGGCAGCGCTTCCTCGGCGACGGCACGCTGGCCTTCCTGCCGCTGGCCGATGGTCGCAGCTCCATCGTGTGGTCCCTGCCGACGGCGCGCGCGGAGCGCCTGCTCGCGGTCTCTCCCGAGGCGTTCGAGCGCGAGCTGGAGAAGGACTTCGATGGCGCGCTGGGCAAGGTGCAGCTCGCCAGCGATCGCATCCGGTTTCCGCTGTGGAAGCTTTCCGCCGATCAATACGTCACTCCGCGTGCTCGCGCTGGTGGGTGACGCCGCGCACGTGGTTCATCCGCTGGCGGGGCAGGGAGCGAACCTGGGCCTGCTCGATGCCGCGGCGCTGGCCGACGTCCTGGGCGAAGGCATTGCGCAGCGCGAGGATCCGGGCGCGGAACGCATCCTGCGGCGCTACGAGCGCTGGCGGCGCAGCGAGAACGATCTCATGGCCACCGCGATCGATGCCTTCGACCGCCTTCTCGCGCGCGGCAACAGCAAGGTCGCGGAGATCGCCCAGCGCGGCATGCCGTGGGTCAACCGCTCCGGACTCGCCAAGCGCGTGTTCATCGAGCGCGCAATGGGCCTGGCGGGTGAGCTGCCGGTCGCGGCCCGTTAGCAAGGGCCAGCGACGTGTCCCTGTTCGGGATCAAGCATGAAAGGCTCGCGGGCATGGCCGCCATGCTCACGGGCGTCGCCGCGTTCGCGCTCATGGACGCGGGACTCAAGCTGCTGACCGCGCACTATTCGCCGGTGCAGGTCGCGGCGCTGCGGGGGCTGTGCGCGCTGCCGGTGGTGTTCGTGTGGGCGCTGTACGCCGGCGGACTCGGCCAATTGATCCGGGTGCGCTGGTCGCTGCATCTCGTCCGCGGCGTGATGTCGGTGGGCATGATGATCACCTTCACGTTCGGGCTGAAGGAGCTGTCGCTGGCGCAAGGCCTACTCCCTGTTTTTCATCGCGCCCCTGCTGATCGCCGTGATGTCGATGTTCATGCTGGGCGAGCGCGTGAACCGTGCGCAGTGGCTCGCCATCTTCGTGGGGTTCGCGGGCGTGCTCATCGTGCTCAAGCCCGACACCGTGGGCTTCGGCTGGGCGGGGTCGCTGGCCATCCTGGGCACGGCGTTCTGTTACGCGTTGTCGTCGGTGCTCGTGCGGATCCTCGGGCGCACCGACAGCACGCAGTCCATGATCTTCTGGATGACCTGCATGCTCGCCATCGGCACCACCGCGCTGGCGCTGCCGGGCTGGCAGCCGCTGATCGCCCGCGCATTACCCCATCATGCTCGGGGTGGCGCTCACCGGCGCCGTGGGGCAGTGGGGAATCACCGAGGCCTTCAAGCGCGCGCCGGCCGCCAGCGTGGCGCCGCTGGAATATTCGGGCCTGGCCTGGGTGATGATCATCGACCTGTTAGTGTGGTCGGTGCTGCCGTCCTGGCGCACGCTGGCGGGCGCCGCCGTGATCATTGGCAGCGGCCTCTATCTGCTCCGCTACGAAGCGCGAAGGACCGCACAGTCCACCCCCTGACGGCTTGGGATACTGCGCGAATGGCCATCAGCGTCGTGCCAGTCATACTGCTGCCCACCATGGATTCGGAGCGCTTCGAGCGCTGCACGTTTTCCTTGCGGATCGCGAGTCGCTGCTGACGGTCTACCTGGCCGAGCTGCCGCCGTTCGTGATCCATTTCCACGGACTGCGCTGGCACCGCTGCACGCCGCATGCCGAGTGCAAGCCGGCGCTCATCGTGGGCTGTGACATGGCGGTGGCCGAGGTCCGCGAGTCACCCGCGCTCAAGGCACTATCTGCTCAAGTCCGGCGTGAATGCCCGCGAGGCCGCGGACCTGCATCACTTCCGCATCTATCTCGGCAAGGGTGGCTGCCACGAGGCGTTCGCGCGCTCGGTCTACGCCAGCGGCACCGGAAAGATGTCGCGCGCGTTCGCGTCCATCGACAACACGGTGAAGCTGCGGCTCGGCCGCTGACGCTCAGTGCGCGGCGGGGGCCGCCGCAGCCGAGTGGTGACGTGTACGCATGAAGATGCCGCCCAGCAACGCGGCGACCCCGGCGCAAGCGGCTCCCAGTACGAACGCCAGCTGATAGCCGCCGTTGAGCGCGGCCGTGGCGGAAGCGCCGCCGTTCGTCAGCGCCTGCGTCTTCATCGCCGCGAAGCTCGCGAGCACCGCAAGCCCCAGCGCGCCACCCATCATGAACGAGGTGTTGAGCATGCCCGAGGCGAGCCCGGACTCGTGCGGCCCGACGTCGCTCATCGCGCCCAGCAGCATCGGGTTGAACGCGATTCCCGCGCCGACACCCAGCAACACCATTCCGGGCAACACGTCGACGAGGAAGCCGCCATCGAGAGGCGCGCGCGCGAACCAGGCCAGCCCCGCCGCGGCGAACAGCAGCCCCGCGGCCAGCGGACCGCGGAATCCCCAGCGCATCACGATCTTCGCGGACAGGCCCAGCGAGAACGCCGCCATGATGAGGTTGGCGGGCAGGAACGACAGTCCCACCTGCATCGGGTTGTAGCCGAGCACCTGGTTCAGGTAGAGCGCCGAGATGAAGAACCAAGCGAACATCGCTGCGGCCCACAACACGGCGGTCGAGTTGGCCGTGGCGATGTTGCGGTGCTTGAACATCGCCAGCGGCATCAACGGCTCGCGCACCCGCGATTCGATGACGAGGAAGGCGATGAGCAGCGCGGCCGCGGTGCCCAACAAGGCCAGCGTGGTGGTGGACGTCCAGCCCAGCGTCTGGCCATTCACGATGGCGTATACGGCGAGCATCATCGAACTGGTGACCGTGATGGCCCCGGCGAAATCCAGGCGCACCTTGCCTTCCCGCGGCTTGTCCGCGGGCAACAGTTTCGCGCTCGCGAGATAGACCGAGCAGCCCGATCGGTACATTGACCAGGAAGATCGAATTCCAGTTGATCGTGGTGGTGAGGAATCCGCCGAGCAGCACGCCGATGCTGCCGCCCGCCGAGCAGACGAAGCCATAGATGCCCATGGCCTTGGCGCGCTCCGCGCCATCGGTGAACAGGTTCATGATCAACGACAGCGCCACCGCCGTGACCACCGCGCCGCCCAGGCCCTGGAGGGCGCGCGCGACGATGAGCATGGTTTGCGTGTTCGCGAGTCCGCAGCCCACGGACGCCGCCGTGAAGAACACCAGGCCCAGCAGGTAGAGCTTGCGCGAGCCGAACAGGTCGCCCAGCCGGCCCCCTAACAAGAGGAAGCCGCCGAACGTAAGCATGTAGGCGTTGACCACCCAGACCAGCGAGGTCTCGCTGAAATTCAGGTCCTCCCGGATCGAGGGCAGGGCCACGTTCACGATCGTCGTGTCGAGCACGATCATGAGAACGCCGCAGCACAGGACGTAGAGCGCCCACCAGCGCTTCTTGTGGTCATCGAACATGGTTTGGCCTCGAAATGGAGCGGACAGGCTATTGTCGTTTTACGGCCGTCCGGATCGACATTTGTACAGAAACTTGTGCGCGGCGGTCAGTTCCGGGGCAGGGCATCGATCTTCGCGGCGCAGATGAAGTCGTTCTCGTGCAGCCCATCGATCGCATGCGTCTGGTAGCGAATGCGCACGTAGCCCCAGCCGCATTCGATGTCGGGATGGTGGTCTTCGGCGTTCGCGACATGCGCCACCGCGTTCACGAAGCTCATGGCGCGGTAGAAGTCCGCGAACTTGAACTCGCGCTTCAAAGCCTTGCCGTCCTCCACGATCTTCCAGCCGTCGGCGCCGCCGCCGTTCAGGAGGCGACCCAGCAACTTCTGGGACTCCGCGGCGTTGAGCGCGCTCACGCCACCATGACAGGGCACGCACTTCTTGTTGACCAGGGTGTCGTCGTTGGCATTGCTCATGCATTCACCTCTTCGCTGGCGGCTTCGGCCTTGCGCGCGTAGCGCCGCGCGACGTACTGCTCCACCAGGTCCTGGAATTCTTCGGCGATCCGTTCGCCCTTGAGTGTCGGGCCCTTCTCGCCATCGATGTACACGGGCGCCACGGGGCGCTCACCCGTGCCGGGCAGCGAAATGCCGATGTTGGCGTGCTTGCTCTCACCGGGACCATTCACCACGCAGCCCATGACCGCTACCGTCATGTCTTCCACGCCATCGTAGGACTTGCGCCATTCCGGCATGCGGTGACGGATGTGGCTCTGGATGGACTGCGCGAGTTCCTGGAAATACGTGCTCGTGGTGCGGCCGCAGCCAGGGCAGGCCACCACCATCGGAATGAACGCGCGAAGGCCCATGGTCTGCAGGATTTCCTGCGCGACGATGACTTCGTTCGTGCGGTCGCCACCGGGCTCGGGCGTGAGCGACACGCGGATGGTGTCGCCGATGCCTTCCTGCAGCAGCACGGACATGCCGGCCGTGGAGGCCACGATGCCCTTGCTGCCCATGCCCGCCTCGGTGAGCCCGAGGTGCAGCGGCCAGTCGCAGCGCTCACCCAGCCGCTGGTAGATGGCGATGAGGTCCTGCACGCCGGAGACTTTCGCGCGACAGGATGATGCGATCGCGCGGCAGGCCGAGTTCGACCGCGCGCTCCGCGCTCTGCAGCGCCGAGGCGACCACGGCCTCGCGCATGATCTCCTGCGCCGTCAGCGGCTCGGCACGCGAGTTGTTCTCGTCCATCATGCGCGTGAGCAGGTCCTGGTCCAGAGAGCCCCAGTTCACGCCGATGCGCACGGGCTTCTGGTACTGGCAGGCGAACTCGATCATCTCGGCGAACTGCGGGTCGCGTTTGCTGCCGCGGCCCACGTTGCCCGGGTTGATGCGGTACTTGGCCAGCGCTTCGGCGCAGTCGGGATATTCGCGCAGCAGCTTGTGACCGTTGAAGTGGAAGTCGCCGATGATGGGCACGTGCACGCCCATCTGCGCGAGCCGGTCGCGGATCTTCGCCACCGCGGCGGCGGCTTCGGCTTCGTTCACCGTGATGCGCACCAGCTCCGAGCCCGCGCGCGCCAGCGCCTTGATCTGCTGCGCCGTGCCTTCGATGTCGGCGGTGTCCGTGTTGGTCATGGACTGCACGACGATCGGCGCGGTGCCGCCGACGGTGACGCGACCGACCTTGACGGCGAGGGCTGTGCGGCGGGGGTGGCTCACTAACTATTCCTACTTGACCGAGGGTGTCGCGGCGGCCGAAGCCGGCATGCGCGCCGAGCGCCACGCCGTCATCTGCCACTTGCCTTTCTTCCACAGCCAGATGTCGGTGTAGCCCAGATGCGAGGTCGAGCGGCTTGCCGCTCTCGTTCACGGTGACCTTGGCGGTGCCGCGGATGATGGCCACGTCGCCGAAGATGCGGATCGACTGGATGTTGGCGGTGGTGGCGATGTAGTCACGCGTACCCGAAGTCAGCGACTCGATGAACGACGTCTTGGAGTCGAGCACGCCATTGGAGTGCGCGTACTCGAGGTCGTCGTCGAGCACTTCGCCCGAGCACCTTGGCGTCGGCGCTCACCTGCGCATCGAAGCGGGCGAGTTCGGCCTTGCGCAGCGCGGCTTCGCGATTGTCATCCTTCGCGAAGGAAGGCGCTGACAGCATTGTTGCGACTGCAAATAAGGCAAATGCGGCGGCCTTGGGCAGTCGTGGGCTGAGCGCGTTCATGCAAGTCTCGCTGGGAGGGTCCGGAAGGGGCTGCTATGATGCCACCCGCTCGCCAATTGACCAGACTCTGTCCGAGAGACCCTCTTTAATGAGGGCGCCGAAGGCGCAAGTTTCCGCCCGGAAACGCTCAGGCAAAAGAACGGCAGGGATCTGAGGCGGGTTCTGGAGAGTGATGGCTGGTTTCCCCATTGTTTTTGGGGGCCCGTCATCCACCGAAGGGGTGCGGCGCGCCAATCCGTTCGAATGAACGAGGCGAGCCCGATCTCTCAGGTTCAAGGACAGAGGGGCGGGAAATGGGGACATTCCTCATTTCGCTGTAACAATCAGTGATTCCGCAGCAGCGCTCCTGTTCGCGGGATTGTTACAACGAAATGAGGAATGTCCCCGTTTCCCGCCTTATTTTTTGGGCATTGCGGCAGCCCCGGGGAGACATTCTTGGGCAGACGCACACCTTTATATGAGCTCCACGTGAGCCTCGGCGCTCGCATGGTCGATTTCGGCGGCTGGGACATGCCGGTGAATTACGGCTCGCAGATCGAGGAGCACCACGCGGTTCGCCGCGAGGCGGGCGTCTTCGACGTGTCACACATGTGTGTGATCGACGCCCGAGGCCCGCGCGTCCGCGAATTCTTCAGCAAGCTGATCGCCAACGACGTCGCCAAGCTCAAGGTCTCGGGCAAGGCGCTGTACAGCTGCATGCTCAATGAAGCCGGCGGCGTCATCGACGACCTCATCGTCTATTTCCTCGACGAGTCCTTCTTCCGCGTCGTGGTGAATGCCGGCACGCGCGACAAGGACCTGGACTGGATGCGCGGCATCGCGCCGCAATTCGGCGTGACGCTCACCGAGCGCACCGATCTCGCCATGCTGGCGGTGCAGGGCCCGAAGGCGCGCGACATCGTCGCTGGCCTGCTGCCCGCGGAACACCAGGCCACGGCGCTGGCGCTGGAAGCCTTCTTCGGCAAATCCATTCCCATGAGCAGGGCGGCGACTGGTTCGTCGCGCGCACCGGTTACACGGGCGAAGACGGTTTCGAAATCATGCTGCCCGCCAGCGAAGCGCCGGACTTGTGGACCGAACTCAATCGCCTGGGCGTCAAGTCCGCGGGCCTCGGCGCGCGCGACACGCTGCGCCTCGAGGCGGCGATGAATCTCTACGGCAACGACATGGACGAAAACCAGAACCCGCTGGAGTCCGGCCTCTCGTGGACCGTGTCCTTCGAGAATCCCGCCGCGAGATTTCGTCGGCCGCAAGGCGCTGGAGTCGCTCAAGGCCGCCGGCGTGCAGAAGAAGTTCGTGGCGCTGCTGCTGGAAGATCGCGGCGTGCTGCGCGGCCATCAGAAGGTCATCACCCCGGCGGGTGAGGGCGAGATCACCAGCGGCACCTTCTCGCCGACGATGGAAAAATCCATCGCGCTGGCTCGCGTGCCCAAGGCCACGGGCGACCGCGTGCAGGTCGACATCCGCGGCAAGCTGCTGAACGCGCGCGTGGTCAAGGCGCCGTTCGTGCGCAACGGCAAGATCCTGGTCAGCTAACTAGAAAGATTCCCCGAGGAGACAGACATGAGCGATTCACCTGCCGATCTCAAGTACACCAAGTCGCACGAGTGGGTGCGCACGCTGGCCGACGGCAACGTCGAAGTCGGCATCACGGATCACGCGCAGAGCGCGCTCGGTGATCTCGTGTTCGTCGAAGTGCCCGACTCCGGCAAGGTCTTGAAAGCCGGCGAGACGTTCGCGGTGGTCGAATCGGTGAAGGCCGCCTCCGACGTGTACGCGCCCATCGCCGGCACCGTCGTCGAGGGCAATGCCGCGCTGGGCGGCCAGCCCGAACTCATCAATTCCGAACCGTACAAGGGCGGCTGGATCATGCGGCTCAAGCCGGCTGGAGCCGTTGCCGGCCTGCTCAGCGCCGCCGAATACCAGGCGCATCTCGCCGCCGAGGGCTAAGACATGCCATTCATTCCGCACACGCGCAAAGATGTGGCCGACATGCTCGCCGCCATCGGCGCCAAGAGCATCGACGACCTGTTCGACGAAATCCCGAAGGAACTGCGCATCGAGTCGCTGGCCGGCATTCCGGACGCGCTGAATGAAATGCAGATCGGCCGGTTGATGTCGGCGCGCGCGGCGCAGGATGGCACTCCGCTCAATTTCATCGGCGCGGGCGCGTACGAGCACCACATCCCTTCCGCGGTGTGGGCCATCACTACGCGCGGCGAGTTCTACAGCGCCTACACGCCGTACCAGGCCGAAGCCTCGCAGGGCACGCTGCAGCTCATCTACGAATACCAGACCATGATCACGTCGTTGACGGGCATGGATGTGTCGAACGCTTCGCTGTACGACGGCGGTTCGGCGGTGGCGGAAGCATCGCTGATGGCCATCCGCGCGCATCGCAAGAGCAAGTCGCAACGCATCCTGGTTCCCACCACCGTGAATCCGAACTACCGCAAGACGGCGGTGGCGACCACGGCCGGGCCAGGGCGTGCGCATCGAGGAAGTGCCTTGTCCCAAGGGGCATCTCGCCGTGGCGGACCTGGCGAAATACGCGGGTGAAGACATCACGGCGCTCGTCATCCAGCAGCCGAACTTCTTCGGCGTGCTCGAAGACGTGGATGCGCTCACCGACTGGGCGCATGCCAACGGCATCATGGTCATCGGCTCGGTGAACCCGACGTCGCTGGGCATCCTCAAGCCGCCGGGCGAGTGGGGCACCAAGGGCGCGGATATCGCCTGCGGTGATTGCCAGCCGCTGGGCGTGCCGCTGTCTTCGGGCGGGCCGTACGCGGGCTTCCTCACCGCCAAGATGGATCACGTGCGCCAGATGCCGGGCCGCATCGTCGGCCGCACCGTGGACCTCAATGGCCAGCAGGGCTTCGCGCTCACGCTGCAGGCGCGCGAGCAGCACATCCGCCGCGGCAAGGCCACGTCGAACATCTGCACCAACCAGGGCCTGCTGATCACGGCCGCGACTATCTACCTGAGCCTGGTCGGCCCCGAAGGCCTGGCACGCGTCGCGAACGAGTGCCATGCGCGCACGCAAGATCTGGTCGACGCGCTGACGCGCGTCGAAGGGCGTGAAGCTGGCCTTCGACAGTCCGCGTTTCCATGAAGCCGTGCTGCTGCTGGATCGGCCCGTGGCGCCCGTGATCGCCGAACTCGCCAAGCGCGGCATCATCGGTGGCTTCGACCTGTCGGCCGACTATCCCGAGCTCGGCAACGCGCTGCTGGTCTGCGCTACCGAGACGCGCACGAAGGCCGACATCAAGAAGTACGCCGACGCCCTCGCTGAAACCCTCAAAGCCGCCGTGCGCGCCGCTTAAGGGAGAGAACCCACATGGCAATGCAAAAGCATCCCGAAAAGATCATCTTCGAATACTCGCGTCCCGGCCGTGGCGCCTACGGCGCAGTGCCCCACGGAACAGGACACTCCCAACGAGATCGCGTCCGACATCCCGCAGAACCTGCGACGCAAGAAGCCCGCCGCATTGCTGCCGGAAGTCAGCGAGCTGGAGGTGGTGCGCCACTTCACCAAGCTGTCGCAGCTGAACTTCTCCATCGACACGCATTTCTACCCGCTGGGTTCGTGCACGATGAAGTACAACCCGAAGGCCTGTAACCAGTACGCGATGCTGCCGGGCTTCCTGAATCGCCATCCGCTGGCGCCGGACTCCGCGGGGCAGGGCTTCCTCGCCTGCATGTACGAACTGCAGGAGATGCTGAAAGAGGTCACCGGCATGCAGGGCGTCGCGCTCTCGCCCATGGCCGGCGCGCACGGCGAGTTCGCCGGCGTCGCGATGATCCGCGCGTATCACCGCGCGCGTGGCGATCTCGCGCGCAACGAGATCATCGTTCCCGATGCCGCGCACGGCACCAACCCCGCCACCGCCACCATGTGCGGCTGCGTGGTGAAGGAGATCCCGACCAAGGACGACGGCGACATCGACGTCGAGGCGTTGAAGCTGGTGGTCGGTCCCAACACCGCGGGCATCATGCTCACCAATCCTTCCACCTGCGGCGTGTTCGAACGGCGCATCAAGGAAGTGGCGAAGATCGTCCACGATGCCGGCGGGCTGCTGTACTACGACGGCGCCAACCTCAACGCCATTCTCGGCAAGGTGCGTCCCGGCGACATGGGCTTCGATGTCATCCACATGAACCTGCACAAGACCTTCTCGACGCCGCATGGCGGTGGTGGCCCGGGCGCGGGCGCCGTGGGTGTGAGCCAGCGACTGCTGCCGTTCATGCCCATTCCCGTGGTGGGCAAGGAAGGCGACAAGTACCGCTGGCTGACGGAAAAGGATCTGCCGCAGTCCATCGGCCGCCTGTCGGCGTTCATGGGCAATGCGGGCGTGCTCATCCGGGCGTACATCTACATGCGCATGCTCGGCCGCGAGGGCATGCACCGCGTGGGCGAGTTCGCCACGCTGAACGCCAACTACCTGATGGCGCGCCTGGCGAAGGCCGGCTTCGAGCCCGCCTACCCGGGCCGCCGCGCCAGCCACGAGTTCATCATCACGGCGAAGAAGCAGAAGGACACGCTGGGAGTAACGGCGATGGACTTCGCCAAGCGTCTGCTCGATTACGGCTTCCACGCGCCGACTACCTACTTCCCGCTGCTGGTGCCCGAGTGCCTGCTCATCGAGCCCACCGAGACCGAGAGCAAGGAAGCGCTGGATGGCTTCATCGACGCGATGATCGCCATCCAGAAGGAGGCCGAGACGCAGGCGGATCTGGTAAAGGCGCGCGCCGCACACCATGACCGTGCGACGTCTCGATGACGTCCGTGCCGCGCGTCAGCTCGATCTCACGTGGAAACCCGCCGCGGCCTGATCTGGCCGCCGCTCTGTGACGTGGGCCGCCGTTGGGGCGGCCCATCAGAGACGCCTGACTCCCAAATTAGGTAAAGTTCGGCCGATGAATGATATCGGCGACCGATTCAAACCCACGGGTTGACGCGCATGTTCCGTGCCTTTGGCGCGAGCATGAAAGGTCTGACCGGCGCGTTCCGCGAAGAGGCGGCGTTCCGGCAGGAACTCGCCCTCGCAGTGGTAGTCATTCCAGTGGGTTTGTGGCTGGGCCAGAACGGCATCGAGCGCGTCCTGCTGATCGCGCCGATGTTCCTGGTGCTCATCGTCGAGCTGTTCAACAGCGCGATCGAAGCCACGGTCGATCGCATCGGCCTCGAGCGGCACAAGTTGTCGGGTCTCGCCAAGGACATCGGTTCCGCGGCGGTGCTCATGTCTCTGTTGTTGCTGGTCGTGGTCTGGCTGCTGGTGCTGTGGCCTCGCCTGGCCGCCCACGTCGGCTGACGAGCCGGGCTCACAACCTCCGCCGCGATCCGCTGGCTAACAAGAAGGACTTCGCATGACTCTGCGCCGCCTGGCAATTGCTCGGACCGATCCTGACGCTGGCTAACCCGGTGCTAGCGCAGAACGCTCCGCCCCAGGTGGTCGCGCAGTCGCAGGCGGCGCAAGCGGCCCTGCCGCAGTCCGAAGGCGAGAGCGCCGCCTGGCGCGGCACGCTGGCGCGCGTGGCCGAGAGCGTGGTGGCCATCGAGATCGACCAGACGCGCGCTTTCGACACCGAATGGAATTCCTCCTCCCAGGCCACGGGCTTCGTGGTCGACGCCGAACGCGGGCTCATCCTCACCAACCGCCACGTGGTCACGCCTGGCCCCGTGACCTCCGAGGCCACGTTCCTGAATCGCGAGGAAGTGCAGCTCTACCCGCTGTACCGCGATCCCATCCACGACTTCGGCATCTATCGCTACGACCCGAAGAAGCTGCGCTTCATCAAGCCGCGCTCGTTGCCGCTGTATCCGGACGGCGCTCAGATCGGTCGTGAGATCCGTGTCATCGGCAACAACGCCGGCGAGCAGCTCTCCATCCTCGCGGGCACCATCGCCAAGCTGGATCGCGACGCGCCGGAATACGGCATCGGCAAGTACAACGACTTCAACACCTTCTACCTGCAGGCGGCGTCGGGTACCTCGGGTGGTTCGTCCGGCTCGCCGGTGATCGACATCCAGGGGCGCGTGGTCGCGCTCAACGCCGGTGGCGCGACGGGCGCCGCGTCGAGCTTCTATCTACCGCTGGGCCGCGTGAAGCGCGCGCTGGAGCTGATCCAGTCAGGCCGCACCGTGACGCGCGGCGCGCTCCAGGTGGTGTTCCACTACACGCCTTACGATGAACTGCGCCGTCTCGGTCTCCAGGAAAAAACCGAGGAGTCCGCGCGCAGGTCCTTCCCCGCGCTCACCGGCATGCTGGTGGTGAACGAAGTGCTGCCCGGCGGTCCCGCGGACGGCACGCTGCAGCCTGGCGACGTGCTCGTGCGCGTCAACGGCAAGATGGTCTCGGAGTTCGAGCCGCTCGAGCAGGTGCTCGACGACAACGTCGGCGGTTCCGTGGAGCTGGAACTGGAGCGCGGCGGCAAGGTGGTCAACTCCAAGCTCAGCGTGGGCGATCTGCACGCCATCACGCCCAATGCCTATCTCGAATTCGGCGACACCGTGGTGCATACCGTGTCGTACCAGCAGGCGCGTCACTTCAACGTCGCCGTGAGCGGCGTGTACGTGGCCAACCCGGGCTACATCTTCGGCGCGGCTGGCGTGCCGCGCGGCGCGGTGATCTCCAGCGCCAATGGCAAGCCCACGCCCACGCTCGCGGCCTTCGAAGCCGTGGTCGCCGGCCTGGGTGATGGTGAGCGCTTCACCGTGCGGTACAGCACCGTCGATGACCCCAACGGCTCCAGCGTGCGCAGCGCGCGCATGGACCGCCGCTGGTTCCCCGCCAATCACTGCCTGCGCGATGACGCCGCGGGCCTGTGGCAATGCGCGCCGCTGCCGGCGCTGGGCTCCAGCAAGCCGGACGCGGGAGGCAGCACGCGGTTCAGCAAGCCCGAGGACCCGCGCGCCGCGGCGCTGGCGCCGTCGATGGTCGGGGTGGGCTTCGACATGCCGTACTCGGTCTCGGGCATCACCGAGCGCAATTACCGCGGCACCGGCCTCGTGGTCGACGCCGCGCGTGGACTCGTGGTGGTCGATCGCAACACCGTGCCCGTGTCGATGGGTGACGTGCGCGTGATCTTCGCCGGCACCCTCGAGATCCCCGGAAAGGTGGAGTTCGTGCACCCGCTGCACAACCTCGCCATCGTGAGTTATGACCCCAAGCTCATCGGCAGCACGCCGGTGAAGAGCGCCAAGCTCGTCGACCGTCGCATCGTCCCCGGAGAGACCTTGTCGGTCGTGGGCATGGATGCCGACGGCGAAGTGAACACGCGCACCACGCAGGTGGCCAAGCTCGAGCCCATTCGCTGCCGTTGTCGCGCACCATGCAATTCCGCGAGAGCAATCTCGAGACCATCCTGCTGGTGAACGGGCCGTCGGACTTCGACGGCGTGATCCTGGACGATGCCAACGCGGTGATCGGCCTGTGGTCCAGCTTCGCCTGGGAGCAGGGCCGCGACCTGCAGCAGGAGAACCGCGGCGTCGCCATCGGCGTCGTGCAGGACATGCTCCGCCGCGTGCAGGGCAAGCAATCGGTGTTCTCGCTGGAGGCGGAGCTCGTGCCGCAGCCGCTGTCCACTTCGCGCCGCCTCGGCCTGTCCGACGACTGGCTCAAGAAGCTCGAGATCGCCAGCCCCAACCAGCGCCAGGCGCTGTCGGTGCTGCGTCTCGTCGGGGGCTCGCCGGCGGTGGGCCGCCTCAAGCAGGGCGACATCCTGCTGGCCATCGACAACAAGGTCGTCACCAAATTCCGCGAGGTCGAGCTGGCCGTCGCCGACAAGGCCGAAGTGCAGGTCACCGTATGGCGCGACGGCGAAGAGAAGATCGTCCCGCTGGCCACGGCCGCATTGAGCGGCCTGGACCTGGATCGCATCGTCATGTGGGCCGGGGCCACCCTGCAGGCGCCACACCGCGCCATGATCGCCCAGCGCGGCATCCCGCCCGAGGGCGTGTACGTGGGCTACTTCGCGTACGGCTCGCCGGCCACGCGCTACGGGCTGTTCCCGGGCCGCCGCATCGTCGAAGTGGACGGCATTCCAACGCCCAACCTGGACGAGTTCCTCAAGGTGGTCTCGGGGCGGCCGGATCGCTCGGCCATCCGCCTGCGCACCATCACCTGGAACAATGCGCCGGAAGTGATCACGCTGAAGCTCGATCGCCACTATTGGCCGACATACGAGGTCCGGCGGGCCGCCAACGGATGGGAGCGCCGCGATCTCGAGTAGGGACCTGTAGAATGTCGCGCACTTATGGTCCGTGTCGTCCGCGCTACTCTCAAGGAGCTGGAACAGGCTGTCACCGCACTGCGTGACGGCGAGCTCGTCGCTTTCCCCACCGAAACCGTCTACGGCCTGGGCGCGAATGCGCAAAACCCGTCCGCGGTGCGGCGCATCTTCGAGCTGAAGGAACGGCCCGCGGACCACCCGGTCATCGTCCACCTGGACAACCCCAAGTACCTGCACCGCTGGGCCAGCATCGTGCCGGAGAACGCGCAGAAGCTGGCGGCGCGGTTCTGGCCCGGTCCGCTGACCATGGTGCTGCCGCGCTCCGAGAACGTGCACGACGTGGTCACCGGCGGCCAGGACACCGTGGCCATCCGCGTGCCCTCGCATCCCATGGCCCAGCAGCTGCTCACGGCATTCGGTGGCGGCATCGCCGCGCCGTCGGCCAACCGCTTCGGCCGCGTGAGTCCCACGCGCGCCGGAGCACGTGCGCGAGGAATTCGGCGACGCCGTGCGCGTCGTGCTCGATGGCGGCGAAGCGCAGATCGGTCTCGAATCCACCATCGTCAGTTTCGATGGCGAGCAGGTGCGACTGCTGCGTCCGGGGTTCATCACGTATTCGCAGCTCAAGGAAGTGGTGGGCGACGTCATCGTCGGCGCGGGCGCGGGCGCGCCGCGCGTGCCGGGCGCCAAGGCTTCGCACTACGCGCCGATGACGCCGATGACCATCGTGCCCGTGGACGAAATCGACAAGCGCGCCGAGACGCTCTCCGAAGGCGGGCGCCGCGTGGCCGTGCTGGCCATGCGCCTGCCGCTCAAGACCTATCCCTCGGTCACCTGGATCAATGCCGGCCGCCGTCCCGACGCCTACGCGCACGATCTGTATTCGAACCTGCGCGCGCTCGACAAGGCCGGCTGCGAACAGATCCTCGTGCAGGACGTGCCCAGCGAGGAAAAGTGGACCGCCATCCGCGATCGCCTCGCGCGCGGTGCGGCGGTGGGCGCGGCGGCCCCCGAGAGCGACCCGTTCATCGAGACCGGCGGGTACAGCGTCCTGCCGTAGCCGGGAGTCACTTCGGTGAGGATCGCGCTCGTCTCCGACATCCACGGCAACCTGCCCGCGCTCGAAGCGGTGATCGAGGACACGCGCCGTCGCGCCGTGACGCGCATCGTCAATCTCGGTGATTCGCTTTCCGGTCCGTTGTTGCCGCTCGAGACCGCTCGCTTCCTCATGAAGCAGGACTGGGTGCACCTCGCCGGCAATCACGAGCGGCAGTTGCTGGAGTTCGCGCGCAAGGGCGGCGGGAAATCGGATGCGTACGCGCATGCGCAACTCACGCCAGAGGTGTTCGAGTGGATAGGCACGCTGACGCACTCGCGCGCCCTCGACGCCGAAGTGTTCCTTTGCCACGGCTCACCGCGCAGCGACGTGGAGTACTTCCTGGATACGCTGGAAGGCGATCACACGCGGCCAGCGACCGCGGAGGAACTCGCCGAGCGCTGCACGCTGTCGGAGCCACGAGTCATCGCCTGCGGGCACACGCACATCCCGAGGGTGACTGCCATCAACGCGCGGCCAGTTGCTGGTGAATGCGGGAAGCGTGGGCCTCCAGGCCTACGACGACGAACACCCGCACTACCACCGGGTGGAGGGCGGTGATGCGTATGCGCGCTACGCGACGATCGAGCAGCGTGGCGGAAGCTGGCATGCGCAGATACATCCCGTGCCCTATGACTGGGCGCCGATGGCGGCTCTGGCGGAAAGGAATGGCCGCCCGGACTGGGCGTCAGCGCTGGCCACGGGACGGTTGCCGCCGCGCTGAAGCGTCACCGCGAGATCAGTAGTGCGGCGGCTTCTCTTCGGCCGTCGCGCTCGCGCCCCAGTCGGACTCCATCGACGAGAGCTTGTCGAGCAGCCGCTGGTGCCGGTCCGTCGCGCGGTCGAGTTCCTTCTGCTGGCGCGCGACCACGTCGCTGAGTTCATTCACGGCGCGCTCCAGGTGCGCGAGCTTTTCTTCGATGGTGGCGAGCTGGTTCATTTCCGCTGCACCTCGAGGAGCCTGAAGTGGGCCACGGTGCCGGGATTTATCCACAGCGCGATGGCGCCGCGTCCGTTCGCGCCCGTCTTCAGATCGTTGACGATCAGCGTCGGCTGGGACTGTCCGTGGACGAACAGCCGCGCCTTCTCTCCCTGGACTTCGATCCGGATCTTCGTCCACTCGCCCGGGACGAGGTCCACGTACGACTCGTAACGCTCGGGCATCTCCTTGCGCAAACGGAACCACGGCCAGTCCGGGTGGGAGACGTACTGCGCGGAATGGTTGCGGCGGACCTGGTCGTCGGCACGGCCGTTGGTGGGCCGTAGATAGAAGGCATCGTAGGTCTTCAGGTCCGGCTGCAGGCGAAACGCGATCCCGACGAAACCGCGCGCGCCCTCGGGGGCATCGGCCGCGGGCTCGCCGGCGATCTCGGCTTCGATGACACCGTCTCCGAACAGGATGCCGTCGAGCACGCCCAACGTCTCGGACTGCGATTGCTGCCCGACGGGCTGATCGCGCAGCTGCTTCTTCAATTCGTCGGACACCGTGACTTTCAGGCCGCGTTTGCCATGCAGCGTTGCGGGTGTCGCGGTGACATTGTGGAGTGTCAAGCCTGCGACGCTGTCGAGTTTGTGGACCTGTGTTTGCGCGAGGGTGCTGGACGCGAAGAGAGCGGCGCAGATCCAGAGTGTCAGTGTGCGTGTCATGGTGCCGGGTGGGGAAAGTGGGGAGAGGCGCATCTTGACTGATCCTGGCTCCGAGTTGTGGCTCTCCGCAATTCCCCGCCCCGCACCAAAGACATCGGCGCCCTGGAATCCCTTCCAGGGCGCCGGCGATTTCCTGCTAGCTCAGGAATCCTGTTGCTTCGGGCGTCAGTACCAGATGTCGTAGAGCACATCGAGCACGATGCCGGTGGCGATGGCGGTCAGCACCACGTCGTTGCCGACGCGCACCCAGTGGTAGCCGTACGGCGGGGAGTACAGCCGGTACGGGCGCCAGTCATAGACCACGTACTGACGCTGCCGTACCAGTGGCTGGGCAGGCGGTCGCCGCGGTGCCAGGTGCGGTAGTAGTAGCCACGCGGCCGGTGGTAGTGGCCGTAGCTGTACCGGTAGCGCGCGTGGTCACGACGGTCATGGCGACGGTTGTCCCAGTAGTTCGGGTGACGGTTCCAGTCATTGCGGTGACGGTCCCAGCCGCGGTTGTCGTGACGATTGTCATGACGGTCGTCGTAGCGGTCGTCATGGCGATCCCAGTCGCGACGGTCATGGTCGCGGCGGTTGTTCCAGTCGCGGCGGTCATGTCGCGGCGATCATGATCACGACGCTGCGTTGTCGCGGCGATCGTCGTCGCGATGATCGTCACGGCGGTCGTCGCGGCGGTCATGGTCACGGCGGTCGTCGTCGACGATCGATTGCTGCGTCACCGCGATCGGTGCTCACGACGCTCATCATGGCGGCGGTCGTCGCGCGGTCTTCCGAGCGCTTGGCCTTGTGCGCCAGCCGCGCTCGCGCGAAGCGCTCCTTGTCGTTCTCGGCGAACGCGGCGCCGCTGGCGAGCAGCGTGGCGACGAGCAGGAGGGTCACTGGGCGTTTCATCTGAATCTCCTTAGCGGATCCGTTTCGATCCGTTGCGGAGCCAGTATCTGCGCGGGCACACTGAGCGGACGCTGAACGTTTCCGTTCAGGTTCGTTCAGGTTGTTCAGCTGGAAAAGCCGGAAGCCCGTTCCTGGCCGGCGCGCCGTTCAGGGACGCGGCGCGAGCTGTCGATGTCCGCGCGACCTCGGCATCCAGCTCGCGCCAGTCCACGTGACCCACGCGATTGGTCCAGACGCGGATTGCGGTAACGCGCGCCCATGCGCTGGTGTATTCGCGCCAGTGCACCCTGCGGCCACACGTCGAGCTGCCGATCGCTTCCCGCTGTTCGCTGGCGCGCCGCGAGCGCGGAACAGCGCCAGCGCCGTGGCGCCGCGGATCTTGGCGGCGTAGTACTTGCCCAGCAGCGCCATGCGCGGATGTCCGCCAGCGTGTCGCCGAACTCCGCACTGCGCCGTGCGTCGCGAGTCTTCGAGCGACGCAGCGCGCGTGCAGTGCGGCGTCGGCGCGCGCATCGATCTCGTCCGCCACCTGCAGCGGCGTGGTGCCGCTGCGTTTCGCCCGGCGACGAACTTCGGAATCGGGATGTTGTCCGTGCCCGGATGCACCGGCTGGTTGATGAAAGTCTCCACGCTGTGGAATCCGCTTGCGGTCTTCGCCGGGCCGGGCCGGCTGCGGCAGCCTTCGATGTACCACTGGAAATCGAAGTCCGCCCAGTGAAAGCCGGTGACCAGTGGATAGACCATGGAGGCGTCCTGCCAGGCCGGCCAGCAGGCTGCGCGCCATCCACGCCGCGAGAAGCGCCGCCCGACGAGCGCCGCGATGCGCTCGTTGTCGAGCGTGGGGTCGTAGCCCAGGCGGCCCCAGAGCAGGAAATGCAGCCAGTGCTTGTCGATCTCGAGCTGCCGCGGCAGCTGCGCGGGTTCTCGCGCAGGAATTCGCGGCCCCACACCCACATGTCCGAACCCACGTAGTAGCCCGCGGAAGGTTCGCGCGGAATGTTGCGCACGAACTCGCGCACGAAATCCGGCGCCGCCCAGCGGAACATCAGCGCGTCGTCGTTGCGCATGCGTCCACAGGGTCTTCAGCGGGCCCAGCGATTCGACGTAGCTGCGATGAAAGGTCTGCGTCGTGGACGACAGCGCATGCGCCTGCGCGTACTTGAAGCTGAACACGAAGTCCACGTTGGGCTGGTCGATGACCGGCTTGAAGGTGGCGGCGATGTCCTGCGCGCGCGATTCGTGCTGGCGATGGATCAGCGTGAACTGCCGCTCCGGTTCCGCGCGCGCGGCATCGAGCACGCCCTGGCCATAGGTGGCGAACAGCCAGTTCTCCTTGGCGTCGAACGAATCGACGCCGCCGGAATACATCTTCACCTCGCCCATGTTCTCGCCGGCGGTGAGGCCGATGCCCGCCAGCAGTGGATAGGTGCGGAACATCTCGCGCACGCTGGCGCGGAAGTAGTCGACGGTCTTCGGATTGTCGATCGCGTCGGTGATGCCGTACTTGCCGTCGACGCCGTAGGTGAAGATGTTCCAGGTGACCACGTAGAAGGAGATGTTGCGGTCGTGCGCGTGCTGCATCACGCGGCGCCAGAAGTCGATCTTCTGCTCGATGGTGAGGCGCTTCAGCACTTCCTTGTTCGCCAGCATCTCGGGCGACAGCAGGTCCGTGGTGCGGGTGGAGTAGTCCTCGGCGAGTGGCGCCCGCGTGCGCCACACGTCGGCTCAGCGCCACGTCCGGGAACTCCGGCACCTTCACCATCGACGGGAAGGGGTGCAGGTTCCACAGCGACACGTAGTTGTAGCGGTCGCGCGCGAGCTGGTCGAGATAGTCGCGCCAGAAGTCGAAATCCCAGACCGTGGCGATGTTGGCCTGCGCCGGAGTCGCTCATGTCGGAGTAGCTGGGCGTGCGCAGGTCCAGCGGAATGTTGAACTTGGTGCCGCGCAGGCGCATGTACGGATTGCGGCGGTGTCGCGCCACGCCATTCGCGCCGCCGCGTGCGGATCTGCTCGGCCAGTTCGAGCGCGCCGTACATCGCGCCCGCGGCGTCGCTGCTGGACACGCTGACCTGGACTCGTCCTCGCGGTCCGCGCGCAGAGCGAAACCCTCGGGCTGGATGGCGTCGTCCGCGCGGGTCTCGATACGCACGCGCATGTCCGCGTACCCACCTTCAGCGGCAGCTGGGTGGCGCCGTGGTAGACGAAGAACCGCTGCGCCCTGGAGGGCCGCGTCGAGTTCCTGCTTGGCGAAGCGCAGCTGGGGAGTCTCGCGGTCACTCACGACATCCGCGTTCTGCGCGGGCAGGACGCCGCCAATGCCAGCAGCATGCAGCCGCTCAACCAGGACGCCGGCTTCGCATTGGCAGCTCTCATGAATCCCGCTCCGTCATCTCCGCCCGAGTGAGTCGAGCGTACACTGAGACGCATGAACACCCGACTTCCCGTGTACTTCATCTCCCATGGCGGTGGCCCCTGGTCTTTCATGGACGCAGCTTCGCAACGGCCTTACGCGAAACTCGCCGCCGAGCTGGCCGACATGCCTCGCCAGGTGGGCACCACGCCGCGGGCCGTGCTCATGGTCTCGGCCCATTGGGAGGAACAGGAGTTCACGCTCACCTCGGGCGCGAAGCCGCCGATGATCTACGACTACGGCGGCTTTCCCGACTACACCTATCGGATCCGCTATGACGCGCCGGGAGACCCGTCACTGGCGGAGCACACGCGACAGATACTGGAAGAGGCGGGAATGCCGTCGCGGCTCGACCCGGATCGCGGGTTCGACCATGGCGCCTTCACGCCGCTCAAGGTCATCTACCCGGACGCCCACGTGCCCGTGGTGCAGCTGTCGCTCAAGCGGGGGCTGGATCCGCAGACGCACCTGGCGCTCGGACGGGCCATCGCGCCGCTGCGTGACGAGGGCGTGCTGATCGTCGGCAGCGGGTTGAGCTACCACAACCTGCGCGAGTTCTTCAGTCCCCGGGGATGGGCGCCTTCGCACGAGTTCGATGGCTGGCTGAACGGCGTTCTGCTGGGCGGCAGCCCCGCCGGGAGGAACAAACTACTGGCCGCCTGGGAGGCCGCTCCTTCGGCACGCGCGGCCCATCCGCGCGAGGAACACCTGCTGCCGCTCATGGTGGCGGTGGGCGCGGCCGGCGAGGACCAGGCGCAACTGTCATATCACGAGAAGGATTTTCTCGGCGGACTCGCGGTGAGCAACTACCGCTTTTCGTAATCACCGCAATTGAATTCCTCGCTATAGTCTCCACCACCGGGACATCCAACAAAACAACCGGCGGGGGATTGCGGCCATGATGGAGTGGTTTGCTTCGCACAACGGTCTCGAGCAGCTGTTCCTGCTCAGCGCCATCGTCGGTGGGCTCATCCTCGTATTGCGACTCATCCTCATGGTCGCCGGGCTCGATCATCACGACAGTGACATCCACCTCGACAGTGACGCCGGATTCCAGGCGCTCACCATCCAGGGCCTCTCTTCGTTCTTCACGATGTTTGGCCTGGTGGGGTACGTGCTCTACCACAACGCCGCGATCACGCTCCTGCTGTCGATCGGCGGTGCCGTGGTGGCGGGCGTGCTCTCGATGTGGCTCATCCACAAAGTCTTCCGTGCCATGTTGAAGCTGCAGTCCAGCGGCACGGTGAGCCTGTTCGCCGCCGTGGGCAGCGAAGGCTCCGTGTATCTCACCGTGGGCAAGGACGGAGGGCGCGTACAGATCAACTTCGCCAACCGCCTGCGCGAGTTCGAAGCCGTGTCGGCCGACGGGTCCACGCTGCCCACGGGTACGTCGATCCGCGTGCAAAGCGTCACCGCGAATACGCTGGTGGTCGCTCCCGTCGAACGTTAGCCAGGGTTCCGGTTCTTCTTCGTAGATAGTCAGTCGTCAGATTGGGCGCGGTCGCGCCCGGAGGGTCTCGTATGGATCTCACAATGGCATTGGTACCGGCGGTCGGGATCGTGCTGCTGGTGTTCTTCACCATCATTTTCCTGGCGTCGCGCTACAAGCGCTGCCCATCGGACAAGATCCTCGTGAAGTTCGGCAAGGTCGGCAAGGGGCAGTCGGCGCAGTGCATCCACGGCGGTGGCGCGTTCATCTGGCCGCTGATCCAGGACTACACGTACCTGAGCCTGACGCCGCTGACCATTCCGATTCCGCTGACGCAAGGCGCTGTCGCTGCAGAACATCCGCATCAACGTGCCCAGCACCTTCACGGTCGGCGTCAGCACCGAAGCAGCATCATGAACAACGCCGCCGAGCGCCTGCTCAACCTGCACGCAGGACGCAGATCGAGGAGATGGCGCGCGAGATCATCTTCGGCCAGCTGCGCCTGACCGTCGCCTCGCTGACCATCGAGCAGATCAACCAGGATCGCGAGAGGTTCCTCGATTCGATCCGCAAGAACGTGGCGCCCGAGCTCAACAAGATCGGCCTCTACCTGATCAACGTGAACATCACGGACATCACCGACGAGTCGGGCTACATCGAGAGCATCGGCAAGAAGGCGGCTTCCGAAGCGATCAACCAGGCCAAGGTCGACGTCGCCGAGCAGGACGCAAGGGTCGCGATCGGGTGAAGCCGAGCAGGTTCGCGAGCGCACCATGCAGGTCGCCGCAGAACGAGGCCGAGTCCGAGAAGGGCAAGAAGCAGCGCGGAAGCCGAGCAGCGCGTCTTCGTGCAGCAGCAGGAGACGCTGGCGGCCATCGGCGAGTCCGAGGCCATGCGCGACAAGGAGATCAAGCGTCGCGCAGAACGCCGCCGAGTCGGAGAAGGGCCAGAAGACAGGCCGAGGCCGACCAGCGCGTCTTCGTGCAGAGCGCAGGAGGCCGACGCCATCGTCGGGCGAGAACACGTGCACGCGCCAACATCGGCGCAGTCGAACGCCGAGCTCACCGTGCAGGCAGGCCGAGGCTCGCAGCGCGGCCGAGGTGGCGCAGTTCGACGCGCGAGGCCGAGATCCAGAAGGCCCAGGCGCGAGCCGAGCTGCAGCGCCTGACCGCGGCGAGGTCGTGCGCCAGGAGATCGAGAAGCGAAGATCGAGATCGCCGCGGAAGCCGAGGCCGAGAAGACGCGGCGCGAAGCGCAGGGCGAGGCCGACGCCACGCTGCTGCAAGCTACGACGCCGAGGCCGAGGGCATCCGCAAGGTGCTCGAGAGCCAAGGCGGAGGGCTACCGGCGCTGGTCGAGAGCTGCGGCGGCGATGCGCGCGCGGCGGCGACGCTGCTGCATGATCGAGAAGATCGAGCAGATCGTCGACGCTGCAGGTCGAGGCGCATCAAGAACCTCAAGATCGACAAGGTCACGGTCTGGGACTCCGGCGCGGGCGCGCAATGGCGGCATCCGCCACGGCGAACTTCGCTCGCCAGCCTGATCAAGAGCCTGCCGCCGCTGCACGACGTCGCCGCGATGGCCGGCATGGAGCTGCCGAAGTACCTGGGTGATGCCAACGCCAATCCGCCGGCGGTGCCCGCGCCCAACGGCCACGGGAAATAACGGGGCACATTCCCCCTTTGCTGGCAAAAGGGGTCAGGCCCAACGCCTGACCCCTTTTTCCTTTTCCGGTACGTGAACCTTTTGCCGGGCGCGCGACTCCCCGACGTGAGCACTCAATCCGCACTCCGATCCCCGCGCCGACGAGCTGCTGGCCATCCGTTGCCAGCTCGGCGAACGCGATGCCTTCGATGCCCTGATCGCGCGTTGGCACGAACCGGTATGGCGCTACCTGCGCCGGCTCGCCAATTCCGACGACGCGGCCGGCGACCTCTCGCAGGACACCTGGATACGGGTGTTGCGCGGCATCGTCCACCTGCGCGATCCCGCCAGCCTGCGACCCTGGTTGTTCGGCATCGCGCGGCGTGTGGCGATGGACCGATTTCGTCGTGAATACCGTCACGCGCTGGATTCCGATGCCCTGCTGGAAGACCTGGCCGCGGCCGAGGTGGACGTTGACCTCGATGCCGAACTCGCGGCGCTGGAGTCGAAACTGCAATCCCTGCCGCTGCGCGAGCGCGAGACGCTGGCGTTGTTCTATCTACGCGAGCTTTCCATCGAGCAGATCGCCACGTTGCTCGCCGTGCCTGCCGGCACGGTCAAATCACGGCTGTTCCGCGCACGGCAAATGCTTCGCGACCAATTCACAGGAGACCACTCATGACCGCACAGATGAAATCACTCGAAGATGTCCGCAGGCTGGCGGGCGCGGAACTCTCGCTGGCGGCTCGCCTGGGATATGTGGCGCTGTTGCTGGTGTCCGCGGGGATGACCGTCGTCGTGGCCTCGTTGTGGCTCACCGAAGCCTGGTTGCCGGCGCGCACACACATCGCCTTCGCGGTGATGTGCGTGATCGGTGTGTCGTGGGTGGCGCTGTCGATCTGGGCGCTGGCCGCGCGACGGCCGTTGTTCGCGCGGGATCGCGTGATCGCGGGTCACTATGGCGGTGGCATTCACCGCCGTGTTCGTGGCAGGTGCCGTGGCGGCGGTGGTGATCGCCAACAATGTGGCGGCGTATGCCGTTCTGGCCACCGGTGTGGCGATGCTGGCGCTGGCGGTGAGGGTGCTCATCGATGCGCGCGGGCGGTACCAGGATTTGCGGGCGCGCCGGGCAGCTCTGGCACCGTAACCTCGAAAAGGGGTCAGACCCCATTTGCTAGCAATTGGGGACTGACCCCATTAATCGGCGGGTACGGTTCGCTCTGCGGCCCAGGCGCGCAGCTCGGCGATCTTCTCGCCGAGCACCACGGACAGCGGGTCTCGTCGCGTCGATCTCGGCGGCGATGCAGCGCGCGTCCACTTTCTGATTGTTCGCATGCGCGCTGTAGAGCGCCGACACCACGGCCTGTTCGATCTCCGCGCCGGAGAAACCTTCGCAGCGCGCGGCCAGCACCTTCATGTCGTTCTCGCCGAGGACGACGTCGCGTTTCCTGCAGTGGATGCCGAGGATCTCGAGGCGCGCGGCGGGCGAGGGCAGGTCGACGAAGAAGATCTCGTCGAAGCGGCCCTTGCGCACCAGTTCCGGCGGCAGCGCGGTGATGTCGTTGGCGGTGGCCACGATGAACACGCGCGCGCGTTGCTCGGACAGCCAGGTCAGGAACGTGCCCAGCACGCGGCGCGACGTGCCGCTGTCGCCGTCTCCGGTGGACAGGGCCTTCTCGATCTCGTCCAGCCACAGCACGCAGGGCGCCAGCGCCTCGGCCGAGGTCAGCGACTCGCGCAGGTTCTTCTCCGATTCGCCATGCCACTTGGAGTACAGCGCGCCGAAATCCAGGCGCACCAGCGGCACGCCGAGCACACCCGCCGCGGCGCGGGCCGCCAGCCTCTTGCCGCAACCCTGCACGCCTAGCAGCAGCACGCCCTTGGGCGCATCGAGGCCGGGTGCGCTGCCGTCGAAGGCGGCCTTGCGCTGCAGGATCCAGCGCCGCAGGTTCTTCAGGCCGCCGACTTCGGCGAAACGCGCCGTGTCGGGTTCGAAGGACAGCGTGCCGCCGCGGTTCAGCAGCTGGTACTTGGCCGCCAGCAGCGGCTTGAGGTCGTCTTCGGTGAGCGCGCCGTCATTGAAGATGGCCTGGCGCGCGAGCCGCTCCACGTCGTGCTCGGTGAGGCCGCCGAGGTTGTCGACCATGCGCTCGACCACCTTCACGTCGATCTTCGGCATGCCACCTTTCTGCTGCGCCCACTCGCGCGCCATGCGCATGACGATGGCGTGCCGCTCCTGCTTGTCCGGCAGCGTCATCTTGAAACGCGCCGCCGAGGTGGTCGAGCTCCTGCGGCAGTTTCATCTCGTGACTGATCAGCACCACGGTGCGCGCGCATTTCTTGTAGTCCTGCGCGATGTCCTTGAGCATGCGCACGTATTCGGGTTTCTCGAAGTACGGATGGAAATCCAGCAGCACGTAGATGCCGGCGATCGTGGTGGCCTTGATGTGCTTCAGCAGCTGTTCGGGCTGCGCCAGCGTCTTCTGCGCGCCACCCAGGTCCACGTCCAGTGCGGAGCAGACCCGTCGGTGACCGTCCACTGGAAGACAGCCCAGTTCTTGCCGCGCTGGGCCCTCAAGGCCGCGTCGCGCAGCAGCTTCCAGCGCGCCGGCCTTCTTCGCGGCTTTCGATGATCACCAGGGGTACCCGCGAGGCCAGGAGGGTCTGTAGTTCGCCCGACGGGGGCGCTGTCTTGCGGAATTCATTCGCGGCGGACTGTAGCAAACGGCCCGGGGCGGGCCGGGAAGCCCGTCATGACACTGGCGCCTGCGTTGCCTACAATGCGCCCCTTTTCCGGGCCGCTTCGGCCCGCTTTTCCGGCTGCTGCACCCCATGAAAAAGACCGCCAAGGCCTACATCGATCCGTTCACCACCACCGAGATCCAGCGGCTGGTGAAGGAGTTCGGTTCGCCGCTGCTGATCATCGACTGCCAGCGCGTGCGCGAGCAGTACCGCAAGCTGCACAAGGCGCTGCCCGGCGTGGACCTGCACTATGCGCTCAAACCACTGCCGCACCCTTCCGTGGTCCAGACCATCGTCGAGCTCGGCGGCTGGCTGGATCTCGCCACCACCGGTGAGGCGCAGCTCGTGGCGCAGCTGGGCGTGGACCCGGCGCGCTGCATCCACACGCATCCCATCAAGCGCGACATCGACATCCGCAACGCGCTGCACCTGGGCGTGAAGATATTCGTCGCGGACAACCCGGATGAAGTGCGCAAGTTCGAGGGTTACAAGGACCAGTGCGAGCTGCTGCTGCGCGTGTCGTTCCGGTCGCCGGGCGCCGTCGTGGATCTTTCGCGCAAGTTCGGCTGCGATCCCGAAGACCTGATCGAACTCGCGCGCCTGGCGCGCAAGCTCGGCATTCCCGTGCGCGGGCTCTCATTCCATGTCGGCTCGCAGGCGGCCGATCCCAGCAAGCACGTCGAGGCCATCGAGGTGTGCGCCAAGCTCATGGCGAAAGCCCGCAAGGAAAAGCTCGGCGTGTTCGATACGCTGGACATCGGCGGTGGCTATCCCATCGAGTACGGCCAGAAGGTGGCCGACATCGGCCGCTTCTGCGCGCCGATCCGCGCCGCGCTCGCCAAACTACCCGCGCGCATCCGCGTCATCGCCGAGCCGGGCCGTTACATCTGCGGCCCTGCCGCCATCGGCGTGGCCTCGGTCATGGGTCGTGCCAAGCGCGAAGGGCACTGGTGGTACTACCTGGACGATGGCCTGTACGGCTCGTACAGCGGCCAGCTGTTCGATCATGCCAAGTACCCCGTGAATTCGCTGAAGCAGGGCGACGAGAAATTCCCGTCCGTGCTCGCGGGCCCCACCTGCGACAGCATCGACGTCATCGCGGAAAACCTCATGTTGCCGCAGCTCAAGGCGGGCGATCTCATCGTCGGCCGCGCCATGGGCGCCTACACCTGGGCCAGTGCCTCGGAGTTCAATTTCTTCCCCAAGGCCACCGTGGTAACGGTGAATCGCAAGCCCGGTGACACGGGCGCCGTGGTGCCGTTGCCGTTCTGAGACGCCCCTGGTCGATCCGGGGGCGCGGCGACAATTTCTGCACACTCTTTGCTAGTTAGCGGCTTGTTTGCGCGGCGCGGGCAGGTGCAGCATGCCTCCCATGCGAAACGCACTCCGGGCGCTGATCCTCCTGCCGGCATTGCTGCTGTCAGCCTGCAATGGTGGTGACGATGGCGAGGAGTTGTTCCAACCCCAGCCCGCCAGCGTGCCGCTCGGCCGCGAGTTCGACCTGCGCTACGGCGCAACGGCGGAGGTTGAAGGGCTGGCGCTGGAGTTTTCCCGGCTGGTGGAGGAGTCGCGGTGCCCGGCCAGCGTCACCTGTGTGTGGCAAGGGAATGCCCGAATCATGGTGACCGCTCGCGAGGGCCGGACCACCAGCCTGCTCGAACTCAACACCAACGCGGCATTCCCGACTTCCGCGGTGCTCGGGAACTACTTCATCATGCTGCGGGACCTGCAGCCGTATCCCGCCACTCCCACCACCATGCCGACGCCGGAAGGCTATACGGCAACGCTGGTCATCGACGTACGGGCGGTTCCCTCGGGAGGCTGATGCGTCGCGTGACGCCGCTCGCGTTTTGAACCTTGTTTGAGCCCGGGGGCGCCCGCACACTTCGGGCATGCGATTGCAATCCGTCCTCCCGCTGATCTTCCTGTCCGGTTGCGCGACGGATCGCGCAGCTCACTCCGCGACGTACAAGACCGGTGAAGAATTTTCCCGCGGTCGTCGAACTCCGGCGCCTGGAACCAACTCCCATGGCCGGCGTTCCAACCCAGGAATACACGGTTACGCTGGTAGTGAAGGCAGCGCCATGAAAAACACCTGGACTCGCCGGCACTGGATGCATGCCGTGATCGCCGGAAGCGCGGGTCTTGCGCTCTCGCGTCTGGCGTCGTCCCAGGACGCCCCTTGCCAAAAAAGCCCTGGGGCAACCGCCGAAGAAGCACCCCTCGAAGAGCGCAACCTCGAACTTTTCAACACGCACACCAATGAGCATGCGCACGTCGTGTTCAAGCGTGGCGCGAAATACGACGATGCGGCTCTCGAGACGCTGAAGAAACTTCTGCGCGATCACCGCAACGGCGAGATGCATGACATGGATCCACGGCTCTACGACCAGCTCTTCGAGCTGGCGCGCGCGGCGAACTGTCATCCGCATTACGAGATCATCTCCGGGTACCGCTCTCCCGAGAGCAACGACAAGATGTCGTCGAAGCCCGGCAGCGGCGTCGCCAAGAAATCACTGCACATGCAGGGGCGTGCGATGGACGTGCGGCTCAAGGATTGCGATTGCGCGAAGCTGCGCGATCTCGCGCTGGCCGCGAAGCAGGGCGGGGTCGGCTACTACCAGCGTTCCAACTTCGTGCACATCGATACAGGCGCCTTCCGCACCTGGGTGGGATAGCCAGTTACCCGGGATAGTGGTGCCGGTGGAAGGTTTCTGGGGTTGAGTGTCCAGCCTGCGCCCGGGACAGGGGTCGGAGAACCTAACCCCGGAAACCTTCCACCGGCACCATTCCTACCAGAACGCTTCCAGCTTTTCGTCGTGCTTGTACAGGTCCTCGAAAAACAGGACCCGCCCATCTTCCAGCGCGATCGCCGTCGCGTATATCAGGAACACGCGGATCGGTTCCTTCAGGGTGATGCGCGTGCCCACGTCAGAGCTCATCGCCGCGGCGATCCTGGCGTCGGTCCACTCCGGATTGTTCCTCAGCACGTGCCGCGCCAATGCCGGCGGATCGACCACACGCACGCAACCATGGCTCGCCGCGCGCCGTGATTGCGCGAACGCGCCCTGCGAAGGCGTGTCGTGCAGATAGACGTTGTACTGGTTGGGGAACAGGAACTTGGCATTGCCCAGCGCGTTGGTGGGGCCTGGCTTCTGGCGCAGCCGCAGCGTGCCGCTCTCCAGTGCCGCGACGTTCTCCGGGGTCTGCGGCACCACGGCGCCATCGTCGCCCTGGCCGCGCACGATCTCGAACCCGCGGCTCGCGACCCAGTTCGGGTTCGCCTTGATCTGCGGCAGCAGTTCGCCGAGCAGGATGCTCCGCGGCACGTCCCAATACGGCCGCAGCACCACCTGTTTCATGTCGGAGACGAACACCGGCGTGTTGTTCTGCGGAAAGACCTTGCCCACCACCACGTCCATGATGAGCATGTTGGCTTCGCGGTCTTCCGTGGTGCGGAACGCGAACAGCTCGAACTGCGGGATGTTGACGATGATGGGCGGGCTCGCGAGGCGCGACGGCAGCCAGCGCGAACGTTCGATCGAGAACTCCAGCTGACGGATGCGGCGTGCCAGCGGCACGTTGAGCGCGTCCCAGGTGGCGCGGCCGAGTGCGCCGTCGATGTCGAGGCGATGTCGCACCTGGAAGCGAACCAGCGCCATCGCGGTGACGCCGTCTAACCACTCACCCGTCTGCGTGCTCAGCGCCGACGGTTCGAGGTCGCCGAGCTGCACCAGGCGTGCACGCAACGCGCGCATGCCGGCATAACCCTGGCCCGGCTTGATGCTCGGTGCGCCCAGCGGCGGCAGTGGCGCGGGCTCGGGAGACGAGGCCAGCGCGCGGTAGTGGCGCAAAGCCGAGATCAGCAGCTGGTAGTGGCCGAATGCAGGCTCGTAGTCCGAGAGCACGGCCAATGGCGCGGCGCTTCCGGCGAGCGCGCGAACCGCCACCGGTGCATCCACCGTGGAATGAGGCACGTCGAGGTCGTGGCCCACGGTGCGTGGCGCGATACGACCGCTGTGCAAGTGGGTGACGAACCTTCCCACGGCGCCGCTGATGGCCCTGTCCAGCGCGGTGACATCGGCGTCGCGCAAGCCCTGCAGCTGCCGCGCCAGCAGCAGGTCCGCGCCGTAGTCGCGTGAGCGCAGGCCGTACTTCTCCGCGTCGCGCATCTCGCCGAACACGGCACGCGCCGACTCCGACAACTGTCCGTCGCTTATCCATAACAATGCGCCGGGCGCGGACGCATCATTTGCCGGGGCCGCCACTACGGGTGCCGTGAGAACGCAGGCGAGGACGAGCACGATGAACTTCATGTGGGAGAATTTTGCGGCTGGTGACAGATAGTATGAAACAACAATCAGAAGAGAACTCCTTGCCTACTGCGATTCACCGCCGCGTCAACGACGCGCGTGCGGGCCGTGATCCCACTGTTCTTGGCCGTTGCGCTTCCGGGTGGGCCGTGTTCGGGCACCAGCAGTTCGTCTCCGGCTACCTGCTGCTGCTGCCGGATCCCGTCGTTCCCGATCTCAATGCGCTCACGCCCGAGAGCCGCTCGCAGTTCCTGCTGGACATGTCACGCCTGGGCGACGCACTGATGCGCGCCACGTCGCCGGTGCGGATCAACTACGCCATCTTCGGGAACGTGGAGCCGGCGCTGCATGCCCACGTGGTCCCGCGCTACCGCACGGAGCCCGTCACCATGCAGACCGCGCACCCCTGGGCCTATGACTGGAATGCCGCGCCTGCCTTCGATCCCGTCGCTGTCGCGCCATTGATCAAGGCACTGCGCACGGAGCTTGCGCAACTGGGCACTTTGCGCACACCCTGAGCAATGCCCGTACAGCCGCAATACCTCGCCTACATCCTCGAGCAGCTCTCCGCGTTGAGCTCGGTCCTTCCCAACCGCATGTTCGGCGGCGTGGGGCTCTACAGCGACGGCCTGTTCTTCGGGCTCATCGATGACGACACGCTGTACTTCAAGACCGGTCCGGAGAACATCGAGCAATATCGCTCGCGCAACATGCGGAAGTTCATGCCGTTTCCGGACAAGACCGGCGCGGTGATCGGCTACCACCAGGTGCCGGCGGATGTCATCGAAGATCCGGAGACGCTCCTGGCATGGGCGCGCCAGTCGGTAGCCGTGGCGCTGGCGTGGCACGCCAAAAAGGCTGCCAAGAAGGCTGCCAAGAAGGCGCCAGCGAACAAAGCGCCGCCGCAGAAGAAGCGGGAGAAGAAAAAGGCACCGGTTCCGCGGAACAAGACCAAGACGAAATCGAAGCCGGCTCGCGCAACATCGGCTCGCGCGGAGTTCCGACCGGCCCGCGCAACGTCGGCTCGCGCGGAGTTCCGTCCGGCCCGCGCAACGTCGGCTCGCGCGGAGTTCCGACCGGCCCGCGCAACGTCGGCTCGCGCGGAGTTCCGTCCGGCTCGCGCAACATCGGCTCGCGCGGAATCCCGGCCGGCTCGCGGAACGTCAGCCCGCTCGGAATCCCGTCCGGCTCGCGCAAAATCGACGCGCCCGCTATTCCGGCCGTTTCGCCCGAAATCGAAGAACTGATCCCGCACAGATCGCTCAGTCTGTGCGCGCCTGCGCCGTGCGCACCAGATCCGCCAGCGATTCCACCGGCGCCGAACAGGTCGAGCCGCGACAAACATACGCGCGCGTGCCGGCACCGACCTGCTTGTCGGCCAAGGCCGCGTCGAGCCCCGGCCAGTTCCGCGGGAATCGAAAACACCAGCCGATGCGGCGAATACAGCTTCACGAGCTCATCGCGCCAGCGGTCGGACTCCGCGCCGCGGATGATCACGATCTCCGGCGGCGTCAGATATTCGGCCAGCGCCTCGAGCAGGCTCATGTGTCCATGCGGGAAGCGGTTGAGGGCCAGCCAGGCCGCCCGCAGCGTGCGCTCCGCGGCTTCGAGCCAGCGTGTCTCGCCCAGCAGATAGCCGGCACGGATCAGCGCGCGCGCGGCGATGCCATTGCCCGCGGGAATCGCATCGTCACTGAAGCTCTTGCTGCGGTGGATCAGCTGCTCGTGGTCATCCGACGTGAAGAAGAAACCGCCGAGTTCCGCATCTTCGAACCGCGCCAGCATCACGCCGAGAATCTCGCGCAACCACGCGACGTCTTCATTGCGCCAGCGTAGCTGCAGCATGTCGAGCAACGCGTGCGCGAGATAGGCGTAGTCATCCAGGTAGGCGTTGAGGTGCGATACGCCGCCCTTGGACGTCGCGAGCAGGCGTCCATCTTTCCACAGTTCGCGGCGCACGAAGTCCAGCGCGCGATCGGCTGCCGCGGCGAACCGCTTTTCGCCGAGGCCGCGGGCCGCGATCGCGAGTCCGCGGATGGCCAGCGCGTTCCAGCTCGTGAGGATCTTGTCATCGAGCCCCGGCCAGACGCGCTTGCTGCGAATCGCGAGCAGCCTGGCGCGCGCCGAGTCGAGTTCATTCTGGACGAGCTCGGGCTCGAGCTGTTGCTCCTTCGCGATCTGCTCCAGCGACACGAACGCATGGCAATGCCAGGCGCCTTCGAAGTTGGCGTCCTGGTCGAAGCCGAAGCGGCGCGAGAACACGCTCCATTCGAGCGACGTCAACGCACTCTGTACTTCTTCGCGGGTCCAGACGTAGAACTTGCCCTCGTGGCCTTCGGAGTCGGCGTCGTAGGCGGAGTAGAAGCCCCCTGACCTTCGATCCTGCATCTCCCGCAGCAGCCACTCGCCGGTTTCCCGCGCGATGCGCCGGAACAGCGGTTCGCCCGTGGCGAGCGCAGCCTCGGCATACGACGCGAGCAGCGCGCCGTTGTCGTACAGCATCTTTTCGAAGTGCGGAATCATCCAGAATTCGTCGACCGAGTAGCGCGCGAATCCGCCGCCGAGCTGATCGTACAGGCCGCCTTCGGCCATGCGCGTGAGCGTGAGCGTGGCCATGTACAGCGCGTGCAGATCCGGTTTCTGCGACACCGGCCGTGTCGTGCCAGTGATGCAGCAGCCGGTCGATGGAGCCCGGATGCGGAAACTTCGGCGCGCCGCCGAAGCCGCCGTAGCGTCTGGTCGAAAGTCTGGTCGCAGCTGCGTCGCGTGCCGCTTTCAGCGGCTCGTCGTTCAGCGGCACATCGCCGTCGACGGGCGCGGGCGTGAGGTCGCCGAAGACTTCCATGAGCGTGTCGTTCTGCGCGCGCAACTCCGTTCCCTGCTCGCGGTAGTACTCGGCGACCCGCTGCAGCAGCGTGGCGAACGCCGGCATTCCGTAGCGCGCCGTGTTCGGGAAATAGGTGCCGCCGAAGAACGGCTTCTGGTCGTCGTGCGTCAGGAACATGGTCAGCGGCCAGCCGCCGCCGCGCTGCGTGAGCACCTGGTGCGCGAACTGGTAGATCTTGTCGATGTCCGGCCGTTCTTCGCGATCCACCTTGATGTTCACGAACAGCTCGTTCATCACCTTCGCGATGGCCGGATCTTCGAAGGATTCGTGCGCCATCACATGGCACCAGTGGCAGGCCGAGTAACCCACCGACAACAGCACGGGTTTGCCGGTCTTGCGGGCTTCCTCGAAGGCTTCCGGGCCCCAGGCGTACCAGTCCACGGGATTGGTCGCGTGCTGCTGCAGGTAGGGGCTGGTTTCTTCCGACAGCCGGTTCTTCGGCCCGATCCGTGTCGTTCATGGGCCGATAGAATACGCGCCATGTCAGTCCCCGTCCTCAAACTCAAGCGCGGCGAAGACCGCCGTCTCCGCGCCGGCCACCTCTGGATCTTCAGCAACGAGGTGGATACCGCCGCCACGCCGCTGACCGATTTCGAACCCGGCGCCGTGGTGCAGGTGCATTCCGACCGCGACCAGTTCCTGGGCTTCGCCTATGTGAATCCCCGCACGCTGATCGCCGCCCGCATCGTCGGCCGCGATCCCGCCTATCCACTCGATGCATCGCTGCTGGTTCATCGCCTGCGCGTGGCGCTGGCGCTGCGCGAACGGCTGTACCGCGAACCGTTCTATCGCCTGGTGTTCGGCGAGTCCGACGGACTGCCGGGATTGGTGCTGGATCGCTACGGCGACGTGGTGGTCGCGCAGAGCGGTACCGCCGGCATCGACGCGCTACGCGCCGGCATCGAGTCCGCGGTGGAGAAGGTCGTACAGCCGAAGACGCTGGTCTGGAAGAACGATTCCGGCGCGCGCGAGCTCGAAGGTCTGACTCAGGCCAACTCCGTCGGGCGATGGCGGAGTCGTCCCCGCCGAGATCACGGTCCGCGAGCAGGGTGTGGAGTTCGTCGCGCCGCTGGCCGACGGGCAGAAGACCGGCTGGTTCTACGATCAGGCCGCCAATCGTGAACGCCTCAAGCGCTACCTGCCCGCCGGCGCGCGCGTGCTCGACGTATGCAGCTACGTCGGGGCCTGGGCCGTCACGGCGTTGCGCAATGGCGCGGGCAGCGCGACCTGCGTGGATTCGTCGGCCACGGCGCTCGACTACGTGAGCCGCAATGCGCGCGCCAACGGAGTGGAAGTCACCACCGTCAAAGGCGACGCGTTCGACGCACTCGAATCCCTGCAGGAAAGCGGCGCGCGCTTCGACGTGGTCATCGTCGATCCGCCGGCCTTCGCCAAACGCAAGAAGGACGTGCCGCAAGCACAGGCCGCGTATCGCAAACTCAACCAGCTGGCGCTGCCGCTGATCGAACGCGACGGCATCCTCGTCTCCTGTTCCTGTTCGTATCACATGGCCGCGGATGATCTGATCGACGCCATCCAGGGCGCCGCGCGCCACTCCAGCCGGTTCGTGCAGGTGCTGGAGCAGGGCGGGCAGTCGCCGGATCACCCGGTCCATCCGGCGATTCCCGAGACACGCTACCTCAAGAGTTTTTTCTGCCGCGTGACTCGCGAATAGACCGTAGAATTCGCCCCTCATGATCCAGTATCCCGGCTTCGACAAGATCGCGATCGAGATCGGCCCGTTCGGCGATATCGGGCCGCTCAAGATCCACTGGTACGGGATCATGTACCTCATCGCCTTCGCCGCCGCCTGGTGGCTGGGGCGCGTGCGCGCGAAGCAAGCCCGGCTCCACCTGGAAGCCCGCGGACATCGACGACTTCATGTTCTTCGGCATGCTCGGCATCATCCTCGGCGGCCGGCTCGGCTACGTGTTCTTCTACGGCATGTCGTACTGGGCGAAGGACGCGCTGGTATCCGTTCAAGGTCTGGGACGGCGGCATGTCCTTCCACGGTGGCTTGATAGGCGTGATCGTCGCGTTCGCGATTTTCGCCATCCGCCGCAAGCGGCGCATCGCCGATGTCTTCGATTTCGCCGCGCCGCTGCCGGGCATCGGCATCCTCGCGGGCCGCATCGGCAACTTCATCAACGGTGAGCTCTGGGGCAAGCCCACGGATGTGCCCTGGGCCTTCGTGGTCGACGAAGTGCCGCGCCACGCCACGCAGCTGTACGAGGCCGCGCTCGAAGGTCTGGTGCTGTTCCTCGTCATCTGGTGGTACACGGCGCAAGCCGCGGCCGCGCCTCGCGCCCTCGGGCCTGTTCCTGGTGCTGTACGGCGCTGGCGCGCATCATCGTGGAATTCTGGCGCCTACCCGACGAACACCTGAATTACCTGGCGGTGTCGGCTGGGTCACCATGGGCATGCTGCTCACGCTGCCCATGCTGCTGGTCGGGCTCACGCTGCATGTTCATGGCGTATCGCCGCCGCGAGCCTTCGGCAACTACAGCGCGGCGCCGCAACCGGCTTGAGGGAGGGCGCATGAAGCAATACCTGGAGTTCATGCGCCACGTGCGTCGCAACGGCGCGCAGAAGGCGGACCGCACCGGCACGGGCACGCTGTCCGTGTTCGGCTACCAGATGCGCTTCGATCTCGCCGCGGGCTTCCCGCTGGTGACCACCAAGCGGGTGCACTTCAAGTCCATCGCGTATGAGCTGCTGTGGTTCCTGCGCGGCGAGACGAACACGCAGTACCTGCGGGATCACGGCGTCACCATCTGGGACGAGTGGGCCGACGCCGAATGGCGAACTCGGCCCGGTCTACGGCAAGCAGTGGCGCAACTGGCCCACGCCCGATGGCCGGCACATCGACCAGATGTCGGAGGTGGTGAAGCAGCTGCGCACCAATCCGGATTCGCGCCGCATCATCGTGAGCGCGTGGAACGTGGGCGAGCTCGACGCCATGAAGCTCATGCCCTGCCATGCGTTCTTCCAGTTCTACGTGTCGGACGGCAAGCTCAGCTGTCAACTCTATCAACGCAGCGCCGACATTTTCCTCGGCGTGCCCTTCAACATCGCGTCCTACGCGCTGCTCACCCACATGCTGGCGCAGCAGTGCGACCTCGAGGTGGGTGATTTCGTCTGGACGGGCGGCGACTGCCACCTGTATTCGAACCACCTCGACCAGGTCGACGAGC
The DNA here is from genome assembly GCA_963846605.1 of uncultured Pseudomonadota bacterium. Classification (GTDB taxonomy): domain Bacteria; phylum Pseudomonadota; class Gammaproteobacteria; order Steroidobacterales; family Steroidobacteraceae; genus CADEED01. Next base: position 808,405 of record CAWJWS010000008.1, read on the forward strand.
AACTCGCGCGCGTGCCGCTGGCGCTGCCCAGGCTGGTGCTCAACCGCCGTCCGCCGAGCCTCTTCGACTACACGTTCGAGGACTTCCAGATCGTGAACTACCAGCACCATCCGGCGATCAAGGCGCCCGTGGCCGTCTAACAAACATCGCCAGACCATGCCCAAAAAGAGCAAAGCCATCGACATGTCGAGCCAGCCCGCCGCCCACCAAGGGCGGCCCGCAGATCCCCACCTCACCGCTGGTCGAAGTGCGCAACTCGCCCGTGCACGGCCGCGGCGTGTTCGCCGTGCAGCCCATCAAGAAGGGCGCGCGCATCCTCGAATATCTCGGCGACCGCGTGTCGCATGCCGCCGCCGACAAGCGCTACGAAGACCACGACGAGAGCGACAACCACACGTTCCTGTTCATCGTCGACAAACACACCGTGATCGACGCCGGCGTCGAACGGCACCGATGCGCGGTTCATCAACCACCAGTGCGAAGGCAACTGCGAGTCGGTCATCGAGAACCGCCGCGTGTTCATCGACGCCACGCGCGACATCGCGCCCGGGCAGGAACTGGGCTACGACTACGAGATCGGCCGCGAGAAGGATGATCCGCCGAACGTCGACGAGATCTATGCCTGCCGCTGCGGTTCGCCGAAGTGCCGCGGGACGATGCTGTGGCCGGCCAAGAAGCCCGCGGCCGCCAGGAAGAAGAAGCCTGCGCGCAAGAAGCCCCGGGAAGTGTCGAAGAACTCAAAGTCGAAGACGGCAAAGCGTGCCACCCGCAAGGATCGCCGGCCCAAGCAGGTACGCCGGGGAGAACGGTCGCGACGCCGGGCCTGATCGACCAGCTCGCCGACCGCGGGTTCGGCGTGGTCGATGATTTTGTCGACGCGGGACTGCTCACCCAACTGCGGTGGCGTTGCTCGGAGCTGCAGGCTTCGGGTGCGTTGCGTCCGGCGAAGGTGGGGCGTGGCGCCCATGAGAAGCTCGCGCCCGAAGTGCGCGGCGATTTCATTTCCTGGCTCCAGCAGCCGGAGCGCGATGCCGAGCAGCAGCTGCTCGCCAAGCTCGACGAACTGCGCATCGCGTTGAATCGCGCGCTCATGGCGGGGCTGGAGGACTACCAGGGACACTTCGCGCGTGTATCCGCCCGGTGCGAGCTACGCCCGTCACTTCGACCGCCTCCAGGGAAGCGACCTGCGCGCGATTTCCGCCGCGCTGTATCTCAACGACGCCTGGACGCCCGAGGATGGCGGACAACTGCGCATGTACCTCGGTGGTGGCCGCAGCGAAGACGTGTCGCCCCAGGGTGGCAGGCTGGTTGCCTTCCTCTCCGACCGCTTCGAACACGAAGTGTTGCCCGCGCGCCGTGAACGCATGAGCTTCACCGGCTGGTTCCGCCGCCGCTCGCTCGACGGGTTCGTATGAACGCAGGTAGCGCCACGGCCGCGCCCACCATGCCCACAATCACGCTCATCGTCGCCGTCGCGGATTCGGGTGTCATCGGGCGCGACAACGCGCTGCCCTGGCACTTGCCCGAAGACCTGAAGCACTTCAAGCGCCTCACCATGGGCAAGCCCATGCTCATGGGCCGCAAGACCTTCGAGTCCATCGGCAAGCCCTTGCCCGGGCGGCACAACATCGTGGTCACGCGCGATGCTAACTACCGGCGGGAAGGCGTCACCGTCGTGCACGGCGTCGACGCCGCCGTTCGCGCCGCCGGCGAAGTACCGGAAATCATGGTGATCGGCGGCGCCGAGCTGTTCCGCCTGTTCCTGCCGCGCGCCGGCCGCGTGCACTTCACGCGCGTGCACGCCGACATACCCGGGGACATTCATTGGCCCGCGCTGGACGAGCATCTGTGGCGCGTGGTCACGCGCGAGCGGCACGAAGCCGACGAGCGCCACGCGCATGCCTACACCTTCGAGTTGTGGGAAAAGCGCTAGAAAGTCCCCTTCCATTTTCCCGCAGCGGTCCGTTGCCCTGTGCACTGCGCCGCGTCAACCATTAACCTGAATCCATGCCTGCCAAAGCCTCCGTCAAAGCTCACGTAAAAGCTCCAGCCAAAGCTCCCCTCAAAGCCAGCAAGCCGTCTAAGGCCAAGCCGAAGTCGAAGTCCGCCGTCACCGCGCGGTCCCGGTCCGCGCCGCAGGTCCAACCCGTCGCGCCGCCGGTTCCGGACAACAAGGCCATCTACCTCCGGTTCATCGAGGAGGTGCTGAACGGCGGGAATTTCTCGGTCGCGCCCACCTACCTCGCGCCCGAGGTGAAGACCCACAACGGCCTGCCCGGGCAGGACCCCGGGATCGACGGATTCGTCGCCGCGTTGAAGTCCTTTCACGGCGCTTTCCCCGATCTGAACGTGAAGGTGACGCACAGCCTCGCCGAGGGCGACCAGGTTGTTGGGAGGTTCGAGGTGACCGGCACGCATCGCGGCAGTTTTCTCGGCATGGCCGCCACCGGGCGCAAGGTGCACTACGAAGAGATAGCCATCGTGCGCATGGCCGAAGGCAGGATCGCCGAACACTGGTCCGTGGCCGATGCCCTGGCCATCCTTCAGCAACTCGGCATGTCGGAAAACGGTTGATTCCGGCGAAAATGCTGCACGCCGCGCGCCCGGCAGGCTAAGCTCCGGGCCCTATGAAAACACTGACAGCCATCGCGGCCATCATCTGCACCCTGGCACTTCCCGCTTGCGCGAAGGAAAAGCCCAAGGCCAAGGAACCCGCTCCGCTCACCGAAGAGCAGAAGACCCTGCATTCGCTCGGCGTGCTCATGAGCCAGTCCATCGCATCGTTCGAGTTCACGCCGGAAGAGCTCGCCATCGTGCAGAGCGGTCTCGTCGACGGCGCCACGGGCAAGAAGAATCCGCAGGACGCCCAGGCCGACCTCCCGAAGATCCAGGAGCTGCAGCGCACCCGCATGGCCGCGGCCGGTGAGAAGGCCGCCGCCGGTGGCATCGCCTACCTCGAAAAGACTTCGAAGGAGCCCGGCTACACCAAGACCGCGAGCGGCATGCTCATCAAGCACATCAAGGAAGGCACTGGTGCGTCGCCCGCCGCCACCGACCAGGTGAAGGTGCACTACGAAGGCCGCCTCATCGACGGCAAGGTGTTCGACAGCTCGATCGAGCGCAAGGAGCCCGCCACGTTCCCGCTGAACGGCGTGATCCCGTGCTGGACGGAAGGCGTGCAGCTGCTGAAGGTGGGCGGCAAGGCGCAGCTCGTGTGTCCCGCCGGTCTCGCGTACGGAGAACAGGGCCGGCCGCCGACGATTCCGGCTCAGGCCACGCTGGTGTTCGACGTGGAGCTGATCGAGATCCTCAAGTAATCACGAACCGTATTTGACTGGATAGGGCGCGGCGGTGAAAACCTCCGCGCCCTTTTTCATGGTCGCGAAGCAGTAGTCCGTGCATCGCGAAGAGATCTAGATATCCCGATACGCGATCTCGGGATGGAACATCACTTTCGCATAGCGCGAAATGAAGTCCGGATCCTTCTTCGCCATTTCCTCTTCTTCTTTTTTCTTTTTCCGGTAGGCCGGGTCCAGCACCGCCGACCGCATCTCGAGGTAGTTCTCCAGCGCCATCTGCGCGATCGCATCCGTGTTCGGCCGGCGCTCGTGCTCGAAGGCCTCGAACAATCCTGTCCAGCCGTGATGCTCGTCCATGAGGCTGTCGAGCTCCACGCAATCCTCGAACGCGCAGTTCATGCCCTGCCCATGAAACGGCACGATGGCGTGCGCGGCATCACCCAGCAGGCAGACATCTCGCCGCCCAGGTGCCAGCCGCGCGTGTACACGGTGCCCAGTGACCCCTGGCCGTGTTCGAAGAATTCCGTCGTCAGATCCGGCATCAGCGCGCGCGCACTCGGAAATTCGCGCTTGAAGAAAGCCTCCACGTCGGCGGCGGATCGCAGCTGCTCGAACGATTCTCTCCCGTCCTCGCCAGGAACAGCGTGGCCGTGAAGGTCGCATCCGGATTCGGCAGCGCGATCAGCATGAACCCGCCACGCGGCCAGATGTGCAGCGCGTTCACCTCGAGCGCCGGCTTTCCAGCCACCGCGCGGGATCGTGAGTTCCTTGTAGTCGTGATCCAGCGGTTCTTCACGCACCTCGGCGACTTCCGGCGCCACGCAGCGCTGTCGCGCACCGCCGAGCCGGCGCCATCGGTCGCGATCGTCGGCTGCGCCGCGGCCTGGTACACGCGTCCGCTGACTTCATCGCGCAACTCGAGCACGTCCCTGCCCGGCGCGAAGCCCAGGCACAGCTGCCGGAATTTCAACTTCCACGTTCGCGTACGACGCGGCGGCCTCGACGAGCACGCGATTCAGCTCGCACGCGTCCGACCGAGTAGATGACTTCCTCGGGCCGCACGCCGTACATCTGCAAGCCGGCCTTGCCATCGTGCTCGTGCACCATGCGGCCGCGCATCGGGATGGCGAACGCCATCACGCGCTCGAGCACCGCCGCGCGCTGCAGGCCGCGGATGCCGCGCGCGGCGAGCGCGAGGTTGATGGAGCGGCCCGGAGTCGGCGATCGACGTGCCGCGGATCGGCGCGCCGCTCGTAGACCGTGACCTCGCAACCCGCGGCGCGCGAGCAGGATGGCCAGCAGGGACCCCGCGAGCCCGGCGCCAACGATGTTGACGCCGCGCACCGACGTCAGGCTCAAGCAATCTCCTTGAGCGCGACGGCCAGTTCTTCGACGAACTCGTGGACATCGACGAAGCGGTTGTAGAACGGCACGGGCGCGATACGGATGATGTCCGGCTCGCGCCAGTCGCAGACGATGCCGTGATCGCCCAGCGCATCGAACACGCGGCGGCCGCGGCGCGCGCCGCCTTGCACGCGCAGGCTCAGCTGGCAACCGCGCTGCTCGGGATCCGGACGGCGTGATGATCTGCACATCGCTGCGCGCACGCGCTCCGTGCACCAGTCTGCTCGGCGTACGCGGTCAGGCGCAGCGACTTGGCACGCAGCTCATCGATTCCCGCGGCGCGGAACATGTCGAGCGACGCGATCAGCGGCGCGGCCGAGAAGCATCGGGCGGATTGCTCACCGCCCAGCCCGCGGCGCCCGGCGGCGGGCTGGAACTCCGGCCGCATCTGGAAACGGGTCTTCGGGTCATGTCCCCACCAGCCCGACAGGCGATGCCGGTTCCTGCGCGAAGTGCCGTCTCGTGCACGAACGCGCCGCCGATCGCGCCGGGCCCGCGTTCAGATATTTGTACGAACACCAGACCGCGAAGTCCACGTCCCAGTCATGCAGCTGCAGCGGCAGGTTGCCGATCGCGTGCGCGAGATCGAAGCCCGCCATGGCGCCCGCGTCGTGCGCGGCGCGCGCGATGCGCGCGCAGTCGAAAGCCTGGCCGGTGCGGTACTGCACGCCAGGCCACAACACGAGCGCGAGCTCGGTACCGAGCTCGGCGATCTTCGCCTCGATGTCCTCGATGCGCAGCGTCTTCTTCGCCGGCACGCGGCGCGAGCTCGACGAGCGTCTCTTCGGCATCGAGCTTGTGCCAGGCCAGTTGTCCCGAGCACGGCGTGGCGGTCCGACGAGAACGCGCCTTCCTCGATGAGCACCTTGTCGCGCATGCCGACGGGCCGATAGAACGACGCCATCATCAGGTGCAGGTTCACGGTCAGCGAGTTCATCGCAACCACTTCGCTGGCCAGCGCGCCGGTCACGTGCTGCAGGCCCTTGGTGAAGTTCTGCGCGTAGTCGATCCACGGCCGCGTGGCGGTGTGGTGCCCGGACACGCCGAGCGCGGCCCACTCGGCCAGCTCCTCGCTCACGTAATCGAGCGCGGCGCGCGGCGCGAGCCCCAGCGAATGGCCGCATAGATAGATGAGTGGCTGCCCGTTGGCGTTCATGGGCAGCTCGAACTGGCGGCGGTAGGGCGCGAGGATGTCGGCGGCGTCGCAGGTCCAGCGCGAAGTCACGCGAGGCGGAGAACTGCGGCAGCAGATCTTTCGCGGATTCTCTCCGGGCCGGATGTCCTCGAGCGACGCGTTCATGGCGCCAGAGGATACACAATCGGCTGGCTCGGGCACGGCGTCGCCACCGATGCGCGGGGACGGCCAGCGACAGCATGCAGGGACCATCCGGCACTTCATCCGGAATGAACGCGAGCTCGGTGATGGTGGCGCGTGAACGTGCTGCGTCGCCGCGCGCGCTGGCTGCCGGGCGGCAGGCCGAAGAACAGGCGATGGCCGACGAGATGGCCTTCGTCGTGCGTGCGGTCCAGCGAGGGCAGGTCCAGCACGAGGTGTTCGATGCGTTTTTCCACCAGCCACTGCACGGCCTCGCGCGTGAGATACGGCGGCACCGGTCGCTGTAGTCGCGCGAGCGTTTGCGGCGTCGTTCGGCAGCGTGCGGATGATGGCCGCCATGGGGTCGAATGGCGGCGCATGGGCGGCGCGCACGGTCGGCCACGCGGCGCGCAGCCGCCGCTGCGTGATCAACACGTCCGTGCCCCAGGGTTGCGGGTCGGTGCTTTCGCTGGATCTCGCGCGCCGGCTCGGGGCTCACGCTAACTACCACGGCGGGCAGCAGTCCGCGCGGCACCACGCGCCAGGCATCGCCGGGCTCGCGCGTGAGATGCGCCACACTCTCGGTGTGCGTCATCTGGCAGTGAGGGATCAGCGTGAGCGTGGAACAGTTGCAGCTCGCGCCGGTGGCCACGCTGCCGGAGAAATTGCCCACCGAGCAGGGCTCGCTCTGCCGGCGGTGGCGCGCCGAAGTGACGCGGCCCGGCGCTGGTCCGGCGAAGTCCACGGGAATGGCCAGGCTCACGCCGCGATCCAGCGCCACGCGCACCTTGTGCCGCCGATGTCAGTTCCGCGTAGCATGCGCGCTACTTCTGCCGGGCGGGCTTTTCCATGACGGTGCCGCACTGCTTGCAGGTCCGGTGCGCGGGTTGCCGAAGAAGCGGTCGAACACGCGGCGGCAGCTGGGTTTCGATGTTCGTGATCTCGACGAATTCCTCGTACAGCTTGTGGCCGCAGTTCTCGCAGTACCACTGGAAGCCGTCGAGTTCGCCGGCGCGCCGGTTGCGTTCGATGACCAGCCCCACGGTGTTGGCGGGGCGCCGCGGCGAGTGCGGCAGGTTGGGCGGCAGCAGGAAGATGTCGCCCTCGTTGATCGGCGATGTCCACGCGCTTGCCGTCCTGCATCGTGGCCAGCGTGATGCCGCCTTCCAGCTGGTAGAAGAATTCCTCGCCGGGATCGACGTGGAAATCCTTGCGGCTGTTGGGGCCGCCCACCACCATGATGATGAACTCGCTGTCGGTGAACACCAGCTTGTTGCCCACGGGCGGCTTGAGCAGGTGGCGGTGCTCATCGATCCAGCGCTTGAAATTGAAGGCCCTGAGTTCTCTCATGAAGGCTCACGGGCATAGCGGCCGTATCGTATTCGCTGCGGGCCCGCCGATGTGACCGTCTCCACAGTTGTCCCGCTGTCGCCGCGTCGGCGTCAGCCGCCCCGGGGCCAGCCGGCGGCGGCCCCGTGTTATGGTTGCGCCTCCTCGAACACCTGCCTAACAGGGGTCGTCGCCCTTGAAATCCCGCCTTCGTGGTCGTCGCCGCCGCTGCCTGGCCCTCACGGCCTGCGGCACGCTTGCGCATGCCGAAGATCTGGCCCTTCTACAAGAAGCCGAAGCCCGTGCCGGAGGCGGTGAACGAAGTGACGCTGGTGAACGCCGACGGTTCCGCCGCCAGCTATCCGCAGTACTGGAAGCGCAACACGCTGGTCATCGACCTGTCCGGCGCCAGCGGCCAGGGCCGGTGGCGGCACGCCTGCCGGAAGAGACCACCTGGCCGGTCCGCGTGGCGGTGCGCGTCACGCCGGGCAGCGTGGGACAGCTCGAGGTGCAGGCCGAGGAACGCAACATCCTGCCGGTGACGGCCGAGGGCACCAAGGTCGGTGGACATCGAACTCCCGTCCAGCCTGTACACGCCGAGGACCGCGGCTATCTACATTGCCTGGGCGCCGCAGCCGGCCGCCGTGGAATCCGCGCCGGAGACGCCCACCGACCGGAATTCGTGTCGCCGACGGAAGTGCCGAAGAGCACCGGATGCGTCGCTCGGCCGACGCACCTGCCGACACGCAGAAAGCCAGCGACATCGTGCCGCCGGCCGAAGCGGCGCCCGCTCAGCCTTCGCCGCCGCCCGGCGGCTGATGGAGCCGGCAGGCGAGCTGCACGGGCGGCTCGTCGACGTCGAGGTTCACGGCGGTGAGCGCGCCGCCCCAGACGCAGCCCGTGTCCAGCGCCAGCAGATCCGGCGCCGGTTTAACCCAACGTCGACCAGTGGCCGCAGACCACGCGCACGTCGGCGCTCTTGCGGCCGGGCACGTCGAACCAGGGCACCAGGTCTTCGGGCTGTTCGCCCGGCGCACCCTTGGCCTTGAGATCGACCGAGCCGTCCTGCGTGGCAGAAACGCATGCGCGTGAACGCGTTGATGACGAAGCGCAGCCGGTCCATGCCGCGCAGCGAATCGCTCCAGCGATCCGGCTTGTTGCCGTACATGGAGTCGAACAACGCGCGCGCGTCGTCGCGCAGCACGGCCTCGACTTCTCGCGCGAGCTTGGCGGCGGCGCGCGGCGTCCATTCGGGCGCGAGTCCGGCGTGCACCAGGAAATCGCCGCGCGGTTCGTCGAACACGGCCAGCGGACGGCCTGACAACCATTCCAGCAGCTGGTCGCGGTCCGGCGCGTCCAGGATGTCGTCGAGCGTGTCGCCATCCTTCGATCTTGCGCTTGGAGCCGTAGGCCAGTGCCAGCAGGTGCAGGTCGTGGTTGCCCAGGACCACGGTGGCGCTGGCGCCCAGCGAGCGCACGAAGCGCAGGGTTTCCAGTGATTGCGGGCCGCGGTTCACCAGGTCGCCGACGAACCAGAGTTCGTCGCGATCCGCGGAATAGTTGCAGCGCTTCAGCAGCGCCTTCAGTTCGTCGCAGCAGCCCTGGATGTCGCCGATGGCGTAGCGGGCCATGCGCGGGCGCTCTACTGCAGCAGCCCGGGCATGGCCAGGCGGAAGGCGGCGATGGGCGCATCGAACTGCTCGCCGTCGTCCGCCACCATCTGGTAGCTGCCCTGCATGGCGCCGACGGGCGTTTCGAGCACGGCGCCGCTGGAATAGCGGAAGCCCTGGCCGGGCTTGAGATGCGGCTGCTCGCCCACCACGCCTTCGCCGCGCACTTCCTGCACCTTGCCGTTGGAGTCGGTGATGATCCAGTGCCGCGTGAGCAGCCGCGCGGGCACGGTGCCTTCGTTGCGGATGGTGATGGTGTACGAAAAGACGTAGCGGTTTTCGCCGGGGTTCGACTGTTCCGCGAGATAAGCAGGTGTCGACGTCGACGCGGATCTTGTGAGGAGTCTCCATTCGCCGGCCATGATACCGGAACGGATTCGGTTCTATGTGTCCTGCACCTGCGCGGCTAGGCGCGCGAAATCCGCGGGGGACAGAGTCTCAGGCCGCACGCCGGGATCGATGCCCGCCGCGACGATGGCGTCGAGGTCCATGACGCGAGCGCAGACGCATTGCGCAGAGTCTTGCGTCGATGCGAGAAGGCGGCTGATACCGTTCGCGCGAATGCCGGGGGCAACGCGAATGCGGGTTCGCGCCGGACCGTGAGCCGCGCCACCGCGGACCAGACGCGCGGCGGCGGCGTGAATGCGCCGCGGCCCTACGTCGAACAGGTGCTTCGCCTCGAACCAGGGCGCGAGCATGACCGTGAGCCGGCCATAGTCGTCGCTGTCCGGCGCGGCGGCGATGCGATCGATGACTTCCTTCTGGAGCATCACGTGCAGGTCCACGATGGACTCGTGCGCCGCCGCCAGGTGGAACAGCAGCGGGGTGGAGATGTTGTAGGGCAGGTTGCCGATCACGCGCAGCCGGCCGCCGCGTGGCCGCCAGGGCGCCGAAGTCGAAGTCCAGCGCGTCGGCCTCGTGCAGCGTGAAACCCGGCTGGCTGCCCCAGCGCGTGCGCAGCGCGGCGGCGAGATCGCGATCGATCTCCACGGCGTCGAGGCTGCGACCCTGTCCGATGCAGCTTCTCGGTGAGCGCGCCGCGGCCCGGTCCGATCTCGACCAGCGCGTCGTCCGGGCGCGGGCGCGAGTTCGCGAACGATGCGATCGAGCACGCTGCGGTCGTGCAGGAAGTGCTGGCCGAACCGCTTGCGGGCGAAGGTCACGGGGTGGCGCGGTCGCGCGCGGCGCGTGCGCCGAATTCGCTGGCGAGCTTCGTCGCGGCCAGCAGGCTGCCGGCGTCGGCGCGGCCGGTGCCGGCGAGATCCAGCGCGGTGCCGTGATCCACCGAGGTGCGCACGATGGGCAAGCCCAGCGTCACGTTCACGGCATGGCCGAAGCCCGCGTGCTTGAGCACGGGCAGTCCCTGGTCGTGGTACATGGCGAGCACCACGTCGTAGTTAGACAGGTTGCGCGGCACGAACACCGTGTCGGCGGGCAGCGGGCCGTCCACCAGCATGCCGGCGGCACGCGCGCGAGCCAGCGCGGGGGCGATCACGTCGCGGTCTTCGGTGCCCAGGTGCCCGCTTTCGCCGGCGTGCGGGTTCAGGCCGCACACCGCGATGCGCGGTCGCGCCACGCCCCAGAGCTGGCGAACGTCGTGGTCGAGGATGCGCAGCGTGGTGTCGAGCAGCTCGCTCGTGATGGCATCGCTCACGCCGCGCAGCGGCAAGTGGGTCGTGGCCAGCGCCACGCGAAGGTTGTCGGCCGCCAGCAACATCACGGGATGCGCGGCGCGCGTGCGGTCGGCGAGGTATTCGGTGTGGCCGGTGAAGGGCACGCCGGCGTCATTGATCACGCTCTTCTGTACGGGGGCGGTAACGATGGCCGCGAACTCCCCGCGCAGCGCGCCGTCGATGGCGCGGTCGAGCATGTTCAGCACGTGGCGCGCGTTGGCGGGATCCGGCCGGCCCGCCACGCAGGGCGCGGCCAGCGGGATGTCGAGCACCTGCACGGCGTGGGAGACGTCATTGGCCGCGTAGGGCGCCAGCTCCAGGTCCAGGCCGAGGAGCTGGGCACGCTCGGCGAGCAGCTCGCGGCTGCCCAGGATGACGAGGGGATCGGGCAGCCCGAGACGGGCGAGGGCGAGGCAGAGATCGGGGCCGATACCGGCGGGTTCACCCGCCGTGATGGCGATGCGTTGCGAAGCTGCGCTCAGAGCTTGTACTCGACGTACGCCTCGTCGCGCAGGCGGCGCAGCCAGAGTTCCACTTCTTCGTCCGCCTTGGACTCGCGCAAAGCCTGGAACGCCTTCTGGCGCTGCATGTCCTGCGTGTTGTCGAACTGGCGGCGGCCTAACAACTGGATGATGTGCCAGCCGAACTGCGTGCGGAACGGTTGGCTGATCTCGTCGGGCTGCAGCTGCGCGAGCGCCTTCTCGAACTCCGGCACGAAGGTGCCGGGGCCGGCCCAGCCCAGGTCGCCGCCTTCGGCGGCCGAGCCCGGATCTTCGGAGACCACCGAGGCCACCGCGGTGAAGTTCTCGCCCTTGTTCAGGATGCGGTCGCGGATGCCTTCCAGCTTCTGCCGCACCGTGGCGTCGTCCTGCAGCTCGTTCGGCTTGATGAGGATGTGCCGCGCATGCACCTGGTTGACGATGTTCGACGACGAATCGCCGCGCACCTCGTTCAGGCGCACCAGGTGGAAGCCCGAGGGCGTGCGGATCGGCTTGGTGACGTCACCGGCCTTGAGGCCCGACACCACTTCCGCGAGGAAGGTGGGCAGCTCAGGCCCCTTGCGCCAGCCCAGCGAGCCGCCTTCGAGCGCGGTCTGCGCATTCGAATTCGCCGACGGCCAGGCGCGCGAAGTCTTCGCCCGACGTGGCCTTCTGGTAGACGTCGTTCGCCTTGCGCTCGGATTCCTCGAGCTGCTCGGGCGTGGCGGCCTGCGGCACGGCGATGAGGATGTGCGAGATGTTGTACTCGTTGCTCGCCGAGGGCAGCTTCTTCTGCCGCTCGAGGAACTGGTCGATCTCGCGCGGGCTCACGTTGATGCGCGCGAAGACGTCACGCTGGCGAAGCATCTGCTGCACGAGTTCCTTGCGCATGCCGTCGCGATAGCTCGCGTAATCGATGCCCTGCTGGGCCAGCGCGGCGGGAAGCTGGTCGAGCGGGATTCGGTTCTGGGTGGCGAGATCGCGCATGGCGTTGTTGAGGATCTCGTCGGACACCTTGATGCCCGCGCGATCCGCGCGTTGCATCTGCAGTTCCGTGAGCACCAGGCGATCGAGCACCTGCTGGCGGAGCACGTTCTGCGGCGGCAGCTCGACGTTCTGCGAACGCAGGCGGTCGGCGAGCATCATCATCTGCTCGTCGACTTCGCTGGACAGCACCACGCCCTCGTTGACGGTGGCGGCCACGCGGTCGAGCAGCTCACCGGAGCTGGACGCCTCACGGGTCTGGCCCATGACGACCGCAGGGGCGAGGAAGCTGGCAGAGGCGGCGACGGCGAGTAACCAGCCGCGCGAAAAAGCTTTGTTGATCATGTAGTTGTATTTCAGCGCCGGGAACTTTCCGGCGAGTATCCTCGAATTGAACGCCCCAGGAAAGCGTCGGCATCGGTTCCGACACTGGCCAGACCCTTCAGTTCCAGCTGCAGCTGGAAGCCCGTCTCCTGCGTGCCGTCGCTGCTGGAGATGAACCGCCGCACCACTGCGCGGAGCCGATAGCAGCAGGCCTTGTATTCGAAGCCGGCGAATCGTTCCAGCGTGGAACTGTCGCGCAGGCTGTAGACCATCCGTCCGAAGGCATTCCATTTCTTGCCGATGGGCCAGGCCGCCGAGACGTCGGCCTGTTCCAGGCGTTCGTGCTGGGCGCGGTAGGCGAGGTTGATCACGCGGTCATCGCCCGGGCGGTACTGCAGCCGGAACTGCGAGCGCTCGCTGCGCGTGTCCTCGGGATTCCACTGGATGCCCGCTTCGAAGTTCCAGTTCTTGTAGGCGGTCAGGGAGAGCTGCGCGACGAAGTCCGAGGTGTCGCGAGTGCTGGGAGTCTCGGTGGGCAGCACCACGCGCGGCCGGTCGAAGTAGTAAGCCTGACCGAGGCTCACGGACACGTACTGCGCGCCGCTCGCGGAATCGAACAGGCGGCTGGTCAGGCCGAAGGCGATCTGGTTGGCGTCATTGACGCGGTCGGCGCCCACGTAGCGGTTGTTGCGGTAGAGCTGGACGAAGTTGAGATCCGGAAGGCCGGTATCGAACAGCGGCAGCTCGCTCTGTTCGCGGTACGGCGTGTACAGGTACAAGGCGCGCGGTTCCAGCGTCATGCGCCGCTGGCCATGCGAGCCCGAGCTGCGCTCGAAGACGAGGCCCGCATCGAGCGACGCGAACGGCATCGACCGCGTCGGCGAGTCGTCTTCTCCGGGCGCGGTGCCGTCGAGCGAATACTGCGTGTAGCGGTAGCCCGCCGAGGGGCGCACGAAGAATCCGGGCGCCGACCAGTCGAAGCCCGCGCGCGGTGCGATGTCCATGCGCCAGCCCGTGACGCCGGTGTTGCGGTCGAAGTTCACGAACTCCGCGTCGAAGCCGTACTCGATGGCTCCGAGACCCGAGTCCCAGTCGCCCGAGGCCAGCACGCGCGGCGTGCGCGCGTAGGGCCGCTGCTCCTCGAGCAGCTCCTCGTCGACGGTCTGGAAGTGCTGCAATTGCGCGCGCACGTTCCAGTGCTCGTCGCGATACGAGGCCTGCGCCAGGCGCTCCGCGAACGGCACGCTGGTGCCTTCGGGTCCGAGCGCGAAGTCCTCGAAGTAGCGCCGGTCGCCCACGTCGGTGGCATCCACGCGCACACGCCAGTCGCCGGGCAATTCCGCCAGGTGCCGCCACTGCACGTGGGTGCGGTCGATGTCCGCCAGGTCGTCGTTGGGTAGATAGTTGAAGTCGAGCGAGCCTGCCTGCCGCGGCGTCAGGTAGCGGAACTTGCCGCGCGAAGTCGATGCCGCGGCGCGAGTACCACGTGGGCGTGGTCAGCAGGTCCATGTTCGGCCGCAGGTTCCAGTAGTAAGGCACCGGCAGCTGCGCGCCGCTGCGCGAGGAGTTGCCCGGCTCCGGGAACAGGAAGCCGCTCTTGCGCTGCGGGCCGATGGGAAAGCTGATGTACGGCACGTAGAAGATCGGCACGTCCTTGAAGCGGACGCTGGTCCCCCGGCCCGTGCCGTTGCGGGTTTCGGTGTCCAGTTCGATGCTCTTCGAGCGCAGCTCCCAGGCCACGTCGTTGGCCGGGCAGGTGGTGAACGAAACGCCCTCGAGAGCGTCACCTTGCGCTGGCCGTCCACGCGGAGGTTGGTGGCCGAGCCGCGGGCGTTGCGTTCCTTGAGCTCGAACTGCGCGCCTTCGATCTGTGCGCCGGTGGCCGGGGAGTAGGAGCCGTTGCCGCCGCGCACTACCAGCGTGGGGTCGGAGTACTCCACGCCGCCTTCCATCTTCGCCTTCTCGGTCTGGGCGTTGTATTCGAGGCAGTCGGTACGGATCACGCGCTGCCCCTGGCGAAACTCCACGTTGCCGCAGACGCGGGCATTGCCGTTGACGTCGACCTCGTAGTTGTCGTCGTCGGCTTCGATGGAGATGGGTTGCTTCGCCTGTTCGGCGAGCTCTTCCGGCGTCGGCCCGGGAGCGGCGGCGGCGTCGGCTTCGTCCGGCTGCGAGTCCGGGCACGGAGTCTCCTGGCCATGGGCGGCGCTCGCCAGCAATGCCAGCAGCAACGTCAGTCCGGGACCGGCATTTCCGGCCCTCTTCCAAGTCTCTCTCGCCATGTGGCGCACTATACTTATACGAATGCTCAAGAACGACGCGCGACTCTCTCTCATTCAATCCTGGCTGACGCGCGACCTGCAATGGCGCATCGGCCGGATTTCCGTGGCATCCGCTGACGCGAGTTTCCGCCGGTACTTCCGAGTCTCCCGTGGCGACGTGGATCCGTCCGCCTGGGAGCCCAAGGCCGACACGCTGATCGTGATGGACGCGCCTCCCGGCAAGGAGGACATCGCGCCCTACTTGAAGGTCACGGCCCTGCTCGAACAGGCCGGCGCGCACGTGCCGCACGTGCATGCCGCCGACGCGAAACGCGGATTCATCGTCATGGAAGATCTCGGCGACACGCAGTACCTGTCGCTGCTCAAGACCGGTCGCGGCGTCGACAAGCTCTACGGTGATGCGTTGGCGACGCTCGCCAACATCCAGGTTCGCGGACTCAAGGCCGCGCAGATGCTCGACGCCCTACGACCGCGCGCCTCTCGAGCGCGAACTCAACCTCATGCCGGAGTGGTTCCTGGCGAAACATCTCGGGCTGGAGCTCACGCCCGAAGAACGCGCCATGGTCACCGTGACCAACGAGGTGCTCATCAACGAGGCGCAGATCCAGCCGCAGGTGTTCGTCCACCGCGACTTCCATTCGCGCAACCTCATGGTGCTGCCTGAAGGCAGGAATGGTCCCGGCGTCATCGACTTCCAGGACGCCTTGCGCGGACCCGTCGGCTACGACCTGGTCTCGTTGCTCAAGGATTGCTACATCAGCTGGTCGCGCGAGCGCGTGGAACGCTGGGTCAAGGGATACCGCCGCGTGCTGGGCAATCTCGGCGCCAACGTCGGCGACAGCGAATACCAGTTCCTGCGCTGGTTCGACCTCATCGGCGTGCAGCGGCACGTCAAGGTGCTGGGCATCTTCGCGCGCCTCTGGCATCGCGACGGCAAGATCGGCTACCTCGACGACCTGCCGCTGGTCATGTCGTACGTGCTGGACGCCTGCCGTCGCTATCCCGAACTCGTCGAATTCGGCCGCTGGCTGGAATGGCGCGTGGCGCCGCTGCTGGCGGCGGCAAATCAGCAGCAGAAGGACAAGGCGGCGCGCAAGGCGGCTGCAGCGGGCCAAGCCCGGAAGAAGCGCGCCGGGGTGAAGCCGAAGAGGGCGGTGAAGCCGAAGACCGCCGCGAGGCCGAAGACCGCCGCGAAGCCGAAGACCGCGGCCAAGCCCCGGAAGTCGGCGAAGCCGAGGAAGGCCGCCAAGCCCGTTCGCAAGGCAAGGCGCCCATCCGTTAACAACCGGAAGAAGCCTTCGATCCGGCCACGCAAGCGTGCCGTGCCCAAGGTCCGGCGCCCGAGGGTGAAGCCGAAGCAGGCGGTCCGCCGCAAGGCCGGAGCCAGATCCAGGGCCTTGCTCAATGCCCGGGGCAGGGGCAAGACCCGCGGCAAGCCACGCAGCCGGAAGCGCGCCAACCTCCGGAACCGGAAGCACAAGTGAAGGCCATGGTCCTCGCCGCGGGCCGCGGCGAACGCATGCGCCCGCTGACCGACCGGGAGCCCAAACCCTTGCTCAAGGTGGGGGGCAAGCGGCTCATCGAATACCACCTGGAACGCCTGGCGGCGGGCGGATTTCGCGAAGTGGTCGTCAATACCGCCTGGTTAGGGGACATGATTCCCGCGGCGCTGGGGTCGGGCGGGCAATATGGGCTTGCCATAACGTACAGCCACGAGCGCCCGGATGCGCTCGAAACAGGTGGAGGCATTTTTCAGGCGCTACCGCTGCTAGGATCGCACCCGTTCCTGCTGGTGAATGGCGACGTCTGGACGGACATCGACTTCGGCACCCTGCGCCGCGACCCCCGAAAGGGTCGCTGGCCCACCTGGTGCTGGTGCCGAACCCGCCCCAGCACGCTCGCGGCGACTTTCATCTCGAGGAGGATGGCCTCCTGCAGGAACAGGTGTCAGAAGGTGAGGGCTTGCGACACACATACTCGGGCGTCGGTATCTACCGGCCGGAGATGTTCGCGGGCTGCACACCGGGCAAGTTTCCATTGTTGCCGCTGCTGCGCCAGGCGATCGAAAAGGGCGCGCTGAGCGGCGAATTGCACGCAGGCCGTTGGTACGACATCGGCACCACCGAGCGCCTCGCGGCGCTCGATGCCGAGCTGTCGCGTGCGGTCAAGGTTTCCTAGGGAGGATGATCATGAAGAAGTTAGTCATCGTCGTCGTGGTGCTGGCAGCAATCGTGCTGATCGCGCCGTACGGCATCGGCAAGGTTGCCGAAAAGCGCATCAACACCAGTCTGGACAAGCTGCTCGTGCATGCGCCGTATTTCAAGATCGCGGAGCGCAAGTGGAGCGGTGGCTGGTTCAAGTCCGAGCAGACGCTCACGTTCGAACTCAACGACGACGTGTCGGAAGCGTTCGGCAAGAAGCTGATCGAAGGCATCATGAAGGGCGAGAACGCCGAAGCCGATGCCGCCATGGACGCCGAGGGCACCGAATCGGCCCCGGGTGAAGCAGCGCCCGAAGCCCCCGCCGATGGCGAGGCTCCGGTCGACGCGGCGCCTTCGGAAGAGGCTGCGCCCGCGGATGCCGCCGCGGCCGCCACTCCGGCGCGCTTCACGGTGAAGAACGAGATCCTGCACGGTCCGGTGCTGGGCCTGTCCGGCTTTGGGCTGGCTCGCGTCGATACGCATCTCGACCTGCCGGCAGAAGCGCGCGCCGAGATCCGCAAGGTGTTCGGCGAGAAGCCGGCCATGGAAGTCAGCACGCGCGTCGGCTTCTTCGGCGGTGGCACCACCACCTTCAAGTCCGAAGGCCGCAAGATCGTGGATGAGAAAGGCGAGGTCGATGTCTCCTACGAGACCTTCAAGCTGGCCGTGGGTGTGGGCAAGAACGGCGACACGTATGACGTCGACGGTGGTCTGCCCAGCGTCATCGCCAAGAAGAAGACCGGCGAGACCGTGTTCATCCTCAACTCGCTCACGATGGAAGGCGACGGCAAGCGCGTCATCGGCGACCTGTACGACGGCGACTTCGCGTTCCGCATCAAGGAAATGAAGGTCCACGAAGCGGGCACCGGCGAGGACATGGCCATCTCGGACGTGCATTACGTCGTGGACACCAAGACGAAGGACGACTTCGTGAACATGTCGGCGCAGTTCGGCACCGGCGCGATCAAGAGCAAGCAGCTCGCGATGACCGGCGTCGACCTGAAGGAAGTCCACTACAACTTCTCGCTGCGCCACCTGCACGCGCCCACGTTCGAGAAGCTGGTCGGCTCGTGGAACAAGATGTACACGTCGCCCGATGCGCTGGCGGACATGGACAAGGCCATCTTCGGCCCCATGAAGGAGCACGGCGTGGAACTGCTCAAGCACGATCCGGAATTCGGCATCGACCGCGTCGGCATCGTGACGCCGGATGGCGAGATCGTGGCCAAGGGCGTGATCAAGTTCGTCGGCGCGACGCCCGAGGACTTCTCGGCCCCGAGCCCCATGGCGCTGATCGGCAAGCTGGATGCGGACATCACCGTCACGGCCGACATCAAGGCCATGAACAAGATGCCCAACGGCGCGCAGTCCGTGGAGATGGCGGTGCGACGGGCTACGCCAAACGAAGGGGGAGCAGCTGGTCTGCCACATCACCTTCAAGCAGGGCAACCTGCTGGTGAATGGCAAACCCCAGGCGATTCCGGGACTTGGCCCGCCGCCCGGTGCCATGGAGGAAGGCGCGATGGAAGGCGACCCCAGCGCCGCGCCACCGCAGGAGTAAAATCCCGCGGGATTCATGGCTTCGATCAAAAACATACCCATCGTTACCGAAAGCGGGGGCCCCGACCCTCGGGGCCCCCGCAGCGGTGAGAAGTACGTGACGCCGCAGGGCTTCACGGCCATCAAGGATGGCCAGAAGCCCCGCGGCGCCGAGGCCGCTCCCACAGGACGCAAGCCAGCGTGGATCCGCGCGCAGCTGCCCGTGGGCGCGGGCTTCGGAGCCACCCGCAAGGGCATCGTGCACGAGCATCGGCTCGCCACGGTCTGCGAGGAAGCCAAGTGCCCGAACATCGGTGAGTGCTGGAACGCCGGCACCGCCACGATCATGTTGATGGGCGCGGTGTGTACCCGCGCCTGCCGGTTCTGCTCGGTGGACACCGGCAATCCGCGCGGCTGGCTCGACGCCGAAGAGCCCGAGAACACCGCGCGCAGCGTCGAGCTCATGAAGCTCAAGTACATCGTGCTTACTTCGGTGAATCGTGACGATCTGCCCGATGGCGGTGCGCGGCACTACGCGGATGCGATCCGCGCCATCAAGCGGCGCACGCCGCACGTGGCCGTCGAAGCGCTGACGCCGGATTTCCAGGGCGTCATGCAAGGACGTGGAGACGGTGGTCGATTCCGGCCTCGAAGTGTTCGCTCAGAACGTCGAGACCGTGAAGCGCCTGACGCACCCGGTGCGGGATCCGCGCGCCACCTACGAACAGACCCTGGCCGTGCTGGAGCACGCCAAGAAATTCAAGCCATCGGTGCTCACCAAGACCAGCCTCATGCTGGGACTGGGCGAGACCGATGAAGAGATCGCGCAGACGATGGACGATCTGCGCGCCATCAACGTCGACCTGCTGACGCTGGGCCAGTACCTGCGGCCCACGGTGCATCACCTGCCCGTGCAGCGTTTCGTCACGCCCGCCGAGTTCGACGAATATCGCGAATGGGCGCTGGCCAAGGGTTTCCGCGAATGCGTCGCGGGCCCGCTGGTGCGTTCGAGCTATCGCGCCGAGCAGGCGCTGAATGGCAACAATGCGGGAATCGAGAATCAGGGTGCCGGGAAAAGGGGACAGAGCTATTTTCCGCGGCTACTGTCCCGCCGGTCTCCGATGCCCCCGGCCCGGAAAATAGCTCTGTCCCCTTTTCCCGCCCTTCCCCGGCACCCACCGTTCGCTGGTTAGGCCGCGTCGACTACGACCCGACGTGGCGCGAAATGCAGCGCATCACCGACACGCGCGACGCGAACACGCCCGACGAGATCTGGCTGCTCGAACATCCGCCGGTGTTCACGCTGGGATTGAATGCCGACGCCGGCCACGTGCTCGCCGCCGGCGACATCCCGGTGGTGCAGATCGATCGCGGCGGGCAGGTGACCTACCACGGCCCCGGCCAGCTCGTGGTCTATCCACTCATCGACATCCGCCGCGCCGGCCTCGGCGTGCGCGACCTGGTCACGGCGCTCGAACGCGCCGTCATCGAATACTGCGCCAGCCTCGGCATCGAGGCCGCCACCAAGCCGGGCGCGCCCGGCGTGTACGTGAACGGCGACGCAAGATCGGCAGCGTCGGTATCCGCATCCGCCGCGGCGCCAGCTATCACGGCCTCGCGTTCAACGTGAACATGGACCTCGAGCCTTTCCAGCGCATCAATCCCTGCGGTTACGCGGGATTGCAGATGACGCAACTGGCGGCGCTCGGGCAGGCCGACGTCTCGGTGGAATCGGCAGGCAAGGCCTTCGCGCCGTTCCTGCAACGCGCGCTGGCGCACATCCGCGCGCGCAATACCCAGGCCGGCGCCGTCAATTGAACGTGGCGCAAGCTCTGCGCGCTCTCGTCATTCTCCCGCTGTTCTGCGCTGCCGCCGCGCACGCGGACACGCCGACTGCGCCGTTGCCGCATGTGCGGTTCTACGCCGAAGGCATCGACGCTCCGCTCGCCACCTTTTACGAGATCATCGACCTTGCGCGCGAATGCCGCCGCCGCTTCCCCGAGGAATGTGGTCGATCGCTGAAAGCGGCCATGAAAGGCGGTCCGCTCGACCTGGATCCAGCATTGCTGGACCTGGGGTCGCTGCATGCTGCCACGCGCGCCCGGGCGCGCGCGCCAGGGTTCAGCTCGACCGCAGACGCACGGCAGTTGATGGGGCGCCTCTTGGCGCGGTTGGATGCGCAGGCGCGCGAGTACGACCGGAGAATCTATGCTCGCGCCT
Organism: uncultured Pseudomonadota bacterium; assembly: GCA_963846605.1. Taxonomy (GTDB): domain Bacteria; phylum Pseudomonadota; class Gammaproteobacteria; order Steroidobacterales; family Steroidobacteraceae; genus CADEED01. The sequence continues at coordinate 829,124 of CAWJWS010000008.1, forward strand.
ACGCCGTCTATGGCGCGTGCAGCAAGGATCGCGGCGACACGGGCATGCTGATCACCATCTATCACGTGGACGATCAACAGTTTTACGGCGAATCCAGGGCAACCTACGAACGCGACCTGGATGCGATGGGAACCGAAGGCAGGCAGCTCGAAAAGCTCATCGACTCGCAATGGCCCGATTCGACCTGTCGTAAAGGTCTCGACCTGGCGCGACGGATGATGGACGCCATGCATCACAAGGTCGAGGGAGTGTTCGTCGACGATTGGAAGACGCCGACGCCCCAGGAACGGTACGGGCCTGTGGCCATGCACATCTGGGAATTCGCCTTCGAGCTGGCGCGCGAGCACGAGCCGGCCGTGGGTGCACGCGTGGAAGCGTACGAGCGAAATCGGGGGAAGTAGAAGCACTCACCCGCAAGGCCCGATCGATCGCGAGATCGATCGTCAGATCAGCATCATCACTCCCTTGAGCCCCTGCAGCGCGTTGGCCAGCGCCACGATCTGTTGTTTGCTGGTCGCATTGATGGTGTAGGTGATCGCGATGAAGTGCTGCTGCGTGCTCTCGCGCTCGCTGATCTGGTCGTCCGTCAGGTCCGGCGCATGCATGCGCACCACGGCGTCCACGTCCGCGCGGCTCAGCTCGCTGCGGCGCCCCACCACCTTGATGGGGTAGGGCGTGGGGAACACGAGCAGTTCCTTGTCAGGCGCCGCTTCGCCACCGGGATGGGTTTCGTCTACCACGGGGTCCCCGCCACCTGTTGCTTGAATGCCTGGTACGCGTCGTACAGCTTTCGCCACACGGCGCCGGGCTTGCCCGTGCCTACGGGCTTGCCGTCGAGCGTGGTGACGGGCTGCACTTCGCGCGTCGCCGCGCCGAGCAGAATCTCGCTGGCGCCACGCAGATCCACTTCGCTCACGGCCACCGAGCGGCACTTCACGCCGGCACGGTCGGCCACCTCCTCGATCACGCCGCGAGTGGTGCCCGGCAGCAGCTTCCACGAATTCGGCGGGGTGCGAAGCTCGCCGTCGATGACCACATGAACGCTCGAGGCGCTGGCGTCGGTGAGCAAGCCGTCACGCAGCAGGATGCACTCGCTGGCGCCTTCGTCCACGGCGAGCTGCCGCAGCAGCACGTTGGCCAGCAGTGACACGGACTTGATGTCGCAGCGCGCCCAGCGCGTGTCCGACGACGTGACCGCGGGCAGGCCGTTCTCGCGCCAGCCGGCGCGGCCTTCCGGCCACGGGGCGGCGAAGGCGAACACCGTGCGCGGCACGTCCGGCAGCGGGGCGTGGTTGCGCCCGAACTCGGCGCCGCGCGTGACCTGCACGTAGATGTAGCCATCGGCTCCGGAAAGCCCGTTGCGCTCGATGAGGCCGCGATACACGCCGCGCCACGCCTCGTGCGTGAGCGGGTCATCCATGCGGATCTCGCGCAGCGAGCGCGTCAGCCGGTCGTGATGCTGCTGGAAGCGGAACGGACGGCCGCGGTAGACCGGCGTGACTTCGTAGCAGCCATCGGAATAGAGGAACCCGCGGTCGAGCGGTGAGATCCGCGCGTCACGCAGCGGCAGGAACTCACCATCGAGGTGGCAGATGGGGAGTGGCTCGCCCATCTACTCCATCCAGAGCGCGATGCCGTCCACCATCCGCGTCCACCAGCCGCCTTCCGGCACGGCGTCTTTCGCGACCAGCGGCACGCGCGCGACCACGTCCTTGCCGTCGGTGACCGTGAGCTCGCCCAGGTTCTGGCCCTTGGTGATCGGTGCCACCAGCGGCGTCTTCACCGTGGCGCTGGTCTTGAGGCCGGCGACGGAGCCGCGACCCACCGTGACCCAGATGTCGCGGGCGGGAACCAGCGTGACCATCTCCTCTTCGCCCTTGTACACCTCGGGCTTGAGGATCACGTCGCCCGCGCCGCGCACCTTGGCGCTCTCGAAGAACGTGAAGCCGTAGTTGAGCAGCGTGGCGCTGGCATCCTCGCGCGCCTTGAAGCCGCTGGTGCCGAGCACCACGGACACCAGGCGCATGCCGCCACGTTTCGCGGAGCTCGCGAGGCCATAGCCGGCGCTCTGCGTGTGGCCCGTCTTGATTCCGTCCACCGAGGGATCCCGCGCCAGCAGGCCGTTGCGGTTCTGCTGCGTGTGCTTGTTCCAGGTGAACTCACGCTGCGAGTAGTACTTGTAGTAGTCGGGGAAGTCGCGGATCAGCGCGCGCGACAGGATGGCGAGATCCATGGCCGACGAATGGTGCTTCGGGCCCGGGCCGCCCCAGCTGTTCTCGAAGTTGGTGTTCTTCATGCCGAGACGCCGCGCGTACTCGTTCATGATCTGGATGAAGCCGGCTTCGGTGCCGCCTAACTTCTCGGCCAGCGCGATGGTGGCGTCGTTGCCGGACTGGACGATCATGCCCTGGATCAGTACCTCGACCGGCACGCGCGAGTTCACCTCGAGGAAGGTGGTGGAGCCGCCCGAGGCGGAGCCGCCGGTGCGCCAGGCGTACTCGCTGACGAACACTTCTTCGGTGAGCGCCAGGCGCTTCTCGCGCAGCGCGTCGAACGCGATGTATGCCGTCATGAGCTTGGTGATGCTCGCGGGCTCGGCCTGCACGTCCGCCTGCTGCGCCGCCAGCACGCGGCCGCTCTCGAAGTCGAGCAGCACGTAGGCTTTGGCCTCGATGGCGGGCGGCTTGGGGATGGGCACCGCGGCGAACGCGGCGGAAGCGAACAGCGAGGCGCAGGCGAGCAACGACATCAGCCGGGTGGACGGCATTTCAGGGAACTCCGAAGGATCTGTCAGGGGCCGCAGTCTAGCGGAAAAACCCGGCTTTACGGCGTGAGGAGCCGTGCGTCGGCGATGCCCAGGTCGCGCAGACGCTTGAGATTGAGGTCGAACTCCTCGACGGTGGCGAACGGGCCGACGCGCACGCGGTGCAACGTACGCTGACCCGAGAGTTCGTCGAGACTGGCGAGTTCGATGCCCGCCGCGAGCAGAGACTCCACGCGACGGCGTGCGTTCTCGTGGTCGGCGAACACGCCGGCCTGGATGTACATGGCCTGCGCGCCTGGCGCCGCGACGGCCGGTGCGTTCACCACGGAAACCGGCGGCGATGGCGGTGGCGCGGAGGGTGCCGGCGGCGGCCGGGAGATGGGCGCAGGAGTGGGAGCTGCGGCCAGCACGGGTGGCGCGGCCGAACCGGCGCCGCGGCCCGGCGTGAGCACGCGGACTTCCACGGGCGCCGTGCCCTGCGTGAGGAAATCGAGCTTCGCCGCCGCGGTGTAGGACAAGTCGATGATCCGGTCGCCGACGAAGGGGCCGCGGTCATTGATGCGCACGACGATCTTGCGCCCGTTGCGCAGGTTGGTGACTTCGGCGTACGCCGGGATGGGCAGCGTCTTGTGAGCCGCCGTCATGGCGTACATGTCGTATGGCTCGCCCAGCGAAGTCGACGCCGCGTGGAATCCCGGCCCGTACCAGGACGCGGTGCCACGCTCGACCCAGCCTTCGGAGCTGGCCATCACGTAGTAGCGCTTGCCGAATACTTCGTAGAACGGCGGATTGCCCCGGGTGCCGCGGGGTTCGAACTTCGGAACGGCGTCGGGAATCGCGAGCACGTCAGGCGGAACTTTAGGGACGCTGGAGCCGGAGGGCACCTGGGTGCGCGCGGGCGGTGCGGACTTGCTGACGCCCGAGACTGCAGCCGGTGAGCGCGATACCCAGTATCGCGAGTGACGCAATGTTCGCTGTTCTCGACAGGGAGTTCTTCACCGTGTCGCGGACTCTACCGCAGGCCCGCCCGGTGTTGTTGCGCGACGCTGAACGCCGCGCCGGAAATCATCGGGCGGCGTTGCCGTCGGTGGAAGTCTTCGCCACCTTGGTCTGGTTCACGCGCTCCGAAATGTGGGTGGCCAGGTCGTGCACCGCCATCGCGTAGCGCACGCTGCGGTTGTAGCGCGTGATCACTTCGAAGTTCTTGAACCCCACGCGGTAGGCGGGGCCAGCCTGCTGCTCGGCGGGAATCAGCAGCGCCTTCGCGGATTCGGGCAGCTTCGCAGTGTCGAAGTCCACGCCCTTGGCCTTGAGGCCGGCGATGGTTTCGTTGAGCGTGAGATTGCCGGGATCGGCCACCACGGGCGCATCCGGCTGCAGCACGGCCTCGGCGAGCACCGGGCCGCCGGACACCCAGCCGTGCTGCTTGAAGTAGTTAGCGACGCTGGCGATGACGTCGTCCCAGTCGGCGAACAGGTTGCGCTGCCGGTCGTCGCTGCCGTCCACGGCGTAGCGCCGGTAGCTGGAGGGCATGAACTGGCCGGCGCCCATGGCGCCGGCGTACGAGCCCAGGGCGGTGAGCGGGTCCACCTGCTCTTCGCGGGACAGCGCGATGAAATGCGCCAGCTCCGACTTGAAGAATTCCGCGCGCGGCGGGTAGTCGAAGGACAGAGTGGTCAGCGCGTCGAGCACGCGGTACTTGCCGGTGATGCGCCCGTAGAAGGTTTCCACGCCGATGATGGCCACCACGTACTCCGGCGCCACGCCGGTTTCCTTGCGCGCCTTCTCGAGCCGCGCGCGATGCTCGACCATGAAGCGCGCGCCTTCGGCGATGCGCTGCTCGGTCATGAAGTTCTTGCGGTACTCATACCAGGGCGACACCTTTTCGGCGGGCTTGGTGATGAGTTCGATGATCCTGGGCTGCGGTTCGGCCTTGGCGAGCAGGCGGTACACGTCGAGCGGCTGCATCTTCTGCTCGGCGGCGACCTTCTCGACGAATTCCCGGATTTCCGGACGGTCGAGATCGAAACGGGTGCGGCCGACGAACGAGCCTTCCGCCAGGGCGGAACTCGAGAGGATTGCGATTAGAAGTGCGAATCCATGGAAGCGGCGGATCACGAAGCGACGAGTTTCCGGTGCGAGTAGAGGCTCATGAGAATACCGAAGCTCGCCAGCAGGGTCACCATCGATGTTCCGCCATAACTGACGAGTGGCAGCGGCACGCCGACGACCGGCAGCAGTCCGCAGACCATTCCCATGTTGATGAACACGTACACGAAGAAGGTGAGCGCGATGCTGCCCGCCAGCAGCCGCGCGAAGGTGTCCTGCGTTTCCACGGCGAGGTACAGCGCTCGTCCGACAACGAAGCAGTACAGCAACAACAGTACGATGGCGCCGAGCAGGCCGAGTTCCTCACCGACCATGGCGAAGATGAAATCGGTGGTGCGCTCCGGCAGGAACTCGAGCTGGCCCTGCGAGCCGTTGGTGAGCCCTTTGCCGAACACGCCGCCGGATCCGATGGCGATCTGCGACTGGATGATGTGGTAACCGGCGCCGAGGGCGTCGGATTGCGGGTCCAGCAGCATGAGCACGCGCTGTTTCTGGTACTCGTGCATGTAGTAGTGCCAACCCAGCCAGGCTGCGGCCGCGCCCAGGCCCGCCATGGCGAACATCACGCGGAACTGCAGCCCGGCCATGATGATCACCATCATGCCGCCGATCAGGATCAATCCGCCGGTGCCGAGGTCGGGTTGCAGGATGGTGAGCGCGGTCGGAACGCCGATGAACACGAAGAACAACAGCAGCAGGTGTCCGATGCTGGGCGGCAACGGCCGCTCGTGCAGCCACCAGGCGCAGGTCATCGGCACCGCCAGCTTCATCAATTCGGACGGCTGGAACCGGATGAATCCCAGGTCCAGCCAGCGCTGCGCGCCCTTGCCGATGTGGCCGGTGATGTCGACCACGATCAGCAATGTCACGCCCACGCACCAGAGCGGGAAGGCGAGGCGTCGCAGGAACGCGGGCTTCACTTGCGCGAGCGCGCACATCGCCACGCCGCCCAGTGCCGCGCGGACCGCGGCCTTGAGCACCATGGTCCAGTTCTGGCCCGAGGCGCTGTAGAGCACCACGAGGCCGAAGAGCGTCACGAGTCCGATGCCGACCAGCAGCGGGCCGTCCAGCTTCAGGGCGCCGAGCATGCGGCCCGCAACGCCGAACGTGCGTTGACCGCGTGAGCTGACTTCGATGGGTTCGAACATCACTCGTCTCCTGACGCGGCGGGCGGCTTTGAGCCGGCCTCGATGACAGGCCGCACGATGACTTCTTGATCAATCATGCGGTCAGTCCTCTGCCTCGGGGTCAGGGACGTCCTCTCTTGGAGCTGCGGCGGCCGGGGCTGCGGCGGCCGGGGCTGCGGCGGCCGGAGTTGCGGCGGCCGGAGCTGCGCTCTTGGCAGGAACGAGGGGTCCGTAGCCCGGGCCTGGTGTCAGCGGCATCGTGCCCGGCGGCAACGGCACTTTGAGCTGGCCGTTGGCATCGAGCAGGTACGTGTCCATCACCTGGCGCGCGATCGGCGAGGCGAGCGCCGAACCGAAGCCGCCGTTTTCCACGATCACCGCCACGGCGATGCGCGGATGCTCGGCCGGCGCAAACGCCATGAACCACGAGTGGTCGCGCAAGCGGTCGGACACGGTCTTCTGATTGTCCAGGCTCTGGTTGCGCGCGACCGTGAACACCTGTGCGGTGCCGGTTTTGCCGGCAATCGTGTAGGTCATGTTCTTCCCGGCGAACGCCGCGGCCGTGCCGTAGCGGAGTGTGCCGGCCATGCCTTCGGTGACGATCTGCCACTGCTCGGCGCTGACGTTCTTGATCTCCTCGTTCTTCACGGCCGGGAAGCGCTTCACTTCATTCGTGGCCGGATCGCGCACGCCTATCACGAGGCGGGGCTTATGAGACGTGCCGCGATTCGCCATGATCGCCGTGTAATGGGCGAGCTGCAGCGGGGTGACGAGGAAGTAGCCTTGGCCGATCCCGAAGTTCACGGTTTCGCCGGGGAACCAGACCTGGTCCGCGGGGCGCTTGAAGCCTTGCGCTTCCATTCCCTCGACGGCAACAGGCCCGGTTTCTCGCCGCCGATGTCGATACCGGTGAGGCTGCCGAAGCCGAATGGCGCGAGAAACTCGGCCATGTGATCCACGCCGATGTCGTCGGCGAGTTCGTAGAAGTACACGTCGCAGGACTTGGCGATGGCGTGGCGCAAGTCCATCGCGCCATGACGGCCGGTTCGCCCTTCGCGGAAGGCGAGGCTGCTGCCGGGCAGGCGCCAGACGCCCGGGCAGAACTTCGTCGCGTTGGGTTCGACCTCGTGGTACGCGAGCCCCGCGAGCGCGAGCCCCGGCTTGATGGTGGAGCCCGACGGATACTCGACCGCGAACGCCCGATTGAGCAGCGGCACGTCGATGTTGTCGCGAAGCAGCGCGTACTCGGCGCGCGTCAGGCCGCGGCCGAAGGGATTGGGATCGAAGCCCGGGCGTCGACACCATCGCGAGCACGTCGCCGTTGTTCGGGATCGATCGCCACGACCGAGCCGCGCCGGCCGATCGAGGCCCTGTTCCGCCACGAGCTGGGTCGGGAAGTCGATGGCCGGTGATGAGGTCGCGGCCCGGCAGCGGCTTGATCTCCTGCAGCTCGGGGCGTGAGCGTGCCCTGCTGCTGCACCGATCGGCCCGCGGCATTCACCAGGATCTGGCGCGAGCCGTCGATGCCGTGCAGTTCCTTTTCATAGGAATGCTCGAGCCCGAGCTTGCCGATCAGCGTGGTGCCGGCGTACTTGGCGAGCTGCTGGTCCTTCTCGAGCTTCTTGACGTCGGCTTCGCTGATCGCGGCCACGTAGCCCAAGCGCGTGCACGGCGTGTTCGCCATGCGGATAGAAACGCGCGAGGCGAGTGGCGATGTCCACGCCCGGGAATTCGAAGCGATGCACCGCGAAGCGCGCGATCTCCTCGTCAGTGAGTCGCAGCCGGATGGGCACGCTCTCGAAGCTGCGGCGTGAGCGCACCAGCTTGCGGGTTTCGTCGAGTTCGTCGGCTTCCAGCACACCGATCTCGACGAGCCGCTTGAGCGTGGCGTCGACGTCGGGCACGCGTTCGCGCACCAGTTCCAGCTGGAACGAGGGCCGGTTCTCGGCGAGCACCTGCAGGTTGCGGTCGAGGATCAGGCCGCGCTGCGCGGGCAGTCGGTTCGACGCGTACGCGGTTGCCCTGCGAGAGATCGGCGTAGTAGTCGTAGCGGTCACCTGCAGCATCACCAGGCGGCCGATCAGCACCAGCGTGAGCGCGGCGATGATGCACGCGGCCGCCAGCGCGCGGCGCTCGAAGAGCCGCTGTTCGCCCCAGTGATCCTTGATGCGCACCGTGCCCATGGCGCTAGCTCTTGCTGTGGGTGCGACCCACCAGCATCGCGATGAACGGCCACAACATCGCGCCGATCATCGGCTGGATCCAGCGCCAGGCGTGGAGACCGACGTGGCCGCTCCAGCCCTCGATGCCCCAGACCACGATTTCGTTGACGTAGAGCATCAGGCGAACACGAACATCGACTGCTGGACCAGCGTCTGGTTGCGCAGGCGCTGATGCAGGCGTCATGGTGATGTAGGCGATGAGCGCGATGGCCAGCGCGTTCTGGCCCAGCACGTCGCCCTTGAACACGTCCAGCGCCAGGCCCGCGATCCACGGCGCGAAGATGCCGCCGGCATGCGGCGCGAAGATGCTCCAGTAGATGATGACCAGGCCGATGAACGAGGGGCGCACCAGCGACAGCCAGTCCGGCAGCGGCACGACCTGCGCGATGAGAGCGAGCAGTACCGAGAAGAAGACGGCCCAGCGGGGTTCGCGGCGCGCGAAGTTCATGGCTGCTTCGGAACCTCGACCGCCAGTTCCGCCTCCGTGGCCGGCGAGGCCGGATGCCCGGGCCTGCGGCCAGATGAACAACACTTCGCGATCGGATTCGACGTTGGCCAGCGGCACGGCTTCGATGCTGCGCCAGCGGCTGCGTGGGATCACGGTCGACCTTGGTGACGCGCGCCACGGGCAGGCCGAACGGGAACACGCGGCCGAGGCCCGAGGTGACCAGGACGTCGCCCACCATGCACGTCGTAGTTCTGCGGCACGTAGGGTAGCTCGAGCGAGCGTGGCGCGCGCCGGTGCCCAGCGCGATGGTGCGCACGCCCGAGCGCAGCACCTGCACGGGCAGGCGCGTGTTCGGCGTCGGTGATGAGGATGATCTCGGAGCTGAAGGGCCCGGTGCGGAACACCTGACCGAGCACGCCGGCGCCGGTGATCACGGGCTGGCGCCTTGTACACGCCGTTGCTGCCGCCGCGGTTGACCAGCAGCCGCTGGCGCAGCGTGGACACCTCGACGCTGATGACTTCGCCGATGAGCCGTTTTTCGATGACATCGGGCAGCGCGGCGTTCAGCCCGCGCAGCGTGGCGTTTTCCTGCGCCAACGCCGCCTGGCGCATGGTGATGAGCTGCTGGTCACGCAGCTGGTTGCGCAGCGGCGTCGACCTCGGCCTGCAGCTTCTCGCGCGTGGTGAAGCTCTCTTCGAGCCAGTGCCAGGCGGCGGAGGGCGAGTTCACGGCCAGCTGCAGTGGATAGACGGCGGCCTGCAGGCCGTAGCGCGCGGTGTCGAGCCAGCCGCCGCGCTTGTCCCAGAACATGAGCAGCACGGACAGCAGCGGCGTAACAGAAAAAGCGGAACCCGAAGGACGGTCCTCGTCCGCCGAGTGAGCGGCTGTAGCCGCTGCCGAAGACCGCCACGCCTATTCGAGGCCGAAGCTTCCTGGCCCGACTTCGTCCTGCAGCTCGAGGATGCGGCCACCGCCACGCGCCACGCAGGTGAGCGGGTCTTCGGCGATGACCACCGGCAGGCCCGTCTCTTCCATGAGTAGTTTGTCGATGTCGCGCAGCAGGGCGCCACCGCCCGTGAGCACGATGCCGCGTTCGGCCACGTCGGCGCCGAGCTCGGGAGGAGTCTGTTCCAGCGCCTGCTTCACGGCGCCGACGATGCCCTGCAGGGGTTCCTGCAGGGCTTCGAGGATTTCGTTGGAGTTCAGCGTGAAGCTGCGCGGCACGCCTTCGGAGAGGTTGCGGCCCTTCACCGACAGTTCGCGCACCTGCTGGCCCGGGTAGGCCGCGCCGATCTCGATCTTGATGCGCTCCGCGGTGGCTTCACCGATGAGGATGCCGTAGTTGCGGCGCACGTAGTTCATGATGGCTTCGTCGAAGCGGTCACCACCGATGCGCGCGGAGGCCGCGTACACGATGCCGTTCAACGAGAGCACCGCGACTTCGGAGGTACCGCCACCGATGTCCAGCACCATGGAGCCACGCGCTTCGTTCACGGGCAGACCCGCGCCGACCGCCGCCGCCATGGGCTCGCTAACTATCTGCACGCTGCGCGCGCCGGCGCCTTCGGCCGACTCCTTGATGGCGCGGCGTTCGACCTGCGTCGAACCGATGGGCACGCACACCAGCACGCGCGGCGAGGGCTTGAGCACGCGGTTGCCGTGCACCTTGCCGATGAAGTACTGCAGCATCTTCTCGGTGTAGGTGAAGTCGGCGATCACGCCGTCCTTCATGGGTCGCACCGCGTTGATGTGGCCGGGGGTTCGCCCCAGCATGTTCTTGGCCTCGGCGCCTACCGCGACGATGACCTTGCCACGACCGCCCTGGTCGTCCTGCACCGCGACAACGGACGGCTCATTGAGCACGATGCCCTTGTCACGGACGTAAATGAGGGTATTGGCCGTTCCCAAGTCGATCGAAAGATCGCTCGAGAAATAGCCGCGCAAGCGTTTGAACATGAAGTAACAAGCCAGTGGCGCGAAAAAGTGTCGGCAATTTAACAATCTGCAGCACGCCCCACAAGGCAACAGGTATGATTCCGCGCACATTTCCCACACCTTTTGCTTGAGATTTCCGATGAGCCTCAATCGCGACCAGATCAACTCGATCGCGCATCTCGCACGGCTTTCGCTGACCGATGCCGAGGTTCCCGTCTACCAGGACAGCCTGTCGAAGATCGTCGATCTCGTCGGGCAGCTCGATGCCGCGCAAACGCGGGAATCGAGCCCATGGCTCATCCGCTTGCCGGGCTCGGCGCAACGCCTGCGACCCGATGTCGTGACCGAGAAGGACCAGCACGAGCTCTTCCAACGCAACGCTCCGCAGGTCGAAGCCGCGCTGTATCTCGTGCCCAAGGTCATTGAGTAAGAAACCCTAAGAAAATGCATACATTCACGCTGGCGGAGCTCGCGAAAAAGCTCCGCGCCAAAGAGTTTTCCGTGACCGAGCTCACGCGCGCCCTGCTGGCGCGCGTCGACGCCTCCCAGTCGCAGCTCAACGCCTTCATCACCGTGATGCCGGAGTCGGCGCTGGCCCAGGCCAAGGCTGCCGACCAGGCCTTGGCGGCCGGCAAGGCGGGTCCGCTGACCGGGCTGCCGCTCGCCCACAAGGACATCTTCTGCACCGCCGGCGTCCGGACCAGCTGCGGTTCGAAGATGCTCGACAACTTCGTGTCGCCATATGACGCCACCGTCGTCGAAAAACTGAATGCGGCCGGGCATGGTCACGCTGGGCAAGACCAACATGGACGAGTTCGCCATGGGCTCGTCCAACGAGACCAGCTGGTACGGCCCGGTGAAGAATCCCTGGGACCTCAAGCTGGTGCCGGGCGGCAGCTCGGGTGGTTCGGCCGCGGCGGTTGCCGCCCGGGTCGCCCCCATCGCCACGGCCACGGATACCGGCGGTTCGATCCGCCAGCCGGCCTCGCTGTGCGGCGTCACCGGCATCAAGCCCACCTACGGCCGCGTTTCGCGCTTCGGCATGATCGCCTTCGCCTCCAGCCTCGATCAGGGCGGCCTCATCTCCATCTCGGCCGAGGATGCCGCCATGGTGCTGGCCGCCATGGCCGGCTTCGACACCGCGCGACTCCACCAGCGTCGACACGCCGGTGCCTAACTATGTGGCGGAGCTGGACCAGCCCCTGGCGGGCCTGCAAGCATCGGCCTCATCAAGGAGTTCTTCGACAAGGGCCTGGAGGCCGACGTCGAGAAGTGCATCCGCGAGGCGCTCAAGGTCTACGAGAAGCTCGGCGCGACGCTGGTCGAGGTCAAACTACCGGCGCTGCCGCTGTCCGTGCCCACTTATTACGTGGTGGCGCCGGCCGAGTGTTCGTCGAACCTGGCGCGCTTCGACGGCGTGCGTTACGGCTATCGCTGCCAAGGATCCGAAGGATCTCATGGACCTGTACAAGCGCTCGCGCGGCGAGGGCTTCGGCGCCGAGGTCAAGCGCCGCATCATGACCGGCACCTATGTGCTGTCCGCCGGCTATTACGACGCCTACTACCTCAAGGCGCAGCGCGTGCGCCAGCTCATCAACCAGGATTTCAAGCGCGCCTTCGGCGAAGTGGACGTGCTCATGGGGCCCACCGCGCCCGACGTGGCGTTCGAGATCGGCGCCAAGGCGTCCGATCCCATCCAGATGTATCTCAACGACATCTACACCATCGGCGCCAACCTGGCGGGCGTGCCGGCCATGTCGATTCCCTGCGGCTTCGCGCGCGGCCTGCCCGTGGGCCTGCAGATCTGCGGCCCGCACTTCGCGGAGGCCAAACTGCTCAACGTCGCGCATGCCTTCCAGAAGGAAACCGACTGGCATCGCCGGCTTCCCGAGGCGTACTCGAAGGAGGTGCTGTCATGACCTGGGAAACCGTCATCGGCCTCGAGATCCACGCGCAGCTCTCCACCAAGACCAAGATCTTCTCGGGTTCGCCCACGGCGTACGGCGCGGCGCCGAACTCGCAGGCGAACCTCGTCGATCTGGCCTATCCGGGCGTGCTGCCCGTGCTCAACCAGGAAGCGGTGCGCATGGCCGTGAAGTTCGGCCTGGCGGTCGGCGCCGACGATCGCCGCCGCGCTCGGTGTTCGCGCGCAAGAACTACTTCTATCCCGGATCTTCCCAAGGGCTACCAGATCAGCCAGTACGAACTGCCCATCGTCGCCAAGGGCACATGGACATCGTGCTGGATGACGGCACGCGCAAGACCATCGGCATCACGCGCGCGCACCTGGAAGAGGACGCGGGCAAGTCGCTGCACGAGGGCTTGCCGAAGCAGTCCGGCATCGACCTGAACCGCGCCGGCACGCCGCTCATCGAAATCGTCTCCGAGCCCGACATGCGTTCGGCCAAGGAGGCCGTGGCCTATCTCAAGAAGATCCACACGCTGGTGCGGTATCTCGAGATCTGCGACGGCAACATGCAGGAAGGTTCGTTCCGCTGCGACGCCAACGTGTCGGTGCGCAAGGTCGGCGCAGAGAAGTTCGGCACGCGCGCCGAGATCAAGAACATCAACTCGTTCCGCTTCGTCGAGAAGGCCATCAACTACGAAGTCGCGCGCCAGATCGACGTGATCGAGGGCGGCGGCAAGGTGGTGCAGGAGACGCGCCTCTACGATCCCGGACAAGGGCGAGACGCGCTCCATGCGTTCCAAGGAAGAAGCCAACGACTACCGCTACTTCCCGGATCCGGACCTGCTGCCCGTGGAGATCGATGCCGGCGTACATCGGCGAGATCAAGGCCACGTTGCCGGAGCTGCCGGACGAGAAGGCCGCGCGTTTCGTGCTGGCCTACGACCTCTCGCAGTACGACGCCACCGTGCTCACTTCGAGCAAGGAGCTGGGCGCGTACTACGACGACGTGGTGAAGCAGCTGGCGGGCGACAAGCTACCTCGAAAGAGCAGGCCAAGCTCGCCGCCAACTGGGTCGCGGGTTCGCTGGCGGCCGCGCTCAACGAGCACAACCTCGAGATCACGGAGAGCCGCATCGATGCCGAAGCGGCTCGCGGGACTGCTGGCGCGCATCATCGACAACACCATCTCCGGCAAGATCGCCAAGGATGTGTTCGAGGCCATGTGGGCCGAGGGCAAGGACGCCGACGCCATCATCGAGTCCAAGGGCCTCAAGCAGATCACCGACACCGGCGCCATCGAGAAGGCCATCGACGAAGTCATGGCGAAGAATCCGGGCCAGCTGGCCGATTACCGCTCGGGCAAGGACAAGCTGTTCGGCTTTTTCGTAGGACAGGTCATGAAGGCCACCGGCGGCAAGGCGAATCCCGCGCAGCTCAACGATCTGCTGAAGAAGAAGCTGGCCGGCCCTGATAGGCTTCGGCCATGTCCCAGGCGTGATTCAGATTCCGATCGCGTCCGTCGCTTCGTGCTCGAGAAGCATCCGATCCGCGGCCACGCCGCGCGTCTCGCGCGCTCGTGGCTGGAACTGCGCGAGCACCAGGACTATCCACCCGCCGTGCAGCAGCTGCTCGGCGAAGCCGTGGGGGCCGTGGTGCTGCTCGCGGCCACGCTGAAGTTCGACGGCACGCTGACGCTGCAGCTGCAGGGCAAGGGCCTGGTGAACCTGCTGGTCGCACAGTGCACCCATGACTTTCAGGTGCGCGCCATGGCGCGCCATGAGCTCATCGCTCGGCGACGAGGCTGGCTTCCGCGCGCTGGCTGGCGAGGGCAACATCATCGTCACCGTCGAAGCCACGGATCGCGCGTCCAGCTACCAGGGCGTGGTGCCCATCACGGGCGACTCGCTGGCGGAGTCGCCTCGAAGCCTACTTCGTGCAGTCCGAGCAGCTGCCCACGCGCGTGGTGCTCGCGGCCACGCCCGGCGCCGTCTGCGGCATGCTGGTGCAGCGCATCCCGGGCGAGGGTGGCAAGGCCCCGTGGCGGATCCGGCCGCGCTCGAATCCGCCTGGATGAAAGCCGACCACGCCATGGCATCGCTGACGCGCAACCGAGCTGCTCGAGGACGACATCGAGCAGCGCCTGGTGCGCATGTTCGGCGCCGATGAAGTGCGCGTGTTCGGCGGCCACGAGGTCAAGTTCGAGTGCCGCTGCTCGCGCGAACGCGTGGCCAACGTGCTGCGATCGCTCGGCGTGGAAGAAGTGCGTTCGGTGATCGCGGAGCAGGGCGCCGTCACGGTGACTTGCGAGTTCTGCCAGAAGCCGTACAAGTTCGATGCCATCGACACCGAGCAGTTGTTCGATGGCGCGGCGCCCCAGGGAGTAGTTCCTCGATCAACTGACGCGCGGTCAGTCCTGCTTTCCGCAGTTCGCGCGCTCGTTCATCGGCGGATGCGACGCGAGGAAGTTCAGACTGCTTCCCTCGCTGTTGTCCGCCGCCAGCCGGCAGAGCATGGCATCGAAGTGCGATTCGGCGATCTGGTGCTCCTTGAGCCACTGCTTCGCGAACACATCCGCCTCGATCTCGAATTCCCGTGAGTGCTTGGCGTGCAACAGCATGGGCGCGGCGCCCAGCACGCCCGAGACGTTGCTGACGTCACCGTACAGCGCCACCGCCATCGCCGAGACACCCGCGGCCTTCAGCATCTGCCGCAGCGCGTGCCGGCCGCGCACGTGGCCGATCTCGTGCGCCAGCACCGCGATGATCTCCTCGTCGTTCTCCGCCAGATGCGCCAGCTGGTCGGTCATCACCACGATGCCGGAGGGCAGCGCGAAGGCGTTCGGGCCCAGGCGCCCGCCGTTGCGCAGCATGAGCTGGTAGTCGTGCCCGTCGTCGAGCCCGGCGGTCATGTCGGTGAATCTGCGCTGCAATTCTTCCTGGCGCTCGGTAGATAGCCGCGACGGGTAGAACACGGCGCCGTCGAGCATGTCGAGCGTGCCCTGGCCGATGGCCTGGTCGGTCTCGGTGGGGATGGCCGCGGCGACCCAGTTGGTGACGGCGGGCAGACCCCAGCGCATGAAAGCCACGGCGATCAGTGCCACCGCGAACATGGAGCCCACCGCGACGGGCCAGCGGCTCTCCAGCCAGTGCACGAGGCCGGAACGCATTTCGATGCCCGCGGCCTGGCAGGCGCGATCGACACCGTCGTTGTCGTCCGTTTCGAACACGCCGCCATTGGGTACGGACCACGCGGCGCGTGATGTTGGCGATGCGCTCGGACACGCGTATCCGCGTGATGGAAGCGGACACGGGCTCCGGCAAGCCGAACACGGTCACGTTGCCCGCACCGAACTCGAGGGTGGCTTCCACGCTCGCCGCGGTCATTCCGTCGAGATAGCGTCCGGTGATCATCACAGCCCCAGGTCCACGTTGAAGAAGTCGCCGGCTTCCTCGCCGAGTGCGCCGGTGTCAGCGCCCTCCGCGGCCTGGATGTTGTCGAACTGCCCGCTGCCCTCCAGCGACATGCACGAGAGCTGGTAGCGCACCTGGCGGACGCGCGCGAACGGGTAGTACAGGCCCAGCGTGACCAGGATGCCGAGCAGGTTGGTGATGTTGATCCACATGAGCCTGAAGGCGCCCACGCGCGAATTCAGCGAATGCAGCCGGACCATCACGCCGCCGAAGGAGGCGTTGAGGAACTTGGCGCGGTAGAAGCCCGCGACGGCATAGGCGGTGAGTCCCGCCACCACCAGCGCGGCCCAGCCCTTGGGGCCCGCCTCGATGAGCTGGTCGAACAGGTCGCGCTGCCCCTGCATCTCGGACTTGTCGATGATGTCGGCGCCATACAGCAGGAAGACGTAACCGAAGAACGCGAGCACGCTCAGCAGTGCGGTGCCGCCACAGATCAGGTAGAAGCGCTCGGATCCCGTGCAGAAGGAGAACGCCTCGCGGCCATACTCGGCGTTGTCCAGCGAGTACTCCACGCGCTTGTGCACCCACAGGGGGTAGAGCACGGCGCAGACGGCGAGGGCCACGAAGAAGAAGCCCCATCTCATCGGCTGCAGCAGTACGAAGAGGGTGAACACCACCGCAACCATGATGTGCCAGCCCACGTAGGCATTCAGCGCGGGCCAGTAGCGGCCGCGAAATCCGAAGTGGATGTTGCGCCAGGAAGTCATGCGCAGCTGGAAGCGCCGTGACCTCATGAGCACCCAGGGCAGGCCGATGGCCGCGAGCGGGATCAGCCCCAGCAGCAGCGGCTGGTAGAACTGCATGCCGATGAAGAACGCCACGTAGCCCGCGAACACGATCAGCCGCCCCTTGAGGATGGCGATGGGATTCGCGTGGTACTCGAAGGAGTGGCCGTCGAGGAAAGAGTTGCCGTAGAAATAACGCTGACGCCGCACCTTGGCCCAGGCCGAGAAAATGCCCAGCGTGAGGATGGTCAGCAGCAGGTTGACGATCCAGATGCGGAAGTACTCCGCTCCGCTGCCGCGGAACTCGAACGGGAATTCCCGGGTGGTCACCGGTGCTTCGGCGTTCATGGGTTCCGCGAGCATCCGCTCGAGGGAATCGACGGCGTTCGTATTCATTATTGTTGTTCTCCGAACGCGTGCAGCCTATCTCTTTCAGCCGCTGGAAAACCAGTGCCAGCGGTGCCATTCGTTGTCTGTCATCGCCGGCTGGATCGTGACAGGTGGGGGCGTTCGGAGGCCTGTTTTCTCTTTCCCGAGCGTGCCTTCGGCGGCCTATTTTCTCTTTACCGAGCGCGACTTCGGCGGCCTATTTTCTCTTTACCGAGCGCGCCTTCGGCGGCTCGGTCGGGTTCTCCAGCTCGTGCAGGTAGCTGGCGCCGCCGAGGCCGCGCATCTGCGAGAGGATCCAGTCGCGCCGCTTGATCACGTAGCGCGGAGGGCGCCTGCACCTTGAACGTAATCGGGTTCGGCAGCACGGCGGCGAGCGTCGCGGCTTCGTACCGGTCCAGCTTCGCGGCCGGCTTGCGGTAAGAAGCGCTGCGACGGCGGCCTCCACGCCGTAGATGCCGTCGCCGAACTGCGCGATGTTCAGGTACACCTCGAGCGTGCGTTCCTTGGGCCAGGTGACTTCGATGAGCAGCGTGAAGTAGGCCTCGAGCCCCTTGCGCACATAGCCGCGGCCGGACCACAGGAACAGGTTCTTGGCCACCTGCTGCGTGATGGTGCTGGCGCCGCGGATGCGCGGGCGTTTGCGCGTCGACTGCTTCTCGTTGTGCCGGATGGCTTCGCGGATCGACTTGAAGTCGAAGCCCGGTGTGGAACGGGAAGAACTGGTCTTCGGCCGCGATCACGGCCACGGCGGCGTGCGGCGAGATCCGCTCGAGGTCCACGCCAGCGGTAGTCGGTCTGGTAGTTCTTCTTGTCCGCACGGCTGGCATCCAGCGCCGCGTCGAGCATGAAGGCGCTGTACCAGGGATCCATCCAGCGCATGGCGACCACCGGCAAGGCCGTGATCGAGAAAGGCGGCGATCAGTCCGATGAGAACCCATCGGAGATCCGCCGCCGCCAGCTCTTCTTCACGCTACGCTTTGCGCGAAGCCTTGGTGATCACGACATCCGCGGCCGGCACGTTCTGGTGGCCGGAGCGATTGGTGGTGGCCACCTTCGCGATCTTGTCGATGACGTCCATGCCCGAGGTGACCTTGCCGAACACGGCGTAGCCGTAGTTGCACGCGCCCGCGTGGTCGAGGAAGTCGTTGTCCACCAGGTTGACGAAGAACTGCGCCGTGGCGCTGTTGATGTCGTTGGTGCGCGCCATGGCCAGCGTGCCGCGGGAATTCTTGAGGCCGTTGGTGGCTTCGTTCTTGATCGGCGCCTTGACCTTCTTCTGCTTCATGCCCGGCTCGAAGCCGCCGCCCTGGATCATGAATCCGGGAATGACACGATGGAAGATGACGCCGTCGAAGAATCCGTCGTCGACGTAGGAGAGAAAATTCTCGGATGAAATGGGGGCTTCTTTCTCGAACAACTCCACTTCGAAGTTGCCCAGATGAGGTTTCGAACACTAATGACACGGGGATTTCCTATGCGGCCAGCTTGCCTTCGGTGACGCGCTCGTGGCCGGCGAGATCGCGGTGGGAGGTTACAGAAGTGAAGCCACGCGCCACAAGCAGAGCACGCAGGGTTTCGCCCTGCGTGGCGCCATGCTCCAGGGCCAGCCAGCCGCCCGGTTTCAGGTGCCGGTCTGCGCCATTAATAAGAGTGACCAGGGCGGCCATTCCGTCGCCCCCGGGGTCAGGGCGCCTCGGGGTTCGTGGCGCAGGCCATCGCCGCGCAGCACGGGGTCGTCGTCGGCGATGTAGGGCGGATTGCTGATCAGGGCATCGAAGCGCCGGCGCGCCAGCGCCGCGTACCAGTCGCCCTGGATCCAGCGCACGCGGTCCGCCACCAGCGCGGCGCCGTTGCGGCGCGCCACTTCCAGCGCATCCGATCGACACGTCCGTGCCGGTGACCAACCACTCCGGGCGTTCGTGCGACAGCGCGATGGCGATGGCGCCCGAACCCGTGCCCAGGTCGGCCACCTCGGCGACGGGCATGCGCACCAGCGCCAGCGCCCGCTGCACCAGCAGCTCGGTCTCGGGCCGCGGCACCAGCACCGCCGGAGTGACACCTCGAAGGTGAGCGACCAGAACTCGCGCCGCCGCAGAAGATAGGCCACGGGCACACCTTCGGAACGCCGGGTGACGACCTGGCGAAGCAGTCGGCGACGTCCGGCGGGCACGGTTTCGCCGCCGCGCGCCAGCAGCTGGCTGCGCGTCAGTCCCCAGCAATGGGCCAGCAGGATTTCGGCATCGCGCCGGTCGATCCAGCGGGCCGCGCCGGCCAGCAGTGAAGTCTCCGGTAGAGGGCTGAGGACATGCGGCACGTATCATGCCGCAAATGAATCGCGCGCAACTCGTGGATGTTCCGGCGGGCTGTTGCCGCTGCCGCGGCCGCTCATGACGGGCGAAGTGCTGGATGCGGCATTCCGGCTGTTCCGCGCCGGGCATGCTGCGCACGTCTGCCGTACTCCGGCGCTGGCGGTGTTGTTGCTCGCAGTTGCCCACGCTGTACGCCACCCTGTTCACGCGCGCCTCGCTGGGCTCGGAATTCGTGGGCGCCTACTACCGGCCGCTGACGCTACGCGGCTGGTGTTCCTGCTCAGCGTGCCGCTGCTCGGCGTCATCATGCTTGCGCCTGAATGCGGTGGCCAACGGCCGTCGGCCGCGCTTCCGCGCCGAGATCGCGCCTGGCGCTCAAGCGCTGGCCCGCCGGGCTCATCGCGACGGTGGGTGCATTTCTTCATCCCGTGTCGCCTTGGCGACTGCTCGGGCCCGCGTTCACCGAAGGGTTTGTCCGATGCGCGCCGTCGTGTTCCTGTCGGTTCCGCTGTTCTGGCCCACGGCGTTGTTCGTGGTGGCGCTGCCCGCATTCTGGTGTTCGCGGGCTTGGGGCCGTTCGCGGCCGTCGCGCGGTCGGTGCGCATTTCGGCGCGACGCTCGTGGCGCATGGTTGGCGCCATCCTCGCGGCGCTGCGCATGGTCGCGGTGTTCGTGATCCTGGTCGTCCATCGTCGTCGGCATGATGACGCCGATGTTCGGCCGCGCCGACCTGTTCCTCAGCGCCACGGTGCAGTCGCTGCTGTACCTGGTGGTCGGCGCCTTCGGCGTGCCGTTCGTGCTGGCGGTGCTCATCGTCGCGCATCAGGACCTCGAACTGCGCGACGCAGGAACGGCAGGCGGTGCGGCCGTGAGGCGATGGCCTGGTCTGCCGCGATGCTGGCGGGCTGGCGACCGCTGCGCACCGCGGCGCCGACGATCCGGCGCTGGCCGGCACTCGACGCCTGCCGCGCAAGGCTCGATGCGCGCACCGACATCGGCCTCGAGCGCATCGGCAGCCGTTGCCCGGACTGTTGCCCGCCTGCGAGTCGTACCGTGGAACAACCTGCTGCCGCTGGAAATGAATGGCGGTGTGACCAGGGACGGACGCGGCGGTCGAGATCGTCGCGAGGAAATTTCCGCCGCAGAGCCTGCGCGAGCTCGGCGAGCTGGTGCGCTCGTCGAAGCGCGCAGCGCGAAGCGCGACGCGCCCGACGATCGCCAGGCTCGCGCCGGTGCTCGCCGGGCTCGGCGAGAAGGGCCAGCAGGGCGCCACGCGCTGGGAGCGCTTCAAGCGCTGGCTCAAGGACAAGTTCGATCAGCGCGACGGAAGACAAGGACGAGGAATTCGCTGGCTCGAGGAGTTCGGCCGCCAGTTCGAGACCAGCGAAGGCGTGGCCAAGTTCATCACCTACATCGGTTACGCGCTGATGGGCCTGCTCGTGCCGTTCGTCATCTGGCACGCGAGCTGCGCGCGGCGGGTTTGTTCGGCGGCAGCGACGCGATGGCGCACGCCGCGCAGGCAGCCGCGCAGTGGCGCCGACGCCTGCAGCTCACCGATGTGCTGGCGGCACCGCTGTCCGAGCGCCCGGGTCTGCTGCTCAAGTTGTTGGGTGAGGCGCTCACGCGTGCGCACCGGCTTGCCGGCCGCCGATGGCCTCACTGCTGGCGTCGCTGGTGCGCAGGCCCAACTGGATTCCGAGGCAGAGCGCGACGAGCTCGCCAGTGTGGCCGCGGACGGCCGACGCCGTGCGCTACGGACCACGTCCCACCGAACCCGAG
The DNA here is from genome assembly GCA_963846605.1 of uncultured Pseudomonadota bacterium. Classification (GTDB taxonomy): domain Bacteria; phylum Pseudomonadota; class Gammaproteobacteria; order Steroidobacterales; family Steroidobacteraceae; genus CADEED01. The sequence continues at coordinate 850,311 of CAWJWS010000008.1, forward strand.
AAACTCGCAGGCGCGGTGCAGTGCGGCACGTTCGCTGCTCGAGCAAATCGCGCAGGTCAAATCCTCGCTGTTCCGGCGGAGGACCTGATGCGCGAGCGGCTGCTGTCGTTGCTGCTGGCGATGCGCCGCGTTCGCGGCGTTTTACGGGTTGTGGCTGAATCGCCGGGCCTTCGTTCGATCCCGACGACGACGTCGCGCGTCCCACCAGCACCGAGCGGCGCGGCAATGGTTACGCCGCGTTGTGCGAGTGGCTGATGAACACGGACGTGCGCACGCGTTCGCTGCGCGACCGTTACACCGCGCTCAAGGACCTCGACCTTCCTTCGCGCGGGAACCTGCTGATGCTCACGCTGCCGGCGGTGGAAGTGTTCCGCAGCGAGGAATTCGCGCGCGCTCGATCAATGGGTGAGAAGCGGCAATACGCTGCTGATCATGGCCGCGCTGGTGGACCAGCCCGGCTGGGGCGCTCGCCGCGCGTCGAGCGCGGTGGCCGAGATCGAGTCGCTGACGGGCCTGGAGTTCGAGAGCGCCGCGCTCACGCGCGCGCCGCCTCGACGACACGCCACTGGCAAAGCGGGTACAGCAGGCGGACGAACGCGAAGCCAAGCGCGAGGCCGGCGAGGAAGTGGACGAGAACGAGGAAGTGCCGGTCGAGGAGCAGGTCCCGGATTTCGGCGAAGACCTGGAAGAGGAAGAGCCCGATTTCGGCGACGCGAATGAAAAGGCCGATGACGTCATCCTCACCACCACCGGCCCGCATGCGCTGCTGCGCGGAGTGCGCTCAAGCTGCAGCTCGAAACCGACTATCCCGGCGGCAAGTGGTCGCTGCGCATTCCCTACGACAGCTTCGTGCTCACGCTGGCGCGCGCGGCCAATGGCGACGGCGCGTTGTTCGAACAGCAGCTGGGCAAGGGCACGATCCTGCTGTCCGCGGGCGGCTCGCTGTTCACCAATCGCTCGCTGGGCAATGCGGACAATGCGCAACTGTTCGCGAACATCGTGCGCGCGCAGGTGGCCAGCGATGGCGTGGTGCTGTTCGACGACCTGCGGCAGGGGCTTTCCGCCAGCTACGATCCCGCGCGCTTCTACCGCGATCCGCGGCTGTACAAGACCATCTTCATCCTGCTCGGACTGTGGCTGCTGTGGGTGGTGGGATCGACGCGGCTGCGCGCGCCCGTCATCGTGCAGCACGATCCTTCCGAGGCCGAGCTGGTGCGGCGCGCCGGTGGTTTGATTGCGCGCACCGTGGCCACGCATCACACGGCGCGCCGGCAGTTCGACCACTTCTTTTCAGGCGTCGCGCGTTCGGTGCGCGGCGCGACCGGTACCATCACCGCCGAGCGCGGTGAACTCTGGCAATGGCTGGAACGCCATGCGGCCATCAAGCCGCAGGAACTCGATCAGCTGAAGACCTGGTACGCGGACGCGCATGCCGAACGCAAGGTGCCGCTCGTCCCGCTGCAGAACCTCCTGGATACCCTCGGAAAAAGAATCCACACATGAACGTAGAAGCCAAGAATGCCGTGTCCGCTTTCGAACACTCACTGCAGCGCGAACTCGCCCGCGTCATCGTCGGCGCGGAAGACGTCATCCGTGCGCTGTGCATCGCGCTGATCGCGCGCGGTCACGTGCTGCTGCAGGGACCCCCGGGCCTGGGCAAGACCTTGCTCGCCAAGACGCTGGCGCGCGTGCTCGGCGGCGAGTTCAAGCGCGTGCAGGGCACCGCGGATCTCATGCCCAGCGACATCGTCGGCACGCACGTGTTCGACGCTTCGAAGAACGAGTTCGTGTTCCGGCGCGGCCCGCTGTTCGCCGACGTGCTGCTGGTCGACGAAGTGAACCGCACTGGCCCGAAGACGCAGTCGGCGCTGCTCGAGGCCATGGAAGAACGGCAGGTGTCGTCCGAACGGGATCTCTATCCGCTGCCCGAAGACTTCCTGGTGCTGGCCACGCAGAACCCGCGCGAGTTCGAGGGCACCTACCCACTGCCCGAATCGCAGCTCGACCGCTTCATGCTGCGCATCGACATGAATTACCCGGAGCGCGCCGCGGAGGCCGAGATCCTCAAGCGCTACGGCACGGAACTGGAAGCGCGCGAGGCGATTCCCGCCGACATCGGCACCATCGATCGCGCGCAGCTGCACGAGGCGCGGGCCGCCGCCAGCGCGCTGCACGTGTCGGAAGCGCTGTCCAACTACGTGCTCGACCTGGCACATGCCACGCGCGAGCATCCGCGCGTGGCGCTGGGGCTATCCACCCGCGGCATGCTCGCGCTGATCCGGGCTGCGCGCGTTCATGCCGGCCTGCGCGGCGGCGAGTTCGTGTCGCCGGACGACGTGCAGACCGTGGCGCGCTGGGTGCTGGCGCATCGCCTGATGCTCAAGCCCGAGGCGGCGCTGGACGGGGACACCGATCTCGGCATCGTCGGCGCCATCCTCGAGAGCACGCCGGTTCCGCGCTGAGGTCCTGATGCACTTCGCACTGCGTGGCTACATGTTCATCGCGCTCACGGCGTTGCTCGCCATCGCCGGCGCGTGGACGGACGAGCCCGCATTCGATGGGGCGTGGATCTGGCCCACCTTCCTGCTGCTCGCGGGCCTCTCCATCGAGGCCTGGTACCTGCGCGGCACGAAGCTCAGCGTCCGGATGGATGTGCCCGAGCGGCTCAAGCTCGGCCGGCCCGTGGCGGGCGGCTACGTGTTCGAACACAACCGGAGCCGTGACGTGATCCTGCAGTACGCGCGGGTGTTGCCCGCCGCCATGCGCCAGCGTCCGGACGTGCATGACGTCACGGTGGCGCCGGAGGGTGAGACCCGGGACCCCGCCGAACTCCTGCCTTTGCGGCTGGGCTCGGGGCGTTTCGGCGAGGTGCCCGCACGGTTGTTAGGCCGGTTCCGCCTCGCCTGGTGGTCGCGCGACCTGGCGCAGGGGGCCGCATTCCGCGTGGCGCCCGACAGCCTGCCACGCGGTGCGCGGCCCATTCCCGGCGAATCCGCGGGTGAGACGCCGCGGCGTCTGCCCGGCGCCGGCATGGAGCTGTTGCAGCTGCGCGAGTACGTGTCCGGGCGATGCGATGTCTCGCATCGACTGGAAGGCCACCGCGCGCCGGGGCTCGCTGGTCTCACGCGAATACAGCGAGGCGCAGCACCTGGAGATGGTGCTCGTCATCGATGCCAGCCGCGGCAGTCGCGTGCGGGCCGGAGAACTGGACCGCCTCGGCCTGTACGCCAACGTGGCGGCGCGCCTCGCCGAGCATGCCGTGTCCGTGGAAGATCGCGTCGGACTGCTGGTGTATGCCGATCGCACGCTCGCGGCCTGCGCGCCGGATCGTGGCATGCGCGCGGTGACTCGGCTGCGTCATGCGCTGGAGACGCTGGAGAGTGACCGCGGTGAGCCGAACCCGGTGCTGGCCGCGCTCACGGTGCGCAAGCTCCTGCGACAGCGCGGTCTCGTCGTCTGGCTCACGGATCTGGCGGAGCCTTTGCGCAACGAACAGCTGCTGCAGGCCTTGCAGACACTGATGCCGAGGCACCAGCCCATCGTGGCCGCGCCGCACGCCGCGGAGATCACACGGCTGGCGGAGCAGGACGCCAGCGACTGGCGCGATCCGGCGGTGATGCTCGCCGCGCGCGAACATGCGCAGCAGGCGCGCGCGCAGATCGCCCTGATGAACCGGCGCGGAGTCGTGGTGCTCGACGAGCCCGACGACAAGCTGGACAAGGCCGTCCTGGACTCCTATCTACAACTCCGCCGCCGGCGCCGCGTCTGACGGTGTCCCTGCTCGACGACTTGCGGGCCAGCCGGGGCTTCGACGCCCGCGAGGTCGGCATCGCCAAGGTTGCGCTGCTCGCGCGCTGGTTTCGCGAGCAGAAGCTGGATGCCGCCGTGGTGGGCGTGAGCGGTGGTGTGGATTCGGCGCTGGTGCTGGCGTTGCTGATGGCGACCATGAGGCTGCCAGGCTCGCCGCTGCGGCGCGTGGTGGCGCTGCTGCTGCCGGTCGGCGGGCGCGGCGCGACGAACCAGGATGAAGCGACGGCGCGCGGCCGCGAAGTCGTGGGCGCGCTGGGTGCGGAGGAGTGGCAAGTGCCGCTGACCGATGCCCTGGCGGCCGCGTTGAAGGCACTGGAGAAAGGATCGAAGCTGTCGTTCGACGCGTGGGCGGAAGGGCAGACGTTGAGCGTGATGCGCACGCCCGCGCTCTACGGCGCGGCGGCGCTCTTGCAGCAGCACGGATTCAGGTCGATCGTCTGCGGCACCACCAATCGCGACGAGGGCGCGTATCTCGGCTTCTTCGGCAAGGCGTCGGATGGCATGGCGGACCTGCAGCCCATCGCCGATCTGCACAAGTCCGAGGTTCGTGCGCTCGCGCGACACCTCGGAGTGCCAGAGCACGTCGTGCAGGCTACACCGCGCGGCGACGTGCACGACGGACGCAGCGACGAGCAGATGATCGGCGCCCGCTACGATGAGGTTGAAACCTTCTTGCGGCTGCGCGAGCTGGGCCGCGCGCCGGAACTGGGTGTGAGCGAGGAGGCCGCGCGCGCCATCGAGTCGCAGCATGCGAAGAACGCGCACAAGTATCGCGTGGGATCGCCAGCGGCCACGCTCGACGTGATGCCTCGCGAGGTTCCGGGGGGCTGGGGGTCGCCGCGTACGCCGCGTACGGAACGGCGCCCGGTGAACGTGCCGGGTAGTTGGGAGCCGGCCGCCGGGGTCGCACGGGCACTTGCGCCGCCAGGATCACTGCCAGCGTGGAAGACTCTGGACGTCGGCGGGGGTCTGGCCCTGCTGGCGCACGGTGTGCTCACGCCCGGTGATGCCGTGTTGCTCCGCGAGGCCATGCGCGCGTCGAACGTCGAAGCGCCCGTGGGAGTCAGCGGCTATGCGGAGGTCAGCGACGCGGCTGCAGCGGGCCGCGGGGATATCGGATCGTGGCGCGCCACGGGATGGTCGGTCGAACTCGCGGCCGCCTTGTACGAGCGGCTTCGGCCTGCGCTGCCCCACGTTCGCTTCCTCGACGACCACTCATTCACCGACGCGCTGGGGCAGCGTGCCTGGCGCCTCGTTGGCCTGTCGCCGTTGCTGCGGTTCATGCGCTATCCGCCGGGCGGCCGTCACCTCTGCCACTACGATGCCGCCTTCGACTATGGCGATGGGCGCCGCACCCTGATGTCCGTGGTGTTCTATCTATCGGATGCCGGGAACGGCGGCGCGACACGCTTCGTGCGTGACGGACAGGAATCCCTGCCGACGGCGCAGCGCCGCTTCGATGACTGGACGCGCGACACGCGTGCGGACGAAGTGATCCTGCGGGTGCCACCACGCGCGGGCAGCGTGCTGGTCTTCGACCACCGGCTCTGCCACGACGTCGAGCGTTGGGAGGGCCCGGGTGACCGCGTCATCATCCGCGCCGACGTGGTGTACGAGGCGGTCCGCTGATGCACTGGAAGCTGGCGCGCGATCCTTTCCTCGGGCCGATCGTTGAGGCGCAGGGAGAAGCGGTGGCCTGGGCCGCCGGCTTCTTCCTCGACCAGGACGACCAACATCAACCTCTCGATGACGTCGACTGGCTGTGCACGCCTCGCCCCCGTTGCGTGAGGCCCGGCGAGCGGCCGGTGGTCCTGCTCGCCACGGGTGGATTCAATCCCGTGCACGACGGTCATCTGGCGATGATGCATGCCGCGCGCGAGGCGGCAAGCCACTCTGGCTTCACCGTCGTGGGCGGTTATCTCTCGCCCGGACACGATGACTACGTGCGGCTCAAGTGCGGTGCGGAAGCGATCCCTGCGTCGGTCAGGCTCGAGCAATGCGCCACCGCCGCGTCATCGACCGATTGGCTGTCGGTGGATTCGTGGGAGGCGTTGCATCGCCGCGTCGCCGTCAACTACACGGACGTGGTGGCGCGGCTGCGCCTCTATCTGCGCCAGCATGTCGATGCACGCATCGACGTCCTCTACGTGGGTGGCGGCGACAACGCGCGCTTCGCCCAGGCTTTCCAGCAGGACGCGGGCTGCGTCATCGTCGACCGGCCGGGCGCCGAGGCCGAGGTGGCGAAGTGGCGCGCGCGTCTCGCGGGGAATCCGCGCGTGCTCTGGGCGAAGGCGGATCATTCGGCATCGTCGCGCCAGTTGCGCAATGGCACGCCATGGTCCGCGACGCGGCATGACGTGGTAGTGAGACGCGACGATGCGCGCGCGGTGCGGACACTGGGTGTGGACCTGCGCGCCTTCCAGGACGCGCTGCTCGCGGCGTTGCCTCCGGCGCGGGTGGTCGAGCCGACGGCGGGCCGGGCGAGGGCGGGCACGATCAGCCTCGATCCCTACACTTCGGCCGAATTCGCGCTGAAGGTGAGCCGGTTGTTCGCCCTCGGCGGGCACCAGCTGCTGGGTCATGTGCCGCGCCCGGGTGCTGGCGCGATCGAAGCTCAGATCGCCGCCATTCCCGTTGGCGAGTACACGCTCGTCGACGACGACCGCATGTCCGGAGGAACGCTCGCTACCGTCATGGCGATGCTGCCGCCGCGCATCCGCATCACGAAGACCGAACTGATGCTGGAGCCCGGGCCCGACGAGGACGTGCTCGACAGCCGGGATTTCCTGGTGGGGACGGATGAAGGCGGGCTGGTGGTCGAGTTGCCCGATGGATCGATCGGGCGCGCGCCTTATCTGCTTCCCTATGTCGACCCGGTCGCGCGGGCGAGCGTGGCCGATTCCAGGGTGTTCTCGCGGACGCTGTGGGAAGTGAATGCCCGCATCTTCCAGCACACCAACCTGAAGGTGAGCGACCTGCCTTCGGCATGGCAGCGCACGTTCGCCACGCGGGGGAACGCATCGCTTGCCGATCTGTGCGCCTGGCACGCGGCCCGCCTCGCCGGTTGGCCCCGCTAACTATTGATCGGTGGCCCGCCGCGGCTGCGCCCGAACACGTAGCCGCGCAGGAACGAGATCATGAAGATCCAGTAGCCCACGCCGATGGTCACGCGCGCCCAGCGCGGGACATCCGGATCCGGCGAGACGTAGCCTTCGATGAATCCGCAGATGAACAGCAACACCGTGACCGCCACCATCACGCGGATGGTGAGGCCGGCCGCGGCGCGGAAGGCTTCGGCGCGCGTGCGTTCGCGCGGGCGCACCAGCGACTCGCCCAGGTAGGCGCCCGCGGCGCCCGCGATGCAGATGCACGAGAGTTCGACGCAGCCGTGCGCAATGACGAAATCGAACAATCCACCGGCCAGGCCATGCTGGCCCGTGAATGCGAACAGCGCGCCCAGTGACAGGCCGTTGGTCGCGATGATGTAGAACGTGCCGAGTCCGAAGATGAGCCCGGAGACGAACGCGAAGAACGACACCACGATGTTGTTGGTGAGGATGTCCACCGAGTGCACGGCCGGCGGGCGCGACATTGAGCATGCCCTCGGTCCAGAGTTCGCCGCGCTCGACGGTCGCGATGAGGTCCAGGACCCGCGAACATGGCGATGAGATCCGGATACGTGAAGATCAGCCAGGCGCCGGTGACGGCGGAGGTGATGAACAGCATCGTCACCGCCAGCAGGTGCAGGCGCATGGCGTGCATGGCCGCGGGAATGCGATCGCGGAACAGCGCCAGCAGCACCTGCCAGAGACGGCGCGCGGGCCGGTGTATGGCGTCGTGCAGATCCGCATAGGCGGCCTCCAGGTATTCGCCCGTCCGGGCATCTGCGCCGCGGCGAGATGCCGCGCGGCATTGACCTAGCTGCGCGGCGCGACGGTAGTCGTCGACCACCGCCAGCGCATCGTCGACGTCGCTGCCGCGCGCGGCGGCGCAGCTCCGCGCGCGCGCTGGCGGATCTGCGTGCCACGCGGAGTGCTTCTCCGGTGTGCGCCGGTCGCGGCCAGCTTCTCGAGAAACGGCGCACGTTCCACCGCGAGCACCGTGCCGGCGGCGATGTCACCCAGCCGCAGATGGCGCTTGCCGAAGAACACGAACATCAGGCCCACCACGTACAGCGCCGGCATGGAGTCGATGAGCCGGAACACGTTGCGCATCAGCAGCGCGCCGGTGGTGGGCACCAGGCCTTCGAGGGTGAGCATGCGCAGCCCGGCCATGCGCTTGCCCGGCGTGCGTCCCGACATCAGCGGCTTCGAGCACCAGGTGGTACAGGAAGTAGATAGCCGTCGCCGGCATGACGCCGACCAGGAACCACGTGGGCGGCTCGTCTGGCTCCAACGGAAGCTCATGTTGCCCAGCAGCAGCAGCGACGCGAGCAGCAGGTAGATCAACGGGAGCAGCGGCGCGCAGCAGCCAGTCGACCATGAAGGCCATGGCGCGCGCGCCGGGGCCGGCGAGCACCAGCGACGGCGTCGACGCCGGTGGCGCTGCGGACGGCGAGCAGTGGGTGGCGAGCTGCGCACCGACTTCGCCGCGGTGCGCGGGTTGAGGCGCCGCGCCAGCGGCGGCGTTCACGCCGCGCCCCGCTGTTCTTCCTCCGCCAGCTGCTCGGCCTGGTGTTCGTGCTGCAAGCGCGTCCATGAGCTCGTCGAGCTTGCCCTGCATGACATCCGCCAGCTTGTACAGCGTGAGGTTGATGCGATGGTCGGTGACGCGGCCCTGCGGAAAATTGTAGGTGCGGATGCGTTCGGAGCGGTCGCCGGTGCCCACCTGCAGCTTGCGGTCGCGCGCGATCTCGCTGTCGCGTTTCTCCTGCGCTCGGCCGCCAGCAGCTTGGCCTTCATCAGCGCCATGGCGCGCGAACGGTTCTTGTGTTGCGAACGTTCGTCCTGGCATTCCACCACCAGCCCGGTGGGCAGGTGCGTGATGCGGATGGCCGATTCGGTCTTGTTGACGTGCTGACCGCCGGCGCCCGAGGCGCGATAGGTGTCGACGCGCAGTTCGGCGGGATTCAGATCCTGAGCTTCCACTTCGTCGGCTTCGGGCAGGATGGCGACGGTGACCGCCGAGGTGTGGATGCGACCCTGCGCTTCGGTCGCCGGCACGCGCTGCACGCGATGCACGCCGGATTCGAACTTGAAGCGCGCGAACGCGCCGCTGCCGGCGATGCGGCTGATGACTTCGCGGTAGCCGCCGTGTTCGCCCGGGCTCTCGGACAGGATCTCGACCGCGAAACCCTGTGCCTCGGCGTAGCGCGCGTACATGCGGAACAGGTCGCCCGCGAAGATGGCGGCTTCGTCGCCGCCGGTGCCGGCGCGCACTTCGAGATAGATGTTCTTGTCGTCGCGCGGGTCGCGCGGGATCAGCAGCATCTTGAACGCGTCTTCGGCCTGCGTCGATCTGCGGCACGAGACGCGCGACTTCCTCCGCGCCCATTTCGCGCATGCCGGGATCCGCTGTCCTTCTGCATGTCGCGCGCCGACGCCAGCTCGCTCTCGAGCGCCGGAAGGCGCCGAACTTCTCGGCCACGGGCGTCAGGCGGGCGTATTCCACCGACAGATCGCGGAACTCGCGTTGTCGGCCAATGACCGCGGGATCTGCCAGCGATCCGGCCGATTTCTTCATAGCGGTCGACCATTTTCTCGAGCCGCAGTCGAATGGTGTCTTTCACGCGAACCATTGTAAGGGGCCGGAGGTCCAGATATAGTGCCCTCCATGCCACGAAACTCACTAGTTCCGGGTCATTTCGGGTTGGCCTCGCTGGTCCTTTGCGGCCCTCGTGCCGGCGCTGGCCGCCGCACTGTCCACCACCAATTCCGACAGCGCGGACCTGGTGCTGGCCGACATGGCCCTGTCGCGCGGGGATTGCCGCGGCGGCACCGATCGCTACGTCAAGGCCGCCCTGGCTTCCGGCGACTGCCGGGATCTCCGAGCGCGCCAACAAGGTGGCCGTCGGATTGCCAGCAGGTCGGTGCCAGCGCACGCGCCGCGCGGCGCTGGCAGAAGCTCGGATCCGGAAAGCGCGGAGGCCTCCGCGGCCGTCGCGCTGGCCGCGGTGCGTCTCTATCAACCCGACGAAGCCGGCGCCGCCATCCTGCGCACGCATGCGCTGGGCGGCGATGAAGCGCTCATCAAACTCATCGGCGAAGCCAGCGATTCCGGCGGCACCGCCATCGCGCTGGACACGCTGCGCCCATGCTCGCTTCGCCCCAAGGTGTCGGAGCGGCTGCTGTCCGCGGGCGTGGACCTGGCGCTCGAGACTTTCGACTTCACCACCGCGCGCAAGCTCGCGGAACGCATGCTCGGCCGAGGAGCCCGCGTCGGGCGTGGCGCGTGCGCAGCTCGCGCGAGTGCTCACGGCCGAAGGCGATGCGGTCGCGGCCATCGCGGTGTCGCAGGAAGCCGCGGCGCTGGAGCCAGAGACCGAGCGGTTCGCTTACGCGGACACGCTGCTGCGCCTCGACCGCTCGACGAAGCGCGCCAGGAACTGGAAAGCCTGCGCAACGACGCCTCGCGTCGCGCGACGAGGCCGAGCTGCGTCTCGGCAAGCTGGCTTACCAGATGGGCGATCTCACCGAAGCCGGCCGCCGCTTCGGTGGTTTGATCAGCTCGCCGGAAGTGCGCGGCGAGGCCTTCTTCTTTCTGTCTTCCATCGCCGAGCGCGAAGGACGCACGGATCTCGCGCTCGAGGGTTACACGCGCTGGTCGAGGCGGGCGCCGGCCTGGTGGCGCGCGGCCGCGCGGCGCGTCTGCTGCTGCAGAAGAACGAGCGGGAAGCCGCGTTCCGCATGCTCGACGACCACGCCGCGAAGGATCGCTCGGAGTCGCTCGACGTGGAGTTCGCCAAGGCCGCGCTGCTCGAAGACGCGGGCAAGGCGAACGGAAGCCATCGCGGTGCTGCAGCTGGCGCTGGAGCGTTATCCGGATCATCCCGGGTGTCCGCTACCAGATCGCGCTCATCCAGGACAAGGCGGGCCTGACGCGCGATTCCGTGCGCAGCTTCGAAGACCTGCTCAAGGACCGGCCCGGAGGACGCCAGCCTGCTGAACGCGCTGGGCTACTCGCTCGCGGATCGCAACCAGAAGCTGCCGCGCGCCGAGACGCTGATCCGCAAGGCGCTGATGGCCTCGCCCGACAATCCCGCGTTCCTCGACAGCCTCGGCTGGGTGCGCTTCCGCCGCGGCGACGTTCCGGGCGCGCTGCCGCATCTCGAGCGCGCCTATCGCATTTTCCCGGACGCCGAGATCGCGTCGCACTGGGGTGAGTTGCTGTGGGTGAGCGGCAAACAGGCCGAGGCGCGCGCGTTGTGGGCGCGCTCGCTGGCGCGTTCGCCGGATTCCAAGCCGCTGCGCGCCACCATCGAACGGCTCACGGGCACCAAGATGGATCCGCCGGAGAAGAAGTCCGCGCCGCCCCCGATGCGCCGGAGTCCGAGCAGCCGGTGCTGCCCCGAGACCACGCCCCGGCTTCCACGGGTAGCTAGTCATGCGCCGTGCACGCGTCGCGTCGGCTGCGGCCTGGTCCTGGCGCTGGCCGTTGCTTGCCGGTTGCCGCACGGCGCCACCCGCGGTGATCGTCGGGCCCGGCGCCGATGCGCCCTGGCCCGAGCAACGCGCCGCGCTGGAGAAACTCGATCGTTACGCGCTCGAACGGCCGCGTCGCCGTGGCCGCCAACGGGCAGGGCTTTTCCGCCAGCTGCGATACGCGCAGAAGTCGCGACGCCACGCAATCTTTCGCTCGATGGCCCGCTGGGCATCGGTGGCTTGCGCGTCGAGCTCGAAGGCGAGGACATCGCACATCACCACCAGCCGCGGTGAAAACTCGAAGGTCCGGAAGCGCGCGCGGAACTCGAGCGCCGGCTGGGCTTCGCGCTGCCGCTGCGAGGAACTGCGCTGGTGGCTGCTCGGAATTCCCGCGCCCGGCGACGTGGCGATCAATGCGGATCCGACAGCGGCGAGATCCGCGACTTCACGCAGCACGGCTGGCGCGTGAGCATCAACTCACGCGTCGCCCGGCCTCGGCTTCTCGTTGCCACAGCGGCTGACCGCGGAACGCGAGGGCGCGCGGCTGAAGCTGCTGGTCGAGCGCTGGCTCCCGTGAGTGGAGTCTTCTCCGCGCCGGCCAAACTCAACCTGATGCTCCACATCGTCGGCCGGCGGGCCGACGGGTATCACGAGCTGCAGACCGTCTTTCAGCTCATCGATCTGTGCGATCAGCTGGAGATCCGCTCCCGGGACGATGGCCTGATCCGCCGGATAGCCGGCCCAGCCGGGGTGGCGGAGGACGCGGACCTGACCGTCCGGGCCGCCCGGGCCCTGCAGGCCGCCACCGGCACCCGCCTGGGTGCCGACATCACCATAAGGAAGCGCATTCCGATGGGCGGCGGACTGGGCGGCGGCAGCTCGGATGCGGCCACGACGCTGGTGGCGCTGAACCAGATCTGGCAGACCGGGCTCGAATTCGCGAGCAGATCGCGGCAATTGGCGCCACGTTGGGCGCGGATGTGCCGGTTTTCGTGCATGGGAGGTCCGCCTGGGCGGAGGGGGTCGGCGAAAAGCTCACTCCGGTGTCCCTGCAGCCGGCCGCCTGGTTCGTCGTGATCTTTCCCGGGGTGGCGGTGCCGACCGCTGCCGTATTCCAGGCTCCTGAATTGACACGGAATTCACCCCCAACCACAATGCGCGGCTTTTTGGAAACGGGTGGGCGGAACGATTGCGAAGCGGTCGTTCGCGCGCGGTTTCCGGCGGTGGCTGAGGCGTTGGATTGGTTGGGCAGGCATGCGCCGGCAAGGCTCACGGGTACGGGATCCTGCGTGTTCGCGAAGTTCGCGCGCGTCGAAGACGCGGAGCGCGTCGCGGCGCGCGTGCCGGACTACGTGGCGCGCTTCGTGGCGCGCGGTCTCGACCGGTCTCCTTTGTTGGAGGAGCTGGGCCCCCGCTGAGTCGAGTTGGAGTAGTTGGGGTGTCGCCAAGTGGTAAGGCAGCGGGTTTTGATCCCGCCATTCGGAGGTTCGAATCCTTCCACCCCAGCCAACTGGATGCAGACTAGATCTGCATGCACTAGTTGTCGAGCCGAGGGAGTTGGTGGCTGATTCAGAAACGCTTGCGTTGTTCGCGGGTAACGCCAATCCGGCGCTGGCTCACGACATCGCGAGGCATCTGACCACTCCGCTGGGACGCGCCTACGTCGGCAGGTTCTCCGACGGCGAGGTGAACATCGAGTTGATGGAGAACGTGCGCGGCCGCGATGTGTTCATCGTGCAGCCCACGTGCCCGCCGACCAACGATCACCTGATGGAGTTGCTGGTCATGGTGGACGCCTGCCGGCGCGCATCGGCGGCGCAAGATCACCGCGGTGGTGCCGTACTTCGGTTACTCGCGCCAGGATCGCCGGCCGCGCGCCACGCGCAGCGCGATCACGGCGAAGCTGGTGGCGAACATGATTCAGAGCGCGGGTGTGGATCGTCTGCTGACGATCGACCTGCACTCGGACCAGATCCAGGGATTCTTCGATATCCCGGTGGACAACGTGTACGCGTCGCCGGTGTTGCTGGGCGATGCGTACCGGCAGCGATACGAGAACCTGATCGTGGTGTCGCCGGACGTGGGTGGTGTGGTGCGCGCGCGAGCGCTCGCCAAGCGGCTCGACGATGCGGATCTGGCCATCATCGACAAACGCCGGCCGCGGCCGAACGAGTCGAAGGTGATGAACATCATCGGCGAGGTGACGGGCAAGACCTGCGTGCTCATCGACGACATGGTGGATACCGCGGGCACGCTGTGCCGCGGGCGCGCAGGCGTTGAAGGACGAGGGTGCGATGAAGGTGGTGGCCTACATCACGCACGCCATCCTCTCCGGCAACGCCATCGAGAAGATCGCGAAGTCGGCGCTCGACGAGCTGGTGGTGACCGACACCATCCCGCTGTCGCCGGCGGCGAAGCAGTGTGACCGCATCCGGCAGCTGTCGGTGGCGGGGTTGCTGGCCGAGACCATCCGTCGCATCCGCGACGAGGACAGCGTCAGCAGCTTGTATCTGGATTAGTGGATTGGGGACATTCCTCATTTCGGCTGTAACAATCGGGTGACGTCGCCTGAAGTCAGCACGTCCCGGACGATTGCCAGCCGAAATGAGGAATGTCCCCAGGTGGCGGCACCGGTCGCAGTGTCCGCCGTAGTTAGATCGCAATTGGAGTAATGACAATGAGAATTTCATTCGAACTCGCCGCCGAGTTCCGCGATGGTCAGGGCAAGGGTGCGAGCCGCCGCCTGCGCCACGCGGGCAAGGTGCCGGCAATCCTGTACGGTGGCCACGCGAACCCCGGCCATCACTCTCGATCACCAGAAGCTGATGACGCTGGTGGACAACGAGAAGTTCTATTCCTCGATCATCAACCTCGTCGTCGGTGACAAGAAGCAGGCCGCGATCGTCAAGGACCTGCAGATGCACCCGGCGCGCAACGCCATCCTGCACATCGACCTGCAGCGCGTCATGGAGAACGAGAAGATCCGCATCCACATCCCGATCCACTTCAAGGGTGAAGCCGCTTCGCCGGGCGTGAAGACGCAGGGTGGCGTGGTGTCGCACCGCATCGCCGACGTCGAAATCTCCTGCCTGCCGAAGGATCTGCCCGAGTTCATCGAGCTGGATCTGTCGCAGATGAGCCTGAACGAGTCGAAGCATCTCTCCGATCTGCCGCTGCCGGAAGGCGTCACGATCCCGTCCATCGCCAAGGGCGATGCCGTGGTCGTCTCGATCCATCCGCCGCGCGCGGAAGAGCCGGAACCGACCGCCGAAGCCGCTGCCGCGGCGCCGGCCGAAGGCGCCGCCGCTGCTCCGGCAGCGGGCGATGCGAAGGCTGGCGACGCGAAGGCGCGGTGGCGATGCCAAGGCTGCGGCCGCGGCTCCCGCCAAGAAGGAAGGCGGCAAGAAGTAACGGTGCGCCGGGTGCGGCGCGGCGTCAGAGTCCGCGCTGCGCCCTGCGAACTACTTTGGTTCCTTCGCTGGCGGCGCATCGATGCACTCGGCTGCGCCGTTCATCGCTTGTCACGAATCGAACTGTCCCCGTTCACATGGCCGGCACATCCACTCAAGCTCATCGTCGGGCTCGGCAATCCGGGCGCCGAGTACGCGCGCACGCGCCACAACGCCGGCTTCTGGCTGGTGGACGAGCTGGCGCGCCGCCATGGCGGCACGTTCCGCTTCGAAGGCAAGCACCAGGCCGAGCTCGCGCGCGTGCGCATGGGCGGCGAGGAAGTCTGGCTGCTCAAGCCCATGACTTTCATGAATCGCAGCGGTGGACCGGTGTCCAGCGTGCTGGGGTTCTACAAGATCGCGCCCGGCGCAGATGCTGGTGGCGCATGACGAGATCGATCTGCCGAGCGGCACCGTGCGTCTCAAGGACGCCGGCGGCCACGGCGGACACAACGGCCTGCGCGACATCATCGCCGCGCAGGGTGATGCCTTCTGGCGCCTGCGCATCGGCGTGGGCCACCCGGGCACAGCAAAGGAAGTCGTGGATTTCGTGCTGACGCATGCCGGCAAGGACGAGCAGCGCGCCATCGACGAGACCATCGCGGCGGGCGCGGATGCGATCGAAGAGATGCTGCGCGCCGGCGCGCAGATCGCCATGAACAAATTGCATGCGCGGCCGAAGCGCCGCGCCGACGCGAAAGGAATAATGAGATGGGCATCAAGTGCGGCATCGTCGGTCTGCCGAACGTGGGCAAGTCGACGCTGTTCAATGCGCTGACCGCGCGCAGGCATCGCGGCGGAGAACTATCCGTTCTGCACCATCGACCCGAACGTCGGCATCGTGCCGGTGCCGGATCCGCGGCTCGATGCGCTGGCCGACGATCGTCAAGCCCGAGAAGCTGGTGCCGACCACCGTGGAGTTCGTCGACATCGCCGGCCTCGTGGCCGGCGCGTCGCAGGGTGAAGGTCTCGGCAACAAGTTCCTCTCGCACATCCGCGAGACGGATGCGATCTCGCACGTGGTGCGCTGCTTCGAGGACACCGACGTCATCCACGTGTCGGGCAAGGTGAATCCGATCTCGGACATCGAGATCATCGACACCGAGCTGTGCCTCGCCGATCTGCAGTCGGTGGAGAAGGCCGCCGACCGCTACGCCAAGCAGGCCAAGGGCGGCGACAAGGACGCCGCGCGCAAGAAGGATCTGTTCGAGCGCATGCGCAAGCATCTGGACGACGGCAAGCCCGTGCGCTCCATGGGCCTGATCGAAGGAAGAGAAGGCCGATGCGCATGAGCTGCACCTGCTCACGCTCAAGCCCGTGATGTACGTGGCCAACGTGAAGGAAGACGGCTTCACGAACAACCCGCATCTCGACGCCGTGATCGCGCGCGCCAAGGGCGAGGAGCGCCGTGGTCGTCGCGGTGTGCGCGGCGATCGAGGCCGAGATCAGCCAGCTCGAGGAGGCCGATCGCGCCGATTTCCTGAAGGACCTCGGGCTCGACGGAGCCGGGCCTGAATCGCGTGATCCGCGCGGGCTACGACCTGCTCGGCCTGCAGACCTATTTCACGGCCGGCGAGAAGGAAGTGCGCGCCTGGACGGTGCGTGCCGGCTCGACCGCGCCGCAGGCCGCGGGCGTGATCCACACGGATTTCGAGCGCGGCTTCATCCGCGCCGAAGTGATCGGCTACGACGACTACATCAAGCTCAAGGGCGAGGCCGGCGCGAAGGATGCCGGCAAGCTGCGGCTCGAAGGCAAGGAGTACATCGTCAAGGAAGGCGACGTCATGCACTTCCGCTTCAACGTTTGATGGGGTCAGTCCCCATTTGCTAGCAAGACGGGGCCGACCCTGATCCGCACGCGTCCGCAAATGGCTGATCCGAGACACGCCGTCGCGCTGGCGCTGGTTCTCGCTCACGATCCTCGCCGTGCGCGCCTTCGACGCCTGGCGCGCGCCGCCGCTGTCGCTGTGGCACACGCGAGGTGCCCGCACGAGCTCGACGCGCGATGAAATAGACGCTGCTCGACTGGCTCGGCTGGCTCTCCGCCGAGTCGCGCTGTTCGACGAGGTGCGCGCGCGCGTCACGGACAAACTACCCGGCGGAGGATCGGGTCGCCGCGAATCGCTTCTTCGCGGGCAGCCCGATGAATGCCGCGCAGCTTTCACGCCGACTGGAACCGCACCTACCTGCGGATGCCCGACGGCGCAGCCGCGCGGCGCGGTGGTGCTGCTGCACGGCCTCACCGATTCTCCCTACAGCCTGCGGCACGTCGGCGCGTTCTATCGCAGTCCGGCTTCGTCGTGGTCGCCATCCGCGCATGCCGGGGCACGGCACGGTTCCCGCGGGGCTGACCCAGCGTGCGCTGGGAGGACTGGGCTGGCGGCGACGCGGCTCGCCGTGCGGCATGCGCGCTCCCTCGCGGGTGCGGACAAGCCGCTTGCACCTCGTCGGCTACTCGAACGGCGCGCGCGCTGGCGCTGGAATACACGCTGGAGGCGCTGATGAGCGACAGCAGCTCGCGCAAGCCCGACCAGCTGGTGCTGATCTCGCCCATGGTGGGCATCACCAGTTTCGCGCGTTTCGCGGGCGTGCTCGGTTGGCCGGCGGTGTTCCCGGCGTTCGCCAAGGCCGCCTGGCTGGAAACGGTGCCGGAGTACAACCCGTTCAAGTACAACTCGTTCCCGGTGAACGCGGCGCGGCAGTCCTCGCAACTCGTCGATGCGGTGCAGCGAGCCGGTTGCTGGAGCGCAGTCGAGAGCGGCAGCCTCGACAGGGTTCCCGCGCGGTGCTCGCGTTCCAGTCGGTCGCTCGACTCCACGGTGTTCACTGCGCGCCGTGGTCGACGATCTGTTCGTCCTGCTGCCCGCGAATGGCAGCGAGCTGGTGCTGTTCGATCGCAATCGTGCGGCAAGCGTGGGGCCGCTGGCCCGCGCGGATAGCACCGCGGTGCTGGATGAATTGAGTAGTCCGGCATCGAGGCGATTCTCGTTGACCGTGGTCACCGCGACCGCGGCTGATCCGTCGCTGAGTGAAGCGCGCGTCACCGCGGCGGGGCAGGCCGACGTTGTGCGGTCGCGGCTGTCACGGTACTACCCCAAGGAGATGTACTCGCTGTCGCACGTGGCGCTGCCGTTTCCGATGGACGATGCGCTGTACGGGCTCGATCCGCGCGCCGGGGAATCGTACGGAGTTCAGTTGGGGGCAGTGGCGGTGCGCGGTGAGCGTGGCACGCTGGTGGTCAACGTGGAGACGCTGATGCGCGCCACCTGCAATCCCTTCTTCGATTATCAGCTCGAGCGCATCAACGCGAAGCTGTTTCCGTGGGAAGCGGGCCTGCGAAATCTGGGCACAGACCCCGCGCACTAGCAAATGGGGTCTGACCCCATTTATTTCTTCGCCACCTTGAGCAGCATGTCGGCTTCGTAGTCCGCCAGCGGCACATCGAGGCCGTCTTGCGCGCCGGCACCTCGATCAGCGGCGCCGCGCCGACCTTCGCCGATCCGCAGCAGCTTGCGCCATCTCCGCCGCTTCCACCGGGCGCGCGATGTAGAAACCCTGCGCCAGCGTGCAACCATGCGTGGCCAGGAACTGCAGCTGCTCGGCGGTCTCGACGCCTTCGGCGACGATCTTGAGCCCCAGCTGCCGGCCCATGGCGATGATGGCCGCGCAGATGGCGGCATCGTTGGAATCGCGGCCCAGGTCGGCCACGAACGAGCGGTCGATCTTCAGCGCTTCGATGGGGAAGTGCTTGAGATAGGCCAGCGACGAATAGCCGGTGCCGAAGTCGTCGATGGCCACGTGGACGCCGAGCTCGCGCACGGCGCGCACCGCGAGCGCGGCGGCGGCTTCGTCCACCATCAACAGGCTCTCGGTGATTTCGAGTTCGAGGCAGGCGCCGGGCAGGCCGGCTTCGTCGAGATGCGCGAACACCCAGTCGGGGAAGCCGGGCGCTTCGAACTGCGCGCCCGAGACGTTCACGGCCACGCGCAGGTCGCGGCATCCCGCCTTCCACCACTCGGAGATCTGCTTCAGCGCCTGGCGCATGACCAGGTCCGACAGCTGCACGATGAGGCCGGATTCCTCGGCCACCGGGATGAACTCATCCGGCGGCACGATGCCGCGCGTGGGATGGCGCCAGCGCACCAGCGCTTCGACGCTGGCGATGCGGCCCGAGGCGACTTCGATCTGCGGTTGATAGACGAGGAACAGTTCGTTCTGCTCGAGCGCGCGACGCAGCTCGGTTTCCAGTTCCAGGCGCGCCACCGAACGCGCGCGCATGTGTTCGCTGTAGATCACGCCGCGATTGCTGCCGCCGGTGCGCGCTTCCTGCAGCGCGAGGCCGGCGGTGCGCAGCAGCTCGTCGCCGAAGCTGCCGTGGTCGGGGAAGATGGCGATGCCCAGCGTGCAGCTCACGAAGAAGTCGCGATGCCGGATCAGGTACGGCGAGGCGAACGCGGCCACCACGTTGTTCACCACGTTCTGCACGTCGGCGTCGGATTGCAGGTGGCGGATGGCCACCGCGAATTCATCGTT
The DNA here is from genome assembly GCA_963846605.1 of uncultured Pseudomonadota bacterium. Lineage (GTDB taxonomy): Bacteria > Pseudomonadota > Gammaproteobacteria > Steroidobacterales > Steroidobacteraceae > CADEED01. The sequence continues at coordinate 869,683 of CAWJWS010000008.1, forward strand.
GGTGAGGCGCGCCAGCGGCATGGTCACCGCGCCATCGCGCTCGAGCTTGAGGAACGTGCCGAGGCGCAGCGCCACGGCCTGCAGCAGCGCGTCGCCGGCGCCATGGCCGATGCTGTCGTTGATGCGCTTGAAATTGTCGAGGTTGATGCGCACCACGGCGAACCGTTCGCCCGTGGCCGCGGCCTCGCGACGCGCTTCTTCCAGCAGCTGCAACAGGTACTGCCGGTTCGGCAGCTGCGTGAGCGGATCGAAGAACGCCAGTTCGCGGATACGGTTGCGGCGCGATGCCGCTCGGTGACGTCACGCAACACCACCAGCAGGCGGCCCTTGTCGTAGGGCACGATGCGCGTTTCGAAGCGGCGCTCGACGCCGTCGCGGATGGCTTCGAATTCGAGCTCGGTGCGTTCGTTGCGCACGCGGCAGTCATCGAGCGCATGCGTGATGGCGCGCGCGGCGTCGCCGCTCACCAGCTCGGAAATCTTCTGGTCCTGTTTGACGCCGCCCTGCAGGAAGGGATGATTCTCGGTGGCTCCGAGGCGATCGACGATGCGGTCGTACATGTCGACGACCAGCAGCAGGTCGGGCAGGGCGTCGAGCATGGCGCGCTGGCGTGCCTCGTTCTCTTCCACTTCCTGCACCAGTCGTCCGCCGCGCACCAGGTACTGCACGCGGTGGCCCAGCAGGTTCCAGTTGATGGGCTTGGCGAGGAAGTCCGTGGCGCCGGCCTGGTAGGACTGGTTGATCGAGGCCACGTCGTCGCGGCCCGTGACCATCATGATGGGCAGGTGCGTGCCGCCCGGCGCGGGCGCGGATGGCCTTGCAGGCGTCGTAGCCGTTCATGGTGGGCATCTCCACGTCCATGAGCACGGCGTTGCATTGACCGGCTTCCACGGCGGCCACCGCGGCGATGGCCGTCCGCGGCCTCGGAAACCACGAAGCCCGAGCGCTCCAGCGCGCGGCGCATGAGCAGCCGCGAGCCCGCGTCGTCGTCGACGATGAGAACGTGGATGGGTTGTCCGCCGGTGTTGCGGCATCAGGCCACCTTCACGGCGTTGTCGAGCGCTTCGAGTTCGGACAGCGCCACGGTGCGCTGCGCCTTGCAGCTTGGTGACCGAGCCCATGAGGTCGGTGATCTCGCCGTTGCGCGCGGAGTTCTCGATCTGGCGCGCGATGGCGGCCACGTTGGTGGCGCCGAGGTTGGCGCTGGAGCTCTTCGAGCGTGTGCGCGGCGCGCGCGACGGCTTCGGCATCACCGGCCTTGAGGCCATTGTCGATGTCGGCCAGCAGCTGCGAGGAGTCGTCGCGATACAGCGCGATCAGGCGCGACAGCAGCCGGTCGTTGCCGTCCGGATCCAGCTGGCGCACGGCATCGATGGCCGAGTTGTCCAGCGTCACCTTGTTGGCCGCGGAGCGCGAGACCTTCGAGGGCAGCAGGATGTTGCGCAGCTGCGCCAGCGTGAAGGGCTTGGCGAGGTAGTCGTTCATGCCGGCCGCGAGGCAGGCTTCGCGGTCGCCGGCCAGGGCATTGGCGGTGAGCGCCACGACGCGCGTGGGTTCCTTCTTCTTCGCCAGCTTCGCGCTCGCGCAGCTTGCGCGTGGCGATGAAGCCGTCCATGACCGGCATCTGGCAGTCCATGAGCACCACGTCGAAGTCCTGCTTCTCCAGCGCGTCCAGCGCTTCGACGCCGTTGCCGGCGTGCATGGCGTCGCAACCCAGGCGCTGCAGCATCTCGAGCGCCAGCGTGCGGTTGACCATGTTGTCTTCGACGAGCAGCACGGAGAGGTGATCGAGCACGGGTTCGTTCTCCGGGGCCAGCATGGCGGGGGCGGAACTCATTTCCTGGAAGGGCGTGGCCTGCAGCGCTTCGTGCAGGGCACGGCGCAACATGCTCTGGCGCACGGGCTTGGCGAGGCGGCGCATGCGGGGCGAGCTGGTTCGCGAGGCCGGCCTCGAGATCGTCGGCCACCGAGCTCACCATGATGGCGGGGATTGAAGCTCTCCAGGCGTCGTGCGGCGCACGCCCAACAACCAGTCGACGCCGTTCTGTTCCGGCATGTGCCAGTCGAGCACGATGATCTTGGGCAGTTCGTTCGCGCGCCCCATGTCTTCGAGCTGTGTTCTGCGCTTCCATCGCGCTGGCGGCCGTGGTGACCACGAAGCCCCAGGCTTCGAGCTGCGAGGCCAGGATCTCGACGTTGATGGCGCTGTCGTCGACCACCAGCACGCGCGAGCCCGGGGCGAGCATCAGGCCCTGCGAGGAATCCGAAGTGATGGCCGGCGCGGCCGGCAGCGTGATCGCCAGCGAGAACGTCGAGCCCACGCCGGGCTGGCTCACCATCGTGATGTCGCCACCCATGAGCGTGGCCAGCTGGCGCGAGATCGCGAGCCCCAGGCCCGTGCCGCCGAAGCGGCGCGTGGTCGAGCCGTCTTCCTGCACGAAGGCGTCGAAGATCGCCGCCTGGTTCTCGGGAAGGATGCCCGTGCCCGTGTCGATCACGTCGATGACCAGCGACACGTGAGTCTCGGAAGGATTCACGCCGCGCGCACGCACCAGCACGTGGCCGCTGGCGGTGAACTTGAGCGCGTTGGACACCAGGTTCATGAGGATCTGGCGGATGCGCAGCTCGTCGCCCTTGGCCCAGCGATGCAGGTAAGGGTCGATGTCCAGCAGCAGCTCGATGCCTTTCTGATGCGCGCGCTGCGCGAACAGGTCGATGACTTCTTCGACCACCTGGCGGATGTCGAGGTCCTGCGCTTCGAGGCGCAGCTTGCCGGCCTCGATCTTCGAGAAGTCGAGGATGTCGTTGATGATGGCGAGCAGCGCGTCCGCCGAGCTCTGGATCGTCGCCGCGAAACGGCGCTGGCGCGGATCGAGCTTCGAGTCCAGCAGCAACTCCGTCATGCCCAGCACGCCGTTCATGGGCGTGCGGATTTCGTGCGACATGCGCGCCAGGAATTCCGACTTGGCGCGCGAGGCGGCTTCGGCGATGCGGCAGGCCTCGACGCTGTCGTTCATGGCCTGGCGCAGCGTCTTGTTGGCGTCCGCCAGGTTGCGTGTGCGTTCCGCCACCTGCGCTTCCAGGTAGCCCTGTTGTTTGGCCAGTTCCTGCTCGCGGCTCTCGATCTGGCCCAGCATGCTGTTGAAGCCGCGCATCAGGTGGCCGATCTCGTCGTCCGAGGTCGACCTTCGCGCGGCGCGAGTAGTCGCCGCGCTCCGCGGCGCTCATGGTCGTCCACCAGCTCCTGCAGCGGGCGCGGCGATCTGGCGCTGCACGCGCGATGCGAGTAGATAGGCGAAAGCGAAGGCCAGCACCGAGCTGCCTAGCAGGATGCCCAGCTGCATGAGCAGCGCGGCTTTCATCTCGCTCAAGTTCGCGCGGACGTAGAGATGGCCGATGAGCTTGCCGCCGTCGCGTGATCGGGTAGACCAGGTGCAGCGCCTGCAGGCCGTCGAAGCGATGCTGGTGCGCGTTCGACTGGATCGCTTGCTGCTGCCAGCTCTGGAGCGTCGTCGACGTCGCCCGTGATGCCGTACGCATGAGCATGGTCTTGTTGCCCGCGTAGTGCATGAGCACGCGCTTCTGGCACGTCGATGAGCAGCGCTTCTTCGACGTTCGGTTCCACGCGCAGCGCACTGACCAGCGCCTCCGCCTGGCCGAAATCCTGGCTCTGGATGGCCGCGGTGCTGCGGCCCGCGATCACGCGAGCCACCTCATTCAGGTGTTCGTACGCCTCGTTACGTGCGAACTGGTACGAGGAGATCGCCCTGCGTCATCGCCGAGATCAAAAGCGCGATCGACGCCGTCAGGGCACTGGCGGCGATCAGCTTTGTTCTCAACGGCAAATGCGCGAGCTGCAGCCATTTCATGGGCAATTAACATCCTGGCGCCCGACCGAGAGCGCCCTGAGCCGTCGTATCGGCTTGATTGCCTCGAGGCTTGATCCGGTGGAGCCGAATTGAGAGCGGTATCGCAGTCCTGGCAGTCCCGGGGATTGGACCGGTTGACAGCCGGGGGTGCGGCGGCGCCGCCAGGGCAGGGGCATAAGCCCTTGTTTTCTGGGGACTTGCCTTGACAGGCGGCGAGAGCCGCCGCGAGAATCGCGGCCCCTTCGTTTCGGGCGGCTTTCCGGCCCGGGACAGTCGTCCGGGCCGCGTGGAAAGGTAGCTCAGCTGGTTAGAGCACGGCACTCATAATGCCGGGGTCGAGGGTTCGATTCCCTCCCTTTCCACCAATTTCAACCGGATCATCGATGGCCATGTTTCGCACCCGCGGACGACGGTGGCTCGCAGGCGCGATTGCCGCAGCGCTGGTCTTGACGCTGGCCGCGGTGTTGCTGAAACCCAGGCTCGAGCGCGCGATCCACGAGCGGATCGTGTCCGCCGCCACGCGCCACGGCATGGTTGCCCGAATCAATTCTGTACGCGTGGGCCTGTGGCCGTTCGTGCGCCTGTCGGGCTTCGATCTCGACCTTGGTCATGGTGCGCGGCTGCATGCCGACGCGATCGACGCCACGTATCCCGGCCGCCTGAGACTCGCAGTCAGTGCAGCCAATCTTGTCGGCCCGGCAGGCATCAGCGTCAACTCGCCGGAAACCGCATGGGATGTGACGGGCACTCGCGGCGAAGATCTCCAACTCACGTTGATCGAGCCACACGCTGGCTTGTCGATTCGCGAGCAGGTGGATTCGCTGGGAAGCGGATGGGCGGTCGAGGCACGTGAGCTCGACATCACGCGTCTGCTCGAGGTGCGGCGCGAGGGCTATCCGCTCGTCGCGGGAGGAATCGCAGACGGCCGCATCAATATTCAATCGAAGGACGACGCGCTCCGCTTCCACGTCGACATCGCGGCGCGAGGCGCGCGCTTCGCAGCGCTGGCGGAAAACGCTGACGAAGAACCCCGGCTCGGCGATCCCACGGATCTGACCCTGCGATTCGACGGCGTCTCGCGGCCTGCCGACGGCACCATCGAAATTCCCGAGGTCCGCGGGACGATGTCAGGCGCGGAACTGTCGGGCTCGATCAAGCTGCGCGACCTCGATACTGATCCGGGTGTCGATCTCGTACTCGGCGTGCGGCAGCTGGAGTTCGCGCGGCTGCTGGGCGCAGCGGGGCTGGAAGTGCCGGAAAGCTTGGGAGCAGCGCCCGGCGGCACCCGTGATCTGGGATCGGCCACGATAGAAGTGAGTGTAAGCGGACGTGCCTCGGATCTTGCCGCACTCGTGGTGAGCCAGAAGATCGACTTCAGTCCGCCGGCAAAGATGCCGCCGGCAATCTCCCGACTGCGGCGTGACTTCGTCTTCCGCTCCCACGAGGGGCTCGGTCCGCATCGTCCCATCGATGTTTCGCTCTCATCCCCCGACTTCATCGCCCTGAGCGACGTTCCGCCGTTGTTCTTGCGGACTCTGCTCCTTTCCGAAGACGCGGGCTTCTACGGGCACAGCGGCATCGATCTTCGCGAACTGCCTTCCGCGCTGCTTGCCAACTGGTCGCGCGGCGCCACGGCGCGCGGCGCGTCGACGATCACCCAGCAGTTGGCCAAGAACCTGTTCCTGTCGCGTGACAAGGAAGTGGGACGCAAGCTCCAGGAATTGGCAATCACGTTTCTGCTGGAGTCGGCGCTCGGTAAGGATCGCATTCTCGAGATCTATCTGAACATCATCGAATGGGGGCCGGACCTGCGCGGCCTGCGGCCCGCGGCCCGCCACTATTTCGATTGCGAACCTCAGGCGTTGACGCCGGCGCAGACGGCCTTCCTGGTGGCGATCATCCCGGGGCCGATCAAGTATCAGCGTTCAATTGCGAGTGGCACGCCGAGCCCCGGCCTGCGAGTGCTGATCGACAACCTGCTGGCCAAGCTGCGGTCGGTGGACGCGATCGGCGAAGAGGAATACCAGCGAGCGCTCAACGAGCCCATCCTCGTCAGGAGTGGCACACCAGTCGACTGAAGGGCGTCACCCATCACAAGGGCACGAGCTGTCGAGTCAGAAAGCCAGGGCTCGTGGCTGAGCCGGCGGAACTCACACCTTATATATAGCCTCTCCCGTGTGTTGACCGGCGCGGACTCGCGTCCAGGGGGTGGCGCGTATCCGTAGCGCTCCCGGGCCATTTGCTCCCCTCGGCCCGGCCGAATTCGTGTCCGGAGCATTTGCCGGAGCATTTCGATCGCGCGCGCCCGGCTCCACGCATGCCGGCAGCGCCCGAACCTGCGGCGTTCTCGCGATTTTTCCGCGCAAACCCGGCATCGGCGTGGAATCCAACTAACTACCCGGCGGACTGCCACGCGACTTGTCCGAGCATTGGCGCATTCGGGCGCTTTTCCATGCTAGCGCTCCCAATATCCGAACGCGCAATCACTGATATGCCTTATGAAAGTGAATTGCCATAGTAAAACCGTGCTGATAGCGTGCTGCGCATCAAAAAGAGGGGGATGACATGACTACTACGCGAATTTTTGGCCGTTCCTTGATCGCACTTGGCATCACGGCGGCTCTTACGGCGGTTCCGGTCAGCGCGCAGGAAGCGCCGAATCCGGCGGGCGACGACGGAGAAGAACTGAACGAGATCGTGGTCTCCGCGATCACCGGCTCGCGCACCATCACCGACACCGTTCTCTCACCGACGCCGATCACCTCGGTGGACATCAGCGAGATTTCGGCGACCACGCCCAGTGACACGGCGGACGCGCTCAACAAGCTGCCCAACCTCATGGGTGGCCGCACGCCGCGCAACCAAGGCAACGGCAGCACGAACAACGGCGGCAATACGCTGTCGCTGCGCAATTTCGGCGCCCAGCGCACCCTGGTGCTGCTCGACGGTCATCGCGTCGCGCCGAACAACCAGGACGGCTCGGTCAACATCGACGTGCTGCCGCAGATGCTGGTCAAGAAGGTGGACATCGTCACCGGTGGCGCCTCGGCCATCTACGGCTCCGATGCCGTCGCCGGCGTCGTCAACTACGTGCTGGACAAGGAATTCACCGGTCTGTCGCTCAAGGGCGATGTCGGCCGGTCGAAGTACAACGACGGTGACGAGTACCAGGTCGGTGCGGCCTGGGGCACGGCGCTGTTCAGCGATCGCGGCCACTTCGAAGTCGGCGCGCGTTTCCGCCGCCAGGAAATGATCCCGATCACGGATCGTCCCTATGGAGAGGACGGGCAGGCCTGGTTGCTGACCGGCAACGGTTCGGTCGCCAATCCGTTCAGGAACACGCCCTATTCACGCGTGTACAACAGCGGCCCCGAAGCGGGCAACGTGGTGTGCGGCACCGCCTGCGCCTACAACAACCATACCTTCGACGCCTCGGGCAACCTGGTCCCGCTGGCCCATGGCGTGGCGACGGGTTCTCCGCCCGTCGAGATCGGCGGCGACGGCGCGTACATCAAGTACGGCACTTTCCGTTCCGAAATCGAGATGAAGGACGTGTTCACGCGCTTCGACGTGGACATTGGCGAGAACGCCAACTGGTACGTGCAGGGCTCCTGGGCGCAAGCCGAGAACGCGTCGAACTGGATCCAGTGGGTAGTGAGCCCCTCGGCGGGGCGCCCGAACTCGATCTTCTCGAACAACCCCTACATCCGGCCGGAAACGCAGGCACTGCTCGGCTCCGGAATCGATTGCTCGACCGCCCCGGCTGGCCGCCTCTGCCTCCCGGCCGCCCCGGCCACTTCGCCGCAGACCGGCAGCACGCCGCCGCCGCCACCGGCGGGGGCGGCGAACGTGCCGTACATCCGCGTGCCTTCCTACATCTGGAACCAGGTCGGCGGATTGCCCGCCGATGGCAGCCCGAACCGGCTCTATCGCACGCTGGGCGACCAGCAGTTGTGGAACGTCGAAACGGGCGCCACCGGCAGCATCGGCGAAACCTGGCGCTGGGATGTTTTCTACAACCATGCGAACAGCGAACTGACAGTCACCAATCCGAACAACACGGACAACGCGAAGTACCTGGCTTCGCTGGATGCCGTGAATGACAGCGGCACGATCCGCTGCTGGGTGAACACCCAGCCGCAGTTCACCGGCCTCTATCCGGGATGCGTTCCCACCAACATCACCAACCCGGCCGGACCTTCGGCGGCGTCCTACGACTACCTGCGCACGGAAACTTCCTGGACGCTGACGCAGGAGCTCGACGACGTCGGCTTCTCGATCGGCGGCGAGGTGGGCTTCGGCCTCCCGGCCGGCAACATCGTTGCGAACGTGTCGGGCGAGGCCCGTTGGGCGACTTACGTTCTCGAGAGCGACTACCTGCCCACCGACTTCGTCAACTGCACGGGCCTTCGTTTCTGTCTGGCCAACGGCGGTGCGCCGCTGCGCTGGGTGCAGAACACCAATGCGCCTGTCGATGCCAAGAACCACGTGTACGAGTACGCGGTGGAATTCAACGTTCCGCTGCTCAAGGAAGTCCCTGGCTTCCAGGATCTCTCCGCCAACCTGTCGGGCCGTCGCGCCAAGTACTCGGACTTCGACGCGGGCGACTCGTGGAAACTCGGCCTCAACTGGCAGGCGATCGATTCGGTTCGTTTCCGCGGCACGCTGTCGCAGGACTTCCGTGCTCCGAACCTCAACGAACTGTTCGGACCCCAGAGCGTCACCTCGACCGGCTTCCAGGACCGGCTCACCGGTGGCAGCAACCAGGGCCAGCGCCTGGCGTCGCGTGGCAACCCGGACCTGACCCCGGAAACGGCGAAGACGTTGACGGCCGGCATCGTTCTCACGCCGAGCTTCATCGACAACTTCAGCTTCGCGGTGGATTTCTACGAGACGCGGCTGACGAACGCGATCACGAACATCACGTACCAGAACGACGCGATCCAGGGCCTGTGCCTGGCGAGTGCGCCCGCGTACGACTCGACGTTCTGCTCGCTGGCGGTACGGCCGATCACCAATCCGGCGGATCCCAACTACCGCAATCCGGCCGTGAACATGCCCACCGAGATCCGCTCGTCGCCGCTCAACGCGGCGGTCCAGAAGACGCGCGGCTTCGACATCCAGCTCGACTACAACGTGGCGTTGTTCGGCGGCCAGTTCTCCGTGCGTCACCTGGCGAACTACCAGCCGACGAACTCCACGCTCAACACCCCGGCGTCGCGGTTCTACACCTGGGCGGTCCAGCCCAAGTTGATGCAGACCACGTTCCTCAATTGGCGGAACGAGAGCTGGGCGGTGGCGGTGCAGAATCGCTGGCTTGGCAACGTCAATCTGAAGACCAGTGACAACCGGTTGAACGGAAACACGCAGAACTACGTGGACTCGAGCCTCGGCGCCTACGTCGTGGTGGATACCACGGTCAGCAGGAAGTTCGAGAGCTGGGGTGGGGACATGGAAGGCTTCATCACCGTGAACAACCTGCTCAACGAGCGTGCGCCCCTGTTCGGCTCCAACTCGGGTCTTCCCGGCTTGTTCTATCCGACCCTGGGTAACCTGTACGACGACATGGGGCGGTACTTCACCGTCGGCTTCAAGTCGAAGTTCTAGACGCCAGCCGTCTGGCAATCGACCCCGCGGTGTCGTCGAGACACCGCGGGGTTTTTTTTGGGAACGTCCAGCCTATTTACGCAGCGCTTCGATCAACCACTGCTTGATCGCCGCTGCCATCTCCGGAGTCGTTTCTCCGAGCACGCTGCGCGCCTGCGGCGGCAGGTGGGCGACGGCGTCGTGCCCGGCGCCGAACACATAGTGCTCGAACCATGACCGCCAGACGGCGCGCTCGCGCTCCGGCAGGTCGCGCACGCTCATGATCGCGTGCATGAGCGCCTTGAACGGCGAGCCCTGCCACGGCTTGGCCACGAGGTCCCACCAGTAGTTCACCAGCACGTTGAAGGTGTCCAGGCTCTGCACGTGGTGCCACCACATGTACGGCACGTAGACGGCATCGCCCCGTTCGAGGTCGGCGAATTCCGCGGTGGCCAGCGCCTCGGAGAATTTCGGGAAGCGCTCCAGGTCCGGGTGGTGCAGGTCCACCATGCTGACGGGCGGGCCCGCGAACGTGAAATCGAAAGGGCCCACGTACAGGTTGGAGACCTGCTCGGGCGGGAAGAACGTGAATCGGCGTCGCCCCGCCACCAGCACGGCGATGTTCTCGGAGAGGTCGAAGTGGGTCGCCACCTGCACCGAGTTGCCGATCCAGATCCGCGCAACGGCGTCAGGATGCGGGACGGCGCTGGTGTTCGCCTTCTCGAAGCCGGGCAGGTGATCCGCGATCGCGACCGCGCCGGCGTAGAGGGACGGAGGGTCGGGCGCGTCGCGCAGCTCCAGCAATCCGTCCAGCAGCGTGTGCAGTTGCGCCATCCGGTTCTGGTAGTTGAGGCCGCGCAGGTCGTCGCGGTACCAGAAGTTCCCCTTGATGGACGAGGGGCCGAAGAACATGGGCACCGTCTTGCCGGCATCGAATCCCCGCAGGTAATCGCGGAGTCCGGCGGGTGATTCCCGGGCCGCACGGACCGCGGGCCAGTCGCTGGCGAATCCGCGCAGCACGGCGGGTCTCCGCAGTGGCGCGATCTGTTCGACGAAAGTATCGCGGTCGACTTCACGCCATTCCGGCGTTCGGGAAAATTCGCGCATGGCGTGTGTTCGATTGTCCGGAAGCGAGTCGCCGGGATACTGCGCCAACGCAGTTTCGATCACAAATCGTCACGCGCACGCGCGGGCGGGTGGTGCGGACGCTCCGGATAGTCGGTTGCCTTAATGAAAGTAACTTTCTTCATTCGCGTCGCTGTCCCGACTTTCGCCATTTTGTTATCGCAGCTTCCAGAAACTGCCATTTGTGCGCGAACACGAAACCAGTGAAAAAGGCGGCATCAGAAAGACTTCATGGCGTTAGCGCATATGAAAGTCACTTTTATATAGATGATCAGAAGGGGGCCCTAGTGAAGTTGAAATCCATCAAGTCGGATCGTTTGCTCGTTGGTTCGTCGGTTCTGGCGATGGCGGTCGCGTCCGCGATCGCCCAGGCGCAGGACCAGGCTCAGCAGAAGGAACAGGCGGAAAGCGCCGCCGGAGCTGAGAAGAAGGCGGGCGAAGACGATCTCACCACAGTCGTCGTCACCGGTATCCGCGCGGCATTGCAGTCTGCAGCGGAAATCAAGCGCAATTCGGACACGTTCGTGGACTCGATCACGGCCTCGGACGTGACCAGCCTGCCGGACCTCTCGGTCGCCGAGGCGCTGCAACGTGTTCCCGGCGTCACGGTATCGCGCTTCCCCACCGGCGGTGCGTCGCCGGACTTCCCGTCACCCGAGGGCCGCGGCAACCTGATTCGCGGCCTGGGCTTCGTGCGATCGGAATTCAACGGCCGCGACGCCTTCTCGGCCAATGGCGGCCGCGCGCTCGACTGGTCCAGCATTCCTCCCGAGCTCGTGGGTGGAGTGGACGTCTACAAGAATCAATCCGCCGACCTCATCGAAGGCGGCATCGGCGGCACGATCAACCTGCGCACGCTGGAGCCCTTCGACCGTCCCGGTCACGTGCTCGCGCTGGCGGCCGAGACCACCTACGGCGATCTTCGCGAGGACTACGCGCCCACCTACAGCGCCGTCGCGGGCAACCGCTGGTCGACGGACGACAACGGCGAATTCGGCATCCTGGCCTCGTACTCGTCGTCGAAGCTGTTTTCGATGATCAACGGCTGGCAGCAGGGCGCGCCCACGCCGCGCATCAACCCCTCTGCCTCCGAAACGTCGGGCCCGGGACGATTCACCGGAGTGTCGGCGGACCAGATCGAAGCCTACGTTCCGGGCTTCCAGCTGCGTACCAACGAAGTGGACCGCGATCGCACCAGCTACTACCTCGCCACGCAGTGGCAGAACGACAAGCTCAGAGCCACGCTCAAGTACACGCGCGTCGAGAACCAGATCGACAGCCTCGAGCACACCACCGAGTGGTTCCCGGACCATGACGGCGGTCCGCGCGTGACGATGTCCGATCTCAGGTTCAACAACGACTGGCGCTCGCCAGGCGTCGCCACGTGCAGCGGTCCCGGTGGCCAGCCCACCGCGCCCGGCGATTGCGAAGTCATGATTCCCATCGGCAATGGCTTGATGGAGTCGGGCATGGTGTCCGACGCGGGTGAGAGCTGGGCGGGTGCCTATGGCCTCGGCATCGGCCAGCTGGGCATCGGCAAGCACGAGAATTCCACGACGGAAGACATCAGCCTGAACTTCAAGTTCGAGGCCACCGAGAAGCTGTATCTCGAGTTCGATGCGCAGCTCACCAAGGCCGACGCGGATTACGTCGAAGTCTGGGGCGGCACGCAGGTGTATGCGAACGCCTGGGTCCGGCCGGATCTCGAGAACCCGCGCATCTATTTCGACATCGACCCGCGGCATCGCTTCAACGCGGGCAATACGCGCACCGGTGGCAGCGGCAATCTGCCGAATCCGACCTCGACGGCCGATCCGATCGGCGCGGTCTGGCAGTTCGCGGCCGATTCGTTCCGCGAAGGCACCGGCGACCTGAAGGCCTTGCGCAGCGACGGCAAGTACGACTTCGAAGGCGACTCGTGGTTCAAGGCCGTGCGCTTCGGCGCGCGCTACTCGGAGCGTGAGCAGACCAACAAGGAAATCGGCCTGAACTGGGGCGGCATCGCTCCGGTATGGCAGGGCGGCGCCGGCGTGCTCGGCCAGTTCAATTCGGACGCGCACGAGCTCGTGGACTTCTCCAACTTCTTCCGCGGCGGCGTGGTGATGGGGAACAACACGGCCTTCCCGTACATCAAGCGCGAGCTGCTGATGAACTACGGTGCGATGCGCACCTTCATCGACAACGAGCCGGATCTGGCCACCAACCATCCGTGGAACCCGCGCGGCAACATGGATGGCACCGGCGCCTACCGGCCGGAGGACATCTCGGACATCGTCGAGGAGAACCAGAGCGCGTACCTGAGGCTCGACTTCGGCCGTGATCTCAACTCCAACGGCATGTCCCTCGACGGCAACGTCGGCGTGCGCTTCACGAAGACCTCGTTGTCTTCCGACGGCGCGCTGGCATTCCAGCCGTTCGATCAGGATGCGCAGACGGCGTCGACCCCCGACGCTCCCCGCACGCCGGACGCCGAGAGCCGGGACCACGTGCGCGACTTCCTGCCGCAGACCGCGGCGTTCCTGGAGTCGCTCGCGACGCCCATCGTGGTGGACCGGGACGAATCATTCGTGCTGCCGTCGCTGAACGTGAAGTGGAATCTGAACGACCGCATGCTGATGCGCTTCGGCGCCAGCAAGGCATTGACGCGGCCGAACGTGCAGGACTTGCGCGCGTCCCGGCTGGTCACGGCCAATACCACCCGCACCAACTTCGCGCCCGTACCCGTGGGCGACCCCTTGTTTGGTGTGGACCGCGGCGCGCAGAACATCACGCTCGATCGCATCGTGCTCACCCGCGGTAATCCGGACCTGAAGCCCACCGAAGCGACCAATCTCGACCTGTCCTTCGAGTGGTACTTCACGGGCGGTTACTTCTCCGCCGCGCTGTTCGACAAGGAGCTGAAGAACATCATCACGTCGGGTGATGAGAACACGCTGCTCATGGATGGCCAGGGTCAGACGGTAGGCTCCATGACACTGGACGGCCGGACGGTCGACGTGGTGTACAACGGCAACATCAACCAGGCGTCGGCCAGCCTGCATGGCTTCGAGCTGGCCTATCAGCAGTTCTACGATCAGTTGCCGGGCTGGATGTCGCACCTGGGCATGCAGGCCAACTACACCAACATCCAGGCCAGCGGCGAGCCGCCGGGCATGGGTGTCGACCAGAACGGCGACGGGGTCCCGGACGACCTCACCACGTCGTACCGGTTTGGTGTCACGGATCTGCTGGGACAATCCGAGCACATCGCGAACCTGGTCGGCATCTACCAGGACGAAAAGGTGGAAGTGCGCCTGGCGTACAACTGGCGTTCCGAATACCTGACGTCCTATCGCGACTGGGTGACCGGCAACCCGATCTACACGGACCAGAACGGATTCCTCGATGCATCGTTCCGGTACGACTTCAACGAGCACCTGCAGGTGCGTGCGTCGATCTCCAACGTGCTCGACACGAAGGAGAAGGCGTTCATGTTGCTGAACGGCGAAGGGCAGACCGCACCGCGCTTCGCATTCCTGAACGATCGTCGCATGGTGCTGGGAGTCCGCTACCAGTTCTGATGCGGGTGATCCAGGCGGGCGAGGACTGCAATCCTCGCCCGCCTTTTGATTTTCGAAGAGGGGAAAACCAGACATGAACACCAACAGATACATCGCACTCGCTGTCGCCCTGATGCTATCGGCCTGCGCCGCGGCTCCGGCGCCGAAATACCAGCAAGCCAGCGTGCTTGGCGCGGCCGGCTACCTGACGGCGCCCACGGACAATGGCCGGCACTCCGTGGTGTACACGGGAGCGCGCGGCATGACGCGTGAGCAGGTGGCGCAGTACGCGCTGTTGCGCGCCGCGGAGTTCACCACCGAATCGGGCCAGGAGTGGTTCGCGGTCATCAACAAGACCACCCAGAGCGTGCAGCTCGAGGCGGAGAAGCAGGATATCCAGGGCAAGTCCGGCGGTGTGCTGGGTGGCGAGTCCACGGGCACCGGGTCCGGTGCGGCGGGCCGCAGCGAAACTCCACGCGGTACTTCGGACTCCGGCACGCGCGGCGGGCCGAGCACCGGCGGCTTTGGTGGCGGCGACGTTCCCTATCAAGTACTCGAGCGCTGGGAGCCGCCCAAGGTCTTCCAGACCGTGATCGTCATCCAGATGGGCAAAGGCGACAAGGCGGAGTTTCCCGGTGTGACGAAAGCGCCGGAGATCTTCCCCGCGCAGACGGTGGCTTCGGAAATCCGCGCGAAGATGCCGAAGTAGACAGCGATCGGGCGTGAGCCCGGGTACGCTGGGCACGCGATGCGCATCAAGTCGATCTGCATTCTGGGTGGAGGCACCGCCGGCTGGATGACGGCGGCGGCGCTGTCGCACAAGTTCAAATCGCTGCCGGTGTCCATCCGGCTGGTCGAGTCCGACGAGATCGGAATAGTCGGCGTGGGCGAGGCGACGCTTCCGCACATCCGCAGCTTCAACCAGACGCTGAACATCGGCGAAGCCGAGCTCATGAAGGCCACGGAGGCCACGTTCAAGCTCGGCATCGAGTTCGTCGACTGGGGAAGGGTGGGTGACCGCTACATCCATCCTTTCGGTGATTTCGGGCCGGTGGTGAATGGCATTCCGTTCCATCACTTCTGGCTGCGAGGCCGGTCGCTCGGCCTCACGACGAGGCTGGCGGACTATTCGCTGCCGATCCTGCTCGCGGAAATGGGCCGCTTCCGGCATCCGGACAAGGATCCCTCGCGCGTCGAATCCACCTTCGGTTACGCGTATCAGTTCGATGCGTCCCGCTATGCGCGTTTCCTGCGCGGCTTCTCCGAGGCCAAAGGCGTGGTCCGCACCGAAGGCAAGGTCGTCGACGTCCGGCAGCATCCTCACTCCGGATTCGTGGAGTCGGTGACGCTGGATCGCGGCGAGACCATCAGCGCCGACCTGTTCGTGGACTGCACGGGATTCCGTGGCCTGCTCATCGAGCAGACGCTCAAGACCGGCTACGACGACTGGAGCCAGTGGCTTCCCTGCAATCGCGCCGTTGCCATTCCCTGCGAGACCCGCGGGCCGCTGACGCCTTACACGCGCGCCACCGCCAGGCAGGCCGGCTGGCAATGGCGGATTCCGTTGCAGCACCGCGTAGGCAACGGCCACGTGTACTGCAGTGACTTCATCTCGGACGACGATGCCACCGAGGTGCTGCTCTCCAATCTGGAAGGCGCGCCGCTGGCGTCGCCCAACAAGCTCAGGTTCGTCACGGGCCGGCGACGCCGTCTCTGGAACAAGAACGTCGTGGCGATCGGCCTGTCGGCGGGGTTCCTGGAACCGCTCGAGTCCACGTCCATCCACCTCATCCAGGAAGGCATCACCGAGCTCATCCAGCTGTTTCCCGACAGCCAGTTCGAGCCATCGGACGCCGATGAGTACAACCGTCGCATGAATCTCAACTTCGAGCGCGTCCGCGACTTCCTGCTGCTGCACTACGTGGCCACGCAGCGCGAGGACAGCGAGATGTGGCGGCACTTCCGC
Organism: uncultured Pseudomonadota bacterium; assembly: GCA_963846605.1. GTDB lineage: Bacteria > Pseudomonadota > Gammaproteobacteria > Steroidobacterales > Steroidobacteraceae > CADEED01. Next base: position 885,768 of record CAWJWS010000008.1, read on the forward strand.
AACCTGAAGCTGCCCGACAGCCTGCAGGAAAAAATCACGGCCTGGCTCACGCGCGGCTTCATCGTGAAATACGAGTTCGGCGTGTTTCTCCCACCGAGCTGGATCGCGGTGCTTCTCGGGCAGAACCTCGTGCCGCGCGGCTTCGACCGCCGCGTGGAAGCGGCGCCGGCCGAGGTATTGCTCCAGAACGCGGCGGCCATCCAGTCGGACACGATCCGGGCGGCGCGCAGTTCACCGGATCACCTCGCATTCATCCGGCACATCGGCGCGGCCTCGGACACCGTGCCACTGATGGCCGCGGCAGCGGCTCCCGCATGAACACGATGTCCGGTACCGCCATCTCGCGCATCGCCATCGTCGGCTCGGGGCTGGCGCTGCGCATGACCGCGGCGATGCTCGCCCGGCATCTGCCGCCGTCGATCCAGATCCTCGGCGTGAATTGCGAGGACGCTCCGCCGTCGGACATTTTTCTCGGCAGCATCACGCCGCCTACCGCCTACGCATTCAACCTGGTTGCGGGCGTCACGGAACCGCGCCTGCTCCTGGATACCGCCACGTCCTTCAATTGGGGGACGGCGTTTTCAGACTGGGGCACGGAACAGCGATCCTGGGTGCAGTGTTTTCACCTGCCGCTGCCCGTGCATGGCGGCGTGCAGTTCCATCATTACCTGGCGCGCCAGGGCGTGCGAAAGCTAGAGCCCTTCCTGGTGTCGGCCGTGGCTGCGCGCCATGGAGTGTTCGCGCACCCGCTGGAACAGGGCATGCAGCCGCTGGCGCGAGGCGAGTACGGCTACCAGTTCGACGCGCAGTCCTATCAGGTGCCGTTCGCGGGCGCAGCGCGCGCCGGAAATCTGCAGGTGATTGCCGGCAAGGTCGCCGAGGTCATTGTCGGTAGCAACGGGATCGACGCCCTGCGGCTGGAAGACGGGCAGGTGGTACGGGCTGCCCTGTTCGTCGATTGCTCCGGACCGCAGGCGCTGCTGATCTCCCGGCTCGACGCGGACTTCCGCGGCGGCCGTGAACTGAAGGCGTTCATGAGCCGGCGTGAAACGCCCGAACTCGGTCCGCCTTGCCGCCACCTGACGAGTGGCGCGTATGGCTGGCAATCGGACACCTTCCTGCAGGGAATCACGGCCAGGCTCACCGTGTTCCATCGGGATTCCGAAGCGCAGGCAAGGATCGCGCATGGGCGCGACCCGCAGGTCACGAGCGAAGCCACGCTGGGCCGTCGCGCGCGACCCTGGGCAGGCAACTGCGTGGCGGTGGGGCAGGCGGCCGGCGTGCTGGAACCACTCACGCATGCGCCCATGCTGCTGCTGCAACGGGACATCGAGCGGCTCGCGGCGCTGATTCCGTTCACTCCCGACATGTCGATGGAAAGCCGGGAGTACAACCGGCAAAGTGACGACGACTACTCGCATGCGCAACTCTTCAACCGCGCCTTGTTCGACACCGCCGCGCCCTCGCTCGCAACCGGCGCCGGCTCCTATTGGCGCGCGGCGGCCGAAGAGCCCGTGCCCGAGAAGCTGGCGATGAAGATCACGCAATTCAGAAACCGCGGAGTCCCCGTGAGTTTCGACCTGGAGCCCTTCACGCCCGAGGACTGGACCATCCTGCATTTTGGAATGGGCCGCGCGCCCGAGCGGCACGATCGCGTCGCCGACCGCGCATCCGACCGGGACGTCCAGTCGTGGCTCACGAACCGCCGCCGCGAGATCGACCAGTTCGTGCAGCGCATGCCCAGCCATCACCGCTACGTGAGCCAGCTGGCCCAGCATCTGCGCCAGCGGAACCTGTGAGGCAATGAGCGCGGCGATCAAGCGGATCGTGATCGCCGGCGGCGGGTCGGCTGGATGGATGACCGCCGCGGCGCTCTCCAGCCTGCTCGATCCGAAGGATGTGAGCATCCAGCTGGTGGAGTCCGAGGAGATCGGCACCATCGGGGTTGGCGAGGCCACCATCCCGGACATCATCAACTTCAACCGCATGCTGGGCCTCGACGAGGCCGAGTTCATGAAGGCCACGCACGCCACCTTCAAGCTCGGCATCGAGTTCATCGACTGGGGCCGTCGCGGCGATCGCTACATCCATCCGTTCAGCGTGCACGGCGTGGACATGCGGGGAATCGATTTCCACCAGTACTGGCTGCACGACCGCGCCGCGGGCAGCACGCGCTCCATCGATCAGTACAGCCTGTGCGCGCTGGCCGCGAAGCACAACGCCTTCACCCTGCCGCTGCCCGATCCGCGCTCGGTGCTGTCGTTCGTGCGGTACGCCTATCACTTCGACGCCAGCCGCTACGCGCTGTACCTGCGCCGGTACGCCGAGGCCCGCGGCGTGCGCCGCGTCGAAGGCAAGATCCAGGAGGTCGTGCGTTCACCGGAGAGCGGCCGCATCGACGCCTTGCGGCTCAGCGACGGCAATGTGCTCCACGGCGATTTCTTCTTCGATTGCACCGGTTTCCGTGCGCTGCTGCTGGAGAAGACCCTGGGCGTGCCCTACGTGAACTGGAGTCACTGGCTGCCTTGCGATTCCGCGCTGGCGGCGCCTTCGAGCCACGCCGGGCCCTTGCTTCCCTACACGCGGTCGACCGCGCGCGCCGCCGGCTGGCAGTGGCGCATTCCCACGCAGCGGCGAACGGGCAACGGGCACATCTACAGCCGCGAGTTCATGGGAGACGACGAAGCCGCGTCGATCCTGCGCGCGAACCTCGATGGTGAGCTGCTGGCCGAGCCGCGCCAGATCCGGTTCACGACCGGGCATCGCCAGGAATTCTGGAGCCACAACTGCATCGCCATCGGGTTGTCGGCCGGATTTCTCGAGCCGCTCGAATCCACGTCCATCTACCTGATCCAGGAAGGCGTCAGCCGTTTCATCTCGCTGTTTCCGGACGCGTCTCTGCCGGAGGTGGTGCGCGACGAGTACAACCGGCACATGCGCAAGGAGTTCGAGCAGGTTCGCGACTTCATCGTCCTGCACTACCACGCCACGGAAAGGGACGACACGCCGTTCTGGAACTACTGCCGGAATATGTCGATCCCGGACAGCCTTCGTCACAAGATCGAATTGTTCCGCGAGGCCGGCCGCGTGTTCCGCTACGAGGACGAGCTGTTCGCGCGCGCCAGCTGGGTGGCGGTTTTCCTGGGGCAGAACATAGTGCCGCGGCGACAGGATCCCATCGTTGCGAACCTGCCTCACCCGCAGGTCCGCGAAAGCCTGGATTCGATGCACGCGGCCATGCTGAATGCCGCGCGTTCCATGCCCACCCATTCGGAATTCATCCAGCGCTACTGTCCGGCGGACGCGGTCTGAGCGGGCGCATGCAGGATCTCAGGGTTCGCAACATCGTCATCGTCGGTGGTGGCACCGCGGGATGGATGGCGGCCGCGTGCTTCGCGCGCCTGCTGCGCGACCCGGCCATCAAGGTGAGGCTGGTGGAATCCGAAGCCATCGGTACCGTGGGCGTGGGCGAAGCCACGATTCCGCACATCCTGTATTTCAACCGGTTGCTCGGGCTCGACGAGAACGAATTCGTCCGGCGTACGAACGCCACCTTCAAGCTCGGCATCGAGTTCGTGAACTGGGGTCGTGCCGGCCAGCGTTACATCCATTCGTTCGGTCCATACGGCATCAACATGGAAGGCCTGCACTTCCACCATTTCTGGTTGCGCCATCTCGCGATCGCTCCCGGGGCGCCCGCGGTGGATGACTACAACCTGCAGATCCTGGCGGCACGCTCGGGCCGCTTCCAGCGCCCGGAGTTGAAGATGGAGGGATCGCCGCTGCAGACGATCGCCTACGCCTTCCACTTCGATGCGGGCTTGTACGCGAAATTCCTGCGGAGCCAGGCGGAATCGGGCGGCGTCTTGCGATCGGAAGGGAAGGTGGTCGAAGTCCGCCAGGATCCCGAGTCAGGTCATGTGCGTGGCATCCGCCTGGAGAGCGGGGAGTGGATCGAAGGCGATCTGTTCATCGACTGCTCCGGATTCCGCGGCCTGCTCATCGAGCAGGCGCTCAAGTCCGGGTACGAAGACTGGAGCTCCTTCCTTCCCTGTGATCGCGCCGTGGCGCGCGCCTGCCAGAAAACAGGCGAGCCGATTCCCTACACGCGGGCAACCGCCAAGTCCGCCGGGTGGCAGTGGCGGATTCCACTGCAATCGAGGACCGGCAACGGCCACGTGTACAGCAGCGAACACGTCAGCGACGAGCAGGCGCTGGACAGCCTGAACGCCGATCTCGATGGCGAGCCCTTGTCGGAGCCCAACTTCCTGCGCTTCAAGGCGGGCGTTCGCAAGGAGCCCTGGAAGAAGAACGTGGTGTCGCTGGGGCTGGCGTCGGGATTTCTCGAGCCGCTCGAATCCACGTCGATCCACCTGATCCAGACGGCCGTCGCGCGGCTCATGACGAATTTTCCGGACAAGGCGTTCAACCAGGCGGACATCGATTACTTCAACCGGCGCACGCGCCTGGAGTTCGAACAGGTTCGCGACTTCATCATCCTGCACTACAAGGCGACGGAGCGGGACGACTCGCCGTTCTGGAATTACTGCCGCCACATGCCGGTTCCGCAGAGCCTGTCGGACCGGATCGCCATCTATCGCGAGAATGCGCGGCTATACCGCCACGACAACGAGCTGTTCAGCGAGAGCAGCTGGTTCGCCGTCATGCACGGGCAGAACATCCTGCCGCGGCGATATCACCCGCTGGCCGACGTGCTGCCCGAAGCCGAACTACTCGCGCGGATGGCGAAACTCGCCGACGTTACACGCAAGTGCGCGAGCGTGATGCCCACGCACCAGGCGTTCATCGACAAGCACTGCCGGGCGCCGGGCGTTTAGTCCTCGTCGCCGTACAGGTTGATCTCCTTGATCACCCAGGGCTGCCAGCCTTCCTTTTCCGTGATGGCGATGCGCAGGTGCCGGGCTTCGACCGGTGCGGGAAGATTCAGTCGTGCATGCGGTTCGCCCACGACCTTGGGCGCGACCATGACCCACGCCTTGCCGTCGTCGGAAGCCTCGACGCTGTAGGCCGGGGCCCAACCCATGTCCTTGCCGCTGGGCGACTTCTCGCCGCGCGAATCGATTTCGATACCGGTGATCCGGCTGCGGGTGGGAAGCTCGATCGTGAGCGACTCCACCGGAAACGGCTTGAAACCTTGCGTGAAGTAGCCGGTTTTCGGATCGCCATCCACGATGGCTTCGACGGGAGATCCCTGGCGTGCCTCCATGTTGGCGGCGAGCTTCCATTCGGCGCGGCGCTTGAACCGCTCACGCGGTACGTCGAGCGCGGGAATGCGCTTTGCGAGGTCGGGCATCGTCCAGTAGCTGGTGCGTGCGGCATCGGCGGCCCGCAGGTCGGCCACCGCACGAGCCTCCACCGCCGGCGAGCGGTTGCCGAAGCTGTTGCGGACGTAGGTCAGCACATTCGCGAGCTCGGTGTCGGAGTAGGAATTCATCGGCACCATCGGCGCGCCATAGTCGACTCCGTTCACCTCGCCTTGCAGGCCGTGCAGGAGAATGGCGATCGCGGCGCGTTCGTCACCCAGCACGCGCGGCGAGCCCGCGAGTGCCGGGGCCAACGTGCGGCCCTCCGCGCCGGGCGTGGGCGTGCCGCGTCCATCGGCGCCGTGGCAGGCGAAACACACCGAGCCGTACAGCGTGGCGCCGCCGCGATAGGACTTGAGGCCGTTCACGCCGAGCAGTCGGATGATCTGCGGATCCTCGCTGTTGGATTCGGACCAGAGTTGCTCGTTGATGGCATAGACGCCCGCGGAAGTGGTGGCCGCGGCGGTGGTCTGGATGAGTTTCTGCGCATCCGGCAATCCGGCGCGACGTACCGACAGCATCGCCTGGATCGCGACGCGAGGATCTTTGTCGCTCAATCCGTGACGCGCGGCGACCGACAGGGGAGCGCCCGCGGCCGTCTTGGCGCCGAGCCGCAATTCCGCCAGTCGCAGGCCTGCGATGCGAACCTGGGGATCGGCGTCCTTCAGGATGCGCAGGATCAGCTTGTCGTTCAGTGCGCCCATTCCCTCGAGCGTCCACAACGCGTGGATCCGGGGCCGCGGGTCTGGCGACGCGGCGGTCGCGAGGTTGGAAAGCGCCGGCACGACGGACGAATCACGGCGCAGCACCAGCAGCTTCTGCGCGGTGTCACGCCACCAGCCATTGGGATGCGAGAGGTGCGCGACCCATTGCGCCGGCGTTTCATCCAGCATGCGCGGCCGCGGGCCCGGCGTGAAATCGTCGTGGCGAAGGCGATAGATGCGGCCGCGCCCGATCTCGCGTTGCATCCCGTGAGCTTCGATCTGCTCGCGTAGATAGGTGCCTTTGCGGGTCCAGTTGCCCTGCTGGATGATGCCGCGATACATGTCGACCACGTACAGCGTGCCGTCGGGCGCGGTGACCATGTTGACGGGACGGAACAGCGGATCCGTTGCGCGGATGAATTCGCCCTGCTCGTTTTCGTAGACATTGGCGAGTCGCGTGATGCCGTCCTCGACCGTCACGCGCGTGCGGCGGATGAGGCGGCCGACCGGCTCGGCGAACAGGAGGTCGCCGCGCAGATCCGATGGCAGGCGATCACCGCGAAAGATGTCCTGGCCGCAGGTGGCGGTGAAGTGGTTTAGCGTGTTGTTCGGTCGAAGCTGGCCGCGGCCACCCTGTGTGTCCGGAATGTTGCTGATGGGCCAGACCACCTTGTAGTTCCCGATGTGCTCATCGGGCGCCGAGAACTGGCCGTAGATGATGTGCTGCTGGAAATGCACCGGACCCGTTTCGTTGCCGGCGTTGACGAACCACACCTTGCCCCAGTCGTCCTGCGTGAGGCCCCACTGGCCGCCGTTCACGGGGATCGTCTCCTTCACCGCTTTGCCATCGGCGCCCATGCGAAGCCGGTAGTCGTAGTAGGTGGAGTAGATGCCATTGTCCAGGGCCCAGACGAGGCCGTTGGGCTGGTGCTCCATGTTGCCGCCGCGCGGGCCACCGGCGTGCCACTGGGACTTCTCGTCGGAGACGCCATCGCCATCGCGATCGCGATAGATGTAGAGGTCATCGGTGTTCGTCTCGCCGATGATGACGCGGTCGTCGAGCGGGAGGAGGATGCGCGGGAGCAGCAGGTTGTCGGCGAACACGGTATGCCGGTCGAAGACGCCATCGCCGTCGGTGTCTTCATGCCGCGAGACGCGGCTCACCTTCGTCAGCTCGCCGGTCGCGTCGGCGTCCTGCATGTAGGTGCGCATCTCGGCCACGTACATGCGGCCGTTGCCATCGAAGGCGATCATCACCGGCTCGGCGATGTGGGGCTCGGTCAACACCGGCTCGACGCGGTAGCCGCGCGGCAGCTGTATGGTTGCGATCGATGCCTCGGGCGACAAGGCCTTCACAGGCGGAGGCGCAGGCGGCGATGGTGCCGATGCCGGCGCCGGGGTCTCCCCGGTTTCCGACGGGGCGCGGGACACCTCGGAGGGTGTGGAGCAGGAAATCACGCACGAACACAGCGCCAGCGCGATCAAGCGGAAAGTTTTGTCGGTCATGAGCTACGAGGGAAACCCGGGTTGGAGCGGCAAATTTTATGTCCGGCGCGAACTTAGCGCCCGCGCTTGCCCCTGGCAAATGAGCAGGGCTGCGGATGCAAAAAGTGGCCGCAAGCGATAACCAAGTGCGCGTGGCACTCCGGTGCTCCGGTGGCATGATCCACCTCCGGCAACCGGAGGGGTCATGTCCGTCTTAGTAAAAGTCGCTTTCATTAGAAATACCTGTCTCGCGATGACCTGTGTCGGAATGATGGGTGCCGGTGCGGCGTACGCGCAGGAGCCGCCCAAGACCCCGATCGAAGCTCCGGCGGAAGCGGGCGCCATTCCTCTCGGCACGGGCGGCGTCGAAGGCCAGACCGCGAGCGAGAGCTGGTACAAACAGTGGGGCGATCCCTTCGTGCGCAATGTCTCGAAGGCGACGCTCACTCCATTTCTGCCCGATCCCGCGAAGGCGAATGGCGCCGCGGTGATCGTCGCTCCGGGCGGTGGCTTTCGAATCCTCTCGATGGGCAACGAAGGCTGGGAAGTGGCGAAAGCCCTCAACGACAGGGGCGTGGCCGCGTTCGTGTTGAAGTACCGCCTGATGCCCACGGCGCCCGACTGGGCGGAGTTCGACCGTGCCAATCCGCTCACCGCGCCATCACCCGGCGCGGCGCCGGCGCGGTCGCCCGTCGCACTGCCGCTGGAGGACGCCACCGCCGCGTTCAAGCTCGTGCGCGCCCGCGCGAAGGAATGGCGTGTCGATCCCAACCGCATCGGCATGGTCGGATTCTCGGCCGGCGCCGGCACGACAATGGCGGCGACGCTGCAGTCGACCGAGAACAAGCCCGCCTTCATCGCGCCGATCTACGGCCGCCAGGCCGCGGTCGAAGTGCCGGCCGACGCGCCGCCGATGTTCGTGGCGCTGGCCGCGGATGATCCCTTGTTCGGCAACAATGACTACGGACTCATTTCGTCGTGGAAGAAGGCCGGCCGGCCGGTGGAGTTCCATCTCTATCAGAATGGCGGCCACGGCTTCGGTCTCGGCAATCCCGGCAAGACCAGCACCGGGTGGTTTCCGCAGTTCATGCTGTGGCTCGAATCCAATGGAATGTTGAAAGCAAGGCAGTAGTTTGATGGCGCAGGCGCGTCGCCGGTCCGCCGCTGCCGATGCGGGAGTAGCCGATGCCGCCCGATGGAGGAGTAGCGGAAGTTCGACGGCCAGGAGTCCAAACCTCATGATGCCGCGACGTACGAAAACAGGTCTGCTCACCGCCTCGGTTGCCGCCACGCTGATGGGAAACGTGGCGCTCGCGGAGGACGGGCCCGCTGCGACCGCGTTCTTCGACCAGTACTGCGGCGAGTGTCACTACGAAGACATGCAGGCCGGCCTGGACCTGAGTGCGCTCACGTTCCAGCCCGGGAACCGTGACAACTTCGCCACCTGGGTCCGCGTGATCGACCGCGTCACCGCGGGCGAAATGCCTCCGAAGAAGAAAGAGCGCCCCGCGCCGCAGGATCTCGCGAGGTTTGCTTCGGCCTTGTCGTCTTCACTCACGGCCGCTGAGCGCGAGGCGACGGTGCGCGATGGCCGCGCGATCCAGCGCCGCCTGAACAGCTACGAGTACGAGAATGCGCTACGCGATTTGCTGAACGTTCCCTGGGCGCAGGTGAAAGACAAGCTGCCTCACGACGGTGAAGCCTGGCGGTTCAACAAGAGCGGCGAAGCGCTGGACGTCTCATTCGTGCAGATGGAACGCTACCTGTCGGCGGCGGACTATGCGATGCGCCAGGCCATGGCGGCGGCCTTCGAGCGGCCGGAAACCTCGGTGCGAAAGATCTACGCGCGCGATGCCATCGGGCAGCGCTATCGCCCGAGCGAGAACGGCACGCTGTCGGACCGCCTCATGTTTCCCGTGCTCGATTCCCACGCGCAACCGGAGGTGCGCGCCGGGCGTGCACCGAACTCGAGCCCGGACACGCGCGAACGCGAAGCCGTGGGCAAGGTGTCCAGCATCTTCAGTGACGCCGGTCAGTATGGGTGGGGTTTCAACGCACCGGTGGCAGGGCGCTATCGCATCCGGCTCAAGGGATATTCGGTCTGGGTGAGTGGGGGCGGAATCGGCCGCTGGTTCTACGAGGGCCAGGGCGCGGAGAAGGCGCCGGTCTACTGGTTGCCGGTCTGGCACCGGCCCAACGCCGACGAAATCTGGCGCGGCCGGAACAATGAAGCCATCGGCATCTATGCGCGCAGCTCGGGGCAGACGCGGCCGGTCGGTGTCATGGATTTCACCCCGGATCCGTCCGTCGGTGAAATCGAAGTGCAGCTCGCGGGCGGTGAGTCGATCCAGTCCGACGCGATGCGCCTGTTCCGCACGCGCGTGAATGGCACCGACGAACAGTACGTGAATCCTCTCGCGACTCCGGAGGGTATGCCCGGCTACGCGGTGCAGTGGCTGGAGGTGACGGGCCCGCTCGATGATGCACGGGCCTCGAGCGGCTACGCGAGGTTGTTCGGCGATCTGCCGATGCGGCGCGTGGCAGCGGGTGAGAAGGGTGGTGTGCCGCTCGAGACCGTGGCTCCCTACAACGCTCCGCCCGTGGGCGGCCCCGCGCCGGGGAGTTTCGGTGCTGGCGGTCCCGGCGGGTTCTTCCGTAACCCCATCAGCAACGTGATGGTGGAGGTGGTCTCCCAGGATCCACGACAGGATGCCGAGAGGCTGCTGCGGGAGTTCATCCAGCAGGCCTATCGGCGGCCGGTCACGGAAGCGGAAGCGCAGCGGTTCCTCGGGCTGTTCAAGCGGGAGTTCGAGCTCGGCTCCGGCTTCGCGCGCTCGATGCTCACGGCGTACACGGGTGTGCTCGTCTCGCCGGGCTTCGTCTTCATCGAGGAGAAGCCGGGCAAGCTCGACGACTGGGCGCTCGCCACCCGCCTGTCGTTGTTCCTCTGGAACTCCACGCCCGACGCGGCGCTCCGCGCCCGCGCGGAACGCGGTGAATTGCGCAAGCCCGGTGTCCTGCGCCAGGAAACCGAGCGGCTGCTGAAGGATCCAAAGTCGCGACGCTTCGTCGATGCGTTCACCGATTACTGGCTGGACCTGCGCAAGATCGACGACACCTCGCCCTCGGCGACCATCTACAACGACTACGAGCTCGATGAGCCGCTCAAGCAGGCGGCGATGGATGAGACCCGGCTGTTCTTCGCGGAGCTGTTGCGCGCGGATCTGCCGGCCCGCCACGTGGTCGCCTCCGACTTCACCTATCTGAATGAGCGGCTGGCCGGTCACTACGGCATCCCCGGCGTGAAGGGCGCGGCCATGCGCCGTGTCGCGCTGCCGCGCAATAGTGATCGCGGCGGACTCATGACCATGGCCAGCGTGCTCAAGATCACCGCCAACGGCACCACCACCTCGCCGGTGCTGCGCGGCCACTGGATCACCGAGCGGATTCTCGGCATGGAGACCCGGCCACCACCGCCGAGCGTCAAGGCCGTGGAGCCCGACATCCGCGGCGCGGTCACCATCCGTCAGCAGCTCGCCAAGCATCGCGACAATCCGAGCTGCGCTTCCTGCCACGTGAAGATGGACCCGGCAGGCTTCGCGCTGGAAAGTTACGACGTGATGGGCGCACGGCGTGATCGGTACCGTGCCGTCGCGGAGAACGTGAAGCCCGTGTCCGGCTTCGGTCTGAACGGACAGGCATTCGCTTTCCACTACGGCCTTCCCGTCGACGCCGCCGGCGAACTTCCGGATGGCCGCTCGTTCGCCGACGTGCTGGCGTTCAAGCGGCTCATCCTCACCGACGAAGAGTCGATCGCGCGCAATGTCGCCAAACAACTGGTGACCTTCGCCACCGGTGCGCCGATACGTTATTCCGATCGTGCCGAGCTCGAGCGGATCCTGCAGCGCGCCCGGTCGCGCCAGTACGGGATCCGCACCCTGGTCGAGGAAATCATCAGCAGCGAGCTGTTCCAATCCAAATGAACATGAAAACCACGGCTCCGTTCATCGCCACCCGTCAGCCGCTGTCGCGCCGCCGCTTCCTGCAGGGCGTGGGAGTCGCGATGTCGCTGCCATTGCTGGACGCAATGCATCCGCGCAAGGCGTTCGCGGCCGCTTCGTCGCTCGCGCCCAATGCCACGCCGCGCCGCATGCTGGGCATATGCAACAATCTCGGGCTCAGGCCCGATCTGTTCTTTCCCGCCAACGCGGGCCGTGACTACACCGCGTCGCCCTATCTCAAACTGCTGGAGGCGCACCGCGGTGATTTCACCGTGATCAGCGGTGTGTCGCATCCCAATGTGGATGGCGGACATCCCGCGGACATCAGTTTCCTGACCGCCGCGCCGCACCCGGCGAGCAGTTCCTTCCGCAATACGATCTCGCTCGACCAGTTCATCGCCGAACGCATCGGCACGCTCACGCGATTCCCGTCGTTGACGCTGTCGGTCAACGGGGCGGCCCGGAGCCTTTCATGGACGGGCGCCGGTGTCGCCATCCCGCCGGAAGAACGGGCGGTGGATGTCTTCAATCAGCTGTTCCTGCAGGGCACGCCCGAGCAGGTGGAAGCGCAGATCCACCGGCTCGACACCGGGCGGAGCATCCTGGACGCCGTGGCCGGCCAGGCGAAGGATCTGCAGCGCGAAGTCGGGACGAGCGACCGCGGCCGGCTCGAGCAGTACTTCACGAGCGTCCGCGACCTCGAGCACCGCCTCCAGGAGTCGCGCGAATGGGAGCGCAAACCCAAGCCGGTCGTCAGCGCCGCCGCGCCCGGCGAACTCGCCAATGCCGCGCAGTACATGGACAAGGTGAAAGCGATGTACGACCTCGCGCGTCTCGCTTTCGAGACCGACTCCACGCGCGCGATCACGCTGATGCTCAACAGCGTCGCCACGCCCGTGCTCACGATTCCGGGCGAGACCATCACCGACAGCTATCACAACCTATCGCATCACGGAAAGACCGAGGAGAAGCTCGCGCAGCTGAAGGTGCTCGACGAGTGGCACATGAAGCTGCTCGCGAGTCTCTTCGCGGATCTCGAGAAGGTGCAGGAGGGCGGCGAACCGCTGCTCGATCGCACCATGATCCTCTACGGCTCGAATCTCGGTGATGCCAACGCGCATTCCACGGTCAACCTGCCCACGCTGTTTGCCGGCGGCGGCTTCCGCCACGGGCAGCACCTGGCATTCGACCAGGCGCAGAACTATCCGCTGCCGAACCTGTTCGTCTCCATGCTCCAGCGCATGGGCCTGGAAGAACAGAAGTTCGCGTCGTCGACCGGCACGCTGCGCGGTCTCGACATGGCATGAGGTACCTGGCTGCGAAGACCCTGCTGGTCATGCTCGCTGCCGCTGTTCCCGCCCTGCACGCGGAGGAGATCGTCATCGACTTCGAACAGGCCGCGACCGGCAAGCCGGCGGCGGAATGGATCGAGAAAGGCGTGGTGTTCAAACTCGCCGGGCAACCCACGCAGAGCAAGGCAGTGGGTCGGATCATGTTCTTCCCGCACATTTCCACGGATCACAAGGGGCTGTTGAACGCGATGGCCACCGAGCAATCCATTCCGGTCCAGGCGAACTTCCCGAAGACTGCCTCGTCGGTCACCGTGGTGTTCTGGGCTTCCACCGGATGCCCGGCGTTGCTCGAAGCGCTGGATGCGAGCGGCAAGGTCGTCGACAGCGCCTCGATCGGCGCCGCTCCGCATCGCAAAACGCCGGCCGACCCGGTCCCGTTCTTCGAGCTGAAGGTGAAGGCGCCGGCGATCGCGGCCATCCGCTACAGCGGGCCGCGCAATGGCGAATTCCTCGCCGCCGACGAAATCCGGTTTACGACGGCTGGAGCGGAATGAGCTGACCGCCGGCCGCCGGACGCGGCCTCACGCTGGCGGGCATGTCATTCACGGCCAGCCGGATCAGTACCAGCATGGCCTCACGCGCTTCTTCCGCGTCCTTCGCGGCAATGGCGTCGAATACACGCACATGGTCCGGCACGGGGTCGCGAGCGACCTTGGTCCGGCGCAGCTTGTACTCCGTGAGTGCGTTCACCGCGGCAGTGACACCGTTGGTGAGGGAAATCACGAACGGATTGGCAGTCGCCGCGAGCAAGGCTGCGTGGAAATCCTTGTCCGCCGAGCGGCCTTCCACCTTGTGCAGGGTGTGCCGGGCCATCTCGTCGAGAGCCTTCCGCATCGCGTCCAGATGCCGTTGCTTGCGTCGCGTGGCGGCCAGCCCGGCGGCCGCGGGCTCGACCACGGACCGCAACTCGAACAAGCCATGGATGACTTCCGGGCGGGGCGTGCCGCTGAACATCCAGTCGAGCACATCCGGATCCAGCAGATGCCATTCGCCGATGTCGCTCACGCGCGTACCCGTGCGCGGGCGGCTGCGGACCAGGCCTTTCGCGCCGAGAATGCGCATGGCCTCCCGATAGGCGCAGCGTGAAATGTCCAGGGCGAGGCTGCTCTCGATCTCGCCATCCATGACATGCCCGGGCCGGTGCTGCCCTGACACGATCTCGATTCCGAGTTGGCGCGCAATGCGGGCGTGCACGCGGGGACGCTTGGCCGATGCGCCCGCGCTCGTTGCTTTCACCCGTTTTACTGGCCTGGACACGCGTGCCACGCTCAATTCAGTGCGACGACGGTGACCGAGGCCGGCGCGAGTCGCAATCTCGCCTTGCCTGCCGCAACGCGGATGGCGAGCGGCTTGGGTACCACGGCGTGGGGCGCCGCAAAGGTATTCACGCTGTCGACTTTCGGCGCGGTGAGCGTTTCGCCCGCCGCGGTCTTCAAGGCCGCTCCTGTGGAGGACACTGCGACTTCCGCCACCTGGTTGGGATCCAGGTTCGCGATCGCCAGCCAGATTTTTCCGCCGGCATCCTTCGCCGCGATGACATCGACGCGAGGCAATCGCAGGTCACCGTGCGCGTATTCGCCGCCCTCGTACGAGACTGGCAGGGAAGTCGCATCCTGGAAGGGCAGGTAGAGCTTGAAGACGTGGTATGTCGGCGTGAGCAGCATCTTCTCCTTGTCGGTCAGGATCATTGCCTGCAGTACGTTCACCATCTGGGCGATGTTCGCTCCGCGCACGCGATCCGCGTGGCGCGCGAAGATGTTGATGTTGAGCGCGGCGATGAGCGCATCGCGCTGGCTGTTCTGCTGTTCGAGGAAACCCTCGGGGCTTCCGGGAGTGGGTGCGAGCCAGGCACCCCATTCATCGACCACCAGCGCGATCTTCTTCTGCGGGTCGAACTCATCCATGACCGCGCCATGCGTGCTGACCAGACTCTCCATGCGGCGGGTCTCGCTCAACAGCCGGGCGTACTCGGCTTCACCAAAGCCCGTGGCCTTGAACGACGGCGGCCACCCTCCCACGGTGTACGAGTGCAGCGAGATGCCTTCGATGTCCCAGGCCCAGGTCTTGTTCTTCCAGGCCGCCATCACCGCCTTGGTGTAGCCGGTGTCCGGGCCATCCGGCCCCACGGCGATGCGCTGCATCTTCTGGTTGGGGTTGTAGTTGCGCGCGTAGCGCGCGTAGATCTTGAGCTGGTCCACGTAGTGCTCGGGCGTCATCGACCCGCCGCAACCCCAGGACTCGTTGCCGATGCCGAGCATCGGAATCGCGAACGGCTCGGCCCGGCCATTCGCCGCGCGTTCCTTGCCCAGCGCGCTCGGCTGCGGCGTGGTGAGGTATTCGAGCCAGTCGGCGGACTCGGCGGGCGTGCCGGAACCGACATTGATCGATAGATAGGCGTCCGCGCCCACCTGCTGCGCGAAGTCCATGAACTCGTGCGTACCGAACACGTTCGGTTCGATGACACCACCCCAGTTCGGGTTGAGCGTGGCGGGGCGGCGGTCGCGCGGGCCGATGCCGTTCCGCCAGTGGTACTCGTCGGCGAAGCAGCCGCCGGGCCAGCGAACGTTCGGCACCTTGATGGCCTTGAGCGCCGCGACCACGTCATTGCGTATGCCGCGCGTGTTCGGAATGGACGAGTCCGGGCCCACCCAGATTCCCTCGTAGATGCCTCGTCCGAGGTGTTCCGCGAACTGGCCGAAGATGTGCCGGTTGATCGTCGGCCCCGGCTTGGTGGCGTCGATCCTGATCTCGATGGGCGCATCCGCGGCGGTGGCCGTTCCGGCCGGGAGCAGGCCGGATGCGAGCGAGACGACGGCGATGGCGATCTTGAACATTGATTCCCCCGCGAATGATGCGGGAAAGGTATCACCACGCCCGTGCTCTTGACAGGTTTCACTATAGCAAGCGGCTTTCACTAAACGAATCGATGAATAGCAAAACGGATATGGCGCCGGCCCGCCGCAAGATCATGATTTCCATCGAATAGCCGGAATGGCCCGCGCTGCTCCCTTGACAGCAACCCGAAATCGGCCGGAGCCTATTGACGCGCCCGTCCCAGGACTAGTTAGACGGGTACGAAGAAGGGTCTCTTAGAGGGGGAGAATCCATGCTCGCAATCCTCGCGTGCGGCCCGGCCGCTGCGGCTGCATTGGCTGCCGTCAATGCACGGCGCGCCATGCAGGTCGGCGTCGTCGGCGCGCCGCCGGTGGCCACGCATCGCGGCCGGCAATTCATCCCGCCCAACGGTGTCGCGCCTCTCGAGCGCACGCCGGGCATCCACAAGAACTGAATTCATAACAAGGGCCCTTCAGGGCCCGACATGCATCAGGAGGGGAATGTAATGAACATCAACAAACAGAAATCCTGGCGTGCTTCGCAGGTGGCGCTCGCTTCGGGTGCGCTGCTCGCGAGCGCGGTCGCGTTCGCGCAGAACGAACCCGCGGGCACGCCGGCTCCAGCCACGACCACGGAAAGCGCGGAGGATCTGGATTACGTCGTCGTCACGGGTACGAGCATCAAGGGCGTGGCGCCCATCGGTTCGAACCTGGTGTCGGTGGGCGTCGACGAGCTCGAGAAGTCCGCGGCGACCAACCTGTCGACGCTGGTGAACACCATTCCGGCATTGACCACCAACGGATCGCTGGCCCAGGGCGAAAACCTCTGGTCGTTCTATTCGCCGCAGATCCACCAGCTCGGTGGATCGTCTTCCAACACCACGCTAGTCGTCATCGACGGCATGCGCATGCCGGGCGGCGGCGCGCAGTTCAGCCAGACCGATCCCAACATCATTCCGACCTCGGCGATGCAGGGCATCGACGTGCTGGCGGATGGCGCTTCCTCGGTGTACGGCTCGGACGCCGTGGCCGGCGTCGTCAATTTCCGCACGCGCCGCACCTTCGAAGGCCTGCAGATCGGCACGTCCTACGGATCGGCCGACAGCTATGACAGCTGGGACCTGAATGGCATCTGGGGAAAGAGCTGGGAGACCGGCGGCGTCTACGTGGCGAGCCAGTACAGCTATGCGTCGGCGCTCGATGTCGCCGATCGCGATTGGGCGAGCAGGGGCGACTATCGCCCGCTGGGCGGATCCAACACCAACAGCTTCACCTGCGAACCCGCGACCATTCGCGTGACGGCGGTGAGCAGCGGCGTCAATCCGGGCGGAGGCCAGATCTTCCTGTCGCCGGGTGCGACCACGTCCGTGGCCAACAACGCGGCGCTGAACGGCAACTGCAACCTGTCGGTGTACAACACTTTCATTCCGTCGCAGTACCGCATCAACGGCATGATCAAGGTGGTCAACGACTTCAGCGAAGACCTGTCGCTGTCGGCATCGTTGCTCTACAACCGCAATCAGACCCACCAGGATTCAGGTCCCGGCCAGCTGAACAGCGCGACGGTGTTCGGCACCGGCGCCGGAGTGGCGGGCCAGCAGAATCCGTTCTTCACCGCGCCGGCCGGCGCGCCCAACGCCACCACCGAGATCATCAACTGGCTGGCGCTGCGTGACGACGGCAAGTATGGCTTCACCGAGTCCCAGCAGGACGTGGTCTACGGCAACGTGGTCCTCGACTACAAGTTCAACGACAAGTGGTCGCTGACCTTCGCGGACTCCTTCGGCTGGAACCGCTCCTCGCTGGACGGCTTCAAGCAGTTCTGCGGCGCCTGCGCCACGCTGATGCTCAATGGCACCACGCAATCCGGCGGCAGTACGACCGCTTCGAGCGTCGCCGGCCAGAACGTGGTGGTGCTGCAGCTTCCGCTCACCACCTCGAACGCCCTGGACGTGTGGCGCGCCGGCGCCGCGAACCGCACCAATCCGCTGCTCCTGGACCAGCTCTATACGAGCAACACGCAGAACAACAACTACAACACCGTCAACCAGGCTCGCCTGGTCGTGAACGGCGAGCTGTTCGACATGCCCGCCGGCCCGTTCCGCATCGCCTTCGGCGCGGAACACGCCTGGCAGGATCAGCAGTTCAAGTTGAGCGGTGGCAACAACACGGGCCCCACGGTGACGGGCTCGGGATACCGCGTGTTCAACTACGACCGCGACGTGGTGTCGGCCTTCGCCGAAGTCGCCGTGCCGATCGTGTCGGCGGACATGGACATCCCGCTGATGCGCCAGATCGATCTCAGTCTCGCGGCGCGCTATGACGACTTCTCGGACGTCGGCGACACCACGAACCCGAAGTACGGCATCAACTGGGACCTCATGCAGGGGTTGCGCCTGCGCGCCAACTACGCCGAGTCGTTCGTGGCGCCGCCGATCGCGGTGATCGGCGACGAGTCGCAGGGCTACCTGTACGCATCGGGCAGCGTGGGCCCGACGGGAACGCTCAACGTGCCGGTGGCGCTCTATCCGCAGGTCGTGAACGTGCCGGGAGCGGTGGTCGCCAACACCAACAACCCCTGCACCTCGTCCTCGGTGAGTTGCACCATCGGCCAGAACAACTCCGCCATGCGTCGTCAGCTTGGCGGCGGCTACTCGCAGATGGGCCCGCAGTTCGGTGAGAGCTATTCGTTCGGCATCGACTTCGCGCCCACCTGGGCGGAGGGGTTCCGCGGCGGAATCACGTTCTTCCACAACGACTTCATCGGCGGCGTGAACTCGCCGTCGCCGGCGTCGATCACGGCTTCGGGTTCACCCCTGCTGACCATCTGTCCGACGGGCTGCACCCAGGCGCAGATCCTTGAGTTCGCGAACGTGGCCAATGGCGCCACCATCGCGGGATCGATACCGCCGCAGGTGTACTACCTCATCGACCAGAGCGCGCGTAACTGGCTCAACCTGTCCATCGAGGGTTACGACTTCCAGGTCGGTTACAACTTCGACATCGGCGAGAAGTTCAAGGCGCGCCTCGGCACCAGCGGCACGTACTTCACAAAGTACGACCAGCACTTCGGCACGAACCCGGAGTTCTCGGTGTTGAACACGTCGGGCTTCAACGGCGTGTTCCCGTCCATCAGGTTCAAGATGCGCACCAGTGCAGGTCTCGACGTGGGCAAGCTCTCGGCCGACGTGTTCTGGAACCACATCGGCAGCTACAAGAACTGGGGTGGCAGCACCATCACGCCGCTGACGCGCGATGCCAATGGCAATCCCAATGGCGGTGGCGACACCGTGGATGCGACCAACACCTTCGACCTGCACCTGTCGTACAAGCTCGGCTTCGGCCAGACCTTCGACGACATCGGGCTGTCGCTGGACGTGCGCAACCTGACGGATGAGGAGCCCGCGTTCTTCAACGGCAACCAGGGTGGCTTCATGGGCGGCGCGTGGGGTTACGACAACTACACGGCCAACCCGGTCGGCCGGCAGGTGACCCTCGCGGTGAGAATGAACTTCTGAGCACGGCCCCGCGCCCGGATCTTCGATCGAATCGAAGATCCGGGGCGCGGGCCTCCTCATGACCCAGACCAATCTCAAGCGGATCGTGATCGTCGGCGGTGGCGCCGCGGGCTGGATGACGGCCGCCGCGCTGTCCCGGCTGCTGCGCACCAGCGAGGTGTCGGTGACGCTGGTCGAGTCCGACGAGATCGGCATCATCGGCGTCGGGGAAGCGACCATCCCCGACATGCTCCAGTTCAACCTGTTCCTCGGCATCCCGGAAGCCGAGCTCATGCGCGCCACCCAGGCGACGTTCAAGCTCGGCATCGAGTTCGTGGACTGGCATCGGAAGGGGAGCCGTTATTTCCATCCCTTCGGCTTCCACGGGGTGGACATCGACGGCATCGACTTTCACCAGTACTGGCTGCGCTGCCGGGCCAACGGGCACGCGCACGACATCGGCGATTACTGCCTGACGGAGCTCGTGGCCCGCCGCGGCAAGTTCGCATTCCCGGACCTGCGTGTGCCGGGTACCCCTGCGTCCTATCTACGTTACGCCTATCACTTCGATGCCACGCTGTACGCGCAATTCCTGCGCGGCTACGCGGAGAAACGTGGTGTGCGGCGAATCGAAGGGAAGGTCGTGGAAGTCCTGCAGGCGCCGGAAGCCGGTGACCTGACCGGGGTGCGCCTGCAGGGCGGGCTCACGGTCGAGGGCGATTTCTTCTTCGATTGCTCGGGCTTCCGGTCGCTGCTGTTGGGCAAGACGCTCGGCGTGTCCTGGATCGACTGGCATCACTGGTTGCCCTGCGATTCGGCGCTGGCCGTCGCGTCGCGGCACGACGGACCTCCGCCGGCGTTCACGCGCTCCACCGCGCGAGTCGCCGGCTGGCAATGGAAGATCCCGACGCAGCGGCGCACGGGCAATGGCCACATCTACTGCAGCGATTTTCTCGGTGAGGATGAGGCGACCTCGATGCTGGTGGACAACCTGCAGGGCGAGATGATCGGCTCGCCGCGGCTGATCCGTTTTTCCACCGGCCATCGCGAGAATTTCTGGGAGAAGAACTGCGTCGCCATCGGGCTGTCGTCGGGGTTTCTCGAACCGCTGGAATCCACGTCGCTGTACCTGATCCGCCAGGGCATCAGCCGGTTCATCGCCTTGTTTCCGGACGCATCGCTGCCGCCGGCATTCCGGGACGAGTACAACCGCTGGATGCGCAAGGACTTCGAGCAGGTGCGCGATCTGCTGGTCCTGCACTACTTCGCCAATGATCGTGAAGAACCGTTCTGGCGGCGCTGCCGGAACATGGATATCCCGGACAGTCTGCAGCGCCGGCTCGCGCTGTTCGCCGGCGGCGGCCGCTTCCTGCGCAACGAAGGCGAGCTGTTTCCGAGCGCGAGCTGGGTTGCCGTCATGCTCGGACAGAACGTGATTCCGAAGACGGTGGATCCGCTCGTCTCCGACAAGCCGATCGCCGACATCGAATCCAAACTGGATCTGCTCCGCCGCTCGATGAACGAGTTCGTCGACAAACTACCTTCGCATGCCGAGTTCCTCGGAGGCTACTGTGCATCGCGAGCAGCTTGAAGAGCGTGCCAGAGCCAAGAGTCGAGTGGTGGTCGTGGGTTGTGCGACTCACGGCCACTGTGGAGGCCGCCGTGCCAGATTCCCCCTGTGCGGCGGCCTCCCATTTCTCATCAGCACCTCGCAAAGATTCCGCCCCGCCTTCAAGAAGAAGTGATCCATGAACATCAAGAACCTTCGATTCCTGTTCCTCTCGGTCGCGTTGGCCACACTGACCCTGGCCACACCCGCCGCGCACGCCGCTGCCGCATCCAGCAAGGAGACCTTCGTGCTGGTGCATGGCGCCACGGCGGGCGGCTGGGAGTGGAAGAGCACCGGCAAGTTCCTCACCGACGACGGCCACACGGTTTACCGCGCCACGCTCACGGGACTCGGCGAGCGCATGCATCTCAACAGCACCGACGTCGACCTGCAGATGCACATCAACGACGTGGTGAACCTCATCCTGTTCGAGGACCTGCACGACATCGTGCTCACGGGGCACAGCTACGGCGGCATGGTCATCACGGGCGTGATGGATCGCGTGCCCGATCGCATCAAGCACGTGGTGTTCCTCGATGCCGCCGTGCCCGACGACGGGATGTCCATCTGGGACTTGTTTGGGGGCACCGGCCCTCAGGATTCCGAGCGCTTCAAGGATGGCTTCATGCAGGTCCCGTGGGTCAAGGCCGATGCCAAGCCGCCGCACAACGTGAAGCAGTCGATCAAGTGCTTCAACCAGCCGGTGTCTTACAAGAATCCGGCGGCGCTCAAACTACCGGTGACCTACGTGGCGTTCGTGCCCAAGGACAAATCGGCCGATGAGCGCGCGAAGACCGACAAGAGCTGGCAGCGCGCGGTGGCGCGGGGCTGGACGATCCGCACGTTCCCGGGTGGTCACGTCGCGCAGCAGGAAGACCCGCGCGGGGTGGCGACCCTCATCGAGCAATCGGTGAGCGATCGCAACAAGGCTGCGAAGTAGGCCGCCCAGGAAGGCCGCCCAGGAAGGCCGCAATCAACCAAACGAGAAGGGAGTCGATCATGAGACGAGCGCGCGTACTGACAACCATGCTGGGGGCACTGGCCTGCCTGGCATCCATGAGCACCGTCACCGGGTCCGACCGGAAGCCGGTCGACAAACACCGGGGTCACAATCCGCCGCTCGCGGGCCAGGTGATTCCGAGCGACATCTACGATCCCCTGGGACTGGTGAGCCGGAAGGGGCAGCTGCATCTGCTCGCCTCGGGCTACCGATTCACCGAGGGGCCGGCGGCTGACAAACATGGCAACGTGTTCTTCACGGACCAGCCCAACGATCGCATCTACCGCTGGGATGCCGGAGACGGCAAGATCAGCCTGTTCCTCGAAGGCACGGGCCGCGCGAACGGCATGATCTTCGATCGCGAGAACAATCTGCTCGCGGCCGCGGACATGTACGGCGAGCTCTGGAAGATCCGTCCCGACGGCAGCCACAAGGTCCTCGTCGACAACTACCAGGGCAAGCTGCTGAACGGCCCCAACGACGTGTGGATCAACCCCGTGAATGGCGGCCTGTATCTCACCGATCCGATCTTCCCGCGCGGTTACTGGGAAGCCGGCGACCCGCGCCAGCAGGACTGGGAACCGACGCGTTCGGAACAAGCACCGCAAGGCAAAGGTGGCCACGTGTACTACCTGCCGCCCGGCGGCCGGAAGCTGGTGCGAGTGACCTCCGACGCGTTGGGATGGGAATCCGATGCCTGGCCCAATGGCGTGGTGGGCTCTCCCGATGGAAAGAAGCTGTACGTCAACAAGTGGTTCTACGACAACAAGGGCGGAACCTGGGTGTTCGATATCAAGCGTGACGGCACTCTGACGAACATGCGCAAGTTCACCGACTGGGGTGGCGACGGCATGTCCATGGACGAACTGGGCAACGTCTACATCAGCAATGGCGAAGGCGTGCTGGCCTTCGATCCGGATGGCAACAACATCCTCCGGATTCCCACCGGGGCCGGCGGGACCAACAACACCTTCGCCGGGCGGGATGACCGGACCCTGTTCATCACCGACGTCGTGGGGGGCCAACCCTCCAATGGCCGGATTCTCGCCATCAGGATGAACGTGAGAGGCGCGTCGAAATGGTGGCACGGACGCAAGTGCGATTGACCTGACGTGCGCGTCCGTGGCACAAGCGTGCCGCGGACGCGCATTCTGTCGGCATCCCGTCTCTTGGCGACGTGGTACGGCATCGCGTGAAGAGAAGGGGAAATACATGATTCTTTCGACGTGGCGGGTCACCCGATGATCCGCCGGCTGTACGCTTTGCGCTGGTGGATGATCAGCCTGATCACCATCGGCACCATCCTCAACTACCTCACCCGGGCCACGCTCAGCGTGGCGGCGCCCACGCTCACGGGCGAGATGGGGATCACCGAGAAGGAATATTCCTGGATCACCAGCATTTTCCAGCTGGGCATCATGTGTCAGCCGTTCGCGGGCTACGTGATGGACATCGTGGGTCTCAAGACCGGCTTTGGAATGTTTGCGCTGGCCTGGGCCGTCATCATGATGCTGCACGGCGTGGCCAACAGCTGGCAGATGCTCGCGGTGCTGCGCGGTCTCATGGGCTTCGCCGAAGGCACTGCGCAACCCGGCGGCATGAAGGCCGTCGCCGAATGGTTTCCGGCCAAGGAGCGCGGTTTCGCCGGCGGCTTCTACAACATCGGCGCCTCGTTCGGATCGATGCTGGCCGCGCCGCTGGTGGCGTGGGCGATCCTGTTCCACAGCTGGCGCCTGGCTTTCGTCATCGCGGGCGTCGCGGCGCTGATCTGGGTGGCGATGTGGTTTCGCTATTACAACTCGCCCAAGGATCACCCGAAGCTGTCCGAAGAGGAGCGCGACTACATCGAGTCCGGGCAGGAAGCGCATCTCGCGGCTTCCGGCACCAGGCCTTCGCTGCTCTCGCTCCTGAAGCAGCGCAATTTCTGGGGAATCGCGATCCCGCGGCTTCTCGCGGACCCGACCTGGGGCACGCTGTCGTTCTGGGTGCCGCTCTACCTGATGAATGAGCGCGGCTTCGACCTCAAGCAGATCGCGCTGTTCGCCTGGATGCCGTTCCTCACCGCGGATCTCGGTTGCCTGGCGGGCCCGGCGATCGCGATGATGGCTGCAGAAGCGGGGCGTGAGCCTGATCAACGCCCGCCGCTGCGCGTTCACCGTCGGCGCGCTGCTGATGATCGGCATGGCGTTCGTCGGAAAAGTTGAAAGCGCCTATGCCGCGGTCGCGCTGCTGTGCCTGGGCGGCTTTGCGCACCAGACGCTGTCGGTCACCGTCATCACCATGTCCTCGGATCTGTTCCGCAAGAACGAGGTGGCCACGGTCGCCGGCATGGCGGGGTTCTGCGGCAACTTCGGCGTGCTGATCTTCACGCTGGTGATCGGCGGGCTGGTGAAGGTCGTCGGCTACGATCCCTTCTTCGTGTCGCTGGCGGTGTTCGACATCCTCGCCGCCATCTGGCTGTGGACCGTGGTGCGTGATCGGGTCGTCGAGCCACCCAGGGCCACCGCATGATCCGCAATCCCATCCTCAAGGGATTCAATCCGGACCCTTCGATCGTCCGCGTCGGCGACGACTACTACATCGCGACGTCGACCTTCGAGTGGTTTCCCGGCGTGCAGATCCATCATTCGCGCGACCTCGTGAACTGGCGGCTGCTCACCCGGCCGCTGCGCCGCGCCGAGCCAGCTGAACATGCTCGGCGATCCGGATTCCTGCGGCGTCTGGGCGCCATGCCTGAGCCTACGGCGACGGCCTGTTCTGGCTGATCTACACGGACGTCAAGCGCTACGGCCGCACCACCGTGGGCGGCGCATCCGGCGCGTCGCTGCGCGACTTCCACAACTACCTGGTCACGTCGCCGACCATCGACGGCGATTGGTCCGACGCCGATCTATCTCAACAGCAGCGGCTTCGATCCTTCGCTGTTCCACGACGATGACGGCCGCAAGTAGTTCGTGAACCTGCTCTGGGATCATCGCCCCGGCCGCAACCGCTTCGCGGGCATCGTGCTCCAGGAATATTCGCCCGCGCAGCGCAAGCTGGTCGGCGAGGTTCACAACATCTTCCCCGGCACGTCGATCGGCTTCACCGAGGCGCCGCACCTCTACAAGCGCAATGGCTGGTACTACCTGCTCACGGCGGAGGGTGGCACGGGATGGGGTCACGCGGTGACGATGGCGCGCTCGCGCACGCTCACCGGTCCCTACGAACTGCATCCCGACAAGTACATCATCACCGCCCGGGATCGGCCGCATGCACCGCTGCAGCGCGCCGGCCATGCCGACCTGGTCGACACGCAGGCGGGCGACACGTACATGGTCTATCTGTGCGGCCGGCCGCTGCCCAATCGCGGCCGCTGCATGCTGGGGCGTGAAACCGCGATCCAGAAGATGGTCTGGGGCAAGGATGACTGGCTGCGCACGCTGGACGGCAGCGGCCTGCCCACGCTCGAATCTCCGGCCCCGCGCGTTGCCCGCCGCGCCGTTTCCGGCGTCCACGCCGCGCGAGGACTTCGACGGCGACTCCCTGCCCATCGATTTCCAGTGGCTGCGCTCGCCCTGGCCGCGAGGAGTTGTTCAGCCTGACCGCGCGCCGCGGCTTCCTGCGGCTGTTCGGGCGCGAGACCGTCGGCAGTCTGTTCAGGCAGGCGCTGGTCGCACGCCGGCAGCAGTCGCAGTGCTACAGCGCGACCACCGCCATGGAGTTCGAGCCGCGAGCATTTCCAGCAGTCGGCCGGGCTCATCTGCTACTACAACTCGTCGAAGTTCCACTATCTCTACGTGTCGCATGACGAGGAGTCGGGCCAGCACCTGCGCGTGATGTCCTGCACGCCGGATTCAGCCGCAGTCCGACGCGTTCACCGCTCCGGTGCCGATTCCCGCCGGCCGCATCGAGTTGCGCGTCGACGTCGACTACGAGCGCCTGCGATTCGCCTATCGCGTCGAGGGCGGCACGTGGAACTGGCTGCCGCAGATCTTCGACGCCAGCATCCTGTCCGACGAAGCCACGGCGCCAGGTGCGCCCAACTTCACCGGCGCTTTCGTCGGCATGGCGTGCCAGGACATGTCGGGCAGGGCGACGCCGGCGGATTTCGACTGGTTCGAATATCGCGAAAGGGATTACCGGCCCGCGATGGAGTAGCCGCGGCAACGCTGCGGCTACTTCACCTGGTAGAAGCGGATGATGACGGCCTTGACGTTCGGGGGAGTTCCTTCGAGGTCCAGCGTGGCGACGAAGGTGGAATGGGTCATCCATCCGTACGCGCCCTTGGGCGCCTCGAGTTTCGGACGGAAGATCGCCCGCGGCGCGCCCGGACAACTCAAGCCCTCGTTGAGCACGCGAATGACGGTGCCGTCGTCGGCCTTGAGGAAGTAGTCCGCCGACAGCTGCGTGCAGTCACTGGCCGAATAGGTGAGCTGATAATCGAAACCGCCGGGCAGCACCTTGCCCTTGAGCTTGGGTCCGGTGACCGTGCCGCCGGTGATGGCGATGAACTGTCGATGGCCGAGATCGGTATTGCCGAGCACGACCGCGGGATCGATGGTCACGCGCTCTTCGAATGCGAATTCGAGCACGGGCGTGTCGGCACCCAGGGCGGCCGACGCGGAAGTGAATATCATCGCCAGGCATCTTTTCATCGCGACTCCCTCGAATGAACACAGTATTGAATGCAAATCCTGGAGCGACCATGAGTCATAGACGACCGACGTCCACCCTCCCTCTCGTCGCTCTCTTCGTGATGTCCACGGCCGCCGCGGGTGCGGAGCCTTGCGCGTCTCTCAAGAAGTTCGAGATGGCGGCGCATCGCGTGAACATCCAGCAGGCAAGCGAGGTCCCGGCTTCGGCGCCCGGAGTGGCGCCGGCCGTGCCCGCGCACTGCCGCGTGGAAGGCGTGATCGATGAACGCATTGGTCGCGACGGGAAACCCTACGCCATCGGCTTCGCGGTGGCGCTGCCAGCCGAGTGGAACGGGCGGTTCCTTTTTCAGGGTGGCGGCGGGCTCAATGGCAGCGTGCAGCCACCCCTGGGTGCCGGCTATGCCGGAGGCAAGTCCGCGTTGCTGCGCGGGTTCGCGGTAGCGAGTACCGATTCGGGCCATCGGGGCCAGGGATTCGACGGCAGCTTCTTCCGGGATCAACTGGCCACGCTGAACTTCCTGTACCAGGGCGTGGCACAGGTCACGGTGGTTGCGAAGGCGATCGCGCAGCGGCACTACGGCAAGGCTCCCGCGCGCGCGTACTTCGTCGGCTGCTCCACGGGCGGGCGAGAGGCGATGATGATGTCGCAGCGCTTTCCCGACTACTACGATGGCATCGTCGCGGTGGCGCCTGCCGCGCGAACCAGTTTCTCCAACCTGGGACTCAGGCACGCGGCCGCCGCGCTCAATGCGATCGCTCCGCGCGACGCGCAGGGAATCCCACAGACGAGGGCCGCACTCAGCGACTCCGACCGGAAGCTGATCGTCGACGGCGCGTTGCAGGCATGCGATGCGCTCGATGGAAATCGCGACGGCTTCATCTTCGCGCCGCAGACCTGCGGGTTCGATCCTGGAACGCTCGCCTGCAAGGCAGGGAAGCAGGAGGGATGTCTCTCGGGCGCGCAGGTGGATGCGGTTCGCACCGTCATGCGGGGACCGCGCGCCAGCGGGGGCAGGCAGGTGTACCCGGGCTACTACTTCGATACCGGCATCGCGAATACCCAGGGTCTCGCCGGCATCCTGGCAGCGCCTTTCATTCCGGAGAGCGGCCCGGTCGGCACCACGTTCGACGTCGATGCGGCCGCCGCGGATGCCATGGACGCGCGCGCGATGGCCGGAGACAGCAGTGCCTGGACCAACCTCAGCAGTTTCCGCGGGCATGGCGGCAAGCTGGTCTTCGCGCATGGAGTCAGTGATCCCTGGTTCTCCGCGCAGGAGACGGTGCGTTACTACGAGCAACTCGGCCGCGATAATCCGGACGTACCCCTGCCTGACTGGAGCCGGTTGTTCCTCGTGCCCGGCATGGGCCATTGCGGTGGCGGCACGCGCACACTCGACCAATTCGACCTGTTGAGCCCGCTCGTGGAGTGGGTGGAAGGCGGGAAGGCGCCGGATCGTGTGATCGCTACCAGCCCCGCGGTGCCCGGCGAGAGTCGTCCCTTGTGTCCCTACCCAACGCACGCGCATTACAAGGGGTCCGGGGACGCGAGCAAGGCCGAGAGCCATGCCTGCCGGAATTGATAGACGGGGAATACTCGGACAAGTCGATTCCGGCCGCCCGGCCGGGTAATCTTGCGGCCCATGGCAAGCCCCAAGTCCCGTTCGAGTCGACACCTTATATATAAGAGTTATTCCGCGCCGGCCCTCGAGAAGGGGATGGACGTCATCGAGGCGCTGGCATCGGCCGGATCGGGGCTCACCGTCTCGGAGATCGCCACCCGGCTGAAGCGGCCGATGAGCGAGTTGTTCCGCATCATCGTCGTCATGCAGCAGCGCGGCTGGCTGCAGAAGGATCCGGTTTCCTCGCGTTACAGCGTTACCTACCTGGTTCTGCGGCTGGCTCATCGCAGTACACCGGCGCAGACACTGACGGCGGCCGCCGCGCCGGTCATGCACGAACTCTCGATCCGCATCAACCAGTCCTGCCACCTGGTGGTTCGCTCGGGTACCGAGGGGTTGGTACTGCTTCGCCAGGAGAACCAGCGCCGGCATGCCAACCTGTCAGTCCGGGTAGGCGCGGTCATCGATCTTTCCAGCAGTTGTTCGGGGCTGAACATCCTGGCGAACCTCGGAGACGAGGAGCGCGATCGGGCGATCCCGCGCGGCCGGAACACGTCCGCGTTCAAGGCCAAGCTCAACCGCATCCGGAAGCGGGGACATGAAGTGCACCGCAGTCCGGTGACCGCGGGCGTCACCGACATCGGTTGTCCGATCTTCGGCTTCGACGGGCAGGTGATCGCAGCACTCACCGTGCCTTACCTGCACGTGCTCGACAACTCCGTTCCCATCAGCGTCGAGCAGACGCGTCACCACGTCGAACAGGCAACCCGGCGGATCTCGACTGCCATGGGCTGGTCGGGGTAACGCGCCAGCGTCACTCGCGCACGGTCAGCCCGGTGATGGGCCGGTCTTTCTCATCGAGAAAACGCGCGCAGAAATCCGTCGCGCCACCGCCATTGATGATGGCGGCGCGGATCACGTTGCGACCCTGACGCAGCGTGACGCGGCGGGAGACCCCGTCGTCGATCACGCTCTGACGATCATCGTTGAGTGCGATCACGGGCTCACCGTTGAGCCACCACCGCGAAGCCGCATTGGATCCGATGGCGAGCCGCACGTTCTGCATCTCGCGCGGTGCATCGACGGTGGTCGTGACCCAGAACACCACGTTCGAGGTCGGCTTCGAGAGCGACCAGGCGAAGTGATACAGGTTGAAGTTGTAGAGCGCCGTATCGAAGGCATGCCAGGTGGCTTCCGTTCCGTTCACCGTGTGTTTCGCGCCAGCGGCGGGTTTCGTGTCGTCCGGAAGCGCGGCCGACAGCAGCGCTTCCTTGACCGCCGGCTCGGTGAGCCGGCCCTGTACCGGAATGGGCTTCGAGCACCAGCCACCGGTGAATGAAGCCACGGGCATCGACTGCCAGTGACTTTCCTTTCGGAGGCGTGAGCGTGGTGGGCGCGGGCCGTGCTGCTTCCTGCGCCTGGGTGAGCGAGGACGCGGCGAGACACATCGAGAGGGCAACGAGCGCGATTCTCATCATGGGGCTCCCAACTGCCAGCGCTGGCGATCACTCTGCGGATCGAACTTGGAGAGCGTGGGCATGCTGCTGCCGACGGCCGAGAGGTACAGCGTTTCGCCGTGACCCTTCACCGATTTCGGGCTGATGCGGTACGTGCCGTCCGTCAGCTGATCGATGCGCCACAACTGCTGTTCGCCGCCGGTGAACGGCGTGGCGCTGAGCTCGCCGGCGGCGGTCGCCGTGAGTGAACGCTCGGTGCCCGCGATCGACAAGCGGAACCAGGGCGCTCCGGGATATCCGCCCGCGTCGGCCACGGGTGCGATCACCCATTTCTGCTGGGCTTGCAGCATCGCCGGCGCGAGACGCACATCCGTGCTGGCCGGCCAACTACTCGCAACTTGCGCAGGGTCCTGGTCCGCGATGGGAGGTCCAGCGCGCGGTTCCGGGGGCGGACCGCCCGGCGGTGGGCCCCCAGGTGGCGCGCCACCCGGAGATGGACCACTCGGAGGCGGACCACTGCCGACGATGCCGCTGCCGGGAGGACCGCCGCGACGCTGGCGGAACCCGCCCACGGGCGAGCCTTGCACTGCCAGCTCGAGGACCGTTCCCGTGCGCGCGGACTCGATCACGTACGTACCCGCGACGAGATTGTGACCGGCGACGGGCCAGCCATCGCGCCAGAGCAGCGGGCGAAGATCGAGCACGCTTACACCGCCGCGATCGAGATCCGCCTCGTAGTGCAGCGAGAATTTCTCCACGCCCTGGCCGAGATCCAGAAGTCCGAAGTGCCCCGGCCCCACGTGCCTGCCGCGCGATGCGGCGAACATCTTGCCGCCGCCCTCGATCATGTCCACGCCCATGTTGTCCAGGTAAGGGCCGGTGACCTTGCGCGATCGCCCCATGCGGATGTTGTAGGTGGAGTTGGCGCCCTGGCAGCAGGAGCCATGCGTGACGAGCAGGTAGTACCACCCATCGCGGTGGATGAGGATCGATGCTTCGGAGTTGATCGCGATGTTGGTCGGCGCGCGATCAGGGTAGCGCCGCTTTCCCGTGGCGGGATCCAGCTCGACCAGGCGGATGTATCCGAAATAGGAACCGTACGTGAGCCACAGTCGTCCATCGGGATCCAGCAGCACTCCGGGATCGATGGCATTGCTGTCCTCGATGCCGTCCGACCAGACCACGGGACCGGCATCCTCGCAGCGGTAGTTCGGAGCTTCCGGCGTCAGCGTCTGGCAGACGAGCAGCCCGATCGCCGACTTGGGTTGCGTGCCCGGAGCCGAGTAGTAGACATAGAACCGGTCGCCGATGCGGATGACATCCGGCGCCCAGGTGTTGTTGCCACCCTTCGCCAGCACTTCGGGACCCACCTTTCCGCCGGGGACGGCGGATATCAGCGAGCCCGCACGCCGCCAGCTCCACCCGTCATCCGACATGAGCACCGGCATGCCATTGCCGGTTCCGTAGGTGTAGTAGCGGCCGCCGTGCTCGATGACCGTGGAGGGATCGTGGATGAGGACTTCGCCGTCCAGCGCCAGCGCCGGCAGCGATACCAGGGCGGCCAGACAGGCCAGGATTCTGTGAAGCATGAACACCCGCGGATGACCGGAACAGGACCGGACTTTTATTAGCGCGAAGTGGGTTGCCTATTTAAATGTGCATTCGTGTATCGGTTCATGCCCGATCGCGTACGCCCCTGGGCGCGGCGCCACCGCGGGCGGGAGTGACGCCGGCATGCGCCTGCGCCGCCGAGCGGGCCACACGGCGCAGCACCGTGAGCAGGTGCTCCTGCAGGACCGTCGGCCGCCAGTTGCGGCGCAGGGTGAGCCCTATGGGCCGCAACACGTTGCCCCAGGGATGCGGGAGGGCGACCAGGGAACCGGCGAGCAGGTCGTAGTGGATCTGGTGCGCCGACAACAAGGTG
The DNA here is from genome assembly GCA_963846605.1 of uncultured Pseudomonadota bacterium. Classification (GTDB taxonomy): domain Bacteria; phylum Pseudomonadota; class Gammaproteobacteria; order Steroidobacterales; family Steroidobacteraceae; genus CADEED01. Next base: position 917,211 of record CAWJWS010000008.1, read on the forward strand.
AGGCGGTCGCTCTCCAGCAGGAACGCGCGGGTCGCGCCGAGCGAATTGCATTCGATGGAAGGAACCGGCGGTTCGCCGCCTCCGGCCGCCATCAGTTCATCGAACTGGCGCCGCAAGGGCGAGCCGCGGCGCGGCGCGATCCACTGGCACTTGCGCAAGGCCGCCATCGAAGGCCGCCGTTTCGCGAGCGGGTGATTGGCGCGCGCGATGATGGCCAGGGGATCGTCGAAGAGATGCTCCTGGACGACGTCGGCCCCGGGCGCGGGATCGCGTAGCGCGCCGATGAGGATGTCGGACTCGCCGCTGCGCAACCCCGCCAGCAGGTTCGCGTAGGAGCCGTCGAGGATTTCCACCGCGTGGCGGGGATGGCCCTGGCTGAATTCCAGCAGCGCGGCCGGCACCAGGTAGCTGCGTGCCAGGGGCAGCGCCGCGATCGCCGTGCGGCCGGACTCGCCGCCCTGCAATGCATCCACTTCAGCCTGTGCCTGCGCCAATTCGCCGAAGGCGAGGCGCACGCGCCGCCCGAGCCGCTGCGCGTCCTTGGTGGGATTGACGCCGAAACTGGTTTTCTCGAACAGCGTGAGTCCGAGCGTGCGTTCCAGTTCGCGCGCGGTGCGATGGACGCTGGAAAGGGAAGTCTGCTGCGCACGCGCCGCCGCGGTGAAATTTCCCAATTCCACCACGGCACTCAGCGCCCCCAGCTGGCGGGAGCTCACGAGGCGCGTGAAGTCGATCCGCTCGCCCGACGCCGTGCGAGTGTCCGCGAGCGCCTCGCGCAACTGCGTCAGGGCGCGGTCGACGCGCACCAGGCAGATCTCACCGGCCGGCGTGGGCGAGACGCCATCCGGGCGCCGCGCCAGCAGCTGCGTTCCGAAATGCGACTCCAGGCCCGCGACCGCCTGCGTCACCGCCGGCTGCGACAGGTGCATGGCGCGCGCGGCTGCGCCCAGGCTGCCCAGCCGGGCGATCTCGCGGAAGCACTGCAGGTGGCGCAGGTTTGGAAACATGCGGCATCGTACCTTCTCATTTACTTATGGGAGGGGCGATTTTCCAATTACCTGTTACGGTCGGGAGCGCGGAAAATCCGCAGGGCGAAGGGGGTCTCCATGTCCGTAGTCATCAGGCGCGACAAGCGCGTCGACACCGCGCTGACCGAGGCATTGGGCCGCTTCGGAGTGGCGACGGTGCACGAAGCCCAGGGCCGCATCGGCCTCATGGGTTCCTTCATGCGTCCCATCTACGCCGGCGCGAGCGTCGCGGGTACCGCCGTCACCGTGAGCGTGCCTCCCGCGGACAACTGGATGATCCACGTGGCGGTGGAGCAATGCCGTCCCGGCGACATTCTCGTCGTGGCGCCCACTTCACCCTGTGACTGCGGATACTTCGGCGACCTGCTGGCGACGTCACTGATGGCGCGCGGCGTTCGCGCGTTGATCATCGAGGCCGGAGTGCGCGACATCCGCACGCTGACCGAGATGCGCTTCCCGGTGTGGTCGCGTCACGTCTCCGCCCAGGGCACCGTGAAAGGTACGCTGGGGGACGTCAATCTTCCGCTGGCTTGTGCCGGCGCCCTCGTGAACCCGGGCGACGTGATCGTGGCCGATGACGATGGCGTCTGCGTGGTCCGCCAGGAAAGTGTCGACGAAGTGCTGAAGGCCTGCGCCACCCGCGAGACCAGGGAAGCCGCGGTACGCCAGCGGCTCGCCAGCGGCGAGCTGGGTCTCGACGTGTACCAGATGCGCGACGCGCTGGCCGCGAAAGGTCTGACGTACCGGGACTCCGAGGACTAGCTACATGCTGGCCGCCATTCCCTGCACGGTGATGCGAGGCGGCACTTCGAAGGGGCTGTTCTTCGGCGCGCAGGATTTGCCCACGGACATCGCGCTTCGCGATCGCGTGCTGCTCGCGGCCCTGGGATCACCCGATCCGCGGCAGATCGACGGGATGGGCGGCTCCCATCCGCTCACGAGCAAGGTGGCGGTGATCTCGCGTTCGCAGCGCGCCGATGCCGATGTGGACTACCTGTTCCTGCAGGTATCGGTCGACAAGGCGCAGGTGTCGGACAGCCAGAACTGCGGCAACCTGCTCGCTGCCGTCGGGCCGTGGGCGCTGGAGAACGGGCTCGTCTCCGTCGCGGGAGATCACACCGATGTGCGCATCCACATGGTGAATACGGAGAGCCTCGCCGTGGCGCGAATCGACACGCGTGGCGGGGTGGTGCAGTACGAAGGCGATGCCCGCATCGATGGCGTGCCCGGAACGGCGGCGCCCGTGACTCTCGAGTTCCTCGACGTGGCGGGCTCGAGTTGCGGCAGCCTGCTGCCGACGGGAAATGTCGTCGACGACCACGATGGCATCGCGATCACCTGCATCGACAACGGCATGCCGGTGATCCTCGTCCGCGCGTCGGACCTGGGCGTCTCCGGCACGAAGTCGCCCGCCCAGCTGGAAGCGAACGCCGCGCTTCGGGAAAAAGTTGAAGCCCTGCGCCTTGCATGGGGACCCCGAATGAATCTCGGCGATGTCAGCGCCAAGACGGTGCCGAAGATTTCCCTGGTCAGCGAGCCACGCGAAGGCGGGCACATCGCCACGGCCACTTTCATCCCGCATCGCGTCCACGAGGCGATCGGCGTACTCGGCGCGGTCAGCGTGGCCACGGCCAGCGTGCTGCCGGGCTCGGTGGCGCATCAGGTCGCGCGCCGGCCGGCGACGGCGGGTGCTCGCGTCGAAGTCGAACATCCGTCCGGATTCTTCTCCGTGGACGTGGCGATGGAAGGCGATGGCTCCCGCGTGCGGCGCGCCTCGTTGCTTCGCACCGCGCGAAAGCTCATGGAAGGCCAGGTGTTCGTACCGGGTTCACTCTGGAGCGGCGCATGAAGCCGCGCGTCTGCCTCCTCGGCTTTGGCGAAGTGGGCCAGCTGCTGGCCGAGCAGCTGCTGCCGCGAGCGGGCGCATTGTGCGCCTGGGATCTGAAGTTCGCCGACAGCGGCAGCGGTCCGCGTCTCGCGGCATCCCGGCTCGGTGTCGAGGCCGCCGCGAGCGCGGCACTCGCGGTGGCACGAGCGGAGGTGGTGATCAGCGCGGTCACGGCGGGGCAAACGGGCGCCGCGGCGTCTTCGGCCGCTCCGCATCTCGCGGACCAGGCCTGGTACTTCGATCTCAACTCCTGCTCGCCCGCGACCCGGATATCGGCCGGCCGCCAGATCGCGGATGCCGGTGGGCGCTTCGTCGAAGCCGCCATCATGTCGCCCATCCATCCGGCCGGCGCCGCCTCTCCGATGCTGTTCGCCGGACCTCATGCGGGTGGATTCCAGGCGATCGCCAGTCGATTGGGTTTCGTGCAGACGCGCGTCCTTTCGGAGAAGCTGGGGTCCGCCTCGGCCGCCAAGATGTGCCGCAGCGTGCTGGTGAAAGGGCTCGAGGCACTGGTGCTGGAATCACTGCTGTCGGCCCGCCGCCATGGTGTGGAGAACGAAGTGCTCGAATCGCTGCAAGGCTGCAGGATCGACGATTGGCGGCGCAGCGCCCGCTACATGGCATCGCGCGCGCTGCTGCATGGCGCCCGGCGCGCCGAGGAAATGCGGGAGGTCGCGCGCACGGTGGGCGAAGCCGGCCTCACGCCGCACATGAGTTCCGCCACCGCGGCCTGGCAGGACTGGGCGGCGGCGCATCCCGAGCTTCACGCCGAGGAGCTGCCGCATTTGCTGGACGGTTTGCTGGCCGCGATTCCGAAACGGGAGACGGCATGATCATCGACTGCCACGGCCACTACACGACGGCGCCGGAGCCTCACAACCAGTTTCGCGCGGCGCAGCTGGCGCGCGTTCAAGGACCCGTCGCGTCCGCGCCCGCCGGCGCCGCGCATCAGCGACGACGAGATCCGCGAGACCATCGAGGCCAACCAGCTGAAGCTGCAGCGCGAGCGCGGCGCCGATCTCACGCTGTTCTCGCCGCGTGCCTCGGCCATGGGCCACCACGAAGGCGACGAGGCCGTGTCGGTCGACATGGACGCGCGCCTGCAACGATCTCGTGCATCGCGTCGTCGGCGCTGTATCCCGGACAACTTCGCCGCCGTCTGCCAGTTGCCGCAGTCGCCCGGGGCGCCGCTCGCGCAGTCGATCCGCGAGCTCGAGCGCTGCGTGACGCGAGCTCGGCTTCGTCGGCTGCAACCTGAATCCCGATCCGTCGGGCGGCCACTGGAAGTCTCCGCCGCTCACCGATCGGCACTGGTATCCGCTCTACGAGAAGATGGTCGAGCTCGACGTGCCGGCGATGGTGCACGTCTCGGCGTCCTGCAATCCGAACTTCCACGCCACCGGCGCGCACTACATCAACGCCGACACCACGGCGTTCATGCAGTTCATCCAGGGCGACCTGTTCCGCGACTTCCCGACGCTGCGATTCGTCATCCCGCACGGCGGCGGCGCGGTGCCCTACCACTGGGGCCGATACCGCGGTCTCGCGGACATGCTCAAGCGGCCGCCGCTCGACGGTCACGTGATGCGCAACGTGTTCTTCGACACCTGCGTCTATCACCAGCCCGGCATCGACCTGCTGGTCGAGGTGATCGACGTCGACAACATCCTGTTCGGCTCGGAGATGGTGGGCGCGGTGCGCGGCATCGATCCGACCACCGGCCATTACTTCGACGACACCAAGCGCTACATCGACGCGCTGACGATCTCCGGCCGCCGACAAACACAAGATCTTCGAGGGCAACGCGCGCCGCGTCTATCCGCGGCTCGACGCGCAACTCAAAGCGAGGGGACGATGAACCGCGATTCGGCTTCCACATTCACCACCGATGCCGGCTGGTTGCGCCCGCATGCGTCGCCGCGCAAGCCGCGCGTTCGTCCCGCCGCCCGGCGCGGTCGACGCGCATTGCCACGTGTTCGGTCCCGGCGACGTGTTTCCGTACGCGCCCGAGCGCAAGTACACGCCCGACGATGCGCCGCAAGGAAGCGCTGTTCGCGCTGCGCGATCATCTGGGATTCGATCGCAACGTGATCGTGCAGGGAACCTGCCACGGCGCCGACAACCGCGCCTCGATGGATGCGTTGCGCGCGTCGGACGATCGCGCACGCGGTGTCGCCACGGTCCGCCGCGACGTCACGGATGCGCAGCTCGCGGAACTGCACGACGCCGGCGTGCGCGGCGTGCGCTTCAACTTCGTGAAGCGCCTCGTCGATGTCACGCCTCCCGACGTGCTGCTCGAGATCGCGCGGCGCATCGCGCCGCTGGGCTGGCACGTGGTCGTGTACTTCGAAGCGCCAGGACCTGCACGGAGCTCGAGCCCTTCCTCGCGAAGACTGCCGACCACCGTGGTCGTCGATCACATGGGCCGACCCGACGTGCGCCAAGCCGGTCGACGGCCCGGAATTCTCGCGCTTCGTCGAGCTCATGCACCGGCATCCGCACATCTGGTCGAAGGTGAGCGGCGCCGAACGACTCTCCGTGAGCGGCGCGCCGGACTACGCGGATTTCGTGCCGTTCGCGCGCCGCATCGTCGAAACGTTTCCCGATCGCGTGCTCTGGGGCACGGACTGGCCGCATCCCAATCTCAAGCCGCACATGCCGGACGACGGCGATCTCGTGGACCTGATCCCGACGATCGCGCCGACCGCCGATCTGCAGCGGCGCCTGCTGGTGAGCAATCCGATGCGCCTGTACTGGAACGCCAAGGCATACGCCGACATTCCCGGCACGACCGTGTTCGACGCGGACATGTCGCGCAAGGGCTATCACCTCAACATGTTCTGCATGTCGCTCATGAAGGCCGCGAACCGCGAGCGCTTCAAGGCGAACGAACGCGCCTACCTGGACGAATGGCCGATGAGCGAGGACCAGAAGCAGGCGGTGCTGGCGCGCGACTACAACCGCATGATCTCGCTCGGCGGCAACATCTATTTCCTCGCCAAGATCTTCGCCACCGACGGCAAGAGTTTTCAGCACGCGGCGGCGCTCATGACCGGCATGAGCCAGGAGGACTACGCGAAGATGATGCTCTCCGGCGGTCGCCAATATCGATCCGGCGGCGAACAGGGAGGTGCGTGATGGCGCGCATCACCGCCGGCATCGCCTGCTCGCATGTGCCCGCCATCGGCGCGGCCATCGATCTCGGCAAGACCGCCGAGCCCTACTGGGTGCCGCTGTTCAAGGGCTTCGATTTCACGAGGCAGTGGATGGCCGCGAACACGCCGGACGTGGTGTTCCTCGTCTACAACGACCACGCCACGTCGTTCAGCCTGGATTTCATTCCGACCTTCGCGATCGGCTGCGCCGAGCAGTTCCCGCCCGCGGACGAGGGCTGGGGCGCGCGGCCCGTGCCCGTGGTGCAGGGTCATGCGGAGCTCGCCAGCCACATCGCGGCGAGCGTCATCGAACAGGATTTCGATCTCACGCTGGTCAACCGCATGGAAGTGGATCACGGCCTGACCGTGCCGCTGTCGCTGATGTTCGGGCAACCGCAAGGCGTGGCCGGTGCGCGTGATCCCGTTCGCGGTGAACGTCGTGCAGTACCCGCCGCCGTCGGGCGCGCGTTGCTACGCCATCGGCAAGGCGATCCGCCGCGCCATCGAGAGCTTTCCCGGCAATCTCAACGTGCAGGTCTGGGGCACGGGCGGCATGAGCCATCAGCTCCAGGGTCCGCGCGCCGGCCTCATCAATCCGCAGTTCGACAACGCGTTCCTCGATGGCATGGTCGCGGATCCGGAGTCGCTGACGCGGATTCCGCGCGACCGCTACCTGCGCGAGGCGGGCTCCGAAGGCATCGAACTCGTCATGTGGCTGATCATGCGCGGCGCGCTCGACGGCGCCGGTGAAACAGGTCCACCGCTTCTATCACGTGCCCGCGTCGAACACGGCCGTGGGTCATCTCATCCTGGAACCGGCACCCGGAGAGTCCTCATGAAAGTCGTACTGGCGGGCGCCGGCGCCTTCGGCGTCAAGCATCTGGATGCCATGAAGCTGATCGACGGCATCGAAGTCGTTTCGGTCGTCGGGCGCGAGCTGCGCCGCCACGCAGGAGGTGGCGCGCAAGTACGGCGTGCCGCACGCCACGACCGAACTCGCCGATGCGCTGCGCCGACCCGGCGTGCGACGCCGCGATCCTCGCGACACCGACGCAGCTGCATGCCTCGCAGGCGCTGCAATGCCTCGACGCCGGCAAGCACGTGCAGGTGGAGATCCCGCTCGCCGACAGCTGGAAGGACGCCGAGGCGGTGGCGGAGCGCGCGCGCAAGACCGGCCTGGTGGCGATGGTCGGGCACACGCGCCGCTTCAATCCTTCGCACCAGTGGGTGCATCGGCGCATCGCGGCGGGCGAGATCTCGCTGCAGCAGATGGACGTGCAGACCTATTTCTTCCGCCGCACCAACATCAACGCGCTCGGCCAGCCGCGCTCGTGGACCGATCACCTGCTGTGGCATCACGCGGCGCACACCGTCGACCTGTTCCGCTACCAGGCGCGTTCGGAGATCGTGCGCGCGAATGCGATCCAGGGGCCGATCCATCCCAAGCTCGGCATCGCGATGGACATGTCCATCCAGCTGCGAGGCCGCGAACGGCGCCATCTGCACGTTGTCGCTGAGCTTCAACAACGACGGCCCGCTCGGCACGTTCTTCCGCTACATCTGCGACAACGGCACGTACATCGCGCGCTACGACGAACTGGTCGACGGCAAGAACGACGCCCATCGACGTCTCGAAGGTGGACGTGTCGCTGAACGGCATCGAACTGCAGGATCGCGAGTTCTTCGCCGCCATCCGCGAGAAGCGCGAGCCGAATGCCAGCGTCGCGATGGTGTTGCCTTGCTACCGCACCTTGCACGAGCTCGACCAGCAGCTCGCCTCCCGGAGCCGATGACATGCCGCTGAATCAACCGCCTTTCCGCGCCGACCACGTGGGCAGCCTGCTGCGCCCGCCGGAGCTCGCGCAGCGCCCGCGCGAAGCATGCCGCGGGGCAACTGACGAATGCCGAACTGCAGGACGTCGAGGATCAGGCCATCCGCGACGTGGTGCGCATGCAGGAAGAGGTGGGCCTGCAGGGCATCACCGACGGTGAGTTGCGCCGGTCGTCCTGGCACATGGACTTCCTCTACCAGATCGGTGGGGTGCGCAAGGTCCAGCAGAACATCACGGTGCACTTCCACAGCGACAAGGGCGACGTGGACTTCAAGCCCTCGGGGCTGCGCGTGGAAGGCAAACTCTCGCTCGACGGTTGCATCTTCGGCGACCACTTCGATTTCCTGAAGTCGGTGACCCGCGGGTACACCGAAGCTCACGATTCCGTCGCCGAGCATGATGCACTACCGCGGCGGGCGCGCCGCCATCGACGAGAAGGTGTACCCGGACATTCAGGATTTCTGGCGCGACCTGTCCGCGGTCTACTCGCAAGGAGATCCAGGAACTCGGTCGGCGCGGCTGCACCTATCTGCAGCTCGACGACACCAGCCTGGCCTACCTCAATGATCCGAAGCAGCGCGACTACGTGCGCAGCATCGGTGGTGATCCCGGCGAGCAGCACCGCATCTACATCCGCAACCTGAACGCGGCGCTCGCGGGGCGACCGGCGGGCATGCGCGTGTGCACGCACATGTGCCGTGGCAATTTCCGCTCGTCCTGGGCGGCGGAAGGTGGCTACGACCATGTGGCGGAAGCGCTGTTCAACGAGCTCAAGGTGGACGGATTCTTCCTCGAATACGACGACGCGCGTTCCGGTGGCTTCGAGCCGCTGCGTTTCGTGCCTCGTGACAATCGCAAGTATGTGGTGCTCGGCCTCGTGACGACCAAGCGCGGCCAGACTCGAGAGCAAGGACGATCTCAAGCGGCGCATCGACGAGGCCGCGAAGTACGTGCCGCTCGAGCAGCTGTGCCTGAGCCCGCAGTGCGGATTCTCGTCGACGGAGGAGGGCAATTCCCTGAGTGCCGAGGAGCAACGCGCGAAGCTGGCGTTGATCGTCGAGACGGCGCGCGAAGTCTGGGGATGATGCCGCAATGAAAACCCAGGTCGTCATCGTCGGCGCCGGGCCGGCGGGGCTCTTGCTGGGCCAGCTGTTGCATCGGGCCGGCATCGACACGGTGCTGCTCGAGCAACGCTCCGCGGACTACGTGCTGGGGCGCATCCGTGCCGGCGTTCTCGAGCCGGGCACGGTGGAAGTGCTGGAGCATGCCGGCGTCGCGCAGCGGCTGCGCGCCGAAGGCTTGCCTCACGACGGCGTCGAGATCGGATATGGCGGGGTGCGGCACCGCATCCCGCTCAAGGAACTCACCGGCAAACAGGTCACGGTGTACGGCCAGACCGAGGTGACGCGCGACCTCATGGAAGCGCGCGCGGCCGCGGGCGCGCCCACGGTGTACGAAGCCGAAGAGGTCGCGGTGGCCGACATCGGCGGCTCGCCGCGAGTCACGTACCGGCACCGGGGCGAGCTGCGGGAAATTCACTGCGACTTCATCGCGGGCTGCGATGGATTTCATGGCGTGTGCCGGCGCAGCGTGCCGGCGGGATCGCTCACGACCTATGAGCGGCAGTATCCGTTCGGCTGGCTGGGCGTGCTGGCGGATTTTCCACCGCTGTGGAACGAACTCATCTACGCCGCTTCCGACCGGGGCTTCGCGCTGGCCAGCATGCGCTCGGCAACGCGCGTGCGCTGTTACATCCAGTGCCCGCACCGGGGATTCCGTGGAGCGATGGACCGAGGCGGAATTCTGGACCGAGTTCGGCCGCCGCATCGGCCCCGACATCGCCGCGCGCATTCCGGCCGTGCCCGCGCTGGAGATGAGCATCGCGCCGCTGCGCAGTTTCGTGGCCGAGCCGCTGCGGTTCGGCAAGCTGTTCCTCGCCGGGGATGCCGCGCACATCGTGCCGCCGACCGGAGCCAAGGGCCTGAACCTGGCGGTCAGCGACGTGTTCTATCTGTATGAAGCCTTGCGGTCGAACTACCGCGAGAACAGCGCAGCGCGGGCTCGACGGCTATTCGGAGCGATGCCTGCGGCGCATCTGGCGCGCGGAGCGTTTCTCCTGGTCGATGACGCGGTTGTTGCACTCCTTCCCCGGTGACGCGTTCGACGAACGCATGCAGCGCACCGAAATCGAGTACCTGCTGGAGTCGAAGGCGGCCCAGGCCGCGATGGCCGAGAACTACGTGGGTCTGCCGCTCTGAGGAGCGGGCGGGTCCAGGCGCCGGAGCTCGACTCCGGCGCCCATACGTTCACTTGGCGGGAGTCTTAGCCGCGAACTTCCATGCCGGGTCTCGGCACAGCCCGCAATCGTCGCCCGTGAACATCTTCGCGGCGGTCGCGTCACCCCGCAGCTGCCAGTGCAGCCACGACACCACGGCCGCGGCGGCCTTGCCGCCATTGGGCTGCCAGTACGTTCCGCCGTGGCCGACGTCGAGATTGCCCACGTACACCGGCACGTGATTGATCTTCTCCACGTCATCCATGCCATTGGCATAGGCGATGTCGGTCGGCCCGCCCAGGATGTACAGCGTGGGCGTGTGGATCTTCTCCAGTAGCGCCTTGGTCACCTGGATGCCGTTGATGCCTTGTGTGCTGTCCTTGAAGATGCCGCTGTTCATGACGATCAGCGTCTTCACGCGCGGATCCGCCGCGATCTGCAGCGCCTGCAGGCCGCCGCAGCTGAACCCCGAGATGGCGACCGCCTTGCTGTCTATCTTCCCGTGGTAGGCGCTCCTCGCATCGGCGTTCTGCGCGAGCGCCCAGTCGAGAGCGGCGAGCAGGTCCGCCGAGGTGGTGGGCGGTGTCGGCAGCTTGCCGGGATCGTCCTGCGCGGACCTGGGACGCGGCTCGTCGGGCACTGCGCCCGGACCATTGCGGATCTTGCCGGGCGCGATGGCCAGATAGCCATGCGAAGCGATCTCGAGCAGATGCAGACGCGCGCTCGCGCCATCGTCGGAGCAGGCGCCGTTGCCGAAGATGTACAGCCCCAGCTTGCGCGATCCCAGCTGGCCCAGTTCCGCGGGGCGATAGATCACATGGTTGGGGAGCGAGGCGACCGATTCCTTGAGCGCCGGATACTGGCCGGTGCCCGGCGTATCGGGCGTGGCGTTCTGCCGTTCACGCATTTCCGCCATGGCGCGAGCCCGGTCATCGGCGGGCGGTGCGGCTGCGGCCTGGCCGAGCGCACCGGCCGAGCAGGCAAGCGCGAGCACGCCGGCGAGACCTCTGGACATGCCGCGGAGCCGGCTTGATTGATGCCGCATTGAATCCCTCTTTGTTTGTCATGGCCGGAGCCGGACTGTACGCAGCCCATTCCACGATGACCATGCATCGATATGGCTTATGCCTCCAGACAGTTTTGATGTTTCCTGCCTGCGGGGACACTGCCTACACTGCGAATCGCTCCGGGGGGATCAAGGGAGCAATCATGCAAGTCATTCGATGGGTTTCCGGTTTCCGTTCGGCTCTGGCCGCGACGTCCATTCTCCTTCCCATGGGAGCCGGCGCGCAGACCGAACCAGCCGATACCCAGGAGCTCGACGAGGTGTTGGTCACCGCCGAGCGCCGCGAGGTCAACCTGCAGGACGTGCCCGCGTCGGCCACCGTCCTCACGGCGGAAGAGCTCGCCGCCAAGGGCGTCGACAACGTCATCGACATCCAGTCGGTCGCGCCCAGCGTCGCCATCAATACCTACAACCGCTCCACGTTCATCAACATTCGCGGCGTGGGCATCAGCCAGTCCGCGCCCACCTCCAACCCCGGCGTCGCCTACTACATCGACGGGATGTTCATCCCGCACGAGCAGTTCATCGCGCAGTCGTTCTACGACATCGACTCCATCGAGGTGCTGCGCGGGCCGCAGGGCACGCTCACGGGCCAGAATTCCACGGGTGGCGCCATCTACGTGCGTACGCCGCCGCCGAGTGTCGAAGGCTTTTCCGGCTACATCGACCAGACCGCCGCGGACGACGACTGGTATCGCACGGTGGCGGCGTTCAACGTGCCGGCGGGCGACAAGTTCGCGATGCGCCTGTCCGGCGTGTACGACGACCGCGGCAGTTTCACCGACAACATCGGGCCGAGCCCCAGCGATCCAGGCGCCGGACGGGACGCGTCCGGGCGCGCGGCGTTCCGGTACATCCCCAACGACCAGGTCACGCTCGATCTTCGCTACGAACATTTCGATCGCAAGACCGACTACAACGCGATCAAGAACCGCAACGACGCGGTGACCTCCGATCCGTTCACCATCGAAGAAGACGCGATCTCGTTCCTGAATCAGAAGGGTGATCGCACCTCGCTGGAGGCGCGCTTCCGGCTGACGCCGGACGTGGCGATGCGCGCACTGACCAGCTACCTCGATGCGGAAACCATCGACCAGGCGGACGGCGACCGCACCGCGACGGCCCTGCCGGTGCCGGCCAATCTTCCGACCAATGGCGCGAACACCAATTTGTATCGAGGGCGCGTGAGCTACACCTCGCAGCGGTTGCGGACCTGGGTGAGCGAGGTCAACTTGCTGTCGAGCGGCGACGCGCCTTTCCAATGGGTGCTGGGCGGGTTCTACATGCAGGAGACCAGCCCGGTCTCGGTGCTGCGCGACAATCGCAACCGGGTGAATTTCGTGCAGTCCAACTCCAGCATCAACACCCAGTTGAACAACGAGTCGCTGTCGTTCTTCGGGCAGGCGGACTGGCGCTTCGCCGATTCCTGGGCGCTCGACCTCGGCCTGCGCTACTCGGAAGACGAGCAGGACTACACACGCTGGCTGATCCCGGGCCCGCCGCCACCCAACTGCTTTCCCTGCAGCACGTCGGTGAAGTCGGATGAGACCACGGGCCGCGCCGGCCTCAAGTACTTCGTGTCCGAAGACGTGATGCTCTACGGCACGATGTCCAAGGGCTACAAGGCCGGTGGCATCAACCTCGATCCGCGGCTGCCCGACTACGACCCCGAGACCAACGAGATGGTCGAGTTGGGCATCAAGTCCACGCTGGTCAATGGCCGGTTGCGCGTTAACGCCGCCGTGTTCCAGTCCGACTACCAGGGCATCCAGCTGTCTTCGTTGACGGCCGTGGGCACGCCGCCCGCACTGCTGCCCAACACGCTCAATGCCGCGCCCGCGGATATCCGCGGCGCGGAGCTGGAACTCACCGGAAAATTCTCCGCGCTGGAGTTCAACCTGGGCCTGAGCTGGCTGGACAGCGAGTTCACGCGCGACGCGCTGCTGACCGACTCGCAGACCAACACCAATCGCCTGGTGCCGGAAGGCTCACGCGTGCCGTTCGCGCCGGAGATCACCGCCACGGCGGGCATCCAGTACGACCTGCGCGCGGGTAGTTGGACCCTCACGCCGCGGCTGCAGGCGTCGTACATGGACGAACAGCTGTCGACGCCATTCGAGTACCTGGCCACCCTGGTGCCGTCGCGCACCGTCGCCGACTTCCGCCTGATCGCCAGCCCGTCGGCGAATCTGCGGCTGGAAGCGTTCGCCACCAACCTCCTCGACGAAACCTACATCGCCGCGCAGGTGCAGGATGCGAGCAGCGCGAGCGGCGGCATCATCTACGGTCCGCCCCGGCAGGTGGGTGTGCGCGCGAGGTTCGACTTCTGAAGGCAGCGCGCTCGCGGCTGCTGCCAGCGATCGCGCTGTGCTGCGCAGGGTGGGCTGGCGCCGGAGAGGATGGCGCCTCGCGCGCCCGCGCGCCCGCGCACGTGCCCGACCAGCACCAGCAGGCCCGGCGCGCACCGGCGGGTGATGAAAGCCAGGAGCCGTCCGCGACCGCGTGGTGGACGCCGGGCGACGGCAAGGTGCTGGCGCCTCTCGCGACTTACAGGAATGACTCCGGCAGCGTGGGAATATTCAACGCTTCGGGGCCGGTGATCACCGCCGGCCATCCCTTCTTCGAACCCATCGGACGCAATGGCCGCGCCTGCGTCAGCTGCCATCAGCCCGCGAATGGCATGTCGCTGTCGACGGAAATGATCCGCACCCGCTGGGAGGAGACGAAGGGCAAGGACGCGTTGTTCGCGCCGGTGGACGGCATGAACTGCCCGCATCTGCCACCCGGGGATCCCGCGCTCTCACTCCCTGCTGCTGGAGCGGGGGCTGTTCCGCATCTTCCTGCCCTGGCCGCCCAAGGCGGCGGATGGCTCGGCCATCGAGCCCGAGTTCACGCTCGAGGTGGTGCGCGATCCCACGGGCTGCAACACGCACGCGGAGTTCGGGCTGCGCAGCAAGAACCCGATGGTGTCGGTGTATCGGCGGCCGCGGCCCGTGGCGAACCTCCGCTATGTCACGCATCAGAAGTTCGGGGTGTTCTCGTTCGTCGGCAAGAATGGCTTGCCCGCGAGCCGCGATCCCGAGACGGGCCAGCCCAGCGGCATGAACCTGCTGTCGGACGCGCGGCAACCCACGCTGGCCACGCAGGCGATCGAAGCCGCGGTCACGCACCTGCAGTTCGACGGCCGTCTCGATGACCCGCGGCTGAGCGGCATCGTGGAGTTCGAGCGCCAGTTGTATGCCGCGCAGAGCTGGCATGACGGGGCGGGCGATCTCATGGAAGAGGGCGGTCCGCCGGGCCTGGGCGTGCGCAACGTCGCCGCGGGCCGCGACGGATTGCTGGGCAACAACATCACGAACTTCGTGATCCCGCTGGGAGGGCAGTGGCAGCGACTGCCGCCGGCAACGGATCCGCGCATCGACAACCGCGATCGCATGCGCGAATCCATCGCGCGCGGACACGACGTCTTCATGTTCCGCACGTTCTGGATCCGCGATGCCATGCACCTGAACACGGTGGGGCTGGGCAATCCGGCCAAGCGCACCTGTGCCACCTGCCATGGAATGCACATGATGGGCATGGACGTGGCGAACGGCTGGATGGACATCGGCACCACCAACCTGCCGCATGCGCGCGAAGAGCCGTTGAATCCCTGGAACAAGGCGCAGCCGCAGCTGCCGCTGTTCAAGATCACCTGCAAGCCGGGTGTGCCACCGCACCCGTTCCTCGGCCGCGTGATCTACACGCAGGATCCCGGGCGCGCGTTGATCTCCGGCAAGTGCAATGACGTGGGAACCATCGTCATGCAGCAGCTGCGCGGGCTCGCTGCGCGCGCGCCGTACTTCTCGAATGGCAGCGCCGCCTCGCTGCGCGAGATGGTGGATTTTTACGACCGTCGATTCGACATCGGCTTCACCGAGCAGGAGCGCGCGGACCTCGTGAACTTCCTGGGTGCATTGTGAAGCCGGCGCCATCGCGCGGCGGGCTCGTCGCGTGCCTGCTGCTGACGTCGATGTCGGCGCTGACCGCCGCGCCGAAGCCCGGCGATCGCCTGAGCTTCGTCAGTTGCCCCATCGTGCGTGACACGCGCACGGTCCCTTGCTGGCTGGCTGAATACGAGGGCGAGACCTGGTTCCTCACGCTGCAGACGGACGTGAGCGCGCCCGTGAATCCGCCCTGGCTGGGGCACAAGGTCCTGGTCGAAGGCGTGGTTTCCGCGCGCGCGCCGGTCTGCGGTGGCCGTGTCATCGAGCCCGTGACCTTGTCGGTACTTCCCGAACTCGATGCGTCCTGCAACACCGTGCTTCCGGCGGAGGATCGCTACGATCTCACTTTCGAACCGCCCCGGCCGCCAGGCCCCAGCCGCGGCCGGCTTGCATTCGGGGATCCCGCCGCGAGAAGCGCGGCGCCCGCAGACACTACTGCGCCGCCCGCACAACTGGAATTCACGCTGTCCTATGAATTCGACGGCATGGTCGCTTTCCGTCACGCGCAGACCTTGCAGAGAATCCTCGAGTCCGCGCGCGCGGCCAGGGCCACGCGATTGCGCATCACGGGCTATCGCTCGGCGTCGCGGCTGTCGAACGGCCCGGTGATGCGCGAGCGCGAGACCATCGCGCGCGAACGCGCCGAGCAGGTCCGCGAGCTGCTGCGAGGCGCCGGCCTCGAAGGCGTGGAGTACGAACTGCTGTGGAAGGACCTGTCGAAGCGGCCGGACGGCGTGGCCGACGCCGCGGGCCGCCGGGTCGAGGTGCTGCTGGTCCGGCGCGCGGACTAGCTAGCCAGGCGCCGCCGCGGGAGTCATCCGCAACGGCACGGAGATCGGCCCGATCTCCGGCATGCCGCTCATCTTGAGCTCGCCGCAAACCTCGAAGTGACGCGTCTGCGCCAGCAGTTCCTCGAGCGCAATTCGGAGCTCCTGGCGCGCCAGCGCGACGCCGGCACACATGTGCGGGCCGCGGCCGAAGGCCAGGTGCTGCCGGATGTTGGGCCGCCGCAGGCGGAACACGTCGGGCTCGGGAAACACCGACTCGTCGCGATTCGCCGAGGCGTACACCAATGCGATCGGCTCGCCGGGCTGGATGCGGCGGCCGTGGAGTTCCACTTCGTGCCGTGCCGAACGTGCGAAGCCGCGATAGGGCGTGTACAGGCGCAGGAATTCCTCCACCGCGTCGGGAATCAGCGAAGGGTCGCCGCGCAGCTGATCCTGCAATGCCGGATCACCCGACAGGTGCACGACGATGCTGCCCAGCAGGATCGGCGGCGCCACCAGTCCGACGACCAGCACCTGGCGCACGCAGCCCGCGAGCAGGTTCTCCGGAAAAGGATTGCCGTCGTTGTCGCGCGCCGCGAGCAGCGAACTCGTCGGATCGACTTCGGGATCGCGCGGGTGCCTTCGTCGCTCCGCGATCACTTCGGACGCCATCTCCGCCAGTTGCGCCGCGGCGACCGCGACGCTGCTCTTGTCGAAGGATTCCCAGGCTTTCACGTAGGCCCTGGCCGTGCGCCACAACACGTCGGTCTGCGCGGGCGTGAGGCCTAGCCACTCGCCGAACACGGCGGCGGGCAGGGGGCTGGAGAAGTGCTCGATGAAATCCGCTTCGCCGCGGGCGACCAGCGAGCGCATGAGCGACCGCGCGATGCCGCGCGTGGTGTCTTCGATGCCGGCGACGCGCGCGGCGCCCAGCGCGCGGTCGATGGCCTTGCGGTAGGGAGTGTGATCCGGCGGATCGAGATGCAGCGGCGGCCGGCGCCCGGTCGTCGAAGAGCCGGGAACCACGTTGCGCACCGAGGTGATGTAGGTCTCGGGCTGCAGCAGGATGTCGTAGACGTCCTGGTAGCGCGTCACGGCCCAGAAGCCATCGAAGGCATTGCTGTGCGCCACCGGGCAACGCGCCCGCAGATCGGCGAACACGGCGTGCGCCGATTCGAAGGTCTCGTGCGCCGTCGGGTCGTAGTCTTCGGGCGCAGTCGAAGGCGTTTCGGGCATGCAGGCTCCCGGATGGAGCCGCCATGTTAGGTGCCGCCCGGGCGCGCGGGTAACAGTGCTTCGATCTACCGGCTATAAGCCGCTTTGATGGACTTGCGAGCGCGCAGCAGCGTCACCGCGACCGCTGCGATCGCCGACAGTCCCGCGAGCACGAACACCGGACCGTCGAACGAGCCCGTGCGCTCGCGCACCCAGCCGATGAAGCCGGGAATCACCAGTCCGGCGAGGTTGCCGCACATGTTGATCAGCGCGAAGCCGGCGGCGAGCGCGGCCGGCGGCAGGAAAGTCGGTGGCAGCGTCCAGAACGTGCTCTGCGCGGCGCCCATGGCGAGCGCGGCGAGCAGCAGGCGTCGAGAGGGCCAGTGCGCCCGTGCCCAGCAGCGGCGTCAGCGCGATGAACACCGCGGCGACCAGCGCGGCGATTCCCACGTGCCAGTGCCGCTCCTGCGCGCGGTCCGAATGCCAGGCGTTGACCACCATGCCGGTGGCGACGGCGACCCAGGGCAGCGCGCTGATGAATCCCACCTGCAGATCGCTGCTGGTCGCGGACAGATGCCGGATGATCTGCGGCAGCCAGTACAGCATGCCATTGGCGCCAGCCATGAGGCCGAACCAGCAGAGGCTGGCCAGCACGAGCTGGCGATTCCACAACGTGAAGCCGCTGCCGGCCGGCGGCGGCGCGCGCAGACTTCTCCGCGGCGATCTCGTCCTCGATCCATCGGCGCTGGTCGTCGGTGAGCCAGCGGGCGTCGCGCGGCCGGTCCGGCAGCAACCACAATGCCGCGACGGCAATCACGATCGTGGGCAGGCCTTCCACCAGCAGCATCCAGCGCCATCCCGGCCAGCTCACGGGGTTGTCCACACTCATGAGCCATCCCGCCAGTGGGCCGCCACAGATGGCGGAGATCGGCACCGCGAGCATGAACGTGGAAATCGCGCCGGCGCGGAACCGCATCGGGATCCACTGCGCGAGGTAGAACATCACGCCGGGAGCGAAGCCGCCCTCGGCAATGCCCAGCACCACTCGCAGCGCGTAGAAGCCTTCGGCGCTGCGGATGAACGCGAGGCTCGCGGCCGCGAGACCCCACAGCCCGGCGCAGACGAACACCCAGCGCCGCATGCCGATCCGCTGCAGCAGCCAGAGGCTCGGCCATTGAATCAGGATGTAGCCGATGAAGAAGACACTGACGCCGAAGCCATAGGTCTCCGCGGAGAGACCCAGCTCGGCATTCATCTGCAGCGCCGCGAAACTGATGTTGGCGCGGTCGACCGTGCTCAGGAACAGCAACACCAGCAGCGGCGTGAGGAGCCGCAGACGGATCCGCCGGATCGTCGCCACGTCATCGGGCATGACGGCGGATCCTATGCGCGGGTCATCGCTCGCGGAAACATTCACTCTGGTTGGAGGCATAAGCAGCCCTTATCATTCAAGCGATGGACACACGCCGCCTTCGGTATTTCGTGCAGATCGTCGACAGCGGCAGCATCACGCGCGCCGCGGCGGTCAGCGGCGTGGCGCAGCCGGCGCTGAGCCAGCAGCTCGCGGTCCTCGAGAACGACCTGAAAGTGAAGCTGCTCGACCGCTCCGTCTCGGGAGTCACGCCCACGGCGGCCGGGCGCATCCTGTATGCGCGCGCGCAAACCATCCTGCGGCAGCTCGACGACCTGCGCGAAGCCGTGCATCGCGAGGTCAAGCCCTTGTCCGGCACCGTGATCGTCGGCATGCCGCCCACCATGCTCACGCGTTTCGGACTCACGCTCATCGGCAAGGTCTGCACGCAGCACCCGGACCTGCACCTGCAGATTCGCGAGGAAGGCAGCCTGGTGCTCGACGAACTGCTCGTGAGCGGCAAGGTCGACCTGGCGATCTCGGCGACGCGTCCCGCCGATGAAGTGGTGGGCGACGAAATCCTCACCGAGCAGATCATCCTCATGCATCCGCCGTCGCTGTCGATCCCGGAATCGGCGACGCTCGCGGAACTGGCGCGGCTGCCATGGATCCTGCCGCGGCGGCCGAATGCCATCCGCTCGCTGATCGATTCCGCATTCGCGTCGCACAACCTGTCGACCAACGTGGTCGTGGAGATCGATTCCCTGCACAGCGCGATGGAAGCGGTGAGGCGCGGCTTCGGTGTCGGCGCCACCACGCTGGGCGCCGTGCGCGACGATCTGGAAGCGCGCACGCTGGGGGCGCGCGCCCTGGGCAGCTCTCCGCTCATGCGTTCCATGTACCTGGCGAGGCGGCGCGCGCCGGCTCTCACGCCCGCGGCGGAGTTCGTGCACGGTCTGCTGCGCGACATCGCCGCGGACGTCGGGCAACCGCCCGCCGCGGACGAAGGGCAGTCGCCCGCCGCGGACGTCGGGCAGTCGCCCGCCACCGACGTCTGGCAGTCGCCCGGCTGAGCGCGGCTGCTCAGCGCGGAATCACCGGCAACACGACGCTCGATTCGGCGCCGGGGCGATGGAGCACGGTGACCTGCGGGCGCCGGATCGACTTTCGGCGTCGCGCGCGCATCCGCGAACTGCAGGGTCACGCGGATACGATGCCCGGCCTTGAACACATACGACATCGGCATGAGATCGAAGGCCAGCTCCACCGGCACGCCGGGTTGCAGCGGCTTGGCGTGATGCCTCGGTGACCGGATGCCAGGGCAGGCCGAGGTTGTCGTAGGGCGCCGGCGCCAGGGCGCGCATCGACGCGCGCAGTTTGCCTTCGACGCCCACGTAGCTCGCCGTGCCGTCCGGCGCCACGTCGTCGATGCGCGCGACGACGTCCGCGTCGGTCGCAGTCGTCGCCAGCCAGACATGCATCACGGGATGACCGGTGACTTCGGTGTCAGCCGCGAGCGCGGTCGGTGACGAAGCTCATGCCCGACTTCCAGAACGTCGGCATCGTTCACGCCGTAGTCCACCGTCATGCGCGTGACTCGCCCGTGCCGCCGGTGGCGAGCGGCGTCACCGAGCACGCCGCCATCGAAGTAGTAAGGCGTGCGCTTTTCCTGCGCCAGCGGCCAGCCCGGCGCCGACTTCCAGGCCTTCTGCGGCGTCTCGTTGTACGTGTAGTAGGTGACGGCGGGCTCGCGCATCACGCCGTTGTCGATGCCGCGCAGCCAGTGGTCGAAGAAGCGCAGTTCCTCGGTGACGATGTCGAAGCCGGTGCTCTTCGAGCACCGTGGCCCAGTCGCAATGTTTGCCGGGGCCGAAGATGAGCTTCTTCGGCGTGGCGCAGGTTGTTGAATGTGAACGGCGGGCCGTACCCGGTGAAGCCCTCGGCCCAGTTGGTGGCGGCGTAGACGGCGATGCCGGACTTGTTGATGGCGTCGCGCATAGCGTCGACGGGCTGCTCTTCAGCCACCACGCATTGCCGAAGTCCTTCGAGACGCTGTCGCGGAACGGCACGTAGCCCGCGGTCTCGAGGTTGCCCGCGTGCCCGGCGATGGCGGCGCGCAGCAGCAGCGTTGCCGTCCGTCGGTCCGCGTCCACCGCCACGGCCGCGCGGTCGCGTTCCTCGCGCGGCGCGCCACGCATGATCTGCGTGGGACCGCCCGGCGGCGGTGTCATGCCGCCCGCGGCCACCAAGGAATACACGTCCCACTCGCAGCTCATCGGGAAGATGGCCTTCAGATGCGGCGGCGCGGTGCTCAGCGCCTGCATCTGGCTGCCGCCGGTGGCCGAGCAGCCCCACATGCCGACCTTGCCGTTGCTGTAGGGCTGCGCGGCCAGCCACTCGGTGATGTCGTAGGCATCGAAGCGCGCGGCGTCCTGCCATTCGCCGCGGTTGAAGCCCGCATTGCGGCCGAAGGAGGCGTAGAGGCCGCGGAAATCCGCGACGGCGACGACATAGCCGTACTTCACGAGCTGCAGCGCCTTGCCGGGGTAGTTGGCGGCGGTGAGACCATCCTGCGTGTCGCGCCGGTTGTACGGCGTGTGCATCCAGACGACGGGAAGTTTGCCCGTCGGCGACGCGCGCCGCCGCTGGGTCGGGACGGAACATGTCGATGGCGAGCCGGGTGCCATCGCGCACCGCGACGTATTGCGAGGTGAGCTCGTGGCCATCGAACTGCGCGGCGGCGTAGCCGCGGTATTCGCCGGGCCGCGAGACCTTCGTCGGCGGCGTACGCGGCGGCGGCGTCACGACGCGCAGCGAGCAGCGAAGCGAACAGCACGGTGAAGAGCGAATGGGCATGGCGATCTTCCTCAGGCTTTCGTTCCCGGTATTGCCCGCGAGGATCTCGCGGCGCTCGCGCGGCGTCGAAACCGAGCGATTCGAGGATCTCTTCGCTGTGCTCGCCGAGGCGGGGCGGCGGCACGTCGATGTGCGGCGAGTCCTCGCTGAACTTGAATCCGGCGTTGACGATGGCCACGTCGTCGCGATCCGGGCAAGCGCCGGCACGTGCAGCGGTAGTCTTGATGCCGCGCTCGTCGAGACCGTCGAGATTCGATGGCCTCGCTGACGTCGCGCACCATGCCGCAGGGAATGCCGGCTTCGCTCAGCTGCTGCTCCCAGTCCGCGGCGGGCTGCGTGGCGAACACCGCGGCGAGCTCGTCGTGCATCTCGCGTGGCATGTTCTGCCGGCGCAGGTCCGGGGTCGCGAAGCGCGGGTCGGCGAGCCAGTCGCTCGCGTCCCAGCTAGCGCGCCAGCGCCTCGAACTGCGGCTGCTGCACCACGCCCAGCGAAATCTGCCGCCCGTCGGCGGCCGTGAACACCGCCGAGGTCGGCTGGCCGCTGTAGCCCACGTTGCCGGTGCGCGCCAGAGTCTCGGCCGGTGACCAGGTAGGGCACCACGGCCGAGGTCATGAAGGCGATGGCGGCGTCGAACATGGCCACGTCGATGTGCTCGCCCGCAGCCGGTGCGTTCGCGGCGCAGCAGCGCCGCGACGATGGCGAAGGCCGCGGTCTGGCCGGTCAGCGTGTCGACCACCGGAAAGCCGACGCGCATCGGGTCGTCGCCGTGCTCGCCGCTCAGCGACATCATGCCGCTGGTGGCCTGCACGATGTTGTCGATGGCGGGCCAGTCGCGCCGCGGGCTCTGCTGGCCGTAGCCGGACACCGAGCAATACACCATGCGCGGCTGCAGCTCGCGCACGCTCTCGTAGTCGAGGCCCAGCCGCTGCCATCACGCCCGGGCGGAAGTTTTCCAGCACCACGTCGGCGCGGCGCGATGAGGCGGCGCACGGCCTCGAGCGCCGGGCGGATGCTTGAGATTCAGCACCAGCGATTTCTTGCCGGCGTTCACCGCGATGAACGCGGGCGCCATGCCGTCGTAGCGACGGTCGGCGCCATAGTTGCGCATGGCGTCGCCCAGGCCCGGCGCTTCGATCTTGATCACCTCGGCGCCGAGCAGGCGCAGCAGGTGGGATGCGTACGGACCCGCCATCACGTGGCTGAAGTCGACCACCACGGATCCCGGCCAGCGCGCCGCTCATGTGCCATGCTCCTTCGCAGGACGACCCTGCCGGTGATGGCCGATCGCTGCGCCACCACGCGACGCGCGCGTACTTGAAGAGCCGCAGTCCGTCGATGTCGATACCGGCGAGCGCGTTCGGCGCTCCGCTCGGCGCACTGTCGTTGTAGACCGTCAGGAATCGCGCCGATGTCCGCCGCGCGAGGGCGCGATGAAGGTCATGCCGTGTTCGTGGCCGGCCTTCTCGCCGGCGATCTCGTGCCGGCATGCAGCTGCGGCTCGAGCGCGCGTTCCCAGACCGCGACGCCCTCCTCGAGGATGCGCGCGCTCTTCGTCGCTCAGCGATCTTCCAGCGCTGCTCGCCGATGGCGCGCGCGGCGTAGGCGCCGCGCGGCACGCTCAGCGTGTTGAAGTAGTGCGCCACTTCGGCGAAGTGCAGCGATTTCAAGGTGTCCGCGGGCGCGACCACGCCGTCGAGCACGCCCTTGGCGAGCGCCGGAGTAGACCTCGCCCATGGGCATGTCGACCGGATCGGCGCCGAAGGTCGCAGCACCGCGCAGCAGTTCGGCGGGCGCGCGCAGCCGCAGGCCGCGCAGGTCTTCGAGCGTTTCGACGCGCCGGTCGCGCGTGACGATGCCGGGCAGATTGCCACCCTGCACGCGCGAGCACCACGAGGCCGGCGAGCTCGCGCCCGAACTGCGGATCGCGCTGCTGCATGCAGTGATAGAGCGCCACCTGCTGCTCGAACGTGGTCAGGCCGCCGTAGAACGCGGCCTGCGTGCGGATCAGGTGCGTGCCGCCGCGCGCGTAGATAGGCGTGATGAGGCCGATGTCGACCACGCCGATGGCGCATCTCGGTCATCGAGTGCTCGGAGGAGAGCACGCGCGCCCGACCAGTAGGGCTGGATGCGCAGCGGCCGCTGCGAGCGCTCGGTGATCCACTTCGATCCAGGCGATGTCGGCGCGGCTGAAGGGATGGCCGGGACCGTACGGCGATGCGTAGGTGAGCACGGTGACGCCCGGCGGCGGCGGTGGCGCGCAGGCCGCCAGCAGCAGCGCGAGCCAGCAGCGCGCATACGGACGCGCTTCATATCAGATCCCTTGCGATCGCAGGAAGCCCGCGACGTGCTCGACCATGCGTTCGTGGTTCCATTCCTTGGCGTCGACCATGTCGGCCGAGAGGCGCAGCGCCGGGATGCCCGCGTCTTCGAGCGCCTGCTGCGTGAGCAGCGTGCCGGATTGCGACAGGCGGTTGTCCGGCGGCACGAGCACCACCGCGGCGTCGATGCCGCAGCGGCGCGGCTTCGCTGACCATCCAGCCGTTCATCCACGGCGGCAGGTGCAGCACTTCGTTCATCGAGCAGACGCGGCTCGCCAGCGCATGCATCGGGCCGGTCCTGGAGCTCGCGGATGTACGCGGGCCCCGCGAAAGGCATGTACATCGACCAGACGAACACCGCGCCGTAGCGGTCTTCGAGCGCGCTGTAGAAGCCGGGGTCGTGCCACAGGCCCGCGCCTATCCACATGAGGCGCACGCGCTCGTTGCTGCTGGCCGCCACGCCCTTGGCGACGCGCTCGGCCACTTCGTCGCGGAAGCGGCGCGCGTGCGCCACCGCCCAGGCGGAGCCGCGATGCCACTGCGGGATCATCGTGTTCGGCATCTGGTCGGCGATGGACACCGGGCAGGGCCGCGCC
This sequence comes from uncultured Pseudomonadota bacterium, assembly GCA_963846605.1. Classification (GTDB taxonomy): domain Bacteria; phylum Pseudomonadota; class Gammaproteobacteria; order Steroidobacterales; family Steroidobacteraceae; genus CADEED01. The sequence goes on from CAWJWS010000008.1 coordinate 941,545, forward strand.
GCGCCGATCATGCGCGCGGCCTCGGCGATGTAGCCTTCCTGCTCGTTGACGCCGTGCATCAGCGCCACGAACTTCTGCTCGTCGAAGCGGCGGCCGGTGCGCGTCTCGAGCAGTTCGATCAGCGCGCGCATCTCCTGCACCAGCAGCTCGATGCGCCGCGGTTCGTACAACTGCTTCCCAGTCGTCGCTGCGACTTCTCGAACCAGTCCGGATCCTTGTGCGTCCAGCCCGGCGCTTCGAGCGGAAAGAATTCGCTGCCCAGCGCTTCGGCCCATTGGCCGAACACGTGGCGGATGCATTCGCAGGTGAGGCGCGCGACCAGCACCGTGGGCTTGGGCAGGCCGCCCCAGGGCGCGGTCGCCGGGATCGTTGTCGAGCGTGCAGGCCAGCCCGAGCGAGCAATAGCGGCAGCTGTTGGACGGGATACCCCAGCTTGTCCAGCACGGCGAAATAACGCGGCGACAGTTGCTTGGCCGAGATGTACGCCGACCACCACTGGTTGCTGATCAGCGGGATGTCCATCGCGTGGAAGATTTCGTGCGGCGTGTCCGCCTGCGCGATCGCGAAGGGCTCGCCGTTGTCGATGACGCGGCGCTTGAGATCGGCGACGAACTCCCGCTGGTGCGCGGTGGCCGCGGCGGTGCAGGCCAGGTCCTTGCGGCTGCGTTGTCCGCCGCGAGGGCGCCGGGCGCGCTCATTTGAAAACTCCGAGTGTCTCCAGCTCTTCGATGCGAGCCGGCGGACAGTCCGCACAGATGCCGCGGCGATCTGCCGGTTGTGTTCGCCCATCGACGGCGCGCGGAAGGGCGCGGGCGTGAGCGCGAGAAGTCGATGGGCGTGCGCATGTGGCCGAAGGTGCCGAGCAGCGGATGCACCAGCGGCACCAGCGAGTGGCGCGCGCGGATCTGCGGGATCGCGTTCGAACAGGTCTTCGCATGTCCTGCACGACGCCGGCGGCGATGCCGAGATCCTGCAGCTGCTCGACCGCGTCGTCGTCGCGCGCGCGCTCGCGCACCAGTGCGCCAGCGCGGCGTCGCGCGCCGCGGCGTCCGTCGGCCTCGATGACTCTGTGCGCGCGCGAAGGCTTGCCACTGCGCGGCGTCGTGGAAGGTGACGGCCACCCAGCGATCCGTTCGCCGAGCGCGGCGTACACGCCCTGATGGAACACGCCGGCATCGGCGTTGCCGGTGCGCGCGGCCGGCGCGCCGCCGGTCGTGAACGCCTCGCGCATCTGCTGCACGCACAGCTCGTACATCGACGCGTCGATGTGGCAGCCACGGCCGCTGCGCGCGCCGGTGTTCGAGCGCCGCGATCGACGCTGGCCGCCATCGCGAACGGCACGATGACGTCGCCGTAGGGCGCGGCGCTCGGGATCACCGGGCCGCGGTCCGGCCAGCCGGTGAGCAGCGTGCGGCCGCTCAGCGCGGCGCCGGTGCCGTCCACGCCCCAGCTCTGCGCGAGCGGGCCGGTCTGGCCGAACACGCTGCCCGACACCATGACGAGCCGCGGATTGCGCGCGGCCAGCCGCGGCGTAGTCGAGGCCTAACTTCTCCATGGTGCCGGGCGAGAAGTTCTCCACCACCACGTCGGCCCATTCGATGAGCGGATCCAGCACCTCGCGGCTCGCGGGTTGTTTCATGTCGAGCGAGAGGCTCGAGCTTCGAGGTGTTGAGGTGCGCGAACCAGGGCTTGTCGTCGAAGTTGTCGGCGCGCGAGGCACTCGACCTGCACGTCCAGCCGCGAGAGGCAGGGGCGCGATGCGCGACTCGACCTTGATGATCTCGCAGCCGAGGTCGCCGAGCGTCTTGGTGGTGATCGAGCCCACCAGCGCCCAGGAGAAGTCGAGCACGCGGACGCCGGCGAGCGGGCCGCGGCTCATGGCGATGGATGGCGGCGCCGGAGTACTGCGATCGCCGGCATCGGTGCCGGCGTTCACGGTCGATGGAAACGAATCGCTTCGGCGCCTTCGCCGCCGTCGACGGTTCGCCAGAAATCGCGCGCCGCCAGATGCGGATCCTCGCAGCACATCGGCGGGCGCGGCGACCACGGTGGCGTTGATGCCGCGGCGGCGGCCTTCGTTGGCGATCTCCGCGCGCGTGCGCGTCCGGAAGAATGCCTCGATCGCGCCTTCCCATCGCGCACGCGTCGCCGGATCGAGCGTCGAGCGGTTGTAGCGCAGCCAGTCGACGCCGCGCAGCGGATTGTCGGCGCCGCACTCGTCCATCCAGTCGCTGAGCGCCTGGTTGGCCGGAGCGCCGAAGCGCCCGGTCATCAGGGAGTGGAAGCAGTAGCCGTCCTTCAGCGGCCAGATGCAGCGCACGGTCGACGCGGCCGTAGTTGAGCGCGCCACCGGCGCGCTGCAGCAGCCGCCGGTCGAACTGCCAGACCAGCACGCCGTTCACGTTGCGCGAGAAGGCCACTTCCTGCGATGGAGATGTCGACGTGTTGGCCCTAGCCCGGTGTGTCGGCGTTCGTGCAGCGCGGCCAGCGCGCCGCACGGCGGCCACCATGTCGGCATGGAAGCCGCAGGCATCGAGTGCTTCCTTGACGGGCGCGCGATCCGCGTCGCCGACGAGGCGCAGGATTCCGCGACGTGGCCGATGCCACCAGTTCCGAGCCGCGCCAGTGGCGCGCGGACCGATGCTGCCGAAGGTGGTGACGGAGACATGAATCAGCCGCGGGTTCGCCGCTTCGATCTCCTTGCGCGTGTAGCCCAGTCTCGTCGATGCGCGGCAGCCCGAGGTGTTCGATCAGGAGGTCGGCCGGCCGCGATGCGCGCCGGTCGAGCGCCGACCGTCACAGTGCTCGATGCGTGGCGCCCAGATCGCGCAGGAAGCGCGCGAGCGCGCCTTCGGCTGCTTCGCGCCACGCCAGCACGCGCACGCCGTCGAGCACCTTCATCCGTCGACCTCCAGCAGTCCGCACGAAATCCATCACCTGCGTGCAGCACGTCTGCGTTCACGAGCCAGGGTTGGCGTGCCAGCAGCAGCGCGGGGATGCCCGCTCGCGCAGCGCGCGCATCTGCCGCGACGATCTCCCAGGGCAGCGCCTCGTCTTCCTCGATCAGCCAGAACAGCACGGCATCCGCGTGCGCTCGCGCGCGCGTCTCGCGACCCAGTGCGGCGTCCTCGCGCATGGCGAGCACGGGGATTCGCGGCGTGACTGGAAGTGCGTCGGCGATCGCGTCGAGCGGCAGTCGCTTCGGCGGATTCGATGCCGGGAATGAGATTCGGTCAGTTCGAGCACCACCGAGCCGCCCGCGGTTTCGATCGCCGCGATGCAGCGAGTCGTCCGGCGGCGGATCTCCCGCGAGCACCACGCGCCGCGGACGTCGCGCAGACTCGGTGCGCGTGCGCCAGCCACTGCCGCGGTCGCGTCGTCGAAGCGTCTCGCGCCAGTCGCTGTGCCGCGGCTGGTTCACGCGCCAGGCGAGCGCTCCCGGCCAGCGGCGTCGCCGCATGCGGCGCGCATCGCACGCGAGCCAGCAGGTTCGCCGCCGCGCCACTCGCTGCGCGCGGCGCGCAGCAGTTCGGGTTGTCGACGCCGAGCTCCGCCGCGAGCCGGCGCGTGGAGTCGCGGCGTGTGCTCGATGCTGGCGCGGACGCGCGATCTTGGCGACGTCGAACAGCAGCGGGCGCGGTCCGCGCGCAGCAGTCCGCGGCGCTGCAGTTCGCACAGGTAGTAGTAGAGCCGTTGCGCCGAGTCGTCGCTGCGCGGGAAAACCACCGCGTCCAGGAAATCGAGGTCTCCCTGCGAGCCATTGCTCGGCGATCGCGCGCAGCTCGGCGGAGAACGCGGATTCGATGAACTGCGTCGGCGCGCGGCGTGGAACGTCCGGCGAGGCCACGACAGCCGCACCGGCACCGCGCCCGCGGCGGCGATCAGCGCCACCGGGATCTCGTCGCCGACATAGCCGACCACGCGGGCTCCGGATTGCGCCGCCGCGCGCGCGACGCGCAGCGGATCCGCGCAGCAGGTCGCCGACGTGCTCGAGGTAGTTTGTCGGTGTCGTCCAGGTCGACTCATCTACTCGGTTCAGCTCAGCCAGTGCGGGCAACGCCAGCGCCATCGCCGGGGATGGCGATCAGCATGGCGAGGTGCAGGAAATCGGCGGCCAGGAACGGCAGCACGCCCTTGAATACGCGGCTGAGCGGAATGTCCGGCGCGATGCTCTGGATCACGTAGAGATTGATGCCGATCGGCGGATGCACGAAGCCGATTTCCATGGTGCGCACCAGGAAGATGCCGAACCAGATCGGCGAGAAGCCGAGATCGGTGACGATGGGCAGCAGGATCGGCGTGGTCAGCAGCATCAGCGCGAGACCGTCGAGCACCGAGCCGAGCAGCAGCAGCAGGATGGTGATGAGCGATGATGGCCATCATCGGGCCGCCGTCGAGTCCCTGCACCAGCGCGGCGACCTGTTCGGCGAGGCCCGGTGAAGCTCATGAACACGGCGAAGATCAGCGCGCCGACGATGACCACGTACAACATGCCGGTGGTCTTGAGCGTCTTGCGCCAGCGCATCGCGCAGCGATCTGCCAGCTCAGGCGCTTGCGGATCGCGCACAGGACCAGCGCGAGCAGTGCGCCCATGGACGCCGCTTCGGTGGGCGTGAACCAGCCGATCGCGATGCCCGCGAGCACGCAGATCACCAGCGCGGCCAGGTCGAGCACGCGGAACAGCGCGGCGCCGCGTTCCGGCCAGCCGATGCGCGCGCGACGGCGGCGCGATCGACGGACGGATGCGGCACACGATCACGATGGCCGCCATGTAGAACAGGGTCTGCGTCAGCGCGGGAATGATCGCCGCGGTGAATAGCTTGCCGATCGACTGCTCGGCGATGATGCCGAACACGATGAGCGCGCCGGACGGTGGCGTGAGCGAACCCAGCGTGCCGCCGGCCGCCACCGAGCCCGGACGCCAGCGCCGTGGAGTAACCGCGCTTGCGCATTTCCGGCAGGCCGATCAGGCCCATGGTCGCGGCGGTCGCCAGGCTCGAGCCGCTGACCGCGCCGAAGCCCGCGCAGCCCGCGATGGTCGCCAGCGCGAGGCCGCCGCGCCGATGCCCGACCATGCTCGCGGCGGCGGCGAAGAAATCGCGGCTCGCGCCCGCGGCGAAACACAGGTGCGCCATGAGCAGGAACAGCGGCAGCACGCCGAGCTCGTAGCGCGATCACCGTTTCGAACAGCACCACGCCGCTCTTGATGAGCGCGGGCTCGAGCCCGAGCAGCAGGCACATGCCCACCAGGCCGACGAGCGCCCATGGCCACGCCGATGGGCACGCCGAGCGCCAGCAGCGCGAGCAACGCGCACGACCCCCAGGACGCCGCTCATGGGCGCGCCGCCGGCGCAAGGCAGCGGTGCAGGAAGATCAGCGCGAGCGAGCCGCGCGCAGATCGCCACGAGCATGCGCAGCGGGCGGAACGGAATGTGCAGCACTTCGGTCTCTTCGAAGGAATTCCAGTAATCGGCGGCGAGCCAGACCGCCGCCGACGCACAGGCCGGCGAAGAACAGCGCGGCGAGCAGCGCGCTGACGCGTGCCATCCAGCCGCGCAGCGTGATCGGGCAGGCGTTCGGTGACGCAGGTGCACCACGGCATGCGTGCCCGCCAGCGACGCGATGACCATGGAGGCGCAGGCCGCCGGCAGCGATGGCGGCCTGCGCCATCTCCAGCGCACCCAGCAAGGGGATGCGCGCGTGCCGGCCGATGACGGCGATGGCTTCGATCAGCCATGACCGTCAGCAGGCCCGCGGCGCCGATGTAGAACAGTGACGCCGCGCCGCTGGCTCTCGGGCGTTCACTCGGATCCATGCGCAGCTCCGTCCATGCGGATGCGTGAGATCGGTGGCAGTCCCGCTGTCGCGCGTGATCTGCTTCGATGTAACGCGTGATGCCCTGCGCTTCGCGTTCATCCGCGAGGCGCGCGGCCGGCCCGGCGCATCGACATGAACCGGAATGAATCCGGTCTGCAGGCTGCCGTCGTCGTGCGACACGCACACGGCCGAGCATCGCGTTGACGGCTTCCGGATGAAAAGGCGCGAGATAGATAGCCGGGATCCGGAGTGAAGCCGAACATCTTGCTGGCGCTCGACGCGCCCACTCGGCGCGCGCGGGATCGTCGCTGTCGGGACTCAACGCGCGCGTGACGACGCAGCCATTGCCGAGGCCGTGGAAGATCGGCTTGCCGCGATGGAACTCGATGCCGCGCACGATGTGCGCGTGATGGCCCGACCACGACGTCCGCACCCGCCTCGATGGCCGCATGCGCGACGCGCGCGCTCGTACGGCGCCAGCTGCGCGGGCGTGTGCACGATGCCCTTGTGCAGCGCGACGACGACCGTGACGCGCGAGCGGCGCGCGCGCGCGCGGATGTCCGTGCGGCCATGTCCGGCGAGCGAATCCGGATTCGGCGCGCTCGCAGCGGGGCGCGCGGGGCGATGCGCGAACCGTCGGCGGTGTCGACGCGCACATAAGCGCAGCCGGCGCGCGTGGTCGGTCGCCCAGGCATTCCTCGGGACCGACGCAGTTGTAGCTGAGCACCGCCACGCGCCGGACCGCCGCTGTCAGGAAGCAGGGCGCGCGCGCCGCGTCCAGGTTCGGCGCCCGCGCCGCAGTGGGCGATGCCGGCCGCGTCCAGCGCGCGATCGTGTCGGCGATGCCGACGGCGCCGCAGTCGGCGATGTGATTGCCGGCCAGCGAGACCGCGTGAAAGCCGGCCCGCGCCAGCGCCGGCACGTGCGCGGGATCGGCGCCCGGCGCGGGTACGTCGCTGCGCAGCTCGCGGTGATGCCGGGTGTGCGGCACTTCGAGGTGGCCGATGGCGACATCGGCCGCGCGCAGCGCCGGGGCGATACCCGCCGAGCCAGTGGTCCGGCTCGGGCTCGTCGAGCATCGAGATCGCCGGCGAAGACGAGGTCGAGGCTCATGCCGGCGCAGCTCCGCGCGAACGTGTCCTGCGACGATCGAAGCCGCTCCCGACCGCCGCATCCGACCCCCAACCCGGTGTCGCCGAAGCGCTCGGCAAATTAGTTTAGACAGTCAACTAATTTAGTATTACCACCAAACCCGTCGGAGTCGATAGCGGCAGACCCGGCGAGGCTCAGCTCGCGTCGTGCAGGCGGCGCAACAGCGAGATGAGCAGGCGCAGTTCCTGCTCGGTGTAGCGGCTCACGAATTTCCGCTCGTGCTCGATCATTTCCTTCTTGAGCGAACGGCAGGCCTTGGTGCCCGGCGGGCGTCAGGAATATGCCCTGGCGGCGGCGGTCCTCGGTGGAGCGCCGGCGCTCCACCCAGCCGGCGTGCTCCATGCGATCGATCAGCGAGACGACGCTGGCCTTGTCGATGCCGAGCTGGTTGGCGATGTCGATCTGCGCGATGCCGGGATTGGCGTTCGCCAGCAGCAGGGCGCTGAAGACGCCGGGACGCACGTCGCCGTCGGCGAACTGCGGTTGAAGTCGCGCCACAGCGCGATCTGCGCGCGGCGGATGTTGAAACCGATGCAGCGTCGGCAGGCAGTCGAGATCGAGGCCGACGGCGGAGGGGCCGGATTTCTGTCGGCTGCGCTTGCCGGGGGATTTGGGGGCATGTTTTTCCGGGCGCGAGCGGGATGCAGGCGTCATGTGCGGGCAAACCTACTCACCGCCTCCCGCGCGGTCAACGCTGGTCCGGAAGGGCCGGGAGCGGTGCGAAAACCAGGCCCTGCCGGGCGCGGCCGAGTCCGCGGCATGGCGCCGAAAGAGTTCGTGCAGCAAATCGTACAGAACAAAATAGTTGGCAACACAAACCATATTGACAACGACGCGCGCGCGCGGAGCACTCTGATTGCGCGCAGCGCCGGGCCCATGCCTGGCGGTGACAGGCGATTGCGAAGCGCCGGCGCAAACAAGATCAATCAGCGGCGCGCGACACGTGGAGGGGGTAGATGGAACACGTAGCACTGTTAGGCGCTGCCGCAGCGTTGGCAGCAATGGCGCCGTCCGGCGCGCGGTCCGGGCCGCGCTCGCCGCGGCCGCGCTGGGCGGCTTCACGATCATGGCGGCGGCGCAGGAGGCTCCGCCGGCCGACGCGGGCGACCTCGACGAGATCGTCGTCACCGGCAGCCGGATCCGCGGCGCGGTACCCGTCGGCTCCACCGTCACCACGGTATCGCGTGCAGGACATCGAACTGTCCGCGCCGCTTCGACCACGGCGCTGATCCAGAAACTGCCGCAGGTCTTCAATCTCGGTGTGTCCGAAAATTCGCGCGGACAGTCCGGCGGCTCGGGCAACATCACCTATGGCTCCGCCATCAATCTGCGCGGCATTGGGTCCGTTCTCTACGCTGACGCTGCTCGACGGCCACCGCGCCGTGCCGCAGGGCACCACCGGATTCGCCATCGATCCGTCGATCGTTCCCACGGTGGCGCTCGCGCGCGTCGAAGTGGTTGCCGACGGCGCTTCGGCGCTGTACGGCTCGGATGCCGTGGCCGGCGTCGTCAATCTGATGCTGCGCCGCGACTTCGAAGGCGTCGAAGCCAGCCTGCGCGGCGGGCACGGCGATGAGTACGACGAACGTCAGGCGTCGCATCATCGGTGGCATTCGGCTGGGAACGCGGCAATTTCATGGCCGCCTACGAATTTTCCTCTCACAGCAATCTCAGCGGCCTCGACCGCGACTTCTTCCGCGGCGACCTCACGCCGCGCGGCGGTCGCGATTTCCGCGTCGCGCAATGCAACCCCGGCAACATCGTGGTCGGTGGCGTGAGCCACGCGATCCCCGCCGCGCGGTGTGACGCCGGCCACCGCCGGCTCGCTCGTCCCCAACACGACGAATCGTTGCGACAACGCGCAGTTCCAGGACCTGCTGCCCGAGCAGGAGCGGCACTCCTTCGTCATCACGTTCGATCTCGAGCTCGGCGAGCGGGTCGAAACTGTTCGGCGATGCGCTTCTGGACCAAGCGCGAATTCGTCAACCAGGTGGGCGACCAGGCCGCGGCGCTGACCGTGCGCAACGTGAATCCTTACTTCGTCGCGCCCGTCGGGCAGCACGGCGACGTCGGAGACCGTCAACTATTCGTTCGGCGACCAGTTGCCTTCGAATGACACGTACGGCTTCTCCGAGGCCTACCAGGCGACGGTGGGCGCGCGCATCAATGTGGTCGGCGAATGGAATCTCGAGACCTCGCTCAGCTACGGACGCGACACCGAGCGCAGCACGTCGCAGTACGGCATCAACAATGCCGCACTGACGGCGGCGCTGGCGCGCACCGATCCCGCGACGGCGCTGAATCCCTTCAGCGCCGCGCCCAACAACGCGGCCGCGCTGCCAGGGGCTCGCCAATCAGTTGTTCATCGCGCCCGGCGATACGCACTTCCAGGGCTGGGAACTCAAGTTCGACGGTCCGCTGATGTCGCTGCCGGGCGGCGAGCTGCGCGCGGCCATCGGCTACGAAGGCCAGCAGCTCACCAGCCAGTCCGGCCTGATCACGCGGCACCTGGGAAGCGCCGGTGCGTCGCGATCACTCCCGAGGTCCGCCGCAACGTGAAGTCGGCGTATCGCCGAAGTGCTGGTGCCGTTGTTCGGCGCCGAGAACGCGCGCCCCGGCCTGCGCGAGCTCGCGCTCGACCTGGCGGTGCGCTACGGACGACTACAGCGATCTCGACCGACGGCTCGACGGTGAACCCCAAGTACGGCCTCGACTGGGCGCCGATGGACAAGCTGAAGTTCCGCGGAACCTACGGCGAGTCGTTCCGCGCGCCGACGTTCGCGCAGATCTACGGAAACTCCTCGTCGCTGTTCGTGCAGAACTACTCCGATCCGACGCGCGGCGGGGCGATCACGCAGGGCGTCACGCTGTCGGGCGGCAATCTGCGAGCTCGAGCCCGAGACCGCCAGCGACGTACACCTTCGGCGTGGACTTCGACGCCCAAGCGATGGCGTTCGCGTCAACCTCACGTACTTCCACATCGAGTACGAAAAGCAGATCACGTCCTATCTGTCCGACCTGACGATCCTCAATCGCGAGAGCCAGTTCGCCGGCACCGGCATCATCGTGCGCAATCCGGATCCGGCGTTCATCGCGAATCTGGTGGCCACCAAGCCGATTCGCGGCGTGCTGCCGAATCCCGTGACGCTGTACGTCGACGGCCGCACCAACAACCTCGGCACGACCGATCGCCGCGGGCTTCGACCTGACCGGCGAGCTACACGTTCGAGACGCCGGCAACGCCGGCAAGTTCGAGTTCGGGCTGATCACGACGTACTTCTTCGACACCTACGACGTGGCGATCACGCCGGCGGCGGATCCGGTCGACCAGCTCAACACCATCTACAACCCGCTGAAGTTCAAGGCGCGGGCGAACGTGACCTGGCGCAAGGGCGGATTGCTCGGCGCGTTGTTCGTCAACTATCTCGACTCGTACGACAACAATCTCGTGAGCCCCGGTCGAGAGCGTGGATGCGCGGACGACGGTGGATCTGAACCTGTCGTACACCTTCCAGGGCGAGCGGCTTCACGCGAAGGGTCTGCGCGATCGGACTCGACGCCGTCAACCTGTTCGACGAGGAGCCACCGTTCGTGAACATCGCGCAGAGCCCGAACGGTGGTGGCGGGTTCGATCCGACGCTCAACAATCCCATCGGTCGGATCATCGGACTGACCATCGCGAAGAGGTGGTAGTACCTCGCTAAAGCCCCCCCGGTAGAGGCGAGGAACTCTGGGGCAGCCTGGACTCCGGGCTGCCCCGTTCTTTTTCAGCGCGTCCTGGCCGCGCGCTTGCGACTCCTGGAACAGGCCGCAGATCAGGTTCCTGAGCCAGCGATTGCGCGCGTCGTGGTGGAACTTGCGATGCCAGAACTGCTTGAGGTCGATGCGCGGCGGATCGAAGGGCGGCCGCACGCACCGGATGCGTCGCCGATACGGTCGAGAAGTAGCGCGCCAGCGGTTCGGGCACCGTGACGATGAGATCGGACTGTTCGACGATGGGCGGGACGCTCGCGAAGTGCGGCGTGGTCAGCACGACCCGGCGGTGTGATGCGGCGGCGCACCAGGAACCGTTCGATGACTTCCTCCGTGCGGCTCTCCGCCCGGACCACGGCGTGTTCGAGCTGCGAGGAACTGCCGCAGGGTCAGGCGCGTCGACTTCACGGGATGATCGGCGCGCAGCAGGCAGGTGAACGTGTCCGAGAACAGGGTCTGCTGGAAGAAGTTGTGCCGCTTCAGATTCGGAAAGTAACCCAGCGCCAGGTCGATGGCGCCGTCCTCCAGTCCCTCCGCGACGTCTTCCGGCGGCAGGCTGACGGAACGGACGCTGGCGTGCGGCGCGCTCCGGCGCAGCTCCGGCGATGATGCGTCGGCAGGAAGACCACCTCGCCGACGTCCGACAGCGCCAGCACCACGGGCTGGTGGGTCTGGCGCGGGATCGAAGCACGGGCGACGCCACGATCTCCATGCCGATGCGCGCCAGCACTTCGTCGCACGGGACCCATGATCTCCGTGGCGCGCGGCGTGGGCTGCATGCGGTTGCCGCTGCGGACGAACAACGGATCCCCGAAGAAGGTCGCGCAGCCTGCCCAGCGCGGCGCTCACGGACGGCTGGCTGCTTCTGCAGCTTGATGGCCGCGGCGCTGACGCTGCGCTTGTCGTCGATGGCCGACCAGGACACGCAGCAGGTTCAGATCGAGGTCGTGCATGGGTATCCGCCAAATCAAATACAGTGAATCGATGTTATCGCGTTGCCGCATGGAGGCAACGCGGCCGAATCATGCGGCATGGAAGGCGAATCCGAACGCGACGCGCGGCGTCCTGCGCCTGTCATGTCCGGACCGCATGGGCATCGTCGCGGGCGTCAGCGCCTTCCTGCTCGAGCACTGCGCTGCAACATCGTCGAGAGCGCCCAGTTCGGCGATCCGAGGATTCCAGCGCTTTCTTCATGCGGGTGAGCTTCCAGCCCGAGCCGTGCGATCAGTCGCAGCATTGCGGCTGAGCGCTTCGCGCCGCTGGCGGCCGAGCTTCGGCATGTGGTGGGAGATCCGCGACCTGGCGGTCAAGCAGCGCGTGCTGATCATGGTGTCGCGCTTCGGCCACTGCCTGAACGACCTGCTGTACCGCTTCCGCATCGGCGCGTTGCCCGTGGACATCCCCGCCATCGTCTCGAACCACCGGGATTTCTACCGGCTGGCCGCGGCGCACGACATTCCGTTCCACCACCTGCCCGTGACGCCCGAGGACAAGCCGCGGCGCGAGCGCCAGCTGCTCGACATCGTCGACGAGCAGCGCTGCGACCTGGTGGTGCTCGCGCGCTACATGCAGGTGCTGTCACCGGAGACTGTGCGCGCGGCTCGCAGGGCAGCGGCGATCAACATCCACCACTCGTTCCTGCCGAGCTTCCAGGGCGCCAGGCCCTATCACCAGGCGCACGACCGCGGCGTGAAGCTCATCGGCGCGACGGCGCACTACGTCACCGCCGAGCTCGACGAGGGCCCGATCATCGAGCAGGACGTGGCGCGCGTCGATCACGCCGCCAGCCTCGAGGACTGCGTGAACACCGGCCGCGACGTGGAGTGCGCGGTGCTGGCCCGCGCGGTGAAGTGGCACGTGGAGCATCGCGTGCTCGTGAATGGCAATCGCACTGTCGTTTTTCGCTGAACATCGGAGAACGTGATGGAACATCGCAAAGCCTCGAAGAACCTGCTGCGCGCCGTGGGCAACCCGGTGCACATGCTGCGCCACTCGCAGATCGGCGCGTACGTGTACCCGGTGGTGCCCACGGAATTCAGCAACTGGCGGACCGAGCAGCAGGCGTGGCGGGAAAGCGCGGTGTTGTTCGATCAGTCACACCACATGGCGGAAATCACCTTGTCGGGTCCTGATGCGCTCGCGCTGTGCTCGCACTCGCACCATCAACAGCTTCGCGAAGTTCGCGCCCGGGCAAGGCCAAGCAGATGATCACCGATCAGCCACGACGGCTTCGTCATCGGCGATGGAATCCTGTTCTACCTGGAGCAGGACGAGCTGCTGTTCGTGGGACGCGCGCCCACGGTGAACTGGTTGCAGTTCCAGGCGGAGACCGGCGGTATGCGACGTGCAGGTGATCCGCGACGACCGTTCGCCATCGCAGCCCAATGGCAATGCGGTGACCCGGCGGCATTTCCGCTACCAGGTGCAGGGGCCGCGCGCCGCGCGAGGTGCTGGAGAAACTGAACGGCGGACCGCTGCCGGAGATCCGCTTCTTCAACTTCGACTGGATCACGCATCGCCGGACATCGCGTCCGGGCTTTGCGACATGGCATGGCGGGTGAGCCAGGGCTCGAAGTATTCGGGCCGTACGAACTGCGCGACGAGATCCGCGCCGCGATCCTCGACGCGGGCAAGGAAGAAGGCATCGTCGCGGTGGGCTCGCGAACCTACGCCAGCAACACGCTCGAGTCCGGATGGATTCCATCGCCGCTGCCGGCGGTGTACACGGGCGAAGCGCATGCGCAGCTATCGCGAGTGGTTGCCGGCGCACGGTTACGAAGGCACGGGCTCGCTGGGTGGCAGTTTCGTGTCACCGAACATCGAGGACTACTACCTCACGCCGTTCGAACTCGGCTACGGATCGTTCGTGAAGTTCGATCACGATTTCATCGGGCGCGCCGGCGCTCGAGAAGAGAGTGAACGACGGGCAGCGCTCACCGCCGCAAGGTCACGTTCGAATGGAATGGCGATGATCTCGGCCAGGATCTCTCGTCCCTCGTGCGATCGCGAATCAGCTGCCCTACAAGTTCTTCGATCTGCCGATCGCCAACTACGCGTCGTCGTCCTATGACGCGGTGAAGCTGGGCGACAAGACCGTCGGTCTTCTCCATGTTCACGGGGTACAGCCACAACGAACGCTGCGGACTGTCGCTGGGCGTCGTCGATGCCGACATCCAGCCAGGCACCGAGCTGACGCTGGTGTGGGGCGAGGAAGAGGGCGGAACGACGAAGCCCACGGTCGAGCGGCACCGGCAATGTGAAGTGCGCGTCAAGGTCGCGCCCGCGCCTTATTCGCGCGACGCGCGCAACTCGTACCACGCCGGCTGGCGCACGCGGCAACGCTGATGGCTTCGCGCGCGGACCAGGTCTCACGCCGGGCGGAGGTCGCCCAAGCGGCGGCGCATCTGACATCGGTGCGTCCGTGGAGATGAGTGGACTCGACGAGTCGGAATTTCCGGCGGCACGCGCGCGACCTCTGTGCCCGGCCAGCGAATCTTCGTCAGTCACCTGCCAGGGCAGACCTGGCGAGCGCACGTTCGAGGTGTGTCAGCAGCTGTCGCGCAGCGGGTTTTGATCCCGTTCCTCATATTCCGGTGAGGCTCGTGCTGGATGCGTGCGACCTCGATCGGGTCCTGGGTGCCGCCCGTGACGCGGGCGCGCGTCGAACTGCTGCTGCATTTCGGGCGATTACGCGGACGCACGCGGCCAGTATCCGGTGCGTACTCGACGTCCTTGCGGAAGGCTCACTGCGTTCACGGGGATTCGAGAGCGTGTCTCCTGGCCGGACATCCCGAAGGGCATCCCCGGTACCGCGGGATCTCATTGCCAGGCGCAGGTCGACAAATGGCGCAGGGCATCCGCCGATGGACTGCGCGTGAATTTCGTCTCGCAGTTCTGTTTCGAGTCCGCGCCATTGCTTCAATGGGCGAACGTTCATGCGGGCCGCGGGCGTCGAGGCTCGCCTGGTCGCGGGGCTCGCGGGTCCCACGGCACTCGGCAAGCTGATCGAGCTTGCCCGTCACTGCGGAGTCGGCGCGTCGCTCCGGCTGCTGACATCACGACCGGCCTCGATGTTGAAGCTGCTGACGGACCACGACCCGATGCGCTGATCCGCGATCTGGCGCAGGAAAACCTGCGCCAGCCGCGCTTGTTGGACGGGATCCACCTGTTCTCGTTGGGTGGACTCTTGCGCACTGCTTCCTGGCTACGGCAGTTCAGGTCTGCAAGGCGCCGCCGTGATCCACGGTCCCGCCGCGGCCATGAGGCCGGGCGGCGACGTCGAGACGCCTTCAGAAGTTGCGGGTGATGCTCAGGCTCACGCTGCGCGGACGCGCATAGATGATCTCCGAGTAGCCCGACGCGGTAGTCAGCGACGAAGTGCCGGCCACCGGATACAGCTCGTCGGTGAGATTGCTGCCGCCCAGCACGAACTCGCCACTTGTCGTCGTCCGAGGCCAGTGTCACCGACGCGCTGAGCAGCGTGATGGCTTCGTTCTGGGCGATCTCCGGCGAGTTGCCGGCGTCGAAGAACTGCTCGTCCGTGTAGCTCAGGTCGACACGCGGCGTGAGCGACCAGTTCGACGCCAGGGTGGAAGGTGTACGACACACCCAGGTGACCCTGGAATTCCGGCGTGAACGGCAAACGGCTCGAGCAGCGTCGCGGTCGCGGTCGGCGTCACCGGGCCGAACGGCGGCGGCGGCGTGATGCGTGTCGAACTTTGCATCGAGGTAGCCCATCGACGCATCCAGGCGGAAGTCGTCCGTGGGCGCGAACTCCAGTTCGAGTTCACCGCCGTCGATCGAGGCCACGCCCGCGTTGAACAGCAGCGGCACGACGCCGAGGCGGTAGGTCATCTGGATGTCGTCGTAGTCGGTGCTGAACGCCGCGATGTTGATGCGCAGCGTGTCGCAGCGGATCGAGCTTGAGTCCGATCTCGAACGATTCCGCGGTTTCGGCGCCGAAGGAGATCGGCGCGTTGCCCGGAGGCGCCGCGTTGTAGCGCTGGTTGAAGCCGCCGCTCTTGAAGCCCTCCGACCAGCCCAGGTACGTCATCACTTGCTCATTGAACCGGTACTGCACGCTCGCGGACTTGGTCGTCGCCGAGAAATCGCGGGCGAAGCGGTTCGTGGTGAGGAACAGGCAGCCGCGTCTGGGTCGGCGGAGGGCCGGCGAACGGGCACACCGCGGTCGGCGCCGCCGGTTCCGCTGCCGTCGCAGGCGCCACGTTGAACATCGTGGCCTGGAGCCCTTGGTCTCCTTCGTGTGGCGGATACCGGCGGTCGCGCTCAGGGCGTCGGTGAACTTGAAGGTCCACTCGGTGAACGCCGCGCGCGCCTTGGTGTCCATCGACACGCGCTGCGTGTCGTACGACGTGCCCGGATTGCCCAGCGGCACCAGCAGCCGATCGAAGGAGTCCTCGTCGAAGTAGTAAGCCCCGACCACGCCATCGAGGCGGTCGCATGTCGACCACGGCCTGCAGTTCCTGGCTGAACTGCTCGCTCTGGCTGCGGTAGTTGGTGTGCAGGATCAGCAGCGGCGTGTTGTCGGCATCGCGCGTGCCCGTCCACTCCAGGCGGCGGTCGGCGGTGATCGACTTCAACGAGAAGACGTCGTTGACCTCCCAGCTGGCCACCAGCGACCCGCCGCGGTTCTCGAGCGTGCTGCTGGCGGGATACGTGCCGCCATTGCGGAATTCACCCAGCGCCTGCGCGTCGTTGCCGCAGCGCGGATCCGCCAGCGGACCGACCAGGACCGGCGGCGGCAGCGGGTCCAGCATGTTCGGGCAGCCCGCGGCCTGGCTCGCAGGCACCGACGAAAGTCGCGGCCTCGTTCATCGCGCGGAACACGAAGGGCGAGCCGTTCTCGTCTTCCTTGGTGTAGTCGCCGCGCAGGGTCAATGTGAACGATTCGGACGGCTTCCACCGCACGGCGACCTGCCCGGTGCGCATGTCTTCGTCGCCGAGATCCTTGCCGTCGAACGCGCGCGTGACGTAGCCGTCGCGCTGCTTCATGCCGAGCGCGAGACGCGCCGACCAGTCGCCGCCGAGCGGCAGGTCGAAGGCGCCGAACGCCTCGCGCAGGTTGTCGTCGCCCAGTCCGATGCGGACGGAATTGCCGGCATCGGTGCCCGGCTCGTTGGTGGTCAGCAGTACCGCGCCGCCGATGGTATTGCGGCCGAACAGGGTGCCTTGCGGACCGCGCAGGATCTGGACGTTGGCGATGTCGCGGAATTCCATGGCGGCGCCGACGGCGCGACCCATGTACACATCGTCGATGTAGACGCCCACGCCGGGGTCCACCGCGGGCGTGGCATCGCTCTGGCCGATGCCGCGGATGAACACCTGCGCCGCGGAATTGTTTCCGGTCAGCGTGCCGTACGAGTGGAACTGGATGTTCGGCGCGATCTTGTCGAGATCGGTGGTGCCGTCGATCTGTTGCCGTTCGAGCGCATCGGCGCTCAGTGCGGTGACCGCCACCGGCGTGTCCTGCAGGCTTTCGGCGCGTCGCCGGGCCGTGACGATGACCGATTCGATGGCTTCGGCGTCGTCTCGCCGCCGGCGTGTCGGGCGGGGATTGAGCCGCCGTGATGCCGGTGAACGTGAGCAGGGTGAAAGAAGCCAGCGAAAGCCGGCCAGCCTTGAGAGTGCCGCGCTTCGTTGGCGCGGCCGAGATCGTCGAACATTTCCATGAGCCCCCCCGAGTGTAGGAATAGTTGTATGTAACACATACTATTTGTATTGCGAGCCATGTTGGCAAGCGCGTAGATTCGCTCGCTACTTTGTGCAGCGAGGAATGAGATGCCGCGTGAATCGAATTTGAAACGCCGGGAACGGTCGGAGGACGGTCGCCAGCTTCCGAACTTGATGTTCGCCGAGCTGGATGGCCTGCTCGGCTATCTACTGCGCCGCGCCCAGGGTGCCATGCACCGCGACTTCATGGCCGCGGTGGCCAGCTTCGAGCTGACGCAGAAGCAGGCGGCGACCCTGTGGCTGATCCACGCCAACGCCGGCGTGTCGCAGGCCGAAGTCGCCGCCGCGCTCGGCATGGATCGCGCCACGATGATGGCGGTGACGGACCGCCTCGAAGACCGGGATTTCGTCATCCGCAAGCGTTCGTCCGTCGACCGCCGACGCCAGGATCTGTATCTCACCCCCGCCGGGCAGGCCATCCTGCGCGAAGTGCAAGACGCGCATCGCCGAGCACGACGAGAAGTTCCGCGCCATGTTCTCGTCGTCCGAACTCGCATCGCTGCTCGATGCACTCAAGCGATTCCAGAATCTCGGCTGATCCCCTGCCGCGGGTTCGGCCCGAACAAGGTCCAACGATGTCTTCCAAGTCGTACGCGTCGAGCGCGATGGCGAGCTGGCGCTTGTCGTCGCTCCACAATCCTCCCGTCAATACCATCACGGCCGATGTGCGCGCCGGGCTGTCCGCGGCGCTGGACAGATCCAGGCCGGATCGCTGCCATTCGTGCGGTGATCCTGATCTGCGAAGGCAGCACGTTCTTCTCCGGCGCCGACATCGGCGAGTTCAGCGGCCCGCCGCGTGAAGTCGAGTACCGGCTGCTGTTCAACGCGCTCGAGGCGCTCGACGTGCCGGTGATCGCCGCGATGCACGGCACCGTCATGGGCGGCGGGCTCGAGATCGCGCTGGCCTGCCACTACCGCGTCGCGGCGCCGGCCACGCGCTTCGCGCTGCCGGAAGTCACGCTCGGGCATCATTCCCGGGCGCCGGCGGCACGCAGCGCCTGCCGCGGCTCATCGGCGCCGACAAGGCGCTCGACTTCATCCTGTCGCGCCAAGCCGGTCGATGCGCCAGCAGGCCATCGAGCATGGGCTTCGTCGACGCGCTCATCGAAGGCGACCTGCGCGCGGCGCGCTCGCGCTATGCGCGCGATCTGTCGCCGCGGGCAAGGGACCGCGTCGTACGGGCGAAATGACCGTCGATCCGGCGACCGTCGACCGCGGAGACATGTTCGAACGCATGCGCGCGCAGGCGCCGCAAGGCTGTATCCCAACCGCAGTCGCCGGTCTGGTCGCCGTCGATGCCGTGCGCAAGGCCGCGCATTCGCCGTTCGCCGAAGGCCTGGAATACGAGACCACGCGCGTCAACGAGTGCAAGAACACCGTCGAATCGACGCGGCGCGGTGCACGTGTTCTTCGCCGAGCGCGACAGCCGCGCGCGTGCCCGGGTTGCCGGAGGACGTCGCAGGCGCGAGCCCGTGCAAGCTGCCGGCGTGATCGGCGCCGGCACCATGGGCGGCGGCATCGCGATCTGCTTCGCGAATGCCGGCATCCCGGTGACGCTGCTCGACGCCAGCGCGGCGGGCCTCGAGCGCGGCGTCGGCGGGCATCGACGCGACCTATCAATCGCATGGTGAATCGCGGCCGCCTCACGGCCGGTCGACAAGGCGCAGCGCCTGGCGCTTGATCCGCACCTCGCTCGACTACCAGGCGCTGGCCGGACGCCGACGTCATCATCGAGGCGGTGTTCGAGGACCTGGACCTCAAGCGCGAGATCTTCGCGCAAGCTCGACGAAGGTCGCGAAGCCCGGCGCCGTGCTGGCCACCAATACCTCGACGCTCGACATCGACGAGATCGCGGACGCGACCGCGCGGCCCGGCGACGTGATCGGCATGCACTTCTTCTCGCCGGCCAACGTGATGCCGTTGCTCGAAGTGGTGCGCACCGACAGCACGTCGCGCCGACGCGATCAAGACGGTGATGGAGCTCGCCAAGCCGCTGCGCAAGACGCCGGTGCTGGCCGCGTCTGCTACGGCTTCATCGGCAATCGCATGATGGAAGGCTATGCGCGCGAGGCCGAGCGCATGGTGCTCGAAGGCGCGACGCCGCGGCAGGTCGACAGCGCGCTCGAGGACTGGGGCATGGCCATGGGCATCCTCGCGGTGTTCGACATGGCCGGCATCGATGTGGGCGTGAACGTGCACAAGGCGAACGCCGACGCGCTATCCGCCGGACCCGACTTACTACCAGGCGGACTTCGCGCTCGCACGAGGCCGGGCGGCTCGGGCAGAAGAACGGCAAGGGTTACTACCGCTACGAGCCGGGCAACCGCGCGCGCTTCGACGATCCCGAGGCCATCGCGATCCTGCGCCGCGCGCGCGCAGCGAGCTGCGGCGTGCCGCAGCGTGCAGCACACGCACGGCCGAGATCCAGCGAGCGCTGCCTGTTCCCGCTGCTGAACGAAGGGCTTCCACGTCCTCGGGCGAAGGCGTCGCGCACGCGCGCCGCGGACATCGACGTGGTCTGGACTTCGCGGTTACGGTTTCCCGCGCTATCGCGGCGGGCCGATGTTCTACGCCGAGACCATCGGCCTGAAGACCCTGCTCGACGGGCATGCGCAGAAATACCGCGAGCATGCTTCGGGCCCATGCACTGGGAGCCGGCGCCGTTGCTGGTGGAGCTGGTCGACGCGCGGCATCAGCGTCGCCGAGTGGGAGCGCGAGCAGCAGGCGAAGAGGGCGCAGCATGAACGTCAAGGATCTGATCGCGATCGACGTGCACACGCATGCCGAGGTGTCGTGCCGGCACGAGCCGGACGAGGAATGGAAGAAGTTCGAGGACGCTTCCGCCAAGTACTTCAAGGCGGGCAAGCGGCCGACGATCGCCGAGACCATCGCCTACTACCGCGAGCGCAAGATCGGCCTCGTGATGTTCACGGTGGACTCGGAGTTCGAGATCGGCGCGCGCCGCATTCCCAACGAGGAAGTGGCGGACGCGGCGCGCGAGAACTCCGACATCATGATGGCCTTCGCCAGCATCGATCCGCACAAGGGCAAGATGGGCGTGCGCGAGGCGCGCCGGCTGCTCGAAGGACGGCGTGATCCGCGGCTTCAAGTTCCATCCGACGTTGCAGGGATTCTTCCCGAACGACCGCATGGCCTATCCACTGTACGAGGTGATCGCCGAGCACAAGCTGCCGGCCATCTTCCACAGCGGTCATTCGGGCATGGGCACGGGCATGCCCGGCGGCGGCGGCCTGCGGCTCAAGTACTCCAACCCGATCCACCTCGACGACGTCGCGGCGGACTTCCCCGACATGAAGATCATCATCGCGCATCCGTCCTGGCCCTGGCAGGACGAGGCGCTGTCGGTGTGCCTGCACAAGCCGAATGTGTACATCGATCTGTCGGGCTGGTCGCCGAAGTACTTCCCGCCGCAGCTGGTGCAGTACGCCAACACGCAGCTCAAGACACGCATGCTGTTCGGCTCCGACTATCCGCTGATCACGCCGGATCGCTGGATCAAGGATTTCAAGGAAGCCGGCTTCAAGCCCGAAGTGCACGATCTGATCCTCAAGCAGAACGCCATCCGGGCGCTCGGACTCGAGCACGCGTGAGATGAGCGCGCTCGCAGGCGAGCTGGACACCCGATCCATTCGCGACGCAGTTCGATCGCCGCGACGATGGCTCGCTGATCCTTCGTCCGCTGGGCGACGCTGGCGCCGACGCCTCCGCGATTCATCGATCATCTCGTGCATTGGGCCGACGCTCGCGCCGGATCGCGTGCTGGTCGCGCGGCGCGACGGCGGTGGTGACTGGCGCGAGGTCACCTACGCGCAGATGCTGCGCACGCGTGCAACGGGTGGCCGCGGGCCTGTCGAACGCGTGGCCTGTCCGCGGACAGACCGCTCGTCATCCTGTCCGGCAACAGCATCGAACATCTCACGCTCGCGCTGTGCTGCGATCTGGGCTGGCATTCCGTACTGCCCCGTATCGCCGGCCTATTCGCAGGTGGCCGGCGAGCTCGCGAAGCTTGCGCTACGTGCTGGATCTGCTGACGCCCGGGTCTGGTCGCCGCGTTCGATACGCCGCGGTTCGCGCGCGCACTGGCGCGCGTCGACCGGCGATGTCGAGATCATCGGCGACGCGCCCGTGGATGGGCGCGCCGTGCTGTCACGCTGCGAATCACTGGAGCGTGACAGTGACGACAGCGCCACTGGCGGTGCCCGCGTCGACCGATCGCGGACTCGATCGTGCGATTCCTGCTGACCTCGGGTTCTACCGGCAATCCGAAGGCGGTGATCACCACCAACCGCATGTGCTGCAGCAATGCGGCCATGCTCGGGCAATCGATGCCGTTCCTGCGCGAGGAGCCGCCGCTGCTGCTCGACTGGCTGCCGTGGAATCACACCTTCGGCGGCAGCCACAATCTGGGCCTGGTGCTCGCCTATGGCGGCTCCTTGTATATCGATGACGGCAAGCCCACGCCACGGGGATGCGCGGAGACCCTGCGCAATCTGCGCGAGATTTCGCCCGACGGTGTATTTCAACGTGCCCAAGGGCTTCGACATGCTGGCGGCGCACCTGCGCGAGGATGCCGCGCTGCGCAAGAACTTCTACCGCCGCCTGCGCGCGTACTTTTTCGCGGGCGCCTCGCTGGCGCAGCACACCTGGGACTCTGCTCGATGCAGCTTCGTTGAGCGAGCCGGGTCGCGCGTACTCCCATGTTGTCAGGCCTGGGGGCCACGGAGACGGGCCCGTCCGTCACGTTCACGACTCCGAAAATGGGTCGCAGTGGTGTCATCGGTCTGCCTGCCGCGGGCACCCTGGTGAAGCTCGCGCCCGTCGCCGACAAACTCGAGATGCGCGTGCGTGGCCCGGCCGTGACGCCGGGCTACTGGCGCCAGCCGGACCTCACGCAACAGGCATTCGACGCAGAAGGGTTCTACCGGCTCGGAGACGCCGTGCGGCTCATCGATCCGGCGGATCCCACCGCGGGCTTGCGTTTCGACGGGCGCATCGGCGAAGACTTCAAACTCGCCAATGGAACCTGGGTCAGCGTCGGGTCCGCTCCGCGCGGAGACTGATCGCGGTGCTCGCGCCCCTGGCGCAGGACGTGGTGATCGCGGGTCTGGATCGCGACTACGTGGCGGCGCTGCTGATTCCCGACCTCAACGCCTGCGCCACCTTGTTAGGCTCCAGCCGGACGCCGGACCCCGCCGACGTGGCCGCGGATGCCCGGCTCGTCGCAGTGGGTGCGCGAACGCCTTGCCGCGCATTCCCGCGTGAACCCGGCGAGCACGCGATGCGTGCGCCGCGCTTCGTGGCTGCCCACGCCGCCGTCGCTGGATCCGGCGAGATCACCGACAAGGGTTCCATCAACCAGCGGGCGATTCTCGAGCATCATGCGGAGCTCGTCGCGCGGTTGTATGAGAATCCGGCCGGGCCATTCGTCGCGGACATCGGGGGGGAATCCAGTCCATGAACAAGCCATCACAGCGTTGCGGTGACCGTCGGTCTCTGCTTCCTCATCGCGGTGATCGAGGGGTTCGACATCCAGGCGATGGGTGTCGCCGCGCCGCGCCTGGTGCGTGAATTCGGTTTCAAACCGGAACAGATGGGATGGATCTTCAGCATCAGCAACATCGGCCTGGTCATCGGCGCGCTGTCCGGCGGCTGGCTGGCCGACAAGACGGGCCGCAAGCCGGTGTTCATCGCCGCGGTCGCGACCTTCGGCGCCTTCACGCTGATGACGGCGGCGTGCAAGTCCTACGACATGCTGCTGGTGGTTCGCTTCTGCGCGGGTCTCGGCTTCGGCGCGGCCCTGCCCAACATGATGGCGATCGCCGCGGAGATCAGCCGGCCGGAGAAGGCGGCCACCACCGCGGCCATGATGTTCTGCGGCATGCCCGTGGGCGGCGGGCTCTCGGCGCTGGTGACCCAGCTGTTGCCCGCGGATTTCGACTGGCGCGTGTTGTTCCTCGCGGGAGGCGTGCTGCCGATGGTCCTCATCCCGGCGCTGTGGCGGCTCATGCCCGAGACGCTGGCGGGCAAAGGCGCCGCCGCCCCGCCGCGCGCTCCCTTGCTCAGTGCGTTGTTTGGCGAGGGACGCACCGCCGCGACTTTGCTGCTGTGGCTCACGTTCCTGCCAACGCTGCTGATCCTCTACCTGTTCCTGAACTGGCTGCCCACGCTGGTGATCGCCAATGGTTTCGATCCGGCGACCGCGCCACGCACGTCGCTGGCCTTCAATTTCGGCAGCGTGGCGGGCGCGCTGGTGTTCGGCACCCTGGCGGACCGCTTCCACTTCCGATGGCCCCTCACTGCTGCCTACCTTGCGCTGATCGCCGCGCTGTTGGGCCTGGCCGGCGCCAGCGGCGAAGCGATGACGATCACGCTGAGCGCGGCCGTCGGTTTCTTCCTGCTGGGTGCGAACTACGCGCTCTATGGTGTCGCACCGGCTTACTACCCGGGAACCGCCCGTGGCACCGGCTCGGGGGCCAGCGTCGCCGTGGGACGCGTGGGCTCGATTCTCGGACCCCTGCTGGCCGGTGAGCTGATCCGGAGCGGTGTCAGCGCCACGGACGTCGTGTACTACATGGTGCCGGTGGCGGCTGTCGCGGGCGTGGCCGTGTTCGCGCTGAGCTTTCGCAAGTCGCGGTCCGGCACGCCCGTCAAGGCGTGATATCCGGGCTCTTTTCACCACTTCCCTTGCAACCCGCGGGGCACCTGCCTCGTCTCAATTCGCGGGCGGCGTTCCCAGCTTCACAGGCCGTCCCCAAAGGAGTGCCCGTGAACCGCTATTCAGCCATTGCCCTCGTCATCCTGGCCGCCACCTCCGTCACCGTCGCCAGTGCCGCGGAACGCAAACTCGACAAGACCTTTACGGTCTCGCCCGGCGGTTCGCTGGTCGTCGATGCCGACTCGGCATCGGTGCGCGTGTCCGGATCCGACGCCAACCAGGTCGTCGTCCACATGATTGCCGAAGGTTCGGAAAAGGACCTTGCCGGCGCGAGCCTCGAAGCAATCCAGAGCGGCGATGGCGTGAAGGTCACGATGCGTCACCGCGACAAGGGTAGCTTGTTCAACTGGCGCTCCTGGCGCGGCGAGCAGCGCATCGAAGTGACGGTGCCGCGGCGTTATACCGTCAGCGTCCGCACCGGTGGGGGCAGCATCGAGCTGAAGGAGCTCACCGGCGCGGCCAACCTGAAAACCTCGGGCGGCGACATCTCCGCGCGCAACGTGAACGGCCTCGTCGAGCTGCGGACTTCGGGCGGCGCGATCGTCGCCGACGCGATCCGCGGTGATGTCGATGCGGATACGTCGGGCGGTGACGTGCGGCTCCAGCGCATCGATGGAAAGATCAGGGCCAACACCAGCGGTGGAAATGTCCGGGTCGGCCTCGTGGGCGCCAATCGCGAAATTTCGGCCACGACCTCCGGCGGCGACATCGAGGTGATCGTGCCGCGCGGCACGACGGGCAACGTCCAGGCCTCGACCAGCGGTGGGGATGTCACCTCCGACTTGCCGCTGACGACTTCGACGCGGAAAGAAGGGCGCCTCGAAGGCTCGCTCAATGGCGGCGGCCCGCCTATCTACGCGCGCACCTCCGGCGGCAGCATTTCCTTGCGCGCGGAGAACTGATCTCCCTGTACGTCAGGAGATCTGGCGGCCCACACCGGCGAACCATTCGCCGATGGGCCACCACCACTCGCTGTGCGCGATGAGGTTGCGAAGCGGCCAGAGCAACACGAGCGCCAGGCCGCCGATCGCGAACACAGGATGAACGACCCTGTTCTTCCGCCAGTCGTGAATCATGCACGCGGCCACGAATGCGGCGACTACGCCCATCTGGATCCGCAATGCGTGGGGACGCGCGTCCAGCATCAAGATCAGCCGGGCCGTCGGCGGCCCCAATACGCTGATCATGGCCAGCAACATGAGCCTTTTGTGGAGCGCTGACCGATGTCGCAGCGCCACGCCGGCGGCCACCAGGATCGCGAACGGCAAGATGCTCAGAACCGGAACGATGGAAGCCTGCGCCGCGGTGACTCCCAGCTGCGTCATGCGCGGGACCGCGGCGCTGACGAAAATCGAGGCGAATCCGGTGGCCACGACCAGGATTGCGAGAAAGACCCCGCCGAAACCGAGCTTCATGTGCAGGTCGGCACGATGCATGGCAATCAGGCGCGTCTGGGCGATGAACAGCGCCAGCCAGGCCGTGAAGACCAGGCCATGGATGTGCAGGATCAGGTGCAACGGTGGCCGATCCGAGAGGAATCGCAGGTAGTAAGTGCGTGAAAACCCCACGACGATGAATCCGGTCAGCAGGATGGCGATCAGGGGATAGAAGCGGCTGCGGGCGAGGGCGGTAACGGCGCTCATGGGGACTCCTGTCTCTTCCCCCGACCCTGCTCACGGCCGGCATTCCCGGCCATTGCCCGTTCCTTGATTGCTCCTTAACTCTTTATTATCTGGCCGCGTGAACACGGAAACGGCGCTGCACTTCGATGGCTGGACGGTGAATCCCGTTTCCGGCGAGATCATGCGCAACGGCAAGGCAAGGCGATTGCAGCAGCTGCCGCTGCGCATCCTGCTCGAGCTGTGCGAACGGCCTGGCGCGGTGGTCACGCGCGAGCAGCTCGTGAAGGCGCTGTGGCCAGGCGGATTCGTCGATTTCGACAACGGGCTGAACGTCGCGGTGCGCAAGCTGCGCGTGGCGCTGGAGGACGTGGGTGAGCAGCCGAAGTACATCGAGACGCTGCCGCGCGTGGGATACCGGTTCATCGGATCGCTGGGCGCGGGGCCTGCGCCTCCGGTAGATCGGGCCGCCGTTGCCGATTCCCGGCCATTGCCGCTGGCGGTTTTCCTCGCGGCTCTCATTGCGGTATTGGCCGGCCTTTGGTGGTGGATATCAGGGCCGCCTACCTGGGTTGCGGGTGTTCCCAAGGGGCATGTTCCGAGTGTGCGGGCGCGAGAGCTGTATCTCGAAGGTCTTCACCAACGCGCCCGGCGCGACATCAGCATCCTCACCGCCAGCGCGGCCGCGCACGAAAAGTTCACAGCCGCATTGAAGGAGGATCCTGACTACCCGCAGGCGTGGGCCGCGGTTTCGGCGACGTACTTCCTGGCCGTCAATACGCAGTCGATGCTGCCCGCGGAGGGCGTGCCCAAGGCTCGTGCCGCCGCGCTGCGCGCCATCGAGCTCGACGATGAACTTGCGGAAGGCCACGTCGCGCTGGGCGCCATATACCTGCGGCACGACCACGACTTCCCGGCCGCGAAACGGGAGTTGGACCGCGCGCTCCAGATCGATGACCGCTATTCGCGTGCCTGGCAGCAACTGGCCATCTGGCACGCGGACATTGGACAGGTCGATGAGGCGCTCGCCGCGCTTCGACGGGCACGCGAGCTGGATCCCATGACGTTGCAATGGTCGAGCAATCAGGCGCGCGTGCTGTACGTCGCGCGCCGCTATGACGAGGTGATCGAACTCCTGACGCCCCTGGTCGCGGCGAATCCCAAGCTGGACCCGGCACACAGCATCCTGGCATGGGCTCTCATCGCTAAGGGCGATCTCGCGGGCGCGGAGGCGCAGTTGCGGCTGGTCACCGTTCCCACGATCAACCCGAGCGACCGCGGATATCTCCTCGCGAAGCAGGGGCGCCGCGTCGATGCATTGCGCGAGATCGAGCAGCTGGAAGCCCGGGGACGCTCGGGATACGGCGTGGGCTACGACCAGGCCATCATCTATTCCGCACTGGGCGACATCGACCAGGCCTGCGAGGCATTGGCGCGGGCGGTGGACGATCAATCGTTGCTGCTGGGATGGATGCGCCTGGATCCGCGCCTGGATCCGCTGCGCGGCCGCCAATGTTTCACGAGTGTGGAACGGCGCGTGTACCCGCGCTGATCACCGGCCTGACTATTGCGCTGGGCGATCCAGAACTGGTTCGTTCGTCGAAGGACGTGTCAGTGAAACTCCCGCGCCGACATCCGCCACCATCCGCCGGTGCAGCTTCCACTCTCCGTTGTCACGCTTCCAGATTTCGAGTGCCTGGCCGAGCGCGTGCACATCGCCGTTCTTCCGCGTCTGCGATAGACCGACCACATGCCAGGCGATGTCGCCGGCGATCGAGATTTCGCGGGTCGTGACGACCAGCTTCCCGCCGGATGCCATTTGACCCAGCGCCTGGATGGCAGAGTCCCGGCCGGTTACCGTGGCCGCGCCGTCCGATAGCTGCACATCGCCGCTCATAGTCGACTTCAGCGCAGCCACATCGTGCGCATTCACCGCCGTCGTCCACCGCTGGATCGCGCTTTCGATCGCCACGCGATCAGGATCCGCCGCGGGTGTCCTCACGCACGCGAGCAACCCGCAGACCAGGACCCCCGCCACCACGGTGGCCCGCATGAATGTCGTGTTCATGATGTTGGTAACGCGCGAGCGGCGCGGTGGGTGTTCGTGAAAATGAAAGGGCCCGCACCGTTGCCAGTGCGGGCCCGCGAACGATTACTCAACCGTCCTCACTTCCGCTTCTTCAGAACCGCTTTCACCGCGGCCTCCGCGTTGATGAAGCCGTAGCCGTCGAGCTGGCTGTAGCCGCGCCCGATCAGGTTGACGAACTCGCCACTGAACGAGCAGACCACCTTCGAACGTGCCGAAGAAGCGCGCGCCGCCCGGAACGAGCTTGCCCGAGGGGATCAGCACGCCGCCACCGAGCAGGTCGGCGGAGTTGCCACCCGCGGCACCGCCGGGACCGGCGACGTCCGACTTCATCGCGATCGACGCCGAACGACAGCAGATCACCGCTGCGCGAACGTTCCCGGCAGGAATGCCAGGTCGAGCTGCTTCCACTGCCCCGCGACGCCCGGCGGATCCGCGGGCAGCGAGAACGTGCCCTGCACATCGAGCGCGGTCAGGCCTTCCGTGCGGCCCACCACGAACGGCTGGCCCGGGCGCCGGCAGCGGCGCGGAGCGCTCGTCGAACACGATGCCGCCCGGCAGTTGCGTGGGGTTGGCGCCCGTCCCGTTCAGCGACAGGTTCGCAAGCGCGCTCCTGCCGAAATGCGTCACGGTGAACACGTTGGGGTCGAACTGGCTGATCGCGTTCGGATCGGCGATTCGCGTCGATCGCGAGGAGGTTGCCTCGCGACAGCGCGACAGCCCCACGAGAAGTACGGATCGAGGTCGTGCGGGAACGCGCTGTCCTGCAGGATCTTGCCGCATCTTTCGCGGCTTGACCGAGCCCGGACCGCCCGCGGCATCGAGCACCAGTGCCGCGATCGCGGCGGCGTGCGGCGCCGCGGCGCTGGTCCCGAAGAAGTTCGGGAACGTGTCCTCGTCCGTCGGTCGTATCCGACGTGAAGAACGTCGTGTTGGCGCCATCCATCGCGGCGAGATCAGGCTTCTGCGCGGTACTCCGCGCGGCGCAGACGCTTGCTGTCCTTGTCGAAGTAGATGGTCGACGGGCCCGGCGACGTGAAGGCCTCGGGCACGAACGGCGCGTAGAACGCATAGGCTGCGACGCCGATCGCGCCGGCCGCCGAGTTGTGTCCGTAGGTCACCGGGTCCAGGTAGCTGAAGTACTCCTGCGGGCTGGTGTTGCCGAAGCCCACGTAGCGGATGCGGTCCGCGACGTTGCGGCTGGGCGTCGGCGTGTTCGCGCGCGCGATCACGATCTGCACCGTGACGGTGGCGTTGATGCCGCCGAGCTCGATCGGCCGGTTCGTGAACGTGTTCTGCTCCGCGAGAGCGCCGATGAACTGGCCCGTGGAGAGGAAGAACAGCAGGTTGTAGTCCGACAGCACCGGCTCGGGGAGTTCGGCGTTCGAGACCTCGATACCGGAAGTCGCCGCCCTGTGTCGGCGATGAAGCTGACGACGACGAACCGTGTAGGTGCCGGTCGCCGGCAGCTCCAGCGCGATGAATTCCGGGTTGGTGCCCGTGTCCTTCGTCGCGATGCAGCTCGTTGGTCGGGTCCGTACAGCTCCAGCACGATGTCCGGGATCGACGTGCCGGTGGTCGACGTGTCGCCGTCGACGAAAATCATGACCGCCTGACCCGCCGTGCCGGTGAACGTGAAGTCCGAGAAACCACCCGTCGGAACGGTGCCGGTGCCCGACGCGAAGGGCGCACCGACCGGCCGTCGGCGGCTTCGAGATCGAAGGGCTCGTTCCACTGCAACACGATGGTGTTGCTGCTTCCGGATTCGCCGTGAACTGCACGGTCTGCGCGATGTCGACCGCGCCGCTGCCGGCGAAGTTGTGGAAGCCGCCGGCGTACAGCGTCCGCGGGCACGCCGGCGAAGTTCAGGTTCGTGCTCGCCCGACGAAGCCGGTTGCCCGGCACGAGCCGGACCTTCGAATCGTACGCCTGCGTCGCCGGACGGTTGCCGGCGGAGGAGAAGTACGACACGCCCTTCGCGACGACTTCGTCGACGGCCTGCGCGACGATGCCGTCCTGGAAGAACGGCTCATCGAGATAGATGATGTCGTCGACGATCACGTCGGCCTTGAAGCCGGCGCGGTAGTTCGGCGCCGCCGGATCGCCCGCGAGCGCGCGGATGTTGTTCGGCGAAGTTCAGTTGCCCGCCGTTGGCCGTCGCGAAGCCGAGTTGCGCCTTCGGCGCCATGTCGTGCACGATCTGCAGCATCGCGCGGCCTTCATCGGTGCGCGCCGGCGAAGTCTTCGAGAACGACCACCGGCTCGGTGTTGCCGAGCGGGTTGCCGGCGCCCGGCAGATCGCCCGTGGAGATGTCGAGAGCGGCGCTGTTCGGCGCGACGTTGGTGTCGTAGCTGTCGGACATCACGCCGACCGTGATGCCCGAGCCGTCGACGCCCGCGGGAAGTTTGTTCACGCGGTGCTGGACGACGCCCTGGCTGTCGGTGGCGCCGACATTGGTGACCATCGGGGCTCGAGGGCACGACCGCGAGTCACGCCCTTGGTGCGCGCGACGCTCAGCAGCTGCTCGACGGGCACGTAGGCTTCGACGAGTCCGGGGCCGTACGACAGGTCCGACGCGACGACTTCGACGCCGGCGATCCGCTGCAGCGATCCTAGTGCCGAAGACGCTTCGGCCGATGCCGTCCAGAGAAATGCGGACCAGCGCGCGATTGGCGTCGTCGAATTGCACGGGCGAGGTCACCGCTGACGTCGGAGCCTTCGCTGGCCGCAGCGCGCGCGGACGCACGTGCCGCCGCCGGAGGCGCGACCAGCTGTTTGAGTCCTTCACCGAGTTTTGCGGTGTCATCGGCCGCCAGCGCCGCGGGCGCGAGTGACGATGGTCACGGCGATCGCCAGTCCGAGCCGCGTGAGCTTCGCCCCGCGGACGCGCCATTCCTGACTTTTCATGCTTGTAGCTCCCTGCTTGTTGTAGGCGTGGGCAATCGAACTGGAACAGCCGAATGCGCCGCCAAAGGAGTGTGAAGCTACGCTTCCGCCGGTGACGGTTTCAATACGGAAACGCGTCAACTTGGCGCAGCATCGGCACCCATTCATCTCGTCCGACAGAACGCGCTCCCGGTCTTCCCGAAAATGGTGGCGTGCCTTCGAAGATCCACGTCGGAACCGCCGGTTGGAGCATTCCTCGGGAAAACCAGCGCGCGTTCCCGGCGGGAACCTCCGCACTGGCTCGCTATTCGCGGGTGTTGCCGGCGGTCGAGATCAATTCCACTTTCTATCGCCCGCATCGCGAGGCGACGTTCGAACGCTGGGCCGCGGGCGTGCCGCGCGGCTTCCGCTTCTCGGTGAAGATTCCGCAGGCGATTACCCATGAGCAACGGCTCGTGGGTAGTGGCAGGAGCCTCGAGGAGTTCCTCGGAAGCATCGAGCCCTTGGGCTCGCGTCTGGGTTGCCTGCTGGCGCAACTCCCGCCGAGCCTCGCGTTGGACGCACGCCAGGCTCGTGCGTTTTTCACGGCATTCCGCAAACGCTCGACTCACGCTCTCGCCCTCGAGCCCAGGCACGCGAGCTGGTTCACCCTCAAGGCCAACCAGCTCCTGAAGGATTTCAGGATTGCGCGTGTGGCCGCCGATCCGCCACGAGCGGAGGGCGACGGCGCCCCGGGCGGATGGGAAGGGCTGGCTTACTACCGGCTGCATGGCGCGCCGCGCGTGTACTGGTCCTCATACGAAGACTCCTTCCTGGACACACTTGCCGGCAAGCTGCGCCAGCTGCGTCGCCGCCGCATTCCCACTTGGTGCATCTTCGACAACACGGCGAGCGGGGCGGCGACCGCGAATGCCTTGTCGCTGGCGGAGCGCGTCTAGCCGGCCATGTGCCGCATGCCGATGCGCGACTGGCGCAGCGCGATGAATTCTTCCAGCGTGCCGCTCGTACTTCAACGACGCGGACAGCGGCGCGAGCGTGCTGGCCGCTGATTGTCAGGAAGCGGAACCCGGCGCGCCCGCCATCGCCTGGCGCCACCAGTGAGGGCCCAGAAGTTCGCCGTGTCTCGATTTGAATGACTCGAGGAATTCCGGCGGAATCCCCAGGAACGGCAGCCATTGCTCGGGAAAGATGTCGTTGGGCCCGACGAAGAACCAGGGTTCGGCGCTCATTTCCTCTTCCTCGCTGGACGGCACGGGCAACTCGCGGAAATTGCACTCGTGCAGCGAGGTCACTTCGTCGTAGTCGTAGAAGACCACCTTGCCCTGGCTGGTGACGCCGAAGTTCTTGAGCAGCAGATCGCCCGGAAACACGTCGATGCCCGCGAGTTCACGCAGCGCGTCGCCGTAGTCGAGCAGCGCGCGTTCCGCGGCGGCGGATTCCGCGTCGCGCAGATACAGGTCCAGCGGACGCAGTCGGCGTTCGATGTAGCAGTGGCCGATGATCACGTCGTCGCCGTCCAGCCGGCAGACGCTGCCGGACTCGTTCAACAACTCTTCGAGCAAGGCGGGCATGAAGCGCGCCTGGGGCAGCCGCAGTTGTTTGTACTCCTGTGCATCGACGAGGCGGCCGACGCGATCATGCTCGAATACCCACTTGTACCGCTCCATGACTTCGGCGCGCGTGGTGTTCTTCGGCGGCCCGAAGCGGTCGCGGATCACCTTGAACACCAGGTCGTGCGACGGCAGTGTGAACGCCACCATCACGAGTCCGCGCTGGCCCGGGGCGTGCACGAACACATCGAAAGATTGCGCGAGGTGGCGGCGCAGCGCGTAGTAGCGCTCGGTCTTTCCCTGCTTGGCGCGGCCGAGGATGGTGTACAGCTCGTCGACCGGATTGCAGGGCATGAACGTGCGCAGCAGCGAGACGGCCGCGCTCACCACGGGCAGGTCCACGTGGAAGTACGTGCGCGTGAAGCCGAACAGCGAGCTGATGTCGCTGCGGGCCAGCAGCACGGAGTCGATCTTCAGCCCACCTGCGGCGTGGCGGAACACGATGACGAAGGGCGTGATGCTGCCATCGCCGATCATGCGGCCGACCAGTGTGGCCGTGTCGCCGCGGTAGAAGAGCGCGTCGATGGCTTCGACGAGTTGCGGTGCGGCGCTCTGCCGCCGGCTGTCGAAGTGCGGCGTCAGCTCCCGGCAAATCTGCTTCGAGAAGGATTCGACATCGCGCAGCAGTCCCGCGAATGGCAGGTCCTCGAGCAATTCGCTGATGGCACGCTGCAGCGAATCTCCGACGGGATGCACGCGGATCGGCACATTGCCCGAAGCGCGGCCGGAGGCAGTGACCGTGAATTCGATCTGTTCGTCGACACCCACGGTGGCGAACAGGTCGCGCGTGATCGAGTTCAGGAACGTGCGGTAGAAGTCGCTGTCCGGCACATTCGCGATCTGCTCGGCGAAATGCCGCTTGATGTCGATCCACAGCTCGCGGTCGTGGACCGAGGTTCCGAGCTCCTGGCGCAGCGCCTGGATTGCGCCGCTGACATGGTTTTCGTACAGCTCGATGCGATTCACGGCATCCACGCGTGCCGCCTGCCAGTCGCGCGACAGGAAATGCCGCGCCGCGCGCCGTGTGATCCGCGTGAACTCCGCGTTGTAGTCCTCGAACCGTTGCCGCAGTCCGGTGGCGAGTTCCACCGGACTCAGCGTGTATTCAAGAAGCGCGACTGACATGGAACTGCGCCTGCTCGGTGCTGCCCTGCATGGCGCCCGTCGAACAGGCGCCGGCCGTGATGGTGGTTTGCACGGCGTCGAAGTAGCCCGTCCCCACGAATGCCTGGTGGCGCGTGGCGCGGTAGCCAGCCGCTTCGCTGGCAAATTCGCGTTGCTGGAGGCGCGAGTAGCCGAGCATTCCGTCCGTGCGGTAAGCGCTCGCGAGTTCGAACATCGACAGGTTCAGCGCATGCCAGCCCGCAAGCGTGATGAACTGGAACCGGTAGCCCAGGGCGGCCAGCCGCTCGCGCCAGCTCTGCATCTCGGAGGCGCTGAGTTTCGATTCCCAGTTGAACGACGGCGAACAGTTGTAGGCAAGAAGTTTTCCGGGATACCTCGCGTGGATGCCCTTGGCGAAGCGGCGCGCCTCTTCGAAGTCCGGCTTGGCGGTCTCGCACCAGATCAGGTCCGCGTAAGGCGCATAGGCCAGGCCGCGCGCGATGGCCTGATCGATACCGTTCTTCACGTGGAAGAAGCCCTCCGCGCTGCGTGCGCCGGTCAGGAACGGTTGGTCGCGCGCATCGTGATCCGAAGTGAGCAGGTTCGCGGCTTCGGCATCGGTACGCGCGATCACGAGCGTCGGGACGCCTGCGACATCCGCGGCCAGCCGCGCCGCCACGAGCTTGTGGATGGCTTCATCGGTAGGCACCAGCACCTTGCCGCCCATGTGTCCGCATTTCTTCGCCGACGACAGCTGGTCTTCGAAGTGCACGCCGGCGGCGCCAGCGCGGATCATGGCCTTGGTGAGTTCGAAGGCATTGAGATTGCCGCCGAAGCCGGCCTCGGCGTCGGCGATGATGGGCGCGAGCCAGTCGATGTGGCTTTCCGCGCCATCGAGCGCGTGGATCTGGTCCGTCCGCAGCAGCGCGTTGTTGATGCGCTCGATCATCTTGGGCACGGAATCGACGGGATAGAGGCTCTGGTCGGGGTACATGTCGCCCGCGCTGTTGCCGTCACCGGCGACCTGCCAGCCGGAGCAGTAGATAGCCTTGAGGCCGGACTGAACGGCCTGCACCGCCTGGTTGCCGGTGACGCAGCCGAGGCCGCCGACCACGGGCTCGTCGTGCAGCAGCTTCCAGAATTTCTCCGCGCCCAGTCGCGCCAGCGAGTGCTCGACCTGCACGGTGCCACGGAGGCGTACCACGTCGGCGGCGGAGTAGGGGCGGTGGATCCCGCGCCAGCGCGGATGCGTGCTCCAGTCGTTGATGAGTCGGTGCTGCTGGGCTGCTCTGTCGGACATGCGGTACTCCGTGAATTTCCTGTTGGCGCTTGCTGCGCCGTTGGAGCCGAGAGTAGAGTGTTTGCTCGTCAAAATTTCACATCAGAAATTTCACAATGTGAATTTCACAACATGGGTGCACTAGTCCGACAAGGCCATTTCCTCGGCGCGAAGCTCCGTTCGCTGCGCAAGCGCAATGGACTCACTCTCGAAGAGCTCTCGGCCCGCTGCGTGCAGATCGATGCGTCGTCGGCGCCGTCGGTCTCGTACCTGAGCATGATCGAGAACGGTCAGCGCCTTCCGTCGGACGACATGCTCGCGCTGCTCGCGGGCATCTTCGGCAAGTCGGCGGCCTGGTTCCTGGACCAGAACACCGAGCTCGCGGCCGAAGCGAAGCCGGCCAGGCGTGGCGGCCTGGCGGCCATGCCGCTGGAACCCGGGTTCCTGTTTTCACATGACTTGTTGCGGATAGCGTTACCAGAGCTGCTGAGCCAGACCGCGACCACGGGCAAGCAATTCGCCCAGCTGCTCATCCGCGTGTGGCAGGAGACGCGGCACAACGATTTCCCGGACATCGAGCGCGCGGCGGAGCAGGTAGGTGACCGGCGGATGCCACTGGACCCCGATGATCTGCTCGCGATCTGCAAGCGGCTCGGGCTGCAGGTTCGCTGGTTCGACGATCACGGCAAGTCGGCGCGGTCGATGGTGCGGTCCCGGTTCGAGGCGCCCAACACCGTGTGGATCAACAAGCGCCTGAAGTCGCAGGAGCCCCGGCTCAAGTACGAGCTCGCGTTCTTTGCGGGCCACCGCATCATGCACAACGGCGACGGCCTCATCTCTCCGCATGAAGCCACCTGGAACGAAGTCGCCGAAGCCGCCGAAGGCGGCACGGGCATGGGACCGCAGGATGTGCTCTACGCCTGGCGTGACTTCGAATGCAGCTTCTTCGCGGCCGCCCTAATGTGTCCGCGGGCGCCGTTCCGCCGCTTCCTCATCCGGGAAGCGCACTCGGTCGAGGCCGGGGAGCGACTGGGCGTCACCTCTGCCGTGATGATGCGGCGCATGACTTCGGTCTCGCCCTACCGGCACTGGCATTTCTTCGACGCCTATCCACCCGGATTCCTGCGCGCGGTGTATCGCGCGAACGGCATTCCGCTGCCCTGGGGCAACATGAGCGTGGTGCCCGATCCCTGCCCGCGCTGGGCGGTGTTCCGCATGCTGAAGAATCCGGACAAGGCCGCCAGCAAATCCGCGCACAAGCCGAAATCGCAGATCTCCATCATGCCCGACGGCGCTCACACGCGGCTGTACTGCTGCCACTCCATGACCACGCGCGATGCCGCCGGCATCACGCATGTGCTTTCGGTGGGCGTCGATCTTTCTCCCGCGTTGTCCGCGCAAGGTTACGAGGAGGCGGCGGTGGTCCAGATGATCGCCGATGCCTGTCGCAAGGGCGGCGGAGACGCGCCGATTCCCGCCGAAGCGAAGGACGCGCTTCGCACCGTCTCCCGCGTGCTCAACATCGGCTGGATTGCCGACGCGCTGTCGCACGAGGCCACCACGATCTGTTCGAGAAGCAATCGTTGCCCGAGGTCCGCCAATGCCTGCCACTGAACGGTCGAACATGAATACCCAGTACGGCGAACGCGGCGGGCTGCAGGTGGCCGGCGAACTCACGCAGCTCGTGGACGAGGAACTCTTGCCCGCGTTGGGACTGGACGCGCCGAAGTTCTGGAAGGAATTCGCCGCGCTGCTCGACCGGCTGGTTCCCGTGAACCAGGCGTTGCTTGCGCGACGCGACGAGCTTCAGCGTGTTCTGGACGAATGGCATCGCGCCCGGCGCGGCAAGCCTTTCGACCTCGCGGCCCACGAGGCGCATCTGCGCGGCATCGGTTATCTCGTACCCGAAGGACCGGATTTCGCCATCGGAACCCGGAACGTCGATGCCGAGATCTCGCAACTCGCCGGTCCCCAGCTGGTGGTGCCGCTCAGCAACGCGCGCTATGCCCTCAACGCTGCCAATGCGCGATGGGGCAGTCTCTACGACGCTTACTACGGCACCGACGTCATCGCGCAGGCCGGCGAGTGGGCGCCCGGCGCGGACTACAACGCGGCACGTGGGCGCGAGGTCATCGCGAGAGTGCGCGATTTGCTGGACCAGATCGTGCCGCTGGCCGCGGGAAGCCATCGCGACGCGGTGGGCTTCGCGGTGTCGGACCGCGCGCTGGTGATCGCGCTGAAGAATGGCAGCCACACCGCGCTGCGCGATCCCGCGCAATTCAGGGGCTACAGGGGCGCCGAGGCATCTCCGCAGATCCTGCTCTTCGAACACCATGGCCTGCATCTCGAGGTGCGGATCGATCGCGATCATCGCATCGGCCGCGATGACGCGGCGGGCATCGCG
Source organism: uncultured Pseudomonadota bacterium (assembly GCA_963846605.1). GTDB lineage: Bacteria > Pseudomonadota > Gammaproteobacteria > Steroidobacterales > Steroidobacteraceae > CADEED01. The sequence goes on from CAWJWS010000008.1 coordinate 978,742, forward strand.
GACGTGCAGCTCGAATCGGCGCTCACCACGATCATGGATCTCGAGGATTCGATCGCGGCCGTCGACAGCGCCGACAAGGTGGCGGTGTATCGCAACTGGCTGGGCCTCATGCGCGGGGATCTCACCGCGCGGTTCGCCAAGGGCAGTGGTGAGGTCGAGCGGACCCTCAATGAGGACCGCGACTACAAGTTGCCGGCCGGCGGCAGCCTGCGAATTCCCGGGCGCAGCCTGCTGCTGATCCGCAACGTCGGCCACCTCATGACCACCGATCTCGTCCTGCATCGCGGCCAGGAGGCACCGGAAGGTATCGTCGACGCGGTGTTCACCGTGCTCATCGCGCTGCTCGATCTGCGCGAGATGGGCCGGTTCCGCAACAGCCGCGGTGGTTCGGTGTACATCGTCAAGCCGAAGATGCACGGGCCGGAAGAGGTGGCCTTCGCCAACACCTTGTTCGATGGCGTCGAGGATCTGCTCGGACTCGCGCGCCACACCGTGAAGATTGGCGTGATGGACGAAGAGCGCCGCACCACCGTCAACCTGAAGGAGTGCGTGCGTGCGGTGAAGGATCGCATCATCTTCATCAATACCGGATTCCTCGATCGCACCGGCGACGAGATCCATACCGCCATGCAGGCGGGCGCGGTCCTGCGCAAGAACGACATCCGCAAGGCGGCGTGGCTCAAAGCGTACGAGGACCGCAACGTGGACGTGGGCCTCGCCAGCGGCTTCGCCGGCCGCGCGCAGATCGGCAAGGGCATGTGGGCCATGCCCGATCTCATGGCGGAGATGCTCAAGGCCAAGATCGCGCACCCGCAGGCCGGCGCGAACACGGCCTGGGTGCCGAGCCCGACCGCGGCGACACTGCACGCCTTGCACTACCACCAGGTGGATGTGAGCGCGCGACAGCGCGAGCTCGTGTCGCGGCCAGCCGCGTCGCTGCGGGATATCCTCACGCCGCCGCTCGCCTCACAGACGAACTGGAGCGAGAAGGAAAAGCGCGAGGAACTCGACAACAATGCGCAGGGCATTCTCGGCTATGTCGTGCGCTGGATCGACGCGGGCGTCGGGTGTTCGAAGGTGCCCGACATCCACGATGTGGGGTTGATGGAAGACCGCGCCACGCTGCGCATTTCCAGCCAGCACATCGCGAACTGGTTGTTGCATGGAATAGTGACGCGCGACGAGGTACTGGCTGCGCTGAAGCGCATGGCGCAGGTGGTCGACGGGCAGAACGCCTCGGACGCGGCGTACCACCGGATGTCGGCTGACTTCGAGCGGTCGATCGCATTCAGGGCCGCCTCTGACCTGGTGTTCAAAGGTGTGGACCAACCCAATGGTTACACCGAGCCCTTGCTTCACGCGAGACGGCGGCAGCGCAAGCAGTTCGCGGGTCAGTAGTCGGGTCTTCTAACCACCGAAGTGGGCGAGCTTCCCGGTCGAGGCGATGAATCCGTTCAGGCTGAGGCGTCCCGTGCGCGGATTCGCGTCGATCGCACCCGGCACGACGAAGCTTCCGGAGTGCAGCGAGTTCCGCCGATACACGAGCATGCGATTGAACACACCCGCCTCGACGTGGATCTGCTCATACAGCGCCGTGCTCGAATCGATGTACCGGCGCTCCGGCTTGTCCGGACCGAATTTCTCTTCGGCCACGCGCCGGAAGTAATCCGACTCGCGCTCCGGCGTGATCACTTCGAAACCCGTGTGCCGGGCCACCGTGATCCCGCTTGAACAGGTAATGGATGAATGCCAGTTCGTGGCCGAGCATCGAATCGATGTGCGGGATGCACTGCAGGTGGTAGAGCTGCTCCACCGGCCTGGTCACCAGGGAGAAATGGCATCCCGTGAAGGTGAGCGAACCGGGCGGCAGGCTGAAGACCGGGCCTGACCACTTTCGCAACTGCTCCAGCACGACCTGCTGATAGCCCAGAGGGGCTTTCGCCCGGATGCCGGGGAAGTGCGTGCCGTCATCGACGAACACTTTGGCCGCCGCGAGATCGATGATCTGCTCGGCGTTCGCCAACAGGTTGTCGATCACCACCAGCGGCGCCTGCTCGCGGCCGAGTGTCAGATTGCGCATCTGGAGATCGGGATGAGCGGCAAAAATCACCGCCGCAGTTTAGCGGAGTGCGGTGGTGGCGGCGGCTTCCCACTGCCAGCCTCCGCAAAGGCGCGTATAAGCCGGAGACATGAACTGGCGTGCGTCCCGGAATTCCGCGTTGCTGTTGACGGTCTGCGGCTTGTTTGCCGGCGCCTTTGCCGCCGAAGCACCCCGGCGGACCTATGCCAACCCGGTGGACATCGACTACCGCTACAACTTCGAGCAGATCAACGATCAGATTTCCTATCGCACGGGCGCGGACCCGGTCATCGTGCGGCACAAGGACGCGTACTACCTGTTCATGACGCTGGCGGATGGCTACTGGCGTTCGACCAATCTGCTCGACTGGACCCTGATCACCCCGAGCCGCTGGCCTCTCACCAGCGTCGTGGCGCCCGCGGCCCTCTCCGATGGTGAACGTCTGATCCTGATGCCGTCGATGACGCGGCCGGATCCGGTCCTGATGTCGCGCGACCCGGCGAGCGGAAGACTCGATTACCTCACGCGACGCATGCCGGAGCTTGCATTTCCCGAAGGCGTCGAAAGGCCGCGTCCGGGTGAGCCTGAGACCTTTCCACCCGGACCCTGGGATCCCGCGCTGTTCAAGGACGATGACGGCCGCTGGTACCAGTACTGGGGTTCCTCGAACGTATTTCCGCTCTATGGCATCGAGCTCGACATGAAGGACGTCGAGTCGCAGCAACGCATCCACTACATCGGCAAACCGCGCCAGTTGTTCTGGCTGCAGCCCAAACTACATGGCTGGGAGCGCTTCGGGCCGGATCACGCCAACGAGAACAGTCCCTCCTACATGGAAGGCGCGTGGATGACCAAGGTGAACGGCCGCTACTACCTGCAGTACGGCGCTCCCGGCACCGAGTACAACGTCTACGCCACGGGAACCTACGTATCCGACAACCCGCTGGGCCCGTTCGAATACGCACCTTACAACCCGGTGGGTTACAAGCCTGGCGGCTTCGTGCATGGCGCGGGTCACGGCAACACCTTCCAGGACGAATTCGGGAACTGGTGGAACACCGGCACGCCCTGGCTCGGGCACAACTGGAACTTCGAGCGCCGCATCGCACTGTTCCCCGCGGCATTCAGCGCGGATGGCCAGATGAGCGTGAACACCCGCTTCGCGGACTTCCCGCACTACATGCCCGAGGCGAAGGTGAGCGATCCGGAATCCCTGTTCACGGGCTGGATGCTGTTGTCGTATCGCAAGGAGGCGGTCGCGTCCTCCACGTTGGGCGACTTCGGTGCCAGCAACACCACCGACGAGAATCCCCGCACGTTCTGGGTGGCCGCCGCGAACGAGCGCGGGCAGCGGCTCACGATCGATCTGGGCGGTCCGAAAAACCTGCGCGCCGTGCAGGTGAACTTCGCGGACTATCTATCGGGCCGTTATGCGGACGCGCCGGACATCTACACGGAGTTCGTGCTCGAATCTTCGCTGGACGGAGAGCGCTGGCAACCATTGGCGGGCACGGCCCAGGAGAAGCGCGACCGGCCCAACGCCTACTTCCAGCTGCCCACGCCGGTTCGCGCACGTTACGTGCGCTACGTTCACGGGCATGTCGGCGCGAAGCACCTGGCCATCAGTGATCTGCGCGTGTTCGGCGACGCTGGTGGCCGCGCGCCCGCTGCGCCCCGCGGCGTGCGGGCGGTGCGCGGCGACGATCAACGGATGATGTCGGTTTCGTGGCAGCCCGTGCCGGGCGCGGTGGGCTACAACGTGTGCTGGGGTGTGCAGCCGGATCGTCTGAATCTTTGCTACCAGGTCTTCGCGGATCTCGGCGCCCGGCTCGATGTGCGCGCGCTCACCGTGGGCGTCGGGTACCACGTTGGCGTGGAATCCTTCGACGAGAACGGCGTGTCAGCCCGCCGGGCTAGTCGCCCAGTTCCCGCCCGTTCGTCTCCTTCATCGGCCAGATGAGCGCCAGCGCGATGATGCCGAACAACATCACGTAGAACGCCGGCGCCAGCGGCTGCTGCGTCTTCTCGACCAGCCACGCGGCCACGAGAGGGGCGGTACCGCCGGTGAGTGCCAGCGTGATGCCGTAAGCGAAGCTCATCGACGTCACGCGGGTTCGCAGCGGAAAGATCTCGACCAGCAACGCGCCCTGCAACCCCAGCGCCATGCCCAGCGGCAGCGCCAGCAGCATTTGCCCGATGAAGAACTGCACGGGTCCGCCGTTCAGCGCCAGCCAGAGTCCCGGCACGATGGCCGCCATCGCCGCGAGCGTGAGGATGATCATGAGCCGGCGACGGCCGAGGTGATCCGACAACCATCCGCCGAAGGGCTTGGCGAGCAGCACCACGAACAGACAGAGCGTGTTGGCCAGCAGGAAGTCCGCTCCCGCATCGGCGGAAATGCCGGGCGACTTGCTGCGGCGTTCGACCACGTAGGTGAACATCAGGTAGTAAGCCGCGTTGGTCATCGCGATGATGCCGAATGCGCGCGACATGGGTTGCCAGTCGGCGGCCAGGGACGCGAGCAAGGGTGGGCGCGTGGCGGCGGCGATCTTTCCCTGTTCGGTCTCTTCGAGCCCGCGGCGCAGCGCCCAGCCCACCGCCAGCAACACCACGCTCGCGATGAACGGAATGCGCCAGCCCCAGGCGGCGACGTCCTCGGCACTCATCGTAGACTTCACCATCCACGCGGCGGCCGAGCCCAGGATGAAACCCAGCGTGACGCCCGCGGCCGCGGAACTGCTGACCAGCCCGCGCCGGGCGGGCTTGGCCAGCTCGGTGGTGTAGACCATGGACCCCGTGAACTCGCCACCCAGCGAGAAGCCCTGGATCAGCCGCAACACCAGCAAAAGCACGGGAGCGGCCATGCCGATGGCCTGGTAGTCGGGCAATAGTCCGATGAGCAGCGTGGCGCCGCCCATCATCGAGATGGACAGCATCATCAGCGCGCGCCGGCCGATGCGGTCGCCGACGGCGCCCAGCACCAGTCCGCCCACCGGCCGGGCCAGGAAACCCAGCGCGAACACCGCGAAGGCCAGCAGCAGCTGCGCGGTGTCGCTGGTCTGGGGAAAGAACGCCTGCCCGATGTCGCTGGCGAAGTAGCCATACACCGCGAAGTCGAACCACTCGAGGGTGTTGCCGATCAGGCCGGCGAGGGCGGTGCGTCTGGTCGATTGCGCCATGGTGCGAACATATACGTTTGCGCCATTGCGATCAGATGCGTTTTGGAAGCGTCGCCCCAAGGCCGGCGACCACCTCCGTGGTTACCGCCTCTCAATCCACGCGCGGGGTCAGCGCCGGCCGAGCAATGCCGACAGCAGCGCGCCGCCGATCATCGCGGCCGCGGTCATCGCGCCCGGGTGTTTGTCGAAGTGGTGGCGCCAGTCCGCCGCCGACTTCACTCGCTGTTCGAGCTCCTCGAGGTTCACCCGCAGGTCTTCGCGCGCCTGATCGATGTCGTCGACTATTTCGTCAGTTGACTGGCCCACTCGAGGTTCTCCTTCATCGTCTCAGCGGTCCGTGGGGGCGTGCGTATGGCCTTGAGCTTCCGGAAGCCCAGGGTCACCAACAACGCGGCCAGCAAACCCACGCTGACGGCCACGATCAACGCCGCCGCCCAGGCGGGCATCACCGTGCTCAGTGCATGAACCACCGCGACCAGGGCGAACAAGCCACTGAAGGCCAGCGCGCCCGCGCCGAGCGCCAGCAGTATCCCCGCGGACGCCGCCTTGCCTATCTCCTGAGTCACCTCGGTCTTCGCGAGTCGGAACTCGGATCGCACCAGCGCCTGCAGGTTGCCCGCGATGTCACCCAGGACGGCGGAGATCGGGCGGTCAGTTGGCATGATGGCTCCTCACTCGCGGGACAGGGCCCGCACCAGCAGGAAGCCCAGTCCGGCGGCGATGACCAGCGTGGCGCCGGGATGTTTGCGGACCATCTGGCGCACATCGGACATCATGGCGCGCAGGTCCTGGTTTCGGACGTATTCGGCGGCCGAATCCATCGCGCCTGCGGCCGTTTCCGCGGCTCTAACTATCTTTTCGCCGCCGGGCAGGCTCTCGGCCCGGTCCTGCAGCGAGTTCGCCGCGGATTCGAGGCCCTGGGCGAGGGTGGATCGCGCATCGGTGCTGTAATTGGTCATGATCGGCTCCGGGTTCACGGAAAAGGTATGGCAAGGAGACCATTCCGGCAGGGCCCGCGGTATCAACGGGCAACTCGCGGGCTCTACCGTGGAATCTCACGCCGTGTCAGAGCGGGCTTCACGCATCGGGCTGGCCTTCGGACGGTCACCCACCCATAATCGGCAGCACCTGCAACCGCCCCGGCCGTTGCTCGTCTTAAACCCAGATCTTTCGATGACGCGAACGGATCCGCCCCTGGCGGGTCTGTTGTTTGTGCCGTGGGCGGGCGGCGGGCTACATCGATTCCTCCCGCACCCGGACGGCCAATGATCGAACTGCAGGGAATCCACAAGTACTACCGCACCGGCGACCAGTCGCTGCACGTCCTCAAGGGCGTGGACCTCCACATTCGCGAAGGCGAGCTGGTCTCCATCATGGGCTCGTCGGGCTCGGGCAAGTCCACCTTGCTCAACATCCTGGGCATCCTCGACGGTTACGACCAGGGCACCTACCTGCTGGATGGCAAGCCGGTCGGGCACATGGGCGAGACGGAAGCCGCGCGGCGGCGCAACCAGATGCTCGGCTTCGTGTTCCAGTCCTTCAACCTGCTGCCGTTCAAGAACGCCGCCGAGAACGTGGCCCTGCCGCTGTACTACCAGGGCGTAGGCCGCCGCGAGCGCAACCGGCGCGCCGAGGAATATCTGGACATGGTGGGGCTGTCGGACCGCAAGGACTTCATGCCCAACCAGCTGTCGGGCGGTCAGAAGCAGCGCGTCGCGATCGCGCGCGCGCTGGTCGCGCGGCCCAAGGTGGTCCTCGCCGATGAACCCACCGGCGCGCTCGACAGCAAGACCACGCAGGAGATCATGTCGCTGCTCAAGGAGATCCACGCGCGCGGCAACACGCTGGTCATCGTCACGCACGAACGCGACGTGGCGGAGCAGACCGAGCGCCAGATCTTTCTCAAGGACGGCGTCGTCTCGGCGGAACCCATCGACTCGCACGTCGTGAAGGCACATCGCTAGCCATGCTCGACGGCCTGCAGGAAATCCTGTTCACGCTGCGGCGAAACAAGCTGCGCACGGTGCTCACGGCGTTCGGCGTGTTCTGGGGAATCTTCATGCTGATCATGCTGCTCGGCTTCGGCCGGGGCATGCAGAACGGCGTGATGGACGATTTCGGCAGCGAACCACTCGACGTCATCATCCTGTGGGCCGGCGATACCAGCGTCGCGTACCACGGCATGGGCCTGGGCCGGAAGATCCGGCTCGAGGACGCGGACATCGACGCGATCCGGCAGCAGGTCAAGGGCGTGCGCACGATGGCGGGCATGCGCTCGCAGTGGGGCGCCACCGTCTCATACAACGGCAAGAACAGCAACGCGCAGATGCACGGCATCCCCGACGAGTACTTCCGGGTCGAAGGAAGCCCTGCCATTCACGTTGGGCCGCCGGACGAATCGGGCTCGACGTCGACGAGACGCGCAAGGTCGTGGCGCTCGGCACCATCGTCGTCGAACGACTGTTCGACAAGGGCGTGGATCCGATCGGCAAGGACAAGTCCGCGTCAAGGACGTCGTGATGACCGTCACCGGCGTGTTCCACGACAAGATGAACCAGGGCCGCGCATCGGAAGCACGTGTTCATTCCGCAGTCCACCTACGACACGGTTTCGGTGGCGGAGGCACTCTCGGCAACATCTGGCTCCGCCCCGAGCCCGGCGTCGACGGCTTCGAGCTCGAGAAGAACATCGTCGAGCCTCGTGAAACGCCGCCACGACGTGTCGCCCGACGACAAGCGCGGCGTGAACTCCTTCAACATGGCCGAGCCCGCGAAGCGCGATCACCGGGCTGTTCACGGGCATCAGCGTCTTCATCTGGTTCGTGGGCCTGGGCACGCTGACGGCCGGCATCGTCGGCATCAGCAACATCATGATCATCACGGTCAAGGAGCGCACGCGCGAGATCGGCATCCGCAAGGCGCTCGGCGCGACACCGTTCGCCATCGTGAGCACGCTGCTGCTGGAGTCGACGCTGGTCACCGGCGTCGCCGGCTACGTCGGTCTCGTGTTCGGCGTCGGGACTCTCGAGCTCGTCGCCTTCGGTCCTGCGCAGCACGGGCGGGCAGGCCGCCTACTTCACGAACCCGGAAGTGAACTTCGAGCGTCGCGATCACGGCGATCGTCCTGCTGGTCGTCGTCGGCCTGATCGCCGGGCTCGTGCCCGCGCTGCGCGCCGCGAAGATCACGCCCATCGAAGCGATGCAGGCGGAGTAACGCAGTGATCGACGTCGACAAGTGGCGGAGATCCTCGGCACGCTGCGCCGGCACAAGCTGCGCACCTCGCTCACCGCGTTCGGCGTGTTCTGGGGCATCTTCATGCTCACGGTGCTGCTGGGCGCGGGCAAGGGACTTTCGAGAACGGCGTGGTGGACGGCTTCCCGCGCGTTCCCAACTTCATCTACATCTGGCACGGCGGCAACGACGCAGATTCCCTGGCAGGGCATGCCGGTCGGCCGGGACATCCGTTTCGATCCCGCGTGACGTCGAAGCGATCATGAAGAACGTGTCGAGCGTCAAGCTCGTCAAGGGTCAGAACTCCGTGGGCGTCTGGGGCGGCAGCGCGCCGTACACCGTGCACAAGTCCAAGAACGGCGCCTTCAGCGTGCAAGGCGGCTTCGAAGGCATCGAGAACATCCAGAGCATGAAGATCGTGGAAGGTCGTTCGATCAACGTTCTCGACGAACGCGAGCGGCGCAAGGTCGCCTTGATCGGCAATCGGGTGCGCGACCAGCTGTTCGTGCAGGGCGAGCCCGTCGTCGGTTCGGACATCACCGTCAACGGCATCAGCTTCCAGGTGATCGGCGTCTACGAGTCGCTGCAGAGCGGCAACCAGCAGCAGGAAGGCGAACGCATCTACCTGCCCAACGACACGTTGCGATATTCGTTCAACCAGACGGGCTGGATCGGCAGCTTCATGATCCTGCCGAAGCCGGGTATCGCATGCGGCGACGACCGAGGCGGACGTCAAGGCCTATCTATCGCAGCTGCAAGAAGGTCTCTCCGGACGACCGCGGTGTCTTCGGCAGCTTCAACCTGCAGGCCGAGTACGACAAGGTGCAGAGCCTGCTCACGAATATCCGCATGTTCAGCTGGATCGTCGCGATCGGAACCATCTTCGCGGGCGCCATCGGCGTCGGCAACATCATGCTCATCGTCGTCAAGGAACGCGACGCGCGAGATCGGCTTGCGCAAGGCGCTCGGCGCGACGCCGGGGTCCATCATCGCGATGATCATCCAGGAGTCGCTGTTCATCACCGCCATCGCCGGTTACGCCGGGCTGGTCATCGGCGTCGCGCTGCATCGAGGGCATCGCGAAGATTGCTGAATGCCCAGCGGTGGCAGGCGCGGTTCATCGGCCCGCCGGAAGTCGAGTTCGGTACCGCGCTGCTGGCGCTGTGCGTCCTGATCCTCTCCGGCTTGCTCGCGTCCCTGCTGCCCGCCGCGAAAGCCGCCGCCGTGAATCCGATCCTCGCCCTGCAGGACGAGAATCAATGAAAAGAATTCTCAAGTACCTGGTCCTGGCCGTCCTCGCCGTCGTGGTCGTCGGCACGCTCGTCTTCCTCTACAAGAAGTCCCAGGGAACGCCGGTCGTCTTCCAGGTGGATAGTCCGGCCACGATGACCATCACCAAGAAGACGGTTGCCGTCGGCAAGGTCATTCCGCGCCGCGAGATCGAGGTGAAGGCGCAGGTGTCGGGCGTGGTCGAGAAGCTCTACGTCGAAGCCGGGCCAGGTCGTGAAGAAGGGCCAGGTCATCGCGCGCATCGCATTGCGCCCGAACGCACTCAACGTGAACCAGGCCGAGGCGCAACTGCAGTCCGCGAAGATCAATCTGCAGAACCAGGCCAAGGACCTCGAGCGATACCGCAAGCTCGTGAAAGACGGCGTGATCTCGGAATTGCAGTTCAACCAGTACCAGACGACCTACGAGGTGCAGAAGGAGGCGGTGAACTCGGCCGAGAACGGGCTGCACGCTGCTGCGCACTGGCACCACGCGCAGCTCGGGCCTGGTGTCGAACATGATCCCGGCCACCATCGACGGCACCATACTCGACCTGCCCAACAAGGAAGGTGCCTTCATCATCGAGTCGAGCACGTTCCAGTCAGGTACTTCGCTGGCCACGCTCGCCGACATGAACGACATGATCTTCGAAGGACTGGTCGATGAATCCGAGGTGGGGAAGCTCAAGCAGGGCATGGAGCTGGTGCTCAACGTCGGCGCGCTGCAAGGCAAGCCGTTCAAGGCGTCGCTCGAGTACATCGCACCCAAGGGCGTGACCGACCAGGGCACGATCAAGTTCACCATCCGCGCCGCCGTGCAGCTCGACAAGGACCTGTACCTGAGGTCCAACTACAGCGCCAATGCGGACATCGTGCTCGACAAGCGCGAGAACGTGCTCGCCATCAACGAGGGCAATCTCGTCGTCGAAGGCGACAAGACGTTCGTCGAAGTGGAGACCGGCCCGCAGAAGTTCGAGAAGCGCGAGATCAAGACCGGGTTGTCGGATGGCATCAACATCGAAGTGGTGTCGGGGCTCAAGGCGGAAGAGAAGATCAAGCACCGCTGAGGCCCGGTGCCGGTCAATCAGGGCGGTGCGAAACTCGCGATCGTGGGTGAACTCGTGATCCGGCCTCCCGCGGTATCCCAGTAGGCGACCAGTTGCCATTGGTGACTGGCATACGGCAAGCCCATGATGGTGTCAGTGCCGATCTCGCTGCAGGTACGCGGGTCATTTTCCACGCGACAACGAAAGTCGTCCGATCGCCAGCCGGTGATTCCGCCGTTGGGAAGGCCCGGGCCGGACACGATGACGCCACTCAGGCCGATGCCCGGTACTGACCAGGAAATGCTGGCGCCGGCGTTGATTCCGCCAGCGACCCATCGGACCGGGTCGACGATGGGTGCCGGAGCAGCGGGAGTCAACGCAATCGAACGCGCTCCGCATCCGTTGGAATAGATCGCGCGGATCTCGTAGTGATAGGTCGTGCCCGGTTCGAAGCGTGCGTCCTGCGTATAGCCTTGCCGGTCCGCCGGAAGCTGCGCGAGTGCTCCCACATCTCCGCGACTGACCGTATATCCGGTAGCCCCAGGAACGGTACCCCAGGCCAAGTTTGCTTGGCGTGGAGAGATGTAGGACGCGTGAGGTCCCTCGCCCGGCGGTTGAAGTGAGCACCCGCTGCCCGTTCGCGACAGTGCCGAACCAGGCGGGCTCGCGAGTCTCTCGGGCGGTTGCGCCGATGGTGTCGTCGCTGTCGGCTGCTCGGCGGAGGCGCCCGGAGTTTGCGGGCCCCCGGCGGTCACAGCAGTACCGGGCGGCGGCGCTACCGATGTACCCGGCGACGCCGGTGGCGGCGCCGAGTTGCTGGCGGAGGCTGGCGACGTCCGCTCGACCTGCAGCACCATGTAGTACTGCGCGTCGCTACGCGCGAGGGGATTGCTCAGCAAACCGCCGTAGGCGCGGGCAGCGGCCTCGTTCCCGGTAGCGAGATCCCTGAACTCGATCACCAGGATGCCGGGTTTGGGGACGATGAAGATCAGTCCCGGTGTGGTGGTCGGCAGCACCTGCGGAAAACCAGTTGCCTGCAGCGCGGCTTCGGCAATCTCGCGCGTCACGATGACCGCGGTGGTCGGCAGCCGGTCCGCTCGCAGCCCGATGGGACGATCTTCGCGATGCGAGATGAGCTGTTGCAGGAACGGCAGTCCCAGGCTGCCCAGCGTGATAGTGGCGAACGTGTCGTATGCCGCGTTTCCGACGGCGCCCATTCCTGAGGCTTCCGTGGAGCCGATCTCGAGTACCCGCAGCGATGTCTCCGCGATGCGCGACTGGACGGCCGGCATGGCGATGATCGACGCGGCCGGCACGTTGCGGATGCGCTGGCGGTAGGTTTCCAAAGCTCCACGTCGGCCATCCGCCTCCCAGACGCTGGGAGCAATGACGAGCGCATCCTGTCCCGTCGTCAGCGCGCCTTCCCACACGCGCCAGGGGAAGACCTGGTCCGACGCAGCCGCGACTCTAGCTACCGACGATCCGTCGGGAATCTTGTCGAGCGCGCGGATTCCGCCTTCGCTGCTGACGCTGCCCGCCTGGATGCGGTTCGAGCGGTTCGCGTCGCCGTAGGTCAGGGTTTCGCGCCAGAAGGACCCCAGCACCTGACCATTGGCGCGATTGAAGTGCCACACCTGAGCGCCCGCCATGATCTCGTCGCCGCGGCCATCGAGGCTCACCGGATCATCCTGCGTGGGCTGTCCACTCACGAGCTGCGTGATGCTGATCAGATAGGACGCTGATTGCGCCAGCGCAGCCGGATTGCCGCTGTTGCTGCCTGGAATCGTGGGCCGTGTCGGCCGCGTCGGTGGCGGTGGTGGCGGCGATGACGACGGCGTGGGCGTCGACATCGGCGGCGGAGGCGGTAGCGTGGGCTCGGCCGTGAACGGGGGCGTTACCGGCGGAGTGACTGGAATCGCGTTGCCCGCCGCGGTCACGGGCGGCGATGCGGGTGGCGATGCGGGCGGAGATGCCGGTGGCGCTGAAGGTGGCGCTGAAGGTGGCGCCGCGGGTGGTGCTGCGGGTGGTGCTGCGGGCGGCGATGCAGGGGGCGATGCAGGCGGCGAGGCGGGTGGCGCTGCAGGCGGCGATGCGGGTGGCCCGCCCGCCATCAATGTGGGAGGCAGTGTTACTGCCGGCGGTGCCGTTCCGCTACGTACAAAATTCCACGCGCAGGTTTCCCGCGTCGGCACGGCGGGCGGCTGTCGCCAGCCGACGGCCCCGCCATACATCCGCTCGCGATTGCCGTTGATCCGCGAACTCGACGCCGGGCCTTCCACGAACTGGAAACTGAGCTCGGAGCCGGCGGAAATCATGGGCTGCGGTCCTGTCACCCGCAGCGTCGCGGGCGTCACGATTCCCGCATGCTGGGATGCGAAGCGAAGGCGTCCCGAACCCGGTGGCTGCCAGATCCCGAATCGGCCGTCCTGCGGCGATACGTCGAGACTCCAGGACTCCGTCGCGCCCGTAGCCGGGATCACGCGCTGCCCGCCTCCTGTCGCGCTCCAGGTCCCATCGTAATAGCGAATTGCTCCGGATCCCGGATTGGTCGGCGCGCTTGCCGTCAGGCGCCAGGTATGGACCTGCTGGTCCTGATAGTTAGCTGCCTGAGCCTCGTAGCGGCAAATGATCTCGCCGCTCCAGGGGCCGTCCTCTGGCGGCGCGGTTGCACCCTGCGCCACGGCTGGCGGGGACGCGGACATACACACGAACATGACCAGGAAGGCGCTCACCAAGGGACGCATGTCGAACACTCCATCAAGGACAGTTCGTCCTGGATGACGATCACCTCGAGGGGGAATCGCTGCATGCCGAATGGGCGGCGCATGCAAGCAATCCTTAAGCGGCGGCTCGACGGCGGAGCACGCAGTGAGAAGATGACCCGTCATCGTTGGTCGGAACCGCGCATAACTTCTCCGTGGACCCGGTATCGGGGTCTTCAGGGAGGTATCCGGAATCGGCCGGCGGCGGTTACATTCCGGCAAACACCCGGCTGCGGGCGGTCCGCCTGGATCGCATCAAATGGGGCCGCGGCTACCGGGTGGGAGCGGCCGCCGGCGTCGCCTGGATCCCGCGGCTCAGACGCCACAATAGATAGGCCGTGAGCAGGGAGGTGCAGACCACCACGTACCCCGCGATGTCGTAGTGATGAAGCTTCCCATCCGCCCCGGACAGCACGATGTGGCCGGCCACGAGGGACGCCAGCCCGCCCGACAACTGTTGCAAAGACGCGTTGATCGCGTTGAACGATCCGCGGTGCGCCTGAGCCGGCACCTGTGACATCAGCGCCTGGAAAGGGATCATGCGCGAGAAGATGCCGACGAACAGCACCACGTTCACCAGGATCACCAAGGTCAGGGGCGTGACACCGAGGTTGGTGTAGATCACCACCATGATCACGGTCAGCACCGTGCCCATAAAGAACACGCGCATCTGACCGATGGAGTCCGCCGCCTTGCCGATCAGGATGCCGGCGAAGATCGTGGCAAGGCCCGTGACCAGGTAGATGGTCGGGAGATGATCCAGGCCGATACCGAGGTTGTTCACCGTGAACGCGCTGCTGAACGGCATGAGCATGAATCCGCCCGTGGCCAGGAACGTGACGGTGACAAATGCCATCAGGTAGCGCGGCTCCGCCAGCGTATGAAACAGGTGCGCGAAGGGGCTGCGCTCCTGCGCAACCTTCAGGTGCTCGTTCACGGGCTTCATCTTCCAGACGATCAGCAATCCGGCCGCCACGCTGATCGCGGTCAACGCGAGGAAGGGCACGTGCCAGTTCCACTCGTTGGACAGGTACATGCTGACGGGAAGGCCCAGCACCTGGCTGGCGGCGAAGGCCGTCTGGATCAGGCCCATCACGCGGCCACGCATCTGCGGCGGGAACAGGTCCGTGGAGATGGCGAGCACGATGGAGCCGATGACGCCGCCGAAGATGCCGGTGACGATGCGCGCGGCCAGCAATGACTCGAAGGTCTGCGCCAGCCCGCACCACAGCGTGCCGAGGATGAAGCCCGCGTAGAAGAAGAGCAGCAAGCGCTTGCGGTCGAAACGATCGGCGAAGCCGGCGGTGAGGAAGCTGGACGCGCCGGCCGCGAAGGCATAGGCCGAAACCACCATGCTGAACTGCGCGGGCGTGATCGACAGCGCCGGCATGATCACGACGCCCAGGGGCGCCATGAGCATGAAGTCGAGAATGATCGCGAACTGCAGGAAGGCCAGGAGCGCGAGCACCGTTTTCTGATAGCCGGAAAAGGCGGGCGGGGGATTTTTCTGCAGGTCATTCATTTGTCGGAGTAATCCATAGCAAATGGCCGTCGTCCCGATATGGAACCGGGCATTGATGGGTAATGGCAGGCGATACGCGCGCGACTGTCCCATCTCCCGCCGATGGACGAAATACCCCTCCTGGGGTACCTTCGCGCTAATAAAAATATTTTTATTCGTGCAGCACGGGGGCATTCCCGGCTCCACTCTTATTTATCTGCAACCGGGGGGTTCTAGTGAGCAAGTCTTTTCAAACTCCAGCCGTCACAGCTGGCGTGCGCGCCGCGCTGTTCGGCGGTCGCCGCGCCATCGCGGTATCGGGTCTGGGACTGGGGTTGGGGCTGGGGCTGGCCATGTCCTCGACCGCGTTCGCGCAGGCCGCCAACGATGGCGCGCAATCCGGCGAGGGTGCCGAGGATGTGGGCGAAGTCGTCGTCACCGGTATCCGCCGCCAGCTCGTCACCTCCCAGGCGCGCAAGCAGGACGCCTCGGAGCTCATCGACGCCGTCACCGCCGAAGACATCGGTGCGCTGCCCGACCGCAGCGTCACCGAAGTGCTGCAACGTATCTCGGGCCTGGCCATCGGCCGCGTGCCCGCGCCGCGCGATGCGGACCGCATCGCCATCGAAGGCTCGGGCGTCACCATCCGCGGCTTGAGCTGGGTACGCAGCGAGCTCAACGGTCACACCGCGTTCTCCGCGAAGAACAGCCGCACGCTGGGCTTCGAGGATATTCCGCCCGAGCTGCTCGCCGGCGTGGACGTCTACAAGAATCCCTCCGCGCAGCAGGTGGAAGGTGGCCTCTCCGGCACCGTGAACCTGCGCACGCGCCTGCCTTTCGATTCGGAAGGCCGCAAGTTCAGCTTCTCGGTCGAAGGCGCGGTCGGTGACCTCGCCGACGAATGGGAGCCTTCGGGTTCGCTGCTGTTCAGCAACCGCACCACGACGTCCTTCGGTGACATCGGCGCGCTGGTTTCGGCCAGCTACTCGGATCTCACCAGCCGCACCGACACCATCCACATCGAGAAGTACTACGCGCGTCCGGATCTGGGCGCGGGTGTCTTCGCGACTGGTGGCATCGGCTGGCGCACGCTGGAAGTGGCGCGTAACCGCACGGGCGCCTCGGCCGCGTTGCAGTGGCGTTCGCCCAGCGACAATGTCGACGCGTCGCTGCAGTATTTCTATTCCAACGCCACCTTCGACCAGGACGAGAACGCGGTCTGGAATCTGCCGGGCGGCGGACTCAACGGCACGAATCTGCAGATCGAGGACAACGAACTCGTGGGCGGCACCATCAACGATGGCGGCTACTCGGGCTCGGCGCGCTACAACCAGCGCGAGACGCAGAACGATGATCTCTCGCTGCACGTGAACTGGAATGCCAGCGAGCGGCTGCGCTTCGAAGGCGACGTGCAGTACTCCAAGGCCAGCACGAAGATCATCGATCTCACCATGGGTCCTTCGGCCGGCCCCAACTTCGAGAACGCAGGGCCGTATGCGCTGCAGCTCCACGGCTCGGATGTGCCGACCATCACCATCCCGGCCAACACGCTGCTGACGAATCCGAACACGGTGTTCCACAACTTCGCGATGGACCACCACGAGCACAATGACGCCGATGCCTGGGCGTACCGCGCCGACGCGGAGTACACGTTCGACAACGGCGACTGGCTCGACAAGATGCGCTTCGGCGTGCGCTACGAGGACTACAACTCGACCACGCGCGAGACCGGCTATCGCTGGGGGTCGATCAGCCAGAACTGGGCCGGTGGCCCGGCGCTGTTCGGCGCGCAGGACGTGCCGTTCCGGCAGCAGGGCTACTCCAACTGGTTCCACGGCGGCGCGGGCCCGGCCTCGTTCCTGTTCCCGGACACCAGCTATTTCCGCAACTACGAAAACTGGGCCGCCACCGTCGTCGACGTGTCGACCGCTCCCGGTGTGAACAACGGCTGCTGCTCGTGGACGCCCTGGGATGGCGACTACTCCACCAAGTTCCCGGCCAACGACGGCCTGGGCGTGAATCCGCAGTCGCAGGAGACCACGGCCTTCTACACGCAGCTGTCGTTCAAGCACGGCGAGAAGTGGGATGGCAACGTCGGCGTGCGCTTCGTGAAGACCAAGGCGGATGGCACGGGTCAGCTCGTGTTCTCGCAAGGCAACTTCGCGCCCGGCACGCCCGCGGATGTCGTCGCCTTCTCGAACGGCGGTGCGTCGGAGACGACGGGCAGCCACGAGTACGACGATGTGCTTCCGAGCTTCAACCTGCGCTACAAGGCCACGGAGAACTTCTTCCTGCGATTCGCAGTGGCCAAGGGCATTGCGCGGCCGGAGTTCCCGCAGCTGCTGCCGTCGATCACGGTGAACCTGCAGGCGGGCCTGCTCACGGGCGGCGTCTGCGTGCCGATTCCGGCTGGCAACACGTCACCGGGCAACTGCGTGGCCAACTACAACGGCTTCGCGGGTAACGCCGAACTCGAGCCGATGGAGGCGATTAACTACGACCTCAGCGCGGAGTGGTACATCAACGACACCAACTCGTTGACGCTGGCCCTCTTCGACAAGGAAGTGGAAGGCTTCATCGAGACCACGCTCGGCAATGTCGTGCCTTACACCAACAACGGCGTGACGCGTGACGTCACGGTGCTGCGCCCCGAGAACCAGGGCAAGGGTTACGTGCGTGGAGCCGAAGTAGCCTGGAACGGCTTCTTCGACTTCCTGCCGGGATGGGGCAAGAACTTCGGCGCCCGTACCGCGTACACCTACGTGAACAGTGGTGGCACGCGCAATGCGGCGGTGAACCCGTACGACCCGAATCAGCAGACGAACTCCTTGCTCAATGACTATCCGCTGGAAGGCCTGAGCAAGACTTCGTACAACGCCGAGCTGTACTACTCGGTGCCGAAGGTCGAGGCGCGCCTCGCGTACAACTGGCGCGAGCGCTACCTGCTGACGACGGCCGCGGCGAATCTCAACATTCCCGCGTTCGCCGACGACTACGGCCAGCTCGATGCGTCGCTGCAGTGGAAATTCCGCGAGAGCATGTCACTGGGCGTGGAGGCCGTGAATCTCACGCGCTCCAAGTTCAAGGTGCTGGTCGACAATGATGTGGCGGGCGGCGTCGGCAATGGCGCCGGCCTCACGTATCACAACTGGGTGGACTCGGATCGCCGCTTCACGGTGTTCGTGAGGGCGTCGTTCTAGACGGGTGGGGACAGACGTTGAACGGGTGGGGACAGACTTCAGTCTGTCCCCACACAACCCACCTAGTTAGTAAGGTTTCTTGAGTGGGGACAGACTCAAGTCTGTCCCCACGATCCTATTCGCCTCGATGAACTGCTCCTGCGTCGGCATCCGCGCGATGGCGCGATGCAGGTTGGTGCGCATTTCCATCGCCCGGGCCTGAAGTTCCGCCAGCGGCATCGTCTCCGCGAGCGGATCCCAGCGTTCCGGGACAATCTTCTGTCCCATCATCACGGCGATCCAGCTCGAGTCCGCGAACAGCTGGCCGTCGTAACGCGCGACCTTGCCACGCGCTCGGAACAGTTCGATGCGATGAGCGAGGCTGTCCGGGATGGAGGCGGCTCGGCACCCGCGCCAGAAGGGCTCGTCGCGGTCGTTGGCCACGTAGTGAAGGATCACGAAGTCGCGGATCAATTCGTACTCCGCGATGCTGAGCCGGTTGAATTCGGCTTCGGCCGACGGATCGTGCGCTGACGATGTCGGCATCAGGGACAGGAAGCGGAACACCGCCGCCTGGATCAGGTGCAGGCTCGTCGATTCCAGCGGTTCGAGAAAGCCTCCAGCCAGTCCCAGCGCCACGCAGTTGCCATTCCAGAGCTTCTTGCGGCGTCCGGTCTGGAAGCGCAGGAGCCGCGGTTCTCCCAGCGGCCTGGCGTTCAAGTGCTTCATCAGCGTGGCGGCGGCCTCGTCATCGCTGACGTACTTCGAGCAATACACATGTCCATTGCCTGTGCGGTGCTGCAAGGGAATGCGCCATTGCCAGCCCGCCTCGTGCGCGGTGGATCGCGTGTACGGGACGAAATTCTCCTCGTTCCTCTCGCTGGGCACGGCCAGCGCGCGATCGCAGGGCAGCCACTGCGTCCAGTCCTCGTAGCCGGTCTTCAACGTCTTCTCGATGAGAAGGCCGATGAAGCCGGAGCAATCCAGCCAGAAGTCGCCCGCGATGGTCTGGCCGCTCTCGAGGCGTACGGATTCGATGAGGCCGGATTCGGCGTTACGCTGCACGTCGACGATTTTTCCTTCCACGCGGACCACGCCGCGCGCCTCGGAATATTTGCGCAGGAAGCGCGCGTACAGCCCGGCGTCGAAGTGGTAGGCGTAGGCGAGCTGCGGCGTATCCGGCGGCAGATTCGGCATCGGCGGCAGGAAGCGCCGCTGCGCGGCGGCCACCGTGGCTGGCGCGTAGTCGCTGAGCGGATGTTCGTGCCCAGCCGCCGCGAGCCGCAGCCACAGCTGGTGGAACGACACGCCCTTGATGTTGACGCCGAACTCGCCGAACTGGTGGAAGTAGCGGTGCCCCTTCGATCCCCAATGGTGGAAATCGATGCCCAGCTTGAACGTGGCCTGCGTCGCCTGGATGAAATCGCGCTCGTTGATGCCGAGCACCTTGTTGTAGAACTGCAGCGGCGGAATCGTGGCTTCGCCTACGCCCACCGTGCCGATGTCCTCGGATTCGATGAGCGTGATCTGGTGCGTGCCGCGCACCGCGTGCGCCATCGCGGCCGCGGTCATCCAGCCGGCGGAGCCGCCGCCGACGATTACGTAGTGCATCGATCCCCCCGGAAACAAGTTCGCGATTGTGGCCTACGCGCCCCGGCGCGGCTACGGACCCGAGTTCGGCTGATTGACTCCCGGGGGTCACGCTCCTAGATTCGGTCGTCAGGGGAGGGTTCCAGTCACTCATCGATGTGAGGGGAATCCATGAAGTCCAGTTCCGATGCGAACCGCGGTGTGCGCACCGCCGTCTCCGCCGCTGTCATCCTCGCGCTGGCCGCCGCCTCGGGCGCCGCGCGTGCCCAACAAACCAATGCCGAAGACGAAGTCATGGACGAGGTCGTCGTCTCTGGCATCCGCTTCGGCATCGAGAGTTCCATCGCCGCCAAGCGCGATTCCGAGTCCATCGTCGAAACCGTCACCGCGGAAGACATCGGCAAATTGCCTGACACCAGCATCGCGGAGTCCATCGCGCGCCTGCCGGGTCTTGCCGCGCAGCGTGTCAACGGCCGCGCGCAGGTGATCTCCATCCGCGGACTCGGGCCACGCCACGGCTCCACGCTGCTCAACGGCCGCGAGATCGTCAGCACGGGCGACAACCGCTCCGTCGAGCTGGACCAGTTCCCTTCGGAGCTCATCAACGCGGCCACGGTGTACAAGACGCCGGACGCCACGCTGGTGGGGCAGGGACTGTCCGGCACGTTGAACATGCAGACCATCCGGCCGCTGAACTACGAGCGGCGGCAGATCGCCTTCAACGGACGGCTCGACAAGAACTCCAATGGTTCGCTGAACGCCGACAGCGACGATCGCGGCGGACGCTTCAGCGCTTCGTACGTGGACCAGTTCGCAGATGGGAAGTTAGGCCTCGCCGTGGGGCTGGCCTACCTGGATGCGCCCAACCAGGAGCGGCACTACAAGTCCTGGTGGTGGGCGGATACCGGCGTGTGGGGTTCGCCGCTCGCCGGCACTCCAGCGGGATCGATTGCATTGCAGGGCTTCGAAGCAGGTGCCGCCTCCACGGAACAGAAGCGCACCGGCGCCATGGCCGTGCTGGAGTGGCGCCCCACGGAGAACGTGCGCAGCACGCTCGATCTGTATTACTCGAAGTTCGACCAGGACGAGATCCGCCGCACACTGATGTCGGGCATGGATACCTGGGGCGGCGCGAGCTACAGCGCGGCCAGCACCACCGACGTGGACGGCGACAACATCGTCACGGGTGGCACGGTCGATGGCCTGCATCCCGTGGCGCTCACGTCGTTCAACAAGCGCCACGACGACATCGAGGCCGCGGGCTGGAACACGCAATGGGGCATGGGTAGCTGGACCGCGGACCTGGACTTCAGCTACTCGAAGGCCGACCGCGACGAGCGCAATGCCGAGTTGCAGGCGGGCGTGGTGGGCACGGTATCCCTCACCGATCTCGACATCGCGACCGGGCCGGGCCGCACCACGCTCACACCGTCGGTGGACTTCGGTGACCGCAATGCCGTGCAGTTGTCGGATCCCGCGAACTGGGGCCGTGACGGCCGCAGCCAGTTCCCGATGGTGCAGGACAAGCTCAAGTCGGCAAGGTTTTCCGTGTCGCGCGGCTTCGAGAGCGTCTTCAGCAATCTCGAGGTGGGTGCCAACTACTCGGACCGCACCAAGGACATGAACCGCACCGAAGTGTATTTCAACCTGCTCAACGGCCGTACGCCGGTCACGTTGCCGCAGGAACTGCTGATCGCGCCCACGTCCCTGCGCTTCGGCGGCCTGCCCGGTAGTTTGCTGAGCTTCGACTTCCAGCGGGCGCTGGACACTTATTACGATGTGATCCCGGCGGCGGTCGACCAGACGCCGGGCCGCGTCTGGACTGTGAACGAGAAGGTCACCACCGGCTACGCCAAGCTGGGCCTGAAGTTCGACACGCGCTTCCCGCTGCATGGAAACATCGGGTTGCAGGTGGTGCGGGCGGACCAGACCTCGAATGGCCAGTCCTGGAACGGCACTGAAGTGGCCCCCATCAGCGGCGGCAAGGAATACACGGACGTCTTGCCCAGCCTGAATCTCATTCTCGACCTGCCGCGCGATACCTACCTGCGGCTCGGGGTGGCGAAGACGCTGGCGAGGCCGAACGTGGAGGATATGCGCTCGGGTCTGAGCATCGGCATCTCCGGCCAGGGAAGCGCGGGCCCTTATGAGTGGAGCGCCAGCGGAGGAAATCCCGGCCTCGAGCCCTGGCGCGCGAACGCCTATGACCTCTCCATCGAGAAGTACTTCGGCAAACGCAGCTACGTGTCACTCGCCTACTTCTACAAGGACCTCAAGAATTTCGTGTATTCGCAGGACCTGGATTTCGATTTCACGGGCTTTCCGATTCCTCCCGGAACGGATCCGACCGCGGTGCCGGCGTCCAACATCGGCACGATCACCACGATGGCCAACGGGCACGCCGGGTTGATCGCGGGCGTCGAGCTGGCCTTCACGCTCGACTTCGGCATGTTCAGTGATTCGCTCGAAGGGTTCGGCCTGCAGTTCAACGGGTCCGATACGCGGAGCTCGCTGCATGAGGACAACGACGAGGCGAAACCACTCGATGGTCTCTCGGGCCGGGTCACCAATGTCACGGCGTACTACGAGGACCACGGGTTCTCGGCGCGCGTGAGCCAGCGTCATCGCAGCCGGTTCGTCACCTCGGTTCGCGGCACCTTCGGCGAAAACGTGCCCAGCGCCATCAATGCGGAGTCCATCGTCGATGCCCAGCTGGGTTACGCCTTCGAAGGCCGGCTCCAGGGGCTGTCCCTGCTGTTCCAGGTGAACAATCTCACCGACGAACCCTACGAGACCGAGGTCGGCGTGGCTGCCGGCAGCGTGAACCCCACGGCGACGCTGCCCGAGCGCTTCACCACCTACGGCCGGGAGTACCTGGTGGGATTCAACTACCGGCTTTGAGGTTTTTCTGGCAGCGTTGCTTCCCCGGGAGGGAAGTGAATGATTGCCAGACTTCAGAAGTTCTTCGCCACTCTGCGTGAGCAGGGCTGGTGGCTGCTCATCGCGTTCATCGTCATCTGCGCCGCGCTCTGGGGTTTCGCCGAGATCGCCGACGAGGTGGTCGAGGGCGAAGCGCACAGCTTCGATCGCGCGGTGTTGCTGTCCATGCGCTTGGAAGGCCATCCCGAGGTGCCCATCGGGCCACCTGAGCTCGCCTACGTGGCGCGTGACATCACGGCACTGGGCGGCGCGACCACGCTGGTGATGCTCACGCTGGCCGCTATCGGCTACCTGGTCATGCGCCGCAGGTTCGGCTCGGCTGCATTCGTGTTCGCTTCGGTGCTCGGTGGCACCTTGCTGTCGTCGGCACTCAAGGTGCTGTTCGAACGATCGCGTCCCGACGTGGTGCCCCATCTCATGGAAGCCACCTCGGCGAGTTTCCCCAGCGGGCATTCGATGCTGGCCATGATCGTGTACCTCACGCTCGGGGCGGTGCTGGCGGAGGTGCATGCCGAGCATCGCTTCCGCGTGTACATCCTGTCCTGGGCCGTGTTCCTCAGCCTGCTGGTGGGCTGGAGCCGTGTGTACCTCGGCGTGCACTGGCCCACGGACGTGCTCGGCGGCTGGTGCCTGGGTTCCGCGTGGGCGCTGGCCTGCGCCTGCGTGGCGCTGTGGCTGCAGCGCAGGGGACTGATCGAGCCCGCGCGCGCATGAAAAAGGCGGCGTGGTCTTGCGACCACGCCGCCTGATTCCGAACTACTTCGGAGAGTGTCAGCTCTTCGGCAGGTTCGCCGCGAGGAACTCCTCAATTTCCTTGAGCAGTGTCACGCGGTCGGACTTGCGTTCGAGTTCGTGGCTGCCGCCCTTGATGATGACCGACTCCACGGTCTTCCGGTTCTTCTTCAGAGCCTTGGCCAGCGCATTGGTGTGGTCCACCTGCACCTGCCAGTCGTGGGTGCCGTGGACGAGCAGCACCGGGATGTTGATGCTGGCGGCGTTCCCGACCGCGGAGAGCTGCTTGAGCTTGTCGCGATCCGCGCCCATCCGCGCGGCGCGGGCTTCGCGCTCGCCGCTCATCGCGCCGTGCTCCTGGTACATCTCGAGATCCGTGACGCCCGCGATGCTCACGGCGCAGCGATAGGTGCCGCCGTCGCGCATCGCGCCCAGCAGCGCTTCATAGCCGCCGAATCCCCAGCCCATGATGCACACGCGCTTGGGATCGGCGATGCCTTCGCTGATCGCCCAGGCGGTGGCGTCCTTGATGTCGGAGTAGGCGAGGCCGCCCCAATCCTGCCCGGCGTCCTTCCACTGCTTGCCGAAGCCGGAAGAACCGCGGTAGTTCATCTGCAGCACCGCGTAGCCGCGGTTCGCGAGGAAGGCGCGCAGGAACGAGAACTTCCACGAATCGCGCGACGAGGGACCATCGTGCGGCAGCACCACCATGGGCAGGTTCTTCTTCTCCGCGCCGGAAGGCACGGTCAGATAGCCGGGGATCGCCGTGCCATCTTTCGCCTTGTAGGTGAAGTAACTGAACGAACCCAGCGTCTTCGGATCGAGTTCCGGATACGCGACGCCAAGCTTGGAGAGTTTTTCCTTCTCGACGTCGTACAGGTAGTAAGTGCCCGCGTCAGAGTCGTTGAAGGCCTGGATGACCAGGGTCTTCTTGTCCTCGGAGCTGTCGACGATCTCGTGCCACTTGCCCTCGAACTGGCGCTCGAGCTTGTCGATCAGTTCGCGCTGCTTCTCGTCGGCGTACCACACGTAGGGGCGTTCGACGTCGTAGCGCACGCCGAGCAGCCGCCGGTCCGTCTGCAGGACCGGCTCACCCACGTCCACGAGCGGGTGACGGAACAGCAACTGCGGCTGGCGCTTGTCGGAAAGATCGATGGACCACAAGGCATCGCGCCCCTCGTGCGGCCCCACGGCATAGGCGGTGTTGCCCGAGGCCATGGCGATGAGCTGCAGGGGGTTGGATGGGTCGGCGGAGATGGTGGAAAGGAGCGGCCGCCATTCCTTGTCGCCGTCGAGCTTGGCGTAGTACGCCGGATTGCCATCACGCGATCCCCACCCCGCGCGCGCATTGCCACGGCTGTCGGAGTAGAAACGGCGCACCGGCGGGCTCTCCTCGATGCGCACATCGCGCAGACCGCTGTTGACGTTCAGCGAGAAGACGGTATTGAAGCCGTCCTTGTCGTCATCGAGCTGGATCAGGACGGTGTCCGGATCTTCGAACGTGAGATCGAACAGTTCGTCCTGGCGCTCGGTGGAGAAGGAGGACGCGGCCGAAATTCCGCTGCGACCGAAGCCCCCGTTCTCCGACATGTGCCAGTCGGCGTAGTGCTGCGGCTCGATGCCCTTGTCGATGGCGGCCACGCCGCCGCCTTCACCCATGCTGAAATTGCGCATGCTGGTCTTGGCGACCAGCATGTTGCCTTCATCGCGGGATTGTTCGAGCGTCTTGAGCGCGGTGCCATCGACGTCCACGGCGAACATGCGCTTGAACGGCAGCTCGGCAAGCTTGCTGCCGCGGATGTTGCCGTACAGGCCGCAGAGGAGCCGCTTGCCGTTCGCCCAACGGCACCAGCCGATATCGAATTTGTCGGGTTCCGAGGCCGCGACGCGCTTGAACGCGCTGCCAGGCTGGCTGCGGTCGAAGGTCATGAGCACCGTGTCGTCGTTCGCTCCGGACAGGAACGCGACGTAGCGGCCGTCCGAGGAAATCGACACACCCTGAATCTGCGGGCGGCGAGCGAAGTTCTCGAGCGGTTGTGGTTCGGCGGCCGGAACGGCGGCAGCGGAAATCATCAGCGTGGCAACCGCCACGCGCGCGATCATTTTCATCGAAGAGTCCCCCTTCTCGACGTCGTCTGGAATCAGTCCGAGGCCGAGTATATCGGCAGGAAGCGCTAGCCCGCGGCGAGATTCTTCGTGAGGAACTCTTCGATCTCCTTCAGCAGCGTCATGCGGTCGGACTTGCGCGAGAGCTCGTGGCTGCCGTCCTTGATGATGATGGTCTGCACGTTCTTCCGGCTCTTCTTCAGGGCCTTGGTCAATGCGTTGGTGTGGTCCACCTGGACCTGCCAGTCGTGGGTGCCGTGGATGAGCAGCACCGGAATGTTGATGCGGGCCGCGTTCTCCACCGCCGAGAGCTGCCGGAGCTTGTCGCGGTCGGTGCCCATCTGCGCCGCGCGGGTTTCTCGTTCGCCGCTCATCGCGCCATGCTCCTGGTACATCTCGGGGTCCGTGATGCCGGCAATGCTCACGGCGCAGCGATAGCTGTTGCCATCGCGCATGGCGGCCAGCAGAGCCTCGTAGCCACCGAAGCCCCAACCCACGATGCACACGCGCTTGGGATCGGCGATGCCTTCGCTGATCGCCCAGGCGGTGCCGTCCTTGATGTCGGAGTACGTGAGCCCGCCCCAATCCTGCGCGGCATCGTCCTTCCACTTCTTGCCGAAGCCGGACGAGCCGCGGTAGTTCATCTGCAGCACCGCGTAGCCGCGGTTCGCGAGGAAGGCACGCAGGAACGAGAACTTCCAGGAGTCGCGCGCCGTCGGGCCATCGTGCGGCAGCACCACCATCGGGAGGTTCTTCTTCTCGACGCCGGAGGGCACGGTGAGGTAGCCGGGGATCGAGGTGCCGTCCTTCGCCTTGTAGGTGATGTAACTGAACGAGCCCAGCGTCGCCGGATCGAGTTCCGGGTAGGCCACGCCGAGACGGGAAAGCTTTTCCTTTTCGACATCGTAGAGATAGTAGGTGCCGGCATCCGTGTCGCTCGACGACTGGATGACCAGCATCTTCTTGTCGTCGGAGCTGTCGACGATTTCGTGCCACTTGCCTTCGAACTGTCGCTCGAGCTTGTCGACGAGCTCACGCTGCTTCTCGTCCGCGTACCAGACATACGGACGCTCGACGTCGTAGCGCACGCCCAGCAGCCGCCGGTCGGTCTGCAGGATGGGCTCGCCCACGTCCACGAGTGGATGGCGGAACAGCAGCTGCGGCTGGCGCTTGTCCGTGAGATCCACGGACCACAGCGCGTCGCGTCCCTCGTGCGGGCCCACCGCGTAGGCCGTGTTGCCCGATGCCATGGCGATGATCTGCAGCGGGTTCGACGGGTCCATCGATTCGGTGGAATTGAGCGCGCGCCATTCCTTGTCGTCTTCGAGCCTGGCGTAGTAGATGGTCCTGCCGTCCTTGATGCCCCAGCCCATGCGCGCATTGCCGCGGCTGTCGGAGAAGAAGCGCCGCACGGGCGGAGTCTCGTCGATGCGCACGCCGCGCAGGCCGGAGTTGACGTTCAACGAGAACACGGTGTTGAGCCCGTCCTTGTCGTCGTCGAGCTGGATCAGCACCGTCTCCGGATCCTCGAACGTGAGATCGAACAACTCGTCCTGGCGTTCGGTGGCGAACGAGGACTTGGCGGCCAGCCCGCTGCGGCCGAACCCCGCGTTGTCCATCATGTGCCAGTTGGCGTAGTTAGACGGATTGCCACCCTTGTTGATGGCGTACGGGCCGCCCTCGTGCATGCTGAAGTTCCGTACGCTGGTCTTCGCCATGAACATGTTGCCTTCGTCGCGCGCTTCTTCGAGCGTCCGCGGCGCGCTGCCGTCCACGTCGACGGCGAACAGGCGCTTGAACGGCAGCTCCGCGAACCGGCTGCCACGGATGTTGCCGTGCAGGCCGCAGATCAGGCGCTGCGTGTTCGCCCAGCGGCACCAGCCGATGTCGAACTTGCCCGGGTCCGAGGCGGCGACGCGCCTGAATGCGCTGCCGGGCTGGGTGCGGTCGAAGGTCATGAGCACCGTGTCGTCGTTGGCCCCCGAGAGGAAGGCGACATAGCGGCCGTCCGAGGAGATCGACAGCCCCTGCATCTGCGGGCGTCGCGCGAAGTTCTCGAGTGGCTGGGGTTCGGCGGCGGATAGCGCGCCGGCGGCGCAGGCGAGGGCCGCGGCAATGGAGGTGGCGGTCGCCACGCGGGAAAACGTAGTCATCGAAGAGTCCCCCTTCTCGAGATCTTCAGGCCGCGACGTATTCAGAAAATGGTCCGCGGGTGCGAGTATATCGGCATGAAGCGTTTCGGCCAGATTCTGAAACTCAGGCCCGAGCACGAGGCCGAGTACGTGCGGCAGCATGCCCGGGTCTGGCCCGGCGTGCTGGCGCAGATCCACCGGTCCAACATCCGCAATTACTCCATCTACCTGCGCGAAGGCATGCTGTTCGCGTACTTCGAGTACGTGGGCAGCGAGTTCGAGGCCGACATGCGCGCCATGGCCGCCGACCCCGAGACGCAGCGCTGGTGGGCGCTCATGGAGCCGATGCAGGAGAAGTGGCCCACGGCCACGCCTGGCGAATGGTGGTCGAACCTCACCGAAGTCTTCCATACGGATTGAACGCATGACTGCCCGCTGGCTCGTTTCCGTGTGTTTCTGCGCCATGGCGTCCGTCGCCGGGGCGAAGGTCGAGCCCACCTGGGCCTCGGTGGATGCCCGGCCGACCCCGCAGTGGTGGAGCGACGCCAAGTTCGGGATCTTCATCCACTGGGGTGTGTACTCCGTGCCGGCATTCGCACCCAAGGGCGAGTACGCCGAGTGGTATTGGGAAAGACTGCGCAAGCCGGGCAAGACCGATCCCGCCACTCGCGATGCGCAGATCCGGCGCGAGACTCGGGATTTCCACGCGCGCGTGTACGGCGACAGCTTCGACTACGCGGACTTCGCGCCGCAGTTCCGCGCGGAGATGTTCGATGCGGACCATTGGGCGGAGACGCTGCGCAAGTCCGGCGCGAAATACGTGGTGCTGGTTTCCAAGCACCATGACGGTTTCGCTCTCTGGCCTTCACGCGAGGCGGATGCCAGCTGGGGGCGTCCGTGGAACTCCGTCGACGTGGGTCCGAAGCGCGATCTCGTCGGTGAGCTCACGGCGGCCGTGCGGCGCCGCGGACTCGAGATGGGCTTCTATTTCTCGCTGTACGAGTGGTTCAACCCGTTGTGGCTGGCGGGTGACGCGGATGCTTACGTCACGCGCCACCTGTTCCCGCAGTTCAAGGACCTGGTGACGCGTTACTCACCGGCCGTGATCTTCTCGGATGGCGAATGGGATCTGCCGTCGGAGAAGTGGCGCGCGCCAGAGCTGCTGGCCTGGTTGTTCAACGAAAGCCCGGTGGCGGAACGCGTGGTGGTCAACGATCGTTGGGGCGGTGAATCGCGGCATCGTCATGGTGGCTACTACACCACCGAGTACGGTGCCGGGTTGCCGGGCGCGAGCCATCCCTGGGAAGAGAACCGCGGCATCGGCCACTCCTATGGCTACAACCGCAACGAGGATGCCGGTGACTACGCCACGGGCCAACGACTATTGCTCACGCTCATCGACACCGTGAGCCGCGGCGGCAACCTGTTGCTCAACATCGGTCCCACCGCGGACGGCCGCATTCCCGTGGAGATGCAGGACCGGCTGGGCTTCCTCGGTGCCTGGCTCGAGCACAACGGCGAGGCCATCTACGGCACTCGTACCTTCCGGGATGGAGCGCAGTGGACCTCGGGGCGCCGCCAGGAGGTGGATACCTCGACCAACTACCGCGCGCAGTACGACGTGGAGAAGCTCACGCTGTCGCCCGGGCCGGGTGAGGCGCGTAAGGAAATCCTGTTCACCCGCAAGGGCAGCACGGTGTACGCCATCCTGCCGAAATATCCGCCAGGCACCCTGACCATCCGCGATCTGCGGCCGGCTCGCGGCGCGCGCATCGGTCTGCTCGGCAGCCAGTACCAGCAGCTGAAGTGGCGGCAGAAGGGAAGGGACGTGGTCGTCACGCTGCCGCGGCTCGCCGGAGGCGAGCTGCCGTTCGAAGGCGCGTGGACGCTGCGCATCGAGCATGCGGCAACCGAAAATGGCTCATAGAGGCCGTCTATTGGTTTGATCGGAACAATCGACTTACGGGTTGTCGTCGCGAGGCCTACATTGCGCCCACTCACCCACCTGGAGTCGACCATGGCTACCGAAGCAAAGTGTCCGTTCCATTCAGGCGAGCCGCGGTACCGCGAATCGCGACTGGTGGCCCAACACGCTGCCGCTCGAACTCCTGCACCAGCACTCTTCCAAGTCCGACCCCATGGGCGAAGGACTTCGACTACGCCAAGGAGTTCAAGAGCCTCGACTTACAAGGCGCTGAAGAAAGACCTGCGCAAGCTCATGACCGATTCGAAGCCCTGGTGGCCGGCGGACTTCGGCCACTACGGCCCGCTGTTCGTGCGCATGGCGTGGCACAGCGCCGGCACCTATCGCACTGGCGATGGCCGCGGCGGCGGCGGCCGCGGGCAACAACGCTACGCGCCGCTGAACAGCTGGCCCGACAACGCCAGCCTCGACAAGGCGCGGCGGCTGCTCTGGCCGATCAAGCAGAAGTACGGCCGCAGCATCTCCTGGGCCGATCTCATGATCCTCACCGGCAACGTCGCGCTCGAGTCCATGGGCTTCAAGACGTTCGGATTCGGCGGCGGACGCAAGGACGTCTGGGAGCCGGACCAGGACGTGTACTGGGGCGCGGAGAAGAAGTGGTTAGGCGCCGACCAGCGCTACTCCGGCGAGCGCGATCTCGCCAATCCGCTGGCCGCCGTGCAGATGGGACTCATCTACGTGAACCCCGAAGGCCCCAACGGCAATCCGGATCCGGTGGCCGCGGCGCGCGACATCCGCGAGACCTTCGCGCGCATGGCCATGAATGACGAAGAGACCGTCGCGTTGATTGCCGGCGGCCACAGCTTCGGCAAGACGCATGGCGCGGGCGACGCCGCGCACGTGGGCGCCGATCCCGAAGCCGCCGATCTCGAGGCGCAGGGCCTGGGCTGGAGCAGCAAGCACGGCACCGGCATCGCGGGCGATGCGATCACCAGCGGACTCGAAGTCACCTGGACGCGCACGCCGACGAAGTTCAGCAACGACTTCTTCAAGCACCTGTTCGAGTTCGAGTGGGAACTCACGAAGAGCCCGGCCGGCGCGCACCAGTGGCGCCCCAAGAACGGCGCGGGCGCCGGCACCGTGCCGAACGCGCACGACAAGACGAAGACGCATCGCGCCCGAACATGCTCACCACCGATCTCGCGCTGCGCTTCGATCCGGCCTACGAAAAGATCTCGCGCCGCTTCCACGAGCATCCTGAGCAGTTCGCGGATGCGTTCGCGCGAGCCTGGTTCAAGCTCACGCATCGCGACATGGGGCCGCGCGTGCGGTACCTCGGGCCCGAAGTGCCCGGGAAGAACTGATCTGGCAGGACCCGTTCCGCAAGGCCGGCACAAGCCCATCGGCGACAAGGAAGTCGCGGCACTCAAGAGAACGATCGCTGGCTTCGAAGCTGACGGTGAGTCCGAGCTGGTTTCCACGGCCTGGGCCTCCGCGTCCACCTACCGCGGTTCGGACATGCGCGGCGGCGCCAACGGCGCGCGCATCCGGCTCGCGCCGCAGAAGGACTGGGAGGTCAATCAGCCCGCGAAGCTCGCGAAAGTGCTGCAGGATCTACGAGGGCATCCAGGTCGCTTTCCACAAGAGAAAGGCGAAGAAGAAGGTCTCGCTCGCCGATCTCATCGTGCTGGGCGGCGTCGTCGGCGTCGAGCAGGCCGCCGACGAAGGCTGGCGTCAAGGTGAAAGTGCCGTTCACGCCCGGCCGGATCGATGCCTCACAGGAACAGACGGACGTCGAGTCCTTCAAGGTGCTCGAGCCCGTCGCCGATGGCTTCCGCAATTATCTCGAAGGGCAGCTACTCGATTCCCGCCGAGGCACTGCTGCTCGACAAGGCGCAGCTGCTGACGCTGACGGCACCGGAGATGACGGTGCTGGTCGGTGGCCTGCGCGTGCTGGGCGCGAACCACGGCGGCTCGAAGCACGGTGTGTTCACGAAGAAGCCGGGTGCGTTGACCAACGACTTCTTCGTCAATCTGCTCGACATGCGCACCTCCTGGAAGGCGACGTCGGACGACAAGGACATCTTCGAAGCGAAGGACGCCGCGACCGGCAAGGTGGAATGGACCGGCACGCGCGCCGACCTGGTGTTCGGATCGAACTCGCAGCTGCGCGCGCATCGCCGAGGTGTACGGCAGCTCGGACGCGAAGCAGAAGTTCGTCGACGGACTTCGTGGCGGCGTGGACGAAGGTGATGAACCTGGATCGCTTCGACGTGAAGTGATCGCCGCGGTCATCGCGTTCAGAAACGGGCGCGGGTGGTTGCCACCCGCGCCTTCATTCATTCAGCCGCCGCGGCACATCGACGGCAGGTACTTGGGCTGCAGGCTGGTGGGCAGTTCCGCGGACGCGCCCGTCTTGGGATCCAGGCCC
This sequence comes from uncultured Pseudomonadota bacterium, assembly GCA_963846605.1. Lineage (GTDB taxonomy): Bacteria > Pseudomonadota > Gammaproteobacteria > Steroidobacterales > Steroidobacteraceae > CADEED01. The sequence continues at coordinate 1,010,843 of CAWJWS010000008.1, forward strand.
GGGCTGCGCGTATAGCCGCAGCCCCACAGCACATCTCCCTCGGGCGTGACGGTGGGCCGCAGCGTGAGCTGCTGGCGTCCCAACGGGTTGCCCGCGGTCTGCGAATAACGGATCACGATCGTTCCGCGGTTCACGGCCACGAAGGTCACGTATTTCCCGCGCGGTACCGATTCGAACTTGAGCTCGCGCAAGTCGCGCGGCCATTTGCCTTGCGTGGCGTAGAACTCGGCTACCGATGCCTTCACCGAGCCCGCGAGATTGAGGCCCTCGGTGACTTTCGCACGCACCGTGTAATCGTGATAGGCCGGGATCGCGATCGCGGCGAGGATGCCGACGACGAAAGACGGGCCCAGGAAGTAGTTGCCGCGCATGCGGCGCAACGAGATGGACTTGCGCATCGACTCCCCCTTGTAAGGTGTAGCGGATGATGCGCCAAACCCCGTTCGGACTGCGAGCGGTGCATCACGGGAATTGACCTGCGCACGGCCTCCCGCCAGCATGTCGGCCCTTGTCCTCTCCAGACTCATTGTCATCGGTTCTGACCTGTCCGCGCTGCCGTCGTGGGCCGGTGACGCTGGAGCGCGCCGGCTGGATGTGTGCCGGCTGCAGCAGCGGCTATCCAGTCATCGGCGGTGTTCCCTGGTTGTTTGCCGATCCGCGCCAGGCGCTGGCCGAGTGGCGCAGCCGGCTGAGCCTGCTGACGCAACACCTGGCTTCCGAGGCGGCAGCCATGCGCGCGGAAGGGCAGTCGGATTCTTTGACCGCGTCGACCCGTCGCCGCCTCGCGCAGGTCGCCGCCGCGAATGACGACCAGGTGGCGCGGCTCAACAGCCTGCTGGCGCCGCTGGGCCTGGACCAGGCCAGCGCCAGCGAGGGTACCTTGCAGGCGCTCGGCACGCGCCTGCCCACCGAGCAGGGCCTCACTAACTACTACGTTAACCTGCATCGCGACTGGAGCTGGGGCGACGAGGAGAACGCCGCGTCGCTCGCCGAGGTCCGCGCCATCGCCGGCGGCCGTCTTTCCGGGCTCGGACGCACGCTGGTCCAGGGCGCCGGAGCGGGGCGGCTGGCCTATGACCTGCATGCCGAGGGCGATGCGCCGCTGACCGTCGCCACGGATTTCAATCCGCTGCTGCTGTTCGCCGCGCGCGAGATCTTCGCCGGCCGGTCGGTGGAACTCTACGAGTTTCCCGATCGCGCCGTGCGACGTGGACTCGCATGCGGTCCTGCGCACGCTCGCTGCGCCTGCGCCGGCGCGCGCCGGTCTGGAACTCGTCGCCGCCGATGCGCTGCAGCCACCGTTCGCCGATGGCGCGTTTCGATACCGTGGTCACGCCTTGGTTCGTCGACATCATCGGTGAGCCGCTGACGCGCGTGGCCGCGCGCATCAACTTGTTGCTCAAGCCCGGCGGCCGCTGGATCAACTTTGGTTCGCTGGCTTTCTCGCGCGCCGCGTTCGCCGAGCGCGTTACGCTGGAAGAAGTGCGCGGAACTCCTGCCCGCCGCCGGCTTCGCCACACCTCGAAGTCGCGCGAAGGCTCGATTCCCTACATGCGCTCGCCCGCGAGCCGCCACGCCCGCGTCGAGAACACCGTCACCTGGGTGACCAACAAGGTCGCGGCGCCTGCCGAATCGCCACGCGAGCGCCACGTCCCCGACTGGCTCCTCCAGCCCGACCGTCCCGTTCCCCGCACGCGCGCCGTCGAGGTGCAGCAGGTCTCGAGCCGCGTGCACGCCTTTCTCCTCGCGCTCATCAACGGCGAACGCTCCATCCGCGACATGGCGCGCGTACTCGTGGAGCAAAGACTGATGTCAGCGCAAGAATCCGAAGCTTCAGTGCGCCTGTTCCTCGCCCGTCTTCACGAAGAGTCCGAAACCCGGCACTTCTGATGGGGACATTCCTGATTTTCTAGGAAATGGGGACGGGGCTGGTCGCCGACGATGATGCGTCGACGTGAGAGTGAAGTCCCTTTCGGAGCGAATCGAGGGCGCCGAGGGAGAAGCGTTAAGCGCGGAGGTACTCTTTGGTGGTTCAACCCAAGTCCGCGTTCACCAGCAGTTGCCAGCGAAGCGCTGACAGCTCCACCTGCGTAGCTTCTCCCGAGGGAACGCGCGAAGCGCGCGCCCGAGACTGAGCTCCGAAAAGGACTTCACTCTCACGTCGACGCGCCGCAGCCGTCTCAGCCCCGTCCCCATTTCCTAGAAAATCAGGAATGTCCCCATTCCACGATCTGCCACATTTGATCGGCGCTTCGCCCATTTGCCGCCCCGGTCAGTCCCCGATCCGGCGTTGAAATGTCTCCAACGAGCAAAGGTGCTCGGGCTTACACAAACCACTGGAGAACACACATGGGCATCTGGAACACCAAATTTCGCAAACCCGCTTTGATCGCCGGCGCGCTGGCCATCACGCTGGCGGCCAACCCGGTTTTCGCTCGCGACTCCGACACCGGGTCCAAGAAGGGCGGCGCGGGCTTCGCCAGCGGCGCCGTCATCGGTGGCGCCACCGCGGGTCCCGTGGGCGCGATCATCGGTGGGGCTGTCGGCGCCATCATCGGCGAGCGCAGCCACAAGAAGAGTGAAGCGCTGGCCGCCGCGCGCAAGGCCGAGACCGACAAGTTCGACTCCGACATCGAGCAGCTGAATCTCTCGCTGGCGGGCATCGAGGGCAAGGCCGGGCAAATGGGTTCGACCGTCCAGTTCCGCACTGGCCAGACCGCGGTGCGCGACAGCGACCGCGCACGCCTCCAGAAGATGGGCACGCTGGTCGCGGATCTGAAGGATGTGCGCGTGCGGGTCTCCGGCTTCGCGGACTCACGCGGCGACGATGCGCTCAACCAGAGCCTGTCGCAGGAACGGGCCGACATGGTGGCGCAGGAACTCCTGAAGGCGGGCGTGCCGAAGGAACGCCTCATCGTCGAAGGAATGGGTGAACGCTTCGCGAGCAGCGAGTCGAACACGGATGACCAGGCCTTCGAGCGCTGCGTGGAGATTCGCTTCGAATCGACGACGTTCACTCGCCAGCAACTGAGGTTCAAGGACGATGCCCCGTGGGCGGGCTGCACGGCCTCCAAGACCGTGCAGCCCGCTGAGCGAAGCACCGCGGCCCGAGTCGCACCGGGACACGCCATACTCGCGGCCTCACATCCTCCGGGGGCGCCATGAGTTCCAGGATCATCGACTTTTCGCAGACCGTGGCCGTCGAGGCATCCGCGCCCGCGGCCGACCGGCTGATCGCCGGTGACCCCAGGCAACAGATCGCCAACCACTTCTCCGATACCACCCAGCAGTTCCTCGCCGGCACCTGGTCCAGCACGGTGGGCAAGTGGCGCATCCGTTATACGGAATCCGAGTTCTGCTGCCTGACCCGCGGACGGGTGGTGCTGGAAAACCGGACCGGGGAGCGGTGGGATTTCGGGCCCGACATCGGCTTCGTGGTGCCGGCGGGCTTCGAGGGCACCTGGGAAGTGCTGGAACCTTGCACCAAGTTCTACGCCATCTTCGAGGCACGCACTTAAATCGTGCATTGGTTAGCGCAGTCGCGGCATAATCCCGCCCGCGCCATTGGCGGTTGTGTTTTTTTGAGCTACACGTAACCCGTTGAAATTTATCGGGTTACGCTAGTGCTTGCGACTTGAATGGCACAACCCTTGCTTAAGTACATGGGCCTTTTATGCGCTCGGAGGAGCAAATGAAATCTATGAAAACGTTAGCGCTCGTGATCGGCCTCTTGGGCCTCAGCGGCGTATCCCAAGCTCAATTCAGTTCGACCTGGACTGCCGTGAGCGACTACGACTTTCGCGGCTTCAGCCAGAGCGCGAAGGATCCGGCCCTGCAGGCCAGCGCTGACTACGCCTTTGCGGACAGCGGGTTTCTCGATCGGCGCCTGGGCGTCGAACGTGGACTTCGCGCCGCTCGATGGCGACATCGAGCTCGACGTGTACGCTGAACTACGTCGGCTCGATCAACGACACGTTCTCCTGGACTCGCGGGTCTAACGTACTACCTCGTACCCGGGTTCGGATGACCTCGGCGAGTACCCGGAAATCTACGCTGGGCTTCAACGCCGGCGCCTTCAGCTTCAAGCAGTGGTATGCCGACAGCCTGTATCGACTCCGACGTGAGCGGCCAGTACACGGAAGGCAACTACACCGCGTCGATCAACGACGCCGTCTCGCTGGCCTTCCACGCCGGTTACGCCTGGGGCGATGCCTGGGATGCGGAAGAAGCTGGTCGACTACTCCGTGCAGCTCAACTGGGCGGTCAACAACTTCACGATCTTCGGCAAGTTCACCGGCACCGACGCCAGTGGCTCCAACGAGTACACCTCCGACGTGAACAACAACGAGCCGCGCTTCCTGGTCGGCGTCACCACGACGCTGCCCTGGGGCGAGTAATCGATGACTAGTTGATTCGAGAACAAGACCAGCATTATACGCTGGCGAAACGGGGAAGGCCGGTCAGGAATGACCGGCCTTTTCTTTTGCGGCCTTACTATTGCCCGGACAGGCTTTTCGCCCAAGGATGCACGGCCCATGAAAGACCTCAGCACCGGCTCCATCCCGCGGCACATCGCCACGATGTCCATCACCATGGCCATCGGCATCCTGGTGCAGACGTTGTACTTCTTCATTGACCTGTACTTCGTCTCGAAGCTCGGTGATGCCGCGATCGCGGGCGTCACCTCGGCGGGCAACATCTGGTTCGTGGTGCTGGCGCTCACGCAGATCCTGAACGTCGGCACGGTGGCGTTGGTCTCGCATGCCGTGGGCGCGCAGCAGCGCGAGCGCGCCAACCTGGTGTTCAACCAGTCGCTGATGTTGTCCATCTACGTGGGGTTGTTCGTGATCGGCGGCGTGTACCTGGCCGCGCCTGTCTACATGCATACCGTCGGCGCCGACGAAGCCACGGCGCGCGCGGGCATCGACTACCTGTACTGGTTCGCGCCGGGCCTGGGACTGCAGTTCGCCATGATCGCCCATGTTCGCGACGTTGCGCGGCACGGGCATCGTCAAGCCCACCATGGTCCTGCAGATGATCACGGTGCTGGTGAACGTGATCCTCGCGCCGGTGCTGATCGTGGGCTGGGGCACGGGCAAACCCATGGGCACGGCCGGCGCCGGCCTCGCCAGTACAATTTCCGTGATCGTCGGCGTCATTCTCAGCGCTTACTACTTCCACCGGCACGAGAAATACGTGTCTGTGCATCGTGAGCAGATGCGGCCACAGGCCGCGGTCTGGGGGCGGCTGCTGAACATCGGCTTGCCCGTGGGGCTGGAGTTCTTGCTGATGTCCGTGGCCATGGCTGTCATCTACTGGCTGATCCGCGATTTCGGCGCGGCTGCGCAGGCTGGATTCGGCGTGGCGCATGGCGTGATGCGCATCATCATGCTGCCGGCCATGGCGGTGGCTTTCGCTTCGGCGCCGATCGCAGGCCAGAACTTCGGCGCGCGCAAACCGGAGCGCGTGCGCGAGACCTTCCGCTGGACCGCCGTGATCAGCATCGTGCTGATGTTGCTGTTGACCATCCTTTGCCAGTTCGAGTCCGAGATCTTCATGCGCATGCTTCACGTACGAAGCGGCGGTGGTCGCCGTCGGCGCGCAGATGCTGATCATCAGCTCGTGGAGTTTCGCGGCCAACGGCCTGATCTTCAGCTGCTCGTCGCATGTTCCAGGCCCTGGGCAATACCTGGCCCACCATCGTTCGCCAGCGCGATCCGCCTGGTGTTGTTCGTGGTGCCGGCGTTCTGGCTGGCATCGCCGGCCGGAGTTCGAGATCCATCATCTCTGGTACGCGTCGGTGGCGAGCATGGTGTTGCAGGCGGGCGTGTCGCTATCTGCTGCGTGCGCCGCGAGTTCGCGCGCCGACTGGGCACTGCGGTGCCCGGCGACGCCTGCAGCACCGGCCACCTGATCAGAACAGGCCGTACAGCGGACCGAACTGCTGGCCGGTGAGAGCCGCGGCGCGCTGCGTGAGATGTATGTGATTGAGCAAAAATACGCCGAGGACGATCAGGCACGTCACCGCGGCTAGATAGGCCACGATCTGCGGTGTACCCGCCGCCTTTCGCGCCAGCACCACGCAGATCGCGCCGAGCCCGGCGAACACGATCGCGAATACGCGCGTGGTGGACGTCGCGACTTCCCAGGTGTCCGCGAGCGACGCCTTCAACTGCTCGTCCGTGAACGGCGGATGGCTCCACTCATACAGTCCCAGCGCCAGCCCCAACAACGCGAACGCCAGCACGAACCCCGGGATGATCCTGCCGACGACGGGCATCAGGCGTTGTCCTCGATCGCCTGCGACAGGACGCCGATCAGCTCGTCGATGTGTTTGTTCTCGAGTATCAGCGCCGGCGACATCGCGATGATGTCGCCGGTGGTGCGGATCAGCAGGCCGCGCTCGAAACACTTCAGGTACACATCGAACGCGCGCTTGCCGGGCGAGCCCGTGATGGGATTCAGCTCGATGCCCGCGACCAGGCCGTAGTTGCGGATGTCGGTCACATGCGGCAGATCCGCGCAGCGAGTGCACGGCCTGCTCGAACGCCGGCGCCATCTGTTTCGCGCGCGTCAGCAGGCCTTCGCGTTGATAGATGTCGAGCGTCGCGAGTCCCGCGGCGCAGGCGATGGGATGCGCCGAGTAGGTGTAGCCGTGGAACAGCTCGATGCCCGCGGGCCCCGCCATGAAGGCGTCGTGGATCTTCTTCGACACCAGCACCGCGCCCATGGGCACGGCGCCGTTGGTGAGGCCCTTGGCGCAGGTGATGATGTCCGGCGTCACGCCGAATTCCTGCGCGGCGAACGCCGAGCCGGTGCGGCCGAAGCCGGTGATCACTTCGTCGAAGATCAGCAGGATGCCGTGCTGGTCGCAGATCTCGCGCAGCCGCTTGAGATAGCCCGCGGGCGGCAGCACGCACGCCGGTGGAGCCGGCGATGGGTTCGACGATCACCGCGGCAATGGTCGAGGCGTCGTGCAGCGCCACCAGCCGCTCGAGGTCATCGGCGAACTCCGCGCCATGCGCGGGAATGCCGCGCGTGAACGCATTGCGCGCGGGATCGTGCGTGTGCCGGAGATGATCGACGCCGGGGATCATGGCGGTCGGCCAGGCCTTGCGATTGGCGACCATGCCGCCCACGCTGATGCCGCCGAAACCCACGCCGTGATAGCCACGCTCGCGGCCTAACAACCGATCGCGCGCGGCATCGCCCTTCACGCGGTGATAGGCCAGCGCGATCTTGAGCGCGGTGTCCACGGACTCGGAACCCGAGTTGGTGAAGAACACGTGGTCGAGCCCGGACGGGCGCGATCCTTGACCAGCGCGTTGGCCAGCTCGAAAGCCGCCGGATGGCCCATCTGGAAGGGCGGCGCGTAGTCCATCTCCGCGAGCTGGCGCGACACGGCCTCGGTGATCTCGCGCCGGCCGTGACCGGCGTTCACGCACCAGAGGCCGGCGACGCCATCGAGCACTTTCCGGCCCTCGGGCGTCTCGTAGTACATGCCCGACGCGCGCGCCAGCATGCGGGGCTTGTCCTTGAACTGGCGGTTGGCGGTGAACGGCATCCAGTAGGCGCCGAGGTTGGAGACTGGTTTGACGTGACATGTTCGACTCCAGGAGTTGCCGGAGATCATAATTCACCATGAGCTACGACGTCGGCGCCCGACTCAAACATGTCCGCGAACTGCATGGCCTCTCGCAGCGCGAGCTGGCGCGCCGCGCGGGCGTGACCAACGGCCTCATCTCACTGATCGAACAGAACCGGGTGAGCCCCTCGGTGGGTTCGCTGAAGAAGGTGCTGGACGGCGTGCCGCTGTCGATGGCCGACTTCTTCACGCTGGATGTGACCAGCGCGGCGCAGGTGTTCTACGGCGCGGACGAGCTCGTCGAGATCGGCGGTGAGGGCGCATCGCTGCGGCTGGTGGCGGCGCAACGACCGGGTCGCCAGCTCACGGTGCTGCATGAACGCTACGAGCCTGGCGCGGCCACGGGCGACGAGATGCTGAGTCACCGGGGTGAGGAAGGTGGCGTGGTGGTGCGCGGCCGCGTGGAGCTCACCGTGGGCGGCCAGACCCGCGTGCTCGAGGCCGGCGATGCCTACTACTTCTCCAGCGCCACGCCGCACAAGTTCCGCAATGTGGGCCGGGAGGTCTGTGAGATCATCTCGGCCTCCACCCCGCCGACGTTCTGAGCACCCATGTCAGCCCAACGTCCATCACCGCCGCCGAATGGCGTGCATCGCGCCGCCGCGCTGAAGCCGCGCTCGCAGGTGTTCATCGATGGCCAGTTCGCGCCTGCCGCGAGCGGCGCCACCTTCGACAACCTGAATCCCGCCACGGGCAAGTCGCTGGGGCCGGTGGCTTCCGGTGATGCGGCCGACATCGACCGCGCCGTGGCCAGCGCACGCGCGGCGTTCCGTCAGGCGACTGGGCGGACATGCCGCCCAAGGCGCGCAAGAAGGTGCTGATCAAGCTCGCCGATCTCATGCTCGAAGCATCGCGAAGAACTGGCGCTGCTCGAGACGCTGGACATGGGCAAGCCCATCTCCGACAGCATGGCGGTGGACATTCCCTCGGCGGCGAACTGCATCCGCTGGTACGGCGAGGCCGTCGACAAGATCTACGACGAAGTCGCGCCCACGGGCCCGAATGCGCTGGCGACCATCACGCGCGAGCCCATGGGCGTGGTCGGCGCCATCGTGCCGTGGAATTTCCCGCTGCTCATGGCGAGCTGGAAGATCGGCCCGGTGCTGGCCTCCGGCAATTCGCTGGTGCTCAAGCCCTCGGAGAAATCTCCGCTGACCGCGCTGCGCGTGGCGGAGCTGGCCATCGAGGCGGGCGTGCCGGAAGGCGTGTTCAACGTGGTGCCGGGCTTCGGCCACACGGCCGGCAAGGCGCTGGCCGCGCACATGGACGTGGACTGCATCGCGTTCACCGGCTCCACCGCCACGGGCAAGGTGGTGATGCAGCTCGCCGCGCAGTCCAACCTCAAGAAGGTGGGCCTCGAGTGCGGTGGCAAGTCGCCCAACATCGTGATGGCCGACTGCGCCGGATCTCGACAAGGCGGCCACGGCCGCGGCGTTCGCCATCTTCTTCAACCAGGGCGAGATGTGTTCCGCGGGTTCGCGCCTGCTGGTGCAGGAGTCGATCAAGGACGCGTTGCTGGAAAAGATCGCGCAGGTGGGCAGCGGCATGCAGCCCGGCGATCCGCTCGATCCGGCGACGAAGCTCGGCGCCATCGTCGACGAAGACGCAGATGAAGCGCGTGCTGTCGTACATCGACGCGGGCAAGGCTGAAGGCGCGCAGCGTGACGCTGGGCGGTTCGCGCGTGCGCGGCGACAGCGGCGGCTACTTCGTCGAGCCCACGGTGTTCGACGGCGTGCGTCCCGACATGCGCATCGCGCGCGAGGAGATCTTCGGGCCCGTGCTGGCCACGCTCACGTTCAAGACCGTCGAGGAAGCCGTCGCGCATCGCCAACGACGTGGAATACGGCCTCGCGGCCGCGGTGTGGACGCGCGACATCAACACGGCGCATCGCACGGCGCGCGCGCTGCGCGCCGGCACCGTGCTACGTGAACTGTTACGACGCCGACGACATCACCGTGCCCTTCGGCGGCTTCAAGCAATCGGGCATCGGCCGCGACAAGTCGCTGCATGCCTTCGACAAGTACACCGAGCTCAAGACCACGTGGATCGAGCTGAGCTAATCAGCACTCTCGATTCACCGGTTGCTTTCGTCGACATCGAAACCACCGGCGTCCAGCCCGGGCATGCATCGCGTGATCGACGTGGCGGTGATCGGCGCCACCGGCGACCGGCTCGATTTCGAGTGGCAGACGCTGGTGCATCCTGGCGCGCGCATCTCGGCGGGCATCACCGCGCTCACCGGCATCGACGATGAAATGATCGCGGACGCGCCGCCGTTCGAGCGCGTCGCGAAGGAACTGCGCGAGCGGCTCGCGGGCCGCGTGTTCGTGGCGCACAACGTGCGCTTCGACTATGGCTTCATCCGCCGCGAGTTCGCGCGCATGGGTTCGGAGTGGCGCTCGCCCAATCTCTGCACGGTGCGCCTGTCGCGCGCGCTGTATCCGGAGATGCCGCGCCACAACCTCGACGCGGTCATGGAGCATCACGGCATCACCGTGGAGCAACGTCATCGCGCCATGCCGGACGCGCAGGTGCTCTGGCAGCTGTGGCGCAAGCTGCGAACGGGACTGGACGCGCGAGCAGCTGCAGGCCGCGATCGAGCGCGCCTCGCCGCGCGTATCGCTGCCGCCGCAGCTGTCCGCCGGATCTGGCCGACGATCTGCCGGAGGAGCCGGGTGTGTATCGTCTGTTTGGCGCCGGCGAGGAGAGCGAAGCGCTGCTGTACGTCGGCAAGGCCAACAACATGCGCGAACGCGTGCTCGACCATTTCCGTGCCGGCGCCAGCAGACGTGAAGTCCGGGCTTGCGGCTGGCGTCGCAGGTTCGCCGCGTCGAGTGGACCGAGACCGCCGGCGAGCTCGGCGCGCTGCTGCTGGAAGCGCGCGAGATCCGCGAACGCCAGCCGGTGTACAACCGCCAGTTGCGCAGCGACGGTGAGCGGCTCACCTGGCTGTTCGATGACGACGGCGGGTGCGCCGCAACTCGTGGAGCTCGATGCGCAGGTGCTGGGTTCGGGCAATGCCTTCGGCACCTGGCGTTCGGAGAAGGACGCGCGCCGCGCGCTGGAGTCGCTGGCGCGCGAACATCAATGGTGTTTCAAGTTGTTGGGCCTCGAAGACGGCGCCGGGATCCTGCTTCGGACTGCAGGTGGGGCGCTGCAAGGGCGCCTGCGTGGGCAAGGAACCGCGCGGCGATGCACCTGGCGCGCGTGAAGCTGGCGCTCATGCCGCAGCGACTCAAGCCCTGGCCTCACCAGGGGCCGATGATCTGGCGCGAAGGTGCGGGCGAGCGCGCGCAGTTCCATGTCATCGACGGCTGGCAGCACCTGGCGCAGCTTCGACTGCAGCGACGAGGACGCGTTGCGCCACTGGCGGCGCAAGCCCGGCGCCCGTCGTTTCGACATGGACGCGTACCGCATACTCACGCGGCAATTGCGGGATGCGCGCCTGTAGCCCTTTCCCGGGCACCTGAACGGAAGAGAGGAATCGTGGAGTTGAGTGCGTTTCGTTTTCTGGCGTCGAGCCCGCGCGGGCTTCGGCGATCTGCTGGCACGCGAGCTTCGCGAACTCGGCGCCGCGGATGTGCGCGAGCGCGCGCTGGGCGTGGAGTTCACGGGCTCCTCGAGGTGGCGTATCGCGCCTGCCTGGAATCCCGCGTGGCATCGCGCGGGTGTTCCTCGAGGTCGCGCACTTCGACGCGCCCACCGACGAGGCTTTCTACAACGCCGATGCGTGGCCGTCGACTGGCGGCCCGCACATCGATCCCGCGCCGCACGCTGGCCTGCGATTTCTCCGGCAAACATCCCGCTCTCACGCACACGCGTTTCGGCACGCTGCGTCTCAAGGACGGCATCTGCGACCAGCTGCGCGACAGCGACGGGTGCAGCGGCCGGACATCTCCACTGATCGGCCGGCGGTGCGAGTGCATGCGCATGCCAACGGCCCCAAGGTCACGGTGTCGCTGGACCTGTCGGGGGAGGGACTGCATCGCCGCGGTTACCGCTCCGAAGCCGGCGAAGCGCCGCTGCGCGAGAACCTGGCCGCGGGCATGCTGTTGCGCGCGGGCTGGGCGGAAAAATGCGCGAGCGCCGCGGAGTTCCTCGATCCCCTGTGCGGCTCGGGCACGCTGGTGATCGAGGCCGCGATGATGGCGGCGCGCATGGCGCCGAATGCGCGCCGTCACTATTTCGGCTTCTTCGGCTGGCTCGGGTCATGATCGCGCCAGCCTGGGAGCGTCAAGCGGAGGCGCTGGCGCGCGAGGTCAAGCCCTCACTGTCCGCTGCGCGGCCTGGACACGGACACGCGCGTGCTCGAAGCCGCGCGCGGCAATGCGCAACGCGCCGGCCTCGACGATCTGGTGCAGTTCTCGCAAGGCCGCCTGCGGGATGCGCGGCCTGCCGTCACGGCAAGGCCGATGCACCGCGCCGGGTTTCTCGCCACCAATCCACCCTATGGCGTGCGCCTCGAGGACCGCGATGGTGCGCGCGCACTCATGAAGGAGTTCGGCGCGCTGCTGCGCGAACATTTCTCCGGTTGGGAAGCGGCCATCCTCGCGGGTTCACCGGATGCCGGCCTCGAGCTCGGCATCCGCGCCGAGCGCGTGCACACGGTGTGGAATGGCGCGCTGGAATGCCGGCTGCTGCGCCTGAAGGTGAGTGGCGCGACCGGAAAAGCAGTTCCTGCACAAGGGCGGCTCCGCGCGCATCGACGAATCCCTGGCCGAGACGCCGGGTTCGAAGATGTTCGGCAATCGCATCGGCAAGAACCTCAAGCAACTCGAGAAATGGGCGAAGAAGGAGCAGGTGAGCTGCTACCGCATCTACGACGCCGACATGCCCGAGTATTCGTTCGCCATCGATCGTTACGGCGAAGCGGCAGCGGGAACGTGTCGCGGTGGCTGTACGTGCAGGAATACGCGGCGCCGAAGACCATCGAGGCCGAAGCCGTGCAGCGCCGGCGCAATGAAGCGCTGGCCGCGTTGCCGGGCGTCACCGGCATCCCGCCCGAGCGGATCCACTTGCGGCAGCGTCGCAAGACCGCGCGCGGCGAGCAGTACGAGAAGTTGGGCGACGCGGCGGAGTTCCAGCTGGTCGATGAAAGTGGCCTGCGGTTCTGGGTGAACTTCACCGATTACCTGGATACCGGCCTGTTCCTGGATCACCGCATCACGCGCCAGCGCCTGCGCGCCGAAGCGTCGCGCGCGACGTTTCCTGAACCTGTTCGCCTACACCGGCAGCGCCACGGTGTACGCGGCCGCGGGCGGCGCGCGCGAGACCACCACGGTGGACATGTCGGCTACCTACCTGGAGTGGGCGCAGCGCAACCTGGACGGTGAACGGGTTCACCGGATCCAGCCACGAACTGATCCAGGACGGATTGCATCACCTGGCTCAAGACCGCGGTGGCCGAGCGTCGAACGCTTCGACCTGATCTTCCTCGACCCGCCCACGTTCTCGAACAGCAAGCGCATGGACGACATCCTCGATGTGCAGCGCGATCACGCCGACCTGGTCGCACCGCTGCATGGCGCTGCTGGCCGACGGTGGCAAGCTGGTGTTCTCCAACAACGCGCAGAAGTTCAAGCTCGACCCGGACTGCGCGCAACGCTACGAGGTCAAGGACATCACGCGCGCCACCTTGCCGAAGGATTTCGAGCGCAATCCGCGCATCCACCAGTGTTTCGAGTTCACCGCGCGTTCGCTGAGGCATCGTCCTACAGCCGGTGAGGGTGGACGACGGTGCGGCGCCGACGGTACAACGGTCGCCTCACCCCACTGGAGTCTCCACGATGATCAAGAAAGGTTCCGCGACCTGGAAGGGCAGCCTCAAGGAAGGCACCGGCACGATCTCCACCGAGACGGGCGTGCTCCGGAATGCGCCGTATCGGATTCAAGGCACGTTTCGAAGACGGCCCGGGCACGAATCCGGAAGAACTCATCGCCGCTGCGCATTCGGCTTGCTTCACGATGGCGTTGTCCGGCGGCCTGGGCAAGGCAGGCTTCACCGCGGATTCCATCGAGACGACGGCCGCCGTGCGCCTGGAGAAAGTCGGTGACGGCTTCGCCATCACGCACAGCGAGCTGGTGTGCCGTGGCCAAGGTGCCCAACATCGACGACAAGACCTTCAGGAAATCGCCGAGCAGACCAAGTCCGGCTGCCCGGTGTCGAAGGTCCTGAACGCCAAGATTTCACTGAGCGCCAAGCTCGTTTGACCGGAATAGCGCCAAGCTCATTTGATATAGCGCCAGCTCGTTGCCGGGAGCCTCCAGCCTGGATCCGGCACCGCAGGCCAGCTCTGCAAGCCGGATCGTGCCGCGCGCTTTCTCGGTTACAGTACGGCCCAACTCCCGCAGAGAGAACTCCATGAATCCGTCCCGTCACTGCCGCTGCTCGGCGCGGCCCTGTGTCTCTGTTGCCTTCGCACCGCCAGCGCCGCGGAACCGTCCGCCCGTCGAAACGCTTGAAGTCCATCGACGTCTTCCAGCTCGAATACGCCGATGACGTGCAGATCTCCCCCGATGGCTCGCGCATCGTCTACGTGCGCGTCAGCCACGACATCATGACGGATCGCGCCCGGCGCAATCTCTGGATCGATCAACACCGATGGCACTAACAATCGTCCGCTGCGCTCGGAGAGCAGGAATTTCCTGTCGCCGCGCTGGTCGCCGGATGGCACGCGCCTCGCCTATGTCTCGCGCCGCGGAGGGCAGCCCGCAGCTGTACGTGCGCTGGATGGACTCGGGCCAGACCGCGCTGCTGACCAACCTCGTGCAGGCACCCGGCGCCATCGCCTGGTCGCCGGATGGCAAGTCCATCGCGTTCACGCAGTTCGTTCCGTCGAGCAAGCCGCCGCTGGCCACGCCGCCGGAGAAGCCGGAGGGCGCGAGCTGGGCGCCGCCCGTGAAGGTGGTCGATTCCGTGGCTGTATCGCGCGGACGGCGAAGGCTTCCTCGACCCGGCTTCAGCCACGTGTTCATCGTCTCCGCGGAAGGCGGCACGGCGCGCCAGCTCACCCAGGGTGACTTCAACGACGGCGGTCCGCTGTCGTTCACGCCGGATTCCAGGCGCATCGTGTTCTCCGCGAATCGCGCCGACGACTGGGAGCGCGATCCGCAGGAGAGCGAAGTGTTCGTCGTCGACATCGCTGACGGCAAGCTCACGCAGCTCACCACGCGCGACGGCCCGGACAACTCGCCCGTGGTCTCGCCCGATGGCCGCAGGATCGCCTACCTGGGCTTCGATGACCGCCTGCAGGGCTATCAGGTCACGCATCTCTACGTGATGGACATCGACGGCAAGAACTCCGCGCGTGATCGCGACCGGACTTCGACCGCGACATCGAGAATCCCGCGCTGGTCCGCCGACAGCCGCAGCCTGTACTTCGCGTACGACGAACGCGGCGTGAAGAAGCTTGGCGCGGTGACGCTGGACGGCAAGGTGCGCACGATCGCCGAGAACGTGGGCGGCACGGATCTCGGGCGTCCGTACACCTCGGGCATGTACAGCGTGGCGCGCAATGGCCGCGTCGCGTTCACGCACAACACGGCTTCGCGCCCATCGGACGTGGCGACCGCGGCCGCCGGCGGCGACGTGCGCGTGCTCACGTCGCTCAACGACGACCTGTTCGGCAACAGGACGCTGGGCGCGGTGCGCGAACTCACGTGGAAGAGCTCGCATGACCAGCGCGAGATCCAGGGCTGGGTGATCACGCCGCCGGATTTCGATGCCGGCGAAGAAGTACCCGCATGATCCTGGAGATCCATGGCGGGCCGTTCACGGCCTACGGCCCTAACTACACCACCGAGCTGCAGCTGATGGCGTCGGCGGGTTACATCGTGCTGTACACCAACCCGCGCGGCAGCACGAGCTATGGCGAGGAGTTCGGCAATCTCATCCACCACGCCTATCCGGGCAATGACTACGACGACCTGATGTCCGGCGTGGACGCGCTGATCGCGCAGGGCAATGTCGACCCCGACAACCTGTTCGTCACGGGCGGTTCCGGCGGCGGCGTGCTCACGGCCTGGATCGTCGGCAAGACCGACCGCTTCCGCGCCGCCGTGGTGGCCAAGCCGGTGATCAACTGGGCCAGCTTCGCGCTGACGGCCGACGTTCCGACATTTCTTCTACAAGTACTGGTTCGGCGCCTTCCCCTGGGAGCAGCCCGAGCAGTACTGGAAGCGTTCGCCGCTGTCACTGGTGGGCAACGTGAAGACACCCACCATGCTGCTGACGGGCGAGGCGGACTACCGCACGCCGATCGGCGAGTCCGAGCAGTACTACCAGGCACTCAAGCTGCGCAACATCGACACGCTGATGGTGCGCATCCCCGAGGCCTCGCATGGCATGGTGTCGCGGCCGTCCAACCTCATCGCCAAGGTGGACAATATCCTCGCGTGGTTCGAGCGATACCGGAAAAAGTAGACCACCGCGTCAAGGAAGAGCATGAAGTTCGCAATCCTCGGCGCGGGAGCGCTCGGCACCATCCTGGGAGCGCACCTGTCGCGCGCCGGGCACGAAGTCGTGATGATCGCGCGCGGCGAACGCGCGCGCGTCCTGCAGCGCCAGGGCCTGGTGCTCAACGGCGCTGTCCGACATCAAGGCGCGGCCCCAGGTCATCGACGACCCGTCGAAGCTCATCGACACCGGCACGCTGATCATCGCCACCAAGGCGATCGACACCGCGAAGGCGCTGGAGTCGCTCAAGTCACCTGCGGCTCGAAAATGCGCTCTCGGTACAGAACGGCGTGCTCAAGAACGAGCTGCTCGCCACGGTGTTCGGCTATTCGCGCGTGATCGGCGCCATGGCGGATTTCTCCGGCGAGCTTGCTCGCCAATGGCGAAGTGAAGTTCACGCGCAATGTCTGCCTGCATCTGGGCGAGGAGAAGGGCGGCATGAGCCCGCGCGTCGAAGCGCTGGCCGCGGCCATCGACGCCGCCGGTGTGCGCTGCGCAGGCGGCCTCCAACATCCGGACGCGCGAGTGGTCGAAGTTCACGGGCTGGATCGCGCAGTTCCCGCTGGCCGTGCTCACGCGGCAGATCACCTGGAAGTTCCTCATGGACGAGCGCAGCGCGATGGTCATCGTGCGCATCGTCCGCGAGGCCGCGAAGCTGGCCGAGGCGCATGAAGGTCGAGCTGGTGGACATGCCGCCGCTGCCCGTGCCCAGCATCGTGCACGGCAGCCGATGCGCAGGCCATCGAGATCGTGCGCGACATCGGCCAGAAGTTTCTCGACAACTCGCCCGAGCATCGCATGTCCGCCCAGCAGGACGTGCTGCGCGGCAGCCGTCTCGAGCATGAAGAGACGCTGGGCTTACGCGCTTGCGCAAGGCGCGCGAGCACGGCGTGGCGATGCCCACGCTCGATACCTGCTACCGCATCCTCACGGTTGCCCACCCGTGAGGGGAGCTGAACCCGGCTTTCGTTCTCGAAAAACGGGGACTGTCCAGGTCCTGGCCGCAGGGTGATCGCGGCTTCCGCCGCGATTGTCGCAACCGCCGCGGATCCGCCTCGCATCCTTTTTGCCGACGACTTCGAATCCCACGCCGCCGGCCAGGTCCCCGGCGCACCGTGGAAGGAAGAGACGTACAAGTCCGGCGCCGTCATCCTCGTGGATAGCCAGCACGCTTTCAGCGGCCGCCAGGCCATGCACGTACTCACGCCGCGTGGTGCGAAGTACCGCCGCGGCTATGTCGCGATCCACCTCGGCAAGCCCGTGCCCGAAGCGCAGTCCGGCATGTTCGGCCGCGCCATGGTGTGGCTGGACGCAGGCGCCGGTGCGCTGCCGGCGCAGGCGCCCGTGCACTGGACCCTGCTGCAGGGCGAAGGCCGTTCGGCCGACGACCGCTACAACGCCATCTACCGCCTCGGCGTGGAGCAGCGCAGGGCACGCAGCTCATGGCCAACTACGAGACGACGCCGCCCGTGACCACGGACTGCAAGCAGCAGTCGAAGCGGCAGTTGCCGGTTCGCCGCTGGGCCTGCGTCGAGTGGCACATGGACAGTCGCCTCGCAGGAACTGGAGTTCTGGCTCGACGGCAAACGCGTCACGCCGTGAAACGTGCGCGCCGGGCCCGAGCGCCTGCCGCGGCAATGATCTCGACGGCGAGTGGCGCGCGCCGCCGAAGTTCGACAGTCTCTACATCGGGTTCGAGCGGTACGCGGATTCCGCCAACGACCAGGATCTGTGGATCGACGATGTGGTGCTGTCGAAGTCGCGCATCGGATGTGCGCGATAACGAGGAGGGGATCGATGAAGTTCAATGAGTGCAGCGACTGAGCTGGCCGTGCCTGAGTCGTCTGGCCGCCACACTGGCATGCGGTCGGTCGCGCAGGCGCAAGCGCCGGCGCCGCGTCACGCCACGCCGTTCGCGGCCGCCGCGCCCGATGCGGCTGCGCCGCCGACGCATCGATCCCGCCATCATCGACGCCGCGCTCAAGGCCTGGTGGACCAGCAGAGGCATCGTCGGCGTCTCCGCGCTGGTGTTCGAGCACGGCCAGGAAGTCTATTTCGGCACCTTCGGCTCGCGGATCGCGAGAACAACAAGCCCATGGCGCGCGACACCATCGTGCAGATCTTCTCCATGACCAAGCCGGTGACCGGCGTGGCGCTCATGCGACTGTACGAGCGCGGCAAGTTCAAGCTCGACGATCCGCTGTCCAACTATCTACCCGAATTCGCGGCAACGTGACGGTGTACGCCGGCACGGACGCCAATGGCCAGCCGAAGTACGAGCCGCCGAAGCGGCCGATCACCGTGCGCGACATCCTGCGGCACACGGCCGGGTTCGTCGGCGGAGGCGATGACTCGCCCGTGGGCAAGGCGTATCGCGAAGCCGACATCCGCGGCGGTTTCGGCAATGCATTGCCTCAGGTCTCCGAGAAGCTCGCGCAAGGTGCCGCTGCTGTATCAGCCGGGCACGCGCTGGCTGTACTCGGACGTGGTCGACGTCCAGGCCGCGCTGCTCGCAGAAGCTCTCGGGCGTGCCTTTCGACAGGTACCTCGATCTGCACATCTTCAAGCCGCTGGGCATGAACAGCGTGCGGTACACCATCCTGCCCACGGATCCGGATCGTCCCCAGCTCGCGCCCGTGTACACGCGCAACGAGGACGGCACCTTCACGCGCCAGGCCGATGAAGAGGCCTAGAAGTTCAACAGCGCGAGCTGGCCCTACAAGCCCGGCAGCTTCGGGCTCGTGGCGACGATCGACGACTACATGAAGTTCGCGCGCATGCTGCAGGGCGACGGCAAGCTCGGCCGCGCGCGCATCCTCAAGCCCGAGACCGTGAAGCTCATGGCGACGGACGCGATGCCCAAGGAGGTCACCGACAAGTCACTGGCTGCCGGGCAAGGGCCAGGTGGGTTTCGGCATCGACTTCGCGGTGCGCGTGGCGCCGCCCAAGGACGCGAGCGAAGTCCTCGGGCGCGGTGGGCGAGTTCTTCTGGGACGGCGCGGCGAGCACGCTGTTCTGGGTGGACCCGATCAATGACATCACCGCGGTGCTGTTCACGCAGGTCCGGCCGTTCGACAAGGCCGCTGCACAAGACCTTCCGCGATGCCGTCTATCACAACATTCCGGAGGCGCTGGCCCGAAGTGAGCGCGGACAGAAGCTGGGATTCGGATTCATCGGCGCGGGCGCCATCGCCGCATTTCCATGCGCAATCGGTGGCGGCGTCCCACGGCGGTCAGGTTGATCGGCGTCGTCAGCCGTTCGCGCGCCACGGCGGAGAAATTCGCCGCCGAGCACGGCATGGCCTTCGCCACCGACGATGTCGATGCCAGCTGCTGAAGCAGCCGGGACTCGATGCGGTGTGCATCACCACGCCATCGGCGCTGCACCTGCAGCCGGCGCTGGCGGCGATCCGCGCCGGCAAGCATCTGATGATCGAGAAGCCGCTGGACTCCACGGTCGAAGGCACGGACCACATCCTGCGACGAGGCCGCAGAAGACTGGCGTGCGCGTGGGCTCCATCTTCCAGGCGCGCTTCGGCGACGCCGCGCGCCAGGTCAAGAGCGCCATCGACGCCGGCCGTTTCGGACGCATGGTGCTCGCGAGCTGCTACGTGAAGTGGAACCGGACCAGCGAGTACTACACGGGCTGGAAGGGCAGACTTTCCGAGGATGGCGGCGGCGTCATCATCAACCAGGCCATCCACGGCGTGGACCTGCTGCAGTGGTTCGCCGGTATGCCGGTCGAAGTCTTCGCCTGGGCGACGCAGCGCGTGCACAAGATCGAATCCGAAGACACCTGCGTGGCCGCGCTGAAGTTCGCGAGCGGCGCGTTCGGCACCATCGAAGGCACCACGGCCATGTGGCCGGGCTGGTCGCGCCGCATCGAGATCTGCGGCGAGCATGGCTCGGTGGTGATGGAAGACGACGACATCGCGCGCTGGGATTTCCGCGCCGAGCAGCCCGAAGACGCGAAGATCCGCGCCATGCGCGAGAGTGCGGCCATGGGGTCCGGCGCCGCGGCGCCGATGAACATCAAGATCGAGGGCCATCAGCGGCAGATCCAGGATTTCATCGACGGCATCAACGGGAAGCGGCCGTTCTTCATCGAGGGGCTCGAGGCGCGCAAGGCCGTGGCGCTGGTGCGCGCTATCTACGACTCGGCGGAGTGCGGCCAGCCCGTGCGCCCGGATGGTGTGTGATGAACGGGGACATTCCTCATTTCGTTGTCACAATCCCGATTTCATCCGGTGCCTGCGCCGCGCCGATTGTGACAACGAAATGAGGAATGTCCCCATTCTGTTGCTGCTGTTGCCGGTTATCGCAGCCGCCGCTCCCGCGCCCGACCAGGCAGTGGCCCAGCTGGCCAAGCAAGCCTCCGTGAAGTCCGCGCTGCAGTATCTGCGCGACGACGACGCCCGCACGCTCGAAGAGCAGATCGCCATCACGCACATCCCCGCGCCGCCGTTCAAGGAGAGTGTGCGCGCCCAGGACTTCGCGCGGCGCCTGCGCGAAGCCGGGCTCAGCGACGTCACCATCGATGCCACGGGCAACGTGGTCGGCAAGCGCAAGGGATCGGGCCGCGGACCTCTGCTCGTCCTGTCGGCGCACCTGGACACGGTGTTCGCGGAAGGCAGCGATGTCACCGTCAGACAAAAAGACGGGCGCTACTACGGGCTCGGTGTCAGCGACGACTCGCGCGGGCTGGTTGCCATCCTCTCGGTGCTGCGAGCGATGGAAAAGGCGAAGCTCCGCACCGTCGGCGACATCTGGTTCGTGGGTACGGTAGGCGAGGAGGCGCTGGGCAACCTGCGCGGCGTGAAAGCCTTGTTTGCCGGAAACCCCGGCATCGACGGATTCATCTCGGTGGACGGCGTGGATTCGCCGGAACACGCGAAGTCCGGCCGCGGCGAGATCGTCACGCAGGCCACGGGCAGCCGCCGCTGGGAGATCACGTTCCGCGGACCGGGTGGGCACAGCTTCGGCAACTTCGGCAATCCCAGTGCTGCGCATGCCTTGGGCCGGGCGATCGCCGGCATCGCGGACATCAAGACGCCCGCGGATCCCAAGACCACGTTCAATGTGGGCGTGATCAACGGAGGCACCGGCGTCACGGCCATTGCCGCCGAGGCCACCATGCAGATCGACATGCGCTCGAACGATGCCGGTGAACTCGCCACGCTGGAGCGTCGCGTGATGGAAATCGTGGACGCGGCGGTCGTCGCCGAGAACGCGCGCTGGAATTCCGCCGAGGTTCGCGTGGATCGCAAGCTGGTCGGAGATCGCCCAGCCTCCACGCGAAGCACGGACACTTCGGTCGCGGACGCGGCCGTGGGCGCCTACCTCGCGCTGGGCCTGGCCAAGCCCGAACTCAACTTCGCGAGCACGGACAGCAACGTGCCGCTGGGTCTGGGCATACCGGCCGCCACGCTCAACGGCGGTGGCATCGGCGACAAGGCGCATTCACCCGACGAGTGGTACGAGCACAAGGATGCGTGGAAAGGGCCGCAGCTGATCCTGCTCACGACCCTGCGCCTTACCGGCGTCGCGGGCGCGAGCAAGCCGCTGTTGAGAGATCGTCCCGCTGGCGCGGGCCGCTGACCCAGACTACTGACCCCGACTACTGACCCCACTACTGACAGATAGTAGTGAGCCGCTGCGCGGCGAACTTCGGTCACGTTCGCCGGCCAGGCGAATCTGCTTCGCCTGCATGCCTTGCTCGACGAGCGTGCCACTGCGCGGATCGGCGAAGTCGGGGTCGTAGTCGTACGCGGTATCCTTCTGCGCTTCCTCGAGCGTCACGATGTCGAAGCCCTCCTCGTCCAGCACCTTGAAGAGGTCCGGAAGGATGTGCGAGCTGAACGAACCCAGGTGCAGCAGCATCACGTGGTGGATGTCGCGGCCGAACACCTTGCGTGAGTTCACGACCGGAGGCGGGTGAATTCGCGCGCGGCGGTGAGGTAGCTCTCCGCAGCCACTGGATGGACTCCTGCGTCCTTCTTGAGCCAGCAGCGCGCATGCGCGCTGTTCCAGAGGTAGTCCTCGAAATCGAGCGTGGTCTGCGCGATGCGGTACCGCTGGCGACGCAAGGAAGGCGCGCACGGCGCGGCGCTTCTCCAGCGTGTCGCCCTCGTGCAGGTACGGGTAACGGAACCAGCGCCAATCGTGTTCCGCGAGCTTGCCGTCGGGCGGCATCAGCAGCTCGAGCACGGGTTCGTTGCGGAGGATCTCGCGCTGGAATTCCTCGACGCTGCTTTTGCGTGAGGTCCGAGGTGGTTGTACGTGTGGCTGGCCAGCGGATGGCCGCCATCGACCCAGATCTGCAAGACGAGCGCGCCATCGGGATTCGTCTCGAGCTGGCCGGCGTTGATGAAGCCGTACGACGGCGGGATGCGATGCTTCTTGAGCACCTCGATGGTGTCGCGCGCGAAGTCGGATTGCTTCTTGCCCAGGGGCAGCGAGCCGTTGAGCGGCAGGTCGTCGAAGGTCAGCGCGACCTTGAGCCGCGGCTTCGCGCCGCGTCGTCCGCGGAACGGGGCTCGGCGCCAAACGCGGGCGCAATGAAAAGGGCGGCCACGAGGGCCAGGAGGGGGACATTCCTCATTTTGTTGTCACATTGGTAAGGCGCGCGGGCGTTGAGTTGGCGTCACAAAATGTGACAACGAAATGAGGAATGTCCCCAATCACTTGAGCAGGCTGCGCAGCATCCACGCGGTCTTCTCGTGGATCTGCAGGCGCTGCGTGAGCAGGTCGCAGGTGGACTCGTCACCGGCCTTTTCGGCGGCAGGGAAGACGGCGCGCGCGGTGCGCGCCACGGCTTCGTGGCCGGCCACCAGCAGGCGCACCATGTCCAGCGCCGTCCGGCACACCTTCGGTTTCTTCGATGGACGTCAGCTTCGCGAATTCCTTGCCAGTGCCCGGCGCCGGGAAACCCAGCGAGCGGATGCGTTCGGCGATCGCATCGAGCGCGTTCCACAGCTCGGTGTACTGGTCCATGAACATCAGGTGCAGCGTGTTGAACATCGGGCCTTCCACGTTCCAGTGGAAGTTGTGCGTCTTGAGATACAGCGAGTAGGTGTCGGCGAGCACCCGCGACAGGCCCAGCGCGATCTTCTCGCGGTCCTTGCCCTTGATGCCGATGTCGATCAGCGGCGCGTCGATTGCGCTCGCCACGTTCTTCTTGCCCATGTGTGTACTCCTGCGCGATGGCGGGAGTCTAACGAGGCGGGCGCGGCGGGCCATTCGGCGTTGCCTATCGCTTCGATCACTGCCCTCGATCACTGACCCCGTAGTGGGCACGCATCGCGTCGCCACCGAAGTCGCGCTGCAGATCGCGATACACGGTGTGGATGTGATTGGCGTCGTTCTGCGTGTCGTCGTACTCGATCAGCAGCGTGGGGCCGTGCACGCGGTAATAGTGCGGTTGCCCGGCCTCGATGCCGCCTGCCCAGGCAAAGCGCACCTTGTCGAAGCCGGCGCGATCCAGGCGCGCCAGCACCTCGTGCGCCGAAGCGGCGATCAGGCGCTCGGCGTAGAGCTCGATCAGCGCGCGCAAGGCCTTGCGCTCCTCGCGTACATGTCGGCGGCGGCGAGGCCGGCGAGCTCGAGCTTCACTTCGCGATCGTTGCCCGTGAGGATTTCCGAGAACGCGGTGTCGCGGATCATCGCGGTCTTGCGCTTCTCGTCGGACAGCAGCGTGATCAACGCGCGGCCCAGGTCTTCTTCGGCGGCCAGCAGGCGGAATCCGGCCTGCGCGCCCGACAGCACCGTGGCGGGATTCGCGCCCATGAACAGCGGGCCGACCACGGCCGCCGGCTGTCCCGGCAACTGCGTCACGTTCAACGACAGGTGATGGCCCTCGAAGCGCCAGGCCCAGGCCGGCCTTCGCGGACGGTTTGCCGAACACGGAGGTGTAGTACAGACCGGGATCGCGGCGGCGAGGCGTCGATGCCGCGCTCGGTTTCGACGTCGACGCAGGATGTTCTCGTGCTTGATGACGCCGCGCGCACTGACCAGTCCTTCGGGGCTGAGCGCGGTGGCCAGCAGCGGGCCGATGAGTTCGGCCTGTTTGTCATCGAGCTTGAGCAGCTGGGCGCCCTTGCGCGCCATGGGCACGAAGTTCCAGGTGGTTCGCTCGGAGGAGTCGAGCGGAAACTGCGCTGCGGCGCGCAGCTCGGTGGACAGGGACTTGAGGAAGGCGTTGGCCGCGTCCGCGGCGGTCATCCGGCCTGGCGGCATCACTGGGGCTCAGCCACAGCGCGCCCGCCACACCGGTGGCCATGGCGAGTCCAATGGCCGTGAATTTCGCTAGTCGCATCGGCTCCCCCTTGTGCAGGAGGAGACGATGCTACGCGGGTATTTCCGTTAGTGGGCGGCTTTGACGAGCGGCCTCAGCCGCGATCGGACACGCCGCCCAGCACCGTCTGCGCCGTTTCGCGGCTCTTCTTGAATGACTCCTCGAGACCGGCGTCGCGCAGGAAGCTGGCATCGATGATTCCCGAGCTGTCGATGCCATGGCCACTGGCGCGCTGCGCGTCGGTGGCGGTCATTTCCTCGACCAGGCCGCTGGCGATGTGCACGGCGGCGACCAGCGGACGCGATTCCGGCGGCACTTCGCTGGGGCGGTGATGGAAGGCCACGGCCTCGACGATCGGGAACGGGATGCCCCACAGACCCGAGTAGATAGGCGCCGACCTCGGCATGCGTCACGCCGAAGATCTCGCGCTCGGCCGCGGCGCCGTCGCCACCCAGTTCCTTCTTGCGCTCGAGCGCGCGCACGTAGTCGGGCGGCGCGGCATGCAGCAGCACCAGCGCGCCGATGTCGTGCAGCAGGCCGGCCGTGAAGGCCGCGTCGGCCAGCTGCGGGTTGCCAGACGATCTTCTTGGCCAGCAGCGCGGTCAGCATGGAGTGATGCTGCAGGCGGTCGGGCGAGAAGCCCTTCACTTCGCTGATGGCCTTGTCCGAGAACGAGCTCGAACCCAGCACCAGCGACTTGATGATCTCGACGCCGAGGTAGGTGACGGCGGGGCGGATGCGACACGATCTTCTGGCCCGAGGCCGAAGTACGCGCTGTTCACCAGCTGCAGCACCTTGGCGCACACCGCGGCGTCCATCTCGATGACCTTGGCGAACGAGGCGCTGTCGGCCTTGGGATCCTGCGCGAGGCGCGACAGTTCGGTGTAGGTGGTCGGCACGGCGGGAATGCGCTCGAGCTTGCCCACGAGCGCGGTGAGCGCCGGGTTCTGCATGAGCTTGTGCAGGTTGTGCGTCTGCTCGATGACGGCGCGCAGGGTTTCGCCGTCACAGGGCTTGTGCAGGAACTGATGGGTCACGGGCAGCGCGCGCATGATGGCTTCGCGCTCGGCCTGGCCGGACAACACGATGCGCGCCGCGGCCGGGAAGTCACGCTGGATCTGCCGCAGCAGTTCGGCGCCGTCCATGCCGGGCATGCGCATGTCGGTGATCACCACGTCCGCGGGCGACTGCTTCATGGCTTCGAGCGCCTGCTGGCCACCCAGCGCGAACGTCATCTCCCAGCGCTTGCGTTCCTTGCGCAGTGAGTTGCGCAGGCCGTCGAGGATGGCCTGTTCGTCGTCGACAAAGAGAACGTGAAGAGAAGGAGCGTTCATGCGGCGGCCTGCTTGTTGGAAGCTCAGGAAGAAGAGTGGGATTGGACGGACATTTCCGACATCGGCAGTCGGATGAAGAATGTCGTGCCCTTTCCGGTTTCAGTTTCGAAGTGCAAGGAACCCTTGAGTTTCTCGACGACGATGCCGCGCGACAACGCGAGGCCCTGGCCGGTGCCGCGCCCGACTTCCTTGGTCGTGACGAATGGTTCGAAGATGCGCGCGCGCACCGCCTCGGGAATTCCCGCGCCGGTGTCCCGACGGACATCTCCACGAAATCGCCGATGGCGCGGGTACGCACGGTAATCCGACCCTTGTTGTCCGTGCCTTCGACCACGTCACTGATGGCGTGTGCGGCATTGATCACCAGGTTCAGGACCACCTGGTTGATGTCACCGGCGTGGCAATGGACTGCCGGCAATGTCGCCGAAATCCGGTGCTGAGATCGGCGACGGTCTTGTATTCGTTTCTGGCCATGTTGAGCGTGGTGCGGACGGCGCGATTCACGTCGACGTCGGCCTTCTGGGTGTCCGGGTGCGCGAATTCGGTCATCGACTTGACGATCGAACCCACGCGGCCGATGCCGTCGAGCGCGCGATCCAGCGCGTCGGGGGCGTTCTTGAGGAAGTAGTCGACGTCCGCGGCTTCGTCGGTGTCGCGGCCTTGCGGGCGGCGGCGGTCACGTCCTTGCCGGAGAGCGCACCGGCGGCCAGGGCGCGATAGTCGGCGAGCGCATGGGGCACGTCGCGCAACGCGTGACGCACGAAGCGCACGCTGTCGGAGATGAACTGCACGGAGGTGTTGATCTCGTGCGCGACGCCGGCGGCGACACGGCCCACGGACTCGAGTTTCTGCCCCTGTGCCATCTCGCGCACCAGCCGCTGGATCTCGGTGACGTCATGATCACGCCGCGCAGAGGCGCACGCCTTTGATCACTTCGCAGGACACGGTCCAGCGCAGCTCGACCACGCGATCGTCGCCGGTGACCACGGAGGACATGGCTTCGAAGGTGCCGGGTCCGGCGTCCTCGAATTGCCGGCGCACCGCCGCTTCGCGGTCACGCGGCAGCAGCACGTCGAGGAAGCCCGCGTTCCTGCCAGCGCGCCAGCGGGATAGTCCAGCAGTGCAGCCGCGCCTGCGGGCCCACGTAAGTGAAGCGGCCTTGGGCGAGATCGAGTTCGAAGGGAATGGCGCGGTGGTATCTCGGCGATCAGCCGCTGCTGCGCGCGTGTGCGATCCAGCTCGGCCTGCGTTCATCCGCTTCGCGCCTGATGAGTTCGATTGTCGCGACTTGAGGTCGGACTCGCGGCGCGCGAAGCTGGTAGATGGTCAGCAGGCTCTGCTGCACGCCGATCAGCAGCAACGCGGCTTCGCACAATACCCAGATGCCCTGATCGAAGATCCGCCACAACGCGGACGGGTCCGACCACGAACGACTCCGGCAGCAGCGCGATGCGCACCGCGGGATAGACGATGGCGGCGAACGAGGCGGTCAGCATCACGCTCCAGTCGCGATAGAAGGCGATGAAGGCCAGCGAGACGAACAGGTGGAACTGCGCCTCCGAGCGGCCTTCGAGCAGCCACATGTACAGCAGCGACCAGCCCACCTGCGACAGCGCCATGAAATGGCGCACCCACCAGGCGGTCGGCGCGGCGCGCGCGAACAACAGCGCCGGGCACGGACAACATGCAGCTCGAGCACGAGCGTGAACCACAGGCGCGACTCGCCGGGCAGCGAGGTATTCCAGGCCAGCAACAGCGCCGCGGGCCACTGCACGGCGAACAGCACCGCGAATGTGCGATGCGTGCTCGACGTGAGTGCCGTCACGACTTCGTGACGCACTTCACGGGCACGAGCCTCGCGCTGCGTTGTTTCCTCCTCGTTCACGGGTTTCCCTGTCTTTTCCTGGCACCGAACTCCGGTTGTCCCGGCTGTTATCGGCCCATTACAGGGCAGCTCTTTAGGTCAGTTTCGGGGCGGAGCCAGGGAAAAACGCGTTGGTTTTCAAGACGTAGTCGGCATACCGCGGCCGACGATTGCCGATGTCCTTTTCCAGCAGGGGACGCCCGAAACGCGCAGCAGCAGGAAGGAAATCAGCAGCGGACCCGGCAGGGACCACCAGGCGCCGGCGGCCAGGGCGAAGCACCAGAAGCCCCACCAGATGCAGAACTCGCCGAAATAGTTAGGGTGGCGCGTGTAGCGCCACAGGCCCCGGTCCATGACCTTGTCGGCGTTGGCCGGGTCTTTCTTGAAGCGCGCCAGCTGCCAGTCGCCGCCGGCTTCGAACACGAAGCCGAACAGCCACAGCGCGATGCCCAGGTAGTCCAGCCAGCCGATGCGGCGATTGGTGGCGAAGGCGCCGAGCAGCGGCAGCGAGATCACCCAGGCCAGCGCGCCTGCAGCCAGAACACCAGGTACAGGCTCTTCACCGGCGAAGCCCGGCTGATTGCGCGCGCGGATCTCCTGGTAGCGGCGATCTTCGCCATGTCGCCAGGTTGCGCCGCGTGATGTGGAAGGACGAGCCGCACAGGCCCAGATCGGCCAGCAACCACAAGCACGAGCGACAGCCGCGGCGCGCGCGGATCGCTGCCCAGCGCGTAGACCACGCCCGCGAGGAAAAACATCAGGCTCCACAACGAGTCGACGATGGACACGTTTTGCAGACGGCAGCGACAGCAGCCAGGTGAACGTGGCGGCGCCCAGCAGGAAGGGCAGCGCCGAGAACCAGGCGGGAAGTCGAATGTGGCGAGTGTCATGATTACAGCAGGTCCAGCAGTCGGAACCAGAGCATGGCCAGCACCAGCGCCGGGCGGCGCAACAGCGGGCCACCGGGGAAGTTCGCGTGCTTGATGCGGCCAGTACAGGTCGAATCGCTCCGCGCTTTGCCGGCAATCGCCTCGCTGGCGCCAGCTTGCCGGCAATGCCGGAGATCACCATGCCATGTCCGGACAGGCCCTGGAGAAAATAGGCGCTGGGACCCAGGCGGCCGAAATGCGGCGCGCGGTTCGGCGTGATGTCGAGGTAGCCGCCCCAGGCGTATTCGACGCGCACGTCGGTGAGCTGCGGGAACACGGCCGCGATGCGTTTGCGCAGCACCTGCGCGGAATCGAACGGATCGAGGCCGGAGTAACTCACGCGGCCGCCGAACAGCAGCCGTGTGTCCTTGAGCACGCGGAAGTAGTCGAGGATCCAGTTCATGTCGGCCACGGCCGCGCCATTGCGGACCAGTGCACGCGCGCGTTCCTCGCCGAGCGGCTGCGTGGTCGCGATGTAAGTGCCGATGGACATGCAGCTTGCGCGCCAGTGGCGGCACGAGCCGCCGAGCAGGGCGCCGCCGGCGACGAGCAGGTGGCGCGCGCGCACGGTGCCGCCGGCGGTGTGCACGAGGTTGTCGGCAGTGGCGTCTGCGCGACGTCGAGCTCTCGTGACCCAGGAGTCCTCGTAGATCGCGACGCCCGCGGCCGCGGCGGCGACGCCCAGCCCGCGCGTGTAACGTACGGATGCAGGTGGCCGCCGTTCGGAGTCGTAGAGCGCACTGGTGTAGCGCTCACTGGCGATGATGGCGCGCGATCTCGTCGCGATCCATGAATCGCAGCGAGTGGTAGTCGTAATCTGGCTGCGAGATGCTCGACTTCGGCGCGCAGCGCGTCGTCGTGACGCTTCTTGAGGCCCACGATCATGTGACCGGGCACGTAGTCGCAGTCGATGGCGTGCTTCGCGATCAGTTCACGCTGCAGGTCCAGCCCTCGACCGAGCCACATCCCACATGCGGCGCGCATCGGCTGCGCCCACGGCCTTTTCCAGCGTGGACATCTCGCAGGCGTAGCCGAAGATGGACTGACCGCCGCTGCGGCCCGAGCCGCCGAAGCCCAGGTGCTTGCGCTTCGAGCAGGACCACGCTGAAGCCGCGTTCACGCAGGTGCAGCGCGGCCGACAAGCCCCGAGATGCCGCCACCGATGACGCACACGTCCGCGCGCACGTCGCCACGCAGCGGCGCGAACGGTGGCGCGACGCGGCGTGCTCGCGTAGTAGTAGTTTGACGGATCGATGGCGTTCATCACATGGGTTCGGGTTATAGCGGTCCCAGGTATCGCGCGATCTCCAGTGGCGTGATGAAGGAATTGAATTCCTCCATCTCGGCGCGTTTCACGGCGGTGAACAGGCTGGACGAATTTTTCGCCCAGGCAGATGCGCGCGAATTCGCTGCGCGCGAAGCGGTCGATGGCCTGCGGCCAGGTGATGGGCAACGGGTCGCCGTCCTTGCGTCGTAGGCGTTGCCCGTGAGCACCGTCGGCGGTTCGAGTTTGTGCGCCAGGCCATGCAGCATGCCCGCCAGCACCCAGGCGAGCACCAGGTACGGGATTCGCGTCCGCTCCGGCGAGCCGATGCTCGATGCGCAGGTTGTCGGGGTCCGAGGCCGGCACGCGGATGGCTGAGCCACGATTGTTGATCGACCAGGTGGGATGCAGCGGCACATAGGCCTCGGCCCGGAAGCGCCGGTAGGAATTCGGGCCGGGCGCACACAGCGCCATGCCGTCTCCCAGCGTTGCGAGCGTGCCGGCGATCACCTGGCGCAGCGAAGCGCTGTCGAGCGGGTTGGCTGGCCGCGAAAATGTTGCGGCCGGCGGCATCGAGCAGGCTCACGTGGATGTGCAGGCCGCTGCCGGCCATGTCGCGATACGGCTTGGGCAGGAACGTGGCCTCACAACCCGAGGCACGCGCCACGCACTTCACCGCGCGCTTGAAGCGCAGCGCTTCGTCGCAGACGCGCAGTGCATCCGGGGCGTGGCTGCAGGTTCACTTCGTACTGGCCCGGGCCATATTCCGCCAGCGCCGACGTGGTCGGGATGTCCTGCAGCCGGCAGACACGATCGATCTCGGCCAGCAGCGGCGAGTATTCGTTCAGATCCGTCATCGAGTTGATCTGCGTGCGGTAGTCGCGCCGCTGGGTCAGCGGACTGCGCGGCGGCTGCGGATGGCCCGGCGGCATCGCGCTGCGTGTCGACGAGGTAGAACTCGTACTCGATGGCCACCATCGGCGTGAGGCCAAGCGTCGTGAATCTGCGCCAGCACCGACGACAACAGATGGCGCGGGTCGCCGAAGAACGGCGCGCCGTCGTGGTCGTTCATGGTGAGCTGCATCTGCGCCACGCCGTCCGCCGCGGCCCAGGGAACGGGCACCAGCGTGCCGGGGATGGGCATGCAGGGGCGGTCCGCATCGCCATCGGCGAACCCCAGGCCCGTGGCCTCGACGGTGCCGCCTTCGATGTCGAGCGCGAACATCGAACCGGGCAGCGGCATGCCGCGCGCGAACAGGCCGGGCAGCGCGGCGCGATCGATGCGCTTGCCGCGTTCGACGGTGTTCAGGTCATTGACGTACGCGTCGACGAACCGGACCTGCGGGATGTTCGGCGAGGAAGCGTTCGAGCGAGGGATGGGGGCGCGGGTCATGGGTGTTTATTATTTTCGACGCCAATACCGCGCCAGGCGCGCGCAGCATATGCCTGCGGCGCAGGCGCCCGGCAAACCGGCCCGTGTCAACAATGGGCCGCGAAATGAGCCCTGTGCGGCGCCCAGCCGCGGCCCGCCATCCGTGCGAGCCGGACCCCGTGACCTGTGGTCTAATGGCGGCCTCGCGCGGGTCGCCGCCGCGAGTCCGTAAAAGATAATAGACAGCGCGAACCCTCGCGGTTCCCTGTAGCAAAGTCGTATGGCCAACAAGCGTCCCGTCATTGGCATTCCCGCCGATCGACGCATGATCGGTCCGCATCCGTTTCATGCTGTCGGCGAGAAGTACATCGCCGCGGTGGTTCAGGCCGCCGACTGCCTGCCGTTGCTGATCCCGGTGCTCGAGACACCGCTCGACGTCACGCAGATCCTCGCGCACGTCGACGGCATCTTCTTCCCGGGTTCGCCGTCGAACGTGGAGCCCGGCGCGTTACTCGGGGCCGGCCAGCGTGCCGGGCACGCTGCACGACCCGCATCGCGATTCGACGACGTTGTCGCTGATCCCGCGCGCGGTGGCCGGCGGCGTCCCGGTGCTCGGCGTCTGTCGCGGATTCCAGGAAATGAACGTGGCCATGGGCGGCACGCTGCATCAGCGCGTGCACGAAGTGGCGGGCTTCAACGATCACCGCGAGGACAAGGAGCAGCCGCTGGACGTGCAGTACGCGCCGGCGCACGAGGTGCGGCTCGAGCCGGGCGGAGTGCTGCTGCGCTCGCGGGCAGCGACCGCATCGAGGTGAACTCCCTGCACTGGCAGGGCGTCGACCGGCTGGCGCCGGACCTGGCCGTGGAGGCGCGCGCGCCCGACGGCCTGGTCGAGGCGTTCCGCGTGAAGTCCGCGCCCAGCTTCGCGCTCGCGGTGCAGTGGCATCCCGAGTGGCAGGTGATGAACAACCCGTTTTCCCAGGCGCTGTTCGCCGAGTTCGGCCGCGCGGCACGCAGCGCGAATGGACTGAGTTGGCGCGGCGCGCCCAGAATGACTAGTTAGGATTCCCAAGTCCCATGGCGAACGAAATCAGGCAGTTCCTCAAGGAACACGGCATCTCCGAAGTGGAAGCCATCATCCCCGACATGGCGGGCATCGCGCGCGGCAAGATCATGCCCGCGGAGAAGTTCGGCGAGGACGAGGGCATGCGCCTGCCGGAGAGCATCTTCCTGCAGACGGTGACCGGCGACTATCCACCCGACACCGACAAGGCCATGAGTCCGGCCGAGATCGACATCATCCTCAAGGCCGGATCCGCGCACGGTGCGCCGCGTGCCCTGGGCCGCGGAACCCACCGGCGCAGGTGATCCACGACTGCTTCTACGCCGACGGCCGCCGCGTGGGCATGGCGCCGCGCAGCGTGCTGCGCCACATCCTCGAGCTGTACGCGCAACCGCGGCTGGGAGCCGGTGGTGGCGCCGGAACTCGAGTTCTACCTGGTCGAGCCCAACATCGACGCCGACTATCCACTCAAGCCGCCGGTGGGCCGCAGCGGGCCGCGCCGAGCCGGGCCGGCAGAGCTACAGCATCGCCGCGGTCAACGAGTTCGATCCGCTGTTCGACGACATGTACCAGTTCTGCGAAGACCAGGACATCGAGATCGACACGCTGATCCACGAAGACGGCGCCGCGCAGATGGAGATCAACCTCCTGCACGGCAACGCGCTGGATCTCGCCGACCAGGCGTTCCTGTTCAAGCGCACGGCGCGTGAAGCCGCGCTGCGCCACAAGATGTACGCCACGTTCATGGCCAAGCCGCATGCCAAGGAGCCCGGCAGCGCCATGCACATCCACCAGAGCATCGTCGACAGCAAGACCAAGAAGAACATCTTCTCCGAAGGACGACGGCACGCCCACGCCGCTGTTCTTCGACCACATCGCCGGACTGCAGAAGTACCTGCCGGCGGCGATGGCGCTGCTGGCGCCGAACGTGAACTCCTATCGCCGCATCTCGCGCTTCCAGCTCGCGCCGATCAACGTGCAATGGGGCTACGACAACCGCACCGCGGGTCTGCGCGTGCCGGCGTCCGATGCCAATGCCGCGCGCGCGTCGAGAACCGGCTGGCGGGCGCCGACGCCAATCCCTACATCGCGCTGGCCACGTCACTGGCCTGCGGCTACCTCGGCATGGTCGAGGGACTGCTGCCGTCCGAGCCGATCTCGGGTCAGCGCACCTGACCTGCCGTTCTCGCTGCCGCGCTCACTGGACGACGCCATCCGCGAACTGCGCGACTGCGAGCCGCTGGTGCGAATCCTCGGCGACCCGTTCATCTCCGCGTACACCATCGTCAAGGAAGCCGAGTACGAGGTGTTCCTGCAGGTGATCAGCTCCTGGGAACGCGAGCACCTGCTGTTGAACGTCTGAACGCCGTCAACTGGCGGCACCCATGCGACAAAATCGTGACTCCTCGACACAGCCGAGGAATGGCAGGCGCTCGACAGCGCGCACTACCTGCACCCGTTCACCGACTCACAAGGCGCTGGCCGCGAAGGGCGCGCGCATCATCACTCGCGCGGAAGGCGTGCTACGTCTTCACCAGCGACGGACAGAAGATCCTCGACGGCATGTCCGGGCTGTGGTGCGTGGCGCTGGGCTACGGCCGGAAGGAATTGTCGGAGGCGGCTTACAAGCAGATGCAGCAGCTGCCGTACTACAACAGCTTCTTCCAGAGCACGACGCCGCCGGCCATCGAGCTGGCGCGCATCCTGAAGGAAGTGACGCCGCCGCAGTTCGAGCACGTGTTCTTCACCGGCTCGGGCAGCGAGGCGAACGACACGCTGCTGCGCCTCGTGCGCCGCTACTGGCAGCTGCTGGGACACCCTGAGCGAAACGTGATCATCTCGCCGCTGGAACGGCTATCACGGCAGCACGGTGGCCGGCGCATCGCTGGGCGGCATGAAGCCCATGCACGAGCAGCTGCGGCCCGACGGCGCCGTGCCGGGAATCGTGCACATCAACCAGCCGTACTGGTTCGGCGAAGGCGGCGACCTGACGCCGGCCGAGTTCGGGCTGAAGTGCGCGCGGGAGCTGGAAGCGAAGATCCTCGAGGTCGGGCCCGAGCGCGTCGCCGCCTTCATCGGCGAGCCGGTGCAGGGCGCGGGCGGCCTGGTCATCCCGCCGGATACCTACTGGCCCGAGATCCAGCGCATCGTCGACAAGTACGGCATCCTGTTCGCGTCGGACGAGGTCATCTGCGGCTTCGGCCGCACCGGCCAGTGGTTCGGCTGCGAGCACTACGGCACCCGCCCGGACTTCCTGACCATGGCCAAGGCGCTGTCTTCAGGCTATCTACCTATCGGCGGGCTCATGGTGGGCGAGCGGGTCGCCCGGGTGCTGATCGATCGTGGCGGGGAATTTTTTCATGGTTTCACCTATAGCGGACACCCCGCCGCCTGTGCTGTGGCCGTGGCCAACCTGGAGATCTTCCGGCGCGAACGCGTGGTGGAGCGGGTGCGCGAAGAGGCCGCACCCTATCTAGCAACCCGCTGGCGGGAGCTCGCCGACCATCCGCTGGTGGGCGAAGCGCGCTGCCTGGGCCTGCTGGCGGCGATCGAACTGGTCGCCGGACAAGCGCAGCCGGCGCTTTTTCGAGCCGCGCGGCGAGGTGGGCATGCGCATGCGCGATATCTGCACGCGCAACGGTCTCGTCATGCGCGCGACGCGCGACACGTTGTTCGTCGCGCCGCCATTGGTCATATCTCGGAGCGAAATTGACGAACTACTGTCCAAAGTAGTGCGGTCGCTCGATGAAACCGCTGCTCAAGCGCGCGCCAAGGGCTGGCTATAAGCGTGTTCGCTGAGTTATATAACGGGTCCAAAGACGCGACGTGTGGGTCTCACGTCGCGACAACATCTAGGGGTCAAACATGTTCACTCGCAGCCTGTCGGCTTTGGTATCGACATCGGTTCTCCTTTTGCTGGTCGCTTGCGGCAAGAAGGAAGAGGCGCCGCCACCGGCACCCGCCGCCGCGCCCGCCGCCGGAACCTTCGACACGGACGCCGAGAAGGTCGTCAACGTCTACAACTGGTCGGACTACATCGAACGCGAACGTGCTCAAGGACTTCGAGAAGGAGACCGGCATCAAGGTCAACTACGAGGTCATGGACTCGAACGAACTGCTCGAGACCAAGCTCGCTCGCCGGCCGCACCGGCTACGACGTCGTCGTCCCCTCGGCCTCGTTCCTGGCGCGCCAGATCAAGGCGGGCATCTACCAGAAGCTCGACAAGTCCAAGCTCGACCAACCTCAAGAACCTCGACGCCGGACATCACCAAGCGCCTCGAGGTGTTCGACCCGGGCAACGAGCACGCGGTCAACTACATGTGGGGCACCTCGGGCGTGGCCTTCAACGAGGAAGCCATCAAGGCCGCCCTGCCGGACGCGCCGGTAGATAGTTTCGCGATGTTCTGGGATCCGAAGGTGGTCGTCCAAGTTCGCCAAGTGCGGCGTCTCGGTGCTCGACGCGCCGTCGGAAGTGGTCGGCACCGTGCTCATCTACCTGGGCAAGGACGCGAACTCGGAGAAGCCCGAAGACCTGGCGGCCGCCGAGAAGGTGCTGATGTCGGTACGCCCGTACATCCGCACGATCAATTCCTCGGCTTACATCGAGGAACTCGCGAGCGGCGAGATCTGCCTGGCGCTGGGCTGGTCGGGCGACGTGCTGCAGGCCAAGAGCCGCGCCGAGGAGAACGAAGAAGCCGTTCACGATCAAGTACAACATCCCGAAGGAAGGCGCGCGTCATGTTCTTCGACAACATGGCGATCCCGGCCGACGCCGCGCACGTCAAGAACGCGCACATCTTCATCAACTACATGCTGCGCGCCGAAGTGGCCGCCAAGAACAGCAACTTCATCAGCTTCGCGAACAGCAACGCGGCCTCCTGGCCGCTGGTGGACCCGCGACGTCAAGAACAACCCCGGCATCTTCCCGACCGCCGGAGATGATGCCCAAGCTGGTGCCGGACCTGCCCGAGACCGCGGAATTCACGCGTTCGCTGACGCGCACCTGGACGCGCTTCCGTACCGGCAAATGACCTGAAGACGCCCGCCGCTTAGGGAGCGGCGGCGCCTTTTCCTTATCTGCGGACCTTCGCGAGAAGGCCATTGCAAACGGGGGTCACTGCCATGCAGACGGCAGATCGACGCGTAGAAAAGAACAAGATCAAACACGAGCCGTGGCGTGATCCGAGCGCCGAGGCCTACGTGCGCATCGAGAACGTCACCAAGCGTTTCGGCGACTTCGTGGCGGTCAACAACGTCAGCCTCAAGATCTACAAGGGCGAGATCTTCTGCCTGCTGGGCGGTTCGGGCTGCGGCAAGTCGACGCTGCTGCGCATGCTGGCGGGCTTCGAGTCCCCCAGCTCCGGCTCCATCTTCATCGATGGCCAGGACATGGCCGACGTGCCGCCCTACGAGCGCCCGGTCAACATGATGTTCCAGTCGTATGCGCTGTTCCCGCACATGACGGTGGAGAAGAACATCGCCTTCGGCCTGGAACAGGAAAAGGGCTGTCCCGCTCGCGAGATCGCCACGCGGGTCACCGACATCCTCGAGATCGTGAAGCTCGACGCCGTTCGCCGCCCGCAAGCCGCACCAGCTCTCCGGCGGCCAGCGGCAGCGCGTGGCGCTGGCGCGCTGCGCTGGTCAAGCGACCCAAGCTGCTGCTGCTCGACGAGCCGCTGGGCGCGCTCGACAAGAAGCTGCGCGAAGCCACGCAGTTCGAGCTCATCAACATCCAGGAGCAGCTGGGCGTCACCTTCATCGTGGTCACCCACGACCAGGAAGAGGCCATGACCCTGGCCTCGCGCATCGGCGTCATGAACCGCGGCGAGATCGTGCAGATCGGCACGCCCACCGAGATCTACGAGTTCCCGATGACCAAGTTCGTCGCGGACTTCATCGGCTCGGTGAACATGTTCGAGGGCCAGCTGGTCGAGGATCTGCCGGACCGCGCGCGCATCAAGTCCGATGAGCTGGGTGGCGTCATCTACGTCGACCACGGCATCAGCTCGGCGCCCGGCGCCGTGGTCTGGGCCGCGGTGCGTCCCGAGAAGATCAACATCCTGCGCCAGCCGCCCGCTGACACCAGCGAGAACTGCGTCAAGGGCGTGGTCAAGGAAATCGCCTACATGGGTGACGTCTCCATCTACCTGGTGAAGATCGACACCGGCAAGACGGTCCGGGTCACCCTGCCCAACGTGGAACGACTGTCCGACGACGAGCGCATTCTCTGGGATGAGACAGTGTGGTTGACCTGGCATGGATCCAGCCCCGTGGTCGTGACCCAATGAAACGCCCCGGAGTCTGAGCCGTGAAACCTGTTGGATCGCCGAACCGTGGGGACGAGAGCGCAGCCGGGCCGCCTGGGACCGTTGTGGACGTTCTTCTTCCGCTACGGTCCGCCGCGCTGGTCGGAGTACGTGCTGCGCAACTGGTCCGGCAAGCGGCTGGTGATCGCGATCCCGTACCTCTGGCTGCTGGTCTTCTTCCTGGTCCCGTTCCTGATCGTCCTCAAGATCTCCTTCGCCGAGTTCGCCCCGCTGGGGCGGCCGCCTTACGAGCCGGTGTTCCAGCTGGCTGGAGGAGGGCGCGCTCCAGATCAAGCTGCTGATCGGCAGCTACATCTACCTGTTCAACGAGCCGCTGTACGTGAGCGCGTGGGTCTATTCGCTCAAGGTGGCGTTCATCTCCACGCTGCTGTGCCTGTGCCTGGGTTATCCCATGGCCTACGCCATCGCGCGCGCCGAGCCCACGCAACCGCAACCTGTTCCTGATGCTGATCATCCTGCCGTTCTGGACCTCCTTCCTGCTGCGCGTGTACGCGTGGATAGGGCTGCTCAAGACCGACGGCGTGATCAACAACATGCTGCATGTCCTCGGCATCATCGACGACGCCGCTGGCCATGATGAACACCAGCTTCGCGGTGTACATCGGCATCGTCTACTCGTATCTGCCGTTCATGATCCTGCCGCTGTACTCCAACCTGGAGAAGCACGACCTCACGCTGCTCGAGGCCGCGCAGGATCTCGGCGCCGGGCCCATCAAGTCGCTTCCTGCGCATCACGCTGCCGCTGT
This sequence comes from uncultured Pseudomonadota bacterium, assembly GCA_963846605.1. GTDB lineage: Bacteria > Pseudomonadota > Gammaproteobacteria > Steroidobacterales > Steroidobacteraceae > CADEED01. The sequence continues at coordinate 1,049,138 of CAWJWS010000008.1, forward strand.
CCTTCCCGGGAATCGTCGCCGGCTCGCTGCTGGTGTTCATCCCGGCGGTGGGCGAATACGTCATTCCCTCATTGTTAGGCAGCACGCGACGAGCTCATGATTGCGCGCTGCTGTCCGACGAGTTCTTCCTGAACCGAGACTGGCCCAAGGCGAGCGCCGTGGCCATTGCGATGCTGCTGTTGCTGGTCGTTCCGATCATGATCTTCCAGCACTTCCAGAACAAAGAGCTGCAGGCGGCCAAGCGATGAGGCTGCCATGAACACGCGCGGCTACTTCAGCAAGTCCATGCTGGCGCTGGGTTTCGCCTTCCTGTACGTGCCCATCCTCCTCGATGATCGTGTTCTCGTTCAACGACTCGCGCACGGTCACCGACTGGAGCCCCGAGTCGCCTTCGCTGCGCTGGTACAAGCAGCCTGCTGGAGGACGACCAGATCCTGTCCGCGGCCTGGGTGTCGATCCAGGTGGCCGCGATGAGCGCCACCGGCGCCGTGATCCTCGGCACGCTGGCCGGCCTGGTCCTGTCGCGGTTCGGCCCGTTCAAGGGCCGCGCGCTGCTGCAGGGCCTGACTACCGCGCCACTGGTCATGCCCGAGGTGATCACCGGCCTGTCCATGCTGCTGCTGTTCGTGTCGCTGGAGCAGGTGCTGCGCTTCCTGTTCGGCTGGCAGTTCGATCGCGGCGTGGTCACGATCATCATCGCGCACATCACCTTCACGATGGCTTATGTCACGGTGGTGGTGCAGTCGCGCCTGGCGTACGTTCGACGACTCGCTGGAAGAGGCCGCGCTGGACCTCGGCGCGCGGCCGGCCAAGGTCTTCTTCAGGATCACCGTGTCCGCTGATCCTGCCCGCCATCCTGTCCGGGTGGCTGCTGGCATTCACGCTTTCATGGGACGACCTGGTCGTGACGCAATTCGTGTCCGGCCCCGGGTCCAACACCTTGCCCATGGTGATCTTTTCTCGTGTTCGACTAGGTGTAAACCCGGTCGTGAACGCACTAGCAACCATAATGGTCCTGGTCGTGGCTCTCGGCGTGATCCTGTCGGCGGTTCTCATGCGCCGGCAGGAACAGCGTCGCAAACGCGAGGAACAAATGGCCGCCAGCGGCTAACTACTGATAGACTTTCCACCATCGATAATCGACGAGGTTTTTAGCAATGGCCAAATCACGCAAACACAACTCTCCCTGGACACCGGCGGATCTGAAGAAGATGCGCGCCTTGGCGAAAGCCAAGATGTCCGCTCGACTTGCCGCCAAGGAACTCGGCCGCTCGACCGGCGCCGTGAAGTACAAGGCGATGGTGGAGGGTATCCGCTTCCGCTTCATCGACCAGCCGGCCGGTGTGCAGATGAAACTTGCCCGCAAGGCGAAGCAAGCGCCAAGAAGAAGTAAGGCGTCCACTGCAGGCGCCGCGTACGGGGGTGCGCGGCGGCTGTACACTCCGGCGGTGAGCACACCGCAGGATTTTCCGAGCCCGGATCTAGCGCACGCTCTTCGAGAGCAAGCTGCCGGACGTCGGCACCACGATCTTCACCGTGATGTCGCGCCGCGCCACCGAACTGGGCGCGGTCAATGTAGGCCAGGGCTTTCCTGACTACCCCATCGAACCCCGACTCGCCGAGTGCGTCACCGAAGCGGTGGCCGCCGGGTACAACCAGTACGCGCCCATGGAAGGCAGCATCGCGCTGCGCGCCGCCATCGCGGCCAAGATCGTCGCGGCGGGCGGCCGCTCCGTGGATCCCCGAGACCGAGCTCACCGTCACCTGTGGGGGCACCGAGTCTATCTATTCCGCCATCCAGGCCGTGGTCGGGCAGGGCGATGAGGCCATCGTCTTCGACCCGGCCTACGACGCCTATGACCCCGCGATCCGGCTGGCCGGCGGGCGATGCATCCACATCCCGCTCGAGGCGCCGGACTTCCGCTACGACTGGGATCGCGTGCGGGCCGCGATCAACGAGCGCACGCGGCTCATCATCATCAACAACCCGCACAACCCGGCCTGCAGCATCGCCAGCGCGGCGGACCTCGACACGCTGGCGGCGCTGACCCGCGGGAGAGCACGCGCGCGGCATCACCGTGCTGGCCGACGAGGTCTACGAACACGTGCTGTACGACGGGCGCCGCCACCAGTCGGTCATGAACCACCCGGAGCTGCGGGAGCGCAGCTTCGCCGTGTATTCCTTCGGCAAGACACTGCACATCACCGGCTGGCGCGTGGGCTACTGCGTGGCGCCGCCGCGCGCTGACGCGCGAGCTGCGCAAGGTGCACCAGTTCAATACCTTCAGCATCGCGGCGCCGCTGCAGGCGGCCATTGCGCTGTACCTGCAGCGCTACCCGCTGGCGTTCCGGGAGGTGGCGGCGTTCTTCAGCGCCAAGCGCGACCTGCTGCTGCGCGCGCTGGAGGGCAGCGGACTGCTGCTGCCGCCGGCGCAGGGCAGCTACTTCCAGCTGGCGGACTATGGCCGGCTGGCGGGATTCGCGAGCCTCCAGCGATGTGGAGTTCGCCGAGAAGCTCATCAACGAGGCCGGGGTCGCGGTCATCCCGTTGTCACCGTTCTACCGTGAGCCGCCGCCGGGCATGCGCATCGTGCGGCTGTGCGTGGCCAAGCGCGACGAGACGCTGCATCGAGGCCGCGCGGCGCATCAGCGCGTACACTGCAGCGTGCCAATGAGTTTCCGCGTCAGCATCGTGCAGCAGCCGCTGGCCTGGGCGGATCCCGAGGCCAATCGCGCGCATTTCGCGGCCGTGCTCGCGCCGCTCGCGGGCAAGACCGATCTCGTCGTGCTGCCGGAGATGTTCACCACCGGCTTCACGATGAAACCCGAGGAACTGGCCGAACCCGCGGACGGCCCGACGCGCGCGTGGCTGCTAGCAGCAGGCGCAGGCGCTGGATGCCGCGGTGGGCGGCAGCGTCGCGGTCAACGACGATGGCCGCTTCTACAACCGCTTCATGCTGGCCATGCCGGAAGGGCCCACCTACTGGTACGACAAGCGGCACCTGTTCCGCATGGGCGGCGAACATCGGCACTACGAGCCGGCGACCACGCGCTGATCGTCGAATGGCGCGGCGCGCGGCTGTGCCCGCTGGTGTGCTACGACCTGCGTTTCCCGGTCTGGAGCCGCCGCCGGCCCGAGCTCGACTACGACGTGGTGATCTACGCGGCCAACTGGCCCGCGGCGCGCCGCTTCGCGTGGAACGCGCTGCTGCGCGCCCGCGCCATCGAGAACCAGGCCTACTGCGTGGGCGTGAATCGCATCGGTGACGACGGCCACGGCATCGCGCACGCGGGCGATAGCGTGGTGCTCGATTTCATGGGGCAGCCGCTGCTCGAGCTGCACGACAAGCCGTTGGCCGCCACCGTGCCCATCGACATCGAAGCCGTGCGCGGCTGGCGCGACAAATTTCCCGCGCATCTCGATGCGGATGCCTTTCACCTTGAATACCTGAACGATCGAACCATGAAGAAACCGACGCTGGTCAATCATCCGCCCGATGTCTCGCCGCCGCCCGGCAACCGGCCGGTCACCGCTCCTATCTACCAGAGCGTCAAGTTCGAGTTCGAGACCGTCGACGACACGCTGAAGATGCTGCGCGGCGACGCGCCGGGCTACTTCTACATGCGCGCCAGCAACCCGACCACGCGGCAGCTGGAGCTGACGCTGGCGCAGATGCAGGGTCGCGACGATTGCCTGGCCACGGCGTCCGGCGTGAACGCCATCGCGCAGACCTTGATGGCCCTGACGAAGCAGGGCGATCACGTGCTGTTCTTCATCGAGACCTACGGCCCGACGCGCAACATCATCCGCCGGCTGCTGGGGCGGTTCGGTGTCGAGCACACCATGCTGTCCATCGAGGATCTCGCCGGCATCGAGAACGTGCTGGCTTCACGGCCGACGCGCCTGGTGTTCTTCGAGAGCCCCACCAACCCGGTGACCAAGGTGGCGGACATCGAGCGGATCGTCGAGCTGGCCCATCGGCACGGCGCGCTGGCGGTGCTCGACAACACCTTCGCTGGCTTCCACCAGCACGGCGAGTACGACATCGACGTGTTCGTGCACAGCCTCACCAAGTACGCCGCCGGCACGGGTGACGTCATGGGTGGCGCGGTGATCGGCGCGCGAGGAGACTCATCGACGCCATGCGTCCGGATTTCTCGGTGCTGGGCGCGCACCTCGATCCGCATGGCCGCGTTCCTGATCCAGCGCGGCCTCAAGACCTACTTCGTGCGCTACAGCCGCGCAGACGGCCAATGCGCAGAAGGTCGCGGAATTCCTCGCGGGCCATCCCGCGGTGACCCGTTGCCACTACCCGGGTCTGTCCAGCGCATCCGCAATACGCATCTCGCGCGCAAGCAGATGAAGGAGCCCGGCACGGTGGTGAGCTTCGACCTGCGCGACGGCAGTGAGGCGGCGCGCAAGTTCAGCGAGGGCCTGAAGCTGTTCGCGCTGACGGCGAGTCTCGGGTCGACGGAATCCCTGGTGATGCCGCCGCAGCTCGTCGGCTCGCGCGATTTCACGCCCGAGCAGGTCAAGCTCGTCCGGCGTCACGCCATCGACGGTGCGGCTCTCGATCGGGCTCGAGGATATCGGTGACCTGATCGCCGACATCGACCAGGCTCTCGGGTAGAGTCGGCCGGTAGTTTGATCGCCCTGGGAGGGGCTCACGATGCTCAAGAGCGCGTTCGGTGCGGCCTGCGTGGTCGCGCTGTTGTGTCAGTCCGCGCCGGCGTCAGCCGCGCCGCCGGTGACCGCCTTCGCGGCCGATTGGGACTACGGTCGGCCGGCGCTGTCTCCCGACGGCCAGAAGATCGTGTATCTCGGCCGCAGCCAGGGCAAGCGCGTGGTCTTCCTGCTGGACCTCGCGAAAAAGCAGCGCCAGATGGTGATCGAAGGCCGATTCGACAAGTTCGACATCCGGCGCTGCAGCTTCAAGAATGACGAGCGCCTGTTGTGCCGGTTGAGCGGCACGGACTTCTTTCACGGCCAGGCCTATCCCGTCACGCGTTTGATCTCCGTGGACCTCACGGGGCAGGACAAAACCAAGGTCCTGATCCAGAAGACCGACTACGCGCTTTCGCAGTACCAGGACCGCATCATCCATTCGCGGCCGGACAACCCCAAGTCCGTGCTCATCATGCTCAACAACATCACCGATGGTCCTCATCCCGCGGTGTTTGCACTCGACGTGTACTCCGGCCTCCTGAGCCCGCAGCCGCTGGTGCGTTCACGTGCGCCCATCCTCAGCTGGTGGGCGGACCGCAACGGCGAAGTGCGCTTCGGACAAGGCTTCGACGACCGCGAAGAGGTGTATGTCACGCGCGACCCGGGGCAGACCGCCTGGCGCGAAATCGCGAAATGGAAGCCCGGTGAAGGCGAGTACGACGTCGTGGGATTCGGGCCCTCGCCGAAGACGCTGCTGGTGTCCGCCTATCACCAGGGGCGCAAGGCGGTGTTCGAACTGGATCTCGACAAGGGCCAGCGCCAGTTGCTGGTGTCGCATCCGGAAGTCGACGTGGTCGAGCCGTTGGAGTGGCCGTCGGATGGGCGGCTCGTGGGGTTCGAATACCACACGGATCGCCGTCACCAGGAATTCTTCGACAAGGAAGCCGCGCAGATCCAGGCCACCGCGGATGCGTCCTTGCCCGACGCGGACAACCATATCATCGGCGCGTCGAAGAATGGCAAACGCTTCCTCATCGCCTCCGAGCGCGACATCAGGCCCGAGCAGTACTACCTCTACGACGACGACGTGAAGCAGATGCAGCGCGTCTCGAGCCAGAACCCTGAGCTCGATGCGGTAGCGCTTGCGCCGATGAAACCCGTGAAGATCAAGGGACCCGATGGCGTGATGCTGCCGGGCTACATCACGCTACCCGTGGGTGGTGAGGGCAAGAACCTGCCCACCATCGTCTATCCACATGGTGGTCCGCATTCGCGCGACACCTGGGGATTCGATCCGGTGGTGCAGTTCCTGGCCAGCCGCGGATACGCGGTGGTGCAGGTCAATTTTCGCGGTTCGGCGGGGTACGGCCAGGAATGGCACCAGGCCGGTTACCAGAAGTGGGGCACGGTCATGGTGGATGACATCAACGCATCGGCGCGTTGGGCCGTCGACACCGGTGTCGCGGATCCCAAGCGCATGTGCATCGTCGGCTGGAGCTATGGCGGATACGCGGCGCTCATGGGTGCGATCCGCGATCCGGGCCTGTATCGCTGCGTCGTCAGCATCGCGGGCGTGTCCGACCTGACCTCGCTGGAGCGCGAGGGCGCGAGCTTTCAGGGCGGTCGCACCCGCGTGCGCGTGACGCTGGGCACGGATGACGACGCGCTGAAGGCGGGGTCACCGCTGAAGGCTGCGGATCGCATGCGGCCGCCCGTCTTGCTCGTGCATGGCGAAGACGATGTCGTGGTCGTGCAAGATCACAGCCAGCGCATGGCGGGCAGGCTGAAGGTCAACAAACGCAAGCACGAGCTTGTGATTATCGAGGACGGCGACCACTCGCTGTCGCGAGCGGAATGGCGGCACACGCTGTTCGAGAAAATGGAGACCTTCCTCGCGGAAAACCTCCCGAACTGAGCTCCCGCGCTAACGCATCAGCCGCACGGCATCGGCGGGCAAATCGACTGGCGAGCCATCCACGATCTCTCCGCGCGTCGTGATCTCGAAGTTCTGGCCATCCTCGGACGGCTTGATCTTCACCAGCAGCTCGCCGATCAGCAGCAGGCTGGTCTTGTCGCGTGCGTGCAGGTACCTCCACTGTTCCGCGTACCACTGTCCGCGCGGCGCCAGAGACCAGTCGAGCAGGATGCTCTTCTTGTCGGCTGACACGATTTTCACGGCAAGGATCAATGGGCCGCCGAAATCCACCGGCCCGGGCTCGACCACGGGCAGGTTGCGCACCGGCCCCGATGGGGCGATACCGCGCACAGTGAAAGGCGTGGAGTAAACCCTGACCAGGGCGGCGTTGCTCATTTGCGGCGCGAAGCAGTACGGTTCCACTGTCTTGGGTTGTTTGATGGGCGTGCACCAGACCACCAGGCCGTCGGCCCATGGCGTGACACTGGAGCGCATCGCGATGCCGTAGACCGGCGTTCCCTCGGGCAATGCGAGCTTGTCCCGCTTCGCGCGCGGTTCGGAAGGCACCGAGAGTCGCCCGGAGATCGCGTGGCGAACTTCCAGGGAAAAAATCTCGTCGCCCGGCCTGGCTCGAGTGGCGATGGTCGGTTTGCCGACCGCCACGAGGAACGAGTTGCTGGAAGCGATGGCATCCGCTTCCCTGGGCCGTGCGGTGGCGTCAGTGAGAGGCCAGCTCGCGCGAACGTGAGCCAACAACGTGCCGGGTGCAATTCCTTCCACCAACGACGTGGCGAGTTCCTTCTCGTCCTTCTGGCGCACTTCGACCTTGAACCGGCCGATTTCGTAGAGCCGGGCGCCATCCGCGCGGGTCTCGATGAACCTTGCCAGATTGTCGCACCGGCCGGATTTGATCCACTGGGAGCTGTCCGCACGCTTCGCCACGGTCGTATAGCGCAGCGGTCCCTCCAAGGTATGGGGTTCACTCCTCGTGGCGCCGCATGCTTCATAGCCGACGTGGAATGGCGGCAGCTCGTCCTGCCTGGCTGGGCGATACGCCAAGGGTTCGATGCTCGTCGGCATTTGCATGCGGCTCAATGACAGAACTTCCGTCGTGCCGAGCAGGCCCTTGCGCGAGGTCTCGAATTTTCCGTCCGAATCCAGATCCTGGTAGCAGGACATGAAATTGGAGATGAGCCGGGCGGGAGCGCACCAGGCGATGCGATCCGGCGGACCATCGAGCCGTGCCTTGCCGTCCGAAGCCGTGGCTACCGGCTCCAGCAACGCGAGCATCAGTACGTCACCGTTCTTCTCGAGGACCACGGCCTTTGCGGCGCGCGCTGGCTGCAGGGCGATGCGCGGCCAGGACCACGCCGGCTGCAGGGGGATGCCGCCGGTAGCCAGGGCGGGATCCACCGGCAGCACTTCGATGGGGATGGTGGCATCGACGGTTTCGATGCTCGCCGCGGTCACCGAGAGCGGAGTCATGCCGGCGCAGAACAGGATCGAGGTCAGTAGTTTGGCGCTCATCACTCGAGAATAGCGCAAGGGAATCGCCGCCCGGCAAGTTGTTGCGGCCCGCAAGGAAAAACGCCGCCCGCTTCGTCCAACGAAGGGGCGGCGCCAGCGAAGCCAGGGGCTTCGTCGGTTTTTCTACATATTCCGGATCAGCGCGTCCGTTTTCAGGAGCTGCGCTCCACAACGGAAAACGCCGCCCCAAGGGGCGGCGTCCATGATTCGCTGAGGACAGCGACTCACATGTTCCGGATCAGCGCATCTCCGAATTCCAGCACTTCACTTCCTTCGCGCCTTCCATGAGTCGCGCGAAGTCGTAGGTGACGGTCTTCTGGCCGATGGTCTTGTCCATCGCCGAAATGATCGCGTCCGCGGCCTCGGTCCAGCCCAGGTAACGCAGCATCATCTCGCCCGACAGGATCACCGAGCCCGGGTTCACCTTGTCGAGGTCGGCGTACTTGGGCGCGGTGCCGTGCGTGGCTTCGAACACGGCATGACCGGTGACGTAGTTGATGTTGGCGCCCGGCGCGATGCCGATGCCGCCGACCTGCGCCGCCAGCGCGTCGGATAGATAGTCACCATTGAGGTTCGTGGTGGCGAGCACGTCGAACTCATCGGGACGCGTCAGCACCTGCTGCAGGGCGATGTCGGCGATCGCGTCCTTCACCAGGATGCGACCCGCCTTGAGCGCCGCGGCCTGTTCCTCGTTCGCGGCCTTCTCACCCTTGGCGGCCTTGGTGCGGCCCCATTCTTCCCAGGTGTAGAACTTGTCCTTGAACGGACCGCTCTCCGCGAGGGCATACGCCCAGTTGCGGAACGCGCCTTCGGTGAACTTCTGGATGTTGCCCTTGTGCACGATCGTGACGCTGCGGCGCTTGTTGATGACGGCGTATTCGAGCGCCGCCTTGAACAGGCGCTCCGTGCCTTCCTGCGACACGGGCTTGAAGCCGATGCCGGAAGTCTCGGGGAAGCGGATCTTGGCGTAGGCCTTCGGGAAGGCTTCCTTGAACAGCGCCTTGAACTTCTTGATGTCCTCGGAGCCGTGCTCGAACTCGATGCCGGCGTAAATGTCTTCCGTGTTCTCGCGGAAGATCACCATGTCGACCTTGTCCGGCGCCTTCACGGGTGAGGGCACGCCCTTGAACCAGCGCACCGGGCGCAGGCAGACGTACAGGTCTAACAACTGGCGCAGGGCAACGTTCAGCGAACGGATGCCGCCACCCACCGGGGTGGTCAGCGGGCCCTTGATCGAGACCAGGTATTCGCGGCAGGCCTCGACGGTTTCGTCGGGCAGCCAGTTCTTGAACAGGTTGAAGGACTTCTCACCGGCGTACACCTCGAGCCAGTGGATCTTCTTCTTGCCGCCGTAGGCCTTCTGCACGGCCGCGTCCATGACGCGGACGCTGGCATTCCAGATGTCCGGACCCGTGCCGTCACCGATGATGAACGGGATGATCGGCTGGTCGGGAACATTCAGCTTGCCGTTCTGGATGGAAATCTTGGCGCCACCGGCGGGCGGCGTGACTTTGGGACTCGTAGGCGTAGCCATCGTGCTTGCTGTCTCTTGACTGGGGGAAACGAAGGGGCCGCGATGCTATCACAGGGGCCCCGGAAGGCCGCCGCCGCCGGCCCTGGGCGGCTACAATCTGGCCACTCATGACCCGAACACCCTCTTCAACCCCGCTCGCCGATGGCTTCGCCATGCCGGCCGAGTTCGCGCCGCATGCCGGCTGCTGGATGCTCTGGCCGGAACGTCCTGACAACTGGCGCGACGGCGCCCAGCCCGCGCAGCGCGCCTTCGCCGAGGTGGCCTCGGCCATTGCGCGCTTCGAGCCGGTGCGGGTGGGCGTCTCGGCGGCGCATTACGAATTCGCGCGCAGCCAACTGCCGCCGGCCGTGCGCGTGGTCGAGATCTCGCACGACGATGCCTGGATGCGCGACGTCGGTCCCACCTTCGTGGTCAACAAGAAGGGAGTGAAACGCGGCGTCGACTGGCGGTTCAACGCCTGGGGTGGATTGAACGGCGGCCTGTACTTTCCCTGGAACCTGGACGACGCCGGTCGCGCAGAAGGTGCTCGAGATCGAAGCCTGCGACCGTTACCGGGCGCCCGTGATCAACGAGGGTGGCGCCATTCACGTGGACGGGCAGGGCACGGCGCTGGTCACCGAGCAATGCCTGCTGAACCGCAATCGCAATCCCGGATCTCGGACGCGCGCGAGATCGAAGAGTACCTGCGCGACTACCTCGGCGTGCGCGAGATCATCTGGCTGGGCGAAGGCGTGATCAACGACGAGACCGATGGCCACGTCGACAACCTGGCCTGCTTCGTGAAGCCCGGCGTCATCGCGCTGCACTGGACCGATGACACACGCGACCCTCAATACGCCGGTGTGCCAGGACGCGCTGCAGCGCCTGCGCGCGGCGCGCGATGCGCGCGGGCGCGAGCATCGAGGTGATCAAGCTGCCCATGCCCGGGCCGCTGGAACTGAGCGCCGCCGAAGCCGCCGGCATCCTCGCGAGCGAGAACGCGCATCGACGCGAAGCCGGGCTGCGGCTGGCCGCCAGCTACGTCAACTTCTACATCGCCAACCGGGGCATCGTCATGCCGCTTGCTGGACAAGAAAACCGACCGGCTCGCCGCCGACCGTCTGAAGCGCGCATTCCCCGGCCGCCAGGTCGTGGGCGTGCCGGCCCGCGAGATCCTGTTAGGCGGCGGCAACATCCATTGCATAACCCAGCAGGTGCCCCGATGAGCCAGCGCCCAGTGCCGCGACGCGACATCCCCGACCGACTGCGCGTACGGCCGAGTTCGCGGCCCAAGCTGACCGACGCCGACGCGGACCGTTGCTTCGGCTGGGACAAGGACAAGGCGATGGCGGCCACCGCCGAGAACCTCGCGCGGCTGGAGGAGCTGCAGTACAAGATGTACGCGGACGGCCGTTTCGCCATGTTGATTGCGCTGCAGGCCATCGACGGCGGCGGCAAGGACAGCACCATCCGGCGCGTGTTCGGCGCTTTCAACCCGCAGGGCTGCACGGTCACCGCGTTCAAGGCGCCCAGCGCCGACGAGCTGCGCCACGATTACCTCTGGCGCATCCACAAACACGCACCGGCCAAGGGCGAGATCGCGGTGTTCAACCGCTCGCATTACGAGGACGTGCTGATCGTGCGCGTCAACGACCTGGTGCCCGAGGACGTCTGGAGCCGGCGTTATGAGCAGATCAACGAATTCGAGCGCCTGCTGGACGCCTGCGGCACCCGCGTTGTAAAAATTTTCCTGCAGGTCAGCAAGGAAGAGCAGCGCGTCCGTTTCCAGGAGCGGCTCACCGACAGGCGCAAGAACTGGAAGTTCGATACCGGCGATCTGGAGAAGCGGCAGCAGTGGGCCGCCTACACGCGCGCGTTCGAAGCGATGTTTGCCCGTTGCTCCACCGACCACGCCCCGTGGTACGTAGTGCCCGCAAACCGCAAATGGTTCCGCGATTTCGCGGTGTCGCAGCTGTTGATTTAGGAATTCGAACAGATGCCGCTGCGTTTCCCAGCGCCTAACTTCGATCCGAAGACGATCAAGCTTGTCTGAGGGCTCATGTGAGGCTGTGTGAGGATTCGGCGAGATTGATAGGCGTCCTTCCGACATGTCGTCATCCGGCGACGATTGACTAGACCCCGGGGGATTGTTGTTAGACTAGGCTCGCCAACAATCCCACCAACGACGAGAGGACTCCGGAATGGCAGCCAAGAAGAAAGGTGCTCGGCACATGCGCGAATGGTCGGAAGGCGACATGAAGAAGCTGCGCGCATTCGCGAAGTCCAAGATCTCGGCGCGGGTGGCGGCGTCCAAGCTGGGTCGTTCACCGGGTGCCGTGCGCTACAAGGCGATGATGGAAGGCGTGTCGTTCCGTTCCATCAACCGCAAGAAGTAACGAGCGGCAAGCACCGCGGTAAGATCAGGTGTTTTGCAGCTCCCGGTGCGCCTCGTCCAGCCATTCGCGCTGGGCCTTGCGGTAATGCGCCGGAGCGAACTTGGCCCGGTCCAGCAACGCCTTGAGCGTTTGCTGGGCCAGCGGCCGCTGATCCGAACGGATCAATAATCTCGCGTAACGCACGCCGCTTCGGCGCCGGGGAAATACTCCGCCAGCGTCGCGTACTCGGAAAGCGCTTTCTCGACATTCCCTTCGGCTTCGAGCGCCCGCGCGTACAGCAGGTGCCCGTCCGCCGACTTGAACTCGGGATTCTTCTGGATCAGGTCATCGAGCGTCGCGCGCGTGCCGGCCGCGTCACCTGCTTCGAACTGCGCGCGCGCGTAACCCAACAATAATTTCGGATCGTCGGCGAAGACTCCTGTCAGACAAGTCTGATAGATGGGCACCGCTTCCTTGGCGCGGCCCAGTCTGCACCAGTTCGTCGGCGTACTTCTGGCGCGAAGCCACGTTGCCGGTGACCTGCATCTCGTTCTCGAAGCGGCGCAGGTTGCCTTCCGGGTCGAGCGTGGTGCGCAGTGCCGCGCATGGCGCGCCGGCTGGTGCGCGAACCCAGCCACTCCGGCACCAGCTCCGCGCCGATGTAGATCGCGGGGCCGACGAACGGGACGACAGTCATGAGGATGACCAGCACGTACACCCAGATGGTGTTGCGTCCGGTCTTGATGCAGTGGACCACGAGGCCGAGCGAGATCAGGCCGGAGATGATGAGCAGGGGGAACATCAGGTTGGTGTTAGGTACTCAGTTCGCTGAGAGTAGTCGACGGAGAGGAATGCGGCGCGACCGCGCGCCGGAAAGTAGCGGTAGTTCCCGAAAGCGAAGTCCGCGCGGTCCGCGTAGGCGGTGTCGAACAGCGTTGTCCACGCGCAGCGTGACGGCCATGTTCGTGCTGGTGCGCCAGCGCAGGCTGCAGATCGACCACCCGGTGGCCGGGATACCTGGCGGTGTTCGCGGCGTCGAGGTAGTACGAGCCCACGTAGTTCCAGGTGGCGCCGACCTGCCAGCGCGCCTGCCCGGCCGAGGATACGGCGAGATCGAGTGCACGTTGCGCGGCGCGGTGTCGATGTCGTTGCCGTCGACGATGGTTTCGCCACCCTCGACGGCGCGCGAGAACGCGTACTCGTGCCGCGCGACGGTGCCGGACAACGACAGCCGGACAGTTCGTGATCCAGATGGGCAGCATGTCGCGCAGGTGACGCGGTATTCGATGCCCGGTGGCGCGTGCGCGCCATTACCGACGTTGAAACCATTCGACTCGCGCAGGATGACATCGCGTTTGCTCCATGGTGAACAGCGCGAGGTCGACTTCACACTCGGCAGAGTGGCCGGCATCTTCCAGCCCAGCTCGACCGAGTCGAGCTGTTCGCTGTCGAGATCCGCCACGGTCTGCTGACGCTGCAGGCGATACAGCTCGGTCATCTCCGGCGGGCGGTAGCCCGTCGAGATCGTCGAGGTAAACATGCTGGCTGCCGTTGGCCCCAGGCGACGCGTCAAGCGCGGCGAGACGTTGTCGAATCGGTCGCTGCGGTCGGCGGGCCGCGCGTACAGGCAGCCCGCGGCTCCGCAGGGCACGCCGTTCTGGTCGGTGTTGCCGGCCAGCATGTGGTTGTCGTAGTCGTAGTTAGTCGTGTCGGCGCGCAGCGGCCGCGCTGGCGCGCCAGTCCGGCCAGCGAACTGGTACTCGACCGAGACGGTGCCGCCGACGGTGTCCGAGTCGACGCGTGTAGTCGTAGTGATAGCCCGCCGGACGGATGGCATTGGCCGCGGGTGCGCCGTCGGTGGCCGGCGCCGCGCTGGAACTCGGTGAGTTCGGTGCGTCGCGGTCTCCGCATCCAGCGCGACGCGCGTGGACCAGTCGCCGCGTCGGAAGAACACGGCCGCCGCTCACCATGTAGCTGGTCTGCGCGTTGTGTTCATGGGCTTGCCGATCAGGAAGTGCTGGCTGAAGTCCATGCGCGAGCGGCGATAGATGCCCGCCGAGCTCGTAGTAGTCGGCGCTCGTCCGAATGGCGAATCCGTGCTGAAGTGGGCCGAGACCCGCGCGCTCGAGGCGTCACGGAATGCCTCGGGGTTCGGATTGCTGCGCGCGAGAGTCTCGTCGCGGTAGCTGTTGAAGCCCTGGATGAAGCCCGCCGTTTCCTGGTTGAGCACCGTGCCCGCGCGCGCGCAGCCTGCAGGCTTGCCCGCCCCCATGCGGTCGATCCGCCAGCAGGTTGAGCTTGAGTTCGTCCACACCGGAGGCATCACGCCAGCCCGGGCGCGCGAGTCGCCACGCCATAGGCGCCGAACCGGACGGAGGCGCTCGTCTCCGGGCGCTGCCAGCCCGAATGCTCACGCGCTTGAAGGAGTCCGAGCCGGTTTCCGCGGACAGGAACAGATCGGGCAGGTCGTCGCACGTCGGGCGTGATGACGTTGACGATGCCGTGCACGGCGCTGGCGCCGAACAAGGCGGAGCCCGGTCCGCGCAGGATCTCCGATGGCGCGCGCCTGCTCGTAGTTCACCTCGAACATCTCGTTGAGATTGCAGAATCCCACCGGGCGGATGGGCAGGCTGTCTTCGGCGACCAGGAAGGCGCCGCAGGCGCCGGCGCCGGACAGCACCGGAGAGCGGATGGCCACGAGGCTCTCCGCGCCACTGCCGCGCTGAACGTAGACGCCCGGCGCCTGGTTGAGGAGTGTCGGCCTGGTGCTTGGCGCCGATACCAGCGCGAAGATCGTCGCCGTCGATACGCGAGATGCTCACCGGCGCGGTCGATGGCGGAGGACGCGGTGCGCGTGGCCGGTGACCACGACGTCGTCGACGCGGCGACTCCGGTCGCAGTTCGTTCGCTGGGCGAGGGCGGGTTCGGCAGCGAAGGCGCCGAGCGGCAGCAGGGCCGCGAGGACGAGGAGGGTACGCATGTTCAGGTGGCCGATTATCACTGTGAACGTCTATCCTTGCCACGTCGCCGAATGAACAGAAGTCCCGGAAAAATCAGGTTGTTTGCCGTGCTGGCGCTGGTGGCCGCGGTACCGGTGTCGGCGCAGCAGGCGTCGCCCGGCCGACGACACGCATCGGCCACGCATCGGCCTGGTGCTTGTCGGGCGGCGGCGCGCGCGGCGCCGCGCACATCGGCGTGCTCAAGGTGCTGGAAGAGAACCGCATCCCGGTGGACGTCATCGCGGGCACCAGCATGGGCGCGGTGGTGGGTGGCTTGTACGCCTCGGGGCTGTCGGCGGGTGACATCGAGCGCGTGATGACCTCGGTGGATTGGCAGGACGCGTTCCGCGACCGGCCCGCGCGCACGGACCTCAATTTCCGCCGCAAGCTCGAAGACCAGAACTTCCTGGTCAAGTTCCCGCTGGGGCTCAAGGGACGCAAGTTCCGGCTGCCGCGCGGCCTGGTGCAGGGCCAGAAGCTCACGCAGATCCTGCGCGGCCTCACGCTGCCGGTGGCGCAGATCCAGCACTTCGATGATCTCGCCATTCCGTTCCGGGCCGTGGCCACGGACCTCGTCACCGGCGACCGCGTGATCCTCGACCATGGCGATCTAGCTACCGCCATGCGCGCCAGCCTGTCCGCGCCGGGCGTGTTCTCGCCCGTGGAGAGCGAGGGCCGCATGCTGGTGGACGGCGGCTTGTCGTCCAACCTGCCCATCGACGTGGCGCGCGAGATGGGCGTGGACGTCCTGATCGTGGTGGACTGCGGCTTCCCGCTGCTCGAGCGCGGCAAGCTGGTGTCGGTGGCCACGGTGTCCAACCAGATGCTGGCCATCCTGATCCGCCACAACACCGCCGAGCAGCGCAAGACACTGCACGCCAACGACGTGGTCATCGATCCGGCGCTCGGGGATTTCTCCTCGCTGGATTTCACCGAACACGACAAGGCCATGCGCCTCGGCGAAGAAGCGGCCCGCGGCCAGCTGCAGCGCCTGGCGGCGCTGTCGATTCCCGAGGCGCGAATTCGAGCGCCTGGTGCGCGCCGCGTTCGGCCGCCGCACCGGGCTGCCCGACGGTGAACTTCCTGCGCATCGAGCCCGGCTCGCGAACGTTACGCCAGCGCCATCAACGCGCTGTTCGGCGACCAGGTGGGCAAGCCGCGTGAACGTGCCGCGGCTCACGCGGCGGGTGGGCGAATTGTACGGCCAGGGCAACCTGGAGATCCTCGACTACCGGCTGGTGACAGGCGCGAGCCCGCGCCGGGCGCGCCGCCGGATTTCGGCCTGGCCTTCACCACGCGGCGCAATTCCTGGGGTCCTAACTATCTGCGCTTCGGACTGTCGTTGCAGAACGACTTCGAGGGCAATTCGTCGTTCAATGCCGCGGCGCGCGGCACCCTGGCGGAGATCACCAAGTACGGCGGCGAATGGGTGTGGGATTTCCAGGTGGGCGAGACGCCGCGCGTGGCCACCGAGGTCTACCTGCCGGTGGGGTACCGCTCGCGCTGGTTCGTCGCGCCGCACGCGGAGTTCCAGATCCGCACGCTGCCGCTGGTGAACGACGACGAGCGCATCCTGGCCGAATACCGCGTGCGCACCACGGATTTCGGCGTCGACCTCGGCCGCGAACTGGGCAACTACGGTGAGATCCGCGTCGGCGCCGGGCGCACCGTTGGCACGGCCCGCGTGCGCATCGGTGATCCGCTGCTGCCGCCCACGGAGTTCGACGCGCGACAAGTTGTTCGGCGAGTTCCGCTACGACAGCGTGGACGACGTCAATTTCCCGCGCCGCGGCGGTTCGTTCACGCTGGCCTGGCAGGGCGAGCGCGAGGGCGGCGGCGATTCGCAGACGACCGACCTGCTGCTCTTCGACCAGCTGTACGCGCATTC
The DNA here is from genome assembly GCA_963846605.1 of uncultured Pseudomonadota bacterium. Taxonomy (GTDB): domain Bacteria; phylum Pseudomonadota; class Gammaproteobacteria; order Steroidobacterales; family Steroidobacteraceae; genus CADEED01. The sequence goes on from CAWJWS010000008.1 coordinate 1,066,021, forward strand.
CTGGGGCCGCAACACCGCCATCCTCTGGACCACGGCCGGCACGCGTCTCGACTCCGACGTCGGACGTCGTGCGGTCGTACTTCTCGCTGGGTGGATTCCTCAACATGTCGGGCGTCACGCCCGAGACGCTGATCGGCCCGCATTTCGCGATCGCGCGCGGCATCTACTACCGCCGCATCGGCGAGGGCGGGCAGGGGTTCCTGAACGTGCCCGTGTACGTGGGTACGTCGCTGGAAGTGGGCAATGTGTGGAATGCGCGCCGCGACATGTCGTTCGACACCGCCAAGACCAACGGCAGCGTGTTCCTGGGCCTCGATACCTTGTTAGGCCCCGTGTACTTCGCCACCGGCTTCGATGACGAGGGCGGTTCAGCCTACTACCTGTTCCTCGGCCGCACGTTCTAATGGGGGCATTCCTCGATTTTCTAGAAAACCGGGACGGGGCTGGCAAACCTTGAACTGGCTCGCGTCCCTATTATCGAAGGGTTTTCCGGAGCGAATCGAGGGCGCCGAGGAGGAAGCGTTAAACGCGGAGGTACTCTTGGTGGTTCAACCCAAGTCCTCGTTCGCCAGCAGTCCCAAGCGAAGCGCTGACAGCTCCACCTGCGTAGCTTCGCCCGAGGGAACGCGCGCGAAGCGCGCGCGCCCGAGACTGAGCTCCGGAAAACCCTTCGATAATAGGGACGCGAGCCAGCACGAGACGGTCGAGCCCCGTCCCGGTTTTCTAGAAAATCAGGAATGTCCCCATTAAAGCCCGCGCGATTCGTGCAGCTTCTCGACTTTCTCGAACTTCAGGGCGGGCTTGTCGCCCGGGCGGGAGTATTCGTGCTTGCGCGCCATCTCGATCAGCGCCGCGTCGCGCTCGAGCGGAGGTGCCGAACCAATGGGTCTTGTTCCAGTCCGCGCCCAGCAGCTTGCGGAACGGATCGCCGGCCTTGAGCGTGATGCGCACGCCGATACGGCCGCTGGATGCCCGCGTCCGGACGGCGCAGGTTGTGAGGATGGACGATCGCCATGAAGTGATCTCCGAAAAGGGCGTAAGGGTAGCGAATCGCCCTCGGCCGCGCAAGACAATAACCCGCAAGTTGCGGAAGAATCGTTGCTTGCAGGGATGGGCGGCCAATAACATCCGTCAGTCGCATCCGAAGTGTCCAGGGCGGGGGCGGGAAATGCGGATCGCACCAGGGTTGATGGTGGGAATATTGCTCGCTGCGGGTGCAATCGCCGCCGAACCGGCGCGAACCGCCGCCACGCCTGCCGTGCGGGCCGAATTCGATCTCGTGCTGATGGAACTGGAAGCGCGGGCCAGGCAGCTCTATCCGAGGCGCCGCGATACGCCGCTCCGCTACCTCAACATCACGGATTCCGAGGTCCGCGAAGTCCAGCAGGTCACGGGCAAGCTCAAGATGCCGCGGCTGGTGAACATCTCGCCCGTCGTCACCGGCTGCCCCTGTGAAGAAGGAGGCGGCTGCACGGAGCAGGTATTCGTGGTGGGGGATGTCGAGGGCAAGCCGATGGGCCTGCAGCTGTCGAGACGCAAGAATCAATGGGACATCAGCCGCGTGCAGAAATGGTGGCTGGAGTACGCCGCGCTCCAGGCGCGCGAACCCGTCATGGAACGCCGGGTGTTCCTCACGGCCAAGGCGAGGCTGCTGATGGAGCTGCCGCAATGCCCCGATACTGCCGGGTCGGGAGAACAGCCCGTCACCAAGCCTGCCAGCAAGCCCGCGACCGTTGCCGAGTCCAAGACCACGAGATGACCAAGACCCAATGACGAAGAAGAAGGCACTCGTGACGGTGCGTCCCGTGACACCCGAAGATTTCGACGCATGGAAACCGCTTTGGGATGACTACAACGCGTTCTACGAGCGCGTGGGCCCCACGGCGCTGCCGGAAGAAGTGACCGACACCACCTGGCGCCGGTTCTTCGACGCCAGCGAGCCCGTGCACTGCGTCGTCGCCGAACGCGAGGAGAAGATAGTCGGCATCTGCCACTACATCTTCCATCGCAGCACGTCGCGGCTGGCGCCGGTGTGTTACCTGCAGGACCTGTTCACGGTGCCTGAACTACCGCGGTCATGGCATCGGTCGCGCGCTCATCGAGCGCGTACACGAGATCGCGAAGGAAGCGGGTTCCACGCGCGTCTACTGGCTGACGCACACCACGAATACGCCGGGCCGCACGCTGTACGACAAGGTGGCGAAGAACCTGGGGTTCATCCAGTACGTGCAAGACGTCAAATGAAGTCGCGCCGCGAATGTCCGAAAGGGCACATCTACTTCAAGAGCTCGGATTGCCGCACGTGCCCGAAATGCGAAGCGGCGAAGAATCGCGACGTAGCATTTCTTGCCGGGCTCGCGGCGCCAGCCCGGCGGGCACTGTCGGGCGCGGGTCTGACTACTCTCGCCAAGCTCGCGCGGAGCTCAGAAGCCCGGGTGCGCGATCTGCATGGAATGGGTCCGAGTGCCATCTCGAAACTGCGCGCGTCTTTGAAGAAATCCGGATTGACGTTCGCCAAGGAGGCGCCGTGAAACACTCGGAACTGGTCAAACAGTTTGCTGGCAATGAGGAAGCCTTTGGCGAGTTCACGGTTTTCCTCGTTGACCTCGATCGCATCCCGGACGACGAACTCGACGTCATCATCTCGCCCGTGCGCGAGCTCGAGATCGATGCCGAGACAAAGCAGATTCGGCTGTATTCGGCCGCTTCACGCCCGGACTCGGCGAGCGAACCGCTGGCGCTGCTGGAATTGTTCCTGGATGAGTTGCCTCTACCGGGCGTGTTGCCTTCGGACTACGACGTGGTGGTCGAAATGCCCGTGTCTCCCGCGGACGAGCCGACGCAGGTCCCGCATCTCCAGCCACTGAAAGGCGTCGTCATCGGGCGCGAATCCGAAGAGATCTGGCTGCTGGTAGACGAGCCCGCGGAGTACCCGGCGGATGTCCTGCCCACCTGAGGTGTGAGATGGCCGAGAACAAGACGAAACCAACTGCGGTCAGCGTTGCGGACTTCCTGAAGAAGAAGGCCAGCGCCGATCAACTCGCCGACTGCAAAGAACTGGTGAAGCTCTTCAAGGAGATCACCGGCAAGCCGCCGAAGATGTGGGGCCCGAGCATCGTCGGCTTCGACAGCTACCACTACGTGTATCCGAGCGGCCGCGAGGGCGATGCGCCGTTGATCGGCTTCTCGCCGCGCGGCAAGGAGCTGTCGCTGTATCTGTGCCCGAACCTCGAGGCCAAGCCGCTGCTGGCGAAGCTGGGCAAGCACAAGGCGGGGGCGGGCTGTCTCTACATCAAGAAGCTCGATGACGTCGACCGCAAGGTGCTCGAGCAGCTTGCGGTGGCGTCGATCAAGGAACTGCGGACTCGCTATCCCGCTCGCAAGACGGGTTGATGTTCACGCCGGAGCTGCGACCAGTCGAGATCCAGCCAGCGGTGACGCGCGAAACTTCGTACCCAGAGTGCGGCGGCCGTCAACGCGAGTAGGGCGGCGGCGATGATCCAGACGGGAATCCGGGGGTTCGCCGCCAGCACCGTGACCACGATGAGCGAGACCATCAGCAGGATCGACAGTATCGCTTCCGGGACCCGGATCCCGCGGGTCAGCGTGAGCCCGAGATAGGTGCTGAGCGCGGTGCCGAGCACGATCGCGGGAACACCCACGATCAGCTGCACGGCCGAAATGCCCGCGTAGCCAGCCAGCGCAAACAGGAACAGCAGCATCGCGACCATGACGATGCCGTTGTGCCGCCACAGCGATTTCTCGACGGCGGCGAACAGGGCGCTGCGCGACCAGTCACCACGCAACCATAGCGCCCGGCTGCGACGCGGCGCCTTCTCGCTGTTGCCGCTGCCGATGATGCTGGCGATGGTGAGCGCATAGAGCATGAACCCGGATGAATTGACGCTGGCGTAGACGATGAAGGCGATGGGTACGAGCAATCCCGCGAGGGCGACCAGGGGATGCGCATTGCCGAGCAGCAGATCGATCTCCTTGCCTGCGAAGTCGCGCGCAATGGCCGGCGTGCCCGGGCCGGCCGTTGTCCGCCTCCGGTTGAACCAGGGCTTCAGCCGCGGCCACGCGAGGAACGCCACGCTGAACACCACGAAGAGCAGCCCCAGGTGCAGCAGGTTCCACAGGAAGCCATCCGGCCCGCCAACTTTCAATGTCACCGGAAGCAGGCCCAGGATGCCGATGACCACCAGCGTCCGGGCGATGCCGGCGCGGTTTTCGCCACTCGTCATGATTGACACGGCGAGGTAGATCCACGAGGCCGCGATGCAAGCCGACACGTAGGTCTTGAGCGCCAGCGCCAGCGTGTACTGGAGGAGGCGGGGATCTTCGAGAAGCGCGCTCGGGCTGGCCGACATGCCGGCCACATAGCTGAGCGGGGTCAACAGTCCCGGCGGTAGCGCCACGAGCAGCACCGTGAGGATGGCGCTGGCCAGTAGTTTGACGCGCAGGCCCGGGAGGATCCGCGCCGCGTGTCCCCTTGCCAGCGATCCGAAGATCATCGGCATGATCAGCGTCGACATGAACAGGATGAGGATTCCTGGGACCGCGAACGCGAGCATGTGTTCGGTCTGCGGCAGGTAGAGCACGACACACAGCGACGCCAGGATGAGCAGCAAGGCCAGGATCGTGAGCCACTTCGACAGGGCCGTGCCCGAGAAGTACGTGAGCACCAGGCGGAACACGGCTTTCATCTGTGCAGCTCCAGGAATATTTCTTCCAGGCCCAGGCGTTCCTGCTCCACGGTCACCGCATGCCTGTCTTCGAAGGACTGGCGGGTTTCGGGCGTCCAGTCGCGCACCACGGCGATGACGTTCTGTCCCTGCGCCCGCCGGTTGATGAGTCCCGGGATGTCGGCGGGCGGCAGCGAAGAGCCCGGAACCTGGATGTGGATGCGCGACATGGATTCCTTGAGCGTTTCCAGGTCGCCCTCCCAGCACAGGCTGCCTTCCCGGAGGATCCAGATGCGGGAAGCCAGGCGTTCGATGTCGGAGACGATGTGCGTGGAGAACACGATGGCCCGCTGGCCTTCCGCGGCCAGCGCCACCAGTTCTTCGAGGAACTGGCGCCGCGCCACGGGGTCCAGACTGGCCACGGGCTCGTCGAGTATCAGAAGGTCCGGCCGGTGTCCGAACGCAAGGAGGATGGACAGCTTCTGCCGCTCTCCCACGGACATGGTCTTGATGCGGGCGTTCGGGTCCACGCTCCACGAATGGCAGAGACGGCTGATGAGTTCGTGATCCCAGCGTGGATAGAACGCCGCGATCACGCGCAGTTGTTCGGCCACGGTGAGCTGATCCAGCAGCTCATCCTGCTGCGGCACGAAGCCGATGCGACGCTTGGCGTCGCCGGACAGGTCGCGGCTCTGCTGGCCGAAGACGCGCACCTCGCCCGAGGAGGGCATGCCATAGCCGAGCATGAGCTCGAGCAGCGTGGTCTTGCCGGCGCCGTTCTTGCCCAGCACTCCCACCACTTCGCCCGGGTGAACGCCGAAGTTCAGGTCCTGGAGCACGGTGCGGCGTCCGAAATCCTTGCGCAGATGCTTTGCCTGTACTGCGAGTTCATTCATCGTCTTGCTCCCATTTGCGGCGGAGCAGCTTGATGACTTCCGCCTGGCTCAATTGAAGTTGTCGGGCGGCCAGCGCCACCTGCTCGACCAGTGTTTCGATCTGGCCGAGCCGTTGCGTGACCGGTGTCTGGGTACGCGACTGGCTGGCCACGGTCATGGGCTTGCCGCGGTTGTGCTCCAGCAGGCCTTCGGCCTGCAGGAGCGCGTAGGCCTTGGAAATCGTCATGGGATTCACGGCGTGCGCCATCGCGACTTCGCGGACGGACGGCAGCTCGTCGCCGGGCTTCAACTGGCCACTGGCCACCTTGCGCCGGACCTGGTCGAGGACCTGGCGGTAGATCGGGATGCCGGAGTTTGGGGTGAGTACGAACATGGCGCCTGTGAATTAGTGTATCAAGACTATAATACACTTATCGGGCGCGGCGTGAAGTGCTTCACGTCATCGGGGCAAAGGCGCCTTATGTAAGCGGGTGCCGGCCATGCCGCGGTGCGGGCCGATGCCGGCTCACTTGCGGTCTCCCGCACCTTCGCGATCCTGCCAATGCAGGATCCGGCGCGTGACGAACAGATAGACCTTCTTGCCGGTAGCCATCCAGATCCGCGAGACCAGCGACCGGCGCGCCAGCATGCGCTTCTCGCGCACGGTGAGTCGATCGGGAAGATAGGTGCGCTTGTGCTTGAGCAGGTGGCGCAGGTCATCGTGGCCGCGGGAGCGCGCCAGCTTGCCGCGGCGTTCGAGCACGGTGGCGAGCTGGAAATCGACGAAGGCGGGGCGGCCGTCCGGCGTCACAAGCCAGTTGGTTTCCTTGGCGAGGTCGTTGTGGAGCACGCCGGCCGCGTGCAGGCGACGCAGGAGCTTCAGCGCGGCGCGGAAGTAGGCCGGATCGCGCGGTCGTGCCAGGTGCATGGGACTGCCGTCGATCCACGCGCGCGTCAGCGTGTTGCGGTCGGCGGCTCAGCAAACGTCGGGATTCCTTCGATCGTTCCGGCGAGATGCGCCAGCGCGAGGCGTTCGCGGCGCATCAGGTAGCGCGCCAGCCAGCGAGCCCAAGGACGGGCGGCGGCGGGTGTCGCGGATGACGCGTTCGCCGTCGCGCGAAATCGTCCCGAAGGTATCTGACTTGAGCAGCTGCAAGGAGGCGCGTCCCCGTTTGCTAGAAAATCAGGAATGTCCCCATTTATTGCCATTCGCCGCGCAGGCCGGAGACGATTTTCTGCAGGCCGGTGGCACTGGCGTCGTCGCCGGGCACGGGCGCGGTGACGACCATCTCGATGCGCGACCAGAACCGGCTGGGTAGTTTGGTCATGGGCGCCTTGCCCTCGCGGCGGCTGAAGAAGCTGCCCCACAGGCCGCGCAGCGCCATGGGTATCACGGGCACGGGACGGCGCTCGAGGATCTTCTCCACGCCGCGCTTGAACTCGTTCATCTCGCCGTCCTTGGTGAGCTTGCCTTCGGGGAAGATGCAGACGATCTCGCCCGTCGGCGAGTTCGGCATCGATGCGGTCGAAGGCGTGCTGCAGGGCGTGCGAGTCTTCCGCGGCGGGCGCGATTGGAATGGCGCCCGCGGTGCGGAAGATGAACTTGAGCACGGGGATCTTGAAGATGTTGTGGTCCATGACGAAGCGCACCGGCCGCCGCACGCTGCCGCCGATCACCAGCGGATCCATGAAGCTCACGTGGTTGCAGACGATGAGCGCGGGGCCGTGCTCGGGGATGTGTTCGAGTCCGCTGCACCTTCACGCGGTACATGATGTTGACCAGCACCCAGGTCAGGAACCGCATCAGGAATTCAGGCACCAGCGAGTAGATGTAAATGGCGACCGCGGCGTTGAGCACGGCGGCGAGGATGAACAGCTGCGGGATGCGTGAGCTCCAGCACCTCCAGCCAGACGATGGCGAGCACGGCCGCCAGCACCATGAAGCCGGCATTGAGGATGTTGTTGCAGGCGATGATGCGCGCGCGGTGGGTCTCGGTGCTGCGCTGGAGGATCAGCGCGTACAGCGGCACGATGAACAGGCCGCCGAACACACCGATCAGCGCGCAATCCAGCACGACATCCCAGCCGCCCTCGCGCAGGTAACTGCAGCCAGGAGACCACCGCTCCGCCGCTGCGTGATGCCCGGGCTGTTCGAAGTACAGGTCCAGCAGGCAGACCGTCATGCCGATGGATCCCAGCGGCACCAGGCCGATCTCCACCTTGTGGCCGGACAGTTTTTCGCAGCACAGCGAACCCAGCGCCGTGCCGAGTCGAGAACGCCGCCAGCAGCAGCGTGTACACGGTCTTGTCGCCGCCCAGCACGTCACGCGCATACGCCGGGCAGCTGTGCGAGGAGTCAGCGCGCCCACCAGCCAGAACCAGGAGATACCCAACAGCGAGAGGAAGATGGCGCGCGTCTTCGCGGCGAACCGGATCACCTGCCAGGTCGCCGTGAACGGGTTGTAGTTGATCTTCAGTCCGGGGTCGGTGGCCTCGGCGCGCGGGATGAAACGCGCGCAGGCGTACATCACCAATGCCACGGCCATCATCGCGACCGCCGCGGCGATGTTCGCGTCGCTGGCGCCACCCAGCGCCTTCTCCGCGGCGCTCAGTCGGCGCCAGCAGTCCGCCGGCGATGGTGCCGACGAGGATCGCGAGGAAGGTGCCGGAATCCACGAGCGCGTTGCCACCCACCAGTTCGCTTTGGCGCAGGTGCTGCGGCATGAGCGAATACTTGAGCGGCCCGAAGATGGTGGCGAGCACGCCCATCAGGAAGATCGACCGACGAGCAGCGAGGGCACGTGGCTGAAGTACAGCGCCACCGCGCCCAGGCACATCAGGAACACTTCGATGAGCCGCGTCTGCCGGATCAGCCGGCTTTTCTCGTATTTGTCGGCCAGCTGCCCGGCCAGCGCCGAGAACAGGAAGAAGGGCAGGATGAACAGTCCCTGCGCGGCATTGGCCATCACGCCCGCGTCTTGGGCGGCGGCCGATGCGCCGAAGGTGATGCGATACGATCAGCGCATTGCGGAACAGGTTGTCGTTGAACGCGCCGAGGAACTGCGTGAGGAAGAAGGGCAGGAAGCGGCGGGTGCCCAGCAGTCTGAACTGCGACTTCTCGGCGCCCGGGACCTGTTCGGGTAAGGTCCATCAGGCGTGCGACTATAGCCAGAGCGGCGCGCGCTTTTGCCAGAACGCCGCGGCTGCCAGAACACGCGCTGTCAGCGGTGTCGAAAGACGCTACAGTCCGCATCGTGCTTCGAGGGGAATCCGATGAATCGCTCGTCGTCCGCCATTGTTCGCCGCCGCCTGTTGCCGCCGATCGCTCGGGCTGTCCGGCTGCACTACCTACAAGCTCTGGAGCGTGGCGGACAGCGACCAGCGACACGGCCACGGTGGCGCTGTTCTACGAGTACCGCAAGTACGAAAGCCCGCAGGTGGACGAGCGCGCGGGCGTGGAGATGGCGCGCGAGCGCTGCGCGACTGGGGTTATCCCGGCGCGCAACGCAAGGGCGAAGACCGCAAGTGTGTGGACGGCGAGGAGCCGATTGCACGCGCTGGCGGGTGATCCGCGAGTACCGCTGCACCGGGCCGAAGAGGCGCCAAGGGTAGGCCTGTCGCAGCGAATCGCGTGGCGCGCGGACTCTGCGACGAACAACGCCGAGTGCGGTGCCAGCGAATCCAGCAACGTCGAGCGTGCTGCCCGTGATCTTCCAGCGAGCCACGCGCGAAGCATGGTGAAGTACCGCTGTTCCAGTCTGCATGCGCTGGCCGTCCACGCAAGCCATCTTGGTGCCGCCCACCTGGTCGAACTTCAGCTGCTCGCCGTTGAGCACATAGCCACCGAACATGCGATTGCATCCCGCGAAGCCCAGTCATGCGCGGGTTCTGCGCGCTGGAGCTGAAGGCCGATGGCGCTGTCGCCCGCGGGATTGTCGACCATCTGGTCGCCGAGTTGCGTCAGCCGCCAGCGGGTGTTGATCAGGGGCGGGGAGGCCGGGTCACCCTCAGCGGCGCTCTGGCACCCGCGGCGTAGTCAGACGATGTTGCATGGCGATGGCGCAGCAGCGGCGAGGTTGTTTCATGGCCGCGAGCGTACACGGCAGCAGGATGCGCGCAGTCAGGGTCGACTCAAAGCGCGCGGCGGACTCCGCGGCCACGGCCACCAGCAGCCACAAGCAGGAAGAACGACCCTGCGTCGAGGAATGCCTTCCAGAATACCACGGGACGCACATCCAGGCTGTCGGGAAGTGCCGCGGCCGGCCCGGCCACCACATGTTCGGCGTGGCGACGACGTAGGCCTTGAACTGCTCCGGGAAGGCGTCGGCCAGGAACTGCTCCTCGCAGGACGCCGCATAGATCACCAGCGCCGAGATCAGCACCACCGACGACCGCGCACAACAACAACGACTTGGTGGTCAGCCCCAGCCCCAGCGCGCCCAGGATGGAGCAGGCATACAGCGGATGCCGGCAACGCGCGTAGGGACCGGTGGTCACGAGGTCCGCATCCTTGTGGCCGGCGATGAACACCGAGCACCAGATGCGCCCCAGGCAGGCCAGCGCCACGCAAATGAAACCTGCGATGCTCATCGCGAAATACAGCCAGGGCGGTACCTGTTGCGGTCCGATGACGGCGGTGGTGGCGATCAGCGCGAGGTAGATCGCGAACGTGGCACGCAGGCGCGGAGTGCTGGCGGAGTCGGTCATGGGCGCGGCAGTGTAGCGTCTGGGGCGCAATAAACGCTGCCGCACGCGGTCTTGAGTAATGCCGGAGCGACCCCACACTTCGGCAACCCCGAATCCGCGACCTCCGAGGAGTCCCCATGGCCCTCCTCAGCAAGAAGACCACGATTCCCGCGCAAGACCGAGGCACTGCCGGGCCGCAATACGCCATTGCCGCTGTCGGGCAAACATTTCGTGAACGGCAGCCAGATCAAACAGCCGGCCGCGGGCGGGCTCGAGGAGGCCGTGTTCGGCCTGGGCTGCTTCTGGGGCGCGGAGCGCAAGTTCTGGCAGATCCCCGGCGTGGTCACCACGGCCGTGGGGTATGCGGGCGGCTACACGCCCAATGCCACCTATGAAGAAGTGTGTTCCGGCCGCACCGGCCACACCGAAGTGGTGCGCGTGGTCTACGACCCGGCCAAGGTGAGCTTCGAGACGCTGCTCAAGGCGTTCTGGGAGTCGCACGATCCCACGCAGGGCATGCGCCAGGGGAACGACGTCGGCACGCAATACCGCTCGGCGATCTACTACACCACCGATGCGCAGAAGGCAGGCGGCGGAAGAGGGCAAGCGTCGCTACCAGGAAGCGCTGAGCAAGGCGCATCGCGCGCGCGATCACCACCGAGATCCTCGAGGCGCCGGAGTTCTACTACGCCGAGGAATATCACCAGCAGTACCTGGCGAAGAATCCGAATGGCTACTGCGGGCTGGGCGGTTGCGGCGTGAATTACACCCCGGCGGTCGAAGCAGTTTGAAGCAGGTCGAGTGCGCCCGGCACGGTCGCGTCAATGGCGGACTTGTCTGCCGCCATCTCATCCGCGGGCGCGATCGCGGGTTTCATTACTTCGCCGAGCGTGAACCGGATTGCGTCGAATGTCCGGATGCCTGGTGCGATGAATGCCACGCCATCCTCGATGGCGAGGACGACTGGACGGAAGAGTTCGCCGCGCATGCGGATTTCAAGGTTGTCTGCGTGCATTGCTACGGCAAGTTCCGCGCGAAGAACTGGGTCCAGGACAGCAAGGCCTGGAACGCGCTGATCGCATCTTCCGTCCGCTACCTGCAGATGCGGCAGGACGCCTTGATGCGGGATTTCAAACTGAATGAGCACAAGCGTTGGGACTGGTACCAGGATCGCGCGGAACTTGTGTTCTCCAATGACGGCAAGCCCGCTGTCGTCTGCGACATCGTCTTCGCGGGTTCGCTTTCCAGGACCAGCAACACTTGGCTGTGGTCCTGGGCAAACGAATCGCACGTCGATGCCGTGAAGGCGCAGTTGCTCGACGTTCGCGACTTCGGCGAACAGCGGAACTTCGAGCGTCTCGCGGGCGCGAATTGGGCGGCCAACGAAGTCGACGGTTGGGAAATGACCGCCATCGCAGCCAAGTTCCTCGGCGCCATCGGCGCGTATCGCACGCCGACTGAAAACGGCTTCACCTACCTGGTGATCATCGGCGCCCGCTGGGCGCAGTAACGGCGGGTGTGCGCAGCCGGATCGTCAGCGCCACGATCGTCCAGCCGAACGCCGCGCCCGCCATGCCGCCGACGAGCACCACGAACATGACGGCGCCCGCGGGCAGGTGCGCGTAGCGGTAGAAATTCAGCGCGGCCACGGCGCAAGCCATCGCGGCGATGAACCCCACCGCCATGATGCGATCCCGATTCGAGGGAGAAGGCCGCGCTTCCGGAACTTCGAGTGAGGCCGGCACCGGAGGCTTGCGAGGAATGCGCAGCGCCCAGCCCGCCAGCACGACGAGGCCGAACACGCTGCTCAACACCTGCAGTACGAAGTAGATGGGCACCGGAAGCCCGCCGACGGTCACTTCATTGCGGAACGCGGGCAGCGCATGGACCACCGGTGTCTCCGAATGCGTGAAGGAATCCCAGACCAGATGCGTGATGGCGCCCAGCACCACGGCGAGCGCGGCCCAGAGCCAGGCGCGGAGGGTGGGCCTTGGCGTCGGCGCGATGCGCGTGCGCCAGGCCTCGGGCAGCCAGGAGAGGGTTGGACGCTCGAGCACGCGGATGAAGAACCACCAGATCAGCAGCCCCAGCGGCAAGCAGAACGTGAACACGCCGGACGGACTGTGCGAGTTGTCGTATTCCACGTAGCGCGGGATGTAGAACACCAGGTCGGGCGTGACGCTGCCGATCATGAGCGCGGCGAGCGGCAGGCGTGACCTGCCGAGTGCGTGTACCGGGAAAGCCGCGGCGGCATGTGAAATCGTGAAGGGCATACGCGGCGAAAAGTAGCACCCGCGCCGGCGCGACCTGGTGATCAATTATGGCGGGCAAAAAAAGGCGCGCTGGCTTCACTCCTCGCGGAGGGGCCAGCGCGCAGCTCCGAATCCCTAAATCGGGCAGTTTGCCAGGGGGGAAGCCCGGGTCGACGATTCGGATCCCCGCGGTTTGCACCGCGGGCCAAACATTGAACGCTGTCTCACCTGTAGACGGGTCTGAATGGTTTTGCCGTTATTCGACCGGTCGGGATTCATCGGGGTCCACGGCCTAACCACGGCATCATCGTGCGCACTCCGCCGTAGTAGACGTCGTACACGCTCAGGCCGCCTTCCGCGCCCGTGAGATAGGGATCGCGTCGCAGTTGCACATCGGTGGGGGTATTCGTGGCGTCGCCGGGTGGCACCGTGTTTGGCAGTGCGATGCCGTACAGCACGTAGTCCAGGAAGCGAACGAAGTTGTGCTGCTGCGGCACCTTGAGCGAGTGCCCGCCGCCGCCCAGGTACAGATCCAGCGCCAGTTTGTCCCCGGCGCCCAGGTACTCGAACACGGGCCGCGCCGCGAGCACGCCGATGGCGTCGCCTTCGGCGTTGTTGCCGTAGTCGTCATTGGTATTGGCGATGAGCACGGCGCGCGGCGCGATCACCGCGATCTGCAGGTGGTGGTCGTAGGGCAGGCGCTCGCCGAAGCCGTAGGTCGCCGTGTGATACATGCGCGGTTGCACGGCCATGGGATCGGTGTCGTTGAGGAAGCGTCGCATCATCTCGTTGGAGTTGTGCGTCTGGTGGCGCATGTGATCGCCCAGCGTCTCCGAACCGCTGGTGAATCCCCAGGTGTAGGTGTTGCCGAAGGGCGTGAAGCGATACGGCGCCGCGCCGCCGCTGCCCGACGCACCGGCGTGCGTGACCGCGAAGCGATCGTCCAGCGCGCCGGCGAGCAACGCGCCTTTGCCCCACCGCGAGAAGCCGGTGACCGCGAGCTTGTCGAGCGCCACCAGCGGCGTGGATGTTCCGTTCACCTGCAGGGTGTAGCCAGGGTCGTGGGCGACCAGGTACTCGAGCGCGTCGACTGCGCGCGAAGCGCCCCAGGCCCAGCCCAGCAGGGAGCCGAAGTCGTGGCCCGCGGCCACGTCGTACGGATACAGGTCGAAGATGGCGCCGGTGTGCGCCACGTTGTCGGATTGCACGCTGCCGGTGGGGATGCTCAACACCGCATATCCCGCATTCAGGTAGTTCGCGTTCCCGTTACCCACTGCGAAATCCAGCGACACGATCACCGGGAACGGCGCGGACTTTCCGGCCGCCGCTGCCTGTTCGGTCGTGGGCAGCGTGAGCCGCGGCACGAAGGACGCGCTGCGTCCGTTGTCACTCATGCTGATCGTGATGTTCCGCGACTGGCCGTTGGTGACGGAGGTGGCGCTGAACACCGGCGGCTTCGCCGGCTTGAAGCCGAACTCGTAGTACTGCATCAGGTTTTTCAGCTCATCACGCCGCTTGCTCCAATCCTCCTTCGAGCGCACGCGCTTGCCGTTGAAGAACTGGAACGGGTCGTTGAGGTGCTGCAGCACCGGCAGGTCCTGCGGATCCGGGTACGGACCCGTGCGGCGCAGTGACTGCATCGCGAAGTCGAGCTGCGCATTGCGCTGGTCGATGACCCACTGGTCGCCCGAGGTCAGCGCGTCCGCGCCATAGCGGATCGCCTTGTCGAGCGCGACTTCATCGCGCCAGATGCCGCGCACCAGCGCGTTCGCCTTGGCGAGGTTCTTCGACAGCATGAAGGTGTCGACCTGCATCGGGCCGCCGGCATAGCCCGCGAGCTCCACCGTGCCCCACTCGACGGTGGTTTCCGTCGTGCGTGAACGGCTGGCGGAGTTCCAGAACACGCGGCACTGGCGGATGCCGCTGGCGTCGCTTTCGTTGATGCCGAAGTCGAAACCGAACCGCGAGCCGTTGGCGCGTGCGTGTTCGCCGAGATACCAGGCGACTTCCACGTTGTAACCCACGGTGGCCCCACTGGAGTCCGTTCGCAGTGCCGAGGCATGGGACTCGAGATAGCGCGAACTCACATTGTCGAAGATCGTGTTCTGCGGCCGGTTGGCGGTGAACGCGGCGGGCGGCGCCGTGATGGTCATGGTGCCGTCGTCTTCGAGGAACTTCGGGGCCTTGTCGTTGAAGTGGTCGATCCAGAATTCGACGCCATCCTTGTTCGAGAGCTGGGCGGGCGCTGTGTTCACCAGCGGATCGTTCACGCTGATGAGCAGGTACAGCCGCGATCCGTCCCACATCGCTTTCACACTGCCCGTGGTGGGGCAGGCGGCCGTGGGCGGCGCGTTCATCGCGGGGTTGTAGGCTTTGTCCAATGCCGCGGGTGTGGCCGCCGCCCAGGCATCATCGATGACGCCGTCGACGCGGATCGGCGCGGCCGTGAACTGCGCAGGCAGGATGTTGTTAGGAGCCGCGTTCGGCGAGGGGAACCGCTCGCCGGCGATGACGGCGCAAGAGGCGAGCAAAGTGATGGAAAGAATCGGAACCAGGATTTTCATGACGCACGCTTCCCTGCGGAACCTGGAGACAGGGTCCGCATTCCTTGAGTTGCTGGAATTCAGGATCTGGAAACCGGAACGGGTGTCAGCCGTCGTCCATTCCTCGAGGCAGCGTGCGACTCATTGCTGCGTCCATTGCTGGACCCCCTTCGTTGATGAGTTGAATGCACAGGCGTTCACCGCTTGTCCGCGCGACCCGATGAAACGCGAACCTTTGTTAACACAACTGATCGAAATTGCGCAATCGCGAGTGAACCGTGTCGAGAATGATTGGTCACGACTAACGGTTTTGTCCGATCATGCGCGTCACTTCAAAGGCCGAAGGGGGTCTCTTGAAAGCTGTTCCATGCATTGCGGCAGTGCTGCTGTCGATGTGTCTTGCGCCTGCGGAAGCCGCCGACACCAAAATCCTGTTCCTGGCGGGGCCGCGCGATCACGGCGCGCCCGGGCGCCATGAATACGAGCGCGACCTGCGCACGCTGGCGCAATCCTTCGAGCGCGCGACCAACCTGCCGGGTGTGAAGACGCAGGTGATCGTGGGTCCGCTGCCGCGCGATCTCGAGGCCGTGAAGGATGCCGCGGTCATCGTCATCGACTCGAGCTCGGATCGGGCCGACAACGAAATCCATCCGCTGTTCCCGCCGAATCCCTCGACCAATGGTCGCGGCTACGACCCCGAGACCACGGCCTATCTCAAGCAACTCAACGAGCTCATCAAGACCCGGAAGATAGGCGTGGTGATCGTTCCACTACTCGCTGTGGGCGGAGAACTGGGCCGCGCGCCGAGAATTACCTGAACTGGACGGGTGGGCTCTGGGTGCAGGATGGGTTCGAGGAACCCGGTCGATGAGTGGACGATGACGCTTCGAGAACAGGAAGCATCCCATCCTGCGCGGCGTGAAGCCGTGGACGTATCGCGATGAAGTGTTCTGCCGGTTCTTCCTGCCCAACGATGCGCGTCGCACGAACCTGTTGCTGGCAACGCCCAAGGAGGACAAGCTGAAGATCGGGCCGCAGATCGCGTCGTGGGCCTATCAGCGTGACGATGGCGGCCGCGGCTTCGTGTTCGGCGGCCTGGATTTCCGCGACAACCTGGTGCGCGACGACTACCGCAAGTTCCTGCTCAACGGCATCGCCTGGGCCGCGCGAACTGGAGGTCCCGAAGAAGGGCGTCGAGTCGCCCGTGCCGGATGTCAGCGACGTCTCGCCGCCGCGCGCCCGGCCGGTCAAGTAGTCCATGTCGAACTAGTTGCTCAGCCGTGGGACTGCTGCCAGGTTGTCCGCGGGCTTGCCGGCACTCTGGTCGCGGCGGCGTTCGCGCTATCGCTGGCCGTGTCGTCTTCCGCGCCAAGCGCACCGAGTGGCGCGACTACGGCGGCACGGCCGGACCAGTCCAAGTACGCGGTCACGCCGGACATCACGAAGAAGTCGGTGGCAAACCTCGCCGTGTCGTGGATCTATCCCACCAGCGACGAGCGCGCTTACCAGTTCAATCCGGTGATCGTCGACGGCGTGATGTACGTGCTGGCCAAGAACAGCTCGCTGGTGGCCATCGACGTGGCCACGCGCAAGGAACTGTGGATCCACGCCAACCTGCGTGGCATCACCAATCGCGGCATCAACTACTGGCAGAGCGGGAACGGCAAGGATCGCCGGCTGTTGTTCGCCATGGAAGACCTGCTGCAGGCCATCGACGCGCGCACCGGAAAATCCATCACCACCTTCGGCACGAACGGGCGTGGTGGATCTGCGCGAAGGGCTCGGGCGCGATCCCGCGACCGTGCGCCGCGTGATGTCGTCGACACCCGGGTCGCGTGTTCGAAAACCTGCTGATCCTCGGCAGCTCGCCCGGCGAGGGTTATTTCTCGCCGCCCGGGACACATCCGCGCCTACGACGTCGTCACCGGCGAATGCTGGCCTGGACGTTCCACACCATTCCGCGGCCCGGCGAGTTCGGCTACGACACCTGGCCCAAGGACGCGTGGAAGTACGCCGGCGGCGTCAACGTCTGGGGCGAGATCACCGTCGACCAGAAGCGCGGCATCGTCTATCTACCGGTGAGTCTCGCCGACCTACGACTACTACGGCGCCGACCGCATCGGCATGAACCTGTTCAGCGACTGCCTGCTGGCGCTGGATGCGCGCACCGGCAAGCGCCTCTGGCATTTCCAGATGGTGCATCACGACCTCTGGGACTACGACCCCACGGCGGCGCCGCAGCTGATCACGGTTCGCAAGGATGGCAAGACCATCGACGCCGTGGCGCAGGCCACCAAGCAGGGCTTCATGTTCGTGTTCGATCGCGTCACCGGCGAGCCCGTGTGGCCCATCGAAGAGACGCCCGGTGCCGAAGAGCGATGTGCCCGGCGAGCAGGCCTGGCCCACGCAGCCTTTCTCCACGCTGCCAGCCCACGGCGCGGCAGGTGGTGCAGCCCGATGACCTCACTCCCTATCTGATCTCCGATGCCGAGCGCGCCGACTGGAAGGAGCGCATCTCCCAGGCGCGGACCGGGCTGTTCAATCCGCCGGCGCTGGAGGAGAGCGCGGTGGTGCCCGGCGCCGTGGGCGGCACCAACTGGGGCAACACCGCGGCCAATCCCGCGAAGGGCATCGTCTATCTGCTGAACCAGGATTTCCCGTCGTTCTACAAGCTGCAGGAACGTCGAGATCGCAAGGTGGCCGGCGGCCTTGGCCGCTTCGGGCCACCCGATCCCGAAACGGCTCAAGCGCGGCGAGGCGGCATACAAGGAACACTGCGCCATGTGCCATGGCGCGGATCGCGCCGGGCACGCCGGCCGGCGCCGTCATTGATCACCGCGGGCAGCCAGATCACCGGCGCCCATTTCCGCCGCATCATCAACTACGGCAACGGCCGCATGCCGCCGCTGCCACATGTCACCGACGAGCAGGCGGGCGACATCCTTGCGTACCTCGGCGGTGGCGGCCGCACGCGCCGGCCCGGCGAAATTCCGGCGGGGCCCACGCCGAGCGGGCCCGGTCGTCGCCAGCGGCGGCATCCCGCGCCCGCCGTCGCCGGTACGCCGCCCGATGCCATGCAGGACTACCCCGAAGGCGTCGAACGCGCCCGCGCAGCGCTATTTCACGGACTACGGACTGGGGTATCCCTATCTACTGGCGCCGCCGTGGTCGCAGATCATCGCCTATGATCTCAACAAGGGCGTCATCAAGTGGCGCAAGCCGCTCGGACAGGATCCGGGATGTCACGAAGGCAGGCGGCAGCAACACCGGCGTGCCTCGCGGCTCGCAGCGCAGGGCATGATCGTCACGTCCACCGGCATCGTGTTCTCGACGGCGCGCGATGGCGGGTTGTATGCGTTCGATGCGGAAAGCGGCGAGGTGTTGTGGCAGTACGCGCTGCCGATGTACGGCGGAAGGCATTGCCGGCCATCTACGAGGTGAAGGGCAGGCACTACATCGTGGTGAATGCGACCACGCCGCATACCTGGGGCCTCAACTCGCGTGAGAGTGGCATCGGCTCACCGGAGCCATTGGGGAAGGGTGGCTACGTGGTGTTCGGGTTGCCTTGAGGCGCGTTCTTGTATGCTCCACCCATCCAGAAATACGAGGTGGGTCATGAAGAGACGTGATGCCTTCAAGGTACTGGGCGCCGCGGCGCTGTCGGCGGCGATCAGTGGCAACGCCTTCGGGAAATCCTCCCGCACACTGAAAGTCCTCATCCTCGGCGGAACCGGGTTCATCGGCCCGCACTTCGTGGAAGACCTCGCGAAGAACAAACACAAGGTCACGCTGTTCAATCGCGGCAAGCGCGATCCTGAAGCCAGGGAAGGGGTCGAGCAGCTCATCGGCGACCGCAACGGCGACATCAATGCGCTCAAGGATCGCGACTGGGATGTCGTCATCGACAACTCGGGCTACACACCCAAGCAGGTGCGCGCGACGGCCGAACTGCTCAAGGGGCACGTGAAGCAGTACATCTTCATCTCCAGCGTCGCCGTGTATGCGGATTTCAAGACGAAGGGACTCGATGAGAATTCACCGCTCGCCGTGCTCGCGGATCCGACCACCAACGACGTGACCGGCGAGACCTACGGTGGCCTCAAGGTGCTGTGCGAGAAGGTGGTCGAGGAGACCTACGGCAAGGACGCCACGGTGATCCGGCCCAGCTACATCTGCGGGCCTGGCGATCACACCGATCGCTTCACCTACTGGCCGTTCCGCGTGAGCCAGGGTGGCGAGATGCTCGCGCCCGGCAAGCCGGGCGATCCGTTCCAGTACATCGACGTGTACGACCTGTCGGCTTTTGTCGTGCGTTGCGCCGAGAACCACATCGGCGGCTCGTTCAATCTGTGCAATGAACCGGGGTCGGTGACCATCGGTTCACTGCTCGACACCAGCAAGAAGCTGACCGGCGCGGACACGAAGTTCGTCTGGGCCAGCAAGGAATTCCTCGAGGCCAACGAGATCATCGGTGAGAAGGCCAAGGGCAACTACGTGCCGATCTGGCAGCCGGGTGAGGGCGATGACGCGGGCATCTGCCTGGTGAAGAACGCGAAGGCCGTGAAGAAAGGGCTCAAGTGCCGGAGCCTGGAAAGCACGATCAAGGCCACGCTGGAGTGGCAGAAGACGCGGCCGGCGGATAAACAGAAGCTGCGGGCGGGGCTCACGCCGGAGATGGAGTCGCAACTCCTGGCGAAGTTGAAGGCGTAGCAGGGCTGAGGGTCAGCGCTCGCCGGCACGGACGCGTATCACGATCTTGCCGGTCGAGCGGCGACCGTTGATCGTGTCGATGGCGGCGGCGCAACTCTCGAGGCCTTCCAGCTCTACTAGATGCGGCTGCAGCGCGCCCGAATCGAATAGCTTGAACAGCGCCGCGAGGTTCGCGGCGTGCAGTTCGCGCTCGCGCCGCACGTGCGCGCCCCAGAACACGCCCACGATCGAGCATCCCTTGAGCAGCGGCAGGTTGAGCGGAATCGACGGGATGCCGCCGCCCGCGAATCCGATGACGAGATAGCGTCCGCCCCACGCCATGCTGCGCACGACCTGCTCGGCGTAGTCCGCGCCAACCGGGTCGTAGGCCACGTCGATGCCGCGATCCGCCGTGAGTTCCTGCACCTTCGCCTTGATGGAGTCGCGCGAGTAGTCGAGAAGCGAATCGGCGCCGTGTTGTTTCGCGAGCTGCAGCTTTTCCTCGCTGCTGGCCGCGGCGATCACGCGCGCGCCCAGCGCTTTGCCGATTTCCACGGCCGAGAGTCCTGCACCGCCTGCCGCGCCGAGCACCAGCAAGGTCTCTCCGGGCGCGAGGCGTGCCCGCTGAACGAGCGCGTGATAGGTAGTGCCGTAGTTGACGAGAAACGCCGCGGCCGCGGCGAGGCTCATGGAATCGGGCAGTGGAATGAGCGTGCTGGCGGGGACCACGCACTCTTCGGCGAGGCCGCCACCGCCGGAGATCGCCAACACGCGCGAGCCCGGCTGTACACCCTGCACGTCGGCCGCGACTTCGCTGACGACGCCCGCGACTTCATTGCCGGGTGTGAAGGGCGGTTCTGATTTGCCTTGATACTTGCCGGCCACCATGAGCGCGTCAGGAAAGCCGAAGCCCACGGCATGCACGCGGATGCGCACGCTGCCGGGTGGCAGGGAAGGGGAGGGAACATCCCGCACGCCGATTTTCGGCGGCGGGCCAAAACTCTCGACGACGACTGCGCGCATGGCGAGATGTTAGACCACGAGCGGCGTGGTTGGCATTCTGTGAGTGCCGAGTTCCGCCAGGCGAAACCCACTGACGGCTCAGCAGGCAAGGGCAATCAGGTGATCCGCCACCTTCATCCCCTGCGTCATCCTGCCCGCCAGCTTCGTGCCCGGGGCCACTCCCGTGAAATGCCGGAACTCGCGATTGAAGTGGCTCTGGTCATAGAAGCCATCGAGCTTCGCGCTCAGCGTGGTCTGCTCGCTGTCGGGTGATATCAGCGCCTGGTAGTGACGCTTGAATCGCACCACGCGCGCGTACTGCTTGGGCATCATCCCAACCGCTGCGCAAAACGCCCGCTCCAGGCTCCGCGAGTCCATGTTGTTCTGCCGCGCCCAGCCCAGGATGGGCGTGGCGCCGCCATCCTGATGAATGCGCGCGACGAGCGCATCGACGGCCGTCCGGCCGCGCCCCAGATCACGCAATGCCGCGAGGAAGTAGTTATCCAGCAGCGCCACCATCGCTTCGATGCAGCGCGCATTCGCAATCGAATCTTCCAGGGCGAGCAATTGCTCGTCACCGAGGTCCGGCAGCGACAACGTGATGTCTCGTATTTCACTGAGCGGCGTCCGGATCACCGCACGCAGGAATCGCGAATCCAGTTTCACGCCCGCCAGATGAACAGGCTCCGGCGCATGGGTGTTCACGGAATGCGAGCGTCCACCGATCAGGTAGCTGGCGCGCATCTGCTGCCGGCTGTCACGCCCGCCTAACTTCCACCGTTCGAAGCCCGCGCCACCGCGGTTGAACACGATTTCGGAAAGGCCATCCGGGATCAGCAGGTCTTCGGCGGGCTCGAGCGCGCGCAACCGCTCGCTCACATGCTTCCCATCCACGACCCAGTAGCACGACACGAGCCCGCGCAGCCGCGCATCCGGAGCGATGCGCCAGTAGGTCATGTCGGAGGTGATCAGCGTGGGCTGCACCTGCCGATTTTTTACAAGACAGCGCCCGCGCGCAACGGAAATCTACGGGGGTGAAACACCAGCTCACCGTCAACGGCGTCACCCACACGGTGCACGCGGACCCGGACATGCCCCTGTTGTGGGTGATCCGGGATTTTCTCGGCCTCACGGGAACCAAGTACGGCTGCGGGCAGTCGCTGTGCGGCGCCTGCACGATCCATCTCGATGGCAATGCGATCCGCAGCTGCGTGTTGCCGGTATCGGCGGCGGCGGGCAGGCAGATCACCACGATCGAAGGCCTGAGCCCGGAGGGACAGCATCCCCTGCAGAAAGCCTGGATCGATTGCGACGTGCCGCAATGTGGCTACTGCCAGGCGGGGCAGCTCATGACGGCGGCGGCGCTGCTGCGTGACAACCCCCAGCCCACGGACCAGCAGATCGACGAAGCGATGTCCGGCAATCTCTGCCGCTGCGGCACTTACGTGCGCATCCGTCGCGCCGTGAAGCAAGCGGCCGGGGCATGAAGCGCCGTGAGTTCCTGCGCAACTCCGCGTTGGCCGCGGGTGGATTGACGCTGTACCTGCGCGAGGTGGGCGCATCCACGGCCGTGGGCGCGCCGGCGGTGATCCACGGCATCACCCCGTTGGGTGATTTCCTGCGCATCACCCCCGCGGGTGACGTGCTGTTCCAGGTGGTCAAACACGAGATGGGACAGGGCGTGGCGACCGCGCTCGCTCAGATCCTCTGCGAAGAGCTGCATGCGGACTGGAACCGCGTGCATGTGGAATTCCCGCGCGCCGACATGGCGCGCTGGCAGAACGACCGCAATGGCGGCCACGACACGGGCGGCAGCTGCTCCATCACCTATCAATACGATGGCCTTCGCAAGGCGGGCGCGACAGCGCGCCAGATGCTGATCGCCGCGGCTGCGCAGCGGTGGGGCGTGCCGGCGGCCAGCTGTCATGCCGAGAACCACTTCGTGGTGTCCGGCACCGGCCAGCGGGCAGGGTTTGGCGAGCTGGCCTCGCTCGCCGCCACGCTGCCGGTCCCCGAGACCATCGCGCTCAAGGCCGACAAGCAACAATCCCTCATCGGTCAGCCCAAGGCTCACAAGCTCGTACCGGAGATCGTGACCGGCAAGCTCGAATACGGCCTCGATGTGCAGATGCCCGGGCTGCTGTACGCGCTCATCGCACGCTGCCCCGTGTTCAAGGGCCGCATCAAACGCTATGACGCGCGCGCGGCGCTCAAGGTGCCGGGCGTTCGCAAGGTCTTCACCACGCAGCCCATCGCCGGGCACCACGAACCGCCCTACATGCCGCATGACATCCGGGAAGGCGTGGTCGTCGTCGCGGAATCCTTCTGGGCCGCGCAGAAAGGCCGCGACGCGCTGGTCATCGAGTGGGACGAGGGCGAGAAGGCGCGCTTCAGCACCGCCGATTTCGAGAAGCTCGCGGCCGAACGCGCACGCGACCGCGGCGATCCGACGGGCTATATCGGCGACGAGAACGCGACGAACGATCTTGCCAAGGTGCGCCGCACGTTACGCGCGTCCTATGTCTATCCACACCAGCTGCATTCCTGCATGGAGCCGCTGAACTGCACCGCGTTCTTCAAACAGGGCGAAGTCGAGATCTGGTGCGGCTCGCAGGCACCGAATCTCATCGTCTCCGAAGTTTCCGCGCTGCTGAAGCTGCCGCCCGAAAAGGTCCTCGTTCATCTCTTCCCTTCCGGCGGTGGCTTTGGCAGGCGTTATTACCCGGACTTCGCAGTGGAGGCGGCGTTCATCTCGCGCGAGGCGGGCAACGTACCGGTGAAGATGATGTGGACGCGCGAGGACGACCAGACGGTCAACCACGTGCATCACTACCAGCACATGGAATACCAGGCGGCCATCGACGCGGCCAACCAGCTGCACGCCTGGTACGAGAAGGAGATCCGCACGTACACCTGGGGCCAGCACTACGCGGGACCGGAGCTCCCGCAGATGGCCTACGACATCCCGAACATCCGCTACGACTTCGAGGATTTGAACGACGAGGAGCTGATCCACTCCTCCGCGTGGCGCGGCGTGGTATCACACGGGCGCTGCCTCAGTGAGTGCTTCATCGACGAGATCGCGGCGGATTTGAAGCTGGACCCGCTGGCGTTCCGCCTTTCGCTGCTCACCCAGGGCCGGATGGCACAGGTGAGCGAGTCCGGCCAGCTCGATTCCAATCGTTTCCGGCGAGTTCTGGAGCTTGCCGCGGGCAAGGCGGGGTGGGGCAGGAAGCTGCTGTCAGGGCGCGGCTTGGGGCTCTGCCTCAGTCCCTATGGCCAGACCTGCGTGGCCTGCATCGCCGAAGTCTCGGTGGCGGACGGCGCACTGAAGATTCACAAGGTCACGGTCGCCGTGGACTGCGGTCGCCTCATCAATCCGCTCGGCGCCGCAAACCAGGTCGAGGGCGGAATCGTCTGGAGTCTCAGCGGCCTTCTGTATGGCGGCGTGCCCATCCGGAACGGCCGCTGCGTCCATCGCAACTTCGCCGACAACAAGCTGCTGCGCATCCACGAGTGTCCCGAAATAGAGGTGCACTTCACCGGCACGGACGCGGAGCGGCCCTGGGGCATCGGCGAAGTCTCGACTCCCGTCGCCGCGCCCGCGGTACTCAACGCCATTTTCGCCGCGACCGGCCAGCGCATCCGCAAACTGCCGCTCGAGCAGCAGACGCTCACGAATCCGCCGGCCTGAGGCCCCGCACGGGCATGAATACTGGGGCTCCTATTACCTTTGAGGTAAAGGCAATCCGCTGGGTGCTCGCTAAGATCACCTCATGAAAAAGCCGCAACGGACTTTCGGGGAAGAGCTGCGTACCTGGCGTCAACGCCGTCACCTGAGCCAGCTCGAGCTGGCGACGGAAGTGGAAGTGTCCACGCGCCACCTGAGCTTCATGGAGACGGGCCGCTCGCAGGCGAGCCGCGCGATGGTGCTGCGGCTTGCGGACCGGCTCGAGGTACCACTGCGCGAGCGCAACGACCTGCTCATCGCCGCGGGCTACGCGCCGATGTACGCCTCGCGTCCGTATGCGGATCCGTCACTCGCCGCGGTGCGCGTCGCGGTGGATTCGATCCTGCAGGGCCACGAGCCCTATCCGGCCATCCTGGTGGACAGGCACTGGAACCTCGTGTCGGCCAACAAGGCGGCGCAGGGCTTCCTCACCTGCGCGGATGAAACCCTGCTGCAGTCGCCGATCAATGTGCTGCGCCTGTCACTGCATCCGAATGGCATCGCGCCGCGCATCGTGAACCTGCCGCAGTGGCGCACGCACCTGCTGGCACGCCTGGCGCGTGACGTGGAGATCACGGCGGATCCGAAGCTCGCCGAACTACTCGCGGAGTTGCGCGAGTTCCCGGGCGGCGAGGTCAAGCACCCGGCGAATGGCGATGGAACTCCGGTGGTGGTGCCGCTCAGGATCCGCACGCCCGAAGGCGCCGAGTTGTCGTTCTTCTCGGCGACCACGGTGTTCGGCACGGCCGTGGAAGTCACGCTGTCGGAGCTGGTGCTCGAGGCCTTCTATCCCGCCGACGATTTCACGGCGGCTGCGCTGCGTCAACGCGGCGCGAACGGGGGCCAGTCCCCGTCCTAGGCTGTCGGAGATGCGCCGACAATTCGCGTCGGCCCCGTCATGCGCCCCGAGGAGTTAGGCTCCCACCTACCGCGAAGCGAGGAGGACGGCATGCATCCCGAAAGCTACGACGAGACGCTGATCCGCAACCTGCACGAGCAGATGATCACCGCCTGGAATCACGGCAGCGGCGCGGACTTCGCCGGGCCCTTTCGCCAGGACGCGGACTTCGTCGCCTACGAAGGCACGCACCTCAAGGGCCGCAAGGAAATCGAGATCTTCCACACCGAGCTGTTCGAGTCCGAGCTGCACGGCACGCGGCTGGATGGCGGTGTTCATTTCGTCAGGTTCATCAACCCCGGGCTCGCAGTCATGTACGCGTGGGCTGCCATGGCGTTGCCCGGGCAGACCAATGCCTCGGCGAGCCGTGACTCCATGCAGATGTTCATCGTCGGCAAGCGGTCCGATCGATGGGAGTTCGAGGCCATGCTCAACGCCCGCCGGATCACCGTGGAGCAACAGGAATTCTCGGATCAGTTCGAGTCTCTCTCGGCGCTGGGGCAGCGGCAGGTCACGCGCAAGGTCGCTGCGATGCGGCACTAGGCGGCCGGCCCGGACGATCAAGCGATCACCCGTCGCGCCGGGCGGAGTGACTGCCCGTGCTGATCGGTGCTTGAATACCGCGCATGAGCACTTCACGCCGGCATTTCCTGCAGATCTCCCTGAGTGGTGGCGCGCTGCTGGCCACGGTCTCGCTTCCCGGGCTCGCGCTCGCCGCGGAACCGGCCGCGGGTTCCATCGCGGCTTCGTCGATCCCGCTGGGTGCGTTCATCCGCGTCAATCCCGACAACACCGTGACCATCGGCTCGCGCGGCTGCGAGATCGGGCAAGGCGTGCGCACGTCGCTGCCCATGCTCATCGCGGAAGAGCTCGACGTCCGCTGGGACCAGGTGCGCGTGGAGCAACTCAACTACGGCATCGCCGCAGGCAAGGAGCCGGGACAATTCACCTCGCCCTATGGCGGGCAGGGCGCGGGCGGCAGCACGAACATCCCGGAGGGCTGGACCACCTTGCGCGAAGCGGGCGCGCAGGTGCGCGCATTGCTCCTCTCGGCGGCGGCCCAGTTGTGGAAAGCGGATGTGGTGAAGCTCAGCGCGCGCGACGGCAAGGTGCTGCATGCGGATGGCCGAAGCGCCACTTACGGCTCGCTGGCCGCGCGTGCGGCGGCGCTGCCGCTGCCCGCGGGGCCGTTCAAGCTCAAGGATCCCAGGGACTTCAAGATCATCGGCAAGGCGACGAAGGTTGCGGACTGCGGCGACATCGTCAGCGGCCGTGCGCGCTACGGCATCGACGCGCAGATGCCCGGCATGGCATTCGCGGTGATCGCGCGCTGTCCATACTTCGAAGGCCGGCTGAAGTCCTTCGATGACAGTGCCGCGCGCAAGATTCGCGGCGTGCTCGCCGTGGTGCCCATCGGTGCCTCACAACCCAGCCAGCTCATCGCGGCCAACATCTCCGCGGGTGTGGCCGTGATCGCCGAAAGCACCTGGGCCGCCCTGCAGGGGCGCAAGGCGCTGAAGATCGATTGGGAGCCGGGCCCGTGGGCGAAGGACTCCACGGCGGCACTCGAGGAGCGCGCTCGCAAGGCGGTGGCCGGCACCGAGAACATCCAGAAGGCACGCGCCGATGGCGACATGGCGGCGGCCTGGACGGGCGCGGCGAAGCAGATCGAAGCCGACTACCGCATGCCTTTCCTGGCGCACTCCACGATGGAACCGCCCGGCGCCACGATCCACATCACCGGCGACCGCGTGAAGCTCATCGCGTCGCTGCAGAGCCCGGGAGGGGCGTCGCGCATGATCAGCGCGATGACCGGCATCTCGCGCATGAACATCGACATCGAACTACCGCGCTCGGGCGGCGGCTTCGGCCGGAGGCTGTTCAACGACTTCATCGGCGAGGCGGTGCAGGTGGCCAAGGCCATCCACCGCCCGGTGAAACTGATCTGGACACGCGACGACGATCTGCAGAACGACTGGTTCCGCCCCTTCGGCATCCATCGCCTGCGCGCGGCCGCCGATGCCGGCGGCAAGTTGCTGGGCTGGTCGCATCGCGTGGCCGCGACGGGCATGAAGTTCCGCGTGGACTATGGCTCCGAGCCGGACTGGCTGGGCGTGCTGGACATGGACGGCTTTCCGGCCGGCGGCGTGCCTAACTATCTCGCCGAGTTCGTGCCGGTGGACTTCGGCCTGACGCGTGGCTGGTGGCGCGCGCCCGTGCATACCTTCGTCGCCTTCGCCACGCAGAGTTTCGTCGACGAGGTCGCCGTCGCGGTCGGGCGCGATCCGCTGGAGCTGCGCCTGGAGATGCTCGGCCAGGCACGGGAGCTGCCCTACAAAGAGCACGGTGGGCCGGTCTTCAACACCGGCAGGCTGTCGGCCGTGCTGAAGGAAGCCGCGCGCCGCATCGGCTACGGCCGCAAGCTGCCCGCCGGACGTGGCATCGGCATCGCCGGGCACTTCACCTTCGGCGGGTACACGGCCCACGCGATGGAGGTGTCGTCACGTGGCGACCAGTGGCGCATCGAGCGTTGCGTTTGTGTCGCGGATGTCGGTGTGGTGGTCAATCCGTCGGGCGTACAGGCGCAGCTGCAGGGCGGCACCCTCGACGGCATTTCCACGGCGATGGGCCTGCAGATCACGGTGACGGATGGCCGCATCCAGCAATCCAACTTCGATGGCTACCCGCTGATGCGGATCAGCGACGCTCCCGTTGTGGAAACGCACCTGATGCCTTCGGCGTTGACGCCTTCCGGCGCGGGCGAGATGGGTATTCCGAGCGCGGCGCCGGCGCTGGCGAACGCGATCTTCGCGGCCACGGGTAAACGGCTGCGTGACTTGCCACTGAAGCCCGGCTGAAAGCCATCGTCGAAAACACCAGCCTTCAGGAACCATTCAGGGGGTGAAGCGCAATCTACTACTCAAGAAGAGTATCTGGATTACGCCATGCTTCAGACCACGACCCTGATCGCGCTCGTTCTTCTCTCCGCCGCCTTTGCGGGATGCGCCTCGAACCGGCATTGGACCGAGAACCAGAGCAATCGAGAATTGGCCGTAGTGCGGGTGTCTTATGAGTTTCCGGAGTTCCATGAGCCCGTGCTCAGCGATGACCAGGCCAGCAAGCTGGCGCTGAGCCGCTGCGAAGGCTGGGGCTTCGACCAGGCTGAACCCATCGCGGGGCAGCTCCGTCAGTGCAGCAACATGGACAACGGTGACTGCGACCTGTGGAAGGTGACGCGCGAGTTCCAGTGCAGCAAGTCGGTGGCGCAGGCGAACCTGCTGTCGCGCTGAGGTCCGGATTCGGTAGCTAGGACTTCGGTCTCGGGATCGAGTTGTCCAGCGGCACTTCGAAGTAGCTTCCGCTGAGGATCTCGATCTTCAGCGGTTCGCCTGCGTCCTTGATCGACTCCTCGCTCACGTCCTTGCCCGTGCCGTAGTTCACCTGCCAGATCGGATTCTTGACCACGTCCACCAGCACCATGAGCCGCGAGCCCGGCTGCATCTGCCGGCTGGTCATGGTGGTCTCGAATTTCACGTGCTGTTCCCGCCCGGGAACCAGCAGCTTGCGCCTCGATGGATCTTCCGCGTAACTCGCGCGTTGCACGCCTGAGCCCAGGAAGAACAGCTTGCCGTCCGGCATGGCTTCGAACACCGTGATGCCGAGGTCGAAGTCCTTCTTGTTCGTGTTGACCAGCAGTTCGCCCGTGAACGATCCCATGAGCGTGGTCTGCGCCTCGAAAGGCGCGGTCAGGAAAATGCTCTCGGTCACCAGTTGCAGCGGATCCTGGACGATGCGCCAGGCATACGAGTGGGCGTTGTGGAATTTCACGCGGTCGGCGAGATCCACTTCGTGTACCACCTTCGTGTTCGAGGGCGGCTGGCGGTTGGGCAGGGAATACAGACCCTGGTCTTTCTGTTCCGAGAAATACAGCCGCATGGGAATGCCATGCATGGCTCCCAGTGAAGAAGCATGTCGCCACTGGTTGGCGCCCATGACCTGGTAGTTCACCCGGTCGGACAGCAGCTTGGGCTTCTCCGCGCCGCGCAACACATAGTCGAGGAAGTCGAGCTGCAGCTCCTGCAGATCCAGCGTGCGCCACGGCATCGATGGTGTAGCCCAGCAGCTCGGCAGGTCTTTCTTTCGCCTGCGTGCCGAAGTGATCGTACGGTCCGATCACCAGGTAGTGCTCGGCCTTGCGCGCGCGGGCCACGTGCTCCTTGAAGTACTTCAGCGCGGAGATCTGGCCATCGTCGTAGTAGCCCGTGATGCTGAGTACCGGGATGTCGATGCGCGCGTAATCGCCGCCATGCGGCACCATGGCCTGCCAGTACTTGTCGTAGGCGGGGTGCTGGAGCCAGCGCTGGAACAACGGGTTCGGCGTGCCGTCGATGGCGTCCATCTCGCGATAAGGGCGGCCGCTGAAGAACCACTCTCGCGTCATCTTCGTCCAGCGCTGGCCGTCGCTGTTCACCGCGTCGTCGACCGTTTTGTTGTTGCTTATGTAGAACGGCCACCGGTAGTTCGCGCTGAGGAACACATTGTTCTGCATGGGCACGCCTTGCCCGGGAATGGCCGCGGCGGCGACCGCGATGGCCTTGAGCGCGGGATGCCGGTGCTTGGCGGCGGCCCAGGTGGCGAAGCCCGAGTAGCTGCCGCCGAGCATGCCTACCTTGCCGTCGCTCCAGGGTTGTTTGCTGATCCAGTCGATGACGGCGGTAGCGTCGGTTCCCTCGTATTCATAGGGAACGATTGCGTCCGGGCTCTGGTATTTGCCGCGCGCGAAGGCGACGACACCCACATACCCGCGGGCCGCGAGTTCCTCGGCTTCCTTTCGTGCGCCTTCGGGATACACGAGGATGGTGAACGTGAGCAGGGTGGGCAGGCGTCCCGGTGCATCGGGCCGCGACACGATGGCCGAGAGCGTGGCGCCGTCGCGCGTCTTGATGAGCACGTCTTCCGTGGCGGCGCCCGCCAGCGGAGCGAGTGCCAGCAGGAGCGGGGCGAGATAGTGGGTCTTGAGTTTCATCGTTTTTTCTTCACCGGATGGCAAACAGACTCGACGTCACCGTATATCCTCATGCGCGCAATGTCCCCGGGATGGTGGAAGGCGACGCGCGCCTCGCCACACTTGAGTGCGGGATCCTCCGCCAGCCGACACAGGCCCACGATGCCACTCCAGGGGGCGCGAACCCAGTAGTCGGTGTAGGTAGCCCCGGATGCCTTCTGCGCGCTGGCATTGTCGGGCCAGGTCTCGAATCGGTCGAGCAGCGCCGCGGCATTCGGCGGTGGTGAGGCCAGCGCCTTCCAGTTGTGGCCATCGTTGTACTGCCCGCATCGTTCCGGAAGGCCATTGGGCTTGGCCGGAAACTTCCCGTTCATCGCCGGATCCGGCTGGGCGCCAAGGGGTCCTAGCTCACGGGCAGCACCCAACAACCTGAAGTCTTCATCCGCGTGCAGTACCAGCCGGGTACGTGTGCAGATGCTGGTGGTATAGACCGTGACGTCATCGGGCACGGCGTCGATGAGATCCTGGCGGATGACCTGGTTGAGCAGCGGGCCGCTCCATTCCTTCCATTCCTTCGCGGGGCGGCCTTGGCCGTAGACCAGCAGGACCTCGCCTGGATCAGCCATTTCGCGAAAGATTCCCGAGCAGGTTCCGGAGCCAATGTGGGTGTGCATGGCGAATGACTCGTGGACCTCTCCTTTCCACACCCGCGCGACCTTGAAGCGCAGGACCATGCGCGGTGTGCCGATACTCGAATCCACCGGGGTGACTTCTTCGACTGTGCCGGCGAACACGACATCGGCCTTCGTTCTTGCGAGTTCAACACTGCTGTCTGGCGCACAGGAGCAGGCCCGCGCGGGCGCCGGTTGCATCCCTATCAGCGGCACTGTCATCAGGAACCCGAGGCAAAGCTTTCGCATGGCCGAACCCCCTGTGGTCGAGTATAAGACGCAGCCAATGTCCATCCTCGATCGCATTCTCGGCCGCACCCCGACCACGGGTCCGCAGATCACCGCATCGGCGGCACGGCCCACCGCCAAACCGGCCGCCGCGGATGCCTTGCCGGGCGTTTCGGTGTCGGCCACGGCGCCGCCGCGCGCGCCCGCGGAGCGCCTGATCCGCGTCTACGACCAGTTCGGCCGCACCGTGGAAGTGGGGCGGGAGTCCTGGCGCAAGGACGTGCTGCTGCCAAACCTCCAGGCCAATCGCGACAACCCCGATGCGCTGTTCGATCTCATCGTCGGCGCGCTCAATGACGATTTCGCGGCCGACGTGCTCGAGTCCGCCCGTGACCTCCTGTCACGCGATACGCAGCCGCCGCGGGCCGCCGCGCTGCTGGGCGCGGTGCTGCTGCAGCTCAAGGACTTCGCCGGTGCGCGCGAAGTGCTGGAGCGGGCGCTGGCCAGGCACGGCGACAATGTCTATCTACTGGCCAACCTCGCCCGCGCGTACGCGGCGCTGGGCGACGAGGAGCGGGCGCAGCGGTTCATCTGGCAGGCGCTGGCGCTCGACCCCAACGAGGAAAGTTCACTGAACTGGCTGCTCACGCTTGCCAATGCGAAGGGTGGACAGCAAGCCATGCTCGCGGCCTACGTGCGCGCCGCGGGGTTGCCTGGGAGCTGGCGGGCCCAGCTCTGGCTGGCGCGACATGCGCTGGAGAAGGGTGATCTCGCCGAGGCCACGCGGCTCTACGAAGAGGCCCTGGGCCGGGCCAGCCCCGTTCCGCCGGATCTGCTCATGCAGATGAGCGGTGACCTGGGCAATCGCGGGCATACGCAGCAGCTGGTGCAACTCACGCAGCCACGCTTCAACCCCTATGAACACGGGCTCATGGTGGGCAACAACCTGCTGCGCGCCTACATCGAGCTCGGAATGCTGCCCGAGGCGCGCAAGCTTCTGGAGCAGCTGTATTCGCAGCAGCGCCCGGACTGGCGTGAACACCTGCTGCATTGGGAGCAGAAGCTGGACGAAGCCCAGAAGCGCTACGGCGAAGTGACCGCGCCTTTCGAGGTGGTGGTCATGAAGCTCGACCAGCCCATCTGGACGCGCGGTGTGCTCGGCTTCGAAGCCGTGTTGCCGGTGAAGGCGGCGTCCGCGCCGCGCGTGCATTTTGTTTGCGGCAGTGGCGAGGCGGGCGAGGAGGCCGGCGGCAAGGTCGTTTCGCAACCCACCAACGAGCTCGGACGTCTCTCGCGCGCACTGCCCATGTTCCTGGCCGAGGAAATCCACCTGCGCACCAACGCGCGCACCGCGTTCCTGCTGCCCTGGATGAAGCAGGGTGGCTTCATCCTGTCGGCGCGGCCTTGGACCCAGGAGTTCCTGCCGCCGGATCACACGCCGCCGGATCTCATCGTGTTCATGCACATTGATGCGCGCGCCACGCCGTGGCTGCTCAACGTGCGCATCGAGAACATGCAGCGCAACGCCACGCCGGTGGTGTTCGAGCGCGCCTTCGGCCTCACTACCGCGGGTGAAGACGTCCTGGCGCTGCTCGAGGATCTCCTGACGCGCCTCACCATCCTGCTGGCGCTGAAGCGCGAGCCAGGAGAGGCGCCGCTCGCGACGCCGCCACAGGGACTGCTGCCCGGCTACCTCGCGGGCATCGAGCAGGCGTTGGCCGTGGGCCTCGCCGCGCGCCAGCCGGAAGGCGCGTTCTTCCTGTACCAGGAGCGCGCGATCTTCGATCACCTGTTCGACGTGACCCTGCACGGTCCCGACCTGCTGCGGCCACGCATGCTGCTGGTGAATGCACTGGAAAACCAGGCACGCCGCCGCCGCGACATTGCCGCCGAGTATCTCGACAAGCTCGCGCTGCTGCAGGAGAAACACGCGCTGCCGGCCGGACAGGGCGCGGATCTCGTGGCGCGCGGCGTCGACACGGTGCGCGAGAAATCGCGCGGTTGACCTTGGCCCGTCCGCCGCTGCGGACTACAGTGTGGTCATGACGTACCGGGCCGTGTTGTTCTCCGTTCTGTGGCTGGCAGCGCCCGGCGCATTCGCACAGGATGCCGTCGACGCCAGGCTGCTGGCGGAGATCCAGAGAATCCGCGCCATCGACAATCACACACACGCGGATGCCGTCGATGCCGCGCGGCCGGATCGCTGGAAGAAGGAGAACCCCCTCGGCGTGTCTCGCTACCCGGATGTGGTGCCGCTGGCGCGCGACAACCCGGAATGGCGGCTGGCCTGGAAGGCCTTGTACGGTTACTCGCATGGTGACGCCGAACTACCGCATCTGCAGGCATTGCTCGAATCCAAACGCAAGGCTCTGACGGCGGCTGGCACGGGCTGGCCGGCCACCGTGCTGGATCGTTCCGGCGTGGATGTGGCGCTGGTCAATACCGTGCATCGAGGCCCGGGCCTGGATACTGCCCGTTTCCGATGGGTTCCCTACGCGGAGCCGCTGCTGGTGCCGTTCGCCCAGGAACGCGCACGTCTGGTGTACAGCGGCGGTGATGCGACGCTCGCGGATCTCCTTGCAAGAGCCGCGCTCACTTCGGTGCCGAAAACCTATGGCGAGTACCGGGAGAAACTGATCCGCCCGACGCTGACGCGCTGGAAGCAGCAAGGCGCGGTCGCCATCAAGTTCCTGACCGCCTATCGCGCTCCCATCGAGTTCTCCTGTGGCGACGATGCCATGGGCGAAATGCTCTTCGGCAACATCGGTTCCATGCACGACCAGCCCAGTCTCGATCTC
This sequence comes from uncultured Pseudomonadota bacterium, assembly GCA_963846605.1. Lineage (GTDB taxonomy): Bacteria > Pseudomonadota > Gammaproteobacteria > Steroidobacterales > Steroidobacteraceae > CADEED01. Next base: position 1,100,083 of record CAWJWS010000008.1, read on the forward strand.
CTCGAGTCGGTGCTGTTCTGCGAGATCGCCGTGATCGCCGGCGAGCAGGGGCTGGCGGTGCACATCCACACCGGCAATGGCGATGGACCGTACTTCAACAACAGCCGCGCCAATCCGGAATTGCTGGAGAACGCGCTCAATCACAAGCGCCTGCGCAAGACGAACTTCGTGCTGCTGCACGGTGGCTGGCCCTGGCACCTGGTCACCCAGGCCATGATCGACAAGCCGAATACCTACGCGGACTTTTCGGCGCAGACCTTCTATCTCAACACGCACGCGATGGCCGAGGTGCTGCGCGGCTGGCTGTCCTGGCACCCGGAAAAGGTGCTGTTCGGGTCCGACGCCTATTCGGATGTGGATTCGCCACTGGTCGACTGGGAAGAAAAGCAGTGGCTGATGACGCACAAGTCGCGGCGCGCGCTGGCCATCGCGTTGACCGCGATGTTGAACAACGGCGAGATCACGCGCGAGCGCGCACTGCAGATTGCGCGCATGGTGTTGCATGACAACGCCGCGAAGCTCTACGGCCTGTGAACGACAACCCGCTGCATGAAATGATCCGGCGCCTGCCGCCCGGCGCCGAATTCCTCATCGTCATCATGTGGGCGTTCGGGCTGCCCATCTTCTCGTCCATCCTGTCCATCGGCGGCAGCGACGCGAGCAGCTCGAAGGAGTACTACAACAACACCGGCCTCCTGGCGGTGCTGATCCTGGAACTGGCGCAGTCGCTGTTCCTGATCTGGTTCCTGCGCATCCGCGGCTGGACGCTGGAGAAGCTGGGCCTGAGCGTCACCTGGCGCGGCACGTTGCTGGGCGTCGCTCTGTTGTTAGGCACCTATGGCGTGCTGCTCGCCGTGCAATCCATCGCGGCGAAGGCGCTGCCGGCGGACATGGCGGCTGCCATGGCGAGTTCCCCGAAGCCCGCTGCCGATCTCAGCATGAGCCTCGTCTTCCTGGTGTCGACGGTGAACGGCATCTTCGAGGAAGTGTTCGTCGCCGGTTACATCATCACCGCGCTCACGCCCGTGCGCGGCATGTGGACCGGAATCAACGTGAGCACCGGGCTGCGGCTGCTGTACCACCTCTACCAGGGGCCGGTGGGCATCATCTCGGTGGTGCCGATGGGCCTGATGTTCGGCTATCTCTATTCGCGCACGCGCCTGCTGTGGCCGCTCATCTTCGCGCACATCGTGCTGGACATCGTCAGCCTGACGTTCGGCGCCTCAGGCGACGCGCCGTGAGTTGTCCCGCGCGGTGACTTCGCGGGCAATGCGCCGCTGCTCGCGTTGCACCAACAGCTCCTGGTCACGCGCCCAATCGAGCGCGAAGTTGGCCACCTCCTGCCAGCCTTGCTGCCCGATGATGAAGTGCGTCCGGTCCGGGAATTCCTTGTATTCCGTGACGGCGGCCGACTTCCGGTAGGCCCGGACATTGGCTTTGACGATGGACGGTGGCATCAGGTGATCCTGGCTGCCGGCGATCATGAGCAGCGGCGCACGGTTGTTTCGCCGCGTATTCACCGCGGTTTCCGCGAACGGGTTGAAGTTCGCGAGTTCGGTCTGGAACAGCACGTGATCGGGGCCCGGAACCGCATACCGCTGGTAGATGCGGAACGACTCCTCGGGCGTGCTGTCGTTCATGAATGCGTAGTTGAACTGCTGTGGCGTGAGCGGAACGCAACGAGACGGGTGCATGAGCTGCGGCGTGACCACGCGCATCGTGGACCAGGGAAGCGTCCAGACGCCCTTGATCGGAGCCGACGCGATGGCCACACCGCAGGCACCGAGGCCGCGGTCGAGCAACGCCTGCACCACCAGTCCGCCGAAGCAGTGGCCCACGAGGATGGGCGCGCTGTCGAGCTCGATCACCAGCTTCTCGAAGTGGTCGACGATGCGCTTGAACCCGATGTCCGCGTAGGTTTCGGGTGAGCGGCGCAGCGCGCGGATGTCGCGCTCCATGCCAGGCCAGCTCGGCGCGAACACGGCGTAGCCTCGTTCGGTGTAGTGATGCGCCCAGTACTCGAAACTGAGCGGCGTCATCCAGAGACCGTGGACCAGCACGATGTTGTTAGTGCCCATGAGTTCTCCCCGCGGCTGGGAAGAAGATAACCGGCGGAATGTCGTTGTCCAGCGACAGCGGTGCGTAGATGTACGTACGGACGGATTCGAAGCGGCGATCAGCGCGATTCACCTAGTTAGGTGTTGCGGCCGCGGCGACGGGAATTTGACGCTTGCAGGAATCGTCTGACAGCTCAGCAATGGAACGCGACCAGATCCAGTCGATGTGATGGTCGCTCGCCACGGAGCCGCGCCAGCAGCTCGCGGACCTCACTGCCCTGGGCGGGGGAAGGCTGTGAATAACTCCGGTTCGCGGACTTCAGCCAGGTATCGATCTCGATGTCCACCGCGTCCGTATCGTCGGGACACCGGATGCTCCAGCTCAGCAGGAAGCCCAGGCGCTCCCATTTCGTCAGCAACCGGCATGCGCTGAGGAGGCAAGCCTTGAGACCCGGGCTTTTCGCCTGGGAGAGCGCGGATTCCAGCGCCGCGCGATCCAGGCTGTCCGAGCCCTTGCGGTAGATCCGCAGGGCGGCCGACACCGGCAGCGTCGCGTCATCATGCAGCGCACGATTGAGCAGCGTGGCCATGTCGCCGTCGCCCAGCCGCCAGAGGCCGCGCAATGCCGCGGCACGCGTGCGTGCGCGGCGGGCGGTGAGTTGTCGGCGCAGGCGTTCCATGTCCTCGGTCTCGCCGTGCTCGGAGAGCGACAGAGTCATGGCATCGGCCATGCGGCCCGAGTCCAGCGTGGACCGCCACAATGGCAATACCTCCTCCCCATGGCCCTCACGCAGGAAATGCGCGGCCGTTCCGCGCACGGCATGCGAAGGATCGAGCGCGAGCCTGAGCAGCAACTCCCTGGCTCCCGCGAATCCGCCGCGGAGATAGCGTCGCATCGCGTCGGATCGTACGAACGACATCCGATTGGCGAGGCCCTCCCGCAGGATTTCCAGCAATTCGGCGCCATCCAGGGTCCTGGTCGCGGTGGTCAGCGCCCAGAGAGAAACAGCAGGCGAGGGGTCCGCCGCCGCGGACTTCAAGGACGAGAACGCGAGGTCAGCATCGGCGCGCAACGAGAGCTCGTACGCTAACTGGCGCACCTCTCCCCGCGCGGCCTGCATGGTGGCAAGACGCTGCATTCGCCACTGGGGCGAGAGCAGCGACCGCTGGATGGTGGGCCAGATCCGTTCGAACCGGGATCGCCGGCGCAGCGCGAGGATGAGATCGATGAACTCGAATAGATAGTGCGCGCGCTCGGTCGCGGCGATTTCCGCCAGCATGTTCTCCGCCAGTGTCGCCACCTGGGGCACCCAGTCATCGGCGCGGAGCAGCGTGGCCGCGCACGCCAGCCGGCCCGGGTAGCCGCGCAGGGCCCGTAGTGCCTTCTCGCGGATGTGGCCATTCGAGTTGCTGGCTTCGAGAAACAGGAGAAGCTCCGCGGACTCGCTGTCTTTCCAGGCTTCCTTCAGCACTTCACGAGCCCGATCCAGAGGACTGAGCTCGCTGTACCACCAGATGCGCCGGGCAGCCTCGTCGAATCGCACCAGCTGTACACCGTCGAAAGTCCGCAGCCGCTCTGCGGCGGACAGGAAGTCCAGGGTTTCATCACGCGCAGCCGAGCGCACGACCTGGGTGAATTGCCCCATCCATTCCGCCGGCTTCTGCTGACGTTTCCACATCCCCACAGTATGCCCGGCGGCTCGCGCGAAGCCCTCGTTCCCGCTAGGCTGGCTGCCATGACCGAACCCACTCGCGAAGAAGTCGACGCGCTCATCGAGCCCACGGTGCTGGAGTTCGGCGCCAGCTGGTGCGGCTATTGCAAAGCCGCGCAGTCCGACATCACCGCCGTGCTCGCGCGGCACCCCGAGGCCAGCCACATCAAGGTCGAAGACGGCAAGGGCAGGCCCCTCGGCCGATCTTTCCGCGTGAAGCTGTGGCCCACGCTGGTGCTCATGGACAAGGGAAAGGAAGTGGGCAGGGTGGTGAGGCCCAACAACCAAGCCGAAATCGAAGCCATCTTCAGCGGAGTGCAGGCTTGAAAGCCGCGCGGGCCGCCGGCCGGGCGGCTGCAGGTTTGCTGGCCGCGATGTTGCTGGTGCCGTCCGCGACGCTGGTGCTTTCCCCCGCATGGGCCCAGTCCACGGCCGAGGACACCAACGAGGCGGCTTACACACCCTCGACGCTCGCCAAGATCCTGGGCGGCACCGCGCGTGCGCAGAACGACGAAGCCGAATTGAGTGATGGCGGCGCCTGGTTCTCGACCACTGCCACGTTCACCGGTGCGAAGCGCCAGCCCTCGGGCCGGTTCCGGCCGCTGATCAGCTCCTGGACAGGCAGCCGCGGCGAGACCGGGGATGTGACCGACATGTACTTCAGCGGCGAACTGCCCGAGCTGCAGTTCGAGCAGGGCGGTAAAAAGTACTGGATCATGACCGGCCTGCCGGGCGGACTCGGGTTCGACATCTATCCACCGGGGCAGAAGCTGACCATCTACCTGCAACGCGTGGGCTTCGCCTCCGGCACGCCGGTCGCGGTGTTGCGCATGGCCAAACTACCTGGTGGCGCCACCTCGGCCACGGTGGTGACCGGCCGCCGCATGCGCAACGCGCGCATGGGCGAGGGCGAGCGGCGCCAGGAAGCGGTGTTCCGCAACGGCTCGGCGAGATTCCACTACGCGGGCCGCGAGTACACGCTTCCATTGGATGCGACCGGCAAGCATTCCATCGCGCCCGGGCTTTATCGCTACGCCAATGGCGTGCGCACGGCGTTGCTGGAATACGGCGGCACCGACGACCAGTACCTGCTGTTGCGCGTGACCGTGCCCGAAGGCACGGAGAGTTCGAACGTGGTGCCCTATCTCGTGCTCAACGGGCGCATCGTGCCACCCATCGACGTGAGCTCCTGTTCCGTCAACGTGGAGAAGGTGGATCGCGGTGGTTCGAGTGGCAACGTGGATTGCGGCGGCGTGCAGCGCTCCGTGCTCAAGGGGCTCACCTTCTCCGCACAGTGACCGGCCTAGCTGGGGTTCGAAGTCCACCGGCGGGGTTTGCGATCGAAAGCGATTTCCACCTTGACCTGGCGGCCCTGGCATCGGGAGCAGCGCAGGCGCGTCGCGGCCTGCTTCAGGGTGGTGTTCCAGCCCAGGATGTTAGCCAGCATGCGTGGCTCCATCTCCCGCTCGTGCTGGCACTTCGCGCAGGTCACGCAGATCAGGTAAGACCCTGAGTGGTCGGAGAGTTTGTCGATGGAGCTGGCGGGCAGGGGTGGCATGGCGGAGATTTTTCGCCGGACGGCGAGCCACGTCCATTCAGTGCCGGAGCCCAGGCAACACTGTATGACGGCGTATTCGGGCTGATACGCTTGTTGCATGGCCCCCAAACTCATCATCGAGCGCTGCCGCTCCCTGGACCAGCCCGGGTGGCTGGATTTCCGCCTGGCCCTGTGGACGGACGCCACGGCCGAAGATCATCGCGGCTACATGGCTATCGCCCTGGCGCAGCCCGAGCGCTTTCTGCAGCTCATGATGTACGACGAGCAGCGCGCCCCCATCGGGTTCATCGAGGGCTCGATCCGCACGGATTACGTGAACGGCACCGAGAGCTCGCCCGTGGGTTTCGTGGAAGGGGTGTACGTGGCGCCATCCTGGCGGCGCAAAGGCATCGCGCGCCAGCTGTTCGCGGCCATCGGCGACTGGGCGCGGGCGCGCGGTTGCCGCGAATTGGCGTCGGACGCATTGCTCGAGAATGAAGTGAGCCAGCGGGCCCACGAGGCGCTGGGCTTCGAAGAGGCCGAGCGCGTCGTCTACTTCGTCAAGAAGCTCTAGAAGCGGACGACCACGCCCAGCGAGAGGACGTTGAGGTCTTCTTCACCGGTGCGGTTGCCTTCGCCGAGGCCGTCAATCTTCAGGTACTCGAGGCGGGCCGAATAGATCTGGCCGAAATGCATGGCCGCGCCCGCACCCAGCACGAGATTCTGTGAGTCGCCCTTGGCGCTGAAGAAGGGGGCGGTCTGGCCGTTCACGTTCGACGTGAGCTCGCGCTCCGAACTCGTGAACATGTAGCCCACGCGACCCAGCAGTTCGAACTTGTCGTTGATGGGCAGCACGCCCATGGCCGACATGATGGGGCCGCCCGTGCTGAAGGCGATCTTGAGGCTGACAGGCAGATAACCATTCGGCGGGCCGAAATCCATTTCGGAGCGCGCAACCGATTCGATGGACCCGAATTGCGCGAGGCCGATCTCGGCCTGGAAATAGCGCGTGAAGCGATAGCCGAACGAAGCCTGGTAGCCCCAGTCCTTTTCTTCGGTGCTGATCGAAAGGTTGCGGATCGGATTGCCCGAGTTGACCAGTGTGTCCTCGAGGTCCTCTTCGTTCTGCGACTGGTCGCCGGTGTAGTGGCTCTGGCCGAAGGCGCCCACACCATAGGCGCCGACACGATTGGCGTTGCGCGTGCGCTTCTTGGGCTTGGCGGCCTCGGCGTATCCCGCGAACGCCAGGCTGAAAACCGAAAGCAGGACGACCGAGATGCTCTTCATGCTGACCGCTCCCCTCGTTGTTCTACGCCGTGACGAAATTTCATGCGCCACCGTGCGGGCACGCTATCACGCGCCGCGCACAGGTGCCGCTCATTTGAGTACTTCGTCGAGGAACTGGACCAGCGTATGCCACGAGCGCCGGTCGGCGGCGTCGTCATACTGAAGCCCACCCGCACGGTTGTGAGCCGATGGATTGGTGAAGGCATGCACGGTGTGTCCGTAAGCATGCAGTTGCCAATCGGCGCCTGCCGCGGTGAATTCCTTCGCGACGGCGAGCACGTCTTCGGGCGGCGCGAGCGGATCGTCATACCCATGCATCATGAGTACCTTGGCTCGCACCTTCGGTTCCGTGAATCCCGAAGGTTTCAGCAGGCCATGAAAGCTCACCGCCCCGCGGATGTCGGCGTCGGCGCGAGCGAGGTCCAGCGCGCACAGTCCGCCGAAGCAGAAACCCATCACGGCGATTCGGCGCGGATCGATGATGGGCATGCCCTGCGCCGTGCCCAGTCCCGCCGCGAGCCGCTTGAGCAGCCTGCGGCGGTCCTGCAGCAGTGGCGCCATCAGCGCCTTGTTCTCTTCCGACGACTTGCCGCGCATGTCCTTTCCGTAATTGTCGAGCGCGAAGCAGACATAGCCCTGCCAGGCGAGGCGGCGTGTCTTGCGCTCGATGAACTCGTCGAGACCGGCGGCGTGGTGGCAGATGAGCACGGCGGGGCGCGGTCCGGGCTGACCTTCGTCGTAGCAGAGAAAACCTTCGAGCAGCGTTTCGCCGTCGCGGTATTCGATGTGTTGCTCGCGCATGTCGGGACCTCGGCTGCCGGTATATATATGAATCGATTATGTAATACCGGGGCCCGGCGCGTCTGCACGCACCGGCGCCACCATCCGGCAGAGCGCCGGCAATACGACGAGACTGAGCAGGGTGGCGGTGATGATGCCGCCGATGACGACCACGGCCAGCGGTCGCTGCACCTCCGCTCCCGTGCCGGTGTTCACGGCCATCGGGACGAAGCCGAGGCTGGCCACGAGCGCGGTCATGAGGATGGCGCGCAAGCCGCGTGCATGCGCCCAGGGTGATGGCGTCCAGCAGTTCGACCCCGCCATCCCGCAGCTTGCGGATGAACGTCATCATGACGAGCCCGTTCAGCACGGCGATGCCCGAGACGGCGATGAATCCCACGCCAGCGGATATCGAGAACGGAATCCGGCAGATCCACAACGCGAGCACGCCGCCGGTGAGCGCCAGTGGCACACCGCTGAACACGATGGCGGCATCGCGCGCGGACCCGAAGGCCATGAACAGCAGTCCGAAGATCATCACCAGCACCACGGGCACCACCACGCTCAGTCGCTGCGAGGCGGAGATGAGCTGCTCGAAGGTTCCGCCGTAATCGATCCAGTAGCCCTGCGGTAGTTCGACATCGCTGCCGATCTTCCCGCGCACCTCCGACGACGAACGAACCCAGGTCACGCCCGCGCACGTTGGCGGTGACCACCACGCGCCGCTTGCCGTTCTCGCGGCTCACCTGGTTCGGCCCCGATCTCGATTCGATGCGCGCCACGGAGCGCAGCGGCACGAAATTGGGCGCGATGCCGTGCCGTGTTCCTCGGCACCGGCAGCTTCTCGGGCAGCGCGACCGGCAGGTCGGCAATGGCGCGCGCATCCGTGCGCTGGGCTTCGGGCAGGCGCACGACGATGTCGAAGCGGCGGTCACCTTCGAACATCTGTCCCGCCGGCGCACCGCCGAATGCCACCGACGGCCGTCTGCTGCACGTCGGCCACGGTCAGGCCATACCGCGCCAGCGCGGCGCGATCGGGCGTCGATGATCAGCACCGGCAGGCCCGTGACCTGCTCGAGCTTCACGTCGGCCGCGCCCTCGATGCGACTGCGCGATGGCGCTCCACTCGCTCGCCCACGCGCTACCAGCTCATCGAGATCGTCGCCGTAGATCTTGATGGCGACTTCGGCGCGGACGCCGGCGATGAGCTCGTTCATGCGCATCTGCACGGGCTGCGTGAACTCGTAGTTGTTGCCGGGTATCGCCTGCACCGCCGCTTCGAGTTCGGCCACCAACTGCTTCCTTGGACTTGCGCGGATCCGGCCATTCCTCGCGCGGCTTGAGCATGACGAAGGTGTCGGCCACCGAAGGTGGCATGGGGTCGGTGGCGATTTCGGCGCGTGCCCAGCTTGCCGATCACCTCGCTTCACCTCCGGGAAATCGCGGATGCGTGTTCTCCAGCTGGCTGCTGCATCTGCACGGCCTGGGTCAGGCTGGTTCCGGGAATGCGCATGGCATGCATCGCGATGTCACCCTCGTCGAGGTTGGGGATGAACTCGGTGCCCAGCCGCGTCGCGAGCCAGCCGCACAGCACCACCAGCACCGCCGCGCCGCGCCGACCACCAGCGCGGCGATGGCGCAGCGACGCGCCCAGCAGCCGGGCGTAGCCGCGCATGCGCGGCCTGCATCACGCGGGTTTCCTTCTCGGCCACGCGAGCCGCGTGACGAACTGCGCCACGGCCGCCGGCACGAAGGTCAGCGACAGCACCATGGCGCCGGTCAGCGCCATGACCACGGTGATCGCCATCGGGTGGAAGGTCTTTCCCTCGACGCCGCTCAGCGCGAAGATGGGCAGATAGACCGCGGTGATGATGAACAGGCCGAACAAGCTCGGCCGTGATCACCTCGCTGCCGGCGTCGGCCGCCAGCTGCGAAACGCTCCGCGCGCGTCAGCAGGCGTCCCAGCGCCGCCTGGCGTTCGCCGAACCGCCGCAGGCAGTTCTCGACGATGATCACGGCGCCGTCGACGATGAGTCCGAAGTCCAGCGCGCCCAGGCTCATCAGGTTGGCCGAGACGCGGTTCTGCGACCATGCCGGTGATGGTCAGCAGCATGGTGAGCGGAATCACCGCGGCAGTGATCAGCGCCGCACGGAAATTGCCCAGCAGCAGGAACAGCACGACGATGACCAGCAGCGCGCCTTCGAGCAGATTCTTGGTGACGGTGTCGATGCTGCGATCCACCAGCGTGGTGCGGTCGTAGATCGGCGCGCGCGCTGCACGCCCTTCGGGCAGCGTGGCGTCGATCTCGCGCAGCTTCGCGCCGGCGCGCTGCGCCACGTCGCGGCTGTTCTCGCCGATGAGCATGAACACCGTGCCCATGACCACTTCGTGGCCATCGCTGCGTGGCCGCGCCGGTGCGCAGCTCCGTGCCTTCGGCCACCTGCGCCACGTCGCGCACGCTGCAGGGGCACGCCCTCGCGCATGGCGACGACGACGCCGCGCAGGTCGTCGTCGCCGGTCGACCTGACCCGGCACGCGCACCAGATACTGCTCGCCATTGCGTTCGATGTAGCCGGCGCCCGCGTTGGCGTTGTTGCGCTCGATCGCCGCGACCAGGTCGTCGAAGGTCGAGGTCGAAGGCGATCAGGCGCGCCGGGTCCGGCGAGCACGTGGATCTGCCGCACGTAACCGCCGATGGTGTTCACCTCGGTCACGCCTTTCAGCGTGCGCAGCTGCGGGCGGATCACCCAGTCCTGCAGCGTGCGCAGGTCGTAGGCGCTCCAGGCCGTGCCATCGGGCTTGCGCGCGCCGGCGTCGGCTTCCACGGTGTACATGAAGATCTCGCCGAGGCCCGTCGCGATCGGCCCCATCGTCGGGTTCACAGTCCTGCGGGCAGCTGCGCGCGCGCCTCCTGCAGCCGCTCGGCCACCTGCTGGCGCGCGAAGTAGATGTCGGTGCCGTCCTCGAACACCACCGTCACCTGCGACAGCCCGTAGCGCGACAACGAGCGCGTGTACTGCAGGCGCGGCATGCCCGCGAGCGCGGTCTCGACCGGGAAGGTGATGCGTTGCTCGGCTTCGAGCGGCGAATAGCCCGGCGCCTCGGTGTTGATCTGCACCTGCACGTTGGTGATGTCCGGCACCGCGTCGATGGGCAGGCGCGAGTAGCTCCACACGCCCAAGCGCCGAGCCCAGGACCAGCAGCAGCACCAGCCAGCGGTGCGCCGACGGCGAATAACGAATGATTCGTTCGAGCATGACGCGCCTCAGTGGTCGTGGCGGCACCGGATTTTTCGATGTCGGCCTTGATGAGGAAACTCTGCCCGGTGACGTAGGTGGTGCCGGGCTCGAGGCCCGCCCAGCACTTCGGCGAACTCGCCATCGCGAGCGCCCAGCTCGAGCATGCGGACTTCGTAGGTCGTCGCCCACCTGCGCGAACACCACGCGTGAAGTCGCGGAAGCGCTGCAGTCCGCTCTCGCGCACGGCCAGCGCCACTTCGCGTTCGGCGATCGGCGACTTCGGCGGACACTGTCATGCCTGGCCGCCAGCGGCCTGCGGCATTGTCGAGCACGGCCGCGGATGATCACGCTCTGGCCGCGCGTCGCGAGTGGCAGCACGGCGCCGACTTGCGACTCCGCGGCAGTCTCGCGTGGTCGCCGATATCACCACGCATGGGTCTGCCCGGCGGCGATGCGCGCCGACTGTTCGCCCAGCGCATGCAAGCTCGACCCACACCTCGGAAAGATCCGCGATCTCGATCAGTGAGTGGTCGCCGGTCACGTCGCCGATGTTGGTCTCGCGCGCGAGCACCACGCCATCGAAGGGCGCGACCACGGGGTATTCGCGCAGGCTCTCGTTGGCTTCGACGATTATCAGCGTCTGGCCGCGGCGCACGTGGTCGCCGAGCTGCGCTTTCACCGAGCGCACCGTGCCCGGGAACCGCGCCTTGAGATGCGCGTGGCGATCCGGATTCAGCACCACGGTACCGACGAGATTCACCACGTCGCGGATGACGCCGGGACCGGCCACCTCGGTTTTCACGCCGGCTTCCGCGGCCGTGGCCGCGGGAATGGTTACCCGGCCTTCATACGACTGATAGTTCCACGCGTGTGCCTTGCCTTCGTGCGTGGCCTTCACGCTCACATCGAAGGAATGCGGCTCGACCACCTCGCCGCTGCCCCGCAGGAAACCATCGCCCGGCGCGAACTGGAACGCGGTGACCGCGCCCCCGAGGCGCACGAGTTCGATCGTCGCCTGCACGCTTTGCGGCGGCAGGGCCTTTCCGTCCTGAAAGGCGTACAGGCGGAACTCCGGCGGCACGTTGTCTTCGAAGATCGTGACTTCGATCGCGAAGTCCCCGTCTTCGAGCAGGCGTCCGCCATGCGGCCCACGCTCCGCGTCTTCATGGTTCTCCTCGCCATGTCCGGCATGACCATGCTCATCGGGCGCCGGGGACTGGCCACAGCCATGCAGCGCCATGGCCAGCAACATCGACGACAGGATGCGAATGATCATGGTGCCTCCGTGGCGGCGACGAGGCGCCGCATCTCGGCAAACAAGGTGTGATGACGTATCGCGGCGTCGATGCGGCGGCGGCGAAGTTCGAACAGGGTCTCCTGCGCCTGCGAGAGCGTGAGGAAAGGGAAGCGGCCCATGTCGAAGCCGCGCGTGGCCACTTCGAGCGCGGCGCGAGCCTTGGGGATCATCGTGTCGGTCAGTGCGTGGAACTCGGCGCGCGCGTGCCCCAGCTCCTGGTAGCGCTCGAAGAGTTGCTGGTAGTGATCGAGCGCCGTGGCTTCGCGCCGGCGGGCGATGGCGGCGGACTCCGCGCGCCTCTCCGACTGCACGAGACGCGCGCGCGAGGCGGTGCCCAGCGGCATCGACATCGCCATCACCAGTCCCTGGTCGCCGAAGGCCTCGAGGCGGCGCACGCCCAGGCTCACCGACAGATCGGGCCGCGATTCCGAGGCGGCCAGCCGTTCGCGCGCGTTCGCGGCGTCGCTTTCGAGAGTGGACGAGCGCAGCCCGGCGCTTTCCGGAAGCCGGGCGGCCAGGGTCTCGAACGGTTCCAGCTCGGCCAGCGTCTCCAGCGGCAGCTGGGCGCTGTCGAAGTCGGGTTCGCGCGAGCCCCAGGTCGAGGCCAGTGTCACGCGCGCGGCGCGCAGTTCGTGCTCCGCGTGTTCGCGTTCCAGCTCCGCATCGGCGACGGCAATCTCGGCCATGCGCAGGTCCGTCTCCGGATTGCGCGCATGACGCACGACGCGGTCGACTTCCTGCCGTGTGCGCTCGGCCAGCGCTGCATGTTCGGTGGCCAGCGCCAGTCTCTCCTGGTTCCCCACCACTTCGACGAAGCGTCGTGTCGCCAGAGCCTCGGCATCGAGCCTGGCACTGGTTTGCGCGTGATCCGCCTGGGCGATCTCGGCGTCGCCCAGCGCGCGGCGATGCTCACGCTTGCCGCCGAGCTCGATGAGCCGGGTCACCTGCACGGTGCTTTCGGCCGATTCGAAGCCGCGCAGCTCGCCACCGCCGGCCACGTTCTCGATCTCGGTGCCCAGCATCAGCGGCGGCGCCAGCGACTCACGCGCGGCGCGAGCGCGTGCCGACTCGGATTGCGCCGCCTGCGCGGCCAGCATGGGATTGTGCGAAGTCACGCGCTCGAGTGCGCGACCCAGCGTCAAGCTCCCGGCCGCCTGCGCGCAGGCGCCGGCCGCGACCAGAATGGAGCAGGCGAGCCAGCGGCTCGCGTTGCGATGAATCATGGAAATCTCCCGCGGGCGCATGCACGCGCCCGATCGACTGACTAACTAACGAAGCTTGTCAGGCGGGAACTGGTGGGCCGCGCAGCGGAGGGCGCAGCCAGGAGAAGAGGGAGCGGAGCCGCGGAGGATCCGTGGCGGCCGGGACGATCTGGCGCGCGGGCGGCAGCAGGAACAGCAGGAGGGCGAACACGAACCACAGCAGCGAGGCATCCTGGTCGTGCGTGGATTTCTTGGCGACCGCGTCCCCGGCAACCGGCATGTCGCGGTCGCTGTGGGTTTCGCCCGCGCCGTGTTCATCGGCGTGATGGATGCCCGAATCTGCGACGTGGTAGCTCAGCGGAGGCTCGGACCCGTCGAAGCACAGGTGCAGATGTATGCCGGCAATGCGCATCGCCAGCACCGCGAGACACAGCGCGATGATGGTGGGGCGAAAATGGGCCGGCGAGCGGTTCACGGCGGCGAGTATGAAGCCTGCGGAAGTAGGTGGGGCGTTGACTGTGTCACAACGCCCCCGGTTTGCGCCCAGGGAGGCCGTGTGGCCGCCTAACGAGGCGGTTCCTGCCCCGGCTGCGCATCTTCCAGCGGGAACGTCTGCCCACTGGAAGAGGCCGGCGGCGCACTCTCGATGGGAGTGGTGGTCCCCGTGTTGGAGATGGCGGGGGCTGCCGAGGCATTCGGCGGCGCGGAGCCACCGGTCGCGGCGAGGATCGCGCGCTGGAAGCGGTTGGCTTCGGCGCCTTCCGTGGTGATGGTGCCCGCGATGATGTCCGAGGCCGGCGCGGTCTTGCCGTACAGCTTGCGGTTCGACTTGGAGTCGATGGCGATGACGCTGCCGTCGAGCGACACGCCGGCAAACAACCCGCGGTTGCGCGAATACGAATACACCTCGGCGGTGAAGTTCTGATCCGTGGCGGCCGAAGCGGCGCGACCCAGCGGGCCCGCGGCCACGGAGGCGTCGGCACCCAGCGTGAGCTTGCCGTCGGCGATGTCCTCGACGCTCTTGCGCGTGGTGAACACCAGCACGACGTCCGTGGATTGCACGCCGATCTGCCAGCCGACGTTGCCGCCGGTGATGGACTGATCATGACGGGGTCGGAGAAGCGGCCGCTGGCATCGCGCACGACGAGTGCGCCGGTGCCGCGACGACCGCCGACGACGGCTGCGACCTTGATGACGTTGGGGATCACGGCGATGCCGTAGGCGCGTGAGCAGCAGCCGGTCCGGAATCAGGGTGTCACGCTGGGCCTGCAACTCCTCGATGACGCCCGAGGCTTCGATGAGTTTGGCTTCCTCGCGTGCGCCGGCGAAAGTGGGCTGCGAGACGCTGGCGGCGCCCGCCAGCGGTGAATAACGTGGTGATGAGCAGTCTTTTCATCGTGGCTCCTTCTCGCGCAAGCGCGCGCTGAATCATAATGCGCGCCATGTCGACGCCAACATGCATTTTCGACCGGAACGCGCAAGCGGGTTCCGCCGGTGGTTGTTTGTCGGACTCTGGGTCGTGGCGTTCGTGCCGGGATTGGCACGTGCCGAGTGGATCTCGCGCAGCGAGGCCATCATGGGCACGCGCTGCTCGGTGGAGCTGTGGAGCGAGGACCGCGCCAGGGGCGAGGCGGCGATAACGTCGGTATTTGACGACATGCGCCGCATCGATCGGCTCATGAGCACCTGGAAGGAAGACACCGAGATGTCGCTGGTGAACCGCGAGGCGGCCAAACATCCGGTGAAGATCAGCGCCGGAGCTGTTCGAGCTGCTGCAGGACTCGGTGACGTACTCCGAGCTGACGCACGGCGCCTTCGACATCACCTACGCCAGCGTGGGCTACCTGTACGACTTCAAGAAAGGCGTGCACCCGGACTCGAAGGCCATCCAGGACGCGCTGCCGGGCATCAACTGGCGCCACATGGTGCTGGACCCGAAGAAGTCCACGGTGTTCTTCCAGCGCGCCGGCATGCGCATCGACCTCGGCGGCATCGCCAAGGGCCACTCAGTGGACAAGGGCATCGAGATCCTGCGGAAGCAGGGCATCACGCGCGCCATGGTCAATGCCGGCGGCGACACGCGCATCATCGGTGATCGCTTCGGCAGGCCCTGGGTCGTGGGCGTGCGCGATCCGGACCACGAGGGCAAGACCTTCCTCAAGCTGCCGCTCACCGACACCGCGTTCTCGACCTCGGGCGACTACGAGCGCTACTTCGACGAAGACGGCAAACGCTTCCACCACATCATCGACCCCAAGACCGGCGACTCGGCCCGCAAGTGCCGCAGCGTCACCGTCATCGCCGGCACGGCCACGCGCACGGACGCGCTGACGAAGAGCGTCTTCATCATGGGGCCGGAGGAAGGCATCGCGTTCATCAACACGCTGCCGGATGTCGACGCCGTGGCCGTGGCGCCCGATGGCAAGGTGTTCTATTCGAAGGGCCTGGCGCCGCCAGAGTCCTGATCAAGGAGGCATCGCATGATCCGCATCAGCAGAATCGCCCTGTCGCTGGCCCTGGCTGGCAGCTTGTTTGCCTGTTCGAAGCCTGCCGAGACGCCAAAGCCCGATGAATCCGCGGCCAACGCCGGCCTCGCGCCGATCGACGAAGACGAACAGCAGGTCACCGATCGCCTGGCCTTGATCGACGCCTGCAACATCGAGCTGCTGGAACCCAACTCGATCGAATGGGACTCCAAGTGGGATCCCGCCGTCACGCGTGACACGGCCCAGCATCCCAGCGGCGTGCGCTCCGCGCACTGGGCCAACGAAGAGGAGCTCGCGGATCTCCAGGCGGCCGGAGCGGCGGTGCCGCTGGAGCTGTCCTGCGGCAGTGATGCGGGCTCCGAGTACAGCATCCTCGTCGAGATGGTGGCCCCCACCTCCAGCGTGACGGACATTCCGCTGCAGCCCGCCAGCTATCCCATCGCGGCGGGCGGCAACGCGAAGCCCGGTGAGGTGTCCGTGGGCAATCTGCAGTTCAACGGTGCGAGCTTCCAGGCGCGCAGCGGCAACCTCACGCTCCAGCGTTTCGACTCGGAAGGGGCGGCCGGCAGTTTCGTGATCGAGGGAACGGAATCGGGCGGCGAGAACCGGCCGATCCGCATCGAGGGCACGTTCGACATGCCCTGCAGGATCGAGCGCTCGCAGAACGGGTGCACGTCTGAAGCCGGCGAGAGGGAGTAGTTCGACATGAAGATCCGCATGACGCTGTTCGGCGCCGGCCTGGCGCTGGCCTCGATTGCCGGTGCCCAGCAGCCGCCCAACAACGTGACGACCTCGCCGCAGCAGGATCCCGGTGTGTATTCGGGCCGCCTGAAGGTGAACTACCCAACGCCCTACGAGCTGGCGACGACGGAACAGATCCGCGAGGTGGTGGATCGCATCCATGCCTACGTCGTGGACGCGGCGCCCGTGCGCATCATCAACGGCGACACGGGCGAGGCCGTCACGGACATGGCGAAGCTGCCGAAATCCGTGGCGCTGGAACGTACGGATCTGCTGATTGCCACGTATGAATGGGGCGTCACCTACGCGGGCATGATGCTGCTCGCGCAGAATACCGGCGACGCGCGCTTCAACCAGTACACCGACGAACGCGTGACCGCGATCGCGAAGCTGGCCGCGCACATGCGCGCCAACCTGCCGCCGGGCACCACGCTGGCAAACTACCAGCGCCCGGCGCATGGCATCCCGGTACGCAACGCGGTGCTGCCCGGCCGGCTCGATGACGGCGGCGCCATGTGCGCGGCGCTCATCAAGGCGCAGCGCGCGGGCCTGGGCGCGAAGACTCTGCAGCCGACGATCGACACCTGGCTCAACTGGGTTCACAAGGGCCAGTTCCGGTTGAAGGACGGCACGCTGGCGCGCAACCGCCCGCTGCCCAACATGCTGTGGCTGGATGATCTGTACATGAGCGTGCCCTGCCTGGCGCAGGCCGGGAAACTCACGGGCGACCGCAAGTACTACGACGACGCGGCCAAGCAGATCCTGCAGTTCGCCGATCGCATGTTCGTGAAGGACCGGAAGCTCTTCATGCATGCGTGGAACCAGGAGATGGACTATCACCCCACGTTCCATTGGGCGCGTGCCAATGGCTGGGCCATCATGGCGATGGTGGAGCTGCTCGACGTGCTGCCCGAGGACCATCCCTCGCGCGCGAAGATTCTCGCGCTGTTCAAGCAGCATGCCGAGGGCCTGCAGGCCCACCAGGGTCATGCGGGGCTGTGGCACCAGCTGCTGGATCGCCGCGAGTCGTATGAAGAAACTTCGGCGTCAGCGATGTACGTGTTCGCGCTGGCGCGTGGCATCAATCGCGGCTGGATCAACGCGGCGGCATTCGGCCCCACGGTGGCCATCGGCTGGAATGCCGTGGCGAAGAAGGTGACGGCGAAAGGGCAGGTGGAAGGCGTGTGCGTGGGGACCGGCGTGGGCTGGGATCCCATGTTCTACATGTACCGGCCGGTGCACTTGCTGGCGGCGCATGGCTACGGGCCGGTGTTGCTGGCGGGTGCGGAGATGATCGAGCTGCGCAAGCGGCCGGACATCGGCCTGCACGATGGCGGCCTGCACTTCGGCAAGGCGCTGGAGAACTAGCGAGCTGTCTTTCAGCGGCCTTCTAGGCTTCGTCGTCCTCGTCGAAGACGTTCGCGAACAATCCGTGGGCGTCCTCGAAAAAGGCGAGCAGGTCCTGCGCATCCGCCACGGTGTCCACCGTGATGTCTTCCAGCGCGAGCATCATCCCGTGCGAATCGCGGCCAGCGGTGATGGTGCGGCCTTCGACGTGCACCAGGCCTGTGAACGTGGTTGGAATCTCCTTGCCCGCCTTGGTCGGCAGGAACGAGATGCTGTCGCCGACATGGGGTTCGTAACTCACGTCGATGGCGCCCGAGACATTCCCGAAGGCGCCGGCTTCGCGCGTGAAAATGGAAATGTCGATAACGACCTTCATCGTGATCCCCCTGAGCCCTGTCCCCATTTCCTGGCCTGGTCCAAAAGACCTTGGCAGGAATGTTCCCGTTTAGAAGTAGGCGGAGACGAAGAACTGGATGATGTTCGCGTTGAGCTTGTACAGCGGCTCGGTGCTGGGCGCGAACGGTTCGGCAGGCAGTACGCCGAAGCTGCCGAGGCTGAAGCGGGCGTCACGGAAGTTGTCGTAGTTGACCGTCATGTAGTCGTAGCGCAGGTTCAGTGAGCCCTTGGACAACCACGGGAAGCGCTCGATCTTGAACTCGTAGGTGGCCGTGCACACCGGCGGTGATGGCGTTGTAGGTGGACAGTTCCTTGTCGCGCGCCATGAAGTTGGCGAAGTCGGCGCGCGGGAAGATGTCGCGGTAGAAGTCCGCGGCGGTCTGCGTGTAGTAGCGCACGCGGCCTTCGAAGATCCAGTTGCCGCCGCCCCAGGGGTTGTCCAGCGGATGCACGTAACCGAGCTCGCCGGTGTGGCCGATCACGCCCCAGGTGTCCGTGTAGAAGCGGTACATGCCGTCGATGGCGGCGCGATAGGGCAGGAAGTACTTGGCGCGCACCGAGCCCGCGTTGCTGGAGCGCGTGTTCGGGTACTGCTCCTGGATCTGGCCCTGGTTCATCGGTGCCGATGAAGAAGCGGATGGAGCGATAGGGGCTGCGCAGGAAGCCTTCGTCGGTCATCACTTCGTACTGCCCGGTGACCAGCAGGTTCTTGGTGATGATCTGCGACATCGAGACGTTGAAGCTCTGCGACTCCATCTCCTCGGCGAAGGTCGGGTCGCTGCACCTTCACACCGTCGATCTTCACGTTGCGGAAGACGTCGTTGTTGCCGTTCTTGTAGCCGAAGCCGATGGTGGTGAGGTCACCGAACATGTCGTGGCTGACGTCGGCGAACATGGTGCTGGCCACGTAGTCGCTCTCATCGGACTTGACCACGCCCATGCGTGTAAGTGGACTTGCCGTGCAGCAGGTCGACGGCAAAGCTGCCCTGGCGGCGTTCGTCCTCGTAGGGACTGGCCGAGGTCTCCACGTCGATGGACGCGGACGACACCATGTCGATGTAGTAGTTGGCCTGCACGGAGACGTGCTCGCCGATGCTCTTGCGAACCAGCATCGATGGGCCGGAGATGGTGACGCCGCCACCGTCGTAGTGGAAGTAGAGGAGGTCGGCGCGATCTTCGGGGAGCACGCCCGCCTGCGCAGCGCCAGCGGCGAGGCAGGTTATGACGAATGAGCGGAATGAAGTGCGTAGCGTGGGGCGGAACATCGCAGCCGTACCTTGTTAGTCTTAGTTACAGCCGCAACCGCCACCACCGCCGCCGGTGGCGCCGCGCGAACCTTCGCGCGACTCGAACACGTGATCGAGGAAGTCCTGCGAGATGGGCGCGCGCGAGAAGGCCATGATGGGATCGGCGAGGTTCTCGCGATCGTAAGGAGCCACCCACGGTTCGATGGAGCTGCAGCCCGCCGATGCAGGGCCGCCGCCGACAGGATCACCAAACCGCGGATGTTCATCGGACTCAACTCCTATTCCTTGAGCATCGACCGGATCTGCGTGAGATAGATGTTCTCGTCGCCCGGCTTGTAGCCCTTGTGCATGACGCGAACGTTGCCCTTGCGATCGACGAACACGGTGCTCGGCATGCCGGCGACCTTGTAGAGCTTACTCACCTTGCTGTCGGTGTCGAACGCGACCGGGAAGGTGACCGGCTTTGCTAGCTTGGCCAGCCAGGCCTCGGCGGCCGCTGAGTCCGGCTCGACGTTCACGGCCGAGCATGGTGAAGCCCATGGGCTTGTACTTCTTGTGGATGTCCTCGAGCAGCGGCATTTCCTGCCGGCACGGGCCGCACCACGTGGCCCAGAAGTTGATCATGACCACCTGGCCCTTGAACTGGGTCAGGTCGATGGTCTTGCCGCCGCGGCCGGACAGCTGGAAACCGGGGGCGGGGCCCGATGAAGAGGCGGCGAACGCGGCCGACGCGAACATGGCCGCGAGCGCGATTCCCTTCGAGATTCCTTTCAAAGTCGCGTGCCGACATCATAGCGAACACTCCGTCAGAAGAAGACGGTCGCGCTGAGCAGGGTCTCTATGTTGTTGGTGACCTTGGTCTCGCCTAACAAGTCGGAGTCGAACACACGGTCCTGCACTCCGAGCGAGATCGCCAGCCAGTCGGTCGGCAGTACGCGGTATCCCGCGCCGAAATTGAGACGTCAGCCGGTTGTCGCCGGCGAACTTCACGCTGCCAATGCCACCCAACAGAGTAAAAACTGCTGTTCATGGCGAGCTTGCGACCAAGAAATACCTCGCCAGGGAGGAAGTTGTAGCCCAGGGAGAGGCTGTAATACGTGAAGCGTCTCTCATCTCCGGTCAGCAACTCGATGTTGCCGCCGAGCGTCTCGAAACTGGTTCTTCCGGCCGTGGATTGCCCTAGATCACCGCGGAAAAAGAAGTCTTCCGTCACGTGGTAGGTAAGCTGCGCCGCGTAGGTGGGGTTGGTGCCGAAGTCCTCGATGGACACGAAACCCATGCCGCCGCCGACTTCCCAGTTCTCGTTGTCGATCTTGGGTGTCTTGATTTTGCGACGGGCGACGTTCGGCTCGATGACGCGCGGCGGCGTGACGTCCTGGTCCTCGGCTTCTTCTTCGGCAGCCTCGACGTCAGTCTGCTGTTCCTCGACCTGCTGGTCCTTGCCCCAGGGCCAGCGCAACATCGAGCAGCCGCCCAGCATGAGCGAGCGCGCAAACAACCGCCGTCAGAAGAAGCAGGCGATTTGAACTTTCCATTCTTCCAACTCCTGATTGTCATCGCGGCTCGTGAAGATCGTGTGCCAGCGATAGTCGGCGCGCACGAAGAAGCGCCGGGTGAGATAGAAACGAAGACCGGCGCCGACGTAGGCAGTCTGGTCGGTGCGATCGGCGGGCAGCACGATGGTGGCGCGGGGCTCGACGTACACGACGCCCGTGCCCAGTTGCCGAGGAACGGCGAGAGACGCCATTCGGGGAACAGCACGTGGTTGAGGCCGGCCTCGGCCTTGTAGCCGTTCGAGGCGTTGCCGAGGAACTGCGACAGCGTGAGCTCCACCTTCATGTTGTCGGTGAGCGACCACGCGCCGTAGGCGCTGATCAGGTTGGCGCCGCCGTAGTCGCCGCCGCCGATGCCGATCTCCCAGTCGTGGCTGGTGAAGCCCTCGCGGTCGCCGAGGTTGAAGACGAAAGGTGAGCCATCCGCGAGCCGGGTGCGGCGCATGTCGCGCGCGCGGGCCCAGCCCTCGACGCCTTGCTCGTCGCGCACCTTGAACCAGTCGGTGCGGCGATAGAGCACGTCCACGGAAGTCCTCGCGCTCCACGACGTGGAACACGGGATAGCCGCGCCCGGGCCCGGTCGCCAGCTCGAGGTAGGGCTCGCTGACGAACACCTGCAGCAGCTTCTCTTTCTCCGCGGCCTCTTTCGCAGCCGCCTTCTCGTCCTTGATCCGTGCTTTCTCTTCGGGCGTCTTCTTTGCTAGGAGCGGAGCCGCGAAGAGACATGCGAAGACGAAAGCGAGCGCACTAATTCTGCGGAGTGGGCGGGAACGGGTCGTTGTAATACTGGGCTCCAATATCCAGCCACTCCGAAAGCAAGCGCAGTTCAGCGGTCGAGAGCATACCTGCATGCGTCGCATTGTTCATTACGTGTAAAGAACCGCGAGCCACGCGCATTGGCCGCCGCCATCGACGGAGCAGCTGCGGCGTGATGGTGGTCGGGTTGCCATTGGCATCCGGCGGACCGGGGATCTGTCGCGGAACGACGGCACCCATGACCAGTTCCAGCTCGGGACGCGCGAACAACAGGTGGCGATAGGCGCGCAACTGCAGGGCGTCTTCGTCCGACACTTCATCGGTGAGCTCGAAGCGAGGCCGCGGGCACCTGCGCCGTGTGTCGACCGGATTGATGCGGTTGTGGCAGTTGGTGCAGGTCTGCGGGGATTCAGTGACGCCGTCGCCAGTTGGTGTCCACACCGGCCAGCGGCCGCGGCACCGACCACAGCGGATGGATGTGGCCGGCGCGGGTGCCGATGGTGGCGTAGTGGATGCGTGATGCGGCAGGTGGACTGCCACACCGGGAAGCAACCCGCGTTCACCGGGCATGGCCGTGGTCGAGGTTCTGATAGCGTGTAGCGCGAACGACTCAGTGGGCTGGCGCGCCGATGCGCCAGACCTCGTCGTAGATCGACGTTGGCGCTGGGAATCAGGGCGACGCGGCCGCAACGCTCGGTGCCGCCCGGGTTCATCGGGTCCGACGGGCACGAGGACACGGTACGCGCGCGCGCCTGCGCCATGGTGTCGCCGGCGTCGGCCGCGATGCTGGTCACGGTGCCGGGGAAGGGGCCCGCGGCGCCGCCTGCGTACGCGGCGTTGAACAGGCCCTTGCGGCCATGCACCTGCGGCGTTCGGTCGGCCGGTGCGCGCTATGGCAGCCGTTGCACTCGAGCACTTCGCCCGGGCGCACGGACAGCCACGAACGGTGGATGCGGGCTGAAGCGTCGGCCGTTGGCGTCGAGCACGGAAATCTGGAACGCGATGTTCGCCGGGCATCTTCACGCGCACCGAGCCATCGGGTTCGACCGGCGCGTACGCGACGATCTCGCGCATCACGCCCGTGGGACCGAACGCGGAGTTGTCAGGATCGGCGATGTCGTCGTCGTCGGGCATGCGACACCGGCTTCTCGATGCGCACGAAGCGCGCGAGGCGACTCGCGTACGCGCCGTTGTCGGGATTCGACACGGTCGCGAACGTGGACGCCTGCGCCGTTGGTCGAGGCGCGCCTGGTCCTGGCCCATGATGTCGTAGACGCTGCGGATCGACAGCAGGCCGGCGCCTTCGGCGACGAGGTCGGCGTCGAGATCCGCGGGCGCGCGCTTGTCGATGATCACGGCGGGCAGCGGCACGCGCGGCTGCGCGGCGATCGCCTCGGTGACCATCACGCCTTCGACGGGCGGCATGATGGGCAGGATGGTGTTCTGCGACGGCGTGAACATCCAGATGCTGTACAGCGGCGGCGCCGGCTGCGCGGCCGGATCGGCGAGCCGATCGCGCCGTGCAGGGCACGATGCGCGTCGGATCGACGGTGTCGAGCAGGCGGCACTGCGTCCAGCTCACGAGGATGCGGCCCGAGCCGTCCCACAGCGGGAAGCCGGAATTGAAGCGGCCGCCGGGCGAGGGGCCCGGGATCGTGCGCACGTCGTTGAGCGTGGCCGGGCACCTGCGCCGCGACCCGGCGTACCGGCGGACGCGGCCAGCGTGCTGCGTGTTATCGACGAAGCGGTTGCGCGTCGATGATCGTGAGGTTGCCGCCGAAGTCCACGTCCGTGCGCTCACGCGTCAGCACCATGAGCCGTGCCGTCGCTCATCTCGCGCGCGCGCATGAATTCGATCGGCGGGCCGACGCCCGTGGTCGGGTCCACCGGGGTGCCGGTCAGGTGCGACAGCGCGCCGTAGTGCAGCTGCGTGTCGGTGCCGTCGGGGTTGGTGGTGTACAGGTGCAGGCCGTCGCGGCCGGGGGCGCGGTCCCAGCGCGTGAACAACACGCGGCCGTTCTGCAGCACCTGGCCGTACAGGTCGCTCGACGGGTTGAAGCTGATCTGGTGGATGTCGGTGCCGTCGGCGTTCATCACGTGCAGCACGAACGCGGATTCGTCGCGCGCCTCGTTGGCGGCTTCGAACTGCGCCTTGCCCTCGTCGAGCAGGATGGCCTTCGCCTGGCGCTGGCGCGTCGAGGAGAACATGATGCGGCCGTCGGGTAGATAGGCGGGCGCCACGTCCTGGCCTTCCTCGGCGATGATGTTCGAGGCGATCACGCGGCGCAGCGTGTCGGTCTCGATGTTGTATTCCCAGATGTTCCAGGTCGGCGGCTCGTCTTCGTCGTCGACGTCGTCGAGCGGGCCGCGCATCGCGAACGCCACGTGCAGGCCGTCGGGCGCGACCGCCAGGTCCTTGATGTCGTAGCGGTCTTCGGCTTCGCCGTCGAAGGCTTCGGTGCGCAGGCGCGCGGTGATCTCGACTTCCGGCGCGCCGGGGGAGGCGCGGTCACGCTTCCACAGCGTGGCGGAGTAGTCGTCGTCCTCGACGAACGGACGCACGCGCGTGACGTTGTCCTGATTCCTCGGGAACCTGGTGACGGATGTAGAAGATCGGGAAGTCGACGGTGGCCGGATCCGGGTCCTGGCCGCTGGCCAGGCCGATGCCGCCGCCGCCCGGACCCTGGGTGCAGGCGGCTAACAAGGGCAACGACCGCCGATGCAGCGAGCCCGCGAACCAGCGACCTGCCAGCGTCCGAGGCGTGATGCGGTTCGCGTTTTCGATTGATCGATTCACAGCGTCCTCCACTGCTCACCGCCTGCGCATTGCCGCACAGGCATGTGACGTAATGCAATCATCCCGCGCGGCGCCGCGTCGATCTGCCGACAACGTCACAGCAGACAGGCCCGCGACGCGGTTTTCTTGTCAGCCGTTGTAGTTAGGGCTCCGGGCGGGTGTGCGCCGTGACGCGGTTCGCAGTCCTTGGGCCGAAGGCTACTGGGAGTACGTAATAAATGGTGCTGTCGCCGCTTGGAGACGTAGACGGAGCGGAGACAAACAAGTCTGTCAGACGATGGCGTGATACTGCAGCCGTCAAATGGGATGTGGATGAGGCAAATGGATACCCAACAGGTCTCGAAACTGAAGAAGGTCGGTCTTGCGTGCTTCCTCGCATGCATGGCCACGGCTGCGTCCGCGAACGATCGCGACAAGGCCAAGCGCATCCACGATCGCATCGCGGGCATACCGCCCGCGACGGCGACCCTGGACGCCATGGAGGCGCTGGTGACCGGCGGCAATCCGCTCGGGGCCGCCAACATCGCCACCCAGGCGCCATCCTTCTACAACGTCACGCTCAAGAACATGGCCGTGCCGTGGACGAACCGTGACCAGACGGTGTTCGCGCCGCTGAACGACTACGTCGCCACGTTCATCGGCATGGTGCGCGACGACGTCGACTTCAACACCGCGCTGTCGGCCGACCTGCACCTACACCGTGCAGCGGTGTCAGCCCGGCCGCCTCGCCCGACCAACAACGCGCACTACGAGAACGCCGAGACCAACGCGGTCAACCTGTTCACCGCAGCTGCACGCCGACCACGCAGTCGTCGGTGCAGGGCATCCCGGCCACCGCGACCGCGGGTTTCCTGACCTCGCGCGCCGCCGTCGGAAGCGTTCTTCATCGACGGCACGAACCGCGCGATGTTCCGCTTCACGATGATGAATCACATGTGCCGCGACATGGAGCAGGTGCTCGACACCTCGCTGCCGCCGGACATGATCCGCCAGGACGTGAGCCGCTCGCCCCGGTGGCGACAGCCGCATCTTCCTGAACAACTGCATCGGCTGTCACAGCGGCATGGATCCGCTGTCGCGCGCCTTCGCGTACTACGACTTCGACAACGGCTCGGCCGAAGCGCCGGGCACGATGCGCCTGGTCTACACGGCCGGGCACCGTGCAGCCGAAGTACTTCAACAACAACACCAACTTCGCTCCCGGGCTTCATCACGCCCGGACGACGCCTGGGAAAACCGCTGGCGCAAGGGCCAGAACTCGGTGCTGCGGCTTCTCGGCGGCGCTGCCCGGGCAGCGGCACCGGCGCCAAGTCCATGGGCGAGGAGCTCGCCAACAGCAAGGCGTTCGCGCAGTGCCAGGTCGAGAAGGTGTTCAAGACGGTGTGCTTCCGCGCGCCCGGGCAATGCCGGCCGATCGCGCCGCAGGTCACGACCATGACGAACAACTTCCGCAACAACGGTTACCGGCTGAAGCAGGTCTTCGCCGAAACCGCCGTGCACTGCATGGGCGATTGAGGGAACACCACATGAACTCTATGCAGAACTCAAATCACTTCGTTCATCGCTGGTCTCGCCGCGCCGCCGCTGGCGGTCGCGGTGCTCGCGGGTTGCTCGAGCGGCGGCGCGCCGACCGTCGAGAATCCGGTCGACGTCGGCTCCCGCCGTCTCCGACTACATCGGGTCCGGCCTCGGCCAACGCCGACGTGCAGGCCTTCCGCATCAACCTGTGGGAGAACATCAAGGCCAACAACCGTTGCGGCTCCTGCCACGGCGCCGGCGGCCAGACGCCGATGTTCGCGCGCAACGACGACGTGAACCTCGCCTACCAGGCGGCCAACACGGTCGTGAATCTCACGCAGCCCGATCAGTCGCGCATGGTCGCGAAGGTGGCCGGCGGCCATAACTGCTGGCTGGCTTCGCCTTCGGCTTGCGGTGACACGCTCACCGTGTGGATCCGCAACTGGGCCGGCGCGAACGCCACCGGCGGCACGCAGATCCAGCTGCAGGCTCCGACCATCAAGGAAGTCGGCGGCAGCAAGAGCTTCCCGGCGACGCCCGGCGGGCTTCGCGGCGTCCTCTCTCTATGCAGCTCGTGCGCAACCCGGCGCACGGCGAACTGCGTGCGCTGCCATTCCTCGAGCGCGGCCACGCAGCAGCAGCCGTTCTTCGCGGATCGCGGACGTCGACGTGGCCTACGCGGCCATCAAGTCGAAGATCAATCTCGACACCCCGGCGCAGCTCGCGCCTCGTCATCCGCCTGCGCGACGAGTTCCACAACTGCTGGGGCAACGCGGGTTGCGCGACCAACGCGCAGACCATGCTCGACGCGATCACCGCGTTCGCCGAACGCCATCCCGATCACCAAGTGTCGATCCGGCGCTGCTCATCTCGAAGGGCCTGACGCTGTACGACGGCACGGTCGCGGCCGGCGGCAACCGCTACGAAGCGGCGACGATCGCCAAGTACGAGTTCAAGACCGGCATGGGCAACATCGCCTATGACACCAGCGGCCACGAGCCCGCGCTCAACCTCACGATGTCGGGTGACGTGCAGTGGGTCGGCGGCTGGGGCATCAACGTGCGTCCGGGCGGCAAGGCCCAGGGCACGGCGGCCGCGTCGAAGAAGCTCGTCCGACCTCATCAAGTCGACGGGTGAATTCACCATCGAGGCGTGGGCCAACAACGCCAACGTCGCCCAGGAAAACGCGTTCATCGTCAGCTACTCGGCCGGCGCCAACGGCGCGCAACGCCACGCTCGCGCAGAACCTGTACCAGTACCAGGCGCTACACGCGCAGCAATCGCACGAGCGCCAACGGCAACCCGACTGCTGATCACCCGCGCGGCCGACATGGATGCGCAGGCCGCGCTGCAGCACGTGGTCATGACGTACAGCCCGGTCGAAGGCCGCCGCATCTACGTGAACGGCGCGTACACCGGCGACGTCGACGCGCAGGGCGGCGGCAGCCTCGCCGACTGGGACGACACGTTCGCGCTGGTGCTCGGCAACGAGACCTCGACCAACCGCCAGTGGGAAGGCGTGCTGCGCCTGGTCGCGATCCACAACCGCGCGCTGACCGCCGACGCAGATCCAGCAGAACTTCGAAGCCGGCGTCGGCGAGAAGTACTTCATGCTGTTCAACGTCAGCCACCTGCTGCCGGACGTGCCGCAGCGCGTACGTGATGCTCGAGGCCAGCCAGCTCGACAGCTACGGCCTGCAGTTCACCAAGCCGACGTTCATCAGCCTCGACACGGGCGCCGACGATCTCGAACCTGCCGATCGCCGGCGTCCGCATCGGCGTGAACGGTTTCGAAGCGCACGCCGGGCCAGGCGTACGTGCCGCTGAACACGACGATCGGTGGGCCAGCGTACACGGCCGGCGCGGGTCAGCAGATGTCCAGCCGTCGGCACGGTCATCGGTCTCGACAAGGGCGTCGCTCGACGACCTGTTCTTCCTGTCCTTCGAACGCATCGGCGCGCTGCACGCACACGCGCGCCCGACCCGCCGGTGCCGACGCCGGCCGACGCCGGCCGACTCGACCGCCGAGTCCGACGTGGGCCTGCGCACCTTCGACGAGATCAACGCGACGCTGTCGCAGATCACGGGCGTGCCGCAGACCAACACGCGCGTCGCCGACACCTACGAGCTCGTCAAGCAGGCGCTGCCCGCGATCGAGAAGTTCGGCGCCTTCGGCCCCGCGCAGCAGACCGCGCTCGCGCAGCTCGCGATGCAGTACTGCAACGTGATGGTCGACGACAACACGCTGCGCGCCGCGTTCTTCGGGGCGCTCGACGGCTCGGGCACGGGCACGGCGGTGTTCGGCAGCGCGGGCGCGCCGAACATGGCGAATCGCGACCTGCTCATCAACGCGCTCATCAACAAGGCGGTGGGCGACGCGCATGGACTTCCAGGTCAGCGCCGCGCAGATCCGCGATGAGCTGCAACCTGGGCTGCCCGGATCCGACGACTGCCGATCCCGCCAACGTCACGCCGGGTCTGATCAATCGCCTGGTCTCCGGCCCCACGGGCGCGAAGCGCCACGGGTGGTCGTACGGTCATGAAAGCTGCATGCGGTGCCGTCCTCGGCAGCGGCGCGACGCTGATTCAGTAGGAGATAGAGCATGTACATCCTCAAGAAGAGCCCGCGTACCCTGGGACTCGACGAGCCCATCAAGCACGAGAGCCACAAGACGCCCGGTGTCGCGGCGTGATTTCATCGCGCAGGGTTTCCGCACCGGTCCGGCCATCGTCGCGGGTGGCGCAATCCTGAGCGCGCTCATGGGCCGCCAGGCGCACGCGGCGATGAGCCCGCCGCTCGAGGAACTACGCCTCGGACATCTGCAACATCTCCGCCGGCGCCGGCAAGGTGCCGTTCATCGCTTCGACCTCGCGGGTGGCGCGAACCTGCAACGGTTCCGAAATCCTGATCGGCGCGAGCGGCCGCCCGGACAACTTCCTCTCGACGCAGGGTTACGCCACGCTCGGTCTGCCGGGCAACATGACGCCGAACTCGCCGAACGCGGCGAGCGGCACCAACAACTTCATCAACAACGAGTTCGGCGCGCTCTGGCATTCCGACGGCGCGATCCTGCGCGGCATGCAGGCGTCGACGCAGGCGGCGACGCGCGCGAACACCAACGGCTTCGGCATCGCGGCGCGTTCCGAGAACGACACCGGCAACAATCCGCACAACCCGATGTACGGCATCAACCGCATCGGCGCGGACGGCGAACTGCTGACGCTGATCGGCTCGCAGAACACCGATTCGGGCGGCAATTCCATGGCGCCCGCGGCGATGATGAATCCGGCCGCGCGTCCCACGAAGGTGGACCGCGCCAGCGACGTCACCGGTCTCGTCGACACGGGCGAACTCAGCACGATGTTCTCGAACCCCGATGACGCCATCGCGGTGCTCGAGTCGATGACGCGCCTCGGCCATCGCAAGACCGACCTCGTGCGAACCGAAGCTCGCGACGGGTGGCGACGACGACGCGCTGCAGCGAGCTGGTGAAGTGCGGCTACGTGAAGTCCACGTACCTCGCCGATCGCTTCCGCACGCCGGCCGCGCTGAATCCGGACCTGGACACCGACATCGTCGGCCCCGCGCGGCATCTTCACGCAGGCCGAGTACGACGCCGACGGCGAATTCCGCAAGACCGCGGCCGTCATGAAGATGGTCATCAACGGTTACGCCGGCGCCGGCACGGTCACGATGGGTGGCTACGACTATCACGGCCAGGGCCGCAACACCGGCGAGACGCGCAACTTCCGCGCGGGCCGCTGCATCGGCGCCTGCTCGAATACGCCCGCCGCCGCAACAAGCCGCTCATGATCTACGTCTTCAGCGACGGCGCGCTGTCGGCGAACGGCGTGGTCAACAACACCGTCGACGGCCGCGGCAAGCTCGACTGGGCCAGCGACAACCAGTCGACGGCCGCTTCGATCGTGCTCGTGCATCGTCCCGCGGGCCGCGTGGCGTTCCGCGATCCGACCGCGCATGCAGATCGGCTCGATGAGCGCGCGGCGGCTCGGTGGTCACGACGTCGAGCCCGGCCGCCAACGCGGTGAACCTGCTCGTCGATACCGTGCTGCTCAACTACATGGCGCTGCACGGCGAAGAGGGCAACTTCGACCAGCCCGCGTTCTTCCCGCGCCATGGCCTGGGTGGCACCGCCGCGCGCGATGCGCTGACGATCTTCGCGCCGGTGTGCAACGGCACGATCAGCACCCGTCTGACGCAGGGGCTCACGCCGCCACATCGGAGATCGCGACCGAGCGTCGACGTCCGTGAACTCGCAAGGAGCGTCGGTAGCTCGTTGCGCGACCTCTGTCGCGCGTTGCCGACGCTCCTTCGCCTTTGGAAGCCATGAAATCGCGGCGAGATGCACGCGTCGCAAACCGCGGCCGCGTTTCGTTGACATTGTTAAGTCGGCTATGCGAGGGTTTCCCGCGTCAAATTGCGTCGAATCCGGTTTCGCTTGTCCGGTGTCCGCCCGAGTTGAATCAACCGTGTACGCTCGTTTGTTAGTCGCTCCCAGGCCGCGTCGCACGCGCGTTTTGCTGCGCTTGCGCTCGCTGCCGTGCTCGCTCTGGCCGCGTCCGCGGCGCGCGCGGCGTGCGGCCGAGAAACACGAGCTGCTCGGCCTGCCCGCGCCCGATCTCGTGGCGCGCGGCCTCGCGCGGCGAGAACGTGCGCATCTCCGAACACCGCGGCGAGGTGGTGGTAGTTAGTTTCTGGAGCGGCTCGCTGCAACACCTGCCGCGCGCAGCTCGAAGCGCTCGACCGCATCGCCAAGACCTACGGCAGCGCCGGCCTCGTCGTGATCGGCGTGAACCTCGACGACAACGTCGCGCGCGCCGAGAAGTTCGCGCGCGCCCAGGACGTGCGGTTTCCAGCTGCTGGTGTCGACGCGCCAAGAGCACCGGCCGCGACTTCGGCGTCGACCGGCTGCCCATGATGCTGTTCGTGGATCGCGCCGGCGTGCTGCGCGTGGCGCATCGCGAATTCAAGGCCCGTGACGAAGCCAAGTACGTGCGCGAGCTGCGCAAACTCCTAGACGAATAATCGGACGATGAGACCCATGTACCCAGACCACCAAATCACTGCGTCTCGCCTGGATCGCGCTGGTCGTCGTCGCCGATGCCAGCGCTGGTCGCAGGACCCGCCAGTCACGCCAGCCGGGAGTCCCGGTCGCGGTGCCGGCCGATGCCGCACCGCCGAGCGCCCGCCGCACGCCGATGCGCACCGCCGGCCGACGCGGCTCGCCGCCGATGCCGCCGCGGCTGACGCCGTGCCGGCCGAGGCGATCGCGCCGAGGGTGCCGCTCCGCCGAAGGCGAGCCGCCCGCCGACACGCGCGCGCTCGACGAGACCGTGCAGGATCTCAAGAAGGACGTGGTCGATCTCAACCGCGAGCTGTTCGTGCTGGAAGAAGAACTGCTGTTCCCGGCGAACACGCAGGTGGCCGTGTTCGTCTCCATGGACATCGGCGAGTTCTTCGCGCTCGATTCGCTCACGCTCAAGATCGACAACAAGGAAGTGGCCAACTACCTGTACACGCCGCGCGAGGCGGAGGCGCTGCTCAAGGGCGGCGTGCACCGCGTGTACCTCGGCAACCTCAAGGTGGGCGAGCACCAGCTCGTGGCGTTCTTCAGCGGCAAGGGCCCGAACGAGCGCGACTACAAGCGCGGCGCCAACATCAAGTTCGAGAAGGGCGTGGGCGCCAAGTACCTCGAGCTCAAGATCACCGACCGCCAGCGCAAGGCGCAGCCCGAGTTCGCCATCAAGGATTGGGAATAAGGCCGGCGATGCCGTGAAGCTGACGCGAATCGCTGTCGCATCGGCGGCGTGCTGGCGCTTGCGCGCCTGCGTGTCTCGCCGGCGATGGCCGCCAAGAAGGAAGTGGACAAGCTCTCGCCCACGGTGGTGCGCGACCTGCATTTCGGCGACGCACTCTTCTATTACTACCAGGGCCAGGATTTCGAGGCGATCACGCGTCTGCAGGCCTACCGCGCAGTGGAGCCGCATGCCGCATCACGATGCGGAAGTGGACCTGCTGCTCGGCGGCCTCTATCTCTCGCTGGGCCTGCACAACGAAGCCGGCGAGCGCTTCGAGACGCTGCTGACGCAGTCCGTGCCCGAAGGCGTGCGCAACCGCGCCTGGTTCTATCTCGGCAAGATCTGGTACGCGCGCGGCTATCTGGATCGCGCCGAACGCGCCATCAAGGAAGTGCAGGGCAGGCTCACGCCGGACCTCGAAGCCGAGCGCATGCACCTGCTCTCGCAACATCCTCATGCGCCAGCAGCGCTTCGACGAAGCCATCGCGCTGCTCAACGCCTGGAAGGGCCGCAAGGACCAGTCCGACTGGCTGGCCTACGCGCAGTACAACCTGGGCGTGGCGCTGGTTCGCAAGGGCCTGGTCACCGAAGCGGATCCTTTCCTGACCAGCGTGGGCACGCTGGAATCCGGCCGCCGCGAACTGCGCTCCCTCAAGGACCGCGCCAATCTCGCGCTGGGTTACGCCTATCTGCAGAACAACCAGCCGCAGCTGGCCAAGCCCGTGCTGCAGCGCGTGCGCCTCGACGGCCCGTTCTCGAACAAGGCGCTGCTCGGCGTCGGCTGGGCGGATGCCGCGGCCGGCCAGTTCCAGGAAGCGCTGACGCCCTGGATGGAATTGCGCGACCGCAACCTGCTCGATTCCGCGGTGCAGGAAGCCTATCTCGCGATTCCCTACGCCTTCGCCAAGCTGAACGCCAACGCGCAGGCCGCCGAGAACTACGAGCGCGCGATCCGGTCTTTCGACAGCGAGACCACGAACATCGATGCATCCATCGCCGAGATCGACGACGGCACGATGCTCGATCAAGCTCCTCAAGCGCGACGCCAACGATCACTACGGCTGGTTCTGGCAGCTCAAGGAAGTGCCGAACGCGCCCGAGTCGCGCTACCTGTACCACCTGCTGGCCGGCCACGATTTCCAGGAAGGCCTGAAGAACTACCGCGATCTCGCGTTCCTCGGCGGCACGCTCGCCAAGTGGCAGGACAGCATCGTCGCCTTCGACGACATGCTCGACACGCGCAAGCGCGCCTATGCCGAGCGCGTGCCGCAGGCCGATGCGGTGCTGTCGTCGGGCCGGCTCGACAAGTACGGCGCCGACCGCGCCACCGCCGGCGGCCAGCTCGACCAGATCGAGAGCGCGCAGGACGTGGCCGCGCTGGGCACGGCCGAAGAGCGCGACCAGTGGGCGCGCATCATGCGGCTCGAAGCAGCGCTGCTGACCGCGCCCAACGACGACGAGACCAATGCGATCCGCGAGAAGACGCGGCTGGCCAAGGGCGTGCTGTACTGGCGGCTCGCCGAATCCTTCAAGGCGCGCGTCTGGAACGAGCGCCGCACGTTGAAGGATCTGGACCAGGCACTGCGCGAAGCGCAGAACCGCTGGGTGCGCGTGCAGAAGGCACGCGGCTCCATGCCCAACAACACCGGCCAGTTCGCCGAACGCGTGGCCGCGCTGCGCGCGCGACTCGATGCCTCGCAGCAGCGGCTCGCGGGCGTCGCGAAGATGCAGAACGGCCTGCTCGAAAGCCTCGCGCGCAACGAGCTCGAGCAGCAGAAGGAGCGCATCGGCACGTACCAGATCCAGGCGCGCTTCGCGCTGGCATCCATCTACGACCGCGCCGCGATCGGCGGCGGCACCGTGACCACGCCCAAGGACGCCACCGAATCGCAGGGCGAGCTGGAAGTGGTTCCCGAAGAAGGGCAGGCCCCGCTCGACGGCGCCGCGCCCGCGCCCGAAGTCACACCGGAGGCTCCGCCGCCGGCTCCCGCTCCGAACGAGAGTGCGCCCGCGGATCCCGTTCCGCCGGTGACGCCCGATACGCTGGAGCCCGGCGTGAACACCTCGCCGCCACCGCAGGGGGCGACGCCATGAGCCGCCACCCGAACAAACTACTCGCCGCCGCCATCGCAGCTATTGTCGGCGTTGTGGGCGCGGGCGTGACCTTCGACGCCGCCGCCGCGCCCAAGAAGAAAGAGAAGACCATCGGCGAGCTCTGCCACGCGTCCCGTGGTGATCCAGCCCGACCAGAAGGTCGAGGCATCGCAGGCGCGCGCGATGGAGAACTACAAGCGCTTCCTCGAATTGCAGAAGACCGATCCGCAGCTGCGCGCCGAAGCGCTGCGCCGCCTGGGCGATCTGAACATGGAAGCCGGCGAGGGCGATCGCATGGCCGGCGAAGCCGGCACCATCGACGCGCAAGGCGCCGAAGCCATCAAGCTCTACACCAGCCTGCTCAAGAGCTATCCCGACTACCCGCGCAACGACCAGGTGCTCTACCAGCTTGCGCGCGCCTACGAGACCACGGGCCAGCCCGACAAGGCGCTGTCCACGCTGGACGATGTGGTCCGCCGCTATCCGCGCGCACCGCAGATGGACGAAGTGCAGTTCCGCCGCGGCGAACTGCTGTTCTCGGCCAAGCAGTACCGCTACGCGCAGGACGCGTATGCCTACGTCGTCTCCAAGGGCGACAAGTCCAGCTTCCTGACGCAGAGCCTCTACAAGCAGGGCTGGTCGCTGTTCAAGCAGGGCTTGAACGAAGACAGCCTGCCGTCGTTCGCCGGGGTGCTCGATCGCACCATGCTGACCAAGCAGACGCAGAAGCTGGTGCCGATCGACAAGCTGCTCTCGCGCCAATCGCGAGCTGGCCGACGACACCTTGCGAGTCATGGCGGTCACGTTCTCGTACGACGACGACTCGGTCGCCGCCATCGACCGCTTCCTGTCCGCGCACAACAATCCGGCCTACGCGCCCATCGTGTATTCGCGCCTCGGCGACCTGTACGTGGAAAAGGAGCGCTTCCAGGACGCGGCGGCGCGTGTACCGCGCCTTCGCCACGCGCGATCCGAACAGCGAGTTCTCGCCGGGCCTCTCGCAGCAGGCCATCGAGGCCTATCGCAAGGGCGGCTTCACCGCGCTGGTGCTGGAAGGCAAGCGCGAGTACGTGGCGCTGTACAACTACGGCACCACGTTCTGGCAGGGCCGCAACAAGGCCGACTACCCGAACATCGCCAAGGAACTGAAGCTCAACCTCAAGGACGTGGCTACCTACTTCCACGCCGAGGCGCAGAAGACCAAGAAGGCCGACCAGTTCCTCGAAGCGGCGCGCTGGTATCGCACGTACCTCGAGTCCTTCCCGGACGATCCGGATTCCTTCGGCACCAACTACCTGCTGTCCGAGACCCTGTATTCGGCGGGGGATTTCCAGGACGCGTCGGTGGAGTTCACCAAGACCGCGTACAACTATCCGCGCAATCAACGATCCGCCGCCGCCGCGTATGCGGCGCTCGGCGCGTACACGCAAGTACGAGAACAAGCTCGCCGGCCGCCGAGAAGGCGGAGGCGCACAAGGCGTTCGTGGACGCCGGCGTCAAGTTCGGCACCAGCTTCCCGGAACATCCGGATTCTTCGGGCGTGCTCACGCGCGCCGCCGAAGACATGTTCGCCACGCAAGGATCTGCAGCGCTCCATCGAGGTCGCGAACCTCGTGCTCGCGCATCAGCCGCCGGCGGATGCAGCCCAAGCGCCGCATCGCCTACACCATCATCGGCCAGTCGCAGTTCGACCTGCTGAACTTCGCCGAGGCCGAGAAGGGTTTCATCGCCGCGCGCGACCTGCTGCCGCCCAATGACAAGCTGCGCGCGGACCTCACCGAGCGCATCGCGGCGCTCGGTGTACCGCCAGGCCGAGGCCAAGCAGAAGGCCGGTGACAGTCTCGGCGCCGTCGACGACTTCCTGCGCATCTCGCAGGTGGCCGGCACGTCGAAGATCGCCGCGCAGGCCGAATACGACGCCGGCGCGAATCTCATCAACCTCAAGGAATAGCCGCGCGCCATCCAGGTGCTCGAGCGCTTCCGTTCGCAACAACCCGAAGAGCGAGTACAACGCCGACGTCACGCGCAAGCTGGCGGTGGCGTATGGCGAGACCGGCCAGGCCGGCCAGGCCGCGGTGGAATTCGAACGTATCGCGATGAACCCGGCCGAGTCGAAGGACATCCAGCGCGAGGCGAATCTCCGGCCGCGGATCTCTACACCAAGGCCGGCAACACGCCGAAGGCCGTGGGCATGCTCGAGCGTTTCGTGGTCACGTACCCGACGCCGGTTTCCGATTCGATCGAGGCCCGCCAGAAGCTCGCGGACATCGCCGAGAAGGCCGGCAATCTCGACGGCCAGCGCCGCTGGCAGCGCGAGATCGTGGCCGCGGACCGGAACGCGGGCGCGGGCCGCACGGACCGCACGCAGTTCCTCGCGGCGAAGTCGCAACTCGCGCTGGCTTCACCCGCGCGTGACGAATTCCGCAACATTCGCGCTGGTGCTGCCGCTCAAGACCTCGCTCACGAAGAAGCGCAAGGCGATGGAAAGCGCGCTGGCCGCGTACAAGAACGCCACGGACTATCGCGTGGCCGAAGTCACCACGCTGGCCACGTACGAGATCGCCGAGATCTACCGCAAGCTGGGCACAGGACATCATGAAGTCCGAGCGGCCGAAGAAGATCGGCGCCGACCAGCTCGAGGAATACAACTCGCTGCTGGAAGAGCAGGCATTCCCGTTCGAAGAGCAGGCCATCACCACGCACGAGATCGAACACCAAGCGCGTTCGCGATGCGGTGTACGACGACGGCGTGAAGAAGAGCTTCGCGGCACTCGCCGAGCTCAAGCCCGCGCGTTACGGCAAGACCGAGATGATGAGCGCGTCCGTGGACACACTGGTGCCCGCGGCGCCGCCACCACCACCGGCGCCCGCGGTGCAGGATCCGCCGATCGCGACGCCCGCCGATCCCACGGCCGCGCCGGTGGCCGCGGCCACGCCCGCGGGTGCCCCGCCCGCGGCGCCGGCCTGGAACATCCCGAAGCCGCCGGCGCCGTGCGAATGCCGAGTTCACGCGCGCGCTCACGCTGATGCGCGGCGCCGATCCCACGCAGGCCATCCTCGAGATGCAGGTGCTCACGCAGTCGTATCCGGAGCTGTCCGGGCCGCACGCGAACCTCGGCCTGCTGTATCGCAACGCCAACCAGCTCGCGGAGTCCGAAGCCGCGCTCGCGAAGGCGACGGAACGCGCCCCCTGGGATGCGCAGACCTGGACGGAGTACGGCGTGACGCTGCGTCAGGCCGGCAAGTTCGCCGAGGCGCGCAAGGCCTACGAGAAGGCGATCGAGGTGAATCCTTCCTACGCACCCGCACACCGCAATCTGGGCGTGGTGCTCGACCTGTTCCTTGATGATCCGGTCACGGCGCAGAGCCGAGTTCGAGACGTACAAGACGCTCACGGGCGAAGACAAGCCGGTCAGCGGCTGGATCGCCGAACTCAAGGCCCGCAACAGGGCGGCCGCGTCTCGCGAAAAGGCGCCGGAACCGGCCGAAGCGGCCGCACCGGCCACACCGGCTCAAGGAGATTGATCATGGGCAAACTACTTTTCTGTGCGTTGCTGCTGCTGGCGGGTGCCGCCATAGCGCAATCACCGGCCCAGACACCGGCGCAGTCCCCTCCGCCAGCCCAGCCGGCGGACTCCATGGAACCCGGTGTGAACACGTCGGCGCCGTCGTCCGCGCCGACGCCACCGGCTTCGTCGCCGCAGGGCAGCACTCCGGCCACTGCCACGCCGCGCGCCACCACGGCCGCGCCGGGCGCCGCCACGGCTAACAAACCTGCCGCCCGCGCAAGAGCAACGCCAAGGACACGCCTCGATCTCGAGTCCACGCAGATCACGGGCAACCGGGAACTGCCGAAGGTGCTGTACATCGTGCCCTGGCGCAGTGCGGAACTCGGCGATCTCGTGGGCCGGCCGGTCAACAGCCTGCTGGACGAGGTGCTGGAGCCGGTCGACCGTGACGTTTTTCGCCGACAGAACCGCTACTTCGAGGCATTGCAGCCGAACGAGGCCGCGCCTGCCAGTAAGCCTGAGAAGTGATTAACAGTTTTTGTAACTTATGTAATTCAATCTTCGTAGCGCTCGGGCCCCCGAGCACGTCCGTTTCGTTTTCCGAGGAGTGTCCCCGTGGATTGGTACAACACAGTCGTAAATTTCTTCAAGGATGGCGGATTCTTCCTGTATCCGCTGGTCATCATCTTCGTGGTCGGCGTCGCCATCTCGCATCGAGCGCTGGCTCTTCCTGACGATCGAGACCGCGCGCAACCGCTCGCTCTGGGACGAGGTCGCGCCGCACCTGGGCGCCGGCAACTTCAAGGCCGCCATCCAGCTCGCGAACGCGTCGCAAGGCGCAGATCGGCACCGTGCTCAAGTACGGCCTGGCCCGTCTGTCCACCGCGCGTCGCCGCGACGACATCCAGCAGGCGATGGAAGAGTCGCTGCTCGAGATCGTCCCGCGTCTCGAGAAGCGCACCCACTACCTGTCGCTCGCTGGCCAACATCGGCATGCTCATCGGCCTGCTGGGCACCATCCTCGCGCTGATCCACGCGTTCGGCGCGGTGGCGCAGGCCAACCCGGCGGAGAAGGCCGCGCTGCTCGCGGCCGCCATCTCCGAAGCCATGAACAACACCGCCGTCCGGTCTGTTCGTCGCCATCACGCTGCTGCTGGCGCACATGTTCCTGGAAGCCAAGACCACCTCGCTGATCGACAGCCTGGAAATCGCCGTGGTGAAGTTCCTGAACTCCATCACCGAGCGTTACTCGGAACCCGCCGCGCCCGCTCCGCAGGGTGGCATGGCCCCGCGCGCTCCCGCTCCCCGTCCTGCCTGATAGCTAGATCAAGCCACGACTAGCTAGCCACAGCAGAGGAACGCCAGATGTCTTCATCGCAAACTTGCAGCCCGCGCGATTCGCAACCATGCGAAGTACAAGGGCCGCAACGACCTCAACATCGTGCCGATGATCGACATGATGGTGATCCTGGTGTTCTTCCTGCTGTTCACGGCGGTGTTCTCCAACACGCAGATCCTCGAGCTCAATCTTCCGGCGCCCAACTCCTCGGTGCCGGAACTTCCCAAGGGGCTGAATCTCGAGGTGATCGTGCGGGCGAACGGCATCGACGTGGCGGATCGCGGCACCGGCGTGCTGCAAGATCGATGCCCAAGGCGAACGGCGAGTACGACTACGTGGCGCTGTCGAGCTTCCTGCAGGACGTGAAGGCCAAGTATCCGCGACACGGTGGCCGCCAGCGTGCTGCTCGAGCAGGACATCCCGTACGACGTGCTGGTCCAGACCATGGACACCACGCGCGTGTGGCTCAATGCCGAGGGCATCGGTCTGCAGAAGATCGAGCTGTTCCCGGACATCTCCGTGGGTGACGCGCCGGTGGTCGGCGCGGCCGCTGGAGGTGCGAAATGACTCCGTATCGCATCAAGAAGCATCGCCAGCGCTCGCACGGCGGCAGCCACATGGCGCTGGTGCCGTTCATCGACATGCTGACCATGCTCGTCGTGTTCCTGCTGCTGCACAGCTCGGACGTCGAGATCCTGCCGAACACCAAGAACATCACCATTCCGCAGTCGATCGCGGAGCTCAAGCCGCGCGAGACCGTGGTGGTGATGGTGACCACGCGAAGACGTTCTGGTGAACGGCCGCGTCGTCGCCAAGGTCGCCGAGCTCGTCGGCAGTGGCGACCAGCTCATCATCGAGCCGCTGCGCGCCGCGCTGAAGGAACAGGTGGATTCCAGCCTGCGCACCGCCGCGCAGGAAGACCTCGCCGATCGCGAAGTCACCATCATGGGTGACAAGGGCACGCCGTTCGCCGTGCTCAAGCGCGTCATGGCCACGGCCACGGCCGCCGATTACGGCAAGGTCTCGCTGGCCGTGCTCCAGCGCGAAGTCGTGTCGAAGGGTGGCGCATGAACCTGAGCCTCGGCATCGCCCCGTATTTCCGCCGCTTCGAGCTCCCCTGGGGCCTGGGCGAGGAGAGCGAGCAGAAGTTCGTCAAGCTGCTGCGCATCCTGCTGATCGTTGCCACGGTACTGGCGATCGTCATCTATCTGTTGCCGCAGCCCGAACGCACCAAGATCAAGCCCGAGGATCTCTCGGAGCGCGTCGTGCAGCTGATCGTTCGAAAGCCGAAGCCGCCACCGCCGCCTCCGCCGCCGATTCCGGAAGAGAAGCCGAAGCCCGAGGAAGCCGAAGCCCGTCGAGCAGAAGCCGATCGAAAAGCCGAAGCCGAAGCTCCGCAAGGAAATGCGCGTGTTCGACGACCAGTTCGCCGACCTGCGTGACGCCGCGCTCGACATCCAGGATCCGCAGATGAAGACGCCGGTGGAGGACGCGCGCTCGGAGCGCAACCTCATCACTTCCCAGGCGGGCAAGACCTCGGGCGGCATCAACCGACCGGCTCCGCGGCTTCGGTGGTGGCGCAGGCGCCATCGGCACGCACACCACCACTTCCGTGCAGCACGGCAAGGGTCTCGATCCGAAGCGCCGGCGGCCGTGTGACGCGCACCGGCAGCAGCGGCAAGGCTTCCCGCGCGCGCGAGGAAGTCGAGATCATGTTCGACGAACAAGGGCGCGCTGTACGCGCTGTATGGCCGCGCGCTGCGCGACCAGCCGGAACTGCAGGGCAAGCTGGTGCTGGAATTCACCATCGCCCCGTCGGGCGAGATCACGGCCTGCCGCGTGGTGTCGAGTGAACTCAACGACCCCGAGCTCGAGAAGAAGATCGTGGCGCGCGTGCGCCTGATCCGCTTCAAGCCCGGCGATGTCGAGCCGCTGACGGTCAGCAAGCCCATCGACTTCTTCCCGGCAGGGCTTGACGGACTCGCCGCGATGAACCTGCAATCCGAAATCGCCTACTACAGCGAGATCCGGATTGCCGACAAGGCGCGGCTGATGGCGAGCTTCCTCACGGAACTCACGGGCGAAGCGCGCGCCACCTACGGTGCGTCGCAGGAAAGCGTGCACGACGGTGCGCACCTGCGATTCGTCAACGAAATGTGCAACCGGGTCATGCAAGCTCATCGAGCAGTACCTGGGTGACGACAAGGCGCGTCCGTCGGACGACGTGGTGTTGCGCATGCTGCTGAGTCCGCGCGCGGACAAGGTGGCGGAGCGCATGGTGCAGAACGCCTATCGCCGGGCCCTGCAGAACTTCGAGCGCTACGACACCACGGTGTTCATGAACTCGTAGGTTGGTTTCTCGAGAAAACGGGGACGGGGCTCGATGTCGCACGTCGGGCCGTGGGCCGAACGTCTCCGGAGCTCACTCTCGGGCGCGCGCTTCGCGCGTACCCTCGCGGGAAGGGGGAAAGAACCGGTCCGCAGATTCACCTCGTGTCTGCGCTTGCGGGAAGAGTGGCTCGGAGCCACAGGTAGCCGAGGAATCCCGGCGAGCAGGGAAGCGCACAGGACAGAGAGCTTCGAGGCATTGATCAATGCACCGTCACCGGCGAATGCGAGATTGGTGATGAAGATGGACATCGTGAAGCCGATGCCACCGAGCAGGCCCGCGCCGACGATGTGCGCCCAGCGGACGGCGGTCGGGAGATGCGCACAGGCCCGCGCGTGACGGCGAGGCCGCTCAGCAGCAAGACGCCGAGTGGTTTGCCGAGCACGAGGCCGAGTGCGATGCCGAGGCCGTTGTCGGAGGCGAGTTCGAGCGCAATGACTGTCCATTCAGCACGACGCCGGTGTTGGCCAAGCGCGAACAGCGGCAGGATCAGGAATGCGACGGGCTTGTGCAGGGCGTGCATCGAGCCGATGCGAAGGCGAGTCGGCGCCGGCGATCTTCGGCGTGAAGGGGATGGCGAACGCGAGCATCACGCCAGCGATGGAGGCGTGGATGCCGGCCTGGAGCAGGCAGTACCACATTCCCACGCCGCCCAGCAGATAGGGCCACGAGAGCCATGACGCGCAAGGGACGATTCAGGGCCAGGAGCGCAGCCCAGATGCCGAGCGCGGCGGCGAGATAGCTCCACGACAGCTCCGCGGTGTACACCACGGCGATCAGCACGATGGCACCGAGGTCGTCGATCACGGCGAACGCCACGACGAACACCTTGAGCGCCGGCGGCACACGTTTGCCCAGCAGCGCGAGTATGCCGAGCGCGAAGGCGATGTCCGTGGCCATGGGGATGCCGAAGCCCGCCTGCGTAGGCGCGCCGGCGTTGAGCGCGAGGTGGATAAGCGCGGGCGCGGCCATGCCGCCGACGGCGGCGAACGCCGGCAGCAGCGCGCTGCGCAGGTTCGACAGCTCGCCGACGTAGACCTCGCGCTCCAGCTCGAGGCCGATGAGCAGGAAGAAGACCGCCATCAGCGCGTCGTTGATCCAGTGCTCGACGCTCAGCGGGCCCAGCGGCACCTGCCACAGCGCCAGGTACGCCCACGCCGAGCGGCGAATTGGCCAACGCGAGCGACAGGACGGTGCACGCGATCAGCAGCACGCCCCCGAATTGCTCGGAGCTGACGAAGCGCTGGAAGGTCGTCAGTGCAGACTTCATGGCTGCCGTGCAATACCTACGCGGCATCTGCTAACTTTCGCGGCGAATGACTGATTCACCACTACCCCTCATCATCGTCCTGTTAGCCGCGTCCGTGTTCGTCGTGACGCTGGCGCGCCGCCTGGGTCTGCCCTCCATCCTGGGCTACGTCACCGTCGGCCTCGTCGCTGGGCCCGCACGCCAGCGGCCTGTTCCCGGAGTCCGAAGTCACCGCACCTGCTCGCGGAGCTCGGCGTGGTCTTCCTGCTGTTCACGCTGGGCCTGGAATTCTCCTGGCCGCGCATGGTGGCGCTGCGCCGTGAAGTGTTCGGCCTGGGTGCGCTGCAGGTGTTCGGCACGACGGCGGTGGTGGCGCTGATCGCGCGACTGTTCGGGCTGGGCTGGGCGCAGTGCATCGTGCTCGGCGGCGTGGTGGCCATGAGCTCCACGGTGCTCATCGTGCAGCAGCTGGCCGAGCGCGCGGAACTCAATCGCACGCATGGCCGCCTCGCGTTCAGCGTGGTGCTGTTCCAGGACATCGCGGTGGTGCCGTTCCTGGCGCTGGCGGCGGCGCTGGCGCCCGATGGCGAGGCGTTCACGCATCGGCAACACGCTCAAGCTGGTGGGCGCGGGCATCGCGGCGGTGCTGGTGGTGCTGGCCGCGGGCCGCTGGCTGCTGCGTCCGTTGCTGTACGTGATCGCGAACAGCCGCATGCGCGAGCTGTTCACGCTGGCGGTGCTGCTGGTGGCGCTGTCGTCGGCGTGGGCCTCGCACATGGCGGGGCTGTCCATGGCGCTGGGCGCCTTCCTCGCGGGAATGATGCTGGCCGAGACGGAATACAGCCACCAGGTCGAAAGCGTCATCCGGCCGTTCCGCGACATCCTGCTGGGCCTGTTCTTCATCTCCGTCGGCATGCTGCTCGACTTCGCGCGCGTTGTGGCGCGAGTTCTGGCTGATCCTCGCGCTGGTCGTCGTCGATCGTGGTCATCAAGGCCGTGATCGCCAGTCTCGCGACGCGCGTGTTCGTGGACTCCAACTTCAAGGCGCTGCGCACGGGCCTCACGCTCGCCGTCGGCGGCGAGTTCGGCATCGCGCTGCTCACGCTGCTGCTGCAGAACGAGGCCATCGATCCGGCCATCGCGCAGCCGCTGCTGGTGGCGGTGGTGCGTGGCCATGGTGCTGGCGCCGGTGATCCTGGCGAACAACAAGCGCATCGCGCGGCTGCTGCTGGGCGAGACGGGGCCGCCGCAGACCGCCATCGAACGCGAGGATGCGGTGACGCAGGCCGTCGCCAAGCGC
This sequence comes from uncultured Pseudomonadota bacterium, assembly GCA_963846605.1. Lineage (GTDB taxonomy): Bacteria > Pseudomonadota > Gammaproteobacteria > Steroidobacterales > Steroidobacteraceae > CADEED01. The sequence continues at coordinate 1,143,736 of CAWJWS010000008.1, forward strand.
GAGCACGTGATCCTCTGCGGCTTCGGCCGCGTGGGCCAGAACGTGGCGCGAGTGCTCGAGGCGCAGGGTTTCGAATACATCGCCATCGATCTCGATGCGGTGCGCGTGCGCTACGCGCGGCAGATGGGCCATCCCGTGGTGTACGGCGATTCGGCCGACGAGCAGGTGCTCGAAGAGGTGGGCCTGGCGAACGCCAACGCGGTGGTCGATCTCGTTCTCCGACACCAACACGTCGCTGGCCATCCTGCGAGTCACTGCGCAAGCTGCGCGACGACGTGCCGGTGCTGGTGCGCACGCCCGACGACTCGCGGCTGCACGAGCTCAAGGCCGCCGGCGCCACCGAAGTGGTGCCCGAGGCCTTCGAAGCCAGCCTCATGCTGGCCTCGCACGTGCTGATGTCGCTCAAACTACCCGCCGACCACGGTCATGCGCACCGTCGCCGAGCTGCGCGGCAACCGCTACGAGATGCTGCGCAACGTGATCGCGCGCGGCGACCACTCGGGCAACGACGCGGCGTTCGCCGAAGAAGTGCGCTCGGTGGTGCTGCCGCCCGGTTCCTGGTGCATCGGCAAGTGCGTCGACGAAGTGCGCAAGGCGGGCGCGCAGGTGGCGTTCACGGGTATCCGCCGTCAGGGCATCCTCGGCCGCGAGCCCTCGGGCGACACGCAGTTCGAGGACGGCGACATCGTGGTGATCTACGGCACGCCGGAAGCGCTGGAACATGCCGAGGCGGTCCTGCTGGCTGGCTGAAGGAGAATCACGATGTCCAATCCACGCAGTGTCGTGAGCCTGGTCCTGCTGATCCTGCTGGCGACGGGCGTTTCCATTTACGTGTTGACGGAGATGGACGGCGAAGAGGACGCGCCGGCGGCCGCCGCAACCGACACCGCACCCACACCCGCTCCAGCGGCGTCCGCGACGCCGGCGCCCGCGCCGATCACGGGCGCTCCGGCGCCGGTGAACGCGACGACGTCCGCACCGATGGCCGCCGACTTCGCCACGCGTTTCCGGGACGCCACCGACTACCTGGAGCTGGCGCGTTCCCTGCACGCCTCGGCGAAGGCCGGCGATGTCACGGCCCAGTACTACCTGTACCGCGCGACTCGCGCAGTGCCAGCCCGGTGGGGCGGCACAACTCGAGGAGCGTTGCCGCACCTTCCGCGAATCCGGCGTCCGCGACCTCGGCGAAGCCGAGCAGTGGCTGCAGATGGCGGCCGTGGGCGGGCAGCCGCGCGCGCAGGTCATCTACGCCGGCAAACTACTTGGCAACCTGCAGGGCCTGCCGCCCGACGAGGCGAGCCGCACACGCGACGACGCGCGACGCCAGGTGGCCGCCGCGCTCGCGTCGCGCGACGCCGAGGTGGTGTTCGATGCGGCCTCCGTGCTGACCCTGCGCAACGGGGGCAACCATCCGGCGCCGGATGAGGCGGAGGCGTGGTGGCTGGCGGCCTGCACGCGTGGACTGGACTGCGGTCCGAATTCCGAGTGGACGCGCCAGGTCTGCCGGCGCGAAGGCAACTGCCAACCGTTCGAGTCGCTGCCCGACGTGGTCCGCCGCGATTCCATGGACTACCAGTCCGTGCTGGCTCGAGCCGCCGAGATCAACCGGCTCATCGACGCCGGCGAGATCAGCTCGCTGGGTTTCGGGCCCTAGGCGCCAGCGACAGCACCAGCACGCTGCCGACGATCATCGCGCTGCCCAGTATCTGCCAGACGCTGAGCCGCTCACTGAAGAAGATCGCGGCGAGGACAATGGTGGTGGGTGGACCGATGGTGCTGCCGATGGCCGCCTGCGAGGCGCCGACCCGGCGCATGCCCTCGGCCTGCAACAGCCCCGGAATGAACATGCAGGCCACGCCGAGGATGGCCAGCAGCAACCAGTCCGCTCCCTGCAGCGCGCGCACCTCGTCGAAGGAACGGAACACCGCGAAGTGCACGGCGAGCAGCAGCGCGGCCGAAATCATGGCGATGGCGGCGAAGCGGGTGCTGCCGAGCTCGCGCGTGTAGCGCGCGCCGATCAGGAAGTAGACGGCCGTGGTCAGCGCGGCCACGAGCACCAGGCAGGCGCCGAACAGGTTGGCGCGCAGTTCCAGGATGTCGATGCCACCCATGGCGAAGAAGATCCCGGCATAGGTGAGCAGCATGGCCCAGACCATGCGCGCCTCGGGGGCGCGGCGGTCCATGACGGCGCCGATCATCACCACCATGGCGGGGTAGCTGAACAACAGCACACGCTCCACCGACGCGTCGATGAGCATGAGCGCCCAGAAGTCGACGAGCGCACCGACGTAATAGCAGGCGACACCGGCGATCACGGCGGCGGCGACCGCGCGGGCACGGACGCGGGGGCGGCCATCCGCCCGGGGAGCGTCGGTCCTGAATGCCATCCACCCGAACAACGGCATGGCGATGAGGGCGCGCACGGTGACCAGCGTCTCGAAGCCCACGCCGCGCTGGTACAGCAGCTTGCCGAAGATGCCCTTGCTGGCGAACAAGCATGGCGGCCAGCGCCACGTAGACCATCCCCACGCGGGTGGCGGCGGCCTGGCGGTCGGAGTTCGGGATATCGGTCACGGGCCGATAGCGTACACGCGCAAGGCGACCCAGGGCGGTACACCCCGCGTATAATCCCGCGCTCCGTGAGGCGCGACGACATCCAGTTCCCTGCGAAACATTCCGCGCTGCGCGACGACGTGCACGTGCTCGGTGCGCTGGTGGGCGACGTGCTGAAGGAGCAGGGCGGAGACGCGCTGTTCGACCTGGTCGAAAAGGACCGCCGCCTATCTATCAAGCGGCGCGCGGGCGACAAGGAAGCGGCGGCCGAGCTCGGCGTCCAGCTCCGCGGGCGCGCACCCCAGGTGGCGCGCGACCTGGCTCGCGCCTTCTCCATGTGGTTCCGGGCCGTGAATCTCGCCGAGAAGGTGCATCGCATCCGGCGGCGGCGGAACTACTTCCTCGAAGCCAGCGAGCGCGCGCAACCCGGCGGCGTCGAGGACGCGCTGAGCGGGCTCAAGTCCCGCGGGTACTCGCTCGAGAAAGTGCTCGAGCTGCTCAAGAAGATCCACATCGAACCCGTGTTCACGGCGCACCCCACCGAGAGTGCGCGCCGGACCATGCTGCGCAAGAACCAGCGCATCGCCGAGCTGCTGCTGGACCGGCTGGATCCCACGCTGACGCCGCAGGAACTGCGCCAGAACTGGAGCCGCGTGCGCACCGAGGTCACCACCGCGTGGCAGACCGAAGACCATCCGCGCGAACGCCTGACGGTGGCCGACGAACGCGAACACGTGGTGTTCTATCTCGCCGAGATCCTCTACCGCATCCTGCCCGGCGTTCTACGACGAGATCGCCGAGGCGCTGGCCAAGTTGTACGGCGTGCCGGCGGATACGGTCGAGCTGCCCAACATGATCCGCTTCGGCACCTGGGTGGGCGGCGACATGGACGGCAATCCCGACGTCCACGCCAAGACCATCCGCGAGACGCTGGCCCGCCAGCAGCAGGTGATCATCAACGCGTACTTCAAGGAGTGCGGCATCCTCGCGCAGCTTCTGTCGCAGAGCGCGAGCCGCGCCGCGGTGCTGCCCGAGCTCTCGCAGCGCATCGAGCTGTACGCCACGCTCATGCCCGGCGCGCTGGGCGTCACGCCGATGCGCCACGACCGCATGCCGTACCGCGTGTTCCTCGGGCAGATCGCCGAGCGTCTGCGGCTCACCTACGACAAGCGGCCCAACGGGTACGAAGGTCCGCAGCAGTTCCTGCGCGACATCAAGATCATTTCCGCGAGCCTCAAGGCCAACAAGGGCTTTCATGCCGGCTGGGGCAACGTGCAGCGGCTGATCCGGCGCGTGGAGACTTTCGGTTTCCACCTGGCCACGCTCGATCTGCGCCAGACCGCGGAAGTCCATCACAGTGTCATCGCGCAGGGGCTCGATGATCCGCACTGGACGGCGCGTACCGCCACCGAGCGGCACGACCTGCTGGTGAACGCCATCGAGCGCGACGCGGGCGTCAAGGTGGAGCTCGACGCGCTGGGCAAGCGCACGCTGGGCGTGTTCGAGGCCATCCTGCAGGCCCGCCATCGCTACGGGAAGGATGCGGTGGGCTACTACGTGGTCAGCGGCACGCAGGGCGCCGACGACGTGCTCGCACCGCTGCTGATCGCGCGCTGGGCCGAGGCCTATGACCGCGTGTCCGGCGAGGTCGCCGTCGACATCGCGCCGATGTTCGAATCCGTCGAGGCGCTCGAGCATTGCGGCAACATGCTGCGCACGCTGCTCGGCGATCCGTTGTATCGCCGTCACCTCGATGCGCGCGGCCGCACGCAGTGCGCGCTCATCGGCTACTCGGACTCCAACAAGGAAGGCGGCATCTGCGCTTCGCGGTTCGCGGCGTACCGCGCGCAGGCCGAACTATCCACCGCGCTGGCGGCCGCCAACGAACGGCACGTCATTTTCCACGCCCGCGGCGGCAGCATCGCGCGCGGCGGTTCGCGCATCGATTCGCTGGTGCGCACGGCGCCCGCGGGTACCGTGAATGGCGTGTTGCGCCTGACGGAGCAGGGCGAGGTCATCAACCAGAGCTACGGGTTGCGCCCCATCGCCATGCGCACGCTGGAGCGCGCGTTCCACTCGCTGACCACCACGCTCGGCGGCGCGGCCAGTGGCATCACGGCGAGGCCCGAGCAGGTGAACTTCGCGGCGCGCGCGGCGTCCGTCAGCCGCCAGGCGTACCGCCGCTTCGTCCACGCCGACGCGGATTTCTATTCCTGGTTCCAGGCGGTGACGCCCATCGACGTGATCACGCGCATGCAGATCGGGTCGCGCCCGGCGGTGCGCCCCGGCAAGGAAGGATTCGATGCCTTGCGCGCGGTGCCGTGGGTGTTCGCCTGGACGCAGTCGCGACACCTGCTGCCCGGCCTGGTATGGCGCGGGCTTCGGGCTGCGCACCGCCATCGAGGAGCTAGGCATCGGACGTGGCGCGGTCGGCGTACGCGGAGTGGAACTTCTTCACCACGCTGATCGACGACCTCGAAGCCTCGCTGGCTCGCGCCGACCTGGAGATCGCCGCGGCCTACGAAGAGCTGGCGCCGGCGTCGCAGGCGCGGTTCGGCGCTCAACTACGCGAGGAATACACGCTGGTGCGCGACCAGGTGCTGGCGATCAAGCAGACGCAGTACCTGCTCGACCGCGACCAGACGCTTGCAGCGCTCGATCGAGCTGCGCAATCCCTACGTGGATCCGATCAATCTGCTGCAGGTCGATCTACTAAGGCGATGGAGGGAATCGGGCCGCCAGGACCGCGATTTGTTCGAATCGCTGCTGGCATGCACCGCGGGCATTGCGGAGGGACTGCAAAGTACCGGATGATGCCGATCCATGGAAACACGCCTCGCCAGCAGTCCCAAGGATTCGGGATTCCGCAGCTTCGCCGAGTTCTATCCCTTCTATCTCGTCAGAGCACCGGCACCCCGTGTCGCGCGTCCTGCATTACATCGGCACCTGGTGCGCGGTGGCCTGCATCGCGGCGCTGATAATTTCCGGCGAGCCCGAATGGCTGCTCGCTGCGCTGCTGGGTGGCTACGCCTTCGCGTGGTTCGGCCACTTCCGGTTCGAGCGCAACAAGCCGGCCACGTTCCGCTATCCGTTCTACAGCCTCGCCGGCGATTTCCGCATGTGGTGGGAACTGAACTTGGGCAAACTCAAGTTCCGTGAGCACGACTGAACGCCCGAAAGGGCAACTCGCTAAAACCCCTCGCTTCGCTGCTTCCTTTCCTGCCCCGTACCGGGGGCGGATGCTGCTCGCCCTGGGCGCGCTGCTGGTCGCGGCGGCCGCCATGCTCTTCCTGCCCATGGCGTTGAAGAACGTCATCGACGAGGGCTTCACGCGCCGCCAACGTCGCCGCCATCGATCGCTATTTCCTCTTGCTGCTCGCCGCCGCGGCGGTGTTCGCCGCCTTCGCGTCCCTGCGCTTCTACCTCGTGGGCTGGATCGGCGAGCGCGTGGTCGCCGACATCCGCAGCGCCGTGTACGAGCGCGTGCTCCGCATGGACCCCGCGTTCTTCGAGGTGACCAAGACCGGTGAGGTGCTCTCCCGGCTGACTACGGACACCACGCTGATCCAGTCGCTGTCCGGCGCCGGGCTGTCCATCCTGCTGCGGTCGACGGTCAGCTTCCTCGGCTCGCTGGTGTTGCTGCTGATGACGAGCCTGAAGCTGGCGCTCATCATCTTCGCGCTGATCCCCGCGGTGATGCTGCCGATGATCTTCTTCGGCCGGCGCGTGCGACAACTGTCGCGCGATTCGCAGGATCGCGTCGCCGACACCTCGGGCCTGGCCGGCGAAACGCTCAACGCCATCCAGACCGTGCAGGCCTTCACGCTCGAGGAGCTGCAGCGCGAGCGCTACGACTCCGCGGTCGAGGACAGCTTCCGCACGGGCATCCACCGCATGCGCGTGCGCGCCTGGATGATCGCCGCTGGCGGTCATGGCGGTGTTCGGCGCGGTGACGCTGGTGCTGTGGCTGGGCGCGCGGTCGGTGCTCGATGGCAGCATGACTGGCGGCGAGCTGGCGCAGTTCCTGAGCTACGCCATCTTCATGGCCACCGCGGTGGGCGCGCTGTCCGAGATGTGGGGCGAGGTACAGCGTGCCGCGGGCGCCATGGAACGCACCGTGGAGCTGCTGCACTCGCGGCCGTCCATCGTCACGCCCGAAAATCCGGTAGCCGCTGAATCCCGCGCGCGGCGCCATCCGCTTCGAGCACCTGGCTGTTCAACTATCCCTCGCGCCCGGATACGCGCGCGCTCGACGATTTCGATCTCGTCATCGCGCCCGGCGAGACCGTGGCTTTCGTCGGGCCGTCCGGCGCCGGCAAGAGCACGGTGTTCCAGCTGCTGCTGCGCTTCTACGACCCGCTCGCGGGCCGCATCCTCATCGACGGCGTCGACATCGCGCACGCGGATCCGGTGGCCGTGCGCGCCCGCATCGGCCTGGTGCCGCAGGAAACCATCATCTTCGGCGCCAGCGCGCGCGAGAACATCCGCTACGGCCGGCCCGGCGCCAGCGACGCGGAAATCGAGGCCGCGGCGCGCGCGGCGGCGGCCGACGAGTTCATCCGCAAGCTGCCCGAGGGTTACGACACCTTCCTGGGCGAGAAGGGCGCGCGGCTGTCGGGCGGCCAGAAGCAGCGCATCGCCATCGCGCGCGCCATCCTCAAGAACCCGCCCATCCTGCTGCTGGACGAGGCCACGAGTTCGCTGGATTCGGAGAGCGAGCGGCTGGTGCAGGACGCGCTGGAGCAGCTCATGCGCCAGCGCACCACGCTGGTGATCGCGCACCGCCTGGCCACGGCCATCAATTCCGATCGCATCGTGGTCATCGAGCGCGGGCGTATCGTCGGCATGGGCCAACACGAACAACTGCTGCGCGAGAACGCGTTGTACGCGCGGCTCGCGGCGCTACAATTCGGCGCCAAAGATTGAGAACTGACGACAAGGAGAGCCCATGGCCTACGTCGACGGCTTCCTGCTCCCGGTACCCAAGCGCAATCGCGAGCGCTACAAGAAGATGAGCCGCCCAGGCCGGCAAGGTCTGGATGGATCACGGCGCGCTCGGTTACCACGAATGCGTCGCCGACGACGTGCCGCTGGGGCAAGACCACTTCGTTTCCGCGCGGCGTGAAGCTCAAGAAGGGCGAGGAAGTCTGGTTCTCGTGGATCGTCTACAAGTCGCGCAAGCATCGCGACCGCGTCAATGCGCAAGGCGATGAAGGATCCGCGGCTCGCGCACATGATGGATCCGAAGGCCATGCCCTTCGACAGCAAGCGCATGGTGTTCGGCGGCTTCAAGATAGCTGGTGAGCTCTCAAAGTCCTAAGTCCCCGGTAATAAAGGTGAAACGCTCTGGCGGCAGACTCGCGGCAGCTCGGGTTACCTCGGGGACCGCCATGAGCGAGACAGGTGAAGCACAAGGTCCGCGCTCCGCGACCGTTTTCATCTCCGACGTGCACCTGGGCTCGCGTGGCTGCCGCGCCGACCTGTTGCACGAATTCCTCAAGTCCGTCGAAGTCGACTATCTCTACCTGGTCGGCGACATCGTCGACCTCTGGGCGCTGCGCAAGAGCTTCTTCTGGCCGCAGGAACACAACAATGTGCTGCGCGACCATCCTCGGCAAGGCCAAGGACGGCACCCGAGGTCATCTACATCCCGGGCAATCACGACGAAGACCTGCGCGAGTTCTGCGGCTCGGTGTTCGGCAATCTCGAGATCCATCGCGAATACGTGCACACGACCGCCGAGGGCCGGCAGTTGCTGGTCATGCACGGCGACGAGTTCGACACCGTCGTGAAGTGCAGCCCGTGGCTGGCGCAGCGTGGGCGCGCGGCCTACGACTTCCTGTTGAGTATGAATCGCCACGTGAACGCGGTCCGCCGGCTCTTCGGACTGCCGTACTGGTCGCTGGCAAGCTATCTCAAGCACAAGGCGAAGACCGCCGTGCAATACATCGCGAGCTTCGAGACACGCGGTGGCGCACGCGGCGCGCAAGCGCGGCGTCGACGGCGTCGTCTGCGGCCACATCCATCGCGCCGGAGATGCACCGACATCGACGGCGTGACCTACTGCAACGACGGCGACTGGGTGGAGAGCTGCACGGCGCTGGTCGAAGACATGAACGGCCGCCTGTCGATCTGGTCGTGGCCGGAGATGCGAGAGCAGGTATTGGCGCGGCTCTGGTGGAAGTCGCGGCGTGATGGGTTGGCGGATTTGGAGAGAGGTTGTCGAGCGCGGGGGCGTGCGGGATTGCCGGGGGAGCTCAGTCTCGGGCGCGCGCGCTTCGCGCGCGTTCCCTCGCGGGAAGCTGCGCAGGTGGAGCTGTCAGCGCTCCGCTCGCAACTGCTGGTGAACGCAGGCCAGCGTTGAACCACCAAAGAGTACCTCCGCGCTGACGCTTCCCGCTCGGCGCCCTCGATTCGCTCCCCCGGCAATCCCGCACGCCCCCGCGCCCCACCGCCGCACTTCGATTCCGCTCACCGATCAGCGTCTGCGCTTGGACCAAGAGCGTGACCTCGACGTCCGGGTTCCTCTCGAAGTCCGGCGCGCAACGGCTTTGGATTCACTGCATTCGAACCACCGTGAGCTTCCCGTTCCGAACAGGTCCAGATCCCGAACCAAGGTGTGAGAGTGGGGGCCTGGGAGCGGGCGGTACGGTCGCAGGAGCGAATCGAGGGCGCCGAGGAAGAAGCGTCCGCGCGGAGGTACTCTTTGGTGGTTCAACCCAAGTCCGCGTTCACCAGCAGTTATGAGCGGAGCGCTGCCAGCTCCACCTGCGCAGCTTCTTCCGAGGGGACGCGCGCGAAGCGCGCGCGCCCGAGACTGAGCGACTGCGACCGTACCGCCCGCTCCCAGGCCGGCGACCTCCGAGTTGACGAATTGCCAGGCAGGGTTTCCCGCACATAGTTGTTTGTCTGTACTGCTCGGCGTTGCAATGCGTGTGGAATAATCCCGCGCCATGGAACTGCGATTATCGCATCCTGAATGTGTTCACCACCGGCGGCGCCCGGCTCTCGGGCAATCCGCTGTGCGTGTTCGAGGACGGCAGCGCAGCTCGATGCGCGCGCAGATGCAGGCGCTGGCGCGCCAGTTCAATCTCTCCGAGACCACGTTCATCCTGCCGTCCAAGCGTGCCGCCGCGCAGGTGCGCATTTTCACGCCCGCCTACGAGATGCCGTTCGCCGGGCATCCCACGCTCGGCACCGCGCATGTGGTGCCGCGCGCTGGGGCTGGGAGGTGACCAGCTGGGCCTCGAGATGCGCGCGGGCATCATCCCCGTGACCGCGAATGGCGACCATTGGACGCTGCGCGCGCAGCCGGGCACCACGCGGCTGTGGACCAGCAAGCCCGCGGAGCTCGCCAGGTTGTTAGGCCTGGAGCCCGGCGACATCGGCTTCCAGCCGCTGTGGGTCAAGGCCGGCAAGGAGCAGCTCGATCATCCCGCTGACCAGCGAGGCGGCGGTGCGCCGCGCGCGGCCGCACGCCGAAATCTTCGAGAAGCTGCAAGCAGCAGTGGATGGGCAGGGCATGGCCTATGTGTTCGCGTCCACGGGCGGCAAGAAAATACTGAGCCGATTCTTCTTCCCGGATGGCGCGGCGGTGCTCGAAGACCCGGCCACGGGTTCGGCCTGCGCCAATCTCGGCGCCTGGTTCGTGGCCATGGGCCGCCGGCCGCCGCTGGAATTCGAGATCTCCCAGGGCGAGTTCGTCGGCCGTCCGTCGACCCTGCAGCTGGAAGTGAATGCCGACAACGAAGTATTCGTCGGAGGTGACGTCATCGAGATAGGATCGGGGCAACTGAATCTCTAGGAGCTCTCGATGAGATCGACAGCTATCACAAGCGCAAGGTGGGCAATCGCACCTTGTCGCCGGAAACCCAGATGATGGGTTACGGATTCGATCCCGCCCTGTCCGAAGGTTCGCTCAAGCCGCCGATCTTCCTCACGTCCACGTTCGTGTTCCGCAGCGCGCAGGACGGCAAGGACTTCTTCGACTACACCTCGGGCCGGCGCCAGCCGCCGCCCGGCGAAGGCCGCGGGCCTGGTGTACTCGCGCTTCAACAACCCAATCTCGAGGTGCTCGAGGATCGCCTCGCGTTGTGGGAGGGCGGCGAGTCCGCCGCGGTGTTCTCCAGCGGCATGTCGGCCATCTCGACCACGCTGTGGGCCTACCTCAAGCCGAATGACACCCTGCTCATGAGCGAGCCGCTGTACGGCGGTACCGAGACGCTCATCGACAAGACGCTGCCCGCGTTCGGCATCGGCGCCGTGCGCGTGGCCGACGCCATTTCACGCGAGGCCGTGATGGCCGGTGCCAAGGCCGCGCTGCGAGAAGGCCAGGGCCAAAGGCGGCAAGGTGGGCTTGCTGGTCACCGAGACGCCCGCGAATCCCACCAACAGCCTGGTGGATCTCAAGCTCTGGCGCGAAGCGTCGGAGTGGATAGGCGGGCAGCAGGGCGTCGCGGCCACCGGTGGCCGTCGACAACACCTTCCTCGGCCCGGTGTTCCAGAAGCCGCTGGAGCAGGGCGCGGACCTGGTCATGTACTCGCTGACCAAGTACGTCGGCGGACATTCCGATCTGGTCGCCGGCGGTGTCGTCGGCCCCAAGGCCATGGTGCTGCCCGTGCGGCAGTTGCGGTCCGCGCTCGGCACCCAGCTGGATCCCAACACTTCGTGGATGATCATGCGTTCCATGGAGACCCTGGCGCTGCGCATGCGCGCGGCTTCGGACAACGCGGCGCGCGTCGCCGGATACCTGGCGCAACATCCCAAGGTGGCGAGCGTGAACTACCTCGGCCATCTCAAGGCCGGCGATCCACGCTCCGAGGTGTTCGCGCGTCAGTGCCAGAGCGCGGGCTCCACGTTCGCATTCTCCATCCGCGGCGGCGAGGCCGAGGCCTTCCGCATGCTGGACGCGCTGACGGTCATGAAGCTGGCCGTGAGCCTCGGCGGCACCGAGACGCTGATCTCGCATCCGGCGTCGACCACACATTCGGGCGTTCCCAAGGAAACGCGCGACCGCATGGGTGTCACCGACGCATTGATACGTATTTCCGTCGGCATCGAAAATGCCGGACGATCTGATCGCGGACCTGGAGCAGGCGCTGGGGCAGGATCTAGTAGCGAGGAGGCGGGAGGCACTGACTACACGGATACGTGGGTGGTCGCAAAGGAAGCAGTTCTCGGCGAGGTTGCTGGGCCGCTGCCTCTGCGGCGCGGTGCACTGGTCATACGATGCACCGTTCTCGACCATGCTCCACTGCCATTGCTCGGTGTGCCGCAAGCACCATGGCACACTTGTTCGCCACCACCGTGGTCGGGCCGCTCGAGAGTTTCCACTGGCGCGGCGGCACCGAGAAGATAGGCACCTGGGAATCCTCCGCGCAGGAGCGGCGGGCATTCTGTGTCGACCTGCGGTTCCAAGGTGCCGCGCGTGGACCACGATTCCCAGCGCGTCTTCATGCCCGCCGGAACGCACTCGACGGCGAGCTCGGCATCCGGCCGCAGCTGCGTCTGTTCGTCGCGTCCAGGCCGGCGTGGCACATGCTCACCGATTCGCTGCCTCGGCACGACGCCTATCCGCCGGACTGGAACTCGCGCGAAGTGGAATCACCGCGACGGGCGACTCGCGAAGGCGTCACGTCCGGCAGTTGCGCCTGTGGTCGCGTGCACTTCGAACTCGAAGGCCGCCCCGCCGTGATGATGCATTGCCATTGCTCGCGTTGCCGCCAGTCACGCGGTACGCCGCACGCCACCAACCTCGCGTGGAAGCTCGACGCCTTGCGTTACACCTCAGGGCGAAGACTCACTCACCGTGTTCGATCTGCCCGGCGCGCAGTTCTTCGGCACCACGTTCTGTGCCCATTGCGGCGGTTTCGTGCCTCGGCGTTCGATTGGACGCGGCTGGGTCGTGGTGCCGGTGGGTTCGCTCGATTCCGATCCCGATATCACGCCGAAGGCGCACCAGTTCGTAGCGTCCAAGTCACCCTGGTTCGACATCACCGATGGTGTACCGCAGTTCCCGGAGTCCGCGCCTCGCTAGCGGGAAGAGGCCCAATGCAGCGGAGCGGCCTGCGCGGCGACGTCTCCGCGCACCGCCGCCCCTCTACCTGCGCCCAAACCACAAGCCGTTGCGGCTCCATCCCTGACACGGCCGAACCTGATGACAGCCAACTCACCTGGCCCACCCGCAATCCGGTATCCACTGTCGCCTGCTGGTTCATTGCGCCGACACGACTTCATCACGCGCGCTGTGGATACTCGCGCGCCTCAGCAGGGAGAAGTACATGGAAGCCCTCGCGCAGGCCGTTCACGACCTCGAACGGCAACTGCACAACGCGGAAAGCCACTTCGCGGACACAATGCTGGCCGTGGACAAGGCGCGAGAGGAATGGCGTGAGCTGTCGGTCGATCCCGGCGTGCAGCCCGCGATGGTGTGCGCGGCCAAGTGCAAGTTCGAAGCCGTGGCCGCGCGCTATATCCGATTGCGACAGGTCATCGACGATCTGGAAGAGAAGCTCGATACCTGAGCGCGCCTCCCGCGCAATGGGGACATTCCTGATTTTCTAGGAAATGGGGACAGGGCTGGCCGCCGACGGTGATGCGTTGCCGTGAGGGTGAAGTGTCTTCCGGAGCGAATCGAGGGCGCCGAGGGCGAAGCGTCAGCGCGGAGGTACTCTTTGGTGGTTCAACTCAGGTCCGCGTTCACCAGCAGTCTCAAGCGAAGCGCGGACAGCTCCACCTGCGCAGCTTCGCCCGAGGGAACGCGCGCGAAGCGCGCGCGCCCGAGACTGAGCTCCGGAAGACACTTCACCCTCACGGCGACGCACCGCCTTCAGCTATCCAGCCCTGTCCCCATTTCCTAGAAAATCAGGAATGTCCCCATTACCGCCCGCCGGATGGGGACGGTGACTCCGGCCGGAACAGCTTCGCATCCGGTTCCGCGCGCTGGATCTCGCGCAACCGGTAACGGGTCTCGCCCGTGCGCGGATCCTTGTACGTGGCTTCGACCACGACCTGCAGATCGCGGCCATACCACTGCTCGGCGGACATCTTCACGGGTTGCTCGTTCCCCATGGCGCCGGCCGGAATCGTGGCCTCCACGCGGCTGCCCGTGACGGTCTGCCCATCCACCTTGCGCTCGCCCAGCTTCACGGGCTGCGACACCTTGAGCGGCAGACGCGCGGGACGCGGGGGACCCACGGTGAGATCCGGCTCCAACGAAGCGACGCGGCAGGCCGTGATGGGAACCGTGGTCACCTTGCCATCGGGCTGCAGCAGATAGCGCGCGCCGGCGGCCGGATCGTCGATGACCGTGACCTTGGTGTTGATCTCGACCGGTGTCGGCCCGCCGATCGTAGTGAGCTCGATCTCGCGGCGCGTACGTCCCTCGCTGTCGCGCCACAAACGCACGGTGTTCTGGCGGACCACCTTGCTGCCATCCGCGGCGATGAGCACGGTCTCGCTGGTACCCAGCGCGGAATAGGGCGCTCCCGTCACGAGCCGGACGCTGTTGGACGCGGGGCGTGCCTGCGCCGGGTTCGCGAGCGCCGGCGGGCAGAGCGGGATTTCCGCCGCGACTTCGGCGCGCGCCGGCAGAGCGGCCACGAGAAGCGCGAGCGCCGGAAAACTACTGGATCTGGAGCGGGACTTCATTTTTTTCCGCCTGGTCGTGCATGCCACTTTCCGCCGGTACGATGCGCTCGATCTTCACCGTGCCGTCGTTCGAGACCACCACGTCGATCCAGTAGCGCTTGCCGCTGCTCTTGGCCTTGGGATTCACGGCCACGAGAGTTCCCTGCGCCGAATATTCCGCCGGAATCGTGATCGCCACGGAGTCGGTGGGCCACATGGACAGATCTTCGGGCGCCCAGGCCACCTGCTGGGCGGCGTCGCGCGCGAGATCCTTGACCGAGGCGATGTCACGGGCGCGCTCCAGGCGCATGCCGATGACGATGCCCGCGCTGATGGCCACCACGGCCAGGCACGCGGCCGCGGCCCAGGCCAGCGGGCGATGCCAACGCCTGGCGCGCACCGGGGGCCGCGCACGCGGAATCGCTGGCGAGCTTGCGACCAATCGGTCGATTCGCGCATCCAGGGAATCACTGGGCGAGATCTGTCCGAGATCCCGCGCGTACTTCTTCATGAGCTTCGCGATGTTCGGATGCAGGTCTTCGTTCATGTCAGACCCCGTTGTGCCATCGGCAATTCGTCATGCAGGTCCACGATCTCCATCGACGCCAGCCGGATGCTGAGCAGCGCCCGCGCGCGATGCAGTCGCGACCGCACGGTGCCCACCGGCACCTGGAGGATGTTTGCCACGGTGGCGTACGGGAGTTCCTCGAGATCGCAGAGCGCGATGATCTCGCGGTGCTGCAGCGGCAGCTCGAGCATGGCACGCCGGAAGGCCGCCGTGATCTCGGATCGCGCGATCTCGTCGGCGGGGCTGCTGGTTTCCCGCGGCGCCACCGGCTCCGTGGTCTCGTCCTGCATGTCGAGCGCGACCCAGCGCTTCTGCTGGCGATAGTGGCGGCTCACGCGATGGCGCAGCACGCCGCAGAGATAGCCATACACCGTGCCCAGCGCGGGATCGAAAGAGAAGGGCTCGCGCATCAGCGCGACGAACGTGTCGTGCACCAGGTCTTCGGCCACCTGTCGCGACCGGCACATCGCCGCGGAGAAACGCAACAGCGCGCGGCCGTGCCGCTCGTACAGGTGGCGAAGCGCGCTGGCGTCGCCCGAGGCCAGCCGCATCATGTATTCCGCATCGTCGCTCGTTTTCATGTAGTGAACCGGGACCGTCGTTTTTCGGGCGCCAGACTTTGGGTGGCACGCGCGGGAAAAGTTCCTGGCCGGTCCAGTGCACGATGCGGCATCAAGTACGTTCGACGAGTACGCCAATGACATAACCTTCACCGTGGACTGTCTTGATGATGCGCGGCACGCGCGCATCGTCGCCGAGGATCTGGCGCAGGCGGCTGATGCGCACATCGATGCTGCGATCGAACGGCCCGGCATCGCGGCCGCGCGCGAGTTCGATGAGCTTGGAACGCGCCACCACGCGGTTGCCATGCGCCAGCAATGACGACAGCACGCGGTACTCGGCATTGCGCAGCGGCGCGGGCTGGCCTTCCGGAGTGCAGAGTTCGCGCGCGACGATGTCCAGCTGCCAGCCGCCGAAGCGGAACAGCCGCGCGCGCGTGGCGGGAACCGCGCTGACCGCCGCGCCATCAGCGCCGCAGGATGTTGCGCATGCGCGCCAGCAATTCGCGCGGATTCACCGGCTTGGCCAGGAAATCATCCGCGCCCATTTCCAGGCTCGACGATGCGGTCCACCTCGTCGTGCTGCGCGCGCCAGGATGATGAAGGGCAGGTCGCTGGCCGTGCGGAGGGATCGCGCCAGGCGCAGGCCGTCTTCGTCGCCGAGCTGCAGGTCCAGCAGCACCAGGTCGATGCGTGCGCGTTCCAGCGCGCGCTGCATGGCATTGCCGGTGCTCGCGGTGGTCACGCGATAGCCGTGCTGTTCCAGGTGCGCCGGCCAGAGCGGCGCGCGCTTCGCGATCGTCGTCGACGATGAGTATGTGTTTGCTGCTGGGCATCGTCGGCGCCTTCCGATCAATTGCCATCGCGCGATGGAAAAGTTCCATCGACGAAATCCGTAACGTTTCGCAACACTTGGAAACAATTTCCGACGAACCGTGACGCGGGTTGCGGGTCGTATTGCGCAATGAAAACGACTCCGCGCTCCGGTCTACGCGTCCTCTTCAAACTACTTTGTCTGTGCAGCGCCGTGTCCGCGCAGGCGCAGACCCGCGGCGAGTTCACCGTCACCGGCATTCGCGTCGAAGGCCTGCAACGCATCAGCCGAAGGCACGGTGTTCAACCAGCTGCCGGTGAACATCGGAGACCAGCGTCGATGCGCGGCGGATCCGCGAGGCGCTGCGCGCGCTCAATGCCAGCGGTTTCTTCCGGACGTGGAACTGCGACGCGAGGAGCCGGGCGTGCTCGTGGTCGTGGTGCAGGAGCGGCCGTCGATCCGCGAGTTCAAGCTCACGGGCAACAAGGAGGTGAAGACCGAGGACCTGACCAAGTCGCTGCGCAACGTCGGCCTGGCCAGCGGCAAGATCCTCAACCGCTCCACGCTCGAGGACGCGCGCCAGTTCCTCGTCGACCAGTACTTCTCGCGCGGCCGGTACGGCGTGCGCGTGGACGCCAAGGTGGAGGAGGTGGCCGGCAACCTCGTGGACGTGCACCTCGACATCGACGAGGGCAAACGGCGCGCATCCGCCAGATCAACATCGTCGGCAACGAGCGCTTTGCGGACGAGGAACTGCTCGGCGGACTCGAACTGCACGCGAGCAACTGGCTGTCGTTCTACCGCGGTGACGACCAGTACTCGCGCCAGCAGCTGGAAGGCGACCTCGAGAAGATCCGCTCCTGGTACATGGACCGCGGTTACGCGGACTTCGAGATCGCCTCCACGCAGGTGTCGATGGCGCCGGAGAAGGACGACCTGTTCGTCACCATCAACGTGTTCGAAGGCGAGACCTGGAAGCTCGGCGCCGTGAAGCTCGTCGGGCAGGTTCGTGGTGCCGGAGGAGATCCTGCGGCAGTACGTGATCGTGCAGCCCGGCGACCAGTATTCGCAGCGCATGATCGTCGCCACGCGAGAAGGCGCTGAGCGACCGGCTCAGCGAGGCCGGTTACGCCTTCGCCGACATCGCGGTGGTGCCCACTGCGAGACGCGGAGACGCACGAGATGGCGCTGACATTCCAGATCGAGCCCAATGCGCGTGCCTACGTGCGGCACATCGAGTTCACCGGTGTCGCAAAGACCAACGACGAAGTCCTGCGCCGCGAGATGCGGCAGTTCGAGGGGGCGGTGCTGTCCAACGCCGCGCTCACGCGATCGGAGGAGCGCCTGCAGCGTCTGCCGTACATCAAGTCGGTGGAGACGGAGACCAGGCGCGTGCCGGGCTCGAACGGATCTGGTCGACGTCGAAGTTAAGGTGGAGGAGCGCGCAGTCGTCGACGCTGGGTGGCGGCGTCGGCTACTCCGAGCGGCAGTCGTTCATGCTCGGCCGGCAATTTCGTCGACAGCAACCTGTTCGGCACCGGCGACCGGCTCGCGCTCGAGCTCAACGGCGGCAGGTACGGCACCGTGTATTCAGCATCGCGCATACCGATCCGTACTTCACCGTCGACGGAGTGTCGCGTTCCTGGAGTGCCTCGTACGTCGAGCGCGAGCGGATCACGTCGTCGTTCTCGCAGTTCACGACCAAGACCTACTCGGCCGGGCTTCAGCGTGGGCTATCCCGTTGTCGGAGGACCAGTACCTGAATCTCGGGCTCAACTTCAGCCACGAGAATCTCGCCACGGTGCGCAGCAGCTCCACGCAGCTGCGCGACTGGGTGCGCAAGCAACGGCGACTACTATTTCCGCCGGGTCGGCAGCGATCCCGTCCTGGGCACGATCATCGACTCGTTCGAGATCACCGGCGGGCTGGCTGTGGGAGAGCCGTGATCGCTCGCTGTTTCCCACGCGCGGCGGCCAGCACCGGTCTGAGCTTCGGCGTCACGCCGCCGGGCAGCGCCGTCGAGTACGCCGACGGTGAATTTCCGCTCGCAGCAGTTCTTCCGAACTACCGGGCTGGGATCTTCCTGAGAAGTTTCCCATCCAGGTGACCACCCAGCTCGGCTGGTCCACCGCGCTGGGCGACACCACCGGCGACGCCGCCGCATCGCCACGTGTTCACCGGCGGCAGCGATTCCGTGCGCGGCTTTCGCGACGGCTCGCTGGGGCCGCGCGATTCGCTGGGCAATCCCTACGGCGGTGACGCCGGTTTCTCGACGCAGTTCGATCTCATCATGCCGCTGCCCGAGAAATTCCAGAGCTCGGCGCGGTTCAGCCTGTTCTACGACGTGGGCCAGTCCTTCTACCTCGGCGATACGCAGTTCCGCAACCGGCGCGGCGACCGCACCGACTACAAGTTCGATCTCGGTGAAGTGCGCACCTCGGCCGGCGCTGCCGTGCAGTGGCTGTCGCCCATGGGTCTGTTCCGCTTCTCGTACGCGGTGCCGCTGCAGCTACCAGGACCAGACGCGGCGCCAGTTCGGCGACGAGATCGAAAAGTTCCAGTTTTCGGTAGGCACTGCGTTCTGAGCGCCCATTAGACGGAGAAATGCATTCATGAACATTCTGACCGGTGCCGCGCGCGTGGGCCTGCTGATGTTGGCGGCGTCGCTGGCCGCCTGCGGCGGCGGTGGTGAGGAGAGTGGCGCGGATCCGAAGATCCGGCTGCTCAACCTCAGCACCGGTTACTCGCTCGCTCGACCTGATGACCAATGTCGACTCGGACGACGACGATGACGACGAGACCCAGGCCGAGAATGTCGCGCTCGGATCACGGTCAGCGAATACGTCACGCTCGACCCGGACGACTACACCATCAAGCTGCGCCGCTCCGGTTCCGGCAGCGTGCTGCGTTCCTTCGCCGGCGGAGGAACTGGTCGAAGACACCGTCAACACCTATGTGGCCTACGGCGAGGTGGGGCAGTTCGGCGCGTTGCGCATCGATGAATCGCTGGATGAGGCGGATGCCGGCGAGAACACGCTGCACGTGGCCAATGTGTCGCCGGCCGGGTCACTCGACGTGTATCTCACCGACGCCAACACCGATCTCGACGACACCACGCCGGTGCTGTCGGGCGTGGGCGCCGCGCTGTCGACACGTGATCGGCGGACAGCGGCACCTTCCGCCTGCGCGTCACCGCCAGCGGCGATACCGCCGACGTCCGGCTCGACATCGCCAATTTCCAGCTCACCGATCGTGGCGTCGGCACGCTGATCCTCACGCCGACGCAGGGCGGCATGCTGGCCAATGCCGTCTATCTACCGCAGCAGGGGCAGCCCACGCAAGTTCACCAACACCAGGGCACGCGTGCGTGGCGCCGTCGCTCTGGCCAATGGCGCCGCCGCCACCGTGCAGCGTGAGCGGCCAGACCATCCTCACGTCGGCCACCGCGGGCGTCATTGCCAGCCGCTACACCGTGTTCGAGGCCGGTGCGCTGCCGGTGCACGCTGACGGTCAACGGCACGGCGGTTGCCGTTCCCAACGTCACGCTCACCGCCGGCGCCGACTACACGCTGATGATCTGGAGCAACGCCGACCGGCCCGCAGACCAGCCTCATCGTCGACGACAACCGGCTGCCCGCCGGCGGCATCACGGCATGACCAAGCTCCGCCTGCTCAACGGCATGTCCACGCTGGCCGCGCCGATCACGCTGTCGGTGGACTTCTCGCCGGTGATCGAAGGCACCTTGCCGGGGCAGGTGTCCGACGAGGTCGAGGTCACGGCCGGAACGGACCGGCAGTTCGACATCACGAACACGTCGACGGCGGCGGCGGTGTTGACCCGGTCGGCGATCACACTGCAGGGGAACTCGGTCTACACGTTCTTCATGACCGACAACGGGGGGACCCCAATCGGGGTGCTTCGTCGGGATCGGTGAGTGGATTGGGAGTGAGGTAGCGGAGCGCCGGGGCGTGCGTGAATGCGTCCCGGCGTTCGCTCTCGGGCGCGCGCGCTTCGCGCGCGTTCCCTCGGGGGAAGCTACGCAGGTGGAGCTGTCAGCGCTTCGCTTGGGACTGCTGGTGAACGCGGACTGGGGTTGAACCACCAAAGAGTACCTCCGCGTTTAACGCTTCCCCCTCGGCGCCCTCGATGCTCACGCCGGGACGCATTCACGCACGCCCCGGCGCGCCACTGCCGCACTCCGAATCCAGTCCCCGACCCGCGTCTCCGCGTGGTCAAGATCTTGCGCCGAGGTCTGCACGCTCGTTGTGGACCAACAGCGCTCTGACGCTGGTGCTCCGCAAGCGTCTCTGCGCGTGTCGAGCTCTCCGAACCGCTCCGGACGCACGACTCAAGGTGGGAGGGTGGGGGCCTGAGCGCGGGGTAGATGGTTTGGGGAGCGAATCGAGGGCGCCGAGGGGGAAGCGTTAAACGCGGAGGTACTCTTTGGTGGTTCAACCCCAGTCGGCGTTCACCAGCAGTCCCAAGCGAAGCGCTGACAGCTCCACCTGCGTAGCTTCCCCCGAGGGAACGCGCGCGAAGCGCGCGCGCCCGAGACTGAGCTCCCCAAACCATCTACCCCGCGCTCAGGCCTGCGCCTTGCCCTCTTGAACTCCGTTCCCGCCCCGACTCAGCGAACTCAACTCCCGCTGCAACACATCCGGCTCCACCGGCTTCACGAGATGCCTCGCGAATCCGGCCTGCCTCGACTGCGCGCGGTCCTCGGGAAATCCGTATCCGGTGAGGGCCACCAATCGGACGTTTTGTCCCATCGGATGCGCCCGTATGCGCCGCGCCAGTTCGTAACCGTCCATGCCGCCGGGCAGCCCGATGTCGATGAACGCCACGTCGAACGACGCGCTCTCGAGCACCTTGAGCGCGCGCTCGCCGTCGGCGGCTTCGCGCACGTCGTGGCCGTTGGCGCGCAACACGGCGCGGTACATCTCGCGTGAATCATGGTTGTCGTCGACGAGCAGGACGCGGCGGGATTCGACGTAGCGCTGGATGTGCCCGTTGGCCTGGCCATTGACGGCGGAGGCGTCGACCTGGGCATCCGGCGCTCGCGTGAGCGGGAGCCGCACGGTGAATGTCGAGCCTTGGCCATCGCCCTCGCTGGAGGCTTGCACGGCGCCACCGTGCAGCTCGGCAAGGCGCTTGACCAGCGTGAGACCGATGCCGAGGCCGCCGCGCGAACGGTCGATGGTGTGGTGGGCCTGCACGAACAGATCGAAGATTCGCGGCAGCATCTCCTGGGGGATGCCCACGCCCTGGTCGCGAACCCGCAGCACGGCAAAGCCGTCCTCGCATTTCACGCTGACGACCACCGGCCTTTCCGACTGCGAGAACTTGAGCGCGTTGGAGATCAGGTTGCCGGTGATCTGCTCGAGCCGCACGGCATCGCCGTGCACCCAGGCCTGATCGCAATCCACCTGGATGCGCGCGAAGTTGGGATTGCCGGCCGTCAGCGTGGTGACCGACGACTTCACGCAGTCGGCAAAATTCACGGGACGGCGCTTGAGCACGATCTTGCCGGTGACGGCACGGCCGACGTCCAGCAGGTCGTCGACCAGCCGGGCCATGTGCACCACCTGTCGCTTGATGATGCCGGTGGCACGTAATGCCATGGGATCGGAATGTCCGATCAGCGACAGCGCGTGCACGGCGCCCTGGACGGCGCCGAGCGGATTTCGAAGCTCGTGCGCGAGCATCGCCAGGAACTCGTCCTTTGACCGGCTCTCGCGTTGCGCGCGGGCCAGCGAGCTGATGTCGCTCATGATGAGCGTGCGATGCTCGACGTCGTCGAGCACGATGGTGCTCACGGTTATCTGCACCTCGGTCGCCTCCACGCCGTCAAAAACCAGGCGAGTGATGTACCGCCCGGTGCCGTGTTCGAGGAGGGTCCTGAAAATCTCGCTCTCGGTGGCGGGGAGCCAGGCGCCGACGAATTTGCCGAACACCTGCCCGAGCGGCTGGCGCACGAGATCAGCGAACCGCTGGTTGCAGTAGATGATGTCGCCGGTGATGGAAAGCGTGGCGGCACCTTCCTGCATACGCTCGACGAGCGCGCGATAGGGCGCGTCCGCGGAGCGCAACGTGAATACGCGGCGTTCGCCTTTCTCGTCGGCCAGCAGCAGCGCATCGATCTCGCCGCTGTAGATGGCCAGGAGGTTGTTTTCGGCCTCGCTGAGCCGGGTACGGCAGCTCTTCGACGCTGAGTTGGTCGAGGTCGGCGCTAATCATCGGCAAGCCCCAGACCGCTGAGCAGCCGTTCGCGATTCGACATGTCGCCGATGATCTTCCGGACCGGCGACGGTTTGTGTTTCACCAGCGTCGGAATCGCGAGGACGTCGTCTTCGCTGATACGCTCGGGCATCTGGTAGACGTCGATGATCTCGAGATCGTATTGGCCAGCGAGGTGCTCCTCGCAAACCGATCGGACGGTCTTCACTGCTCGGCTGGACCGCGGCGTCAGGCCCGTCACGTAGAGCCTGAGTATGTATTTTTCGCTGGGGATCAAGCACTGGCTCGGCGCGGGCGCAGATCGAGGCCCACGAGTACGCGGTCGGTGTTGGAGAGGTCGCCAATGATTTTCTTGATCGGCGTGGGCAGTTTGCGTACCAGGGTCGGGAGCGCGAGTATTTGGTCGCCTCGCCCGAGTGCGGGATTCTCGACGAGGTCTACGACCTCGATGGAGTAGCGTCCCGCGAGGTGCTCCTCGCAGATCTTGCGCAGATTGGCGAAGGCGCGCGCGGCCTTGGGCGACTGCCCGGCGACATAGAGTTTCAGGTGGAATTGCTCGCTGGGGGGACTCATTTGCGCTTCCCCTTCTGCGGCAGGATCTGAATACCCTTCGATGAGAACCGGAAACTGCGCACTACGTCGGAATGCGGCATGCCGCGCGACTTGAGCACGGAGATATGGCGCGTCCGGATCGTGCCCTTGAGATCGGCGGCGGCCAGCACCCAGGTGTCCATGAGCGACGAGATCAACGTTTCCGTTTCGTCCATCGCGTTTGCCGTGGTGACAAGGCTGGAAAACATAGCAGTGACACCGCGCGTCTTCAGGAAATCGATCAGGCGCGTGAGCATGGAGCGCACATCGGCGTGGGTGCCCACCGCCATGAGATTGGTGATGGGATCCACGACGACGACGTCGGGATCGAAGACCTCGACGGCCTGGTGCATGGCGAGCAGGTGAGTCTCGAGTCCGTGACGGTTGGGGCGATCGGCGCGAAACTGCAGCAGCCCCTTCTCCACCCAGCGCTCGAGATCGATACCGGCTGAGCGCATGTTCCGCAGCATCTGCTGCGGCGATTCCTCGAACAGGAAATACAGGCACTTTTCACCACGAGAGCACGCCGCATCGACGAAGTGCGCGCTCAGGGTGGTCTTGCCCGTGCCGGCGGCGCCCGACAGAAGCACGGTGCTGGCACGAAAAAAGCCCCGCCCGCCCAACATCTCGTCCAGCGGCTTCAGGCCGGAGGAGACCCGCTCGTTCGGTGCCTCGTGTTCGAGCACGAGGGAGGTCACGGGCAGCACGTTGATTCCGTCGCGGCTGATGAGGAAGGGATACTCGTTCGTGCCGTGCATCGAGCCGCGGTATTTGACGATGCGGATGCGGCGCGTGGAGATCTGGTCGTGTACGCGATGGTCGAGCAGAGATCACCGCGTCGGTGATGTATTCCTCCAGGCCCTGACGGGTGTACTGGCTCTCGCCGCGTTCGGCGGTGACCACCGTAGTCATGTTGCGGTCACGCAGCCAGCGGAACAAGCCGGCGCAATTCCGCGCGCAGGATGCCGGTGTCCTGCAGGCCGCCAAACAAGGTTTCGATGGTGTCGAGTACGACGCGCTTCGCGCCGATCTGCTTGATGGCGTGGTCGAGGCGAACGAACAGACCTTCGAGGTCGTATTCTCCGGTCTCTTCGATCTCGCTACGGTCGACGTGGATGTAGTCCACGAGCAGCTTCTTTTCCTGCGACCAGCTTGTCGAGGTCATAGCCCAGTCGAGCGCACGTCGCTCGGCGAGTTCCTCGGCCTTTTCCTCGAAGGTGAGCAGCACGCCAGGTTCGTCGAATTGCGCGGCGCCTTCCACGAGGAAGCTGATGCCGAGGAGCGTTTTGCCAGACCCAGGGCCGCCGGATACGAGCGTGGGCCTGCCGGCCGGAAGTCCGCCGAAAGTGATTTCATCGAGTCCCGGAATCCCGGTGGGTGCCTTGAGTATTTCGTTTCGTTCGATCGCGTGTGTCGCCATGCAACCATCGCCGTGTCGTGAGATTGATCGATTCCCTTGGTCGGATTGCGCACGCCAAAGGAGCCCACGTATCCACGGCCCATTGCCCTGGATACGAATATGCGCAGGATATTGGCGGCGCCTAAATAGGCGGAATCTCACATCTTTGTTAGTCGATGTCGGAACCGTCCGACAGTTAGGCCGTCCCAGAAACTCGACGGGTTGCCGCGGAGCTGGGTGCCTGGCGAGCTACTTGCCCTGTCACTGAGTTTTGCGTCAGCAATTTTTCGAGCTCGGGGAATTCGACTGGCTTCGTGAGGTGATGATCGAATCCTGCCTCGCTCGCGTGGGCTCGATCGCTGGGCTGGCCCCAACCCGTGAGCGCAATCAATGTCACGTGCTCCCCGGCCTCACGGACTCGCTGGGCGACTTCGTAGCCGTTCATGCCGGGCATCCCGATGTCGAGCAGCATCACGTCGGGAACGCGTTCGTGCATGAGCGCGAGGGCCTGCATGCCGTCGTTCGCCGTGCGGACGCGGTGACCTTCCATCTCCAAAAGCATGGCCAGCGTCTGCAGCGCGTCCACGTTGTCGTCGGCGACGATGATGTCGCGCTTGCCCGACTCCCCTGCGGCGCCTGCGTTGCTGTTGCCTTCCACCGCCGCCAGCGATGAATGGGCCATGGGAATGCGAACCGTGAATTCGCTGCCTCGGCCCAGGCCTGGGCTGACCGCCGAAATACGGCCGCCGTGCAGTTCCACCAATCCCTTGGCCAGTGCCAGGCCGATTCCCAGTCCACCATCGCTCCTCGAGGGCGGGCCGCAGCTGCGCGAACATGCCGAAGATCTCCGTGATCGATTCCGGCGAGATGCCGATTCCATTGTCGCGTACCGTGAAGGTGACCCAGTTCGCGTCATGTGTGACGTCGAGGGAAATCCGTCCTTGCGGCTCGGTGTACTTCGCGGAATTGGTGAGCAGATTCGCTAGCACCTGCGCCAGCCGGACCGGGTCCACCTCGAGCGCGAAGTCTCCATCCGGAACGGTCAGCGAGAAGGCATGACGCTTGCGATCCAGCAGCGGTTGCACGGTTTCCACGGCTGAACGGACGATGCTCGAAAGGGGTGTCCGCGTCACGCGTATCTCCAGCCGTCCGCGCGTGATACGAGCGACATCGAGCAGGTCATCGAGAAGGCGCCCCATCACCGTGGCTTGCCGCTTCACGATCTGTCGCGCATTGAGCTTGGCGTCGTGTGCCAGCCCGTCCCGATCGAGCAGATCCGCAGCCGTGCGCAAGGCGCTAAGCGGGTTGCGCAGTTCGTGTGACAGCGTGGCGAGGAAATCGTCCTTGGCGCGAGCTGCTTCCTTGAGTTCCTCGTTGATCGACTGGGTCTCGTCGAGCTGCTCGCGCAGCTGGTATTGGCGGAGCCTGGCGCGCAACGCCGCCTGCACTGCGCTCACCATGCTGCGAACGTGCGCCGGGCGTTCCAGCAGAACCACGCCCGCCGCGTTGAGCAGAGAGGGTGGCCGCGGTGAGTCGGCGCGCGCTAGCATCAGGATGGGTAGTTCGGACCAGGAAGGCTGCCGGTCCAACAAGGACCCCAGGTCGCTTTGCTGCTGTCCGCGTGCGAAGTCGTCCGTGAGGATGACGGCGCCAGCGCCACGCAGGATTTCGCGGATCAGATCCGATTCGGTGTCGCAGATCTCGCCCTTGACCCCGGCTTCCCTGAGCACGCGCAGAGTCACTTCGGCATCGGCTCTCGTGGGCGCCAGCACCAGGACCCTGGTTTCGGCGAGGCGAGAGTTCCATCACGCCCTTTCCGACACCGGACGCAACGTGGGCGTGCCCGTGAGCAAGCCCTGAAACTCGCTGAGTGCACGGCCGACGCGAATGCCGCCGGAGTCGATGGAGATTTCGCGAATGGTGTTCTCGTGCGGGCCGCCGCGCTTCTTGGTCACGGAGAGCGCCTTGCGCACTTCGCCGCGAGTCTCGAAGAAGCGGAACAACACTACCGAGTCCGCGATGTAGCTCGCATCAACGGGCGCCGCATATGTGTTCCGATGATGCCCTGTTGCGCCACGACCATGAAGGTGACCACGCCATGATTGCCCAAGTAAGCGAGCAGCTCGTGCAGTTGCGCCGCCAGGAAGTTTTCGAGGGGCATGGAATTGAGATAGCCGTTCAGGCTGTCGATCACCACCACGCTGGCTTGCTGCTGCTCCACGTCGCGCCGAACCTGCGAAGCGAAGTGCCCCGGAGACATCTGCGTCGGGTCGATCTGGCGGGCGATCAGATGTCCGCTCTTCATGAGCGGGCGCAGATTGAGGCCGACGTTTTCGCAGGCGGTCGATCAGTAAATCGCGCAGCTCGTCGAACATGTACACGCACGGCCCGCTCACCGCGCGCGACCGCCGCGGCCGCGTACTGCATTGCGACCGTAGTCTTGCCGCAGCCCGCGGGGCCGATGAGCAAGGTGCTCGTGCCGGACTGGGGACCTCCGCCCAACAGTTGATCCAGTTCCCGGATTCCACTTGCCAGCGCGTGCCGCTCGAAGCTCTTGCCATGCTCGGCGGCCACCAGCCGCGGATAGACTTCGAGGCCGCCCGTGCGGATGTCGTAATCGTGCAAACCGGTCTGGAAACTCTTGCCGCGCAGCTTGCGCACCCGCATTCGACGCCGGTCGGCACCGTAATCGGTGAGGTTGTGTTCCATTGCGAGGACGCCGTGCACGATGCTTTCCACGTGCGTGTCGCGTTCCACGCCACTGCGGTCGTCCAGTACGAGCAGGGTGCACTTGCGCTCGCTGAAGAACTTTTTCAGCGCAAGCAGTTGCCGGCGATAACGCAGTACGGAGTCCGACAACAGCCGCAGCTCGGACAACGCATCGATCACCACGCGGTGCGGGCGGATCTGCTCCGACGTCCTTCAAGATGTTCGACAGGGTGTCGCCGAGTTCGACTTCGGAGGTGTGGTACATGGTGATTTCGCGGTCACGCTCGATGCTGGCGTCCGTGACGATGTACTCGCGAATCGTGGACGCCCTCGAGCGACCAGCCATGGGAGGTGGCGGTCGCAGCCAATTCACCATGGGTCTCGGAGAGCGTGATGTAAAGGCAAGTCTCTTGGAGGCGCGCCCCCTCCAGGAGGAACTGCAGGCCCAGCGTAGTCTTTCCGGCGCCCGGGCTTCCCTCCACCAGGTAGGTGCGATGGGCGATCAGTCCGCCCAACAGCACATGGTCCAATCCTGAGATCCCGGTCCTGATGTATTCCATAGCCCTCGTTTGCGGCACTTCCACGCCGTCGGCGGCGTCATGCATGTTATGCGCCTGGCGTCCCGAGCAGCTGTAGGACGATTTTCCTGTCCAATTCCGCTACCTGGGGATGGGAGGCGCGGCGCGGTGGAACACGGGCTTGATGGCGAGGCCCGACTGGATTCGCGACACACCGGGAATGCGCGTGAGCACGTCGAGCATGAATCGCTGGTAGCTCGGCAGGTCGGGCACGACGATCCGCAGGACATAGTCCGCTTCGCCGGTCATGAGATAACAACTCATGACTTCGGGTACATCGGCGATGCGCCGCTCGAACACCTTCAGGGTTTCTTCGACCTGCCGTTCCAGCGTGACCCACACATACATGGTGATGCCGAAGCCGAGTTTCTGTTCGTCGAACTGGGCGCCGTAGCCGGTGATGTAGCCTTCGGACTCCAGGCGGCGGATGCGGCGCAGGGTGGGGGTCAGCGACAGCCCGATCTGCTCGGCCAGGTCCCGCCAGCTGATCCGGCCGTCCCGCGACAGGATTTGCATGATCTTGGAGTCGACTTTGTCGAGTTTTTGGGCTGTCATGACTTATGTCCGCGAGAGTTCTGTGGCGCAAACGTGCTAAAAGCGCGCCGGCAATAGCAAGACAATGGCGTCAACGCGCTCCGCGGCCTGCGTTAAATTAGCGCGCCGAATTATTCACGTAAGCAACTGGCTACTCACAGGAATTTCATGTCCCGCTCACCCAATGTGGCGGTGTCCTTCGAGTTCTTTCCGCCGGCTGACGAGGCCATGGAGAAGACGCTTTGGGAGTCCATCCGCTATCTCGAGCCCTTGAGCCCGAAGTTCGTGTCGGTCACCTATGGTGCCGATGGCTCGACGCGCGAGCGCACTCACAACGTGGTGTCGCGCGTCCAGAAGGAAACGCAGCTCACCTGCGTGCCGCATCTCACCTGCATCGGCGCAAGCCGCGGCGAGGTGCTGGACATCGCGCGCAAGTATTGGGACCAGGGCATCCGTCACATCGTCGCGTTGCGCGGTGACGCCCCGGCGGGCACCGTGAAATACGAACCGCGCGCCGATGGCTTCGCCTATGCCGCGGATCTGGTGGCGGGACTCAAGACCGTGGGCGACTTCGAGATCTCGGTGGCGGCGTATCCCGAGAAACATCCGGAAGCGCCGAGCGCGGAGTTCGATCTCGACGTGCTCAAGCGCAAGATCGACGCGGGCGCCGATCGCGCCATCACCCAGTTCTTCTACGACACGGATCTGTTCCTGCGCTTTCGCGATGCCTGCGCGGCGCAAGGGCATCACGGCGCCGATCGTGCCCGGCATCCTGCCGATCACGCGCTTCCCGCAGGTCACGCGTTTCGCCAAGCGCTGCGGCGCGAGCATTCCGGCATGGCTGGAGCATCGCTTCGACGGCCTGGACGACAATCCGGAGACGCGCAAGCTGATCTCCGCGGCGGTGGCCATCGAACAGGTGCACCAGCTGCAGCGGCACGGAGTCGAGCAGTTCCACTTCTATACGTTGAACCGTTCCGAGCTCACCTACGCCATCTGTCATGCACTGGGTGTGCGTGCCCAGGCCGCCAAGGCCGCCAATGAATAGTTCGACTGCGTGCAAGCAGGAGCAGCCGAACGCGCCCAGGCACTGCGCAAGCTGTTCACGAGCGCATCGTCGTCATCGACGGCGCCATGGGCACGATGATCCAGCAGCACAAGCTCGGCGAGGCGGACTATCGCGGCGCGCGGTTCGCGGACTGGAAGCAGGATCTCAAGGGCTGCAATGACCTGCTGGTCATCACCAAGCCCGAGGTGATCGCCGGCATCCACGCGGAATTCGCGCAGGCCGGCGCGGACATCCTCAGCACCAACACCTTCAATGCCACCGCCACCGCCATGGCCGATTACGCCATGGAAGAACTGGTGCCCGAACTCAACCGCACGGCCGCGCAACTGGCGCGCCGCGTGGCGGACGAGCAGGGCGCGAAGCTGGGCCGGCAGGTATTCGTCGCCGGCGCGCTGGGTCCCACCAATCGCACGGCTTCGATTTCGCCCGGATGTGAACGACCCGGGTTTCCGCGGCGTCACCTGGGATCAGCTCGACGCCACCTATCGTGACGCCACGCGCGCGCTGATCGAGGGCGGCGTGGACCTGATCCTCATCGAGACCATCTTCGACACGCTGAACGCCAAGGCGGCCATCTACGCCGCGCGCGCGGTCATCGACGAATCCGGCATCGATCTGCCCATCATCATCTCGGGCACCATCACCGATGCGTCGGGGCGCACGCTCGTCCGGCCAGACGGTCGAGGCCTTCTGGGCTTCGGTGAACCATGCGCGTCCGCTGGTCATCAGCTTCAACTGCGCGCTGGGCGTGAAGCAGCTGCGCCCCTACGTGGAAGAGCTGTCGCGGCTCGCGGATACGCACGTGGGCGTGTATCCGAATGCGGGTCTGCCCAATGCCTTCGGCGAATACGACGAAGCGCCGGAGGACACCGCGAGCGGTGCTGGGCGATCTCGCGCACCACGGCCATCTGAATTTCGTCGGCGGCTGCTGCGGCACCACGCCCGCGCACATCAAGGCGATCGCCGATCGCGTGCGCTGCGAACCGGTGCGCAAGCCGAAGGACGCACGAGCCGCGGCTCAAGCTCTCCGGCCTCGAAGCCTTCAATCTCACCGATGACATCCGCTTCGTGAACGTGGGTGAGCGCACCAACGTCACGGGCTCGGCCAAGTTCCGCAAGCTCATCGAGGCCGAACGACTACCCGGCGGCGCTGACCATCGCGCGCCAGCAGGTGCAGGACGGCGCGCAGATCATCGACATCAACATGGACGAGGGCATGCTGGATTCGGAAGCCGCCATGGTGCGCTTCCTGAATCTCATCGCCGCCGAGCCCGACATCGCGCGTGTGCCGGTGATGATCGACTCGTCGAAGTGGACGGTGATCGAAGCCGGCCTCAAGTGCGTACAGGGCAAGGGCGTGGTGAATTCCATCTCGCTCAAGGAAGGCGAGGAGGCCTTCCTGAAGCATGCCCGCATCATCCAGAGCTACGGCGCGGCCGTGGTGGTCATGGCCTTCGACGAGACCGGCCAGGCCGATACCATCAAGCGCAAGGTCGAGATCTGCGAGCGCAGTTACAAACTGCTCGTGCGGCATCGGCTTCCCGGCCGAGGACATCATCTTCGATCCGAACATCTTCGCGGTCGCCACGGGTATCGAGGAGCACAACAACTACGGCGTGGACTTCATCGAGGCCACGCGCGAGATCCGCAGGCGTTGCCCGCATGCGCACATCTCCGGCGGCGTCAGCAACGTGTCGTTCTCGTTCCGCGGCAATGAACCCGTGCGCCAGGCCATGCACTCGGTGTTCCTGTATCACGCCATCCAGGCGGGCATGGACTTCGGCATCGTGAATGCCGGCGCCATGACCATCTACGACGAAATCCCGAAGGAACTGCGCGAACGCGTCGAGGACGTGATCCTCAATCGCCGCCCGGATGCCTCCGAGCGCCTGCTCGAGATCGCCACGTCAGTTCAAGGAAGGCGGCGGCAAGAAGAAGGAAGAAGATCTGGCCTGGCGCGCGCTTCCCGGTGAAGGAGCGCATCAGCCACGCGCTGGTGTCAGGCAACGATCAGTTCATCATCGAGGACGCGGAAGAGGCGCGGCTCGGGCGCGGACCATCCGCTGCACGTCATCGAAGGCCCGCTCATGGACGGCATGAACGTGGTCGGCGACCTGTTCGGCTCGGGCAAGATGTTCCTGCCGCAGGTGGTGAAGTCCGCGCGCGTCATGAAGAAGGCCGTGGCGCACCTCATTCCGTTCATCGAAGCACTGGCCAACGGTGTGCAGAAGACCAATGGCAAGGTGGTGCTCGCGACCGTGAAGGGCGACGTGCACGACATCGGCAAGAACATCGTGGGCGTCGTGCTCCAGTGCAACAACTTCGAGATCATCGATCTCGGCGTCATGGTGCCCATGGACAAGATCCTCGAGACCGCCATCAGGGAAAGCGCCGACATGGTGGGTCTCTCCGGTCTCATCACGCCGTCGCTGGAAGAGATGACGCTGATCGCGGCCGAGATGCAGCGCCGCGGGTTCAAGATTCCGTTGCTGATCGGTGGCGCCACCACTTCGCCCGCGCACACGGCGGTGAAGATCGACCCGCAGTACGAAGGCCCGGTGGTGTACGTGAAGGATGCGTCGCGCGCCGTGGGCGTGTGCCGCCAGCTCGTCACGCCGGACATGAAGCCCGGCTATGTGGCCGAGGTGAAGGCCGACAACGTGCGTCGCCGCGAACAGCATGCCGGCAAGAAGGTGAAGGGCGCGCAGCTGACGCTGGCGCAGGCGCGCGCGAACAAGCCGAAGATCGACTGGGCAAACTACTCGCCGCCCGTGCCGCGATTCCTCGGCAGCAAGGTGTTCAACGACGTTCCGCTGAAGGAGCTCACGCCGTACATCGACTGGATGCCGTTCTTCAACGCCTGGGAGTACGGCGGCAGCTTCCCGGCCGTGCTCGACGATCCGACCCGCGGCGAGTCCGCGCGCTCCCTGTACAAGGACGCGCAGAACATGCTGGCCACCATCCTGCGCGAGCACTGGCTCACCGCACGTGCCGTGGTCGGCTTCTTCCCCTGCAACGCGGTGGACGAGGACATCGAGATGTACAGCGACAACACGCGTTCGCGCGTGCTGCATCGCCTGCATCACCTGCGCCAGCAGAAGCAGAAGCCCGAGGGGCAACCTCATTACGCGCTCAGTGATTTCATCGCGCCCAAGGATTCGGGCAAGGTGGACTACATCGGCGCGTTCGCCGTCACCGCCGGCATCGGCATCGAGAAGCATCTCGAGAAGTTCATTGCCGCGCACGACGACTACAACGACATCCTGCTGAAGTCGCTGGCGGACCGTCTCGCCGAAGCTTCCGCCGAAGCGCTGCACCTGCGCGTGCGCCGTGAACTCTGGGGCTACGCGCCCGAAGAGCGGCTCACGAACGATCAGCTGATCGCCGAGCAATACCGCGGCATCCGCCCGGCGCCGGGCTATCCCGCGTGCCCGGATCACACCGAGAAGGGCACGCTCTGGCAGATGCTCGACGTGGAGCGCGCGATCGACCTCAAGATCACCGAGAGTTTCGCGATGTATCCCACCGCGGCGGTCAGCGGCTGGTACTTCGCAAATCCCGACGCCAAGTACTTCGCTGTCGGCCCGATCGACCTCGACCAGATGCAGAACTACGCGGCGTCGTAAAGGCTGGTCGGCGCAGGAAGCGCGGAAGTGGCTGATCTCCAATCTCGAAGCGAAGGCGCAGGATCCGCACGACGAGGCGGCCTGACGGAGAGAGGACTGAGCTGGGGCTGCGGAGCGGCGACGCGCGAAGACGTTGCCGTGGGAGCTCAGTCGAGGGCGCGCGCGCTTCGCGCGCGTTCCCTCGGGGGAAGCTACGCAGGTGGAGCTGTCAGCGCTTCGCTCGCAACTGCTGGTGAACGCGGACTGGGATTGAACCACCAAGAGTACCTCCGCGTTTGACGCTTCCCCCTCGGCGCCCTCGATTCGCTCCCACGGCATCGTCTTCGCGCGCCGCCGCGCCACTGTCGCGGTTCAGTCCTCCCTCCGTCAGGCGGCGTGGCTTTGAATCGGACGCACGTTTCGGGTTTGGCGGTACGTCGTTGCCGACACGGGTTTTTCGCAGCACAGGTACTTCTCGAATTCCACAATCTGGACGCCATCGAGCTCAAGTCATGCAAGCCGGGTACTCCGCGATCCCGATGTGAAGCATTTCGAAGTGGAACCGGTTGTCGTCGACCGTCTGCACGCCGCAGGTGGGCAGGTCAGCGGTGGAGCGTCGGTGGTTGATCTCCAACGTCGCAGGGCCAGACCCATCCGACGAGGCGCCCTGAGCATCGGGGACTGAACCGCGACGGTGGTGCGGCGGCTCGCAAAGACGATGCCGTAGGAGCGAATCGAGGGCGCCGAGCGGGAAGCGTCAGCGCGAAGGTACTCTTTGGTGGTTCAACCCCAGTCCGCGTTCACCAGCAGTTTCGAGCAACGAGCGGCCAGCTCCATCTGCGCAGCTTCCCGCGAGGGAACGCGCGCGAAGCGCGCGCGCCCGAGACTGAGCTCCTACGGCATCGTCTTTGCGAGTCGCCGCTCCACGGCCTCAGCTCATCCCCTATCGCACGCTGACGAATCACTTCTTGTTCACCAGCCACAGTCCGACGATACAGAGCAGAATCCCGCCGATATTCACGAGGCTCAGCTTCTCTGCGAAAAACGCGACGCCGATGATCAGCAGTATCAGCGCGCCGGCCGACTGCGTGACCAGCTGCCCGAGGCTGACGTCGAAGCCGCCGCGGTAGAGCATCATGAAGCCGAGGTCGAGGCCTACCACCGCGACGGCCAATGCGATGGCCGTCCAGTTGAGTTCGCCGAGTGCGGCGCGCAGCGGGGCCGGGCCCGGCATGGCGGCGTACACACCCATGAAGATCACCGTCGTCACGGCGTAGGTCACCGCCAGCGAGAGGTAGGGATTGGCGCCCACCGGCGTGAGCTTGATGACCACGTGGTAACCCACGGTGGCGGCGATGGCGATTCCGAGCCAGATCATCTGCATGTGGGATCCCCGAACTGGTGCTGACGCGTAGTTTGCCGTTGCGGCGATTGCGCGGCAAAGCGGGATACGCTCATCATCGACGCGATGAACCAGGATGGTGGGCAGGGAGCAGGCCAAAACGCTGGCGGGAGTCCGGCGGGCAGCATCGCCTTTGGCCGCTACGTCCTGGATCTCTCGCGCGGCTGCCTGCTCAGCGACGGCCGGGAAATTCCGCTTCGTCCGAAGACCTTTGCCGTGCTGACGCACCTGGTGCAGCGATCCGGACAACTGGTTTCCAAGGATGATCTGTTCGAAGCCGTGTGGCCGGGCCTGGTGGTCGGCGATGACACGCTGGTGCAGAGCATTGGGGAACTGCGCCGGGCGTTGGGCGATGCCGACGCGAAGCTCATCACCACGGTTCCCAAGCGTGGCTACCGGCTGGATCTCGCGTCCGCGCCGCCGGAGCGACGGCATGCGCGGCGCGCGTTGCGCTGGCATTGGGGCTACGGACTGGCCGCGCCGCTGGTGGTGGCGCTGGTGTTCGCCGGCATCTGGTTCGTGACTTCACGCGGGGAACCGCGGGTGCCGCCGGAGAGTTCGCGACCCGCCATCGCCATCCTGCCGTTCCAGAATCAACCCGACGATCCGGCGCGCGAATACCTGGCTGATGGCCTCACCCAGGATCTCATCTACTCGCTGGGCCAGTTCTCCGAGCTCACCGTGATGTCCTGGAACGCGGTGGCCAGCTACAAGGGCGCCGTGGCCCAGCCGGGTGAGATCGCGCGCGTGCTCGCGGTGCGTTATCAGGTGGAAGGCAGTCTGCGATTCTCGGGCGACCGCATACGTGTGAGCGCGCAGCTGGTGAACGTGCAGGGGCGGGTGCTCTGGTCCGCGCGATACGACGAGCCGGCGGCGGAGGTATTCGCACTGCAGGACCGCATCACGCGCGAGATCGCCGGTGCACTGGCGATTCGTGTCACGGAGTTCGAGCAGCGCCGCGCGGCCAGCCAGGCGAAGGCGAACTTCGATGCCTACGACCACGTGCTGCGCGCGCGCCCGGCACTGCAACGTCCGACGCGGGCCGGCCTGGTCGAAGCGCGCGAGTGGCTGCGCCAGGCCATCGCGCTGGATCCCGACTACGCGGCCGCGCACGCGGCGCTGGGGGAAACCTTTCACGCCGCGGTGTCCATGGGTTGGGCGGAAAACCCGGACGACTACTGGCAGCGCGTGCAGAAGCACACGGACGCGGCGCTGAAAGCCGATGCGGACAACGTGCGTGCCTTGGTGCTCCGCGGGCGCATGCACATCGCGTACAACCGCTACGCGGCGGCCGAGCGCGAGATCGACCGGGCCATCGTCATCAATCCGAACGACGCCGAAGCGCTGGCCGGCCGGGGAAATGTGCTGGTGTGGCTGGGCCGGACGGACGACGCCATCGAGACCCTCGAGCTGGCGCTGCGCATCGATCCCGAGCTCAATACCTACGACCGCTTCGCGCTCGCGCTGGCGTACTACCTGAAGAAGCGCTATCCCGACGCCATCGAGATGGCGGAGCTCAACCTGCGCAAGTCGCCCGAGGCGCACTTCAACCGCGTGGTGCTGGCGGTGGCGCAGGCGCAGGCGGGTCGCACGGCGGATGCGGAGCGCAGCGCGGACATCCTGCGGTCGCGCGACCCCACCTTCGATGCCATGAGCTTCGGCAACAAGTTCCAGGACCCCAGGGACCTGGCGTGGTTGCGCGAAGGCCTGCGCAAGGCGGGCATCTACTCCGCGGAGCGCTGAGGCAGGAGCTTGCGGTTCTGATTGGCCTTGTCGAGCCCGGCGGGGAGCGACTTGCGGAAGGTTTCGGGGCCCACGGCCTTGCCGAATAGATAGAGCCGGCCTTCGCTGATGAGCCAGTACTCGGGGTTTGCGGCCTTGACCTCGCCCCGCGAGAGTGCGACCGCGCAGAAATTCGCGAACTGTGGCGCGTAGCGTACGGGGTCCGCTCTGAACGCATCACGGTGGGCGGCGCTGGCGAACCACCAGCGGTGCTCGTCCCAGCTGAGCTCGAAACGCGGATCACCATGCCGGGCCCGGCCCTCGGTGAAGTAGGCCACGGAGTCGTAACCCTGGATGGCCAGCGGCGCGTGTTCAGCCGCCGGCGCCGTATCCTCGATTGCCAGCGCCGGGGTCGCCACGCACAGCAGCAAACCCAATGCGATGCGGGGCAGGGTATTCATGGCGGCGAACATACCCCACATTTCGTGATTCTTTCGGGCTAGTTTCGGGACCTCGCGGCCCTGATCGGGTGTTCTCGGCGCCGGAGGAACACACATGAAACCGAAATCCTGGATACACGCCGGCGCACTCGCGCTGATTCTTTCCCTGGCGGCACCCGCGCGTGCCGACGTGATCATGGACTGGAACGCGCAAGCGGACGTCATCTGCGTCGACCTGCGTCTGCCGCCCACGGCACATGCCCGCGTGCTGGCGCTGATGCACGTGGCCATGTTCGAGTCCGTGAATGCCATCGAGCGGCGCTACCAGCCGTACCGGCTCAACCTGGCGACGGACCGCAATACCTCGCGTGAGGCCGCGGCGGCCGTGGCGGGCCATGGGGTATTGCTGGCGATGTTCCCGGCGCGCCGGGCCGAACTCGATGGTCTGCTGGCGCGCACGATGAGCACGGTGCCCGAGGGACCCGCGAAGCAGCGCGCGCTCCTGCTCGGCCGCAAGGCGGCAGCGGATCTCCTGGCGCTGCGCGCCGACGATCACAGCGATACAGCCGAAAGCTGGCGGCCGATCACGCAACCTGGCGTGTACATCCCCACGGTGATTCCCGTCGGCTCGACTTTCGGCGGCTATCAGCCCTGGGTCATGTCCGGCGCGTCACAGCTCCGACCCGCGCCGCCACCGGCGCTGACGTCGGACACCTGGACGCGCGACCTCAACGAGATCCGCGAAGTGGGGGGACTCGACAGCGGCACGCGTACCGCCGAACAAACCAGCGTGGCGAAGTTCTGGTTCCTCAACGGCCCGCGCGCGTACAACCCGCTCATCCAGCAGGTGGCCCAGGCAAAAAACCTGGACCTGACCGACTGCGCCCGGCTGTATGCACTGGCGTCGATGGCCGCGGCGGATTCGTTCATCGCGGTGTTCGAGGCCAAGTACCACTACAACTTCTGGCGGCCGGTAACGGCCATTCGAAATGCGGACTGGGCAAGCGCGGACCAGGCCGGCAATTCAGCGACACCGCGCGATGCCCGGTGGCTGCCGCTGGGCGAGACCCCGATGCATCCCGAGTATCCCTGCGCGCATTGCATCTCGTCGGCCGCGGTGGCCACGGTGCTCATCGCGCTGGAGGGAGACGAGTTCGCCGGGCTGACTTTGACCAGCAACACGGCGCCGGGTGTGACGCGCCGCTGGACGCGTGTGTCCGCGTATCGCGATGAAGTGTCGAATGCGCGCATATGGGCCGGGTTTCACTACCGGTTTTCGACGGAGGTGGGGAAGGAGATGGGGCGGGAGATTGGGGAGCTTGTCGTGCGTACGCAGATGAAAGAGGAGAGTCGCAGGTAGCGGAGCGGCGGCGCGCGAAGACGGTGTCGCGGTCGCTCAGTCTCGGGCGCGCGCGCTTCGCGCGCGTTCCCTCGGGGGAAGCTACGCAGGTGGAGCTGGCCGCGCTTCGCTCGCAACTGCTGGTGAACGCGGACTTGCGTTGAACCACCAAGAGTACCTCCGCGTTTGACGCTTCCCCCTCGGCGCCCTCGATTCGCTCCCGCGACACCGTCTTCGCGCGCCGCCGCGCCACTGTTGGCGGGTCAGTCCCTTTCGTCTGGCGACGCGGGGCATTGGGTGGGAAGCAGAGCTGGGCGGAGGGAAGGGAAGGGAGAAGAGGTGGGTTCAGCGGGGCGCGGGTTGCGATAAGCTCCGGGGCCATGAAACACACCTCTGCGCTCGCGCTCGCCATCCTAATGGTTGCTTCGTTCACTGCGGCTGCGGCTGACAAGCCGGCGGGGGCCTGGCGGGATCTGCTCGACGACAAGCTCACGCACTTCGATGTGTGGTTGAGCTATCGCGGTGACCAGATCCTGGATGTGGTGCGGAAAGGCAATCCGCAGAACCTCACGCCGGTGGGCCTGAATCCGAAAGGGCAGGACGTGTTCACGGTGGTCAAGCGTGATGGCGAAGCCGGTGTTGCGTGTGAGCGGCGAGTACTACGGCTGCATCGTGACCAAGGAATCGTTCTCGAACTACCACTTCCGTGTGCAGTTCCAGTGGGGCGAGAAGAAATGGGAGCCGCGGCTCAATGAGCCCAAGGACTCGGGCATCCTGTATCACTCGCGTGGTGACTACGGCGTGGAGTACTGGAAATCCTGGGCGCTGTCGCATGAATTCCAGATCATCGAGCACGGCCTCGGCGAGTACTGGACGCAGTCGACGTCGGCCATGACGATTCGCGCCACGCCGGGAACGCCGGGGGCGCAGGATGGCACCGCGCCGCGCTGGCATCCTGAAGCCAACTGGACGGAGTTCGTGCCGCCCAACAATCACGCGATGGCCGGCTCCGATGAGGAGCAAGGCCGGCGAGTGGAATCAGCTCGATCTCATCTGCGTCGACGACCGCTGCCTGCACATCGCGAATGGCAAGGTGGTCATGGCGTTGAAGAACGCGCGCTACAGGGACGGTGAGCGCTGGGTGCCGATGAGCAGCGGCAAGCTGCAGTTCCAGAGCGAGGCCGCCGAGCTGTTCTATCGCCAGTTCCAGGTGCGCCCCATCGCGGCCATCCCGAAGGAGTACGCGAAGTACTTCGACTGACGAAGAAGGGGCCGGCAGCTTGAAGATCAGGCCGCCCTTGATCACGACATCCACCTTCTGAAGCGAGGCGATGTCGGTGAGCGGATCGCCGCGCACCGCGATGAGGTCGCCGAAGCGGCCGGGCACGAGCGCGCCCACCCGGTCTTCCCAGCCCATGAAACGCGCCGCCACGGACGTGGCGGACTGGATCGCCTGCATCGGCGTCATGCCGCGCTGCCACCATGATGGGGAACTGGCGCGCGTTGAGTCCGTGCGGAAACACCGCCGCGTCCGAGCCGAACACGATGGGCACGCCGGCCTTCACGGCGCTGGTGAACGCCATGGCGCTGGATCTCGGTGGTCTCGATGTTCTTGCGCAGGAACTCCTCGGGCCAGTGCATGCGCCGGCCCTCGGTGTCGATGTAGTCGCCGTTGTAGACGTCCATCGAGAACGCCACGTGGCCTTGCGCGAGCGCCGCGGCGATGCCCGCGTCGTCCAGGTACGAAGCATGCTCGATGGTGTCCGCGCCCGCGGCGATCGCCATGAGGATGGATTCGGCGCCATGCGCGTGCGCCGCGACCTTCTTGCCCGCGGCATGCGCCACCTGCGACGACCGCGGCGATTTCTTCCTGGGTCATCTCGGGCGCGCCCGGCACGCCGCCGAAGGCGAGCACCGCGCCCGACGCGATGACCTTGAGCACGTCGGCGCCGCCGTCGACGAGTTCCTGCGCGCGTTCGCGGAATTGTTCGGCGCCGCGCGCGACGCCGGCGTGAAAGCGCGCGTTGTCCTCGGGCTCCTGGAAGTCCGGCACGAACAGGTCGCCGCCGCCGTGCGGAATCGTGAGGTAGGGGCCGCTGGCCTGGATGCGCGGTCCGGCGGCGCGGCCGTCGTTGATGACGTCGCGCAGCGCCGAAGTCGGCGCCCAGCACGTAGGTGCCGACATTGCGCGCGCTGGTGAAGCCGGCCAGCAGAGTGGCCGCGGCGTTCTCGCGCGCCTGCTGCTGCGTCTCGGATGCGGGCCGCGAGAAGTACACGCGCAGGTCGGCCGTGTCTTCGGGCCGGTCCGTGAGATGCGTGTGCATGTCGATGAGGCCGGGCAGACAGGTGTAAGCGGACAGGTTCATCACCGGCACGTGTGGCGCGGCTTCGTCGCCACGGCTGGCATGGGCCTTCACGCTCTTCACCCGGCCTTCGCGGATCACCACGAGCGCATCTTTCAACGGCGCGCCGCCGAGCCCATCGATGAGCTTGCCGCAGCGTATCGCGAGAGAGCCGCTGTCCGGCGTGAAGGGCGCCAGGCGCACCGCGAAGCGGCTGTTGATCACCGTGGGCTTCACCGCGCAGGCGGCGAGGACGAGACAGGCGAGTGCGCTCAGCGTCAGTCGCTTCATGTGAGCGGGATGAATTCCTGGTTGTCGAGGTCCGGTAGTTTGAAGCGGTGTCGCCTTCCAGTCGGACTTCGCCTGTTCGATGCGATCCTTCGACGAAGACACGAAGTTCCACTCGATGAAGCGCTCGCCCACGGGCTCGCCGCCCAGTGCCATCAAGCGTGGCGCGCGCGGTGGCTTCGATGGTGGTGTCTTCGCCCGGCTCGAATACCACCATGCTGCCCGGCGCCATGCACCTGGCCGCCGGCGATGATCTCGCCCGCGGCCACGTACACCGCGCGGTCGGTGTAGTTCGACGGGCAGCGCGATGCGCGCGCCGCTGTCCACTTCCCAGTGCGCGTAGAACAGCGGTGAATGTGTGGTGACTTCGGCTCGCAGGCCGAACGCTTCACCCGCGAGCAGCCGGGTGCGCACGCCCGCGTCTTCGTGCATGGGCAGCGCGTCCGAGCCGTAGTGGGCGAACGACGGGGTCGGTTTCCTCGTGCTCGTTGGGCAGCGCCACCCAGGCCTGGATGCCATGCAGCGGCCCGCCATTCGCGCGCGCCTTCTCGAATCGCTCCGAGTGCGTGATGCCGCGGCCCGCGACCATCCAGTTCACTTCGTCGGGCTGGATGGCCTGCTGAAACGCCAGGCTGTCGCGATGCATGATCTCGCCGGCGAACAGGTACGTGACCGTGGCGAGCCCGATGTGCGGATGCGGCCGCACGTCGACCGACTTCGGGAAACCCGGGCGAGAAATGCTTGGGGCCGATGTGATCGAAGAAGATGAACGGACCCACCATGTGCCGCCGCGTGTAGGGCAGCACACGTCCGACTTCGAAGCCTCCGAGGTCGCGCCGGCGCTGGTCGATGACTTGCATGCCACCGATTTACCAGACCAGCGCGAACCGCGTCAAAGAGACTTCAGATACTCCGCGAGGTCACGCTTCTCGGTTCCGCTCAGTCCTAACGAAAAATGCCGGTCGTAGTGGGCGATCACCGCCGCCAGCGTGGCAAACCGCCCGTCGTGGTAGTAGCCGCCGGAGCCGTGCGTCCACAGGCCGCGCAGCGGCGCCGTGCGGTAGCGCTGGTCCGGCGACGCGGCCGGACTGAAAGTCGTCGATGCCGATTTCCGCGCCGGTGTGCATGTTCCAGCCGGGCTCGGTGAACAGCGGCGGCACGTGGCAGCGCGCGCAGTTCGCCTTGCCGCGAACAGCGTCTCGCCACGCGTGGCGGCGGCCCGGTCGAAGCTGCCCCGGGGCGGCGCGGGCGCGGCCAGCGCGAGCTGATAGAGCTGCAAGCGCGGGCAGCAACGGCGTGATCAGGTCCTCGTCGGCGCGCACATTGCCGAACCCCGCGCGCGCCGCCACCGGGAAACGCGTGGCATCGTTGAGCCGCGGATCGTAGAACGTGCCCTTGCCGTGCATCTCGAGGTTCGCGACGAAGGCGTTCCAGTGCGAGACGCCACCCCAGCCGGTCCAGGTGTGCAGGTTCACGCCCGCGAGACCGAAGGCGGGCGGGATCAGCACGGACGCGGACTTGCCGTCGGGCCGGAACGCCTTGCCGTCGACGAACAACACGGCGTCGAACTTTCCCGGACCCCAGGAGTTCAGCACGGTGCGCACCGTCGGCACGTCCGTGCCCAGCAGATGCCGCCACGGATTCCAGCCGCGGCGCGAGTGCGACGATCGCGCCGATGTTCAGATCGCGATTGGCCCAGCCATCGCGGCGATGGCCGATGCCCTTGGCGAAGGAATCGTCGACGGTGGAATGACACAGCGCGCACTGGATGCCCATCGACGTGAACTTGCCGTTGTCGTCGAAGAATCCGGTGACGCCGACGACGGCGTCCAGCTTCAGCAACTCCAGCGTGTTGGCGGGATCCTGCAGGTCGACCTTGCCGCGCGCGATGGCGCGTTGCAGCGATCGCGGCAGCGCGTCGACGTCCACCTTGAGTCCGACCGCCAGCGCGGCGGGACGCCGGCCGAGCCACGTTCGGCGCCCGCGATCGCCAGGTGCAGGCCGCAGCGTGTCGCCCCAGAACGCTTCGTCGCCAAAGGTGGCGTAACGGAAAGTGTCACGGCCTTCGCGAAGCTGACGCAGCGTGTGCGCCTCGACTGACGTATGCGCGGGATAGTCGGTGGCGCCGGCCACCCAAGTGAGACCCAAGGCCGGAAACAGCGCCCATAAAAGCCGCCGGATGTGCATGGCATTACTCCTGTGAAAAGCTCGGGCTCCCACAGGGTGAATGCGCGTGGCGGCGGGAATGTTCCGCCTAGTTGGTCAAGGCGGCAGCGACGACACGTAGGCCACGATGTCGATCATCTCGGCCATCGTGAGTTTCTCGACCACGGGGTTCATCTGCACCGACACCTCGTTGGCACGGACGCCATTGCGGAACGCGACCAGCTGCCGCAGCAGGTAGGTAGGCGAGCGGCCGGAGATGGGCGGGATGTCGCCTTGTCCCTTGAGATTGGTGAGATGGCATTGCGTGCACGGCAAGGTGCGGTCCTGGTTGTCCTCGGCGGACTTGCCCGCCGTGACCAGGCGCTTGCCACGGTTGATGGCGCCGGGCGGAACGTAGGCCAGGTACTCGAGGCGATCGTCGCGGCGTTCGTGGCGCACCAGTTCCTGCGTGACCTCGAGCATGCGGTCGCCGAGATCTTCCGTGCCGCTGTATTCCTGGTAGATCCACGCCGCGGGCTCGGCGCGCGGAATGCGCAGGCTCTCGATCACGTAGACGCGGCGCTTGAGCTTCTGCTGCGAGAAGTACTTCGCGCTGTCGTCGATCTCCTGGTCGGTCATCGCCTTCGCGATCTTGATCATGTTCTGGATCGGCATGTAGGTGTCCGGTCCCACGGCCTTGCGGCGTCCGCTGCGATAGTCGAGCAGCTGCTGGCGGATGTAGCCCTCGGACAGGCCTGCCAGCGAGGAATTTTCGGGACGGCCCTGGCCCGAAGGCGTGTGGCAGAACGCGCAGGCCATGACCGCGGGCTTGCGGCCCTTGGCCACCACTTCCGGCATGGGGCCGTGGCTGTTCGGGCGCCAGTCGGGAGCATTGAAGGGGTCGTTGATGCGCGACAGCGGAAACTTCTCCGTGCTGTCGGGGATGTCCAGGAGCTCTTCTTCGACAGGCTTCGGGGCGGGCTTGGGCTCCGCCGGCTTCCTGGGTTCCACGGGTTTCACGGCAGCCGCAGGCAAGGGCTTGGGCGGGTGCGGGAAGAGCCAGTCCGGTTGTTCGATGGGTGGCAGCGCGGGAGCGGCGGCGGCTTTCGGATCCGCGGGTTTGGGCGTCGCCGGCGTCTGCGCCTGAACCTTGGTGCCGCTGACGCATAGAACCGCCAGCACCAGCTGGATGATGAGTCTGCCCTTCATTCGTCCTCCCGATCCCGCGGCGAGTGTGCCATGGAATACTCTCGCTCATGCCCCGGATTTCACGTCGCGCCTTGCCGCTGGCCACCGTCGCATTGGCGCGTTTCCTCATCGGCAAGCGGCTCGTACACGCGCATCGCGGCGGCCGCCTGTCGGGCCGCATCGTCGAGACCGAAGCCTATCCGCCGGGAGACCCCACGGGCTACGCGCGCCCCGGGCTAACTACCAGCAACGCGCCGCTGTTCGGGCTGCGCGGCACCGCCTACGTTCGCATGGTGTATGGCACCTGCCTCACGCTGAACCTGGCGGCGGAGGCCGAAGGCACCGGTGCCGCAGTGCTGATCCGCGCGCTGGAGCCGGAAGAGGGCATCGACCGGATGTGCGCGCACCGCCCCGATTCGAGGCTGCGGGATCTGGCGCGCGGCCCGGGGCGCGTCTGCGCGGCGCTCGGCATCGGCCGCGGCCTGTCGGGAGAGGATATTGCGACCAGCCGCGTGCTCTGGCTGGAAGGTGGCAGCACGCCCGGCGTGGTCGTCAGCACTCGCATCGGCCTGTCGCGCGATCAGCACCGGCGGTTGCGGTTCCTGGAGCGGGGCAGTCCTTTCGTGAGTGTTCCGCCATAATGCGCGCCATGCGTTCGATCACTCTTCTCGCGATTGTCTGGCTGATGACCAGCGCCGCGGGCGCGCAGGAAGGCGAAGTCACCGAAGCGGACTTCCGCGCGGCGATGGGGCTCGCGCCCGGAACGTCGATTGCCTATCGCGATCTCGAGTGCCGGACGATCAGCTTCGCGGATTTTGCCGCGGGCATGCGGCAGCCCGGTATCTCCTCCGAAGCGGTCAGCGCGCCGGATCGCAGCGCCACCACCGTCACGCTGCATCGGCGCGGCGGCGGCTCCTGCAAGTCGCCGTATGGCCAGGTGACGCAAATGCCGGCCTTCGACCTGAAGGACCTGGACGGCAAGCGCGTCACCGCGCAGTCCCTGCGCGGCAAGCCCACGCTGGTGAACTTCTACTTCGCGCAGTGCAAACCCTGCATCCTCGAGGTGGGGCCGCTCAACCGGTTCGCGGCGTCACGCCAGGATCTCAACTTCCTGGCCATCACCTTCGACGAAGCCACCGTGGCGCGAGCCTTCGTGCAGCGCTTCAAGTTCCGCTGGCGCGTGTTGCCGGATGCCCGGGAGTTCGTCGACCGCATGGCGGTGAACCGCTATCCGATGAT
Organism: uncultured Pseudomonadota bacterium; assembly: GCA_963846605.1. Lineage (GTDB taxonomy): Bacteria > Pseudomonadota > Gammaproteobacteria > Steroidobacterales > Steroidobacteraceae > CADEED01. The sequence goes on from CAWJWS010000008.1 coordinate 1,188,688, forward strand.
GGCGCTGTTCGATGCGCAGGGCCGCCTGCTGGGTATGCGCGCCGGTGGAGTGAAAGACGAGCTCGAAGCCGCCGCCGTGGAGCCCGCCCTGCGGCGCTGGGTGGACAGCCTGCTGTCAACCCGCGCCCGGCCACCGCGTTAGCAGGGTATGCAGAAAGCTCTCGCAGCACCTTTTGCGCCGGCCATCGCGGCCAACCGGTTCGGGCTGGGTGCCCGGCCGGGCGAACTCCAAAAGATAGGCCCGGGCGATGCGGCTGCCGACTGGCTGCTGAAGCAGCTCGAGGCCCCGCCGCCGGTACTCCATGACGTTTCGCTCAAGCCCTCGGCCGTGACGCTCACCCGCGCCATCGAGCTGCGACGCGAGGTCCAGGAAGAACGGAAAGAGAAGAAGGAGGCGGCCCGCCAGGAAGGCGACGATGCCGTCCAGGTGAAGACGGCATTGAAGCTGCCGGCGGTGTACCGGCCTGTCTACTTCGACGAGGCCTACGCGCGGCTGGCGCAGGCGGTGGGTACGGACCGTCCCTTCCTCGAACGGCTCACGCAGTTCTGGACCAATCACTTCGCGGTGTCGATCGACAAGGTGGTGGTACTCGGCCTGGCCGGCGCCATGGAGCGCGAAGCCGTGCGGCCGAATGTCACCGGCAACTTCGCGGATCTCCTGCTGGCCGTCGAAAAGCATCCGGCCATGCTGCTGTACCTCGACAACCATGCATCGATCGGCCCGAACTCGAAGGCGGCGAAGTTCGTGTCGCGGCGTGGCAAGGGCCGCAAGCTCGACATCAACGAGAACCTCGCGCGCGAAATCCTGGAGCTGCACACGCTGGGTGTGAACGGCGGGTACACGCAGGCCGACGTCACCACGTTCGCGCAGGCCATCTCCGGCTGGTCGGTGGGCGGACAAGATCAGGGTCGCCGGCTCGCCAGGCTCGGCTTCGACAACGGCAAGTCAGGCGAATTCTTCTTCCGCGAACCGTTCCACGAGCCTGGCGCGAAAAAGCTGCTGGGCAAGAGCTATGGCGAAGATGGCGTCCGCCAGGGCGAGGCCATCCTCGCGGACCTGGCGACGAGGCCGCAGACCGCGCGCTTCATCTCCACCAAGCTGGCGCGGCATTTCGTCGCCGATGATCCGCCGAAAGCGGTGGTGGATCGCATGACCCGTGCGTGGCTGGATTCGCGCGGGCACCTGCCGGCGGTGTATCGCGCGCTCGTCGAGTCCGCGGAAGCCTGGCAAACGCCGCTCTCCAAGTTCAAGACGCCGGCGGACTTCATCTACTCCGCGTACCGCGGATTGGGCATTCCGCTGCGCGAAAAACGCCGCTCGCTGCAGGGCTTCGAAGCGCTCGGCCAGCGCGCGCTGAGCCCGGGCTCGCCGGCCGGATGGCCGGACACCAGCGCGGATTGGGACGGCTCTTCGGCGCTGCTCAAGCGGATCACCTGGGCCGACGTGGTGGCGCAGCGCATGGGCGACGCGCGCAATGCGCGCGAGCTCGCGCCGCAGCTGCTGGGCCAGTCACTCAGCGAGGACACCGCGAGGTCGATCGCCCGCGCCGAGAGCGGCGCGCAGGCGCTGACGCTGTTGCTGGCGTCGCCGGAATTCATGAGGAGATAGGAGGTCGCATGTCGCTGTCCAGACGCCGATTCCTCGAAGCCTCGTTGTTCGCCGGCGCGACCAGCGTAGTCGGCGCGCGGCTGGCGCTCGCCGCCGCGCCCACCGATGCGCGATTCGTGTTCGTGTTGTTGCGCGGCGCGCTCGACGGCCTCAACGCCGTGCCGCCGCTCGGAGATCCGGATTACGCGAACCTGCGCGGCCAGATCGCCATTCCGAAAAGCGGCGAGGGCGCCGCGCTGCCGCTGACGCCGGAATTCGGGCTGCATCCCGCGCTCTCGTTCCTGCACCGTAGCTACGTGGCGAAAGAACTGGCCGTGTTGCACGCCATCGCTTCTCCCTATCGCGAGCGCTCGCACTTCGATGCGCAGAATGTGCTCGAGAGCGGTGACCAGCGGCCGCACGGTTCGACGAGCGGCTGGATCAACCGCGCTCTGTCCACGCTGCCCATCGAAAAAAACCGGGAGGCAGGCGTGGCGCTGGGCGCGAATGTGCCACTCGCCATGCGCGGTCCGGCGGAGGTCGCGTCCTGGTCGCCCACCAGGATCGCGGCGCTGGACGAGGCCACGCTCTCGCGCATCACTGACCTGTACGCGCGCGATCCCGTGCTTGCCCGCCGTCTGGCGGACGCGCTCGAAAGCGACGCCATCGCGATGGAAGCGCAGAAAGCCGCCGAGGTCGAAGCCGACTCGCCGGCGATGGCCAGCGACAATGTCGTTGGCCAGGAAGCGAAGGAGCGCCGCAACTACAACGCGCGCTACGCCGAAACCGCACGCGCGGCCGCCGGATTCCTCAAGCGCGACGATGGCCCGCGCGTGGCGATGTTCGATACCACGGGGTGGGACACGCACGCCAACGAAGGCGGCTCCACGGGCCAGCTGGCATTGAGATTGCGCGGCCTCGACGCGGCGCTGGAATCGCTCAAGGAGTCGCTGGGCCCGGTGTGGCGCAAGACCGTGGTGCTGGTGGCGACGGAATTCGGCCGGACCGCGGCCATCAATGGCACGCGCGGAACCGATCATGGAACCGGGGCGGCGGCGTTCCTGCTAGGCGGAGCCGTAGAAGGCGGCCGCGTGATCGCGGACTGGCCCGGGCTGGCTCGTGGCAGCCTCCTGGAGAACCGCGATCTCAAGCCGACGCGTGATCTGCGCTCGGTCATGAAAGGCGTGCTGCGCGATCACCTGGGTGTGTCAGCGGCGGCGCTGGGTTCCAGCGTGTTTCCCGACAGCGCGTCGGTGCGCCCGCTGGAGGGGCTGGTTCACGGCTGAGCGTCGCGCTTGTCGTGCCGGATGCCGAACTCGCCCATGAGCAGGGTGGCCAGGTAGCTCGCGGCGGCAATCATGCAGAAGAATGCGAGTGGGCCACCTTCCACGTCCCGATCCGGGTAGACGTACCGGTACTGGTAAAGCGCGAGGCCTACGTTCCAGGCCAGGAAGTGGCCGAATGCGCCGGTCCAGAACATGAGGAACACGAACATCCACTCGCCCTGGTTCAGGGGCTCCGGAAGCAGAGGGCGGCCCCGCGACCTGCGCGCCAGCGCGCCTGCGCCCAGGATCAGGAATGCCAGGGCGGCGAGCCCGATGGCCAACACGGCGAAGTTCGAGAACAGCACGAACGCCGAGCGGATCGCGAGCCAGGCCGCGAGGATGGTGGTGGGCACCACCACCAGCCAGTAGTTGGTTCGCGCCGCCGCTAGATAGGCCGACTTCATCGGCCGGAATCTACGCCGGTACCGCGGCCGGCTTCAACTTCGCTTCGCGAATCGGCAGGTTGATGAACGCGGCCGCCAGCGCGAGCGCCGCGTCGGCGTACCACATCCACGTGAAGTCACCGAACCTCGTCAGCGCCAGGCCACCCAGGTGGGCGCCGAAGAACGCGCCGATCTGGTGCGTGAAAGTCGCCAGGCCGAACAGCGTGGCGAGATACCGTACTCCGAACAACTTGCCGATGAGTCCGGCGGTGGGTGGCACCGTGGCCAGCCAGGTGAACCCGAGCACCGCGGCAAACACGTAGAAGGTCATCGCGCTCTTGGGCGCGGCCAGGTAGATGAGCACGGCGACGGCGCGGGTGAAGTACATGATGAACAGCAGCCACTTCATGCGCATCACGCCGCCCGCCCAGCCGGCGGTGAGGGACCCGGCCACGTTGGCGAGGCCGATGATGCCCAGTGACGTGGCGGCAACCGACTCGGGCAGGCTGCAAAGCCCGACTTCGCCGGGCAGGTGCGTCACCAGGAACGCGATGTGGAAGCCGCAGGTGAAGAATCCGGCATGGAGCAGCCAGTAGCTCTTGTCGCGCGCGGCGATGCGCAGTTGCTCGCGCAGCGTCATCGGGGTGGGGGCGTGGGCCGGAGCCGAGGCGCCGCCCGCGACACGCGCCGGCTCATCCACCTTGCCTAACAAGGGTCGCGCCAGCGGCAGCGTGGCCAGCGCCGCGATGGCCATGGTCCACATGGCGCTCATCCAGCCGAAGGCGTTGATCAGCAGGTTCGTGACCGGCGAGAAGATGGCCTGGCCGAGACTGCCGCCGGCATTCACGAAGCCGGAGGCGAGAGAACGTTTGTTGGCCGGTACGCGCAGCGCGACCTGGCCGATGAGCACCGCGAAGCTGCCAGCACCCGCGCCCGCCGCCGTGAGCACGCCGAAGGTGACCAGGACCGCCCATTCGTTGCTGACGAAAGGCGTGAGCGCGTAGCCGCCGGAGAGCAGCAGTGCGCCGATCACGAGCACGCGCCACGCTCCATGTCGTTCGGCCATGGCGCCGAAGACGGGCTGCGCGGCGCCCCACATGAGCTGCCCCACCGCCAGCGCGAAGCTCATCGAGGCGTACGCGATGTGCGTGCTCTCCATCATGGGCTTGATGTACAAGCCCGTGGTCTGGCGCATGCCCATGGTGATCATGAGCACGGCCGCGGCCGCGACCATGATCAGCAGGTGCTTCCTCGAGAGGCCGCCAGCCGGGACTTCATTCATCTGGAGCCACCCGGCTTCGGGCCTTCATGCCCGGGTGAAGTGAACCGCAGCACGAAATAGCTGGCGCGCGTGTCGCCGGCATTGCGCATGCCGTGCAGGTCGTTGGACGCGTAGAAGATCACGGAGCCGGCGGGCGCCTTGTGCGCGACGCCGTTGATCGTGGCTTCGATGATGCCTTCGCGCACGAAGATGAGTTCCTCGTCGGGATGGCGGTGCGCGGCATGTGAAGCCTTGCCCACGTCGATGGTGGTGATGTGCGTTTCCAGGCGGTCCACCGTGGCGGTGACGCTGTCGAAAATGGCGCGACGTTCGCCGCTGGCCGTTTTTTCCACCGGAAGCGAGTCCCAGGCGAACACGCCCGAAGCCAGCGCGGCAGGAGCCGGGGCAGGAGTCGCCGCGGGGTTCTGCGCCAGCGAGGTGGTGAGCGCGGCGGCCGCGCCCGCGGCAAATCCCACGCAGAGGTAAGCGATTTCACGACGTTTCATGCGGATCTCCCTCCGGCTTTCCATTACCGGGGCAGGGATCATCCGTGACGCGTCCGGATCCCGCCAGGGACAGTTCGCTGGAAATTCTCATGCACGCCCTATCGGCTGACGTGCTCCGACGCGCTCAAGTAGCCATTCGTGGCGCGCTCGATCGAGGCGCCCGAAACCTCAGCGCCGTGCCGAGGCCGCTCCCCGCTGGATGGCGTCCAACGCGGCAGCATCCACGACTTCCCCGCTGTTGCGATCGAACAGCGCATTGCCACCGGTGCGATCCGGCGGTACACCGATGTCCCAGTAGAAAGTCTTGATTCCATTCTTCGCGGCCGCGGCGTTCAGGTACGCGAGATAGTAGAGCCGCGACTCCACGTGGATCTTCGGCCGCATTCCCACGGTGTACTCGCCGATGAGCACCGGCACGCCGGCGTCTATCCACTGCTTCTTCACCTTGGCGAAGGTTTCATCGTGGTACGACTCCTGCGCCCACGAACAGGCAGGCGCGGGCGCATAGGGTTTGCCCCAGGTCTCGCAATAGTCCTTGTCCTTGAGCGTGTAATCGTACGGGTCGTAGTGATGCACCTCGACCATGAGCCGGCCCGCGACCGTGTCCTTCGGCAGCTTCAGGAAGCGGAGCCCGTGATGGATGTTGGTGTTGTAGCTCTGGATCACCAGCGTGCGCGTGGCGTTGTTGCCGCCGGTGGCGCGCACGGCGTCGACGAAGGTCTGGTTGTACGACTGCTGCACCTCGATGTTCTCGCCGCTGGGCGTGTCGTAGTTCGCGTGGACCTCGTTGGTGCCCGCGAACAGCAGGTGCTCGTCGTAGTGCTTGAAGTGGTTCGCGATCTGGGTCCAGTAGGCGCGCTGCTTCCGGTTGGCGGCTTCCTGGTGCGCGAAGTCCGGATGATTCTCGAGCCAGCCGCCGTCCCAGTGGATGTTGAGCAGCACGTACTGGTCGTTGGCGACGGCGTAGTCGACCACCTCCTTGACGCGCGCCATCCACTTCGGATCGATGGTCATCGATCCCTTGTCGGCGTGGCAGTCCCACGCCGCCGGCAGACGGATCGCGTTGAAGCCCGAGGCCTTCAACGCCGCAAACAACTTCGCATTGGCGGGGGGATTCCCCCAGGCAGTCTCCGCGCACTGCGCCTCGAGCGTGTTGCCGAGGTTCCAGCCCAGCTGGATCTGCGCGGCCAGGTTCGTGGCTTTGGGTAGTTCCGCCAGCGCGGCCGTGCTGAGCGCGGCGGCCAGGGCGCCGATGGCGAATCGCGATCGAATGGACATGTCTTCCCCTAATAACCCAGCGCGAGGCCGGTGCTGCGCCGTGGATCGATGGCGCCCTGGAACTTGCCGTCCTCGATGAGGATCGCCGCCACGTGATTCTCGGGCTGCGGAACTGTCAGCTTGTGTCCCATGGATTCCAGTATCGCCCGGGTATCCGGGCTCACGGCACGCAGTTCCACATAAGTCTCTTCGGGCAGCCATTGTTGATGGATGCGCGGCGCATCCACGGCTTCCTGCAGGTCCATGCCGTAATCGATGACATTGAGCATCGTGAGCGTCACTGCCGTGATGATGCGGCTGCCGCCGGGCGTGCCGAGGATCATCCAGGGCTTGCCGTCGCGCGTGACGATGGTGGGTGACATGGAGCTCAGCGGGCGCTTGCCCGGCTCGATCTTGTTGTTCTCGCCCTGGACCAGGCCGTAGAGATTGGGCACGCCCACCTTCGCGGTGAAGTCGTCCATCTCGTTGTTGAGCAGCATGCCGGTGCCCGCGGCGGTGACGCGCGCGCCGAACCAGTCATTGAGCGTGTAGGTGAGGGCGACCGCATTGCCGTGGCGATCGGCGATGGAATAGTGCGTGGTGTGCGTGCCTTCCTTGAATCCCGCGCCGGGGACGAGCTTCGCGGAGACCCCGGCCCGGTCGGGATCGATGCCGCGCCGGATGTGCCGCGCGTAGTCCTTGCTCAGCATCAGTTCGGAGGGATTCGTCACGAAGCGCTGATCGCCCAGCAGCTGGTTGCGATCGATGTAGGCCTGGCGCATGGCCTCGATCTGCACGTGCAGCGCGCGCGCCGAGCCCCAGCCGTACTCGGACAGTGGATAGCCCGCGAGCACGTTGAGGATCTCGCAGATCACGATTCCGCCCGAGCTCGGCGGCGGAGCCGACACGATCCTGAAGCCGCGATAGTCGCATTCCACCGGCTCGAGCTCGCGCACGTCGTAGCCATCGAGATCCGCCTGGCTCAGGATGCCACCGCCGGCGCGGCTGGCCGCCACCAGCAGGCGCGCGGTTTCTCCCTTGTAGAACCCGTCGTGCCCGGCATTGCGGATGCGCCGCAGGGTTCGCGCGAGATCCGGCTGCTTGAGCGTCTCGCCGGGCTGCCAGGGTTGCCCGCCCTTGAGGAAGATCGCCGCGGAAGCCGGATCCTTGCGGAAATCCTCCGTGCCTTCCCAGAGCATCTCCGCATCTCCCTGCCGGAGCACGTAGCCCCGTTCCGCGAGGCGGATCGCCGGGTCGATGAGCGCGCTCCGCGGCAGGCTGCCGTACTTCTCCCGGATGTACTCGAACCCCGCCACCGACCCCGGCACCGCCACCGCGAGATGTCCGCGCGTGCTGGCATTCGGGATCACGTTGCCATTGGCATCGAGATACATGTTTGCCGTCGCCGCTAGCGGCGCCTTTTCGCGGAAATCGATGAACGTGCGTTTGCCATCCGCGAACTGCACCGTCATGAACCCGCCACCGCCGAGATTGCCCGCCGCCGGATACACGACGGCCAGCGCGTAACCCACCGCCACCGCCGCATCGATGGCATTCCCGCCGCGCTTGAGCACATCGACACCGACATGCGTGGCGTACTGCTGCGCCGTGACCACCATCCCGTTCTTCGCCGTCACCGGCGCCGGCGAAGCCGCGTAGACCACGCCACCGCAGACGAACAGCCCAGTCAGTACAAGAGCGCGAAGTATTTTCATGCCCGAAGTCTATTAGACCCCGCGAAGTCCCGCTCTTCTCTTACCCACCCAACTTCACCCGAGCCGAACAAGCGCCGACGTTCCGTTGCGCACTGGACTGGAGTTCCGCGCGAAGGACGTACACACCGGGTATGGGCGAGCGGGCCGGGCACCTCATTCGAAGTCACGAAGCCGCTCTCCGATCCATTCGGAGCCTAGGCAACCTCAATCCAATCCGCCGGTCAGAGTTTTCCGCGCACCGCGGGCGGCGGCCCTCAGTTCACGCGCACTCCACCCGAATGACCCGGCGAAAAGCGAGCCCATACCCGGTGTGTACGGCGTTCGCGCTCTTCTCTTCGTTCACTTGCCCAACAACCCCGACAGCACCGCCGGTTCAACAGGCTTGGTGAAGTGATGATCGAAGCCGGACTCCACCGCCCGCGCCTTGTCCGCTTCCTGACCCCATCCGGTCACCGCGATCAGCGTCACCTGTCCGGATGACTTCTGACGGATGCGCCGCGCGACTTCGTAGCCACTCAGTCCCGGCATGCCGATGTCCAGGATCGCGATCTCCGGCTTCATCCGCTCGAACAGCGCCAGCGCTTCGGGGCCATTGTGGGCGAGCTGCACCTCGTGGCCGTCCAGCCGCAGCAGCATCGCGAGGCTTTCGCCCGCGTCGAGATTGTCATCGGCGACGAGAACGCGGCGGCGCCGCGAGCCATTTGCGACGGGCTCGGCCGGCTTGCTGCTGGCGACGATGGCGCCGGGGTGCAGCGGCAACCGCACTACGAACTCGCTGCCTTTGCCCAGGCCCTCGCTGGACGCCGTGAGCGTGCCGCCATGCAGTTCGATGAGTCCGCGCGACAGCGCGAGGCCGATGCCCAGGCCGCCGGCGGAACGCGAAGACTGCACCTGCGAGAACATCGTGAAGATGTTGGGCAAGGCGTCGGCGTCGATGCCGATGCCATTGTCACTGACCCGGATGATGGCGGTGCTGCCTTCGACCTCGGCGACGAGATGGATGCTGCCTTCGGGATCCGTGTACTTGGCGGCATTGGTCAGCAGGTTGGACAACACCTGCGAGAGCCGCAGCGCGTCCGCGTCCAGGTCGACGGTGGCGGACGGCAGGTCGATCTCCAGGTGGTGGCGCTTCTGGTCCATCGAGGGCCGCGCCATCTCGACGGCCGACTCCACCACCTTGGCCAGCGCAACGTGTTTCTTGCGGAGTTCCAGCGTGCCGCGCGTGATGCGCGAAATGTCGAGCAGGTCATCGAGCAGCAGCGACATGTTCTGCACCTGGCGCGTGATCACGTCGTGGCTCCAGGCCTTCTGCTGCTCGGTGGCGCTGGCCGAGCGCGCGATCACGGCGGCCTGCCGGATGGGCGCGAGCGGATTGCGCAGTTCGTGCGCGAGCGTGGCGAGGAATTCATCCTTGCGCCGGTCGTTCTCGCGCAGCGCCGCCTCGGCGCGTTCGCGATTCGCGATCTCCCGCTGCGCGGCTTCATAGAGTCGCGCGTTGTCGATGGCCACGGCGGCCTGGGCGGCCATGCCGACGATGAGCCGCTCGCTGCGCTCGTCGAACCGGGCAGGTTCGGGGTGACCGAAGAACAATCCGCCCAGCACTTCACCCGACCGTGATTTCACCGCGACGGCCAGGTAGCTGCACACGGGCAAATGACCCGGCGGCATGCCGTGGTGCGGTCCCATGCTGCCGTAACGCGGGTCCTTCGTGATGTCGTCGCTGCGGACCGGCCCTTCGCCATGGAACGTGGGCGCGAATATTTTCGTCGCCCGGGGATGCCCGAATTTCTCGAAAGCGGAGCGGGGCGCGCCCGAGAGCGTGTAGAGCAGGTAATCCTCGCCGTCCTCATTGATCCGGTTGTAGAAGAAGGCACCGAAGGTCGCGCCGGTGAGGTCCGTGGCGGCGTCGGTCACCGTCTGCAGCAGCTTGTCGATCTCGAGCTGGGAAGCGATGGATTGCCCGGTCTGATTCAGGATCTCGAGAAGTCTCGATTCCTCGCGTGTGTCGGCGGTCATGAGGTCACTTTAGTAGGAGGCTTGCACCGCGGAAACCGGCCCCGCGGAACCTCTGCGCCGGAGAAGTCCTACAGAATGCACCGTCACGAGTTGGTGAACTGGGCGGATGAATACGACACCAGTGCGACTCCGGACCGTTCCATCCGCCATGCCTCCCTGGCTCGGCCTCATTCTCTGGATATTGTTGTGCGCGGGCGCGGGCGCCATCGGCGCTGTCGCGTCGTCGTCGGCTCCCGAGTTCTACGCGTCATTGACCCGGCCTTCGTGGGCGCCGCCCGCCAAGCTGTTCGGCCCGGTGTGGACCTGCCTGTATCTCCTGATGGCCGTGGCCGCCTGGCTGGTCTGGCGCGAACGCGGCTGGGCGAGGGCGCGGGGCGCACTGGGACTGTTCGTGCTCCAGCTGGTGCTCAACGCGGCCTGGTCCTGGCTGTTCTTCCGCGCCCACGATGGCGCGCTGGCCTTCGCCGACATCGTGGTGCTGCTCGCGCTGATCGTCGCCACGATGGTCGCCTTCGCGCGCATCCGCGCGTCCGCGGCCTGGCTGCTGCTTCCCTATCTACTCTGGGTCAGCTTCGCCACCGCGCTCAACTGGTCTGTTTGGCGGCTGAATCCTCAGCTGCTTTGACCGGCAGCCAGGCGACGTGCACGGAGTGCCGTCCGCCATCATCGACCAGGTCGACGACGTTGCGGCCCGCCTGCTGCACGTGCCCATCGATGGTGAACTGCGGCTGCGCATCCGGCGCGGGTTGCTTGTCGACCAGGATCTCGTACGGCGTGTTGCGATAGCGGTACTGGATGCTGAAGCCATCCCATTCCGCGGGCACGCAGGGCGCGAGCGTCAGGCGGCCATCACGCAGCTTGAAGCCGAGGATCCACTCGAGGCCGGCGCGATACAGCCAGCCGGCTGAGCCGGTGTACCAGGTCCAGCCACCGCGGCCGGCATGCGGCGCCTCGGAATAGATGTCGGCGGCAACCACGTACGGCTCCACCTTGTAGCGCTGCACTTCCGCGCGCGTGGTGCGCGCGCCGGATAGGGTTCAGCATGTTCCACACTTCCATCGCGCGTTCGGCGTTGCCCTGCAAGGCAAAGGCGATCGACGTCCACGCGGCCGCGTGGTTGTACTGGCCGCCGTTCTCGCGGACGCCTTTCGGATACGCCTTCACGTAGCCGGGTTCCTGCATGGAACGCTCGAAGGGCGGCGTGAACAGCGGCGCCAGCGGCGGATCGCGGCGGAGCAGGTGGGTCTTCGAGCGACTGCATGGCCTTCTCGGCGCGCTGCGGCTGCGCGGCGCCGGAGATCACGCTCCAGGACTGCGCGATGGCGTCGATGCGGCATTCGTCGTTCGACGCCGAGCCCAGCGGCGTGCCGTCGTCGAAGAAGCCGCGGCGATACCATTCGCCATCCCAGGCATGCGCCTCGAGCGAGGCGCGCAGCTTGCTGGCGTGTCCGAGCCAGGCCGGTGGCCAGCGCGAGCTCACCGCGCGCCTGCGCCAGCGGTGCGAAGGCGTTGAGCGTGGCGTGCAGGAACCAGCCCAGCCACACGCTCTCGCCGCGGCCGTGTTCGCCGACACGGTTCATGCCGTCGTTCCAGTCGCCGGTGCCGATGAGCGGCAGGCCGTGCGCGCCGAGGTACGCGCCTTCGAGTCCGCGCCGGCAGTGCTCGAACAGTGTGGCGGTCTCGTCGCTGACGTGCGGTTCGAAGAAGTGCGTCATGCCGCTCGCGCGGCAGCGGTGGACCTTCGATGAAGGGCAGTTCGACGTCGAGGATGGCGCGGTCGCCCGTGAGCTGCACGTACTGCGCGGTGACGTAGGCCAGCCACACGCGGTCGTCGGAGATGTGCGTGCGCACGCCGCTGCCATTGTGCGGCAGCCACCAATGCTGGACGTCGCCTTCGGGGAACTGCCGCGAGGCCGCGCGCAGGATCTGCTCGCGCAGCAGTGGCGGGACGCGCGATGCCGAGCGCCATGGCGTCCTGCAGCTGATCGCGGAAGCCGTAGGCGCCGCTGGCCTGGTAGAACGCGGCGCGCGCCCAGGTGCGGCAGGCCAGCGTCTGGTACAGCAGCCAGTGATTCATCATGAGGTCGAAGGCGCGATCCGGCGTCTTCACCTGCAGGTGGCCGTCGAGCTCGCTCCACTGCTTGGCGATGGCCGCGAGTTCGCGGTCCAGCGGCGGCGATGCGATAACGCTTCACCAGCTCGCGCGCCTGCAGCGCGTCCGAGGCCTGGCCGAGCAGGAACACCACTTCCGTCGTGGCGCCGGCCTCGAGCTCGATACGCGTGCGCAGCGCGGCGCAGGCGTCGAGAGCGGCGCCGGTGCGACCCGACGAACTGGCGTGCCCGACACCAGCGCGGCGGGCGCGTCGAGCGTGCCGTGGCGACCCAGGAATTCGCGCCGGTCGGCGGTCCACTCGGTCTGCAGTCCGCCGAGAGGTCCGCGAAGGCCACGCCGGGGAAGGCGGTGTTCCAGGGATTGCGCGCGAAGATCGCCGGTGATCTCGTCGACCTCGGTGATACACATGCGGCGCGCCCACGCCGCGCGATGCGCCCAGCACCCACTCCACGTAGCCGGTGACCGAGAGGCGTGCGGCGGCGCGGGACTGTCGTTGCGCATCGTGAGCCGGCAGATCTTGATGGGGTCGTCCGTGGGCACGAACATGACCAGCGTGAGCGCGATGCCGTGCGAACGCTGCTCGAAGCGCGTGTATCCCGGCGCCGTGCGCGCAGCGATAGTGCGCGTGCTCGTGGCGGATGGGCGAGGGCGTCGGCGTCCACAGTTCGCCGGTCTCCTCGTCGCGCAGGTAGATAGCCTCGCCGGGCCGGTCGCTGACCGGGTCGTTGCTCCAGGGCGTGAGCGCGTTGTCGCGCGAGTTGCGCGCCCAGGTGTAGCCGCCGCCCTCCGCCGGAGACCTGGAAGCCGAAGCCGCGGTTCGCGATCACGTTGATCCACGGCAGGGGCGTGGGCTGGCCGCTGGCGGTGATCACGTACTCGCGGCCCTGCGCGCCGAAGCCACCGAGGCCATTGAAGAATTCGAGCTCGCGCGCGGATTCCGGGTCCGTGCGCCCACGGCGAGGCCGGTCTGCGGCGCGCGGCGCGGGGCACGCGGCGCCACGGTAGGCGTGGGCTGCATGCGCTCGACCTGGTCGGCGAGGCTGCCACGCCGGCCGGACAGCGACCACACGCGCCACCGACGACAGCAGCGCGCGCGTCTCGGCGCTGACCAGGTCGCTGCGCAGCACGAACACCTTGCCGCGCGTGTCGGCGCCGGCGATGCGCGGCCGTGCCTGGCTCACGCGCACCAGCGATTCCAGCGCCACCTGCAGGTCCTGCACGTAGGATGCGCCGCGATCGTTGAGGATCACGAGGTCGACGGGCAGGCGCTTGATGCTCCAGTACTCGTGCGCCTGCAGCAGCTGGCGCACGATGGGCAGGTCGTCCATCTCCTCGATGCGCAGCAGCACGATGGGCAGGTCGCCGGAGATGCCCTGCGCCCACAGGCCCTGCGGGCCGCCGACGCCGCGCACGGATCTTGTCCGGAGGCGGGGCGCGCGGCGGCGTCCACGTACAGGATACGCGGCCGGCGAGTTGCTGGAACAGGTTGGCCTGCGAGGCGTCGATGCCGAAATGGCGCAGCTGCACCTGCGCATGCGTCCAGGCCAGCGTGGCGGCGCGCGTGTATGCGCGTTCACGTCGCGATGCTTGTCGATCTGTTCGAGCAGCGCCGCGCGCGACTGCGCCACGCAGGTCCAGTAGGTGATGCGGGCCGTGCCGCCCGCGGGCACGCGGATGCGGTAACGCAGCGCGAACACCGCGTCGAGCACCGTGCCGGCGGTGCCGGACAGACGTGCTGCCTTCGAGCATGGCGAGCGGTGCGCGCAGTTCGCGGCCGCGGCCGATGAAGCGCGCACGGTCGGTTTCGTACTCGGGGCCGGAGATCACGCCGCCCTCGATGACGGCATTGTGCGAGGCCCAGAGTTCGGGTTCGTCGGGCGCGCGGCGCCGGCGATTGGCGATCAGCGCGGACTGGCTTGCGAGGAATTCGGTGCGCACGAACATCTTCGAGAAGGCGGGATGCGCGATGTCCGCGGACTGGCTGAGCCCAGCACGATTTCCGCGTAGGAGGTGATCTCGATCTCGCGGGCACGTGTCGACGCATTACTCACCGATACCCGGCGCACTTCGGCGTCGTCCTCCGGCGAGACCTGGACTTCGAGCGTGGTGGTCAGGTCGCCGTCGGTGCGGATGATCTCGACGCGATCCTCGGTGAAGCTCACCTCATAGGAGTTGGGCTGGCCCGCGCAAGGTTGGTAACCCGCCGACCACACGCGCCCGGATTCTCCATGTCACGCAGCAGGATGTAAGCTGCCTGTATCGTCACGCGTCGGGTCGTCTCGCCAGCGTGTGACGGCCAGGTCGTTCCAGCGGCTGTAGCCGGAGCCGGCGGCCGTAACCATGACCGAGTAGCGGCCATTCGAGAGCAGGTGTGTCTGCGGCGAGGAGTCGTGCGGGCTCTTGAGCCGGCGCACATCCGGAACCTGCAGCTCGGTGAAGCGCGAGGCGGTGCCGACTTCCTCGGCTCGCGGATGCGCCACGGACACATCACGCGGCGTACGTTCCTGCAGCAGCAGGTCGGTGGCCTGCACGGTGACGTCGCCATGGAAGCGCTCGCGCATGCGGCCATCGAGCAGCGTGTTGGCGATGGACACGATGGTCATGCCCTGGTGATGCGCCATGTACGCGCGGATCACGGCGCCTTTCTCAGTTTCGCTGGTTTTCGGGGGACGACGCGACTGGCGTGAAGTCCACGGCCTCGTAGAAGCCGTACGGGCCGCGAACACCCAGCGAAGCCAGCAACCGGTAGTTGGCCAGCGCCGCCTCGCCATCCACCATCGCGGCGAGGCCGGTGGCATAAGGCGCGATCACCTTGTTCTCCGACAGGCCGCGCTTCAGGCCGAGGCCGGGCACGCCGAAGTTGGAGTACTGATAGGTGAGTTCCAGGTCGCGCGCGTTGTACGCGGACTCGGAGATGCCCCAGGGCAAATCGAGTTCACGGCCGTACTGGATCTGGCGTTTGACGATCAGCCGGCTGGTCTGCGCCAGCAAACTACCGCCGGGTGCGCGCAGCACCAGGTCGGGCATCAGGTACTCGAACATCGAGCCCGACCAGGACACCAGTGCCGCACCGGCGCCAACCGGCGTGACGGTGCGGCCCAGGCGGAACCAATGGCGCGCGGGGATATCGCCTTTGGCGATGGCGATGAAACTCGCCAGGCGGGCTTCCGATGCCAGCAGGTCGTAACAACTCTCGTCCAGCGTGCCGTCGCTGCAGCGAAAACCGATGGAGAGAAGTTTTCTCTGCCGGTCGTAGAGAAAATCGAACTCCATGGCCTCGGCGAGCTGCAGCGCCGTACTCGCCAGGGTCTCGAGGTATTCGACGATGTATCCGGCCGGGTCACGCGCCAGCAGATCACTGCGCCAGCTGTCGATGGCGCGTTTGGCGGCCTCCACCCAGTACAGCAGGTCGTGGTCGCGGGGCAGGTGTGCTTCGCTGGCCAACGTGCGGACCATGTCCACCAGTGTCGATGCGCGTTCGGCGGCGTCAGCCAGGGCGTCGTCGGTGGCGTTTCTGCCGTTCGCGGGTCGCAGGCTGGCGTCGAGATCGGCGACACTGGTTTCGACCAGGCCGCGCGTGATGGTGAACCCCGGCAGGAACTGGAAATCGCGCAGCGCTTCGCGCGCCAGGTCCAGCGCGTCGGTGAGGCCGGTAATCGCATGCGGGTTCGGCGCCGGGTCCTGTTGCCATTCGCGAAAGGCACCGGCCAATGCGATCAGGTGCGCGGCGAGATTGCCGGAATCCACGGAGGAGACATACCGCGGGTCCAGCGGCCGCAGGTCCTGGGTGTCATACCAGTTGTACAGGTGGCCGCGGTACTTCTGCATCCTGCCGAGGGTGCCGAGTGTGGCCTCGATGCGGTCCAGCGCGTCGCGCAGCCCGCACCAGCCGAAGTCGCGCGCGGCAACCAACGACAGTAGATAGAGGCCGATGTTGGTGGGTGAGGTGCGATGCGCTACCACGCCACGCGGGTCTTCCTGGAAGTTGTCGGGTGGCAGGTGATTGTCTTCGGCGCCCACGAAGGTGTCGAAGAAGCGCCAGGTGCGTCGCCCGATCAGTCGCAGCTCGTGCTGCTGGCCGGCATCGAGCCTGGACTTGGCCGCGGCCACGGGAACCTTGCTGATGCGCCAGGCCACCGCGGGAGCTGCCAGCCAGGCCAGCAACAGGGGAATGGCCAGTGGTGCGCACCACGCCGGAGGGGTGAGGCCCGTCGACCAGCACCACGACCAGCGCGGCCGCCGCGGCCAGCGCCACGCCGCGCCACATACGCGAGTAGAAACCGGCGAAATCCGCGCGTGCCGAGCTCAGCAGGTCGGCGGGAATCCATTCCAGCAAGTGCCGGTGACTCACGCCCATGCGCCAGAATGTGCGAATGATGGCGTCCATCATCAGCCAGGCCTGGTAGGCGAGCATGGTCAGCAGCAGCGCCGTCTGCGCCACGGCGAGGCCGACGTCCATGCGCAGCGCGCGCAGGTGGCTGCGCCAGGTGACGGTGGAGCGTCGCGGGATGATGGCGCTGAGCAGTGGCTGCAAGGTGGGCATTGCCAGCGCGAAGATGATGAAGGCGCACCACTGCATGGCCGCGCCCGCGGGCAGGGTGCAGCCCGCCACCAGTGCCGCGAGGCTTGCAGGCGCGGACAGCGAACGGCGCAGGTTGTCCAGCATCTTCCACAAACCGATCAACGGAATGCGGGCGTGGCCACGCCCGTGCGTGGCGGCGCCGACATCGCGGCGGCCGAAGATCCACGGCAACAACTGCCAGTCGCCACGCACCCAGCGATGCTGGCGCAGCGAGGCCACGTCGTAACGCGAGGGAAATTCCTCGACCACTTCCACGTCGGAGGCCAGTCCGGCGCGCGCGAAGATGCCTTCGAACAGGTCATGCGACAACAACGTGCTTTCGGGCACGCGCTGGGCCAGCGCGGCTTCGAAGGCGTCCACGTCGTAGATACCCTTGCCGGCAAAGCTGCCTTCACCCAACAAGTCCTGGTACACATCGGAGACCGCGGCGGTGTACGGGTCCACGCCCGCGGCGCCGGAGAACACGCGCTGGAAAGGCGTGGCTTCGACTTCCACCGGCAGCGAAAAAGCCACGCGTGGTTGCAGGATGGCGTAGCCATCGACCACGCGACCCACCTTGGGATCGAAGCGCGGGCGGTTGAGCGGATGCGCCATCTTGCCGATCAGGCGGCGCGGGGTTTCGCGCGGCACGCGGGTATCGGCGTCCAGCGTGAGCACGTAACGCACGCCTTC
>CAWJWS010000009.1:0-46624 GCA_963846605.1 uncultured Pseudomonadota bacterium
CGGAAAGACATCCGACGGCTTGCCGTTCATCGGCCGCGTGCCCGGACTCGACCCGCGGCTGCAGTTCGCGCTGTGTTTCGGTGGCAACGGCATCACCTATGCCGCGCATGCCGGCGAGATGATCCGCGCGGGAATCGAAGGCCGCACGCATCCTCTCGACGGCGTGTTCGGATTCTCGAGATCGGGCACAGACCTGACCGTTGGCAGACCGGGTCGCAAGAGAGCCGCAGAGGTTGCCGCGAGCTAGTTTGTCCCGGTCCGCTCAACGCGCCCGTGCGCCGGCGGAGCTCTTGCGGCAGTTGTCAGGCCCGTGCCTTCCGAGAGGGTTTGTCGCCGCTTCATTACGGATTCCGGCGCATGGCGCGTCATGCCTGGTGCGGTGGAAGGATTTCCGACGCCTCGGGTAGTTGGTTGTCAGCGTGGTCGATGACCGGGCGACGTTGGACACGATGTCAGCCGGGTGACAGTCGTTAGTGAGAGCGGATCCGTTGTCCCCGCGCCGCCGGGTGGACAACGCGCTGAAATATGGCGAACGCGCCGGCCTGACACAGCGCTCCGGCGTGGGGCAGGTGAGGTTGGAAATTGACGCTGCGGGCCATGAATCGCCGAAGCCCTGCAACAGCGTGTTTTTGAACCCTTTTTCCGCGCGGAATCCTCGTGCACCCGTGACACCGGCGGAATCGGCCTCGGCCTGACAACCCTGCGGGCCAGCGCGCCGGGCCATGGCGGACATATTGAGCTCGGAAATCGCGGGAAAGCAGTGCCGAGAGTGGTTGTCTCGTTGCCACTCGCGGGACAATAATTTCGCCAACACAAAACTTTTCCGCGGATGACGCGGACTAACACCCGATGTTCATAAATGACACCGGTAGACTCCCAGAGTCCGGCCGCATCTGCGTCTCGGGCTCCCGGCCCACGCAGGGCGGGGAGCCCAGGTATTACGCAATCATCGTCAATGCGGCTCGCGCAGAGGTGGAGCCCATGGGCGCCCCGCGCAATGCCCACCACGTGCTGGGCTACGGCTCCGAGATCCGGTCGGTGAACGGCCCGGTGTTCGCCGCCTACTTCGCCGCCACCCGCGACCGCTTCGATGCACACCCTAACTATCGGCAGGCGCTGTTCGCGCTGGTCGACGGAGCCGTGTACGCGGTGCAGTCGGAACACATCAAGACATCCATCCGCCGCGGCTTCAGTTCACGCGAGTTCACCTTGCTGCGAGGTGATCGCCCGCAACGGAAAGTGATCTATCCCTGGCCATGGTTCCGCGAGCCGTTCGCCTCGGGAGTGCCGGGCACGTCGCCGACGCAGGATTTCCTGCGCGAGATGTCGGCGATGGTGAAGGAGTACGGCCGCGGCTGATGCGCGGGCGTGCTTCGTCAGGAAGAATTTCTCAGGGAGTCTTCAGGATCGCGGCCAGCTCTGACGGGTCCACCGGCTTGACCAGGTGAGCGTCGAAGCCCGAATTGCGCGCCTGTCGCCGGTCTTCCTCGCTGCCCCACCCGGTGAGCGCCACCAGTCGTGGCAGCGCTTCGAGAGTCATCCCCCGCACACGCTCGGCCACCTGGTAACCACTGATGTCCGGCAGGCCGATATCCAGGAACACGAGCTGTGGCCGGAACCACGCGATCGCGGCGATTGCGTCGTTGCCGGAGTGCGCCACCTCGGTGCTGTGACCTTCGAGCTCGAGCAGCATCGCGAGGCTGGCGGCCGCGTCCACGTTGTCGTCCACTACCAGGATGCGCCGCGCGTGGCTCGAGCCTGACTCCATGTCATGAACGGCGTCCACCGTTGCCGGTGCTCCCGCGAGCGGCATGCGCACGGTCATCGTGGTCCCCAGGCCGATGCCGGGACTCTGCGCCATCACCGAGCCGCCGTGCAGGACGACGAGGCCGCGCACCAGCGTCAGCCCGATGCCGAGGCCGCCTTGCGCATGGTCGGCCGAACTACCTACCTGCGTGAACAAGTCGAACACGCGCGGCAGCATGTCGGCGGGGATGCCGACGCCGTTGTCGGTGACGCGGATCACGAGCTCGCGGTCATCGATCTGTGCCGTGAGCTGGATGCGGCCACCGGGCGGCGTGTATTTGGCTGCGTTGTTGAGCAGGTTGGCGACGACCTGCGCGAGCCGTGTGGGATCGACTTCGAGCGGCAGCGGATCCGGCGGAAGGCGGGTCGCGAATTCGTGGCCTTGCGCTTCGATCAGGGCGCGCGTGGTCTCGAGCGCGCTGTGCAACACCGTGCGGAAATCCACGCGTTCCGGCTTCAGCGTCACCTTGCCGAGCGTGACGCGCGAGATGTCCAGGAGGTCGTCGACCATGCGCACCAGGTGTCCGAGCTGGCGCTCCATCATCTCCCGCGTGCGCAACTGTTGTTCGGCGGTGCCACCGATCCGCAGGATGGAGAGTCCGGTGCGGATGGGGGCGAGCGGGTTGCGCAGCTCGTGCGCCAGAGATGCCAGGAATTCGTCCTTGCGGCGATCCTGCTCGCTGACGCGCGTGAGCGCCGCGGCCAGCTTCTGCTGGTCACGCTTGTGTTCGGTGACGTCGACGGTGACACCATCGAAGTGCGTGGGTTCGCCATCGGCGCCGAAGGTCATGCCGCCCAGTGCGCGGATCCACTTGATGTCGCCGCTGGCGGGATCCACGGTGCGGTAGACCACGTCGTAGGACACACGATCGCGCATCGAGGCTTCGATGGCGATCCGGGTGGGCTCGCGGTCGTCGGGGTGGATGCGGCTCCAGAAATCTTCGATGCGTACCCGCGCGCCGGTCGGGAGGAAGAAATGCTCCTTGACGCGATGATCCCAATTCAGCTCGTCGAGCGGCAGCACGCAGTTCCAGAATCCCACGCCCGAGAGCCGCACCGCGTAGTCGAGCCTCGAGCGGTCCTGCGTCATCGCGCGTTCGGACTCGACGAGGCTGCGATAGCGCGCCTCGCTCTCCCGCAGGCGCCGGTCGTTGGCGTCACGTTCGATGGCCAGCGCGGCCGTGCGCGACAGCACTTCGACGAGCTGGATTTCCGCCGGAGTCGGGTCGCGGGTTTCTTCGAAGTAGGTGCCGAAGGTGCCCAGCACCTTGCCGTCGGCGCTGTAGATAGGCATGGACCAGGCAGCCTTGAGGCCCAGCGCCAGCGGCAGGTGCGCGAGTCCGTTCCAGCCCGGATCACTGCCGATGTCGCGCGTGAAGATCACCTGGCGTCGCGCGGCGGCCGCGCAGCAGGTGCCCACGTCGGGGTGGATCGCGATGCCGTCCACGGCGCAGTTGTAGTCCGCCGGCAGGCTGGGGGCGGCGCCGCTTCGCAGGACCTTGCCGCAGTCACCCACGAGCAGGATGGCGGCGCGCGCGGGTCGCGTCGCCAGCTCTTCCACGATGCCGCACAGGGATGCCAGGACTTCGGCCAGGGGTGCGCCCTGGACGATCTTTTCGAGCACGTCTTTCTGTGCTTCGAGCAGGACCTGGTGGTCTGACCGCGCGCCGGGAAAATCGAACGCCAGTCTGCGTGCTGGCTCGCTCACGAAGTCCTCATGCCCGGAATGTTAGTTCAGGGTGGCGGCAGTCGCTGTAGGAAAACGGGAACCCTCAATCGATGGGCCAGGGCATGCTGGTCGGATGCTCGGTGGATCCCTCGGCGGCCGGGGGCGCCTGGGCCGGCCGATCGATGCCGCGCCACCAGGGTTCGATGCGGAAATCCCGCGAGGGCTGCACGGGCGCACCGAGCCGGGGCAGCAGCAGTGGCGTGTCCAGCTTCGGTGCCAGGCGCAGCAAGGTCTCGACGGGTTCATCCCAGGCATGCAGCGCCAGGTTGAAGGTGCCCCAGTGGATGGGCAGCAGCGGACCACCGCCTAACAAGGCATGGGCGGCCAGCGCCTGCTCCGGTCCCAGGTGGATGTTTCCCCAGGCCGGATGGAAGGCGCCGATCTCCAGCATGATCAGGTCGAAGGGGCCGAGGCGTTCGCGGGTCTGCGCGTACTCGGGGGTGAGGCCGGTATCCCCGCTGAAGAACACGCTGTGCCGGTTACCCTGGATTGCCCAGGACGACCACAACGTCTTGTTGCCGTCCTTGAGTCCTCGCCCGGAGAAGTGCTGTGAGGGCGTGGCGGTGAGCGTGAGTTGCGTGCCGGGAATGCGGTGATGTTCCCACCAGTCGAGCTCGGTGATCCGCGTCGGCGCGATCCCGAAGGATTCCAGGTGCGCGCCTACGCCCAGCGAGGTGACGATGGGTACGTTGACGCGCTTCAGCAGACGCATCGTCGTGTAGTCGAGATGGTCGTAGTGATCGTGCGAGATCAACACGGCGTCGAGCGGTGGCAGATCGCTCATCGGTACGGGCACGGGCTGAAAACGTTTCGGTCCCGCGAACCGCGTGGGCGAGGCGCGCGGGCCCCAGACCGGATCCGTGAGCACCCGCCAGCCATCGATTTCCACGAGCACGGTGGAGTGGCCGAGCCAGGTGGCGCGCAAACCGTCGTGATCGCGTCGCCATTCATCCAGCGGGTTCAACGCCGGCAGCGGCTTCTGCGGAACACGGCGATCGCCGCCGCAGAGGAACTCGCTGAGCTTGGGCATGGGCACCGCGGGATCCCCGCGAAGCGTGGGGAAGGTGTTGCGGAATCTCTGTCCATCCCAGCGCGGCGAGGCCGCGATTCGTTCGCGCCGGATGTCACGTGAGTGGAGGGCGGTGTTCATGGAGCCATGATGGTGGCGACGCGCCGAATCGGCATCCGCCTTCCGGGAGAGAAACACCCTCTCGAAATCGAGAAACGAGCCATCCGGCGGGTAGGGCGCCTGGCGGCTTTCTCCTACTACTCTTGACTGGACTGCTGAACGGGGCCGGGCGATCGATGCCACCCGGCCACGTTCGCCGCTCTTCAGAGTGTCATGGCCGCCAACTACTTCGATGTTTCCGTCTTGCTCAACAACTTTTCCAGGTGCTGCTTCCAGAGCTTCGCCACGGTGTGTGACCCATGGCCGCGCGTGTCGGCGCTCAACGGGATCGTCACGGCTTCACCCTGCGGCACGCGCTTGATCTCACGCTCCAGGATGCCGAGCTCGGGTGGATTGATCAGATCGTCAGCCGAATTCACCGCGATCAGTGGCACGCGGATCTTCTCCAGCCCCGGGCCCGGGTCGTAGTCCCACGATGCGCTCACCTGATAGAGCACATCGTTCGCATCGGTGTTGGCCAGCGCGGTGGTCATTGCGGCGTCCAGCACCTCGTCCGACTTCGCGAGCGTGGGCATCTGTTCCTGGCGCAGCTGCGGATTGCTTCCCATGAAGAAAATGAGTTCGTTCGCGGTGCGCAGCGACGGAGGTTGTTTGTCGTAGTTGCCGCCGTTCCACGCGGGGTCATTGCGGATGGCGTCGATCAGCGTCCGGCGCCACACACGGTTGCGGCCGGAGATCTGCGTCGGGAGGCTGGCCAGCGGCATGAGCGCATCCATGAACTCCGGGTGCCGCTCGCCCCAGACCCAGGAATGCATGCCACCCATGGAGGTCCCCATGACGAGGCGAAGGTGGTTCACGCCGAGTCCTTCGGTGAGCAGCCGGTACTGGGCTTCGACCATGTCGGTGTAGCCGTACCGCGGAAATTTCGACCTCAACCCATCACTGGGCTTGGAGGATTTTCCATGCCCGATGCCATCGGGTAGCACGATGAAGTATTTGCTCGCGTCCAGCGGCTGCCCGGCGCCAAACAACTCACCAGCGAATTCGGGGCGCATGAACTGCGCGCCACTGCCACCCGTGCCATGGCCTATCCACACGGCATTGCGCACGATGCCCTTCTTGTCCTTCACGGGCTTGCCCAGCGTGCGGTAGTGCAGCCGCAGCTCGGGGAGCGTCTCGCCATTGGCGAACTTGAAGTTGCGGACCACGAAGTCGCCTTCCACTGGGGCGGGGTAGTCGGCGGCCTGCGCGGACAAGGCCAGGGACATCAAGGTCAGGGCGAGCGAAAGTAAACGGCTCATGTGTGTGCTCTGGAGAAAGTGGGGGATACGTTACGCCAATCGGAGTGTGTGCACTGCAGGCCTGAGCGTGGGCTGGATGGTCGCGGTCGCTCAGTCTCGGGCGCGCGCTTCGCGCGTTCCCTCGGGCGTCGCTGCGCAGATGGAGCTGGCCGCGCTCCGCTCGCAACTGCTGGTGAACGCGGACTTGGGTTGAACCACCAAAGAGTACCTTCGCGCGGACGCTCCGCCCTCGGCGCCCTCGATTCGCTCCCGCGACCATCCAGCCCACGCTCAGGCCCCCACCGTCTCACCTTGGTTCGGGATCCAGACCCGGACCGGGACTCGGACCGGGACTCGGACCGGGACTCGGACCGGGACTCGGACCAGGACTCGGACCGGGACTCGGAACAGGACCCAGACCGGGACCCGGACTTGGACGGCGCGGGGTGCTCACGGTGGATGGGACGCAGTGACCCGATGTCTGCGTGCTCCGGAGTTCGAGAAGAGCGCGGGCATCGGACGTAACGCTCTTTTCCAAGCGCAGACGTCAAGTGGTGAGCGGAATCGAAGTGCGGCGGTGGGGCGCGGGGGTGTGCGTGGTTACCGGGGGAGCGAATCGAGGGCGCCGAGCGGGAAGCGTCAGCGCGGAGGTACTCTTTGGTGGTTCAACCCAAGTCCGCGTTCACCAGCAGTCCAGAGCGAAGCGCTGACAGCTCCACCTGCGCAGCTTCCCGCGAGGGGACGCGCGCGAAGCGCGCGCGCCCGAGACTGAGCTCCCCCGGTAACCACGCACGCCCCCGCGCACGACAACCTCACTCCCTTCTTGTCACCGGTCGCTACTTGAAGTCGCTCGCATCGTGTCGCTCGCGCAGCTGCTCTTCGGGAGGCCCGGACAGCTTGTTCACGATGCGGCCGCGTTTCACGGCCGGGCGTGCGCCGATCTCCGCCGCCCAGCGCTGAACATTCTTGTATTCGTGCGCCTGCAGGAACTCGACCGCGTTGTACACCGCGCCCAGCGCCACGGCGCCATACCACGGCCAGATGGCGATGTCGGCGATGGTGTATTCGTCGCCCGCGATGTATTGACGCTTCGCCAGCAGTTTGTCGAGCACGTCGAGCTGCCGCTTGGCTTCCATGGTGAAGCGATCGATGGCGTATTCGATTTTCACGGGCGCATAGACATAGAAATGCCCGAAGCCGCCGCCCAGGTAGGGCGCGCTGCCCATCTGCCAGAACAACCACGAAAGAGTCTCGGTGCGCGCGGCGGTGTCCCTGGGCAGGAACGCGCCGAACTTCTCGGCGAGATACAGCAGGATGGCGCCGGACTCGAATACGCGCTGCGGCACGGCACCGCTGCAATCGAGCAACGCGGGAATCTTCGAATTCGGATTCACGCCGACGAAGCCGCTGCCGAACTGGTCGCCGTTCTGGATGCTGATGAGCCAGGCGTCGTACTCGGCGCCCGGGTGGCCGAGCGCGAGCAGTTCCTCCAGCAGGATGGTGACCTTCTGCCCGTTGGGCGTGCCCTGTGAATACAACTGCAGCGGATGCTTGCCGACCGGCAGTGTCTTCTCGTGCGTCGCGCCGGACACGGGGCGGTTGATGTTCGCGAAGGCTCCGCCGCTGGGTTTGTTCGCTTGCCAGATGCGGGGCGGCACGTAAACGGCGGGCTCGGACATCGGTGGTCTCCAGATTCGGGTTCGGGTTCTGCGCTTCGGTTCGGCCGCATTCCGGCCGTTCAATTCGGCAACGACGAGCATCGTCCTGGCTCGTCGCCGGGAATTTCATCATGGCGCCGCTGTTAGTGTCTGTACCTCCAAAGAGCTAAAGAAGAAGGCACATGAGATCGTCTCTGCTCGTCGCGTCCACGTTGCTGCCGTTCTTCCTGCTCACGCAGGCCCATGCACAGGCCACGCGCGAGAAGACCTTCGACGAGATCGTCAACGCGCCGCTGGTGCTCACGAAAGCCGGCACGGACAAAGTGAAGGTCACCACCGACCTGCGCTACACCAACGCCGACGATCCCAATCTGCTCATGGATGTGTACGCACCGCCGGGCCTGAAGAGCAGTGAGCGCCGGCCCGTGGTGTTGTTCGTGCACGGCGGCGCGGGATCCGCGAGCCGGCCGAAAGACTGGGGCATATACCAAGGTTGGGGACGCCTCGCCGCGGCCTCCGGTTTCATTGGCGTAACCTTCACGCACCGCCTGGGATTCCCGAATCCCTTTCTCGAGAACTCCGCGGCGGATGTGGGCGCGGCGCTCGACTACGTGCGCCAGAATGCCGCGACCCTGAATGCGGATCCCGATCGCATCTGTCTTGCTGCGTACTCGGCGGGTGGTCCGCTGCTGACGCTGGGCTACGACGAGAAGCGGCCGTACGTGCGCTGTCTCGTGGCCGTGTACGCGTTTCTCGACGTGCAGCAGTCCAGCCTGCACCGCGAACACGAGAACGCCGCGCGAGTGAAACAGTTTTCCATGATCGAGCACCTGGGCGACAAGCGCGCCCAACAGATACCGATGTTCATTGCGCGCGCGGGCCTGGATGCCATCCCCACGATGAATGACTCCATCGACCGCTTCATCGCTCGCGCCATTCGCGAGAACGCCAACGTCATCGTGATGAACCACCCCGCGGGCGTGCATGGTTTCGACAACCAGAACGACGACGACCGGTCGCGCGAGATCATGGATAGCATGCTGACTTTCCTGCGCCGGCATCTGCAGATGTGAGGCACAATCGCCGGACCTTGCCGGAGGTCCGCGATGAAGCACGCGAACGTTTTCGTCCTGATGGGAGCCTTGCTCGGCGGCCAGGCCTTCGCGCAGGTGCCTGCGCCCGCGGCCGCTCCGCCGCCCGCGGCAGCGCCCACCACGGCAACTCCCGCCCCGGCAGTTCCCGAGATCAAGCCGATCCACCCTTACAAGATCATCCTCATCGGTGACTCCACCGTGGCGGTGCAGGGTGGCTGGGGCGGCAGCTTCTGCTCCGAACACGTCACTTCGTTCGTGGCTTGCGTGAACCTCGCGCGCGGAGGCCGGAGTTCCGCCAGCTATATCAAGGAAGGTTCCTGGGAGAACGCGCTGGCGGAAGCGCGCGCGCCCGGATACGTGGCCACGTGGATTCTGATCCAGTTCGGTCACAACGATCAGCCGGGCAAGCCGGGCCGCTCGACGGATCTCGCCACGGAATTCCCGGCCAATCTCGAGCGCTATATAGAAGAGGCTCGCGCCGCAGGCGCGAGACCCGTGCTGGTGTCTTCACTCACGCGCCGGATGTTCAAGCGGGGCGAGCTGCAGAATGATCTGCGGCGCTGGGCCGAAACCACCGAGCGCGTGGCGGCTAAGCTCGAGGTTCCTTACATCGATCTGAATCTCGCGAGTTCGCAAGCCGTGCAGGCCATGGGCGCCGCCGAGTCGGCGAAGTTCGCGCAGCGCCGCCCCACCGATGAGGTGCTGGCCGCCGCGAAGGCGGGTACGACCATACCGGCGGCTACGGCCACCGAGGTCAATGACACCGCGCCGGCGGTGCCGGGCATGGCGCAGCCGAAACTGTCCTTCGACTACACGCATCTAGGCCGCGTGGGCGCGGACTATTTCTCCGCGATGATGGCGCGTGAACTGGCGGAAAAAATTCCGGACCTGCGCCCGCTATTGATTCCGTGACCCACTGTTTCCGCGTGCGCGCCTTGCTGGCGGCGCTGTTGTTCGCGGCCACGGGCGTCGCGCACGCGCGCGGTCCCTACGCAATCGCGCCGGGGCTGTTCGACACAGGCAATCCCGACATGGGTCTCGCGGCGATGCCGGGAGCGGAAACCGTCACCGTGTTTCGCCCCGGCGAAGGCAGCGACAAATTCAGCAATGGCGTGGTGCTGCTGCCATTCAAGGGACGGCTGTACGCGCAATGGCAGAGTTCGCCGAAGGACGAAGACACCGCGGATACCTGGGTGGCGTATTCGTCCAGCGATGACGGGGTGACCTGGTCGGCGCCGAAAGAGCTGGTGGCCGCGGGCGAGGGCGGACGCATGCATTCCAGCGGTGGCTGGTGGTCTGACGGCAAGACGCTGGTGGCCTATATAAATGTATGGCCCACGGGCTTCCAGTCGGGCGACGGAGGCTACACCGAGTACCTGACGAGCCGGGACGGCGCGAAATGGTCGGGCCCCTGGCGGGTGCGCGGCAAGGATGGCGAGCCGATCGAGGGCATCATCGAGCAGGATCCGCACCGCATGGCCGATGGCACGCTGCTCGCGGCATTCCACCTGCGGCCGGGGCTCTTGGTCGCGCCGTTCCACACGAACGACCCCCTCGGGGTGCGCGGCTGGCGGCAAGGTGACATGCGGCTGCTGGCGAATGACGGGAAAACCAGCCGCGAACTCGAGCCCAGCATCTTCCTGCGGGATTCCGGAAAGCGTCAGTGCGCCATCATGGTCTTCCGTGACCAGGCCGAGAGTTTCTACCAGCTGGCCGCCGAGAGCTGCAATCGTGGGCGGAGCTGGTCGGAACCGCAGCTCACCGACATGCCGGATTCGCGCGCCAAACAAAGTGCCGGCAACCTGCCCGACGGCACCGCGTACCTGGTGAACGCGCGCGGGCTCAGCCGCGTGCGCATTCCCCTGGCGCTCACATTGAGCCGGGATGGCAAGACCTTCGACCGCTCTTTCAAGCTCCGCGGCGTGGGCGATCTGCAGCCGCTGCGCTACGAGGGCCGGTACAAGCGCCCGGGTTACCACTACCCCAAGAGCGTGGTCTGGAAAGACTGGCTATATGTGGCCTACGCCACCAACAAGGAAGACGTGCAAGTCACGCGCGTGCCGCTCGCGAATCTTCGCTAAGCTCGCGACAAACACTATTTCGGAGTCGGCCGATGAACAGCAATCCCACCCGACCTTTCCTGTTGACCCTCTTGTTGGCGGGCTCGTGTCCGATGCTCGCGCTGGCCGCCTCGCCCAGCGCAGCCAAGAAAGCCGCGGTCGCGTCCATCGACCAGCATGCCGCGGCGCTGACCGGCATGTCAGACCAGATCTGGGCCTTCGCCGAGACGGCGCTTCGAGAACACCGCTCGTCGAAGCTGCTCGCGGACTTCGCGGAGAAGCAGGGCTTCACGATCACGCGCAATGTGTCCGGAATGCCTACGGCGTTCATCGCGTCGTTCGGCAGTGGCAAGCCCGTCATCGGCATCATGGGCGAGTACGACGCACTGCCCGGCGTGTCGCAGAAGGCGCAGTTCGAGAAATCGCCGCTGGTCGAAGGCGGCGCGGGCCATGGCTGCGGCCACAACCTGTTCGGCGCGGCCAGCCTGGGTGCGGCGCTCGCCATCAAGGAGCAGATCGCCGCGGGCAAGCTCAAGGGCACCATCCGCTTCTACGGCACTCCCGCTGAGGAAGCCGTGGGCGGCAAGACCTACATGGCACGCGATGGCGTATTCAATGACGTGGACGTGATGTTCGCCTGGCATCCCGGCGACGAGACCATGGCGGACATGGTGTCGAGCCAGGCGATGGTGGATCTCAGGGTCTCGTTCAAGGGCAAGGCCGCGCATGCGGCCGGCGATCCCTGGAATGGCCGCAGCGCGGTGGATGGCGTGGAAGCGTTCACGCACGGCGTGAATCTCATGCGCGAACACATGAAGACCACGTCGCGTGTGCACTACGTGATCACCGACGGCGGTGACGTGCCGAATGTCGTCTCCGAGCATGGCGCGGTGTGGCTATGGGCGCGCGACTGGAAGCGCAGCGAGGTCGACTCGCTGCTCGCGCGGATCCGCAAGATTGCCGACGGCGCGGCGCTCATGACCGAAACTGAATCCCAAGTGACGGTGCAGGGCGGTAGTTGGGAGGTCCTGATCATGGAATCCGGCGCCAGGCTGCTCGATGCCAACCTGCGCTGGATCGGCGCGCCGAAGTTCACGGCGGCGGAGCAGGAGTTCGCGAAGAAGATCCAGCGCGCCACCAACACGCCGGACCGGGGAATGGACGAATCCATCCACTCGCTCCAGGGCCAGCCCGAAGAGGGCGGCTCCACGGACGTGGGCGATGTGAGCTGGATCGTGCCGACCTTGAATCTCACCGTCGCCACCGCTCCGCTCAAGGCGCCGTGGCATGCCTGGCCCGTGGTGGCCACCGGCGGCATGACGATCGGCCACAAGGGCATGATCGTCGCCTCGAAGACCTTGGCCGCCACGATGGTGGATCTGTACGAACGGCCGCAGGCAGTGCGGGAGATCCGCGCCGAGTTCGAGAAGAAGCGCGGCGACGTGGTGTTCAAGGCCTATCTTCCAGACGGCCCTCCGCCGGTGCCGGCGGAGTAGAAAAAGGGCCGCCAGGGCCCCGGTTGGGCGATTTGCGCGGGAGTTGCCCCGGAAGGCGGATTCGGCCTACAAGAAACCGTGAACTGGGCAGGCACACTGCGTCGCACTTTCATTGACTCTGGCGTCAGGGATAGGGTGCGGCGCCGAGGGTGCCGGGCCCGCGAATAAGGGAGCGGTTCAGGGACTGCCCTCATGCACAAGAACGGCCGCCATCTGTTCAAACGCCACTACGTCCGCCTGAAAGCATGGCTGACACTCGGCAGCATCGGCATCATGCCGCGGCTGATCATCGCGTTTGCGTCGGTGATCGCGCTGGCTGCCACGGCCAATCTCATCGTCGAGCGCGGCGTCTCCATCCTCGAGCAGCAGCGCAGCGTCGCACTCCAGCGCAGCGCGATCGACGCGCAACAGATCGTCGCACTGCGAGAGTCGATGAGTCACGCCAGGCTCGCCGCGATCTCCGGCGAACTCATGGGTGCGCTGGGCGAGTTCGATCGCATGGCCCAGGAACACGCGGATACGGATACGCGCGCATCGGCCGCGCGCCTTGCGCAGTCACGCGCCGCGCTCGATCGCACCGTCGCGCGCTACCAGCAGAACGCGTCGCCGGCGCCTGCGCAGTTGCCGCGCCTGATAACAGAGCACAAGAGCAGCGCTGACATGCTGGTCGTGTCGCGCAGGGCCCGCCGCGAATTGCTCGCGCGCTACTCGTCGTTGCTGGCGCAAATGGATACGCGTCTCCGCTCGGCCATCGAGCTCAACTGGAAGATGCCGGGTCACGCGTCGGCACGCGATTCGCTGCTCGAAATCCAGGGCCAGCTCGACGCCGTGCGCGCTTCGTTCGTGGCTCGCAATACTTTCGACACGCGCGAGATGGATACGAGCCCGCTCGCTGGAGCCGAGCGCGCGCTCTCGACGCGGCTGCGCGATCGCGATTCCATGCTGAAACGTGCGATGGGGCCTGACGCCTACCACGCGATGAATGCGGATGCGCAGGCGCTGACCACCACCCGCGTTGCCTTGTTCCGGAACGAAGAGAAGCGCATGGGCGCCATGGAAGCCTTCGCCCGCGATCCGCGCCGTCTTGCCGAGATGCTGCCGGCCCGGGTGACCGAGGCGATGCCGGAAGCGGGCACGACTCCGGTCGTGGCTGACACCGAGCCGCGGACCATCGCGGATCCCGGCCCTGACCGCTCGCTGGTGGCCTGGATCAGCGGCTTCGTGCTGGTGGTACTCCTCTATCTATGTACCGCCACCATCTTCAGCATCGTGCGCCCGGTACGGCGGCTGTTGTCGGCCACCAACCGGTTGGCGCGCGGCGAGAACGCGCGCGTGGTGGCGAGTGGCGGCATCCGGGAACTGGACACGCTCACCGCGGCTTTCAATTCGATGGCGCAACAGCTGGCCGTGGCCCGCGATGCCGCGCGTGATGCGCAGCAGAAGCTGGAAGCCAAGGTGGAGGAGCGCACGCGCCAGCTGCAGCAGCTCGCGGAGCAGGATCCGCTCACGGGCATCGCGAACCGCCGCGAGTTGTTCGTGGCGCTGAACGATGCGCTCGGCCGCGCGCGGGTATCGGGCGAGCGCATCGGCGTGTTCTTCCTCGACATCGACAATTTCAAGACCCTCAACGACAGCATGGGCCATTCCTATGGCGACCGTGTGCTGGTGGCGATCGCTCGCCGGCTCGAGGCCATCGCGAAGGATCGTGGCTTCGCCGCCCGATTGGGCGGCGATGAATTCACGGTGGTTCAGCTGAACGGCGCCGATCCGGAATCCATCCAGGCCTTCGGTACGAGCATCGTGCGCGCGTTCGACACGCCACTGCAGGTGGATGAACGCGAGGTCATCGTGAGCGTGAGCGTGGGTGCCAGCGTGTTCCCCGACCACGAGAAGGACGCGGAAGCGCTGCTGCGCGCGGCCGATGCCGCGCTGTTCCGGGCGAAGTCACTGGGCCGCAGCCAGCTCGCCGCGTTCACGCCGGAACTGCTGGTCACGGCCTCGGCCAAGTTCGCCATCGAGCAGAAGCTGCGCCGCGCCATCCAGGGCGACGAGTTCGAACTGTTCTATCAACCACTGATCAGCACCGAGACGCAGGACGTGGAGTCCGTCGAGGCGCTGATCCGCTGGCGCATGCCGGACGGCGGGTATCGCGCGCCCGATGAATTCCTGGCCGTGGCCGAGGAGTCCGGCCTCATCGTCGAGATCAGCGACTGGGTGCTGCGCACCGCCATCAGCACCGCCGCGCGCTGGCATCGCGGCACCTGGCCGGATTCCCGCGTGGCGATCAACGTGTCGGCACGGCAGTTCCTCGACTACCGCTTCGTGAGCCAGCTGGAATCGCTGCTGCGCGAATACGATCTGCCCGCGCGCTGCCTCGAACTCGAGCTCACGGAGTCCGTGCTGCAGACCGGTCCGCACACCGTGAAGACGCTGGAGCAATTGCGCGCGCTCGGGGTATTCATCGCGCTGGATGATTTCGGCACCGGCTATTCGTCGCTGGCGTCGCTGCAGCGTCTGCCGCTGACCCGCGTCAAACTGGATAGAAGCCTCATCGCCGGCATCGACGACAACGCGCGCTCGGGATCGATCGCGCGGGCGACCATCGCGCTGTGTCGCGGCCTGGGGCTGGAAGTGACCGCCGAAGGTGTGGAGCGGCTGGAGCAGCTGGCGATCCTGTTGCCGCAGGGCCCGATCTCCATCCAGGGCTATCTGTATTCCAGGCCCGTTCCTGCGCACGAACTGCTGCCGCTGCTCGGACAACTGCCGGCCCGTTGCCAGGAGCTCAAACAATCCGCGCTGGCGCTGCCGCCCCAGGCGAGATTCGCCGCACGGGGTGGCGAGCGGCGCAAGGGACCTCTGACTCTCGTCGGAGACTGACCCGCACCTTGCCGCTTGCAGACGGACAAGGCGCGGGCCGCTCCGCGCCGAGCTACTTCTCGCGCGACAGGACCAGGGGAAGCGCGTTCGGAATGCCGGGCTGAGTCCATTCGCCGGTGACCTTGCCCGTGGCGAGATCGCCCGAATACTTGCCGCCGAAGCCCAATGCGAACGTGAGCTTGGTGCCCGTGAGCTTGGCTTCCGTGATCGGGATGTTCAGCAGGTTCTGCTGCAGACTGTCGAAGTAGCCGATCTTCCGGCCTTGCGGATCCGTCTCGAAGCGGACGGCCACGGCCAGCCCGTTGAGTGTGCCCGTCCAGCGGCCCTTGATCTGGCTCCAGGTCTCCGCTGGCATCTCGAAATAGCCCACGACCGGGACGAACTTGCCTTTCTTCAGCGTGAGCGGAACCGATGCGCCGAGCTGGTTCCACTCGCCCACGATCTGGTCGCCCTTGAGCACGCCTTTGACCTTGGCCTGGGCTTTCGGTAGTTCGACCGAGAAGCTGCCTTCGTCGAGCACGACGTTGGCGCCTTCCCAGTCCTTCACGCCCTGCTCGGGAACGTCGAAGGTGGGCTTGAGCATGCCGTTGGGACCGTCGGCGAAGCGCAGGACAATCGTCACCGTGCCGCCGGGGCCCGTGAGCTTGCCTACCCATTCTCCACGAAGCGTGTCGAGGCCCGCCTTGGTCATGGTGGGCGCCTTATAGGGCTTGAGTGCCAGCGGAAGCTTTGATCCTTCCTGCGTCCACTCACCCTCGAAGGTGCCGCCCTTCAATATGCCGGCATAGCCGCCGGACAGCGACGGCACATCGATCTTCAACTTGTTGTCTGCGAATTCCACGCTCTTCGCCGGCACATTCCGGATGGCCCCGTCGTCCGGAGAAGTCACGACAGCCGTGTATCCGCCACCGGTCTTCGCGGTCAGCACGAAATGGATCGCGAGCGTCTTGCCCGGCGCAATCTCGAGTTTTCCCTGCCAGGTTCCCACGAGGTTCGTCTGGGCGTGTGCCGAGGCGGCCAGCGCCAGCGACAACAGGAGTGAACGGAATAGTGTCTTCATCGGAGTTTCCTTGAAAGTGAGATCCATCATTCGTAACGGAGAGCCGCGACGGGATCGCCACGCGCCGTGCGCCACGATTGCAGGGCGATCGTGAGCAGGGCGACGGCGCCGGCGCCGAACGCGGCCAGCAACAGGTAGGTGGGATTCAGCGAGCTGCGATACGCGAAACTGGCCAGCCATTCCTGCATCGCGAACCAGGCGCCAAGGGCCGCGACGACGGCGCCCGCGGCGATCAAGATGAGGACCCGCCTCGCCAGCAGCAGGATGATCGACCACGTCGACGCGCCGAGAACCTTGCGGATGCCGATTTCCTTGGTGCGCTGCTGGGTCGCCGACGCCGCCAGTCCGAACAGGCCGAGGCAGGCCACGAGGATGCAGACGCCGGCGAAAATGCCCGTGAGCCGCATGAGGCGTTCCTCGGAGACGTAGAGCTGGTCGAGTTCGTCGTCGAGGAAGGTGTATTCGAACGGATGCACGGGGTCGATCTCCGCGAACAGTTTGCGGATGACTTTCAGCGTGTCGTGGATGCCGGCCGGTGCGACGTTGACGACCAGCACCCGCTCACCGGCTTCCGGAGGCGAGCGAAACATGACCATCGGCTCCACGTCCGAGCGCAGCGATTTGAAATTGAAGTCCTTGACGACGCCGATCACCGGCCCGGGGAACATGCCGGGCCCGCCGATACCGACTCGTTTGCCAATGGGCTCCTTCCAGCCCATCGAGCGCACGAAAGCCTCGTTGACGATGTACGTGGCGCCGACGTCGGTGAGCAGCCGCCGCGAGAAATCCCGGCCCTTCTGGAGTTCGATGCCCATCACGGGAATGAACTTGTCGCCTACCGGGAAGAAGCTGAAGCCGATGTCGCTCATGACGCCTTCATTGTTCTCGGCCTTGCCGGTCACGTGCGGCATGTCCCGGCCCATCATGCTGTTGGCGGTGGCGACACCCAGCACGCCCGGATGCTTCTCGAGTTCAGTGGCGATGAGGGATTCGCGTTCGACGACATTGCGTCCGCGCAAGGTGATCAGGACGTGGTTCTCCTTGTCGAACCCGAGACCCTTGCTGGCGATGTAGCGCATCTGCTGCCCCATGAGCAGCGTGCATGCGATCACACCGATCGAGATCGCGAACTGGACGAACACCAGCGCCTCGCGCATGCGCATGCCGCCGGTGCGGTAGCGGCCGACCAGGGCGGTGAGCGGCAGGAACGAGGATAGATAGACGGCAGGGTAGAGCCCGGCCAGCAGTCCCACCACGATGCCGAAGGCGACGACACCGGCGGCCAGCAGCGGCCGCCCGAACAGATCGAGCGAGAGCGTCTTTCCGAACAGGGCGGTGACCGCGGGCAATGAGAGGAGGACCTCCACGAGGACCACGGCCAGCACGGTCGCGAGCAGCGAGAACAGCACGGCTTCACCCAGGAACTGGGCGATCAGCGAACCGCGTCCGGCGCCCAGGATCTTGCGCAAGCCGATCGCGCGGGTGCGCTGGGTCGCGCGCGCCGTTGCCAGGTTCACATAGTTGATGCACGCGAGGCCCAGGATCAGCACGGCCACCGCGGCGAAGGCATAGAGGTACATCCGGTTGCCCGTGGGCAGGTCGTACTCGAGTTCTCCATCCAGGTGGATGGCGGTCAGCGGCTGCAACGTGCTGCGCCACTCGAGCTTCGCCATGTCCAGGTAGAACTTCATGTATTTGTCGTGGAAGGCCTGGTTGAGGCGAGCGAACTCCTTCGGGTTGGCGCCGTCGGCGAGCACCAGGTAGGTGAACTCGAAGCTCTCGAGGTTCATCAGCTTCTGGATGCGCTCCATGTGGTCCTTCGAAAGGGCCGCGCCGGAACCCTTGAAGGCCACCAGTGCGTCGTAGCGCAGGTGGGAGTTGTCGGGCAGCTCTTCGAACACCAGCTTGATGGCCATCGACTCGCCATCCGCACGCGTGATCATGCGGCCGACGGGATTCTCCTTGCCGAAGTAGTGCTCCGACATGCGGCGGCTGATCGCGATCGAGTCGGGATCCTTGAGCGCGGTCTTGGGATCGCCGTACACGATCTGGTGAGTGAACACGTCGAACACGTTGTCGTCGGCGAGGTAGATGTGATCCCAGTACGCCTTGCGGTCCTCGACGCGCAGCATCTGTGGCGTCGGGCGGGAGACATCGCGGAAACGGACGAAGCCCTTGAAGTACTCGGGATACTCCTCGACCAGCATCGGGCCCATCGCGGTGGAAGAGATCGCCAGGGGCGAGCTGCGCCCATCACCGAATTTGATGGTGGAGACCAGGCGGTAGATGCGGTCGTGGTTCACGTGATGGCGGTCGTAGGTGAGTTCGCTCCACAGGTAGAGTCCGAGCACCAGGCAGCAGGCGAGGCCGATCGCCAGCCCCGACACATTGAGGGCCGCATAGAGTCTTTCGCGCGCGAGCAGGCGCAGCGCGATCCTGAGGTAGCGTTTCAAGTCCGCTGCTCCGCGAGCACGCGGCCATCGAGCATCCGCACCCGGCGTTCGGCGTAGGCCGCGTTGTCGGGCGAGTGCGTGACCATCACGATGCTGGTGCCCTGTTCGTGTAGTTTGACGAGGATCTTCATGACCTCGGCGCCATGCTCGGAGTCCAGGTTGCCCGTGGGCTCGTCGGCGAGGATCAGCGGAGGCGCGTGCACCACCGCGCGCGCGACGGCGACGCGCTGCTGCTGGCCGCCGGAGAGCTGGCCGGGCAGGTGATCGCGCCGGTGGCCGATATCCATGCGTTCCAGCACCGCGTCGACCTTGGCCTGGCGTTCATTCGCCGGCGTCTTCGCATACACCAGCGGCAGCTCGATGTTCTCGTACACCGAGAGTTCGTCGATGAGATTGAAGCTCTGGAACACGAACCCGATGTGGCGCTTGCGCAGCGCGGCGCGCTGCGCCTCGGAATAGTGCGACACCTCTTCGCCCAGGAAGCGGTAGTTGCCTTCGCTGGGAGTGTCGATGAGCCCGAGGATGTGCATCAGCGTCGACTTGCCGCAGCCCGAGGGGCCCATGATGGAAACGAACTGTCCGGAGTCCACGTTGAAATCCACCGAGTCGAGCGCGGTGGTCTCCACGAGTTCCGTGCGGTAGAGCTTCTTCAGGCCCTGTGCTTCGATGATCATGGGGCTCCAGCGTTGTCAGTGTTGAGGTTGATGACCGGCTCGGTGAAATCCAGCTCGTCGACGTCGTTGAACGTGGCGTAGCTGGAAGTCAGGATGCGGTCGTTGGGGCGAAGTCCTTCGAGTACTTCGACGTAACGGGGATTCTGTCGGCCCAGCCGCACGGGTGCGCGGCGCGCGGAGCGGCCGTCCTCGGCGATCAGGTAGACCCAGCGCCCGCCGGAGTGCTGCATGAAACCGCCGCGTTCGATGATCAGGCTCTGCGTGGACGCGCCGAAGCTCAGCTCGATCGTGAGCCGCTGGCCGCGGCGCAGGCCGGGCGGTATGTCCGCGGTGAAGTCCAGGTCCACCGTGAACACGTCGTTGGTGATCTCGGGATAGACGCGTTTGACCGCCACTGCCCAGGTCTTGCCGGCGAGCTCGATCTTGCCCGGCGTGCCGACTTCGACGCGCGAGAGATAGTACTGGTCGATGTTCGCGCGCAGCTTGAATGCATCGAGCTGGTCGATCTGGCCGATGCGCCGGCCCGGCACGATGTTCTCGCCGATCTCGGCGCTGATGCTCGAGAGGAAGCCGTCGATCGGTGCGCGCACGTCGAGGCTTTCGACGATCCGCCGCAGCAGCTCCAGGCTCGTGGTGAGCCGCTGGATGGACTCCTTGGCCTGCGCGATCTGGTTGCGGCCGAGCACGTCTTCGCGCTCCAGACGCTGCTTCAGGAGTTCGCGCTTGCTCCGGAGCCGCTCGAGGTCATTGCGCGTGGACTCCAGCACCTCCGCCGAGACAGCGCCCTGGGGTCCCAGCCGCTGGTAGCGCTGGAATTTGTTTTCGATCTCGATGACCTGGTGGTCGAAGTCCACCAGCGCGCCCTTGAGCTCCAGCACGCTCTGCGTGCGGACGAGCTCGGTGTTGCGAAGCAGGTCGAGATTCTCGATGAGCCGCGTTTCGGTCTCGATGGCGCTGCGCTGCAGGTTGGCATTCGACAAGCGCATGATCAGCTCGCCCTTGGCGATGGCGTGCCCACCCTTGACGAACACCTCTTCGACCCTTCCGCCTTCCTGCATGTCCAGGTAGACCGTCGTCGCAGGTTCGATGCGGCCATCCACCGGGTAGTAGTCGCGGAACTCTCCCTGCGCGACTACGGCCGTGGTGAGCCGGTCCGGCTCGACGCGCAGCGTCGAGGCGCCGGATCGCGAGGACAGCCACAGCGCGAGCGCGATCACCAGCGCCACGCCGGCGAGCAGCGAAATCCTCGCCGGCGTGAACCGCTTGGCAGCGATCGGTCGATCCATGGAGACAGGCCTGTCCATTGCCGCTCAGGCGTCCTTGCGGCGGAGCCACTGCAGGACTTCGGCGAACTTCGGGCGATTGCCGGAGCGGAGCATGGCGATGCGGAAGATCCGGCCCGCCGACCAGAGCAGGAGCAGGGCGGTGGCGATCATCAGCAGCGTAGCGCCGACCATCTCGATCAACGGTGGATCCGCCGCCGCGCGGTTCATCATCGTGAACGGCGTGTAGAGCGGGATCCACGTGAGGATGGTCGCCAGCGTTCCATGGGGATCGCGGTTGATGAACACCATGGTGAACAGCGGCACCATCATGATCAGCATCATCGGGCCCTGGGCGTTCTGCGCTTCCTTGAGGTCACTGCAGAGCGCGCCGATCGACAGGAAGAGTCCCGCGTAGATCAGGTAGCCGAGCAGGAAGCAGAGCACGAAGGTGGGAACCATGCCGGAGGCGAGTACCGCACTCACGGTCGGGCCGATGACTTCGGTGCCAGGCCCCTGGTAGAGCTTGGCGGCGACGATGACGGTGGTGAGCCAGGTGAGCACCATGGTGAGCCCGATACCCGCGATGCCGAGCAG
The DNA here is from genome assembly GCA_963846605.1 of uncultured Pseudomonadota bacterium. Taxonomy (GTDB): domain Bacteria; phylum Pseudomonadota; class Gammaproteobacteria; order Steroidobacterales; family Steroidobacteraceae; genus CADEED01. The sequence goes on from CAWJWS010000009.1 coordinate 21,176, forward strand.
TTTGCCCATCATGATTTCGTTGGGAGTCACGGAGGAGAGCAGGACCTCCGCGATCCGGTTCGACTTCTCCTCGATGGTGTTGTGCAGGAGCATCTGCATCACGCTGAAGATCGACAGCCAGAGCAGATAGACAAAGCCCACGGGGATGCTGCCGGCGATGCGGTCCGCGGTGCTCACGGTCTCGGTGCCCGCGGCCTTGGCGGGATCGAAGGTACCCAGGCGCGCATGGGTCGCCTCGATCTGGCGGACGGTGGCGACGTCGACACCGCGCGAGGTGTAGAGGCGGCGCCGTGTTTCGGCGTTCAGGCCGTTGCGGATCTGCTCCGGAAGATTTTCCACCGCCAGGTTGGTGGACCAGTACTGGATGGCTTCCTCGCCGGTCCAGCGCATGGCGCCATCCACGGCGTCGGGCTTGATCACCACGGCCGCGAACAATGCAGCGTCGCTGCCGCCGACTTCGAGCCGCTTTTCGCCGACCAGGTAGGGCTTGAGGCCCGCCAGGATCGTTGCGGCGCTGGCGCTCGTGTCGATTTCCTTGGGCATTGCGACTCGCACGAACAGCCGTGTCGGTTCCTTGAACGCGGGAGCGTTCTCGCGAAGCGCCGGCTGGAGCTTGGCGAGGTACACCTCCTTGCCGCCGGCCGCGATGAACGCATCGACCGCGGTCTGATAGGTGTCGAGGATGACGCCGGGCTTCTGTCCCGGGCGGAGGTTTTCCTGCGCGTACTGGCCCAGCGCCTGCAGCACCGAGCGCTGGTGCTGCCACTCGACGGACTGCTCGATCGGCGCTTCGAACGCGCCGGACTTGTCGACCACCACGAAGTAGCGGGACGGCTCGGCCTTGGACAGCTTGGCCGACACGGCGATGCTGATCGCGAGGATCAGCGGCAGCGTGAAGATGCCGATCCAGAATCCCTTGGTCTTGGCGTTCTCGGCGTACTCGCGCAGCGCAATCAACAGCGTGTATCTCATGCCGCTTCTCCCTTCAGATTCTCCGCGCCGACGAGCGCCACGAAAGCGTCGTGCAGGCTGGGTTCGGATTGATCGAACCGCCGCAAGGCGATGCCGCTCGCGAAGCACTTCTCGAGAATCGCCTGCGCGCCGGCATGCGAATCCGCGTTCTCGCGCAGCTGGATCTCCCAGTCGTTCGTTCCCAGGGATTTGATCTCGGCGACGCTCTCGAGCGCGGCGAGCGGTTCGACACGGCTCTCGGTGCTGATCAGAACGCGGCGCGGGATCGTGGCCTTGGCGCCGGCGATGGTGCCGTCATAGATCTTGCGGCCCTTGGCGATCAGCAGCATGTGATCGCAGAGCCGTTCCGCGTGCTGCATCACGTGAGTCGAGAACAGCACCGTACACCCGAGCTGACCGAGATCGCGGATCAGCTGTTCCAGCACCTGCTGATTGACGGGGTCGAGTCCGGAGAAGGGCTCGTCCAGCACCACGAATTCCGGCTCATGCGCCACGGCGCAGAGCACCTGCACCTTCTGGCCCATGCCCTTCGACAGCGTCTGGATCTTCGCATCGGCGAACTTGCCCAGGCCGTAGCGCTCGAGGAGCTGGCGGGCGCGCTGCTTCGCGGCCTTGCGCGGCATGCCCTTCAACGAGGCGAAGTAGGCGATCGTCGCCGCCGGGGTCATCGCCTTGTAGAGGCCTTTCTCCTCGGGCAGGTAGCCGATGCGCGGGCGGACGTCGAGGGCGGACGAGGCGCCGAGGATGGTGATGCGGCCACTGGTCGGCTTGAAGATGTCGAAGATCATGCGGATCGTCGTCGTCTTGCCGGCGCCGTTGGGTCCCAGGAATCCATAGATGGATCCGCGCGGGATCTTGAGGCTCACGTCCCGCACGGCCGTAAAGTCGCCGAACCGCTTGGTGACGTTCTCGAGTTCGAGTACGTGGTCTTTCATCGTCTCCCCTTGTTCTCAGCTACGGCTGGTCTATTCCACGATTCGTGCCAGACAGGATTCCCGTTTGGCTTCATGGGGTTACGAAATGGCGGCCTCCGCCAGCCGGGCGCGACTGTTTCATTTTGAAACAGCGCTGTGTTTCAATCCGGAACACGCGAACAGGGCGCGGTAGATAGGACAGGGGAGCGGGTTGAAAAGCGGAAGCATTTTGATCGTCGACGACGACGCCGACGTGTTGCTCACGGCCGAGCTGGTGCTCAAGAAGGAATTCCACAGGGTCGCCACCGAACGCGATCCGCGCCGGCTCGCGACGACGCTGCGGGGCGAGGCTTTCGACGTGGTGCTGCTCGACATGAACTTCTCGCCGGGCACGACCTCGGGCCAGGAAGGCGTCGAGTGCCTGCGCACCGTCGAGAAGCTCTCGCCGGATTCGAAAGTGATCTTCATGACCGCGTACGGCGGCGTGGAAACCGCGGTCAAGGCGATCAAGGAAGGCGCCTCGGATTTCGTCGTCAAACCCTGGGACAACGACAAGCTCGTCGCCACCGTGGGCGCGACGCTGCGCTTCAGCCAGGCCGCGCAGGCGGTCAAGGACCTGGAGACGAAGCAGCGCGAACTCAGCCGCTACCTCGGCGCGCCCGACGCCGAGATCGTCGGCGGGTCGCCCGCGATCCTGCGGCTGCTGGGCGACATCCAGAAGGTGGCGCGCACCGACGCGTCGGTGCTCGTCCTGGGCGAGAACGGCACGGGCAAGGAACTCGTCGCGCGCGCGATCCATCGCGCTTCGCTGCGCTCGAGTAATCCTTTCGTTCACGTGGACCTGGGGGCGGTGCCAGGATCACTGTTCGAGTCGGAGCTGTTCGGCCACAAGAAGGGCGCGTTCACCGACGCGAAGGAAGACCGCGCCGGGCGATTCGAGATCGCCGCGGGCGGCACGCTGTTCCTCGACGAGATCGGCAATCTCACGTTGCCTTTGCAGGCCAAGCTGCTCGGCGTGCTGCAGACCGGGCAGGTCACGCGCGTGGGCGCCGACAAGCCCGTGCAGGTGAATGCGCGCATCGTCTCGGCGACCAACATGGCGCGCGACGATCTGCTGGACAAGCAACAATTCCGCCAGGACCTGCTGTACCGGATCAACACGGTGGAGATCCACGTGCCGCCGCTGCGCGAGCGGCCGGAAGACATCGGTTTGCTCGCGGATCACTACGCCCAGCGATTCGCGAAGAAGTACGGCAAGACCGTCGCGCCGGTAGCCGGCCGCACGCTCGATGAACTGTGCGGCTATGCCTGGCCTGGCAACGTGCGCGAACTCGTGCATGCCGTGGAACGCGCGGTGATCATGGCCGAGGATCCCTCGCTGCGCGTCGAAGACCTGCTGGTACATGGGCATGCCGCGGAAGCGCCGGTGGACACCGTGATGGATCCCTCGCAGCAGTTCAATCTCGAAGCGCTCGAGAAGACCGCGATCCGGCAGGCGATCGCGAAACATGCCGGCAACCTGAGCAAGGCCGCGCAGGAACTCGGGCTCGGACGCACAACCCTTTACCGGAAGATGTCTAAACATGGGCTTTGAAAACTTCCGGCTGAATGTCGCAGGCAGGGTGATCCTGCTGATCGCGCTGATCGCCGTGACGGCCTGGAGCGCCACCCACACGACGTGGCAGGTCACGCCGATCGCCTGCGGTGTGCTCGCGGTGGTGCTGATACTCGAGCTGGTGCGCTACGTGGAATCGGTGAACCGGGAGTTCGCGGAGTTCCTGTCGTTCGTGGCGCACGATGACTTCGCGGCCAGTCCGCCGCTGGCGCGAAAGGGTGGGGTCTTCCGCGAGCTGGAGGCCGCGTACCGGCTGCTGGCGGGAAAGTACCGGAGCCTCAATCTGCGGCGCGCCGCCAACCATCAATACCTCGAGGCGCTGGTCGAGCACGTCAGCGTGGCGCTGATCTGTCTCGACGCGAAAGGGGAAGTCACGCTCATGAACCGCGAGGCGAAGGCGCTGTTCAAGACGCCGCACCTGGCGTCGCTGCAATCGTTCGCGCGCATCGATCCGCAGCTGCCGGCCGCGATCGAGGAGCTCGGCGACGGGAGTCGCGTGCTGATCAGCGTCAGGAACGCGGACGAGGCGCTGCAGCTCGCGCTGTTCGCCACCGAGTTCGAATTGCTCGGCGAGCGCTACAAGCTGATCTCGTTCCAGAACATCCGCGATGAACTCGAACAGCGCGAGATCGACTACTCGCAGAAACTCATCAAGGTGCTCACGCACGAGATCATGAACTCGGTGACGCCGATCATCTCGCTGACCAAGCTCATCCGCGACCGGCTGGTGGACGAGAAGAGCGGGGAACTGGCGGTGCAGAACCTCTCGGCCGACGAGCAGCATGATCTCGCGCGCGGCCTGGCTTCCATCCACTCGCGCGGCAGCGGCCTGCTCAAGTTCGTGCAGGCGTACAGCGCGCTGACCAACTTGCCGCGGCCGAGTTTCGCGGAGGTGGACGTGGCGGTGCTGCTCGACCGCGTGCACGCGCTCATGGCGCCGGCGCTGGCGGCCGAGGGCGCGAGCCTGCAGGTGCAGTCCACCGGTGCCAATCTCGTGGTGCGCGCCGACCCCCAGCAGATAGAGCAGGTACTCATCAATCTCATCAAGAACGCCGCCGAGGCGCTCGCCGGCCGGGATGGAGGCCAGGTCATCCTGCGGAGCGCCCGCGACGACCATGGCAAGGTGCTCGTCCACGTGGCAGACAACGGCTCCGGCATCGACGCCGCGCACATCGACGACATCTTCCTGCCGTTCTTCACCACCAAGCGCAGCGGCAGCGGCGTGGGGCTCAGCGTGTCGCGCCAGATCATGGCGCTGAACAAGGGCATGCTCACGGTGAAGTCGTCGGCGGGCGCGGGCAGCGAATTCACGCTGCGGTTCCGCTGACGACGGGCGCGAATGACCAAGTTCCTGGTCTTGTTCGAAGGGCGAAAGTTCGTCACCACGATCGATGGCCGCCGCCAGACGGTGGGATTCTTCGCCAACCGGGGACTCGATGCCGCATCCCTCGAGGAAGTTGCACGCACCGACGCGATGGAGACGATGGCTCCCGAACTCGCGGCGCAAGGGCTGGTGCGAACGGATCGATCCAGCGTCCAGATCGTCCGGGCGTGTTGCTTCGAGGATGAGCACGCGCAGGTGGCTCGCGGCTTCTCGTTCTTTCCGGACGGATCCTTCCTGGAGCGCATGCGCAACCTGTTTCGCGCGCGCCGCAAGCCGGGCGCCGATTGAGCCGCTTCTTCCGGTCTAGTTAGACCGAACGGCTTTCCCGGCTCGCCTCACGGGCATCGTTCCGCACAGCGAAATCAACGAAAGGTTTTCGCCCCCGATCGTTGTGGCCGTCCATTCGTTCATGCACTCTGTTGCGCATGGAGCGGTATTCGAGTTCCGCTCTGCAAAATACGGGGGGTTTCGAAATGGACGACAGTTCCATCCGCCGCCGCATCGCGTGCGGCTCTTTGGCGATAGGTCTGGGTTTCTCCTTCAATGCGCTCGCGCAAAAAGTGGAGGAGAGCACCGATGAAGAAGGCCGGCTGCTCACCACAGTCACCGTCACCGCGCAGAAGCGCGTCCAGGATCTGCAGGACGTTCCGGTCACCGTGACCGCGCTGTCGGCGCAGCTGCTGCGCGATTCCAGCGTGCGTGACATCAAGGACCTGGCGCTGCTCACGTCCGGTCTCGTGGTCACTTCGTCTTCGAGCGAGGTCTTCACGACGGCGCGCATCCGCGGCGTGGGCACGGTGGGCGACAACATCGGCCTCGAATCCTCCGTGGGCGTCGTCATCGACGGTGTCTACCGTCCGCGCAACGGCGTGGGCTTCGGCGATCTCGGTGAGCTGGAGCGCATCGAGGTGCTCAAGGGCCCGCAAGGCACCGTATTCGGCAAGAACACCTCGGCCGGTGTCATCAACGTCATTTCCAAGCGGCCGGACTTCGAGGGCAGCGGTTCGGTCGAACTCACCGCCACCAACTTCAGCGGGTACGACGCGTCGGCGTCCATCAATGGCCCGCTGGTCGACGACAAGCTCGCCGGCCGCTTCTTCGCCGCGTACCGGCAGCGCGATGGTTTGTATGACGTGAGCACGGGCGGCGGCCCACGCCAGACGCCGGAGAGCTCCGATCGCGACGTGATCGTGGCCCGCGGCCAGCTGCTGTTCACGCCGTCTGAGGACACGAGCGCGTTGTTCATCGCCGATTACGCGAAGCGCAACGAGAACTGCTGCGGCGCCGTGCAGATCAACAATGGTCCGACCGCGCCACTCATCGACGCGGTGGCGGCGGACACGGGCGTCTCTCGCCCCGCGGATCCTTTCGGCCGCGTGGCCTACGCGGATCGACCGGATGGTCAGCAGATCCGCGACATGGGAGTTTCCGCGGAACTCAACTTCGAGCGGTCGTTCGGCAAGATCACGTCGATCACCGCCTGGCGGAACTTCGAGGCGGCGATTGGCCAGGACGCCGACTACACCACGGCGGATGTGCTGTGGCGAAACGCGGATGGCCCGAACGGCAATGAGTTCAACCAGCTTTCGCAGGAGCTGCGGTTCTCCGGCGAGACGGACAAGCTCGACTGGATGTTCGGCGCGTTCTATTCGAAGGAGGACCTGGATTCGGACCTGAACCTTCGCTACGGCGTGGACTTCGAGACCTACTACAGCCTGGTGCTGTCCAATGGCATGGCGCCGACGCTGGTGAACATCCTCACGGGCCGGCCCGCGCAGACGGCGTATCCCGGCGGCGCGGGTTACCAGGATCGCTTCGAGCAGAGTTCCGACAGCTTTCGCGTTGTTCACCAATGAGACGTTCCATTTCACGGAACGCCTGCACGGAACCGTTGGGCCTGCGTTACACGAGTGAAAAGAAGGACCTCGATTCGGCCTACAGCAATTCGGACAACGGCGCGGGCTGCGCGGCCTCGCGTGCACGCTACGCCGTGGTCACCGCGGTGCTGCCGGCCACGGCGGTACCGGGCTGGTACAACTTCGGCTGCGCGACTTTCGCGGATCCCATCTACAACGGGGCCACTTCCTCGCAGAGCATCGACGAGAGCGAGATCAGCGGCACCGCCAAGCTGGCCTTCGATTTCACCGACCGGCTCATGAGCTACGTGTCCTATGCGCGTGGCTACAAGGCCAGCGGTTTCAATCTGGATCGCGAGCGCACGCCGATCGCGTCGACGGGCGCGCCGGCGTTCGTGTTCGACCCGGACACGAGCTTCAGGCCGGAGATCGTGGATTCGTACGAACTCGGCACCAAGTTCGCGTCGGCCAATCGCATGTTCCGGCTGAACTCCTCGTTGTTCTATCAGAAGTTCGAGGACTTCCAGCTCAACACCTTCACGGGCATCAGCTTCGTGGTGGTGTCGATTCCGGAAGTGACTTCGCGCGGCGTGGACCTGGACTTCGACCTGGCGCCGACCGACGGGCTGGTCTTCAACGCGGGCGTCACCTATGCGGAGACCGAGTACGGCAACTTCACGCCGCCGTTCCCGGCGCTGTTCCGCCTGCCGAATGCACAGATGTCATTCGCGCCGGAGTGGTCCGCGTCCCTCGCTTCCACCTACGAGCAGAACATCGGCAGCTCGCTGATGTGGCGGTTCAACGTGGGCGCGAAGTACACGTCGGAGTACAACACGGGATCGGACCTCAACCCGGCGAAGCTTCAGGATGCGCTCACGTTGGTGAACGCACGCTTTGGCATCGGTGCACGGGACCGGAAGTGGCTGCTCGAAGCCTGGGCGCAGAACCTCACCGACGAGGAGTACTACCAGGTGATGTTCGACGCGACCCTGCAGACGGGCACGTTCAACGGGTACCTCGGCGCGCCGCGCACGTACGGGCTGACGCTGCGAATGGAGTTCTGAAGCGGCGACCGCGATACTGAAGCACTCCCCCTCGCTTCAGCTTCTGGCGGCTTCCTGTTCCTGCAGGAGCCGCCAGTCGATTTTTCCGGTGGCCGACCTGGGCAGACTGGCGACGAACTCCACTTCGCGCGGCACCTTGTAGTTGGACATGCGTTCGGCTGACCACGCGATGAGACTCTCGGCGGAAAGCGTCTCGCGCGCCGCCTCACGCGCCACCACGAACGCCTTGACCATCTCACCGCTACGAGAATCGCGCTTGCCGATGATGCAGGCCTCCTGCACGCCAGGATGGCCATAGAGCAGGGCTTCGACCTCCGCCGGCCAGACCTTGAAGCCCGCGGCGTTGATCATGCGCTTGAGGCGGTCGACGAAATGGAAGTAGCCGTCCTCGTCGACGCGCGCCAGATCGCCGGTGCGCAGGAATTGTTTTCCGTCCCGCTCGATGAAGCAGGTGGCGTTCTCGTCGGGCTTGTTCCAGTAGCCCTCGAGCACCTGCGGGCCGGCGACGATGATCTCGCCCACGGCGCCCTGCGGTAGTTCGGCCAGCGTCTGGGGGTCGATGATCCTCGCGTCGGTGTCGAAGATGGGCAGTCCCAGGCACTGCGCCTTCGGGCGGTCGCCGGGATTGATGTGTGTCGGCGCCAGCGTCTCCGTCATGCCGTAGCCTTCGATGTAGGTGAGGCCGCAAAGCTCCTGCAGCCGCGCGGCCACGGCTTCGGGCATGGCAGCGCCGCCGCCGCCAATGAGGCGCATCGATGACAGATCGTGGCGGGCCGGATCGTAGTTCGAGATGAGGTCGACGATCATCGCGGGCACGGTGGTGATGGTGGACACCTTGTGGCGCGCAATGGCGGTGAACGCCACCTCGCGGTTCCAGCGCGGCATCAGCACCAGGCAGGAGCCGGCGTAGACGTGCGTGTTCATCGAGTTCTGCATGCCGGTGACGTGGAACAGCGGCAACACCACGAGCGCGCAGCCGTGCTGGCGTACGTCATGCCAATGGGCGATTGCCACCGCGGAATACATGATGCCGCGATGACGGTGCATGCAGCCCTTTGGCTTGCCGGTAGTGCCGGAGGTGTAGCAGATCAGGGCCAGGTCTTCGGGGCCGGCCAGATGCGGCGCGGGTGTGAGCGCGCGCTCGAGAGCGTCATGCCAGGCGGCGACGGTGGCGTCGCTGCCCGGTCTTGCGGTGACGGGCCTGCGCGGCGCGGCCAACGCGTCGGGCAGCACCGACGTATCGCCACCGGCGTAGTCCGCGTAGCAGGCGACGATGGAATGGCGCAGGGCATTTCCCAGCAACGGGTCGACCCGCGGCTGAAGCTCCTGCACGGTGACGATGGTGGTGGCGCCCGCATCGCGCAGCAGCGGCTCGAGCTCGGCCGTGGTGTTCATGCAGTTGATGGGTACCACCACGGCGTCGGCGCGCAGGATGCCGTAGTAGGCGATCACGAACTGCGGGCTGTTGTGCATGAACAGCGCCACGCGGTCGCCGCGCTTCACGCCGCATTGTTTCTGCAGGTATCCCGCGAGTGCTTCGGACTGGGCGCGGAACTCGCGGTAGCTCACCGTGCCGGCGCCGAAGTGGAGGGCGGGGCGATCGGGAAAGCGCGTCGCGGATACCTCGAGGTTGTACCAGAGCGAGGTCTCCGGAACGGTGAGGTGGAAGGGCAGGCGGCGCGGCAAGAATGGGGACATTCCTCATTTCCTTGTAACAATTGTCAGGGAAGCGGGAGGCATCGGCGGCGGCTGGAGATTGTTACAAGAAAATGAGGAATGTCCCCTAAAACACGCCTCGCGAGGCGGTGAAGATGCGCTGGCGCAGCTGCACCATTCGCGGGCCAAGTTCCGTGACGATGCGCTTGCGCGTGACGTCGAACATCGCGCCGCTGCACGACAGCGCCATGACCCGCGTGCGGTCGGCCGAGATCAGCGGCACGCCCACGGCAAAGACGTCCGGATTCCATTCGCCGAACGAATACACGAACCCTTGCTTGTCGTAGTTGCGCAGGCTGGATTGCATCTCGGCCGCGAGTTTCACCCGCGCTGCGGGCTGCAGTGGCTTGGTGATCGCCTCGATTCGCTGTTCGCGAAGCTCGGGTGACATGGCCGCGAGATACGCGCGGCCCAGCGCGGTGGTGTTGTGGGGTACGCGCTGGCCCACGTCCAGGCGCAGCAGGTAGGTGGGGCTGCCGTGGCAGATCTCGACGATCACCATGTGCTGGCCGTCGTTCTCGCCGAGGCAGATGGTCGCCTTCGCGAAGTCCGCCATCTCCTGCATGAGTGGCCGCGCCAGCTCGCGCATGTTGAGCGCGGCCAGGTAGGTGTGGCCCAGCGCCAGCACGCCCGCACCCAGCGCGTATTCCTCGCGCGACTTGGAGTGCGTGAGGAAGCCGATGCGCTTGAGCGTGTACGTGAGCCGCGAAACCGTGGGCTTCGCGAGGCCCGTGCGGCGCGCGATTTCCTGGTTGCCGAGATAGCGGTCCCCCGAGCGGAAGCAGCGCAGGATGGCGAGTCCACGCGCCAGCGCCGCGACGAACAGCCGGTCGCCGGAATCGCGCGCGCGATGCAGCGTGCGCAGTTGCGGGTTGTCGGGTACTTCTTTGTATTTGTGCTTGCGGGGCATGGGTCTCTCTAGGCGCTCGCCAGTTGCTGCGCGAGTTCCAGCCGGCCGATTTGGTTGCTGTGCACTTCGTCCGGTCCGTCGGCGAGACGCAGCGTGCGTGCATGCGCATAGCCCGCGGCCAGCGGGAAGTCCTCGCAGACGCCGGCGCCGCCATGTGCCTGGATGGCCCAGTCGAGCACCTGGCAGGCCATGGCGGGCGTGGCCACCTTGATCATCGCGATCTGCTTGGCGGCCGCCTTGTTGCCGACGGTGTCCATGAGCCACGCCGCGTTGAGCACCAGCAGCCGCGCGCTGTCGAGCTGGATGCGCGCGCTGGCGATGCGCTCCAGCGTCACCGTCTGTTCGGCGATCTTGCGGCCGAACGTGGTGCGGGCCGACGTGCGTTTGCACAGCAGCGAGAGCGCCCGCTCCGCGAGACCGATGGCACGCATGCAATGGTGGATGCGGCCGGGTCCGAGGCGTGCCTGCGCGATCGCGAAGCCGTCGCCTTCGCCGACCGAGCAGATGTCCCGGCGGACACGCGCACTTTTTCGAACACCACTTCCGCATGTCCGTGCGGCGCGTCGTCATAGCCGAACACGCGCAGGCTGCGAAGCACCTGCACGCCCGGGGTGTCGACGCGGCACGAGGATCATCGACTGCTGACGATGGCGATTGGCATTGTCGGGCGCGGACTTGCCCATGACGATGAGCAGCTTGCAACGCGCGTCCGCCGCGCCGGATACCCACCACTTGCGGCCATCCAGCACATAGGAATCGCCGTCACGCGCGATGCGGCATTCGATGTTGGTCGCATCGCTCGACGCGACGGCGGGCTCGGTCATGCGCGAATGCGGAGCGTATCTCGCCCGCGAGAAGGGGCTCGAGCCAGCGCTTCTTGTGTTCGGGCGACGGCAAAGCGCTCGAGCAGTTCCATGTTGCCGGTGTCCGGCGCGCTGCAATTGCAGGCCTCGGAGGCAATGGGCGAGCGGCCCAGGAGTTCCGCGAGCGGCGCGTATTCCAGGTTGGTGAGGCCCGCGCCGTGTTCCGATTGCGGCAGGAACAGGTTCCACAGTCCGGCGGCGCGCGCCTTCCTCTTGAGCACCTGCATGATGGGCGGGCTGTCCCAGGGAAAGCTCTTGCGGACTTCCGCGAGCTGCGCCGCGTACACGGGCTCGGCGGGGTACACCTCCGCGCGCATGAAGTCGTCGAGCCGCGCACGCAGCCGCTGGACCTTCTCGGAATACTCGAACATACGAGATTCCTTTATTGAACGCGGCGGGCCTGCGCCCAGCCGAGATCCGCGATGGGGCGGGTGAGAGCTGCCGGCTTCGGTTGCCCGTTCGCTCGACGCATTGCCGAGCCGGGCGCGCGCCGCGACGCCCTGCAGGATCGACGCGAGCCGGAATAGATTGAACGCAATGTAGAAATCGAAAGCGCCGGGCGCGGGTTCCGCGGAGCGGCCGGTGCGCGCCAGATATCGCGCGATGTATTCCCGCTCGGATGGAATGCCGAGCTGTGCGAGATCGAGCCCGGCCAGACCCTTGCGTATGGCTTCGCGGCATGCGGTACGGCATGCAGTTGTAGGCGAAATCGGAGAACGCATTGCCCAGAGTGGCGAGTTCCCAGTCGATCACCGCGCGGATGCGTAATTCATGGCGGTCGAAGATGAGGTTGTCGATGCGGAAGTCGCCGTGCGTGATGCGCGCGGGTTCATCCGGTGGCACGTGCCGCGGCAGCCAGTCGATGAGCTGCTCCATGGAATCGATGTGTTCGAGCTCGCTGGCGCGATACTGCTTGCTCCAGCGATCGATCTGGCGCGCCACGTAGTTCTCGCGGCGGCCGAAATCCGCGAGGCCCGCGGCATCAGGGTCCACGGCGTGGATGGCTGCGATGACGCGGTTCATTTCTTCGTACACCGCGGCGCGCTCCTGCGTGTTCAGTCCGGGCAGGGCGGGATTCCAGAAGATCCGGCCGTCGACGTACTCCATGAGATAGAACGGTGTGCCCGCGACGCGGGTGTCGTCGCAGTAGCACAGCGCGCGAGGCACGGGGACGTCGCTGTCCGCGCAGCGCATTGAGCACCCGGAATTCGCGGTCGACGGCGTGCGCCGAAGGCAACAGGGCGCCGGGTGGCTTGCGCCGCAGCACGATAGCGTCCGCCGGCCGTGGAGAGAAGATAGGTGGGGTTCGACTGACCACCGCGGAACTGCTGGATGTTCAGGGAATCGGCGTCCGGTACCCGGTCCCGCAACCAATCCGCGAGCGTGGCCGCATCCAGCGCGTGCGCTTCCCGCACCGGGATGGTGGCCATGGGGTCGCTGGTGATGGCAGGTGCGGACACGAGTCAGACCACGGATGCGCCGCCGTCGACGGCGATGACCTGGCCGGTGATGTGGCGCGCAGCGCTGCTCGCGAGCAGCACGACGAGGCCTTCGAGATCCGCGGGTTCACCCAGCTGCTTCATGGGCGTAGCGTCGATGACGCGCGGCTTGAGCTGATCGAGCACACCGGCCGACATCTTTGACGGTATGAACCCCGGACAGATCGCATTCACGCTGATGCCGTAGGGCCCCCACTCGGCGGCGAGGGCGCGGGTGAACTGCACGAGCCCGCCCTTGCTGGTGTGGTACGCGATGGCCTTGAGGTGTTGCGAGGCCTTGATGCCCGCGACGGAGGCGATGTTGACGATGCGGCCCTGCAGGCGCGGGATCATCCAGCGCATGCCCACCTGCTGCGTGAGCAGGAACACGCCGGTGAGGTTGAGTGCCATCACCTTGTTCCAGCCTTCGAGGGGATGCTCCTCGGCCGGTGATCCCCAGGTGGCCCCCGCGTTGTTGACCAGGATGTCGATGGGCGCACCGGCCGCCGCGGCCACGGCGTCGACGAACGGACTCACGTTCTCGGCGCGTGACAGGTCACCGACGACACGCACGGCATTCACGCCGCGGTCCTGCTTGAGACTGGCCACCGCCGCATCGAGCTCGTCGGCCTTGCGCGCGGAGATGATGACCCTGGCGCCCATCTCGCCGAGCGCGCCGGCCATCGCCAGGCCGAGTCCGCGCGAACCGCCGGTGACCAGCGCCGTGCTGGCCCGTGAGATCGAGAGAGGCGCGAACGCTCACGTGAGCTCCGGGCGCTCGCGCAGGATGGCGTCGCTGACTTCGCCGAGGTGGTGAGTCGACGTCGCCGAAGGTCATGTCGATCATGGTCAGGCGCTTGAAGTAGTGGCTGACCGCGAGTTCGTCCGCCATGCCCATGCCTCCGTGCAGCTGCACGGCCTGCTGGCCGACGAAGCGCGCGGCCTTGCCGACGTAGTACTTCGCGGAGGCGACATCGCGGCGGCGCAACTCCGCATCGCGCGCGCGGCAAACGCCCGGTGGCGAGGATGCTCATCGAGCGCGCCTGCGTTGCCTGCACGAACATGTCGGCCATGCGGTGCTGCAGCGCCTGGAAGCGGCCGATCGGCGCGCCGAACTGCTTGCGCGTTTCGGTGTACTCGATGGTGGCGGCATTCGGCGCCTCCATCGCGCCGACCGCTTCGGCGCATAGCGCGGCGATCCCGCACTCGACTGCGCGCTGCAGGGCGGCGGTGGCATCTCCACTCACCCAGCATCCGGCTGGCGGGAAGTTCGACGCCGTCCAGGAACACATCGGCGGCGCTGCGCCCATCCTGGGTGCGGTAGCGCGCGAGCCGCACGCCCGGCGCATTCGAGTCGAGGAGGAAAACCGCCAGGCCCTGGTCGACCTTGGCGCTGACGAGCAGGAGATCCGCGACCGCGCCGTCCAGTACCGTGGTCTTGGTTCCCTTGAGCGAATACACATCGCCCTCGCGGCTGGCTTCGGTGCGCACCGACGAGGCATAGCGCGCGTCGGCCTCGCCGTGCGCGAGCGCGAGCTTGCAGCTGGCCCGCGGCCACACGCGGCAGAAGGTCGGCCTGTTGAGTGGCGGTGCCGAGGTCGGCAATCAACGGAGCACACAGGGCGACGGTTAAAGATAGGGTTCCAGCACCAGCGCCCGGCCCGTTTCTTCGAGCGTGAGCATGAGCTCCGTGGCGCCGCCGATGCCGCCGTGCGCTTCGGGAAGGCCGATCGACAGGAAGCCCTGCTCGGCGAAGCCCTGCCAGATCTCCTCGCTGGATCCGAAGGAGCGGGCGAGGCAGGCGCGACGCGTCTCGAAGTCATAGCGCTCGGTGAGAAAGCGCCGCACCGAGTCCTGCAATGCCAGTTGTTCGTCGTCGAATTCGAATTGCATGGTCAGAGTCCGAGAAGGCGGTGGGAAATGATGTTGCGCTGGATCTCGTTCGATCCGCTGTAGATGGAAGTCTTGCGCATGTTGAAGTAGCGGCCGGAGAGGGCGGCCCACCACTCGGCGCCGGCCGGTTCGCCCTGCCAGCCGGCATCGAGCGCATCCGGAACATGCGGCAAGGCGCGCGGCCCGAGCGCGCGCATCTTGAGCTCGGACAAAGTCTGCTGGATCTCGGAGCCGGAGATCTTGAGCGCGGAGGAGATGGCGCCCGGGTCGCGGCCGGCGGCTTCCGCCGACAACACGCGGAGCACGGTGTATTCGAGCGCACGCAGCTCGATCTCGAGCGCGGCGATCTGATCGCGGAAGCGCGCGTCTTCGATGAGCGGGCGTCCGTCGTTGGACACGCGCGCGGCGATGGCCTTCAGTGAGCGAAGCTCGCGCTTCGATTCGCCGAGGCGTGCGATGTTCACGCGCTCATGCGTCAGCAGGTACTTCGCGCAGGTCCAGCCCTTGTTCTCTTCGCCGACGCGCTGCGCCACGGGCACCTCGACATTGTCGAGCCACACCTCGTTCACTTCGTGCTCGCCGTCGATGAGCGCGATGGGGCGCACGCTGATGCCCTTCGACTTCATGTCGATGAGCAGGAAGGAGATCCCTTCCTGCGAGCGTCCCTCGCTCGAGGTGCGCACCAGGCAGAACATCCAGTCCGCGAAATGACCCAGCGTGTTCCAGGTCTTCTGGCCATTCACGATGTAGCTCTCGCCACGACGCACCGCGGTGGTCTTGAGCGAGGCGAGGTCCGAACCTGCGCCAGGCTCGCTGTATCCCTGGCACCACCAGTCCTCGCCCGAGAGGATGCGAGGAAGGAAGTGCTGCTGCTGTGCGGCGGAGCCGTACTTCATGATGACGGGCGCCACCATGCGCACGCCGAAGGCGATGACCGGCGGTGCGCCGGCGGCCGTGCACTCTTCGTCGAAGATGTGCTGCTCGACCGCGGTCCAGCCCGGGCCGCCGAACTCCTTCGGCCACGTGGGCCCCGACCAGCCGCGCGAGTGCAGCTGGCGGTGCCAGCCCAGCACGTCTTCACGCGTGAGGCGTTTGTGACCCAACACTTTCGCGGCGACTTCACGCGAAAGGTTTTCCTGGATGAACTTCCGGACGTCGTCGCGAAAGGCTGCTTCTGCGGAGGTGTATTCGAGGTCCATGTGTTTATGTTTCGCTGTGCGAAACGTTGTTCTGCAAAACTTGAAAGCAGACTAAGCCTTAAGTGATGCTCCATCAAGTGAACGCATTCCGGAGCCATTTTCCCGATGCCAACTGTTGATTACTCACGCGACGGCGCGGTTGCCGTCATCACCTTCTCGAACCCTCCCGTGAACAGTTTCTCGCACGTGGTGCGCGTCGCGTTGTTAGACGCCCTCGATCGCGCCGCCTCGGATCCGGACGTGCGCGCCATCGTGCTCGCGGGCGCGGACGGGCGATTCTCCGGCGGCGCGGACATCCGCGAGTTCGGCACGCCCGCGTCGCTGGCGGCGCCGCAGCTCCGCGATTTCATCGCGGCCTGCGAGGCCAGCGCGAAGCCGGTGATCGCCGCCATCTCGGGCATCTGCCTGGGTGGCGGCTTCGAAGTGGTGCTGGGCTGCCACTACCGGGTCGCGCGCGCCGACGCTCGCGTCGGGCTGCCCGAAGTGAAGCTCGGCCTGTTGCCGGGCGCAGGAGGCACGCAACGCCTGCCGCGGCTCGTCGGTCTCGAGGCCGCGCTCAACATGATCCTCTCCGGTGACCCGGTGCCGGCGCGGGATCTGGCGAAGACGGCGCTGTTCGAGTGCGTGGTCGATGGCGATCCCGTGCGTGCGGCCGTGGAATTCGCGGGTCACCTCGAGAATCAGGGTAGTTTGGTTCCGCGACGGGTGTCGGACATCAGGCTCGCCGAGCCGAATCATGAAGCGCTGTGCGACTTCGCGATGCAGGCCGTCAAGGCCAAGGCACCGCTGGCGCTCGCGCCGCAACGCTGCGTCGAATGCCTGAAGGCGGCAGCCAAGCCGTTTGCCGAGGGACTGGCCATCGAAAGGCGGCTGTTTGTCGAGCTGCTCCAGACGCCGGAGTCCAAGAGCCTTCGTCATGCGTTCTTCGCCGAGCGCGCGGCGGGAAAGGTGGCCGACATTCCCGAGACGACTCCGCTTCGACCGTTGGCGAAGGCGGCCGTGATCGGCGCCGGCACCATGGGCGGCGGCATCGCGATCTGTTTCCTGAATGCCGGCATTCCCACGTGGCTGCTGGAAACCGACCAGGCCGCGCTCGACCGGGGTGTGGCGCGCATCGCCGGCATTTACGACGCGCAGGTGAAGAAAGGAAAACTTTCGCAGGAGGAACGCGACCGGCGCATGGGGTTGCTGCTGCCAGTGCTGAAGTACGATGCCATCGGCACGGCCGACATCGTCATCGAAGCCGTGTTCGAACGCATGGACGTGAAGCTTGCCGTGTTCGCGGAACTCGATCGCGTGATGAAGCCCGGGGCCATTCTCGCGACCAACACCTCGACGCTGGATGTGAACGCCATCGCGCGCTCCACGAAGCGGCCCGCGGATGTGCTGGGCACGCATTTCTTTTCGCCGGCGAACATCATGCGGCTGCTGGAAGTGGTTCGCGGCTCGGCAACTGCCCGGGATGCGCTGGCGACCGCGCTCGCGCTGGGCAAGACGCTCAGGAAAGTCTCGATCGTCTCCGGCGTCTGCGACGGCTTCATCGGCAATCGCATGCTGGAGCACTACGGCAAGCAGGCCAACTATCTGCTCGAAGAGGGCGCGAGCCCGCGGCAGGTGGATGCCGCGATGGAGTCTTTCGGGTTCGCGATGGGGCCTTTCAAGGTGGGCGATCTGGCCGGCAACGACATCGGCTGGAACATCCGCAAGCGCCGACGTGCGGAGAAGCCCGGATACAAATTCTCCACGCTGCCGGACAAGCTCTGCGAGCTGGGTCGCTTCGGCCAGAAGACCGGCGCGGGTTGGTATGAATATCCCGACGGCCGCAAGCCGTTGCCGTCAAAGGTGGTGGACGAACTCCTGGTGACGCATCGCAAGGAGATCGGCATCACGCCGCGGAAGATAGATGACGCGGAGATAGTCGACCGTCTCGTGTATGCGCTGGTCAATGAGGGCGCACGTATCCTCGACGAGCGTATCGCGGCACGTTCCTCTGATATCGACGTCGTGCTACCTCACGGGGTATGGGTTTCCGGCATTGCGCGGGGGGCCGATGTTTCACGCCGACTTCGTGGGTCTGCCACTGGTACAGCGACGCATGCGGGAGTTCGCGCGCAACAGTCACGGCGATCCGGAATTCTGGAAGCCGGCGCCTTTGATCTCCCGTCTGGTGGCGAGCGGTGAATCCTTCCTTGGCGTGGGCGCCGGCGCGGGGTCGGGCGGCAGCCCGGCCGTTTCCCTGGCCGGAACGAAGGGAGTCGCGGCATGAGTTCTGGTACTCACCCGGAAGCTGTCGTCGTCTCCACCGCGCGCACGCCGCTCGCGAAGTCATTTCGCGGCGCCTTCAATCTCAGTCATGGCGCGCATCTCGGAGGCACCGTGGTGCAGGCCGCCATCGAGCGCGCGGGCATCGAGCCTGGCGAAGTGGAAGACGTGATCATGGGTTGCGCGTATCCCGAAGGCTCCACGGGCGGCAACATCGCGCGCCTCAGTGCTTACCGCGCGGGCTGTCCCACCGCCGTGGCTGGCACCACCGTGAATCGCTTCTGCGGCTCCGGATTGCAGGCCATCGCGTTTGCCGCGCAACGCATCGTGGCGGGCGAAGAGGGCATCTTCGTTGCGGGCGGCGTGGAGAGCATTTCCACGGTACAGCCGAACCGGAACCAGCACATGGCGCGCGACGCCTGGATGGCGGAGCACAAGCCGGAGATGTATCTGGCCGATGCTCGAGACGGCGGAGATCGTGGGCAAGCGTTACGGCATCGGCCGCGATCGCATGGACGAGTACGGCGTGCGCAGCCAGATCCGGGCTTGCGCCGCTGACGCGGCAGGCCACTTCAAGCAGGAGATCGTGGCCACGCCAGCCACCATGGCCGTGGTCGGGGACGATGGCCGCTTCGCGACGCGCGAGGTGATCGTCGAGCGTGACGAGGGCCTGCGCGCCGATACCACGCTCGAAGGCGTCGCCAGGATTCGCGCGGCGCAGCCGGGTGGCAGCGTCGCCGCGGGCAATGCCAGCCAGTTCTCGGATGGCGCCGGAGCCTGTGTCGTCATGAGCGCGCGCGAGGCCTCGCGGCGGAATCTGACGCCGTTGGGCGTGTTCCGCGGTTTTGCCGTCGCGGGCTGTGAGCCCGACGAGATGGGCATCGGACCGGTATTCGCCGTCCCCAAACTACTGAAGCGGGCCGGGCTCGCCGTGCAGGATGTCGGCCTCTGGGAACTCAACGAGGCGTTCGCCGTGCAGGTGATCTATTGCCGTGACCGAGCTCGGCATCGACGACAGCCGGCTCAATGTCGATGGTGGCGCCATCGCCATCGGCCATCCGTTTGGAATGAGCGGGCAACGGCTCACGGGGCATGCTCTGCTCGCGGGCAAGCGGCTCGGCGCGCCGCTACGTGGTGGTGACGATGTGCGTCGCGGGTGGCATCGGCGCGGCGGGGTTGTTCGAAGTGGTGTAGTGATGAGCGAGGGGGCGGTAAGAAAAGCCAATCAACGCGAAGAAGGCATTGCTGCTGCTCTTCGCGGTCAACCTGCTCAACTTCTTCGATCGCCAGCTGCCGGGCGTGCTCGGCGAACCGATCCGCAAGGAGTTCGATCTCACCGATGCGCAGCTCGGCCTGATCGGCACGGCATTCACGCTGGTGTACGCCGCCGTCGGCCTGCCGATCGGGCGGCTCGCCGATGTCTGGGTGCGCACGCGGCTCATCAGCATCGGCGTCACCGTGTGGAGCACGCTCACCGCGATGTCCGGATTCGTGAACAGCTACGCCGGCCTCGTGGCGGCGCGCCTGGGCGTGGGCATCGGCGAGTCCACGTGTTCACCCGCCTGCCAGTCCCTCATCGGCGACCTGTTTCCGCCCGAGAAGCGCTCGCGCGCGCTCGGCGCCTTCATGCTGGGCCTGCCCTTCGGCCTGTGCCTTTCTTATCTATCCGCGGCGTGGCTGGCGCACGAATATGGATGGCGCACCTGCTTCGTGCTGGCGGCCGTGCCAGGGTTCATCGTCGCGCTCCTGGTGCTCAAACTACCCGAACCGCCGCGCGGCGCCGCGGATGCGCCGTCCGCCGCGGCGCCACCGCCCGGGGCCGAAGCAGGCTCACCGTTCCTCCGCGTGATGCGTATCAAGACGCTGTGGTGGATCGTGATCTCGGGCGCGCTGCACAACTTCAATGTCTATGCCATCAACGCGTTCCAGACCCCGTTCCTGCAGCGGTATCACTCGCTCAACCTGCGTGACGCCGCGTTGGTGTCCGCACTGGTCGTGGGCCTCGTGGGTGCCGTTGGCTTGCTGGCGGGCGGTTGGGCCTCGGATCGCCTGAGCCGCCGCCGCGCCGATGGCCGGCTGTTGCTCGCCTCCGGGACCATGATGGCGTCGGTGCCTTGCGTGTTCCTTGCGCTGGCGCAGCCGCCGGGATCGATCGTGCCGTTCATGATCCCGATGGCGCTCGGAACCACGCTGAGCTTCGTGTACTACGCCACCGTGTACGCCGCCATCCAGGATGTGGTCGCGCCCCGGTTGCGCGGCAGCGCCATCGCCGTCTACTTCTTCGCGATGTACGTCATGGGCGCCAGCATGGGCACGTACGTGACCGGCAAGCTTTCGGATTTCCTCGCCCGCCGCGCAATGGCGGAAGCCGGCGCGCCGGCCGATGACCGAAGCCTTCCGCGCGGTCGGGCTGCATGACGCGATGTACGTGATTCCCACGTTGGCCTTCTTCTGCGCGCTGGTGTTGTTCGCCGCGTCGCGCACGGTGGCGGCCGACATGGTCGTGAAACCCGCGCCGGGGAGTGGTGCATGACACAGATGATGAAAGCCGCGGTCGTCCATGCTTTCAAGGAGCCGTTGAGGATCGAGGAAGTGCCGGTGCCGGAAGTGGTGCCCGGCCGCATTCTCGTGAAGATCGTCGCTTCCGGCGTGTGCCACACCGATCTGCACGCGCTGGATGGCGACTGGCCATTCAAGCCGAAGCCACCTTTCATTCCAGGGCATGAAGGCGTGGGCTTCGTCAGCGCCGTTGGCGCGGGCGTGAAGCATATAAAGGAGGGAGACCGCGTCGGGATCCCCTGGCTTCACACCACCTGCGGTCACTGTGAGCATTGCATCAGCAGTTGGGAGACGCTCTGCGATCGCCAGCAGACGACGGGCTACACCGTCAACGGCTGCTTCGCCGAGTACGCGCTTGCCGATCCGGGCTATGTCGGGCGCTTGCCGGCGAACGTGGATTTCCCCGCCATGGCTCCCGTGCTGTGCGCGGGCGTCACCGTCTACAAGGCGCTCAAGGTGCTCGAGTGCAAAGCGGGTGATTGGGTTGCCGTCTCGGGCATCGGCGGGCTAGGGCCACCTGGCGGTGCAGTACGCGCGGGCGATGGGTTTTCACGTGGCCGCGGTGGACGTCGATGACGCGAAGTTGGATCTGGCGAAGAAGCTCGGCGCCGAACTGGTGCTGAATGCGATGGATGTCGACGTCGCCAAGGAGATGCATCGCGCCTTGCGGGGCGCGCATGGCGTGCTGGTGACCGCGGTGTCACGCAAGGCTTTCGAGCAGGGGCTCGCGATGCTGCACAAGCGCGGCACGATGTCGATCGTGGGCCTGCCGCCGGGAGACTTCACGTTGCCGATCTTCGACGTCGTCGTGAATGCCAAGACCATTCGCGGTTCCACGGTCGGCACGCGCATGGATCTACGAGAGGCCATCGAGTTCGCCAACGAGGGCAAGGTGCGCGCCGTGTACAGCGAGGACAAGCTGGAAAACATCAATGGCATCTTCGACCGCATGCGGAAAGGCGCGATCGAAGGCCGCGTGGTGATGACGCTGTAGCCGGAGCCGCGCGTGGCGTGCGCCGCGCGATCGCGAGGCCCAGGGAGACGCCGAATCGCGGTTCGTTGCACCGCGACATCGCAACGCACACCGGAACCATGGCGCGCTCAAGCGAACCGGATGGTAGCTAGGACGATCCCCACCGCCGTGGATTCTTGCGCATCATCCGCATGCGCGGGTGAGTTCATTCCAGAACCGCATATCGAACCTCCAAAGAATGGCCTGATTCGTTGCGTCTGACGTGCGGTATTTCGTCACGTTTCTGCGCGATAACCGGTCGATGCCTGACGATTGGATCGAGCCGGGGTTTCCAATGGCGCTCGGTCAGAGCCGAGTCCAGGAAGGTTTTCCGCTCTGATCGCCTGTCGAACCGCGAGTCATGGAACAACAAGACGACAAAGGATTGCGCAAAGTCTCGATCGTCGGGCGCCTCGGCGTATATCCGATGGTGCGTCTCTCGTTGCCAGGCCGCCGCCTGCTGGCGTACCTGGCGCTCCGCAGGCAGCCGGTTGCCCGCGGATTGGCTTCGGCACACCTCTGGCCGGAGGTGTCGGACGGAGCAGGGCGCGCCAACCTTCGCCGCGCCTTGTGGCATGTTCCACGTGGCTGGGTCGGAGCGATCGGCGACGACCTCGTTCTGAACGCCGAATCCGACTTTGAGTCGGCGCACCGGATCGCCGCACGCGCGTTGGCGGGCGAGTCCCTGGCACTCGAGGACATCGCCCTGTTGTCCAGCGACATCCTTCCCGGCTGGCACGAGGAGTGGGTGGTGCCGGAACAGGATGCCTTCCGGATGCTTCGCGTCCAGGCGTTGGAGACGACCTGCCGCACGATGGTTTCATCGGGCAGCTATGACCTGGCCATCCAGGCGGGTGCCGCGGCCGTCATCGCCGAGCCGTTGCGCGAATCCGCCGCGGAATCCCTGATCGAGGCCCACCTTGCGCAACGCAATCGCTACCAGGCGATCCGGTGTTTCCGCATGCTGGCGCAACGACTCGATGAGGAGTTGGGCGTCGAGCCCGACCCCGCGCTGGCAGCGCGCATCGCTGCATTCTCTCCGTAGCGCCACCCTGCCGATTTTCCGCAGCGCACGATCGATGCGCGGCTCGTCCATGCACGCGTCGCCTGGCCGCGGACGGAATCGCGACGCAAGCGCGACGCCCCCACAACGCTCCCGTGACGCTGCACATTCATTGCGGTAACGCCGGAGGCACGAGCTCGCGACCCTGACGCGATGCCGACGGCATGGGGCGCAGCACGTCGGTGGACGGCGCCCATGGTGAACTGCCTGCCAAGAGTCACTGGTGCGGAGTTTCGACATGACGCTGCGGGAATCGAATCAACACGAATGGAGCGCTCAATCCGAGCAGAATCCCTTCTCCGAGGCGCTGTTTGCTGCCGAAGCCGTGACCACCGCGGGCGTGGCCGAACGAGCGGCCTCGTTCGGCGAGAGTTCCACGCCGTTTGCTGAAACCGCCGGGGCCACACTGTCCGAGTCGGAATCGGATCGCCTGCTGGAGCAGGCATTCGCCGAGTTGCGCGACGAATCGTTCGATGAGGCCATCGCCTTCCTCGCGGAAGAAACCGAGCAAGCCGTCGCCGACCGGTTCACTGACGAGTCACCTTACTCGGGTGCCGAGCGCGAGCGTTACGCCGATGCGCAGCTCTCCGCCGTCAGGTTCGAGGCACAGCAGTATCTGGAGTCGCTCGAGGCGGGGCTCACCGGCCAGGACGTCGAGTCGCTGACGGACGCGCAGCTCGACGAAGTGCTCGAGCGTCTCGACCCGCAGTCCGGCGAACTGACGCCGGCGGGCGAAGAATTCATTGGCGCACTCGTGCGCAAGGCGAAGAAAGCGGTCAAGTTCGTCGCCAAGACCGTCAAGACCGTGGGTAAGACCGTAGGCAAGGTCGCCGGCGCGTTGCTGGGCCCGGTATTGAAGAAGCTGCGCGCCCTGGTCAACCCATTGCTCAAGCGCGTGCTGTCTTTCGCCATCGGCCGGCTTCCGGCCGCACTGCAACCGGCGGCGCGGACGTTGGCCGCACGCATCACTTCTGAAGCTTTCGAAGAGGAAGGCACCGTGTACGAAGGCGGGATGTCGCCCACCAACCTGACGGATGTCGAAGCGTTGGCCGAATCCTTCGACGCAGCGCTGGCCGAAGCGTTGGTCGGCGATACGGCGGGTGAGTTTGTCGGCGAAACCTACGAGGATCGCGACCGTGAAGCAGGCGAGGACGGGCGCGGGCTGGAGCGCCTGGCCGAAGCGCGCGGCATCCTGATCGACCGCCTGCGCAGTGCCGGCGACGAAGAGGACCTTGCGCCCGCGGTGGAGCAGTTCGTACCGGCGCTGCTCGGCGCGCTGCGCATCGGCATCAACCTGGTCGGGCGTCCCAAGGTCGTGCGCTTCCTGGCGGGCTTCCTCGGAAAGCTCATCAAACGCTGGGTCGGACCCAATCTGTCGGGTCCACTGTCGAACGCGATCGTCGATACCGGCTTGCGTCTGATCACGCTGGAGGCCGAGAGCGATGCCAGGGAATCCCGCACCGACGAAGCCGCTCCCGTCGCGTTGGCGAGCGTCGTCGAGGACACCGTGCGGCGCCTGGCCGAGACAGAGGAGTACGTCCTCGAGAACGAGGATCTGATGCAGCTCGCCGTGGCGGAAGCTTTCAGTGGGGCGGTGGCGAGCAATATCCCGCAGCGGTTCGTGCGCCCGGGCCTGCGACAGGCTCCTTCGATCGGGGGCACGTTCGTGGCGCGTCGACCGCGCAGCGTGCGCACGTACCGGAAAATATTCCCGCACCCCTGAAGTGGAGCTCACCGCCCAGATCGCGGACGCGCTGCCGACCTTTGGCGGCACCACCGTCGGCGCGGTGCTGCGCGCTGCGGGTGCTACGTTTCCCATCCGCGCGCGCATGCACATCTACCAGTCCGCCATTGGCACCACGCTGCCGCGCATGATGCGTGTCGACCGTGGCAACGGCGGCGGACGCGGCACATCGTCGCAGGTACACCCGCTGACACCGGAAGCCGCGGGCCTGCTGCTGCGCGAACCGAAACTGGGCGTGACGGCCGCGCCCCGCTTCCTGCGTTCACGCAATCGCATCGCGGTCGGACAACGCTTCTACGTACTCGAACCCATCGGCGCGGCGGGAGCGTTGGCGCTGACCGGCGTGGCGGGCGCCGCGGCAGCCCGACTCGCGCCGACGCGCGCCTGGACGGTGGTCAACCTGCGTCGCTCGAAGATCACGGTCGGGTTGTATCTGTCGGAAGGGGACGCGCAGACGGCCGCAGAAGGCATTCGCCAGGGCAAGGGCTCCGCGCTGCTGCAGGCGCTCATGGCGGTATACAAGAGCGCCTCGCAGCCGACCGCTTCAGCGCCGAACGGGCATCTGCGCGTCGTGCGCGAAGATCGTGAAGACTTCGAAGAGCTCGCGGCCGCGGGTCCCGCATTGCCACCGGCGGCTGCGGCGCCGCCGCGTCGGCAGATCGATGCCTGGGTGATGCCCGCGCTTGCCGCCTGGACCCGCGACAACGGCGAAGCGTTCGCACGGGCTGCCGCTCATCCGGATCCCGGCGTCACGGTCCGCATCCGCCTCACCGCTGTGCCTGGATTGGACACGCTTGCACAAGCTGCGGGCGGCGCGAGCCCGGCGGCAGCGAAAACCGCGTTGCGTGGAACACCCACGATTTCGATCAGCGTGGTCTCGGGCAGGCGCAAGAAATGAGCAAGGTCGCGCCACTCGATCATGCCCTCATCGTCGCGGACCTCCAG
>CAWJWS010000010.1:0-225090 GCA_963846605.1 uncultured Pseudomonadota bacterium
CCGCGAAGGAACGGCCGAAGGCCGCGCCCGAGACTGAGCGGAGCAATCCATTCGGACCCAAGGCCGACGCTCTACTACCCCAGCCCTGTCCCCGATTTCTAGAAAATCAGGAATGTCCCCCTGTAGGACGGCGCTCCGTCGCCCGCGCGTGATTCTCCGCTCGACGACGGCGGGCGTTCTGCGCATGGTCGCCGCATGAAGCTATTCAGCTGCGACAATTGCGAGCAAACGCTGTACTTCGAGAACAACCGTTGCGTGAGCTGCGGTCAGGCGGTTGGCTACAGCCCGGACCTTGCGCGGCTGGCGACGCTGGGTGAGCCGGATGAGTCCGGCATCTACGAGGTCAGCTCGGGCAATGACCGCCTGCGCTACCGCCTGTGCCGCAACGCGCGCGAGCACGATGCCTGCAACTGGCTGGTGGCCGCGGACGAGAACGCGGAGTTCTGCCGTTCCTGCGCGCTCTCGGAAGTGATTCCCGATCTGTCGGATCGCCGCGAATGACGCCGCGTGGCGGCGCATCGAAGCCGCGAAGCGCCGGCTGCTCTACACGCTGTACGCGTTGCGCCTGCCGGTGCAGTCGCGCGCCGAGGATCCCGAGCACGGGCTCGCGTTCCGCTTCCTCAAGGGCACCGAGGACGAGCCGGTGATGACCGGCCACGACGAACGGCGATCATCACGCTCAACGTCGACGAGGCCGACTTCGCCTTCCGCGAGAACATGCGCGAGAAGATGGGCGAGGGCTATCGCACGGTGCTCGGCCACCTGCGCCACGAGATCGGCCACTACTACTGGGACCTGCTGATCGCGCGACTCCAACCTGCTCGAGACCTTCCGCGACTGTTCGGCGACGAGCGCGCGAGCTACGAGAAGGCGCTCGAGCGCCACTACGAGATCCGGTCCGCCGCCCAACTGGGGCGAGACCTTCATCAGCGCCTACGCCTCGATGCATCCCTGGGAAGACTGGGCCGAGACCTGGGCGCACTACCTGCACATGGTCGACACGCTCGAGACCGCGAAGAGCCACGGACTCACGGTGCGCGCGCCCGCGACCGAGCGCGCGCGGCGAGCGCATCGCCACCGATCGACTGGCGTTCTTCGATTTCGACTCGCTGACGCGCGGGCTGGAATGCCGTGACGCTGGCGCTGAACAGCCTCAATCGCAGCATGGGCATGAAGGATGCGTATCCGTTCGTGCTCACCGCGCCGGTGCTCGACAAGCTGCGCTTCGTGCACCGGCTCGTGCAGGCGCCGGTGATCACCGAGGTTCACGCGGCCGCGTGAGCTGCCGCCCGACGCGCCTGCCGGAATTGATTGTCTCGCGCGTCAATCCCTACCATCGCGCCCACTCGAAGGGGCGAGTGACCATGGGGGCGATGATGCGCGTATTGGCCTGGATGCTGGCTGGCCCGGTGGCGGCCGTTTCTCTATCGGCCCTGTCTTTGTCGGCCATTTCCGCGCCGGCGAGTGCGGCCGACGATTTCAAACTCAACGCGCAGGAATACTTCGAGCGCCCCGGCATCAACGTGATGTACGGGCAGGACTACTACCCCGAAGGCCACCAGGGCGGCCTCAGCATCATCATGCACGACGAGCGCATCGCCTCGAACGGCGACGTGCGGCTCGAGCCTTCGCCCGGCCAGTGGTCGCCGATTCCGAAGCCCGGCAAGCGCGAGGTGAACACGGCCACGCAGGAAATCCGCGTGCCGCTGGCGTATCCCGAACCCGGAGCTGCGATCGCAAGGGTTTCAATCCGCTCATCTATCCCGACCTCAAGCTCGACTACGCCGTGCGCGCGCGGCCCGATGGCGAATCCATCATCGTCAGCGTGGATTTCGCCGACGCCGATGCCGGCGGAGTGGGTGGGGCAGGTGGGCTTCAATCTCGAGCTGTTCCCCGGCTTGCTGTTCGGCAAGTCCTACCAGCTCGGCAAGAGCGACGGCGTGTTCCAGCAGCAGCCCAGCGGCCCCGGCGAAATGCCCTGGCTCGCGCGCGGCAAGACGACTCGAAGTGGCGCCCGAGACCGAGCTGTATCACCTCACCATCGAGTCGCTGCGCGGCGGCGAGCTGCAGCTGCTCGACGGCCGCGGCAATCACAACAACGGCTGGTTCGTCGTGCGCGCGCTCGCGCCCGCGGGCGCGACGACGAGCGCCATCGAATGGCAGCGTGACGCCGCACGCGAAAGCAGGGCTGGATGCGCACGCCGGTGATCCAGGTGTCGCAGGTGGGTTATCACCCGGCGCAGCCGAAGCAGGCGCATCATCGAGCTCGATCCGCGCGATACCGCGCGGCCCAACATCGTGCTGCAGCGCATCGGCCAGGCCGGGCCAGGTGAAGACGGTCCTCGACCGCAAGCCCGCGGAGTGGGGCCGATTCCTGCGCTACCAGTACGCCGTGCTCGACTTCAGCGACGTGAAGCGAGCCCGGCGTCTACGTCGTGAAATACGGCGCGCTGCACTCGAACCCGTTCCGCATCAACGACGAACGTGTTCGCGCGCGAGGTCTGGCAGCCGACGCTCGAGTACTTCCTGCCGGCGCAGATGTGCCACATGAAGGTGCTGGAGAAGTACCGGCTCTGGCACGGCGCCTGTCACCTCGACGACGCGCGCATGGCGCCCGTGAACCACATCCACTTCGACGGCTATCTCACAGGGACCGGAGACGCTCACTAAGTTCAAGCCCGGCGAGCCCGTGCCGCACCTGAACCGCGGCGGCTGGCACGACGCGGGCGACTGGGACATGCGCGTCGAATCGCAGGCCGACACGATCTACGGCCTCGGCGCTGGCGTGGGAGCTGTTCCACGTCGACTACGACAACACGCGCATCGACCAGAAGACGTCTGGTCACCGAGATCCACCAGCCCGACGGCAAGCCCGACGTGCTGCAGCAGCTCGAGCACGGCGTGATCTCCGTGGTCGACGGCTACGAGCAGTTCGGCCGGCTGTATCGCGGCATCATCGAGCCGACGCTGCGCCAGTACGTGTTCCTCGGCGACGGCGCGCTGATGACGGACAACGTGGTGTTCGATCCGGCGAAGACGCCGGAAGCATCGGCGCCGCCCGTGGGACTGCCGGGCTCGCCCGACGATCGCTGGGTGTTCACCGAGAACAACCCGCGCCGCGAGCTGCAGACCGCGGCCGCGCTCGCCGCGGCCTCGCGCGCGCTCAAGGGATACAACGACGACTCGCGGCGCGTTCGCTGAAGGCCGCGATCGCGGTCTACGACGCGCGCGACGCCGCAGGATGAAGCTCGCGCGCGTCGGCGCGGCGACGGAGCTGCTGATCACGACGGGCGATGCGAAGTACAAGCAGCTGCTCGTCTCGCAACGCGACGTCGATCGCCAGCGAACATCGAGCGCGTGGGCTGGATGCGTCGGCCGCACGCTTGCCGCTGGTGAACGACGCGGCGTACACGAAGGCCATCCGCGACGCCGTCGCCGGCTATCGCACGAAGGTCGACGAGCTCGCGAAGGAAACGCCGTACGCCGTGCCTTACAAGCCCGACATCTGGGGCGCGGGCTGGAACATCCAGCGTTTCGGCTGGGACCAGTGGATGCTGCACCTGTAGCTTCCCCGATCTCTTCCCGCGCACCTATGCATTGCAGGCGTTGAGCTTCATCCTCGGCGTGCATCCGGGTTCGAACACGGCGTCGTTCGTGTCGGGCGTGGGCGCGAAGTCGCTGACCACGGCGTATGGCTTCAATCGCGCGGACTGGTCGTACATCCCCGGCGGCAGCGCGTCGGGCACGGCGCTGATCCGGCCGGATTTCCCGGAGCTCAAGCACTGGCCGTTCTTCTGGCAGCAGACGGAGTACGTGCTGGGCCGGGGCACCACCGACTATCTATTGCTGGTGCTGGCGGCGGATTACGTGTTGAATCGCTGACGTCGCACCAGGTCCGGGGAGGGACCATGATACGTGCCTCGCAATCGTGACACGCCGATGAGCAGCGCCAAATTCCTGCTGGCGACCGCGTTGCTCATGAGCTCGTGGTGGGCCCACGCGGCGGAAAAATCGCAGAAGCCGTCCGATCTTTCCTGCGAACCCTCGCGCGAGTGCGCCTGGGAGCTGGCGAAGCAGGCGGGGCGTGACAACGCCAGGGCGAAAAAGGAAACCTACGAATATTTTTCCGCGTTGCAAGTCGTAGCCCATCTGCAGACCCGAGCGGGTGACCTCGCCGCAGCACGAGTCACACTGGAAGAGCTCGAGCGCATCAAGCACACGCGCGCGATCGAACCATCCAGCCGCAGCTTGCTCTCGAAGCTTCAGGCCGCGGCGCGGCTGGATGAAGAGGCCTTGAAAACCATCGCGGCGCTTCGGGATCCAGCGAGCCGGGATTCGGCGCGCCGTGGCGTGGTGCGCGTGTGGGCTGACCAAGGCCGTTTCGCCCAGGCCTTTGATCTGATCGCAAGGATCGGCGACGACCTGAATCGCGAATTGGCGCGAGCTGCTGTCGTGGATGCGGCGGTGAAGTCGGGGCGCGCGGACTGGATCGCTGAAGTCGCACGGCGAGTCGACCCCGCCATCGAGCCGACGATGTGGGTTCGCGTCTACATCGACAGGCGCGAGTTCGCGAAGGCCCGCGAGGCTACATTGAAATTGACCGACGCTGTGGCCAAGACCACCTATCTCGGCATGATCGCCGGCGAGATCGAAAGGAGTGACGATCTGGGCGAGCTTGCCCAGACCGTGCGCCTGTACGTGCCTCACCTGGGAGCGGTTGGATCGGAGGCGTCGCGCCAGGCTGACTACATGCAAGCCATTGAATGGCTCATCAAGGCGCGTGCCTTCGATGATGCGATGGCCTTGCTGCCGAAAGGCGATCCCGATCGTGTGCCGCGCCAAAGAGCGGTGATCGCCGTCCATCGCGCTCTCGACGGCGACATTCCGGGTGCGGAGAGAATGCTGCCCAGCCTGGAAAAGAGCTATCACTCCAGCGTGAACGCCGCCATTCTCACCCGCAGGGTGTTGGCGGGGGATCAGACGTTCGCGCAGGCGATGGCGGCTTCCTCGGGTCACGGTCTGGGCCTCACGTCACTTGAACGGATCGGTGACGGCCTGCCTGCTGCACGCGCGCCCGAAGCTCGCGCGGCTCTCGGCGAGTGGGCGCGCCGGTGCGCGACGATGGGCCCGGAAGATCGGGATCCATCCCTGGCCGGTGTCATCGATATCCAGCTGAAGCACGCTTTCTTCGAGGATGCGTTGAATACCGCGCGGCTCATGCATTCGCTCGAGGAGCGGATGGGCGCTCTCCTGGACATTGGCATTGCGCAGGCCGGTGCGGGTGATCTCGCGGCTGCGCGCAAGACTTTTGCCGAGGCTGGCAGTGAGCGGCGCAAGCCGGACTTCAATGTCGAGCGACACGCGCAGCTCGCGGGCGCACTGGGTACGGCTGGCCTGCTCGAAGAGGCTTATGCGGAGACCGTGGCTCTGGCGCGCCGGCCGGCAAGCGAATACTGGTATGACGCCGATCTGGACGACGTGCTGCTCGCCCATCAGAAAGCAGGTCTGGCGACGACTGCCTTCGAACTGGCGGCGCTGCTGTCGAAGCACGACCGCGGCAACTCTCACTACTACGTGGTGCTGGCCTCGGGCGTGAAGACCCACCCCTGAGGCCGCCGGCATTGATTCATCGCGCCCGTTGTCTTGGCGGTGCCTAAGCGCGAGGATGTGCTCACATGAATGTCCAGCGCCTGACCTTTCTCTGCATCGCATTGTTTTCGTCGTTGTGGCCCGGGATGAATCGGGCGCAGGCCGCCGAGCCGCCGCCGGCTGAAGTGGCAATCCGCGACGCCGGCCGCGACTGGCTCGTCGCCAACGACGGCATCGGCCTCACCATCGGCGTCTTCGACGGATGGCCAGCGCCACTTCTACAACTTCGGCACCACCGCATCTCGACGGCAACAAGCCGCCGACCAAGGACACTATCTACGAGATCGGCGGCATCTCCAAGACCTTCGCCGGGCAGCTCCTGGCGCGCGCCGTCGTCGAAGGGCCGCGCGACGCTCAACGACGACGTCGGCGAAGTATCTCGTACGAGGCGTATCCGAACCTCGCCAACGGCGGCGAGACACGTGCGGCTGCGGCACCTGGTGAGCAGCACTTCGCAGCTGGTCGACAACATCCCGGATCTCTCGCAGGTGCGCTCGGTGCCGGGCGAGTCCTGGCGGTCACGCGACATGCGGGTCATCGAGAAGTTACACGCGCCAGGAATTCCTGCGGCAGCTGCATCGGGTGACGCCGCGCCGGCCGCCGGGCACTGAGCCGGCGCCCTCGCAATGTGGGCGCGATGCTGCTGGGCGTGGTGCTGGAGAAGATCTACGGCGAGCCCTTCGAGCAGATCGCTGGCGCGCGAGATCGAGAAACCGCTGCGCATGGCCGAGCGGCACCGCGCCGCCGGCCAAACTACTGGCGCAGGGCTACACGGCGCGACAACGAACCGCTGCCGACCTTCGACGCGAAGACGCAGTTTCCGGCCGAACACGCTGCGCTACAGCGCCGACGACCTGCTGCAAGTTCGCGTCGTGGCAGATGGTGGAGACGCGATGCGTCGGTGAAGCTGGCGCACCAGCCCACCTGGTCACGTCGCCGGATGGGCGGGTGTCGCTGGGGTTCTTCTGGGTGTTGGGGACAATCGCCGCAGGGCCGGCGGATTGCATCTCGACCGGGCGCCACCTATGGATTCGCCAGCGTCTGCGAGCTGTACCCGGACGCGAAGGTCGCGGTGGTGCTGCTGGTCAACAAAAACGCGGCACGGCGCGCAGGAATCCCTGCGCGCGCTGTCCGCGAGAATCGTCAGTTTGCTTCGGCCGCGCCTCGGACAGTGGGCTGGATCAGCCCACCGCCTTCGTCAGCAGGCGCTCCGCAGCAGGATCGCTGAGCGTCGACTGCGGCTTCGAGCCGGCAGGCCGCGGCCTTGTGGCTCATGTCGACGCTGCCGGAGAACTGGGCGCCATCGGCGATGCCCACGCGCGGCGCGAAGATGTTGCCTTTGACCTTGGCCGACTGGCGCACCGAGACCGATTCGGTGGCGTAGATGTCGCCGTCGACACGGCCTTCGACGATCACGAACTTGGCCTTGATGTTGCCCGTCACGCCGCCGTCCTTGCCGATGCTCAAGGAACGCGTGTGTTCGATCGAGCCTTCGAGCTGGCCCTGGAATTCCAGGTCCTCTTCGCCGTACAGCTCACCCTTGAAATGCAGGGTCGGGCCGAGGACGCAGACGGTGCCGTTCGACGGCGCGGCGGCCGGCGCGCGGCGGAGCCATCTTGGCATTTCGGGGGTTCTTGCTCATGGGTTTCTCCGCCTCAGGCCGGCTTGGAGCTGGAGGAGGAGGTTCCGAGCGACCCAGCATTCGACTCCATCGTGACTCCGCCATTGAAATTTGCTCCCTCGTTGATGCTCACGCTGGGGGCGCGGAGGTTGCCGCGGACCACAGCCGATTGACTGACCTTGATGCTCTTCTTGGCGACGATGTCGCCCTGGACCTTGCCGTCGACGTCGATGCTCTGGGCATTGACCGTGGCGACGACTTCGCCCTTGTTGCCGACGACGACTCGCTGCTGATGATGGATCGAGCCTTCGATGCGGCCCTCGATCTTGATGTCTTCCTGGGCTCTCAGTTCGCCCTTGAAGCGCAGCGTCGGACCGAATACCGACATGCGTTCACTCGATGCACTCATGAATAACTCCCTGCTTTTAGGCTGGCGCGAAGCGCGGGATAGATTGCGCCGGCAGGACTACGTAAAACCGTGTCGCGGTTCGCAGGCGTAGGGAATCGCCCGAGCCGATTGCGTCACGGACTAACAATATGTGAAAAAGGGGACAGATCTATTTTCCCTCGGGGCGGAGCACTTGCCCCGTCCAGGGCGATGGAAAATAGATCTGCCCCTTTTCACACCGGCACCCCTTGGCTCATGATCGCCAGCGGCCGCCCATCCGGGTCCTCGAAGAAGGCCATCCACTCTTCGGTGCCGTCGGCGTGCTTGTGGATCAGGTGCGGGGCATGCGTGAACCTCACGCCGCGCGACTGGAGTAGTTGGTGCGCCGCGGCGATGTCCGCCACCCTCAGGTAGAGGATGGATTCGCGGACCGCACCGCCCTCCTGCGACAGCATCAGCCGGGTACCGCCGATGTCGAAGAAGGCCAGCGTGCCGAAGGTATACAGGTGCTTCAGGCCCAGCACCTCGCGGTACCACTTTTCCGAGGCCGCGCTGTCGCTGACCGAGCGCGCCACCTGGCCGATGTTCGAGATGTCCATGCTTCCTTCCTGTTTGCCACCGCGCGAGAGCGCACTGTCGGCCGGTGCCCGAAACCAGGCGCGCAGTTCGCTCCGGCTGCGCAGACCCAGCTTCCCCAGGGCGTTTCCCACGTGGAATTTCACCGCGTCCACGCTGATGCCGCGCCGGCGGGCGATCTCGACGTTGCTCATGCCGTGCTGCACGAAGTGCACCGTGCGCCATTCGCCGGGCGTGAGGAGATCGGCGTGCGGCGGGCGTCCGCGTTTGCGCTTCATGACTTCATCGTAGGCGCGGACGCGCGGAATTTCCCTACCCGCTGGTTGCCGCGGGCCAGATCGATGAGCCCGACGAGGCGGACAACACCATGGCCGAATGTGAGGCCGTGCTGTGAGGCCGGTACCGCTTTGACGACGAATGGGGGGCGATATGGGCAAGTTGTTTGCCCGGCCCTCCGGACATCGGTTACCGTGCACCGCGTCCGGGGGGTCTTGTGCAAGCAGAAGATCGCGAGATCGCACTGTCCACAGAGTCACGCGACGGCGAGTCCAGCGGAGCTGAACTGGCCGTGGCTCTCTCCGCGCTCACGCTCGCCGCCTGCGGCGGTGGTGGAGGCGGCAGCGCCGCACCCCCGCCTGCGCCTCCCGTCAACAATCCGCCTCCGCCCGTGGTGCTCAAGGCCGCCACCGACGTCGAGGCTTCGCGCTTCCTGCAGCAGGCGCAGTTCTCCGTGCATGCGCGCGGACATGACCACGCTGCGCAACGACGGCTACCTCGCCTGGCTGAACACCAACTTCAACTCCGCGCTGGGGCAGACCGGCGTGGCCTGGCTGGATTCACGCGGCCACAACGCCATCACCAGCGACGCAGCGCTACTTCTGGCCGCAGTTCGGCGATTTCATGATCTGGAACCAGCTGCTCGCGGGTCCCGACCAGATGCGCAAGCGCATGGCGCTGGCGCTGTCGGAATTCTTCGTCGTCTCGCTGAGCCCCATCGACGGCTTCTATCCGCCTTACGTGATCGCCGCGTACTGGGACGTGCTGTGCGCGAACGCCTTCGGCAATTTCCGCACGCTGCTCGAGCGCGTCACGCTGAACGCGGCCATGGGCTTCTACCTGAACACCAAGGGCAACCTCAAGGAAGATGCCAACGGCCGCCAGCCCGACGAGAACTACGCGCGCGAGGTGATGCAGCTGTTCACCATCGGGCTGTACGAGCTCAACGCCGATGGCACGTCGCGCCGCGACGCCAACAACAATCCGATCGAGACCTACGGCCAGAGCGACATCACCAACCTGGCGCGCGTGTTCACGGGCTACGACTGGGACTATCTATCCAACGGCGGCACCTTCACCGACGTGGCCTGGCACGACTACGACGTGCCCAACACGCGCTTCGCCACCAACCCGATGTCGTTCCGCGCGCAGAATCACTCGACGCTGGCGGTGACCTTCCTCGGCACGACGATCCCGGCGAACACGGCGGGTCCGGAGGCGCTGCGCATCGCGCTCGACACGCTGTTCAACCACGCCAACACCGGGCCGTTCTTCGCGCGGCAGATGATCCAGCGGCTGGTGACCAGCAATCCCTCGCCGGCCTACGTCGGACGCGTCGCCGCGGCGTTCGCCAACAATGGCGCGGGCGTGCGCGGCGATCTGAAGGCGGTGTGGACCGCCATCCTCATGGATGACGAAGCGCGCGCGGCGCCCGCGGCGCTCGAACACGCTGGCGTGGCAAACTGCGCGAGCCGATGGTGCGCCTCGTGCAGTGGTGGCGCACCGTCGGCGTGACATCGACCAACGGGCGACTACGAGATGTACGACCTGTCCACCCAGCGACACCGCGCTCGGTCAGAGTCCGCTGCGCTCGCCGTCGGTGTTCAATTTCTTCCGGCCCGGCTACGTGCCGCCGAACACGGCCATCGCCACCGCCACGCAAGCAGGCGCCGGAGTTCCAGCTGGTCAACGAGACCACGGCCGCGGGCTACATGAACTTCATGCAGTGGGTCACGCGCGGCGGCTACAACGACATCAAGCCCACCTACACGGAGCTGCTGCCGATCGCGCACGACGTGCCGGCCGTGGTGGCCTGGTACAACCTGCGGCTCACGGCCAACCAGATGTCGCAGGACTCGCTGAACGTGATCACGGCGGTGCTCAACGCCTTCAACATCACGGCGGCCAGCACCAATGACAACAAGCTGAACATGCTGGCGACCGGTGCCTTGCTGTTCCTCGATCAGCCCCGAATACCTGGTGCAGAAATGAGCGGCCATGACCACAGTGGACCCGGCAACGGACGCGGCGCCTGTCCTGCAGCGCGGCCTGCAGCTCGGAGCGATGGGCGTGGCGACGCCGCTGGCGATCAATCTCGCCGCCATGGGCGAGGCCGCGGCCTTCGACAACACCGACTACAAGGCGCTGGTCTGCGTCTTCCTGTATGGCGGCAACGACTACGCCAACACCGTCGTGCCGTACGACGCGGCCAACTACGCGCTGTATCACCAGATCCGCGCCGGCGCGGCCGGCGAGGACCAGGCGGGCATCGCGCTCGCGCGCGCGGCGCTGGCGCCCACGGCGCTCACGCCCAGCGGCGGCCAGACGCTCACCGACAACCTGCAGTACGCACTGGCGCCGCCGCTCACCGGGCTCAAGAGCCTGTGGGATGCGGGCCGGCTCGCGGTGCAGCTCAACGTGGGGCCGCTGGTGCAGCCGACCACGCTTGCGCAGTACCTAGTCCACCAACCGCGTGGCGAATCCGCTGCCGCCCAAGCTGTTCTCGCACAACGACCAGCAGTCGGTGTGGCAGTCGAATGGCACCGAGGGTTCGACGGTGGGCTGGGGTGGCAAGCTCGGCGACATCGCGCTCGCCAGCAACAGCAACTCGCCGAACTCGCTGCTCACCTGCATCTCGGCGTCGGGCAACGCGGTGTTCGTGGCGGGGCGCGACGCGCTGCAGTACCAGACCAGCCCGAACGGTGCGCGATCGCGCATCAATCGCGGTGAACAACGCCAACCGCCGGCTTTCGCGAGGCGGTCAATGCGCTGATCACGCGCACCAGCGCGCACGTGCTGGAGAACGAATACGCCGTGGTCACGCGCCGGTCCATCGCGCATGGAGGGCGTGGTGAACGGCGCACTGGGCGGCGTGAATCCGCGCCACGGTGTTTCCCGGCGGCAATCCGCTGGCGGCGCAGCTCCAGATCGTGGCGCGTCTGATCGGCGCGCGCAACCGCGCTCAGCATGCGCCGCCAGGTGTTCTTCGTGTCGCTGGGCGGCTTCGACAACCACAACCTGCTCATGCAGGACCATCCGAACCTGATGGCGCGCGTGAACGCCGCGATGAGCGCGTTCTACGCGGCGACCGTGGAACTGGGCGTGGCCGACAAGGTGACCACGTTCACCGCGTCCGACTTCGGCCGCACGCTGAGCTCGAACGCCGACGGCTCCGATCACGGCTGGGGCAGCCATCACTTCGTGATGGGCGGCGCGGTGAATGGCGGGCGCTTCTACGGCACGGCACCGCATGTGTCGATCCAGACCGACGACCAGGTGGGCCAGGGTCGGCTGCTGCCGACGACCTCGGTCGACCAGTTCGCCGCCACGCTGGCGCGCTGGTTCGGATGCAACGCGGGCGAGCTGCCGGGCATCCTGCCGAATGTCGGCAATTTCCCGAACACCGCGCTCGGCTTCGTTTAAACGCGCGCACTCACAGCAGCGTCTCAACCTGAATGAAACCTCTTGCGTGGCTGCTGCTGGCGCTGTGCGCGGCGGCGCGCGCCGCGGACGGTTGTGATCTCGACTGCTCGCTCGATCGCCTGCTGAAGGAAGAGCAGCTCGCGGGCGCGGTGTACGGTGTGGTGGATGGCGCGGAGACTCGCCTGGGTGCCGCGGGCTTCGCGGACCACCAGCGGCAGCTGCCGATGCGCGCGGATTCCCGCGTACACATCGGCTCGGTCACCAAGACCGTGCTGGCGCTGGGTGTGCTGCGGCTCGCGAGCCAGGGTCGCGTGAATCTCGATGCTCCGCTGGAGGAGTTGCTGCCGGCGCTGACGCTCGACAATCCCTGGAAGGCGAAGTCACCCGTCACGCTGCGGCATCTGCTCGATCACACCTCGGGCCTGGATGATCTGCGGCTCTGGCACCTGTTCTCGCGGCGCTCGGCGCCACGCGCGCCGCTCATCGACGCGTTCGCGGATCGAAGCGTGTTGCGCGTGCGAGTGGAACCGGGAAGCCGCTTCTCGTACTCGAACATGGGCTACACGCTGGCGGGCATGGTGATCGAATCCGTCACGCGTGAACGCTATGAGTCCTGGCTGGATCGCGAGCTGCTGCGGCCACTCGGCATGACCGACAGTACTTTCGAGTTCGTGACCCAGGCCGGAACAGGCGCGGATCCCCGGCTGGCCTGGGGACACTTCGAGGACTTCAGCCTTGCCGCGGCGCATCCGGTCGCGGTGCGGCCCGCGGCGCAGTTCACGACCACGGCCGGCGACATGATGAGGCTGGCCCGATTCCTCATGAGTGATGGACGCATGGACGGCGCGCCATTCATCGACGAATCGCTGCTGGGACAGATGGCGCACGCCCGCACTCCCGCGGCCGCGGCGGGACTCGAAGCCGGATATGCGCTGGGGCTCGCGCGTCGCGACCGGCATGGCGCCGTGGGCCATTGCCACCTCGGCAACATCATCGGCTATCGCGCGTCGCTGTGCGTGTATCCCGAGCATCGCAAGGCGTTCTTCGTCGCGATCAACAGCGACAGCGAGACTGCCCGGTATTCGCGCTTCGATGAGCTGTTCACGCACTCATTGCGAGTCGCCGCGCCCGTCGCCGCGCCCGTGGCGACCCCGGGGGTCGCGGCGCAATGGCAAGGACGGTATGTGCTCACGCCGGCTCGGTTCGAGCAGTTCCGGTACTTCGACCTGTTGTTCGACAGCGTGGTCGTCAGGGCCGACACATCCGGTCTGATCCTGCAGCCGTTCGGCGGCGAGCCGCAGACACTTTCACCCGTGGGTCCAGGACTCTTTCGCGCCGCGGACCGGCTGAGCGCGTCGCATGTGTTGATGACGTCGGACGGACAGCGGCTCATCAGCGATGGCACGCGCACGCTGCAGCGGATCAGTGGCCTGCGCGTGGTCGCGAACTGGTTGAGCCTGGTGCTCGGCATTGCAGGCTTGCTCACGCTGGTGCTGATGATTCCGTGGCGCGCGTGGCGTCGCGGCGAGACGCTGCTCCAGCCGGCTTCGCTCGTCCTGGCAATGATGCTCTTGGTGCCGGCGCTGTTCGCATCTCAGCCCTTCCTGGCCATCGGTGACCTCACTGCCGCCAGCGTGTGCCTTTATCTCGCCACGGCCGCCTTGCCGCTGCTCATGGCCGCGCAGCTGATCTGGGCGTGGCGCTCGCGCCCGAGGTTGAGATCATGGGTTGTGCACGCGGTGGCCGCTGCACTGGTGCTGCAATGGTGCGTAACGCTGTTCTTCTGGGATCTACTGCCGTTCGCGCTGTGGCGGTGAGTGGCGTCGCCGTCTAGCGCTCCTGACTGCAGCGTGTGAAGCTCGCAAAAAAAAGAGGACGCGTGAGCCGCGTCCTCTTTTTCCAGGAAATCAGGAATGTCCCCATCAATCGATGGGCATGAAGTCCACGGTGCGATCCTTCACTCGCGTCGCCGCCCACTTCGCCGAGTCCTCGGCCAGCATGAACAGCTGTTCGACTTCCATCAACGCGGCATTGTGATACGCGGCGAGCAGCTGCTTGTTGGCGCTGCTCTTCGCGGCGGCGCCGTACTGCGCGGGCGCGAGGTCCTTCTGCACGGCGGCGATGTCGGCGGCGCGTGACTTGCGCGCGGCTTCCACCTGCTGGCCGATGAGCACCAGGGCCTTGTCGTACTCGCCGACGATCTGGGCATGCGCGGCCTTGAGCGTGGCCTTGTCGGCGGCCTGGTCCGCGGCTGAGCACGAGCCTTCGCCGTCGCTGCACTTGAGCTTCTTCGAGGCCTGCTCGCCGATCTGCATGGCGCGCGAGCTCACTTTCTGGCGGATATCGCCCACCGCCGTGACCTGCGCGGTGATGCCGCCCGTGGCCTGCTTCATCTGGTATTCGGGCCAGTGTTCGGCGGCGAGCTGCACGCTGTCCGGATCGGCGGCCATGGCCTGCACGTCCTGCAGCGCCTGCGCCTGCGTGGCCTGTGCCATCTGCACGCCGAGCTTCATCTGCTCTTCCTGGCTCATCGCCGCGATCTTCTTCTGGAGTTCCTGCGCGTAGGCGGGGTCACGCTGGGCGCGCGCGAAGTCGATGGCGCCCGTGCTCATGCCCGCGGCCGAGGCAGCCGACGCATCCTTGCTGATTTTCTCGACGAAGGCGCGCTGGTCCTTGAGCTGCTTGCGAAGCGAGGTGATCTCGGGCGTGGCGAGCCAGGCGGGCGCGGCGGCGGCCGTTGCCGGCGTGGCGGGCACGCGCGAATGCATCGATTGCAGCGACTGCTGTGAACGCGCGAACGGCGCGATCAGGATGAACAGGATGATGGAAAGCAGCTTGGCGTAGGTACGCATGATGATCGGCAAACAACCTTGGGATTTTCGGGGCGCGGAGTATGGGGAAGCGTCCGACAGGCCGGGTCCGGGTCCGGAGGCCCGCGTTCCCAAAATGAGACTTATTGCCGGAGGGGCCTAGGATTCCGGTAGGCTGCGCGTCTCTCGAAGGGGGAGACAGAAGGGGGATACATGCGCGGATTCATTGCTTTCATGGTGCTGGCGCTTTCGGGCGCGGCATTTGCCGCCGACGAACCGCCGGTGCTGCCCGTCGGCTCGGCGTTGCCGGCGTTTTCGCTTGCCCGGATCGACGGCAAGACCTACACCGACAAGAGCTTCAAGAGCGATTTGCTGGTGCATCATCTACACGTGCGCGCATTGCCCGACGGCGCAGGCCTATGAGGAGCGCATCAAGAAGCTGGTGGTCGGATTACAAGCCGAAGAACGTGCAGGTCGTGGCCATCAATCCGAACCACGCGCGAGCGGTCCGGCTCGATGAGCTCGCGTACACCGATCTGGCGGATTCGTTCGCGGAGATGCAGGAACGCGCGAAGCAGGCAGAAGTTCAACTTCGTCTGGCTGGACGACGGCCCGAAGCAGGAGCTCTCGCACAAGATGGGCCCGGTGGCCACGCCGCACGTGTTCATCTTCGACAAGGCGCGCAAGTTGCGCTTCGAAGGCCGCATCGATGACTCCGAGCGCGAATCCAGCGCCACCAAGTTCGACACCCGCGCCGCGCTGGATGCGCTGCTGGCCGGCAAGGAACCGCCCGTCACCTCGACGCGCGTGTTCGGATGCTCGGTGAAGTGGGCTGAGAAGGTCGCCGAGTACGCCAAGTTCAAGGCGCGCTGGGCCGCGGAGCCGGTCACGCTGGAGAAGGCCGACGTCGCCACGCTCAAGGCGATCCGCGCGAACAAGGATTCCGGCAAGATCCGCATGATCAACGTGTGGGCCACCTGGTGCGGGCCCTGCATCACCGAGTTCGACGAGCTCGTGGAGCACAACATCCGTTTCCGCGGGCGCCCATTCGAGATGATCACCATCGCCGCGGAATATCCCGATATGGAAGGCTCGGTGAAGGAGTTCCTCACCAAGAAACACGCGTCGATGAAGAACTACATCCTGGCGAGTGAGAACAAGGATGAGCTCTACGACGCCTTCGAGTCGGTGAAGGACTGGCGCGGCGAGCTGCCGTACACGATCATCCTCGACGAGACGGGCAAGGTCATCTATCGCGAGCGCGGCGAGCTGACTTCCTCGCCATGCGTCGCGCCATCGTGCCGGAGCTGAACCGCCTCAAGCCCTGGGGCGGGCTGAGCCCGATCAAGCCGTAAGACAGCGGGGACAGACTTCAGTCTGTCCCCACTCAATAAGGACATCCAGCTGGAGGGGGACAGACTCAAGTCTGTCCCCGATGCTTCATGACGCAGCGCCTCGTGCAAATCTCCCTCGTCGTCCGCGACTACGACGAGGCGCTGGCTTTCTACGTCGGCAAGCTGGGCTTCACCCTCATCGAAGACAGCTTCGTGCCCGAGCAGAACAAGCGCTGGGTGGTCATCGAGCCGCCGGGCGCGACGGGCAGGGCGCCAAACTACTGCTGGCGCGCGGCGCGAACGAGCATCAGCAATCGCGCATCGGCAACCAGACCGGCGGCCGTGTGTTCCTGTTCCTCCACACCGACGACTTCTGGCGCGACTACCAAGGCGTACAAGGCGCAAGGCGTCGAGTTCGTGCGCGAGCCGATCGGAAGCGCCCTACGGCACGCGTCGCCGTGTTCAAGGACTTGTACGGCACGCTCTGGGACTTGATAGGGCCGCGAACCTGACAGTGCCGGGTGAGGAAAGTGGGGAGAGAGCCTTCTCCCCACTTTCCTCACCCGGCACCCTTCCGGAGTTCCTTCCGAAGTACCAGCTTGAGTCCGGACCAGGTCTCGTCGACGGCGCATACCTTGATGTCGACCAGTCCCATGGGCAATGCCACGGCGCGAATGGTGTCCTCGGTGATGTCCGTGGGCACCTTCGCCGCCTTCTTGGGCCACGACACCCAGATGGCGGCATCCGTACCTAGCACCTTGAGCCACGACTCGAGCTTCTTCGCGAGCTCGGCCTTCGACGTGGTGAACAGGTGCACGATGTCGGTGTCCTTTCCGACCCGTGCACCCACGTCCACGCCGGCGGGCAAGGGCGCCAGCAATTTCGCGTAGCTGGCCGGCGCGCCGACCGCGGCCACGCGCAGGCCGGGCTTGAAACCCAGCTTTTTCGCGAGTGGCGTGCCGGAATAGCCTGTGGTCATTTCGTCGTCGATTCGAACATGTTTGCCAGCGCCTGGTCGAGAGCCGCGGCGAACTTTTCCGGCTGGTCGAACATGACGAAGTGCCGCGCAGGCGCGATGGACACCACGTCGAGCTTTGGCGATGCCGGCGAGCAGCATGCGGTAGTAACCGGTCTTGCCGGCTTCATCGACACCCATGCGGGCGAAGTCCGGCGCATTGAAGGGCGACATCGCCACCACCGGCACCGTGGATCGCGCCAAGCCGCGGGCGCAGGTCCAGCGCCATGAGCTGCCCGGCGAAATCCGCCGTGGCGCCGATGTCGCTGCGCGCGGCCAGCGTGGCGAGTTCGTGCGCGAGCGTTCTCGTCGATCACGCCGATGTTTCGCATGTACATCTGCTGACCCGCGACGAACTGCTCGCGCGTCTGGCTGGCGAACTGCGCGCGCATGCCATCGGCCATGGGCTTGCGGTCCGCGGTGCCTTCGGTGCCGGGGAATACCGGCAGTCCATCCACCGCGACCACGCCGGCGATCTTCGCGGAGTGTTGCGTGGCGAATGCCAGCGACAGTGTGCCGCCGAGGCTGTGACCCACGAGCACGGGCTTGCTCAGGTGCTGTTTCTCGATCAGCGCGAGCAGGTCGGCCTGCACCGAATCCAGCGTGACGCCAGCCTGGGCGGCGCGCCCATCGAAGCCGGGCAGCGTCAGTAGATAGACGCGTGTGAGCGCTTCGCGAGCCGCGGCGCGGCGCGGCGCCACACCCAGGAGCCGCTCGACAGTCCGGGAATCAGGATCACCGCGGGACCGCTGTTGCCCAACTTTTCAACGAGCAGTGAGCCGGCTTCGAGCCGCGCGGGAGCCGCGTCGGCCGCCGTGGAAATCGTGGACACGAGCGGGGAGAGCGCGAGCGCGAGGCCCGCGAATACTTGCTTCAGCATGGGATTACTCCGTGAAAAAGATCTTTTCGATGGGTTTGCCAAACAACTTCGCGATGGCGAAGGCCAGTGGCAGGCTCGGGTCGTATCGTCCGGTCTCGATGGCGTTGATGGTCTGGCGCGATACTTCGAGCTTGTCGGCCAGGTCGCCCTGGCTCCAGCCATGCTCGCCGCGCAGGTCGCGCACCAGGTTCTTCATCTGGACAAGAATCCGCGCAGGCAGGTGTGGATGCCCCACGTGAAG
The DNA here is from genome assembly GCA_963846605.1 of uncultured Pseudomonadota bacterium. Lineage (GTDB taxonomy): Bacteria > Pseudomonadota > Gammaproteobacteria > Steroidobacterales > Steroidobacteraceae > CADEED01. The sequence continues at coordinate 18,214 of CAWJWS010000010.1, forward strand.
CCCATGATTCCCCAGACCCAGAACATGGAGAGCCGCGGGAATCCCGCCGATTCGAGGAAGCCGTAGGTGAACGTGAGGCCGGCGGTGACCGCGGCAGCAACGGCAATGCTCTCGAGACTGCGGAGGCGCACGAACTCGTCCATGCGGCGGAACTGCGCGGGCGATCACCCACACCGTGATGAAGATCGGAATGGCGGGCGCCAGCGCGATCAGCGTGCGAAGGAGGCTGTCCTCCATCTTCTCGGTCACGCGCAGCGAGATCACCAGCACCGCGGCATAGGCCGCCATGCTCAGGCCCAACTCCCAGAAGTATTTTCGCTTGGCGTCGCGTTCCAGCATGTCCTGCTCCGGTCTCACTCTGCTTGTAAAGGATGCTTGACAGGTTAGGGGCCGGCGCCGGGCTTGTCAAGCTTCCTTTACAGGGCGAAAACGGCAGGGTTTCTCAGCGATTTCAGCGTGTGCGCGCCTGCGAGAGCAGTTCCCCGACCAACGTGGCCTTGGCGCTGGAATATCCCTGCAAGCGATCACCACCCGCCTCGAGCGCCCGCGTCTTGCCCTCGGCATAGCGGGCGCGAGCCGCGGGATCCGCACGCAGGTATTCGCGCAACGCGAGATTGTGCTTCCAGTGCTCGCCGCCGAGAAGCACGAGATGCAGATTGAAGTCTCGATCGCCACGCAGGCGTAGATAGATGCGCTCCGGCACCCCGGCCTCACCGAGATTTTCGTAGCCCAGGATGCGCAGCCGCGACAGCAGGTCGCGCGCCGGCGGATACTTCGGCACGCCCAGCATCATGTCCACCACGGGCTTGGCGGTCAGGCCCGGCACCGCGGTGCTGCCGATGTGCTCCACGGTTCCGGCAGGCAACGCCAGCGTGGTGGAGATGCGTTCCGACTCGGCCAGGAAAACCTGGTGCCAGGCCGAATCGTGTGCCACCAGCTTCACGGGCTCGTCGAGATCCTCGGGTGCGGGATCGTCGCGGCGCAAGCTGAAATGCAACAGCACCAGCCACAGCACCAGCGTCAGTTCGAGGCTGAACGGCAGAATCAACAATGACGCGGGTGAGCCCGAAGCGCCAGTGCCCATCTTCAGCAGCCACAGACCGATGAGCAGGAAGTTCAGCAGCATGAAGGCGGCGGCGCCGCGCTTGCGAGTGAGATAGGCGCAGGCAGTGGGCAGGAAATAGACCGGCACCGCGAGGCCGAGAGCCACGAACATGAAGGTGTCCGCCATGCGCGGATGTTAGCCTCCGCGCCGCCCGGCAAACAATGCTAGTTAGTCGCGCCGCTGGAAATCCTGGAGGCCCGCCAGGAACTCCTGCGCCTCGGCACCTTCGGCCGTGCGTTCCGCGGACACTTCCTCGCAGAACTTCACCCAGGGCAGCCGGCTTTCGATGCCGAACTGCTTGACGATGGGCGCTCTCTCGGGGTCGATCGAGACTGCCGATGGTGGTGTACATGCGCGCCGCGGGCGTGTCGTACTGGAACGACAGCGGCGTGCCGCACGTTCGCGCAGAACCCGCGCTTCGCGAGATTGGAGCTGGCGAAGAATTCCGGCGTGCCACGGGTCCACGCGAAATTTTCCGGCTGCGCCACCGGCCAGCGCCGCGAAGAGGCCGCCCGTGGCTCGCTGGCACATGCGGCAATGACAGACATGCGCATTTTCGAGCGGGACGTAGAAGGCATAACGAATGGCGCCGCACTGGCAACCACCCGTGGCCACGGGCGTGCGGCCATCGTCCGGAAGCTCATTTGAATGTGTCGCAGCTCGCGACTTGGCCGGAGCTGAAGCCGCGGCGGAACCACTCCTGGCGCTGCGCGCCGGAGCCATGCGTGAAGGATTCCTGGTTCACGTGGCCCTGCACGCGTTTCTGAATTGTGTCGTCACCGACGGCGGTGGCGGCGCCGAGGGCTTCATCGATGTCGCCGGCTTCCACGAGCTGGCGGGTGCGGTCGGCGTGGTGCGCCCAGATGCCGGCGTAGCAATCGGCCTGCAGCTCCATCTTCACCTGCAAGGCGTTGGCTTCTTCCTGCGAGCGCGCGCCCTGCTGCGCGGCGCGCACCTTGTCGGAGATGCCGGTGACGGTCTGCACGTGGTGGCCGACTTCGTGCGCGATCACGTACGCCTTCGCGAAATCACCCTGCGCAGCGAACTCGCGTCTCGAGCTGGCTGGAAGAAAGCGAGGTCGATGTAAACCTGTGTTGTCGCCGGGGCAGTAGAACGGGCCCATCGGCGGAAGTCGCGCTGAACCGCACGCGGTGTTGATGCCCTGCTCGAACAGCGCGAGCCTGGGCGCGGGGTACTGCTGGTTCGCTTGCGCGAAGATCGCGGTCCAGGTGTCTTCGGTGTCACCCAGCACGTGAGACACGAAACTGCCCGGCGTCGTCGGCGGGTGAGCCGGGCTGGACAGGAGCTTCAGAGGTGGGGGCCTGCGATCCGGCGCCCGACAGCACCTGCATGACGGCCTGTGGACCGCCGAGGAAATACGCGATTACGCCGATGACCACGGTGCCGAGGCCGATCTTGAGGCCACCACCACCACCCGTGGAACGGCCACGGTAGTCCTCGACGTTCTGACTCGACCGACTTTGACGCCAACGCATGCGGCGGATGTTAGCAGCAGTGAGTCTGTAAAATGAGTCGGCGTGAAATCCGGTTTGCCCATCGACGAAGTCCTGCCCGCGCTGCGTGCGGCGCTCGTGCAGCCATCGCAATGCCGTCGTGGAAGCGCCACCCGGCGCCGGCAAGAGCACCGTTGTTCCGATTGCCTTGCTCGATGAACCATGGTTGCGGGGCCGGAAACTCATCATGCTCGAGCCGCGCCGCCTGGCGACGCGCGCCGTGGCGGCGCGCATGGCGGCCACGCTCGGCGAAGCGCCCGGAGAAACCGTGGGCTACCGCATGCGCATGGACACCCGCGTGGGCAAGCGCACGCGCATCGAGGTCGTCACCGAAGGCGTCTTCACGCGCATGCTGCAGAGCGATCCGGCGCTGGAAGGCGTGGGCGCCGTACTGTTCGACGAGTTCCACGAACGCAGCCTGCATGCGGACACGGGCCTGGCGTTCGCGCTGGATTCCCAGGAGAACCTCGCGCCCGAGCTGCGGCTGCTGGTGATGTCGGCCACGCTGGACGGCGCGGCCGTGGCGAAGTTGTTAGGCGATGCACCGGTCGTCACGGCGGCGGGCCGCATGTACCCCGTGGATGTACGCTATCTCGGCACAGGCATGCCGGCACTGCCGGGGCTCCATGGCGGGCCGCGCGATGTCGCCCGAGCTGGCAGTGGTGCGCGCCATCAAGCGCGCACTCCACGAGTCGCCCGGCGACATGCTGGTGTTCCTGCCGGGCGCGGGTGAGATCCGGCGAGTGCAGGGCATGCTCGATTTCGTCGGTCCCGACGTGGACGTCTATCCACTGTATGGCGAGCTGGCGGGCGGCGACCAGGATGCCGCGATCGCGGCCGGCGCGCGCCGGACGGCGCAAGATCGTGCTGGCCACGAACATCGCCGAGACCAGCCTCACCATCGACGGCGTGCGCGTGGTCATCGACGCGGGACTGGAGCGGCGCAGCCTGTTCGATCCGGCCAGCGGCATGAACCGGCTCGAGCTGCAGCGCATCTCGCGCGCGTCGGCCGAGCAACGCGCCGGTCGCGCGGGCCGCACTGCGCCGGGCGTCTGCTACCGGCTCTGGGGCGAGGGCGCCGAACGCAGTCTCGCGGCGTACGCGCCGCCGGAAGTCTGCGTCGCCGATCTCGCGCCGCTGGCGCTGGATCTCGCGGCCTGGGGCACCGAGGCGGGCGCGCTGCAATGGCTGGATGCGCCGCCCGCCGCGACGCTCGCGAGTGCGCGCGATCTGCTGCGCCGCCTCGGCGCGCTGGATGAGCACGGCAAGGTCACCGCGCATGGCCGCGCCATGCAGCAGTTCCCGGCACATCCGCGCCTGGCGCACATGCTGTTGAAGGCGCGCGATCTCGGTGCGAGCCGGCTCGCTGGCCGAGCTTGCGGCGCTGCTGTCGGATCGAGACCTGTTGCGCGCCGGCGGTGGGCCTCGCGACAGCGATGTGCGCACGCGGCTCGAGGCTTTGCGCAAGGGCAATGCCGAGCGCGGCGCCCTGGATCGCGTGCGCCGCTCGCAACGGCAGTTCGAGCAGCAGCTCGGGAACTCCGCGAGGGAAGAATCCGGTGTGGAGCCCGGCGTGGAACCGGGCGTGCTGCTGGCGCCTGGCGTATCCGGACCGCATCGCGCGCCGTCGCGCCGGCGCTGAGGCGCGCTACCAGCTCAGCAATGGGCGCGGCGCGCGTGTTCGCCTCGCGTCGAGTCCATCGCGCGGGAGGAGTTCATCGTCGCCGTGGACCTGGACGATCGCGACCGCGAGGCGCGGATCCAGCTGGCCGCGCCACTGCGCAAGGCGGAACTGCTCGAACACTTCGCGCCGCAGCTCCGTCGCGGCGACGAGCTCGCCTGGGACGAACGCACGGAGGCGGTGACGGCGCGGCGTGTCATCGCGCTGGACACACTCGTCATCGAGGAAAAGCCGCTGCACGATGTGCCGCGGGATGCGAGGCCGCGGCCATGCTCGAGGGCATCCGCTCGATGGGCCTCGACTCGCTGCCCTGGGACGACGAGTCGCCGGAACTTCGTGGCGCGCAGCGAGTTCGTGCGCGTACTCGACCGCAAGGACGTCGCGGACTGGCCGGATCTCACGCGTGACGCGCTGGCCGCGGATCTGGGGTGGCTGGAGCCTTTCCTCGAGGGCGCGACGCGCCGGTCTCAGCTCACGCGCATCTCCGTTGCTGGAAGCGCTCAAGGCCCACCTGGGCTACGAGCGGCAGCGAAAGCTCGACGAGCTCGCTCCCACGCACATCGGCCTGCCTACCGGTACGCGCGCGCGCATCGACTATCTCAGCGACAACGCCCCCATTGCTTCCATGCGCATGCAGGAAGTCTTCGGTCTCGCGGCGACGCCCCGCATCGGCGGCGGCGTGGTGCCCGTGACCTTCGAACTGCTGTCGCCCGCGCGCCGCCCGCTGCAGGTGACGCGCGATCTCGCGAGCTTCTGGAAGAACGCCTATGTCGAGGTGCGCAAGGACATGCGTGGCCGGTACCCACGGCATTACTGGCCGGAGAATCCGCTCGAAGCCGAGCCCACGCGGCGCGTGAAGCCACGGTAGAATCCGCGCCCGGATAGCTACAACAATGATCGCAGGGAGCTCACATGAGCGCAGAACCCCGGACCGCCGAGCCCCAGGCCGCCGAGCCCCAGGCCGCCGAGCCCCAGGCCGCTGAGCCCCAGCCCTCTGAGCCCCAGCCCGCCCACATGGAAACGCGCCTCCGCGATCACCTGCCGATGTCGCCGCGGCCCGAGAGTGATTTCCGCTGGCGCGGCCTGGAAGTCTCGCGCGTGGAAGGACTGACCGATGCCGTCTTCGGCTTCGCCGTCACGCTGCTCGTGGTGGCGCTCGAAGTGCCCACTTCATTCAACGGCCTGCTCGACGTGGTGCGTGGGCTGCCGGCCTTCATCATCTGCTTCACGCTGCTGATGCTGTTCTGGAACGCGCACTACCAGTATCACCGCCGTTACGGCCTCGACGACGCGCTCTCGCGCGTAATCACCATGTGCATCCTGGTGCTGGTGCTGTTCCTGGTCTATCCACTCAAGTTCCTGTTCACCATGCTCACGGTGCGCCTGTTCGGCCTGGACATGGCGAATCCGCCCGTGCTCGACGCGGGCTGGCAGGTGCAGTGGTTGTACGTGATCTACGGAACGGGCTTCGCCGGAGCGTGGGGCTTCTACGCGGTGCTCTATGCGCATGCCTGGCGCCGGCGCACCGAGCTCGGTCTGAATGCCGTGGAAGCACGCTACACGCGCGCGGCGATCATGGAGTACATCATCCACGTGTCGGTGTGCCTGGTCTCCATCACCCTGGCGCTCACCACGTCCAACAACTGGCTGCCCGGCACTATCTACTTCCTGGTGGGTCCGCTGCAGGCGCTCAACGGCTGGTGGTTCGGCCGCCAGATCGCGGCGCTCAAGAAGGCGGGCTAGAGGCGGTATCGCACGCCCGCCGACAACACGGCGGGATCGGCCTGGTTCTCGGCGAACTCGAAGTCACCGTCCAGGTTGCTGGTCTTCAGCCAGTTCACGCCGAGGTCCCAGGCTTCGTTCAGGTGGAAGCCGAATCCCACTCCGTACTGGAAGGCGAGATCGCCGTCCTTGGCGCGGAACGCCGGCAGGCCCGGCATCAGTGGGTCGTGCGTGGTTTTCATCTCGCGTCTGATCAATCCGGCCGAGGCACTCAAGTAGAAAACCTCGCCCATGGGATGGGTGCCGACCGCGGATACGTCGAAGCCCTTCGCCGACGTGCTGAAGTCGCCCGCGGCGAAAATGGCGCTGCCGGGATCCACCAAGGGCAGGGCCGTGGGGAAGGCGAACATGAGCGCGCCATCGTAGTCGCCGAAGTCGGTGTATCCCGCTTCGAACGACCAGTTCGGCGAGAGCTGCCAGCCGAACCGCAGCTTCCAGGCGAGGGATTCCGCGTTGCCGCCGGGAGAATCGGTGTACCCGGGAAACTGGCGTTCGATGCGGCCTTGGCCGAGATCCACGCCGACGTAGAAATGCCGGTCCGGGCCTTGCGCCAGGGCGGGTGCGGCGATGCCACAGAGCAGCGCGCCGAGAGCCAGGATGGGAGCTTTCATGCGTCCCTCTCGGGAGAAGCGGGGGTAGTTAGACTACCCCCGCCCGTGAGACGCAGTTGTGTGGATATTGTGCGCGAGTGTGAAGGTCAGAGATCACGGGCGCGGTGGCGCGCGCGTTCCAGGGCTTGCTCGGCATGGACGCGCTCGTAGGTGAGCTGGCCCAGCCGGAACATCAGGCGGTCGCGTTCTTTTTGTCGAGTTCCTTGTCCTTGTCCTTGTTCTCGAGCCGCGTGCGGATGTCGCGCAGCTCGGAATCGATGCTGTCGAGCGCATCGATGCGGCGATGCACATCGAGTCCTTTCTCGTAGGCATCGGTCAGGCGTTCCTGGTCGAAGTTGCGGCAGATGCCCACGTCGAAGCCATTGCCGTACTCGCCGAGGTTGTACATGCGGCGCGGCACGCAGTAGCGCTCGAGTCCGCGCTCGCGGCCGTGCAGCCAGGCGCCGCGGTCCGGGGCCACGTTCACCTTGGCGCAGGCGGTCGAGTGCTGGATCAGGTATTCCTCGGGATAGCCGTTCGCGCCGTCGCGCACGCCGATGTCTTCCCAGTTGGCGTTGCAGGCACTCGCTCTTGGACAGGCTGGCGCAACCGGAGAGGGTGGCCAGCAGGGCGGCGGCGGCAAGAAGGCGGATGAGAGACCTGTTTTTCATGGCTCAAACTCTAAGTCGAGCCCGTTTGAATATCACCTGAACGGGCGTCACGTTCTAACAATGTCAAATCGTGCCGCCGTCCTCGCGTTCGATGGCGACCAGCGCGGCCCGCGCCGGCTGGCCGTTCCCGTCCGGCCAGTGGCTGGTGGGCCTGGCCAGGGTGCCGCCTTCCCCGGGATGCTGTATGGCAAGGAACAATGTCTTCCCGTCGGGCGTGAATTCACAGCCGCACACTTCGCAGCCATTCGGCCCACTGGCGAGCTGCTTGAGCAGGCCGCGCTGGGGTCCATCGGTCGGGACGACGAAGCAGCCGTTGTTCGGATGGCCGCGATTGTCACTGTCGGTGACGATCCAGAGCCGGCCTTGCGGATCGATGCCGAGATTGTCGGGGCACTGGATCGGGCTCAGCTCAGCGGGATTCGGATAGCCCGCGAAGTAGGTGTCCGTGCCCGCGAGGTTCTTCTCCGCGGAACGCTTCGCGAGTTCCTGCGCGTCGACGATGTAGCTGCCGGTCGACGGATCGCCCGCGAGCAGGAATACGCTCCAGGTGAAGTTCGTCGCGCGGGCGTCGTCGCCGTTCTCCGCGATCTCGATGATGTGGCCGTAGCGGTTCTCGCGCCGCGGATTCGCCGCATTGGTTCCGATATCCACGTGGCGGCCGAACCAGTTGGTGTTGCCTTCACCGCCGCGCTCGGTGGACTTGGTGCACGGAATGTAGATGCGGCCGGTGATGGGGCTGGGCTCCACGTCTTCCGGCCGGTCCATCGGGGTGGCGCCCAACAAGTCGGCGGCGGCGCGCACCTTGATGACAACGTCGCCCTGGTTGGCGAAACCCGCGGTGGAATTCAGTGGGCCGTTCTCGTCCTGCACCAACGGAATCCACTCACCCGTGCCGTCGGCGTCGAAGCGCGCGCAGTACAAGGTGCCGTGGTCGAGCAGGTCGCGATTCGCGGCCGGGTTCTTCGCGTCGAAGGTGTCGCGCGTGACGAACTTGTAGATGTACTCGAACTTCTCGTCATCGCCCATGTACGCGGCCACGTGCCCGCTCTTGCCCACGATGGTGTTCGCGCCTTCGTGCTGCATGCGGCCCAGTGCCGTGCGCTTGCGTGGCACGGACTTCGGATCGTGCGGATCGATCTCGACCATCCATCCGAAGCGGAACGGCTCATTCGGTTCCGCGGCGGTGTCGAAGCGCGGATCCTGGAGGTTCCAGTGATAGAAGCCCTGATCGCGCAGCGGAAATCTGCGATACGCGTCCGTCCTTTCAGGGCTGGTCTTGTCGCGATTGACCGCGGCACCGGTGAAGTAATCGTCGACGTTTTCTTCCGACGTGAGGTACGTGCCCCAGGGCGTCTTGCCCGCGGAGCAATTCGCAAAGGTGCCGAGCACGCGCGTACCCGCTGGATCCGCGTTCGTGCGCATGAGCGCGTGGCCGCGCGCCGGACCCATGATCGCCATCGGGGTGTTCGCCGTGATGCGGCGGTTGAAAGCCGAGGTGATATCGCGCGTCCAGCCCTTCTCGTCGCGCTGTAGTTGCATCACCGAGACGCCGTGCGCGGCTTGCATGAACGCGATCGCATTCGGATGCCGATCGAGCCACGCCTTGCCCGGCTCCAACTTCATGTTCACGCCCGTATGTCCGGGCCAGATGAGTTCGCCGCTCACGTACTCGTGGTTGACGCAGACCAGGCCCCGGGCCGCGCGGCCCTTGACCTGCGGGAAATAGCCCACCGCGTCCGCGTTGGTGCCGAACTGGCGTTCCTGCGCGGCCACCGCATCGGCGTTCAACCAGTCGTCGGCCATGAGCCGGCCGGTGTCGAAGTCGGGCGTGCCGGTGACAAGACTGTCACCCCAACGGGCGATGAGGTTCTGCCGGTAGCCGTCGGCGAGCACCAGCGAGTCGGAATTCTGCGGCGTGACGCTCTTGAAAGCGCCCGCGGCCATTTTGGTGCCCGGCTTCGTCGGAAGACGCGCACAGGCCGCGAGGCCAACGCTCGCGGCCGCGCCGGCCAGGACGGTGCGGCGAGAAAGACGTGCACTCAGGATGTCGTCGAAAGTGGGTCGATGGGCCATGGGCTGCATGCTAACGTGACCCCCTTTCAGCGCCTAGCGCGGAGCAGATTACAAATGCGTCACGGCCTTGCGATCGCCCTTTTCACGGTCATTCTGGTGGTTGGTTGCGCAAAGAAAGAAGAGGCCGCCGCGCCGGCCAAAGCCCAAGCGCCGACGCCGGATGCCGCAGGCGAACTCGCCAGCGTTCACGCGGACGCGCCGGGCATCGACTGGTTCAAGGGTGATGTGGATGCGGCCTTCGCCTCGGCGTCGTCGGCTAACAAGCCCGTGCTGCTGTACTGGGGCGCGCAGTGGTGCCCGCCCTGCAAGCAGCTCAAGTCCGCGGTGTTCAATCGTCCTGACTTCATCGAGAAGTCGAAGTTGTTCGTCGCCGTGTACCTGGATGGCGATCTGCCCGACGCGCAGAAGTGGGGTGACGCCTTCCGCGTGACGGGCTATCCCACCGTGGTGGTGTTCAAGCCGGACCGCACGGAGATCACGCGCATCGCCGGCAACATGGACCTCTCGCTGTATGCGGGCGTGCTCGACGACGCGTTGGGTGACGTGCGCCCGGTGAAGGACGTAGTCGATCTGGCCGTCAAGGGAGACGCGCCATTGGCCGCCGCTGATTGCCGCCGCCTCGCATACAACGCCTTCGATCTCGATGACGATGGCGTCTTCGAAGGTGCACGGCTCCAGGCCGCGTTCGAAAACGCCGCCAGGCTGTGCCCCGCGGAACTCGAGAAAGAACGTGCACGTTTCCCCGTGCTGGCGGCGGCCCAGGCCGCACGCGCACAGAAGGACGCCATCAATGCCGGCGGCAAGGCGGACAAGAAGCTTGCGGCGCTCATCGTGCGCATCAACGAATTGCTCGCGGACGAGCAGGTGGCCATGAGCAATGCCGATGCCTTCCGCTCGCTGCCGCAAGGAGTTCTACCTCGCCGCGCGCCAGACCGTGCCGCAGGTGGCGCCGGAAATCCGCGGCCGCACCATGCTGCTGGCCGAGGCCACCACGGCCAGCGCTCAGTTCGCGCCCGCCGATCAGCTCGCCGCGCAACTCATGAAAGTTCGGGCCGCCAACGCGTTCACGCGGGACGGCAAGACACCCACCGACATCCGCAGCGTGGCGCTGGCCACGGCCGACAAGATGCTGGCCGCGAAGATGGAGCCGTACGTGCGCGCCGGGGTCGTGAACTCGGCCATCAACATCTTCATCGCGCTCGATGACTGGGAGAAGGCGCGGGTGCTGCTGACGCAGGAAGCCCAGACCTCGAATACGCCTCACTACTACATCGGCGATCTCGCGGACGTCGAGGAACACCTCGGCAACAAGGAGCGCGCGCTGCAGCTGATGGCCGAGGCATATGAAAAAGCAAAGGGGCCGGCGTCGCGTTTCCAGTGGGGTTTCAGCTACCTCGATGGCCTGCTGCGGCTCGCGCCGGACGACGCCGCGAAGATCGACACGGTCGGGAAAGCGGTGATGGCCGAGCTCGATGGCCCGAATCGCGTACATCGCCGCACACTGTCGCGACTCAAGCGGCTCAATGCCGCGTTGGCGGAGTGGAACAACTCGCCGGCGCGCGCCGCGGTGGTCGCGAACCTGCGCAACCAGCTGCTGGCGGCCTGCGCCAAGTCGCCTGGCGACTCCGCCGTGAGCACGGGATGTAACGATTTCGGCGCCGCGAAGGCAGCCAGCTAACTGCTGCCGGTCTCCGTTCAGTCGTCCCGCTTCAGTCCTTGGCGGGCCGCCGCATGTTCGTGCGCGTGGTCGTGTTCACCGCGCGGCCGCGCTTGGCCAACGCCTCGCGCAGCAGCCACTCGATCTGGCCGTTTACGCTGCGCAGCTCCTGGGATGCCAGCGCCTCGATCGCGGCGGCGACCGCCGGATCGAGGCGAAGCAGGAACGCTTTGCGATTGGGCGGCTCGCTCATCTCCGCCGCTTCATCCGTACAACGTGCCGGCGTTGATGACGGGCTGTGCCTCGGTCTCGGCGCACAGCACCACCAGCAGGTTGGACACCATCGCGGCGCGACGCTCGGGGTCGAGGTCCACCACGCCGCGTTCGGTCAGGCTCTGGAGCGCCATCTCCACCATGCCCACCGCGCCTTGCACGATCTGCTGGCGCGCGCTGATCACGGCTTCCGCCTGCTGGCGGCGGAGCATCGCGCCCGCGATCTCCGGCGCGTAGGCCAGGTGCGTGAGCCGCGCATCTTCCACGCGCAGGCCGGCTTTCTCGAAGCGCTCCTGCAGCTCGCGCTTGAGCTTCGTGATGAGTCTCGTCGCCGCCGGCGCGCAGCGTGAGCTCCTTCGCGTCGTCGTCGATGTGGTCGTAGGCGTACTCGTTGGCCAGGTGACGCAGCGCCGCCTCCGCCTGGATGGGCACGTAGTGCTCGTAGTGGTCGATGTCGAGCACCGCTCGCGCGGTGTCATTGACGCGCCAGACCACGGCGGCCGCGATCTCGATCGGGTTGCCGCGCTTGTCGTTCACCTTCAGCTTCTCGCTGTTGAAGTTGCGCAGACGCAGGCTGACCTTCGTCTTGTTCATGAAGGGGTTCGCCCAGCGCAGGCCAGTGGAGTAGTCCGTGCCGCGGTACTCGCCGAAAAGCATCATCAGCGCCGACTGGTTCGGCTGCAGCATGTACACGCCTTTCACGAGGAAGATGAACAGGATGACCGCCAGCACCGAGATCACCGGCAGGCGGACGAGAAGGCCACCCGGAATCATCAGCAGCGCGATGAACGCAAAGACCAGCTGCACGTAGCCGCTGGAACTCTTGAACTGGATTTCTTCGGTGACGCCCGGCGTTTTCATGTTTCCTCTCACGATCGAAACACTCGATCTCGAGAGTGATAATAAAGTGATATCACTTTGATCGACAAGCCGAATCTGACGCTGCGTGTACAATCCCGCCCCGGTTGGGCCTGTAGCACAGCGGTTAGTGCAGGGGACTCATCTATATAGGTGCCTGCGCAGGGAAACCTGCGCAGTGGACGGGATGAATTCAGGGAAACCTTCGCCCGCACTCTTTATATAAGAGTGGGCATGGCAATCCTGAGCCAAGCCCGCGCTACAGCGCGGGAAGGTGCAGAGACTACCTGGGGGCTTCAGCGCCCTTGATGACAGGCTAGAGCGTCCCGCACCCCAGCGCGTCGTTAGTTAGACGGCGCACGGGTGAAGAGATAGTCCACGCGGGGCGGAAACGTTCCGGTCAACGTGAATCCCTTGGTCCTTGGTTCGAATCCAAGCAGGCCCACCAACCTTTACGCCGATTGGCACATAGTAATGTGCGCGTCAAATCTCGCCCCACACGAAATGCCGTCCGCCGCCCCTCAACGCGGAGCGCGGCGGCCTGCGATGCAGTCTTCTGCATCAAAAGAGACTCCCATGGCTGAACAACGCATTCCCGACCGTGGTTAGACCTGCGCTGCAGGCATCTTTGGACCGCGGACCCAAGGCCACGACCGCGACGAACCCGGACGAAGAGGCGGACGCTGCACCGCCGGACGCTCCTGACGGGGAAGAGGTGGAGAAGATGACTGGTGTTCCCGCGGACTCAATGGAACTGGGCACGATCTGAGCGCTGGCGCAGAGCCCGTTGAATCCTTTCAAGCCGTCGGACAAGAGGGTGCGGGCGGGTAGCACTTCCACGACCCTGACAGCGTTACTGACCGACGCTCTCCGCGACGTCCGATATCTAGCGCCTGAGTCGCTTCGATATGCTGGAGCTGACCGAAAACTCCAGCTTCGAACAGGTCGCACCATGAAGCCTTTCGCGTCGCGCAAAGCATCAGGGTGACTCAGCCATGAGAGCTCTCTGACCAATCCGTGCTCACTCGGGGAGAGTCGTCATGAAAACAGGTCTCACTAGCCGCCTCTGGCTGCCCTTCGCCGCGCTGGCACTCTTCACGTGCCCGGCAATGGCTCGCCCATTGCTCATCCCGCCGCAGAATCTTGCGGTGCCGCCGTTGCCCGGCGCTCCGAACAACCCGGACATCGTGACCCAGTACGGTGCTCTCGGGATCGACCAGGGCACACTGCTGGTGGCTGCTTCCAGGCCGCGCGATGCCGAGGGCAATTACGAGGAGGCGGTCCACATCTTCGAGCGCAATGCAGACGGCCGCTGGATTTATGCCGGTATCCTCTCCCAACAATCCGTATGGGACTTGAGGATTGATGGCACCTTGGCCGCCGTCGTCACTTTCCCGACCCCAGCAATGCCCGGCGCGATCAGGATTTTCGAACGCAGCGCGACGGGTTGGGCATTGACCGGAAACCTTCCGGCAATGAGCGCGAGATTGATTCGTGTCGAAGACGGCTCGGTGTTTCTGCAACCGCAGGATGTTTACATGGCCTGCTCCGGGCCGTACCAGGAGTGGCGCAAGGTGAACGGCACCTGGACCCAGGTCGCGACGATCGGTGCACAACGCTGCGATCAGACCCAAGCAGACATCAACGATGGTCGCGCGGTGATCACGCACAGGCCTTGGGATTTCACGTCGACACCACCGCCGACGGAAGTCTTTGCGTCTTCGCAGCCGACGTGGAATCCCATCGGCAGCCTGCCTCCGCCTGGGGGCGGCCTGCCAACCATCCGTGGGGACACTATCCACCTCGCTGGGGACCTTATCTATCGGAATGCCGGTGGCGCATGGCTGTCGACATCCCCGCTGCTCCAGCCGGAGAAGGAGTTAGGCGTCGGGACCATATCGGGAACGCTGCGCGGCAACCATCTCGTCCTGCTCGGGCCCGAGCGCGACTACGAGCGGCCGTCCTACTATGAAGACAGCACCTACCAATGGAATGTGTTGCGGATCTACCGGCAGAACACCGCCGGCCCCTTCGCCTATCACGCACGCCTGAACACGGACTACAGCGTGACCCACTGGGCGGTGAGTGACGACGGCCGACAGGTCGCCGCCGCTGGGTACCATGTCAACAACAGCGCCTACGAAGAAGTACGTCGTCTCTATGTATTCGAGATTCCGGAGACGACGAGCTTCCCGGGCACCCGGCAGGACACCTTCAGCGCCGGCAACTACTCGCGGTGGACGGTAACGGCGGGTCAGTTTGCGGTCGTGCAGTCGGGCAGCTCGCGTGTGCTGCGCCAGTCGGACCTCACCGGCACGGCCAGTGCGTATCTCACCGACATCGACTGGACGGACCAGGCCATCGAAGCGGACATGCGGCCGCTGGAGTTCGCGAGCGCGGGGCGGTCGTTCGGGCTCATCACGCGTCGGTCGGATGCGCAGAACTACTACTACGTGACCTTCCGCTCACCGGGTGTGATCTCCCTGCTTCGCATGCGCAATGGCGTCTATACGCAACTTGGAACGGCCGGCGTCGAGAATCTGCAGATTGGCCATAACTACCGCATGCGCTTCGAATCGGTGGGAGATCAGCACACGGTGTTCGTCGACGGCTTTCAGAAACTGCGCGTCAAGGACAAAACGTTGTCACGCGGACATCCGGGCATTGCGAGTTACCGCACGCGGTTCGAAGTCGACAATGTGGTCGTGAGCGGTGGCACACGAGTCCTGCTGCGCCTCGACGACCTGTACGGTGGGTGGTTCTCCGACGGCTGGCAGCGTGCGATCGGAGCCTGGGAACAGCCCGCTGGCCCAGGCTACGGGTCCTACCTGTCGCAAACCGACAACGAGGCCACCGCGAGCTGGTTCTCCACGGTCGCCGTCGGCTATCAGGTGGTCAGCGCGCGAGTGCGGCCGCAGAGCTATGGCACGGGTGGCGAGCCCTGGATCGGGCTCGCCGCGCGCGTGATCGACGAGTCCAACTACTACTACGTGACGCTTGGGAGCTCACAGCAGTTCTCGCTACGGCGGAAGGTGAACGGACAGATACAGGTGCTCGCCACCGTGCCGCAGTCTGTCAATCTTTTCACCATCTACGACCTGCGCCTGGAGATAATCGGCACGCACATCCGCGCCTACGTGAACGGCGAGCTGAGGATCGAGAGGCTGGACTCGACGTTGAGTGAGGGTCGCGGCGGTCGGAATGCGTTGCTCATGAACAAGACCGCGGCAGATGTCTTTTCGTATGCGGCGTATCAGCCATAGGTGCAAACGAGACTTGGAAGAGAGCGTCCAGCGCGGCGCGTTCCGCGATGCTTTGACGGCATCCTCGCGCCCGAGTCAATCGCCAAAACCTTATTGGACACGTCCGGCTCAGCGGAGGGGAACGCCGCACAAGTTGTCAGCGATGAAGCCCCGGCCAAAATATGCCGATGACCGCGGCCAATCTTTATCTACAAGCGCACATTCCGAAGTGCTGGTTTCACGCGCAGGCGCCTGCGGTCACTTCTCGTCGCCGAGAAACTCCGCCTTCACCGGCTTGTTCGCCAGAATCTCTTCGCGCGACAACCCGCAGATCTCATGCGGGAACACCAGCCACTGGTCCGTCTCGCGAACGAAGAAGTCGGGCCGCAACGAGCTGCGATTCCGCGTCGGTTTGTAGTACACGGTGGCAATCCTGATCTGCTCGGGAAGATTCCGGCGGCAACGTCGCCCAAGCTCCGCGATGACCGCTTCGAGGCTTCGCCCCGAGTCGAATACATCATCGATCAGGAGCAACCCGTCGTCGGCATTGAGCATGGACACCAGGTAGTCGATGGCGTGCACGCGCACCGACCGGCTCTGCTGATCGATGCCCATATAGGAGGAGGTGCGAATGGCGATGTGATCGCACTCGATGCCGTTGTACTCGAGAACTTCCTGAACGGTGATGCCGATGGGCGCGCCTCCGCGCCAGATTCCGACCAGGAAGGAAGGCCGGAATCCGCTTTTCACCACCCTGCGGCCGAGTTCGAACGAATCCTCCAACAAGGACTGCGCCGAAATGAATGCTTTGCCGGAGGGCTCGGTGACCATGTTTCGACCTGGCTGAATGGGTGCTCAATATTACGGGAGGCGACGTTCCGAGGGGGCTGGGGTGCCCGCCCGCCTGACAGTGGCGCGGACGCGGACCGTGTCAGACGCCGCGACGGTATTGTCGAGGCTAAACCTGAATGCCCGCTGCCCGGAAATCGGGTTAGCTCGATATGACTTCGGAAGGGTGGGGTTCCGCAAACGACTAGTTTGCTGAAGCCCGGCTGGCGAACGCCTTGCCGGAAGAGGGTGCGGGTTGTGAGCCTGCTCGATCAACGACGAAAAAAACATGACGTCGGGCGAGGGATTGACCATGAGTGCGGATGCACCGGGTGTAAGTGCGCATCGAAACGGGCTGCCTGGCCGCAATGTTCTTGTTGCGCTTTATTTGCCCACCCTGGCCCTCTTGTTCGTGGTGGCGATCGCTGCCTTCTCCTGGAAAATTCCGTTGTCGACGCTCACGCGCGACATGGCCTCGATTGCGCAAGTCCATCCCCTCATAGGCGTGGTGTCGAACGTCGGAATACTGTTGTGGTCCGCTACGGCGGTCATCTGCCTGTTCAGTGGCAGCCTGCTGCGCCAGCAGGGGCTGCACGCGGAGGCGCGGCTCCTGTTGTGGGCCGGACTGATGACCATCGTCTTGTTGGTCGACGATCTCTTCATGATTCACGAATACATCGCGCCGGTTCATTTCCACTTGAACGAAAAGCTGGTGCTCGTGAGCTACGCGATTGCAACGGCCGCCTATCTTCTGAGTCATCGCCGCCTGATCCTCCGCACCAACTACCTGCTCCTCGCCGCGGCGATGGCGTTGTTCACGGCCTCGATGCTGGTGGACATCGCCGACGGGCGGGGCTGGTGGCGCCTGGCGGAGGACGGTTGCAAGATCCTCGGAATCGCGAGCTGGCTCGGCTATCACGCGGGCATGGCGAGACACTGGATCGTGAATGCGCCGCACGCGCAGAACCAGCCGGTCGCGGTGACGCACCCGAGAGAGTTGATACGGCCGGCGGGAATCGAGCCTTCGGCGCCGGCGTCATGAAAACACTGCTGCGTCACTCCCAAGGACACCGACAGGGTGGCTAGTTCCGTGCGGAACCTCGTTGTACTGGCGTTGCTCACGAGTCTCACGGGCTGTGGGGGAGATGATGGCGGTGACACTCCGCCGAGCAGCAATGCCACGCCGCCATCGCCGCCAACCGCGCCGCCGGCGACACCACCGCCGCCGGATCCGGCACCTGCGCCGGCGCCAGCGCCGGCACCTGCGCCGGCACCTGCGCCGGCACCAGCACCTGCACCGGCACCGGCACCTGCGCCGGCACCTGCGCCGGCACCAGCACCTGCACCGGCACCGGCACCTGCGCCGGCACCAGCACCTGCACCAGCACCTGCGCCGGCACCAGCACCTGCGCCGGCACCAGCACCAGCACCAGCACCGGCACCGGCACCAGCACCGGCACCAGCGCCTGCACCTGCACCTGCACCCGCTCCACCACCCACCGCCGCGGAGACCAGCGACATCGAATGGAATCGCAGCGAAGCCGGAGTGACTCCGTTCATTTCCATCGTGCACCTGGTCGGCCAGGATCTCGACGCGGTTCAAACGATTTCCTATTCGATTGAACCGAAGCCGGGCAGCGTGTCGAAGCCGGTGCGGGTCACGTACACGCTGGGAGCGCTCGAGAACCGGGGCAGGGTGTTGACCGGCGAGGTGCTGCTGCCGGTATTCGGCCTCTACTCCGGGTACGCGAATGCAGTCTCAATCGACCTGCACTTCGATGACGGTTCCATTCAGAGCATCGACGAGACGCTGACCACCACCGCCTACACGGATCCGCACGGCGTCTACGACGTGCCGGTATTCGTGAAGCGACGCGCAGCGGGCAGCGCGCTGGATTTCGATTTCTTCGCGATGAAGTCCGGACTCGGCACGCCGGTCATCGTCGACACCGACGGCGCGATCCGTTGGGTGGGGATGAGCGACAAGTCGCACATCAGTTCCGTTTTCACGGACAACGGATTCCTGACCGGCAGCCAGGGCGCGCGAAGCGTATGGCGGGCGGAGCTGGATGGCGCGGAGGTGGATTGGCCCTCGGCTCCGTCGGTCTACAGAAGGTTTCATCACAACATGGAAGTCGGAAAGACCGGCTTCCTCGGCGAACTCAACACGGCCACCGACTTCCAGAGCACGATTGTCGAGTTCACGAGAACCGGTGGCTTTTTCAAGGTCTGGAATTTCGCGACCATCGTGACCGACCACCTGCGGAATGCGGGCGAAGACCCCAGCTTGCTGGTGAGGCCGCCCAACGACTGGTTCCACACCAACTCCGCGATCTATGACGCCCGCGATGATTCGCTGGTCGTTTCCGCCCGCGAACACTTCGTCATGAACGTCGACTACGACACCGGAGCGATACGCTGGGTCCTGGGTGACCCGACGAAGTACTGGTGGCAGTTTCCCTCGCTGCGCGCGCGAGCCCTGACGCTGGAAAGCGGGGGCTTGTATCCCATCGGCCAGCACGCGCTTTCCATTACCCGCGATGGTTTGCTGCTGATGTTCAACGCCGGAACCCCGTCAGAGCATCAGCCGGCCGGGGCTCCGATCGGCGAATCGCGAACCTACAGCGCGATGTCGGCCTACCGCATCGACACCACGACCATGACGGCGACCGAAGTGTGGCGTTTCGATTACGGCCAGACGCTGTATTCCGATCACTGCAGCAGCGTTTACGAAGCGGGTCAGTCGTACCTGATTTCGTACGCGCGCGTGGACACGCGCCAGTTCGCGAGGCTGGTGGGCTTGAACAGCCAGCGCGAGGTGGTTTTCGATTTCCAGTACGACGCCCGCGGCTGCAATACGAGCTGGAACGCGGTACCTGTCCCGCTCGACAACATGAGCTTCAGGTAGTTCGGCCTGCCGCCACGCGGGCAGAGCCCGCGTGGCGGCGCGCTCAGAACGCCGTCGACGTGAACCGTTGTTGCTGCTGCCCGTTGCATGACCACAGCTGGACGCGGCCACCATTGATTCCTTGGGTCGCGGCATGTGCGTCCAGACACAGTCCGCCGCCATTGCGCAACGCACCGTTCCCGTCCGGCGTCCATTGCTGTTGAATCCCGCCATTGCAAGGCCAGACCTGTACACGACCTCCCTTCGTATGAATCTGCGCGAGATGAGCGTCGAGGCAAAAGCCGCTGGCCAGTCGAATGGCCCGTGTGTTCGCATCGTATGTCCAGCGTTGCTGTGCCTGGTTGCCGCAGGCCCAGACTTGCACGCGTCCACCGTTGGTGGCGACATGCGGTGCGTGCACGTCCAGGCAGAGGCCGGCGCCGGTGCGGATGTTGGCTTCTCGCGCGAGGACGTCTGGCGATTCAAAGGTCCACTTCTGGTTCGGCTTGCCGTGACAGCCGTACACGATCACCCGTCCGCCGTTGCGAAACTGTTCCGCGTCATGCGCATCGAGGCATAGTCCCGAAGAAACCTTGATGGTCTTGTTGGAAGGATTGATCGTCCACCTCTGTTGGGCGCTGGTGTTGCACGCCCAGACCTGTACGCGGCCGCCGTTTCGCGCCAGATCGGGACCATGCACATCGAGGCACAGGCCGGCGGCTTCGTTCCTGATCGTTCCGTTGGTGAACGTCGTCCACAGTTGCTGTGGGTTGCCGTTGCAGGACCACACCTGCACCTTGCCCCCGTTGGTGCTGGCCGTAGCTCCATGAGCGTCGAGGCATCTGCCCGTGGAACTGCGGATCAGGCGCCGTCGATCTGTCTCGACGACGGGCGGCGTCGACGGAGCGACTTGTTCCATCGCTTTCCCGATGTTGATGCGCACTCTCTGCGGCGAATTGCGCACATCGGTCAATGGGTCCCCGGTCGACTGCAGCAGCGCGACCATCTGATCGACCGGCATCGCTACCTTCGACCGGATCACGGCGATGGCGCCGGCGACGTGTGGCGCGGCCATGGAAGTGCCGTTCTTGCCACCATAGCTGTTGGCGGCGGTATCCGTGGCGGAGGTGATTCCGACACCCGGTGCCATCAGGTCGACCAGTGAGGAATGATTCGAGAGATTTGCGATCGCGCCGGCATTGGACGCACCCACCGTGACGGCGGCGGAGATGCATCCGGGGTGCGAGACGGCGTCATCAAAGCCATCGTTGCCGGATGCGATGACGGTAGCCACGCCCATGTCGCGCAACTGGGTGATGAACTCGACGAGAAAACCGATGTCGTTGTTGCAACTCGACGTGTGCCCGTCATTCTCGATGGAAAGACTGAGGTTG
The DNA here is from genome assembly GCA_963846605.1 of uncultured Pseudomonadota bacterium. GTDB lineage: Bacteria > Pseudomonadota > Gammaproteobacteria > Steroidobacterales > Steroidobacteraceae > CADEED01. Next base: position 38,769 of record CAWJWS010000010.1, read on the forward strand.
GCCGCCACGATGTTGTCGAGCGCGGCTCGCTGGCGCACATACTGCAGACCGGCGAGGACATCCGACGTGAAGTAGCGAGGCTCTCCGTCGATACGGGAAAACACCTGGATGGGCAGGATCCTCGCATCGGGCGCGACCCCGTTGCCGCTGAAGTTTCGCGACGCCCGTCCGGCGGCGATTCCGGCGACATGGGTGCCGTGATCACAGCCAGCCATGACACAAGGATTGCCCGCGGTCGGCGCCGTGCTGGACTCGCTGTGGTCATCACAGACGGTGGACGAATCGTTCGTCCAGGAGTTCGTCGAGAAGCAAGCGCCATTGAGAACCCGCCCACCGAAGAACTCGTGAGGGGCTGAGACGCCCGTATCCAGGATGGCGATCGTGGTGCCAGCACCGCGCGCCCCCAGATCGTGTGCCACGTTCGCGCCGATCAGGGGCCCCGAGTTCCGCAAGTTAGGGCGCCCGATCCTGTCCTCGTATAGCGCCGAAACCTCGCCACTGCTTGCCAGTGCGTCGAGTTGTGCGCGGGTCACTTCGAGCACCACCAATGGTGCTCCTTCGATCCGCTTGGCGGACCTGGCGCCAGCCGCCGTCATCCGGCCCAGGAGCTGGTCCTGCGCGCTTCGGATCCGGGCGGGCGGGGTGCTCAGTGAGGCGCGGACATACGCGCCCGCGGCATTGCGTTCGGGAGGGTTGCGCTGGCGGGCGGGCGAAACTGCGGCCTCGGACAGGTGCACGATGACGCGCACGCGCGCGTCCGGAGGTGCCACCTTCGCCTTGAGGACGTTCAGCGCGCGCTCCAGTTGGGCGCGCCCATCCTCGGTCTGTGCGGTCGCGTGTCGAGGCAAACACAGCGCCATCAGCGCCGCGGCGATAGCCGGGAGGAGAGCCGACTTCGTACCAAGACGTAAGGCTTTGACTGTCATGTGGAATCCCCGAGTGCTGGAAGGTCGGGGCAAGAATCGCCGGCGCGCTCTCAAGAAGCATTCGCGCGCCCTCAATGGTTCTCAAAACTTCTCAAAGCCGCGAAAGCGCCAGCGCAGGTGGAGCCAACAACGGGGGAGCGGACCCCCAGCAAGGAGGTGCGCTACCGGTTCTTCGCGCTGCTGAGCCTGATCAACCGGCCGTCCGCATCATCGGTGAGCACCCACAGTGCGCCGTCCGGGCCCTGGCCCACCCAGCGCATCATCTGCTTCTGATCCAGGAGCAATCGTTCCTCACCCACCACGCGGTGTCCGTCGAGCACCAGCCGCGCCACGTGCTGGCCCATGTGCGCTGCGATGAACAGGTTGCCGCGCCACTCGGGAACGAGTTTGCCGTTGTAGAAGGCCATGCTGGTCGGGCCGATGGCCGGATCCCAGAAGTACTTCGGCTGCTCCATTTGCGGAGCGGTGGTGAGCCCGCCATTGATGGGGCGGCGGTCGTACTCCATGCCGTACGCAATCAGGGGCCAGCCATAGTTGTGGCCGCCCACGATGACATTGAGTTCATCGCCGCCGGCTTCGCCGTGCTCGATCGACCAGAGCTCGCGCGTCACCGGGTGCCAGGCCAGTCCCTGCGAATTGCGGTGCCCGTAGGTCCAGATGTCGGGCAGTGCGCCCGCGGTCTTCTCGAAGGGATTCCCCGCGGCCGCGCTGCCATCGGTGTTCAGCCGCAGTAGTTTGCCCAGCCGCGAATCGAGCTGCTGGGCCTGGACGCGGATCACCGGGTCCATGCGCTCGCCGGAAGTCATGAACAGTTTGCCGTGCTTGTCGAACAGCAGCCGGCAGCCGAAATGCGAGACGCTGCTGTGAGTGGGCTCGATGCGCAACAGGATCCGGACCTGCTCGAGCGCGGACTCGTCGTCGCTGAGCCGTGCGCCGGCGAGCGTGAGACCCGATCCGCCCTCGCGCGGTTCGGCGAAGGCGAAATACACCTGGCGATTGCTTGCGAACTTCGGGTCGACCACGAGGTCGAGCAGGCCACCATCGCTCTTGTAGAGCACCGCGGGTACGTTGGCGATCGGCGCGCCGACTTCACCGGTGGCTGATATCACCCGCATGGCGCCGGGCTTCTCGGTGACCAACATGCGCCCCATCGGCAGGAACGCCAGCGCCCAGGGATGATTCAATCCTCGCGCGACGACCGACGTCTCGATCGGCGTACGCGAGCGGATCGCCGGCGCGCGTGTCTGTCCGTCGAAGGCGGGCTTCTGGTTCGCTCCCACGGGATCCCGCGTTTCGAGCGCTCGACCCGACGACTGGCTCGGCATCGGGAGGGCGTCCACCCAGGATGAAAGTGCGGCCTCCGGGCATGCGTCCCGCGCCCTGCCGGACCGGCATTCCCGGGGCGAAGAACCGGGCGAGGTATTCAGTGATCCGCTCCGCTTCCTGGTCGTTGACCTTGGCGCCGCGTCCGCGCATGGCATCCACCACGCCTTTCCATTCCGCCTCGGTACGCTGTTGGCCCAGCATGGCCATGATGGGATGGCAGAGGTTGCAACCGCGAAGCAGGTCATCGCGACCTTCTTCCACGGGCAGCGACGCCGGACCGGGAACCGCGAATGGGGCCTGGCCGTGGGCCGGGGCCATGAGCAACGCCGGGGAAAAGCCGATCAACAAAAACGACAGGATCTGAGACGGGCGCATGGTCCAAAAATGGGTCTGAACGATTGGGGTGCGTATGTTGCCATGCGCGGGTACGGGCTTACCCGGACTGAATCACAGCCTTGGCGCGCATCGGAATCCGGATCAGCAATCGACCAGGGCCTTGATGACCCGGGACTGCGGATCGATCCACTGGCCCAGGGTTTCCGGAAAGTCCCGCAGCGAAACGCGATGGGTCTGCAGAGCGGAGGTCGGTATGGTCCCGGCGCGCATGTGTTCGAGGACGAGCGCGAAGTCCTCCGCCGTCGCGTTGCGGCTGCCGAGGAGCGTGGCCTCACGCTTGTGGAATTCGGGATCGGAGAACCGGATGTCGGAGCTCACCACCGACACCAGCACGTACTTGCCACCATGCGCGATGTACCTGAAGCCGTTTTCCATGGCCTGAGGGTTGCCGGTGGCATCGAACACCACGTCGAACATGTCACCACCGGTTTCGCCTTCGAGAACTTTCGGAAGCTCCGCCGACAGTGCGAACACATTCTGAATTCCCAGCTGTTCGCGACAGACGGCAAGGCGCTCGGGCCGCGAATCGACGACCGTGATCTCGCCGCCGCGCAGCCGCGCGAACAGCGCGCAAGCCATGCCGATCGGCCCGCTGCCCGAGACCAGGACACGCTGGCCGGATTGCACGTCCGCGCGGCGCACCGCGTGCGCGCCGATCGCGAGGAATTCGATCATGGCGGCCTGGTCGAGAGTGATTCCGCTGGCGGAGAAGACGAACCGCTGGGGACGCACACGAATTGCGAGAGCGCCCCGTCCCGGTGAACGCCGAGAACCGACAGCGACTTGCAACAATTGGAACGGTCCTTGCGACAGGCGCTGCATTTGCCGCAGGAGAAGTACGGCACGACGTAGACCGGTTCACCGGGTGCCAGGCCTGAACCCGCCGGCGCCGTCACCACTTCGCCGGAGACCTCGTGCCCCATGACGCGCGGATAGGAGAGGTACGGTTGCACGCCGCGATAGATGTGCATGTCCGTGCCACAAACGCCAACGCGCCGCACGCGGACCAGCACTTCGTCGGGACCTGGTTCGGGAACCGGCCTTTTTTCGAGCGCCAGCCTTCCCGGCTCCACGCACACGATCGCATCCATCATCGGGGAGCCTGACACACAGTTGAGTGGGACATGAGTTCGACGCCGTGGCTGCCTGGATGCCGCGCCATCGAAACAGCCGATGGCGATCCGGGCAGGCAAGGCGCGAAGTGTATCGGTATCCGCTCAGGTTGCGGATATGAAAGCTACTTGCATATGGACAAGTAACGGTTTGGATATGGATTGCGCACGAATCGGCGCCAGTGCTGCGTCTGCTACCGGTCGAGGTGCCCGGAACCCCGACACACCCCGCCGTCACGCCAATCCAAAAGCCTCCGGCTTGATGCGCGATAGTTCGGACGCCACTTCCTGCAGCCGATCCGGTGCGAGCGGATGCAGGCTCAGTGTCCCGGCGACCTGCGCTGCGCTTGCGCGCGGCGGCAAGGCCAAAGCTGCCCGTTCGAAATCCATCAGGCGTCGCGTCAGTGCCGCGGGCATCGACGGCAGGGGTGGTACGGCCTGCGCCTGCACGCCGTGCCGCGAGATCTCGCAATCCACTTCGACGATGGCGTCGGGCGGCGCTCCGGAAAACGCGCCATCGGCCGGTACGTTGAGCGGCATGTGGTGTGGTTGGTCCGCGTGCAGCCCTTCGAGCACGGGGACGACGCCCTCGTCGAACCAATCCATGCGTCGCTCGGTGAGCAGGCTGTCGACACGCGCATCGTCGGCCTCGCCCCCGAGCAGCGCTTCCTCGACGAGGGCTGACCAGCGGCCCAGCGCCGCACCGCGCGGCTCGACGCCACGCTGCGCGGCCACTTCGCGCGTGGTGTGCAGGAACATTTTCAGGTAGTGCACGGGAACCGCGCCGGCGTCGCGTATCGCGGCAGTGTCCACGCCGAGCGCGGTGCGCTCGGGGATCGCATCCAGCACGCGCGTCGTGATGTCCTTGCCGCCGGCATCGCGGAAGGCATACAGCCAGCTTTGATGGTTGAGTCCCGCATGGCTGTGAGAGTCCCAGCGGGAACTCTCGGGCAGCGCGCCGCGGCAAGCTTGGCCGCGGTGGTGCGCGGCAGTTCGCAGACACCGAAGGCTCGCGAACCGAATGCCTGTCGCGTCAGCTGGACGTTCATTCCGAGCGGGCTCGAGCATCTGCAGGTAGTTTGCCCGAGGCGCGTATCGGGCCGCGGCCTGCGCGAGGCCTGTGATCACGTCGCGGCCGCGCAGAAAGCGTGCGAGCCGCCGATCCCGAGTCCCTCATCGGACGGACATCCCGCTTCCCGTGCGATCGCTTCGTCGCCCGCGCGGCCCGACATGCCACCTGGACGAACCATGCAGAGGATGTCCGTGGCGCCGTCGATACCGCCGCGAGTGCAGGCGCCGTCACCACGCGCAGCGCCGGTGCCGGATCGCCGGCAGCGTCACGCTTCAATCGGCGCTGCACGTAGGCGGCCACGGCGCCGAGCCGCGGGACATTGCGCCCGTGCAGCCGCACTTCGATCTCGCCCAGCCGGCCCGCCCGTTGTGAGCGTCTCAGCGCATCGATGAATACGGGCGTCGCGGGACTGCTGCCGCCAAGCACCGCCACCGTGAACGCCTCAGCCATGGCGGGCTTCCACGTCGAGCACGACCATGCGCAGCGGCTCGGTCCCCGTGTTCACGAGGCCGTGCGTTCCGCCGGGAGGATTCAGGATCACATCGCCCGGACCCACTTCGACTTCCTCACCCTCGACTCGCATGAGCCCCCGACCGGCGACGATGACGTAGACCTCTTCGTCGCCGAGGCCATGGGTGTGGACGCCAACGGAACTGCCGGGCGGAATTTCGGTGAGGTCCACGAAGCGATAGCTGCTGCCATCGGCGTCGCCGACCACGCGCGCGGTGCGGATCCGTCCGATCCCCTCGTGCGCGACTTCGTCGCGCAGGGTCGTCGCCGCGAAGCTAAACAGCCGGCGACGCATGTTCGGCATCGAAGCGATGAGCCGCCGCGCGGATCGGATCCGGGCCGTTGTCGAGCGCGAGAACCGGAGACAACCACGCCAGACGAGTGAAGGCCCGCGCCAGCACCGCATCTCCGAGCGCGTCGGCGCCGACGAAGGCCGCGGCGCCGATGCGCGTGGGAACCACGAGATTCAGCCGCCCGCCGCGATGCGCGCTGGTTGACAGGATGGCTTCGCGGCACAGCGCCAGGTCCATCAAGGGCGAACTCACGGGTAGCCCGAGCCGCGCCAGCAAAGTCACGATTCGCCGGGCGGCGGGCGCCGGGCACAATCCGAGCTCCACGCCGATCGCCGCGCTCAACGCCATGTCGATGGCCACCGCTTCGCCGTGACTGATGGAGAAACGGGAGCGCGCCTCCAGCGTCGGGCTGAACGTATGGCCGAAATCCACCAGGCGTTCGAACCCCTGGTCTTCAAATGGATTGTTCTGCAACTCCTCGAGCATCAGCTGGATCGATCGGGCGATGACTTCGCGCGCGCCGATCGGCGCCTGGAAGCGCTCGTGCAGCAGGGCCTCGCCCTGCGCTTCGAGGCGCGCGAACAACTCCGCGTCGCGCACCAGCGCCATCTTGATGATCTCGGAGAGTCCCTGTCGCAGGCGCGCCGCGGGGAGCGTCCGCAGGAACTCCGGATCGACCAGGACGGCGGCGGGTGGATGGAACGTGCCGACGAAGCTCTTGAGCCCCTCGAGGTTCACCGCGCCCTTGATGCCGATGCCCGCGTCGATCTGACCGATCAGCGTGGTCGGCATCCGCACATGGTCCACGCCCCGCCGCACCATCGAGGCGGCCAGCGTCACGATGTCCGAACAGACACCGCCGCCGATAGCGACGAAGGCGCCGTGCCGGTCGAGTTTGAACTCCGCCGCGATTCGGCAGAGCTTCTGGACCGCGGGCATCTGCTTGCGGCGCTCGTCCACGCGCATGACGACGTAACGATGCTCACTGGATAGTCCACCCAGCAGCCGCATCAACGCCGGGCGGTAGAGCGCATCGACGGTGGACGTGGTGACCACGATCAACCGCCTGCCCGCGAGAACGGCCGCCGTGGCCGCCGAATCGCCGGTGGCGAGCCCGTCGGCGAAGACGACTTCGAATCGCCGCTTGCGCGCGCAGTCCAGCGCCGCGATCGATGTGTCAGAGGGAGGCGGCATGCGTTCCGTACTCCTTCACGAGGCGGCGGCCGCTGGCGTCCAGCGTCGCGGGCACATCGCGCGCGAGTTGCGCGAGATCGGTGCCGCGATCGCCGCCGAGCACCAGCAGTGCCTGAAGCGATGGGGCCTCGCCGGGGGTGAGCCGCGCGAGCCGCGCGCCATCGACGGCGAAGTCCGCGACCAGCGAATCGATGTAGCCGACGTCCGCGCCGCGCGTGCGCAGTGCACGCACCAGGTCGATCGCAGCCGAATTGGTGACGTCGCCCGAATCGGGCTTGAAGCCCACGCCGACGATGCCGACGCGAGCCCCCGCCAGCGACAGCCGGTTCTCCGCGAGGAGATTTTCCAGCCGCTCGACCACGGTCGCGGTGAGCTGGCCAGCCGCATGCTGGACGCCGTCGAGCAGCGGACTCGTGATTCCCGCGCGTGCCGCGGTCGCGCGCAGCATGGCGAGATCGTTGATGAGGCAGTGCCCGCCGATTCCCGCACCGGGCCGGAACGGAAAGTAGCCATGTGGCTTGGTGGCGGCCGCCTGCGCGACTTCCTGGGCGCTGACGCCGATCGCGTGCGAGAGCCGCGTCACTTCACCCATGAGCGCGATGCCGGTAGTCAGGAAGGTGTTCTCGAGCAGCTTGGAGAGCTCGGTGATCTCCGGGCACGTCACGGGCACGGGCGTAACGCCCAGCCGCTCGAGGAAGGCGGCGCCGAGCGAGGTCGCGGTTTCGCTGAGCCCGCCGACGAGGCGCGGCGTCGCGCGAATGGCAGCGATCTCGTCACCGACCCGGAGTCGCTCGGGGCAATGCGCCGTCATCGCGAACTGCAGTGAATCCGCGCCGAAGACTTCCGTCGCGAGCGCGCGCGTGGAACCCGGCGGCACCGTGGATTCGAACAGGATCAGCGGCGGACGCCGAGCGGCCGCGGACAGGGAGCGCAAGGCGCCGCGCGCCACCGCAAGATCCGTCGCACCGTCATGCGACTCGACGCGCACGGCGATGAACACGACGTCCACGTCAGCAAGCGCTGCGATGTCCTCGTGAAGCTCGATCTGCTGATAGGCGGGATTGCCGCGAAGTTGCGCGAGTCGGGCCGGATCGCGATCGATGCCGATGACGCGAAAGCCGCTGGCCGCGACCAGTCGCGCGGTCACACCGCCGACGGCCCCGAGGCCCACTACGCCGACGCGTGACGCGCGCGCGTCGATACCGGTCGCGAGTCGAGTGGCCGAGGCCTCGAGCGCGTCGCTCAGCATGGCAACACCTCCGCGGTGCGTCGCTGCCCGTAGTGCAATGCGCCCGTGAGTCCCTCGTCGACATCGGTGGGTCCCGCGATGATCATCGCATCCCAGTTCTGGCCGACGTCCCAGGTGAGGTCGCGGCACAACGCCGCCAGCAAGACGCGGTAGCGTTCGCCCAGCGCCTTGGCGAAGCCACCGACGATCACGAATTGCGAAAGACCGATGCCCAGGTGCAGCGCGCCGAGCGCCACCGCGAGTGGCCAGGCCCCGGCCCGCACGATATCGGCGGCGCGTGCGTCACCCGCGCGGAACCGGGCGACGAACGCGGCGCTGACATCCGCCGCCACGCGGTCGACGCCGAGCGGCCCGCCATCCCAGGCCTGCTCGAGCCATAGCGTGCCGCGACCCGACGCCATCGCTCCGATCTCGGCCAGTTGACCCGCGACCGGTGTGCCGGGCTGTGGCGTCAGTCGCAGGTGGCCTATCTCGCCGCCATGTCCGGAGGGGCCAAGCTGGGGTTCGCCGTCGAGGAACACTTTGTTGCCGACGCCGGAACCGATGGTCACGACGCAGAAATCCTTGAATCCGAGATTGACGAAGTAATACCCCGCGGCCGTGAGGTCGTTCATCACGTGCACCTGGGCACGCGGGAATACCGCGGCGAACGTGGTCTGCACGGCGAAGCGACGGTCGAGTACGGGGCCCAGGATGGTGGGCGAGCGCAGGGCGTCGCCGCCGCAAATGGGTCCCGGCCACGCGATCACGACCACATCCGGGGCTCCGGCGCCCAATGCCTGTGCGGCCTCGGCCACGCGCACCTGCAGCTGCGCGAGGATCGCGTCGGCAGTCGGGTCGGGAAGATCGAGATAGTTAGGGGTGGCCACGCGCAGCACGCGGGCCACTCCATCCCGTGACGCGGTGGCGCGCATGAACGTTCCGCCGATCTCCACTGCGAGCACCAACGGCGCGCCGGCCGGCGCGTGCGCAGCAACCCGCCGGGCCCGCGGCGTCCTGGGTACGAGGGTGGTCGATGCCAGTGTCACTCAGTCTCCGATGAACGCGGTCTGCGCCATCGCCAGCGCCCGTGACAGGCGGGGTGATGGCATGCGTTTGAGAAGTGCGGCCGATAAACGCTGCCAGCGCAGCAGGGCGCGCATCCGCGCCTCATCGACCTTGTGGGCCGGGGCCTCCGCCGGTGGCGCGGGATGCCAGCGTTCCCGGGAAGTCAGCTGCGTGTGCGGCTCGTAGCTGCCCACGGTGCCGAGACACCAACGGCAGGACGCGAGCGGCTGCGCGGACTGCAGGTAGTCGCGCAACCTTTCCAGCAGACGCGGCGCATGCAGCGGTATGCCGTCCTTCGCCTTCAGGTCTTCGCCGCCGTGCCCGGTCTTCTCGAGGAACGTGTCCGTGTAGATAGGACGCGAGCAGAGATAGAAATGTCCGTCGTAGATGGTCTGGCAGGACCAGGCATGCGCGATCAGGCAGGAAGCGAATACGTTGTCGAGCAGGGGACCCTTTTCGATCGGCACGACGGTCTGCGTCTTGCGAAACCGGTCGATATTCTCGACCTGCATGCTGACGCCGTGCTGCTTGCAGCGCGCACGGGTGCTGGCCAGCAACGCTGCGCCCGGGCGTTTCTCCGGGTACAGGCTCACGGCCAGCGAGTCGATGCCGTCGAGAAGCTCGTCGCTCACCTTCTCGAGCAGAACTCCGTTGGTCACCACCTCGATCGTTGCGGCGATCCCGCTGGCACGGGCCACGGCGACGAAGCGGCAGATGTCGTCGTTGAGCAGAGGTTCACCGCCCACGAACCGCAGGCGCTTCACACGATAGACCTCGGCGAGGCGCGTGAGGTCGCGCTCGAACGTCGCCAGGGGCAGGGCGTTGGCGCGCAGGAAGGGCGAAAGATGACTGCACTCGCGGCACGAGAGATTGCAGTGATCGACCAGGTTGTATTCGATCTTGTGCGCCTGGATGCGGCCGTCGGTGACGGTGACGAACGGCATGGTCAGGACGGCCGTTGCGCGGGCTTCGCCGGCGGCAGGGGCAGCAGCTGCCGGTACACGGTCAGCAGCGTCGCCTGCTGATGCTCCCAGGACAGGGAATTCTCGATCCGCTCGCGCGCGCGCCGCCCGAGTTCGATGCGCAGCGCGGGGTCGTCCGCCAGCGCGATGATTGCCGCGGCAAGCCCGGACGGCGAGTGGTCGTCGATATAAGTGACCGCGTCACCGCCGCTGAAACGTGTCTCGGGCATGTCGTACGCGATCGCCGGTTTGCCGAGCGCCATGTACTCCATGAGCTTGTTCATCGTGAGGTGTCGATTGAAGGGGGTCGGCGGGTCGGGTTGCACGCAGATGTCCGCGCGGCCCAGCTGTTCCATGACCTCGCCCCACGGCAGCGTGCCCGGCATCCGCACGGCTTCCATGAGCCCGAGCGAATCGCGCAGCGCGCGCAGCGACTCCCAGGCGTCGCCGCTCCCGATGAGAAGGAATTCGATGTCATTGCGGCCTTGCTCGTGGCGCACCACGTGCGCCGCGCGGATCAGGTGATCGAGGTGATCCTGCGGGTTCATGATGCCGAGATAACCCACCAGCACGGGGCCGCCGGCCGGGTTGGACCGCGGCGCTGGAAAATCGCGGCCGAGCCAGGGGCCGTTGCGTACCACGCTCACGTCGTTCGGAGCTTTGCCGCCGCGCGAGATGGCAAAGCGGCGGAACGTCTCGTTGGTGCAGATCACGTGATCGGCCAGACGGATGCTCATGCGCTCGAGCCACAGCACCACGGCCATGACGCCGGGGGCCTTGTCGCGAAAGCGCACCTGGAACAGCTCCGGCACGAGATCGTGGTGATCGAACACGAACTTCCTGCCGAGTAGTTTGTACGGCGCCGCGACCAGCCAGAGCAGGTCGGGCGGATTCGCCACGTGCACGACGTCGAAGCCGCGGCGCACCGCCACCCACGCGGTGAGCCAGAAGTGGCACCAGAGGCTCACGAGATACTCCGCGATGTGCGCGGCGAATCCGCCGCCCAGCGATGGCTTGCGGTATTGATAGACGCGCACGCCGTCCACATCGCGTACCGCACCGGCGCCGTCGCTGGGGCAGACGACGGTGATCTCGGCGCCCGCGGCCATCAAGGCGTGCGCTTCCCGGCGTACCCGCGTGTCGAGGCTGTAGGGCACGTTCTCGATGAGGAACAGGACGCGCAGACGGTTCGGTTTCATGAGCGGCCCGCCTGGCGCCGGAGATCCGGCTGCTCGTGACCCCTCACCCCTTGGGGATGGCCATCTCGCGCGCGGGCCAGGAGTTCCGGCGTGTTCACGTCGATCCAGTACGCGCCGTGCTGCCAGTGAGTGACGCTGCAGCCGCTATCGAGCGCGGCGAGCACCAGTTGGGACAGTCCGTACGGCCGTGGCAACGCTCGCGCCGTTGCCATCGCGCGTGCGTTGAAAATGCCGATGCCGCTGCAGATCAGGAATGCCTTGCGTGGCTTCTCCTGGTAGCCGCGCACTTCGTCGCCTTCGACCAGCAGCTCGCCGAGCGTGAGCTGGTGATGTTCGTAGTGGCTGGTGAGCGTGACGTCATGGGCCCGCTCGCGATGCACGTCGATGAGTTCCGCGAAATCGATTTCCGTGACGAGGTCGGCGAAGCACAGCAACACGTCGTCATCGCCGGTGGCGATCTCGCCGAGCGCCCCGGCATTGCCGAGCGGGGAGCGCTCTTCGAAGAACGACACCTCCAGGGGTTCGGGCATCTGCGCAAGGACGCGGTTGACGCAGGCCCGGATGCTGGCGCCGTTCGGCCCGAGCACCACTGTCATGCGACGGATGCCGGCCTTGGCAATCTGACGCACCAGGCGTTCGACCATCGGCACACCGCCAACGGGCAACATCGGCTTCGGCGTATCGTTCGCCACGGAGCGGATGCGTTGGCCGAGGCCGCCGGCCTGGATCACTGCGTGCAGCTGTGCCATCACGTCTCCCTGGCGCCACTTCGGGTGCCGGATTCATGCTGCCAGAGCAGTCTGTCGTTGAGTCGGCGAAACCTGCGGAGCCGGAAATATCCGTGGCGCATCCGCGTGCCTTCCTACGCCTGGTCCTGTCGGTGTTTGGCTGATGGCGGGCGAAACACCGTACTGGTTAAATACCCAGTATGGAACTCGAACGCAAGCTCGCCATCCTCGCGGACGCCGCGAAGTACGACGCGTCCTGCGCGAGCAGCGGCGCACCGAAACGGCATTCCGCGCCGGGGAAAGGGCTGGGTTCCACCACCGGCATGGGTATCTGCCACAGCTATACGCCTGACGGCCGCTGCGTCTCGCTGCTCAAGATCCTGCTCACCAACTTCTGCCTGTTCGATTGCCAGTACTGCGTCAACCGGCGGTCGAGCGACATTCCGCGCGCCCGTTTCTCCGCGGAAGAAGTGGTGTCGCTGACGCTCGATTTTTATCGCCGCAATTACATCGAAGGCTTGTTCCTCAGCAGCGGCATCATCCGCAGCAGCGACTACACCATGGAGCAGATGGTGCACGTGGCGCGCACGCTGCGGACCGAGCATCAGTTCCGCGGCTACATCCATCTCAAGACGATTCCCGAAGCCAGCGCGGAGATCATCGAGGAGGCCGGCAGATGGGCCGACCGCCTCAGCGTGAACATCGAACTACCGACGGAGCAGGCGCTGACGCAGCTCGCGCCGGAAAAATCGCAGCCGGTGATCAAGCGCGCGATGGCCGGAATCCGCACGCGCATCGACGAAGTACGCGCCGAGAAACCCGCACGCAGCGCAGCCGCGCGCAAGGATGCGCCGCGCTTCTCACCCGCGGGGCAGAGCACGCAGCTCATCGTCGGCGCCGACAGCGCCGATGACATCACCGTGCTCGGCACGGCGGATTCGCTCTATCACTCGTATCGACTGAGGCGCGTGTACTACTCGGCTTTCAGCCCCATTCCGGCCGCGGCCGCGGCGCTGCCGAATCGTGCGCCTCCGCTGATGCGCGAACACCGTCTGTACCAGGCGGATTTCCTGCTGCGGGGGTATGGCTTCACGTTGCCCGAACTCAGCGCCGGCATGCCCGCGGGAAGGCTGGACCTGGATGTGGATCCCAAGACGCAGTGGGCACTGGCACATCGGGACCGCTTCCCGGTCGACGTGAACCGCGCGCCGCGGGAAGCGCTGCTGCGGGTACCGGGGCTCGGAGTCCGGGTCGTCAACCGCATACTCGCCACCCGGCGCCTGCGTCGCCTGCGGCTCACCGATCTCACTCGTCTCGGCTGCCGGCTCTCTCGCGCGCGCCATTTCATCGTGGCCGCGGACCACCGGCCCATGCAGGACGCGATCTCATCCGAGTCCTTGCGTGCCCGCGTCGCCGCGCCAGTGCCTGAACAGCAATCCCTGTTCTGAAGTTCCGTGACCGTGCCGCGCGATTTCGAAGACTGGCGATCCACGGCGCGCCAACTCCTCGCGGGCGGGATCGCGCCCGATGATGCCGGCTGGTCGGATCAAACTCATCCGGATCTGTTCGCCGTTCCGGGAGCGCCCGGCATTGCACGGGACACGCCGCCAGCCCCTACGGTGCCGAAGGACTTTCTTCGACTGCTGCGCAATGTCGCGCTGCATCGGGACCCGCGCCGCTGGGATCTCATGTACCGGCTGCTGTGGCGCCTGCAGCGCGAAGGACGCGATTTCCTCGCGGATGCGGCCGACCCGGCGCTCGCGCTGGCGCGACGCTTCGCGCACGACGTGCGTCGCGATCTCCACAAGATGCACGCCTTCGTGCGCTTCCGCGAGCTGCCGCCGCTCGAGGCTGGCGGGCGTCCGCGCTACGTCGCCTGGTATGAACCGCAACACCTGATCCTCCGCGAGGGCGCGGGATTCTTCGTGCGACGGTTCGCCAACATGGACTGGACCATCGTGACGCCGGAAGGCGCGGCCGTGTGGGATCAACGCGACCTGCGATTCGAGAATGCGCCGCCGCGCGATTCCCTGCCACGCGGTGACGCCCACGAGAGCTTGTGGCGAACCTATTACCGCAGCATCTGCAACGTGGCGAGATTGAAGCCGGCCGCGATGAAGCGCGAGATGCCGCTGCACCGCTGGAAGAACCTGCCCGAGGCCGTCGAGATTCCCGAGCTGCTGCGGGAAGCGTCACGTACCACGCATCGATTCGACGAGCCCGCCTCGCGAGCGCGACATGCCCCCATTCGCAGCGACGGCCCGCGAAAACGCGAAGACGAGCCGGGGGCGCCGGCGGCGCAGACGCTGGACGCTTGCCGTCGCTGTCCCCTGTGGCAACACGCCACGCAGGCGGTTGCCGGCGAAGGCCCGCTGGACGCGCGCTTGATGCTGGTTGGCGAGCAGCCAGGTGATGAAGAGGACCTGAAGGGCAGGCCCTTCGTCGGGCCCGCGGGACGGCTGCTCGATGAGCTGCTCGAGGAAGCCGGCATCGATCGAAAGTCTGTCTACGTCACCAATGCCGTCAAGCATTTCAAATGGGAGCCGCGCGGCAAGCGAAGAATCCACAAGACTCCGGCGCAGCAGGAAGTCGCGGCCTGCGAGATGTGGCTGCGCGACGAGATCCGTCGCCTGCAACCCCGTGTCGTCGTCGCGCTCGGAGCGACCGCATTGCGGGCGCTATCCGCGCACGCGGGCAACGTGGGAGCTTCGCGGGGCGAAACGCTGAGCACGGATGAGGGGCGGGCGCTGATCGCGACATGGCATCCCTCCGCGTTGCTGCGCGCGCGGGACGAAAGCGTGGGGAGGATGCGTGCGGAGGTCGTGCAGGACTTGCGCAGAGCGGCGGACCTGGCCTCGGCGGCCGAATAGGCCTCGACGTCCGGAAGAATGTCAGTACACGTGAAAGCGCCGGTAAGACAAACGCACGAGACAGACAATGATGTCTCCCGGACAACTAACTATCTTCGCTTGTTAGCGGTAAACACATTGGACAGCGGTGCCGTCGTCCGCTAAATAGCTTCCCAGGGGGACCGCCGTTGGACACGTCGAGAGCGTTTCAACCGGTTCGAGGTAAGCATGAACATCCGCTCGCGCGCGGTTCTCGCCGCGCCTCTCGCGATCGCGCGCTTCTTGCGCGCGGCCATCCTCATCCTTGTTGAATCGCCAGCACCTTCGTTTCCTGCGCCGGTTCCCGGTTTCGGGCAATCACTCAACAACCGGAAGAGGGAATCATGAGAAGGACATCAAACAGTTTCATCCACGTCTGCGGCGCGGCCCTGCTGCTTTTCGCGGCGAGCGCGCACGCCGTGACCTACCAGGCGGAGAGTTTCAACGCGGCGAGCGACACCACGTCCGGCAACACGGGCGCCGCGTGCACCAACAACGCCAACGTCAACGTCGATATCCAGACGACCACGGACGCGGGCGGTGGGTGCAACGTGGGCTGGATCGCGCAAGGTGAATGGCTGGCGTTCAACGGGCTCAGCGTGCCCACGACCGGCAGCTACATCATCCGGCTGCGTGTCGCGAGCGTGGGCGGCGCCACCGCGTCGGTGGACCTGAACGCGGGCAGCATCCAGCTCGGCAACTTCACCATCCCCAACACCGGCGGGTGGCAGACTTGGACCACGGTGAGCCGGACGGTCACGCTGAACGCCGGTTCATACAACCTCGGAGTATTCGCGCAGACGGCGAACTGGAACTTCAACTGGATCGAAGTGGTGCCCGCGGGCGGGCCCAGCCTGGTCTGGAGTGACGAGTTCAACAGCATCAACACCGGTACGTGGAACCACGAGACCGGTGGTGGAGGCTGGGGGAACAACGAGCGGGAGTACTACACCGCGGGGCAGAACGCGTCGATCCAGTTCGACTCGCAGGCGAACAGCAACGTGCTGGTGCTCGAGGCCCGGCGCGACAACCCGGCGAACTACAACTGCTGGTATGGGCGTTGCGAGTACACGTCGTCGCGCATGAACACGTCCGGCAAGCGCACCTTCACCTACGGCCGCATCGAGGCGCGGCTGAAGCTGCCGCAGACGCAAGGCATCTGGCCGGCATTCTGGATGCTGGGCAATGACATCGGATCGGTGGGCTGGCCCGCCTGCGGCGAGCTCGACATCATGGAGCACGTGGGCTACGAGCCGAGCATCACGCACGGCGCCATGCACGGGCCGAACTACTCGGGGAACACGCCCTTCGCGGGAACCCACTACCTGAGCGAGCAGGTCAATGCCAACTACCACGTGTACGCGATCGAGTGGAACTCGACGAGCGTGAGGTGGTTCGTGGACGGCGTGCAGTTCTACTCCGTGACCAAGTCCCAGGTGCAGAGCTATGGCAACTGGGTGTTCGACCACCCGATGTTCCTGATCCTGAATGTCGCGGTCGGCGGCAACTGGCCGGGAAGCCCGGACGGCAGCTCGACATTCCCGCAGCGCATGTATGTCGACTACATCCGCGTCTATCAATAGATTTGCGCGACCCGGTGACATGACCGGGTGATGACCTTGCCCAGCCGGCCTTCGCGCCGGCTGGGCAACTCAGGAACTTTACTGACAGCTATTTCGCGCGGACGACGTATGTTTGTCTCCCCCGCAACCGTCTCGGGAGAACCCATGCAAGGTCCCGGCAATTTCGAACTCTCCCGGCGTGATGTGCTCAAGCTCGGTGCGGCGGCCACCGCGGCGCCACTGGTGGCGCAGGGCCAGCCGGCTCCCGATGCGGCGGTGATCGGCGCGGTGACGCTGAACGTCAACGGCAAGACGCACACGCTGCAACTCGACACGCGCACCACCTTGCTCGACGCCTTGCGTGAACACCTGCAGCTCACGGGCTCGAAGAAGGGCTGCGACCACGGTCAATGCGGCGCCTGCACGGTGCTGGTCGACGGGCGGCGCATCAACTCCTGTCTCACGCTGGCGGTCATGAACCAGGGCCAGAAGATCACTACCATCGAAGGGCTCGGAACGCCCGCGAAGATGCACGCCATGCAGGCGGCCTTCGTCAAGCACGATGGCTTTCAATGCGGCTACTGCACGCCGGGCCAGATCTGTTCGGCCGTAGCGGTGCTCACCGAAATCAAGCAGAACATCCCGAGCCACGCGAGCGCGGACCTCCAGGCGCCGATGAAGCCCACCGAGGCCGAAATCCGCGAGCGCATGAGCGGCAACATCTGCCGTTGCGGCGCGTACTCGAACATCGTCGAGGCGATCACCGAAGTCGCCGGGAGACAGGCATGAGGCCGTTCAGCTACGAGAAGGCCGCATCACCGGCCGCGGCGGCGGCGGCACTGGGCCGCAATCCGAATGCGAAGTTCATCGCGGGCGGCACCAACCTGCTGGATCTCATGAAGCTGGAGATCGAGAAGCCCGCGCACCTGGTGGATGTGAATGGCCTCGCGCTGGACAAGATCGAAGCCTCCCCCGACGGCGGCCTGCGCGTCGGCGCGCTGGTACGCAACACCGATCTCGCGGCCGACGTTCGCGTGCGGCGCGAGTATCCCTTGCTGTCGCGCGCCTTGCTGGCGGGCGCCTCTGGCCAACTGCGCAATCGCGCCACCACGGCTGGCAATCTCCTTCAGCGCACTCGCTGCCCGTATTTCTACGACACGAATCAGGCCTGCAACAAGCGCGATCCCGGCAGCGGCTGCTCCGCCTTGCAGGGCTTCAGCCGGCAACTCGCGGTGGTGGGCTCGAGCGATGCCTGCATCGCGACGCATCCCTCCGACATGGCGATTGCGATGCGGGCGCTGGATGCGGTGGTGGAGACCGTGAGCCCGAGCGGGGCGACACGCCAGATTCCCATCGCGGATTTCCACACGTTGCCCGGGCAGACGCCGCAGGTCGAGACCACGCTGCAGCAGGGCGAGCTGATCACGGCGGTCACGCTGCCGAAACCCGTGGGTGGCAAACAGATTTATCACAAGGTTCGCGATCGCTCGTCGTACGCCTTCGCGCTGGTCTCGGTGGGCGCGATCGTCCATCCCGATGGCAGCGGACGCGTGGCAGTGGGCGGCGTTGCCCACAAGCCCTGGCGTGTCGAGGCGGCGGAGGCCGAACTACCTCGTGGCGCAAAGGCCGTGACGGCGCGCCTGCTGGCGGAAGCCAGGCCGACGCACGACAACGAATTCAAGATTCCGCTGGTGGAGCGCACGCTCGCGGCGGTACTCGCGGAAGCGAGGGGTGCCTAGATGAAATTCGAACAACCCGCCTCGAAGAATCCCACCGATCGCAAGAAGGTGATCGGCAAGGCCACGGACCGTTACGAAGGAAAGCTGAAGACCACGGGCACGGCGAAGTACGCGCACGAATGGCACGACATCGCGCCGAAGCCGGCGTACGGCTACGTGCTGGGTGCCGCGATCGCGAAGGGACGCATCGCATCGCTGGACGCGAGCGCGGCCGAATCCTCGCCCGGCGTGTTCGCCGTGGTGTCCGCGGGGAACGCGGGTCCGTTGGTGAAGGGCAATTTCAACACCGCGAAACTGCTCGCCGGTCCGGAAGTGCAGCACTACCACCAGGCAGTCGCTGTCGTCGTGGCGCGCTCTTTCGAGGAAGCGCGTGCCGCTGCCGCGAAGATCAAGGTGCGCTATGTATCCGAGCCTGGCGCCTACGATCTCGTGAAGGCGAAGGATGGCGCGAAAAAACCTCCCGCGCAGTTCGGCAACGAGCCCGATTCGGCGGTCGGTGACTTCGATGGCGCCTTCGCGTCCGCGCCCGTGAAGCTGGACGAGACATACACCACGCCCGACCAGACGCACGCGATGATGGAGCCCTTCGCGTCCATCGCGGCGTGGAAAGGCGATGAGCTCACCGTCTGGACCGCCAACCAGATGATCAACTGGGCGCGCGGCGATCTCGCGAAGACTTTGCAGATGGATCCGGCGAAGGTGCGCGTGGTATCGCCGTACATCGGCGGCGGATTCGGCGGAAAGCTCTTCGTGCGCTCGGACGCGTTGCTCGCGGCACTCGGCGCGCGCGCCGCAAAGCGGCCGGTGAAGGTGGCGCTCACGCGGCCGCTGATGGCCAACAACTCCACGCATCGTCCCGCCACCATCCAGCGCGTGCAGCTTGGCGCCACGGCGGACGGCAAGATCACGGCGTTCGCGCACGAGACCTGGTCCGGTAATCTCGCAGGCGGCAGCGCCGAAATCGGCATCCTCGCGTCGCGTGCCTTGTACGCCGGGGCGAATCGCAAGACCGCGACGCGCCTGGCCACATTGGATCTGCCTGAAGGCAATGCCATGCGCGCGCCCGGCGATGCGCCGGGATCCATGGCATTCGAGATGGCCATCGACGAGATGGCGCACCAGCTCAAGCTCGATCCGGTCGAGTTCCGGATCCTCAATGACACGCAGCAGGATCCCGAGAAGCCGGCGCGCGTGTATTCGACGCGCAAGCTGGTGGAATGCCTGCGCACCGGAGCGCGAGAAGTTCGGATGGAGCCGCCGCAATGCGCAGCCCGGCAAAGTCCGAGATGGCCGATGGCTCGTCGGACTGGGCGTGGCGACAGCCTATCGCGGCGCGCCCGTGCTCAATTCGGCGGCGCGAGTACAAGCTCGACGCCAAGGGTATCGTCACCGTCGAAACCGACATGACCGACATCGGTACCGGCAGCTACACCATCATCCAGCAGACCGCGGCCGAGATGATGGGCGTGCCGCTGGATCGCGTCGTGGTGAAGCTCGGCGATTCGCAACTTCCCGATCTCCGCCGGCTCCGGTGGCCAGTTCGGCGCGGTGAGCGCCACGTCCGGCGTGTACGCGGCCTGCATCAAACTACGTGAGGCCGTGGCGCAGAAGCTGGGAGTCGACGCGGCGAGCGCGGACTTCGTGGACGGCGCCATCGTCGCGGGCTCCCGGCGTGTGCCGCTGGGAGAGGCGGCCGGCGCGCAGGGCCTCGTGGGTGAAGACAAGATCGAGTTCGTCAGCGCGAGGGACAAGTACCTGCATTACACCTTCGGCGCGCATTTCGTGGAAGTCGCCGTGGACGCGCTGACGGCCGAGACCCGGGTGCGCCGCATGCTGGCCGTCTGCTCTGCCGGCCGCATCCTCAATCCGAAAGCCGCGCGCAGCCAGATCATCGGCGCGATGACCATGGGCGTGGGCGCCGCGCTCATGGAAGACCTGGTCGTGGACAAGCGTCTGGGCTTCTTCGTCAACCACGACCTCGCGAGCTACGAGGTGCCGGTGCATGCCGATATCCCGCACCAGGAAGTCATCTTCCTCGATGGCGAGGATCCGACGTTGTCACCGATGAAAGCGCAGGGAGTGGGCGAGCTCGGCATCTGTGGCGCCGCGGCCGCGGTGGCCAACGCCATCTACAACGCTACCGGGGTCCGCGTGCGCGACTACCCGATCACGCTCGACAAGGTGATGCCGAAGCTGGTCGTGGCCTAGCAACCGGGTGGGCGGCTTCATCGCCGCCCACCCATTGAACTGCCGATCGTTAATTCGACCAGGTGTAGTTCGGGATCTCGGTCACCGGCGTGCCGACACCGATCGTGATCTCACGGTGGTCGCGCAGCTCGATGGCGCTCCAATCCGTATCCGCGACCTTGGTCACCGTGCCGTTGTCCGTCACGAAGATCTCCACCGGCAGGCCGGTGATGCCGGCGACGTTGGTGGTCGTCAGCGGCTGTCCCCAGATCTCGAACAGCTGTCCGAGCGTGAACGTACCCGCGGTGGCGGAGATCACGTGGATGCGGCCCGAGCTGAAGTCGGTGTGGATCGGATAGAAGCAGCGCGTGGTGCCCGACGGCGCCGCGCCGACATAACGCGGGATCGCCTGCGCTGCGCCGTTCAACAGGATCGTCACGTGCGCGTACAAGCTGACGGTGTTAGGCGGGTTGACGACGCAGTTGAAGCCGGCCCTGGGTGTGCCATCCGTTTGCGGATCCGTCCAGCGGTCGACGCCCACCTTGGGGTTCGTGGTGAGATCCTGCACCGTCGTGGACACGGGCGGAGTTGGTGCTGGCGCGGGAGCGGGCGCAGGCGCAGGCGCCGGCGCCGGCGCAGGCGCTGCCGGGGGAGGGTTGGCGCCCTGCGGCGGATTGTCCGATCCACCACCGCCGCCACAACCCGTCATGCTGACGAGCAGCGCGCTGACCATCGCGCCGCGCGCGACGTTGGAAAAATTGCTCATGGGAGTTCCTTCCTGATTGACTGGACGGAACTACAACCGAAGCGGCGTTCGTTTGACGCAGGAGGTCGCGAAGGCGCGACGTCAGCGCGCGATGTGTTCGGATTTAAGAACAGAGGGCCCGGCAGGCAGGCGGGCGCCGACACGGCTTCTACGTAGTCGCGGCCGCGTCGGAGCCCGGATGGCCTGGGCTACCGCGGAGGTGCGAACCCTTCCCAGTCATGCGGGAGCGGAACGTCTCCCAACAATTTTCGCACCAGCGTCGCGAAGAGGAGCTCCGCCCGCACGCTGTTCGACAGCATCAGGATGCAGGCGCGCTTCTCCGCGATGCACAGCGCGTAGTTCGCGGTGCCCTCGTCGTGGCCTTCCTTGAAGAAGGCGCGGCCATGGCGCGTGTCGAACACGCCCCAGCCGATGCCATAACAGAGGCCGATGGCATTCCAGCGGTCCGTGCGTGCGTCCTGCAGCGTGGGAAATTGCGTCGCGCTGTCGATGGCGATTTGGCGGCCGATCATCTCGGCGCGTGCTTTAGCGCTGAGCCCCTCGCCGCGCACCACGGCGGCGAGGAACGTCGACCAGTCATCGAGCGTGGTGTCCAGCGAGCCGGCGGCGCCGGATTCCTCCCAGCGCCGGTGCCTGTAGGGCTGGCCGTCGAGTGTGTAGTCCTGCGCCAGGTTCGGGGCGAAGTCATCGCGCCAGGTCATCGAGCTTCGCTTCATGCCGAGCGGCGCGAAGATGCGCTTCTGCATTTCGGCGCCCAGGTCGAGCCGCAGTCCTTCCTCGATCACCAGCTGCGCGAGCTGGATGCCTTCACCGGAGTAGCCGTAGCGCGTGCCGGGGTCGCGATGGAAGCGCAGCTTCTTGTCCGGCTCGATCCAGCGGAAGTTGGCGAAGCCGGTGGTGTGGCTCAGCAGCATGCGCATCGTGAGCTTGCGCCAGCGGTCGTCGCCGCGCAGATCCGCATAGCGCCGGTATTCCGGCAGCGGCTTCGGCAGGTACGCGGCGATCGGCCGGTCCAGATCCAGTTTTCCTTCGTCGACCAGCTGCATGACGAAGTACGCGAAGGTGGCCTTGGTCAGCGAGGCGCCGTACATCACGGTGTCCGTGGCCAGCGGAAGCCGGGCCGCCTGGTCGCGCAGTCCATACGCTTTTCGATAGGCCACCTTGCCGTCGTGGATGAGCGCCAGCCCGAGACCCGGCACGGCCTCCGTCGTCAGCGCCTGCTGTACGGCGGCATCGATGGACGAGGTGGACTGGCGCGAGCCGTCCAGGCGCGGCGGCCCGTCACCCTCGACCGCATGGCTGGTGACGGTGAGACCCGCGAACAGGAGGAACAGCAGCCACGTCGGCATGGGGCACCCGGTTGATGTGGCTCAATTTAACATTGCGCAAGCCCTGCCCATCTACCCGTTCTCCGTGCCGCCGGGAAGAAAACCTCCTCGCCGGACGTATTCATTTCCGAGCGCCGCGGATGGCGCGATGGCGGGTGGATCATGCGCATCATTGGGAAGCTTGTACTCGTGGCATTGCTGGCGGCTCTGGGATCTTGCCCGTCTCGCGCCGGGGACGTGCCGTTGGCCGCGAAACTGAGTGCCGCGCTGGGCGGTACCCCGGGGGAGGGCATGATCGACGCGGGCGGGCCGGGAAATGGCAGGTACGACGCGGCCGTCGAACTCCGGCCCGGTCGGAACGACGCTTTCCGCAAACAGGTATTGGCGGCGAGCAGTACACAGCGGCGAGTCGCGTCTCGCTGAGGCCCGCTTCACCGCGCGGGTGCGCGCTATGCTCGTGGCATGCAAATAAACCTTGCCACGGCGCAGGATCTGCCGGATCTCGCCTCACTACTCACGGTCCTCTTCACCCAGGAGGCCGAGTTCGTCCCGGATCATGCGGCGCAGCTGCGAGGACTGGAACGCATCGTCACGAACCCCGAAGTCGGCGTCATCCTCGTGGCGAGAACCGAGGGGCGAGCCGTGGGAATGGTCAATTTACTGTTCACCGTGTCCACGGCGCTGGGCGAGCGCGTGGCGATTCTCGAAGACATGGTGGTGATGCCCGAGAGTCGGGGCGGGGGTACGGGTTCGCGCCTGCTGGAAGCCGCGATCGAAACCGCGAAGGCGGCCGGCTGTCGCCGCATCACGCTGCTCACCGACAACTCCAATGTGGCGGCGCAACGCTTCTACGCACGGCAGGGTTTCGTGCGGTCGGCCATGGTGCCCATGCGGCTGGCGCTGTTGGTTTGATCCGATGAGTCAACCGGGCCTCCGCTGTGCGGACGACCTGCGTTAGAGTCGGCGTCGTGTGAGCCTGGAGGGCGTCGCATGAAGCAAGAGAAGTCGGTGGTGTACGTCATCGATGACGATCCCTCGATGCGGCGCGCGCTGGAAGGACTCCTCGCTTCCGTCGGCCACGAGGTCCGTCTCTTTGCCTCGGCACCGGAATTCATGCAGGCGCCACGCAACGATGTGCCAGGGTGCCTGTTACTGGACGTCCGCCTGCCCGGAATGAGCGGGTTGGCATTCCAGCAGGAACTCACGAAGGCCGGTGTGGCGCTTCCCATCATCTTCGTGACCGGTCACGGCGACGTGCCGATGAGCGTGCGCGCCATGAAGGCCGGCGCGGTCGAATTCCTCACGAAGCCGTTCGATGACCAGGTATTGCTGGACTCGGTCCATTCGGCGCTCGAGTGCGATCGGGCGCGTAGGCTCGATGCCGCCGGACTTGCGGCATTGCAGGCTCGGTACCAGGAACTCACAGACCGGGAAAGACAGGTCATGAGCCACGTCGTGGCGGGTCAGGTCAACAAGCGGATCGCGGACGCTCTCGGGCTGAGCGTGGTGACCATCAAGGTCCATCGCGGCCAGGTCATGAAGAAGATGCGGGCGGAATCGGTGGCCGAGCTGGTGCGAATGGCCGACCGGCTGGGCGCGCCCCGGGCGGGCTAGTGCCTATACCAAGGTGTAGGTAGTCCGCACCCAGGGTCCAATGTGTGCCCTCCGGGCCCGGGACTACGCTGTGTGGAAACTCCGAGAGGATCCATGTCCGAGGGACCGCTCATAGCCGTCGTCGACGATGACATGTCCATTCGCAACGCGACGCAGGACCTGCTGAGGGCGGCGGGTTTTTCCACGGCTGCGTTTTCCAACGCCACGAGCTTCCTGGATTCCGCGAGCCGTGAGCGCACCGCCTGCCTCGTGGCCGACATGCGCATGCCGGGGATGTCGGGACTCGAACTGCACGAGCATCTCGAGGCGGCTGGCACCGGAATCCCGACCGTCATCATCACCGCGCATCCCGGAGAGCTGCCACGTGAGCGCGTGCGCGCGGCGGGAGTCACCTGCTTTCTCAGCAAGCCGTTCGCGCCGGACGAACTGCTCGAATGCGTTCGCAAGGCGGTAGCCAGATCGCGGGCCCGCCGCACTATTCCAAGGTGTTAGTCGGCTGACCGCCGCGGTAGCTGGCGAATGCCCCAGGGTAGCGAAGTGGTACTTCCTCACAATGGCGCATCGGGCTGGCGGCGCCTAGCTTTCCTCCATGGCACACGCAATACGCATGGAGGAACCGGTCTTGCCGAAGTGTGTTTTCAGAACGGATCTGCGACAGCGGCCGGTGAGCGAGCCACTCCCGTGCATCGACTTGAGCGAGCTGGTTCATCTCGCCGCGGGCCCCACAGTAGAGGAGTGTGTGCAGATGCTCCTGACCGGCGACGAGATCTGCCTGGGAGGCACCGACAGGCGCCAGATCATGCAGGGCGCGAGGGTGGTGGGTTACATCCGCATCGTCGACCTCGTGAGCTAGCAGCGTTCGACATCGCTGCGGCGACGCATCAACCCTTCCAGCAGCTTCCGCGACGCGGCACGGCTTGGACAGGCGTACTCTTCCTCCCGGGGCGTTCCTCGTGAGATTGCAAAGAACCCAATCACGGAACACGGTGGCGCTGGGACTGATCCTGGCATGGGCAGGGCTTGGCTGGTGCCGCGCCACACTGGCCCGCGACCCGCCTTTGCAGGTTGGACAATACGCGCACACTTCCTGGACGGCGCGCGATGGTTACTCCCTGGGTCTGGTGTTCGCCATGGCGCAGACACCCGACGGGTACCTCTGGCTCGGCGGTGAGTTCGGCCTCTTCCGCTTCGACGGACTGCGTTTCATCCCCTGGCAACCACCCGCGGGCCAGGCACTTCCCAGCAAGCCTTACAGCATGCTGGTGGACCGCGACGGAACGCTGTGGATAGGGACTTTCGAAGGGCTCGCCAGCTGGAACGGCATCACGCTGACTCACTACCCCGAGGTTGCCAAAGGGTTCGTGACCTCGCTGCTCGAAGATCGTGATGGCACGATCTGGGCTGGCGTGCTCGCGGACAAGGGACGGTTGTGCGAGATCCGCGCAGGAAAGGCGAAGTGCCATCCACACGGTGGTGACTTCGGCAGGTTCGTCTGGAGCCTGGCGGAGGATGGGTCGGGCGTGCTGTGGTTAGGCGCGGATACCGGTCTCTGGCGATGGAAACCAGGAGCACCCAGCCGCCACCACTCCGGATCGCCGCTGGGCGATCTCATCACGTCACAGGATGGACAGCTCCTGGTCGGAATGCGGGGAGCGGGGCTCCGGAGGTTCGCGGGCGACAAGCTCGAGCCCATTTCAATGCGAAGCGCGATCGATCCGTCGAAGCAGATCCCGGATCAGGCGCTGAAGTCCAACAAGCTGCTCCGTGATCGCGAAGGTGGCATCTGGATCGGAACGGATGGAAGAGGTCTTGTACATCTGCAAGGAGGCGTGGCGGATACCTTCAGTGTCGCGGACGGTCTTTCCGGCAACATCGCCTGCAGTCTGTTCCAGGATAGAGAAGGCAACATCTGGTTCGCCAGCGACCGCGGGCTCGACCGCTTTCACAAACTCCCCGTCGTCACGTTCTCGCAACCGCAGGGACTGTCGAGCGATGTGACCAAGTCCGTAGTGGCCTCCCCGGACGGCAGCATCTGGCTGGCAACCAACGACGGGGTGACCCGTTTGCAGGGCGGGCGAACCACCATTTTCCGCGAGAGCAGCGGTCTGCCCGATTTCGCCGCGCAATCTCTCCATCAGGATGCCGCCGGACGCATCTGGGTGAGCACGAATCGCGGGCTTGCGTATTTCAACGGTGACCGGTTCGCCAAGGTGGATGGCCTGCCCAGCAGGGAAGTGTTCTCCATCTCGGAAGATGAGGCGGGGAATATGTGGCTGTCGGGAAACGAGGGACTCTCCCGATTCAAGGACGGCAGGTTCGTCGAGAACCATCCGTGGTCCGCGCTGGGGCGCCGGCAACAGGCCAAGGTCGTCATCGGGGACAAGGGCGGTGTGTGGCTGGCCTTTTGGCAGGACGGAGGCGTGCTGTACTTCAAGGACGGCAAGGTCGCGGCTAACTACACCGAAGCCCAGGGCCTTGGCGCGGGCCACGTGTCGGGCCTGCGGCTCGATGGCGATGGCGCCGTGTGGGCCGCGACGGAAGACAGCGGCCTGAGCCGGATCAAGGATGGGCGCATACGGACGCTCACCACTGCCAACGGACTTCCCTGCAACACGATTCATTGGTCGATCGAAGACAACCATCGAGCGTTGTGGATGCTCACCGCCTGCGGCCTCGTGCGCGTCAACCGCGACGAACTCGACGCGTGGATCGCGGATCCGGCCCGCAAGGTGGCGGCGAAACTCTGGGGTGGGGCCGACGGCGTCACGCTCAGGGCGGTTTCGCCCGCCTACTTCAATCCACCCGTTGCCAAGGCGGCGGATGGACGGCTTTGGTTCGTATCGGGCGGCGGCGTCCAGATGATCGATCCCGATCACCTGCCGTTCAATGCGATTCCACCGCCGGTCTACATCGAACGCGTCGTGGCCGACCGCAGGCCCTACTCCGCCACCGAGGGCCTGCAACTACCCGCACTGGTGCGCGATGTCACGGTCGAGTTCACGGCGCTGAGTCTCGTCGAACCGAAGGATGTGCGATTCCGCTACAAGCTCGAAGGCCATGACAAGGAGTGGCAGGAGGTCGCCGATCGGAGGCAGGTGTCGTATACGAATCTGGCGCCTGGAAACTATCGCTTCCAGGTGAAGGCATCGAACAACAGCGGCGTGTGGAACGAAGAGGGTGCGCAGCTACGCTTTTTCATCAAGCCGGCCTTTCACCAGACAGCCTGGTTCCGGATGGTCTGCGCCGCCCTGATTGCCGCGCTGATCTGGGCGGCTTTCCAGTATCGCGTGCGCCGGCTGCGAAGCGAGGAGAAGCGCCTTCGCGACGTGATCGAGGGAATTCCGACTATGGCTTTTTCCGTCCATCCGGATGGATCCCCCGACCTGGTGAACCAGCGATGGCTGGAGTACAGCGGGCAGTCCAGATCGGCCATCGCCGGCGGGTCCGGATGGGCTGCGGCCATTCACCCCGACGACGTCGATGCCCATATGGCGAAGTGGCGTTCGGCTCTCGCCCGCGGCGAGCTCTTCGAAAACGAAGCCCGCCATCGCAGTGCGTCGGGCGAATACCGCTGGTTCGTCGTGCGCGCGGTGCCGCTGCGGGACAAGCATGGCAGGATTGCGAAGTGGTACGGCACGCTGACCGATGTCGAGGAGCGCAAACAGGCGGAGGAAGAGCGCGAACGCCTGCGGCGCCTGGAGTCGCACCTGGCGCACACCAATCGCCTCAGCATGCTGGGGGAGTTGACCGCGTCACTCGCGCACGAGATCAATCAGCCGATCGCCGCCGCCATCGCCAGCGCGGGTGCGTGTCTCAGGTGGCTGGACCGGAAAGAGCCCGAGCTGGAGCGTGCGCGCGAAGCAATCAATCGCATCAAGGACGACGGCAAACGCGCCGCGGACA
This sequence comes from uncultured Pseudomonadota bacterium, assembly GCA_963846605.1. Lineage (GTDB taxonomy): Bacteria > Pseudomonadota > Gammaproteobacteria > Steroidobacterales > Steroidobacteraceae > CADEED01. The sequence continues at coordinate 66,770 of CAWJWS010000010.1, forward strand.
TCATCTCGGGTCTGAAGGCTTTCTACCGCAAGGATGGCGCGCCCACCCGCGTGTTGCTCGACGTCAATGAAGTGGTCCGGGAGATGCTGGTGCTCCTGCATCGCGAAGCCGAGCGGCATGCGGTGATGATGCGGACCGAACTGACGGCGGATCTGCCCGACGTCCGCGTGGATCGCGTGCAGCTGCAGCAGGTGCTCATGAACCTCATGGTCAATGGAATCGAAGCGATGGCCGAGCAGGGCGGTGAATTGATCATCAGGACAAGAAAGATCGTGGACGGCGTGTCGGTGGAAGTGCAGGACAGCGGAGTGGGTATTCCGGCTGACAAGCTGGAACAGATTTTCAGCGCCTTCGTGACCACCAAGCCGGCAGGCACCGGGATGGGGCTGGCGATCAGCCGGACCATCGTGGAATCACACGACGGCCGCCTGTGGGCGGAAGTGAACGCGGATCGCGGCGCCACTTTTCGTTTCACGATCCCGGCGGCTCCTCCCATTGCCCCATGACGCCGGCTCAGGACTGTCTCGGTTGTCCGCTCCGGACAAATGTAAGCGCTTTCCATCGACAGAAATGCAAGGTTACACTCGGCCGCCGCTGATCCGCATACTCGTTCAAAGAGGGGAAATCGCTCATGCAATCCCGCCACCTCGCAGGCATCACCCTGGGCTTGTTCGTCGCAGTCTCGGTACAGGCCGCGGACGCGTCACTCATCGACGACTTCGACCAGCCGCTCTACCAATGGCGTGTTTCCAAGCTCGCGGAGGTCAGCCGCCTCGGCGTACTGCCCACCGATCCGCTCGCGCGGCCGGGACAAACTACCGCGGAGAACGTACTGAAGGTGTCGGGTCCGAAGCACATCGACGTGCGCTGGCCCACGGGCCGCTTCTGTCACAACGGCCGCCAGCTCGTGAAGGCCCGCGAGTTCCAGGTGGACGTGCTGACGACGCCGGCCTTCGACGCGCGCAGCATCGACTTCACCACGCTCTGGGTGCACGGCGCGGCTGAATTGCACGCCGCCAAGAAGGGCAAGCCGCCCGCGCACTACGTGGACGTGGATGGCGACGGTGACCTCGATCTCGCGGCGCATTTCCGCTGCGGCGACTTCTACGAGCTGGACTACGCGCAGTTGCCGGCGTTCGACGCGCACACCACCGAGGGCGCATTCCTCACCACCGGCGACGCGACGGCCACGATCTTCCGTGCGATCCAGGGCAGCCAGGACTGGAGCGTGGGCGAGGGCATCCGCTTCTGGTTCAACGGCAATGGCAACGGCGACGCCATCCGCTTCCAGCTCCACGACAACCGCGCGCCCGATGCGGGCCCGGGTTCGTGGAAGCTCGTCTGGAGCGATGAGTTCAACGGCGCCGCGGGCCGAGCCGCCCAATGCGCGCAACTGGACGCATGAAGTGGGCGATGGCACGGCGCACGGGATTCCCGGCTGGGGCAACGACGAGCTCGAGTACTACACCGACTCGCTCGAGAACGCGTCGACCGAATGGCAGCGGCAATCTCGCGATCACGGCGCGGCGCGCCGACGGCTCGCTGTCCTGCTACTACGGCCCCTGCGAGATCACCTCGGCACGGCTGGTGTCGCAGCACAAGGCTGAGTTCGCCTACGGCCGCATCGAAGCGCGCGTCAAGGTGCCCGCGGGCGCGGGTCTCTGGCCTGCGTTCTGGAGCCTCGGCTCCAACATCGCCGACGTGGGTTGGCCGCAGACGCGGCGAGATCGACATCATGGAATTCGTGGGCCGCGAACCCAACGAAGTCTTCGGCACGATCCACGGCCCCGGCTATTCCGGCGGCGCTTCCTTCGGCGGCACGCCGCAATCTCGGCGTGCCGGTGTCGGATGCCTTCCACACGTTCTCGATCGAGTGGCAGCCGGACCGCATCGACTGGTTCGTCGACGGGGTCGTCTACCACAGCGCCACGCCCGCGAGCGTCGCGCCCAACCAGTGGGTGTTCAACCACTCGTTCTTCCTGATCATGAACATGGCGGTGGGCGGCAACTTCGGCGGCCCGCTGGATCCCAACGTGCACGTTCCCGCAAGTCCATGCTCGTGGACTACGTGCGCGTCTACCAGGGACCGGATACTGCCGAGCGTTTCGAAACGACGTTCATCGACGACACGCCGGGCTGGAAGGAAGTGTCGCTGCCGTTCAGCGCAGTTCACGCGCAGCGCGTGGCAGCCGAAGGCGGCGCCGAATGACGGGCTCACGCTGTCGTCGGTCTGGGGCTATGGCCTGGTGCTGCCGCCGCGCGGCCTGACTAGCGGCAGCGTGCTGCTCGACAAGGTGCGCCTGATCCAGCCGCTCGAGGTCACGGTCACCAACACCAACGCGAGCGGGGCGGGCTCGCTGAGCCGCGCGATCGAGATCATCGGCAACGGCGGGCAATATCCGCTTCGCGCCAGCGCTCGCGGGCCAGACCATTACCGTGGCGCCGGGTCATCCGTTCGTCGTCAACGGCAAGTCCGTGACCATCGACGCGGCCGCGGCGCCGGGCCTCACGCTGAGCGGCGGCGGGCGCCGAGCGCGTGTTCATCGTCGAAGGCGGATCCACGGCCACGTTGCGCGACCTCACGATCGCCAACGGCTTCGGGTTGCGATCTCGCGGGTGGCATCCTCAACAATGGCACCGTGAATCTCGAGCGCTGCGTCGGTCACCAACAACGTCGGTCGGCGCCAACGCCAACGACTTCTGGAAAGGCGGCGGCGGCATCTACAGCGGCGGCAACAGCACGCTGAATGTGCATCAACAGCACGGTGAGCAACAACCGCACGACGCTCGTCGACGGCGGCGGCATCTACGCGTTCTTCAACGCGGCGGTGCGCATCGAGAACAGCACGGTGAGCGGCAACGTCGCGGGCAACGTGGGCGGCGGCATCCGCATGCTCGGCAATGCGACGATCGTGAACAGCACGCTGAGCGGCAACACCTCGAGCGCCTGGTTCGGCGGCGCGTTGTTCCACACGGATGGCGTGACCAACCTCGTCAACTCGACGGTGACGCGCGAACTCGCGCGCCGGCTTCGGCAACGCGGCGCTGTTCGTCGGCACGTTCACGGCGGCCAACGCGACGCTCAACGTCACCAACAGCATCGTGGCGGAGAATCGCGATCTCGATGGCAATCCGGGCACGGGATGCTTCGTCGCGCCGTTCGGCAGCGGGCGTGGTGACGCTCACGTCGGGCGGCAACAACGTGTTCACCGACAGCGACCTGCGCGCCGGTCGCGAGCGATCGCGTGGTCGCCGAGTGCGGGTGCTGCGGCCCTTCGCGGCCAATGGCGGCGCGACGCTGACGCATGCGTTGAACGCCGGCAGCCCGGCGCTCGACGCCGCGAATCCGGCGCATTGCCCGGCGGCGGATCAGCGCGGCGTCGCGCGGCCGCAGGGCGCGGGATGCGACGCGGGATCCGTGGAGCGGCTGCCCTGACGGAGGTGCGCGCGGATCTGCGTCGCTACGCGACCAGATCCGCGCGCGTTTCCTCGCGCCAGCGAACGATGGTGACCGGTGCGGCGCGATCGCCCAGCGCCGCCCAGACGCTTTCGATCTTCACGCGCGGTTGAAGGTCTTCGTGGCCTTCGCCACGCAGCTGCAGCAACCGGCCGAAACTGCTGCCGATCCAATGGCTGAGGGCGGCGTCGCGATCAGCGTTGATCGGGTTCGCCACCGTGAGCTGCGAGAGTGATTCCTTTCCCATGCGCCGCAGTGTGACTGGCGCGCGTGCCACGAGCGGCCAGAATGCCTTGAGTCCGAATAAGCCCGGCTAATGTGCGCACGAGCGCTACGCGCTGATCTCCAGCGGGGAGCCCGACTGCGCCTCGAAGATCTTGCGCACCGATTGCCATCGTGTCGGCTTCCTCGACGCGCTTGTCGGGCCGATAGCGCTTCACGCGCGCCAGCCGCAGCGCCAGTCCGCCGGGATAGCGCGGGCTGGCCTGCAGATCGCTGAACGCGATCTCGACCACGATCTCCGGCCGCACGTACACCGTCGACTCGTCGCGGCGCGATTCGCGCGCCAGGAATTCGCGGGTCTGCCAATCGAGCATGACGTCGGTGAGGCCCTTGAAAGTCTTGCCCAGCATCACGTATGCGCTGCGTGGCGCATCGCAGAGCGCCGAGGTGCAGGTTGGAGAGCTTTCCGTGGCGGCGACCGTGGCCCCATTCGGCGGCGAGCACCACCAGGTCGAGCGTGTGCGCGCGCTTGATCTTGAGCCAGCTCGGCGCCGCGGTTGCCGGCTTCGTAGGGCGCGTCGAGTGATTTGGCCATCAGGCCTTCGTGACCCGCGGCGACGGCCTCGTCGTAGAACCGCGGCCGCCTCCGATGTCCGGGTGATCAGCCGCGGTATCAGCTGCGTCGCCCGGCACGACTTCGCTCAGCGCGGCGAAGCGTTCGCGCGCCGGATCGCTCGGCGAGGCTGTGCGCGTCGCGGCGCAGGCAGTCGAAGAAGAACGCCCGCATCGGCAGGTCCTGCCTGCAGCTGCTCGACGTCGAGCTTGCGGCCGAACCGGCGCATGGTCATCTGGAATGCATGCGGCCGGCCGGCTGGGGTGAAGGCGATCGCTTCGCCGTCGAGCACGAGTTCTTCGCGCGGGCAGCTGCGCGCGCCAGGTCCGCGATCTCGGGGATCGCGGCGGTCACCTCGTTGAGGTTGCGCGTGAAGATGCGCACGTCGTCGCCCTGCTTGTGGACCTGGATGCGCGCGCCATCCATCTTCCATTCGAACGCGACTTCGCCGTCCAGCGATTCCAACGCTTCGGCCACGTCGCTGGCCGTCTGCGCCAGCATGGGCGCGATGGGCGACATCACCTGCAGCTGGAAACGGCTTAGTCCCGCCGCGCCGGCATCCGTCGCCGCGCGCGCGATGGACGCCGAGATTGCTCTCGTACATGGCGGCACGCCGGACCTGAGCGACGGGCACGTCGGTCACCGTTGCGATGGCTTCGATCATGACGCCCGCCAGCGCGCCTTGGCGCAGCTCGCCGACCAGCAGGCGAAGCAGGAACTCCTGTTCCGGTCTCGTCGCGCGGCTGAACAAGCGCGTCCAGCGCTTCGCCCCGGCGTTTGCCCGAACCGGTGCCGCTGATCGCCGCGAGACCGTCGAGCAGCTTGGTCCACGTCTCGCAATTCCAGGCTCGGGGATTCCGCGGCATTGCGAGCGCAAGCCCTCAGCGTGGAGGGTCCAATGCCCAACCTGCCCTGGCGGATTTCGCCCGAGAGAAAGAGAACGGCCAGTTCCAGTTCGTCCGCGGCCAGGGGACGCAGGCATTCGGCGAGCAACCGGATTTTCTGCGACCTCGCCGGAGTCTCACCCACCCGCCCGGAGGCGGCGACCACGGTGGCCAGCAAAGTCATGGCGATTACACGGCTAACAATGCCGCGAGGCGCCCGCGCAGCGCCGGATCACTTCCCACAGCGTGATGTCGCCGAGGCCGGCGACTTCGATGCCGTAGTACTCCTGGAGCGACGCGACCAGGTCGCATTCGGTGTCGTCATCGGTCAGCAGCTTGCTCAGCCGCAGGTGCGCGACCATGGAGACCTCGCGCCAGTCCTGCTTGAGGATGCGATCCGAAAACGCCTCCAGAAAGTCGCTCGAAGATCTCCGCATGGGCGGCGGGCAGGCAGAACACCACCGTGCCATTGCGAAAGCCCTGCCGGAATTGTTCGACGGACATTTCCATGTCCACAAGCTCTCATGTCTCGCCGGCGAAAGCTTGAGCGGCCAGCGTCAGCCTTCTCCGAGAATGGGTCAGGACTTTGCCGTCGCCTGTGGTCAGCGGATTTCGGCTGCGCGCCCCCCGGCCGCGCGCGTGGGGGCGACCCCGGCCTTCGCATCGTCCGCCGCAACTTGATTCAGGTTAAACGGATGGGTGACGGCCTTTGAAAAAACTGCCCGACACATCGCTGTTCACGAGCGCATGGAATCTGGTAGTTTTCCAGCCGAGCGCGATGCGGACGATGGATAAAGAAAGCCTGTTTCTCTCGGGCACTTACATAGCTGCTTCTCGTCCACCACGATCACTGGCTTCACAACTATTTCTCTCGCGGCGTGGGTAACGCGACCGCAAGGACAGGAGCGGCATGGCCGTCGCCCACGACTTGAACCTGCTCGCGGAGCAGCAGCGCAAGGATTCCGCGCGAAAATTCGTCATCGAATCGGCGCACAGGCTCTACGAGTTCCGGCGCAGGATCGCCTCGCTCGAGGCCGGTGAATTCCAGGCCTGGCAGGATGCCCGGACGCTGGCACAAGACATCATCCGCGGCGCCAGTCCGCTGGGGCTGGGCCTCCTCAGTGCCTGCGCCCGCGAGGTTCAGCATTTCGCGGACCGGCGCTTCGAGCCTGGCTCCCTGCCGCCGAACCTTTCGCTGTACATGATGAGCGCCCTCGACACGCTGGCCATGGAGCTCGAGCGGCTGGAGCACGACCAGGACCTGCGCTGAGTCAGCCCAGGCGCAACATCCGCAGCGCCGGTTCGCAGACTTCCGCCAACCCGAGTGCCGCGCAGAGAGTGGCCACGATCGACAGCTGGATGCCGATGCGGGTCTTCAGGTCATCGATGTAGTGGATGTCGCCCAGCATGCGGTGGGCGAACAGTGGCACGAGCTGGCGCTCGAGCCGTGACCTGTGCCCGGTCGCCGCGCCGATTTCGTCGAGCAGCCGGCTCACGATGGAACTCGCTGTCACCACCTGGCTCTGTCGATTGCCGCCAGCCAGATAGGTTTTCGAGCGGGCCAACAAGAGCTGCGTGAGTTGCGGATCCGGGGCGCAGTGGCGTTCCCAATACGGAACGAGAACCTCCCCGAGCAATGGCATCAACCGCGAGCGTTCCTCATCCGACAACGCCGAGGCTTCGAACGCGGCGGACATCGCGGCCCAGATCGCGGTGCAGATTTCCTGGCGGCGTTGCGCCACCGGCATGGAGGCTTCGGCATCGGAAAGCCGCGTCACCAGCGCGTCGACTTCCGCCGTGAATTTTTCCAGCGTCGCGCCGTATTCACGGACCAGCCGGGTCGCGGACATGCCGCTCTTCTGGAATCCCATGGATGCTCCCTTGCCCGGCGACCGCGGCTACTTTGAGCCGCGCGCGAGCGATTTGCGAGCGCGCTCCGCCCTGGCGCGGATCACGCATCCGGCAGCGTGGTCATTCACCATGCCCATGGCCTGCATGAACGCATACACGGTGGTCGGGCCCACGAATCCCCAGCCCATCTTCTTCAGCTGTTTGGACATTACCTTGGGATCCGGATCCTTCGCGAAACTCCAGACGAACGTGGACAGCGACCCATGCTCCTCGACGATCTCGCAGACGCGTTGCGCATTGTTGATCACGGCTTCGATCTTGCCGCGGTGGCGCACTATGCCGGCATCCTTGAGCAGCCGGGTGACGTCGCGCTGGTTGAATTTCGCGACGCGCCGGAAATCGAAGTTGGCGAATGCCGCGCGGAAATTCTCGCGTTTGGCCAGGATGGTCCGCCAGCTGAGTCCGGACTGGAAACCTTCGAGGCTGATCTTCTCGAACAGGCGCCGGTCGTCGTGTACCGGAAAGCCCCATTCCTCATCGTGATAGGCAATGTACTCGGGCGTGGCGGTGCACCAACGGCAGCGTTGCTTTCCATCGGGGCCGGCAATCGTGGTCATCGTGGGTCTCTTTGTTTGTGCGGCAAGTGTAGCCGCTCGATGCTCCGGACAGACCAAACCTTTGGGGCACGGCATGCATCTCAGCAATGCCTCCAACCGGAACCCGATCATGAAAGCCATCTTGTCGACGTTGCTGATGTTGTTTGTGAGCCAGCCCGGCGCCAGCGCAACCTCCCGCGAGGAGGTTCGCTTCATCAGCCACGGCGTGACATTGGCGGGCACCCTGGTGCTGCCTGCCGGAGACATCCACGCCGCCGTGGTGTTCGTGCATGGCTCGGGAAGGCAGGAGCGCAATCTTGCCTGGGCGGAGCGGTTCGCGGCGGCGGGAATCGCGGCGCTGGTTTATGACAAGCGCGGCGCAGGCAAGTCGGGCGGTGAGTACGAAGGCAACCAGAGTGTCAGCGGCAAGAATGTGTCCCTGCTGGCCGACGACGCTCTCGCGGCGCTCGGTCATCTAACTACGCACGCCCGCCTCGATGGCCGGCCGGCGGGCCTGGCGGGCATCAGTCAGGCCGGATGGATCGCACCGCTGGCCGCGCGCAACAGCAAGCGGGTGCGGTTCCTCGTGTTGTGGAGTGGGCCCGTGTGCAAGGTCAGCGAAGAGGACATCTACAGCAAGCACACGGGAGACGCGAACCAGGGCGCAGCTCCGCCATACCTCGAAGCGTTGAACGCACGCACTTCGCGCTACGTGTGGCCCGGATTCCTCGGGCGCGACACGGATTCGGCGGAGGATCTCGCCGCACTCTCGATCCCGGGACTCTGGATCTTCAGCGACGACGACCCGAGCATCCCGGTCGACCTCTCGATTCGCCAGCTCCGCGCGTTGAGTGCGAAAGGCCATCGCTATACCTACGTGCTGTATTCCGGGCTGGGCCACAACAACATGGACCCCACGTTCAACCTGGCCACCGACTGGATCCGGCGGCTGGGGAAATAGTCCGCCGAATTCAGTACGTTGGCGTTCGTCGGAACGGGTGGGGCCGCCGAGGCATTTTGTCTTACGACCGCATGGGTGCCGTGCCTACGCTCCGCGCCGACCGGATAGGGATTACTCCCGCTCGGAGTAAACCGTGCAATTCATCTCGCTACTTTTTGCCGCGCTGGTCGCGGCCTCGTTGTTCTCGCGTCCGGCCGTGGCGCGTCCGGTGCTTTACGCCGGCAGCACTTCGGCCATGGTCGAATACGGCGCGGGTGACATGAAAGAGGCGGCGCTGTTCTACGCGCCCGAGTACTACATTTCCTTCGGCGTCGGCCGCCTGGAAGTGGATTCGCCCGGCGGCGGCGCCCGTCACGAACTCAACTACGCTCGCGTGAATTACCTGGCCAAGCGCTGGAACATGGAAGCCGCGCAGGCCAACATCTTTGTCTGGGGCGGCGCCGGAAAGGGCAAGGTGGATCTCTGGGTCCCGGCCGGTTCGGTGGTGCCTCCGCCCGGTGAACACAATCACGATCTGAACCCGGGCAACACGGTGGGATATTGGGCCACCGTCGCATCGAATGGCTGGAACGCGGGTGGCCAGGTCGACTACGAGACACGCCGGTTGTACGCGCTGCTCAAGACCGACAACTACCGCTCGGAGGCCTTCACGATGCGCACGGACACCGTGCAGTTCGGCATCGCGCCGTATGAGCATGAGACCAATTCGCTGGCGACGTTCTTCGTCCTCTCGGGCACGCGCAGTTCCGGCAACGCGCACCAGAGCGAAGAGCTGGCGCTGCTGCTCCGACTCTTCAAGAAGCGCGCGTGGTTCGAGGCCGGTGTGACCACCGACGGCGATATCCGCGCCAGCGCCATGTTCAGCCTCTGATATCCACAGGACCGCCCCATGAAAAAACTCTTGCTACTCACTCCCGCCTTGCTGCTTGCCAGCCTGGCCGCGCGCGCCGAGACCATCGAGATGAACGTGTACGGCATGGTCTGCGGCTTCTGCGCGCAGGGCATCGAAGCCAGCCTGCGAAAGAATCCCGCCACGGTCGACGTGCTGGTCAGCCTCGAGAAAAAACTCGTGGTCGTGAAGACCAAGGATGGCCAGGATATCGCCGACCCGGACCTGAAGAAGGCCATCGCCGATGCGGGCTACGACCTCAAGGCCGTAACGCGCACGAACCGCTCGATCGAAGACGTGCGGAAGGAACTGGTGGCGGCCAACTGATGGACGCCCACGCGCGCAACACCGGCCTGGCGTTCGGCTCGCTGCTCGCGAGCGGCGCCACGCTGTTGTGCTGCGTGCTGCCCGCGGTGCTCGTGTCGCTGGGCGCGGGCGCCACGCTGGTATCGCTGGTGTCCGCCGTACCGCAGCTCGTCTGGCTGTCGGAGCAGAAGCTGTTCGTGTTCGCGGTGGCCGGAGGCCTGCTGCTCGCGAGTGGCTTGATGATCTGGCGCGCGCGGCGGCTGCCCTGTCCCGTGGACCCGGTGGCCGCGCGGACTTGCATGCGACTGCGACGGATCAACACCTCTTTATATGGCTTTGCGCTGGCGTCCTTCCTCGTGGGTGCCACCTTCGCGTTCGTGATCCCCGCCTTGAACTGAACCGTCCGCCGCGGCGCCCCCCTTCTCCGGTTCAGTCGCCAGCGCGAGCCGCAGCAGGCAGTTGCTGCACAGCCCTTCGACTGTCATGAAGGGTGACGCACCGCAGCGCGCGCAGGCGAGGGTCGGCGTGGAGTCGTGCGTCATTGCCACTACTCCGGTATCGGAGCGGCCACAGTTACGCGTCCCGTTTTACGCCCCGTTTCACGTCTTCAGGGCGCGTCGGCCGTGACCACGCTCACGAGGTGCCGCAGTTCTTCGTCGATCTCGTGCGGTGCGGAGACCGTGGCGGCGATTTCGGCGCGCAGGATCTCGCGGAATTGCGTGCGCATGCGGTGCACGGTCACCTTCACCGAGGACTCGGTGATGCCAAGCCGCTGCGCCACGGTCTCGTAGCGAGTGTCGTCCGAGGCGGTCAGATAGCCTTTTAGTGCATTGAATGTGTCCAGCCGCTCGACGTACAGCGTCTGCAGGCGCGCCAGCGAGCGCTCCATGATGAGCTTGGCCCATTGCCGGTCGAACTCGCGCTCCACGTCCTGCGAGGGGTTGTTCGGTCCGGCGGCGATCCGCGATTCCGCCTCGTCGAAATCCAGCGAGACCAGCTTGACCAGGCCGCCGCGCTTCTGCGCGCCCGCGAGCTCGCGCTGGTTGGCAAGGTAGTACTTGAGGCAACCGAGCAGGAAGCCGCGGAAGGTGCCCTTGAGCCGGTCGGCGCGCACCAGGGATTGCTTCTCGAACAGGTGAACGAAGAAACCCTGGAGCAGGTCTTCGGCTTCCGGGCGCGAGTAGCCGCGCGCACGCAAGTGACTGAACAAGGGATACCAGTAGGCTCCGCACAGCGCGGCCAGCGCGCTCTCGCCTTGCGGTTCGCCCGCGCGCGCGGCCATGGTCACGACGCTCCAGTGCGTATCTGGAAAAGCCCGGCCGCTCATGAATGCCCTCCTGGGGCCGTAACTCTACCGCACGGACCCTGGATTACGGGGTGAGGTTCGTCGCGCGCGCGGACGGTTTCGTCGCGCGCGATCGCCGCTCCGTCGCAGGGTCAAACAACCCTGGTGGTCGCCCGGTAGCGTCCCTTCCAGTTCAACGGGAGGGAGACTCATGGCCATTCGAAACAAACTACGCCTCGCGGCCGCGGGCGTGGCGCTGATCCTGTCCGCCGCCGGCATCTGCGCCGCGGCCATCGAGATATCCGCGCCTTTGAAGGTGGCGCAGATCAAGCCCAACGGAAAGCTGCAGAAGCCGGCGGATCTCTCCAATTGGGTCTTCCTCGGCACGTCGCTGGGCATGGGCTACAACCCGGGCTCGTTCAACGCGGCGAACCCCGGGCAATTCCAGGTGGTGCTCATGGAGCCCAAGGCCTTCGCGCATTTCCAGGAGCATGGCAATTACGCGCCGGGATCGATGTTCGTGCTCGCGTTCTATGGCGCGGACACCCAGAAGCGCTCCAACAACAAGCGTGGCTTCACGCAAGGCGATCTCACCAACTTCGAGATCCACTACATCGGCGAAGGCTCGGCTGAAGAAAAGCACGTGTTCTACATGTTCGGAGCCAATGACACGGAAGGTACGCCGCTGCCGCCGAAGAACAACTGCGTGCGCTGCCACCTGGATCACGGCGCCTTCGGTGGCACCTTCGCCCAGTTCTATCCAGCGATCCGGCATCAGCTCCCGAAAGAGGCGCTGGAGCGCGCGTCGAAAGTCGAGGACATCCGCTAGTCGGACCTCGCGTAGCATTCACGCATGCAGCAGACCTCGCGTCCCCCGGCGCATCCCTTGTCGCAACCCCTGCCGCATGACGTGGCGGCAGGGGAGTCCGCGTTCATCCACTTCTACCAGCGGTTCACGGTGTTCAGCTGGGCCTGGGCCTGGCGGCGGACCTTGTTGTTTGGCGGGGTCGGCGTGCTCGCCGCGGCGTCATTCGGTGCCTCGCACGGCCTGTATGCGCATGACGTGAGCGAAGCCATCGCGGTAGGCCTCGCCTGTTCGGTTTCCAACCTGGTGCTGGTGGGCGCGGGCCCGATGCTCGCGGCATTCTTCCGGCACCGCGATTGGCCGCAGCAGTTGCAGCGCACGGCCATCGTGCTCGCGGTGGCCGCTGGTATCGTGCTCGGCGCCTGGGCGGATCATCTCGCGGCGATGTACCACGACAGCCTCATGGCTCTGCACGGTTCCGGCCCGCAGGCGTCGATCGACACCTCCGCCGACGTGCACTCGCTGGTACGCCACCTGCTGAACGTGAGCCGCGATCTGCTGATCCTGTTCGTCGCCAGCGGCGGTCTCGCGTTGCCGGTGTATTTCTCGGAGAAGCGCCGGTGGGCCGAGCACTGGCGCCGCGTCGAGCTTGAGAAGGTGGCCCAGCAACACAGCGAATCCGAGGCGAAGCTGTTGGTGCTGCAGGCGCAGGTGGAGCCGCACTTCCTGTTCAACACGCTGGCCTCGGTGCGCTCATTGGTGTCGACCGATCCCGAGCGTGCTTCGCGAACCATCGACGCGCTCGCGCATCATCTGCGCGCCACGCTGCCGCGGCTGCGCGCGGAGACCGGCGCGCGTCAGTCCACGCTCGGCGAGCAGTTCGCGATCTGCGCCAGCTACCTGGACCTCATGAAGGTGCGGCTGGGTGACCGGCTGCGCGTTGAGCTGGCACTGCCCGCCGAGCTGCGCGAAGTCTCGTTCCCGCCGCTCCTGCTGATCTCGCTCGTCGAGAACGCGATCAAGCACGGTGCCGAGCCCAAACCCGCGCCGACCCGCGTGGCGCTGCAAGCCCGCGCACTCTCCGGCGAAGGTTCTGCGCTCCTCGAGGTGAGCGTGGAGGACGATGGCGCCGGCCTCACGCTGGGGATGGGCGAGGGCACGGGTCTCGCCAATGTGCGCGCACAGTTGCTCACGCGATTCGGCGCGGCCGCGTCGTTCGAGCTTTCGCAGCGCGAAGGCGGCGGCGTGCGCGCGGTGATGACGCTGCCGCTGGAGCGTGCCGGTCCGTGACTGCGCCTACCGCCATCCTCGCCGAAGACGAGCTGCCGCAGCGGCAGGAGTTGCGCGCCATGCTCGCCGAGCTCTGGCCCGAGCTGAACGTGCTCGCGGAGTGCGACGACGGACTCAGCGCTCTTGAAGCTGTCGAGCGGCTGAGGCCGCAAGTGCTGTTCCTCGACATCCGCATGCCCGGGGTGAGCGGGCTCGAGGTGGCGCGCGCCGCCGGGCGCGATTGCCACGTGATCTTCGTCACGGCCTACGAGGAGTACGCCCTGCGCGCCTTCGACGAGGGCGCCATCGACTATCTGCAGAAGCCGGTGGCGCGTGAGCGCCTGACGCGTTCCATCGAACGTGCGCGTGCACGCCTGGAACGCGGCGCACCGGTGGATCTCGCCTCGCTGCTCGATCGCCTGCAGGGAAAGCTGGAGCCGCGGCGCCAGGCCATCAAGTGGATCACGGCCAGCGTCGGCAACAGCATGAAGATGTTCGCCATCGACGAAGTGTTGTTCTTCCAGGCGCAGGAGAAATACACGCGCGTGGTCACCGCCGACAATGAAGGCCACATCCGCACGCCGCTCAAGGAACTGCTCGGCGCGCTCGACTCGGAAACCTTCTGGCAGGTACACCGCGGCGTGATCGTGCGCGTGGGCGCCATCCGCGCCGTCGAGAAAGGCGACGACGGCAAACTTCGGCTCAGCCTGCGCGGGCACACCGAGGTGCTTCCCGTGAGCAGCGCCTTCAATCACCGCTTTCGCGGGATGTGAACCTTTCGAGCCGCGATCCGCTGCGGCCGCAACGCGGTATGCGGCGGCGCCGCGCGCCCGTGCGGCGATCGATTCGGTACTTTCTCTCATACACGCGATGTAATAGTTAGGGGACGATTGCCGGCGGCCCGCAAATCGGAAAGGCTGGCGTGGCTTGCTAGGGCCGAACAGAACAACACGGGGCCCCAGCCGGTGCCGCGTCCAGGGAGGATCCGTCATGAATCTCGAAACCCGTCATTTCAAGAGCTACGTCGGCCAGATCGCGCAGAAGCACGGTGGAATCGAGGGCTTGCGCGAAGTCATGGAGAAGAAGCTGCGCAAGCGCGCGGTGCGCGGACTGGAAAGCGCCTCCGAGAACGACGCCTCCGTGGCCACCGAGGCCCTGGAAAGCCTGGCGCTGGATCGCGATCCGACGCCGCCGCAACGCGCCGCACTGGAAGCCATCATCGATGCGGAGATCCGGCCGGTCATCGACATCGTGGATGGCAAGTTCCTGAGCACTCATCCTCTATGGACCAAGCTGTCCACCGATGCCGTCTTGCGGCAACGGCTCGAGACCGTCTTCAAGTCCATCGGCCGGCTCGAACTGCCGGGAAATCGCCAGCTGCCGTACGGCGGCACGGCCTTCGTCGTCGGCGACGGGCTCATCATGACCAATCGCCACGTGGCGGAGATCTTTGCCGCAGGACTCGGCACGAACCTGCGGTTCCGTCGCGATGCGCGCGCCGGCATCGATTTCATCCGCGAGCGCGGTGGCCGCAACGGCCGCGTCTTCGACGTGCGCCGCTTGGTCATGATCCATCCCTATTGGGACATGGCGCTGCTCGCCGTCGATGGCATCGACACGCGGACGCCGCTGCCGTTGTCCTTGCTGGACGCGCGCGATCTGTCGCTGCGCGACATCGCGGTGGTCGGCTATCCGGCATTCGACTCCCGCAATCCCGAGGATGTGCAGAACGACCTGTTCCGCGGCGAGTTCGGCATCAAGCGTCTGCAACCCGGCGAACTCAAGGGCGGGCTCAAGACCGCGAGCTTCGGCAAGCTGGTCACCGCGGCCACTCATGATTGCTCCACGCTGGGGGGCAACTCCGGCTCCGCGGTCGTCGATCTCGACACCGGCGCGGTCATCGCGCTGCATTTCGGCGGCCGGTACCGCGAGCAGAATTTCGCCGTCCCGGCTTTCGAGTTGTCCCGCGACCAGCGCGTCATCGATGCGGGCGTGAGCTTCTCCGGCTCGCCGCGCCCCGATGCCACGGATTGGGCCGATTGGTGGAATCGGGCCGATTCCGAACAGTTGGACGACGACACCGATACGGGCACTGGCACTGGCACCGGCACCGCGACGTCACCGTCCCGCATCAGCACTCCCGCCACGAGTGGCGGCACTGCGGCGGTTGCTGCCACGGCCGGCACGATGACCTTCGAACTACCGATTCGCATCACGCTGACGCTCGATGCGCCGCGCATCCTGGGCGCACAACCGGCCGGCGTGGCTCGCGCGGTCCAGGAAGTGGCGGGCTCCGAGCTCGAGGCCATGCGCGAGCCGTTCCGCGACACGGACTACAGCACGCGGCGTGGCTATGACGCCAAGTTCCTGGGTGGCGGCAATGGCACTGGCGCGCAACTGCAGGCGCCGCTGCCCAAGGCCAAGGATCCGCAGCTGCTCGCGAAGGATCGCAATGGCAACGAAGTCATCCACTACCAGAACTTCTCCGTCCTGATGCATGCCACGCGACGGCTGGCGCTGGTCACAGCCAGCAATGTCACGCGCGAGCCGCAACTGCGCAAACCCGAAGCGGGCAAGGACTACACGCGCAAGGGCCTGTCGGGGCTGGGCAAGAACGACATCGAGAAATGGTTTCTCGATCCGCGCCTCGAATCCAGGTTCCAGATCCCCGACGTGTTCTTCACCAAGGATCGCCAGGCCTTCGACAAGGGCCACCTGGTGAGGCGCGACGATGTCGCCTGGGGCCGCACCTACGACGAGCTCCGGCGCGCGAATGGCGACAGCTATCACGTCACCAACTGTTCGCCGCAGGTCTCGGAGTTCAACCAGTCCTCGCGCGGCGAAGACAACTGGGGCGATCTCGAGAACCACGTGCTGTCGGAAGCCGCCAGCGAACGGCTGTGCGTCTTCGCGGGCCCGGTGCTCAGGCGCTCCGATGAGGTGTTCCACGGAGTCGGCGATGGCGGCACCAAGATCCGCGCGCGGATTCCCACGCGATTCTGGAAGGTGATCGTGGCGCGCGTGGAGGATGGGCTGGCGACCTATGGCTTCATCCTCGAGCAGGATGTCTCGGATGTGCAGTTCGAATTCGTCGTCAGCGAGGAGTTCATTCCCACCATGGTGCGGCTCTCGGAGATCGAGGAGCTCACCGGCGTGGTGTTCGATGACGCGCTCAAGGAAGCGGACCAGTTCGACACGTTGCGCGGCAACGAGATTGCGCAGCGGAGTGGAGCGAGGCCGAAGAAGAAATAGCAGTAGCCGGGGTGAGGCCGATACCGGAACGCGCCTGCGAGGTGTCGCCTGGCGGCCGGGCTTTCCCCTCATCGTTTTGCTGGCATCGCGCTTGTGTAAGACAGCGTGCGCACGTCACATTCGTGGCGCGAAACACAAAAATCAGGATTAGGGCTGGGTCACATTTGCAACACCTGCTATTTACCCCCAAGGGCCGATAACTCACTGAAAATCATCGAAAGTCGCAAATCGCAGACGTAGGACTTCTCAAGCAGTTTTAATTCAAACGCGTTGAGGACCCCCTCAAGTGGTCGCTACAAGCCCATCCCACGGGCTTATATCCGACAGAGGTCTCCTACAAATGCGCCGCCTGATTTTCGCCGCCATCACCGTTTTGGGTTTCTGCGCGCTGGCCAGCACGGCCCAGGCACTGCCTGTCATTCCGGGTGGAGCGGGGTACGGCATGGAGACCGCCGCAGGTCGCGGGGGCACCGTCTACAAGGTGACCAACCTCAACAACAGTGGCGCGGGTTCTCTCAAGGCCTGCATCGACGGCACCACGCCGCGCGTCTGCGTGTTCGAGGTCTCCGGCACGATCCAGATCACCAGCGACCTGATCATCCGCAACGACTTCATCACCATCGCGGGCCAGACCGCGCCGTCGCCCGGCATCATGCTGCGTGGCGCCGCGCTGAAGATCACCGCGTCGAACGTGCTGATCCAGCACATCCGCATCCGCGTCGGTGACGACGTCAACGGTCCCGCTCCCGAGAATCGCGACGCGGTGAAGATCGAAGGCTCGAGCGCGAAGACCGTGCGCAACATCGTGATCGATCATTGCTCGTTGTCCTGGGCCATCGACGAGACGCTGAGCGTCTGGGGTCCGCACGACAACATCACGCTGACCAACAACTTCTTCACCGAGCCGTTGAACGAGTCCCTGCATCCCGACTACGACGGCGTTGGCGTGATCCCGCACGGCTACGGCGTGCTCATCGGCAGCACCGCGGGCAACAGCGTGACCATGGTGGGCAACCTCTTCGCGCACATCGTCGAGCGCAACCCGCTGTCCCGCGCCACCGAGCTGGTGTTCGTGAACAACCTGGTCTACGACCGCGGCACCATGGACCTTGACCTGCAGAGCGACGGCGTTCTCCAGACGAAGAACACCGTGCTCAAGAACCACTTCATCAAGGGCCCGTCCTTCTCGCGCGATACCTCGCCCATCTTCATCCACACCGGCAACGGTTCGCTGACGCTGGGCCCCGCCAGCCGCGCCTACCAGACGGGCAACCTGTCGGAGAACTACACGCGCTCGCTCGTGACGCTCACGGGCGGCGACACCATCGCGGGCTTGCTGGATCTCACGGGTTATCCCGTGTGGAACTCGGGTCTCACCATGGTCCAGACCACCAGCAATGGCGTGTATGACCGCGTACTGAATTCCTCCGGCGCGCGCCCCGGCGACCGCGACTCGGTCGACAAGCGCATCGTCAACGAAGTGAAGAGCCGCAGCGGCCGCATCATCAACTGCGTCGCAGCCAACAACACCACGCGCTGCGCGAAGAATGCCGGTGGCTGGCCGTACGTCGGGCAGAACCGCCGCACTCTGACGCTGCCGGCGAATCCGAACACGATCACACCCAGCGGCTACACCAACCTCGAGCTGTGGTTGCACTCGATGGAGCAGGGCGTGTCCGGCGTCGTGCAGTCCACGAGCCCGGCGGCGCCGCGTCTGCTCACGGTGAATTGAGGCCGTATCCCGCTAGGGAAACCCTTGGGACAAAGCGAATGCGGCGCCACTCGCGCGCCGCATTCGCGAAGTCGCGCAGCAGCGGCTTCACATATTCGCGAGGCATCGCGCGCATTCATCGCATACCTGGAATACGTTTGGCCCTCGCGAGAGAGCGCGTAGAGAGAGGTTTGCCATGTCCCTGTTCGAAGATACCGCGACCATCATCCAGCCCATGCCGGAGACGCCGTGCACGGTGCTGCTGGCCGATGACGACGACATCCTGCGTGAGCAGCTTGCCGCGCTGATCTCGGACGCGGGATACATCGTGCGCACCGCGGCCTCGGGCGAAGAAGCGCTGCGCGAGTTCGACCGCGAACCCGCGCGCATCGTGATCTCCGACTGGGAAATGCCCGACATGGATGGCATCGCGCTGTGCCGCAACGTGCGCGCGCGCAAGAGCCCGGGCTACACATTCGTGCTGCTGTTGACCGTCCGCCGCAACAAGCGCGACGTGATTGCCGGCCTCGGCGCTGGCGCCGATGACTACATCGTCAAGGGCGCGTCGGCTGAAGAACTCCTCGCGCGCCTCAACGTGGGCCGCCGCATCACCGGCCTCGAACATTCCCTGCGCGCCAGCAACCTCGAGAACCGCAAGATGGCGTTCACGGATGCGCTGACCGGCGTGTACAACCGCCGCTTCCTAATGAAGCACCTGCCGCGCGAGTTCGAGCGCTGCCGCCGCTACGAGCATCCGCTGTCGGTACTGGTCTGCGATCTCGATCGCTTCAAGCTGATCAACGATGGCTATGGCCACGAAGTTGGCGATGCGGTGCTGCGCCTGTTCTGCCAGCGCGCGACGCACGAGCTGCGTGCCTCGGACTGGATCGCGCGCACGGGCGGCGAGGAATTCGTCGTCGTGCTGCCGGAGACGGATCACGAGGGCGCGAAGATCGTCGCGGAGAAGATCCGTGCCTCGATGGCGGCGAAGAAAGTGGTTCTGGGTGCCAACAGCTTCGCGACCACGGTCAGCATCGGCTATGCCACCGCCGAGACCGCCAACGACCTGAACACCTTTACCTGCGACGAGCTCGTGCGCACGGCGGACGCGAAGATGTACGAGGCGAAGCAGGCGGGCCGCAATACTTCGCGCGGTGCTTACATCGCGCGGGATCCGAATGCGGAGGCGCCGGCGCGCAAACCGATCACGGCGAGCATCGGCAAGGCCGTGAAGTTGTCGCTGGTCGACTAGCTACCTCATCCGGCTCCGCCGGGATGCCGGATGGCGATTGCACGCTTTTCAAATGGAAAGCGCGCGATCACTAATGAGAGATTCCTCCTGCGCTGCAGTGTCCGCGCATTTCCCGGCGAGACAAACGAGACAGCGCAAGACCGCTCGCCGCTGACAATCGGGTCACCGCTTTCCGATTGGTGAAATTCCCCCGCGAGATGCGCCATCGCTACGTTGGCGCGCATCTGACGCTGTGCTACTAGTCGCGCGTTCGATCAACCCGCAACAAGGAAGAGGGGGAATCATGAGTTTCACAAAGGAATGTGTTCGTGTACTGGCATTGATGTCGCTCGCCGCGGCGGCCACGCCCGCGCTCGCGGACGTCGCGCCGCTCTCCGTGCGCGGCAACCAGATCCTGGCATCCGGCCAGCCCGCGAGCTTCGCGGGCAACAGCCTGTTCTGGAGCAACACCGGCTGGGGCGGCGAGAAGTACTACAACGCCAACGTGGTGCGCTGGCTCAAGACCGATTGGAAATCCAACATCGTCCGCGCCGCGATGGGCGTGGATGACTCAGGGCGGCTATCTGCAGGACCGCGCGGGCAACCTCGCGCGCGTGAGAGCCGTGGTGGATGCGGCCATCGCCAACGACATGTACGTGATCATCGACTGGCACTCGCATCATGCCGAGAACTATCGCAACGATGCGATCGCGTTCTTCCAGGACATGGCGCGCACTTATGGCACGCGCAATCACGTGATCTACGAGATCTACAACGAACCACTGCAGATCTCGTGGGGCGGCACCATCAAGCCGTACGCGCAGGCGGTGGTGAATGCCATCCGCGCCATCGATCCTGACAATCTGATCGTCGTGGGTACGCCCACCTGGTCGCAGGATGTGGACGTGGCCGCGGCGGATCCGGTGTCGGGCACCAACATCGCGTACACGCTGCATTTCTACGCCGGCACACATGGCCAGTTCTTGCGCGACAAGGCGCAGACGGCGCTGAACCGGGGCGCGGCGCTGTTCGTCACGGAGTGGGGCTCGGTGAATGCGAACGGTGATGGCGCGGTGGCGACGGCCGAGACCAACAACTGGATGACCTTCCTCAAGGCGCGCGGCATCAGCCACGCCAACTGGGCGCTGAACGACAAGGCCGAAGGCGCTTCCGCGCTGGTGCCTGGCGCCAGCACGGGCGGCAACTGGCCCGCAAATCAGCTCACCGCGTCCGGCACACTGGCGAAGCAGATCATCTCGGGCTGGAGCACCGGCACGCCGCCGGGCGGCAACGTGATCGCGACGATCCAGGCGGAAGCGTTCAGTCAACAGAGCGGCACGCAGAACGAGAACACGTCTGATGCGGGCGGTGGATTGAACGTCGGCTGGATCGATTACGGCGACTGGCTCTCGTATCAGAACTCACCGGTGAACATTCCCACCGCGGGCACGTACCGGATCGAGTATCGGGTCGCGAGCCTCAACGGCGGCGGCGGACTGCGCTTCGAAGAAGCGGGTGGCAGCCCGGTCTACGCGCAGATCACGGTGCCCGGCACCGGTGGCTGGCAGAACTGGACCACGATTTCGCACACGGTGAACTTGTCCGCGGGCACCCATCGCTTTGGCATCAATGCGATTTCGGGTGGCTGGAACCTCAACTGGTTCCGTGTGGTGCGCGTGAACTGAGTCGGAAGGGGGGGGCGGGCCGGATGTTCCGGCCCGCCCCCTTTGTTGAGATTTGCTCGCCGGCAGGTGTATGACCTGCTGATCCTTCAAGCGCCCGGCTGTTTCCGGATGTCTCCGGAACCGATGTGGAAATGCAGGTGCTTCGAATCCTGGTATGCGCCCAGATTGGTGACGACGCGACACGCGCCGTGCTGCTGCTCAACCTGCGCGGCCACTGTGCGCACGACGTCGAGTACGCGATGCACCAGTTCGATCCCATGCCCGCCCAGATTGGTGAGAGAGGGGATGTGCACCTTCGGAACCACAACGATGTGCACTGCCCAATGCGGGCGTGTGTGATGAAAGGCCAGTACGTCGTCGGTCTCCATGACGACATTGATGGGCGTCCGGCCGCTCAAGGCCTCATCGCAGTAGAAGTCGCTCGTCATAGGGACCCTCGAGCTCAGCGCTTAAACGAGCCAGATTTTCTTGTTTCAACTTCATTGCGAAGTCGCAATCGAGCCTCCCGCCATCCGGCTCAGCGATTTGCTAGGCACCCGCAACATACGCGGCGTACTCATCGAAAACGTCAGAGTCGATCGCAACACCGCGGCTTCCACCATACAGGCGATCTCCTGTGTCCTTGCGCGGCCCTGAGATCCAGTACTCGTCGCCGCTGGTCACTTCGTAGTAGTTCGACTTGAAGCCAGCGCCTTTGAGACTGCGAAATCGCAGTTCGCGGTAGTAAAGCGTCTTTCCGGTCTTGGAGAAGTACACCCGCCCGATTCGCGCTGCCCCTTCCAGGCCTTGCGACTTGTTCTCTATGTACATGATGCGTGAGCGAAGCGCGCGAAACTTCGACGGCAATGCGTCCGAGTCTGAGGCCGGCAGGGGAGTGAAGCCTGGGCGGTATCGGGTGCCCATGGCGCCTAGATGTCGGGCTGAGCGCTTCGACTGCGGCGGCACTCACTCCGTGGTGCGGCCCGCCTGGCAGCCGTTTCGCTAGCACGGCCCAAGCTTGTCTCCATGATCGAGATGCGCCTGCGCGGCATTACGAGGAAGTTCGAGTGTCTTTTTCCCCTTGTGGCAAACCACCGCGGTGTCGCCGCCGGCCTTGCCGGCAGGCTTGCCGCTGCGAGTATCCGGGGCAACAACGCAGCCACTAACAACCATCGACAACATCAAAGCGAGCATCGGTTTCATACAGGTCTCCTCGGAAAGGCTCTTGCGACGCCAGGTGACTGACACGTTGGGCGACCGTCTATGGAAGAGGGCTGGTGAGTACTACGGTGTAGCCGTCGAGATCGCGCAGCCAGAATTCCCAGTTGCCATTCTCGCTCAAACGGCGTTCCTTCAGGGTGACGACTTTCATATCGCGAGCTCGATGCACAGCGGCGTCGAAGTCGTTCAGCTCGAACCACAGTACGACGCCGTTGCCGTATGGGTGCCGAGTGGGGTCTCCAAGCGGGCCATGATCGTGTTCCGCATCCCAACGATGCAGCTGGAGCACGAGCTTGTCCTCGCACATGAGCCGCTCGTACTCGTCGCCACCATGGCCGCTGGTACAACCAAGCAGCTGCTGATACCACTCGCTGGTTGCCGGGACGTCGTGAACGCAGATGAGAGGCGACAGTTTCACGCTGAGAGTTCCTATGTCGGACGAACGATCAACCGAACGGCGCGCGTGCCGAGGCATGAACTCGGAACTTCATCCACGACGCCTGCTCTCCAGCGAAGTGTGGGGCCGAGCCGCCCCGCGCAGATTGAGAGCATACGGTCCGCTGCCCAGCAAGCACTGCAAGATCAGCAAGAATCCCCACACGATGGGCAATTCGGCGCCTGCCGATACGAACCAGAACCCGTTGCGCGTGGCCCAGAAATGCGCGGCACCGATCATCATCGGTACCGCATACAGGCTGACCCAACGCGCAGCGATTCCAGGAATGAGGAACAACGCGCCGGCGAGTTCAGCCGAGACTACGTACCACGGCACAAACCATGGGTAGCCGTTTGTCTCGAAGTTGGACCACCATTTCTCGAGTCCGCCCGGAAGCACGGCGACTTTCCAGTACAGGTGCGCAATGAACAGCGAGCCGAGGGCTACCCGTAGCAGCAAAGGGGCATAGGTGGCGCCGGCGCGGGCGATCGAGTCTGGGTTCAGCATGCTTGGGCGATTGTCAGGCGGCGCATACGCAACTATCTGAACAGGTAAGCCATGACTGCAGCGGCTGGGGCCGCTAACACCACCACCGCCCCGAGGCATCCCGAACGATCACGGCGCAACGGCCTGGCGTCTTGAGGCTGAGTTCTCAGCCACTCGCCGTGGCAAGCGTTGCAGAAGAATCTGGTCTTCCCGCGGCGCCATGCTTCGATGGTGCGGGTGGTGTGCATCGCGGTCGTGGAGCATCGGGCGCAGCGAAAGGACTGTTGCTTCGGACGACGGCCGGCGCTGAAGAAGCCCGCAACGACCGAAATGGCGGCTACCGCAATTCCTGCAATGATGAGGACGTTCGCGTCCATTGCCGCCTAATGGTTCAGCAGAGCGGCGGTGCCGGGATTGATCAGGCTTGGCACTCTGTCACTCACGCGCCCGCTCCGGCCTGGCTTTAGGCGGCTCCTTTTGCAGAAGGACGAATCTCGTGCGCGAGATTCCGGAGTTCTGCGCAGTCTTGCCACCCAGTTTGAGACGAAGTGACGGTCCTTGAACGTAGCCGTGCACCCAGGAGCCATCGGGCAGTTCATAGGACGTGAGTCCTTTCAGGATCGTCAGGTCGAAACATGCGCCACGCCAGTTGACGGTGCCGCCGTCGGTCAGGAAGGACGACATGTCGGTCTTGGAGTTGATCGGTTGCTTTGAGGCCAGCGCGAGGTTGAAGTCTTCCCATGCGCCGGAAAGGCACCGCGACAACTCTGCGCCGAACATGGTTTCGGCCTGGACCTCATCGACGCCAAAGAGCTCCCTGAAGGTCGCGGGCCTCGAAAAGTCGTCTGCCAGTGCCGAGCTTGCCTGCAGCACGAGAATGGCGGCTAAGCTTGTGATCGAACTGACACGCATCACTGCCTCCAGTCGGTTGAGTTTTGCACCTTGTCTTTCACGCATCCGCGCCCGCGAGTTGTCAGGCCGTCCCGGTCGCCTGCGGCAAGCTTGGGCCTCGACACACTTCCTTCGCGGCATTCCATCAAGGTGTCAGGGGGCAAGACCTTGACTCTCAATGTCTTTCACAAACTCTGTGAATGCGCGGGAGAGGATCGAACGATCTTCGGGCGTATACCCTGAAATCTTCTCGAAGCTGCCTGTCTCGAGTATCGCTTTGATCTCTTCATACCTGAACTGCTCCTGCCCGCCAACACTCGCAGTGGGCCGATGCGGCCCTTGAACAAAAAGCAGTGGCGTCTTGGAGACAGAAGACATGAGGTAGATATACCAACCGTTATCAGTATTTCGACGTGCGTAGGCCATGCGTGCTGTCGCCCTGATGGTTGAGTCGAGCGCAGTGGGCACCGATGCACGAGCCGGGCTCTCTATCTTTCATGAGACGGCTTCAGCGATTTGTTAGGCATCGACACGCTAGTAGGGCCCCCTCTTCGGTACGGCGCCGTCTACATCTGGGCATTTGCCGTATGCAAGTGGCTGAGCATCGCGGATAAAGTCCGACAGGTTCCACACGTAAATGTTATCTCCGGCGCGTGCTTTCTCAGTGAGATAAGTCGTCAGGTCTTCGAAGTCGCTGAAAACGAAATGGTCGGGCGCGCAGGCTCCACGTAGATAGCGGTCCTCGAGCAGGACAGGCCCATCCTCCCGCAAAAGCTCGCGAATGGCGGAAAGGCAGGCCGGATCCGTAATCTTCTTGCCCTCCAGGACCCATTCGTCCGATTCGACACGAGTACCCGGCTTGAAAGTGAGCAAGGGGTCCATGCGACCTAAAGTTTGAGCTGACCGGCGCTGACGCGAAAGCCTGGCTTTGGCACTTTGTCGTTCATGCGGCCGCTCGAGCGAGGTGCTGGAGGGCCCTTCATGTCATCACCGACATTTCGAACCGGATACCAAGCTTCGGAAAGATTTCCAGCAAGTGCGGGTCGAGTCCGAACCCACGATGATCGTCACTGCAAGCATAGGACATGTAGATATCAATCTTCGCGCCCTTGGAAATCAAGTCTCGTAGAAACTGCTCGTGAGCGCTGGCAAAGTTCGCCACCCAACCCAGATGCTTCGCGATGTCCTCTTTCTCGGCGATCGGTGCGCTGTTGATCCATATGCTGTTGCGCCATCTTCGAAGTGGCTCCAATTGCCGCACGTCACCCTCCTTGTGACTTTCCGTGCCCGGCCCGAGCTGCTCGATGATCTCCGCGTGCAAATGCGGGACACCCATTATTCGCAAGCAGGCGCTGAATCGAAACGTCGCGGTGTCGGACACGTGGACTCCTAACGATTGAGCTGAGCGGCGCGCAGGCCAGCGTACGAGGTTGGCACTTTACCCTTCACCCGTCCGCTCGAGCGATTTGCTAGGTTGCACGATTGGATACTGACTGCCGTCCTCATGCTTCATTTGTTCTGCGGACGTTTGCAGCGATAGGCGCGCGCGAAGCGTTGACGCACCTCACAAGACTGAAGTACAGCCACTTCATCGGATATGCGGCAACATTCGATGGTGTCCGCACCTATGTTTCTCGCGAGCCGTCGGAAAATCTCAACGTCTTCCACAAACACTTCTCCGTGGGGGTCGCAAGCACCATTGTAAGAAAGCTCTTTGAGAAATGTGCATTCCATCGGGGCGGTTTCGACGACTTCGATAGGCGTCAGCCCTGCACAGCCGATCAGAATGCACGAAGCTGAAAGAATGAAGGCAAGCCGTGACACGAGCGCCCTAACGGTTGAGCGGACCGGCGCGCACGCCGCAGTTTGAGCTTGGCATTTTATCTTTCACGCGTCCGCTCCAGCGATTTGTTAGGCCCGCGACTCATTTGAGCGGAGGGACCGCTCTCTTGCGCGCCGTTCATTGCTTTGCTGACTCGACACTACAGCTCCCAACCCATGGCCAGAAAGATTGCCGCCTTTACACATGCCGTGGCGATGAACCCAAAGAACCAGTAGAGACTTGCGACAACCCAAAACGAGTACGGCGCAGCTCCAAACAGAACTGGCAGCGCGGCGGGAACTGCTGCTGCAAAGAACAGCGCGCCAAGGAGCTGATGGTTTCCGGCGAACGACGGCACAAACACTACGAGCAGATGGAAGGCGGTGATCCCTAAGAGAAAACGGCCAGCGAATCCGTAGTGCTTGGCCAAGCGACATCTTGGGTTTGCTGCTGTCCGTGAACATGGGGCCTAACGGTTGAGCTGAGCCGCGCGCGCGCCGACGTTTGAGCTTGGCACTTTATCTATCACGCGTCCGCTCCAGCGAAGTGTTAGGCCTCATGCAATGCGGTGAACGAGTATCGGAGTACTTCCTGGCCATAGTGACTGCATGCGACTTGAACCGTCCAAGGGTCCTTCGTGTCGTCGGGAAGCGAAAAGACGGCGGCTGGCATCGCCATATGCCCCTTGTAACCTTCAAGCGGAATCTCAAACGTTGTCGTCTCGACCTTTGGAGTGCCCTCGGACCTGGGCTCAACGATGTCGGTCCTCTTATTAAACGAAGCTTCGCAATCGAGAGTTGCCCGTGAAGACGCGGGCGCGAAGTCAAACTCGATTCCATACCACATGCAGTCTCGTGTCTTCCCATCGACCTCACAGGTCCCGTTCGACTTGAGTGGGAAAGTAATTCCGGGTGAATAGACATGCCATCGACCATCTACGGCTTCACGCATCAGCCCCACGTTCATGTTGGAAACAGATATGCGCGCATCCGTCTCATCGGATTGTGTGCATCCGCAGAGCGCCAAGAAGAAAGAAACTACTACCCGGACTTGCATGAGGCCTAACGGTTGAGTTGAGCGGCGCGCGCGGCGTTCGAGCTTGGCACTTTATCTATCACGCGTCCGCTCCGGCGAGGTGTTAGGCGGCGAAACGCTCAATTTGTTCGTGCCTAGCGATCGACTGAAATCGCCCGTTCGTTCATCCGCGCGTTGCCCACGCCCAAGCAGAACCATTACGGCCGCGGGGATCAGCCCGACCGCAATCAGATAGAACCAGAGCGGCCGCCCCGGCCCTGGCGCCGGCGTGATCCGATCAAGCACAAGACAGACGATCGCAAAGGCGGGCCAGATGGCCGCGAGCGCTGGCACTGCCCAGGCCCGCCGACGCCAGAGCCCAATGGCCGCTGCGCTGGCGCCCAAGACCGCGGCGCCGAGGCCGGCTAGGAACAGCCCTTCCAGGGCTCCCGTCAGGCGGTGCCCGCGCACGTCTGCATGGGCGAGTCCCAGCGCCGTCGTGATGCCCACGAAGGCCCCAATCCCACTTACGAGCACGGCGAGGAGTAGCAGGACAATGGTGGTTGGGGACCGGGACCTGCCAGGTGTGGGCATAGGTGTGGGCATGTATGAATGCTCGCGCGGAGTCGGCGACAATGCTTGGGCGCCGTCTAACGGTTGAGTTGAGCGGCGCGCGCGCCGCTGTATGAGCTTGGCACTTTATCTCTCACGCGTCCGCTCGAACGAGGTGTTAGACGGCACCGTGCCACAGATCCTCCCACCGTTCGGGCGACACAGCGAGCTTACTCACGGTCTTGAGGCAACCCAGAACTGAGGCTTCGTCTTCGGATAGAAAGATAACGTACGAGATTTCGCTGGGCCCTGTGAGCGTGCACAGCTTCGCAATACCTCGCGACTCGAGATTCGGCAGCAGTTCTGCTACTCCGTCGGCTAGCTGAGCGGCATGTGGGCCAGGTTTCTTCTGAAGGTTGTTGTGACGAATGCGATAGGTTTGGAGTAGCTCCGCAGCGTTGGCGATGCTGAGGCGCGAGACGCTCCAACCCGAAACCAGCGCGTGAGCCGCCTCCCCTGCTGCGGCTAAGGATGACCGTGAGAGAAGTCCTGCGATGTCGTTCATGTGCCGTCTAACTCTCAATTAGACGTCCAAACATCGCGCCGAAACAGGACAAATCTGTCGCATAACGTTCTGGTCTTCCGTGCATGTGTCTGATTTAACTACAGCACAGGCTTTTCCCTGTCGTCAAACGTTCCTGGCGCGTCGCTGCATAATCTGCATTGCGCTTCCGCCGGCAATCGTCCTCGCCGGCAACCGGGCAATAGTCCCGAGGACCGCTTGCGGCGGTAGTTTGTTCTGCAACGGTAGGGTTCGAGAGGTGAGTGCTACGGCACCCGGGTCACGGGACCACAGCAATACTCATTGAGCCGGCCGTGCTCCCCCGGAAGGCCTTCTCCCTCTGGTGAGGCCGATTCTGAAATGGCGGGCCGCGCTGGCCCCGCTCTTCAATGCGTGCGCTGCGCCGGCTCGAACAACTCGATCGGGTTCCCGTCGGGATCCTCGATCTGCACCTGCTTGCCGCCGGGACCCGTAACCATCTCGTTGCGGAATTTCACGCCGGTCTTCTTCAGCGTGTCGATGCAGCCGGCGAGGTCCTCCACGCGCAACACGACGCGGTTCCAGCCTCCGGGTTCTTGCGCCTTGCCATCGATGGGGCGCGAGCCGGACGCCGAGCGTCCGCTGATCATGATCTTCAGCGCGCCCATCGCGACGCTGCCGAAATCCGGCAAGTGCAGATGGTCGACGTTGAAGCCGAGCTCACGCGTATAGAACTCCACGGCGCGTGCGACGTCGGTCGACTGGTAACGAACGCCGTGGAACTCGACGACGAACGGATGATTGGCGGCGCCAGGTGCGGGATGGTCGCGGACCATTTCGGACAGTTCCTTGGGCTTCGACATGTGCAGCCCTCCTGGATTCAGTGAATGGTTGAACCCAGTGAACAACTTGGCGCCTAAGGGCTATGTCGGACGCCGAGCGCTCTCACACATATCCGGGCTGCTCGCCGATACGCCATACCGGACCCTTCTCACAGGTATCGCACGAACCACTGCCGGATCTGCTCGCGCATCTCTGGCGTTTCCTGGTGGCCCACGTCGTCCCGCAGCAATTTCCAGTGCTCTGGCTTGCCGGCCGCGGTGTACGTTTTCTGCAATCCGGCATCGATGACGTCGAGCCCTTCGAGCGGCGTGAGCTTGTCCTGGGTGCCGGCAAGGGAGAGGTGAGGGCGCGGCGCGATCAGCGCGTTCATTTGCGTAGTGGTGAAGTGTGTCAACAGATCCGGCACGTAGTAATAGATGCCGTGGCCGCGAAGCCCGCCGACCTTCACCAGGGTGTGCCAGTCGGTGAGGCAGCAGATGTCGACGACCACCTTGAGGCGCGGGTCCAGCGCGCCGGCCCACTGCGCGGTGGAGCTGCCCATGGACATGCCGACGGTGGCGAGGCGCTGGCGATCGACATCGGGGCGGGTGACCAGGTAGTCGACGGCCTTGAGCGCGTCGTACACCATCATTCCCCAGATCACGCGGCCCTGCCAGATGAAATCCTTGAACGATTCGAGCTCGGCGCGGCCCGAGCACGCTCACCGAAGATCCAGGCGTCGAAGCACAGCGCGTTGTAACCGAGCGAGGTCAGGAACTCGGCGTATGACGGCTTGCCGAGATACTCGCGGCCGTCGACGAATTCCTGCTTGCCGATCGTGTAGCCGCCGCCGTGCGAGTGGTTGAAGAGCACGGTCGGCAAACGGCCCGACGCGTTCTTCGGCTTGGCGAAGTACGCGGGCGCGGCTTCCTCGCCATTCAGATCGAGCACGAGCTTCTCGAGCGTATAGGTGCCGCGGTCTTCGGTGGACACCAACTGCGCGCCGACCTTGCGGTCGCGCGGCGGTAGCTTGCCCAACAGCGTGTAGAGCTGCTGGCGTCGCGACTTGTCATCGGACTTCGTGGCCTTGGCGGCAGACATGGCGGTTCCCGATGCCAGCAGCATGGTTCCGGCTCCAGCGGTCAACAGCGTGCGTCGTTTCATGCTCATAACTTACTGCGTTGTCTCGCGCTTGTCGCCACCAGCTGGGGAATGGACAAGAGTGAAGAGGACATCTGTTCTCGCGGGACAGGAATTCTCTTGTCCCGCGCAGTGTCTGGATGAAAAACGCTTCATCTGGGTGACGGCAAGTCCGGAATCGCCAATACTCGCGGCCTTCATTTGGGAGGAGCGATCATGAAGGCAATTCCGATGATGCGCGCGCCCTGGCGCACGGGTCTGTGTTTGCTCGCCCTGTGCGGATTGGCGGTGCCGGCCCTCTCGCAGACTCCCGCGAAGGGCGACGTGGAGGCGACCATGCGCCGCGCCACGCAGTTCATGGTCGAGAAAGTTTCGTACCGCGGCGGCTATCTCTGGAACTATCTGCCCGACATGTCGCGCCGCTGGGGCGAGATGGAAGCGCGCGAGACGCATGATCTGGCTGCAACCGCCGGGCACGTCGAGCATGGGTCACGTGTTCCTCGACGCGTATCACGCCACCGGCGACGAGTACTACTACCGCGCCGCGGAGCAGGTGGCGTCGCGCGCTGATCTGGGGCCAGCATCCGAGCGGCGGCTGGAACTACGTCATCGACTTCGCCGGCGATCGCAGCCTGCGCGACTGGTACGCGACCGTCGGCAAGAACGCCTGGCGCCTCGAGGAATTCCAGCACTACTACGGCAACGCCACCTTCGACGACCAGACGACGACGGACGCGGCGAACTTCCTGCTGCGCCTGTACGTCGAGAAGCTGGACTCGCGCTACAGCGCGCCGGTCGAGAAGGCGCCATCGACTTCGTGCTCGACAGCCAGTACCCGGTCGGCGGCTGGCCGCAGCGTTATCCGCTGCAGCCAGGAGTTCTCCAAGAAGGGCCTGGCGGACTACACCTCTTATCTACACGTTCAACGACGACGTCGCCTGGGAGAACATCTCCTTCCTGATCCTCTGCTACCAGGTGCTGGGCGAGCAGCGGCTGCTGGATCCGATCACGCGCGCGCATGAACTTCTTCCTGCGTCTCGCAGCAGGGCGCGCCGAATCCGGGCTGGGCGCTGCAGTACACGCTGGATCTCAAGCCCGCCGCGGCCCGCACGCTATGAGCCGCTGTCGCTGGCCACGCACACCACGGCGAGCAATATCGATCACCTGATCACCTTCTACGAGCTCACCGGCGACACGCGCTATCTCGCGCGCGTGCCCGAAGCGCTCGACTGGCTGGACAAAGTGAAGCTCGCGAAGCCCGACGCGAGCGGCCGCACGCATCCGACCTTCATCGAGCTCGGCACCAACCGCGCGCTGTACGTGCATCGCCGCGGCTCGAACGTCGTCAATGGCGAGTACTTCGTCGACTACGATCCGGCGCAAGGCCATCGGCCACTATCGACCGACGCGCAAGCATCGACATGCGCCGGCATGCGCAAAGCGCTATGAAGCGCGCTCAAGGCGGATCCGAAGGCGCTGGCGAAGAAGTCACCGCTGACGCCGAGCCCCGGCGTCGTCGAACTACCGCGGTTCTTCGCGCAGCGTTACGCCCGCCCGTCGGAAGAGCCGTCGACGAGCAGGTGCGCCCGCACCATCAGCGCGCTCAACACCACGGGTTACTGGCCGGCAACGCTGCCGCAGAACAGCTATCCTTACAAGGGACCGGGCAGGAAGGACGTGGCGAAGGGCGACTTCGCGCACGCACCCATGTGGGCGATGAGACCGACACCTCGCCGTTCAACGACACACAAGACGCCCTCGATCTCCACGGCGGAGTACCTGCGCAACATGAACGTGCTGATCCAGTGGCTGGGGAAGCAACCGGCGAACTGATCCCGCGCGCGCGTCAGCGGACAGGAAGTCCGTGTGAAGTCTGCGCGATCCGCTGATTGATGGAGCTGGGCGGGGCGGTCTATTACAGCCCCTCTACAAATCCATTCGTCAGGGAGTCGACGTATGTCAGTTCGCGCGTGGCTTGCAGTTGCAGGCCTGGTTTGCTGGTCGTGGACGCAACTGGCGCTGGGCGCCACACTGCCCACCGGGTTCGCGGAAACCCGCGTCTCGACCGGACTCTCGAGCCCCACGGCCATGGCCATCGCGCCGGATGGGCGCATTTTCGTGGCGCAGCAGGATGGCGCGTTGCGCGTGGTGCGGAATGGCGCGCTGCTCTCGCAAGCCTTCCTCACGGTGAGCGTGAACTCCTCGGGTGAGCGCGGCCTGTTGGGCGTCGCCTTCGACCCGGACTTCGCGAACAACAGCTTCGTGTACGTGTACTACACGACGTCGGCGAGCCCGATCCACAACCGGGTGAGCCGCTTCACGGCGAGCGCCTCGAACGCGGATGTAGCTGCGGCAGGCAGCGAAGTGCAGCTCCTCAATCTGCCCACGCTGAGTTCCGCGACCAACCACAACGGCGGCGCCATCCACTTCGGCACCGACGGCAAGCTCTACATCGCCGTGGGCGACAACGCGAACAGCGCGAACTCGCAGTCATTGACCTCGCCACTCGGCAAGATGCTGCGCATCAACGCCGACGGCACGATCCCATCCGACAATCCCTTCTTCTCGCAAACCACCGGCATCAACCAGGCCATCTGGGCGCGCGGACTGCGCAACCCCTTCACGTTCTCCGTCGACCGCACGAACGGCCGCATCCATCGTCAACGACGTCGGCCAGGACAGCTGGGAGGAAGTGAACGTGGGCGCCGCCGGCGCCAACTTCGGCTGGCCGCAGACGGAGGGCAACAATCCTTCAGGCGTGAGCGGCGTGACCTACCCGGTGCACACGTATCAGAACGCCGGGAGCTCCTGTGCCATTACGGGCGGTGCGTTCTATCGCCCCACGACGATGAGCTTTCCCGCCGAGTACGCCGGTCGGTACTTCTTCGGCGACTACTGCGGCGGCTTCATCCGCACGTTGAGTCCCACCGGACTACGCGACGTCGAGCAGACTTCGCGACCGGCATCAGCTCGCTCGTGGACATCCAGGTACATCCCGACGGCTCGCTCTACTATCTGGCGCGCGGCAGCACCGGCGAGCTGTTCCGCGTGAGCTACACGGCGGTGACCGCGCCCGCCATTTCCTCGCATCCCGCCAGCATCACGCGCGCCGCGGGCCAGACGGCGAGCTTCTCGGTGACCGCGTCGGGCACCGCGCCGCTGACCTACCAGTGGCAGCGCAATGGCGTGAACATCTCCGGCGCCAACGCGCCAGCTACTCGTTCACGGCAGCGGCGGCGAGACAACGGCGCGATGTTCCGCGCGGTGGTCAGCAACACGGCAGGATCCGCCACGAGCAATGCGGCGACGCTCACGGTGCCGGCGAATGCCGCGCCCAGTGGCAGCATCACCGCGCCCACGGCCGGGACGAACTACCGCGGCGGCCAGGTGATCTCGTTCACCGGAACCGCGACCGATCCTGAAGACGGCGCCTTGCCGGCGAGCGCGTTCACGTGGCGCGTGGACTTCCACCACGACGAGCACACGCACCCGCACGTGGAGGAGACCAGTGGCATCACGAGCGGCTCGTTCACCATCGCCGATCGCGGCGAGACCTCGGCCAACGTGTTCTACCGGGTGTACCTCACGGTGCGCGACTCCTCGGGGTTGACCCACGTGTCGTTCGTGGACGTGCGTCCGCTGACCTCCGTGATCCGCATCGAGAGCAACGTGACCAACGCGCAGCTGACGCTGGACGGCTCGCCGATCACGGCGCCGTTCACGTTCACCGGCGTGGAGGGCGTGATCCGCAGCATCGGCGTGGTGTCGCCGCAGACTTCGGGCGGCGTGAGCTACGAGTTCGCCAACTGGTCGGATGGCGGCTCGGCGACGCACGAGATCACCACACCGCAGGCCGATACCACGTTCACCGCGCTGTTCACGCCCGCGGCCGCGAACATGGTGTACAGCGACGACTTCGAAGCAGGCGCGCGGATGGACGCTGACCGCGGGACGCAACACCGCCACGACGCGGCCGCTGGGCACGCGGCGATCCGCAGCCCACGGCATCGGGCGGCGTCACGATTCAGCAGGGCACCTGCGCGGGACCATCGGCCAACTGCCTGATCACGGGACTTAGCGCCGGTACGAACGGCGGGAGCCAACGACGTGGATGGTGGCATGACGTCCATCCAGTCACCGGCGATCGCGTTGCCCGCCGGCAATCTCACGCTGAGCTTCCAGATCTACCTGGCGCACCTCAACAATGCGACCAGCGCGGATTTCGTGAGCGTACGCGTGGTGGGCAGCAACGGCGTCGCGCAGACGGTGTGGTCGCGCGGTGGGCGCGCCAGCAACGTCGCGGGAAGCTGGGCGACTCGCACGGCGAACCTCAGCGCCTGGGCGGGGCAGACCGTCACGCTTGCGCATCGAAGTGGTGGATGGCGCCGGCGGAAGTCTGATCGAAGCGGGTGTCGACAACATCGCCATCACGCGGCAATGACGGGATCGAAGCGGCGGGGCACCTTCTGGCTGCTGCCCTGGATATCCGCGGCGCTCGTGACGGGCGCCGCGGAGCGGCCAGTGCCGCCGCTGGCCTTCCACATCGACGAAGGCCAGAACCTCAACTATTTCCTGCGCCAGGGGCCGGTCGCGGCGCATCTGCTACTGCGCTCGGGTGATCAGCCGCGCATGCTGGTCGCCTTTCCCGCGGGCAACAGCGGCGTGGGGTTGTGGTTCGACAAACAAGACTCTCCGCTCACCTGGATCATGGTGGCGCCGCCGAAGCCTTTGACGATCCGGGATTCCCGGCAGCGCGAGCTGCATGGCATCGAGTTCGAGGTGGAGGTGCGATCAAAGGAGTTGCGCACGCGTGAGGCCGTGTTGTCTTCGGTGCGCGTGCTGCGTGATTTCGAACTGCTGGGCAAGGCGCCCGCCGAGCTGCAAGCCAAGCCGGTCACCGCCGGCAACGTCATCACCTGGTCGCGGGACCGGCTCGACGGCGCCGCGGGCTATCTACTCTCGGTGGAGACGCTCGGCCGCGGCCGCGTGCAGGGCGGCCGGCTGACTTCCCCATCCTCTCCGATGCGTCTGCGCGTGCGCGCAGTCACTGGCGAGCAGCCGCTGCAGGCGCTGGAGTCGCTAGTGACCGCGAAGGCGGGCCAGGACGAGCGTGCGAGCAAGGCGCTGGCTTTCCTGAGCTACCGCGAGAAGTTTCTCGCCGGCTCCTGGCGGTTCGATACGTACTTCGGCCGTGACACGCTGATCTCGGCGTCGCTGCTCATGCCCGCGCTCGAGCCCGCCGCCGTGGAGAGCGCGATCTCGTCGGTGCTCGACCGGCTGGCGCCGAACGGCGAGGTGGCGCACGAAGAAGACATCGGCGAATTCGCGGTGCTGAGGCATGCGCGTGAAGGCCGAGGCCGCAGCGATGCACCTATCTACGACTACGGCATGGTGGATGACGACTTCCTGCTGGCGCCGTTGGCCTCGCGATGGTGGAGCGATGCGCGCGGCCGCGCTCGTGCGAGCGTCTTCCTCGCGACGAAGTCGTCGTCGGGCGAGACTCGCGGAAAACTGCTGGCGCGCAATCTGCTGTGGCTCGTGGATCGCACGGAAGCTTTCGCGAAAGATCCGCGTGCGGAAAATCTCGTCGGCGTCAAGCCGGGGAGGCTCACGGGCAACTGGCGCGACAGCGAGCAGGGCCTCGGACGTGGCCGCTACGCTTACGACGTGAACGCCGCGCTGGTCCCCGCCGCGCTCGAGGCGGCTGCGGAGATCAGCAAGCGCGGTTTGCTGGACGACTATCTGGACCGCGATCAGCGGCGGTTGCTGTCGCGCGCTCATTCGCAGGCCGAGGTGTGGACGCAGAAGGCACCGGATCTCTTCAAGCTCGCGATCCCCGCGGCCCGGGCGCAGGAGCGTTTCGCGGCCTACGCGCGCGATGCGGGAGTCGCCGCGGCGCCCGGCGCGGCGCAAATCACCGCGTTTCACGCACTATCGCTCGACGATACCGGCACGCCCATACCCATCCTGCATTCGGACGAAGGCTTCCGGCTGCTGCTCACCTTGCCCGAGGCGGCAGAACTCGCCACCTGTGTCGATGCGATCTTCAGACCGTTCCCCGCGGGGCTCATGACGGATGCCGGCTTGCTGGTGGCGAACCCCGCATTGGCGAACGCGGAGCTGCGGCGCGAGTTCAGCCGCTTCGCCTATCACGGCACGGTGGTCTGGTCCTGGCAGCAGGCCTTGATGATCGCGGGGCTCGACAGGCAGCTCGCGCGCAAGGATCTGCCCGCGGACTTGCATCAGCGCCTGGCGAACGCACGCCGCCAGCTCTGGTCGGTCATCGAAGGCACTCGCGAACTCCGCACTTCGGAGCTCTGGTCCTGGCGTTCCGAGTCCGGCCGCATCCGCGCCGAGCCTTTTGGAAGACCCGGCGCGGACGTCGACGAATCGAATGCCGCGCAGCTCTGGAGTACGGTGTTCCTGGCGATTGGAAGCCCCGCGCCCTAGAACAAGTACCGCGCCTGGAAATTGATCTCGCTGCCTTCGAGAGGCCGCGCCAGCAACACACCACCCGTGCCCGCCGCCGAGCCGAAGATGCGCGAGTTGCTCTCCGTGAGTCCGAGCTCATCGGTGAGGTTCGTGCCGCGCAGCGCGAACTGCCAGTTCTCGCCGATGTTGGCGGTGATGCCGAAGTCCAGCGTCTCGTACGACCCCAACTGCTGCAGCGCCGACTGATCCTGCGTGTGATCGCCGACGTGCGTGTACGTCACGAAGGCTTCGAGATCACCATTGCTCAGCGGGAACGTGTAGCTGGGCGTGAGCATGTAGCGCAGCTTCGGCTGGCGCTGCAGCTGCTTGCCTTCGATTGGCGCGCAGCCCGGGCCGGTGACCACGTTCGAGTACGGGAAGCAGGCGTCGTAGTCGGTGTACTCGCCATCCAGGTAGTTCGCCACCAGTTGCAGGCGGAAGCGGTCGCCGGGCGTCCATGCGCCGATGAAGTTCACGCCTTGCGACTCCGACCCGTACTGAAGTTGTGCGCCCACGGGCACGCCGGCGCCATCGGTGGGTTGATAGAGCAGGCCGGTGAAGTCGCGGAAGTACGCACTCACGTCGGCGTACAGGTTGTCGCTCTGGAACTTGTAGCCCACCTCGTAGTTGCGGATGACCTGCACGGGCGGCGTGTTGCCCGTGGTGCTGCCGCGGATGCCGTTGTCGAAATCCGCGAAATGCCCGCCGCGATTCACGCGAAGCGTACGCCGAGCTCGA
Source organism: uncultured Pseudomonadota bacterium (assembly GCA_963846605.1). Taxonomy (GTDB): domain Bacteria; phylum Pseudomonadota; class Gammaproteobacteria; order Steroidobacterales; family Steroidobacteraceae; genus CADEED01. Next base: position 103,900 of record CAWJWS010000010.1, read on the forward strand.
GTCGGTGAAGCTGTAGTTCGCGCCCACGGTCCACGAGGTGAAGTCTTCGTCGTAGTCGGTCACCGCGAAGGTGCCGTTGCACACGCCGACCACGTTGTTGTACGCGGTCAGCGGATTACCATCGAGATCCGTGTTGGTCCGGTTGCAGACATTGTTCGTGGCGTCCTGGTTCTCGAATCGCACCGAGGCATCGAGCAACCACTGCCCGGTGCGCCAGGAATCCGACAGGTAGAACGCGCGGTTGAACGCGTGCCCATGCTGCGCGATGTTGAAACCGCCGTTGTCGAGAAAGCCCTGTGAATCGGTGAGCAGGATCGTCTGGCCCGACATGGGGTCCACGTAGCTCACGGTGATGGGCCGCGCGTTCGGCTCGTTGGTCATGAACATCTGGTTGCCCAGCGCCCACTCGTCGTCCATCTCGTAGTACGCCAGGTACAACCCGGCCGTGAGCGTGTTGCCTTCGAAGATCTCCTTGCTCAGCCGGAAATCGTTGTTGAGGTTGGAGAGTTCCTTGTGGATGAACCACCAGCCCTGGTGGATCACGCTCTGGTCGGCGGGCACTGCGCCGCCACCCACGAACGTGGTCGTGGCCGAGCCCGCGGGCAGTTGGAAGCCGCCGAGCCCCGACGGGATGACATACAGCTCGTCGTTGAGCGTGGCCGGATTCGTGCCGGAGAACAGCGCATTGGTGTCCACGTCGCCTGCGTTGTAGAGCAGCTTGTTGACGATGGACCAGCCATTGCCGAAGTCGTGGTCATAGTCCGCGCCCACGAACAGCATCTGCGCGCCGCGGCCGTTGGCGAGGTCGGCATTGGTCCCGCCGCCGGGATAGCCGTCGAGCCGTACGCGGCGGATCGCCTCGCTGTAGTAGGTAGAGGTGAGCGGATCGAAGCCCGGGATACGCGCTGAAGTTGTCACGCCCGCGCTGGATGACCGGAATCGGCGTGATGAACTGGTTCTTGTCGTCGAGGTAACGCGCGTACAGCGTGAGCTGGCCCGCGTCGGACTCGCGCTTGAGGGTCGCCGTGAGCTGGCCGCCTTCGTCGGCCGCGAATTGCGGATCGCGCACGCCGTCGGAGGTGCGCCAGAAGCCGCCGACGCTGCCCACCCAGTCGCCACCGACCGGGAAGCCATAGAAGCCGTCGACGCGCATGAGGTTCTCGTCGCCGTAGGTGAGGCCGATGCTGCCGGTCGGGCGTCTCACTACCGGTTTTCAGCAGGAAGTTGGACGTCGCGCCCATCTGTCCGCCGGCGAACACCACCGAGGGGCCGCCTTGCACGATTTCCGCGTTGCGCACGGTGTCGTCGAGGCGGAAGATGCTCGTGGTCTCGAAGAACGACAGCGTCGGCATGCCGTACAGCGGCGAGCCCATGAGCTGCGTCGTGAAGTAGGGCGCGTCACCGCCGCCGGGAAAGCCGGCGATCTCGATGTTCGCGCCGGTCTGGCCGCCCGTGGATTCGGGCCACATGCCGGGAGAAATCTTGAGGAGGTCGGCCGTGCTCTTCGGGTTGGCCCGGCGGATTTCCTCTTCCGTCGCGGTGACGATGTTGTAGCTGGCCTCGAGCTTCTTCACGCCGCCGGCCGACGCCACGCCCGTGACCACGACGGTCTGCGAGTCCGGTCTCGTCCTGATCCGCGGGGTCCGTTTCCTGCGTCCTGCGCCAGCAGTGGCGCCGAGGCGACGAACAGATGGCCAGCGTCGAGGCCGTGCGTTGCAACGTAGAACTCATGTCTGCCTCCCGCACATCGGGGATGTGGTGGAAAAAGCGAGTGTCCTCCCGATCCCCGCAGCGGATGTGCCAACTGCGCGCGACGTCGCGTCAGTGATCGTCTACACACGCCGAACTGACGTGCCAACGCAACGCGGTCGGTGGTCCAATGCGCGTACAGTGAAGTCGAAGGTAACGAAGCTGCTGATCTTCTTCGCTGCGCTGCAGTTCAACCTGCCGGGCGCGGTGGCCGCGCGCGAGCCGGTGATCCAGTCGTCGCCGGGATCGCCTTCCGAAATCTACGGCGAACTCTTCGAGCGCGTGCAGACGCAGCAGACTGTTCCCGGACAGCAAGACCTTCGCCGACGCGATCGCCAAGTATCCGCCAGAAGAAATCCTGCGGCGCTACCAGGGCGTGAAGACGAACGCCAACTTCTCGCTGCCGCAGTTCGTCAACGAGAACTTCATCATTCCCGGCGCGGCGCAGAGCGATTTCCGCACGGCGCCGCGCGAGGACATCCGCGCGCACGTCGACCGGCTCTGGACCGCATTGATGCGTGAGCCGGTGCGCGACACCAACCCGCGCCGATTCCGCGCTGCCGCTGTCCACGCGTTTCGTGGTGCCAGGTGGCCGCTTCCGCGAGATGTACTACTGGGACTCGTACTTCACGATGCTGGGCCTGCAGACCAGCGAGCGCCACGACCTCGTCGCGGACATGGTGGAGAACTTCGCGGGCCTCATCGATCGCTACGGCCACATTCCCAACGGCAGCCGCACTTACTATCTGAGCCGCTCGCAGCCGCCGTTCTTCGCCGCGATGGTCGCGCTGCAGGCGGAGCAGGATGGCGATCGGCGCTGGTACGGCGGCTGCCGCAGCTGATGCGCGAGCACGACTTCTGGATGGAGGGCGCGTCGGGCCTGGCGCCGGGCAAGGCGCATCGCCGCGTGGTGCATCTCGCCGATGGCAGCCTGCTCAATCGCTACTGGGATGACCGTGCCACCCCGCGCGACGAGGCCTGGCTCGAAGACGTCGAGACGGCGCGCGCGAGCAATCGCCCGAAGGAACGAGGTGTATCGCGATTTGCGCGCGTCGGCCGAGAGTGGCTGGGATTTCAGCTCGCGCTGGTTCGCGGACGGCCGGACCTTGAAAACCATCCGGACCACCGACATCGTGCCCGTGGATCTCAACAGCCTGCTGTTCCAGCTCGAGTCCACGATCGCGCGCGGTTGTCAGCTCGCGAAGCGCCCCGACTGTCACCGTGACATGACGGCGCAGGCGAAGGCGCGGCAGAAAGCCGTGCAGAAGCTGCTGTGGGATGAAGAGCAGGGCGTCTTCGTCGACTACGATTTCCGTGCCGACCGCCGGCTCACGCAGATCACCATCGCCACGGCCTATCCACTGTTCGTTGGTCTCGCGCGAGAGAGCGCAAGCGCCGCGAGTCGCCAGGGCCATCCGCGCTACGCTGCTGCTGCCCCATGGCGTGGCCACCACCGTCGTCGACACGGGCCAGCAATGGGACGACCCGAATGGCTGGGCGCCGCACCAGTGGATAGCCATCGATGGCCTTCGCCGCTATGGAGAAGGCGCGCTGGCGGAAACCATCGCCGAGCGCTGGGTGAAGGAGAATGCGCGCGTCTACTGCCTGACCGGCAAGCTGGTCGAGAAGTACAACGTGCGCGACGGCGGGCGAGGGCGCGGGCGGCGAGTATCCGGTGCAGGACGGCTTTGGCTGGACCAATGCCGTGTTCGTGAGATTGCTGGCGATGTATCCGAAGTTGGCAACGCCGCGATATGAATTCACTGGTGGCGCTTGCGGCGCCCCGGCAAGTCCCTGAACGACGAAGAGAGCGACGAAGCGAGCGACGAACGGTGACGAACGCCCGGCGCCACGGGAACTCGCCTCTCGTGCGTCAGTCCCGGTAACACCTACACGAGGAGATCTCCGCATGAGCACGCGCCGCCAATTCCTGGGTCATTCCGCGGGCGCACTGGCCGCCATTTCTTTGCTGTCCGCGCAGGCGGCGGACAAGGGCGGCAAAGGCATGCTGATGCGCGCCATCCCCTCTTCGGGTGAGAAGGTGCCCGCGATCGGTATGGGCACTTCGGGCAGCTTCCAGATCCCGCAGGACGGCGCGGAATACCAGGCGCTCAAGGAAGTGATGAAGCGCTTCTTCGCCGGCGGCGCCACGCTCATCGACACCGCGCCCACCTACGGCAATGCCGAAGACAATCTCGGCCCGCTGCTGGCCGAGGGCGGTTACCGGAAGAAGGCGTTCATCGCCACCAAGCTCTCGGGCGTGAGCGGCCGCGAGGCTGGTCTGGCGCAATTCGACAACACGCTGAAGCGCCTGCGAGTCGACAAGGTGGAGCTGCTGCAGGTCCACAACCTGCGTGACTGGAAAACCCAGATCGAAGTGGCCCGCGAACTCAAGAAGCAGGGCAAGGTGAAGTACGTCGGCGTCACGCACTACACGGATTCCGCGCATGACGAGATCGCCGAAGTAGTGAAGGCCACCAAGCCGGACTTCCTGCAGATCAATCACTCGGTGACCAATCGCGGCATCGAGGCGCGGGTGCTCCCGTTGGCGACGGAGCTCGGCGTCGCCGTGCTCACGAACCGCAACTTCAACGATGGCGCGCTGTTCCGTCAGGTCGAAGGCAAGGCGCTGCCGGGCTGGGCCGCGGAGGCCGGTGTCACTTCCTGGGCGCAGATGTTCCTCAAGTACTCGCTGAGCCACGAGGCGGTGACGGCCGTGATTCCCGCCACGGGCAAGCCCGATCGCCAGAGCGACAATCTCAAGGCCGGCTTCGGTCCGCTGCTCACGGCCGCCCAGCAGAAGGAATTGATCGCGCTGGTAGGTTGATCGCCCGTCAGCGCCGGAGCGCGTCGCGCAGCGCGCGGAGCAGGCGCGCGGCGCCATCGTCCGTGGTCACAGCACCGGGCGAGAGCCGCAGAGTCTGGCCGCGGCAATCGGCGAAGAGCTGCTTTTCACGCAGGGCAGCGATCAGTCCCGGCGGATCACACGAAGCTGGCAGGCGAAACATGATGCTGCCGCCGCGCTCGTCAGCGCGCCGCGGGCTCGCGAGCTCGAGTTCCAGCGCCGTGGCGCCGTCGATGAGTAGTTCGACGAGCCTCCGGTTGTGCGACACCAGAGCCATCGGATCCTGCCGCGCATGCCACTCCAGCGCGGGCAGGCAGGCCGCGTACGCCAGGATGGAAGGTGTGCCGTGATCGAAGCGCCGCGCATCCCCGGCATAGGCAAATGCATCCAGCGCCCAGGAGAAGGGATTCTCCTGGCTGAACCAGCCGCGCAGCTCGGGATGGCACTCGCCTAGCAAACCCTCCCGCACCTGCAGCACTCCCGCGCCTGCCACGCCGCACAGCCACTTGAGCGTGGACGCGACCAGGAATTCCGCGTTCACCGCGGGCGCGTCGAAAGGCACGATGCCGATGCCCTGCGTGATGTCGACTCCCACGAGCGAGCCCCGGGACCGCCCATGAGCCACGAGCGCCGACAAGTCGCAACGATGTGAGGACGTGGAGGTCACCCAGGTCAGCAGGGCGACGCCGACGTCTGCCGTCCATTGCGTAACCAGGTCTTCGTCGCGGACCCAGTGTTCGCCGGGTCGCGGCGACACCGTGAGCAGCTCGAATCCGCGCCGCGCGGCCATGCCCGACAGCAGGAAGTGCAGGCTGGGAAAGCAATCCGCCGCGATCAGCACCTTGCGGCCCCGCAGTCGCTGATCCGGAAGTGAGCCGATGAACGAATACAGCGCGGTGGTCACGTTTTCCGCGGTGGTCAGCGTGCCCGCCGGCACTCCCAGCAGCGCCCGCCAGCGCGACAGGAACTGCTGGCGGATCTCCAGCGAGCGCGGCCACTGCGCATCGTCGGGCCGGCCCCAGAGTCCGGCCGCGCCGGTCAGGGCTTCGGCGAGCCGCTGCGCCTTGCCGGGGAACATGCCTACCGAGTGGTACAGGAAATAGCCGGAGCCATCGGGTTCGGAAGCTTCCATTGGCGCAGCATGTCACGATTTGGCAGGCTCCCGGCATGAGTACCCACTCCGACAGCCTTCGATCGATGGATCCGTGGCTCCTTCGTGGAGATGAACACGGAACTCGAGAATCTCTACTTCGCGCAGGACGATCGCGCCGCCGTGGCCGACGCCGGCGCCGCGACTCAAGGCGCGGCTGCGCGATGAAGGCCACGTGCACGTGGTCGCGCTGCTGGCCGAAGGCGACACCGGCGATGGCTTCGTCACCGCCTTCGGCGTGCTCGGCAACGTCGGCCTGTATCTGGCCGCACTGCGCCGGCACGAGCTCACCAACCCCGCGCGCGAAGAGAAGTCGCCATTTCCGCAGGCTTCGTCGCTGGCCATGCACGTGGGCGCGTCGCTGGGCATGGCGCCGCGGTTCTCGACCGCGCATCTCGCGCACTTCAACTTCTCCGTTGGCGGCGTGCGCAAGAGCTTCACGTCGTCTGCCCGACGAGATCCTGTTCATCGACGAGAACACCCGCGGCATCATGCTGCTGCAGCTGGCCGCGGACGCGTTGACCAAGGTCGTGCCGCTGGGCATCTCCAGTCCCGCTCGTGGATGTGCCCTTCGCCGCGGCGCGCCACGCGCTGCAGGCCGTGATCGAGACCAACGAACGCCTGTTCGCGAAGCTCGACGTCGATCGCTTCTTCTATTCCGTGCGGCCTTACTACAAGCCTTATCGCGTCGGCCGCCAGGAATAGCGCGGCGCCAATGCCGGGGACTTCTCCGGCATCAACGAGCTGGACTTGATGCTGGGGCTGTGCCGGGCCAACGACCCGTACTACGCGCAGCTGCTCGTGGACAAGATGCTGTTCATGCCGCCGCAGGACCAGGCGCGGTTGCGCGACTGCATGCGGCACCAGAGCTTCCTCGACGGCCTGCTCGAGCTGGCGCCGAAGCACTCGGGCTCTGGCTGGTTCCGCGACAACGCGCGCGCCTACCTGGAGCTTTGCGATCTGTACGGGCGCATCGCGGCCCAGCATCACGACCAGCTGGTGCGCCGGTTCATCGAGCTGCCCGCGGGGCGGCTGGGCGAGGCGCATCTCTCCGGCGTCACGGCCAGCGGCCCGCCGTTGCCCGTGCTGCTGCGTTCACTCGAAGTGCTGCGCGATATGCGGCTCGCGGCGGACCGCGCGGGCATCGACTCCCGTCATGCCGATCTCGGGAAGCTCCGGAAGCTGGTGTCCTAGCTAGTTCGCGGGCGGATCACTTTTTGTACACGTAGCCTTCGCCGTCCAGCCACATAGTGCCTTTGCCCTCGTCCTTCGGGTCGGCAATGATCACGCGGCGCTCTTTCGAACCGTCGTCGTAATCGATGGCCAGGATCAGCCCGTCGATGCGGTAGCGGCCATTCCGGCTCGCGGCTGTGCTGGCCGCGGTGACCGAGGCGCCCGAGCCCGTGGAGCTGGATCCCGCGCCGCCATCGCGCTGCACGCGGCCGTCGGGCGAGAACAGGTAGTCCGACCACGCGATCACGGCCTGTCCGCCTCCCATGGCGGTATTGCCGGTGCCGCTCGACGAGTGATAACGGCCATCGAGCCGGAAGTTTTTCGGCAGCGCCGAGTACACGGCCGTGTACGTGATGTTTTTCCAGCCGTCCTTCTTCATGAGCTGAATGCGCTCACCGCTGCGCTGCCACTGGGTCCAGTCTTCGGGATTGTCCTTGCGATGCGCGGCCATTCCCTGCGCATGGTTGAGCCCTTCGACGTCCTTTAGCGCGCTGCCATTGCGAAACAGCACCACGGGGCAGGGCACGAACATCACCATGCCGCCGTAGCCGACGCGCGTGCAGCTGTCGAAGCCGAAGCCCTCGATCTCCGCGGCTAGTTTGGCCGCGTTGCCGGAGCCGGCCGGATTGGCAGCGACCGGCGGAGTGGAGGGCGGAGCTGAGGCCGGAATCGAAGGCGCTGGCTTGTTCGCAGGCGCCGCGGCCGCCGGCAGATTCGTGGAGCCAGCCAGCAGCTGCGACAGCTGGCCCGCGAATTGCGCGTCGTTCGTGCGGGTGAGGCTCACGGCAGCCGCGCAGGGTGGTGCGTTCGCCGCCACCTGCTGGATGATCTGCTTCGCGGCATCCTGAACCTGTGTGCGAAGCGCGGGATTCAGCCCGACACCGTTGAGATGTGCGCGGACCTTGTCTACCTGCTGCCGCGATTCCCATGCGTCGACTTCAGCCCGCTGCGTTCCCGACAACCCGCCAGCCTTGTCGCAGCGAGCGGCAAGATCGTCAAACGTCGCGATGATGATGCCGGCCTTCACGCGCGACGCATCGGCCGGTGGGACATCCGGGGACTGTGCGCCGGCATTTCCCAGCGCCATCGACATCACTGCCCATGCCATCCCTTGCGTGGCTTTTCTTCTCATGAACCCAGTGTGCCATGCGCCAGATGAACGGCGCATGAGCATGGCGCATGTTTCAGGGCTTCAGTCGTCGCCATTCCGCGACCAGCGCTTCCATCCTCTCGACGAACACGCGGGTGCTGATGCCGCGAACCTTCTCGCGAGACGAGGCTTCGCTGGTCGCGCCGGCGACGGGCACTTCGTTGTCGTCCGTGACCCACGCGCCGCGCGCATCCAGGCTCTTGATGATCGTGGCGGTGTCCGTGCCACGTGCGACGCGAGGCGGACGCTGGCGGATTTGCGCCAGCCGCTCGGCGCGCCCCCTGGCATCGAGCGAGGCGATGCGCTGGTAGTCCGCGCGCAAACGCGCGACATCCACCAGCGGCTTGCCGTCACCCTTGCAGGGTCCGCCTTCGCAGCGCGTCTTCGCGGGGTCCGTCGTCCAGAGGTACTTGCCGTAGCCTTCGGCCGTGAGCTCGTCCGTGCGTACCACGTACAGCGGCTTGTTGGAGACCGGCTCCCAGTAGCGCGGCACGGGGTACTTCTGTTCCGCGATCTCGCGGTTCACGCGCTCGAACCAGTCGAGGCAGCGGGGAATGGGGGCGAGGAACCGCGCATCTCCGGTGAGTAGATAGAACTGCTGCAGCATGCGCAGGGTCATCACGCTCTCGCGGATCACGTAGCCCGCCGGCTCATGCGTGCGCGCGGCGATGGGCCGCAGATCCGGCCCGTGCTGCTCGGCCCAGGCGGCCTGGCCATCCGGGCCCTGCAGCGCGATCAACGCATTCACGCCTCGCCGGGCACTCTCGAGGTAGCGCTCGTCGGCAAAGGTGTCCGACGCATCCAGCAGCAGCTCGACGATGCCCAGCATGGCGCCGTCGTTGAGCGTGTAGAACGAGGTGTAGTCGGGCAGGCCGTCGTGCGCGTAGTCGTAGCGCAGCGGGAAACGCTGCGGCCAGGCGCCATTCGGATACTGCGACTCGAGCACGAAGCTTAGCGCCTTGAGCGCGGGCTCGCGGTACGCGGCCTCATGCGTCACACGGTAGAAGCGCAGCAGGAAGCGCGCGGCATCGGCGGTGACCTGGTCGTCATACGTGGCATTGCCATAGTAGTGGCGATACTCCTCGTAGCCCCACCGGTACTTCGAGGCCTGCGTCTCGTACCACTCCGGTATGCCCTTGGGATCGAAATCGACGAAGTAATGGAAGCCGCCGCGCGGATGCTGACCGAAGACCAGCGCATCGGCGGCGCCGCGGGCCGCGTCGAGGAACTGAGCGTCGGCCGTGGCTTCGTACGCATCGAGGAACACCTCGCCCATGCGTTCCGTGCCGCCTTGCAGCCAGATCTGCGAAGGCCGCGCGGCGATCTCGCCCCAGCGGCGCTGCAGGTCATCGCTGACCAGCCAGACGTAGCCGCCGTGCAATGCGACCTTGCCGGTCATGAAGCCCGTGGCCTTCTTCATCGCGGCGAGCACTTCCCCGCGAGCTGGCGCTGCTTGCGCATTGACGCCAGCCAGACTGACTACCGCGGACACGAGCAGCGTGATCACGCCGGATGCGCGACTGGATTCCATGCCTTCCCCCGCCGGCCGTTCAGCGGCCGGTCATTCGTTCGAGGCTTTCAGGATAGCGGTTTCCAAACACCGTGACGCGATTGGCCGCGGTCTCGATGTCACGCAGATCCTGCGTCGACAGCTCCAGCCTCGCGGCGCCCAGATTCTCGTCCAGGCGATGCAGCTTGGTGGTGCCGGGGATCGGCACGATCCACGGCTTCTGCGCCAGCAACCAGGCCAGCGCGATCTGCGCCGGCGTGGCGCCGCGACTCGCCGCCAACGACTTCAGCACGTCGACCAGCGACTGGTTCGCTGCGCGCGCCTCCGCCGAGAACCGTGGCAGGCCATTGCGGAAATCATTGGCAGTGAAGGTGGTGCTGGCATCCATCGCGCCGGTGAGAAAGCCGCGGCCCAGCGGGCTGTAAGGCACGAAGCCGATGCCCAGCTCTTCGAGCGTGGGCAGCACCTCCTCTTCGGGGCCGCGCGTCCACAACGAGTACTCGCTCTGCAGCGCGGTGACCGGTTGCACGGCGTGCGCGCGGCGCAGCGTCTCCGCGCCGGCCTCGGACATGCCGAAGTGGCGCACCTTGCCTTGCTGGATGAGACTCCGCACCGCGCCGGCCACGTCCTCGATGGGGACGCCGGGATCCACGCGATGTTGATAGAGCAGATCGATGGTCTCGATGCGCAGCCGCCTCAGCGACGCTTCGACCACCTCGCGGATGTGCTCGGGCCGGCTGTCCAGCGCGGGCGAACCGTTCTGCCCGGGTTGCCCGATGCCGAAGCCGAACTTGGTGGCGATGACCACGCGACCCTTGAAGGGCTCGAGCGCCTCACCGACCAGGTCTTCATTGGTGAACGGTCCATAGACTTCGGCGGTGTCGAAGAAGGTGACGCCACGCTCCACGGCGGTGCGCAACAAGCCGACCATTTGCTGCCGATCTTGTGGGACCCCATAACCATGGCTCATGCCCATGCAGCCGAGACCGAGCGAGGAGACTTCGAGGCCGCTCCTGCCGAGTTTTCTGGTCTTCATGATTTCACTTTATACCCTTGCTAGGGAAAACCCTGTAGGTCGGCCAGCGCACGCGTGAGATAGTTTCCAGCGTTACCGGAACTGCCGGTAAGTACAAACACATACCTCATGACTCGCCACGCTGTGCTCGCTTTCGGCTGGTTGCTTGGCACTTGTTTGTTGCCAGCACGGGCTCAGGCCAATTCCGACCAGCTTGCCGAACTCAAGCGCATGTCGGTGGACGAGCTGCTGAATGTCGAGGTCACCTCGGTGTCCCGCCGCGAGGAAGGATCTGCGCCAGCGCCGCGGCGGCCGTGGCGGTGCTCACGCGCGAAGACCTGCGCCGCTCCGGCGCCAACAGCCTGCCGGAGACGCTGCGCCTGGTGCCCGGGTTGCACGTCGCAAGGCAGACCTCCACGTCCTGGGTGCGTGAGCGCGCGCGGATTCAGCAGCGTGAACTCCGAAAAGCTGCTGGTGCTCTCCGATACGCGCAGCATCTACACGCCGCTGTTCTCCGGCGTGACCTGGGACGTCCAGGACTATCTACTGGAGGACGTGGAGCGCGTCGAGGTGATCCGCGGCCCTGGCGCGGCGCTCTGGGGTTCGAACGCGGTCAATGGCGTGGTCAACATCACCACGCGCAGCGCACGGGACACGCACGGCGACTATCTCGAGGCCGGCACTGGTGACTTCGAGCGCGTCATCCTGGGCGCGAGGCATGGCGGGGAGACGGACGGCGGCAAACACTATCGCGTCTTCGCCCGCTATTTCGACCGCGACGGCACTGGAAACCCGCTGGCCGAGCAGCGAGGACGCATGCGCAACCTCGGCCACCTGGGTTTCCGCATGGACTGGGGCAGGCGCCGAGGAGACCGGCTGGACCGTGCAGGGCGACGCGTATGCCGGCGACATGGGCCAGCTTGCGCCCGCCGTGGAAGTGATCGGGCGCCCGGGACCCGCCGGGCAGCTCGATTTCGAAGGTTTCCGGCGGCAACCTGCTGGCGCGCTGGCGCCGCGCCGTGCGACGGACTCCGACCTGCAGGTGCGCGCCTACTACGACTACACGCGTCGCGACGATCCCAGCTTCATCGACACGCTGCATACCGTCGATCTCGACCTGCAGCAGCGCTTCAACGGCGGGCAATCATCGAATTGCTCTGGGGCCTGGCGGGCCGGCTCACGTCCAACCGCAATCGCAGCCGCGGCATCTTCGCGGTGGAGCCCGAAGATTCCGATGACCTGCTGTGGAGCGGATTCGTCCAGGATCAGATCTCGCTCTCCGATTCCGTGGCGGTCACTATTGGCACCAAGTTCGAACACAATGACTTCAGCGGTTTCGAAGTGCAGCCCAGCATCCGCGCGTCGTGGGCGCCCGACCCGGATCACAGCTTGTGGCTGGCGGCGTCTCGCGCGGTGCGCGTGCCCACGCGCCTGGAGCGCGACGTGGACGTCGACGCGACGCGATCCCGGCGGGCAACCCGGTGTTCCGCCTGGTCGGCAACCGGGACTTCGATGCGGAACGGCTCGTCGCCTACGAAGCCGGTTATCGCTGGCAGGCATCGCGAGCAGTTGTGGTTCGACCTCGCGCTGTTCCACAACGACTACGACCGAGCTGGTGTCGCTCGAGCTGGGGAGCCCTTCATCGACGGCACCGGCCGCACCATCGTCCCGGTGCTCAACCGGAATCTCGGCAGCGGGCGCTCCCATGGCGCGGAACTGCTGATGGAGTGGCAGCCGCTCGAGAACTGGCGCCTCACGGCCAGCTACTCGTCACATCGATCTCGACCTGGAATCCTCGGGCCTCGATATCAATCGCAACGTCTGGCTCGATGGCACCACGCCGCGCGGCATGACGGGATTGCGCTCGCTGACTCTCGTTGCGGCAGCTCGAGATCGACGCGCAGTTCCGCCATCACTCGCGCATTCGCCGCCTGCCCGCCGACGTCACGGGCGCGGGGATCGACGCGTACTCCTCTCTCGACCTGCGCCTCGGCTGGCAGACTGAATCCGCAATGGCGGCTCTCGCTGGTGGGCCAGAACCTGCTCGACGACGAGCACGTGGAGTTCGGCACGCCGGCGGCCCGCGGCGCGCTGGCGCGCGCGGCCTAGCTGAAAGCCGAGTGGCGGCGCGAGTGACGCCCCGCCGCCCGCAGCGCGCGGTCCTTGCGCCGCCATGCTGCTCCTGCTGCGCGCGATGTGCTGGCCGGCGGCCGCACCCAGCGAATACCAGGTGAAGGCCGTGTTCCTGTTCAACTTCGGCCAGTTCGTCGAGTGGCCGAAGGATGCGTTCGATACGCCGCAGGCGCCCTTCGTCATCGGCATACTGGGCGACGATCCTTTCGGGCAGGACGCTGGACGACGTGGTGCGTGGCGAGTCGGTCGGCCCGCATTCGCTGGTCGTCAGGCGCTTCCGTGACGTCGCCGAGATCTCGGATTGCAACATCCTGTTCATCGGCCGCACCGAGCCGGAGCGGCTAGGCGAGGCCTTGTCGGCGGTGCGAGGCGCACAGCGTGCTCACGGTGACCGACATCGACGGCGCCGAGAAGCAGGGCGCGATCATCGTGCTGTTCAATGACAAGCAACCGCATCCGCATGCGCATCAACCTGGCCGCGGCCAAGGCGAAGCAGCTGGTGATCAGCTCGAAGCTGCTGCGGCCCGCGGAAGTGGTCGGCGCGGAGGGCAGCTGATGTCACGCGCGCCGTCCCCATCCGCCGCAAGCTCAGCGCCATCACGCTGACCACCTGCGGCATCGCGCTGCTGATCACCGCCATCACTGTTCCTCGCGGGCGAGCTGCATGGTCACGCGCCAGTCGAGCCTGCAGCAGCTGCGTACGCTCAGCGAGGCCATCGCCTCCAACAGCACCGCGGCGCTGGCCTTCGACAACCCCGAGGACGCGATCGGCACGCTCGACGGCGTTCCGATTCGGATCCGCACGTCGAGCTGGCGGCGCTCTACAAGCCCGACGGCACCTTGTTCGCGACCTATCCACCCGCGGCGCCCTCGACGTCGCTGCCGCCGACGCCGGGTGCCACCGGGCTACGGCTTCGAAGGCTCGAACCTCATCGGGGTCACCGAGGTGCGCGAAGGCGAGCTCGTGCTGGGCACGCTGTTCGTGCGCTCGGACATGAAGGCCATCTACGAGCGGCTGGGACTGTACGCGCTGGTGGCGGCCATCATCATCGGGCTGGCGCTGATGGCGGCCTGGGCCATCTCGCGCCGGCTGCAGAAGCAGCTCTCGCGAGTCGATCCTGTCGCTGGCCGCAACGGCGGAGGTGGTTTCGCACGCGTCACGACTACAGCGTGCGTGCGCAACCGCCCGGCATCAACGAGCTCGACACGCTGACGCACGGCCTTCAATCACATGCTCACGCAGACCGAGCAGTTCGAAGGACGCTGAGCACGCAGGTCAGCCGGCTGGCACTGCTGCAGGAGATCACGCACAGCATCGGCTCGCGCCACGACCTGCTGAGCATCTTCCAGGTGGTGCTGGGCAGCCTCGAAGAACACCTGCCCATCCAGTTCGGCTGCGTGTGCCTGCACGAGCCCACGGCCGGGCGTGATCACCGTCGAGTGCGTCGGGCCCGGCCAGCCTGAGCACGCGAGCGCGCTGGGACTGACGCACGAAGCCGTCGGTCGCCATCGGCCAGAACGGACTGTACCGCGCGTTGCACGGCGCGCTGATCCACGAGCCCGACGTCGCGCGACGCGAGGCTCGCCGTTCCCGCAGACGTTTCGCGGAGGCGGGATTCCGCTCGCTGGTGCTGGCGCCGCTGGCGGTGGAGTCGAGCGTGTTCGGCGTGCTGGTGGCCGCGCGGCGCGAGCCCAACGCCTTCTCGAGCGCGGACTGCGAATTCCTCAAGCAGCTCAGCGAACACGTGGCACTGGCCTCGCACCAGGCGCAGCTGTACGGGGCGTTGCAGCGCGCCTACGACGACCTGCGGCAGAGCCAGCAGTCGGTGATGCAGAACGAACGCTTGCGGGCGCTGGGTCAGATGGCCAGCGGCATCGCGCACGACATCAACAACGCCATCTCGCCCGTGTCGCTGTACACCGAGCTGCTGCATGCAGCAGGAGAAGCAGATCAGCGAACAGGGGCGCGGTCGCGCTGGCCACCATGCAGCGCGCCATCGAAGACGTGGCTGGCACCATCGATCGCATGCGCGAGTTCTACCGGCCGCGCGAGTCCGCGCGCGCGCTTCACGAAGATGGACGTGCATGCCGTCATCGACCAGGTGGTGGAGCTGACCGAGCCGCGCTGGCGCGCGTTGCCGCAGGAGCGCGGCATCGTCATCGATCTGCGGCCGGCATTCGTCGCGGCCAAGCGGCTCGAGATTCTCGGTGACGAGATCGAGCTGCGCGACGCGCTCACCAATCTCATCTTCAACGCCGTCGATGCCATGCCCGAAGGCGGCACGCTGACGCTGGCCACGGGACACGCGCGGCGCGCGACGGACAGCTGCCCGAGCGTGCTCATCGAGGTCATCGACACCGGCATCGGCATGGACGAGGAAACGCGACGCCGCTGCATGGAGCCGTTCTTCACCACCAAGGGCGAACGCGGCACGGGTCTGGGCCTGGCGTCGGTGTACGGCATGCTGCAGGCGGCACGATGCGGACTTCGAGATCGACAGCGCGCCCGGACCAGGGCACCACCGTGCGCATGATGTTTCCCGGCATGCGTGGATCGTGCCGGGCAGCGCAACCGCGGCGCGCCGGCGCAGGCGATCCGCAAGAATCTGCGCATACTCGTGGTCGACGACGATCCGATGCTCATCGCGCTCGCTGCAGGATGCGCTGGAGACCGACGGACACGGCGTGGAGCTCGCATCGGGCGGTCAGGCGGGCATCGATGCTTCTCGCCGAGATGCCGAGGCGGGCCGGCACTTCGACCTGGTGATCACCGATCTCGGCATGCCGCGCGTGGATGGCCGCAAGGTGGCCGAAGCCATCAAGGCAGCCGTCGTCGCGCCACGCCCGTGATCCTGCTGACGGGCTGGGGTCAGCGGCTGCTCGACGAAGGCGAAGTGCCGCCCAACGTCGACCGCGTGCTCAGCAAGCCGCCGCGGCTGCTGCAGCTGCGCGAGACCATATCGGAACTGGTGAAACAGGCCGGCTGATTCAGGCAGGCCGCCGATCTGGTTGCGAATGCGATCACGGAACCCGTCTCCCTGCTGGCGGTCCCACTTCCAGAGGCCTATGTTGGATACCGTGAATCGCCCACTTCTTCGCCGGTTGCTCTACGCCGTGGTCGCTGCGCAGACATTCATGTCCGCGCCCATGGCCAGTGCGTACGCCTCGATCGCGTCCGCCGGACAAGGAGACCACTGCGCGGAGATGCAACACGCGCAGACGGACCCGGACGGATGCCCCTGTTGCCCTGATGGCGAACCCGGCACCGCCAGTTGCCTCAGCTCCTGCACCGCGTCGCTGGCCGCGGTTTCCATGATGCCGACCGCTTCGCCACCCACGGTGCACGTGCGCGTGGCGCAACCTTCCCGCAGTCATCGCGCCCAAGCTGCCGAGCCTCCGCTGAAACCACCTCCTATCTACTGATCCGGCAGCTCGTGGCCGGGGCTTGCCCTGGCTGGCATTCAATCCTGGACAGCAAGGAGGTTCCCATGAACCTTTCACGATGGGCCATACCAGCCCTCGCCTGCGCACTGGCTCCGGCGAACGCTTTCGCCAAGCCCATTGCGTACGCGCATGGCACGACGGTGATGGCCGAATACGGCGCCGGCACCATGAACGAGGCGCAGATCTTCTACGCGCCGAAATACAACTGGTCGCTGGGTGCGGGCTACCTCGATCTCGACAGTGACTATCGGCAACGGGAGCGGCGCATCGGCTACGCGCGCGCCAACTACCTGGTGAAGCGGTGGAATCGCGAGGCCGCACAGGCGAACCTGTTCGTCTGGGGCGGGCTCGGCGGTGCGAAGCGCCGATGAGCGCTCCGGGCTGTTCGCCTGGAACGCCGGCGCGCAGTACGACTACGAGACGCGGCGCGTATACGGCTCGGTGAAGACCGACTTGCACCGGTCGACGGCGTTCACGCATCGCATCGACACGCTGCAGCTGGGCATCGCGCCCTATGAGCACGACTACGACACCGTCGCCACCTGGCTGGTGTTGCAAGGCCGCAATTACACGGGCGGCATCCACGAAGGCGTGGAATGGGCGCTGCTGCTTGCGGTTGTTCAAGGGCGGAGCCTGGCTCGAAGCCGGCGCCACCGCGGACGGCAAGCTGCAGGCCATGGCCATGTTCAATTTCTGACCGGGGAACCCACATGAAGACTTTGATCGCGATCATCGGCACCGCGCTGCGTGAGCGCCGGCGCCGCCGCCGGCACCATCGAAATGAAGGTGTACGGACTGGTCTGCGCGTTCTGCGCGCAGGGTATCGAAAAGACGTTGCGAAAGAATCCGGCCACGGAAGACGTGGTGGTCAGCCTCGAGCACAAGCTCGTGGCGATCGGCACGCGTTCCGGGACGGATATCTCCGATACCGAGCTCACCAAGGCGTTGACCGATGCCGGCTATGACGTGAAGGGCATCACGCGCAGCGAGCGCTCGCTGGCGGAAATCCGCGCTTCGCTGAAAACCAAGTGATGGACCCGCATGCGCGGAATGTGGGCGTGGCCTTCGGCACGCTGCTCGCCAGCACCGCGACGCTGCTGTGTTGCGTGTTGCCGGCGGTGCTGGTGTCGCTCGGGGCGGGCGCGGCGGTGGTGGGGCTGGTCTCCACCTTCCCGCAGCTGGTGTGGCTGTCCGAGCACAAGCTCGCCGTGTTCGGCGTGGCGGGAGCACTGCTGGCCCTCAGCGGCGTCATGATCTGGCGAGCGCGCCGCTTGCCATGCCCGATCGATCCGGCCGCCGCAAGGAGCTGCACCCGGTTGCGGCGCATCAGCTCGGCGTTGTTCGGCTTTTCGTTGGTGGCCTGGGTCGCGGGGGCCACCTTCGCGTTCCTGGTGCCCTGGCTGCAGGCATACTCGGCCGCATGAAAACGTCGCTCGTTTGTTTGCTGGCATGGCTGTGGGTCTCCGGTGTGTCGGCCTGCGATCTGCGCAGTCCGGCGGGTTCGCTCGATCTGTCCCGGGCGACGCTCACGGAAGTCGTGGCGGGTCTCGACAAGCGCGCCGTGACCTCCGAGCAACTGGTGAAGGCGTATCTGCGCCGCATCGAAAAGTGCGACCGGGAAACGCGTTCGATCCTGTTCGTGAATCCTTCCGCGCTGGCGGAAGCGAAGCAGCTCGACGCCGAGCGCCGCGCGGGCAAGGTGCGCGGCTCCCTGCACGGCGTTCCGATCATCGTGAAGGACAACATCGACGTGGCAGGCATGGTGACCACGGCGGGCTCGCTGGCGCTGGCGCAAAATCTGCGCACCGCGGATGCGCCGCTGGTGCAGCGCCTGAAGGCGGCCGGCGCCATTGTTCTGGCGAAATCCAATCTCTCCGAATGGGCCAATTTTCGCTCGATCACCTCGTCGAGCGGCTGGAGCGCGGTGGGTGGATTGACGCGCAATGCGTTCGACCCGCTGCGCACGGCCTGCGGATCGAGTTCGGGTTCGGGCGTGGCGATGGCTTTGAAGCTCGCCGCGGCCACGGTCGGTACCGAGACGAACGGGTCGGTAGTTTGTCCTTCGTCGATCAACGGCATCGTGGGCCTCAAACCCACGGTGGGCGTGATCCCCGGCGCGGGCATCGTTCCCATCAGCCACACGCAAGACACCGCCGGCCCCATGACCACCAGCGTCGCCGATGCGGCGCTGCTGCTGTCGGTGATGGCGGAGCCGGGGCCCGGCTACTCCGCGCTGGACGCCAATTCGCTGCAAGGCGTCCGACTGGGAGTTGCGAAGTTCATGCAGGGCTGGACACCGGCCACACAAAAATCCTTCGATGCCGCCCTGGCACTGCTGAAATCGCAAGGCGCGGTGCTCGTGGACATCGAGAAGTTCGACGACTCGGAACTGGGCAACCTGCAGCTGCCAATCCTGCTGACCGAATTCAAGGCCGATCTCAACGCCTATCTCGCGACTACGCCACCGGCGGTGCGCAACCGCACACTCAAGGACCTCATCGCCTTCAACCTGGCCGAGCCCCGTGAGCTGGAGTTCTTCGGACAGGAAATTTTCGAGCAGGCCGAGGCCACGAAGGGGCTCGACGACCCCGAGTACCGCAAGCAGGTGGAATCGGCGCGCCGGATTTCGGGGCCCGAGGGCATCGACCGCCTGCTGCGCGAGCACGGCGTGGTGGCGCTGCTGTCGCCCACCTATGGCCCGGCCTGGTCCATCGACTTGATCAACGGCGATCCCAACATCGCTTCATCTTCGACGCTGGCGGCCATGTCGGGCTACCCGCACCTCACCGTACCCATGGATCCGGTGTCCGGCATGCCCGTGGGCCTATCTATTTTCGGGGCCGCCCGCTCGGAACAGCGCCTGCTGTCGCTGGGCCTGGCCTTCGAGTCCGCCCGATCGAAGCGATGACGCGCAGCATCAAGGACGAATCCGACACGGTGGCCATGGAATAAAACGGCGTTGCCGGACGTATTTCCCGGTGAAACCCCGCTGTTCGCGGGGCCGGGAGTACGTGAACATGGCGCGACGCATGCGAGTCCTACTGGTCGATGACGATCCCCTGATCCTCGATACGATCGCCGAAGTGCTGAACTTCGACGGTCATGACGTGGCGGTGGCCTCGAACGGCCGCGCCGCGCTCGACTGCTTCTCCGCGGCCCTGGACACGGCCGCGCCCTTCGAGGTGGTGGTCACGGATCTCGGGATGCCGCAGGTGAATGGCATCCAGGTGGCCAACCAGATCCGCGCCATGTCCGGCACGGTGCGCATCATCCTGCTCACCGGTTGGGGCGAACGCGCGCGAGAGCACAGCGATTTCCCGCCAACGGTGAATCACCTGCTGGCGAAGCCCGTGCGCATCCACGAGCTGCGCGCCGCGCTCGAAGGTGGCTAATCGAGCTTGATGTCGGTGACGAAGAACTTCGGCAGATCTTCGGCCGAGGCGTTCTGAACCCAGATGCCGTCGATCACCGTGTCCTCGATGCCCAGCGTGACCAGCGGCACCTTCACGTCGGTCCAGCCGGTGTTGCCCACCTTGACCAGCTTGCCTTCGCCCACGGGCTTGCCGCCGATGACCATGAACACGCGGACGTCGCGGTCCGGCACCGACCCCTGGATGAGGAACGACAGCCGCTTGAGGCCGGTGGTGTTGAAGCCCGAGTGATGTAGATAGAGCGCCTGCCAGCCGGCAGCCTCCACCTTGATGGGCTTGCGCGCGCTGCCCGAGAGATCGGTGCTCAGCGTGGTCTTGGCCCAGCTCCAGTTGTCCCAGCCCGGCGCCAAGGTGGTGTCGTAGACAGTGGTGGGCGGCGTCGGCGCGACCACGGGCGCGGTCTTGGCGACTTCCGCGGCGGTGGCGCCGTGTGTACCCAGTGCGAAAGAGGCGGCCACGAGCAACGCCCCGCGAACGATGGACCTCAACATGCTTTCCCCCTGATTCTTGTTATGCGGGCGGGGGAAATCCTACCGCAAGCGTCAGAAGGCCAGCCACTCTCCGGCCAACTGGTACTCCTCGCCGCGCATTCCGCGCTTGAAGTGACCATAACGGTCCGAAACGGCGAATCCGCCCAGGTCCAGCGAGCGGCAGCCGGCGCGCTGCATCTCGATCACGGCATTCCACATGAGGAAATTCCCGGCGGTCATCTTGCGCGCCGTGTCGCTGAACCAGGCGATGAAGTTCTCGGCATGGAGCCCGAATCGGCCCACGAGCAGGCCGGCTTCGGGTTCCCCGTTGATCATGGCCTGCAGCAGCCAGAAATCACCGGCACTGCTCCGCGTGACCGCGCGAACGAAATCGGGAGAGGGGCCCGTGAAATTCTTGGCTTTCATGTTCTCGACGTGACGATCGAGAAGCCAGTCGATCGCGGCCTCGTCGCGGCGCAGCCTCAGCGTGACGCCCAGTTTCTCCGCGCGACGGATCTTGGTGCGCCAGTCGCCCGCGAGCCGGCGATGCAGTTCCTCGCGGGGCAGCGTGAGGTCGAGCTGCGAGGAGTGCCAGCCGCCGCCACGCCGCCGCCAGAAACCGGCTTCGCGCATCAAGGCCGTCGAGTCATCGCCCGCAGGCAGGCCGGGCGCCAGCAGCAACAGCCCGCGCAGGCCCAGGCGCCAGCGCCGGCGCAGCGCTCGAAGCACCGCGAGCTGATCCGCGCGCGGCATCTCGCGGAGGAAGACCGGTCCACGGTTTATGCGCGTGACCGGGACGCCCATCGGCCTCTTGATCAGTAACTGGCAAAGCGCAGCCGGACCTTCGCCGTCGCGGAACACCAGGTGCTCGACCTGCCAGCCTTCCTCCCGCTTGCCTTCGCCATAGGCCCAGGATTGCGTGAACCGTGGCTGAGGAGCGCGCGCAAACAGGGCTTCCCACTCCTTGCGCGAAGCGACGCGCTCCCAGCCCGCCACACTGTGCAGCGGAAGTGACAGGGCAGGGGTGCTCAACAGGATGCTCCCGACAGGCGTTGCGTGGCGAGGGATTTCAGGGAAGGCCGTGCCGATGCGCCGCGCCGCCATTCCTGCACCACCCATTTGTACTTGCCGCTGGATTGCGAGGGGATGTCGGTCACGAGCTCGATGTGCGCCGCCACGCGCGGCGACACGTCGCGCGAGAGCTTGGTGAGAACACGCGCGCCATCGTCGGGCAAGTAGTGAGTCGTGGGCACGATGCGGATCACCCACTGATCCGCACCCACCTGCGCCACTTGCGCCTTGCGGATGTTGCGCATGCCGTCGAAGGCGAAGCCGATCATCGTGCAGTTCACGGGGCGGCCGTCCAGGTCGAACAGCTGGTCGGCGAGGCGGCCGCTGATTTTTTCGATCACCGGGTAGGTGCGGCCGCAAGTGCAGGGCTCGTGACTCCAGCGTGCGGTGTCGTTCATGCGGTAGCGGATCAGCGGCATCGCGCGGTTGTGCAACGAGGTGCCGACCAGTGTTCCCTCGCCGTCGGTGGGATTGCCGCGCGCATCGACGATCTCCACCACTCCGTACTCGGGATTCACGTGCATGCGCCCGCGCTCGCACTCGGCCGCGAACGCCACGCGCTCCGCCATTCCGTAGAAGTCATGCACGCGAGCCCGGAACACGCGTTCGATGGTCTCGCGCTGAAAGTCGTAGAGCATTTCGGAGCCGGTGATGACGGAGTCGAAGCGCAGCGGGATGCCGGCGCCTTCGGCGAGCACGGCGAGCTCGTACGCGGCCGAAGGATAGGCCCGCAGTTGCCGCGCGCCGAACCGCTGCAGTTCGGTCGCGAACGCCCCGGCGGTGTCGCGGTTCAGATGCCGTGTCGACAGCACGAGCTGAGCGCCGGCACGGTCCTCGAACCAGAACGGCGGTTCGCCGCGGTGGATGGGAACGATCGTGTCGCCGCGCAACACCGCCTGCTTGTGGCCCATGCGCCAGCCCGCCCAGTACCAGTGCTGCAGGTGGAACGCTTCCTCGTAGAGCATCGAACCCAGGCTCCGGAACACATCCATGGGCGTGCCGGTGGTGCCGCTGGTTTCGGCCGTCGCGAGGCGGTGTCGAGGCACGCGCCCGTGCCGCAGGAAGTCCGTCTGGCGGCCAAGGACTTCGTCCTTGTCGATGATGGGGAACGCATCGCGCAGATGCGCGAGCGCGTCACCGTGTGGTTGTCTCGCCTGCGCGGCGTAGGCGGGAACCTGTCGGACGTCGTGGTACAGCCGCTCGAGCAGTTGCCGCTGCCGAAAGCGAAGATTCCCGGGATCGGCGAGTTCACGGCTCCGCAGCTCGGCCACCCAGCGCGAAACGAGCGGATTACGCTTCATTGCGTGCCGCAAGGCATATTTAAGCTTAAGGGGGACCGCCACTGTGTGCGCCGCTCCGGGACAGGGCATTTGTTATAGAAGAACCGCGCGTTCTTACGCTGGCAGTGTGGGTGTCTGACATGTCTTACAAACTCGCTTTAATCTGCCTGCTGCTCTGTGCGGGCCCCTGCCTGGCGTCAGAATGGATCACCCACCCCGAGGCGAAGGCCACGCCGGTAGTCCTGGAGTTCAAGCGGGGGCTCAAGCTCGACGTGATACCCAAGCACGTCGACACGCGCGTGACCGCCGATAACCGCTATGTGTTGTTCGTGAACGGCAAGCGCGTCCTGTCCGGGCCGTCGACCAGCCCACTGTCTTTATGGCGAATCCACGACCTGGACCTGGCACCCCACCTGCGTGCCGGCGACAACGAAATCACCGCGCTGGTCTGGAATTTCGGTGATTTCGCACCGCTGGCCCAGCAGAGCGCGGGCACGGGCTTCCTGATGCAGGGCAAGAGACTGGACACCGGGAAGCCCGGCTGGCTCGTGAGACTGCGGCCGGATCACACCGCGGTGAGCGGCCCCGCGCAGTTCAAGCCCGAATACTACGTGGCCAGCGCGCCCGAGGTGATCGACGCGCGGTTGAAGCCCGGTGATTGGGTGGCGGCGGTGCGCGCGCCCAAGGCACCAAATCGCAAGATCGTGTCCGAGAGCCTGTACCCGCAGCGTTTCGAGCCCGCCGAACCGGGGCGCACGGTGCGGGCGTCGCCCGCCGGAACCGAAGCCTTTCCGCTGAAGCCGGTGGTGATACCCGCGAACTCCCGCGCCAAACTACTGCTGCGCCGGGACGCCATGATCTCCGCGTACCCCGAACTGATGGTGGAGGGCGGCCGTGATGCACGCATCGCGGTGACCTACGCCGAAGCCCTGTACGACACGCCGCGCAAGAAGGTGGATCGCGACCTCGTGGGTGATCGACCCATCGCCGGCCTGCAGGACCTGTTCATCGCCGACGGTTCGACGCGCAGCTTCGCGACGCTGTGGTGGCGCACCTGGCGATACCTGGAGCTGGATGTCACCACGGCGGGAGAGCCACTCATGCTCGCCGGCCTGAAGCTCAACGAGACCGGGTATCCGTTCGAGAAGACAGGCCGATTCGACAGCGACGACGCGGAGCTGAACCGCATCTTCGAGATCGGCTGGCGCACGCTGCAGGTGGACGCGCACGAAACCTTCATGGACAGCTCGTTCTGGGAACAGCTGCAGTACGCGGGCGACACGCGTCTGGAGATGCTGATCAGTTACGCGATGTCCGGCCAGGGCCATCTCGCGGCGCAGGCCATCGAGGCGTTCGCCGCGTCGGACGTGGAGGGCGGCATCATGGAAGGCGCCTACCCGAGTCGCGGCAAGAACGTGATCACCACGTTCTCTCTGGCGTGGATCGGCATGCTGCATGACTGGTGGCGCTGGCAGGTGGATCCCGATGTGGTGAGGAACCAGCTCCCGCGCATGCGCAGGGCGCTGGCCTGGTTCGACAAGCTGCAGACGCCCTCGGGCCTGTTGGGCGCCAATCCCCACTGGAACTTCATCGACTGGGCCGGCCAGCGTTGGGACGATCGCACGGTGTTCCCGTCGTACGGCAAGAACGGTGGCAGCTGCCTCATGACGGTGTTGTGGCTGGGTGCGCTGGATCAAGCCGCCGAGCTCGAGCGGGAAATGGGAACGGCGGCAGACCACATCAAGGCCGCGGATGGATTCGCCCGCAAGGCTGGTGCAGCGCGCGCGGCGATCCGCGAACAATGCTGGGACGAGAAGCGTGGATTGTTCGCGGACAACCCGGACAGAAACGTGTTCAGCCAGCACATGAATGCACTGGCCGTGCTGTACGACGTGGCCACGCGTGAAAAGGCGCCGGGGATTCTGGATCGCATCGTCGTGCCCGGCCGCGGCATCGACGCGCCCGAAGGAATGTTCACCACGACTTACTACTTCGCGTGGTACCTGGTGCGCGCCTTCGAGCATGCGGGCCTGTCGGATCGCTACTTCGACCTGCTGAAGACCTGGCGCGATCTGCTCGAGCTCAACTACACCACCTGGCCCGAGTCGCGCGGCGATACGCGCTCGGATACGCATGCCTGGAGCGCGCATCCCACGGCGGATCTGCTCGGCATCGTCGCCGGCATCCAGCCGGGTGCATCGAGTTACGCGCAGGTGCGCATCGTTCCGCACCTCGGTCCGCTGAAGCGTCTCGATGCCACGGCGGCGACGCCGCGCGGCAACGTATCGGTGAGCTATCGCGTGCGCGACGGCTTCCTGGAAGCCGAGATCCTGATCCAGGGCAACCTGGGAGGTGTTTTCGTGTGGCGAGGGCGGGAGCACGAGGTTCGCAGCGGGCGCACCGCACTTAGGCTGCCGCTGCGCTGATTTCATATGGGTCGATCCCAATCGACGTATACAGGCGGCAACGGAGTCGCGCGTCTGGTACTTAGTCGACAAGGGGGTTCCGATGAATGCGTTGAAGTGCTGGCTGATGGGGTTGGCGGTGGCCGCGGTAAGCAGCGGTGGGATTGCGGCCGCGGCGGAACCGCGCGCAGTCACCGTGACGGTGGACGCCACGCGCGGCGCCGGCAAGCTGCCACCGGTGTGGCGATTCTTCGGCGCCGACGAACCTAACTACGCCACGATGAAGGATGGCCGCAAGCTGCTGTCCGAGCTCGGCAAGCTGCGGCCCGGCCAGGTGTACTTCCGCGCGCACAACCTGCTCACCTCCGGCGATGGCACACCGGCTTTCAAGTGGGGCAGCACGAATGTGTACACCGAGGATGCGCAGGGCAACGCGGTGTACGACTTCACCGTCGTTGACCGCATCATCGACACCTATCTCGCGCGCGGCATTCGTCCCTACCTGCAGATCGGGTTCACGCCGGAAGCCATGAGCACCGCGCCGCCTGGCGTGCCCTATCAACATCTTTGGCGGCCTGGCTTCGATTACAAGCTCATCGCCACGGGCTGGACGTATCCGCCGAAGAGCTATGAGAAATGGGGTGAGCTCGTTTACCGGTGGACGAAGCACAACGTGGAGAAGTACGGCGCCGAGGAAGTGTCGAAGTGGTACTTCCAGGTCTGGAACGAGGCCAACATCAATTTCTACTGGCAGGGTGCGCACGAGGAGTTCTACAAGCTGCACGACTACGCGATCGCGGGTGTGCGCCGCGCGCTGCCGAACGCCCGCGTGGGCGGACCGGATTCGGCCGGGCCTGGGGGTGCGTTCATGGACGGATTCCTGAAGCACGTGACGTCGGGGACCAACCACGCGACGGGCACGACCGGCACGCCGACGGATTTCCTCTCGTTCCATTCCAAGGGCCGGCCCACGTTCGTGGATGGTCACGTGCGCATGGGGATCTCGACGCACCTCAAGGAGGTGGATGGCGGCTTCACCAAGGTGCTGTCCGAGCCCGCGTTGGCACGGCTGCCGGTGGTCATCGGCGAGAGCGATCCCGAAGGTTGCGCGGCATGTCCGGGGCCGCAGAACGCGTACCGCAACGGCACCATGTACTCCAGCTACACGGCGGCGAGCTTCGCACGCATCTGGGAGCTGGCGGCGAAGCGCGGTGTGAACCTGGAAGGCGTGTTGTCCTGGTCGTTCGAGTTCGAGAACCAGCCCTGGTTCGCGGGGTATCGCCAGCTCGCTACCAATGGGGTGAATCTGCCGGTGCTCAATGTGTTCAAGCTGCTCGCGCGCCTCGATGAAGAGAAGATAGAGGCGGGCAGCAACGCGCAGATCCCGCTGGATGCACTCATGGCCGACGGTGTGCGCGGCGACACCGACGTGGGCGTGCTGGCGACGCGCAACGCCAATGGCGGCATCAGCGTGCTCCTCTGGCACTACCACGACGACGACCTGCCAGGCCCGGACGCGGCCGTGAGCGTGCAGATCAAAGGAATGCCGCGGAGCCACGAGGGCTGGCTGCTGCGTGTAGACGAGGGCCATGCCAATGCATTCGCGGCGTGGAAGGCGATGGGTTCACCGCAATCGCCTAACGCCACGCAGTACGCGGCACTCGAAAAGGCGTCGGAGTTGCTGGCGGAAAAGCAGCAGCCCGCCAGCCGCAAGGGCAGGACCGCGACGTACGCGATCACGCTGCCGCGGCAGGGGGTCGCGCTGCTCACGATCCCGGCGCCGGCCAAGTAGATGAAGTCGCGGCTGTTGCTGGCCGGAATGCTCGCCGTGGCCGTGGCCGCTGCCGCGCAGGATGCCGGGCCCCAGCTGCCGCTCACCGGTGACATCACCGGCATCCACGACCCGGTGATCATCCGGGAGCGGGATGTCTACTGGGTCTTCAGTACCAACAGCGACGCGCCGCCAGCGACGATCCGCGTCCGCAGCTCCAAGGATCTGCGCCACTGGACTGTGCGCGGTCACGTGTTCGACAAACTACCGGCATGGGCCCCGGAGCTCATCCCCGGCGCGCGCGGCGCGTGGGCGCCGGACATCAGCTTCGTGAACGGCCGGTATCTTCTCTATTACTCGGTGTCGACATTCGGCTCGAACCGCTCCGCGATCGGGCTCGCCACGAACGAGACGCTGGATCCCGGGGCGCCGAACTACCGCTGGCGTGACGAAGGCGTGGTCGTCGAGTCCACTCGCGAGTCCGACTTCAACGCCATCGATCCCAGTCACGTGATCGACCGCGAGGGGCGGCACTGGCTGTCGCTGGGGAGCTTCTGGTCGGGGATCAAGCTTTTCGAGCTCGATGCCGGAACCGGCAAGCTGCGGAAACCCGGCGCCAGGCCCTACTCGCTGGCGAGCCGGCCCGTGCCGCAAGGCGGACCGGCGGCGCTCGAGGCGCCGTTCATCGTCACGAGACCCGATCACTACTACCTGTTCGTGTCGTATGACTACTGCTGCAAAGGCGTGAACAGCACGTATTACATGATCGTCGGCCGGTCGAAGAAGATCACGGGCCCCTACAAGGGCAAGGACGGCAGCGAGCTTCTGAAGGGCGAGGGGTCGGTGTTCCTCACCGCGGGCGGAGAGTCGCAGAACTTCCGCGGTCCTGGACACAACGGCTTCCTGCACGACGCGGATGGCCAGGACTTTGTTGTCTATCACGCCTATGACCGGAACAACGACGGCAAGTCGGCGCTGCGGATCGCTCCCGTGAAATGGAATGCCGAGGGTTGGCCGGAACTCAGCAGGTAGCCACGCTGAATCGACGCACACCGCCGGCCTTCATGTGTTGCGCCACTAGCTACCCAAGAAAAGCCGGGACCGCATCCCTGCGATCCCGGCTCTCCGGGAACTGTCGTTCCCCCTGGTTACACGCTTACGGCACTCCCTGCCACAACGTGTTCAACAAGTTGGTCTTGCGCTGATCGAACGGACGCCACTCGCCCCAGCCCGATTCATTGCTGATCGGGTCATATGCATGGCCGTACCAGCCGGCGGTGTCACCCGACTCCGGATTGATCGACCAGTAGCAACCCTCGATGTCCTTCTCGGCCATCCAGTTCGACGAAGGCCGCCTGCCACTGCTGATCGATGCCCGGCGTGATGTGGCTCCAGCGGTCACGATCGCGGATGCTGGCCTGGCCCAGCGGCCAGTCCATGTTGCCGCCGAACTCGCCCACCACGATGGCGAAGCCCTGCTGCTTGAGGAAGCCGAAGTGCTCCTCCCAGCCCTGCCGCAGCAGCGTCGGATTGATGACGATGTTGCAGTTGGCGTCGCCCGCCGCGTCACCTTCGAGTCCCGTGCACTGGGTCTGCGCCGGGATCCATGAACATCTTCTGCACGAACACCGACGGACCGTAGGTGTGCGGCGAGAAGACCAGCTGTGACTTCGGCACGTTGATGGGATTGCTCACGGCCTCGAACAGGTTCTCGCCCCAGTTCGGATTGGTGGCCACGACGCCATGCGGCTGCGGAGTCGATCGTGGCCGGCGTGCCATCCTGCGCGCCCGCGTTAGTGCCGATGCCCTGCACGAACAGCAGGAGGTTCGGATTGACGGCATTGATCGCGGCATACGCCTGCTCGGTCAGCGACTTCCACTCCGCCCACGTGTAGTCATGCGGCTCGTTGAAGATGTCGATGCCGATGATGTTGTCCACGCCCAATGAGGCGCTCATGCCCGCCAGCGTGCGCAGGTTGTCGAGCCACATCGTGGTGTTGTACGGATGCGTGGTCGTGACCGTCGACGGATTGCCCGACGCCGCGCACGAATAGTTCTCGCGCTTGAAGTCGTAGTTGTCGCGATCCGCGTCGGTCCACGGCGGACGCGCATCCAGCCGCCCCTTTCTCCAGCCCACGTAGTTGGAGCAGGAGTGCACGTCGAGCATCACCTCGATGTTCGCCGCATCGGCCGCGCGAATCATCGTCTCGAGCGCGAGCCGCGAATTGGCGATGCGCACCGAGGAATGATTCTTGAGCACGTTGCCCGTGCCCTGCGGATCATTGGCGTTGAGCGTCTGCGGAACCAGCGGCAGCCGGATCACGTTGATGCCCATGCCGGCGATCTCCTGCATCGTCTGCGCGATGGTGCGGCCAGTGCCCTGGCCACCGTTCGCCCAGGAGGTGTTGCCGATGTATTGCTCCATCGCCGCGCCGCTCGGGTTGACCGGATCATCCGAAGGTTCGTGGCGGCCCTCGAGGCCGAACCATGAACCGCAGCGCACCGGGAAGTGCGTGCCGTTCTTGGTGATGCGGCCATTTGCGCCGACGCGGAACAGCGCGTTGCCGCTCGTGGTCACGGTCCGGTTCACGGTGATCGTGCCGGAGGTATAACCCGTGGCGGACGCGGTGAACGTGGCGTTGACGGCGGTGGTTCCCGTAGCTGCCGAGAATGGAACATTCACGCCTTGCCAGTTGCTGGACGTGAACGTCACCGACGACGTGGTCGTGGTGAGCGCCGTGTTGCCCGCGGTGCGAGCAACGGCGACGCTGACCGAACCACTCGGCGCAGCGCTGAGACGCAGCGATGAACTGCCGCTCGTGCCGCTGCTCAGTGACAGCGTGTTGGGCACGAAGCTGATCACCGGCGTCGAGGTGCCGATCGAGAACGCCACCGTGGCTACCGTGCTCAGCACCGGCAAGCCGGCGTCGAATGCCGTGGCCGTGGCAGTGTGATTGCCGGCGGTGAGTCCCGTGGCCGTGAAGCTGTACGGGGAGCTCGTGTCGGTGTTCACCAGCGTGCCATCCACGCGGAACTCCACGCGCTGCACGCTCACGTTGTCCGTGGCGGTGGCGGCGAGATTCACGCTGGTGGTGCCCGCGGGGAATGCCTGGTTGGGAGTGGGCGCCGTGAAGTTCACGACCGGTGCGGTGTTGCCGCCCGTGGTCTGGATGCTGAATGCACCCGAGGCCGCGGTGCTCAACACCGGGGAGCCGGCGTCATAGGCTGTCGCGGACCAGGTGTGGCTGCCGGCGGCAAGCCCCGTGGCCGTGAAGCTGTAAGGCGCGCTCGTGTCCGTGTTCACCAGGGCGCCATCCACGCGGAATTCCACGCGCTGCACGCTCACGTTGTCCGTGGCCGTGGCGGCGAGATTCACGCTGGTGGTTCCCGACGGGAAGACCTGGTTGGCGGTGGGCGAGGTCAACGTGACGACGGGCGCGGTGTTGCCACCTCCGCCGCCGCAGGCCGTGCCATTGAGCGTGAACGCCGTCGGTGCGGTGTTGGTGCCGGAGTGGTTGGCGTTGAAGCCCACGGTGAACGTGCCGTTCGTCGCGATGCTCTTGTTCCAGTCCGCGTTGCTGGCCACGGTGACCGTGGCGCTGTTCGCGGGCTGAGTGACCGTGACTGGCCAGCCGTTCTGCAGGCGCTGGCCGCTCGGCATGTTGAAGACGAGAGTCCAGCCGTTCGTGATGGCCGGGCCCGTGTTGGTGATGCGCAGTTCGGCGCCGAAGCCGTTACCGCCGGTCCACGTGGGCCACGTGACGCCGACACTGCAACCGGGTGCTTGCGCGGCCGCGTTCTGGGCGGCGGCCAAAGACAGTACACACGTGGCGAATAGCCACGGCAACGCCCGACGCGGGCGCGGCAACAATCGATCCATGATTGCTTCTCCTCAAATGACTGACCAATGCCTCGCCAGCAATGGATGGAGTCGGATGAGGAGCGCGCAAAAGAGATCTAGCGATGCGTGTCCTTGCATCAACCGAATCAGTCCATGATTTAGAGCTGGCGCGCCCTTTCTCCATGAACATGGCGCCGCCAACCATTGCCAGACGAAGTCCCCCTGTGAGCGCGGGGAAAAATGCGCCCCGTCCCGGTGCGCTGTCAATGGGGGAATTCCCCGACGCGCTGCGATCACCGCCATCTTGGCTTCGCGAATGTCGCGCTTGGCTCGCGCACTGACTCGACATCGCGCGTAGGACAGGCGTCGAGCCAGCGCGTTGACCTAACAACCTTGCATTATCGTCAGCTTCCGCCACCCGGGGCCGGCTGCAGCGGTGGCGCGCGCATCGGATCGCCGAAATCGGGATCGGTGCTCACGCGCTTGGCGACGGTGCCCGGCGGATTGCGATACCAGCCCGGATCGCGGTAGTCGCCAGGCGCGATGTCGTCGCGCACCTTGATCACCGTGAACATGCCGCCCATCTCGAGGTTTCCGAACGGGCCCTTGCCCGTCATCATCGGCAGCGTGTTTTCCGGGCCTTTCATGTGGCCCATGTCGACGTGATCCTGGTGTTCGGACATGCCGTCGCGACCCATCGGCCATGTAGCCCGGCAGCAGCGCGCGGATCTCCGCCGTCGCATCGCCGGACTGGTCGACGCCGATGGTGTTAGGGATGTCGTGGCCCATCGCGTTCATCGTGTGATGCGACATGTGGCAGTGCAAGGCCCAGTCGCCTGGCACGGCGATGAATTCGATGTCGCGCGTCTGGCCGACGCCGACGATTTCGGTGACTTCGCGCCGCCACTGCGAGCGCGGCCAGCGCCCGCCGTCGCGATCCGGTGACGTGAACTGCACGCCGTGCATGTGGATCGGGTGATTCCACATCGACAGGTTGCCGACGCGCATGCGCACGCGCTCGCCGGTGCGCGCGACCATGGAGTCGATGGCCGGGAAGACCTTGGAGTTGAAGGTCCACAGGTCGAAGTCCTGCATGACCGACGGATCCGGACGATACGTGCCCGGATGCAGCGCCCAGTTGTGCAGCAGGAAGCAGTAGTCGCGATCGACGCGCACTTCCTCGCCGCCCGCGGATGGATGATGAACATGCCCATCATGCCCAACGCCATCTGCACCATCTCGTCGGCGTGCGGGTGGTACATGTGCGTGCCGTGCTGGCTGCAGCGTGAACTCGTAGGCGTAGGTCTCGCCCGGCTCGATGTGCGGCTGGCGTCAGGCCGCCGACGCCGTCCATGCCGCTCGGCAGGATGATGCCGTGCCAGTGCATGGTGGTGTGCTCGGGCAGGCGGTTGGTGACGCAGATGCGCACGCGATCGCCTTCGACGGCTTCGATCGTCGGGCCCGGCGTCGTGCCGTTGTAGCCCCAGCACTTTCGCGCGGCAGCCGGGCGCGAACTCGTGCTCGATTTCCTCGGCGACGAGATGGAATTCCTTCACGCCGTTCTTGAGCTTGTACGGCAGCGTCCAGCCGTTGAGCGTGCGCACGGGGCGGTATCCGCGCGGAGGCGTGAAAGGTCTTGAGGGGGCCACGGCCTGTGCGGCGGCGAGGCCGGGCGCGACCGCCGCCGCGCTGGCAGCCGTGAACAGGTTGCGTCGTGAAAGTTTCATGGATGTGCTCCGTGTCCGGGTGCCACTTCGTTCGCAGGCATGTCCGTTTTCAAGGTTTCCGCGGGATCGACAACGGGCAGATTGCCACCGCTCGCGAGGCGCAGATCGACGCGCGCAAGCCAGGCATCGCGGACCGCGTCGATGTATTCCTGGTAGGCCTCGAACTGTTCGCGCCGCGCGGACAGCGCCTCGAACGCACCGGCCAGCATGAAGTTCACTTCCTCGAGCGTGCGCGCCCAGACCTGCTCGCGCTGAGGCACGAGCGTGTCGCGGTAGGTTTCGGCGATGCGCCGCGTGGTAGTCAGGCGATCGAGGCCGAGCGCGACTTCGTTGACCACGGCCAGTTCAAGCGCGTCGAGCCGCGCCTGCGCGGATTCGAGCCCGGCCCGCGCGCGCATCACGCCCCCGCGATTCCAGTGAAACAGGGGCAGGCCAAAGCGGAAGTTTGGGCCCTTCAGGATGGAGTCGTGGTCCTTCTCACGCTCGTAGCCGACCTCGATCACGCCCATCCACCGCCAGAAACGTGCGGCCCGCCAGCCGATTTCCTCCGCTCGCAGCTCGCGGCGCGCGGATTCGAGATCCGGGCGTGAACGCAACGCCTCGTCCGCAAGCGTGGGTGGGATCTGCTCCAGGGCCGGCAAGGCCGGCAGTTCGGCGGCAAGGCGCCAGTCGTCGCGTACCGAAAGACCGATGACCGACGCAAACTGCGCGCGGGTCTCCAACGCATGGACGCGGGCGCGTGCCGCCGAGATGTCGCTGCTGCTCGCGGCGGCCAATTCCTGGGCGAGTGCTCGCGGCGGCAGGTTGCCGGCCTCGTGAAGACGCCGGGCGTAATCCGCGGAAGCGCGCGCGACACGCGCCGCGCGGTCTCGCAGCTCCGCGGCCTGCAAGGCTGCCGTATGTTCGAACCAGGCGTGCGCCACCTCCGCTTCGAGCTGGCTGAGCCTGGCGGCCACGCGAAGGCGCGCGGCCTGCTGGCTTTGGGAATTCATCCGGATCTGGCCGGGCAGGAACAAGAGGTCCGCCAGCGCCAGCGTCACACCGCGCGTCACCTGCGCGTGGCCATCCGAGAATGACAGGCGCGAGTACTCGAATCCGAGGTCTGGTAGCCGGGTGGCGTCGAAACCGTCCGCGGCGCCGAGCCCGAGCTCCGCGTATTGCTCGCGGATCACCGGGCTGCGCGAGAACGCCAGCTCGAGCTGATTGCCGCAACGACAGCACCTTGCCGGGAAGCGCGGGAGCGGTGGCCTTCGATCTGGCCTGCGGCCACTGCGCCGCGGCCGTGCCGCGGGACTGCAGCAGCTGGTTCACTTCGCCAGCACCCCGATCCCGGGGCACGGACGCGCATCCGCTGGCGATCAGGGCGCCAGCCAACAAACAGGTACGAACGAATCGCATGGAACTCTCCGCGAAAGGAAACGCAGGCCGCCGCGCGAGGCGCGTGCGGCTCACATCAGCGAGGAGTTCAGCGAATGGGGGGCCGGAGCGTGTCGTCGAGCGGATGCGCCGAGGGTGTCGCAGGCTCGTAAGGCGCGGAGAACAAGGGGTGCGGCATGCGGGCCGCTTCCGCCGTGTAGTAGATGGACAGCGCCGGTGCCGCGCAGGTGCAGCCGCCGCCGTCGCAGCAGGGCGGAAGATCCGGTCGCCGGCGATGGATCACCGGTCGTGGTGGGGGCATCCCCATGGCAGGCCGGAGCCATTTTCGACTCGCTGTGGTTTCCGTGGGTTTCGAAGACCTGCGCCCACGCCATGGGGCTGCCGAGGACGTTCAGGATCAACGCCAGCGTCACTATCCACCGCATGGAACGGGTCTTGCTCACGTCCGGAAGCCTGCGCGCGGGAGGCGCCATTTTCAAGCCGTCGGAGCGGGCGATGTGACCCAATGCGGCCGATTCGGGAAACAAAACTTTACACAGCCGAGAACCCGGCGAAACGGGCGAGCCGGAGACTGGCTTCGTACCCCCAACACGGAGCTCTCACATGGAATCCCGGAATTCAACCACCCAACCCCGCCGCCGACCGTGGGCTTGATCATCGCGGGCGTCGTCGCACTGGCGGCCGGCAGCGCGCTGGTGATCGCGCACGGCGGTGGCGAAGGCCACGGCAGGCATCACGGCATGGGCTTCACCGACATGTCGGAGCAGTTCCAGGCGCACGTCAAGCACGTGCTGGCGGAAGTGGACGCGACGCCGGAACAGCAGGCGCGCGTCAACGAAATCGTCCAGGCGGCCGCCAGCGACCTCAAGACTCTGCACGCAGCAGAACAAGGGCGGCTTCGCGGAGCTGCACACGCTGTTCACCGCGCCGACCATCGACCGCGGCCGGCTCGAACAGCTGCGTGCCAGACACATTGCCGCCATGGACGCAGCCTCGCAGCGATGCGCCACGGCGCTGGCAGATGCCGCGGAAGTGCTGACACCCGAACAGCGCGCGATGCTCGGAAAGAAGATGGAAAAACGCCACGGAGGCATTCCGCCCGCGGGCGGTTGACGGCAACATCACGAGGATGGCTCAACGCATCCTGCTGATCGAAGACGATGCCCGCCTCGCCGCGATGGTCTCTGACTATCTCGGGGAGGCGGGCTTTCGCATGTCGACCACGGCGTCGGGCGCGGAAGCCGAACGCTTGCTCAAGGGAGACGGCTTCGATGCCGTCATCCTCGATCTCATGCTGCCCGACATGGATGGCCTGGACCTCTGCCGGCGCATCCGCGCGGACTCGTCCATCCCGGTGCTCATGCTCACGGCGCGCGGCGATCCACTGGATCGCGTGGTCGGCCTGGAGCTGGGCGCCGACGACTATCTACCCAAACCGTTCGAGCCGCGCGAACTGCTGGCGCGCATGCGCGCCATCCTGCGGCGTGGCGCCGCGGCGCGGCCCGCGGATCTGCTGCGCTTCGGCCGGCTCGAGATCGATCGCGGCGCTCGCGTGGCGCGCATCGATGGCCAGCCGCGGACGTTGACGGGTTTCCAGTTCACGCTGCTCGTGGCAATGGCCGAGCGCGCCGGCCGCGTGCTGTCGCGTGAGGCGCTGCTGGACCTCACGCGCGGCGAAGCGCTCGAGGAATTCGACCGGTCCATCGACGTGCACATCTCGCGGCTGCGCGCCGCGCTGGAAGATGACCCGAAGAAGCCGCGCCGCATCCTCACGCTGCGTGGCGCGGGCTACGTGTTCGCGAAGGAGCAGGACCGGTGAAGCGCCTGCACCTCAAGCTGTATCTGGCGGTGGTGGGCACGCTGTTCGCGTTTCTCGTTGCGGCCGCCGTGATCTGGCACTTCTTCGGTCCGCGGCGCGCGATGTGGGGCGTGGAGAGCGCGGCCGGAGTCGCGGCGCTGCTGTTCGACAAGGAGCCGCCCACCGCCGAACAGGAAGACCAGCTGCTCCTGGCGCTGGCGGACCAGCTGCGCGCCAACACGGCGGTGTGCGCAACCTTTGCATCCGCAAACACGCGCTCGAGCGGGGCGCCCGGTCTGTGCATGGCAGGGGTGGACATCAAGCCCGGCTGGCAGATGTCGGACATCGGTCCGTTGTACGTCCTCAAGCTCGATGATGGGCGCTGGCTCATCATCCATCCGCGGCACCGGTTGATCCTGCATGGCGTGCACATCGGTTTGATGCTGATCTCCGTGGCGGTGGCGCTGGCATTGATCATCTATCCCATCACGCGCGGCATCACGGCGCGGCTGGAGCGGCTCAAGGCCGGGGTGCGCGAACTGGGCGAAGGCAATCTCGCCGCGCGCGTCGCGGTGGAAGGCAACGACGAAGTCGCAACGTTGGCGCGCAGCTTCAACGAATCCGCGGCGCGCGTGGAGCAGCTCGTGCGCGCACACAAGATGCTGCTGGCGAATTGCTCGCATGAACTGCGCACCCCGCTGGCGCGCATCCGCATGGCCACCGAAAAGCTGGCCGGGCCCGACTCGCCCGCGGCACTGGAGATGGCGCGCAGCATCGCGGAGCTGGACGCGCTGATCGGCGAGATGCTGCTGGCGAGCCGGCTCGACGCCATGAGCCGGCCGGAGCGGCAGGAGTCCGTCGACCTTCTCGCGCTGGCCGCGGAAGAGGCCGTGCACTTCGGGCGCGAAGCGACCGGCGAAGCGCTGCACGTGCTCGGCGATCCGACGCTCCTGCGTCGCATGGTCCGCAACCTGCTCGACAACGCGCAGCGCCATGCGGGAGGTGCGACCCGGATCGTCGTTCAGCGAGCCCCCGCCGATACCGGCCGCGTCCAGCTGCTGGTCGAAGACCAGGGTCCCGGCGTGTCGCCCGGCGAACGCGAGCGGATCTTCGAGCCGTTCTTCCGCGCCGCCACTCTTGCCACCCGCGGCACGGGCCTGGGCCTGTCGATCGTGCGCCAGGTGGTGCGCGCGCATGGAGGTGACGTGACCGTCGAGCCCGTGGTGCCCGAGGCGTGGCACCAGGGCACGCGTTTCGTGGCCGTTCTGCCGGAGGCTTCGCCGCCCCCGGCCCAGTCACGCTAGACTCGCGCCCCTCTAGCGGGGGGATTCCATGATCAAGAAGCCTGTATTCGCGGCGATGGCGCTGCTCCTGTCCGGTTCCATGGCGGGCGCGGCCGACGACGGCTGGAAGCCCTTGTTCAACGGCAAGGACTTGAGCGGCTGGACGATCAAGATCGCCAAGCGCCCGCTGGGCGAGAACTACGACGACACCTTCCGCGTCGAGGACGGCATCCTCAAGGTGTAGTTACGACAAGTGGGGAAAGTTCGACCGCGGCTTCGGCCATCTGTACACCAACCAGGCGTACTCGAACTACATCCTGCGGCTCGAGTACCGCATCACCGGCAAGGCGCCGGACGACGCGCCGCCCTGGGCCAAGCTCAACAGCGGCGTGATGATCCACTCGCAGTCGCCGCTGAGCATGACGCTGGATCAGGAATTTCCGGCGAGCATGGAAGTTCCAGTTCCTGGCCGTGAACGCCACCGCCGGCAAGCAGACGGGCAATGTCTGCACTCCGGGCACCAATCTCGAGATGAAGGGCAAGCTGCTCGAGGACCACATCATCGATTCCTCGTCGAAGCTGTTCCCGCGTGGATGAATGGGTGAAGGTGGAAGTGGAAGTGCACGGGAACCAGGAAGTGGTCCACCGGGTCAATGGCGTCGAGGTGTTGCGCTACCAGCATCCGCAGCTCGATCCCAAGGACGAGAGCGCACAGCGCCTGCTGGCCGCCGGCGCGCCGCTGCAGCTGTCGTTCGGGCACATCGCGCTGCAGGCGGAGAGCCAGCCCATCTGGTTCCGCAACATCCAGATCAAGCAGCTCGACAAGTAGACGACTGGCCGAACCATGACCGCATCCGACCTGGCAACGGGAGCTTTCCCGCGCCATCACGAGACCCGATGAGCTGATCGCCGCGCTGCGAGCTCGACCCCGCGCTGCTGGCGGGCGCGCGCGCGGGCGCGCGAGGCGTTCGCGCTGCGCGTGACGCCGAGTTATCTGTCGCGCATGCGCCGCGGCGACCGCAACGATCCGCTGTTGCGCCAGGTGTTGCCGCTGGATCGAGGAACTGCGAGAGCACGGCCGGCTATGTGTCCGATCCGCTGCAGGAGCGCGAGTACACGCGCGCGCCCAACCTGCTGCAGAAGTACGCCGGCCGCGCGCTGCTCATCACCACCCAGGCCTGCGCCATCCACTGCCGCTACTGCTTCCGTCGCGAATTTCCGTACGCCGAGCAGCAGGAAGAGGCCGGCGCCACGCGCTGGAGCGCTGCGCTGGCGGCCATCGCGGCGGATGAGTCGCATCGAAGAAGTCATCCTCAGCGGCGGCGATCCGCTGTCGCTGTCCGATGCGCGGCTTGCCAGTCTCACGGATGCATCGCAGGCGATTCCGCATGTGCGCCGGCTGCGCGTCCATACGCGCCAGCCCATCGTGCTGCCGTCGCGCGTGGACGACGGCCTGCTCGACATGGCTGCACGGCATTCCGGCTGCCCACCGTATTCGTGCTGCACGTGCAACCACGCCAACGAGATCGATGACGACGTGCGCGCGGCCTGCGCGCGGCTGCGCGGCGCCGGACGTCACGTTGCTCAATCAATCCGTGCTGCTGCGCGGCGTGAACGATGACGTGGACACGCTGGCGGATCTGTCGCGCGCCTGTTCGACGCCGGCGTCACTCCTTACTACCTGCATCTGCCCGACCGCGTGCGCGGCACGGCGCATTTCGACGTGCCCGAGGCCGAGGCCCAGCGGCTCGTCGCTGGCGCTCACCGCGCGGCTGTCCGGCTACCTGGTGCCCCGACTGGTGCGGGAGGTGCCGGGCGCCGCTTCCAAGGTTCCTTCAGCCCCATTGACTGAGGCGATCCGTTGAATTCCGGTGACCTTCCAAGGATTCCAGCCAGGCCGTCCGTCTAATGGCTGAAGAGACATGAACGGGCGGGAATGGACGATCTCGCACTCATCCGCAGGGCTCAGGGCGGGGACGCCACAGTCCTTCGCCGACCTATTGGATCTGTACTACGACACCATCCATCGCTTCGCCTGGAAGTGGTGTGGTCACGCGGCCAACGCCGATGACATCGCGCAGCTGGCCTGCCTCAAGCTGGCGAACAGCCTCGCGCAGTACCGCTTCCAGGCGGCGTTCACCAGCTGGCTGTACCGGCTGGTGATCAGCTGCGCGCAGGACTGGCAGCGATCGCAGCAACGACACGAGCACGACGAGCTGCCGGAGGACGAACCGGCCGAAGCCGGCAACGCCGCCGAGGAGTCCATCTACCTGATGCAGCTGCTCGACGCAGCTCGACGGGCTGGGCGAAGGCATGAAGGAAACCGCGCTGCTGGTGCATGCGGAAGGCCTGAGCCATGCGGAAGCGGGCGCGATCCTCGGCGTCTCGGAGTCCACGATTTCCTGGCGCGTGCACACCATCCGCAAGCAGATGAACCGGCAGGAAGTCAGGCAAGGCAGCGCATCATGAAAGAGCGCGACATCGAAAAGACACTGAAGGATCTGCAAGGCGCCGGCGCCGGATCCGAGGCGCGCCTGCGCGCCAAGCGCGCGGCGCTCGCGGAGTTCGAGCGCGCGAGTGCGGCTGACAACCCGATCGAACTCGCGGCGGCGAGCGCTCGCGCGGCTGATTCCGAACCAGTTCCACGCTCTCGTCCAAGAAAACGACAACGTGGTCCGTCTCTCCCGTGACATCCACTTCACGGGAGCTCTTCGATGAAATGGTGTCGCGAATCGTGGTTGGTCTCCGGCGCTGCCGGTGTCGGCGTGGTGGCGATTGGTCTCACCTGGGTGCTGCCCAATCTCGGCCGTTACGAGAAGAAAGTAAGCGGGCCGGACTGTGACGGCGGTGCCGCTGCCGCATGAATCGCAGGTCACGGAGCCGCAGACGGCGGAGCAGGCCGCTTCAGCCGCCGCGGGGGTGACTGCGACGGATGCGCCTTCCGATGCGTCCAGCGCGGTGGCGCAACCCGAGCCGCAAGAGGATCTGCAGCCGGCTCCCCGCCTGAGCCGCTAGCGGAGACAGATCGTGGCCTGAATCGCGACGCGGTCGCGGCGGCCTCGGGTGAAGCCGAACTGCGCCGGCAGGAGTCGCTCAAGGACGAAGCTGCAGCCCAGCGTTCGAACGAGCTGGGGGCGGCCATGCGGGAGCGCGTCGCGCAGCAGCGCGAGGCCAAGCAGCAGGAGCGGGCTCTGATCAACACTCAGGCGAATGCCGTGGAAGCGGTCGTCGTCACCGGCGCCCGCAATTCCGACAAGCGTGACCGCGTCGACAGCCGCACCCCGCACAAGTCCGCGGCTCCAAGCGCGCCTCCGCCCTCGGGTGTGCAGGGCTATGTGTCGGCCGGCGCTTTGCAGCCCGTCTACCAGGACGAAGGCCGCGACAAGTTCGAGCACTTCGACATCAACCCGGTCCATCGGGTGACGCCGAAGACTTCGTGTCGACGTTCTCGGCCGATGTCGATACGGCGTCGTACAGCTTCGTGCGCGCGCAGCTCAACGACGGGAAACCTGCCGCAGAAGGACGCGGTGCGCGCTGAAGAGATGATCAACTACTTCGATTACGCCTGGCCGGCCGCGGACTCGCGGTCGGTGCCGTTCAAGCCCACGGTGGTGGTCAGCGACTCACCCTGGAGCAAGGGCAAGAAGCTGGTGCACATCGGCATCAAGGGCTACAGCCTGGACCGCGAGGAAGTGCCGGATGCCAACCTGGTGCTGCTGCTCGACGTCAGCGGTTCGATGAACGCGCCGAACAAGCT
Source organism: uncultured Pseudomonadota bacterium (assembly GCA_963846605.1). Classification (GTDB taxonomy): domain Bacteria; phylum Pseudomonadota; class Gammaproteobacteria; order Steroidobacterales; family Steroidobacteraceae; genus CADEED01. The sequence goes on from CAWJWS010000010.1 coordinate 144,340, forward strand.
GCCGCTGGTGATCCGCTCGATGGAGTTGCTGCTGGAGAGCCTCAAGCCCGGCGACACCGTCGGTATCGTGGTGTATGCCGGTGCCGCGGGCACGGTGCTCGAGCCGACGCCGGCGCGCGAGAAGGGCAAGATCCTCGAGGCGCTGCGTTCTCTGCGGCCGGGCGGCTCCACTGCCGGCGCCGAAGGCATCGAGCGCGCCTACCAGCTCGCCGAGGCCAACTTCCGCAAGGGCGGCGTGAACCGCATCCTGCTGGCCACGGACGGTGACTTCAACGTGGGCATCGCCGGCACCGAGGAACTCAAGGGCTTCGTCGAGCGCAAGCGCGAGAAGGGCGTCTATCTATCCGTGCTCGGCTTCGGCCAGGGCAACTACCGTGACGAGCTGGCGCAGGCGCTGGCGCAGAACGGCAACGGCGTTGCCGCGTACATCGACACCGAGAGCGAGGCGCGCAAGGTGCTGGTGCAGCAGGCCACGGGCTCGCTGTTCACGATCGCCAAGGACGTGAAGTTCCAGGTGGAGTTCAACGCGGCGACCGTGTCCGAGTACCGGCTCGTCGGCTACGAGACCCGCGCGCTCAAGCGTGAGGACTTCAACAACGATGCCGTCGACGCCGGAGATGTGGGTGCCGGACACACCGTGACGGCTATCTACGAGATCACGCCTGCTGGCGTCGCGGGTTCCGCTGATGAGCCTCGCTACGAAGCGAACCGCCGCAAGCCGGTGGATGCGGGCGCGCGTGACCGCAACGAGTATGGCTTCCTCAAGATGCGCTACAAGCTGCCCGGCCAGGACAAGTCCACCCTGATCAGCGAGCCCATCCCGGCAGGCAACAGCAAGCCCGCTGCCGAAGTGGCGCGCGACGTGAGGTTCTCCACGGCCGTGGCCGGCTTCGCGCAGCTGCTCCGCGGCGGCAAGTACACGGGCTCGCTGAGCTACGAGGACGTGCTCGAAGAAGCGCAGGCCACGAAGGGCGATGACCGCAACAACTATCGCAGCGAGTTCATCGAACTCGTGCGGCGTGCGGAGAAGGCCCAGCGCCGCTAGCTGAACCCGCGCCGCTAGCCGAACCAGCGCCGCTAGCTGAAGCAGCGCCGCTGAGTTTCTGTACTACCCGGCGGGCTACTTGGTCTTGACCTTGTAGCCCGCCGGCACTTCGAACGATGCGGCCGGCAGTTCGCCCGTCTCGATCTTCGTTACCGTGGTGGTGATGTCGCTCTTCGCGGCCTTGCCGAAGATCCCGGCCATCGGGCCACCGCCCGCGGCATCAATGATCACATGCGATTCCAGCGCCATGCCGGCATCCGCCATCTTGCGGGTCAACGCGGCATAAGCCTTGGCCTGTGCCGCGCCGGTGGGAGACTTCGCGGTGCGCGGGTCACCAAACACGAACCCTGAATCCGCGGCCGCCTTGTAGAACGCCTGGTAATCCGCGAGTCCCGGTACATTGGTGGCCAGGCACACATTGCCGCTGAGCTGCATGGTGAGATCCATGCCATCGCCGGGGTTGCCGGTGGGACTGAACGGGATCGACAGTGCGATGTCGTGAACCGTGCAGCTGTGTCCCGCAATCTGCTTGGTCTGCGAAGTTTTCGTGAGCCTGGCGTCCATGACGCCGGCGCCTACCTTCTGCAGCTCTTCGGCGATGCTGTCCAGCGGCGTGACCGTGGCGGATTTCTTTTTGTCGTCGATGTCCACGAAGCGCCGACCGTCGATGTCGATGATCAGGCTCTGCGAGCGCTTCTTGAACGTGGTGTCGCTGCGCTGGCGCTTGCCCTTGATCATGTTCACGCTTTCGCCGCTGACGTCGATGATCGACGCCTTGCCGGTGGTCGTCGCGGTGACGGTCACGTCGGCGTGCGCGGCGGTGCCGGCCAGCAGCAGGGCGGGCAGTAGTTTGAGCGACTTCATGTGCATCCCTTCGGGGCAGTGGAGACCGGCGCCCTGTATACACCCGGGCGCGGCGCCATGCGCGTGTCTCATGTTGGCGACCCCGCCGGAAACGCGCTGCCGTTACACTCTCGAAGGCCCGCCATTCGAGGCCGCTCCGGGAGTCACGACATGAGAAAGCTGTGGTTGCTGGCGATATTCCTCGCGAACCCGTTGTCGGCCCAGGAAGGCACGGTGAAGCTTTTGCCCACGCTCATCGAGCTGCCGTCGCGCATCGGGCCGCTGGTGGCGAATCCGACGCCTCACAAATATGACCCGCCGGGCATGGGCGCTTCCTGGCAGTACACCGGCCAGGGCGCGAGCCTCACAGTCTATGTCTATGACGCCGGTGTCGCGGACGTCGCGGAAGGACCGGATACGATCCCGGCCTGCATCGAATTCGAGGTGGCCAAACAAGGTGCGATGCAGGCTTACAAGGATTCGAAGCTGATCTCGCAGAACATGGTCAAGCTGCTGCCGCCGGAAGGAACGCCGCTGGTGCGCGAAGCCGCGATGGAAATGGTGCGCGAAGGTTTTCCGGTGGTGTCGTATGTGTGGATCACCGCGGTGTCGCGGCAGTTCATCAAGCTGCGGTTCAGCATGGACAAGCGCATGGCGGAGGAGCTGCCGGAAGCGCGGCGTTCGATCCTTTCCGCCGTCGGTACCGCCATCAGTCCGCACCTTGCCCCGAAGAAGACAGGTGAGGGGACGACCGCCGACGAGAAGCAAGGCACCTCGATCGGCCTGAACCTGGACAGCCTGCTCAGCGACGATCTCGGTGGCGCGGCCTTCATCTATCCCATCCTGTTGACGGCGCTGGTCGAGGATTCGCCCGATGCCGCGCCGGTCTGTGGCGGCGAGGTGGTGCCGGCATTCCAGACGGAGCTCAGCCTGTACAAGAGCCTGTTCGTCGACGATGAAGAGGCGCGCAAATCGAAGCTGGGCAAACAACTCTTCAAGGCGGACCAGGCGGGCTTCCTCGATGAACTGGTCTGGGTGGAGGCGCACCGGCCAGCCTGGGGAGACTCCCCGCCTCCGGAACTCACGGTCGACGCCTACCAGGCGTGGAAGAAGAATAACCTCAAGCGCTTCAAGCCCCCGGCGTTCGGGACGGTGACCATCGACCACCCTCGGCCCTTGCCAATGGAAGCCGAAAGCACCCCTTGATCCCCGGCCGGGCCCCCTTATAGAAGAATACGGTTGCAAATAAGAATTCTTCTCATGTAGGTTGCGCGCTCGGTACAGCAAGGGCGTTTCATGTCGGGCAGGAATTCGGGGTGTTTGTGGGTGTGGGTGCGAACGCCGTGAACTCGCGCCGCCGCATGCAGGTGTACCGCACGATGCATCTCTGGCACTGGATCAGTGCCGCCGTGTGTTTCGCCGCCCTCATCCTCTTCACGATCACCGGCATCACGCTGAACCATGCGTCGGCGTTCAGCGCGGTTCCCGAAGTGAAAACCTACGAGGCGAAACTGCCGCAGCCCGTGCTCGTCTCGCTTGCCGCCGCCGATGGCAAGCCGGCGTTGCCTGAACCGCTCGAGCAGTGGCTGGAAAAGGAGTTCGCCATCGAACTCGGTAACGCCACGGCCGAATGGTCGGAGGAGGAGCTGTACCTGTCGGCTCCCGGTCCTGGCCGCGACGCGTGGATCTCCATCGACCGCGGTACCGGCGTCGCGAAGTCCGAGACCACGGACCGCGGCTGGCTCGCGTATTTCAATGACCTGCACAAGGGCCGGAACACCGGGCTCGTGTGGATGGTCTTCATCGACGTGGTGGCGGCGGCCTGCTTGTTCTTCGCGCTCACCGGCCTGGTGCTGCTGTGGATCCAGGCACGCCAGCGAAAGTCCACCTGGCCCCTGGTGACCGGCGGTGTCGGTCTCGTGGTCGCCCTCATGATCTTCTTCGCCCATTAGTTAGTCCGGAGAGTCCGAATGTCCCGATTCGTCCCGCTCGTTACCCTGCTGGCGCTGACCGCCGGCACCGCGTCCGCGGCGGATCTCACGCTGAGCGTGGAGATTCCGCAGCTGCCCGTGGCCGAGTATCACCGTCCCTACGTGGCCATCTGGGTCGAGGGCGCCGACCAGGCGATCGCGACGAACCTCGCCGTCTGGTACCAGCTGCGCGGTGATCACACGAAGTGGCTGCCGGACCTGCGCCAGTGGTGGCGCCGCGGTGGCCGCGACGTGAAAGTGCCCGTGGACGGGCTCACCGGCGCGACGCGACCCGTTGGTCAGCACCTGCTGAAGTTCGATGCCGCGCAGGCGCCGCTGTCGGGTCTCAAGCCCGGGCAGTACGCGCTGGTGGTCGAAGCCGTGCGCGAAGTGGGTGGCCGTGAAGCGGTGCGCATCCCGTTCGAGTGGCCCATCAAGAAGGGCAAGCGCGACGAAGTGAAAGGCAGCAAGGAGCTCGGCGCGGTGTCGCTGACGCTCAATCCGTGACTGGAGCACAAACCATGAAACACTCTCTCGCGAAACTCTCGGTGCTGATGCTGGCGCTCGTGCCCGCGGTCAGCGAGGCCGCGCGTGCGTGGCTGTTGCCGTCGCAGACCATCGTCGCCAATTCCGGCGGCTGGGTGGCGGTGGACGCAGCCACGGCCGATGACCTGTTCTCCGTGAACCAGGGCGCGATGCAGATCGACTCGCTCGTGGTCACGGGGCCGGATGGTCAGCCGGTCGCGGCGCAGAACCCCTACAAGGGCCGCTCACGATCGAGCTTCGACCTGGAACTGCGCAAGACCGGTACGTATCGCATCGCCGTGGCCGACAGCCTGGTGATGGCTCGCTGGGAGGAAGACGGCAAGCCCAAGCGCTGGCGCGGCACCGCCGCGGAAATGGCGGCCAACATTCCGGCAGGCGCGGCCAAGCTCGAAGTGGAGCAGATGCAGCGTCGCGTCGAAACCTTCGTCACCGTGGGCGCGCCCAGCGACGTGAAGAGCACGCGCGGCGAAGGGATCGAGATGGTGCCGCTGCAGCATCCGAACGATCTCTACGCAAAGGAATCCGCGAAGTTCCGCTTCCTCGTCGACGGCAAGCCGGCGAAGGATCTGGATGTGGAAATCCTCGCGGGCGGCACGCGCTATCGCGACACGCCCGAGGAAGTGGTGCTCAAGACCGATCAGAACGGCGAAGTGTCCGTGACCTGGCCGGCGCCGGGCCTCTACTGGCTGGACGTGGGGCTGGCCGACGAAAAGTCGAACGTGCCCAACGTGAAGAAGCGCCGCGCCTCGTACAACGCCACGTTCGAAGTGCTGCCGCAGTAGTCAGATGCGCGCGGTCGTCGCGGTCGCGGTGCTGGCGTGCGCGGCGGCGCTTGCCGGCTGCGCGACGCGGCCGGCGGCTCGCGAGACGCTGCTCAGCGGCGAGACGATGGGCAGCGCCTGGACCGTCAAGGTGGTGGGTGAATTGCCCGTGCCGGACGAAGATCTGCGCGCCGGCATCCAGTCTCGCTTCGATGCGGTGAACCTGGCGCTCAGTACCTGGCGCAAGGATTCCGCGCTGTCGCAGTTCAATGCCAGCGACACGGGCGAGTGGCAGGAGGTCGACGCGGAGCTCGCGACCGTCATGGCGTACGCGCTCGGGCTCGCGGAAGACAGCGGCGGCGCCTACGACATCACCGTCGGGCCGCTCGTGAATCTCTGGGGATTCGGGCCGGATCCAGCGACCCATCGTGTGCCGGATGCCGGCTCCATCGCGCGTGCTAAGGCGCGCGTGGGCTGGCGGCAAGTGGAGGTGGATGTGGCGCGGCATCGCGCGCGCAAGCCGCCCGGCGTGTACGTGGACCTGTCTTCTCTCGGCAAGGGGCGCGGCGTGGATCGCGTGGCGGAGTATCTCGACGCGCAGGGCGTGAGCCGGTACCTCATCGATCTCTCCGGAAAACTCCGCGCACACGGCCGCAACTCGCAGGGCAAACCCTGGCGGGTCGCGGTGGAGCGGCCTTCCGCGGATGCGGCCACCGGCGAAGCGGACATGGATCCCGTGGTCGTTACCTTGCGGGATTCCAGCGTGGCCACGGCCGGGGACTACCGCCGTTACTTCGAGGCGGGCGGGCGCCACTACTCGCACATCATCGATCCGCGCACGGGCGAGCCGGTGACGCATCACACGGTGTCCGCCAGCGCACGGGCCGCGGGATGCATGCAGGCCGATGCGCTGGCCACCGTGCTCATGGTGATGCCGCCCGATGAGGCGCTGGCGCTGGCCGGTCAGCGCAAGATCGCGGCGCTGCTGATCGCGCGCGAAGGCGGCGGATTCCGGATGCGGGCCAGCCGGGCCTGGAGCCAGGCCCTGTAGGCCGGGGCTGGCGCGCGGCTGGGAAGCGCGCCGACACGCGAGCGAGTGGTTAGGCGGCGCGCTCGGGCAGAATGGCCCCGTGAGCATGCGACGCAGTGTCTGGCAGTTGCTGAAGGGCACGACGGAGAACTGGCTCGACGATCAGGCATCGAGCATCAGCGCGGCGCTGGCGTTCTATTGCGCTTTTTCGCTCGCGCCGCTGCTCATCATCATCGTGTCCATCGCCGGCTGGATCGTCGGCCAGGAGATCGGCGTATTCGTATGTTCGACGGCCAGGTGACCATGCTGTTCGGCAGGGACTCCGCCGAGCTCATCCTCAAGGCGATGGACAGCGCGAACAGCGAAGAGGGCGTCTGGGCCACCTCGCTCAGCGTCATCATGCTGATCAGTCGGCGCTACCACGGTGTTCGCGCGCACTCCAGCAGGCGCTGCAACAGATCTGGGGTGGTCACGAATCACTGCCGAAAGGCTGGCAAGCTTTCGTGCGCGCCCGCCTGCTGTCGTTCGGCTTCATTCTCGCAATCGGATTCCTGCTGCTGGTGTCGCTGACGCTGACCACCGCGCTGACCGCGCTCCGCGGCTACATCACGCGGCACTTCGAAGGACTGGTGGGGCTCGTTTGCCGGCGCTCGACTTCCTGATGTCCATCGCGCTCGGAACGGGCCTGGTCGCGCTGATGTACCGGTACCTGCCGGCGCGCCGCCTGCCCTGGCGCCAAGTACTGATCGGCGCGATGGTGACGGCGATGCTGTTCCATCTCGGGCGTTGGGCGATCGGGCTGTATCTGAGCCAGGCCACGCAGCCGACGGCCTATGGTGCCGCGGCATCGTTCGCGGCGCTGCTGCTGTGGCTGTACTACTCCGCGCAGATATTCCTGTTCGGCGCGGAGTTCACGGCCTGCCTGGGGAAGTCGCGCAAGCCGCCGCCGCTGGCGGTGCCAGCGGCGTGAGCGCGTTGAACCCTATTGGCGCGTGATCCGGAATTTTCCGAAGGCGACACCGAGATCCCAGCCGCGGCCCGTGCCGCTCAGCGCCAGCGAGACTTCGCCCTTGGTCATCGCGCGCGCGCCCGACGACTTCACGGCGCCGGCATGCGCCTCGGCATCCGCGTAGGCGCCGAAGATTTCTTCGATGTCCTTCACCTTCGAGAAATCGCCGTGGCCATTCTCGATCGACGACTTGCCGGCGGTGAGGCCGCCGCCACGCGCCTCGAGCTTCACGCTGGCCGTCTGCCCGTTGGTGCAGGTGACCGTGCCGGTGCCACTCGCGCGCTTGTACAGCGCCGACCAGCCCTTCATCGAGAATTTCATTTCACATTTGACGTTCGCGGCAGGGTCCGCGGCGTGGGAGTGAGTGGCGGCCAGGAGCAGGCCGGCGAGGCAGGCGAGGCTGAGGTTTTTCATGGGCGGCACGCTACCTGCGGCGCCCGCCGTGGCAAGGTTGGCGGGAACTGTCAAATCGGCAGTTCTTTTTCCGTTCGCGGACTTGGAGGCGGCGAGTAGTTAGACTGCGTGCTCGAGGATGCGCGCGGATGACGCTCCGCGCAGAAAATTTCCCGCCAGCTTTGCGCCGAACCGAAATTTATTCAGGGTTTCCGACCATAAATTTCTAGCCGGTAGCGTTATCAGCCGTGTAGCCTCCTGATTCGCGGTTTTCAGACTCATTAATACGATTTTTGGTCTTTCCTGGACCGGTTATTTGTGATAGAAATCGCGCTGAATTGATCGATCATGCTTGGAAGTGATCGATTGTGACCGCTACCAAATGGTACGGGCACAACGGTTCCAGGACCTCGGATCGGGTGATCCGGGGTCCGACGAGTCCGAGAAGTGCACCTTGTCCGCGCTCTGTGCGCTTTTCGACAATCGGAGCGCCGCTGGCACCCCTTCGCTGGCGGCGCTCCATCTTCTCCCCTCCGATCTTCCGTTTGCTATCCGCCGATACACGTTTGTGCTTGCATGCGCGAAATTGCGCATTCATGATCGAAGTGCAGCGAGGCAGAGCGCGGAAACTATGCCTCCCTTCGGTTTCGTGACCGTAGATCGTTCGCTTTTGCGCGCGAGCTGCTTCCAACAACACGAAGGCACATCCAAATGAAGGGGGATTCATGTCTGGCAATTTCTTTGCGGGTTCCGCCCGCAGGCACGCGCTCGCGTGCGCCATCGCCGGCTGGCTCTAGGAACGCGGGCAGCTTCGCGCAAGCGCAGGACGCGCCCGCGCCGAAGCCGCGGAAGGCGAGGAGATCGTCGTCACCGGTTCGCGCATCGCGCGCGACGTCACCGATGCTTCGACGCCGCTGGCCATCATCAGCGCCGAAGAGATCAAGCTGTCGGGCTCGCTGAACGTCGACAAGGTCCTCGAGTGACTCGCCGCAGTTCGTGCAGGCGACCAACGGCGGCGCCACCGCCAACACGGTCCCGGCCGGCTCCGCCGCGGGCGCTGCGTACGTCAACCTTCGCGGCTTCGGCCCGACGCGCAGCCTCACGCTGGTCAATGGCCGCCGCTTCGCGATCTTCGGCCCCGAACAGATCACCGACCTCAACACCATTCCCACCGCGCTGATCGAGCGCACGGAAGTCGTCACGGGCGGTTCTTCCGCGGTGTACGGCTCCGACGCCATCACCGGTGTCGTCAACTTCATCATGAAGGACGACTTCGAAGGCGTGCAGGTGGGCGGCCAGTATGGCTTCGACAGCGTCGACCAGCACACCGACCTACAACGTCGACCTGACGCTCGGCGGCAATTTCGGCGAGGGCCGCGGCAACGCGGTGGTCTCGCTGAACTACTACAAGCGCGACGGCTTCACGCGCGACGATCGCGGCGACTGGGCCGCGCTGCCCTACGGTGAAGGCTGCGTCACCGCCGGACTCGTGGAGCGACAGCCTCATCGGTGTCGCCAACGGTTCGAATGCCGGCCAACTGCGCGGCATCCGGCGGACGCATGGGCTTCGTGTTCTCGGGCAGCGGCGACATCCCGAACGGCCGCTTCACGCTGACGCCCGCGCAGCTGACCGCGTCGCAGGCGCAGCTCGCGGCGGCGGGTCTCGCCGGCATGGGCGCCAACGGCTTCACGTTCAACGATGCCGGCACCACGCAGCGCCTGACGCAGCGTCCGGCCGACGACTTCAACCTGACGCAGTTCAACTACCTGCAGGTGCCGCAGGAACGCTGGATGCTGAACGCGTTCACGCACTACGAGTTCGCCCCCAAGGCCACGGGTTACCTGGAGTTCCACTTCAGCAACAACCGCGTCGACCAGCAGCTCACGCAGGCGAACATCGGCGGCGACTTCCTGTTCAACACCAACAATCCCGTATCTCGACGCCAACGATGCGGGCGCTGCTGGTGCAGCTCGACAACGCCGAGACCGGACCGCGCACGCTGCAGCAGGGCCCCATCGCGTACACGACGACTCCGAGTGACGGACTGCGCGATCCTCACGGCCGGGCCGGCGCCTGGTGGAGCTGCCGTTCCGCCACAACGTCGACGACCACAACGTCTGGCGCACCGCCATCGGCGTCAAGGGCGATCTCGGCGATGTCTCGGACAAGTTCCTCCGCAATCTGTCGTACGACGTCTACTACAGCTTCGCGCGTTCCGAAGACAGCAGCCGCCAGGAAGGCGCGGCGTCGCGCAGCCGGTACGCGGCGGCATTGTTGTCGGTGGGCACGGCGCGCGCCGGTCGCCAACATCTTCGGCCAGAACCTGTCCGAAGCCGCGGTGAATGCCATCAAGATCAATGCCACCAACACGACCAACGCGGAACAGCAGATGGTCGCGGCGACGATCGGCGGCGAGGCCTTCGATCTGCCGGCGGGCGCCGTGGGCTTCTCGCTCGGTGTCGAGTGGCGCAAGGCCGAAGCCGAGTACATCCCGGACGAGTACCTGCGTTCGGGTGACGTGATCGGCTTCAATCCGGGTCTGCCGACCGCGGGCGACGTCACGTCGAAGGATTTCTTCGGCGAAGTGCGCATCCCGATTCTGGCGGACATTGCCGGTCATCAAGAACCTGCACCGCCAACGGCGGCTACCGCAGTTCGGACTACGATCTGGATGGCGTGGGTCGCGTCGCGACCTATCTGTACGGTCTCGACTGGCGCGTCAATGAATCACTCGGCGTTCCGCGGCCAGTTCCAGCGCGCCATCCGTGCACCGAACATCGGTGACCTGTACGGCGGTTTGCAGCTGAACTTCCAGACGCTGACCGATCCTTGCTCGAGCCGGCAGCAGCGGCGAACCAGACGGCGGCGGTGCGAGCGTTGTGCGACGCCACCGGCGTGCCGGCGGCGTCGGTGTTCACGCGCGGGCGTGCAGCCGGACAACATCATTCCGACCGCACCGGCGGCAATCGTGGATCTGCAGGAAGAAAGCTCGGACACGCGCACGTTCGGCGTGGTGTTCACGCCCGAGTTCCTGCCCGACCTGGCGGTGACCCTCGACTACTTCGACATCAAGCTCGATGGCGCGATCGCGCAGCTCGGCGGCGGCGCGCAGAACACGCTGAACCTGTGCTACCTCACCGTCCAGGATGCGGCCAGCGACTTCTGCCAGGCGGTCCATCGCAATCACGGCCACGGGCGGCGATCACGGTGCCGTTCTCGCTCGATGTGCTGCAGGCGAACATCGGCGCGCTGGAGACCTCGGGCGTCGACCTGCAGTGCGCGTTACGGATGGGATGTGGGCTGGGGCGGCATGGCGACAGCCAGGGCAGCCGCTTCGACATCAGCACGGCGTGGACGTACACGGAGGAGTTCACGGTCACGCCGATGCAGGCCGTGCCGCAGAACAAGAACCGCTGCGTGGGCGCCTACGGCTCGACCTGCGGTGAACCGATCCCGGAGTTCAAGGGCGTCACGCGCGTCACGTGGACGCACGGGTCCGTTCGGCGTGAGCCTGCGGCATCGCTTCATCGACAGCGTGACGACGCGATCGGTACGTGCTGCCGAAGAGCGCCGGCGCTCGACCGCCGCCGGCGCTGGCGACGATGACCAACCCGAAGTTCGATGCGCAGAACTACGTCGATCTCTCGTTCACCTATCGACTTCGGCGAGCAGGCCGAGATCTACGCGGGCGTCGAACAACGTCCTCGACACGGATCCGCCGATCGTTGCGGGCTTCGGCGGCTACGGAAATACGTTCCCGGCGACCTACGACTACGCGGGCATGACCATGTTCCTGGGCTTCACCGTCAAGACGTTCTGACGCGAGTGGTCGATGTTGATCGGAGCGCCGCCGGCGGCCGCCCATTCGGAGTGCGGACGCTCCGTTTCTCTAGCTACTGACGCGCGGACGAGGATGTCGCGCGAGACCGCGCTGCACGTCGTTCGCGCCGGTGAGCGCGAGGCTGACGGCGAGTTCCTTGCGCATGATGTCGAGCGCGAGCGTGACGCCGGCTTCGCCGCGCGCCGCGAGCGCGTAGAGGAACGACTTGCCGATCAGACAACCCTTGGCGCCGAGCGCGAGTGCCTTGAGCACGTCCTGACCCGAGCGGACGCCGCCATCGAACAACACTTCGCAGCCACCGGCCACGGCATCGACGATGCCCGGCAGCGCGGAGATGGTCGAGCGCGCGCCGTCGAGCTGGCGGCCACCGTGATTGGACACGACGAGCGCGTCCACGCCGTGCTCGCACGGCGAGCTGCGCGTCTTCGGGGTCGAGGATTCCCTTGATGATGATCTTGCGCGGCCAGCGCTCGCGCAGCCAGGCGAGATCTTTCCACGTGACGGTCGGATCGAACTGCTGCGCTATCCACTCGGAGAGCGTCTTGAGGCCGCCCGTGCCCTTCATGCGGGCCTCGAGGTTGCCGAAGGTGCGGCGCCGCCCGGTGAGCACCTTGAGCGCCCAGGTCGGGCCGCATCGCGACCTCGAACATGTTCTTGAGCGTGAGCTTGGGCGGAATCGACAGGCCGTTCTTCGGGATCGCGGCGGCGCAGGCCCTGCACCGGCATGTCGACGGTGAGCATGATGGCCGAGCAGTTGGCCGCCTTCGCGCGGTCCAGCAGCTCCAGGTTGAAGCTGCGATCGCGCATCAGGTAGACCTGGAACCAGAACGGCTTCTGCATCGACGCCGCGCACGTCCTCGATGGAGCAGATGCTCATCGTCGACAGGCAGAAGGGCACGCCGAACGCTTGCGCGGCGCGCGCGCCCAGCATCTCGCCATTGGCGTGGAACAGGCCGGTGAGGCCCGTGGGGCCGATGCCGCACGGGAATCGACCAGTCCTCGCCGAGGATGCGTGGTCGGCGAGCTGCTGCTGCGACACGTCGACCATGACGCGCTGGCGGAATTCGCAGCGCCGCGCAGGTCGGCGAGATTGCGGTTGAAGGTGAGTTCGTCGTACGAGCCGCGGTCGGCGTAGTCGAAGATGGCGCGCGGCACGCGGCGCCGCGGCCTCGAGGCGCAGGTCTTCGATGCTGTTGGCGATGGTCATGAAAAGGGGACAGATCTATTTGTTGACGCATGGTGCGCGAATGACGGCGGACAGCTTCCGTGTCAATAAATAGATCTGTCCCCTTTATCTAGACTATGCCACCACCGAGGCTCTGTTTGCCCGGCCGCATTTCGTCCGCATTTGGCGCGATAGCCGCTCTTGCGATACGCGCCGACCGGATCGATGGCCGCGCCCTTGCGCACGCGCGCCTGCGCGAGGATCGGCGACACGTCGGTGGTGAAGCCGCGCTTCAGCGTCTGCGCCGCCATCAGCACGTCGTTGCCGATGCGGTATTCGTGCAGCGCCTGTGCGGTCGACGATCAACGCCTGCGCGTACGCGCGCTGCAGCTCGATGGCGCTGGTCATGAGGCTTTCGATCGGATCGGTGACGTTGTGCGACTGGTCGAGCATGTGCGCCGGGTGGAAGTTCGGCGCCTTCGCGAGCTCGGCTTCCACCAGCTCGTTGAACACCAGGAACAGCCGGAACGGCTCGATCGAGCCGGCGTCGAGATCGTCGTCGCCGTACTTGGAATCGTTGAAATGGAAGCCGCCGAGCCGCTGCGCGTGCACCAGCCGCGCGACGATCATCTCGATGTTCACGTTGGGCGCGTGGTGGCCGAGATCGACGAGGCAGAACGCCTTCGGACCCAGCGTCTGCGCGGCCATGCAGCGAGCTGCCCCAGTCCTGGATGACGGTGGCGTAGAACGCCGGCTCGTACATCTTGTGCTCGATGAACATGCGCCAGTCGTCGGGCAGCGCCGCGTAGATCTGCTTGCTGCGATTCGAGATAGCGCTCGAACGCGCGGCCCAGATGCGACTGGCCGGGAAAGTTGGCGCCGTCGCCGATCCACACCGTGAGCGCCTTCGAGCCGAGCTGCTTGCCGGCCTCGATGCAGTCGATGTTGTGCGCGACGGCCTGCGCGCGCATGGCGGCGTCGGTGTGCGTGAGGCTGCCGTACTTGTACGACAGCGGCTGGCCCGGCCTGGTCCTGGAAGGTGTTCGAGTTCATCGCGTCGAACCCGAGCCCCAGCGCGGCGCCGTGCTCGCGCAGCGCCTTGTAGTCGTCGGTCTTGTCCCAGGGAATGTGCAGCGACACCGTCGGCGTGGCGCCGGTCAGCTTGTGGATGACGCCGCAGTCCTCGAGCTTCTCGAAGACGTTGCGCGGCTCGCCGGCGCCGGGAAAGCGGCCGAAGCGCGTGCCGCCGGTGCCCACGCCCCAGGAGGGAACGGCCACCTTGAAATTCGCCACGGCCTTCGTGATCGTCGTCGATCTCGATGCCGCGGCGCGCGAGCTGCGCGCCCAGGTGCGCGTAGTCCGCGGCGAGCGCGGCCGCGTGCGGCTGGTTGGCCGACGCGATGTAGTTCGCATCGCGCGGATCGGCGAACGGTGCGGACATGGATCCCTCGTCGGCCGGATCGACCGGCTCGTGCTTATCGCGTGAACGCGCCGGCGTTGCCGGCATCGACGTTCACGATATTGCCCGTCGACTTGGCGGCGCGCTCGGAGGCGAAGAATGCCACGGCCTCGGCCACGTCTTCCGGATACACGCTGCGCTTGAGCAGGCTGCGCTCGCGGTACACGGTCTCGAGATTGTCGACGCTGGTCTTGTTCTGCGCGGCGCGCTGCGTCGCCCATTCGCCCTGCCAGATGCGCGAGCCGCGCAGCACGGCGTCCGGATTGACGACGTTGACGCGGATGCCGTGCGGCGCGCCTTCGAGCGCGAGGCAGCGCGCGAGGTGCAGCTCGGCGGCCTTGGCGGTGCAGTACGCGGCGGCGCCGGGCGAGGCGGCGAGCGCGTTCTTCGAGCCGATGAACACGATGGAGCCGCCGATGCCCTGCGCCTTGAACAGCTGGAACGCCTGGCGCGCGATCAGGAAGTAGCCCGTGGACAGGATGTCCATGTTCTTCTGCCAGAGCGCGAGCGTGGTGTCTTCGACCGGCGAGGCCGACGCGATGCCGGCGTTCGAGATGCAGATGTCGACGCCGCCGAACTTCCAGCAGCTGTCGCGGAAGCCCGCGGCGACGGCGTCTTCGCGCGTCACATCGATCCACGCGCTGGCGACGACGTCGTTGCCGTACTTCTTCTTGAGCTCCGCTTCGGCGCCGGCGAGCGCGTCGCGATCGATGTCGCAGATCACGACGCAGGCGCCTTCGTCCATGAGGCGGCGCGCGGTGGCGAGACCGATGCCACCGGCGCCGCCGGTGATGAGCGCCACGCGGCCGGCCAGCGGCTTCGGCTTCGGCATGCGCTGCAGCTTGGCTTCCTCGAGCAGCCAGTATTCGATGTCGAACGCTTCCTGCTCGGGCAGGCCGCGGTAGGTGGACACGCTGGCGGCGCCGCGCATCACGTTGATGGCGTTGATGTAGAACTCGCCGGCGATGCGCGCGGTGGCCTTGTCGGCGGCGAACGTGATCATGCCGACGCCGGGCACCAGGTAGACGACCGGGTTCGCGTCGCGCATCTTCGGCGAGTTCGGCGCGCTTGCAGCGGTCGTAGTAGCCCGCGTAATCGCTCGCGATACGCCTCGATGGCGGGCGTGCACGCGCGCGGCGAGCTGCTCGACGGAATCCTTGGCGGGATCGAACGGCAGCACCAGCGGCCAGATCTTGGTGCGCAGGAAGTGATCGGGGCAGGACGTGCCGAGCGCCGCGAGGCCGGCGAGCTTCTCGCCGCCGACGAAATCCAGCACCGTCTCGGAATCGTCGAAGTGGCCGACCTTCGGCTGCGCCCGCCGACATCGTCACGCGACGATTGGCGGAGATCACGCCGCGGATCGCGGCATGATGCCCGCCGCGATTTCGCGGCGGCGGTCGATGGTCAGCGGCGTCGCGTCCGACGGCGCCGAACGGACGCTTGCCGCGGCTCTTGTCGGCCAGCCAGGTGGTGGCGCGGTTGATGATGTCGAGCGTGTTCTCGTAGCAGGCCTTGGACGTGTCGGCCCAGGTGAACAGCCCGTGCGCTTCGAGCACGGCGCCCTTGAGCTTGGGATTCTTCTGCGCGAGTTCGCGCAGCTTGAGGCCGAGTTCGTAGCCCGGGCGGATCCACGGCAGCCAGCCGATCTCGCCGCCGAAGATTTCCTCGGTCAGCTTCTTCGAGTCGGCGGCGGCGGCGATGGCGATCAGCGCATCGGGATGCATGTGATCGACGTGCGCGCGATCGACGAAGCCATGCAGCGGCGTGTCGATGCTGGCCGCGCGCGGATTCAGGTTGAAGGCGCTGTGCGCATACAGCGGCACCATGCACGGCGTCGTTGTCCGTGCCCGCCTTGTAGAACTTCTCCAGCGAGAGGAACTTCTCCATATATAGAGTGGAGAAGCCGTCGAGCTTCATCGTGCCGAGGTCGCCGCCCGATCCCTTGACCCAGAGCACGTCGACTTCCTGGCCGGTGAGCGGATCTTTTTCCTTGATCTTGGCGGAGGTGTTGCCGCCGCCGAAATTGGTGATGCGCTTGTCGCTGCCGAGCAGGTTGGAGCGGTACAGCAGCAGTTCGGACGGCGACAGCTTCGCCGCGTGGGCGTCATCCCAGCGGTTTTCGATTTCCAACGGACGCCACAGGCGCTATCTGAACCACACTCATCCCATGTCTCCGGTCGTCAGGCGCTAAAGTAGGGCGCCCGACTCGCACTTATTTGCGGGAAGGCTGTTTAACACACGAAGCCGTCATATACAATCAATCACGTTCAGAATCGATCACGCGCTACGTGAACGGCCAGAATCGAGCCAGAACGAGGAAGTCATGCTGGAAAAAGAACGTCATAACCTGATTCTGAAGCTGGTCGACGAACGCTCCATCGTGAGCGTCGGCGATCTGCTCGATCTGCTCGGCGCATCCGAGGCGACGATCCGGCGCGACATCAACGCGCTCGCCGAGCGCGGCGAAGTGAAGCGCATCCGCGGTGGCGCCGAAGCCGTGCGTCCGCGCCACCAGCCGCATCTGGTCGGCATGCCGTTCGCGATGAGCCAGGACGTGAGCGTCCCGCAGAAGCGCGCGATCGCGCGCGCCGCCGCCGAACTCATCGCGCCGGGCGAGAGCATCATCATCAATGGCGGCACCACGACGTTCGCGCTGGTGGAGTTCCTCGAGAACTCGGATCTCGACATCCTGACCAATTCGTTCCCGATCGCCGCGAAGCTGTTCGCGACCAGCCGCAATCGCATCACGCTGCCGGGCGGGACGATCTTCCGCGAACAGAACATCGTGCTCTCGCCGTTCGAGAACGACACCATCGAGAGCTTCTGGGGCAACAAGCTGTTCGTCGGCTGCTACGGCCTCAACCGCTTCGGCATGATGGAAGCCGATCCGCTCATCGTGCAGGCGCAGACCAAACTGCTGAAGCGCAGCGAAGCACGTGATCGTGATGGCGGACAGCTCCAAGCTGCGCCGCAAGTCCGCGATGATCGTCGCGGGCCTCGACCGCATCAACACCATCGTCACCGACGACGGCGCGAGGCCGGAAGAGCTCGAGGATTTCCGCAACGCGGGCATCAAGGTGATCGTGGCCAAGGTCACCGACGAAGACGAGATCAAGAAACTCGCCTGAAGCGGCGGGTCGAGTGGGGGTTTGATGAAGAAGTCTCTGATCGCGGTCGCGACCGCGCTGTTGTTGGTCGCTGGCTGCGGCGAAGAAAGAACGACACGCCGGCGGCGGACGGGAAACCCGCGCGCATGCGCGTCGGCCTCGTCGCCAAGTCGCTGGGCAATGGCTTCTTCGACGCCGTCCACAAGGGCGCGAAGGAAGCCGCCGCAGGAGCTCGACGCGGAAGTGATCTTCATCGGTCCCACGACGCCGACCGCCGAAGGCCAGATCGAAACCTGAATTCGCTGATCGCGCAGCGCGTCGATGCCATCGCGGTCTCCGCGAATGACCCCGACGCGCTGGTGCCCACGCTCAAGAAGGCGCATGGAGCGCGGCATCAAGGTGATTTCGTACGACTCCGCCGTGGCCCAGCCGGGTCGCAATGCGCATCTCGCGCCGTCATCGGATCCGCTCATCGGCGAAACCGTGGTCGCGCTGGCCGCGGAACTCTCGCCGCAGGTCGATGGCGCCCCAAGGGCAAGTTCGCGGTGGTCTCGGCCACGCCCACTTCCACCAACCAGAACTCCTGGCTCGCGGAAATGCGCCGCGTGCTGCCGCAGTACCCCGGCCTGGAAATGGTCGCGGTCGCCTATGGCGATGACGTCTCCGACAAGTCCTATCGCGAAGCCGTCGCGCTGCTCAAGCAGCATCCGGACCTCGTCGGTGCTCGTGAGCATCAGCTCGGTGGGCATCGTCGCGTCGGCGAAGGCCGTGGAAGACCAGGGCCTCACCGGCAAGGTGAAGGTGACCGGTCTCGGGTCTGCCTTCGGAACTCGCCGGCTACGTGCAGAAGGGCGTCGTGCCGAAGTTCGCGATCTGGAATCCCATCGACCTCGGTTACTCGAGCGCTGCAGGTGGCGGCGCACCTCGCGCGCGGCGGCACACTGCGTGCAGCCGGTGGACAGCGGGCCGCATGGGCAAGATCAGTTTCGCCGCCGATGGCGTCGGCGCGATGAGCAAGCCGTTCATCTACGACGCCAGCAACGTGGCGGAGTTCGCGAAGATTTTCTGATCGCCGCCGAACGTGTCGATGCCGTCCTGACGCTCACCGATATCCGCAAGTCCTTCGGCGGCGTGCGCGCGCTCGAGCGCGTGAGCCTCGAGCTGCCGCGCGGCTGCGTGACCGCGCTGATCGGCGAGAACGGCGCCGGCAAGTCGACGCTGGTGAAGATCCTCTCCGGCATCCATCAGCCCGACGGCGGCGAGATCCGCCTCGACGGCGCGCCGGTGCGCATCGCGCATCCGCAGCACGCGCGCGAGCTGGGCATCGGCGTGGTGCACCAGGAATGCCAGGTGTTCGACAACCTGAGCGTGGCCGAGAACCTGTTCATCCACGCGCAGCCGGCGCGCCGCGGGCTGCGTGGACTGGCGCGCCATGCATGCGCACGCGCGCAGCGCCGTGCTGCGCGATCTCGACGCCGGCTTCGACGCAGACCTGCCGGCGGGCCGGCTCAGCATCGCGCAGAAGCACGTGGTGCAGATCGCGCGCGCGCTCACGCATGAGTCGCGCGTGCTGATCCTCGATGAGCCCACCGCGTCGCTGTCGCAGCGGGAATGCGCCGAGCTGTTCCGCATCGTGCGCAAGCTGCGCGATGCCGGGTGCGCACTGCTGTTCATCAGCCACAAGTTCGAAGAGATCGATGCGCTCGCGGATCGCTACGCGGTGTTCCGCGACGGCGTGTCGGTGAGCGCCGGGGAGCTGAAGCAGACGCATCGCGCGATGAGCTGATCCGGCTCATGGTGGGCCGGCCCGTCGATCAGCTGTATCCCAAGACTCGAGATCGCGCCCGGCGCGGAGCTGCTGCGCGTCGAGAACCTGGGGCGGGCCGGCGAGTTCGAAGACATCTCGTTCACGCTGCGCCGCGGCGAGATCCTCGGCGTCTACGGCCTCGTGGGCGCGGGCGCACCGAGCTGGCGCAGACGCTTGTTCGGGGTGACGCGCGCCGACCGCGGCGCAATCCATCTCGCGCCGGACGCGCGCGGCCGCGGGCATCGCGCTCGTGCCGGAGGATCGCCAGTCGCAGGGCGGCATCCTGGATTTCTCGCTCGCGGCGAACGTGGCGCTGCCGAATCTCGCGACGCTGGCGCCGCGCGGCTGGTGCAGCCGCGCGCGCGAAGCGGCGCTGACGCGCGAGTGGATAGACCGGCTGTCGATCAAGGCGCAGGGCGCCGGAGCAGGTGGTGCGCAGCCTGTCGGGCGGCAACCAGCAGAAGGTGGTGCATCGCCAAGTGGCTGGCGCGCGCGCCGGGCGTGCTGATCCTCGATGAGCCCACCAAGGGCATCGACGTGGGCGCGAAGGCCGCCGTGCATCGCGTGACCAGCGAGTTCGCCGCAGGCGGGCGGCGGCGTGATCATGATTTCCTCGGAGCTGCCCGAGATCCTCGGCATGTCGGATCGCGTGCTGGTGATGCGTCGCGGCCGGCTGCGCGGCGAGTTCGCGCGTGCCGAAGCGACCAGGCGACGCGCTGCTGCGCGCGGCGAGCGACGCATGACGCGCGGTTCGCCTCGCTGTCGGACTACGCGCGCCGCGACCTCGCGTTCGGCGCGCTCACGCTGCTGCTGTTCATCGCGTGTCACCGTCGCGTTTCCCGGCATTCGCGTCGCCCGCGCAATGTGGCCGGACTGCTCGACGACACCGCCATCCTCATCATGCTGGCGCTGGCGCAGATGCTGGTGATCCTGGTGCGCGGCATCGATCTGTCGATCGCCGCCAACCTGGCGCTGTGCGGCATGCTGGCCGCGCTGTTCAATCGCGCGTTTCCCGGCGCTGGCGTGCTGCCGGTGCTGGCTGCTCGTCGCTGCTGGCCGGCGGGTTGCTGGGCGCGTTCAACGGATTGCTGGTCTGGAAGCTGCAGCTGCCGCCCATCGTCGTGACGCTCGGCACCATGTCCATCTACCGCGGCGTGATCTTCCTGCTGTCGCAAGGGCGCCTGGGTCAACGAGAACGAGATGTCGCGCGGACTTCCTCGCGTTTCCGCGCGCCGAGTTCCTGGGCCTCACCACGCTCACCTGGCTGGCGTTGCTGCTGGTGGTGGTGTTCATCGTCGCGTTGCGCAGCTCACGTCTGGCGCGCGACCTGTACGCCGCCGGCGGCAATCCGCACGCCGCCGAGTATTCCGGCATCGATGCGGGCCGCGCGCAGTTCATCGCGTACACGATCTGCGGCGCCATCGCCGGTGTCTGCGGATACCTGTGGGTGGCGCGATTCGCCGTCGCGTACACCGACATCGCGCTGGGCTTCGAGCTGTCGGTGATCGCCGCTTGTCTCATCGGCGGCGTGTCGATCGCCGGCGGCACGGGGTCGGCCGTCGGCGTGCTCCTGGGGTGCCTGTTCATCGGCATCATCCGCAGCAGCCTGCCGCTCGTGGGCATCTCCGCGTTCTGGCAGATGTTCATCAATGGCGCCGTGATCCTGGTGGCGGTGCTTCTGAGCGCGCGGCAGCGCGATTCGACGCGCAGCGCACGATTCTCGAGGCGCGCACGATGACGCGGCGCGATGCACCGGCTGCGCCGTCTTGCGCTGGGAGACCATGCTGGCCGCCGTGCTGGTCGCCGAGTTCGTGTTGTTCTCGTCGATCTCGCCGTACTTCCTCGACGTCTACACGCTCTCCGATGCCACGCTTCAACTTCACCGAGCGCGCCATCGTCGCGCTGCCGCTGGCGTTGCTGATCATCGCCGGCGAGATCGACATCTCGGTGGCCGCCATCATCGCGCTGGCGTCGGTTGCGATGGGCCTCACTGCCGCCACGGGCGCCGGCACCGGCGCGATGGTTTGCGCGGGCCTCGGCACCGGCCTGCTGGCCGGCGTGCATCAACGGCGCGCTGGTGACGATCGGCCGCGTGCCGTCGATCGTCGCCACCATCGGCACCATGACGCTGTTCCGCGGCGCGGCGTACGCGGTGCTCGGCGATCGCGTGCTCAAGGATTATCCGGAGTCCTTCGCGGCGTTCGGCCAGGGCTATTTCGTCGGGCCGATCTCCAACGAGCTGGCGCTGTTCCTGCTGTTCGCACTATTGTTCGGCGTGTTCCTGCATTACACGCGTTGGGGACGGGCCATCTTCGCGGTGGGCGCGAATCCGGTCGCCAGCCGTTTCGCGGGCGTGGCGGTGAATCGTTACCGCTTCGCGCTGTTCGCGCTGACCGGGCTGTTCAGCGGGCTCGCGGCGGTGTTGCTCACGTCGCGGCTCGGTTCGACGCGACCGTCGATCGCGCAGGGTTGGGAGCTCGAGATCATCAGCATGGTCATTCTCGGCGGCGTATCGGTGTGGGGCGGCAAGGGCAGCATCCTGGGCGTGGTGCTCGCGGCACTGGTGTTCGGTCTCATCACCTTCGGCCTCGGACTCATGAACGTGCCCGGCATCGTCATGTCGATCTTCGTCGGCACGTTGCTGATCCTCGTGGTCGCGTGCCCGCCGCTGATCGCGCGGTGGAAGCACGCATGAGCGGCGACATCGGAACACTGATCGCCGTCTTCGATGTCGGCAAGACGAACGCCAAGTTGTCGCTGGTCGATCCCGCGCACTGGGCCGCGAGATCTGGAGCGTGCGCCGCGCCCAACGAGATGGTGCGAGAGCGCGTGCGGGCGCGAGCTCGACGTCGCCGCCATCGAGTCCTGGCTGCTCGAATCACTGCGCGCGGCGCCGGAGCGCGAGCGCATCGCCGTCATCGTGCCCGATCGCGCACGGCGCCGCCGCCGTGCTCGTGGATCACGCGGGCGAAGTGCTGGCCGCGCCGGACTACGAGGACACCTGCTTCGACGAGGTGGCGGAGGAATACGCGGCGCTGCGTGATTCCTATTCGCTGACGTTCTCGCCGAATCTGCCGCAGGGACTCAACCTCGGCCGCCAGCTCTTCTATCTGCAGACGCGGCGCGCCGGAGCTGTTCCAGCGCGCCGCGCACATCCTGCTGTATCCGCAGTACTGGTCCTGGCGCCTGTCGGGCGTGATGGCGGCCGAGGTCACTTCGCTGGGAACACACACGGATCTGTGGCGGCCGCACGAGCGCGCGTATTCGTCGCTGGCGCGCAAGCAAGGTTGGGCGCGCCTGATGCCGCCGCAACGCTCGGCCAACGATCGCCTTGGCCGCGATCAAGGTGTCGCTGGCTGCAGCCACCGGACTCGACTCCGCCTGCGAAGTGGCCTGCGGCATCCACGATTCCAATGCGTCGTACCTGCGCTTCCTCATGGACCGCGAGCGCGAGGCGTTCACGGTGGTGTCGAGCGGCACCTGGACCATCGTGATGGCCAACCGCGGCGATCTGCGCCGGCTGCGCGAAGACCGCGACATGCTCGCCAACGTGAATGCCTTCGGCGCGCCGGTCGCCACGGCCCGCTACATGGGCGGGCGCGAGTACGAAGCCATCGCGCAAAGGCGGTGATGAGCCCACGGTCGACGCGGTCATCGAAGTGCTCTCGCTCGGGCGCGATGGCGTTGCCGTCGTTCGCGAGCGCGGGGCCGTACTCCGGGCGGTCGGGCCGTGTCGAAGGCGCCGACGAGTCTCGACGGGTACCCAGCGCGCGTCGCTGGCTACCCTGTATTCCGCGCTCATGACTTCGCTGCTGATCGAATCACTGGGTTCGGCCGGCGAGATCTTCGTCGACGGGCCACTGGCGCGAAATCCCTTGTTCTCGCAGGCTGCTCGCGGCCTGCGTGCCCGTGGGCACGGTGCGCACCTATCCCGAAGGCGGCGGCACACGCGTGGCCGCGCACCTGGCGCGGGTGCCCGCGCCCGCCGCCGACGTGCCGCAAACCGTGGTGCCGCTGCGTCTGCCGGGGCTGCTCGACTACCAGGCGAACTGGCGCCATCGTCTCGAAGAACGCCAGTAGTTTGTCCGGCCGGTCCCGGCCTTCACTTCGCCCTGGCGAGCTCCACCATGTAGGTGTGGACTTCGCCGTGCATGTTCGACCGGAAGATGATGTGTTTCACGTCCGGTGTGAAGTGCAGGTTGGGCTCCAGGCGATAGTCGTGCTTGCGCATGTCGACGAGCTTCTCGGCGACCAGCGTGCCCGGATGCACCAGGTGTTCGGCGTTCGGGCGCGGAGATGCCCGCGACATCGGGAATGGCACGCGGCGTGAACCGGTACAGCCACTTTCCGTCCTTGGCGTGCGCCACCATTTCCTCGTCGCCGCCATCGCCGGCGAAGGTCTTGCCGTCCGGCGAGATCTGGAAATGCACTGACCACTGGTCGCGCTCGACCTTGTACCAGGTGCGGTTTCCGTCGGCGGTCACGCTCGCCAGCCAGAACACCTCGCCGCGCGGAGTCTGCAGGTCGTACCAGATGGTCTCGCCGTCGTTGTCGAAGAACTCGTGGCCGGCGATCTCCATGTTCATGGTGCGCTGGTGCATGAGCTTCGGCGCATCGTTGCCGCCGAGGCGCAGGGTCCAGATGCGGTCGACGCGATGCCACGGGCCCTCGTGGCAGAACATCAGGAGCTGCGGGATCCGTGAGCGAGAACTGCAGGTGCCCGAGCCAGTCCGTCGATGCGGTGGATGATCTTCCTGTTTGCCGGTGCGCGTGTCCACGGTGAACATCACCATCGGAATCCGCGCCTGCTCACGCTCGCAGCAGGCGCACTTCCTTGGCCTCGGCGAAGGTGAGCGGTTTGCCGTCCTTGCCGGTGGCCGGCGTAGTTGGCCTCGAAGCGCGGATCGCGCGGGCCCTGCTCGAGCTGCCACTCGCGCTCGGCGTACGAGCCCAGCAACAGCGTCTCGTCGGCATTCACCGAGCCGATCGCGCCACGTTCGATGACGGCGATCTGCCGCGGCTCGCCACCGGTGGCCGCCACGGTGTAGATGCCAACGCCTTTCTGCTGTTCGGGCCGGCCCGCGTTCTCGCCGCGCGAGAAATAGATGAGCCCGGACTTGCGGCCGACGAACAGCGCGCGCGCCTTGCCCTTCCACGAGCTGGATGTTCTTGCGCGTGGCGATCTCGATCACGCCGATGCCGCCATCCGGCATCTCGACGAGCACGTAGCGGCCATCGGGCGTGATGCTGTTCTGGTGGAAGTAGATGGACCGGGTATTGGCCACGGTGGACAGGCGCACGATGCGGTGGCCCGTCGCGGCATCGATCCATTCGACGGGGGGCTGCGCGGGTTGGGCTGCCGACGCCGTGCCGCCAAATAAAACCAGAAGCAGGGCCGGAGCCCAGCGGATCAGCCTGTTCATCGAAACCCCCTGGAAAGGCGCCTTGATCGTTTGTGCGGCGACGTGATCGCTACCATGCCACAGCCAGACGCCTGATGACCGTTTTCCCGCTATCGGCTCCCTGAAAGTTGCAATAACGATCACGAAGGAGCAAATTCGAGCAAGAATCCAAATGAAGCGCGGGCCGCTAGCGCCTGCGTGCCAACACCGTGGGGGTTAAACGTGGATACGTTGAAGCGGAAGTCCTTGGGATTGCTGTCGCCTGCACTCGCAGGTCTCGCCATCGCCGTAGCGCTGCCAGCACAGGCGCAGCAGGCGCCGGCGGGCGAAGAGGTCGAGGAAATCGTCGTCCAGGGTATTCGCGCTTCATTGCGCGATTCGCTCGCGGTCAAGCGTGAGTCCATCCAGGCGATCGACGCGATCTCCGCTGAAGACGTGGGCGATTTTCCGGACAAGAACGTCGGCGAGGCGCTGCAGCGCGTGCCCGGCATCCAGATCAACCGTCAGGACGGTGAAGGCCGCGCGGTGAGCATCCGTGGCGCCGACCAATCGCTGATCCGCGTCGAGATCAACGGCGTCTCCGCGCTGTCGCTGACCGTCGGCGGTGGGCGTGACGTGGACTTCCGCGACATTCCCGTCGAGTTCATTTCGCGCGTCGAAGCCGTGAAGACGCCGACCGCCGAGATGACCGAGGGCGGCATCGGCACGGTTCGCCTGTACACGCGACGTCCATTGGATTCGCCCGATGGCTTCCTCGCCGGGTCCGTGCAAGGCGTGTTCAGCGATCTCGCGGACGAATACGACCCCAAGCTCGCGTTCATCGCCAGCAAGACTTTCCTCGACAACACGCTCGGAGTGCAGTTCTCGACGCAGTGGGAGAACCGGCACCTGTACAGCAACAACGCCCGCACCACGGGCTGGCTGCGACGCGCGCCCACGGCCACGGGCGCCGGGGCGACGCCGGGCCGCGGCACCGACGTGAATGCCGATGGCACGCTCGACTGGATCCCCGAGATCCCGCGCTACATCAACGACCGCCGCGAGACCTCGCGTGCGGCATTCAACGGCGTGCTGCAGTGGCGTCCGACCGATTCCTTCGAGATGGCGTTGGACACCACCTACGTCCGAGGCCGGGAGAAGGTCAGCAGCATGCTCATGCAGCTGGGCGCGGCTGCCGGTCTCATCGACTACGCCAATACCACGCTGGGCGCCGACAACACGGTGAACCACATCGAGATCACGAGCAGCGCGGCGTTCCCGATCGATCTGGCCTACCGCAACATCAACGGCGCGCTGGAGCGCGAGCAGTACAACACCATCCTCAATGCCAAGTGGACCGGCGAGAAATGGTCGGTGGACGGCCGCCTGTACACCGCCCGCGGTGAAGTGCAGAACGACGAGAAGAACTCCACGGCGACGATCTTCGGCGTGCCGCGCGCCGTCATCGACTACCGCGGCGGACAGCGTGCGCCCAACTTCTCGTTCCCGGGACTGGACACCACTGACGGCGCGCTGGTGAACAACCTCGCCGCGGTCTTCAATCCGCGCAACAACGACCAGGAAGAGCAGGGCGCCAACCTGAACATCGAGTTCAAGCCCGAACTACCCTGGGTCAAGGCGATCAAGGCCGGCTACGAACAGCGTGAGCTCACCATGGAGAGCCTGCTCCATGCGCGCACGATCCAGATCTCGAGCCGCACTCCGACGCCGGCCAGCGCGGGCGCCACCACGACGGTGGCCGTCGCGCAGTCGGTGATCGCGGGCATCGTCAACAACAACTCCGGCACCAACTCCGTGCCGTTCTTCGACACCGGCGATCTCGGGTTCTCCGGCGGCATCCGTTACTGGAACGACAATGGCGACGCGACCTACGACGCCACTATTGCGGCCAGTGGCTTGACGATGGATCCCTATGGCGCCAACGCCAACGCGGGTACCAATGGCACGTTCCAGAACTGGCTGGACACCTGGTCGGTGGAAGAGAAGACCAAGGCAGGCTATCTGCAGGCCACTTTCGGCTGGGAAGACCTCGCGGTGCCGGTGCATGCCACGGTGGGTGCCCGCTACTTCGACACCAACACACTGTCGTCCGGCTTCAACCGGGTGCAGCAGGGCGCCAACATCACGTTCCCCGTCGCTTCGCGGGCGGGCGGATACAACGACTGGCTGCCATCCATCAACGTGCGTCTCGACCTCACCGACAAGCTGGTGGGCCGCATGACGGCGGGTGACGTGATGGCGAGGCCGAATCCGTCGCAGCTGGCGTTCCGGCGTTCCACGGACGTGGTGGGCCTCACGGGTTCGCGTGGCAATCCGGATCTGCTGCCGTTCGAAGCGCGGCAGTACGACGCGGGCCTCGAGTACTACTTCTCCGATGTGAACTACGTGTCGGTGGCCTGGTTCCGCACGGAGATCGGGCGTTTCATCCTCAATACCTCGGCGCCCGAGACCATCGACGGCGTCACGTACACGATCTCGCGTCCGGTCAACGGCACCGACAAGGTGACCATCGACGGCTTCGAAGTCGGTGGCCAGTACTCGTTCGACTTCCTGCCGGCGCCATGGAGCGGCTTCGGTGTGCTGGCGAACGCCACCTTTGCCAACGACAAGGGCTTCCAGGGCCGTAATCTGCTCACGGGCGAGCTGTTGCCGTTCCCCGGCCTCTCGGAGACCAGCTACAACGCGTCCATCTACTACGAGAACGACAAGTTCAGCGTGCGTACGGCTTACAACTGGCGCAAGGAATGGCTGTTGACGGCGGCCGGTCGCGGAGGCCTGCCCGAGTTCAACGAGGACTACGGCACGCTCGACGCATCGGTGAGCTGGAATGCGAGCGAGCACTTCACCGTGTTCGCTCGACATCGTGAACCTGCTGGACGAGCAGAAGGTCGAGAACAACAACCCGTTCCGCCGCATCGGCAACGAGACGTTCGGCAAGCGCTACTTCCTCGGCGTGCGCGCGAAGTTCTGATGTAGGAAAGCAGGCGGAGCGGGGGCGAACCCCCGCTCCGCGCTGCGGCAACGCTGCTGTGGCGCGGCAAGTTGCGACGGATTCGCATTGCCATTCGCATGTCTGAAATCCCCGCGCGACTCCTCTAACATCCGCGGCCGGCAACAAGAACAGACGCGAGGAACGCCATGACCGATGCAGATCTGGATGCCGAAGCTCACCAAGAAGCTGATCGACGCTCTCAATCACATCCTCGAGCTCGAGCTCGCGGGCGTGGTGCGCTACATGCACTACAGCTTCATGATCTTCGGCCACAACCGCATCCCCATCGTCGCCTGGTTGCGCGACCAGGCCAATGAATCCAATGCGCACGCCGATCCTCGCCGGCGAACACATCACCGCGTTCGGCGGGCATCCCTCGCTGAAGATCGGTTCGCTGCTCGAGACGCACCAGCACGACGTCAACGAGATCCTCAAGGAAGCGCACGAGCACGAGAAGGACAGGCCTCGACGCCTACTACGACCTGCTGACGCTCACCGAGGGCAAGAGCATCCTCCTCGAGGAATACGCGCGCGACCAGATCGCGGCGGAGGAAATGCACCTGGCGGACATCCGCAAGATGATGCGCAAGCCGGGCTCGATCAAGTAGCTAGACCACGCCGCGGCGTCCTGGCCGCGTTCCAGGAAGCGCAGCGACCATTCCAGCGGCGTCTCGGCGTCGTGTCTGAAGGCGCGCCGCCACGCCGGCGGCGCGGTTTCCCGCCAGCATCGTTCGGTCGAGCCGCCGACCAGCACCACGGGTCCGGGCGCGAGCTGGAATCCCTCGCGCGGCCGCGAAGTTCTCGATGGCCGAGGGACTCCAGAAGCAATAGCCATGCGGCGTACCTGTGCCGCTCGCAGCGCGGCCAGCTCCTGCGTCGAGATTCGCGGGCGCCGCCGTGGAATACACGGCCTCGGCGTGACACGCGCAGCCGTTGCGAGAGAGTGGCCACGGCGGCCAGATGTTCGGGCTGGCGAAGCGCGGCGTCGCTCGTGGGATAGAACACGTCGGCGCCCGTCGGGCATCGCGGCGACATCGTGCACGGCCTGCGCCAGTTCGCGCACACCGCCGCGCGCGCGCCAGGCCGACGCGAATTCCGCGCGATTCAAGCGTCGCCGATGTGGTGGGCGCGATCGCCGCCACGGTGATGCCCTGTCGACGTCGCGGGCACGTCGACGCGCGCCGCCGCGGCGCGGCTGGTCACGAACAGGATGGCAGTCACCGGTGGCGCCGATGCGCCGCAGCTCCGGCCAATCACGCCACTGATGCTCGATGCAGGGAATGGCCAGCGCATGTCAGGCCCTGCCGGCGCAGCTGGATGACCACGCTGTCGGCATGCGGCTGGGACTTGGTGATGATCCAGGTATGAGGCACTGCGAACTCCGTCGCGGATGTTAGCAGCGGCGCGATGCCCGACAAGGTGCGCGCCGTGACAGAGCTGTGACAGATAGGCGTGCCCGGACGTACGCTTACATTTGATTTCAATGGGGTTTATTCACGATGCACTCGCGTGAGCGATTCCTCGCGGCGCTGCGCGGTGACGCGCTCGACCGCCCTCCGGTCTGGTTGATGCGCCAGGCCGGCCGCTACTTGCCCGGCTACCGCGCGCTGCGCGCCGAGCACAGCTTCTGGGATGTCTGCCAGAACCCGGAGCTCTCCACGCGCGCCGCGCTCGAGCCGCTGGACAAGTTCAAGCTGGACGCCGCCATCGTGTTCTCCGACATCCTGGTGGTGCCGCTGGCCATGGGGCTGGGCGTCACCTTCGGTCCCGGCGAAGGCCCGCGCATCGCGCGGCCGCTGCGCACCGCCGCCGACTACGACGCCTGGCAGCTCGACGGCGTGCTCGATCGCATCGCCTATCTACCGCGCGCCGTCGCGCATCTCAAGGACACGCTCAAGGATCGTTACGGCATCCTCGGTTTCGCCGGCGCGCCGTTCACGCTGTTCGCCTACTGCGTCGAAGGCGGTGGCAGCGACGACTTCCGCGAAGCCCGCACGCTCATGCATCGCGATCCGGCGCTGGCACGCCGCGCGCTCAACACCATCGCCGACGTGGTCGCGGACCTGCTGCTCGCGCCAGGTGGATGCGGGCGCCGATGCCGTGCAGCTGTTCGATTCCTGGGGCGGACTGCTGGCGCCGGATGAATACCGCGACTTCGCGCTGCCGGCGCTCCAGCGCATCACCGCCAAGCTGCAATGCACGCAAGGTGCCCACGCTGCTGTTCGTGCGTGGCGGCCATCACCTGCTGCCGCTGCTCGGCGAAAGCGGCGTCACCGGGTTCTCGCTGGACTGGCGCACCGAGTGGCAGGTGGCGCGCGAGTTCTATCCGAAACACCTGCTGCAGGGAAACATCGATCCCGTGCTGTTGCTAGGCAGCGCCGACGTGATCCGCCAGCGCACGCGTGCGCTGCTCGAAACCATGAAGCGCACCACCGGCGGTCGCAGCTGCATCCTCAACCTGGGCCACGGCATCCTGCCGGGCACGCCGCCCGAGACGGTGGCCGCGCTCTGCGATACCGCGGCGGAATTCGCCTGAGAGAGGAGTAGGCCGATGATCCCGCTCGCACTGGTCGGCATGAGTTATCGCGAGGCACCGTCGGCGGTGCGCGCGGCGCTCGCGGCCATCGATGCGGAGGCCGGCGGTCCTTCGCAGCAGTTGCTCGATGCCGGCGAGATCATCCGGCGTGGTGCGCATCGAAAGCTGCGCGCGCGTCGAGTGGTTGTTCGCGGCCGACGCGCCCGGCCTGGGCCGCGGAGCTGTTCAGCGCCACGTTGATCGGCGCCAGCGGAGAATCCCGATCGCATTGCGACCCCGCGTGCGCCATGGCGCCGCGGCGGCGGGCGGGCTGCTGCGCGTGGCGGCCGGCCTCGATTCCGTCGCGCAGGGCGAACACGCCATCGGCAACCAGGTGCTGCGTTCCTTCGAACGCGCGCACGAGGCGGGCACGGTGTGCCGCAACCTGCACGTGGTCTGGCGCGGTGTGGGCGAGATGCTGGGCAAGGCGCGGCGCATCCTGCCGCAGGGACGCACCGGCGGCGTGCAGCAGCTGGTCATCGATCGCATCGCCGGACGTGCCGCGCGACGCGTCGATCGCGGTGTTCGGTCTCGGCGAGATCGGCCGCGCGATGCTGCGCGCGCTCGACCGACTCGGGTTTCACCGCGGTCGAGAGTTTCAATCGCGCCAGCATGCGCGCCTTCGACGCCGCGGTGTCGCGCGCGGAGGTGGTCATCGTCGCGTCGGGCGCACCGCATGCCTGGCTCACGTTGCCGCCTCGGCGAAGGCCGCCGCGTGTTCGACCTCGGCAGCCCGCTGCAGATCGTCGCCGCGCCCGGCTGGCGCATGACCGAACTCGACGAGCTGCTCGATGGGCATGGCGCGGTGCTGCCCGACGCCGAATACGCGCGCGCTCGAAGCCGAGTGCGCCACCAGCGCCGAGCGGATCTGCCAGACACTGCTGGCGCCGCCGCCCAGCGACACGCTGGCGGCGATGACCGCGATCCGCACGGAATTCATGCAGAACAAACTACCCGGCCTGCTCGAGGGTCTGCCGCCGCAGCGCGCGCGCAAGCTCACCTCCGAAGTGAATGCGATGCTGCACGAGTTCATCTCCGCCGCGCGGCGGGAGCCGCAGTGAGCGCGCGTGTCATCGGCAGTCGCGGCAGCGATCTGGCGTTGTGGCAGTCGCGCACGGTGCTGGCGGCGCTCGGCAGTCAGGACGTCGCGCCAGAATCGCCCAACGCGGCCTGGCATCCGGACATCACCGTGATCGCCACGCGCGGCGACCTCGATCAGTCGCCACTGCTGGTGGGCAAGCTGGAGAAGGGTTTCTTCACGCGCGAGCTCGAGCTCGCGCTGCTGGAGCGGCGCATCGATCTGGTGGTGCATTCGCTCAAGGATCTGCCGACGGCCGCGCCCGAAGGGCTGCTCAATCGCACCATCCTGCCGCGCGCCGACCGCCGGCGGACTGGCTGCTGATCCGCCGCGAATTCCACGAGCCGCGCGCCGACGGGCTGCTGCCGCTCAAGTCGGGCGCGCGCGTCGGCGCGTCGTCGCTGCGCCGTGGCGCCTTGTTGGGCCGGTTCGCGCCGCAGGCCAGCGTCCGTGCCGCTGCGTGGCAACGTGCCGACGCGACTGCGCCGGCTGGGCGAAGGCAAGAACGTGGACGCCATCATCCTGGCGGCCGCGGGACTTACGCGCCTGCAGCTGGATCTGTCCGGCTTTCGTCGTGGTCGAACTACCGCCCGAGTGGTGGATGCCGGCGCCGGGGCAGGGCGCGCTGGCCGCGCAATGCCGCGCGGGTGATGCCGCCATCGATTCGCAGACTCGCGCTGCTCGCCGACCCGGCCTGCGTCGCCGCCACGCGCTGGGAGCGCGACTTCCTGCGCGTCATCGAAGGTGGTTGCTCCACGCCTTTCGGTTGCCATGTCATCGGTCAGCGCGCGTACCTCGGCATCGCCAGCGATGCCGGCTGGCTGGCCGACAGCACCGTCGAACTGACCGCAAGGATTCTGTCAGAAGGAAAACAACGTGACGAATTCATCCGCGCCGCGGTCGCCGGCTGCCAGCCCGCCACTGACGCTCGACGCGTTCGGCCGCGCTGTACGCACGCGCTGAGGCGCTGATCCCGGCCGGCGTCTCGAGCCCGGTGCGCGCCTTCCGCAAGGTGGGCGGCACGCCGGTGTTCTTCAAGGAAGCGCGCGGCGCGCACGTGGTCGACGAGGACGGCAACCGCTATCTCGACTTCTGCATGGCCTGGGGTCCGCTGATCCTCGGTCATGCGCATCCGAAGGTGGTCGAAGCCGTGCAACGCGCGGCCGCCGATGGCCTGGCCTTCGGCACGGCGCATCGCCACGAAGGTGAACTCGCCGAGCGGGTGCTCGCCGCGTACCCCTACGCGCAGCTGGTGCGCTTCGTGGTGAGCGGCACCGAAGCCGTGGCGACGGCGGTGCGTATCGCGCGCGCCAGCAATGGCCGGCGCCGCATCCTGAAGTTCGATGGTTGTTATCACGGCCACGTGGATTCGCTGATGGTGAAGGCCGGCAGCGGCGTGGTGACGCAGGGTCTGGCCGACAGCGCCGGCGTGCCCGCGCAGGTGGCCGCCGACACCTCGGTCATTCCGCTCGGCGACATTGCCGCGCTGGAACAGGCCTTCCGCGAACACGGCAAGGATCTCGCCGCGGCGATCATCGAGCCCGTGCCCGCCAACAACGGACTGCTGCTGCAGTCGCAGCGAATATCTGCGGAAGCTGCGCGAACTCACGCGCGCGCACGGCACGGTGCTGATCTTCGACGAAGTGATCACCGGGTTCCGCTTCGGCTATCACGGCTACGACAAGGTGGTGGGCATCGAGCCCGACCTCACCACGCTGGGCAAGATCGTCGGCGGCGGCCTGCCGGTGGCGGCGGTGCTGGGACGCAAGGAACTGCTGGCGCAGCTCGCGCCGCTGGGCCCGGTGTACCAGGCCGGCACCATGGCGGGTAATCCCGTGTGCCTGGCCGCTGGCGTGGCCACGCTCACCGAGCTCGCCGAGGGCGGCGTCTACCAACACATCGAGATGTTAGGCCGGCATCTGGATGCGGCGTACTCGCGCCATGCGCTCGAAGAAGCGTGGCGCAGCTGCCGCGCATCGGCCCGATCGTCTGGCCGTACTTCGATACGTCACGCGACCTTGCCGGTGGCGGCCTCGGCCATCACCGCGCAACGCGGTCAGCGAGTACCACGGCCGGTATCGCTCCTGGCTGGCGCGCGGCGTCTACCTGCCGCCGTCGGCATACGAGGTCTGCTTCCTGTCGGCGGCTCACACCACCGCGGATATCGATACACTGCTGGACGTGCTGAGCCAACGAGGCCTGATGCGACCCAGTCTCCGACAGTGGTTTGCCGAACGCGCCGAGCTCATCGTGCTCGGCGTGACGCTGGTCGCCACCGCGTCGCTGGTGTTCTGGTGGACCATCCTGCTGCGCGGCGAGATGCGCAGCAACGAGGCGCTGGAGCGCGCGCTGCTCGATGCGCAGACCGGCCTCACGCACGCAGCAGGTGGAGCAGCGGCAGCAGGAGATCGCCGAGCATCACGACCGGCGCAACGTCATGCTGGTGGGTGAATCGACGCTGCTGGCGTTGCTGTTGTCCGGCAGCCTGGTGGTGCTGTTCCTGCTCGCGCAGCGCCGCAAGCAGCAGCGCGAAGACATGGAGAAGCTGCTGCAGTTCACCAGCCACGAGTTCAAGACGCCGGTGGCCGGCGTGAAAGGTCTGCTGCAGAGCCTCGCCATCGGCAGCATTCCCGAGGCGCAGCGCGCCGAGCTCATCCGGCTGGGCCAGATGGAGTGTGATCGGCTCGAACATCTCGCCGAGACCATCCTGGCCTACCAGCGCGCGATGGCGCGCGATCCCCGCGAAGGCGTGCAAAGCGTCGATGCCGCGCGTTTCATCGCCGACCTGCTGGCGCATCGCGCGCGTACCTCCAGCGGCGGCGACGTGGAGCTCGCGCGTCATCGACGCCGTGCAGGTGCGCGCGGATCGCGATGGCCTGCGCGTGATCCTCGAGAACCTGCTCGACAACGCGAACAAGTATGGCGGTGGCCAGGTGCGTATCGCCGCCGGCGTCAGCGACGGCCGCTGGCGGCTGGACATCAGCGATCGTGGTCGCGGCTTTCGCGCCGGAAGCCGCGGAGAAGCTGTTCGACCTGCACAATCGCGGCAGCGGCGATGGCATGACGCATGGTGCCGGCCTGGGCCTGGCCATCGCGCGTTCGCTGGCGCGTCGCATGGGCGGTGACATCACGGCGCGCAGCGCCGGGCCTGGGCCAGGGCGCGGTGTTCACGGTGACGCTGCTGCTGGCGCCGCAGGGCGCCGCGGCGGCCGATCGCAGGGAGCCGTGCATGGTTGAGCGCATCGCCATCGTCGAAGACGAGCGGCTGGTGCGCGAACTGCGTGGCGGTGAACCTGCGGCATGCCGGCTACGAGATCGTGACCGCCGAGAATTTCGAGGAGGGCAAGAAGCTGCTCTCCGGCGGCGACTTCCAGCTGGCCATCCTCGACGTGATGCTGCCGGGCGGTGATGGCTTCGCGCTCACGCGCCATGCGCGCGACATCGGCATCAGCGCGCCCATTCTCATGCTCACCGCGCGCAGCGACACCAGTTCCAAGGTGCGCGGCCTCGATGCCGGCGCCGACGACTATCTACCCAAGCCATTCGACGTCAACGAACTGCTGGCGCGCGTGCGCGCGCTTGCTGCGCCGGGCCAGCGGCCGGCCGGCCAGCGCGCCGCCGCGGCTGGTGTTCGCGGCTTACTGGGTGCGCTTCGACACCGGTCAGGCGCTTGACCAACGAGGGTGAAGTGTCGCTGTCGGACAAGGAGCTGCGGCTCATGGAAGTGTTCTCGGCCAACGAGAACCGCGCGCTGACGCGCGCCGACCTGCTCGAGGAAGTCTGGGGCATGGACCAGTTCCCCACGGATCGCACGGTGGACAACTTCATCCTGCGGCTGCGAAAGCTGTTCGAGCCGGATCCGGAGAATCCCGTGCACATCGTGACGCTGCGCGGGCGCGGCTATCTTTTCCGGAGCGCGCCATGAGCGCCACCGCGGTCACGCCCATCGGCGCGCGCCGAGATCGACGCCGCGCGGGACTATTTCACCGGCCTGCACACGCGGCTCAGCGATGCCTGGGCGGCGCTCGATCCGGCAAGCCCGCAACGGCGCGACGAATGGACGCGGCCGGCCGGCGACGTGCTCAGCGGCAATGGCCGCCTGTCGCTGATCGAACTCGGCGCGACCTTCGACCGTGCCGGCGTGGCGTTCAGCGACGTCTCCGGCGCCAAACTACCCGCCGCGGCCAGCGAGCGGCACACCGAGCTCGCCGGCCAGCCTTTCCGCGCCATGGGCACCAGCGTGGTGGTGCATCCGGTGAATCCCTATGCGCCCACGTCGCATGCCAACGTGCGGCTGTTCACCGCGCGCGGTGGCGAGATGTGGTGGTTCGGCGGCGGCTTCGATCTCACGCCGGTGTATCCCTTCGACGAGGACGCGCGCGCCTGGCACGAGGCGGCCGCGCGGCCTGCGAGCCGGCCGGGCCGCCGGTCTACCCGCTGCTCAAGGACGCCTGCGACAAGTATTTCTACCTGCCGCATCGCGGCGAGACGCGCGGCGTCGGCGGTCTGTTCGCCGACGACCTCAACGACGCCCGCCGGAGCATCGGCGGCGACTTCGAGCATTGCTTCGCGCTGATCCGGCGCATCGGTGACGCCTATCTGGAGGCGTACGTGAAGCTGGTGACGCGGCGTCGCGACACGCCGTACGGCGAGCGCGAGCAGGCCTTCCAGCGTCTGCGCCGCGGCCGCTACGTGGAGTTCAACCTCGCGTTCGATCGCGGCACGCGCTTCGGGCTGCAGTCCAGCGCGCGCACCGAGTCGCTGCTGATGTCGCTGCCGCCGCGCGCCGAGTGGCGCTACGACTATCGGCCCGAGCCCGGTTCGCCCGAGGCGCGGCTCGCCGACTATCTGAAGCCGCGCGAGTGGCTTGATGACGCGCGAGACGTCATGAAATACGGCGTCCTGCTGGTCAATTCCGGCACGCCGGCGTCGCTGGCCACGCGCGACGTGCGCGCGTTCCTGGCCGGCCTGCTGGGCGATCCGCGCGTCGTCGAACTGCCGCGCTGGCTGTGGCTGGCCCATCCTGCACGGCATCATCCTGCGGGTGCGGCCGCGCGCCAGCGCGAAGAAATACGCCGCCATCTGGACGCCCGAAGGATCGCCGCTGTCGATCTACAGCGAAGGATTGCGCACCGGGCTGGAAGCAGTCGCTGCGCGCCAGCGACACTCCGGTGGCGCTGGCGCATGCTGTACACCGGCGGCGCGACGCGTGCGCGGCCGCCATCGACTCGCTGCGCGCCGCGGGTGCCGAGCACATCGTCGTGATCCCGATGTTTCCGCAGTACTGCGGCGCCACCACCGGCGCGGTCTTCGACCAGGTCACCGAGCGCTTGCGCGCCATGCGGCATGTGCCCGGCTTGAGCTTCGTGTCCGACTACCACGAGCACCCGGCTTACATCGATGCGCTGGCTGCCAGCGTGCGCGATCATCGCCGGCAACACGGCGCCGACGCAGCCATCTGCTGATGTCGTTCCACGGCATCCCCGAGCGGTTCGTGACGCGGGGCGATCCCGTATCGCGCGCAATGCGAACGCACGGCGACGCTGCTCGCGCAGAGGCTCGGCCTGGCGCTGACGGAGCATGGAGCTCTGTCGTTCCAGTCGCGCTTCGGCGCGGACTCGCTGGCTGCAGCCCTACACCATCGAGGCCGTGGCGGCGCTGGCGAAGCGCGGCGTGACGAGCCGTGGCAGTGATGTGTCCGGGCTTCGCGGCGGACTGCCTGGAAACCCTCGAGGAGATCGGCATGGAGAATCGCGACGCGTTCCTCGCGGCGGGCGGCCAGCAGATACCAGTACATCGCCGCGCTCAATGCACGCGCGGATCACGTCGCCGCGGTCTCGTGGCGCGTGGTCGATCGGCGACCGGCACGACACGGGAGCCGTCGCATGCTCTGGCTGAAGGCCTTCCACATCATCGGCGTGGTGAGCTGGTTCGCGGGACTGCTCTATCTGCCGCGGCTGTTCGTGTACCACGCGCAGATCCAGCAGGGCGTCCATCGAGGATCGAGCGGGCAATGCGCGCTTCAAGATCATGGAGCGCAAGCTGTTCATGATCATGACCATCGGCGCGGTGATCGCGCTGGGCTTCGGCTGTCGCCATGCTGGCGCTGGTCGCCGGACTATCTACTGATGCGCTGGCTGCACGTGAAGCTGGCGCTGGTGTTCGCTGCTCATCGGTTATCACGGCGCCTGCTTCGCGCTGCTGCAGCAGTTCGCCGCGGACCGGAATTCGCATTCGCGAGCGCTGGTATCGCGTGTTCAACGAGGTGCCGGCGCTGCTGCTGATCGGCATCGTCATCCTGGTGGTCGTGAAGCCCTTCTGAGCCTCGGCCGGCGCGACGCAGGCCTAACCCATTGTTTCTACTAGCGGCTTGCAATGTCCGCCAGCCCGGTTCTATTCTCTGGCCGCAAATGAGAAGCGTTCTTATTTGAGGTCTTCGATGCCCGCCACTCATATAGATGAGCCCGCCAGGCCGTCCGCGTCCGATGCCCGCGCGCGACCGCCAGCCGGAGCGCGTGGTCACCACCAAGGAACTGTTGGCCGGCGCGCACCGCATCTGGATCGAACATGCGGCGGAGCGCTACCTGCTGCAGGTCACGCGCAGCGGCAAGCTCATTCTGACCAAGTAAGGCGTTCCGCCGCGCTGCTTCTACTCGCAACCGGTCAGCCACCCAGGTCCGCGCTCCTCCGCGCCGGATTCCCCAGGCAGCCAGCCCCACGCTCGCGCGACACAGAGGTTGGCATGCAATTCGATTCATTCCTCCTGATCGCGCCGCCGCGCGCGCCGTCGGTGCTCCGTTCGACCGGACGTGCTCAGGCTCGATGCCGCACGACGCGGACGCCTGGCATGCGCTGGGCACTGCGCTGATCCGCCTCGGCGATCGGCCTGCGGCGTGCGCCGCGTCTCCGGAACGCCGTGCGGCTCGACGGTGGCCGCACGCACAGTCAACGGGCGCTGGGCAACCTGCTGTTCGATTCCGGCCGCTGCGATCACGCGCTGCGCTGCTTCGAATTGGCGGAGACGGCGATGACACCCGACCGCGCGCTTCGCCTGCGCTGAAGCCGGCTCCGACTGGCGGCGCAGTTCGCGCCGCTGATGCACTGACGGGCCAGCTGCAGTTCCATTACGATGCGCCTCCAGCGAAATCTCGCGGAGAGCGTCATGCGACGTCCGAACGCTCGCCGCCGATCCTCATGCGTTGGTCTACGCCTTGCGATGCTGCCGGATGCACGCGCAAGCCTGAGCCCGCAGCTGAACGCCGCCGCCCCCGGTCGTCGCCCGCGCCAGGCTTCGACGCCGACTTCGCCGACTGGTGGATCGTTCATCGAGGCGCGCATGAAGCGCGATCCGTACTTCGCCGTGCAGGCCGGCCGGCATGAGTTCGACGGCCAGATGCCCGACTGGAGCCGCGCAGCGCATCGAGGCGGATGTCACCGAGCTGCGCGAGTTCAAGTCGAAACTGCGCCAGCTCGATGCCGCGACGCTCAGCGAGCGCGCAGACGATTCGAGCGCGACTATCTGGCCTGGGTGATCGACTCGCAAACTGTTCTGGCTGGACAGCGCCGAGGCGCCCTTCCGCAATCCGGCGTGGTATCTGGAGCGCCTCGATCCCTCCATGTATCTCGACGCGCGAATACGCGCCGCTGCCGAAACGGCTGGAGGGCTTCCTCGGCTACGCGCGCGCGATCCCCGGACTCGCGGCGCCACATCCGCGCCAACCTGCGTACACCCTTGCCCAAGGCATTCATCGAGCGCGGCGCCGCGGGTTTCGGCGGTTACGCCACATTCTTCCGCGACGAGATGCCGCCGATCTTCGCCGGCTCGACGACGCGAAGTTGAAGGCCGAGCTGACCGAGCGCGACGCTCGCGGCGGCCAAGGCCATGGACGAGCTCGCCGGCTGGCTGGAGTCGCAGCGCGCCAACGGCACCGATGACTTCGCGCTGGGCGCGCCGAAGTTCATGCGAGATGTTGCGCGAGACCGAGCTCGTCGACCTGCCGCTGGAGGATCTGGAGCTCGCGGGCCGCAAGGACCTGGAGCGCAATCTTGCCGCCTTGCGCGAGGCCTGCGCTGCGTTCGCTCCCAAGGCGACGCTGGCCGCCTGCGTGAACAAGATGCGCGCCAACAAGCCCGTCGGGCGGCACCGTCGAGGGCGCGCGCGCGCAGCTCGCGCGAGCTGCGCCAGTTCGTGCGTGGACAAGAAGATCGTCAGCATCCCGAGCGAGGAGCAGGCGCTGGTGGCGGAGTCGCCGCCCTACAACCGCGGCAACTTCGCGTACATCACCACGCCCGGGTCCGTACGAGAATCCGGCGGTGAAGGCCACATACTACGTGGCGCCGCCGGATGCCGAAGTGGAGCGCGGCCGAGCGCAATGCCTATCTACCCGGCAAGGCCTACCTGCTGTTCGTCTCCGCGCACGAGGTCTGGCCGGGTCACTACCTGCAGGGGCAATTCGCCAATCGCGAATCCCTCGCAAGGTCGGCGCCTTGTGGTGGAACTACTCCTTCGGCGAGGGCTGGGCGCACTACGCCGAGGAGATGATGTACGACGCGGGCCTGGGTGCCGGCGATCCGGAGATGCGGGTCGGCATGCTCGACGAATGCGCTGCTGCGCGACGTGCGTTTCCTGTCGGCCATCTGTCTGCACAGCGGCTGCATGACGCTCGAGGAATCCGAACGGATGTTCCGCGAGCAGGCGTTCGCCGACGCCGGCAACGCACGCCAGCAGGCGCTGCGCGGCACCTACGATCCGGGCTACCTCGCCTACACGCTGGGCAAACTCATGATCCGCAAGCTGCGCGCGGACTGGCTCGCCGCCAACCCGGGCGCGACGCCCCAGCAGTTCCACGACAAGTTCCTGTCATACGGCGTGCCGCCGGTGCCGCTGGTGCGCGCAGCGATGCTCGGCAGCTCCGACGGCGCGTTCTGACACTAACTACACACGGGGCGATCCCGGGAGACGTGATGCAGCGTTCGATGATGATCGGCAAATTGCACGGACTGCGGGTGACCGGCGCGGAACTCCACTACGAGGGCTCGATCGCACTGGATCCCGAGCACACCGAGGCCGCGGGAATCCTGCCCTATGAGTTCGTGGAGATCTGGAACAAGACGACGGGTGCGCGCATCAGCACGTACGTGATCCCCGGCGAGCGGGGCTCGCGCTGCTGCGTGCTGAACGGCGCGGCCGCGCGAACATGTCAGGTGGGTGACGAGCTCATCATCGCCGCGAGGGCGTCGGTATCCAGCGACGAACTCTGTGACTTTGTGTCACGAGTCGTTACTTTCTGTGCGGAAAACCGGGTCCTGCACCGCTTTGAGCATCGATTGCACCAAGACGCTGATCGCAGGTGGTTGATGTCAGCGAAGGCCGACAGCTAGTCAGAGAGTGTGCTGAGGGAACTTCCCAGCGAACATCGTGCTCACATACGGCATGCGCAAACGATCCTGTCCGCGGCCGTCTGCGCCGCGATGGTGGGAGTTGCGCTCGCCCAGGTTGAGGCGAGCAGCAGCACGTATTTCCTCGACGTCGATCCGCGCGCGTTACGCCGGGCCGGCCGGCCAGCGGCTCGTGCTTCGAGTCGGCGATCAACCGCGGCACGTCACCATTGGCGCGCAGGACGAGACTCTGCGTGCAGCTGCAGCGCGTGACGGCCAGCGACAGCGACGTGATCAGCGCCCGCGTGCGTGCCCTGCGTCCCGAGCAGACAGGTCGCCGACGTCCGCGTGGTCGGCCCGGATATCTCGCCCGGCACCTATCGCAGCACGCCCTGGGGCCTGCTGCTGCGCGCACTGCCCGAGAAGACAGCCGTCGGGACAGCTCGCCAAGACGGTGGGACTGACGACGCGCCAGTCTGCACGCTCTGAGGCGGCGCGCGATCGCGCGCGTCATTCACGCAACGTGTCGATGATCCGGCTTTCGTTGTCGCGGCCGAAGCCGCGCTCGCACGAGTTTTCGATAGAGCTCGCCGGCCACGTCGCCGAATGCGGCACGTCGACGCCCAGCTTGTTCGCGAGGCGCAGTGCGTAGTCGATGTCCTTGAGGCGCAGTGCTGGCGTGAAATTCACCGCGCCGCCGTGATCTCCCGCCACGAAGCGGCGCACGTTGCGCACCACCTGCGGGCTCGCCGCCTGCCCGCTGGCGACCGCGTCGGCCACCAGCTTCAGATCGAGCCCCGCGCGTTCCGCGAGCACCATGCCCTCGGCCGCCGACGCGATCTGCACCGCGCCCATGAGGTTCACCATGAGTTTGTAGACAGTGCCCTGGCCCACGGCGCCGAAGTGCAGGACGCGGTGCCGCCAGTGACGCGAATATCGGCCGCGCGGCATCGAGGTCCGCCGGCGTCGGCGCCCACCAGCAGCGTCAGTGTGCCGGCGGCGGCGGCATCCGGAAGTCCGGTCACGGGCGCGTCGACGTAGCGAAAGCCGCGTTCGCGAACCTGTCCGGCAAGTTCGAGCACCCAGTCATGCGACAGCGTGGAGCACTCGATGGCCAAGCGCGTCGGGCAGGTTGTCGGCGGCCAGCGCGCCGAAGTCGCCCAGCCACATCGACGCGCGATGATTCGTCGTCCGCGGTCATGCCGATGATGACGTCGGCGCGTTCGGCGGCGGCTCGCGGCGACCCGCGATGCGCGCGCCCAGCGCGCCGAAGGGCGCGGCGCGCTCGGGCGTGCGGTTGTACACCGACAGGGAGTGGCCAGCGGCGATGAGCCGCCCGGCCATGCCCGAGCCCATCTTGCCGAGACCGAGGAATGCGATGCGCATGCCTCGGATGATACGGCGTCTAGCGCGCCAGCCACCCGCCGTCGACAGGAAGGATGACGCCTTGCACGTAGTTGGCCGCGCTCGACGCGAGGAACACCGCGGCGCCGCCGAGATCCTTGGGGTCGCCCCAGCGGCCCGCAGGGAATGCGCGCGAGGATCTCGGCATTGCGCTTCACGTCGGCCTGCAGGGCGACCGTGTTGTTCGTCGCGAAGTATCCGGGCGCGATGGCGTTGACGTTGATGCCGCTCACCGCCCATTCGTTGGCCAGGATCTTGGTGAGGCCGGCGATGCCACTCTTGCTGGCGGTGTAGGAGGGCACGCGGATGCCGCCCTGGAACGACAGCATCGACGCGATGTTGATGATCTTGCCGCCGCCATTGGGAATCATGTGACGGGCGGCGGCCTGCGACAGGAAGAACACCGACTTCAGGTTCACGTCGATCACCGCGTCCCAGTCGGCTTCGGTGAAGTCGATGGAGTTGTTGCGGCGGATGGTGCCGGCGTTGTTCACGAGGATGTGCAGGCCGCCGAGCTTGTCGACGACCTCCTTGACCACGGCGGCGTTGTCGGGCTTGGCGCCGAAGTCCGCCATCGACCCAGACCGCCTTGCGGCCCAGGGCCTTCACCGCCGCCAGCGTCTCCGCGGGATCGCTGCGGCCGATGGCCGCGATGTCCGCGCCGGCCGCGGCCAGCGCCTCGGCGATGCCGCGACCGATGCCGGTGTTGGCGCCCGTGACGGCCGCGACGCGGCCCGTCAGGTCGAAACTGGCGGCCATCAGCGCAGCGCGTCCATCGGGACCCAGGCGACGTCCTTGTATTCCTGGTTCTCGCCGCCCATCGCCCAGATGAAGCTGTAGTTAGAGGTGCCGCAGCCGGTGTGGATGCCCCACGGTGGCGAGATCACGGCTTCCTCGTTGGCCACGAAGATGTGCCGCGTCTCATGCGGCTCGCCCATGATGTGCACCACGCGCGCATCGGGCTTGAGGTCGAAGTAGAAGTAGGTCTCGGCGCGGCGCTCGTGCAG
Source organism: uncultured Pseudomonadota bacterium (assembly GCA_963846605.1). GTDB lineage: Bacteria > Pseudomonadota > Gammaproteobacteria > Steroidobacterales > Steroidobacteraceae > CADEED01. The sequence goes on from CAWJWS010000010.1 coordinate 187,153, forward strand.
GTGGCAGGGCATGGTGTTCCACACACTGCCTTCCTTGCAGCGAGGTCAGGCCCATGAGCAACTGCGCCGACTTGCAGATGTCCGGATTGATGTACTGGTAGATGGTGCGCGCGTTGGCGGTGGCCGGCGCACCCACGGGCATCGGGATTCGCCTTCGCGATGTCGATCTTCACCGTCTCGTAGCGCGCGTGCGCCGGCGTGCTGGCCAGATAGAACTTCGCCGGCGCGTCCTTCGAATCCGAGGTGAACACGCAGCTTCTCGGTGCCCTGGGGGATGTACAGGCCTTCGCGGGCCGACGAGCGCCCACTCCTTGCCGTCCACTGACACCTTGCCGTTGCCGCCGACGTTGATGACGCCGAGTTCGCGGCGCGCGAGGAACGGACCCTTGTTGAGCGCCGGCACTTCGCTGAGTTCGATGGCCTTGTTCACCGGCATCACGCCGCCGTTGATCATGCGTTCGATGTGGCTGAACGTGAGGCTGACGTCATCCGGAATGAAGATTCCGGAGATGTGGTACATCTCGCGCATCTTCGACGAGTTGAGCGTCGGGATGATGGACGGGTGGCTGGCGTGACGGGTCTCGAACTTCATGGCCTGGATCCGGGGTCGTATCTTGGGGGTGGCGATTCTACTCCGAGCCGATCACGCTTAGGAAACCGGTGTCATGACGCGGAAAGATTATGGTTCACAGCACGTGCAGCGGACCGGGCATCATCACTTGCCGGGTGGCTGGCAGGAGTCGCGGATGACGAGATGCGGCTCGAGCGGCGTAACCATGGCATGCGTGCCGCCCGCGGCCTCGGGGTGCAGGATCTTGTTGGCCGCGATGCGGCCGAGTTCGCGGATCGGCAGCTTGATGGTCGTCAGCGACGGCAGCAGCCGCGACGCGAGCGGGCCGTCGTCGAAGCCGACGATCGACAGGTCACCGGGGATCGAAAGGCCGAGCTTGCTCGCCACGCGATACACGCCGGCGGCCATTTCGTCGTTGCTGGCGAAGATCGGCGGTGGGGCGCGGATTCAGCGCGAGCAGCTTCTCGCCGCCGGCCACGCCGGATTCGTAGGTGTAGCCACCCTCGACGATGAGTTCGTTGGGGAACGGGATCTGGCGCGCGGCGAGCGCCTCGCGGAAGCCTGCCAGACGCTCGACCGCCGACCGGAAACCCGGACGGACCGGCGATGTAGCCGATGCGCTTGTGCCCCAGCGAGACGAGGTAGTTCGCCACCTCGGCGACCGCGAGGCGATCGTTGGAGATCACGATGCGCGACGGGATCGTCGAGCTGCGTGTACGTGATGCGCACGTACGCGCAGTCGGCCGCCGTGAGCGCGCGCGTGAGTTCGTCGTTCTCGGAGATCGGCGGAATGAGGATCACGCCGCGCAGTTTCTGGCGCTCGACGAAACGCCGCACACCGGAGATGAAGTCGGGCTTCTTGCGATCGCAGGGATGCACGACCACTTCGTATTCGGAATTGCGCACGGCATCGAGCGCGCCTTCCATGCAGTTCACGATGTACTGCGCGTTCGGGTTGTCGTACACCAGGCCGATGAGGAAGGACTTTGCGGAACGCCAGGCCGCGGGCCTGCGGATCCGGCACGTAGCCGAACTTGTCGATGACCGCCTGGATGCGCGCGCGGGTGGCTTCCTGCACCAGCGGCGACTGGTTGATCACGCGCGACACGGTTTTCTTCGAGACGCTGGCGAGGCGGGCGATGTCGTTGATGGTGGCGTTGCGGCCCGGCTTGATGCCCGCGGGCTTGAGCACGCTCGGGGCCTTGGCGGGTGCCGGCGGCTTCGGTACTGCGCGTGGAGCCGCGGCTTTTTTCCGTGGGCGATGTCATGGTGGCGGATTGTACGGAAGCGGAGCTCCCGCGGGCAGGTTTGTCCCTAACAATCAGGGCGGGACATGCGCGGTCATGGGCACGGTACGGCAACGAAGGCTGCCGATTCCCGTGAAGATTGCCTCGGCGGATTGTCCCGCCTGTGATCGAGTGGACACCCGTGGCTGCCCCGGTGGACACGAAGTCCCCGGCACGCAGCGGCCGGCCGCGGCGCGCATTGACGCGCAAGCGCGAAGGCGAGGGCGGTCAGCGGGCCGCCGCTCACGGCGGCTGCGCCACCGCGCCCGACCACCGCGCCGTCGATGCGGGTTTCGCAGTTCAGCGATGTCGAGCGGGCGCGTCTGCCAGTCGGCGATCTCGGCACCCAGCAGCAGGCCCGCGTTGTTGCCGAAATCGCTGGCGACCACGGCCGGGCCGTAGTCATTGATGTTCTGCAGCGGGCTGCTCGCGATCTCGATGCCGATGTACATGGTCTTCACGAAGCGGCGTGCGGTCTCGGCGGTCCACTCCGTCACGTTGGCCGGGGCGTCCTTGGCGAGCTGCACGACGAATTCGGCCTCGACGGCCGCGAAACCCTGCGCGAACACCGGGGCATCCACCACGGCGGAGCCATTGGAGCGCTGCAGGCCGTGCCGAAGATCGGGCCCACGAGGCGCTGCGCGCCGAACTTCTGACTGAGAGGCTCGGGGATCCAGCCGACTTTCCAGCCGACGATGGCGTCGTTCCACAGGCGAGATGGCCTCGTCCTGGCATCGATATGCCGAGTCGAGATCCTGGGGCCTGGCGCCGGGATACTGCGTGAACGAGCCAGCGGAACGGCGCGCCTTGACGAATTCGGCGGCCACCCCCTTGGCGTCGAACGCGAGGTCGGAGACAACAGAGACCAATTTGTAACCTTCTTTCTAGCTCTGGAGCGTTCTGCTGCTGCAGGCGATGTTATATCGGGAAACCGGTGTCATTTTCAATGGTTCCAGAGGACATTCGCGACGCCACTCGCATTTCCTGAGTCAAATAATCGACCAAACCAGTGGCTCTTTACAGTTGACGGACGCAGCGCCGGATTTCGCTCACTCCCGGTGACGCTTATGCGGATGGCGACCGCCCATCAGGTCCCCTGCTGGATGAACGGCACCTTGGCGAACAGCCGTCGCTCCGCGCCGCGGGGATCGTCCTCGAGGCGGCTCGTCGGCGTCGAACACCATCGTTGCGCGGCGTGGCAGCGTGTAGGGCTCCCAGCGCGCCAGTTCCGGGTAGTTAGGATCACCGGCGCGCGCGAACGCCAGCAGCGCCTGCTGCATGGTGGCCGACACCTGGCGCGCCTCCGGCGCCGTCGCCCGGTGAGCGAGCCTTGCGCCGTCAGCGTGCCGAACATCAGCGGGATGTCGAGCGTGTGGAACGCGCCCCACTTGCCGCCGTCCTGCGGTGAACCCCAGTCGAGCTGGTAGGCGTAGGCGGGCGAGCCCTGCGGGCGCGCAGCTCCGCTTCGACGATGGCGCCGCGCCAGGAGCGGCCCGCGGTGGTCGCCGCGAAGAACACGTCGGCTGGGCGAGTAGTGCGGATACAGGCGGCGATACTCGGCGACCACCGTCGTCGCCCGCGATGTCGACGCGCATCTCCGCCTCGAGCTTGCGCGGCAAGGCTTCCCAGGTGAGCGACCACGCTGGAGGGTCGCCGCGGCCGATGAGCGAGCGGGTTTCGTCGTGAGTGTTGCCGATCATCATCGGAATGCCGGCGGACTGCGGCGGGCGCATCCGGATAGAACGGGTGGCGCGTGAGCGTGCGTTCGTCGAGCACCGGGCCCATGTAGCAGCTGCCGCGGCCGATGTACGGGTCCACGGTGCGCCGCGTGCGCGCGTCTGCAGATCCGTCACGGGCAGCGTGGCGAGCTCGCGTGCGCGCTCCGCGGCCAAGGCCCAGCTTGTCGAGCAACGCGCGCGTGCGGCCCGCGGCGTGTTGCGGGCCGGATGCCGTCAGCTGCTGGCCGCTCATCGTCGCGGCGCGATGGAACAGACCCGCTGCCGCCGGCATGGCCATGAGCGTGGCGATCTTCGCGCCGCCGCCGGACTGGCCTAACAAGGTGACGCAGCCCGGATCGCCGCCGAACGGCCCGATGTTGTCGCGCACCCAGTGTCAGCGCCAGCACCAGGTCGAGCTGCCCGGCGTTTCCGGAGTCCGGAAATCCCGGCAGGTAGAGATAGCCGAACAGGTTGAGCCGGTGGTTGAGCGTGACCACCACCACATCGCCGCGTCGGCAGAGACTGGCGCCGTCGTACAGCGGGCTCGAGCCCGAGCCCGTCGAATAGGCGCCGCCATGGATGTAGACGATGACGGGCCGCGGCTTCGACGCCTTCGCGAGCGGCGCAATCACGTTGAGGAACAGGCAGTCCTCGGATTGATTGGGCTCCGATGCCGGGCTGCGGACTCGCGGCGCCGAACTCGCGGGCTTCGACGACGCCGCGCCACGGCGCGGGCGCGACGCGGCGGCATGAAACGGCGCGTCGGCGGTGTCGGCGCCGTAACGGATGCCGCGGAACACCATGAGATCGCCGTCGACGAAGCCGCGCACGCGGCCGGCGGTGGTGCGGACCACCGGCGATTGCGCGCCGCCGCGCGCGCAGCGGCGCAGCGCCGCGACCAGCGGCCGAGCGGCGCCGCGCGCCAGCAAGCGGCGCCGGCGTTCGCGGATCGACCGGTTCACGGTGTCGTGTCATCGGATCAGCGCCCAGTTCTGAACCAGCGTCGGCCAGACGGCCACGTTCCTGCCCGCGACGCCACGCAGGCCGAAGCCGTGGCCGCCGCTGTCGAACACATGCAGTTCGCTGCGGACGCCCGCCTTCTGCAGCGCGTCGTACATCAGCAGCGAATTCTCGACGGGCACCGACGCGTCATCGGCCGCGTGCACGAGCATCGTTGGCGGGGTGTTCGCGCTGACGTTGAGATGCGGCGAGAACTTCGCCAGCTCCGCGTGCGGCCACACCCGCTGCGCCGCAGTTGTTCCGCCGAGCCGGCGATGCGCGGCCGCGCCGGTGGTCGCAATCACCGGATACATGAGCACCGCGAAGTCCGGACGCGCGGACGACGTCGTCGGCCGCGTCCGGCGCGGGTACTGCGAGCTCCGGCTCGGTGATCAGACGCGCGCACGAGGTGGCCGCCGGCGGAGAAACCGATGATTGCCGATTCGCGTGGCGCCGAACCCGCGGGCGAGCGGGCGGTGCCGCAGCAGGCGCAAGGCACGCATCGCGTCGTGCACGGGTGCGTCCGCGCCCGCGGCCCAGCCGTCGGCGGGCATGCGATAGCGCAGCACCGCCGCAGCGAACCCGCGCTGCGGTGAACCATTCGGCCGCCTCGAATCCTTCCTTGTCGATGACCACGCGCACGTAGCCACCGCCCGGAACGATGAGCAGCGTGATGCCATTCCAGGCGGACTTCGGCCTGAACAGCGTGAGAGTCGGGCGGGTCACGTGCTGCGGCGAAGCGATCGCGCATCGGGCCGTCGGGCAGCCGCTCGATGATCTCCTCGCGCACCGTCACGTGTTCGCCGCCAGGCGCGCCCGCAGGCCACAGATCGACGGTATCGCCGCCGGTCGGCGGCGGCTGCACGGCGGCGGCGCGGCGGCGGAGTGAGGGCGGTCATGGCGCCCGCGAGGATGATCTGGCGGCGGTTGATCGGCAATGCGGGAAGCGTCATGGCCGGCGAGTATGGCCGCCGCCTCAAAAAGAAAATGGGGACAGGATTTCTCCTGTCCCCTCGCGCATCGACACGGGTCTAACTAGCGATCAGTACTTGAAGCGGGCGCCCAGGTAGAACTGCGTGCCCTGGTGGTGGTAGAACGACAGGCGATCGCCGATCGAATCCACCCACTGGTCCTGCACTTCGTCGGTGAGGTTCAACGCTTCCAGCGACACCGAGAAGTTGTCGTTGATGTTGTACGTCGCCGAGAAGTCGATGTTCATCGTCTCGGCCGTGCCTTCCACGTCGTTGCCGTCGCGACCCGGCACCGTCGTCAGGTACTCGGAGCGATACGCCGCCGACACGCGCGCGCTGAACATCTTGTTGTCGAAGTACAGCGTGGCGTTGTACGCATGCTGTCGAGAGACCCGTGAGGTCGTCGTCCTTCGGTGACGCTCGCGCCGACGGCCGAGTCGGTCAGGTACGTCGATCTCGGACTCCACGCCCGTGTAGTTGAGGATCGTGCCGAAGTTGCTCCAGACGCCCGGCAGGAACGAGAACGGCTGCTGGTAGCTGATTTCGAAGCCCTTCAGCTCGCCGCCTTCCGTGTTGGCCGGAACCGTGAAGTCCCAGATCGCCGCGGCGCTGCAACCCGCGGTCGCGCCGCAAGCCGCGATCGCGACGCTGTCGGGCAGGCCCAGCGGGTTGCCCGTGAACGGACGCTGATCCGCACGCACGTCTGGCACGAAGCGACTCGATGTCCTTGTAGAACAGCGCGAGCCGACAGCAGCGACTCGGGAGCGAAGTACCACTCGATCGACGACGTCGTAGGCCTTGGCGCGGAACGGGTCGAGGACCGGGTTGCCCGACGTCACCGTGCGGTTGTTGCCCGACACGCTGACCGTGGCGCCCGGCGCGAGCTGGCCGAGGTTCGGGCGCGTCATCACCTTCGCGCGCGCCGAAGCGGACCAGCAGTCGATCGCTGATGTCGTACACCAGGTTCAACGACGGCAAGTAGTCCGAGTAGTCGTTCGTCGCCGTGATCGCACAGACCGGGACGCCGGTGACCAGCGCGTAACCCGTTCGAGGTCACGTCGGTCTCGACGTAGCGCACGCCGACGTTGCCGCGCAGCGTGCGGCCGCCGAGCTCGAAGCTGAAGTCGGCCTGCACGTACGCGCCCGATGTCGTCTTCCTCGACCTCGTTGTTGTTGCCGAGCGACCGGCTGGATGCCCAGCGGGTAGAGCGCCGCGATTGTTGAGGTCGAGCGCATCCGACGGCGGCGGTCAGGTCCGGGCGTCAGCCAGGAGGTGGCTGCTGCCGGCCGGCAGGTCCGAGGCCATTGCCGAACTGCGTCGAGCGTGCTGTAGTTGGCTGATCGGCGCGTGGCCGGCGCCGGAGACGTCGTCTCGATGTTGGCCGTCGTGCCGTTGGAGCGGCGCGCTTCGGTGGACTTGAAGATGAAGTTCTTCCACTGCGGACCGACCTTGAGCTTCAACGAGTCGCTGACGGCGCCCACTCGAGGTCGAGCGACGGCGGTCTGGAAGCTGTTGATCGTGCTCTGCGGGCGCAGGCGGATCTGCGTGAGCGTCCAGGTGGCCGGGTTCGTGACGTCGCGTCGTGCCGTAGGTGATCAGCGGCAGGCGGCTGTTCGTCGCGGAAGTCGTAGCTGTAGCCATCGACGTTGAGCGCGTCGAACAGCAGCGTGGTCTGCACCGGGTTGTCGTGGTTCGCTTCGGCGAAGCCGACCAGCGCGTTGCAGCGTTGAACGCGTCGCTGAACGCGTGCTTGCCGTCGAGCGTGACCTGCGTGAACTCGGTGGTCAGTTCGTCGGAGCGGGCTTCGGAACGGATGTCCACGTCGTTGAACACGCCGTAGACCAGCGTATTGGTGTCGTCGATCTGCGCCATCGAGCACGGTCGACGTCGTCGATGCCGCGATCGGCGCCGCCGGTGCTGAACACCGGCGCTTCGAGGAAGATCTCGTCGCGCTCCGCATCGAACTTCGCGTACAGCGCGTCGAGGCTGATCGTGGTCGCGTCGCTGGGCGCGAACTGCAACGAGGCCGGTGACGCCAAGGCGTTCCTGCTCGTGCTCGTACTTGTCGAAGCGCGGGATGCGCGGACGGAAAGCGCGCGTTCGCTCCGCGCCGGTGATCGGTACGCCGGTACAGCGCCGGATTGGATCGCGGCCGAAGTCTGCAGCGTCGCCGCCGGCTGCCGGCGCGTTGTCTGCCAGCGCACCGTGCTCGAGCCTTCGTCGGGCAGCTTGCGCTCGGTGTACGCCACCGACAGCAGCGCGCCGAACTTGCCGTCGGCAAAAGTGTTGCTGACGAGGAATGCGCCGCGCGGATCGCTGTCTTCGCTCAGGTCGTTGTAGCCGAGCTGCACGACCGCCAGCGATCGTGAAGCCGTCGTAGTCGAACGGACGGCCGGTGCGCAGATCGACGGTGGCGCCGAGCGAGCCTTCTTCGATTTCGGCCGACGCGGTCTTGCGGATGGTGATGTTGTTGAACAGCTCGGACGCGAAGGTGTTGAAGTCGAAGTTGCGGCCGCGATTCGTGCCGCCCGACGGCGTCGGTGCCGCCGTTGGCGCTCATGGCTTCGATGCCGTTGATGCGCACGCGCGTGAACTGCGGACCCAGGCCGCGCACGGAGATCTGGCGGCCTTCGCCGGCGTCGCGCGCGATCACCACGCCGGGAACGCGCTGCAGCGATTCGGCGAGGTTCAGATCGGGAAAGTCGGCGATGTCTTCGGCGACGATCATGTCGATCGCGCCGACCTGTTCCTGCTTGGCGTCGAGCGCCTTGTTCAAGCTCGCGCGGAAACCGGTTACCACCACTTCTTCGATGGACTCAGCGCCCTCGGGCATGGCATCCGGAGTGGCTTCCTGGGCGATGGCGCCGGTGGCGAATCGCCAGCATGGCGGTGGCGGTGGTGAGCGCCTTGGCGCTCGGAAAGACAGCCTTTTTCACGGCTGATTTGATCGACTCGGACATATTGGCCCCTCCAGGCGTGCGTCCCCCATGGACACACGACGCGCAACGGTGAACGGTTGCGACGGCCGCAAGCAAGTCAGCTGCCGGCGCGCTTTATCCCACAAAAATGACACCGGTATCAACACCGCCGGCACTATACGTCTGAAGTCCATGTTTTCACTCGCATATGTGGGCTCGACGGCGGCGAATTGTGCACCCGCTGCAGTTACACGTCTGTGTGATTTGCGCGACGTTTTGCGACGGAGTTCACAAGCCCTGACAATTCGAAACCGCCTGCCTAAGTCCAATCCCCGTGTTGTTTGCGACTTGCCGGTAGGAGAAAACCTGCACGAAAATCGCGCACGTCCTAACTTCTCGCCCGGTCAAAAGGTGGTTGTTAGCGCAAACAAGATCAAGCGAGCATTCGCTCAGCATGAAACTCAAAAAACTCATCGTTCGCCGGCCTCGTCGTGCGCTGCACTGCTGACCGGCTGGCTGCGAGAGCCGTCCGCACCACGAGCGCCGGCGCGGTCGGCGTCGACCGCAAGCAGCAGATGCTGGTGCCCAGCGCGACCATCGAAGCAAGGCGCGGCGCAGGCCTACGAAGCCGAACTGAAAGCCGCGCGCGACAAGGGCGTGCTCAACACGGACAAGGCGCAACTCGCGCGCGTCACCACGATCGCGCAAGCGACATCGTCGCCGCGACGCCGACTTCCGCGCGGATGCCGCCGTCGTGGAACTGGCAGTTCAACGTGCAGAAGACCAAGGAGCTCAATGCCTACTGCATGCCGGGCGGCCGCATCATGGTGTATTCCGGCCTCATCGAAGCGCTGGATCTCACCGATGCGGAACTGGCGACCGTGATCGCGCACGAAGTCGCGCATGCGCTGCGCGAGCACACGCGCGAGCGCGTGTCGCGCGCCTATGGCGCAGCAGCTGGTGTTGTCGGGCGTCGCCGCCGTGACCGGCGTCAGCGAGAGCGACCGCGAACATCGCCAACATGGTGGCGCAGGTCACCTTCCAGCTGCCTTTCGGCCGCGACCAGGAATCCGAAGCCGACATCATCGGCCTCGAGCTGATGGCGCGCGCCGGCTACGACCCGCGCGCCGCGATCACGTTGTGGAACAAGATGAAAGCCGCAGGAGCGGCGGCGGCACGCCGAAATTCCTGAGCACGCATCCTTCGCACCAAGGATCGCATCAAGGACATCGAGAAGAAGCTGCCGCGCGTGCTGCCGCTTTACGCAGCGAGCGACTCGATCGCTAGCGCGCGTCGCGCGGCGTGCGCCGCCGCGACGGCGCGCCGGAAGTCCACCAGCGCGGCAGCGCGGCCAGCAATGTCTCCGGCACGAGGGGCTTGCGCGCCAGCCACACCGGCGCGTCGGACAGCCACGGCACCTCGGCGTTCGCCGGGTCGCCGGTCAGGATGATCGTCGGCACCGCGTGGCCTAACAATCTCGCGAATTCTTCGGCCACTTCGGTGCCGGTCATCGCCGTTACCCAGGTGATAGTCGACGATCAGCACGTCGAGCCGGCCGCGCAGCGACTCCGCCTGCGCCAGCGCCTGTTCGCCGCTCGCCGCTTCGCGGGTTTCGAAACCCGCCGACACGCAACAGCATCGCGGTCGAACGACGCATCGCGTCGTCATCGTCGACGTGCAGGACGAGACCGCGCGCGGCGGGCTGGCGGAGCGCTGAGCGGCAGGACCTCGGCGAGCTGGGCAGACATGGTGCGCTCCGCGTACGGGTCGTAGGGGAATGTTGTCGGACGAGTCTTTGCCTCGACAACACGGCCGTCAATCCGGACGATTCCTACACGGCGCCGCGACAGTTCCGGTGGATGCTGCATGACGAGTGTTTAGATCGCGTGTACGCTGCAGCGACGGAATCATTGCATCGCGCGCGAGACTTCCTCGCAGAGCGCGGCATACGACGGCGGAATCTCGATGACCTTCGTGGCGCCATGCCGCATCGCGGAAACCGCTTCGGCCACATCGTCCGGATCGGTGATCACGAAGATCGGCAGGTTGCGCCGCAATTCGCGCGCTTCCTGCAGGAACTCGTCGATGGGTTCTTCGCGCAGGTCGTCGGCGATCACCAGGCAACCGGCATCCGTCGGACTGGGTCTGCGCCAGCGCGGATTCCAGCGACGTGGGCCAGATGACATTGGTGAAGCCGCGCAGGGCGTGCAGGACTTCGCGAGTGCGTTGGGAGGATTGCCCGGCGACAATGATGGTGCGCACGTGCGCTCCCGCCGTCTTCGTTCCGGCGCCGTTGCCATTGTCATCTGACCGCCACCATTGCGGCGCGGAGCATTGCATCGCGTGCTCGCGCCATTGAATACGTACTTACGCTTGTGCGCTCCAATGCCTGAACTGCCGGGATTTATGGCTGTCGGCGCAACCGCCATCATCATGCGCACCAGCTCGGCCAGCGACCCGGCTTCCATTTTCTGCATGACGTGCGCACGATGGATCTCCACCGTGCGCTGGCTGACGCCGAGGTCGCCCGCCACCATCTTGTTGGCCTTGCCCTGCGTCACGAGGTCGAGCACTTCGCGCTCCCGCGGGCTCAGCGAGGCCAGGCGTTCACGGATCCGGTCGGTGTGGCGCAGGCGAGCGCGGTTTTCGGCGTCCCGCGCCAGCGCGCGTTGCACGCGATCGAGCAGGTCCTGAGTCGCGGAACGGCTTCTGCAGGAAATCGAAGGCGCCATGCTGCATCGCTTCCACGGCCATCGGGATGTCTCCGTGGCCGGTGATGAAGATCACCGGAATGGTGGCGCCGCGCAGGTTGAGCTCGTGCTGCATCTCGAGCCCGCTCATGCCCGGCATGCGCACGTCCAGCACCAGGCAGCCCGGCTGCGCCGTCTTCGTACTCGGCGAGGAACTCCGGCGCCGAACCGAACACCTCCGCCTGCAGTCCCGCGGACTTGAGCAGCAGCTTGAGCGAGTTGCGCACCGCGTCGTCGTCGTCGACCACGAACACGGTTTGCGGGAGTTCTTTCATGACGAGGTCTCCACGTGGGCCGGAAGGACGAAGATAGAAGCAGGCGCCGCGTGGCTGGTTGGCACGATAACCGAGCCGCGACGGCATGCGCCTTGATGATGGAGCGACTGATCGCGAGGCCCAGGCCCGTGCCCGTCGCCTTGGTGGTGAAGAACGGTTCGAAGATCTTCTGTTCGAGATCGCCCGGCGAGCCCGGGCCCGTGATCGTTCACGGACACTTCGACATCCCCCGATATCCGTCAAGCGCGTGGCGATGCGCACCTCGGCGTCGGCTTCGGGTGATCGCCACTCGTTGCTCATGCCCCTGGGCTTCGAAGGCATTGTGCACGAGATTCATCAGCACCTGCTGGATCTGCACCCCGTCGACGGTGACCTGCGGCAGCGGCTCCGCAGAGGTCGAGCTCGCAGCCGGCCGTCGTGCACGCGCGCGTCGCTGGCCAGCAGCGCGTGCACTTCGCGAATCAGTCCGTTGATGTCCTGCGGCTCGCGCCGCACGTCTTCGTTGCGCACCAGCGAACGGATGCGCCGGATGATCTCGCCGGCCCGCAGCGCCTGGCCCGAGATCTGCTCGAGCGCGCCGCCGATCTCCGGCAGGTCGGCGGCAGGCATGCGCAGCAGGCGCACGCAGGCCTGCGCGTAGTTGGCGATGGCCGCCAGCGGCTGGTTGAGTTCGTGCGAGATGCCGGCGGCCATCTCGCCCATGGTCGCCAGGCGCGACACGCTGTTCATGCGCTCGAGCGCCCGATGGGCCTCGATCTCCGCGCGCTTCTGCTCGGTGATGTCTTCGCCCGAGAGCATGACGCCGGTGGTGACGTTGTTCGCGTCGCGCAGCGCGACGCCGCGCCAGGTGACGAAGCGGTCCTCGCCGTCGGACGACGCGCACGTGGTATTCGCAGCCCTGCGGCTCATCGTCGCCGCTCATCAGCAGGCTGCGGAACGCCGCGCGCGCGATCGGGCGGTCCTCGGGCGCGACGCAGGCAATCGATCCAGTTGCTGCCGACGATCTCGGCCTCCTGCTTCAGGAGCACGCGGACGGCCCGCTGATTCACGAGCTGCACGACTGCCATGCGGTCGGTGGCCACCAGCATCACCTGCGCCAGGTCCAGGTACAGCCGGTTGAGCTGGCGCTCCTTTTCCAGCGTCGCGAGCGCCTTGCGGCGCAGTGAGGTGTCGTGCAGGTAGCCGACGAACTGCGGCGGATCGGTGTTCGGGATGCGGCCGACGCTCAGGAATACCGAGAACTCGCTGCCGTCGCGATGGCGCACGCGCACGTCGCGGCCCTTGCCGAGGATGCGCGCTCTCGCCGGTGGCGAGGTAGCGCTTGAGGTGGTCGTCATGGCCCAGGCGGTCGTCGCCGGTCATGAGCATGCTCACGTTGCGGCCGAGCGCATCCGCGGCGCGATAGCCGAACATTTCCTCGGCGGACGGTTGAAGGCCAGGATCCGTCCGCCGTCATCCATGATCACGACGGCGTCGAACGTGGCCTCGAGAATTGCGAGTACGTCAGGAGACGGCGCGGACATGCCGCGCAAAGATACTGGCACCCGCCCTGCTTGTCAGGGTTGGTTACCGTTGCCTCGCCGGCGCGGCTCCTCCGCGGGCCTCAGACGCCAGGAGCGCGGGCGGAGGCGAGCAGCCTGGCGTCGACTTCGGCTTCGGCCGCGAGCCAGTCGTCGGTTTCGCTACCCGGCTGGAATCCGCGACTTTTCGGCGCGGAAATACGCGGCCTCGGCGATCAGCGCCGCGCGCTGCTGCGGGTCCACGAATGCGCGTGACCCGGGTGATTCCGGACGGCGCACGGCTCAGCGTCTTGCGAGGCGCGCGCTTCGGGGTAGTTGGGGCTGTCGGATTCTTCTCACGAGGCATTTCCGGTCTCTTCGGGGTTTGGAGGCAGCGCAATTATCCCTATTGAGAATGTACATTGGGCGCGTCTTATTGAGTCGAGCATCGAGTTTTTCTCATCTGCCTGAAGGGATGTCAGATGAACGCCTACGAACTCTGTCAACGGCATGTGGTCACGGTCGCGCCGCCACGAAGAACTATCCACCGCCGCGTGGATGATGCGGGAGCGGAACGTCGGGTGCCTGGTGGTGGTCGATCCCGCGGGCACTCAGGGCGGGTGGCGCCCGGTGGGCATGCTCTCCGATCGCGACATCGTCACGCACGTGATCGCGCGCGACTGCGATCCGCGCAGCACCGTGGTGGAAGAGGCCATGACGCGCCATCCGCCGACACTCTGGACCAGACGCCCGTCGATGAAGCCCTGCAGCGCATGCGCGAGGCTCATGTGCGCCGCATGCCCGTGGTCGATGAGCGCGGCAGGCTCACCGGCATCCTCGCCCTGGACGACATCTTCGAGCACATGGCGCAGCGCATTCCTTTCGGCGTCACGCCCATCCGCCCCGAACGCGCTGCGAGCATTCGATCAGCCCGGGAGGACGGGCATCGACAGGATCTGAACCCCGCGCCCCGAGCGCGGCACGCGTGACTGGAAGTCGGCCGGTTTCACCACGAGGATATCCGACGGTCACCGCGTCCATCACGAATTCCGCGGTGTTGCCGATGAAAAAGCGTTTGAGGCCGGAGCGCGAAACCGCGCCCATGGCCACGATGGCGCTGCGTTCACGCTTGGCGGTTCGCGGAATCGCATCGGCCGGGCGGCCATGCACCAGGTGACAATGGCTGCGCTGCACATCGAAGCCGTCCACGAGGCGGGAGAGTGCGGCGCGCGGCGATCTTCTCCAGCTCGGCATGCCCTGTTTCCATGTCCACCAGCGGACCATCGGGCATCGCCGGCATCATGCTCAGGGGCGGATGGAACACATGTAGCGCATGCAGCTCGCCATGCAGGGCGTGCACCAGCTGCGTGCCGGCCCGCAGGATCTGCCGGTCGAGGTTGCTGGGCTTGGCATAGGCGTGCGCGGGATCGACGGCCGCGAGCACACGCGGCCGGTGATACAGGCGGCGGTTCTTCACGAGCAGCACCGGCATGGGACAGAGGCGCAGCAGTTCCCAGTCGGTGTACGCCAGCAGCCAGCGCGCCGGATGCTTGCCGGCGCTGCCATGATGATTCTCCACCACGACCAGGTCCGCGCCGACGCGCTGTGCCTTGCGGACGATGGCTTCCGCGGGTGGATAGTCCCAGTCCGCGGCCACGTCCACGTCGATGCCGTGTTTGCGGATCCGGGCCGCCAGCTTTTCGAGCTGCTCGCGGCGAGAGGTCTGCACTTCGCGCTGCAGGGAGTTGAGGTCGATGCCGCGTCCCTGCAAGGCCTCCGCGTACAGCGGCGTCGCGATGTCGTGGAACAGCGTGAGCTGCGCCCGCAAGCCCTTGGCGATCTGCGCAGCCTTGTTCACCGCCGGCAGTGCGCGCGCGGCGGGATTCTTCACGGCTACCAGGATTCGCCGGATGGGCTGCATGGCGCGAGCCTCGCGCAGCGCTTGGTTTCAGAGCATCGGTAGGACTACCTATGCCCGGTCAGCGACCGCCTACCGGGACTGGCCGGGCGGCCGCGGCGCGGAACGCGCCGATTGCTCGAGGAAAGTGCGCAGCTCGGCCGACTCGTCCACGAGCAGGTGCGCGGCGCGCCGGACACGGATGATCTCCTCCGGCGACAGCGTGAACGTGGTGGGAACGCGATCCAGGAACTCGCGTTCCTTCTCGTCCTTGACGCGGTCGAACGAGAGCTCCACCAGGTCCACGTCGAACTTGTCACAGTCGGCGATCGGCAGCGCCGTATTGCAGCGCGTGGTTCGAACCTCGTTTTCCCAGCGCTTCACCCGCGCGCGCATGAGATTCATGGTCTCGAAGCTGTAGCGGTTGAACGTCACGCTTACCACCGCATCCATGACCTTCTTGATGCCGAGCGGTTGGGGCCGCTGTGCGTATTGGCGATCGAAGCCCGTGCGCGCGTCCACGACGATGAACAGCATGCGCCGCGCGCGCGAAAAACCGTTGCGGCGCAGCGCGTCCGTGATGTTGTCGCCGAGGGACACCTCGTCGAGGATGGCCCGCGCGCCCAGGTTGTCCGCCAGCGCGCCATCGGCGAGATGCAGGTAGGGATACTTGGGGTCGAGAAAGGAGAACAGCCGCTCGGCGCGCTCGCGGCGGTAGGCATCGCCGACGCTGTCGTCCACGTCTGCGGGTGGCGGTGCGATGGGCGGCTCGTAGCCGCACCCGCCGGCGTAGCTGCGCATCACCAGCGGTGCGAAGTAGATGGGCGTGGCCGCCGACGAGAACACGGCGCGCGCCAGCGGAATGCTCTTCGGATCCACGCAGACGCCGTTGAGCTGCTCACGCGTGAAGGCGAACGGCTTGGCCCGCACCAGGTCCGTGGCGGTGATGATCACGCGCGGTGACCGCGTCATCACGTCGTACACCGTCGCGCCGTTGAACAGTTCCTGGTCGAAGTATTCCACCTCGAGATCACTGCGGCTGATCAGCGGCTTCGCGAGCCGCGGCCAGCTCGAAGGCTTGAGCACCTTGTTCCACAGGTCTTTTTCCGTGTCGTGGTTCAGGAACCGCGGCGCGTAGCTCTCGAAGGTCTCCTTGCCGTACATGGCGTAGTACGCCGCCGTGAAGCCGCCACCCGATACCGCGGAGATGAGGTCGACCTCATCGAGCAGTGTGTGTTGCTCGCCATCGGGTGTGGTGACCTTCACGTCGCGCAGCGCTTCGAGCACGCCATAGGAAAACGCGGCGGCGCGTTTGCCGCCGCCCGAGAACGTGACCACCACGAACAGCTTGTCCGAATTGGCCTCGACGCCCGGCGCGAGCACGGGCGCGGTGAGCGGGACGATTTCCTTCAGTGGCTGTTCGCGCGTGGGCATGCTGCCGCAGGCGCAAAGCGTCAGCGCCGCGGTCGACGCGACAGAAAGCATTCTTGCGGCGCGCGAATGGATCATGCGCCGAAGTATACGATTGTCACAGTTCTGTAAGACGGCGTTGCTCGGGGTTGCATCATGAACTAAGGATGCCGCGCCGACTGACGAGGGGAGACATGCATGGCCGATGGCAGAAAACGGATGAAGGTGCTGGTGCTCGCGAGCGCCGCGGTGACGGTGGTGACTCTCGCATGGGGCGCGGGCGCACTGCGGCCCGCATCGGAAGTTCTCCAGGCGATCGGCAGACCCGCCGACGCTGGGGCGGAAGCCAAGGATGAATCCGCGGGTCAGCTGCTCGCCGATGTCGACTCCTTCCGGAATGCGTCGGCTTCGATGCCGCCCCAGGACGCGGCGAAACACTGGTTCGGACTGCTGGAACGCGCCGCCAAACTCGGTCCCGTGAATCCCGGCGATACCGCGGCATACGATTTCGTGATCCAGGCACCGGTCGGTGAAGCGTCAATTCTGGCGTCGTTGCCGCCGCCCGCGGCCTGGAAGGCGTTGCGCGCCGAGGCCGAGCGTCGCGCGGGCGCCAACCCGCGGCCGAAAGCGCTGGCTCTGCGCTATCTCACGGAAGTGCTCACTTCGGATCGATCGAAAGCGCTGAACACGCTGGCGGAGATCGAAAAGGAGCTCAGGCAGATGGACCCCGAAGAGCGCCAGGGCATCCAGTCGGCAATCCGCGAGGCGCGTGTCCTGCAGGCGCGGATCTATGGTTCGGTCGAGGAACGGCTGGAGGCTTTCCAGGAATCGCTGCGCGAGGCGCAGGAGTACAAAACTACCGCGATACCGGATCTCGTCGCCATGGTAGGCCATGAGCGCGCCGCGGCGTTGCTCAAAGACCTCGCGGTGTCGCCGGCCTTGCTGACCGTTGAAGGAGGAGATGCCACCCGATCGCTGGTGCGCAAGATCGCCATCGACAACGTGGACAGAATGCGCACCCCGCAGTGGGCACTCGTCGATAGCGTGGAGGATGCGCCGTTGTACGAGGCCATCAGCAAACGTTTTCCTCAGCCTGAACCCGACTCCCCGGCGGCCGCGATGTTCGGCTGGCACTGGCGTCCGGCGGCGGTCTATTACTTTCTTGCCATGGTGAAGAATGGCAACCAGTCCGAGGCGGAGCAGATCCTGGTGGCAATTGCGGGCACGCAGGATGTGACCATCCCTCGTGAGGCGGTGGAGGCACTGCATAGGGCTCACCTGAACGAGTCGCTGTTCCGTTTCCTCGATGGACAACTCGCGAAGCGGCCCGAGCTTCGCGCCTGGGGCGTCTACATCGAGCAGGCTGCCTACACGGGCCACGGGGCGGACGCGCTGGCACTGATCGACAAACTACTCGCCCGGAAAGACCTGGCCGGATTCGTGCGCGCGGACCTGCGCGCGCGGCGCGTGGCCGCTCTGCTTGCAGCGGATGAGGTCGATTTGGCCTTGAAAGGTTATCGCGAGCTGCTTGCGGTGCCGCCGGCAAAGGACGAGGCCGGGCTCGACACGCGCCTGGGCGCCGCGCTCAATGCCGCGGCAGTGGGCAGGCTTCTTGGACGAAAGGACATGATGGCCCTGGGCCTGGATTTCGCGCGTCGCGCGGCGGATGCCACCGGCGCCGACGAGAATGGGTCGAGATTCGATGCCTACCGGCCGGTCATCGCCGAGATGCGTCGACAAGGACTGAACGCCGAAGCCCAGGCGATAGCCATAGAAGAGCTCAAGCGAAACCGCCCGTCGGTCGAAGCGTACGAAGGGTTGATGAGCGCAGGCACGGGCAGTGACGTATTCGCGCTCGTCGAGCTGGCGGGTATCTACTCGGCTGCGGGCCGCCACCAGGACGTGGTCGATTTGCTCAAAGGATCGACGCGATGGGGTGCGGCGGACATCGGGGGCATCGTGGGCATCCCCGACACGCTGAACCTGCCGTTGGGTGCGATCGCCGCACGCTCCCTGCATGCCGTCGGCGACAAGGAAGCGGCCCTGCGTGTAGCTCGGGCTCTGGTCATGACCTCGCCGGGACGTGATGCCGGCTACGAGATCGTGGCCGCCCTTGATCCCGATGCGGCAAACACTTTCGATTCGTTGTACGCGCTCGATCAGTTCGAAGAGCGCCCCCTGATCTGGAAGGCTCGCGCGCTGCTGGGCGGCGGCAAGGTCGACGAAGCAGAGCTGGTCATACGGCGCGCCATCGCCATCGATCCCTCGGATGGAGAAGAGGGGCCTGACGATCGCATGCGCGCATATAGCGTTCTCTCGGAAATCCTCGCTCGCAAGAACGCGCGCAAGGATGCCGATCTGTTCGCGAATGCGGTGGCGGCAATCCGGCTCTCTGAGAAGGGAGATGCGTTGCACGCCGTGGGCTTGTACCAGCGCGCGTTCGCGACGTACCGTGAGGCCCTGGATCTGTTCTCCGACGCGTACTGCATCCAGTCGCGTCTGGCGGTGCAGCTGAACAAGCAGGGCCGGCGCAAGGAGGCGCTCGAGCACTACCGCCGCGCCTACCAGCTGATGCCCGACAGCTTCGGTCGCGTCGAAAGCCACTGTTTCGGTTGCGAGAACGTATTCCAGGATCCCGAGGCCCAGGGCATCGCGGAGAAAGTCTTCACCGACGTCATCCGCAGTTCTCCCGGGAAGGCGCAGGCACACTATCTACTGGCGTATCTCCGCGAGACGCAGGGCGACTATGCGGGCGCGGTCCAGCCACTGCGTTCCGCCGTCGGCATCGATGGAAGCTACCTGAACGCATGGAAGCGGCTGCACGCCCTCGGGGACAAGACGTACCTGGAATCCGGCGAAAGGGACATCGCGCGTTTGAAGCTGCTGGAACTGGATCCACTCGCCCGACACTCGCAGTACGAACTGGCCGATGTGGGTCAGCTGGATGCACTCTGGAATGGCGCCGTCCGCGCAGAGGGCGTCGCCAACAAGGCGCGTCCGCCGCGCAGCGGCGTCTACGCGCTCACGGCCAGCGAACAGATTCGGGAGAAGAATCTCGCCAAACTTCCGAAGGAAGTGCAGGGGCAGTTTGCGGCCATGGAGAGGATGTTCGGCTCGGCGGCTGGAATCGCTGGAGGACGCGGAAATCCGCACAAACTGCTCGCGGATCACCACTTGGTGCGCAATGCAGCGCAGCTCATGGGGGTGCAGAGCGTTGGCTACGACTACTGAGCCGAACGGCCCGGGCTACCGCTGGCGGTAGATGTCCGGCCGCACGATCTCCATGAGATTCGTGTTCCCGGACGTGTCAGTGAAGCCGTTCTGGCGATAAAGCCCATGCGCGTCACGCGTGGCCAGCATCACGCGGCGCGCGCCGGCCAGCGCGGGATGCTCCATGGCCACGCGCATCATCGCCTTGCCCAGGCCATGGCCGCGATGGCCTTCGAGCACATAGACATCGCAGAGGTAGGCGAAGGTGGCGTGGTCCGTCACCACGCGTGTGAATCCCACCTGCGCCCCCGTGGCGCGCTCGAATACGCCGAAGCACAGCGAATTCGCGACCGCCCGCGCGACGATTTCGCGCGGTATGCCCGGCGACCAATAGGAGCGGGTGAGGTAGGCATGAATGGCGTCGACATCGAGCCGCGCGTGGTCGCTCGAGATTTCGTAGGCGCCGCTGGCGAGGATCTCAGTCAACGATGTAGAGCCTCGCCCCGGTTCGCGTCGACGAGCGATGCGGCTCGGCATGGTCCGCAACGTGATACAGCGTGCCCGGTGTCAGCGTGAAGCGGCGGCCATCGGCGAGATCGGTATCGAGCTCGCCCTCGAGGCACAGCAGGAAATGCCCCTTGCTGCACCAATGGTCCGCCACGTAGCCGGGCGAGTACTCCACCATGCGCAGGCGTACGTCGCCGAAACTGCGAGTGCGCCAGGTGGCTTCGCCGCTGTCACCGGGATGCACGGTCTTCTCGACCTTGCTCCAGTCCAGCACGCCGAAAGGCAGCGAATCGATGCGCACGCGTCAATACTTGCCGGCGAGCACGTCGGCGAACATGGTGCTGTCGACATTGCCACCGCTCAGCGTGAGGCCGATGCGCTTGCCTTGCAGCGACTCGCGCTCGCGCCACGCAGCGGCGAATGCGGCCGCGCCCGCGCCTTCGGCCACGTTGTGGGTCAGCGCGAAGATGCGGCGCATGGCATCGGCAAGTTCGCTGTCGGTGACTTCGACGATGCGCTCGAGGTTGTCGAGCATGATCGCCACCGCCTCGGCGTCGGGCTTGCGGCAGGCCATGCCGTCGCCGAGCACCGTGCTCACGGGCGCTTCCACCACCTGCCGGGCCGCGAATGAGCGTGCAAAGCAGGGTGCATGCGCGGACACCACGCCGACGATCTTCGTGCCCGGCGAATACACGTTGCGCGCGGCCGCGGCGGCGCACGCGCCCGAGCCCTGGCCGATGGGCACGTAGACCACGTCGATGTCCGGCACGGCGCGGAACAGCTCGGCCCAGTAGGTAGCCACGCCCAGCACGATGTCGGGGTGATACGAGGGCACCATGTGCAGCGAATCGCGATCCGCCACGCGCATGGCTTCTTCGCGGGCGTCCTGGAACTCCTGGCCATGCTCGACCAGCTTCGCGCCCAGCGCGCGCATGGCGTTGTTCTTCTCAACGCTGTTGCCATGCGGCACATAGATCGTGGCTGGCAGCTTGAAGCGGCGCGCCGCCAGGCCCACGGCCTGGCCGTGATTGCCGCGAGTGGCCGTGATCACGCCGCGCACGCCCGGCTGGTGCTGGACGGACTTGGAGAAGTAGATGGCCGTGCTGCGCGCCTTGAACGCGCCGATGGGCGTGTGGTTCTCGTGCTTGATCCACACGTTGGCGCCGAACGCTTCCGCCACCTGGGGCCACAGGTACTGCGGCGTCGGCGGCACCACGTCCCGCAGCTCCTCCGCGGCAGCCTCGATGGCCTCGCGGTCCGGGAGCGAGTAGCGAGGCTTGGGTGTGGACGCGGCGATGGCGGCTTTCATGACGTGAAAATATACGCGACGCGGACAGTACAGTTACAGTACAGTTATCCGCCCGTTCACCCTACTGGCCCGCTCATATATATGTCGCTGCAGACCAAACAGGATCACCGCCTGCCTGCCCAGCTCGCCGCGCGTCTCGCGCAGCGCATCGAGACCCACGCGCTGCGTCCCGGCACGCGCCTTCCGTCCATCCGCAACTGCGCCGTGGAATCGCGCGTCAGCCGCTCCACGGTGGTGGAAGCCTACGACCAGCTCATCGCGCAGGGTCTCATCGAGTCCCGCCGGGGCTCCGGCTTCTACGTGCGCCTGCGCTCGGCTAACAACCCGCGGCGGCGGCTCAATGGCGCCGCGGCGCATCCGATGCCGGGCACGGTACTGGATGTGTCCTGGCTGCTGCGCGCGCAGCGCCGGCAATCACCCGGCAGCGAGCAGCCCGGCGCGGGACTGCTGCCCGAGAACTGGCTGGACCATGAACTCGTGGCCTCGGCGGTGCGCGGCGTGGGCCGCAGCCGCGGCTCCTGGCTGCTCAAGTACGGCGCGGTGGAAGGCTATCTACCGCTGCGCGAGGCCTTGAGCACGCGTCTCTCCCAGGTGGGCATCGACGTCGGCCCCGACCAGGTCATCACCAGCGCGGGTGCCACCGAGGCCATCGACCTGGTGGCGCGGCGCTTCCTCGCGCCCGGCGACCTCGTGTTCGTCGAGGACCCGGCATGGTTCGTGATGTTCGCGCGCTTCGCGGCATTCGGTGCGCGCATCGTCGGCGTGCCGCGCGGGCCGGATGGCCCCGACATCGCGGCGCTCGAAAGCCTGCTGTCGCGCGAGCGGCCCAAGCTGTTCATCCTCAATTCCGTGGCCCACAACCCCACGGGATCCTGCATGTCCACGGCCGTCGCGCAGCGCGTGCTGGAGCTCGCGGTCCGCCACGATTTCATGATCCTCGAGGACGACATCTATGGCGATCTGCAGGGCCGGCATGCCGTGCGTCTCGCGGCCCTGGATCATGCGCACCGCGTGATCTACGTCGGCGGTTTCTCCAAGACTCTGGCGGCGAACCTGCGCGTGGGTTTCGTCGCAGCGCATCCCGCGCTCGCGGCCGAGCTGCGCGACATCAAGGCGCTCACGGGCCTGGCCTCGAGCGAGCTCTGCGAGCGGGTGGTCGCGCGCATCATCGTCGAGCGGAAGTACGAGCGCATGCTCGAGAACCTGCGCGCCAGGCTCGACGAATGCCGCGGCCGCACCCACGAAGCTCTGCTGCGCATGGGCGCGAAGATCGCCGGCCCGCCGCCCGGCGGCATGTACCTGTGGGCGGACTTCGGACGTGACACCAACGAGCTCGCCACGGCCGGCAGCCGCGAAGGCGTGCTCTGCGCGCCGGGTAGTTTGTTCTCCCCCACGCAACTGCCGTCGCGATGGATGCGGGTGGCCGCCGCCACCTGCCTCAACGAGTCGGCCATGAAGTTCCTCGCGCGGGCGATGTCGCGGCCGGCCTTGCGTTGATTTGCGTCAATTTGACGCAGCCCTGTGTCCGGGGCGCCGGGCTCGCGGGGCGGGTTTGAGCCCGCCCCGGCTGCGGGCCTAGAATCAGCCACAAAGCCGGCAGGTCCATCCGGATCAACGCCGCGAACGACAAGGGGCTGCTCATGAACGCGTCACGGTCTCCCGGATTGTTACTGCTGGTCATCAGCGCCGCGCTGACGATCGGCGCCTGTTCCAAGAAGGAAGAGGAGAAGCCCGCCGCGGCCGACGCGATGATGGCGTCCACGGCGCTGGAAGGCGCGCTCGACATCGTCGCGTGGCCTGGCTACATCGAACGCGGCGAAACCGACAAGGCCTACGACTGGGTTTCGAAGTTCGAAGCCGAGACCGGTTGCAAGGTCACCGTGAAGACCGCCGGTACTTCCGACGAAATGGTCTCGCTCTTGACCAGCGGCGGTCCGCAGCCGAGCCCGCCCGGCGATGCTTCCTGGCCGCCGCCGGGTAACGCGCCCTATGACCTCGTCACCGCTTCGGGTGATGCGTCAGTGCGCCTGATCCGCGGCGGCACCGTGATGCCCGTGGACGTGAGCCGCATCCCGAGCTTCTCCAGCGTCGACGAACGCTTGCAGAAAGCCGCCTGGCACTACGTGGACGGCAAGCACTATGGCGTGCCCTACCAGTGGGGCCCAAACGTGCTCATGTACAACACGGACACGTTCAAGACCGCGCCGACGTCCTGGTCGGTGGTGTTCGAGGCGCAGAAGCTGCCGGACGGCAAGCCGAACGCGAAGCGAGTGCAGGCTTACGACGGTCCTATCTACATCGCCGACGCGGCGCTGTATCTCAAGGCGAAGAAGCCGGACCTCGGCATCACGGATCCCTACGCGCTCACCGAGGACCAGTACAAGGCGGTGCTCGACGTGTTGCGCGGCCAGCATCCGCTGATCCAGCGCTACTGGCACGACGCCAACATCCAGGTGCAGGACTTCCAGACCGAAGGCGTCGTGGCTTCGGGCTCGTGGCCGTTCCAGGCGAACACGCTGCTCGCCAACAAGGCCAGGATCGCGACCACCGTTCCGGCTGAAGGCGCCACCGGCTGGGCCGACACCACGATGCTGGCCACGGGCGCGCGTCACCCGAACTGCGCCTACAAGTGGCTGGAGTGGTCGATCTCGCCGAAGGTGCAGGGCGACGTCGCCGCCTGGTTCGGCTCCAATCCCTCGGTGCCCAAGGCCTGCGAAGGCAACGAGCTGCTGGGCGCGGAAGGCTGCAAGAAGAACGGCATCGAGAACTTCGACAAGATCGCGTTCTGGCGCACGCCGGAAGCCAAGTGCTCTCACGCCGCGGGCTGTGTTCCGTATTCGCGCTGGGTAAGCGATTACGCGGCGGTGATGGGCGGAAAGTAGCATCGTGGGGACTGACCTTCTGTCTGTCCCCACTCAACAAGGACTCCCCTGACCAGCACCGGGGACAGACTTCAAGTCTGTCCCCTTCCTCCCATGACCTCCGCCATCGAGTTCAAGAGAGTCTCGCGCGTCTACGGCGACCTGCGCGCCGTGGACGACGTGAGCTTCCGGATCCAGCCCGGTGAATTCTTCGCGATGCTCGGTCCGTCGGGCTCGGGCAAGACCACCTGCCTGCGCCTCGTCGCCGGATTCGATGTCCCCACCAGCGGGCAGGTGATGCTCGACGGCGCCGATGTCTCCGGCGTGCCGCCCTACGAGCGCAACGTCAACACGGTGTTCCAGGACTACGCATTGTTCCCGCACATGACGGTGCTGGAGAACGTGGCCTACGGGCCGCGCGTGCGCGGTGTGTCGTCGGGTGAGCGCACGCAGCGCGCGAAGGAAATGCTGGAACTGGTGCAGCTGGGTGCGCAGGGCGAGCGCCGCCCGGCCCAACTCTCGGGTGGCCAGCGGCAGCGTGTCGCGCTGGCGCGCGCGCTCATCAATCATCCCAAGGTACTGTTGCTCGACGAGCCGCTGGGTGCGCTCGACCTCAAGCTGCGTGAAGAAATGCAGATCGAGCTCAAGAGCCTGCAGAAGAAGCTCGGCATCACATTCGTCTACGTGACGCACGACCAGGGTGAGGCTTTGTCGATGGCGGATCGCGTCGCGGTATTCACCAAGGGCCGCATCGAGCAGCTCGCCGAACCGCGCGGGCTCTACATGCGCCCGGCCACGCCCTTCGTGGCCCGCTTCGTGGGCAGCGCGAACGTGGCCGATGCCGGCATCGCGCGAGCGCTCGGAGTGCCCCAGCCGTTCGCGATACGCGCGGAGAACGTCACCGTCGCCAGTGAAGCGGCGCCGCCGCCGGCCGGCAGTGTCAGCGCGCCGGGCTCGGTCGTGGCCGTGCAGTTTCACGGCGCCGCCAGCCGCTGGCAGGTCAAGCTCGACGCGGGTGAGACCTGGAGCGCGCTGGTCAGCGAGGAGGATGCGCGTCACTTGCGCGACGCGGCGGTAGGCGCGCGCGTGCGGCTCTGCTGGCCGCGCGAGGCGGCGGTGCCGCTCTCGGACGCGGATTGATCCATGCGCGCCGCGTCGACGTTCTTCTATCGACGCCCCTATTGGTACCTGGCGCTGCTGCTGGTGCCGCCGCTGCTGTGGTTCGGCACTGTCTACCTGGGATCGCTGTTCGCGCTGCTCGCGCAGAGCTTTTACCGCATCGACGACTTCACTGCGCAGATCGTGCGCGAGCCGACGCTCGACACCTACCAGCAGCTGGTGAGCCAGCCGGCGAACGTGGACATCGTCGTGCGCACGGTGACCATGGCCATCTGCGTCACCATCGCCTGCGCGCTCATCGCATTGCCCATCGCCACGTACATGGCGCGCCACGCGCGGGGCCGCATGAAGGCATTCTTCTACGTGGGCGTGATGCTGCCCATGTGGACCAGCTACCTCGTCGAAGATCTACGCCTGGCGCATGTTGCTGGCGAAGGAAGGCATCGTCGCCTGGTTCTTCGACAAGCTGCAGCTCACCTGGTTGCTCGAGGCCATGCTCGCCGCGCCCGGAATCGGCGGGCCGTCGCTGTCCTCGTCGTATCTCGGCATGTTCATCGTGTTCGTTTACATGTGGCTGCCGTTCATGATCCTGCCCATGGCCGCCGCGCTGGAGCGCGTGCCCGGCTCGCTGCTGCAGGCTTCGGCGGACCTGGGCGCAAGGCCCTCACAAACTTTTCGCAACGTGGTGTTGCCGCTCGCCGTGCCCGGCATCGCCGCGGGATCGGTGTTCACGTTCTCGCTGACATTGGGGGACTACATCATTCCCAGCGTCGTCGGCGCACCCGGTTACTTCATCGGGATGATGGTGTACGTGCAGCAGGGCACGGCCGGCAACATCCCGCTGGCCGCGGCGTTCTCCGTGGTGCCCATCGTCCTGATCTTCGTCTATCTGGCAGTGGCCAAGCGCTTTGGAGCTTTCGATGCGCTATAGACCGGACAGGCCGTCATGGCTGATCCGCGCGGGCGCCTTCGCGGGCCTGGCGTTCATGCACATCCCGGTGTTGATCATCATCCTCTACGCGTTCACCACCGAGGATCGCACCTACCGCTTCCCGCCCCCCGGACTCACGCTGCGCTGGTTCGAAGTGGCCTTCGCGCGCTCCGACATCTGGCAATCCTTGCTGCTCTCGCTGGGAGTGGCGGCCTGCGCGACCGTCATCGCGCTGATCCTCGGCACGCTTGCGGCGTTCGCATTGGCGCGCGCGAAGTTTCCGGCCAAGGATTCGCTCACGGTGCTGCTGGTGCTGCCCATCGCGCTGCCCGGCATCATCACCGGCATCGCCTTGTTAGCCGCGATGAAGACCTGGCGCGTGGAGCCGTCCTTCCTCACGATCGTCGCTGGTCACGCCACCTTCTGCACCGTCATCGTCTACAACAACGTGATCGCGCGGTTGCGCCGGCTGCCGGCCAACTGGGTGGAGGCGTCGATGGACCTCGGCGCCGACGGCCTGCAGACCTTTCGGTATGTACTGCTGCCCCAGGTGGCGACAGCGTTTCTCGCCGGTGGCATGCTCGCGTTCGCGCTGTCCTTCGATGAAATCATCGTGACTCTCTTCACGGCGGGCAAGGAACGCACGCTGCCCATCTGGTTCTTCAACGAACTGTTCCGCCCCCGCGATCGCCCCGTCACGAACGTGGTGGCGGTGGTGGTCATCGCGGTGACGCTGATCCCGATCGTTCTCGCTTACTACTTCACGAGGCCCGACGATGAACACGAAACTGCTCGTTAACGGCAAGCTGGTCAAAGGCAAGGGCGACGACCTCGGCGTGCTGGACCCGGCCACCGGCAAGGTGATCGCACATGTGAGCGAGGCTTCGGAAGAGCAGGTGGTCGCGGCGGTGAAGGCCGCGTCGAAGGCGTTCGCCGGATGGGCGGCCACGGTGCCCAAGGATCGCGCCACGCTGTTGCTCAAGCTCGCGGACCGTATCGAAGCCGAATCGCTGGACTTCGCGAAGCTCGAGTCGCAGAACTGTGGCAAGCCGCTGAATGCCGCGCTCAACGACGAGATCCCCGCCGTCGCCGACGTGTTCCGCTTCTTCGCGGGTGCCTGCCGCTCGATGAGCGGCGCCATCGCTGGCGAGTACCTTCCAGGCTTCACCAGCATGATCCGCCGCGATCCAGTGGGCGTGGTCGCCTCCATCGCGCCCTGGAACTATCCACTCATGATGGCGGCCTGGAAGCTTGCTCCCGCGCTCGCCGCCGGCAACTGCGTGGTGCTCAAGCCTTCCGAGCAGACGCCGCTCACGGCCCTCAAGCTCGGGACCATTTGCGCGGAGTTGTTTCCCGCGGGTGTGGTCAACATCCTTTTCGGCCGCGGACCGAGCGTGGGCACACCGCTCGTGACGCAACCCGAAGTCGCCATGATCTCGCTGACCGGCTCCATCGCGACAGGCGAAAAGATCCTGGCGGGCGCCGCCAACGGTACGAAGCGCACGCACCTCGAGCTGGGCGGCAAGGCGCCCGTCATCGTGTTCGACGATGCCGATCTCGAGAGCGTGGTCAGTGGCGTGCGCACCTTCGGTTTCTACAACGCCGGGCAGGATTGCACCGCCGCCTGCCGCATCTACGCCGCGCCGAAGATCCATGACAAGCTCGTCGCCGAGCTGTCCGCCGCCGCCAGCAGCATCAAGCTGGGCACGCAGCAGGAAGAGGGCGTGGAGATGGGGCCGCTCATCACCGCCAAGCAGCGTTCGCGCGTGGCCGGCTTCGTCTCGCGCGCCGCCGAGAAGCGGCATATCGAAATCACCGCGGGCGGCAAGGCCAGAAGCGGAGCGGGCTTTTTCTACGAGCCCACCGTGATTGCCGGCGCCAAACAAAGTGACGAGATCGTGCAGAAGGAAGTGTTCGGCCCGGTGGTCAGCGTCACACGGTTCAAGGATCCGGAGCAGGCCATCGAATGGGCCAACGACTCGGACTACGGTCTCGCGTCATCCGTGTGGACCAAGGACGTGGGCAAGGCGATGAAGGTCGCCGCGCGCCTGCAGTACGGCTGCACCTGGGTCAACACGCACTTCATGCTGGTGAGCGAGATGCCGCATGGAGGCATGAAGCGGTCGGGATACGGCAAGGACCTGTCGGTGTACGCGCTCGAGGATTACACGGCGGTGCGGCACGTCATGGTGAAGTTCTGATGCGCGGCTGGTGGTTTCCCGCGCTGCTCCTGCTCGCCGCTTGCGACCCGCAGGTCGCCCGCAATCCGCGGCCCGGCGACACGGCGGTCATGGAGGATGGGTCGAAAAGAAAGGTGGCGGCCACGGGCAAGCATCCGCTGTATCTCATCGTCGAGACTCAGCCACGCAATGATTACGAGCGCGGGCTTGAGCTCATGCTTTCCCGGGTCGTGAACGTGGACGCGCTCCAGCAGTTCTGCGGGCAGTGGTACCCCGACTATGGCCACGACGTCGCGGACGCTTACATGGCGTGGCGCAAGAAGCACGAAGTCACCATCAAGGAGCTCATGGCGCGCAGCGAGGCCGTGTGGGCCGACTACTCGCTGGGAGACACGGAGTACGTGGTCATGGTCTATCCACACCTGCGCAAGCAGATGCGCAAGGCCATCGACGCGGAATTCGATCGCTCGCCGCCGGAGAAATTCCGCCAGGTGTGCTCGAAGCTTCCTGCCGACCTGAGCACCCAGTGGGACCTGGATCGCCGCTACAAGAAGGAGCTCGCCCTCCTGCGCCAGACGCCGGTCACGGGCGGCTGATCAATACATCTGGCAGGCAAAGCTCCATTGTCCGTTCGCATCCCGCGCGAACGTGGCGATGCCGTTGTCGCTCCACTGCCAATGCGCCTTCTCTTCGCTGCCGATCTGCAGGACGTAGTCGTCGGCATTCTCGACGAGCGACTGGATCTCCGACGGATAGCCCCCGATCTTCGTCGCTCCGTGATGCGGCAGTTTGTCGAAGCGTTCGCGCGCGCTGTCGGACTCGTCGAGCGCGTCGAGGTCCAGCAGCTCGCTGGCCTGTTCCCAATCCGGCCGCTCCGGCTTGCCCGCGATCCATTTGATTGGCAGCGGTTTCACTCCCTGCGGCGCGCCTGTGGGACAGGGGATGAGCCCGTCGAGCGTGCGGTACTCGCGCACGAGCCAGCCATCACCGTGCGGCTTGTCGAACGGAATATCCGCCGGGTTCAGATACACCACGAGCAGCGCAATGCCTTCCAATGCCTTTGGCACTTCGGGCAGTTCGCTGACACGAACCTGCAGCAGCGGGAACAGCGATTGTCCGTTGGACGAGACCTCCGTCTCGCTCGCCAGGCACACGCCGCGGCCGAACCAGGACGTCAGCGGATCCTCCGGCGGACGGAATCCGCCGATCTGCGCTATCGAGACAGGTCGCGCGATCTTCGCGAGCTCCGCAAAGGTCTGCTTGATGCCAGCCACGGGCTAGCGGACCAGTCCGAGTTCGCGCAACTGCGTTTCGAGCTGCGCCGCGGAGCTCCACGGCAGGATGCGTGAGTTCTGCCGTTCATCGGGCGGATGTGAGGGCAGGTCATGCGACCAGCCACCATGTCCCACCAGCGGGAGCAGCGGCCGCTTGTGCAACCACGCGAGGCAGACTTCGGAGATGGTGCCCGCGCGCCCGCCGATGACGATGCAGGCATCACCCGAAAGTGCCATCAGCAGATTGCGCGCATCGCCCATGCCGCAGGGGATCACCACGGTCGCGGGCCAGTCGGCGGCGGGCATGGTGTCCGGCGGGATGATGCTCACCACTTCGCCGCCGGCGGCGATTGCGCGCTCGGCCGCCACGCGGGTCGCCGGGCTGCCGCAGCCGCTAACTACCGTGATGCCCAGGCGCGCCATGACGGCACCCGCCTCGGCGGCGCAATCATAGGCGGTGGAGCCAGGCTCGGCGCTGCCGAGCACGCAGACCTGGGGCCGGCGGGAAGACTTGGTCATGAGGGATTCATCGTCAGGAGAAGGAGCGGCAATGCTAACGCGGGCAACAGGCCTCTACGATGTGATCGCGGACTTGCAAGCTTGGCCGGACCGTCAGGAACGGAAGGTTCAGCGCGAGATCGCCCAAGCGTCAGCGCGCGCTGCCATCCGGATTGTCGACCTGCATCGTCTCCGCCATCTTGTCGCCGCAGCGCTTGTTCGCCGCCAGCAGGCAGATCTCGAACGGCCGGGGGTCCATGGCGAGGCAGGACTTGCCGAGCTGGCAAGGCTTGCCCTTGAACGCTTCCGGCAAGCCTTCGTCCGAACGCGGTGCCAGCTGAGGCTGGAGTTTCTGTACTTGCTCGACAATCGAGGGCTCGACAATCGAGGGATGGAGCGGCAATGGCTCGGTCTGCGCGGCTGCGGTGGCAGCGCGGGGCTCGGCCGGCTGCGGCGTGCTGCAGCCCAACATCCCAGCGAGAGTGACGAGAATCGCGATGGAAGTGGTCTTCATGCTTCTCCCTCCGCCCATTCTGAAACGCCGGGCCTAACGCCGTGGGGTTCGCGCGTGCGAGAAACGCGCGGTAGTCAGACTGCGCCGGGGCCGCTTCAGGTTCCTCGATCGTGAAGGTGTTCCAGAACATCAGCTTGAACAGCGCGCCGGCCGCGAAGCCGGAGAAATGCGCGACGTAGTTCACGCCCACTTCCGACGATGCGGATAGCGATCGACGTCGAACGCGAGGAACCCGAGGATGAACAACGCCGCGGGCACGTTCACCTTGCCCAGGAACAACACCCAGCACTCGATGTACTCGCGCGGGTACCGGAACAGGAACATCCCCATGAACCCCCAGACCACGCCGGACAGCCCGAGCGTGGGGATGGGCATCGTGCGCGGTGGCGGCGTACGCGAGGTTGGTGGCCAGCACGAACACCATGAACGCCAGCAGATAGCCCACGAAGGAGATCTGCGTCTCGATGGTGCGCGCGAAGCAGTAGAAGAAGAACAGGTTGCCGAGCAGATGCCAGAGGTCCGCGTGCGTGAACACGGAGGTGAACATCTTGAGCGG
Source organism: uncultured Pseudomonadota bacterium (assembly GCA_963846605.1). Classification (GTDB taxonomy): domain Bacteria; phylum Pseudomonadota; class Gammaproteobacteria; order Steroidobacterales; family Steroidobacteraceae; genus CADEED01. The sequence continues at coordinate 218,407 of CAWJWS010000010.1, forward strand.
GTCGAGCTGGTCGGGATGGAACGCCAGCGCGAGGCGGTCATCCATGCTGCGTGGCGAACACGTGCGACGATGATGCAGGCCACGCACACGAACAGCGTGGCGACCGGAATGCCGCTGGTGCCGCGCTTGCCGAGCGGGAAGATCAGCATGGCGCTCTATATACCACGAGCGGTGCAATCTGTAGCGGCCTACAGACGCGTGACGACGCGCACCGTGGTCTCGAGGTAGTTCCGGTAGCCCATCTTCTCGTAGAGCGCGCGGGCGCCGGCGTTATGGCTCATCACGTGCAGGAACGACGTCTTGCCGCGCTCCATCTGCCGGCGGACCAGCTTGAGCGTCAGCTTCTGCGCGAGGCCGCGGCCCTGGAAGTCCGGATGCGTGCAGATGCCGCTGATTTCGTGCAGATCGCCGGCGCACATGCGTTCGCCGGCCATGGCGATGAGCCGTCCGCCGTCGAAGTAACCGAAGTATTCGCCGAGCTCGGGCGTGCGGATGCCGAAAGGGCCGGGGTTGGTGAGCCTGGCGAGCTCCACAGCCTGCGAGGCATGTTCGGGGCGCAGCGGAATGGCATCGGGCGCGGCGTCTTCCGCGGGCACGGGCGCGTCCCAGATCATCTTCCACATGCGCGCGTCTTTGTCGATGCGCCAGCCGGCGGGCGCGGGCCCGGACCAGATGTCGATATAGAAGGAGTCGCCGGGTTCGCAGAACTGTCGCGAGCGTGGCGAAGTCGGGCTGCTCCGGATCCTCGCATCCGACGATCGGCGAGAAGCCGGGCGCATAGCGGCGCACTGCGCCTGCGCCCGCCGCGAACTTCGCGTGCGGACCGGACAGGCAGTTCCACATGATGTTGTCGAGCAGGCGAGACTCATCGCAGCTGCGCGATGATAGCCCTTCGCGCCGATGGCGAGCGCGAGCGGGCTGCGATAGTCCTCGCCCGCCGCGACGCTGCGCAGCACATGCGCGAAGTCGTAACGCGGCTGCCAGCCCAGCAGCTTCGCGCGCGCGCGTCGTTCACGTACACGCGATCGAGCGTCGGCAGCATCTTCCAGCCGCGCTTGCGCGTACATGGCGGCGAACTCCGGGAAATACCGGGCCAGCACGGCGGGCGCATCCACGCCCAGCTGCGGCCAGCATCCGTCGCGCGGAACGGCGTGGTGGCGGTGATGATGAACTTCCCGAAGCCCAGCGGCGGCGCCTTCTCCATGGCGAGCACCAGCGAGCTCACCACATCTTCCACGTCCACGCGCCGGTACAGGAATTCGTTGGCCTTGAGGTTGGCTTCTTCGAACGCCGCGCGCGCGTTCGGCCACGTCGTCCTCTTCCGGGAAAGAAACGCGACGTGCGCAGCACCAGGCAGGGCAGTTTCTGGTTGCGGTGGAACAGCCGGCAGAGATCTTCCGCCGCCGGTCTTGGTCACGCCGTAGATGTTCTTCGGGATCGGCACCACGTCTTCGGTGATCCACGCGGCGGGCGAGCCCGCGCGGCGGCGTGAGCGCGTCGCCGAAACGTGCTGGTGGTGCTGGTGAAGACGAAGGACCGCACCTCGTTCGCCACCGCCGCTTCGAGCAGGTTCAGCGTGCCCGTGACGTTGGTGTCGACGAACTCCTGGCGCGAGTGCGTGGCCACGTGCGGCTTGTGCAGCGTGGCGGCGTGCAGCACATGCGTGACGCCGCGCATGCAGTGCGTCGACCACTGCGCGATCGGCGATCGACCCGACGACATCGGTGAACGGCGAGGGCAGGATGTCGACGCTCGACGTGCCGTGTTCCGCGCTCGCGCAACGTGCGCATCAGCGCTTCGCCGAGATGCCCGGCGCTGCCGGTGACCAGAATCTTCATTGCTCCCCTCGGCACGTTGATGGAGAAGTAGTGCGCCTCGTGCGTCATGCCCTTGCGCAAATAGAAGCGATGCGCGTCGACGCGACGCACGTTCGACACGAGCCGCACCTGCCGGCAGCCGGCGCGCGGCTTCGGCCACCAGCCAGTCGAACAGTTCACCGCCGTAACCCTGCGAGCGCGCGTCCGCCGCGGTCACGAGGTCTTCGATTTCGAGGTACGGCCGCCGGCCAGCCATTCGGACACGCGGTAGCCAGCCACGGCCTTGATGCCGCCGTCGTCGAGGAAGGCGAGCCTGGAAGTCATGGTTGGCGGCTGCAGGCGTTTGACGAAAGGCAGGAACTCGGCGCGCGGAGATCGGGGCCGCAGCTCGGCCATCACGGGGTAACAGGCGTCGATCAGGGCGTCCGTGTCGGCCACGGCGATTCGCTTCGTCTGGATCATTCGGGTTCGCGACTCACGAAAACGATACGTTTACCGTCGGGCGACCAGGGCGAGATTCCCAGCGAACCCGGCGCCGCCGTGGAACTCGCGCCAGCAGCGCGTTCGTCGCCGCCTCCGGGAGCCGCTGCACGAGCAGATAGTCGCCGTGGGCTGGTTGCCTCGATCCGGCCTTCGCGGCGCCCGACAGGTACACGAAGCGATGCGGCGTCCGGCGCCATGCGCGGCTGACCAGTGATTGCGGTCGTTGGCCGTCAGCCGTGCGATCCTTGCCGTCCGCCGGCTCCAGCCAGATCTGCGCGCGGCCGCCGTCGACGCGGCCCGACGACGCGTTGCGCCGGCGGAGATCAGCGGCTGCGCGGTCGCGCATTCGTCGATGTTCTCATGCCCACGGGCGACGGTTCGGCACGGCCGCTCAAGCAGCAGCTTCAAGCTGTCCGTCTTCGCGGAAGCAGATGGCTTGCCGTCCGCGGTGAAGCTCGGTACTTCCAGCGGCGACGACGAATACCAGACGCACGCGCCGGCTCAGCGAATCCAGCGGCACCATTTCGATGGCCGAGACGCGCACCGAGCGCCGCTCCGGCGGCATGCCCACCGTCACGCTGCTGAAGCGCGCATTCTCGAAAGCCGCGTTGTCATGCGCGGATACCGCGAGGCCGGCGTGGAAGGTGCCGCGCAGCGACGATCTTGATCAAGCAACCCGTGGCGCTGAACACGCCATCTTCATTCGCCAGCGAACACCTGCAGATAGTCGCCGCGTTTTTCCAGCCGTACCGCGGTGGGAGCTTCCTGCGCGCACTGGATCTCGCGCGTGGGTCCGCCGGCGACGGCGCGATACTGCAGCGACGTCAGGCCATCGCCATGAATCACCACGTCCGCGTACACCGAATCCGGCGCCAGCGACTGGCGGAACATCACGCCCGCCTTGCGATGTGGCTGCGCGCTCTTGCCCATGAAGCGGATGCGCGCGCCGATGCTGGCATCGCCTTTCATCTCCTTGGAACGAAGCCGAAGGCATCGCGCTCGCCCCAGATGTTCTCGCCGGCGGCGCTGATGAAGTAGATGCCGCTGGAGCGCTCGTAGGTGACGAGGGTCTTGCGGCCGAGGTCGCCGATGTCGGAGATCGTGGTGAAGGGACCAAGGTCCTCGGTCGTCGAAGCCGCGCTGACCAGGGCGCCGGCCAACACGAAAAGCGCGGGTTTCCATGCCATGCTCCGAGTACAGCGGAAGTGGAGCGGTGTCGTCAATGAACTCGGCCGCATGCGCTACAGCGAAGTGCGCATTGCGGCAGGCGGCCCCGACGGGCCAGCGTCTCATCGGGGGAGGTGACGCCGGCCCGTCTGCATTTCTTCTTCGGGGCTAGTCGAGGCCCACGCAGCTGGCGTAGTAGCTCACCGTCGCGGGCCAATCGGAGAACACGCCGAGCACTTTCACGTCCTGCGCGAGCGCATCCAGCGTGAGATACATGTCGCTGTCCTTCTTCACCACCAGACCCTGCGGGTCGTACGCGGCATAGAAGCCACCGAAGGCCGCGCCGCGCCGCAGGTCGGCGCGCTCGAAGCTCCAGGTGATGATGTCGAGGCCGGCGGCCTTGATGTCCTGCGCGTACTGCGAGGGCACGAGCTTGACGTTCGCGGCGTCGACGGCCAGCAGCGCCGGGATCGGCGGCGCGAAGATCTTCACGCCGTTCTGCTTGAGGCTGGCGAGCTCGGCGGTGGTGAGGCGCGGGATGCCGGCGCTGGGGTCGACGTCGTCCAGGTACACCGCCTGCTTGCCGAAGCGCGGCTCGTTCCTGATCCAGTACAGCACGTCGTTCAGGTTGAACGACTGCGGCCACACATCGCGAGGATTCACGCCCGCCCGCTTGAACTCGTCGATCATCGCCTGCGCGTATTTCTCCTGGCTGCCGAACACCTGGTTCACGCGTACCGGATTGCCCGACTTGAGTTCGGGCGTGTGACCCACGCCCAACTTCTTGTTGAGCGCGATCGACTCGCGCAACGTGAGCAATGTGCCGCGGCTGTTGTACAGATCCGTGCGCCAGGCGGCCGTGCCACCGAGATAGCCGGCAGCCGTGGTAGCCGCGGGCGCGGACGCATCCATCTTGCCCTTGAGCGTGCGGAACTCGGACAGCGTGATGTCGCTTGCGCAGCAGCGCGGCCCGGAGTTCGCGCCCGACCATGGCACGGAACACTTCGCGTTCAGCGGCGTGTTCGTGATGTTGGTGGTGGTGTGTAGGTCGCACTCGTCATGACGGCAGACCAGCGCGCCGTCGCCGGTGAACGTCACGTCGCATTCGACGATGCCCGCGCCCTGGCGCGCGCCGGCCTCGTAAGCTTCCTTCGTGTGCTCGGGCAGCTGCAGCGGTGCGCCGCGGTGCGCGATCGAGAACTTGGTGCGGCGGACGAGATCATCGGAGCACTGGAGCAGCTTGCGCTTGAGTTCGCTGTCGTCCATGCCGGAGACCAGGAACATCGGGCGCTCGCCCACCTGGATGGAAGGATCGCCACGGTCACGGCGATCGCCACGATCCGGATCATGTCGGCCGTAATCATCGCCGGCGGCGGACGTGAGGGAAAAGAAACCCAGGCAGGCCGCGGTGGCGGCCAGGAACGTGTGACGCATCGGAACTCCCCTTTGAGCTGGAAGCGGGATGCTCCGCGCGAGTCATGTCAGCGGCGTGACCGGAGTCTGACGCTTTCTTAACGTAACTCGAGTTCGAGGCGCGCAGTCCAGCCAACATCTTCACCCGGGGAGTGGGCCATGAAGAAGTATTCCGCTTCCCCGCTCGTCGCGGCCTGCGTGGCCACGCCGTGCCGTTCCAGCCCGTCGAGCTTGCGGCGTCTGACGTCCAGGCCTTGCATCGAACTACTTCCTGGTGCAGCTTTGCGAATCCGAACCTGCACCAGGATCGCCGTGGCCGTCCGAGTTTCTCGCCGCCTGTGTCTGTTCACGGCATTCATGGTCGCGCTGACGGCCGTGGTCCACGCAACTCTTCATCCGGCGCGGATGGACGAGGACGCCCTGCGCCTGCACCAGTTCCTGGTGATGTATCTGATCGCCGTGTGGCTGGTCTCGGACCCGAAACTGTCGAAGGCGGAACGCCCGAGCTTCGACCATGCGTACCTCCACATGACCTTCTTTCCGTTCATTCCCCTGTACGAACAGATCGTGGCTCACGGTTGGAAGGGCGTTGCCAGGGTTTTTGGACTGATACTGCTCGTCGTCCTCACCTACGGCGCCGGAATCATCGCAGGCCTCTGAGTCAGCCGGCCCGGGAACAATTGCCAACGGCGATGCGCCCACGTGAGACCATCCCTCCCCGCCGGACTCCCGCGCGGAGGAGAGTCCATTGAGCAAGTTCGAATACAAGACGGTGATGCTGCCGTACAAGCCCAGCGTGTTTCAGGGCGACTCCGCCGAGATGAGCGAGTTGCTCAACAAGGAAGGCGCGGAGGGCTGGCGGCTCTCGCAGCTCGCGCTCCCCTCGGCGGTGTGGGGACGCTCGAACAGCATGGTTGCCATCCTCGAGCGGGCGCGGCAGTAACGGGCCTGTTAAGACCGGAACCCGATCTTCGAATGCGTGCCGTCGCAGAACGGCTTGGTGTTGCTGCCGCCGCAGCGGCATAACCGCGCGGACTCCACTCTCGCCACCACGCGCCCCGTTCCCGAGATGATCTCCATGTTCCCGCGCACCTGCAGCGGCCCATCCGTGAGCGGCGTGACTTCGAGCGGGCCATCGCGCACCGGCAGCATGTCGGCCTTGCCCGTGGGCGGCTCGCCGCTGGCGGCGAAATGCGCGTCGTGATGTGAGCCATCGCAGAACGGCTTGTTCTTCGATGCGCCACAGCGGCACAGCGTGTAACGGAAATTGCCGGCGGGCGCGCCGTCGAGCCGGATGTCGGCCTTGATCGCGTACGGGCCACCTTCGCGCACGCTGATGAGATTCACCGGCGGCGCCTGCTCATCGGGCTGGCCGTCCTTCCGCTGATACCGGATCGCGCCGGACACGCACACGTGCGCGATCTCGGTGAGTGCTTCGGTGGACATGGCATCGGGATTGATCCACGGCCCCTTCACGTTGGCGATGAACACCTTGGGCCCCCACGTCACGCAGAAGCGCGAGTGGATGCACTTCTTGCCTTCGTAGATGAGCGTGAGGTCGCGGCCTTCGATGTAGTCGACGCCATCGACGGTGCGCGGAGTCGGCGCCACGTTGCCGGGTTCGATCACGGCTGCGGTGGCGCCGCGTGGCGCCGCGGCAATGGCCGTACCGCCGGCCGCGCCTGCGGGCGCCTGTGAGGCCGGCCGTGCAGCCGCGTTCGATTCCATCCTCGCGCTCAACATCGCCGGCGCGAGCTTCTCGATCTCCGCGAAGCGCCGCTCGGCGCGTTGCGCCAGCTCCGTC
>CAWJWS010000011.1:0-1402500 GCA_963846605.1 uncultured Pseudomonadota bacterium
TTGCCGGCCTTGGCGAGGAAGTCGAAGTCGCAGCCATCGTCGGCCTGGCCGATATGCTCCGAGAACAACGCGCCGTAGCCGCGCGGATATTTCGGCGGCGGCGGAATCCAGGCGGCCTTGCGGCGCGCCATTTCCTCATCGCTGACATGCAGATGGATGCGTGCGCGCCGGAACGTCGACCTCGATCTCGTCGCCGGTCTGCACGAAAGCCAGCGGCCCGCCGACGAAGCTTTCCGGCGCGACATGCAGGATGCAGGCGCCGTAGCTGGTGCCGCTCATGCGCGCGTCGGAGATGCGCAGCATGTCGCGCACGCCCTGCTTCACCAGCTTCTTCGGGATCGGCAGCATGCCCCATTCCGGCATGCCGGGGCCGCCCTGCGGGCCGGCGTTCTTGAGCACGAGGATATGGTCGGCGGTGACGTCGAGATCGTCGCGCTCGACCTCGCGCGCCATCTGGTCGTAGTTCTCGAAGGCGATCGACCTTGCCGCGATGCTTGTGCAGGCGCTTCTCGGCCGCCGACGGCTTCATGACGCAGCCGCGCGGCGCCAGATTGCCGCGCAGCACCGCGGTGGCGCCGTCGCTGTAGACCGGATCGTTGAGCGACTTGATGACGTCGGCGTTGTAGACCGCGGCGTCCGCGATGTTTTCGGCGAGCGTCTTGCCGGTGACCGTCATCTGCGAGGTATCGAGCACGCTGCGCAACTGCACCATCAGCGCCCTGAGGCCGCCGGCATAGTAGAAATCCTCCATCAGGAAAGCGCCGGACGGCCGCACATTGGCGATCACCGGCACCTCGCGCGAAATCTCGTCGAAGCGGTTCATGTCGAGCGGAATGCCGGCGCGGCGCGCCATGGCGACGAGATGGATGATGCAGTTGGTCGAGCCGGCCATCGCCATGTGCACCTTGATGGCGTTGTCGACCGAGGCCTTGGTGATGATCTTGTCCGGCGTCAGGTCGTCCCACACCATCTCGACGATGCGGCGGCCGGAGGCGATCGCCATGCGCGGATGAGCGGCGTCCGGCGCCGGGATCGACGACGCGCCCGGCAGCGTGAAGCCGAGCGCCTCGGCGATCGCCATCATGGTCGCGGCCGTGCCCATCGTCATGCAGGTGCCGAACGAGCGCGCGATGCCGCCTTCGATCTCCTGCCACTGCTCCTCGGTGATCTTGCCGGCGCGCTTCTCGTCCCAGTATTTCCAGGCGTCGGAGCCGGAGCCGAGCATCTGGCCGTGCCAGTTGCCGCGCAGCATCGGCCCGGCCGGCACGAAGATCGCCGGCATGCCCATCGCAGATCGCGCCCATCAGCAGGCCGGGCGTGGTCTTGTCGCAGCCGCCGAGCAGCACCGCGCCGTCGATCGGATGGCTGCGCAGCAGTTCCTCGACTTCCATCGCCAGCAGGTTGCGGTAGAGCATCGTGGTCGGCTTGACGAACGGCTCCGACAGCGACATCGCCGGCAGCTCGAGCGGGAAGCCGCCGGCCTGCAACACGCCGCGCTTCACCTCCTCGGCGCGCGTGCGCAGATGCACGTGGCACGGATTGATGTCGCTCCAGGTGTTGATGATGCCGATGACCGGCTTGCCGCCCAGTCGACCGCAGTCGTAGCCGATCTGGCGCAGGCGCGAGCGATGGCCGAACGAGCGCAGGTCGTTGACGCCGAGCCAGCGATGGCTGCGCAGTTGTTCGGGGGTCTTGCGGGTCATGTCAGTCTCCGGTTTCGCGGACGCGAAGGGTAGCGCGGCATATTTCGCTATGCCACACTCGATTTGATGCGGCACAGATTTGATTTTTCCGGCACACGATTTGTTTTCACGCTGTGCATATTTGCGGTTCTGGCGACGGCGATCCTGACGCGGCCGCCGAAATGGATGGGCGATTTCGACCAGTCGTTCTACCTGACCATCGCCTATGACATCGACCGCTACGGCGTCTTCAGCAACGGCATGTTCGACGACGTCAACAGCGTCGATGCGCGGCCGCCGCCCGGCATGTTCATCGCGCCGATCTATCCGCTGCTGCGTGCTCGCCGCCACCAAAATCGATCCGCGCTTCGCCGCAGGCGGCCTGGTGCAGCGTCGAAGCCAATCACGAGCGGCGCGACCGCGACAGCTGCGAGACCTATGCGCGGCCGATGCATCTCATTCATGCGCTGCTGCTGGCGCTCGGCGTGCTGGCGATCGCGCGCGCGGCCGAACTGATTTTCCCGGGCAGCGGCGACGTTCTGGCTGACCGGCGTGCTTCGCCACCATCGGCGCTGCTGCCGGCCGAGCGAACTGTTCTCCTTCGTGATGACCGAGAGCCTGACCTTCTCGCTGTTCAGCCTGACCATGCTGGCGCTGGTGAAAAGCTGGACGTCGCCGCGGCTGGCGCTATGTCGCGCTCGACCGGCGTGCTGCTCGGCCTGCTGTGCCTCACCCGCACGGCGTTCATCGTGCTGGCGCCGGTGATGCTGGTGCTGATCATTCTCAACGCGCGACGGACCGGCAGCGCTTCGGCCGGCCGCGCCGTGTGGCAAAGCCTTGCCGCCTTCGCCGTCTGTTTCGCCGTGACGATCGCGCCGTGGGCGATGCGCAATTCCGTCTCGGTCGGCAAGTTCGCCATGACCGAGGAGTATGGCGCGGCGTCGCTGGTCGAGCGCTTCGCCTTCAACCGCATGACGCCGAAGGAATTCGCGCTGGCCTTTCCCTATTGCCTGCCGGTGGTCGGGCCGCTGCCTGATCGCCAGCACTGTCGGCACGCGCGGCGACCGACCGCTTCGAATGGTACACGGCCGACAGCTTCTTCCGACATCGGCCGCGCCATGCGCACCGAACTGCGTCGCCGAGCACAAGAAGCTCGATCCGGTGATCGGCGACATTGTCCGCGCCGAGATGCGCGACAACTGGTGGCGGCACATTCTGGTCAGCATTCCGCTGGCCTGGTGCGGCATGTGGGTCGGCGGCTGTGTTCGGGCTGTTTCTGGTGCCGGCTTTCGCCGTCGCCGGCATCGCGGCGATCCGGCGGCGGCAGTGCCGCTGTTCATTGCTCTACGCCGTGCCGGCGCTGACCATGCTGGCGCTGCATGCCGGGCTCGCCAACCACTACACGCGCTACAACCTGATCCTGATCGGCCCGTTCGCCGCCGGCGCGGCCTGGCTTATTGCGCGTGCTTCAGTCGCGGCATGGCGGCCTGATTTCTCGCGCGCGTTCGCGATGGCGAGCGCCCGCGCCAACGTCGTGATCAACTCCATCTGCATGCGCAGTTTGAGATGCAGGTTGAGCAGGATCAGCAGGCTGATCACCACCCAGATATAGAGCACCAGATCGACGCCGCGGCCGATGCCGGCGAATGCGGCAAGCCGCGTGGCATGCGACGGAATCCAGACGAAATACAGGCCGCCCAACGCCGCCAGCATCGACAGCAGGCCGACCACCGGCGAGCGGCGGTATTGCAGCTAGGCATAGAGCATGACGGCGAACAGCAGCGCCGTGAGCGATAATCTGGGCGATCATCGGTGCAGCCTCCGGGCGAACAGGTCGATCAGGATGGTCAAGCGCGTCGCCGAGCTTCTGGCCCTTGGCCAGCGAATAGGCGCTGTATTCGATGGTGACCGGCACCTCGACGTATTTCAGCCCGCTCTCGGCGATCTGGTGCAGAATTTCCGAGGCATGCGCCATCCGGTTCTGGCGCAGCTGGATGCGCTCGCGCGCCGCGCCGCGTCATGCGCGCGCAGGCCGTTATGCGTGTCGGTGATGCTCATGCCGACGGTCAGGCGCGTGAACAAGGTCGCCAGCTTCAAGCATGATGCGGCGCGACAACGGCTGGTTCAACGTGTCGCCGAGGAAGCGGCTGCCGAGCGCGATAGTCGGCGTCATGCTGCTTCAGCGCCGCGGCGAGCGCGGCGATGTCGGCGACGCGGTGCTGGCCGTCGCCGTCGAAGGTGACGATGGTCGCGGCGCCTTGCGACAGCGCGAACTCGATGCCGGTCTGCAAGGCCGCGCCCTGCCCGAGATTGATCGGATGGCGCACGACAATGGCGCCGGCGGCTTCGGCCGCGTCGGCGGTGCCGTCGCGCGAGCCGTCATCGACCACGACGACGGGATAGCCGGCGGCGCGAACGCCGGCGATGACGCCGGCGATCACCGTCGCCTCGTTATAGGCGGCGATCACGACCCAGAGGGAATGCGCTGTCATGATCTCATCCGGCGACGAAGAAAAGGCCGCACAGGATCAGCGCGATGCCGATGGCGAGCTTGGTCGAAAACGGCTCGGCGAAAATCAGGATGCCCAGCACCGGCGTGATCGCAAAGGCCAGCGCCACGAACGGATAGGCGCGCGACAGCGGCGTGAAGGTCAGGATCCACACCCACAGCACCGACAGTCCGGCATAGAGCACAATCGCGAGCACGAAATACGGATTGATCAGGCCGAACAGGCGCTCGGTCAGCGCGCCGTCCGGCGTCGCGCGGTCGGCGGCGAGCTTGAAGATCAACTGGCCGCCGGCCATCGCCACGGCATAGCCGAGCAGCAGCGCGATTTGCGTGATGGTCAGCCGCTCGCTCATGGCGCTGGCTTTCGCAGCACGACGCGCATGGCGTCGAACAGATTGACCGGCAGGCCGATGCGCGCTGGCCGCGGCTGGCGCGCGTCGGCCGCAAGCCCGAGCATGCGCTTGAGCTGGAACACGATCAGCGACAGCGGCACGATCTTCCACGGATGCTCGAAGCGCTCCAGGCGCAGGCCGAGCGACTTCGCCATGCCGCGCATGCTCGCGCGCGTGAAGAACCACAAATGCTGCGGCGGCGTCATCAGCCGCCAGCGCGCGCCGGCGAGCCGCGCCGGCAGCGAGCCGAAGTCGCCGGTGGCGATGACGATGATGCCGCCGGGATTGAGATGCCGTTCGCACAGCGCCAGCGTGCCGCGCGGGTCCGGCAGATGCTCGATGACGTCGAGCAGCACGATGACGTCGAACGGCGCCGAGGCCGCGACAGCATGCTCTCGTCGGCGACGCCGGTGATGACGTTCAGGCCCGAGCGCGCGGCCATGCGCGGCGGCGTCCTCGGCAATCTCGATGCCGGTGACGTCGAAATGCGGCTTGGCGGCCGGCGAGGAAGAAGCCATAGGCGCAGCCGAGTTCGAGCAGCCGCCCGCCCGGCTTGAAGCCGCGGATGAAATCGACGGTCGCGGCGAACTCGCGGCGCAGCACCGGCTCGGCGCCGAGATAGTCGGCATAGCCGTCGGCATGGCCGCCGTCGAAATAGTCGCCGGTGTAGTAGCTCTCCGGATCGAAGCCGGTCGTCTCGGTGCGGCCGAGCCCGCAGACCGCGCATTGCAGGATGTCGCAGCCGTTCTTGCATAGAGAAACCGGTGCGCGGTCGCGCGCGCGCAGGCCGGACAGGCCCGGACATCGTCGCGCCGGGCGGACTTGGCGGCCGCCGGTTCTCGCAGCCGTGCGTGTTCGTTCATGGCGTCGCTTGGCGGCCTGAGGTGTCATGGCTCAGGACGCGTTTCGCCGGCTGCGCTCGACCGCAGGCTCGCGGCGCGCGGCTCAGCCAGCTGCTGAGGATGACAGCGCAAGACCGCGCCGGCGATATCGGTGACCAGGCCCGGGATCGATCAGCAGCAGCCCGCCGCGACCAGCGCGACGCGCTGCCACAGCGCGGCGGCGGTGACGAAATAGCCGTGCAGGCCGGCGGCGAACAGCAGGATGCCGGCCGACGCGGTGACGAAGGCGCCGATGATCTGCGGCCAGTCGCCGATCATCAGCAGCGCCGGCTCATAGACGAACATGAACGGCACGATGAAGCCGGCGGCGCCGATCTTCACCGCCGCCCAGCCCGCTCGCCCAGAGATCGGCCTTGGCGAGCCCGGCGGCGGCAAACACCGCGAGCGCGACCGGCGGCGTGATCGCCGACAGGATCGGCGAAGTAGAACGCGAACATGTGCGCGGCCGGCGGCGATGACGCCGAGCTTGATGATGGCCGGCACCAGCAGCGCCGTCATGATGATGTAGGCCGGCGTCGTCGGCATGCCCATGCCGAGCACGATGCCGGCGATCATGGTCAGGATCAGCGCCAGCAGCAGCGTGTCCTGCGCCAGATGCGACGACGAACTGGGTGAACACGATGCCGAGCCCGGACAGCGTGACCACGCCGATGACGATGCCGGCGCAGGCGCAGGCCAGCGCGACGGCGAGCGCGTTGCGCGCGCCGTCGACCAACGCGTCGATGACGATTCGGCCAAGGTGACGATTGCCGCGCGTCGACGCGCGCAGCGCCGCGACCGGGAAGCAGGCCAGCGTGCCGGCCAGCGCCGCGAGCGGCGCGCTGTAGCCGGAATACATCACGACCAGGATGACCAGGACCGGCAGGAACAGATGGCCGCGCTCGCGCAGCACCGTCGCCGAGCTTCGGCAGTTCGGCGCGCGGCAGGCCGACCAGGCCGCGCCGCTTGGCCTCGAAATGCACGGCGGCGAAGCAGGCGACGTAATAGAGGATCGCCGGGATGATCGCCCAGATCACGACCTGCGCCGTAGGACACGCGCGAGGAATTCGGCCATCACGAAGGCGGCGGCGCCCATGATCGGCGGCATGATCTGGCCGCCGGTCGAGGCCGCCGCCTCGACGCCGGCGGCGAAATGCGGCGGGAAGCCGGTGCGCTTCATCAGCGGAATGCGAGATCGGCCCGTCGACCATGACGTTGGCGACGGCGCTGCCGGAGATCGTGCCGAACAGGCTCGAGACTCACCACCGAGACCTTGCCGGGACCGCCGGCGGTGTGGCCGGTCAGCGCCATGGCGAAATCCATGAACAGCTGGCCGGTGCCGGTGCGCTCCATGAAGCGAGCCGAACAGCACGAAGATCAGCACGTAGGCCGCCGACACCGACAGCGGAATGCCGAAGATGCCTTCGGTCGTCATGTAGAGCTGGTCGAGCAGCCGCATCGGCTCGAGCCGCGCGATGAACAGGCCGTAGACCAGGAAGACGATCGCGGTGATCGGCAGCGCCCAGCCGATGACGCGGCGCGTCGCCTCCAGCACGATCACGTCAGGACCACGCCCATCGACCATGTCGGTCGGCGTCAGATCGTCGATGTAGTAGATGCGGTTGACGACGTAGTCGTAGTTGACGAACAGATAGAGGATCGGCGCGCGCCGCCAGCACCAGCAGCGATAGTCGAGCAGCGTCGGCGGCAGCTGCCGTCGCCTGCGCCGCGAGCCGTGCGGTGAAGCAGCAGGAACATCAGCACCAGCGCGAACAGCAGATGCGTGCCGCGGAAGAGGATCGCCTCCGGCGTGCCGAAGGCGATCACCCACATGTGATAGAGCGCCATCGCGACGGCGATGACGGTCAGTGGCGATGCGGACGAGCGCCGCGATGAGCTGAGATCGAGATTTCATGGCGCGTTCCGCCTTGGCGGCCGGAACGGCGCAAACGTGGCGCCGGCGCGGCACGATGCGCCGCGCCGGCGCTCGATTGCAGTTAGCTGCGTCTTCACCGTGATGCCGGCTTCCTTGTAGAACTTCGCCGCGCCGGGATGGAACGGCACGCCGATGTCCTCGGCCATGCCCTTCGGCGTCAGCGCCGGCGATCGTCCTTGTTGACCGCCGCCAGCGACGTGATGTTGTCGGCGATCGCCTTGGTCATCGCGTAGACCGTCGTCGGCCGGCAGCTTGCACGACGCGACGATGTGCGTGGCGTAGCCGATCACCTTCACGTCCTTGTCCTGCTTCGGATAGGTGCCCTTCGGGACGGTCACCAGCGTGTAGCCGGGATTGAGCTTCTTCATCTCGTCGAGCTGATCGGACAGGTCGAGCAGCTTGATGTCGCGCGCGGCGGCGAGATCCATGACCGCGCCGGACGGGATCGTGGTGCCGAGGCGAAGGCGACGGCGTGGCCGTCCTTCATCTGCGTCGACCGAGTCGGTGTAGGACGACGAAGCTCGACCTTGACGTCGTTGTAGCTCAGGCCGTTGACCTTCAGGAGCTGGCCGGTGATCAGCTCGCCGGTGTTGCCGCGCGGCTGCGTGGTGATCGCCCTTGCCCTTGAGGTCCTTGACCGTGTTGATGCCGGCATCGGCCGGCACCACGATCTGGATAATATTGCGGATAGAGCGTCGCGACGTTGCAGACGTTGGTCGTGCGGCTTGGGGAACGGCGCCTTGCCGGCGAGCGCCGTCGACGGTCGAGATCGAGTTGCCGAAGCCGACATCGGCCTTGCCTTCCTCGACGCCGCGCACATTGGCGATGCCGGCGCCCGGCAGCGACTGCACGTTGAGGCCCGGGACCGCCTTCTCCCACATGTCCTTGAGCTGGCCGCCGAGCGGCACCCAGACGCCGCCCTGCGGGCCGGTCATCAGTTTGAGGTCGGCCGCGAGCGCCGGGCGCGGCGACAGCGAGAGCAAGTCCGAAAGCGAGGCCGGTCGCCTTGAGCGAGGTCTTCATGGTTGTCTCCTCCACGCCCGCCGCTTGAATGCGGGGGCAATTTGCGATCACCTTGGGTGGCGAGTTCTTGTTTCCCAGCCGGCAACATACTAAGACGACGGGGCAACGCACAAGCCTATTTTACAACTCTTGACAACAATGGACTAAAAAGAACAAGTGGCGGATCGACAGATTCTCAAACGAGGGCAAGAAGCCAATGCGCGACAGCACGCAAATCCAAACTCGAGACCATCTCGACCGCCACACTGACCACGGTGCTGTTCAAGCGCGGCTTCCGCAACACCTTCATCGCCGGCATTCACCGCATCCAGAGCGGCGACGTGCCGAACATGGTCGGCCCGGCCTATACGCTGCGCTACATCCCGGCGCGCGAGGACCTCGACCATCTCGGCGTGTTCGAGGATCGCAGCCATCCGCAGCGCAAGGGCGTCGAGGAATGCCCGCCCGGCCATGTCTTCGTCATCGACAGCCGGCGCAATTATTCGGCCGCCTCGGCCGGCAACATCCTGCTGGCGCGGCTGTGGAAGCGCGGCGTCGCCGGCATCGTCACCGATGGCGGCTTCCGCGACACGCCGGAGATCGCGGCGACGCCCTTCCCGGCCTATCACGCGCATCCGTCGGCGCCGACCAACCTGATCCGGCATCACGCCGTCGATCTCAACGTGCCGATCGCCTGCGGCGAAGTCTCGGTGTATCCCGGCGACATCATGGTCGGCGACGGCGAAGGCGTCGTCGTCATTCCGGCGAACATCGCCGACGACGTCGCCGACGAGGCGTTCGAGCAGACCGTGTTCGAGGACTTCGTGCAGGAGAAGGTCAACGAAGGCCGCGGCATCTTCGGCCTCTATCCGCCGAACCCGGAAGCGAAGCGAAGAATTCGCCAAATGGCGGGCGGCGGCGAAACGCTGACGGAGGCAGAAAGCGCGATGGAGCCAGCACGGTCCGCAACGCCCGCGCCGCTTGGCGACAGCAAGGCTGCACATGGGGCGAAGCCAAGCGCAGCGCCGGCATCTATCAGCACATCTTCGAAATCATCATTGCCGGCGAATTCGCCGTCAATGCGCGGCTGCCGTCGGAGACCGAACTGGCGCAACGCTTCGGCGCGTCGCGGCCGGTGGTGCGCGAGGCTTTGGCGCGGCTGCGCGACGACGGCATCATCGTGTCGCGGCAGGGCTCCGGCAGCTATGTGAAGCGGCGGCCGGACATCGCGGTGTTGCGCTTCGTGCCGGTGTCGTCGATCGCCGACATCCAGCGCTGCTTCGAATTCCGCCACGGGCTGGAAGGCATCGCCGCGGCGCTCGCCGCCGAGCGCTGGGAAGACAGCGACCTTGCCGAGATCCGCGCCGCCTTCGACGCGCTCGAAGCTTCGGCGAACGACTTCAAGGCCGGCGTCGATGCCGACGAACGCTTCCACATGGCCATCGCCAAGGCGACGCACAATGCCTATCACGTCTCGGTGCAAAGCTCGCTGCAGCCGCATATCGTCTTCGGCATGAGCCTGACGCGCAATCTGTCGCTGTTGCGCACGGCCGAGCGCCTGCGCGAAGTGCAGGACGAGCACCGCGCCATCATGGACGCCATCGCCGCGCGCGACAGCCGACGCGGCGCGCACCACGATGCAGCGTCACATCGACAATGCCCGCCGCCGCATGTTCGAAAACGCATCGGCGACCGTGAGCGGATGACTGTGCATGCCGACCTCAAGCCCAAGACTGCCGCCGGCGCACTGGACCGTGCGCGGCTTTGCCAATCCTTATCTGCTGCTTTCCGTCGCGGCGCTGTTCTGGTCGGGCAACCACATTGTCGGCCGCGCCATGGGCGGCCATGTGCCGCCGCTCACCGTCTCGGCGTTGCGCTGGCTGATCCCGGCCATGCTTGATGTGGCCCTGGGTGCG
This sequence comes from uncultured Pseudomonadota bacterium, assembly GCA_963846605.1. Taxonomy (GTDB): domain Bacteria; phylum Pseudomonadota; class Gammaproteobacteria; order Steroidobacterales; family Steroidobacteraceae; genus CADEED01. The sequence goes on from CAWJWS010000011.1 coordinate 10,319, forward strand.
TCCGCATCTTTCGCGCGACTGGCCGGAAATCCGCGCGCACTGGAAGATCATGCTGTGGTTCGGCCTGACCGGCGGCGCGGTGTTCACGGCGCTGCAATATGTCGGCCTGCAATACACCAGCGCGCTGAACGTATCGGTGCTCAATTCACTGGTGCCGGTGCTGATCGTGGCGACCGGCGCGGCGTATGTTTCGCGACCGCGTCAGTCTCGCGCCAGATCGGCGGCATCGCGCTGTCGTCGCTCGGCGTGCTGGCGATCATCGCGCATGGAAAGTTCGAGACCCTGCTCAACCTCGCCTTCAACTGGGGCGATTTGATCATTCTGTTCAACATGATGGTGTTCTCGGTCTATGCCGTCTGCCTGCGGCGGCGGCCGCCGATTCACGCGCTGAGCTTCCTGTTCGTGCTGGCGGTGATTTCGACGGTGGCGACGCTGCCTTTCGCGCTGTGGGAGGCGATGTCCGGCTATACGCTGCACTTCAACTGGCTGACCATCGGCTCGATCGCCTATGTCTCGATCTTTCCGAGTCGTCGTCGCCTTTGCCGCGTGGAATCGCGGCGTCGAACTGATCGGCTCGAACCGCTCCGGACCGTTCCTGCATCTGGTGCCGATCTGCACGGCGGTGTTCGGCGGCTTGCTGCTCGGCGAACATCTCGCCGTCTATCATGTCGCCGGATTTGTTCTGATCATCGCCGGCGTCTGGCTGGCGGCGCAGCGGGCGGGCACAGCATGATCGTCATCGACTGGGGCACATCAGCTTCCGCGCCTTCCGCATCGCGGCCGATGGCGCGATCCTCGATCGGCGCAGCGCGCCGCGCGGCATCATGCATGTCGAGGGCGGCCGCTTCGCCGAGACGTTGCGCGAACATATCGGCGACTGGTTGAAGGCCGGCGAAAGCCGCGTGCTGCTGTCCGGCATGATCGGCAGCCGCCAGGGCTGGAAGGAAGCGCCCTATGTGCCCTGCCCGGCCGGCGCCGCCGAACTCGGCGCGGCTCTGGTCGATATCCCGTTCGACGGCGCACAGGTGAAACTGGTGCCGGGCATGAACGGCACTGACGCCGCAGGCGTCGCCGAAGTGATGCGCGGCGAGGAAACGCAGATCATCGGCGCGCTCGCCGCGATGGGCGGCAATGGCCTTGCCTGCCTGCCGGGCACGCATTCGAAATGGGTGCGCGTCGAAGACGGCCGCATTGCGCGGTTTACCTCGCACATGACCGGCGAGGCGTTCAGCGCGCTGCGCGATCACACCATTCTCGGCCGCATGATGAAGGACGGCGCGCCGAATGACGCGGCCTTTATCGCCGGCGTCGCGCGATCCGCCGAGCCGGGCGGCTTGCTGCACCATCTGTTCGGCGTGCGCACGCAGACCTTGTTCGGCAAGCTCGCCGAGACCGAGGGCGCGTCCTATCTGTCCGGCATTCTGATCGGCCACGAATTGCGCGCCGAACTCGGTGACACGCAAGGCGAGACGGTGCATCTCATCGGCGCGCCGGAACTGGTGGCGCTCTACGCGCGGGCGATTGCCGCTTGCGGCGCCAAAGCCGTCAGCCATGATGCCGACGCATCGGTGCGCGGTCTGACCATTATCGGGGAGCATGCGCGATGGCAGTGACGACTTTCAAGGATTGGCTGGCGCGTTCGCCTTTGGTCGCCATCCTGCGCGGCGTCAAGCCCGACGAAGTCGAGGCGATTGCCGAAGCGCTGGAGCAAAGCGGCATCGCCATCGTCGAAGTGCCGCTGAATTCGCCCGATCCGCTCGACAGCATTGCGCGGCTGGCGAAGAATTTCGGTTCGCGGCTGTTGATCGGCGCCGGCACGGTGATGTCGCCGGAGCAAGTCGCGCAGATTGCCGCCGTCGGCGGCAGGCTGATCGTGACGCCGCATGCCGATGTCGCGGTGACGCGCGCGGCCAAGCAGCATGGCCTCATCGCGGTGCCCGGTTTCTTCACGCCGACGGAGGCTTTCGCCTTGCTCGCCGCCGGCGCCGATGCGCTGAAGCTGTTTCCCGCCGAAGGCGCCAGCCCGCAGGTGCTGCGCGCGATCCGCGCCGTGCTGCCGCCCGGCACGCTGGTGCTGCCGGTCGGCGGCGTCGATGCCTCGAACATGACCGCGTGGCATGTCGCCGGCGCCGCCGGCTACGGCATCGGCTCTGCCATCTACAAGCCCGGCGACACCGCCGCCGTGGTGGCGGACAAGGCGAAGCGGCTGGTGGCGGCGATGGCCGGTTGAGGCCGAGCCCGTGCGCGTGGCGTGCAGCCGCCGCCTACCAATTTCATGGTATTCTATGATGCGGCGCTTCCCGGCAAAAGATCACAATGAGGCCACTTACGAGCCTTGGCGTGACGATAGGGGGGCGTCTTGCATGCGACGCATCGCGGCTGGCAAGCGCGGGGCAATCCCACGCGAATTCACCGTCATCGTCCTTGCCGCATCGCTGATCATGACGGCGTCGACGCTGACAGGCTGCGCCAATCAGAAACTTTCTGATGACGCACCGGAGCTAAAGCCGCAGCAATGCGCGGCAGTTTCGTTCGAAATCGACGCACGCAGCGACACCGGCCAATTCGAAACCATCAGCTCAGCAGTCTGCGACAAGCCCGGCTTCATCAGAGCCGGCAAGGCAATGAGACCGCGCACACCGGGGGCCTCATTCAGCCGGCTCCGATCGCCGACCTGCCGGTCGCGTACGAGCCTAGAACCATGCGAGCGATGAATTGCCGCGAGCTCATGCTCAAAGAGCATCCAACCGTCCGCTGTCGGCAGCAATGGCAACGCCAGCCGCGCAACGCGACTTTTTCGATGGTTGCATGAAGCGCACGGGCACGGAGCCCTGAAGCGGGCCACCGGGCGGGCCCTCGGCCCGGGGCCGGACAATCGCTGCGTTGGCCCGCTTGAGCGCAGCCATCCGCACCGTCTGTGGACCGTGCTTGGTCGCTTTTTTCTGAAAAATTCGCTAGCAATCTCAGATAGTTGAATACTATCAATGCGTCTGGCGGAGAATGGTCGGAGTGGCAGGATTTGAACCTGCGACCCCCTCGTCCCGAACGAGGTGCGCTACCAGACTGCGCTACACTCCGACTGTCGGCGGCCTTATAACCCCCTCACGTTTGAAACCGCAAGCGCCGCATGCCCCCGAAGAGTGGATACCGGTTTTCGGTCAAGGGCATGCGCGGATATCAGGACGAAGTGACTGAAAATGACTGCTGAACCGGGCACACGGGTGCTGAAAGCCGATAAAGCCGCGATTTCCGCCGCGGCCGCGGCCTTGCGCCAGGGCGGGCTGGTCGCCTTCCCGACCGAGACCGTCTATGGCCTCGGCGCCGACGCCCGCCATGGCGAGGCGATCGCCCGGCTTTACGCCGCCAAGGGCCGCCCGGCGTTCAATCCGTTGATCGCCCACGTCGCCGATCTCGACGCGGCACGCCAACTCGCCGTGTTCGACGCCGATGCCGAGAAACTGGCCGCCGCGTTCTGGCCCGGCCCGCTGACGCTCGTGCTGCCCAAGCGCTCCGACTGCCCGGTGGCGGACCTGGCGCTGGCCGGGCTCGACAGCATCGCCATCCGGGTGCCCGAGCCACCAGACGGCGCGGGCGCTGCTGGCAGCCTTCGGCGGCCCGGTGGTGGCGCCTTCGGCCAACCGCTCCGGCCATGTCTCGCCGACCAGCGCGGCGCATGTGCTGGCCGACCTGCGCGGCCGCATCGACCTCATTCTCGACGACGGCGACTGCGACGTCGGCGTTGAATCGACCATCGTCGCGATGCTCGGTGAGCCCGACCTTGCTGCGGCCGGGCGGCCTGCCGCGCGAGGCGATCGAGCGCGTGCTCGGCCATGCGCTGGCCTCGCCTTCCGTCGATGACGCCGGCGACGCGCCACTCGCGCCCGGCATGCTGGCCTCGCATTACGCGCCGAAGGCCAAGGTGCGGCTCGAGGCGTTAACGCCGCGCGCCGGCGAAGCGCTGCTCGCCTTCGGCGATGCGCCGGCCTTCGACGGCACAACACTTAATCTGTCGCCGCGCGGCGACCTGATCGAAGCCGCCGCCAATCTGTTTTCGCATTTGCGCGCGCTCGATGCGTCCGGCGCAACCGCCATTGCCGTGATGCCGGTGCCGCGCGACGGTCTCGGCGACGCCATCAACGACCGGCTGGCGCGCGCCGCCGCGCCGAAACCGTAGAAGACAAGGACCGCACTTCAATGAACGAACACTTGCGCCGCGCGCCCGCGCCCGACCTGCTGCCGCGCTTCGCGGCCATCGTCGGCGACAAATATGCCGTCACCGATGCGCAGGCTTTGGCGCCGCATCTCATCGAAGGCCGCGGGCTCTATCAGGGCGTCACGTCGCTGATGCTGCGTCCGGGCTCGACCGAAGAAGTCGCCGCCATCCTCAAGCTCGCCAACGAGACGAAGACGCCGGTGGTGCCGCAAGGCGGCAATACCGGGCTGGTCGGCGGGCAAATTCCGTTCGACGGCGAACTCATTCTGTCGCTGACGCGGCTCGATAAAATCCGCGAGGTCGATGCCTCGTCCAACACCATCACCGTCGAGGCCGGCGTCGTCTTGCAGAAGGCGCAGGACGCCGCCGCTGCTGCCGGCCGGCTGTTTCCGCTGTCGCTCGGCTCGGAAGGCTCCTGCACCATCGGCGGCAATCTCTCGACCAATGCCGGCGGCACCGGCGCGCTCGCCTACGGCATTGCCCGCGAACTGGTCGCCGGCGTCGAGGTGGTGCTGGCCGACGGCCGCGTCATGCATCTGCTGCGCAAGCTGAAGAAGGACAATACCGGCTACGACCTGCGCCACATCTTCGTCGGCGCCGAAGGCACGCTCGGCATCATCACCGCCGCGGTGCTGAAACTGTTTCCGCAGCCGCGCGCGGTCGAGACCGCGTTCATCGGCCTGAAGTCGCCGGACGCGGCGGTGAAGCTTCTGAACCTGGCGCAGGCGCGCATCGGCGGCACCGTCACCGGCTTTGAACTGATGGTGCGCGGCATTGTCGAAATGGCGCTCAAGCACGGCCACGGCAACCGCGATCCGCTGGCCGGCGCGCATCCATGGTACGTGCTGATGGAAGTGTCGTCGCAGCAGAGCGAGGGCTTGCGCGACGCGCTCGAAACCTTCCTCGGCGAGGCGATCGAGCAGGATCTGGTGGAAGACGCCACGATCGCGGCCAGCCTCGACCAGCGCAAGGCGTTCTGGCATTTGCGGCATACGCTTGACCGAAGTGCAGAAGCCGGAAGGCGGCTCGATCAAGCACGACGTCTCGGTGCCGGTCGCCGCGGTGCCGGCCTTCATCGCCGAGGCCAGCGAATCTACTGGGGCGCACCGATGAGTTCGCTCAACCAGGGGCTCAAGCTGCTCGCAAAACGACTCGAAGTGGCGCTGTTCCGTCGTGACCGGCCGGATCTGTTCCTGTTCGAATCCGAGGCGATGCGCGATCTCGCGGTCAAGGGTCGCGGTTTGCCACGCTCCGCCACCGACGTGTTCCGACGGGCGTCGACGAAAAACGATTTCACCCGTGGCCGGCGTGCGATGTCGGCGCGCAGCGATTCAACATTCCCGCGAGCGACAAGATCATCTTCTACATGGGCCATCTGCATGAACGCAAAGGTGTGCACGTGCTGATGCAGCGCGGCACAGCAGCGGTCGTGAAGCTCGGCGGCGCGACATCATGCGTTGTTCCTCGGCAATCGCGATGACGAGGAACGTGACGTTCGCCGCGCAGGTACGCGGGGCCGAGAGTCAGTCGTGTTCGGTGGTTATCAGTGCGACATTCCCGAATTGCTCGCCGGGTGTTACGCAGGCTGCATTCCGTCCACGGGTTGGGATTCCTTTCCGATGTCTTCGATCGAAATGCAGGCCTGCGGCATCCCGGTGATGGTCAGCGACTGGCAGGGCGTGCCCGAGACCGTGGCGAGACTGGCGAGACGGGCATCGTGATGCAGGTCGGCGATCATGAGGCGCTCGCGGATGCGATATCGTCGCTGGCGGACGAACCGGCGCGACGTAGTCGCATGAGCGATCGCTTCCTTGCGGCGCATCGTGGGGGCTTCACTCGCGAACATCAGATCCGGAATCTCGTGAGCTGCCTGGCATCGTGCCGAGGAAGCGTAGACCCTCGCGAAGGACCTTCCCGCACCCGCGAGCCGAGGTCCCGGCACGTAGGCATGCGTGGGCAGTGTGACCACGTGGCGGCGACTCGGCGCGATCCTCCGCTGCGCGGTCGCATCCTCCGCGGGTATGAGCGCCGAGCACTTCCGGCACGTCGCACGAGAGCTCGCGGATAGGACACGGTGGCACCGATGCCGGCGACGTTCAAGCGCCACGGCGCACGTGCGTCGCGCGCGGCCGAAATGAACAGAGGAAATCGTGTCCAGGCCGGCTCGGCTCCGCCGCGAGCACCGCAGGCAGGCTCATGCCCGCAACGTCCTCAGCGCCGCGGCGAGGCGCGCGGCGTTGTTCGCTGCGACGTGCGTGTTAGCCGGTCGAGCTCGCGATAGAGGCGAAGTGTCGACGGCGGCCAGCACGGGGCTGTAGGCGCGCCAGTGGATAGTTGTCCTCCCAGCGCGTGGTGCCGAGGCCGAGCGGTAGTCGGTTGATGAGGCCGTAGGCCGTGGCCGCAGCATGGTGGAGTACACCATGCAGCTTGGCGAGATCATGGCCGTGCGCACGGGGCGGTGGGCACGAGCGAGGCGCACGCGCATCGAGCGCGCCGCGCAACGCCGCTCACCGGCGATGATCGCCCCGCCCTCGATGCTGGTGATGTTCTTGCCCTTGTCGAAGCTGTACAGCCCGGCGTCACCGAAGCCACCGACATTGCCGTCCGCCCAGCGGGCACCGAGCGCCTGCGCCGCGTCGTCCAGCAGGCGATCCCGCGCGTCTCGCGAAGGATTCGAGCTCGTGCAGCTGATTCGGGCATGCCGTAGAGATTCGCGGTGACCAGCGGCGAGCACCCGCGAGCTGTCGATCGTTCGAGTGCGCCAGGTCTGCGACAAAGTGTCTGCGTTGATGTCGCACGAGCCGCGGCGTGAGGCCCGCCAGCTTCACGGAAGCCGGCACGGAGTAGCAGGTGTAGCCGGCACCAGGACTTCGGTGCGGTCCGGATGCGAGCTTGCGCATGGCCGTCAGCATCTCGCTCATGCCCGCACGACCCGTGCTCATGAGCAATGCGCGCTCGCGCCCCGCATGGCGTGCCAGCGCCGCGGCGAGTCCGGTGTGGGACGACCTCGATGCCAGCCCGCGAGCAGGCAAGCGGCGGCGGCGTGCGGACCGATCGCCGTGCCGGCGGGCGCGTAGTGCTATGTCAGGGAATGCCGCGCGCGATCCGCGGTCCGATGATGCGCGTCATCCACAGGGGCATGCTTGCGCCAGGCCTCGATGGCGAGCTGGTACTTGGGATTGTCGACGTTGAGCGCGGGCGCGGCGCCGCCGTCCGGACGATGGTGATACCAGTACAGCTGGCGGGTAGTGGCGTTCCACTTCTTCTTGAAATCCTCGGCGCCGGAATCGGCAGTCGATCGTCCGAGATGAAAGCGCTGCAGCCCGCGACGGCAGGCGTCCTGGATCATCTCCCAATACAGCACGTAGTTCGCCTGCAGCGCGCGCGACGCCGCGGTGCCGCCGGCCCACATGCCTTCGACGGTGCCGTTGAACTCGCCGTTGAAGGCGACCGCGACGGGTTCATCGCTGCGCGAGCAGACGAAGATGCGCGTGTCGTCCGGAAAGGTTTTCAGGATGCTCTGGAAGTATTCCGCGAGTACAGCGGCGTGCCGAGATTGCGCCACGACTCTTCCATGAGCGAGTAGAAAATCGGCAGCAGTTCGAGACCGCCCGATTTCACCGAGAGATCGTTCTTGTAGCTGCGGCGGATGTTGGTGCGGTGCTTGGAAGTGTATTTCTCGAACATCTTTTCCGGATCGGCTTCGAGCTCGATGCTCATGCTGATCTTGCGCGTCGAGGCGGGGAGGTCGGTGGCCAGCTCCGACGAGCAGCGCAACTCCAGGTACTTCACCTTGTCGCTGGCGGCGAGCTCTCGCGCCTTGTTCAGCAGGCTGGCGTTGACCGAGGCATCGCGTGCGCAGGGTCCGCCGTAATTGACGAAGGGCATGGAGCAGAGGATGCGTCCGAAAACCGCGCTGCTGACCAGCGTCAGCGGCAGCACGCCCACGACCCGGCCATCGGCGACGGCCTGCAGCATGCGGCTGCGGTGCCCGAACTGGTCGCGATTGAGCGCGGCCCACTCGTAGCGGTGATAGAACGTGCCGGCCTCGTGGCCTTCCAGGAAGGCGTTCCAGTCGGTGCCGCTGGTGGCCTCGCTCACGGTCACGGGGGCGTCCAGGGCGGGCGCGGCGGCTGAAGACATGGGCAATCCGGGGTCGGTTTTCAACGGGCCGGATTGTAAGCGGGCGAGACCCCCGGGCAGCGCCGCACCAGCCGCCAATCGCGGCAAGTGCGAACTATTTAACTGTTTGAATTGGCGGCCCTTTGAAGGGAGGTGCGCCCCGTCCCGGGGCGTCCCACGAGGGCCGTCCGGGGGTTCAGTTGACGCCCTGGATGACCGGCGGATTCGGCCGCACGGCGGACGTGCCCGGGTCGCTTTCGCCCAGGTACCAGTTGTCCCAGCGCTGGATGCCGTTCGTGACCGTGGCGTTCACGTAGTTCGACATGATCAGCTTGTTGGGCATGTAGTTGGTGTCTTCACGCAGCGCGCAGTTGGTGTACTCGGTCTTGAGCACGCCGTTCACCCAGAGACGCACGATGCCATTCGACTGGCCGGGCGTATTCGGCTTCACGAACAGCTTGAGGCGGTCCCACTGGCCGCGGCGCGCCGCGACCGCCGTTCCCACGTTCTGCGACATGCCGGGCAGCGCGCGGTTGAAGCTGCCGTCGGCGTTCCACTTGAGATGCTCGACGAAGTAGTTACCCGTGTCCGACCAGACGTTGATGATGATCTGGTAGCGGCGGCGGCTGTTCTCGTTCTCGAGGTTGATGATCGCGATCTTGTGGATGTTGCTGCCCCACACGAAACCCGTGTCGAAGCGGCTGTCGAACTGCAGCCAGATGCCATTCTGCTCGGTGACCCCGGTGCCGCCCACGCGCGCGTGATCACCGAAGATGTAGTCCTTGTAGTTGTCCGTGGTCGAGCCGGCGGTGTTCACCGACTGGACCGAGCGCGTGCCATCCGTGGCGGTGGACGTGGTGACCGTCATGGTCGAGTCGAGGCCACCATTCCATTCGCGGAAATCGCCGTTCTCGAAACTGGAACGGAACGGCAGGCCGGTGGCCGCCAGCGTGCTCGCGCTTGCGAGCAGCATGACGGCGGAATAAGTCATGCGGCGAACAGGATTCATCCGTGTCTCCTTCAACAGCTGCGGATCAGCGCGTGCTGACGCCGGTGACGGGCGAGGGGCGCGTCACGTTGTTGAAACCCGCGGGCGGGCCGATGCGCGAACTCGCGATCTGCAGTTCGTCGATCATGAAGAAGTTGTTCGCGTCCGCGACCGAAGCGCCGTTGAAGTAGCCGCCGATGATGTCGACGTGGCTCCACGTGCCGCCGGGGCCCGAGTCGTCCATCGGGCGCTGGATGTACAGGCCGGAGAGCGCGCCATCCTGCGTGTCGATGTACAGGCGGATCTGGCCAGTGCGGGTGTTGGCCTCGAACTCGATGCAGATCCACTCGGTTTCACGCGCGCTGGGACGATTGCCGATCTTCAGGCGGTCGGTGCCGTCGGGCCAGAAATCGCCGGCGTCGTAACGGCACACGGTGCCGTCGCAGGCGCCCAGCGTCTCGAACGTGCCGCCGCCGGAGGAGGCCTCGCGCAGGATGATCATCGGGCGGCCGCCGTTGCCGTTGCGATTCAGGATGATGAGCTTTTCGCCGTTGGCGTTCTCGCGCCACGTGGCGCCGTGGTACTCGAGCCAGCGCACGTTGAGCTGCTCGGGAACCGTGCCGCCCAGGCTGAGGATGTACTGGCCGAGACCCGTGTATGACTGGTCGCTGGTCGGCGGATAGAACTTCGCCGCGCCGCTGCCGTTCCAGCCGCCGGTGGAGACCCATTCGTGGCGGCCGCCGCCCGTGAGCCACACGGCCGTGGAAGCGTAGTTGTTAGAGTCGAAGTTCTGCGTGTACGGCAGCGAGCTGACCCGCACCTCCGCGTTGGCGGTGGCGGCGACTAACAAACTTGCCGTGGCGGTGAGAGCGAGCTTCGACAGGGAAAATTTCTGGCTTCCGAATTTCATCGACAATCTCCTCGGGCGTGTCCCGGGACTCAGGAAAACGAAGAGTATTCCGCTCGTCGACGATTGAACAATGTCTATGATTCGCGACAGGAATTGAATTTTCTTTCACCGTTCAGGGTTTGCCCTGCGGTGACGGCGCACTCCTCGCCAGGCGGCGCTGCACGGCGTTCAAAAGCCTCTCCACCGTGAGATAAACCCTAAGCGAAAAGCGCCGTATTTTCTTGAATCCGAGTTCACGATTGCGACGCAATTCACAGCGCGCGATGGTCAACAGCTGCTGCGCGGCCAGCTGCATGGTGAAGCGGGCGCGGAACAGCTCCAGCACGTTCTCGCGGATGCGCTCACGTTGTGAGGGGTCGGTCATGCTCCTGACCGCCGTCAGCCATTCCTCCGCCGATTGCGGCATGTAGGCGTTCACGCCATGCGTGAAGTTCATGCACACCTCCTCGGACGGAGAGCAGATCGCGGGTAGTCCCAGCGACGCCGCATGCGATGGCTTGTACATCGATTTCTTGCGCCAGCGATCCAGGTGGATCGCCTGCGGGAAAAGACCGACATCGCATTCCTGCATCAACGCTTCGTGCGTGTCTTGCGTGAAAGGCAACCAGTCGACGCGGAAATTTTTCGGCTCGATCTTCGGGAAGTTGCCCAGCCACTTCTCGCGGTGCGCGCGCGTGTTGGTGATGATGCGCAGCGAAAGCGGCCGTTCCTTCGCGACTTCTTCCAGCGCCTCGAGCGGAGCGCCCAGCAGGGTGTGGAGATTCTCCGGCGCGCCACACCACACGAAGCGGGTTTCCGCGGCGGGCGACGCCCGTGCCTGGGTCTTGTCCGGAAATCCGTGCAGCCAGTAATAGGTGCCGGGCGAAAGGTAGAAGCGGGTGTTGGGCAGGGAATCGGTGACCAGGAAATCAACGCCGAGGGTGCCGTGCCGCGAGGCAAGCAGATCGTCGGCGAGATCGAACCCGGTGAGGATGCCGCGGCCCGCGACTTCGCGTATCCGCCAGCGCGTACGGTGGAACAGCAACACGTCGCATTCCCGCAGCGCCTCGACGGGGGAGTTCTCGTCGAGGATGCGGCTGTCGATGCCCATCGCGCGGAATTCGTCGTTCGGGCGGATGACGCGCGCCACATAGCAGCTGTTCTCCGGGTCCAGCCGGTCGACCACGAAGCCGAATTTCATCACTCTTCGTCCGGTTTCGATGCGTCCGCCTTCTGCGGGCGGGCGCGTTTGCGCAGCAGATTCTTCAAGCCCTCGAAGGCGGAGTGCGTCAGGCGCAGGCAGGTGCTGCGCAGGCCGGGCCGCAGGATCACCACCGACGCATCCTTGATGTGACGGTTGCCGAACACGCGCTTGTAGTTGGCGTCGGTGATGCCGAAGTTCATGAACTTGATCCGGGCCTTGTCGATCAGGTCCTCGATCATCATGAGCAGCAGCACCGCTCCCGGAGACTGCGTCGCGAAGTCCTTGTCGTAGGCGATGTTCGCGTAGTGGTAGATGTTCTCGAATCGGTAGCCGAGCGCGTAGGCCGCGGGCTTGCCGGCCGCGCGCAGTACGTAGCCGCGCAGCAGCCCCGCCGAGGCGACGGCGCGCAACACGTCGGGTTGCGCGGCGAGGTCGGGCGAGGGCTCTTCGAGATCGGCCTTCCAGGAATTGGCCGTGATGGCGCGGATGTCCGCGAGAAAGCCATCGATCTGTTCGGGCCGGTCGACGAGTTCCATGACCAGCGAATTGCCATTCGCTTCCGCCATGAGGCGGACCTGGCGCTTGAGGTTGTAGCGCTGCTTCTTCCGGAACTCGCCGAGGTAGCCTTCGAAGCTCGCGGGAAATTCCACGTAGTGGAAGGCGCGTTCGCCGTCCGGGCGGTAGGCATGCGCCGAGCCCACGCGCCAGCCATTGGCCTGCAGCGTGGACCATAGCGCGGCATCGTCGGGCACCGACTTCAGGTAGATGCCGTCGACGTCGCGAAACTGCTGGAACACCGCCGTCACGATGCGCTCGAGCGCCGCGCCATCGCTGGCGCCCAGCGTCCGTCCGCCGAGCAGCTCCACGCAGCGCAGGTTAACGTTCGCGAACTGGCGGCGCGCCACTCGGTAACGCAGCGGCACGCTCTCGCGTGCCACCACGGCCAGGCAGTCGGGTTCGGATCCGGGTTCGAGCGCGACCACCAGCTGGGCGGGAGGCCCCGAAGTCCGCAGGCAGTGGAGCCAGGCCGGGGCCTGGTACATCGCGTAGAGATTCCGTTCGCTGGCGACTTTGCGGGTCCAGTTGAGCGTCAGGCTCGAATCGGCGGTCAACGTGTCGGTGGGTACTGTTTCGATGGTCATTAGGTCACGGGGGAAATGCATCGGCCACGGGATCCAGGCCCGCAGGTGCATGGATAACATAGAAAAACGACACCTCGGCACCCGCGGGACGGCGCGAGAACCATTTTCTGTGTCGGGCGACACATAGTTCCGCGAATGTGGCCGCAGTCGGGTTTTCGCACCGTCCGGACCCCGTAAGCTCCGGTACCAGCGACTGGGGTGGGTCGAAGTTAAGTTATGGCGATAGAAAGCGGTACCGAACAGATTCAACTCAAGGGGGCCGCGATCGAATTCGCGCGCGGCAACCTCAGCCAGGGTGTCATCGAACGCGACCGCGAGGCGGGCTTCGACCGCCAGCTCTGGCAGCAGTGCGCCGAATTCGGAATGCTGGCCATGCCCATTCCGCAGAAATACGGCGGCATGGGCCTGGGCCTGTCCGCGATGATCGGCGTCATGGAAGGCCTCGGCATCGGCGCTCGCGACCAGGGCCTGCTGTTCTCGCTGAATGCGCACCTGTGGACCAACTCGATTCCCATCCTCGAATACGGCACCGAGGAACAACGCCAGAAGTATCTGCCGGGCCTCTGTGACGGATCGTTGATCGGCGCCAACTGCGCCTCCGAACCGGACTCGGGTTCCGACGTGTTCTCCATGCGCACGCGCGCGGTCAAGGACGGCGACCACTACGTGCTCAACGGGACCAAGTGCTGGGTCACCAACGGGCCGGTGGCCGACATCTACGTCGCCTACGCCACCGTCGATCCGGCGCTGGGCGCCACCGGCATCACCGCCTTCATCATCGAACGCAACACGCCGGGTCTCTCGGTCGGCAAGCACGCCGAGAAAATGGGCCTGCGCACCTCGCCGATGTGCGAAGTGCACTTCAGCGATTGCCGCGTGCCGGTATCACAGCGTCTCGGCCGCGAAGGCCGTGGCGCGCCGATCTTCGAATGCTCGATGGAATGGGAGCGTGGCTGCATCCTCGCCAGCGTGCTCGGCTGCATGCAGCGCCAGCTCGATGACTGCATCGCCTACGCGCGCAATCGCAAGCAGTTCGGCAAGAGCATCGGCAAGTTCCAGTCGGTGGCCAACAAGATCGTCGACATGAAGCTGCGCGTGGAGACCTGCCGGCCGCTCATCGAGCGCATCGGCAAGCTCAAGGACGCCGGCCTCAAGGCCAACCTGGAATCATCGATGGCCAAGCTGTACGTGTCCGAATGCTTCGTGCAGTCGAGCCTCGACGCCATCCAGGTTCATGGCGCCTTCGGTTACATGCAGGAGTCGCAGGTCGAACGTGACCTGCGTGACGCCATCGCCACGCGCATCTTCTCGGGTACCTCCGAGATCCAGCGCAACATCATCGCGCGAGGTCTGGGATTGTGAACGCCGCCGCCGGAAAAGGAGTTTCCGCAGCCCCAGGCACGGTGACCGGAGAGAAGAACAGCACGGGGTTCACCGCGCTGCGCCGGCACTGGCTGGAAATGCTGTTGCTGCCGTTCGCGGTATGGGCGCTGGCGCTGTACCAGATCGAAGGTGGCGAGACCCTCATCAAGGTCATGGCGCTGGCCGTGGGTGGCTTCGTCGTCAGCGCGGTGCTGCCGCTGGCGGTGCGCCTGCCATTCTTCGTGCTGCTGTCCGCCGCCGGCGTATTCGTGGTGTTCGGGTGGATAGACGGCGCCTGGCTGCTGGGCGTCGGGCTCACGCTGATCGGGATCTGCCACCTGCCGATCCCGGTGTGGTCGCGTGCCCTGATCATGATCGCCGTCGGCATTGCCATGGCGTTCCTGCGCGCGGGCTACGCACCCGTGCCCTGGGCCGGGGCCGTGTGGCCCATCCTGGCGTCCATGTTCATGTTCCGCGTGGTTCTGTACCTGAAATCGCAGGGACTGAAGCACGAGAAGAACGCCCCTACCGCCGAGCAGCTGCAGGAGCCGTGGAGCACGCTGGCGTATTTCTTCATGCTGCCGAACGTCGTATTCCCGTTGTTCCCGGTGGTCGATCACCAGACGTTCGTGCGCAACCGCTTCGATCGCCCGGACACGGAGATCTACCAGACGGGCGTGCAGTGGGTGGTGCGCGGGGTCATGCACCTGGTGCTGTATCGCATCGTGTACCTCACGGTGCTGGGAGACCCCGCCGACGTGCAGACGCTGGGCGATCTCGCGCAGTACATGCTCGGTACCTTCGCGCTGTACCTGCGCGTCTCCGGCCAGTTCCACCTGATCGTGGGCCTGCTCTATCTATTCGGCTTCCGGCTGCCCGAGACGCACAAGAACTACTATCTGTCGCACAGCTTCACGGAGCTCTGGCGGCGCATCAACATCTTCTGGACCGAGTTCATGATGAAGGTGGTCTTCTATCCCGTGTACTTCAAGGTGAAACACCTGAAGCCCACCACGGCGATGGCCATCTCCACCACGGCCGTGTTCGTGGTCACCTGGGCGCTGCACTCGTACCAGTGGTTCTGGTTGCGCGGCGAGAGCTTCCTCACGCTGCCCGACGCCTTGTTCTGGACCATCCTGGGTGGTCTCGTCGTTTATGGCGGCATCAAGGAGCTCAAGGCTCCAAAGAAGATCCAGGCGCGCACCACGGGCTGGAGCGGACGCCAGGCGTTCAAGGCCGTGCGAACCTTCGTCATCTTCTGCACGTTGTGGTCCCTGTGGAGCGCGGAGTCGCTGAACCAGTGGCTGTGGATGCTGGGCGCCGCGGCCGACGTCGACCTCAAGGGCGTGGCGCTGATCGGCGGCATGCTGGGCATCATCGCGCTGCTCGGCGGCCACGACTGGAATGCCAAGAAGCCGGCGAACGCGCCGGAGTCGAAGTGGGCCATCCTCGCGTCGCCGCGTGTGCGTGCCGTTGCCACCCTCGTGGTACTGGTGCTGCTGGCGCAGCCCGCCATCTCGAACCTGCTGCCGGGGCCCGCGGCCGCTTCGCTGGCCACCGTGCGCAGCCAGCAGCTGAGCTCCAAGGACGCCGCGCTCAAGCATCGCGGTTACTACGAGCAGCTGGACGGCCGCAATCAGCTGGTGGCGCACGAAGCCGCGCAGGATGACGGCCGCGCCCGCTGGCAGCGCCTCAACGACATGGGCGTGGTGCGCGAAACGCAGGACGAACTCGTGCGCGATCTGATCCCGTCGCGCAACCTGCAGTGGAATGGCGAGAAGTTCAGCACCAACAGCTTCGGCATGCGCGATCGCGAATACCCGGTGGACAAACCGGCGGATACGTTGCGCATCGCCTTGCTCGGGCCATCGCACGTCATGGGTAATGGCGTCGGCGACGACGAAACCTTCGACAACGTTCTCGAGCGGCGGCTGCAGGCCGAAGGCCGGCGCGTGGAGATCCTCAACTTCGCCGTCGAGGGCTATTCGCTGCCGCAGGAAGTCGCGATGCTCGAGCAGAAGGCTCGCCAGTTCAGTCCCGACGTCACGATCCTCACCGTCTTCCATCCTTGCACCACCATGACCGAGCAGTACCTGTTGCGCACGGTCTACAACGACATCCCGATCGCCGATCCGCAGACCCACGCCATCCTGGCCGCGGCGGGTCTCGTGAAGGTCGACAATGGCCGCGTGCCGCTGCCGTACACGCAACTGCGTTCGCTGGCCGGCAAGCTGGGCGTGACCACGCGCATGCCGCAAGGCGAGGCGGACTGGCGGGTTCGCCGCGTGGGCGTACCGGTGACGGCCCGTTCCATCGAACGCTTCGCCGAGCTCTCGCGCGGCATGAATGCCGAGCCGCTGGCGCTGGTGCTGAACGCGGTGGTCGATGGCGGCCCCACCGACGTGCCGTACGCAGAGACGCTCGCCGCGGCCCGTGTGCCGGTCATCGACCTCTCGAACATCTATCCACCCGGCCGCCACGCGGAGATGCGCGTGCGTCCCTGGGACGATCACCCCAATGCCGAAGCGCATCGCCGCATCGCCGAAGAAATCTACCGGCAGATCCTGCCCGTGCTGGATCGCCGCACGGCCGGGGCCGCCGCCGACGCCAGATAGTCAGGTAGGAAACCATGGACAACATCCGCGAATCGATCCGCCAATTCATTCTCGAGAACTGCCTTCCGGGCGAGGATCCGTCGAATCTCACCGACGACCTGGAGCTCAAGGAAAGCGGCATCCTCGACTCGATGTCGACACTCAAGCTCGTGAGTCACCTGGAAACCCAGTTCGGCCTGGAGTTCGAGGCCAGCGACCTGGAGCCCGCCAACCTGTCTTCGGTGGCCACCATCGAACGACTGGTCAAATCCAAGAAGGGATAGCGACATGGCCGCGGTGACTTCACTGGCCTCGTTGCTGGAGAATTCCGCCGCCCGCAATCCCGCGGGCCCGGCCGTATCGCTGGCGGAGCAGGGCGCGCTCGGGCTCACGTACGCGGAGCTGGATGCGCGCGCGAACCGCGTGCGCGACCGCCTCGTGCATCTGGGCGTGAAGCCCGGAGATCGCGTCGGCCTGCGGCTGCACAAGTCGGTGGACGGCGTCACGCTGATCTTCGGCATCCTCAAGGCCGGCGCCGCCTATGTGCCGGTGGACGCGGACTCACCCGCGCCGCGCGGCGCCTACATCCACAACGACTGCGCGGTGCGCGCCGTGTTCACCGAGCAGGCCCTGGCCGGGCCGTACTCCGCGGAACTCGACAAGCTCGGCGCACGGCCCCACGTGTTCGCGCTGACGCCCGACAAGGGACTGGTCGGGTTGCTGGATGCGCTCGACGCCGAGCCGGCGCCGCAGACCCGCACAGTGCCGGCGGCACTCGACGACGTGGCGTACATCCTCTACACCTCGGGCTCGACGGGAAATCCCAAGGGTGTGGTGCTCACGCACGGCAATGCGCTGAGCTTCATCGACTGGTGCAGCGGCGTGTTCGAACCCACGCCGGCCGACCGCTTCTCCTCGCATGCGCCGTTCCACTTCGACCTTTCGATCCTCGATCTCTACGTGAGCATCAAGCACGGCGCGGCGCTGGTCTTGTTCGGCGAAGCGCTGGGCAAGGAACCGCAGCGGCTGGCCGCGGCCATCGCGTCCGAGAAGATCACGATGTGGTACTCGACGCCGTCCATCCTCAATCTGCTGGCGAACTTCGGCAAGACCGAACGTCACGACTATTCGCACCTGCGGGTGGTGAACTTCGCCGGCGAGGTGTTTCCGCTGCCGCAGTATCGCGCCGTGAAGGCGCTGTTGCCGCGGCCGCGATATTTCAATCTCTATGGTCCGACCGAGACCAATGTGTGCACGTGGTACGAAGTGCCAGCGGATCCCGCGGCCATCGAAGGCATGAGCACCTTCCCGATCGGGCCGGTCTGCCCGCCCAATCGCGCCAGGGTGGTCAACGAGGACAACCAGGTGGTGCCGACGGGTTCGCCGGGCGAGTTGCTGATCAGCGGTCCCAACGTCATGCGCGGCTACTGGAACCTGCCCGAGAACAACGCGCGCGCGTTCTTCATCGACGGCGAGGGCGCGGCCTGGTACCACACCGGCGACATCGTCACCGAGTCGGCGGAAGGGTACCGTTACGTCAGCCGGCGTGACCGCATGGTCAAGCGGCGCGGCTATCGCGTGGAGCTCGGCGAGATCGAGACCGTGCTCAGCCGCCACGCGGACATTCGCGAGGCCGCGGTCGTCGCCATCCCGGATCCGGAATCGGGTGTCAGGGTATGCGCGTTCGTCGCCGCGCACGAGGGACGCAACCTGACGAGAATTTCACTCAAGACCATCGCGTCAAAAGGGCTGCCGCCCTATATGATTCCCGACCAGTTTTTCATCACCGACAAGTTGGCACGGACGTCGACTGACAAGATCGACTATCAGACGTTGAAGAACGCCGCGTCCGCGCCGCAATAGCCGTACAGGAGATGCTGTGAGCGTTGGGGATGGTTCCGGGCTTTCCGGAACCGTTGTCATTTTCTTCGGTCACGATGTCTCGCGCACCAGCCGCAATG
Source organism: uncultured Pseudomonadota bacterium (assembly GCA_963846605.1). Lineage (GTDB taxonomy): Bacteria > Pseudomonadota > Gammaproteobacteria > Steroidobacterales > Steroidobacteraceae > CADEED01. The sequence goes on from CAWJWS010000011.1 coordinate 28,794, forward strand.
CGTTTCGCCGCTTGCGAGCCAGCGCGGGCCGGCGAGTCACGGTGAAATGGCTCCTCGATCTCGCGGGTGGTCCTGAAATCCCGTCCGAGTTCCAGGGCGAGATCATCACCTACGACAGCCGCCGCTTCGACCAGTGGGGGCTCCGCACCTTCGGCGCAAAGATGCTGCCGGGACATTGCCACTTTCCGATCCTGCGCCTGTTCATGGAGAGTCCGAAGATCGAGCGCCTGTGGCTGGTCGAGTACGACGTGCGCTTCACGGGCAAGTGGAAGGTATTGTTCGATCACTTCGAAAGTGACGACGCCGATCTCATCACCTGCCACCTGCGCAACCACGACCAGGAGCCGGGCTGGCACTGGTGGGAAAGCCTCAAGCCGCCAGCGGAGGCGGGCGAGGTGCAGCCGCTGCGCGCCTTCCTCGTGGTGGCGCGCTATTCGGCCGCGGCGATGTCCGCGCTCATCGAGATGCAGACCCACGGCTGGGTCGGCCACCAGGAAGTCATCATCCCCACGGCGTTGCGCCACGCCGGCCTCAAGGTTCGCGACATCAATGACGCCAGCCCCGCGCATCGCGCGCGGCGTTTCTACATCAGCTACTCGGACCAGAATGGCGCACTCGAGGAATTCGGCACGCTGCGTTACCGGCCGGCACGCCCGCACGCGGGACTGCGCTCCAACATGCTCTATCACCCGGTGAAGCCGGTGAGCATGATCCGCGCCCGGCCGGGGCTCGATGCGTTCCTGCGCAAGATCGTGGTCGCGCGCCGCATGTTGTTCGGCCGCTGAATGCGCCTCACGCGCCGGCATTGTCTCGCGGGTTTCGGCGCACTGGCGGCCGGGATCGCCACCGCGCTGCCAGGCCACGCGGCGGGCGCCAAACTACTGCCGCGGCGGAAACTGGGGCGGACCGGCCTGTCGGTCTCGGCGGTGGGCTTCGGCGGCGCGGCGATCGGCGGCGCTGCATTCGGCGTGGTGAGCCGGCCGGAGGCGCTGGACGCACTGGCGGCCGCGGAAGACCTCGGCTGCAACTTCATCGACACGGCACGGATTTACGGGGCCTCGGAGCTGGTGCTCGGGCAGCGCCTGAAGACACATCGCGATCACTGGATCGTCGCCACCAAGTATTCGGGTCAGAAAGCGGGGCTGCGCGCCACGCTCGAAGAGCAGTTGCAACGCCTGGGAGTCGAGGCTGTCGACATCTACCAGATCCACTGGGTGCCCCGGTCGAAGGATGACGCGCTCTACGCGGAGCTCGAAGCGGTGAAGCGCGAGGGCAAGGCGCGATTCATCGGCGTGTCGGCCTCGACCGCCAGCGACGTGCAGGAAGTCCTGCGCCGCACCGCGCTCGATACGGTCCAGCTGCCTTTCAGCCTGCTGGAGCCCCAGCCCATGCGGTCCGCGCTGAAGGAGTTGCGCGCCGCGGGCCGGGGCGTGATCGCACGCTCCGTGTTGCGCGAAGGGTTCCTCACTGGAAAGTTCTCGGCCGAGGCCACATTCGACCCCAAGACGGACGTGCGCAGCGCGTATTCCCGGGAGGAAGTCGCGCGCCGCGTGGCGCGGGTGCGCCGCCTGGACTTCCTGCGTGAGCACGCGGATACACTCACCGAAGCCGCGATCCGCTACGCGCTGTCGTTCGAGGGAATCGCCACCGCCATCATCGGCACCAAGAACCAGGGGCAGGCGCGGCAGAATTTCGCGGCGGTGAACGCGCTGCCGCTGCCGAAGGCGGCGCTGCGCCGCGTGGCGCGCGCGCAGGCGGACACCGCGGACTAGCTAGGCGGCCTTGTCGGCCGCGCGCTCCGCGCGGGTCAGCCACTGCCGGCACACGTCCAGCGCTTCGTGGCGCCACTCGGGCATCGACAACACGTGATTGGCGCTGGGGACGACATGCGACGTCACCTGCGGCAGGAAAGGTTCGAGCGATGCGGCGTAAGGCAGCGTGAACTTCTCCTCGAACTCCGAGGGCAGGCGATCCTTCTCGCTGAACAGCAGCAGCGCCTTGCCGCCGCGGCGCAGGAAGGCGAAGAACGCGGGCGGGAACAGCGGGTTCGCGTTCTCCAGGGCCGGCGTCTTCACGGGCTCGGTGACGGTGGTCTGCTTCTTCGCCTGGTCCTTGATCACCAGGCGCTTGAGCGAACGCCAGATCACGCCGTATTCACTCTGGAACGTGAGCAGCCGCAGCCAGGACTTGGGCTGCATGAGGCGCCGGTAGTAGCCCTTGCGGCGGGAATCGAGTTCGACGCGCGTGAGATAGCGCGCGGGCGTGGCGGCATCGCTGGACAGCGCGATCGCGAGTCCGATGCACAACAGGTGCGTGACGCCGTTGTCACGTTCGGCCGCCAGTGCCGCCGTGGTGGCGCCGCCGCACAGACCGCCCAGCATGAAGCTGCGGAAGCCGTGCGTTTCGCGCATGTAGCGCATGGCGGACAGCGTGTCTTCGACGTAGCGGCCCACTTCCACGTGGTTGTAGATGTCGATGAGCTGCGATTCGCCGAGTTCACCCTCGGAATCTCCGAGGCCGTAGAAATCGAAACGCAGGACGCTGTAACCCTGCTCGTTGAGCAGCTGCGTGATGGGCACGTACAGGCGGCCCGGACCCACGCGCATCTTCACGCCCGGCGAGAGCAGGATGACGGCAGGCATGCCGGCGCGGGGCTCGCGCGGCCGGTGCAGGGTGCCCGCGAGACGCAGGCCCTGCGAGTTCACGAAGGAGACTGGCTCAAACGGCTGCACGGGATTTCTCCAGCCACTCGAGCGTGAGGCGTTCGAGATTCGGCGCGCGGCCATAGAACGCCCGGATTTCTTTCCAGAACGGCTCCTCGCTGCAACGCTGGTATTCGCCCTGGGGATACGCGGCGCGCAGCGCCTCGAGATCCGCGCGGGTCTTCTGCGTCTCGTTGGCCGCGATCTGCATGACCAGCGTGCCTCCGCCGTGACCTTTGGTCGTGGGCGCGAGCAGGTCCTTGCGATTGCAGGAATCGAACAACGGTGCCGCCAGGTCGTAGCCGTCCAGGTTCACGGCTTCGCCATTGCGGATGCGCGCGCGCAGCGCGTCGCGGTTCTCGATGACCTTGCCATGCACGGCCAGCTGCGTGGACAGGTGCGAGCGGAGCATCTCGCCCAGCCAGGCGTCGCCGTCGGTGAGCGGATCCCAGAGCACCAGGGGCGCGCCGGCAACCGGACCCGGGCCGTGGGCCGCGCGCTCGGCGGCGAGGGCGGCAATGGTGGCGCCGAAGCGCAGACCGACGAGACCGATGCGCTTCACCGAGGGGACCGTGGCCGACAGGTGGGCGACCGCGGCTTCCAGGTCCGAGATATGGGATTCGAGCGTGGTGGCGGAGAGTTCGCCGCCGCTGTCACCGGCGCCCGTGAAGTCGAAACGCAGGACGGCGTGGCCGCGGGCCGCCAGGGCGCGCGCGAAGCTCACGAAGACGCGATGGGCCCAGAGCTTCTCCTCCCCGAAAGGATGGCTCATGACGAAGCCCAGCGGGTCGGGTGATGCTGGCGCATGCAGCACACCGAACAGCTGCCGGTCACCGCTCTTGAAGAATCCCGCCTGTTCCATTGTTAGAAAAAGAGAAAGTGTGGAGCGCTGCGCGTTCCGCGACGCCATTCCGCGTGGGTCCGATTGGGTGCCGGGGAATACTGGCACAATTCGGCCCGCCCCGGACTTCGGGCCGCGGCGGGCGTCGCCATTGTGTCGACGTCTTCGCACTTTTTTCCGGGCGGTTCTTCAGTTCAGGGGCGGGAGCGCGAGTGGGAGCAAATCGGCCAAAACGGGTGCTGTTCTTCGAACACAACCTGGACAACACCGTTGGCGGCTCTCACTACTGCCTGCTCGAGATCTGCCGCTACCTGGACCGCGACCGGTTCACGCCCATCGCCTGTTTCGCGCAGTCGAACAGCCTCATGGACGAATTCCGCGCCACGGGCGCCGAAATCCACATCGAGCCGCCGCTGCCGGCCCTGCATTTCGCGCCGCGCCGCGGGCTGGCCCGCAAGGTCCTGGGGCCGGCCCAGTCGGCGGCCAATGCCTGGCGCACCCTGTTCACCGCGGCCGGCGTCTGGAAGCAAAGGCTCCGCGAGTTGCGGGTGGACGCGGTGCATCTCAACAACAGCTGCGGTGGTGATCACGACCTGCTGGCCGGGGCCTTCCGCCTCGGCGTCCCGACCATCGCCCACCAGCGGGGCTATCCGCAGGACGTAGGACGGATCGAACGCTGGTTCGCACACCGGCTGGACGCGATCATTTCCATCTCCACCAGCGTCACGGACGATCTGCGCGCCAAAGGCCTCTACGGCCCGAATACCACGCTGGTCCATGACGGCATCGATCCGGAGCGGGTCGTGGCCAAGGCCGACGGCGCCAGCGCCCGGACGCGCTTCGGCATCCCCGAAAACGCACCGCTCGTGGGCGTGGTGGGCAATGTCAAAGGCTGGAAAGGCCAGGACACACTGATTCGCGCCATGCGGCACGTGGTGCAGCGATGGCCCGAGACGCGCTGCCTGGTGGTGGGGTCGAATGCCGATCCGCCGTACATGCAACGCATCGAGAAACACGTGGCCGAGGCCGGGCTGGGCTCACGCGTGATCTTCACCGGCTACGAAAAATTCCCCGCAGCCTGCATGGCGGCGATGGATGTGGTGGTGCATACCTCGACGGCCCCCGAGCCATTCGGCCTCGTGGTGCTCGAAGGCATGGCGCTGGGCCGTCCGGTGGTGGCCACACGGCATGGCGGACCCATGGATGTGATCGTGGAGGGCGAGAGCGGCTTCCTGACCCCGCCCGATGACGAGCACGCGCTGGCGGAGGTGCTCAATCGCCTGCTGGGGGATCCGGATCTGCGTCAGCGCGTGGGCGCGGCGGGACGCCAGCGGTTGCACGACAAGTTCACCGCGCGGCACAACATCGCGGGCATCGAAGCGGTTTACGGAAAGCTGTTCGCCTGAGATCGCTCAGGCCGCCTTGCGGCCCGGCAGGTGAGCGCGCAATTCGACGCGCTCTTCGCGCGTCAGCGCGAGGAACCACACGCAGGCCAGATACACCACGCAGAGTCCGCCGATGCAGGCGAAGAACTCGACGAGGTTGCGCAGGGGCACGAACTCGTACACCAGCAGCAGGCCCGCGGCGAACGGCAACACCGCCAGCGTGCGTGCGGCCGTAGATGCCCCACCAGTAGTCGCGGAGCCGCATGTTGAGCCGCTTCGTGATCACCGAGGGCAGGATCAGCGCGGCCACGATGAGGTGTGACACGCCGGTGCCGATGGCCACGCCCAGCACGCCCAGCGGCTTCACCAGCAGGATGCTCAACACCAGGTTGACCACGGCCTCGCCGATGCGCAGGTAGCCCAGCGTGTTGTGCTGGCTCATGCCGTACATCACGCTCGAGACCACGTAGTGCGGCGCCGAAATGATCTGCGTGAGTCCCAGCACGAACAGGATCTGCCCCGCCGTGTGCGCGAACTCCTCGCCCATCCACAGGTGCACGAACAGATTGCCGAGCAGCGCGAACGTCAGCGCGATGGGCAGCGTCACCACTACGCTGAGCTTGCCGCCGCGGACCAGCAGCACGCCGAGCTCCGCGGTGCGGCGCTGCGCGAACAGCGTGCTGGTCAGCGGGCTGAACACTTGCGCCGTGGACACCATGAGCGAACGGAGGTTGTCGATGAGCGTGCCGGCGATCGCGTAGGGGGCGACTTTCGCCACGCCCAGGTAAGCACCGATGACCACCGCGTCCGAGGCGAAGATCACCTTCTGCGCGATGTTGTTCACCAGCACGAAAAAGCCGTAACCGAAGATCTTGCCGCCCAGTGCCTTGAGTCGGCGGCGCACGGGGATGTGGAAGTGGAACTTCACGCCGGCTTCGCGCAGCAGGCGGATGGCGAAGAACGCGCCGACGAGGCCGCCGGCCACCGCGAGCCCGAAGTACACCGCGGCCAGCGCCGCGAGTTTGTAGCCCTGGCCGAGCAGGAACACGATGAGCGCGGTGCGGACCACTACCGAGAACAGGCCGATCGTATTGCCGATGTCGAAACGGTTCAGTCCCTGCAGGATGCCGGTGAACACGTTGAAGATGAACGTCTGCGCGATCGTCAGGCTCATGAAGATGATGGCCGCGCGCGCTTCCGCGGCGTTCTCCGGCGGGATGTGGAACCAGTCGACGATGCCCCAGGAGATCACCAGTCCCGCGAGCACGGTGAGCCCGCGATGGGCACGTACAGCAGGATGGCCGTGGACAACACCTGGTTGAGCTGGCGCGGCTGCTGCTTGGCGACGTACTTGGCCGTGTAGCGGATCACGGACTCGCGCACGCCGAAGTCGAGTAGATAGAGATAGCCGATGAACTGGTTGGCCAGCGCCCAGATGCCGTAGTAGACGCTGCCCAGGTGTTTCACGACATAGGGCGAGAGGAAGAACGCGACGCCGACGTTCAGCGCCAGCATGATCCAGTTGCTGGTGATGCTCCGGGCGGTCTGGCCCTTACGCGCCACGCGGGGTCTCCGCGAGGGCGGTGCGCAGCTCATTCGCGGCCTGGTTCCACCGCTGGTTGAACCGGGGCCCTTCGGCGACCAGCTGCGGCAGCAGCGCGTCGTATCGCGTGCGGAGTTCGCGCACCGTCGCCGCGATGTCGCTGGCGCGTTCGCTCGCCGGGAACAGCGCCACGCGATCGAACAGGTCGCGCGTGGCCGGGTTGCCGGTGAGCACCATGGGCTTCTGCAGCGCCAGCGCTTCATAGGCGCCGCAGACCAGGCAATTGGGCTTGAGCGTGAGGTCCAGCATCACGTGGCTGTCGGCCATGAGCTGCCAGTAATCGTGCTCCGGCACGAATCCGGCGAAGCGCACGTTGGCCGGCGCGCCTTCGCGCTGCGCGGCCGGCAGCTTCTTCGGATTGCCGGTGAAGACGAATCGATATCCCGCGCCGAGTTCGCGCGCGGCTTCGAGGATGTCGGTGATGGGTTCATCGGCGGCGTAGGTGGCCACCACCATGACCTGCAGGTCACCGGTCAGCGGCACGGTCTTCGGCGCGATGGGCGCGGTCGGCAGGCGATCCGGCAGCACCAGCGGCCGTCCGCCGGCGGCGCGGACGATCTTCGCCAACGCTTCGTTGGTCACGATGGTGGTATCGGCCTTGCGCAGCACGCGCCGCGCCAGCCACGGAATGGGCCACTGCGTGAAGCTGAAAGGCGTCACGGCTTCGTTGTGCGCGTCCATCACGACGCGATAGCGGCCGAGGAAAGGCCTCGCCAGCAGCACCAGCGTCGCCAGCACCAGCGAGGGATTCTGGAGAAAGACGCGCGAGGGCCGTTCGCGCGCGAGGATGCGCAGCGTGGTCCACGACAGTGACAGGTAGCGCCGCAGCCCGCGATGCTTGCTCTCGAGTATGCGCAGCGGCAGCCCGAGCCAGTCGCAGAGCTCGTTCATGCGGCGATGCCGTTCCCACGTGAGTGCGAGCACGGGCTTCGTCATGCGTTTGCCTTGCGGCCGAGCAGGCGCGCGTACAGCTTCTCGTGATTGCGCACCATGCTGCTGATGGTGCACGCCTCGCGATACCGCCGCTGGGCGGCGTCGCCGAGGCGCTTGCGCAGGTCGGCATCGTCGATGACGCGGGCCAGTGCATCGGCCAGCGCGGCGGGTTGACGGGGCGGCACGAGCAGGCCGTCGGTTCCGTTCGTGAGCACGCGCGTGTTCTCTCCGACCGTGGTGGCCACCACGGGCTTGGCCTGCGCCATGGCTTCGAGCACCACCACCGACATGGCTTCCCAATGCGAGGACTGAACGAAGACGTCGCAAGCGGGCAGGGCGCGCGCCGACGCGTCGTTCACCCAGCCGAGGAATTTCACGTACTCGCCGAGATTCAACTGCGCGGCGCGTTCTTCGAGCGAGGCGCGCAGCGTGCCCTGGCCGGCGAGCAGCAGCAGGAATTTCTTGCCGCGGTCACGCAGCAGCGCCGCGGTCTGCAGCAGGTCGTCGAGCCCCTTCTGCGGGATGAGCGTGCTGATGCTGCCGATCACGGGCCGGCCGTCGCGCGGCAGGATCGCCTGCACTTCCGGCGCGAGATTCGGCGCGGGCGCATCGGTGCCGTTCCAGATGACGTCCACTCGCTTCTCGGGGATGCCATAGAAATCGCGGAAGGCCTTCGACTGTTCGTGGCCCACGCAGACGATGGCGTCCGGGACGCGCCACAGTGCGCGCTCGATGCGCGCGTACTGCGGCTCGATCGTGGGGTAGTTGCCCCAATGGATCGTGTGCACGTAGCGGACCTTGGGATAGATCATGCGCACGATCGCCGCGTCGATGAAGCTGTGCATGTCGTGCGTGTGGATGAGCTGGATGCGGCGCTGGCGGATCAGCTTGAGCAGCTTGAACGCCGTGAAGTAGTCGGGTTTGCGCTTGCCGTCCGGACCCAGGGGCTTCATGCCGGGGATGGGTACGAGGTCGACACCCTGGCGCTGCATCTGCTCGCCGACGACGCCGTTCTCCTTGAGATAGACGGCCGTGGTCTCGAACTTCGCGCGGTCCAGGTGCGTGGCGAGGTTCGCGGCAACCTTTTCGGCGCCACCAATATGTAGAGTGGAATTGGCGATGAGCACCCTCAGCCGGTCATTTGCGCGGGTGTCGAGAGCGTCACTCAATTGAAAAAATCCCTTGCGGCCTATCCCTTTACGTGCGCGGGTGGATGCTAGTCTAATTGCCGCGCCTCACCCGACGGCGCGAGAAATGTAGTCGGGATCGGCACTTGCCACAGAAAAACAGCCGCTTTAGTTGCAACGGATGAGCACCAGTACCACTTCAGAGCCGACGAGGCCCCGCAGAGACTTGCTTTTGGCGGCAGCCTTGTTGGCCACTTTCGTTCTACTCGACCTGGGCCTGCGAGCCACCGACCAGCGGCTCTCCGGCAACCTGGCGCATATCGGTGAGATTCCCGCGCTGGTCGGAGACCTGGGCAGCCAGGGATCCGCACAGGCCACGCTGTTGCTGGGCAATTCGCTCACCAACAATGGCGTGGACGCCGCCGCGCTGGCGCAACCCGTGGGCAAGGTGACGCCCGACGGCAGCAGCTTCTGGGACTGGAAGTGCATCGTCGAGAAGCAGTTGCTCGACCATCCGGAGCGCAAGGTTTCCCGCGTGGTCCTCGGTACCGCCTGGCACCTGGCCAGCGATGACACTCGCGCGGACCCCTCGCGCCTGGGTGCGCTGTTCTGCTCCGCGGGCGACATCGCGCATCCTTCGGCCATCGGTATCTCGACGCCTGGGGACATCGGCGAATTCATCGCCGCGCGCGGTTCGCACATCTATGCGTTGCGCGACACGCTGCGCAATCGCGCGCTGGACAAGGTCATCCCGAACTACAAGCGCTTTGCCTCGGAGCAGAACGCCGCCGGCCGCACCGACGACGAGGCGCCGGCGGAAGCCGCGAAGCATGAAGTGCCCTACGAGAGCCTGGCCGCGATGGCACGCTCTCTCAAGGCGCGTGGCACCTCGCTGGTGGTGGTGCTCATGCCCGTGAAGCAGTCCTATGAAGCCGACCCGGCGCTGCAGGCCCTGGCCGCCCGCGGTGATCTGCGGCTCATCGACTACCGGCATCTGCCCGGCATCGAACACTCCCACTTCATCGACGAAATGCATCTCGGGCCGGATGGCCGCGCGGTGCTGACCGCGCAGCTTGCGCGCGACCTTGCCAGCGAAATCACGCTCCGATGATTTTCAACAGCTTCATCTTCTGGGCGTTCTTCGCCTTCGTACTGGTTGTCTACTGGCGCCTTCCGCATCGCCAGCAGAACTGGTTCCTCATCCTCGCCAGCTACGTGTTCTACGGCTACTGGGACTGGCGCTACCTGTTCCTGCTGTGGACTTCGACCATTGTCGACTACCTCGTCGGGCGGGGGCTCGACCGGGTCACCGATCCGAAGCGGCGCAAATGGCTGATCACCATCTCCATCTGCGCGAACCTCGGGTTCCTCGGGTTCTTCAAGTACTGCGGATTCTTCGTCACGCAGTTCGCGGACATGCTGCGTTCGTTCGGCCTCGAGCCGTCGATCCCGGTGCTGGCCATCGTGCTGCCGGTGGGCATCTCGTTCTACACGTTCCAGACGATGAGCTACACCATCGACGTGTACCGCGGGAAAGTGCCCGCCGCGAAGCGCTTCGAGGACTTCGCGCTGTTCGTGGCGTATTTCCCGCCGCTGGTGGCCGGCCCCATCGAGCGCTACGGGCACCTCGCGCCGCAGCTGATCGCGCCCAGGACCTGGAAGAGCGAGTACTTCGGCGAAGGCCTGTTCCACATCCTGTTCGGCCTGTTCAAGAAGGTGATCATTGCCGACAACCTCGCGCCCATCGTGAACCACGTGTTCGCGACGCCGACGGCGGAGCTCGGCGCCTTCGACGTGGCCGTGGGTACCGTGGCCTTCGCGCTGCAGATCTACGGCGACTTCTCGGGCTATTCGTCCATCGCGCAGGGCGTGTCCAAGTGGATGGGCGTGGATCTCACGTACAACTTCCGGATGCCGTACTTCTCGCGCACGCCGAGCGAGTTCTGGCAGCGCTGGCACATCAGTCTTTCGGGGTGGCTGCGCGACTACCTGTACATACCGCTCGGCGGCAATCGCAAGGGCCCGGTGCGTACCTACATCAACCTGCTGTTGACGATGCTGCTGGGCGGCCTGTGGCACGGCGCCGCGTGGACCTTCGTGTTCTGGGGCGCGTGGCAGGGACTGATGCTGGTGGCTTACCGCGCGGCCGGCGTCGAGACGCCGTCCAACAGCAAGGTGATCTCGGTGTTCCAGGCGCTGCTGATGTTCGCGCTGGTCTGCATCGGCTGGATCTTCTTCCGCGCTCACAGCCTGGACCAGGCGCTGGGAATGATCGGCACACTGTTCACGGCCTATCACCCCACGGAGTTCGGGCTCTATGGCATCGGCATGATGCTGTTCCTGGCCGCGCCGCTGCTGGTCTACGAGTGGTTCGTGTACCGCGCGGGCGACATGCTGGCGCTGTTCTCGCGCCCGGCCTGGCAGCGTTACCTGGTCTATCTATACCTGGTGCTCATGATCGCGGTGATGCCGCCATTGGCGCAGCAGGTATTCATTTACTTCCAGTTCTGACCGGCCAGCCCGATGCCCCTGTTGGCCAGCCCTGAATGTTAGGCCGCGTACTCAAGGCCATCCGCACGCGGCTCGCCGTGCGTCGCGCCATGGCCGCCGCGCGCGACGGCAACGCCCGGACGCTGGCGCGGCCGGTCCGGCGCGTACTGGTGATGTGCTACGGCAACATCTACCGGAGTCCGTTCGTGGCGGAGGCGCTGCGGCAGGCTCTGCCGGGCCGGCTGGAAGTGCGTTCCGCGGGATTCCACGCCAAGACCGGACGCCCCTCCCCGGAGGCGCACGTACGCATGAGCCAGTCGGTGGGCGTGGACCTGTCCGCCCACCGCTCCAGCCTGGTGTCCGCCGAAGACCTGGCCTGGGCCGATCTCATCGTCTTCATGGACCGCCACAACTGGGCGCGCTTGCGGGACTTGCAGGCGCCCGCCGACAAGCTGCTCTGGTTAGGCGGCCTTATGCCCGGTGACGTGGAAATCCCCGACCCCTACGGCCTCAGTCCCGAGGCGGCGAGGGTGGTGGTGGACCGCCTGGCGGGTTGCACAGCGGCATTGGTGGGCTCGTTGCGCAAGGCTTGATGCCCATCGCACTTTCGGCCGGCACCCCTCCGGTGTGGCCTCGGTCGCGGTTCCCAGCGACCTAAAATCGCCGCCAACAGACAATTGGCCCCGTGGAGGGGACCCCATGAAAGTATTGATCACCGGGGCCAACGGCCAGCTCGGCTCAGAGCTGCGACGCCAGGCACCCGACTTCGTGCAGATCCTGGCCCCGGACCACGCTTCGCTGGACATCGGCGACGAGAAGGCCGTGAACGCGCTGGTCCAGGATTTCTCGCCGCGCGTGATCCTCAACGCCGCGGCCTACACCGCCGTGGACAAGGCCGAGGCCGAGCCCGACCAGGCGCGCCGCGTGAATGCGGACGGCCCGGCCCTGCTGGCCCGCGCCGCGGCGAAGCTGGCGGATTGCCGCCTCATCCACGTGTCCACCGACTACGTGTTCGACGGCGAGGCCAGCACTCCCTATCTACCCGGCGACGCCACCGCTCCGCGCGGCGTGTACGGCGAGACCAAGCTCGCCGGCGAGCGAGCCGTGCTCGAGGCGCTGGGATCGCGCGCGCTGGTGGTGCGCACCAGCTGGGTGTACGGCCCGCGAGGCAAGAATTTCCCCGCCACCATGCTGCGCCTCATGCAAAGCGGCGACGTGCGCGTGGTCGCCGACCAGCAGGGTTGCCCGACATCGACGGTGTCGCTGGCGGAAGTGCTGTGGGAATTCGCACTGAACGCCGGCTCGAGCGGCGTGTTCCACTGGAGCGATGCCGGCATCACCAACTGGTACGACTTCGCCGTGGCCATCTCGGAAGAAGCGCGCGCCCGCGGCCTGCTCACCGACGTGCACGCGGTGACGCCGATCAGCACCGAGGAATATCCGACGCCCGCGCGCCGTCCGCGCTTCAGCGCGCTCGACAGCCGCGCCACCGTGCGCCGCGCTCGGAATTCCGCAGCTGCACTGGCGCGTCCGGCTGCAGGAAGTGCTGGGGGAACTGGCGCGTGGCTAGACTCCTGGTCACCGGGGGTGCGGGCTTCATCGGCTCCAATTTCGTGCACCACTGGCTGGGCAGGCATCCCGGCGACCGCATGATCGTGCTGGATGCGCTCACGTACGCGGGCTGCCGCGAGAATCTCGCCAGCATCGAGAGGCATCCGGATTTCCGTTTCGTCCACGGCGACATCCGGGACACGGAACTCGTCGAAGGCCTGCTGCGCGGCGAGCGCATCGACACGGTGGTGCATTTCGCCGCCGAGTCGCACGTCGACCGTTCGATCACCGGTCCCGATGCATTCATCGACACCAACGTGATCGGCACGCACACGCTGCTCAAGGCCGCGCGCAAGGTCTGGCAACTGGAAGCGCAGCGTGCACCGCGCACCGCTTCCACCACGTGTCGACCGACGAGGTGTACGGATCACTGGGTGCCGAACGACCCGGCGTTCACGGAAACGACGCCTTACGCGCCGAACTCGCCGTACTCGGCGAGCAAGGCGGCATCGGATCACCTGGTGCGCGCCTATCACCACACGTACGGACTCGAAGTCACGACCAGCAATTGCTCCAACAACTACGGGCCGTTCCATTTTCCCGAGAAGCTGATCCCGCTGATCATCACCCACATCCTCGACGGCCTGCGCGCTGCCGGTCTACGGCGACGGCCGCAACGTGCGTGACTGGCTGCACGTGTCCGACCATTGCGCGGGCATCGAGAGCATCCTGCTGCGTGGGCGCGTGGGTGAGGTCTACAACATCGGCGGCCGCGCCGAGCGCGAGAACATCTGGCTGGTGCGTGAGCTGTGCCGTCTCGCCGACGAGGCATTCGCGGGCAACGCGGAGCTGCGCAAGCTGCACCCGGCCTGTCCGGCCTCGCGCGGCCAGTCCTGCGACTCGCTGATCACTTTCGTCACCGACCGTCCCGGTCATGATCGCCGTTACGCGATCAATTGCGACAAGGCCGAACGCGAGCTCGGCTTCGTTCCCTCCGTGAAGATAGACCAGGGGCTGGCACGGACCTTTGCGTGGTTCCTGGCGAACGAACCCTGGTGGCGGCGCTTGAAGCAGCGCGCCCAGATCTAGTCTTCGACCAGGGTGGTTGGATGTTGCTGCCCGCGCTGAGTCTTCCCGTCGCCGGATTGCTGTTGGCCTTCGTGGCCCACGGCGCGGTGGCGGCTTTGCTGTTGCGGCCCGGGCATGGAAGGCAACTCGCCCGAGCCGTCGGGCTGGCCTGCGTCTTCACCGCGCTGGGCGCGGTAGTCAGCGTGCTCACACAGCCCGGCGTCTACGACGCGCCACGGCTTTCCGGACTCGTCGATGCCCTGCGCTTCGCCGCCTGGCTGCACGTGCTGCGCGTGGTCGCCGCGTCTCCCGCGTTCCTGGTGCGGGCGGGATGGGGTGCCTGCGGCGCCTTCGCGCTGGTGGTCTTGCTAGTGCCCGCGCCGGAGCTGGCGGTTGCCTTGCGGGCGGGAAGCCTGTTGCTGACACTGCTGTCGCTCGCCGTGCTGGTGTCCCTGTGGCTGGGAGCGGGCAGTGCGCCGCGCGAGACGCTGGCGCCGCTGCTGGCCGGCATCGGAGTGCCGCTGGCTTTCGAGTGCGCCCTGCAGGCCTTCGATTCACGTTCGCTCGATGGCCTGGGCTGGCTGGCGGCGCTGCAGACCGTGTCGCTGCCCCTGGTGTTGATGGGCATTCGCCGCGTGTCGGCCACGGTGCCCATGGCCTTCGTCTCGCGCCAGGTAGTCTTGTTCACGCTCGCGCTGGTGGCAGTGGCGGCCTATCTGGCGCTGACATCGATGGCCGCGAGCGCCATCGCCGCGGCGGACGAATCACCCGCGCACTGGCACGAGATCGCCTTCCTGGCCGCCGCCGCCGTGTTGTTCGGCGTGCTATGCGCGGCGCCGAGTGTGCGCCGGCGCGTGGGCGTGTTCGTGGCGACCCATTTCTATCGCAACAAGTACGACTACCGCGTGGAGTGGTTGCGCTTCATCCAGACGCTGTCTTCCGGTTCCGACCAGTGCCGCGCCTTCGACGTCGATCCTCGCGGTGGCGCAGATGTTCGGCTCCCCGGCGGGCGCGCTGTACGCGCGTGACGAGTCCACGGGCCGTTTCGAGCGCCGCGCGTCCTGGCCCGCGAAGCTCAACGTCGGCGACTTGCCGGAGGCGCTGGCCGCGGACGATCCGCTGCTGCGCTTTCTCGGCGATCGGCAGTGGGTCGTCGACCTCGCCGAGTATCGCGCGGATCCGCGGTCGCATGCCGGGCTGGAGCTTCCGGCATGGCTGGCCCGCGGAGGCAGGTGGGGCATCGTCACCCCGCTGTTGCAGCTCGACTCGCTGGTCGGATTCATCGTGCTCGCCGCGCCGCCACCGCCGTTCCGCATGAACTTCGAGGACCGCGACCTGTTCAAGACCGTGGGCCGGCACGTCGCGCTGCAGCTCGACCCAGCAGAGCGCGGATCGGCGGCTCGCCGAGAGCCGGCAGTTCGACGCCTACAACCGGTTCGCCGCCTTCGTCATGCACGATCTCAAGAATTCCGTGGCGCAGCTGCAGCTGCTGGTGCAGAACGCCGCGCGCCATCGGCACAACCCGCAGTTCATCGACGACGCCATCGGCACCATCCGCCAACTCCGTCGGAGCGCATGACCGCGCCTGATCGAGCAGCTGCAGGCGCGCGACGTGCAGCGGCCACGGCGCGACGTGGCGCTCGTCGCCGCTCATCGACGGCCGCGGCCGCAGCGCGCCCGGAGCGCCGTCCGCGCCGGTGCTCGCAAGGCGACGGCCGGCGCGTCACGGTGTGCGCGCGACCCCGAGACGTTGGCGGCGGTGCTCGATCACGTGGTCCGCAACGCCCAGGAAGCCACGCCGGGGAAGCCAGCGGTCAGCGTCGAGCTGGACGTGGCAGCGAGCCGGGCGCGCCTGGTCACGGTGCGTCGACGACGGGCCGCGGCATGGATGCGCGAGTTCGTGCGCGAGCGCCTGTTCCGACCGTTCGACAGCACCAAGGGTTCGAAGGGCATGGGCATCGGCGCCTACCAGGCGCGCGAGTACGTGCGATTCGCTCGGAGGATCCGTCGAAGTGCGAGCAGTGCCCGGGCAAGGGTACGGCCTTCTGTATTAGGCTGCCGCTGTGCCAGACAGCCAAACCCAGACTCCCCAAGCCCGACTCCTGATCGTCGAGGACGACTCCGGGCTGCAGACGCAGCTCAAGTGGTGCTTCGACGACTACGAGGTGTTGCAGGCCAGCACTGCGGCGGAGGCCATCGCACACATGCGCCGCTTCGAGACCGCCCGTGGTGTTGCAGGACCTGGGATTGCCACCGGACGCCGACGGCGTCACCGAGGGTTTCGCGACGCTGCAGCGAAATTCTGCAGCTCGCGCCGCGAACCAAGATCATCGTGGTCACGGGCAGCGCGGATCGCGACAATGCCGTGCGGGCGGTCGCCACTCGGCGCCTGGGATTTCTATTCCAAGCCCGTCGACACCGAGGTGCTCAAGCTCATCGTCGCGCGCGCGTTCTACATCGCCACGCTCGAAGCGGGAGAACCGCCGGCTGCGCGACGCCGCATCCTTCCAGCGCCTTCGAAGGCATCATCGCGCATCGATGCCGGCATGCAGAAAGTCTGTCGCGTCGGCGGAGAAGGTGGCGCCCACCAACGCCTCGGTGCTGCATCCTCGGCGAGAGCGGCACCGGCAAGGAACTGGTGGCGCGCGCCATTCACGGGCGCAGCGAGCGGCGCGAGCACAGAGTTCGTCGCCATCAATTGCGCGGCCATCCCGGAACAACTGCTGGAGAGCGAGCTGTTCGGCTACGAGAAGGGCGCATTCACCGGCGCGGTCAAGACAGACGCCGGGCAAGGTCGAGACCGCGGAGGGTGGCACGCTGTTCCTCGACGAGATCGGCGACATGCCGCTGGCGCTGCAGGCCAAACTGCTGCGCTTCCTGCAGGACCGCGTCATCGAGCGCGTCGGCGGCCGGCAGGAAATCCCGGTCGACGTGCGCGTGGTCTGCGCCACCAACCAGGACCTGGCGGCGCTGCATCACCGCGCAGCGCTTCCGCCAGGACCTTTATCTACCGCATCAGCGAAGTGTCACGCTCACGCTGCCGCCGCTGCGCGAGCGTCCGGGAGACGCGGTCGTGCTCGCGCAGGCCATCCTGCGCGCAGGCCGCGCCGCAGCCGCAACCGCGCGCGCCCAAGGGTTTCACGCGAAGAGGCGCTGGTCGCCCTGCAGCGGCACGACTGGCCGGGCAACGTGCGCGAGCTCGAGAACAAGGTACGCGCCGCGGTCATCATGGCCGCCGGGCCGCTGATCACCGCCGACGACCTGGGTCTCGAACGCAACACCGGTCAGTTCGAGTTCCTCAACCTCAAGGCCGTGCGCTCGCAGGCCGAGAAGCAGGCGGTGGAGCAGGCTCTCGCGCTGGGGCAGGGCAATGTTTCCCAGGCCGCCGAGCTGCTAGGCGTTACGCGCCCGACGTTGTACGACCTGATGGCCAAATACGGATGCCGCGACTCCGCGCGGGAATCGACGTCCACGCCGGACGCCGCATCGGAATCATGAAGCGCAGGACATTGCTGATCGGTGGCGGCCTGTCCGCCGCCGCGCTCGGCGCGGGTGCGGCAGGACTCGTGGCCTGGCCACCGGCCGGTTCGCCCGGCGGAGAATTCAACGAGGATGTGCTGGTGAAAAACGCGGGACCCATGCCCCGACGCAAGTTTGGCCGCACCGGCCTCGAGATCTCCGAAGTCGGCTTCGGGTCCTGGGCCACCGGCGGACTTTCCTATGGCGCGGTAGACAGGGCGGAATCGCTCGCCGCCCTGACGCGGGCCGAGGAGCTGGGCTGCAATTTCGTCGACACCGCCATGAATTACGGTGACGCCGAGGTGGTCATCGGCGAATTCCTGCGCGGACGGCGCGATCGCTGGATAGTGGCCACGAAGTATTCCGGGCAGAAGGACGGACTCATCGCCACGCTCGACCAGCAGCTGCAGCGGCTGGGCACGGACTACGTGGACTTCTATCAACTGCACTGGGTGCCCAAGGAAGACTTGCGGATCCTGTACGAAAAACTGGAAGCCGTGCGCAAGGCGGGCAAGGCGCGCTTCATCGGCGTCTCGCTCTACAACGCGAACGACGTCGACTATGTGATCGACCACTGCAAGCTGGACGGTGTGCAACTTCCGCTCAGCCTGCTGGACCCCTTGCCGTTCCTGGCGCGTGCGAAGCGGTTGCGCGAGAGCGGACTCGGTGTGATCGCGCGGTCGAGCCTGAAGGAAGGTTTCCTGACCGGGAAGTACCGGAAGGATGCCGTATTCACCGATCCCAACGACCGGCGCAGCAAGATGTCGCGCGAGGACATCGCGCGCACGGTGGAACAGGTCGACGCGATGAAATTCCTCGAAGCGGAGCAGGGGAGCATCCTGCTGGCGGCGGCCCGCTATCCGCTGTCGTTCTCCGAGGTGTCCACCGTGATCATGGGCACCAAGAACGTGAAGCAGGCGGACAGCAACTTCGGCGTCGTGCCGGGCAAGCGTTTGTCGGCGGCGTCGCTGGACCAGGTCGCGCGCGTGCAGGACCAGCTGGGGTTGTGGGGCCTGCGCGCCCGGCTCGAGCGCGGCTGGAATCGATTGTTAGGCCGATGATCGGCATCCGTCCGCTCGAGACGCGTTAACGAAAACGCCGCCTCGAAAGGCGGCGTTCGTGATCGCAATCGACCGGATCAGCGACCCTTGAAGTCTTCCGGCGTCAGCTGGTGACGCGACAGCAGCTTGTAGAAGTCCGTGCGGTTGCGCTTTGCCAGACGCGCGGCCTGGCGACACGTTGCCGCCGGTGATCTGCAGGATCTGCGACAGATAGGAACGCGTGAATTCGTCGCGCGCCTCGTCGAAGGAGGGCAGCTTGCTCTGCGTGCCGCCCAGTGACTGCTGCACCAGTTCCACCGGGATGATCGGCGTCTGGCTCAGCGCGACGTTCTGCCGGACCACATTGGACAGCTGGCGGATGTTGCCCGGCCAGTCGGCGGTGGCCAGCAACTCCACGGCCTCGGGCGCGTAGATCTTGCGCACGCCACTTTCATTGCTGATCTGCGCCAGGAAATGCGAGACCAGCAGCGGAATGTCCTCGCGGCGGCGGTTGAGCGGCGGCATTTCGATGTGCACGACGTTCAGCCGGTAGTAGAGGTCCTCGCGGAACTGGCCGCTCATCATCAGCTGCTGCAGGTCGCGATGCGTGGCCGAGATCACGCGCACGTTGACGGCGATGGCATCGGTGGCGCCGATCGGGCGGATGTTGTTTTCCTGGAGTACGCGCAGCAGCTTCACCTGCAGGCGCATGGGCATGTCGCCGATTTCGTCGAGCAGCAACGTGCCGCCATCGGCCGCCTGGAACAGGCCGGCGTGGTCACGCACCGCGCCCGTGAACGAACCCTTGATGTGACCGAACAGTTCCGACTCGAGCAGGTTCTCGGCCATGGCCGAGCAGTTGATGGCCACGAAAGGTTTGGCGCGGCGCGGGCTGGCATTGTGGATGGCTCGGCCAGCAGTTCCTTGCCGGTGCCGCTTTCGCCCGTGATGAGCACGCGCGCATCGGTGCCGGCCACCATGTGCGCCTGGGACGAGTTTCTCCTCGACCAGCGAGCTGCGCGTGATGATCTCCGCGCGCCAGTCTTCGTCGTGTCGGCGAAGCCGGAAATTCGCAGGGCCTTCTGCACCTGGTCCAGCAACTCCTGCTTGTCGACCGGCTTGGTCAGGAAGCCGAAGGCGCCGAGCTGCGTGGCATGCACGGCGTCGGGAATGGTGCCGTGCGCCGTGAGGATGATCACCTTGAGCCCGGGTAGCGGGACTGCAGCTCCTTGAGCAGGCCGATGCCGTCCATCTGGTCCATGCGCAGGTCGGTGATGACCAGCTCCGGGCCGGAAGCGGCTGGTGGCGGCCAGTGCCAGCGCCGCGCTTTCCACGGCTTCGACTTCGTAGTTTTCCGCGCGCAGGCGGATGGTCAGCAGGCGCAGCAGGCCCGGATCGTCATCGACGACCAGGATGCGGGCTTTGCGCTTGGGGGTATGGGGCGTGGCGAGTTGCATGGCGGCTAACATCAGAAACCTCTACGGTTTCCGTCCCTCGGGCTGAGTCGGACGCCCATTACTTGAGGAGCGTTCGATGTTGGCGATGGCGTCCAGCTTGGCCTGGGCGTCAGCGAGTGCCTTCTTGAGACGGGTATTTTCCTCGCTCTCGGTAGTCAGGCGCCGGGTCAGTTGCGCGATGCGTTCGTTCGCGGTCCGTTCGGCGCCTGTCTGCAGACGCCGCACGTCAGCCTGTAAGGATTGCTGGCGTTCGACCTGTTGCAGCTGCAGGAACGCGAGAGCGCGTTCCGCAGGCAGCAGAGTCTCAGGGCTGGCGAGCACTTCACGCAAAAGTCGCTGCGCGACGACAGGATCGAAGCCGGCGTGGCCGGGAGTCGACAGCACCATGGCATAACGCAGCACTTTGCTAGGCGCCGGGGCCGCCTGGTAGTCGTTGCTGACGGTGGCCAGCACCTCGGCCTGTTCGGCCGGCGTGCCGCGGGCGACCTTCAGGCAGGTGTCCAGGTAATTGGCGATCAGCGTGGCTTCGGTGGCGTCACGGTCGATGGAGGGCAGGGCCTGCGCATCCCGCGGCCGTTTGAGCGGCACACTGGCGCCGCCGGCAGCCAGCCAGGGCGACCAGGGCGGCCAGGGTCACGAGAGCCAGCGGGGGCGATAGGAGCTTATGCCGCATGGGCGGCCTGCCGGGCGGGTTGGGTGACGGACAAAATGGGCATGCGGATATGGAAGTGAGCGCCGGGATACTCGCCATCGATGATCTCGATGGTGCCGCCGTGCGCATTCACGAACTCGAGCACCACGGACAGGCCGATGCCGGTGCCCTTGACCTGCACGCCGGCCGGCGGCCGGCCGGTATAGAAGGCTTCGAACACGCGCGCCCGTTCCTCGGCGGGGATGCCCGACCCCATGTCGGCGACGTCGATCACGAGCTGGGTGTCCTGTTTGGCGGCATGTAGATAGACCGTGCCGCCCTTGGGCGAATATTTGATGGCATTGGAGAGCAGGTTTTCGATGATGAGGCGAACCTTGCCGCGATCGGCGCGCAGCATCAAGTCGTCCACCTTCACCTCGAGCCGGACGCGTTGGGAGACTACCGTGAGTTGCTGTGCTTCGAGAACCTGTTTGACGAGCGGCCGGATGCGGAACTCGGAAAGGTCCAGGCCGACGCTCTCCTTCTGCCAGGCGCTGAACGACAGCAGGTTCTCGATGAGCCGGTGCAGCTTGATGCCATTGTCACGCAGGATCGCGACCACTTCCCGTTGGGAATTGTCGAGAGGTCCGACCGCGCCATCCATGAGCAGTTCCGCGCCTTCGCGGATATTGGCCAGCGGAGTCTTGAGTTCGTGGGACATGTGGCGCAGGAAGCGGTTGCGTTCCTGGGCGAGGTCCAGCAGGCGCAGCCGCAGCCATTCCAGCTGCGCGCCGAGGCGCTCGAGGTCGCGCGGACCGGAGACCTCGATGGAACGCGAGAACGTGCCGCGGCCCAGCTCGCTGATGGCCCGGTCGATGGCCCGCAGGGGCCTGCCGATGGACGAGCGTGAGCGCCAGGATGGCGATCAGCGTGAGCGGCGCGAGCAGGGCGGATTGCCAGAACAGCCGGCGCTGGGTGCTGGCGGTCTGCTGATCGAGTTCCGCGAGGCGCGCGTCGATCTGCGGTATTGCCCGAGCATGCGTGATGGCATTGGCCAGGTCGTTGAGCCGGTCGATCTGCGTCAGGATGTTGGCGGACGTTCGGGCTGTCGCGCACCGGCGGCGTGCGTCTCCACGGCGCGCGAGATGTCGTTGTGCATGATCGCGAAGTCGTCGAGCAGCTTGCGCGTCGGCTCGTCGTTCAGCAGCTGCGCCATCTGGCATGCGCGTGGCGGCCAGCCGCTGGTCGGTGTCGCGGTAAGCCGTCGAGCACTGTCGGCCGGCGCAGCACCTGGTAGAGGCTGACGGTGCGCCGCAGCGACGCGATGTCGGCGATCAGGCTGCGCGACAGGCGCGCGCTCTGCACGCCTTCGCGCACCAGGTCCTGGCTGGTCTGCGACAGCCGGTTGATCTGGATGGCCGCATCGACGACCGCGACCAGCAGCGGGCCGGCGATCAGCGCCAGCCCCAGCAGCATGAGTCCGGTCAGGGATTTGGGTCGCGGCCAGCGCATCGGTCTGACCTAGCTACCTGCTGCCAGGGTTCGCGTTGCAGGCTTGCGTTCCCAGTCGAGCGAGGTGCGCACGATGGTGTCCAGCTGGTTGTACTTGGGGCGTCCACTTCAGGAGCTCGCGCACGCGGTCGCATTTGGCGACCAGGCTGGGCGGATCGCCCGGCGCGGCGCGGCTCTTCCTTGATGACCAGTTTCTGGCCGGCGATCTTGCGCGACGCTGTCGAGCACCTCGCGCACGCTGTAGCCGTGGCCGTAGCCCACGTTGGCGGTGAGCGAGCTGCCGCCGGCGCGCAGGTAGTCGAGCGCGTTGAGATGGGCGGTGGCGAGATCGGTGACGTGGATGTAGTCGCGCACGCCCGTGCCGTCCGGGGTGGGGTAGTCGGTGCCGAACACCGAGAGGTGCGGGCGCTTGCCCACCACGTGTTCCACCGCCACCTTGACCAGCAGCGTGGCCTTGGCCGTGGACTGGCCGATGCGGCCCTCGGGATCGGAACCCGCCACATTGAAGTAGCGCAGCACGACGTGACGCAGCGGAGTCGCGGCGCTGAGGTCGCGCAGCATCCATTCGGACATGAGCTTGGAGGTGCCGTAGGCATTGATCGGCGCCAGCGGCAGATCTTCCGACGGCGAGACCGGTGGCCGGGATGCCGTACACGGCCGCGGTGGACGAGAACACCACGTGCTTGACGCCGGCGGCGCGACGCGGCTTCGAGCAGCGAGCGCGTGGCGCAGGTGTTGTTGCCGTAGTACTTGAGCGGATTCGACACCGACTCCGGCACGATGGTGTGCGCCGCGAAGTGGATGATGGTGTCGACGTCGTGCTCCTGGCCAGCAGCGCGTCCACGAGCTTGCGGTCACCGACGTTGCCGACGACCAGTGGCACATCGCGCACCGCCTGGCGGAAGCCCGTGGAGAGGTCGTCGAGAACCACCACGCGCTCGCCGCGCGCTACCAGTTGCAGCACGGTGTGGCTGCCGATGTAGCCGGCGCCGCCGGTGACCAGAACGGAAGATTTGCCGTCATGCGGAAGTTTCGTCTTTGTCTTTGAGGAATTCGGACGGGTTTTCGGGACGCCGGATTTTACATTAATGTGCCGGCGGTGGCTGTGACGCATTCTGCACCCGCGCCGTTCGACGCACTCGATCCGGACGCCGTGTTTTCCGCCGCCGAGAGCATCGGCCTCGAGCCATCGGGCAGGCTGTTCGCCCTCAACAGCTACGAGAACCGCGTCTATCAACTGGGCGACGAGCAGGGCGAGCTTGTGGGTGCTGAAGTTCTACCGTCCCGCGCGCTGGAGCGATGCGGCCATCGCCGAGGAGCATTCCTTCACCTTCGAACTGGCCGACGCCGAACTGCCGGTGGCGGCGCCGCTGGTGCGCGATGGCCGCAGTTTGTTTGTCCACGACCGAGCTGCGTTTCGCCGCCTTTCCCTATCTGGCGGGCCGTGCCCCGGAGCTCGATGACCTCGCGCACGCTCGCCTTGCTAGGCCGCACGCTGGCGCGCATCCACGCCATCGGCAACCGCGCGCGATTCGCGCATCGCCCGGCGCTCACCCTCGACCGGTCTGGGCGAACAGGCGCGACGACAGGTGCATCGCCAGCGGCTTTGTACCCGAGGCGCTCGCCGAGCAATACGCGCGCGTCAGCGAACAGGTCATCGGACGAGTCCGACAGTGCTTCGAGGAGTTCGGGCCGCTGCCGCAGGTTGCGCATTCACGGCGATTGCCACGCCGGCAACATCCTGTGGCGCGCGAATGGGCCGCTGTTCGTCGATCTCGACGACTGCATGTCGGGACCGCGCATCCAGGATCTGTGGATGTTCCTGTCCGGCGATGCCGCCAGCCAGCAGGCTTCGTGGGCCGCGATCATGGAAGGCTACGAGATGTTCGGCGAGTTCGACTACGCCGAACTCACGCTGGTCGAAGCCCTGCGCAGCCTGCGCATCCTGCACCACGCGGCCTGGATCGCGCACCGCTGGCGTGACCCGGCTTTTCCGCGCGCTTTCCCGTGGTTCGGCGACGCGCGCTTCTGGGAGCGCCACATCTCGGACCTGTTCGAACAGCTGGCGGCGATGGACGATCCGCCCATCCTGTCGCGATGAAGGTCACGATCGCGGCGGCAGAAGCGGCGGAAGTTCGGCCGGAAGTTCGCTGTTAGTATTGGCGCCGGAGGTCGCTGGATGATCCTGACAGGTCGCCGTGGCGTTGATTGCCTTGCTGGCTTGCGCGGTCGCTGGTCGGCCTGCAACGACGCGCCCGACCCAAGGCGCCGAGGCACGCGCCGGTGCCGCCGACCTCGAAGGCGTCGAAGAAGGGCGCCGCCATCCCGCCGGAACATGGTGGCGGCGGTTTCCTCGGGCAAGAGCGCGACCGCGATCAGCGTGCATTTCGCACTGGGCGCCGCGCCGTCCGTGGGCACGTCCATGCCGGTCAAGATCGCCATCGTGCCGCATCGCCCGTTCACGTCCGTGCGCGCGAGCTTCACGACACCGGAGGGCCTCCAGGTAGCCGACGGCCGACGGTTCGAGCTGCTGCGCGAAGTCGAGCCGGAGACAAGTCCTTCAGCACAAGCTGATGATGCAGCCCGACGCAGGATGGCGTGTTCCTGATCAGCAGTGGCCGTGGAGACCGAGGGCGAGCGAGGCGGTCACCCGCATCTTCTCCATCCCGGTCATCGTCCATGGCGCGGCGGCTCCGGCAAACCTGCCGCAGAACCCCAGCGCCGCCGCCGCAGCCAACGCACCGGGCTGATTCGCCGCCGCGGCGCGCCGAAACCGGGAGGCGGTTCACGGGGATACCTAAACCCCGGACATATCATGCAATTTGGTTTGCGCTTGCGTGGTTATGTCAAAACCAGCCGAAGGTAGTCCGGGCGACGAGTCCCCTGAATCCGCTGACCACGGGTGCGGGCGGCGACCTTGTCGCCTGGCCGGCTGGGTCTTTCGGACCTCACGATGCGCCGCCTGCACCCGTTGCTCCAGGGCCAGCTCCGCGAGCTGCGCGCGCGCGTGACCGGCGGTCGCGTGAGCGCGCACGAGCTGCTGGAGATGCTCAGCCGCTACTACGACTCCGTCGACGACGAGCGACGCGCCATGGTGCGTTCCATGCAGCTCATGTCGGACGAGGCGCGTTCGCTCGGCGTGGAGATCGCGGAGCAGGGCGCGGCCCAGCTGCAGGTGATCCTGGACCACATCAAGGACGTGGTGATCACCGCCAATGCCGAAGGCGTCATCGACCGCGCCAATCCCATGACCGAGCGCGTGTTCGCCTATCCACCCGGTGAGTTGCTCGGCTTGCGCGTCGACGCGCTGATCCCGGGTATCGCCGCCGATGGCTCGATCTCCGCCGGCCTCGACCGGCTAGCCGAGTCCAGCGACACGTTCGCGGCATGCGCGTCACCCCCGAGGTCACCGCGCGTCGCAGTGATGGCACCCTGTTCCCCGCCGAGGTCGCGATCAGCCGCGCGCGCCAGGGCCGCAGCGAAGTGTTCGTGATCTGCCTGCGCGACATCTCCGAGCGGCACGCGACCGAGGAGGCGCTGCGCGACAGCGAGGCTGCGTTACCGCTCGCTGGTGGACAACGCGCCCGAGGCCATCACGGTCATCGACCCGGACAGCAAGCATTTCGTCGAAGTGAACGAGCCCGCGATGCGGCTGTTCAAGATGACGCGCGAGCAGCTGCTGGCAAGTGGATCTCGACGCGGTCAGCGCCGTGATGCAGCCCGATGGCCAGCCCTGCCACGCGCCCCGGCAATACCTGCGGCGCGCCGCCGCGGGCGAGTCGCAGGTGTTCGACTGGATCCATCGCGATGCGCTGGGCCGTGACATTCCCTGCGAGGTGCGCCTGGTGAAGCTGCCCGGCGGCAGCAAGCCGCTGGTGCGCGCCAGCATCACCGACAATCTCCGAGCGCAAGCGCGCGGAAGTCATCATCGAGAACGAGCGCGCGTTCTTCGCGCTGCTCGCGTCGAACGCGGGGCTTCCGGCGGTGCTCGACGTGATCTCCGCGCTGGTGCAGGCCGTCTATCCGCGCTGCCGCTGCACGATCTCGGTGCTCGCGCCCGATGGCAGCTGCTTCGCGCTGACCATCGCCCGCCACCTGCCGCCCATGCTCGCCGCCGTGCTGGAGCGCACACCGATCGAGCCGCGTCGCGGTTCGTGCGCGGCCGCGGTGTATTCGGCCTGCGACGTGTTCGTGCCCGACGTGGCCAACGACGCGCACTGGGCGGACCGCCGCCAGGTGGTGCTGGATTCCGGATTCCGCGCCGTCTGGTCCATGCCCATCAAGGGCGCCAGCGGCAAACTCCTCGGCTCGGTGGCTATCTACCGTCCCGAAGCGGGCCTGCCCGATTCGCGCGAGCAGGTCTTGCAGTCACATGCCGCGCGCCTGGCGGCCCTGGCCATCGAACGGAGCCTCGCCGAAGACGCCTTGCGCAACAGCGAAGCGAAGTTCCGCGGCCTGTTCGAAGGCGTCATCGAAGGCGTCTACCAGAGCACGCGCGACGGCCGGCTGGTCTCGGTGAACAGCGCCTTCGTCAAGATGCTGGGCTATGCCTCGGCGGAGGAGATGTACGCCTTGCCGAGTTCGGTGATGTTGTACTGGAGCCCGCAGGATCGCGCCGATTTCGTGGGCAAGGTCGACACCGACGGCGAAGTGCGATCGATGGAAGTGGTGCTGCGCCGGCGCGATGGCACTGCCGTGGTGGCGCTGGAGAATTCGCGCGGCGTGCGTGATGGCAGTGGCCGCATCGTCGGCTACGAAGGCACGGTCTCCGACATCACGGAGCGCAAGCGCGCTGAACAGGCGATGTTCGCGGAGAAGGACCGCGCTCAAGTCACGCTGCAGTCCATCGGCGACGCCGTGATCACCACCGATGCGCAGGCGCGCATCGACTACCTGAACCCCGTGGCCGAAAGGCTCACCGGCTGGTCGCTGGAAGAGGCGCGAGGCCTGCCGATTGGCGAGGTTCTGCAGCTCATCGACGAGTCGACGCGCAAGCCCGTCGCCTATGCACTGGACCGCGTACTGCAGGCCGGCGAGACGGCAGTGCCGTCCGATCGCAACGTGCTGGTGAACCGGCGCGGCGAGGAGCTGGCCATCCAGGACACCGCTTCACCTATCCGCAACCACGACGGCACGGCGATCGGTTCGGTCATCGTGTTCGACGACGTGACCAAGGAGCGCCGCCTCAAGCGCGCACTGTCCTACCAGGCGAGCCATGACGCGCTCACCGGGCTCATCAATCGCCGCGAATTCGACACGCGCCTCGAGACCGCGGTCATTGCCGCGCAGCGCGGGGAAGGCGAATACGTGCTGCTGTACGTCGATCTCGACCAGTTCAAGGTGGTCAACGACACCTGCGGCCACAGCGCCGGTGACCGCCTGCTGCGCGACATCACCAGCCTCCTGCAGACGCGCGTGCGTGCCTCGGACACCATCGCCCGCCTGGGTGGCGACGAGTTCGGCCTGCTGCTGGAGCGCTGCTCGCTGGAGCAGGCCGAGCGCGTGGCCGACTCCATCCGCCAGGCCATTCACGGGTATCGCTTCCTCTGGGGTGCGAACTCGCTGTCCGTGGGCGCCAGCATCGGCGTGGTGCGCATCGTGCGCGAAACCACCAGTGCCGCGTCCGTGCTTTCGGCGGCCGACATCGCCTGCTACGCGGCCAAGGACGGCGGCCGAAACCGCGTCCAGGTCTACGAAAAGGACCACGGCACCAGCCGCCATCGCGAGATGCAGTGGGTGGGCCGCATCGCGCGCGCCGTGGAGGATGGCCGGCTGGAGCTGTACGCGCAGAGGATCGTCGGCATCTCGAAGGCCGCCGGGGACCTGCCGTTCTTCGAGCTCATGGTCCGGCTGCGCGACGAGGACGGCACCCTGGTGCCGCCCGAGTGAATTCATCCCGGCCGCCGAGCGTTACAACGTGATGGTCATGGTCGACCGCTGGGTGGTGAACCGCGCCATCGAGCGCCTGGAGCGCTGCCTGGATTCGGGGCGCCGCCTGCCGCTGGTGGCCGTGAACCTCTCCGGCACGTCGATCAATGACGAAGACTTCCTCGAATTCGTCATGTCACGGGTGGGCGATGAGCGTATCGCGCGCGCCCTGTGCTTCGAGATCACCGAGACCGCGGCGGTGGCCAGCCTGTCCAAGGCCACGTACTTCATGCGCGAACTCAAGGCCCGCGGATGCCGGTTCGCGCTCGACGACTTCGGCAGCGGCGTCTCGTCCTTCGTCTATCTCAAGACGCTGCCGGTGGATTTCCTCAAGATCGACGGCCAGTTCGCATCCCACGTGGCCAACGACGTCGTGGATCGCAGCATGGTCGAGGCCATTGCCAAGATCGGCGCCGCCATGCAGGTGGCCACGATCGCCGAGAAAGTGGAAAGCGGCGAGGTGCTGGCCGTCCTCAAACAGATCGGCGTCGACTACATCCAAGGGTTTCACCTGTCCGAACCCTGCGCGATCGATGAAGTTTTCGGGTGCGGGAGCTGACACGAGTCATATAACTCGTGTAGTTTCGGTCCCCGCATGGCGGGGAATGCTGAACCGGCGTTTTCGCTGGGAATTGAAGAAGAATATCTGCTCGTGGATCTGGCCACGCGCGATCTCGTTGCCGATCCTCCGGCCGAACTCCTGCAGCGCTGCATCGCCGAGACCGACGGAAGGGTGAGTCCGGAATTCCTGCGGTCGCAGCTCGAAGTGAAGACTTCGGTCTGCGCGTCGGTCGGGTCGATGCGCCGCGAACTCGCCGGGCTCCGCAAGAAGGTCTGCCAGGTGGCGTCCGACTACGGCATCGCGCCCATCGCCGTCTCCACGCATCCGTTCGCGCGGCCCGTGATGCGGCCGCCGCACACCGACCACGAGCGTTACGCGGACATCGCGCGCGAAGTGCAGGGCGGCGCGCGCCGCATGATCATCTGCGGCATGCACGTGCATGTCGGGCTCGACGACGACGAGCTGCGCATCGACGTGATGAACCAGCTCACGTACTTCGTGCCGCACCTGCTGGCCATGAGCTGTTCGTCGCCTTTCTGGGAAGGCGACGACATGGGCATGCAGTCGTTCCGCCTGATGTTGTTGTCATCGCTGCCGCGCACCGGGCTGCCGGAGCACTTCGAGAGCTACGGCGAGTTCAGCCGGCATCTCGACGCGCTGGTGCGCAATGGTCTCATCGAAGACACCACCAAGATCTGGTGGGACATCCGGCCGAGCTCGCGCTACCCCACGCTCGAGACGCGCGTGTTCGACTGCTGCACGCACCTCGACGACGCGGTGTGCCTGGCGGCGGTCAACCTGTCGCTGGTGCGCATGCTGTACAGGCTGCGGCGCGAGAACAAGATGCTGGCGCCAGTACGCGCACATGCTGATCAACGAGAACCGCTGGCGCGCCATGCGTTTCGGCACCGACGCCAGCCTGCTGGACCTGGCGCGCGGCGAACTCGTGCCGTTCGCCGAGCTGCTGGAAGAACTGCTGGCGCTGATCCGCGAAGACGCGATCGCGCTCGACTGCCTCGCGGAGACCGAACATGCGCGGACCCTGCTGAAGCGGGGCACCAGCGCGCATCAGCAGATGGATGTGTACCAGGCCGCGCGTGACCAGGGCGCCACCGACAGCGAAGCGCTGTCCGCGGTGGTGGCGTGGCTGGCGAAGACGACCTGCGCCGTCTAGTTCTGGCAACGCGCGCCGGCGACGACCTGCGCCAGCGCCGTGCAGGCGTTCACCGATAGATAGGGGCCGCGGGTGGTGTCGTGCTTCACCGTGGACTGGTCGAGCAACTCGCGCAAGCGGGCCTGCCCCAGCTTCTGGTTGCGCGCCAGCAGCAACGCCACCACGCCGCTGACCTGCGCCGTGGCGAGCGAACTGCCCGAAGCGAAGTCGTAGTGGCCGTTCGGCACCAGCGTCACGATGTCGCGCGCCGGCGCGCGCAACACGTCGCGTCTCCGGAGTCGGATTCCGACTCGGCCACGGGCAGCACGTCCGGTAGTTTGGCGGGGAATCCGAGGCGGGCGTCATTCGACACCGCGCCCACGACGATGATGCCGGTGCTCACGGCCTTGGCGATCAGCGCCTCGAGCAGCGGATCGCTGGGACCCACCAGGCTGAGATTGATGACCTGCGCGCGCGCGGTCAGCGCATCGGCGATCGCCTGCGCGATGGTGAAGGAATTGCAGCGGCCGGCGGAGGTGGCGGAGGGCTGCCAGCAGGCCTTGAGCGCCAGCAGACGGACGTCCGGAGCCACGCCGACGATGCCGATGCCGTTGTTGGCCGCGGCGGCGATCAGGCCGGCGACCTGCGTGCCGTGGCGGTCGGCGCGGAAAGCTTCGGCATCTCGTGTCCACGTAGTTGCGCGTGAGCAGCGTGCGTCCGGCCAGGTCGGGATGCCGGGTATCGACGCCGGTGTCGATGACCGCCACGCGCACGCCGGTGCCGCGGCTGATGGCATGCGCCTCGGCGACGTCCAGCGCGCGCACATTCGACTGCAGCGTCGCGTAGGGATCGTCGAACTGGCGGCGCTCGCCCGGCCTTGCGGATCGTTCGACGGGTGGTCGACATGAACTCGTTGAGCGGCTGCGCGATGCGCACGCGCGAATCGCGCGCGCAGCGCTCCAGCACGGCTTCGCGCGTCGTGCCCGGCGGAATCCGGAACAGCACGCAGTGCATGCCGCAGCTGCTCGATCGGCCATTCCGACACGCGCGTCAGCGTGTACTGGCGGGCGAGGTCACGGATCACGCCCGCGGCCGAGGCGCTCACGCGGTAGTTGGAGGCGGCGCCGTAGCCATGCGCGGTGCCGCCGACTGCCCGGGCCGCGTGGCGAGCGGGTTGTTCACCGCCACCACGATGAACTGCGCCGGAGCCTGGCGAACCTCGCCCGGCGTGAGTACCGGCGGCGCTGGCTCGCGCGCGACGCTCGCCACGCCCGCGAAGGCGAGAGCGGCGCCCAGCCACAGGCTAGCGAGCGATGGGCTGCGCGAACGTGACATTCGGAGTCCCTGGAGATCACGGCGGCCACCGACTCGGCAGAGGCGCCGGAGGCGACGGCGTCGGCCGAGAGCGCCGCCGTGAAATTGCCGGAGAGACCCGGACCGGACACGATGGTCAGGCCCTGATGCGCGAGCAGGGTGTTGATGTCGGCGATCGAAGCCTCGGGCGCGAACACCACGCTGATGCTGGGCGCATGGCTGCGCTCTGGCACCGGGTCCGTGACGGTGACGAATTCGCCGCCGCGGGCGGGAGAGCTGTCGCGCACGGAATTGAAGCCGAACAGCGCAAGGCCGATGCCCTGCACGATGACCGCGGCCGCCAGCCAGCGCACGGTGTTGGAACGGCTGCGGGCCGGCTGCACGGCGCCCTGGGCGCCGGTGGCGGACGTGGTGGCAGACGCCGTGGTGCTGGCCGTTTCCGCGGCCTCGATGCGCGACCACAGCTTGTCGAACGAGCGCTGCTCGTCACCGTCGGCGGCGCCGGGCGTGTTGCCGGCATCGCGCAGGTTCGCGGCGAGCGATCGCTGGGTGGCGAGTTCCGCGCGGCATTCGGCGCAGGTGTGCACGTGGGCTTCCACCCACTCGCGGTCCGCAGGCTGGATGCGCCCGTTGGCGAGCCAGGGCAGCAGGTCCCAGGCTTCGGCGTGCGTGTCGGGAATACGGCTCATGAACGATCTCCGGGCATGCCCGCCAGCGCAGGCAACACTTGTTTGAGGGTCTCGCGCGCGCGGAACAACCGGGTCTTCACGGTGTTCACGGGGCAGTCGAGTATCGCGGCCACTTCCTCGCAGGAGTGGCCCAGGGTGTAGGTGAGCTCCAGCGCCATGCGCTGTTCGACGGGGAGGCGCTCGAGGCCCAGCGACAACCATTGCTGGTTGGTGTCGTTTTCTTCCGTCGGACTCCACGCTCACGGAATCTTCGTCGAATTCGTGATCGGCGACGGGACGCAGCTTGGCGCGGCGCAGCGCGTTCAGCGCGCGGCGGTAGGCGATGCCGATGATCCAGGTGGACAGCTGCGAAGCGCCGCGGAATTCCCCGGCCTTGGTCCAGACCACCCAGAAGGTGTCGTTGACCACTTCCTCGATGTCCTCGC
Source organism: uncultured Pseudomonadota bacterium (assembly GCA_963846605.1). Lineage (GTDB taxonomy): Bacteria > Pseudomonadota > Gammaproteobacteria > Steroidobacterales > Steroidobacteraceae > CADEED01. The sequence continues at coordinate 60,724 of CAWJWS010000011.1, forward strand.
GGCGCACAGACATGCGTGCCAGCAGCCGCGACAGGCGCTGGTAGTAGTTGCCGTACAGGGTGCGGAAGGCGGCCTGGTCTCGGCCTTGGACGATGCGGCCGAGCAGCTCCCGCTCGGACTGCGTCGGTGACGGGGCTAAGTACCCGCGGGGACTGGCTTTCCACGCTCTTCATGCCCCATGAGTACCCGGTGGTGCGGTTGTCGGTTCCCACCGGTACGGCCCGTTCTTCAGGGGGACGTGGAAAAGCGCCACAGCGCGGTGAATGCCAGCCGGTTGCCGATGGAATCCCGCCGGAAATGCTCCCGGGCGGCGTCGTCGATGCCCAGCCAGGCCAGCTGGAATTCGAAAGGCTGCCAGGTCGCGATCAGCGTGGCGTTCCAGTAGCAGGAAATTGTCGTCGTAGACGCCGTCGAGCCCGTAGTAGCCGACGCCGGCGGACAGCGAGAACCGGTCGTTGAGGGCATGGCGGCCGGACACTTCCACGGCCCAGGCGCCTGCTTCGTCATAGCCGGGCGAAGAGCCCACCGCGCGGGTGTTGGGCGAGTAGATAGCCGACACGAACAGCCGGTCGCGGAAGCCGAGCGTGCCGGTCAGCTCGCTGCGGTTGTAGCTGATGCGGCGCGGATCGTCGGGGTAGGTGTACTGGGACAGGCGCAGGTCGAGCGATAGATGGTCATCGAGCCGCCAGTACTTGCCGGCCCAGACGTCGAATTCCACGGCGGGGCTGGGGCCCGGGTTGGGGTCGGTGCTGGCGACGAAACCGCCGACGTAGAACTCGTGCGGGAACTCCACGTCCAGGGAGGCCTGGGCCGCGGGCTTGCCGCGCGTGAGCGAGATGCCACGGAAGACGAAATCGGAGGTTCCGCCGATGCTGCCCGTGACCACCCGGGTTCCGTCGGCCTGGGCGAGCCCGCTTCCCGCGAGACATAACAGCGCCAGGATTCCGGAAAATCGCTTCAGACAGGGTTTCCCTCAAGGCCGTCCGTAAGCCGCCGCGAGTCTGACGAGTCGTTCACACACTGGCAAGCCGCGTGGCGGGGCGCGGACTTCAGACAATACGGATGTGACCGTTATCCGGATGAAGACGCGCGCCTTTGCCACCATCCGTTAGGTCTGAGAGCGCGTGCGTCTGGACAAGTATGGGGTCTGCATTGGGGTCATTTCTGGATCGCTGGTCGCGCGCGCTGATCATCAGCTGCGTGGTCTACGCGATCGCCACCGCGATTCCGATCCTCACCGGGTGGGGAGGCGAGGAGCTGAGCGGCTGGATCAGCGCCTGGGGAAACTTCCCGCTCATGGGCGTGCTGCTGGTCATGGCCTGGCCGGTGATCCGCGATTCCTCGTTGCCCTGGCGCCGGCGTCGCGCGTTCCAGCTCATGTTCGCCGCGCAGATCCTCGATTCCATCGCCAGCATCGGCTGGGGATATTCCGCACTGACCGCGAGCGAGACCTGGGGCGCCTGGCCCGACGTGGTCTGGATCGCCTGGTATCCGCTGGCGGCTGCCGCGTTCACCCTGCTGTACGTCGAGCTCGGGGGCCGGTTCGGCACCACGCGCTCCGTCGTGGATTTCGCCACGCTGATCGTCGGCTTTGGCGCGCTGCTGTGGTTCACGGCTCTCGGTCCGCTGACGACCATGAGTGTCGGCGAGCTGGCCGGGAACTGGTCGGCGGCGACCTATGGCGTCGGCAATGGCGTGTGCATCATCGCCGCCGCGATGGTCGCCATGCAGATCACGGACTGGCGCGCGGAGCGCGCGGTGGTCTGGCTCCTGGTCGCCATGGTGTCGACGCTGGTCGCCGACCTGCTCTGGGTGGTGGCGGAGCTCAACGAGAACTACCAGCCCGGCGCCGCGATCGACCTGTTCTACCCGGTGTACTACCTCTGCGTGATCGTCAGCCTCGACGCGCAGCGGCGCCAACGCGTGCAGGTCGGCACGCGCGGCCTGCAGGGCGACCTGCGCGGCTCTCTGCCCGTGGTCACGCTGATGGTGGGCGTGGTCGCATTGCTCAACGAAAAGCTGAATCTCGCCGGCGCGGATTCGCCCGTGTTGATAGGCGTGGTGCTGGTCGCCACGCTGCTCGTGGTCGTCAGCCAGGCCCTCGGCACGCGTGAAGTCATCGGGCTGCATCGCGAAGTCACCAAGCGGCGATTCGACGAGCGGCTCACCGAACTGGTACGCCGCTCCAGCGACATGATCGCGATCTGCGATCCGGCGGGCGTGATCCGTTACGCCAGCCCTTCCTCCGAACAGTTGCTGGGCGTGGCGCCCGGCGAACTGATCGGCCAGCGTTTCGACGACGTGCTCGGCCCCGATGCGCCGGCGGTGCGCGAGGTGTTCGACAAGGTCCACGGTGTCGCCGCGTCCGAGCAGACCGCCAAGTTCTCGATTCCGCAGTCGGACGGAGAGAAGCGCTCGTTCAAGATGGTGATCGCGAACCTGTGCCACGTCGATTCCATCCGCGGAATCACGCTGAACATCCGCGACATCTCCGACGCCACGCGCCTGCACGACCAGCTGCACACGCTGGCCTTCCACGATTCGCTGACGCTGCTCGCCAACCGTTCGCTGTTCACGGATCGCGTCCACCAGGCGCTCAAACACATCGCGGACGGCATGACGCCGGCCGTGCTGTTCATCGACCTCGACAATTTCAAGACCGTCAACGACAGCCTGGGGCACAGCGCGGGCGACCAGCTGCTGCGCGCCTTCGCGCATCGTCTCGTCCAGTGCACGCGCGCCGGCGATACCGTCGCGCGCCTCGGAGGCGACGAGTTCGCGGTGCTCATCGATCACGCCACCGGTGAAGAAGCAGGCATGGCGGTGGCGCGCCAGATCCTGGATTCCTGCCGCCAGCCGTTCGAGATCGAAGGCCGCAACGTGCGCATCGGCGCGAGCGTGGGCGTCGCGATGTCGGACCGCGTGAGCACGGTGGAGCGCCTCATGCGCAATGCGGACGCGGCCATGTACGCCGCGAAGTCGCATGGCAAGGGCCATGCGGAGATGTTCCAGCCCGAGATGCTGCGCGCGGCACGCCGGCGCATGCGCATCGAGAACGAACTCGCCACCGCCATCGAGGAAGGCCAACTCGAAGCGCACTACCAGCCCATCGTGGATCTAAATTCGCGCCACCTCGTCGGCGTGGAAGCGCTGATGCGCTGGCGCCATCCCTCGCGCGGCCTCGTGATGCCGGTGGAGTTCATCCCGCTGGCCGAGGAAACCGGCCAGATCGTGGTGATGACGCAGTGGATGCTGAATCGCGCCTGCGAAGACGCCGCACGCCTGCAGCGCGAGGTCTCGCATGGCGACGGCATCCGCGTCTCGGTGAACGTCTCCAGCCGCTATCTCAACCAGGCCAACGTGGTCGCGGACGTGCGCGCCGCGCTGGGCGCGCATCGCCTGAGCCCGGACTGCCTGATCCTCGAAGTGACCGAGAGCCTGCTGCTGGACAACTCCTCGCAGCTGGAACGCACGTTCGCCGAGCTCAAGCAGATCGGCGTGCGGCTGGCGCTCGACGACTTCGGCACGGGCTACTCGTCGCTGGCCTATCTACACCGGTTCCCGATCGACATCCTCAAGATCGACCGCACCTTCGTCGAGCGGCTGGCGAAGGACGCAGACGCGGAAGGCGTGGATGCGGTGGCGCTGGCACGCGCCATCCTCTCGCTGGCCGGCGCCCTGGGCCTCGATACGGTGGCGGAGGGCATCGAGCACGATTCGCAGCGCGACACGCTGCTCGAACTGGGCTGCCGCACCGGCCAGGGCTACTCCTTCGGCAAGGCCATGCCCGTGGCCGAGGTGCTCGAGGCCGCGGTCACGCGCCGCCGCAGCGTGCTCGCGGGCAACATTCCCGGGGCCGTCGAATACTCCGCGACGGGCCGTTTCCGCAACGTCGAAAAGGGCAGCTGACACCGGTTTCGGGAAAGCGCTTTCGGGGTGCGCCAGCCGCGTGACATAACGTGTGGTGGCGCTTCTCATAATCCCCTAACAAGCCATCCGGTGGCCCGGCTCGCCGAAAAGATGCGAATTGATCGCGCTTGCGTATTAGGCGGCTCATCTACTCTTTCGCCTGCCTCGCGGACTGCAAAAACTAGAACAGCGGAGAGAGAGTGGTGAAGTCGGTGGAAGTTGGAACGCTCGAGCCGGGCGGCACGCCCGAGCGGAGCACGGAAAGTGTTTTGCGCGCGGTTTGCCTGCGCCTTGGCTGCACCGCGGCCACGGCCGTGTTCCCGCGCGAGGAATCGCGCGCGTTGTGGGGCCGCTCGGAGGCCGACTTCGCGTTCGCACGCGAACAGCTCGGCATCGTCGGCGATGAACTCGCCCGCCGCGCCGTCGAGACACGCAAGCCCATCGCCACCAACAAGCTCAAGCACGTCAGCGGCGGGCAGATCGCCTGCAAGCTGGTGGCGGTTCCGCTCCTCGCCAGTGGTGGCCCGGCGGGTGCGCTGATCATCTTCAATCGTCCGGACGAGCCGAGCTTCGACGAGATGACCGTGCGTCGTCTCGGGCGCTTCGCGCGCCTGCTGGCGCGCAATGCCACGCAGGATCTCGACTCGCTCACCGGCCTGTATTCCTGGGGCGGCTTCAAGAACCGCGTCGAGGCCTGGCAGCGCGAAGCCGCGCCGGGCGCGATGCTGTCCATGCTCTACGGCGACATCGATCGCCTGCATCTCATCAACGATCTCGCCGGCTTCTCGGAGGGCGATCGCGTGATCGCGCGCTGCGGCGTGGTCATCCGCAAGGCGCTCGTGGGCGCCGACAGTTTCGCGTGCCGCCTGTCCGGTGATCGCTTCACCGTGTTCCTGCCGCACATGAATCTGGCGCAGGCGCGCCAGCTCGGCGAAACCATCTGCCGCGAAGTGTCCAATGGCGCGGCGGCCCAGCAGCACCCCGTTTCCATGAGCTGGGGCGCCGTGTCCATGAGCGCCTCGGATCTGCACCTCGATCATCGCGCCGCGGAGGCCGAGATCGCCTGCAAGACGGCGAAGGACCGCGGCCGCGGCCGCGTCGAGGTCTACCAGGACACCGACCAGAGCATGATCCGGCGCCACGACGAGATCGGCCTCATCGGCAGCGTGCGCGAGGCCTTGCGCCAGCAGCGCATCGTCGTGTTCGCGCAGCCCATCACGCCGCTGATCAACCAGAGCCTGCCGACGACATACGAACTGCTCGTGCGCATCATCGACTGCAAGGGCAATCTCGTCGAAGCCGCGGATTTCATGTCGGCGGCCACGCGCTACCAGATCCTGCCGGAGATCGACCGCGCCGTCTGCGAGCGCGCCTTCGAGCAGCTCAGCAAGAACAGCGGCGAGCCGGTGCGCGTGTCGATCAATCTGTCGGGCCCGACGCTGTCGGATCCGGATTTCCTCGAGTGGCTGCTCTCAGCCATGGCGAAATACAACATTCAGGGCACCAGCCTGGTGTTCGAGATCACCGAGGCCGCCGCGGCCGCGAACCTGGCCCAGGTCCAGCAGTTCATCCGCCGCATGACCTCGCACGGCGTGCGCTTCGCGCTGGATGACTTCGGCACGGGCGTGAGCTCGCTGGCTTATCTGAAGAACCTCGAGATCAGCACCATCAAGCTGGATGGCTCGTACGTGCGTGACGTGCTGACGAACACGCGCTCGCAGGCGCTGGTGCGCGCGATCGTGCAGCTCGCCGATGCCATGGGGATCACCACGGTGGCGGAGTACGTGGAATCGAACGATGTGCGCAATCGCCTGGCCGCGCTGGGAATCCAGTTCGGGCAGGGGTATGCGCTGGGCCGGCCGGGGCCGCTCGACGATGTGCTCGCGGCGGTGGCGGAGCGGGCGCCTGAGGGGCGGGCGCGGCCGTTCAACAACGACAAGCGGATTACGACTCCGTCGGGCATTCCGATCATGTTCAAACACGGGTGAGGGCGGATTAAGAGGGGGACTTGTTGAGGCGGAGGAGCGGCGACGCGCGAAGACGTTGCCGTGGGAGCTCAGTCTCGGGCGCGCGCGCTTCGCGCGCGTTCCCTCGGGAGAAGCTGCGCAGATGGAGCTGGCCGCTCGTTGCTCGAAACTGCTGGTGAACGCGGACTTGGGTTGAACCACCAAAGAGTACCTTCGCGCTGACGCTTCCCCCTCGGCGCCCTCGATTCGCTCCCACGGCAACGGCTTCGCGCGCCGCCGCACCACTGACGCGGTTCAGTCCCTCCTCTTAAGTCCGCGGCTTTGTTCAAGAGCGCCAGGTCGATGCGCAGCGCAAGCATCTGGTGTTGGAGCACGGGTTCGGCTCGGAGGGATCAGATCGGGAGAGTTCGCGCCATTCTTCGTCTTTTCTTTTCCAAGCGGCGGGCAGGTTGTCAGGGTCCGCGCTGACGTTTGGCCCGGGGTGAGAGGGGCGTTACCACCACCCTCCCTCCCAACTCCCGATTCCACTGGTAAGCTCGCCCGCCATGATCAAACTGACGCGTTACCAGTGGACGGTGTTCTTCGCGGCCTGGCTGGGCTGGGGCTTCGATATCTTCGATGGCCTGCTGTTCAACTTCGTGGCGCCCAATGCGATCCCGACGTTGTTAGGCGTGACGATTGGCGGTCCTGAAGCCAAGGCCGCCGTTCCCTACTGGACCGCCATCCTGAATTCGATCCTGCTGCTGGGTTGGGCGGCGGGTGGCGTCATCTTCGGCCCCCTGAGCGATCGTTTCGGCCGCAAGCGCGTGCTGATGATCACGATGCTGCTATATGCGGTAGGAACCGCTTCCTGTGCCTTCGTCACCGAAATGTGGCAGCTCATCATTTTCCGCATCATCGCCAGTCTGGGCATCGGCGGTGAGTGGGCCGCGGGTTCCGCCATGGTTGCCGAGGTGGTGCCCGAGGAGAAACGCGTGGAAGCCGGCGCACTTCTGTATACCAGCGCGCCCTTGGGTTTGTTCCTTGCGGACTACGTGAATTCCAGCGTCACCGGGACCTGGTTCAATCTGGATCCGTCCGTTTCCTGGCGCTACGTGCTGGCGTTCGGCCTGCTTCCCGCGGTTGCCGCCTTCGTCATCCGCAGCTTCGTACGCGAACCCGAAAAGTGGGCGGCAACGGCTGCCACCGCCACGCCTGCGCGTGTTCGCGAGATTTTTGCCCCCGATATTCGTCGACGTACATTCAGTGCGCTCATCGTGGCCGTAGTCGCATTGATCACCTGGTGGACGTGCAACGCATTCATCCAGTCGATGACGAACGCACTCGCGGGCGCGGAGTCCTTGAAGGAGGGATTGAGCGCCGCCGCGACAGCCGCCTTGAAGAAAGAGTGGATGTCTCTCGCGATGTACAGCTTCTGTTGGGGCGGGCTGCTCGGGACATTGGCGACGGTTCCGCTGGCCAAGATGCTGGGCCGGCGCAAGTTGTACGCCATCTATTTCGCGGGTTCCGCAGCCGCACTCCTGACTACTTTCGGCCTGGATCTGCCGTCCGAAACGCGGCTCTACCTGTACTTCTTCATCGGCCTCACGGTCTTTGGAGTATTCGGCAGCTTCACCTTCTACCTGCCCGAGCTGTATCCGACGCGGCTGCGCTCCACCGGCAGCGGCTTCTGTTACAACATTGGCCGTATCGTGACAGCGGGTGGCGTGTTCGCGGTCGGCATGGTCCAGAACCTGGCGCAGGGTGATCCCAACGTCTTCCTGCGGACCATGTTCTTCATCGGCTTCGTGCCCATCGTCGGCCTGCTGTTGTTGCCATGGGTCATCGAAACTCGCGGCGAGAAGATGCCGGACTGATTCAGGGCCGCGTCACGCGCAGATAGTCGAACCTGCCCACCGTGCGCCAGGTCGCGATGCCGCCGCTGCCGGTGGCGTGTGTGCCATCGACGGCCTCCACCAGCAACGTGTCGTCCACGAAGCCGCGAAGGCGATCGCCCACGGCCTCGAGTCTTAACGTATGCCACGAGCCGGGTTCCACGGTGAACGCCGCGGTATCGAGCTCGACGATCTGTCCGTTCACCAGCTTGCGCAACGACACGGCATTCGAGCTGCGCAGAGTCAGGTAGTAGTAGTCGTTGTCATCACGATAGCGCGCCATCACGGCAATCCACTTGTCCTGGTTGGTGCCGGCCGCGAAGGACTCGGGCGTGAGCCGGGATTCCACGATCTGGTCGTCGGTGCCGGGGCCGATGGCGCCGCGAGCCACGTCCGTCGAAGAAGCCTGGCGCAGATAGCCCGCGTCGTAGTTGGTGCAATCCCAGGCCGGGGCGCCGCTCTCGCGCAAGCCGAATTCGGCGACGAACTGGCGGCAGTACGCGCCGTCCAGCGTGTTGTCGTACATCACGGTGCGCGCGTTGGGCGTGGTCACCACGTCGTCGAAATCCGCCGCGGACCGGTAGGTGAGCAACGCCGCGTGACCGCGCTTGATGGCCTCGTCGTACGCCTCCAGCACCAGGGCGCCATCGATGAACACGCGATGCCGGCTGCCGATGGACTCGAGCCGCAGGCGGTAGTTGCGGTTCACCGTGACATCGAAAGGCGCCGTCGCCAGCACCTGTGACTCGCCATCGCGCACGCGGATCAGCTGCACGCGGTCCGAGCTGCGAAGCGCCACGTGATAGTAGTTCGCCCAGTCGTCATAGCGCGAAGACAGGCCCACCCAGCGGTCGGCGCCGGAGAATCCCCGCGGCCGCACGAGAGCCTGCACCGACTGGTTGTCCGAGTCGCTTCCGGACAGCACCGCCGCCGCGCCGTTGCCGAGATAGGACTGGTAGAACACGCTGGTGAACGAACGCCGTGTGACGGTGAACTGGCCGTTCTCCACGACCCAGCGCTCCGCGCCGTTCTCGAAATCGTCCTGCAACACGCGCAGGCCATTGAGGCGCTCGGGTAGTTCGAAGAAATACAGCCGGCCGTGGTCGGAAGACTCCTGGCCCGTGCCGCTGACCACGATGGTCCGGCCGCTGATCTCCGCCACGGGTCCCAGCGAGTCGCCGTTGCTGGCCTGCAGTTGTGCGACGTGCACGTAGCCGCCCGCGCTGTTGCGTTGGTACACGGCGATGCCGGCGGGCACCCCGTCGTGCTGGCTCGTGGACGCCAGGATGAAGCCGTCACCTTTGGCAAGGTGGGCGGCGCCGCGGTAGTACGCGTCGTAACCGTTGAGCGCGGGCAGATGCCCGGCCTGTTGCCAGTTGCCCTCCACCGATCGGTACACCTCGGTGCCCAGCGGATGCCAGCCGCCGACGAACAGGTCATTGCCCTCCAGCGCCACGCCGAATCCGTACTCACCCGTGTCCAGCGAGTCCGCGAGCAGCCACGGAGCGCCGGGTCCGGTGCGCTGGTAGATGCGCGCCGCCGAGGGCGGCTGATCGAGATCTTCCTGCGGATTCGTGACTACCAGGCGATTGCCGTCGACATCCATCGAGCCGGAGTAGTTCGGCAGGCCGCAGATGCGCGCATTGCCGGACACTGCCCGCGGGGTCGTCCAGGCACCGGAGACCAGGTCACTGGACACGGCGCCGTAGTTGCAGCGACCGGCGACGGCCGCCAGGGTGGCTCCGTCGATGCGCGTGAAGCCGTTCGCCCACGCGGCATTGCCCGGTGCGGCCGGGAACGGATTGGGTAGTTCGACCCAGTTGGCGCCGTTGCGGCGGAACGCGCGCAGCGGCGAAGTCGAGACCGAGGCGAGCCCGTCCTTCATCGCCACGCGGGGATCGTTCCAGCTTGCCTCGTCGGTGACGTCATCGACGAGCACACGGTCGAAGGTCCAGCCCGAACCCGTGCGCCGATAGAGCAGCGCGAGTTGACGATAGGGATAGTTGAAGGAGCCATCATCCGACTGCAGCGCCGTGGCCAGCGCCCAGTCGCCGTCGATGGCGACGGATTGCGCGAAGAAGCTGTATTGCCCACCGGGGGCGCCGGGCGCCTCGAGGAATTGGGACTCTTCGAGGACGCGCGGACGCGCGTCGACAGGCGCCGCCATCGCGAGCGTTGCCGCCGCGATCAGGGTGCTCACTAGGACTTTCATTGATTCTCCCGGCAGGGCGCGCCGATGACCGAAGCGTGTCGGTCTTGTGTGCACGCGGAGTTGCAAGTTACGGGCCATTGCCCGCTCGCGAACGTGATCGGATCAGCGGGCGTTCGCTGCAGGCAGGATCGCTGCAATTGCCGCACCAGGTGAGAAAACTTTGCCGGGAACATCGCAGGAATTGCCCCACGCCCAGGAGGGCGTGGCGGCGATTCCCGCGATGCAGCCGCCTGTAGTTAGGGAACTTCCGCAAGTCCTACAGCGCGAAACTCACTTCGGCGGAATAACTGCGACGGTTGTAGGGATGGAAAGCCCAGTACCGCTCGTTGCCCAGGTTGTCGATGCCCAGCGCCGCCGCCCAGTGGCCGTCGAATTCGTACCGCAGGCGCGTATCGAAAACGAGGAAGCGGCTGAACCCCAGGTAGCTCTGCCCATGCACGTCGAGATTGTCGAGCTGGTTGAACTGGCGGCCGCTGTAGCGCGCGCCCACCGTGGCCGCGAACCGCTCGATGGGCCGCCACGTGGCGAGCGCCGTGGCGCGCCACTCGGGCACGCGCGGTTGCCAGTTGCCAACGGTGGCGGGGTTGTTGTCGTTCTCGATGATGCGCGAATGCGTCCACGTGAGGCTGGCTGACAGCTCCAGCGTGTCCCAATGGCGCAGATGCGAGGACGAGCTCCACGCCGCGGGTGCGGATGTGGTCCACGTTCTGGATGGTGGTGATCGTCGTGCCGCTGAAGGCGTTGATCTGCGAGTACAGCGCGTCGCGGGTGTCTTCGAAGAACAGCGTGGCACGCAGATCGCCGTGATCGAACTCGCCGATGGCGGAGAGCTCCTGGGTCCACGAACGCTCCGGCGCGAGGTTCGGATCGTTGTTCACGATGCTGTCGGCCGCGATCGACCCCTGGAAGAGCTCGGACACGGTTGGCATGCGCACCGCGCGACCCGCCGACGCCTTGAGCGTCCAGCTCGGATTGATCGCGAAGGCGAGGGCGGCCTTGGGCGAGACGAAGGTGTCGTCGCGCGAGGCGAACCGCAGCGTGGCTGCCGCGATTGGCGATGTAGCCACCCTCCGCCTGCCAGCGTTCCACGCGCGCGCCGAGCGTCGACTGCCAGCGATCGGCGAAGTCGAAACTGTCCTGCACGTACAGGCTGGTCAGGCGCGTGTCGCCGCCAAAGGCCGAGAAGCGCGCGCCGGAGTCATCGCGCAGCCAGTCGGCGACCGTGAGCACCTCGCTGCGCAGGTGGTGCCGGTCGTCCTGCACGCCGAATTCCAGCAGGTGCGCGCCATCGTCCGCGCCGTGCCGTCGCGCGCGCAGATGCAGCGTGCTCCAGCCCGTGCCGTCGAAGTCGGCGAGCCGCCCGGCGCCGCCAGTCGAGCGAGACGGGTTGCGGCTACCGTGGTGGATCGCGACTGATCGCGCTGGTAGTCGTACAGGCTGCCCGCGGCTTCGAAGTCCCAGGCTGCCCGCGCGTGCGCGCGCCGACAGACCGTGCATCAGGTGGGTGAGTTCGTTGCGTGACGGCACGATGTCGGTGGCGGCGATGTGAAGACGCGGCCGTCGATGTTCACGCTGCCGGCGTACACGGGCGCGCCGGTGGCATCGCGCAGCCAGGTGTCGGCCTGCGCGGTCGGCGTCGTTGTGCCAGGACCCGAGCGTGTAGCTCAAGCGCGAACGCGTCGCCGAAGTCCTGCGCCAGCTTCAACTTGGCGTGATCCTGCACCGTGTGGATGGCGTTGGTGGGCCCTAACAACCACCAGTCCTGGTTGCGCGGGATTGCGCGCCGCCACCGCGCCCGTGACGGGAATGCCACCCGCGCCCGGCGTGCCGGCGGACACCAGTTTGTTGGCGTACGACCATCGGGTGACCGTCGCTGTCGAGCCGGTTGACGTTGATCCACCATGACGTGCCGCCCGTGCGATCGCCGGCCGAGAGGCTCGCCTGCCAGCCCTGGTAGCTGGTGTCATCCGGCCCGTAGGCGCGATAGTCCTCGGCGAAGCTCGCGAACGAGGCGCGCACGCTCAAGTCGTCGGGCATGCGCGTGATGTAGTCGACCACGGCGCCCACGGAGTTGCCGGGATAGGCCGCGGAGAACGGGCCGTACAGCACGTCGACGCGCTCGATCTCCTCGGGCGTGACCAGGCCCCAGCGCGGCGTGAAGCGTGGCGCCATTGCCGAGGAGATTCGACAGCAGGATGCCGTCCGCATACACCAGCGACCGCGCGCTGTTGCCGGAGCCCGAGGCGCGGCTCGCGAGCACGGCATGATCGAAGTCGCCGATGTACCGCTTGCGCACGTTGCAGGCTGGGGAAATACTTGAGCGCGTCCTGCGTGTCGATGGCATTGATGCTGCGTCGCGATGCTCTCGCCGGTGACGCCTTCGATGGTCGTCGGGATGGACGTCGGCAGCGTGCTCGGCGCGGCGCGCGACTACGGTGACGGTGCCCAGGGTGCGCGTCATCTCGTTTTCGAGGCTCGACGCGCGTCGCGATGCTCGATGTTGAGCATCACCACGATCTTGCCCGCGTCGCGGAATTGCAGCGTGAGCGGCACCTGCGTAGCCGGCTTCCAGCGGCGTTCTGAGATTCGACGAGCATCATGTGGATTCCGCCGGGCTCGACCTTCACCGTCTTGCCCGGCGCGATAGCGACACCTGCGCCAGCGGCCGCATGCGCGCGATGCCCTCGCTCAGCGTGGTCTGGTGGAATTCGACGCGCGTGGCGGCGGGCGTAGATGCGCGCCGAGCAGCACGTCCTCGGTGTTGCCGCGGTTCTGCGAGGGAAAAGATAGGCGACTCCCATCGACATGCCCGGCGCCGTGGGCCGCGACCAGGGATGGGCGATGAGGATCTTCCCGATCTCGTAGTCATGCGCAGGCGCCGTGGCCGACCCCGACAGGGTCACCACCAGCGCGACGAAAAAACGTTTCACGATTGTTCTCCCTCGTGACGAGTTCGCGCCCCCCGTTGCGGAATGGGCGCGTGAGTTGCACGACTGGACTTCGAGATCGCGACTCAGGCCAGTGGAGGAGCCCGGCGGGATCTGCGCGCGTGCGCAGCGCGTAGCGGGAGTGGGGCGCGCTCGACGCGCTCCGGAAGCGAATGCGATTCGATGGCGGCCAGCGCGTCGGACTGCGTCATCGGCAGTCGCAACGCCGAGCAGCGGGACGGCCGCAGAAGTCGCAATGCGGTGGCTGTGCGCCGGCACGCCGCCGGGGATCTCGATGCGTTCCGTGCGCGGCCGAGCCGGCGGCCGGCGAGGCGCACATCATCGCCGCCAGGCTCAGCCCGGCGCTCGGGCCCGGGCATGAAGCCCACCGGAATCAGCGCGCGCAACACCAGCGCGCCGATGACGAATGGCAGCAGCTGGTGACGGGCGATGGAGCGGAATCGATTCACGGCGGGCATGTTAGCGCATCACGCATGCCCGATCGTCCGCTTTGTTTGCCAGACGGTACTGACCGTCGGCGCTGCTCAACCGCAGATGCTGCTTCGCGGTGTCGAGGAATCGCTGGCGCGCCGCGGCGTGGTCGACGATGGGCCGCGGGTAGTTGGACCCGAGCTTCACGCCGGCCGCATTGCAGCACGGCCTCGGGCGCCGTCCACGGCGCATGGATGTGTTTCGCGGGCATGCTTCGCGAGCTCCGGCACCCAGGCGCGCACGTAGTCGCCCTCGGGATCGAACTTCTCGCCCTGCGTCACCGGATTGAAGATGCGGAACCAGGGCTGCGCGTCGCAGCCGCAGCCGGCCGACCACTGCCAGCCCACGTCGTTGTTGGCCCAGTCGCCGTCGGTGAGCAGATCGATGTAGTGCCGCTCGCCGCGGCGGAAATCGATGAGCAGATGCTTGGCGAGAAAGCTCGCGGCGATCATGCGCGCGCGGTTGTGCACGAAGCCGGTCGCGAGCAGCTGGCGCGCGGCGGCATCCACCACGGGATAGCCGGTCCGGCCTTCATACCCACGCGCGCCAGCCGTCTTCGTCGTCGCGCCACGGGAAGCCGCGCCACTGCTCGCGAAAGGGTTCTTCGAGCAGTTGCGGGCGATCGAACAACGTGGAGTGCGCGAACTCGCGCCACAGCAGTTCGTTCTGATAGACGCGCAGCGCGTCGGGCGACAGTTCGCGCAGCGCGCGGTCGACGGCGTGCCAGACGGTGCGCGGCGACAGCGTGCCGAACTTGAGATCGGCGCCGAGAGCCGGCTGGTGCCGTCCACGGCCATGAGATTGCGCAGCTCGTCGTAGTCCTTGGCGTCGCGCTTGAGCCAGCGTCTTGAGCCGTTCAGGGCGGCGCGTTCGCTCGCCACCGGCTAGCACGCGCGGGTTGTGCGCGAGGCCCAGTGACTCGAGCGTCGGCAATGCGCGCCAGCGTGCGCGTGGCCGGCTTCACGTCGCGCGGGCAGTGGCGGCAGCGATCGCGGCGCCGGCAGCGGGCGCGTCGACCTTCACGTCGCGCGCGAAGGCGCGCGCGAAGGCCGTGAACACCGAATAGGGATCGCCCGCGCCCGTGCGCAGGCTGCCGGGCGGGCCAGCGTTTCGGTATCGAACAGCTGCAGCGGAACTCGTGCAGGCGCGTCGCCACCAGCCGGTCACGCGCGCGGCCGACCGGCGCGACCCAGCTCTGCGCCACCACGCGATCCACTTTCCACTGCGCCGCGAGCTCGGGAATGCGATCGACGCTGCGGCCGTTGACGATGATCAGATCGCGAGCCCAGGTGCTCGAGGTTCGCGGCGAGCGAGGCGATGGACTCGAGCAGGAACTGGATGCGGAAGGGAGTGCGCCGCGCGGCGGCGGGCGCGAAGAAGTAATCGTCGAGAACGAAGACGGGGACGCACGTCCCCGGCGCTTGCGCCAGCTGCTGCGCGCAGCGGCGCGTGGTCCGCGACGCGCAGATCCTTGCCGCGGTACCAGACGAGCGTGCGCAACGCCGGGCCGGGCGATTACTTGCTGACGACGCGCATCTTGCTCAGCAGCTGCGCGGTCGACATAGGTACGGCTGTCGAGCACCAGGCGATCCTGGTACTGCTGCAGCTGGTGCATCCAGAACATCACGACGATGCAGCTCGACCAGCGCGGTGAGCGTGGCGTTGAACGTGACGCCCAGGCCCATGGTCACGCCGGAGATGTCGCCGCCCATCGCGCCCTGCGCTTCCTGCAGCGCCGCGCCGATGCCGCGCACCGTGCCGACGAAGCCCACGGCCGGGATGGCCCAGGCGGTGAACCGCACCATCGACAGCTTGGTGTCCATGCTGGCGGTTTCGAATTCGCACTCGGTGCGCACGGCTTCGGCGGCGTCCTGCACGCTGCGCGTGGCGCCGAAGCGGTTGTACGCCGACCATGAGCAGGCGGGGCAGGAAGCCGTCCTGTTCCTCCTTGGGCAATTGCTTCGAGCGGCCGCGAATGCACGCGGGCGTCTTCGGGCAGCACCACCTGGCCGTCGCCGATCTTCACGTAGTCGCGGTCGAGCTGTTTGCGGCTGCTTGCGGGTGTCGATGCGCCTGGCGGCCCAGCAGGAGCAGCGACCACAGCATCAGGATGATGCAGAGCTCCTGCTCGTGATCCTTGAGGATCACGTACACCGAGCGCAGCTGCAGCACCTGGGCCTTCACGTTGCTGGGTGTTGGTGACTGTCGACGCGCTGGGACAGCACCGCCTCGGCGCGCGGGCCGGATGATCAGGGTCCAGATGCTGTGGATGATGATGACCGAGAGCAGCAGCGCGCTGATGCTGTAGACCGCGTCGTCGAGCACCCAGTGCGGGCGTTCGGGCGGCGCTCGGCGGTGGTCTTGTCGACGATAGGCAGGGTTGTTCTCGGTGGCCATGCAGGATCAGTAGCTCCGGTAATGAGGCCCCGTGTCGGATACGAGTAGCCGTTAGTAAGGAGTGTGCCGCCTTTAGTTCCGCACTGCACTCTTTTGTGACCTGATTGTAACCAGGCGGTTACTCGGGTACTACCGCCGAGCTGATAGCATCACCGCCGGTTTTTGCCCCACTTCGTCCGTTCACGCCGCATGTCCATCGCCCTCGACCAAGTCACCAAGCGATATCAGGAACAGCCCGTCGTCAACGACGTTTCCCTCGAGGTGGGCGAGGGCGAGTTCTTCGTCCTGCTGGGCCCGTCGGGCAGCGGCAAGAGCACCCTGTTGCGGGCCATCGCCGGCCTGACCGGCATCGATCACGGACGCATCTCCCTGCATGGCAAGGACGTCACGCACGTGCGCGCCCGCGATCGTGGCGTCGGCCTGGTGTTCCAGAACTATGCGCTGTTCCGCCACATGACCGTGGCCGACAACATCGAATTCGCGCTGCGCGTACGGCGCATGAAGGCCGCCGACCGGCGCGCCCGCCGCAAGGAATTGCTCAAGCTCGTCGCGCTGGAAGGCATGGACGAGCGCCTGCCGGGCCAGCTTTCGGGCGGCCAGCAGCAGCGCGTGGCCGTGGCGCGTGCGCTCGCGCACAAACCGCAGGTTCTCCTGCTGGACGAACCTTTCGGCGCGCTGGATGCAAAGATCCGTGAAGAACTCCGCCGCACCATCCGCGCGGTGCAGCGCGAGCTGGGCATCACCACCGTGCTGGTGACCCACGACCAGGAGGAAGCCTTCGCGCTCGCCGACACCATCGGCGTCATGAATCACGGCCGCCTGCTCGAAGTCGGCAATCCGAACGACCTGTACGACGCAGCCGGCGACGCGCTTCGTCGCGACGTTCCTGGGCGCCGCGAACCTGCTGCTGGCGCGGCAGAGCGCGGACGGCATCCGCTTCGGCGCCACGCCCGTGAACGCCGAAGGCGCCGAGCCGCGTGCAGGCCGGCCGCGAACACGAAGTGGTCGCGGTGCTGCGCCCCGAGGAAGTCGAGCTCGGCCGCCACGCGCGAGACAGCTGACCTCCAACTACATCGCCACGGGCGCGGTCGAGGAAATCGTATTCACCGGCGCGCTCGAGCGCCTGCGCGTGCGCCTGCTCGACGAACCCAGCGCGGCGCAGTTGCTGGGCGCGCTCGGGCGGCCGGCGATGCGCCGGCTCGAAGTCACGCGCACGCAACCGGAACGTCGCGCAGCTGCCGCTGCTGGCGGGCGCACAGGTCGCGCTCGGGCGCGCGCCGCCTGCACGTGTTGCCCACGCCGCTGTCGAGCTTCCTCGCTTGCGCGCCCACGGAGGCGGAAGCCGCCGAGCTCGCGAACGAGCCGCTGCTCGAAAAGCTCTCCACGCAACATGAAGACGCGCGTCGGCTTGCGCGCCATCGATGGCCTCGACGGGACGCCCGGCGCCGTTCGCCGGCGTCGCCGCGATTCGCCGGCGGTCCGATGCGGCGACGACCGTGGAATGGCTGCTGCAGCACGGCGCCAGCGAAGTGCTGGTGCTGCCGACGCAAGGCGCCGAGCCCGACGCGCGTGTATCATCCACTGGACCGACGAAGCGGTGCGCCGCGCGACGCTCGCGGTGTCCGCGAGCCTGCTGCGTCACGTCTCCGCGGAGGCGGTGTACCTCGGCATCGTGCCCGAAGGTGCGGCCAGGCACGGGGCGCGCCGCGCCGATGCGCAAGCTGCTCGATGCGCGCTCGGAAGCGCAGCAGCACCACGGCCTCGAGATGCGCACCGAACTCGCCATCGGCGACACCGTCACCGAGCTCACGCGCAACCTCTCCACCGGCGCCGCGCAGATGCTGGTGCTCGGGCATCACCGACATCACGCAGGCGGGCAGCGCGCGTACCGCTCGTTGCTGGCCGCGCAGCCCGGCTGGCCGGTGCTCATCGTCTATCGTCCGGGGAACCTGGCGCGCGCTCGCAGCTCCCGAGATCGCGGCCTGAGCGATCGCGGCCGATGAAGAACGTCGGGCAGCGCGAGCCCAATGTGATTCCCGGATTCGGGATCACGCTCGGGCTTCACCACGTTCTTCCTGTGCGCCATCGTGCTGCATGCCGCTGGCCGCGCTGGTGCTCAAGGCCGGCGGCATGGATTGGGAGCGCTTCGTCAGCGTCATCACGCAGCCCGCGCGCGCTGGCTTCGTACAAGCTGTCGTTCGGCGCCTCGCTGCTGGCCGCCGGCGTCAACATGGTGTTCGGTTTCGCCATCGCCTGGACGCTGGTGCGCTACGACTTCCCGGGCCGCAAGATCGTCGACGCGCATCATCGACATGCCGTTCGCGCTGCCGACGGCCGTGTCCGGCATCGCGCTGACCACGGTGTTCGCCGGCAACGGCTGGATCGGCCAGTACCTCGAGCCGCTGGGCATCAAGGTCGCGTACACCTGGATCGGCATCACGGTCGCGCTGACGCTGATCGGCATGCCCTTCGTCGTGCGCACGGTGCAGCCGGCGATCGCGGAGGTGCAGCGCGATCTCGAGGACGCGGCCGAGACGCTTGGCGCGGGCCGCTTCTACGTGTTCCGGCGCATCATCGTGCCGACCGTTGCTGCCCGCGCTGCTCACCGGCTTCACGCTGGCCTTCGCGCGCGCGGTGGGTGAGTACGGCTCGGTGATCTTCATCGCCGGCAACATGCCCATGAAGACCGAGATCACGCCGCTAGCTCATCGTGATCCGGCTGGAGGAGTTCGACTACGCGGGCGCCGCGGCGCTGGGCGTGCGTGATGCTGGCCATCTCGTTCGTGATGCTGCTGGCCATCAACCTGCTGCAGGTGTGGGGACGCAAACGCATGATGGTGTCGCGATGAACCTCGCTGCGCCAGGGAGCAGGTAATGGCCGGTCCAGTCGAACGCCGACGAGATCGCCGCCGAACTGTCCACGCGCCCGGGCACACCGGAATTTCGGGCTCACGCTGGTGCGCTGGCTGCTGATCACGGTCTCGCTGACGTTCCTCGGTGCGCTTGCTCGCCGCGCCGCTGGCGGCAGTGTTCGCCATGGCGCTCGAGAAGGGCTGGACCGCGTATTTCCACGAGTTTCGCGGACCCGGATACCCGCGCCGCCATCCGGCTCACGCTGATCGACCGCGGCCATTGTCGTGCCGCTGAACACGGTGTTCGGCATCACCGCCGCCTGGTGTATCGCCAAGTTCGAATTCCGCGGCAAGAGTTTCCTGATCACGCTGATCGACCTGCCGCTGGCGGTGTCGCCGGTGGTGTCGGGCCTCATCTACGTGCTGCTGTTCGGTCTGAACGGCTGGTTCGGCGCCTGGCTGCAGGAGAACGAGATCAGCATCGTCTACGCGCTGCCGGGCATCGTCCTCGCGACGATGTTCGTCACCTTCCCGTACGTCGCGCGCGAGCTCATCCCGCTGATGCAGCAGCTCGGCAACGACGAGGAGGAGGCCGCGATCACGCTGGGCGCGGGCGGCTGGTTCACGTTCTTCCGTGTTACGCTGCCGCGCATCCGCTGGGGACTGGTGTACGGCGTCATCCTCTGCAATGCGCGCGCGATGGGCGAGTTCGGCGCCGTCTCGGTGGTTTCCGGCAACGTCCGTGGACTCACGACCACGATGCCCCTGCAAATCGAAAACCTCTACAACGAGTACAACTTCGTCGGCGCCTTCGCAGTGGCGTCGATGCTGTCGCTGCTCGCCGTCGTCACGCTGATCATCAAGACGCTCGTGGAGCGCGGTCCGGGTACCGCCGGCGATGAAACGCAACAGCCTCGGCTGGTGGCTGGCGGCCAGCAATGTGACTCATCGTGCTGCTGGTCGCTGCGGGCATCTCGTATTTCGCCATCGACATGCTGCGCGATCTCGCGCGACAGCCAGCAGAAGGTGCGCGTCGCAGCTCGCCGGCGCCAATTCGCGCGCAGGAGATCACGCGTATGGCGGACGACACGCTCACCACGCGCGCGTGCTGGCGGAGCGGCCGCCGTTGCGCCGCCTGATCGCCGAGCCCGGGCGCGCAGGCCTGGCACCGTTCCTGCGCGCGATTCTGCGAGACGACAGCGGCTTGAGGCCTGCGCGGTCTTCGATGGCGCGCAGGTCATCGCCACCGCCGGCGCCGAAGTTCCCTGGGGCAGCCTGTTCACTCTCGCCGAGGAACAGGGCGAGCGATTCATGGCGGTGCCGCAAGGCACGCAGCTTTCGGCGGTCGGTGCGACCGCCCAAACTCTCGGCGCTTGCCGTCGTTCAGCGTGATGATCGATCAACCTGCTCGACGAAAAGGTCGCTTCGCTGCTCAGCGATCACTCCGGTCTGCCGGTACCAGGCTCATCAACTTCCGCGCGTATAGCGGCATGCGCCGTCAACGAGTTCACCTCGCTGCATTCGCAGGCGCATGACCGACGGCCGCTTCGCCGTTCAGCGTATCGATTCACTCGGCCTGTACGCCTCGAGCTTTCCGGTGTTCGCATCCAGCGGCGAATGCATCGCGCTGATCCAGACCACGGCCCCGGCCACCGAAACCGACAAGGCGGTGAGCTCGCTGGTATGGCGGCTGATCCTCACCGCGGTGGTGTTCGCCGTGCTGGCGTTGGTCGCGGGCGTGTTGCTCGGCTGGCGCGTCACCAGGCCCACCGAGGCGCTGACGGATGCGGCGAGACGGCTGGGCCAGGGTGACTTCGCCACGTCCATTCCGACGGCGGGTCCCGCCGAGATCGGCCAGCTCGCGCGCACCATGGACGACATGCGGCGCAATCTCGTCGATCTCAATTCCGAGCTGCGCCATCGCGAGGCCGAGGCGCAGGTGGTGCTCGAAGCCGTGGTCGAAGGCGTGTACGCCGTCGACCAGGAACGCAACATCCGCTATCTCAATCCGCAGGCGGCGCGGTTGCTGGGCATCGAACCGCGGGAAGCCATCGGCAAGTTCTGCGGTGACGTGCTCAAGCCCTGCAGCGCTCCGCGGCGAGCTCGTCGAGACCGTGCGACACCACCGCCTGTCCCATCCTGCGCGCGCGCCAGGCCGGCAGTGCGCAGCGTGTCGAACAGCTGCAGACCCGTTCCGGCAATCGCCAGGCCGTCATCACCAGCTCGCGCGTGGTCGATGGCCTGCAGGTGCAGGTGTTGCGCGACGAAACCGAACTCGAAGGCGTGCGACGCGCCCGCGACACCGTGCTGGCCAACATCGGCCATGAGTTCCGCACGCCGCTGGCGGCGCAGCTGGCGTCCATCGAGCTGCTGCGCGACGGGCTCAAGACCGCGCCGCCGGAGAAACTGGAGGAACTGGTGCTGTCGCTGGAACGCGGCACGACTGCGGCTCACGCGGCTCATCGACAACCTGCTCGAGAGTGTGCGCATCGAATCCGGCCAGCTGGACGTGCGCCGGCAGAGCATCGAACTCGCCGACGTGATCGAAGACGCGCGCGTGCTGGTGGAGGCGCTGCTGCGCCAGCGCCGTCAACCGCTGGAGATCGAGCGTGGCCGAGGACCTCGACGCTGCAGGGCGATGCGACGCGGCTCACGCAGGTGTTCGTCAACCTCATCGCCAATGCCAGCAAGTTCGCGCCCGAGGGCACGCCGATCCGCATCGGCGCCGGAGACGACTCCGGCCAGGTGCGCGCCTGGGTGGAGGACGCGGGTCCCGGCCTGCCCGAAGGCGACACCGTGGGAATCTTCGAGCGGTTCAAGCGCGGCGGCGCGCAGGAACCCGAGCCGGGTGGGCTGGGTCTGGGCCTGTGGATCTCACGCTCGATTCGTCGAGCGTCACGGCGGCGCGCATCACCGCGGCGCGAACCGCGCAGGACCGTACGCGCTTCACGCTCACGCTGCCGCGAAGCGAAGCCGGGATGAAAATTCTCGTCGCCGACGACGATCTCGACTTGCTGGGACTCGTCGCCTATTCGCTTTCGCAGGCCGGCTACCTCGTGGTCAAGGCCAGCGATGGTCCTGGCGCACTCGCGATGTTCGAGGCCGAGTCGCCCGACCTCGTGATCCTCGACATCAACATGCCGGGCACGTCCGGGTTCGAGGTGTGCACGGCGATCCGTGCGCGCGGCGACGTGCCCGTGATGATGCTGACGGCTCGCGGCGAAGAGCAGGACCTCGTGAAGGCGCTGGAGCTCGGCGCCGACGACTACCTCACCAAGCCCTTCAGCCCCAAGACGCTGCTGGCGCGCGTCAAGGCGCTGTTGCGTCGGGCGAGCGCCGACCGCGCGCATGCGCCGCTGTCAGCCGGACGAGTGACGCTCGATCTCGAGAACTACACCGTGCGCATCGGCAACGGCGAGGCCATATCGCTGACCAAGCTCGAACTGCGCCTGCTGCAGATGCTGCTGGCGCAGGCGGGGCGGGCGGTGAATTCCGATCGTCTGCTCGTGCAGGTGTGGGGCCATCGCGGCTCCGGCGACCGGCAGCTGCTCAAGCAGCTGGTGCATCGGTCTGCGGCACAAGATCGAGGCCAATCCGGCGGTGCCGCAGCTGCTGCAGACGGCCGCGCCTTCCGGCTACAAGCTGGTCGTCGAGTGAGGGCCGCCGGCCCGCGCCGGCGATCCCGGTCTGGTCTACTCTTCGCCGGAAGCTTCCGCGCGAGGAAGTCCTTCATCAATGCGCGCGATCTCGTCGCCCTTGTCCTCGAGGGCGAAGTGCCCGGTGTCGAGCAGGTGAAGCTCGGCGTCGGGCAGGTCCTTCAGATAAGCGAGGGCGCCGGGCGTCGGGAAGATTTCGTCATTCTTGCCCCAGACGATCGAGCGTCGGCGGCTTCCGCTCGCGGAAGAAACTCTGGAAGCTTCGGGTAGAGATCGACGTTCGTGCGGTAGTCGTAGAAGAGGTCGAGCTGGATCTCCACGTTCCCGGTCCGGTCGAGACGCGCCTGGTCGTGCGACCACGCGGCCGGGTCGACGCGCGACGGGTCGCTGACACCATCGAGGTACTGGCTGCGCGTGGCGGCCAGCGTGGTGCCCGCGCGCAGCTTCTCGCGATCGGCCGCGGCGCCGCTCTTCCAGTAGGCCTTGATCGGTACCCAGAATTCGCGCAGGCCTTCCTCGTAGGCATTGCCGTTCTGAACGACCAGCGCCGTCACGCGTTCCGGATGACGCAAGGCGAGGCGGTAACCCACGGGCGCGCCGTAGTCCATCACGTAGAGCGCGTAGCGCTCCGCGCCCAGGCTGGCGAGCAAGGAGTCGGTGAGCTCGGCGAAGCGTGCGAAGCCGTAACGGAAGTCCTCGCGATCCGGGCGCCGCGCTCTCGCCGAATCCCGGGTAGTCGGGCGCGATGACGCGATAGCGCTCCGCCAGCGCCGGGATAAGATTTCGGTACATGTGCGAGGAGCTGGGGAAGCCGTGCAGCAGTACGACGACGGGTGCGTCGCGAGGTCCCGCCTCGCGGTAGAAAACGTCCACTCCTTCGATCTTCACCGTGCGGTGATGGGTCACCGGCGGTTCCTGCGCGGCCAAGGGCAATGCCAGGGTCAGGGCCACTGCCGTCAGCCAGGTATTCAAACGATTCATGGGTAACTCCACGTAACTTATTAAAACGCCGAATGGAAGTTACGCGACAGGCCAGGTAACTGGTAAATAACCTTTTAAATGGTTACCATGCCCGCCATGTCGGAAAACGATCTGGAGCTGCTGCGGCTCGGTGGCCATCGCGCCATCGACTTCCTCAATACCTGGCGCCGTCCCGGCGAAGAAGTGGAAACACTTCCCGATGGCGCGGCTTTCGGCGCTTGGCTGGTGGGTACCGGGCACCTCACTGAAGGAGAGCTCACACGCTTGCGCCGCCGCTTCGGCGCCGATGCCATGGATGCCGCGGCGGAGGAAGCGCGGCGATTCCGTGAGTGGGCGCGCGGATGGCTGCTGCGTTGGCGCGAATCGCCGCGCGCGCGTCATGCGCGCGAGCTCGCGGAGCTCAACCGTGTGCTGTCACGCGAGGATCGCAACCGTCAGGTGTTTTCGGGGCCGGAAGGTCTGGAAGTGCGGGAAGTACTGGAGTTCGCGACGGCTTCGTCGCTGGTGGCATTGCCGGCGGCGGACATCGCGGAACTGGTGTCCGGCGAAGACCCCGGGCTCATTCGTGAATGCGCCGGCGATTGCACGCTCTGGTTTCTCGATCGCACGAAATCGCATCGCCGCCGTTTCTGCAGCGCCGCGGTCTGCGGCAACCGCGCCAAGGTGGCGGCGTTCCGCGAACGTCAGCGTGACTGAGTGGCCGCGGGCCGTGCCGTGGTGATCTGGTCGAATACGCCGCCGGTGGCGAAGTGTTGTTTCTGGGCCAGCGCCCAGCCGCCGAAGTGCGTGATGTCCACGAACTCGGTCTGCTGGAATTTCGAAGCGTGCCGGGCCGCCACGGCTTCGTCGCGCGGACGGTAGTAGTTGTTCGCGGCGATCTCCTGGCCTTCGGCGGAATACAGGAAGCCCAGGTAGGCTTCGGCGACGGTGCGCGTGCCTCGCCGCAGGACGACCTTGTCCACCACGGCAACGGACGGCTCGGCAAGGATGCTGACAGAGGGCACCACGATCTCGAAGTTCTGCTGCCCCATCTCGCGCAGCGCCAGATAGGCTTCGTTCTCCCAGGAAATGGCCACGTCGCCGATGTCCCGCTGGGCGAATGTGGTCAGCGCTCCCCGCGCACCCGTGTCGAGCACAGGGACGTGCTGGTACAGCTTGCTCACGAACTCACGCGCGTCCGCCGGGGTGGCCCCGGGCTGGCGTTCGGCCCAGGCCCAGGCCGCGAGATAGTTCCAGCGCGCGCCACCCGAGGTCTTCGGGTTCGGTGTGATCACCTGGACGTCGTCGCGGATCAGGTCGTTCCAGTCGCGGATCTTCTTGGGATTGCCGGCTCGAACGAGGAACACGATGGTGGAGTAGTAAGGCGCGCTGTTGTGCGGAAGGCGCTGCTCCCAGTTGAGCGGCAGCATGCGGCCCTGTTCGGCGATGGCGTCGATGTCACCGGCGAGCGCCAGCGTCACGACATCCGCGGGCAGGCCGTCGATCACGGCGCGTGCCTGGCGTCCGGAGCCGCCATGCGACTGGCTGATGAGCACCGTCTGCCCGGTCTTTTCCTTCCAGGCCTTGGCGAAAGCGGGGTTGATGTCTTCGTAGAGTTCGCGCGTCGGATCGTAGGACGCGTTCAGCAGGCGGACTTCGTCAGACTGTTTCTGGCCGCAACCTGAAAGCAGTGGCAGGGCCAGGGCGGCACAGGTAATCCAATTGCGCGTCGAAATCATCTCGCCCTCCGATTCGGGGGCGAGAGCCTAGCAGGTTGGATTTCAGGGCGCGCGCAGCGCCGCGGCGGGCTGCTGGGCGAGCGTGCGGGCCAGCGTCAGCGCGTGTTCGCGCAGCTCCGGCACGGCCGTGGCTTCCCAGTCCCTGGCCCGCAGCCAGGGCCCGATGTAGTACAGGCGATCCACGGTCTGCCCGTCGCGCGCGATGAGTCGGCCATCATCCGCGACATCGATACCCAGGCCGTGGCTGTCAGGACGCAGCAGTCCATTGGTCAGCAGTGACTGCACCAGCGGATCCGCGTGCCGGGAAATGCGGCTCTCGGGGCCCGTGCAATTCACCACCCGGTCCACCAGCCAGGCGCGCGAGCGTGCTGCGCCGCGTGGCCGCCAGATCACTTCCACCGCATCCTCGACCAGGCTGACGGACTCGAGCCGGCCGGCGTGCACTTCGAGCACACCTTTGCGCGCCAGGCCTTGCACCGCACCGAGCGGGCCCGCGGGCACGCGATGACGGTGCACGTCCCAGGCGGAACGCGCGTGCCGCAGAAATCTGCCTCGTTGATCCTTGTCGAGATCCCGCCAGAGGGAACGCAGTCTGCCGCGGGCCAGGCCGATGACCTCACGCCAGTCGCCGCCTCCCGCCTCCACATCGCGCGCCAGCGCGCGGAACGCGCGGGTCAACGCGCGAGTCGAGCCATGCGCGCCGTTGAGCGCCGCGGCGACATCCGGGGTGCGAGCCGGCTTCGGTGATGACGACTGCACCTGCGGCAACCAGCCGTGGCGCGAAAGCACATGGATGTGATGCACGTGCGGCCGCAGCGCGGCGAGGCGCAACGCGGCGTCGATCATCGTCAAGCCACTGCCGACCAGCAGCACGCTTTCCAGGGGGCCGGGCAGCGCGCCGATGTTCCAGGGGTCGCGCACGTAGCGTTCGCTGGACGCGATCGGCGCCAGTGCCGGCAGTGAGGCAGGCGGCGCATTGCCCAGCGCCAGCACGACGTCGTCGGCGCGCAGTGCGGAGCCGTCGTCCAGCCAGAGGTCCCAATGGTTGCTGGTTTTGCGGAGCTGCAATGCGCTGGCGCGGTGGTGAACGCAACTCGTGCGCGACGGCGCCGAAGCACGCGCGGCTTCGAAGCGCGCACGCAGGTATTCGCCGTAGACCTGCCGCGGCAGGAAATCTCCCGCCGCGGCGTGGATGCCCTGCGCGCGCACGTACTCGAGGAAGTCGTCGGGCGCGCGGGATTCCAGTGACATCTGTCCCGCGGATACGTTGAGTGGATAGGGGTAGTCTCGCGTCGCGTAGGCGACGCCCGCGCCGAGCTCAGTGCGCGGGTCGATGAGCACGATGCGCAGGGCCTGCGCCGGCGGTTGCTTCAGGAGTTGTGTCGCAACCGAGATGCCGCTGAACCCGGCGCCGACGATGGCGATGGTTCTCGCGTGTTCCTGGGACGCGGGAGCATTTGCCTGATCGATGATCCGCTGTGGGCTGGTGGCCTGCATGGGAGAAGTATCGGCAGCCCGCGGTCACGGAGCCTATTCTCGACTGGTTCCAATCCGGTTACGTCCCCGCGCCACTTAGAACTTTTTCCGGACGGACGAAGATGCGACATTCCGTTGTGCACTTTTCCCGCCACCGCCGGTCTCATCCCCGAACCGTACATATAAAAGGAGTGACTCATGCGTTTTGTTCTGCCGCTGGCGGGCCTCGGTTTGATTCTCGGTGGCGCGGCGATCGCGGCGCCCGAGAAGATGCAGGCGGTGGAAGTGGCCCCGGACGGCACGCTTTCCGTGCAGACGCGGCCGGTGCCGGTGCCCGGTGCGGGCGAAGTCCTGATCCGGGTAAGAGCGGCCGGGGTGAATCCCGTGGACTGGAAAGTCGCGCAGCGCCGCATCGGCCTGGTGCCGGGTGTCGACGTGTCGGGAACCATCGATTCCCTGGGCCAGGGAGTTTCCGGCTTCGCGGCCGGCGACGCAGTCCTCGGTTGGGCGCGCCAGAGCGGCAGCTACGCCGAGTACGCGGTGGTGCCCGTGGACAGCCTTGCGAAAAAATCCAAGGCGCTGTCATTCGAGCAGGCCGCGGGCGTGCCCATCGCCGCGGAGACCGCGTATCGCTCGCTGCATGAATCCTTCAAGGTCCAGAAGGGGCAGACCGTGCTGATCCACGGCGCCGCCGGTGGCGTGGGCTCGGCGGCGGTGCAGATCGCCAAGGCGGCGGGTGCGAAGGTGATCGGCACCGCGTCGCCTAACAATCACGAATTCCTCAAGTCGCTTGGTGTCGACCAGGTCATCGACTACCGCACGCAGCGCTTCGAAGACGTGGTGAAGAAAGTCGACGTGGTGATCAACACCGTGGATGCCCAGACCGCCACGCGGTCCGTCGCGGTGCTGCGCGAAGGTGGCACCGTGGTGTCGGTGGCGGGTGCGGCGGACCTCGCTACTTGCGCCGCGGCCAAGGTGATCTGCACGCGTCCCAACCGCGAGACCGGCGCCAGCAACGCGGAAGTCATCGCGCGCGTCATGGAACTGGCCGACGCGGGCAAGTTCAAGGTGAGCGTCGAGGAGGCTTTCCCGATGGCTGACACGGCCAAGGCCTGGGCGAAGAGCAAGTCCGGCCACACGCGCGGCAAGCTGGTCATCAAGGTGTCGGGCGGTCCGACGATGAAGCACCAGTAGATTCCAAAGAGTTGCAGCGTCCGTGATGCGATCACAGCGCGGCGGGCGCGTCTAGCGGCGCATACCCTAACAACTGTCGGGCACGAACCATTTTTGCGACGCGCCGCGTGAACGCGGCTCGCGGGCAGTTGTCGTGAATACAATGCTTTGCGATGCGATCGATCCTCATCCGTTTCGGCATTCCGACCCTGGTTGCGGTCAGTCTGCTGGCGTACTTCGGCGTCCCTTATGCCAACCGCCTGCTGGCGGACTGGTTCAGCAGTGACGTGAACCTGCGTGCCCAGCTGGCGGCGAATTCCATGGCGCCCACGCTGGGAACGCTGCTGGATACCCAGTCCGAGGCGGACCTGCGCAACTATCTCGGCACCATCACCACCGACGAGCGCCTGCTCTCGATCATGCTGTGCCGCGCGAATCACACGCTGATCTACAAGACCGACCGCACTCCCGAGACCGTCACTTGTGAGGGCACCGCCTCTATCCACGACGGCGGCGCGCATCGGCTGCAACTCAAATCCGGATCCGTGCAGGTATCGGCGTTCCCGTTCAGCACGAGCAAAGGTGTGCCGTTCCGGGTGCTCGTGATCCACGACCTCAGCTTCATCGACCGGCGGCAGTCGACGGCGCGCAACCACGTGTTCGCGCTCGCCGGGGTTCTTGCCACCTTGCTGGCATTGCTGGTCGGTACGTTGTTCTGGTTCCTGGTAAGGCGCTGGGTGGCGGTGCTCGTGGGTGATATCCGCGGCCTGCGCTTCCTGGACGATGCGCGCTCGGGCTCCGCTTCGTGGCCCGTGCTCAAGCAGGTTCATCTGGCGCTGCGCGACATCGAATCGACGCAGCGCCTGGAGATCGACTATCCGCGAGAACTGGACTCCGCAGGCGCTGCAGCAGGTGGTGCGGGAGCACCTGGATTCGCCGGAGATGTTCGCGGTGTCGAATCGCGAGCCCTACATCCACAACAAGGGACCGGATGGTCCCGTGGTGCAGGTGCCGGCCAGCGGCATGGTCACCGCGCTCGAGCCCATCATGCGCGCCTGCACCGGTACGTGGGTCGCGCACGGCAGCGGCAGCGCCGATCGTGACGTGGTGGACGGCAACGATCGCGTGAAGGTGCCGCCGGAGGATCCCAGCTACTCGCTGCGGCGCGTGTGGCTCAGCGCGGAGGAAGAGGAGGGCTACTACTTCGGCTTCTCGAACGAGGGCATCTGGCCGCTGTGCCACCTGGCCTATGTGCGCCCGGCGTTCCGCGAGTCCGACTGGGAGCAGTACCGCAAGGTGAACCAGAAGTTCGCCGACGTGCTGGCCGACGAGTCGCGCTCACGCAATCCCGTGGTGCTGGTGCAGGATTTCCACTTCGCTCTGCTGCCGCAGCATGCTGCGGCGGCGCAAGCCCAAGGCCACGATCGCGCTGTTCTGGCACATCCCCTGGCCCAACGCGGAGACCTTCGGCGTGTGTCCGTGGAAGGACGAGATGCTCTCGCACATGCTCGCGGCCGACATCCTCGGCTTCCACACGCGGTACCACTGCCAGAACTTCCTCGCGAGCGTGGATCGATTCATGGAATGCCAGATCGATCACGAGCACATGACGGTGACGCTGCGCGGCCATGTATGCCGCGTGGTGCCGTACCCGATCTCCATCGAATGGCCGCCGCGCTGGCTGGCGCAACTGCCCGACATCGAAACGTGCCGGCGAAACGTGCGCGCGCGTCATGGCATCGGGCCGGACGTGAGCATCGGGCTCGGCGTCGAGCGCTGGGATTTCACCAAGGGCATCATCGAGCGTTTCCGGGCGCTGGAGGCGCTGTTCGACAAGAACCAGGGCATGCGCGGCAAGGTGACGCTGCTGCAGGTCGCGGCACCTACGCGCAGCAAGCTGCCGGCGTACCACGCGCTGCAGGAGCAGACGCTGGCCGAGGCGGGGCGCATCAACGCGAAGTTCGGGGCCGATGGCTGGCAGCCCATCGTGCTCATCGACCACCACCAGGAGCCGCGCGAGGTTTTCGAGATGTTCCGCGCCGCCGACTTCTGCGTCGTGAACAGCCTGCACGACGGCATGAACCTGGTCGCCAAGGAATTCGTCGCCGCGCGCGACGACGAGGATGGCGTACTGATCCTCAGCACCTTCGCCGGCGCTTCGCGCGAGCTGCCGGAGGCGCTGCTCGTGAATCCCTTCGACGTGGGCGAAACCGCGGCCGCCATGATGTCGGCCATGCAGATGCGTCGCGAGGAGCGGCGGATCCGCATGAAGGCCATGCGCCGCACGGTGAAGGAAAACAACGTCTATCGCTGGGCCGGACGCATGCTCATGGACGCCGGCGCAGGTCCGGCAGCGGCAATCGCTGCAGCGTCGCTCGGGAAGCTAGTGCCCGGAGCCGCTGGACACAGCGGCAGACCTTTCCGCCTGCGCGGGTGAAGCATCACCGCGGTTGCCACGATCCCACGCCGCCAGCAGCGCGAGCACCGCGATGGCGGCCAGCACGCGTGCGAAGTCCGCGCGGTTCTCTGCGGGGGTGTGTCGTCGGCGTGTGCTCATGGGTTCATTCCGTGGCGGTACGGTAAGCCTCGCAGCGCATCGCGCGGAAATCGCCTGATCGAATGCCCTTATGACGATTCTTTCGTTCCGTCGCGCGCCACGGCATGGTGAGGTACGCGTCGCCGGAAATCTAGTTAGGATCAATCACCGATGTCCAGTTTCGATGCGTGGTCGCGTCGCCGCGACCGCGCGGTTACACGTTTGTCACCGCGTGCAGCCTTCAGTTCCGCATTCGCACTGCTGGCGCTCTCGTTGTTCCCGCAGACCGGTGCCACGCAGGGCGCGCCCCGGCCGGAGCAGCTCATCAAGTGGCGGCAGTCCGCTTACCAGGTGATCGCGTGGAACACGGCGCGCATCAAGTCCGCGCTGGCGGGCAGCTACGACGCGCGCGAGGTGCAGGCTGCCGCGAACGCCCTCTCGGCCATTGCCACCGCCGGGCTTCCGGGACTTTTCCCGGCGGGAACGGAGAAGGGCAAGGGCTGGCGGGAAACCAGCGCTCGCGCGACCGTGTTCACCGACGCGGAAAAATTCCGCCAGCACAGCGAAGAATTCGCCCGTGAGTCCGGTCTCCTGGCGAAGCTCGCCGCGGGCCCGGACCAGAAGGCGGTGCGGGAGCAATTCCTCAAGTTCGCGGCCACCTGCAAGGGATGCCACGACCAGTTTCGCCAGACCGACTGAAGCCAGTCGACGAACCCGATCGAAGAAAGATTCCGCCACACAAGGAGCCGACGATGTCCCTGTCCAAACAACTTACCCTGCGCGCGCTGGCCGGAGCGCTGGCGCTGGCCGCGACATTAGGTGTGGCCGATGCGCAGACGCCGCCAGCCGCCGGGGCCGCACCCGCCGGGCCCACGCCCTCGGAACGTGCCATCGAGTATCGGCAGGCCGTGTTCAAGATCGTCGGCGGCAACTTCGGTCCGCTCTCGCAGGTGGCCCAGGGCAAGGCGGAGTTCAAAGCCGAAACCGCCGCCAGACAGGCTTCGCGGCTGGCGCAGATCGCCACGTTCATCGGCGATGCGCATCCCGACATCTCCAAGGAAGGCGAGACGCGCGCCCTGCCGGCGATCTGGAGCAACCGCAAGGAATTCGACCAGATCGTGCAGGACTTCACCGCGCACACCAAGGCGCTGGCCGAAGTGACCGAGAACAGCAGCAGCGCCGGTGAGGAGTTCAAGGGTGCCGTCGCCGCCGTGGGCAATGACTGCAAGTCCTGCCACGACAAATTCCGCTCCAAGTGATCTGAGGACGAACACATGATTGCGAAGAGACTGTTGATTCTCGGCGCCGCGCTGATCGCGTCGGCCACCTTCGCGGCGGAGCCCGTCGCGACGGCTGCGCCTGCCAAGGCTGCGCGTCCGAAGGCACTGGCCAAGGAACTGAGCCGTGCCGAGTTCGAAGCGCTGCTCGCCACGCCGGAGCAGTTGCTGATCATCGACGTGCGCCGTCCCGACGAGCTCACGAAGATCGGCGGATTCCCGGTGTTCCTCAGCGTCCAGGTCAAGGAGCTCGAGAACAACCTGGCCTTCATCCCGAAGGACCGCACCATCGTGACCGTGTCGAACCACGCGGCACGCAGCGGCCGCGCGGCGGACCTGCTGGCCTCGAAGGGCTACCGCGTGGCCGGCACCGTGGGCGCACAAACCTTTGAAGAGCAGGGCGGCAAGCTGACCAAGTTCGAGATTCCGCCGCCGCGCGAGGGCGCCGCCGTCTCGGGTGCCGCTCCCGCCAACGCTCCCGCCATTGTTCCCGCTGCCGCAAGCGCGGCGCAGCCCAAGACGAACTAGCCGGAGGTCCGGATGAGCGAGACCGCCGACAGCCGCAAGGTCTGGGATCTGCCGGTGCGCGTGACGCACTGGCTGCTGGTCGTCGGCATCGCGGGTTCCTATCTCACCAACAAGCTCGGCGTGCAGTACTTCAAGTACCACCTCTGGTTTGGCTACCTGGTGGTGGTGTTGGCCGCGTTTCGCATCCTGTGGGGGCTGGTGGGCACGCGTCATGCGCGCTTCACCAGCTTCCTGCGGGGCCCGCGCGCCACCTTCGGCTATCTGCGCGCCGCGCTGCGCGGCGGCGCGGCGTCGACACCGGGGCACAATCCGCTGGGCGCCTGGATGGTGATCTTCCTGCTGCTCACCTTGCTGGCGCAGGGCATCACCGGGTTGTTCTCCAACGACGAGATATTCAACACCGGCCCGCTGTACGGTTTCGTCAGCGATTCGTTGAGTCTGACATTCACGTCGTGGCATCGCCGCCTGTTCGACTGGATCCTCATCGCGGTGCTGCTGCACGTTCTGGCCGTGGTCGCGCACCGCGTGTTCGCCGGCCATGACCTCATCGGGCCGATGTTCTCGGGCCGCAAGCACGCCACGCTCGTGCCCGAGCACGAAGCCATCGAGTCCTCGCGGCTTTGGCTGGCGGCCATCCTGTTCGCGGCGCTGATCGCCACGGTGAGCTGGCTGGTGGTGGCCGCGCCCGAGCCGGCGGCCCTGTCGTTCGACTGAGCCCGGAAGCATCCCGTCAACCGGGCGGTCACGTGACCCGTCACGCGGCCGGTGACGCGCCCGGTTACAAGCCTGATACCGCCCGGTTGCCGCTCGGAGTAGTTAGCCAGCCATATTCTTCGGCGGCATAAGTCTTCATTCAATCGTGATTGGAACGCCGCTGGCGCGTGAATGACCATGCGCTCGCATTCTCGACTCGCAACCGTCGCAACAGGGACTCCATGCGCAAGTTGAAATCGACACCGCCACCGTCTTGCTGGCTGCCGTAGCCACCGTGGCAACCGTCGTCACCGTGCAGGCCGCCGACTACGAAAAGGCCGCCACCGCTTCCGGGCCCAAACCCTGGGCCTATCAATCCGTGCAGCGTCCGGAGATTCCGGCCGTGAAGGATTCGAAGTGGGTGCGCACGCCGCTCGACAACTTCGTGCTCGCGAGGATCGAAGAGGCCGGGCTCACTCCCGCGAAGGAAGCGGACCGCGCCACGTTCATCCGTCGCGCCACGCTCGACACCTGGGGCCTGCTGCCGACGCCCGAAGAAGTGCATGCCTTCGAGAAGGATCGTTCCAAGGATGCCTACGAGAAGCTCGTCGACCGCCTGCTGGCGTCGCCGCGCTACGGTGAGCGCTGGGGCCGCCGCTGGCTGGACCAGGCCCGCTATGCCGACAGCGACGGCTACAACGCCGACGGCACGCGCCCGAACATCTGGCGCTATCGCGACTACGTCATCGACGCGTTCAACCAGGACAAGCCGTATGACAGGTTCGTCAAGGAACAGCTGGCCGGCGACGAGATCTGGCCGGAGGTGCGCGAGTCTCTGATCGCCACCGGGTTCCTGCGCAGCTTTCCCGACGAGATCAACGCGCGCGACCTGAACCTCAAGAAGCAGGAAGTGGCCAACGATCTCACGGACACCGTCGGTACGGTGTTGTTGGGCAGCACGGTGAATTGCGCCCAGTGCCACAACCACAAGTTCGACAAGGTTTCGCAGAAGGAGTACTACCAGCTGCAGGCGCTACTTCGTGAATACCAGCTGGCGCGACGACGTGCCGGCGGCCACGGCCCAGGAAATCGCCGACTACGAGAAGAAGAAGGCGAAGTACGAGGCCGCGAGCAAGGACGTGCAGGCGAAGATGGACGCCATCCTGCAGCCCGTCATCGACAAGCTCGAGGATGACCGCCTGTCCGGGTTCGTGCCCGAGACGCGCGTATCCATCCAGAAGGCCGAGAACGAGCGCAACGCCTACGACCGGTGGATCTATCACCGCAATCTCTGGACCATGCAGGGCCGCACGCGCAACGCCGTGCTGCGCCTCAAGCAGAAGGACCCCGAGAAGTACCTGGAGTACCAGGAGCTCGAGGCCGATCTCAAGAAGTTCGACAAGCTCAAGCCGAAGGAACTCGGACAGTTCTCGACGCTGACCGAACTGGGTCACTCGGACGCGCCGCCGACCTACGTGCTCTTCAAGGGCATCTACGACCGCAAGCTCGAGGAAGTGCAGCCGGGCGTGCCGGCGCTGTTCACCGACGTACGCAGCCCGAGATCAAGCCCACGGCCACGTCGTCGGGCCGCCGCACCGCGCTGGCTGAACTGGATCGTGGACCCGAAGAATCCGCTGACCGCGCGCGTGTTCGTGAACCGCGTCTGGGGCACGTACTTCGGCAAGGCCATCGTCGAGACCGTCGGTGACTTCGGCAAGATGAGCGTGAAGCCCACGCACCCCGAGCTGCTCGACTACCTCGCGCACTCGTTCGTGCACGACGGCGGCTGGAGCATCAAGTCGCTGCAGAAGCAGATCCTGCTGTCGGCTACCTACCGCCAGTCGTCGGCGTCCCGTGCCGGAAGTGCGAAGCCAGGGATGGTGGAACAAGCTGCTCGCGGTGTTCCCGCGCCAGCGACTCGACGCTGAACAGATCCGCGACTCGCTGCTGCAGGCCGCGGGCCTGCTCGACGAGACCGTCGGCGGACCGCCGGTGTATCCGCCGGCGCCGAGCTTTGCGAACCAGGCTGGTTTCAACGAGAACACCTGGAAGACCTCGGAGAATCCGCGCGACCAGAACCGTCGCAGCGTCTACATCTTCGTGAAGCGCAATAACCCGTACCCGTTGCTGGATACCTTCGACTGGGCCAATCCGCAGTCGGTGCATGGCAAGCGCGAAGTCACCACGACGGCGCCGCAGGCGCTGGCGCTGGTCAACAGCGAGCTCGTGTACGGCTGGTCGCAGGTGCTGGCGGGCCGCGTGCTCCGCGAGGCGGAGAAGGACCCGGCGCGCATCGAGCGTCTGTACGAGATCCTGTACGCGCGCAAGCCGACCAAGGACGAGACGCGCACGCTGCTCGCGTTCCTCGACAACCAGTCGAAGCTGCTGTCCGCGCAGCTGGCCGAAGGCAAACCGATCGTCGCGCCGGACGGCTTCGGTGAGAAGCCTGAAGTGGGCGTGGATGTGGCCAAGCTCTACAAGACGCTGCTACGGCCGCGAGCCGGATCGCTATGAGAAGGCCTCGCTGGTCTCGTTCATCGAGAAACAGCAGAAGTCCGACGTAGAGCGTCTCGCGAAGAATGGCGTGAAGGTGGAAGAGGCCAAGGCCGCTCCCGCCGACCCGCAAACCGCGGCGCGCGCCGCCGCCTTCGTCGACCTCGCGCACGCGCTCGCCAACTCCAACGAATTCAGCTACCGCTTCTGAGAACCATCATGACCACACGCAGAAACTTCCTGATCAATGCCGGCATCGGAGCCGGAGGCATCGCGCTCGGTAGTCTGGTGCCGGGCTCCGCGCTCGCCACGCAGGCCGCCGAGAACTTCATCGATCCGCTCGCGCCCAAGCTGCCGCACTTCGCCGCCAAGGCGAAGTCGGTGATCTGGTTGCACCAGGCCGGCGCGCCCAGCACGCTGGACCTGTTCGACTACAAGCCGCAGCTGATCAAGCTCCACGGCCAGCCGCTGCCCGAGTCGTTCTCGAAGGGCCTGAAGACGGCCACCGACGGTGGCGTGGGCGCGCTCACGGCGACGCCGCGCACGTGGAAGCAACACGGCGAGACCGGAGCGTGGGTTTCGGACCTGTTGCCCAACATCGCGAAGCATGTCGACAACATCGCCTTCCTCAAGGGTTGCAAGACCGAGGGCAGCACGCACGTCATTTCCTCGCTGAAGCTCCACACCAGCTCGCTCACGCCGGGCCGTCCCTCACTGGGCGCGTGGATCACCTACGGCCTCGGCGCCGCGAATCCGGATCTGCCGGCCTTCGTCGTCCTGCCCACGGGCAAGGGCGGAGCGGGTGGCGGCAACGGCCAGGTGATCTGGAGCGCGGGCTTCCTGCCGGCGACCTACCAGGGCACAGCCTTCCGCCAGGGCGACTCGCCCATTTTGTTTCTGTCGCGTCCGGATCGCGTGGCGCAGGGTGAGCAGCGCGCGACGCTGGACCTGCTCAAGAAGCTCAATGATCAGCACGCGGCCAAGTACCCGGCCGACACCGAGCTCGAGGCGCGCACGCGTTCCTACGATCTCGCGTATCGCATGCAGTCGGCGGCTCCGGAGGCCGTGGACCTGAAGCAGGAGACCGCCGCCACGCGCGCCATGTACGGCATCGGCGAAACTCCGACCGACGAGTACGGCACCGCCGTGCTGCGCGCGCGCCGGCTGGTCGAGCGCGGCGTGCGTTTCGTGCACGTCATCTCCGGCACGCAGGAAGACGGCATCCAGTCGTGGGACGCGCACCAGGAGATCGAGAAGAACCACACGGTGATGTCCCGCACGGTCGACAAGCCCATCGGCGCGCTGCTGCGCGACCTCAAGGCGCGCGGCTTGCTCGACTCCACGCTGGTAGTTTGGACCTCCGAGTTCGGGCGCACGCCTTACGGCCAGACCGGTGACGGCCGCGACCACAATCCCTGGGGCTACACCAGCTGGATGGCGGGTGCGGGCATCAAGCCGGGCTCGTATGGTTCCACCGACGAGATCGGCCTGCGCGCGCAGGAAGGCATCGTCGACACGTACGACATCCAGGCCACGGTGCTCAACCAGCTCGGACTCGATTTCAAGAAACTCACCTTCCAGCACCAGGGCCGAACTGAAAAGGCCACCACGGTGTTCGGCGACGTGATCAAGCAGATCCTGGTCTGACGATGCGCAGGAAGATCTGGGCGGCCGGCATTGCCATGCTGGTCGCCTCGGTCGCGCTCGCGACCGGAATTGACTACAGCGATTTCGACGACTCGTTGATGCGCGACATGGACGACGCGATCAAGGACCTCGATTCCAACGTGGGCGGCCAGGATGCGCCGGCGTCGCTGGCGAATGCCAAGGTGCTGCACGAAGGCCTGGTCTGGGCCGAGAAGTACTTCGCCGCGAAGCCCGAGACGCCCAAGGGCGCGGGCCTGGCGCGCGAAGGTATCGAGCACCTGGCCTCGGTGGTCCAGTCGATCGAGGCCGGAAACTTCGATGCGGCCTCCGACAGCGTTCGCGGCGTCGTGCGCAGCTGCAAAGCCTGCCACGAAGCCTACAAGCCGCCCGAATGAGGGCGGCGTTGTTCGTGATGCTGGCCGTCGTGACGGCCAGCGCGGCTGCGCACAGCATCTTCGACTTCGACAACTGGATGCAGCGCATCGACGACAGCAGCCAGGACCTGCAGCGGCACATCGCCGCGCGCGACGTGCCCGCCGCGCAGGGGTCCGCGAAGGAGATCGAAGAGCTGTACGCCCTCATGCAGGAGTTCTTCGAGAAGCGAGAAGGCGCGGCCGATGCAGTGCGCTGGTCGCGCGAAGGCCGGGAGTTCGCGCAGCGCGCCCAGACCGCGCTGGCTTCACGCCAGTTCGTCACCGCCAAACGTCATGCGCTGGCCATCGCGCATGGCTGCCGTGACTGCCATTTCCATTTCAAACCACTTTAGAACGAACCATTGTCGGGAGAGATCATGTCTCGCAGCCGTACCAGTACCTATGCCCGCATCACCGGGCTGACCCTGAGTGTCCTCACGCTGTCGCCGGTGATCGCCGCCGACAAGGTGGACGCGACGCTCAGGCGTGCCGCGCGCCAGCTTGGCGTGCAAAAAGTGAACGCGCTCGAGTTCGATGCCAAGGGCAGCTGGTACCAGTTCGGCCAGGCGCCCGCGCCCGGGCTCGCGTGGCCGCGTTGGGATGTGTCCAACTACCACGCGACGCTGTACTTCGACGCCGAGGCATCACGTGTGCAGCTCGCGCGCATCCAGGTCGTGGAGCCGAACCGCGCGCGTCCCGCGCCCGCTGAGCAGAAATCCGATCAATCGTTCGCGGGCAACCTGGCCTGGAACACGCCGGTGGGTGGCGCGAATGCGGCGCCGACCAGCGCGCCGGCGGCCGTCGAGGAGCGGCGCGCGGAGTTGCTGTCGACGCCGCAGGGCTTCGTGCAGGCGGCGATCGCCAACGGCGCGACCGTGAAGAAGGAACGCGGTGCCGTCGCCGTGACTTTCACCAGCGGCAAGCAGCGCTTCGAAGGCACGCTGAATTCCTCGGGTGAAGTCACTTCCGTGCGCACCTGGATCGACAACCCGGTCCTGGGCGACACGCTGCTCGAGACCCGCTTCTCCCACTACCAGAAATTCGGCGATGTTCGCTTTCCCAAGCGCATCGAGCGCTCGCTCGGTGGCTTCCCATCGCTCGCGCTCGATGTCA
This sequence comes from uncultured Pseudomonadota bacterium, assembly GCA_963846605.1. Lineage (GTDB taxonomy): Bacteria > Pseudomonadota > Gammaproteobacteria > Steroidobacterales > Steroidobacteraceae > CADEED01. The sequence goes on from CAWJWS010000011.1 coordinate 99,058, forward strand.
GCGACGTGAAGCCGGCGGCGGCCGACAGGATCGCGGCTCCCGCAGGCATCACGGCCGCCGTGCCGGCACCCGAGGTCAAGGTGACTCCGCTCGCGCCCGGTGTGTCCTATCTCACGGGCGGCACGCATCACAGCGTGCTCGTGGAGCAGGCCGATCATCTCGTCGTCGTGGAAGGCCCGCAGGGCGAAGCGCGATCGCTGGCCGTGATCGCCAAGGCCAAGGAACTGGTGCCGGGCAAGCCGATCAGGTACGTGGTCAACACGCACGCGCATTTCGACCATTCGGGTGGGCTGCGCACATTTGTCGATGAAGGCGCGATCGTCGTCACCGACGCCGCCAACCGCGCGTTCTACGAGCAGGCCTGGAGTGCGCCGCGCACACTGAATCCGGACCGCCTCGCGCGCTCGAACAAGCCGGCGCGATTCGAGACCTTTTCCGGCAAGCACACCCTCGCGGGCCGCAACCCCATCGAGATCCACTCGATCGCCGGCAACGGTCACAACGATGCGTTCGCGCTGGTCTATCTGCCCGCGCAGCGGCTGCTCATCGAAGCCGATGCGTACACACCCAGCGCCGCCAATGCGCCAGCGCCCGCTTCGCCGAATCCCTTCAGCGTGAACCTGCTCGAAGAACGTGGAGCGGCTGAAGCTCGACGTGGCGCAGATCGCGCCGCTGCACGGCCGCCTCGTCACGCTGCGCGACCTGCGCGCGGCCGTGGGACGCGCGGCGCCGGCCGAAGCTCCGCAGAACGCGGTGGTCGAGAACGCGATCCCCGGCGTGGTCGCCGCGGGCACGGCCATCGAGTTCGTCGGCGGCGGCTTCGACGGCACGGAAGGGCCGTTACCGCTCGCCGACGGCTCGCTGGTGTTCACGGAAAACCGGGTCGACCGCGTGCAGCGCATTGCGCCCGATGGCACGACGACATTGTTCTCCGAAGGCAACCTGAATCCCAACTCGCTCGCGCAGGGTCCGGATGGCACGATCTTCGCGGCGCAGACCGCGCGGCCGGGCATCGCCGTCATCCATCCCGCGGACAAGGCGCGTCCGGTCACCACCAGCTACCAGGGCAAGCCGTTCAACCGGCCGAACGATCTGTTCGTCGACAAGAGCGGCGGTGTCTGGTTCACCGATCCGGGCGCGGGCCCGGCGCAGCGTCCCGTGGGCGCGAGCGAGCCGACTGAGCGTCCGACGCCGGCGGTGTACCACCTCTCCGGCAGCGGCGAGCTCCGGCAGGTGGCCACGGACATCGAGCGTCCCAACGGCATCATCCTGAGCAGCGACGAGAAAACGCTGTTCGTCGCCAACACCTACGGTGAGCACGTCATCGCATACGACGTGGGCAAGGATGGCTCGCTGTCCCGCAAGCGCAATTTCGCCAGGCTCGCGGGCTTCGCGCCGCCGGCCAATGGCAATGGTCCCGCGTCGAGTGGGGCGGATGGCCTGGCCGTGGATTCGGCGGGCCGTCTCTATGTGGCCAGCTCGGCGGGTGTGCAAGTGTTCGACGCCCGCGGGCGGGCGCTCGGCACCATCAAGCTGCCGCGCGCGCCGCAGAACCTGGCGTTCGCCGGCAACGATCGCAAGACGCTATTCGTTGTTGGCCGCGGGGCGGTCTGGAAGATCCAGACGCTGGCGCAGGCGCCGGCGGGCCGTGCCAAGTAGTCAGACAACCGTAGTCAGATCTGAATCCACGTGGTGGCCGCGCCCAGCAGGGCGCAGGCCACCAGCGTGCGGGCCAGGCTCCAGCGCAGTGCGAACATCACCAGCAGCGCGAGCGCCGTGAGCCCCGCGGGAATCCAGCGTACGGAGTCGAATTCCGGCACGCCGTTCGGCGCGACCCGCGCGAACACCACGTGCGTGGCGAACCACAGCGCGAGGTTGGCGATCACGCCGACGACAGCGGCGGTGATCGCCGCGAGCGCGCTCGCGAGGGCTGCGTTGTCGCGAAGCTTCTCCACGTAGGGCGCGCCCAGGAAGATCCACAGGAAGCAGGGCACGAACGTGACCCAGACCGTGAGCATGGCGCCGATGACACCCGCCCAGAGCGGGTAAGCGCCGCCCGCCACCTGGCAGGCAGCCAGGAATCCCACGAACTGCACCACCATGATGAGCGGCCCCGGCGTGGTCTCCGCGAGTCCCAGGCCATCCACCATCTGGCCGGGCGTGATCCACGCGTACTTCTCCACGGCCTGCTGCGCGACGTAGCTGAGCACGGCATACGCGCCTCCGAAGGTGACCACCGCCATCTTGCTGAAGAACACGCCCAGCTGGGTGAAGACGTGGTGGCCGCCGAGCCATGCCGCGCACAGCAAGACGGGCGCGAACCAGAGCGGCAGCCAGATCGCGAGCAGGCGCCACGCGCGCGCGGGCGTGGGGGCAGCCTGCGTGAGCGCGCGCGAGTCCACCACGGGCGCGGGGCCGCTCGCGGCAGCGGCATGCGCCGGACCCGTCACGAGACCGCTCCGGCCCATGCGCACCAGCAGGTAGCCGAGCACACCGGAGCCCAACACGATCAGCGGAAAAGGGACACCGAAGATGGCGATGGCCACGAAGGCCGCGACGGCCAGCAGGCGGGTGCCTGTGCCGCGCAGCGCGCGTTTGCCGATCCTCAGGACCGTCTGCAGCACCAACGCGATGACCGCGGCCTTGAGGCCGAGAAAGACGCCCGGCCAGCAACGGATGCTGTTGCCACAACACGTAGACGAAGGAGAGCGCCATGATGGCGAGGAAACCCGGCAGCACGAACAGGAGGCCGGCCACCAGTCCGCCGCGTGTGCCATGGAGCAGCCAGCCGACGTAGGTGGCGAGCTGCTGCGCCTCCGGCCCCGGCAGCAACATGCAGTAGCTCAGCGCATGCAGGAACCGCTGCTCGCTGATCCAGCGCTTCTCCTCGACCAGCACGCGGTGCATGACCGCGATCTGTCCGGCCGGGCCGCCAAAAGAGAGCAGGCCGATGCGCATCCAGGTGCGTGTGGCTTCGGCGAAGGTCGGAAAAGGCGCGGAGTGCTGGCTGTCTGACACCGAGGGAGTGTACGCGGCGGAGATGACGGCGGGTTGTAACCGGAATGTGACCGCGCGGGTCGCGTTGCGGTCACGGGATGCGGGAAAGCGCGGTCACGCGGCATATGAGAATGCGATTCAGCAATTTCCCAAGCTTGTTGCGCGTAGTTAGTTTCTCTGCGCATGAGCACACCCGCACACGTCCTGCCCCAGGTCCGCGTTTCCCGCCGCCAGCGGCTGCGCCGGCGCCACGCACTCAACCGCATCCCGCTGGTCTGGCACGACGTGCCCGTGGCGCAGTCGCCCGGTTTCGTCGGCAAGAAGGTGAAGACACCGCGCTACTGGCTGCTCGCCGTGGTGGCACTGGGCTTGATCGGTCTGCATGTCGTCGGTGCCTGGGTCGCGGATCGCAACGCGCGCATCGAAGCCACCAAGCCGCAGAAGAACACGCTGGCCATCGAGCTGGTGCGTCCGCCGAAACCCGAACCGCCGAAGGCCGAGCCGCCTCCGCCGCCGAAGAAGACTCCTCCGAGAGCTCCGCCGCCGATCCAGACTTCCGCGGTCGTCGCCGACACGGCTCCAGTCGCGTCGCCCGTGCAAGCGGTGGCCGCAGTGGCGCCCGCAGAGCGCGCGCCTCCGCCGCCCCTCGCCCCGGTGAAGCCGGCGTTCGGTGGCATCGGCTACAAGAACAATCCCGCGCCTGACTACCCGGCGCAGGCCGTGCGCCAGGGTTGGCAGGGCACCGTGCTGCTCCGTGTTCGCGTCCTGGCCAATGGCGCCGTCGACTCGGTGGAAGTGCTCAAGACCAGTGGCAAGAAGCTGCTCGACGACGAAGCCATCGCCACCGTGCAGCGCTGGCAGTTCGCGCCGTCCACGCGCGGCAGCGAAACCATCGACGGGTTCGCCACCGTGCCCATCGAGTTCAAGCTCGATACCTGATCCAGCAATTCGATTTCTTCTTCAATCGCCATTCAACAGGGACATCTCGTGTTCGACCATTCGTCCGTTGCCGTTGGAGCCACACTCTGGGTGTTGCTCGCATTCTCCGTTGCCACCTGGGCGCTCATCATCGCCAAGGGCGTGCAGTTCTTCCGTTCCGCGAGCGCCAATCGCAAGTACCAGGCCGCGTTCCGCGCGTCGCCGAACCTGCAGAGCGTGGCCGAGATTCCTGACAACCGCAGCGCGCAATCGCGCATCGCCGGCGTGGGCGTGAGCGTACTGCGCCACGCGGCTCCCGAGTCCGATGATGGCGAGCATTACGACCGCCACGAGCTGCTGGAGCGCAATCTCAAGCAGCAGGTGCTGCGCGAGCGGCGCACGCTGGAGCAGGGCCTCGCGGTTCTCGCCAGCGTCGGCAGCACGGCGCCTTTCGTCGGACTCTTCGGCACGGTGTGGGGAATCATGTCTGCGATGCAGGACATCAGCCGCATCGGCAACGCGTCCATCGACGTGGTCGCTGGCCCCATCGGCGAAGCGCTGATCGCCACCGGCATCGGCATCGCGGTGGCCATTCCCGCGGTGCTCGCCTTCAACTTCTACGTGCGCCGGGTGAAGACCGTCACCGCGGACCTCGACGACTTCGCCAATGACTTCCTGAACCTCGCGCAGCACGCGGTGCTGCGTCCGGATCGCCGCCACGCGGAAGGAGGGCATCATCGCCTCCAGCCGGTGGTGGTCGGGGCGGGGCCAGTCCCCGTGGGACGATAACCCATGGCCGTCTCCACCGCCGACGACAGCGACGTCCTGAGCGAGATCAACATCACCCCGCTCGTCGACGTGATGCTGGTGCTGCTCGTGGCCTTCGTGATCACCATCCCGGCGCTCACCAATGCCATCCACGTGAATCTGCCGCGCACCGTGCAGACCACGCCCCCCGAGCAGCAGAAGGCGATCACCGTGACCGTCGACAACGCCGGCACCGTGTTCTTCGACGACGTGGTCGTGCCGCACACCGATCTCGACGGGAGGCTGGCGCAGATCAAGGCCTCGTCGGCCGAGCCCTCGCTGCATCTTCGGGCCGACGAGCGCGTGCCCTATGGCTCCGTCGCGAAGGTGATGGCCGCCATCGAGCACTCCGGAATCTCGAAGGTCTCGGTACTCACGGATCACCAATAACTCACTCGCGGATCGCCTTCGCGCGCCGGTTCCACGCCGGCGCGGGGAGGGCTCCCGAGTCGCGCCCCGAATTCCTACCCAACTACGCAATCGGACAACCTCATGAAGCTCTCTCAGATCGCCGCAGCCGTCTCACTGGCGCTGCTGGCACCCGCCCTGGTCTCCGCGCAGGAAGCCGCCAACACGCGCAGCGCCGCCGAGATCCAGGCAGAGATCGATCGCCTGCAGATCGAACTCGAGCAGCAGAAGCAGGCGCTGCTCATCGCCAACGCGTCGGCGCCCGAAGGCGCGGCCGCATCCACGCCCGCTCAGCCTGAGGTGCAGCAGGACACCGCCCTCGGCAAGGTGACGGTACGCGCGCGCAACCGCCTCGAGCCGCTGCAGGAAGTGCCGCTGTCGATCTCGGTGGTCACGGGCCGTGAGCTCGAGCGCCTGCAGGCGACGGAAGTCGGCGCCATCACGCAGCGCGCGGCCAGTGTCTCCTGGAACCTCGGCAACCAGCGCACGAGCAGTCTGTCGATCCGCGGCGTGGGCCGTCAGGGCCAGACCGAGGCGCAGGATCCGTCGGTGGGCTTCGTCGTCGACGGGGTCAGCTACGGCTACAACGCGCTCACCTCGAGCTTCGACTTCACGGACATCGACACCGTCGAAGTTACGCGCGGCCCGCAGGGCACGCTGCTCGGCAAGAACGCCAGCCTCGGCGTGGTCAGCGTGACCACGCGCAAGCCCTCGTTCACGCCCGACGCCAGCTACGCCGTCACGTTCGGTGACTGGGACACGGTGATCCTGCGCGCCGCCGGTGGCGGCCCGATCGTCGACGGCAAGCTTGCCGGGCGCATCGCGCTCACGGCCAACAAGGGCCAGGGCGACATCAAGAACGAATACAACCGCGATCTCACCTGGACCAACAAGGATCGCGTGTACGGCCGTGCGCAATTGCTGTGGACGCCCACGGACAATCTCTCGGCGCGACTTTCCGTGGACGCGCAGCCGCGCGGCGGCGAAACCACCAACGCGCGTACCTTCAACTCGCCGACGCCGGCGTTCTATGCCGACGGCACGCCGAATCCGCGCACCACGGACGCCTCGGTGCGGCTGGCGCGCCGCTGGTTCCAGCAGCTGGGCAGCTACAGCTACGACGGCAGCTATCTATTCGGTGGCGGCGACAACGAAGTCGACTATGACTACGCGCGGCCCCTCGTGACCGGCACCAACGGCGCCTCGCTGCAAGTGGACTGGCACGTGGGCGACATCGACATCACCTCCATCTCCGCCTACAAGGACTACCACTTCCAGGCGGTCAACGACGACGGCACGCCGTACGACATCTATCGCAACGCCGGCGGCTTCTGGAACGACTACAAGCAGTGGAGCCAGGAGCTTCGCGCCTCGGGAACGCTGGGTGAACTCGCGGACTACCAGGGCGGCTTGTTCTACTTCAAGGTCCACAACGTGGCTGACTACCGCCGCGAATGGGCCAACGATGCCGGCCCCTGGTTCGCGAGCGCTGCGCAGTACAACCGCCTCGATGCCAACGCCGCGGGTCGCTACCTGGCCCAGAACTCGCTCGACGGATTGCTCATGTCGTTCAACTCGCCGGCGGGCGTGCAGGACATCCAGAACGACAGCCTCGCGGCCTTCGGTCAGCTGAACTGGAAGATCGCGGACGCGGTCACTGTGACGACGGGCGTGCGCTTCACCAGGGAAGACCGCCAGACCACTTCCACCACCCGCATCAAGGACGATGGCCGCGCGCCGGAGCTCAATCCGGACGTGGTCAACAACGTGAATCTGGGTGGCTTCTCGTCGAATGCCACTACCGGGGTACTCACCGGCACGAACTCGGCCGCGCAACTCGCGCTCGCCGACCTGGTGGCGCTGCGCTACTTCGGCGTCGCCGCGGTCGCCGGCAATCCCGGCGCGGCCTACAACAGCCTCACGGCCGCGCAGCGCCAGCAGGTGGCCGATGCGAAGGCTATCCGCCGCGCGCAGATCGGCGTGGTGTTTCCGTGGAGCAGCGCGGAGGGATTCGAGGAGACGCAGCCCGCCTGGGTGGTCAGCCCGAGCTGGAAGATCAGCGACCAGATTTCCGACGTATGCCTCCTGGCAGCACGGTGAGAAGGCGGGTATCTCGCAGTTCGTGAACGGCGTGTCCAACGTCGTCGGCGGCGAGAAGACGGATGCCTACGAGATCGGCCTCAAGACCGTGCTGTTCAACGACACGCTGGTGTTCAACACCGCGGTGTTCTACTCGGAGATCGAGGACTACCAGCAGCAGGTGCGCGTGCTCGATGAGTACACCACCAATCTCAACCGCCAGACCGACCCGCTGGCGCCGCTCGCGTATGCCAGCGCCACCGGTAACGTGCCGCTGGTCAAAGTGAAGGGCGTCGAGATCGATGGCGTGTACGCCGGCATCAAGAACCTGCAGCTGCGGTTCTCGGGCACGTACAACGATGCCTACTACGCCGACTTCCCGAACCTGGCGCAGGCCGTGGAGTTCGGCAACCTCACCGCTCCGTATCGCGATGCCAGCGGCGAGAACCTGCCGGGTTCGTTCAAGTACGCGTTCAACCTTGGCGCCGACTGGCGGGTGCCATTCGGATCGAACCTGGAGTTCCACACCAGTGCGAATGCCGCCTGGCAGAGCAAGTTCAACAGCGACGTGGCGTTGTCCAGCTACGCGTGGATTCCCGCGCGCACGCTGGTGGACTTCTCCGCGGGCATCGGCGCGCGTGACGGCAAGTTCGACGTGAGCATCCTGCTCAAGAACGCTCTCGATGACGACACGAACGTGTCGCAGTCCTGGAACACCTACGGCCCGGCAATTCCGCGCTGGTGGGGCGTGGTGTTCAGCGGCAGGTTGTAAGTCCGATGGAGTCGCTGCGGGACGCAAGCCGAACTGAATACCGCTCAAGAACTTCTTGTTCACTGCGCCCCGCGCGTCCGGCAGCATGCGTCCATGATCCAACGCATGTGGCATGGCCGGACCCTGCGCACCAGGGCGGACGCGTACGAGATCTTCCTGGTGCGTCGTGCGATACCCGACTACCGCTCGGTCCCGGGGAACATCGACGTCGCAATCCTCAGGCGCGATGAAGGCGAGGTGACGCATTTCCTCACCGTCACGCACTGGCAGTCCGAGGACGCGATCCGCGAGTTCGCAGGGGAGGAGCTGCTGAAGGCCAAGTACTACCCGGAGGATCGCGAATTCCTGCTGGAGTTCGAGCCGGAGGTCCAGCACTACCAGGTCGCGGCGACGCGGGGACGCCGCTGAATATCAGTCGTCGACGAGGTTCTCGCCGGGGAACAGCTGCTCGTTGAAACCGAAATTGCGCAGGTCACGGATGCGCATCGGGTAGAGCACGCCGTCCAGGTGGTCGACCTCGTGCTGTACGACGCGCGCATGAAAGCCGCTGACCGTGCGGTCGATGGGCTCACCGCGTTCGTCCACGCCGGTGTAGCGGAGGCTCTTGTAGCGCGGCACCAGTCCACGCATGCCTGGCACCGACAGGCAGCCTTCCCAGCCTTCTTCGATGTCGTCGCCGATGAACTCCAGCACGGGGTTGATCAGCACCGTCTGCGGGACGGGTTCGGCGTCGGGATAGCGGGGATTGCGTTCGAGACCGAAGATCACGACACGCAGCGGCACGCCAATCTGCGGTGCCGCCAGGCCCGCACCCGACAATGCCTGCATGGTGTCGCGCATGTCGACGAGCAGCTCGGCCAGCTCACGTGACGGGACATCGTTCACGGGCCGAGACGGCTGAAGCAGCCGGGCATCACCCATTCGGAGTACGTCGCGGATTGCCATGGCGGTCGATTATGCCTGCACCTCGGCTATCCTTGCGTCGGTGAACGACCGGGAACATCACTGCCAGTCACCGCGCTTCGATGCGGGCAATCCGCTGGCCGAGCGCGGCGTCCGCCGCGCGTTCTGGCTCACCACCGTCATGATGGTGGTCGAGATCGCCGGTGGCTGGTGGTTCAACTCCATGGCCGTGCTCGCCGATGGCTGGCACATGAGCTCGCATTCGCTGGCGCTCGGGCTGTCGGCCTTTGCGTATTCGTTCGCGCGGCGGCACGCGCAGCATCGCGCGTACGCCTTCGGCACCTGGAAAGTGGAGGTGCTCGGCGGCTACACCAGCGCCATCATCCTGCTGGGCATCGCCGCGCTCATGGTCTACCAGTCGGTGGAGCGGTTGGTGACGCCGCAGGCCATCCACTATCGCGAGGCCATCACGATCGCGATCGTGGGCCTGGTCGTGAACCTGGTTTGCGCATGGTGGCTGCGCGATACGCACGGGCATGACCACGGTCACGGCCATGGTGGCCACGATCATCACGACCACGGCCACGACCATGACCACGATCACCATCACGATCATGGTCGTGACGACGATCGTGCGCATGGCGCGCATGCCGACATGAATCTTCGCGCGGCCTACGTGCACGTGTTGGCCGATGCGGCGACTTCGGTGCTGGCAATCCTCGCGCTGGCCGGCGGTCTCCTGTGGGGTTTCGGCTGGCTCGACCCGCTCATGGGTCTGGTCGGCGCGGCGCTGGTGTCGGTCTGGGCCTGGGGCCTGATGCGCGATTCGGGCCGCATCCTGCTCGACGCGGAAATGGACGCGCCCGTGGTGGCGGAGATCCGCGAGGTGATCGAGCGCGGCGCGGTGCCGGCGAGAATCATCGACCTGCATGTATGGCGCGTGGGCCGCGCGCAGTACTCGGTAGTCGTGACCGTGGCCACGGCTTCCGGCAAGGACGGCGAATACTTCCGTCGCGCGCTGTGCGTGCACGAGGAACTCGCGCACATCACCGTCGAGGTCGTGCCGACTCCCTGAGTGCCGCCGCGCGCCGAACCGAAATCGGGACGGGCCAGGGCGAGCCGCCTCCGTGCTAGCGTACGGCCTTCGCTTTTCCACGAAGGGACGTCCATGAATCACTGGGCTTCGAAGTCGGCACTGCTCGTCGTCAGCGCGATCGTCACCACGGCGTCGGGTGCCGCGGATCCTCTCGCCAAGGCCCGCAAGGTGGGCGAGCGCGCGTGGCAGGACGTGAAGATCCTTGCCGACGACAACATGGAAGGCCGCCGCGCCGGCAGTGAAGGCCATCACCGCGCCGCGCAGTTCGTGGCCGCGGAATTCAGGAAGGCGGGGCTCAAGCCCGGCGGCGATGGCGGCTACCTGCAGTCCGTGCCGCTGGAGATGCGCCTCATCAACGAGGCCGGCTCATCGTTGACCCTGACTTCCAACGGCGTGGAGCGACCGCTGAAGTTCGGCGACGACGCGGGTATCAACCTGCGCGGCAACTTCGTGCACGACGTGGACGCGCCGCTGGTGTTCGTCGGCCATGGCCTGCGCCTGCCGGAATATGGCGTCGACGATCTCGCGGGACTGGATCTGAACGGCAAGATCGTCGTGGCGTTCAGCAACGCGCCTTCGAATGTGCCCGGAGCGGTGGGTGCGCACTTCGGCTCGGCCGCGGAGCGCTGGAAGGTGTACCGCGCCGCGGGCGCGGTGGGCGTGCTCTACATCGCCAATCCGTACACCATGGATCTGCCCTGGGAGCGCGCCATCCTGCAGCGGCTGGAGCCGTTCATGGTGCTGCAAGGCGATGACCAGTACACCGGCCAGAAGATAGGCGTGATGCTGAACCCGGCGCGCTTCGCGATGCTGCTCGAGGGCGCGCCTCACAAGGCGGAGGACATCCTCGCGCTGCTCAAGGAAGGCAAGTCACTGCCGCACTTCGACCTGCCGTCGCGGCTCAAGGCGGTGGTGGACGTGAAGGTGTCGCAGATCTCGTCGGAGAACGTGATCGGCATCCTGCCCGGTTCGGATCCCAAGCTGCGGGACGAGTACGTGGTGCTCAGCGGGCACCTGGATCATCTCGGCGTGCGCAGCGCGGGACCGGACAAGGACAATGGCGACCGCATCTTCAACGGCGCCATGGACAACTCCGCGGGCATCGCCGTGCTGCTGCAGATCGCGCGCGATCTCAAGAAAGGCAAGGCGCCGAAGCGCTCCATCGTGTTCGCGGCGGTCACGGCCGAGGAGATGGGATTGCTGGGCTCGCGCGCCTATGTCGCGCGCGCGAAGGCGGCCAACACCAGGATCGTGGCCAATCTCAACTCCGACATGTTCCTGCCGCTGTACCCGATGAAAAACCTCACGGTGTTCGGCCTGGAGGAATCCGATCTCGCCGACGACGCGCGTGCCGTGGCGACGGAACTGGGCGTGAACGTGCAGACGGATCCTCAGCCGCAGCGCAACCGCTTCATCCGCAGCGATCAGTACAGCTTCATCCGCGCCGGCATCCCGGCGCTGGCCACGAAGAACGGCACGGTCGCGGGTACGCCCGAAGCAGAGATCGAGAGCAAGTGGCAGACGGAACGCTATCACGGCGTCACCGATGACCTGGCGCAGCCCGTGGACCTGGGAGCGATCGGCGTGTACGCCGAGATCAGCAAGCGCCTCGCCGTGCGCGTGGCCAATCGCGAGCAAGCGCCGAAGTGGTTCGACAGCAGCGTGTTCTCGAGGATCGCGAAGTAGGAGAGTGGTGCCGGTGGACGGTTTCCGCGGTTACGCACTGAATGCGCGCAGTCGTAGCGATTCGGGTTCGTAACCGCGGAAACCTTCCACCGGCACCAAAAAAAACCCTGGTGCCGCCATCGCAGCACCAGGGGTTCATTGGGCTCCTTCAGGAGCGGTCGCTCAGAACTGCGCCTTGAGCGTCAGGCCGAAGGTCCGTTCATCACCGGGCTGGCCGACGATGAGGCCGGTGTTGCCAGGCGTGGTCGCGAGCACGTCGTAGTACTCCTTGTCGAACGCATTGCGCGTCCAGAGGAACACGTCCCAGGCCTCATCCGCACGGAAGCCGAGGCGGAGGTTGTTCACCGCGTAGCCCTTGATGTCCGTGTAGATCGAGCGCGAGGGATTCGACGAGAACTTCGAGCGGTAGTTGCCTTCGAAGCCGAAGTACACATCGCCCTGCTTGCCGAACAGCGTGCCAGCGCGATCGATATTCCGCGCCGTACGAGAACGCCCACTTCGAAATACCCGGCAGCCACTGGCCGGAGATGTCGCAGTTGGCGGGGCTCAGGCTGCCTGGAACGCCGGCCGCGACCGGGGATCTGCGTGCCCGTGGCGACGGTGCCACCCGCGAGTTCCGGCGGGCACGGCGCGTCGGTGAACTTGCTCGTACTCGCGATCGGTGTACGCGCCGTTGACGTAGACGTTGAAGTTGTCGGTCGGGTTCGCACGCGGAAGTCCGCTTCGACACCCTGCACGCGAACTTCCTCGGCATTGGCCAGATAGCCGCGGATCACGCCGAGCTGGCCGTTGGTCACGGTCGCCTGGTAGTCGTTGATGTCGGTGCGGAAAGCCGACGAGGTTCAGCGTCACGCTGGTCCGGTCGAAGAACTGCGTCTTCAGGCCGAGCTCGTAGTGGTTCGACCTTTTCGGGCTCGACCGTGCTGGCCGCGAGGATCGGGGTTGTTGCCCGCATCCAGCGGCAGGCCGGAGAGGTTGATGCCGCCCGACTTGAAGCTGCGGCGTACGTGGCGTACGCGAGCACGTCCTTCGTGAACTCGTAGGAGAACGTCAAGTCGCCCGACACGTTCCAGTCGTCGAACTCGGGCCTGGTAGATCTGCGGCGCGAGCACGCCGCGCTGATCGCTGGTGAGCGGCGTATTCGTGGCATTGACCACGGTGGCGACGTACGAGCCGTCCTTCTCGTCGTAGTTGACGCGCACACCCGGCTCCAGGCGGAAGCGGTCGGTGACGTGCCAGGTGAACTGCGCGAATGCCGCGACGCTGGTGTTGTCGAAATGGATGTCGTTGTACGACGTGAGGCCATTGAGCACCGCGGGATTGCTCGCGGCGGCGCTCGTCGGGTTCAGCAACCAGCGGCTGGCCGCCGGGCCCTGCTGCTGCGATGCCATTGGTGTCGATCGTCTGGTCGAAGCCGAACAGGCCCACGACATAGTCGAGCTTCTCGCCATCGACGGCGTAGCGGAATTCCTGCGTGTACTGGTCCTGCTGCGACGGGTTGTTGACCAGCGGCGTGATCGGGCAGGCCGGTGAAGTCACGGTCGTTGGACGGACCCCATTCCCAGTAGCGCCAGGCCGTCACGGAGGTGAACGTGCCCGGGCCGACGTCCCATTCCGCGCGCAGCGCCAGGCGCCGCCGAGCTCCTTGCTCGGCATTGAGCTCGGCGTCGAGGTCGGTGAGGCGATCGAACGGGTTGGTGCTGGGCGCGCTGTAGTTCCGAACGCCGCGGCGAGCGCCGCGTACTGGCGGTTGAGCGGCGCGCTGCGTCGAGCCGACGCGCACGTAGATCTGCGCGCAGCACTCCGGGTCCTGCTCGGTTGTAGTCGCCCGCCAGAGGTGACGTTGAGAGTGTCGGCCGCCTGCCACAGCAGCTGGCCGCGGATGCCGAGGTTGTCCAGCTCGTTGATGCAGTTGCTCGGTGGTGACGTTGTAGATGCGTGCCGTGCGCGCTGCGTCGCGGAGACCGCGAGGCGGGCGGCGAGCGTGTCGCCGACCAGCGGACCGGAGAACGCGGCCTTGGCCTGCATGCAAGCCGAGGTTGCCGATCGTGATCTCGGCGCGGCCTTCGGGCGTCGAACGTCGGCTCGCGCGTGGTGATGTTGATCGCGCCGGCCGTGGTGTTCTTGCCGTACAGCGTGCCCTGCGGGCCGCGCAGCACTTCGAGCTGCTCGACGTCGAGGAAGTCGAAGGTCGCGGTGGCGATGCGGCTGTAATAGACCTGGTCGACATAGATGCCGACGCCCTGCTCGATGCCGTCGTTGGTCAGGCCGAATGGCGCGCCCAGGCCGCGGATGTTGGCCGCGGAGTTGCGCGGGTTCGTGGAATAGAACTGCAGCGAGGGCTGCAGCTGCGTGAGCTTGCCGACGTTGAAGGTGCCGGTCGACTTCGAGTTCCTTGGCGTCGACCACCGGACAGCGCGAGCGGCACGTCCTGGGTGGCTTCCTCGCGGCGGCGGGCGGTCACGATCACTTCGTCGGTCACTCCGCCCGCGTCGGCGCCGTCAGCTTCCGCTTCCTGGCCGTAGACCACCGGTGCCTGCGCAATGACCGCCGCGATCGCGGCCGCCAGTGCGGCGTATCGATTTCTCACGCTCGTCTCCTGAAACTGTGTTGTTAGTCGTCGGGGAGGAGACTAGTGACGGGCTGGTAACCGAGTCAGTCGCCACTGGGTAACCATCCGGTTATGGCGCGGATCGTTTGGGTCTACCGATATTCGCAAACGACCTAACGCGTCGATGCGCTACTTGATGAACGGGATCTTCACCGCGGAGAACAGCCGGTCGATGTCTTCCTGGGAGTCGGCCGACTCCGCGGATTGCACCAGGCGCGGCGACAGGTGCGACGCGAACATCTCCAGGAACTCGTACATGAAGCCCCGCAGCAGCACGCCGCGGCGGAATCCCACCCAGGTGGTGTGGACCGGGAAAGAGATGCGAGGCATCGCGAACCTTGAGATCCGCATCCTCTTCGCCGTCGATGGCCACGTTGGCGAGGATGCCGACGCCCAGGCCTTCACGGACATACTTCTTGATCACGTCCGAATCCCACGCGGTCAGCGCGACATTCGGCTTGAGGCCTTCCTCGGCGAACAGATCGACCAGCGAGGAGGGTCCGTTGAAGCTGAAGGAATAGGTGACCAGCGGATGCTGCGCGAGGTCCGCGAACGTCGGCTTGCTGATCTCGCCCAGCGGGTGGCCGTGCGGCACGACGATGGCGCGGTGCCAGCGATAGCAGGGCAGGCGCTTCAGGTCGGAGAAGATGGCGTCGCCGCCGGTGGCGATGGCGAAGTCGATGCGATCGGTGCTGGCGAGATCGGCGATCTGTTCGGAATTGCCCTGGTGCAGGTGCAGCCGGACTTTCGGGTACTTGTCGCGGAAACGCTTGAGCACCGGCGGCAGCACGTAGCGCGCCTGTGTGTGCGTGGTGGCGATGGAAAGCGAGCCGGCATCGTCCCGGCGCAGGTCCGCGGCCAGCGCCTTGATGCTGCGCGCCTGGCGCACGATCTGCGACGCGCGGTCGATGACCTTGGAGCCGGCATTGGTCGGCCGGATCAACGCGCGTCCCTTGCGTTCGAACAGCTGGAAGCCGAGCTCGTCCTCGAGCTGCTTGAGCTGCTTGCTCACACCGGGCTGCGCGGCATGCAATGAGCGCGCGGCCTGGGTGATGTTGAGATCGTTTTCGGCGACCGCGACGAGATATCGGAGCTGGATGAGTTTCATCGGGTCGTGGTTGGTGGTGGGCCATCGAAGGCGATGAGGGTGAAATCATCGAGGGGGAGAGTTTCAGCTCTGGCTCATCGCCTCCGCGGCCCGTGAAAGAGAGTACGCGCGCCACGCCAGTTCAAGAACTAACCAATAGCGCGCGTCTCATGCTCATTGGATATAGATCTGGTCGAACACGCCGCCGTCGCCGAAGTGTTCCTTCTGCGCCTTGGCCCAGCCGCCGAAATCCTTGATCGTGACGAGAGCGTGATCTTCGGGAACAGCTCCTGCGTACTTCGCAGCCACCTTCGGCATTGCGCGGACGGTAGTAGTTGCGCGCGGCGATCTCCTGGCCTTCGGCGTGTAGAGGTACTTCAGATACTCCTCGGCCACCGCGCGCGTGCCCTTGCGCAGCACCACCTTGTCGACCACCGCCACCGACGGCTCGGCCAGGATGCTGATGCGACGGGATCGACGATCTCGATACTTGTCCGGGCCGAGTTCCTTGAGGCGAGCCAGGCTTCGTTTTCCCAGGACAGGAGCACGTCGCCGATGCCGCGCTGCGACGAAGGTGGTCGGTGCGAGCCGCGCGCGCCGGTGTCGAGCACCGGCACGTTCTTGTAGAGCTTGCGCGACGAACTCCTTGGCCGTCGCGTCGCTGCCGCCGGGCTGCTGCTGGCCCAGGCCCAGGCCGCCAGGTAGTTCCAGCGCGCGCCGCCGGAGGTCTTGGGGTTCGGCGTGATCACGGAGACGCCCGGCTTCACCAGGTCGCCCCAGTCCTTGATGCCTTTCGGATTGCCCTTGCGCACCAGGAACACGATGGTCGAGGTGTACGGCGCAGCAGTTGTTGCGGCAGGCGCTTCTGCCAGTTCGGCGGGCAGCAGCTTGCCGTTCTCGGCGATCTGCGTCGATGTCGCCGGCCAGCGCCAGCGTCACGACGTCGGCCGCGAGACCGTCGATCACGGCGCGGGCCTGCTTGCCGGAGCCGCCGTGCGACTGCTTGATCGTCACCGTGTCGCCGGTCTTCTTCTTCCAGTACTCGGCGAAGGCCTTGTTGAAGTCCTCGTACAGCTCGCGCGTCGGGTCGTACGACACGTTGAGCAGTTCGACTTCGGCCGCTTGCGCGACGCTGCCGGCGCCGCCGACGAAAACTGCGCTGACGAGCGCCAGCATGAGCCGGCGTTGCCAATTGGGTTCGGACATTTTCAGGATCTCCAGGGTTCAGTAGTTAGTGAGTCGGGCGGCCGGGTGATTGCTATGCGCCACGTGGGCGCAACCGGATGCCGCTGACAGTGTGATCACGGCGAGATGAAGATCTCTTGACGGGCGCGGAGGAGGCCGTGGAATCGGGGGATGGCGCCGCCGGCAGGGCGCCGCGGGCAGGTGGGATGGTTCAATCGGCTCTCCTGAGCTTGGGGGTTTCCGCAAGTCAGGAGAGCTTAGGAACCGGGGGTTATGCCGTCAGTCGACCCCCGGTCACGCGCCGGTTATGCGCGGGAATATCTGGAAATAACCCTATAACCAAACGGCAGGAAGGGTCAGTTCGAGGCGCGCAGGGAGCGCGCGTACTCGGCCAGCAGCTTCGCGGGACGGCTGTTGTCTCCCAGGGGCACGACGCCGGTCCCGGCGCCCAGGGAGGCGAACAGTAGTTTGAGATCCTTGACCAGGCCCATGCCGCGGCCGGCCGGCTGGTCGGAGCCCGTGAAAGGGGCCAGGCGGGCTTCCAGGTGGGCCGAAACGGTGTCCGGAATGAGGTTCTTGGTGGTCACGGGATATCTCCTTCGGCAGAGTTGCGATGGAGGCAGATTGGGCTACAGTGCGGCCACGAACAAACGCGCTATCTGAAGCGCCCATAAGGAATTCTGACGTGTCCACCGCCTACGCCCGCCTGCCGCTCAATGCGCTGCGAGTCTTCGAGGCCGTGGGATCCCGCCTGTCCTTCGCGGATGCTGCCGAAGCCCTGCACGTGACCCCGGCGGCCGTGAGCCAGCAGATCAAGTCGCTGGAGGATTACCTCCAGGTCCAGCTGTTCAAGCGTGCCGGCCGCCGCATCGAACTCACGCCCGAAGGGCAGCAGCTGCTCCCGGGTGTGCGGCGCGGGCTGGATGAGCTCGAAGCTTCCATGCAGCACCTCAAGCAGCACCGGGCCGAAGGGCCGCTGCAGATCACCTTGCTGTCATCGTTCCTGCAGCGCTGGTTGCTGCCGCGCATCGGCAGCTTCAACGATCTCGACACCGGCGTGGAGCTGCGCTTCCACACCGGGCGCGACCCGGTGGATTTCTCGCGCTCGGAAATGCACGTGGCCGTCCGCATGGGACTTGGCAAGTGGCCCGGCCTGCACGTGGAGAAGCTGCTCGACGAGTGGGTGATCCCGATCGCATCGCCCGCGTTGCTGGCCAAATACGGTCCCGTGCCGCGGGGGCAGGATCTGCAGAACTTTCCGCTGCTGGGCGCCATCGACGAGCCCTGGCAGGCATGGATAGAGAAGGGCCAGGAAGGCAACTGGCTGGCGCGCGCGCCCATCATCGACGACTCCGCCGGCGTCATCGCCGCGGCCGAAGAAGGCATCGGTTTTGCGCTGGCGCGCTGGTCACTGGTGCAACGTGCGCTGGAGCAGGGCCGGGTGGTGCTCGCGGGTGATGCGCTGCTGCCGTTCCGGTTCTCGTATTTCTTCGTCTGTCCCGAACCGTACCTGGTGATGCCGAAGGTCAAACGCTTCCGCGACTGGATCTTCGACATGGCCAAGAGCTTTCCGAAGCCGCATTCGCTGTTCGAAAAGCGCGGTGCCGCCGCGAAGCTCGTCCCCAGGAAATCCGCCGGTGCCGGCGGCTGACATGTCGCTCCGGTGTTTCGCGGCTTTCTTGTTCGCGGCGCTGGGATCCGGCCTTGCCGTATCCGCCGAGCCCGGGGCCGTGCCGTTGAAGTCCGCCATCGAAGCCGCCCGCGAGCAGCTGCTGTTTCAATGCAAGTCCGGTGACGGGTTCGTGCCGCCGGTTGCCATGACCGACGTGATGATCAAGAGCGGCGCGGCGAGATTCCTGAACTGCGAGTGCATGCCGCAGCGATTGGCCACGATTGCCGCCAGCGATGCGGCGAAGGCCAAGGGAACCCAGGCCGACGCGGAGGCCTTGATGCGCCCGGCACTTGCCGCCTGCGGGGCCGTCATGACGCGCAAATACTTCAAGACCATTTGTGAACAGGCGGCCGGCCAGAAGCCCGATCCCACCATTCCGGATGCAGCGGCCTTCTGCGGTTGCATGGCCGCCGCATACGGCGAATTCAGCGATGAGCAGGTGGTCGGGGATTCGATCGCGATGTACCGGAACTACGAGGCCAAGGTGCAGGCCCTCAAAGAGGGCAAGCCCAAGCCGCCGAACTACGTGAGCCTGCTCGCTCCCATCGAGAAATCCTGCCGCGCGAAGCAGCCGAAGGCTCCTTAAGTTTTATTGATCCCGCCTTCAGACCTGGCGTTTGTTCGCCGTCGCGCGTGACCACAAGATGCTCCTCCATCGGACAAGGAGAAACATCATGTGCATCGAGAAGGTTGTCAGGAACATCGGCTTCGCGCTCGCGGCGGCCGGCATCATCATCGGCCTCTGCGCCACCATCGAGTATCAGCCGCTCGCCAGCGCGCTGGCGCACGTTTAACCGGATGCGTCGGGCACGCTGAAGGCGTGCCCGCGCAAGGAGACAGCCTTGATGAGTGCCCAGACCTGTTTGTCAGGACCCAGTGCCAGCTCGCCGGAAGCGCGTTCGGTGATGCGCGCCAGCAAGGTGGCGGTGCGGCCGATATCGAGCTCGACGAGCACGGCGCGGCCGGAGTCGGGCGTCACGGACACCACGCGCGCCGGCACCACGTTGCGCACGGACAATCCTCGAGGCGACTCGGTGGCGACGATCACGTCGCGCGCCAGCACCTGGATCTGGATCCGCTGACCGACGCTGGCGTCCACCTCGACGGTCAACTCCGCGTCACCCACGCGCAGCACCGCGAGGCCCGCCGCATCGATGCGTTCCACGTGGCCCGCAACCACGGCGCCCACGGAGTCGGCACCGACGATGGCACGCAGCTTGGGATCGCGGCTCACGGTCGCGATGTCGCCGTCGGCCACCACGCGTCCCGCATCGAGCAAGACCACGCGGGTAGCGAGCCGCAGTACTTCGTCGAACTGGTGGCTCACGTAGACGATCGGAATCGAGAAGGCGTCACGCAGGCGCTCGAGATAGGGCAGCACCTCTTCGCGCCTCGCCATGTCCACCGAGGCCAGCGGCTCGTCGAGCAGCAGCAGCCGCGGTTGTGAGAGCAGGGCGCGGGCCAGCGCCACGCGCTGCTTCTCGCCGCCGGACAGCTCATGAGGACGGCGCGTCACGAGGTTTTCGAGTCCCAGCAGGCTGATGACGTCGTCGAACTTCAGCAGTTCCTTGGTGCCGCGCGGCACCCGCCGTGCGCCATAGCGCAGGTTGCCCAGCACATCGAGATGCGGGAACAGGCGCGCATCCTGGAAGACCACGCCGATGCGCCTATGCCGTGCATCCACGCATACGTGGCGATCCGTTGCGACCAGAACGTCCTCGCCGATCTGCACGTGGCCACTGTCCGGCTTGAGCAATCCGGCAATCAGCGAGATGAGCGTGGACTTGCCACAGCCCGAGCGGCCGAACAGCGCGGTGATGCCCGGCGTGGGCGCGCTGAACCGCGCCTGCAGCGAGAAATCCCCGGAGCCTCCGCGCGACGTCCACGAGCAGCATCAGCGGCCCAGCCTGCGTCGCAAGCCGCGCGCGAGGAATTCGGAGATCAACAGACCCGTGAGACCCAGCGTGAGCGAGATCAGCGCGAGGCGAGCGGCGATCGCATCGCCATCCGGTGTCTGGATCGCGGTGTACAGCGCCAGGGGCAACGTGCGCGTTTCTCCCGGGATGTTGGAGGCGAAGGTGATCACCGCGCCGAACTCGCCGAGGCCGGCGGCGAAGGCGGTGACGGCGCCGGCGATGATTCCCGGCGTGATGAGCGGCAACGTGATCGTGACGAAGCGATCCAGCGGGCCGGCGCCCAGTGTGCGTGCGGCATCCTCCAGCCCGCGATCCACGTTCTTCGAGCGAGATGCGGATGGCGCGCACCACCAGCGGAAACGACATCACCGCCGTGGCCAGCGCGGCGCCGTTGCTGGTGAACGCAAGGCGAATGCCGAAGGTGTCGTACAACCAGCCGCCGAGCGGGCCACGCACGCCGAACAGCACCAGCAGCAGATAGCCCACGACCACGGGCGGCAGCACCAGCGGCAGATGCACGAAGGCATCGAACAGCGTGCGGCCGGCGAAGCGCGTGCGCGTGAGCAGCCACGCGACGAGGATGGCGAAAGGCAGATTGAGGAGGACGCTGCGCGCGGCGATGCTCAGGCTGAGCCAGAGCGCCTCGGTTTCCGCCGGCGTCATCACGTGCCTTCGGCGTTCACCGGTGCATCGCGTCCTGCGACGGCGCGCGCCCGCTCGGCGGGTACACCGAGGCTGCGCAACGAGAATTCCAGCATGCCGCGCGCGAGTTCGAGCTCACCCATGACCACGCGGTTGGCGCCGAGCCTCTCGAGCTCGGCCACTTCGTCTTGCCGGTGCGTGCGGACGACCACCTCGATCCTCGGATTGTGCTGTCGCGCGAGTTCGACGATGCGCCGCGCCTGGAAACTGTCGGGCGTCGCCACGACGATGAGCCTGGCTTGGGAGATCCCCGCGCTTTCGAGCACGCCGGGCGCGGCCGCATCGGCTTCGAGCGTGGGCACGCCCTGCGACTGCGCGCGGGCCAGCATGATGTGGTCGCGTTCGATGACCACGAAGGGCAGCTGCTCCGCCGCGAGTATCGGACCGATGGCGCCGCCCACGCGTCCATAGCCCACGACGATCGCGTGATTGTCGAAGCCGGCGGAGCTCACCACCGGAACGCGGTGCCTGTCCGCGCCCTTGCGCTCCAGCAGCGCCAGCAACCGTGGCCGCGCCTCGAACCAGCGCGTGAGCGGGCCGATGCAGGCAAAGGTGAGGGGATTCAGCGCGATCGACAGGATGGCGCCGGCCAGGATGTAGTCACGCCCATCGGCCGGCATCAGACCCAGCGAGGTACCGAGGCTCACCAGGATGAACGAGAACTCGCCGATCTGGGCCAGCGACGCGGACACCGTGAGCGCCGTGCGCAGCGGATGCCGGAACAGCAGCACGATGGCGAACGCGGCGACGGACTTGCCCACCATGATGACGGCGAGCACGGCCAGTACCGCCAGCGGTTCGCGCAACAGAACCGTGGGATCGAAGAGCATGCCCACCGACACGAAGAAGAGCACCGCGAAGGCGTCCTTGAGCGGCAGCGAATCCGCGCCCGCCTGGTGGGCGAGTTCGGATTCCGACAGGATCACGCCCGCGAAGAACGCGCCCAGCGCGAACGACACGCCGAACGCGGCCGAGGAGCCATACGCGATGCCGAGCGCGATGGCGAGCACGGACAGCGTGAACAACTCGCGCGAGCCGGTGCGCGTGACCTGCATGAGCAGCCAGGGGACGAAGCGCGTGCCCACCACCAGGGCCAGCGCCACGAACAGCGCCACCTTGGCCAGCGTGATCAGCAGCGTGAGTGCGGTGTTGTCGGAAGTACCCGGCGCGTGGATGGCGCTGGCATCGCCACCGAGCATCTCCGCAAGTGCGGGCAGCATGACCAGCGCGAGGACCATCGCGAGGTCTTCGACGATGAGCCAGCCCACGGCGATCTTGCCTTCGGAGGACTGCAGCGCATTGCGCTCCTCGAGCGCGCGTAACAGCACCACGGTGCTGGCCACCGACAGCGACAGGCCGAACACCAGTCCCTGTCCGATCGTCCAGCCCCAGAAATGCCCCAGCGCCACGCCGATGGCGGTGGCCGTGGCGATCTGCGCCACCGCGCCGGGCAGCGCGATCGCCTTCACGGACAGCAGGTCCTTGATCGAGAAGTGCAGGCCCACGCCGAACATGAGCAGGATGACGCCGATCTCGGAGAGCTGGTTCGCGAGTGACGCGTCGCCCACGAAGCCCGGCGTGAAAGGTCCCGACGGCGATGCCCGCGACGAGGTAACCGACGATGGGCGACACCCGCAGGGCGCTGGCCCCCAAACCGAACAACAATGCAAGCACGAAGCCGACCGCCAGCAGGGCGATGAGTGAAGTTTCGTGTAATTCCGCGGGCATACGAGCGAGGGTACCCGAAAATCCACGAATTGCGGCGGCGCGGGGACTAGAATGCGCGCCGTCATCATGAAGGCTCAGAAAGCTTTAGGTCCCGCGTTCATCGGCGCCATCGGCGTGGTGTACGGCGACATCGGAACCAGTCCGCTCTACGCGTTCAAGGAATCTCTCGGCGCTGCCGGCTTCACGCCAGGCAACGCGGATGTCGTGCTGGGTCTGCTATCCCTCATCTTCTGGTCGCTCGCGATCGTGGTCAGCGTCAAATATCTCGCCGTCATCATGCGGGCGGACAATGCGGGAGAGGGCGGCATCCTTTCACTGGTGGCGCTGGTACAGCAACGTTTCGGCACGGCCGAGCCCTGGGCCCGGCGCGCGGTGGCGTTGGGTGTGCTGGGCGCGGCGTTGTTCTACTGCGACGCTCTGATCACTCCCGCCATCTCCGTGCTCAGCGCCGTCGAAGGCATGGAAATGCTCGAGCCCGGACTTCAGAGGCGCGGTGCTGCCGGTGACGCTGGGCGTCATCGTCGTGCTGTTCGCGATCCAGCGCCGCGGAACGGAGAAGATGGGCCGGTTGTTCGGTCCGATCATGATCCTGTGGTTCGTGACGCTGGCCGTGCTTGGGACTTCTGGAGATCGTGCAAGCTCCGCAGGTATTGCAGGCCGCTGAATCCCTGGTACGCGGTGCAGTTGTTCGTTGCCCATCCCGGGACTGTCGTTGATCATCCTCGGCGCGGTATTCCTGGCGGTGACCGGCGCCGAAGCGCTGTACGCCGACATGGGCCATTTCGGAAAGCGTCCGGTCCGGCTGGCGTGGCTGGTTCTCGTCTGGCCGGCGCTGGTCATCAACTACTTCGGTCAGGGCGCACTGTTGTTGTCCTCGCCG
Organism: uncultured Pseudomonadota bacterium; assembly: GCA_963846605.1. Classification (GTDB taxonomy): domain Bacteria; phylum Pseudomonadota; class Gammaproteobacteria; order Steroidobacterales; family Steroidobacteraceae; genus CADEED01. The sequence goes on from CAWJWS010000011.1 coordinate 122,505, forward strand.
CACCGCAGTGGCGAATCCCTTTTATGCGCTGGCGCCCCAGGCGCTTTTGCCCGCACTGGTATTGCTGTCCACGGCGGCAACCGTGATCGCCTCGCAGGCGACGATCTCTGGTGCATTTTCCGTGACGCGCGAGGCAGTGCAGCTCGACCTGCTTGCCGCGCGTGCGGGTGCTGCAGACCTCGGACACGGCGCTTGGGCAGATCTACGTGCCCGCCGCCAATCTGTTCATGTTCGTGGCGGTGGTGCTGTTCGTCCTGGCATTCGGCAGTTCGAGCGCGTTGTCCGCCGCGTACGGGGCCTCGGTGGTCGGCACCATGCTCATCACCACCTTGTTAGGCGCCCTGGTTGCCCGATCGCTGTGGAACTGGTCCTGGACGAAGTGGCAGCCCTGTTCGGCCTGATGTTGCTCGTCGACCTGGCGTTCGTGACCGGCAACGCGACCAAGATTGCGAGCGGTGGCTGGGTGCCGCTGGTTCTGGCCTCCGTGATGTTTGCCATGTTCGTGACCTGGCGTGACGGCCGCCAGGCGCTGCGCGCCGAGCTGACGCACCGCGCAGTGCCGATCTCGAAGCTGCCCGAACTGCTGGCGGCCACCGCGCGCGTGCCCGGCACGGCTGTGTTCCTGATCAGCAACTCCGGCTTCGTGCCGACGGCGCTGCTGCGCAATCTCGAACACAACAAGGTGCACCACGAGCAGATCGTGATCCTGCACGTGGAGATCCAGCGCATCCCGCGCGTCGATCCGCTGTGCCGCGTGCTCATCGAAGAGATACATCCGGGCGTGTTCGACGTGCGCGCGCGATTCGGCTTCATGGAGACGCCGGACGTGGGCGAGGCGCTGCGCAATGCGCGCCGGCAGGGTCTATCCGTATTCTGCCGAAGACTCCTCGTTCTTCCTGGGATGGCATCTCGTGCGTGCGCGGCCGCGGCCAGGGCATACCGGGCGTCAAGGCGCGCGCCTTCGCGTTCCTGCAACGGCGCAGCGCGCAGGCCGCGGAGTTCTTCCGCATGCCCACGCGCGGCGTGATCGTGCTGGCCACTGACATCGAGATCTAGGACTAGCTTCTCGGGCTTCCACTGATTGACGCGCCGGGTGCATTCGTGCGTGTCCTAACAACTTCGCGAACGCATCGCGCTGCAGCATCCGCCGCTGTCGCGGATTTCTGTCCGTTTGCGCGGCGCGTGTCCGTCGACGGGGACAAATATTTTTTCGCGCAGGCCGGCCCCCGGCTTGGCAGTTTTGGCGGATGACAACGTTGTCGGTGCCTGCCCCGACGCGGTGCGCGGGTGTTGTGCGCGGCTTTGGCCTGTGTCTAACATCCGCGCCGCTCGCATCCCGATGTGGGCGGAACAGGGGGACTTGTATGGACGCAAGTGAACGCGCGCGGCGTGGATCGCCGCCATGCCTGTCATTGGCCAATCGGAGGGTGAGGCCGCCCTAGACATTTCCCGTTGTCACTGAAGAGATGGATTTCTCAGGGAACACACGAGGGAATTGTCATGAAGACTATCGTTTTCAGGGCCGCGGCTTTCAGGGCGGCGGCGCTGGTGCTGTCCGCTCTGCTGTCGAGCGCGGCCATGCCGCATGGACTGGTCCAGGATCCGCCGTCGCGCAACTGGTTCTGCGGCGCCATCACCAAGCCCGACCAGGTCGCCAACGGCACCGCGCAGTATCCGGTCTGCGGCCAGGCTTTCAACGATCCGGACGTCACCACCAACGACGGCTACAGCTTCATGAGCGTGCTCACGCACACCACGGGGCGGCAGGGCGTGGGTCCGCGCGCCAATGTCTGCGGCTTCAACTCCGAGACCTGGAATGGCCGCGCCACGGTCTGGGATCAGCCCATCGACTGGCCGACCGTGCCCATGACCTCGGGCTCGCGCACCTTCCTGTGGAACATCTCCTGGGGGCCGCATTTCTCGGACACCTCGGATTTCCGCTACTGGATCACGAAGTCCGATTTCGTGTGGCAGACGGGGCGCGCGCTGAGCTTCAGCGACTTCGAAGAACAGCCCGTTCTGCAATCTCGCCTATGACGACGCCAACCCGAACGGCAATCCGAACGTCACGCCGAATCCGGGCGCGGCCACGTTCCTCACGCGCTGCACCGTGCCGCAGCGATCCGGCCGCCACGTGATCTACGCGGAATGGGGCCGCAACCAGTGGACGTATGAACGCTTCCACGGCTGCATCGACGCGCAGTTCTCGGGCAATCCGCAGCCCACGGTCACGGCGGCGATCGCGCTGAACCCGAACGTCACGACGTTCACGGGTCCGGGCTCGATCGCGCTCAACGGCAGCGGCTCGACGGGCAGCAACCTCACGTACAGCTGGAGCGTGGACTCGGAGAATCCGGGCCTCTACAGCATCACGAATCCCACCAGTGCCAATGCCACGCTGAACCTCGGCACGCCGGCCGCGGCGGGCAACGTGACCGTGAACCTGCTGGTGACCAGCGGCAATTCCTCGGACACGGAAACCCGCACCATCCGGCACAACCCGGCGGTGAGCAACCAGTGGTTCGATCTCGGCGCGCTCACGGCCACACCGATAACGCTGGTGGTGGGTGATCGCGTGCAGGTGCGTACCGTGAACAGCTCGGGCCAGGATGCGTACTGGCCGACCACGCCGATCACGATCTCGTCGGCGAATACCGGGTCCACGCAGTGGCCGGTGACGCTGGGCAACGCGGTGAACGGGGCGAACGGCAACGTGCGCATCGGCGTGCTGAACACGTCGAACAACACCGTTGCACCAGCGGCCAACGCCACCAGCAACCGCGTCTACTCGCTGACCACGGCCAACATCACCAACGCCTTCCTGCAGGTGACGCCGGGCAACGTGCCCACCGCGCCCACGGGGCTCGCGGCCGCCGCGGGCAATGCGCAGGTGGCGCTGACCTGGAGCTCGACTTCGGGCGCCACGGGCTACAACGTGAAGCGCTCGACCACGAATGGCGGGCCATACAGCAACGTGGCGGCGAATGTGACCGGCACCAGCTACACCAACACTGGCCTCACCAACGGGACGACTTACTACTACGTCGTGACCGCGGTGAACGCCAGCGGTGAGAGCCCGGTGTCCACGCAGGTGAGCGGCACGCCGACCGCACCGACAGGTGACAACGGCGGCGTGACCGTCACGAAGGCGGTGGCGGCCAACAGTCCGTGGTTCAACGAGCTGCAGGTGAAGCTGGCGAACACGGGCTCGATCACCGCGATGACCATCACCGTGGTCGTGCAGAGAACCACCGGCGTGAGCTACAGCGGCCAGTACAACACCGTGGGCGGGCAGGTGACGCAGGCGAACGCCAGCACGACCGGCGCTGTCACGTACACCTGGACGCTGAACTCCGGGCAGTCGCTCGGAGCGTCGACGAGCCGCACGTTCGCCGCGCAGTTCGGTGGCAATGGCACCGTGCATCCGACGACCGGTGACACATGGACGGTGAACTACACCACGGGCGGAGTTGCCCGCACTCAGACCGGGACGTTCTGAGCAACCGCCAGGGAGTGGCAGCGGCGGCGTGCATCACGGGGGTGATGACGCCGCCGCCTTCCCGGGTTCCCAGTGACAAGGAGCAGTCAATGAAATCCTTCCGACTCCGGCCTTCGCAGGCCATCGCCGCCGCGTGCCTGTTCGCGCTCGGCAGCCAGGCCGCGCAGGCGCAGGCGCCCGCGTGCCAGGTGACGTACACCCAATCCTGGGTGGGCGGCAACGGCTTCGGCGCCAACATCGTCATCAACAACAACGGGCCCGCCATCACCAATGGCTGGACGCTGATTTTCAATTTTCCGAACGGCCAGCGCATCCAGAACGGCTGGCCCGTGTCGTTCACGCAGCCGGCCAACAGCGCGCAGGTCACCGTGGCGAGCAACGCCGACTGGAACAAGAGCATCGGCAGCGGTGGCAGCTTCACGGTGGGCTTCAACGGCACGTTCAATGGCACGACCAACAACGCGCCGACGTCATTCACGCTGAACGGCACCACGTGCAACGGCGGCACCACGCCTCCGGGCGACACCACGCCGCCCACGGTCTCGCTGACGAGCCCCACGAGCGGGCAACAGATCCCGAACGGCGCAACCTTTCCCGTTTCGGCGAATGCCAGCGACAACGTCGGCGTTGCGCGCGTCGAGTTCCGCGTCGACGGCACGCTGGTGAACACCGACACCAGCTCGCCTTACAGCTTCACCAGCCCCGCGCTCGCGGCCGGCAGCCACACGGCGCAGGCCACCGCGTTCGACACGGCCAATCCGCCGAACTCGGCATCCACCCCGGTGGTGCCGTTCACGGTACTGGGGACGACCACGCGGACGATCGTCGCGACGCCGACATCGCTCACGCTGACCAGCGGCGGCGCCGGCACGTCGAACGTACAGGCTCTCGGCGGCGCCGGCGGGCAACGTGTCGGTGACGTTGACGCGCAGCGGCAGCACGGTGATCACCTCGAGTCCGAGCAACTTCACGCTGACTATCGGCCAACTGGTCGACGGGCGTGAACGTGACGTTCACGGCGGCCACGGGCACGACGGCGGCCACGTCGACCTTCGCCGCGGCGGCGCTCCGGCTACACCGCGCGCGATCGGTGACCGTGAATCGCTCGGCCACCACCAACCCTGGTACCAGACGCCGACAATCCGTACGTCGGCGCGGGCGTGTACAACAACCCGATCTGGCGCGCGAACGCGGTGGCGGGCGGCGGCAGCTCCATCGCCAACCAGCCCACCGGCGTGTGGATGGATCGCATCAGCGCGATCGCCGGCAACAACTCGGGCAGCACCGGTGCCTGGGGACTGGTGCAGCATCTGAACGAGGCGGTCACGCAGGACAGGCCAACGGCTCGATCGCCGCTGGTGTTCCAGCTCGTGATCTACAACCTGCCGGGCCGCGACTGCGCGGCGCTCGCCTCGCAATGGCGAACTCGGGCCCACCGAGCTGCCGCGTTACAAGAGCCGAGTACATCGACGTGATCGCCGGGATCCTGGCGCCGGCCGGAGTACGCGAGCCTGCGCATCGTCGCCATCATCGAGATCGACTCGCTGCCGAACCTGGTGACCAACACCACCGACCGCGCCACCGGAACGGCGCAATGCGACGCGATGAAGGCGAATGGCAACTACGTGAACGGCGTGGGCTACGCGCTCGCGAAGCTCGGTGCGATCTCCGAACGTCTACAACTACATCGATGCGGGTCACCACGGCTGGCTGGGTTGGGACACCAACTTCGGCCCGTCGGTGCAGATGATGGTGCAGGCGGCGAATGCGTCGGGCAGCACCGCTGGCGAACGTGCATCGGCTTCATCACCAACACCGCGAACACGTCGGCGTTGCAGGAGCCGTACATCACGGTGGACTCGACGACGCGGCCGTCGCGCTGGATCGACTGGAACCAGTTCAACGATGAGTTGACGCTACGCGCAGGCGTTCCGCAACGCGGCCGTGAGCGCGGGCTTCCCGTCGAACATCGGCATGCTCATCGACACCTCGCGCAATGGCTGGGGCGGCTCCGCGCGGCCCACGGGACCGTCGACGCTGTCGGACCTCAATGCGCGCATCGACGCTTCGCGCATCGACCGCCGCATCCACAAGGGCAACTGGTGCAATCCCAGCGGGGCCGGCATCGGCGAGCGCCCGCGCGCGGCGCCGGCCTCCGGCATCGATGCCTACGTGTGGATCAAGCCGCCCGGCGAGTCGGACGGCTCGAGCACGGCGATCCCGAACGACGAGGGCAAGGGCTTCGACCGCATGTGCGATCCGACGTACGGCGGCAATCCGCGCAACAACAACAACGCGACCGGTGCGTTGCCCAATGCGCCGCTGTCCGGCCACTGGTTCCAGGCGCAGTTCACGCAGCTGCTGCAGAACGCGTATCCGCCGTTGTGAGAGGGGCCGTCTCGAAGGCGGTCATCGCCACAGGGTTTCCGCGAGGGGGAAAGGGTAGATAGTGGTGTCGATTCGAGGTGCGTGGCCCGGCGATCCCTCCCTGCCGGGTCACGCTACCTTGGGAGTAACAGGCGCCTGGACAAGGACGCCGGGCGCCTGTTACTCCATTTCGTTTCCGTCACTCGACGATGAAGTCGTCGAAGTCGGCATTCCCGTACTCGGGGGTTAACGGCGCGCCCATGGCGAACAGGCCGACCTTGGCGCCGATCCAGCGGCCCGGCTTCGCGGTGAATTCCTGGCCGGCTTCCGTGAACGTTTTCCCGTCGAGGCTGTAGCTGAAGCGGACCTTCGCCTGGTCGGCGACGCGCGCGCGCAACCAGATCGTGTTCGAAGTCACCGGCAGCGACGCCCACTCCGATTCCGCGTTCCCCTGGTCCGCGTTGAGGCAGCCAACTTGCGTGAGCTCCAGTGCATCGCCGTGCCTGCGCAGGCCGATCCACGCGTAGTCTGTGCCCATGACCACGAGGCCGGCGCGATCCGCGGCGCCGCGCGGCGTGAGCGTCAGCTTCGTGGTGGCGGTGAAGCGGGGGGCCGGAAATTTCTGCAGCAGCAGGTTCGGTGCGCTCCAGAAGTTCACGTAGCCCTCGGGCGTTGGCACGTTGAACAGCCGCAGCACGCCGAGCGCGGGCGAGGGGAAACCCCAGCCGGGTTGCGGATTCGCCTGCCACTGCCACTGCAGACCCAGGCGACTTCCGTTGAAGTCATCGGAGTCGGGCGGGGTGGCGCGGGGGTAGCTAGTGCCCACGTCAGGCTTGCGGTGCGTCAGCACGGGAGTGCCCTTGTCACCCATGACCGGCCAGTCGTTCTCCCAGCGCATGGGTTGCAGGTGCACGACGCGTCCGTATGCGCCCTTGTCCTGGAAGTGCAGGAACCAGTGTTCGCCCGCGGGCGTATCCACCCAGGCGCCCTGGTGCGGGCCATTGATGGGCGTGGACTTCTGTTCGAGCACGACGCGCCGCTCGTAAGGTCCGTATACGCTCCTGGAGCGCAATATCAGCTGCCAGCCCGTGGGCACGCCGCCCGCCGGCGCGAAGAGGTAGTACCAGCCGTTCCGCTTGTAGAGCTTCGGTCCTTCGATGGTTTCGTCGGTCTCGTGGCCGTCATAGACCATGACGCCTTCATCCAGCAGTCGCGTGCCGTCGGGTGACATGCGGCTCACAATCAGTGTGCTCTTGATACCTGAGCGGCTGCGCGCCAGCGCGCTCACCAGGTAGGCGTTGCCGTCGTCGTCCCAAAGTGGCGCGGGATCGATCCAGCCCTTCGCGGCCTTGATCAGCAGCGGTGCAGTCCAGGGTCCGCGCGCGTCGCGCGCCTTGATCATGTAGATGCCGAAATCCGGGTCCGGATAGAAGATGTAGAACTCGCCACCGTGGTGGCGGATGGCGGGAGCCCAGGATCCGGCACCGTGGCGCGGCTTGTTGAACAACTCGAAGGGCGGCTGCGGGCCGTAGGCATGCGCCACCAGCTCCCAGTTCACGAGATCGCGTGAATGCAGGATGGGCAGCCCGGGACTGGCGTTGAAGCTCGACGCCGTCAGGTAGAAATCGCGGCCCACGCGCACCGCGTCGGGATCCGAGTAGTCGGCGTGCAGGATGGGGTTCTTGTAGGTGCCGTCCCCCTGGTCCGCCACCCAGGCGCGCGAAACCGGCGCGGCGGCGCAAGGCAGGGTCACCAGGAACAAGAGCGCGGGGGCGAGGAATTTACGGGGCATGGACACGGTCTCAGTGGGCGGGACGCCGGAATTGTACGCAGGCGGGCGTGAAATAATGGCCGCCGGCAGCCGGTCATATCGATACGCCGATTCATGGATACGCAATTGAACAAGGTTCCTGGAGGTCGCATGTTGAGAGCCCTGGTGTTGGCCGCGTCGTTGTCGCTGGTTGCTTGCGCATCTGCGAGCGAAGAGGCCGTGATGATTCCCGCGCCCGCGGTTGATCAGGCTGCACCGGCTGCCGGTTCGCCGCTGCGCAAGGCCGTGGTCGCGGGCGGATGCTTCTGGGGCGTGCAGGGCGTTTATCAGCACCTCAAGGGCGTGAAGAACGTGCTGTCCGGATATGCGGGCGGCGACGCCGCGAGCGCGAACTATCGAGTCCGTGAGCAGCGGCGGCACCGGCCATGCCGAAGCGGTCGAGATCGTCTACGACCCCGCGCAGGTGACGCTACGGCCAGATCCTGCAGGTGTTCTTCTCGGTGGTGCACGATCCCACCCAGCTCAATCGCCAGGGTCCCGACATCGGCACGCAGTACCGCTCGGCCATCTTCTACGGAACGGCCGAGCAGAAGAAGATCGCCGAGGCCTACATCGCACAGCTCGACAAGGCGGGCGTGTACCGCAAGCCGCATCGTCACGCAAGGTGGATCCGATCGGCGGCGGCTTCTACGTCGCCGAGGAGTACCACCAGGACTATCTGACTCAACCACCCGAACCAGCCCTACATCGTCATCAACGATCTGCCGAAGGTGCGCAACTTCGAGAAGATGTTCGCGCCGATGTACGTGACGCAGCCGGCGACGGTGGCGGGATTCCGCGGTGGGGCGAAGGGCGGGATGACGTCAAACGCGCCTTCCGGCGCGATGACTCAAACGCGCCAGGCGCGATGACTTCAAACGCGCCGGCCGGCGCGATGATGATGTCTTCGCCGAAACCCGCGTCGGCCGAAGGTGGCGCGATGATGTCCGCCAAGGCGCGAGCGGCCGGCGCCAGACGTCGAAGGGCCTCTGCCCCGCTCGACGGCGCCACGGGCTGGCTCAACTCGAAGCCGCTCACGCGCGAAGCGCTCACGCGGCAAGGTCGTCGTCGTCGACTTCTGGACGTACTCCTGCATCAACTGCCTGCGCACCATGCCGTACGTGAACGCCTGGTATCGCCACTACAAGGATTCGCGGGCTCGTCGTGCTCGGCGTGCACTCGCCCGAGTTCGCCTTCGAGAAGGACACGGGCAACGTGCAGGCCAGGCGATGAAGAAGTTCGACATCCGCTACCCGGTGGCGCTCGACACCGATCTCGCATCTGGAAGGCATTCAACAACCGCTTCTGGCCGGCTCACTACTTCGTCGACGCCAAGGGCCAGATCCGCGGTCATCACTTCGGCGAAGGCAAGTACGCGAAGCCCGAACGCATCATCCGGCAGCTGCTCACGGAAGCGGGCGCGAAGAATCTTCCGGATCCGCTCGACGACGCGGCGGGCAGGGCGTCAATGCGGCCGCCGACACCGCCAACGTCGCCTCGCACGAAACCTACGTCGGGCTACTCGCGCGCGGAGAACTTCAGCTCGCCGGGTGCATTCGCGTCGTGACTCGGCGAAGACCTATTCGATTGCCGCGCGTCGCTGACGCTGAACCAGTGGGCGCTGGCGGGCTCCGTGGAAAGTCGGCGAACGAGCACGCCAGCTCGAGAGGCGCGCCGGGCACGCATCGTGTTCCGCGTTCGCGCGCGCGATCTGCATCTCGTGTTGGGTCCGGGCGCGGATCGCAAGCCCGTGCGCTTCCGCGTCACGATCGACGGCAAGGCGCCGGGCGCGAGTCACGGCATGGACGTCGACGCGAACGGCAATGGGCGTGGACCGAGCATCGCCTCTACAACCTGATCCGCCAGAAGGGCGCGGTCGGCGAGCACGAGTTCGTCATCGAGTTCCTCGATGCCGGCGTCGACGCCTATTCATTCACTTTCGGCTGAGGCCGCATGAAACACGATCACTTCGCGCCGGCATTCCTGTGGGGCATCATGCGCCGCCGCGTTGACGCTCTCCGGTTGCGCACGCGCCGCGGAGCCGGTCCGAAGAAGATCCTGCCGCCGACGGTCACCATCGAGAACTTCTCGGCCGCCGGCAAGAGCCTCGGCAAGGTCGACCGTGCCGCGCGTCGTCAAGACCGATGACGAGTGGCGCAAGCAATTGCCACCGAAGATCGTTCGTCGTCACGCGCCACGAGGGCACGGAGCGGCCCGTACTCCGGCAAGTACAACGACAATCACGCCGACGGGATCTATCGCTGCATCTGCTGCGAGACCGCGTTGTTCGACTCGAAGCACGAAGTTCGAGTCCGGCACCGGCTGGCCCAGCTTCTGGAAGCCGATCTCGAATGCGAACGTGCGCGAGATCGCTGGACAACAGTCTGATCATGCAGCGCACCGCGGTGGAGTGCGCGCGTTGCGACGCGCATCTCGGGCACGTCTTCGACGACGGCCCGGAGCCGACCGGACTTGCGCTACTGCATGAACTCGGTGTCGCTCGAGCTTCGTCTCGCCAGGCCGAACGAGCGCCGTCAGGCCGCGCGCGCCGGCGGCGGCAGCGGACGCGTCGCCGCCGCGTTCTCGACCATCTTCACGACGGCCCTGCGCCGCTCACCCCCGAGCGGCAGTCGCGGCGGCAACACGAACTCCGCGCCGCGGCCCATGATCTGCTCGGCGAGCTTGATCGACTGCACGAGGTCGTGTTCGGCGTCGAGGTGCAGCAGCGGCATGAACCAGCGGTAGATCTCGCGGGCCTTGTCGTGATCGCCGCGTCGCAACGCGGCCACGAGGCCGACGGATTCGCGCGGGAACGCATTGGTGAGGCCGGAGACCCAGCCCTGTGCGCCGAGATACAGCGCTTCGAGCGCGAGGTCGTCGAGGCCGGCGAACAGCACGTAGCGGTCGCCGAACGCATTGCGCAGATCGGTGAAGCGGCGCGGATCGGGCGCGGATTCCTTGACCGCGACGATGTTGTCCACGGTCGCGAGCGCGGCGAGCACCTGCGTGTCGATGTTCGTGCGATACGCGGGCGGATTGTTGTAGAGCATGATGGGCAGGCCGGTTTCGCCCGCGATGGCGCGGAAGTGCGCGCAGCTCGGCGGCGTCGGCACGTACACCATCGGCGGCAGCACCATGAGGCCCGTCGGCGCCGATCCTCTCCGCGTCCTTCGCGAAGCGGGCCGCGCGGCGCGCGTCGTATTCCGAGACGCCCGCGATGACCGGCACGCGCCCGTCGACTACTTCGACGATGCCCTGCGAGCACCGCGAGTTTCTCCGCGGGCTCGAGCGAGTTGTTCTCGCCGACCGTTCCGAGCGCGATGAGTCCGTCGACGCCGTCGCGGATCAGTGCCGTCGACCACGCGCTGCGTGCCGGCGATGTCGACGATCAGGTTCGCATGCAGCTGCGTGGTCACCGCCGGGTAAACGCCTTTCCAGTTCACTCGCATCATTCGGCTCCTGGCTCGACTTGTTCCGTGAACATGCGGACACCGAACACCGGACCTGCGGTGTTGCGCGGCAGCGGCACGAATTTCACGCGTACGGTCTTCTTTCCTTGGATCAGCGCGTCGGGGACCGGGTACTCGACGTCGAAGAACTCGGCCGGGCTGATCCAGGTTCAGCTGCTGGCGCGCGAGCCGTCTGGCCATCGACCAGGATCTCGAACTCGCGTTTGCGCTCGTCGCCCCAGTAGGTCGCCTGAAGCGTGATGCCGGGCTCCACCTTCATGTCGAACTCGAAGAAGCCGCCCGAGCGCGCATCGCGGCCGTTGCAGACCGCGATAGCTCACGGGATAGGAGATCTCAGAGGTGAGCTTGTGGTCACGCTCGGGTTGCATCTCGCCGAGGTGCATCACGTCGACCGAGCGGGCCGCGAGCTCGCGCTGCTTTTCCTGCGCGGCAACGAAGGCGGTCTGTTCAGCTTTCCAACGCGTCTTCGGTGAACCGGCGGAAATACACGGCGCGTGCGTTTGTCGTACAGGCGAGTAGAACGGCGCGAAGTCGAGCGCGCGCGGTTTTGCCGTGGCCTCGGGCACGCGGTAGTGAGCCGGTGATGACGCGGCGGTGAACCCGGACGAGCACGTCCTGGCCCACCAGCACCGGCGCGAACTGGGTGAGATCGCTCTCGCCCGGGCCGAGATCCGCGGCGAGCACCAGCGGGCCGCGCAGGATGGCGATCGTGTCCGGATCGTCGCGGGTCGCTTCGATCCGCAGCGCCAGCGGCAGCTGGATCGTGAGCCGGTCGCCTGTTCTTCCAGCGACGCGTGACGATGGCATAGCCGGACTCCAGCACGGGTTCGACGGCTTTGCCATTGACGGTGACGCGTGGCGCCTTCGGCCCAGCCGGGGACGCGCAGCGCGACGGGAAATTTGCCGCGCTTGCCCGGTTGCGTCGACGTGCAGCGTCGCGTCCCCCGCCGAACGGGTAGTTCGTCTCGAGCGCGCAGCTTCGCGCTTCGCGCACGCCACTGCACTTCAGCCGGGATGTAGAGGTTGACGAACAGCGTGTCGTCGCCTTCCCAGAAGATCGAATCGCCGTGCTTGGCATGGCTCTCCATCCCGGAGCCGACGCAGCACCAGAAATCTTCCGTGGGCTTGGAAAACTCGCGCGCGGCGCCGGACATCAGCGGCGTCATGTACGTGAACATCCCGGTCATCGGGTGCTGCTGCGGCGAGGACGTGGTTGAAGTGCGTGCGCTCGTAGTAGTCGAACAGCGCGCCGTCGGGTTTCCACGAGAACAGGTGCCGCGTGAGCCGCAGCATGTTGTAGCTGTTGCAGTGCTCGCAGGTCTGCTCGGTGATGTGTTTCGAGATCGCTGTCGGGCCCGAAGAAGTACTCGCGATCGGAGTTGCCGCCGATCACGTAGCTGTGATGCCCGGTGACGCGCTCCCAGAAGAAGCGCGCGGCGGTGGCATGCTCCGGCTTGCCGTTGAGCTCGTGGATGCGGGCGAGGCCGACGAGCTTGGGCACCTGTGTGTTCGAGTGGAAGTTGGCCAGCTGATCTTCGCTGCGCTTCAGCGGGTCGAGCACCTTGTTGTCGTACACGCGTTCCGCGAGCACGAGCCAGCGCTTGTCACCCGTGCGGGCATTGAGCTCGGCGAAACTTTCGTTGAGTCCGCCGTATTCGCAGGCCAGAACCTTCTGCAGGCTGGCGTCGTCGAGCGCGTTGATTACCTTTTCGAAGTAGCCGCCCAGGCCGATGGCCACTTGCAGCGCTTCGGCGTTGCCGCAGAGTGCGTGCACGTCGAGCAGGCCGGCGAACAGCTTGTGTACGGTGTACAGCGGCGACCAGGATCCGTTGAGGTCGAAGCCGCCGGAATTGATCTCGCCGCGCATGACTTCGGTGAAGATTTCCTGACCGTCGACGACGGTGCCGTCCTTGCGCTTGCGCGTGAGCGCGCCGACGTAGCCGTCGCCGCGCTTCTTCTGGACGGTCGGCAAGTTCGCTGACGATGTAGTGCGGCGCGCCGGCAGGTCTCGGCGTCGCCGGTCTGCGCATGAAGCAGCGCCATGGCCGATAGATAGTGGCCCAGCGTGTGGCCCGCGATCGTGTCGCTTTCCCAACCGCCATACACCGGCGCCTTGGGCGGAAGACCCGCGCCGGTGTGGAAGTTGTGCAGCAGCCGGTCCGCATCCAACGAGAGCAGATACTTGAGGTTCACGTCCACGGCGTTGCGGAACGGCGAGGGCAGCAGCCGGACGTCACGGAGCGGTAACGCTTCGGCCCGGGCCGGAAGCTGCGAGCGGGCCATGGCGGAGAAGGCGGGGGCCGCGAGACTGCCCGCAAGAGTGGCGGAGCTGGCGGTGAGGAACTGGCGTCGTTGCATCAGGGGCTCCCGGAAAAACGGATTTGGGTAGGCGTGCGTTCCAGTGGCAAGGTGTACCAGCCCTGCTGGAGCCGCGCTCGCTCGTGCGTTGGCGGGCCGCGGCGATCCGCGGTGGTTTCCACCTGGAAGCGGGCTTCGGGCGTGTGCGCGTCGGCTGGGGAAAGCGTCAGCGTCACGGCCCCGTCAGCCGGAGAGTAGTCGACCGCTTCGATCTTGCCTGCCGCGAACGTGATCCACAGTTTCGCGGGCGCGATGAACACGCGCGCGCGGGCGCTGTCGCGCGGCAGCAGGCGGATGGTATTTCCGTGTGTCGCGACATTGCCACCAAAGCCCAGCCAGCCGAATACCGGATGACGCACGAGATAACTCGCGGTGGCGTAGGCGTGACCGAAGAAGCCCATGCCGTAGTCACCCGTCAGGGGATCGAAGCGCATTTCGTCGGGCCACGAATGGAAAGCGGCCGAACCGAAGCCTTGCTCATCGACATTGGTGAGCGCGCCCATGAGGCCGCCGTATGCCACGCGCAGCAGGTGGAAGTCATCCGGGTTCGCGCGAAAGGCTTCGAAGAGCGGCACGGCATTGAGCGCAGAGCCGTAGTGATGTATCTGCCGCTCGACGCGCCGGAGCTTGCCGCCGTACAGGAAATCCCAGTAGCGGCGCGCGTTGCCGTTGTAGCCCCAGCTCGGCATGACGGGGTCATAGGCGAGGATGACTTCGCGCGTGACCGCGGCCTTGTCGTTGCGGCCGAAGTAACGCAACCACGCATAGACCTCGGGTTGGCCGGTGGAATCCCACGGCATCTCGCTGCCGAAGGGGTAGGGCAGCGTGAGCCAGTGGTCCACGCGGTGCTTCATGGCCTGCTCGAGCGCATCCGCCTGATGCTTCATGCCTTCGCGCTTCAGGTCGCGCAGGATCTCGATGAACACCTCGCCTTCCATCTGGCCGAATTGCGAGTAGTGAGGTGCCTCGCGCGTCATCGCGACCGAGGTGATCGCGGCCTGGTCGAGATACCAGCGCCAGTCGTGGCTCTTCACGAGGCCGTGGGTATGGCGCGCGAGCCGGTACAAGGTCCAGTAGCCGGCGGCAACGTGTGGATAGTTGAACGAGCGCTCGAGGCTGTCCGAAGCCTTGCGCGACCAGGACGTCCAGGTGGTCCAGTCCGATGCGGGGTCGTAGTAACCGGGAAAGGTTTTTGGCTCGTAGACGAACAGGCTCTTCTTCACGCCGCCCGCGTGCTTGCCCTCGACCACCTGCAGCTTGCCGCGGATGGTTTCGTTGACCACGCGCTCGAGCAGCGCGACTTCACCGGCGTCCGGATTGTCGAGCTGCTTCATCATCGCGGCGACCCAGCTGCCCGCGCCGCCTTCGTCGCTCATGCCCGAGATCCAGACGCGCGTGTCCTGCGTCGAGATCTTCCCGGTCTCCCGGTCGAAGCTCAGGATTCCCGGCGCCCGGCCGAACGGATCCGCGGCGTCTTCGAAATACTGCCGCCGCGTGATGAAGGAGGCGAGATCGCGCACCACGGTGGCCGCGGGCTTCGTGACGAACCAGCTCACGGTTTGCGAGGTGCCGTCCGCGTAGTGGATCGCGAGGCGGGCGCGGCCCCATTGGTTTCCCCGCACCTGGAAACGTTGCCAGCCTTGCGCCACTCCCGCGGCCGTCAGCGTCAAAGCGCCGGCGGGCGTGATCTCGAAGCGCCGGATCGCACTCGGAGCGGCGACGAACAGCGAGCCGTCGATATCCGTCGGCAGCACATATCCCGGGATTCCCACCACGACGGGGCGCCGCTCGGCGATCAGCACGGACTCGATGGAGCGGATGGTGGGAGCCGTGAGGAACCGCAGGCCGACCGTGCGTGACTCGCCGGGTGCCAGCGTAAACGAGGTCGGCGGGTTCCAGGGCTCACCGGCCTTGGCCCATTCCCTGTCGGCGTAGCCTCGGCTGGCGACCATCCACTCGTGGAAGCCTTCGAAGGTGTGGCCGTGCTTCGTCGCGTCGTCGAGGAGGGGACGCCAAGCTTCGAGGGGTGTGCCCGATTCCGGAACCACGAGCAGCGCGGGACCGTGGCCGTTTAGCCGCGTAACCTGCACATAGCCGGCGTCGTTGGCGATGCTCGGATCGGAGAAGCTGGCCTTCGAATGCGCCTGCTCGAGCGTGCGGCCGGTGAGGATGTTGTCGAACACCAGCGGCATGCCCAGCCCGCCGACTTCCACGGGAGCGGCGCTGGTGTTGGCCAGCGTGAACCGCAGCACCAGCGCTCGCGCGTCGACACTCCAGTGGCGTGATACGCGCAGCGGCAGGTCCGCGCCGAGTGTGGCCGTGATATCCGCGGCGGCGAACTCTTTGTCACCGGATTCGAGCGGGCGAACCCCCGCGCGCTGTCGGTAGGAAGAAAAATCCCGCCATTCGCCGCCAGAGAGTCTCAGTCGGAGATTGAGGTCACCCAGGTGGGCGAAGCCGTCGCCGCGACGTTGCTTCGCGAGATGCGAGGGCAGGAAATCGAAGTCGCGGTCGGCCCGCGGTGAAAGGCTCGCGAGAGTCTGCGTATCGGAACGCAGCTTCACCACGAGTGTGGAGGTGAGGCGTTCCTGCGCCTGTGCGGCGCCCATCACCATTACCAGGACCAGCAGCGGTGCGGCGATGCGCGCGAGGTAGTAGTTCGGCATGGATCCGGATGTCTTGTCGGAGAGCGGGCCGGGCAACGCCCGGCCCGCATGGTCGGACTTCAGAAGTTGAACGTCATGCCGGCGAACACCAGCCGGCCCATCGGATCGTACACACCCGGGTAGGTATTGCCGTTGCCGAAGGCGCTCAGCAATCCGGCCGCGATGGCCGGCGGGCTCTTGTCGAACAGGTTGTTCACGCCCATGCGCAGTTCGAGGTTCTCCCGCAACGTCCACGAGCCGAACAGGTCGATGTAGTTGTAGGCACCAATGGTCTTGTTGATCTCCACCGGGTCACCCGCGAGGAACGGGTTTTCGGTGTTCGAGGAGAGACCCGTGGAACCGAAATGCCGCCAGTTGAGCGACACCGCGACGTTGGCGACGCCCGACCACGTGGCGCGCAGGTTGTGCCGCCAGGCCGGTGAGGGCTGTCCGCATGTGGGGCCGAACAGGCCCTTGCAGTCGTACGTGCCCAGCCCCGGCAACTGTTCCACTTCGCGGCTGTCGAGCTTGGTGCCCACGAAGTCGAAGTCGAGATTGCCCCAGTCCTTCAGGCTCCAGCGGTAGGTCGCCGTGAAGTCGATGCCACTCGTCGCGAGATGGCCGGTGTTCTGGCTGTTGGCCACGATGTAGCCCTGGTTGCCGAACAGCACGCCGGTGGTGGGATCGCGATGGAACAGGTTGCAGAAGAACTCCATGCCACCGGTGATGCACTGGTTGATCACGATGGACGCGTCCACGGAGCCGATGTAGCCATCGACGTTGATGTCGAAGTAGTCGGCCGAGAACGTGAAGCCCGGGATGCTCTCGGGCGCCACGACGAAGCCGAAGGTCTTCGTGTCCGCAGTCTCGGGCTTGAGCGCCAGGTTGCCGCCCCCGAGCGTCACGCAGGTGTCCGCAGGGCAGGGCTGGATCAAGCCGTACTGTCCGGCGGTCACGCCGCTGCGCGCGCAGGCCGCGGCACTGGCGATCGGCGTCGGCCCCGAGCAGGGGTCCTGGCCGGAGACGTTGCCCAGCGCCTGCGCGGAGAAGAGCTCGGAGATATTGGGCGCGCGTACCGCGTGGTTGAAGCTGCCGCGGAACTTGATCGCCTGCACCGGCGAGTACTGCAGCTCGGCCTTGTAGGTGTCGGCGGTGAAGCCCGTGTCACCCGCGACACTGTAGTCGGAGTAACGATAGCCTGCGTTGAGCGACAGCGCGTGGATGCCCGGCTTTTCGTCCACGAGCGGCACGTCGACTTCCAGGAAGGCCTCGTCGACCTTGAAGTCGCCCGCGTTCTCCTTGGTGCCCTTGGATTGCGCTACCGCGTCCGCTTCGAAGGACAGGTCTTCGGTGCGGTGTTCGAGACCCACGGCCAGCGCAATCGCCTCCGAGGCGCTGGGCAGTTTTAAACCGTAGCGGTCGAGATCGCCGTTCACCACGGCATTGATGACCGACTCCTTCTGCACGCCGTGCGTGTAGGTGGGCGTGTAGATGTAGCCGTAGGCCTCGGGCGAAATGCCGAAAGCCTGGAACACGTTCACGGGAACGCAGTTCGGATCCGTGCCATCCACCACCGAGCGGCAGGTGGGCACACCGCCGACATTGACCACCTGCAGGGCGCGCGCACCCTTGATGAGGTCGAGGTCGTTCTTGTAGCTCTCGTCGAGCACCATCTGCGAGTACAGCGCCGAGACGTCGTAGGACCAGCCTTCGGTGATGTCACCGCGCGTGCCCAGGTTGACGCGGTAGTCGGTGTGGCGCAGGTCGTCGCGGCGCGGCTCACCGTCGCCGCCGAACCGGTACCCGATGAAGGTGTTGATGTTGGTCGCGGTGCCGG
Organism: uncultured Pseudomonadota bacterium; assembly: GCA_963846605.1. GTDB lineage: Bacteria > Pseudomonadota > Gammaproteobacteria > Steroidobacterales > Steroidobacteraceae > CADEED01. Next base: position 140,491 of record CAWJWS010000011.1, read on the forward strand.
CATTGGCGCCGCACAACAGCGTGGCCTGCTGCGTTGACATCAGCGGGTTGTCGCAGTTGATGGGATACACCGTTCCCTGGAAGTACGCGCTGGGCGCGGCCTGGGAGAAGGTGTGGTCGTCCATGAACATCAGGCTGCCGTAGATCTCGGCGTGCTCGCTGTAGTCGTAGTGCGCGAAGGCGCCCGCGGTGAGGCGCTTGTCCTGGCGTTGGATGTAGTTGGTCGGCGCGTAGTTGTAGAGGAAAGAGCTGTTGTAGGGCACCCAGGTCTTGGTGCCTTCCTTCACGTTGTTGAAGGTCTGGCCAAGACTCGGGCCGGAGAGAGCGGTGAACAGGCCCCACTGGTTGTTGCTGGAGCCGCCGCAGATGAGATCCGTGTTCCCCGTGCCGGTGAGATTCAGTCCGCAGGCCGAGAAGTCGCGCGAGTCCTGCGTGACGGGATCGAGTTCGCGATAGCCGAGATAGAAGGTGACGTTGCCCTTGCCGTCCTCGGTGTTCATGCCCAGCGACATGTTCACGTCCATGCGCGCGCCGTCCCACAGGGACGACTCCGGCAGGTTGAAGCCGGCGTTGTCGATCACGCCGCGCACGTAGCCGTTGTCATTGGAGTGGTTGGCGATGCCGTACTGCGCATCGATGCGCACGCCGTGCAGGTTCTTCTTCATGATGAAGTTGACCACGCCCGCGACGGCGTCCGAGCCGTACACCGCCGAGGCGCCACCCGTCACCACGTCGACGCGCTCGAGCAGCGAACTCGGGATGAAATTCACGTCGGCGGTTTCCACCGGGAGCATGCGCTGGCCATCGACCAGCACGAGCACGCGGTTCGACCCGAGGCCGCGGAGATTGAGACGCGCGGTGCCGTCGGAGCCGTTCGAGCCGTTCTCGTTGGAGTCGGCGGTGAACTGCGGCAGACGGTTCAGCGCGGTCTCGACGCTGGTGGTGCCTTGGTACACGAGTTCCTGCGTGTCGACGACCGCGACCGGGCTCGCGCTCTCGATGTTGGGCCGCTTGATGCGGCTGCCCGTGACCGTGATGGTTTCGATTTCGTTTTCGGCGCCCGCGGGCGGTGCCTGCGCGTGAGTGATGCCGGATTGGGCCAGCAGCGACGCGGTCGCGGCGGCCACCAGCGCCCCGCCGGTTGCTTGTTTATTCTGCATTGTGACTCCCGATTGGTGAAGGCTTCCCCGGGAGAGAGGAGACAATGCGGCGCCGGACGCGTCAAATATGATATATCGTATACCGATAGTCACGAACCCGTATGGAGCCGCAGTTTCCCGCGCGATTCCTGTGCGGAGTATCGAAGGTCAGTGCCGGGGCAGTGCGAACGCGAGGTACACACCGCGCGTCGCGCCCTCGCGCTCCTTGCCGCCGCTCGCGTAGATCGCGACGTATTGGCGCCCGTCCACCTGGTAGGTGATGGGCGTGGCGTCCGCGGAGAACGGCAGCGTGGTTTCCCACAGTAGTTTGCCGTCTCGCTTGTCGAAGGCGCGGAACTTGCGGTCATGGATGCTGGCGCCGATGAACAGCAGGCCGCCGCGCGTGACCAGCGGGCCGCCGTAATTCTCGCTGCCCGTATCACGCTGGCCTCGCGCCGCGAGTTCCGGGTATTCGCCGAAGGGAATGCGCCAGGCGAATTTTCCGGTGTCGAGATAGATAGCGGTCAACGCACCCCAAGGCGTCCCGATTGCGGGATAGCCGTCGGGATCCAGCCACCGGCGGTATCCCGTGAAACGGTACTCCTGGTTCGCGGGAGACCGGTCGGCCTCTCCGGCCGGCAGGTCCACTCCTTTATAAAGAAATGCCTTCAGCGCATTCAGCGCTTCCTTTTGCATGTGCGGGAAGGCAGGCATGCGGCCGCCGCCCTTGCTCACGCGCTCGGCGAATTGCTCCTCGCTGATGCGGCCGTTCAACTCGCGCAACGACGGGAACTGGGGCGGCGAGCCCTGGCCGGAATCGCCGTGGCACGCCGCGCAGTCGCGCAGGTAGATGGACTTGCCGGTGCTGCGCCCGCGGTCATTGAGCGCCAGGGATCCCACCCATGCCATCTCATTGGTGTTGACGTAGAGCAGGTGGGTGTCGGGATCCCACGCCGGGCCGCCCCATTCCGCGCCGCCGTCGAAGCCGGGGTAGATAGTCGTGCCGGTGCCGACCGTGAGCGGCTTGAAGGGACCGTCGCTGATCAGCTGCGCGAACTGCTCGCGCGCCCAAGCCGCTGCCGCGGGCGTACGTGTCGTGAGATCCGACGGGGTGAGTCGCTGACGCGCCAGGGGCGCGGGCATGTCCGGCCGGCGGTAGGTGCCGCTCGCGACTTCACCCGGGACGTCGGACGCCGGCGCCGGAACCTCGTCCACCGGGTACACGGGCGTGCCGTCCTCGCGCCGGAGCACGAAGACATAGCCTTGCTTGGTGGGCTGCGCGAGCGCGTCGACTTGCTTGCCCTTGATGTTCAGCGTGACGAGCGTGGGGGCGGTGGGAACGTCACGATCGAGCAGGTCATGCTTCACGAACTGGTAGTGCCAGCGCAGCTTGCCGGTCGCCGCCTCGATGGCCAGAAGGCAATTGGCGTAGAGGTTGTCGCCCAGCCGGTCCGCGCCGTAGAAATCCGCGGCCGCGGAGCCCGTGGGTACGAATACCAGGCCGCGTTTCTCGTCCAGCGACATGCCCGGCCAGCTGTTGGCGCCGCCGATGTACTGCCACGCATCCTTCGGCCAGGTTTCGTGACCAGGTTCACCGGGACGCGGAATCGTGCGGAAGGTCCAGCGCAGCGCGCCCGTGCGCACGTCGTATGCGCGGATGTGTCCGGGTGAGGCCGGCAGTGACTTTCGCTGACGCGTCCGCCGAGAATCATGAGGTCGCGGTAGATGACGCCAGGACTGGTGAGGCGCACGGATTGCGTCGCGGGATCGCGGCCGAGATTCTCGCGTAGGTCGATGCGGCCCGCGTCACCGAAGGTGGTGATGGGTTTGTCCGGTCGCGGCATCCAGCGCGTACACGAAGTTGTCGACGGCGGCGAACACGCGCGCCTGCTTGCCGTCTGTCCAGTGCATGAGGCCGCGATTCGCGCCGACTCCGGGGATGCCGGATCGAACATCCACAGTTGCTTGCCCGTGGCGGCATCGAGTGCGAACGCCTTGTGCGTCGGCGTGTAGCCGTACAGCACGCGTCCGACCACGATGGGCTGGGTCTGCGTGTCGCCTTTCTCGCGCGGTGTCGTAGACCAGGCGAGCGACAGGCGCGCGACGTTGCCGCGATGGATGTCCGCGAGGGGCGAGTGGCGCGTCTTGCCGGCATCGCCACCGTACGTAGGCCAGTCCGCGTCCGCCGCGCCGCAGACGGCCGCGATGAGCACCACAAACAACTTCCGCAGAGACCTGCACGGTTCATCGTTTCGCCCCTCTGTCGGAATCCGAGAGACGCAATCTACGGCAGATCGCCGCTGGGGTCACGACGCCCGGTTGAGCAGACTGCGAACAGGGAGGCCGCCATGCGCGGCCTTTCTTATGCGTCATGCTGACCCGCAGACGAAAAATCTGATCGCCGTCGGCGTCGCTGGTCGTCGGTGCTGGTCGCCGCGCGCATCGCGATGCCCTTCGTCGTCGAGGATTACGTGAACGGCCACCTGCAGCCGCCTCGAGGCCTATCAAGGCCACATCGGCGACGTCGACATCCATCTCTGGCGCGGCGCGTACAGCATCGACGCCATCGAGATCGTGAAGAAGGAGCGGCACGATCCGTGCCGTTCTTCAAGACCCCGCGGCTGAACCTGTCGGTCGAATGGCGCAGCCTGTTTCGCGGCTCGCTCGTCGCCGAAGCGGTGTTCCAGTCGCCCGAGACTCAATCTCGTGCAGGCGAAATCGGAGGCAGGCTCGCAGTTGGGCGACGAGCAGAACTGGAACCAGACGCTCGAGTCCCTGTTCCCGTTCCGTTTCAACACGATCACCGTCAAGACGGCACGGTTCGTTTTCTCGCGCCCGGCATCGGCTCGAAGGACGCGATCACCGCGAGACAGGTTTTCGGAAGCGTTTCCAATCTGACGAACGTGCTCGATGCCGGTAAGCGCACATTCGCGGATTTCGCAGATCACGGCGACGGTCCTGGACGGCGCACCCGCGAGAGTGGGGGGCAGCGTGGATGCGTTCGCGGCGCAGCCGACGTTCGACGTGAACATGGAAGTGAAGAAGATCCAGCTGCCGCAGGCCAATCCGTGGCTGCGCGAGTACATCAAGGCGGACGCCGAAGCCGGGACGTTCGAGCTCTACCTGGAGCTCGCCGCGGCCGATGGAAAGTTCACGGGCTACGCCAAGCCGATCCTGCAGGACGTCGATCTGTACCGCTCCGGCGAGCCCGAGGAGAATCCGTTGAAGCGCGTCTGGGAAGGGCTTCCTCGATTTCGCCGCGAACGTGCTCGAGAATCCAGACGCCGAACAGGTCGCCGCGCGCATCCCGTTCTCGGGCACGCTCGAGGATCCCGAGACCAATCTCTTCGCGACGATCGCGAGCGTCATGCGCAATGCGTTCGTGAGCGCGTTCGCGCGATCTCTCGAGGGTTCCATCACCTTGCGCGACGTGAAGAAGAATGTGCGAGGCATCGCCAGGGAAGGCCAGGGCGGGGAGGGCGACAAAGAGAAGAAAGACGGCACGGAAAAAGAAGAGCGCGCCAAACCGAAACCAGGTCCAGCCGGCAAGACCTGAAGCTTCGCGATGTGCCGAGTGCGGCGCTATCAGCGCGTTGCCTGGCCCGCGCCGGTCTCCAGGTAGACCGCGAACGTCCCCAACCAGTGACCGCCCTCGTAGTGTTCGCCGGTCACGTGGGGCAGCGCGGCGTCGCGATGATGGAGAGCAGCGGCGGTCGAGCGCGGCGTATCGCCGGTCGGCGGGCGTCCGAGAGCGCGCGCGATCGCTTCGAGCATCCATGCGCGGCTGAGATTGAGACCGTCGAGGTGCCCGAGCTTCGGATCCTTGCGATTCGTCACGATCGCCGGCGCGAGCCACGCCGGGTCCGCGCTGCGCGGAATTCCCGGCAGGAATCGGGTCGAGCCATGAGCGATACACTTTCGCGTCGAGAACGCGCCGCATGAAATCTGCTTCGGCGATGCAGGGTGACAGGAAGTCGTGGCCCGAGGGCTCGTAATGCAACGGGCAGTCCGAGTCGTGTAGATAGAAGCGCTGCGCCGCGTTCGCGAGCCGCGTGCGCAGGGGCTCGTCGCCCGCGACGAGTGTCCAGTCCCAGATCAGTCCGAACGCGAACGCCGTCTGGTCGTGCTCGCCGACGCGGATCGCGTATGTCAGGTCGGGCAGCCAGCGTTCGAGATTCGCGACGGCCTCGGTTTCGAGTGGCTGCCAGTGCGCTGCGCCCAGTCGCGCGCCTGCGGGTCGTCCCAGGTGCGGAGTTCGGCGCCGAGCGCGAAGCAGCCAGGCGAGGCCATAGGGGCGCTCGAACGAGAGCGCGATCCGCTCGTCTGTAGATAGGCGGTCTCGGCTGCGAGGTTTTCGGGGTCGAGACTGCGGGCGAGGGCGGCACGCGCTTTCGCCGTGAACGCCGCCTCCGGAAATCGCTTCGCGAGTCGCGCGAGCAGCCAATGGCCGTGAACGGCGGAGTGCCAGTCGTAGCAGCCGTGGAACGCGGGGTACAGAGTCGCGAGGCGGTTGGGCGTCGGCGTCGGACGCGAGCACGTGCGCGATCTTGTTCGGGATACTCCTGGTGTACGCAGGTGGGGTGCGGAGTCGCGCGAACTTCTCCGCGCCCGCGGGAGTCGGAACCGGAGATGCCGCTGACGTGCCGGCGAAAAGGCATGCCACGACGAAGGCGGCTGACGCGGCGACCGATCTGTTCATGGAACCGCATCCTGCCAGACAACTGCGTCTCAGGAGTCGGACTCCATTACTTGACTCGCCCACCGATACTGAAAAAGATGCGCCCGATGAATCACATGGATACACCTGCCGCCCGCCTGATCGCGGTCTCCGTCCTCTTCCTCTCGGCCCTGGCCGCCTCGGGCTGTGCGGTCACCAAAGACGCGGGCGAAGAATCGGATGATCCGACGCTGGTCGAGGCCCCGGCGGCGGTGGCGGAGCCAGAGGAAGATGCCGCGGTGGTGACGCCCGCGGAGGAATCCAAGCAACAGGAAGGTGAAGTTCCGCTCGCCGTCGCGGAGACCGAGCAGCCCGAGCCGCCGGTCGAAGAGAAGCTCGCCGAGGTGGTCGTCCAGGGCCGGCGCAATCGCCACGAAGCGATCCGTGATCTCGTCGCCGAAGCACAGGCGCTGCTGCGCGATGTGGAGCTCGAGTACGTCTTCACCGGCAAGGGCAGGAAGCGCGTGCTGCGTGGTCGGCCCGTCGCCTTTGCGCTGTGGAGCGAGGCGAAGCTGGAATGGACCATCGCGCATGTCGAGATCCCGCGTCCACCCATCAAATGGAGACCGGGCGGCAAGCCGATGGCTTCAGTCGCTGACGCGGGGCATCGAGGCGCGGCATGTGAAGGGCACGGGCGCGGAACGGCTCATGTTCGCGTTCTCGCGCGACGGCGAGCGCTGAAGGTCTACGGACGCAAGTTCCCGGTGTTCGACAGCAACCTGCTGAAGAAGAAGCAGTGGAGGGCGGTCGCGGACACCGCCAAACCCATCGTGTATCTGCCGTTCACGGAAGACACGCTCGATCCCAGCTTCGTCAGCGGTGGCAAGGAGTTCCTGCTGGCCACCGCACGCAGGGCGATCGAGGAGCTGCGCCTCGCCAAGGCGCCGTCACGGGCGTTTCCGGGCGAGCTGCTCGCCGACGTCGTGCCCGCCGAGGTCATCACGACGCTCGCGGTCATCGAGCAGACGGACGACACCGAGTACGTCGAAAAGAAGGCCTCGCGGTCGACGAGGTGCTGAGCCAGTACGGCCTCAAGCGCGAGGAGGCCTACCGCTACAGCGTCTCGAGCGCCGTCGGCGATCGGACCCATGCAGTTCACGAATCGCCGGGGCAATGGCACGTACTCGCTCGTGGTGCAGGCGCTGTCGCGAAGCCAGGATCGACCCGAACTTCGAGCGAGGCGCCACCGACCTGCTGAATGCCATGAAGGCGGCCATCTGCCTGTTCGATATCGAGCTGCTGCAGATGCGTGCGGATATCCGGCGCGCGTACCGGGACAACCAGCAGGTGCTCGGCATCTTCCCGGTCGCGGCCTACAACGGCGGGCCGCGAAACGTGACGAAGCTCTATCACGTGCTGACACAGAAGATGAAGGTGGCGCTTGCGGACCTGCGCCTGCCCGGCGAACAGGCACGGGACGAGCCCGTGATCTGTCCCTGCTCTGGAAAGCGGAGGGCGACGACGGTGCGCCCGGTGACCATTCCGCGATACAACAATGAGAATCGCTGGTACATCGAGAAGTACCAGAGCATTCTCAGCCTGTTCGAGTGACGGGCCAGGGGTCTGTGGAAATCATTCATTGGCTCGAAGACGGCAAGGCATTCGAGGCACGGTGGCGCTCCCATAGCGATGCGCCGCCTGCCACGCGCGTCGTCGTCGCCGACGGGAAGATGACGGCGGACGAGGCCTATGGTCTCGCGTGTCAGGGCACCGCGCTTCTCTGGCGCGGTGATTTCCAGGAGGCGCGCCAGATGCTGACTGCGTTGGGGAAACGCGCGGATCGTCGGCAAGCGTCGACGCGACCTGCGTCAACCGCGACGCCGATCGCAGTCGGCCGACGCATTCCATCTCTACCGGCAAGCCAGGTCGCAACGGGCCCGCACGCTCAACTCGTTGTTGATCCCGCTCAACGACGACTACTCGATCCCGTTGCGACGAGCGCCCGATATCCGGCAAGCCTGCGCGGAGGCGTACGGTCCCGCGGAGACTGCATCGGTCACCTCGCTGCGAGCGTTGCTCGGTGTGATCGGCGCGCACGAGTGGCGCACGAAAGGCATCGAGATTCCGGAAGCCGGCGGCCGAATCCATCCGCACTTCGGTGTGTTCGCGCCGATCCGCCGTGAGTACGTGGACCTCGTCGCGACGACGCCTCTGCCGGCTGCGTGCGCTTCGTCAAGCGTTGCTTTCGATATCGGCACGGGCACCGGCGTGCTCGCCGCGGTACTGGCACGGCGTGGCATCGAACGCGTGGTCGCGACCGATCTCGATCCGCGCGCGCTGGCGTGCGCGCGTGAGAACGTTCGACAGTTCGGACTCGTCGGAACGCATCGACGTCGTGCAGGCGGATCTTTTTCCCGAAGGTCGCGCGGCGCTCGTGGTCTGCAATCCGCCCTGGATTCCCGCGCGGCCGAGCTCGCCCATGGAAAACGGAATCTACGATCCCGACAGCCGGATGCTGCGCGGATTTCTGGCGAAGCTGCCGGAGCATCTCGAGCCGGGCGGTGAGGGGTGGTTGATCCTTTCCGACCTGGCGGAGCATCTCGGGCTTGCGCACCCGCGCGCAGTTGCTGGAGGAGTTCGAGGCTGCGGGATTGCGCGTGCGTGGGCCGACACGATGTGCCGCCGCGACATCCGCGAGCCGCTGACAAGACGGACCCGCTGCATGCCGCGCGCGCGGCGGAAATCACTTCGCTCTGGCGGCTCGCGGCGCGCTGAGCGCGCGAGCGCGCTCTGTCAGAACTTCTCGTCGGGCCGCAGGTAGCGCCACTTGCCCACCGGCAATCCTCCCAGCGGCACGTTGCCGCTGCGCACGCGCTTCAACCCGGTCACGAAAAGACCCACGAGCTCGCACATGCGGCGGATCTGCCGCTTGCGGCCCTGGCGCAGCACGAAGCGCAGCTGGTGTTCGTTCTGCCACGACACCTGCGCGGGCTTCAGCTTCACGCCATCGAGCGTCAGGCCGTACTGCAGGCGCTTCATGCCGTCGGCGGAGAGATTGCCTTCGACGCGCACGAGGTATTCCTTCTCGACCGAGGAGTTCTCGCCGATCAGCTGCTTCGCGATGCGTCCATCCTGCGTGAGCACCAGCAGCCCGGTGGAGTCGATGTCCAGCCGGCCGGCGGGGACGAGCGAACGCAGATGTTCCCGCTGGAACTGGATGGGCGAGGGATCCGCCGCCCAGCGATTCTCCGGACGGATCAGCACGATGGCGGGTTCGTAGCCGTCTTCGGCCTGGCCGGAGACATAGCCCACCGGCTTGTGCAGCAGGATGGTGACCTGTCCGCTCTGGTGTTCGCGCGCGGCCCGATCGATCTCGATGCGTGCGTCGGGTGACACGCGCACGCCGAGCGTGTCGACGACCTCGCCATCCACCTTCACCCAGCCGCTGGCGATCCAGCGATCCGCCTCGCGCCGTGAGCACAGGCCGAGTTCGCCCATGCGCTTGGAGAGGCGCGGGTATTCCGGGTTTTCGGGATGAGGGCGGGCGTGTCATGTTTTGACTTGAATGGACCGATGCGAAACATATGCGCCCGATGAATCAGATCGACCGGCGCATCAGCGTGGCGCCAATGATGGACTGGACGGACCGCCATTGCCGCTATCTTCCTGCGCGGCTTCGCGCCCGACACTCTTCTATATACGGAGATGATCACCACCGGCGCCGTGATCCTGCGCGGCGACCGCGAGAAGCTGCTGGCATTCGACCCCGAAGAACACCCGGTCGCGCTGCAGCTCGGCGGCAGCGATCCGGCGGATCTCGCGGCCGCGGCGCGCATCGGCGCCGACATGGGCTACGACGAGATCAACCTCAACTGCGGCTGTCCCAGCGACCGCGTGCACTCGGGCGCGTTCGGCGCCTGCCTGATGAAACGACCTGCGCTCGTCGCGGAATGCGTGGCGGCGATGCGCGCCGCGGTGTCGCTGCCCGTGACGGTCAAGCTGCGCATCGGCGTGGTCGACGCGAATGAGCTCGCAGGCGAGGGCGCGACGCGGCGCGAATCCGCGCGCGCCGCGGCCGCGCGCTTCGGTGAGCGGAGCAACGGGACCTGGACGAGTTCGTCGACGGCATCGTGGCGGCGGGTTGTTCGCGCGGTGATCGTGCACGCGCGCAAGGCCGTGCTCGGCGCCTGGTCGCCGCGCGACAATCGCGAGATCCCGCCGCTGCGTTACGACGTGGTGCGCGAGCTGGCGAAGCGCATCGCGCCGGTGCCGGTCGTGCTCAATGGCGGGCTGCGCACGGCGGACCAGGTAGTTAGCGAGCTCGACTGGGCGGACGGCGTGATGCTGGGACGCGAGGCGTATCACCGGCCGATGCTGCTGGCGGAGATCTCGCGGCGCGAAAGGCCGCCGTCGCGGATCGCGCTGCTCGAGCGCATGACGGCCTACGCGCGCCGCGAGCTCGCGCGCGGCGAACGGCTGAGCTGGATCGCGCGGCACATGCTGGGGTTGTATTCGGGCATGCCGGGCGCGAAGGAATTCCGGCGCCGGCTGTCCGAAGGCGCGCGTGCGCCGCGATGCGCCCGCCGGAATTGCTGCTCGAGGCGGGCGAGGCCTGCGAGCGGCTCAACGACGCCGCGGCCTGATCAGAGCAGGTCGGCGTAGTTCGCGAGCGGTCCGCGAAAGTGCGCCGCGTGGCCGTCGATCGAGGCGATGAACGCGAAGTCCTCGAAATCGAACCCGGGTCCGACATCGCAGGCCAGCAGCGACCAGGGCCCGAGGCTGCGCGCCGCCTGCCAGTCGCCGGCGCGCGCGACGCCGGTCGGTTCGTCGCGCGTCCGTGGGCGCGCCGAGCACGCGACGTGGTGACGGCCTTCGTCGCCGGCGAATAGATCAACAGCTCCAGCGGCGAGCCGTCGATGGAGTGCCAGATCTCGTCGGAGGCGACCACGTGCCAGCGGCTCTTCTGCGGCGACTCGAGCAGGAAGTAGATGGACGTGAGCGCCGAACGCGGGCCGCGCGCGGTGGTGATGATCTCGGTGGAGCGATGCACCTCGCGGTACCAGCCGCCTTCGGGATGTTCCGTGAGATCGAGCTTGCGTGATCAGTTCTGCCGCTGTCATTCGACCTCCTGGCGTCAGCGCCGCGGCGCCTTTTCGGTCGTCACGCGTTCCCATTCGCCGGGATACTGCGCGCCGAGCCAGACGCTGACGGCGAAGGCCGCGACGGACTGCTGCAGGGCCTTCGGGATCGACCATCGCCAGCGTGTCGTTGGCGGTGTGGTGCACGTCGAAGTAGTCGATGCCGTCGAGGTCGGGGCTCGAGCAGCGGCATGCCGAGCTTGGCGAGGCCGTCGAGATCGGCGCCGCCGCGTGGCCTCGTTGCCGCCGCGTACGAGCTTGAGCGGAGCCGAGCGCGCGGTGGATCTGGTCGACCGCCGGGAGCTGGGCGGGATTCACGCGACTAGATAGGCGCCAGACCGGGCCGGCGCCGAAGTCCGCCTCGAAGCCGAGCACGTGGTTCGGCAGCTCGGCCTCGTGGGCGGCGAGATAGGCCATGCGAGCCGGACGCGCCGAACTCCTCGTTGGCGAACAGCACGACGCGGATCGTGCGGCGGGGCTTGAGTGTCCAGCGTCCTTCGATGAGCTTGCGCGACGCTCATCATGATCGCGACGCCCGCGCGCGTTGTCGAGCGCGCCCACGCCCGGGTCCCAGGAATCGAGGTGCGCGCCGAGCAGCACGATCTCCTCGCGCGATCGCGTGCCCGGAATCTCGCCGATCACGTTGGCCGAGCGTTCGGCGGGCAGGTCGCGCGACGGTCGACCAGAGGCGCAGCCGCACGGGTTTGCCGGCTCCGAACTGCCGCTCGAGGGCATCGGCGTCGGGGTTCGAGATCGCGAACGCCGGGATGCGCGGCGCATCGGCCGCGTAGCGCAGGCCGCCGGTGTGCGGGAAACGCAGGTCGCTGGTGCTGATCGAGCGGATCACGACGCCCACCGCGCCGAGCTTGCGGCGGCCGAGGGGCCCGAGGCGCGCACGCGCACCGCGCGGCCATAGCCCGAGCCATCGCGCGTGCGGTCCATGCGATGCTGAAGAAGACGATCTTGTCCCTTCACGGCGCCGGCGGGCAGCGCCGCGAGCGCATCGAGGTCCTTCACCAGGATCGCTTCGGCTTCGATGCCTTCGGCGCGGCGTGCCGATGCTGCCGCCGAGCGCGAGGGTCGGCATGGTCTGCGGCCAGGGCGCGAGCACGCGAAACTGCGCTTCGCCGCGCACCCAATGGGGCACGGTGACTTCCTCGGCCCGAACGTTCGCGAACCCGAGACGCTTCATCTCGCGCAGACGCCCAGGCCACGGCGGCCTTGTCGCCCGCGGAGCCCGCGGGTCTCGGACCGACCTCGGTCGTCAGCGACGAGACGAGCTCGATAGGCCGTCGAGTCGGAGAGGGCTCGTTGCCGCAGGGAATCGGCGGCCGACGAGATCGGCGCGAGAAAGCTCGGCGGGTTTGTCCGCGGCGTCGGCCGCGACACGAAGAAAGACAGCAGGAAAAGCGCGAAAAACGGGGTTGTCTGTTTGCGCATGTGACCGGCGGGTGATTGGATGCGGGGATCGGAGGCGAATGGGCTGCCATTCTAGGTCATATGTATATAATCGCCCGCGTCCATCCATCTGATCCCTATGGCCAAAGACGTTGAACTCGCCATCGTTTTCGCCGACGTCGTCGGCTCGACGCGGCTCTATGAAGAGCTCGGGGACCAGCGCGCGCGCGAAGTGGTCGCGACCTGCATCGACATCATGCGGCAGGCGACCGAGGAACATCACGGTACAGTCATCAAGACGATGGGTGACGAAGTGATGTCGACTTTCGCGGTGGCGAACGACGCGTTGAACGCGGCCGCGAAGATGCAGAAGTCGATTACGGGCAATCCCGGAACTCACGGCCGAAGGACATCACGTCGCCATCCGCATCGGTTGCCATGCGGGCCCGGTCGTCGTCGAGAATCGCGACGTGTTCGGTTCGACGGTGCACACCGCGAACCGCATGACGAGCCAGGCCAAGGCCGGCCAGATCATCACCACCGAGGCCATGGTGTCGCAGCTGTCGCCGGACTGGCAGGCGGCGGTGCGCCAGATCGACATCGCCACGCTCAAGGGTCAGGGCGCCGAAGTCACGCTGTTCGAAGTGCTGTGGCAGACGGATGACATCACGAGCATGTTGCCGTCGGTGTCGATGTCCGCGCACGGAAGGCCGCCGCGCCATGCGCCTGCGGCTCACGTTCGACGGCGGCGAGGTCATGCTCACGGAGCAGCGGCCCAACGTGGCCATCGGTCGCGCGGACGACAACGACCTCGTGATCCGCGGCAACCTGATCTCGCGCCTGCATGCGCGCATCGAGATCAACCGCAACAAGTTCGTGCTGATCGACCAGAGCACGAACGGCACGTTCGTGCAGGCGGAGGGCGGCGAAGAACTGTTCGTCCGCCGCGACAGCGTGCAGATCAAGGGCGAAGGGCTGATCGGACTCGGGCGGGTGCCCGAGCGCGATTCGCCGCTGACGATCCGCTTCTACTGCGAAGAAGCTTAGGTGGCCGGAAATGGGGCATGACCCCATTTTCCGCACCGTTCAGCCCAGCCGCTTCTCGATCCCGCCAGTTCCGCTGACATCTCGGCCGGCGCGCGCTCGCCGAACTCCTTCAGGTACTCGCGCATCTCGGCGGCTTCCTCGCGCCAGGCATCCGGCGTCACCGCGAGCAATTCCTGCATCGTCGCTTCGCTGACATCCGCGCCCTGCAGGTTGAGATCGCCGGGGTTCGGCAGATAGCCGATCGGCGGACTCCCGCGCGCCGACCTTGCCGGTGCAGCGCTTGATGATCCATTCCATGCACGCGCAGGTTGTCGCCGAAACCCGGCCACAGGAACTTGCCGGACGGCGTCGCGGCGGAACCAGTTGACGTGGAACAGCTTCGGCGGCTGCTTCGAGCGTTCTTGCCCACGGCCAGCCAGTGCTGCCAGTAGTCGCCGAAGTTGTAGCCGGCGAACGGCTTCATGGCCATCGGGATCGCGGCGCACGACACCGACCGCTGCCGGTGGCGGCGGCCGTGGTCTCCGAGGCCACCGAGGCGCCGACCAGCACGCCGTGCTGCCAGTCGCGCGCTTCGTACACCAGCGGCGCGACTTCGCGCCGGCGGCCGCCGAACACGATGCGCCGAGATCGGCACGCCCATGCGGATCTTCCGCGCGCGGCGAGTAGATAGGGTTGTTCTTCGCGGACACCGTGAAGCGCGAGTTCGGGTGCGCCGACACGCCGCCGCTCGCCGCGTCGAAGGGCTTGCCCTGCCAGTCGAGCACCGGCGTGTTGAGCTTGCGGCCTTCCCACCAGGGCTCGTCGTCCGCCGTCAGCGCGACGTTGGTGAACATCGTGTCGCGGTGGATCATGTCGAAGGCGTTGCGATTGGTCGCGCGGTTCGTGCCGGGCACGACGCCGAAGTAGCCGGCTTCCGGGATTGATCGCGTACAGCCGGCCGTCGGGTCCGGGATGCAGCCAGGCGATGTCGTCGCCGACGGTCCAGATCTTCCAGCCCGGCATCGAGTCCGGCGGAATCAGCATCGCGAGGTTGGTCTTGCCGCAGGCGGACGGGAAATGCCGCGGCGATGTAGTGCGTCTCGCCTTGCGGATTCTCGACGCCGACGATCAGCATGTGCTCCGCCAGCCAGCCTTCGTCGCGCGCCTGCCAGCTGGCGATGCGCAGCGCATGGCATTTCTTGCCGAGCAGCGCGTTGCCGCCGTAGCCCGAGCCGAAGCTCTCGATCGCGAGCTCCTCCGGGAAGTGCATGATGAAGCGGCGCTTCGGGATCGAGCTCGCCGATCGAGTGCAGGCCCTTCACGAATTTGCCGTCGCGCGCGATGCGCTCGAGCGCCGGCGCGGCCCATGCGCGTCATGATCGACATGTTGATGACGACGTAGGCGCTGTCGGTGATCTCGACGCCGCAGCGGGAGTAGGGCGAGTCGATCGGGCCCATGCAGTACGGGCACGACGTACAGGGTGCGGCCCTTCATGCAGCCCTTGAACAGCTCGCGCATCTTGCGCGCGCGCCTCGGCCGGATCCATCCAGTTGTTGTTCGGGCCGGCGTCTTCGCGGTTCTTCGTGCAGATGAAGGTCAGGTGCTCGACGCGCGCGACGTCCGACGGATGCGAATAGGCGATGTGGCAGCCGGGGAAGGTAGTTTGGTTGAGCTGCTTGAGCTCACCGGACTTCTCCAGCTGCTGCTTGAGGCGCGCGAGTTCAGCCGGCGGAGCCGTCGCACCAGTGCACGCGGTCGGGCGTGGTGAGCTGGCGGACGGACTCGACCCAGTCGGCGACGGCGGGGGAGAGATTGGGAAGGGTGGCGAACGATTGAGGCGCTGTGGCCATTTATGTCCTTGGATTGTCTGTCTTGTCCTGGCGAGACAACGGAGTATAGCCGGCGAACCCCGGCACGCGGCCATCAGGATGTAGCGATAACAGCTGCGGGAATTCAGCTGAACATGAAGAAAATTCAAACGTTCAGAAAAGAAAGCGCGCCCCGTCACCGGGGCGCGTTGGAGTCGGAGTCATATTGACTCGCGACGGGGTCGGGCGAGGTCAGGCAGCCTTCGCGGCAGCGCGCGCTTGCGGGCCACCGGCTTGCGCGTCTTGCGGCCTTGCGCGCGGCGGCGCGCTGCGCTTGTTGGCCAGCTGAGCGTAAGTCGCACGCGCCAGGGCGGAGACGTCCTTGCCGGCTGCCGCGGCGATCGTCGAGTTCTGCTTCACGAAGCGCGTGACGTGGCGGCGGGCCACCTTGTTGAGCTCCCGACCGGCGACGGCAACGTCTCAGCGAGTGCCTTGAGCTCAGCGACGCGCTTCGACGAGTCTCGGCGCGCTCGGGCAGCGCTCAGGGCGGTCTGGCAAGGTCGGCGCGATGCGCAGATCCTAGTGGTTTCAAAGACTTTTTCCTGGAAATTCATGTGAGCTCCTGTGCTGCGACGCAGCAATGTTGCGTCGCATCATACGAGTCGGAGCCCGAATGTCAAGGAAGGGGCTCAGTGCGCCAGCGGGGTCTCGGATTCGAGGAATTCGCGGACCACCGGCGCCACCTTGTCCAACGAGTGGAGCATGAAGAGGTGTCCGCCGCCCGGGCACGATGAACAGCCGGTTGTTGGGTACCAGCATGGCGATGATCCGGGCGTTGACCGGCGGCACCAGCGGATCGTCGGCTCCCGCCATGACCAGGGTCGGCTGCCGGATCCGGTGCAGCCAGTGGATGCTGGTCCAGCCCATGCCGGCGAGCAGCTGGTAGATGTAGCCCATGAACTGCGGCGCGATGATCCGCGAGGTGTGGGCCGACATCAGCTTCGGGATCGCGGCGCGCTTCGCCGCCGTAGATGTCCGCCGCGGCCTTCTGCATGTACGTGGGCGACAGGTAGCGCCTCGGCGTCATCATCTTCGACAGCGCCGAGGGCCGTCCGGGCACCATGATCGCGCCGGGCGAAGTGGCCGCGAGCACCAGTCGCCGGCAGCGATCGGGATACTGGCGCGCGAACTGCTGCGCCAGCGCGCCGCCCCACGACACGCCGATCACATCCACCTGCTGGTAGCCGAGGCGGTCGAGCAGCTTGTTGGCGAGGCGCGCGAGGCCCGGAGAAGCGCCGCGGCCGCCAGCTCATCTCCGACGTGCCGACTCCGGGCACGTCGAAGATCACGATTTCGCGCTCGGGCAGCGCTTCCATGAACGGGAAGCACAGCTCGAGATTCGCGCCGATGCCGTTGAACAGCAGCAGCGGCAGGCCAGCCTTTCCATGCTGGGTGGCGACGCGCAGATTGACGCCGTCGACTTCGACGAATTCGACCTGGGGCTTGCTCATCTCTGGTGGACGTAGCGCCCCGGCGCGGGATCACCGGCGGGATATCTTTCGTTGCCCGGTGCCGCGGGCGCGGGCACTTCGACCGTCGCCGTGTTGCCGGTACCAGTGACTCCAGTGATCCCACCAGCTGCCCGCGTGCTCGCTCGCGCCGGCGATCCAGGTCTTCCGGATCGTCGGGCAGGGCGTCGTTGAGGAAGTACTTGGCCTTCGGATTGGTCGGCGGATTCACGATGCTCTGGATGTGGCCACTCGAGGACAGCACGAAGTCGATCTTGCCGCGCAGGATGTTCCGCGACTGGTAGCAGGCCTGCCAGGGCGTGATGTGATCGGTGACGCCCGCGACCACGTACGCGGGCACGTCGACCTTCGACATGTCGATGGGTGTGCCGAGCACGGTGATCTTGCCGGCGTCCTTGAGCGGGTTGTCCATGAACATGCGCAGCAGGTCGGCGTGGAACTCCGCCGGCAGGCGGGTCGTGTCCGAATTCCAGTAGAGGATGTCGAAGGCCGGCGGACGATTGCCCATCACCCAGTTGTTGGCGACGAACAGCCAGACGAGATCATTGGGTCGCAGCCACGCGAACACGCGCGCCATCTCGCTGCCCTCGAGCACGCCCGCGCGGCGCGACTTCTCGATGGTGGCGTTGACGCCGGTGCGCGACGCGAACTGGCCGAGCATGGTCGGGCGCCGAGGTGTCGAGCACGGTGACCAGCAGCGTCGCCGAAGCCACCCGGTTTTCACCGCGCGCGGCAAGGTGGCCGAGCAACGTGGCCAGCGTGAATCCGCCGGCGCAGGCCGCCATCGCATTCACCTTGTCGGCGCCGGTGATCTCGCAGGCGACGGTGATGGCCTCCTTGCAGGCCGAAAGATAGGTCTCCATGTTCCAGTCGCGTTGCGCGGCCGTGGGATTGCGCCAGCTGATGGCGAACGTCTGTATGCCGTGCTGCACGGCGTACTCGGCGAAGCTGCGGCCCGGCGCCAGATCGGTGGCGTAGAACTTGTTGATCTGCGGCGGCACGATCAGCAGCGGGCGCTTGTGAACGAGGTCGGTCTGCGGGGTGTACTGGATGAGCTCGAACGCCTCGCCGCGATACACCACCGCGCCCGGCGTCGTCGCCAGGTTCTTGCCCACCTGGAATTTGCGTTCGTCCACCTGGCGCGGCATGCCGAAGTTGTTGGTGAGATCGTCGACGAAGTTCTGCAGGCCCCAGAGCAGGCTCTTGCCGCGGGTCTCGGTGAGCCGCTGCAGCGCGCCGGGATTGCCCAGCAGGGAGTTGGTGGGCGCGAAAGTTTCCGTGAACAGCTGCAGCACGAAGCGCGCGCGTTCACGATCATCGGTGGTGGTGTCGGCGCGATCGAGAATGCGATTCAGCATGTCGCGCCACGCGACGAAGCCCTGCATGAGCCGCTTGTAGTAGCCGTTCTTCTGCCAGACGTTGTGACTGAACCGCCGGTCGCGCGCGTCCGGCAGGATCTTCGACTGGCCCATGGCGATGGCCAGCAGCTCACGCCCGAACGCCAGGTTCTCCTCGATGAGCACCTGCGGGTTGAGCGTCATCAGTCGCAGCAGGCGTTTGCCCGCGGCTAACAACTCTTCGCGGTCGATCCCGAGGAGGGGGTTCGCACCGAGGATCTGCTCGGCGGCATCGGTCGCTGCCGCGTGTTCGAGCTCCGGTTGTGAGCTGGTATCGGCAGGCGCGAAGCCATCTTGAGTGGAATTTTCGTTGGCCGCGTCACCAACGAGCGGCTTGATTTCCGTCACATTTTCTCTGGCCTGGCGCGGTTTCCTGGCTGCCATGGGTCGCCTCCCGGGGTTCGCAACTCGTTATATGTGATCCGTATCCCAGTGGCGACAGGGTAGGCGTGACCCTAGTCACGCGGTCCTAAGCCCCTCGATTCCTATTATGCATCGCAGCGAGGCGCCGAAGTCCCTGAACGTCGGGAGTTGACGCTTCCGCCCGCAATCGGTCGCGGGTGAATCGAGGAGTTCTCTTGGTTTCTTATCGTCAGATGGTCGCGCGTGGCGCGGTCGGGCTGTCGCTGCTGGTCGCGTCCTTACAGGCGCAGGCCACGGGCACGCTCGCAGGTGTCGACATCAATAACACGGCCCAGGTCACCTACGACGTGGGCGGCACGAGCGCGACGGCCACCTCGAACACGGTGACCGTCCGCGTTGCCGAAATCATCGACGTCCGCGTGCAACGGCAGTCGCCGGCCGATGTCGCCGTGGTTCCCGGCGCGACGCAACGGGCCATTCACTTCCGCGTGGTCAATTTCGGCAACGGCCCCGAGACCTTTCGCCTCACCGTGGACAGCACGGTGGGAACCGATGACTTCAATCCCACGCCTTCGTCCCCGACTATCTATCTAGACCTGGACCAGAGCGGCGACCTCTCTTCGGGTGACGTCGCGTACACCGTCGGCACCAACGATCCCGTGCTCGCGGCGGATGGCGTCATTGACGTGCTCGTGTTCAACGACATTCCCGCCAGCGCCGCCGACAACAATGTCGGTACCACGCGCCTCACCGCCGATGCCCGCACCGGCACGGGAACGCCGGGCACGGTGTTCGCGGCCCAGGGCCAATCCGGCACGGATGCGGTGGTGGGCACCAGCGGCGCGCTGGCGTTCGCCGATGGCACGTACCGCGTCAATGCGGTTTCGCTCAGCGTGGTCAAGTCGCAAAGCGTGGCTGACACCTTCGGCGGCAACCGTCCGCTGCCGCGCGCGACCATCACTTACACGATCGTGGTCAGTGCCACCGGCACGGGCTCGATCACCAACGCCGTGTTCATCGACAACATTCCGGCCAGCACCACCTTCGTTCCGAACAGCCTGACGCTCAACGGCGGCGCGCTGACCGACGGCGCGGACGTGGATTCCGGCTTTTTCGAAACCACACCGGTCAATCGCGTACGCGTGGTCCTGGGCAACGTCACCTCGGCGGCGACCCAGACCATCCAGTTCGCCGTGACCATCGACTGATCGTAGGGAAGCAAAGCAGTGAAGGAGACTCACATGACTCAGGGGAAACAGAAACACATCGGCTTCGCCGCGCTGTTGGCGTGCGTGCTCGGCTCGCAGGCTTTCGCGCAAGCACCGCAGGGCTGCGTGAAGCTCGAGACCGTCGCGCAGACGGAGAAGGAAGTCGTCGACGCCAAGGGCGCGAAGACCAAGGTGCTGGAGACGGCCGCCAAGGTCGTGCCGGGCAGCGAAGTTGTCTACTCCATCCGCGCCAGCAACAGCTGCCAGCAGCCTTCCGACAAGGTGACGATCAACAACCCGGTGCCCGAGCACATGGTCTATGTGCCGAACTCCGCGTACGGCGCCGGCAGCGACATCACTTTCTCGATCGATGGCAAGCAATTCGCTTCCGCCAGCGACCTCAAGGTCCAGGAGAACGGCGTGCTGCGTCCCGCGCGTGCCGACGAGATCCGCCACATCCGCTGGGAGTTCAAGAGCTCCCTGAAGTCCGGCGCCAGCGCAATCGCGCAGTTCCGCGCCGTGCTCGAATGATTTTGTTCCCGAGAGTTTTTACGAGAGTAGAGAGGAGTACCCATGTCCCCAGTCCTTAAGCAGATGAGGCGAGTTGCACTCGCCGTCGTCGCGTTGGGCTCGATCGGCGTGTCAGGCCAGGCGTTCGCCCAGAACACCTTGTCCGGCACCTCGATCAGCAACACCGCGACGGTCAATTACTCGGTCGCGTCGGTGTCCCAGACACCGATCTCGGCCAGCACGTCGTTCCTCGTCGATACCTATGTCCGCTTCACCCTGTCGGGTGGCTCCGCGGTCACGGGTGTGACGCCGGGCACGGCGAACCTGGCGCAGACCTTCGTCCTGACCAACACCAGCAACATCGATTCGAACTTCACGCTGACGGGTGTGAATGCCACCGGCGACACGTTCAACCTGTTGCAGCCTGGCACTTCGACCGACGGCGTGAACGTGTACGTCGACACCAACACCAACGGCACGTACGACGCGGGCGTCGACACACAGGTGACCACGGCGGCGTTCCTGCTGGCACGCGGCGCCTCGCGCACGTACTTCGTGGTGGGTGACGCGCCGCTGTCGGCGGCCAACACCAACGTTGCGGGTATCGAGCTGAACGCGGAAGCCCAGAACCCGGCGACCAGTGCGGCCTGGGTGGATTCGGGTGGCGCGGACGTGCAGGGCACCGTGCAGATTGTCGTGGGCAACACGACGGCGCAGGGCACCGGCTCGTTCACGATCGCCACGGCAACTCTGGCGGTGACCAAGTCCAGCGCCATCATCAGCGACCCGGTGAACGGCACGGGCCCGAACCGCAAGTCGGTTCCGGGTTCGGTCATCGAGTACTCGATCCAGGTGACCAACAACGGTTCGGCCTCGGCGACGCTCCAGAGCATCACCGACCCGCTGACGCTCGCCACGATGGAGTTCCTCAACGACGTCTATCCGGGCAACCGCGAAGTCCGCATCGTCGGCGCCGCGACCACCTACTGCGAAGCCGAGTCCGGCACCGACACCAACGGTGACGGCTGTTCGCTGGCGGGTGGCAACAACCTGACGGTCGGTGGCGTTGCGCTGCCGGCGGTGGGTGCCGGCCAGACGGTGACCGTGAGCTTCCAGATCCGCATCCGGTAATCGGGGAAGTCACGACGTCATGATGATGAACGCCGCGGGACGGCGCTTGTGGAGCCCCAAGGGGCGCCCCAAGAAAGCCACCCGCAACAATGGGTACTCTCACGCAGAGGGCGGGGTAGCGACTAGCTACCCCGCCTTCGGCGCGTTTGTGGCCGGCGTAAAGGCGTTTGCTGCGAATGCGTTGTTATTTGCGGCGTGTCTCACTGTCACGGGAGTTTCCGTGGCGCAGGTCACGCCGCCTGGCACGGTCATTCGCAACACCGGCAGTGTCGGCTTCACGGCCAACGGCACTACCGGCGTGATGAATTCCAACGAAGTCTCGCTGTCGGTGACCACGCTGCCGACGCGGGCGACGATCGAGCTGGCCCGCTACGAAGCGGCCAGCGGCGCATCGTCGACGGCGGGCCCGACGCAATGTCGCGCGGGCTCGAACTTCGTGCCACTGGCATCGCCCGCGCCGCAAGGCGCGGGCCAGCTGGACCCGCTCACGCCCATTCCGTTGCAGAGCACTTCGGTCGCGCACGCTGGCGACCCGATCTTCGTGCGCGTGGTCGATCTCGACCGCAACCGCAACGGTGCCGTGATCGAAACCGTGGACGTGCGCGTGGCGGCGGGCAGCACGGGCGACGCCGAGATCCTCCGCCTGTCCGAAACGGGACCGAACACCGGCGTCTTCGTGGGTTACATCCCCACGTACACCGGCACGGCTCTCAGCGATTGCGCGCTCCAGGTGGAGCGCAACACGCAGCTCGACGCGAGCTACGTGGACCCGGCGGATGCCGACGACGCGGCCCAGGCCGATGCGCTCGTCGATCCGTTCGGCCTCATTTTCGATTCGCAGACGGGCGCGCCGGTGGATGGCGCCCGTGTGCGGCTCATCAACGACGCCACGGGCCAGCCGGCCACGGTGTTCGGTGACGACGGCGTCAGCCGTTACCCCTCGGAGATGGTTACCGGCCAGCAGGTGACCGACCAGGGTGGCACGCAGTACAGCCTGCCTCCGGGCGTGTTCCGCTTCCCGCTCGTGGCGCCCGGTTCGTACCGCCTGGAAGTCATTCCGCCCGGCGGCTTCTCGTTCCCCTCGCAGCGGGTGATCCCGGATCTCCAGACGCTTCCTGGCGCGCCGTTCCGCCTGCAGCAGGGATCTTTCGGTCAGCCTTTCGTGGTCTCGCTCGCGCCCGCCGTCGCGGTCGACGTGCCGCTGGATCCGAGCGGTGGCTCGCTCGTCGTGCGCAAGACCGCGGGCCAGCAGATCGCCACCACCGGCGACTTCGTGCAGTACACGGTGACGGTGCAGAACAGCAACCAGACCGGAACTTTCTCCAACGTGAGCGTGATCGACCAGCTACCTGCCGGCGCGCGCTTCCGCCCGGGTTCGATGCGCGCCGACGGCCAGCGCACCAGCGACCCGGTGCTGGCCGCGAATGGCGCGAGCTTCACCCACACCTTGCCGTCCCTGGCCGCGGGACAGAGCGTCACGCTGCGCTACGTCGTGGAGTTCACCATCGCGATGCGCGGCGCGCGCGACGCGATCAACACCGCCCAGGCATTCGCGCCGGGCAACGTGCGTTCCAATGTCGCGCGGGTCCTCGTGCGCATGAACGAGGAACTGTTCTCGCAGAAAGGCTTCATCGTGGGCCGCGTGTTCGAAGGCAGCTGCGACGCCCTGGGCCGCAACGAAGACGGCGTGGCCAACGTTCGCGTCTATCTCGAGGATGGCCGCTACGGCGTGACCGACGAGAACGGACACTTCCATTTCGAAGGCCTCGACCCCGGCACGCATGCGGTGCAGCTCGACAAGTTCACGCTGCCCGAATACCTCGAGCTCACGCCCTGCGCCGATCGCATGGGTCACGCCGGCCGTGACTACTCGCAATTCGCCGAGCTGCGTCCCGGCACCCTCTGGCGCAGCGACTTCGTGGTCCGCCAGAAGGCCGCGCCTACCGGCGACCTGAAGTTCGAATTCCGTTCGGCACTGCTCGCGGATCCCGAGAACGAAGGACTGGCCGAACACATCGCGGTGATCCGTGCGAATGGCGTTCCCGCGGGCAATGCGCGCGCCGTGATCATGCTGCCCGACGGCTTCGAGTACGTGCCTGGCAGCGCGACGGTGGACGGGTCGAAGGTCACGGATTCCGAGGCGCAGAAGATAGGCTTCGGTGAGGTCATCGTGAGCGCCGCCGACGGCGTGGTGACGGGCCGCTTCGGCGAAATGCCGGCCGGCGCGTCGCGCACGCTGCGTTTCGTCACGCGTGCCGCACCGAACGCCGGTGGCACTCTCGCCGTGCGCGCGGTGGCGCTGTTCGATTCGCCGGCCAAGTCCGGCCTGCGCACCGAGCCCGTCGAGACGCAGCTCTCCCGCGGCGCGGCCCGCTTCGGCCGCTCGCAGTTCAGCTTCACGCCGCGTTTCGACGTGCTCAAGACCGAGCTGCAGGCCGCCGATGAACGCGCGCTGCGCGGGCTCATCGACCAGTGGCGCGGCGCGCGGGATCTGTCCATCCGCGCAGTGGGTCATGCCGATGCGCAGAAGATCACCGGCCGCAGCAAGCAGGCGTTCGCCGACAACTACGCGCTGTCCGAGGCGCGTGCGCGTGCCGTGGCCGACTATCTCGCCGCCGCGCTCAATGTTCCCGCCGCGCGCGTGCAGGTGATCGGGCGAGGCGCCGATGAACCGCTCCACGCCGGCAAGGATGCCGCCAGCCTCGCCGCGAACCGCCGCGTCGACATCGTGATCGAAGGGGCGCGATTCGAAGCCAACGCTCCGCTGGAACTCGTGAAGGCCGGCAGCGCCGCGGAAGGCATTGCCACCACGGGCGTGGTGCTGCGAAATCCGCTCGCCAGGGGTGGCCGCGTCGAGAAGTACAAGACCCAGCAGGATCGCCTCGGCATGGGCGTGGTGATCGATGTCGCGAAGCTCAAGCCGGGCAATGCCTGGCTGGCGCCGCTCGCGGATGCCACGGCGCCCATCTCCGTCACCAAGGTGGCGATCCAGCACCAGCCGGGCCAGACGGTCGAGCTCGCCGTGAACGGCAAACCGGTGGACCCGATGAGCTTCGACGGCGTCGACTCGAACGCGGCGGGCACCGTCGCGGTCACGCGCTGGCGCGCGGTGGAGCTAGTCGACGGTGACAATCACATGGTGGCGCGTGCGCTCAACAAGGATGGCACGCAGGCCTGGCGCGAGGAGCGTGTCGTCCACTACGGTGGCGGCCCCGTTCGCGCCGAGATCGACAAGGCCGCGTCGCGCCTGGTCGCCGATGGCCGCACCGTACCCGTGCTCGCGCTGCGCATGTTCGACAAGTACGGCAAGCCGGCGCGTCCGGGCACGTTCGCCGAGTTCAGCGTCGATTCGCCGCATCGTTCGATGTGGGAAGTGGAATCGCTGAACGACAACCAGATCATCAACAGCGGTACGCGGGTGCCGCAGGTGGCCGTTCGCGACAATGGCATCGCGCTCGTCGAACTCGAGCCCACCACCCAGGCGGGCAATGCCACGGTGCGAGTGCGCTTCAACGACCGTCAGCGCGAGGAATTCAACGTCTGGCTGGCGCCGGCCGCCCGCGACTGGATCCTGGTCGGCGTCGGTGAGGGCACCGCGGCCTACAACTCGATCTCCGGCAACATGGAAACGGCCGCCAGCGCGGGCCGCGAAGACGGCATCGAGAAGGACGGACGACTCGCGTTCTTCGCCAAGGGCCGCATCAAGGGCGATTTCCTGTTGACCATGGCCTACGACTCCTCGCGCCGCCAGCAGGAAGCCCGCGACACGCTCAAGGGCGTGATCGAGCCGGACCGTTATTACCTGCTCTACGGCGACAACACCGAGCAGCGCTTCGAGGCCGCCACGCAGAAGAAGCTGTATCTCAAGATCGAGCGTCAGCAGTTCGTCGCGCTGTTCGGTGATTTCGACACCGGCTTCACGGTGACGGAGCTGACGCGCTACAACCGCAGTCTCTCGGGCGTGCGCAGCGATTTCGGCGGCGAGCGTCTCTCGGTGTCGGGCTTCGCGGCGCGCACCGACACCGGCCTGGTGCAGGACGAACTGCGTGGCGACGGAACCTCGGGGCTCTACCGCCTGTCGCGCTCGCCCATCCTGATCGGCAGCGACAAGCTGCGCATCGAGACCCGCGACCGCTTCGAGATCACGCGGGTCATCGAGACGCAGGAACTCACGCGCTTCATCGACTACGACCTCGACTACGAGCGCGGCACGGTGTTCTTCAAGCAGCCGGTGCAGAGCCGTGACCAGGACCTGAATCCGGTGTTCATCATCGCCGACTACGAAGTGCGCAACGGCGGCGACGAGCAAACCGTGGGCGGTCTGCGCGTCGCCGGCAAGTTCGCCGGCGACAAGCTCGAGCTCGGCGCCAGCGCGATCCAGGAAGGCGCTGCCACGGGCGATACGAGCGTGATCGGCACGGATCTCACCTGGCGTCCCACGAATGGCACCAAGGTTCGTGCGGAAGTCGCGCAGTCGCAGTCCGATGATCCGCTGCGCCCGGACACGGGCCGTGCCTGGATCGTCGAGGGCACGCACAGCGCGGAGCGACTCGAGACGCGCGCCTGGGCGCGCGAGGTCGATGGCGGCTTCGGCGTGGGCCAGCAGCTCACGGCCGACACCGGCGCACGCAGCCTGGGCGTCGACACGCGCTACAAGATCAACGAGCAGTTCACCGCCTCGGCCGAAGTGCAGCACCAGAGCATGCTGGCCAACGATGCCACCCGCATGATGGCGGCCGCCGAGCTGCGCATGCAGCGCAGCGATTGGGGAGTTGGCGCCGGCCTCCGCCACGTGGATGACCAGGACGCGACGGGCGACCAGCGCGTGTCGGATCTCGCCACGCTCAGCGCCAGCGTGGATGTCTGGCAGGGCAAGGTCACACTGCGGGGCGCTGCGGACGCGGCGCTCGGCGGCAAGGACGCGAGCGTCGACTATCCGGCGCGCAACCTGTTGGGCGTGGACTACCACCTCTCCAGCGAGTCGACGCTGTTCGCCGAGTACGAGCATTCCTCGGGCGATCAGCTCGATGCCGACGTCACCCGCTTCGGCATGCGCACGCGTCCCTGGGAGCGCACGCAGATCACGTCGAGCATCAATTCGCAGGCCAGCGAGTACGGCCCGCGCATGTTCGCGAACTTCGGCCTCACGCAGGGCTTCCGCTACAAGGAGCACTGGGCCTTCGACATCGGCGTCGACCAGACGAACACGCTGCGCGGTCAGGATCTGGAGCCGCTCAATCCGAACGCGCCGCTGGCATCGGGCTCGATGAACGAGGATTTCTTCGCGGCCTTCGTCGGCACCTCGTATCGCCAGGAACAGTGGCAGATGACCAGCCGCCTCGAGCACCGGAATTCCGACACCGAGGAACGCTGGAGCTCGACCACGGGCTGGTATCGCGAGCCGGTGGAAGGGCATGCCTTGTCGCTCTCGCTGCAGGCCTTCGATAGTTCCAGCGCCCAGGCCGAGAGCACGGCCGCGGTGGGCCGTCTCGCGTGGGCCTACCGCCCCGATTCCAGCAACTGGATCGTGTTCGATCGCTTCGAGCTCAAGTACGACGACGTCGCCGGCCTCGGCGAGTCGCGCGAATCCTCGCGCGTGGTCAACAACCTGCACGCCAACTGGCAGCTCGATGCGAAGCTGCAGCTCGGACTGCAGTACGGCGTGCGCTATGTCTCCAGCACCTTCGAGGGTGACAAGTACGCCGGCCTGTCCGACATCGCGGGCTTCGATCTGCGCCGCCAGCTCACGCGCCGCTTCGACCTGGGCGCGCACGTGGCGGCGCTGCACTCCTGGGAGTCGGACGTGATTGACTACGCGACGGGCATCGACGTGGGCACCACGATCGCAAAGAACATCTGGATCTCCGTGGGCTACAACTTCGAGGGTTTCCGAGACGATGACTTCTCGGCCAGCCGCCACACCGCGCAGGGCCCGTACCTCAAGATCCGCATCAAGGCGGACCAGGATACTTTCAAGGATTTGAACCTCGACAGCCTGCGCCCGTCGCGCTAGCTTGCCGCGGTGACAGATCTCGAAGAGCTTTTCGGGCCCCGCGGCCCGCTGGCGCGTGCCATCCCCGGTTTCACTCCCCGCCGTGCGCAGATCGCCATGGCGGGCCGGATCGCGCTCGCACTGGAGAACCGCTCGCCGCTCGTGGTGGAAGCGGGTACCGGCACGGGCAAGACTTTCGCCTACCTGGTGCCGGCGCTGCTGTCGGGCAAGCGCGTGCTCATCTCCACCGGCACCCGCACGCTGCAGGACCAGCTGTTCAACAAGGATCTGCCGCAGGTGGCCGCGGCCATCGGCGTGCCGGCGCGCGTCGCGCTGCTCAAGGGGCGCTCTAACTATCTTTGCCATTACCGCTTCAAGCAGCTCTCCGGTCAGAAGAGCTTGCTCGGACACGCGCGACCGCATGGTGGCGCGCATCGACCGCTGGTCGATGATCACGAAGACCGGGGACCTCGCCGAGGTGCCGGATCTCGGCGATGCGCATCCGCTGTGGCCGCAGGTCACCTCCACGCGTGACAACTGCCTGGGCGCGCGTTGCGCGGACATCGGCCGCTGTCACGTGTTCGATGCCCGCCGTCGCGCGGTGGAGTCCGACGTGGTCATCGTCAATCATCACCTGCTGCTGGCCGACCTCGCGCTCAAGGAAGACGGTTTCGGCGATCTGCTTGGCACCGCGGACGCGGTGATCCTCGACGAGGCGCACCAGATCCCCGACCTCGCCACGCAGTTCTTCGGCACGCGTGTGGGCAGCCGGCAGGTGGAGCTGGCCGTTCGCGATACCCGTCTGGAACTCGCGCAGCTCTCGCCCGGGGGTCGCTGCTCGCCACGGAGGTGGGCGCCGTGGAAAAGGCGCTGGCCGCCCTGGCGGAAGAACTGCGGCGCAGCGCGCGTCCCAACTGGATGGCGGCCGACACACCGTTCGCGGATGCCAGCCTCCGATCTCGTCGCGGCGCTGCGCGCGCTGGCGGCCGAGCTGGCGGAGCAGGGCAATGGTGTCGGCATCTCGCAATGCGCCGCCCGCGCCAGCGAACTCGCGGGCCGTCTCGACACCGTGCTGCATGCCGAGGACAACGACGGCGCGCGCAGCGTGGAACTCACCGCGCGCGGGTTCACGTTGAGCCTCTTGCCCTTCGACGTGGCCGGGCGGTTCTCGCAGATGACCGGCAGCCACTCGCGCGGCCTGGGTGTTCACCTCGGCCACGTTGTCCGTGGGCGAGGAGTTCGGGCATTTCACCTCGCGGCTGGGACTCGACCACGCCGAAACGCTCGCCATCGCCAGCCCCTTCGATTTCGAGTCGCAGGCCTTGCTCTATCTACCGCCGGAGATGCCGGACCCGGCGTCGCCGCAGCACACGCAGGCGGTGGTGGACCTGGCGGTGCCGCTCATCGAAGCATCGGCCGGCGGCGCCTTCGTGCTATTCACCAGCCACCGCGCGCTGCAACGCGCCGCGGACCTGTTGCGCGCCCGCTGGGCCGAACTCGTCCGACTATCCATTGCTGGTCCAGGGCGAGGCGCCGCGCGAACAGCTGCTGCGGCGATTCCGCGAGTCCGGCAATGCCGTGCTGCTGGGCACCGCGAGCTTCTGGGAAGGCGTGGACGTGAAAGGCGACGCGCTGCGTCTCGTGATCATCGAGAAGCTGCCGTTCGCGTCGCCTGACGACGCGCTGACCAAGGCGCGCATCGAGCATCTCAAGGCGAATGGCGGCAATGCCTTCCGTGACTACCAGTTGCCAGAGGCAGCCCTCACGCTGAAGCAGGGCGTGGGCCGCCTGATCCGCAGCGAGACGGATCGTGGCGTCGTGGTCATCTGCGATCCACGCCTCGTCGACAAACCCTACGGCCGCGTGTTCCGGTCGAGCCTGCCGCCCATGCCGGTCACGCGGACCGGCCTGGATGCGGAGAAATTCCTGCGGCGCATCGCGGGCACCGCGGCCGCGTCCACGGCTGCACCCAGGTCGCTGGTGCGCGAGCCCGATCCCCTGGATGGAGACTGGGCATGAAGATACTTGCGCTCGACACGGCCACCGAAGCGCTGTCCGTTTCCCTGTGCGTGGGCGAGCAACAGCTGGACCGCTACGTCGAGATCGAGCGTGGTCACGCCGAGCAGTTGCTGCCGCTGGTGGAGGAGGTGCTCGCGGAAGGCGGTGTCGGGCTCGGCGAGCTGGACGCCATCGCCTTCGGCCGGGGGCCAGGCGGATTCACGGGTGTCCGCCTCGCCGCCAGTGCGGCACAGGGGTTGGCATACGGCGCCGGCATCGGTGTCGTTCCGGTTTCCGATCTGATGGCCGTCGCCCAGCAGGTGATTGCGCGGGAGCCTGCCGTGGAGCGCGTGCTGGTGGTCAACGACGCCCGTATGCGCGAGGTCTACTGGGCCGAGTACCCGAACGGGCCCACTCCTTATCTCTATGGCCGTGGAGGAGCGCGTGGGTCCCGCCGCGGCGGTTCCGCTGCCGGCCGGCGTCCGCCACTGGGCGGCCGCAGGCCGTGGGTTGCGGGCCTGGCCGGAGCTGGCGGACCGGTGCCGCGAAGCCGGGGCCTCGGTGCACCCGGAACTCCTGCCCCGCGCCAGCGAAATACTGGTCCTGGCCCGCGTCGCCGTGTCTGCCGGGCAGGTGCTCGATCCCACCCAGGCGCTGCCCGTATATGTCAGGGATCGCGTGGCCGAACCCTCGATTCACGTATCCGGAACCGGGTTGTAAACAAACTGCAATACACTGCCGTTGTAATGCCGACGCCATAAAAACGTCACTTGTGATGCCGTGTCAGCAAACATGTCAGCCAAACAGATTCTGGTAGTCGAGGATGAGCGCCCGATTCGCGAAATGATCGCTTTCGGCTTGCGCCGGGCAGGGTTCGAAGTCCGGGAGGCCGCCGATGCGCGGTCCGGCAGGGCGGAGGTCGCCAACAAGCGCCCGGACCTGCTGCTCGTGGACTGGATGCTCCCGGATACCAGCGGGCTCGAATTCACCCGCGCCCTGAAGCGTGACCAGGAAACCCGCGAGTTGCCCGTGATCATGCTCACCGCGCGAGCCGAGGAAGGCGACAAGGTCGCCGGCCTCGAAGGCGGCGCGGATGACTACATCACCAAGCCCTTCTCGCCGCGCGAACTCCTGGCGCGTATCAATGCCGTGCTACGCCGTGCCGCGCCCGCCGAAGGCACGGAACGCGTGGACATCGAAGGACTGGTGCTCGACCAGAGCAGCCAGCGCGTCACCTCGGGCGAAAAGACGGTCGCGCTCGGACCCACCGAGTACCGGATGCTGGCCTTCTTCATGACGCATCCGGAACGCGTGTACACGCGCGAACAGCTGCTCGATCGCGTGTGGGGCGGCAACGTGTACGTCGAAGAACGCACGATCGACGTGCACATCCGGCGCCTGCGCAAGGCGCTGGAAGAATTCGGCTACGACCGGCTCATCCAGACCGTACGCGGTTCGGGCTACCGCTTCTCGTCCCGACCACTCTGACCAGGCAATGAATTCCGGCACCAGCGCGTTCATCTACGTTTCGCTGCGCATCGTCGTGGCGCTGGCGCTGGGTGCGGTGCTGGGCTGGCTGGTCGGCTCGATCTGGCTCGGCCTCGCCGGTGTGCTCGCGCTGTACCTGGCCTGGAATCTCTGGCAGCTGCGGGAACTGCATTTCTGGCTCCAGCATCGCAGCGTCGCGGACCCGCCCGATGCGCTCGGCCTCTGGGGTGACGTGGTGGCGCAGGTGGTGCGCCTGCATCGCCGCAAGCGTTTCCACAAGGAACGTCTCACCCGCCTGTTCCGCGAATTGCGCCGGTCCACGGCCGCCATGCCGGACGGCGTGATCATGCTCGACCCGCTGGGCGAGATCATCTGGTTCAACCGCAAGGCCGGCGAGATGCTGGACCTGTCGCGTCGCGCGGATTTCGGGCTGCGCATCGACAATCTCGTGCGCCATCCGGACTTCGTGCAGTACCTGCGCAGTGGCGACTACTCGGCGCCGGTCGTGGTGCGGCCGGATCCGAACAGCGAGAAATCCATCGCCTTCCAGCTGATTGCTTACGGAGAGGACCAGCGGCTGCTGATGCTGCGTGACGTCACGCGCGAAGTCCGGCTCGAGCAGATGCGCAAGGACTTCGTCGCGAACGCCTCGCATGAGCTGCGTTCGCCGCTCACCGTGGTCGCGGGCTATCTCGAAACCTTCGGAGCCGATCCGGGGCTCGGCGAGATGGCGGCACCCATCAACGAGATGCGCCGCCAGGCCGATCGCATGACGCGCATCATCGAGGACCTGCTCGAGCTCTCGCGCTTCGAAGCCAACGATGCGCCCATCAAGGGGCTGCCCATCGACGTCGCCGGCATGTCTTCGATGCTGCGCAAGGACGTCATCGCGCGCACGGTGCATCCGCGCATCGTCGAGCTGTCCATCGAATCCGGCGCGCACCTGATCGGCGACGAGGCGATGGTGCAATCCGCGTTCTCGAACCTGGTGGACAACGCCGCCAAGTACACGCCCGTCGACGGCGCCATGTACATCCGCTGGTGGACGGACGATCAGGGCGGGCACTTCTCGGTGCGCGACACCGGGCCGGGGATTTCCTCCGCGCACCTGCCGCGGCTGACCGAGCGGTTCTATCGCGTCGACCCGGGCCGCTCCCGCGAGACCGGCGGATCGGGGCTGGGGCTCGCCATCGTCAAGCACGCACTGCATCGCCATGGCGCCCGTCTCGAGATCGAGAGCCACGAGGGCCGCGGCAGCACGTTCACCTGCCATTTCCCTGCCGAGCGCCTGCTGGAGCAGCGCGCCGCCGCGAATGGCTGATGTAATGAGACCGTCATCCGCGGCTAACAAACTTCGCGGTCGCCGTCCGCACTGCGCCTAGAGGGCTTCATGGAAACCGCCGACCTTTCGCATCACATCTCGCGCCGCTTCAACGAGGACCTGGAGCGCGTGCGCAACAAGGTGCTCACCATGGGTGGCATGGTCGAGCAGCAGCTCGCCAACGCGGTCACGGCGCTCATCGAGGGCGACAGCAACCTGGGCGCATCGGTGGGTCGCGACGACTTCAAGGTCAACGGCATGGAAGTCAGCATCGACGAGGAATGCCAGAAGATCCTGGCCACGCGTGCCCCGGCCGCTGGCGACCTGCGCGTCATCGTCGCCATCATCAAGACCATCACGGATCTCGAGCGCATCGGCGACGAGGGCGAGAAGATCGGCTACATCGCGTCGCGCCTCGCCAGCATGGAGCGTCCCGCGGACAAGTACCGCGAGATCAAGCATCTCGGGCGCATCGTCTCGGAGATGGTGCACGAATCGCTCGACGCCTTCGCGCGCATGGATTCCGACGCCGCGCTGCGCGTGGCCCGCCAGGACCGCGTCGTGGACGAGGAATACGAATCCATCCAGCGCCAATGCATCACCTTCATGATGGAAGACCCACGCAGCATCCGCCGCGCGCTGGACGTGATGTGGATCGTGCGGGCGCTGGAGCGCATCGGCGACCACGCCAAGAACATCTGCGAGTACGTGATCTACATGGTCCACGGCAAGGATGTCCGCCATACCAGGCTCGAGGACGTGGAGCGCGACCTGCGGGGCAAGACGGGGGCGTAGGTAGTAGACGGGGACATTCCTCATTTTCTTGTCACAAAGCGGGAGGCGTGCTCAACTCCTGCGCGACGTCGCTTTGTGACACGAGAATGAGGAATGTCCCCTTTGTTCGACCGACGCCAGAAGATCAACCTGGCCTGCGCACTGGCTTGCGCCGGCATGATGGGCTACGCCATCTACTCCGAGAAGTATCTGGGCTTCGTGCCCTGTCCGCTGTGCATGTTCCAGCGCGTGTGCATCGGGGCGCTGGGTGTGGTGTTCCTGATCGCTGCGCCTGCATCCGCGCGAAGCGAGTGGGCGCCATCGTCTATGGCGTGCTGCTGTTCCTCGTCGCGGGCGCGGCCACCTGGGTGGCGGGACGCCATGTGTGGATCCAGGCGCAGCCGCACGGCACGGTGCCGGCCTGCGGCGCGCCGCTCGACACCCTGGTCGACATGTTTCCGATGTTCGAAGTGATCCGCCGGTCATGACCGGCGGCGGGGAGTGCGGCGTCATCGACTGGACGTTGCTCGGCGATCTCGATGCCCGGCTGGGTGTTGATCGCGGCCGTGACGCTTCGGCCTGGTGGGCGTCGCTCAACAACATCGTCTATCCGCCGCGCGTTCGCCGCTGAAAGCCGCGATTCAACTCCTCCAGGAAGAGACATGAATTTCCCTGCCGACTTCCCGATCACTAAGAAGTGGCCGGCGAAGTTCCCGGACCGCATCCAGCTCTACTCGCTGCCCACGCCGAATGGCGTGAAGGCCTCGACCATGCTCGAGGAGACCGGGCTGCCCTACGAACCGCACACGGTGAGCTTCGACCGCAATGACCAGACCTCGCCCGAGTTCCTCTCGCTCAATCCGAACAACAAGATCCCGGCCATCATCGATCCGGTGGGGCCTGGCGGAAGGCCGCTGCCGCTTGTTCGAGTCCGGCGCGATCCTCGATTTACCTCGCCGAGAAGTCGGGCAAATTCCTGCCCGCCGATCCGGCGCGGCGTTACCAGACCATCCAGTGGCTGATGTTCCAGATGGGCGGCACGGGGCCGATGTTCGGCCAGCTCGGGTTCTTCCACAAGTTCGCCGGCAAGGACTGCGAGGACAAGCGGCCGCGTGATCGCTACGTCGCGGAGTCACGCCGCCTGCTGGGGGTGCTCGACCGGCACCTCGAAGGCCGCGCCTGGATGATGGGCGACGAATACACCATCGCCGACATCGCCATCTTCCCGGGCGTGAACACGCTGGTGAATTTCTACGGGGCGGGCGATCTCGTGGGATACGCGGATTTCCAGCAACGTGCAGCGCGTGCTCGGCAGCTTTCCTCGCGCGCCCGGCGGTGCAGACGCGGCCTGAAGATTCCCGACCGCGAACGGCTGACGCCGGATCAGAGGAACAAGCCGCCCATCCACCAGGCCAGCGCGGCGATGCCCGCCGAGGCCGGGATGGTGACGATCCACGCGATCACGATGTTGCCGGCCACGCCCCAGCGCACGGCCGAGGTGCCGCTGCGTGGTGCCCACGCCGATGATGGCGCCGGTGATGGTGTGCGTGGTCGACACCGGGATGCCGAAGTAGGTGGCCATGAACAGCGTGATCGACGCCGCCGGTCTCGGCCGCGAATCCGCCCACGGGTTTCAGCTTGGTGATGCGCTGGCCCATGGTCTTCACGATGCGCCAGCCGCCGAACATGGTGCCGAAGCCGATGGCCAGGAAGCAGCTGACCACCACCCAGCTGGGCAGGTGATCCTTGCGTGGTGACGCCGTCGGCGATGAGCAGCAGCCAGATGATGCCCATGGTCTTCTGCGCGTCGTTGCCGCCGTGACCCAGGCTGAATAGGCCGCGGATGAGACGAGCTGCAGCCGCCGGAACCATTTGTCGACGCGCCTCGGGCGTCTGGCGGAAGCACACCCAGGACACGATCAGCATGATGCAGGGCGCCCAGCACCATGCCCAGCAGCGGCGAGACGAAGATGAACGACGCCGTCTTGATGATGCCCTTGGCCAGCAGCGGCGCGGTGCCCGGCCTTGGCCAGCGCGGCGCCGATCAGTGCCGCCGATGAGCGCGTGCGAAGAGCTCGACGGAATGCCGTAGTACCAGGTGATCAGGTTCCAGGAGATCGCGCCGATCAGCGCGCCGAAGATCAGCTGGTTGTCGACGAAGGCGGGATCGACGATGCCCTTGCCGACCGTCGCCGCCACGCTCAGGTGGAAGAAGAAGATGGCGACGACGTTGAAGAACGCGGCCCACAGCACGGCCTGCCAGGGCTTGAGGACGCCGGTGGACACCACGGTGGCGATGGAATTCGCCGCGTCGTGGAAGCCGTTCATGAAGTCGAACGCCAGCGCCAGCAGCACGAGCAGGCTCAGCGTCAGCGAGACTGTTCCGAAGTCCATGTAGGGGCGCCGGGGAGTCTTAGGCGTTTTCGAGCACGACGCTTTCGATGACGTTGGCCACGTCCTGGCACTTGTCCGTGGCCGATTCGAGCGACTTCGTACACGGCCTTGAGCTTGATGAGCTGGCGCACGTCTGTCTCCGTGCGGAACAGCTGCGAGATCGCGCCGCGCATGACCTTGTCGGCTTCGGATTCGAGGCGATCGATTTCCTGGCAGATCTTGAGGATGGCGGGCGCATCGGCCATGGAGGCCATGAGGCCCACCGCGGACTGCACGTGCTCGGCGCAGCGGCGCAGCAGTTCGGCCAGCTGGATGGCTTCGGGCGTGATCTTCTGGATGTCGTACAACACCAGCGATTCGCCGGCAGTCCTGGATGAGATCCAGCACGTCGTCCATGCGCGAGATCAGGCGATGGATGTCGTCGCGATCGAAAGGCGTGACGAAGGTGGTGTGCAGCAGCTGCACGGTTTCGTGCGTGATGCGGTCGGCGGCGTGCTCGGCGTCTTCGATGAGCTTGATGCCGGCTCTCGCGGTCCTTCTGGTTCTCGTAGTGCTGCAGTACGTCGGCCAGCGCCAGCGCACCATCGACGATGAGCTTGGCGTGGTTGTCGAAGAGATTGAAGAAACGCCCCTCGCGAGGCATGAGACGCGAGATGAAATTCATTGTTTTCCCGACCCTGCACCGGCCCGATTTTGCTGGCGCGGAGTTTAGAGGGTCAGCGCGGCGCTGTCACAAATGCGTCATCGGTCGCGCCGCAGGGCCTCCTCAGGCCAGCATTTCCTTCAATGCATTCAGGTAGATGCGGTGCAGGCGGTCGATGTCCGCCACGTTCACGCTTTCGTTGACCTTGTGGATGGTGGCGTTGATGACGCCGCAGTTCGACCACCTGTGCGCCCAGCGGGGCGATGAACCGGCCATCGGAGGTGCCGCCGCCCGTGGAGAACTTCGGCTTGATGCCGGTTTCCGTCTGGATGGCCTTGGTCACGCCTACCGACAACGCGCCGGGCGGGGTGTAGAAGGGCTCACCCGACACATACCACTCGAGCGTGAACCGCACGCCGTGTTTCTTCAGGATGCCCTCGACGATCTCCTTGAGGCCGTCGATGGTCTGCACCGGCGAATAACGCAGGTTGAACCGCGCCTTGAGTTCGCCCGGAATGACGTTCGGCGCGCCGGTGCCCGCGTTGAAGTTCGAGATCTGGAAACTGGTGGGCTGGAAGTGCTCGTTGCCCTGGTCCCAGGTGCGCGCGATCAGTTCGGCGAGTGCCGGCGCAAAGGTGTGCACCGGGTTCTCGGCCAGCTGCGGATAGGCGATGTGGCCCTGCACGCCGTGCACCGTGAGGCGGCCGGACAATGAGCCGCGGCGGCCGATCTTGATGGTGTCGCCCATCTGCTTTTCGCTGGACGGCTCACCGACGATGCACCAGTCGATCTTCTGGCCGCGCTCGCGCAGGGTCTCCACCACCCTCTTGGTGCCGTCCACCGACGGACCTTCCTCGTCCGAGGTGATGAGGTAGGCGATGGTGCCCTGGTGCTGCGGG
The DNA here is from genome assembly GCA_963846605.1 of uncultured Pseudomonadota bacterium. Taxonomy (GTDB): domain Bacteria; phylum Pseudomonadota; class Gammaproteobacteria; order Steroidobacterales; family Steroidobacteraceae; genus CADEED01. Next base: position 177,304 of record CAWJWS010000011.1, read on the forward strand.
ATGCGCTTTCACGAACTCTTCGGTGGCCGTGACCATGGCGGCCAGCGCGCTCTTCATGTCGGCGGCGCCGCGGCCGTAAAGCACGCCATCGCGGATCGCCGGCTTGAACGGATCGCTCTTCCATTCCTCGAGCGGGCCGGTGGGGACTACGTCCGTGTGGCCGGCGAAGCACAGCACCGGTCCGCCGCTGCCACGCGTCGCCCAGAAGTTGTCGACGTTGCCGTAACGCAGGTTTTCGATCTTGAAGCCGGCCGCGGCCAGGCGGCGGGTCATCACTTCCTGGCACCCCTGATCGGCGGGCGTGACGGAGTTGCGCGAAATGAGATCGAAGGTGAGGTCGACGGTGGCTGACATCGCTGCGCGTTATACGGAACCGGGGCCCTGCGCATCAAGGAGTTTTGTGACGGTTCGATGAAACACGGGTGCGCTGAAATAAATCCGAAACCTTGCAGTCATAAATTGCCGCCCGTCACCACCGGAGGCAAATAAAGTGACCCGCAAGATTCTCGCCATCTCGCTCGCCGCCGCCCTCGTCGGCGCCCTGAGCAACACCCGCGCTGGCCCAGTCCGCGCGCGATTCCATCAACATCGTCGGTTCGTCGACCGTGTATCCATTCACCACCACCGTGGCCGAGCAGTTTGGCCGCGGCGGCAAGTTCAAGACGCCCAAGGTCGAAAGCACCGGCACGGGCGGCGGCATCAAGCTGTTCTGCAACGGCGTCGGCCCGCAGTTCCCGGACGTCGCCAACGCCTCGCGCCGCATGCGTCCGGCTGAGCTCGCCACCTGCCAGAAGAATGGCGTCAAGGATGTGGTCGAGGTCAAGGTCGGTTATGACGGCATCGTGCATCGCCGAGAACAAGACCGGCGCAGACGCTGAACCTCACGCGCAAGGATGTGTACCTGGCGCTGGCGAAGAACGTGCCGGATCCGGCGAATCCCGACAACCTGATCCCGAATCCGTACACGACCTGGAAGGACGTCAACCCCAAGCTGCCGGCCACGAAGATCGAAGTGCTCGGCCCGCCGCCGACCTCCGGCACGCGCGACTCGTTCGTCGAGCTGTACATGCGAAGCCGGCTGCCGCACCTATGCGTGGCTGGACAATCTGCGCACGCAGGACGAGCCGCAGCTTCAAGCGCAAGTGCGACACGGTCCGTGAAGACGGCGCGCTACGTCGAAGCCGGCGAGAACGACAACCTCATCGTGCAGAAGCTGACCGCCAACAAGAATGCCGTGGGCATCTTCGGCTTACAGCTTCCTCGAAGAGAACCTGGACAAGCTCAAGGGCGCGGTGGTCGACGGCGTGATCCCGACCTACGAGACCGTTTCCTCGGGCAAGTACCCGGCCTCGCGCCCGCTGTTCATCTACGTGAAGAAGCAGCACGTCGGCGTGATCCCGGGCATCAACGAGTTCGTCGCCGAATACACCAGCGACAAGGCGCTGGGCGAAGAGGGCTACCTGGCCGACAAGGGCCTGATCCCGCCGCTCAAGAGCGAGATCGGCAAGATCCGCGACGACGCCAAGGCCCTGAAGCCGCTGAAGCTCTAAGACACTGGCCCGCCGCGCGGAATCCATCCGCGCGGGCGCGTGGGCCGCCGCAAGACAATCGTCAATCCAGATAGAGAGAACTCACATGACACGCAAACTCGTTTCCCTCGCCGTCGCCGCCGCGCTCGCGGGCCGTGCAGTCTCGCGTCCGCGCCCGCCTTCGCGCAGAGCGCCGCCGACATCCAGGCGCTGAAGGACCAGCTCGCCGCGCTGCAGGCCAAGATCGAGCAGCTGGAGAAGGCCCAGGCCCAAGGCTCCGTCGCGCAGGTCAAGAAGACCGCCGAGGAAGCCCAAGCGACCGCCGATCGCACCGCCGACGTGCGTCGCGCAGGAACGTTCGCGTCTTTCGTTCGCGGGCGACGTGCGTTACCGCAACGAGTCGTTCGACGTGGAGTACGTCGACGCGCAACCGTCAATCGTGACCGCGTCCGCGCGCGTCTGAACGCCAACTACCGCGTCAATGACACGGTCACCGGCCAGATCGGCCTGGCGACCGGTGCCGATGATCCGCGTTCCGGCAACCAGTCCCTGGACGGATCAGAACTCGCGCAAGCAATTCGGCCTCGACGTTGCGTACGTCACGTGGGCGCCGAATGCCGACGTGGAAGCTCACCGCCGGCAAGCAGCGCTACGGCTGGCAACGCACGCGGCTTCGCTGTTCTTCGACGGTGACGTCAACCCCGAAGGCATTTCGGTCAACTACGCGAAGGGCAACTTCTTCGCCGGCACGTTCTACGACTGGCTGTCCGAGCGCGCACTGTCGTTCAGCGCTCCCACGGGCACCAACACGGACTCCATCCTGTATGGCGCGCAAGTCGGCTATCGCATCCCGTTCTCCGACAGCGTGAAGCTCACGATCGCGGCCACGTACTTCAACTTCGATGGCGTCCAGGGCTACAACCCGCTGTTCGGCGCCAGCGCCTTCGGCAACACCACGACCACCAGCACCGGGGTCTGCAATCGCACGCTGGCGGCCGGCACGGCCTGCCTGCTTTCGGACTACGACGTCCTCGAAGGTTTCGCGGATCTCACTGCGACGGTCGCCGGCCGCCCGTTGCGGGTGTTCTCGACTACGCGCAGAACACCGAGGCGGAAGTGAACCCGCTGGCGGGCGAGAAGCTCGATACCGCCATGGCCTTCGGCTTCAGCTACGGCGCCGCCAACGCGAACGCCGGGCACCTGGGAGTTCGGCGCGCTGTACCAGAAGATCGAGAAGGACGCCTTGTTCGGCCAGCTGCTGGATTCGGACTTCGGCGACGGCAACACCGACGCGGACGGCATCGTGCCTGCGCGGTGGCTACACCGTGGCGCGCAACTGGACGCTCAACGCCACGCTCTTCCTGAACAAGCTGTCGAACGACGTGCCCCAGACGGTGACGGTGTTCAACGAGCTGACGACGGCCGCCGTACGACACCATCGCGCATCCCGGGCGTTATCGACCGTGATTACAAGCGCTTGCAGCTGGATCTGAACTTCCGGTTCTAAGAGAACAGCGGGAAGCAGGGACAGATTTAAATCTGTCCCCTGCCGTCTTTCACAAAGCTGTAACAAAGCGGCGTTAAACAGGGTGGCCGCCCGGCGAGCCCGTCGCCTGGAACCCGAGAACCACAAAGACAACACACATGACTCCGGCCGCACTTCTCATCGCTCTGACGCTGCTGTCCATCGGCGCCTTCTGGGTCGGCAAGTCCCGATCGCTGGCCCTGGTGGGTGGCAGCCGGGGCGTGCGTCATCTGCATTCGCTGCCCAGTCATTACGGAATGATGACGGCGATGTGGTGCGCGCTGCCGGCGCTGGCCGTCATCGGCGTGTGGCTGATCTTCCAGGACACCATCATCCTTCGGCTGGTCATCGATCACCTACCCGCCGGGTGTGCGTGATCTGCCGGCCAACGAGCTGTCGCTGGTCATGAACGATGTCCGCAACCTCATCGCCGGCAACGTGCCTGCCGAAGACGGTCAGCGAGGCCGTGCGCGGCGCCGCCGCCGAGTACACGCGGCTGCGTGGCATCAGCCGCATGGCGCTCACCGTGCTGATCCTGGTCATGGCGGTGGTCGCCATCGTCCTGCTGCGCGGACGCATCAAGCCGGAACTTCGCGCCCGGAACAGCGTCGAGCGGGTGATCGAGTGGCTGCTCATCGGCTGCTCGACGATCGCGGTCTTCACCACCGTCGGCATCGTGGCGTCGGTGGCCTTCGAAGCCTTCCGCTTCTTCCAGATGGTGATCGCCCATCGACTTCCTGTTCGGCACGTCGTGGAGTCCGCAGATGGCCATCCGCGCCGACCAGGTCGGATCATCCGGCTCCTTCGGTGCGGTGCCGCTGTTCGCCGGCACGGCGCTCATCTCCTTCATCGCCATGGCCATTGCCGTGCCCATCGGCCTGTTCTCGGCCATCTACCTGGCGGAGTACGCGCACCCGCGCTTCCGCACCTGGGCCAAGCCGCTGCTCGAAGTGCTGGCGGGCGTGCCGACCGTGGTGTACGGATTCTTCGCGGCGCTCGACCATCGGCCCCGCGTTGCGCGGCTGGGGTGAGGCCATCGGGCTCGACGTCGCTTCCGAGAGCGCACTGGCCGCGGGACTGGTCATGGGCATCATGATCATCCCGTTCGTGTCCTCGCTGGCCGACGACATGATCAGCGCGGTGCCGCAGTCGCTGCGTGACGGCGCCTATGCGCTGGGCGCCACCCGTTCCGAAACCATCAAGCAGGTGGTGGTGCGCGCCGCGCTGCCCGGCATCGTCGGCGGCGTGCTGCTGGCGGTGTCGCGAGCCATCGGCGAAACCATGATCGTGGTGATGGCCGCGGGACTCGCGGCGAACCTCACCGCCAATCCGCTCGAAGCCGTGACCACCGTGACGGTGCAGATCGTCACGCTGCTGGTGGGCGACCAGGAATTCGATTCGCCGAAGACCCTGGCCGCGTTCGCGCTGGGCCTGGTGTTGTTCCTCGTGACGCTGGCGCTCAACGTGCTCGCGCTGCACATCGTCAGGAAATACCGTGAACAGTACGAATAAACCGCGCAAGACGCCGGCGGAAACCCAGGCCATCGTCGAGCGCAGCCTGAACACGCGCTACTGGGCGGAGCGCCGCTTCCGCGCCTATGGACTGGTCGCCGTGTTCGGCGGGCATGGCGTTCCTGTTCTATCTCTTCTTCGTGATCTTCTCGAACGGCATGGGCGCGTTCCGGCAGTCGCAGATCCAGCTCGACGTGTTCTATCGACCCCGCGGTCATCGATCCGGAAGGGAAGGCGAGCGGGAGCGGACCTGTACTCGGCCGACTACCAGGCGCTGATCCGCGCTGCGCTGCAAGGCGCAGATTCCCCGAAGTGGAAGGGCGCGTCGCTTCGCGCGAGCTCACGCGGTTGGTCAGCGGCAGCGCATCCTTCGACCTGCAGAACGCCGTGATTGCCGATCCCAAGCTCATCGGCACCACGCAGAAAGTCTGGCTGCTGGCCAGCGACGCGGTGGACCTGCTGCGAGAAAGGCCAGGTCGAGCGCAACCTGCCCGACGACCAGCGGCCGCTCGACGGACGCAGCAGCTCGCCTGGGCGACAAGCTCGAGGCCGAAGGCGCGCTGAAGCTGCGCGTTCAACACCACGTTCCTCACCGGCGGCGATTCGCGCGAGCCTGAACGCGCGGGCATCTGGGGCGCGGTGGTGGGTTCGTTCTTCACGCTGCTGCTGACGCTGCTGCTGTCCTTCCCCATCGGCGTCGCCGCGGCGATCTACCTGGAGGAGTTCGCGTCGCGCAATCGAGTGGACCGATCTCATCGAGGTGAACATCAACAACCTCGCGGCCGTGCCGTCCATCGTGTTCGGTTTGCTCGGCCTCGCGGTGTTCATCGGCTTCTTCGGCATGCCGCGCTCCGCGCCACTGGTGGGCGCGATGGTGCTCACCTTGCTGACATTGCCCACGATCATCATCGCTTCGCGCGCGGCGTTGAAGGCCGTGCCGCCGTCGATCCGCGAGGCGGCGCTGGGCATGGGCGCCTCGAAGATCCAGACCGTGGCGCATCACGTGCTGCCGCTGGCGATGCCCGGCATGCTCACGGGCACCATCATCGGCATGGCGCGCGCGCTGGGCGAATCGGCGCCGCTGCTGATGATCGGCATGGTCGCCTTCGTGGTCGACATCCCGAAGGGGTTCACGGACTCCGCGACGGCGTTGCCCGTGCAGGTATTCCTGTGGTCCGACAGTCCGGAGCGCGGCTTCGTCGAGAAGACCTCGGGCGCGATCATCGTGCTGTTGGCCTTCCTGGTGGTCATGAACACGACCGCCGTCATCCTCAGAAAGAAATTCGAACGTCGGTGGTAAACATGGAAAGCGCGGCTGTTTCTGCAGGCATCAATCTGAAACCGAGTGGCAAGGCGGGGCGCACGCCCGGTGACGTCGCGCTGCAGCCGGTTGAAGGTGGCAAGACGGTCGGCGACATCACGGTCCCGGATCCCGATCTTCACGTGCCGCGACGTCGACGTGTATTACGGCGAGAAGCATGCCATCAAGAAGGTGGGCATCGACATCGCCAAGAACCAGGTGCTGGCCATGATCGGGCCGTCGGGCTGCGGCAAGTCCACGTTTCTGCGTTGCCTGAACCGCATGAACGACACCATCGCGGGCGCCCGCGTGGAAGGGTCGATCGTGCTCGACGGCCGCGACATCCACGACAAGAAGCAGGACGTGGTGCAGCTCCGCGCGCGGGTCGGCATGGTGTTCCAGAAGCCGAATCCGTTCCCCAAGAGCATCTACGAGAACGTGGCCTACGGTCCGCGCATCCACGGTCTCGCGGGTGATCGCGTCGAGCTCGATGAGATCGTTCATGGCTCGCTGCAGCGGGCCGGCCTCTGGGAGGAAGTGAAGGACCGCCTGCAGCATCCCGGCACCTCGCTGTCGGGTGGCCAGCAGCAGCGCCTGTGCATCGCGCGGACGATCGCGGTGAACCCGGAAGTGATCCTCATGGACGAGCCGTGCTCGGCGCTCGACCCGATCGCCACGGCGCGCATCGAAGACCTCATGGAAGAGCTGCGCCAGAGCTATGCCATCGTGATCGTCACGCACTCCATGCAGCAGGCCGCGCGCGTGTCGCAGCGCACGGCGTACTTCCATCTCGGAGACCTCATCGAAGTGGGCGAGACGGATCGCATCTTCACGAATCCGCGCCACAAGCTGACGGAAGACTACATCACGGGTCGCTTCGGCTGAGGACCGGCCGGCAATGGCACTGAGTCTCGAAGGACACACCGCACGCGCGTTCGACGGCGACCTGTCGTCGTTGCACATCCAGGCGGTTGCCATGGGCGCGCTGGTCATCGACCAGGTGCAGCTCGCGGTCAACGCCTACTCGGCCTGGGATCGCGCGCAGTCGACGCTGGTGCTGGAACGCGAGCGCAAGATCAATCTCTACGATGCCGAGATCGAAGAGGCCGCGCTGCAACTGATCGCCCGCCGCCAGCCCGTGGCGCAGGATCTGCGTGCGGTGTTCGCCATCGACAAGATCGTCACGGAGCTCGAGCGTGCGGCCGATGAAGCCAAGAAGCTGGCGCTGGCCGTGTTGGCCGAATCCGAGACCAATGGTTTCCGGCCTGGTGCCGCCACCGCGCGCGAAGCGCGCCAGCTGGGCAGGCTCGCGGTGCTGATGATCCGCTCGGCGCTGGAAGCCTTCGATCGACTGGATCCCGCCGCCGCTGCCGCGGTGATCCGCCAGGACCAGGAGATGGACGCCGAGTATGCCGCCGCGTTGCGCCGCATCCTCACGCGCGCCATGGAAGACGTGCGTCAGACGCAAGCCGCCATCGAAGCGGCATTCATCATGCGATCACTGGAACGCATCGGCGACCACGCGCGCAACATCGCGCGGCATGTAGGATTCATCGGCGGCGATTTCGATCCGAATGCCACCGGCGTCCTGCCGGCGTCATTCACGCTCAAGAACTAGCCGCATCTTCGGGACGCGTCCCGATCCAGAGAACTGGTCCGATCGGAAAATCCGGAACTGGTTCTACCTGCCCGTTCCCCGTTCATCGACTCTCCTGCGCATCGTCAACAAGGAGAGTCACATGAGACGTGTCTTCGGAATCGGATTCGCAGTCGCCGCATCGCTGGCATTGAGTGCGCCGCTCCTGGCGCAGACCGCCGTCGAAGCCGCGCACGATGGCGGCGGCAACCGTTGGGTGGCCACGTGGGGGTCCGCGCCCATCGAGCCGGGAATCACCACCATCGACTCGCTGTTCGGCAATGACTTCAGCCGTTCGTTCGAAAACCAGACGGTGCGCAACGTGGTTCACACCAGCGTGGGCGGCCGCAGCCTGCGCGTGCGTTTGTCCAACGAGTATGGCGCACTGCCGCTGCGGGTGGGCGCCGCGCAGGTGGCGCTGAGCAGTTCGCAGGCCGCGATTCATCCGGCCTCGAACCGCCGAGTCACCTTCGGTGGCCAGGCCTCGGTGCTGGTTCCCGCGGGCGGTGTCATGGTCAGCGACGCGGTCAACTTCGACGTCCCGGCGGATGGCAACCTCGCGGTCAGCGTCTATCTACCGGGCGTGACCGAGCCGGCGACCTTCCACGAGTTCACGCTGCAGACTTCGTACATCGCCGCGGCGAACTCCGGCAACCTCGCATCCGCCGCCGATCTGCCTGGCGCGACGCCGACGCCATCGACGTTCTACGTGACCGTGGTGGAGGTGCTGCCCTGGGATCCGGTCGGGGCGCTCGTGGCTTTCGGCGACTCCATCGCGCAGGGTGGCGGCTCGACGACTGACCAGAACCGCACTTGGCCCGACAAGCTGTCGGATCGCCTCAATTCGAATCCCTATCGTCCGAGACTCGCGGTGGTGAACCAGGGCGTGGGTTGCGGCCGGCTGTTGTACGACCTCTGCGGGCCCAACGGCATCGCGCGGTTCGATCGCGACGTGCTGGCCGTGACGGGTGTGCGCACGGTGATCGTGAGCCTCGGGCTCAACGACATCATGATTCCTTCGACACTGCCGATGTTCGGCAAACCGGAGTTCGCGGCCGAGACGGTCAGTGCCAACGACATCATCAACGGGCTCAAGCAGCTGGTGATTCGTGCGCGGGCACGCAACGTGAGGATCATCGGCGCGACCATCACGCCGTTCGGTTCGAGCACGGTGCCGGGTGTGTTCACTCCGGACACCGAGGCGAAACGCCAGGCGGTCAATCGCTGGATCCGCACCGGCGGAGGCTTCGATGGCGTGATCGATTTCGAAGCGGTGGTGCGTGATCCCGCGAACCCGTCCCGATTGTTGCCCAGCTACGATGCCGACGGCGTTCACCTCACTGACGCGGGCTACCAGGCGATGGCCAACGCGATCAATCTCGGATCGCTGTTCTGATAGGCTGCCGGCAAATGGGGACATTCCTCATTTGCCAGGAAACGGGGACGAGCCTGGAGCAGGCATGTCCCCGTTTTTCCGCTTCGCGGGCAAATGAGGAACGACCCATTTCCTCCGGGGGAATGGATGCCCAGAACTGCGAGCCTGCCGATCTTTCTGGAACGCGGCGCCAGCGCGACGCTTCAGTACCAGATCTATTCGTCGATCCGTGAGTGCATCCTCGATGGCCGCGTGACGTCCGAGCATCGCCTGCCGTCGACGCGCTCCCTGGCCGCGGAACTCGGGGTGTCACGCACCACGGCGCTGTTGGCGCTGGAGCAGTTGCGCGCGGAGGGGTATGTGGTGGCGCGCCGAGGTTCGGGCGTGTTCATCGCGGGCAAATTGCCCGACCGCGCGGTGGCGCGCGTGGTGCCGGTGGCGGATCCCGTGCCGCGGCCGCCATTCTCGCGCCGGGGCTATCTACTCTCCCGCATGTCCGCGCCGGATCGGCGCAAGCCTGCCACGCCGCCGCGGGCATTCCGGCTGGGCACGCCCGCGCTCGATCTCTTTCCGCATCGCCTTTGGGCGCGGCTCACGCGTGAATGCTTGCGCCAGATGAAGCCGGCTCAACGGGACTACGCGTCGCTGGCCGGCCTGCGGCCGCTGCGCGAGGCTATTGCCGAGCTGGTGCAGAACCGCGGAACGAATTGCGATGCCGACCAGGTGCAGGTGGTCGGCGGCGCGCAGCGCGGTCTTGACCTCATCTTCCACCTCCTGCTGGATCCGGGCGATGAAGCATGGATGGAGGATCCCGGTTACACCGGCGCGCGTGGAGCGCTCGTCTCCGCCGGCGCCCGAGTCCTGGCCATGCCCGTCGACGAAGAGGGCATGCGCGTGGACGAGCGGGCGACGGGCGAGGCACGCCTGGCCTACGTCACGCCTTCCTGCCAGTTCCCCACGGGTGTGGCCATGAGCATGGAGCGGCGCGCCAAACTACTGCGGTGGGCGCGCGGGTCCCGGGCGTGGATCGTCGAGGACGACTACGACTGCGACATCCGTTACCAGGGGCCGCCGCTGCCTTGTCTGCATTCGCTGGATCCGGATGGCCGTGTGGTGTACGTCGGTACTTTCAGCAAATCGCTGTTCCCGGCGCTGCGTCTCGGGTTCCTGATCGTGCCGCGCGATCTGCAGGCCGGGTTCGTCACCGCGCGCCTCGCCACCGACCTGCATCCTCCCGTGCTGGAGCAACTCGTGCTGGCGGAGTTCATCCGGCGCGGTCACTACCAACGCCATTTGCGCCGGATGCAGGCCGCCTATGGCGAGCGGCTCGATGCCTTGCGTCGCGCCATCGACCGGTCTGGCGCGCCATTGCGATTGCGACCGGTGCGCGCGGGAATGCACGCCGTCGTGGACGTGGACGGTGTGGACGCGGGGCGGGTACACCAGGAAGCCATGGCCCAAGGCATCGAATGCATGCCGCTCGCGGCCTATGGCACGGGAGCGGGGCCTGATGCGAACGCGCTGCTGCTGGGTTTCGGCGCCGTCAGTCCGGCGGCCCTCCGCGGTGGCGTCTCGCGGCTGGCGCGAATAGTGGAGTCACTGCGTCGCGTGAACCGCTGACCTCAGCGGCGGCGGTACAGCCACAAGGTCAAAGGCGCGAGCGTGGCCGTCAGGAGCGCCGGCGCGGCCAGCGCGAGCAGGAGCTCGCGGGCGGATGCCTCGCCGCTCATGAGCCCGCGCATGGCGCTGGTCATCAGCGACACCGGGTTCACGAGCACGAACGCGCGCAGCCAGCCAGGCATGGTCGCGGGGTCCACCATGATGTTGGACGCGAACACGAGCGGGAACAGCACGGTGAAGCCGATGGTCATCACCGTCATCGGCGTGCGGATCAGCAGGCCCGAGCACGATGAAGATCCAGCCCATGCCGAAACCGATGGCGATCAGCAGGGCGAATGCGGCGAGCACGCCCAGCAACCCGGCTTCGGGCCGGTAGCCCAGGATCAGGCCGATGGTGAGGATGATGCCGCCGGCGATCAGGTGACGCAGGATGTCGCCGACCATGAGGCCCGCGAACGGCGCCAGCGGCCAGATCGGCAGCGAGCGGAAGCGGTCGAACAATCCCTTGCCGAGGTCGGTGGACAGGCCCATGCCCGAGTACACGGCATTGAACACCACGGTCTGCACGAGGATGCCGGGCAGGAACACCTGTAGATAGGTCCCGCGGCGAACCCGCGAGCGCGCCGCCGAACACGAACGTGAACAGCAGCGTGAACATGATGGGCGTCATGACCAGGTCGAAGAGCTGCTCGGGCACGTGCTTGAACTTGAGCACCGCGCGCCAGCCGAACACCAGCGCGTTGGAGAGCTGCGGACGGGCGCCGGCGGACCGCGCGACCTGGCGTGAGCTGCGTTCATGCAGCTGCTTCTCTCCCGTGAGCGCGAAGAACACCTCGTCGAGGCTCGGGCTGCCCATCGAGAAGTCCGCGAGCTCGATGCCGGCGTCGAGCAGCGCGCTCAGCGCCGTCGTTGGCATCACGGGAATGTCTTCGCGGCACCGACAGCGTGGCGCCTTCCACGCTGCGCTGCACCTTCGCGCCGAGCTGCGCCTCCAGCAGGCACGCGCTTCGTCGAGCCGCGCACGGATCTTCCAGGGCCACGTGCAGGAACCCCGAGCCCGTGGCCACCTTCAGTTCGCGCGAGCGTGCCTTCGGCGATCTTCCTGCCGTGATCGATGACCACGATGCGCGCCGCGAGCTGGTCCGCTTCGTCGAGGTACTGGGTAGTCAGCAGCACGGTCACGCCCGAGCCCGCGAGCGCACGGATCATGCGCCAGACGCTCTTGCGCGCCACGGGGTCGAGCCCGGTGGTCGGCTCGTCGAGGAACAGCACGCCGGGCGTGACGATGAGCGAGGCGGCGATGTCGAGCCGGCGGCGCATGCCGCCCGAATAGTCCTTGACCTGTTTGCGTCGCGGCCTCCGCAGATCGAATGCGCCCAGCAGTTCGTCGGCGCGTCCGCGTGCCGCGCGACCACGGAAACCCCAGAGCCGCGCCAGCAGTACCAGGTTCTCGCGGCCCGTCAGGTCCTCGTCGAGCGAGGCGAACTGTCCGGTCATCGAGATCCGGCCCCGGACCTCGTGCGGCGCGGCCGCGAGATCGTGGCCCATGACGGTGGCGCTGCCGCCGTCGGGCCGCGTCAGGGTCGCCAGCATGCGCATGAGCGTGGTCTTGCCCGCGCCGTTGGGACCGAGGATGGCGAAGATCATGCCGCGCGGTACGTCGAGGTCGATGCCGTCGACGGCGCGCAGCTCGCCGAATAGTTTGACCAGGCCGCGGGCCTGGATCGCAGAGGTCTCCGGAGTCATCCTGGGTCCTAGAACTCGGGTTTGGGTTTCGGGGCGGGTTGCCGCGACGACGCCAGGACGCATTCGAACAGAAACCCGAAGAACGCGAAACCCAGCCAGCTGGCCAGGTGGTTGAAGAAGAAGTTCGCATCGCCGTCGTCCGCGCCGAGCGCGAATCCCAAGCCTGCCGGCACGATCCCGAAGCCATGACCTTCGAGGTAACCCGGGGCGAGCAGGAGCATGAGCAACAGGGGGCGCACGATGCGCGTGGTCCAGCTGGACTTGTACTTGCTGAGCCAGAGAACCAGCGCCGCGTAGAGGCAGAGCGAGATCAGCAGCAGCGGCAGCAACAATGCGAGGATGGTCATGACGTCATTTCCCCCGTTCCCGGAGCGGAGGATACCGCCAGGCCGGGCTCGGTGACGCCGGCGTCATGGAGTGGGTCGGAGAAACTCCTGGTAGCGCTCCATCTCACTGTCGAGCGCCAGCGTCTCCGCGGATGTCAGCTTGCGAAGAAGTTTGACGTCGACGCGTACCGAATCCCGCGACAGGCTGCGCTTCCAGGCGCCCGCGACCTGGCCGTCCACGAGCACCGCGGGTCCGAGCAGGCTCATCGGGTTCATGCGCTTGACCGGCGGCATGAGCGATGTGCGGTCCTGGTAGCCCACGGTGAACTCATCATAGGCAGGCAACAGTCTCACTACCGGCGCCAAGGGCGTACGGTTCGAGCGGGTGGCGGACCCGCCCGACCAATGACTGTGGCCGTCCAGGTCCTCGTGCGAGAGATCCGGCTTTGCCGCATCGATGGCCGCCCGCGCGTCCTTCACCGTCAGCCCCGACCACCACCCGAAATCCTTCAGGGTCGCGGGTCCATGGCTGGTGAAATACCGTTTCGCGAGTTCGGCCAACGCTGCCTCGCCTTCGAGTTCCCGCGACTTCGGGATCCATTCATCGAGCAGCGCGAACGTCTGTTGCTTTCCGCTGCGGCCTGCCAGGCAGAGGTGCCCCTGCATGGCCAGCCAGAGCAGGATGTGCAGGCCACGTGAACTGCCCGTGCGGATCTTCCGGGCTTCCAGGGCTGCATAGAGATCCGCACGCTCCAGGCGTTTGCCACCTTGGAGCGCGCCGCACAGCACGTCCAGCGACTTCGCCGCCAGCGTCTCATCCACCCCCATCTCGCGCTTCCAGCGCGCCTGGTTGCGCGCGATCACGCGCGGGGCGAGCAGGCGGGTCAGCCAGCGGGCGTCATCCGCCGCGACGTAATGCAGCGTGCCGCGCAATGGCCAGGTGCGGACGATGGCGCGTCGAGTCTCGGCGTCTTCGACGAGCGCCTCGGTGGACCGGCGCATGCGCAATCCCAGTGCCCACAGCGCGCCGAAATAGTCCTGCGCCTGCACGGCGCCGAACCAGGCGACGACGCTTTCCGGATTCGGGAATGCGGGGAGGATGAGCCCTTGGGTCAGCAGGCGGCGGGCCGGGATTGCGCCGGCTTCCGCATTGTGTTTTTCAGCCTTGGCGGCCGGCACCGCAGTCCTTGAGGATCTGCATCGTGAGCGCCCGCATCTCGTTCATGCCGGTCGGTGAGCGCGTGAGGATGTTTTCGTTGACCAGCTTCTGGAACACCAGCGTCTTGCCGAAGGCCTCCGTTGCCTCCACTTCTTCCGCGGTGAAATCCGGCATTGTCCTGTCCGTGCGAATACCCATCTGCCGGGTGGTCGTCACGACGGTCATCTCGATGTACTTCTTGCCGGCCGGCGATTCATAGAAGCGGATGGCTTCGTCGATCTCGGAGGGGGTGAGTTCGGACAGGGCGACCCGGGCGAGCACGGGAACATACCGGCTGCCATCGACGCTGCGAATGCAAGCTGCCTGCTTGTCCGTCATTCCCTGGCGTTGCATGGGCTCGATGGATTTGTGAAGACCCATCGCCGACAACTCGCTGAGTTGCGCGATCGTCACCAGGTGCTTCGCCCGGCTTCCGGCGTCCTGCGAAAGAGCAACGCTCGAGAACCACAAACAAACAGCGGTGACGACGTATCGCATGAGCTCAATCCGCTCGCAGCAATTCGTTGATCGACGTCTTCGCGCGCGTCTGCGCATCCACGCGCTTCACGATCACGGCGCAGTACAGCGAGTACTTGCCATCGGCCGAAGGCAGGTTGCCCGACACCACCACCGACCCCGCGGGGATGCGGCCCTGCAGGATCTGGCCCGTGGCGCGGTCATAGATGCGCGTGCTCTGCCCGATGTACACGCCCATGCTGATCACCGAGCCTTCCTCGACGATCACGCCTTCGACGACCTCCGAGCGCGCACCGATGAAGCAGTTGTCTTCGATGATCGTCGGCGACGCCTGCAGCGGCTCGAGAACGCCGCCGATGCCGACTCCGCCAGAGAGATGCACGTTCTTGCCGATCTGCGCGCAGGAGCCGACCGTGGCCCAGGTATCCACCATGGTGCCGCTGTCGACGTAGGCGCCGATGTTCACGTAGCTGGGCATGAGCACGGTGTTGGGGCCGATATAGCTGCCGCGGCGGGCCACGGCGGGTGGCACCACGCGGGCGCCGCCGGTGCGCAAGAACTCGCCGTCATCCGCTTGTGAGCGCGCGGCGTACTTCAGCGGAACCTTGTCGAAGAAGCGCGTGTAGCCCGCGTCGATGACTTCGTTGTCATGCGTGCGGAAGTACAGGAGCACCGCCTTCTTGAGGAACTGGTTCACCTGCCATTGGCCGTCCTTCTTCTCGGCGACGCGCGCCTTGCCCGAGTCGAGCAGCTCGATGCATTCCTCGATCGCATGGCGCACGGACGGCGGCGAGTTCTTCGCGTTGAGTTCGGCGCGGCGTTCGAAGGCATCGTCGATGGTGGCGGCAAGGGTCGTCAGGTCGGTCACTAAAGGCTCCAGATACTGGGAGAGGTCTACTGGGACAGGAAACTGCGGATGCGCTGCGCGGCCTGGACGCATTCGTCCACGGGGGCCACCAGCGAGATGCGCACGCGATTCTTGCCGGGGTTCTCCACGCCGCGCGTTGAGCGCGCGAGTCCGCGCGTGTCACGCGCAAGGTAGCTGCCCGGGAGGATGGTGAGATTCTGCGTCGCGAACAGGTCGCGCGTGAAGGCTTCGTCGTCCCGGCCCACGTCGGGCCAGAGATAGAACGCGCCATCGGGCTCCGCCACGTCGAGGACCGGCGCGAGGACGGGCAACACGCGCGCGTACTTCTCGCGATACAGCGCGCGGTTCGCGGCGGCATGCGCATCGTCGTCCCAGGCCGCGATGGACGCCAGCTGCGTGGGCACGGGCATGGCGCAGCCGTGATACGTGCGATAGAGAAGATAGGACTTCAGCACGGCGGGGTCGCCCGCCACGAAGCCGGATCGAAGGCCCGGAACGCTCGACCGCTTGGAGAGCGAGTGGAACACCACGCAGCGTTCGAAGTTCGAATGTCCGCTGGCCAGCGCCGCCTGCAACAGCGAGGGCGGCGGCGCCGCATCGTCGCGATAGAGCTCGGCGTAGCACTCGTCGGAGGCGATGACGAAGTCGTGCTTGTCCGCGAGCTCGAGGGCGTAACGCAGGAAGTCGAGCGACAGCACGCTGCCGGTGGGATTGCCGGGGCTGCACAGGAACAAGACCTGGCAGCGCTTCCAGACCTCCGCGGGCACGGCGTCGAGATCCGGCTGGAAGCGGTGATCCGCGAAGGTGTTGAGGAACACCGGCTCGGCGCCGGCGAGCAGGGCCGCGCCTTCGTAGATCTGATAGAACGGATTCGGCATGGCGACGACGGGCTGGGTCGATCCCGCGTTGTCCACCACGGCCTGGACGAACGAGAACAACGCTTCGCGGGTGCCATTCACCGGAAGCACCATGCCTTCCGGATTCACCTTCACGCCGAAGCGCCGCTGCAGCCAGGCGGCGCAGGACGCGCGCGTCTCGGGCAACCCCACGGTCACGGGATAACTGTCCAGCTTGCCGAGGTGGGTGCGCAGCGCCTCGATCACGAACGGTGGTGGCGCGTGCTTGGGTTCGCCGATGGACATGGCGATGTGCGGCAACGACGCCGGTGGCGTGATGCCCGCCTTGAGCCGCGCCAGCCGTTCGAAAGGATAGGCGGCGAGTCGTTCGAGCCGGCCGTTCACGCGGCAGCGCGACGGTCGAGCGTGCCCGACAGTTTCTGTTGAAGCCGGGCCGCGGCCTGGTCGTCGAGAGGCTGCCCGGCGAGCGAGGCCAGGTAGAACACGTCTTCGGCGCGCTCGCCCACGGTCATGATCTTGGCGGCCAGCAGGTCGACACGCTCTTCCATGAGCACCTTGCCCACGTCGCACAAGCAGGCCGGGCCGGTCGCCGGCGATGAGCTCGAGCACGGAGCGGCGGTTGCGCTCGTCGACCGT
This sequence comes from uncultured Pseudomonadota bacterium, assembly GCA_963846605.1. Lineage (GTDB taxonomy): Bacteria > Pseudomonadota > Gammaproteobacteria > Steroidobacterales > Steroidobacteraceae > CADEED01. The sequence goes on from CAWJWS010000011.1 coordinate 193,909, forward strand.
GACGGCGATCTGCGTGTTGGTGCGGAACATGCGTGACTGTCGCGGCACGCGGCGCGTGACCGTCACCGGCGCCTCGTCCGGGTGCTGCAAGGCGCGCCACAACGCGCGTTCGATTTCACCGATGCGTTCGTTGTCGGAGATGGGGGCGCCGTCTTCCTCGAGCACGTGATAGAGGTCGAGACTGAAGCCATCGCCCGTGGGCGTGATGCGCGCGTCCACGATGTTCAGGCCCAGCTGGTCCAGCACCGCCGTGGTGATGGCGAAGCTGTTGTAGCGATGCGGCGCGAACGCGAGGATGGCGGTGGTACCGCGCTCGCTCGAACTCTGCACCGCGACCAGCGGCTCTTCGCTGCCGGGCTCGCGATCCGCGAGCAGCTGCGTGTGCCAGGCCACTTCTTCGGCGGTGTGCCGCAGGAAGTAAGCCGCGGTGAGGCGTTCCCAGGCGCGCGTGATCTCGGGCGCCGTGATGCGGCCCGAGGCCGCCAGCAGCTTGCGCGCACCTTCCTGCGTCTCGCGCATGAGCTCGTCCGGGTCGATGGGGCTTTCCAGGCCGCGGCGCAGCGCGCGCTTCACGCGCTCGTAGAACTCCTGGAACAGCGAAGCCTTCCAGGAGTTCCACAATTTGGGGTTGGTGCCGCGCACGTCCGCGCTGGTCAGCACATATAGATAGTCCAGGTGCGTCTCGTCGCCGACGCGGCGCGCGAAGGCGTTGATCACCTCCGGATCCGAGATGTCCTGCTTCTGCGCGGTGACCGAGAGTTCGAGGTGGTTGCCCACCAGCCAGGAGACCAGGCGCGCGTCGTATCGGGACAGACCCTGTTCGAGACAGAAGGACTCGGCATCCACCGAGCCGAGCTGCGAGTGATCGCCGCCGCGGCCCTTGGCGATGTCGTGGAACAAGGCCGCGAGATAGGCGATCTCGGGCTTCGGCAGCGACTGCATGATCGCCGAGAGATTGGGCAGTTCGTGGTCGTAGCGCGGCAGCGCCAGCCGGCGCAGATTGCTCAATACGAACAGGGTGTGGGCGTCCACCGTGTAAGCGTGGAAGAGGTCGTACTGCATGCGGCCGACGATGCGGCCGAACGCCGGGATGTAGCGGCCCAGCACGCCGTACGTGTTCATGCGGCGCAGTTCATGCGTGACGCCCGCGGGCGCGCGCAGGATCTCCAGGAACAGGCGATGGTTGCGCGGGTTCTGCCGGAACTCCTCGTCGATCAACCACAGGTTCTTGTTGATGGCGCGGATCGTCGAGGCGCGGACGCCTTTCACTTCCGGGTTCTGCTGCAGCACCACGAAGATCTCGAGCAGCGTCGACGGGCGTGCGAGCGAAGATGTCGTCGTTCACGGCCTCCAGGTAGTCGTTGCGCACCTGGAAGCGGGGCGAGAGCGGCCGCGGCGGCGCGGTCTCGGACGAGGATGGCCTCGCGGAACAGCTGCAGCAGCAGCTCGTTGAGCAGCAGACATCCAGACGGTGCGGTAGTAGCGCTGCATGAACTGCTCGACGGCCAGCGTGTACGTGGCGTCCTCGTAGCCGAACATCTGCGCCAGCTTGATCTGGTGATCGAACAGCAGCCGGTCTTCGCGGCGGCCGGTGACGACGTGCAAGCCGAAGCGCACCTTCCAGAGGAACGACTGCGCCTGCTTGAGCTTGCGCAGCTCGGATGCCGAGAGGAAGCCGTGCGTGAGCAGTTCGTCGAGCGAGCTCGCGTCGAAGTGGCGCTTGGCCACCCAGGCGATGGTCTGGATGTCGCGCAAGCCGCCCGGGCCCGTCTTCACGTTGGGTTCGAGGTTGTAGGCGGTGTCATTGGCCTTGAGGTGGCGGTCCTGCTGCTCGGCCACCTTGGCTTCGAAGTAGGCCTTCACGGGCCAGATGCGATCCGAGGACACCGCCTCGCGCATCTCGGCCAGCAACTCCGCGTCGCCGGCAAGCAGCCGGGCTTCGATGAGCGTGGTCATCACGCCGACGTCGGCCGCGCTTTCCTCGGCGCATTGCGCGACGGTGCGCACGCTGTGGCCCACTTCGAGATTGATGTCCCAGAGGAACGTGACCACGCGCTCGACGACCGCCGCGGCCCGCGTCATCGGGCGTGGCCGGCACGAGGATCAGGAAGTCGATGTCCGAGTGCGGATGCAGTTCGCCGCGGCCATAGCCGCCGACAGCGGCGAGCGTCCAGCTCGTGAAGCCCGCGGGCAACTGCGAGCGCCAGACTTCGCGCAGGATGGCGTCGATGAGTTCCGCCCGTGCATGCACCAGCACTTCCACCGATTCATCGGCGCGGAATCGCTCCACGAGTTCGGCGTTCGCTTCCTGGAGTTCCTTGCGGAAGGCTTCGGGCGCGAAACCCGCCGCGGACAAACGTTCGGCGTAACTGGGCGAGCCGCGGCCAGGGTTGATGCGCAACCGTGGTCTGGGGTGCTTCGATGTCCTCGTCGAGCGAGGCCATCAGGCGTAGAAGGCGGGGCGCTTGCTGAGCTCGCCCGAGCGTGAGCACTTCGACGCCATTCTCGGTGACCAGGCAGGTGTGTTCCCATTGCGCCGACAGAGAATGATCCTTGGTGACCACGGTCCAGCCGTCGCCTAACAGCCGCACGTGGCGCTTGCCGGCGTTCACCATCGGCTCGATGGTGAAGCACATGCCGGCCTTCAGCAGGTCGCCCGTGCCCGGGCTCGCCGTAGTGCAGCACCTGCGGATCCTCGTGATAGACCTTGCCGATGCCGTGTCCGCAGTACTCGCGCACCACGGTGAAATTCTGGTCCTCGACGAACGTCTGGATGGCGTGGCCGATGTCACCCAGGCGCGCGCCGGGGCGCACCTGCTCGATGCCTTGCCACATGGCTTCCCAGCAGGTCTCCGTGAGGCGCTGGGCGGGCAGGGCGGGCTTGCCGACGTAGTACATGCGGCTGGTGTCGCCGTGGAAGCCATCGCGGATGACGGTGACGTCGATGTTCACGATGTCGCCGGACTTCAGCACCTTGTCGTTCGGGATGCCGTGGCAGACCACGTGGTTCACCGAGGCGCAGATGGTCTTGGGGAAACCGCGGTAGTTCACGTTGGCCGGGATGGACTTCTGCACCTGCACGATGTGCTCGTTGCAGAGCCGGTCCAGCTCCTCGGTGGTCACCCCGGGCTTCACGTGCTCCCCGATCATGTCCAGGACCTCGGCCGCCAGACGGCCGGCGACGCGCATTTTTTCCTGCTCGGCCGGGGACTTAATGGTGATATGGCGGCTCACGAGGGAGTCCATCGCATGTACCTTCGTAAGGCATTGTTTTGACGGGGGAGGGATGGTATAAAGCGCGGCCTTTTTTGGCAATGAAACTCACTTAAACCACACGCGAATCCCTGTCGACCCGCCTCTCCGGGCAGTCGGCATAACGAGTGGATGGGTGTTCTGGGTCTGCTTCTTCAAAAGAGAAGTCCTGGAATAACCACTCGGGGAACGCGGAGGCTCAACCCCCAAGGAGACTTTGATGGCCGGCGTGTCAATGCGACAGATGCTGGAAGCGGGCGTCCATTTCGGACACCAGACCCGTTTCTGGAACCCCAAGATGGCTCAGTACATCTTCGGCGAACGTAACAAGATCCACATCATCAACCTCGAAAAGACGCAGCCCATGTATGCGGAGGCTGCCAACTTCGTGAAGAGCGTGGTCGCCGATGGCGGCAAGGTGCTCTTCGTCGGAACCAAGCGTTCCGCGCGCGAGGCGATGGAGAAGGAAGCCCGCCGCTGCGAGATGCCCTTCGTGAACCAGCGCTGGCTGGGCGGCATGCTCACCAATTTCAAGACCATCCGCGGCTCGATCAAGCGCCTCGCGGATCTCACCGAGATGTCGGAGAACGGCACCCTCGGCAAGCGTGGCAAGAAGGAAGCCACGATGATGCGTCGCGAGAAGGACAAGCTCGAGAAGAGCCTCGGCGGCATCAAGAACATGGAATCCCCGCCCGACGTCATTTTCCTCGTCGACGTAGGCCACGAGGAGATCGCGATCCTCGAAGCCAGGAAGCTCGGTATCCCGGTGGTGGCGGTGGTGGATACCAACTGCGCGCCGGACAACGTGAACTTCGTGATCCCGGGCAACGATGACGCCATGCGCGCCATCCAGCTGTATGCCACGGGCATTGCCGACGCCGTCATCGAAGGCCGCGCGCAGGCGCCGGCCGTGGTCGTGGGCGAAGACGAATTCGTGGAGCTCGACGAGAACGGCAACCCGCGCAAGAAGAGCGCGCGCGCCGCGCCGCCAAAGGCACCGCCTCCGGGCCGTGGCCGCCGTCCGGCGAATGTCGCGAACCGTGGCCGTCGTCCGGCCGTGGCGAGCGTCGCCGGCGAAGGTGAAGAAGGCGAGTCCGCCGTGTTCACGGATACGGGTGAAGCCGGTCCGCGCAGCGCGACGGCGAGCGCCGGCCGTTCCCGCACCAGCTCCGGCGGTGGCGCCGGTGCCCGTCGCGGTGGTGGTGGCGGTCCGCGTCGCGGCTGAGATCAAGAGGAATCACGAATGAACATTTCCGCAGATGCGGTGAAGCAGCTCCGCGAGCGCACTGGCGCCGGCATGATGGAGTGCAAGAAGGCGCTGGTCGAAGCCAACGGCGATCTCGATGCCGCGGCCGAGAACATGCGCAAGGCGGGTCTCGCCAAGGCCGACAAGAAGGCCTCGCGCGTGGCCGCCGAAGGCGTGGTCGTGGTCGAGAAATCGGCCGACGGCAAGACCGGCGTCCTGGTCGAAGTGAACAGCGAGACGGACTTCGTCGCGCGTGGTGATGACTTCCGCGGCTTTGCCAGCGAAGTCGCCAAGGTTGCACTGGCCGCGAAGGCCAGCAGCGTCGATGCGCTCAACGGCCTCAAGCTCGCCAGCGGCGAGACGGTGGACGACAAGCGCCGCGCGCTGATCGCCAAGATCGGCGAGAACCTGACCGTGCGTCGCGTGGTGCTCGTGTCCGCTCCGACCGTGGTCGGCTCGTACGTGCATACCGACAACAAGAAGGCCGCGCTGGTCGCGCTGGAAGGCGGCGACGCCGACCTCGCCCGTGACCTGGCGATGCAGGTGGTCGCCACCAGCCCGCGCTACCTGACGCCCGCGGATGCGCCTGCCGACATGGTGGCCAAGGAACGCGAGATCGCGACCGAGCAGGTCACCAACGATCCCGCCAATGCGAAGAAGCCGCCGGACATCCGCACGAAAATCATCGAAGGCCGCGTTCGCAAGGCCGTCGACGAGTTCGCGCTGAGCCAGCAGGTGTTCGTGAAGGACGGTGACCTCACCATCGACAAGCTGCTCGCCAAGAGCAAGGCGTCGGTCAAAGCCTTCGAGCGTTACGAAGTGGGCGCCGGAATCGAGAAGAAGACCGGTGACTTCGCCGCCGAGGTGATGGAGCAGGTGAAGGCGGCCCAAAAGACCGACCCGCCGACCAAGCACTGAGCAAGCCACAGAAAACCCCGCCCTCAGCGGGGTTTTCTTTATGGCAAAGTGCGACGCGCCGACGTAGACATGGATCAAGGAGACGCCTGCTGATGACCGCCCCGAGATACAAACGCATCCTGGTCAAACTCTCCGGCGAAGCGCTGCTCGGTGCCATCGAGTTCGGCATCGACCCGGCGGTTCTCAAGCGCGTCGCGGGCGAGCTGCTGGAGATCCAGAAGAGCGGCGTCCAGGTGGCCTGCGTCATCGGTGGCGGGAACATCTTCCGTGGCACGGGTCTCGCCAAGGCGGGCATCGATCGCGCCACCGCCGATCACATGGGCATGCTGGCCACGGTCATGAACGCGCTGGCCATGCAGGACGCCATCGAGAGCCTCGGTGGCAATGCGCGCGTGCAGAGCGCGATCCGCATCAACCAGGTCTGCGAGGATTACATCCGCCGCCGCGCCATGCGTCACCTGGAGAAGGGCCGCATCGTCATCTTCGCGGCCGGCACCGGCAATCCCTACTTCACCACCGACAGCGCCGCGGCGCTGCGCGCCGTGGAGATCGAGGCGGAAGTGCTGCTCAAGGCCACCAAGGTCAACGGCATCTACGACTCCGACCCGATGAAGAATCCGGCTGCCACGCGCTACGCGCGGCTCACCTACGACAAGGTGCTGCAGGACCGGCTGAACGTGATGGACGCCACGGCCATCGTCATGTGCCGCGACAACGCCATGCCGTTGCAGGTTTTCAATCTCAACAACGCCGGCGACCTGCCGCGCGTGGTGCGCGGTGAGGACATCGGCACCGTCGTCACCAACGACCCGTGAGAATCTCACAAGGGGCAAGAGGGAAGCATTCATGTTAGACGACATCAAGAAAGACGCCGCGTCCCGCATGGGCAAGTGCGTCGAGACCTTCCAGTCCGATCTCAAGAAGCTGCGCACCGGCCGTGCGCATCCCTCGCTCATCGAGAACCTCAAGGTCGACTACTACGGCACCGACACGCCGCTCAAGCAGGTGGCCAACATCAGCGTCGAAGACGCGCGCACGCTCGTGGTCTCGCCCTGGGAGAAGAGCATGGTGCAGGCCATCGAGAAGGCCATCCACAAGTCCGAACTGGGTCTCAACCCGATGAGCGCGGGCACCGTGATCCGCCTGCCGCTGCCGCCGCTCACCGAGGAGCGCCGCAAGGACATCATCAAGGTGGTGCGCGCCGACGCCGAGAATGCGCGCGTGGCCGTGCGCAACGTGCGCCGCGACGTGATCGCCGACGTGAAGGAAGCGCTCAAGGAAAAGATGATCACGCAGGACGACGAGAAGAAGGCGGAAACGGACATCCAGAAGCTCACCGACAAGTACGTCGGTGACATCGACGCCCAGCTCGCCGCCAAGGAAAAAGAAATCCTGCAGGTGTGAGCGGACACCGCCCGCATTCCCGCCGCGTGAGCACTCCCAAACACATCGCCATCATCATGGATGGCAACGGACGCTGGGCCGAGAGCCGCGGCCTGCCGCGTCACGCCGGCCACAAGGAAGGCGTGCGCCCGGTCCGCATGTGCATCGAGGAGTGCGCGCGCCGCGGTGTCGGTGCGCTCACGCTGTTCGCGTTCTCCAGCGAGAACTGGAACCGGCCTTCGATTGAAGTGACCGGGCTCATGCAGCTGTTCCTCGATGCCATCGACCGCGAGGTCGAGGACCTGCACAAGAACAAGGTGCGGTTGCGGTTCATCGGCGATCGCCGCGCGCTCAGCGTCAAGCTGCAGTCGCGCATGGCGGCCTCCGAGGAGCTGACCGCCGCCGAACCCGGGACTCAAACTACAGGTCGCGGTGAGCTACGGCGGCCGGTGGGACATCGTGCAGGCGGCTCGCCGGCTCGCGGCGGAAGTGGCCAGCGGCGCACTGCGTCCGGATTCGATCGACGAGGAGCGGTTCGGAAACGAACTGGCGCTCGGTGGAGTGGCGGATCCGGATCTCGTTCATCCGTACCGGCGGCGACCACCGCATCAGCAATTTCCTGCTGTGGAATCTCGCGTATACCGAACTGCATTTCTGCGACACGCTGTGGCCGGATTTCGACGTGCCGCAGTTCGAGAACGCGCTGGCTTCGTTCGCGGGCCGCGAGCGGCGGTTCGGACTTACGCGCGAGCAGGCGGAAGAAAAGATGCGCGGGGCCCACCGTGCTTAAGGAGCGCGTGCTCACGGCCGTGGTGCTGGTGGTGGTGCTGCTCGGCGTCATGCTGGGCCTGAAGCCGATCGCCACGTTCTGGCTGGTCACCGTGCTCGTGCTGGTCGGTGCCTGGGAGTGGGCGGGCTTCATCGGCAAGGGCGGAGTGCCCATCCGCCTGGGATACACCGCGCTCATCGCGGCGGGCATCGCGGCCAGCTACTTCCTGTATCAGCACACCCCCGGATTCGTGCGCGTCGTGATGTGGGTGGCGGTGGCCTGGTGGCTCGTCGCCTTCCTGTGGATCTGCGCTCGCGCCCACGCGCGTGAACCCACTGACGGCCGCGCTCGCGGGTGTCCTTTCACTCGTGCCGTGCTGGCTGGCGCTCGCCTATCTCACGCTCAGCACGCAAAGCACCTGGTGGGTGCTGTTCACGCTGGCGCTGGTCTGGGCGGCCGACACGGGCGCGTTCTTCGCCGGCCGGTGGTTTGGCCGCGTTCCGCTGGCGCCTCGCGTCTCTCCCAAGAAGACCTGGGAAGGCGTGCTGGGCGGCGTGCTCACCAGCGGCCTCGTGGCCTGGGCCGCGGCCACGTGGGTGTTCACCGTCCAGGTCTGGCCCTTCGTCATCACCTGTGTCGCCGTCGCGGCGCTCTCCATCGTCGGTGACCTCACCGAAAGCATGTTGAAGCGGGCCGCGGGCATCAAGGACAGCGGCACGCTGTTCCCCGGCCACGGCGGCATGCTGGATCGCATCGACAGCGTCACCGCGGCGGCTCCCGCGCTGCTGTTCGCGCTGATCGGGCTTGGGGTGGTGGCGTGAACGCCGTGGGCGTGCAGGGCGTCGCCATCCTCGGCTCCACGGGTTCCGTGGGCGAGAACACGCTGGACGTCGTCGCGCGTCACCCGGATCGCTTCCGCGTGATCGCGCTCGGCGCGAATCGCAACGTCGAGAAGTTAGCCGAGCAATGTCAGCGCTTCTCCGTGCCGTACGCGGCGCTCGCCGACGCGTCGGCGGCCGCGCGACTCGAAGCCGAACTGCGCGCCGCCAGGCGCCGACGCGCGTGCTGACGGGTGCCGACGGTCTCGATCGAGATGGCGCAGCTTGCCGGAAGTCCACAGCGTCATGGCGGCCATCGTCGGTGCCGCGGGGTTGCCCTCGACGCTCGCGGCGGCGCGCGCCGGCAAGCGATTGTTGCTGGCCAACAAGGAATCGCTGGTGATGGCCGGGCCGCTGCTCATGCGCACGGTGCGCGAGTCGGGCGCCACGCTGCTGCCCATCGACAGCGAGCACAACGCGGTGTTCCAGTGCCTGCCGCCGACGGCGCGTCACCGGCGAGGCGCCTCCGGGCGTCAGACGCATCCTGCTGACGGCTTCCGGTGGGCCGTTCATCGACGCCGACAAATCGCGCCTGGATCGCGTGACGCCCGACGAGGCCTGCGCGCATCCGAACTGGGTGATGGGCCGGAAGATCTCCGTGGATTCGGCCACGCTCATGAACAAGGGCCTCGAATTCATCGAAGCCTGCCTGCTGTTCGGCGTGTCGCCGCAACAGGTGGAGGTGCTCATCCATCGCGAGAGCATCGTGCATTCGCTGGTCGAATACGTGGACGGCTCGGTGCTGGCGCAGCTGGGCGCGCCCGACATGCGCACGCCCATCGCCCATGCGCTGGCCTGGCCGGAGCGGGTGGCCTCGGGGGTTCGATCCCTGGACCTCATCAAGGTAGGATCGCTGCGTTTCGAGGCACCGGACCTGCGACGATTCCCGGCCCTGGCGCTGGCCCAGGAGGCCGCCCGGGCAGGGGGTTCGCGACCTGCATCACTTAACGCCGCGAACGAGGTGGCCGTGTCGGCGTTTCTCGAGGGTGGATTGAACTTTGCGCGAATTCCGGCAGTCATTGAATCGGTAATGGCAACCACATCGGGTGGCGAAATCCGCGATCTGGACGACGTGCTGGCGGCCGACTCCGAAGCCCGGGAACGCGCGTCCGCACTCATCCGGCCGCGCGCCGTGAACGCCTGAGGACATAGGCACTCGATGGAAATCGTCTGGAAAATCCTCTGGGGCATCATCGGCATCAGCCTGCTCGTGACCATTCACGAGTTCGGCCACTATTGGGTGGCCCGCAAGCTCGGTTTCAAGGTGCTGCGTTTCTCGGTGGGCTTCGGCAAGCCCCTGTGGAAGCGCGTCGGCAGAGCGCCGGATCACATCGAATACGTCGTCGCCGCCATCCCGCTGGGTGGCTACGTCCGCATGCTGGACGAACGGGATGGCGAAGTGCCGGCGGCCGATCGCCCGCGCGCGTTCACGAGCAAGCCGCCCTGGCAACGCATCCTGGTGTTGCTTGCCGGTCCGGCCGCCAACATCTTCTTCGCGATCGTCGTGCTGTGGATCATGTTCTGGGCCCAGGGCGTGGTCGAGATCAAGCCCGTGCTGGGCGATGTCACGCTGGGCAAGCCCGCCGCCGAGGCCGGATTGCGCAAGGGCGACCTCGTGCTCTCCATCAATGGAAAGCCGGTCGAAGATCGCGGTGAGCTGCAGTTCAAGTTGTTAGGCGCCGTGAGTGGCGACGGGCCTGTCGTGTTGCGCGTTCGCGCCCAGGCCGGTGGTGAGCGTGAAGTCACTTTGCCCCTGGAAGATTCCAGCCTGCGCTTCGATCTCACCAAGCCGAACCAGTTGCTCCCGGGACTAGGCTTCGAGTTCTGGATGCCGCCGATCCCGGCGAAGATCTTCTCGCTGATCAAGGGTGGTCCGGCGGATCTCGCGGGCCTCAAGCCCGGCGACCAGATCCTCTCGGCGGACGACAAGCCCATCAACGACTGGCGCGAGATCCGCGCTTACGTCACCGAGCGCCCTGGCAAGCAGATCAGCCTGCGCATACGGCGTGAGAACTCCGAGCAGGTGATCCGGGTGGTGCCGGCCACCGTGACCGAGGGCGGCAAGACCTTCGGCCAGCTGAAGATCGGGCCGCCCGAAGACATCCTCCAGTACTACCCGCAAGAGCTACGTCGTCGAACGGCAGATGGGTCCGCTGGAAGCATTGGGCGCCGGAGCCGCCGAGGCGTGGCAGATGACGACCGCCCAGGCCACGTTCTTCTGGCGCATGATCACGCACCGTATTTCGAGCGACAATCTCACCAGCCTGATCACCATCGCCGACTACGCCGGCGAGTGCCGCCAGCGCGGGACCCGCCACGTTGTTCGATGCTGCTGGTGCTGTTGTCGCTGTCGCTGGGTTTCATGAATCTGCTTCCCATCCCGATACTCGACGGCGGGCAGATCGTTTTCCAGGTCGCGGAATGGATCCGTGGCCGGCCACTTTCGGATCGCGTGTACATCGTCGGCCAACAGGCGGGTCTCGTTGCGATCGTGCTGCTGATGGGCGTCGCACTGTTCAACGATCTGAGCACTTACGTGTTCGCCGGGCGCCGGCAAATAATAAAGACAGGGGATTATCTTGACGACGAGGTTCGCGACTCTCTGTGCCGCTGGCGGCTTGATGCTGGCCATTTCCGTGCATGCCCAGGACGGCACCGCCTTCACCGTCGGCGACATCCGCGTCGAAGGCCTGCAGCGAGTCACCGAAGGCACGGTGTACAACTATCTGCCCATCAACATCGGCGACACGTTGTCGACTCAGCGCATCCGCGAGGCGGTGCGCGCGCTGTACGACACGGGCTTCTTCCGCGACGTGGAGATGCGCCGCGAAGGCAACACGCTCATCGTGGTGGTCAACGAGCGCCCGACCATCGAGAGCTTCGAGATCAAGGGCAACAAGGACATCAAGACCGAGGACCTGGGCAAGTCGCTGCGCAACGTCGGCCTCGCGCAGGGCAAGACCTTCGATCGCTCGGTGCTCGAGGACGTCAAGTCCTTCCTGCAGGACCAGTATGGCGCCCGCGGCAAATACGCCGCGCGCATCGACACCAAGGTGGAAGAGGTCGCCGGCAACCGCGTCAAGATCAACATCGACATCGTCGAAGGCAAGCGCGCGAAGATCCGGCAGATCAACCTCGTCGGCAACAAGACCTTCCGCGAGAAGGACATCCTCGAGACCTTCGAACTCAAGACGCCGAACCTGCTGTCTTTCTACAAGCAGGACGATCGTTATTCGCGCGAGTCGCTGCAGGGCGACCTCGAGAAGCTGCGCTCGTACTACATGGACCGCGGCTATGCGAACTTCGAAGTGGAGTCCACGCAGGTCGCCATCGCGCCGGAGAAGGACGACATCTTCATCACGGTGAACGTGAATGAAGGCGAAGTGTTCAAGGTCAAGGAAGTGAAGCTCGCGGGTACCTTCGTGGTGCCCGAGCCGCTGTTGCGCCGCTACCTGCTCGTGCAGCCCGGCGACACCTTCTCGCGCAAGGTGATCACGGCGACGCAGGAACTCCTGCAGAACCGCCTGGGTGAAGACGGCTTCGCCTTCGCGAAGGTGGACCCGGTGCCCACGACCATCGGCGACCCGGCCAACAAGGAACTGTCACTCACGTTCTTCGTGGAGCCGGGCAACCGCGTGTACGTCCGTCACATCGCCTTCAATGGCGTCACCAAGATCAACGACGAAGTGCTGCGCCGTGAGGTCCGCCAGCTCGAAGGTGGCTGGCTGTCGAACACGGCGCTCGACCGTTCCAAGCAGCGCCTCGAGCGCCTGCCTTACATCAAGAAAGTGGAGTCGGATACCAAGCCAGTGGCCGGTTCGGCGGATCTCGTCGACGTCACCTACGACATCGAAGAAGGCCCGTCCGCGCAGCTGGGCGGCGGCATCGGATACTCGGAGTCGCAGTCCTTCATCCTCTCGGGCAACTACGCCGACGCCAACTTCCTGGGCACCGGCCGCCGCGTGTCGGTGGATCTCAACTCCGGCCGCTACAGCAAGGTGTACGGCATTTCGCTGACCGAGCCGTATTTCACGCCGGACGGCATCGGCCTCAGCACCAACATCACGTACCGCGACCAGACTCAGTTCGTGTCCGCCTCGTCGGATTTCTCTTCGGAGACCATCGGTGGCGGCTTCGACATCGGCATCCCGATCAGCGAAGACCAGGGCGTTCGCATGGGGCTCTCGTACTTGAAGTCGAGCCTGCTCACGTCCACCTCGGGCAGCGCACGCCAGGCCGTGGACTGGGTGAGCCGCAACGGTGATTCCAGCCAGCGCTGCATCAACATCAGCTACCAGGAAATCACCTGCAACACGCCGGCCACGGCCATCGAGTTCTGGGGCACCGAGTACGACACTGTCGAATTCAACCTCTCGTGGAACTACGACAGCCGCAACCGCTCGCTGTTCGCCGATCGCGGCATGCGGCACTCGTTCGGCGTGGCCTACACGCTGCCGGGCGTGAGCGACGTGGAGTACTACGTCGCGAGCTACGAGTTCATCAAGTACGTCCCGCTGTTCGGCCGGTTCACGCTGCAGCTGGGCGCGGATCTCGCCTACGGCATGGATATCGGCGACACCACGGCGCTGCCGCCGTTCCGCCAGTTCTATGCGGGCGGTCCGGAGACCGTGCGCGGCTATCGCGAGAGCCGCCTGGGTCCCAAGGACGACTTCGGCCGTCCGTTCGGCGGCAACCTGAAGGTGGCCAGTCGCGCGGAAGTGCTCATCCCGCTGCCACAGAAGTTCGAGACTTCGGCCCGTTTGTCCTGGTTCTACGACATGGGCAACGTGTTCTCGACCGGCAACCGCTACGCCTTCCGCGGCCGTTCGCTCCGGCCGGTCGAGTACGGCTTCGAGTATGATAAATTGAAGCACTCGACGGGCGTCGCGGTTCAATGGCTCGCACCGTTGGGTGTTTTCCGATTCAGCTACGCCGTGCCGCTGAATGCATACAAGGGTGATGTCAACACCTATCCGGACGAAGTCGAAAAGTTCCAGTTCTCGGTCGGCCAGGCTTTCTAAGAGGTGCTGTCAGTGCAGGTTTCGATTCGCAAAATTTTCGTGGGTGCCATGCTCGCCGGCAACGCTGGCCGCACCCGCCATGGCTGAAGTCAAGATCGGTGTGGTCGACTACGGACGCCTGCATGCAGGAGTCGCCGCAGGCCAAGGCAATCACGGAAGCGCTGAACGCCGAGTTCGGACCGCGTCTGCAGCGCCTGGTCGCCGACGAGCAGAGCCTCAAGGCTCGCGGCGAAAAATTCCAGAAGGACTCGGCCACCATGACGGCAGACCAGAAGTCCAAGGCCGAGAAGGACCTTCGCGACGGACTGCGCGATCTCGAGCGCAAGAAGGGCGAGTTGCAGGACGACTCCAACGCCAAGCGCCAGGAAGAGATGCAACAAGCTGCAGCGCACGCTCATCAGCGAGGTGCGCGACTACGCCAAGGCGCAGAACTTCGATATCGTCATCGCGGAAGGCGTGATCTATCACACCGCCACCGTCGACATCACGCCCGCCGTGCTCACGGCCCTCAACTCGCGCGCGCCGAAGCCCGCGGCCGCGCCCGCCGGCGCAACCGCTCCCGCGAAGCCGCCCGCGAAGCCCTGATCCAGCGGCGCTTCAGGCGCTTAGTGTCGTGTTCCGTAGATATCTTTACATCCTGAGCCCGTCCGCCGCTGCGCACCGAGGCGCGTCGACGAAGGTGTATGGGTGATACTCCGAGGAGGCGCAACGTGGGTGCGCGGCGGCAGACGGGCTCCCGTAGGGCCGCACGCCACGGGCGCCACTCCACGTTGCCGCCGCTCGCCGTATCGACATACGCCTTCGCGGCGGCGCCTCGATTGGCACCCGTGGCGTGCGGCAGGATGTAAAGATATCTACGGAACACGACACTAACGCCATGACGGTCACGCTCGGCGAACTGGCGGTCCGTTTCGGATGCGAACTCCGTGGTGATCCCGCCGCGACGGTAGATTCCGTCGCGGCGTTGTCACAGGCGGGTCCCCGGGCGCTGTCTTTCCTCGCCAATCCCAAGTACGTCTCGCAGCTCGGCGGACACGCGCGCCGGCGCGGTGATCCTCGACGCCAAGTCCGCCGCCGTTTCGCCGGTGCCTTCGCTGGTGGTCGGCCAATCCGCATGCGACCTTCGCGCGCATTGCCGGCGTCCTGCATCCCGATCCGCCGTTGAATCCCGGCATCCATTCCAGCGCCACGGTGTCACCGCAGGCCCACGTCGATGCCTCGGCTGAAATCGCCGCACAAGCCTGGATCGGCGAGGGCGTTCGCATCGGTGCACGCTGCTACGTCGGTCCCGGATGCGTCGTGGAGCGCGATGCGCTCATCGGTGACGACACCCGGCTGGTCGCGCGCGTGTTCGTCGGGCACCACGTGGTGTTCGGCAAGCGCTGCATCGTGCAGCCCGGCGCAGTGGTGGGTGGCGATGGATTCGGTTACGCGCCTGACAAGGGCACGTGGATCAAGGTGCCGCAGATCGGCGGAGTCACCATCGGTGACGACGTGGAGATCGGCGCCAACACCACGATCGACCGCGGTGCGATCGAAGACACCGTCATCGAAGAGGGCGTGAAGCTCGACAACCTGATCATGATCGCCCACAACTGCCGCATCGGCGCGCATTCGGCGATCGCGGCGCAAAGCGCCATCGCCGGCAGCAGCGTGCTCGGCAAGCGCTGCATCATGGGCGGCCGTGCCGGGCTCACCGGCCACATCACGCTCTGCGACGACGTGGTGGTGCTGGGC
The DNA here is from genome assembly GCA_963846605.1 of uncultured Pseudomonadota bacterium. Classification (GTDB taxonomy): domain Bacteria; phylum Pseudomonadota; class Gammaproteobacteria; order Steroidobacterales; family Steroidobacteraceae; genus CADEED01. The sequence goes on from CAWJWS010000011.1 coordinate 209,113, forward strand.
ACTTCGTTCATCTCGCATTCCATCTCGAAGCCGGGCGTGTATTCTTCCGCCCTGCCGAGCGAGGAGGCGGGCACCTGGCGCCGCATCGTGGCGCGTATCAAGCGTCTCGATTCGATGGCCAAGCGGCTGCGCAACGTCGAAAAGCACGTGGGCCTCTCGCGCGACGGACAAAGAATCTTCCGAGGACTAGCTAATGACCGAGTCGATTTCACTCGACATCATGGGCGTGCGGCGCCTGCTGCCGCATCGTTATCCGTTCCTGCTCGTGGACCGCGTGCTGGAATGCGTGAAGGGCGAGCGCATCAAGGCCATCAAGAACGTCACCACGAACGAGGAATTCTTCGCGGGGCATTTCCCGCATCGGCCGGTCATGCCGGGCGTCCTGATCCTCGAGGCTCTGGCGCAGGCCGCCGGCATCCTGGCCTTCATCACGGCCGACGTGGTGCCCGACGAATCGACGCGGTTCTACTTCGTCGGCATCGACAAGGCGCGATTCCGCAAGCCGGTGGAGCCGGGCGACCAGCTCATCCTCACGGCCACCTTCGAGCGAAGCTTCAAGGGCATCTGGAAGTTCGACACCATCGCTTACGTGGGCGACAAGGAAGTGGCCTCGGCCGAGATGATGGTCGCGCCCGAGACCAGCAAGCCCACACCGAAGGTGCAGACAGGCGTGAGCGGCAACGATCAACCGCTAATCGATCCGAGGGCCATCGTCTCCCCCAAGGCCGAGCTGGCCGAGGGCGTGACCGTGGGCCCGTACACGGTGATCGAGGATGGCGTGAAGATCGGCAAGGGCACCTGGATCGGTCCGCATGCGGTCATCAAGGGACCCACGACCATCGGTGAAGGCAACAAGATCTTCCAGTTCGCATCGATCGGCGACGCGCCGCAGGACCTCAAGTACAAGGGCGAGCCCACGCGGCTCGAGATCGGCGACCGGAACGTGTTCCGCGAGTTCACCACCATGAATCGCGGCACGGTGGGTGGTGGCGGCGCTCACGGTCATCGGCAGCGACAATCTCTTCATGGCGTTCACGCACGTGGCGCATGACTGCCGCGTCGGCAGCAAGATCGTGATGGCCAACTACGCCACGCTCGCGGGCCACGTGGAGCTCGGCGACTGGGTGATCATGGGTGGCTACTCCGGCACTCACCAGTTCACCAAGGTCGGCGCGCACGCGTTCATCGGCAACAACGCCGCGGTCACGCGCGACGTGCCGCCGCTACGTGATGGCGGTGGGAACCCCGGCCGTGCCGCACTCGATCAACTCGGAAGGCCTCAAGCGCCGCGGATTCACGCCCGAGCAGATCCGCAATCTGAAGAACGCCTATCGCGTGCTGTATCGCTCGGAGCTCAAACTCGAAGACGCGCTGGTCGAGCTCAAGAAGATGGCCGAGACCCAGCCCGAGATCCAGCCGATGATCGACTTCATCGGCCAGTCGACGCGCAGCCTCGTGCGCTGACGCCGGGAGCGGCATGCGCATCGCACTGGCTGGCCGGCGAAACTTCCGGGGACGCGCTCGGCGCAGCGCTGATCGAGGGCCTGAAGCGCCGCTTTCCAGACGCGCGAGTTCGCCGGTGTCGCCGGGCCGAAGATGCGCGCCGCCGGGTGCGAGGCCTGGTACGACATCGAATCCTTGTCGGTCATGGGACTCACCGAGGTTGTCGTCCACCTGCCGCGATTGCTCAGTCTGCGCGGCAAGCTGCGCCGCCGGCTCGTCGAGTGGCGTCCCGATGTGTTCATCGGCGTCGACTACAAGGAATTCAATCTCGGCCTCGCGCGCCAGCTCAAGGGCGCCGGCCTCACTACCGTGCAATACGTGAGTCCGCAGGTCTGGGCCTGGCGACAGGGCCGGGTGCGCACCATCGGCGAGTCGGTGGACCTGGTGCTCTGCCTGTTTCCGTTCGAGCCGGATTTCTATCGCGAGCACGGCGTGCGCGCGGCCTTCGTCGGTCATCCGCTGGCGGACCAGGTGCCTTTACAGATCGATCGCGCCACGGCGCGCGCCGAACTCGGCATCGACGCCGCGGCCCGGGTGCTGGCGGTGCTGCCGGGAAGTCGGCGCGGCGAAGTGGAGAAACTCTCGGACTGCTTCGCCGGTGCCGCCGAACTACTGGCGAAACGCCAGCGCCAGCGCGATGCGGGCCGCCTGGTTTGTATCGCGCCCATGGTCACTCCCGGCGTTGCGCGACACCTTCGCCGCACGCTGCGCCGAACTCGCCCCGACCGCGAAGATCCGGATGCTCGACGGAAACTCGCGACGGGCGCTGGCGGCCTGCGACGTCGTGCTGGTGGCGTCGGGAACGGCCACGCTCGAAGCCGCGCTCAGCAAGCGGCCCATGGTCGTGGCCTACCGGCTCGGCGCCATCACGGCCTTTCTGTTGCGCGCACTGAAGCTCGTGAAGCCCATGCACTTCTCGCAGCCGAACCTGCTCGCAGGCAAGGAGCTCGTGCCCGAGTTCTTCCAGGAAAATGCCACGCCGGAAAATCTCGCGAACGCGCTGGCGCGCTGGCTCGACCACCCCGAGGACGTGACGCGTATCACCCAGGAATTCGCAGCGATCCACGCAGCGGCTGCGATGTGATGGCGCGGAGCGCGCCGCCAGTGAAGTGGCGGAATTGCTCTCGGCGCAGATGGCCCGGCCATGAAGCGTGCCATCTGCCAGGATCAGGGTCCGCCTGCGCATCGCGGGCGTGGACGAAGCGGGGCGTGGGCCACTCGCCGGTCCCGTGGTGGCCGCCGCCGTCATTCTGAATCCCGCGCGCCCCATCCGCGGACTCGCGGATTCCAAGGTCCTGGAGCACGAAGAGCGCGTGCGTCTCGCGCGGCTGATCCGCGAGCGCGCGCTGTGCTACGCGGTGGCCTGGGCGGACGCCGAGGAAATCGACAGCATCAACATCCTGCAGGCCACCATGCTGGCCATGCGTCGCGCCTTGCTGGGGCTCGCCGTGCCGCCGCAGCAGGTGCTGGTCGACGGCAATCGTTGTCCCCGCACGCGACGATCTCGGGTTCGAATGCGTGCACGAGGCGGTCGTGAAGGGCGATGCCAAGGTGCCGTCCATCAGCGCCGCGAGCATCCTGGCCAAGACCACGCGCGACGCGCTGATGTGCGAGCTCGACGGCCGGTATCCGGGGTTTTCGCTGTCGGGGCACAAGGGCTATGGCACGCCCAGCCACGTCGCCGCGTTGAATTCCCTGGGTCCCAGCCCCTTGCATCGCCGGAGCTTCGCGCCGGTGCGCATCGGCGAGTCGTTCGACGACGCGGAACTCTATCAGGAGCGCCTGGCGGCCTGCGCCGGATCTCCGGCGGCGAATCCGCCGTCGTTGGCGCGGATCCAGGCGAGCAGCAGCTCGGGCGAGAGCGGCTTGCTCATGAAGTAGCCCTGCGCGTCATCGCAACCCAGCGACCGCAGGATGTTCCACACCGATTGATCCTCCACGCCCTCGGCGACCACCTTCAGGCCCAGGTTGTGTCCCAGGTCGATGGTGGAGCGCACGATGGTGGAGATCTCCTCGTCCGAGGCCATGCGCGAGATGAACGAGCGGTCGATCTTCAGCTCCTGCACCGGCAGCCGCATGATGTAGGACAGCGAGGAGTAGCCCGTGCCGTAGTCGTCGATGGACAGCCGCACGCCGAGATCGAACAGGCGGTCCAGCACCTTCTGCGCATGCACCGGGATCCTCCATGAAGCCGCTCTCGGTGATCTCCAGGCAGAGCAGCGCCGCCGGCACCTGGTGTTCAGTCGAGCAGCGCGCTCACCTGGTCCGGCAGGTCGCGGTTCATGAGGTCGCGTGCCGAGATGTTCACCGAGACCTGCAGGCGCAGTCCCGAGCGGAGCCACTCGCCGCACTGACGCACCGCCTCGCGCATCACCCAGCGCGTGAGCAGCTTGATGTAGCCGGTGTGTTCCGCGAACGGGATGAACTGGCAGGGCGGCACGAGGCCGCGCGTCGGATGTTCCCAGCGGATCAGCGCTTCGACGGCGCTGATGTTCGATGTGTGCAGCGACACCTTCGGCTGGTAGTACAGGCGCAATTCATTGCGCTCCACGGCGCGGCGCAGCTCGCCGAGCAGCGAGAGGTGCTCCTGCTGGCTGGTGTCGTAGTGCGGGTCGTAGGTGGTGAAGCCGGTCTTGTTGCGCTTGGCCGCGTACATCGCGATGTCGGCATTGCGCACCAGCGTCTGGGCATCGCGCCCGTGCTCGGGGAAGTGCGCGATGCCGATGCTGGTGCCCACGTCCAGTGGCTGGCCCTCGAAGAGGATGGGTTCTTCGAGCGCCTGGATGATGGCGCGCGCCTCTTCGGCGAAGTCCGCGCCGCCACCATCGGCGGACCGGGGATGCTTCACCAGGATCGCGAATTCGTCGCCACCCAGCCGCGCGATGCATTCGGCGAAGGTCACGGTGCGTTGCAGCCGCGCGCTCACTTCGCGCAGCACGTGATCGCCCACGCCATGACCCAGGGTGTCGTTGACGTACTTGAAGCGGTCGAGGTCCATCATGAGGATGGTCAGTTCGAACTCGCCCTGGGCCGCGCGGGTGATGGCGTGCTCCAGTTCGTTGGCGAACCGTGAGCGATTGGCGAGGTCGGTCAGCGGATCCTCGTACGCCAGCTTGAGGATGCGCTTCTCGCGATCCGCGATGCCGCCGCGCATGTGATTCAGGCTGGAAGCCAGCACGCCGATTTCGTCGGCGCGCTTCAGGTGTACGGGTGCGGAGTAGTCGCCAAGTTCGATGCGCGACGCCGCGCTGGCCAGCGTCTCCAGCGGCCGCGTGATGTTGCGCGCCACCGCGACGCTGCCCACGATGGACAACGCGAGGCTGAGCAGCGCCAGCACGATCAGCGTGAACCGCAGGCGCTCGAAGGCCGCGAGCGCATCGCCCAGGGAACGGTGGAGCACGGCGACGACGCGTGCGTTCGCGTTGTCGTCCAGCGGGATCACGAGTGCCTGGTGATCCACACCGGAGATGTCCAGCACCAGGCGCGACACCGCGTCCGAGCGCGCCGGCATCTTCGCCAGGAGCGATCGCTGCTGATCGACCGCCAGCGTCGAGGCCAGCACGCGCCAGGCGGGAGCGCCCGCGACGGGCGTGTCGAGCGCGAACGAGACTTCGAGTTCCGTGAGCTGGCGCAGGTCGTCCGCCAGGGCGTCGTCGACCGCGAAGCCCATGACCACCCAACCGATGGGCAGCGGCGCCATCACGGGCACGGCCACGAGCTGGAAGGCGTGCCCGTCGAGGGTCTCGAGACTGGCGCTGGCGGCATCGCGGTTGTCGTCGAGCAGCGAGGGATACTCGAACGGGCGCGACTGCGCCTTAGGCCGCAACGTGTCCGCCACCACCCGGCCATCGAGATCGATGAACAGCATGGTGTCCGCGCCGATGCGGGCGCCGTGGTTGATGAGCGCCGAGGCGATGGTGCCGTTGTCGTGCGTCGCGATGGCTTCGCGGAACGCGAAGTCCGCCGCGAGCACGCGCGCCGACAGTTTGAGTTTTTCCGCGTTCTGCTCGAGCAGCCGCGCGAACACGCGCTGGCCGACGTTCAGTTCCTCCTCGATCTTGGCGCGCGCATTCTTGGAGTTCGCCGCGTTCACGAACACGAAGGCCACGAGCTGCACGAGCGCCAGCAGGGCGACAAAAAATACGATGATGCGGGTCTGCAGCCGCTGGATGCGCATCACGGGCCTGGCCCGGCAGCCTGTGCCGGGTGCCGCGGGGCGTTGCGAATCAGATGATGGGAGCGAGCGGTCACGTAGCCGATGGCCTCGGGGACGGGGCGGGATCGAGATCGCGATTATCGAATCCCGCTCGTTCTAGGCCGTTGAAACGACTCACAAGTTGACCGAATTCGGCCGGTTTGCGCGCGCCGGGTGCTGCCCGCGCCGGGCCGATTCCGCCTCGCCGCGAGGCCTATTGTGATCGGCGTCCCAGTTCGGCCGCTCCGCCATACCAGGTGGGAACCCTGGCGCCCGGTGCCGACACGCAAGCCCTTTCCGGGAATCGTCGCGCGCGTGAACTCGAAGCACTCTTCCCAAGTGGCTGAATCTCTTTGCAAGCGTTTTAGCGCGCGCGTTCATTGCTAAACTCGCGCGCAATGTCGGGCGCCGCCACCTTCATCCACCTCCGTTTGCACACCGAGTTCTCGCTGCAGGACAGCGTGGTGCGCATTCCCGAGCTGGTCGAGCAGGCCGCGAAACTGCGCATGCCGGCGCTGGCCGTCACCGACCAGAACAACCTGTTCGCGATGGTGAAGTTCTATCGCGAGGCGACTGAAGCACGGCGTCAAGCCCATCATCGGCGTGGACATCCTGCTGCGCGCGAAGGGTGAGCGCGCGCACGCCGAATCGGCTGACGCTGCTGTGCAAGGACGCGGGTGGTTACCAGAATGTCGCCGATCTCGTCACGCAAGGCCTGGCTCGAAGGCCAGGACAAGGGCGTCCCGCTCATCGATCGCGGCTGGCTGACGCCCGAGAGCACGGCGGGTCTGATTGCGCTCTCCGGATTCGCCGAAGGCGATGTGGGCCGCGCGTTGAACAACGGCAAGGATGCGGATGCGCTCGCGCTGGCGCGCGACTGGCAGCAGCTCTTCGGTGATCGCTATTACCTCGAGCTGCAGCGTCTCGGACGGCCGAGGACGAGAGCCTGGTGGCCAGGACGGCGAAGCTCGCGCCACGAGACCGGCATTCCGGTGGTCGCGACCAACGACGTGCGTTTCCTCGCGCCCAGCGACTTCGAGTCGCACGAGGCGCGCGTGTGCATCGCCGAGGGAGCGCAGCTCGCCGATCCCTCGCGGCCGCGCCGCTACACCGAGGCGCAGTACCTGCGTTCGCCGGAGGAGATGGCGACGCTGTTCGCCGATATGCCGGAGGCGCTGCAGAACACGGTCGAGATCGCGCGGCGCTGCTCGCTGCCGCTGAAGCTCGGCGAGTCGCGCCTGCCCATCTTCCCACTGCCCGCGGGCGTCTCGGTCGAGGACCACATCCGCGAGGAGTCGCTGCGCGGCTTCGCGGCGCGCGAGCAGGCGCTCGATCGCGCACAGCAACGGCGCGTTCATCGAGGAATACCGCGCAGCGCCTCGACCGCGAGCTCGGCGTCATCTCGACAGATGGGTTTCGCCGGCTACTTCCTGATCGTCGCGGACTTCATCCGCTGGGCGCGCGAGAACGGCGTGCCCGTGGGGCCGGGCCGCGGCTCGGGCGCCGGCTCGCTGGTGGCCTACGCGCTCGGCATCACCGACATCGATCCGCTGCAAGTACGACCTGCTGTTCGAGCGCTTCCTGAATCCCGAACGCGTCTCGATGCCCGACTTCGACGTCGACTTCTGCATGGACGGCCGCGACCGCGTCATCGAGTACGTGTCGCAGAAGTACGGCCGCGAGCGCGTCTCGCAGATCATCACCTACGGCACCATGGCGGCGAAGGCCGTGGTGCGCGACGTGGGCCGCGTGCTCGGCATGGGCTACGGCTACGTCGACAAGATCGCCAAGCTCATTCCCTTCGAGCTGGGCATCACGCTGGACGACGCGCTCGACAAGGAGCCCGAGCTCAAGCGCGCTCTACAAGGACGACGAGGAGATCAAGAACCTCATCGACCTCGCGCATGCTCGCTCGAAGGCCTGACGCGCAACGCCGGCATGCACGCCGGTGGCGTCGTGATCGCGCCGCAGCAGACTCACCGAGTTCGCGCCGCTGTACTGCCGACGAAGAAGGCGGCAGCGTGGTCACGCAGTTCGACAAGGACGACGTCGAAGCCGCGGGCCTGGTGAAGTTCGACTTCCTCGGCCTGCGCACGCTCACGGTCATCGACCGCGCGGTGAAGCTGATCAATGCGCGCCGCGCAGCGCACGGGCGAGCCGCCGTTCGACATCAACGCGCTGCCGATGGACGACGAGGCCACCTACGAGCTCATGCAGCAGGCGCGAGACCACCGCGGTGTTCCAGCTGGAATCCCGCGGCATGAAGGACCTGATCCGCCGCCTCAAGCCCGACACGCTTCGAAGACATCGTCGCGCTGGTCGCGCTGTTCCGCCCGGGCCCGCTCGAGTCGGGCATGGTCGACGACTTCATCGAGCGCAAGCACAGCCGCAACGATCCGCTCGCGCCGCCCATCGACTACCTGCATCCCGTCGCTGCAGCCGGTGCTCGCGCCGACCTACGGCGTCATCCTGTACCAGGAGCAGGTGATGCAGATCGCGCAGGTGCTGGCCGGCTACACGCTGGGCGGCGCCGACCTGCTCCGCCGCGCCATGGGCAAGAAGAAGCCCGAGGAGATGGCCAAGCAGCGCACCATCTTCGTGACCGGCGCCGTCAAGAACAACGTGCCCGAGTCGCAGGCCGCGCACATCTTCGACCTGATGGAGAAGTTCGCCGGTTACGGCTTCAACAAGTCGCACTCGGCCGCCTACGCGCTTGCTCTCGTACCAGACCGGCTGGCTCAAGGCGCACTAACCCGCGTCGTTCATGGCCGCGGTGCTGTCGGCCGACATGGACAACACCGACAAGGTCGTGGGCATGCTCGTACGACTGCCGCAAGGAAGTCGGCCTCACCGTCCTGCCACCGCACGTGAACCTCTCGAGCTACGAGTTCGCGGTGGTCGACGACAAGACCATCCGCTACGGACTCGGCGCCATCAAGGGCGTGGGCGAGGGCGCGGTGCAGGCCATCGTCATCGAGCGCAAGGCCAATGGCGACTACGCGCAGCCTCGAAGACCTCTGCCGCCGACTGGATCTCTCCAAGGTCAATCGCCGCGTGCTCGAAGCCCTCATCAAGGCCGGCGCGCTCGACGGCCTCGCCGCGAATCGCGCCACGCTGTTCAAGCGTCTCGATGGCGCGCTGGCACTGGGCGAGCAGAACAGCAAGGCCAACGAAACCGGCCAGCACGACATCTTCGGCCTCGCCACCGCGCATGCGCCGGAAGCCGTGCGTGCCAGTCGCGCCGGACCAGCCCGAGTGGACCGACACCGTGCGTCTGCGCGGTGAACGCGAGACGTTGGGACGCGCCATCTCCGGCCATCCCATCGACCGCTTCGTCAACGACCTGCCGCGTTTCATCACCGGCCGCATCGACGATTATCTCGAGGCGGACCGAGCCCCAGCCGAGCGGCGAGGGTGGCAAGAGTTTCTTCGGCGGCAAGCCCGCTGGCGATCGCCGGCGTCGTGGAAGAAGTCCGCAAGCGCGGACCGCGCACCGAGATCCTGCTGGACGACGACTCCGGCCGCATCGCCGTGAGTTTCTTCGACGAGCAGTACCAGCAGTACCGCGAGCTGCTCGTGAAGGACGCGCTGCTGCTCATCGAGGGCAAGGTGCGCTTCGACGAGTTCGCCAACACCTGGGTGTTGCGCGGGAACAAGGTGAGCGAACTCGAGCGCCTGCGCGAGAAGGAAGCGCGCCGCATCGTGCTCAAGGTGAAGAACACCGACGGCTTGTCACTGGATCGCCTGCAAGCCGTGCTGACGAAGTACAAGGGCGGCAATTGCCACGTCGCGCTCCAGTTCATGGGCACGGGCGCCCGCGGCACCTTCTCGTTCGGCTCCGAGTGGAACGTGCGCCCCGCACCCGCCCTGGTCGAAGAACTCGAGACCCTGCTGGGTCGCGGCCGCATCGCTGTCCTCTACAGCCCACCACCCGCCGTCTCCGGCGCCAGTTCCTACGCATAACCTCTCGCGCCGGACCGGGACATTCCTGTTCCCGGAAAGCGGGAACGGGGCTGAAAGCCTTGCGCTGGCTCGGGCCTTCCATTTCAAAGTGTCTTCCAGAGCGAATCGAGGGCGCCGAGGGCGAAGCGTCAGCGCGGAGGTACTCTTTGGTGGTTCAACCCCAGTCCGCGTTCACCAGCAGTTGCGAGCGAAGCGCTGACAGCTCCACCTGCGCAGCTTCGCCCGAGGGAACGCGCGCGTAGCGCGCGCGCCCGAGACTGAGCTCTGGAAGACACTTTGAAATGGAAGGCCCGAGCCAGCACGATGCCCTTGAACCCCGTGCTCATTGCCTAGGAAATCAGGAATCTCCCCTGTATCCTGCGCCCCTATGGCAGTGAATTTCCTCGATTTCGAGCAGCCGATCGCCGAACTTGAAGCCAAGATCGAAGAACTGAAACACGTTCCGTCGGGCTCCGCGGTCAACATCCAGGAAGAGATCACCCGGCTCAAGCAAAAGAGCGAGCAGCTCACGCAGAGCATTTTCGCGAACCTGACTCCCTGGCAGATCACGCAGCTCGCGCGTCACCCGCAGCGTCCCTACACGCTCGACTACGCGGGCATGATCTTCAAGGACTTCCACGAGCTGCATGGCGACCGCATGTACGGCGACGACCTCGCCATTGTCGGTGGCCCCGCGCGCCTCGACGACACCCCCGTAATGCTCATCGGTCATCAGAAGGGCCGAGATACCAAGGAACGCGTACGCCGCAACTACGGCATGCCCAAGCCCGAGGGTTATCGCAAGGCGCTGCGGCTCATGCGCCTGGCCGAACGATTCCGGTTGCCGCTAATTACCTTCATTGATACCCCCGGCGCGTTTCCCGGCGTGAGCTCGGAAGAACGCAATCAGTCCGAAGCCATCGCGCGAAATCTGTTCGAGATGAGCGTCATGGGCATTCCCATCATCAGCGTCGTGATCGGCGAGGGTGGCTCCGGCGGCGCGCTGGCCATCGGCGTCTGTGACCGGCTCATGATGCTGCAGTTCTCCACCTACTCGGTGATCTCGCCCGAAGGTTGCGCGTCCATCCTGTGGAAGAGCGCGGACAAGAAAGAAGTGGCCGCTGATGCCATGAATCTGACCGCCGATCGGCTGAGCAAGCTCAAGCTCGTCGACGAAGTGCTGCCCGAGCCCGTGGGAGGCGCGCATCGCAATCCCCAGGCCGTGGCCGACACCATCAAGGCGGCGCTGGTGAAGCATTTGTCGGATCTCGAGAAGCTGCCGCCCGACAAGCTGCGCGCCGCGCGCAACACGCGCATCGACGGCTTCGGCGTGTACAGCGAAGTCGCCAACTGAGTTTGTGCCGATGCCGGTGCAAGAAGCGCTGGCGATCCTCCGGCTGACGGCGGGCCCGCGACCGCATGTGGTCGTGGGGTACAGCGGTGGACTGGATTCCACCGTACTGGCGCACCTGCTGGCGGCCGAAAAGCGTCAGCTCGGTGGCCTTCGCCTGGTTCACGTCGATCATGGCCTGCATCCGGAAAGTGCGGATTGGGCTCGTCACTGCGTCACTCAGGCGAAAGCCCTGAAAGTGCCGCTGGTCGTCCTGTCGGCCAAAGTCAAAGTGCCGCGCGGTGAGTCGCTGGAAGCCGTTGCGCGTCAGGCTCGCTACGATCTGTTGGCGAAGGCGCTGAAATCCGAAGAAGTGCTGGTGACGGCGCAGCACCTCAACGACCAGGCCGAGACGCTGTTGCTCCAATTATTGCGGGGCGCTGGATTGGCTGGGCTGTCGGCCATGCCACTCAGCGACACGATGGGCCGAAATCTGATCGTCCGGCCCTTCCTTCACTTCCCGAGATCGGAGCTCGAGCGATACGCCGAATCGAAAAAGCTGCGCTGGATCGAAGACCCGTCGAACTCAGATGAGAGATTTGCGCGAAATTTCCTGAGACGCCGAGTGATGCCCCTGATCCGGGAGCATTGGCCTGCGGCTGACGTGGTCGTCGCAAGGGCGGCAGGGCATCTGGCAAAAGCCAACGAACTCGTCGAGCAGGTCGCGCGGAAGGATCTGCTTGCCGCTGCGGACGGAAGTGCACTGAATGTGGCGGTGCTCAAGCGGATGACGACCAGGCGACGTGAGAATGCGATCCGCTTGTTCATCGCGGACGCGGGATGTGAGCTGCCATCCAGCTCAAAGCTCCGGGAGATGGCGGGGCCGCTCGTTCACGCTCGCTCGGATGCCCAGCCGGTAGTCCCGTGGGGGCGGGGGATGATGCGGCGGCGCGCTGGCCGGCTCGAACTCGAGGTGAATCCTCCGCTCCAACGATTGCTGGAACTCGAAAGGCCTACAAATTCATGGCATTGGAAGAAGGACCGAGAGTTCATCGTGAATGCGGTGGGCGATACGCTGAAATTGGTCGCCGATCCGGCAGGTATTCTGGATCTCGACAAGCTGCCGACCGTTCTAACGATTGGTATGCGTGAAGGCGGTGAGAAACTCCGTCCCGCGCCAGGCGCGCGCACGCAAGCGCTCAAGAAGCTTCTCCAAGCCGCGAAGCTCACTGTTGAGGAGCGCGCCCGCCTGCCATTGCTGTTCGCCGGGGAAGGCCTCAGGGGCCGACTCATCGCCGCCGGTGATCGCTGGCTGGACGTCTCCGTGCATGCCAATGTCAAATCCCGTCGTCGAGCGCGGCTCGTCTGGACTCGCGCCAACAGGAATTGACGGTCGGCGGCGAGAAAATTTGTCAGCGGACTCCCGTAACCGTTTCGTCATCGTCGCCGCTTTGGTAACCTGCCGGCCCGTCGATTCGAACTTCTTCGAACACTTACGGCGGGCTCCCTCATGACCAAATTCGTATTCGTCACTGGTGGCGTCGTTTCCTCTTTGGGAAAGGGCATCGCCGCCGCATCGCTGGGCGCCATTCTCGAAGGTCGCGGCCTCAAGGTCGCGATGGTCAAGCTGGACCCTTACATCAACGTGGACCCGGGCACGATGAGCCCGTTCCAGCATGGCGAAGTGTTCGTCACCAATGACGGCACCGAGAGCGATCTCGACCTGGGCCACTACGAGCGCTTCGTGCGCACGATCACTGGACGCCACAGCAACTTCACCACGGGCCGCATCTACGAGCGCGTGATCGCGAAGGAACGCCGCGGCGATTACCTCGGCGCCACCGTGCAGGTGATCCCGCACATCACCGACGAGATCAAGCGTTCCATCCAGCTCGGCGCCGGCGATGCCGACGTGTGCATGGTCGAGATCGGCGGTACGGTCGGTGACATCGAGTCGCTGCCGTTCCTCGAGGCCATCCGCCAGCTCGGCGTGGAACTGGGCCGCAACAACTGTGTGTACCTGCATCTCACGCTGGTGCCCATCATCGGCGGCGCGGGCGAGATCAAGACCAAGCCCACGCAGCACAGCGTGAAGGAACTGCGCGGCATCGGTATCCAGCCGGATGTCCTGCTGTGCCGCTGCAAGAATCCGCTGCCCGACGAGCAGCGCCGCAAGATCGCGTTGTTCACCAACGTGGAAGAGCGCGCCGTCATCTCCGGCATCGACGCCGACGACATCTACAAGATCCCGATGCTGCTGCACGAGCAGGGCCTCGACGAGATCGTGGTGGACAAGCTGCGCCTCACGGTGCCGCCCGCCGATCTCACCGAGTGGAAGCAGGTGGTCGCCGCCAAGGCGAACCCGGACGGCCAGGTCGACATCGCCATGGTCGGCAAGTACGTGCAGGTCAAGGACAGCTACATCTCGCTGAACGAAGCCCTGACGCATGCCGGCGTGAAGACCAGGACTCGCGTGAATGTTCATTACATCGAGTCCACCGACATCGAGAAGCACGGCACGCATGCGCTGCGCGGCATGGACGCCATCCTGGTGCCCGGCGGCTTCGGCGAACGCGGCATCGAGGGCAAGATCGCGGCCGTGCGCTTCGCGCGCGAGAACAAGATCCCGTATCTCGGCATCTGCCTCGGCATGCAGCTGGCCTGCATCGAGTTCGGCCGCCACGTGCTCGGTCTCGAGAATGCCAACAGCACCGAGTTCAACCGCGCTTCGCCGCATCCGGTCATCGCGCTCATCACCGAGTGGATGGACGCCGCCAAGGGCGACCAGAAGCGCGACGACACCGCCGGCCAAGGGCGGCACCATGCGCCTGGGCTCGCAGGAAGTGATCACCGGCGCCAACACGCAGGCGCGCGCCATCTACGGCAGCGAGAGCGTCAAAGAGCGCCATCGCCACCGCTACGAGTTCAACAACACGTATCGCGACCGCTATACGCAGGCCGGGATTCAAGTTCTCCGGGTTGTCGAAGGACGATCTCGTGGAGATCATCGAACTACCGGGTCACCCGTGGTTCGTCGCCACGCAGTTCCATCCGGAGTTCACCTCCACGCCGCGTGATGGGCATCCGCTGTTCACCGGGTTCGTACGTGCCGCACGCCGCATCGCACCGCGCAGTTGCCGGAAGTCGCGAGCGCGTGAGTTCAGCCTCGCGGGCGTTCCGATTGGCGCTCGCGGCATCGGCTTGTCTCGTTGCTGGCTGCATTCCATACCGGGTTGTCGAACAGCCGGGCGTCGCAGGTGCCGTGAAGACTGCCGATGGCGAACCAATTCCGGGCGTGCGTGTGGCCGTGGTTTTCGCGACCACACTCCCCACGTCGCAGCCAACGCAAATCACCGGATCCGCGTCCGGGGATTTTCACCTTGACCCTAGGCGGCGGTGGACCTTCACACCGATTCAATTCGACCCGATTGCCCGAGAAGCAACGATCCATGTCGAAGCACCGGGCTTCCAGGGCCAGGATTTCGCCCGAAAGTGGACGGTGACCGGTCCGATGTTCTTGGATCTCGGCGACATCCGATTGCAGCCGATTCTCTGAGTGATGCGCATCCTGGCGCTCTCGGGAAGCCTTCGCGCCGCTTCCATCAACTCCGCTTTCTGTCGCGCCACCGCGAGGCTTGCGCCGGCCGGCGTGTCAGTCGATGTCTCGGTAGGCTTGGTCGAACTACCGCTCTTCAACCCGGATCGTGAGCCAGCGCCACCGCTGGAAGTAGTGAGGCTGCGCGCCGCCGTGGCTGACGCCGATGCATTGCTGATTGCCAGCGCCGAATACGCGCATGGCGTTTCCGGCTCCATGAAGAACGCGCTCGACTGGCTGGTGAGCTTCGAAGGGGCGGTGGGCAAGCGTGTTGCGCTGGTCAACACCTCGCCGCGCGCGCATCACTCACACGATTCGCTGGTAGAAATCCTGCAAACGATGTCGATGAACGTTGTAGTTGGGGCCTCGTTCGCTGTGCCCTTGTTGGGGTATTTTCGAACCGAAGATGAAATGCTGCGCTCTCCCGAGGTCTGCGGGGCCGTCCACCGAATTTTCGAGGCGCTGGCCCCGAACTCGCGGTAGCCTCCGTCTCCGGAGGACACATGCAGATTCCACCGCATTGGTTGCCAGTCATCCGGCTGCTGCTGTTGTTCGCGATCTTCGCATCCGCGGGCCCCGAGATCTTCGCGGCGCTCGAAGATGGCGACATTGCTGGAGCTGCTCGGCACCGCCTTGTTCCTCACCGCGTTCGGCTCCGCGCTGCGATTGCTGGCCGGCAACGTCGGTCGCTGGCTCTTGGACTTCCTCGTGCCGCCGCCGCTGGCGGGGCTGTATCGCCATGGTGGCAGCATGCTGGCCAAAGCCAACGTCGTCACCTATCTGTCCGGGCGCGCGGTGTTCTGCATCCTGCACTTGTTGGCGATCGGCATGTTCGGCCTGCATCTCTGGCGCGCATGAGGACCATCGACAAGGTGGCCTGGGTGCACGTCGTGGATGGCCGCGTGCTCAGCACGCGCTCCCGCGGCAAGGACACCTGCTATCTACCGGGTGGCAAGCGCGAACCCGGTGAGAGCGATGAGGCCTGCCTGCGGCGCGAGATCAAGGAAGAGCTGGGGGTGGACCTGGATCCGCATTCATTGCGCAAGCTGGGTACCTGGGAATCCCAGGCGCATGGCAATCCCGCGGGCGTGCGCATCGTGATGCCTTGCTACGAGGCGGATTACACGGGAGAGCTGCGCGCCAGCGCGGAGATCGAGGAGTTCTTCTGGCTCAGCTATGCGGACCGCGACCGGTCGGCGCCCGTGGACCAGGTCATCTTCGACTGGCTGCTCGAACGGGGCCTGTTGCGCTGACCCGCTTGTGGTGAGCGGGACCAGCGGCGTAGTTTGACCATCCATGAGACTGCCGGGTTTCCTGTTCCTCGCGTTTTTCCTGATCGCGGCGCCGCGAACGGAAGCCTGTTCCTGCGTGGCATTGAAAGGCACGCAGGAGGAGCAGGTCGGGCAGTCATTGGCGGACGCCGATGCCGTATTCGTCGCGCAGATTGACGCGGTCGTCGGTGGGTCCGGACCGCAGGAGCGCCGGAAGGTGGTCGCCGAGAGCGCCCACTTCGAAGTGCTCGAGGTGTTCAAGGGTCCGCTGCGCGTTGGCCAGTCGGTGCGCATCGACCAGATCCTCAGCGCCGGCACTTGCGGGCAGAGCAGCACCAACGATCCGCCCTGGCTGTTCGCGCAGAAGAACCCGAAGTCGGCGCCGGAACCGTTGAAGATTTCCAGGAAGTGGCTGGTCTTCGCATACGGCAATGAACCGTTCGAGCTCAGCCGATGCACGCGAAGTGCGCCATTGAATGTGGGCGGAGCCGAAGACGTGAAACTGTTGCGCGCCATGGCGAAGCGCAAGCGATGAACGAGGCTACGCGCTGGACAGGCGCCGCGTGGATGCGGGCGCTTGTCGTGATGTTCTCGTTCGCCCCGATCGCGCCAGCCATGGCCTGCAACGCACCGCCACCCAGAGGCACCGACGCGGAGCAGGCGCAGGCAGCGTATGACGGTGCGGACTTCGTGTTCGTCGCCAAGCTGCGCAGCCGCAGCCTGACTTTGCCTTTGAGTCCGCTGGAGTGGCTACACGAGCGTGCGCAACTCGTGGTCCTCGAGGTGTTCAAGGGCGACCTGCTGGTCGGGCAGCCGGTGGTTTTCTACACCGATGTGCAGAATTGCGGGGTGAGCCTGGTCAACGATCCCATGTGGGCCGTGAGTTTCGACGTGGCGCCCGAGCTGGAGCGACCCGTGCCTTTTTCCGACACCTGGCTGTTTTACGTGGTTGGGCGGGAGCCGTTCTCGGTGTCGATCAACAACTATCGGTCCAAGCCCGTCAACCTGGTGCGCGGCGACATCGACTATCTGCGCCGGATGCCGCGCAGACTCCCCCGGACCTGGAAGTCCACCGCCTATCGATAGGCGGCTGCACGGATCGAGGCCTGCTCGCGCGCAGGCTTCCGGCCCGGACTTTTCCCATGTCCTGCGGGACATCGGCCGGCCGGCCGGCCGGCGCTGGCCGGCATCGTGTATCCTCCGCCACTCCTTTTCGAGGTACCCCTTGAAGCTGGCCCATTTCCAGGTCGGCATCGACCGTCCGATGTTCCTGATTTCCGGACCTTGCGTGATCGAGGGGGACACCCTCACGCAGGAGATCGCCGGGAAGCTCAAGGAGATCACGAGCAAGCTGGGCGTGCCTTTCATCTTCAAGGCCTCGTACGACAAGGCCAATCGTTCCTCGGCGAAGAGTTTCCGCGGTCCTGGCATCGACGCCGGACTCAAGGTGCTGCAGGGCGTGAAGGACAAGATCGGCGTGCCCGTGCTCACCGACGTGCACGAAGACACCCCGTTCGCGGAAGTGGCGAGCGTGGTCGACGTCATGCAGACGCCCGCGTTCCTGGTGCGCCAGACCAATTTCATCGTCAACGTGTGTTCGCAGGGCAAGCCGGTGAACATCAAGAAGGGCCAGTTCCTGCTCGCCCTGGGAAATGCAGAACGTGGTCGACAAGGCGCGCTCCACGGGCAATGAGCAGATCATGGTCTGCGAGCGCGGCTTTTCGTTCGGCTACAACAATCTCGTCTCCGACATGCGCTCGCTCGCCATCATGCGCAACACCGGCGCGCCGGTGGTGTTCGACGCCACGCACTCGGTCCAGCTACCGGGCGGGCAGGGCACGGCGTCCGGCGGGCAGCGCGAACACATTCCCGTGCTGGCGCGCGCGGCCGTGGCATCGGGCATCGCCGGCGTGTTCATGGAAACGCATCCCAATCCGGAAAAGGCATTGAGCGACGGGCCGAATGCCTGGCCGCTCGGCCGCATGGAACAATCTGCTGTCGACGCTCAAGCAGCTCGACAACGCAGTCAAGCAACAACCATTCGAGGAAAGTCTGTTATGAGTCGCATCGTTGATATCGTCGGCCGTGAAGTCATCGATTCGCGCGGCAATCCCACGGTCGAAGCCGACGTGTATCTCGATTCCGGAGTCGTGGGCCGCGCTGCCGTTCCGTCGGGCGCCTCCACGGGTACGCGCGAAGCGGTCGAGCTGCGCGATGGCGACAAGAAGCGCTATCTCGGCAAGGGCGTGCTCAAGGCCGTCCGCCACGTGAACATCGAGCTCAAGAACGCGCTGGTCGGCAAGGAATCGCTGCGACCAGGAACAGCTCGACCAGATCATGATCGACCTGGACGGCACCGATAACAAGAGCCGTCTCGGCGCGAACGCGCTGCTGGCCGTGTCGCTGGCGAACGCGAAGGCCGCGGCGATCGACAGCAAGCAGTCACTGTGGAAGTACCTCGCGCGTGGCCGCGAGCCGGTGATGCCGGTGCCGATGATGAACGTCATCAACGGCGGCGCGCATGCCGACAACTCGCTCGACGTGCAGGAGTTCATGATCATCCCGGTGGGCGCGCCGACCTTCAGCGAAGCGCTGCGCTACGGCGCCGAGATCTTCCACACGCTCAAGGGCATCCTCAAGAAGAAGAAGCTCACCACCGCGGTGGGTGACGAGGGCGGCTTCGCGCCTAACTTGTCGTCCAACGAAGCGGGCATCAAGGTCATCATCCAGGCGGTGGAGCAGGCGGGCTACAAGCTCGGCAAGCAGATCTACCTCGGCATGGATGTCGCGGCGTCGGAGTTCTACAAGAAGAACAAGTACGACCTGCATGGCGAAGGCCGCAAGTTCAGCTCGGACGACTTCGTGAAGTACTTCGCGAAGCTCGCCGCCAAGTACCCGATCATCAGCATCGAAGACGGCATGGCCGAGCAGGACTGGGCCGGCTGGGCCACGCTGACCAATGCGCTGGGCAAGAAGGTGCAGCTGGTGGGCGACGATCTGTTCGTGACCAACACGAAGATCCTGAAGGAAGGCATCGACAAGAAGATCGCCAACTCCATCCTCATCAAGGTGAACCAGATCGGCACGCTCAGCGAGACGCTGGCGGCCATCAAGCTCGCCGACGATGCGGGCTACTCGTCCATCGTGTCGCATCGTTCGGGCGAGACCGAAGACGCGACGATTGCCGACATTGCCGTGGCGACCACCGCGTCGCAGATCAAGACGGGCTCCATGTCGCGATCGGATCGCATCGCCAAGTACAACCAGCTGCTGCGCATCGAGCAGGAACTGGGCGGCAAGGTGAAGTACGCGGGCAAGGAAGCGTTCCCGGTCAAGATCTGACAGTCAGGCGCGGCCGCCATCCTTCCGGAAGAGAAGGGGCGGCCGCGACTTCTGAACCCGGGCCAATCGACCCGGGTAGTACCCAGCGCATAAACCCCGCCGCGTGGTCCGGCATCCAACTCCGGCGATCCACGGAGGCTGTCCATGCGCTCTTTCACTGTTGCGTTGCTCATTGCGCTGGCGCTGCCGGCGCGAGCGGAGACCGTCGAAGGGCTGTGGGGCAGGGGCTTTCAGGGCGTTACCTGGGGAGCATCGATCAGCCAGGCGAAGAAGCTTCACCCCGATGGCATCACCTGCCCACCGATGGATGACGGCACGCGGGTTTACAACATCGTGCTCGCGCAGGATCCGTTGGGAATGAGCATTCCCCAGGTGTTGGTGGCTTTTGTCTTCACCCCCGACGACCGGCTGCGCAGCGTGCTGGTCCGCTACCCCTACGGGGCGCGCGACGATGTGTTGTATCGTGTCGCCGAACTTCTCGGTCAGAACTACGAATCGGAGGACGGCCAGGGCTCGACATCCCATGTCTGGAACCCGCGCAAGGAGTTGTACGCGACCCTCAGGGTCCTCGATCGCCCCTTGAAGCGGGCCTATTTCCAGATTGGCGCCGACCGGCTGGTCGTGCGGCAGCAGATGGGAGCGCGCCTGTGAGGGCTTTCGCAAACCATGGAACTTTCGGCCAACGTGTTCGATGTCTGGGCCTTCCGCCGTACGGCTGAGGGTCCCCGTTTCCTCTTGCTGTACACGTCGGTCGAAAAAGCCGAGCGCTTTTTCAACGGCGGCCGCTTCTGGCAGATCCCCAGCAACCTGCTGAAGGAAGGCGAGCACATCACCGATGGCATCGCGCGTCACCTGCGCAGCTTCGGCCTGAAGGCGCAGTCCATCTGGGCGGCGGAGCAGACCTACACCATCTACAACCGCCGCTTCAACGCGATGCAGATCATCGGCGTGTACGCCGCCGAAGTGCTCGAGAGCGTGGTGCGCCTCGATGCCGCCGAGCACGCGGAGTTCCAGTGGCTGTCGGCGGAGGAATGCCTCGCGCGCGTCCACTTCCGCGGTCTCAAGGATGGCCTGCGATCGGTTCAGGAATACATCACGGGACCGCAGTCGGTGGCGCGCGAGTTGTGCCTGTACTCGGCGGGCGACGCGTGATGCGCTCCATGTTCGCGTACGTCTGCCTGGGCTCCAACGACCTCGAGCGTTCCGCGCGTTTCTACGATGCCACGCTGGGCGTGCTCGGATATCAGCGCTGCGACACCAGCGCCGAGAGCGAGACCAGCTGGAACGGCTGGATAGGTTGGGGTTTGTACGAGAAGGAGGGCGCGGTGCAGGATGCGCTGTGGATCTGCCGTCCTTACAACGGCGCGCCGGCCCAGTCGGGCAATGGCGGAATGGTGGCGCTCTGGGCCAAGGACTGGTGCTCGGTGAACCGCTTTCATGACGCGGCGCTGGCACAAGGCGGCACCTCGGAAGGAGCGCCCGGATTGCGCCTGCTCTACAACCCGGATTTCTACGCGGCCTACGTTCGCGATCCCGACGGGAACAAGCTGGCCGTGGTTTGCCGGGGATTCACCGCGGCGCCAGTTTGATTCGCCCACTCGCACCGCCGCGATCCGGTCTCGCTTCGTCGTGCCAACCGCCCGCCCGGGCCTGCAGGCGCTAGCATCGCCACACGGTTTCTTTCCGAGGACTCCTCCATGTTCCGGCGCATTCCCTCTGTCCTGATCCTGCTGTCCGCCTCCATGCTCGCCGCCGCCGCGCCGCCGAAAGCCGCGCCACTGCCCGCGGTCGACATTCCTTACCAGACCTTCGTGCTCGACAACGGCCTCACGTTGTTGGTCCACGAGGATCACAAGGCGCCGGTGGTGGCGGTGAACATCTGGTACCACGTGGGCAGCAAGGACGAAAAGCCCGGCCGCACGGGCTTCGCTCACCTTTTCGAACACCTGATGTTCAACGGCTCGGAGAACTACAAGGACGACTGGTTCAAGGTCATGGAGGCGGCGGGCGCGACCAAGCTGAACGGCACCACGTGGTTCGATCGCACCAACTACTTCCAGAACGTGCCGACTTCGGCGCTCGACATGACGCTGTGGATGGAATCGGACCGCATGGGCCATCTGCTCGGCGCCATCGATCAGAAGGTGCTCGATGAGCAGCGCGGCGTGGTGCAGAACGAAAAGCGGCAGCGCCAGAACCAGCCGTACGGCAAAGTTTCCGAGATCATCACGCAAAGCACCTGGCCCGCCGGCCATCCGTATTCCTGGGAATCCATCGGCTCGATGGAGGATCTCAACGCCGCGTCGCTCGACGACGTGAAGGAATGGTTCCGCAACTACTACGGCGCGGCCAACGCGGTGCTCGTGATCGCCGGTGACGTCACCGCCGCGGATGCGAAGGCGAAGGTGGAAAAGTATTTCGGCGACATCCCCTCCGGCCCCACGGTCAACCGCCAGCAGGAGTGGGTGGCCAAGATGACCGGGACCCGCCGCGCGACCATGCAGGACCGTGTGCCGCAGGCGCGCATATATAAGGTATGGAACATCCCCGGCTACAAGCAGCGCGACTATGCGCTCATGGAGACCGCGGCTGACCTGCTCGCGGGCGGCAAGAACAGCCGGTTGTACAAGCGCCTGGTGTACACGGACCGCACGGCCACCAATGTCGGCGTGTTCATCGGCCCGTTCGAGATCGCCGCGCAGGTCATGCTGTTCGTGACAGTGAAGGACGGCGCGGATCCGGCGGCCGTGGAAAAGGCGCTCGACGAGGAGATCGCGGAGTTCCTCGCGAAGGGCCCCACACCCGCCGAACTCGAGCGCGAGAAGACATCCAACTACGCCGGCTTCGCGCGCGGCATCGAGCGCATCGACGGCTTCGGCGGCAAGTCGTACATCCTGGCCGAGAGCCTGGTGTACGGCGGATCGCCCGAGTTCTACAAGACGCGACTCGGCTGGGTGGCGAATGCCACGCCAGCGGACGTGCAGGGCGCGGCGAAGCGCTGGCTGTCCGATGGCGTGTTCGTGCTCAATGTCGAGCCCGCGGGGACCTACAAGACTGTGGCGTCCACCGTGGATCGCAGCAAGGTGCCCACGCAGGGTTCGCCGCCGTCGCTCAAACTACCCGGTCCGTCGCGCGCCAAGCTCTCCAATGGCCTCGAAGTGGTGGTGGTCGAGCGTCACGAAGCGCCGGTGGTGGACTTCACGCTCATGGCCGACGCGGGTTTCGCGGCGGATGCGTCGGCCAAGCCGGGCAGCGCTCGCCTGGCGATGCTCATGATCCAGGAAGGCACCAAGACACGCAGCTCACTGGAGATCTCGGATCGCGCCGAGTCGCTGGGCGCCACGATCGGCGTGGGCTCCACGCTGGATCGCTCGTATCTCAACATGAACGCGCTCACCGCGCGGCTCTCGGAGTCCCTGGACCTGTATGCCGACGTGCTGCTGAATGCCACGTTCCCCGACAAGGAACTCGAGCGGCTGAAGGGCACCACGCTCGCGACCATCCAGCAGGAGAAGGCGCAGCCGGCGGCGATGATCAACCGCGTCATGCCGCGGCTCATCTACGGCGAAGGACATGCCTACTCGAACCCCGCGTCGGGCACGGGTATCGAGGCGGCCGTGAAAGGTCTCACGGGCAAGGAGCTCGGAGATTTCTATCGCCGCTGGGTTCGCCCGGACAACTCGGTGCTGCTGGTGGTGGGCGATACCACGCTGGCGAAAATCCAGCCGCTGCTCGAGCAACGCTTCGGTGCGTGGCGCGCGCCCGCGGAAGCCGCGCCCAGGAAGAATATCGGCCGCGTGGCGCTGGCCGCCAAGCCGCGCGTGTTCCTCATCAATCGCAACGGCGCCGAGCAATCACAGATTGTCGCGGCCACGGTCGGCCCGACGCGCGCGGATCCGGATCACATCCGCTTCGTGGTGCTCGACACCATCCTGGGCGGAAACTTCGTTTCGCGGCTCAACATGAACCTGCGCGAAGAGAAGCACTGGTCGTACGGTGCCGGCACGCGTCTGACCGACGCCATCGGCCAGGGCATGTACCGCGCGGCCGGCGGCGTGCAGACGGACAAGACCGCCGAATCGATGGTGGAGATCCGCAAGGAGCTCAGCGAGCTGCTGACCACGCGCAAACCCACCGAAGCCGAGGTGAAGTTCGCCAAGGACAGCATCGCCATCGCGCTGCCGGGCAACAACGAGACCTCGGACGAGATCGCGGGATCGTATGGCGAGATCCTCACGTATGGACTCAAGGACACGTACTGGAATGATTTCGTCGGTGACGTGACCGCGGTGACGGTGAATGACCTGAACCAGTCCGCGGGCAAGCTGCTGCATCCCGACGCGCTCACGTGGGTGGTGGTCGGCGATCTGTCGAAGATCGAGGCCAAGATCCGGGCGCTCAATTTTGGCGAGGTCACGGTGATCGACACTGACGGGAAGCCCGTCACGCCCTAGCCACTCGACCAGCCGCCGGCGCTTCCCGCACAATGCGCGGCATCGTGTTCGGGAGCGTCGGCGATGAAACTACGGTCCAGGCTGTTCATTCTGGGTTCTTGCGCGGTGTCCGCCTGGTCAGTGGCGGCGCCTCCCGTGTCGACATTCACGAATTTCGCGCAGATCGAGACTCTGAAGATCTCGCCTGACGGCAAGCTACTGGCCCTGACCAAGCGTTCCGGGAACGCCGAGACCCTCACGGTGCTTCGATATCCCGAGGGGACGGTGGTTTCGCACAAGCAGCTGGGCGAGGCGGAAATCGACCGGTTCGAATGGGCGAACAACACGCGTCTGCTGATCCAGCCCGCACGCCGTTTCGCCAACGTGGCTTACAAGGTTTCCACGGGGGAGATCGTGGGAATGGACGCCGACGGCACGCACGTCGACACGCTGTTCGGGTTCATGGCTGGCAAGTTCCAGACGGGCAGCATCATGGAGCAGCGCCAGGGCAAGCTCCTGTGGGCGAGCATCATCGACATGACGCCCGATGATCCGAAGACGGTGCTGATCCAGACGGGCAATTACGAGCGCGAAGCCGGCGGCGGTTCAGTTCAAAGGATGGACGTGAAGAACGGGAACCTGGCGCGCATCGCCGGATCACCGGTCGAAGAATCGGAGTTCATCACGGGCAAGGACAGCCAGTTGCTGTTCGTGTCAGGGCGGAACCGCAAGGGCGACTACCAGACGTGGAAGTTCCGGCCGGCGGACAAGGGCTGGGACATGGTCGCCAGCAGCACTGCGAACGAGGGCCGGATCTGGCCCTTCGAGGAAACGGGCAATCCTGATGAGTTCATCGCGATCGACTCGGTGAAAACGCCGACCGATTCGGTGGTCGTCTGGAACGTGAAGACGCAGGAGCGTCGCGGCTTGTTCAAGAACGACAATGTCGACGTGTCCACCGGCGGGGTCGACAAGCGCGGCCATGCCTGGCTCTATCACTACGACGATCATTTTCCCGAGTACTGGTATCCGGACCCGGAGCATCCGCTGGCTCGTGCGCATCGCATGCTGCGTTCGTCATTCAAGGTTGCGCACATCTGGTTCACCAGCTCGACCGCCGATGAGTCAGTGGTCGTGGCAGAGGTGAATGCCCCGCGCATTCCGAAGATGTTCTACCTGGTCGACGTGAACAAGCTCAAGGTCGTGCAGCAGCTGCCGGCGTATCCGGACATGAAGCGCGAGGATCTTTCGATCACCGACCCGGTCGAGCTGACCGTGCGCGATGGCGTGAAGGTTCGTGGCTACCTGACTACTCCGAACGGCACGAGCGGCAAGAAGCTGCCGATGATCCTGCTCGTGCACGGCGGTCCGCATGGCGTTTCCGACAGCTACGTGTATGACCCGGAAGTGCAGCTGCTGGCATCGCGGGGATACGCGGTGTTGCAGATCAATTTCCGCGGCTCTGGTGGGCGCGGGCGCGCATTCGAGCACTCCGGGTACGGGCGGTGGGGCCGCGAAATGCAGGACGATCTCACGGACGCCGTGAAATGGGCGATCGGCGCCGGCGTCGCGGATCGCAATCGAATCTGCATCTATGGCGCGAGCTACGGCGGTTACGCGGCGCTCACGGGTGCGTTCAGGGAACCGGAGATGTTCAAGTGCGCCGTGGGGATGGCGGGCGTCTACGACCTGCCGCTGCTCTTCGAGAAAGGCGACGTTCAGGAAATGGCGCGCGACGTTGCCTATCTGCGCGCGGCCGTGGGTACGGACATGGAAGAACTCAAACGGCGCTCACCGGCGTACAACGCCGACAAGATCAGGATTCCGGTGATGTTGATCCACGGCAAGGACGACGTGCGTGCCCCGATCGAGCACGCACAGCGCATGCGCACGGCACTTCAGAAGGCGGGCAATCCGCCGGAGTGGATCAGCGAGACCGGCGAGGCGCACGGCATTGGCAACGAAGCGGGACGCGCCGAGGTCTACGAGAAGATGCTGGCGTTCTTCGCGAAGCACATCGGAAGCGCGCCCGCGCCGTAGCCGCCTTCAGGCCAGCTCGATGAGCTCCGAGTAGCCGCGCAGCGCCGCATTGGTGGTGAGGAAACGCAGCGGTTCGGCCATGGCCTGGGCCACGAGCAGGCGGTCGAAGAAATCCGCCTCGGGTACGCGCTTGAGAGTGCCCGCCGCGGCGGCCGCCCTCACGCGCACGGGCAATTCCAGGAAACCGCTGGCCCGGATGTTGCGCGCCAGTTCCTCGGCATCAGCCTCGAGCAATCCCGCCGCGATCTTGGCTTCGCACTCCACGATGGACGCCGCGCTCACGTAAACCTCGTCCGCCATCTCGATGCGGTCACGGGCCGGCTTCGCCAGCTTGCGCGAGTCCGCCAGCCACCAGAGGAACACCTGCGTATCGAGCAAGAGGCGCATCGGGGCTTCTGGAAGCGGGGTAGGGGAGGGCGGCCCGGCTAGAGGGGCGTCGCCGCCTCGAGGGAGCGATCGAAATCGTCCGCGATCCGCAGCTTGCCCTTGAGCAGCCCGATCCGACGCGGCGAATCATCCCGGCCCAATGGCACGAGGCGCGCCATGGCGCGGCCACCCTTGGCGATGAGCACCTCGTTCCCGTTTGCCACGTCTTCCACCAACCGCGACAGGTGGGTCTTGGCTTCGTGGATGTTGATCTTGCCGGGCTTCACAGTGAACTTAGTTTAGTTTAGTCTACTTGGAATGGGGAAGTTCTTTTCGTGACCGTTGTGAAGCAGTTGGGCTTATGAAGTGGCTGGCGGGTGCATTGCTCACCGTGGTTCTGCTCATGCAGTACCGCTTGTGGCTGTCGAATGACGGCGTGCGGGAGCTGTCGCGCCTGTCGGAAGCCGTGGAGCGCCAGAAGGCGGAAAACACGGAACTCGAAGAGCGCAATCAGCAGCTGGTCGCGGAAGTCGCGGATCTCAAGGCGGGCATGACCGCCATTGAGGAGCGGGCGCGCAGCGAGCTGGGAATGATCGGCCGCAACGAAACCTTCTACCAGGTGGTGCCGAATCGTCCGCGCACCGCTCTGCCCACCCGTCCCGAGACGCACACGCAAACCGCGTCGCGTTAAGCTTCGCGCCCAATGCGCTATCACCTCATCGTGCCTGCCGCGGGCAGCGGCCGGCGTTTTGCCGCGGCCGTGCCCAAGCAGTACGCGGAACTGGCCGGGTCCACTGTCATCGAGCGGGCATTGGCGCCCTTCGTTGCGGATGCCGACTGCGTGAGCATCGTCGTGGCGGTCGCCGCGGACGACCCACACTGGCCCGCGATCGCGGCCAACCTGGGCAGCAGGCTGACCACGGTGCCGGGAGGGGAGCAGCGCGCGCATTCCGTGCTCAATGCGCTGCGCAATCTTGCCTCGCACGTGCGCTCCGACGACTGGGTCTTCGTGCACGATGGCGCGCGTCCCTGCTTCGCCGCTTCCGATCTCGCGCGGCTCAAGCAGGAACTGTCGGGCCACGCCGTGGGCGGGTTGTTAGCCGTGCCCTTGGCGGACACGCTGAAGCGCGGCAGCGGTGAGCCGGCTGAAGTTCAGGCCACGGTGGATCGCGAAGGGCTCTGGCGCGCCGCGACGCCGCAGGTGTTCCGCTTCGGCGTGCTGATGCCAGCGCTGGATGCGGCACTCGCCGCGAGTCGCGTGCCGACGGATGAGGCGCAGGCGGTGGAATGGGCCGGTCAGCGTCCGCGCCTGGTCGCGGGCCGCGCCGACAACATCAAGGTCACGACACCGGACGATCTGCGTCTGGCGGCGGCGATCCTGGCTTTGCAGGGGAAGAAATGATGCGAATCGGTTCTGGTTTCGACGTGCACGCCTTTGGTCCTGGAGACTCCATCGTGCTGGGAGGTGTGCGCATCGCCCACACGCGCGGCGTGGTGGCGCACAGCGATGGCGACGTGGTGTTGCACGCCCTGTGCGACGCGATGCTCGGCGCCGCGGGCCTCGGCGACATCGGCATGCATTTCCCGGACACCGATCCGGTGTGGAAAGGCGTGAACAGCCGCCGCTTCGTCGAGGCGGTGCTCGAGATGCTCAGCGTGCGCAAGCTGCGCGTGGGCAACGTGGACATCACGCTGCTCGCGCAGGCGCCGAAGGTGTCGCCGCACCGCCTGGACATTCGCCGGTCGATCGCGCAGATGCTGGGTGTCACCGAGAACCAGGTGAACATCAAGGCCACCACCACCGAACATCTGGGCTTCGTGGGTCGCAACGAAGGTCTCGCGGCGCAGGCCGTGGTGTTGTTAGAGAGTGCCTGAGGCGGTGATTCCGGAATCCTGGCGCGCCGCCGCGCTGTCACCTCCCACTGCCTGGGGCAGCGGTCCGCTCGCGACCGGCGTCGTTCGTTCCACGCCCGAAGATTTCCGTGTGGACGAGATCCTCGGCTTCGAAGCCGCGGGCGCCGGGCCGCATGCGCTGCTGCATGTCCGCAAGGTCGGCGCGAACACGGAGTGGGTGTCGCGCGAGCTCGCCCGCGCGGCGGGCTGCAAGCCTTTCGAGGTCGGCTTCGCCGGACTCAAGGATCGCCATGCGGTCACCACGCAATACTTCACCGTGCCGCGCGGCAAACGTTCGGCGCAGGACTTCGCCACGCTGAAAGGCGAGGGTTACGAAGTGCTTTCCGCCGCCGAGCATCAGCGCAAGCTGCCGCGCGGCGCGCTCGAAGGGAACCGCTTCGACATCACGGTTCGCGGTGTGGCCGTGGACCGCGCGGAGTTGTCCGCGCGCATCGACAATCTGCGCACCGGCGGCGTGCCCAACTACTTCGGCGAACAGCGTTTCGGCCGTGACGGCGGCAACCTGGTGGCGGTCCTGCGCGAAGCGGAGAAGCTGGCCGCCGCCGGGAGTGATGGCGGGGGCAGGGGTGGCCGGCGCGGACGCGGAAACGACGATCGCGGCTTCATGTTGTCCGCGGCGCGCAGCCTCGTGTTCAACGCGACTTTGGGAGAGCGGGTGCGGCGACGCGACTGGGACCGTCTTCTCGTCGGCGACGTGGCGAATCTCGATGGGCGTGGCAGCGTGTTCGCGGTTCCGGAACTCGACGAAGCGTTGGTCACCCGTTGCCAGGTACTGGATATCCATCCGACGGCACCGTTGCCCGGTGACGGCGAGTCCCTGGCGCAAGGCGAAGTCCGGGCGCTCGAAGACTCCGTGGCGGGCGCATTTCCGGAAGCGTTGGCGGTGATCCGCGCCGAGCGCATGAATTCCGAGCGCCGGGCCTTGCGTCTGCGCGTGCGCGACCTCGATCATGAATACGCGGGCGACGTACTGCGACTGCGGTTCGCGCTGTCGGCGGGGAGCTTTGCGACCACGGTCCTTCGCGAGATCATCTCGGCCGGAACGGGAGAATGAACATGCTGGAGCTCATCGAACACGGCGACGTGCGCGAGATCCGTCTCGCGCGGCCGCCCGTGAATGCCTTGAACGGCGACCTGCTGGACGCACTGATCGCCGCGGTGAGTGCGGCGGCGCGCGAACGTGCCGCGGTGGTGATCACCGGGCGACCCGGCGTGTTCTCGGCCGGACTCGATGTGCCCGCCATCCTGGCGCTGGACCGCGAGGGCATGATGAAAGTATTCACCTCGCTGTGGCGTGCGCAGCAGGTCATCGCGCTGTGCCCGGTGCCCGTGGTGTTTGGCGTCACCGGCCATTGCCCGGCGGGAGGCACGGTGCTGGCCATCCATGCCGACTATCGCGTGATGGCGTCGGGAGAGTTCCGGCTGGGCCTCAACGAAGTGCAGGTGGGGCTGTACCCCGGCCCCGTGATTCACGGCGCGTTCCGCCGTCTGGTGGGCGGGCACGCGGCGCAGCTGCTCACTCGCGGTGCGCTCATCGATCCGGCGAGGGCGCTGGCGCTGGGACTGGTCGACGAACTCTGTGATCCCGCGCAATGCGCCGATCGCGCCGTCGCGATGGCGCGCGAGATCACGGCGATGCCGCGCGAAGCCATGTCGCGGACGCGAACGCTCGTGCGTGAAGACCTGGTGGCGCTGTTCGGTGCGGCAGGCGACGAAGATCGGCTCGCGCGGGAATTCGCGGGCATCGGCACGGAGATGTTCAGCGCGCCCGCCACGCGCGAGCGCCTGCAGAAGATGTTCGCGAAGAAGTAGGTGACCGGTGAGGAAAGTGGGGAAGAAGACTTTCCCCACCCGTCACCGTTCAGATGACTCCTAGCAACACGTTGATGGCGCCGGTTCCGCCATCGACGCGGCGTGCCGACGTGAAGGCGAGCACGGGCCCGGTCTTGCGCAGGACCATGTTCACCGCGTTCTTGAGCACGGGCCCGCGATTGCCCGAGCCGTGACCCTTGCCGTGGATGATGCGCACGCAGCGCAACTGGCGCGCCAGCGCTTCCGCGAGGAACTCGCGCAATGCCGCCTTGGCTTCGTCGACGCGCAGGCCGTGGAGATCGCAGGCGTCCTCCACCCGGTATTCACCACGCTTGAGCCGCCGCAACACGCCGGTCCTGGATGCCCTCGCGGCGGAACGAGATTTCGTCGCCGGAGTCGGTGATCTCGCTCTCGCCAAAACCCTGCAGGCTTTCCATGAGCACCATGGCCCGGTCGGCGGCGGTGAATCTCGCGCGCGCCGGCGGCTTGCGCGCCGCGAGGGGCGCGCTATGCGCGCGGCGCCAGCGGTTTCACGTCGCGCACGGCTTCGCGAAACAGACCGGTGTCGACCGGATCGTCGTCGGGGTCGCGTTTGCCGTTCAAGCTACCTCCGCGTGGTGGCATTGAGTATATTGCGCGCCGGTGCGAATCCTCATATCCAACGACGATGGTTACCGTGCGCGCGGCATTCACGCCTTGCGCGAGGCGTTGAAGGGTCTTGGCGATCTCACGATCGTGGCGCCGGATCGCAACCGCAGCGGCGCGAGCAATTCGCTCACTCTCGAGATGCCGCTACGCGTCGAGCAGGCGGACGCCGACATCTACTTCGTGCAGGGCGGCACGCCCACGGATTGCGTGCACCTCGCCATCTCCGGGCTGTTTCCGTTCGAGCCGGACATGGTGGTCTCGGGCGTCAACGACGGCTCCGAACCTGGGCGACGACGTCCTGTATTCCGGAACCGTGGCGGCGGCCACGGAGGGCCGTTTCCTGGGCAAGCCCGCGGTCGCCGTCTCGCTGTACACCGATGGCCTGCGCGGCGACGCCGAGCGCCATTTCGCGACGGGCGCGCATTTCGGCCGCGTCATCGCCGAGCGCCTGGTGAAGACACCGCTGGTAGTCGCCATGGGCCGCGCCACCATCCTCAACGTGAACGTGCCCAACCTGCCGCTCGCGGACGTCAAGGGCATCAAGGTCACGCGCCTCGGCAATCGCCATCGCGCCGAGAACGTGATCCGCGCGGAAGATCCGCGCGGCCGGCCGGTCTACTGGGTGGGGCCCGCGGGTGCCGGCCAGGATGCCGGGCCGGGCACCGATTTCGACGCCGTGGCCAACGGCTTCGTCTCCGTGACGCCGCTCACGGTGGATCTCACGGATCGCGACGCGCTCGAACCGGTTCGCAGCTGGCTCGCGACGCAGTGAACGAGAACCGCTACGCCGGCATCGGGATGACGTCCGCGCGCACGCGCGACCGCCTGATCCAGCGGCTGCAGGAGCAGGGCATCCGCAATCTCGCCGTGCTCGACCGAATCCGGAACGTGCCGCGCCACATCTTCGTGGACGAGGCATTGGCCAACCGCGCCTATGAAGACACGGCGCTGCCCATCGGCCACCGGCAGACGATTTCGCAGCCCTACATCGTGGCGCGCATGACCGAAGCGCTCATCGAAGGCGACCGGAAGATAGGCAAGGTGCTGGAAGTGGGTACCGGCTGCGGATACCAGACCGCGGTGCTCGCGCCGTTCGTGAAGAAGATCTACTCCGTCGAGCGCATCGGGCCGCTGGCCAAACGCGCCAAGGCCACGCTCAAGGAGCTCGGCGTCAAGAACGTGATGCTCAAGCACGGCGACGGCTTCATCGGCTGGAAGTCGCAGAAGCCCTTCGACGGCATCATCGTGGCCGCCGCTCCGCTCTCGGTGCCGGAGGCGTTGTTCGCGCAGCTGGCGAACAAGGGAAGGCTCATCGTTCCCGTCGGGCCCGAAGGGTCCCAGCAACTCATCCGCTTCACCCGCCGCGACGATCACATCGACCGGGAAGTCCTGGGCCCGGTGGCCTTCGTGCCCATGTTGGGCGGCACGGCCTGAGCGCACGCTGCGCCACAGTATTCGAGTAAATTCTGGCATCCGGTTGGTGGCATAACTCTTTGTTTTGCCACACAACGAGTACCGGATTTTCAAGGCGGTTTGTAAGCCCGGGCCTGCGCAGGCTTGTCAGTCAGGATTTAACATGTTTTCATGTCGCCGCTCGCCGACATCCACCCTAGGCAGATGGCCGAGGGGTTCCGGGTGAAGGCACAGGGGAGAACGGGGAAGTCGCGGAAACAAGAAGAACAAGCCGAAAAACAAGAAGAAGAAAATTTCGCCAGTAATTCGAGTCTGTCAGCTTCGAACCATTGGCCTCGCTAAACAAACTTTCTCCCCCTGTGCCTTCACTCGGATCCCTTCGGGGCCGGTCCTCCGGGTTCAACCAGGCAACAGGATCGCCGCCAGCACCTTCCGCTCCTCGCTGACCAGCACGTTGTACGTGCGGCACGCGGCGCCGACTTCCATGACCTCGATCCCGATACGCCGCGTCGCGAACTCCGCGCGCAACGCCGCGGGCGGAAACCGCTGAACTTCGCCCGTCGACAGCACCACGACTTCTGGTTTTCGCTCGAACAGCGTCGCCAGATGCTCCAGCTTCAAGGAAGCCACGTCGCGCGGCTGCCAATCCTGGATGAGCTCGGTGGCGCCGATGATGCAACTGGCGCGGATCTCCACGTCACCGACGGTGACGAAGTCCTTGCCGTAGTTCCGGATCAGGTTGAGGCCGCCCGGTGTGTGCTGAGTGAACTTCATGGGTCCGATACGATAGCGACATGCACCGGCTCACGCTGATTCTTTCGGACCTCTATCTGCCGGAGGATTCCGTCAACGCCGGCCTCCCGCAGACACATGAACTGCCTTCGCTCGACTGGCTGTTGCGGTTTTCGGAATCGCGCCGCATCGAAGACTGGCACCGGTGGTTGCGCGCCGAAGTGGGCGGGCCGGAACAGCGGTCATCGATTGCGGCGCTGGCGACCCGGCCCGCGGGTTCGCTCACGCGCCTCGACAATGCATGGCTCGCGACGCCCGTCCATCTCGAAGCGCGTCTCGATCATGCAAGGCTCACCGATCGCGGCCTGCTGCGACTCGAGGCCGCGGAGCGCGCGCATTGGTGCGAGGAGTTCAATCGTGTGTTCGCGCCGCAGTTCGTTCTCCGCGACTGCGGCGAGCGCGCCTTCCAGCTCGTGGGTCTCGATCCCGCGAATACGCCCACGCAGGATCCCGCGAGACTGCTCGGCGCGGAAATCGGGCCCGCGTTGCCGGGAGCCGGCGCTCCCGCGCTGCGCCGGCTCTGGACCGAGATCGAGATGTGGCTGCACGGCTCGCCGCTGAACGCGGCACGCGAGAAGGCGCGGCAACGCCGCATCTCGGCGTTGTGGCTATGGGGCAATGAACCCGGGCCTTCGGCGGATTCTGGAGGCGAAATCGCCAGTTTCGTCTGCCGCGGCAGCGACCCCCTGATCGAAGGATTGGCACTGCGCAGTGGCGATTCGGGGAAGGCGGGATCTCTCTCCGAGATGAGTGTCGCGGCCGATCACGTCTTTGCGGAGTTCGCGCCGCTGACAGGCGGACCTGACGAATCCCTGTCCGCGCTCGAACGAAACTGGTTTGCACCGGCACGCGCCGCGCTCGAGGCCCGCCGCCTTGAATATGTGCAAGTCGTCGCGAACGATCGCGTCTTCCGCGTCCATGCGGGGCAGAGCTGGAAGTTCTGGAGACGCCGGCGCAACTGGCTCGAATCTCTCGCATAATCCGCGCCATGGAACTGGTGATCACGCGCCGCAATTGTCCGGGAGAGATAGGAGACCCGACTCTCCATCCCGTGTTGCGCCGGGCGTACGCGGCGCGCGGCGTGCGCGATCACCAGGAGCTCATGCTCACGCTGGACCGCCTCATGCCGGTGGGCACGTTGTCAGGAGTCGACGCGGCGGTACGGCTCATTCTCGAGCACCGTGATCGCCGCATCGTGGTCGTTGGCGATTTCGACGCGGACGGAGCCACGAGCACGGCGTTGATCGTGCGCTGCCTGCGCGCGTGGGGATTCGCTTCCGTGGACTTCCTGGTGCCGAACCGCTTCGAGTTCGGCTACGGGCTGACGCCGGAAATCGTCGGCCTCGCGGCGGAGCGTTCGCCTTCGCTGATCGTCACCGTGGACAACGGGATCTCGAGCAATGCCGGTGTCGCGGCGGCACGGGCGCGCGGCATCCAGGTGCTCGTGACCGACCATCATCTGCCGGGTGCGACGCTGCCCGATGCCGATGTCATCGTGAACCCCAATGCTCCCGGCTGCGGATTCGGCAGCAAGGCGCTGGCCGGCGTGGGCGTGGCGTTCTACGTGATGGCCGCGGTACGGCGCGAGATCGATGCGCGCGGCACCGTGGTGATGCCGCCGGTGTCGGACTTCCTGGACCTGGTGGCGCTGGGCACGGTCGCGGACCTCGTGCCGCTGGATGTGAACAACCGCGTGCTGGTGTCGCAGGGCATTCGCCGCATTCGCGCGGGGCGCGCGGTGCCGGGCATTCGCGCGCTGCTGCAGATCGGCAACCGCGCGGTGCCCTCGGTCACGGCCGCGGACCTCGGCTTCACGATCGGACCGCGTCTCAACGCGGCGGGGCGTCTCGATGACATGTCCATCGGCATACGTTGCCTGCTGGCCGACACGGATAGCGAAGCGCTGGCGTTGGCCACGCGACTCGATCAACTGAACACCGAGCGCCGCGAGATCGAAGCGCGCATGCAGGGCGCGGCGCTGGCGGCGGTGAGCCACCTGCGCGAGAGCGCGGCGGAAGGCCCGACGCGGCAGGGCGTCTGCTTGTTCGACGCGGATTGGCACCAGGGCGTGGTGGGCCTCGTCGCCAGCCGCATCAAGGATCGCATCCGCCGGCCGGTGATTGCATTCGCGCAGAGGCGGTGAAGGCACGCTGCGCGGTTCGGCGCGATCGGTGGCCGG
The DNA here is from genome assembly GCA_963846605.1 of uncultured Pseudomonadota bacterium. Lineage (GTDB taxonomy): Bacteria > Pseudomonadota > Gammaproteobacteria > Steroidobacterales > Steroidobacteraceae > CADEED01. The sequence continues at coordinate 243,888 of CAWJWS010000011.1, forward strand.
CATCCACATCCGCGACGTGCTCGATGGCATGGCCGCCCGGCACCCCACGCTGATCAGCCGGTTCGGCGGCCACGCCATGGCCGCGGGGCTCACCATCGACGAGTGCAATCTCGACGCGTTCGCGCGCGCGTTCGACGAGGAAGTGTCGCGCTGGCGCGACCCTTCCGTGCCCACGAATCGCGTGGAGACCGACGGAGAATTGTCCAGCGACGAGATCGCGCTCGAGACCGCGCAGGCGGTGCGCGAGGGCGGGCCCTGGGGCCAGGCCTTTCCCGAGCCCAGCTTCGACGGCGTATTCGCGGTGAAGAACGCGCGCGTCGTGGGCGAGAAGCACCTGAAGATGTGGGTGACCTCGGGCGATGGCGCCAGAAGCTTCGATGCCATCGCGTTCAATTTCAAAGGCGCCGACGAGAATCCGCCGTTGCCCGATGGAGACGTGCGGCTGGTCTACCGGCTCGACATCAACGAATACAAGGGCGAACGGCGGCTGCAGCTGCTGGTCGATCATGTCCTGCGATGAATACCACCGCCACTAACTACATCATCCGCCCGGGCAGCCCGCTCGACCCCGGTGCCCGCGCGTTGATCGCGGAACTCGATGCCTTCAACACGGAGCTGTACCCGGCGGAGAGCAATCATTTCGATTCGCCGGAGACACTGGCGGCCAGCGTGGGCGTGTTCCTGGTGGTCGAGCAGGGTGGCGAGATCGTCGGTTGCGGCGCGGCCAAGCACTGCGGCGGCTGGGCGGAACTCAAGCGCATGTACCTCAAGCCCAAGGCCCGTGGCGGTGGCATCGCGCTCGCCATGCTGGTGAAACTGCTCGACTGGGCCCGCGCCGAAGGGCTGCCGCTGGCCCGTCTGGAGACCGGCAACGTCAGCGTGGGTGCGCTACGGCTGTACCGGCGCGCGGGGTTCAAGGAAATCCCGGCATTTCCGCCCTACAAGCCGGATCCCTTGTCGATATTCATGGAGCGCGCGCTCAGGTAGGATGCGCGCCCTCGTTTGCAGTGATTCCCTATGCCGTTAGAACTAGGTCAATTGAAGCGAAGCCTCGCTGAACTCAAGGAGCGCATGAGCTCCTTGAGGGGGTTTCTTTGAGTACGACAACAAGAAAGAGCGGCTGGAGGAAGTAAGCCGCGAGCTCGAGGACCCCGCCGTCTGGCAGAAGCCGGAAAAAGCCCAGGAGCTGGGCAAGGAGCGGGCGCGTCTCACCACCGAGCTGGCCGACATGGACAAGTCCACGGGCGGCGTCTCCAGTGCCATCGAACTACTCGAACTCGCCGAAGCCGAGAACGATGAAGGCATGGCGCGCGAGATCGAAGCCGACGCCGCCAAGCTCGAAGTCGCCGTCCGCAAGCTCGAATTCAAGCGCATGTTCCGCGGCGAGATGGACTCGCACAACGCCTTCGTCGACATCCAGGCGGGCGCGGGTGGCACGGAAGCGCAGGACTGGGCGCAGATGCTGCTGCGCATGTATCTCAAGTGGGCCGCGCAGCGCGGCTTCGACGCCGAGGTCATCGACTCCGCAGGCGGGTGAAGTCGCGGGAATGAAAAGCGCCAGCATCGAAATCAGGGGCGAGTTCGCCTATGGCTGGTTGCGCACTGAAACCGGCGTGCATCGCCTGGTACGCAAGTCCCCGTTCGATTCCGGCAATCGCCGCCACACGTCGTTTGCCTCCGTGTTCGTCTCGCCCGAAGTGGACGACGACATCAAGATCGACCTGAATCCGGCCGACATCAGCATGGACGTGTACCGCTCCAGCGGCGCGGGCGGCCAGCACGTGAACAAGACCGAATCCGCGGTGCGTCTGACGCACGGGCCGTCGGGTATCGTCGTGGCGTGCCAGAACGAGCGCAGCCAGCACAAGAACCGCGCCACGGCGATGAAGATGCTCAAGGCGAAGCTCTACGAGCTGGAAGTCAACAAGCGCAATGCCGCATCCAAGGTGCTGGAAGATTCCAAGAGCGACGTGAGCTGGGGCAACCAGATCCGCTCCTACGTGCTCGACCAGTCGCGCATCAAGGATCTGCGCACCGATGTCGAGATCGGCGACACCAACAAGGTGCTCGACGGTCATCTCGATCCTTTCATGGAAGCTTCGCTCAAGGCGGGACTGTGAACCAAGGCCCTGACAATCCTGGTGGTGGTGACGAACCTGGCTCATCCGAAAGAGTTGGGGACGAGAACAAACTCATCGCGGAACGCCGCGCCAAGCTGGCCGAGTGGCGTGTTGCGGCTGCGGCCGCGGGCATTCCCGCGTTTCCGAACGACTTCCGCCGCGACGTGCTGGCCTCGCTGCTGCTGGCGGAATACGGCGAGAAGCCGGCGGAATGGTTCGATGCGAACCCGGTCAAGGTACACGTCGCCGGCCGCATGATGACCAAGCGTGTCATGGGCAAGGCGAGCTTCGCCAAGCTGCAGGACCGCACGGGCCTCATCCAGATCTTTCTTCAGCGCGACACGCTGGCCGAGAGCTACGAGGCGTTCAAGAAGTACGACGTGGGCGACATCCTCGCGGCCGTGGGCACGCTGTTCAAGACCAAGACCGGCGAACTCTCGGTGCGCGTGGACTCGCTGCGCATGCTCACCAAGTCGCTGCGCCCGCTGCCCGACAAGTGGCATGGCATGGCCGACGTCGACATGCGTTACCGCCAGCGTTACGTGGACCTCATCGTCAACGAGCAGAGCCGCAAGGTGTTCGGCATGCGCAACCAGGTGTTGCGTTATCTGCGCGATTTCCTCGACTCCATGGGCTTCATGGAAGTCGAGACGCCGATGCTGCAGAGCATCCCGGGCGGCGCGGCCGCGCGGCCGTTCAAGACGCATCACAACGCGCTCGACATGGACATGTACCTGCGCATCGCGCCGGAGCTGTTCCTCAAGCGCCTCACCGTGGGCGGCTTCGAGCGCGTGTACGAGATCAACCGCAACTTCCGCAACGAGGGCGTGTCCACGCGGCACAACCCCGAGTTCACGATGCTGGAGTTGTACGTAGGCCTACGCCGACTACGACGATCTCATCGTGACTGATCGAGCGCGCGATGCAGGGCCTGGCCGACGTGGTGCTGGGTACGCGCAAGGTCACCTACCAGGGCCGCGAATACGACCTGGGCAAGTCGTTTACGCGCATCAGCGTCATCGACGCGGTGGCGAAGAACATTCCCGGCGGCATCGACCTGGCGCGCGCGCGCGACGTTCGCCTACCTGCGCGAGCTCTGCACGAAGCACGGCATCACCTTCAAGCCGGGCGATGGCGCCGGCAAGCTGCAGATCGAGCTGTTCGAGAAGTTCGCCGAGCACACCTTCGACGAACCCGACGTTCGCCTACGCCTATCCGGCGGAGGTGTAGCCCGCTCGTCGCGTGCGAATGATGCGGATCCGTTCCTCACCGACCGCTTCGAGTTCTTCATCGCGGGCCGCGAGATCGCCAACGGTTTCTCCGAGCTCAACGATGCCGAAGACCAGGCCGCGCGGTTCCGCGCACAGGTGGAGCGCAAGGACGCCGGCGACGACGAGGCCATGTACTACGACGCGGACTACGTGCGCGCACTGGAGTACGGCATGCCGCCGACGGCGGGTCTCGGCGTGGGCATCGATCGCCTGGTGATGTTCTTCACGGACTCGCCGTCGATCCGCGACGTGCTGCTGTTCCCGCACATGCGTCCGGAAGCCTGATCCATGACCGGCGGAGTCGATACGCGCCTCGCTTCGCCGGTGGGCGTGTTCGATTCCGGTGTCGGTGGGCTCACGGTGTTGCGCGCGCTCGTCGGCGCGCTGCCGCGTGAAAGTTTCCTGTACCTCGGTGATACCGCGCGGCTGCCGTATGGCACCAAGAGTCCGCAGACCGTCGCCCGTTATTCGGTGCGCGCGGCCGAAGCGCTGGTGAGCCGCGGCATCAAGGCGCTGGTCGTCGCCTGCAACACCGCATCGGCCAGCGCACTGCCTGCGCTGCGCGAGCGCTTCCCCGATCTGCCGGTCATTGGCGTGATCGAGCCGGGCGCCCGCGCCGCGTGCGAAACCAGCCAGAGTGGACGCATCGCCGTGCTGGCCACGGAGGGCACGGTGAAAGGCGGCGCTTACCTCGACGCCATTCTCGCCATCCGCCCGGACGCGCACGTCACGCAGGTGGCGGCCCAGATATTCGTCGCGCTGGCCGAAGAAGGGTGGAGCGAAGGCGAGGCGGTGGAGTCGGTGACCCGGCGTTACCTCGCGCATCTCGATGCGCGCATCGATACCGTCGTGCTGGGCTGCACGCATTTCCCGCTGCTGTCGGGCGCCATCGCGCATCAGGTAGGTCCGACGCGGCACGTCGTCGATTCGGCCGCGACGACCGCGCGAGCGACGGCCGAGGCGCTCATGTCCCGAGGCCTTGCGGCGCCCTCCGGCGCGGGCAGGGTCACGCTGCTGGCCACGGACAGTCCCGAACGATTCGCGCGAGTAGGTGCGCGGTTCCTGGGTTCGTCGATCGCGGAACGCCAGGTGGAAACCATCGATCTCTGATGCCGGGCGAGGCCCGATTCCGAGCGGGGCAATGGGGCCCGCCCGTTAAGTTAAGAACGGTTACAATCGCGGGCCCCGGCCTGACGCCGGGTCGATAAGAAAAAGGGAAGGTCTGGATGAGAGAACGATCTGGAGTCGCACACGACCGTGCCGTGATGCCCATGCGTTTCGGGTTCGCGGACACCTTGTCGGGTCAATTGCACTTCCGCGCCTGCGGCGCCGGACCCGACATCGTGTTGTTGCCCTGGCTGCCCGCCAGCGGGCGCATGTACGACATCGTGATGCCTCACCTGGCCCGCGCGGGATTCCGCGCCATCGCTTTCGATCTCGCCGGTACCGGCCGCTCCCATCGCAAGTGCAAGAACTGGACGGTGCAGCAGTACGCCACCGACGTGCTCGAAGCCTGCGGCTCATTGCACACCGTGCCTTACACCGTGGTCGGTGGACGCTTCTCGGCTTCCGTGGCCGTCGAGATGCTGCTGGCCTCGCCCGCGCAGGTCACCGGCGCCGTACTCGACGGTGTGCCCGGTCTCGCGCCGGAAGAAATCCGCAAGATGACGCTGCCCACCTCGGGCTTGAATCCCAAGTTCGGCGACGACGCGGCGTGGCAACGCTTTCCGTTCGAAGTCGTCGTGCGCACGTTGAAGGAATGGGACCCGAGCTTCGAGCTGTCGCAGGAGACGTTGCCGCTCGTTTACGAAACCGTGCGCGACTACCTCGAGCTGGGCTACGACACCATCGTCGCCGGTGCCGAAGCCGACGCGAAGAACGCGAAGCCGGCCTACGACGTGCTCGCGCGCCTGGGTGAAGTGTCGCAACGCGTGCTGGTCATGACTTCGGACACCGATTCGCTGGCGACCGCCTACAACCGTGCGCTCGAACGCGCGCGCAATTCGCGCGGCCACAAGTTCGCGGGCAATCACCCGGTGCTGTCGCCGGCACGGGCGGCGGAGTACGCGCAGGTGCTCGTCTCGTTCGCGCGCCGTTGAGCGCCTGACTACTCGGGCAACGTGTAGGGCAACGTGTAGGGCAGCGGCAGCGGGCCGCTGACTACCACCAGCGAAGAGTCGCCGGGCGTCGCGTCGGTGGCGGCGTCAGGCGATGCGGTGAAGTTTCCAACGGCCAGCAGTTCCTGCTGGCCGTTCTCGTTCAGGGCGACGCGAACCACGGAGAGGCTCCGGCCGTCGGCGGCGCGCGCCGTGTCGCCCGGCGCCAGTAGTTTGCCGCCGGAGTTGAGCCACCGCTGCATGCGCCGCTTCACGCGGCCGCGGTAGTGGGCGCGCGCGATCACTTCCTGGCCCGTGTAACAACCCTTCTCGAACGAGATCGCGCCTAACAAGTCGAGGTTCAGCATCTGCGCCACGAAAGCTTCGCTGGTGGCCGCGCAGATTTGCGGCAGGCCCGCCCTTACCGCCGCCAGGGGGTCGAGGGATTCGGGAACGTCAGTGCCTTCTTCGATCTTTACCTTGGCGCGCAGCACGTATTTGCGGAGGCGGGCGGCGACCGGCGCGACGAGCGCGGCCGGCAGGGCCGCCAGGAATTCATCGGCGGCGGTTCGAGTGATGTCCAGCAGCGCGATCACGCGGCCCTGCGGATTGTGTAGTCCGGCGGGGGTGCGATTGCCGGGCGCGAGCTTCTCGATGTCGGCAGAGAGCTGACCCTGCAGGAATTTCGCGGCGTCCGGGCCCCGGAAGGCAATCACTCCCAGGGTGTCGCAGTGGGCGGCGGAGACGTCAGCGAAGTTGCTCATCTTTGTTTTTGCAGGGGTTTCATGTGGTCGGACGCGGGCGATTCTGGCAGAATTCGCCGCCGTGCCGAACGTTCAGTCCGCCGATGATCCTGCCGCCAAGACTCCGGTCGATGTGCGGCCTGCCTCGCAGGTTCCAACCCCCCGCGGGCAACCCTCCCAAACGGCCGAGATCGGCGGCCCCGAAGGCCCGGAACCCACGCGATTCGGTGATTGGGAACGCAACGGCCGTTGTGTCGATTTCTAGGAAGACCTGATGCCTCCGCGCCCGCTATCTCCCCACCTCGGCGTGTACAAGTTCATGTACACGATGTCGCTCTCCATCCTGCACCGCCTCACCGGAATCGCGGCTTCGGTCGGGTTCCTGCTGTTCGCCTGGTGGCTCATGGCGCTGGCCACGGGCCACGATGCCTATCAACGTGTCATGGATCTGCTGCTGTCGCCGGTGGGCAAACTACTGCTCGTCGGCTTCACGTTCGCTTTCATCTACCACTTCTGCAACGGCATTCGTCACCTGGTCTGGGACACGGGCCGAGGCCTCGAGCGCGCGCAGGCGCGCCGCAGTGGGGCGCTGGTCGTCGTCGCCTCGCTGGTGATCACGGCGCTGGTGGTGTGGCAGGGCTGCTCCGCCTTCGGACTCGCGCCGGGGGTCACTCCATGAGCCTGCGATCGCCGCTCGGCAAGGTGTTGGGCCGCGGATCCGCGGGCGAGGGCGTGGGCCACTGGTGGGTGCAGCGCGTGACCGCGGTGGCGCTGCTGCCGCTCACGGTCTGGTTCGCCTGGTCGCTCCTCGGCCTGCACCTGCAGTCCTATGACGAAGTGCGCGGGTGGTTAGGGCAGCCATGGGTGGCGGTGCTCACCATCCTGCTGGTGGTCACGCTGGCCTGGCATTCCAAGCTCGGCGTGCAGGTGGTCATCGAGGACTACGTGCATGGCAAGGGCGCGAAGACCACGATGATCCTGCTGTCCACTTTCATCCATACCGCCGCCGCGGTGGCCGGCGTGTTCGCCATCCTGTTGCTGGCGCTGTCCTGAGAAGCTGATGTCCAAAGATTACGAATTCATCGATCACACCTACGACGTCGTCGTCGTGGGCGCCGGCGGCGCCGGATTGCGCGCCACGCTGGGTCTCGCCGAGGCCGGTCTTTCCACGGCCTGCATCACCAAGGTGTTCCCGACGCGCAGCCACACGGTGGCGGCGCAGGGCGGCATCTCGGCCGCGCTGGGCAACATGGGCGAGGACGACTGGCGCTTCCATTTCTACGACACCATCAAGGGCTCGGACTGGCTGGGCGACCAGGACGCCATCGAGTTCATGTGCAAGGAAGCGCCGGCGGCGGTCATCGAGCTCGAGCACTACGGCGTGCCGTTCTCGCGCACCGAGGACGGGCGCATCTACCAGCGCCCGTTCGGCGGCATGACCACCAACTACGGCAAGGGCATCGCGCAGCGCACCTGCGCGGCCGCGGACCGCACCGGTCACGCGATGCTGCACACGCTGTACCAGCAGTCGATCAAGAACAACGCCGAGTTCTACATCGAGTACTTCGCGCTCGATCTCATCATGGAGAACGGCGCCTGCCGCGGCGTGGTCGCGCTCGACATGGCCACGGGCCGCCTGCATCGCTACCGCGCGCAGAGCGTCATCCTCGCCACGGGCGGCTATGGCCGCGCGTACTTCTCCTGCACCTCCGCGCACACCTGCACGGGTGACGGCGGTGGCATGGCGCTGCGCGCGGGCCTGCCGATGCAGGACATGGAATTCGTGCAGTTCCATCCCACGGGCATCTACGGCTCGGGCTGCCTCATCACCGAAGGATCGCGCGGCGAGGGTGGCTATCTCACGAACTCCGAGAATGACCGCTTCATGGAGCGGTACGCCCCGAACGCCAAGGACCTCGCGTCACGCGACGTGGTCTCGCGGTCGATGACCATCGAGATCCGTGAAGGCCGCGGCGTCGGCAAGCACAAGGACCACATCTTCCTGCATCTCGAGCACCTGGGGCCCGAGACCATCCACGCCAAACTGCCCGGCATCGCCGAGACCGCGCGCATCTTCGCCGGTGTGGACGTGAACAAGGATCCGATCCCGGTGCTGCCCACCGTGCACTACAACATGGGCGGAGTCCCCTGCAACGTGCACGGCGAGGTCGTCACGCTCAAGGATGGAAATCCGGACACCGTGGTGCCCGGGCTCATGGCGGTGGGTGAAGCGGCGTGCGTGTCCGTGCACGGCGCGAACCGGCTGGGCTCGAACTCGCTGCTCGATCTCGTGGTGTTCGGCCGCGAGGCCGGTCGTCATGCGGCCAGCATCCTCAAGCCCGGACAGAAGCAGGCGCCGCTCGACGAAGGACGCGGGAGATTTCGCCGTGTCCCGCCTCGATCGCTTCCGCAATGCCAAGGGTTCGCGCGGCACCGCCGAGATCCGCCTCGAAATGCAGAAGACCATGCAGCGCGATGCTGCCGTCTTCCGCACCGGCAGCTCGCTCAAGGAAGGCGTCGACGCGCTGGCGAAGACGCATGCCTCGTTCGCGGATGTCCGCGTGGGCGATCGCAGCCTCATCTGGAACACCGACCTCGTCGAGACCATCGAGCTCGACAACCTGCTGGGCCAGGCCACTGCCACGATTGTTTCCGCGGAGAACCGCAAGGAGAGCCGCGGCGCGCATGCGCGCGAGGACTTCAAGGATCGTGATGACGTGAACTGGCAGAAGCACACGCTGTGCTGGGTGGACGAGAACGGCAAGACCCGCATCGAGTACCGTCCCGTGCACATGAACACGCTCACGAAGGACGTCGAGCCGATTCCGCCGAAGGCGAGGACTTATTAATGGTTGAGTTGACGCTCCCCGCCAATTCGAAGATCGACAAGTCCGCGGGCAAGACCTACAAGGCTCCCGCCGGCGCGAAGAACGTGCGCAAGTTCGTGATCTACCGCTTCGATCCGGATTCCGGCAGCAACCCGCGCATGGACACCTATGAAGTGGACATGGACGCGTGCGGGCCGATGGTTCTCGACGCGTTGATCAAGATCAAGAACGAAGTCGATCCCACGCTCACGTTCCGCCGTTCCTGCCGCGAAGGAATCTGCGGCAGCTGCGCGATGAACATCGGCGGCACCAACACGCTGGCCTGCATCAAGGCTTGTGGCGAAGTGAAGGGTGACGTGAAGATCTATCCGCTGCCGCACATGCCGGTGGTCAAGGATCTCGTGCCCGATCTCACGCAGTTCTACGCGCAGTACGCGGCGGTGAAGCCCTGGCTGCAGACGCGCACGCCGGCACCGCCGGATCGCGAGCGTCCGCAGTCGAAGGAAGACCAGGAAAAGATCGACCGTCCTTCGGCCTGCATCCTCTGCGCCTGCTGCAGCACCTCCTGCCCCAGCTACTGGTGGAACAGCGACCGCTATCTCGGACCCGCGGCGCTGCTGGCGGCGTACCGCTGGATCGTCGACTCGCGCGACGAAGCCACGGGCGAGAGGCTCGATGAACTCGAGGATCCGTTCCGCCTGTACCGCTGCCACACCATCATGAATTGCACCGAGGCCTGTCCGAAGGACCTCAACCCCGCGAAGGCGATTGCGGAGATTAAGAAAATGATGGTTGAGCGCCAGCACTGATTGGACGTCGAGGTCCGCAGACTCGAGTGGCGTTGCCGCCGCGGCATGAAGGAACTCGATCTCCTGCTGCTGCGTTATCTGCGCAGGCGTTATGCCGTTGCGGAACCTAGTGAACGCGATGCATTCGCGGAATTTCTCGAATTGCCCGACCCGGACATCGCGCGCTATCTGATCGCCGGGCATGTCCCGGAAAATCCGGCGCAGCTCGAGATCTGCCGCCACATCCTGCAATCGGATTGACATTCGCCCTTCAAGGCGCGCGGCCACGGCCTGCGCGTGTTGGTGGTTGCTGACTCTGGCCGTCATCCTCGCGTCGGACGTTCCCGGGCTGCTCCGTCTTCTCCTGATACTGCTGCTGCCGCTCTCGCTCCCGTCGATGTTCCGTTTCGTTCTCTTGCGAGGCCGGAAGGCGGTCCGCAGAGTGGAATGGACCGGGCAGGGCGAGTACCACCTCGGTCTCGGGCCGGGGCGGCGCCGGGTCGCGGCCCGGCTGCTCCGCCACCAGAGGCTCGGACTGGGGCTCTGGACGCTCGAATTCCTCACCCCGGAAGGCTGCTGCCGCGTCCTGGTGGACACCGGCCTGCAGCCTCCGAACCGGGTCCGCCGGCTGGGCCGGGCCCTGCGGCGGGGCGACCTGTTACCATCCCGCCCCAAGGTTTGAAGTGCATCACGCGCCGTTGAAAATCATTCGATTAGACCCGCTCCGGGATGCAACTTTCGGTGGCGTTCAGGGTCTATTCAGCCAGTCGAGAGCCGGGGTGCTCCGGTGACGACGGAAGAAAGTGATCTGGTTCTCGTCAAACGCGTTCAGCGCGGTGACAAGAGTGCGTTCGACCTGCTGGTTCGCAAGTACCAGCACAAGGTGGTGAAGCTGGTGTTGCGTTACGTGCGAAACCCGGCCGAAGCGGAAGACATTGCGCAGGAAGCCTTCATCAAAGCGTATCGGGCCCTACCGCAGTTTCGTGGCGACAGCGCCTTCTATACGTGGATGTATCGCATCGCCATCAACACCGCCAAGAATTCACTCGCGTCGCGCGATCGCAGCCCGATCCGCTACGACCTGGACCTGACGGACCCCGAGGAATCGCACGGCGTGCAGACCAAGCTTCAGGACCCGGATACGCCGGAGGGCATGGCCCTCACGGAAGAAATTCGCGGCATCGTGAACTCTGCGATCGATGCGCTGCCTGAAGAGCTCAAGACGGCCATCGTGCTGCGTGAGCTCGATGGACTGAGTTACGAAGAGATTGCAGCGGCCATGGAATGTCCCGTGGGCACGGTGCGATCGCGAATCTTTCAGAGCGCGCGAGGCCATCGACAAACGCCTGCGCGAAGTATTTGAAGGCGGCCTGGGCCGCACCGAGGAAATGGTATGACCGAAGATCGTCACAACGAGAGGGACAGCCAGCTCTCCGCCATGTTCGATGGCGAGTTGCCTGGAGGCGAATGCGAATTGCTCGCACGCCGTCTGACTCGTGACGACGCGCTCCGGGCGCAGTGGTCCCGGTACTCCATGATCGGTGCCGCATTGCGCGCCGAACGTGGCGTGGCCCTGCACGATCGCGTGGCGCTGCGCGTCCAGTCGACCATCGCCAAGGAAACCACCTACGGCGACGCCGCGGATACCGTTCCTGCCAACGTCGCCGCTCCTGCCGCGACCCGCGCCGGACGCAAGTCCTGGCTGCGCTTCGCCTACCCGGTTGCAGGGGCCAGCATCGCGGCTGGTGTCGCCGCGGTCTCCATCTTCTGGTTGCGTGACACCCAGGGTCCTGCGGACATGAATCTGCAGGCCAGCACCACCTCACCCACCACCATCGTGCTCGTGCCCGAGTCCGGTGGCGCCGCGCCGGTCGCCGTGGATACGGCACGCGAAGCGGCCGGTTCGAGTGGCGAAGCGGGCCAGTACAGCACTCCGGCACCGAGTTCGGTCACGAGCATCGCGCCGCCGGCGCGCCTGGCCAACTACGTGGTGGCGCACAGCGAATATTCCGGCCCGTTGTCACGCCGCATGGCGTTGCTGGGCATCGTCGGCGCCGAAGCCGGCGAGGGCGGCACTGCCGCCGACGCCGAGCCGGCTCCGGATGCGAACGTGCAAGGAGATACCGGTCAATGATCGGCACGGATTCACGTCGGTTCCGGTCGCGGCAGAACGTCGCGAGGCTCTCCGCGCTGGGCTTCCTCCTGGCGGTCGGCATCGCGGCGGGTGCGGAGCCCAAGGAGTGGCTGGAGCGCATGAACAAGGCGCTGACCACCACCAACTACGTCGGTGTCTTCACTCACGTGCGCGGTACCCGCGCGGAAACCCTGCGAATCATCCATCGCGTCCGTGGCCGTGACGTCTCCGAGCGCCTGCTGTCGCTCGACGCATCGGGCCGCGAGTTCATCCGCGAAGGCGACGAGCTCACCTGCTACTTCCCCGACAAGCGCACCGTGCTGGTCGAGCGCCGCTCGCCCGATGGTCCGCTGCTCGGCGCGCTACCCTCTCTGTCGGATGGCGGTGATTCCCAGGTCTACGAGATCCGCGGTGGCGAGCGCCAGCGCCTGCTCGGCCGCACCACGCGCGTCGTGGCACTGCATCCGCGCGACGAATTCCGCTACGGCTACCGGCTGTGGATCGACGAGCAGACGTCCATGCCGCTCAAGACGCAGCTGTGCGACCAGTCCGGCAACGTGATCGAGCAGATCCTGTTCTCGAGCATCGACCTGCCCGAGCGCATTCCGGATTCCATGTTCAAGCCGCAGGTCGACGCTTCCAACTTCCGTTGGCTGCGCGCCGATCGCCGCGTGGCGACCACGGCCGCGCCGGCACTGTGGGAAGCCATGCGTCTGCCGCCAGGCTTCCGCATGACCATCCGCTCCAACCAGGCGATGCCGGGGTCCAACGAGCCGGTGGCCCACCTGGTGTTCACCGATGGCGTGGCCTCGGTGTCCGTGTTCGTCGAGCCGCGCAAGCCCGACGCGAAGCCGGCGGAAGGCCCGGCGCAAGTCGGTTCCTCGTCCGCGTTCTCGACGGTGGTCGACGATCACCAGGTGACGGCGGTGGGTGAAGTCCCGCCGAGCACCGTGAAGTTCATCGCCACCCAGGTGAAGTCCACCTCGCCCCGCGCACTTTCGGCCCCGGCTTCGGCCACCGAAGGCCTGGGACTGGCGCCCCAACGCCGCAAGTGAGCCTGCCGGCGGGCCTCGTGGTCCTGAGCCGCGAGGGCTGCCATCTTTGCGAGGACATGCTCCAGCAGCTGGCAGACCTGGAGCGGGCCGGGAGCATCCCCACGGTTGCCATCGTCGACGTGGACTCCGATCCGGCGCTGGCTCGCCAATACGGCCTCAAGGTGCCCGTGCTGCTGCTGGATGGCAGCGTGATTTGCCATTACACCCTGAATTCCCAAGAACTTTTAAGGCTGGCCGGTCGCCCGCCCGCTATACTTCCGCGCTGATTTTTGCCGTCTCCGGGTGGGCCGTCGCTCCTCCGCCACGGCAGGACGACCTAGGTCTGAATCCCGTTGATGGAACGCATCCGCAATTTCTCGATCATTGCCCACGTCGACCACGGCAAGTCCACGCTCGCCGATCGCTTCATCCAGATCTGCGGCGGCCTCGAAGACCGCGAGATGCAGGAACAGGTCCTCGACTCGCTCGAACTCGAGCGCGAACGCGGCATCACCATCAAGGCCCAGTCGGTCACTCTCTATTACACGTCCAAGCGTGACGGCCAGCGCTACCAGCTGAACCTCATCGACACGCCCGGACACGTGGACTTCTCCTATGAGGTCTCCCGCTCGCTGGCGGCCTGCGACGGCGCGCTGCTGGTGGTCGATGCCGACGCAGGGCGTGGAAGCGCAGAGCGTCGCCAATTGCTACACCGCCACTCGAGCAGGGTCTCGAAGTGGTGCCGGTCATCAACAAGATCGACCTGCCGTCCGCGGAGCCCGACGCGCGTCATCAAGGAGATCGAGGCCGTCATCGGCATCTCGGCCGACGATGCGCTCGAGGTGTCCGGCAAGACCGGGCAGGGCGTCGAAGACCTGCATCGAGCAGCTCATCGAGCGCATCCCGGCGCCCAAGGGCGATCCGGCGGCGCCGCTGCAGGCATTGATCATCGACTCCTGGTTCGACAACTACGTGGGCGTGGTCACGCTGGTGCGCATCGTCAACGGCACCATCAAGGCCGGCGACAAGATGCGCGTCATGTCCACCGGACGTGCGCACCTGGTCGACAAGGTCGGGCGTTTCACACCGAAGTCCGTGCCGGCGCCTAATCTTGGCCCCGGCGACGTGGGCTTCGTCATCGGTGGCATCAAGGAAATCGACGGCGCGCCCGTCGGCGACACCATCACGCTGGAGCGCGCGCAGGCCTCGGAAGCGCTGCCCGGATTCAAGCAGGTGAAGCCGCGCGTGTTCGCCGGCATGTTCCCGATCGCCTCCGACGACTACGACAAATTCCGCGATGCGTTGAGCAAGCTTCGCCTCAACGACTCCGCGCTGCACTACGAGCCCGAAGTCTCCACCGCGCTGGGCTTCGGCTTCCGCGTGCGGCTTCCTCGGACATGCTGCACATGGAGATCGTGCAGGAGCGGCTCGAGCGCGAATACGACATGGATCTGATCACCTCGGCGCCCACCGTGGTCTACGAGGTCACCACCACCGATGACACGGTGATCAGCGTCGACAATCCGGCCAAACTACCGCCGGTGGACAAGATCGACGAGCTGCGCGAGCCGATCATCCTGGCCAACATCCTGGTGCCGCCGGATCACGTCGGCGGCGTGCTGCAGTTGTGCGCCGACAAGCGCGGCGTGCAGAAGAAGATGCTGTACCTCGGCACGCAGGTGTCGCTGCAGTACGAACTGCCGCTGGCCGAGGTGGTGCTGGATTTCTTCGACCGCCTCAAGTCCACGAGCCGCGGCTACGCCTCGTTCGACTACGACTTCAGCCATTTCCAGGTGGCGCCGCTGGTCAAGCTCGACGTGCTGATCAACGGCGACAAGGTCGATGCGTTGGCGCTCATCGTCCACAAGGACAGCGCCTACGATCGTGGCCGCCAGCTGGTCGACAAGATGCAGGAGCTGATCCCGCGGCAGATGTTCGAGGTGGCCGTGCAGGCCGCCATCGGCAGCCACGTGATCGCGCGCGCCACGGTGAAGGCGCTGCGCAAGAACGTGCTCGCCAAGTGCTATGGCGGTGACATCTCGCGCAAGAAGAAGCTTCTCGAGAAGCAGAAGGAAGGCAAGAAGCGCATGAAGAACGTGGGCCAGGTCGAGATTCCTCAGGAAGCCTTCCTCGCGGTTCTCAAGGTCGGGAAGTAGGCATGCACGACATCGTCGATCTCCTGAAGCAAATCGCGGTCCCGATGAGCTGGGCGGCCATTCCGGTCGGCCTGTGGTGCGTCATCGACAGCTGGCTGCTCGCGCCGCGCCGCGCGGTGGCCGCGGGTGTGGCGAACCCTCCCAACCCGATGCCGGTGAAGCTGGCCTACGACGTGCTGCCGTACCTGATGGTCGCGGTGGTCGTGCGGATGATCACCGCCGAGTCGCTCGACTTCAGCCTGGTGCTGTTGCTGTTGTCCGTGGGTACCGGCGTGGTCTGGTTGCTGGACACCTTGTTCTTCCGCAAGGCGCGCAATGCCGCCGCGGCCGAAGCCAAGCCCGCGCCGCTGGTGCTGCCCGAGCCCGGCACCGTCGACTACGCGCGCAGCTTTTTCCCGGTGGCCGCCATCGTCCTCGTGGTCCGCGCCTTCGTGTTCGAGCCGTTCCGCATTCCCTCGGACTCCATGATGCCGACGCTGCTCGACGGCGATTTCATCGTGGTGAACAAGTACGCCTACGGCCTGCGCTGGCCGGTGCTCAACGAGAAGTTCATGGATGTCGGCACGCCCCAGCGCGGCGACGTGGTGGTGTTCCGATTCCCGCCGAACCCCAACATGAACTACATCAAGCGGCTCGTGGGCCTGCCGGGCGATCGTGTCCAGGTCCGTGACGATCACCTGGTCGTCAACGGCGAGACCATCGAGCTCAAGAGCCAGGGCCAGTACACCGACGGTTGCTACGTCGACGTGCGGCTCTCCGAGGAGAAGCTCGGTGAGCACACGCACCAGGTCATGTCCTGCCGTTCCGAGAACGGCATGCCGCCGTTCGCGCTCGACATTGGCGGGTCGCCGGACGAGACGCCGGCCTGCAATCGCAAGGGTTTCCGCGAGCGCTACGGCAATCGCGTCTGCCGCGAGACCCCGCCGGGCTCCGGCCGGGACTCCGGCGACAGCCGGTTCGAGTTCGACGTGGTGCCCGAAGGCCACTACCTCATGATCGGCGACAACCGCGACAACAGCGATGACAGCCGCGGCTGGGGCCTGGTGCCGGAAAAGAATCTGGTCGGCAAGGCCACGCGAATCTGGTTCAATTTTGATATGCAACGTGACCCGCTCCATTGGATCAACTGGGGCCGCATCGGCGATGGCATTCCGTAAAAAATTCCGGGAGGGCATATGCGCAAGCAACGTGGTGTGACGATGATCGGCTGGATCTTCCTGCTGATCCCGATTGCGATCGTGTTGTACGCGGGAATCCGCGTGGGACCCGAATACCTCAACTACTACAAGGTGGCCACGGCGCTCAACGAGACTGCCAAACAGCTCGAGCCGGATGACGCCGTGACTCCTGAACAACATCCGCAGCGTCATCGAGCGGCGGTTCGACACGGGCTACGTCAATGAGCCCAAGGTGAAGGACCTGGAGATCATCAAGGTCGAGACCGGCTGGCAGGTGACCGCCGACTACGAGACGACGGTGCCATTGTTCGGCAACCTCTTCCTGACGATGGCGTTCGAGAAGACGGTAATCATCAACTGAATGCGGTTTCCCTCATGGGCCTGATCCCAACCAGCCAGGTCGACGCGCTCGCCGCCCGATTGGGGTACGAGCCGCGCGACCGCGGGTTGTTCATGGTCGCGCTCACGCATCGCAGTGCCGAAGGCCCGAACAATGAACGCCTCGAGTTCCTCGGGGATTCCGTGCTCAATCTGTTGCTCTCGGAGCGGCTGTTCCGCGAATTCCCCACGGCCAGCGAAGGTGATCTCTCGCGGTTGCGCGCGCGCCTGGTGAGCGAAGAGCCATTGGCGGACATCGCGCAGACCATGCAGCTCGGCGAACTGCTGTCGCTGGGATCGGGCGAGCTCAAGACCGGAGGATTCCGGCGGCAGTCCATTCTGGCGGATGCTTTCGAGGCCCTGTGCGGCGCGCTGTACCTGGATGCTGGCCTCGACACCGCGCGCGAGAAGCTGCTGCCTTTGTTCGAAGCCAAGATCCTCGCCTTGCCCGAACCCTCGACGCTCAAGGACGCCAAGACCCGCCTGCAGGAGCATCTGCAGGCCAGCGGCCGCGCACTGCCGGTGTACAGCGTGAAGCGCACCAGTGGTGAACCGCATGCGCAGATGTTCCTGGTGTCCTGCGCCGTGCCTCATCTGCACATCGAAACAGAGGGCGAGGGGCCGAGCCGGCGCCGCGCCGAACAGGTGGCCGCACAGGCTGCGCTCAGCGCGCTGGGAGTCGCCGTATGAATGAAACCACGCCATTCCGCGCCGGGTTTGCCGCCATCGTCGGCCGGCCCAATGTCGGCAAGTCCACGCTGCTGAATGCACTGATCGGCGAGAAGCTCAGCATCGTCACCTCGCGTCCGCAGACCACGCGGCATCGGGTGCTCGGCGTGCTCAACCGGCCCGGAGTCCAGCTGGCCTTCGTCGACACGCCGGGCCTGCACCTGGGCGAGCGGCGCGCGCTCAATCGCGCCATGAACCGTACGGCGGCCGCCGCGCTCGCGGATGCGGATCTCGTGGTGTTCGTCGTCGAGGCGCTGCGCTTCGGCGAAGAAGACGAGGCCGTCCTGCAACGCATCCGGGACAGCGGCCGCGAGTCCATCATCGTGATCAACAAGGTCGACAAGGTTCCGCAGAAGGACAAGCTGCTGCCGTTCACGGCCGAGCTGTCCGGCAAGCACGGATTCCTCGACGTCGTGCCGGTGTCGGCGGAGAAAGGTGTGAACCTCGACCGGCTCATCGACGTGATCGCGGGCCGCATGCCCGAGTCGCCCGAGTTGTTTCCGCCGGATCAGCGCACCGACCGCGGCGAGGATTTCCAGATCACCGAGACCATCCGCGAAAAGCTCACCATGGAGCTCGTGGAAGAAGTGCCCTACGGCATCGCGGTGGAGATCGAGAAGAAAGAGGAAGTCGAGGGCCGCCTGGTCATCGATGCCGTGATCTGGGTGGATCGCGAAGGGCAGAAGCCCATCGTCATCGGCGCCAAGGGTTCACGCCTCAAGCGCATCGGCCAGAAAGCGCGCGAAGAGCTGAACGCACGGCTGGGCAAGCGCCTGCACCTCAACCTCTGGGTGAAAGTCCGCGAGGATTGGGCCGACGACGCACGCGCGCTGGCCCAGCTCGGAATGGAGTGATCGTCCATGGTTGCCCGCGAACGAGTCAGCCTGGAACACGCCTTCATCCTGCATCACCGCGAGTACCGCGATACCAGTCGCATCCTCGACGTGTTCAGCGCCCGCCATGGCCGCCTCACGCTGTTCGCGCGCGGTGCGCGCGGGCCGAAGTCGAAGCTCGCACCCCTTCTCATGCCTTTCCGGCCGCTGCTGCTGTCATGGACCGGGCGTGGCGATGCCGCCCAGCTCTCGGGCGCGGAACCGGATGGCGAGGCACTGCCGCTGGCCGCGTCGCAGCTGATGTCGGCGTTCTACCTGAACGAGCTCATCATCAGCCTGACCACGCGCCACGACCCGCAGGCGCAGTTGTTCGATGACTACTCGCGCGCGTTGCGGAGGCTGTGCGTGGAATCGAAGCCCGAGCCCGCGCTGCGCGTGTTCGAGAAGCGGCTGCTCGAGAGCATCGGCTACGGCCTCGAACTCGAGGTCGAGTCCGGTTCTCACTACCTGTATCGCCCGTCCGAGGGGTTCTACGCAGTGCGCGAGGATGCGCCCGGCGCCTATGCCGGCCGCAGCCTGCTGGCGTTGCGTGAAGAGTCGCTCGATGACGTGCCATCCCTCGACGTGGCCCGCCGCGTGTTGCGGCAGGCGCTGGATCATTGTCTGGAAGGCCGCGAATTGCGGACGCGCACCGTGGCGCGCTCCATCGCGCGGCGAGGTCTGTCTTCATGAGTGCTTCGGCTTTCCGCATCGAACTCGGCATCAACATCGACCACGTGGCGACGGTGCGCCAGGCGCGCCGCGCCCCGTACCCCGACCCGGTGCACGCCGCATTGCTCGCCGAACAGGCTGGCGCGGACAACATCACGCTCCACCTGCGCGAGGACCGGCGGCACATCCAGGATCGCGACGTGCATTCGCTGAGACCGTTGCTGCTCACGCGCATGAACCTGGAGATGGGGCTCACGAAAGAGATGCTCGGCATCGCGCTGAAAGTGCTTCCGCACGACTGCTGCCTGGTGCCCGAGAAGCGCGAGGAAATCACCACCGAGGGTGGCCTCGAAGTCGCTGGCGACCTGTCACGCGTCGGGGATGGCGTGCGCGAGCTCGCCGCCTCCGGCATCCGCGTGGCGTTGTTCATCGCGCCGGACCTGGCGCAGGTGGAAGCCGCCAAGCGTTCGGGTGCGCCGGTCATCGAGCTGCACACGGGTAGTTATGCCGATGCCACCGGCTCCGCGCAGGCGCGTGAGCTCGAACGGCTGGCCGCCGCCGCCCGGCTGGCCGCCAGCCTCGGCCTCGAAGTACACGCCGGTCACGGCCTCACGTATCACAACGTTCAGCCCGTGGCCGCGATTCCCGAGATCGTGGAGCTCAACATCGGCCACTGCATCATCGCGCGCGCCATCTTCACGGGGCTCGAATCCGCCGTGCGCGACATGAAGGCGCTGATGATCGGAGCGCGGCGGTGATCTTCGGCATCGGTGTCGACGTGCTGGAAGCGGCGCGCATCGAAAAGGTGTATCGCAAGTACGGCGAGCATTTCCTGGATCGCCTGCTCATGCCCGGTGAACGCGCGCAGCTGGCGCGCACCAAGCGTACCGAGCGTTTCCTGGCCATGCGGTTCGCCGCCAAGGAAGCCATCGTCAAGGCGATGGGGACGGGCTTCGCGCACGGCATCTGGATCCGTGACATCGGCGTGGTGCAGAACAAGTGGGGCAAGCCCGAAGTGGTCTATTCCGAACGCGGTGAAAAGATGCGCCGCGAGCTCGGCATCGGCGATGGCCACGTGACGCTCACCGACGAGGCCGGCCTCATCGTCGCCGTCGCGGTGCTGGAGAAAGCGGCATGAACACACTGGTCTTCGACATCGAGACCGTGCCCGACGTGGCGTTCGGCCGCAGGCTGTACGGGCTCGAGGGCCTCTCCGACGACGAAGTCGGCAAGGCCATGCAGGCGCGCGCGCGGCAGGAATCCGGCAGCGACTTCCTGCCGCACGAACAACACCGCATCGTCGCCATCTCCTGCGTGTTCCGGTCGCGCGACGGGTTCCGCGTGTGGAGCCTGGGCGAGGAGGGCGCGCCGGAACGCGAACTCGTCGAACGCTTCTACGACGGGCTCGAGAAGTTCACGCCCGAGATCGTGAGCTGGAATGGCGGCGGCTTCGACCTGCCGGTCCTGCACTACCGCGCGCTCCACCTGCGCGTGCAGGCGCCTCGCTACTGGGAAACCGGTGACGAGGACAACGCCTTCCGCTACAACAATTACCTCGGCCGCTTTCACTGGCGGCACCTGGACCTCATGGACGTGCTGTCGGGATACCAGGCGCGCGCCCGCGCTTCGCTGTCCGATACCGCCGTGCTGCTGGGCTATCCGGGCAAACTCGGTTTCGATGGTTCGCAGGTCTGGGGTGCCTACCAGCGCGGCGAGCTCACGCGCATCCGCCACTACTGCGAGACGGATGTGATCAACACCTATCTCGTCTACCTGCGCTTCCAGCACATGCGCGGCCGCATCACCGATGACGGCCTCGAAGAGGAACTGCGACGCACGCGGCTGTGGCTCGCCGAGGCGAAGCAGCCGCACTTCGACGAATTCCTCACGGCCTGGACCGACAAGTAGCAAAAGAATGAGCAAGGCCTCCCGCGCGCACAACGCCGCGCTCGAAACCGGCGTGGTCGTCGATCTCACGCACGACGCCGAAGGCGTGATCCGCGGCGTCGACATCACCGACGGCCCCTTCAAGGACAAACCCGAGGTCGGCAAGACCGTGTTCGTGGCCGGTGCCTTGCCGGGCGAGCGCGTCACGTTCCGCCGCCGCGGATTCCACAAGAGCCACGACGAAGCCGAGCTCGTCGAGGTGCTCGAGCCTTCACCGCACCGGGTGACGCCGCGCTGCGCGCACTTCGGCGTCTGCGGGGGCTGCGCGCTCCAGCACCTGGACCCGGCCGCGCAGCTCGAAGCCAAGCGCAAGGAACTCGTCGCCAACCTGCAGCGCATCGGCAACGTGGAGCCCGAGTCCTGGCTGCCGCCGTTGTTAGGCCCCCACTGGAACTACCGCCGGCGCGCGCGGCTGTCCTCGCGGTTCGTGATCAAGAAGGGCCGCAGCCTCGTCGGCTTCCGCGAGAAGCAGGGCAAGTACGTCGCCGACGTGCAGCGTTGCGAGGTGCTGGCCGAACCCGTCGGGCCGATGGTGGCCGCGCTCGCCGAGCTGCTCACCGGCATGGAGCGGCGCGAAAGCCTGCCGCAGATCGAAGTCGCGCTGTCGGACGGTGAGCGGGTGCTCGTGTTCCGCGTGCTGGACCCCTTGCCCGAAGCCGATCTCGACCGGCTGCGTGGCTTCGAGAAGGCTCATGGACTGCGCATCCTGCTGCAGCCGGGCGGGCTCGACACCGTCGCGCCCCTCACCCCGGGCCCGGTGGACCTGCACTACCGCCTGGACGAGTTCGGCCTGAAGCTCGACTTCGGCCCCACGGACTTCGTCCAGGTGAATGCCGCCATCAACCAGGCCATGGTGGCCCGGGCCATCGAACTACTGGAGGTCGGCCCCGGGGACCGGGTGCTGGACCTGTACTGCGGACTGGGCAATTTCACGCTTCCGCTGGCCCGGAAGGCCGGCGAGGTGGTCGGAGTCGAGGGTGAGGCCAGCCTCATCAACCGGGCCCGGGCCAATGCCGCCTCGAATGGCATCACCAACGCCCAATTCCACGTGGCGGACCTGTCCCAGCCCCCCGACAAGACCATCCCGTGGATGCGTGGCGGGTACGACAAGGTGCTGTTAGACCCGCCGCGCGTCGGGGCGCGCGAGGTTTTGAGCGCCGTCGCACATCTGGCCCCGCGCCGGGTGGTGTATATCTCCTGTCATACAGGCTCCCTGGCCCGCGATCTGGGTGTATTGACCCATGAACTGGGCTTCCGCTTACGCGCCGCCGGGGTCCTTGATATGTTCCCGCACACGACACATGTGGAGTCCATGGCGGTCCTCGAAAGAGGTCCGTAAGAGGGGGCTCCTGCAAGGATGGATGGAGTGACCCTGGGTCCGTTGATGGTCGACGTGGCCGGTCTCGAGCTGACGCCCGAGGACCGCGACGTGCTGCGCCATCCGCTCGTGGGCAGCGTCATCCTGTTCACGCGCAACTACCAGTCGGCCGGGCAGCTCACGAAGCTGGTCGCGGACATCCACGCCGTGCGCTCACCGGCGCTCATCGTCGCCGTCGACCAGGAAGGCGGACGCGTGCAGCGCTTCCGTCCCGAGTTCTCGCGGCTGCCACCGCCGCGCCGCATCGGTCACGAGTTCGATCTCGACGCGAAGCACGGTCTCACGCTGGCGCGATCCATGGGCTGGCTCATGGCCGCCGAGCTTCGTGCGCACGGCGTCGATCTGTCGTTCGCGCCTTGCGTGGATCTCGACTACGGCGTGAGCGAAGTCATCGGCGATCGCGCTTTCCATTCCAAGCCCGAAGCCGTGGCGCAACTCTCGCTCGCGTACATGCAGGGCATGAAGGATGCCGGCATGGCCGCCACCGCCAAGCATTTTCCCGGTCATGGCGCCGTGGTCGCCGATTCGCACCAGTCCCTGCCGGTAGATAGGCGTGGCTGGAACGAGCTGGGCGACGACCTGCTGCCGTACCGCCGGCTCATCGCCAATGGCATCCCGGCCGTCATGGTGGCGCACGTGCTGTTTCCCGAGGTGGCGCCCGAACCCGCCAGCCTCTCGCGGCGCTGGATCCAGAATGCGTTGCGCGAAGAGCTGCGATTCGAAGGCGCGATCTTCACCGACGATCTGTCCATGGGCGGCGCGAAGGAATTCGGCGACGTGGTCGCGCGCGCGAACGCGGCGCTCGAGGCCGGGTGCGACGTGCTGCCCGTGTGCAACGACCGCGCGTCCGTGACGACCCTGCTCGACCAGCTTCAATGGGAAATCCAGCCCAGCGCGCACCTGCGCCTGGTGCGCATGCGCGGCAAGAGCGCGCCGGAACGCGGCGAATTGCTCGCCGGCGATGCCTGGCGCGCGAGCCAGGAGCTCCTGGCCCGCACCGCCGCGGCGCCGTCGCTCAGCCTCACGGCAGGCAACGCATGAACGGTTTCCACGGAGAATTCCTGCGCGGCGCGCTCGACGTGGCGCCCGATGGCGTGGTGATCAGCGAGGCGGGCGGCGAACGCGCCGTGGTCTATGTGAATCCCGCGTTCTGCCGGCTCACTGGCTACGAGACCGCGGAGCTGCTGGGCAAGAACCTGCGCTTCCTCCAGGGTGAGGACCGCGACCAGCCCGAGCTCGACGCCGTGCGCGAGGCCCTGCGTCATGGCGAGCCCGTGCGTGCCCTGCTGCGCAACCAGCGCAAGGACGGCACGGTGTTCGTGAACGACATGCAGGTCCATCCGCTCAAGGACAGCGAAGGGAAGGTCACGCACTTCATCGGTTATCACCGGGAAGGCGGTTCCCGTAACAAGGCGGCGGGCGAGAGCGGCATCCGCGGCATTCCCACCTGGGTGCGCGAAGACCGGCTCACGGGGCTCGCATCCCGCTACTACTTCGAGGATGTGCTCCGGCGCGACTTCGCGCTGGCGCAGCGTGACAAGACCGAGATCGCACTGCTGCTGTTCGACATCGACCAGCTCGGGCCCTACAACGAGATCTTCGACCGCACCGGTGGCGACGCCGTGGTGAAGCGGGTCGCGCGCGCGATTGCCGGGTCGTTCCGGCGCGGCACCGACGTGGTGGGCCGCTGGGAAGGCGCCAGCGTGATCGTGCTCATGCACGGCACGCCCGCGGATCACGTGATCCAGCACGCCACCACGGTCGCGCATCGCGTGCGCGAGCAGCAGATCCATCATCCGCGTTCGACGCAGAAATACGTGACCGTGAGCGGCGGCATCGCCATCCACACGGCGCGCCCCGACGACACGGCCGAGATGTTCCTCAAGGCCGTGGAAACCGCGGTCACGCGCGCCAAGGACCAGGGCCGCAACCGCGTGATCGTCGCGGAAGAGTCCGACTTCTCCTGATCCACTACTCGGGCAGCGGAACTTTTCCCGAGTTCCGCGATCTGCCGAGTTAGTTAGAAGAAAAACTGCGGGAGGGTTCCATGGCTCGTTTGACCGTACGGCGCCTGGCGCCGGTGGCATTGTTCGTCTGCGTGTTTTCCACCCAGGCGGCGGACGTCAACGCGAATCTCGTCATATCCAAGGTGACCGTGCACCGGTCCAGCGCCATCATTACGCGCTCCGGCCTGGTGGAGCTGCCCGCGGGCGACCATCGCATCATCGTGCGCAATCTGCCCGACGGCCTCACGCCCGCGAGCATCCGCCTGTCCGCGGCGTCGCGGAACCTGCGGCTGGGTGGCGTCGAGGTCCAGCGCATCACGCAGGATGCGCTGGTCAACGACAAGGAGCGCGAGCTGCAGCGCCAGGCGCGCGCCCTCAATGATCAACGGGACGCCATCACTGACGACATTGCGGTGGCCGAGAGCCAGCTCAAGTTGCTCGGCGCCGTCGCGCAGTCGCCCGCGGGAGGGGCGGCGGTCCGCGTCGACGGCGCCGGGTTGAATGCACTGGTGGGCAGCGTGGGTGACGGAGAAGGCGCGGCGCGCACGCGCATCCGCGAAGGCAAGATCAAGCTCCGCGACCTGGACGCGAAGCTGGCGGCGCTGGCCGAGGAAACCCGCAAGGTGGCCACGGCACGCCAGTCGACCACGGAACTGCGCGCCAGCGTGCGCGTCACGGCCGAAGGCGCGGTGCCTTTCGAACTCGAGTACCAGATGGCCGAAGCGGGCTGGGGCTGGCAATACGAGGCGCGGCTCGACAGCCAGAGCAAGAAAGTGGCGCTCATCCGCCAGGCGGAATTGCGTCAGGGCACGGGCGAGGACTGGAGCAACGTGGAGCTGGTCGTGAGCACCTCGCGTCCGGTCACCAATGCCGGTACGCCGCGCGTCGCGGCGCTGTTCCTGGGCCTGGACTCGCCGTACACGGCGTCCGGGTCAGGTTCGGGCGAGGAGATCGAGGAAGTGGTGGTCACGGGGATTCGGGCCAGCCGTGCGCGTCGATACTCGCCGCCGCGTCGCGGCCCGGAGCGCAACGAAGGTGGTTTCTCCGCACAGGCTGCACCGGTCGCGGCCGACAAGGAACAAGCCGACGTCTTTGCCACGGACTTCGTCGCCGACTACCGCATCGCCGGCCGCGTCACGGTGGTCTCCGATCGCCAAGCGCATCTCTATCCCATCGGCGACGAGGAGCTGTCCATCGATCTCCTGGCGCGGGTAAACCTCGCGGCCACGCGCAATGCGCACCTGGAAGCCAAGGGGCGCTATCGGGGTGAAGTGCCCATCGATTCCGGCGTGGTACAGCTGTTCCGCGACGACACTTTCGTGGGCGTGGCCTCGTTGCCGCTGGTGCTGCCCGACGACGAGCTGCGCATCCCGTTCGGTGTCGATGACCGCATTCGCGTCACCATGCGCGAGGAGCGCAGCGAGTCCGGTGATCGCGGCCTCACCGGCAAGTACCAGCTCGACGAACACAAGCGCCGCTTCGAGATCACGAGCTTCCACGCTAACGCGATTCCGATCGAGGTCATCGACCGCATCCCGGTGCCGCGCAACGACGACATCAAGGTGGAGGTGCTGGAAGACGCCACGCCGCCCGACGTGAAAGACTTCGACGGGCTGCAGGGCGTGTACTTGTGGAAGTTCGCGGGCACTCCGCGCAAGACCGAAGTCATCCGCCACCTGTACTCGGTGCGGTATCCGCGCGAGTACGTGCTGGTGTCGCAGGAAAGCCGGTGAGGACGAAAAAGGGGACAGATCTATTTATCCCGGCAGGGGACGCGAAGGTCTGTGCGGCCCCGGCCGGGATAAATAGATCTGTCCCCTTTTTCGTCCTCAGCGTCCGCCGGTTGGCTTGTTCGCCGGCGTGACCAGCGCGATCACGCCGAAGGCCGGGTGATCGTAGTAGTTGCGCTCGTAGCGCTTGATGCGGCGGGACTCGGACAACGTGAACACCTGGCCCGGCGAGGCGCCGAGTCCGGCTGCCGGATTCGACGTCTGGTAGTTCAGCGTCATGCCGAGGTGCAGGTAGGTGCCGGCTTCGAGAAAGATGATGCCGGAGAGTCCCGGGGCATTGCCCGCGAGCTTGGCCACGGTGAACCCGGCGCCCGAGCCCCAGGAGCTGGCGGTCTGCTGCCAGGCGAAGTGGGCGATGGGCTGATAGTTAGGTGTGTTGCGCAGCCGGGCGGCCACGTCGGTGAGCTGGAACTGCGCGGCCGGCACCGGCGCCACGAAGCGGCCCGTGACCGGGGAATCCGGCTGGTCGGGCCGGCGTGCCTGCGGCTTGACGCTCCAGTCCTCGGCGCCGCCCGATCCGCTCTGGTTGCGGAACACGATGAGCTCGATGGTGTACACCGTGCTCGACGGCGCGTTCTGCGCGGCGGCGGGAATCAACCCGCTGACAACCACGAGTACGGCCAGCGAGATCAGGGTCAGGAACCGGTTGCGGCGCAACTTCATGGGGCGAAGTATACCGGGCCGGCGGATTCGATATTCCGGGTGAATCCTGATCAATCATGGCGAGCGTTTCTTGCCGTCGGCGGGCCGATTGCCGGCCGCTGGCGCGGGAGGCTTGCGATTGTCCGCCGATGGTCCCCTGAGCTCGCCCAGGAACCGCTCGGCGAACTCGAACCTCTCCGTATCGGTCTCGGTTTCCACCGTGATACGGAGCTTGAGGGCGCCTTCCAGCTTGTAGTCGCGGTCCGGGTGCTGCACCAGCCGGATGACCGCGCGCGGGTCCACCTTGTTCGACTCCTCGAACAGCGCGTAGCCGCCCGTGGGGCCCAGATCCAGTCGGCGGATTCCGATCTGGCGTGCCGCCAGTTTGAGGCGCGCGACGCGGAGGAGGTTGGTGGCGGGCGGCGGCAGCGGTCCGAAGCGATCCACGATCTCCTCGGTAAGTTCGTCCACGGCGGCATTGTCCGGCGCGGCAGCCAGCCGCTTGTACATGGCGAGACGCACGGGCACGTCGGCCACGTAACTCTCCGGCAGCAGGGCGGGCAAACGCAGTTCCACTTCGGCCGTGGCAGCCAGCGGTCGATCCAGCACCGGTTCCTTGCCTTCCTTGAGCGCCTTCACGGCCTGCTCGAGCAGGTCGAGATACAGGGTGAGGCCGATCTCGGTGATCTCGCCGCTCTGCGATTCGCCTAGCAACTCGCCGGCGCCGCGGATTTCCAGATCGTGCGTGGCCAGCATGAAGCCGGCGCCGAGGTCTTCCGAGCGACTCGATGGCTTCCAGGCGTTTCACCGCATCCGGCGACAGCGCCTTGCGGTTCGGCGTCAGCAGGTAGGCATAGGCGCGGTGATGCGAGCGGCCGACGCGGCCGCGCAGCTGGTGCAGCTGCGCGAGACCCAGCTGGTCGGCGCGGTCGATGATGATGGTGTTGGCCGTGGGCACGTCGATGCCGCTCTCGATGATGGTCGTGCAGACCAGCAGGTTGAAGCGCCGGTGGTAGAAATCGAGCATGAGCTGCTCGAGCTCGCGCTCGCGCATCTGGCCATGGCCGATGCGCGACGTCGGCCTCGGGAATCGAGCTTCGGCGAGCTCCGCGCGCGGTCTTGTCGATGGTCTCGACGACGTTGTGCACGTAGTAGACCTGGCCGCCGCGGCGGAATCTCGCGCAGCGCGGCTTCGCGCAGGGTCGCGCGCGTCCCACTCGGTGACGAAGGTCTTGATCGCCAGGCGCTCGGCCGGCGGCGTCGTGATCAGCGACAGCTCGCGCAGACCGCCCATGGCCATGTTCAGCGTGCGCGGGATCGGCGTGGCGGTGAGCGTCAGCACGTCCACCTCGGCGCGCAGCGTCTTCAGCTTTTCCTTGTCGCGCACACCGAAGCGGTGCTCCTCGTCGACGATGATCAGGCCCGAGATCCTTGAACTGCACGTCTGGCTGCAGCAGGCGGTGCGTGCCGATGACGATGTCGACTGTGCCGCGCTCGAGGCCCTCGCAGCACGGCTTGGCATCTCCTTGCCGCGTGCGGAAGCGCGACAGCGACTCGATGCGCACCGGCCAGTCGGCGAAGCGGTCGCGGAAGTTGTTGGTGTGCTGTTGCGCGAGCAGGGTGGTGGGCACGAGCACGGCCACCTGCTTGCCCGCCTGCGCCGCGACGAACGCGGCGCGCATGCGCGACTTCGGTCTTGCCGAAGCCCACGTCGCCGCAGACCACGCGGTCCATGGGCTTGCTCGCTGGCCGAGATCGCGCGATCACCTGGCGGATGGCCTGCGCCTGGTCCGGGTTTCCTCGAACGGAAAGCTGGTGCGAAGGCCTGGTAGTCCAGTTCCTTGCTCGATAGAGCCGGCCCTTTTGCGCCTGGCGCTGCGCGTACAGGTCCAGCAGCTCCGCGGCCACGTCGCGAATCTTGTCGCGGCACGCTTGCGCGCCCTTGGCCCATTGATCCGTGCCCAGCTTGTGCAGCGGCGCAGTTCTCGGGCGCCGCGCCCGGAGTAGCGCGACGACCAGGTGCAGCGACTGCACGGGCACGTAGAGCTTGTCGCCGTCGGCGTATTCGAGCACCAGGAACTCGGCTTCCTGTCCCGCCACCTTCATGATCTGCAGTCCGAGATAGCGGCCGACACCGTATTCTTCGTGGACCACCGGCGAGCCCGGGCGCAGGTCGGTGAGATCGCGGAGGATGGTTTGCGGATCGGACTGCGCGCGCCGGCGGCGCCGTTCCTGCCGCGCGCGTTCGCCGAACAGCTGCTCTTCGCCGATCACGGCGATCGGCGGCTGCACCACGTGCAGGCCCGCCATCTCGGCGCGATGGAGATCGCAAAGCGATCCTTGCCGTCCACGAACTCGTGCCAGCCGGCCACGGTCTTCGGCGCCAGCCCGTGCGCGCGCAGCATCTCGAGCAGGACTTCGCGGCGGCCGGCGGAATCCGCGGCCAGCAGGACGCGGCCCGCGAAACTGTCGAGGAAATTCTCGAGCGGCGCCAGCGGGCGCTCCGCGCGCAGGTCCACCTTCCACTCCTGTGGCGCGCCCGTGGGGAAATTGTGGCCGCCGGATTCCGTGGACAGGCTGGTGTCGACCTTGAAACTGTCGAAGTCGATGCGCGTGAAGGCGTCCAGGCGCGATTGCAGTTCCCCGGGCGAGAGGAACAGCTCCTCGGGCGAGAGGATGGGCCGCTCCACGTCGTGCCGCCGTTCCTCGTAGCGCTCGGCCACGCTGACCGCCGCGCGGTCGATGGCGCCGCGCGAGATCCGCGCCCGCGCACACCACGGTCCCGGCCGGTAGATAGTCCAGCAGCGTGTCCGTGGTGTCGAAGAACAGCGGCAGGTAGAACTCGATGCCCGGCGGCGCGAGGCCGTCGCTCACGCCGCGGTAGATCACGCTCTTGGTCGGATCGCCTTCGAACCGCTTGCGATAGCGCAGGCGGAACGCCTTGACCGATTCGGCGTCCAGCGGAAGTTCGCGGCCGGGCAGCAGCCGGATCTTCTTCAGTGATTCGCCGGACCGCTGCGTCTCCGGGTCGAACTCACGGATGGCCTCGACCTCATCGTCGAACAGGTCTACGCGCAGCGGCGTGTTCGTGCCCATGGGGAACACGTCGAACAGCGAGCCGCGCAGCGCGAACTCGCCGGGCGCGCTCACCTGCGACACCGAGGCATAGCCCGCTTCCACCAGCCGCGCGCGCAGCGGCTCGATCTCCAGCTTGTCGCCGACGGCGAGGTTGAAGGTGCGGCCATCCACGTAGCCGCGCGGCGCGAGGCGCTGGCCCAGCGTGTCCGCCGCGGCCAGGATCACGGCCGACTCGAGCCGGGGCATCTCCGCGAGTGCGAGCAGCCGCTCCGAGATGATGTCCGGGTGCGGCGAGAACACGTCGTAGGGCAGCACTTCCCAGTCGGGCAGCACGTGGATGGCGCGCGCCTTGCCTTCCTTCTGGCCGAGGAAGAACCCCAGCTCCGCGCGCAGCTGGTCCAGCTCGCGCGCATCGCGCGCGATCACCAGGTACGGGCGTGTATCCGCCTCGATGGCTTCGGCCAGCGCCAGACTGCGCGCCGAGCCGTAGAGCTGGTGCCAGCGTTGCCGGGCTTTGGGCGCCGGGACGGGAGGATGAAGTAGGGCAGGCATTGCGGAGCGCGGCAGCTTACCTATCGACGCGCAGGCTGCAAGCGGACGCGCCGCCGCCCGGCGTCCGGTCAGGGCCGGATGCCGCAGGCGATCAGGCGGGTCGGAAAGAGAGGGGGTCGAGCCTGGAAATCAGCCCGTCACGACGACCGCGTGCAGGACCTTGTCGTTCTCGAACACGACGACGAAGCTCGGGTAGAACCACTTGGTGATCGCGGGGGAGCCCACGGGGCCAGCCTTGTTGGCGGGCGCGCCGAAGCGTGCCTCCACGGCTTCCATGGACGAACCGCGCTTCGGTGTCTCCACGTTCGCGGGCTTGATGGTGACCTGGCCGTCCACGGCCAGCGTTTCCGCCAGAACAGGCGCGGTGGCGCCCAATGACAGGATGGCCACAGAGATTTTCAGAGTGCGGGCAAGCATGGCGTTCTCCTACGGCCGGCGACTCGACCGTGGCGGCAATATACCCCCCACTGTGGCAAAGTCAGCCGCTGTCGCCAGCCGCCGACTCTAATAACAGCCTTTTTGTGAAGTTGGTCAGGGTTTTGCCTCAGACTGCCGTCTCATGTTGAGTTCTCAATGCTGAATTCGCTGTCCCTGTTCGTTGGCCTGCGCTACGTACGGGCCCGCTCCCACAAGTTTTTCGTCTCCTTCATCACCTGGGTCTCGCTGCTGTGCGTGTGCCTGGGCGTTGCCGCGCTCATCGCCATCCTGTCGGTGATGAATGGCCTGGAAGGGGAGCTGCGGTCGCGGCTGTTGTCCTTGTCCGCGCATGCGCGCGTGTTCGTGCCGCCGGGGCCGGCGAGCGCCGCGCCCGACTGGATGGCGCTCGCGACCCGCATGCGCGCGACTCCGGGGATCTCGGCCGCGGCGCCATACCTCGAGATCGAAGCGCTGGCCATGCGCAAGCCGGACATGCTGCCGGTGCGACTGCGCGGCATCGACCCCGCGCACGAGGCTGACGTGGGCAAGCTGTCCTCGTCCCTCATCGACGGCGAACTGGCCGACCTCGTGCCCGGTGAGTACCGGGCGCTGGTGTCGCGCAACCTGGCGCTGCAGCTGCAGGTGGCGCTCGGCGACAACATCACGCTGCTGATCCCGGTGACCGATGGGCAAGGCGTGCCCGAGCCGCGGCTGCGCGAGTTCACCATCGCCGGGGTCTTCGATACCGAAGTGCCCGAGTTCGATTCGCTGCTGTTCGCGGTGCTCGATGACATCGGCACCGTCGTGCCGAACGCGCCTTCGCGCATGGCCCTGCACCTGAGCTTCAACGACGCGCTGGTGGCGCCCGATCTTTCCCGCTCGTTGGCGAAGACCCTGCCGGCGGGGGTCTCGATCCGCGACTGGACCGTCGACCACGCCAGCTATTTCCGCGCGGTGCGCATCGAGAAGACCATGGTGGCCATCATCCTGATGCTCATCGTGGCCGTCGCGGCCTTCTATCTCGTGGCCATGCTGGCCATGGTGGTCACGGACAAGCGCACCGACATCGCCATCCTGCGCACGCTGGGCACCTCACCGCGACAGGTGATGACGGTGTTCCTCATCCAGGGCAGCGTGATCGCCTGGTTCGGCGTGGCCCTGGGCGTGGCCGTGGGCACGCTGCTCGGTTACTACGCCGAGAACATCGTGGGCTTTCTCGAACGGCTGTTCAGCTTCCAGGTGTTCAACGCCGAGGTGTACGTGTCCAGCCGCATGCCGTCCGAGGTGCACTGGGACCAGGTGCTGTGGATCGCACTCATCGCCATGCTGATCACGCTGCGCGGCGACTATCTACCCGGCCTGGCGGGCCTCGCGCGTGCCGCCGGCCGATGCGCTGAGGTACGAGTAGTCCATGCCCGGCGCCTACGAATGGCTGATCGGCACTGCGCTACCTGCGTTCCGCGCATCGCAGCGGCTTCGTGTCGTTCGTGGCGCTCATGTCGGTGATCGGCCTGGCGCTGGGCGTGGCCGTGCTCATCGTGGTCATGTCGGTGCTCAATGGCTTCGAGAAGGAATTGCGCAGCCGCATCCTGTCGGTCACATCGCATGCCGTCATCACGGGTCTCGAAGGCGAGATTCCGAATTGGCGCCAGGCGCAGCAGGACGCGGCGGGGCAGCCCAACGTGGTGGCCGTGGCGCCGTTCATCGAGGCGCGCGGCCTGCTCGCCAATGGCGAGCGCATCGCGGGCGGCCGCGGTGCGCGGCATCCTGCCCGCCGAGGAAGTGAAGGCGGTGGGGCTCGCCTCGCGCATGACGCAGGGCTCGCTCGACGATCTGCAGCCGGGCAAATTCCGGGTGATCCTGGGCAGCGTGCTGGCCGAGGAACTGGACGTGAAGGTAGGGCAGACCGTGGTGCTCATGGCGCCCGACGGCAGCGCCACGCCGGCCGGGTTCGCGCCGCGCATGCGCCGCTTCACGGTGGCGGGCATCTTCAACTCGGGCATGTACGAGATACGACCGCGGCATCGCCCTCACGCATCTCGCGGACGCGGCGAAGCTCTACCGGCTCGGCAACAACGTCACGGGCCTGCGGCTCGCGCTCGAGGATCCCTTCGCCGCGCCGCGCACGGTCATCGACGTGGCGCACGCCATCGACTACTCCGGGGCCGGCTACTACGTGAGCGACTGGACCCGGGACCACCTGAGCTTCTTCCGCAACATCGAGCTCACCAAGTCGATGATGTTCTTCATCCAGCTCATCATGGTGGTGGTGGCGGCCATCAACCTCGTGGCAACGCTGGTGATGATCGTGAAGGAAAAGCAGCAGGACATCGCCATCCTGCGCACGATGGGCTCGGCGCCGGTGAACGTGTTGCGCATCTTCCTCGTGCAGGGCGCCGTCATCGGCTTCGTGGGCACGGCGGCCGGCGCGCTGCTCGGCTGGGTGCTGTCGCAGTATGTGACCGACGTGGTGCACGGCATCGAGCGCGTCATGGGCATCCGGTTCCTGGACGCAAGTGTGTATCTCATGAGTGATCTGCCTTCCGAGGTCCGCCTCGGCGACGTGCTCACGGTGTCCGGCATCGCGCTGGCGCTGGCGGCGCTGGCGACTATCTACCCGGCGTGGCGCGCGGCGCGCACCATGCCCGCAGAGGCCTTACGACATGACTGACCTGGTATCTGGATGCCACCAACGTGCGACGTTCCTTCCGGCAGGGGCCCATCGACCTGCAGGTGCTGCAGGGCGTGAACCTGGCGGTGGGGGCGGGCGAGCGCATCGCGATCATCGGTACTTCAGGGTCCGGCAAGACCACGCTGCTGCAGATCCTCGGCGGGCTCGACAAGCCCAGTGAAGGCGCCGTGAAGATCGCAGGCAAGGACATCCACGCGCTGGACGAGAAGGAACGCGGCGATCTGCGCAACCGCACGCTCGGTTTCGTCTACCAGTTCCACCACCTGCTGCCGGAGTTCTCGGCGCTGGAGAACGTGGCCATGCCGCTGCTGATCCGCCGCACGCCGAAGCACGAGGCCGAGAAGGCGGCCCGTGCCCTCCTCGAACGCGTGGGGTTGGGCGAGCGGCTGGTGCATCGTCCGCACGAGCTGTCGGGCGGTGAACGCCAGCGGGCCGCGGTGGCGCGCGCGCTGGTCACGGGTCCCCGCCTGGTGCTGGCCGACGAACCCACCGGCAACCTCGACGGCAACAATGCCGAGTCGGTATTCGCGCTCATGCTCGAGCTCAATCGCGAGCTTGCCACCAGCCTCATCGTCGTCACGCACGACCGCAAGCTCGCGGCCCGCATGGACCGCATCCTCGAGCTGGAACGCGGGAATCTGGTCGAAAAGACCTGATTAGCGGATGGCGGCGCCGGCGCGCTCGCGATATCTCTTGCGCACGTTGTAGCGCCAGATGATGTCGAGCAGGACGTAGCCCGTCAGGCCCACCAGCGCGCCCGTGAGGCCGCATCCCACCAGGAAGGGTTTCCACATGGGGCCGAGGCCGTTCTGCACCCATTCCCAACTCATCTGGAACTTGAAGTTCGAAGGTGTGGCGCCGGTGGCAATCACTCCAACCTTGTATGCCAGGAAGTAGGCCGGAACCATGGTCAGCGGGTTCACCGCGATCAATGCCAGCATGATGGTGGGTATGTGAATGCGGCAGAAGATCGCCACGATGGCCGCGAGCGGGATATGGATTGGCAGCGGCACGAAGCAGATGGCCAGGCCGGCGCCGAATGCCGGCGTCACCGTGCGCCGTTGCAGTGACCACAGGCGCGGATCACCGAAGAACCGGCTGAATGGCTTGAGCGCCCAGTGTGTACGCAGCGTTTCGCTGCGGGGCGTGATCTTTCGCAGGAGTCCCCGTGGCATCGGCGCGCACTTTACCATCCGGCGCGGTCCGTGATCTCGGCGCTCTCACTACTGTCGGGCGTGCTGCTCGGGCTCGGCGCGGCCGGCGTGCCGGGGCCGGGGTTCCTGTCGGCGTCCGCCTTGTTGTTCGCGACGTGGCTGCTGTCATCGTTGCGTCATCGACCCTGGGCCTGCGCGGCCGCCATGCTGCTCGCGGGCCAATGCCTCGCGGGGCTGGAAGCATCGCGCTGGCTGGCGCTGCGGGTGCCCGTCGATGGTGCAGACGATCGAATGCTGGTCGAAGGCGTCATCGTTTCCGTTCCCTCGCGCGAGGGCGCCTGGGTGCGTTTCGATCTGCGAGGGCGCGCAGCGACGGCGGAGGAGCCGGTCTCGCACGAGCGGAAATTCCGGCTGCGATGGCGCGACGATCGGGCGGCGCCGCGCGTAGGTGAGCGCTGGCGTCTTCTCATCCGTCTCGCTCCACTCGAAGAGACGCGCAACCTGGCCGGCTTCGAATCGGCGCGCCAGGCGTTTCGCGAGGGCATTCATGCCACGGCGCGCGTGCTGCCATCGGCCATGAACGGGCTCGCGCAACTCGCCCCCGCGTCGCTCGACACGCTCCGCGCCCGCATCGCGACGCGCGTGCGCGAGTCGATCGCCGATCCCGATGCCGCCGCGCTGGTCACCGCGCTGGCCGTGGGACTCACGCCCGACATGAGCCGGGATCAATGGCGCGTGTTCAACGCCACGGGCACCACGCACCTGGTGGCGATCTCGGGCTTGCACGTGACGCTGTTCGCCTGGCTGGCGTTTCGCGCCGCGCGCCTCGCATGGCGCGTACTGCCGCTGCGACGATCGGTCGGGC
Source organism: uncultured Pseudomonadota bacterium (assembly GCA_963846605.1). Taxonomy (GTDB): domain Bacteria; phylum Pseudomonadota; class Gammaproteobacteria; order Steroidobacterales; family Steroidobacteraceae; genus CADEED01. The sequence goes on from CAWJWS010000011.1 coordinate 279,408, forward strand.
GCGAGCCATTCGCGTTGTTGTTAGGCCTCGCCTGCGCTGGCGGCTACGCCTTGCTCGCCGGCTGGTCGGTGCCCACGCAGCGCACCTGGCTGATGCTCGCCTTGTACGTGGCCGCGCGGCTCTGCTCGCGGCAGGTGTCGCCGGCGCGTCTGTGGTCGCTGGCGCTGGTGATGGTGCTGCTGCTCGACGTCCTCGCGCCCTTGTCCGCGGGCTTCTGGCTGTCGTTCGTTGCCGTGGGCGTGTTGCTCGCCGCAGGCACGCCTCTCGATGCCGGCTCCTCCCGGCTGGGTTCGCTCACGCGCCTGCAGCTCGCGATCATGATCGCGCTGGCCCCGGCCGGCTTCGCGGTGTTCGGCAGTGTGTCGCTCGCCGGGCTGGCGGTGAATCTCGTCGCCATCCCGGTGGTGTCATTCCTGTTCGTGCCCCTCGTGCTCGCCGGAGCGCTCATGGGCGCGTGGTATCCACCGATGTGCGAATACCTCTTCGGTATGGCGGACTGGCTCTACGGCCTGTCGTGGCCCGCCATGGTCTGGTGCGCGGATCTCGAACAGGCCTCCTGGCGCGCGGCACCGCCGTTCTGGTGGTTCGTACTGGCATTCGGCGCCGCGCTGGTGTGGTGGTGCCGGGGGCCGTGGCCGATGCGTGCCACGGCGCTGTGCGCCGCTCTGCCTTTGTTCTTCCCGGCCGAGCGCGCGCCGCCGTCCGGCGTGGTGCGGGTGCTGGTGCTCGACGCGGGGCGTGGCACGGCCGTGCTCCTGCGCACCCGTTCCCGGGCGCTGCTCTACGACACCGGCGATGCCTGGGGTACCCGGGGGACGCGACTTTCGTCGCGCGTCCTGCCCGCGCTGGATTCGGAGGGGCTTCGGCACGTGGACGTGCTGGTGCTCCCCACACTCGATGAAGATCGCGCCCGGGCCACGGCATTGTTAGCAATGGAGCGCGGCGTGGCACGCATCGAGGTCATTGGCGACTGGCCCGGAAGTGGCTTGCCAACGGCGCCTTGCCGGCCCTCCCGCTGGAGCTGGGATGGGGTGGAGTTCGAACTGCTTCCCGAAGGCCGGCATTGCACGCTGGCGCTGGTCACGGGTGGGGTCTCACTGCGTCTGACGCCGGAGCCGGGCAGTTCCACTCAGTGGATAGAAAGCGCCGCGCCGGGATTGGCTGTCGCCACCGGCGGTAACGAAGGCGCGCAGACCCGGGCCCGCGCGCTCGAGCGACGGCGCGCACAGGGTTTCCGCGTGCTGGACACGCACGACGACGGCGGCATCGAGTTCGATGCCGACGCGCGGGGAATCCACCTGCGCGCCACCGCGCGCGGCTCGCGCTTTCCGTTCCACTGGCGGCGTCCCGCGAGTGCCGATTTGCGACGCCCTCCGGTATAGTCCTGACCCATGTGGGAAATAGTGAAGTCCGGCGGCCCTTTCATGGCGCCGATCATCCTTTGCTCGATCGTACTGGTCGGCATCGTGTTCGAGCGGCTCTGGACCTTGCAGCGCAAGCGCGTGCTGCCGCAGGAGCTGCTCAAGAAGGTCACGCAGCTCGCGGACGCCAACCAGGTGAACGCCAAGGTCATCGAGGCCCTGGAAAAGAATTCGCCGCTCGGCCGTGTGCTCGCCGCCGCGCTGGCCAACCGCCACCGCGGGCGCGACATCATGATGGAACGCGTCGAAGACATGGGCCGGCACGTCGTCCACGAGCTCGAGCGCTTCGTGAACACCGTGGGCACCATCGCCAGCATCTCGCCTTTGCTAGGCCTGCTCGGCACCGTCACCGGCATCATTTCCGCCTTCAAGGGCGTCATGCTCGGCGGCCTGGGCGATCCGCGCTTGCTGGCGCACGGCATCTCCGAGGCTTTGATCTGCACCGCCGGCGGACTCGCCGTCGCGATCCCGGCCTACATCGCGCACCGCTACCTGCGCGGCAAGGTCGAGCGCATCGTGGTCGACATGGAAAAGATCGCCATGAACTTCGCCGATACCTTGGGCGCCACGAGCAGGGCGGCGAAGGAGACGGGGGCATCGCGCGCACCGCGTGAGCCGCCTCGCCATGAGAATGCGGGTCCCGCAAGTCGAAGGAAGATCCCGAGATCAACCTGATCTCGCTGATCGACGTCGCGCTGCTGCTGGTCATCTTCTTCATGCTGTCGTCCACCTTCGTCCAGGAAGGGCGGCTGAAGATCGAGCTGCCCGCAGGCGAGCATCGTGCCGTCACCAAGCAGAAGACCGATCCGATCGTGGTCACGGTGCGCAGGCGGGCAGCTACCGGGTCAACGATCGCGAGCTGGTCAACAACGAGCACCGACACGCTGCGCGCCGCCTTCGTCGAGGTGGCGGGCGCCAACCGCGACATGGAGGTGACGATGCGCGCCGACGCGCGCGCCACGCACCAGTCGGTGGTCACCGCCCTGGATGTGCTGAGCAAGCACGGCTTCACCCGCATCAGGTTCGCCACCACCGAAGACTCCGCAGCCCGCGAAATGAAGGTTTGCCGCGCAGCCGCCGCTCAGCCCCGCGAGCGGCCTACCGCCGGCTCCTGTCGCTACGCCCGTCCGCACTGGGCATGTGGCTCATCGGCTTGTCGGCATGGTGCTGTTCGCGGCCATCGACACCTCGTTGGCGTTCTTCGTCAAGAAGTTCATGGAGCTCACGCACTTCGAGGGCGATCCGCGACGTGCTGGTGTATCGCGCTGGGCGCGATCCTCTGCTGTTCCTGGTGCGCGGTGTCGGCGACTACATGTCGAACTACTTTCCGGGCTACGTCGGGCGGCAGGTCATCAAGGCCATCCGCGCGCGACCTGTTCCGCCACTACCTGCATCTGCCGGCCAGGTACTACGACAAGGCGCACGGCGGCGCGATGCTGTCGAGGCTCACGTACAACGTCGAGCAGGTGGCCGAGGCGGTCGACCAAGTCCGTCACCTCCCTGATCCGCGACACGCTGACCATCATCGGGTTGATCGGCTACATGTTCTGGCTGAACTGGCAGCTGACGCTGGTGGTGTTCGCCGTCGCGCCGCCGATGTTCGGGCTGATCCGCGGTGGCGAGCTCGTTCCGGCGCTACAGCACGCGCATCCAGGCCTCGATGGGCGACGTCACGCGCGTCACCAAGGAATCGCTCGACAGCCAGCGCGTCATCAAGGTGTTCAACGCGCAGGACCAGGAGGCCGAGTGACTTCGAGGCGCGTCAACGAGCACAACCGCCGCAGCAACATGAAGCTCATCGCGGCGCGCGCCACCAGCAATCCGGTGGTGCAGTTCATCGCGTCGCTGGCGCTGGGCGGCATGCTCTGGGTGGCGCTCAACCAGATCCTCGAAGGGCGCATCACCATGGCGGACTTCATGTCCTTCCTCGCCGCCATGCTCATGACCACGGCGCCGCTCAGGCGCCTCATGGATTCGTGGTCGTGCCCATGCAGCAGGGCATGGCCGCGGGCGAAAGCGTCTTCGAGATGCTCGATACGCCGGGCGAGGACTTCACGGCGGCGACGTCACGCTGCGGCCGCCTGCGGGGCGCGATCGATTTTCGCGACGTCGGCTTCAAATACGCCAGCGAGAAGGGGCGGGTGCTGCACGACGGAACCTCAGCGTGCCGGCGGGCAAGACCATCGCGATCGTCGGACGCTCGGGCAGCGGCAAGTCGACGCTGGTGGGGCTGGTGCCGCGCTTCTACGACGCCGACGTCGGGCGCGGTGCTGGTCGACGGCATCGACATCCGCGAGTGCAACCTGCGCGACCTGCGCGACAACGTGGCGCTGGTCAGCCAGGACGTGGTGCTGTTCAACGATTCGATCCGCAACAACATCGCGTTCGGCGTCGAGAAACCCGATCCCGTACGCGGTCGAGCAGGCCGCCCGCATCGCCTACGTCGACGAGTTCGCGGCGGACCTGCCCGCAGGGCTCGACACGCCCGTCGGCGAGCGCGGCGCCCTGCTGTCCGGCGGACAGCGCCAGCGCATCGCCATTGCGCGCGCGATGCTCAAGAACGCGCCCATCCTGATCTTCGACGAAGCGACGTCGGCGCTCGACAACGAGTCCGAGCGGCGCATCCAGCAGGCGCTGCTCGAACTCATGAAGGACCGCACCACGCTCGTGATCGCGCATCGGCTCGCGACCGTGGAACATGCCGACGAGATCGTCGTCATGGAAGACGGGCGCATCGTCGAACGCGGTACGCATGCCGAACTGGTCGCCCGGGAAGGCGCGTACTCCAGCCTGCAAGCGCGCGGAGTTCCGCGCGTGATGCCCGCCCGCCGGACGACATGGCCGGCCTAGCTACCCGGCATCGAAGCCATGTGGTACGGCGGCGCGCGCCCGTGGCTGGCTCGCGCCGTTGTCGTTTCTGTACGGCGTGGTCATGGCGCTGCGCGGGTTCCTGTACCGCATCGGCCTGCGCCATCGCTCGCGCCTGCCGGTGCCCGTGGTCGTGATCGGCAATCTCACCGTGGGCGGGACCGGCAAGACGCCGCTCGTGGCCTGGCTCGCCACGCACCTGGCCGCCTGCGGGTTGCGAGTCGCCATCGTCTCGCGCGGCTATGGCGGCCGTGCCCGGGGCGTGACGCGCGTGACCCTCCACAGCCGGCCCTCGGAAGTCGGCGACGAGCCTTTGCTGCTGGCCCGGCGGGCGCAGGCCACGGTGTTCGTGGGCAAGGATCGCGTAGCGGCGGCGAAGCAGGCCGTCGCGGATGGCGCGGACATCGTGCTGTCCGACGACGGGCTCCAGCACCTGCGCCTCATGCGCGACTGCGAGATCGTGGTCATCGATGGCCAGCGCGGCTTCGGCAACGGCTGCCTGCTGCCGCGAGGACCGCTGCGCGAATCACCCGGGCGGCTGCGGCGCGTGAATGCCGTGGTGGTCAATGGGGCGCTGCGCAATGGCTTCACGCTGCCCCGGTTCGTGACCGGCACGGCGTTCAGCATGAAGATGAGCCCCGGCGACGCGCGGCCGGTGACCGGCGGGGGTTCGTTGCGGGCGCTCTCGAGTTTTCGCGGCAGCGGCGTGCATGCCGTGGCGGCCATCGGCAATCCGCAGCGCTTCTTCGACATGTTGCGGGAGTCGGGGCTCAACCTTTACGAACACCCCATGCCGGACCATCACCCGTTCAAGCAGGGCGACCTGAACTTCGGCGACGACCTGCCGGTGCTCATGACGGAGAAAGATGCCGTAAAATGCGCCGCCTTCGCCGACTCGCGCTGCTGGTACGTGCCCGTGACCGCCGAGTTTCCCGAAGAGCAGGGCCGCGCGCTGGTCGACCTCGTGATCGCGCGCATCAATGCATTCAACGCTTCGCAAAAACATGGATGACAGGCTGCTCGACATCCTCGCGTGCCCGCTGTGCAAGGGCCCGCTCAAGTTCCAGAAATCCGCGCAGGTGCTGGTATGCCGCGCGGAACGCCTGGCATTCCCGCTTCGTGACGGCATGCCGATGATGCACGAGGAAGACGCCCGGCAGCTGCCCTCGGACGACCCGCTGCTGGCGCGCGACTGATGCACTACCGCGTCGTCATTCCCGCGCGCTTCGATTCCTCCCGACTGCCGGGCAAGGCGCTGCTGCCGCTGGCCGGCAAGCCCATGCTCCAGTGGGTGCACGAGCGCGCCAAGGCCTGTGGCGCCGCCGAAGTCTGCGTCGCCACCGACGATGACCGCATCGCCACCGCGGCACGCGGGTTCGGCGCCGACGTGGCCATGACCTCGCGCTCGCATACCTCCGGCACGGATCGCATCGCCGAAGTCGCCATCACGCGCGGCTGGAAGGATGAGGACATCGTCGTCAACGTGCAGGGTGATGAACCGCTGATTCCACCCGCCGTCATCGACCAGGTGGCGCAGTTGCTGGCCGCGAATGCGCGCGCCGACATCGGCACGCTGGCGGTGAAGATCGAGTCGATCGCGGATCTCGGCGACCCTAACGTGGTGAAGGCCGCCTGCGATGCCGGTGGCCGTGCGCTGTACTTCTCGCGCGCGCCCATTCCATTCAACCGCGACGCGCCTGCCACGGTGCCGCCCGCGGCGCTGCGCCACGTGGGCATCTACGCGTATCGCGTGTCCGCGTTGCGCAAGCTCTCGAAGCTGCAGCCGTCCCGGCTCGAGCAGATCGAAAAGCTCGAGCAATTGCGCGCGTTGGAAAACGGCATGGAGATCCGGGTGGCGCTGGCGGTGGAACGCCCGCTGGCCGACGTGAACACCGCCGCCGACCTGGAACGCGCCGAGCGCGCGCTGCTGCTGCGGCCATGAAAGCCAGCCTCACCGCGATCAACATCTACCCGGTCAAGTCCTGTCGCGGCATCCCGCTGGGGGCAGCCACGCTCACGCCCAATGGACTCTCCGACGATCGCCACTGGATGATGGTGCGGCCCGGTGGAAAGTTCGTCACGCAGCGCGAACTGCCGCGCATGGCGCTGATCCGCACGCAGGTGGATGCCGCCGGCCTCACGCTGACCGCGCCGGATATGCCGAAGCTGTTCGTGCCCCGCGCGGCGCCGGGCAAATCGCGGAACGTCACCGTCTGGAAGTTCGACGGACGTGGCATCGACTGCGGCGCCGAAGCTTCGACCTGGATCACGCGCTACCTGCAGTCCGAGTTGTCGCTGGTGGCTTTCGATGCCAGCGCGCCGCGCACCTGCAGCCCGGAGTGGACGCAGGGCGTGCATTCGACCACCGAGTTCGCCGATGGCTACCCGGTGCTCGTGATCTCGCGTGCGTCGCTCGACGACCTGAACGCCCGCCTGGCCACCAAGGGTGTGAAGTCTCTCTCGATGGAACGCTTCCGCCCGAATCTCGTCATCGAAGGCGTCGGCGCTTTCGATGAGGACCGCATGCACGAAATGCGTGTGAATGGCGTGACGCTGCGCATGGTGAAGCCTTGCACACGCTGCGCGATCACCACCACGGATCAGCAGCGCGGGGAGCTCGACGGCGTCGAGCCGCTGCGCACGCTCAAGGAGTTTCGTTTCGACCGCGAGTTGCGCGGCGTGACGTTCGGGCAGAACGCGATCGTCGTGAGCGGGGCGGGGGAAAAATTGAGCGTCGGCGATTCCTTCGAGATCGCCTGGAAATAATCCCTAGCGCTGGCGGATGCCCGCGGTCGTCGCGATCGGCCCGTGCCGCGCCGGATTGAAGATCTCCACGCGATCACGTCCCTGCGTCTTCGCCACGTACAAGGCGATGTCGGCGCGACGCGCGATCTGGTCGAACAGCACGTCGCCGGCTTCGTAGCAGGCCAGACCCAGTGACAGGGTCACCGTGACTTCGTTGTCGTCGATGCGCAGCCGCTGGTCGCGCAGCGCGTTGCGCAGCTTCTCGGCCGACGCGCGCGCCTGGTCCAGCGAGCAATCCGGGAACAGCACCAGGAATTCCTCGCCGCCGTAGCGGCCGAAGATCTCGCGCTGGTGCAGCGAGGTGCGCATGGCCGCGGCGAACCGCTGCAGCAGCTGATCGCCCACGGCGTGGCCGAAGCGGTCGTTGATCGTCTTGAAATGATCGAGGTCGACGAGACCGATCATCAGCGAGCCTTTGCCTTCGCGCGCCCGAGTGAGCAACTCCACGGCCTTGCGCACGATGGCGCGGCGGTTGAGCAGGCCGGTGAGTTCGTCGCGTTCGGCCAGGCGAATGAGTTCGGCGCGATGCCGGCGATGCGAGAGCAGCGCGTAGCCCAGGAAGAACGCGGTGACGAGGCCGGTGAGGCCGGCGATCGCCACGAGCTGCATGGTGCGCGTCTGGCTGTTGAGGCGCTCTTCCGCGAGCTTCTTGTCCTTCTCGAGCAGCGCGATCTTCTGCTTCTCCTGGTCGTTCTCGAACTGCACGCGCAGCTGAGCGACTTCGCGGATGCGATCCAGCGTGCCTTGCTCGCGCATGCGCCGCAGGTATTCGCCCTGGTCGGTGAAGGCCGCGGGGTAGTTGCCCACGGCGGCGTGCGCGCGTGAACGCAGCTCGTATAGCTCGGCGATGTCGTCGGCCGGCTGCGCGCCGCCGGGCGCAATGGCGCGGTCGAACTGCGCGACGGCGTCCTTCGAGCGGCCCTGCGCCAGGTACAGGCGACCCCGAAGCGCGGCCAGCGTACGGTAATCGTTGTCGTCCATGCCGCTGGTCTGGCTCAGCGTGGCTTCGGCCTTGTCGCACCAGTTCGCGGCCTGCGATAGCGCGTTGCGGTCGATCTGCACGCCGCACATGCGCATGAGCGAAAGGCCGGTGCCGACGCGATCGCCGATCGACTCGTGGATCTTCAGCGCCTCCGAGGCGGCGATCAGGGCTTCTTCGAATCGGCCCGCGGCCTTGAGGATTGCCGAGCGACGGTCCAGCGCCGTCGCGAGACGGATCTGCGCCTTCTCTTCGCGGAAGAACACGATGGTCTCGTCGACTAGGGCCAGTGCCTGCGGGTAGTCGCGCACGGAGAACTGCGCCATCGAGAGACGGCCCGCGGCCACCATGGCTTCCGAGCGCGCTGCGTGGCGGCGCAACAGCGCATAGGCGCGCAGCAGGTCATCGAGGGCCTGGTCGGGATTGCCGTCGCGGAAGTTCAGCCAGCCGCGATCGCGGAGCGCGCAGCCCAGCGCCAGCGGGCGATCACGCACGGATTCGATCACGCGCGTGAGCTCGACGGTGGCGGCATCGATACCGCCGACATTGGTGGAGACCAGCGCGCGCACCATGCGCATGCGGATGGCGATGTCGGACATGTCGCCCGCGGGCAGCAACGCGAGGCCCGCGTCGGCCTCGGTGATGCTCTGGCGGCTGAAGCCCATCTGGCGCGCGGCGTCGGCGGCAATGGCATGCAGTGCGGCGCGACGTGTCGGCGGCATGTCCGCGGACGAGGAGAGCAGGTCGGCGAGTTTGGGCAGCGCGGCGGAGGGTTCGCGGAAAGCCAGTTCTTCGAGGGGAGCGAGGTCGCCGGTCTGCGTGCCGACGCAGGCGGCCTGGACCGCCGGGACGGTGAGCCCGGTGCAGACGAAGAACGCCAGCAGGCCGCCGGCGCGCAGTCGGACCTTCCTGGTGTTCGCGCGAATCACGGCGCGTAGTCTACGCGCCCGCGTTGCGCCGCGGTCAGCGTTGTTTTACGGAATCCAGCTTCTGTGAATTTTTCACGGGGGGCTGGAAGGGAATGGTGTAGAAGCCGTGCCCCGATCCGCCGGCGATGCCCATCGTCACCAGCACTTTCAGTTCCGTGGCGCCGGCCTGGCGTGTCACGGCCAGCTGCTTGCGATACACGCCCGCGGCGGAGGCTTTCTGCACCGACAGCGTGCCTTCGCTGAAATCGACGCCATCGGCGCTCTGCACGCTGACTTGCAGATCCTGGCCCGCCACGCGCGGCACGATCGCGAGACTCAGCTGCACGGGCTGGTTCGGCAGCACCTCGCTGTCGAAGCTGTAGCGCACGTCTACGGGAACGCCGATCTTGGCGTTGCTCGGTGTCGCGGGGGTCATGGACTCAAACGCCGGCTCGTTGGACGCCGCCGTGGGCTTGGGTGCCGGAGACGAATCCGTCGGCGGTGGCGCATCGGGCGCGGGCTGGACCGGCGCGGCGGGAGCATCCGATGGCGGGACAGTGGGCGCGGGAGCGTCGCCAGTGGGCGAGGGTGCTTCGCCCGCGGGTGCCGGGACCGGCGCCGCAGCAGGCTCATCCGTGGCCGTGGGCTTCGGTTTTTCGCAGGCCGCGAGCGTCACCGCGACCAGTGCGCTGGCGAGAACGAGGCGGATCGAATCGGAGGTACGGAATGTGCGCATGGATCGCCTCAATGAATGATCACGGCGAGGTAATGGTCACGGTGAGGTCGTAGTCGCCGGGGGTGCCTTCGGAAGGATTGCAGCCATTGGCGCAGTCATAAGCGTCGATGACGTAGTCCCCGGCGGGAAGATTGTTGAACTGACGGACTTCTGGTCCGGGAGGTGCGCTGGTGCTGGCCCCAATTAAATTCAAGCCACTCCACACAATAAAGTCCGGATCGGGGCTCGAATTTGGGTTTGACGTTGCCAATGTGATCGTCACATTGCGTTGTGACGCGTTGTTGAATCTGACGTAGCGATGATTGCCAATCTTGTTGGTGGTGCCGGCATCATTAACGGTGCGCAGGACAACAGGCCCGCCCCCTACCGTCGCCGTTGTGTACAACGGGAACACTGCGGCGGTGGGAACGCCAGTGGGGAGATTGGTTTCCGTTGAGCCGAAGGCATTCATGTTCACGGCTACCGTATTCTGTGCCGTCAGTAGCGTGTTGATCGAGGGTGCTTCAGCCGGAAGTAGTCCTTTTAGCGCAGTCATGAAGGAAAAAATGCTCGTGAAAGCAGGTGTTGTTCGCTGCTCGTTGGTCAAGACTTGCCATAGGGCTCCGAAACCCAATTCCACCGAATCGCCCGAGTCGGCTGCGGAGTCGTATAGATCGTAAAGCACTGACCAAACCGAAGACTCGCTGCACCAGCAGCCAGTTTGGTCAGATGGCGCAGGGGGATTGTCCTCGATATCAAATCCCCCTGATCGAAGCTGCGGGCTCGCGGAGGTGTCTCGGAAGCTGTCTCGGGCGTTTGGATCGTTAAGGACCATCGCCGCGAAGGCATAGCCAAATCCTTCTCCGAAGGCGACGCGTATGTCGAGCCTATCGCCAAGACCGTGCGGCCCGCCGATGTTGTCGGCGCGGGAGAAGTTGTGCTCGATGTAGTGCCCGAATTCATGAGCCACGACGTGCTGGTCGAACTCGTCGGTGTCAGTAGCAAGATCGGAGAGGAGTGCGATGTGCTGCGGGTTGCCGCTGCTGAAAAAGGTGCCTTCGTCATGCGTTCCCCAATTGACTACGAGAGCGGGAAACTCACTTGTTGGTGAAGCGCTTAGGACGGTCTGAATTCCTTGATAAATCGTGTCAAGCGCGGCAAAAGGTCCCGAAGCGCGTGTTCCAGTGGCATCCCCTGCTGAGTTGATGTTTAGAGGAATATCGATATTGCGAGTAATACCAGTGCCGGAATTGAAGGCACCACCGGTTGAATAGGCGTATGGCAGGGGAGCCGATTCACCGTCCCTTACGCTGACGTTCCAATGCGGAAGTGCCTGCGGGCTCTCGCGCACGATTTGCGCCACTATTTCTTGGATGAAGCTGGTATTGGCGGCAACGGGGATTGAGTAATAGCCATTGGGGTCCGTCACCACAGTTGTCACCACTGCCAGCGTTGTCGAGTGGCGAATCTGCACAGTGACGCCGCGCGCTGGCATCAGCAATGGCGATCCATAGTCAAGGCCAAATGGAAAACTCGTGCTGAACGGAGGGCGGGCATATCTCACTCGGCCGCCAACAATGACACTGCCTGCGGGCAACGCAGCTACGGTGATGTTTACGTTCGAAGCCGCACTCGCTGAGCCCCGGTTGTCCGCAACAACCAGCGCAAATGTAAGACTGGTGGCTGAGGCGGGTGCGGTGAAGGTCGGTGTTGCACTCGTTGTACTCGATAGAGTGACCGATGGGCCCGCGGTCTGAGTCCACGTGTAACTGGAGACTCTTCCATCAACATCCCCACTGGCACTTCCATTCAGCGAAACAATAGTGCCAACAAGAACAGACTGCGGAGAACCGGCGTTGGCGATTGGTGGCAGATTCGACGGATTCACCGTGACGTTCACGGTCGCCGCGGTGCTCGCGGTGCCTCGGTTATCGGTTACCACCAGCGAGAAGGTGAGCGTCGTCGCGCTGACGACGGTGGGTGCCACGAACGTAGGCTGCGCGGCGGTAGCGCTGGACAGCGTGACCGTGGTGCCGACAGTCTGCGTCCACGCGTAAGAAGCAATGGTGCCGTCCGGGTCACTGCTGGTCGAGCCGTTGAGCGTGACGGTGACGCCCGAAGTCACGGACTGCGCGGTGCCTGCATTCGCGATCGGAGGCGTGTTCTGCGTGCCACCGCCGCTGCTGCTTCCGCCGCCGCCACCTCCGCCGCCGCACGCGGTCATCAGGAACGCGGCTAGGCCGGCGATTGCAAGAGTTAGACCTGGCTTGAGATGGCGCATACCGTCTTATACCCGCCTTGATTCAGCCGAATTGTGCGCATTGTCACGTATGGTTGCCAGTCGGTCCGGGGGTTCCCCGGCCGGCCGATTCCGCTCGCGGCGGCTGTCTGTTATTGGAGACCCGATGAAAGTCCTGTTCGTGTGTCTGGGAAACATCTGCCGTTCACCGACCGCGGAAGGCGTGCTGCGCTCTCTCGCGGCGCGCGAGTTTCCGGAGCTCGATCTGCAGATCGATTCGGCCGGAACGGCTGACTACCACGTGGGCGAGCCGCCCGACCGCCGCACGGTGGCGGCGGCGAAGCGGCGCGGCTACGACCTCTCGGGATTGCGCGCGCGCCTGGTTCGTCCCGAAGACTTCCGTCTCTTCGACTACGTGCTGGCCATGGACCGGGCCAATCTCTCGGCACTCGAAAGCCGCCGACCCTCCGATGACACCGCGACGTTGGGACTCTTCATGAGTTTCGCGCCGGGCAGCGACCATGACGAAGTCCCGGATCCGTATTACGGAGGGGTGGAGGACTTCGAACGGGTGCTGGATCTCTGCGAGGCGGCGTCACGCGGCCTGCTGGCGCGGCTGAAGAACGCCGGCGGCGTGCCCAAATGAAAAGGGCCCGCGGCCACAAGGCCGCGGGCCCCTGATCGATCGCTAACTACTCGTCGCGACGGGTCGGCGAATCCCCGGTGGGGCTCGACGACCAGACCACGAACGGCTTGGCAGCTGGCGGCGGCGGCAGATCGAGCGGAGCCTGCGAGCCTTCGCTGCGCTGTTCGCGGGGCTCACGAGACTCGCGAGGTTCGCGCGGCTCGCGGGGTTCACGAGGCTCACGGGCCTCGCGCGGTTCCCGGGGCTCGCGCGCTTCGCGGGGTTCTTCTCCCGGTTGCTGATGCTGAGCGGCGTGGAATGCACGTTCCTCATCCGAAGCCTCGCGAGCGAACTCGCTGCCCGGAGCGGACTCTCCGGCCGCGGCCTGCTGGCCACCGTCGCGGTTGCGGCCACCACGACGTCCACGGCGACGCCCACGACGGGCACGGCCTTCACGCTGGCCTTCGCCGGCGGAACCATTGCCTTCCGCGGGGCCGGCATCATCGCCCGCCGCTTCAGCGGGCGCGCCTTCCTCGGCGGGAGCGCCGGAGGCGGCGGCCGCCTCGCGTTGTTCCTTCTCGCGCTGACGCTGCAGCTCACGTTGCTTCTCGCGCTCAGCCTGGCGCTGCGCGTCGCGCTCGCGGTTCTGTTCCCGCTGGGCGTCGCGCTGCGCGTTGGAGGCTTCGCGGTCACGGCCGTGTTCGCGGTTGCCGTCGCCACCACCACGGTTGCCCTCCGGACGATTGCCTTCCGTACGATTGCCTTCCGCGCGGTTGCCCTCATTGCGGCCGCGGTCCTTGTCGCGGTTCCGGCCGTCACGATCACGGTTGCGATCACGATCCCGGTCGCGGTCACGTCCGTGACCCCCACCGCGCGCTTCGCGGCTGCCGTCCTTGTCGCGATGGCGGTCGCCGCGATGCGGGCGGTCGCGGTCACGATGACGATCGCGGTCGCGATGACCATCACGCCGGCCGCTTTCGCGGGCGGGCGCGGCGGCAGCGGCGGGCGCCGTGCCTTCCGGCGCCTTGCCGGTGAATAGATAGGCGAGACGCTGCCAGAACGAGAGTCCGGGTGGCGGCGCCAAGGGCAGGGCGGGCGCGGTGGCCGCCGGCGTGGGCACGTGCACGACCACCGGCGCGGCCGTCGCCGGCGCACTGGGCACCACGGCGGCGGGTTCGTGCTGGGGCTTCTCGGGCTTGGTGCCGGAAGGATCGGCCACGATGGGCTGAACCGGCATCTTGTACGAGAGGACCTTGTTCTCGACGAGTTCGGTTTCATCGGTGCGCACGCGCTTCAGCGAGTACTCGGGCGTCTGGATGTACTGGTTCGGAACCACCAGCACTTCCACTTCGCTCTTGTCCTCGAGCGTGCGCAGCCATTCGCGCTTCTCGTTGATGAGGTAGGTGGCGACTTCGACCGGCACCTGCGCCACGACCTGCGCGGTGCTGTCCTTGCGGGCTTCCTCGCCGATGAGGCGGAGGATGGCCAGCGCCATGGACTCCACGACGCGGATGCTGCCGATGCCGGTGCAACGCGGGCAGACCAGGTGGCTGGAATCGCCCAGCGACGGACGCAGGCGCTGACGCGACATTTCGAGCAGGCCGAAGCGCGAGAGGCGGCCGATCTGGATGCGGGCGCGGTCCATCTTCACGGCGTCGCGCAGCCGGTCTTCCACGTCACGCTGGTTCTTGCTCGACTCCATGTCGATGAAGTCGATGACGATCAGGCCGCCGATGTCACGGATGCGCAGCTGGCGCGCGATCTCTTCCGCGGCTTCCAGGTTCGTGTTGGTAGCGCGTGGTCTCGATGTCCGAGCCGCGCGTGGCACGCGCCGAGTTGATGTCGATGGACACCAGGGCTTCGGTGTAGTCGATGACGATGGATGCCGCCCGAGGGCAGCTCCACCTTCTGCGCGTACGCCGACTCGATCTGGCTCTCGATCTGGTAGCGCGTGAACAGCGGGATGTCGTCGGTGTAGAGCTTGAGCTTCTTCTGCGCTTCCGGCGGCATGAACCGCGTCATGTATTCCAGGGCGGCTGGCGAACGTGGCGTCGTCGTCGACCAGCACTTCGCCGATGTCGTCGCGCGAGGTAGTCACGCAGCGCGCGGGTGACCGCGTCGCTTTCCGATAGACCAGGAACGGCGCCGGGCGGTCCTCGGTGGCCGCGTCGATCTGCGTCCCACTGGTTCTTGCAGGTTGTCGAGGTCCCACTGCAGCTCTGGGGCGGCGCGGCCTACGCCGGCGGTGCGCACGATCGCGCCCATGCCGTCGGGGATGACGAGTTCGTCCATCGACCTGGCGCACTGGTCGCGGTCTTCGCCCTCGATGCGGCGCGAGACGCCACCGGCACGTGGGTTGTTGGGCATCAGCACCAGGAAGCGGCCGGCGAGGTGATGAAGGTGGTGAGGGCGGCGCCCTTGTTGCCACGTTCTTCCTTTTCGACCTGGACGATGACTTCCTGGCCTTCGGAGAGCAGGTCGCGCATGTTGCCGCGGCCGCTGTCGGAGCCTCTACGGAAGTAGTCGCTGGAGATTTCCTTCAGCGGCAGGAAGCCGTGACGCTCGGCACCGTAATCGACGAAGGCAGGCTTCGAGGCGAGGGCTCGATGCGGGAGATTCGTCCTTTATAGATGTTGGCTTTCTTTTGTTCTTTGGACGGTATCTCGATGGAAAGGTCGTAAAGCTTCTGACCATCAACCAGCGCGACGCGCAACTCTTCTTGCTGAGTTGCATTGACGAGCATTCTCTTCATTTGAATGGAACCCTAGGTGTCTCTCTAGGGACGAATCGAATCGAACGGCGGATATCCTCACGGACGGCATGTCGGACAACCGCGCGACGCGGAGGTGCATGCCGTGAGGCCAAAGATTGTTGGAATTCGTGTGACGCTCAGTCTTCACGTTGTATGTCCGACCCTTGATGGGGCGGAGCGCCAAAACCCTTTGGGCTACTTCACCGACGTCGCACGCGCGCTGTCTTTTTGGACCAGCTCGCCGCGCGAGATTCAATGTCGGCCTTCGAGCGATGGCCTCGTTACCGAGGACCAACTAACATGCGGCGCGTTCGACTCGTCTTATGGTTGCGCTCGTGCGCGCCGCGGCATTGCGCCGTCACACACAAGATGGGGACGACGACGGCGCGCATCATAGCCCGAGACCTTTAGTGAAAACAAGACGTTACGAACCACCTGTGGCGCGGAAGCGTCAGCCCGAGCCTCCGCCGGCCCCGGAACAGCCGAAACCAAGGCCCCAAGTCAGGCAAGTCGAGGTCGGCGAGCGAGGCGACGGGCAGCGACTCGACAATTTCCTCGGGAAAATTCTCAGCGACGTTCCCCGCAGCCACCTCTTCCGCGTCATCCGGAAGGGTGAGGTGCGAGTCAACGGCAAGCGCGCCAAGGCCGACACCCGGTTGCAGGCGAGCGACATCGTGCGCGTCCCGCCGGTGCGCGTGGGCGAGGCCGCGCCGCCGCGGAAAGCTCCCACCGGCCTGGTGCAGGACATCAACGCGGCGGTCATCCACGAGGATCCACGCCTGCTGGTCATCAACAAGCCCGCCGGAGTGGCGGTTCACGGCGGCAGCGGGGTGAGTTTCGGGGTCATCGAGGCGCTGCGCGCGGCGCGCCCCCACGAGGAACTGGAGCTGGTACACCGCATCGACCGCGAGACCAGCGGCATCCTGCTGGTGTCACGCAAACCCGCCGTGCTGCGCACGCTGCATGCGCTGATGCGCGAAGGGCAGGTGGAGAAACGCTATCTCGCGCTGCTCAAGGGCAAGTGGGAGCTCGGGCAGAAGCGCATCGATGCGCCGCTGCGCACGGATATCCGCGTGAGCGGCGAACGGACCGTGAAGGTGCACGAGACCGGCAAGGAAGCCGCCAGCGTGTTCAAGCCCGTGCAGTTCTTCGGCAGGAAAGCGTCGCTGGTGGAAGTGGAGCTCGAGACCGGCCGCACGCACCAGATCCGTGTGCACGCCGCGCATGCGGGCTATCCACTCGCGGGCGACGACAAGTACGGTGAAGAGGCCTTCAACGAAGCCATGAAGGCACTCGGCCTCACACGGATGTTCCTGCACGCGCACCAGGTGAGCTTCACGTGGCCGGAGACGGGTGTGGAGTTCACGGTGAATGCCGCACTGCCAGATGAACTCAAGTCGGTGCTCGACGCACTAACTATTCACAAGAAATGATTCCGGCCCGCGGGCCGCATCGCGGGTGCGGATCGCGCCCCAGGGCTAGGGTACCGAGAAACCCACCGCGCGCAGCGCACCCGCCAGCCAGATGAGCGGCATGCCGACGATGGCGGTGGGGTCTTCCGTATCGATGCGCTCGAACAGCACGATGCCCAAGGCCTCGGCCTTGAACCCGCCGGCGCAGTCGAAGGGCTTCTCGCGCTCGATGTACCGGTCGATTTCCACGTCCGACAGCGGCCGCAGCTTCACGGCGGTGGTGTCCACGTGGGAGAGCTTCACGCCGGTTTCCAGGCAGCGCACGGTGCAGGCCGTGTAGAACTCGGCCGTCGAGCCGGACAGCAGCATGAGCTGCTCACGGCAATTGGCGGCGTTCCCGGGCTTGTTCAGGATGGTGGTGCTGGTGGCCGGCACCTGGTCGCCGCCGATGACAATGGCCTGGGGGAAGCGGTTGGCCACGGCCTCCGCCTTGGCCTCGGACAACCGGAAGGCCCGTGCCCGGGGCGATTCCCCGGCCCGCTCGGTTTCGTCCACCGCCGGGTCCTGCTTCTCGAAGGTCAATCCGAAGCGGTCCAGGAGGCCGGCTCGGTAACGGGAGGTGGAGGCCAGGATCAGGGGGCGGGGTGCCGTATTGGGGCTCATAAAAACAAAGGCTTAGAGTTATTTTGGTTTTGACTTGGGGGGAGTCGGTCCCTATCATACGCGCCCCATGTCACTGGGCTGGTCCCGACGCGCTCCCATCGACACTCTGGCAGGCACCGAAGCGAAGGTCGAATTCACGATCCCGCTCGCCGAACTGCCCCGGGTGTCTCATGAGTTGTCGGTGACCGATGGAGAAGCGACCGGCATCGTGCGCTTCTCCCGTCAGCTCGGGCACGCCGTCGCGGACCTCCAGGTCAGCGCGCGACCCGAAGTAGTTTGTCAGCGCTGCATGCAACCCATGCGCTGGCCGGTGAACGTGAATTCGCGCATTGCGCTGGTCAGCGACTACAACGCTGCCGATCGCGTGCCGGAGGGGCTGGAAGTTTTTCTGGTCGAGGCCGATAGCGTCAGCGTTCGTGACCTCGTCGATGAGGAAGTCCTGCTGGCGCTGCCACACGTGGCGCGGCACGACGAAGATAGTGAGTGTGCGGGCCGCGAGATGCAGCTTCCCGGACACGAGGAGGATGCGGATGACGTGCCCTCCGATGTTCAGAAACCGTTTGCACAGTTGGGCGAACTGTTGAAACGCAAGTAATCGTCGCCCAAGAGGTTTGGATCCATGCCCGTTCAGAAAAGTCGTAGAACGCCGTCCACGCGCGGTATGCGTCGCTCGCACGATCGTCTTACGAAGCCTGCTCTGTCAGTCGACCCGCAGTCCGGTGAGACGCACCTGCGTCACCGCATCACGCCGGATGGCTTCTATCGTGGCAAGCGCGTCATCGAGAAGCCCGCCGAAGTCGAGACCGAAGAGTAGATCTTCGGGCAGTGGCCGGGCCTTCGGGCCCGTGACCCCTGCTGAATCATGGCGTCCATCGCCGTCGATGTGATGAGTGGTGACAGCGGCGCAACGGAATTGATTCCGGGCGCGCTGCAGGCAGTCACCCATGACCCGGACCTCGAGCTCATCCTGGTCGGGCAGCCCTCCGTCATCGAACCCGTACTGGCCAGCGCCAGCTCTGCGGTGCGCGCGCGTGTCTCCGTGCAGCAAGCCGCGAGCGTCGTCGGCATGTCGGAACATCCGCGCGAAGCCATCCGAAAGCGCAAGGATTCCTCCATGCGCGTCGCCATCGACCTTGTTAAAGAAGGCCGCGCGGGCGCGATGGTCAGCGCCGGGAACACGGGCGCGCTCACCGCCATGTCGCACTTCGTGCTCAAGACCGTGGGTCCCGTGGAACGCGCGCCCATCATGTCGGCGGTGCCCGCGCGCAACGGCGGTCACACGCACATGCTGGATCTCGGCGCGAACACCAAGGCCTCGGCGATCCAGCTCGCGCAGTTCGCCACGATGGGATCCATCGTCGCGCGCGACGTGTTCTCCATCGACAAGCCGCGCGTCGGCCTGCTCAACATCGGGGAGGAAGAGACCAAGGGTCACGAGGTCGTGCAGGAAGCGCACGAGCTCATCCGCGCGACAGGCGTCAATTACCTGGGATTCGTCGAGGGCAACAACATCTTCGACGGCACCGTCGACGTGGTGGTCACCGATGGATTCACGGGCAACGTGGCGCTGAAGGCGATGGAAGGGCTGGCCAAGCTCATCGTCGAGCAGCTGCGCACGGAATTCACGCGCGACCTCACTAGCAAGCTCTCCGCGCTGCTGGCGCGCCCCGTGCTCCGCCGCGTGGGCGAGAAGATGGATCCGCGGCGCTACAACGGTGCGTGCATGGTCGGACTCACGGCAGTCGTGGTAAAAAGCCACGGCAGCGCGGACCGCGTCGCTTTCGCCCAGGCCGTCACCACGGCCGCCACGGCGATGCGCCGGGGCCTGCCAGCGGCCATAGCGAAAGCGTTGTCGTAAGAGCCACGCGAAAGCGTTCGTAAAACAAGGGCAGAAATGTACTCACGCATCGCCGGTACCGGTTCCTACCTGCCGGAACAGGTCGTCACCAATTTCGACCTCGAAAAGCGCATGGACACCACCGACGAGTGGATCCGCACGCGCACGGGCATCGAGCGCCGACACATCGCCGCGGAAGGCCAAACTACCGTCGACATGGCGGAGCAGGCCGCGCGCCGTGCGATCGAAGCCGCCGGCGTCACGCCCGCAGAAGTCGATCTCATCGTGTTCGGAACCACCACGCCGGATCTCGTGTTCCCCAACTGCGGCACGCTGCTGCAGGCTCGGCTGGGCGCGCGCGGTTGCCCCGCGTTCTCCGTGGAAACCGCCTGCAGCGGTTTCATCTACGCGCTGTCCATCGCCGACAAGTTCGTGAAGGCCGGCGAGAGCAAGTGCGCGCTGGTCATCGGCGCGGAGACTCTCTCGCGCATCACCGACTGGAATGACCGCAACACCGCCGTGCTGTTCGGCGACGGCGCCGGTGCGCTGGTGCTCAAGCCCTCGACCGAGCCGGGCGTCATGAGCACGCACCTGCATTCGGATGGTGAGTACAAGGATCTCCTGCACATCGAGAGCGGCATCTCGCGCGGATTCAAGGTCGACCCGTCCACCCACAAGGTGGACATCGGCATCAAGATGGATGGCAGGGAAGTGTTCAAGGTGGCCGTGACCAAGCTCGGCGCCGCGGTGGACGAGGCGCTGGCCGCGAATGGCCTGGAGAAATCCGCCGTGGATTGGCTGATCCCGCATCAGGCCAACATCCGCATCATTGGCGCCATGGCCAAGCGGCTGGACCTGCCGATGGAGAAGGTGATCCTGACGGTGCAGGACCACGGCAACACGTCCGCGGCCTCCGTGCCGCTGGCGCTGGATACCGGCGTCCGCGACGGACGCATCAAGCGGGGTGACCTGCTGCTGCTGGAAGCCTTTGGCGGCGGCTTCACCTGGGGCAGTGCACTCGTGAAGTTCTGAAGGGTCTGGCACACTCCCGGCAAATCAGAAGAGCCGGGAGAGTTGCATGGACCTCGTCTATCCACCGGGCCCCACCGCCGTTCCACCCAACCTGACGGCGGCCTCCGCCGCCTACAAGCGGCACGCATGGTTCGCCATGCTCGGCTTGGGCGGATTCATCGTCATCTATCTCGGCATGGCCGCCTGGTTCGGCTGGACCGCCTGGCGCCTGTTCTCCAGCGGCATGGGCTACGGAAACCTCTCACTGTGGGGTTGGGTGGCGGGTGGCTGCGCGGCCTTCCTCGCCATCTTCATGCTCAAGGCGCTGTTCTTCATCCAGCACCGCTACGACATCGACGACATCGAGGTGACGCGCGCCGAAGAGCCGAGGTTGTTCGAGTTCATCGACCGGCTGGCGGATGAGGCGAGGGCGCCCCGCGCGCATCGCGTGTACCTCTCGCCGCGCGTGAACGCCGCGGTGTTCTACGATCTCTCGCTGCTCAACCTCATCATTCCCTCGAAGAAGAACCTCGAGATCGGACTGGGCCTGGTCAACACCGTGCCACTGGGCGAACTCAAGGCGGTGCTCGCGCACGAGTTCGGCCATTTCGCGCAACGCTCCATGGCCGTGGGCCGCTGGGTGTACATCTCGCAGCAGATCGCCGGCCACATCGTGGCCCGCCGCGACGTGCTCGACAAACTGCTGAAGCAACTGTCGCGCCTCGACCTGCGCATCGCGTGGATCGGCTGGATCCTCTCGCTCACCGTGTGGTCGATCCGCTCGCTCATGGACATCCTGTTCCGTGGCGTGGTGCTGGCCCAGCGCGCGCTCTCGCGCCAGATGGAATTCCAGGCGGATCTCGTCGCCGTGTCGTTGACCGGCAGCGACGCGCTCATCCACGCCTTGCATCGCCTCGGCGCCGCGGACGATGCCTGGGACAAGGCGCTGTCCTTCGCCGGCTCCGAATCCCACGCCAAGCGTGGCGTGAAAGACCTGTTCGCGGTACAGACGCGCGTGATCGAACGCATGCGGGAAATCCTGAATCAGCCCAACTACGGCGGTGTGCCGCCGTTGCCCGCCTCGGCGCGCGAGAACCATCGCGTGTTCAAGGACGAGATGGCCGCGCCGCCGCGCATGTGGTCCACCCACCCGCCGAGCTGCGACCGGGAGAAGAACGCGAAACAGCACTACGTGCCGGCCTCGGTGGATGAACGCAGTGCCTGGGACCTGTTCGCGAACCCGCAGGCGCTGCGCGAGCGCATGTCCGCCCACGTGCTGCGCGATGCCGAGATCACCGCGACGCCGGACCTGTCCGAGTCGCTTGCCCATCTCGACAAGAGCTACGAACGCGCCTGCCTCGATCGCCAGTATCGCGGCACCTATCTGAATCGCTCGGTGGTGCGTGACGCGAAAAGCTTCAGCCATTTGTATGCGGCCGAGCCCGCCGATGCGCGCGCCGCGCTGGCGTCGCTGTATCCCGAATCGTTGTCCACGAGCATGGAGCGGCTCGGTGAGCTGTACGAGGAAAAGCATTCCCTGATCGCCTTGCTTGACCAGGTAGCCAGCGCGCCGGGTGGAGTCATCCGCCATCGCGGCAGCGAGCTGGCGCGCACCGAACTTCCGGACACCATCTCGGCCGTGGAGCGTGAACTCACGGCGGCGCAGGACGACGTCACCGCTCACGACCGCAAGTGCCGGGCCACGCACGTGGCCGCCGCGCGGCTGCTGGGCAATGGCTGGCCCGATTACCTGCAAGGCCTGGCGGCGGCGCTTCACTACGCGGATCACACGGAGGCGAACCTGCGCGATGCGCAAGGCCTCGCCGCCAACGTGTACTCGGTGGTGACGGCGGATGGCCGGGTGAGCAGCGGCGAACTCTCGCGGCTGGTCAACGTGTGCCACGAGCTGCACGGCGTGCTCAAGGCCGTGCACGAGCACGCGGCGCAGGTGCTTCCGGACGCGACGCTGCTCGAGCGGCTGGAAGTGAAGTCCTGGGACGGTGCGCTCGGCGAGTTCAAACTACCGCCGCCCAGCCGCGAGAACATCGGTGAATGGCTGGACGTGATCGATGGCTGGGTGGGCGCCGCCTGCGGCGCCCTCGGCGCGCTGCGCAGCGAGGCGCTGGAGCAGCTGTTGATCAGCGAGGCGCGCGTCGCCAAGGCGGTACGCGAGGGAACCACGCTCGAACCCGCGCCCGCGGCTTCGGTGATGCCGAAGGACTATGCGACGTTGCTTCCGGGATCCGAGCGCAAGCGCCAGAAGAAGCTCGACTGGTGGGATCGCTTCCACACGGCCGATGGCGCCGTGGCGACGGTGGCGAAGCTCGCGGTGGCCGCGACCATCGTGGGTGGCGTGATGGTGATCGGCGCGACCGTGACCTGAGTGGTGCCGGCGGACGGTTTCCGCGGTTGACCGACAGTTGCTGGCGCCGGGCGACAGGCTTCCGCGCTCAACCGCGGAAACCGTGCACCGGCACCACTCTTATCGGGTGGCGATCTTCGCCATCTCGCGTTCGAGGTCGTTGAGCAGCGACTGCACGTCTTCGGATTCGTCCGACTCGTCGACTTCCATGACGATGGCGCCGTCCTCGTCGGTCTCGACCTGGGTGATGCCCGGATTGGCCCGCTCGAGTTCCTCGAGCAGGTTCTGGGTCTTCATGTGTTCCTGGAGCAGGCGGCGGCTCTGCGCAACCAGCTTCTTGTGCTGCAGGCCCTGCTGGATCGTGAGCTGAAGCTCCTTGGGATGGCAGGGCTTCAGCAGGAAGCGGTAGACCTCGCCCTCGTTGATCGCCCGCACCGCGGCTTCGAGATCGGCCTGGCCGGAGAGGATCATGCGAATGGTGTTCGGCCAGCGCTTGCGCACTTCCGACAGGAACTGGCTGCCGGTCATGCCGGGCATGCGCTCGTCCGAGACCACCACGTCGATGTCGTGACCGGCGAGGATCATCAGGCCCTGCTGCGCCGAGTCGGCGGTGAAGATCTCGAACTGCGAACGGTCGAGGCTGCGGACCAGCGCGGAGGTCAGGTTCGGCTCGTCGTCCACGAGCAGTAGTTTGGCTTTCTCGGTCTTCATGATTCCTGTCCCTGCGTGCCAGCGACGGCGCCGGCGACGGCCTCGCGCCAGGCGCTCCAGCGGTCGATGCGTCCGTGTTTCTCGAAATAGGCGACGTTGAGTCCGAGCTCGGGCGAGCGCGGATCGGTGATGTCGGGGCGATACACGAGGCGGTCGGCCGCGTGCACGATGGCAGGCAGGCCGAAAGCCGGCGTGCGCGACTGCGAGGGATCCTCGTGGTACGCCACGGCCTCGGCGATCGTGTTCGGCAGGCCCCAGAGGCCCACGAGATAGGCGCCGACGTCGGTGTGCGAAGCGCGCAGCTCGAGCATCTCGATCTGCTGCAGTTCACCCGGGCGGCCCGTGGTGGCCTGCTTCAGGACCTTGGCGTACTGGTCGGGCAAGCCCATCGCCAGCACCAGCTTGCCGATGTCGTGCAGCATGCCGGCGAGGAACGCGGCCGTGACCACGTCCTTCTCCATGTTCTCCGCGACCGCGATGCGATGCGCGGCGGCAGCGGTGCTCACGCTGTGCTGCCACAGCGCTTCCATGCTGAATCCTTCCACCTTCGGCGCATCGCAATCCGAGAAGATGCCCTGGCCGAGCACCAGCGCCATGATGCGGTCGAGGCCGAGCAGGGCGCCGGCGCGCGCCACGTCCGCCACCGGCTTCTGCAAGCCGAAGTACGCGGAGTTCACGAGCTTGAGCAGGCGCGCCGTCATGGCCGGATCCGTGGAGATCACGTCGGCCACGTCCTCGATGCTCGAGTTCGGTGACTTCAGCACTTCCACGAGCTTCTGATAGCTCGACGGCAGCGTCGGCAGTTTGTTGATGCGGGCGACCAGGCCCTTGACCTGTTCGCTGCCGGCGAGATTGCGCAGCGCGAAGGCGCGCGAGATCGTGCTCTGCAGGACTTCGGCGTCGCAGGGCTTGGAGAGGAACTGGTGCGAGACGCCCAGCGCCTTCATCACGGATTCGGTTTCGGCCTGGCCGGAGAGGATCAGGCGGATGGTGTCGGGATAGTCCCGCTGAACGACTTCCAGCAGCTCGGCGCCGTTCATGCCGGGCATGCGCATGTCGGTGACCACCACTTCGCAGGGTTCTTTCTTGAGCGAGGTCAGCGCTTCCGCGGCGGAGCCGACGAAAGTCATCTGCCACTCGTTGCGCTTGGGCCGAAGCATGCGCTTCAGGCCCTCGAGCACTCGCGGCTCGTCGTCGACGAAGAGGACGCGGATGGCGGCACTCACGCGGCGGCTCCGGCGGACGCGGCGTCCGAATCGGATTTCACGCCGCCGATGGGCAGGCGGATGACGAACGTGGTGCCGGCGCCCGGCGAGGAGTTCACCTTGATGGTGCCCCCGTGCTTGTCGACGATCACGTTGTGGGCGATGGCCAGGCCCTGGCCCGTGCCCTTGCCGACTTCCTTGGTGGTGAAGAACGGTTCGAAGATGCGCTGCTGCACGTGCGCGGGCATGCCCGAGCCGGAGTCGCTGATCTCGACCACCGCCCAGTCGCCGTCGGCGCGCGTCTTCACCCCGATCCGGCCCTTGCCCTTGCCGCCGTCGCCGACCACGTCGGTGATGGCGTGCGCGGCGTTGACGATCATGTTCAGCACGACCTGGTTGAATTCGGCCGGCGAGCAGTGAACGGCGGGCAGGTTGGCGTCGAGGTCCATGTCCATTTCCGCAACATACTTCCATTCGTTGCTGGCAACCGTGATGGTGCTCTGGATCGCGCGATTCAGATCCGTGGCGGTCTTCTCACGTGCGGGATGCGAGAACTCCTTCATGGCGCGGACGATCTTCGCGACGCGATCGACACCCTCCAGCGACTGGTTGAGCGCGCGCGGGATTTCTTCCTTCAGGTATTCGAAGTCCGCCTCGTCCAGGGCCGAGCGGGCCGCGCCGCCGCCGGTCTCGACCAGCTTCTCGATCACCGAGTCGAGTTCGCCGAAGGATTCCTTCAGGAAGCGGAGGTTGTCGCCCACGTACTGCGTGGGCGTGTTGATTTCGTGCGCGATGCCCGCGGCCAGCTGGCCGATGGCTTCGAGCTTCTGCGCCTGGCGCAGGTTGTCTTCCAGGCGGTCGCGCTCTTCGAGCGTCTGCTTGAGCATGGAGATGTCGGTGACGCAGCCTTCCCAGCCTTCGAGCGCCTGGCTGGCGTCATAGAGCGGCGCGGCGTTGATGAGGACGTGCAGCTCGTCGCCGTTGCAGTCGCGGATCGAGGTTTCCCAGCCTTCGACCGGGCGCCGGCGCGACATGAGATCCAGGAAATGGGCGCGGCGGCCGGGTTCGAACAGCAGGTCGAGGAAGTTGAGCTGCGTCGCGGGCACGGCGCTCGAGCCGAGCAGCTTCACGAAGGCGCCGTTCGCGGTCTTGAGCGCGCCATCGCGATTGGCGGTGAACAGCGCCACCGGCACGTTGTTGAAGAGGTCCTGGTACCGGCGCGTGGCGCGGACCAGGTCGCGATGGAAGCTGTTGCGTTCCACCGAGTAGGAAACGATCCGCGAGAGCATGCCGGCGTTGACGCGGCGCTTCTCGAGATAATCCTGCGCGCCTTCGCGCACGGCGATCAGGCCCTGCTTGTAGTCGTCACTACCCGTGAGAACAATGATCGGCGTGAGGTCCGCGACCGCCTTGAGCGCGCGCAGCGCCTGCAACCCCTGCGCGTCGGGGAGCCCGAGGTCGAGCAGGACCAGGTCGTACTCCACCTGCTGGAGACGCTGGGCCGCTTCGCTGGCCGTCGACACCGTGTCGGTGAGGACGTGGACGAGGCCCGCATCCTTGAGGTGGCGCTCGACGATGCGCGCGTCAGCCTCGTTGTCCTCGACTAACAACAAGCGGATGTTCTTCAGCTCGAATTCACTGGTGCTCATCGGCGCGTTCTGCCCTGATCAAGTACGGGATGAATTCCTGTTTCAGTGGCGCAGACATCCCGGCACTACGCCACACGCAGTCATATCGGCCTTCGCAGCCAATACCTTAGGAACCGGCGCAACATTGCCGCCGGTGGCGAACCCATTCACATATCGGCTCCCCCGCAGGCGGCTGAACCCTGCCGCCAGCCGTTTTGCGGAGCCCCGCACAAAGAATTCCGGCGCGGGCATCCAGACTCGCCGCGAGCTGCCGATCAGGTAACGCAACAGGCATATGACGAATCTCGTGGCAAGAATTCTGAGCGGTCAGTCCCTTGACAGCAGTGAATCCCCCGACTCGGGCGAGTCGCGGGATCTCGGCGTTCATCCCTTGTTCGCCGCTTATCCGGTGGCCTCACTTCTATATGGCGACGATGGCGTGATCGTGACCGCGAACGCCGCGGCGCTGGCGCTGTTCCGTTGCGGCACTGCGCAACTGACGGGCGTGCCGCTGGGCGTCTTCCTGCCCGAATTGCGCGACGCGCACGTCATCACGCAGGGCGTGACCTTCGGGCGCGTCGCCGTGCGCCGGCCGGACGGCAACAATTTCGTCGCCCGCGTGCACTTCGTGCCGACGGGCTCCGCGCATGGCTTGAGTCTCGCGACGATCGAGGATCTCAGCGAGTACGAGCAGGAGATAGCCGACTCGAAGAAGGAACTGGAATCCTTCATGTCCGCGGCCGGTCACGACCTGCGCGGCCCGCTGCGGATCCTCAAAGGTTTCACCGACGCGCTCGAGGACGAGTGCGCCGAGTCGATCAACGACGAAGGCAAGAATTTCCTCAAGGAGATCGTGCGCGCCGCGGACCGCATGGAAGGTCTCATCGATGCGCTGCTCGCACTGTCGCGCGCCGGCCGTGCCGACATGAATTGCGAGAACCTCGATCTCTCCATGCTGGCCGACATGTCTCTCTATGACTTGCGCCATGCCAAGGACTCACGGCCGGTGGAAGTCGACGTGCAGCAGGGCCTCACGGGGTGGGGCGACGTGCGCCTCATGATGGTGGTCCTGCGCACGCTCCTGGGCAACGCTTGGAAATACACCGGCCGCGCGGACAAGCCCCTGGTGCGCTTCTATTCCGAAGAGCGCGACGGCCATACCTGGCTGTGCGTCAGCGACAACGGTGCGGGCTTCGACATGAAGCACGCGGAAAGGCTGTTCCAGCCCTTCACGCGCCTGCACCGCAATGATGAATTCCCCGGGCACGGACTGGGCCTGGCCACCGTGCGCCGCATCGTGCGCCGGCACGGTGGTGACATCGAGGCCGAGGCCGCGGTGAACAAGGGCGCCACGTTCCGCTTCTGGCTCAAGGCGCCGCCGTCCAATTGAGTGCAAGCGCCGCGCGCGCGGCTCCGGGCATCAGGACTGCGAACTGGCTCACGCAGTTCCCGCAAATTCATTGATCCAGGCGCAAAGTCCTAGGGTTTGCCATTTGCCAAAATGCCGGGCATGACAGCAGAGACCCTCAACAGCGTGGTGGCCACGGCCCCGTACCTCGTCGACGCCGACCAGATATCGACCGGCGACACCGCGTGGATGCTCACGTCCACCGCGCTCGTGCTGCTCATGACGCTACCGGGACTCGCGCTGTTCTACGGCGGCATGGTGCGCAAGAAGAACCTGCTGTCGACGATGGCCCAGAGTTTCGCCATCGCCTGCCTGGTCACCGTGCTCTGGGTGGTCATCGGCTACTCGCTTGCTTTCACCGAGGAGTCGCCGTGGATCGGCGGCACTTCGCGCTTCGCGCTGGAAGGCCTGTTCTTCGCCAAAGGCGGGCAGGTGTCGGTCAGCCACCTCGCGCCGACCATTCCCGAATCCGTCTACATGATGTACCAGATGATGTTCGCCATCATCACGCCCGCGCTGATCACCGGCGCGTTCGCGGAGCGCATCAAGTTCTCTTCGATGCTGGTGTTCATGGGGCTGTGGTCGATCTGCGTCTACGCACCCATGGCGCACTGGGTGTGGTCGCCCGACGGCTGGCTGCACTCGCTGGGCGTGCTGGACTTCGCCGGCGGCACCGTGGTGCACATCAATGCCGGCGTCACCGGTCTCGCCTGCGTGATCATGCTGGGTGAACGAAAAGGTTACGGCACCGATCCGATCTTCCCGCACAACCTCGCGCTCACGATCACGGGCGCCGCATTGCTGTGGGTGGGCTGGTTCGGGTTCAACGCCGGCTCCGCGCTCTCCGCGGGTGGCCTCGCGGGCCTGGCATTCGCCAACACACATTGCGCCGCGGCCACCGCCGCACTCACCTGGATGGCAATCGAGTGGGCCGCGCGTGGCAAGGTCAGCGTGCTGGGCATCGCCTCGGGCGCCGTCGCGGGCCTCGTCGCCGTGACGCCGGCCGCGGGCTACGTGGGCATCGGCGCCGCGCTGGTCATCGGCGTGGCTGCGAGCCTGGCGTGCTTCGGCGCGGTCGTCGGACTCAAGTCCTGGTTCGGCTATGACGATTCGCTCGATGCCTTCGGTCTGCACGCCGTGGGCGGCATCATCGGCGCGTTGCTCACCGGCGTGTTCGCGTCGGTGGCGGTGGCCGGCGTCGAGGGCAGCATCATGGCGCAGCTCATCGGCATCGGTGCTTGCGCCGCGTATGCGCTGGTGGTGAGCCTGATCCTGCTGATGCTGATTTCCGTCACCATCGGGCTCCGCGTCAGCGAAGAAGCCGAGGCCGCGGGGCTCGACGTCAGTACTCATGGAGAGAGCGTGGAGTAGCCACCCATGAGCCTGCTCAACAGCACCGGCGACCGCCTGCGTCGCGCCAACCAGCTCTGGCATGCCTATCTAACCAGCACGGGCGAGCGATTCGATCTCGCGCAGTTCCTCAAGGAGCCGGCGCTGGAAAAGCAGATCCTCGATGCCGCATTGGCCAGCGGCGATGCCAAGCTCGCCGGCCTGGCGAAAGACTGGCTGCGCGATACCGGCCAGGCGGTGCCCGCGGTGGCCGCCTCGCGAATGATTCCCACGCCCGCCACGGCCGCCTCGCCGGGCGAAGCGCCGAAGCCGAACCGCTATCTGCGCGGAGTGCGCTAGGCGCGCCCCAGAGGGCCTCTAGGGTTCCTTGAGCCACGGGCTCTCGCGGCTCCAGAAGATCACGTCCACTCCGAGATGGTCGCGCGCGAACGCGACGAACTCATCGCGCGTGTAGGGGCGCCCCGTCTTGGGATTGGTGTAGGTGAGCGTCGGCTCCTGAACCGCCATCGCCACCAGCGACAACTTTCCCTTGTGCGCATTCAGGAAGCGATACGAGTTCTTCATCTGTCCGTCGCGGTAGGGGACGATGTCGGGACCGCCCACGCCAATGCGCTCGCGCACCGCGATCTCGAAGAAACGCGTGAAGTAGCCTCGCTCGTCGTTCCAGCCGCAGGGCCAGAAGTTGGCGTACTGCACCACGTGTGACTTCTTGAACACGCGGCGCGCATGACGGATGTTCTCGACTTCCCCCGCGAAGTACTGGTCGCAATCGAAGCCGGTCTTGTCCGTCTTCTCGTCGATGTCCGCCGCGGTTTCCGGAAGGTTGATGCCGAACACGCGCCCGTCGAATCGCTCCGCGAGCGCGCTGATCAGTTTCTGGTGCCGCTCGCGAACCGCGGGATTCCACTGCATGGCCACCCAGCCCGAGCCCTCCGGCTTGTTCTCGCCGGGATTGTCTCTCTGGGGCGCGAGTCCGCCACCGTAGCGCGGTTCCTCGAGCAGGTAGTTCGGTACGAATCGATGGCTGGGCTCGAAGAACCGGTCCTGGATCTGCAGGAAGAGTTTCTTGTTCAACTTGGCGACTTGCGCGAGGTCAGCCTCGATCCGCGAGAAGTCGTAACGATCCTTGGCCACTTCGAGCGACTTCCACGAATAGACGACCTGGGCGCCGCCAATATCCGGTCGGGCCAGCAACGCCGCGCTGGCTTCGATATCGCCGGAGGACAGGAACAGGAAATTCTGCGGTTCGGCGGCGCCGGCCGGCGCGCACAGCGCGAGCAGGAGCAGAGAGGCGATGCGGTTGGCTTTCACGATGGCGGTTCTCCCGGGCGAAAAAAAACGCCGCGCTGGGCGCGGCGTTCTTTTGAGCAAGGCAGTCTTCTTCACGAAGACTGGCGGACTCTTACTTCGAGATGGAGCGACGGAACATCCGGTCGATCTTCTCGTTGGTGGCATCGCAGCAGGACTGCGAAGCCTGCGCGGCGGCAAGCGCCTGGTTGGCAGCGCTCTGCGCACCGGAGGCGGTGGACGAAGCCGACTGGGCAGCCGCATTGGCGGCATCAGCCGAGCTCTTCGCGGCAGACAGGTCGGCCTGCAGACGGCTCACCTGCTGCTTGAGATTGTCAACGTCGGCCTGCAGGGGCTTGAGGTCCTGGCAGCCGGCCAACATCGTGAAAGCTGCAACGGCAGCAACCTTGAGAACAGCACTCTTCATACGATCAATCCCCTTATTGGTGGTTGAGCAAGTCAGCTTCGCCATCAACTCGCATCGAATGCGATCTGAGTGAAGGTTGACGTCCATTGGGCGGGCGCTACTGCAACAAATTCGCGAGTTGTTTGCAACGGGAATTTTTTTCCTGTCGTCCTGTGGCGACAGTGGCAAGTTGCGAGCTATTAGGTCAGCTAACAGGAATCAATTTGACACACCGTCGCGCAAAATCTCTCGCGCCGCGTTGTGGCCGGGAATTCCCGTGACTCCGCCGCCGGGGTGAGCGCCCGAGCCGCACAAATACAGGCCTTTGAATGGAGTGCGGTAATCGCCGTAACCTAACATCGGTCGTGCCGCCCACAGCTGATCGAGACCTAACGAGCCGTGGAAAATGTCGCCGCCTGCTAGGCCGAGTTTTTCTTCGAGATCGAGTGGGCTCAGAGCCGAATGACCGACCACGCTCGCGCGGAAGTTGGGCGCATAAGATTCCACCGTCGCGAAGATGCGGTCGATTGCACTCTGCTTTTCCTGACGCCAGTCGCGGCCGCCCGGCAGATTGTAGGAGAAATGCTGACAAAACAGGGAGGCCACGTGAGCGCCTTTCGGCGCCAGCGTCTGATCAAGTGTCGATGGAATCAGCATTTCGACGATGGGCTTCTGCGAAATGCCCTCGAGCCGCGCGGTGGCGAACGCGTGATCCATGTATTCGAGCGTCGGCGCGATGATGATGCCCGAGCCGAGATGCGCGCCGCCGTCGTCGCGCGGCGCGGCCGTGAATTTCGGCAGCTCCGAGAGCGCGACGTTCATGCGGAAGGTGGCCGAACCCACGCGCAGCCTCTCGATGCGGTCCCGCAGCTCCTTCGGCAGGGGTGCGTCGGCCAGCAGTTTCAGGTACAGCGGCTTCGGGCCGATGTTCGATGCGATGGCGCTGCCCTGGATCACGCGGCCATCCTCGAGTTCCACCGCGCGGGCGCGGTTGCCTTCGACGACGATGCGCTTCGCGGGCGAGTCTGTTTCCAGAGTGACTCCAAGCCGGCGCGCTTCGGCCGCCATGGCCTGTGTGATCGCTCCCATGCCGCCGACCGCGTGTCCCCACACGCCGCTCTTGCCATTCACTTCGCCGAACACGTGATGCAGCAGCACATAGGCGCTGCCGGGCGTGTATGGACTCGCATAGTTGCCCACCACGGCATCGAAGCCGTACAGCGCCTTGACCGCGTCGGTCTCGAACCAGTGGTCTAACAAGTCGCCGGCGCTGCGCGTGAACAGTTCGTGGATGTCGCGCTGCACGGGAGCCGACAGCTTTTTCATGTGCCGGCCGAGCTTGATCGTGCTCCACAGGTCGCGCAGCCGGCGCGGATCCGCGGGCGGTGTTTCCAGCAGCTGTGCACGCAGCAGCTCCACGGCCGCGTCGAGCATCTTGTAGTAGTCGGGCAGGCGGTCGGCGTCGCGCGCCGAGAAGCTGCGCACCGAGGCCGTGGTGCGCGCGCCATCCGGGCCCGCGGTGAGGGCGCGGCCATCGGGCATGGGCAGGAAGTTCTGCATGGGCCGCTCGAGCACCTTGAGCCCGTGCTCCGCCAGGCGCAGGTCGCGGATCACCTTGGGGTTCAGCAGGCTCACGGTGTAGCTGGCCGTGGAGTTGCGGAAGCCCGGGTGGAATTCCTCGGTGACCGCCGCGCCGCCCAGGATGGACCGGCGCTCGAATACGCCGACGGAGAGGCCCGCCTTGGCGAGATAACAGGCGCAGGTGAGGCCGTTGTGGCCGCCGCCCACGATGACGATGTCGTAGCTGGTTTTGCTGCTTGACCTGGATAAATTCACAGTGTACAAATCCTCAGCCCTGATTCTTCTTTAAAGGAATCCGCCATGTCCGATCTCACCCCACGCCAGACCGAAATCCTGCGTCTCATCCAGCGCAACATCGCCGAAACCGGCATGCCTCCCACGCGTGCGGAGATCGCCGCGGAGCTGGGTTTCCGGTCTCCCAACGCCGCCGAGGAACATCTGCGCGCGCTGGCGCGCAAGGGTGTCATCGCGCTGGTGCCCGGCGCTTCACGCGGCATCAAGCTCATGGACACCATCCGCGAACAGCTCGGCCTGCCACTCATCGGCCGCGTCGCCGCGGGCCGTCCCATTCTCGCCGAAGAAAACATCGAAGCCCGCCTCGATATCGATCCCAGCATCTTCCAGCCCAAGCCGCATTACCTTCTCAAGGTGGTCGGCATGTCGATGAAGGATGCCGGCATCCTCGATGGCGATCTGGTCGCCGTGCATCGTACTCCCGAAGTGCGCAATCGGCAGATCATCGTCGCGCGCCTGGAAAACGAAGTCACGGTCAAGCGCTACAAGCAGGAAGGCCCCGTGGTCTGGCTGCTGCCCGAGAACGCGGACTTCGAACCTATCAAGGTCAACATCAAGGAAGACCCGTTGATCATCGAGGGCGTGGTCGTGGGCGTGCTGCGGCGGGGTCGCGCACTGTCGTGAGACGTCGCCTTAGATAAATCCGAGGATTTCCCATGTTGTTAGGTCTGCGCACGGCCATTTACCGAACTCCGGATCTGGCCCAGGGCAAGCTTTGGTACACGAAAGTGCTGGGCTTCGCGCCGTACTTCGACCAGCCGTTCTACGTGGGTTTCAACGTGGGCGGTTTCGAACTGGGTCTGCTGCCCGATGCCACGCAGAACACCGTGGGTGTCTATTGGGGAGTGAAAGGCATCGATGCCGCCTATGCGCGCCTCATCGAGCTCGGCGCCACGCCACGCACCGAGGTCACCGATGTGGGTGACGGCATCCGTGCCGGCGACGTACTCGATCCCTTCGGCAATGTGTTCGGAATCATCGAGAACCCTCATTACAAGCCGGGCGAGTCGAAGTAAGCGACGCGCATCCCGGGAGAAAAACCATGAAAAGAGCTACGGGCAGTTTCGATGTCAGCTTGCAGCCCCTGTCGAACACCGACGTCACCGCGGACGCCATGTTCGGCCGCCTGCTGCTCAACAAGACCTTCAGCGGCGATCTCGCCGCCACCGCGCGCGGGCAGATGCTCTCGGTCATGACGACCGTCAAAGGCTCCGCCGGCTACGTGGCCATGGATCACGTCACGGGCGAACTCGATGGCCGCCGCGGCAGCTTCGTATTGCAGCACTCGGGTGCCATGGAGCGTGGCATGCAACGCCTGTCCATCATGGTGGTGCCGGATTCCGGCACAGGCGAGCTCGCGGGCATCAGCGGCACGCTGAGCATCAACGTCATCGACGGCAAGCATTTCTACGACTTCATCTATTCAATCCCCGAGCAGGGGCGGTTGAAGGCCACCGGTTGAGTCTGCGTCTCTCATGCCAGCCGCCAACGACAAGCAACTGCAGGAGTTGCTCGCTCACCCGTCGGTGTGGCGAGGCCGCAGCCGCGCCGCCATCCCTACGCTGCCCACCGGCTTTGCAGCGCTGGACGCCGGGTTGCCGGGCGGGGGCTGGCCGCGCCATGGCCTCGTAGAGATCCTCACGCCGCAGCCCGGCGTGGGGGAGCTCTATCTACTGCTGCCGGCGCTGGCGGCCTTGTCGCAGCTCTCGCCGGCGCGCTGGTGCACCTGGGTGTCGCCGCCGCATGAACCCTTCGCGCCGGCGCTGGAGGCGCATGGCGTGGCGTTGGATCGCATGCTGGTAGTGAAAACCCACCTGCCACTGTGGGCGCATGAGCAGGCGCTGAAATCCGGCGCCGCCTCGGTGGCGCTGGCCTGGCTGCCGCGCGCCAGTCCGCGCGCGGTGCGGCGGCTGCAGCTCGCGGCGGAGCAGGGCCGTGCGCTCGGGGTGTTGTATCGCAGCCAGCGCTTCGCGGGTGAGGCATCGCCAGCCATGTTGCGTCTGCTGCTCGAACCGCAAGTGCGCGGGGACAAGCAGGGCGCGCGCGTGAGCCTCATCAAGAGCCGCGGAGGTGCGCGCGAACCCATCGATCTCGAATGGGCCGCTGCCGCGTGAGGGCATTCCCATGCACCCACGCGCATATCGTCTAGTTTTTCCGGAACCGAAGCCGGCAAAGGCGCCGTCCGTTTTACGGGTGCGGCCGGTGCCGCCGCCGCCTTCGGGACCGGGACCTTCTGATCAGGCCGCGCTGGCATTCGAGCCGCGCGAGCTGTGGGTGGCCGCGCATGTGCCGCGGCTGCCGTTGATGGCGCTGATGGCATCGATGGCCCCGGAGTCGAGCCGGCCAGGGTCGAGCCGGCCAGGGTCGAGCCGGCCGGACAGCGCGGCCTCATCATCACCGCTCGTGGTGCTCGATGCCGGGGATCGCAACCAGCGTGTCATCGCGGCCGATGAACGCGCGGAAGCCGCGGGGGTGTGCGCCGGCATGACATTGAGCGCGGCGCTCGCGGCCGCGCCCGGCATCGATACACGTCCGCGTGATCCGGCGGCCGAGCTGGCATTGATGCGGCGCCTGGCGGGCATCGCATCCGCATTCACGCCGCAGGTATCCATCGAGCCGCCCGACGGACTGCTGCTGGAGATCAAGCCCAGCATCCGTCTGTTCGGAGGTCTGCGCGAGTTGTGCCGCAAGCTGCGGGCCGCCTGTCTCGCGGATCCGGTGTTCGCCCAGCCCTCGCTGCAACCCTGCTTCACGCTGGCGCCCACGGCGCTGGCGGCGCTCGCGGCCGCGCGCGCCGGCGCACGCTGCTTCATCACCGATCCCGCGGTGCTGCCGGCGCGGCTCAAGCCACTGCCTCTCGACGTTCTGCGGTGGCCCGATGAGCAGAACGCGCGGCTCGTAGCCATGGGCGTGCGCACCCTGGGCGATCTGCTGCGGTTGCCGCGCGCGGGCTTCGCGCGGCGCTTCGGTCCCGCGCAGCTCGCGGACCTGGATCGTCTGCTGGGGCGGCGCGCGGATCCGCGCCAGCGTCTCGTGCGGCGCGAGCGATACCGCGGCCGCGTGGACCTGGACCACGAACTCGAAGACCACGAACGCATCCTGCAGGTATTGCGGCCGCTGCTGGAAGAACAGGAACAGTTCCTGCGCGAGCGGCAGCGTGGCATCACGGCACTGCTGTGCCGCTTCCATCACTATCGCGCGCCGCCCACCGCCTGTGCGCTGCGGCTGGCCGCACCCGAAGCCGGCGCGGAGCGGCTGCTCTCGCTGTTGAGGGAGAGGCTGGCCACGCTGGTGTTGCCCGAGCCGGTGCGTCGTTGCGAAGTGCGCGGCGGGGCGCTCAGCGAACGGCCCCTGGCCAGCCAGCCTTTGTGGTCCGTGGGTGAGCACGGGCACGCGCCGTCCGGCGAGATGCCGGCACTGGTGGAGCACCTGCGCGCGCGGCTGGGAGTCGCGGCGGTCTATGGCATCGCCTGCGTTTCCGAGCACCGCCCGGAGAATTCCTGGCGGAAAAAGGGGACAGATCTATTTATTGCCGACAGATCCGTGCCATCGGCCAAGGCCGCTGAGGCAATGAATAAATCTGTCCCCTTTTTCCGGCCGCTGTGGCTGCTGGCCACGCCGGAGCCCCTGGAGCTGGAGAAGTCACGGCAGTGGGGCCGGCCCCGGCGCCACGGGCCGCTGGAGCTGCTGCGCGGCCCGGAGCGCATCGAGAGCGGCTGGTGGGATGGCGCGGATGTGGCGCGCGATTACTACGTGGCGCGCGACTCGCGCGGCTCGCGCCTGTGGATCTATCGCGACGCGCTCGGCTGGTTCCTGCACGGGGTGTTCGGATGAGCCGGGCAGGGGACAACCAGGATGTGGGCGTTTCGGCCTATGCCGAGCTCCATTGCGTCAGCAACTTCTCGTTCCTGCGCGGCGCTTCGCATGCCGAGGAACTGGTGGCGCGGGCGCGGGAACTGGGCTACGCGGCCCTGGCCATCACCGATGAATGTTCTCTGGCCGGCGTGGTGCGTGCGCACGCGGCCGCGAAGAAGCACCAGGGCGTCAACCCACTCCCGTTCAAGCTGCTGATCGGGGCGGAGTTCCGCCTGGACTGCGGCCTGCGCTTCGTGGTGCTGGCGCGCAATCGCGCGGGCTACGGGCGCCTCTCGCGGCTGATCACGCGCGGCCGGCGCAAGGCGCAGAAGGGCAGCTACTCGCTGTGCCGTGCGGACGTGGTGGAATTCCTTGCCGATTCCGCCGCCCCCGCGCCCGGCGAGCACGTCGCCAACGGCGCGCTGCTGCTGTGGCTGCCGGAACTGCGCGCCACCTCGCTGGGTGAAGACGAGCAGGCGCTGTGGCTGCGCGCGAATTTCGCAGGCCGCAGCTGGATCGCGGTGGAACTCACGCGCGACGGCCGCGACCGCGAACGGCTCGCCATGGCGCGCGCACTGGGCGAGGCGCATGAACTGCCGCTCACCGCCGCGGGTGACGTGCACATGCACGTGCGCGAGCGCCGCCGCCTGCAGGACGCGCTCACGGCCGTGCGCCATGGCGTCACGGTGGCCGAGGCGGGCGAACGCCTGCTGGCCAATGGCGAGCGCCACCTGCGTGAGCGTGACCGCCTGGCGCGGCTCTATCCACCGGAACTGCTCGCCGAGACCGTGAAGATCGCCTCGCTCATCGACTTCTCCCTCGATGAGCTCCGCTACGAATATCCGCGTGAGCTGGTGCCGGCGGGCGAGACCGCGGTCTCGCACTTGCGCAAGCTCACCGAGGCTGGCGCGCGCAAGCGCTGGCCGCAGGGCATTCCGGACGACATGCGGGCCCGCATCGAGCAGGAGCTCACGCTCATCGGCGATCTCGCCTACGAGTCGTACTTCCTCACGGTGCAGGACATCGTTGCCGAAGCGCGGCGGCTCAACATCCTCTGCCAGGGCCGCGGTTCGGCCGCCAACTCCGTGGTGTGTTATTCGCTCGGCGTCACCGAGGTGGACCCCTCACGCGGGCAGCTGCTCATGGAGCGCTTCATCTCGCGCGAGCGCAACGAGCCGCCGGACATCGACATCGACTTCGAGCACGAGCGCCGCGAAGAAGTCATCCAGTACATCTACCGCAAGTACGGTCGTGATCGCACGGCGCTCACCGCGGTGGTCATCTGCTACCGGCCGCGCAGCGCGTTGCGCGACATGGCCAAGGTGCATGGGACTGGATCCGGTGCAGGCCGAGCGGCTGGCGGGCGCCATGCAGTGGTGGGACACCGCCGTCGACGCGGACCGCATGCGCGAAGCGGGCTTCGATCCGGACAACCCCAAGGTGCAGCTGCTGCTGGATCTCACGGGTCAGCTGCTGGGCTTCCCGCGGCATCTCTCGCAGCACGTGGGCGGGTTCGTGATTTCGCAGGGGCTGCTCGAAGAGCTGGTGCCCATCGAGAACGCGGCCATGGAAGACCGCACGGTCATCGAATGGGACAAGGACGATCTCGACGAGCTGGGCCTGCTCAAGGTGGACGTGCTCGGCTCTCGGCATGCTGTCGGCGCTGCGGCGCGGGTTGGCGCTGGTCAGCGAGTTCCGCGGCAGGCCGTTCGCGCTCGCGGATGTGCCCAAGGAAGACCCGC
Source organism: uncultured Pseudomonadota bacterium (assembly GCA_963846605.1). GTDB lineage: Bacteria > Pseudomonadota > Gammaproteobacteria > Steroidobacterales > Steroidobacteraceae > CADEED01. The sequence continues at coordinate 317,472 of CAWJWS010000011.1, forward strand.
GCGTCTACGAGATGATCTCGCGCGCCGACACCGTGGGCGTGTTCCAGGTGGAATCGCGTGCGCAGATGTCCATGCTGCCGCGGCTCCGGCCACGCGAGTTCTACGACCTGGTCATCGAAGTGGCCATCGTGCGGCCCGGACCCATCCAGGGCGGCATGGTGCATCCCTATCTACGCCGGCGGCAGGGACTGGATCCGGTCCAGTACCACAACAAGGACGTGGAGAAGGTGCTGGAGCGCACCCTGGGCGTGCCCATCTTCCAGGAGCAGGTCATGCAGCTGGCCATCGTCGCGGCCGGTTTCTCGCCCGGCGAGGCGGACCAGCTCCGTCGCAGCATGGCGGCCTGGAAACGCCGTGGCGGCCTCGGGCATTTCGAGAAGCGGCTCATCGAAGGCATGCGCGAGCGCAACTATCCCGACGAGTTCGCGCAATCCATCTTCAAGCAGATCCAGGGCTTCGGCGAATACGGCTTCCCGGAATCGCATGCGGCCAGCTTCGCGCTGCTGGTGTACAGCTCGGCCTGGCTGAAGCGCCACGAGCCCGCGGCCTTCACCTGCGCGCTCATCAACAGCCAGCCCATGGGCTTCTACGCGCCGGCGCAGCTGGTGCGCGACGCGCGCGAGCACGGAGTCGAAGTACGTCCGGCGACCGTTGTGCGCCAGCGGCTGGGACTGCGCGCTCGAGCGGCGCTCCGACGGCGAACCCGCGCTGCGCCTGGGCCTGCGCATGCTCAAGGGACTGGGCGAGGAGGTCGCGGAACGCATCGTGCACGGCGCGCGCTGCCGGCGCCTTCGCCAGCGTGCAGGACCTCACGCTGCGCGCCCAACTACTGCGCCGTGACCTGGAGGCCCTGGCCGATGCCGGCGCGTTGCGCGATCTCGCCGGCAACCGGCATCTCACGTTCTGGCAGGTGGCGGGCACGGAGCAGGAGCTGCCGCTGGCGCCGGTACCGCGCGTCGCGGAAGCCACGCCGCTGCTGGCGCCGCCCACGGAGGGACAGAACATCGCGGCGGACTACCGCTCCTCGGGGCTCACGCTGGGCCGGCATCCGCTGGCCTTGCTGCGCGATCAGCTGGCCGCCTCGAGCATCGTGACCTCGCAGGAATTGCACGAACTCCCGCATGGCCGCGCCGTTCGGGTGGCCGGCATCGTCACCGCGCGCCAGCGGCCGCAAAGCGCCGGCGGCGTCATGTTCATCACGCTCGAGGACGAGACCGGCAGCGTGAACCTCATCGTCTGGGAACGCGTGTGGACCGCGCAACGGCGCATCGCCAATGGCTCACGGCTGCTGGAGGTGTCGGGCGAGCTGCAGAAGGAATCGGGCGTGACGCACGTGGTGGCGAAGAAGCTGGCGGACCGCACGCGGATGCTGGGGGCACTCGTCACGCAGTCGCGCGACTTCCGCTAGGCGCCACCCGGTCAGGCGGTGCCCGGCGGATTCTTCGCGTACCAGTCCACGATCATCGGCATCTGCTCTTCGAACGTGCCGGGCGCGTAGAAATTGAGTACGCCGGCACGCACCTCGCCACGATTCTCGAAATCATGCGTGACGCCGCCCGGAATCAGCACGAAGGATCCCGCCGCCGCGTGTGTCCATTCGTCGCCGGCCAGCACACTCATGGTGCCCGCGATCACGTAGAAGATGTCGTCCTCGGGGTGCGAGTGGGCGCCCGGTCCGGCCGTATGCGGCTCCAGCCACCACTCGGAGATGGAATAGCCCCGCCCGGTCTCGTCGCCGTCGGCCTTGAAGACCGCAGAGATGCGGCCCATGGAGTAGTTGCGGCCCTCACCAGGGCCGAGCACGAGCGGTTTTCGATTCGCGGGAGTATTCATGGCGCCATCCTAGGCGCAATCAAACCGGCAGGGCACAACCAGTCGTCCGCAATTCTTGCCCGGAAGCTCAGCGAGCGCATCGAGGTACGTGGGTGATCGCTGGGGAACACCTTCCCCACTCTTCATCCCAGGTCTTTCCCCGCATTCATCTTGCGCACCGCCGTCGAATCGTCGTCGATGTTGTAGTCATCGAAATCGCTGGTGAGTTCGGCGGTGGTCTTCTCTTCGTTGATGCGCTCGAGCTTGCGCCACGCGGGATCGCCCTGCTTCTGGCCGCGCTTCTTGGCGGCGTCCAGGTCTTTCGCGAGACGATCGAAGTCCACCTCGCTGGTGGCCTCGAAGGCTGGCTCTTCCTCGTCTTCGTCGAACTCTTCTGACTCGGGCTTCTCGTTCATTTCCGTAAACGAAGCGACCTCGGATTGGCGCGTTATAGAACGATGCGCGGAGCTCATGCAATGGGGTTAATCAACGATTCATCATCGGATCAGGTTGTTCATTTCGAAGATGGGCATGAGCATTGCAAAAACGATGCCCATGACGAAGAGGCCCATCACAACTATGAGCAAAGGACCGAGCAGGCCGACCAGGGCGCCCATCATCGAGTCCAGTTCGCGCTCCTGGTTGGTGGCGGCGCGTTCGAGCATGGAATCGAGTTCGCCGCTGGACTCGCCCGAGGAGATCAGGTGTACGGTCATCGGCGGGAACAGCTTGCTGGTGGACAGCGAGCGGCCGATGGGGGCGCCTTCGCGCACGCGCGCGGCGGCCGCGGCGACGGCGTCACGCATGGGTAGATTGGTGACGACCTCGCCGGCGATGCGCATGGCTTCGAGCACGGGCACGGCGCTGGCGGTGAGGATGCTGAAGGTGCGGGTGAACCGCGCGGTGTTGAAGCCGCGGACCAGCTTGCCGAACAGCGGCAGGCGCAGCTGGAAGCGGTGGAACCGACGGCGGTTGTCGACATTCTTGAGCCAGTACACGAAGCCGACGATGCCCAGCACGATGCTGAGCGCGAGGTACAGGCCCCAGTTGCGCAGGAAATCGCTGACCACGATCAGCACTTCGGTGGCGAATGGCAGCTTGCCCTTGCTGGACTCGAACACCTCGATGACCTTGGGCACCACGTACACCATCATGCCGCACGACGATGCCCAGGCAGACGATCGACAGCACGATGGGGTAGAGCATGGCGCCCAGGACCTTCTGGCGCGTCACTTCACGGTTCTCGGTGTAGTCGGCCAGTCGCTCGAGCACGCCGTCGAGGCGGCCCGAGCTTTCGCCGGCGGCGACCGTGGAACGGTAGATCTCGGGGAACACCTTCGGGAACTCGCCGAGGCCGTCGGCCAGCGTGTGGCCTTCCATGACCTTGGCGCGCACGCCGAGCATGATGCTCTGGACGCGCGGCTTCTCGGATTGCTGGGACACGGCCAGCAGCGCTTCTTCGAGCGGCAGGCCGGCCTTCGACCAGGGTGGCCAGCTGGCGCGTGAGCAGCGAGAGATCGCTGGCCGACACGCCGCGGCGCATGCTGAAGCCGCTGGCGCGCTTCGCTTCGCCATGCTTGACCTCGGCGACACGTGACCGGCAGCAGCTGCCGCTCGCGCAGGATCTGGCGCACGTGCTTGACGGTGTCGCCTTCGACCACGCCGGTGGTTTCGCGGCCGCCGGTGTCGAGAGCGGTGTATTCGAATGCGCCCACGGCCCGCCTCAGTCTTCGCGCGTCACGCGCAGGACTTCTTCGACGGTGGTCTCACCGCGCAGAACGCGTTCCAGGCCGTCATCGCGGATCGAGGGCGTCATGGTGCGCGCGTACTTCTCGAGCTCGTGTTCGGCTGCTTCGTCGTGGATCATGGTGCGCATCTGGTCATCGACGATCACCAGTTCGTAGATGCCGGTGCGGCCGCGGAAGCCGTTGCACGCCCTTGCCCGGGCGATACAACGTGGGCGAAGCATCGCCGGGATTCAGCCCGAGCAGCCGGCGTTCGTACTCGCCGGCTTCGAACGGCTCCTTGGTGTCCGGGTTCAGCGTGCGCACCAGGCGTTGCGCGACCACTCCGATGAGGCTCGATGACAGCAGGAAGGGTTCGATGCCCATGTCGCGCAGGCGCGTGACGGCGCCCACGGCGGTATTGGTGTGCAGCGTGCACAGCACCAGGTGACCGGTGAGCGAGGCCTGCACGGCGATCTGCGCGGTTTCCAGGTCGCGGATTTCACCGACCATCACCACGTCCGGATCCTGGCGCAGGATGGCGCGCAAGCCGCGCGCGAAGGTCATCTCCACCTTGGTGTTCACCTGCGTCTGGCCGATGCCGTCGATGTAGTACTCGATCGGATCCTCGACCGTCATGATGTTCTGCGTGTTGTCGTTCAGGTGCTCGAGACCCGCGTACAGCGTGGTGGTCTTGCCCGAGCCCGTGGGGCCGGTGACCAGGATGATGCCGTGTGGCTTGCGGAACAGTTCGGCGATGTGTTGTTCGGTCTTCGGGTCCATGCCGAGCGCCGACAGGTGCAGGCGCCCGGCCTGCTTGTCGAGGATACGCATGACCACGCGCTCGCCATGACCCGACGGGCATGGTCGACACGCGCACGTCCACGGAGCGGCCGGCGATGCGCAGGCAGATACGGCCGTCCTGCGGCAGGCGTTTTTCGGCGATGTCGAGCTTCGACATGACCTTGATGCGCGAGACCACCAGCGGCGCGACCGCGCGCCGGCTCTGCAGCACTTCGCGCAGCACGCCATCGACCCGGAAGCGCACGACCAGCCGGTTTTCGAAAGGCTCGACGTGGATGTCGGAAGCGTTCTCCTTCACCGCCTGCGTCAGGATGGCGTTGATGAGCCGGATGATGGGCGCATCGTCTTCGCTCTCGAGCAGGTCGGCCTGTTCGGGCAGGTCCTGCGCGAGGTGCGCGAGGTCGGTGGATTCCTCGACGCCTTCGGCGGCTTCCATGGCGTCGTTGCCGGCTTCGTAGGCCTGTCGGAGCAGGGTGTCGAAGGTTTCTCTCCGGCACCTTCTCCAGGCGGATGGGAATGCCCATGTAGCGCCGCACTTCGGCGAACGCCAGCGGCGGCGGCGCCGGGGCGATACACGCACTCGGCGATGCCTTCATGCACGCGGCGCACGAGCACGCCGTGCCGCTTGGCGAACGCGAACCCCACGCGTTGCGGGCGGCGCGGCTTCAGCCGGCGCCGGAGTGCGACGACGCATCGTTCATGGTTGCGGCTTGGCGGCTCTGCTCTTCGGGCTTGGATTCCGGCGGCACGGTGCTTCCGGCGGCAGCACCGAGGGCGCGGAGGTGGGCGGCGGAATCGGCGGCAGCTGCGGATCCTTGTTGAACGGGAATCAGCGGCAGCATTTCGCCCGGCTGCGAGCCGGCTTCCTTCTGGAGCTGGCGCATGAAGTTGTACTTGGCGTCGGTGGCGATACGCCGTGGCCGCGCCGTCGCGCAGGATCTTCGGGCGGATGAACACCATGAGGTTGCTCTTGTCGCGTCTGCGGCTGCGCGTCTTGAACAGCTCGCCGATGATGGGAATGCGGCCGAGGTAGGGCACGCGCTGCTCGCCGCGCGTGGCGCTGTCACGGATCAGGCCGCCGAGCACCACGATGCCGCCATCCTCGATGAGCACGTTGGTGTTCACGGTGCGCTTGTTGGTGATCAAACTGTTGGCATCGCCCGAGGTGCCCGAGAGTTCCGAGCTTTCCAGTTCGATCTTGAGCTGCACCAGTCCGCCGCCTTCGTTGATCTGCGGCGTGATCTTGAGGATGGTGCCGACTTCCTCGCGCTGCACGGTGGTGAACGGATTCACGTTGCCGTTGTTGCCGCCATTGTTGCCGGTGCTGGCATACGAGCCGGTGATGAAGGGCACTTCCTGCGCGACCTTGAGCTCGGCTTCCTGGTTGTCCATGGTGACCGCCGAAGGCGTGGCGATCACGTTGGTGGTGGAGTCACCCTGGATGGCGCGCAGCATGGCGGCGAAATTGACGCCGCTAGCAGGCGATGCGGCCGATGCCGAAGGTGGAGCCGTTCTGCAGCCCGCGGGCGCGTTGGCCGGGTTGTCGATGGCGCCCGCCGAGGTCGAGCACGCTGACGCCGCCGACCTGCTGGTTGAACAGGCCGAGCGGAATGCGCTCGTCGTTCATCCTCGGACCACACCGCCCAGTTCACGCCGAGCTCGGCGTTCTTGTTGACGGTGACGTCGACGATGATGGCTTCGACCAGCACCTGCATGCGGCGGATGTCGAGCTTGTCGACCACGGCCATGAGCGAACGCATGACCTTGGCGCGGCGCGGCATGATCACCAGCGCGTTGGTCTCGGGTTCGGCCCAGATGGTGGTGGAGCGGTCGGCGCTGGCCGCCACGCCGACCGCCCGGCGCGCCGCCGCCGCGGGCGCCGCGCCCGTGATGGCCACCGTGGCGCTGATCTGTTCCTTCAGCTTGGTGGCGATTTTCTCCGCGTCCGCGAACTGCAGGTAGCGGACCTGCGTGTCGCCGCCGTTGTCCAGCGGCGTGTCGAGATGCGCCACCAGCGCCTTGATGCGCAGGCGCTGCGATCTTGTCGCCGCCGATCAGCACGCTGTTCGAGCGGTCGTCGGCGATGACGCGCGATCGCCTGGCCGCCACCGCCGCCTTCGCCGCCGCGGCTGCCTGCTGGAAGAAGGTGTTGACCACGCGCACCACTTCGCTGGAGGAGGCGTGCTCGAGCCGCACGATGTCGACGTCCGAGTCGCCCACCTGGTCGATGCGCTGGATGATGCGCATGATGCGGTTCACGTTGCTGGCGCGATCCGAGATGATGAGGATGTTGCCGCTCGGGATAGGCCGCGAGGTGCGCCGACTGCGGCTGCAGCGGGACGCAGCACCGGCACCAGCTGCGTGGCGTTCACGTTCTTGACCGCGATCACCTGGGTGACCAGTTCCTCGGAACCGCCGCGGACGCGATCGGGCAGGTCCTGGTTGACCAGCTGGCGCGCATTGGCGTCGGGCACGATGCGGATGATGCCGCCGGATTCCACGGCCACGAACTGGTGCACCTGCAGCAGCGCGAGGAAGGCCTCGTAGAACTGGTCGGCGTCATCGGCGTGGTGCGACAACATCGTGACCTGCGCGCGCACACGCGGATGTCGGGAATGATGGTCTTGCCGGTGGCGGCGGCGACGGCTTCGATCACCTGGCCGATCTCCGCGTCCTTGAAGTGCGGGCGTGATGCGCTGCCCGTTGTTGCTTGGCCACTGCCCGCGCACCAGCCGCGAAGATCACGACGAGCGCGACACCCGGCGATTGCACGATGAATGCGGCCACGAGACCCGGCGCGGAGGGAATGTCTATTCATATGCTTGTTGTTTACTCGTTCCCGGGGTCTCGGTTCGACCGCACCCTGTTCCATCGGAATATTGCCATCGGGGCGCACCGCGCCTGTCTGGTCGGCTTCGGCCGCGATCTGCGCCAGGTTCAGCACCAGCTCCTGCTGACGCCCGTTGCGTGTCACGCTGACACGCGCGTCGGTCGATGAGCTGAGCGTGTTGAAGATTTCCTGCGCGCGGTCCTTGTCGTCCAGCGGAGTGCCGTTGATGGCGGTCACCAGGTCGCCCGGGCCGCAGGCCCATGCGGGCGAAGGCCTGGCGGTTGCTGCCGGGATAGACGCGGAAACCGCGCATCTTGCCGCCTGCGAACACCGGCTGCGGACGCATGAGCTGGCCGATGAGGCCGGGGTCGTCGTTGACCAGCTGGCGCATGCGCTCGACCATGGCCTCGTTGGATCCGGCCGAGCCTGCGCCACCGGCGGCGGTGCCCGAGCATGGCGCCGCCGGTGCGACTTGGGCAGGAACACGGATTCGAGGCTCCGGCAGCGGTCGATGATGGCGCGGTCGGCGTACACCGAGTGCAGCTGCGCGCCGCCGGGGACCTGCTGGCCCACCGATGACGAACTTGGCCGCCTGGGCGCTTTCGCCAATGATGGCCATGCCTTCCTTGGGGTCTTCCGTGGCGAATATGCCGGTCAGCACCAGCGGCATGCTCGAAGGCGGGGCGTTGGCCGCGTCACCCGAGGCCTGCGCCGCCGCGTTACCGAACAGATGGGCGTTGATCAGGCCGCCGATGTCCAGCGGCGGCGCCGAGGGCTGGCAGACGGCCGCCGGAGGCGGCGCCTGCCGGTTCCGGCCCGTCAGGCCGACGACAATGAGCGCCAGCTGCGCCGCGACGGCCAGCGCCAGCACGAACGTCGACAATCTGCGGAGCGCGCGCCAACGCCGCGGAGCGCCAGTCGCTCCCGCCGCCTGCGCTCGGACTCCAGAGTTTTGCCGTCATTTCCATGATGATACGTTTCGCTCCGCAGCCGCCTCAAGCGCTTGTTTTGTCTTGGCAAACCGACAACTGTCAGACACGCTCTTGTGTTGCCTATCGACGACCCCTATAAAGGCCGCCAATGCCCACTTCTGAATCCGAACGCCCCGATCACGGGGGCGCGGGCCTCGCAGTCGAAGAAGCCGAGCCCAAGACCAAGCAGCCGCCCTTATATCAGGTGGTGCTGCTGAACGACGATTACACCCCGATGGAGTTCGTCGTCGACGTCCTGGAGAAGTTCTTCCGCATGGATCGCACGACTGCGACGCGCGTCATGCTGGAAGTACATACCCAGGGCAAAGGCATCTGCGGTGTGTTCACATATGAAATCGCGGAAACCAAAGTGGCCCTGGTGACCTCCTACGCGCGTGACCATCACCATCCCCTGATGTGCACGCTCGAGGAGGCGTGAACTGACTCTCCGGATGATCTAACGGTCGAGAGGTTGCAAAGGTGTTATCCCAAGAGCTCGAATTCTGTCTGAACGATGCCTTCGCCAAGGCGCGTGAAGCTCGTCACGAATTCCTCACGGTGGAGCATCTGCTGCTGTCCATCCTCGACACCCCCAAGGTGCGGGAAATCCTGCGTGCCTGCGGCGCCGACCTGCGCGCGTGCTCAAGGACTCGCTGAACGAGCATCTCGACCGGACCACGCCGCGCCTGCCGAACGACGACGACCGCGAGGTACAGCCGACGCTGGGTTTCCAGCGCGTGCTGCAGCGCGCGGTGTTCCACGTGCAGTCCTCGCGGCAAGAAGGAAGTGGGCGTGGCCAATGTGCTGATCGCCATCTTCAGCGAGAAGCAGAGCCATGCGGTGCACCTGCTGAATCGCGCCGACGTCACCCGCCTCGACGTGGTCAATTTCGTCTCGCACGGCCTGTCGAAGATCGCCGAGGAAAAGACCGCCAAGGAAGAGACCGCGCACCGAAGGCGAGCGCGGCGAGCGAGGGCGGCAGCGCGCTCGACAAGTACACCACCAATCTCAACCAGCTGGCGCAGGAAGGCAAGATCGATCCGCTGATCGGCCGCCAGCTCGAGGTGGAACGCACCATCGAGATCCTGTGCCGCCGCCGCAAGAACAATCCGCTGTACGTCGGTGAAGCCGGCGTCGGCAAGACCGCGCATTGCCGAAGGCCTGGCGCGCATGATCGTCGAGGGCAAGGTGCCCGACGTGCTGTCCGACTGCACCATCTACTCGCTCGACATGGGCTCGCTGATCGCCGGCACCAAGTACCGCGGCGACTTCGAGAAGCGCCTGAAGGGCGTGATCGCCGAGCTCAAGAAGCAGCCCGGCGCCATCCTGTTCATCGACGAGATCCACACCGTCATCGGCGCCGGCGCGGCCTCCGGCGGCGTCATGGACGCCTCCAACCTGATCAAGCCGGTGCTGACCAACGGCGAGCTGCGCTGCATCGGTTCGACCACCTACCAGGAATACCGCGGCATCTTCGAGAAGGATCACGCGCTGGCGCGGCGCTTCCAGAAGATCGACGTGGTCGAGCCCTCGGTGTCCGAGACCATCGACATCCTCATGGGCCTGAAGCCGCGCTTCGAGCAGCACCACGGCATCACGCTACACGCACGACGCGATCCGCGCCGCGGCCGAACTCGCCGCGCGCCACATCAACGACCGCCACATGCCCGACAAGGCCATCGACGTGGTCGACGAGGCGGGCGCGCGCCTGCGGCTCAAGCCGGCGAACGAACGCGAGCCGGCGGTCGACGTGAAGCACATCGAGGACGTGGTCGCGCGCATGGCGCGCATCCCGGCCAAGAGCGTGTCGGTGCTCCGACAAGGAAGTGCTGCGCAACCTCGAGCGCAATCTCAAGCTGGTGATCTACGGCCAGGACAAGGCGATCGATTCGCTGGCCGTCCGCCATCAAGATGGCGCGCTCCGGCCTGGGCGATCAGCGCAAGCCGGTCGGCAGCTTCCTGTTCGCCGGTCCCACCGGCGTCGGCAAGACCGAGGTCACGCGCCAGCTGGCCATCGCGCATGGGCATCGAGTTCATCCGCTTCGACATGTCCGAGTACATGGAGCGCCACACCGTGTCGCGCCTGATCGGCGCGCCGCCGGGCTACGTGGGCTTCGACCAGGGCGGCCTGCTCACCGAAGCGATCGCCAAGCATCCGCACTGCGTGCTGCTGCTCGACGAAGTCGAGAAGGCGCATCCCGGACGTGTTCAACCTGCTGCTGCAGGTCATGGACCACGGCACGCTCACCGACAACAACGGCCGCAAGACGGACTTCCGCCACGTGATCATCGTGATGACCACCAACGCCGGCGCGTTCGAGATGAATCGCGCCGTCCATCGGCTTCGTGCAGTCGGACAACGCCACCGACGGCATGGAAGCGCTCGAAGCGCCTGTTCTCGCCGGAGTTCCGCAACCGCCTCGACGCCATCATCCAGTTCGCGCCGCTCGACATGCCGGTCATCGAGCGCGTGGTCGACAAGCTCCTGGTCGAAGTGGAAGCGCAGCTGCGAGAAGAAGGGCGTGTCGCATCCATGCTCGACGACGACGGCGCGCCGCTGGCTGGCCGCAGAAGGGCTACGACCCGAAGATGGGTGCGCGTCCGATGGCGCGGCTGATCCAGGAACAGATCAAGCGGCCGCTGGCCGAGGAGCTGCTGTTCGGCAAGCTCGCCGCGGTGGCACCGTGAAGATCGGCGTCAGCAAGGATGGCGAGAAACTCACGCTCGACACCATCCCGGCGGAGACGCCGGCCTTGCCGGCGACGCTGCAGTAACGGCGCTGCGCGCTAGCAGGTCTCGACGACCGGAACGCAGATCTCGCAGCGTGATGACACTCCGGTTTTCGGGTCGTAGCTGACCGTCTACAGGGTAGTGCTCGAACATCGGCCGCGCGTCGAGCTGCAGGCCGCTTTGCGGCAGCCAGTCGCGCGAGCAGTCTAGTCCCAGGCTGCGCCGATGTCGCGTGCGCGGTGCCGTCGAAGGCCAGCACCGCGTATCTTCCGCCCGGCAGGATCTTCTCCTTCGAGTTGCCGGCTGAGCGTTTCGCCTGAGCGGCGATCTCCACGCAGGCGTCGTACCGGCACTGCGCGGGCGTGGTCGACTGCGGGATCGTCGAGCGCGACGCCGATATCGTGGACGGCCGAACAGATCGTTGGTCTCCATCCAGGGCGGCTACCTGTCTCCATCCAGAACCGCGTGATGCCGGACCATAGGGACCGGTGTGGCGGAGATAGGCGACCCGAACGGTCCTGGCGGTCTTTCAAAGTCGACTTTCATCGTGAACTCCGGTTTCGAGGAGCCGCGATGTTTGCGGTTCGAGCCGCGCGAAGCCTGATCCGGCTTGCTCGTCACCTGATCGCACTTGCTCTTTCGCCATTGCGTCGGCGAGCAACCGAAGCGCTCGCGGAATGCGCGTGTGAACGCCTCCGCGCGAACCGAATCCCACTGCCGAGCGCGACCTGCAGCACCGGCAATGCCGGGTTGCGCGCGCAAGGCGCAGCGCCGCGACCTCCAGCCGCCGCCGGCGCACGTGAGTCGCCGAGCGGTTCACCCAGCCAGGCGTGGAACAGTCGGTGGAAATGGAAGGCGGAGAAATGCGCGACCGCGGCGAGGGAGGCGAGGTCCAGCTTCTTGTCGAGATGGCGATCGATGTGCTCGATCACCGCGTGCATTCGCCGGTCGTATTCGGATCGACTGCGGCGTGGCGTAGCCAACGCCCGGTATCAACGTCCGCGATAGACGATGCGGCCCTTGGACAGGTCGTAGGGAGTCATTTCGACGGTGACCTGGTCGCCGGTCAGGATGCGGATGTAGTTCTTACGCATCTTTCCGGAGATGTGCGCGGTCACGACGTGACCCGTCTTCAGCTTCACGCGGAAAGTGGTGTTAGGCAGGGTCTCGACGACTTCGCCTTCCATCTGGAGTCGCATCTTCTTTCGACATCCGGAACCTGTGGTACCCTTGAAGGCGGCGAATTCTGCCAGAAAAGCGGTTCCGGAGAGCAAATTTCAGGTATCGGAAGAACAGCGGCACGTCGGCCCCGGTGGTCAATCGGGCGACCAGCGCGCTGAATTCGCCGCGGCTCATCGGTTTGCTGCCCAGGGAGCGCAGATGAGGGGTAGGTAGCTGACAGTCGATGAGTTGCAAACCTGCCACGAGCCGCTCGCTCCACCAAGCCAGGCCAGGGCCACTTTCGAGGCGTCGCGCTCGCGGCTGAACATGGATTCGCCGAAGAACACCCGTCCCAGCAGCACGCCGTAGAGCCCGCCGACAAGCTCTGCCCTCCAGTCGCACCTCGACACTGTGCGCATGGCCGCGAGCGTGCAGCTCGCAGTAGGCCGCATGCATCTCGGGGGTGATCCAGGTGCCCGACGGAATGCTCGCGCCGTGCCGCGCAGGCCGCGACCACGTCGCCGAAGTCGCGATCGAAAGTGACTTCAAAGCCACGATTCCGAGAGTTTTCGCGAGGCTGCGCGAACGATCTTGAATTCCGCGGGTTGCGAGCACTTCGCGCGGATTGGGCGCCCACCACAGAACCGGCTGTCCCGCGGAGTACCAGGGAAAGATGCCGCGCCGGTACGCCGCCAGCAGCCGGGCGGGCGAGAGATCGCCACCCGCGGCCAGCAGGCCCTCGGGTTCGTCGAGCGCCTGCTCCAGGGGCGGGAACCATTCGCGGTCGCCTTCGGGTGTGAGCCAGGTGATGGTCTTCTGGTTCATGGGCGCATCTTATGCGATTTCGTCACTCGTTCTTCTGGCGATACGGCACGTGCGCGTCGATGAAACGTGCGTAGTCCTCGCGATCCTCACCTTCGCGTCTGCAGGTAGTCGCGCGATGGCGGCCCGGAACCGCGGCATCGACGATCCAGTGCAGCGACCAGGTGGTGGCCGGCGCGAAACCGCGCGCCACCTTGTGTTCGCCCTGCGCCCCGGATTCGAAACGCCGGATGCCGTGTTCGATGCAGTAGTCGATGCCCTGGTGATAGCAGGTCTCGAAATGCAGGCTGTGATGCTGCTCGTACGCGCCCCAGTAGCGGCCGTACAGGGCGTCGCCGCCCGCGGAAGAACACGGCGGCCACTGCCAGGGTTTCGCCCTGCCGGTGTGCGCGCTTCATCATCAGCGTCGTCGCCCATGGCCGCGGGCAATGCGCGGAAAGCAATCGCGCGATTGAGGTAGGGCTCATTGCCATTGCGCAGGAAGGTGTCGCGGTGCAGGTCGAAGACCTCGTCGATGGTCGCCGTCGACGATCTCGCCGCCATGACAGGGTGTCGAAGCGTGATGCCGTCTTCGAGCACGCGGCGCCGTTCGCGCTTGGCCTTCTTGCGCTTGTCGGCCGTGAAACGTCTCGAGATAGTGGTCGAAGATCCGGTAACCGTGGTTGATCCAGTGAAACTGCACATCGCGGCGCGGCAGCCAGTCCGCGGCCTCGAATGCCGCGCGATCCGCTTCGCTGACGAATAAGCCGTGCACCGAGGACAGGTTCGCGCGATTCGGCGAAATCGCGCGAATCGCATCGATGCGTGCACGCACCGTGCGGCCGTCGAGATCCGGACGAACCAGCAGGCGCTGCGCCGGTCACCGGCGTGAAAGGCACGCCGAGCACCAGCTTCGGGTAATAGGCCAGGCCGTGGCGCGCGTACGCCTGGGCCCAGGAAAAATCGAACACGAACTCGCCGTAGGAGTGCGCCTTGACGTAGGCGGGCGCCGCCGCCGCGAGACCGCGCTCGTCGTGCAGCGTTAGCGGCGCGGGATACCAGCCGGTGTCGCCGCCCACGCAGCCGGTGTTCTCGAGCGTCGCGAGGAATGCGTGACGCAGGAACGGCGAGCCGCCGCGTCGAGTGCGTCCCAGGCGGACGGGATCAATGTCCGAAATGCTGGTCGAGATATTTGTCCGCATCGAGCGCAGCCATGCATCCGGTTCCGGCGGAGGTGATGGCCTGACGATACACGTGATCGGCGACGTCGCCCGCGGCGAACACGCCGGGCACGCTGGTGGCCGTGGCGCCGCCTTCGCGTGCCACTCTTGATCGTGATGTAGCCATCGCGCATGTCGAGCTGGCCCGCGAAGATGCCGGTGTTCGGCGTGTGGCCGATGGCGATGAAGGCGCCGGTGACGTCCAGCGTCTCGATGGTGCCGCCGTGTTGCGTGGGCTTGATGCGCACGCCGTTCACGCCGCGTCTGGTCGCCGACGATCTCATCGATGGTGTGGTTCCAGGCGATGCGCACCTTGCCGGTCTTCTCCAGCGCGAACAGGCGATCCTGCAGGATCTTCTCCGCGCGGAACTTGTCGCGACGATGCACGACGGTGACGTGGCTGGCGATGTTGGACAGATACAGCGCTTCTTCCACCGCGGTGTTGCCACCGCCGACCACCATGACCTTGTGGCCCTTGTAGAAGAAACCGTCGCAGGTGGCGCAGGCGGAGACGCCCTTGCCGCGGAACTTCTCTTCGGAGGGAGTGCCCAGGTACTTGGCGGACGCACCGGTGGCGATGATCAGCGCATCGCAGGTGTAGTTGCCGTAGTCGCCCTCGAGCGTGAACGGCCGCTTCGAGAAATCCACGGTGTGGATGTGATCGTTGACGATCTCGGTGTTGAAGCGCTCGGCGTGCGCCTTCATGCGCTCCATGAGCGCCGGACCCTGCAGGCCGTGCGCGTCACCGGGCCAGTTGTCGACCTCGGTGGTGGTCATGAGCTGGCCGCCTTGCTCCACGCCCGGTGATCAGCAGGGGTTTGCGATTGGCGCGCGCCGCGTAGACGGCGGCGGAGTAGCCGGCAGGGCCGGAACCCAGGATCACCAGAGGGACTGTGACGAGAAGTGCTCATGTATAATTTCGGCCATTCGAAATGGCGTGTTGATGCCTGTTAGATTGCGCGCTTGGCGCCATTTTTCAAGTTTGCTGCGGGTCGCGCGGTGAGCGCGCTCACCCGCCCGGCCCGCATAAGAGAACACACACTCCCATGCGTATTGGAATACCTCGTGAGTTGAAGCCCCGCGAGGGGCGGGTCGGACTTATTCCCGCGGCCTGCGTCGAGCTGGTGCGCGGTGGCCACGAAGTCTTCGTGGAAAAGGGCGCCGGCGAGAAGAGTGGTTATGGCGACCAGCATTTCCGTGATGTCGGCGTAACGGTCCTGCCTACCGCGGACGAGCTCTTCGACAAATCCCAGATGATCGTCAAGGTGAAGGAGCCCATCGAGCCCGACCTGAAGCGGCTGCGCAAGGACCACCTGCTGTTCTGCTACCTGCACCTCGCGGCGTTGCCCGAGCTCACGCGCCGGCTCTGCGACATCGGCCTCACGGCCGTGGCGTTCGAGACCGTCGAAGACCGGCTCGGCCGCCTGCCGCTGCTCGCGCCGATGAGCGACATCGCCGGGCGCCTGTCGATGCAGTACGCCACCACGCTGTTGCACCAGCCGCAGGGCGGCAAGGGAATCTTGTTAGGCGGCGTGCCCGCCGCGCGGCGTGGCCGCGTGGTCGTGCTCGGCGGCGGCGTCGCCGGCGGCAACTCCGCGCTGGTGGCCGCGGGCCTGGGCGCCGAAGTCATCGTGTTCGACAAGGATCGCGACAAGCTGGTCGCCGCGCGTGCGCTCGGCGCGAATGTCACGGGTCTGTATCCGCACGTGGCCGATGTGGCCGAAGCCGTGCGTGAAGCGGACGTGGTCATCGGCGCGGTGCTCGTGACCGGGGCGCGTGCGCCGCACGTGGTGTCGGCGGACATGGTCCGCAGCCATGGAAAAGGGCAGCGTCATCGTCGACATCAGCGTCGACCAGGGCGGCTGCATCGAGACCACGAAGCCCACCACCTGGGAAGCGCCCACGTACCAGTGGGAAGGCGTCACGCATTTCTGCGTCACGAACATGCCGGGCTCCGTGCCGCGCACCTCCTCGCAGGCGCTGTCGGCGGCCATCGCGCCGTTCGCTGTGCGCCTGGCCGACAACGAATGGCGCGACGATCCGGGTATGGTCCGGGGCATCAACGTGGAAGCCGGCAAGGTCACGCATCCGGCGCTGCTGGGCTGAGACGGTTCAGTTAAGATTCAGCCCAGATCTTTATACTGTTCGGGCACTTAGAGAACTAATGGCAGAAACTACCTACGACCGCACCAAGACGCCGAAGCGGTTCACCGCGGCGGTGTCGCGTGGCCTGCGCGAGAGCGCGGTGCTCGGCATCGGCGTGTTGGCGCTGGTGATGCTGATCGCACTGCTGTCACCTACCACCGCGAAGACGCCGGGTTCTCGTCCACGGGCGCGGGAGCCGAAGGCGGTGTCGCAATGGCATCGGGCACTTCGGCGCCTGGCTGTCCGACCTGCTGTTCTTCCTGTTCGGCCGGCCGGCCTATCTAT
Source organism: uncultured Pseudomonadota bacterium (assembly GCA_963846605.1). Lineage (GTDB taxonomy): Bacteria > Pseudomonadota > Gammaproteobacteria > Steroidobacterales > Steroidobacteraceae > CADEED01. The sequence continues at coordinate 333,955 of CAWJWS010000011.1, forward strand.
TCCCGCATCATGCTGGGCGTCGCGTGCTTCGTGATGTTCCGGCAGCGTGACGAGGAAGACGGCCGCACGCGCTTCAACACCGCGGTGCGCATCGGCGGTTTCTTCGCTGATGCTGTTCGCGAGCTGCGGGCTCGCCACGCTGCATTGGAGCCCGGGCGATCTGCGTGAAAGCGCCGGCGGCGTCGTCGGGCAAGTTCGTTGGCAACGGGCTCGCCGACATCTTCAATTTCCTCGGCGCCACGCTGTTCCTGCTCGCGGCGTGGATGGCCGGCGTGTCGCTGGCCTTCGGCGTTTCCTGGCTCACCATCATCGATCAAGCATCGGACTCGCGGTCTGGAGTGCCGTCGGCTGGGTCCGCGCGCGCCGCAGCGTCGCGCGCGACGTGGCCGTGGGTGTCGAGGCCAAGAAGGCGCGCGTCGAGGCCGCCAAGGTCGAAGAGAAGAAGGCCGCGACGCGCGTCAAGCCGCGCATCGAGGCGCCGGCGCCGGTCGTCGAGAAGAGCGAGCGCGTCGAGAAGGAACGGCAGGTGCCGCATGTTCGACTCGCGGCAAGTCGGGCGAACTGCCGCCGCTCAAGCTGCTCGACGATCCGCCGGAGCGCGATCAGCGGCTATTCACAGGAAGCGCTCGAGGCCATGTCGCGTCTCGTGGAGCTCAAGCTCAAGGATTTCGGCGTCGAAGTGGAAGTGGTCGCCGTGCAGCCCGGCCCGGTGGTGACGCGCTACGAAATGCGTCCGGCGCCGGGTGTGAAGGTGAGCCAGATCACCGGCCTCGCCAAGGATCTGGCGCGGTCGCTGTCCGCCATCACCGTGCGCGTCGTCGAAGTGATTCCCGGCAAATCCGTCATGGGTCTCGAGATCCCGAACGAGAAGCGCGAGATCGTCACGCTGGGCGAGATCATCAAGTCCAAGTCCTATGACGACGTGCAGTCGCCGCTGGCGCTGGCGCTGGGCAAGGACATCGGCGGCAATCCAGTCACGGCGGATCTGGCGAAGATGCCGCACCTGCTGGTGGCCGGCACCACGGGCTCCGGCAAGTCCGTCGCGATCAACGCGATGATCCTGTCGCTGCTCTACAAGAGCACGGCCGAGCACGTGCGGCTGATCATGATCGATCCCGAAGATGCTCGAGCTCTCGGTGTACGAGGGCATTCCGCATCTGCTCGCGCCGGTGGTCACCGACATGAAGCACGCCGCCAACGCCTTGCGCTGGTGCGTGGCCGAGATGGAGCGGCGCTACAAGCTGATGTCGGCGCTGGGCGTGCGCAACATCTCCGGCTTCAACCGCAAGGTGAAGGACGCCAACGACGCCGGCAAGCCCATCCGCGATCCGGTGATGACGGCGATGGCCGCGAACGATCCCACGCTCGACCAGAGCAAGATCCAGGATCTCGTGCCGCTGCCTTACATCGTCGTGATCATCGACGAGCTCGCCGACATGATGATGATCGTCGGCAAGAAGGTCGAAGAGCTGATCGCACGTCTGGCGCAGAAGGCGCGCGCCTCCGGCATCCACCTGGTGCTCGCGACGCAGCGTCCGTCGGTGGACGTGATCACCGGCCTCATCAAGGCGAACATCCCGACGCGCATCGCGTTCCAGGTGTCGGCGCGTGTCGATTCGCGCACCATCCTCGACCAGATGGGCGCCGAGGCGCTGCTCGGCCACGGCGACATGCTCTATCTACCGGCGGGAACCTCGGTGCCCGACGCGTGTGCACGGCGCGTTCGTCGCCGATGCCGAGGTGCATCGCGTGGTCGAGGCGCTCAAGAAGGCCGGGCGCGCCGAACTACATCGAGGACATCCTCGACGGTCCGAGCATGCCGCTGGCGGGCATCTCCGGCGAGCCCGCCGATGGCGCGGGCGGCGAGAGTGGCGAGCAGGACGCGCTGTACGACGAGGCGGTGAAGATCGTCACCAGCGAACGCAAGCCGTCCATCTCCTACGTGCAGCGCCGGCTCAAGATCGGCTACAACCGCGCCGCGCGCCTGCTCGAGAGCATGGAGAACGCTGGCGTGGTCGGTCCGCTGCAGCCGAATGGTTCGCGCGAGATCCTGGCCGCGGCGCCGGCCGGGGAATGACTGAGTGTCTGCATAGACACTGCACCGCATCGCCTGGCGTTCTCGCGCTCGCATTGCAGCTTCACCGCGGCGGCCGCGCGCGCAAACGCCGCTCGACGGCTATCTCGCACAAGCTGCAGCACCTTGCGCGCCGAGTTCTCGCAGACGGTCACGGACGGCAAGGGCAAGACAGGTGCAGACCGCGGCGCGGCAAGCTCACGATCGTGCGGCCCGGGAAATTCCGCTGGGAGCTCACGCCCTGATGCGGCGGCGGGCGCCGGCGAGTCCTCGCCGCAGCTCATGGTCGCCGATGGCAAGAATCTCTGGTTCTACGATCGCGATCTCGAGCAGGTATCGGTGAAGCCGGCATCCGCCGCGCTGCACGGCGACGCCGGCGGGGCTGCTTGTCCGGAGATGGCAACATCCGCCGATGGTTCACGCGTGTCTTCCGCCGGCAAGCGCGACGGGTTCGACTGGGTGAAGGTCGTGCCGAAGCAGGGTGACGCGGACTTTCGCGAAGCGCAGCTGGCCTTCGACAAGTCGGACCTGCGGCGCATGGTGCTCAAGGACAAGCTGGGCCAGACCGTGCGCCTGGATTTCCTCAAGAGCGAGCGCAATCCGGTGGTCGCGGATGCCGACGTGAAGTTCACGCCGCCCGCAGGCGCTGACGTGATCGGCACGCCCACGCCGTGGACGACATTCTGGTGGGCGCTGGGGGTAGTGCTGGTCGTCGCGGCGCTGGCACGTCTGCCTGATGCCCATGCCTGAACTGCCGAGGACATTCGATTTCAACGACAAGGTGAGGCACATCCTCGGCCACACCGCGCTGGCCGCGTATTTCACGGGCCTGGTCGCGCGCCGTCGCTGGTGGAAGATCTTCGCTGTTCCTGCTGGCGTTCGGCGTCACCGTCGAAGTTGGCCCAGCACTTCATGCACGTGGGCCGGCAGGGTGACGTGCGCGATGCCATCGGCCAATGCCGCGGGCGATCTGTCTCGGCCTCGCTGCTCGGCTGGCTCGGGCTGAGCGCGCTGGCCACAGTGGCTGGCCTGGATTGTTCGGGCGCCGGTCGGCGGCATGAGCCCGCGGCGATGCGCGGCTCGCAGCCGGACCTGCTGCGCGACTCGCCGCGAGACGATCGGTTGCGACCGCTCGCGGATCGCATGCGCCCGCGCAATCTCGACGAATTCGTCGGGCCAGCAGCAGGTGCTCGGCGCCGGCAAGCCGCTGCGCCAGGCGCTGGAACGCGGCCAGCTGCACTCGCTGATCCTCTGGGGTCCGCCCGGCACCGGCAAGACCACGCTGGCGCGACTCATCTCGCGGCAGGCTGACGCCGAGTTCCTGCAGCTCTCGGCCGTCATGGCGGGCGTGAAGGACATCCGCGAGGCCGTGGAGCAGGCGCAAGATCACGCGAGCGGAACGCGGCCGGCGCACGGTGCTGTTCCTCGACGAAGTGCATCGCTTCAACAAGGGCCAGCAGGACACATTCCTCCCGTACGTCGAGGACGGCACGCTCACCTTCATCGGCGCCACCACCGAGAATCCTTCGTTCGAATTGAATCAGCGCGCTGTTGTCGCGCGCGCGCGTGTACGTGCTGCGCTCCCTGACCGTCGATGACGTCGTCAAACTACTGCGGCGCGCGCTGCGAGGACACCGAGCGCGGTCTCGGTGACCGGAACATCGACATCGACGACCAGGCGCTCGTGGCGCTCGCCCATGGTGGCGATGGCGATGCGCGCCGTGCGCTCGGCATGCTCGAGGTGGTCGCGGATCTGGCGGAACCCTCGGCGTCTGAAGGAGGCCGCGCCATGATCACGCTCGAGCAGGTGCGCGAAGTCGCGGCAGGTGGCCGCCGCCGCTTCGACAAGGGTGGCGAACAGTTCTACGACCAGATCTCGGCGCTGCACAAGGCCGTGCGCGGCACGGATCCCGATGCCGCGCTGTACTGGTTCGCGCGCATGCTCGATGGTGGCTGCGACCCTCACTACCTGGCGCGCCGCATCGTGCGCATGGCCATGGAGGACATCGGGCTCGCCGATCCGCGCGCGCAGCAGATCGCGCTCGATGCCTGGGCCACCTATCGACCGGCTCGGCAGCCCCGAAGGCGAGCTCGCGCTCGCCAATGCGGTGGTATTCCTCGCCGTGGCGCCGAAGAGCAACGCCGTGTATGTCGCCATGGACGAAGCCCGCGCCGACGTGGAGCAGTTCGGCACGCTCGACGTGCCGCTGCGGTTCCGCAATGCGCCCACGAAGCTCATGAAGGAGCTGGATTACGGCAAGGGCTATCGGTACGCGCACGACGCGCCGGGCGGTTACGTGAAGGGCGAACGCTATCTACCCGACGAGATGCCGGACCGGCGCTACTATCGGCCGGTGTCGCGCGGGCTCGAGATCAAGATCGGTGAGGCGCTCGCGCGGTTGCGCGCGGAGTTCGGCAACGCCTGCACGATGACGAACGGAAGGACGGACGAGAGTCATGAGCTGGTTGTGGGTCGCGCTCGGCGGCGCGCTGGGCAGCCTGGCGCGTTACGGCGTGTCGCGCTTCGTGGCCCGCGACGCCGGGCGGATTTCCGGTGCCGACGCTCACGGTGAATCTGCTCGGCAGCTTCGCTATCGGACTCTTTATATGTGGCTGTCGGCCCGCTGCGGGCTCGGCGCCGACAGCGCGCGCCTGTTCTGGATGACGGGTGTGCTCGGGCGGATTCACCACGTATTCCGCGTTCGCGCTCGAATCCACGCTGCTGGGCTTCTCGGCGGCAGGGGTGCGCTCTACGTGGTCGTCACGCTCGTCGGGATGCATCGGTGTCGCCTGGCTCGGCAAGCTTCGTCGGGCGCGCGCTGCTCGCGCAGGCGTGACTGCACGTAGGCCAGTGTCCGGCGCCGCTGGCGGGCGGTGCAACCCGCGCGCGGATCGTTGTTCTTCGATTGCGTCGTCGCGTGGACGTCGCGCTGATTCGGTTCGATGCTGCTCGTGCTCGGGTGCATTCGCTGTTTTCCAGCCGCCGGCGTGGACGTCGAGCGCGCTGCAGAAGCCTCCGGCGAGCTCGAGCAGCGCAGCGTCTGGATGGCCGTGCTGGCCGCGCCGCTCGTCGAGACCGTGGTGCTCGGGCTGTTCCTGCGGCTTGCTGCAGTTCGCCACGAGTCACCGGCAACTGCTCGCCGTGCTCTCGGCGCTGGCCTGGGGCGGGGCGCATGCCTCGTTCCATCCGCTGTGGTTCTTCGGCACGGTCTGGAGTTTCTACGTGTTCTCGCGCGGCTGGCTTGCATGGCAGCCGGTTTCATACAAACATGCGTTCGGCGCCGCGGCCCTGCCGCATGCGCTCGTGAACTCATCCGCCTTGATGATGCAGTTCGTCGCCAAGTAGTTAGACAAGAGGTACCCGTGCTCGATTCCAAGCAACTGCGTGCCGACGCCGCGGGCGTCGCCGCCAATCTCGCCCGTCGTGGTTTCACGCTCGACGTGGCCGCGTTCAACGCGCTCGAAGAGCGCCGCAAGAAGGCGCAGGTCGAATCCGATCGCGTGCGCTCCGAGCGCAACGCCAACGCCAAGGCCGTCGGCATGGCCAAGGGCAAGAAGGAAGATGCCACCGCGATTGCTGAAGCGCGGCGAACAGCTCACGCAGGAACTCGAGAAGGCGGACGCGGACATCACGCGCATACAGTCGCAGTTGGACGAGTTTGCGCTGGGCCTTCCCAACCTGCTGCACGAGTCCGTGCCCGAAGGCCGCGACGAGTCCGCCAACCAGGAAGTGCGCCGTTGGGGCGAGCCCCGCAAGTTCGATTTCACGCCCAAGGATCACGTCGAGCTCGGCGAGAAGCTCGGGTGGCCTGGACTTCGAGACGCGCGGCGAAGATTTCCGGTGCGCGTTTCTCGATCATGACGGGCGGCCTGGCGCGACTGCATCGCGCGCTGGCGCAGTTCATGCTCGACCTGCACACGCGGTGAGCACGGCTACACCGAAGCCTACGTGCCGTATCTCGTCAACGCGCCGGCGCTGCAGGGCACGGGCCAGCTGCCGAAGTTCGAGCAGGACCTGTTCCGCGTTCAGGGCGAGCAGGGCTTCTACCTGATTCCCACCGCTGAAGTGCCGGTGACGAATCTCGTGCGCGACAGCATCGTCGAGGCCGAAGGACCTGCCGATGAAGTTCGTGGCGCATACGCCGTGCTTCCGCTCCGAAGCGGGCGCCGCCGGCAAGGACACGCGCGGGCTGATCCGCCAGCACCAGTTCGAAAAGGTCGAGCTCGTGCACATCGTCGAAGCCGCGCGGATTCCTACGCGGCGCTCGAGGAGCTCACGGGCAGTGCCGAGAAGGTGCTGCAGAAGCTGGAGTCTGCCGTATCGGGTGGTGGCGCTGTGCGCGGGCGACATCGGCTTCGGCAGCGCCAAGACCTACGACATCGAGGTCTGGCTGCCGGGGCAGAACAAGTACCGCGAGATTTCCTCGTGCAGCAACTGCGAGGCGTTCCAGGCGCGGCGCATGCAGGCGCGCTGGCGCAATCCCGAGACCGGCAAGCCCGAGCCGCTGCACACGCTGAATGGCTCCGGCGTGGCGGTGGGCCGCGCGCTGGTCGCGGTGCTCGAGAACTACCAGAACGCCGATGGCAGCGATCACGGTGCCGGCCGCGCTGCGCTCGTACATGGGCGGCGCGGAGAAGATCTGAACTGGAATCGGGGTCTGACCCCCTTTCAAAAAAAGAGGACGCACCTCGCGGTGCGTCCTCGCAGGTCGAGGGCCGGGGAGGCCCTCGCGGTTCATCTAGAAGGTTCCTGACGTTGTCGTCGACGCGCCCCCGCTGGTGTACGTCACCGACTGTACGTATCACCCGACGTCGGATGCAGCGAGCCGTTGCCACTGGTCTGCACCGCGAACGTGCGGCCCGTGGACGCCGGCAGCGTCTGTCCCGCGTTCAACGTGAACGTGTACGTGATCGCAGCGGCGGTGCTGCTGTTCGCCTGCGTGATCTGTCCACCCACGGTGTTGTACTGACCCGAGTAGCTCACGCCCGTCGTGCGCTGCGACGACCACGGTAACCGTCATCGCCGTCAGCGGCGCCGTGTTGGCCACGCTGCAGCTGCAGCTCGTTGAACCACGGGCTGTTGGTGCGACACCACGGGCGTGGCCGTCACGCGTCCGCCCGTGCCGCCGCCCGTGACCGTCAGCGCGACCGTCGTCGTGCGCGTGGTCGAACCCGAAGTGGCCGTGAGCGTGACGGTCGCCGCGCCCAGCGTCGCGGTGCTCGAGGCGGCGAACGTCGCCGTCACCGAGTTGCCGGTGGTCGCCGCGGACGGATTGAACGCCACCGTCACGCCGCTCGGCAATCCGCTGGCGCGTCAACGTCACCGCTCCCGTGAAGTTCGTGCGGTTGATCGCGACCGTCGCCGTTCCGCTGGCGCCACGCGCCACCGACAGCGGACTCACGCTGAGCCGACCGTGAAGTCGCTCGTCGGCGTGCCGGTGACGGTCACCGACACCACCGCGGTTCGCGTCACCGAGCCCGACGCGCCCGTGACCGTCACGTTGGCGGTGCCGAGTGTGGCGGTGCTCGACGCGTTGAACGTCGCCGTCACGGAGTTGCCCGTGGTCGACGCGGGGCTGAACGCGACGGTACACGCCGCCCGGCAATCCCTGGCGCTGATCGTCGACCGCACCCGTGAAGTTGGTGCGACGATGCGATCGTGGTCGAAGCGCTCGCGCCCCGCGCCACCGACACCGTGCCCGGGCTCGCCGCGCCGATCGCGTAGTCCCGCGTCACGCTGCCGCGTCGTGCGCGCTCACCGCGGTGCTCGCCGCGGACTGCTTGCCCGACGCATCCAGTGCGCGCACCGTGTACGAGTAGGTAGTGCTCGCCGCAAGGCCCGTGTCCGTGAACGTGAGGCCGGTCGGGTTGCCGACCACCGTCGTGCCGCGCAACACCTGGTAGCCCGTGACACCAACGTCGTCCGTCGAGGCATTCCACGCCAGCGACATCGACTGCTCGTCGTCGTGCCCGTCACGCGCAGGTTGCCGGGCGTGGTCGGCGGCTGCGTGATCCGACGTGGAACCACCGGGCTCGTTGCCGAAGACGCGCACGCCGTTGTCGTACAGCGGAATGCGCTGCACGAGCGCCGGCGTGCCACCCGGCGTGGTGTTCACGCCGGTGATGGACCAGTCGTTGCTCGGATCCCAGGCGCCCGAGCTCGCGATGCGGAACTGCACTTCCTTCTTGAAGTGCGGCTGCCCGCCCGGATAGATCTTCGTGCCCGTGCAGTTGACGGTGACGTAGTACACGCTGCCCGCGTGCAGGGTCGGGGCCCGATGGGCGCCGAGCACTGGTTGTAGTTGGCGTTGATCGTGATCTGGCTCGGGCGTGACGCCGGACTCGAGCGTGAAGTAGTAGCGGAACGAGAGCTTGTCGCCCATGCGCGCCGGCCAGCCCGACTGGTTGTTCACCAGCGCCTTGATCTCGGTGAAGTTCGAGCCGGTGGCGTTGATGGCCGCTTCTACGAACATCTCGTTGCCGACCACCGCTTCCGGCTGCGGGAAATTCGCGAGCGGCGCGCCGCCATATTCCTGCGCGAGGCGCGCGAGCGCGCCGGTGAAGCCGGCGTTGTAGTCGGTGGCCACTTCGTTGTTCACGTAGTTGCCGCGGTCGTCGGTGTAGGCGTCGTTGTTGGACGAGGGCCCGCCCACCAGCGCGCCGTACAGCACGTGGCGGCTCTCCACCGGGAAGGTGAGCTGATCCGTCCACGAGCCGTGCGCCGTGCGGTGATGCGGATTCTTCGGCGGATTCGCGCCGAAGCCGACGACGTAGCTCGAGTTGCGCGGGTTCTCTCCCAGCGCGTAGTCGATCTGGCGCAGCGCGAAGTCGTGGTAGCGCGCCTTGAGCGTCGCGTCGGTGATCGCGTCCGCGTAGACCAGCGCGACGAACGAGGTGTTCGCGGCGTAGCGCAGCGAACCCCACTGGTCGAGCACCGCCTGGCCGCCCGGGCTGTAGTTGACGCGCGTGCCGTCGGCGCCGATGCGCCGTGCCGCCGACCGTCCACCAGTTGAGCCAGCGCTGCGCGTCGTTGTGGTACTGCGCCGCGCCCGTGAGCTTGGCCAGCAGCACGTAGCTGCCATAGGACTTGTCGTCCCAGGCGATGCGTCCACTTGTACGACTTGATCGTGGTCTGCTGCTGGTTCGAGAGGTTGGCGTAGTAGCTCTGCGCCTTGTCGAGGAACGCGGGTTCGTTCGTCGCCCGGTACATCCAGATGGCGCCCCACACGAGCTCGTCGTTGTAGCCGCTCCAGGAGTTGTAGTAGCCGGCCGCGTCGGTGATGCAGTCGGAGTACTTGCCGCGATAGGTGTCCGCGAACGTGTAGAGCTGGCGCGCATGCGTGAGCAGCGTGTTCGCATACGCGGAATCCGTCGGCCGGAAGGCGATCGACGCCGCGGCCAGCGCGGCCGCCGTCTCGCCCGCGAGATCCGAACCCGGGCAAGCGCGTGGTGACGCGATACGCGGGCCGCGCCATCTGCATGACTTCCGCCGGGCCCCACCAGGCGTGGTCCGGCCGCCGTTGCCGACCTGGCCGTAGAGCTCGTTGGCCGACGGGTGCGCCTTGATGAAGTAGTCAGTGGCCCACTCAGCTGGTCGAGCGCGGTGTCGAGCTGGCCCGTCGGAGACGTACGCCGCGCGGTAATCGACGATGCCCCAGGCGAGCATGGTGGCCGAGGCCGCCATCGGCAGGCCGAACTTCACGTGATCGCCGGCGTCGTACCAGCCGCCGGTGAGATCGCGGCCGACGTCCGCGCCGTCCTGCATGCCCGAATCGCCGCGCCAGTTGACGCGGTTGGTGGCGGGCAGATCGCCGGAGCGCTGCGCCTCGTAGAAGAACAGCGATTTCTGCAGACGCCTCGCCGTAGTTGAAGGTCTGCGCGAAGACCGCGGGCGCGAACAGCGCCAGCAGGATTGCGAGAACGCGGCTGCGCCATGTCGCGCGTGAGACGGAATCGATGAAACATGATTGCCCCCTGTGGTGAAAACAGCAGGAGAGAACCGGCTACTGGCTACGAAGCGTGCGACGGAACTTCGAGACTTCAGATTGCTAGGAAAGGCGCTTGCATATCCATTTGCCATGCTCCCCCGGCGTTGGCGGCGAGATCCTTGCCACCAGCGGCCGTGAGCTTCATTCCGCGACGCGGCGCTGTCAAGGATGGAAACCCGCAGCGGCCTCGCGCGAGACAGCGACCGGACACTCAGGACAGGGTTGTCAGCGGCGCATGTCTCCGGGCGGTCATTTCGCCTGGAGCAGGATCCACTGGAGCGGGTTCACTCGCGCGTGGAGGCCAGCACACGCAGCCCCAGCGCCACCATCGCCGCGCCGAACGCGCGATCGATCCAGTGTCGGACGGCGAGCAGCCGCTCGCGCACCGCGGGGTGCGCGAACACCAGTGGCCACCAGCGAGAACCACAGCCACTGCAGCACCATGATCCACGCGCCGTAGGCGAGCAGCGTGGGCAGCGGCAGGTCCGGCGACAGCACCACGGTGAACAGCGCGAGGAAGTAGATAGGTGCCTTCGGGTTGAAGGCATTGCAGAGGAAGCCGCCCAGCACCTGGCGCGGCGGCGGAGACGGGGAGGTCGCGCGTGGTCTCGGCGAGTGACGGGTTCCGGCGTGCGCGCAGCCCCATGATGCCGAGATAGAGCAGGTAGGCGCCGCCCACCAACTTGATCGCCGTCATCCAGTGCACGGAGTGCGCGATCACCGCGGCGAGTCCCGCCGCCGAGTACACGATGTGGATGGAAAGGCCGAGCGCGATCCCGGCACTGGCCAGCAGTCCGGCGCGGCGGCCGTGCACCAGCGACTGCCGCGTGACGTAGGCGAAGTCGGGGCCGGGCGATGCCGCCGCCAGCAGGTGGACCACCGTGATCACCGCGAAGCCATGCCAGAAGTCCATGCCGCCTCCTTTTGCCGAACCCTAACATGTGGGCTAGCCTCTCCGCGGGCCACCGCATGATCAAGATGGCAGACAAACAGATCGACACCGAACTGGAGAACCGCATCCGGGCCGAGCAGGTGCGCTCGGCGTACAACAGCACCGCGCCGGGCATGACGGCCACGGCGGTGGCTGCGATGCTGGTGGGAGGCATCCTCGTGGGCGTGGATGCCATCGGGTTGCCGCTGGCCATCGCTTTCGGCGGATTCATGCTCATCCAGGTCCAGGCGCGGCTGCTGCTCATCTCGTCATACCGGCAGCATCAGCCACCGGACCACGAATGGCGCGAGTGGTCGCGGCGCTTCTCCCTGGGTGTGCTGGCGGTTGGCCTGGGTGTGGGCGGATTCGCCGTGCTGGTGCTGCCGCCAGGACGGCTCGACCTGCAATTGCTGATACTGCTCTACGTCTGCGCCGTGGCCAGTGGCGCCGTCACCGCCTATGGCGTGTTGCGGCCGGCCATCTACTCGATCCTGCCCATTCTGTTGCTGCCGGCGGGCTGGATGATGATCCAGGGTGACTGGCTGCATTGGGTGCTGGCGCTGATCATCCTGGGCTGGCTCGTGGCGATCACCGAACAGGCGCGGCGTGTCGCCGCGCAGTTCGAGGAATCCGTGCGGCTGAGATTCGAGAACGAAGAACTCATCGAACGCCTCACGCAGGAAAAAATCGTCGCGGAAGAGGCGAGCAACGCCAAGTCGCGTTTCCTCGCGGCCGCCAGTCACGACCTGCGCCAACCCGTGCATGCGCTGTCGCTGTTCGTCGCGGCGATGCGCCCGCGCGTCACCGACCCCGAGGCCGTGCGAATGCTCGATCACATCGACACCTCGGTGCAGGCCATGAGCGGGTTGTTCGATGGCCTGCTCGACATCTCGCGCCTCGATGCCGGCGTCGTCGAGGTCAACGCGGAGACCTTCTCGATCCAGCCGCTGCTCGAACGCATCTGCCGCGACCATGCATCGCAGGCCGAAGCGAAATGCGTCGAGCTGCGCCTGCAGGCCGAGCCGCGCCTCGGTGTTCAGCGATCCGATGCTCGTGGAGCGTGTGGTACGCAACATCGTCGCGAATGCGATCGCGTACACGGATCGCGGCAGGGTGCTCGTGGGTTGCCGTCGTCGCGGACGCTCGCTGGTCGTGCAGGTCTGGGACACCGGCCGCGGCATTCCCGGCGAAGAGCAGGCGCGCATCTTCCAGGAGTTCTACCAGGTCGGGAATTCCGAGCGCGATCGCGGGCGCGGCGTGGGCCTGGGCCTTGCCATCGTGAAGCGGCTCACCGCGCTGCTGAACCATCCGCTGGGTCTTCGCTCCGCACCCGGACGAGGGTCGGTGTTCTCGATCACCTTGCCGTATTCGGATGCGCGGCCGGCGGCGAGCGCGATGCTTGCTGACGGGCCCGCGGATTCGTCGACGCATGAGCCCGCGCTCGTGCTGGTGGTGGACGACGAGCTGCGCATCCAGATAGCCATGCGCAGTTTGCTGCAAGGCTGGGGGTTCGACGTGGTTACCGCGGCATCGGGCGACGAACTCATGAGCGAGCTCGCGAATCGTCCGGAGCGTCCCGCGCTGATCATCTCGCGACTACCGCCTGCGCGCGAACGAGAATGGGATCCGCGTCATCGAGCGCCTGCGCTCGGAATACAACGACGACGACATGCCGGGAATGCTGATCACGGGTGATACGGCGCCGGACCGGCTCAAGGAAGCCCAGGACAGCGGGCTGCTACTGCTTCACAAGCCGGTGTCAGACAGCCGGCTGCGCGCCGCCATCATTCACCTGATGTCGCGCCCCGAGGCTTCACGCACCTGAAGTCGCGTCCTGCGCGTCATGCAGGAACTTCGCCGCCTGAGTGCGATTCACCACGTTCAGCGTCTTGAAGATCGCCGCGATGTGCACTTTCACGGTCTTTTCCGCGATGCCGAGATGCGCGCTGATTTCCTTGTTCGTGAGCCCGTCGCGCAGGTAGCGCAATACATCCACCTGCCGGTCGGTGAGTCGCGAGAGTGAGCGCTGGCTCGCAGCCGCCGAGTTCCGCGCGCGTGCGCGGCCGACACCAGCAGCGGCGGGATGTAGGTGTTTCCGGAAAGCACGAGCTGCAGTGCCGACACCACCGTCTGCGCGGTGGCCGACTTGGGGATGTATCCCGAAGCGCCGGCATTGATCACGCGTCGCACGTCTTGCGGACTTTCCGAACTGGACAGCACGATTACGGGCAGAGTCAGGGTGGCGCCGCACGAATTCGCGGATCGCCGCCTCGCCCGACAAGCCCGGCATCATGAGATCCATGAACACCGCGTCGACGATCTGCTCGTCGACGATGCGCAAGGCTTCCTCGGTGGAAGACGCCGGAACCACGACGGTTGCCGGATCCGACTGGCGCAGCAGCGCCGCGAGTCCGTCGCGGAACAGCGGGTGGTCGTCGACGATGAGCAGTTTCACGCGCGTCATCTTAAAGAATGCCGGAGTTTGCTAGCCACCCTTCGAGCTTCTCCCGTCCGCTGTCGCGCGTGCATTCGCCGGTGGTCCTAGGCCCCAGGGTAGGCCGTCTGGGCCCCGGAAAGTCCCCGGCCGCTCCCGATACGCCCCCGACTGGACCAAACGCAGTCTTTACAGTAGCTTCCGCGCGCAATCCGCAGCACCCGGAGGGGTGGCAGAGCGGTTGAATGCACCGGTCTTGAAAACCGGCGTCCTCTCACGGGGACCGTGGGTTCGAATCCCACCCCCTCCGCCAGATTCAAGTGCGCACCTTGTGGGATTCGAACCCACGGTCAAACAGACCAGTGGTTCGACACTTTTGCAGAGCAAAAGTGGACACAGTCGCATCAGCGACTGTGGTCCCGAGTCCGCGAGGGATGAGCAGCGGTCCCCCGCTGCTCACAATCTCGCCCCCTCCGCCATCGGCTCGCGAAGACCGAGCCGAGATTCGGACTCGCGGGCGCAGCCCGTGGGTTCGACGACTTTGCGGAGCAAAGTCGGACACAGGCGGCTTTGCGCCTGTGGTCCCGAGTCCGCGAGGGACGAGCAGCGGTCCCCCGCTGCGAGCAATCCCACCCCCTCCGTCCTTTCTAGTCCGCTCCACTTCATTCGCCCCCATCCCCCAAGTCAGCCAACCCCCACGCCCACTCCCTCCCAACCCGTACAGGCCCGGCACAAACCTGTCTGTACCCTGCCTCCCATGAAAGCCATCCTCCGAGCCGCCCTCGCAGCCGCGCTCTCCGGTGTCGTCGTCGGCTATCTATTGAAGCGACGCATCGGTTTCCGCGTGACCGAGCGGTAGCACCCGCCACCGCGCATCCCCGTAGAATCCGCCTCTTCATGAGACGGATGACCGCATGCGGATGGGCCGCGCCATTGTTGTGGACCTGCTTCGCGCAGGCCCAGACCACGCCACCCGCCACGCCTGAAACGCGCGAGGACGCGGCGGTCGGCGAATCCATCAACTACGTCTTCGCTACGGACCTGGGCTCCGGTCTGTATGAGCTGGACGGCCGCAGCCTCCAGATCTACCGCTACACCTACCATCGCGACTTGCGCGAAACGCGGCCCGATCAGACAGGCGTGCGCTTCATGCTGCCGATCACGGCCGGATTCTTCGACTTCAGTCCGGTCGACGTCATCTCGCATGGTCCGCCCACGCGCGTCGACAGCTTCAGCGTGGTGCCGGGCATCGAGCTCGACTACCAGCTTGCTGACGACTGGCACGTCATCCCGTACGTGCGCGCCGGATTCAGCGTGGCATCGAGCAGCGTGGATGGCTGGCTATATGGCGCAGGCGTACGTGCAGAACGCCGCGCGGACTACCACGGCTGGGACAGCTTCGTGCGCAGCGAGCTCGCCTATGCGGGCGTACGGTACCGTCGCGACACGCCCAACGATCGATTTCTCCGGCTGCGTCAGGCCTTCGATCTCACGCGCGAGGTGGGCCTGAGCGCGCGCGGTCGCAAGCTCGAGGTTGGCGTCTACACCATCTGGGATGTGATAGCCGACCCACCCACGGCGCCGTTGGCGGGAGCCCGGGAAGAGCCCGTGCAGGCGGAGTTCGGCGTCACCTTCGCTTCTCGCCCGCGTCTCAAGATCTGGCGTTTCGATGCGCCCCGGCTGGGCTTCGGCTATCGATTCGCCGGGGAGCTGTCCGCCTGGCGACTGGTACTCGGCGCGCCGTTCTGACGCGCTTCGTCTATTCTCGCGTCCATGAATCAGGACACTACTCCGGACATTGCCGGCGACGATGCCGAAGACACCGATCTGCTCAAGGCCATGGCGGCGGATGCGCGCAGCTACATCGAGTCGCACGAATGGTGCCCGCCGATCCGCACTTTCAGCCTGGGCTATGGCGTGGGCGGCGTGATCGCGCTGTTCCATTTCGAGTTCACCGAAGCCATCGACGACACCGACTCGGAGCTGTGGGTGGTGGTCGGCGATCTGCCGAGCGCCTATTTCGTCTACGAAGGCAACGAGCACCCGGCGGCCGCGCTGGAGCAGTACTGCGGCTTGATGGAGGAGTGGGCGCTCGCTGCGCGCGACGGTGAGTCCGTCGACGAATGCTTCCCCGTCGACGCCGAAGCCAACCCGCAGAACGCCGAGATGCTGCTGACACGCATCTCCTTCATCCGCACCGAACTCGTACCCGAAGCGCGGACCTGATCCCCTCGCCGAACGCCTCCGGCCCCGGTTCCGGATCCAGAACCAAGGTGGGACGGTGGGGGCCTGAGCGCGGGCGGATCGGTCGCGGGAGCGAATCGAGGGCGCCGAGGGCGAAGCGTCAGCGCGGAGGTACTATTTCCAGGGGCTCACGCCCCACTCCTACGACGCCGAAGCGGCGTCGTCCATCAGCGCGCGGTGCGCGAAAAGAAAGCTCCACCTGCGCAGCTTCGCCCGAGGGAACGCGCGAAGCGCGCGCCCGAGACTGAGCGACTGCGACCGATCCGCCCGCGCTCAGGCCCGCACCCTCGTTAGATGTCGATCTCGATGCTAACCGGGCAATGATCGCTGCCCAGCACATCCGCGTGGATCTTCGCCTTCTTGACCTTCTTCTTCAGCGAATCGGAGACGAGCACATAGTCGATTCTCCATCCCACGTTGCGCGCACGGGAATTCGCGAAGTGCGACCACCAGGAGTAGTGGCCGTTGCCTTGCGTGAACATCCGGAACGTATCGACGAAGCCCGCGTCGACGAAATTCTGGAAGCCTTCGCGTTCCTCGTCCGTAAACCCTTTCTTGCCACGGTTGGGCTTCGGGTTCGCGAGATCGTCTTCCGTGTGCGCGACGTTGAGGTCGCCGCAGAAGATCACCGGCTTCTTCTTCTCGAGCTGCTTGCAGTACGCGAGAAAGGCCGGGTCCCAATGTTCGTGACGCAGCTTGACGCGTGAGAGGTCGTCCTTGGCGTTGGGCGTGTACACGGTGACCGCGTAGAACTTCTCGAACTCCGCGGCGATGACGCGACCTTCGTTCCAGGAGTCGCGCTTGAGTTCGTCCGCGAAGCTGTACTTCTTCGCGAACGCGTCCGGAAATCCGTTGATGACCTTGATCGGTTCCTGCTTCGAGAAGATGGCCGTGCCCGAGTAGCCTTTCTTCTCGGCCGAGTTCCAGTACTCGTGATAGTCCTTGAGGTCGATCTCCGCCTGGCCTTTCTCGGCCTTGGTCTCCTGCAGGCAGAGGATGTCGGGCTTGTGGGCCTTGACGAACTCCTGGAAGGTTCCTTTCTTCACCACGGCGCGGATGCCGTTGACGTTCCATGAATAGAATTTCATGGCGTCATTGTATAGTCCTGCGCGCGGCGAAAGCCGGGAAAAACTTGCCTGGGAGGGCACATGCCTCTGCAATACCGCATCGAAGGTTCCGATCTTCAATACGTCGAGATGACTCTGGCGCCGGGCGAGTCCGCCGTCGGCGAGCCGGGCTCGATGATGTACGCCGACGAAGGTGTGGACATCGAAACCCACATGGGTGACGGCACCGACGCGGGACTCGGCCAGCGTCTGGCCTCGGGCTTCAAGCGTTCGCATGACCGGAGAGAGTTTCTTTACCTCCGTGTTCACGAATCGCTCGTCGCGGCCGCTGCGTGTGTCGTTCGCGGCGCCGTCGCCGGGCAAGATCATGGCCGTGGATCTCGCCGCCATGGGCGGCGCGCTGATCTGCCAGAAGGGTTCGTTCCTCGGCGGTACTCAGGGCGTGAAACTCGGCCTGGCCTTCAAGAAGCGTCTGCGCGCCGGCATGTTCGGCGGCGAGGGCTTCATCATGCAGAAGCTCACGGGCAGCGGGACGGTGTTCATCCACGCCAGCGGCACGCTCGCGTCGCTCGAGCTGCGCGCGGGCGAGGAGCTCAAGGTGGACACGGGTTGCCTGGCCGCGCTGCAGACCTCGGTGAACTACGACGTCAAGTACGTGGGCAGTCTCAAGACGTCGGTGCTGGGCGGGGAGGGCTTGTTCCTGGCCTCGGTCAAGGGTCCGGGCACGGTGTGGTTGCAGAGCCTGCCGCTGCAGCGGCTGCGCGCCATGATCGGAGGCGTCGGGACCCAGGCTTCGTCGGGCCTGGGCGCCAAGCTCTGGTATCTGCTCATCGTCATCTTCCTCGTGGTCATGACGATCATGGGCAAACGCTGATGAACGAAGTCCCGGGCCTGCTGCACGGCCCCGAGCTGCCTGCCACGGGCGTGCCGACGCGCCTGCATTTCCGCGGGGACTATCTGCGCGTGACCCGGGCGGACGGCAGCGCGGAAGACGTGGCGGCGGCGAGCCTGAAAGTCAGTGTCACCGGCTTCAACGAGGACACGCTTGCAGCTTGCCTGGGAGCGCGAAGGCCAGGTCCATGCGGTGACCGTGCCGGAGCCAGCGGCGCAACGCGCGCTGCTCGATTCCGCGCCCGAGGGCGTCGCCGTCAACCTTCGCAAAGGCCATTCGACGGTCCACTACCACCGGCGCAAGTGGAACGTGGTGATCGGCGCCGTGGCGGGCGTGGCGCTGCTGCTGGTGATCGGCTGGTGGCAGAGTGAAGCGCATCACCGGATGGATCGCGAACCGCGTGTCGATGGAAACCGAGATCGGCATCGGCGAGCAGGCGCTCGAGCAGCTGCGAGCGCGAGCACGAACTCACGCAGGAAGGAGCGGCCGCCAAAGCGGTGGCCGACATCGGCGCGCGCCTCACGCGCGGTTCGCGCTACACCTATCGCTGGTACATCAGCGACGACAAGGAAGTGAACGCCTATGCCCTGCCCGGCGGCATCGTGGTCGTGAATCGCGGGCATGATCGAAGCCGCGGGCAGCGCCGATGAGCTGGCCGGCGTGCTCGCGCACGAGGTGCAGCACGTCGAGCACCGGCATACCTTGCAGCAGATGATCAGCTCGGCCGGCTGGGCCGCGATGCTGGCCGTGGTTCTGGGGGACGTCAGCGCGATCACCGCCATCGTGCTCCACCAGCTCGGAAACCTGCGCAACAGCCGCAAGCTCGAAGCGCAGGCGGACGTCGAAGGCATGAAGGCGCTGGCGAAGGCGGGCATTCCGCTCGACGGCATGCCCAGCCTGTTCCGGCGGCTCCAGGCGGAACAACGGAAGAAGGGAGGCGAGGGCCCGGCGCTGTTGTCTTCGCATCCCGCCACCGAGGAGCGCATCGCGGATCTCGAACAACTGGCGCGCACGCTCGAAATGCGACTGCCGTTCATTGAGCCTCGACTGGCCCGCGATCCAGGCCGCGGCCGCACCCTGAAGGAACCCACATGACTCTCATCACCGGCGGCTGTCTGTGCAAGCAGGTCCGCTACGAATTCAGTGCCGAACCGATCGCCATGCGCCTGTGCTGGTGCCGCGACTGCCAGTATTTCGCGAGCGGCAATGCCACGGTCAACGTGGTGTTCCGGAGCGAAGCGCTGAAGTCGCAGGGCGATCTGCGCGATTACCAGAGCGTGGCCGACAGCGGCAGCCGCATGCACCGGCGGTTCTGCCCGAACTGCGGTACGCACGTGTTCAGCGCCTCCGAAGCCCGGCCGCACCTGGTCATCGTCCGTAATGGAACGCTGGACGACACGGAGCTGCTGAAGCCCTCGCCACCATCTGGACTGAGTCGGCGCCGGAATGGGCCTGGATCGACGAGTCGCTGCCCCGGCACGCCGGTCAGCCGCCGCCCGTGGCCTGACGCCCGCCGGAAGAGCTGCGCCCGGTGACTGCGGACGGCCCCACGGAGTAATCTCGCCGCATATAAGAGCCTCCTGAAGGTGCGCCGCTGATCGCTCGAATCTCCCGGGATTTCCGCCTGTCGCGCTTGTGGCCGTGGATCGAGAAGATCGGTGACGCGCCGGTTCGCGTTCGCCGCTGGTCCTCGGCCGCGATCGCGGCGCTGCTGCATTGGGCCATCTTCCCGATCACCCAGGCGCGGGTGACGTTCATCTTCTTCATCCCGGCCATCGTGCTGGCCACGACCATCGCCGGTCGTTGGCCCGGTGCGCTGGTGGCGGTCGCCGGGCTCGTCAACTCGGCGATCATGAAGTCAGCCGGGCCTGGCTCCTGGTGCCGAACTCCGCCGAGCAGGTGGCCATCATCTCCTCGGCGCTGGTCTCGGTGCATGGTCATCGTGGTCGGCGACTACTACCGCTCGATCTCGCGCCGCGAACTCAATGACCTGCACGACCTGCACGAGCTCAGCGCCACGCTCGTCGTCGATTCCCACGTCTGCCCGAGCAGCTGCAGACTCATCCTGTCGACGTTCGCGCGCATGCATGACGCGCCGCAGGGTCTGATCTCCATCTACGATCGCGTCGCGCGACGTACTCACGCTGGCGGCGAGCATCGGCCTGGCGCCGCGCACGGTCGGAGGAGATCCGCGAGCGCAAGGGCGGTGACGGCGCCTGCGGCATGGTGTGCGTGGACAAGGCAGCGCGTGCGTCATCGAGGACACCGAGCTCGATCCACGCGTGGCCGAGCATCGCGAGCTGCTGCGGCGGGAAGGCGTGCGCGCCGTGCACTCCACGCCGCTGATCGCGCGCGACGGCTCGGTGCTCGGCGCGCTCACGGTGCACCTGTCGAGCGTGCACCGGCGTGAGCGAGCGCGAGATCCGCATCGCCGACATCTGCGCGCGCAAGGCCGCGGTGTTCATCGAACGCGCGCGCGCGGAAGAACGGTGTTACGGCAGCGCGACCGCCGCTTCCAGACGGTGCTCGAGGCGTCCGGCGTGCCGTTCATCATCTCGTCGCCCATCCGCGACAGCGGACGGCACGCATCATCGACTTCCGTTTCGTGTACGTGAACACCGCCGGCCGCGACAGGTCATGCGCGGTCAGGCCGGCGAACTTCATCGGCCAGCCGGTGCTGGAAGTCCTGCCCGCATGCCTGGGACGACCGCGGGCCGTTTCCAGATGTACCTCGACGCGCTGGAGCACGACGAGGTGCGCGAGATGGAGCGGCACTCGGCGGCCGACGGCAACAACGCCTGGTATCACATCGTCGCCTCGCCGCTCGACGGCAACGTCGCCGTCTGGTTCGCGGACATCACGCGGCGCAAGCAATGGGAGCGCGATCTCGTCGAAGCCGACCGGCGCAAGGACGAGTTCCTGGCGACGCTGGCGCATGAGCTGCGCAATCCGCTGGCGCCCATCCGCCAGGCGGCGTCGATCGCGCGCAATCGCCAATGCCACCGAAGCGCAGAAGCGCTGGTCCAACAACGTCATCGAGCGCCAGGTGCAGCACATGTCGCTGCTGCTCGACGACCTGCTCGACGTGTCGCGCATCACGCACGGCACGCTGCAGCTGCGCAAGCAGCCGACCGATCTGCAGTCCATCCTGGGCGCGGCGGTGGAGACGGCGCGGCCGCTCATCGACGAGCGCCATCATCAGCTGCACCGTGACGTGCCGGCAGATCTGCAGGTGTATCGGCGATCCGCTGCGCCTGGCGCAGGTGCTGTCGAATCTGCTGACCAACGCCGCCAAGTACACCAACCCGCGGCGGCACCGATCCGCGTGACCGGCGCGCAGCAGGGCGAGGAACTGGTGCTCGTCGT
The DNA here is from genome assembly GCA_963846605.1 of uncultured Pseudomonadota bacterium. Classification (GTDB taxonomy): domain Bacteria; phylum Pseudomonadota; class Gammaproteobacteria; order Steroidobacterales; family Steroidobacteraceae; genus CADEED01. Next base: position 354,951 of record CAWJWS010000011.1, read on the forward strand.
CGAGGACAACGGCATCGGCATCGCTGCCCAGGATCTGCCGCGCGTGTTCGGCATGTTCGCGCAGGTGCGCATCGGCGCAGGAGCACGCGGCGGGCGGCTTGGGAATCGGGCTCGCGCTCGCCAAGGGCATCGTCGAGCTGCACGGTGGGCGCATCGAAGCCGCGAGCGCGGGCACGGGCATGGGCAGCCGGTTCACCGTGCGGCTGCCGAACGCAGCGGGCGCCGCGTCCGCCGGCAGCGGCGCCGTGCGGATCCGAACGGGCGACGCGGTCCCGGCAAGCGCATCCTGCTGGCCGACGACAATCGCGACGCCGCCGAGAGCCTCGCCATCATCCTGCGGCTCGAAGGCCATGCAGGTGGACCTGGCGCACGATGGCGAGGCGGCGCTGCGATCGTTTCGCCGACGCAGCGTCCGGACGTGGCGCTGCTCGACATCGGCATGCCGCAGCACGAATGGCTACGAAGTCGCGCGGCAGATTCGTGCCGCTGCCCGACGGCAAGGACATGCTGCTCATCGCCGTCACCGGGCTGGGCGCAGGACTCGGACAAGGCGGAGTCGCGCGCCGCGGGATTCGACCATCACCTGACCAAGCCCATCGAGCCCGAGATGCCTGATGGCGCTGATCGATCGTCCCTGAGCTCCCTAAGGGCGTAGCTAGGCCGTCTTAGGTATTGTGCCACGGTGAGGCAAATTGCCGGCACGTGACACATATGTTCGTCTGCGTCACGAGGAAATGCCATGAACTACGGCCCCCTGGAGTTCGCGGACTATCTACGCCGCAACGAGCAAGGCGCCCGAGTCCGCCACGGTACAGGCGGCGCGCGCCGCCGCGCCCGGGCCGGCACCCGATGAACCGGCTGCAGCGTGGGGTCCGGGCCGCCTGCGCGTTGCCGCGCCGGCGCGGAACGCACGGCTCGAGGCCGTGAGCGTCTACGAGGCGGTGGCCATGAGGCCGCCCGGCGAGCCTCGTCAGCCGGGAATCGTCGCGGTGCTAGTTAGGCCGACGGCCCGGCCGGTGGTGCTGGTGCTGTCCTCGCACCAGGGAGTGGAATGGCGCATCTCGCGGGAAGCGGATGCGCGGATCGCCGCGGTGCTGGTGTCGGGCTTCGGCGCGTCGACGCGTGGTGGGCATGCAGCCGGGCGAGGTCCATCGCATCGGTGGTTTCTACGCCTTCAAGCGCGGTTCGGTGGAGTTCCGGCACCTCGAGACCGAAGTCCTGCGCTGCACGGGGCGGACGATCGAGAACTTCCGGAGCGTCTACGCCGGGGCGCGTTTCGACATCGGATGAGCCGGCCCTTACAGCTGCGAACGCAGCAGCAGCGCCAGTCGCTCGTTGATGCGCCGGCCGAACTTCCGGTGGCGCCACTTGTTCAGCACCATGCGGCGCGACTTCTGGATGTCGGCGTCGATGAGCGCGATCTGCTCGCGCGCCAGCTCCTCGCTGAACACGTTGAGGTTGGCCTCGTCGTTCAGGCGGAACGAGCGGTCGTCGAAGTTCGCGGAGCCCACCGAGCTCCACAGCGCCGTCGATGACCAGCACCTTACAGTGCATCATCGTCGGCTGGTATTCGAAGATCTGGATGCCGGCCTCGAGCAGCGCGCCGTACAGACCCTGCGCCGCCCAGCGGCCGATGCGCGCATCGGTGTGCCGGCCGGGCACGACGATGCGGACGCGCACGCCGCGCCGCGCGGCGGAACACAGCGCCTCCACCGTGAGCTTGTCCGGCACGAAGTACGCGTTCTCGATGTCGATCGACGTCTTCGCCGCCGTCAACGCCAGCAGCACCATGAGGTGCATGCTCTCGGAGCCGCCGACGGGCGAGCTGCCGAACATCTGCGCGTCCATGTCGCCGCAGTCGTTCGCGAGCTTCGGGAAATATTCCGCGCCGTGCAGCACGCGGCCCGTGGCCTTGATCCAGTTGTCGACGAACACCGCCTGCATCTGCGCGACCACCGGGCCCTCGGCCTTGAAGTGGGTCTCGCGCCAGGGCGGCAGGCCCTTGAGCCCGTCCTTCCATTCGATGCCCATGCCCACGCCGCCGGTGAAGCCGAGCTTGCCGTCGATGACCAGCAGCTTGCGGTGGGTGCGGTTGTTGAGCCGGCCCAGGTGATACCAGGAGGGCGGGTGGTAGATCTGCACGATCGCAGCCCGCGGCGCGCGCGGCCGCCAGCAGGCCCTGGATCCATGGTCCGCGAGCCCAGCCAGTCGAGCAGCATGTGGACCTGCACGCCGCGTCGCGCGGCATTCGACAGCTCCTCGACGAAGGTGGCGCCCACGCCGTCGCGGAACACGAAGGTCTCGAAGGTGATGTTGGTCTGCGCCGTGCGGATGGCATTGAGCATGGCGGGGTAGATCTGCTCGCCGTTCACCAGCGTCGTGATGCGGTTGCCCGGCACCAGCGGCGGACCCAGCAGGATGCCGAGCGCGCGGCGGAAGTCCGCATCGCCGCTGGTGTACAGCCGCCGCGGCCGGTAGAGCAGTCGCTTCTCGGTGGTCGCGAGATTGGCGCCGAGCCAGAGCACGAGCGCGGTGACCAGACAGGGTGTGAGGACGATGGCGAGGACGGACACGTTCAGCGTTCAGCGGCTACGCCGGGACGATGCGATCATGGTCGTTCGGAGCGGCCGGCGCGCAAGCTTGTCAGGCGGCCGGGGTCTGCGCCGGCTTGTCGATGGCCTCGTCAGTCGCGCCGGCGCAGGCGCTTCAGCGACTTCGGGTGCCAGTAGTCGTTGGGCGTGAGGAAATCGCGCACGGTGCGCCAGTCGGGCTGGTACTGCGCGGCCACCTTGAGCGCCACCAGCGCGGGCGTGGCCAGCAACATGCCGGGAATGCCCCAGAAGCCGTAACCGAACCAGACCGCGAGCAGGATCGACGAGCGCGTTCACCTCGAATCGCCGGCCCACGGTCAGCGGCTGCACGAGCTGGCCCTCGATGAGATGCAGCACCAGGAACGCGCCGGGCACCACCAGCGCGCGGCCGAGGTTGTCGAAGGTGAGCAGGGCGGCGATCGCGATGATGAAGAACGCCGCGATCGGGCCGAGGTAGGGCACGAAGTTGAACAGGCACGTCATGCACGCCCCAGAGGATGGCGTTCGGCATGCCCAGCGCGTACATGCGTCAGCGCGGTGGCCATGCCCAGGCCGATGTTGATCAGCGCGATGGTGCCGAAGTAGCGGCTGACCTCGGCGCGGATGGCTTCGGTGAGGCGCAGCGCCTTGGCGCTGGCCTCGCTGCCGGACAAGCGAAGCGCCCATGCGCGCCAGCAGCGGCGGGCCGCCGAGCAGGAAGAACAGGGTGAGCGGCATCACGGTGAGCGCTTCGATGAAGATCTTGGTGAGCGCGATGGCGGTGCTCTGGCCGGCGACCGGCGTGACGATGGCGGGCTTGCCACTAACTACCGCGTCGCCCTGCGTGAGCTGGCCGGCGCGCTCCGCGACCGCGTCCACGCGCTCGAACATCTCGCGCAGGGGCTGCAGGCGCGGATCGATCTTGCCGCATGGTCTGCGGTGCGCGCGCCAGCCATTCGGTGGCCGGGCCCCAGACGCGTTGATGGCCAGCGCCGCGGTGGCGAACACCACGCACATGACGATGGCCACGGCGAATCCGCGGCGGAGGCGCCAGCGGCAGAGCCGGTCGACCGCGGGGGTCAGCAGCAGGGCGAGGAACAGCGCCATCGCCACCGGGAATGAACACGTCCTGCGCGAAGTACAGAACAGCGCCGACGCCCATGATGGCTACCAGCCAGACGGCCTTGACCAGTTTGGGGTCCGGCGCGGTGTCCTGGAGGGTTGAGTCGGCTCGCGGCATACGAGCAATGTCGGTGATCCTCTGACATGAAAGAAGGTGCAGGCGCGCCGCGGCTCGTCGTTGGGTGGCTTATCGTGAGCATCCGCGCGCGGGCCGACGGGGAACTCCCGTCGGACGATTCCTGTCACACTGCACTCAATGAAGGGGCGACGCACAGCGGCGATGCTCTGCGTGCTCCTCGGGCATGCGTTCGTCGTGTTTGCGCTGCTGGATCTCACCTGCCGTCGGCCAGAGTCGCGTGCGGCGGAGCCCGAGGAATTCGTCACTGTCATGGTGATGCCGATCTTCGACATCGACGAGTCGCGAGCTCATCGACCGTGATCAAGTACCTGGAGCACCTGACGCGGCTTCCAACCCGCAGTTCCGAGGCGCCTTCGGTAGCCGACGATGCGGCAGCAGGGCACAGGCGAAACCGCCGATCGCCGCGCGGCTTCGTCGACTGGCCGATGGAAGGACGAAAGACGGCGGAGCGCGATAGTCGCGGAGCAGACCGAAGCCGAGCGCGTCGCGAAGATGTTCGCCGGGCCGCAGGGTACCTGGGCGTCGCTCACGAAGCGGCAGCAGTCCGAACTCAAGAAGTTCCGCTGGAAGCCCGGTGTCGATGGCCTCGAGCGCGACGAACAGGGCAACACCATCTACCAGTTCAACAACGGCTGCGTGCTGGTGAACTTCATGTTCATCGGCTGCGCGCTCGGCGCCAAGCCGCCGGCCTACGGCGACCTGTTCAAGGACATGCGCCAGTACTTCGACGAGCAACGGCTGCCGCAAACCGACGAAGGCAACGGCACGCGAGCCGGAATCGATGCGGCCGCCTTACTGGTCAAAGCCGCTCCCCGAAAGGGAGCGTTGAGTCTCAGCGCGACTTCTCGCGGAAGGCCTTGCCGCCCTTGTAGCTGCCCTTCGCGCCCGCGGCCTTGCCGGTGAACTTCTTCTTGAAGCCGTCCGTTCTTGAAGGCGAGCTTGAAGCCGATCCTTCTTGAATCCTTCTTTCTTGAAGCCGCCGCTGCTTGAAGCCTTCCTTCTTGAAGCGCCGGCTTGAACCCGCCGGACTTGAAGGGCTTGTCGCCGAACGGACGCTCGGGTCTTTCGGCGCCCGTGGACTCGGGCGGCGCATCGCGGAATTCCGCAGGCAGACGCGCGTTATCGTCGCGGCGAGTACCGCGGCGTGCCCGCGTAGGCGGGTCTGCCGCCCTCGCGCGACGCGCGCGGCGTACTCGCGCGGTGCGCGCGGACGTGTACGGACGCTTGCCACCTTCGCGTTCGAACCGATTGCCGCCACCCGTGTACGGGCGGCGCTCGGACGGCTCTTCGCCCGCGGCTTCGGCCATGCGGTCCGGCCGGCGCGACTGGCCGCTGAACTTCGGCTTGTCGGGCTTGCAATCCACGCGCGTGATGCGGATCTCTTCGCCGCGGATGCGCGTCTTCTGCAGCTGGCCGAGCATTTCATCCGGCAGCGTCGGCAGGTCCACGTAGCTGTGGTCTTCGCGGATGTCGATGTGGCCGATGCGCTTGCCTTCGATGCTGGCTTCGTTGGCGATGGCGCCGACGATGTTGCCCGGGCAGCACGCCATGCGCATGACCCACGGCGATGCGGTAGGTGGACGTCGGCGACGCTGCCGTCGATGTGCGGCGGCGCCTTCGGGCGCGGCCTCTTCCTTCTGCGTCAGCAGCAGCGGGCGTGGTGCCCTGCAGCATGCTGCGCCAGCGCCGCGGCGATCTCGATCGCGGGAATGTTGGCTTCGGACTCGATCTGCTCGAGCAGCGGCTGGAAATCCTTGCCCGCGCCGGAGAGCACGGCGGCGGTGACCTTTTCCTTGAACTTGACGAGGCGCAGCTCGTTGACGTCCGCCACGGTCGGCAGCTTCATCTCTTCGATGCGCTGCTGGGTCACGCGCTCGATGACGCGCAGCATGTTCCGCTCGCGCGGGCTCACGAACAGGATGGCGTCACCCGAACGGCCGGCGCGGCCGGTGCGGCCGATGCGGTGCACGTAGGTTTCGGAGTCGTACGGAATGTCGTAGTTGATGACGTGCGAGATGCGCTCGACGTCGAGGCCGCGCGCCGCCACGTCGGTGGCGATCAGGATGTCGATCTTGCCGTCCTTGAGGCGCTGCACGGTCTGCTCGCGCGCGCGCTGCTCCATGTCGCCGTTCGAGCGCGGAGGCGGCGAAGCCGCGCGCTTCGAGCCGGCTGGCGAGCTCGACGGTTTCGATCTTGGTGCGGACGAACACCAGCATGGCGTCGAAGTTCTCGGCTTCGAGCAGGCGCGTGAGCGCGTCGAGCTTGTGCAGGCCGCTGACCAGCCAGTAGCGCTGGCGGATCTTCGGGCGCCGCTTCGCCGCGCGACTTCATCGTGATCTCGCGCGGATCGCGCATGTGCGTCTGCGCGATGCGGCGGATGGCGTGCGGCAGCGTGGCCGTGAACAGCGCCACCTGCTTGTCTTCGGGCGTCTGCTGGAAGCAGCGTCTCGATGTCGTCGACGAAGCCCATCTGCAGCATCTCGTCGCCTTCGTCGAGCACCAGGTACTTGAGCTGGCTCGAGATCGAGCGCGCCACTCTGCACGTGATCGATGCAGGCGGCCCGGCGTGCCGACGATGACGTGCGCGCCGCGCTTCAGGCCCTTCAGCTGCGGCGTGTAGCTCTGGCCGCCGTAGATAGGCAGCACGTGGAAGCCGGGAATCTTGGCGGCGTACTTCTGGAAGGCCTCGGCCACCTGGATCGCGAGTTCGCGCGTGGGCGTGAGCACCAGCGCCTGCGGCGCGTGCTGCTCGAGGTCGATTCTCGACAGGATCGGCAGCGCGAAGGCCGCGGTCTTGCCGGTGCCGGTCGAGGCCTGGCCGAGCAGGTCGGCGCCTTCCAGCAGCAGCGGAATGGTCTGCGCCTGGATGGGCGAGGGCGCTTCGTAGCCGATGTCGACGAGGGCGGCGACGACGGCGGGACTCAGGCCCAGGTCGGCAAAGGTGGGGGTGCTGGCGGGAGCGGGGACGGTTTCTTCGGTCATGATCTCGTACGGGGGCCGGACGGCCTCAGAAGGAGCCGCTAGGCGCTCTGATTTACAAGGAGTCGGGCGGGGCCCGAGGGGGCGCGCACTGTACGCGAAAACTACTTGCGACTGGGCGAGATTTCCGGTGTTCGCGGCTGGATCTGTCGACTTCCTCCCAGTCCTGGTCCCAGGAATCCACCTCGTAGCGGCGGGTCATGGGGAAATTGGCCGGCCGCAGGTATTCGAAGCGCTTGTCGTAGTCGATCTTGGTGGCATAACGCGGCTCGGTCTCGCGACAGGGTGCCCGCGGTCAGGCTGCCGTAGATGACGAGCGTGGCGTGCCCGCGGCCGCGGTCCGTGAATTCGATGTAGAACCGGCGGCGCGCGAAGATCGCGCCGTGCACGGTGCAGGTCGCCAGGTCCGGTGACTTCGCGGCGCGGCGATGCAGATGTCGCGCCCGGAGATCAGCGCGAGGAAGTCGCGCGAGAGCACGGTCTGGCGCGGGTCCTTCGCGTAGACGAGGTCGTCCTCGATCTCGATGTCATTCGGCGTGAATACCGTGAACATGCCGGACGACGGTGCCGCGCACGTAGAGCTTGGCGCCCTTGTCGCCGATCGAGATAGCGCGCGCGCTGGCTCGGTCCTTCGCGTTGCAGCGGGCCTTCGCCGTTCGCGCTGCGCCAGACGTAGCTGCCATCCGCGTTGAAGATGATGCGCGTGTCTTCGGTGAACACGCGGCGGTCGCCTTCCTCGCCGCCGTTCACGACATCGGGCATGTCCTTGCGGCAGGTTCACGCGTATCGGTCTTGGTCTCGTAGCCGCCCTGGAACACGTCCTTGTCGCGACGCCGATTGAAACCGTTGAACGTGAGCGTGCGATGCGGCCGTGGTCACCTTGCCGAAGAACCGCGGCTGCGACATCCTTGGTGGTCGAGAACGCGAACTCGGTGTTGCTGTGGAAGCGCCCGTCGATCACGTCGTCGTGCAGCATGATGTTGCGATCCCAGTGATTCACGAGCTGCGTGAAGTGAGAGAACGCGAGCCGCTTGAGGCTCAGGCGCGTCTTCATGCGCTTGCCGTTCTTGCTGGTCATGACCTCGGCGATCACCTGCTCGATGCCGGTGCTGTCCAGCGCCGGCTGGCGCATCACGCGCGCAGAATACTGCTGGCCATCCTGCTGCCAGCTCAACTCGGTGTTGGTCATGTTGGAGTCGAGCAGCTTGAGCGCCAGCTGCTGCACGTTGCGCGTGACCATTTCCTTTTCGGGCTTGGGCATCACGGCCACCACCGCGTCGGGCGCCGCTTCCTCGACCTTCGCCACCACGTCTTCCGACGGCGCGGTGGTGGTGAGGATCGGTGCCGACTCGGTCGGCACCATCTCGACCGCCTCCGCCGTCTCGGAGACTTCGGCGTCGGGTGCGCGTTCCTGCTGCGGGCTGATGTCGGCGAAAGTCTCGGCGTCGAGCGTCTCCGAGCCGGTGCCCGGGTCGTCGACGCACCTCGTCCACCGGCTCCGGCGCGGGCTTGGGCATCGCCGCTTCGGTGAATTCCTCGTCGTTGGGTCCTTCGCGCGATCACGAGCTGCACCGACAGCTCCGGCACGTCCGCGTCGTCTTCGCCGGAGACGTAGAGAGAGGTGCCGATGATCACGAACACGGCGATGTGCAGGGCGAGCGAGATACCCAGCGTGCTGGCGACGGTCCGGTGGGGAAGAAAGCGGATCCAAAACGCCGCCGCGGCCCGTCGGATGGCGAGCGCTCCATCTCGATACGCGATGGCGTACACGGGCGTTGAACACCCGAGACCTCCGAGATTCTCCCTCGCGCTTATCTTGCTCCCGCGATGCCTACTTGGTCACGGACTTTGCGCTCGGATCCCCGGTGGGCGGCGGCGCCTTGTCCTCGCCGGCACGGGGGCCGAGCAGCTCCGTGAGCGCCGGTTTCAGGGCATCGGCCCAGACCTGGTACGCCTTGGGGGTGAGGTGCAGGCCGTCGTTGGCCATTCCCTCTCGCAAGTGGCCGTCCGGAAAGGCAAGTTGCTCGTTGATGTTTATGTAACGCACGGCCTTCCCGTCCGCGAGCCGGGAGATCTGCCGGTTCGCCTCATTCACGATGGGCATGACGGCCAGGTTGTCGTCACGCGGGGTGATTCCGGTGATCAGCAAGGTGGCCTTGGGCGCGCGCTGCCGGATTTCTCTGACAACCGCCGCCACGCCACGCGCGACCTCCGCCGCGCGTGCGTCGGCGTCGCCGATCGGCGTGCTCCGGCCGATGTTGTTAGTGCCCGCCATGAGCACCACGACCTTCGGGTTCACGCCGTCCAGTTCGCCATTCTTCAGGCGCCAGAGCATGTTCTGCGTCTTGTCTCCGCCCCAGCCGAAGTTGCCGGCGTTCCAGCCCCAGAAGTTCTCTTTCCAGTTGGCGTAGAGATCCGCGTATTGCGTGTCGCTCGCACCCCAGCGGCGGGTGATGGAATCGCCCATGAAGTACACGTCGATCTGGCCTCCCGTGCGCTTGGCCAGGAGCTGTTCGTGGGCCTTCATGGAGTTCGCGTCAGTTCGGGGCAGGGGTTGATCGGCCTTCTCGAGGGGTGGGCGGCCGGATATCAGCGCCTTCATCCAGCGATCCGAGGCCTGCGTCCAGGGCAGGGACTGCTCGGGCGTGGCGAGGTGGTTGTGAGGCGACTCGGGCATCGGCGCCACTTCCTTCGGTCCCTTGATCTGGTTGAACGCGGCCCAGATGCTCACGGGCGTGGTCGCGGTATCGATGAAGCCCAGTGACACCAGAGAAGGAACCTTGATGCGCGAGGCGCAGTAGGCCGTGTCGAAGTACGACGCCGTCTCGAGCACCTTCGGATCGTTGGGATCCCAGAACGGATAGCCGGTCTTGCGACCGTGCGCCGTGCCGTTCACGTCCGCGCCGGCCGGGACATTCACCAGCATGTGCGTCACCTTGGGATGCAGGCCGGCGGTGCAGAGGCTCTGCTGTCCGCCCATGCTCGTGCCCATGACCACGAGAGTCCTGCCGTCCCAATCCGGACGGCTGGCCAGGTAGTCCACGGCGCGGATGTCGGCCAGGTACATGTAGAGGAAGTAGTTCCGGTCGCGGTTGCGCGTCTCGATGGTGTTGTATTCCTTGAGCTCCTTGGGCAACGCGTCGTAGTACTCCTTCGCCTGGTCGGGCATCACGTCGTGCGGCTCGATGTTCACGGCCAGCCAGCCTTCGGCGGCACGGTCCGTGACCCAGGACTTCTGCAGTGGATAGGGCGGGCTCGCCCACTGCAGGATCACGAGGCCGGGGTACTTCTTCTTGCCGGTAGTGTCCTTCGGCCTGCGCCACCTGGCCCCAGACATGTTTGCCGTCCAGGTGATCCATCTTGAGGATGGCGAAGTCCACGCCGTCCCTGTCGCTGGGCTTCTCCGTGAGTTCGGGCTTCGCGGGGACCTTGCGCAGCGCCTTGATCTTCGCCTGCCAGAACGCGTCGAAGTCTTTCGGCTCGGGGATCGCGGGGCCTATCTTCTCGGGCGCGACCACCGCACCCAGCGCCCTGGGTTTAGCGTCGGGCTTGTTCTCGGTGACTTCCACGTAGACCATGCCGGGCCGGTCGAGCTTCATTTCGATCTTGGCGGGCGTGCCGGGCTTGATCGTGCCGCGGCCCAGCTCGCCGAGATTGTTCTTCGCGGATCACGTAGGTGGCGGCGGAGGCCGACCAGGGCAGCGTGACATTCCAGCCCACGGTTTCGCCCAGCGCGTAGATGCTGGTGGCCCGTAGGGCACGTACTGTGCACCCGCGAATTCATCCGCCCAGGCGCTGCTGCACGAGAGCACCGCCGCGACCAGCGCGGCACGCAAGACCTTCATGATTTCCCCTTCGAAGTTTTCCGGCGAAGTTTTCTGGCGAAGTTTTCTGGTCAGGCTGTCAAACAGTGATGGGCTCGGTGTGCCACCTTCTGCGCCTTGAGCACGAGTTCCGCCGCCAGCAGGGCCTGCTCCTGGTTCTGCGCTTCTTCCGTGCGGTTGACGATGTCGGCCACGAATTGCGGGCCGAACGGCAGACTCCACGTCCTTGCAGTCGATGTAGCGCGCCTGCTTCTTGTCCACGATGTACAGGTGGTTGCCGCCGGTGAGGTTGGAAGCCACGTTGATGTACTTGCGCAGTTCGATGTATCCCTCGGTGCCCAGGATGAACAGGCGGCCATCGCCCCAGGTCGACAGGCCATCGGGCGTGAACCAGTCCACGCGCACGTAGCCAGTGCCGCCGTTGCCCACCATCATCATGTCGCCGAAGTCCTCGAACTTCGGATACTGCGGATAGTTGACGTTGCCCACCTGCGCGGCGACGACTTTCGCCTTCGTGCTGTTCGTGTAGTAGAGGAACTGGTCGGCCTGGTGCGAACCGATGTCGCAGAGGATGCCGCCATAGCGCGCCTTGTCGAAGAACCATTCGGGGCGGCTCGGGATGTTCATGCGGTGCGGCCCCAGGTTGATGGTCTGGATCACGCGGCCGATGGCGCCTTGCTTGACCAGTTCACCCGCGTACACGGCGGAGCGCACTTCGAGTCGCTCGGAATACATGATGGCGAACTTGCGCCGCGTTTCCTTGATGGTCTTGCGCACATCCGCGAGCTGTTTGAGCGTGGTGATGCCGGGCTTGTCGGCCAGGAAGTCCTTGCCGGCCTTCATGGCGCGGACGCCGAGGGGTGCGCGCAGATCCGGGATGGAAGCGCTGGCAATCAGCTGCACGGACTTGTCGTTGAGGATCTCGTCTTCGCCCGAGGCCAGCTTCACGTCACCGAACTGCTTGCGGAAGGCTTCGATCTGCTTCGGGTCGGTCGCGTGGAAGGACACCAGCTCGCCGCCGCCGCGCTTGACGCGCGGCGCACATGCCGAAGATGTGGGCGTGGTCGAGACCAATGGCCGAGAACCTGATGCTGTGCCGAGGGGGCGTCGCGGCCTGGGTGTTGGCCGGCTCCACGGTGAACGCACCGGATTGCGCAAAGACGCCAGGCGCCATCGAAGACAACATTCCAGCGAGGCCTGCCTGTCGCAGGAACTCGCGCCGATCCTTGCCGCTCATCGTGACCCCCGGTTCGTTCGCTTCTGTTGCCGCGAACATAGCGCAGGGGCGGGCACCTTTAATAGCGGCGGGCGCCGACCCACGGAGGTGGGCCGGCGGCCGCGTCTAGAGATGGCTTCGGCTCAGCCCTTGCGAGCCAGGCGCCAGATGGCCATGGCGCTGAACATCACGGTGAAGGCGATGGTGCCGGCCAGCGCGGTCGACAGTGGAGCATGCTGGAAGGTCTTGACGTCGGCGGCGTGCATGGCCAGCTGCACGACATGGAACTGCGGCCAGACCGGCGCCTGCCACATCATGGACTCCTTGAGCGGGAAGAACATCCCGGACAGATAGCAGCCCGGTAGATAGACAAGGTTGGCGTAGCCCGCCGCGGCGGAGCCCTTCACCAGAGCGCCCATCATCAACCCCCAGGCGCAAAACGGGATCGTGCAGGCAACGAGCGTGAGGCTCAGGTTGACGGTTGCGGCGGCGTCGAGCGGCAGCTTCCCCGTGCCGGCGGCCAGCGCCAACAGCGGAAGGTACGCAAACATCGCCGAAGACGACGCCGCAGACGATCTTGGCCACCAGCCAGGATCCCGTGGGTGCGGGTTGGGCGCGCTTCAGGCGCATCAGACCCATCTCGCGCTCCATGGCGAGCGAACTGCTGAGCCCGAACAACGCGGGCATGCTGATGGCCATCACCGAAAATGCGGCGAACAGGAAGATCGCCGGTTTTCGGATCCTTCTGCATGGCCTCGCCGATGATCACCACCGCGAAGAGCGCGTACAGCGCCAGGGGCATGATGAGGACCGGAAATACGAGGCCGGGTTGCGCAGCAGGCGCAGCGCTTCGCAGCGGATTTCCTCCAGGTACGCACCGAGCAGGCGGGGTCCCGACGGAGTTCCGGCGATGGTGTAGTTCTTCAGGGCTTGGGCGTTCATGCGGCCTCGCTTGTCGTTTCGTCTTGGTGAGTTCGTTGAATGCTTCGCCGAGTCCGGCCTGGCGTACTTCGAGCCGTCCCAGCGAAGCGTCCTCGCTGAGCAATCGGCGAACGACGGCTTCGGCATCGGCGGCAGTGATCGACAGGCGGTCGCGTTCGATGCGGGCATCGAGCACGCCTGGCCAGGTGCGCACTTCGTCGACCGGCAGTCGGGACTCGCAAGTGATCTGCCGTCGCGCGACCAGGGCGCGCATGTCATCCACGCTACCCGGTGGCGATGACGCGCCCCTTGGCGATCACGGCGACGCGATTCGCCAACGCCTCGGCTTCCTCGAGGTAGTGCGTCGTGAGGACGATGGAGCACCCGGCGGCGAGCAGCGAGCGCACGCTGGTCCACAAGGCTTCGCGGGCCTTCACGTCCAGGCCGACGGACGGCTCATCGAGGAACAGCACGCGCGGTTGACCGCAGATCGCCACGGCGAATTGTGCGAGGCGCTTCTGTCCGCCCGACAGTTTGCCGTAGGGCTTGTCCGCGAACGTCTCGACGCCAGCGCGGCGAAGGGTTTCGGCGAGCGGCAACGGATCGGAGTAGTAGCTGGATGCCAGGCGGACGTGCTCGCGAGGGCTGCAGCTCCTTGGGCAATTCCACGTCCTGCATCATCACGCCCAGACCCTGGCGCTGCGCGAATTCCTGGGGCGATCCGCCCAGCAACGTCACATCTCCCGCGTCCGCCTCGATGAGCCCCAGCCACAAGGAGATGGCCGTGGACTTGCCGGCACCGTTCGGGCCGAGAACCGCGAGCAGTTCACCACTGCGCACCTGGATGTCGATGCCATTGAGCGCCGTGACGTTGCCGAACTTCTTGGTGATGCCGCGCAGTTCGGCCACCGGGGCGTCGCCACCGTCGCGGCGCGGCGGCGGAGAAGCGGGTGAGGGCGGCGTCGCCTGCGGACCGGATTCGCCGCCCCGCGGATACTTGCGTCCGTTGAGCAACTGGCCGATGACGGTGGAGCGGACCAGCCAGTGATAGGTTGCGAACAGGAACGCGAAGCTCACGATCAGGATGAACGGGAACTTGAGGCTCCAGTGCAGGTTCCACTGGCCCACCCACACCTGCATGCGCCGCCACTACCGGCAGGTGGACGATGTACACCCAGTACGAGGCATCGGCGATGTAACGTCGCGTGGCGCTGAAGCCGGAGAGAAAGCGCAAGGCGGCGCCGGTGAGTCCCAGTGCCCAGCCCCAGACCGCGACGCCGTATGCATAGGCGAAGGCGTTCTTGGTGAAACCGGGCTGCGCCATGGGCGAGGCATGCAGCACCTGCAGTAGATAGGCCGTGGCGGCGATGCCGATGGCCAGGTGCAGCCACCAGCGTTGCGTGATGGCCGCCAGCGCGCCGCTCGAGCGGTGCACCATCCAGCCGAAGACGAAGGCGGTGCCGTAACCCAGTGTCGCGGGCAACTGCGGGAACAGCGACATGTCGGGCGTGGGGATGCCCTGGCCATAGAAGTAGACCGGGATCGCGATGATTGCCGCCGCGAGCGGGATGCCCAGCACGAACACCGCGAATGGCAGGCGCAAGGAACCCGCAACCATCCGGTCGATCAGGCCGCGCAGCTTCTGACCGGCATCCAGGCGCACGAGCACGGCGCGGATGGCGAGCGTGGCCACGTACAGGATCAGCAGGTAGTACAGGAACCAGAGGTGGGTGAGCAAGAAGAAGCCGGGGATATCCGGCATCGGCGGCATGGCAGGCGGGGCGCCGCCAAACACCTTGGTGAGGCCCAGGGTCCACACGAAGCCGATCACCGGCGTGAGCAGTACCCAGAAGATGACCAGGGGCAGTGCGATGCGCATCAGCCGGTTCTTCCAGAAGCCGCCGGTGCCGAGCTTCTGATGCATCAGGCGGGCGAAGAATCCCGCGATGAAGAAGAACACCGACATGCGGAACACGTGCGAGACGAACGAGGCATCCGCGAGGAATGGACTGGGCGAGTTGTCGTTCATCGCCCAGAACCCGGGCGGCAGGCCGGGGATGAAGGAGAGAGCGGCATGGAAGGCCACGCCGAGCAACAAGGCAAAGCCGCGCACCGCGTCGAGCGCGTGCAGGCGTTGTGAGTCGGGGTTGTTCATTTTGGAGATCCCTTAGATGAAGTCGCGGCGACGCGCGGCCGTGGCCAGCGGCAGCGCAACCGCGATGACGAGTACGATGAGTTCGAGCGCGAGAAGGTTGAAGAAGGTGTCGTTCCAGACCGGCACGGGCCCTTCGATGAAGTTCTTGATGCCCGGGCGCGAGCCGACGGCGAACATGAACAGGCTCACCATCATGTTGGTGATGATGATCACGGCGGCGACCATGGCGTCGGAGCGCGCATGCAGCGCGCCGCACATCACCACGGCGAAGTTGGCGAACAGGAACACGCAGAGGAGGACGACGTAGGGCAACGTGCCATCCGGCACGTCCCGCGAGAACAGGACCAGCGAGACAGCCGCCGCGGAGGCGACCAGCCAGGGCATCAGGTAGGTGAGGATCAGGCCGAACAGCTTCGCGCGGACGTATTGCGCCGGGGAGATCGGCAGGCTCAGCACGAACTGCAGGGTGTTCTCCTTGCGTTCATTGGAGACGCCGTAGATGGCGAGCATCACTCCCCAGGCGATCACGGTGGTGAGCCAGGTGATCGCGGCGATGTTGTACGCGCTGCCGCCGAAACTGGCGGCGACGATGGACAGCACCGCGGCGATGGCCGCGGCCAGCATGAACCAGCGATTGACGTAGAGCTCTTTCGCGATGAGCTTGCGCACGACGATGCTCATGGGCGCGTCTCCCGGTGGTACATGACATTCGCGACGAAGATCTCCTCGAGGTTCATGCGCTGCACGTGGCGCACCGAGCTTCCGAGCCGCGTGACTTGTTCCTCGCTGAACTTGTTGGTGGTCAGCGTGTGGAAGTGGCCGTCCGAGGCGCGCCCCACGATGTGGGGGAGATCCGGCAGGCTCGAGCCAGGCGCGAGCTGCACTTCGATCCGGCGCCAGCACTCGAGGAAGTCGTCCTTGTCGCTGCTCGCCACCAGGCGACCGCGATCCAGGAAGGTGATGCGATCCGAGATCCGCTCCACGTCCACGGTGTTGTGGGAAGAGAAGAGGATGGAACGGCTCTCGTCGCGCAGCACGTCCATGAACTCGGTCAGCATCTCCTGGCGCGCCACCGGGTCGAGACCGGTGGTGGGCTCGTCGAGGATCAGCAGGCGGGGGCGGCGGGCCAGCGCCAGCAGCAGCGCGGCCTTGATGTGCTCGCCCTGTGACAGGGTGCGTGCGATCTGCTCGGTGCGCAGGTTGAAACGCTTGACCAGCGTGGCCGCATACTCCGTGTCCCAACCCGGGTAGATAGAGGCCGCGAGGCCCATGTGCCAGCCCACCGTGGCGTTGGGCATGAGCCGCATGTCAGCCGAGACGTAGCCGATGTCGCGCTTGGCGAAGGCCTGCGCCTCCGGCATCGGGCAACCGAGGACGCGGACTTCACCGGCGTCTGCGACCAGCAATCCCATCGCCAGGCGGATCGTGGTGCTCTTGCCCGCGCCGTTGGGGCCGACGAAGCCCATGACCTGCCCGGGCTCGAGGTCGAAGGAGAGGTCCTGCAGGGCGAAGTAGCGGAAGGCCTTGCCCACGCCGCGGAATTCGATGTGTTTGGTCGCAGTCATTTCGTTTCCAGTTTTCGATGCGCGCGGCGCAAGCGGTCCGCGAGTTCTTCGGAAGTGAGGCCGAGCTGCTGGCCGATTTCGGCCGCGGCGGCGAGGTGTTCGTCGAGCTTCTGATCCTGGAGCTCACCCGCGAGGCTGCTGGTGCCGCTCTCGGCCACGAACGAGCCCTTGCCATGGCGGGTCACGATCACGCCCTCGGTCTCCAGGTCCAGGTAGGCCCGCTTGATGGTGATGACGCTGACGTTGAGGGCCGCCGCAAGTGCCCGGATTGACGGGAGTTCTTTGCCGGCCGGCCAGTCGCCCGCGGCGATGCGGGCCCGGATCTGCTCCATGATCTGGAGGTACATCGGGCGCGCGTCGGTCTGGGAGATGTATATGCCGCTGTACATACTGTGTATACAGTGTATACTCAGTTCCGAATCGAAAAACAGCCCCCTCGCGAAATATTTTTTCGGTCGGGCGGGGCGCCCGGCCGCTGCTGCGAGAGTAGTTAGAGCGGCCGCCGCGCGTTCGCCGTTGCGAACATTTCATGACCGTTCCGGACCGGCGCTGTAAGATTTGCGCGGGGTCTCGATGGGTCAAACAAGCACACTCCGGCTGCGATTCGATGCGTTCGACCTGGACGAGGCCGACGCGCGCCTCAAGCGCGATGGCAAGCCGGTGGCGTTGCCACCCAAGGCGTTCGGTGTGCTGTGCGCGCTGGCGCGCCAGCCCGGCGTGCTCGTCACCAAGAACGCCTTGCTCGATGCCGTGTGGGGACACCAGCACGTGAGCGAGTCCGTGCTCAAGACCACCATCAGCCAGGTGCGCGCGGCGCTGGCCGATGATGCGGCCAGCCCGCGTTATATCGAGACGGCATCACGTCTCGGCTACCGTTTCATCGGTGCCGCGCAGGCGGATCGTCCCGCGGTTGCCGCCAGCGCCGGCTCGGCGATGCCCCCGCCCGGCGCGCGTGGCGCCGGAGAGATTCCCGAGAATTTCATCGGCCGGCGCGATGCACTGGCCCGACTCCAGGAATGCTGGCAGCGGGCCCAGTCGGGGCAACGTCAGCTCGTCTGGGTAGCGGGTGATGCGGGAGTCGGCAAGAGCACGCTGCTCGAGACTTTCGTGCGCGGCAGCCATGCGCCGGTGATCGCGCAAGGGCAGTGCGTGGAGCAGTACGGCAGCGGCGAGCCCTATCTACCGGTGCTGCAGGCGCTGGGAGACCTGTGCCGAGAATACCCGGCACTCGCCACCGCCATGCGCTCGGCCGCGCCCACCTGGCTTCTGCAGCTCCCCTGGCTCAGCAGCGAGGCGGAACGCGCGGCGCTGACGCGCGAACTCGTGGGCGTGAGCCAGGAGCGCATGGTTCGCGAGTTCCACGAGCTGATGTCGCGCTTCACCGCGGATCGTCCGCTGCTCATCGTCATCGAAGATCTGCACTGGAGCGACGAGGCCACGCTGGCGCTCATCAATCATTTCGCGCGGCAACGGGGCCCGGCCCGGGTGCTGTGGATCGGCAGCTTCCGGCTCACGCAGGTGATCGCCGAGGGTCATCCGCTGCAGGGCCTGCGCCAGGAGCTGCGCCTGCAGCGGCTCGCCCAGGAAATCCTGCTCGATCCTTTCTCCGAAGCGGAAGTGTTGAGCTACCTCAAGCAGCGCGCGCCCGTGGCCGAAGCCCCCGAGGCCTTCGTGCGACGCGTGCATTCCCACACCGATGGACTGCCATTGTTCGTCGTGAACGTGGTCGATGCGCTGCTGGGTGGCGACGCGGACGCGGCCGCGAGTGCCCGGCACCGGGTGAACTTCGCCGCCAACTCTCCTTTGCCGGTGCCCGAAGACCTGATGGGAGCGGTGGAGACGCGCATCCGCAAATTGCCTCAGGAGTGTGTCTCGCTGCTGGAATCGGCGGGCATCATCGGCGTGGAGTTCCGCGCGGGCGCCGTCGCGGAGATGTGCGGGCGGCCGCTCGCCGAAGTCATCGACGCCTTCGACGAACTGGTGAAGAAGCAGTTCTGGTTGCGCCATGCCGCGACGGTCGACCTCAGCGACGGCACGCTGGACGCGCTCTACACGTTCAAGCATGCCATCTACCGCCATGTGTTCTACGAGCGCATTGGTGCCGCGGCGCGCGTGCACCTGCACCGTCGCGCGGCGCAGGTGCTCGCGGCGGGTGCCGCGCGCGGCGTCATGGTCGCACCCGCCGAGCTGGCCTTGCATCACGAGCGCGGCCGCGAGCCCGCCGCCGCCTTGCTCGCGTATTCGCAAGCCGCGCAGCTTGCCTTGCGCAGCTTCGCACCACGGCAGGCTTTCGACATCTGCGAGCATGCGCTCACCTTGCTGCCGCAGATTCCGCCGGGGCCCGAGCGGTTGATGATCGAGCTGGGAGTGCAGAGTTCACGTGGCACGGCCTCCGCGCTCTTGCACGGCGTGGGCGCCGCGGAGCCGCGTGCAGTGTTCGAGCGTGTGCGCGAGCTCTGCGAGCAGCTGCCGCAGCATCCGGCCCGCGCGATCCTGCTCAACGGCTACTGCGCGTCGCTGTACTCGCGCGGGGAGTACGGCAAGCTGGCCGAGTTCGCCGAGAGGATGGACAAGCTCGAAGGCCCGGACAAGGCGCCACTCCAGGTGATGACCGCGTTGTTTCGTGCGGGCGCGGCGTCGGCGCGCGGCCAATGCCGGCTCGCGTCGGACTCGTTCCTGGCAGCCATCGGGCATTGCGAAGCCGTGTCGGATCGCTCCCGGTTCCAGCCATTCGTCGTCGACCCGGAAGTCGGCATTCGTGCGAACTCGGTGCGCACGCTATTCGAGCGTGGGTTGTTCGACCAGGCTCGCGCCAATTCCCGACGAGCCATCGAGCTCGGCGAGAGCATCGGCCAGCCGCTGGCCCAGGTGCTCGCGCGCTGGCGCGCGGCCATGCTGGAAGTGCGCCTCGGGAATCCGGACAAGGTGATCGAACATGCCGAGGCCATCGCCAACGTGGTCGGCAAGACTTGCGTGGCGCAGGGCGACGGGCCCAGCCGGTATCTGCGTGGCTGGGTGTTGGGACAGCGCGGGCAGAAACGCGAGGCCCTGGATCTCATCCACGATGGTCTGGAGCGACATCTGCGCATCGGCATGATCGCCAGTTGCACCGAGGTGATGAGCTACGGCGTGGACGCGCTCATCGTCGCCGGCGATTGGGAAGCCGCCAACAAGGAGCTGGCCCTGGCCTTCGGCCGCGCCCGCGAGATGGACGAGCACTACTATCTACCTGTGCTGCTGATCCAGCAGTCCCGCGTGGCGCAGGGGCTGGGCGATGAAACGCGCGCGCTTCATTGGCTGCGCGAGGCCGTGCGCATGGCCCGCGAGCAGGAGGCACCCGGTTTCGAACTCAAGGCGGCGAATGCGCTGGTCGCGCACTCCGCCAGCACTCCGGATGACCGTGCCGCGCTCAAGTCCCTGCTCGAAGGCCTCACCGAAGGCCGCGACACCGCCGACCACCAGCGCGGAATGGCGCTGATTTAGCTTCTAGAACAACGACTTAAAACCAGACCGTTTCCGGACCGTTCCGAAACGACTTGGTGGACCCGCGCCCGTAACTTGCCCTCCATGGACTGGAGGACAAGTGATGAACAACCGCAACGCGAACCCCGAATTGCTGGCGCAGTGGATGCAGGCGTGGACCACGCTGGGCCGCTGGCAGGCGCTCAATGCGCGGCTGTCGCAGGAGCTGACCCCGCGCCCACGCGAGGCAGCCTCGCTCACTTCGTGCTGGGCGAATCGCTCTTCACCCGGCTTCAGGCGAAACGCCGTCGTGGCCGCTTCGGCGGTCACGCCGCGCTGGTGAACCCGTGATCCTGTCCGCTCACCCCTCGTACCCGAGCGCACGCGCCTATGTGCTGAAGCTGCACCGCGACGCGCGCCCCGGCCTCGGCCGCGTGATGGGCCGGCTCGAGAACGTGACCACCGGCGAGCAATTCATGTTCGCCAGCGCGGAGGAACTGCTGACCTGCCTCGCGCGAGATTCCGCCCGCAACCAAACCACTTCCGACTGAGAGAACCGAAATGAAGAACGCGATGATCCTGTTAGCCACCAGCGCGCTGTCGGCCTGCGCGAGCCTCCCGGGTTCACCTGAGGTCGTGACGCCGAAAGCCATCGATGCCTACGCCATCGCGCAGACGCTGGCCGCTCCGTCGCGCGACTGGCCCGCCGCCGGCTGGTGGAAGACCTATGGCGATGCAAAACTCGATGCGCTAGTCGCGGAAGGGCTCGCGGGTTCTCCCTCGGTAGCCATCGCCGATGCTCGCCTGGCCCGCGCCCGCGCGTTCCAGGCGAGCGCGCGTGGCTCGCTGGCGCCGCAGATCGGCGCCAACACCTCGTTCACCGAACAGAAGCAGAGCTACAACCATCTGAGCCCCGCGGCGATGACACCGCAGGGTTGGAACGACTACGGCCGCTCGAGCCTGGATTTTTCCTGGGAGCTGGACTTCTGGGGAAAGAACCGCGCGGCGCTCGCGGCCGCCACGTCGGATGCCGTCGCCGCCGGCGCCGAGGCGGAGCAGGCGCGCCTGACGTTGTCGTCGGCCATTGCTTCGAACTACGCGGAGCTCGCGCGCCTGTACTCGGCACTGGACACGGCGGCCGCCGCGCGTGACCTGCGCGCCAAGACCGCTGATCTCTTCGCCAAGCGTTTCGACAATGGGCTCGAGACCAAGGGCAGCCTGCGCCAGGCGGAGTCCCGCCGTGCCGCCGCGATTGCCGACGTGCTCGCCCTAGATGAGCAGATCGCGCTGCAGAAGAACCGGCTTGCCGCGCTGCTGGGCGCGGGTCCGGATCGCGCGCTGACTATCGCCCGCCCGCACGTGGACTTCTCGCGCGAGTTCGCGCTGCCGGCCACCTTGTCGGCCGACCTGATCGGCCGTCGCCCGGACCTCGTGGCCGCGCGCCTTCGCGCCGAAGCCGCGGCGAAGCGCATTCACGTGTATCGCGCGCAGTTTTACCCCAACGTGAATCTCGGCGCTTTCATCGGCGTGCAGGCGCTCGGCATCGACATGCTCGAAGAAGAGCGGGTCGGACATCGGCAGCGTGGGTCCGGCCATCAGCCTGCCCATCTTCAACGGCGGCAAGTTGCGCGGTCAGCTGCGCGGCGCCGAAGCGGAGTACGCCGAGGCGGTCGCGAACTACGACAAGACGCTGGTGCAGGCGCTGCAGGAAGTGGCCGACGCGGCCGTCTCGCAGCGCGCGCTGCACCCGCAGATCGAGCAGATCGGCGCGGCTGTGGACGCCGCGCGCGAAGCCTGGCGCGTGCAGAACAACCGCTACGAAGGCGGGCTCGCCACCTACCTCGAAGTGCTGTCGGCCGAGGACTATCTACTGAGCAACCTGCGGGTCCAGTCGGACCTCGCGAGCCGCTCGCTGGCGCTGGACGTGGCGCTCAACCGCGCCCTGGGCGGCGGTTACCAGTCCGCCCACAAGCTTTGAACCATTGAATCACCAGGAGGATTTCGACCATGACGACGATGCAGACCGGGACTTTCGAGAAGGCCGACGTGGCGCTGGAAGAGGCCGCAGGCCGGAGTGCGTCCGCCGGACAGCCGGCCATTGGCGGCAAGAAGCGCAAGAAGCTGCTGATCGGCCTCGCCGTGGCGGTGAAGACCGCGCTGCTGGGCTACGCAGCCTATGACCATTTCTACGCCTCGCACTTCATCAGCACCGACAACGCATACACGGCGGCCGAGACGGCATCGGTGACGCCCTCGGTCGGTGGCATCGTGCGCGAAGTACGCGTCACGGACACCAGCTACGTGCACAAGGGTGACGTGCTGCTGGTGCTCGATGACATCGACGCACGCCTGGCACTGGCGCAGGCTGAAGCCGAACTCGGCCGCGCCCAGCGCCGCGTGCGCGGCTATGCCGCCAACGACGCGAGCCTGGCCGCGCAGATCAACGCCCGCGCGCAGGACGAGAAGCGCGCGGCCGCCGATCTCGACCGCGCGACCATCGACTTGAAGCGCCGCGAGAATCTCGCGGACTCGGGGTCGGTGTCCGGCGACGAGCTCACCAAGGCCCGCAATGCCTACGAGAGTGCCAAGGCCGCTCTCGGGCAGGCCCGCTCAAACTACTCGGCGGCGCTCGGCGCGCGAGCCGCGAATGCGGTGCTCATCGACGACGCCACCGAGAGCACCAATCCGGAAGTGGCGCTGGCCCGCGCGCGCCGCGACCAGGCGCAGGTGAACCTCGATCGCACCGTGATCCGCGCGCCCGTCGAAGGCGTGGTCGCCAAACGCTCCGTGCAGGTGGGCCAGCAGGTCCAGCCCGGCACGCCCGTGCTGGCCATCGTGCCGCTGGGTGACGTGCACGTGGACGCCAACTTCAAGGAAGGGCAGCTCGAGTTCGTGCGCATCGGCCAGCCGGTGGAAGTGACCTCCGATCTCTATGGCACTTCCGTGAAGTACCGCGGAAAGGTCGTGGGCCTCGCCGGCGGCACCGGGTCGACGTTCGCGGCGATCCCGGCGCAGAACGCGACGGGCAACTGGATCAAGGTGGTGCAGCGCGTGCCGGTGCGTATCCAGCTGGATCGCGCCGAGCTGCAGAAGAGTCCGCTGCAGGTGGGGCTGTCGATGGAAGCGACCATCGATACCCGCTCCAACAAGGGTTGATGTAGCTAGAGAAGAATCGGGAGACTGTGATGACTGCTATCGAGAAAGCCCTGAAAGGCGACGCGCCGCTGGCCGGCACCATGCTGTGGCTGTGCGCCATCGTGCTGGCCGGCGCCAATTTCATCGCCGTGCTGGACATGACCATCGCCAATGTGTCGGTGCCCAGTATCGCCGGCGCGCTGGGGATCAGCTCCAGCCAGGGCACCTGGGTCATCACTTGCTACGCCGTCGCTGAAGCCATCACGGTGCCGCTCACCGGGTGGCTTGCCGGCCGGTTCGGCGCGGTCCGCGTGTTCTGCACGGCCATGGGCATGTTCGGCCTGTTCTCGTTCTGGTGCGGCATCTGCCAACAGTTTCGGCATGCTGGTGGTCGGCCGCATCCTCCAGGGTGTGGCCGGCGGTCCGCTGATTCCGCTCTCGCAGACATTACTGCTGCGTATCTTCCCGAAGGAGAAGGCCGCTGCCGCGACCGCGCTCTGGGCCATGACCACGCTGGTGGCGCCCATCCTCGGCCCCATCCTCGGCGGCTGGCTGTGCGACAACTATCACTGGTCGCTGATCTTCCTGATCAACGTGCCGCTGGCCCTCGCCATGGCGCCGTTTGCCTGGAAGATGCTCAAGCGGTTCGAGACCAGGCTCTGAAGCGCTCGCCCATCGACCTCATCGGGCCTCGGCATCATGGTCGTGGCGGTGGGTGCGCTCCAGCTGATGCTGGACCTGGGCAAGGAACACGACTGGTTCGAATCGGGGCTCATCGTCGGTCTCGCGATCGTCGCGGCCGTCGGCATGATTGCCTTCGTGATCTGGGAGCTGGGCGAAAAGCATCCCATCGTGAACCTGCGCGTGTTCCGGCATCGCGGCTTCACCACCTCGGTGATCGTGATTGCCGCGGGCTTCGGCGCGATGTTCGGCGCCAATGTGCTGACGCCGCTGTGGCTGCAGAGCTACATGGGCTACACCGCCAGCTGGGCCGGCATGGCGACCGCATGGACGGGCGTGCTCGCCGTGTTCTGCGCACCGGCGGCGGGACTGCTGTCCACCAAGGTCGATCCGCGCAAGCTGGTGTTCTTCGGTCTCGTGTGGTTAGGCGGCGTGCTGACTTTCCGCACCATCGCCACCACCGACATGACGTTCTGGCAGATCTCCGGGCCGTTGCTGGCCATGGGACTGGGCTTGCCGTTCTTCTTCGTGCCGGTCACCTCGCTGGGGCTGGCCAGCGTGGAAGAGAACGAAGTGGCCGGAGCCGCCGGGCTCATGAACTTCCTGCGCACCCTGGCCGGGGCGGTCGCGACTTCGGTGGTCACCACGAGCTGGGAGAGCAAGACTCAGGTCATGCATGCCGAGCTCGCCGGCGTGGTCGATCGCAGCCGGGGAGGTGGCGCAGACGCTGGCCGCGGGCGGCATGAATGCCGACCAGACCCGCCAGGCGCTGGACAACCTGACGCAGAGTCAGAGCGTCATGCTGGCCACGAATGAGATCATGGCCTTCGTATCGCTGGCGTTCTTCCGTCAGCGCCTGCTGATCTGGGTGGCGCCCAAGCCGAAGCGTGCGGTGCAGCTGGGAGCGGCGCATTGACCCGAAGTTAGTTAGCATCCCGCGCGGAGGGGAACATCATGAGCGTATCGATTTCGTATTCCTGCACCCGCGGTCTCGATGCTCCGCGCCGGGTGCAACTGCTGGCGCGGGTAGACCAGGACGTCGCGGGCTTCAAGTGGTGGGCCGAGAGCATCTGCCTGTGGGAAACCGACACCGGCGTCGACGGCAACAGCTCGCTTTTCCTGCTGTCCGCCGAGCCCGACGAGGACAGCATCATGGCCTGGGCGAACGCCACGCACATCGTGAAGCTGCTGCATGGCTACGCGCGCGACTTCGGTATCCAGTGGGATGTCTCGATGGAGGAGCTGCCGATGGGGCAGGTTACCGGCAATGCCTCGGACGAGGCGGTTTTCAGGAAGCTGGAAATGCTGCTGAGCATGGGTGACGTCGAGCCGGGTGATCCCGGCCTTCCCGCGCGCATCAAGGAGATCGACGCCAAATACGCCGACCGTTGGGACTGAGCATGAATCGCATCGGCATCACCTACCGCGGCACCGTCCACCAATGGCACTGCGACCACATGGGCCACATGAACGTCATGTGGTACGTCGGCAAGTTCGACGAGGCCACATGGAACCTCGCGGCGATGATGGGCATGACCGTCGCAGTACCTCAAGGATCGCGTCACCGCGGCATGGCGGCGGTGGACCAGCGCATCGCGTACCGTAGCGAGGCGCTTGCCCGGCGACGTCGTCACGGTCCGCACCGCGATCTCGAGGTGCGACCGAAGGTCGTGCGATTCGTGCACGAGATGCGGCGCGGTGATCTCGGCGATCACCTGGCCACGATGCTGGTGACCGCCGTGCACATCGATACGCGAGTCGGAAGTCGCGCGACGCTTCGCGCCGGCAGATCTTCGAGCGTCCGCAGGCGTTCCTGGCGCCGACGCTGACGCGCTGGGATACCTGGCCACCGGCAAAGGCCTTCTCGAGTAGCCGCTGCAAAGAAAAAGGCCGCGATGCGTGACGGTGCACAGTCGCGGCCTGCAGAGTCGGAGTGCGGTCCGACGCTTACTCGATCAATACTTCCAGCGGACTCCGAGCGCGTACTGGCGGCTGATCAGCACGTTGCCGAAGTTCATGATGCTCGGGCCGCCGGAATCGGCGAACTCGTAGTACGACTGCTGCAGTTCCTCGGTGAGGTTCACGGCATCGAACGACATCGCGAAGTGCTCGCTGAAGTCGTAGTTCAGCTGGAAGTCCAGACTGGTCTCGGGCTGGCGCCAGATACCCGATCGGGTTCGCGAAGATGCGGGCTTCGTTGTGTGTCAGGAAATCGTCGCGCCACACGTACGAAAGACGCGCGCCGACACCGGGCTGGTCGTAGGCGAGCGTGACGTTGTACGACGCATCGGAGACGCCGAAGAAGTCCGATGGTCTCCTGCGCCAACGACGTTCCCGTTCGCGTCGAAGCGCGGGATGTTCTGCTCGAATCGAGCTTCGTGAAGCTGCCCTGGACGCCGAGCCCGTTGAGGATGCCCGGCAGGTTCTCGGGGAAGTACAGGAAGCCGAGCTCGATGCCATCGAGCTCGCCGTCGGACGCATTCACCGGCCGCGTGACCACGAAGCGGTTGGTGTTGAGGCCCGTGCCGGATCGATGATGACGTCCTGCGTGATCGGCACCACCAGGCCTTCGATCTCGCGCTGGAACAGCGTGCCGTAGATCGCGCTGTCCTTCGCGAAGTACCACTCGCAGGTCAGGTCGTAGTTCTTGCCCTGCGGCGACGACGAGATCCGGGTTGCCGCCGGTGCCCGTGCCGTAACCCACGTTCGTCAGGTCCTGTCAGCGAGGTGAAGTTCGGGTTGAGATCGACGAAGCCCGGGCGACGCAGCGTCTCGCCGTAGTTGACGCGCACGCGGAAGTCGTCCGTGACGTCGTAGCGCAGGGTGACCGACGGGCATCACGTCGTCGACGGAGTTCTCCTGGCTGCGGCAGGTTCGAGTCGGCGTTGATCAGGTCGTTGAACACCATGCGGCGTGTCGACCGACACGATAGCGCACGCCCGCCTGGCCGTGGAATTTGTCGCCGAACTGCGAAGTCCGTCTGCACATACGCGACGTCGTGCGTTCTCGCGACGTCGATAGGACTGCACCAGGTCGGGATCGCCGGCGGGCTGATCGTACAGCGCACGCACTTCGTCGCGGTTGTCCTGGATCTAGTAGCCATTGGCGACGAGCCAGCAGCTCGGTATGTAATCGCGCGCCATCGAAGAATCCGTCGTTCGCGTCCATGGCATTCGGATCGGCATCTGCGCCAGCGAGCGCGGCGCCGGAAGGAACGGCGATGCCCGATCGGCGAGCGGTTGCGCGTGGATCGCGCCACGATCGTCGTAGCGCAACGCCGAAGCTCAGCTTGCTGGAATAGGCCGCTGTCGCCGAACGCGTAGTCGCCGTCGACTGGAGGGTCGTGGCATCGCCTTGTCCTTGCCGCGGTTCTGGAACAGCTGTCCGATGTTCCAGCCGGTCGCGTCGAGCATCTGCAGCGTCATCATTGAAGTGCCAGGACGGGATGCCATCGCCGGCGTTGAAGTCGAGCATGATCGACTCCGGGACGCGCTCGGTGCGCATGGCGATGAAGCTGCGTGTCGAACTGGCTCTTCTGCACCGAGACGTCGGCTTCGAGGGTGAAGCGCGTCGCCAATCTGCCACTTGCCGTTCAGCGCGTACACGAACGTGTCCGTGTACCTGCTTGGTGGAATCGCCGCTGTTGAAGCCGAACGGGAAACCCACGGTGCGCGTCTTGATGAGGTTCGTAGTCCGGATACAGCGTGATGGTCGACGCCGGATTCGGTCCCAGCGCGCCCCACCAGTCGGCGAAGGTGAAGTGCAGGTTGTTGAACATCTCCTCTCGATAGCCCTGGTAGAAGGCTTCGAAGGTGTACTCGGAGGTGTCGTTCGGCGCCCACTGCAGCGCGACGTTGGCGGCGGGGCGCTTGCGGTCGCCTTCGAAGTCGCTGGCGAACAACGCGTCGCGCGCGAGCAGGTAGGGATACTCGGCCGTCGATCGTGCCGCGTGACCGGAGTCGTGAAGTCCGCGATCGGGCCGGCCTGCACAGTAGCGGCAGGCCGCGAGTCGGTACCGTAGATGCGCTCGAGCGGACGGCCAGTTCGGATTATCAGGCGGCGTGAATCGGTGTGTAGCGCCGGCGGCCGAGCGCGGCCACTGGCGGTCACGAACGGCACCAGCGCGCCCGCCGTGACGCTCTGGTCGCGATAGCGGACGTGGCTGAAGCTCAGATTGAACAGTGCGCCGAACCGCCGTCCGGCGCCCCAGGTGTTGGACGACCAGGAAGCTCATGTTCGGATCGATGTCGTCCGCGCTGTTCCTGCTCGGTGGCACGTGCGTTGAACGACATCTCGAAGTCCGGCAGGTCGAAGGGACGGCGCGTGCGCACGTCGATCTGGCCGGCGAGACCGGTTTCGAGTCTGCTCGGACGCGCGCGTCTTGAACACGTCGATGCGGCCGATCGAGATTGGCCGGGATGTCCTGCAACGCGAGGCAGCGGCCCGACGCCGGTGAACACATTGCGGCCGTTCCACGTGGTGGTGATGTCCGGCAGGCCGCGAATCGAGATGCCGTCTGCTTCGCCGCCGCCGCGATTGGTGACCTGCACGCCGGTGACGCGCTGCAGGGCTTCGATGACGTTGTTGTCAGGGAGCTTGCCGATGTCTTCGGCGACGATGGACTCGATGACCTGGGTGTCTTCCTCTTGTTCTCGAGGCCCTTGGCCAGAGACTCGCGCACGCCGGTCACGATGACGGTTTCGACCTCTTCACCGCCTGCCGGCGCCGTTTGCGCGATCGCCGTGCGGAAATGGACAGCGCCGCCAGCGCAGACGCTGAAGCTGATCCGATTGAATCACGCCACGTTGATACCCCCCGTTACGGACGACTCAGGTTCGGGCTAAGTCTGTCCGTTTGTTGATTACTCGGACAAATGCTATCGGCAGGACAAACCGCCATGCAATGTCCGCGGTGTCATCGCTCGATGATCAGACTGATATCGGAATGAAGTCCAGGAAGCAGAAACGGAAATCCTCCTCGCGAAAGCCGGCATTGGCCGTTGGCGGCAGGGCCTTGCGGCTACACGGCTCGATCGCGCGCGACATCGGCGTGCTCATCGTGTCCGGCCGCTACCGGCCCGGGCACATCCTCGACGGCGAGGTCGAGGCGAGCTCGCAGCGCCACGTGTCGCGCACCGCCTATCGCGAAGCGGTGCGCATCCTCTCGGCGAAGGGGCTGGTGCACAGCCGGCCTCGCGTCGGCACGCGTGTGAGCCCGCTCGAGGAATGGCACCTGCTCGATCCGGACGTGCTGTCGTGGGCCTTCGAAGGCGAGCCCGAGCCGCCGGTTCTGCACGGCCTGTTCGAGCTGCGCTCCATCGTCGAGCCCGCGGCCGCGGCGCTCGCGGCGCAGCGCCGAAACCAGCGTCATCTCGACCAGATGCGCCGCTCGCTCGACGCCATGTCGACGCACACGCTGCACGTGGAAGCGGGGCGCATCGCCGACAAGGAATTCCATGCCGCGCTGCTTTCCGCCACCGCGAATCCTTTCATCGTGTCGCTGACCAACGGCGTCACCGCCGCGGTTAATGCGCTCACCGAGTTCAAGCAGCGCATCGCGCCGCTCAAGCGCGATCCGGTGCCCGATCACTGGCGCGTCTATGACGCGATCGCCGCCAAGGATGCCGAGGCGGCGCGCGCGGCGATGGCCGAGCTCATCCGCCTTGCCATCATGGATACGCCGATCAAACAGCGTCCGAAGCCCGCGTGGCGCGTGATGTCGCGCGACGACTCTGCGATAACCAAACTGGAATCCCTGCCGTCTGCGCGCTGCCGGCGACGCGCGGCTAGCATGATTTTTGTCTGAGTAGATCGTCCACGAAGGGGTAAAGATGAAGATGAATCGCAGACACAGGCGCCTGCTGGGCCTGGCGGTGATGGGCGCTGGCCGCGGTCATCGCGGGTTCGGCCATGGCGCGCGCGGCGCGACGCGGTACAGGTGTCAGTCACCATTCGCGCCGATCAGCCGGCGACCACGATCAATCCCAACGTCTATGGCCAGTTCGCCGAGCATCTCGGCGCCGGCATCTACGAAGGTGTGTGGGTCGGCGAGAAGTCCAGCATTCCCAACACCCACGGCTATCGCAACGACGTCGTCGATGCGCTGAAGAATCTGCAAGCGTGCCGGTGGTGCGCTGGCCCGGCGGCTGTTTCGCGGATGAATACCACTGGCGCGACGGCATCGGCGATCGCGCCAAGCGCCCGGTGAAGGTGAACACGCACTGGGGCGGTGTCGCCGAGACCAACGAGTTCGGCACGCACGAGTTCATGGCCTTCGCCGAGATGATCGGCACGAAGGTCTACATCAGCGGCAACGTGGGCTCGGGCATCACCGCAGGAGATGGCCGACTGGATGGAATACATGACCTCCGACACCGTCTCGACGCTCGCCAACGAGCGCCGCAAGAACGGCCGCGACAAGCCCTGGGACGTGCACTACTTCGGCATCGGCAACGAGACCTGGGGTTGCGGCGGCAACATGACGCCCGGAGTGGTACGCCAACCTGTTCCGCCAGTACGCCACGTTACGTGAAGGCGCCGCGCGGCAAGCGGCCGAAGATCGTCGCCAGCGGTGGCTACGATGCCAGACACGTCATTGGGTGGAGGTGCTGACGACGCACGTCATCGCGACATCGACGCCATCTCGCACCACTACTACACGTTCCCATCGGGCGTCTGGCAGAAGAAGGGCAACTCCATCGGGTTTCCCCGAGAGCGACTGGATCAAGACGCTCTCGCGCACGACGGCTCATCGACGAGTACATCACCAACAACGTGAAGATCCTCGACAAGAACGATCCGGAGGGAAAGATCGCGTTTTACGTCGACGAGTGGGGCACCTGGTACGACCCGGAGCCGGGCCGCGAGCCGGGTTTCTTCTGGCAGCACAACACGCTGCGCGACGCGCTGGTGGCGGCGCTCAACTTCAACATCTTCCACACGCATGCCAAGCGCGTGCAGATGACCAACATCGCGCAGATGGTGAACGTGCTGCAGGCCATGATCCTCACCGAGGGTCCGAAGATGGCGCTGACGCCTACCTACCATGTGTTCCACATGTACATCCCGTTCCAGGGCGCCACGCATGTGCCCACGGAAATCACCACGCCCAACTACACGCTGGGTGGTGACACCGTGCCTTCGGTGAGCGTGTCCGCGGCGCGTGACAAGGACGGCAAGCTGCAGTACGCGCTGGTGAACCTGGATCCGAATCGCGAGGCGGTGGTCACCACGAAGATCTCCGGTGCCGCGGCCACGGCGGCGCTGGGCCGCGTACTCACGGCCAAGACGATGGACGCGCGCAACACGGTGGACGCGCCCGAGGCCATCTACCCGGTCAAGATCAGCGCCGAGCGCAAGGGTGGGGCGCTGGTGCTGCGCCTGCCGCCGAAGTCGGTGACGGTGGTCCGCCTCCAGTGAAGCGCCGGTAATGTGACGGCCTGGCCGCGTGCAACGCGGCCAGGCCGCCAGATCACCCGATGCGCTGAAGCCTTGGGCAAATCCCGGGTCCGGCGGCGATGCTGACAGTAATCCCCGGGCTTGGCCGACAGTCCGCCAGCCCCGCGAAGATGTTCCACCGGTTTCCGGCGAGCGAAACTGCCCGTACCCGGAAGGCGAGGCGCGGCCATGGCGAATCAATCTCTACGCGTTCTGTTCCTGTCACAGCGCAATTCCGCGCGCAGCATGATGGCCGAGGCCATCGCCAACGCGGTGGGAGATGGCCAGTTCGAAGCGCATAGCGCTGGCATCCGTCCCGCGCGCAGCATCGATCCGATGGCCGTCGAACTACTCGAGCATGCGGGGCTGAATGCGCCGGACCATCCGCCGCGCCATGTCCGTGACTTCAGCGCCTTCAACGCGCCGCGCCTCGACTTCGTCTTCACGTTGAGCGACACGGCCGCGGGTGAAGCGCCACCGACCTGGCCCGGTCACCCCATCACCGCCCATTGGCGCTGCGCGGATCCGCAGAGATTCGAGACCGATGCCGAGAAGCGCCTGTCATTGCTGCGCACCCGCGCGGAACTCGAACGCCGTTTACATGTGTTCGCCAACCTGCCCATTGGTTCCCTCGATCGCATGAGTCTGCAGGCTCACGTCGAAGCCCTGGGTGGCGCGCGACTCTGACGCGCACCGCGCGGAACTCAATCAACCCTCGCCAGTCTGATGCTGGCCCGCGCATCGCGGGTCGAGGGAATCATGCGCGCCAAACTATTGTCCGCCGCCTGTTTGTTAGCTGCCGCCGCGGGCGCGCAGCAGCCCGAGGCTCCCGCCGATCCGCCCCTCGATGAAATCGTGGTCAGCGGCGAATATCCCGGGCCGGGCCTGTGGAAAGTCAGCCGGGCCGACGATGCCTCCGGCCACGTCATGTGGATCGTGGGTGATCCCGGCCCGCTGCCCAAAGGCATCCGGTGGAAGTCGAAGGAGATCGAAGCCACGGTGATGGCTTCCCAGGAAATCCTGTTCGACGCTGGCTTCAACCTCACGCCCGACGAGAAGGTCGGCGTGCTTCGCGGCCTCACGCTGGTTCCCGCGGCGCTCAAGGCGCGGCGCAACCCGGATGACGGGACGCTCGAAGACGTGCTGCCGCCCGAGTTGTACGCGCGCTGGCTGGTGCAGAAGAAGCTCTACCTGGGCGGCAACAGCGGGGTGGAGAACTGGCGGCCGCTGTTCGCGGCTGAAAAGCTCCAGCAGGAGTTCTTCCAGACGCTCGATCTTTCGCCCAAGGACAGCGTTTTCCGCAAGGTCCATGACCTCGCCAGGAAGCGGAAGATGAAGCAGACCTGGCCCATGCTCACCTACACGTTCAAGCGCAGCGAATTGCGTGGACGCATGAAGGATTTCTCGCGCGAGTCGCTGGCGGACGTGGAGTGTTTGCGCGTGACCCTGGACCTCGTCGAGGCCCTCGGACGTCGCGACGTCGAAACGTTGCGCTACAAAGCCTGGGCCCGCGGTGATCTCGCCACGCTCCAGGCTTTGCCGAAGCATCCGAACCCTGGCGTTCCGTGCGTCATGGCCGTGATGAGCGCCGGAGCGGCGCGTGGCCTGGTGCCCGACGACGTGAAGGACCTCGTCACGGCCAAGTGGCTGGAGGCAGTGGCCGCGGCTCTCGCGGCCAACCCAAGCACATTCGCGGTGCTGCCTTTCGACAAGCTCACGCGCCAGGATGGCTACCTGGACCTGCTTCGCTCGAAGGGTTACGTCGTCGAGGACCCGGGCTAGCCGCGGTCCGCGGCTCAGGTTCCGGGCTTCGTCGCCTTGGCCACGTTCAACGCTTCGCGGAACATCTTCGACCATTTCGCGAAGCCGAGGCGCATCTCGTGCGCATTCGTGGTCCGGTTGGCGAGCCTCAGTTCGTTGAAGCCGTAGCGCTCCTGGCCTTCGAAGATGATGACGCGCGCCACCAGCGCATTCGAATCGCCATCGCGCAGGTCGCCGGTGACCTGCATCTTGATCGGCCCCGGCGTGTAGCTCTTCGTCCCGACTTCGGTCCCCGCATCGGGGGCCGGGATGTCGAGGTCGATCACTCGCGGCGTGACCAGCAGCACGTCGGATCCCGGCGCGTCCGCGAACTGGTACTTGCCTCTATCCACCAGCTCGCGCGTGAACTCCTTTCGGAACAGCTCCACCGCCTCCCGGCGGATGCGTGCGACGTCGGCGTCCGAAACTTCCTTGTGCTGGTCGCGCCAGCCTGCCTTGAATTCGATGATCGCCGGTTCGAGGATGACGCGTTTGTACTGCGAAAACTCCATTCCCGGCAGCCGGTACACGCCGCCCGAGGCGCGCGAGGGCACGCGGACCAGTCCGTCATCGGTCTTCTCTTCGGGGCCGCGGACGTAGCTGCAGCCCGCAACCGTCATGCCCAGGGCAAGTGCGCCAGCGGCGAGCGCGACTGCCATTCGCGGAGGGAGTTTCATGTCCGGGTGTAGTTAGCCATGTTCAGTTCGGCGGCTGGGTCGCCTTGGCGACGATCAACGCTTCATTGAGAATCTGCACCCACTTCCGCAAGCCGATGCGCATCTCGTGCGTGTTTCGCACGCGGTCGGCGAGGCTCAGGTCGTGGCCTCCGAAACGATCTTCAACTTCCGGCAAGACGATGACGCGGCCCACCAGGTCATTGGTGATGCCATCGCGCAGGTCGCCGGCCACCTGCATGATCACGGGGGCCGACGTGTAGGTCATTGGCGGCTCGCCCACCGAGGCGGCGGGAGCAAGGATATCGAGGTCGACGATGCGCGGGCTGATCAGCAGGACGTCGGGGCCGGGTTGCTCCGCGAACTCGTACTGGCCCTTGTCGATCAATTCTCGCTTGAACTCCTCGTAGAACAGCGCGACCGAATCCTGGACGATCTGCATGAGCTGGCGATCGGAGATATCCATGTGCGCAGAGCGCCAGCCGGGACGGAATTCGATCACGGCGGGCTCGAGGATGACCTTTTTGTACTGGCCGAACTCCGCGCCCGGTGCCCGGTACGCCCCCGCGACATCACGCGAATGCACGCGTACCAGGCCGTCGTCGGTTCGTTCCTCGGGCCGGCGGACGTAGCCGCAGCCCGCGGCTAACAGGCTGGACGCAACCATGCCCAGGATGAGGGCGGCAGGGATCTTTTGTCGGTTCCACATGTCGGCGGATTCTGCTCCCGAGACTGCTGACCAGGCCAGTTAGCCCTTCTGCGACGCAAAATGATTACCTTGCGGAGCCGGACGGTACCAGATTGTGAAATTGTGTTTCGCTCCGGCGCATACAGGGCACGGATCGCAGAAGTACTGGATGGAATTTGCGCTGACTTTGCGCAGGCTTTCTTTCAGACAAGGTCGATGGCTGCGCTAGACTAGCGCCACTCCGCCGGCGGTCCCCCGCAACTCCCGCTGGCCCAAAAACAAAATGAAATCACGTGTGCAGCTGGTCGCAGCGGCGGTAGCCGCTTTGTTTGTCGCCGCTTGTTCCAAGCAGGAGCAGGCGGCTCCTCAAGGGCCCATGCCAGTGGGCGTGGTGGTCGTGCACTCGGAGCCCGTGCCCATCGTGCGCGAAGCCTCCGGGAGGCTCGCACCCACGCGTGCGTCCGACGTGCGCGCGCGCGTACCCGGCGTGCTCCAGAAACGCCTCTATAAAGAGGGCAGCATGGTCAAGGAAGGTGAGCCGCTGGTGCTCATCGACACGGGGCCGTATCGCGCCGCGCTCGCTCAGGCAGCGGCCCAGCTCGAGCAGGCGGAAGCGGCGGCCACCAACGCGAAGGTGACAGCCGAGCGCAACCGGGAGCTGTCGAAGCAGAGCCTGGTGTCACGCATGCAACTCGACGACTCGCAGGCGCTGGAGCGCTCGACTGCCGCGCAGGTGTCCGCGGCTCGCGCCCAAGTGCAGACCGCGCGCATCAACCTCGGATACGCCAACATCACCGCGCCCATCTCCGGCCGCGCCAGCCAGATGCGCGTGCTCGAAGGCGCGCTCGTGGGGCAGGGCGAAGCCACGCTGATCACCACCGTCGAGCAGATCGACACGCTGTTCGTGTTCTTCGACCAGCCCGCCACGGATTTCGAGCGCCTGCAGCGCGCGTCGAGCTCGGGTGCCGTGACGCTGGCCGAAGGCAACCTCGCCACGGTGCGACTCAAGCGTCCTGACGGCACGTTGTATGAGGAAGCCGGCACGCTGGACTTCTCCGACTACAGCGTGAACCCCACCACCGGCTCGGTGGCGTTCCGCGGCAAGATCAAGAATCCGAATCGCACCTTGTTGCCGGGTCTCTACGTGACCGTGCAGCTCACGGCCGGCACGTTGAACAAGGGCTTCAGGGTGCCGCAGGCCGCAGTGCTGCGCGATGGCCAGGGCCCCTACGTGTTGGTGGCAAGCAAGGAAGGTCCGGCGGTGCAGAAGCGCGTCGAGACCGTCTCCGTGGTGGGCAGCGACTGGATCATCTCCAGCGGCCTGGCCGATGGAGACCAGATCATCGTCGACCATCTGCAGATGGTTCAGCCGGGCATGCCCGTGCAGGCGACACCCGCGGGCCAGGCGCCGGCACCGCCCGCTGGCGGCGCACCCGCGCCTGCCGATGGCGCCGCCGCCGCGCCAGCCGCGCAGCCCGAGCAGCCCGAGCAGCCCGAGCAGCCCGATCAGGAGAAGCCCGCCGAGGGCCAGGCTCCTTCTAACTAATCACACCGGGGCGCACGAATGCCGCAATTCTTCATCGATCGCCCGGTATTCGCCTGGGTGATCGCCATCCTGATCACCCTCGCGGGCATCCTCTCCGTGCGTACGCTGCCGGCGGAGGCCTATCCCGACGTCGCGCCGCCGCAGGTGTCGATCAGCGCCAGCTATCCCGGCGCCAACGCGGACACGGTCGAGCGCACCGTCGTGCAGGTCATCGAGCAGCAGCTCACCGGCATCGACAACCTCATGTACTTCTCGTCGACGTCGTCGAACGGCGCCGGTGGCATCACGCTGGTGTTCGAGACCGGCACCGATCCGGACGTCGCCGCCGTGCAGACGCAGAACCGCGTCGCGCTGGCCGAGCCACGCCTGCCGCGCGAAGTAGTGCTCAGATGGCCTGTCCGTCGCGAAGGTGAATTCCGGCTTCCTCATGGCCGTGAGCCTGCGCTCCAAGGACAACTCCGTCCCGTCCGACGTGCTCAACAACATCGTCGCCGGCCAGGTTCTCGACCCGATCTCGCGTATCCCCGGCGTGGGCCAGACGCAGCAGTTCGGCGCCGAGTACTCCATGCGCATCTGGCTGAACCCGGACAAGCTGCGCTCGTTCCGCATCAGCGCCGCCGACGTGGCGGCGAAGATCCGCGGCCAGAACGTGCAGTTCGCCACCGGCGCGCTGGGCGAACAGCCGGCCATCGAAGGTCAGCAGGTCGTCGCACCCGTGTCCGCGGAAGGCCAGTTCTCGGACAAGGAAGAGTTCGAGAACATCATCCTGCGCTCCGAGCCCAATGGTACGAGCGTGCGATTGAAAGACGTGGCACGCGTGCAGCTCGGACTGTCGAACTACGCGTTCGACGTGCGCCTCGACAATCAGCCCGTTGCCGGTTTCGGCGTGCTGCTGTCGCCGGGTTCCAACGCGCTCGACGTGGCCGAAGAACGTCGAAGGACCGGATGGATTGACTGGCGCCCAGCTTCCCGCACGGCGTGGAGTGGTTCCTGCCGTTCGACGCCACGGTGTTCATCAACGCGGCCATCCATGAAGTGGTGATCACGCTGGTCATCGCGGTGGTGCTGGTGTTCATCGTGATGCTGGTGTTCCTGCAGAGCTTCCGCGCCACGATCATCCCCACGCTCGTGGTGCCCGTGGCGCTCATGGGTGCGTTCATCGGCATGGCCGCTTTCGGCTTCTCGATCAACCAGCTCACCTTGTTCGGCATGGTGCTGGCCATCGGCATCGTGGTCGACGACGCCATCGTGGTGATCGAATCCGTCGAACGCATCATGCGCGAGGAGCATCTCGACGCGAAGGAAGCCACGCGCAAGGCGATGACGCAGATCACCAACCCGATCATCGCCATTTCGGTGGTGTTGGCGGCGGTGTTCATCCCCAGCGCGCTGCAGTCCGGCTCGGTGGGCGATGATCTACCAGCAGTTCGCGATGACCATCGCGATCTCCATGGCGTTCTCGGCGTTCCTCGCGCTATCGCTGACGCCGGCGCTGTGCGCCACGATCCTGCGACCCGAGCATCTGAAGGAGAACAAATTCTTCAAGATGTTCAACCGGGGATACGAGAAGACGCAGTCGTCCTATCTGCGGGCGGTGCGGTTTGGCGTGCGGCACAAGGTCGCCTGGTCCGTGGGTTTCCTGGTGTTGATTGCCGCGGGCATCGTCACCTACAAGTTCGTGCCCACCGGTTTCGTGCCCGAGGAAGACCAGGGATTCACCATTGGCGTGGTGATGATGCCGCCGGGCACCAGCCAGCCGCGCACGCGCGAATTCATGAAGGGCGTGAGCGAGCAAGTGCGCAAGATCGAAGGCGTGCACTCCGTGTTCGAGGTTACGGGCTTCAGCTTCATCGGCAGCGGCGAGAGCGTCGGCATGCTCTTCATCCGCCTGAAGGATTACGGGGATCGCAAGGCGACCGCGCTGGAGATAACTCCGCAGTTGCAAGGCATTGGTTTCAGCCAGAAGGACGGCATGGCGCTGTTCTTCAACTTCCCGACAATCCCGGGTCTGGGCGAGCTGGGAGGTTTCGACTTCTGGCTCGAGGATCGGGCCGGCAAGGGCCGTGGCGCTCTCTATGGCGCCATGGGCGCGATGCTGGGCAAGGGTCAGAACAATCCGTACATCACCGGCATGCAGCCCAATGAACTGCCGCCCGCGCCGCAGCTCAACATCAAGGTCGATCGCACGCAGGCCGAGTCCATGGGCCTGAACGTGTCCGACGTGTACAGCGCGGCACAGCTGATGCTCGCGCCCGTGTACGTGAACGACTTCATCTTCGAAGGCCGCGTGCTGCGCGTCACCATGCAGGCGGACGCGCCGTTCCGCATGAGCGACGATGCGTTCTCGCGCTTCTATCTACCCGCGGGCACTACCGCCGACACCAACCGCTTCGCCTTCGCCGGCGACAACGCCAACGACGGCATGGTCCCGTTGTCATCGGTGATCCAGTCCACCTGGACCGTGGCGCCGCCGTCACAGGCGCGCTTCAACGGATTTCCGGCCGTGAACATCAAGGGCAATCCCACTCCCGGCAGGAGCTCCGGCGAGGCCATGGCGGAGATGGAGCGCATGACGCGCGAAGATCTCCCTCCGGGCTTCGGTTTCGATTGGGCCGGCCAGTCGTTCCAGGAAAAGCTGTCGGCCGCGGGCGCCCCCATGCTGCTCGGGCTCTCCGTCTTCGTGGTGTTTCTGTGCCTCGCGGCGCTCTATGAGAGTTGGGCCACGCCCATCGCGGTGCTGCTGATCGTGCCCGTGGGGCTCATCGGCTCGGTGTTCGCCGCCAAGATTGGCGGCATGAGCGACGATCTGTTCTTCAAGGTCGGCCTGATCACCATCATCGGTCTCGCCGCCAAGAACGCCATCCTGATCGTCGAGTTCGCGCTCGAAGAGCAGAAACGGGGCAAGGGGCTTTACGAGTCCGTCATGGAAGCCGCCCGTCTGCGACTCCGCCCCATCCTCATGACCTCGTTTGCCTTCATCCTGGGCGTGCTGCCCCTGGTGTTCGCCTCCGGCGCCGGCGCCAACGCGCGTCGTGCACTGGGAACGGGCGTCGTGGGCGGCATGTTGTCAGCCGCCATCCTCGGCGTGCTGCTCGCGCCCATCTTCTACGTGGTCATCCGGCGCATGGCCGGTGATAAGCTGAACCTGAACGAGAAGTGAACGAAGTTGTTGGTTCGCCAGGCGGATATCGTCTGGCGGATCATTAACTCGCGTTGAGGAACCTCCGACCCGTGGAACTCCACTCACTCCCCGTGAGTCGTATTTCGCAAGAGGTGTTTATGAAGACTTCCATCGCAAGCCGCCTGACCGCCGTATCGTTGCTGGCCGTCGCGGTTCTGCTCACGGGCTGCGCTTCCACGCTGGCCAAAATGAACGGTCCCCGGCTCAACTATTCGGAGTACGCGGGCGAGCCCGTCAAGTCGTTCTACATGGCGAACTTCGACGGCTGGTCGGTGGTGTCCAAGGACCAGCTCGTGGTGTGGTCCGGCCTCAACAAGGCCTATCTGCTCACCATCACCGGCTACTGCCCGGATCTTCAGTTCGCGAACGCCATCGCCGTCACCTCCACGGGCAACACCGTGGACCGTTTCGAGAAGGTGATCGTCGGGCGCGACCGTTGTCTCATCAACGAAATCCGTCCCATCGACGTGAAGCAGATGAAGGCGGATCGCAAGATCCTGCGCGAAGAGCAGAAGCAGGCGCAGCAGACGTCCTGAGCTGAAAGCGTTCTAGTGGTAAGGGCCCCGGCGGAGCGATCCGTCGGGGCTCTTTTGTTTCG
This sequence comes from uncultured Pseudomonadota bacterium, assembly GCA_963846605.1. Lineage (GTDB taxonomy): Bacteria > Pseudomonadota > Gammaproteobacteria > Steroidobacterales > Steroidobacteraceae > CADEED01. The sequence continues at coordinate 394,643 of CAWJWS010000011.1, forward strand.
GGCCGGGATTCAGATCCGCTCGAACAGCGGAATCAGCATCATGACGAGGCCGACCCATCCCGCTCCCCACGCCAGGGTGCGCAGCCCCGGAATGCCGGCCAGGTATAGGGGCAAGTAGATCACGCGGGCGATGAGGAATACCCAACCGCCGGTGATGACCATGGCGGCCGCACTGCTGCCGACGATCATGTTCATGAGCGCGAGAGCCAGGAACACCGGCAGCGCCTCCTGCATGTTGGCGAGGGCGCGAGCGGCGCGGCCGCCCATCAAGGTGTACGGCCGGGGATTGTCACGGGGCCCCAGCGCCTCGGCGAGGTTGCCGGGTGCGCCAGCGGGAGCCGGTTCGCGCATTCGGTTGGGTAGCAAGGTCTGAAGCACGAACAAGGCCAGGACGAGCAGCACGATCAGGATCATGGGAGGCTCCGGAGGGGTGCGGACATATTCATGACCTTAATCAATGACGATGCGTGTCGCAAAACTACTGCGACCCCAGCCTTGTCGCCTCCGAGCCGCTAGACTCGCTCCCCCATGAAGGGACGTCTCATCGCCGCCGCGTCGTTGCTTCTGCTCGCCGCGTGCGCCAAAGAACCACCGCCGCCCAAGCCCACGCTGCTCATCCAGTCGCAGGTCGTGTTCCTCGAGGCCGATGGCAAGACAGCGCGCGCCGCGCCGAAGGAAAAACTTCGCCTGTGGATGCCCAGCCTGGTCGGGGACATGTACGGCTCGCCCAATGAAGGCGAGATCGTGCCCGTGGATCTCAAAGCCGATCACAGCTTCACGCTGGATCTGAACGGCGCCGGCAAGATCCTGGAAAAGGGGTTGGTGCCCAGCCAGTTTTCGCAGCGGTGGATGGCCATCCAGCCCGCCGAAGCGCGTATCGCGCGCGTGCTGCCTTTCGTGATGCCGGCCGACAACATCGGGCCGGTAGGCGTGAGCGAGTGGTTAGACCCGGCGACCGGCGCGAAGCTCATGCTGCTGTACCTCGACCGGCCTTCGCGCGTGATCGGCGAGATCGTTTACGAGGGGCGCCAGCTCAAGTTCGACATCGAGGCGAAGGAGGCGGGGTACCTGTGGGTACGCCAGCCCGAAGGAAATGGCACATTCCGGGCGGTTCCGAAGCCGGACAACGTCCAACTCGCCGTCTTCCCGCTGGGCCGTTCCTGATTTTCCAGGAAATGGGGACGGGGCTGGCCGTCGACGGCGACGCACCGCAGCCCAAACGCCAGCCCCGTCCCCATTTCCTGGAAAATCAGGAACGGCCCAACAGGCTGTCGCCGTGATACTTTTCGCCTCGCGGACCCTTCCGTTAATAGAGAGCGCGAACCATGCAACGTCCTAATTTCGTGGCAATCACGAGTATTGCCGCGACCGCCATTTTCCTGACCGCCTGTTCGAAGAAAGAGGAGCCACCTCCGCCGCCCGCAGCCGAGCCTGCCAAGGTTGCCGAAGCTCCCAAGACCATCGATCCGGCGAAGTTCCTGACCCAGCCGCTGGTCTCCGAGATCTACACCGCCGATCCGTCGGCGCACGTGTTCAACGGCAAGATCTGGATCTACGGCTCGCACGACATCGACGCCGGCATTCCGCAGGACGATCTGGGCAGCCACTTCGCCATGCGCGACTACCAGCCCATCTCCATGGACGGCATCAGCGGCGCGGTCACGGTTCATCCCGTCGCGCTCGACATCAAGGATGTGCCCTGGGCCGGACGCCAGATGTGGGCGCCGGATGCCGCCGAGAAGAACGGCAAGTACTACCTGTACTTCCCGGTGAAGGACAAGCAGGACGTGTTCCGCATCGGCGTCGCCGTGGGCGACAACCCCGCGGGCCCGTTCAAGGCGCAGCCCGAAGCCATCAAGAACAGCTTCAGCATGGACCCGGCCGTGTTCAAGGACACCGACGGCAAGTACTACATGTACTTCGGCGGCCTCTGGGGCGGCCAGCTGCAGCGCTGGAAGTCGGGCGAATACAAGGCGGACGACGAGGCGCAGCCGGCGGACGACCAGCCCGCGTTGCTGCCGTTCGTGGCGCGCATGGCGAACGACATGCTCGAGTTCGCCGAGAAGCCCAAGGCGGTGAAGATCGTCGACGAGAACGGCAAGCTGCTGCTGTCGAGCGACCACGACCGCCGCTTCTTCGAAGCGCTCGTGGGTGCACAAGTACAAGGGCAACTACTACTTCTCGTACTCGCACGGGCGACACGCACTTCATCGCGTACGCCATGGGCAAGTCACCGTACGGACCGTTCACCTACAAGGGCACGGATCCTCGAGCCCGTGCTGGGATGGACTAACCACCACTCGATCGCCGAGGTGGATGGCAAGTGGTACCTGTTCTACCACGACAGCCAGGTGTCGAACGGCGACACGCATCTGCGCAACATCAAGCAGCCGATCGAGATCACGTACAACGAGGACGGCACGATCCAGACGATCGATCCGTTCCAGGAAGATCCGCCGGCGGCTCCCGCGGCTCGCCGCCGGCCCGGCGCCGCTCCGGCACCTGATCTGGGGTCTGACCTCTTTCCAGGAAACGGGGACGCACTGCGACGCTGCATCCAGGCCCGCCTTTCGCGAGAGGAGAGCAGGGCCTTTGGGCCATGGCCGCGCATGGATTCGGGCTTATCGATCCGCCCACCATGACCGCACGCCCGAAATCGAACCGCCAGAATCCACCGCCCGAAACGCCGTCGCTGATCCGGCGCCGCCGCCCGTTCCTGGCGCCGCTGTGGTTGTTAGCCTGGCCGGCATCGTGTTCATCGCGCCGCGTTCACGTACTGGAATTCCGCCACCACGACGACCATCGTGCTGATCCGCCACGCCGAGAAGCAGCTCGGCGCCATCTCCGACGCGCCGCTGTCGCCGCCGGGCGAGGTGCGCGCCGCGCGGCTCGCGCAGATGTTCGGCGATGCCGCCGACGTTCGGCCGCGTGCGAGAAGATCTACGTGACGGACACGCGCCGCACCCAGCAGACCGCCGCCGGCGTCGCGCAGCGCCTCGGCCTCACGCCCGAGATCGTCGACCGATGCCAAGACCAGCCTCGGAGAGCTCGCGCGCCGCGTGCTGCGCGAGAACCGCGGCGGCCGCGCGCTGGTCGTCGGTCACAGCAACACGGTGCCCGAGATCGTCGCGCGCGCTGGCGGGCGAGCATGGCGTGCCGCCCATCGCCGACGAAGAGTTCGACACCCTGTACGTCGTCACCGTGCCCACCATCGGCCAGGCGTCGGTACTTCGCCTGAAGTACTAGGGCGCTGACCTTCGACAACGTCTCTCACTCTGCGCAGCTCGATCGCCTGCTTGATGAACGCTTCGTGCTCGCGCGATCGAGAAGTGCGCCTTCACGCGGCCCGCGGATCGTGCGGTTCTGGTCCACCAGGTAGGTCACGCGCTGCACCCAGAAGCCCAGCGGCCCGTTCACGCCGAACATCTTGATCACTTCCTTGCGTTCATCCGCCAGCAGGGTGAAGGGCAGGCTGTGCTTCTCGCGGAACCGCTTGTGGCTCTCCGGGGCTCTGCGGGCTGATGCCCGCGACCGTGATCCCCGCCCGCGTCAGTTCGCGGTGCAAATCCCGGATCGAGCAGGCCTCGCGCGTGCAGCCCGGCGTGAAATCCGCCGGGTAGAAATACAGGATGGCGGGCCCGTCCTTGAGCAGGTCGGACAGCGAAATGTCGTGCCCGTCCTGGTCCGGAAGCGTGAATTGCGGTGCTTTGTCGTTGGTATCCAGCATGTGCCGGATATTAAGAGGGTTTTGCCTGTGAACCAGCCCGGACCCGCATCCATTGGCCGTGACAGGGCGGATTCTTTCCCTACAATCCCGCGCCTTCCCGGAGCCCTCCGGGACTGGTTTCTAGGTGTGGGGCGGTAGCTCAGCTGGGAGAGCGTCGCGTTCGCAATGCGAAGGTCGAGGGTTCGATCCCCTTCCGCTCCACCAAGAAATTTCAGGAGGCGCTGACTGGAAACTGTATTTCCAGCAGCGACCCCACGTAGATCTCCCGCTTTGGTCCAGCCAGTCGCAGTGAACGCGAGTGGATCCACCGGTCGATCGCGTCGTACGTGCGCACGGCCGCATCGTCGTCGATCTCGCAGTAGGCGCTGGCCACGCGGGCTCCCGGAAGTCGTTTGAGTTCGTACGCGCTGGTGCGCGGCGCCGTCGCGCGCAATTCGACGAAGGGTTCACCCTCGATGGCGCCCGAAGCCTCGCATCGATGCCACAGCACTCCGCGCAATTTTCCCGCGAGGGCGGGATGCACGGCCGAGTGCAGATCCTGTTCCACCGGCGCGATTTCGGCGTAGCTCCCGAGGCGGGCGCGAATCGATGCGATGCGGATCTCGCCTCGCTGCTTGAGCACCACGGGCGTCGTCATCGAGCCGGAAGCACCTTGCCCGAGTTCCAGCTCGATCCAATCGAGCGAGCGCCGGGTCGAAGTCAGCGTACGCAAGGCGGCGGTCCGCAGCTTCGACAACAGGCGGCGGCGTTCACCCTCTCCGGCGTGACGCAGCACGCGCCGGATGTCTTGCAGCGACGCGCCCAGATCCTGGAGCGAATGAATCGCTCCCAGTTCCTTGAGCTGTGAGGCATCGTAATAACGGTAGCGAGTACGCGCGTCCACGCTCGCGGGACGCAACAACCCCAGCTCGTCGTAGAAGCGCAGTGTCTTGATCGACGCGCCGCCCAGACGGGCGAACTCGCCGATCCGGTATCGCTTTGGCTCTGTCATCTTGCAGTCTCCACCGCACTGGAGTGTTGTGATCCGGGCGAGGAGGATCGTCCCATGAAACGCAGAGCATTTCTCCAGGTCCTGGCCGGCGCGTCGGCCGCTGCCGTCGCGGGCTGCATCCGTCCCAGGATCGGCGAAGCAGATTGGGTCATGACGGTGACTGGCAGGCTGAAGGCGAGCGAGCTCGGCACTACGCTCACCCACGAGCATGCGCTCGCGAACTTCCAGCCCTGGGCTGAATGGGTGAAGGCGCCGAAAACCTACGATCGCGACGAGGTGGTCCGGCAGGTGCTGCCGCACCTGCAGCGCATCGCGTCGCTGGGTTGCCGCAGTTTCGTCGATGCCACGGCCGTCGGGCTCGGCCGCGATCCCGTGCTGCTGCGCCGTCTGGCGGAGATCAGCGGTCTGCACATCCTCACGGCCACCGGCAACTACGCCGCCTTCGACGAGCGCTTCCTGCCGCAATACGTGCGCGATGAGAGTGTCGAAGCGCTCGCCGCACGCTGGGTGAAGGAATACCGCGAAGGCATCGACGGCACGGCGGTGAAACCCGGGTTCATCAAGCTCGGCTTCAATGGCGGTCCGCTGAGCGGGGTGGAGCGCAAGCTGATTCGCGCCGGCGCGCAGGCGCATCGATCCACGGGGTTGACGATCGGCGCGCATACCGGGATGGCCACGGCCGCGTACGAAGAGCTGGCCGAGCTCGCGAACGCCGGGGTGCATCCCTCGGCCTGGCTCTGGATCCATGCGCAGAACGAGCCCGATGCCTCGAAATACCTGGAGGCCGCGCGCCGCGGCGCCTGGATTTCGCTGGACGGTGTCAGCCCGGAAAGCGTCGCCCAGCATGTCGATCGCGTCGTCGGGCTGCGGGATGCCGGATTGCTGGGCCGTGTGCTGGTCTCGCAGGACGCGGGCTGGTACTCGGTGGGAGAGCCCGAGGGTGGGAAATTCCGCCCGTACGACACGGTGTTTACGCAATTCGTCCCCGCACTGGTCGGCCGCGGCTTCAGTCAAGCCGAGATCGACCAGATATTCGTGAGAAATCCGGCTTCTGCCTTCGCGGTGCGGGTACGCACCGGGTAAAATCCCGCCCGCGCGCCCCCGTAGCTCAGTGGATAGAGCGACCGCCTCCTAAGCGGTAGGTCGTCGGTTCAACTCCGGCCGGGGGCGCCATCCCATCCTTGTTAGTTCGTCCACCAAGCCACGAACTCCTTGAACTCGATGTAGCCATCACCGGCCGTATCGGCGATCTCGAAGTCCAGCTGGCACTCGGCGCGCGACACGTCGCCATCCAGCACCTTCAGCAACTCGTGGAATTCCTGCGGGTCGATGAAGCCGTCGCCATTGAGGTCGCAGGCGTCGAAGATCTTCCGCGAGGCGGTGATTTCGATCTCGTTCAAGCTGAGCGTGGTCATGTTCGCAACTCCTTGGCCAACTTCTTTGTTCGCCTCGTTGGAGACCAATCTAGTCAGGGGGTGCTTAAGCCCGCCTGAATCCCGGTTTCAGCGGGCAGTCAGCTAACGGCGCCCGTTTGACAGAACGGGGCACATCGCGCGATCTTCGCGCCCATGGCACTGAAACCCACGGAAATGGCGGCGCGCATCGGCCGCGGATTGCTGTCCTTCCCTGTGACGCATTTCACGCCGGACGACCGGTTCGACACGGGTAATTACCGCAAGCACTGCGCCTGGTTGCTGGAGCACGATTGCGCGGGCCTGTTCGCGGCGGGCGGCACCGGCGAGTTCTTTTCGCTGCACCCCGGTGAAGTGGCGGAAGTCGTCAGCGCGGCGGTCGCGGAGACCCGGGGCCGAGTGCCGGTGATCGCTGGCTGCGGCTACGGCACGGCAATCGCCGTGGATCTGGCGCGCGAGGCCGAGAAGCGCGGCGCGGATGGCATCCTGCTGCTGCCACCGTATCTCGTGAATGCCGAGCAGACGGGCCTCGCCGCGCACATCGACAAGGTGTGCAAGTCGGTGGGCATCGGCGTCATCGTCTACAACCGCGACAACTCCATCATCACGGACGACACGCTCGCGGGTCTCTGCGACCGCAACGCAAACCTGGTCGGCTTCAAGGATGGCGTCGGTGACATCGAGCTGCTCACGCGCGTGCGCAGCCGCATGGGCGACCGTCTCGTTTACGTGGGCGGCATGCCCACCGCGGAGACCTTCGCGCTGCCGTACAAGGAAATCGGCATCAGCACGTATTCCTCGGCCATCTACAACTTCATGCCGGTGTGGGCGAAGCGCTTCCACGCCGCGGTGCTCGCGGGCGATCGCGCGACCGTGCAACACCACCTGCGTGACTTCGTGCTGCCCTACATCGCGATCCGCAATCGCGTGAAGGGCTACGCGGTGTCGATCGTGAAGGCGGGCGTTCGGCTCGTCGGCCGGCCCGCCGGGCACGTGCGCGCGCCGTTCCTCGATCTCAAGCCTGCGGACCTGGAAGATCTGCGCGTACTCATCGAGCGCGCGCAGAAGCTCAACTAACCACTCACGCCGTCCACGGAAAGGCGAGCGTGGGCGGCGCGGCATAGCGGCGCATCGCGATCCGCAGGCGCGCGCCGCATCCGGGCTGCAGCTTCACCTCGAACGACCGGCCATCCACGCGCGTGGTCTGTTCGCCCAGCTTCACCGACTCGATCACGTGTTCGCCGTAGCCGCCGCCCTGCACGGTGACCACGCGTTCGCGGCTGGGATTCAGGTTCACCAGGGTGACCGCGGTGCTGTCGGCCTGCAGCGAGTCCACGAGCGCGCCGACGTCCCCGGGCAGTCCCGCGCGGCGTTTGACGGGATCGAAGTAGCGCAGCCGTGCATGCAGCGGCGATCCGCCCTGGAACGGCGAGGTGGGCGACCACGAAGGCCGAGCGATGTGCAGCGCTCCCTGCGTGAGATGCAGGAGCGCCGTGACGTTCGCGGGATTGAATTCCAGTGCGTTGTCGGCGAGCCGTGTCTCGGGTACGGACTTGTCCGCTTCGACCAGCGCCACTTTCTTGCGCACCTGCTCGAGCGCTTCGCGCAGCGCCTTCGCCGGATAACCCGGATTGCCACCCTCGAGGTAGTCAACCCAGGGATGCGAGCCCGCGAGCTTGCGATCCTCTTCTTTCATCGACACGTACCAGATCTCGAAGGCATTGGCGCGGTACGGGCCGGGGGCAAAGCTGTACCAGCCTTTCGGCCCGTACATGCGCGGCGCGCTGAGCTTGCCGTCGATGTCCTTCGCGTGCGCATTGATCGCAGCGTTCTGCCGGCGCCAGACATCCATGTATCTGTCATCGCCGGTGAGCAGCGAGGCATTCATGAACGCGACGATGGAGCGGGGCACGCGGTTGCGGTCCTCGCGCTTGCCGGTCTGCGGAACGACCGGGCTGAAGTTCCAGCCGTAGACGCCTTGGTACCACTGGCCATCCTTGCCGCCGATGCGGCCGTCGAGGCCCACCTTGCTGGGCAGGATGTCGTCGTTGGCGCGCGCGCGATCCACCCACGCGTCCAGGTAACCCAGTAGCCAGTCACGCCAGTCGCTTCTGTCCGGTCAATAGATAGGCGTTGAGGCCGAGCGTGGTGGACTGCAGGTTCAGCGGGCTGTCGCAGACCGTGTCCGTGTATTCCTCGTAGTGGTGGAGGAATTCCTGGAAATTGCGCTCGCCATGCACGAGGTCGAACTGCGTGGTGTCGAAGGGATCACCTGCCCAATCCATCGCGGTGGTGGGCCGCAGCAGCGGACCGATGCTGCCGTTGAACATGCTGCGGACCAGACGGCGCTTCCGGTCGTAGTTGGGCGCGGCGGGGTCGCTGCCGTCGTAGAAGCCCGCGAATCGGGTGGTGCGCTCGATGAGCCTGGCATCCTCCGGCGTCGACAGGCCCATGAGATTGAACACCGACAGGCCTTCGCTGATGTGCTGCCAGTCCATCTGCGGCGGGAACTCGCGCACATACATGCCTTGGCGGCCCATCGGCACTTCCGTGGTTCGCAGGGCGCCGTACTGCGCGAGGTGGCCCTCGTACACGGCGCGATACAGCTCGAGAACGCGATCCGAGCCGCCCAGGGCGTGCAGCAGGGGCCAGTTGTTCACGTGCTCGATGGCGTCGTCGGGGCCATCGTTGGTGCCCCAGCGGGGGAAACACCGCAGGTGATTGCGCTCGTCGAAGTACTTGCGATGGAAGATCTCGCAGGCTTCGGTCTGGGCATGCAGCACTTCGCGCTGGAGCAGCGCCCACTCGGGCGCGGGCATGAGCGAATCGATGTCGATGGCGGGAGACGCGGCCCATGACGGCCTCGCAAAGGTGGCGGCGCCGGCGGCGGCCACGAATGCGCGGCGACTGAGTACTCCCGGCCCTGATCTGCGGTGATCCAGAAATCCCCCTTGCGCGCTCCGGGCTGATGATAGCCATCCGCACTTGCGGGCAGTAGTGTCTTCCTGCGCGAGGTAGGCGGATCGTCGGACACGCGCGCTTCCCCCGGCACGGCAGGCTGACCGCATGCGCTACCTGGCTCTCTGCACCGACTACGACGGCACCCTTGCCCACCATGGCCTGCTCGACAAGCCGACGATCGCGGCGCTCGAGGATTTCCGCGAGTCCGGACGCAAGCTCATCATGGTCACGGGCCGGGAGATTGCCGACCTGGAGAAGGTGTGCCATCGCCTGGATCTGTTCGAGCTGGTGGTCGCGGAGAACGGCGCGACAATCTACCGGCCGGCCACGAAGGAAGAACGTTCACTCGTCGATCCGCCTTCGGAACGCTTCGTGGCGGAACTGAAGCGGCGAGGGGTCGATCGGATTTCAGTGGGCAAGTGCATCGTGGCGACGTGGCAACCGCACGAGAAGGTGGTGCTGGAGACCATCCGCGACCTGGGCCTCGAGCTGCAGGTCATCTTCAACAAGGGCGCGGTCATGGTCCTGCCCAGCGGCATCAACAAGGCCGCCGGACTCAAGGCCGCGCTCGCGGAAGTGGACATCTCGCCTCACAACACCGTGGGCGTCGGCGATGCCGAGAACGACCACGCCTTCCTCACGCTCTGCGAATTCTCCGCCGCGGTCTCGAATGCACTGCCGGCCGTGAAGGAAACGGCGGACCTGGTGCTGAAGCAAGACCACGGCACCGGCGTGACCGAGTTGATCCGCGAGATCCTGGCGGACGATCTCACCTCGCGCGCGTCACTCCTGAAGCGCCACGACATCCTGCTGGGCAAAGACATGGCGGCGGGTGAGGGCGGCGCGCAGTTGTCCCTGCCGGCGTACGGCGTCAGCGCACTGGTCGTGGGTACGTCGGGTGGCGGCAAATCGACTCTGACCACCGGACTCATCGAGCGGCTCAATGCCAAGCACTACAATTTTTGCGTCATCGATCCCGAGGGTGACTACGACGTGCTCGAAGATGCCGCGGTGCTCGGCAGCCCGGATCGCGCGCCCGCCGTGGACGAATGCATGCAGCTGCTGGCGAAACCGCACCAGAACGCGGTGATCAACCTCGTGGGGCTCGCGCTCAGCGATCGCCCCGCGTTTTTCATGACTTTGTTTGCGCGTGTGCGCGACCTGCGCGCCAAGACGGGACGGCCGCACTGGCTCATCGTCGACGAGGTACATCACGTGCTGCCGGCGGACTGGAAACCGGCGGAGCTCAACCTGCCGAAGAAGCTCGATGGCGTGGTGGCGATCAGCGTCGGACCGAGCGCCATCGCGCCTTCCGCGGTGGCGTTGCTGGACACCGTGATCGTGCTGGGCCAGAAACCGAACGAGATGCTGCGCGAGTTCGCGGAGCTCAACGGCAAGGGGGCGGCGCCTTCTCCGCTCGCCCGGATTCCGAAAGGTGAGGCCGTGGTCTGGCACAAGAACGGCGCCGCGGCTCCCGCGCACTTCGCCATCGAGCCCTGCAAGACGGAGCGTCGCCGTCACATCCGCAAGTACGCGGAAGGCGAGTTGCCGGAGGAACGCTCTTTCTACTTCCGCGGCCCCGAGAACAAGCTCAAGCTGCGCGCGCAGAACCTGATGGCGTTCACCGATCTGGCTGACGGTGTGGACGCCGAGACCTGGCTGTTCCACTGGCAGCGCGGCGACGTCTCGTCCTGGCTGCTGCGCAACGTGAAGGACGAGGAACTCACCGGCCAGGTGAAGGAGCTCGAAAAGCGGCTCCGCGACGACGCCAACAAGTCTCGCAGCGCGGTGCGTGATCTCATCGAGAAGAAGTACACGCTGCCGGCGGAGGGCACGCGCGCGCAGACTTGACTCGCTGTATCAAAGCCCGTTATCTCGGGCCATGAAAGTGCTCGCACCCCTGGCTATCTGCCTGCTGTTGCTCGTCCCGGCGGCGTCGCGCGCCATGTCCGTCACCCCGTCGCCCGCGGGCCTCATCGAAAGTTTCGTTGCCGCGTGGAACTCGCACAACCCCGTCGCGTTTGGTCATCTCGTGGCTGCGGACGCGGACTGGGTCACCGCGTCGGGCAAGCGCTTGCTGAGCCGGCCGCACATCCAGGCATTTCTCGCGGATGAGCACGAGACCTGGGCAAAGACCACGACGATGAAGACGGTGAGTTCGCGCGTTCGCATGCTGGACGACGACACCGCGGTGGTGATGTTCGAGTGGGAAATCTCGGCACCGGCCGTGGCGGGCCAGGCGCCGACGGTGTCGAGCGGCAACAACCTGTTCGTCGCGGTCAAGCGGGGAGACTGGATCATCGTCTCCGGTCAGGTCGCGCGGAATCGCGCGCGATGAAGCAGCCAATGAAACAGGCAATGCAGGTCCTGCGCGTGCAGGCGCGCCGTCGCGGCCTGCAGGAGTTCACCGCGGAGGTGCGCCAGTGGCTGGGTCAGCAGGAAATCCGCGCCGGGCTCCTGACGCTGTTCTGCCGGCATACCTCGGCGTCATTGCTCGTCCAGGAGAACGCCGCGCCCGCCGTGCGTCGCGATATGGAAAAGTTCTTCGACGAACTCGCGCCCGAGGGGGCGGGGTTGTACGAGCACGATGATGAAGGTCCGGATGACATGCCGGCGCATCTCAAGACGGCGCTCACGCAGGTGCAGCTGTCGATACCCGTGATGGATGGAAAGCTCATGCTGGGAACCTGGCAGGGGATCTATCTGTTCGAGCATCGGGATCATCCGTCGGCGCGCGAGATCGTTCTGCACCTCGCGGGCGAATGAGCCGCTGGAGGGCTTTCTGTTAGGCACCCTGTAGGCGGACCCGCCAGGCCGCGACGGAAAATTCCTACAACTCATGTTTGTTTGGAGTTCTCTTGGGCGACGTGGCACTCGCGGCGTTAGAGTGCTGCTTACTAGGAATAACCCGCATCCAACCCTGTTGGCCAACCAATCGATGAGCGACGCAGGACGCGTGGAGTCGATCACGCCGCTGGCATCGGCGTCTTCACACGCACACATCGGTCCCATGATCCCGCGACGCGCGACGGCGTTGCGCTACGCGGCCGCGCTCGCGGTCGTGCTGCTGGTGTTCGCGGTGCGCGCGGCGCTCGCGCCATTGCTCGGCGTGCAGGCGCCGCTATTGCCGTTTCTGTTGGCCGTGATGGTTTGCGCCTACATCAGCGGGCGCGGCCCCGCACTGCTGGCCGGCCTGATCACGCCGGTGCTCGCCACATTCTGGTTCACCACCTGGCCTTGGGATGCGCCGCCCGGGCAGTGGTTGGCGCACGTCGCCTTCTTCATCCTGCTGTCGGTGCTCACTGTGCTCATCATGGACGGGCTGCAGCGCGCGGTTCGCCGTGCGGACACGAGCGCCCGCGAGGCGGTAGCAGCCAACGAGGCATTGCGCGAAGCCGACCGGCGCAAGGACGAATTCCTCGCGATGCTCGCCCACGAATTGCGCAATCCGCTGACCCCGATCCGCAACGTGGCCCACCTCCTCGGCCGGGCGCCCAACGCCGACACCGTGCGGCGTGCCAGTGAGATGCTGACGCGCCAGGCCAGCCATCTCACGCATCTGGTGGACGACCTGCTCGACGTGGCGCGCATCACGCACCGGCGCATCGAACTCAAGCGCGAAGTGGTGAGCCTGGAAGATCTCGTGGCCATGGCCATCGAAACCGTACAGCCCGCGCTCGAATCCCGACGCCAGCTCGTGACCATCACCGTGACTGACGTGCACGTGTACGTGAACGGCGATGTCGTGCGGCTGTGCCAGGTGGTGTCGAACCTGCTCACGAATGCATCGAAGTACTCACCGGAAGGCAAGCGCATCCATATCAACGTGGGAGGCGACGACGCGCAGGCGGTGCTCTCGGTTCGCGATGAAGGCGTGGGCATCGATCCCCAGCTCATGCCCAGACTGTTCGATCTGTTCATGCAGGGTGACCGCTCGCTGGATCGCGCCCAGGGTGGACTGGGCATCGGGCTCACCATCGTCAAGCACCTGGTGGACATGCATGGCGGCACGGTGGAGGCGGTGAGCGACGGCATGGGCAAGGGCAGCGAGTTCCGTGTCCGTCTGCCGCGCACGAAGCGCCCGATGACGCTGGCCGCGTCCACGAGGAAGCCAGAACGCCGGGGCCGGCGCCGTCGCGTGCTGATCGTCGACGACAACCGGGATTGCGCGGATTCCCTTCACGATGTGCTGGCAATGGAAGGCCATGACGTGCGCGTGGTTCATGACGGCACCGCGGCGATGGCGATGCTGGACCAGTACTCGGCCGACGTGGTGTTGCTGGACGTGGGATTGCCGCACATGGACGGCTACATGGTGGCGCACGCGATCCGCGCACGTTTCGGAACCCGGCCGCGGCCGCGCATCCTGGCGCTCACGGGATACGGTGGAAGCGAGGACAGGCAGTCCGCCATCCGGTCGGGCTTCGATGATCACCTGACCAAGCCCGTGGAACCGGAGGAGTTGTTGCGCTTGCTGTCCGAGGAAGCGCGCTCGGCGGCGCGCGAAGAAAGCTAGGCGCGTTCCCGGACCACGCCGCCCACCACGGTGGCCTTGACGGCCCGGTCGTCTCCCAGGGTCATCTGCACGAACATCGCGTCCTCGATCGACTCGCATCGCGCCATGCGCGCCTCGATGAGTGGCGTCGACTCGAGGTTCAACACCACCATATCCGCCTCCAGCCCCACGGCGATGCTTCCGATGCGATCGTCGAGATACAGCGCGCGCGCGGCACCGCGAGTCGCCAGGAAGAACGCTTCCGTGGCATTCAAACTGTTCCCGTTCAATTGCGCGATCTGGTAGGCGGCGGCCATGGTCTTCAGCATCGACAACGACGTGCCCGCGCCGACGTCGGTGGCCAGGCCCACGCGTACGGGCCGCGACGGATGCTGCGCGTTTTCCAGGTTGAACAGTCCGCTGCCCAGGAACATGTTTGAAGTGGGGCAATGCGCGATCGCCGCGCCGCTTTCCGACATGCGCTGAAGCTCGTGGTCGGTGAGATGGATGCCATGGCCGTAGATGGCGCGCGGCCCGAGCTGGCCGTAGTGTTCGTACACATCCAGGTAATCGCGCCGCGCCGGAAACAGCTCGCGCGCCCATTCCACCTCGCGCCGGTTCTCGGACACATGCGACTGTAGATAGGTGCCGGGCCGTTCCTTCCACAACGCGCCCGCGAGCTCCATCTGCTCAGGCGTGCTCGAAGGCGCGAATCGGGGTGTGATGGCGTACAGCGCACGGCCCTTGCCGTGCCAGCGATCGATGAGCGCCTTCGACTCGTCGTAGCCGCGCCGGGCGGTGTCGCGCAGCGCGTCGGGCGCGTTGCGATCCATGAGGCATTTGCCGGCGATGCAACGCATGCCGCGTTCGGCGGCCGACTCGAAGAATGCGTCCACCGAGTGCGCGTGCACGGTGCAGAAGGTGACTGCCGTGGTGGTGCCATGTACGGAGGCATTCGTCCAGGAACAGATTGGCCACGTGGCGCGCGTGCGCGGGGTCGGCGAACTGCTGTTCCGCCACGAAGGTGTACTTCTCGAGCCAGTCGAGCAGCTGCTCCCCGCAAGCGCCGATGATCTGCAGCTGCGGGTAGTGGACGTGGCAATCGATGAATCCCGGCAGCACCAGGTGGTCCTGGCCATACTCTTTGATGCGAGTGCCGGGCGGCAGCTGCGGCCGCACGACGGAGGCAGGGCCGAAATGCGTGATGCGCCCGCCGGAGAAAGCCACGATGGCGTCGCTTTCATGGCGGACCGCCGCAGCGCCTTCCTCGAATACATCACCCGTGAAGGTGAGGGCAGGTGCGCGGATCGCTTGCGTGGTGTCAGGCATTTCGGGCGGAGTCTGCCACACCGCCCGTGTCTGGCCCGATTCGCGACTTCAAAAGTCCTTCGAGCACGCGCTCCACCTCTTCGGGCTCCACGGGCTTGGTCAGGTGCTCGTCGAAGCCCGCTGCCTTCGCGGCTTGTTTGTCCTGGTCCTGGCCCCAGCCCGTGAGCGCGACGAGCACGGCGTTCTTGCCCCAGGCTTCCAGCCGCATGCGCCGCGCGACTTCGTGGCCGCTCATGCCGGGCATGCCGATGTCGATGATGGCCGCGCGCGGCCGTTCGCTGGCGCCCAGCGCCAGGGCGTCCGCGCCATTGAACGCAATCGCCACTTCATAACCCGCGAACTTCAGCACCATGCCCAGCGACTCCGCGGCATCGCGGTTGTCGTCGGCGACCAGAATGCGTCCGCGGCCCATCTCGCTGGCATTGGCCGCGCCGCTGTCCGCTTCCGCGGTGGCAACGGGCCTCGGCGCCAATACCTTGTGAGGCAGGTGCAGGATGAACTCGCTGCCGCGGCCCAGGCCTTCGCTGCTTCACTTCGACGCGGCCACCATGCAATGCCACGAGGCCCTTCACCAGCGCGAGCCCGATGCCGAGGCCGCCTTCGGCGCGATCGATGGCCGAGTTCACCTGCGAGAACATCGTGAACAGGCCGGGGATGGATTCGGGCTTGAGGCCGATGCCGTTGTCGCGGATGGCAATGACCAGCTCGGCATTGGTCGACGCGGGCGCTCAGCGTGATGGCGCCGCCGGTGTCGGTGTACTTGGCGGCGTTGGTCAGCAGGTTGCCGATCACCTGCGAGAGGCGCAGCGGATCGGCTTCGAGCTTCACGGCTCCGCGGGTAGTTCGACCGTGAGCTGGTGATGCTTGGCGTCCAGCAGCGGGCGCGCGGTTTCCACGGCGACGCCGATCACCGACTTGAGATCGACGTAGTCCTTCTTGAGTTCCAGCTGGCCGCGCGTGATGCGCGCCACGTCCAGCAGGTCGTCGAGCAGCAGCGACATGCGCTGCACCTGGCGCGCGATGACCTCGCGGCCCCACTTGCGCTGGCGATCGTCGGCGGCGTCGGAGTCGAGGATGCGAACGGCGTTGCGGATCGGCGCCAGCGGATTGCGCAGCTCGTGCGCCAGCGTGGCGAGGAACTCGTCCTTGCGGCGGTCCGCTTCCAGCAATGCGCGCTCGGTGTTCTTGAGCCGGCTGATGTCGAGGTTGATGCCGGCCCAGCGGGTGATCTTCCCCGACTCGTCGCGGATGGGCATGCCCTGCGCGAGGATGGAGTGGTACTTGCCGTCCACGCCCAGCATGCGGTGCTCGCGGTACCAGATGTTGCCCGTGCGTGCGCATTCCCGCCAGGCCGCCAGCGTGTCGTCGACGTCGTCCGGATGCAGCACGTGCCCCAGCCGTCGTCGGCCGCCTGCTCCGGGCGTGAGGCCGACGAGCTTGAGGAAGGAATCGCTGATGTAGATGGCGCGGCCGTTGGCATCGGTGACCCAGACGCCGTAGTTGATGGATTCGCCGATGGCGCGATACAGCTTCTCGCTGGTCTCGAGCGCGCGTGCATGCGACTGCACGTCGTCGAGCATCTTGTTGAAGGCGTCGATGACCACGCCGATCTCGTCGTCGGTGGTCTTTTCGGCGCGAAAGGAGTAGTCGCGCTTCTCGACGATCTGCTGCGCCACGTTCGCCATGGACTCCATGGGGCGGCTCACTACGCGCTGCAGCCAGCTCGACACGAACAACGCCGCCAGCAGGCCGATGATCATGACCGCGCCAAGCATGTTGAGATAGGCGCGCACGCGGCCGCCCACGTCGTACTCGGCGCGAAGGTAGATAGTGCCCAGGGTTTCGCCGGCCTGGATCACGGGCCGACAGCAGCAGACACGCGTTCGCCATCGATGTACGGACGGTCCAGTTCGAGGCTGCAGGGCGGTCGCGGCGGCGGAGGTCGGCGTGACCGGGTCGGACGTACTGCGCGAACAACGTGCCATCGGGTGTGTACAGCGCCACGGCGCTGATCGAGTCACGCGCCTGCAGCGAACTCAGGTTGCGCTCGGCGCGGTCGTGGTCGTCGAACGACATGGCCGGTTGCACGGCGAAGGCAACAATGCCAGCCTCGGTCCGCAGGTCATCGGCCCAGTTGGCCCGGCTGTCGCGCAGATCGGTGTAAATAAGTGCGGCGCCGGCGGTGGCCAGTGCGATGGTGGTGGTCACCAGCATGACCACCATGAGTTTGCCGGCCAGGCTGCGACGCGCATGGCGCATCGACAGCAAGGCTCGCCAGGGGCGGCGGCCGGATTCGGTTGGAGCCGCGTTTCATGTCCAGTCTTCTTATAGGAATTTGCAGTCCACTGCAAGCGGTCCTTGTCCTACAGGCGCCGCCCGATGAGGCGCAGCCTGGGCGATTCTCCTTCTGTCCGCGTTCGCCGTCCTGGCGCCGGCGGCGCGAGTTCTCCGTCGACGCCGTCAAGGCTACCTACCTGTTCCGCTTCTCGTCGTACGTGGAGTGGCCCGAGTCGCGCGCCAAGGTGATTTCATCATCGGCGTCGTCGGCGACGAAGACGTGGCGGTGCACCTGGAGCGGCTGCTCAACGGCATGGTCGGTGGATGGGCGGCCCGCGAAGGTGCGCCGGGTCCGGCGCCAAGGATCTCGACGGTGTGCACATTCTCTACGTCGGCGAGACCGCGTTCCGCGGCGTCGCGCGCGTTGCGCGAGCTGGCGATCCGCAAGCCCATGCTCATCGTCACCGACTGACCGTGACGGCCTCGACGGTGGCGGCGTCATCAATTTCATCGAGGTGGATCGCAATCTGCGATTCGAGATATCGCTCGACGCGGCCGATCGCAGCGGGCTTGAAGATCGATTCGGCACTGCTGTCGGTGGCGGCCCGCGTGGAAGGAAGGAGAGGGAAGTGAAGAAACCCGGCGCATGTGGTTAGGTGCGGCCTTGTGGGCGATGGGATCCGCGGCGATGTCACGGGAGGCGGCGCAACCCGTCACGGACGCCGATACAGGCGGCGGCGATCCGTTGGTCGAGTCTCGTCGCGCATGTCGCTGGAGGAACTCTCCAACGTCGAAGTCACGTCGGTGTCGAAGACCGCGCAGACGCTGTCCAGCGCACCCGCGTCCATCTACGTGATCACCCGCGAGGAGATCCTGAATTCCGGTGTGCAGACCGTTCCCGAGGCGCTGCGCCTCGCGCCGAACCTGCAGGTGACGCAGTTCACTGCCACCGACTACGAAATCGACGGCGCGCGGCTTCGGCGGCACATCCGAGGCGCAGAATTTCTCCAACAAGATCCTCATCCTCATCGACGGCCGCAGCGTCTACACGCCGTTGTTCTCGGGCGTGGCCTACGACCAGCTCGACGTGCTCATGGACGATGTCGACCGCATCGAGGTGATCAGCGGTCCGGGTGCCACGCTCTGGGGATCGAACGCGATGAATGGCGTGATCAACATCATCACGCGCCGTGCCGAGGACACGCAGGGCAACCTGCTGCGCGCGACGGTGGGCGACCAGGACACCGCGCTGGCGCTGCGTTACGGGCGGGCGTTCGAGGGCGGCGCGATCCGCGCCTATGCCAAGGCTTTCGATCGCGGCCCGAGCGAGACTCGGCGGCGAGAGCGCGGGTGACGACTGGAAGCGCGTGCAAGCCGGGATGCGCAGCGATTTCCGGCGCGGCGCCAGCACGTTCACCGTGCAGGGCGACCAGCAACGCGCCACGTTGAACAAGGCCGCGTTCCCCGAGGTGGATTTCGAACAGTTCAACGTGCTGGGGCGCTGGGAGCACCAGGGCGAGCGCGTGAACACTCGCTTGCAGATGTACTTCGATCGCACGGATCGGGAGCAGCCGCCCAATGGCATCGCCTTCGACCTCAACACCTAGGACTTCGACTTCCAGCAATCGCTGGCCTGTCGGGTCGCGCCACCAGGTGGTCTGGGGAATCGGGCGCCGCCATAACCAATACGACATCGAGAACACGACGACGCTGTTCTTCGAGCCCGCGTCGCGCAAGCTGGAATTCACGAACCTCTTCGTGCAGGACACCATCAAGCTCGGCGATGAGCTCAAGCTCACGGCGGGCATCAAGTTCGAGCGACAACTCCTATTCAGGCTGGTCGACGCTGCCGGATCTGCGACTGTCCTGGGCGCCCGATGAAACATCCCTGCTGTGGATCGCGGGCTCGCGCGCCGTGCGTGCGCCGACACCGTTGGACGTGGATGTGCGCGAGAGCTTTGGCGGCCCGGTGTTGCTGTTCGGCAATCCGGATTTCCAGACCGAGAAAGTGTGGGCCTACGAGCTCGGCTATCGCGCACAGCCGCATCCGAGCGTTTCGTGGTCGGCGAGCGCGTTCTACGACGACTATGACGACCTGCGCACGGTGGAAATCACGCCGGTCACGTTCTTTCCGCTGCGCTGGGGCAATCTCATCGAGGGTTCGACCTACGGCGTCGAGATCTGGGGCAACTTGCAGGTCACGAAGTGGTGGCGCCTGTCGCCCGGCTTCCGCTCGTTGCACAAGCGGCTCAGTTTCAAGGAGGGTGCGTTGCAGCGTCGTGGACCTGCACCAGGCGGGTAACGATCCGACCTCGGAGGGATCATTGAAGTCTTCGATGAACTTCGGCACGCTTCAGCGCCGATGCGATGTTGCGTTATGTCGGAAAGCTGCCGTCGCCCTTCGACGACGACTACACCGAATTGTCGGCGCGATTCGCCTTCCAGGCGTCTGAAAAGCTCGAACTGTCGTTGAGCGGCTTCAATCTACTCGACGATACGCACCAGGAGTACGTCGCGCCGACGGGCAATGGAATCCGGCGCTTCGATCAACGCAGAGATGCGCTGGATTTTCTGACCTCCATATTTGGGACTTGGCTCACACGCGTCCGAGGTGGTTCGCCGTCCACGGAGGGTGCGCATCCCTAGAATGATCGGCAGATGTCAGCGCCCACGGTAGAACGACGCAAGAACAACGAACGCAGGCGCTCCGTTTTCCGGGCTCTCTGGCATGGCAACTTCGCTCGCCGACGTCATGCACCAAGACGAAGCAACGAACGCCATGTCGCCGTGACGGATTGGTTTCACCCCCAGTGGCTGGCCGTCGGGCTTTCGGTACTCCTGCTCAGCGTGGCGGATGCCTTCCTGACGCTCACCCTGGTCGCCCATGGGGCCAGCGAGGTGAATCCGTTCATGGAACCGCTCGTGCAGGGCTCCGGACACAGCTTTGCGTACTGGAAGATCGGCCTGACGGTGAGCAGCGTCGTGATCCTCATCGTCCTGGCCCGGCTCCGGCTGTGGGGGCGGGCGGTGGGCAATGTCCTCTACGTGGCCATGGCATGTATGTCGTCCTGGTGGCATACGAACTCCTTCTTTTACGTAACATTCCACTGGATTAGGCACTGTCGCCTTCCGGGGTGGGGTCGCTTCGGCTAACATACCGCCCCCTTTCCGCTCCAGGACCTTGAGTCCAAAGGTTTTTTCCTCGTATGGCCACAAGCCTTAGCGAGCTGCTTGCTTCCACGCCGCTGTCTGCCGGTAACGCTCCCTTCGTTGAAGCTCTGTACGAGCAGTTCCTCTCCGATCCCCAATCCGTCGAGCCGAAGTGGCGCGAATATTTTCAGAAGGTGCGCGACGGCGCGGCCGCTGAACAGATTCACTCCACGGTCCTCGCCGGCATCGCCGCCCGCGCTACCCGGCCACGAATGGCGGCAGCCTCGGGCAGTTCACTCACGGCCGATGCGGCCGCGAAGCAGGGCGCCGTCTCGCGCCTCGTGCAGATCTACGCCAACCGCGGCCACCTGATCGCGAAGCTCGATCCGCTGGGCATGCAGCAAGCGTCCGCGTCCGCGCGTGCTCGAGCTCGCGTACTTCGGTCTGAGCGATGCCGATCTCGATACGGAATTCCTCACCGGTTCGCGTCCCGCGGAAGTGGCGCCCAAGCTCAAGCTGCGCGAGATCATCGCCCAGCTCGAGTACACCTACTGCGGCACGATCGGCGCGGAGTTCGCGCACGTGTCGGACACCGAAGAGCGCCTGTGGCTGCAGGACCAGTTCCTGGTCGGCCGCCTCAAGGGCAAGCTCAACGGCGAAGAACAGAAGAACCTGTTGTGGCAGTTGAGCGCGGCCGAAGGCCTCGAGCGCTACCTGCACACCAAGTACGTCGGCCAGAAGCGTTTCTCGCTCGAAGGCGGCGATTCGCTGATCCCGCTGCTCGACGATCTCATCCAGCAGGGTGGCCAGAAGGGCATCGAGGAAGCCGTGATCGGCATGGCCCATCGCGGCCGCCTCAACGTGCTGGTGAACGTGCTCGGCAAGTCGCCGTCGGTGCTGTTCAACGAGTTCGAAGGCAAGTACGACACCGCGCACCTGCAGGGTTCCGGCGACGTGAAGTACCACAAGGGCTTCTCGGCCGATCTGCGCACGCCGGGCGGCAACGTGCACGTGGCGCTGGCGTTCAATCCTTCGCATCTCGAAGTGGTGAACCCGGTGGTCGAAGGCTCGGTACGCGCGCGCCAGGAACGCCGCGGCGACACGCATGGGCGAACGCGTGCTGCCCATCCTCATCCACGGCGACTCGGCCTTCGCGGGCCAGGGCGTGGTCATGGAGACGCTGCAGCTGTCGCAGGCGCGCGCGTTCTACACCGGCGGCACCGTGCACATCATCGTCAACAACCAGGTCGGTTTCACGACACATCGCGTCCCGACGACGTGCGCTCCACCATGTACTGCTCGGACGTCGCGAAGATGCTCGAGACGCCGATCTTCCACGTGAACGGAGACGATCCGGAGGCCGTGGTGTTCGTCACGCGTCTCGCGCTCGCGTACCGCCAGAAGTTCCACAAGGACGTGGTCATCGACCTGGTCTGCTATCGCCGTCACGGCCACAACGAGGCCGACGAACCAGCGGCCACGCAGCCGATGATGTACCAGGTGATCCGCAAGCACGCGACCACGCGCGCAGATGTACGCCGACAAGCTCGCGGCGCAGGGCGTGATCGGCAAGGACGATGCCGCGGCGTATCGTCGAGCAGTACCGCCAGGGTCTCGATGCCGGCAAGCAGCAGGCGCGCGCCTCGCTGGGCATGATCGGCAACAAGTACACGGTGGACTGGAGCAAGTACGCCGCCAACGACTGGTCCGAACACGTCAAGGGTGACGGCGATCTCGCGCGCCTCAAGGCGCTCGGCGAACGCGCCGTGAAATTCCCCGAGAACGTCACGCTGCATCCGCGCGTGGCGCAGGTGATGGCGAACCGCGCGAAGATGTTCCGCGGCGAGATGCCGCTGGACTGGGGCGCGGCCGAGACGCTGGCGTACGCCAGCGTGCTCGAAGAAGGCCACTCCATCCGCCTCACCGGCCAGGACTCCGGCCGTGGCACGTTCTTCCATCGCCACGCGGTGCTGCACGACCAGACCACGGGCGAGGTCTACGTGCCGCTCCAGCACCTGGCCGAACGCCAGCCCGCGTTCCAGGTCATCGACTCGGTGCTCTCGGAAGAAGCCGTGCTCGGCTTCGAATACGGCTACTCGACCACCGATCCTTCCGCGCTCGTGATCTGGGAAGGCCAGTTCGGCGACTTCGTGAACGGTGCGCAGGTCATCATCGACCAGTTCATCAGTTCGGGCGAAGCCAAGTGGGGCCGCCTCTGCGGTCTCGCGATGTTCCTGCCGCATGGTTACGAAGGCCAGGGCCCGGAGCATTCCTCCGCGCGTCTCGAGCGCTTCCTGCAGCTCTGCGCCGAGAACAACATGCTGGTGTGCGTGCCGTCGACGCCGGCGCAGATGTACCACATGATCCGCCGGCAGATCCTGCGCAGCCTGCGCAAGCCGCTGATCGTGATGACGCCGAAGTCGCTGCTGCGCCACGAGCTGTCGGTGTCGACGCTGGAAGACCTCGCCAACGGCGAGTTCGCGAACGTGATCGACGAAGTCGACAAGCTCAGCGCGGCCAACGTGCGCCGCGTCGTGCTGTCGTCGGGCAAGGTGTACTTCGACCTGCTGAAGGCGCGTCGCGCCAGCAAGGCCGAGGACGTCGCGCTGGTGCGCGTCGAGCAGCTGTATCCGTTCCCGGTGCCGGAAATGGAAGCCGTGCTCGCCAAGTACCCGAACGCGCAGCGAAGTGGTCTGGTGCCAGGAAGAGCCGCAGAACCAGGGCGCGTGGTATCAGATCCGCCATCGCCTGCAGACGCTCGTCGGCAAGCGTGAGCTGCTGTACGCCGGCCGTCCGCCGGCCGCGGCGCCCGCCACCGGCATCACGAAGATCCACGATGCGGAACAGCGCGGGCTCGTCGAAGCCGCGTTGAGCGCCACTCACAAAGAAGACGGAGCGCGCGACACCAAGCGCCTCACGTTGACCGCGGCCCCTGCCGCGGCTGCCACGTCCCGTTAAGGAAATTTTCATGGCCATCGAAATCAAGGTTCCCCAACTACCCGAGTCCGTCGCCGATGCGACGCTGGTCACCTGGCACAAGCAGGTGGGCCAGGCCGTCACGCGCGACGAGAATCTCGCCGATCTCGAGACCGACAAGGTGGTGCTCGAGGTGCCGGCGCCGGTGAACGGCGTGCTCAAGGAACTGAAGATCGCCGCGGGCACGTCCGTGACCAGCGGCCAGGTGCTGGCGATTTTCGAGGAAGGTGCCGCCGCTGCCGCGGCTCCTGCCGCTGCCGCTCCGGCGCCCGCTGCCGCCAAGGCCGCGGCCGCCGGCGGCCACGAAGAACGAAGGCGACAAGCTCGCGCCCTCCGTGCGCCGCATGGTGGAAGAACAGAAGCTCGATCCGGCCAAGATCTCCGGCTCGGGCAAGGATGGCCGCATCACCAAGGGTGACGTGCAGGACTGACGTCGCGCAAGCCTGCCGCTGCCGCGCCGCGCCGCGGCCAAGCCGGCCGCCGCGCCGGCCGTCGGCGCCGCGGGCACGCCAGGACCAGCGCGTGCCGATGACGCGCCTGCGCGCGCGCATCGCCGAGCGCCTGCTCGAGGCGCAGCAGACCCAGGCCCAGCTCACCACGTTCAACGAGGTCGACCTCAAGGCCGTGATGGACCTGCGCGCCAAGTACAAGGACGGCTTCGAGAAGAAGCACGGCGTGAAGCTCGGCTTCATGTCCTTCTTCGTGAAGGCCGCGGTCGAAGCGCTGAAGAAATTCCCGGTGGTGAATGCCTCGGTGGAAGGCAACGACATCGTGTACCACGAGTACTACGACATCGGCGTCGCCGTCTCCACGGAGAAGGGCCTCATGGTCCCGGTGATGCGCGACTGCGGACCTGCAGAGCTACGCCGACATCGAGAAGAGCATCGGCGTATTCGCGACCAAGGCGCGCGAAGGCAAGATCACGCTGGATGACCTCACCGGCGGCACGTTCTCCATCACCAACGGCGGCACCTTCGGCTCGCTGATGTCCACGCCCATCGTCAACATGCCGCAGAGCGCCATCCTCGGCATGCACGCCACCAAGGAACGCCCGGTGGTGGTGAACGGCCAGATCGAGATCCGCCCGATGATGTACGTGGCGCTGAGCTACGACCATCGCATCATCGACGGCCGCGAGGCCGTGCAGTTCCTGGTCGACCATCAAGGATGCGCTCGAAGATCCGGCGCGCCTGCTGCTGAGCGTCTGAAGAATCTAGCTAGAGGTTTCGCATGAGCAATGAGTACGACGTGATCGTCATCGGTGGCGGTCCCGGCGGGCTATCCCGCGGCCATTCGCGCGGCGCAGAACAAGCTGAAGGTCGCGGTCATCGACGAGTGGAAGAACAAGGACGGCACGGCCGTGTTCGGCGGCACCTGCACGAACGCGGGCTGCATTCCCTCCAAGGCGCTGCTCGAATCCACCGAGCTGTATCACCGCGCCAAGGACGAGTTCGCCGTGCACGGCATCAAGCTCGGCAGCGTCGACTTCGACGTCGCGCAGATGCAGAAGCGCAAGACGGGCATCGTCAAGGCCAGCACGCAGGGCATCGCCATGCTGCTCAAGAGCGCGGGTGTCACCGCGCTGCAGGGCCACGGCAAGCTGCTGGCCGGGCCGCAAGGTCGAGTTCACCGCGCACGACGGCAAGAAGGAAACGCTGACCGGCAAGCACGTCGTGCTCGCCAGCGGTTCCATCCCCACCGAACTCAAGTCCATGCCCTTCGACGGCAAGAACATCGTCGACAACTGGGGCGCGCTCGATTTCGATCCGATCCCGAAGAAGCTGGCCGTGGTCGGCGCGGGCGTCATCGGCCTCGAGCTGGGCAGCGTGTGGCGCCGCCTCGGTTCCGAAGTCGTGATCCTCGAAGCGCTGGACACCTTCCTCGCCGTCGCCGACCAGGGCGTGGCCAAGGAAGCCGCGCGTCACTTCAAGAAGCAGGGCCTGGACATCAAGCTCGGCGCCAAAGTCTCGGGCGCCAAGAGCACGGCGGGCGGCGTCGAAGTCACGTACAGCCGACGCCTCGGGTAGTCAGACCCTCAACGTCGACAAGCTCATCGTCTGCGTGGGCCGCCGTCCGTTCACGGGCAACCTGCTCGCCGACGGCACCGGCGTGCACCGTGGATGCGAACGCGGCTTCATCGAAGTGGACGACCACTGCAAGACCAAGGCGGAAAACGTCTGGGCCGTGGGCGATTGCGTGCGCGGACCCATGCTGGCGCACAAGGCGAAGGACGAAGGCGTCATGGTCGGCGACCTGATCGCCGGCAAGTACGGCCACATGAACTACGACATCATCCCGTCGGTGATCTACACCGCGCCGGAGATCGCCTGGGTGGGCCAGACCGAAGAGCAGGTGAAGCAGAGCGGCCGCGCCTACAAGGTCGGCCAGTTCCCGTTCGCCGCCAGCGGCCGCGCGCGCGCCATGGAAGCCACGGCCGGCTTCTGCAAGCTGATCGCCGCGCAGGACGACGACGAAATCCTCGGCGTGCACATCATCGGGCCGCTGGCGGGCGAGCTGATCGCCGAAGCGGTGCTGGCGATGGAGTACTCGGCCAGCAGCGAAGACCTGCAGCGCACGATCCATGCGCATCCGACGCTGTCGGAGGCGCTGCATGAAGCCGCGTTGGCCGCGGACAAACGGGCCATCGACAACATCAACCGGTAGTTGGGCGTGCGCGCTCAGGTGTTGGGCGTCATCGCGGCAGTCGCTGCCATCGCAGTGACTGCCGCGGAACCAACGCCAGCGCCCTCGGAGAAGCGATACAGCAATACCACCGCCATCGTGGACGTGGTGGCTGGTGAAAACCACGTCAACGGCGAGGCGCGCTGGACGAGCGTGAATTTCGGAAACTTGAGTGCCACCTGCTGGCTGACCGGACAAGAGCGCGCGAAGGCTCTGGGCAAGCAGGCAGGTATGGCTCGTCGCGACGACTTTCTGGATTGCTGGGGCCATTCTGCCTGGATCCACAACACCAGCGACCGCGCCTTGAGTTGCCGCGCACAGTTGACGATGCCTGAGCCGGACGATTCGGGCCGCACCAAGATTGTCGAATCGCTGGTATTGCTTCCGGACTCCATGTTCAAGGTGGCCACTGCCTTCACGCGTGAAGCCAATCGGCCGATCGGCCATGCCACGAAATGCGATCTGGCGTCGGAGAAGGAGATTCCACAGCCATTTCCCGCCAGTTGCAGACCCAAGCTGACGAAAGCGGCGGATCCTGACGCCTTCTATCCCGACGGCTTGAAGGCGAAAGAAGTCTTGGCGGCGGTGCTCATCAACGGGCGAGTGGATAGGGGGTCCGATCGCCTTCACGACATCTTCGTCGAGGAAAGCTCGGGGTATCGGGAGCTCGATATCGGCGCCCTGAAGGTGGCAACGCTATCGGTGATGGCGGTGCAGGATTGCGACTCCAGGCGATTCAGATTTCGCGTGAAGTTCAAGCCGCCGGCTGAGAAGCCTCCCGCCCCGGAGACGCTGGCTCCGAGTCCGCCTACTTAGCGGGTTCGAACACCAGCCGCGCTTTGGCGGTGGTCGGAACGGCAACGCCGTCTTCCTTGCGCGGCTCGTAGAGCCACTTGCGCACCGCGCTCTGCGCGGCGCTGTCGAACATCCCCATGGGTGACGACTCGACCACGGCCACGTCGGTGACGCGGCCCTGTTCGGTGATGGTGTACTGGACCACCACGAAGCCCGCGGTCTTCGCGGGGGTTCCGGCGGGCGCGACGGGCGCCACACGCTTCACGATCTTGGCGAGCGTGACATTCGCGGTTGACGCCTGCACGGGCGTGGGTGAGGGCGCGGCCGGTGGCGCCTGCACCATGGCGGATCCGGCGTTGTTCTGGCCCGAAGGTTGCGAGGTCACCGGCGTCGTCGAGCCACCCTGGGGGTTGTCGCTGGCTTCGACCGTGCGGCCGCCGAAGGAATTGTCCGCGCGGCGAGTGGTCGTGGTGGCCGTCGGCGTGGCATTGATCGGCGCGTTCAGCGGGATGGTGCGCTCCACGGTTTCGCCGATGGGCGCGCCGAAGGTGCGGGTCGGTTGCGTCGCGGTGCTATCGCGCGCGGTGCGGGCCGGTGAATCGCTGGTGCGCGAAGTCGCCCGATCCGGCGCGCGGTCCTGCTGTCTCGAGGCCTGTCGCACGGGGGCGCGTTCCGGCGCGCGTTCCGCGGGCCGCTGACGCGAAGCGGCTCGCTCGGGTTCGCTGCTGCCGGCGGACTCGCGCGGCGTTCCGTTCTGGGCGGCGAGCTTGGCGAGTTCCGCGGCGCGATCGAT
This sequence comes from uncultured Pseudomonadota bacterium, assembly GCA_963846605.1. GTDB lineage: Bacteria > Pseudomonadota > Gammaproteobacteria > Steroidobacterales > Steroidobacteraceae > CADEED01. The sequence goes on from CAWJWS010000011.1 coordinate 422,231, forward strand.
CGACGCCTGCAGGAATTCGCGGCGCGGATGGGCCGGCGCCTGCTGGACGAGCCTGGCGAGTTCCTGGCGCGCGAGGTCCAGGTTGTTCTCCATGATCGCCTTCTCGATATCCACTTCGATGAGCGTCAGGCTGTCGGTGACTTTCTGCTGCTCGGCCATGCGCGTGACTTCGGCGGCGATCGCCGCTTCGCGCGCGCGCGCAGTGGGGTCGTAGAACTTCTCGATGAGGATCACGATGACGCCCGCCACCACGACGGCGACGGCGCTCGCGGTGATGAGCCGCTGCTTCTTCCGCTTCGCGACTTCATCGACGACTTTGCGCTGCACGCCGTAGCGCGCCTGCGCGGCGATATCGGCGAACTCGTCCGCGGTGGGTTCGGGCGTCCAACCCGGGAGTTCCGGCGGTGGCTCCGGCGGAGCGGATTGCGCGGAAAGCGCGCGCATGCGGCCGGTGTCCGACGTGCCGGCGGGCAGGCGATGGCGACCCGTGTCGGAGGCGCTGGGAATGCGATGGCGGCCGGTATCGGAAGTGCTCGCGGGCGGCACGGCTCGCGGCACCGGGGGCTGCCGCGGCGGAGGCGGCGCGCGCAGCGGTGGTTCGGGCGCGGGCTGCGCGGCGCGCGCAACCGCCGCGCGGCCGGCACCGGCGGCCGCGGCGATGGCGGGTGCCGGAGGAGCGGCCTGCGCCATGGGCGCCGGGCGCACTTCGCGCAGCGGCGCGGGCGGCCGCGGCGGAATCGGTGAGCGCGGCACGCTGCCGCTCGCGGGAATGCCGCGTTCGTCGAGCACCACGCGTTCGATGGTGCCGTCGGTGTCGTCGCTGGTGCCCGTGACCTGAGCGATTGCCAGCCACAGTTCTTCGAGATCGATGGGATAGGCGATGGTCCGCTGCACCTTGAACGGCGCGAGGCGCGGGCCTAACAACTGCAGGCGCTCGCTGGGTGCGGCGAAGATGCGCTTGAGCGGCGTGGCCGTCCGGGTGGTGCGGCCGAGAAGGTCGAGGCCGGAGCCGTCGACGCATCGTTCGCAGGCGATCAGGACGTCGTAGGCGTTCTGACGGAGCAGGAGCAGGGCGTCACCCTTGCTGGTGACGCAGTCAAGCTCGAGGACTCCGCGAATCGCGCGCGAAATGGCCTCGATAGCCTCTGAGTCATGGTCGACCAGCAGGACACGCATTTGCGTTCCATTACCCCGGTAAGCAAAACATTATTAGTAAAAGCGATTGGACGGAATGAGGCGTCGCAACGCGTCACGTTTCCCCAGGCCGCCCCCGCCCGCGATCCGGCAATAAGTTAACCGGACCGGCGAACTGACAGGACGCTCCCTACCTGGCGGATACGCTGCAGTAGCCGCGTCAGATGCTGCGCATCATCCACTCCCAATCGGACGTCGATGGTAGCTGTCGACTGCGCCCTGTCGGTAGTGGTGTGCATCATCTCGATGCTCATTTTTTCACTCGCGAGCAGGTCGCCGATGTCCCGAACCAGTCCCTGTCTGTCTATGGCGACAATTGTCAGGGTCACGGGCTGTTGGGCGGCGGCATCCGCCCAGGTCGCGGCGATCAGCCGGTCGGGCCGGCTCGAGCTCATGCGGGTCAGGCCGGGGCAGTCCGAGCGGTGAATGGTGACCCCGCGGCCCACCGTGGCGTAGCCGGCGATCCCCTGCGGTTTCACGGGGGCGCAGCACCGGGCGAAGCTGATCGGCAGGTCTTCGACGCCGTCCAGCAGCACCGGCGAGCGCGCGGCCTTGCGTTGTTTGCCGCGCTTGCGAGGCGGCGCCGGTGTCACGGGCGCGGGCGGCGGAGCCTCCGGGCTGGCATGCGCCGATTCCTCGTCTAACTTCCGGAACCAGGCGCGCACCTTCGAACGCGCGCGCGGACTGATGAGGAACCCCTGCGTCTCCGACAACCAGTCACGGCTGGGCTGCGGATGCTTGTGCGTGATGATCTCGACGATCTCGCCATTCGCGAGAGCGCGGGTCAGCGGCACGATGCGGCCGTTCACGCGCGCGCCGCGGCAGCGATGACCCAGGTCCGTGTGCACGTGGTAAGCGAAGTCCAGCGGCGTCGCGCCATGCGGCAGGTCCACCACCTCGCCCTTGGGCGTGAGCGCATAGACGCGGTCCTCGAAGAGCTCGGAGCGCACCTCGTCCAGGAAGTCCCGGTCCCCCGCCTTGGGTTCCAGCAGCTTTCGCACCCATTCGATCTTGCGGTCGTAGGTGACATCGTGGCCGCGCGCTTCCTTGTAGCGCCAATGGGCGGCGAGCCCGAGCTCCGCCTGGTCGTGCATCTCGCGGGTGCGGATCTGCACTTCCACGGGCTTGGCCTCGGGGCCGAGCACGGCCGTGTGGATGGAGCGGTAGAAGTTGTCCTTCGGCGTGGCGATGTAGTCGTCGAACTCGCCGCGGATGTAGGTGTACGCGCCGTGCACCAGGCCCAGCGCCGTGTAGCACTCCGGCACCGTGCCCACCACGATGCGCACCGCGCGCAGGTCGAATACCTGCTCGAAGGACAGCTGCTTGCGGTCCATCTTCCGGTGGATGCTGTAGATGTGCTTGGGCCGGCCGTACACCTCCGCGTCGCCGATGCCGGCGCCGCGCAACATGGCCTCGAGCCCGCGACAGAACTCGGTGATGTACTGCTGGCGGTCGACGCGTTTCTCGGCGAGCGCGGCGGCGATGCGCCGGTAGTCGTCCGGACGCAGGAAGCGGAAGGCCAGGTCTTCGAGCTCCCACTTGAGCTGCCAGAGTCCGAGTCGATTCGCGAGTGGCGCGAACACCTCGCGCGTCTCGAGCGCAAGCCGTTCGCGTGTCGCCGGATGGCCATCCTTGGCGGCCATGAGGTCCACGAGTTGCCAGGCGAGACGCGCCAGCACCAGCCGGGGATCGCTGACCACCGACAACAGCATCTTGCGCAGCGCCTCGGCCTGCGCGGGCTCGAGGTGATGCGAGGCGGCCGCCACCGGCGTGAGGCGGATGTCGCCGAAGTGCGCGAGTTCGCGCGCCAGCGAGACGGTCTCCGGGCCGAAGTGCTGGGCAATGTCGCGCGCGGATTCTTCGGCGGAGACCGCGGGCGCGTTCACCATCGCGGTCTGCGCCAGCAATGCCGCCGCCAGCAGCGGATCTTCGGTGAGCGACGCCACGATCACCGCGGCTTCGCGGGCCCGCTCGAGCGCGCCGACGGCACGCCCCAGCCTTCGAGCCGGGCGGCGTGCGCATCGATGGACAGCTTGAGCTCGGCGGAGCAGGAGTGGAGGTTGTGCACGGGGATTTGTCGGTCACGCCGACGCGTGGAGCGACGGTTTTGCGGCTATGATACCCGCAGTTTTTCTCAAGCAGCGCAGTGGGTTAACGAACTGATGGCGCGATACCCGATGAGGTCATCCTGGCGCAATTTCCGACCTGGGGCGGTCACCGTCGCAGCTCCGTCGGTCGCGCGGATGTCACCACCGGTGCAGACGCGCATCCTGGGCCTGGACCCCGGCTCGCTGCGCACCGGCTTCGGCGTCATCGACTGCGGCGGCGGCACTCTCACCATCGTCGCGCAGGGCTGCATCGCCACGGCGGGCGGTCCGCTGGCCGACCGGCTGCGGATCATCCACGCGCGCGTGGCCGAACTCATCGTCGAGCACCGGCCCACGGAGGTCGCGGTGGAGCGTGTGTTCCTTTCCAAGAATGCCGACAGCGCGCTCAAGCTCGGGCAGGCGCGGGGCGCGGCGCTCGCCGCCGTTCCGGCGGCGCTCGGCGTGCACGAGTACGCACCGCGAGCCGTGAAGCTGGCGGTGGTGGGCATCGGCGGCGCGGAGAAGACGCAGGTCGCGCACATGGTCAAACAACTGCTGCGCGTGGAGCTGCGACTCGCCGCGGACGCGGCCGATGCACTCGCGATCGCGATCTGTCACGCCAACTCGCGCAAGCTCGAACCCTTCATCAATGGACTTGGCGCGTGATCGGATTCATCCGCGGCAAACTCGTGGTGAAGGCGCCGCCGCATCTCACGGTGGACGTGGGCGGCGTGGGCTATGACATCGAAGCGCCCATGTCCACGTTCTACACGCTGCCCGCCCTCGGCAGCGAAGTGCGCCTGCTCACGCACCTGGTGGTGCGCGAAGACGCGCACATCCTCTACGGTTTCGGCACGCAGGAAGAGCGCGCGTTGTTCCGCAACCTGCTCAAGGTTTCGCAGATCGGCCCCAAGATCGCGCTGGCCATCCTGTCGGGTACCAGCGTCGAAGGCTTCACCTCGCTGGTCAAACTGCAGGACGCCGCGGCGCTCACCAAGATCCCCGGCGTCGGACGCAAGACCGCCGAGCGTGTACTCATGGAGATGAAGGACCGCCTCGACAAGCTCGAAGAGGCCGCGCAGGGGATGACTGTGAGCGGTGCGGTGCCCATGACGCCCAACGAGCACCGAAGGCGAGGCATGGACCGCGCTGGTGGCGCTGGGATACAAGCCCGCCGAAGTCACCGCCATGCTCAAGCCGCTTGCCGGCCAGGGCGGCACCACCGAAGACCTGATCCGCCGCGCATTGCAGGGCACGGTGCGCCCGCAGTGAACACGGCCAACGAGAAAAGCGGCGAACGCATCGTCACCGCCACCGGCAGCAGCGAGGAGGAGGCCGTCGATCGCGCCATCCGCCCGAAGAGGCTGGCGGACTACGTGGGCCAGGAGCAGGTCAAGGCGCAGCTCGAAATTTTCGTGAAGGCCGCGGTGAAGCGCGGCGAAGCGCTGGACCACGCGCTGATCTTCGGACCGCCGGGTCTGGGCAAGACCACGCTCGCCAATATCCTCGCCGGCGAGCTCGGCGTGAACCTGCGCCAGACCTCGGGCCCGGTGCTCGAGCGCCCCGGCGATCTCGCGGCATTGCTCACCAATCTGCAGCCGCGCGACGTGCTGTTCATCGACGAGATCCACCGGCTCAGTGCCGTGGTGGAGGAAGTGCTCTATCCGGCGATGGAGGACTATCAACTCGACATCATGATCGGCGAGGGTCCGGCGGCGCGTTCCATCAAGCTCGCACTGCAACCGTTCACGCTGATCGGCGCCACGACGCGCGCGGGCCTGCTGACCTCGCCGCTGCGCGACCGCTTCGGCATCGTGCAGCGCCTGGAGTTCTACACCACGGCCGAGCTGGAGAAGATCGTCACGCGTTCGTCCGGAATCCTGGGCGTGCCCATCGATGCCGATGGCGCGAATCGCATCGCGCAGCGCTCACGCGGCACGCCGCGCATCGCCAACCGGCTGCTGCGCCGGGTGCGCGATTACGCCGAAGTGAAGGGCAGTGGCCGCATCGACGAAGTCACGGCGCGCGCGGCGCTCGATCTCCTGGAAGTGGACCCGCAAGGGTTCGACGCGCTCGATCGCAAGTTGCTTGGAACGATCATCGAGAAGTTCGATGGCGGGCCGGTGGGCATCGAAAGCCTGGCGGCCGCGATCGGTGAGGAACGCGGCACGCTCGAAGACGTGATCGAGCCGTTCCTGATCCAGCAGGGGTTTCCTGATGCGCACCGCACGCGGTCGCATGGCCACGCGGGCCGCGTACCTGCATTTCGGACTCAAGGTGCCCGAGCGCGCCTCTGGCAATTTGCCGCTGTTCGAGCCCTGAGCTCCCTCCATGACTGAATTTTTCTGGCGCGCGCGCGTCTACTGGGAAGACACGGACGGTGGAGGAGTCGTTTTCTACGCCAACTATCTCAAGTACATGGAGCGCGCCCGCACCGAGTGGCTGCGGTCGCAGGGCCACGCGCAGAGCGAGCTCGCGGAGAAATTCGGCTTCGTGTTCGCGGTGGTGGAAGTGAAGCTGCAACTATCGCAGTCCCGCGCGACTCGACGACGAACTCACGATTTCCTGCCTGCCCGTGCCGGAAGGCCGCGCATCCGATGCAGTTTCCAGCAGGTGATCAAGCGTGGCGACACGGTGCTGGTGGAAGGCGAGGTGCGCGTGGCCTGCGTCGATGCGAAGACCTTCCGGCCGCGGCGGCTGCCGCGATTTCATACAAGCGTTGAGCCAAGGATGAAGAATGGAAAATGAACTCTCCATAGTCCGGCTGGTGCTGAACGCCAGCCCCGTGGTGCAGGTCGTCATGGGCCTGCTGCTGCTGGCCTCGCTGATGTCCTGGACCATCATTTTCCGCAAGCGCTCGCTGCTGTCGAAGGCGCATGACGAAGCCGAGAACTTCGAGAACAGCTTCTGGAAGGGCGGCGACCTCACCGCGCTGTATCGCCAGATCGAAGGCCGCGGCGGCGCCACCGGCATGTCGAGCATCTTCGAGTTCGGCTTCCGCGAGTTCGCGCGTCTCAAGCAGGGCGGCATCCCGCCGGACCAGTTGCTGGAAGGCGCGCGTCGCGCCATGCGCGTCGGCCAGCTCAAGGAGCTGGAGCGGCTGGAGGAGAGCCTGTCGAATCTCGCCACCATCGGTTCCACCAGCCCCTACGTGGGTTTGTTCGGCACGGTGTGGGGCATCATGAGTTCGTTCGTGGCGCTGGGTGGCGTGCAGCAGGCCACGCTGGCCATGGTGGCGCCGGGCATCGCCGAGGCGCTGATCGCCACGGCCATCGGCTTGTTCGCGGCCATTCCCGCGGTGATCGCCTACAACCGTTACGCGGACCAGGTGAGCCGCCTCGAGCTGCGCTACGACGCGTTCATGGACGAGTTCTCGACCATCCTGCAGCGCTACGCCGGCACGCGGCGCGGCGTGAGGAGCGATCCATGGCTGCCGCCGACACAGAAGGGCCGACGTCGCCGCCTCATGGGCGAGATCAACGTCGTGCCGTACATCGACGTGATGCTGGTGCTGCTGATCATCTTCATGATCACCGCGCCGCTGCTCACCGAAGGCGTGAAGGTGGATCTGCCCAAGGCCGGCGCGCGTCCCATTCCGCCGGAGATGATGAAGGACACCAAGCCCGATCATCCTGAGCATCAACGAGAGTGGTCAGCTGTTCCTCAACTACAACAAGCCCGAGGACGCGCCGCTGAGCGCGGAGGAGGCGGAAGCGCAAGCCGCGGCCGTGCTGCGTCGCGCGCCCGAGACGGTGGTGCTGGTGCGCGGTGACTACCGCGTGGCCTACGGCGAGGTGGTGTCGGCGATGACCATCCTGCAGCGTGCGGGCGCCGACAAGGTCGGCTTCGTCACGCAGCCGCCCGAAAAGAAGCGCGGTCGCTGAGGGTCCCACCGAGAATGCCGCCGCCTTCGCGGAAGTCGCTCACTACGGGTCGATGGCGCGCCGTCGCGCTGTCGATCCTGGTGCATGCCGCGATCGTGGCCGCGGCTGTCTACGGCTGGTTCACGTGGAAGCATGAGCCGCCCGTGGAAATGCTGGCGGTGCAGGGCACGCTGGTCGACGAGCGCGAACTGAAAGGCGTGCCGCCGATTCCCGGGCCGCAGAAGGAGCCGGAGCCCACGCCGGAACCCGTCCCGGAGCCTGAGCCAGAGCCGGAACCTCCGCCGCCCGAAGAGCAGGGCCCGCCCGCGCCGGACCCGGCCGAGATCGAGCGCCGCCAGGAAGAAGAACGCCTCGCCGCCGAGAAACTCGAGCAGGAGAAACAGCAGCAGCTGGATCGCGAAAAGCAGGAACAGCAGCGCCTCGAGGACGAGAAGAAGCAGGCCGAAAAGAAAGAGGCCGACCGCCGAAGCCGAGAAGCAGGCCGCGGCCGACGCGGCGGCGAAGAAGGCGGCTGCCGAGAAAGGCTGCTGCCGACAAGAAGGCGGCCGAGAAGAAGCGCGCCGACGAGGCCGCGGCCGCAAGGAAAGCCGCCGAGGAAAAGGCGCGATTGGCGGCGCAGGAGGAACTCCGGCGCAGTCTGGAGGCCGAAGAGCGGGGCAATGCCGCGCGCAACAGCGCAGAGGCCAACCAGCTGGCATGCTTCGATCGTCGCGAAAATTACACGCGCGTGGAATCAGACCGCCATCGGCCGTGGCCGGTGTGACCTGTATCGTGACGGTCAATCAGGTGCCGGAGGCGGGGAAGTCACTTCGGTGAGCGTCGATAGCTGCAATCCCAACGATGCCGCGTTGCGGCAATCGGTCGAGAACGGCGGTGTATCGCGCCTCACCACTGCCTCACTCCGCCCTCCGGGGGTGCCGTTCGAACGCAATTTGGAGCTAACATTCGCACCTCGCAAATGAACACGCGCATGAAAAAACTCAGTCTTCCGACCATTCTCGCCACGCTGTGGGCGCTGGCCTGCACCATGCCTGCGCAGGCCCAGCTGCGCCTGACCATCACGCGGGCGTCACCGATCCCATCCCCATTGCCGTGGTGCCATTCGCGCGCGCGGTGCCCGCCGATGGCGGCCTCGACGTCGCGGACATCATCCAGAAAGACCTGGAGAGCACGCGGCCGCTTCAAGGCCATGGCACGCGCCGACATGATCACAGAAGCCCACCACGGCCGTCGAGGTCGATCGTGGCCGCGGAATGGAAACAGATGCGCAACGACTACGTGGTCGTGGGCCGCGTCGCGTCGCTGGCCGATGGCCGCGTGAAGATCGAGGCCGACCTGGTCAACGTGCTCACCGGCGTGCACGTCGATACACCCAATTTCACCGTCCAGCCGGGCAATCTGCGCATGGGCGCGCACCGCATCGCCGACGCGCTGTTCGAGAAGATCGTGGGCATGCAAGGGCGCGTTCGCCACGCGCATCGCCTACATCTCGGTGGACGGCAAGCCGCCCAACCAGCGCTACGAGCTGTACGTCGCCGATTCCGATGGCGCCAACCGCAAGCACATCCGCGCTCAGCAGATGCCGCTGATGTCACCGGCCTGGTCGCCGGACGGCGAGTGGCTGGCCTATGTGTCCTTCGAGCGCCGCACGTCGGCGGTGTTCGTGCAGGAAGTGCGCACGGGCCGCCGCATCATGGTGTCGGCGCGCGCCGGCATCAACGGCGCGCCGACGCTACTCCCGTGACGGCAAGAAGCTCGCGCTCACGCTCTCGGGCAGCAACGGCAACCTCGATCTCTATCTACTCGACCTGGCCACGCAGCAGCTCACGCGGCTCACCGACGATCCGGGCATCGACACCGAGGCCAGCTTCGCGACCGGATGGCAGCGTGTACTTCACGTCCGACCGGTCCGGCAGCCCGCAGATCTACCGTCTGACACCGGGCAGCGCCGAGCGCCCGCGACGCGTCACGTTCACCGGTTCCTACAATGCCCGCCCGCGTGTGTCTCCCGACGGCAAGCAGCTGGCCGTGCTCGACGCTGGCGGAAGGCGCGTATCGCATCGCCGTGCAGGACCTGGCGTCCAACAACGTGCACGGTGCTGTCGAAGGGCCGGCAGGAAGAGTCGCCGAGCTTCGCGCCCAATGGCGCGATGCTCATTTTCGCGAGGCCGCGAACGCGGCCAGGGCGTGCTGCAGACGGTGTCCGTCGACGGTCTCACCACCGGCAGGCTCGAGGCCGACGCCGGCGAGGTTCGCGAGCCGGTCTGGGGACCGTTCCTGCCGTTGAAGGCTCCATGAGATTTTCTTTCAGACAGTGATAGGTATGCCACATGAAAAACTTCGTCTCGATCATGCCTGCTCCTCGCGTCCTTGGCGCTGCTCGCGGGCTGCCCGACCAAGCCCAAGGAACAGCCCGAGCCACCACGCCGCCACCACGACGACCACGTCGGACACCAGTGGTCTCGACACCTCGGGCGTGAGCTCGGACGAGACCGCCATCCAGGGTCCGTACGGGTGAGTTGCTGTCCAAGCGCATCGTGTACTTCGACTTCGATCGCGCCGATATCCGCGCGGATTCGCAGTCCGTCGTCACGGCGCATGCCGCCTTCCTCGCCAAGAACGCGACCGTCAAGGTGCGCCTCGAAGGCCACGCCGACGAACGCGGCTCGCGCGAGTACAACATCGGTCTCGGCGAGCGCCGTGCGCAGGCCGTGCGCCGCGCGCTGCTGCTGCAGGGTGTCGCCGAAGCGCAGCTTTCCACGGTGAGCTACGGCGAAGAGCGCCCGGCCGCGGCCGGCAGCGACGAGCAGGCCTATGGCCTGAACCGTCGCGTCGAGATCGTCTACCTCAAGTAACGAGGTCGGGCGTGACAGGCACTTCGTTCGAGGTTCGCTGGGATTGCGTGCTCGGGTGCTCGGGTCTCGGCCGTTCGTGATCGGCGGTTGCGCCGTCGCGCCCGAGGAAGACCCGATGTTCATCCGTCTGAACGATCTCGATCAGCGCGTGCAGCGCATCGAGCGCGTGCTCACCAACAACAGCCTGCTGCGAGCTGGCGCAGCGCATCGATCGCGCTGCAGGCCGATGTGCGCGGCCTGCGCGGCGAAGTCGAGCTGCTGCAGAACCAGAGCGAAGGTGGCAAGGCGCAATCGCGGTCGCTGTACGGCGATCTCGAGAAGCGCCTCGCCGCGCTCGAGACGTTGGGTGGTGTGGGTGCGCAGGCGTGGCCGGCCCCGGCGACTACCGCTGTTCCGCGCTGCCGGCGGCGCCGGCGCTGGCGGCGAGCAGGCGACCTACGACGCGGCCTTCAATGCGCTCAAGGGCGCGGACTATCCAAGGCCATCAGCCAGCTTCCAGGGGCTTCCTGGCGGCGTATCCCGCCAGCCCTCTGGCCAGCAATGCGCAGTACTGGCTCGGCGAGGCGTACTACGTCACGCGCGAGTACGACGAAGCCATCACGGCCTTCCGCAAGGTGGCCACGGACTGGCCGGATTCGCGCAAGGCGCCGGATGCGCTCGTGAAGATCGGCTTCACGCAGGCGGCGCTGGGTCGCAATGCGGAAGCGCGCGCCACGCTCGAAGACGTCATGCGGCGTTTTCCCGGCACGTGACGCCGCGCAGCTGGCCGGCGATCGCCTGAAGCGCCTGCCCAGCCGGAGGCCGATGAGCGCGGACGCAGGCCGAGGTCGACAGTTCCCGATCCGCAGGGCGCGCCGCGCCTGAAGATCACCGAGATCTTCTATTCGTTGCAGGGTGAGGCCGACACGGTCGGCTTCCCCACGGTGTTCGTGCGGCTCACGGGTTGCCCGTTGCGCTGCCAGTTCTGCGATACCGCGTACGCCTTTCACGGCGGCGAGTGGAGGCCACGATGGACGCGGTGCTCGACAAGGTGGCGCGAGTTGGCACCGCGCGGCACGTGTGCGTCACCGGCGGTGAACCGCTGGCGCAGAAGGCCTGCCTGCCGTTGCTGAGCGCACTGTGCGACGCGGGCTACCGCGTGTCGCTCGAGACCAGCGGCGCCATGCCCATCGGCGACGTCGATCGCGCGCGTGATCCGCGTGGTCGACGTGAAGACCCCGGGCTCGCGGCGAAGAGACAACGCAATCGCTACGAGCGACCTCGCGCTGCTGCGCGCCGAAGAGCAGATCAAGTTCGTGATCTGCGATCGCGCCGACTACGACTGGGCCCGCGCGCAAGCTGGACGAACTGGCGCTGGCGCAAGCGTGCACCGTGCTGTTCTCGCCCAGCGCCGATCAACTGCCCGCGCGCCAGCTCGCCGACTGGATCCTCGCCGACCGTCTGCCCGTCCGTTTCCAGCTCCAGCTGCACAAGGTGCTCTGGGGCAACGTCCCGGGCAAGTAGTTGCCGGGTGGCAAGTCGCGCAACGCCATGAACACACGCGCCGTCATTCTGCTCTCCGGCGGACTCGACTCCGCCACCGTGCTCGCCCTCGCGCGCGAGCCGCGGGCTCGACTGCCACGCGCTGTCGGTGTCGTATGGCCAGCGTCACCAGGCCGAGCTCAACGCCGCCGCGCGCGTCGCGCACGCCCAGGGCGCGCGCGAGCATCGCATCATGCACGTGGACCTCGGCCGCATCGGCGGCTCGGCGCTCACGGACAAATCCATCGATGTGCCGTGACGGCCGATGCCCAACCAGCGAGGCATCCCCGATCACCTATGTCCCCGCGCGCAACACCATCATGTTGTCGCTGGCCATGGCCTGGGCCGAGGTGCTGGACGCCCGCGAGATCCACGTCGGCGTCAATGCCGTGGACTATTCCGGCTATCCGGATTGCCGGCCCGAATTCGTCGCCGCTTTCCAGAATCTGGCCAATCTGGCCACCAAGGCCGGCGTGGAAGGGCGCGGGCCGCCGCCATCCGGGCGCCGCTCATCCAGCATGAGCAAGGCGCGAGATCATTCGGGCCGGCACTGCGCCTGGGCGTCGACTATTCCCTGACCGTTTCCTGCTACCAGGCCGATGCCCGGGGGCAGGCCTGCGGGCGCCTGCGATTCCTGCCGTTTGCGCCGCGAGGGCTTCGCCGCGGCGGGGGTCGCCGATCCGACGAGGTATGTGTAGACTGCGCGCCCTCCGGTTCCTGGGGTCGGTAGCTCAGCTGGTAGAGCAGCGCCCTTTTAAGGCGTTAGTCGTGGGTTCGAGCCCCACCCGACCCAATCCATTCCCCCGATTTAGCTGCAAACGTTCAAAAACCGTCATCCGTAGCGGCCGGCTTTCGCCTATTTGCTTTTGAAAACGTGCAAATCAGCGCATGGGCGAGCAATATCGCGCAGGAGCGACGCCAGGAGGGGGAAATGAACGACTGTCAGAGTTCGGTCCTGATCCCCGTTCCGCACCACCCAGATTCGCCTCGACTACCGACCATGGCCTCCATGCGGAAGAGGTCGGGCTCGTCCGGCGGCCCCCTGCCGGACGAGCCCGCGCGTCGGTCGATTTGTTACACTTCGCCGCCATCTTTCACGGGGGGATGCGAATGAGCAGGATCTGATCAGTCCTTGCGCGGGAGTTTGTTTGCTGGTCGGCCGCGACCACGCGGCCGACGACTCGGCGGCCTGGAAGCCGCTGTTCAACGGCAAGAACCTCGACGGCTGGACGGCGCACTACGCGTCCAAGGCCGGCGAAGGCGCGTCCGCGCCGGCAAGTTCTTCAGCGTCGAGAGACGGCGTCATCCACGTGTACGCCAGATGAAGCCGCGGGCAGCGAGCAGCCCAATGCCGTCCTGCTCACGAACGCCGAATACAAGGACTACAAGCTCAGCCTCGAGTACAAATGGGGCGAGAAGAAATTCGCGCCGCGGCTGAACCTGGTGCGCGACGCGGGCCTGCTCTACCACGTGCATCGCGATGCGCGCCGGCGACTGGCCGGCTTCGCATCGAATCGCAGATCCAGGAGGGTGACACGGGCGACCTGTGGGTCGATCTCGGCGCGCGCTGCCAGCTTCATCAATCCGAAGACCCGGCGTTTCACGCTGCTGGAGAACGGCGGTGTGCCGGTGACCGTCGGCGACGACGGACAAGTTCGAACGCGTGCGCCATGGCCGCGTCAACGAATTCCCGGGCTGGAACACGCTCGAGGTCATCGTGCAGGGCGATCGCGCCATGCACATCGTCAATGGCGTGCCGAACTTGCGCGTCAGCGACATGAAGTCCTGGGACGCCGACAGCAACTCCTGGGTGAAGCTCGACCATGGCCGCATCGCGCTGCAGGCCGAGTCCGCCGAGACTCTTCTACCGCAACATCAAGATCCGTCCGCTGACCAAGGCCGATGCGCTGGATCCGGAACCGAAGGTCACCGAAGTCTGGTTCCCCGTGCCGGCGAAGGTGACGCCGGGCGCAGCGCCGGGCGCGCCGCCTTCCGATGCGGTCATCCTGTTCGACGGCAAGAACGTCGACGCCTGGAAGACGCACGCGCGGCGACGGCGCCGCGCAGTGGAGCGTGGTGAACGGCGAGCTGGTGGTGAAGCCGGGCACCGGCGACATCCAGACCAAGGAGAAATTCGGCGACGTGCAGCTGCACATCGAGTGGACGGATCCCGAAGCTGCCGGCCTCGACAAGGTGAACCAGGATCGCGGCAACAGCGGCGTCTTCCTGCAGGACATCTACGAAGTGCAGGTGCTCGACAACTTCGAGAACCCGACCTACGTGAACGGCATGGTCGGGTCAGCATCTACAAGCAGTTTCCGCCGCTGGTGAACGCCACGCTGCCCGGCCGAGACCTGGAATGTCTACGACATCATCTTCACGGCGCCGCGTTTCAACGCGGATGGCACGCTGGCTTCGGCCGCGCGCCTCACGGTGCTGCTACAACGGCGTGCTGGTGCAGAACAACACGGTGCTCAAGGGCGGCACCACCTACATCGGCGCGCCTAACTACGTCGCGCATGGCGACATGCCGCTGCGGCTGCAGGATCACGGCCACCTGGTGCGCTTCCGGAACATCTGGCTGCGCAAGCTCTGATCATGGGGAATCGGCATTCACCGGACTCCTGCGGCCGGGTTCCTCAGCCCAGGGACGCGACCGGTGTCGAGCATGGCACCTTGGCAAACGCGGGCCCAAACGGATCTCCCGTGAGACGTCCGTCACAGGCCGCGTCCGCGGCAATTTTCTGCCGCCAGCCGGAGCCCCGGCCTGATCGCTCCGGCAACCATCCGACTCAAGGGAAGTCCCTCTCTAATCCGATAAATCCGCCGTGCCAGCGGGCATCGATCGCGCCTGTCCTCGGCCATTGGACGGAGTACCGATGTCGAAGTGAACGAAGCACGCACTGCCGGGCAGGAACGCCGACGACGGACCTGCCGCTGCAGTCCCAGCTCATGGGTTCGCTGGCGCTCGTGCTCATCCTGAGCGCCATCGCCGGCATCGTCGGTTACGCCACCTTCGACTCGCGCATCCTTCAGACCAGCGTCGAAGCCAAGGCGGGGGTGTACGCCACGCAACCTGGCGTCGCAGCTCTACAACGCCGGTCGCGTCGCACGACCCGGCGATGGCTCGACGCGGTGATCAAGCCGCTCGAGAGCGATCGCAATGTCTTCGGCAGTCGCGGTGTACGCGCGTGACGGCCAGCCTGCTCGCGGGACATGGCCACGTTCCCGCCACACTCAAGCATCGCGGCGAGGCGCGATCTCGCCGACGACCGCGTGTCACATGACGGTGCGCGAGTCCGATCGACGCAGGGCGCTTCGCCGGCCACCTGCTGCTGGCGCTCTCCACCGAACACATCGCGCACGGCGCGCATGCGCGCCGCGCAGTTCCCCGCCATGACCACGGCGCTGGTGCTGCTGTTCGCGATCCTGCTGGCGCTGGCCAATTCCTTCAGCGTGATGATGTCCGAGTGCGTGCGCATGTTCGAAGAGCGCCGCGAGATGGAACGCACGGAGAAAGCAGCGCCTGGAGAAACTGGTCTCGGAGCGCACGCGCGAACTGGAACGCGGCCGCGAGCAGTTCCGCCTGGTGGTCGAAGGCACGCAGGCGATTCCGTTCGCGCTGGACGTGGAGGACGGGCATTTCGAATACATCGGTCCGCAGGGTCCGCAACGCCTGGGCTTCAGCGAAGACGCCTGGAAGCAGGTGGGCTTCCTCGACAAGCTCATGCCGCGCGATCGAAACGGCGCGGTGCGCACGCGCATCGACGACAGCTGCACTGGCCACGTGGAACTGGAGACCACGGTGCTCACGCAGGACGAGAAGCGCGTCGACCTGCGCTGGGTGGTCAACTGCGAGACCAGCGAGAGCACCGGTCAGCACAAGATCATGCGCGGCATGATGATCGACGTGACCGAGCAGCGCCGCCTGGAGAACGACCTGGCGCAGGCGCAGAAGCTCGAGAGCGTCGGCCGGCTGGCGGCGGGCGTGGCGCACGAGATCAATACGCCGGTGCAGTTCGTCTCCGACAGCGTGCTGTTCGTGCGCGAGGCCATGGACGACCTGACCGGGATCGTCGACAAGTATCGCGAGCTGCGCAGCGGCCACCGAGACAGGGAACGAGGCCGTGAAGGCCGCGGCCAAGGCGGCCGAAGCAAGCCGAGGATGACGCCGATCTCGACTACATCCTCGAGAACGCGCCGGTGGCGCTGGACCGCGCTCGCGACGGCTCGAGCCGCGTGGCCACCATCGTGCGCTCCATGAAGGAGTTCGCGCATCCGGATCGCAAGGAAATGGTGCAGGCGGATCTCAACCAGGCCATCGCCAGCACGCTGGTCATCGCCTCCAACGAATACAAGTACGTGGCCGAGGTGCGAAACGGACTTCGGCGACATCCCGCCGGTGAACTGCTACGCCGGTGAGATCAACCAGGTGGTGCTCAACCTCATCGTCAATGCGGCGCACGCCATCGGCGACGTGGTCAAGGGAACTCCGGCAGACAAGGGCAAGATCCGCGTCAGCACGCGCGTGCTCGACGGATCAGGTGGAAATCGCCATCGCCGACACGGGCAAGGGCATTCCCGTCGACGTGCGCTCGCGCATCTTCGATCCGTTCTTCACCACCAAGGAAGTGGGCAAGGGCACCGGCCAGGGCCTGGCCATCGCGCGCACCGTGGTCGTGGACAAGCACAAGGGCACGCTGCACTTCGAAACCGAGTGGGCAAGGGCACCACGTTCTACATCCGCCTGCCCGTGAACGGGCCGGCGACCCGGAATCATCGGTGGCCGCATGAACTCGCAAGCGTTTCCACTTCGCACATCCAGGCGGTCACCGGCACCACGTTCGTGGCCACGCTGAGCTCGCTGCTGTTCGGTTACTGCACGGCGGTGATCTGCGGCGTCGTCGACGCCATCAACCACAACTTCATCGAGCCGCGCGGCATGCACGAGACCGCGGCCAATGCGCTGCTCGGTTTCACGGTGTGCGCGGCGCTGGCTGGCACCATCCTGGGTGCGTTGACGGCGCGCCGCACCGCGGAGCTGCTGGGCCGCAAGCAGCCCATGATCATCGCGGCCGTGCTGTTCCTGGTCTCGGCGTTCGGCTCGGCGTTCCCGGAAATCGGTCTGGCGCCGATGGGCGGCCTGGGCGCCGACGCCATCTGGCCCTTCATCTTCTATCGCGTGCTCGGCGGCGTCGCAGTGGGCCTGGCCTCGGTGATCGCGCCGATGTACGTCGCCGAGTTCGCGCCCAGCGCGGTGCGCGGCCAGCTCGGCGCCTATCAGCAGATCGCCATCGCCGGCGGCATCGCCATCGTGTTGTTCGTGAACTGGGGCATCGGGCTGCAGGGCGACGACCACTGGGTGCTGCAACACCGGCTGGCGCTGGATGATGGTGTCGCTGGCGGTGCCGTCGCTGGCGTTCTTCTGGCTGAGCTTCACCGTGCCGGAGTCGCCGAGCTGGCTGGTGCGTCATGGCCGCATCGAGCAGGCGCGGCGCCAGCTCGCTGCGTTCCGCCGAGCCCGAGGAAGTGGAAGCCATGCTCGACGATCTGGCCGCAGGCGAACCAGGCGCAGGACAAGCCCGAGCCGCTGTTCGCGTTCGGCACGCGCGTGGTCATGGTGGGCGTGGCGCTGAGCGTGCTGCAGCAGCTCATGGGCCTGAACGCCATTTCGTACTACGGCCCGCAGATCCTGCAGCGCATGGGCTACCACATGGATGCCGCCTTCCTCGGCGTGCTGCTGGCGCGCTGCCTGAACCTGCTGGCGACCATGGCGATCGTGCTGGTGGTGGACCGTGTCGGGCGCAAGCCGCTGCTGATCTTCGGCGCGCTCGATCATGGGCCTGGCGATGATGGCGCTGGGTAGTTTGTTCCGCACCGACCATGCCAGCGCCTATGGACTCACGGCGATGTGCCTGTACATGGCCGGACTGGGCATGTCTTTCGGCCCCATCGTCTGGATCCTGATGTCCGAGATCTTCCCGCCGCCGATCCGCGCGCAGGCCATGTCGCTGGCGATCGCCGCGCAGTGGGGCGCGAACTTCCTGGTGTCGTTCACGTTCCCGATCATGTTCGGCGACGCCGCTCTCAACGGGTTCGCGCATGGCGGCTTCGCGTTCTGGATCTACGGTGGCTTCGGAATCCTCGGCGGCGTACGTGGTGCTGCACTACGTGCCGGAGACCAAGGGCATGGACAACGGCGTGGTCAGCGCGTTCTGGCGCCGTCAGGCCAAGCCGACGATGGCGTCCTCGAGCTGACGCTTCGATTCATCCAGGTAACGCCGCTTCGTCTCCCCGAGCCGGGCGCGGACGGCTGACAGCTCTTCCTCGCCTGTGTCCAGGGCCTTTTGCATCGCCGCCAGCAGGTCGCTGGTGTACGTGATGGCGATATCCTCCAGCCCATAGAAGCGCGCGAGCTGCTCGTGCGCGATGGGCACGGCATTGAAACCCACCGCGGCGGCGATCGAGGACGTGGACTTGCTGCGGAAGTAGGTAGGGTGAGACTCCGGGCTGATCAGCGGCAACAGGAAGTCGACGCTGTTCAGCAGCCGGTAGTACGACCGGTAGCCGATGCCTTTCCAGGTGTAGCGCACATGGTCGTTGAGTCCCGCGTCGCGCACCTGCTGCGCGAAATCGCGGAACGCCTTGTCGAAACTGCGGCCCATCACGTAGACCTCGAAGTCCCGCCGGCCCGCGCGATGCAATGCCTTCAGTGCGTCGAGCAGCAGGCCGTAGTGCCGGCGGCGCGGGTCGAAGTACCCCTGCACGCAGAAGCGCCGGCGTCCGGGCGTGGAGGGCAGCCGCGGCACTTCACGGTCGTTGAAGAACACCGGGATCATCGTGCCCGCGGGCGCCACGGCCGAGAAATCCTCGGCCACGTAGGGCGCCAGCGTCATCAGCCGGAGGCGGGAGTTGGCGATCAGCGGCTGATACTCGGGCTGATTTCGGATCAGGCTGCCGTTGTGCATGAAGCCCAGTGCCGGAGTGTGGGCGAGCACCTCGCGCGCGCAATCCAGCACTTCCTTGCCTTCGAGGGTGTTGAAGACCACGAGATCGAAGCGTTCGCGCCGCACCGCGTCCAGCACCTGGGAAGGCTTGAGGCGCGAATGGATGCGCGGCTTCGCGCCCGGCGCATGCACGAAGGAGTTCTTCAGGCGGTTGCGCCAGTTGTTGAACACGTGCACTTCGTATCCCAGCTGCCGCAGCAGGTGCACGGTGGTGAGATAGACCTCGTCGTGCCGGTTGTAGCACTCGACGACGGCGCAGCGTTTTTCCACGAAGACTCCCGGTTGATCCGCGGAAGATTGGCGGAGCGGCCGGTAGTTGGCTGTCAGATGACGGCGGGACGTATCAGTCTGTGATCCAGCCCGCGTGGCGGCGGAATTCGAGCTCGGCCGCTTCGCGCGCCGCGATCACATGGGCGGCGGGGCGGGCTGCGCGCGCGCCTGGGCCAGAGTCTGGGCCAGCAGGGGCAGCCCGGCCTGGGAGCGCATGGAATTGATGCGTGCCTCGTTCTCGATCGGATGCGGCTCGATGCCGGTGGGCCCGTGGCGCAGCTGCGTGCCATAACGCTGCGGCTTGCCTTCGTACACACGGATGCGGTCGTCGATCATCGCGAACTGCCAGCGGGGCGCGTCGCCGCTGCCTGCGTGGCGCGGTCGATGAGATCGCGGCACTGGCGCATGAACGTCTGGTTCCGCATACGGAATGCAATGCGCACGCGCCAGGATGCCCGCGCACCCTGTGTCGCCCACCAGCGCGACACCCGGCCAGCCGAACACCGCGATGATCTGCCGCAGGCGGCTGGAATTGGCGCGGTTGAGTTCACTCAGACGCGGGTGGTAGGTTTCGTTGATTTCGCCTGCGGCGATCAGTTCGGCACGCAGCGCCTTGGCGCGCGCCTCCATGTCAAGCAATGCCTTCTCGAGCGACTCGTCCATGTCGGCGCGGATCCGCCCCGCAGTTGTTAGCGCCGCCATCCGGCGGCGCAAATACCCGAAAGCCCCGCGCGACCATCAAGGGTGGGGCCGCGCGGGGGTGATCGCCGCGGAAACTACTGTTGCGGCTCGGACGCGGTTGTCGTACTCGGCATTGTCGAGATAGCCGTCACCGTTCTTGTCCGCGGAGGAGAAACTTTCCACCAAGCTGCGGGTCGGCGGATGCTTCCGGCATGGAGATGCGGCCATCCTTGTTCGCGTCGAGGGTGTCGAACGAACCGGACTGGCCCGCGGGAGTCGCCGGTTGCTTTCTGCCGTCGGCGGCGCACGCCGGCCAGCGGGATCAGCAGCGCCAACTGCGGCGGCAGTCAGGGTCTTCTTCATGGCAGTTCTCCTTCGTCTGGCGGCAGTGAGACTGCAGCGCGCGTGCCACAGAGCTCCTGCGTAACTTTTCAGCACCTGCGGTCAGATCGGGCCCGCATCGCGAAGTGCCAGCGCGCGCCAATTGCGGCGCGCAGCGACAAATACGCCTCGGGCGGCGTTCAGCGCGACAACCCGCCGCCGATTCGTGCCAAACAATCAGTTGCGAGTCGCGGATCGGGACGTCCCGCCGGGCTTCCATCTGCCGACACGCGGCCACGGCTCACGGCCGACACACCGTGAGTGCATTCCGAACGCGGAGCCGCCTGCACGCCCGAGTCTGCCAGGGTGAATGCATTCTGGTTCGTACTCGTCGGCGTCCTGCTCATCGCGATCGCGCTGCTCGGGCGGTTCCTCGACCGGTTGCCGGTGAGCCCCGCCATGATCTATCTACTCGTCGGGCATGGCGCTGGGGCCGGCCGCGCTCAACGCGATCGAGCTGCATCCGCTGCGGCACCTCGAGCTGCTCGGAGACGTTGTCCGAGGTGCGCCTTGCTGATCGCGCTGTTCACCGTGGGCATCAAGCTGCGCGTGCCGGTGGGCGACTGGCGCTGGAGCCTGCCGCTGCGACTGGCGACCATCTCGATGGCTGGTGACGGTGCTCGCGCATCGCGCTGGTTGGCCTGGCTGTTCTTCGACTTCAGCCCCGGTCTCGCGCTGGTGCTGGGCGCTGCGCTGGCGCCCACGGATCCCGTGCTGGCCTCGGAGGTGCAGCTGCGCAGCGCCGGAGGATCGCGACGCCTTGCGCTTCGGCCTCACGGGCGAGGGCGGTCTCAACGATGGCACTGCCTTTCCGTTGGTGTTTCTCGGGCCTCGGCATGCATGGGTGCCGGAGACACCGGACTTCAGCCTGCTGCGCTGGTTGACGGTGGATGTGATCTGGTCAGTCACCGCGGGCCTGGCAGTGGGTTTTGCCGTCGGCACGGCGCTGGCCGCCGCGCGTGCGCGCGCTTCGGTCGCGTTTCAACGACGCGGTGATCTTCGACGAGTTTCTGCTGCTGGGCGTGATCGCGCTGAGTTATGGCATCGCGCGTGGCGGTGCACGCGCTCGGTTTCCTGGCGGTGTTCGCCGCGGCACTGGCCCTGCGCCGCGCCGATGATCGGCACGCGCACTCCCGCGGCCGACGACAGGCCGCCGCTGACGCCCAGCCTGCTGAACGTCAACGAACAGCTGGAGCGGATCGCCGAAGTGGCCATGGTGCTGCTGGTGGGCGTGATGATCTCCACCGGCTACTGGTCCTGGACCGGACTCGTGATCGCGGCGGTCCTGTTCTTCGGTGATCCGTCCGCTGTCGGTGGCCGCGGGCCTGGTGGGAGTGCCGGCGCCGCGCGCGCAGCGGCGCATG
Source organism: uncultured Pseudomonadota bacterium (assembly GCA_963846605.1). Taxonomy (GTDB): domain Bacteria; phylum Pseudomonadota; class Gammaproteobacteria; order Steroidobacterales; family Steroidobacteraceae; genus CADEED01. Next base: position 443,475 of record CAWJWS010000011.1, read on the forward strand.
TTGGGCTGGTTCGGCATCCGCGGCATCGGCTCTTTCTACTACGCGATCTTCGCGGTAATCTCGGCAGCGACCAGATCCTGTACGCGGAGGCCGTACAGCTGTTGTCCTGCATTTTCACGGTGATCGCCGCGTCGATCGTCGTGCATGGGATTTCCGCCGCGCCGCTCATGGACCTGTACCAGCGGCGCGGGATGGCGGATCGCGCCGCGGCGCGCGCTTCGACGGTGTCGGACAAACGATGACAGTCGCGGCGCCGCGCTCCCACGACATAACCGGTTCGCGCCGCTCACGCGCGCCGCAGCATGAAACGAAAATGCCCGTCATGGAACCCATGGACTGGAACCGCATCGCGGGCAACTGGACTCACTGGCGAGGCCGGGTCCGTGAACGCTGGGGAAAGTTGACCGACGATCACCTCGATGTGATCGGCGGGCGTCGTGAGCAATTGACCGGACGCATCCAGGAGCTGTACGGACTGCAGCAGGACGAAGCCGAACGTCAGCTGCGCAATTGGGAACGCAATCTTTCCGTGGAAAGGAAGTAGAACAGACGGATCACATGATCACCATCAGCTGGTATACGCAACGCCTTCTGTGTCGCATCGCGTTCGGCATCGTGGCCTGCGCTTCCGCTCCCATGCCGGTGGAAAAGCTCGCCGTGGCCAAGAGCTCGATCGAACGGGCCGAGCAGGCACAGGCCGCGCAGTTCGCACAAGTGGAACTGAATTCCGCGCGCACCAAACTCGCCGCGGCCGCAGGCCGCCGCGGACAAGCAGTGACGCCGATGTAGCCGCGCGGCTTGCCGACCAGGCGGATGTGGACGCGCAGCTGGCCGAAGTCCACCGCGCGCGCCAAGCAGCAGGAACAGATGGTCACGAGATGGACTCCAGCCTGCGCGCCCTGCGCAACGAAACCCTGCGCGGCAGGGCGCTGCGCCGATGCCTCGCAACCCGTCACGCCGCCGCAGCAGTAAGGAGCAGACATGAACATCGAACGCCAAGGCTGCTGGCGGTCACCGCATCGCGTCGCTGGCTTGTCAGGGCTCGCCGGTTGCGAGTCCGCGCCCAAGGACAACGCCGTGCTGACGCAGGCCCGTGACGGCCGTCGCGCAGGCGGAATCCAATCCCAATGTCACGCAAGTACGCGCCCACCGAACTGGATCGCGCGCGCAAGCTGCTCGTCAACGCCGAGGGCTCCGCCAAGGAAGACGGTGCCAACAGCAAGGTCGCCACGCACTACGCCTATCTGGCCACGCAGGTGGCGCGCATCGCCGAACAGCGATCGCAGGAGCAAGTGGCGATGGCGCGGGTCAAGGCCGGCGAGACCGAGCGCCAGAAGATCCTGCTCTCGGCGCGCGAGAGCGAAGCCAATCGCGCGCTGGCGCAGGCGCGTGATGCGCAGGCCCAGGCCGAGCAGGCCCGTAACGAGGCGCTGAATGCCCAGTCGCAGGCGGCGCAGACCCAGGCCGACAACCAGCGGCTGCATGGGCGAGCTGCAGGCGGCGCAGACCTCTCGCGGCATCGTGCTCACGCTGGGCGATGTGTTGTTCGACACCGGCCAGTCGCAGCTCAAGGCGGGCGCCACGCGGCCCGATCGAGCAGATTGCCGCGTTCCTCAGCGAGAATCCCGGAGCGCAGTGTGCAGGTCGAAGGCTTCACCGACAGCCAGGGCAGCAACGAGTACAACCAGCAGCTGTCGCAGCGGCGCGCGGACGCGGTGGCGCAGGCCATCATCCAGCGCGGCATCGACGCGCAGCGCGTGCGCGCGCTGGGTTACGGCGAGGAGTTCCCCAAGGCGAGCAACGAGAACGCCGGCAGCCGGCAGCTCAACCGCCGCGTGGAGATCGTCGTTTCGAATGGCGATGCCGCCATTCCGGCCCGCTCGGGTCCAGCGACATCGAGCACGCTGAGTGACCAACCGTGGAGGAGATGGCGCTCGCCGGATCTGCGCTGGACGACAGCGAGCTGCGCCTGATCGGCAATTCCGCCGGGCATGCGGAAGGTGCGCGAGCTCATCGCGCGCGTCGCGCCCACGGATTCCACGGTGCTGATCTGCGGAGAATCCGGCTGCGGCAAGGAGCTGGTCGCCGAGTCCGTGCATGCCATGAGCCCGCGTGCGGGCAAACCTTTCGTCGCCATCAACTGTGCCGCAATTCCGGCGACGCTCATCGAGGCCGAACTGTTCGGTCATGAGCGCGGCAGCTTCACGGGCGCGATGCGCACGCGTGAAGGAGTCTTCGAGCGCGCGAACGGCGGGACCCTGCTGCTCGACGAGATCACCGAGATGCCTCTCGACCTGCAATCGCGCCTGCTTCGTGTGCTCGAAACCAAACGGCTGAACCGCGTCGGCGGTTCGGCGGACCTGCCGGTGGACGTGCGCGTGATCGCGTCGACCAACCGGCTGCCCGCGCAGGCGTTCGAACGAAGGACGCTTGCGCGAGGACATCTATTACCGGCTGGCGGTGGTGACCATCGAGTTGCCGCCGCTGCGCGAGCGGGGCGACGACATCCTGGTGCTGGCCGAGTTCTTCCTGGCCGAGCTCAACCTGCGCAACGGGACTGCGCAAACGGCTGTCCGAGGATCTGCGCAGCCGCTTCATGAGCCATCGCTGGCCAGGCAACGTGCGCGAGCTGCGCAATGCGGTGGAGCGTGCCTACATTCTCTGCGACGGTGAGCTGGATCTGAGCGAGCAGGACATGCCCACGCTGCGCGGCGCGGCGGCAGGCAGGGGCCGCGTGCATGGCGACGAGATCCACATGCCCATCGGCGCCACGCTCGACGAGATCGAGCGCACGTTCATCCTCGCGACACTCAAGCATTTCGAGGGCGACAAGCGGCGCGCGGCCGACGTGCTCGGCTGCAGCCTCAAGACGCTGTACAACAAGCTGCATGCTTACGATCGCGAACGCACGCGGGATCCGGAGCGATCGACCGGGTCTGAATTGATGGGAGAAGTCAACGGAGGTAAGGAGCACAGCAGATGGGATTCATTCTTTGGTTGATGATTGGTGGCGTGGTGGGCTGGCTGGCCAGCATCGTCATGCGCCGCGACGGCAGTCAGGGCATCGTCCTCAATATCGTCGTCGGCATCGTCGGTTCGATCCTGGGTGCGTTGGCTCATCGGCCCGATCGTCGGTGCGCCGTCGATCAATTCCGGCGAGATCAGCGTTGGCAGCCTGCTCGTGTCCTTCCTGGGCGCGGTGATCCTGCTGGCCATCGTCAACCTGATCACCCGGCGCAGCGTGCGCTGAGGTTCAGACTGCGGGAGCTGGACTTGGTCGCGGATCTGTTCGCAATCCACGTCCCGGTGTCCGAGCTCATGCTGCGCGGCACGCTGGTTTTCTGGCTGCTGTTTCTCATCTTCCGCTTTGTCCTGCGCCGCGATGTCGGCGCCGTCGGCATCGCCGACATCCTCTTGCTGGTGATCGTCGCCGATGCCGCGCAGAACGCCATGTCCGGTGGCTACGACACCCTCACCGAAGGGCGCCATCCTCGTGAGCACCATCGTCGCCTGGAACTGGCTGCTGGATTTCCTCTCCTTCCATTTCAAGCCCGTGCAGCGATTCGCGAGCCCGGCGCCCTGAAGCTGGTCGAGCAATGGAGTGCCACTGTTGCGCAACCTGCGACGCGAATTCATCACTATGCAGGAGCTCGCCGAAAAACTTCGCGAGCAGGGTATCGCCGACATCACGGAGGTCCACGTGGCCTATCTCGAGGGCGATGGCCAGATCAGCGTGATCCGCAAATCTGGCATGCGGCAGAAGTCAGTCGCGACGAAGAGTGTTCCAGGTCGCTGAAAACCACGTGACAGGTGGTGCGATAGCTCAGCTCACCGGTCGCGGCATTCCAATCGAAGTTCACGACTTCCGCGCGTTCGCGGCGAGAGCCCGGAGCAGGTCGCGTCGGTTCACCGACTTCGAGCGCTCGAACACCAGCTGGCGGGCTCGGCGATCACGGGCTAGCTGCATAGCCGTGCATCGCAGTACCGGGGCAACCAACACCGCTCCAGCGCCATCTTCGCGGACGTCGCGCCCACCGTCGTGGTACCGAACAGGCCGGCCAACAGCCAGAGACGCTGGCCGAGACCTTGTTTCTCCCTGATTTCACGAGGTCAGCATGGACGGCTGCGCCAAGGCGCTGCCGATGGGAGGGCGCAGGCCGTCGCTGTAGGAAGAAGCCGCATGCGACGGCGGGCCGATTTTGCGCTACCTTGCCGCCCGGGACCGAACAGGAGTGATCGGATGGAACACGAAGAGAAGGTGGTTCAATGGTTCAACGCCGTCGACTGGATCCAGGCGGGGTCGCGGATCGCCGCCATCCTGGCGGTGAGCCTTCATGACTGGTGTTCATCGCCCGCCGGCTGATCTCCGGGCTGGAGAAGTTCACCGCCACGCACGCCCACGATCTGGAAGTCGAAGCGCCGTGCGGCCACGGTCAGCAACGTCCTGCGCAAGCTCGCCACGTTCTTCATCTCCGCCATCGCCGTCCTGGCCATCTTCAACACGCTGGGCATCTCCATCCTGCCTTTCCTGGCCACCGCCGGTGTCGCGGGTATCGCCATCGCCTTCGGCGCGCAGATCCTGGTGAAGGACTTCTTCCGCGGGTTCTTCCTGCTGGCCGAGAACCAGATCCGGCAGGGTGACGTGGTCGACGATCGCCGGCAAGAGCGGCCTGGTGGAAGACCTGACGCTGCGCTACGTGCAGCTGCGCGACTACGAGGGCAACGTGCACTACGTTCCCAATGGCGAGATCGCGCGTGGTCACCAGCTCCAGCCGCAGCTTCGCCTACGCCGTGGTGGACGTGATCATCGCGCTGGAACAGGACATCGCGCCCGTGATCGACGTCATGCGTGAGACCGGCGCGCAGCTGCGTGCGAACTCGCAGTTCAAGGACAAGATCCTCGATGACCTGGACATCGCCGGCGTGGAGTCCTGGAACGAACGCGGCATCACGCTGCGCGCGCGCTTCAAGGTGCGGGCGCTGGAGCAGTCCAGCGTGAAGCGCGAGTACCTGCTGCGACTCAAGCACGCCTTCGACAGGGCGGACATCCAGCAGCCCCGCTCGACGGTGACCATCGTCGACCCGGGCCGCAAGCCGGCCGCGCCGTGCCAGAAGGACCGCCGGCCTGAGCGCACCGGCCGCGCCAACGCGGCGCGGTCATGACTCACGGTCTCCACATGAACTCGCCGGGCCCCGCATGATCCCAGCGCTCTGGGCGCCGACCCTGGGTCTCAGTGCGCGGTAACGGCGCTCTGCGTCGCGGGCCCGGAGCGGCTCGCGCCACCCTCACTCTCCCAACGCTCCTTCTCGATGCTGTTCGTTGAGGCGGACGGCGTTCTTCCTCGTCACGACGCTGCACGCGCGCGGCCATGTACGAAGCCACGAGCACGGCGATGCCGGCGATACCCAGTAGTTTGATGATCTTCATGGTCAGCATGCTGTTCTCCGTGCTGGTCATTTCTGCAATCTCCTGAGTTCTGCCAAGATGGGCTTGAATGGTGGGAAGGGTGTCGCGCGCGTACTTGCGCAGATCCTTGTCCTCGCCGCCCTGGGCCTGCGCGCTGTACAGCGCGACGGACCGTTCCTGGGCCGCAGATCATGTCCGCGATCCAGTTGGCATCGAAGTCCAGGCTCGGCGGTGCCAGCCGGCGGCGACTGCTGCGCGCTGGCCCGGGGGCAGCGGCCACATCTTCTCTTCGGCGATCTTCGACAGCCGGGGTTCGCGTCACCGTGGTCGCGCGCGAGCTTTTCCGCCACGCGCTTGAGCTGCGGATCCTGGAGCTGGAACAGCGCATCGCGCGCGGCGTTCTCTTCGCGGCGTCCCGTCTCGGAAGCGCGCGCGACGAAATTGATGTCATCGATGGGCTTGCCGACGAGGGTGCCGCCCGAGGGCGTCGTGGCATCGAGCGTGCTCACGGGCGTGGCCGCCACGTCGGCGGCCACCAGTGGCACCAATGCGGCGGAACCGGCAGTGCAAGGTTCTCCAGCGCGGACTCCGTTGCCGCGAGGCTGGCACGCGCCGCCGGTGCATCGGGCAACGGCTGCGCAGGTCCCATGGCCGAACGCGAGACCGCCCACGCGGGGGAGGTGGCGACACCGGCCAGCGCGAGGCAGGCAACGAGGCATCGGATTCTGGCGTTCATCGTCATGTCTCCCGAATGGGTCCGGCGGCAGTAGTTAGCTGCCGCCGGACGTGGCACACGTTCGCGAAATCACAATTCAGGTGGTTGTCACCCGGGTCGCGAACGCGTGGTTACTCTCCTCAGTTGGCCGGAGGCGTGGCCGAGCCAGCCTGCTTGGCCGCGTCGAGCGTGGCTTGTGCCTGGGCCTTCGCCGACTCGTAGGTGGCGTCCGCCTGGTCCTTGCAAGCCTGCTGGGCATCGCTGGACAGCGTCTCGCACTTTTCCTTCGCTACCTTGCGGGTACCGTCGGCCTGCGCAACCGCCACGTCGTACTCGGCAGCCGCACGGTCTTCGGCGCCTTCGGTGGCAACACCGGCCGCTTCGCGACGTTCTTCGGCTACGTTTTCCTGGGCGTCCTGACGCTCCTCGGCAACGTCCTTGGCAGTCTCCTGCGCCGACTCGCGCTTGTTGCAGCCGGCGAGCGCCATCAGGCTCATCGCGGCGGCAATGGCCAGGGTCGAGCTTTGCAGTTTGGTCATCACGTTCTCTCCTGAAATGGTTCTGTGGGGTCGAGTGCGTGCACTCGTCGAGCGGATCGTGCGCTGCGAATTTTTGCGCGCGCTCGCGGACAGGATGCGAAGGCAGCGTCAGACATCACCGACCGTTTGGCGCTCACTCCTGCATTTGACGCCTGCGAGCGACAGGGAAGCCCTGTCAGCCTGCACCCACAGCGATACGCCCGCGCGGGAGCCTGCGCGACGGCGAGGCACTGACAGGTCCGCTCTCCCGGGGGCTTTAAGGTGTGCGCCTCCCCGAAACCGAGCCTGAGGAGGGCCCTATGTCCACTACTGCCAAGTCATTTGAAAACGGTGCGCGTAACTCCGATTCCACCGTCGTGGAGCTGAATCGCGTGGTGTCGCAAGCCGAAGAACTGCTCAAGACGCTCGGCGAAGAGGGCGGTGCGGCGGCCGAAGCCGTGCGCCAGCGCGTGTTGCGTACCGTGGGCCAGGCCCGCGCGCGCCTCGCTGAAACCGGTCATCGCGTGAAGGGTGCCGCCAACACCGCGGCGCGCGCCACCGATCGAGTACGTGCACGAGAATCCGTGGAAGTCGATCGCCTATGGCGCCGCCGCAGGCGCTGCCGTGGCATTGATCGCGTCGCTGCTGATTCGCCGCGACTGATCCGGGACCGATGGCCGTGCTCACGACTCTGTCACTGGTGATGCTGCTCGCGGATGGCGCGCAGGTCACGATGCCGCGCACGCTCGACGTGCCGGCCAAGACGGCGGCGGATCGTGAGCAGACCACCGATCCTTTGTTCGACCGGCCTCTCGCGGCCACCGATGATCCGAGCTTCGTGCTGGCCGCGGTCGAGAGCGTCCGTCAGGGCGTGATCGATGCGCGTGCCGGCCAGGCCGGGCTTTCCACGCCGGAATTGCGCGCGGCGGCGGAAAAGATCGGCGAGCAACAGCGGGTCACGCTGCGATCGCCTCGAGGCGGTGGCCAAGGCCAAGGGCTGGCGCTTGCCCGAGGGCAATCCCGTGCGCACGGGAACGGTGCCCGTCACCGGCGAGGCGCGCACCAGCGCCAACTTCATCGTCAGCCAGATCACGTATCACGAGAACGTGGTGGCCACCTTCCGTGCCCAGCTCGGTGGCAAGGGCGACCCGCAGCTCAAACGCGAGCTTCGTGCTGCGTTGCCCGGATATCAGAAGAACCTGCAAATGCTGCTCGGTTTGAAGCTCTGAAAATCGTGTCGGACTGCGCCCCATTGGGCGTGTCGGACCGGGCCGATGCTGAAGTCATTTTCCAGCTTGCCACCACGCGGCGTCCGACGGCGCGAACGTTCGCGATACGCGAGGCTTGCCCCTATGTACAGAACGGATTTCGCGCCTCTGCCGGCGCGTTTCAACCACGGCCTCAATAGCGGCGGGCTTGCCCGGCGCTGGTATTACACGCCGAAAACGCATCGCGCCTACAGCGTGCGGCAGATTTCGCCCGGAGACCGTCGCTTGCTCGCGGAGTTTGCTCTGACGCTCGGTCAGGCGACCGCCGACCGCGAGATTTCCGCCGTGCGCGACCTTTCCGACATGCTGTTCGAGCGAGTGCTTGCCGGTGGCAGCGACATGGCGGTGGGCTTCGCCGCGCTCGAGGGCACCGGCGGGGGCGATCGCGTCATCGGCGTCTCGGCCTATGCGCCCGAGTCGCAGGACGATGCCCGCTTCGCCGTGGCGGTGGACAGCGGCCACCGTGAAGAGCAGATCGGCCGGATCCTGCTCTCCACACTGGTGCGCCACGCCAAGCGCGTCGGCGTCCGCCGCCTGAGTGGCGAAATGTCGTGGTCGAACCGGCCCATGCAGCTGCTGGCGCAGTCGACGGGATTTTCGATGGAACCGGTGGCGGGCGATCGAACGCTGCGCCGCCTGGTCCTCACGCTCAAGTGATCCGCTGAACCAATTCCTTACTCCTGGGAGACCGAGTGTCCGAATCCGCTTCCAACGCGACCGTCGCTGACCGCGCGCAGTCCACCGACCGCGCCCGCGCAGCCCGACGCATCCTCATCATCGTGGAGAATCTCCCGTGCCCGTTCGACCGGCGCGTGATGCAGGAGGCGCGCACGCTGGCGGCGGCCGGTTATCTGGTGTCCATCATCTGCCCCAAGGCGCCGGGCTACGAGAAGAGCTTCGAGGACATCGACGGCATCCACATCCACCGCCACTGGCTGCCGCGCGAGGCGGATGGCGCGCTGGGCTACGCCTTTGAATACAGCGTCGCGCTGCTCATGGAGTTCTGGCTGTCGCTGAAGATCGCGTTCGGCCGGGGCTTCGACGTGCTGCAGGCCTGCAATCCGCCGGACACCATCTTCCTCATCGGCGGCTTCTACAAGCTGTTCGGCAAGAAGTTCGTGTTCGATCACCACGACATCAATCCCGAGCTCTATGAAGCCAAGTTCGGCAAGCAGGGCTGGGGACGCAAGCTGCTCGTGTTCCTCGAGCGGCTGAGCTTCCGCACTGCCGATATGGTGATCTCGACCAACGAGTCCTATCGCAGCATCGCCGTGGAACGCGGCGGGAAGGATCCCGCGGATGTGTTCGTGGTCCGCTCGGGCCCGGATCTCACGCGCATCAAGATCCTGCCGCCGAAGCCGGCGCTCAAGAAGGGCCGCCAGTATCTCGTCGGCTATGTCGGCGTGATGGGCAAGCAGGAAGGCATCGACCTGCTGTTGCAGTCCGTGCAATTCATCGTTCATCACCTGAAACGTACGGACATCCATTTCGGACTGGTGGGCGGTGGCACGGAACTGCCCGCCATGCGCGAACTCGCGAAGACGCTCGACGTGGCCGACTACGTGACCTTCACGGGCCGCGCGCCGGATGCCGAGCTGCTCGACATGCTCAATACCGCGGACATCTGCGTGAACCCGGACCGCGCCAACGCCATGAACGATCGCTCCACGATGAACAAGATCATGGAGTACATGGCGCTGGGCAAGCCGGTGGTGCAATTCGAACTGACGGAGGGACGCGTGTCGGCTGGCGACGCGTCCTGGTATGCGCGTCCCAACGACGTCGCCGATCTGGCCCAGAAGATGGTCGCACTGCTCGCCGATGAGCAGCAGCGCGCCCACATGGGCGCGATCGGACGGCATCGCGTGGAGCACGCGCTCTCGTGGCAACACGAGGCGCCACGTCTGCTCGCCGCCTATGACAACCTCCTTGGAGATAGAACATGAAGAAGTTTCTGCTGGCCTGCTGCGTCATCGTGGCGCTCGCATGGGCCACAGGGGCCATGGCGCAGGATGCCAACTACACGGTGAAGCCGGGCGACCTGCTGTCGATCAGCGTCTGGAAGGAACCCGACCTGCAGCGTCCCGCCTTGGTGCGTCCGGATGGATCCTTTTCATTCCCGCTGGTGGGTGAGGTCGATGCCAAGGGCAAGACCGTCGCCGACCTGAACAAGCTCATGGCCCAGCGCCTGGCCAAGTACATCTCGGATCCCGTGGTCACGGTGTCCATCCAGGAGATCAAGGGCAACAAGGTGTACGTCATCGGGCAGGTGAACCCGCCCGGGCGAGTTCATCATGAACCCCACGGTCGACGTGATGCAGGCGCTGTCCATGGCGGGAGGCACCACGCCGTTCGCCGCGCTCGGGGACATCGTGGTCCTGCGCCGCACGCCCGCGGGCAAGCAGTCGATCCCGTTCCGCTACAACGATGTGGTCCGCGGCAAGCGCATGGACCAGAACATCGACCTGCAGAGCGGCGACGTCGTCGTTGTCCCGTGACGTCATGAAAACCCCAGTGCCCAAAAATTCTCTCACCACGGCGCTCGGGGCACTGGCCATCGCGGCCAGTGCCACGGTGAGCGCGGCGGACTGGGAGATCAACCCGCGCATCGAAGCCGGCGTGGTCTACGACGACAACTATCGTCTGACCCGGCCGGGCACGGAAACCGATGTGACGGGCCCGATGGCGGACGTGGCCTTCGAGCTGCGTGCGCTCATGCCCACGAGTGAGTTCAGCATCACGCCGCGCGTGCGCGCGACGTATTTCCCGGACGCTTCGGACCTGGACGCGGTGGATTACTTCACCACGCTCAACTGGCAACACAATGGCCAGCGTGTGACCAGCCGCCTTCGCGGCGACATCTCGCAGCAGGACATCGTGACCGCCGAACAGCCGGATGCCCACGGCGGCGGTGACCTGGGTGATCCGGACTTCGGTGATTCGGGCCGCACGCTGGTCGACAACCGCCGGCTGCTCGCCGAGCTGCGCCCGTCGTTCGACTTCGACCTCTCCGAGAAGCGCCTGTTCACGCTCGAGGGTTCGCACACCGATGTCCGCTTCGACGACCAGGTCGCCGGATCGCAGGTGGACTTCAATGTTTCGAGCGTGTCGGGCGGGCTGCTCACGCGCCTCTCGCCGATCAACTCACTGACCGTGCGACTGCGTGGCACGCGCTACGACATCGACACCCGCGATACCTCGAACGGCTACGGCGCCGAGATCCAGTGGGACAAGCGCACCACCACCGACACCCGTGCCTACGTGCGCGTGGGTGGTCAGCAGGTGGAGACGTTCTTCGGTGACAAGGAGAACGCCTGGCTGGTCGGCGCCGGTACCAACTGGATCCTCGGACGCAACGAACTGTTCCTCGATGCCGCGCGCAACGTGGGCCCGTCATCGTCGGGCTTCATCGTCACGCGCGACCAGCTGCGCCTGCGCTGGACGCGCGCCATCACGCCGCGCCTGAGCCTGCTCGCGGGGTTGCGCGGCACGCACGATGAAGACTTCGAGAACATCCCGTTCTTCGAATTCGCCGAGCGTTCCTATGTCAGCGGTGACCTGGGCGTGCAGTGGCGCTGGCAGGAGGAATTCTCCGCTGCGCGCCGCCTATGACTACACCTGGCAGGAATTCGAGGACGCCACGGAGAGCTCCCGCTCGAGTGGCTTCATGGTTTCGATGATCTATCAACCGCTGCAACGTCGTCGCTGAAGGAAACGCGTCAATGGACACTGATTCCAACCCGGAATTTTCTGGTTATCTCCACGCCATCGCCCGCCGCAAGGCGCTGCTGCTCGGCCGTGGCCATCCCCATCGCGGTGCTGGCCATCCTGCTGGCGCTGGTCCTGCCGGACCGGTACACCTCCTCGGCACTGGTCGAGATCGACGAGCCTTCGAGCGCGCAAGCCATGGCGGAGACGTCGACCGGCGCGAGCTACGCCGATCAGTACGTCAAGAACCTCAAGGGGATCGTGCTGACCGAGGCCAACCTGAAGAAGATGGCGGACGAGTACGACCTGTACCCCGAGTACGACGGACGAAGAGTCCGCCATGCTGCGGCGGCTGAAGCGTGACATCAGCGTGAGCATCGTCACGACGCCCATTCTCGATCCGCGCACCGGCCGCGAGCGTGAGGTCGTCGACGCGTTCACGTTGTCCTTCGACCACCGCAAGCCCGACAAGGCGCAGGCGGGTGCGCAATGGCTGGTGAGCGCGTTCCTCGCGGAGCATCGCCGCCAGCGTCAGGGCCGGCCTCCGGCGCCGCGGAGTTCTACTCCAAGGAAGCCGAGCGCCTGCGCACGCACGTGGCGCAGCTCGAATCCAAGCTCGCGGACTTCAAGCGCAAGCACTACGGCCAGCTGCCCGAGCTGACCGAAGTGAACATGTCGATGATGGACCGCGCGGAGAGCCAGCTCGCGCAGAACGAAACGCAGATGCGCAGCCTGCGCCAGGAGCGCGTGTTCCTCGGCGGCCCAGCTCGAGCAGGCCCGCTCGCAGGGCCCCGAGGCGGGAAGCCTGCGTGCGCTCGAAGAGCAGTACGCGCGCATGCGGTCGAGCTATGACGAAGGTCATCCGGACATGATCGCGCTGCGCCGGCAGATCGACAGCCTCAAGTACGGCACCAGCGCCAGCGCCGGCAGCTCGCTGCGTTCGCAGCTCACCTCGAAGCGCGCAGACGCTGGCGGAGGCCCGCCAGCGTTACGGCGAGGAGCATCCCGACATCAAGCGCCTGCAGCGTGACATCTCGACTCTCGAGACGCGCATCAAGAATGGCGAGCGCGGTGACGTGGAGATGTCCGACGGCACGCCCATGGGCATGCAGCTGCGCTCGCAGATCAATGCCATCGACAGCCAGCTCGGCTCGCTGATGGCACAGAACGCGCAGCTGCGCGCCAAGATGGCCGGCATCGAGAGGCAACGTCACCGCCGCGCCGCAGGTGGAGCGTGAGTACGGCAACCTGAACGCGCGATCTCACCATGTCGCGCGAGAAATACGAGCAGCTGCTCAATCGCCAGATGGATGCGGAGGTCAGCGAGTCGGCGATTGTCGGGGGCCGCGCGGACGAGTTCCGTCTCGTGCAGGCGCCGATGCTGCCCGCCGGAGCCCTCCAAGCCGGCGCGCCTGGCGATTCTGCTGATCGGCCTCGTGGCTGCGGTGGTGCTGAGCCTGACGCGTCACGGTGGCCGCCGAAGCGCTGGATCCCAAGGTGCGCGGCGCGCGTGACATCCGCGAGCTGCTCACGGTATCGCCGCTGGTCGCGATTCCGGACATCCGCAATTCGCGTTCGCGCCGGCGCGGCGCCTGGCGATTCGTGACGGCCACCGCCAGCGGCGTCGTCGGCGTGTGGATCGCATTCACCTTCATCAAGAACTACCTCTGACTGAGAGAAATCAACATGAGCACCACCATGGACGAAGCGATGCGTCGCGGCTACGCCGAGCGCAATGCCGAACGGCCGGTAGCCGATTCACCTTCGCGTCCGAACTCCATCGAATCGATGAACCTGCGCGCCAGCGCGTACGCCGCGTGACGGCCCAGCCCGCCGAACTCCAGCAGGCGCGGCGATTCCGGTCAGGCCAGCGTCGATGCGCGCGCCATGGAGCGCCAGTGCATCCTGCCGGCTGTCTCGGACGTGTCCGCGCTGCGTGCGTTCAAGATCCTGCGCACACGTGTGCTGCGCCGCCTCGACATGCACAAGTGGAATTCCATCGCCGTGTCCGGCATGTCGGTGGGCGAAGGCAAGACCATGACGGCCATCAACCTGGCGCTGGCGCTGTCCCAGGACGTGAACACCTGGGTGTTCCTGGTCGACCTCGACCTGCAGCGGCCGCAGATCGCCAACTACCTGGGCATGAGCTTCGAGAAGGGACTGTCCGACTTACCTGCTCGGCAAGGCCGAACTGGATGAGGTGGTCTACAACCTGCAGTCGGAACGCCTCGGCGTGATTCCGAACGCGCGCGCATTCCAGCATTCCTCGGAGTTCCTCAACAGCCCGCGCATGGGCGAGTTCACCGCGGCGCTGGAGCGCGAGATGCCCCGCCGCATCGTGATCTTCGACATGCCGCCGCTGCTGGCTTCCGACGACGTGCTGGCGTTCGCGCCGCAATTCGATTCGCTGCTGCTGGTGGTCTCCGAGGGCAAGAGTGGCCGCGCCATGCTGCGCGGCGCCAAGGAAGTGCTCAGCGAGATGAACCTGCTGGGCGTGGCCCTCAACCGCTCGAAGGAACGCAACGAAAGTGCTTACTACTAATTTGGTCCGGCGCGACGCCGATCGCCGAGGTCAATGCACTCGGTGTGGTCGACGCACTCGGACGCGTTGCCGCGTGCGGACGCACCGCTTCGACTCGCGGTCGCAAACCGGCGACGATCAAGCGCATCAGCATCTTCGGTCTGGGTTACGTGGGCGCTGTTTCCCTGGCCTGCCTGGCGCGCGATGGCCACCAGGTCATCGGCGTCGACATCGACCCGGTGAAGCTGGACCTGATCCGCAGCCGCAAGTCACCCATCCTCGAGGAGGGCATCCAGGAGCTGATGCGCGACGTGGTCGAGTCTGGCCGCGTCACCGTGACCAACGATGCCGCGCAGGCGCTGCGCGACACCGAGCTGTCATTCGTCTGCGTGGGAACGCCTTCCGCCGCCAATGGCAGCCAGGACCTCAGCGCCATCCTGCGGCTGTCCGAGCAGCTGGGCATGGCGCTGCGCGACAAGCGCGAGTTCCACACCATCGTGATCCGCTCGACGGTGCAGCCGGGAACGGTGGAAGAGAAGATAGAGCCCATCCTCGAGCAGGCCAGCGGCAAGAAGTCGGGCGTGGATTTCGGCATGTGCTTCCAGCCGGAGTTCCTGCGCGAAGGTTCTTCGATCCGCGACTACGATCATCCGCCGTACACCATCGTCGGCGGCAACTGCGAAGCAGGCGGTCAACGCGGTGCGCGAAGTCTTCCAGCACCTGGAGGCGCGTTTCCTGGTCACGAACATCCGCGTGGCCGAGGCGCTCAAGATGAGCTGCAACGCGTTCCACGCGCATGAAGATCACGTTCGCCAACGAGATCGGCCGCGTGTCGCAGGCGCTGGGCATCGACTCGCATGAAGTCATGCGCCTGGTGTGCGCGGACCAGCGGCTGAACATCTCGCCGGCCTATCTCAAGCCCGGTTTCGCCTTCGGCGGCTCCTGCCTGCCGAAGGATCTGCGCGCGCTGACGAACATCGCCAGGCAGCACGATCATCGAGCTGCCCATGTTGTCCAGCCTGCTCGTCAGCAATCGCGTGCACATCGATCATGCGGTGGACAAGATCCTCAAGCTGGGGCGGCCCAAGGTCGGCATGCTGGGCCTGTCGTTCAAGACCGGCACCGACGACCTGCGCGAATCACCGCTGGTGCTGGTGGCGAAGCGGTTGATAGGCGAGGGTTGCGAGGTGCGCATCTTCGATCCCGAAGTGCAGCTGTCGCGGTTGTTAGGCGCGAACCGCAGCTACATCGACGCGAACATCCCGCATCTCGGCTCGCTGCTGTGCCCGAGCATGGCGGAGATGCTGGATCCCTCCGAGGTCATTCTCGTCGGGCTGCAGCAGGCGGCGCTCAACGATGCCCTGCAGGCGCGCCTGCGGCCGGATCACTACCTCATCGACCTGGTGAACCTGCCCAACCGGGATCTGCTCCGGTGCCGGTACGAGGGCATCTGCTGGTAGACCGGCTTGCGGCCATTGCCAGCAATAACGGGGCCTCAGGCCCGTTTTCATGGAGTAGCCACTCGACGCGGCGTCCGTGCAGGCCTTTTGCGCCCCTTGCCTACATATATAAGAGAGCCGCGGGCGGCCCCGCCTTGGGGCCAGTTCACGTTTTTACAGCTGTCGGGCAACTCGCAAAGGCCGCTAAGCTACTGAATGATCCACGATTGTCGGCGGTCTGGAGACGTAGGAAGCGTCGGGCAGTTTTCGGCCAATGCGTTGAAACACCTGCCACCGGAATCCAAAACTTGCCTCACGCCCACTGGGGTGGGACAGAGGATTCCGACACAGATGTTTCGACTCGCGAAAGGATTCGTCAGCGCGTTCCTACCGGCCTTGCTACCCTGGCGTTCCACGGCTGCAGTGGCGCGTTCGATCGAGCTCCAGCGCAGCCGCAATGCGTCCGACGGCTGCCGCAGGCTCCCGAGCCAGCGCCTCGGCGAATCGCGGCGCCCACCATCACCGCTGTCGCTGATGAGTATGCGCGTGTCGGCGAGACCTTCGCTTGCACCCGGCGGCGCGCGATCCCGATGGCGATGCGCTGAGTTATTCGGCCACCAATCTGCCGCCGTGGGCCAGCATCGACCCACCAATGGCCGCATCACCGGCACGCCGGGTCCGGACGGACCAGGGTGTGTACGAACTCATCACCATTACGGTGGCCGATGCCGGCGCGCCAGACCGCCGTTCCGAGACCGCGCCGTTCTCCATCACCGTGATCGGCGACCGTCGGCATGGGCGTGGCCACGCTGCGCTGGGAAGCGCCGCCGTCCAAGGTGGATGGCTCGCCGCTCGATGATCTCGCCGGCTATCGCATCCTCTACGGCCGCAGCGGCGAGGATCTCGATCAGCAGCGTACTCATCGACGACCCCGCGACCACCACCTACGAGTTCACCGAGCTCAGCGACCGGC
Organism: uncultured Pseudomonadota bacterium; assembly: GCA_963846605.1. Lineage (GTDB taxonomy): Bacteria > Pseudomonadota > Gammaproteobacteria > Steroidobacterales > Steroidobacteraceae > CADEED01. The sequence goes on from CAWJWS010000011.1 coordinate 460,024, forward strand.
ATCTGGTACTTCGCCGTGGTCGCCGTGAATGCCGGCGGGCTCGAGGGCCCGCCCACCATCATCTCCACGAAGTCCATCTGACGCGTCGTCGACAATGTTATCCGAGGGGTCATTCGTAATGAAGCTTTGCTAGTCTCCGCCGCACCATGAAATCTCCCACCTTGTTAGCCGCCGGTCTCCTGGCCATCGCCACCACTGCGCAGGCCTGTGCCGGTCGATACCGGGAGCGTGCCGGCTACGGCATGGAAACCACGCGGTGGACGCGGCGGCACGGTCTACAAGGTCACCAACGTCAACGCCAGCGGCTCGGGTTCGCTCAAGGCCTGCATCGACGCCATCGGGTCCGCGCACCTGCGTGTTCGAAGTGTCCGGCAGCCATCCGCATCACGTCGGACCTCACCATCCGCAATGGCAACCTGCATATCGCCGGCCAGACCGCGCCGAGCCCGGGCATCATGATCCGCGGCGCGGCCATCAAGATCACAGGCGTCGGATGTCGTGATCCAGCACATCCGTGTGCGTACCGGTGACGATTCCAATGGTCCGGACCCGGACCAACCGCGATTCGCTGAAGATCGAAGGCACCAGCGTCCAAGCCGGTCAAGAACGTCGTGATCGACCATTGCTCGTTCAGCTGGGCGATCGACGAGATCGCGAGCACCTGGGGACCGCACGACAACATCACTTTCTCCAACAACATCTTCGCGGAGCCGCTGAACGATTCCGGCCACCTGCAGTACGAGCGGCTCGGGCACGATGAAGCATGGCTACGGCGTGCTGTTCGGCACCGCCTCCGGCAGCAGCATCAGCCATGATCGGCAATCTCATGGCGCACCAGGTGGAACGCAATCCGCTGTCGCGCGCGTCGGAGTTCGTGTTCGTGAACAACGTGGTGTACGACCGCGGCACGATGGCGCTCGACCTGCAGGCCGAGGGCGGCCGCTCGACCAAGAACTCGGTGGTGGGCAACGTGTTCATCGACAGGCCCGAGCCTCAATGCGCGACACGCGGCCGATCTACGTCCGCACCAGCGGCAATCTGCAAGCTCGGTTCGTCCAGCCGCGTGTACGTCTGCGGACAACACCTCGCCCGACCTTGGGCAACGTGCTCGAACAACCTCATGGTGCTCACGGGCGGCAATACGATCTCCGGGCTGATCTCCACCACGACCGCGCCGGTGTGGAACAGCGGATCTGACCGCGCGCAAGACCGCGGGCAACGCGGTCTATGACCGCGTGCTGCGAATATGCCGGTGCGCGTCCGACGGATCGCGATGCCGTCGACAAGCGCATCGTCGCCAACGTGAAGGCCCGCGCAGCGGTGGAATCGTCAATTGCGTGGCCGGTCGAACGGCACCACCCGTTGCAACAGGAACGGCGGCGGCTGGCCGTCGTACCCGCAGAACCGCCGTACGCTCATGTTGCCCGCCAACCAGTCGGCATCGCCTCGAACGGCTACAGCAATCTCGAGAACTGGCTGCACTCGTCATCGTCACTCGTGTGCCGGCAGATGGTTGCCGAGAGTCCCGCGCGCCCGCTGTCTCTGTCGGTGCAATGATGACATGATGTCTGCGACGTCGCCGGGCGTGTAATCGTTCGGCGATAGGGGACAAGGAACAGGGCTGGCGTCGCAGGACGCCAGCCTTTTTCTATTCTGGCGTCTCGCCGAGGAGAAGGGATGCGCTTGGACGGCCTGCACGGCAACGATTATCACGCCGATCTCACGAACACATCAGCCAGCCGATCGTGCTCAAGCGTGGCAACGTCGCTGGCGGCGCCGGTGTTGCTGTGGCTCATGGACGCCTTGCCCGCGGTGCTCGCCGGCGTCATGTTCTATCCGCTCACGCGCATGTACGACGTGGAGTTCGACAAACCCTTCCTCGTGCTGTCCATCCTCGCGGCGGTGTTGACGCTGGCCGTGCTGCCGTCCCGGCAACGCCAGCCCGCAGATCATCTCGCGGCCGGCTCGAGACTCGCCACCAACCTGCTGCTGCGCTGGGCGGTGCTCGTGGCCTGCTTGCTGGCGCTGGGCTACATCACCAAGTTCTCCGAGGACTTCTCGCGGCGGGTGGTCGTCACCTGGGTGCTGGTGACCCCGGTGCTGCTGGTGATTTTCTCGCTGCTGCTGCAGTGCGTCACGCGTGCGCTGTTGCGCGACGCCGCGCAGGCGCGGCGCGCCGTGATCGTCGGCTGCACGCCGGCGAGCATGGAACTGTCACGCCGTCTCGGAGCCCACGTGGAACTCGGACTTTCGGTGGCGGGCTTCTTCGACGATCGCGGCAGTGACCGGCTCGGCTGCGCGAAGCATGCGCAGCTGCTCGGCACCTTCTCCGACGTGGCTCGTTCGTGAACAGCCGCAACATCGACGTGATCTTCATCGCCATCTCGCCGGGCCAGGTGGCGCGCGTGCGCGAGATCGTCAGCGAACTGCAACGACACCACGGCGTCGGTGTACTTCGTTCCGGACGTGTCCGGTTTCGACGTGCTGCAGCAACGCGCCAGCGACATTCGCGGCATGCCGGTGGTGGCGATGTGCGAGACGCCGTTCCACGGCTATCGCGGACTGGTGAAGCGGCTCATGGACGTCACCGTCGCCACGCTGGCGCTGATCCTGCTGGCGCCGCTGCTGCTCGGCATCGCCTGGGCGGTGCGGCGCGAGTTCGCCCGGGCCCAGTGCTGTTCCGGCAGCGCCGTTACGGTCTCGATGGCCGCGAGATCATGGTCTACAAATTCCGCACGCATGACGAGTGACTGAAAATGGCGACAGGGTGACGCAGGCATCACGCAACGATTCGCGCGTCACGCCCATCGGCAAGCATCTGCGCCGCTGGTCGCTCGATGAGCTGCCGCAGCTCATTAACGTATTGCAGGGCACGATGAGCATCGTAGGACCGCGCCCACATGCTGTCGCACACAACGAGGAATACCGGAAGCTGATCAAACGGTACATGGTGCGTCACAAGGTTCTACCGGGCATTACAGGACTTGCGCAGGTGCGCGGCTGCCGCGGTGAAACGGCAAAGGTGGAAGAGATGGAAGCGCGAGTCTTGTACGACCTGGAATACATGCGTCGGTGGTCACCGATGCTGGATCTGGAAATCATGCTCGCCACGGCCGTCGCGGTCGTGCGCACGGACCGTGCGTACTGACTGCTGCGGACGCGGAGCGAAGACAGGCCCTGACACATGCCGACAATCCTCGCCATCGCGGCGCTGTTCGTGCTCACCACCGACGGCTGAACATCGATTGAGCCTTCTGCCGGGCCTCTCGGCCAAAAACCTGCTCATCTACATGGTCGCCGTCTTCGTGGTGCTGCGCCTCGTCGTGGGCCGCGAATCCATCATGGCCGCGGGCAAGGTGCAGGTCGCGTTCCTGGTACAGATCTTCTACGCGTTCATCACGCTGCTGGTGGCGGCGATGATCGTCGAATATCCGCGCTACGACCTCATCGAGAGCGCCATCAAGCTCAAGGTCCAGCTGGTCGATCCGTACATCTTCTTCCTGGTGTTCCTGTTCGGCGTGCGCACCGCGGATGACGCCATCAAGGTCATCAAGGGCCTGTTGCTGGGTGCCTTGCTCGCCAACGGCGCGACGATCCTGGATGCACTGGGCTTCATCGACCTCGGCTTCCGCATCCGCACGGACGGCCGCACTGCCGGCGCCATCGGCGAGTCGAACCAGTACGCGGTCTTCATCGTGATGTTCCTGCCGGCTACCATCGCCGCGGCGGTGGCGTCGCGCGGCGTTCATGCGTCTGTTCTGGCTCGGCGCGGCGCTTCGTCGATTCGCGTTCGCACTGGTCATGACGGCCTCGCGCGGTGGTTTCATGGGACTCGCGATGACCTGCGCTGGTCGGCGCGTACCTGTATCGTCATCTGATCTCCTACAGCCGCGTCGTGTCGCTGGGGACTCGGTGCGCTCGTGGTGCTCGTCGTCGTCGTCTCGCTGTCGCCCTACGGGGCCTGCTGGCGGAACGCATGATCGGGCAGACGGGCGCGGGTCGATCTCGTCGAAGCGTCCTCGGGGCGCAGCGATATCTGGGTGAACCTGCTTGCGAAGATGGTCGAGTTCCCGATCACGTTCATCACCGGATTCGGCTGGGACGTGTACTGGTCCATGCCGTTCACCTTCTCGCCGCACAATCACTACCTCGGCGCTGTGGTTCAACCTCGGCCTCGTCGGGTTGTTCACCGGCATCTATCTCCTCTTCACCGTCGGTGGCCACGGCGCGCCGCGCGTCTCTGAAGGCGCCAGCCGCCGTACCGCGGCCATCTGATCGCTTTCGTGCTGGGCACCGTCGGCGGTCTGCACGGCGGTGTTCTTCGTGGACTGCCTACAAACCCTGGTACTACTTCTGGATGTATGGCGGACTGGTGATGCGATTGACCTTGTGCGTGAGTGAGAGCCCGCGTGACAGGTGCCGGAACGTGTGCCGCAGGTGCGCGTGCCCGCGGTACGACGCGATCCCTATGGTTGGGCCAATTTCGGAGGCCGGTCTTGAGCGCGCGCCGGATCTGCATCGTCGGGCTCGACTCGTACGGCATGTTGTCGGGCGAGGGCGATCCGCAAGTACATCGGTGGCGAAGCCATCCAGCACGTGCTGCTGGCGCGCGCCTGGCGCGATCTCGGTCACGACGTCTCGATGATCGTGCACGACGAAGGCCAGGGTGCGCGCCGCGTGCATGATGGCATCACCGCCATCGCCGCGCACTCGCGCCACGGCGGCATTCCCGGCCTGCGCTTCTTCCATCCGCGCGCCACCAAGCTGATGTCGGCGCTCATGGCGGCGGACGCGGAGATCTACTACCAGTCACCGGCGGGTGCGTACACCGGCATCACGGGATGGTTCGCGCGCTCGATGAACCGCCGCTTCATCTTCCGCGTCGCGTCGGACAGCGATTGCGAGACGGAGCACGGCCGGCTGCAGTTCTGGCGCGATCGCAAGCTGTACAACTACGGACTGCGCCGCGCGGATCTCGTGGCCGCGCAGACCGACCTACCAGGCGCAGATGTTGCGCGACAACCATGGCATCGAGAGCCAGGTGGTCAACATGATGGTGGAGCCGCCTCGTCCGCAGCCGCAGGTGGTGCGCAAGACATCGACGTGCTCTGGGTCAGCAACCTGCGCGCGCTCAAGCGTCCGGAACTCGCGCTGGAACTGGCGCGGCAACTGCCTCACGTGAAATTCACGCTCGCGGGTGGCCCGATGCCGGGCGGCCAGACCTATTACGACGACGTGATCGCCGCCGCGGCCCGCCTCCCCAACGTGACCATGCTGGGCCCGGTGCGGTATCGCGACAGCGGCGAGCTGTTCGACCGCGCGCAAGATCTTCCTCAACACCTCGAGCATCGAAGGATTCCCGAACACCTTCCTGCAGGCCTGGATCCGCGGCGTGCCGGTGGTGACCTTCTTCGATCCCGATGGACTGGTGAAGCGCCTGCCTCTGGGCCGCGTGGCCGCGTCCATCGACGACATGCGCGAAGCCATCCGCGGTCTCATCGAGATCGACGTGGACCGCCAGCTGCTCGGCCGCCGCGCGCGCGAGTTCGCCACGCGCGAGTTCACGTCCGGCGTGGCCTCGCGCTATCTCGACCTGTTGACCCAGCGCCGCCGATGCGGCTCGCCAACTTCCCAGGGAGCGAACCTGCCATGACCACTCTCGTCAATGCACCGGTGGATGCGTCCGTGACGCTGGTAGACGAAGAGGCCCGGCGGGAAGCGGACCAGGCGCGCAGCGACGTGCTGTTCGTGCTGAGCAATCTCTCCGTGGGTGGTTCGGAGCGCAAGATCACGCGCATGGCGAATCGCCTCAAGGACGAGGGCATGGCCGTCGTCCTGGCCTGCCTCAATGGTCCATACACGCTCGAGCCCAGCCTGCGTCGCGACGTGCCGCTGCACAAGCTGGATCGTCGCGGCAAGTTCTCGTTCCGCGCGGCCTGGAAGCTGCGCGATCTCATCCGCCGTGAGCGTCCCGCCACGGTCGTGGCGGTGAATCTCTACCAGGCGCTGTACGTCGCCGTGGCCACGATGTTCCTGCCGCGGCGTCCTCGTACCGTGGCGCTGGTGAACACCTCCACGTTCCTCGGCAACGCCTGGATCAAGCGCCTGTACCAGTCGGTGCTCACGCGCTTCGATCACACCGTGCACGGGTCGCAGGTGCAGCGTGCGTTCTGGCTGACCAGCCGCCGTGCCGAGGAGAAGTCCTCGGTCATCTACAACGGCGTCGACTCGTCGAGTTTCGAACCCACGGTGGTCTTCGAGGCCGCGAAGCGCCTGCGCGACAAGCTGGGCGTGAAGCCCGCGGCTCTGCTTATCGGCACCGTCGGGCCGACTTGCGCCCGAGAAGAACCAGGATGTCCTCCTGACCGACGCTGCGCCGCCTGCGCGTGGCGCGCGTCGATGCGCACCTCGTGATCGCCGGCGATGGCCCGCTGCGCGACACGCTGCTGACGCCGCGCCGGCCGAGCTGGAAGATCGCCGATCGCGTGCATTTCGTCGGCGAGCTCGACGACGTGCGCCCGGTGCTCGCCGCGATCGACATCTGTTCGTGCTGCCGTCGGTCGCGGTGGAGTCGTTCTCCAACGCCGCGCTCGAGGCCATGTCGATGGGCCGACCCGTGATCCTGTCCGACATCGGCGGCGCGCGCGAGATGATCGACGACGGCGTCGAAGGCTACGTGGTGTCGCCCAACCGAGTTGCCCGCCACGGCTGCCGGCACTGATCGCGGCGCTGTACGCCGATCCGCGCAAGCGCCTGCAGATGGGCCAGGCCGCGCGGGCCCGCGCCGTGAGCTGCTTCTCCGTCAGTGCCATGGCGGCGGCCTACCGCGGACTGTTGCATCGGAGAGCGTCCAGTGAGCGCCGAACCTACCAGCGTGTCTACGACCGGTCGCAGCCGGTCGCAGCGCCCAGCGGGCGCGTCGCGGATCCCCTGCGAGACGGGCGCACCGCGTGCTGCAAGTCGGCCCCGATCTCCAGGTGCACGGCGGTGTCAGCAGCCGTCGAGCAGCTGGTCTGCGACTATCTGCCGCCGTACGCGCCGATCCGTCACGTGCCCGACCATGAACGAAGGCTTCTGGCTGTCGCGCTGGCTGGTGTTCGCGCGCGCAGTGCGTCACGCTGTCGCGCGCACTGGACATCGCTGCGAACCCACGGTCGTGCACATCCACTTCGCCTCACGCGGCAGCACGCTGCGCAAGATGCTGCTGGCGCAGCTGGTGGTGCATGCGCGCCGGCCGCTGATCCTGCACGCGCACGGCGGCGGCTTCGACAAGTTCCACCGCGGACTGCCGGCGCTCCTGCGCCGCATGGTGAACCGCACGCTGCAGCAGGCGCAACGTGTTCATCGTGTTGTCCAGCCAGTGGCGCGATTTCTACATCCGCGAGTGCGAGCTCGCGCCTTCGCAGGTGGTGGTGTTGCCGAATCCGGTGAAGGTTGCCCGCGCGCGTGCCGGAACGCGCCGGCCGCGCCCGAGGTGCAGTTCGTGCATCTCGGCGAAGCTGGCAGGTCCAAGGGCTCTACGATCTCGTCAACGCCTTCGCCGCTCTGCCTGCCGCAGTTGCGCGACGAGCCCGGCTGGTGCTGGCCGGCAATGGTGACGTCGACGAACTGCGCAAGCTCGCCGCAACGCGGACGGGCGACCGCGTGCGTGTCATTGTCGTGGATCGAACCCCACCGAACGCGATCGCCTGCTGGCCGAGAGCGATGTGTTCGTGCTGCCGTCTTATGGCGAAGGCGTGCCGATGTCGCTGCTCGAAGCCATGGCCGCGGGACTGCCTTCCATCACCACGCCTGTCGGCGGCATACCCGATGTCTTCACGCATGGCGTGGAAGGGCTCTCGGTTCAGCCCGGTGATCGCGGCGCAGCTCACGGCGGCGCATGGAGAAGTACATCGTCGACGAGCCCGCGCGCCTGACCGCGGGACGCCGCGCCAGCGAGCGCGCGCGTCCCTACGACGTGCACGTCTATGCGCGCCGGCTGGCGGAGATCTACCAGCGCATCGCGCCGGTCGCCGAGATGAAACCCGGACAGGTGGAGACCGGCGCATGAATGCGGTTTCCTCATTCGCCGGGTTCATGAAGACCCAGGTGCTGGGTCAGAGTCTCATCCGGCGGAATCCTTTCTACTACGACAGCGCGCGCGATCTCCTGGACGCCGGCGAGAACATGGACCTCGCGGCGCGCCGCGAATGGTCCGAAGAGCGACTGCGCCGCACGTTGTCCGTCGCCCGCAATACCGCCTACGGCACGAGCGTCAATGGAGGCGCCTTGCTCGGCAGCTGGCCGATGCTCGAGAAGGAAACCCTGCGCGGCGGCCAGAAGAATTTCATCACCAGCAACCGCTGGTTCTCGGCGCCCGCGGCCACGGGCGGCACCACCGGCATTCCGCTCAGCCTGATCCGTTCGTTGAGCGGCGTGGTGTTCGAGCAGGTCTGCCAGGACCGGCTCATCGAGGAACTGGGCGCCGACCCCCGCATGGACCGGGTCGCGATCCTGCGCGGCGACAACATCAAGGACCCCAACGACCTCAAGCCGCCGCATTGGAAAATCACCAATGGCGGCCGTGTCATGGTGCTTTCCTCGAACGTCCTCATGGGCGAGACCGTCGGCGACTACGCCAAGGCATTGCGCGAGTTCAGCCCGAAGCTGTTGTGCGCCTATCCCGACCTCGCTCGAATGCCTGTGCCGCCTGTTGCAGGAGCAGGGTACTGCGCCTCGATATCCCCTGCGTGCTCACGTCGTCGGAAGTACTCAAGCGCGAAGCCTGGTCCCTGGCGCGCGACACGCTGGGCTGCGATGCTCGTCGACTACTACGGCCAGGCCGAGCGCGTGGCTTTCGCTTACGCCTTCGCGCCGCGCGAGTACCGGTTCCTGCCGGCCTACGGTCACGTCGAGCTCCATGCCGTTCAAGTCGGAACAGATGTCCGATGCCGGCCATGGCCAGCTCTACGAAATCATCGGCACTACGTTCTGGAACGATCTCATGCCGCTGGTGCGTTACCGCACCGGCGACCTGGTCCGCCTGCCCGAGAACTATGGGGCCAGCGCGAGATCGAGGAAGTGGCTCTCGGCGTTCGTCCGTTCAGCGGCGTGCTGGGGCGCGAGCAGGAAATCCTGGTCTGCCCGAAGGGTGTGCGCCTCACCGGCATCGACCACATTCCGCGCGACGTCGAGCCACATCCTGCGCATCCAGGTGATCCAGGAGAGTCTCGACGACGTGCGCATCCTGGTGCTGCCGGCGCCGGGCTACACCGAGACGGATGCCGCCCAGCTGCTGCAGAACGCCCGCGCCAAGGTGCCCGAGACCATGCAGCTGCGCATCGAGACCGCGCAGTGGCTGGAGCGCACGCCGCGCGGCAAGACGCCGCTGGTCATCCACCGCAAACCCGTGCAGGACCAGCTGCGCCGGCAGGGTGTCGAGCCCGCGCCGACCCGATGAGCATCGATACCTGACGCATGCAACAACCTGGATGGTATCTACAACGGCTGCAAGGGCATGTCGGGCGCGGAGGTCGCGCATCGCCTCGCGCGCCGGCTGCGCACGCTGTCGTCCAGAACTTCGCGTCGCATGAGGCACCGGCGCGCGGATCTCCAGGCGCGCGACCTGCGCTTCCTGCCGCCGTTCATCGCGCCCGCGCCCGAATGCACTGATCGCCGCGGCCGAGCGCATCCTGGCCGGCCGCTACAGCTTCTTCGATCTCGAGGACTGCGATCTCGGCGATCCGCCGCAATGGAACCGCGACCCGCTCACGCAGCACTCGGCCGGCATCCGTCGCGCCTCGGCCATCGACTATCGCGACGAGCGCGAGGTCGGCAACATCAAGTACCTGTGGGAGCCGAACCGGCATCTGCACCTGCCGCTGCTGGCGCAGGCGCTGGCACTCACCGGCGACACGCGTTACGCCTTCGCGATCCAGCGGCAGATCGATTCCTGGATCGAGCAATGCCCGGTGGGCCGCGGGCCCAATTGGGTCAGCCCGCTGGAACTCGGCATCCGCCTGATCAACTGGAGCCTCACGTGGCAGCTCTGGGCGGCTTCCGTTCGCGGCTGTTCGCAACGCGCGAGGGCGAGGAATTCCGCGACCGCTGGCTGCGATCCATCTACCAGCAGGCGCGCATGGTGGCCACCAACCTGTCGCGATTCTCGTCGGCCAACAACCATCTCATCGGCGAGGCCGCCGGTGTGTACGTCGCGGCGTCCACGTGGCCTCTGTGGCCGCAGATGGGTGAGTGGGGCGAACGCTGCCGCAAGGTGCTCGAAGACGAGTGCCTCCGGCAGAACGCGCCCGACGGCGGCAATCGCGAGCAGGCCTTCGCGTACCAGACCTTCGTGCTCGATTTCCTGCTGCTGGCGGGGCTCGCGGCGCGCGCGCGCGGCGAGGATTTCTCGCCGGTCTACTGGCGCCGCATCGAGCTCATGGTCGACTTCCTGGCGTCGATGACCGACGTGGCCGGCCGCATGCCCATGGTTGGCGATGCCGACGATGGCCTGGTGGTGAAGCTCGCGGCCGAACCCGGATTTCTCCGCTCATGGCTCGCTGATCGCCACGGGCGCGGTGCTGTTCAACCGCGCGGATCTCGCCGCCAAGGCGGGCTCGCTCGACGGCAAGACCGCGACGCTGCTGGGCGTCGAGGCCGTGCGCCGGCTCGCGCAGCTCAAGGTCCGAGGCCGGCATCGCTTCCGTCCGACGGCAGCAGTATCCCGAGAGTCCGGCTACTATCTACTGGGCGCGGGCTTCGACACGCCCGATGAGGTGCGCCTGCTGGCGGATGCCGGCCCGCTGGGCTACCTGAGTATCGCCGCGCATGGACATGCCGATGCGCTGTCGTTCGTGCTGAGCATCGGCGACCGCGAGATCCTCGTGGACCCGGGCACGTATTCGTACCACACCGATCCCGCCTGGCGGCGCTACTTCCGGTCGCACGCTGGCGCACAACACGGTGGGCATCGATGGCCAGGACCAATCCGTGCAGACCGGCAATTTCATGTGGAGCCAGCACGCGCGGGCACGCTGCATCGAGTTCGATGGTGGCGGCGATGTGCAACGCTTCGTCGGCGAGCACTATGGCTACGAGCGGCTCGAAGATCCCGGTGGTGCACCGTCGCGAGATCGTGATCGACACGCGCCGGCAGATCATCGAAGTCACCGACCTGTTGCGTTGTGATGGCGAGCACGACGCGCGCCGCAGCTGGCATTTCGCCGAGGACTGCCAGGTGGAACGGATGCGGGCCGGGCATCAAGATCACGTCGGGCACCACGCAGGTGATCATGGAATCCCTCGACGAGATCGCCGAGGTGCAGATCCATCGCGCGGCACCGCCGAGCAGGGTGGCTGGGTCTCGCGGCACTTCGGCCGCAAGCAACCCGGCACCACGGTCCATTGGTATTCGCGCGTGACGGGCCAGACGACATTGCGTACCCGCATCACCTGGACGAGATGCCGTGGCCCTGGCATCTGAGCCCATGCTCCCGGAGCCGAGCTACACCAGGTCGTCACGGCGGACGTGCCCAGCGGTGAACGGACGCATGTGCTGCGTCACGACGACTGCTTCGGGTTGTTCAACGAGATCGGCGACATCGACGCCGAGACGCGCAGCGAAGCGGGCCTGTATCGCGCGTGGCGTGCGGCATCTGTCGCGACTCACGCTGACCATCGCCGCGCAGCGGCCGCTGTTGCTGGCCGCCGCGCCGCGCGAGGACAACGTGCTGCTCACGGTGAATCTCACCAACGCCGGACGTGCGCGGCGAGGGCGGCCGCGTCATCCTGCCGCGCGGCACCTTGCACATCACGCGCACGCGTTTCATCTGTGGAATGGCGTCTGTCACGAGATGCTGCGCGTGCGCAATTTCGCGCTCAGCACCGTGTCCGTGGAGCTGGTGATCCGTTTCTACTCGGACTTCGAGAACATCGTCGACGTGCGCGCGCAGCGGCGGATGGATGCGGCGCGCCGGCGCTACGAACGCGTGGAGAGCGACTCGGTCACGCAGAGCTGCCTGGGCGCGGACGAGGTCACTGCGCGAGACCTGGTGGATTGCCACACGGCGCCGGATGCCATCACCGGCGACAGCCTGCGCTACCGGCTGCAGATCGGCAGCCGCGGCGAGAAAACGATTTCGCTTGCCGTCGGTTGTTCCGCCGCGGGCAAGCCCGCGCAGATGTCCACGTTCACGCGCTCGCTGGCCGCGGCCGAGGAGCAGGCGCGCCGCGAAGGACGGCCGCCGGCGCAGGTGCACGCGTCGGACGCCTCGTTCAACTCCTGGTTGCGCCGCGCCGGCGCCGACGTGGGCATGTTGCTCACCGTCCACGCCGCAGGGGCGTATGCCCTCGGCGGGATTGCCGTGGCTGGATGCGACCTTCGGACGCGACGCGATCATCACGGCCTTCCAGATGCTGTGGGTGTGGCCGGACATCGCTCGCAACGTGCTGCGGCATCTCGCCGCCACGCAGTGCGCCGACAGCTCGCGCGGGCTACGGCGCCGAGACGGGCAAGATCCTCAACGAGGCGCGCGGCGGCTCCATCCCGGCAAACTACTACGGCGTCGACACCACGCCGCTGTTCGTCATGCTGGCCGGCGCGTATTTCAACCGCACGGCGGATCTCGATTTCATGACCGAGCTGTGGCCGGCGATCAACGCCGCGCTGCGCTGGATCGACGTGTACGGCGACGTGGATGGCGATGGCTTCGTCGAGAGCGCGCGCGCGGTCCAGCGGGGGCGAGCACGCGCAGTACAGCTGGAAGACCTCACCGGACTCGGTGTTCCATTCCGATGGCCGCCTGGCGGAAGGTCCTCTCGCGTTGTGCGAGGTGCAGGCCTATGTCTATGCCGCCCGGTTGGGCGCCGCGCGCATCGCGCGGTCGCTCGGCGAAGTGCCGCGCGCCATCGCGCTCGTCGAGGCGGCGCAGGCGCTGCAGGCCCGGTTCAATGCCACCTACTGGTGCCCGGATATCGAGACCTACGCCCTGGCGCTGGACGGGGACAAACAACCCTGCCGCGTGCGCAGCTCCAATGCCGGCCACTCGTTGTTCACCGGCATCGCGCATGCCGAGCGCGCCCGCCAGATCATCGCGGGCCTGGGCGACGAACACTTCTTCTCGGGCTGGGGCGTGCGCACCGTGGCCGAGAGCGAACTGCGCTTCAACCCCATGTCGTATCACAACGGCTCGGTGTGGCCGCACGACAACTCTCTGATTGCCGCCGGCGCTGCGCGCTACGACGACAAGGCGTTCGCGCTGCGCATCCTGAACTCCCAGTTCGAGGCCGCGCGGCACTTCGACCTGCTTCGCCTTCGCCGGAACTCTTCTGCGGCTTCAAGCGCCGCCTGCGCGAGGCGCCCCTGCAGTTCCCGGTGGCGTGCTCCCCTCAATCGGGCTCCGCCGGCTCCGCCTTCCTGCTCCTGCAAAGCGTGCTCGGCATCGGCATCGACGCGCTGGACCGCCAGATCGTGCTGTCGCATCCCGTGGTCCCCGACGGCCTCACCGAGGTCTCCGTGAAAAACCTGGCCGTCCGGGAGGCGACCGTGGACTTCACGGTGCGGCGTCATGGGGGGTCGGTCAGCGTCAGCGTCGAAAGGCGTGAAGGGAAGATCGATCTCGTGATCCGCAGCTGACGAGGAAGGTCAGCATGCCGGGGTGTGCGTGAATGCGTCCCGGCGTTCGCTCTCGGGCGCGCGCTTCGCGCGTTCCCTCGACTGAGCTCCCGCGACCCTCCCGCCCACGCTCAGGCCGGCAGGGCCTCCGCTTCCTACCCTTGCGTGTCAGTAAGCCCATTCCTACACGAGTGTGCGGAGCAGTCCCAGAGGAACGGGATTTAGACTCCGACGCAATCGCAGGACAACGGGCAGTTCATGGATATTTCCGCACGCGGACGCACACTTGCGACGCGTCGGCGCTCTGCGCCGACCGTCAAGCCAAAGGCTCAGGGTTCCACCGGCAATGGCAACGGAGGCCGCCATCCCGACGCCCCCGATGCGGACCTCAAGAACCTGCTGCGCGCGCTCCAGGCGGTTCGTGACGGTGACTTCACCGTGCGGCTCGCGCCCGATCTCACCGGTCTCGCCGGGAAGATAGCCGACACCTTCAACGACATGGTCAGCGCCAACGAGCGCATGGCCAAGGAGCTGGAGCGTGTCGGACAGATGGTAGGCAAGGAAGGCAAGACCCGCATACGTGTCGCCAATGAACGACGGGGCGGTGCGTGGGGCGCGATGGAGTCTTCGGTCAACACGCTCATCGAAGACTTGCTGTGGCCAACTACTGAAGTGACCCGCACGATCACCGCGGTGGGCAAGGGCGATCTCACGCAGAGCCATGCGGCTCGAAGCCGATGGCCGCCCGCTCAAGGGCGAGTTCCTGCGTTCGGCGAACGTGGTCAACGAGATGATCGCGCAGATGGGCGTGTTCACCTCGGAAGTGACGCGCGTGGCGCGCGAGGTCGGCACCGAAGGAAAGCTGGGCGGCCAGGCGCAGGTGCGCGGCGCGAGCGGCGTGTGGCGCGATCTCACGGACAACGTGAATTCCATGGCGGCGAACCTCACGGGCCAGGTGCGCAACATCGCCGAAGTGACCACCGCCGTGGCCAACGGCGACTTGTCGCGCAAGATCACGGCCGACGTGCGCGGAGAAATCCTGCAGCTGAAGGAAACCATCAACACGATGGTGGATCAGCTGCGTTCATTCGCTTCCGAAGTGACGCGCGTGGCGCGCGAGGTCGGTACCGAAGGCAAACTCGGTGGCCAGGCGATCGTGCCCGGTGTCGCGGGCACGTGGAAGGATCTCACCGACAACGTGAACTCCATGGCCGCGAATCTCACCGGCCAGGTGCGCAACATCGCCGAGGTGACCACCGCCGTGGCATCGGGCGATCTCTCGCGCAAGATCACGGTGGACGTGCGCGGAGAAATCCTGCAGCTGAAGGAAACCATCAACACGATGGTGGACCAGCTGCGTTCGTTCGCATCCGAAGTGACGCGCGTGGCGCGCGAAGTCGGCACCGAAGGAAAGCTGGGCGGCCAGGCCACGGTGCCTGGCGTCGCGGGTACGTGGAAGGATCTCACCGACAACGTGAATTCGATGGCCGCGAACCTCACCGGCCAGGTGCGCAACATCGCCGAAGTGACCATCGCCGTGGCGTCGGGCGACTTGTCGCGCAAGATCACGGTGGACGTGCGCGGAGAAATCCTGCAGCTGAAGGAAACCATCAACACGATGGTGGACCAGCTGCGTTCATTCGCATCCGAAGTGACGCGCGTGGCGCGCGAGGTCGGTACCGAAGGCAAGCTCGGCGGCCAGGCGCTGGTGCCGGGTGTCGCCGGCACGTGGAAGGATCTCACCGACAACGTGAACTCCATGGCCGCGAACCTCACCGGCCAGGTGCGCAACATCGCCGAGGTGACCACCGCGGTCGCCACGGGCGACCTTTCGCGCAAGATCACGGTGGATATGAGCGGCGAGATCCTGCGCCTCAAGGAAGCCATCAACACGATGGTGGACCAGCTGCGTTCGTTCGCGTCCGAAGTGACGCGCGTGGCGCGCGAGGTCGGCACCGAGGGCAAGCTCGGCGGCCAGGCGGAAGTGACCGGCGTGTCGGGCGTGTGGAAAGATCTCACCGACAACGTGAATTCGATGGCGTCCAACCTGACCAACCAGGTGCGCAACATCGCCGAAGTGACCACCGCGGTGGCCAAGGGCGATCTCTCGCGCAAGATCACGGTGGACGTGCGCGGCGAGATCCTGCTGCTCAAGGAAACCATCAACACGATGGTGGACCAGCTCAATGGCTTCGCGGCCGAAGTGACGCGCGTGGCGCGCGAGGTCGGCACGGAAGGCAACCTCGGTGGCCAGGCGCAGGTGCCTGGCGTCGCCGGCACGTGGAAGGATCTCACCGACTCGGTGAACGCCATGGCCACGAACCTCACCGGCCAGGTGCGCAACATCGCCGAAGTGACCACCGCGGTGGCGAGAGGCGACCTCTCGCGCAAGATCACGGTGGAAGTGCGCGGCGAGATCCTGCAGCTCAAGGAAACCATCAACACGATGGTGGACCAGCTCAACTCCTTCGCGGCCGAAGTGACCCGCGTGGCGCGCGAGGTCGGCACCGAGGGCAAGCTCGGCGGCCAGGCGAACGTGCGCGACGTGTCCGGTGTGTGGAAAGAGCTCACCGAGAACGTGAACGTGATGGCGAACAACCTGACGGAACAGGTCCGCGGCATCGTGAAGGTGGTGACCGCGGTCGCCAACGGAGATCTGCGTCAGCGGCTCACCGTGGAATCAAAGGGTGAAGTGGCGGCGCTGGGCGAGACCATCAACTCGATGACGACCACGCTCGCGATCTTCGCCGAGCAGGTGACGTCCGTGGCGCGCGAGGTCGGCGTGGAAGGCCGCCTCGGCGGCCAGGCGCACGTGGCCGGCGCGTCGGGCACCTGGAAGGATCTCGTGGCCAACGTGAACATGCTGGCCGCCAACCTGACTACCCAGGTGCGCGCCATCGCCGAGGTGGCCACCGCGGTGACCAAGGGCGACTTGACGCGCTCCATTCAGGTCGAGGCGCGCGGCGAAGTGTCCGAGCTCAAGGACAACATCAACGCGATGATCCACAACCTCCGTCACACGACGGAGCGCAACACCGAACAGGACTGGCTGAAGACCAACCTCGCCAAGTTCTCGCGCATGATGCAGGGCCAGCGCGACCTGGTGACGCTGGGCAACACACTGCTGGCCGAGTTCGCGCCGCTGGTGAACGCGCACCAGGGCGTGATCTACATCGTCGACTACGAGGAAGGGCAGCGCTACCTAAAGCAGCTCGCGAGCTACGCGGACGTGCGCGAATCGCCGCAGCCGCGCCGGTATCCGGTTCGGCGAAGGCTTCGTGGGCGAGTGCGCCGTGCAGCGCCAGCGCTTGCTGCTGGCCCGCATCCCGCAGGATTCCATCCGCATGGGATCGGGCCTCGTCGAGACCCAGCCCGCGCAACGTCATCGTGCTGCCGGTGCTGTACGAAGGCGAGATCAAGGCCGTCATCGAGCTGGCCTCGATGTACGAGTTCACCGACTGCCGCAGCTGGCCTTCCTCGAGCAGCTCACGGGCTCCATCGGCGTGGTGCTCAACACCATCGAAGCCACGATGCGTACCGAAGGCCTGCTCAAGCAGTCGCAGGAACTGGCGGCGGAACTGCAGATCGCAGCAGGTCGAACTGCAGACCGACCAACGAGGAACTCGCCACCAAGGCGCGCCTGCTCGCCGACCAGAACGCCGAGGTGGAGCGCAAGAACAACGAGATCGAGCTGGCCCGCAAGGCGCTGGAAGAAAAGGCCGCCGAGCTCGCGCTCACGTCGCGCTACAAGACCGAGTTCCTGGCCAACATGTCGCACGAGCTGCGCACGCCGCTCAACAGCATCCTGATCCTCGGCCAGCAGCTCGCGGAGAATCCGGAAACGAACCTGTCGGCGCGCCAGGTGGAATTCGCGAAGACCATCCACGCCGCGGGCACCGACCTGCTCAACCTGATCTCCGACATCCTGGACTTGTCCAAGATCGAGTCGGGCACGGTCACGGTCGAATCCGAGGAGCTCGGATTCACGCAGCTGCGCGAGACGATCGAACGCAACTTCCGTCACGAGGCGGAGAGCCGTCATCTCACGTTCACCACGGACTTCGACCCGCGCCTGGGCCGGACCATGGTCACGGACGCGAAGCGCCTCATGCAGATCGTGAAGAACCTGCTGTCCAACGCCATGAAGTTCACGGCGCAGGGCAGCGTGCGCCTGCACGTGGGCCAGGCCATGCTGGGCTGGGCGGCGGATCATCCCGTACTGTCGCAGGCCAAGGTAGTCGTGGAGTTCTCGGTCACGGATACCGGCATCGGCATCTCGCCCGAGAAGCAGAAGATCATCTTCGAGGCCTTCCAGCAGGCGGATGCCGGCACGGCGCGCAAGTACGGCGGCACGGGTCTCGGCCTCGCGATCTCGCGCGAACTGGCGCACCTGCTCGGTGGCGAGATCCGCCTCAAGAGTTCGCCGGGCGCGGGCAGCACCTTCACTCTCTATCTGCCGCTGAACTACCAGGGCGCGGCCTATGGCCGCGCGCGCCGCATGCCCGATGCAGGCGACCACCATGGCCGTGCCGCAGCTGCCCATCAAGCTCCGACCGAGCGGTTGAGGACGACCGCGACTGCGATCGAGCCCGACGATCGATCGGTGCTGTGGTCGAGGACGAGTCACCTACGCGCGCATGCTGATCGAGGTGGCGCGCGATCAAGGCTTCAAGGTGCTGGTGGCCCAGGAACGGCGCCGATGCGCTGTCGCTGGCGCGCAAGTACCAGCCCGCGGCGGTCACGCTGGATGTGTTCCTGCCCGACATGCTGGGCTGGACGGTGCTCAACCAGCTCAAGCACGACCCGGCCACGCGGCACATCCCGGTGCAGGTGCTCACGGTCGAGGAAGAGCGCCAGTACGGCCTGGAGCGTGGCGCGTTCTCGTTCATGACCAAGCCCAGCACCACGCAGGGCCTGGAGAACGTGTTCGACCGCATCCAGCGAGTTCATCGCGCCGCGTGTGCGCGAACTGCTGGTGGTGGAAGACGATGCCGCCGAACAGCTCAGCATCGAGGCGCTGATCGCCGGCTCCGACATCCACATCTCCAATGCCTCCAGCGGCAACGAAGCGCTGGATGCTCTTGCGCGAGCGGAAATTCGACTGCGTGGTGCTCGATCTCAAGCTGCCGGATATCTCGGGCTTCGACCTGCTGTCCGAGGTCCAGCGTGACTGAACGCCTGCGTGACATCCCCATCGTGGTGTTCACGGGACGCGATCTCTCGCAGGATGAAGAGGGCGAGCTGCGCCAGCGTGCCAAGAGCATCGTGCTCAAGGGTGTGCAGAGCCCCGAGCGCCTGCTCGACGAAACCGCGCTGTTCCTGCACCGCGTGATCTCGGATCTGCCCGAAGCCAAACAGACGCTGCATCGAGAAGCTGCACGACAGCGACGAACCGCTGCGCGGCCGCAAGGTGATCGTGGTGGACGACGACGTGCGCAACATCTTCGCGCTCAACAGCCTGCTGGAACGGCACGGCATGAACGTCATCACCGCCACCAACGGCCACGACGCGATCAAGCTGCTGGACGAGCATCCGGATGTGGCGCTGATCCTCATCGACGTGATGATGCCGGAGATGGACGGCTACGAAGTCATGCGGCGCATCCGCGACATTCCCTCGTTCCGCATGCTGCCCATCATCGCGCTCACCGCCAAGGCGATGAAGGGCGACCGCGAGAAATGCCTGCAGGCCGGCGCGTCGGACTACGTCGCCAAGCCCGTGAACACCGAGCAGCTGCTGTCGCTGGTCCGCATGTGGTTGCAACCGATGAACGCTTCAAATCGAACGTGATGCACGGAATCCCGCACAGCCACGAGGCCGCCAACATCCTGCTGGTCGACGACCAGCCGGCGCGCCTGCTCACCTATCGCGCCATCCTCGAACCGCTGGGCCACAACCTGGTGGCGGTGAACTCCGGCCTCGAAGCGCTCGAAGCGCTCATGAAGCAGGAGTTCGCGGTGGTGCTGCTGGACGTGAAGATGCCGGGCATGGATGGCTTCGAGACCGCGGCGCTCATCCACGACCATCCGCGCTTCGAGAGCACGCCCATCATTTTCGTGACGGGTGTGCACGTCACCGAGTTCGACCGGCTCAAGGGCTACAAGGCCGGCGCCATCGACTACGTGTACATCCCGGTGGTGCCCGAGATCCTGCGCAGCAAGGTGGCCGTGCTCATCGAGCTGGACCGCCAGCGGCGCGCGCTGCAGTCGGTGAACAAGCAGCTTGGCGAAGTCCAACCGCCAGCTCGAAGAAGCCAACTCACGCTGCAGACCGAGAAGACGCGTGAGCTCGAAGCGCTCAACGACCAGCTGCGCACAGACCAACGACGAGCTTTCGCGGACCAACCAGTCGCTGGAGATCGAAGTGCGGGAACGCACGCGCGCGGAGAACCAGCTCAAGGAAGCCGTGGTCAAGCGCGACGAGTTCCTCGCCATGCTCTCGCACGAGCTGCGCAATCCGCTGTCGCCGCTGCGCAATGCCACGCACATGCTCATGCAGGGCGAGACCGCAGGATCCCAAGATCATCTGGTCGCGCGGCGTCATCGACCGGCAGCTCAAGCACATGATCCGGCTGGTCGACGATCTGCTCGACGTGTCGCGCATCGCGCGCGGCAAGATCGTGCTGGTGTCGGAGAAGGTGGTGGTGGCCGACATCGTCGCGGCCGCCGTCGAAATCGTGCAGCCGCTGCTGGACCAGAAAGGTCAGCAGCTCACCGTCGAGGAGGTGCGACCCGCGGCTCGCGGTGCGCGGCGACCCGGTGCGCCTCGCGCAGGTGGTGGGCAATCTGCTGCACAACGCGGCCAAATACACGGGCGAGGGCGGCCACATTTCGCTGTCGGCTCGCGTGAACCAGGGTCGCGCCGAAGTCTGCGTGCGTGACACGGGCATCGGCATCTCCGCCGAGTCCATGCCGCACATCTTCGAGCTGTTCACCCAGATCCCGAGCGAGCGTTCGGCGACGGGCGGCGGTCTCGGCATCGGCCTCGCGCTGGTGCGCGCGCTCGTCGAACTGCATGGCGGCGAAATCGGTGCCACCAGCGACGGGCTGGGTACGGGCAGCGCATTCACGGTGCGACTGCCGTCAGTTCGTCGAATCAGGCCTGCCGGATCCTTCGGCCGCCGCGGAGAAGCAGGAGCAGGTCATGCAGGTACGCCGGAACATCCTCATCGCCGACGACAACCAGGATGCGCTCGAGAGCCTGGCGCTCATGCTCCGGCTCGAAGGCCACGAGGTGCATTGCGCTTCCGATGGCGAGGAAGCTCTGGCGCTCGCCGGCCTGCGCAAGCCCGAGATCGTGGTGCTCGACGTGGGCATGCCCAAGCTGGATGGTTGTGAGGTCGCGCGCCGCATCCGCGCCGAGAGCTGGGGTCGCGAGCGCCGTGCTGGTGGCGCTCACGGGTTGGGGCCAGGACGCCGACCGCCAGACGTTCGCGCGAGGCGGGATTCGACATGCACCTGGTGAAACCAGTCGATCCCGCCACCATTTGCGACATGCTGGTCACGCAGTGACGAAGGCGACATGCTCGTCACGCAGTGACGAAGGCGCATGCTCGTGACGCAGTGACGAAGGCGACATGGCGGTCACACAGTGAATAACCCGCGCCGTCTCCGGTAACTGGCACAGTCCCGGGCTGTGCGTCGCGGCGCCAGCTGCGCACGAAGCTCTAGCTCCATGTATCTTCCCGGCAAACGAGCTGGGAGGCACGATATGGCGCTGTATGCGTTCGACGGTACATGGAACTCGGAAAAGGATGCCGGGCAGTACGACAGGAACACCAATGTCGTCCGGTTCAAGGATCAGTACGCCGGCACCAAGTTCTTCTACAAGGGTGTCGGCACCCGACACGGCACGCTGGGCAAGTTCTTCGGCGGTGCCTTCGGCGTCGGCGGCCAGGAGCGCGTCGACGAGGCGCGCGAGGAACATGGCGCGAGCAGTTCGCCAAGGGTGATCGCGACATCGACATCGTCGGGTTTCAGCCGCGGCGCGGCACCTGGCGGCGCATTTCGCCAATGTGGTCGCCGACGACGGCGTGAAGGTCAACGGCGTGACCGAAGCAGCCATCCGTGCGTTTCCTGGGCGTGTTCGACCTGGTGGCCGCATTCGGCATCCCCATCAACCTCGGGTTCAACTTCAATCGCATCAACCTGGGCTACAAGCTCGGGCTCTCCGATGGCGTGAAGTTCTGTTACCACGCGCTGGCGCTCGACGAGGCGCGGCAGTCCTTCCGGCCGACGCGGCTCCGGGGCAAGAACAGCTGTGAAGTGTGGTTCCGCGGCGTGCATTCGGACGTGGGCGGCGGCAACGACAATCACGCGCTCAACGACATCACCTTGCGCTGGATGCTGCAACAAGGCGATCGCGAGCGGGTTGCCGATGACGACGAACTGCATCGGGACCAGCTGCGCCCGCGCCAATGTCGACGGCAAGATCGCCGACAACTTCGATCTCATCCGCAATCGCGCGCGCGAGCCGAAGGCCGACGACATGTTCCACTACACCGTGGCCGCCCGCGCCCGCCACGTGAATCCGCCCGATCCCTGCACGCGCGAAACCGAGATCCTCGAGGCGAAGCCCTGGGTTCCGGCATGAAGCCGGAGGCCAATGTCGCGGAGGTCACGGGCGACCGCATCAAGGTTTTCGACGACATCCTCCAGGACGAACGGCGGTCGCTGAAGCTTCCCTGTGCCGAAGGCGACCTCGCCGATCCCTGTGGATCCGCGCTGGCGGTGTCCGGTGGCGGCATCCGCTCGGCTTCGTTCGCGTTGGGTGTGATCCAGACTTTCCTCAACGAGAAGCCGGGCAACGCGCGCGACGACGAGGAGCGCTGCTTCGATCGGTTCGACTACATGTCGACGGTCTCGGGCGGCGGCTACATCGGCAGCGCCGTCAGCTGGCTCAAGTTCCACTACCGCAAGACCGGCAACTGGCGGCGCTTCCTCGGCGATTCGCGACCTCGGCACACGCAGCGCCGAGTTCCACGCCGACAAGACGGCGGGCGTCGCGGGCAGCAACTTCACCTGGCTGGACTTCTTCCGTCAGCATGGCTACTACCTGCAGCCCTCGAGCATGTCGACGATGTCGCTGGTGGGCGTGGCGTTGCGCGGCATGCTGTTCACGCTGTCCGTGTACACCGCCATCCTCGCGCTGATCCTCTGGGCCATGCAGGTGGGCGGCGTGCTCGTCCCGCACGGTTCGCCGCAGGCGTGGGCGGATCATCCGCAACGCCTGGAGTCCTGGTTGCTGCTGCTGGGACTGATAGTGACGGGCGCCTTCCTGTTGTTCGGCATCGCGAGCTGGTTGGGGAGCATCCCTACGCGGGCCGTGGTGTGGTTGGGCGGATTGCCTCCCGTGGGCTTCGTGATCGGCGCGGTGTCCGTGCTGGGCTTGCGGGATGGCTGGTCGCTCGAGAAGGAAGGCCTCTACTGGCGCTGGCCCGTGGGCGCCGGACTGTTGCTCGCGGCCTGCGCCTGCCTGGTGCTGCTGTGGTGGGCAAGGTCGGACCGCGAACACGCGAAGGTGGGCATGCAGGTGGTGCACAAGTGGCAGTACCGCGTGCGCATCCTCTATCAACAGGTGCTGGGGCCCCTGCTCACGGGTCTCACGCTGCTGCTCGCCGTGTGGAGCGTGCCCTTCGTGTACGGATTGATCGAGACCAGGCTCGGAGGCGGGTTGTCGGCCGGCGTGTCGAGTTCGGTGCTGGGCATCATCGGCGCGGTCTACCAGTTCCTGATCGGGCGCGACAAGAAGGTGACCTCGTCGGCATTCTCCACGCTGCGCATCCTCATCACCGCCACGCTACTGGTGTACGGCATCCTGCTCGTGGCGTACTGGGTGGTGCAGAAGACCGCGCTGCTCGGACCCACCTGGGGCGGCGTGTTCGTGTCGCTCACGGCCATCATCGGTCTGGCGGGCCTGCTGTTCGGCTTCCTGGTCAACGCCAACTACATCGGCATCGGCCGCATGTACCGCGACCGCCTCATGGAACTGTTCATGCCGAACACCGAGGCCATCGAGCTCAACCAGTGGAAGCGCGCCGGCAACGCCGACCAGTTCGACCTGGTGAAGCTCGTGGACGATGCGGGTGACCCGCAACGGCCCCTGCATCTCGTGAACTGCAATGTCGTCATGGTCGGTGCGAAACAGGATCGTTTCCGCGGCCGGGGCGGTGACAGCTTCGTGCTGAGCCCGCGCTTCAGCGGCAGCAGCGCCACGGGCTGGACGCGCACGTCCAATCTCGGCGACGGACATTTCACGCTGGCCACGGCAGTCGCGTCATCGGGCGCGGCCGCGAGCCCGCACACCGGCGTGGCGGGGCGGGGCATCACGCGCAACGCGCTGGTGTCACTGCTGTTGTCGCTCACCAACGTGCGCCTGGGTTACTGGATCCGCAATCCGCGCGCGTCGGACGGCAAGCAGAAGTGGTGGCACAAGTGGTTCCCGCCGAACCTGCTGGCGCCGGGCATCCGGCAAGGCCTGTTCGGCAGCGGCACCCACGAGGAATCGTTCTTCATCGAGCTCACCGATGGCGGGCACTTCGACAACACCGGCCTGTATGAGCTCATCCGCCGGCGCGTGAAGATCATCGTGCTGTCGCAGGGCAGCTGCGATCTCAACTACACCAAGGACGACCTCGCCAATGCCATCGAGCGCGTGCGCGTGGACTTCGGCGTGCATATCCGCTTCACCAACGAGACCTATCCACTCGGCGCCGTCACCTGCGACATGGGCCAGTGCGTGAAGCGCGGCTGGGCGTTGGGAACCATCAAGTATCCGGGCACGGACAAGCAGGGCATCCTGCTGTACCTGCAGGCCTCGCCGATTCCGGGCATGAATGCGGATACGCAGTCGTACTGGAAGCGCAACGTGGATTTTCCGAACCAGACCACTGCCGATCAGTTCTTCGATGAAGAGCAGCTCGAGGCGTATCGTGAGCTGGGCATGGCGATCACCCAGACCGCGGTGAAAGAGCTCAAGGGCTCCCATGAACCATGGGATGAGGCGATGACGGCGTTGCGCAAGAATTTCGGGTGGTAGGGAAGGGGAGAAGGGGCGCGACGGCCGCGCCCCATTCACCACGCGCACAGTTTTTCGAAGGTGCCGTCGGATCGCTGGTTGGATCAGAAGGAGACGGTCGACGTTTCCTTCGGCTTCACCGCCACAGGCTTGCTGGAATTGGCGCGCCCCTTGATGCGCACCTGGTGATTGCCCGCAGGCACGGTGACGGCGTCGCCGCCGACGACGCCGCTGGCCAGCACCTGTCCTTGCGCGTTCACCACTTCGAAGCCCGGACGCAGTGCCTCGGTCAAGGACTTGTCGAGACCCGCGGCGTCCTTGGCGTCGAAAAACGCGCCGCCGCCCGCATCCGACCAGCGGCGGAACGTCGCCGCGAGGGTGGCGTCGTCGAGCGCGAAGCCGACGATGCTCACGCGCGTGGTGACGCCTGCCTTGCGCAGGTTGGCGATGGCCGTGGCGGGATCGCCGCCGCAGGTTTCCTCGCCATCGGTGACCAGCACGATGAGCTTTTCGCCCATGACGCTCTTGAGGTCGTCCGCGGCCTTGTCGAGTGACGCGCCGATGGGCGTCTTGGCGCCGTTCTTGGCCACGAGCGCGTTGATGCGTCCCTGCACCGAGGCGACATTCAGCGGCGCGACCGGGACGTCGAGATCCGTCTGGCAGGAATCCACCTCGCGGCCGAACACACGGAACGCGAAGGGCGTGCCGGCGGGAATCGTGGAGCCGACGAGCTTGTGCAGCGTGCGCTTGGCGATGTCGATGCGGCGCTCGGCGCCGAGCTTCTGGAGCATGCTGCCCGAGGCATCGAGGATGATTTCCACCGCGCCGTTCTTCGCGGCGCCGGCCGCCTGCGTGACCGACACCCTGCCGGGCTCGCTCTTGGCCGGAGTCACCGTGATGTCGGCCTTGGCCAGCGTCAGATATTTTTCCGCCGTGGCGTATCGCACCTCGTACGCACCCGCGGTCAGCGGCGCCACGATGTTCCCGGGGTTCTGCTGGGGCGTGGTGTAGAAGTACGCGCCGTACGTGCCTTCCTTCGCGCCCTTGGCCACGATGGTCACGAAGTTGCGCGGGGCGTCGGGACCCTTCCAGCTGACCTTGAACGTCTCGCCCGCGACCACGGTGGCCGGCGCGGTCAGCGAACCGGTGACGGCCGTCACCTTGACCGGCGCGCGCGCCAGCGTGAGGTAGTCGTTGCCCGTCGCATAGCGGAGTTCGTAGTCGCCGGGCACGTCGGGCGCGGTGAGATTGAGCGTGCTGCCCTTGGACGTGTAGTCGTAGCGCTCCCAGCTCTTTTCCTTGGCGCCTGCCTTCACGAGCGTCACGAAGTCGCGCTCGTTGTTCGGTCCGGTCCACGTGACCTGGAATTTCGCGCCCGCGGCGACTTGTGCGGGAGCTTTGACGGTGGCATTCACCGCGCCCACGGTGATGGAGGCGCGCGCCAGCGTGAGGTACTTGCTGGCGGTGAGATAGCGAAGCTCGTACTGGCCGGCTTCATCGGGCGCGGCGAACTCCAGCGTGCTGCCCTTGCTGGTGTACACGTAATCCTGGTACGTGCGCTCGCGCGTGCCGCTCTTGACGATGGTGACGAAGTCGCGGGGGTTGTTCGGCCCGGTCCAGCTGACTTTGAACTTCGCTCCCGCGGCGACCTGTGCCGGCGCGGTGACCGTCGCGGACACGGCGGTCACGGTCAGGGTCTGGCGCGCGATGATGCTGTAGTCGGTACCGAGGAAGTAGCGGATCTCGTAGGTGCCCGGCTCTTCGGGCACATCGAGCTTGAGGGGGCTGCCTTCGCGCGTGTACTTGTAGTTCAGGTAGGAGTTCTGGCCGGGCGTGCCGAGACCCACGAAGTCCTTCTCGTTGTTAGGGCCCGTCCAGGCGACGGTCATCTCGCTGCCGGCCGCGGCGGACGCCGGACCTTTGACGGTGGCCGACACCGCCAGGATCTTGATTGGCCGGCTCAGGAGGGTCTTGTATGGGGAGTCCGCGGCCAGCAGGCGTACCTCGTAGTCGCCCGGCTTCGATGGCATCTCCAGAACTTTTTCACGGTTTTCGACATAGAAGTAGTCGAAGTACTGGCCTTCGCGCGTGCCCTTAGGAACGATGGTCACGAAGTCGCGAGGGTTGCCGCTGCCGGTGGCCTGGAAGGTGACCGTGGATCCGGCGTGGCGCTCGCGGGTGACGTGAGCGACGGCGCGGCGAGAGCCACGGAGGTTGCAGTCGATCGCGATGAGGGCGAGGAGTAGAGAGAACCCCAAGGGCAAACAACGAGTCCGCATGTACCGGCGCTCCAGGTTGAAACGGGCGCGAGTATAGTCTGCGGGCAGGATCAGGGAGGAATGACATGCCAAAGCCGGTCAAACGGGTATCGGATCACGAACACGCCAGGGCGTCTTCGCGGCGAGCGTCAAGCAGTTTCCAAAGCGCCTGGTGATCCTCACCGAAGGTGATTCGTGGTTCAGCTATCCGCTGAACGCCAACATCGCCGACTACATCGAGATGATGAACGACTTCTCGATCCTGCGGCTCGAGCACAACGGCGACGAGGCGCGCGAGATCCTCGCCACGGGCAGCGAGCAGCTCAAGAAGATCAAGACTTACCTCAAGGGCTATCCCGTCGACCTGCTGCTCATGAGCGCGGGTGGCAACGACCTCATCGCGGGAGAGCTCGCGAAGGTGCTCGACAAGAAGGTGAATGGCAACACCTGGCAGAGCACGGTCAAGCTGGCGAAGCTCACCACGGTGCTCGACGACATCGTCAGCTGCCTACTCACGGCTGCTGGATGCGCGCGACGCGCTGCGCCCGAAGTGCGTGGTGGTGGCGCACAGCTATTGCTACTTCCAGCCCAATGGCCGCAAGGCCACGGGCCCCTTCGGGTTGTTGAAGGCGGGTCCCTGGATGCGGCCGGTGCTGGTGTCCAAGGGCATCGACCCGGATACCGAGGGCCGCGACCTGGCGCGCTACCTGGTCGACGAGCTGCATGCGCGGCTCATGTCGCTGGCCGCGGCGCGGCCGCGCTTCCACGTGGTGGACATGCGCTCGGCGCTCCCCTCGGACGACACGCACTGGGCGGACGAGATCCATCCCAGCGGCACGGGCTTCCGCCGGCTTGCGGAGAACCACTGGCGCCCCTTGCTTCGCGCGCAGTTCCCGGGGAGGGGATTCGAATGATGCAGGACGAAGAACTTCGTCCGGTGCTGGAGCGGTTGCTCGCCACTCGCCGCGCGAAGGTCGAGGACACCGCCAGGGCGCGCGGCGCGGGCTGCGCGTGCTGTTCACGGGGCACTCGGGCAAGAACAAGCTGCTGGCCGCGCAATTGTTCGCCCATGAGCTGGCCGTGGACCTGTTCGAGATCGATCTCTCCCGGCTCGTCAGCAAGTACGTGGCGGATACCGAGAAGAACCTGGATGCGCTGTTCAAGGCCGCCAAGGCCTCGGACGCGGTGCTGTTGTTCGACGACACGGATCACTTGTTCGACAGCAGCGGCGAGGACTCGGGCCGTTTCCCGAACCTCGACGTGAACCAGCTGCGCCAGCGCATCGAGTCCTATGACGGCGTGGTGCTGCTCGGCGCCGACGACCGGACGCACATCGGATCCGCGGCTCGCGCAGCAATGTGACGAGGTGGTCGAGCTGTGAGAGTGGCTGCGCATGGGGACACAACCCATGTGCTGGAAAAAGGGTCGGACCTGACGCAGGTCCAACCCTTTGTTGCCCTTCGGGCCGAATGGGGAATGTCCCCGCTAACTACGTCAGCTATCTACCGTCGCGGTCGGCATCGCCCGGCAATGCGCGCTCGACGTGCTGCCAGGCGGAGCGGACGGCTTCCTTGGCGTCCAGCCAGGCGAGCTTCGATTTGCCCTTGGCGATGTCCCAGCCGGCCTCGAGGCGCGTCTCGAGGTCCTCGAACTTCGCGTTCGGATTCTCTTCGTACGATTTGTACGCATAGCGGTACGCGGGATCGTAGTCGTCCCAGCCATAACGCGCGTCGTAGTACGGCTCGTTCTGCAGGTTGCGTTGGAAGTGGGTGGTGAAGCGCTCGATGCGATTCTCGCGTTTCATGGATGTTCTCCTTTGTGGGAAGGGCGCGGTGCGACACCGCGTGAGGCGATTTTCGCGGCGCCGCGCCAGCCGGGGAGTCGGCGCGCATCGCCATGCCCTGTCAGTTAAAAGAAGCGGCCAAAGAAAATGGGCCGAGGGTGTTTCCACCGCCGGCCCGTCCTGTCGAGCCGTCCTGACGGACGAGTCGTCAGCGTTGCATCACTTCTTGACGTCGATCTCGTTGTCCACGGACTTCACGTTGTCGACGTTGCGAGCCAGGTCCTCGGCCGTCGACTTCGCTTCCGAAGTGTCGACGAAGCCCGAGAGCTGCACCGCGCCTTCGCGCGTCTCCACGTTCACCTGGTGCGCCTTGGTGCGCGGATCGCCGGCCAGTGCCGCCTTCACCTTGGCGGTGATGGCGGCGTCTTCGACGTGCGCTCCGAGCCCGAGCGGCCACCGTCCGCCGGACGGTCAGGTTGTTGCGAACCGCCGTGACACCCTTGGTGTTCTTGGCGACTTCCGGACGCGCGGCTCTTGCTGGCCGACGTGTCCACGAAGCCGTTCAGCTGAACGGTGCCCTTGAACGTTTCGACGTCGATCTGGTGCGCCTTGGTCGTCGGATCGGCGATCAGGGCCGCCTTCACGCGTCCCGTGGTCACCGAATCGTCGACCTGCTCACCTGCGGACTTGGTCGTGCGCGTGGAAGCGCAGGCAACCATGGCGAGGCTCATGACCATCATGACCGCACTGACAAAGCCTTTTGATTTCTGCATATAAACCTCTTATCTCCGAGCCGTGTTGGCAATGAAACTGACGATCGCGAGGATCAGGAAGACGAAGAACAGGATCTTCGCGATACCCGCTGCGCCTGCGGCGATGCCGGCAAAACCGAACACGGCAGCAATGAGCGCGATGACAAAAAAGATGACTGCGTAATGAAGCATCGATATCTCCGCGTGTTATTTGGCACCGATGTCGGTGCCGGCGGAGCGCATCATCACCGGCGGCCCTGTTTGGCAATGCCGGTTTGTGGGCTTAGGGGGCGTGGGAAGCCGCTGACATTCGTGTCAGCCACGGGGATTACAACGCGTAGGTTGTTAGAGCCAGTACTGCAGGGGCAGCCAGAACCATTCCTTGAGGCGCTGTTTTAGACCGCGTCTTTTCCAGGCTTCGCGCGTGATCTCGCGCGATTCACGCAGGTCGTTGTCGAAGGCCGCTGCCATGGTCCTCGCGAACGATTCGTCGATGACGCAGACGCTGATCTCGTTGTTGTGCACGAAGCTGCGCCAGTCGAAGTTGGTGGACCCCACCGAAGACCACACGCTATCCACCACGATGCTCTTCGAGTGCAGGAACGCGCTCTCCAGCTCGAATAGTTTGACGCCGGCATCCAGCAGACCCTGGTAGTGCGCGCGTCCGGCGTGGAACACACCCGAGAAATCGCTGTACGCCGGCAGGATGATGCGCACCTGCACGCCGCGCTTCGCGGCATCCTGCAGCGCCTTTTCCAGGGTGTCGTCCGGCACGAAGTACGCCATGGTGACGTCCACGCTCTTCTGCGCATAGGCGAGCACGGAGAGCAGGGTGGCATAGATGACATTGGTGTCGTCCGCGGGTGTGCTGGCCACGATCTGGATCACCGTCTGGCCGGCGGCCGCGGCCCGCTCGTCGAAGGCGGGCTGCACCTCGCCCTCGCATTCGGCATCGCGCCAGGTGTCACGGAACAGCTTTTCGAGGTGTTTCGCGCCCGTGCCGCTCACGGCGATATGCGTGTCGCGCCACCCCTGGTCGATGGCCTGCTGTTTGGAGAAACCCTTGCCCTTGATCTGCTTCGAGGCGATGCGGTACGCATGGCTGAAGTTGATGCCGCCGGTGAATGCCCTCTGGCCGTCGACCACCACGATCTTACGGTGGTCGCGATGATTGAGCCCGGAGAACCGCACGTCGAGCGGGTTCAGCGGATTGAACGCGCACAGCGCGATGCGTGCAGTGCGAAGGCCCTCGAGAAATTCCTTGGCCGTGGTGAGCGAGCCGATCGCATCATAGATGACATATACCCGCACACCGCGACGCGTCGCGTCCGCGAGCAGCGCACTCAGCTTGCGATCGCCTTCGACCGCTTCTTCGAAGATGAAACTCTCCACCAGGATGTATTCGCGCGCCGTTTCGATGGCGGCAAACATGGCCTGATAGGTGCGCGGCCCGTCGATGAGCAGTTCCACCGAGTTGCCGGTGAGCAGCGGTGGCGCGCCAGATGTCGCGCATCGCGGCCAGGTGGTAGTCGAGCAGTGAGGTGTCGCCGCGTGGCGGCCAGTTGGCGCGAGAGCCGCAGCTCCGGTGGCGCGGCTCACCATGCCTTGCGGGGCTTTCGATGTCGACGGGAACGCGCGAGCGCGACACGGGCAGGGTGCGCGCGAGTTCGACATCGGGAAGTGTCCGGCACCCGCCAGAAAGCAGCCGCCGCAACAAGGGGAGGGCCGGAAAACGAGCCCCGTCCATCGGCGGCGAAGCCGGTGGACGGACGGCTCTGTGGTCGATGACGCGAAATTGAATCGAGGGGAGGGGCTCGTCGCGTCACTCTTCCACTTCTCCACTAGACGGGGCCAGTATCCGCGTTCGCCGAGGCCGAAAATAGCGCGGCGCAAGGGCCGTCCTGATGTCGGTCGATTCCTACCTGACGTTCGCAGACAAATCCGAGTGTTAGGCCGCGAGACCGGGTCCATCCTGCACGTCACACAACGAGGAAACGTCATGCAATCACCCGCCAATGAGCCGGAATTCGAAGGCGTGATCGACCGGCCATCGAGGAATTGAACCGTATCGTCACCCAGGCCGAAACCTGCTGAAGCAGCTCGGCGATCAGACCGGTGAGGCGGCCGACGCCGTACGGGAACGCGTGACCCAGACGCTGAACCAGGCCAAGGCGAAGCTCGCGGCCACCGCCGTCGAAGCCGAGGAGGTGGCGGCGAAACCGTCGCGCAACGGACCGACAGTACGTGCGCGCCAATCCGTGGCAGTCCGTGGCGATCGCCGCGTTGTTAGGCGGGGCGATGACGCTGCTGATCACCCGGTTGTCACGCAAATGAACGAGGCCGACTCGCCACTCAACGGAGCCTCGCCGGGCCACCGCCCGGCGGACGGTGCTCCGTCCGGGGAACTGCCGCCGGAGTCGCCGGCCGCGGAAGAACCCGCGGCATTCGGTACCGACGCCGAGTCCAGTCCCGCTCGCGAGATGTCGCTGCACCTGTTGCGCATGCTCGAGACGCGCATGGACGCGGCGAGCATCGCGTTGCAGGGCGAGACACAGTTGCTGATGGCGCGGCTGCAGCTGAAGTTGTTTGCCGCCGCGGCGGTGTTCATCGCGATCTGGGGCGGCATCGTGCTGCTGGCGATCGCGCTGCCGCCGAACCTGCGCGTGCCGGTGCTTTCCGCCGTGGTCATCGGCTTCGTGCTGCTGGCGGTCGGCGCGCAGTTGTATGCGCGAAGCGCAAGGCCTCGACCCACGAGGTGGGATCCCTGCACTGGTTCCTCGACGGCCTGCGCCAGGATCTCGAAGTGCTCTCGCGCACGCTGAACCGGACACCCACGACCAGCCCGCGACCCCGCACACAGGAGCGCGCCCGCGTGACCTCGCCGCTTGAACGCGCCAAATTGCTGGACGCCGAGATGCAGCTGCAGCGCGCATGGCTGGAGATCAACCTGCGCGAGATGCAGATCGCCGCCAAGAGCATCGCCCTGGGCGAAGTTCCAGGCGCTCAACCGCTCGTTCAATTTCGGCAGCATCGGGCTGTCGTTGCTCAAGAATCGCTCGCTGTGGCTGGCGGCGGTGAGTCTGGTCATCAACCTCTATCGGCGACACGCGAAAGCCAAGTAGCAGTCAGGTCACCTAGGAAACACCATGACTGCCGTCGTCAAAGAACTGTCTCGAAGGATCCCGCGCACGGCCCCCAGGACGAGCACGCCGAAGACCTCGTTGCTTTGCTCGAGGATTTGCCGAAAGATTGAGGGCGTGCTGAAAACGGACGTAAAACCTGGCAGGGAGCTCGAGGCACAGACCGAGCGCGCTCATGCGAAGAGCTCTCGGCGCTTGCCACCCATCTTGTCAAGACCATGGAGCGCGAGCGCTCCGATCTCGCCAAGCAGTCTGCACGACGAACTCGGCGGAATGATCACGGCCGCCAAGATGGACATGGCGTGGCTGTCGGCCCGTATCGGCGCGCCACGCTCGACGCCGCAGAGCATCGAGAAATTCAACTCCGTGGTGCAGATGCTCAACCAGGCGATGATGCTCAAGCGCCGCGTGGTGGAAGACCTGCGCCCTTCACTGCTGGATCATTTCGGCCTGGCGTGGCCCTGCGCAGCCATTTCGACGAGAACTGCAAGGCACGCCGGCATCGAATGCTGTCGCCTCGCTGCCGGAAGAGGCGCTGGAGCTGACTCCAGCCGTGCAGCTGACGCTGTTCCGCGTCGCCCAGGATGTGCTCGCAGGCATCATCGCGCGCGGCGGCGCGCGCAATGTGGAACTGGTGATCGAGGCCGACGGAGGAAGGGCTATCTCATGACCATCGGTGATGACGGTGCAGCCATGGATGCGGATCTGGCGAGTCACCATGCCCAGCCGCGCGGCATCGCATGGCGCTGGCCGGTGGACGCATCGAAGCGGAAGTCCGCTCGGGCGACGGCAATCAGGTCAGGGTTTTCGTCCCGCGATCTGCAGCAGGATCGGCATGAGCTGGTCGATCTCGCGCATCTTGTCGAGGAAGTAGTCCGCGCCGGCCGACATGCAGCGCTCGCGCACCGTGGGCAGGTCGTAGTTGGTGAGCACGATGATCCACACGTGGCCCATCGGCCTCGATCGCGGATTGCGCGCCCGCGCCTCGCGGATCACGCCGATGCCGCTGCCGGGCCGCAGCTCCACGTCCACCACGATGGCGTCGTAGGGAACGGTGTCGAGTTTCTCGATGGCTTCGGCTTCCGCCGCTGCCAGGCCGGTGACCTTGAAGGCGGCGTACTGCGACATCATGCTTTCGAGCCGGCTGCGCAGCAGCGGAGAGTCCTCGACCAGCAGGATGCGCAGCGGCTTGCCGGGCGCCCCGTTGGGGCGCGTGTCCGTGCCGCTGGGTCGCGTTACCGGTTCCGATGCTTGTGCCGGATGCCGGAGTGCAGTGAATTGTGCATGACCTCATCCATGACGCCCTGCCAACGTGGCGGGCTAACTATTGGACGAGGTTATTCCGCAGTGCATAGGTGGTGATGTCAGCATTACTCTTCATGGACATCTTCTCGAGGATACGGCTGCGGTAGGTGCTGACCGTCTTCACGCTCAGGAACAGCCGATTGGCGATCTCGGACACCGACTCGCCCTGGGCGAGCTTGCAGAAGATCTGGAACTCGCGCTCCGACAGGATGCTGTGCAGGGGCGCATTCGGGTCGCCGCGCACGCCGGCCACCAGCAGGTCCGCCAGTTCGGGGCCGACATAACGTCCGCCGCGGGCCACCGTGCGGATGGCGCGGAAAAGTTCCGATTCTTCCGTTCCCTTGCCGACGAAGCCGCTGGCGCCGCCGCGCAGCACGTTGAGGCCGTACTGCGCTTCGGGGAATGCCGAGAGGATCAGCACGCCGACCGATTCGTAGTGGGCCTTGGCGTGTTTGAGCACGTCGAGACCGGACACGTCCGGCAGCGACAGGTCCAGCAGCAACACGTCGATGGTGTGTTGACGGAGCTGTTCCATCGCCTCGCGGCCAGAACTCGCTTCGGTCACCACCGCGAGGTCGGGCTGTCCGTTGATCAGGGTTTTCAGGCCGGCGCGGACGACCTGGTGGTCGTCGACAATCATGACTCTGGTGCGATTCATGGGCCGGGACGTCTCCACAACTTGTTGGTTTATCTCGTGCATTGCTGAAGTCTACATTTGTGAGGTTCACCGCCTGTCCGGCGTACTGGCCCTACCGTGGTCAGAGGTATCCTACACCCCGGTCCGCGGCGCGGCCGCGGGCGAATCGTTCTTCGGCCTTGTCCCAGTCGACGACGTTCCAGAACGCCGCCAGGAATTCGGGGCGCCGGTTCTGGTATTTCAGGTAGTAGGCGTGCTCCCAGACGTCGACGATGAGGAGCGGCGTGCGGCTTCCCAGGGCGCGGGCACCTGCTGATCGTGCAGGTCGACGATCGCCAGTTTGCCGTCGCTGGTTCAGCACCAGCGCCACCCAGCCGCTGGCGAAATGCTTGCCCGCCACGTCGGTGAACTTCTCGCGGAAAGTCTGCGAACGAGCCGAATTCCGCCGCAATCGCCTCGCCAGGTCGCCGCGCGGCTCGCGCGCGCGCGCCAGAGTTGCTAGCGGGCGCCAGTGAATTCCAGAACAGATCGTGGTTGTAGTGCTCGCCGCCGTTGTTCCTCGACCGCGCAGTCCGCACGCGCGTCGGGTAGTTTGTCCACGCCGCGCAGTAGTTCGATCAGCGTGAGCTTCTGCAGTTCGGGTTCCTTGGCCAGTGCTTCGTTGAGCTTGTCGACATAGGTCTTGTGGTGCTTGTCGTGATGGAGCCGCATCGTCGCCTCGTCGATGTGCGGCTCCAGCGCGGCGTACGGGTAGGGCAGGTCGGGCAGGCTGAAGGGATATGTCTGACGTGATACGTCTGGCATGTGAGGGAACTCCGGTCAGACGGTTCGTGGAGGGACCCGCACATGCGCCATTGGCGCGGCACCGGCGCAGCGGGCATCGGCAGGGGTCGCGAGGTCAGAAGACGCTGATCCGATCCACGCGGCCACGCCGACGGAGAGAACCGACAGCGATGGGCGGCCATGCCTGAGTGTGGCGAATAGGCCGCGGTCTAACTTCACGCACCCGGTGACATGCAACTCAAGGACTGATACTAATGAATCTCAAGATCGCAGCAGCTCTCGCTGCACTGGCTGTGGCGGCTGCCGCACCGGCCGCGTTCGCGCAGGAACAGAACGCCGGGCTTCTATCTCGGCGGCGGCGTCGGCCAGTTCAACGCGCAGATCGACGACGTGGACGATGTCGATGGCACGGTCGACGAATGGGACAACGACGACACCGCGTACAAGTTGTTCGGCGGTTATCGCTTGAACAGCTTCCTCGCCTTCGAGCTCGACTACATCAATCTGGGCGAGCCGTCGGGCGCCGTCGTGCCGGGCACGCAACGTCGATGCGTCGGTGGATGGCTTCGCGCCTTACGTGGTCGGCACCATTCCGCTCGGTAACGTGGTTCGAGGTCTATGGTCGCCTGGGTTACTTCTTCTATGACGCGACCGTGGGCATCGAGGACGAGCGTCGACGGCCGCGTGGAGTTCGACGAAGAGTCCGAGGACCTGGTGTACGGCGCCGGTATCGGCGCCAACATCGGCGAGCGCTCAACGTCCGCTTCGAGTACGAGCGGTTCGATCTGCAGGGCGTGGACGACGCCGATGCGCTGTGGCTGACCGCGGCCTGGTGAGTTCTGAGATCGGCCTCTGAATGACCTGGCGCCGGACGCGTGTCCGGCGCCAGGTCACATTGCCTTCGATACGGGCGCGGCGCGCTTCTCGCGAATGGCTTCGAGCAGCAGTTCGTAGTCTCCGCTCTTCGGCACATACGCATCGGCACCCGCGGCCAGCGTGTGGCGGATCATCTCCGGATGCGAGTGACCCGAGAACACCACGATGGTCATCTGGCTGCCGTTCTTCCGGATGGTCTTGAGCAGGTCGATGCTCGAACGGCCCTGCAGTTCGAGATCGAGCACGAGTACGTCAGCCTGCTGCTTCGCCGTACCGGCGAGCACCGCATCCACGTCGTGAGCCGTGCACCAACGCATTGCAGGTCCGGCTCGGCGGAGATGAGCGTGACCAGCAGCGAGCGCAGGTCGTCATTGTCTTCGGCGACGAGGACACGGAGAGGGGTTGCGTTCATCGGCGCAGAATACCTGCCAATGCGGACGGACGCGCATTGTCGCAGCCGGCCGCCCAGTCAATCAATCGGAGTGCGAAGAATCTCGCTGCTGCTTGTGCGATGGCCCAGGCAAGCAGGGGATCCTGGCGACGAGCCTTCCTGGCGCAGTGCGTCGATGGTGGCGCGCAGTTCGCGCAGGCGATCGAGCTTGTCGTGCTCCGGCAGGCCCGCCTCGAGCACGCGGGACGGCGATGCAGGTACAGGTTGCGGATGGAGGCTGCGGGCATGTCATCGCTCCTTGATGACGGCCCCAGTTTGGCAAAGCCCCCGGGATGGCGGCCCTGCGATTCCCGCTGATTGTGGCGTAGGACGCCGCCGCAGCGCGCAAATTTCCGTGCGCCAATTCGCTCTAATGGACGCACCCAAGGAGGTTCCCATGAGCGAGCGAAAGACTCGGAGACCAGGTGCAGGGCGAAGGCGACTACGAAGCCACGCGCCGGTACCGCAAGCGCACCGAGGAATTCCTCGAGAACAACGACGTGGAAAAGGCCGCGATCCGGGCCGCTCCCGAAGACGCCGACGAGGCCGAAGAGCTGGAGGCAGCGGAAGAAGCGGGGAAGAGCCGGCGCCAAGGGCGAGGATCCCGGCCCTGCGTCGCCGCAACTAGTCAGGAGAAGAAGTTTCGCAGCGCCTGGTAGGTCGCTTCGGGCGCTTCCTCGGCCAGCATGTGCCCGCTGTCGATCTCCTCGCCGCGCACATCGCTGGCCCATTCCTTCCAGATGCCGACACGGCGTCGTACCACTTCGGGATCACGCCCTTGGCGCCCCAGAGCACCAGCATCGGGCAATCGATCTTGCGCGTGCCGCGATCGGCCTGGTCCTGCTGGAAATCCACGCTCACCGCCGCGCGATAGTCCTCGCACATCGCGTGGATCGCCGCGGGGTCGCGCGCGTTCTGCAGGTAGTCCTCGTACGCCTCGAAGTCCGACGCGCCCTGGCCATGTTGGAACAGGAAGCCGATCGGATCGGCGCTGATCATCTTCTCGGGCAGCGGATGCGCCTGCGCGAGGAAGAACCAGTGCCAGTAGCCCATGCCGAAGCGCCAGTCCGCGCGGCGCAACGTGTCGCCGGTCGGCACGATGTCGAGCACCGCGAGCTTGGTCACCGCCGCGGGTGAATCCAGCGCCAGGCGATACGCGCAGCGTCCGCCGCGGTCGTGACCCGCGACGAAGAACTTCTCGAAGCCGAGCTTCTTCATGACTTCGATCTGGTCGCGCGCCATCGCGCGCTTGGAATACGTTTCGTGGTTGGCGCTGGACTCGGGCTTGCTGCTGCCGCCGTAGCCGCGCAGGTCCGGGACAAACAACCGTGAAGTGTTCGGCGAGGCGCGGCGCGATCTTCGACCACATCGCGTGGGTCTGGGGAAAGCCGTGCAGCAGCAGGAGCGGAGGGCCCGATCCGCCGTGTCGCAGGCGGATGGTGACTTCGTCGGTCTCTATCGTTGTCAGCTTGAATCCATCGAACACGACACCCTCGGATGGACCTAGTTCCGCGGTGGCGAGGACTTCGAAGCGCCGGGTGACCCGTTCTCCCTCGTCGTCCACCAGGGTCAGTATGTGCTCGCCCGGCTCGATGTCCAACGATTGCTGGTGAAAAGTGTGCGTTTCTCCCAGGTATCGGTCGTCGAGATGCCAGTAAATCGTGGCCTCCCGGCGCCGATGGACGGCCTCGAAGACCGTGCGGCCGCGGCTGCCGTCGAGCTCGCTCGGGATCAGCACACGGCGCATTCGCGTCCGGGTACAGCAGCGCCAGCGCGCCTCGCGGCCGGTCCGCGGCGCCCAAACAGTCCGGCGCGCATCGCGGGCAGCGGCCGATATTCGGCGTGCGCGCGGCGGTAGTAGAACTCCTCGGCGGGCGGCAACACGAACCAGCTCGCGTGGCTCATGTTGCCGGGCGATTCGCAGTCGCTGTCGACGCGACGCCGGCCGGCAGGCTCGAGGTTGCACGCGCGAGGTTGTGAGGGCTCAGCAGTTCGAAGTGGCTGTCGCGCGGCATCCAGGTGCGTTCGCGTCTCACAGCCTCCGACCGCGAGGTAGCCGTCGTTGCGCGCAGGTCTCGATCCGGCGCAGCGCATGCACGGGCTGCGTCGAACCAGTCGCTGCGCGGGCAATCACGTTGA
The DNA here is from genome assembly GCA_963846605.1 of uncultured Pseudomonadota bacterium. Taxonomy (GTDB): domain Bacteria; phylum Pseudomonadota; class Gammaproteobacteria; order Steroidobacterales; family Steroidobacteraceae; genus CADEED01. The sequence goes on from CAWJWS010000011.1 coordinate 498,735, forward strand.
ACAGCGCGAACATCAGCGGCGCGGCCATGGTCGAGCCGGTGAGGCCCGGGCGGCCTTCGCCGCTGGCGTTGCCCACCCACACGCCGACCGTGTAGCGGCTGGTGTTGCCCACGGCCCAGCCGTCGCGCAGGCCCCAGCTCGTGCCGGTCTTCCAGGCGATGCGCGCGGCTCGTCGGCGAAGCTGCGCCAGTGGCCTTCTTCGCCGGGCCGCGGCACTTCGAGCAGGGCGTCGAGCGTGAGCCAGGCGGCGCCGGCGCCGATGGGCGTCGGGCCGCGTGCGCGCGGGTCGGTCGCCGCGAGCACGCGTCGAGCTCGCGGAAGCGCGGCGTCGCGATCGGCGGGCCCGGCGCGCGCGATGCCGGCGAGGCTGGCGTACATGCCGGTGATGTCCCAGAGATTGCCTTCGGCGCCGCCCAGGATCAGCGTGAGTCCGTAGTCATCGGCGGGGCGCGTCAGCGTGCTCATGCCCGCGTCGCGCAGCAGATCGGCGAAGCGCGCGACGCCGTAGGTCTTGAGCATGCGGACCGCGGGGATGTTCAGCGAGTGCGCGAGCGCCTCGTCGGCGCGCACGGCGCCGCGATACTGGCGGTCGAAGTTCTCGGGCGTGAAGCCTTCGTAGTGCGTCGGGCACGTCGGGCAGCAGCATGCGCGGCGTGAGCGAGCCGTCCTCGAGCATCGCGGCGTACAGCAGCGGCTTGAGGATGCTGCCCGTGCTGCGCGGCCGGCGGATGATGTCGACGGCGTGCCGCGTGGGACATTCCCGTTCCGAAAGGGGAGTGCCTGCGCAGGCGCGTCCCCTTTTGCAGGAAACGGGAATGTCCCCATTACGAGTTGCCGACGTAGGCCAGCACCTCGAACGTCACGTTGTCGACGACCATGGCCGCGGCGTTGTGGACGTTCTGCCGCGCGAGATCGCGGAGTGCTCGCGCACGAGCTGCGTGGCCTGCGGCCTGCAGGCGCGCATCGAGCGTGGTGACGCACGCGGTGTCGCGCGGGATTCTGCGCGCGCAGCGTGTCGAGCAGGTGCGGCGCGAGATCGGGCAGGTCGTGCGGCTCGGCGGCCAGCGGCTCGGTCAGCGCGAGGTCGAGGTCCAGCGCGTCGAGATCGCCGGCTTCGTGCAGCCGGCGCAGCAGGAAGTCGCGCTTCGCCTGCGAGCCGCGCGCGATTGCGCTTGAGATGCACCAGCGCGGGGTTGTTGGGCAGCACCGCGAGCGTCGCCGCCTCGGCCCACGACAGCGTCGCGGGATCGCGGCCGAAGTACCGCCACGCGGCCGCCTCGAGTCCCACCACGTTGCCGCCGAACGGCGCGTGGCCGGCATACAGCGCCAGCAGTTCGCTCCTTGTCGTAGGCCGTCTCGAGCCGCAGCGCCAGCGCGGCCTCGGCGAGCTTCGCGCGCAACGTGCGTCGTCGGCGTCGTTGCCGCGCGCGCAGCCGCGCCAGCTGCATGCGTGAGCGTGCTGCCGCCGCTGACCACGCGCCCGGCGTCGCAGGTTGAGCCGCGCCGCCCGCGCGATCGCGAGCCGTCGACGCCCGAGTGTTGCTCGAATCGCTTGTCTTCGAACACCAGCAGCGCACGGCGGAACTTCGTCCGGCACGTGCCTCGCCCGGCGGAAAGCGCCACTGGCCATCGGCCGCGATGCGCGCCGAGAGCAGGGTGCCGTCGCGCGCCTCGATCACGTACGACAGCGGCGCGCGCGAACAGCGTGCGCGGGCAGCAGCCAGCCAGAAGGCACGCCCAGCGCCAGCCCGGCCGCGCGACGCCGGCCGCGATCCGCCGGCGCAGGGGCCAGCGCCGAGCCGCCGATCGCGCCGCCGTGTTCATCGCGTCGCGCATCGCCGGATGCTACTTCTGCTGACGACACCACTTCCACCCACTGGCCTCGCTGGCGCGCCTGCTGGTTGGCGTCGTACATCGCCTCGACGCCACGCGCCCGGTAGATAGAACCGGCCCGAGGTACGCCGCGTTGAGCCGCGTCTCGAAGAAGATGGCTTCGTCCGGGTGCAGGCTGAAGTAGCGCATCACGCGGTCGTCGCGGATGTCGACGTACTCGGCCGCGCGGCGCTGGCGGTCGCGCCACTCGGCGGGCACCCACCAGAAGCGCTGCGCGCGGGCGCGTCCTCGGTGCTGCGATCGCCGCGCGGTGTCGGCGCCTTCGAGGCGGTCGTTGCGGATTTCCCAGCCGCCCGGGAACATCTGCGTCAGCGCCAGGTTGTCGAGCGCGCGCCGGCTGGTGTTGCGCACCGTCACCTGCGCGATGAGGTCGATGCCCTGCGGCAGCTTGCTGCACGTCCACCGGGTCGCCGTCGGCATCGGTGTAGCGGATGTCGACGACGAGCCCGTTCGCGGACGCATCTTCCTCGCCGCTGCGCGCGATGGCGCGCACCGCCGCGGTCACGTACAGCTTGCGGTCCGAGGTGTTGGTCACGCGACAGCGGAGTGCCGGCCGCGGACGGCGGCGGTAGTTTGACCGACGCCAGCGGCGCGTCGCCCTTCACCGTGATCGCCTTGGACTTGCCCGCCGGCGTAGTCGAAGCTGAAGCCGGTGAACGGCTTGGTGCCCGTGGTCTGTGCCACGGCCACCAGCGCGAAGGCCACCGACTGCGTGCTGTACCAGTCTCGCTCACCAGCTGCGCCGCCACGTCTTCGCAGCAGCTTGTCGGCCTCGGCCGAGCGGCCGAGCAGCGTCAGGCCCTGCAGCACGATCGCGCGATCGCGCAGCAGCGACCCGAAGGTGTACGGATTGGCTGTCGGCGAACACGAAGGCCTGCACGCGGCCGTCCGACGATGCGACTTCGCCACGTCGGGCTTGCCGGCGAGCTTGATAGGCCGACGCCAGCAGCCAGCGTTCCGCCAGCGACATGCGACGGCTGTTTCGCGCAGCCGGTTCATCGCGCCGATCTCCGGCGCGCCGGCCAGCGCCAGCGTGTACAGGCGGTACGCCTGCGCATAGCGCGCCGCTTCGGCCAGCGACGGCGCGGTACTCGCCGCTGCCGCGCACGTCGCGCGGGCTCCAGCGCTGCGCGCGCCGATTTCTGGTAGCGCAGCCACGCGGACTTCATGTCGCCCGGGCAGCGAGTAGCCCAGCCTTCTCGGCTTCGAGCATGAAGTGGCCGGCGTAGGTCGTGCCCCAGTCGTTGCGCCAGTCGAGTTCCGGATCCTGGTCCCAGACGCCGGGCCAGTACGACGAAGCCACCGCTGGTGTGCTGGAAGCTGCGCAGCCGCGCGATGCCCGCGCGGATGTTGTTCTCGGTCTGCAGCCGCTGGTTCTGGTCGAGCTTGATCAGCGCCGATAGATAGAGCTGCGGGAAGGCCGCCGACGTCGTCTGCTCGAGGCAGCCGTGCGGGTAGCGGATGAGGTACTGCAGGCGGCCGTCCAGGTTGATGGGCGGCAGCGCCGACACCTCGAGCAGCGCGCTCTGCGTGCCTTCGAGGCCGAAGCTCTTGAGATCCGTGCTTCCAGCTCTCGCCGGGCGCGACCACGGCGCGCTGGAAGCGCGACGACGGCCACGTTGGGCGTGCGCACCTCCAGCCACACTTCGCTCTCGGCGCGGAACTTGCCGCTGGTGGCGATCACCTTGATCTTGCCCTTGCCGAGCTGCGAGCCGGACTTCAGCGACAGGAAGCCGAGCTTTTCTTCGGGACGCGTGAAGGCCAGCGTGGTCTTCGCGCCGTGGCGGCCGTGAAGCGCGCATCCGTCTGCACCTCGAGGTTCACGTTCTTGATGCGACGCTTCGCTGGTGAACACCGAGACGGGCAGGCGTGAACTGCTCGTCGGGCCCGATCACGCGCGGCAACGTCGGCAGGATCATGAGCGCCTGGCGCACGAACACGGATTTCTCCGCCGAGCCATAGGCGCTGCCGTCGCCCGCGACCACCATGACGCGCACCGCGCCCACGTACTGCGGCAGCTCGATGGTGTGCGCCTTCTTCTCGCCCGCCTTGAGCGCGAACGGGCCGAGGAACTTCACCACCGGCGGGAAGCGCGACTTGGCCTTCGTCCGGGTTGGTCTGGCCCGGCGCCATCCGAACCGCCGAGCGCGAGCAGGCGATCGAGCTCGCCGCCATAGGCGCCGGCGACTTCGTCGAACAGGTCCCAGGTGAGGATGCCCAGCGCTTCGCGCTTGTAGAACTCGCCATGCAGGTTGGGCGTCTTGAAGTTGGTCAGGCCTAACAAGCCTTCGTCGACCACCGCCAGCGTGTAGTTCATCGCGCGGCCCGGGCGTCTCGCTCACCGTGATCGACGCCTTCGATTGCGGCGCCCATTCGGCCGCGGCGCGTCACCACCGGCGCGAGCCTGGTCTGCGGGATCCGTGACCTTGAGCGGGATCACGCCGTACGAGCCGGATCGGGCGGTCGTTGGTCTTGCCCGCGTGCGGCTGCACCAGGGTCACGGCGACATAGACGTTGGGCGCCATGGCCGCGGTGATCGGAATCGACACGCGGTTCGCGCCTGTTCGTCGCCTGCGTCCTTGGACGGCATCTCAGCCTCGATCCAGCGGTGCTCGAGGATGGCGCTGCCGTTCTCGATGCGTCAGCAGCGCGCGGCCCTGCGCCGCTTCGGGCAGCTGCACCACCGCCGTTTCGCCGACCTTGTATTCCGGCTTGTCGGAAGTGAGCGTGAGGATGTTCGCGGCGGGACCGGACTGGTCGCGCTGCGCGCCGGCCCACGACGGGCCAGTCGATGTAGAACACGCGGCCCGTGCAATGGCCGCCGTCGAGGTCGCAGACGCGCACGAGATACCGGCCCCACTCGGGATACTTGATCTCGAAGCTCCACTGGCCGCGGCCATCGCTGTCGAGGCCAGCGTCTCCTGCTTGATGACGGAGTTGCTTTCGCTCTGCGCGTACTGCGCCAGCGAGTCGCCGTTCTGTTCCCACCACCAGCGCCACTGCACCTTGTACAGCGACACCTTGAGCCGCGGCACGCGAGACCGGATTGCCGGCGAGGTCCACGCGTGGCCAGCTCCACCACGTGCTTCGTGTCGGTGAGCAGCATGTCGCGCGTCGCGTCGCCCTTGGGCATCCGCAGGCCCACGTAGCGGTCGAATGCCGCGACGGTGCGCGTTTCGCGATTGATGCTGAACGCGCCGCCGCGTTCGAACACGCGCGTGATGAAGGTCGCGTTGAGCATGCCGGGCACGTCGCGCGGCAGGTCGAGGTTCTTGTCGAGCTTCGCGCGGCCGTCGGCGTCGAGGTCGCCGTCGAACACGGTGATCGGCGCGCCGTTGAAGCCGCGCGCCGGGTCGTCGAACACGTAGTCGGTGAATCGCGTGAAACGCGTGGCGCGCCGGGCTCAGGCGCACTTCCACGTCGGCGCGCAGGTTCGCGGCCGTCGCGCCGCTCAGCCATTGCGCGTTCGAGGTCTGCGCGCAGCGGCGAGCTCGCGATCACCGGCTTCTCGCCAAGGTCGAGCTCGATCTTCAGCCGGTTGGGCATCACCGTCTCGACCTTCAGCGTCTTGCTGAACGATGGCGCCGCCGATCAGCGCCAGTCGCGTTCCAGTCACCCGTGGGCGCGTCCGCCGCGTGTCCGGAGTTCGAAAGCGTAGAACTGGCCCACCGGCGTGGTGTTGGTCAGTGTCTGCACCAGCTGGCCGCGCGGGTTGCGCAGCTCCAGCGTCACCGGGTGATCTGGCGGAAGAGTCTGGTTGCGATCCTGGAGCGCGAACGTCAGGTAGATGGTGTCGCCGGGGCGCCAGACGCCGCGGTCACCGTAGAGATAACCCTTGAGGCCATTGACCACGGTCTCGCCGCCCACGTCGAAGTGGCTCGTGGGCAGCGCGCACGCCCTGGGCCACCTTGAGATAGCCCTTGCGGCCATCGTCGTCGGCGATCAGCGCGAACGGCTGCGCGCGCGACGTCCAGTTCCAGCGTGCCATCGCCATCGGTGCGGCCGCTGGCGATGGAGCTGGTTCTGGTAGCTGATGGCATTGATGTTCACGCCCGACAGCGGCTTCGCCGAGTCCAGCGCGGTCGCCACCACCAGTAGTTTGCCCTTGGAGCCGCGCTTGGCGATCAGGCCGATGTTGGAGGCCAGCAGGTTGCGCTGCGCGCGGATGTTGCTGGCCGTAGCGGTAGTAGGCCGACTTGCACGGGTCGTCGCGTTCGTTCCAGACCACTTCGCCATCGTTCGTACTTCGTCGTAGTAGTCCCAGTTGCTGCTGGATTCTTCCGCGTTGTAGGCATCACCGTCCTCCGCGTTGACGCGGTTCCGGCATCTTCGACGCCAGTCGCGGATCCGAGCCCTGCGCATTCGTACAGCGCGTCCTTGCGGCGACAGCGACAGCTTGAGTCTGGAACAGGCCGCCCGGGTGCTTGCGCATGAGCTCGGTGACGTCGAGGTTGTAGCGCGTCCATTTGCCCGAGACCTGCGCCGTGAGCGGAATGGTCTTGCGCCACAGCACGCGGCCCACGCGACCCAGCTCCGAGCGAGCCCGAGAGGTTGTTCACCTGCAGGAACTGCGGAATGTTGGGTTCGAACACCTGCAGCGCCGTCACCTGCACGGCGCGCGCGCTCACCGCTTCGAAGGGCACGCTGAGCGTCGTGGCGTCCGGCAGGATCACGCCATTGCCGACGAAGCGCACCTGCGGCTTGGTGTTCGTGAACTCGAGTTCGAACGTAGCGCGTCGCCGGTCAGCTCGTTGCCGGCGCGGCTGCGGATCGCCGGCTCGAGCGTCAGCGTGACTTTGCCCACGACGTCTTCGTTCACGTACAGCGTGAGCACGATTGTTCTGGATGCTGCGTGGTGAATTCGCCCTGCGAGAGGCGCACCAGGCCCTTGAGGTCCTGGCGCGGTGTCGACCGCGTCGGAGAACTTGAGCTGGATCTGCCGCTGGTCGTTGATCTGCACCGCATCGGCCTGCGTCACGGCGAACTCGTCGAGCGCGGGCACGCGCGTGGCGCCTTCACCCTTGAGTCGGCAGTCCCAGTGGCGCACCGTCCCAGCGCAGCACCAGCTGTTGTTCCTGCTTCTTGCGCAGGATGTTGGCGGATGGTGAAGCCGTACTGGCGTTCGCCGCCCGTCCAGGTGATGGCCACCGGCTTGCCGTCCAGCGTCGCGCGTGAGGATCTTCTCGAGTTTCTCGCGGCTCTCGGTGTCGGCCGTGTCGATCGAGCCGCGCAGCGTCATCAGTTCTTCGTGGCTCGTACTCCACGTCGAGGCCATGATTCTGGACGTCGAAGTTCACCTCGAAGGTCTTCACCGCGAACTCGAATGGTTTGGCGTCGGCGTCGGCACGCCCTCCAGACCCTTGGCCACCACCTGCACCCGGTACTCGGTGTTCGGCGCGAACTCGCGTTTCGGGACGCACGACGATCTCGCGGCGGCTGCGAAGCTCGCACGCACCTTCACCGCCGGCTTGATCACGATGTTCGCCGCGCGTCACTGCCCACCTTGGCTTCCGGGATCACGTCGTTGGTGAACAGCACCCTGACCGGCGAGTGGCGCGAGATCGCTCCATTGCTGTGCAGGCTGATCGACGCTCACCCAGCTCGGGTCCGGCGCGCCGGGTTTGGCGCTCGGCGCGTCCTTGGTGCTGCTGCTGCAGGCGATGAGGCATTACCGCGGCCGATGCAACGAGCGCGGTGGCGAGTCTGCGAATCATGGAGTCTCCCAAAGGGCGGGTGTGTCGACGCACCTTCAGTTACGGATAGAGATGCTGTCGAAGCCGTGGGGCAATTGTGGCAGAAGAGGGAATCGTGGAGGGTGGTGGTCGCCGGTTGTCAGGTCTTCAAAGGTCTCCGGCGCGAACTCTCGGGCGCGCGCTTCGCGCGTTCCCTCGCGGGAGGCTACGCAGGTGGAGCTGTAAGCTCGTTGCTCGCAACTGCTGGTGAACCTGGGGTTTCACCGAACCACCAAAGAGTACCTCCGCGTTTAACGCCTCCCGCTCGGCGCCCTCGATGTTCGCGCCGGAGACCTTTGAAGACCTGACAACGGGCGGCTACCGTCGTGCCTCGATCCCGCTTCTGCCGCAAGTTGTCGTGCTTGGAAAAGACCAAGCAGAAGAGCGCCAAACGCCGATGCGCGGTCCGGTCCCAAGCCGCGCGGCGGCGAAGTCGCGGCGGGCTGGCTGCGGCGGTGGGAGCCGGGGCGTGAGGACGTCAAGGGGACCCGCGCAAACGCTTGCGCGTCGGCATCGGGTCCGGATGGATTTCGGAGCGAATCGAGGGCGCTGAGCGGGAGGCGTTAAACGCGGAGGTACTCTTTGGTGGTTCAATCCAAGTCCGCGTTCACCAGCAGTCCCAAGCGAAGCGCTGACAGCTCCACCTGCGTAGCCTCCCGCGAAGGAACGGCCGAAGGCCGCGCCCGAGACTGAGCTCCGAAATCCATCCGGACCCGATGACGACGCTCCGATGACCCAGCAGGTCCCCTTGTCGTCCTTACGCCCCGGCCCGCATCCTCACAACCAAGTCCGCCGCTACTTCGCCGCAGCTTCCTTCTTCGTGTGGATCCACACGCCCGTCTGCAGCGTGGTGGCGAACGCCGCCCCCACAATGCCGGCGTCGGCGCGAAGGGCGCCGACCTTCAGCGGCGCCGGCGACTTGAGGTCATCGCACAGCGTGGGGTTGTCAGCCGTGATGCCGCCGCACAGGACGATGAGATCCGGCCAGAACAGCGCATGTGTGCGCTTGATGACGTAGCTGAGCTCGGACATGTAGCTCGTCCAGTCCAGCTTGCGTTCCATGCGGGCGCGGCCGGAAGCGCGGGTCTCGGCCTCCATGCCGTCGAACTCGAGATGGCCCAGCTCGGTGTTAGGCACGAGCTTGCCGTCGACGAACAGTGCGCTGCCGATACCGGTGCCGAGGCTGAGCACGAGCACGGTGCCCATGACGTCGCGCGCGGCGCCGAAGTGCACTTCCGCGAGGCCGGCGGCATCGGCATCATTGATGGCGACCACGTTGCGCTTGAGGCGCGCGGCGGCGGGTTCCGCCAGCGGCTGGCCGATCCAGGCCTTGGCGACATTGGCCGCGGTGTACACGGTGCCGGCGACGACAACGCCCGGAAAAGTGACGCCCACCGGGAGAGTCCCGCGAGTTGTCGGGCAGCGCGGCCGCCATGGCGTCCATCATTTCGCTGACCGCGGACATCGCGGGAGAGGTGACCGAACGGCGTTCGCCGATCAGGGCGCCCTGTGTTCAAGTCGACGAGGGCTGCCTTGATCGACGAGCCTCCGATATCAATACCAATTGCTTGTCGGTGCATTCCGCGTTAACTCGAAGCCAATGTGGTGCAACGCGCAGGGATGGAATCACCACCTTTGGTTTCTCTGCCCCCTCGCGCGAGGGCATATGATACCGGTCCTCACGCTCCGTCATGGAATTTGCATGCAATGTCGGTAGCGCCAGGAAAAATGTCCTGAAATGTCTTGCCGAACCGGAAAAAGGTAGTTCGAGTGCTGAATGACCTCACGCAGGGAGCGGAGCGATCCTGCGACGCGGAAGCTTGCGCGCGGCGATTTACGACCGCCTGACGCGCAGCCTGGGAAAAGAACCGGAAACCGCGACGCCACGCGACATCTACGACGCGCTCTCGCTGGCCGTGCGCGAGGAATTGTCCGCCCGCTGGCTCGCGACCCAGCGGCGTGTGGCGCGGGCCCGGGTCAAGCGGCTCTGCTACTTGTCGGTGGAGTTCCTGCCCGGGCGTTCCCTGCGTGAACGCGCTGTCCAGCCTGGATGCGGAGCTCATCGACGAGGCCCGCGGCGGCCGTAGCCAGCATGGGTCACGATTTCGATGCCGTGATCGCGCTGGAAGTGGACCCGGGCCTGGGTAACGGCGGCCTGGGCCGTCTCGCGGCCTGTTTCCTGGATTCGCTGGCCACGCTTGCAGTACCCGGCAACGGGCTATGGCATCCGTTACGACTACGGCATCTTCACGCAGTCCATCGATACGGATGGCGGCCAGCGGGAGTCCGCCAGCACGTGGCTGCGGCTGCACAACGTCTGGGAGACGCCGCGCTCAGACGCGCGCTACATCGTGCGCTTCGGCGGCCGCGTGCTGACCACCCACGAAGTGGCCGGCGCGCAGCGCTCACGCTGGGTGGAGACCCAGGACGTGCTGGCGGTGGGCTTCGACCAGCTGGTGCCGGGCAATCGCAGCCCGACGGTGAATCACCTGCGCCTGTGGTCGGCGCGCGCGCTGCAGCCGTTCCACATCGAGGACTTCAACGCCGGCAATTATCCGGCGGCGGTCGAGGACCAGGTGGCGGCGAAGAATCTCTCGCGCGTGCTGTATCCGGACGATTCCACGCCGCAGGGCAAGGAGCTGCGCTTCAAGCAGCAATACTTCTTCGTGAGTGCGAGCATCCAGGACATCCTGGCCACGCATCTGGCCGAGGAGCGCACGCTGGAAGAGCTGCCCAGCGCGCTGGCGGTGCAGATGAACGACACGCATCCCACGCTGGCCATCCCCGAGCTCATGCGGCTGCTGGTGGACCAGTACGACATGCCGTGGGCGCAGGCCTGGGACATCTGCCGCAATGTGTTCGGCTACACGAACCACACGCTGATGCCGGAGGCGCTGGAAACCTGGCCGGTGCAATTTCTTCGAGCGCTTCCTGCCGCGGCACCTGGAGATCGTCTACCGCATCAACGAAGAGTTCCTGCTGGAAGTGGAGAAGCGCTTCAAGGGTGACGGCGCGGCGAAGACCACGTTGTCGATCATCGGCGAGTCCCATGGACGCCGCGTGCGCATGTCGCACCTGGCGGTGGTGGGATCGCACAAGGTGAATGGCGTGGCGAAACTGCATTCGGATCTCATGCAGAAGACCATCTTCTCGGGCTTCGCGAGCATGTTCCCGGACCGCTTCACGAACGTGACCAATGGCGTGACCGTGCGGCGATGGCTCAAGCAGGCGAATCCGCGGCTGTCGCGGTTGCTCACGGAACGGCTGGGCAGCGCCTGGGAGAACGATCTCGAGGAAATCGAGCGCCTGCGCTGGGCGGCGGACGATCCGGATTTCCGCGCGCTGTTCCGCGACATCAAGCGCCACAACAAGATCGCGCTGGCCGAGGAAGTGGACCGGCGCACCGGCATCGACGTGAGCGTGGACTCCCTGTTCGACGTGCAGGTGAAACGCATCCACGAGTACAAGCGGCAGCTGCTGAACATCCTGTACGTGATCACGCGCTACAACCGCATCAAGGCCAGGCCCGATGAACACTGGGTGCCGCGCACGGTCGATGTTCGCGGGCAAGGCGGCGCCGGGTTATGTCATGGCCAAGGCCATCATCCGACTCATTAATAATGTGTCGACGACGATCAACCAGGACCCGGCGACGCTCACGAAGCTCAAGTGCGTGTTCCTGCCGGACTACGACGTGTCGCTGGCGCAGACCATCATGCCGGCCGCGGATCTCTCGCAGCAGATCTCCACCGCGGGCATGGAGGCTTCCGGCACGGGCAACATGAAGCTCGCGCTCAACGGCGCGCTGACCATCGGCACGCTCGACGGCGCGAACATCGAGATCAAGGACTCGGTGGGCGAGGACAACATCTTCATCTTCGGCATGACGGCCGACGAAGCCGCGAAGCGGCATGCCGATGGTTATCGGCCGGGCGAGATCGTGAAGGCGAATGCCGAACTCGCGAACACGCTCGAGATGATCCGCGACGGCGCGTTCGCGCGCGGCAACAACGACTACGGGCAGATGTTGGTGAATCGCCTGACTCTCGGACGGCGAGCCGTTCCTGGTGCTGGCGGACTTCGACGCGTACTGCGAGGCGCAGGACCGGGTTGACGCTCTGTATCGTCAGCCCGAGGAGTGGAGCCGCCGCGCTGTGCTGAATACCGTCGGGCATGGGGCCGTTCTCCAGCGATCGAAGCGTCCGTGAATACGCTGAACGCATCTGGAACATCAGGTCAGTGATTTAATGGGAACATTCCTCATTTTCTGGAGAATGGGGGCAGGTCCCCGAGATTGGCGACGTCGGCGTTGGAAAACTCGAGCCTCTCGAGCTGCTCCAATGACGACGCTCCGGTTCCTCCCCATTCTCCAGAAAACAAGGAATGTCCCCATTAAAGGCCGACTGACAAAGGCCGAGATCGGAGCGCTCGTCAGCGCCAGCCACCACGAGCCGCGTTCGCTGCTGGGTTATCACGAGTTCGATCGCAGCGAGAGCACGCCATTGTGCATGGTGCGCGTGCTGGAGCCGGGCGCGGAGACGGTCGATGTCTTCTGGGAAGACGAGCCCGGGACGCTGCACTCGCTCAAGCGCATCCACGAGGCGGGGTTGTTCGAGGGCAGCATTCCGCATCGCCGGCCGCTGGTGCCTTACAAGCTGCGCATCAAGTATCGCGATGGCCATGAAGCTCACCAAGCACGACACGTATTTCTTTTCGCACGAGCTGTCGGACTTCGACCTGTATCTGTTCGGCGCAGGCCGACACTACGGGCTGTATCACAAGTTCGGCGCGCATCCTGCGTGTGCGCGATGGCGTGGCCGGGCACGCACTTCGCGGTGTGGGCGCCGAATGCCAAGCGCGTGAGCGTGGTGGGCAGCTTCAATTTCTGGGATGGCCGCAAACACGCCATGCAGGCGCGCGGCAGCTCCGGAGTGTGGGAGCTGTTCGTGCCGGGCGTGGAAGAGGGTGCAGAGTACAAGTACGAGATCCGCACGCAGAAAGGCGGCTTGCTGCTGAAGTCCGATCCTTTCGGCTTCTTCATGCAGAAGCGACCGGAGACGGCCTCCATCGTCGCCAACATCGAAGGCTACGAATGGCGTGATGCCGATTGGATGCGTGAGCGCGCGACACCGTGACTGGCGGCGCGCGCCGATCAACATCTACGAAGTGCAGCTGTCGAGCTGGAAGCACGCCTGGGGCCAGCTCAGCCACCCTTCTATTCCTGGCAGGAAGCGATCGACACGCTGATCCCGTACGTGGTCGAGATGGGCTACACGCACATCGAACTCATGGGCGTGGCCGAGCATCCCTTCGACGGCAGCTGGGGCTACCAGGTGGTGGGCTACTTCGCGCCCACGTCGCGCTTCGGCACGCCGAAGGACTTCATGACCTTCGTCGACAAGTGCCACCAGGCCGGCATCGGCGTCATCCTCGACTGGGTGCCGGCGCATTTCCCGAAGGACGCGCACGGCCTCGCGGAGTTCGACGGCTCGCGCGCTGTACGAGCACGAGGACACGCGCCTCGGCGAACACATGGACTGGGGCACCAAGATCTTCAACTTCGGCCGCCACGAGGTGAAGAACTTCCTGGTGGCCAACGCGCTGTACTGGCTGGAGCGGTATCACGTCGATGGTCTGCGCGTCGACGCGGTGGCGTCGATGTTGTACCTCGACTACAGCCGCAAGGCCGGCGAGTGGGTGCCGAACAGCTATGGCGGCCGCGAGAATCTCGAGGCACTGGAGTTCCTGCGCGAGTTCAACACCGTGGCGCATGGCAATCACGCTGGCGTGCTGACCATCGCCGAGGAATCCACGGCGTTCCCGGGCGTGTCGCGCCCGGTGCATCTCGGCGGCGTGGGCTTCTCGTTCAAGTGGAACATGGGCTGGATGAACGACACGCTGCAGCTACTTCGAGAAGGACCCCGTCTACCGCCGCCACGACCACGACAAGATCACGTTCTCGTTCGTGTATGCGTGGACCGAGAATTTCATCCTGCCCATCTCGCATGACGAAGTGGTGCACGGCAAGAAGTCGCTGCTCGACAAGATGCCCGGCGACGAATGGCAGAAGCGGGCCAACTACCGGCTGTTCATGTCGTACATGACGGCGCATCCGGGCAAGAAGCTCATGTTCATGGGCTCGTGAGTTCGGCCAGTGGCATGAGTGGCGCGAGAAGGAACAGCTCGACTGGGCAGTTGCTGGCCAATCCCAAGCCACGCGGCCTGCAGGATCTGAATCGCGAACTCGCGCAGTTCTATCGCAAGCATCCGCAGTTCCACGCCAGTGACTGCGATGCCGGCGGGTTTCGCTGGAACGACCTGCACAATGCCGACGAGAGCGTGTTCGCCTTCCTGCGGCAGGAGCATGGCCATGTCGCCGCTGGTCTGCGTGTTCAACGCCACGCCGGTGCCGCGCGACGACTACTGGCTGGGCGTGCCCGATGCCGGCCGTTACGAAGTGGTATTCGACTCCGATCATCCCGACTTCGGTGGTTCCGGTTTCGCGCGGCGCCAGCGGCTACGAGGCCTTTCCGCATACCGTGCACGGTTATCCCCATGCCATCCGAATGCGCCTGCCGCCGCTGGCGGGCGTGTTCCTGCGCAGAGCGCGGGTGGATGAAGGACGGCTCACCCGACGTCCTCGGCGCGACGCTCACGAACGAGGGTGTGAATTTCGCGTCCGTTCACGCGCGGCCACGCGCGTGGACGTGTGCCTGTACGACGCCTCGGGTCAGAACGAGACCGCGCGGCTCACGTTGCCGCGCAAGACGGGCGCCGTGTTCCATGGCCTGGTCGAACCAGAATTCGCGCGTGCCGGCACTTTGTACGGCATCCGGGTACACGGCGCGCTACGACCCGCGCGAAGGCTACCGATTCAACTCCAACAAGCTGCTGGTCGATCCCTGGGCGCGCGACATCGTCGGCGAGGTGCAGTGGCACCCGGCGGTGCTGGGTTACGACCCCAGCGATCCCGAGGGTCTCAAGCCCAGCCTGGTCGACAGCGCACCTTTCATGCCGCGTGCACGCGTCATCGATGGCAAGTTCGACTGGAACGGTGACAAACAACCGGCCGTGCCCTGGCGCGACTCCTTGATCTACGAGTTGCACGTCAAGGGATTCACGCAGCTGCATCCCGGAGGTGCCGCCGGAATGGCGCGGCAAGTATCTGGCGCTGACGGTTCCCGCCGTCATCGACCACCTGAAATCCCTGGGCGTCACGGCCGTGGAACTCATGCCCGTGCACAGCGCCGTCGACGAAGGGTTTCTCGCGCGAGAAGGGCCTGACCAACTACTGGGGTTACAACACGCTCGGCTGGTTCGCGCCCAGCGCCCGTTATCGCGGTCAAGGATCCGGTGGTGGAACTCAAGCAGGCCGTGAAGGCGCTGCACAAGGCCGGCATCGAAGTGATCCTCGACGTGGTCTACAATCACACGGCCGAGGGCAACGAACGCGGCCCCACGCTCAACTACAAGGCCATCGACAACCGCGCTTACTACTTTCATCGCGCCGCCGACCGGCGCTTCTACGATGACGTCACCGGTTGCGGCAACACGGTGGCTTGCGATCATCCCATCGTGCAGGCGGACATCATGGCCTCGTTGCGTTATTTCGCCGAGGAGTTCCGCATCGACGGCTTCCGGTTCGACCTGGCCACGGTGCTGGGACGTGACCGCTCGGGCTTCAATTCCAACGCGGCGTTCTTCGCCATGGTGGCGGCGGACCCGGTGCTGGCGTACGTGAAACTCATCGCCGAACCCTGGGACGTGGGCCTCGGGTGGTTACCAGCTGGGCAATTTTCCGCAGGGCTGGAGCGAGTGGAACGATCGCTTCCGCGACACGATGCGCGCCTTCTGGCACGGCGGACGGCGCATGGTGGGTGGCTTCGCCGAACGTTTCGCGGGCAGTTCGGACCTGTTCCGCCGCAATGGCCGCAAACCCACGGCCAGCATCAATTTCATCGCCGCCCATGACGGCTTCACGCTGCGCGACTCGGTGACTTACAACGAGCGGCACAACGAGGCCAATCTCGAGAACAACCGCGACGGGCATTCCAACAATCACAGCTGGAACTGCGGCGTCGAAGGTCCCACCGACGATCGCGCACGTCAGGCGCTGCGGCGGCGGCAGGTGCGCAACATGTTGACCACGCTGTTCTTCGCGCAGGGCGTGCCCATGTTGCTGGCCGGTGATGAGCTGTATCGCACGCAGCAGGGCAACAACAATGCGTACTGCCAGGACAACGAGATCAGCTGGATAGACTGGTCCGGTCTCGAAGCACGACGATTCGCTGCTGCAGTTCGTGCGCCGTTGTCGGCCCTGCGGCGTGCGCATCCGGAACTACGCCGCGACCGGTTCCTGAAGGGAGCCTGCAGGCCAGTCACTCGCGCGACATTTCCTGGTGGCATCCGTGCGGGCATGAGCTGGCGGATCAGGAATGGAATGATCCGGATCTGCGCAGCCTGGCGGTGGCCTTCGGTGGCACGGCCTCGCAGCAGGACCTCGATGTTGCTGCTCAATCCGGTCGAGACGGAGTGCGAGTTCAAATTGACCCTCACTGTCTGCACAACAGGCCTGGGACGTGGTGCTCGACACGGCACATCCCGTCGGCGTGTTGACCGGTTTCCGGCTGCCCGCGGGGCCCGTGAAGGTGGGGCCATACCAGACGCTGGTGCTGAAACGTGTCGGCTGAGCGGTCTCGGCGGGAACGGTCGCGCTCATCGAACGCCTGGCGCGCGCGCGCGGCATCGGCGAGGCGTATCACTCGTACAAGGGCGAGCTCAAGCATTTCACGCTGGCCACCAAGGCCGCGATCCTGCGCGCCATGCATTGCCGGCTCGACGATGCGTCGCGCGATCGAAGCGCAGATAGCGAGAGTCCGAAGTCGTGCATCCGGTCGGGTTGCTCGGTGACGTGGCAGTGCTGCGCGCCGGCGTCGCGCGCCGTGCGCGTCAACACGCCGGCCATCGATCAGAACGCACTGCTGCGCTGGCGCGTGGTGCTGGATCAGGGCGTCGAGCGCAGCGGCGAAGTGCGCGCGTGGAGTCTGCCGGAACGCGGCGCCTATCAGCGCGACGGACGCTGGTACATGTTGCGGGACCTCGCAGCTGCCCGAGGATCTGCCGCCGGGGTATCACCGCCTGGACATCGACCTCGAGTTCGCGGGCCAGTCGAGAGCTGCCCGCTGATCGTCGCGCCGGAGCGCGCGCATGAACCCGCCGAACTGTCTGCCGAATGGCAGGATCTGGGGCGTGGCCGTGCAGCTGTACACGCTGCGCTCGGAGAACAACTGGGGTATCGGCGACTTCACCGATCTCGCCGAACTACTGCAGCTGGCGGCGGGTGCGGGCGCCGGGTTCGTCGGGCGTGAGCCCGCTGCATGCATTGTTCCCGTCCGATCCGATGTTGTATTCGCCGTACTCGGCTTCCAGCCGCCATGCATTGAACGTGATGTTCATCGATGTGCGACGCGGTGCCCGATGTGCGCGCCTCGTCGCGCGCGCAGGCACTCATGGCGGAGCCGACGTTTCAGGCGCGCGCTGGCGCAGGTACGGGCCGCCACGCAGGTGGACTACGTCACGGTGGCGGCGCTCAAACTACCCGTGCTCGAGGCGGCGTTACCGGCTGTTCCGCGAGCTGCATCTCGACAATCGACACGCCGCGCGCGGTGATGTTTCGCGAGTTCCTGCGCGAGCGCGGCGAGCCGCTGCAGCTGCATGCGTTGTTCGATGCGCTCGATCGGCCATCTCGCGCGCGACGCCGGCACGGCGCGCGGCTGGCACAACTGGCCCATGGAGTATCACGACCCAACAGCGAGGCCGTGCGCGTTTCGCGCCGAACATGCCGAATGACGTGGAGTTCTTCGCCTGGCTGCAGTGGCTCGCGGCCGGACAGTTGGGCGCCGTGCGCCAGGCGGCGCGCGAGCTCGGGCCTGAACGTCGGGCTGTATGGCGACTACGCCGTGGGCGTGAATGCCTCGGGCTCGGAGACCTGGTCCGACCAGACGCTGTACTGCATGGGTGCAGCCATCGGCGCGCCGCCGGATCCGCTGGGGGTGGCCGGGCAGGAGTGGGGCATTCCGCCGCAGGATCCGCGGCAGCTGCGCCGCACCGCGTACGCGCCGTTCGCCGCGCTGGTGCGCGCCAGCATGCGCAACTGCGGCGCGCTGCGGCTGGACCATGTGATGGCGCTGTTCCGCCAGTGGTGGGTGCCGCGCGGCTTCAAGTCCGTGGATGGCGGCTACGTGCACTATCCACTCGAGGATCTGCTCGGCGTGGTCGCGCTCGAGAGCCATCGCAACCAGTGCCTCGATCGTCGGCGAGGATCTGGGCGTCGTGCCGGACGAGATCCGCCGCGCGTTGCCGCAGTTCGGCGTGTATCACTACAAGGTGGTGATGTTCGAGCAGACGCGACGGCGAGTTCGTCGCGCCGACGGACTACGTGCGCCGCGCGCTGGCCACCGTGACCACGCATGACCTGCCCACGCTGCGCGGCTGGTGGACCGGACACGACATCGACCTGTGGGAGAAACTGGGCTTCTATGCCGACGCGGGCGTGGGAACCGGGCGCGCACCGATCGCGCCCGGAGAAGCAGCGCCTGCTGCGCGCGCTGCGCGAGGAAGGACTCTGGCCCGAAGACCACAGCGTCGAGACGCGGACGATGGCGCCGCCGACACCGGCTTTTTCCGATGAACTGTCGCGCGCCATCCATGCGTTCCTGGGCAAGTGCTGCGGCCGCGCTGGTCACCGTGCAGCTCGAGGACATGATCGGCGTGCTCGAGCCCGTGAACATCCCGGGCACGAGCAGCGAGTACTCCAACTGGACGCGGCGCATGCCGCAGGGCGCGCGCGAGATCTTCGCGCGCGCGGACGTGGAGAGTTGTGCGCGCGGATGCTCGCCGCGCGCACCGGGAACTAGTTCGGCTTCGAGATCGCCGTGAGCACCGCGGTGGCGGCCTTGGCGCCTTGGCTTTCACCGGGTATTTGCCGGTTCCGTCAGGAATCGCCAGAATGCACGCCTTCTCCCCGTCGACGGCCCCGCATGAACTCCGCGCTCCTGCAATCGCTGATCTACTCCGCACAGCGCGCGGGCGGCGCCATCATGGCCGTCTACGCCACGGACATCGCCGTGCGCGACAAGGCGGATGCATCGCCGGTGACCGTGGCTGATGAAGCGGCGGAAAAAATCATCCTGGCGGACCTGGCCGTCATTGCGCCCGGCGTTCCGGTCGTCGCCGAAGAGTCCGTGGCCGCCGGCAAGACACCGGCCGTGTCGGATCGCTTCTTTCTCGTGGATCCACTCGACGGCACCAAGGAATTCATCAGCCGTCGCGACGAGTTCACCGTGAACATCGCGCTCATCGAGAACGGCGAGCCGGTGCTCGGCGTGGTGTTCGCGCCCGCGCAACGCGAGCTCTACTGGGGTGATGTGCGTGCGGCGCGCGCGGGACACATCGACGCGGATCCCGACGGCACCATGCCGTCGATGGGCACCGGCATCCAGGCGCGCGAAACCACCGGCCGAGGCCTGGTGGCGGTCGCATCACGATCCCATCGTTCACCGGAGACCGATGCGTTCCTGGCCAACTACCCGGTCACGGAGTTCCGTTCCATCGGCTCCTCGCTCAAGTTCTGCCTGGTGGCGGCGGGGCAGGCGGATCTGTATCCGCGACTCGGTCCCACCATGGAATGGGACACCGCCGCGGGCCAGGCCGTGCTCATGGCCGCGGGCGGAAAGGTGACGACGCTCGAAGGCGAGCCGTTCCGCTACGGCAAGCCGGGCTTCCGCAACGGCCACTTCGTGGCGCGAGGCCGCGAGTAGTGAGTCTCGCCGGCGCGCGCCCGTCGGACTACGCAAGGCTGGTGGCAGTGCCCGCGATCTGGGGCGGCACGTTCGTCGCGGGCAAGATCGTCGTCGCCACGCTCACGCCTCTCATGGGGTCGTTCGCGCGATACGTCGTGGCTTGCGTGGCTTGCTGGTGGCCGCGTTCGTGCTCGAAGGCGGACTGCCGCGGCTCACGAGCCGCCAATGGGCCGGCGACCTTCGTGCTCGGCTTGTTCGGCGTGTTCGCCTACAACCTGTTCTTCATGGGTGCGCTGGCCAAACTACCCGCCAGCCGCGCGGCGTTGATCATCGCGCTGAATCCGGCGATCACCATCGCGATCTCCGCGGTGGTGCTCAAGGAGCGTCTCGGCGCGCGGCGGTGGCTGGGAGTCGCCGTGGCCTTGCTGGGCGTAGCCATCGTCGTGTCGAAGGGCGATCTCGCCAGCTTCGCCGGCGGCGGTGTTGGCGTGGGCGAGCTGTTGATGTTCGGCGCCGTCACCTCGTGGGCGCTGTACACCATCCTCGGCCGCAAGGTGCTGGGCGGGCTCTCGCCGCTGGCGGCGACCAACTACGCGGCGCTGTGGGGCACGTTGTTGCTGGGGATCGTCGCGGCGCCGCACTTCGGTGATCTGCATCCCACGCAGTTCGACTGGCGCATGATCACCTCGCTGTTGTACCTCGGCGTGTCTCGGCACCGCGGTCGCCTTCGTCTGGTACTACATGTCGGTGAAGAAGGTGGGCGCGTCGACGACCAGCATCTTCAACAACCTGGTGCCGGTGTTCGGCGTGGCGATCAGCGGTGCTTGTGCTCGGCGAGCCCTTGCTGATCTCGATGCTGGTGGGTGGCGCGGTGACGATCGCGGGCGTGCTCATGGTGTCGCGAGCATGAGTTCGCCGTGCGAGTGCAAAGCGTTCGAGTCGGGTTCCTGAAGCCCCGCCCATGTCGGTCAGCGGCATGTCATTCACAGTCGCCGAAATAATGCAGGTATCCGCCGGTGCGGCGCTGCGAGGATTTCCCGCGTTTCCGCGCAAGGGTACATTGCTCATCCTCGACCCGCCCTTCACGCCGGAAGGAGATGAATTGACTTCTCATGCCGCCGAGATCGCGCGCTCGACCGTCAAACTACTGAAGTACGTGTTCTGGCAGGTCAGCGAAGACGGTCGCATCGGCCTGCTGTGCCGGACGTTCGACGAAACGTCGGTGCCGCTGGGGTCGCAGGTCAGGTTCGTCAGCCGGAGGGGATGATGACGCTGCTGTTCTCCTACGGAACCTTGCAGCTGGAGAGCGTGCAGATCGGAACCTTCGGCCGCCGGCTCGAGGGCAGGGCCGATGCCATCGTGGGGTTCCAGGAAGCCATGATGGAGATGAAGGACCCGGAAGTCATCGCGCTCAGTGGCAAGACGCATCACCCGATCGCGGCGTTCTCCGGCAATCCGCGGCATCGCGTCAATGGCGTGGCATTCGAGGTGACGGAAGAGGAGCTGTTGCGCGCGGACAGCTACGAGACCAATCCTGCCTATCGCCGCTTCGAGGCGCGCCTGGTGTCGGGCAGGAAGGCGTGGGTGTATGCGGATGCGCGCTTCGAGCCGCACGCGGATTTCGATCCCGATGCCGCGGGCCCGCGTGGGGACGTGCTGGAGCTGGCGTTGGGCGCCGTGTCCGTGGCGACGATGGCAACGATCGCGATTGCGCTGCTGGGAGCATTGCTCCTGATGCTGCCGTTCGTCGGCGCGTTGTTCCTGATCGCGTACTCTGTCGTCATGAGCGTGCCGCTGTCATGGGGCTGGCCGGTAGGCGAATTCAACAGCGGCTTCATCGTGCCGAACGCAATGGGCTACGGCTTGCTGCTCGGTCTGGTCTGGCTGGTGGCGGTAGTGGTGTCGCTGGTCATCATCGACCGGCGATCGACGCGGCGGAACTAGCGCGTCCGGTCACCGAACAGCATCACCATGTTGTCGAGATGGTGCTTGAGCACCTTGTAGTTCACCAGCTTCATCGGCACTTCCAGGGGTTCGCCATTGGCGGTGCGGATCTCCAGCACGCGGTCCTTCGTGCGCTCGTGCAGCGAACGGACTTCGTTCCATTGCAGGTCACCCGCGCGCAGGTGACGCCAGCGTTTCCCGCTGCTGCGCGCGACCATGCCCTGGGTGTCGATGCGCACGAGGAAGCTGCGCTTGAAGGACAGCGCGGTGAACAGCACCGACAGCGCACCGAAAAGCGCGGCGATCAGCCAGAGGTTCATGACCTTGCCACCGATGATGATCAGCGGGTTCTCGAACGCCAGGACCGCGGCATACAGGCAGATGGCGCTGGTCAGCACGCAGCCCGTGGCCGTGAGCGGGACCGGGAACTGCGGCGCGTGGAAATGCAGAACCAGTTCGTCCGGCTTGCGTTTCGGGCTGGTCGCGGCGGCCTGCGCCATGTCGCGCATCTGGGGAGAATTCAGCGAATCGCGCAGACGCTCCAGGTCCTTGCGGCTGGCTTCGTCCGTGGTTTCGGCCAGCATCCTTTCGATCTCGGCCAGCGACTTCTCTCTCTCACCCGGCTTCTGCATCGCCACAGTATAGGGGCGGCGCTACACTCGCGCTCCCATGAAGCATGAGCCAGCCGGTGCCGGCAAGTATTCGCGGGGAGTCGCTCGACTCCTGTTCGCCGCGCCTTTTCTCGTCCTGATGGTGCCGGCCATCGGCGCCGCCGGCGATCGCACGAACATCCGGACAGCGGCCGAGGTCGACCAGAGCGTCCGCCAGGAATTGCGGGCGTGCATGAAACAGGCGGCGAAAGATGCCAGCCGAGAGGGAGGCCTGATCGTGCCGGGGCTCAAGAGCTGTTATCAGACCGCGTTGTCGCGATGGGAGATGGCGACCGCGCCGGTCACGGAAAAACTGCTGGCCGCGCAGGGTTCGGAATGCGCCAGGGCAGTGGAGGCAATACTTCAGGAATGGGAGCAGTATTCCGCGCGAGTCACCGGACTTCCGGCGGTCCAGGACATGCCGATCAACACCGACGACGATCTGCACCTGGTGCTGCGCAAGCACCTTTACGAAACGATGCTGGCGATGACGGCCAACGATCAATGCCCCAAATGAAATCACGCTCATGACACAAGACCGCATCACCCACTATGGACACTGGATCAACGGCAAACCGGCCAGTGGTTCGGGGCGTGCCGGCGACGTGTTCAATCCTTCGCTGGGCGTGGTCGCGGCGCGCGTGGCGCTGGCCAGTGAAGCGGACGTCGATTCGGCAGTGCAGTCCGCGCGCGCGGCATTTCCTGCGTGGGCCGCGACACCGGCATTGAAGCGCGCCCGTGTCATGTTCAAGTTCAAGGAAATCCTGGAACAACGGCGCGCGGAGCTGGCGAGACTGATCGCATCCGAACACGGCAAGCTGGTCAGCGATGCGGCGGGTGAAGTCACGCGGGGTCTCGAAGTCGTGGAGTTCGCCTGTGGTGCGCCGCATCTCACCAAGGGAGAGTTCGCGCCCGACGTGGGCACGGGCGTGGACAGCTATTCGCTGCGTCAGCCGCTGGGCGTGGCCGCAGGCATCACGCCGTTCAATTTTCCCGCCATGGTCCCGATGTGGATGTTCCCGGTGGCGCTGGTCTGCGGGAATACGTTCATCCTCAAGCCATCCGAGCGGGATCCGGGCGCGGGCCTGTTGCTCGCGCAGTGGCTCACGGAAGCCGGCTTGCCTGCCGGCGTCTTCAACGTGGTCAACGGCGACAAGGTGGCGGTGGACGCTTTGCTCAAGCATCCCGGTGTGGACGCGGTGAGCTTCGTCGGCTCCACGCCGATCGCCGAGTACGTGCAACGCGAGGGCACGGCGCATGGCAAGCGCGTGCAGGCGCTGGGCGGCGCCAAGAATCATCTCGTCATGCTGCCGGATGCCGACGTCGGCCAGGTGGCGGACGCCTTGTTAGGCGCCGCTTATGGATCCGCCGGCGAACGGTGCATGGCGATTTCGGTCGCGGTCGCGGTCGGCGAGGGCACCGGCGACCGCCTCGCCGGCGTGCTCGCGGAGCGCGTGAAAAAATTGCGCGTCGATCAATCCCAGAATGGTGACGCGGACATGGGTCCGCTGGTCACGGCCGAACATCGTCAGCGCGTGACGAACTACATCGAAGCCGGGGTGAAGGAAGGCGCGAAGCTGGTCGTGGATGGCCGCGGGCTCAAGGTGGCCGGCCATGAAAATGGTTTTTTCCTGGGTGGTTGTCTGTTCGACCATGTGACGCCCGCCATGAAGGTGTATCGCGAGGAAATCTTCGGTCCGGTGCTGGTCGTCCTGCGGGTGCCGACGCTGGCGGATGCGGTGAAGCTCGTGAACTCGCACGAGTTCGCGAATGGCACCTCGATCTTCACGCGCGACGGCGGCGCCGCGCGCGCCTTCGTGCAGCAGATCGAAGTCGGCATGGTGGGCGTGAACGTTCCGATCCCGGTACCCATGGCGTTCATGAGCTTTGGCGGATGGCGCCGGTCGAGCTTCGCCGATCACGCGATGCACGGCATGGAAGGCGTGCGTTTCTATACGCGGCTCAAGACCGTGACCAGCCGGTGGCCGGATGCCGGCGGGCGCGGGCGCGGAATTCATCATGCCGACGATGAAATGACGAGCGACATCCAGGCCGAGGCTCCGCCGCTCAACTTTCCCGCCACGTTCTGCTGCAACTGTGGCGACACCAACTGCACGCCGGAAATCCAGGACACGCGTGTGATGCGCGGATTCGGATTGGGCGGAACGAACACCACCTTCCAGCTTTCCATTCCCATCTGCGAAGCCTGCCGGAAATCCTTGCGGCGAAGGCCCTCCGGGATGTTCATGCGGTTGTTCGTGTTCGGCGTGACCGCCATCTTCATTCTCGGCGCGCTCATCGCCACGGCCAAGAACTCCACTCTGCCGCCTTTGCTCGCACAGAACCTGTTCATCCTCGGCCCGGTGCTGGCGCTGTTGCTGGTCGTGTTGTTCTACCGGCTGCGACGCGCCCGGCCGCCGCAGACCAGCTACTACCAGCCCGTGCGCATCAAGGACGTGCGGCTGATGTTCGCGGAGGGTACGCGGGCGCATCGCTTTCATGAAGCTCGCGTTCACGAATTCCGACTACCTCAACGTGTTCTCCACGGCGAACCGCGACGCCATCAAGGCGAAGACCCTGGCGGCCGGAAAGGCCTGATCGACGCATGACCCGCGCGCAGGGCTGATGCGCGCAAACCTGGGCATTCGCGCGATATTCGCGGGCTGACTCGCGAGGCGACACGCCGTTCAATGGTCGCGCATGGAAGCGCCGAATAACCCAAGACTCGGAACCCGGTTCGGGAAGCTCTGGCTGCTCGCATTCGCGGTGGTGCAGTTGGCGTGGTTGTGGAAGGGCTTTGGCCGCTGGTGGTTCGATCATGCTTCCTGACGCGCTGTTCTTCAGCGCATGGCTGCTGCTGGCGTTGTTCATCGGCATGCCGGCGCTGTCCGCGTGGCGGCGGCGCGTTCGCAGCCGCGAGGCCAGTGAGATCGCGGTGATGCTGGTGGACTTCGCCCGCGAGGTGCGGCGCACAGCGCAGCTCCTGCCCTTGGAGGCGTCGCTCAAGAGACGGCTCGGCGGCCTCATGCTCCACGAAGCCAATTCGTTGCTGCTGGCGGAAGAACTGGGACGCGGTGGTGCGGAACTGCAGGCCGATGCCGCGCAACGCCTGGCGCTGCGGTTGCGGCGGCGCGTGGCCTTCGAGAGAAAGATGCTGGCGCGCACCGCGTCGGGCTTGAGGCGCGGTGCGCTGGCGGCACTCATTCCGCCAGCGGCGGTGCTGTTTCTGCATGCGGTGGGGTGGGAGATGCCCGGGGCCGCGCAGGCAGGGTTGTGGCTCGTCGAGCTCGCGGGCTGCGTCTTGCTCTGGCGCATCGCACACGTGGAAATCTGATGAGCGAGCTGCCGCCCGCGGTCTGGTTGTTGCTGGCGGTCATCGTCGGGGTGGTCAGTGTTCCGGGATTGCGCGGCATGCTCGCGGTGCACGCCGCGCTGCGCCTGGCGGAATTCGATCGGCGTGGATCCGCCCGCGCATTGGCCGGCGGCGCGCGCCCTGGCTCGCGTGCTCGCGGCCATCCCGGTGCTGTTCGTCACGCGGCCAGCTGGGCGTATGGCCTCATTGGCGGCCGCCATCGCGACGGCGGCAGGGGTCTACGCACTCGCGCCAGCGCTGCTCGCATCCGCGCGCCGCCGCGTGGAGTCGCGAAATCCTCGACCACCTCGGACTGCATCTCGATCTGCTCGCGCTGGCCCTGGAGTCCGGCGTTGCCTGGCCGGCCGCGCTCACGCTGTGCATCGAGCGGTCACCCGATGGCGCGCTGCAGCCGGGCCTGGCAACGCGTCTGCTCGAGGTCCACTCGGGCGCCGAACCGCTGGACGCGCTTGCGCAGCCTCGAACAACGCCTGCGACTGCCGGCCGCTCGCCACGCTGGTGAGCGGTTGCGGCCGCCGAGAAGCTGCAGCTGCCGGCCGAGTCGGTGCTTCGCGACCGTGCGCGCCAGATCGGCGGCCAGCCGTTTCGCGCGGGCGGAGCGCAAGGCGCGGGCGGCGCCGCTCAAGCTCTGGGCGGCGATGCTGCTCTGCCTGGTGCCCTGCACGGCCGTGGTGCTGGCGTTCCCGCTGGCGCGCCTGCTGGTGCGGCTGTTGGGCTAACTATCGCTGTGCCATTGCCGTCAGTCGGAGCAGGTCGCTTCGCAGCTCGGCGTTCTGCTCCAGCGCCAGCAGGTCTTCGGGCCGGTCGATGTCGAGCTCGGCGCTCGGCATGGGCAGGCGCACGAGCCGGTCCACGTGCCGCTGCAGCAGCTGCTGCGCGCCGCGATCGCCGCGCAACTCGTTGAGGTCGCGGAAGCACCAGCGCGGAAAGATCGCCGGCACACCCACTGGCGCCGGCGTACTGCGCGGTGGCGATGGACATGGGATTGCGGCGCCAGAGGCACCGGCGAGCCGGCGCAGGTCTTCAGTGGTGACGGCCGCCTGGTCGGCCAGCACGATCAGCATGCCATCGGCGGTGGCCGGCGTATGTGTCGAGCCCCTCGCGGATGGAGCTGGCGATGCCTTCGGCCCAGTCGCGGTTGATGGCCACGGACGCGGGGCTGTGCCGCAGCAGCGGCGCGAGTTCAGTGGCGTTGGCGCCCAGCACCACGGTGACCGAATGGCCTGCGAGTTCCACGGCGCGGCTCACCGCGCTGAGCATCAGCGGGCGTCCGTTGATGCGCACCAGTTGTTTGGAGGATCCGAACCGGCTGGACGCGCCGGCGGCCAGTACCACCACATGGATGTGGCTCGACTCACTGCCGGCGGAGTCGCTCACCGCGGACTCAACGCCGTGAGAGCAGCCCGATCGCGAACACCGATACCACGCAGACGCCGGCGATCAAGGCGGTCTTGCCGGCCATCTCGGCGAAGGCCGAGCGCGGGATCACGTCCAGCACCACGAGGATGGTGAGCACCGCCAGCGCGACGATGACCAGGCTGGCCAGAACGCGGGCCGTGCCGCTCTGGTTGCGGATCTCGGACTCGGTCTTCTGTGGTTCGAGGTTCATGGCGGCCGATCTTACTCTGTTAAGGCTGACATCCGGACGTGGCCGAGGCCGGCGCAACCGTTAAACCGGTCGCATTTGAGGTTGTTTTTGCTCGCCGCCGTGCGCCAGAGCACGTCCGAAGCGCCCGGTTTGGCGGTAGTTTTACGCTTGATGAGCACGCAGTTCTTCGAACGTCAGGAGACCCAGAAAACCTATACCCGCTGGCTGGTTTGGGCCTTCATCGGCCGCCATTCTCGTGGTGGTGCTGGCGATCAACCTGGTGGTGCTGGTGGGCCTGGGCGGCAACCCGCATGAACGTGATGCAGCACGAAACGCCGCAGCTCGTGTTCTGGACTCACGATCGTGGTGCTCGTGGTGATCTTCGGCGCCTGCTGGCACAAGAGTTCCGAGATGCGCGCAGGCGGCACCGCCGTGGCGCGTTCGCTGGGCGGCGTGCCCGTCACCGCCGACGACGGTGACCTCAAGCGCAAGCGTCTGCTGAACATCGTCGAAGAGATGGCGATCGCGGCGCGCATCCGCAAGCCGCAGGTGTTCGTGCTGCCCGATGAGCCGGGCATCAACGCTTTCGCCGCCGGTCACTCGGCCGACGAGGCCGCCGTGGCCGTCACGCAGGGAGCGCTCGACAAATCTCGACCGCGACCAGCTGCAGGCCGTCATCGGCCATGAGTTCAGCCACATCCTCAACGGCGACATGAAGATCAACATGCGGCTCACCGCCTGGATCTTCGGCCTGTTCGTGATCACCGATCTCGCCGGCCGCGTCATGCGCGGCCGCAGCCGCGGCAAAGGCGCGGCGCGCATCAAGCTGATCGCCTTCGGCATCTTCGTCGCCGGCAGCGTGGGCATGCTGGCGGGCCGGCTGCTGCAGGCCGCGGTCTCGCGGCGGCGCGAGCACCTGGCCGATGCCTCGTCCGTGCAGTTCACGCGCAATCCGCAGGCGCTGCAGAGCGCGTTCGTCATCATGGCGGCCAGTGCCGAGGGCACGCGCTCGAGCACAAGTCGTCCTCCGACGTGGCGCACATGTTCTTCGCCGGCAGCGATGCCGCCTGGGCGTCGAAGTTCGGCGGCTCGTTGTTCGCCACGCATCCGCCGATCGAGGAACGCGTGCGTGCACTCGATACGCGCATGTCACCATCCACGTTTCAAGATCGCGATCAGCGAGGAGCGTCGCCGCAGAGCGCCAAGGCGAAAGCCGAAGCCGAAGCAGCCGCCGCTGTCGCGGGCGGTGCCGAAGCATCCGCTGAAGCCGGCGCCGCCATGCCTTTCGCCGCGGGCGCGGCCGCGATGTCGGCCGCTCTGCCTATGGCGACAATGCCCATGGCGCCATGGCCGCCGTGCCTCCTGCCGCCGCGCATTCGAGGCCGGCGGCCATCAGTGGCGGCCAGCCCGCACTCAGCACCGAAGGCCTGAGCCTGGCGACGTACGCAGAGCACGCCCGCACTGGCGGAGACGCTGCCCACGGGTGTCCGCATGGTGGCGGGCAAGACATTGCCTCCCGACGTGCTGCGCAATCGATTGAGCCAGGATCAGCAGACCGCCACCAGACTGCATCGCGCAGGTGGAGCTGAACAGCCATGGCGGTGCAGGCCCCTACATCGCCGGCGCTGCTGGCATCGGAACCCGCGCAAGTGGCGCACGCAGCTGACCAAGCTCGCGCCGGTGCTCGGCATCGAACTGTTCAAGGAAACCCAGGTGCAGATTCCCCGGCTCGGCGGCGCTGGCGCCGGCGTCGCGGCTGCCCTTGCTCACGGATCTCCTGACGCTGCTCGACGACATGGATCCGGCGCATCGCAAACGCCTGCGCGGCGTGGCGCGCGCCTTCGCGCCCACGGTCGCCATCGGCGACATGTTTCGTTACTCGCGCTCACGCGCATCCTCGAAAAGAAACTGGCCAAGGCCACCGAACAACCGCCGCCGGTGCCGTTGCCCGAACGCGCGCAGCAGGTGTGCGAGTTGTACGCCTCGCTGGCGCATTACCGTTTCGGTGTCGGCAAAAGGGTCAGAATGCCTATCGCGCCGGACTCATGGGCATGATGCCGCCGCAGAAGTGGCTGACCGTTCCCGGAGAAACACCGCTCGCGATTGCTTCAGCTCGATGCGGCGCTGGCCGGCGTCGCGCAGATCCACCCGACCGGCAAGCGTTCGTTCTCCGAAGGCATGGCGCGAGTGATCGCCGTGGGCGGCCGGCTGACCGTGCCGCAAGTGGATCTGCTGCGCGGCATCTGCATCGCTGGTGGATTGCCAGGTGCCGGAAATCCCGGCGGACGTGGTCTACGAGGAAGCGCGACATGCGAGCGGCTCGCCACTCAGGCCAGCGCGCGATAAACCATCCGCGTCCCGACGATCGAGCAGGAACACGCCGAATGCCTGCGCCAGCCGTCGGCGCGACAGTGCATGCGCGGCGCGTGCGCCCGAGTGTGGCGGTGAGCATCGACCCCGGGCGCGATGACCGCGAGGCCCGCCACACTCACGAAACCGACGGTGAGCCAGGGCAGGCCGGTCTCGGGCTTGCGCCAGTAGATAGCCAATGGTGCCCGGCACGCTGATCAGCAGTCCGAAGAATGCCGCCGTGCCCACGGCGCGATGGATCGGATAGCCGCAAAGGTTCAGCGTCGGCACCGCCAGCGTGCCGCCGCCGATGCCCATGACCGCGGACATGCCACCGATCAACGAAGCCATGACGCCCACCCGTGACGCCGCCGGGCACCTGCTCGGCGACGCGCACAGTGATCCAGCGGCAGCAGCATTTTCAGCGGCGATCAGCAGGGCGACGCCGCCGAAGATGCCGGCCAGTACGGCCAGTGGCGCATGCGAGGCCAGCAGGCTGCCCGCGAACGCCGCCGATCACCAGGGACGCGGCCCAGCGTCTGGCCAGATCCCAATCCACGGCGCCGCGCGCGTGATGCGAACGCGCCGAACTGATGGACGGTCGGGATGATGGCCGCGAGCGAAGTCGCCACCGCGACGTGCATGCGGTATTCCTCGGGCACGCCGGCGAACCGCAGCGAGTACTCGAGCACCGGCACGGTGACGATGCCGCCGCCCACGCCCAGCAGACCCGGCGGCGAACCCGGCCACGAGACCGGAGACGCACCAGGATGGCGATGAGCGGCAGCAGCTGCAGCCGGGCGGCATCGAACGTGCCGGTCATGCGCGCCGAATCATCATGGACGAGGGCTGCGCGAAAGGATTTGCCGCTTGCCGCCCACGTCGCCACTTCGCTGAAGGGCCGGCCCGCCGCGGCCGGCGAGCGCGGCATGCACTTCGCCGATGATGGACAGCGCAATGGATTCGGGGCTGCGTCCGCCGATGTCCAGGCCCACGGGCGCGCGCAGCCGCGGACGCAGCAGCCGCGGCGTCCGCGCCGAGATCGGCCAGCAGTTTTTCGCGCCGCGCCGCCGGGCCTAACAACCCCACGTAGGGCACCGGCGCGTGCGCGAGCGCGCGCAGGTAGTGCAGGTCGGATTCCAGGTGGTGGCTCATGACGATGGCGGCGGAGTGCCTGTCGAGATCGCACCGCGCGCGCCAGGTCCGGCGGCGCGGGCCTCGATCAGCCGCGGTGCCGGCGGAAAGCGGCGGGGTCGAGATAGCACGGCGCGATGATCGACGACGCTCACGTGCCAGCCGAGGAACGCGGCGAGCGTGGCGACCGGGCGCGCATCGGGTCCGCCGCCGGCCAGCAGCAGGTGCGGTGGCGGCGGAAGGCGAGCGACGAACAGTTCGACATCGGGATGCTGCGAGTTCACCAGCTGTTGCCGGAAGACGCGCCATGGTCGCGCAATGCAGCGGCGCCGATCGCGGGAATGGCCGGTCCCGGCGGCATGCGCTCACGAAGCTGGCTGACGACCAATCGCCATGCGGCAGGCGCGCTGCGCCGCGGCCATCGGCGATGAAGTCCAAGGTCTGCCAGTCCATCGTCCGGCGCCACGCGCGACAGCAGGATGTCCATGGCGCCTTCGCAGCCCGCGCCGAGCCCGAACAACTGGTCGGTGCTGCTGCGCAGGTCGTAGCTGACGATGCGCGCCTGGCCCGAGGCCGCCACGCCGCGCGCATGTTCGCGCAGGTCACCTTCGAGACAGCCGCCGGACAACAACCCGGCGTATTCGCCATCGGCGGCGATCAGCATCTGCGCGCCGGGTTTCGCATAGGTGGAACCGCCGGTGCTGATCACCGTGCAGAGCACCAGAGCTTCGGCTGGACGCGCGGGCGCGCTCGAACAGGGCGAGTAGGCGATGGAAGCTCATGTCGGGAGCGGAAATATATGCCAGAAAGGGGCCCCGTTCGCTTGCGTGTACGGGGGTGCAACCAGTAGATTTGCCGGGCTTTTTTGGCCTTCCTTTCAGGTCGCAAGTCTCAATGCCAGCTCAAGACCCCTCCGCCTGGGTCGTACACAAATTCGGCGGTTCTTCGGTCGCGGACGCCGAGTGTTTCAAGCGCGTCGCCAACATCCTCGAGAAGCTGCCTCCCGGCCCCTGGGGGTGGTGCTCTCGGCTTGCCGTGGCGTCACCGACGGCCTGCTGGGCCTGGTCGCGCGTGCCGAAGCGCAGGACGACGCCTGGCGCGGTGACCTCGACGCGATTCGTGCGCGTCACAACACCATTGCCGAGACGCTGCTCTCGCCCGAAGCGCGAGCTCTGTACATGGCCGGCTTCGATCGCGATCGCCACGACATCGAAGGCATCCTGCACACGGTCAAGCTGACGCGCTCGGCCGCGCAGAACGTGCGCGACCTCATCGCCGGCTACGGCGAGATCTGGTCGACCAAACTGTTCCGCGAATTCTTCAGCGCGCGTGCGCAAGCGTCCGGGCGCGGTCCAGTGGGTGGATGCCCGCCAGGCCGTGGTCGTGGAGTGGGGCCCGCTGGGCCCGGCCGTGCAATGGGAAGAGTCACGCGCCAAGCTGCGCAAGCTGGTGCCGTGCCAGAATTTCAAGGGCACGCTGATCATCACCGGCTTCATCGCCAGTGATCGCCGCGGCGTGCAGACCACGCTGGGCCGCAACGGCTCGGATTTCTCCGGCTCGATCTTCGGTTCGCTGCTCGACGCCGCCGAGATCCACATCTGGACCGATGTCGACGGCGTGCTGTCCGCCGATCCGCGCCGCGTGCCGGATGCCAAGGTCATCGATGCGCTGTCGTACAACGAGGCCATGGAGCTGGCGTACTTCGGCGCCAAGGTCATTCATCCGCAGACCATGGCGCCGGCCGTGGGCCGCGGCATTCCGATCTGGATCCGCAACACCTTCGCGCCCGAGAAGCAGGGCTCGCTGATCTGCGCCAAGCCGGATTCCAAGCTGCCGGTGAAGGGCATCACCTCGCATCGAGAACATCGCCATGGTGAACGTGGAGGGCGCCGGCATGATCGGCGTGCCCGGCACGGCGCACCGCCTGTTCGGCGCGCTGCGCGAGGAAGGCATCTCGGTCATCCTCATTTCGCAGGGTAGTTCGGAGCATTCCATCTGCTGCGCGATTCCGGGCGTGGAAGCCGAGCGCGCCGCGCGCGTCGTCACCGCCGCCTTCGATCGCGAGATCAAGGAAGGGCAGATCCAGTCCATCCAGGTCGACAAGGATCTCGCCATCCTCGCCGTGGTCGGTGATGGCATGGCCGGCCTGCCGGGCATTTCCGGCAAGGTGTTCAATGCGCTGGGTTCCGCCAGCGTCAACGTGCACGCCATCGCGCAGGGCGCTTCCGAGCGCAACATCTCCGTGGTGGTCGACGGCAAGGATGCGACCAAGGCGCTGCGCGCCGTGCATTCGGGTTTCTATCTCTCGCCGCACACCATCTCCATCGGCCTCATCGGTCCCGGCACCGTGGGCAAGGTGCTGCTCGAGCAGATCGCCGCCGAGAGCGAGCGCCTGCGTGACGTCCAAGCTCGACCTGCGCGTGCGCGGCATCCTGTCCAGCAAGAAGATGCTGTTGTCGGAGCAGGGCGTCGATCCGCGGACAACTGGAAAGCCGCGCTGGACGCCAGCAAGACGCCGGCGGACATCGGCAAGTTCGTCGAGCATCTGCACGTCGACCACCTGCCGCACACGGTGATCATCGACTGCACGGCCGACGAAGCCGTGGCCAAGCACTACGCGGACTGGCTCAGGGCCGGCATCCACGTGGTCACGCCGAACAAGAAGGCCAACTCGGGGCCGCTGGCTTATTACGAGAGCCTGAAGGAGGCGCGCAAGGCGGGCGGCAGCTCCTATCTCTACGAAGCCACGGTGGGCGCGGGCCTGCCGGTGATCCAGACGCTGCGCGACCTGCGCGAGACCGGCGACAAGATCGTCGAGCGTGGAAGGCATCTTCTCCGGCACGCTGGCCTATCTATTCAACGTGTACGACGGCAAGACGCCGTTCTCGCAGATCGTCAAGGACGCGAAGAACAAGGGTTACACCGAGCCCGATCCGCGCGACGACCTCTCGGGCACGGATTTCGCGCGCAAGGTCATCATCCTGGGCCGCGAGATGGGCCTGAAGATCGAGATGAAGGACGTGCAGGTGGAGAGCCTGATTCCGGCCGGGCTCGAGAAGGGCAGCATCGACGACTTCCTCGACGGACTGCCCAAGTACGACGACGACATGAAGAAGCGCTTCGACGAGGCGGCCTCGCGCGGCAAGGTGCTGCGCTACGTGGGCCGGCTCACCGCCGATGGCAAGGCCACGGTGGGTGTGTCGGAGCTCGACAAGTCGCATGCCTTCGCCAACATCGCGCTCACGGACAACGTGGTGCGCTACGCCACCGCGCGCTACAACAGCAACCCGCTGATCGTGCAGGGTCCGGGCGCCGGTCCCGACGTGACGGCCGCGGGTGTGTTCGCCGACCTGCTGCGCGTCTGTTCGTATCTGGGAGCGCACCTGTGAGCACGGGCGTGAACGACAGGCCACGGCGTTCGCGCCGGCCTCGGCGGCGAACGTCGCCATCGGTTTCGACATCCTCGGCTTCTCGGTCGACGTGCTCGGCGACAAGTGCACGGTCACGCGCACCGACAAGCCGGGCGTCACGATCTCCGGTTCGTCGGGCGTGGTGAAGGACATTCCGCGCGAGCCCGAGCGCAACACGGCGGGCCGCGCGTTGCTGGCCATGCAGGACGCGCTCAAGCCCGGTTTCGGTTTCGATGCGTTCATCGACAAGGGCATTCCGCTGGGTTCTGGCCTCGGCGGCTCGGCGGCCTCGGCCGTCGCCGCGGTGGTCGCGGCCAATGCGCTGCTCGACAAGCCGCTGTCGCAAGATCGAACTACTCAAGTTCGCCATGCAGGGTGAGGCGGTGTCCTCGGGCTCGCTGCACGTGGACAACATTTCGCCCAGCCTGTTCGGCGGCCTGGTGCTCACGGTGGGCATCGACAATCCGCGCGTGAAGCAGATCCCGGTGCCGAATGGCATCCGCGCCATCCTGGTCCATCCGCATCTGTTCCTGTCCACCAAGGAGGCGCGCGGCATTCTCAAGCGCGAAGTGCCGATGTCGGACTTCATCTGGCAGACCGCGAACCTCGCGGGCTTCATCTCGGGCTGTTATTCGAACGATCTCGACGTGATCCGCGCGTCCTTCGAGGACGTGGTCATCGAGAAGCAGCGCTCGCAGCTGATTCCCGGCTTCGACGCCGTGCGCGCGGGCGCGATGGCCAATGGCGCGCTGGGCTGCACCATCTCCGGCGCGGGCCCGACCATGTTCGCCTGGTCGCTGGATTCCGATGCGCCGAAGGTGCGCGACGCCATGGTCGCGGCGTTCAAGGCGGCCGGCATGCAGACGGATTCCTGGATCGTGCCGATCTCGTCGACCGGCGCGCACGTGGTGCCTGACATGAAGTTCGTCAGCACGCGCGGGCAAGTCTCGCCGCGGTGTCGCTTCGGCGAGGCGCTGGCGCAGGGTCTGGCGCCGGACGGCGGCCTGTACGTTCCGGAGACGCTGGCCGAGCGATTCCGCTGGCCGAGTTCGACGGCGCGAACACCCTGCCCGAAGTCGCCGAGGTCTTTCTGCGGCCCTTCGTCGCAGGCGACCCGATCGCGCCGCAGATCGGCGACGTGGTGCGTGACGCCTTCAACTTTCCCGCGCCCCTGGTGCCCGGTGAACGCCGATGGCTCCCTGTCGGTGCTCGAGCTGTTCCACGGCCCCACCGCCGCGTTCAAGGATTTCGGCGCGCGCTTTCTCGCGGCTTCGCTGGCGCGCATCCGCGCCGCGAATGACGCCAAGCCGCTGAACATCCTCGTCGCCACCTCGGGCGACACGGGCGGCGCGGTGGCCGCGGCGTTCCATCGCCGACCGGGCGTCCTGGTGTCGGTGCTGTTTCCCAAGGGCCTGGTGTCGCCCACGCAGGAGCGCCAGCTCACGTGCTGGGGCGACAACGTCCATTCCTATCGTGTCGTCCGGCAGCTTCGATGACTGCCAGCGCGTGGTGAAAGAAGCCTTCGTGGACGACGCAGCTGCGCACGCGCTTCGAACTCTCCAGCGCGAACAGCATCAATCTCGGGCGCCTGCTGCCGCAGGCCGTGTATTACGCGGCGACCAGTCTCGCGGTGTATCCGCCAGCACGGCGTGAAGCCTAACTTCCTGATCCCCAGCGGCAACCTCGGCAATTCCGTGGCCTGCGTCTGGGCGCGCAAGATCGGCCTGCCCATCGGGCGCATCGTGCTGGCGCACAACGCCAACCGCACGGTGCCGGATTTCCTGCCAGACCGGCGACTGGCAGCCGCGCGCCAGCGTTCCGACGCTGGCCTCGGCCATGGATGTGGGCACGCCCAGCAACATGGAGCGCCTGCGTGCACTGTTTCCGGACATCGAATCGGTGCGCGCCGCCGTGCGCGCCGAAAGCGTCAGCGACGAGCAGATCCGGGCGCGCATCAGCGGACACCGACTTCGCGAACTGTACGGGAAGCCCTGGTGTCCGCACACGGCCACCGCGGCCGAGGTCTACGCGCGGATGCGCGGCAGCCGAGCGCTCGGGCAGGCCGCTGGGTGCTGGTTTCGACCGCGCACCCGGCGAAATTTCACGAAATCGTGGAGCCGCTCATAGGGCAGCGAATCGAAATGCCGGAAAGCCTTGCTAAACTCTTCTCGCGTCCCGTGTCCTGTGCCGATCTCGAGCCCTCGCTCGCGGCACTGAGCGGGGCGCTGGGGAAGGTCAGGTAAGAGAAGAAATATTGAATCCGCCTTTCGGGCTCACACAGATTCAGCTCGTCCTGATCGCCGTCGGCGTGCTCGCCGTGGCGTCGATCGCGCTCTTTGGCGGCCGCATCTGGATGCTGCGTCGGCGCGATGCGCGCCGCGTCGCGCGCGTCACCGCGGGCGCCGCGGACTTCCTGCGCAACGTGCTCGTGCCCGATGGCAACGGCGGCGACTTCCATCTCGATTTCCTGCTGCTGACCAGCCGCGGCGTGGTGATCATCGACATGCGCGACATCACCGGCAATGTGTTCGGCGGTGACCAGATGACCGACTGGACGCGTCATGGATGGCCCGCGCCGCACGCACTTTCGTGAATCCGCAGTCCGGGCTCTACGACCGCATCGCCAGCGTCAAGGCCGTGGCGCAGGACAGAGACGCCTGTCGAAGGCCGCATCGTGTTCACCCGGCGCGCGAAGTTTCCGAAGGGACTGCCGCGCTACACCGTGATGCTGGAATCCGTGGCCGCGGAATTCCCGCAAGCTGGGCGCCGCCGAGCTCGACATCGCCGTGTCGAAGTACAAGCCGGGCTGGGCTCGCATCAAGCAAGCCTGCAAACCCAGCCCGCACTTCGGTTCCAGCCCGGTCGCTGTGGCCTAAGGCCGCGCTTCCAGGATCAGGTTGACCGGCGAGTGCGGTGGCGCGCCGGAAGCGCGTGAAGCCCGCTCCCGTGACCACCGAGCGCAGACGCGCTTCTCCCGCCTGCGCACCCAGCCCCATGCGTCCTTCCTGTGACAGCGAGCAGGGCGTGCACAGCAACGTCGACGCGGCGTAGTAGGCGCGACCGATGGGATTGAGGTTCTCCTCGATGCGGTCGCCCGCATAAGGCTCCACGATCATCCACGTGCCTTCCGGCGCGAGCGTCCACCGCACATGGCGTGAAGCGCGCGGCCGGGTCGCCCATGTCGTGCAGCGCATCGAACACCGTGACGAAGCCATAGTCCTTGCCGCGGAAGTTGTCCGCGCGGCGCCATTTCGAAGCTCACGTTGGTCACTCCGGCCTCGCGGGCATGGCCGATGGCCGCGGCGATGGATTCGGCGTGGATGTCGAACCCGGTGAAATGCGAGTTCGGATAAGCCTTGGCCATGATCGAGCGTCGAGTAGCCCACACCGCAGCCCACGTCGGCGACGCGGGTGCCGGACTTGAGCCGCGCATCGACGCCGTCGAGCGACGGGATCCATTCCTGGACCAGGTGATTGAGATATCCCACGCGGTAGAAGCGGGCGCAGCCGCGGAACATGTCGTGGTCGTGCTCGTGCCAGCCGATGCCATCGCCGGTCCGGAAGGCCTCGGCAAGCCTGTCCACGATGCGGCCAGCCGCCAGCGCGGTTTGAAAGCCGCCGACGACGAAGGCCGGGCTGTCCTCCTGGGCGAACAGCATCGCCTGTTCGGGCGAGAGCTGGTACCGCCCCAGTCCGCCAGGTAGGTCACGTAGCCCGAGGCGGCGTGCGCATTCAGCCATTCGCGCACGTAGCGTTCGTGCGTGCCGGACCTGGCCGCGAGCTCGGACGCGGTGATCGCGCCATTCGCCGCGAGCACGCGGTACAGGCCGAGGCGATCGCCGATGACGACCAGGGCCGCGAGCGAAGTGCCACCGAAATCGGTGATGGCGCGTCCCAGCAAGCCGTTGAGCGTGTCGGGATTGATGAGAGTGGGGGGTTGTTGCTGCATGTTTCCTCCGGTGAATGACGGAGAGAATGCTGCGCGGAATCGGATCGCCGGAATTTGCCGCGCCACCGGCGTTCTTGACTGGCCGGCCGGAAATCGCCGGGACCCGCCTGGCGGGCTCGCGCGCCACCGCGCGCTCACGCACACTCCGGGCATGGATGCTTTGTCGGAACTGTTGCGCGCCGTGAAGCTCTCGGGCGCCATGTTCTTCAAGTCGAGCTGCTCGGCGCCGTGGTGTCTGAACGCGCCGCCCTCGAGCGCGTTCCTGCCTTACATCCGCTCCCGGGCCACGCACGTCATCGAGTTCCATCACCTCACCGAGGGCACGGCGTTCGTGAAGGTGGGCGAGGAGATCACGCCGCTCGCGGCCGGTGACATCGTCATGATGCCGCACGGTGATGCGCACGTGATGGGCGCGGGAGTCGGCGGCAATCCCATCGACGGCACGGCCGCGTTGCCCGCGCTGTGGTCGGGAAAGCTGGCTCTGGCCAATCTTGGCGGTGGTGGCCCGGTCACCGGGCTCGTCTGCGGCTATCTCGCGTGCGACGGTCAGCTCCTCAAGCCGGTACTTGCGGGCTTGCCCCGCGTGGTGCGGATCAACCTGCGCACGGATCCTTCCGGTGACTGGCTCGACAACACCTTGCGTCATGCGCTGGCGCAAGCGGCCGCGCGAACCCCCGGCAGCGATGTGATCCTCGCGCACATGGCCGAGGTGTTGTTCGCCGAAACGTTGCGGCGCTATCTGCTGTCCTTGCCGGAAGGACGGTCCGGCTGGCTTGCCGGCGCCGGCGATCCCGCGGTGGGCCGTGCGCTGGCGGCGCTGCACCGCGACCCTGCCCATGACTGGACTCTCGAACTGCTGGCGCAGGAAGCCGGCATCTCGCGTTCGGTGCTCACGGACAGGTTCACG
The DNA here is from genome assembly GCA_963846605.1 of uncultured Pseudomonadota bacterium. Taxonomy (GTDB): domain Bacteria; phylum Pseudomonadota; class Gammaproteobacteria; order Steroidobacterales; family Steroidobacteraceae; genus CADEED01. The sequence continues at coordinate 537,465 of CAWJWS010000011.1, forward strand.
AAATTCCTCGGCCAGGCGCCGATGGCCTATCTCACCGACTGGCGCCTCGAGCTGGGAGCGGAGGCGCTGAGATCCTCCAGCCGCAGCGTGCAGCGCGTGGCGCTGGACGTCGGCTATGACTCGGAAGCCGCGTTCAACCGTGCGTTCAAGCGGCGGTTCAAGGCGCCGCCGGCGCGCTATCGGAAGGAGTCGCGGGGCAAGGAGCCTTCGAAGGTGCGTGCGCCGCGCGACCGGCTGGGTATCACAGCGTGAAGAAGCGTCGCGCAGTGGCGGTGGAAGCCGCCGCCACGGACTCCGGCGTCTCGCCGCGCGCCTTCGCGATTGCACGCACCACGTAGGGAAGGTAATGCGGCTCGTTGCGCCGGGATTTCGGCGCGGGCTTGATATCCCGGGGCAATAGATAGGGCGCGTCGGTTTCCACCATGAGCCGGTCGGCGGGAATGCCCTTGACCACTTCGCGCAAGTGCAGGCCGCGGCGTTCGTCGTTGATCCAGCCGGTGATGCCGATGTGCAGGCCCAGCTCGAGGTAGGCGTCACGCTCCTGGTCGCCCGCCGTGAAGCAATGCGCCACGCCATTCGTGACGCCGTGTTCCTTCAGGATGGCGACGAAATCTTCGTGCGCCTCCCGTTGGTGGAGGAACACCGGCTTGCCCGTGGCCTTGGCGAGTTCCAGCTGCCACCCGAAGGCGCGGCGCTGCAGGTCTCGCGGACTGAAATCGCGGAAGTAGTCGAGGCCGCATTCACCCACGGCACGCACTTCGGGTTCGTGGGCGAGCTCCTGCAGTGTGGGCAGGGTGGCGTCGGTCAGGTCCACGGCGTGGTGCGGATGCACGCCGGCCGTGGCGAACAGCACACCGGGATGCGCCCGCGAGAGCTCGATGGCGCGGCGCGTGGCTTCCTCGCTGGAGCCGGTGATCACCATCTGCGTCACGCCGTTGGCGCGGGCGCGGGCCATCACCGCGTCGCGGTCGGCGTCGAAGCTGTCATGGGCCAGGTTGGCGCCGATGTCGATCAATTCCATTGCTATAGTTTGCCCGAATGAACACACCAATCGCCGTTGCGTTGTCGATGCTGGGTTCGCTGATGGCGTCGGGCTGCTCCCGGGAGTCGGCTCCGGCGGCCAAGCCGGCTTTCGAAGTGGGAGCCGCCATTCGCAGCCAATGCGAACCCGAAGGGGACGGTATCCCCGCCGCCTTCTGTCAGCCGTTGAACGCCGCCGTCGCGGAGCTGCGAGCCGAGCGGCGCGACGATGCCTGGGCTGTAGAGATGGAGAAGCACATCGATGAGATGTTCCGCGACGACGGCAGGTACTGGGCGGAGATCCGCTCGCTCGAATGCCGTCGGAGCTTGTGCGCGGTGGAGTATGCGCAGGACCTGGACGGCGGACCCACGATGAACGAGATGGCGTTCATCTGTCTGCTGCAATGGCTGGAGCCCACGACCGGTGGGATGGGCTTCGAGATGTCGGCTACGTCTTCGAAGCACAAGGTAGTGGCGGTGATGATCTGGAAGAAAAAGTCCGGAGTGCAGGCGGGCTGAGGAGCGGCGATGGCAGAGACTATCTTCTGGGGGAACGAGGAAGACTGCATCGAGATCGCGCGCCGGATTCTCGAGGGTGGCCATGTGTTCGTGCCGGATTTCTTCTACCCGGAGCCGAGGGAAACCGTCATTCGAGTCGCAAATGAAGAACTAGACGCAGCCATCAAACGGAATCGATTGCTGTACATCGGTGGAGAATTCGCGGCTGGCGGCATTCCGTGGAACCAGGTGCATGAGGGTCCACACACCAGGTTTGCGATTGCGCCCGGAGCTTTTGGCAGACTTCTGACGCTGCGTTTGCCCGGCATATCCAAGGCGACCGACTTGTCGACGATTCGACCGGGTAGCCTCGGGATCGCGACTGGCCTTCGCCAAGAAGATGGACGTGTCGTGTCGCAATCGCCTTCAATCAAGGCGGCATACAAGGATTGCGTGAAGCGAGCAACACGCGTCATGACGAAGACTGCGATCGGCGGAAGAAATGCCTGGCTCGGTGATCGAATGCTCGAATCAGCCGCGGCGGGCGTTGGCTATCAGCTGTTGATGCGCGGCGCGATGCATCGATTGCACCGCTAGCCGGGAGTCGCGGCTGAGCGTGCCTGCGCCGATCGAAATTGCTCGCGGAACGTAACGACTCTCACCCGGCGCACATGACAAGTGACAGATGTTCCGCCGGGCGAATTCCATTACTCTTCCTCCCCGCTGAATCCGTACCAGCATATTCAGGGACTTAGACTCGCATGGCTCTCGACTCCGAAACCCTCGGCAGTTTGCGGATCGACCGCAGCGCGGTGCCTTCCGGCGGCGGCTCAGGGAAGAAAATCGCGGTGTGGGTAGTCGCACTCGCGCTCCTCGCGGGCGCCGGCTTCGGCATCTGGGCCTGGCTCGGTGGCAAGACACTCGAAGTCACCACGGTGGTCGCGGAAGAGGAGTCGAGTGGCCCGAGTCTGGGTACTTCCGTACTCAATGCCGCCGGCTACGTGGTTGCCCGCCGCATGTCGACGGTTGCATCCAAGGTCACGGGGCGAGTCCTCGAGATCTATGTCGAAGAAGGCATGGAAGTCAAGAAGGCCAGGTGCTCGCGCGCCTGGATCCCGTGAACCGCAAACCATGCTCACCTGGCCGAACGTCAGCTCGAAGCATCGCGGCGCAATCTGCAGGAAGTCGAGGTGCGCCTGGCGGAGGCGCGGCGCACGCTGGAGCGCAGCGAAGCACTGCGCAGCACAAGCTGGTCAGCGAACAGGCGCTCGACACCGCGTGCCGAAGTCAACGCCTTGTAGGCACGGCTGGAAGCGTCGAAGAGCGAAGTGAAGGTGGCACAGAGCAGCGTGCGCGTCCGCGCCCAGGACCTGGATGATTTGCTGGTGCGTGCGCCGTTCGACGGCGTGGTCGTTTCCAAGGATGCGCAGCCCGGCGAAATGATTTCACCGATTTCGGCGGGTGGCGGCTTCACGCGCACCGGAATCGCGACAGTGGTTGACATGGATTCGCGAGAGATTGAGGTCGACGTCAACGAGGCCTTCATCAATCGCGTCAAAGCCGGACCAAAAGCCGAAGCGGTGCTGGATGCGTATCCGGACTGGCCGTCTCCCAGTCACGTCATCAACATCGTGCCCACCGCCGATCGCCAGAAGGCGACGGTGCGGGTGCGCATCGGTTTCGATCAGCTGGATCCGCGCATCCTGCCGGACATGGGTGTGAAGGTGAGCTTTCTGGATGACCGCGCCGGCGAGACGGCGCAGCGGCGTCACGGCCCGCGCGTGCGGGTGCCGCCGGGGCCGTCACGCAAAGAAGGCGACACCACCTTCGTCTGGCGGGTGCAACGACGACGCGGTGGAACGGGTCGCGGTGCGCACCGGCGGCGAACGCAACGGACAAATCGAAGTGTTGTCGGGAATCAACGCCGGCGACGTCCTTGTAGGGAAACCGGTCGACGGCCTCGCCGAGGGCGCCCCGGTCAAGAAAGAAAGCGGAGAGGGTAGAACATGGCGAGCGGAACAGGGCGAATAAGGATCCCGTGGTCGCGCGACTGCGCGGCGTGGCGAAGGATTACAAGCGCGGCAGCGAAATCGTGCACGGTCCTGCACGCGCTGGACCTGGATCATTCCCAAGGGCGATTTCCTGGCGCTGATGGGCCCGTCGGGCTCGGGCAAGTCGACGCTGCTCAATCTGATCGGCGGCCTCGACCGGCCGACCGCCGGCAGCGTCGAGATCGCCGGCCAGCGCACCGACCGGCATGAGCGATGGGCAACTCGGCCGCTGGCGCGCCACTCACGTCGGCTTCGTGTTCCAGATGTACAACCTGCTGCCCGTGCTCACGGCCGAGCGCAACGTCGAGCTGCCGTTGCTGCTGACCAAGCTGTCGGCGGCCGATCGGCTCAGCGCGTGCACACGGCGCTGAAGCTGGTGGGCCTGAGTGAGCGCATGAATCACAAGCCGCGCGAGTTGTCGGGCGGTCAGGAGCAACGCGTCGGCATCGCGCGCGCCATCGTTACCGATCCCACGCTGTTGCTTGTGCGACGAACCCACGGGCGATCTCGATCGCAAGGCGGGCGACGAGATCCTCGATCTGCTGCAGGCTCTGAACCAGCAGCAGGGCAAGACCATCGTCATGGTGACGCACGATCCGCACGCCGCGGCGCGCGCCAACGCACGCTGCATCTGAAAAGGGACGACTGGAACGGGAGACTTCCTGATGTTCCGCTAGCTACCGTTGGTGTGGGCCAACCTCGGCGGCGCAAGCTGCGCCTCTTTCTCACGTTCGCGTCCATCCTCGTCGCGTTCCTGCTGTTCGGTCTGCTCGAGGCGTTGCGGACCAGCATGTCGGCGGGGGTCGAGATGGCCGGCGCGGACCGGCTGGTCCTGCGCAACAAGGTGGGCCTCACTCAGCCGCTGCCGTTGGCGTACTACGAGAAACTCAAGACGGTGCCCGGTGTGAAAGCCGCGGCATCCACCAGTTGGTTCGGCGCCGAGGTCCGGACCGCGCAGAATCCCAAGGCGCAGATCGCATTGTTCGCGACGCAGCCGGACGCCATCCTGGCGGTGTATCCGCAGTTCAAGCTCACGCCCGAAGCAGGGCAGAAGGCCTGGTTGCAGGATCGGCAGGGCCTGCTGGTCGGGCGCATCCTCGCGCAGCAGACCGGCTGGAAGGTTGGCGACCGTGTGCCGATCAGATCCACCATCTGGCGCAAGACCGATAACACCGACACCTGGCAGTTCAATGTCGTGGCCATCTACGAGAGTGGCTCGCCCTGGGCGGATGGCGGCGCGTACATGAATTTCGATTACTTCAACGAATCGCTGATGTACGGCCGGGACATGATCGGTTCGGTGGCCATTCGCGTCGATGACGCCGGCAAGACGGCGGCCATCGGCAAGCAGATCGACAAGCTGTTCGAGAACTCGGCGGCCGAGACCGAGACGGCCACGGAGCGCGACTGGATCAAGCACTGGATCGCACAGATCGGCGACTTGAGCATCATCGTCACGTCGGTGACTCTGGCGGTGTTCTTCACCATGTTGCTCGTGACCGCGAATCGCATGGCCCAGTCGGTACGTGAGCGCACCAACGAGATCGGGGTCATGAAGACGCTGGGCTTCGGCGCGGGACTCATCGTCGGCCTGGTGCTGCTCGAGTCGCTGATGCTGACGCTCACGGCGGGGCTGTCGGGAATAGGTCTTGCGAAAATGCTGTCGCTGGGGCTGGCGGTGGCGCTCAAGGACAACTTCCCGGGCTTCGCGATCAACGGCGGCACCTTCGTCGTAGCCACCGCGCTCATGGTGGCTTTCGGACTGGTTGCGGGACTGTGGCCGTCGCTGATGGCAATGCGGCTCAAGGTCGTCGACGCTCTGCGTCGCGGTTGAGGACAAAAGAATGGCCAATGCAATCGAACAGATAGGCGCCGTGACGGCGATGAACTTGCGCAACATTCCGGAGCGCTGGTCCTCGTCGCTGGTGGCGGTGCTGGGCATCGGCGGCGTGACGCTGGTGCTCGTGGCGCTGCTTTCCATCGGCGCTGGCTTCAGCCGCGCCCTGGAAGGTTCGGGCTCCGACGACGTGGCGATGATCATGCGCTCGGGATCCAACGGCGAAATGTCGAGCTTCTTCGACGCCAACCAGGTCACGGCCATCACCAACGCGCCCAACATCATGCGCAATGAGAAGAAGGAGCCGATGATCTCGCCAGAGGTCTACGGCGTAGTCAGCGTTCCGCTGCGCGGCAAGGACACGACTGCCAACATGCCGTTGCGCGGGGTCGGGCCGATGGCCACCAAATTGCGCCAGGCGTTCACCGTCGTGCAGGGGCGCATGTTCTCCCCGGGCAAGAATGAAATCATCGTCGGTGACGGCGCCGTTGCGCAGTACGTGGGCCTCGAAGTGGGCAAGAAGGTGCGTTGGCTGAACACGGATTGGGAAGTGGTCGGACGCTTCACGGACGACGGCGGTCTCGCGGAGTCGGAGGTATGGGCCGATGCGGCGGTGGTTCAGCAAGCATGGCGCCGCGGACCTGGCTACCAGACCGTCCGGGCCAAGCTTGCCGACGGCGTGCCATTGAAGGGACTGAAGGATGTACTCACGAAGGATCCTTCGCTCTCGGTGGATGTGCAGAGCGAGAAGCAGTTCTACATCGACCAGCAGAAGGCCATGTCGACGCTGATCAACAACATCGGCCTGTGGATCGGCATCATCATGGGCCTGGCGGCGCTGTTCGCGGCATTGAACACGCTCGAGAGCGCGGTAGCGAGCCGCGTACGCGAGATCGCCACGTTGCGGGCGATGGGTTTTGGCGCCGGGCCTGTCGTCTCTTCGGTGCTCGTCGAGGCCATGATCCTCGGCGCCATCGGCGGACTGCTGGGTGGCGTGGTGGCCTTCCTGTTCCTCAATGGCATCACGAGTTCCACGCTGAACTTCGCATCGTTCAGCCAGATTACCTACGCCTTCACCGTAACTCCCTTGCTGCTCCTGGTCGGCATCGGTTATGGGCTGCTGTTATGCCTGCTTGCAGGTATCCTGCCGGGCATCCGGGCGGCTCGAATGCCCATCACGCAAGGACTCAGGGAGTTGTGAAGCGATCACGTTCCTGCCTGTTGATCGGGGCGCTGGCCATGGCCGGCGCCTCTTCTTTTGCATGGGCCCAAGCTGTAGTGGATTGGGCTGACGTCGAAGGCCGCATCCAGTACTCCTACTACACCAACGATGTGCGTGCCCTGAACGGCGTGCTCACGTCGCTCACGCCCAAGGCCGGCGCGGAAGGCGAGGCCAGCGGGGGTGAAGACAAGGGTACGCGCGCCTACTTCCGCGCTCTGGCGAACTACCGTCTGGCGCAGGTACTCACGTACCTCAAGCAACCCAAGGCCCGCGACGCCATAGGCAAGTGCAACGACGAAATCGACGACGTCGTGGATTCGCTGCCGGTGGTGAAATATCTCGACGAAGAGCCCGCCAACCGCCTGAAGCGCGCCGAAGCCTATGCGCTGGGCACCGCCTGCACACTGGCCGGCCGTGAGATGACCTCCATTCCGCTCGCGGGTGGACGCATCGGCTCGCGCATCGACGACGCGGCGAAGCTGGAGCCCCGGAATCCGCGCGTGCGGCTGGTCGAGGCGTTGGCCATGTTCGAGCGTGCCGGCAAGAACGCCGACGAGAAGGCGGCGGCGCTCAAGAGCCTGCGCGCCGTCACGTTGATGTTCGAGCAGGCGCGAGCGCAGGCATCGACGACGCCGGAATGGGGCGCGGCGGAAGCCTACGCGTTCCTGGGCCGGGCGCTCATCGACCAGCGCGATGCCGTGGGCGCGCGCGAGGCGCTGGAGCGGTCGTTGTTGATCGCGCCGGACTTCGCATACGCCCGCAAGCTCATGTCTTCGATTACTCGCTGATCGACGGGATTGACGAAGCAAGCGAGGAACCGGGCTGACGAACCGGGCAGACGCTGAACGGGCGTCAACGCGGCCAGTGATCTAGTATTGCGCGCGTGAAGTATCCGCGCCTGTTCGCTCCCCTCGATCTCGGGTTCGTGCGCCTGCCGAACCGCATCGTCATGGGGTCGATGCACACCGGCCTCGAAGATCGCGCGCGCGACTATCCCAAGCTCGCGGCCTATTTCGCGGAGCGTGCGCGCGGCGGCGCGGGGCTGCTGGTGTCGGGTGGCATCGCGCCGAATCGGGCGGGCTGGGCCAAGCCCTTCGCCGGCAAGCTGTCGAGCCCCGGGGAAGTGGATCGTCACCGGCTGGTCACGGAGGCGGTACACGCGGCGGGTGGCCGCATCTGCATGCAGATCCTGCACACGGGCCGGTACGCGTATCACCCGTTCCCGGTGGCGCCCAGCGCCATCCGCGCGCCCATCAATCGCTTCAAGCCGCGCGAGTTGTCTTCCGACGGTGTGCGCGACCAGATCGCGGACTTCGTGAACTGCGCGCAGCTCGCGCAGGATGCGGGATACGACGGCGTCGAGATCATGGGATCCGAGGGCTACTTCATCAACGAGTTCCTCGCGCCGCGCACCAACATGCGCACGGACGAGTGGGGCGGATCGCTGCCAGAACCGCGCGCGCCTCGCGCTCGATGTCGTTCGCGAGACTCGCGCCGCCGTGGGTCGAGCGCTTCATCATCATCTTCCGGCTGTCGGGGCTCGATCTGGTCGAGGGCGGCAGCACGGGCGCGGAAGTGGAGTGGGTGGCCTCGCAGATGGAAGGCGCGGGCGCCACGCATGCTCAACACCGGCATCGGCTGGCACGAAGCGCGCGTCCCCACGATCGCGGGCGTGGTGCCGCGCGGTGCGTTCGGCTGGGTGTCCGCGCGCATCAAGGCGGCGACGCGCCTGCCCGTGATCGCCACCAACCGCTTCAATGCGCGCCGGCGATGCGGATGCGCTGCTCGCGAGCGGCGCCGCCGATCTCATCTCGATGGCGCGGCCGTTGCTCGCCGATCCCGATCTGCCACGCAAGGCGCTGGAAGGGCGCGAGGACGAGATCAACACCTGCATCGCCTGCAACCAGGGTTGCCTCGACAAGGTGTTCGAGAAACAGCGCGCCACCTGCCTGGTGAATCCGCGCGCGGCGTACGAGACCGAATTGGTCATCGACGCGCGACGCCGACGCCGAAGCGCGTGGCCGTGGTCGGCGCGGGACCCGCGGGCCTCGCCTGCGCCACCACGCTGGCGGAGCGCGGCCATCGCGTGACGCTGTTCGAACGGGCGCACGAGATCGGCGGCCAGTTCCGCTACGCGCGCGAAGTCCCGGGCAAGGAAGATTTCCACGACACGCTGCGCTACTTCGCACGGCGGCTGTCGACTCACGGGCGTCGGAGCTGCGGCTCGACACGACGGCTGAGGCCGCGGCGCTGGCGGAGGCGGGATTCGACGAGTTCGTGGTCTCGAGCGGCGTCCGCGCGCGCGTGCCCGCCATCGACGGCATCGACGCATGCCAAGGTGATCACGCTATCCCGATCTGCTGTCGGGTGCGACGGCGGCAGGCGATGCGGTGGCGATCATCGGCGCGGGCGGCATCGGCTTCGACGTCGCCACGTTCCTGACTCACGGCACGTGGGCGGCAGGCGAGGACAGCGTGACTATTTCGAGGAATGGGGCATCGACCGCACGCTGACGCGCGCGGCGGGCTGGCTGCAGCCCGGCGCCGGTGAAGACACCGCCGCCAGCGTCTATCTACTGCAGCGCAAGGTCGGGCAAGCCCGGCGCGCGGCTGGGCAAGACCACGGGCTGGATCCATCGCACGTCGCTCAAGCATCGCGGCGTGGTGATGCGCGCGGCGTCACCTATCGAGCGCATCGACGATGCCGGCCTGCACATCAGCAGCGAGAAGGGCGTCGAGGTGCTGGCGGTGGACAACGTCGTCGTCTGCGCGGGGCAGGAGTCCGTGAACGGTCTGGCGACGGAGCTCGCCGCCACCGGCCGGCCCGTGCACGTGATCGGCGGCGCGCTTGCTCGCGGCGGAACTCGATGCCGAACGCGCGATCCGCGAAGGCGTGACGCTGGCGGCGGGCATATGAGCCTCGGTAGCGAATTGCGGGACGCGGATGGAAACGCCGGCGCGGGCAATTTCCAGATGGACCTGCTGGTCGGACAGGCGGGTGAGGACACCGGGCGACAGCCCGCTGGTGCGCGTCAGCAGCCGCGCGCGCCGGCTCGTCGCTCCGCGTGTTACCCGGATGCGCGCGTCGAAGTGGTGGTGCCGCGACGCGCGCGGCCCGGCGACGATCGAGCGTTTCGTCGCCGCCCACCGCGAGTGGATAGACGAGAAGCGTGCGCATGCGCTGCGCAATCGCCCCGCGCCACAGCCGTTCCCGCCGGAGACCGTCGAACTTCGCGTCTGCGGTGAGCGGTTCCGGCTTCAGATGGCCGGCGGCGCGGGCCGGCTCAGGCTGCGCGTCGCGGGTCAGCCCGGACCCGATCGGATCCTGCAAGTACTGCGGCAACGCCTGAGCCACGCGCCATGCGCAAGGCCTTGCGTGCCTGGCTGATGCGACGTGGCACGTGACCGGCTCGAGCCACGCGTCGCGGCGCTGGCGGCCAGCACGGGAGTGCGTTATTCGCGGGTTTCGATCCGCCGTCAGCGTTCGCGCTGGGGAAGTTGTTCGGTGCGCGGTACCATCAGCCTCAACTGCTGCCTGCTGTTCCAGCGCCCGGAAGTGGTGGACTACCTCATCATCCACGAGCTCACGCACGTGACCCACATGAACCACTCGGCGCGGTTCTGGCAGGCGGTCGAAGCGGCTGCGCCGACGTGGCGCGAACTGGATCGCGAACTGGTGCAGGGCTGGCGGCACGTGCCACGCTGGGTTTTCTCGGAAGAAGGTTGAAATGGCCGACAACAAGATCGATCTCAAGAACGAAGGTGTGCACTGGGACCTCGGAACCTCGCAGTCCTATGGCGAGTACCTGCAGCTCGACAAGCTGCTCGATGCGCAGAAGCCGAATTCGATCGAGCAGGACGAGATGCTGTTCATCATCGTCCACCAGGTGTCGGAGCTGTGGATGCGGCTGTTCCTGCACGAGCTCGGCGCGGTGTTCGAATGCGTCCGCCGGGACAATCTCGATCCTTCGTTCAAGATGCTGGCGCGCATCTCGCGGCTGCAGGAAGAGCTGCTCGGCGCGTGGAGCGTGCTGTCGACGCTCACGCCGTTCGAGTACTCGCTCGTTCCGCAACACGCTCGGCCGCTCCTCGGGATTCCAGTCGCTGCAGTACCGCCTGCTGGAGTTCCAGCTGGGCAACAAGAACCGCGACGTCGTCGCCGTCCACAAGCGCGACACGCGAAGGGCACGAGAAACTGGAGCGCGCGCTGAAGGCGCCGTCCATCTACGACGAAGTGCTGCGCCTGCTTGTCGCGGCGCGGCTACGGCATTCCCGACGAACTGATCGACGCGCGATTTCACCGAGCCCTATGTGGCCAACAAGGCGGTCACGGCCGCGTGGCTGGGCGTGTATCACAACGCCGAGAAGGACTGGGATCTCTACGAGATGGCCGAGCGGCTCACCGATCTCGACCAGAAGTTCCAGCTCTGGCGCTTCCATCATCTCAAGACCGTCGAGCGCGTGATCGGCTACAAGCCCGGCACGGGCGGCACGGGCGGCGTGTCGTACCTGGCGAAGGCGCTGGAGCTCAAGTTCTTCCCGGAGCTCTGGCAGGTTCGCACCTCGATGTGAGCCCGGCAGCACTGGAGCAAGCCCTGAAATGACCCTGGAAGCGGGCGGCGTCGAACTCGATCACGTGATTTTCTTCTGCGACGTCGGCGCTCCCGAGGCCGATGCGCTCCTCGGCCGCGGTCTGCACGAGGGTCCTGGCAACACTCATCCCGGGCAGGGCACCGTCAACCGGCGCTTCTTCTTCCGCAATGCCTACCTGGAACTGCTCTGGGTGGAGAATTTCGCCGAGGCGCAGTCACCCGACGCGCAACGTACCCAGCTCTACGACCGGTGGGCGAATCGTGCGAATGGTGCTTGTCCTTTCGGCCTCGTATTCCGGCCGGGACCGAAGTCCGTGGCGCCGCCGTTCCCGGCCTGGTCGTATGTGCCCAAGTACTTCCCGCCGGGGTTCTCCATCGACGTCGCCAAGGACATACCCGCCAACGAGCCGCTGTTGTTCTATCTACCGTTCGCGCGCGCCTCGCTGGTGGAGGACGTGGCGCCGATGCCGGGTGGTGCGCAGATCGGCGCCATCACCGGGGTGACCATCCACCTGCGTGACACGGGCAGCCTGTCGCCCGCGCTCGAGTCGCTCGTGGGTTCCGGCTCCGTCATCGTGGAACCGGGCCAAGACTTCTGGGTGGACCTGGAGTACGTCATGGGAGCAAGGGAAATCATAGACTTGCGGCCCAAACTTCCTTTGAGATTTCTCCCGGCGGGTCCACCCGATCGCTCCGTCAACTAGCCGGAGTTGATCGCTCTTGAGCGTTGCTGCGTAGTTTGTGAGCGAATATGCTCGACCGGCAGCGCGGGACACGCTTCAAAGAAGAGGAAGGATCCATGAAGAGGGGAATTCATTCGGCCGCGATCTTCGCGGGCCTGCTCATTGGCTGTGCTTCGCTGGCGGGCGACGATGCTCCTCCGGTGCCCAGATACCAGGTCGAAAATCTCGGGCGCGGACTGGTGGCGATGCGCACCGGCGATGCGTCTGTCTACCTGGGCTGGAGATTGTTAGGCACGGATCCCTCGGGCCTGGCATTCAACGTCTACCGGGCCACCGGAAGCGAAGAGCCGGTGCAGATCAACGACTCGGGCGCCTTGCTCGCGACCACGGACTTCGTGGACACGACGGCCGATCTCTCGCAGCCCAACACCTATACCGTCCGCGCCGTGATGCGCGGCGTGGAGCTGCCACCGTCACTTCCATTCACGGTGCCGGGGAATGCTGCCGCGTTGCCGTATCTCAACGTTCCTCTGCAGCGTCCACCGGGCGGCAACGTGGAGGTTCCGGCCGGACAAGCCACTTCCGCCTTCACGTACAACGCCAACGACGCCAGCGTCGCGGACCTCGATGGCGACGGCGAGTACGAGATCGTGCTCAAGTGGGATCCCTCCAACTCGCGCGACAATTCGCAGACGGGCCTGGCCGGCCGCCAGCTGCTCGACGCCTACCGGCTCGATGGCACGCTGCTCTGGCGCATCGATCTCGGCCGCAACATCCGCGCTGGCGCTCACTACACGCAGTTCATGGTCTACGACCTCGATGGCGATGGCCGCGCGGAAGTCGCCTGCAAGACGGCCGACGGCACGGTGGATGGCGTGGGCGCGGTGATCGGCGATGCGGGCAAGGACTACCGCTCGCTGCTGGTGCCCACCGATGGCATCCAGGTGCCCGCCACCAACGATGCGCGCTTCGGCAAGGTGCTGGCTGGCCCCGAATACTTCACGGTGTTCGACGGCCTCACGGGTCGGGCGCTGGCCACCACTAACTACATCGCCAGCCGCGATCCCATCGACGGCTGGGGCGGCATCGGCGGCAACGGGAACAACGACAACAACGGCAATCGCGGCGACCGGTTTCTCGCCGCGGTGGCCTATCTCGACGGCGAACAACCCAGCGTCATCATGGCGCGCGGCTACTACGGACGTACCGTGCTGGCGGCGTGGGACTATCGGAATGGCCAGCTGACCTCGCGCTGGGTGTTCGATTCCGGCGCCGTGGTCGGGGGCCGCTTCCCGTGGACGGGTTCGTCACCGTTCTCCGGGCAGGGTAACCACAATCTCTCTGTCGCCGATGTGGATGGCGACGGCAAGGACGAGATCGTCTACGGCTCCATGGTGGTGAACGACGATGGCACCGGCCTGTTCTCCACGGGATTGCGCCATGGCGATGCGCTGCACGTCGGCGACCTGGTGCCTGCGCGGCCGGGCCTCGAGGTCTATGGTGTGCACGAGAGCGAAGGCAACACGCTGTCGCTGGGTACGCCGGGCATGGCGCTGTACGACGCCGCCAGCGGCCAGGTGCTGTGGAGCTTCGTGCCGGGTGTCGATGTCGGCCGCGGCATGACGGCGGATATCGATCCTCGTACGCCGGGCAACGAGTTCTGGGGAGCCACAGCCGTGGGTCTCCTCGACACCAGCGGCGCGCGCATCGCAGACGTGCCGGCCTCGGTGAATCACGCGGTGTGGTGGGACGCGGATCCGCTGCGCGAGATCGAGGATGCCAACTGGGTCAGCAAGTGGGACTGGAACACCAGCACGCTCACCCGGCTGCTCACGGCCGACGGCGCGGCTTCCAACAACGGCACCAAGCAGAACGCCACGCTCACAGGCGATGTACTCGGCGACTGGCGTGAAGAGGTGATCTTCCGCGCCGCGGACAATCTCTCCCTGCGCATCTACACCACGACCATCCCGGCCACGAACCGGGTCTACACCCTGATGCACGACCCGCAGTACCGGACCGCGATCGCGTGGCAGAACGTGGGCTACAACCAGCCCCCGCATCCCTCGTTCTTCATCGGGCGAGGGCATGGCGGAACCGCCCGTGCCGCGCGTGTGGCATCTCGACACGGATGCACCGGCGTTCCGCAAGCTGCAAGCGAGTCCGCAGATCCTGTGGCCGCCCAATGGCCAGTTCGAACGCGTGGAAATCACCGCCGAAGTCGTCGACCTCATCGACATTTGGGCGGAGGCGCGCATCGTCCGCGTGACGAGCAACGAGGGCGGCGCCGGCGACGCCAGCATCACGGGGCCACTGAGCCTGCTGCTGCGCGCCGAGCGTGAGGGGCAGGGTGCCGGCCGCGTGTACACCATCGAGGTGGAAGGCGTCGACCGCGCTGGCAACACGGTGCGCAAGTCCGTGGACGTGGTGGTGCCCAAGTCGCGGGGACATCGCTGGGGCGCCCGGGGCGGCTGAGCAAAAAAGGGGCCGGATCACTCCGGCCCCTTCAGTCATTGTTGTTGTTAGGGTCGTTATTCCTGGTTCACCCAGAAGTTGATGGACATGGAGCTCGCCGTGCTGGCAGAGCTGCCGATCCTCGCGGGGTAGCCGTCCACCCAAGGGATGTCATGGCCGTTGGTCCAGAGATACCCGTTGGTCCAGAGGTAGCCGTTGGTCCACAGGTAGCCGTTCGTCCAGAGATACCCGTTGGTCCACAGGTATCCCTGGTTCCAGATGTCGGAGACCTTGCCGTCCGGGGTGCTCACGGTGAACGTACCGTCGGCGAGCTGGCGCACGGCGCCCATGTAATGACGGGTGCCGGCGAGATCCGCGTTGATGTCGAGGCCCTGGTTGGCACAGTTGCTGGCCGTACCGTTCACCGCGGCGTACGCATCCACGAGGCCTGTGCCCTGCTGGAGCACGCTGTAGGCGAGCTTGCCCTTGTTGTCCACGGCCGGCTTGGCGCTGGCGATGATGCGGCACTTCACCTGGTCGGGCGTAAGGCCGGGGTTCTTGGCAAGGACCAGCGCAGCGACGCCGGACACCGCCGCGGCGGCCTGTGAGGTGCCGGACATGGTGAAGAAGTCGCCGCTGTTCATGTAGGTCGGATGATCGACAGCGATCTTCGCGTACGTGGGCATGAAGCCCCACGCATGGCCACCGGGCGCGACGAGGTCCGGCTTCACGAAGCCTTCGTACGTCGGGCCCGTGCTCGAGAACGAGGCCAGGCGGTCGTCGTTCTTGCTGGTGGTGTAGTTGTCGGTCATCGCGCCGACCGTGATGACGTAGGGGACATTTCCCGGTACGCCCACGGTCTGCGGCAGCGGTCCGCTATTGCCCGCTGATACGACGACGACGATGCCGGATTGCCAGGCGCGCATCACGGCTTTATTGAGCGGATCGTCCCAATAGCGCGATTGCGCCGGGGCCCCTAGCGAAAGATTGAGAACACGGATGGCGAGGAGGTTCTTGTTCGTGACCACGTAGTCGATGCCACGGATGATCGTGGCATACGAACTGGTACCGTCCTCGGCGAATGCCTTGATCGAGATGATGCGCGCATCCGGCGCCACGCCGTAGTACGCGCCACTGCTGTTCTTGCGGCTGCTGGCGATGAGGCTGGTGACATGCGAGCCATGACCTGTGGTATCGGTCGAAACCGAAGACCAGCTGGTGTCGATCACGTTGCGCACGGCGTCGTACTGGGCGGCCACGCGGCCCTCGCCGCCGGAGTTCTTCTCCAGTGCGTCCACCTTCCAGAAGCCGGTGTCGATGATGGCCACGCCCACGTCGCGGGCGCGGTTGCCGCTGTCATGCAGCAGCTTCGCGTTGACGTCCACGGGAGCCGGATCACCTTCGCCGTAGCTCGTCGTGTAAGCGATCTCGACGTCATCGACGATCACGTAGTCCAGCGGGAAAATCTCGTTCATGCCACCGACGAAGCGGATGGCGGTATTGCGGCCCTTGTAGCCCGTGATCGTGTAGCTCTTGGACACCATCGAGCTGTCGCTGCCGGAGCCGCTGATGCGGCCGACTTCCGTCCAGTTCGTGCCGCCGTTGCTGCTGGCCTGGATGGCGAGGTAGTCGTTGGCGTCCAGGTTGACGCGCTGGTACTTGAGCTTGAGCGTGACCGTCGACGAACTCGACGGCGTGGCCGCGCGGCGGAACACGGTGCCGTTGCTGCCGATGAGCATGCGGTTGCCGCCCTTCTCGGGCCAGCCGATGGTGACCTTGCCGGCCCAGGGCGTGTTGTCGTCACCCTGTTCGACCCAGTCGCCCCACCAGCGATGCGAGCCATCGTTGTTGGCGAAGCTGCTGGTCTCGAAGTTGTCGCGCACGAACGCCGCGGCCTGCGTGGTGACGGTGGCGTTCGCGGTGATCTGCCGGATGCCGGAACTCTTGCGCAGCATCTCGTGCTGGCGGTCGGTGAGATTGGCTTCGACGGCGTTGATGATGCCGAGCGGCGAGACGACCTGGCCGCCCACGAGTTTCACGTACTGGGCCGCATCGGCGGCGGTGCGGGCTTCGACGATGTAGCTCTTCACGCCCGCGGTGGCCGCAGGCTGGATGGCGGACGGACCGCCGGCACTGGCCGACTTCGTGGTCTCGGCCGGCGTGGCGGTGGAACAAGCGGACAAACCGCCGAGAACGGACACTACGATCGATGCCCCAACAACTAGCTTCGTCATCTAACAATCGCCCCTGTGTGACCCCAGTTCGCGGTGCGAACGGGGTTCATTAGAGGCGGAGAGGGCAATCCGGGACCGTGCGTGTGTGACGCGAGTCGCGGCCAAAGTGTGACGGACCTCTGATAAGGGTCCGTTAAATCCGTGAGCTATGTCAACAAAAGTCAGCGCCCGGCGGCGCGTTGAACAGAAGCTTGCGGGTCTTTGACGGAACCCTGGATCTTGTCGAGCAGGCCCGCGAGCGGAGTCGCCGCACAGAACAGGTGGCCCTGTCCCTCGTGGCACTGTTCAGCGACCAGGAACTGTGCCTGCGATTCGGTCTCGATGCCTTCGGCGACGATGCGCAGTCCGAAGGCGTGGCCCAGCGCGATGGCCGCGCGGCACACGGCGCGCGCTTCGTGGTCGTGCCCGACTTCCTCGACGAACGAGCGGTCGATGAGGATTCCGTCGAGCGGCGAGCTGCGCAGCTTGCCCAGCGACACATAGCCCGTGCCGAAGTCGTCGATGAACACGCGCACGCCCTGGCCGCGCAGCTGGTGCAGGGCGGCGAGCCCGCTGCGGCCGGTGGAGAGCATCTGCTCGGTGATCTCGAGATCCAGGCGCGAAGGTTCGATGCCGGCATCGCGCGCGGACGACACCACGTCTTCGGCGAGGCTCTCGGCGGACAGATACTGGCGGCCGACGTTCACCGACACGCGCAGGTGAGGGAATCCCCATTCCGCGAGCGTCGCGAGATCGCGGCAGGCCCGGCGCAGCACCCACCGGCCGAGTTGTACGGAAAGGCCGGAGAGCTCCGCGATGGGCAGGAATTCGGAAGTGGGCACCAGACCGCGGATCTTGTGCGGCCAGCGCAGGAAGGCTTCCAGGGCCACGATCTCGCGATTCGCGAGCATCAGGCGCGGCTGGTAGTGCAGCTCGAGCTCGTTGTTCTGGATGGCCTGGGTGAGTTCCTGCTGCCAGTCGAGGCGCGTGAGTGACGCGATGCGCAACGTGTCCGAATAGAAGGTGACGAGACGGTCCTCGCCCTGGCGGCGGCCCGCGTCGAGCGTGGTCAGCGCGCGCTCGATGAGCTCCACGGCGCGTTCGCCATCCGTGCCCGACATGGTGACGCCGGCCTGCGGCGCCAGCTGGAAGATCTGGCCGTCGATGTCCACCGGGAATTTCAGCGCCTGCATGATGGCGCCGATCGCCGTGTCGGCCTCCGAGCGCGCGCGCAGGTCCGTGAGCAGCACACCGATGACATCGTCGGACACGCGCGCGATGCGCGGCAGGCTCAGGCGGCCTTCGGGCAGGTGTTCGGAGACGATCTTGGCGGCCGACTCCAGCAGCCGGTTGGCCAGCGCCGAATCGAACACACGCTGGTACGTGACGTAGCCACCGATGTGGATCAGCGCGACGGCGACGAGGCCTTCGCGCAGCGCGGCCATGTCGAGCGCCATGCGCAGCGATTTCTCGAAGCCATCGCGGTGCGAGAGCATGGCGCTGGCACGATTGCCTTCGCCCTGGGGATACAGGCCCGAGTCATTTGTCGTCGCGCCTTCGCCGAGGTCGCGGCAGACGACGAGCACGCGGTCGAAGCCCTGCACCTGGAAGCGCATCTCGAGCGACAGATCGCCTTCCTGGTAGCGATGCTGCGCCGTCTTGCGGGTCTTGAGGATGCGTCGCACGGTCTGCAACACGTGGCCGGAGATGGATTCGGGCCAGAGTGCGGAGATGTTGCTGCCGGGAATTTCCTGTTCGTTGTCCAGCCCGCGTACGGCGTTGCCGCCCACGCAGGACAGGACGACGCCGTCCCGGCGCACGATGAGCGCCAGGTCGGGCAGGGATCTTGCAATGTCGGCTTCCATGACGCGGGCTCGGTGAGGTTGCTCTTCTTACCTGGCCTCGCGCAGGACGCGCAGCGTGTTGACCGTGTCGTCGCTGCCGCGCGTCGACATCTGTTCGATGATGACGCCCTGGGCGATGAGTGCATCCACGTTCGACTCGACCGCGGAGATCACGGACTGGTGCGAGGTCGACTGGAGCGTGGCCACGAGTTCGGTGCCAAACCAGCCGCGCCACGCATTGCGTCCGCGCTTGGCGCGATACAGCGCGAGGTCCGCAATCTTGATGGCTTGTTCCCACGAGACGGCATCGGGGTTTCCCGGAACGAAGGGCAGACAAGTGAGACCGATGCTGCAACTCGTGCGGACGATGGCGCCCCGGGGCAGCACGCACTTCATCTTGGCGATGCGCTCGCGGATGCGCTCGGCGAGCATGCAGGCGTGTTCGACGTGCTGGGCGTGGGCCACCACCACGAATTCGTCGCCACCCCAGCGGGCCAGCACGTCGTCCGGGCGGATCGCGGCGCGCAGCGTCTTGGCGATTTCGACGATGACTTCGTCGCCCGCGGCGTGGCCGTGCTGGTCGTTGATGGGCTTCAGCGCGTCCAGGTCGATGATCATGATCGCGAGGCCACCATTCGCCTTGTGGCTGATCACGCGCGGGAACTGCTCCATGAGGTAGCGGCGGTTCGCGAGTCCCGTGAGGGTGTCCGTGAGGCTGGCCATCTGCAGGCGGCCGTTGACCTCTTCGAGCTCGCGATTGCGCTGCGCGAGTTCGAAGGTGCGGTCGCTGACCTGCTGCTCGAGTTCTTCACGCAGGCGCGCGGCGCGCGCGATGCGGCGCTGCTGCGCGTACCAGACGCCGAGCAGCATGAGCGCGGCCAGCGTCGCGTAGGCCACGAAAGCCAGCGGAGACAGCCAGGGAGAGGGCGCCACTTCGACGGGCAGCGCGAGGTCCTGCGTGCTCCATACGCCATCGCTGTTGCTGGCGCGGACGCGGAACACGTACTGGCCGCCAGGGAGATTGGTATAGGTGGCGGCGCGGTGCTCGTTGGCCCGCACCCAGTCCTTGTCGAAACCGTCGAGCTTGTATTCGTAGTGGTTCGCGCGCGGGTCGGCGAAATCCAGCGCCGCGAACTTCAGCGTGACCACGTCCTCGTTGTGCGAGAGCTGCAGTCGTTCGATGCGTTCTTCCGGCACGCCGACGATGCCGGGCGAATTCAGCTTGAGGAACTGAGTGAGCACGACGCGCGGCGGACGCTCGTTGAACTCGAGCACTTCCGGGTAGAAGGAGTTGAAGCCCGACGCTCCGCCGAAGAACAGCTTGCCGCTGCGGTCACGGTAGTGGGCGCCGAAGTTGAACTCTTCGGCCTGGAGTCCGTGCAGGCGGTGGAACCGCTGCACGTTGTTCGTCTTCGGATCCAGCCTGGCCATGCCGAAGTTGGTGCTGATCCAGACGTTGCCCACGCCGTCGGCGCGCAGGCCGTACACGGAGTTGTTGGGCAGGCCCTGGGCCTCGGAGTAGTTGGCGAAGCGGAGGCCGGTGGGCGCCTCGGTGGGATTCACGACACGATCGAGGCCGCCACCGCGCGTGCCGATCCACACGCCACCGGCGTCGTCGACGAGGATGCTGTAGATGGTATCCGCGGACAGCGAGTCGAGCTTCTTCGCGTCGCGCTTGTAATAGGTGATGCGCCGGGTCTTGGAATCCCAGACGTTGAGGCCGCCGCCATCGGTGCCGATCCACACGTGGCCGGAACGGTCCCGGGCCAGCGCGGTCACGCGGCCGCTGGAGAGGTGCAGGCCGTCTTCGGGGCCCGGGCGCAGGTTCTCGAAGCGGCCGGTGCGCGAATCGAAGCGCGAGATGCCGCCGCCGAACGTGCCCACCCAGAGTTGTTTGTCCACTTCCAGCAGGCTCATCACGCCGGGAGCGGCGAGGCTGGTCGGCACGCTGGGTTCGTGGACGAACACCTCGGCGCGCAACGTCTGCGGATCGAAGCGGTTGAGGCCACCGCCCATGGTGCCGACCCAGACGGAGCCATCGTGGCCTTCGAGCATGGCCATGACGCGGTCGTCGCTCAGACTGCTGCGGTTGCCGTCGGCGTGGCGCAGCGGGCTCACCTTGCCGGTGCTGCGATCCATGAGATTGATGCCGGCGCCGAAGGTGCCGATCCACAGGCGCCCCACCTTGTCCTCGGTGAACGAGGTGATGTTGCGGTCCGTGAAACCTTCTTCGACGCTGGCACGCGAGTGGCCGAAGGACCAGGTGCGCGGATTCCACTTGGCGAGGCCGCCCGACTTGGTGCCGATCCACAGCGAACCACCGCGGTCCTCGAACAGCGAGAGGATGTAGTCGTCGGGCAGCGAGCGGGTCTCGGACTCGTCGCGGAAATAGCTGGAGAAGGTTTCGGTGGCGGTGTCGAACCAGGCCAGGCCATGCACCGTGCCCACCCAGAGGCGTCCCTGGCTGTCGATGAGCAATGCCTGCACGCGATTGTCGGGCAGCTCTTGCGGGGCGGGCTGGTGCCCTTCGGCCGAGCCCTTCGCGCGATACACGCGCCAGCGATCGCCGCGGGGATCGTAGCGGCCAAGACCGTTGTCGGTTCCCACCCAGACCATGCCGTCCGGCGTTTCGGTGAGTGCTCGCACGCGGAGCGCCTGCCCCGGCGCGGCCAGGTCCGCGGGCAGAGGGATGCGGATCACGTCGAGATTCGCGGCCGAGAGCCGGTCGAGTCCGCGTGCCGAGCCCACGAGCGTGTCGCCGTTGCGCAAGTGCAGGAGGCTGAACAGGGAGTTGTCGGAGAGCGAGCTCGCCTCGGTGGGCGAGTGGCGCAGGCGGCGCAAGTCGCCGGTGCGCGGATCGAAAATGGCCAGGCCCGCTTCGCGTGATGCCACCCAGAGGCGGCCGAGGCGGTCGCGAGTCAGCGCGCGCACCCGCTGCAGGTCACCGGCTTCACGAAGCTGCGCGGGCGACTTCGAGAGCGCCGGTCAGCGCGCTGCGAAAGACGACGCCGCCGCCATCGGTGCCGATCCAGAGACCGTCGTCGCTGGGCACCAATGCGGAGATGAAACCGTTCGGAAGAGTCTTGAGATCACCGCGATCGTGGCGCAGCTGCCGGAATTCATAGCCGTCGAAGCGGTTGAGACCGTCCTCGGTGCCGAACCACATGAAGCCTTCGCTGTCCTGGACGATGGCGATCACCGCCTGCTGCGAAAGACCTTCCTCGAGGCTGTATCGCTGGACGCTGAGCGGCGGCGTGGCAAACGAGGACGCGGAGAAAAACAGCGCGATGGCGCTCGCGATGGCGCGCGCGACTACCCCGAAAGCTCCGGTTTTTCCCCGTCTTATTGGCATTGTGTTGAAAACGACACGACTCCGGCGTCCATCGTAGGCGGGGGCGGGCCGGACGGTTGTGACTGGTGTCGGAATGCACCGAGGGCGAAGCGGTTTTGCGAAGCGCTACCACTCGATATTTGTGATGCGCATCACAGGCGGTTTGACGAGTGCTGGTTTCGACTAAGTCCATTCCGCAGTCGGGACACCGACGGCGACGGCCTCGCGACGCGCGCCGGCACTGCCGTTCACGAGCAGGCCATGCCGCGCGAGCTTGAGGTGCGGCAGGTCGGAGTCGCTGTTGCCGTACGCGAAGGTGTGCGTGTCGTTGCGCGCGGCGACCAGCGCGCGGAGCTGAACGGCTTTTTCCTCGCCGCGCAGGTTGGGTGTGGTCAGCGTGCCATCGAGTCGATCGCCTTGCCAGGCGACTCCGGTGGAGATCACCTGGTCGAAGCCGAGTTGCCGGCCGAATTCCGGTACGTAGAAATCCACGCTGGCTGACATGAGTACCAGGTAATGACCCTGCTCGCGGTGGCGGCGGACGGCCGCCAGCGCATCCGCGAAACAACCGCGGGCGAGGGTGTCGGTGACGAACTGGCGCGAGGTGGCATCGAGCTCGGCGCGCGAGAGGCCGCGCAGCGTGGCGCGCAGCAGCGATTGCTTGAGCGCGCCGCGATCCCGGTCGAAGGTGAATCGAACTACTGCCGGCAGCAGGAGCAACAGGCGCAGCAGTTGTAGCGGACGCTTCGCGAGCTGCCGCAACACCAGCGGAAACAGCGTGTCGCGATGGGTGATGGTGCCGTCGAGATCGAAGATGGCGATGGGCATGGAGGCGTGATGTTACCGAACCGCCTGCCATGATTCGCCACATTTGCAGCGCGCGGATTGCCACTTTGGCCGCCGACACTTCCGGGCATCGCAACCCGGGAGGAGAGCTTTCATGCGCAGATTCATTCCGCCGCTGCTGGGCAAGGCCATCGTGATCGGCTTCCTGGTCCTGCTGCTGCTGATTCCGTTGTCGAGCATGGAAAGCCTCGTGGGTGAGCGCGTCGGCATGCGCCAGGAAGCGGCTCAGCGAGTGGCGGCGTCGTGGGGAGGCGCGCAGACCACGGCGGGAGTCCTGCTCGCGATTCCCGTCGAGACCTCGCGGGTAGTGATCGAGCAGACATCGATGGGCCGCGAGACGCAGCGCACCGAGGTGCAGCGCAATGTCCTCTATGTGTTGCCGGATACCCTGCGTGTCGCCGCGACCGCGGACCCTGACACCCGCGCCGTGGGCTTGTACGAGACGCCGGTGTACACGGCGCGCGTCCAGCTGGATGGCGAGTTCCTGGTCCGCGACTTCGGCTATCTGCAGGAAGAGAAGGCCGATCGCACCGTGAAATGGAACGAAGCGCGCTTGCTGGTGCTGAACTCCGAGTCGCGCGCGCTACGCGCCGTCGATGACCTGACGGTGGCGGGCGAGAATTCCCGTGTTTCGGCGGACTCCTATGCGGGACTCAACGGCATTTCGACGCCGGTGCCGGAACAGGCATTGCGGAGCGGCGGTGCCATCCCGTTCCGCATGAAGCTCACGCTCACGGGCAGTACTTCACTGACTTTCCTGCCGCTGGCGCGCAAGGCGGACATCTCCGTCCAGTCCTCGTGGCTGCATCCCGAAGTTCGAAGGCGCGCCCGCGCCGCTGGAACCGCGGATCAGTGAAGACGGATTCAGCCGCGAAGTGGTCGGTGCTCGAGATCAATCGCAACTTCGGCCAGGCCTGGTATGACACGCAGGTGGTGGCGGGCATGCCGGTGGCCGCGGCGTTCGCGCAGAACGGGGTGGGCGTCACGTTCTACGAGCCCGTGGACATCTACCAGCGCAACTACCGCGCGGTGCACTACGCGGCGCTGCTCATCGTGATCACCTTCCTCACGTTCTTCCTGTGGGAGCACGTGAGCGGCATCGCCATCCACGCCATGCAGTACCTGATGGTCGGCATGGCGCTGGCGTTGTTCTATCTACTGCTGCTGGCGCTGTCCGAGCACGTTACCTTCGACCTGGCGTACGGCATATCGGCGGCCGCGCTCGTGGGCCTGATCACCATCTATCTCACGGGCGTATTGCAGCGCGTCGGGCTGGCGCTGGGCGCGGGCGCGGGACTCGCGACGCTGTACGCGCTGCTGTACTGGATACTGCGGTCCGAGGACTACTCGCTGCTCATGGGCGCGCTGCTGCTGTTCGGCGTGCTGGCGATCCTCATGGTGGCCACGCGCCGCATCGACTGGACGACGGTGGCGGCGAGGGGTCGCGAGCCGGCGGACATGGAGGGCTAGAGGTTCAGTCCCAGCACGATGTCGCGCTGAGCCTGCCAGACACCGTCACGCGCCGCGGAGTGACGAGGCCCTGCCGCCGCGCTCCGCGGTGCGCCGATTCGACTGGGTGATCAGCGGATCGTCGGTGAAGCGCAGGTCGTCGATGTAGTAGGTGCCGGCATCGCGATCGATGACGTGCATGTGGACATGTTCGGGGATTTCGCGGCCTGGATAGGCGGCGGGACGGATGGTGTCGAAGCGGTACCGGCCCTGCGGATCCGTCACCGTCCAGCCACGCAGGCGGCCGTGACGGTTCCGCGCCGGTGGATAGAGCCCCGTGTGATCGGTGTGGTAGGCGTACACGACGATGCCCGCGACGGGTGCGCCGAGCCCCGGCGCACGACGCCGGAGAGCGTCACTGCGGCGCCGGGAGCGTCGACCGCGCGATGCGTGAATGTGCCGTAAGCGTGGCGGGCAGGTCGTCGTAGACCCACTCGCATCCTTCACAGGGGCCGCCGATGACGCGGCACACGAGTCGCCGCGAAGACGCGGCCCGTCATGAGCCCGAGGGAAGCGGCGCAGCCCTGCAAGAAGGAGGCTGCGCCGATCCATTACTCCTAGGCGGCCTTGCTGGCCAGCTGGCGCAGCACGTACTGCAGGATGCCGCCGTGGCGGTAGTAGTCCCGCTCCTTCGGCGTATCGATGCGCACGCGCGCTTCGAACGAGATCGGCGAGCCCTTCGGCGGCGTGGCGACGACCTTCACGGTCTTGGCCTCGGCGTTGTTCGAGGCCGGTGATCTCGAAGACTTCGTTGCCCGTGAGGCCCGAGCGACAGCGCGCCTCTTGCCCGCGGGGAACATCAGCGGCAGCACGCCCATGCCGATCAGGTTGGAGCGGTGGATGCGCTCGAAGCTCTCGGCGATGACCGCGCGCACGCCTAGCAACATGGTGCCCTTGGCGGCCCAGTCACGCGACGAGCCGGTGCCGTATTCCTTGCCCGCCAGGATGACCAGCGGCGTGCCGTCCTGCTTGTAGCGCATGGCGGCATCGAAGATGGACATCTGCTCGCCGCGTGGGCACGTGGATGGTGACGCCACCTTCGGTGCCCGGCGCCAGCAGGTTGCGCAGGCGGATGTTGGCGAACGTGCCGCGCATCATGACTTCATGGTTGCCGCGGCGCGCGCCGTAGGAATTGAAGTCGATGGGCTGCACGCCCTGCGACACGAGGTACTTGGCGGCCGGGCTGGTCTTGGCGATGTCGCCGGCCGGCGAGATGTGGTCGGTGGTCACGGAATCGCCCAGCAGCGCCAGGCAGCGCGCGCGCGGTGACGTCGGTGACCGGCCTTGCGGCGTCATCGTCATGCCTTCGAAGTACGGCGGATTGCGCACGTAGGTCGACTTGTCCTCCCAGGCGTAGATCTTGCCGAGCGGGAATCTTGATCGGCCTGCCAGTTGGCGTCGCCCGCGAACACGTTGCCGTAGCTCTTGCGGAACATCGCCGGAGTCGAGCGAGGCGTGCACCGCGTCGGCCACTTCCTTGTCGGAAGGCCAGATGTTGGCGAGCAGCACGGGCTTGCCGTCCGGGCCGGTGCCCAGCGACGTCGGTGCTGCAGGTCGACGTCCATCGTGCCGGCCAGCGCGTACGCGACCACCAGCGGCGGCGAGGCGAGGAAGTTCATCTTCACTTCCGGATGCACGCGGCCTTCGAAATTGCGGTTACCCGACAGCACCGAGGTGGCGATGATGTCGCCCGCCTTGATGCCGGCGGAGATCTCGGGCTTCAGCGGGCCGGAGTTGCCGATGCAGGTGGTGCAGCCGTAGCCGACGACGTTGAAGCCGATGGATTCGAGCGGGCGCTAACAACCCGGCCTTGGTGAGGTAGTCGGTGACCACGCGCGAGCCCGGCGCGAGGCTGGTCTTCACCCAGGGCTTGGCCTTCAGGCCGAGCTTGGACGGCATTGCGCGCCAGCAGGCCGGCGGCCATGAGCACGTAGGGATTGGAGGTGTTGGTGCAGCTGGTGATGGCGGCGATCATCACCGCGCCATCGCGCAGTTCCACCTGCTTGCCATCGAGCTTGATCTCGGCGCAGCCGGTGGCGTCCGGCGACCTTCTTCTTGCGCTCCTCGGCCATGGTCTTGAGGGAGCTCTGGTAGACGCTCTTGGCCTTGGACAGCGGCACGCGATCCTGCGGGCGCTTCGGGCCCGCGAGGCTGGGCTCGACGGTGGCGAGATCCAGTTCGAGCACGTCGGTGTAGTCGGCCGGCTTGGCGCCGTTGATGCGCCACATGCCCTGCGCCTTGGCATAGGCCTCGACCAGCGCGATCTGCTCCGGCGGCCGGCCCGAGAGTTCGAGGTAGCGCAGCGTTTCTTCGTCGATCGGGAAGATGCCGCAGGTGCTGCCGTACTCCGGCGCCATGTTGGCAATGGTGGCGCGATCGGCCAGCGGCAGATTCGCGAGGCCATCGCCGAAGAACTCGACGAACTTCTCGACCACGCCTTTCTTGCGCAGCATCTCGGTGACGGTGAGCACGAGGTCGGTGGCGGTGCAGCCGGGCTTCATCGCGCCCGTCATCTTGAAGCCGATGACCTGCGGAATGAGCATCGGAATGGGCTGGCCCAGCATCGCGGCTTCGGCCTCGATGCCGCCCACGCCCCAGCCCAGCACGCCCAGGCCGTTGATCATGGTGGTGTGCGAGTCGGTGCCGACCACGGTGTCCGGATACGCCTGGTTCTTGCCCGGCGTCTCGTTGTGGAACACCACGCGGCCCAGGTACTCGAGGTTCACCTGGTGCACGATGCCGGTGTTGGGCGGCACCACCTTGAAGTTGTCGAACGCCGTCTGGCCCCAGCGCAGGAACGCATAGCGTTCACCGTTGCGCTCGAATTCGATCCTGTTGTTGGTGGCCAGCGAAGCTGGCGCGTGCCGTAGTCATCCACCTGCACGGAGTGGTCGATGACCAGTTCGGCGGGGTTGATCGGATTGATCTGCTGCGGGATCGCCGCCGAGCTTCTGCACGGCTTCGCGCATCGCGGCGAGGTCCACGACGCAGGGCACGCCGGTGAAGTCCTGCATGATGACGCGCGCGGGCGTGAAGTCGATTTCGTAGGACGGAGTCGCCTTGGCGTCCCAGTTGAGCACGGCCTCGATGTCGTCCTGCGTGACGTTCACGCCGTCTTCGTAGCGCAGCAGGTTCTCGAGCAGGATCTTCAGCGAGAACGGCAGGCGCGCGACCTTGTCGGCGGGCAGCGAGGCGAAGCTCCAGTAGTCGTAGGACTTGTTGCCAACCTTGAGTGTCGCGGGCGTCGTCATGAAGCATCTCCGAGTACTGAACGGCGGCCAAAAACCGGCGGCGCATTCTAACTCAAGACGCCGCGGTTCATGAGAGTTGCGGCGAGGTCTGCTCGATCACGCCACCGCCCAGGCACCGTTCGCCGTCGTACAGCACCGCAAACTGGCCCGGGGTCACCGCGCGCTGCGGTTCCGCGAAGCGCACGCTCAGAGCGGCCGTCGAGCCGTCGACACGCGCATGGCAATCGCTGGTCCTTCTGGCGGTAGCGCACCTTGATCTCGGAATCGAACTCGTCTTCGGCTTTCCCGGCCGGGTTGCACCAGCCAGTTGCAGGGCCCCGTGGTCAGCGCACGGCTGACGAGCAGCGGATGATCGTGGCCCTGCACGGCGAGGAGTTCATTGCGCGCGAGATTCTTGGCCGCCACGTACCAGGGTCGTTCGTCGTGCGCCGGCGCGGCCGCCGATCTCGAGACCGCCGCGCTGACCCAGCGTGTAGAACGCCAGGCCGCGATGACGCCCGACGATTTCGCCGGTTTCGGTGACGATGTCGCCCGGGGACGTGGGGATGTAGCGCGCGAGGAATTCGCGGAACGGTCGTTCGCCGATGAAGCAGATGCCGGTGGAGTCCGGCTTGTCGAACACCGGCAGACCTGCCTCGCGCGCGATGCGCGCGCACGTCCGACTTGGTGAGCTCGCCCAGCGGGAACAGCACGCGCGCGAAATGCTCGCGTGCCGACGGCGTGCAGAAAGTAGGACTGGTCCTTGTCGGTATCCGCGGCCTTGAGCAGTTCGGGGCCCGCGGCGCCGTGGCGAAGTCGCGCGTAGTGGCCGGTGGCAAACCGCTGCGCGCCCGAGCCGCGCGGCGTAGTCGAGGCAGATGCCGAACTTGATCTCGCGATTGCAGAGCACGTCCGGGTTGGGGGTGCGGCCCGCGCGATACTCGGTGAGGAAATAGTCGAACACGCGCTGCGCGATATTGCTCGGCGAAGCTCACGCGATGCAGGGGGATGCCGAGTTCGGCGCGCGACGGCGCGCGCATCCTGGAAGTCCTGCGCGCCCGTGCAGTAGGAGTCGTCGTCCTCCCAATTGCTCATGTACAGCCCGTGCACCTCGTGGCCGGCGCGCTTGAGCAACAGCGCGGCGACGGCGGAGTCGACGCCGCCGGACATGCCGACGACGATTCGTTCGGAGACGGGGATGTCGGGGGCTTCGGGCACGGCGCGAATTGTACGCCGTGAAAACCGCCCCTACAGGTTGACGACGGCGCCCACCTGCAGGGCCGTCTCGAGATCCAGCGCTGGCGACCGTCTCCAGGGGCTGGCGCTTGCCCAGCAGGTAGTCGTCCAGGCAACGCAACACCAGCGGGGAGCGCAGGCGGGCCGTCTGCGCCAGCAGTTGCTCGTGGCTCAGCCACAGCGCGCGCACGATGCCGGTGTCCAGGGGCTGCGCGGGCTGGTGATCGTCCACGATGCCGCAGAAGGCGAAGCGCAGGAAAGTGCGGCCATTGTCCGGGTTGCGCCAGAGGTAGATGCCCACCAGCGCTTCGGGATGCAGGCGCCAGGCGGTTTCCTCGCGCGTCTCGCGGATCGACGGCTTCGACCAGGGTCTCGCCATCCTCGAGATGGCCCGCGGGCTGGTTGAGCACCAGCTTGCCGCTGATGCGTTCTTCGACCATGAGGAAGCGTCCGCCCGTCGCGCTGCGACGATGGCCGCGACGGTGACTTCGGGATTCCAGTTCACGGGGAAGCTAGTTAGCGGGAGGCCTGGCGCGCCAGTTCGTCGGGCGAACTCGCGTGCCAGATCTCGTCGAACTCGTCGAGATACTGGCGCGCCACCGGCGGATTGTTGAGATCGGCCACGCCGTCCCAGCGCTCCACGTTCACGCGGTACACGATGGCGCGGTCGTCGGCGATGAGATAACCGCCGGCGCGCTGTCTTGGCCGGGACGGCCGCGGGGCGGATGTCGATGCAGCTGGTGAGCCGGCGGCCCATGGCGACGAAGCGGTTGTTGTCGCGCAGCAGGCGGCCGGAGTCGGACAGCAGCACGCGCACCTTGGCGAAGCGCCGCGCCAGCACGAAGCGCTTGACGATCTCGAGGAAGGAGTTCTGGTCGTACAGCTCGGGTTCGAGATCCGGCGTGTAGATAGACATGAGGCGCTGCGCGCCGGCGGCGACGGCATCGACGGCCGCACGCATCTCTTCGAGCGAACTGATCACGCGGATCTGGTTCTGCTCGCGAGTGCCCGACACGTCGGGCAGGGCATTGCCCGGCGCCGGGAGCGCTGGGTCAGCCTGTTGAAGTCGAATTCCCCGTTCGTCATGAGACGCGATCTGTGACCTGTGCCCGGCGAGCCTAGGGGTCCTAGGCCCTTTTCAGTGCCAAATGCGTCACGCTTTCATCGGGTTTTGCAGCGACCCCGCGGCAAAACGTGTGCTGGGTCGCAATTTACGCGTCAGGATTGCGCCGCGGCATCAGGAGAAACCGTCCGGGTCTTCCGCAGGTTGCCGCGCGTCAGATGGCGCGTGCCATTTCCGCCGCCAGACCCAGGTACTGCTGCGGTGCGAGCGCCTTCAGCCGGGCGCGCTCGGGTGCCGGCAGCGGTAGTTTGTCGATGAAGGCGGCGAGGCCTGCGGCATTCACGTCGGAGCCGCGCGTGAAGTCCTTGAGCAGTTCGTAACCGTTGGGGACGCCAGCCGCGCGCAGCGCGGTCTGCAGCGCCTCACCCAGCACTTCGTAGGCGTCGTCGAGATCGGCCGCGATCGCTTCCGGATTCGCGGCGATCTTGCCCAGACCCCGCTGCAGCGCATTCCAGGCGATCAGGCTGTGCGCCAGCGCGACGCCGACGTTGCGCAGCACGGTGGAGTCGGTGAGATCGCGCTGCCAGCGCGAGATCGGCAGCTTCGCGGCGAAGTGATGCAGCAGCGCGTTGGCGATGCCGAGATTGCCCTCGGCGTTCTCGAAATCGATGGGATTGACCTTGTGCGGCATGGTCGAGGAACCGACTTCGCCCGCCACCGCGCGCTGGCGCAGGTAGCCCAGCGAAATGTAGCCCCAGGTGTCGCGCGCGAAATCCACCAGGATGGTGTTGATGCCGGCGAGCGCGTCGCAGTACTCGCCGATCCAGTCGTGCGGCTCGATCTGCGTGGAGTATTCGTTCCAGGCGAGACCCTGCGATTCGATGAACTTGCTGCGAGACCGCGGGCCAGTCCACCTCGGGCAGCGCGGCGACGTGCGCGTTGTAGTTGCCCACCGCGCCGTTGAACTTGGCGAGGATCTCCACCTGGTCGAGGCGCGCACGCGCGCGACGCAGCCGCGCGACCACGTTCGCGAACTCCTTGCCCAGCGTGGTCGGGCTCGCGGTCTGCCCGTGCGTGCGCGAGAGCATCGGCAGCGCGGCGTGCTCGTGCGCGAAGCCGCGCAGCTTTTCGATGAGCTTCGCGAGTTCGCCGGACAGCACCGTGCGCGCCGCGCGCAGCATGCGCGCGTAGGCGAGGTTGTTGATGTCTTCGGAGGTGCAGCCGAAATGCACCAGCTCGAGCACCGCCGGGGAGGCGCCGCTGGCGGCGAGTTTCTCGCGCACGAAGTACTCCACGGCCTTCACGTCGTGGTTGATGCGCGATTCGATGGCCTTGACGGCCGCCGGCGCGTCGTCACCAGGCTCCAGCGCCAGGCTCGCGGCCAGCTGGCGGACCGGCTCGGGCAACGGCTGGCCGAGGATCTGCGGGCACGGAATCGGCCAGGGACAGCAGCCAGGCGGCTTCGATGCGAACACGCTCGCGGATCAGGCCGCTTTCCGACAGCACGCCGCGCAGGGAATCCGCACTCTTGCGGTATCGGCCATCGACGGGAGAGAGCGCGGAAAGTGCTGCGGAATCCATGAGAGAGAGGCCTCGTCAAATGCGACTGCTAGACTGGCGCGCGAATGATATCGGATACAGCCCGCACGCAAAGAGCACGACAGCTTCGGTGAGATCGACGTCCCCGCCGGCGCGCTCTGGGGCGCGCAGACCGAGCGCGCACGCCGCAATTTCCAGCTCAGTGGCACTCGGCTGCCGACCGAGTTCATCGCCGCGCTGGCCTTGATCAAGGCCGCCGCGGCGACGCGCCAATGCGCGGCTCGGGCCTGCTTGCCCGCGCCCATGGCCGCGCGCCATCGCGACTGCCGCGCCGTCGGTGGCGCGGGGCGAGCACGCCGAGCAGTTCCCGCTCGACGTGTACCAGACGGGCAGCGGCACCAGCACCAACATGAACGCCAACGAGGTGATCGCCACGCTGGCGTCGCGGAGTCGCTCGGCGCGCACGGTGCACGCCAATGATCACGTGAACATGTGCCAGAGCAGCAATGACGCCATTCCCAGCGCCATCCATGTGAGCGCGGTACTCGGCGCTGCGCCAGCAGCTGCTGCCGGCGCTGGAGTCGCTCGCGCGGCGTGCTGCGGCGGAAGGAAGACGGCCTGGGCCGGCGTGCTCAAGACCGGCCGCACGCATCTCATGGACGCCACGCCGCTGACGCTGGGCCAGGAGGCATCCGGCTGGCGTGCGCAGATCGAGGCGTCGGCCGAACGGCTGCGCGCCACCGAGCCGCGCCTGCTGGCGCTGGCGCA
This sequence comes from uncultured Pseudomonadota bacterium, assembly GCA_963846605.1. Taxonomy (GTDB): domain Bacteria; phylum Pseudomonadota; class Gammaproteobacteria; order Steroidobacterales; family Steroidobacteraceae; genus CADEED01. Next base: position 569,400 of record CAWJWS010000011.1, read on the forward strand.
GGGCGGCACGGCCATCGGCACGGGCATCAACGCGCATGAAGAGTTCGCCGCGCAGTTCATCGCCGAACTTGCGCGCACTCACGGCGGTGCCGTTCGCGAGTGCGCCAAACTACTTCGCGGCGCAGGCTTCGCAGGACGCGGCCGTGGAATTCTCCGGCCAGCTGCGCGCGCTGGCGGTGGCGCTGATGAAGATCGCCAACGACCTGCGCTGGATGGGTTCCGGTCCGCTCGCGGGCCTCGGCGAGTTGAAGCTGCCGGCCTTGCAGCCGGGCAGCAGCATCATGCCGGGCAAGGTCAACCCGGTGATTCCCGAAGCCGTGTGCGATGATCGCCGCGCAGGTGATGGGCCTCGACGCGGCCATCGCCATCGGCGGACAGTCCGGCAACTTCCAGCTCAACGTGATGCTGCCGATGATCGCGCAGCAACCTGCTGACCAGCATCGAGCTGCTGGCGAACGCCTCGCGCGCGCTGGCGGAGCAATGCATCGCGGGCGCCGAGCCCGACGTGGCGCGCCTCGACGAACGCGCTGACGCGCAATCCCATCCTCGCGACGGCGCTGAATCCCGTCATCGGGTACGAGCGCGCGGCGGCCATCGCCAAGCGCGCCTACGCCGAGGGCCGTCCGGTCTTCGACGTGGCGCTCGAGATGTCGGGCCTCGGGGCGGACGAGCTGCGCAAACTGCTGGACCCGGCGGTGCTGACGCGCGGCGGACTGCATGGCGGCGGAGGATCGGGTTGAGCGAGGCGTCCCCGGATTCCGCACTGCGTGCGCGCATCCTGCGCCGCTTCGCGGGGTCACGTCCGCAGCACGAGATCGCCGATTGGCGCCTGCTCGGCGTCGACACCGAACGCAGCGCAGCGGCTGCAGAAGCATTTTCCCGCCGAACCCGTGCCCGCGGCCGTGCTGGTGCCGCTGGTCGACCAGCCCGAAGGACTCAGCGTGCTGCTCACGCAGCGGGCCACGCACCTGGCGAAGCACTCGGGGCAGATTTCCTTTCCGGGAGGGCGCGCTCGAGCCCACCGATCCCGACGTGGCCAGCGCCGCGTTGCGCGAAGCGCAGGAGGAGATCGGTCTCGACCCGTCGCGCGTGCGCGTCTTCGGCTATCTACCCGACCACATCGTGATCAGCGGCTTTCGCGTGACGCCGGTGCTGTCGCTGGTGACGCCGCCGTTCACGCTGGACCTGAATCCCGCCGAGGTGGCGGGCGTGTTCGAAGTGCCGGTCGGCGCATGTCTTCGACGCGCGAATCACCAGGCCCGCATGCGCCGCGTGGGTGACGAAGAGCTGCTGCTGTACGACATCCCCTGGGAGGGCCAGAACATCTGGGGCGCCACCGCCGGCATGCTGCTCACGTTCATGCGCATGGTGGAACAGGAGCCCGGCATGGTGAGGAACAGGATGAGGCTGGCGGGGCGCGCGCTGGCGCGACTGCTCGAAGTCATGCGGCGGCTGCGCGATCCGCAAGGCGGCTGCCCCTGGGATCGCGAGCAGGATTTCGCCAGCATCGCGCCGTTCACCATCGAAGAGGCCTACGAAGTGGCGGAGGCCATCGCTCAGCTGAAGGCGGGCGCCGACCCCGGGGCGCTCGAGGGCGAACTCGGCGACCTGCTGTTCCAGGTGGTGTTCCACGCGCAGATGGGTAGCGAGCGCCAGTGGTTCGATTTCGCCAGCGTGGCCAATGCCATCGCCGACAAGCTCATCGCACGTCACCCGCATGTGTTCGCCGATGCCGCATCCGGCAGCACCGCGCGACCTGAATCGCGCCTGGGAAGAACACAAGGCGCGCGAACGCGCCGGCAAGACCGGCACGCCGAGCGAACTCGCCGATGTCCCGCTGGCGCTGCCGGCGCTGGCGCGTGCCGCCAAACTGGGCAAACGCGCGGGCCGCGTGGGCTTCGATTGGCCGGATGCCACGGGGCGTGCGCGCCAAGATCGACGAAGAGCTGCGCGAGATCGACGAGCTGTCGCCCGGCGACACGCGAGCGGCGCGCCGAGGAACTGGGTGACCTGTTGTTCGCCGCCGCCAACTGGGCGCGCCACCAGGGACTGGATCCCGGAGGAAGCGCTGCGTCTTGCCAATGCCAAGTTCGAACGCCGCTTCCGCGCCATGGAAGACCTGGCGCGAACGCGTGGCCTGGCACTCAAGAACACTGGGCGCCGAAGCCTGGGACGGCCTCTGGAACGAGGTGAAGGCGGCGGAAAAACGGCATGGAAAAGAGCGGTTCCGCGCGTTCAGTAAGGATTCATCGACGCCTCCGTAGTCTGGCGCCACGGTCGGATATAGATTCCGCCCGACATCGGAGGCTTTATGTCGATTCTAGCAGGAAGATGGTGGTGGGCCTGGCGGCGGTGGCGATCTCGCTGGCGAGCGCCGGTGCATTCGCCCAGGATCGTTACGAGTCAGGATCGTTACGGCAACGACTCCAGCCACGAGCGTCGTTACGACGACCGTTACGACTCCCGTTACGACGACCGCGGCGGTGACTACGACTACGCCAAGGTGGTCGACGTGCAGCCGCTGACGCCGCCGCGTCCGGGTGACCACGCCCGTACGTGAATGCTGGGACGAAACCCGCGTCGACGACCGTGGGTATGGCGGTGGCCCGCGCAGCAACGCGGGTGGCGCCTTGCTGGGCGCCGTGATCGGCGGCGTGATCGGTCAGCCAGGTCGGCAGCGGCCGCGGCCGCGATGCGGCCACCGCCGCGGGCGCCGTGATCGGTGCCGGCATCGGCCACAGCGCAGGCGCAGCGCCGCAATTCCGGCCAACTAGCCGCCGCGCCGCGAGTACACGGTGCAGCGTTGCGACACGCGCTACAGCGACACCTGGGAAGAGCGTATCGATGGTTACAAGGTCACGTACGTGTACAACGGCCGTCGCCAGGTGACCGAGCTGCCGTACAAGCCCGGCGACCGCATCCGCGTGCGGGTGGACGTCAGCCCCGCGGAATAAGGCGCCGGGCCTTGAACGACTTGTTTGCATTGGCGATGCGGGCGGCGATAGCCGCCCGCATCGTTTTCTCGCCTTTGGGGCAAGCGACTAGACTAGCGCCCGTCATGAGAAAGACTCTTCAGCATCTGTCCGGTGTCGTCCCTGGTGCTGATCGGCATTCGCGCCCGTCGGCCAGGCGCGCAGCCTGCCGGGCATCGAGACCGGTGGCGAGCCACCCGGACGGATGCGCGGCATCGCGGAGGTCCGCGACGGTATGTCGCTCGACGAAGCGGTGAGCCGCGCCGAGCGGCAGTACCGCGCACGCGTGGTGCGCACCGATGTCCAGGATGAGGATGGCCGCAAGGTGTACGTGTTGAAGCTGCTGTCCGAAGACGGACGCGTGTTCACCGTGCGCATCGACGCCGCCACCGGAAGGATGCGGTGAGAACGTGCGCGCATTGGTGGTCGAGGACGAAGCCGACGTTGCGTGAAGGTCTGCGGGAACAGCTCGCCGAAACAGGGGTTCACGGTGGACGTCGCGGCCGATGGCGAGGAAGGGCTGTTCGCCGGCAAGGAATACCCGCTCGACATCGCGGTGGTGGACCTGGGTCTGCCGAAGACTGTCGGGCCTCGGAGCTGATCCGCGCGCTGCGCAAGGCAGGCAAGACCTTCCCCATCCTCATCCTCACGGCGCGCGATCGCTGGCAGGACAAGGTGGAAGGACTGCAGGCGGGTGCCGATGACTACGTCGCCAAGCCGTACCACTTCGAAGAGGTGCTGGCGCGCATGCAGGCGCTGCTGCGCCGCGCCGGTGGCTGGGCCTCGCCGATGCTCGAATGCGGGCCGATCCGTCTCGACACGCGCGCGCAGGCGGTCACGCTCGACGAGCAAGGGCATCGAGCTCACCACCTTCGAATACCGCATCCTCGAGCACATGATGCTGCGCGCCGGCGACGTGATCTCCAAGACCGAGCTCACCGAACGTCTGTACGACCAGGATTTCGAGCGCGACAGCAATGTCATCGAGGTGTTCATCGGCCGGCTGCGCCGCAAGCTCGACCCCGACGAGACGCCTGCATCCCATCGAGACACTGCGCGGGCGCGGTTACCGCTTCGCGCGTCGTCCGCGAAATGACCCGGCGAGCCACCGCGGCAGATCATCGGCCGGAATCCGGCCGCGTGAAGCGCCCCTCGCTCAGCCGCCGGCTGCTGCTGTCGGTGTTCGTCGTGCTGGTGGTGTTCTTCGGACTCACCGTCAGCCTGCTCGACTACCTGTTCCGCGAAGTCTCCGAGCGCAACCTGCGCGAATCTGCTCGATGCGCAGATGGTGGCGCTGATCGCCGCCGCGGATCCCGACGGCCCTGATTCGGTGACTCCCACCGCCGTGCTGGAGACACGCTTCGACACTCCCGGGCTCGGGCCTGTACGCCGAGATCCGTTCCGCCAGCGGCGAGAGCATCTGGCGGTCGCAGTCGACCACGGGCAGCGACGTGCAGTTCGGTCCGCCGCTGGAGGGCGGCGAGCGCACGCTTCTTCTATACGGAGATCGTCGGCAAGCACATCCGTCTGGCGGTCGCCAGCCGCGGCATCGTCTGGGACGACCTGCACGGCCAGCCGGCGCGCTTCACGTTCAGCATCGCGTCGAGCATGCGATACCTACGATGCGCAGCTCGCGAGTTTCCGCCAGCAGATGGTGGGCTGGTTCGTCAGCCTCGCGGTGCTGCTCATCGCCACGCTCGCGCTGCTGTTGCGCTGGCTGTTGCGCCCGGTGCGCCGGCTGGAACGCGAGATCAAGCAGGTGGAGGCGGGCGAGCGCGATCAGCTGGGCGACGCGTGGCCGCGCGAGCTGGCCGCGGTGACCAGCAACCTCAACGCGCTGCTCGAAGCGCGAGCGCATGCGCATCAAGCGCTATCGCGACACGCTGGGCAATCTCGCGCACAGCCTCAAGACGCCGTTGGCCGTGATGCGCCAGTCGCTGGGACAGGTCGGAGCCCGCGACCAAGCGGACGGCACTGAATGCCGAGATCGACCGCATGACCGGCATCATCGAACACCAGATGAAACGCGCGGCCGCCAGCGGCGGCGTGCTTGCTGGGCCAGGCGCCGGTGGACGTGGCGCCCATCATCACGGAGCTGCGCGTGGCGCTGCTCAAGGTCTATGGCAACAAGGATCTGTTGTTCGAGACCGTGGCTGCCGCCGGAGGCGCAGTTCATCGGCGATCGCGCCGATCTCACCGAGCTGCTCGGCAATCTGCTCGACAACGCCTGCAAGTGGTCGAAGTCGCGCGTGCGCGTGACCGTGCACGTGGACCCCGCCGCCGATACGCGCACGGCACTGCATGATGATCATCGACGACGATGGGCCGGGAATCGCGGCCGAGCCGATCGCGCGCGCGTGCTGCAGCGTGGCGGTCGTGCCGACGAGGCGACGCCTGGCCATGGCCTGGGACTGTCCATGGTTCACGACACCGTCGAGCTGTACGGCGGCACGCTGCGCATCGACAGCTCGCTGCTCGGCGGCGCGCGCTTCGAACTCAGGCTACCGGGGCGCGCCTTGTCGGGCTGAGGCCCGTCATTCAGGCCAGCGCGGCAGTCGCCGCGAGCAGCAGGGGGGCGCAGGGAACCCCCAGCGGAAGCTAGGGCCTTCCTTGATCTCGAACGTGATGCCCTGGGCCAGCGGCAGCTCGCGGCTCCAGTTGATGGTGTTGGTCTGGCGGCGCATGTAGGCCTTCCAGGAATCGGAGCCGGACTCGCGCCCGCCGCCCGTGTCCTTCTCGCCGCCGAAGGCACCACCGATCTCGGCGCCCGAGGTGCCGATGTTCACGTTGGCGATGCCGCAGTCACTGCCCGCCGCCGACAGGAAGGCTTCGGCGTGCTGCAGGCGGTCGGTGAAGATCGCCGACGACAGGCCGTGCGCGGACGGCGTTCTGCATCTCGATGGCCTCTTCGAGCGAGTCGAACGGGATCAGGTACATCACCGGCGCGAAGGTTTCGTGCTGCACGATCGGCCAGTCGTTGCGCGCGCTGAATGATGGTCGGCGCGACGAAGTTGCCCTGGCCCTCGAGGATCTTGCTCGCCCGTGATGCACCTTGCCGCCGGCGGCCTTGGCCTGCGCGATGGCCTGCGAATAGCGCTCCACCGCGCCCTTGTCGATGAGCGGGCCCATCAGCGTCGTCGGCATCGATCGGATTGCCGATGCGCACCTGCGCGTAGGCGTGCACGAGCTTGCTGTTCGAGTTCGTCGATGCGCGAGCGGTGCACGAGCACGCGGCGCGTGGTGGTGCAGCGCTGGCCGGCGGTGCCGACGGCGCCGAACACGATCGACGGGATGGCGAGTTTCAGGTCCGCGGACTCGTCGACGATGATGGCGTTGTTGCCGCCGAGTTCGAGCAGCACCTTGCCGAGCCGGCGCGCGACGCGTTCCGCCACGCTGCGGCCGACGGCGGTGGAGCCGGTGAAGCGACACCAGCGCGACGCGCTTGTCGTCGACGAAGCGCGTGGCGAGTTCGGTGCCGCCGTCGATGAACAGCTGGAAGATGGGCGGAAGATCGTTCTCGCGCATCACCTTGTTGCAGATGTGCTGGACGGCGATGGCGGTCAGCGGCGTCTTCGGCGACGGCTTCCACACCGACGACGTTGCCGCAGATGGCGGCCAGGAAGGAGTTCCACGCCCAGACCGCCACCGGGAAATTGAAGGCGCGAGATGATTCCGACCACGCCCAGCGGATGCCACTGCTCGTACATGCGGTGCTGCGGCCGCTCCGAGTGCATGGTGTTGCCGTAGAGCATGCGCGACTGACCGACGGCGAAGTCGGCGATGTCGATCATCTCCTGCACTTCGCCGAGGCCTTCGGCCTTGATCTTGCCGTTCTCCAGCGTGACCAGCGCGCCGAGGTCGTCCTTCACCGCGCGCAGCGCATCGCCCAGCAGGCGGATGGCTTCGCCGCGGCGCGGCGCCGGCACGTTGCGCCAGGCGGTGGCGGCTTCGACCGAGCTGCGCATCACGGCTTCGTAATCCGTGACCGTGGCGCCGCGCACTTCGCGCGAGCGTCTCGCCGGTGGCGGGATTCACGCGAGACGATCTTCGAACCGGCGACGTCCTTGGACCAGCCGAGGCTGCCCGACCAGGCGCCCGAGTTGATCGAATCGATGCCGAGGCGCTTGAGGATGCCGGCGACGTCCACCTTGACGGCCGCGGCGCTCATTTCTTTTTCCTCGAGCTCTTCGCGCCCGCTCGCGGTGGCCTTCGCAGCGGCTTCGGCTGCGTCGGCTTGCGCCGCTGATGGCCGGCCTGGCCGGTGACCACGACCGTGGAGGACACGTCCTTGGTGCCGCCCGGCGCGTAGAACTGGCCGAAGCGATTGTCGAGGATCTCCGGCAGCGCGAACTGTTCCTGCGCCACGAAGCCCGTGATACTTGCGCGGGCTCGACATCACGAGGTCGACGACGGCGGTGATGCCCGCGGCGGTCGTCACCTGGATGGCCGACCACAGTCGGCCGGCGATCATCTGCGGATAGATCTTGTTGACGTAGTTCTCTTCGCGCAGCTCGCCGTCCTGCTTGCCGGCGACGGCGGCGTACACGATGACCACGTCCTGCAGCGTCTGCGGCACGGCGTGCTCGAGCATGCGCTTGAGCGTGGCGCGATCGGAGTTGAGCTTCAGGTCGTTCATGAGCAGGCGCATCTGCGCGCAATGCCCCGGGTAGCGCATGGTCTTGTAGTTGATCTGCTCGCATTGCTTGCCGTAGGTCTCGGCCAGCGAGCCCAGGCCACCCGAGGTGTTGAACGCCTCGTACAGCGTGCCGTCGATCTCGATTTCCTCGAGGCCCTCGAGCGGCGCGGCCTCGACGACCTTGCCGTCGACCACGGACTCGCAGGGATTGCCGTACTCGTTGATCAGTCCTTCGGTGGACCAGGTCAGCGAATACTTGAGCACGTTGTTAGGGTGCTGCGGCAGCGCGCCGACGCGCAGCTTGATCGAGCGCAGCTCGTCGAAGTGCTTGGTCGAGCTCATTCGCGGCGATGCTGATGAAGCCCGGCGCGAGTCCGCATTGCGGCACGAACGCCTTCGATGCAGCCCGCGGCGATGCGCGCGCACCGCGCGCGTGACCTCGACGTCCTCGGTGAGGTCGAAGTAGTGCGCATTGCCCTTGCGGGCGGCCTTGGCGACGCCCGGATTGCAGTAGTAGGGCAGGCTGGAGATGACGGCATGCGGCTTGTGCACGCGGAAGTGGTTTTCGAGCGCCTTGGCATCGCTCGCGTCAAGAGCCACGGCGCGCAGATGTTCGCGAACCGTGAGCCTTCACCACCGCTTCGGCCGCGGTGGCGTCGACGTCACCCAGGGTCACGTCATAATCACCGGACTCGGCCAACAGGCCACTGATCAGGGCGCCGATCTTGCCGGCCCCCAAAATGAGAACTTTGTGCATTGAATACCTCGTTGGGCGGGTAGTGTGCCGTAACCCGCTGAATTAGAATACTTCCCAACTTATGCGTACCCCCGACACCACCCCCTGGCATCCAGCGAGCTGGACTTCGCGCGTCGCGCAACAACAACCCCGTTACACGGATCATCCCGAAGCTCGAGAGCTACGTGGCCGCAGCTCGCCAAGCTGCCGCCGCTGGTGGTGTCGTGGGAGATCGAACAGCTGCGTGAGCGTCTGGCCGATGCGCAGGTGCGGCAAGCGATTCCTGCTCATGGGCGGCGACTGCGCCGAGACCTTCGAGGAGTGCGACTCCGACAAGATCGCGAAGAAGCTGAAGATCCTCCTGCAGATGAGCCTGGTGCTGTTGCACGGTCTCAAGAAGCCAATCATCCGCGTCGGCCGCATGGCCGGTCAGTACGCCAAGCCGCGCTCGGCCGACACCGAAACGCGCAATGGCGTCACGCTGCCGGCGTTCCGCGGCGATCTCGTGAATCGTTCCGAGTTCACCGCCGAAGCGCGCGAGCCGGATCCGTCGCTGCTGCTGCGTGGCTACGAGCGCGCGGCGCTCACACTGAATTTCGTCCGCGCGCTGTGTGATGGCGGCTTCGCCGACCTGCATCACCCGCAGTACTGGGATCTCGGATTCCTGCGACCACTCTCCGCTCGAAGGCGCAGTACCAGAAGATCGTCGATTCCATCGCCGACTCGCTCGACTTCTTCGAACGCGTGAGCGGTGGCCGCGCGCCGCACGAAGTCACCTCGGTGGATTTCTACGCCGCGCACGAAGGCCTGCGTCCTGCACTACGAGCAGGCGCAGACGCGTTACATCGAACGCCAGAAGCGCTGGTACAACCTGGCCACGCACATGCCCTGGATCGGCATGCGCACGGCGCAGCTCGATGGCGCGCACGTGGAGTTCTTCCGCGGCATCGCCAACCCGATGGGCGTGAAGATCGGGCCGGCCATGACGCGCGGAGTGGCTGCAGGGTCTGGTCACCACGTTGAACCCGAACAACACGCCGGGCCGCCTCACCATCATCCATCGCTTCGGCGCCAAGGACGTGGAGAAGGGCCTGCCGAAGATGATCAAGGCCGTGCGCGAGACCGGTCAGCAGGTGCTGTGGGTCTGCGACCCGATGCACGGCAACACCGAGACCAGCTCGGGTGGCCTCAAGACGCGTCGCTTCGAGAACATCCTCAAGGAAGTCGAAGCGTCATTCCAGGTTCACGAAGCGCATGGATCGTTCCTGGGTGGTGTGCACATCGAGCTCACCGGTGAGAACGTCACGGAATGCACCGGCGGAGCGCGTGGCCTCACCGACGCGGACCTTGCCCGGGCATACAAGTCCACCGTGGACCCGCGCCTGAACTACGAGCAGGCGCTGGAACTGGCCATGCTCATCAGCAAGCACGGGCCGGCACGCTGACGATCAGTAGTTGGTACAATGATGGGGACCATGAAGTACGAAAAGATTCAGGTCCCCTCCGGCGGCCAGCGCATCACCATCAATCCGGACAGCTCGCTGAGCGTTCCGGACAATCCCTACATCGCTTTCGTCGAAGGCGACGGCATCGGCATCGACATCACGCCGGTGATGTTGAAGGTGGTGAACGCCGCCGTCGAGAAGGCCTACCGGGGCAAGCGCAAGATCTCCTGGGTGGAGGTGTTCGCCGGTGACAAGGCCGCCAAGGTCTACGGCACGGGTTTTCCGGACGAGACGCTGACCGCGCTGCGCGACTTCGTGGTGTAGCATCAAGGGTCCGCTGGGCACGCCCATCGGCGGTGGCATGCGTTCGCTGAACGTCGCCATGCGCCAGAACCTGGACCTGTACGCCTGCGTGCGCCCCATCCGCTACTTCCCCGGCGTTTCGACGCCCATGGCGGACGCCTCGCTGACCGACATGGTGGTGTTCCGCGAGAACACCGAAGACATCTACGCGGGCATCGAGTGGCCCACCGGCTCGCAACGAAGTCCACAAGCTCATCCACTTCCTGCAGACGGAGCTCAAGGCCACGGGCATCCGCTTCCCGGCGAGCTCCGGCTCGGCATCAAGCCCGTGTCGAAGGAAGGCAGCCAGCGCCTGGTGCGCAAGGCCATCCAGTACGCCATCGAGAACGACCGCGTGTCGGTGACGCTGGTGCACAAGGGCAACATCATGAAGTTCACCGAAGGTGCCTTCATGCAGTGGGGCTATCTACTGGCGAAGGAGGAGTACGGCGCGCAGCCCATCGGCGCGGGCCCGTGGTGCTCCTTCAAGAACCCGATCAACGGCAAGGAGATCGTGGTCAAGGACGTGATCGCGGACAACTTCCTGCAGCAGGTGCTGCTGCGGCCGGAAGACTACGACGTCATCGCCACGCTGAATCTCAACGGCGACTACATCTCCGACGCGCTGGCGGCGCAGGTGGGCGGCATCGGCATCGCGCCGGGCGGCAACATCGGCGATGGTCTCGCGGTGTTCGAAGCCACGCACGGCACGGCGCCGGGTTTCGCCGGCAAGGATCGCGTGAATCCGGGCTCCATCATCCTGTCCGCGGAAATGATGCTGCGTTACATCGGCTGGAAGGAAGCCGCCGAGCTCATCATGCACGGCGTGGCCGAAACCATCGCCGCGAAGGAAATGACGTACGACCTCGCGCGTCTGCGCGAAGCGATCCGCGCCGACCAAGCGCGACATCGCCGCGCGCAAGAACGTCGAGGAAGACCTGCAGCGCCTGATTCCCGGCGCCACGCTGATGACCTGTTCGGGTTTCGGCGACGCCATCATCAGGCGCATGAAGTCGGCGGTTCCTGGATGGCCGCCAGCTTCTGCCCGGACTGCACGCTGTGTCCGCGCCTGGCGTCGTTCCTGGTGAAGACGAAGCGCGCGGAGCCCGGACTACTTCTGCAAGCCGGTGCCGCCTTTCGGTGACGCCAGGCCGACAGCTTGCTGATCGTGGGCCTGGCGCCGGGCATGCATGGCGCCAACCGGACCGGGCGGCCGTTCACGGGGGACTACGCCGGCATTCTTCTGTATGAGTCCCTGCACGCCGCCGGGCTGTCCACGGCGCCGGTGTCGGTCGACCGCTTCGACGGCCTGCAGCTCAAGGGCGCACGCATCAGCAATGCGGTGAAGTGCCTGCCGCCGGACAACAAGCCGCTCCCGGCGGAGATCAGGACCTGCAACCAGTACCTGAAGACCGAACTCGAGGAACTGGGCTCGGTGCAAGGCATCCTGGCCCTGGGCACGGTCGCGCACGACTCGGTGCTGATGGCCCTGGGCTTGAAGAAGTCCGCCGCGAAGTTCGGGCACGGCAACGAACACGAGCTGCCGGGCGGCACGGCGCTTGATCGATTCCTACCACTGCAGCCGCTACAACACGAACACGCGACGGCTGACCACGGAGATGTTCCGGACGGTGCTCGAGCGGGCAAAGACGCTGTCGGGTCTACAATGAGCGGCGTGAGGAACACGCCGACTCCTTCGATCCCGCTGATTACATCCCGAACCTGCCGCGGCGGCCGGGCGTGTATCGCATGTATGGCGCCCGATGGACGAGGCAAGGAGCAGCGAACTGCTGTACGTGGGCAAGGCGCGCAGCCTGCGCGACCGCGTCGGCAATTACTTCCTCGCGAGCAACGTCGATCCCAAGGTGCAGGCGCTCGTGGCCAACATCGCGCGCATCGAAGTCACGATCACCAACTCCGAGACCGAGGCGCTGCTGCTCGAGTACAACCTCATCAAGGAACACAAGCCGCGCTACAACATCGTGTTGCGCGACGACAAGAGTTTTCCGTACGTCTATCTACCATCCGGGCACGAGTATCCGCGGCTGGTGTTCTACCGCGGGCCGCGCAATCTGCCGGGGCGCTACTTCGGGCCATTCCCGAGCGCGGGCGCGGTCAAGGAAACGCTGCAGAGCGTGCAGAAGATCTTCCGCATCCGGAATTGCCGCGATTCCTTCTTCGACAACCGCAGCCGGCCCTGCCTGCAGCACCAGATCGGCCGTTGCTCCGCGCCCTGCGTGAAGCTGATCTCGCGCGAGGACTACGCGCGCGACATCGCCGCGGCGGTGAAGGTGCTCGAGGGTCGCAATGACGAGGTGTACGCGCGAACTCGCGGCGGCCGATGGAGAAGGCGGCGGAGTCGCTGCAGTACGAGCGCGCGGCAGCCTTGCGCGACCAGCTGGCCGCGCTCAAGCAGATCCAGACGCAGCAGATCGTCACGGCCGAAGGCGACCGCGACATCGACGTGTTCGCGCTGGTTGGCGAGCCGGGCGAGTTCGCCGTCTCGGTGATGATCATCCGCGGCGGGCGCAACCTCGGCTCGACCACGTATTTCCCGAAGGGCGCGCTGGCCGAGCCGAACGAGGCGCTGGCATCGTTCCTGATGCAGTACTACGCGGAGCACGCCGCCGCCTTCCGAGGTGCTGGTGAACCTGGAGCTGGCCGAGATCGACGCGCTCTGCGAGGCGCTGCGCGAGCGTGCGGAAGGAGCGCTGAAGCATCTGGCGTCCGTCCCGTGCCTTGCCGGCGCGCTGGATGTCGATGACCGTCGAGAACGCCCAGCAGGCATTGCGCATGCGACGGGCCCGGCGCGCCGACATCGACGTCATGCTCGTGGAGCTCGGCGAGCTGCTGCGACCTCGACTCGCCGCCCAAGCGCCTGGAGTGCTTCGACATCAGCCATACGGCGCGGCGAGGGCACGGTGGCGTCCTGCGTGGTCTTCGGGCCCGAAGGGCCCGATGAAGAAGGAGTACCGGCGCTTCAACATCACCGGGGTCACGCCCGGGCGACGACTACGGCGCGCTGCGGCAGGCATTGAGGCGGCGCTACGAGCGCATCCGGAGCGGCGAAGTGGTGGCGCCCGATGTGCTGCTCATCGACGGCGGCCTGGGGCAGATCAACGAGGTGTATGGCGAACTCGAGCAGCTGGGATTTGCCGGTCTCAAGCTGGTGGGTGTGGCCAAGGGTCCGGACCGGCGCCCGGGACAGGAGCGGCTGTTCGTGCATGGCGGCGACTCGGCAGCCGCCATCGTGCCCGGGGCCTGATTCCCAGGCCTTGCGCGTGGTCCAGCGCATCCGCGACGAAGCGCATCGGTTCGCCATCACCGGGCACCGCAAGCGCCGCGCCCGCCGGCACAATGAATCGGTGCTCGAGACCGTGCCGGGATTGGGACCGGCGAAGCGCCGCGCGCTGCTCAAACACTTCGGCGGCATGCAGGGACTGCTGCGCGCCGGGGTCACCGACTTCGAGGCCGTCGCGGGGATCGGGACAACGCTGGCGCGGACGCTTTATGATCACCTGCACCCGGGAGCCTGAATACCGAATTCGACGATGATCTGGAACCTGCCCAATACGCTGACCTGGCTGCGGATCTTCGCGATCCCGCTGGTCATCGTGCTCTTCTATCTACCTTTCCGATGGGCGGACCCGGCCGCGGGCCTGCTGTTCGCGCTCGCCGGCATCACCGACTCGCTCGATGGATACCTCGCGCGCCGCATGGGCCAGACCTCGCGGCTCGGCGCCTTCCTCGACCCGGTGGCTGACAAGCTCATCGTCGCGGTGGCGCTGGTGCTGCTGGTGAGCAAGGAGATGCCGCCCATCATCGTGCCCGGCCTCGAAGGGCTCGATGGCGGCTGTGCCACGCTGCGTCCCGAGTCCGTGCGCGTCATCCTGGTGTTGTCGGCCATCGTGATCATCGGCCGCGAGATCGCCATCTCCGCGCTTGCGCGAATGGATGGCCGAGATCGGCCAGCGCGGCAAGGTCAAGGTGAGCTCGATGGGCAAGCTCAAGACCATCCTGCAGATCGTGGGGCTCTCCTGCATGTTGTTCCGCTGGAACCTGCCGGTCATCCCGGGGTGTTCGAGCTGCCGATGTTCGAGATCGGCCTGGTGCTCACGATCATCGCCGCCATCCTCACGCTGATGTCCGCCATCTCGTACCTGCGCGCGGCATGGCCAGACCTCAAGGGACATACGTGACGAAATCGGTTTGCGTGTTCTGCGGTTCCGCTCCCGGAGCCCGCGCCTAGCTACTCGCGCGCGGCCGAGGAGCTGGGGCGCGCGCATGGCGGAGCGGGGCATCACGCTGGTCTATGGCGGCGGGCGCCTGGGTCTCATGGGCATCGTCGCCGACGCCGTGCTCGAAGGCGGGCGGCCGTGTCATCGGCGTGATTCCGCGCATGCTCATCGAGCGCGAACTGCGCGCACCCGGGCCTCACCACGCAGCACGTGGTGGACACCATGCATGAGCGCAAGACGCTCATGGCCGAGATGTCGGATGGCTTCGTGGGCCTGCCGGGCGGCATGGGCACCTTCGACGAACTCGTGGAAATCGTGACCTGGGCGCAGCTGGGGCTGCATGCCAAGCCGGTGGTGCTGGCCAACATCGAGGACTACTTCAATCCCATGTACGCCATGCTGGATTACGCGGTGCAGGAGGGGTTCGTCACGCCGCAGAGCCGGGCCCGCTGGCGGAATGCCGAATCCATTGAAAGGGTTATGCAGATCCTGGCTGGCGAGCAGAATTCCTTGACTTGCCGGGCCACGGCCCTAGAATTGCGCGCCCTCTCCAGGACGCGGGAATAGCTCAGTTGGTAGAGCACGACCTTGCCAAGGTCGGGGTCGCGAGTTCGAGTCTCGTTTCCCGCTCCAATCTCTCGCTCAGACTTTTTTCTGGGCCACGGCTGGGTGGCAGAGTGGTTATGCAGCGGCCTGCAAAGCCGTCTACGCCGGTTCGATTCCGACCCTAGCCTCCATTCATCGAGTCCATGTGCCGAGCCCCGGTGGCGGAACTGGTAGACGCAACGGACTTAAAATCCGTCGGTCGCAAGGCCATGCCGGTTCGATTCCGGCCCGGGGCACCAATCCGATGACCGCTTCATGCTGAGAGTCACCGGCCTGCACCTGTGGCGGGGAGACCGCCACGTGTTGCGCGACGTCGCCTTCGAAGGCTCGCCCGGGCAATGCGTGCTGCTCACCGGCCGCAATGGCGCCGGCAAGACCTCGCTGATCCGCGTCATCGCGGGCTTGCTCGAGCGCCGAGCAAGGCGAGGTGTCCTGGCGCGGGAAGCCGGCGCGGGAGACGCGTCACGAATTCCACGCCGAACTCGCGTATCTCGGGCATGAGCCTCCGCTGAAAGGTGATTTGTCCGGCGAGGAGAACCTGCGATTCTCTGTTGGAATTCGCAGGACCGTTGACCAGGATCGAAATCGACACGGCGCTGACGCGGACCGGCGCCCGCGCATTCGCCGACCGTCCCGTTCGCACGTTGTCCGCGGGCCAGCGGCGGCGAGTCGCATTGGCGGGTGTGCTGCTGGCCGAGGCGCCGCTCGTGGCTGCTCGACGAGCCGACCACCAATCTCGACGCGGATGGCCAGCGATCTCGTGCGCGAACTCATTGCGGAACAGCTCTCCCGCCAGGGCCTTGTGGTGGCGGCGGTGCATCACGCACTGGATCTGCCAGCCAACAGGGTGTTGCCACTCGAGCTGGGCGTGGCATGAAAACACCCGCATTGACGGCCGCGCGGCTGGTCGCCTTGCGTGACTTGCGTACCGCTTTCCGCAAGCCTTCGCAACTCCTGCAGCCGCTGTTGTTCTTCATGATCGTGGCGACGCTGTTCCCCCTGACATTAACCCCGGAAATGTCGCGGCTCCGAGACGCCGCGCCGGGTGTCCTGTGGATCGGCGCGTTGTTATCCTCGCTGCTGGCGCTGGAGTTCCTGTTCCGCGAAGACGCGGTGGATGGAACGCTGGAGCAGTTCGCGTTGTCAGGTCAGTCGTTGACCTGGATGCTGTTCGCGAAGACCTGCACGCACTGGCTCATCACCGGTGTGCCGCTGGCCCTGGCCGCGCCTATCGCGGCGGCGGGGCTCGGCGTCTCGGCGCAGGCCATGCCGGCGGTGGTGGCTTCGCTGGCGCTGGGCAGTTTCGCGCTCAGCCTCATCGGCGCCATCGGCGCCGGGCTCACGCTGGGCGCGAGGCGCGGCGGTGTGCTGCTCTCGCTGCTGACGCTGCCGCTGGCCGTGCCGATCCTGATCTTCGGCGCGCGCGCCACGGAGCTGGCGATCGCGGGTGGGAACATCGCACCACCCATGTACCTGCTGGGCGCGATCGCCGTGCTCGGCGTGACACTCGCGCCACTGGCCGCGGCCGCCGCGGCCGTGCGAATCGGATTGGAGTAGATAGGCAATCATGGCAACGTGGACCTGGTTTCACCGTCTCGGCTCTCCGCCGCACGTGTATGCGTTCGCGCAACGCTGGACCCGCTGGTTCGGCTGGGCCGCGGCGCTGGCCATGCTGGTGGCGCTCGTCGGGCGGGCTGCTGTTCGCGCCGCCGGATTACCAGCAGAAGGACGCCTTCCGCATGGTGTACGTGCACGCGCCCAGCGCGTGGCTCTCGCTCATGATCTACACCACCATGGCCGTCGCGGCCGCGGTGGGACTCATCTGGCGCATGAAGGTCGCGCACGCGGCCGCCGCCGCTTGTGCGCCGGTGGGCGCCTGGTTCACGGTCGTGGCGCTGGGCACCGGCATGCTCTGGGGCAAGCCCATGTGGGGCGCCTATTGGGTCTGGGACCCGCGGCTCACGTCGGAACTCATCCTGCTGTTCCTGTACTTCGCCTACATGGGCTTGCGCGCCGGCATCGAGGACTCCACCAAGGCGGACAAGGCCAGCGCGGTGCTCGCGGTGGTAGGAGTCGTCAACGTTCCCATCATCAAGTTCTCGGTGGAGTGGTGGAACTCGTTGCACCAGACGCCCACGGTGATGAAGATGGGCAAGCCTTCGATGGACCCGGACATGCTGTGGCCGCTGCTGCTCATGTTCGTGGCCTTCGCGTTGTATTTCGTGGCGGTGTTGCTCACGCGCCTTCGCGCGGAGCTGCTGCGGCGCGAGCGCAATGCCAGCTGGGTACGTGAGGTGGTGGCATGAGTACGTCGTTCGCGAGTCTCGGTGAGTTCCTGGCGATGAGCGGGTACGGCAAGTATGTCTGGCCGAGTTTCCTGCTGTGCTTCGGCGCGGTGGTGCTCAATGCCTGGCTGGCGTCGCGTTCGCTGGCGAACGCGAAGGTGGAAGCCCGGCGGCGGCTG
Source organism: uncultured Pseudomonadota bacterium (assembly GCA_963846605.1). Classification (GTDB taxonomy): domain Bacteria; phylum Pseudomonadota; class Gammaproteobacteria; order Steroidobacterales; family Steroidobacteraceae; genus CADEED01. The sequence goes on from CAWJWS010000011.1 coordinate 586,839, forward strand.
GAGATGAACCCATGACGCCGCGCCAGACACGCATGGCGGTGGTTGCCGCCATCCTGGTGGGTGTCGGTGTGGCCGCATTCCTCGGGCTGAAGGCGTTCGAACAGAACGTCATGCTGTTCTACAACCCCACGGATCTCTACACCAAGGCGCCCCAGGTGGGAGAACGCTTCCGTCTCGGCGGCATGGTGGCGAAGGGCAGTGTGCACGCCACGCCCGGCACGCTCGACATCGAATTCCTGGTCACCGACTTCAAACACACCGTGCCAGTGAAATACAGCGGCATCCTTCCGGATCTCTTCCGTGAGGGACAGGGCGTGGTCGCGCATGGCCGCATGCAGAACGACGCTTTCGTCGCCGACGAAATCCTCGCCAAGCACGACGAGAAATACATGGCGCCCGAAGTCGCGAAGTCGCTCAAGGACAATCCGCCACCGCCCGACGTGAAGGCCGGCACATGATTCCCGAACTCGGTCAATTTTCACTGATCCTCGCGCTGGTGCTCTCGCTGGCGCAGGCGGTATTCGGCATCGCTGGCGCTTCACGGGGCAATCTTCGGTGGCAGGCCGTGGTGCGTCCGGCCGTCGCGGGCCAGTTCGTGCTGATCAGCACTTCGATCGCCGCGCTGGTGTACGCGTTCGTCACCTTCGATTACTCGGTGCTGTACGTCGCCAACAATTCCAACTCGGCGCTACCCACGTTCTACCGCGTCGCGGCGCTCTGGGGCGCGCACGAAGGATCTTTGCTGCTCTGGGCGTGGATCCTCGCCGCGTGGACACTGGCGGTGGCGGTGTTCAGCCGCAATCTGCCGGTGAGTTTCGCCAGCCGCGTGATGGGCGTCCTGGGCTGCCTGAGCTTCGGGTTCCTGTTGTTCACGCTGGCAACTTCGAATCCTTTCGAACGCATCCTGCCGGTGCCCGCGGATGGGCGTGATCTCAATCCGGTCCTTGCAGGACCCCGCGCTCGCGATCCATCCTCCATTCCTCTATATGGGTTACGTCGGCTTCGCGGTGGCATTCGCCTTTGCCTGCGCGGCCATGCTGGAGGGCAGGCTCGACCAGATCTGGGCGCGCTGGACGCGGCCGTGGACCACAATGGCCTGGGCGTTCCTGTCGGTCGGCATCGCGCTGGGAAGCTGGTGGGCCTACTACGAACTGGGATGGGGTGGTTACTGGTTCTGGGATCCCGTGGAGAACGCGTCGTTCATGCCATGGCTCGTCGGCACCGCGCTCATCCACTCGCTCGCGGCCACCGAGAAGCGCGGCGTGTTCAAGAGCTGGACGCTGCTGCTGTCCATCCTCGCGTTCTCCCTGAGCTTGTTAGGAACCTTCCTCGTGCGGTCGGGTGTGCTCACGTCGGTGCATTCCTTCGCCGCCGATCCCACGCGCGGCATGTTCATCCTGGCCTTTCTCATCATCGTCATCGGTGGCGCGCTCACGTTGTATGCCTGGCGCGCGCCGCTGCTCCGATCGCCGGCCGGTTTCGAGCCCACCGCGCGCGAAGCATTCCTGCTCTACAACAACATCCTGCTCGTGGTGGCCGCGGCCATGGTGCTGGTGGGCACGCTGGCCCCGCTGATCGCCGACGCCATCAACAAGGGGCCCTTGTCGGTCGGTTCGCCGTACTACGACCTCATGTTCCCGATTTTCATGCTGCCGCTGATTGCACTCGTAGCCATCGGCATCCACGCCTCGTGGAAGCGGGGCCAGCTGGGCAAGAGCCGGCTGCGCATCCTGGGCGGGTTTGCCGCGGCCGCCGTCCTGGGGCTGGTGCTGGTGTACGCCGGCTACGGTCCCGGCAAGTGGCTCACGCCACTGGGGGTGATCCTCGGCATCTGGATCATCGTGTCCAGCCTGTTCGATCCCATCGACCGGCTGCGCCGCGGTCTCTCGCTGCCGCGCGCGGTCATCGGCATGACCATCGCGCACATCGGTCTCGGCGTCTGCGGTGCTGTCGATTTCCGCCGTCGAGAGTTACACCGTGGAGCGCGACGTGGCGATCGCCCCGGGCGAGACGCTGACGCTGGGGCGCTTCGCGTACCGCTTCGACAGCATCCAGCCCATCGAAGGCCCTAACTACGATGGCGTGCGTGCCGACGTCACGGTGCTGCGCGATGGCAAGCCGATCACGCAGCTGCATCCCGAACAGCGTCACTACTGGGTCCAGCGGCAGACAACTCACCGAAACGGGCATCAAGAGCCTGTGGAACATGGATCTGTTCGTCGCGCTGCGCGCGGACGTGGGACAGGGCCGGTGGAGCATGCGCGCGCAGCTGCGGCCGCTCATCGACTACGTGTGGTACGCGGCCGTGCTCATGGCGCTGGGCGGAGCGCTGGCTGCCACCGACCGCCGCTACCGCAAGGCGTCTCTGGCGGACTCGGCGGCCGCCGAGCGCTCGGGAGCCGAACCCGCGTGACGAAGTTCGTGATTCCGGGCGTGGTGTTCCTGCTGCTGGCGGGCGTGTTGTACATCGGCGTCCTCGATTCCCCCAACAAGAGCACCATGCAGTCGGCGCTGCTGGGCAAGCCCGTGCCGGCCTTCGATTTGCCCACGCTGGGTAGTCGAGACCACGCGGCTCACCAACGCCCAGCTCGCGGGACGTCCTTGGGTGCTCAATGTCTGGGGCACCTGGTGCCTGGCCTGCCGCGAGGAACACGCCGTGCTGCTGCAGATCGCGAGCCAGGGCGCGGTGCCGCTCATTGGTCTCGACTGGAAGGACAATGACGAGGATGCGCAGTCCTGGCTGCGGCAGCTCGGCAATCCCTACAGCGTGGTCGCCGTGGATCGTGACGGTCGTGCGGCCATCGAGTTCGGTGTCTACGGCGCGCCGGAAACCTTCTTCATCGACGAGCGCGGCATCGTGCAATACCGCCATGTGGGGCCGATGACCGCGGACGTGTGGGAACGCGAATTCCTCTCGCGGTTGCCCCGCCAGGCCCTGCCATGAAGAAGCTGTTCGTATTGATCGTGGCGGCCTGGATCGTCGTCGCAATGCCGGCGCGGGCGGACGAAGTGGGCGCCATGCCCACGCCCGAGCTGCAGACACGCTACGACGCGCTGACGCACGAGCTGCGTTGCATGCAATGCCAGAACCAGAGCATCGCGGACTCGCCCGTGGGCCTCGCCTCCGACCTGCGCCGGGACGTGCGCGAACAGTTGCTCGCCGGCAAGACCGACGAGGAGATCCGGGTTCACATGGTGCAGCGTTACGGCAACTACATCCTGTTCCGTCCGCCGTTCCGGGGATCCACTGCCTGGGTGTGGCTGCTGCCGTTCGCGCTGCTGGTCCTGGGCGCGATCGTCACCATCCGCATCGTCCGCCAGCGGTCACGCATGGTGGCGGCCGATGACAGCGACGTGGAACCGGAAGAACCTCGCCCATGAGCCGCCCATGTTGATGGCATTCGTGCTGATCGCCGGATCACTGGCCGCGGCCGCCGCCGTGCTCCTGTTGTTGCCGCTCATGCGCCGTCGCGAGGATGCGCGGCCGGCGGCCAGTCTCACCGCGGGCATCGTGCTGTTCGTGCTGTTGTTAGGCGGTGGCGCGCTGTACGCGGCCTTCAGCAATTATTCCTGGGTCGATGCTCCGCCCGCGGGCGGTACACCCGCCGCGGCCGCCGCCCGGCTTTCAAAAGACCTGGCGCGCAACCCGGATCATCTCGACGGGTGGCTGGAGCTGGGACGCCGCTATGTCGACCTCGAGCAGTTCCCGCTGGCGATCCGCGCCTATCAACGCGCGGACCGTCTCGCGAATGGCAGCAACGTCGAGGCCATCAGCGGGGTCGCGGAGACGATGCTCGCGCAGGATTTCGAGAACATCCGTGGTCCGGCCGGCCGCATGTTCGAACGCGTGCTCGAGATGGAGCCCAACAATCCCAAGGCCTTGCTGTACAGCGCGCTGGCGGCCATGGGGCGCGGTGAAACGGAACCGGCGCGTGATCGCTTCCGTCGCATGCTGGCGCTGAATCCGCGCGAAGACATCCGCGTGATCATCGAGAAGCAGCTGCAGGCGCTCGATGCCGCCGATGCGGCACAAGGCGCCGGCACGCCGGCGGCCGCGGGCGAGGGCGCGACGGTGCAGGTGCAGGTCACCGTCTCGCCCGAAGCTGCGCTACCAGCTCACCGGGCAGTCCGTGTTGTTCGTCGCGGCGCGGGATCCCAGCCAGCCGGGGCCGCCGTTCGCGGCCAAGCGGCTGCCGGTGAAATTCCCGGTCGAAGTCACGTTGACGCGCCGCGGATGCCATGCTGCCGGAGCGGAAGCATCCGGCGGGCCAGAAGCTCGACGTGGTCGCGCGTATCTCCCTTGGTGGCCAGCCCACAGCACCAGCGGCGACCCGTTCGGACAAGTTGGCTATCATGTGGGCAAGGACGGAAAGCTGAACATCGTCATCGATCAAGCTCGCTCCGTAGAGGACGCAAGACATGCCCATGCAGGCCAAGCATTCGCTCGAGTTCTCGCGCGCGCCGGCGATCTGGTCGATGTATCCCAAGATCATGGTGTCGCGTAAGCCCTCGCTGGTGCCCGAAGGCGGCGAGGTGCCACGCATCGAAGCCCGGCTCAGCAAGGTGGTCATCGATCGCAAACACCTGGCGTCGTATTCCGAGATCTGCGGTGCGGCCGCGGGCGGCACGTTGCCCATCGCCTATCCGCACATCCTCGCGTTCCCGCTGCATCTGGCGATGCTGGGCGCCGAAGCCTTTCCCGGTGAAGTTGTTCGGCCTGGTGCACGTCCACAACCGCATCGCCATGCGCGAGCCGCTGTCGGCGGATGAACCGGCGGAAATCCGCGTCATGGATCGAAGGGCATCGCGACACCGAGCGCGGCCAGGAGTTCGATCTGCACACCGAGTACGTCGTGGCAGGCGAGCCGCTCTGGGACGAGACCTGCACCTTCCTCGCGCGCAAGCGCACGCCGCCGGGCGGCGCGGCAAAGACCACGCAATCGCGCGGCGGCGACGCGCCCGATGCCCTGTCCATCAAGTCCAGCAGCTTCCGCGCGCCCGCCGGCCTGGGACGGCGTTACGGCTTCATCTCCGGCGACGTGAATCCCATCCACATGAGTGATCTCACCGCGAAGGCCTTCGGCTTTCCGCGTGCCATCGCGCATGGCATGTGGTCGCTGGGGCGTCTGGCATCGGACTTCGAGTCCGAGCAGTTCAATGGCGGCTGCGAGCTCGCCGTCGAATTTCAAGCTGCCGGTGTTCATGCCGGCCTGGCTGATGTTGCAGCGCTGGCCCATCGAGAACGGTTCGGGTTTCGCGCTGCGTGACGCGCAGGGCGAGAAGCCGCATCTCACGGGCACCTTGAAATCCCTGCGATGACCGCGGCCGCCACGGCCGCCCCGAATCCCGTCCGGCGTCGAAACGAGAGGAAAGGCTGGCGCTGCTGGCCGCGGCGGCGGGCTACTTCTGCCTGCTGTGCGGCTACTACACGCTGCGTCCCATGCGCGAGGCGCTGGCGCTCGAAGATCGGGCCTGACTACTACCGGATCCTGTTCACGATCGCGTTCGTGTTCTGCGCGGCGCTGTTGCCCGTGTACTGGTGGCTCGTGGGCAAGACTCCGCGCGGCCGCTTGCCCTGGCTGGTGTACACACCGTTCGTGGTGGTGTTCGTGGCACTGGCGCTCGGGCTTGCACCTGATGCCTGGTGATCGCACCGTCGCCTTCGGTATTTCGTGGCGCTCAGTGTCGCCAACCTGTTCCTCATCGCGGTGTTCTGGAGCGCCATGGCCGACGTCTGGCGGCCCGAACTCGCGAAGCGCTTCTATGGTTTCGTCGCCGCGGGCGGCAGCACCGGCGCCATCGTCGGGACCCAAGCTCGTCGAACATGGCGTGCACGAGTTCGGGCCCGCGCCGCTGATCCTGGTCGCCTGCGTGCTCATCATGGCTTCCGCCGCACTGACTTCGATGGCGCGCGAGCGGTTGCGCCGCTGCGAGTCCGGCGTGGCGGTTCCCGATGCCGCGATCCCGGTGGGTGGCCGCGCCATCGACGATCTCCGCAGGCTGGTGACCACGCCCTATCTGCTCGGCATCGGCGGCATCCTCATCGTCGGGCCAGCTCATCGGCGGCTTCATGTACAGCCGAGCAGGGCAAGTACGTCGAAGCCCACTACCTCTCGCTGGCGGATCGCGCCGCGCTGTTCGCGCGCATGGAGTTCTGGGTCAACCTGCTGAACGTGGTGTTCCAGGCCGGCGTGGTGACGGCGCTCTCGTGGCGCAACAGCCTGGTGACCAGCCTGTCGGCGATGCCGCTGATCGTCGGCGCGAGCTTCGTGGTGATGGCGCTGTTCCCGACCGGCGCGGTGCTGCTGGTGACCCAGGTGCTGCGCCGGTCGGCGGACTACGGACTGGGCAAACCCACACGCGAAATGCTGTTCACGGTGCTGAACCCGGAGAGCAAGTTCAAGAGCAAGAGTTTCATCGACATCGTGTTGCACCGGGGGTCCGACGCCGTGGCGCAGTGGATGTACACGCCGATCGCGCTGTTGGGCGTGGGCCTCGCGGGCATGGCCTGGATCTGCGCGGGCCTGTGCGTGTTGATGCTGCTGGCGACTACCTACCTGGGACGCGCCTTCGAGCGCCAGCGCGCGACCACGGCACCGCCGCTGGAAGCGAAGTCATGAACTCCCTCGGCCGGCACGTTGCCCGCACAGCGCATCGACGCGGCGGGCAAGCCGCACGTCCACCTGACTGTCCATCGTGAAGCTGGCGGCGCCGCTCATGGCGACGAACGCCGTGCAGTCGCTGCTCAATCTCACGGACCTGTGGTTCATCGGCCGGCTGTCGACCGACGCGGTGGCGGCCATGGGTGCCATCTACTGGATCATGAGCTGCGCCATCCTCCTGTTCGGCGGCGTGGGCCTGGCGGTGCAGACCTTCGTGGCGCAGGCCCATGGCAGCCGGCGCGGAGCGCGTGCCTCGCGCGCGTACTGGAACGCGATGTGGGCGTCGCTGGCGCTGATCCCGCTGTTCCTCGGCCTGGCGTTCGCCGGTCCATGGCTGCTGCATCCCTTCGGGCTGGAGCCGCACGTGGAGCAGCTGGCGCTGGAGTATTGGGCCCCTCGCATGGGCGGAGCGTTCCTCGGTTCGCATGGCGTGGGCCGCCATGGGTTTTTTCAACGGCATCTCGGCCGTGCGTTTCACGATGACCATCGTGATCACCACCACGATCACCAACGCCATCATGAACCAGGTCTTCATGTTCGAACTCGGCATGGGCATGAAGGGTTCGGCGTGGGGAACCAATGCGGCACAGGCCATGGGTGTGGTCGTCTCGATGTCGCTGTTCCTGCGCCGCGAGATGCGTCGCCGATACCGCTCCGCGCTCATGTGGCGGCCGCGCTGGTCGGTGATCCGCGCGCAGCTCGCGGTGGGCCTGCCCATCGGCGTGATGTACGGCGCCGACGTTCTTGGCCTCGCGCTGTCGCAGATGATGATCGCGCAGACCGGCCCGACCGGCGCCGCGGCCACGCAGATCGTCATGGCGCTCACTTCCATGGCCTATCTTGCCGACGATCGGCATCGCGCTCGCGGGCACCACGCTCGTGGGCCAATCGATCGGCGCCGGCGATCGCGCCTGGGCGAATCGCATGGGGAACGTGATCATCGCGCTGTGCGCGGCGCAGATGGCATTCGTCGCCGTGCTGCTGCTGGTGGTCGGGCCGTGGGTATTGCCTCTGTTCGTGAGCAGCGGAGGCCCCGCGGCGGACGAGGTGGTCGCGCTCGGCCTGGTGCTGCTGTGGCCGGCGGCGGCGTACCAGATTTTCGACGGCCTGTACTGCGGCGCCGGCTTCTGCCTGCGCGGCGCTGGCGACACGCGCGTGCCCGCGGCCACGGCGCTGGTGCTGTCGTGGTTCCTGTTCGTGCCCCTGGCGCACACGCTGATCTTCGCGCCAGGGAAGGGATGGGTTGACGGTTTGCCACAATATGGATTGGGCGCCAAGGGTGGATGGATCGCGCTGATGATCTACGTGGTGTTGTTAGGGACGGCGATGTTCTGGCGCTGGCGCAGCGGCTCGTGGAAGAACATGCGGCTTTGATGGCGCCGCCGGGACTGGGAGTTGCCTGATCGACGGGCGGCCTTCCGCATGCTTGAATCGGGTCATGACAGCCATCCGCTACCAGGTCGATGCCGGCATTGCCTGGCTCACCATGAACAACCCGCCGTTGAACGCGCTCTCGCATGAACTGCGGCTCGGAATCGTCACCGCGCTCGACAAGGCGCTGGCCGATCCCAGGGTGAAGGCCATCGTGCTCACCGGCAACGAACGCGCGTTCTCCAGCGGCGCCGACATCAAGGAGTTCGCCGCCGGCACTTTCTACGCCGAGCCGCATCTGCCAGCGGTCTGCGACATCCTCGAGGCCGCGGGCAAGCCGGTGATCGCCGCTATCTCGGGCGCCTGCATGGGTGGCGGACTCGAAGTCGCGCTGGGTTGTCACTATCGCGTGGCGCTGGCCGACGCGAAGATCTCGTTCCCGGAGGTGAAGCTCGGACTGATTCCCGGAGCAGGCGGAACCCAGCGCTTTCCGCGGCTCGTCGGATTGGAATCGGCGGTCAACATGATCGTCTCCGGCGCCACCATGCCTGCCGCCGCATTCAAGGGCGCGGCCTTGTTCGACGTCATCGCCAAGGAGGATCTCCCCGCGGCGGTGAAAGCATTCGCGCAGTCCGTGATCGGCAAGCCCATCCGCCGCGTGCGCGATCTGAACGTCATGCATCCGCAAGCCGAAGCGTTCCTCCAGTTCGCGAAGCAGGGCGTCGCGTCGGTGTCGCGCGGATTGCCCGCGCCCCTGCGCGCGCTCGACGCCGTCGGCGCCTCGGTGGCGCAGAAATTCGATGCGGGCATCGCCGCCGAACAGAAAATCTTCGGCGAGCTCATGGTGAGTGAAGAATCGCAGTCGCTGCGCCACGCGTTCTTCGCGGAGCGCGCAGCGTCCAAGGTGACTGGCGTGGACGAGAAAACCGCGCCGCGCAAGATCGCGTCGGTCGCCATCGTTGGCGCGGGTACCATGGGTGGCGGCATCGCCATGAATTTCGCCAACGCCGGCATTCCGGTCACGCTGCTCGAAGCCAAGCAGGAGAACCTGGATCGCGGCGTGGCCGGCATCCGCAAGCAATACGAAGGCGCCGTGGCCAAGGGCAAGATGAAAGCCGAAGACGCCGAAAAGCGCGGTGCCCTCATCACCCCGTCGCTGGACTTCGGCGACGCGAAGAATGCCGACCTCATCATCGAGGCCGTCTTCGAAGACCTGAATGTGAAGAAGGAAGTCTTCCGCAAGCTGGATGGCATTGCCAAGCGCGGCGCCATCCTGGCCACCAATACGTCCACGCTCGATGTCGACCAGATCGCCGCGTTCACCCGGAGGCCGGGCGACGTGCTTGGACTGCATTTCTTCAGCCCGGCAAACATCATGCGCCTGCTCGAAGTGGTGCGCGCGAAGAAGACCCGTCCCGACGTGCTGGCCACCGCGATGGACGTGGCGAAGAAGATAGGGAAGACGGCCGTGGTGGCGGGTGTCTGCGACGGCTTCATCGGCAACCGCATGATCAACGCCTATTCGCAACAGGCGTTGCTGATGCTCGAAGAAGGGGCGTCGCCGCAGCAGGTGGACAAGGCCATCGAGAAGTTCGGCTTCGCCATGGGCCCGTTCCGCATGTCGGATCTCGCGGGCAATGACATCAGCTGGCACATCCGCAAGCGGCACTACGCAGAGCATCCGAAGCAGCGCCAGATGCGCATCGCGGATCGCGTCTGCGAGCTCGGCCGTTTCGGCCAGAAGTCCGGGCTAGGCTGGTATCGCTACGAGACCGGCAAGCGGGATGCGCTGCCCGATCCCGTGGTCGACGACATCATCAAGGAGGAACGCGCGGCGCTGAAGGTTTCACCACGCAGGATCCCCGACGCCGAAATCGTCGATCGCCTGCTGTACGCCCTGGTGAACGAAGGCGCGCGCATCCTGGAGGAGGGCATCGCGCAGCGGGCCTCGGACATCGACATCGTCTATCTGTTCGGCTACGGGTTTCCGGTCCAGCGCGGCGGCCCGATGTTCCATGCCTCGCGCGTGGGACTGAAGCAGGTACTGCGGCGCATGAAGGAATTCGCGGCGAATCCGCACGCGATGCCGTCGTTCTGGAAGCCCGCCAAGCTCATCGTCGAGCTGGCCGATCGAGGCGGGAAGTTCGACGACGCTCCTGCGAAGGGAGCGAAGAAGCCGGCGAAGCCGGACAAGACGACCAAGACGACCAAGACGACCAGGTCGAAGAGACCCGTGAGAATCGCGCGCAAGTCCAACAAGGGAGCCCGTCGTGGTTGACGCCGTCATCGTATCCACGGCGCGCACCGCGCTGGCCAAGTCCTGGAAAGGCGCCTTCAATCTCACGCACGGCGCGACGCTGGGCGGCCACGTGGTGCAGCACGCGATTGCACGTGCCGGCATCGATCCCGGAACTCGGTCGAGGACGTGCTCATGGGCTGCGCCAATCCCGAGGGCGCCACCGGTTTCAACATCGCCAGGCAGATCGCACTGCGCGCCGGCTGTCCCGGTGACGACCTCGGGCATGACCGTGAACGATTCTGCTCGTCGGGCCTGCAGACCATCGCGCTGGCGGCTCAACGCATCGTCAGCTGGCGAGGGCGAGGTGTATGTCGCAGGTGGGTCGAGTCCATCTCCTGCGTACAGAACGATCGCATGAACCTGTTCATGGCCAAGGAGACGCTGGCTCGAACAGAACAAGCCCGAGATCTACTGGACCATGCTGCAGACCGCGGAGAACGTGGCGAGCCGCTACAAGATCCCGCGCGAGGCGCAGGATCGCTACGGTGTGCAGAGTCAGCAGCGCGCCGCTGCGGCACTGGCGGCCGGAAGATTCAGGGACGAGATCGTGCCCATCGACGTGGTGATGGGCGTGGCGGACAAGGACAGCGGCCGGCTCATGACGCGCACCGTCACCGTCGATGCCGACGAGGGTATCCGCGCCGACACCACTACGACGCCGTGTCGAAGATCCGCAGCGCGAATCCGGGAGGCGTGATCGCCGCCGGCAATGCCAGCCAGTTCTCCGACGGCGCCTCGGCGTCGGTGGTCATGAGTTCGACGCTCGCGCGGAGAAGCTGAACCTGAAGCCGCTGGGCGTGTTCCGCGGCTTCGCGGTGGCCGGCTGTGAGCCGGACGAAATGGGCATCGGCCCGGTGTTCGCCATCCCGAAACTGCTCGAGCGGGCCGGCAAGACGGTGTCCGACATCGACCTGTGGGAACTCAACGAGGCCTTCGCGGTGCAGGTTATCTATTGCCGCGACAAGCTGGGCATTCCGGACGACCGGCTCAACGTGAACGGGGGCGCCATCGCCGTGGGCCATCCCGTACGGGACGACGGGCGCGCGCCTGATGGGCCACGCGCTCATCGAAGGCAAACGTCGCGGTGCGAAGCTGGTCGTGGTTACCATGTGCATCGGTGGCGGCATGGGAGCCGCGGGACTGTTCGAGGTTCTCTAGCCAGGAGGCGTGATGCTCAGGAACATGATCGGCCATCGTCATTGCCGTCGCCATCGGCGCGCTGGGCTACTCCTGGTGGACGAACAAGGACGCGGAGGAAAGTCCGATCAACGTGATGGTCACGCAGATGCGCACGCGGGCCATCATCGAGCACGAGCGGCACGGTGACGGTCTGGTACAAGGCCTGCCCCGAAGTGACGGGAATCAATCCCAGGTCATGGTCATCTGGCCAGCCAAGCTCAACTACGAGACTGGACCTGGCCGCCATCAAGATGTCGCTCGAGCGCCACGGGCGTGCTGCACGTCGAGACGCCCGCCATCCGCGCCGATGACCCCTCGGTGCCCTCCGAGGTCGGCGAGTACATGGCCCAGACTTCGTTCTGGACGCTCGACAACGAGCAGGCCATCGTGCGCCGCGAGATGCAGAAGGCCACTCCCTTGGCGCGGCATCTGACCGGGTATTTTCTCCGAGCGACATGGGGCTTGAGCGACTACTTCAAGGAAGAACTCGAAACCTATCTCCGGGCCATGACGGGTGCGCTGGGCGTGAACGTCACGCGGATCGAAATCGTGATCCCCGGGCAGAGAAGTGACGTAGTCCCGCCGCGCCCGGAGATCACGCTTTGCGAGGATTCCGTCGCGCTCGCGAATGGCTGGCATTCGCCCGCCGTCAGGCGGACGGCATGATCATCGGTGTCTATCCCAAGCGGCCGAAGCCACTCGCCTGTAGACACAATCGAGTGGGGCGGGGCTATGATCGGCTCCGTTCCACTCGTTCCACTCAACGGAGATCCGTCCATGGAAGCTGTCGATGTGCGTGGTCGATTCGTGTGGCACCAGCTGTTGACGCGCGACGTTCCTGGCGGCAAAGAATTTCTACTCGAAGCTGGTCGGCTGGAAGACGCAGGCCTGGCCGCTGGATCCCACGTACACCGTCTGCCATGCGGGCGAGGCGCCCGACGGCAGGTCTCATGCCCATGTCGCGCCGGAGTTTCCCGCCGAAGTGCCGCCGCATTGGATGCAGTACATCGGCACACGCGACGTGGATGTCACGTGGCTGAAGCCGCGGTGCTCGCGGGCGGATACATCGTGAAGGAACCGGCCGACATGAAGGGCGCGGGCCGCTACGCCGTGCTCGGGATCCGCAGGGTGCCGTGTTCGCCATCATCGATCCGGAGAACGGCGCGCGCCGAGACCCGGGTGTGCCGCCGCTGGCGCAGTTCTCCTGGCATGAGCTGGCCACCACGCGACAACGAAGCCGCCTTCGCGTTCTACAGCAACGCTGTTCGGCTGGGAAGCCATGCAGCGCATGGACATGGGGCCGATCGGCGTCTACCTGATCTTTGGCCAGAACGGCGCAGCAGAAGCGGCGGCATGTACATCAAGCCGCCGGACATGCCCGGTGCCGCCGTTCTGGCTGCCCTACGCGCATGTGCCCGACGTGGACGCGTCGGTGGCCCAGGTGGCGAAGGGCGGCGGCAAGATCATGCAGCCGCCGATGGACGTGCCGGGCGGCAGTCGCATCACCGTCATCATGGATCCCGCGGGCGCGGCCTTCGCGCTGCACTCGTATCCGGCTTCCACCTCCGCTGGGGCGGTAGCGCCAGAGCCTGCACGGAAAACCGCCGCCAAAAAGTCTAAGACCAGGGTGAAGGCAGCGCCGAAGCCCAAAGCGAAGGCGAAACCCAAAGCGAAGGCGAAACCCAAAGCGAAGGCGAAACCCAAAGCGAAGGCGAAACCCAAGGCCAAGGTCAAAGCCAAGGCCAAAAAGACTAGCGCGCGTCCCAAGGTGAAGGCGAAAGCCAAGTCCAAGGCCAAGGCCAAAGCCAAGGCCAGACCGAAGTGAAGGCCAAACCGAAGAAGACCGCGCGGAGGAAGAAATGACGAGACGTCGAGACGTCATCAAGGCAGGCCTGGCGATCGCGCTCGCGGGCAAGCGCGCGAGCGCCTGGGCGGCGGAGAAATCCAAAGACAAGGACAAGGAACGGCCGCGCGCCGGCTGGTTCCCTTGATGACCAAGGCGGTGCCCTCGACGGGTGAACGCCTGGCGGTGGTGGGCCTGGGGACGAACAACTACAGCCCGACCACGCCGGAGGAGCGCGCCGCGCGCCGCGAGGTGCTCGCGGGCCTCACGGCCGCGGGCGCGCAGGTGATCGACACGGCGCCGGCGTACCGGCAGTCGGAGGAAACCATCGGCGAGCTGCTGGCCGACATCGGCAATCGCAAGCAGGCGTTCATCGCCACCAAGGTCACCGCGCCCGACGGTGATCTGGCCAAGGGCATCGCGATGATCGAGGAATCAAGCGGCGGCTGAAGACCGAACGTGCTCGATCTGCTGCAGATCCACAGCCTCAATGGCGTGGACGTGTTGTTCCCGCATCTGAACGAGCTGAAGAGCAAGGGCGAGGTTCGTTACATCGGCATCACCACGTCGAGCTGCCAACCAGCACGCGCAGATGGTCGCGCTGCATCAATTCGCAGCCGCTGGATTTCGTGCAGGTGGACTATTCGCTCGGCGAATCGCGCCGCGGCCGAAGGCGGTGTTGCCCGCCGCGCTGGCCAAGCGGGTGGGTGTGCTGATCAACCTGCCGTTCGGCGGCCGTCGTGACGGCAACCTGTTCTCGCGGGTCGCGGGCAGGCCACTGCCCGATTGGGCGGCAGAGATCGGCGCGAAGACCTGGGGTCAGATCTTCCTCAAGTACGTGGTGTCGCATCCCGCGGTCACGGTGGCGATTCCGGGCATGACGCAAGCATCGCGCATCTCGAGGACAACCTGGATGCGGCGCGCGGTCGCATGCCGGATGCGGCCATGCGCGCGCGCATGGAAAAGTACTGGGACTCGAACTTCGACGCCTGAGCGAAAAGGGGACAGATCGACCAGATCTGTCCCCTTTCGCCTGCGTTACTTGCCGACGGCGTACTCCAGTCCGCCGGTGACAGACGTCGACCATGTACGGCTCGCTGTACGACTCCGAGGTGTGCCCGAGGCCGCTGTAGAACACGCGGCCGCCGCCGAACTCGTGGTACCAGACCAGCGGGTTCGGATTCACGTCCGCCTCACCGTCACCGATGGTCGCCGGATCCACCGTGATCAGCACGTGCACCAGCGGGTTGAAGTCCTTGTAGTAGTACCACTCGTCGTTGCGCGTGATGGTCCTGGGTAGTTTGGCGGTCGCAGGGTGCTTGGCATCCACCACGGTCAGCGTGCCCTTCGGGCGTGCCCTTGGGATGGCGCTCGAAGTAGCCGCCGATCATCTGGCCGTACCAGGGCCAGTGATAGTGCGAGTCACCCGCGGCATGCAGGCCCACCACACCCTTGCCGGCCTTGAGGAAACCCACCAGCGCATCGCGTCGGGCACCGGTGAACCACTCTGATTCCGGTTTCTTGGGATCCGTGGTGCTGCTCACGAAGACGATGGCCCGGTAGCCCGCGAGTTTCTCGGCAGTGAAGACTTCCGGGTCTTCGGTGGCATCGAAGGTATAACCCAGTTCTGGTGGCGATGGCCTTTATGGCCTCGACACCGGCGGGAATCGAGTCGTGCCGGAAACCGGTGCTGCCCGAGTAGATGAGTACCTTGGCCTTCTCGGCCGCGGTGACGGGCGCGTTGAGGCGCGAGCACTCCCAGCGCGAGTGCGATCAGCCCCAACGAGTCGACGTGCGGTCATGAAATCCCCTTCGTGAAAAATGGTTGACGAATGGCCGTCAGTTCGAGACGGCAGCGGCATTCCCTGGGTCTTGGTTCGCAGACGCAGCACGCGATGGTTTGCCGTTACGAACAACGTCGCGCCGTCTTCGCCGAAGGCCACGTTCGCGGTGGGCACGCCGGTGAGGATGCGGCCGAGGAGGGTGCCATCGGGCGTCAGCACCAGCACGCCGCCGGGTCCGGTGGCGAACAGGTTGCCGTGCACATCGACCTTGAGGCCGTCGGGGACGCCGTCACCGTCCTTGTAGAACTGCGTGGAGTCGAAGAACACGCGGCCGTTGGCCAGCGTGCCGTCCGGCTTTGACCGTGTACGCCTTCCAGATGCGGCGCGTGTGTCTGCGAGTTGGCGACGTACAGGGTCTTGAAGTCGGGCGAGAACGCCAGGCCATTCGGCGCTTCCAGTTCCTTGGTGGCGAGCGTGATGCTGCCCGTCCTTGGTCACCCGATACACGCCCTGGAACGGCAGCTCCTTGCCGGGATCCTTGAAGGTGCCTGGCAAGCCGTACGGAGGGTCCGTGAACCAGAGCGTCCCCTGCGCATCGAAAACCAGATCGTTGGGGCTGTTGAGCTTCTTGCCGTCGTAGCCCACCGCCAGCGGTACCATCGTGCCGTCGGCTTCGCGGCGTCGAGACGCGACGGTCGCCATGCTGGCAGAGCGTGAGACGGCCCTGCGAGATCGAGGGTGAGGCCGTTGGAGCCGGGTTCCTTGCCCGTGAAGGGAGCGGCGCCGGTGTAGCCACTGTTCTCCAGGAATACGCTCACGCCTTTATCGGCGTGCCACTGCATGACGCGATTGCGCGGGATGTCGGAGAAGAGCAGCGTCTTCGTGCGCGCTGTCCCAGAGTGGACCCTCGGACCAGAGCAGGTCGTCGGCGATCTTCTCGATCTTCGTATCCGGCGGGATCAGCGCATCGAAGCGCGGATCGAGCGATTCGAGAGTCGCGTAGGTTGGCTTGGCTTCGACCTTATCGGCGGCGTTGGCGGTCAAGGCGATCATCCCCCCGAGCAGGCCCGCGGCGAAGAGGCCGAGGCGTTCATGCATTGGCATTGTGTTTCCCACGTGAAGGGTCCAGGTGACTGGCGGCGAGGATGCGTGAGCATGTCATCGCAGGCAACAGAGGGACTGGTAGCGGTAGCGAAGCTTGACACCGGTATCATGCGTCGCTCATCCTGAAAATGACACCGGTGGCAGCGCGGACAATTCCGCGTTTTTCGCTTCCGGTGCAGGGGTGACGGAAACAGCCGCGTTCGCGGCGAAAAATCGTTGCAGGTAGACAGCACGGACGCGAATTCGGGGCGAGGAAACCGCCTCCCTCCAGTCGCGTCCCCAATAAAGGAAGGCGACATGAATTCGAGGTTTCAATTCCTGGGTCTGGCGGCACTGTCATGGAGTTTCGCGGCACAGGCGCAGCAGCCCAGCGCGCAGACGGACGACAACGGCGCGCCCATCGACGAAGTGGTGGTGACCGGCTTCCGCGGAAGTCTGGCAAGCGCGCTCGAAGAGAAGCGCTCGACCACGGGCGTCGTCGATGTCATCAAGGCGGAAGACGTCGCCAAGTTTCCCGATGCGAACCTGGCGGAATCCCTGCAGCGCGTTCCCGGTGTCGCGGTGGCGCGTGACGGCGGCGAAGGCCGCAGCATTTCGGTGCGCGGATTGGGCCCCGACTTCACGCGCGTGCGGCTCAATGGCCTGGAAGCGCAGACCACTTCCAATGGCTTCGAAGGCATCAACCGCACTCGTGGCTTCGATTTCAACGTGTTCGCGTCCGAACTCTTCAACAGCCTCACGGTGCGCAAGTCACCATCGGCGCAGACGGAGGAGGGCTCCCTGGGGGCGACGGTCGACCTGCAGACCGGCCGTCCCTTCGACAAGGTGGGGACGCAATTCGCGGTCTCGACTAAGGCCAGCTACAACGACTTGGCCGAGAACACGGACCCGCGCTTCGCGATGCTCGCGAGCCGGACATTCTTCGATGATTCATTCGGCGCGCTGTTCTCGGCGGCCTATTCGAAGAGCGAGAAGATCAGCCAGGCCAGCCACAACCTCAATTGGGACCGCATGACCGACAACGGCGGCTGGTGCAATCCCACCAACCCCATGGGCGCCTGCTTCGGCGAGCCGATGCCGGTCGGCATCACGCCCGCGGAACTGACTTCATCGGCTATCTACCACCCGCGCATCCCGCGCATGGCGCAGTTCGGGGTGGACAACGAGCGGCTCGGACTGACGGGCGCGCTGCAGTGGCAGGCGTCGGACTCGACGCTGCTCTCGCTGGACCTGCTGTACTCCAAGCACAACGGCCTGCGCACCGAATACCTGCTCACGCCCATCGGCACTCTTCCGTTCGCAGTCGCAGCAGGGAAAGCCGCAGACCATCATTCGTGAAGCGGAGGTGCGCGACAACAATCTCGTGTACGCGCATCTCGACAACGTGGACTTGCGCGCGGAACGGTCGGTATTCGATTTCTCGACCACCTTCAAGCAGGCCGGCTTCACGCTGGACCACGAATTCAGCGATCGCTGGAAGGCGACGGTGAAGCTCGGCGCGTCGGAATCCGACTTCGTCGAGCCCAAGGAGACCACGTTGCAGGTGGATCGCCTGAACACGCAGGATTTCATCTGGGATTTCCGCGAGAGCATGACGCGCCCACGCATCGTCTGGGGCTTCGGCACGACGAACCCGGCGAACTACTACTTCGGACCGGCGATCACCAGCCCGTTCGGTGGTGTGACGGGTCCCGAGATCCGGTTGCGTCCGCAAGCGGTATACAACGAATTCCGCCAGGGCTCGTTCGACCTCGAGTTCGCGCCGAACGAGACCTGGACGTTCAAGGGTGGTCTCAACCTGCGCAAGTACGGGTTCCGTTCGGACGCGCAGCGCCGCCAGAGCGAGATCACGTTGCCCGCCGCGCCTCCGGGCGGCGTCGCGGATCTCGTCACCCAGTTCTCGGGCTTCGAGGGCTTCGGGCTGCCAGCGGAAACCGCCACCGCCTGGGCCGTTCCCAGCGAGCAGGCGTTTGTCGACCTGTTCGACATCTATGGCAACGCGGGCATCTTCACGCTCCGGCGTGATGTGCCGGCGGCGCGCAGCGCCATCTATGCCGTGGACGAGAAGGATTCGGCTGTGTTCCTGCAGGCCGATTTCAACGCCGAGTGGTTCGGCAAGCCTGTCAGAGGCGATGTCGGCGTCCGCTACGTTCGCACGGAACAGGAGGCTGAAGGCTTCGCGGAAGCCGGCGCGTCGACGGCGTTGCTGCGTCCCTCGCGCAGCTACAACGACTGGCTCCCGGCCTTCAATGTGTCGATGGACCTCAGCGACGACTGGGTTCTGAGACTGGCGGGTTCACGCGTGATGACCCGGCCGCCGCTCGCGTCGCTGACGCCCGGTGTGGCCGCGAACGTGTCAGGCGGCACGCGCACGGTGACGCAGGGCAATCCCAATCTCGACCCCATCGAGGCGGATGCCTTCGACCTGAGTGCCGAGTGGTACTTCGCGCCGGAATCGCTGGTGTCGGTGGGCGTGTTCTACAAGGACGTGAAGACCTACATCCAGACGCTCCGTGACTACGTGCAGTTCAACACGTTGGGGATTCCGGATGTGGTGGCGACCGCGCAAGGCGTGAGCCCGACGGACTTCTTCTACTATTCGCGCCCGATCAACAGCGACGGCGGTCCGCTGACCGGTGTGGAATTGAACGTGCAGATGCCGTTCACGTTCCTGCCCGGATTCCTCAAGGACTTCGGACTGCTGGCCAACTACACGCACGTCGATTCCGACATCGACTACATCATCGTGCAGGGCAATCCGGCGGCCACGCCGCCAGTGGCGGCGGTGACGGCGGAGCTTCCGCTGATCAACTTGTCGAAGGAAACCGCGAACGCCACGCTGTACTACGGCAAGGGTGGGTTCGAGGCGCGCGTATCCATGTCGTATCGCGATTCGTACCTGCGCATCGTCCCGGGCCTCAATGGCCAGGATGCGGATGGCATGGACAGCGGCACGTACCTGGATGCGTCGGCTAGCTACCGGCTCAATGACCACGTGCAGTTCACGCTGGAGGGGCAGAACCTCGGTGACACCTACGAGCACACGTTCAACGACTCTGTCGCCCGGCGCAACGAGTACTACCGGAACTTCGGCCGGCAGTACACGCTCGGCGTGAGGTTCAATTATTGAGCCATGACGGGCCGGCGACGCCGCGGCGTCGCCGGCCTTTCTCCGCTTTCCGGCGTTTGTCCGACAAATTGGGGTATCGATCGATAACCAAACTCGGGCCGAACGGCGCCGCGCGCCGTGGTAGAAGTCGCGACATGCGACACATACTTCTGGCCCTGCTGATCCTCGCTTCCACCGCCTCGGCGGCCGAGCCGCAGTTCGACAATCCTCTTCTACGGCAGCGCGCCGATCCTCACGCCTTCCTGCATGCGGATGGCCAGTACTACGTGAGCGCGACCGTGGCCGAGTGGGACCGCATCGAGATCCGCCGCACGCGCGATCTCAACGATCTCGGACGGGCCCAGACCCGGGTGGTGTGGCGCAAGCATGCGTCGGGCCCGATGAGCGCGCACATCTGGGCGCCCGAAATCCATTTCATCGATGGCAAGTGGTACATCTACTTCACCGCGAGTCGCGCCGACGCGATCTGGGAAGTGCGTCCCTACGTGTTGATGAATGCTTCGGCGGATCCCTTCACGGGTGAGTGGCGCGAGATGGGCCGCCTCGAGACTGGCTGGGACAGCTTCTCGCTCGACGGCACCACGTTCACGCACAAGGGCAAGCGTTATTTCGCGTGGACGCAGCGTGGGCGTACTCCGGTGGAAACCTGGAACGAGGGCAGGGGCACCAACATCTACCTCGCGGAGATGGACTCGCCCACGAGCATCAAGCCGCGCGTAGCGTTGCTCAGCAAGCCGGAGTTCGAGTGGGAACGTCGCAAGTACGACGTCAACGAAGGGCCCGCGGTGATCATCCGTAACGGCCGGGTGTTCATGACCTACTCGGCGAGCGCGATCGATGCCAACTACTGCCTGGGGCTGCTGACCGCGTCGGCCGACGGGGACCTGCTCGACGCGAAATCCTGGAGCAAGTCACCTTCACCCGTGTTCAAGAGCAGTGACGCCAGCGGGCTTTACGGCCCGGGGCACAATGGATTCACCACCTCGCGCGACGGCAAGACCGACCTGTTCCTGTATCACGCGCGTGATTACCGCGACATTCTCGGCAGCGAGCTCGCCGACCCGAATCGTCACACGCGCGCCCAGGTGCTGCGTTGGAATCCGGACGGCACGCCGGACTTCGGCGAACCGCTGGCCGACGCTGGCAAGGTGGCGCCGAAGCCCCTGTACCGGGACCCGCTGTTCGACGGCGCCGCGGATCCCGTGGTGATCTACAGTGGCGCGTATGGCCGTTGGTACATGTACTACACCAATCGTCGCGCCAATCTACCGGGTGCCAACGGCGTCGAGTGGGTGCACGGCACGAGGATCGGCATGGCCGAATCTCTCGATGCGGGTGTGACCTGGAGATACGTCGGCGAGGCGAACATTGAGCTACCCGCGGAGTACGGCGCGGCCAGCTCGACGCATTGGGCGCCGGATGTCGTTCGCGACGACATGGGCGTCTATCACATGTTCCTCACCGTGGTGCCGGGCGTGTTTGCCGACTGGAACCATCCCCGCACGATCGTGCATCTCAAGAGCAAGGATCTGCGCAACTGGAGCG
Source organism: uncultured Pseudomonadota bacterium (assembly GCA_963846605.1). Lineage (GTDB taxonomy): Bacteria > Pseudomonadota > Gammaproteobacteria > Steroidobacterales > Steroidobacteraceae > CADEED01. Next base: position 607,756 of record CAWJWS010000011.1, read on the forward strand.
ACGCGCAGCCGGTCAAGCTCGCGACGGACCGGGCGATCGACGCCGGCCTCGTGCGTTTGCCCGATGGGGGCTGGCGCATGTACTACAACAACGAAACGGACGACAAGGCGATCTGGCATGCCGACAGCCCGGATCTGCAGACGTGGACGGATCGTGGCAAGGTCATCGGCGATCAGGCCGGCGAAGGTCCCAAGCCATTCCAGTGGCGTGGCAAATGGTGGCTCATCACGGATGTCTGGCAAGGGCTCGCCGTGTACCGCTCGGACGACGGTGCCAGCTGGACGCGTCAGTCAAACAACCTGCTTGCGGCGGCGGGCAAAGGCGCCGACGACCAGGTCAAGGGTCAGCATCCGGATGTGGTGGTGAGTGGTGGCCGGGCATGGCTGTTCTACTTCACGCATCCGCAGCGCAAGGACAACGCCAAGATGGCGGACGGCTACGCCTCGCGACGCAGCTCCATCCAGGTGGTGGAGCTCAACGAAAAAGACGGTGTGCTGAGCGCCGATCGTGATGCGCCGTCGCGTGTCGCGCTGCGCGCGCCGTAGCGGCGCTAGCCGGCCACGCGTTTCGGTGCACGGCTCGTCAGCGAGAGCACTGCGAAGCCCAGGATCGCCGCCAGTGCCGCGGGAAAGATCAGGGCGAGGTATCGCACCATGGTGAAACCCCAGGCGCCAGCGACACCGCCCAGAATGAACCCGCTGATCAGGGCGAGACTGAGCCACACCCGCCGGCGATCCCATGCCTCGCCGCGCAATCGCAGCCCGACGCTGACACCGAGATCGGTGAACAGCCCGGTGACGTGCGTGGTCCGCACGACCGCGCCACTGTAGGTGCTGGTCATGGCGTTTTGCAGCCCGCACGCGGCGGATGCGAGCAGATGTCCGGCGGTCGAGCCGCGCATGAGAAGGAACATCGCGGCGACGAGCAAGGCGGCTTCGCCAAACAAAGCCACGGCATAGCGCCGGCCGAGTGACAGCGAGGTGCCGCCGATCACGAACCCGCTGATGGCCGCGCCCACCAGGAAGGCCAGCAGGACCAGCACCAGCAGGATCGCCGACGACATTTCGGCACTGGCGAGGTCGATGCCCAGCAAGGTCGAGATACCGGAGAGGTGCGAAACGCCCTGGTGGTTGAATCCCAGGATGGCGATCGCGTTTACCGCGCCAGCGCCCATCGCCAGCACGAAGCCGCCTTTCTCGACCCAGGGCGGCAGACGAGTCAGCATTCAGGCCAACGTGTCCGCGATGTCTTGCAGCAGGCCGTTGTCGCGCGGATCGGTCTGCGGCGGATATCGCTTGAGAACCCTGCCGTCGCGACCAACCAGGAACTTTTCGAAGTTCCACTCGATGTCGCCACCGATGCCGGTTTGCGGCGAAGTCAGGAAGCGGTACACGGCATGGCGATTCTCACCGTTCACGTCGAGCTTGGCGCTCATCGGAAACGTAACTCCATAGTTCACGCTGCAGAACTCTGCGATCTGCCGCTCGGTGCCGGGCTCCTGGGCGCCGAACTGATTGCAGGGAAACCCGACGACAGCGAAGCCCTGGTCGGAAAGTTCACGGTGCAGCGCTTCGAGTCCGGTGTATTGAGGCGTCAGGCCACAGCGGCTGGCGACATTGACCGCGAGCAGCAGCCTGCCGCGCAATGGGCCTAACAAGTCCGCCTCGCCCTCGAGGCTCTGAACCGGAATGTCGAAGAAGCTGGCCATGTGTCGTTCTCAGTTGAAGGCGGCGAGGTCGTTCTCGCTCCAGGGTTCTTCGCGCAGCCGGGTCTCGCTGCGTACGGCTTGTACCTCGCCGGCCGCGACGGGCGAGGCCTCGTGTCCCCAGGATCGTCGTACGAACGTGAGTATCGCGGCGATCTGCTCATCGTCCAGCGCCGAGAGCGGAGGCATCGTGGTCTCTCCGCTGGTCTTGCCCTGGAGCACGATGCGAATGGCCGAGCCGGTGCCACCGTTCACCCAGGGTGAACCCACGAGCGCGGGCGCCAGTCCAGGCTGGCCCTGACCCTGGGGCTGGTGACAGGCCGCGCACAGTTTGAATTCTTCGCGACCGCGCTCGAACCGCTTGCGTTCCGATTCCGAGAGCGTGGCCAGTGCCGTCGAGTCGTCGATCCGTTGTCCGCGCCAGCGAAGGAATTTCAGCGAATCCGCCGCGCGTGCGGACTGGGGGCCGCTCTCGCGGGCGAACGCCACCAGCGACTTCGGCTCATGCGGCAGGAAGACGGTGCGACGGCGTGCGCCTTCGCCGGGAATGAAACGTTCGACGCCGTCGAGAATGGCTTCGTTCACGTCCTTGCTGCCCGGGTCCTTCGAATTCAGGCGGGATAACAGCGCATCGATCTGTGTGGCATCACCCGCCTTGAGGATGGCGGCGGCCAATGACGCTACGACGGGACGCGCTTGCGGTCCGCCCGCAGCCAGGTTTTGAAGCGCGCCGGATTCCCGGTCTTTCCAGCTGCTCACGAGGGCATCGGCCATGAAGGGGAGAGCGCCGTGGCGCAGGGCGATCTGCTCGAGCAGATCGTCGGACTTTCCGGATGGCCACGCACCGAGCGACAGGGCGGCCTGCCGCAGGAATGCCGGTTCGCCCACCTTCACGCGAGCCGCGATCGCGGCCATGACCGGCCCGGTATCGGTGGCGAAGAATCTTTCCGCGAGCCGCAAGCCCGTGATCGCTGCCTCCACGTCGCCATCGTAGAGCGCCGCTATCGCGGTCGGCGAATCGACCGCGTTCATGCCTTCCAGTGTCCACAACGCATGCAGGCGTCCCAACCTGTCCGGCGATGTTCTCGCACGCTGCTGAAGCTGCGGCACCACCGACACCTCGTGCCGCTCGACCAGCAGCCTCTGCGCCGTGTCGCGCGTCCAGCCTTCGTCGCTGGCGAGCAGATCTACCAGCTTGCGCGACGGCGCCTTCGCGAGATTCGGCCTGGGGTTCTGCGCCGGACCCGCCGTGATGCGCCAGATGCGTCCCAATCCCACCGGCGCCTCGAGCTTGCGCTCCTGGATCTGGTTGCGCAGGTAGGTAGTCAGGTAGATGCGGTGCTGGATGATGCCGCGGTACATGTCCACGACGTACAGCGCGCCGTCCGGCCCGTTGTAGAGATTCACGGGGCGGAAACGCTCGTCGGTGGATGTGAGGAATTCGGCCTGCGAATAGGCGTTGCGAACCGATGGTGCCGGTCCCTCCCTAACTACCCGCAGACGTTTGATCAGGTTGGCGGAAGGCTCGGCGATGAAGGCGTCGCCCCGGAACTCACGGGGGAATGCGCTGCCGCGGTAGATCACCGGGCCACAGGCTGCGGTGAGCTCCGGCAGCGTGCCATCCTCACGCAGGATCTTGTAGCCGCGGTTCACGCCCAGCGTGATTCGGCCCGGCCAGACCGGAGTGTCCGAGGCTTTCGCAAGCTGGAAGTTCACGCTGTCGGGCGCCACGAGGTTCGGATTGCGCAGCAGGTATTCGGCCGGCAGCACGTCCATGCGCAGCGGCTCGCTGTTGTTGTTGTAGTAGAGACGGCCCAGGTCGTCTTGCGTGATTCCCCACTGGCCGCGAAATACCGTGGGTTCACGCCGCCACTGGCCATTGTCGAAACGGAATCGGGTCGTGTGGTTGGCGCTGTAGATCCAGTTGTCCATGGCCCACATGAGGCCGTTCGCGGTGTGTTCCGGGTTCGTGGTGTCACCGTAGTCGGCGGCAACCTGGGTACGTTTGTCAGCCTTGCCGTCGCGGTTGGTGTCCTCGAGAAACCAGAGATTGGGTGGCTCGGCCACGAGCACGCCATTGGCCACCAGCGAGATCGCGCGCGGCATCACCAGGCCGCCGGCGAACTCGGTGCGCTTGTCCATGCGGCCGTCGCCGTTGGCATCCTCGAGCACGGCGATCGTGCCGATGGCCGCGTTCTCGCCGGTACCGTCCACGTTGGGCATGTACGCACGCATTTCGACCACCCACAGGCGCCCGTCGGGCCCGAAGGCCATGGCTACGGGATCGAACACCAGCGGCTCCGATGCGACGAGTTCGATGCGGAAGCCCGGAGGCAGGTGAAAGGCCTTCGCGGCATCCACCGCGGACAGCGCCGGAGCTGGCGGTGATTTCAGATGGCCCGGCGGCGGAGCCTGGACTTCACCAGCGCGATCGCCGTTCTGGGCGAACGAGGTATGCCAGGCAAACAAAGTCAGCGTGAGCGCGGCGACGCGCGCGTAGACGGAAGGTTTCATGGGCGGTTGGGATTGTAGGGGGCGAGCGGCGCGTGTTTGGGGCCGGTGGCGGCTGCCAGGCTGTGGATGCCCGTATATATGTGTGCGTGATTAACCATAATATACATTATGCGCATCTAGGGAGATCCTTGGATCCGGGTCCGTCCCATGCTTTGGCGGCTCGCCACTGCGCGAAGCCAGGCCACGTACACCGCTCCCGTAGCGTGGTTCTCCTAAGGCGATTCGCTCGCGAAGCCAGCGGCTTTTTGCGATCCGTGTCTCACTGTTGCCCGCGCAAATTGCCGCCATTCGGGCTCCCGTCAAGGCATCGCTTGCCGAGGTTGCCGACAATAAACGGCCGTAATCCACCGCGCCCAGCCCGGTTTGCCAACCATGGCCGATATTCCGCGCCAGGATCCGCACTCGGAGAATTCTCGAGGCGGATCCGCGGCGCCGTCCAAGCAGCACCTGCGCGTGTTCGAGAACGCGATGCCCGCCTCATTGCGTTGGCAGGCGCTGCTCGATGCCATGGAGCGAACGCGCGGCGGCACGTTCGTGCACCTGCCGCTGTTCATCCTGATTGGCTGGGTGACGGGGATCATCGAATCCCACCGGGCATTCTTCTTTGCCAACGTCGCCTTGCTGACATTCACGATCCTGATGCGAGTGGGCTTCACGCGGCATGCGCGTCGTGCCGCCCAAGTGGATGCCAATTCCGAACGGATAGGCAAACTCACCTGGGTGTTCGCCGGTCTCTATCTTCTGTCGGGTGCGCATTGGGGTGTCCTGGCGGCGGCGGTGTCGTATTGGCCATCACTCGAGAGCGCACGGATTCCGATCTGGCTGGTCGTCACCGGAATGGCCGCGGCGGGCACGATCATTCTCGGCCTCCTCCAGGCTGTACGGATTGGATATCCGGTGGCTGTATTGCTTCCTCCCATCTGCGTCTGCCTGCTCAACCCGACCGAGGGCAGCTTGTTTGCGATCGCCGCGGCCGTGATGCTCTGGATCTACGTCTTCGATGCATCGCGCGGAATTCGCCGTGACTATTGGGCTGGTTCTGTCGCGCGCGCCGAACTCGAGCTGCGCGCGGCGGAGCTCGAGCGCCTGTCGACCACCGACGCGCTGACCCAGATCTGCAATCGTCGACACTTCGATGAGCGTCTCGCCGAGGAATGGCTGCGTTCCGCGCAGACCGGGCAACGCGTTGCGGTGCTGGTCATCGACATCGACCATTTCAAGAACATCAATGACGAGCATGGGCACCAGGTGGGCGATCGCTGCATCGTGGCGGCCGCGGATGCGCTGCGCATGGGTTTGCGCGGGGACGCCGAGTTGCTCGCGCGTTACGGGGGCGAAGAATTCGCGGTGCTCTTGCCGGGCGCCCATGAAGACGCGGCCATTGCCGCGGCCGAAGCCTTGCGTCTGCGTGTCGCAGGCGCGTTGATCGAAGTCAGAGGCAAGCGCATCGCCATGACCTGCAGCGTCGGTGTCTGCAGCATGACCGCCGGCGAGAGCGCACGACCGGACATCGCGGTGCGCAGGGCCGATCAGGCCTTGTACATCGCCAAGCGTGCTGGCAGAAACCGGGTGGTTTCCTTCGACACGAACGCGGTCAGCGAGGGGATGGAGGAAAGTATCCGCAAGGCGCTCTATCCATGATTGGAGTTCCCGTTGGGGAACCCTTTCCGGTGTGAAACACCACAGAATGGCGTGTCGCTTGTGCACAGTTGCCGGGTGTCCCGTATGCAGGTTCGCCGATTCAAACTTCTCGTCTGCAGTCTGCTCGCCGCGAATGCGCTGGCGGCCGGTGAATACAACCCGGTAAGTCGCGAGCCTCGCGCCTCGACCGGCCCGGCAACATTCGGCGTGATCATCAAGCTGCGCAAAGACTCGGGTGCCGCGCAGGCCAAGCTTGGGACGGGTGCCGATCGCGTTGCCACGCTTGGCAAGCGCACCGGCGTCGACCTGCGTCTTCGCCGTGAGATCAGCGACGCCATGATGGCCAGCACCGTCACCCTGGACGGCTCCAGCCCGGAGGCCGTGATGGAACGCCTCAGGGCCGATGCCGGCGTCGAATACGTCGCCGTCGAACGCCGGCGGTTTCCACATGCCACCAACCCCAACGATTCGTTGTTCACGGGCCAGTGGTATCTGAAGAACACGGAGATCTCGGCCGTCAATGCCATCGATGCCTGGGATAACGAGCTGGGGCGTTCCGGCGTCGTGGTCGCGGTCATCGACACGGGCGTGCTCTACGACCATCCGGATCTCGGCCGCGCGGACCGTGGCGGCAAGCTGCTTCCAGGCTACGACTTCGTCGCGCCCGACCACATGGTCAACGACGGCAATGGCCGCGACAACGATCCATCCGATCCTGGCGACTGGATCGATTCGACCGACAAGGCCAACACGCTGTTCAGTGAATGCGACATCGCCACGAGTTCGTGGCATGGAACGCGCGTCGCGGGCATGGTCGGCGCGATGACCAACAACACCAGCGGAGTCGCCGGGCTTTCGTGGAATTCGTACATCCTGCCGGTCCGCGTGCTGGGCAAATGCGGCGGCGTGGATGGGGACATCCTCGCCGGTATCCGCTGGGCCGGTGGCCTCCCTGTGCCCGGGGTGCCGGCCAATCCCACGCCCGCCCGGATCCTCAATGCCAGCTTCGGCAGCGAGAGTGCCTGCGAGCCTTCCTACCGCGACGTGATCGACGAATTGGCGGCGCGCAAGGTGGTACTGGTCATCTCGGCAGGCAATGAGGGAACGCTGGTGTCATCTCCTGGCAATTGCCCGGGAGTGGCATCGGTGGCGTCCATACGCCACGCGGGGAGTAAGGTGGGTTTCAGCAGCCTCGGTCCGGAAGTGACCATCGCCGCGCCTGGCGGCAACTGCGTCAACGTGAACGGCGGGCCCTGCCTGTTTTCGCTGGACACGACCTCCAACTCCGGCACCGCGGGGCCGGCCAACCATATCTACACGGACCAGACCAACAGCAATCTGGGCACCAGCTTCTCGGCACCCATCGTGTCCGGGATCGCCGCGCTCATGTTGGCCCGCAACGGCAACCTGTCCGCGAGCCAGGTCCTCGCGCGACTTCGGGAGGGTGCGCGACCCTTCCCTGCTTCGGTAGCCGATGACCCGGCCGTGCCCGTCTGCCACATCCCGACCAGTCGCCAGGATGTTCAGCTCGCCCAGTGCCTCTGCACGACGACGACCTGCGGTGCCGGCATGGCCAGTGCGGCGAACTCGCTGGTCGCGGCCGATCGCCCCATCGCGGCGATCTCCCTGCCCGCCTCGGTGGTGGGAGGCCAGAACGCCACGTTCAATGCCGGCGCCAGCGCCGCTGCCTGCGGAAAGACCGTGGCCAGCTACGCATGGGTGGTGGCGGCCCCGGCCGGCAATCCGCCCGCCATCCTGGGCGCCAATACCAGCAGCGCTACCGTACTGGTACCCACCACCGGGACGGTGACGCTTCGCGTGACCGTGACCGACAGCCAAGGGCGCATCGATAGCGCCGACGTGGTTGTCGGCCCCACGGCAGCCACGACCGCCGCGCCGGCCAGCGCAGGCAGCGAGCCCTGCATCGCTCCGGTGGTCTCCGGGCCTACCCCGGGCTCCGGCGGCAGTTCGTCCAGCTCCAGTTCGTCCAGTTCCAGTTCGTCCAGCTCCAGTTCGTCCTCGTCTTCGTCTTCGAGTGGGGGTGGGGGTGGCGGCGGATCCTGGGATGGCTCAAGCCTCACCTTGCTAGGCGCCCTGGCATTTCTGGCGTTCCGGCGGCACCGTCCTATTCAATTCCGCCGTTGCATTTGCTAGGTGCCGCGCTATATTTGCGCCGTACGCCATTGACGGATCAGCCTCTCCGTTACAACTACAACTAAAGGCGTTACACGAGGTTCGCGGCGCAATCGGGAGTAGCCGGGACATCTCGCGATAACGAAACAAGAACATGTCGCGTGTCTACGATCGGCTCGAATCGGCCACACTGCAATTGACGCGTTCCGGCGCCATCAAGGATCGCCTCAGCGACGCCTGGCGCAAGAATCTCGCCAACATCGAAGCGGAAGACGTGCCTCGCGAACTGCGCCTGCAGTTCCTGGAGCTCTCCTCGTCCATGCAACGCGAACGGCCGCTGCGCGGCGAAGACGCGGTGCGCGCGACGATCCGCAAGATGTCGAACGAGGAAGCCGAGGGCCACGCTGCGCTCATCGTGCGCATGTTCTGCCGCATGACCCGCCAGCAGGAGCTGGAACTGCCGATGCCCGCCGCCACCAGCGCGGCCGTCGTGCAGTTGTTCGCAGCCGAAGGCTGACGTGTTCGCCCGCGATCCGCGGGGAGCAGGTAGCTAGATCGAGACGCGCCTAGTCGAGCTTGAACTCGATCGTGTCCCAGCGCGCGGACTCTTCATGCCGCGCCTGCTGCTTGATGGCATCCACCAGCGCCCGGCCGTCCCAATCCACGATCGCATCGGACAGCGACGTGATGGCGGTCGGCAGCACGGCGTTGGCGCCGAAAGGCTTCATGAGGATCACGGGCTTGTCCGACGCCTTGGCGAAGGTCATCTCGAACAACATCAGTTCACTCTGCAGCCGGTACAGACCCGGAACGGCGATCACGCATTCAGCCTGCGCCATCTGCCGGCGAAGCTCTTCCCGGTCCGCTTCCTTCCCGCCGGCCGGCGCCTTGTCGGGAGCCGACAGGTTCTTGTAGAAGAAATTCCGTGAGCTCTCCAGGAACTCGAATACCCGCAGATACTCGTCGGAGGTGTCCCACGCATGCGTGACGAACAATCGAATGGGATTGTTTTGTGACATGTCGACCGATCCGGAACAGGGACTTAAGTGTAGTGTAGACGCCGGAACAACGCGCCCTCTCCCCTTTTGTGCGTTGCAACGCTAGCATCCGATTCCCTTGCGACTTCTCGTCTACAACATTCGCTACGCCACGGGCATCGGGCCGGCCTTCCATCTGCCGTTCCCGGGCGCCGGCTACCTGCGTTCCAGCAAGAAAGTGCTGAATGGCATCACGAGCTTCGTTAAGGACAAGGACCCCGACATCGTCGGGCTCATCGAGGTGGACATCGGTTCGGTGCGCAGCGGCATGGTCAATCAGGCTGAGCACATCGCCGAAGCCCTGGGCCACTACACCACTTACGAGTGCAAGTATGGAAAGAGCTCGATCAACAACCTCATGCCCATCGTGCGCAAGCAGGGCAATGCCTTCCTGGCGGCGCCGCGCGTGGAAGGCGAACGGTTCCACTACTTCGACACCGGCATCAAGCGGCTGATCATCGAACTCGAACTCGATGACGTGTGCATCTTCCTCGTGCACCTGGCGCTCAAGTACCGCCAGCGGCAGTACCAGCTGCGCTACCTGCACGATCTCATCATCAAGTCGAACAAGCCGGTGATCGTCACCGGCGACTTCAATACCTTCTGGGGCACGCACGAGATCTACCTGTTCATGCGCGCCGCCGGACTGCGCAGCGCCAACGAGAAGAACCTGCCCTCCTTCCCGGCACGCATCCCCCGGCTCGAGCTGGATTTCGTGCTCGTGAGCAAGGAAATCGAAGTCACCCACTTCGAAGTGCCCGACGTCCGTTTTTCCGATCACCGCCCCATCCTCTGCGACTTCAACGTCCGCGGCGCTCTGGCGTCGCAGACCGCGGTCGCGTAGAAATCGGCGGTCATGACCACCGCAACGCCTGCCTGGGCGCTCGTCACCGATGCCGATGGCATCGCCTGGCTGTCTTTCGACAAGCCGGGCACCTCCACCAACGTGTTGTCACGCGACACGCTGGTGGAGCTGGATTCCCACCTGCAGTCCCTGCGACAGAAGCCGCCGCGTGGACTCGTGATCCGGTCCGCGAAGTCGTCGGGCTTCATCGCGGGCGCGGACGTCAAGGAATTCATCCAGCTTCAGAGCGCCGAACAGGCCTACGAACTGGTGCGTGCCGCGCAACGCATCCTGGATGGCATCGAGAACCTGCCTTGTCCGTCGGTGGCCATCATCCACGGCTTCGCGCTGGGCGGCGGACTCGAACTGGCGCTGGCCTGCCGATATCGCGTGGGCGTGAAGGGCGACAAATTTTCCATCGGGCTTCCCGAAGTCATGCTGGGAATCCATCCGGGCTTCGGCGGCACGGTGCGCGCCGTGCGCCGCGCGGGCGTGACCACGGCCATGGACATGATGCTCACGGGCAAGACCTTGCGCGCCGACAAGGCGCTGCGCGCGGGCTTCATCGACCGGCTGGTGTTTCCCGCCGATGCCGAGGCCGCGGCGCGCGAGCTCATCATCCGGCAGCCAAAGCAGCGCCAGCCGCGATTCATGGACCGGCTGCTGGCCTGGCCGCTGATGCGCGGCGTCGCCCGCGGAAAGATGCTCGCCCAGGTGCGCGCCAAGGCGCGGCCGGAACACTACCCCTCGCCCTACGCCATCATCGATCTCTGGTATCGGCATGCCGCCCGTGGTGAAGCGGCTTACGAGGCCGAGGCGCGCTCCATCGCCAACCTCATGGTCGGCGACACCTCCCGCAACCTGGTGCGTGTATTCGGGCTGCAGGAACGCATGAAGGGCCTCGCCGGGAAATCCGCGAACCCGATCCATCGTGTGCACGTGGTGGGCGCCGGCGTGATGGGCGGCGACATCGCCGCGTGGTGCGCGCAGCGCGGCCTCAACGTCACCCTGCAGGATCGCGAAATGAAGTTCATCGAGCCCGCGATGAAACGCGCGCGAGAAGGATTCGAAAAACGTTTGCGCGACCCCGTGAAGGCCGGTGAGCTCATGACGCGCATGACCGCGGACGTGGCCGGTGACGGCGTACCCGGCGCGGACGTGATCCTCGAAGCCATCTACGAGAACGCCGACGCCAAGCACGAGTTGTTCGCGCGGGTCGAGCCGCGCATGAAGGCGAGCGCGTTCCTCGCGACGAACACGTCGTCGATCATGCTCGAGCAGCTCGACGACCGTTTGCCGGATCCGGGCAAGCTGGTCGGCGTTCACTTCTTCAACCCGGTGTCGCAGCTGCCGCTCGTGGAAATCGTGCGCGGCGAGACGTCGAGCGAAGACAGCATCCAGAAGGCGATCGCTTTCACGCGGCGCATCGACAAGCTGCCCCTGCCCTGCAAGAGCTCGCCGGGTTTCCTCGTGAACCGCGTGCTCGTGCCATACCTCTACGAAGCCATGTTCGCGCTGCAGGATGGCATTCCGCTGGAAGTCATCGACGAGGCGGCGCTCCGTTATGGCATGCCCATGGGTCCGGTCGAGCTCGCGGACGTTGTGGGACTCGATGTCTGCAAGCACGTGGGCGACATCGTCAGCGGCGCATTGAACAAACAGAAGCCCGACACGTCCAAGCTCGAAGGCCTGCTGGCCGCGAAGAAGCTGGGCCGCAAGAGCGGCGAAGGTTTCTACGTCTGGAAGGATGGCAAGGCCGTGAAGAAGCCCGGCCCGGTGGCGGATCCGCCGCCGGACCTCGAAGACCGGCTCATCCTGGCCTTGGCCAACGAATGCGCTGCAGTGCTCAGGGAAGGGATCGTCGCCGACGCCGATCTCATCGACGCCGGTTGCATCTTCGGATCGGGATTTGCGCCATTCCGCGGCGGCCCGTTGACCTACGCGCGCAAGCGCGGCGTCGACGCCGTCGTTGCGCGCCTGCAGGAACTCAGCAAGGCATACGGCCCGCGATTCACGCCCGACAGCGGCTGGTCTCTGGTGGCCAAGGCGCCCTGACATCTCGTCATTTGGGCGGGGTTTTTTCAGCCGGAATGGCATGCCCTCCGTGCTAGCATTTCGCGCATGTCCGCCACTGCCCGTGAAGTCAGCGTCGAGTTGCTGCGCACTCTGACCCCGCTCGAAGGAATGAAGCGGGAAAACCTGCACGCGCTGGCCAAGAAGGTCACCGTCAAGCAGATGACCGCGGGGCGCACGCTGTTCAAGGAAGGCGACAGCGACAAGCGCACCATCTGGATCATCCGCGGACTCGTGGAGTTGTCCGAGAACGGGCGCACCACCGGCATGATCGAGGGTGGCTCGGCCGACGCACGTGCGCCGCTCCTGCAGAGTGTGCCGCGCAAGATCACCGCCCGCGCCGTCGAAGACGTGGATTACCTGGCCATCGACGCCGACCTGCTCGACGTCATGATCACCTGGGACCAGACCGGCAACTACGAGGTCGGCGAACTGCAGGCGCAGTTCGGCGGCGCCAACGACGACAGCGACTGGATGACCACGCTGCTGCAGACCAAGGCGTTCCACCGGATTCCGCCGGCGAACCTTCAGGCCATCTTCATGCGCATGAACCGGCAGCAGTACCGCGCCGGTGAAGTCGTCATCAAGCAAGGTGATGAAGGCGATTACTTCTACGCCATCGTCCAGGGCAAGTGCCTGGTCACTCGCGAATCGCCACTGAACCAGAAAGGCATCAAGCTCGCCGAGCTCGGCGTGGGCGAAACCTTCGGCGAAGAAGCGTTGATCGCCGAAGCCAAGCGCAATGCCACGGTCACCATGCTGTCCGACGGCGTGCTCATGCGGCTCAACAAGCAGGACTTCCGCGACCTGATGCACGAGCCCCTGCTGCGCTGGGTCGATGAGCTGCAGGCGCAGAAGATCATCCAGGCTCGCGGGCAATGGCTCGACGTGCGGTTGCCGTCGGAATTCCAGAACATGGCGGTGGAAGGCTCGATCAACATTCCGCTGTACTTCGTGCGCCTCAAGCTCAATGCGCTCGATCGCAAGACGCCCTACGTGGTGGTCTGCGACACGGGCCGCCGTTCGTCCGCCGCTGCATTCATCCTGTCCGAGCGCGGATTCGATGCGTACGTGCTCAAGGGCGGAATCACCACTTCGAATTTGCCGATGCGCCGTCCGGGCTGACCACCGTCACCCTCACGCGGAGCGTCACGGTCACTGAGGGGGGACCGGGACTTGCGAAAAATCTGGACTACCGGAGTGGCATGTCTGCTTATCCTGCAGACGGGTCTCGCTGCTGAAACTCCCAGCGAAGCGATGCCGTTGGAGGCCGACGAGCCACCCATGGACGTGGTGCTGGTGACCGGCTTCGCGTCGGGTCCGGCGCTGTGGAAAGTCTCTTCCGGAGACAACGTACTCTGGATCCTCGGCGAGATCTCGCCTTTCCCCCGTCAGCTCAAGTGGAAGTCGCGGGAGTTCGAAACGAAGCTCCGGAAGTCCCAGGAGCTGCTGCTCGACTTCTCGGGATACTGGTGGGCCGACGAAGGGAACTCGAGCGCTCTGAACAAGGCGGCGAAGCTGCCGGACGGGAAGTCGCTCAAGGATGTCATCTCACCGGAGCTGCACGCCCGGGTCGAAGCCACCGCGGAGAAATTCGACAAGCCGCCGCTCGAGCGCTGGCGGCCTTTCTCGGCGACCAACCTTCTCGTGACCAGCGCCATGAAGAAGCTCGAACTCGGTGGCTTCAGCGCCCGGTTCTCGGCGGCGAGGATGGGTGAATGGCGCAAGAAGCGCATCACCTACTTCATGGCGCCGGAACTTCCCTTCGAGGAACGGCTGCGCAACTGGCAGCACGAGTCCAACGAGGTGTGTCTCAAGCGGCTGGTCGACACCATCGAAGATGGTGGCACCGGCGTGATGCATCTCGCGAACGCCTGGGCGGTCGGAGACATCAATGCGTTGCGCGAACTGGTGCCGCAATACTCCTTCTCGCGCGATGGCTTCCGCGCAGGCGACTGTGCCACGGCGATGCACGGCGGCGAGCAGCAGGCCATCGATTACAAAGTGAAGAGAACGCAGGCCTGGATGGTCGAGGCCAAGCGCGCGCTGACGAAGAATCGCAGCACGGTAGCTGTGGTGCTGATGTCGGAGCTGTTCGAAACGGATGGCTACCTGGCCGCGTTGCGCGCCGAGGGATACACGATCGTGGAGCCGAAGTAGCGAGCCCTGGGGCTCAGCTACATGGTGTGCGTGGCCTTGTCGCCAGCGAGCGCGCCGGCCAGATAGGTCTCGATTTTCTTCTGCGTCTGTCCGCGATCCTGGTCGGAGAACTGGACGCCGATGCCGGCGGTACGCTTGCCTTGTGCGCCCTTGGGCGTCAGCCAGATCACGCGACCGGCCACGGGGAGTTTTTCGTCCTCGCCCATGAGGTTGAGCAACATGAAGACTTCGTCGCCGAGGCGGTAGTTGCTGTTCGTCGGGATGAACAGGCCGCCATTCTTCACGAACGGCATGTAGGCGAGGTACAGCGCGCTCTTGTCCTTGATGGTCAGGGTGAGCAGGCCCGGCTTGTTGGCGCCCGTGCGCCCCGTCCGTTCGTTCATCTCGCCCACCGCCATAGCAGTGCTTCGACGGCCATGGCCTTGTTGATGGAAGTGTGGGCAAGTTTGCGCATGTCGCGGACGGCGTCAGAGAGTTCGAATAGGCGACATATATTCGGGGCCAAACCCGAACCTGACAAGTGCGTTACGTCGCGGATTGAGGTCGATTCGAGGATACGTTCTGTGACCCAGCTCTCAACGCAGGCCAGGCGCGTTGCCAGCTCTCCCCTCGCCCACTTGTCCGCCACCGCTGGCGGCTGCAGATTGCCGCTGCCGATGTCCCGCAGCGTGCGCAGCGTGTCCGCACGCAGGTCCGCGAGCGCCGCGGCATCGGCGTCCAGGAGCGCGAAAGGACCAGCGCCCGTCGCGGCCAGCGCATCTTCCCAGGGTCCCGCGCCGCGAGCCTTTGCCAGAAACGCCGCGGCCTGCGTCCGGCCGGGCCCGGTGAGCCGCAGCCTTGAACAACGGCTGCGCAAGGTCGGCAGCAATCGCGAGGGCTGGCTCGTCACCAGCATCAGCAGCGTGCGTGCGGGCGGTTCCTCGAGCGTCTTGAGCAGCGAGTTGGCGGCGTTGGGATACAGGGTATCGGCCGGCTCGAGGATCGCGATCTTGTAGCCGCGCCCGTGCGCCGTGAGCGCGAGGTCCGCGATGAGCGCGCGCACCGCTTCGACCTTGATGTATTCGGAGTCTTCCTCGGGGCGCAGCAGCGTGATGTCGGGATGCTGGTTCGCCGACGCCCACTTGCAGTTCTGGCATTCACCACATGGCGCGCCTGGCTGATCGCAATTCACGCGCTGGGCGATCCATCGGGCCAGCTCGAGTCCGCCGGCGCCGGGGTCTTCATGGATCAGCAGGCCATGCGCGAGACGCCCGGCCGCGAATGCCGAGTTCACCTCCGCGGTGGCTGCGGAGAACCAGTCGGGAAGTCCGGGTGTCATCCGCGCGGGCCCGGCTCCAGGCCGAGTGCGGATTCGAGCGCCGCGACGGCATCGGCGCACACGCGGTCGAGCGGCTGAGTGGCGTCGACGATGCGGAAGCGATCCGGCTGAGCTTGCGCGAGCTCGAGATAGCGATTGCGTACGCGATCGAAAAACTGCGCCGATTCGATCTCGAAGCGATCGACCGCGCCACGACGCGCCTGCATGCGTTCGAGTCCCACGCGCACCGGAACGTCGAGCAGCAGAGTGCAATCCGGCTGCAGGTCACCGTGAACGGCGTGGGCCAGGCGCTCGATGAGGTGTCGATCGACGCCGCGGCCGCCGCCCTGATACGCATGCGTGGCATCGGTGAACCGGTCGCACAGCACCCACTCGCCGCGCGTGAGCGCCGGACGGATGAGGTTGTCCACGTGGATCTGGCGCGCACCGAACATCAGCAGCGTCTCGGCGGTGGCGCTGATGTGTTCGTCGCCGCGATCCAGCACCACGCGAACGGATGCGTTCGGCCACCTTGGTGCCGCCCGGTTCGCGCGTGGCATGCACCGTGATGCCGCGAGCGCGCAGCGCCTGCGTGAGGCGATCCGCGACGGTGGTCTTGCCCGCGCCTTCGATGCCTTCGAGCGTGATGAATTTTGCCGGCAGCATTCCCGTCAGGGCCTCTATCTTGGACGATTGGCTCGCAGCCGCGCGAGGTAGCGCGCCACGGCGGCGTTGTGATCTTCGAGTGTGGCGGAGAATACATGCGACCCGTCGCCGATGCCGGTAGCGACGAAGAAAATGTCGCCCGTCTCGAGCGGCCGGGTCGCGGCTTCGATGGCTTCGCGCGATGGCAGCGCGATGGGCGTGGGTGGCAGGCCGCCGCGTGTGTAGGTGTTGTACGGCGTGTCGGTGCGCAGGTCGCGCTCGCGGATGTTGCCGTCGTAGGTCGGGCCGATTCCGTAGATCACCGTGGGGTCGGTCTGCAGGCGCATGTTCCTGCCGCAGGCGCGTGACGAAGACGCCGGCGATGCGCGGCCGCTCACTGGGCAGGCCGGTTTCCTTTTCGACGATCGAAGCCAGCGTCAGCGCTTCATAGGAATTGGCCAGCGGCAAGGCCGCCGCGCGCGCATTCCAGGCCGCGTCCAGCGTCTCGGCCAGCTTGCGGTAGAGCCAGTGCGTACAGCTCACGATCCGAGGTGCCCGCGGCGAACCGGTAGGTGTCCGGGAAGAAGCGGCCTTCGGGATGCTCACCGGCGTGGCCGATGGCAGTCATGATCTCGGCCACGTACTTGCCTCGCAGCGTCACCTTGATCTGCGGATGCTGCTCCACGGCGCGGCGCATGTCGGCGAAGGTCCAGCCCTCGATGACGGTGAGCGTCTCCAGTACGACGCGACCCGACTTCGAGTTGATCGAGGATCTCGTCCGGGCGTGGCGTGCGCCGGGATTTCGTAACGGCCGGTGCGGATCTGCGGCCAGCCGCGCACGCGCAGCCGCAGCTCTACGGCACGGCGGTCGGCCAGAGCGCCGAGTCGTCTCGAGTTCGGCGAGCACGCCGCGCACGGTCGCGCCCGGCTTCACCAGCAGCTGGATCGCCTGCGCATGCGGACCGGCGCTCGGTCATGGCCGCGTCCATGTGCCGCCAGTAGATAGCCGCGGCGCCCGCGCCCAGCAACAGCAGCACACCGAAGATGAGCAGCAGCTTACGCATCGAGAGCCTCGATGTGGCGGCGAGCCGGCGCGCGACGGCATTCATGCGGAAGCGATGCTCGCCCACGCGCCGCACGGGCACAACCCCGATGCGCGCATTGGTGATGAACATCTCGTCCGCCGCCTGCACGTCCGCTCGGTCAGCAGTGTCTGCTCCGCAGCGAGATGCCCAGGGCCGCGCATTCGCGCAGCACGATCTGCCGCATGATGCCCGCCACGCCCGGCGCGGTCGACGCGGCGGGGTCCGCACCTTGCCTCCGCCGACGGTGAACAGGTTGGTCATCGCGCCGGAGACCAGGTGCCCGGCGGCGGTGCGCATCACCGCATCGAAGGCGGCGACGGCGCGCGCTTCGCCCATGGCCCAGACATTCTCGAGCCTGCTGCAATGCTTGAGACCCGCGAGCCCCGGATGCTCGGCCACCGAGCCCGTGGCATATATGAGATCGACGCCGTTGCGCAGTTCCGCCGCCAGCGCGGGCGTGTCATACAGCGAGACGATGCGCCGCGGCACTTCGGCGTCCGGCGCGTAGCCGCGGCGCGTGGCGCTGCCGCGCGTCACGATGATCTTGAGCACCGCGAGGTTCGGCGCACGTGAGCAGGCCGCCGCGATCTCGCGCTCTCAGCGCCGACTCGCCGCGAAACGGGATGGCGAGACGCGCACAGCCCGCGCCGAGCCTGGCCAGGTGGGCTTCGAGGAAACGCGCTTGCCCGCCGCGGACCAGGATGGTTTCGAACAGGCCATCGCCGTACTGCAGACCGCGGTCGTCGGCCGGCACCGCGTCCGCGAGCGAGCCATCGACCCAGGTGACGATGGCGGCACTCATGCGGAGAACGCGCGCAGCAGGCCGCGCGCCTTGGCCCGGGTCTCTTCGAGTTCGCGTTCGGGCACCGAGTCCGCCACGATTCCGGCGCCGGCGCGCAACTCGATCTCGGCGCCCCGCTGCGTCAGCGTGCGGATCAGGATGTTGAAATCGGCGTCGCCATCGCGGCCCAGCCAGCCCAGCGACCCGGTGTAGGCGCCGCGCCCCGAGCCTTCCAGCGCCGCGATGATCTGCATGCAGCGCACCTTGGGGCAGCCGGTGATCGTGCCGCCCGGGAACAGCGCACGCAGCGCGTCCACGGCCGTGGCATCGGCGCGCAGTCGGCCACGCACGTTGGACACGATGTGATGCACGTGCGCGTACGACTCGGTCACCATGTATTCGTCCACCACCACGCTGCCCGCTTCGCATACGCGGCCGAGATCATTGCGCTCGAGATCGATGAGCATGATGTGTTCGGCGCGCTCCTTGGGATGCTGGACGAGCTCGGCGGTGTCCAGCCGGTCCTGGTGATCCGAACCGCCCTCCTTCGACACCTGGCGCGCGCGCGTGCCGGCGATGGGGCGGGTAGAGATGTCGCGGCCCGTGATGCGCAACAGCCGCTCCGGTGAGGAGGACAGGATGGAGAAGTCGCGCCAGGTTACGCGCGCCGCGAAGGGGGCCGGATTGGCGGCGCGCAAGGCGCCGTACACGCGGGCCGCATCACTCTCGGTCGCCAGCCGATGCGCCACGCCCGCGACAGGTTGGCCTGGTAGATGTCGCCGGCCGCGATGTGCTCCTTCGCGGCCCGCACCTGCGCCAGGAACCTTTCGGGCTCGTCTTCCTGCAACGAGGACATGCGCAGCGGCGCCGCATCGGCGACGGGCCAGCCCGCGGCCTCCTGCAGCTTCGCGATCAGGGATTCGTGCGTGCCGCGATGACCGTCCTCGGTGATCGCGAACACCTGGTCCGTCGCCAGGTCGTGTATCGCGAGGTTGCCGATCCGCAGCGCGAATGCCGAGTACGGCGCATCGGCCGCCGGCAGTCGAAGCCGCGGTTCGATTTCCGCGGCCACTTCGTAGCCCAGGTAGACGAACCAGCCGCCGTCGAATGGAAGATTCTGCTCGTTGCGGGTCCGCTGCCACGCGTTCGCGCGTGGTCCAGGCCTTGAGGTTCTCGAGAAAGCCACCGGGTACGAGTGTCACGCCGTGCGCATCGAGATGACCGTTCGAATCGCGGGTGATGTGGGCTGCCGGAGCCGCGGCCAGCAGGCTGTGACGCGCCAGCGGCCCTTGCGCGGCGCTGTCGAAGAACACCGGGAACCGCGTGGGTTCCCGTTCGGCGAGCGCACGCAGCGCGGTGCCGGATACCGGCACCTGGCTGATGAGGGGCGCGCGGGTCGCCACGCGGGGCTTGTTAGCCCTTGAAGCGGCGGAAGATCAGCGAGCCGTTCGTGCCACCGAACCCGAACGAGTTCGACAGCGCGGCATCGATCTGCGAGCTGGCGCGCCGTGTTGGGCACGTAGTCGAGATCGCAGTCCGGATCCGGCGTGTGGTAGTTGATCGTCGGCGGCGCGACGTTGTCGCGGATCGCGAGGATCGAGAAGAGCGCTTCGGCCACGCCTGCGGCGCCCAGCAGGTGACCGGTCATCGACTTGGTCGAGCTCACCGGCAGCTTGTACGCGTAGTCACCGAAGGCGTTCTTGATCGCGACCGTCTCGGCCTTGTCACCCAGCGGCGTCGAAGTGGCGTGCGCGTTGAGATAGTGCATGTCCGAAGGATTCATGCCCGCATCGCGCAGCGCGTTGACCATGGCCAGGCGTGCGCCCGCGCCGTCTTCCGGCGGCGCCGTGATGTGGAAGGCATCGCCGCTCATGCCGAAGCCCACGACTTCCGCGTAGATCGTCGCGCCACGCGCCTTGGCATGCTCGAGCTCCTCGAGCACCAGAGCGCCGCCACCGTCACCCATGACGAAGCCGTCGCGATCCTTGTCCCAGGGACGGCTCGCGGCTTGCGGGTCGTCGTTGCGCTCCGACAGCGCCTTGGCCTGGCTGAAGCCTGCCAGCGCCGTGGGCGTGGTGGCGCATTCGGAGCCACCCGCGATGATCACGTCCGCGTCGCCGTACTGGATGCAGCGCATCGCGAAGCCGATCGCATGCGTGGACGTCGTGCAGGCACTGACCACGCCGAGATTCGGACCGCTGCAGCCCGAACTTGATGCTCAGATGTCCCGCGACCATGTTGCCGATGGTGCTCGGGATGTAGAACGGCGACGTCTTCTTCGGGTTGTGGGTGCGTTCCCAGGTGATGGCTTCGTCTTCGATGCCCGCGAGGCCACCGATACCCGAACCCATGATGGCGCCGCAGCGATCGCCATTCTCCTTGGTGAAGTCCAGACCCGAATCCGCCACCGCCTGGATGCCCGCGCCCATGCCGTAGTGCATGAACGGATCCATGCGGCGGGCTTCCTTGGGCGTGATGTACGGCGGCGACGTCGAACCCTTCCACTTCGCCCGCGAATCGCGTGGCGAACGGAGCGGGATCGATACGGGTGATCGGCTTGATGCCGCTCTTGCCCGCCAGCACGGCGGACCATGCGGTCTTGACGTCGCTGCCTACCGGCGAAACGATGCCGAGCCCGGTAACGACGACACGTCGCTTGGACACACTATCCTCGTAGAAGTGAGGTCGATGGGAAGGCGGAGAAGGCGCCGCATCCAGGCTGCGCGTTCATCCGCGACGACGATTCTCAGGACTTGCGGCGATCAGAGATGTAGCTGATGGCCTGGCTGACGGTGGTGATCTTCTCGGCGTCCTCGTCAGGGATCTCGATCTCGAACTCTTCTTCGAGAGCCATGACCAGCTCGACGGTATCGAGCGAATCGGCACCGAGATCATCGACGAACGAAGCGTCATTCACGACCTGCTCTGCCTTGACGCCCAACTGCTCGGCGACGATCGCCTTGACCTGCTGTTCAACCGTGCTCATTTCTGATTCGCCCTCAAATGTAGGTGTTGTCACTCCGGCCCTCCCTTGGCAGAGGTAGCCGCAGCGGGCGCGTATTCTAGGGCAAGCGCCCCGGGTCCGCCACGCTGTCAAATCGTGAGTCGTTGTTTTTGTTTGTCTTTAGGCCGATTTTGAGTGGATTTGTTGTTGCGCCAACCCCACTTTTGGGGTCCAAACAACGCCATCAGCCGCCCGGATCAGGCGGCTCAGGCGGCTCAGGCCATGTACATGCCGCCATTCACATGCAGCGTCTCGCCGGTGATGTAGCTGGCGCCCGGCGAACACAGGAACAGCACCGCCGCGGCGATGTCGTCGACGCTGCCGAGACGCGCCATGGGCACTTGTGACGGTCAGCGCCGTGCGCTGTTCGTCGTTGAGCGCGCGGGTCATGTCGGTGTCGATGAAGCCCGGAGCCACCGCGTTGACGGTGACTCCGCGCGAGGCGATTTCCTTGGCCAGCGACTTGGTGAACCCGAGGATGCCCGCCTTGGCGGCGGCGTAGTTGGCCTGGCCCGGCGTTGCCCAGTGAGGCCGACGATGCTGGTCAGCGAAACGATGCGGCCGCGGCGCTCCTTCATCATGCGCTTGAGCACGCCCTTCGACAGGCGGAACACGCTGGTGAGATTGGTGGTGATCACCGCGTCCCAATCCTCGGGCTTCATGCGCAGCAGCAGCATGTCGCGCGTGATGGCGGCGTTGTTCACCAGGATGGTCGGCATCTCGCTCTTGGCATCGAGGTCCGCCAGCAAGCGCGTCGATGGAGGCCGGCGTTGCCGACGTCGAGGACCGCGCCGCGGCCCTTCTCGCCCAGCGTCGCGGAAATTGCCGCGGCGCCGGACTTCCGAGGTGGCGGTGCCGATCACGCGTGCGCCGGCGTCGGCGAGACTCCGCGCGATTGCCTGGCCGATGCCGCGGGAGGCGCCGGTCACCAGCGCGACGTCATTCTGCAGGGAGACAACATTCTGGGTCATGAGGATTCTCAGACCGCCACGGCGGCCGTGATGGATTCGGGACTGTCGAGGGCGGCGATCTGGGTGTCGCGTCCCTTCTCGATTCGTTTGACCAGGCCGGCGAGCACGCCGCCCGGGACCGCACTCGACGATGCGCGTGACGCCACTCGTGGTGAGCGCGGCTACCGTGGAGGTCCAGCGCACCGGGCTCGAAAGCTGGCGTACCAGCAACGCGCGGATGTCATCCGGCGACGAATGTTCCTGCGCGTCGACCGCGCTCAGGTAGCGGATTTTCGGCGCGCGGATGTCGGTGCCCGCCAGCCGCTCGCGCAACCGTTCGCCGGCGGCTTTCATGAGGCTGCTGTGCGAGGGCACGCTGACGGGTAGTTCGATGGCACGCTTCGCGCCGCGCGCCTTGGCGGCTTCGATGGCGCGAAGCACCGCGGCCTTCTCGCCGGCGATCACCACCTGGCCCGGGGCATTGAAGTTCACCGCTTCGACGACGGCGCCCGCGGCGGCTTCGGCGCAGGCGGCCTCCACTTCGTCGTCCTCGAGGCCTAACAAGGCGGCCATGGAGCCGGTGCCTTTCGGCACCGCTTCCTGCATCACCTGGCCGCGGAACCGCACCAGGTCCACGCAGGTGGTGAAGTCGATGGCGCCCGCGGCGGCCAGTGCCGTGAACTCTCCGAGGCTGTGGCCGGTGACCGTGGCGGGCACGACGCCTTTCGCGTCCTGCCAGAGCCGCCAGGTGGCGATGCCGGCGGCCAGCATGGCGGGCTGGGTGCGCTCGGTGGCATTGAGGTCGTCGGCGGGTCCTTCACTCACGAGCTTGCCGAGGTCGTAGCCCAGCACCTGGGAAGCCTCGTCGAGCGTGGCGCGCACGATGGCGGAATCCGGCGAACTTGGCCAGCATGCCCACGGACTGCGATCCCTGGCCGGGGAACACGAAGGCGAGTTTGTTTGACGTGTTTGGGTCTGACATGGGGCGCGGAGTATAGCTGCTCGGCTCAGGCGGGCTCGCGCCTGGGGCGCAGGAACGGCGCAAGGACTACACCGCCGATGGCGCCATACAGATGAGCGTCCACCACCGTGTCGGGTGAACCGGCGAACGGCAAGGCGCCGGCGAATTGTTCATAGCCCAGTTTCACGACGATGAAGATCGCAAGTATCCAGCCGTCCAGGTCGCCGCGCCGCAAATGGGCCAGCGTGCCAGCCGTCATGACACCGTGCAGCGCGCCCGAGGCGCCGACATACCATTCGATGCCGGGACTGAAGAACCACAGCCCGGCGCTCGACGGCCAGCGAGGCAACCAGATAGATAGCCAGCCACCAGAGCGGCGGGTAGTCGCGCGCGAACAGCGCCCACATGAGCACTACGCCCAGGCTGTTCAGCACCGCATGTTCGAGATCGAGGTGCACGAAATGCGCGGACAGCAGCCGCCACCACTGTCCGTCGGACAGGGCCGCGCGCTGGTAACTCATGGCATCCCGGGCGGCCTGGCCGTCGAGCTCCGGCGCCAGGAGCAGGACCAGCACGCAAACCAGCGCGATCCCGAAGCCGCGGTCGCAGTTGAGCGACTTCAGCACCCCGGCTAACCCGTCTGGCAGGGAGTTCAGCGTTCATTTGCTATCATGCGCGCCCCGATCCGCCCTGCCTTCGTCTTATCCCACGGGGATTTCATGAACTCGCGCCCTCTTCGTATTTCTCGCGGTCTTTCCCGCGGTTTCACGCTCATCGAGATCATGGTGGTCGTGGTGATCATCGGCCTGCTCGCGGCGGTGATCCTGCCCAATGTCTTCGGAAACGTCGAGAAAGCCCAGATCAACAAGGCCAAGGCCGACATCCAGGCCATCGAGACCGCGCTCACCATGTTCAAGCTCGACAACTACAAGTTCCCGAGCACGGACCTGGGCCTGCAGGCGCTGGTGACCAGCGTCCCAACGATCCCTCGATCCGCAACTGGCGCGCCAATGGCTACATCAAGCGCATCTCGATGGATCCCTGGGGCAATCCCTACCAGTACGTCTTCCCCGGCACGCGCGGCCAGGAGTACGACCTCTACTCCTTCGGTGCCGATGGGCAGGAAGGTGGCGAAGAAGCCAATGCCGACATTGGCAACTGGAACCTGGGACAGTAAGCCGCGCTACCCGCGCGTCCTCACCTCGCGTCGCGCATGAAGCGCGCCCTTTCGACCGGCTTCACGCTGATCGAAATCATGATCGTCGTGTTCATCATCGGGCTGGTCGCGGCCATCGCGGTGGTGAGCTTCAGCGGCGGACAGTCGCGACACCGAGCTCGACAAGGAAGCCGAGAGGCTGGATGCGCTGCTGGACTACGCGCGCGAACAGGCGGAATTGCAGACGCGCGACTTCGGCTTCCGCATGAACCGCAACAGCTACCAGTTCGTGGTCTTCGATCCGCTGCGCAACGAGTGGCGCCTGGCCACCGAAGACGACGCGCTGCGTGAACGCGCGATTCCCGAAGGCCTGATACCCGGGCTCGTGGTCGAAGGCCGGCCCGTGGTGCTCGATTCCAAGTGGCCGAAGATCGACGACTTCAAGCCGCAGGTCATGGTCTTCGGCAACGGCGATGTCTCGTCTTTCGAAGTGTCGCTGGAGCGCGAGTCTTCGCGCGGCAAGGCGCAGATCTCGAGCGACGAACAATCCGTGATCCGCATGCGCCTCCCTGGTGAGGAAGAAGCCGTCGCCACGGCGCAGCGCAACCTGCCGCCGCCGAATCCATGAGCGCCTCGAACTACCGCCGACGCGGCAGGTCCGCGGGCTTCACACTGCTGGAAGTGCTCATCGCACTGGCCATCGTGGCGTTGTCCGCGGGTGCCTTGCTCGGCTCGGTCACTTCCTCGGCCAGCAATGTCATCTACCTCAAGGACAAGACGCTGTCCGAGTGGGTGTCGCTCAACCGCCTCACGGAAATCCGCATGGCGCCGGACATGCCGGCCACGGGGCGCCGCAAGGGAAACACCGTCCTGGGCGGCATGCGCTGGGAGTGGGAAGAAGAAGTCACGCCGCTTCCCGTCCCGGGAATGTTCCGCATCGAGGTGCGTTCGCGCGCCACCGGTGAAACTGTCGACGACACGAAGCCCACCGAAAAGCCCAACCAGCAGTCGGTGACGCCCACCACGTCGAGCGGAACCAGCACCGCCAACGCGCAGTGGACGTCGACGGCCACGGGCGTCGTGGGCTCTTCGCGCTCGGACATGAAGGCTCCGCTCACGGCGCCGATGAGCGGCAACACCACCGCTGCTCCGGGCGGGCAGCCGGGTGGGCCGGGCGGCACGCCCGCGCCGCCCAAGACGGGGGCGCCCTCGTCGTGAGAACGCTCGTCGCGAAAAGCCGCGGCTTCACCATCATCGAAGTCATGATCGCGATCTTCGTCGCGGCCATCATGTTCGCGATCGGTTACGGCGCCATCAACCAGGCGCTGCGCGATCGCGATTCGATCAATGTCTCGCAGGCCCGCATCTACGAGATCCAGCGCGGCGTGCGCATAGTGGCCCAGGACTTCGCGCAGATCATCGCGCGCGCGGCACGCGACACCAGCGGCAACGGCCAGCTCATGCCCGCGGTCATGGCCACGGGCTCCGACAACATCGTGCTCACGTTCACGCGTGCGGGCTGGTCCAATCCCGCGGGCTTGCCGAGGCCGGCCGAGCAGCGCGTGCGCTACCGCTTCGTCGATGGCGCGCTGGTGCGCGAATACTGGAACGCGGTGGATCCGGCGCTGAACGCCGAACCGCGCCAGCGCATCCTCATCACGAAAGTGAAGGCGGTCGAGGTGCGATTCCTCGATCCCGCCTCGCGCGACTGGCGCAACGAGTGGCCCAACACCATGCCTTCCGGGCAGATCAACCCGGTGCAGATCGACATGATGTTGCTCAAGCGGCCCATGGCCATCGAGTTCACGCTGGTGCTCGAGGATTGGGGGCGCATCCAGCGCGTGTTCGAGGTGCCGTCGTGAGGCTCACGAAGCAACGTGGCATCGCCCTGCTCGTCGCCATCGTGATGTTCGCCATCGCCACCACGGTGGCCGCCGCCATCACCTACAACAAGGCCATGTCGGCGAGGCGAGCGGCCGCCACGTTCACGCTGGAACAGGCCCTCCAGGCTGGCATGGCGGCCGAGGCGCTGGCCGCGATCATCCTCGAGAACGATGCGAGCAACAGCCGCACCGAGATCCATCGCGATTGGGCGCAGCCGCTGGGTCCGCTGGAGATCGAAGGAACCGGCATCTGGGTCCAGGGGCAGTTGGAGGACATGACCTCGCGCTTCAACCTCAACTCGCTGGTGCACTGGGTGCCACCGCCCGTGGGGCAGTTCGAAGTGGACGCCCGGCAGGTGGAAGTGTTCCGGAACTTGCTGGTCAAGTTGAACATCGACCCGCGGTTCGCCGACCTCATGGTCGACTGGCTGGATTCGGACATCAATCCGCAGTCCACCGGCGGTGGCGAGGACACGCTGTATCTCACGCAGGTGCCACCTTACCGGCCGCCGAACACTTTCATCACGCATACTTCCGAGCTGCTGGCGTTGCCTGGCTTTGGCGCGGAGAACTACAAGCTGATCGCACCCTTCGTCACCGCGCTGCCCGCGGACGTGCAGATGAACAACTGCACCGCCAGCGGCGCGCTGATCGACCTGAACAACAACGACCCGTCGGCCACTTCACAGTGGGAAAACGTGCCCCTCGACGTCAACCGCAAGAAAGGCTGTTCTCCGCTCAAGACCGAATTGCAGGCCGGTTTCGGCGATCCGAATCGCTGGCCGTTGGCCGACCCCCGCTACAACGAGAAGTCGTCCTGGTTCCGCCTGCGCACCAACATCCGTATTGGCACTGCGGAGTTCGTTTTGTACAGTGTCCTTTTCCGCGAGCCCAGCAATCGCGTGCGCACGTTCCAGCGCAGTTTCGGAAGCGAATGACCCCATGACCGAATCGCTGATCATCCATCTTCGCGATGGCGCCGCACCCCAGTGGATGGTGTGCAATGACGACGGACAAGTCGTCGTCAAAGCCGTGTCGGGCGAACTCGCCCAGGCCACCGCCATGAGCACCGGGCGCCGCGTCGTCGCCATCCTGCCCGCCAGCGAAGCGCTGGTGACCGACAGCGAGGCGCCGGCCAAGAGTGCCGCCAAGCTCGCGCAGGTCATTCCCTACGCGCTCGAGGAGCGCGTCGCCGATGAAATCGAGAACCTGCACTTCGCACTGGGCGACCGTCAGGCGGGCACCGGCCGCGTGCCCGTGGTCGTCATCGAGCGCGCGCGCATCGACGCGCGGCTGGCGGAGCTGCGGACCGCGGGGCTGACGCCTTCCGCCATCTATTCCGAAGCGCAGCTGTTGCCGGCCATGCCGGGACAGATGATCGCGTTGCTGGACGGCGATTCACTCACGATCCGTGTGTCCGATTCGCCGCCGCTGGTGATGCCCGCACTGTCGATCAGTGATGCCTTCGAGCTGGCGCTGGCATCGGTGCCGGCCGCGGTCGAAGGACTCGAAGCACCGCTGCCGGGCCTGCTCCTCTACGCCGGCCACGACGAATGGCAAGCGCACCAGAACGAAGTGGATCGCTGGCGCGATCGCTTCACCGGCGTGAAAGTGCAGCTGCTGCCTTCGGGTCCGCTCAGCGTGCTGGCGCCGGCGGCTGCCACGGGCGATGCCATCAACCTGCTGCAGGGTTCGCTCGCAGTCACTTCGCCGATGGAGATGCGCTGGCAGTCGTGGAAGATCGCCGCGGTGCTCGCGGGGGTGCTGCTCTGCCTGCACCTGGGATCGCGCTACTACGAGCTGCGGCAGATCAAGAAGGCGGAAGCCACGGTGGATGCGAGCATCGAGGATGCGTTCCGGCAAGCCATGCCGGGACAGCAGAACGCCACGAATGCGCGCCGCCGCGTGGCGCAGCGTCTCGACGAGATCCGCGGCGGCGGTGGCGGTGGCACCCTGCTTCCCGCGCTGGCCGCGCTCGCGGCCGCGCGCACTGCCGCTCCCACCACCACGGTCGAAGGCATCAATTTCCGCGAAGGCGTGCTCAACCTGCGTGTCATCGCTCCCGATGCGGCGAGTCTCGACGCCATCGGACAGCAATTGAAGGCCGCGAGCTGGCAGGCCGACATCAAGGACCTCACCGCCAGCGGTGACAGCTATCGCGGACGTCTCGAGATCCGCAAGGCGGGTGCCTGATGCGCGCCTGGTACGCCAATCTCGCCGAGCGTGAGCGCCGCATGGTCACCCTGGGCGCCATCGGTGCGGTGATCCTCGTCATCCTCGCCGTGGTGCTGCCGCTCAACCGCAACATCGCGCAGGCGCGCCAGCGCCTCGACAACAAGCAGAAAGACCTCAGCTTCATCCAGGGCGCATTGCCGCAGCTCGCCTCGGCAGGACCTGGTTCCACCAACATCGCCAGCAGTGAAAACCTGGTGGTGCTCGTCGACAGCTCGGCGCGCGAGAGCGGGCTGGGCAAGTCCTTGTCCAGCACCCAGCCCACCGGCAACAAGGAACTCCGCGTCCGTTTCGAGCGCGTGGCGTTCGATGGGCTCGTGGCCTGGCTGGCGCGGCTGTCGCAGAGCCACGGAGTGCGCGTGGAATCGGCCGAGATCGAGTTCGCCGGCGAAGCCGGAATGGTGAACGCCGGCCTCGTGCTCAAGGCGGGCTGATGCCCGCGGCATTGTGAAGCGCGGTTCCCTGATCCTCACCCTGGTCGCGGGAGTGCTCGTGTTCCTGTGCGTGCTGGTGCTCTATCTACCAGCGAGCTGGTTCGCCTCGTGGCTGCCACCCCAGGTCCGCTGCGCCGAGCTCGGGGGCTCGGTCTGGCACGGCGAATGCCTGGGCCTCACCGTGCAGGACGCGAAGCTGGGCGACGCCACGTGGAATCTGTCGCCGCTAAAGGCCGTCACCGGCCGCCTCTCCGGCGACGTCGACGTGCGGGGCAGCGCGCTCACCGCGCGCAGTGACATCGACCTGCGCCTCGACGGCAGCGGTGACCTTCGCGATCTCAGCGCGCAGTTCCCGCTGGATCCGGCCTTCGTGGCGCAATTCTCGCCCCTCTATCGCGGCCTGGTCTCGGCACGTTTCGCGCGGTTGCAGCTCGGCGCCAACGGTTCGCCGCGCGCCTTGCAGGGCACCGTGGAGTTGCGCGACTACCGCCAGGTCGGCGCCGTTCCGCTGGTGCTGGGTTCCTACGAGGTGACATTCGACGGCGGGCCGACGGGCAAGCTGCGCGACCTTGGCGGGCCCTTTTCCGTCGAAGGCACGGTGACTTTCACGCCACCCAACAACTACGTCGTGCAGGGTCTGATCGCCGGGCGCACGCCCGAGGCCATCAACATCGTGCGCAACAACATCGCATTCGGCGCGCCGCCGGATGCCAACGGCCGCAACCAGTTCCAGTTCGAGAACTCGTTCTAGTCAGTCCAGCGGCACTTCGCGCCACGCCGCCAGCAACGGATAGTAAAGGCCGGCCCGTACCGGCTCCGGTCCGAGCCCGCGCGCGAGGTGCGCATATCGCTGCAGCTGTGCCTGGTAGCGCTTGACCTCCTCCCGCAGGAAATTCTCCAGGTCGCCGCCTTCGTGCGGACTGGTCTTGAAGTCGACCACCCAGCGCGTTCCCTGCGCATCGACGAAGGTGCGGTCGATGACGGCGTTGACGATGTGTCCGCCGCGCACGCCTGACAATGCCAGCTCGGAGTCCGCTTCCTGGTGTGTCGCGTCGAACAGCCAGCGGCCGCGAACGTCGCCCAGCGTGCCCGCCAGCGCTTGCATGGCGCGATCCGCGCCATCGCGCGCGCCCTGCTCGTCCACGCCCAGCGCTTCGAGCCGCGAGACGAGGCGGGGGCGCCATCTTTCGAGTTCGTCCGGCGCCGGCAGTGGGCCGCGCGAGAAGCGCTCGAAGCGTCTCGTGGACCACGGTGCCGACACGTCGCGCGGTTTGCCGGGCCCAGCTGAACTCGATGGCGTCTTCGTCCGCGCCGAGCGTGGTGAGTTCACCGCGCGCGACCACGTCGGCGGGGGCCGGAGGCTCATGCCAGTTCCACGGCAGGCGTTGGCGGGTCTGTGACAGCGGCGCTGCGATCTCTTCGTTTCGCTCCGTGCCGACGACTTCGAAGGAATCCAGGTTGCCCGAGATCGCGGGCCACAGGTTTTCGAGCAGCGAGTTCTTCTCGGCACGGTAGGTGGTCTCTCCGTCCTCGTCCTTCTTCGCCGGATGCACGTAGAGATGCAGCGTGCGCTTCGCGCGCGTCAGCGCGACGTAGGCCTGGCGCGTACGTTCGGCTCGCGCGCGCTCCTTGTGCAGGAGTCCGAGCCAGGCGTTGAGGGCATCACCCTCTTCCTCGTCGCTGGCGCGATGCCGGATCGGCGCCATTAGCAGGTGGTCCTCTCCGCCTTCGCGGGGGAGCTCCAGCCAGTTGAGCAGCCGTGGGTCATCGTTGCGACCCTTGCGTCCCACTCCCACCACGAACACGTGATCGAATTCCAGGCCTTTCGCGCCGTGGATGGTCATCAGTGACACCGCGCCGGGCAATGCCGGATCGACGGCGTACAACCGGGACATCACGGCATCGAGATCCAGCGGCCTCCCGCGCAATCGCTTGCGATCCTCCTCGTCGAGTGCCGCGAGGAAACGGCGGGCGTGCGCCAGCTCCGCTTCCTGCGCGCAAGCGGACGCGCCGCCGAGTGCCAGCCAGGTGCGCTCGACGAGGTGTGCCCGCCGTTCGCGCTCGCGTTCGTGCCATGCGTTCAGCAAGAGTGGGCTGGCGCGGATCACGCGGGCCGCGCCTTCGGGCGATAGTCCGGGAATACCGGCCATGAGCGCCGACACGATGGTGCTGTTGGCCGCGGCGTCGCTCACGGCGGTGAGATCGCGCAAGCCCAGTCCCACGAAAGGCGCGCGCAGAACGGCGAGCCAGGCCACCCTGTCGAGTGGCGAATCCAGCGCGCGCGCGAGGGCTTCGAGGTCGCGGACCACGGCCACGTCCGCGAGCGGTTCCAGCTTCACGCCGATGAAGGGAATGGTGCGTGCATTCAGAGCAGCGCGCACGGCGCGCAGGTGGGGCCGGAAACTTGCCAGCACGGCGATGCTGTCATCGGGACGCGATGCCCGGATGCTTTGGATAGCCGCGGCGACCGACTCGGCTTCATCCTGCGAACCGCAGTCGCCGGTCACGTGATACAGACGCGACTCGCCCTCGAGATTGCCCCGCCCGGCGACACTGGCCAGGTGCGTGACGGCGCTGCGGCGCAGGTCGTCGGCCGCGGGGAATACGCGGGCGAAGGTTTCGTTGCACCAGTGCACGAGCACTGGCGCGGAGCGGAAATTCCGGCGCAGCGTGAGTGACTCGAGTTTCACGCGCGCCAGGCCGGCGGCGCGCACCGTGGCGAAGCGCCCGACCTCCGCGTTGCGAAACCCGTAGATGGACTGCATGGGATCGCCTACCAGGAACAGCGTGCGCCCGTCACCCGGCGACCAGTCGTAGGTGAGCGTTGCCAGCAGTTCGTACTGTTCGCGCGAGGTGTCCTGGAATTCGTCGATGAGGATGTGCTGCAGGTGTGTGCCGATGCGCTCTGCCAACGGAGTCGGGCCTCCGCCCTCCGTGAGGGCCTGTCGCGCCGCACCGGCGATCTCCACGTGATCGCATTCGCCCTGACTGTCGAACACCACCTTGAGCATGCCCGCGGCCAGCCTCAGCAGTTGCGCCAGTGACTCCAGCGCCGCACGCGAATGTTCGGGAATCACGGGATCGGGCAGAACGCTGATGCCCTGCAAGGCCTTGAGCATGGCGGGGTCGAGCGACGCCAGGCGCGCGACCCAGTTCGCGACCAGCTCTTTGCCCCGCGAATTGCCGGCCGGTATGCCTTCGTTCTTCGTGAACTTCTGTCGTGCCGTCCCCTTGGCGGTGAGCGCCAGGAAGGCAATGGCGCGCCAGCGCGCGAGATCTTCGATGCGCGCCGGCAGCGGGGTCACGGCATCACGCCAGCTCGCGAGGTCTTCCGGAGTCTTCTCCGTCGGGTGCTGACTGGCGAACAGCGCGAACGTCTCCGCCTGTTCGATGAAGTCGGCAGGCAAGGCCGACGCAGCCTGCGCGAGTTCTTCACCGAGGATCACCTGGAGGCTGCGCTCGATGCGCGGCACCAGTTCTTCGCCCGAGAGCTGCGGCAGATTGGGCAGCCACTCCGAACGCCGCGACAGCATGCCCGCGACGAGTTTCTCCAGCCGAGACCAGTTGTCGTCCAGCCGGCGGAGGATGCGCTCCAGGTCGCCCTTCCGCTCGGGATCGGCTTCCGCCACGCGCATGGCCTCGCGAGCGGCCAGTGCGTACAGGTCGTCGGCCGAATCCGTGATCCCGCGGCCGAATCCGTTCTGCGACGTGATCGGCAAGGCGCTCGCGAGATAGCCGTTGAACGCATCGATGGTCTGGATGCGCAAACGCGCCGCGCTGTCTTCGATGCCCCAGCCGCGCCGCGTCGCCTGCTCGCGTACCGCCGCCGCGAGTTCCAGCGTGAGCGCGTCGGCCGGCGACTTCACCTCGATGTCGCCCGCGAGCGCCTTCTGCACGCGCTCACGCATCTCGCCCGCCGCCTTGCGCGTGAACGTGATGGCCAGCACCTGCTCGGGTTCATCGACACCGGCAAGTAGCTTGAGGTAGCGCTGCGTGAGCACCGTGGTCTTGCCCGACCCGGCGGGCGCCTGGACGATGAACGACGTCCCGGGATCCAGCGCGCGCTCACGCGCGGCCGCGTCGATGGTTTCGAGATCAGTCGCCGCCATGCTCGTCCCCCTCGAGCGCGGCGGCGTTCAATTCCACGCGCCGGCACAGCACGGTGAGATGGCAGTTCCGGCAGACGTCGGAGGCCGGCTCTACTGGCGCGTGTCCGGCGATGTAGTCAGACGCGATGTGCATCAACCCCTGCAGCCAGCTCTGCAGTTCCTCTCGCCACGCGGCGTCCAACGATTCGTCCGATGCGTCGGCAACCGGTCCCGGCAGTCCACCCACGCCCGGAAGCAGGTTCTTGCGCGAACTCTTGCCGATGAATTTTGCCTGCCCGTTGACGAGTGAAACATACGCCAGCGCCTGCACATTGCGGCCGTTCTCGGCCCATAGATAGGCCAGGAGCTGCGGATCGCGGATCTTTTCTCCTTGCCACCGCGGCGCGCGAGCCTCGCCCGACTTGTAGTCGAGGATTGCCTGGCCGCCACCTTCCATGGAATCGATGCGGTCGATCCGCACCACGAAGCGTCCGCCGGCGATGCTCACCTCGCGCCGTGTTTCCAGCGCCACCACTTCGAAGGTGGGACGGCGTTGCTCCAGCAGGAGCAAGGATTCGATGAGCTTCTCCAATCGATGCTTTTCGCGCTCGACGGCATTGCGCATCTCCGTGGGTACATAGCCACGGAATACCGACGCCACCGCCGCCTCGACGGAATCGGCGATCAGCGTCGCCCGCAATCCCTCGCTTTCTTTCAGGTGGAGATGATCCTTGAGCTTGATCCACACCAGCTCGAGCGCCTTGTGCAGCAGTTTGCCGCGATCGCGGGGGTCGATGCCGGGAGTGGGCTCTTCGAGGTCGGATCCGTGCAGGCGCACTTCCGCATAGGCGTGAAAGCCGCACTCGGCCTGCAGTTGCAAGGGGTGCGTGCCTCCCGGGACGGGCAAGCGCGTGTCGACTTCGGAGCCTTGTATGTCTTCGAAAGACTCGAGTGGCGGCTTGCGGACTTGCGCGGCCAGCGGCGCAACGACGGTTTCGGCGGGCGCATCGGCGCGCGCGTCGAGACGCTGCAGCAACGGGCTGATCGACCGGTGCGCATCTCCTTCGAGCCTCGCCCAGGAACATGTGAGTTGATCCGCGGCGGCACGCCAGGCGGCGAGCGAACGGCGTGCCGCCTGCGTCTGGCCGCTGGCGCTGGCGGCGGGAAGGCCAGCATCCACCTGGAGACGGAGCGGAATGAACGGATCCGGTCGGGGCGGCGGCGGCCATTGCGCCGCGTCGAGGCCCGACACCCAGATGGCGTCATAGCGGACCACCGGATCTTCGTGCGAGTCGCTGAGCGTGATGGGTGCATCGACGGTGGCAGGATCGAATTGCCGCTCGGCCGCGAGATCGGAGAGTGTCGCCACTGCGTCGGCAGCTGAACTCCGGGGCAGCCACGCGCCGAGTGCGGCGTATTCATCGAGCAGCGCATGCAGCCGCGCGACGGTCTGCTGTTCGTCGCTGTTGAGCGGGCGGGACCCCGGCCATCCGAGCAGTCGCAATGCCTGCAGCAGGCGCGGTGACCATTCAGCGGCGGATCGACGTTCGTCGCCGAGCACGGCGATGGCCTGCCGCATTCGTGCCGCCATTTGCGCCGCGGCTGCCGGCGCATCGTCGCGAACCAGGGTGTTGGCGAACTCGGCGGCCGTGGATTCCAGCTTCCGGCTCTGACGCAGCAGCCCTTCGACGGCGGCTCCCGCCAGGTGATCGGCGAGATCGAGGAACGGCATGCGCAGCCATTGCACCAGCTCGTCGAACCGCAGGCGCCCCGTGAGCAGACGGAGGCTGAGCATTGCGTGCGCCACCGCCGGGAACTCGGCGAACGGGCGCCCGCCCTCCACGGTGTAGATAGTCGATTGGGGGCGAGCTTCGCGACGCAGCCACTGCGAGGGCGACAAGGTCTGCGAGAGCACCCGGTCGTACAAGCCCCTGCGCTGACGCAGCTTCGCATCCACCACCAGCAGGCGGCGCTGCGGATCGCGCTCGAGTTGCTCCCGGCACCACGTGGCGATGAGCTCGAGTTCGTGGTCGTCGTCTTCGGCAGCGACGACCTTCACGGGTGACGCGGGCACCACCGGCTCGGTGTCGATGGCTCCCCAGCGCTTCAGCGCCGCGCGCGGACCGGCAGCCAGGCTGGAAAGTCCCGCCGCGAACAAAGGCTCTCCGGAAGCGTTGATCGAGGGCAGCCATTCGCGCAGAGATTTTCGCTGGCGCTGCTGGCTGAGATCCGCGAGGCGCGAGACGGCGCCCAGCAGCAATTCGCCTTCGGGGAATCCGCCGAGCGTCTGCGGTGTGGCGGGAATCCGCCAGTCACCCAGAGCGCGCACGGCGCTGAGGAGCGCGCGTGCTTCGGCGGTGCCGCCCTCTTCGCGCCGCCATTCGCGCAGCGCTGCCCACTCCGCGGCGGGCGGCAACAGGCGATCCGGTTCACGCGAGTGGGCCCAGGCATCCTGCAGCGCGCGCTCGGCGAACTGCGTGAACGTGAGGACTCGCGGTGTCTGCCACAGGGTGGCTCCCGATGTGCGTTGCGCATCGGCCCAGGCAGCACGGATCGCCGCCTGCCTTTGCGCGGTGGCGCAGATCAGCGTGGCGCCACGGGCGAGTCCCGCCTGGACGGCTGTGGGAAGTCGTTTCAAATGCGAGGCCCCGCTAGGACGGGTCCGTCGAGACTACTTGAAGCGCGACTCGGCGTGCACCACGCGCGTCTTGTCGCCGGCCGGACGGCTGGCGTAGGCGGCGAGCAGTTCGTCGATGCGCGCGAACACCTTCTTGAGCAACGCCGCCTCGGGCAGCAGCGTGGTCCGGAAATGGTCGCGGTACGGCACGTTGAAGCTGGCGCCTGGCGCCAGCAGCACGTGCTTCTGTTCGAGCAGGTCGAGCGCGAAGGTCTGGTCGTCGAAGTCGGGCAACTCATCGGTCTTCACGCGCACGAAGGCGTACATCGAGCCTTTGGGGGGACGCAGGTGCAGGAAGCGGCTGGCCTTGGTCGCATCGACGATGGCGCGGCGTGATTCGTACAGGCGGCCACCGGGCGCCAGCAGTTCCTTGATGCTCTGGTAGCCACCGAGCGCGGTCTGCACGGCCCATTGCGCCGGCACGTTCGAGCACAGGCGCAGCGAGGACAACAGCTCGAGCGCGGACAGGTAGTCCGACGCGCCCCGGAGATTCCCCGAGAACGCCGCCCAACCCACGCGATACCCGCAGGCGCGATAGATCTTCGACAGGCCCGACATGGTGCAGCACACGGTGTCACGGACCAGCGTCGCCATCGGCACGTGCTCGATGCCGTCGTAAGTCATCTGGTCGTAGATCTCGTCGCAGAACACCACGAGCTTCTTCGACTCCGCCAGCCGCGCGATCTGCTCGCAGACTTCACGCGAATACACCGCGCCGGTGGGATTGTTCGGGTTGATGACGACGATCGCGCGTGTGCGCGGACTCACCAGCTTCGCAATCTCTTCCGGATCCGGGACGAATTCGTTCTCGGGACGGCATGGGTAGTACACCGCCTTGCCGCCATTGAGCGTGACCGCCGCCGACCACAGCGGGTAGTCAGGGCTCGGGATCAGGACCTCGTCGCCGTCGTTGAGCAGCGCGCGCAGGCACAGGTCGATGAGTTCACTGACGCCATTGCCGATGAACACTTCCTCGGCGCTCATGCCGGTGACGCCGCGCATCTGCTGCTGCATCACGACGGCTTCGCGAGCGGGGAAGATTCCTTTCTGATGGCAGTAGCCTTCGGCCACCGGCATGTTCTCGATCATCGCGAGGCGCATGGTCTCGGGCGTGCGGAAACCGAAGGCGCCCGGATTGCCGATGTTCAGCGGCACGATCTCGTAGCCCTGGCGCTCCAGCTCCTGAGCTCGGCGGGCCAGACGTCCACGAATCTCGTATTTGACGTGGCGCAGACCTTCGCTCGGGCGAATCTGGGTTTCCTGGGACATGATCTTCTCGCTGACTCGGGTGATGAAAACTGCGTCGGAGAATAGCGCGAACGCATGGGGCGTGCGCGGGCGAAGTCCCTGAATACAGGGACGATTTCCCAACTCTGTCACTCAACTGGCCTGCTCCGGCCGCGTCTTATGGTGAGACCGGGAGTTCCCGCCAGCGCCAGCAGGCCACCTCGCGGCCCTCCCCCGCCGGTTCCGTCTCTGGACGCTGGTCCGCGCACCCGGCCAGCGCCGCCGGACAGCGCGTGTGGAAACTGCAGCCAGCGGGTCTCTCCACCGCGGACGGCAGGTCGCCGCCCGGCGGCTGGGCCATCAGCCGCGCGCGCCCGGCCACCGGGTCCAGCAGCGGCACGGCGCCTAACAACAGCCGCGTGTAGGGATGACGGGGCGAACCGAAGACTTCCGCGGTGGGACCGGATTCGACGATGCGCCCCAGGTACATGACCAGCACGCGTTCGCAGAGCTGGCGGACCACGGCGAGATTGTGGCTGATGAACAGGATGCCGGTGCCGCGCTCGCGCTTGAAACCCGCGAGCAGTTCCAGCACCTGCGCCTGGATCGACACGTCGAGCGAGCTCACGGCCTCGTCGCACACCAGTAGTTTGGGTTCGAGGATCATGGCGCGGGCGATGGCCACGCGCTGGCATTGTCCGCCGGAGAGCTCGCGGCTGCGGCGCTGGAGGAATTCGGCCCCCAGCCCCACCGCGGCCAGCATTTCGCCCACGCGACGCTGGCGCCCGGCCGCATCGACTTCCGGTCGCAGCGCACGCAAGGGCTCCGCCACGATGTCCGACACGGATTGCATGGGATCGAGGCTGGCCACCGGATCCTGGAACACCATCTGCAGGCTCGAGCGCACGGCCAGCAGGTCATCGCCTTCCAGTGACTGGATAGGCGCGCCCAGCCAGACGATGTCACCTCGCTGGATGTCCTGAAGGCGCAGCAGCGCGCGCGCCAGCGTCGACTTGCCGCAGCCGGATTCTCCGACGATTCCCACGGCCTCGCCGCCGTTCAGCTGCAGCGACACTCCATCCACGGCGGCCAGCGACACGGGCATGCGCCACGGCGAGTGGCGAAGCCGATGGTGTACGGCCACGTCGCGCACTTCGAGTGCCGCCCGGGACGCGGGAGTGGGCGCGAAAGGCCCGGGAAAATTCCCGTCCATTCGCGGCGTCGCCGCCAGCAGCGCCCGGGTGTATTCGTGCTCCGGGGTGGACAGGATTCGTGCGACGGCGCCCTGCTCCACCACGCGGCCGCCGCGCATCACCACCACGTCGTCGGCCAGCGCGGCGATGACGCCCATGTCGTGCGTGACCACGATGAGCGCCATGCCACGCTCGACGATCAATTGACGCAGCAGCGCCAGCAACTGCGCCTGCACGGACACGTCGAGTGCGGTCGTGGGCTCATCGGCGATGAGCAGGTCGGGATCGCAGGCCAGCGCGATGGCGATCATCACGCGCTGGCGCATGCCACCGGAAAGCTCGTGCGGGTACTGACGAAGGCGGCGTGGCACGTCACCCACACGGACCTGCTCGAGCAGCTGCGCGGCACGATCCATCGCCTGGGCGCGCGACAGGCCACGATGCAGCATCAGCGGCTCGGCGATCTGTTCGCCGACGCGCAGGTGCGGCGTGAGCGACGTCAATGGATCCTGGAAGATCATGGCGACGCGGCGGCCGCGTTGTGCCCTGGCACCTCCACCGAGCAGGTCCTCGCCGCGCAGCCGGGCCTGGCCGCGTACTTGCGCGGACTCCCCTGACAAACCCAGCATTGCGAGGAAAGCCTGGCTCTTGCCAGCGCCGGACTCGCCGATGATGCCGAGGCAGCGGCCGGGCGACACCTGCAGGGTCAAACCATCCACCACGGTGCTGTCGCCGTAGCTCACGGAAAGTCCGCTGACTTCCAGCAGCGCCGGCTCAGTCATGGCGGCCCTCGAGCCGGGCGCGCAAGCCATCGCCCAGCAGGTTGAACGCCATCAGGAGCACGGTAAGCAACGTCGCCGGCACCAGCAGCATCCACGGAGAACTCTCCATCTCCTGCGCGCCTTCGTTGATGAGGCTGCCGAGACTGGCGAAAGGCTCCTGCACTCCCAGGCCGAGGAAGCTCAGGAAACTCTCGAACAGGATCATCTGCGGAATTGTGAGCGTCGCATATGCGATCACCGGCCCGGCGACGTTGGGCACGATGTGCCGCCACAGGATCGCCGGCGTGCTCACTCCGCTGACGATGGCCGCATCGATGAACTCGCGGCGGCGCAGGCTCAGCGTCTGTCCACGCACGATGCGCGCCATGGTGAGCCAGCCCACGGCCGCGATGGCGAAGACCAGCACCACGAGGCTGCCGCGTTCGAACATCGTCGACAGGATGATCACGATGAAGACGTAGGGCAGCGCATAAACGATGTCGACGAAACGCATCATCGCGGCGTCCAGTTTGCCGCCGAGATAGCCGGCCACCGCACCCCAGGCGACGCCGATGACGACGCTCACCAGGGCCGCGACGACGCCGATGAGCAACGACACGCGCAGCGCCTGCATGCCGCGCGCGAACAAGTCCCGCCCCAGGCGGTCCGTGCCCAGCCAGTGCGCGGCCTCGAGCTGCGGCGATGCGGCCTGGTGCTGCCAGTCTATGAAGTCGTGGCTGTAGGGACTGAGCCAGGGCGCGGCCAGTGCCACCAATGCCAGCAGCGCCAGCACGATGAGTGCGGCACGCGTCATGCTCCGAGCCTCACACGGGGATCGAGCCAACCGTACAGCAGATCCGCGACCAGGTTGCACACCAGCGTGAACACGCCGTAGACCAGGATCATGCCCATCACCAGCGGATAGTCGCGATCGACCGCGCCCTGCACGAGATAGCGCCCCGAACCCGGCAGCCCGAACACGGACTCCACGACCAGCGAACCGGTGATCACGAACGCGATGGCTGGCCCGAGATAGCTCACCACGGGAATGAGCGCCGGCCGCAGCGCATGGCGCAGCAGCACCACGCGCGTCGGCAATCCCTTGGCGAAGGCGGTGCGGATGTAGTTGGACCGCAGCACCTCCTGCATGCTGCTCCTCG
The DNA here is from genome assembly GCA_963846605.1 of uncultured Pseudomonadota bacterium. Taxonomy (GTDB): domain Bacteria; phylum Pseudomonadota; class Gammaproteobacteria; order Steroidobacterales; family Steroidobacteraceae; genus CADEED01. The sequence continues at coordinate 647,397 of CAWJWS010000011.1, forward strand.
TGAGCCGGGCGACGTAGGCGCCCACCGGCAACGCCAGGGTGATGATGGGCAGCACCAGGAAACTCCAGTCGCCGGGTTCGTATCCCGCCACGCGGAACACGGGCCAGTAGATGCCGAACACCAGGGCTAACAAGGGTCCGACGACGAATCCCGGCAGCACGACCCCCAGCATGGAGAGGTTCATGAGGACGTGATCCGTCACGGAATTGGCGCGCCAGGCGGCGAATACCCCCAGAGGCACCCCCACCAGGAACGCCAGCGCGGCCGCCGCGAGCCCTATAGTTAGGCTCAGCGGCAATCCGGCGCCGATGAGTTCCGTCACGCGGAAGTCCTTGAAGCGGAACGACGGACCCAGGTCTCCCTGCACCACGCCGGCCAGGTAGCGTCCGTACTGAGTGGTCAGGGGCTGATCCAGGCCGTAGGCCGCGTCCAGGTTCGCGCGGATGGCCGCGGGCAGCGCTTGTTCCTGATCGAAAGGGCTGCCCGGCGCGAGCCGGATGACGAAGAACGACAGGCTGACGAGGACGAACAGTGTCGGAATCAGCCCGGCGATGCGCCGAAGGGTGTATCCGATCAAACGTCAGCCTCGATCACTTGCACGACTCCCGCTAAACTCGAAGCGATGGAAAACCAACCGAATTCACGGCGGATTCTCGTCGCAATCAAACGCGTCGTCGACTACAACGTGCGCATCCGGGTGAAGCCCGATGGATCGGGAGTGGTGCTCGACGGCGTCAAGCTCAGCATCAATCCCTTCGATGCCATCGCCATCGAAGAGGCGCTTCGCATCAAGGAGCGTGGCGAAGCGGACGAAGTGGTCGTCGCCACCATCGGCCCGGCGGATTGCCAGTCGATGCTCCGCAATGCGCTGGCCATGGGCGCGCAACGCGCGCTGCACGTGGTGGCGGATACATCGCTCGAACCTCTGTCGGCCGCCCGGGTACTGCTCGAACTCGTGAAGAAGGAATCGCCCTTCCTCGTGATCCTCGGCAAGCAGGCCATCGACGACGACAACAACCAGACCGGCCAGATGCTCGCGGCACTGTGGGATCGCCCGCAGGCCACGTTTGCGTCGAAGCTCGAACTCGCCGAGGGCAAGGCGAAGGTCACGCGTGAGGTCGACGCCGGCCTCGAAACCATCGAGATCGATCTGCCCGCGGTGGTCACCACCGATCTGCGGCTCAACGAGCCGCGCTTCGTGAAGCTGCCCGAGATCATGAAGGCAAAGACCAAGCCGCTCGCCACGCTGTCGCTCGCCGACGTGGGCGGTGCGGGCGACATCCGCGTCAAGGTCGTCACCACCGAGCCGCCACCGGCGCGCCAGCGCGGCATCCAGGTGAAGGATGCAGGCGAGCTCTTCGCCGAACTGAACAAGCGGGGGTTGGTATGAGCCAGGTTCTCGTCATCGCCGAACATGCCAATGGGAAGCTGAATGCCTCCACGGCCAAGTGCGTGAAGGCTGCGGCCTCTTTCGGCGCTTCCGAGGTCGTCGTCGCGGTGTTCGCGGCGCCCGGCTCTCCGGTTCCGGCGCTGGCGGCGCAGATCGCCGGCGTCACGCGCGTGCTCGACGTGGCCCACGCCGCGAATGAGCATGCGCTCGCGGCCACGCTGGCGCCGCAGGTGGCCGAAGTCGCCGCGCCGTTCTCGCACGTGTTCGGCCCCTCCACCACTTTCGGCAAGGACCTCATGCCGCGCGTGGCGGCGCTGCTGGGTGCGCCGCAGGTATCGGACATCATGGCCATCGAAAGCGCCACGCGCTTCAAGCGGCCTATCTACGCCGGCAATGCGATCACCACCGTGGAGGTGGCCGCGGGCACGAAGATCGTCGGCACTGTCCGCATCGCGTCGTTCGAAGCGGCGGGCACCGGCGGATCAGCCGCGGTTGAAGCCGTGACGCCCAAGGCTTCCCTGCCCACGCACACGCGATTCGTGGGGCTGGCGGCCGCGGGAGGTGATCGCCCGGACCTGCAGAGTGCCGCCAAGGTGATTTCGGGTGGCCGCGCTCTCGCGAGTGCGGAGGCGTTCAAGGTCATCTACTCGCTGGCCGACAAGATCGGCGCCGCCGTCGGCGCGTCGCGTGCGGCGGTGGACGCGGGCTACGTGCCCAGCGACATGCAGGTGGGTCAGACCGGCAAGATCATCGCGCCGGAGCTGTACATCGCCATCGGCATCTCGGGAGCGATCCAGCATCTCACCGGCATCAAGGATGCGCGGACCATCGTTGCCATCAACAAGGATTCCGAGGCGCCCATCTTCGAGGTGGCGGACATCGGACTCGTGGGTGACCTCTTCACCATCGTGCCGGAGCTGGAAAAGCTCATCGACGCGAGCAGAAGGTAACCCTTGCTAGCCAGGGGACAGACTCGAGTCTGTCCCCTCTTGAAAGCCAGGGACAGACTTGAGTCTGTCCCCTTCCAAGAACAACTCAAAGCTTGCCGAGGATGTAGTCCGCGGCCGAAACCTTGAACTCCTTGGGCGCTTCGATCTCCACTTGCGAAGCCACGCCGTCCTTCACGACGACGGCGAAGCGCTGACCGCGCGTGCCCATGCCGAATCCGCGGCCGTCCATCTCGAGGCCGAGTGACTTGGCGTAGTCACCGTTGCCGTCGGCCAGCATCAGCACGTTGTCGCCCACGTTGGAGTGCTTGCCCCACGCGTCCATCACGAACACGTCGTTCACCGCCATGCAGGCGATGGTGTCCACGCCCTTGGCCTTGATCGCCGAGGCGTTCTCGACGTAGCCCGGCAGGTGCTTGGCATCGCAGGTGGGCGTGAATGCGCCCGGCACCGAGAACAGCACCACCGTCTTGCCCTTGAAGAGCTGGTCGGACGTCACATCCTGGATGCCGTCCTTGGTCTTCGTCTTGAACGTGCCCGCGGGCATCTTGTCGCCAACCTTGATCGCCATTGCTTGCTCCTTGGTAAAGATATCGGGCGTCGGTCCGCCCAGCGGCCATTCCACCTAGCGAAATTTCGCCGCGAGTTCGAGATCGTTGCGGAACCGCGTATCGCCGGTCCGTTCCACCGCCGCGAGCGCACTCATGCCCGCGTCGTCTATCTGTTGCAGGTCGGCTCCACGTCGAACCAGGAACTTCGCGGTTTCCTGGCGGCCGGCCAGTACCGCGAAGTGCAGTGGCGTCGCACCGCCCTGCCCCTTGTCGTTGGCGCTCACGCCCTTGTCGATGAGCAGGCCGCAGATGCCGGTCATGCCGTTACGCGCCGCGTAGTGCAGCGTGCTGTTGCCATCGCCATCGCGCACCTTCACGTCCGCCCCGCCCGTGATCAACGCCTGCGCCGAACTGCTCTGCTCGGCCTTGAGCGCCACCATGAGCGGCGTCTCGCCGCCGGACACGGGGGCATTCACGTCGACGCCTTGCTTCAGGGCCTCAGTCACGGCGGCCTTGTCGTTCTTGGCGACGGCCTCCTCGATGGGCTCCTTGCCGCAAGCGGCAAGCCCCAGCACCAGTACCGCGGCAAGCAGCCGCACATTCGTCTGGATCACGCGTTCTCCCGGGATATCGGATTGCCATTCGCGGGGAACAACCCCGCCTTCACCACCATGCCAGGCACGGTGTGTTCGAGCGTCTGCTGCAGCCATCGGCTCGTGTCCAACAAGGCGGGCAGATCCACGCCGGTCGGGTAGCCCATGCGATGGAGCATGTAGATGAGATCCTCGGTGGGGATGTTGCCGGTGGCGGCCGGCGCGAACGGACAACCGCCGATCCCGCCGCAGCTGGCGTCGAGAGTGCGCACGCCCGCTTCGACGGCAGCCGCGGCATTCGCGAGGCCGGTGTTGCGCGTGTTGTGGAAGTGCGCGCGCAGTTTCACGTCCGGCAACGCCGCGCGCAGTTCGCGCACCAGCGCGGTGACCTGCGTGGGGACGGCGACGCCGATGGTGTCGGCCACCGCGATCTCGTCGGGCCTCCCCGCGGCCAGCTTCAGCGCGAGGTCGCGCACGCGCTCCACCGACACTTCACCCTCGAAGGGACATCCGAAAGCCGTGGAGATGGTGATCTGCGCGCGAATGCCGGCTTCGCGCGCGGCGCCCGCGATGTCCAGCCAGGCCGCGACGCCTTCGTCGACGCTGCAACCCTGGTTGCGCTCGCTGAAACTTTCGGTGGCCGCGATGGCCATGCCGACTTCCGCGCATCCCGCCTGGCGGGCGCGGTCGAAACCCTTGCGATTGAGCACAAGCCCGATGTAGTTCGCGGCCGGTCGTGCCTGTGCCAGCGCGCCAAGCACGGCTTCGGCATCGGCCATCTGCGGCACGCGCTTGGGATTCACGAAGCTCGCCACTTCGATGCGCGGCAAGCCCGCGGCAACCAGCCGGCGGATGAACTCCAGCTTGGCGTCGGTGGGCAGCACCCGGGCTTCGCTCTGCAGGCCATCGCGAGGCCCGACCTCTACGATCTCGACGGACCGGGCGATCTCGACGGATCGCGACCCGGTTGAATGATTCGGCATGCGCGAATTCTATCCGCGTGCCGTGATACAAACGCGCCGCCATGACCAGCAGCCCCGCCGGCGCCCCGGGCGCCTTGTCCGACATCCGCGTCCTCGAACTCGGCACGCTCATCGCAGGACCGTTCTGCGGCCAGCTGCTGGGAGACATGGGTGCCGAGGTGATCAAGATCGAAGCGCCCGGTCAGGGCGATCCCATGCGTCACTGGGGCCCGCAGAAACGCGGTACGCCCTCGGTCTGGTGGCCGGTGATCGGGCGCAACAAGAAAGCCATCACCCTCGACCTCCGACAGGCAGATGGCCAAAGTCTTTTCAAAGACTTGTGCCTCAAAGCTGATGTGATCATCGAGAACTTCCGACCAGGGACCCTGGAGAAGTGGAACTGTGGATGGAGCGAACTCTCGGCGCTCAATCCGCGGCTCATCCTCGTGCGAGTGTCAGGCTATGGCCAGACTGGCCCGTACTCGCAGCGCGCCGGCTATGGCGGCATTGGCGAGGCCATGGGTGGTCTGCGGTACATCGTCGGCGAACCCGATCGCCCGCCCTCTCGCGTGGGCATCAGCATCGGCGATTCACTGGCCGCGGTGCATGCGTGCATGGGAACACTCGCCGCCCTGCACCACCGCGATCGCACCGGCCAGGGCCAGGTGGTCGATGCCGCCATCTATGAATCCGTGCTCAGCATGATGGAAAGCCTGGTCACCGAATACGACCAGCTGGGGCACGTGCGGGAGCGCAGCGGCCCGATCCTGCCGCGCATCGCGCCCTCGAACGTCTACCCGACGCGCGACGGCATCGTGATGATCGGCGCGAACCAGGACACGGTGTTCGCCCGGCTCTGTGAGGCCATGGATGCGCCGGATCTCGCCGGCGATGCCCGCTACCGCGATCACACGGCGCGTGGCGAGAACCAGGCGGAGCTCGATGTGGTGATCACGAACTGGACGTCGACACTGGGCACGCGCGAACTGCTCGACCGGCTCGAGAAGTTCGGCATTCCTTCGGGGCTGATCTATCGCACAGCCGACATGCTCGAGGATCCGCACTTCGCCGCACGCCAGGCCATCGTCGCGACCGAACATCCGCACTTCGGAAAGCTGCGCATGCAGAACGTCGCGCCGCGGCTTTCCGCCAGCCCGAGTTCGATCCGCACGCCGGCACCGGAGCTGGGTCAGCACAACGACGAGATCTACGGACAGTGGTTGTCGCTCGATGCCGGGGCGCGCGCGGAGCTGCGCACGCGCGGAGTGATCTGATCGCCTTCTGAAAAACAAAAGGCCGGACGATTTCGCGTCCGGCCTTTGATCATCGGGCGATGCCCAAAGCTCAGTTGGCGATCAGGCTCCAGAGCTTGGCGATGCGCGCCAGGGTCGGATCCGCCTTGACCGCGCTGAACGCTTTCTTGGCTTCCGGCTTGTTGTTGGCTCGCAGATAGGCGATGCCCAGCATGAGGTTGGCCTGGTCGGCGCTGGTGAGCTTGCCCTTGGCCATGCCGGCCTTGATGGCCTGGGCGGCCTTGTCGTTCTCACCAAAGCTCATGTGGACGGCGCCCAGGTGCACGAGTTCGTCACCCGTGGCCGCGGACTTGGCAGCCGCTTCCTTGGCGGCGAGGCCAGCCTTGTCCTTGGTGACAGTGTCCTTGGCCTTGGTCAGCAGACGGTTGTTCAGGCTGACCTGGCGATCGTCGACGAAGAGCTTCTTGGCGAAGGCGTCCTCGAGAACGGCCTGGGCTTCACCCGGAAGGCTTTCGTCGAGCGCGATCTGCGCCATCTCGGTGTACTCCGAGGCGCGCTTCATCACGCCCACCTTCTGCTGAAGGCGCATGACGTTGATCTTCTGCGCATCCGTGAGCTCGGTCGCCGTGAAGGCCACCAGCAGGTTTTCCCAGTACTCGGGCTTCGGATAGTAGACGACCATCTTTTCGAACAACCGCGTGACGCAGTTGTTGTCATTGACCTTCTTGCACGAAGCGATCACCACCAGCATGGTGTCTTCCTTCGGCTGACGGCCCGACTTTTCGAAGTCGCCGATGACTTCGTTCATGACGCGCGCGGCTTCCTTGCTGTTGCCGCTCTGGTAATACGCCTGGCCCAGCGTGACCTTCAGTTCCGGGTCGGCCTTCAGCTTGAGACCGCGGTTCGCGTACTCGATGGCCTTGGGATAGTTCTTCAGCTGGTAGTACAGGGCCGTGATCGCCTTGATGCGATCCGGCTTCTTCGCCTCGGTCATGCACGGTGAATTGAGCGCGGCCTCGAATTCACGAACCGCCTCGTTGAGCTGGCCGAGCTGGCTGTACGCATAGCCTTTGAATTCGTTCATGTAGAACTGATCAAAGGATGACTTGATGTAGCCGGTGGTGCCTTCGGCGGCGCGCACCTGGTTGAGGACCTCCTGCCACTTGCGGGCCTGGATGGCCTTGTTAGCCGCGTCCATCGGCTTGGCGATCTGTTTGCTGATCTTGCCACCGCCCGAGCACGCTCCTTGCGCGTAGGCAGTAGTGGTCGCTCCCGCGGCCATCATGAAAACCGCCGCTGCTGCGACGCCAAAACGCGAACGAATGGACACTGGCTAACGCTCCTTTCAAAACGGTCGCGACCCTTCTTCGCGACCTACTCGTTGGGGCCTATCGTTTCAGCGGCCCCAGGGCTTTGCAAGACACACGGGACGCCAGCGTTGGACGATTTTGATGTCCGTTCAAGCTGATATCCCGCAACTTCGTACTCAGACCGCCTTGAGGGCCCAGAGGCGGGCCACACGGGCATAAATCGGATCGGCCTTCACGGTGGCGAATGCCTTGGCGGCCTCGGCCTTGTTGCCGGCGCGCAGGTAGGCCATGCCCAGCAACAGGCCGGCGTCATCGGGATTCTTCACCCCGCCCTTGCCGATACCGCGCTGCAGGGCCTCTATGGCCTTGTCGTTCATGCCATAGCTCAGGTAGGCGGCGCCCAGCTTCACGTCGTGATCACCCGTGGGCTTCGCCTTGGCCGAGGCTTCCTGCTTCTCCAACGTGGCCTTGTCCGCGGTGACCGCGTTCTTGGCTTCGGTGAGCAGCTGATTGGCGCTTTCCTTGCCGGTCTTGGCGAACACGCCCTTCTGGAAGCCGCGGTCGAGCACGGCCTGGGCTTCGCCCGGCAGACCCTGGCCAATGGCGAGCTGGGCGAACTCGGTGTATTCCGCCGCCTCGCTGAGGGCTTCGTTGCCTTCAGCCACTCGCCAGATGTTCAGCAGCTGAGTGTTGTTCTTGGTCTGCGCGAGCATGAGGCCGATGAGGTCCTGCCAGTACTCGGGCTTCGGGTAATGGGCGACCAGCTTCTCGAGCATGTCGATGACGCAGGGGTTGTCCTTCAGCTTGATGCAGGAGCCCTGCAGGATGCGGTAGGTGAGGTCTTCGACCTTCGTGCCTGCGGCCTCCTGCTTCGTCACTACGTCCTTCATGACGCGGCGGGCGCCCTCGTAATCCTCAGTCGCGTAGTAGGCATTGCCCACGTAGGTGCCGATCTCGGGGTCGCCGTTGGCGGCCAGGACCTTGTTGCCGATCTCGATGACCTTGGGGTAGGCCTTGGTCTGGTAGGCCAGCTGGAGCAGCAGCTTCTGGCGCGGGGCCAACTCGGCCGGCGGCATGCAGGGGTTGGCGGCGGACGCCTCGAGTTCCTTCAGGGCCTCGGGGTAGTTCTGCTTCTGGAGCATCGCGCGGCCGCGGAATTCCTGCAGCCAGTAGCGATCGAAATCCGTCTTGGTCACGTCGGTCATGGCTTCGGCTTCGGCGACCTTGGCGATGACTTCGTCCCAGTTCTTGGCCTGGAAGGCCTTTTCGGCGGCGCCGATGGGCTTGTCGATCTTCTTGCTGATCTTCTGGCCGGCGCACGGGTCCTGGGCAAACACGGCGCCGGATCCGAGGATTCCGAACACGCCGACCACAATTCCGACACTGATCCGTTTGGACACTACCGACGCTCCTTACAAAGGAGCCGCGGGACCTGGAAGGGCCGCGGCTCGTTTATTACAAGTCCACCGTCGAGACACCCATGAATTTGGATGCCGCCGACGGCGGAAAGTTTCTCAGCAATTTCAGGGCTTTGCCTAGTCTCTGAACTCCGCGGTATTCACGAAGCCCATTTTCTGCATTCGCATGCGCTGCGCCGCGGCCATCACGAGGGCCGTGGTTTCATAACGCGAACGCCGATCCGGGCGAAGGTGAATTTCCGGCTGGGGACGACCCTGCGCATCGGCGTTCTGCCGGGCTGCGCGGAAGTAGTTCTCCAGCTGCGTGATGCCACCAGTGACTGCCGTGCCGTTCCAGACGATCGTGCCATCGAAGTCGATGTCGATCTGGATCACCTCCGGGCGTACCGGGGGCGGCGGGTTGGTCGTCTGCGGCATGTCCAGCTTGGTCGCGTGGGTCATGACGGGAATCGACATGATCAACACGATGATGAGCACCAGCATCACGTCGATGAGCGGAGTCGTATTGATCTCCATCATCGGTGAGCCGGACTCGGTACCGCCAACACTCATTGCCATGTGTAGTTTCCTCGAGGCTCAGCGCGTGACGCGGATGCTGGCGCGATCCGGTTCGGTGATGAAACCGACCTTCACGATGCCACCACGTTGCAGAGCGTTGATGACGCGGCCCACGCCTTCCCATCGCGCGGAAACGTCACCGCGGATGTGGAACTCGGGCTGCGGCACCTTGCGTGCTTCGGCGATGATCTTCTGGAAGAACACCTGCTTGTCTGCGACAGCCAGGTTCCCCCAGTAGATCTGACCCTGATTGTTCACGGAGATGATGATGTTTTCCGGCTTCGTCTGCGTCGGAATGTTCACCGCCTTCGGAATCGTCACTCTGGCCATATCCTGGACCACGGGGACCGTGATCAGGAAGATGATCAACAGCACGAGCATGATGTCCACGAGCGGAGTCGTATTGATCTCCGAGATCGCGGATCCCTCTTCCTCGCTGCTAGCTCCAACACTCATCGCCATGGCGCGTTACCTCTATTCGTGAAACGTAAACCGGGGAGATCCGGGGTTTACTTCTTCACGCTGGCAACGGGGGCACCCTGCGACACGCGGGCACCGCCCACGAGATACGCATGGAGGTCCGAAGCAAAGTTGCGGAGGCTCTCGCTGATGCCCTTGTTACGGCGCAGCAGCCAGTTGTAGCCCATGACCGCCGGAACGGCGACGAACAGACCGAGCGCGGTCATGATCAGAGCTTCACCGACGGGGCCGGCCACCTTGTCGATGGACGCCTGGCCCGACACGCCGATGTTCACGAGGGCCTTCAGAATGCCCCACACCGTGCCGAACAGACCGACGAACGGAGCCGTCGAGCCGACGGTGGCGAGGAACGCCAGGCCGTTGCTCATCTTGCTGTTCACGGAGTCGACCGAACGCTGCAGGGACATCGTCACCCACTCGTGCAGGTCGATGCGGTCCGTCAGGCGGCCTTCGTGATGCGCGGAGGCGCGGAGACCATCTTCGGCGACAGCGCGGAAATCGCTGTCCTTCGGCAGGCGGTCCACGGCTTCCTTGAGGGAACCGGAGCTCCAGAATTGCTTCTCGACCACCTTGGCGGCCTGCTTCAGGCGGCGCTGATCCCAGAGCTTGGTGAAGATGATGTACCAGGACACCGCGGACATGATGACCAGGACGATCAGGGTCGCACGGCCAACCGGACCGCCTTCGTGCCACAGGGCCTCGATGCCGTACGGATTGGTGCCAGGTTCAGTGATTGCGGGAGCAGCAGCAGCAGCGTTTTGCATGATTTCCTCGATTACAAAAATGCGATGCGGCGCCTGTAGCGCCGCATCACCGTGATTTTTTTACTCGCTCTTGATGACGAACTTGACCTTGAACTTGACGCAGGACTCGGCGAGCCCCGCGCCATTTTCAGTGGCAGCCGTATAGCGGCTGGCCTTCGCAACTCGTACGGCCGCGAGGTCGAGCTCCGGGTATCCCGACGTTTCGGCGACAACCGGGTCACGCAACAGGCGGCCATTGGGACCGACGCAGGCCTGCACCACCGGAGAGCCCTGCTCTTCGCGACGCTTGGCACCTGGCGGGTAGTACTGGTCCGGGTCCGCCGCGCTCTTCATCTTGGCGGGCTGACCCGCAACGCGCGGCGGCGGCGGTGGCGCCGGAGGCGGCGTCTTGTCGGTGATGTCGGCAATGGCCGTGGTGTTGGTTTCCATCGGGAGGTCGATGGCCACTTCCGGCGGCGGCACCTCTACCGGGGGACGTTCCATCTCCGGCGGGGGCGGCGGTGGCGGCTGATCTTCCGGCTTCACTTCTTCGACGATGTCCGCCTCGATCGGAGGCGCCACCAGTTCGACGACCTTCTGCGCGAGGCCGGTGGCCAGCGCCCAGAATGCCAGGACGTGGAAGCCGACAATGATGATCACCACGATGCCGCGGCGGGTAAAGAAAGAAGAGTCTGATGCGTGAGCGGGCATGTGTTCCCGAGGTTCGCGAGTGAAAATTGGTGAAAGACTTCGGCGCGTTCTAAACGGGTGGCGGAAAGTAACCAAGCTTTCCGACCAGTGCAACCGTTCGTTCGTTCCGTCCCCCGGCCTGCACCGCCATCGCGGGCACGACCTTATATATATTCATAGTTTCGTTTATTGCTTCGGCGCCGGACCAAAGCCGCCGAACTTTAACCGCCCCCAGAGAGCCTGACAACAACTCTGTTTGGAATGGTTTTCGTGATAGCGGGTTCGGCAGGCGTCGATCAATCCGTCACCGCGCCCAGTGATGCGCTTGACACATTCCGCGCGTACTTGGCGAGCACACCTTTTGTCGCGTAGGGCTTGGGCGCCTTCCACTTCGCGCGGCGCTTTTTCAGCTCCGCGGCGCTCAGGTCGATCTGCAGCGTACGCTTCACCGCGTCGATCGCAATGCGATCACCGTCCTTCAGAAGACCGATGGGACCGCCGAGCGCGGCTTCCGGGGAGATATGTCCAACCACGAACCCATGACTCCCGCCGGAGAATCTTCCGTCAGTGATCAACGCGACTTTATCGCCGAGTCCGCGTCCCATGATCGCGCCAGTGGGGCTGAGCATTTCGCGCATGCCCGGACCACCGCGCGGTCCTTCATAACGAATGACGACGACGTCGCCCGGCTTCACCTTGCCGGAGAGAATGGCAGCGGTCGCTTTCTCTTCACCGTCGAACACGCGAGCGGTGCCGGAGAAACGCAGGCCTTCCTTGCCGGAGATTTTCGCGACCGCTCCTTCGGGTGCGAGGTTGCCGTTCATCACGACGATATGACTGTCCTTCTTGATCGGTTGATCGAGCGGTCGAATGATGTCCTGCCCCTGCGGATAGTCGGCCACATCGGCGAGATTCTCGGCGAGCGTGCGACCCGTGACGGTGAGGCAATCACCGTGCAGCAGATCCGCTTCGAGCAGTCTCTTCATCAGCGGCTGAATTCCTCCGATGGCGACCAGCTCGGACATTAGATAACGGCCGCTGGGACGTAGGTCGGCGAGCAACGGGACCCGCTTTCCGATTCGCGTGAAGTCCTGTAGTCCGAGTCTCACCTTGGCCGCGTGAGCGATGGCGAGAAGGTGCAACACGGCGTTGGTGCTGCCGCCGAGAGTGATCGTCACGGTGATCGCGTTCTCGAACGCCTTCTTCGTGAGGATGTCGGCGGGCGTGATTCCCGCCTTCACGAGTTCGACCACTGCGGCGCCCGCGCGCCGGCAGTCATCGCGCTTCACGGTGCTCACGGCTTCCTGCGCCGAGCTGTTGGGAAGCGAAAGTCCGAGCACCTCGATGGCGGAGGCCATCGTGTTGGCGGTGTACATGCCGCCGCAGCTTCCGGGTCCGGGGATCGCGGTGCGCTCCACTTCGAGAAGTTCTTCGTCCGACACGCGGCCGGCAGCGTGACCACCCACCGCTTCGAACACCGACACGATGTCGCGGCGCTTGAGTCCTGGGCGGATGGTGCCGCCGTAGACGAACACCGCGGGACGATTGAGGCGCGCGATGGCCATGGCGCAGCCCGGGATGTTCTTGTCACAGCCACCGATCGCGACGAAACCGTCGAAGCCTTCGGCACCCACCACGGTTTCGATGGAGTCGGCGATGACTTCGCGCGACACCAGCGAGTAGCGCATTCCCGGCGAGCCCATGGAAATCCCGTCGGAAACCGTGATGGTGTTGAACAGCACACCCTTGCCGCCCGCCTGGTCGGCACCCGTCACCGCGTGGCCGGCGAGGTCGTTGATGTGCATGTTGCAGGGCGTGAGGTTGGCCCAGGTGGAGGCGACGCCGATCTGCGGCTTCGAGAAGTCCGCATCCTGGAAACCCACCGCGCGCAGCATCGCGCGTGACGCGGACTGCTTGACGCCATCGACCACCAGCTTGGAGTACTTGCGCTGGTCCACCGCCCCACTCTTCTTCTTCATCACTTGCTTCCTATGACTGACTGACTGTTGTCGGGCCGGCTATTGGCCGTCCGACTTTGGCGCGGCGCGCATCACGCGCCGCATGTGCGAAAAACCCAGCGCGCCCGCGGTGATGAACACCACGGGCAGCACCAGCGAAAACATTCCCGTGCCCGGCCGCCAGGACTCGAGCCACTGGTAGATCACGATACCCGCGGGAGGTCCGATGGCGCCGCGGACACCGGTGAGAGTGACGTGCACTCCCATGTAGTGTTGCGCACGGCCGACCGACGCGAAGTCATTGTGCCCGAGATTCCATCCGAGATTGGCGCCGGCGTAGGCGAGACCCATGAGCAGCGCGCCAATCCAGAGCAGTGGCATCAGGTGAAACCAGGTGCCGATGCTCAGGGCCACCACGGCCAGCACCAGTGACCATCCCTGGCGGGCGCGGTACTCCACGATGTGGCCCTCGTCGAACATCCGCGCCCAGAACGGCACGAACAGCGGCAGGGTTCCCAGCGGGATGACCGACAGCAACGCGATCTGCAGTCCCGCGCTCAGGTGCAGGTGCTCGCTGAAGATGACGACCAGCTGCGAGGTGAGCATCAGGTTGCCACCGCCGTAGATGCCCATCCAGAACATGTACTCGCGGAAGTGCGGATCCTTCTTCAGGATCTCGAACAGCATGCCGAGGCTGAAGGGTTCGCTGCGGCCGGCTGCGGCGTTCTCCTCGGCCAGCAGCGCGAACTCGCGGCGCACGCGCGCGGCGCGATACAGCCAGGCCGCGAGCAAACCGGCCGCGGCGCCCGCGCCGAACAGCCAGCGCGAATCGATCACGGCCTTGTCGAGCGTCCAGGCCGCCAGCGCCGCGGTGAATGCCACCGCCAGCGAACTCACGATGACGATGCGCCCGGTGTAGCGGCCCATGGCCTGGCGGGGATAGTTGGCGCTCCACACCGCCGCCCGCACCGTGAGGATGCCGGTCCAGATCACCCGCGCGATGAGTATGGAGGCGACGGCCATGGCCAATCCGCCCAACGCGCGCGGCGCCAGTCCCAGCAGCCCCACGAGAACCGCGAACCCCGCCTGCAGCCCTACCATGAGGCCGATGCGTGAGCGGCCATGCGCGAGGTTGGCCCAGACGAAACTCACCACGTTGGAGAGCGCCGGCGCGCCGCTGACGAACGCGACCGCGAGATTCACCATCCAGGGATCGGCGGCCGTGGCGAAGGTCTTCTTGATGAGCACCGCCGCGGTCGCGCCTTCGACCAGTCCCAGCGTGAGACCCAGCAGCGCCCAGGGAGCCAGCTCGCGGCGGAACGCGGCTTCCGCGGTCCGCACCATCAGCCGAACCGCTGTCGGATCAGCCTGTAGAGCGCCCGGACGGTATGCGGATCTCCGCCCAGCGGCCTGCCCGGCCGCTCTTTCGAATTCCACGCGTAGACGTCGCCGTGGATCCAGTTGCGGGAACGCGTGACGAAACGTTTGAGGAACAGCGCGCCGATGATCGAACCCGCGAACGGCGAGGCCGACACATTATTAAGGTCCGCGACGCGGCTCCCCAATTCCTCGTCGTAGCCCGGCCACAGAGGCAGGGTCCACAGCGGATCGGCTTCGCGCTCTCCCACCTGCCGCAGCTGCTCGGCGAGCTCGGGTGGGTTCGAGTAGATAGCCGGCAGTTCCGGACCCAGCGCCACTCGCGCCGCGCCCGTGAGCGTGGCCAGATCGATCAGCAGGTCCGGCATCTCCTGGTCCGCCTCGGTGAGCGCATCGGCCAGCACGAGCCGGCCTTCCGCATCGGTGTTGCCGATCTCGACGGTGAGGCCCTGGCGTGAACGGATCACGTCGCTCGGCCGGTACGAACGGCCCGAGATGCTGTTCTCGACGGCCGGGATCAGCAGCCGCAGCTGGATCGGCGCGTCGGCATCCATGAGCATGCGGGCCAGCGCCAAGGTGAGCGCCGCGCCACCCATGTCCTTCTTCATGAGGAGCATGCCGCTGGAAGGCTTGATGTCGAGACCGCCGGTGTCGAAACAGACTCCCTTGCCAACGAGGGTGACCTGCGGCGCGCCACGCTTGCCCCAGCGCATGTCGATCAGCCGGGGTTCACGCGCGCTGCCCTTGCCCACCTCATAGATGAGCGGGAAATTCTGCCGCAGCAGGTCCTCGCCGACGATGATCCGGCACTCGGCCTCGTGCTGCAGTGCCAGACGCTGTACCGCTTCACCCAGCTCGGCAGGTCCCAGGTCGTTGGCGGGGGTATTGATGAGATCGCGGGCCTCGCTCAGCGCCTGGCTGGCCAGCCGTACGTATTCCAGGTCCGTCCCGGCGGGGGCCACCAGCGACGGCAATTCGCTCGCCGGTTTGCGGTACCGGCGTGAAGCGGTACGCGCCGTACTCCCAGCCGAGGGTCAGCTGGGTGGCGCCGACCGCGCTGAAGGAGCCGGCGAACCGGTATTTCCCCGGCGGCAGGCGGTCCGGCAGGCCGGCCGAGGTCCACAGGGTGGGCTCGCTGAGGTCCGCCGTGGGTCCGAGACCCAGTGCGACGCCGGCAATCGTGTCGCCCCCGACGCTGGGGATGACCAGCAGCTTCTGCTTCTCCGCCTGGAAACCATGAGCCCTGGCCCAGGAGCGCACCGCGAGGCGGCTGCATTTCGAGCCAGGAGGACAGGCCCTGTTCGCCGACCAGCCAGATGGGTCGCGCCCCTGGCGCTTCGGCTTCATTCAGAAGGTGGGAACTCACGGAAAAAGTTTAACTGATGAGCGCAAAGTAACGCGCTCTCCCGATGTTGACAATGGACGAACACCCGTGGTGTCATCGCGCGCATTGTATGCAGGCTCCGACCCTCCAGTACGTCCCTGATTTTCGCAGCGCGACACTCGCGCGCGCCTGTGCGTTGAAGACTGGGCTCGTACTCGTATCCCTTCCCCTGCTTCTTATTGGAAGCACGGTGCGGGACGCCTGCTTGACTCGCTAATACAAGAGCAAGCTTACACCAACAAACCCCGCACCGGTCCAGAACCGATGCGGGGTTTTTCGTATGAACGTTGATCAGGAGCTGATGACAATGACGAAGTTGTACTCGGGCAAAGACGTAGACAAGAAGGCGCTCAAGAAGGCCCGGATCGCCATCCTGGGCTACGGCAGCCAGGGACGCGCGCATGCGCTCAACCTCAAGGACAGCGGACACGACGTCGTCGTCGGCGTGCGCAAGAACGGCGCGAGCTGGAAGAAGGCGAAGAAGGACGGCCTGAAGGTCGCCGAGCCGGTCGACGCCGTGAAGGGCGCGTCGCTGGTCGCGATGCTGGTCCCCGATCTCGCGCAGGCCGACCTCTACAACCAGGTCGAGAAGTCGCTCGGAGAAGGGCGCCACCCTGCTCTTCGCGCATGGCTTCAACATCCACTTCAAGCTGATCAAGCCGCGCAAGGATCTCGACGTCTCGCTGATCGCGCCCAAGGGTCCCGGTGACCTCGTGCGTCGCCAGTACCAGCAGGGTCGCGGCGTGCCGTCGCTGATCGCGGTATTCCAGGACCCGACCGGCAATGCGTTCGCCAAGGCGCTGGCCTATGGCCACGGCATCGGCGGCACGCGCGGCGGCGTGCTCGAGACCACGTTCGCGGAAGAGACCGAGACGGATCTGTTCGGCGAACAGGCCGTGCTCTGCGGCGGCACCTCCGACCTCGTGCTCAAGGGCTTCGAGACGCTGGTGGAAGCCGGTTACCAGCCCGAGATCGCGTACTACGAAGTGCTCCATGAACTGAAGCTCATCGTCGACCTGCTGCACGAAGGCGGCCTCACCAAGATGCACAAGTTCGTCTCCGACACGGCCAAGTACGGCGACCTGACGCGCGGCCCGCGCGTGGTCAACGACAAGACCAAGAAAGAGATGGGCAAGATCCTCAAGGAAATCCAGAAGGGCAAGTTCGTCAAGCAGTGGATCGCCGAGAACGACGGCGGCCGCAAGGAATACAACCGCCTGATGCAGGCCGACCTGGATCACCAGATCGAGAAGGTGGGCAAGGAACTGCGCGCCCGCATGCCGTGGCTGGAACAAGGTCGCGGCTAACAACCGCTACGATCGATCGAGGTCAACCCCATGTCCCATCGCGAACGAGTGATGATCTTCGACACGACGCTGCGCGACGGCGAGCAATCGCCGGGATGCAGCATGGCGCAACCCGAAAAGCTTCGGGTGGCGCGCGCGCTTGCGGACCTGGGCGTGGATGTCATCGAAGCGGGCTTTCCCGCCGCCTCGCGCGGCGACTGGGAAAGCGTGAACGCGGTGGCGCGCGAGGTGCAGGGACCGATCATCTGCGGCCTCGCGCGTTGCAACCGCGACGATATCGAGCTCGTCGCGAAGGCGGTCAAGCCGGCGGCGAAGAAGCGCATCCACGTGTTCCTCGCCACCAGCGCCATCCATCGTCAGTACAAGCTGAACATGGCGCAGGAAGAGATCATCAAGCACGGCGGTCGAGGGCGTGAAGATCGCGCGCGATCTTGCCGAAGACGTCGAGTTCTCGCCCGAGGACGCATCGCGCACCGAGCTCGATTTCCTCACGCAGGTGGTCGAGGCCGTCATCGAGGCCGGCGCGACCACGGTGAACATTCCGGACACCGTGGGCTACACCGTGCCGGACGAATTCGCGGAGCTGTTCCGTTATCTGCGCAAGAACGTGCGCGGCATCGACAAGATCCGCCTGTCGGTTCACTGCCACGACGATCTCGGCATGGCGGTCGCCAACAGCCTCACGGCGGTCGTGGCCGGCGCGCGCCAGATCGAGTGCACCATCAACGGCATCGGTGAACGCGCGGGCAATTGCTCGCTCGAAGAAGTCGTGATGGCGCTGAAGACGCGCGACGCGTTCTTCAATCTCGACACCGGCATCAACACCACGCGGCTCTACCCCACGTCGCGCATGCTCGCGAACATCGTCGGCGTGCCGATTCCGCGCAACAAGGCGATCGTCGGCGAGAACGCCTTCGCGCACGAGTCGGGCATTCATCAGCACGGCATGCTCAAGCATCATTCCACATACGAGATCATGCGGCCGCAGGACGTGGGCCTGTCGCGATCCTCGCTCGTGCTCGGCAAACACAGCGGCCGCCACGCGCTGCGCGAACGCGTGCGCGAGTTGGGATTCGAGCTCGACGACGTCGAGTTCGCGCGCGTCTTCGAAGAGTTCAAGACGCTCGCCGACAAGAAGAAGGAACTGTACGACGGCGACATCGAGGCGCTCGTGCTGCAGGCAGAACACAGCGCGCGCCGGTCCCTGGTCGCTCGTGAACCTGCGCACCGCGTCGGATGGCAGCAAAACCGCGGAGGCGACCGTCAAGCTGCGTCACAGCGATGGCCGCGAGATCGAGATGCGCGCAACGGGTGATGGCCCGGTGGATGCGGCGCTCAAGGCGATCGAACGCGCCACGGGAGTGCAGGCCGTACTTGCGCAAGTTCGAAGTACGCAGCGTATCGGTGGGCGAAGACGCACAGGGCGAAGCCCTGGTGTACGTGGAGTACAATCAGCGCACTTATCGCGGCTCGAGCGTCAGCTACCAACATCGTGGAGTCTGCTACGCAGGCTTTCCTCGAAGTGATCAACCGCATCGAACTCGCTCAGGGTCTCGCGTACCGGGAGCGCAGCGAGTCGCGCAGGCCGTGGTCTAAAAAGTTTTCGGAGTTTCTTCCATGCCCATACCCGCAACGAAATACATCTGGTTCAACGGCAAACTGGTGCCCTGGGAAAAGGCGACCGTGCACGTGCTCTCGCATGCGCTGCACTACGGCTCCTCGGTGTTCGAAGGCGTGCGCGCCTACGAAACTCCGCGCGGCCCGGCCATCTTCCGTCTCAAGGACCACACGAAGCGGCTGTTCGACTCGGCGAAGATCTATCGCATCAACATCCCGTTCAATGAAGACCAGATCAATCATGCGCAGCGTGAGGTGATCGCGCAGAACGGCCTCGCGCGCGGGGCATACCTGCGCCCGGTCGCGTTCCGCGGCTACGGCGAAGCCGGAGTCGTGCCGAAGATCGATCCGCCCGTCGAGGTCGCGATCGCCGGCTGGGAATGGGGCAAGTATCTCGGCGCGGCCGAGGACGAGGGCGTCGATGTCTGCGTCTCGTCGTGGCAGCGCGTCGCGCCCAACACGATTCCCGCGATGGCCAAGGCCGGCGGCAATTACCTTTCCAGCCAGCTCATCGGTCTCGAGGCGAAGCGTCTCGGTTTCGTCGAAGGCATCGGCCTCTCGACCGACGGCACCGTGAGCGAAGGCGCCGGCGAGAACCTGTTCATCGTCAAGGACGGCGTGTTGTACACGCCCGGCGTGGCTCACTCACTGCTCAACGGCATCACGCGCCACACGGTGATGACGCTCGCGAAGGACTCAGGGATCGAAGTCCGCGAGATCGCCGTGCCGCGCGAGATGCTGTATCTCGCGGACGAGCTTTTCTTCACGGGCACCGCGACCGAAGTCGCGCCGATCCGCTCCGTGGACGCTATCCAGATCGGCAACGGCAAGCGCGGCCCGATCACCGCGAAGCTGCAGGCGGCGTACTTCGGTCTCGTGCAGGGCAAGACCGCGGACCCGCGCGGCTGGCTCGATTACGTCGACATGAACGCCCCGCCGTGGTGGCCGGCAGTTCGCCAGCGATGAATTAATGCCCCCAAAGACGATGTTCGAGAAAGTCTGGGACGACCACGTGGTCGTGCCCGAGACCGCCGATACTCCCGCCGTCCTCTTCATCGATCTGCACCTCACCCACGAAGTGACGACGCCGCAGGCCTACACGGAACTGCGCACGCGCGGGCTCAAGCTGCGGCGGCCCGGATCTCACGCTCGCCACCATGGATCACTCGACGCCCACGCGTACCGAGCAGGTGTTCGGCGGCGTGCCCATCGCCGTCGATTCGGCGGCAAAACAGGTGAAGCAGCTCGAGATCAACGCGCGCGAATTCGGCGTCGAGCTGTTCAACCTGCAGGACAGCCGCCGCGGCATCGTGCACATCATCGGGCCCGAGCTCGGCATCACGCAGCCGGGCAAGACGATCGTCTGCGGCGACAGGCACACCTCGACGCACGGCGCGTTCGGCGCCCTCGCCTTCGGCATCGGCACCACGGAAGTCGGCCACGTGCTGGCCACGCAGTGCCTGCTGCAGCGCCGGCCGAAGACCTTCGCGATCAACGTGCTGGGCAAGCTGCCGACGGGCGTCACCGCCAAGGACCTGATCCTCGCCATCATCGGCAAGATCGGCATGTCGGGCGGCACCGGCTACGTGCTCGAGTATCGCGGCGCCGGCCATCGAAGCGATGTCGATGGACGAGCGCATGACCATCTGCAACATGTCCATCGAAGCCGGCGCACGCGCCGGCATGATCGCACCCGACGCCACCACCTTCGAATACCTGGCAAGGCAACGCCGCGCGCGCCCAAGGGCGCGGAGTGGGATGCGGCGGTCGCGCGCTGGAGCCAACTACCCACCGATGCTGGCGCCATGTTCGATCGCACCGTCGAGCATCGATGCGTCGACGCTCGTGCCGATGGTTACCTACGGCACGCATCCCGGCATGGTGGCGCCCGATGCACGGCATCCGTGCCACGCAGCGGCGATGCCGTGTTCGAGAAGGCGCTCAAGTACATGGGTCTCAAGGCCGGCGAGCCGATCAGCGAACGTTCCGGTGAACAACGTGTTCGTCGGCAGCTGCACCAACGGCCGTCTCTCGGACCTGCGCAACGCCGCGCGCGTGCTGCGCGGTCACAAGCTCGCCGAAGGCGTGAAGATGCTGGTGGTGCCGGGCTCGCAGAGCCGTCAAACGCGCGGCCGAAGCGGAAGGCCTGGACAAGGTGTTCCTCGCCGCCGGCGCCGAGTGGCGCGAGAGCGGCTGCTCCATGTGTCTCGGCATGAACGGCGATCTCGTGCCCGCCGGCCACTATTCCGTCAGCACCAGCAACCGGAACTTCGAAGGCCGCCAGGGCCAGGGTGCGCGCACCCTGCTCGCCAGTCCCGAAACCGCCGCCGCTTCCGCCATCCGCGGCCGCGTCACCGATCCGCGCGAATTCCGAACTGAAACTCAACATGCCTGCCGTAAAGACCGATCCGTTCCCGCACCGTCGCGCTGCCCGCGACCAACATCGACACCGACCAGATCATCCCGGCGCGGTTTCTCACCTCCACGTCGAAGGCCGGTTTCGGCAAACACCTGTTCGCCGACTGGCGTTACGACGCCGCCGGAAATCCGAAGCCGGACTTCGTGCTGAACCGCCCCGAAGCCAAGGGCGCCGCGATCCTGGTGGCCGGCCGCAATATCGGCTGCGGCTCGTCTCGCGAACACGCGCCGTGGGCGCTGCAGGATTTCGGTTTCGCACGCCGTCGTCAGCACCGAGTTCGCCGACATCTTCCGCACCAACTGCCTCAAGAACGGCCTGCTGCCCAGTGGTGGTCGACGAGAAGACTCATGCCTGGCTGCTGGCCAATCCCGGAGTCGAAATCTCCATCGACGTGGAGAGCACCACGCTCACGCTGCCCGACGGCACGCCGGTGAAATTTCCGCTCGAGGGATTCGCGCGCTACTGCCTGCTGAATGGCGTCGACGAACTCGGGTTCCTGCTTGCGCAGAACACGGCGATCGTCGGCCTACGAGCGGCATCGAGCCGATGAAAGCAACCATTGCGGTCATCGCCGGCGATGGCATCGGCCCCGAGGTCATCGCTGAAGGCGTCCGCGTGCTCGACCAGATCGGCAGACGTTTCGGACACGAATTCAAGCTCGATGAACCACCTTTCGGTGGCATCGCCATCGATCTCAGCGGCGATCCGCTGCCGCAGGCCACGCTCGACGCCTGCCTCGCGGCCGACGCGGTGTTGTTAGGCGCCATCGGTGGCCCGAAGTGGGGACCCTCGGCGGCCGTGCGGCCCGAGCAGGGCCTGCTGCGCCTGCGCCGCGAGCTCGGCGTCTACGCCAACCTGCGGCCCATCAAGCTGCACCCTGCCCTGCGCGATTCGTCGGTGCTCAAGCCCGAGATTCTCGACGGCGTGGACCTCGTGTTCGTGCGCGAACTCACCGGCGGCATCTACTTCGGCGCCAAGACGCGCACCGCCACGCTCGCCACCGACCTGTGCAGCTATTCCGCCAGCGAGATCGAACGCATCACGCGCGTGGCCGGCCGCCTCGCCATGCAACGGCGCAAGAAAATCGTTTCCATCGACAAGTCGAACGTGCTCGAGACCTCGCGCCTGTGGCGCGAAATCGCCTCGCACGTCATTCATTCGGAATTTCCCGAGGTGGAGCTCGAACACATGCTGGTCGATTCCGCCGCCATGCACCTGCTCAAGCGGCCGCGCGAATTCGACGTCATGCTCACTGAGAACATGTTCGGCGACATCCTGACCGACGAGGGCGCGATGCTCGCGAGCTCACTCGGAGTTCTGCCGTCCGCATCCATTGGCGATGGCAGTCGCGGCGTTTACGAGCCCATCCACGGCTCGGCCCCGGACATCGCCGGCAAGGGCATCGCGAATCCCATCGGCACCATCCTGAGCGTCGCTCTGCTGCTCCGCCATTCGCTGAAGCTCGAGCGTGAAGCGGCCACGGTCGAACAGGCGGTCGACCGCTGCATCGCCAATGGCGCGCGCACAGCGGATATCGCCGAGCATGGCCGCGCCGGCCATGACGCACGCGCCGTATGGGTGATGCGGTGGTGGCCGCGCTGCTAGGCCACGCCGCCGCTTGACGGCCTACGTACCCGCCGGTATGGTCCGCCATACCCGCTGGTACGGTGACCCTTGGCCGACACGCCCAGAAAATTCCAGGACCCGGCTTCTGACCGCCACCATCGACCTGGTGCGCGCCAACGGTTACGCCGCCACGCGCGTGGACGACGTCTGCGCCGCCGCCGGCGTCACCAAGGGCAGTTTCTTCCACCACTTCGCCAGCAAGGAAGACCTGACCATCGCCGCGGCGCGGCCACTGGAACGACCGCGCCGCGCAGCTGTTCGCGCAGGCGCCGCTATCAGTCGGAGCCTGAAGCGCTCGACCGCCTGCTCGGCTACGTGAGCTTTCGCAGGGAACTGCTCCCGGGCGACATCTGGGAATGGAGCTGCTACGCCGGCACCACCATCCAGGAAACGCACGAAACCTACCCGGCCATCCGCGACGCCTGCGCCCGGTCCATCGACCAATCACCTGGCCATGCTGAGCTCGATGATCGACGAGGCGCTGCGGCGAACACCCCGTGCGGATCTGCGCGCCGCCTCGCTCGCGATGCACATCCAGGCCGTGCTCCAGGGCGCTTTCGTCATGGCGAAAGCCACGCCAGGACCGCGCAGGCGGCCGTCGACAGCGTCGATCACCTGTATCGCTATGTCGAATTGCTGTTCTGCCGTTCGACCATGACGCAAGCGCAAGAAGAAACCCAGGCTGAAGGAGCCCTCATGCAACGCGTCGTGAGTCGTGAACAGTGGATCGCCGAACGCCGTCAGCTGCTGGCGGAGGAAAAGGAGTTCACGCGCCGCCGCGACGCACTGGCGGAGAAGCGCCGCGCCCTGCCCTGGGTCAAGGTCGACAAGCAGTTACGAATTCGATTCACCCGAGGGACGTGTTCGCTTCGCGGATCTGTTTCGCGGCCGCTCCCAGCTCTTCGTGCAGCACGTCATGCAGGGGCCGGGGCAGCCGCTGCAGTGCGTGGGCTGCGCGCTGGGAATCGACCACCTCGAAGGCCTGCTGCCGCACCTCGAGAACCACGATGTGTCGTTCGTGGCGGTCGCGCGCGCGACCATGCCGGAGCTCGATCCGCGCTGCGTGTACGCATGGGTTGGCGCATTCCTTTCTATTCGTCGTTTCGGCTCGGACTTCAATTACGACTTCGGCGTGTCGTTCAAGCCCGAGGATCATGAAGGCCGGCCAGCGCCTTCTACAACTACTCGGACTGCGATCCGGGCATCGAGGACATCTGCGGGCAACAGCGTGTTCTACCGGGACGCCGACGGGCGACATCTTCCACACGTACTCGAACTTCGCGCGCGGCGGCGAAGACTTCCTCGGCATCTACCGCATCCTCGAGGTCACTGCCGAAGGGCCGCAACGAGAACGGCCCATACAACTCGCTCACCGACTGGGTCCGGCCGCACAACATGTACGGCAAGGGCGGTGAAGTCGCGCCCACGGGCCGCTTCACCCCGCCAGTCTCCTGCTGCATGTGACCGCGATGGAAGCCTCATCCACGTCGCGATTTCCTGCTGCCAGCGTCGCCGCCAGCGTACCCATGATGGCCAATGCCGCACGGCCTCGAAATCCGCGCCGCCGTCGCTCCGCGGGTTGCTCGAGGGCAAGGTCGCGGTGGTCTATGGCGCGGCCGGCGCCATCGGCAGTGCCGTGTCGCGCGCGTTTGCGCGCGAAGGCGCGCACGTGGAGCTCGCGGGCCGCACGCTCGAGAAGCTGGAAGCGCTGGCGACGGAGATCACGGCAGCGGCGGCTAGGCCGCCGCCGCCAAGGTGGACGCGCTGGACCGGGAGTCCATCGCAAATCATCTCGGCGCTGTGTCGCGGCTCGCGGCGCATCGACATCTCGTTCAATCTCGTCGGTCTCGACGGCCCGCAGGGCGACGCGCTGACTGCGATGCCCGCGGGGACTTCGTCGGCCCCATCGAGACCGCGGTGCGCACGCACTTCCTCACCGCGACGGCCGCGGCGCCGTCACATGGCGAAGCAACACGCCGGCGTGATTCTCGCGCTCACCGCACAAGTGGCGCGCAAACCCTACGCCGGCAGCGGCGGGTTCGGAGTCGCCTGCGCCGCGATCGAAGGCCTGTGCCGGCAGCTCGCCATGGATCTCGGCGGCGACGGTATTCGCGTGGTGACGCTGCGTTCCAGCGGGTTCGCCGGACGCGCCCGGCGTGTCGGCCGCGATCGCCGAGCACGCGCGGCTCGCGGGCGTGTCCCGCGAAGTGTTCGAGGCGCGCATCGCCGAGAAGACCATGCTCAAGCGCATGCCGAAGATGGCCGAGGTGGCCAGTGCGGCGGTGCTCATGGCCTCGGATCGCGCCAGCGCGCATCACGGCCGCGGTGACCAATCTCACCTGCGGCGAAATCGCCGACTGACGGGTTCGGCGATCAGCCGATGGCCTTCACGCCATTACGCAGGTCGCGCAGCAGGTCTTCGGTGGATTCGATGCCGATCGACAGGCGCAGCAGCCCATCGACGAGGCCCGCGGCGGCGCGCGCTTCCGGCGCCATGGCGGCATGAGTCATGGTGGCCGGATGCGCCACCAGGCTTTCGACGCCACCCAGCGACTCGGCGAGCGAGAACAATTCGAGCGACTTCGGAGAAGCGGCGCGCACCATCGACTCCACCCTGCACTTCCAGCGTGACGATGGCACCGAAGCCGGACTGCTGACGCTTCGCCACGTCATGCCCCGGATGATTCGGCAGGCCCGGGTAGTACACGCGCTTCACCTGCTTCTGCTGCGCGAGGAACTCCGCGACGGCCTGGGCATTGCGGCCGTGCTCGCGCAGGCGGACGTGGAGCGTGCGAAGCCCACGCAGCGTGAGGAAGCTGTCGAAGGCGGAGCCCGTGAGGCCGAGGCAGTTGCCCCACCACGCGACCTGCTCGGCGAGTTCTTTCGTCTTCGAGATGACGGCGCCACCCACCACGTCGCTGTGACCATTGATGTACTTGGTGGTGGAATGCACCACGAGGTCCGCGCCCAGCGCGAGCGGCTGCTGCCAGCCCGGCGACAGGAAGGTGTTGTCGGCCACGACCAGCGCACCCTGGGCATGCGAGCGCTTCGAGATATCGGTGATGTCGGTGATGCGCAGCAGCGGATTGCTCGGCGTCTCGATCCACACCAGCGCGGCCGGCTTCGAGAGCGCGGCATCGACGGCCTTGGGGTCGCCGAAGTTCACGAATTCCACGTCGAGTTCGTTGCGCTTCTTCCAGGCCGTGAGCAGGCGGAAGGTGCCGCCGTAGCAATCATGCGGCGCGACGACCCGCGCACCCACGGGCAGCAGATGGCCGACCAGCGTGATGGCACCCATCCCCGAGCCGGTGATCACCGCGCCCGCCCCGCCCTCGAGATCCGCCAGCGCTTCACCCAGCAGGTCGCGCGTCGGATTGCCCGAGCGGCTGTAGTCGTACTTGCGCTTGTCGCCGAAGCCCTTGAAGGCGTACGTGGACGACAGGTGGATAGGCGGCACCACGGCGCCGGTCACATCGCAGGTCTCGAGGCCCGCACGCACGGCGCGGGTGTCTTGGGTCAGGTCAGTCTTCGACGGATTCGTCACGGTGTCAGTCCTGGAACGTCTTGGAATGTGTTGGCGAAGATCGGCTTGAGCTGCCGGTTCTCCTTGAGGAAGGCGTCATGTCCGTACACCGAGGAGATTTCGTGCAGCTCGGCATTGGGAAGGCGCGCCACCATGGCGCGCATGTCGCCCAGCGGCACGAGCTGGTCCTCGCGGACCGCGATGGCCGTGACCGGCGCGAAGATGCGCGTGGCGTCCACGCGATGCAGGTCAATGGATTCGGACAGGCAGACGAAGCTCTCGGGCCGGTAGCGCTGGGCATACTCGGCGCCGCGGGCGAAGAGATACTCCTCGACGGGCAGCACGATAGCGGTCTTCGCTCTGGCCTTGATCGTTCCGCCGCTCCACGCGGCGCGCGGCGCCACCGAAGCGCGCCGCGAATTCCTCCGGGCTGCGGTAGGTGGCCATGGCCAGCGCGCGCGCCAGCTCCAGCCCTTGGGCGGATTTGCCGGACTCCAGCGCGAACCGGACGATGCGACGCTGAACCACGCGCCAGGCCGAGGCCATCGGGTGCGCACGATCGGCCGCGCTGATGACCACGAGACGCGCGACGCGATCGGGAAAGCGTTCGCCAAAAGCCAGCGCGACCATGCCGCCGTAGGAGGCGCCAATGATCGCGCGCAGCGACGAGATACCCAGGTGATTGATGAGACGCAGCAGTAGTTCGGCCTGGTCATACGCCGACACCGTCGGGAACACCTGCCCGTCGCGAGGGCCGGTGGAGTCCGCGCTCGCGCCGAGGTAATCGAAGCTCAGGAGCCGGAAGCGCTGAGTGTCGAGCGCCAGCCCCGGACCCACGACTTCATGCCACCAGCCGCCACGCGGCTCGTCCGGAGTCCAGACCCGGCGGGAAGCCGAGATGCCGCCCAGGGTCACGACCACGGGGGCGCCCGCAGGTCCGCTGAGCCGCCAGGCCAGGGCCACCGACTCCAGCGTGCCGCCGAAATGGAGCTTGAGCTCGCCCGGAACGGCCAGCACGCCCTCACGCACCAGCGCATGGCCGGCGGGAGACGCGGAGTCGTCGCAGTCAGAGGGTCGCAGCTGGATCGTCTTGTCGTTGCTCATCGATCGAATGCTCCTAAACACTCAGCGGGCACTCGAAATGAGCTGCCGTGACGTACACGGCTGACCATCCCGGCGGGAGGGTCATTAGCTCATCTGCCGGAGGCCCGCCTTTAAATAAGACAGTCCTCCGCAGGAGTTGGCACCTTTCCGCGTTGGCGGCGGTTGCCCCGGCGTCTTCGGGCCCAATCCCTCGGCCGGTCTCGATGAGTGCGCGAATTCTAGGGGTGGGTTTCCCGCCACGCAAGCATTCAGGCTTGATTTTGTGCGCTTTGACGCGTCTAATGCGCTCCACTGTATTAACGCGTTAATACGTTAGCCATGAAACAGCACCGCAACGTCACCGCCCGGCAGGAGGCGCTCTCCGAGCGCAGCCTGTTCGCCGCCGTGACCACGCTCAAGAATGTGGATGAAGCCCGCGCCTTCTTCCGCGACCTGTGCACCCCCGCGGAGCTCCAGGCCATGGCGGATCGCTGGGCGGTGGTGGAATGGCTGCAGAAAGGCCTGCCCTACCGCGAGATCCACCGCATCACCGGTGTCAGCGTCACCACCATCGGACGCGTGGCGCGCTGCCTCGCGGATGGCAATGGCGGCTACCTGATCGCCGCCGGCCGTGCGCAGCGCCACGCGTGATATCCCGCCGGACTTCCGTCCGGCACAGCATTCCCAAAGACAGACACCCATGAACGCCATCGAAAAAGCCGAACGCCTCAAACTCGCCGTACAGAAGTCGGGACGACTCACCGACAACTCGCTCGAGTTGCTCAAGAACTGCGGACTCAAACTCTCGCGCGGTCGCGACCAGCTCGTGGGCTTTGGCGAGAACATGCCGCTCGACGTGCTGTTCGTCCGCGACGACGACATTCCGGACCTCGTCCAGGAAGACGTCTGCGATCTCGGCCTCGTGGGCCGCAATGTGCTCGAGGAGAAGCGCCTCGAGATGATCTCCAAGGGCCACAAGCCCACGTTCACCGTGTTGCGCACACTCGACTACGGCCGCTGCCGCCTGTCCCTGGCGATTCCGGAAGGCTTCAGCTACGAAGGCGCGCGTTCGCTCGATGGCAAGCGCATCGCGACCAGCTATCCATTCACGCTGGAGAACTGGCTGCGCGAGCGCGGAGTCACCGCCGACATCGTCACCCTCTCGGGCGCCGTCGAGATCGCGCCGCGCCTGGGTCGCGCCGACGTGATCTGCGACCTCGTGTCCACTGGCTCCACCCTGCAGGCGAATCACCTTCGCGAAGTGGAAACGGTGCTGGAGAGCCAGGCGCTCCTCATCCACACGCCCGTCTCGCTCACCGAGGTGAAGAAGGACTGGGTGGAGCGCCTGCTGCTTCGCATCGAAGGCGTCCAGCAGGTGCGCGAGAGCAAGTACATCATGCTGCACGCGCCGCGCTCCGCGCTGCCCGAGATCCGCCGCCTGCTGCCGGGCAGCGAGTCGCCCACCATCATTCCTCTCGAGGGTTCCAACGACAAGGTGGCCATCCACGCGGTGTGCCGCGAGAACGTTTTCTGGGAAACCCTCGAGAGCCTCAAGAAGGCCGGCGCCAGCGCGCTGCTGGTGTTGCCCGTCGAGAAGATGCTGGCCTGATGAAGCTCATCGACTGGCAATCCGCGACACCGGACGCACGCCGTGCCGCGCTCGCGCGCCCGGCGGCGGACTCGCGCGAGGAAGTGTTCAGGCAGGCCGCGGCCATCGTCTCGGCCGTACGCGCGGAAGGCGACGCCGCCATCCGCCGCTTCACGAAGCAGTTCGGAGGCGGAGAGCTCGTGGATCTCCGCGCGAGCCGTGCCGAGTTCGCAGAAGCGCGATCGGCACTGTCGCCCGAGCAGATCGCCGCGCTCGAGCGTGCGGTGGCCAATGTCTCGCGCTTTCACGAGGCACAGCAGAGCGCGCCCCTGTCCGTGGAGACGATGCCCGGGGTGCGCTGCGAGCGCATCACGCGCGCCATCGAAAGCGTTGGCCTGTATGTGCCGGCCGGCTCGGCGCCGCTGCCCTCCACCGCGATCATGCTGTCGGTGCCGGCGCGCATCGCGGGATGCAAGGCACGCGCGATTGCCAGCTCACCGGGACCCGACGGGAAGCTCCATGCCGCCGTGCTCGTCGCCGCCGAGCTCTGCGGAGTCGATACCGTCTACAAGATGGGTGGCGCTCAAGCCATCGCCGCTCTCGCCTTCGGCACGGAATCCGTCCGCAAGGTGGACAAGATCTTCGGACCTGGCAGTGCCTGGGTCACGGCGGCCAAACAGATCGTGGCTGCGGATCCCAACGGGGCCGCGATCGATCTGCCCGCGGGCCCTTCCGAAGTGCTGGTCATCGCCGATGACGGCGCCGATCCGCGCTTCGTGGCCGCCGATCTTCTCGCCCAGGCAGAACACGACACCATTGCTCAGGTGGTGCTGGTGACGCCTTCGACATCACTGGCGCAGTCGGTCGCGGCCGAGCTGGCATTGCAGGCCGCGTCGCTGAGCCGCCGAGACATCATCACGCAGTCGATGGCGAACTCGCGATGCATCGTCGTCGCGGACCTCGCCTCGGCCGTCGAAGTCTCGAATGAGTATGCGCCGGAACATCTGATCATCCAGACGCGCGACCCGCGTGCGCTGCTGGACCAGGTGACCTGCGCGGGCTCGGTGTTCATTGGCGCCTGGTCGCCGGAATCCATCGGCGACTACTGTTCGGGCACGAATCATGTGTTGCCCACGTACGGATATGCGCGTTCGTTCAGTGGTGTCTCGCTGCTCGAGTTCCAGAAGCGGATCACCGTGCAGGAACTCAGCGCCGACGGATTGCGCGCGCTCGGGCCCACGGCCGTCACGTTGTCCGGGATGGAAGGCCTCGACGCGCACGGCAATGCCGTGACGGTGCGGCTCGAAAAGCTGGGGGCCACCCGATGAGCATCCTCGATCTCGCGCGGCCCGAAATCATTGCGCTCAAGGCCTACTCGCACGCGAGCTGGGATCCCGCGTTCGAGCGCCTGCACGCCAACGAACTCCCGTGGCGGGCGGAAACCGATCCTTCCCGGGCGGGGCTCAACCGCTATCCCGAACCGCATCCGCACGAACTCGCGGCGCGGCTGGCGGAAGTCTATGGCGTGAAGGCCGCGCAGCTGCTCCCGGGACGCGGCAGCGATGAATCCATCGATCTCGTGTTGCGCGGGTTCTGCCGCGCGGGCATCGACAACGTCATCATCTGCCCGCCGACCTTCGGCATGTATGCCGTGGCGGCTCGCATCCAGGGCGCCGAGGTTCGTGAAGTGCCGCTGCTCCAGGCGCAAGGCTTTGCGCTGGATGTGGAAGGCATCCGCCGCGCGACGGATGCGAATACCAAGATCGTGTTCCTGTGCACGCCCAACAATCCCACGGGCAACGATATTCCGCTGGCAACCATCGAAGCCCTCCTCCAGGCCACGCGCGGACTCGTGGTGGTCGACGAGGCCTATATCGAGTTCTCCGCGCGAGCCCCATCGGGCGGCCTCGCCACCTGGCTGGATCGATATCCGAATCTCGTGGTCTTGCGCACGTTGTCCAAGGCCTACGGGCTCGCCGGCGCGCGTGTGGGCTCGCTGATCGCGTCCGCCGAAATCGTGGCGCTGCTCGCGAAAGTGATTCCGCCCTACTCCATCCCGCAACTCACCATCGAGGCGGTGCTCGCGACGCTTGCGCCGGCCCAGATTGCCGTCCAGAAGGAACGCATCGCCCAGGTGCTGGCCGAACGCGAACGCATCCGCACCGCCTTGAGCCAGAGCCGGCAGGTGGTCAAGGTGTGGCCCAGCGACGCAAATTTCCTCCTCGTTGACTTCGCTGATGCAGAATCCGCGCTGGCCAGGGCCCGCGAGGCAAAGCTGCTGATCCGCGACATGCGCAACGTGTCACCGCGATCCCTGCGCATTTCGGTGGGCACACCTGAACAGAACGATAGATTGATCCGGAGCCTTTCATGAGCAAGACCAAAGTGCTGTTCGTCGACCGCGACGGCACCCTCATCGAGGAGCCGCCGGACGAACAGGTGGATGCCATCGAGAAGATCCGCTTCATGCCGGAGGTGTTCTCGGCGATGCGCCAGGCGCAGAAGCTGGGCTACAAGCTCGCCATGGTGACGAACCAGGACGGCCTCGGCAGCTCGTCGTTCCCGCAGAAGAACTTCGACGTGCCGCACCAGTTCATGATGGATGCGTTCAGCTCGCAGGGCGTGGAGTTCGACGCGGTGTTCGTATGCCCGCATCGCAAGAGCGACGGCTGCGATTGCCGCAAGCCGAAGGTCAAGCTGGTCGAAAGCTACGTGCGCGAACAGAACGTGGATCTGGCCGGCAGCGTCATGATCGGCGACCGCGACACCGACCTCGAATTCGCCACCAATCTCGGCGTCCGGGGAATCCGGGTGCGTCGCCATGGTTCGCCAGAGGAGACGTGGCCCGCCATCCTGCGCTCGCTGGGCGAGCGCAGGGCGCGCATCCAGCGCAAAACCAAGGAAACGGACATCGAGGTTCGCGTGAATCTGGATGCCACGGGCCCCGTGAAGATCATCACCGGCATCGGCTTCTTCGATCACATGCTGGAACAGATCGCCAAGCACGGCGGCTTCGCGCTGGAGCTCGACTGCAAAGGCGATCTGGAGATCGACGAGCACCACACGGTCGAAGACTGCGCACTCGCATTAGGCGAGGCGCTGCGCGCCGCGCTCGGCGACAAGGTGGGCATCGCCCGGTACGGATTCCTCCTGCCCATGGACGAAGCGCAGGTTCGGGTTGCGATCGACCTCTCCGGCCGCGCCTACGGCGTGTTCGAGGGCAAGTTCAATCGCGAGGCCGTCGGCGGTCTGCCCACCGAACTCGTGCCGCACTTCTTCAAGTCGCTGGCCGAGAGTCTCAAGGCGGCCATCCATGTCACCATCACGGGTGAGAACACCCACCACATGATCGAAGCCTGCTTCAAGGGTACGGGACGCGCACTGCGCCAGGCCTTCCGGCGCGAAGGCGAAGAATTGCC
Source organism: uncultured Pseudomonadota bacterium (assembly GCA_963846605.1). Classification (GTDB taxonomy): domain Bacteria; phylum Pseudomonadota; class Gammaproteobacteria; order Steroidobacterales; family Steroidobacteraceae; genus CADEED01. The sequence continues at coordinate 679,593 of CAWJWS010000011.1, forward strand.
GTCGACCAAAGGAGTGCTGTGAGCGCCACCGTCGCAATCATCGACAGCGGCGGAGCGAACATCGCCTCGCTGCGGGCCGCGTTGTCGCGCCTGGGTGCCGACTCGGTGGTCACCACGGATCACGCCGTGATCCAGCGTGCGCCCCGTGTGCTGCTGCCTGGTGTGGGATCGGCGCACAACGCCATGCTGCGCCTTCGCGGCGCCGGCCTGGATCAGCTGATCCCCAACCTCAAGCAACCCTTGCTGGGCATTTGTCTCGGCATGCAGTTGCTCTATGACCGCTCCGATGAGGGGCCGGTGAACTGCCTTGGCGTGATCTCCGGCTCCATCGGCAAGATGCAGCCCGAAGCGGGCAAGCCGGTTCCGCACATGGGCTGGAACCAGATGACACAGGTGCGCGGCGATCCGCTGCTCGATGGCGTGAGCAGCCTCGACTACGTGTACTTCGTGCACAGCTTTGCCGCGCCCACCTCTGGCGCCACGGTCGCGATCACCGACTACAGCATTCCGCTCACCGCGGTTGCGCGTCGCGACAACTTCTGCGGAACGCAATTCCACCCCGAACGTTCGGGCGTGGTGGGCGCGCGCATCCTCGCCAATTTCCTCAAGGCCTGAACGCATGATCCTCATCCCTTCCATCGACCTCCGGAACGGCCGCTGCGTGCGCCTGCTCAAGGGCAACTTCGACCAGGAAACGCGCTACGACCTGGAACCGCACGAACTGCTGCAGCGCTATCGCGCGCTGGGCGCAACCTGGCTGCATGTCGTGGATCTCGACGGTGCCAAGGACGGACAGCTCGCGAACCGCAGCGTCATCATCCGGCTCGCCTCGCAGAAGGCTTTGCACATCCAGGTGGGGGGTGGCGTGCGATCAGCGGCGGTGGTCGACGATCTCCTGCGCAATGGCATCGACCGCGTCATCGTCGGCAGCGCCGCCGTCGAGAATCCGGCGGAGGTGCAGTCCTGGATCAAGCGCCATGGCGCTGACAAGATCGGCCTCGCCTTCGATATCCGTCACGACTCGGGCGGCATGCCACGGGTTCTCACGCGCGGTTGGACGCAGGAATCGAAGCTCACGTTGTGGGAAGCCATCGATTCCTATCTACCGCATGGCCTCAAGCACGTGCTGTGCACGGACGCCGAACTCGATGGCGCCATGCAGGGTCCGGCGGTGAACCTCTACAAGGAATTCGTGAAGCGCTATCCGCATATCCAGCTGCAGGCCTCCGGCGGCGTGCGCAGCGCGGCGGATCTCGCGTCGCTCGCCGACGTCGGCAGCGCGGCCGCCATCAGTGGCAAGGCGCTGCTCGAGGAAGCCATCAAACCTTCGGAGCTGAAGCCATTCTTGCCAAACGCATAATCCCCTGCCTGGACGTCCGTGACGGCCAGGTGGTCAAGGGAATCCGGTTCCGCGATCACCAGATCGTCGGCGACATCCTTGCGCTCGCGGAGCGCTACCGCAACGAAGGCGCGGACGAAGTCGTGTTCTACGACATCACCGCGAGCCCCGAAGGCCGCAGCGTGGACCGCAAGTGGGTGGCGCGCGTCGCGCAGGTGCTCGACATCCCCTTCTGTGTCGCCGGGGGTATCCGCTCCGTGGAGGACGCCGAGGCCATTCTCAACGAGGGCGCCGAGAAGGTGTCCATCAACACGCCGGCTATCAACAATCCCGGGCTCATCGAAGAGCTCGCCTCGCGCTTCGGCTCGCAGTGCGTGGTCATCGGCATCGACAGCGCGAACGTCGGCGACGAATACAAGGTGTTCCAGTTCACGGGCGATCCGAATCGCTCCCGCAACAGTGGCCGCGACACGCTGGCCTGGGTGAAAGAGGTTCAGGAACGTGGCGCCGGCGAGATCGTGCTCAATTGCATGACCAGCGACGGCGTGCGGCGCGGTTACGACGTCAAGCAACTGGCCGCGGTGCGGGAGCTCTGCCAGGTGCCGCTGGTCGCGTCCGGTGGCGCTGGTGCGCCCGAACACTTTGTCGACGTATTCGAGAAGGCAGGCGTCGATGCCGCGCTCGCGGCCAGCGTGTTCCACTCCGGAGCCATCGCCATTCCGGATCTCAAGACCACGCTCGCCGCTTCCGGGATCGAGGTGCGACTGTGAGCTTCGACATCGGCAAGGTGGACTTCGCCAAGAGCGATGGCCTCGTGCCTGCCATCGTGCAGGACGCCGACACCGGTGCCGTGCTCATGATGGCCTACATGAATCGCGACGCTCTCGACGAGACGCTCAAGCGCCGCCGCGCCGTGTTCTTCAGCCGCAGCAAGCAGCGCCTGTGGGAAAAGGGTGAGACCACGGGTCACACGCTGGACGTGGTCGATGTCGCGCTGGACTGCGATGCGGACACCTTGCTGGTCACCGCGCGGCCGCGCGGACCCGCTTGTCACAATGGCACCCTCACCTGTTTCGGGGACGAACCGCGCGCCGCGGCCACGGCGATTTCCTTTCTCGCCAGGCTGGAAGGCGTGGTCGCCCAACGCGCCACCGAAAAGCCCGACGCCAGCTACACCGCCAAGCTGCTGGCCAAGGGCATCAACAAGGTCGCGCAGAAAGTCGGCGAAGAAGGCGTGGAGACGGCGCTCGCCGGCGTCAATGAACCTGATCAGAAGCTCGTCGAGGAATCCGCCGACCTGTTGTTCCACCTCCTGGTTCTCCTGCAGGCGCGCAAGGTGCCGCTGGCTTCGGTCGTAGCCGAGCTCGAGAAACGTCACCGCAAATGAACACCGCTGCTTCCCGGTCTCCGGTGGAAGTGGCGCAGGCGCAGCTCGACGCCTACAACGCGCGGGATCTCGATACGTTCTGCGCGCAGTTCGCCCAGGACGCGCAGATTTTCGAGCTGGGTTCCAGCGCAGCTGCCACGTCCGGCCTGCCCGCCATCCGCGAGCGCTATCGCCAACTGTTCCAGAGTTCGCCGGCGCTGCACAGCGACGTGATCTCGCGCGTACACCTGGGGCGCGCGGTCGTGGATCTCGAGAGGATCACGGGCCGCATGGGTTCCAGCGAGCCCTTCGACATCCTGGCTATCTACGAGATCGAAGGCGGCCTCATCCGCCGCGTGCACTTCGCGAGGCCCTGAGCCAGAATCCGCGGCATGCGGAAGGCCGTCTGGCTGATGGGTGTTGCGCTGGTGGTTAGTGTCGCCACATGCGCATGGCTGTGGTCTCAACTTCGGAAGGAACGCGAGAGGCATCTGGCGGCGATCGCCAGCGTGGCACGATCCGTTCCCGCGCCGATCTCCCCGGCTGAGCCAAGTGGCACGCAACAGCGGATAGCCGCGAGTTCACTCACACCCCCACCTCACTCATCAGCCGCCGCGGCGGACCAAAGCTATTCCGATGAGGATTGGCTGGCGCAGCAGCGTCGGCTGTTGAAGGATCCGAGATACTTCGCGGCGCAACTCGACATCAAGCGCAAGGAGCTGGCTGAGTGGCGCGCTGATGCCGTGCGGCTGCTGGGATTCAGCGGGAGTGAGGCCGACACCCTCATCACGGCGCACGCGGAACGGCGCCTCAATCAGATGAGGCGGGAACCGGAACTGGTCGATGCCACTCCAGAAGGCCTGCGACGCGCGCGTGAAGCGGCGGACACCGATGAACGCGAGTATCAGGACCGCCTTCGTGAACTCGTGGGTGAGGAAAAGCGCTCGCGCTGGGAAACGTATCTCGCGACCCGCTTTGCGCGCCGCCAGGTGGAGTTCCTTCGGTCTGATCTCGAACGCGTCGACGGCCTTCGTGCCGAACAGATCGAACCGTTGATTGCGGCACTGTACCGGGAATCCTCGGAGTACCAGCGGCAACTTGAGGATCTCGCCTCCTCGATGTCCGGCGAACGTGATTCACCGGAGTTGCAGCAGCGCTTCTTCGAGCGGCAAACGGAACTGCTCACGGAGCTCAACAGGCGGAAGCGGACGTCGGCTGCCCGCATACTCTCGTCCGCGCAACTCAAACGCTTTGATGAAATTCTTGCCGCCGACCTCGAACGACAGAGGGAAAGCCAGCAGCTTGCTCTCCTGACGAGCGAGATCGAAGCCAGCCAGCCCAAGGCTGACTAGTCCTGCCTACTGCAGCAGCAGCTCTTCCGCCGGCGCCCGCAGGTTGTAGCTCGACGCCATCGCGTGGCCATACGCGCCCGCGGTGGCGATCAACAGCACGTCTCCCGACTGGCACTCCGGCAACAGCCGGTCATGGCCCAGGAAGTCCGAGCTCTCGCAGATCGGCCCCACGACGTTCGCCTGCACGTTCGCGGCCTCGCCGTAGCGCGTGAGGTTCACGATGTCGTGATGCGCGCCGTACAGCGCGGGACGGATCAGCGAGTTCATGCCCGTGGCCACGCCCACGTAGCGGATGCCGCTCTTGCTCTTGGTCTGCGTGACGCGCGCCAGCAGCACGCCGGCATTGGCGACCAGGAATCGTCCCGGCTCGAGCCACAGCGTCACGTGGGGAACCGCGGCCTGCACCTTGGCCAGCGCTTCGTCGAGGCGCGACATGTCGAGCGCCTTGCCCTCGACGCGATCCGGTACGCCGAGACCGCCACCGACATCCATGTACTTCACGTCGGGGAAGCGCTTCGCGAGGCCGGCGAGCACCGAGCCCACCTGCGTCCAGTTCTCCACGTCGAACACGCCACTGCCGGCATGCGCGTGCAGGCCGACGATGGACACGCCACCCTGCTTCGCGAGTCGCGCGACTTCGTCGAGTTCTTCCACGGGGATGCCGAACTTGGATTGCGCGCCCGCGGTCTTCACGTGGTGGTGATGGCCGCGGCCGATGCCCGTGTCGATGCGCAGGAACACGTTCTGTCCCTTGAAGGCGTCGAGCCAGTGCTGCAGCACGAACAGGTTGTCGATGGTCACGTGCACGCCCAACTTCAGCGCGGCTTCGTACTCGGAGCGCGGAGCGAAGTTCGGCGTGAACAGGATGCGATCCGCGCTGATGCCGGGCACGGACTTCTGCACGTGCTCGATCTCGGCCAGCGACACGCAGTCGAATCCCAACCCCGCGGCGGCCACGGTGCGCAGGATGTCCGGATGCGGATTGGCCTTGAGCGCGAACAGCGCGCGTCCGATGGACTTGAGACTGCCCACGGCCTTGGCGGCCGCGGCCACCTGCGATAGATCGTAGACGTATGCCGACTCGCGCTTCGCCAGCGCGCCCAGCAGGTCTTCGCGGCGCGTGGCCCACCAGGGCTGCGCACGCTGCGCCACCGCTTCGGGCTTGGCGAACAGCTGTTCCCAGGTCGGACCCATCGCCGTATCACCGGCTTGCGGGCGGATCAGAAGCTCGTGCAGTTGCTCGACCAGCCGGTCGCACTGGTTCTCGTCGACGACGAACGTGAAGTTCAGGTCGTTGGCGGCCTGGCTGACGAGATACACCTTCTGTTCTTCGAACAGCGCGAACGCATCGCCGAGCTTGTGCAGGATGGCGCGGATGTTGCGCCCCACCAGCGACACGGAAGCGCAGGGCCCGATGACGCGCACGGCGGAGAGCTTGCCCAAGTCCGCCTGAAGCTTGCCCAGCAGCTCACCATCCAGCGTGTTGGCGGCGGGGTCCAGCGAGACGGTGACGTTGGTTTCCGACGTCGACACCAGGTCCACGGACATGCCGTGTTCCTTGAAGGTCGCGAACACGTCGGCCAGGAAGCCCACCTGGTGCCACATGCCGGGGCTGTCCAGCGAGATCAGCGTGATGCCCTTGCGGTGTGCCACGGCCTTGACCTGCGCGGAACCATCACCGGCATCACCGGTGATCAGCGTGCCCTCGAGATCCGGCGTCTGCGTGGCGTACACATAAAGGGGGATCTGGTACTGGCGCGCGGGCAGCAGGCAGCGCGGATGCAGGACCTTGGCGCCGCTGGTCGCGATTTCCTGCGCTTCGTCGTAGTGGGCGCGGCGGATGAGACGCGCGCTCGGCGTCGCGCGCGGGTTCGCGCTGAACATGCCGGGCACGTCGGTCCAGATCTCGATGGCGCGCGCGCGGATCTTGGCGCCGAGATACGAAGCGGACGTGTCGGAACCACCACGGCCCAGGAGGCAGGTGTTGCCTTCGCTGTCGCGCGCGATGAAGCCTTGCGTGATCACCACGGGCGTGGACGCATCGAGACGCTTCTCGAGCGAGGCATCCGGCGCGAACGAACAGGTGGCGGACAGCACCGAGGCCTTGGCCGATGCGCCGCGATCTTCGGCGGCGAGCATGTCGCGCGCGTCCATCCAGGTGACGTCGACACCTTCCTTCCGGAGGAAGCGCGAACCGATCTCGGTGGCCATGAGTTCGCCGTTGGCCATGACGCGTGCACGCGTGCGATCGGACAGCTCCCGAACCAGCGCGATGCCGTTCGCCATCTGGCGCAGTTCGTCGAAGTAGCCCTGCAGCTGGGCGCTCACGTCCAGGCCGAGCTCGGTAGTTAGCTGGCGGTGACGGTCTTCGATGGCCTTGAGGGCTTCATCGGGCTTGCCCGCCTCGGCCGCGACCAGCAGCTTCTCCAGCATGTCGGTGATCTTGGTGACCGCCGAATGGACCACGAGCACGCGATGACCCGCGGCGACGCGCCGCTTGACGATCAGGGCGATGTTCTTCCAGTTGACGAGCGTGGAAACACTGGTGCCGCCGAACTTGACGACAACCCAGCCTGAAGCCGGACGCGAAGACATGGGAAAACCTCGACGCGCTGGAGCAGCGCGATCACTCACTGTTTAAGGAACGAGGACCCCTATTCCTCGTCGTCGAACGATTCTTTCAGGTCTTTTTCGAGCCGGCGGTCCGCAAGGACTTCTTCCAGGCGGCTCCAGGCGGCTTTGCCACGTTTGGGAGCGCCCGGATTCGGACGCGCACGGCGCTCGACCTTGTCGAGCATCTGGTCATAGACCGTGTTGTCTTCGGCTTCGGCCAGGAACTCTTCGTCCAGATCGAAGCTTTCGTTATCCCGTTCGGACATCGCTCTCTTCCAACAAAATCGCCAAAAAGACTTTCAGAAACAGTGAGTTGCTGGCCCGTAGGGCCGGCGACAAGGCTGCGGACTATAACCGATTGGCGCGGGCTTTCAACTGCGCCGGAATTGGGCAGCCGAGCCCCCGGGTACGGCCGAAATAGGGGTGCCGATGGCGATGCTCAACCCCTGTGCCGCGCTCCCCCGGGCCCGGGCGACCTCCAGGACCTCGAAGGAGTTGATCAGGCCCAGATACTCCCCGGCCGCGGACTCGCCGTAGGTGCGCTGCAGAGGCAGCGAAAGACCACTGATATAGACCGTCGGGTGGTCGAGGGCCATGACGGCCGCGGCCTCGATGTTTGAAATGAGGTTGCCGAAGCGGTCGACGGCGACGACCACGCCCTCCACGCCCCCGTCGGCGCGCGGCCGCGTGGCCGGCCAGCCGGACATATTCAGGGAGCCGACGTCGTCGCCCAGCTCGGCGGGGTCGCAGCGGCCGGCAGCCAGTTCCGCGGCCAGCGGCGCAAACACATCGCGGCCATGGAAGGTGGCGCTGATGTCGCTGACACCGTACTGCACGAGCCGAGTGATGTTCACGCGGATGACGTCGGTCGATGCGTCCGCGCGCCGCGAGTGGCGCCAGCAGGCCGTTGTCCGGCGCGAGAATCGCCTGGCCTTCGGTGAGCGCGATGACGAGATCGCGCGGAGTTCCGACGCCCGGGATCGATGACCGCCACGTGCAACGTGCCTGCGGGAAGTAGCGCACGGCGCGCGACAGCCAGAATCCCGCTTCGATGGGCTGGAATGCGCTCACCTCGTGCGCCATGTCGACGAAGCGCAGCGCGGCGCCCGCGACAGCATTACGCCTTTCATGATGCCGACGAAGGGCTCGCGCCAGCCGAAATCGGTGGTTAGCGTGATGAGCCCGTTGGCGCTGAAACCCGCGACAGAATTTGCCATGGTGGTTCCGTCCTACACGTACACTTCGCGACCATGTCGCCGCCGCCTGATGCTAATCGCACCCCCGTCTCCACCGCCACACTGCTGCTGCTTTGCGCCTGTTTCGTCCTGAGCGGCATCGCGGCACTCATCTATCAGACCGCCTGGACGCGACAGTTCGCGATCGTCTTCGGCACCTCGGAACTCGCGGTCGCCACCGTGCTCGCGGCCTACATGGGTGGACTCGCGTTCGGTGCGTTTCTCGCCGAGAGATTCCTGCCGCGCGTGACACGGCCGGTGCTCACGTACGCCGTGCTCGAGATCGGCATCGCCGGCGGCGCCATCTTCGCCGTGCCGGCGCTGCTGTGGGTGGCGAACGTCGCGCTCACGGCGTTCTTCGGCAACCAGCCCGCGCCGCCTGACAGCGACCACGCCGCCACCACTCTTTTCTATCTGGTGAGTGCCTTCGTCGCGCTGGCCCTGCCCACCACGCTCATGGGCGCCACACTGCCGATGCTGGCGCGCTACGCGGTGGCCGAGGAATCGCAGATCGGCCGGCGCATCGGCTTGCTGTATGCGATGAACACCGCGGGCGCCGTGATCGGCGCGCTGCTCACGGCCTTCGCGTTGCTGCCCGAACTCGGCCTCGGCCCGCACCATCTGGGTCGGCGGCCGGCTCAATGGTTTCGTGTTCCTGCTCGCGATGATTCTCGCACGCCGCGTGACGCCGCCATCGCCGCCTCAGGGCTATGCGCTGAGCCCGGAATTCCCGGTCGAAGCGCGCTCGTCCCGCTCCTCCACCGCCAGCGCCCGGCTGCCGCCTCGCGGCCGCGTACGCCGTTTGGACGCTGTTCCCCGGCACCCGCCTGGGTGTTGCCGCTGATGCTGCTCGCGGGCGCGGTCGCCTTCTTCCAGGAAGTGCTCTGGAGCCGCATGCTGTCGCACGTCGTCGGCAGCAGCGTCTACGCCTTCGGCGTCATGGTCGCGAGCTTTCTCGTCGGCATCGCGCTCGGCGGCGGCATCGGCGCCGGCCATCGCGCGCACGCGCGAGCGCGCGGCGCTGGGCGCTGGCGCTCGCGCTGATCGTTCGCCGCGGCCGCGGCCGGCGTGGCCTATCTGCTCCTCGAGGACCTGCTGCCGGCACCACGGCCGGACTCCTGGCGAACTCGCGCGAGTTCCTCGGCATGCGGGTGCCGATGAACACGCTGTTCTCCGGACTGCTGCTGCTGCCCATGACGATCGCGATCGGCATGACCTATCCACTGGCGGTGCGCGTGCTCGCGCGCGATGCCGATGATGCCGCACCGGCCAGCGCGCGCGTTTACGCCTGGAACACCGTCGGCGCGATCGTCGGGCTCACTGGCCGCGGGCTTCGTGCTGATTCCGGCGCTGCAAGTACGAAGGCGCGATCCGCGTCGCGGTCTGGGCGAGCGCGGCGCTCGGCGTCGCCGCCGCGTGGGTGCTGATCCCGCAGACTTCGCGGACCGTGGCGCCGCTGTTGCCGCGGCTGTCGCACTCGCCGCCATCGCCGGCTGCGCGTTCTTCCGGCCGCAGCCGCCGATGAAGCTGCTGGTGACCTCGCCGCTCAACGTCGGCGACACAGAGCCGCGTGCTCTATTACGACATCGGCCGCAGCGCGAGCGTGGTCATGCTCGCGCAGGATGGCGGCCTCGCACTGCGCACCAACGGCCTGCCCGAAGCGCTCATGGAGAGCCCGGGATCGCTGCCGCGCTTCAGCGGCGAGTACTGGCTCTCGCCGCTCGCCGTGCATCGCGCGGCCCGCAGACGCGCGACATGCTCATCGTCGGCTTCGGCGGCGGCGTGGTGGTCGAAGGCGTGCCGCCGACGGTGGAGCACATCGACGTCATCGAGCTCGAGCCGAAGGTCATCGCGGCCAACCAGGCGACCAGCGCATCTGCGCAAGCGCAATCCGCTCGATCGATCCGCGCGTCAACGTCATCCTCAACGATGCGCGCGGCGCGTTGCGCCTGACCAGCAACCGCTACGACGCCATCGTCTCGCAACCTTCGCACCCGTGGACCGCGGGCGCCTCGCATCTGTACACGCGCGAGTTCATGCAGCTCGCGCACGACCACCTGACATCCCGACGGCGTGTTCGTGCAATGGATGAACGTCATCTTCATGGACGAGGACCTGCTGCGCTCGCTGACCGCGCACGCTGCTCAGCGTGTTCCCGGAAGTGCGCGTCTATCGTCCCGACCCGAACACGGTCGTGTTCCTGGCGAGCGATCCGCCGCTGAATCTCGAGCTCGATCTCGCGCGACACGGCGATGCCGCTGCGCGACGCGCCGCTGCACTACGCGCGCTTCGGCATCAACAACGTCGAAGACCTCGTCGCCGCGCTCGTGCTCGACGTCGAAGGCGCGCGCCGCTCGCCGGCAGGCGCCCGCTCATCACCGACGACGACAATCGCATCGCCACGTCGAGCGTGTTCGAACAGGGCGCGCGGCATGAATGGCGACTCCAGCGGCCGCCTGCTCGCGGCGCATCGATCCGCTGCAGCGCGCGGACTCCATCGGTATCGCGCAGCTGCGCGACACACTGTCCTTCCCGTATCTCGTGCGCCGCAACGGCGTGTTCTCGATGCTCGATCCGAGCCTCGCGGATCGCATCGGCCGCATGGTCGCGGCATCCTCGGCACAGCGGCGCCGCGGGCGAATACGCGCGCGCGTTCTATTACCGCGCGACCCGCCAGGTCCAGCGCTCGCACCGGAGCTGCCTGCGCCTCGCCATCGACGAGTATCCCGCCGACGATTCGCTGCGAGCTCGAGTTCCTCGCGGCTCTGTTCGGCCGCGTTCGCGAACGGCTCGGCCGCCGCCGAGATCGCGCGAGCTCGCCGAAGGCTCGAATCCCCGGCCGGCAGCCATCCTGCCAGGCGGCGCGGCACGCCGCGAAGAACGAGTGGCGCGAGGTCGCCATGGCCGATGCAGCAGCTCGCGGAGATTCCCTGGACCGACGTCTGGTATTCCGAGGCGCTCGAGCTGCGCGTGAACTGGCGCCTCCGCGTCACCAATGCCGCGAGACGCAAGCGCTTCGCGGACGAAGCCATCAGCATGCATCGACCGTGCTCGCCATCATGTCGCCCACGCTCGAGCCTCTACGGCCTGCGCACGCGCGCGGGCGTCGTCGCCGGAGCGACCCGACGTCGTGATCGAGTCGTGTCCAACTACGCACGGCTCGCCATCGGCATGGTGCGCGCCGGCGTGAGCAGACCGGAGTCGGTGCGCGACAGACGCGAAGGCGCTGCAGCAGATCCTCGATCGAGGCCGGCACGATGCCGGGCGTCAACGCCGAGCGCATCGCCGAAGTGCGCGCGGAGATCGCGCCGACCAGATTACCGACGCCGAGGGCGGTGGCCGGCGCCGCGTCACGGCGCGGGCGCCTGGCGCGGAGACTGCGCGGCTCGGTCGGCCAGCCGGCACCGGGCGCGCGGCGAAGATCCGCGGATCCATTTCGAGGCCGACCATCTGCGGCAGGCCGGCCGCCTCCTTCAAGCGTCGCCAGCACGAAGTCCCAGTGGATCGCCGCCGGCGTTTCGCCGAGCGCGGCGTTCGCCAGCGCGTAGAAGCCTTCGAGATCGACTTCGGCGCGTTGACCCTCGTCGTCGACCGGCGGATGCACTTCGAGCCACACCTGGCCGTCCACGCGCGCGACCTTCACGGGCTCGTTGATGAGCCACACCGGCGTGTTCACCGGCACGAGCGGAAACAGCGCTTCGATGTCCTCGGGATACATGCGGATGCAGCCGTGCGTGATGGCCATGCCGACCGCGATCGGGTTGTTGGTGCCGTGGATGAGATAGGCGCCCGGCGTGATGCCGAGACGCATGGCATAGACGCCGAGCGGATTGTCGGGGCCGGCCTTGACGACCTGCCGGCAGCGGATCGCCGCGCTCCGCGTGTTCCTTGCGCACCGATTCCGGCGGCGTCCACGTCGGGTTCTTGCGCTTGTCGACGACGCGCGTCTTGCCGAGCGGCGTGTACCAGTCCATCTTGCCGATGCTCACCGGGAAGGTGATGACCTGCGGCGTCTCGCCTTTCTTCGCCTTCGGGAAATAGTAGAGGCGATGCTCGGGTAGATTGACGACGATGCCTTCGCGCGCGCCGTGCGGCAGCAGCCGCTGGTTCGGAATCAGGATGGGCGTGCCCTCGCCCGGCAGCCACAGGTCGACGCCGGGGTTCGCGCGCTGGATTTCTTCGTAGCCCAGGCTGTAGCGGCGCGCGAGATCGGGCAGCGTGTCTTCGCCGATGCGCGGTGATCGTCTCGATGTCGCCGAACATCAGCGCATCCGGGCATCGGTCAGCGGATACTGCGTGGCGCGCGCCGCGCTCGCGACGAATGCAGCGCGCAAGGATCGAGCGCGATGGCGGAAAACAAGCGCTTCATGATGGACACAGTCTTGCACAAATCCCTACACTCGGCCGCCGTGAATGACGAACAGCTCGCGTATCCTGCGACAATCGATCCGCACGATCGCGGACTATCCAAAGCCCGGGATCCAGTTCCGCGACATCACCACGTTGCTGCGCGACGCTCGCGCATTCGAGATCACCATCGACGCGCTCGAGCGAACGCTGGCGCGGCGCAGCGGATCGACAAGGTCGCCGGCATCGAGGCGCGCGGCTTCATTCTCGGCGGCGCCGTGGCGCCACGCGTCTCGGTGCGGCTTCGTGCCCATCCGCAAGCGCGGCAAGCTGCCGCATGAAACCGTGCGCGTCGCCTATTCGCTCGAATACGGCGTCGACGAAATGGAAATGCACAAGGACGCCATCGAGCCGGCGAGCGCGTGCTGCTGCATCGACGATCTCATCGCCACGGGCGGCACGGCCACGGCCGCGGCGCAGCTTGCTGAAGATCCGCCGGCGCGAACGTGCGTCTCCGCCTGCTTCGTCATCGACCTGCCCGGACTCGGCGGCGCCGCGCGCCTGCGCGCCGCGGGCATCGCCGTGCAGGCGTTGCTGACGTTCTGATGGATGCGCACGGCTCGCACCTTCGTGCTGATCGCGGGCGCCTGGCACGGCGCGTGGTGCTGGGAGCGGTTGACGCCCCTGCTCGAAGCCGCGGGCCATCGCGTGATCACACCCGAGCTGCCCGGCACGGGCGCCGACACCGCGCGATCCCGCGCACGCGTCACGCTCGACGAGCTGGGCCCGCTTCGTGGCCGACATCGTGCGAGGTCGCAGCGGAGCCGGTGACACTCGTCGGCCACAGCCGCGGCGGCATCGTCATCAGCCGCGCCGCGGAGCTCGCTCCCGAACACATGCGGCGGCTCGTCTATCTCTCGGCCTATCTACTGCCCGCCGGCGGCACGCATGGCCGCCGAGGCGCGCGCGGACGTCGAGCTCGCTGGTGCCGCCGAACATGATGCCCGCCGACAGCGGCGTCACCTGCACGCTGCGCGCCGACGTCATTCGCGAAGCGTTCTACGGCGACTGCGACGATGCCGACGACTGGCGTTCGCCCTGGCGCGGCTGTGCACCCGAGCCGCTGAAGCCGCTGGTGACGAAGCTCGAGGTGACCGCGGAGCGCTTCGGCCGCGTGCCGCGCGCCTACATCGAATGCACGCGCGGATCGCACGGTGACGTCTCGCGGCCCAACGACGCATGCAGGCGGCGTTGCCCTGCGATCCGGTGTTCACGCTCGACTCGGACCACTCGCCGTTCCTCTCGCATCCGCGGGAGCTCGCGGAAGCGCTGGTCGTTGTAACGCCCGCGGGCTGCTGACCGGATGTTGATCTCGATCTGGATGCCGTCCGGGTCGAACACGAAGAGCTGGCGCAGGTGGCTTGCCCGGCACCTGCGTCGCGCGGTATCGCACGCCGTGCTTCTCGAAGCTCGCCACGAGCTCGTCGTAGTCCGTGGCCGCGAACGCGATGTGATCGACGCTGCCGCTGCCGTGATCGTTCGGGTCGGCGGGATTGGCCGCCGTGCGCGAGGTCTCGTCGTAGCTCGCGCGTTCGGCCACGTGGATGCAGGCCACGTCGCCGGCGTAGATCCACAGCCCCTTGAAGCGGAACGGCGGCCGCGTCTCCCGAGTCGAAGACCCAGCACGTCGCAATAGAACGCGCGGGTCTTCTCGAGGTCCTTGGACAGCACCATGTAGTGCTGCATGTGTGTGATGGGCATCGCGCCTTCCGGAGATCAGGTGAGTACGAATCTAAACAATGGTCACGGCCAAGGGAATCCACAGCGCGCCGGCGAAGACCGCGATGGCGGCGGCGGTGGCCGTGAGCTCTATGTCCAGGCCTTCGCGCGCCGAGAGCACCACCGCGGTGAACCCGATCGGCGCGGCCGCGCCCAGCGCCACTACGCGGGCCGTCTGTTCGTCGAACCCGAAGGCCCACCCGAGCGCGAGGCCGGCGGCGAGTCCCAGCGCCGAGCGGATTCCCACGGCGGCCCACACTTCGGGCCGTCTCAACCCGCGTGCGCTCACGAGCAATCCCATGGCCAGCGGGACCAGCAGCACGCAGGCCTGCCCGACCCGAAGTACCACGGTCAGGAAATCCTGCGGGATGGGCGCATCGGCAAAATTCAGGACGAGTGCGAACGCGAGCACCCAGAGCGGCGGGGCCGCCAGCGTCCGTAGCAACAACACCGGGATATCGTCCTGGTGGCCACCGTACTTGCAGGCGATCACGGTGGTTACCGTCCACGCCAGGACCGCGTGACCCATGTCGAACATCACCAGTTCCGCGAACGGTTCGGGCGCCAGGCTCAGCGCGGCGAAGGGATAGATCATCGATACGTTCATCGACATCGCGCACAGCGCCAGCGAGCCCTCGCCGATGCGGGGCAACTCAAGCGGCGCGCCACCCATACCGCGGCTCCGAACCCGATGAGCGACACGCAGACCGCGGCCACGGGCAGCAGCGCGTATTCGCGCGACATGGGCACGCCGGCCAGCGCGCCGAAGATCAGGATCGGCAGCCCGATGAAAAAGACGAAGTTGAGCAGCGAACGGCCCTGCGCATCGCCAGCCCACCCCAGGCGGCGCAGGAGCACGCCCAGGAAGAACAGCGCGGCGATGGCCGCGAGGCGCCAGTGCGTCAGCAGCTCATCCACGGCAATGGCCTAGTTCGGCGGCGTGTACGTGGCCGCTCCCGCCAGCTTCGAGCACTTCGAGGCATTTCTCGCGCGTTTCGGCGTAGGGCGTGGGCAGCGTACGGATCTCGCCGTTCTTCAGGAAGCGCCACTCGGGCGGATAAACCCATTCACTCACCGGCTGCGCCCACAGCCCGCGCTTCGCGTCGCGCGCTTCGGCCTCGATGTCGCAGAACTTCGGATCCTCATGTACCGTCGTAGCGCCCAGGCGTGCCCGTCACGCAGCAGGGCTTCGTTGATGTTCACGCGCTTGCCATCGGCGATCGAGCCACACCACGGCCACGAAACGATGGAACTGGTCCTGCGTCACGACTTCGAGCTCGACTTTCGAATCCCACGGGCAGCATCGCCTTCAGAGCCGTCGACGACTGCGCGCCGTAGGGCTGGTCGTATTCCGGCGTGTCGATGGCCGAGAAGCGCACGCGGCCGGCCCCGAATCCAGCCGGACTTCGATGGAGTCCCCGTCGCTGACCTTGGTTACGATACCGGCGAGCACCGGCATCGGCTTCGGCGGATCCGCCGCATACGAGACGGCGGACAAAGTCAATAGCAGCGCAAACCATGTCTTTCTTCGCATGGAGAACGGTTTAGCACACGTGCGATGACAAAAAAAACCTTCGCCGATAGAGGGGGGATCATCGGCGAAGGTTTGCAATGAACCCCGCGAAGGGGGTTCCATGTCTGAGGGATGCAAGTCTTACCCAGACCTAGACAGCGCTGATTCATCAGTACTTGCTAGCTAGACTTTCCTTTGTTATGCATACGTATTCGACAGGTTTGCGCCATGCGGGCAACGATCGTAGCGCCATTCGCGACTAATGCGAGAACATCTGAATACACCATGCCCGGACGCCCGACTCGGCGCCAGTCCGTTCGGTGGTCATCGTCGGCGGCGGCACCGCGGGCTGGATGACCGCCGCGTCGCTCGCGCACCGGCTCAACCGTCTCGGAGTCTCGGATCACGCTGGTGGAGTCATCGCGGTCGGCACCATCGGCGTGGGCGAAGCGACGGTGCCGGCCATCCGCCGCTACTTCCAGTCGCTCGGACTCGACGCTTTCGAGGTGATGAAGGCCACCAACGGCACGATCAAGCTCGCCATCGAGTTCGACGGCTGGCAGCACGAAGGCCATTCGTTCATGCATCCGTTCGGGCGCTACGGCCTCGAGGCCGGTCCGGTCGCCTTCCATCACCTCTGGAACCGGCTGCGCAGAGCGGCGATCCGGGGATCCCGGTGACGCTCGACGAATACGCGTGGGCGCGCAGCTCGCGCGCGCAGGTCGCATGACGCTTGCCACCCGAGAATCCACGCGTCGACTTCGAGCACTTCGACTGGGCCGTGCACTTCGACGCTTCGCGGTTCGCCTCTTTCCTGCGCGCATTCGCGGAGAAGCTCGGCGTACGACGCATCGATGCGCGAGTCGCGGAAGTGCTGACGCGACGGCGACGCGGAGAACATCCGCGGCGTTCGACTCGACTCGGGTGAAACGCTCGAGGCGCTCGCTGTATCATCGACTGCAGCGGCTTTCATCGACTGCTCATCGAGCGCACGCTGCAAACGGGCTTCGTGGACTGGCGCCACTGGCTGATGTGCGACCGCGCCGTCGCCCTGCCTTGCGCTGCGGCGAATCCGGAAGCCATCGCGCCTTACACACGCTCGCGCGCGCATGGACGCAGGCTGGACCTGGCGCATCCCGCTGCAGAATCGCGTGGGCAACGGCTACGTGTATTCCTCCGATCACGTCACCGACGAGCAGGCCGTCATCGGCCTTGCGCGGCGCAGCTCGAGGGCGAGGCGCTGGCGCGAACCCAACTTCGTGCAGCTTCCGCGCCGGGCACGTGCGCCGCTTCTGGATCGGCAACTGCGTCGCCATCGGCCTCTCGAGCGGATTCCTCGAACCGCTCGAATCGACCAGCATCTCGCTCATCCAGATGGGCATCGACAAACTACTGCACCTGTGGCCGGACGACGGCATGGCGCCCGGACGGCTGGCGCCTCTATCGGGCGAATACAACCGGCTGTCGATCGCTCGAGTTCGAACGCGTCCGGGACTTCATCATCCTGCACTACAGCGCCAATGGCCGGGCGACGTGCGAGAACTGTGGCGGCACTGCCGCGAGATGCCACTGCCGGAAACGCTGACGCACAAGATCGCGCTGTACCGCGCTCGCGGGCTCATCACGCAGATACGATTCCGAGAGTTTCTTCGATCCGAGCTGGCTGTGCATGTACGGCAATCTCGGCATCGACGCCCGCTCGTGGGATCCGCTCGCGAATCTGCTGCCGCTCGCCGACCTCGCGGAAGTGACGCGCCGTGTGCGCGAAGACATCGTGCGCATCGCGGGTGGCGCACGCCGCATCGCGAGTTCCTGCAGCTGGCGGGCGCGCTGGCGCCAGCTGTAAGCACAACTCGACATCCCGCGCCCCGGGTTGTGCATACGTATTCGTAAGCGGGCAACCCGCGCATCTCGATTAGCGTCGGCGCACTGAAAGCGGGCCAACTCTGCCGGGTAGATGGGAGATCGCACATGTCATCGAAGTGCCGGCGCGCTCGCGCCATCATGCCGCTCGTCTGCGCCGTCCTGGCCTGCTGCGCCCTCACGGTCACGCGCCCAGGTCCCGCCTGCTTCGGTCGGCATTCCCGGCAACTACCAGTCGGAGGCCGGCTGCGCCGGCGACTGGGATCCCGGCTGCCCCGCCACGCAGCTGGTCTACGACGCGAACGGCGACATCTGGAAGAACACCTTCAGCATCTCTCCCGCCGGCGGCCTACGAATACAAGGTGGCGCTCAACGGCTCCTGGGACGTGAACTACGGCCTGCACGCACAGCAGAACGGCCCGAACATCCCGCTCGCGACCAGCCGTCACGCCGCAGAGCGTCACGTTCTACTACGACCACAAGACCCACTGGGTCACCGACAACGTCAGCTCCATCATCGCCACGGTGCCCGGCAGCTTCCAGAGCGAGATCGGCTGCGCCGGCGACTGGGATCCGGCCTGCTTCCGCTCCTGGCTGCAGGACGTCAACGACACGTCTATCTACAGCTTCAGCACCAGCGCCATTCCCGGCCGGCTCGTACGAAGCCAAGGTGGCGCTCAACGGCAGCTGGGACGTGAACTACGGCCAGGGCGGCGTGCAGAACGGACCCAACATCGCGTTCACGGTGCCGACCACTGGCATGGAGGTCGTGTTCCAGTGGAACTCGACGACCAAGGAACTGCGGGTCATCGTCGGCGGCATCCGCGGTGACCTGACGAAGGCGCAGGCGTACTGGCTCTCGGCCGACACCATCGCCTGGAACGTGCCCGACGGACACCGCGGTCACGCTGTTCGCCGATCCGGACGGCGCGCTCACGCTCGACGGTCCCGGCGTCGTTGCCGGACGCGAACACGCAGTCCTGGACACTCACGCACGATCCCGCGGGCCTCTCGGCCGCGCTGCGCGCGACGATTCCCGCATCTCGCGAACCTCGCGGCATTCAAGCTGCCGGCCGAAGCGGTCGCGGCCGCCGCGCAGAGCCTCAAAGGACAGCTCGCGGTCGGCGCGGCACGCCCCGGCCAGGGAGTCGACGCCACGTCGTTGCAGATTCCCGGCGTGCTCGACGATCTGTATTCGGCGAAGGCCGCGCCCGGTCGACCCTCGGGCCCAGCTTCAAGAATGGCCAGGCCACGCTGCGCGTCTGGGCGCCCACCGCGCGCGAACCTGAAGGTGCGCCTGTTCGCGGATTCGGCATCCGCACCAGCTTTCACGACCCACGCCGATGACGCTCGATTCCGCGAGCGGCATCTGGAGCTACAGCGCGCCCGCGAGCAGCCTCGCACGGCCAGTACTACCTGTACGAAGCCGCAGGTCTACGTGCGCTCGACGAACCGCGTCGAGACCAACGTCGTCACCGATCCGTACTCGGTTTCGCTGGCGCGCAACAGCACTCGCAGCCAGGTCGTCTCGCTCGACGATGCACCGTTGCAACCGCGCGGCTGGAACAAGCTGCACAAGCCCTATCTGGCCTCGCCGGAAGACATCGTGCTGTACGAGCTGCACGTGCGCGACTTCAGCGCCACCGACGCAGACCGTGCCGGCGAATCTGCGCGGCACCTATCTCGGCGTTCACGCAGAAGCGCTCGGATGGCATGAAGCACCTGACGACGCTGGGCCTCGCCGGCGTGACGCACGTGCACCTGCTGCCGGCGTTCGACTTCGCCACCACCAACGAGGACAAGACCGCGTGGCAGGCGCCCTCGTTCGACACGCTCGCCGCGTTCCCCGCCGATTCCCCCGAACAGCAGGCGCTGGTCGCGGCGACCGCGGATCGCGATGCGCTTCAACTGGGGCTACGACCCGCTGCACTACAACGTGCCCGAAGGCAGCTACGCGACGGATGCCGACGGCTCCGCGCGCGTCCTCGAATTCCGCGAGATGGTGCAGTCGCTGAACCAGAGCGGCCTGCGCGTGGTGATGGACGTGGTCTACAACCACACCAACTCCGCCGGCCAGAACCCGAACTCCATCCTCGACAAGCTCGTGCCCGGCTACTACCACCGACTCAATGGCGATGGCGTCGTGCTCGGCGAAAGCTGCTGCGCCGACACGGCCACCGAACACGCCATGATGGAAAAGCTCATGGTCGACTCGATCGTGCTGTGGGCGAAGGCGTACAAGGTCGACGGCTTCCGCTTCGACATCATGGGCTTCCACCTGAAGTCCAACATGCTGAAGGTGCGCGCGGCGCTCGATGCGCTGACGCCGCGCAGGGACGGCGTCGACGGCAAGTCCATCTATCTATACGGCGAAGCCTGGAACTTCGGCGTCATGGCCAACAACGGCCGCGGCGAGAACGCTATCCAGGTGAACATGGCCGGCACGGGCATCGGCTCGTTCTCCGATCGCATCCGCGATGCGGTGCGCGGCGGCGGGCCGTTCTCGCCCGCGCCGCGACCAGGGCTTCGCGACCGGCCTTTTCATCGAACCCAACGGCACCTTCGGCGGTTCGGCGGCCGACGAGAAGGCCGAGCTGCTGCGGCTCACCGACCTCGTGCGCCTGGGTCTCGCCGGCAATATCGCCGACTACAGCATCGTCGACGCTATCGGCGCGACGCAAGCCCGGCCGCGAGGTCGACTACTTCGGCATGCCCGGCGCCTACGGCGCGCAGCCCGAGCGACACCATCCAGTACATCGGCGTGCACGACGATCCGGACTGGTTCGACGCGATGAATCTCAAGCT
This sequence comes from uncultured Pseudomonadota bacterium, assembly GCA_963846605.1. Lineage (GTDB taxonomy): Bacteria > Pseudomonadota > Gammaproteobacteria > Steroidobacterales > Steroidobacteraceae > CADEED01. The sequence goes on from CAWJWS010000011.1 coordinate 699,805, forward strand.
GGCGACCAACGTGCCGCGCGCCGACCGCGTGCGCATGCACCGGCTCGGCCTGTCCATCGTCGCGCTTCTCGCAGGGCGTGCCGTTCTTCATGGCCGGCGACGAGATCCTGCGTTCGAAGTCCGCGCGACCGGAACAGCTACAACTCCGGCGACTGGTTCAACCGCATCGACTGGACGCTGCAAGTCCAACAACTGGGGCGTGGGCCTGCCACCCGGCGCAAGGCAACCAGGACGACTGGACGATCATCGGCGCCGGCGCTGGCCGATCCCAACCTGAAGCCCACCGCGCAGGACATCGAAGGCACGCTACCGCCACATGCTGGAGATGCTGGTCATCCGCAAGACCAGCGGGCTGTTCCGGCTGCGCACGGCCGAGGAGATCAAGAAGGCGGTGAGCTTCTACAACGTCGGACCGGACCAGGTGCCGGGACTCATCGTCGAGCGCATCGTGAACACGCAGAAGTCCTGCTTCCCGGCGCTGCGCAGGCGGTGGTGCTCGTGAATGCCACACCGCAGGCGCAGACCTTCACCGATGCCGCCTTCAGGAAGCAGTCGCTGATCCTGCATCCGGTGCAGGCGATCTCGCAGGATCCGGTGGTGCGCACGTCGAAGTTCCAGAAGAGACCGGCACGTTCACGATTCCGGCGCGCACGACCGCGGTGTTCGTCGAGCCCTGTTTCGGCGCTAGTTGCGCGGGATGGCGATGGCGCCGCCGCCGCGCGAGTCCGGCTTGCGCGCTGGCTAGCCGCCGTGCCGCGCAGTGACGCGCGATGAACTCTGCATGGCCGGCAGCTTGCCCGCTGCCTGCGCGATCAGCGCGCGCAGGTCGCGTAGGTAGCCCGCGCGATCCGCCGGCGACACGGCCTCGACGAACGGATGCGTCGCACGCGGCCGCACGCCCTGCCCCCACAACACCTGCAGCCAGCTCGTGAGCTGGAACAGGTCATCGGTCGCGCAGAAGATGCCCGCCGTCTCGCGGAACAGTTCGATGCGGTGACGCAGGGAATCCGGAATCGACATGTTCCGGCAGGCATCCCAGAACGGCTCTCCGACGCGATTGTTGGCGTGGTAGTGCAGGATGATGAAGTCGCGGATGTACTCGTACTCCGTCGCGGCCGCGCGGTTGAACTCGCGGCGCCGCTCCTCGCAGTCGCCCAGATGCGGAAAGTGCAGGATCAGCCGCTGGATGGTCACCTGGATCAGGTGGATGGACGTGGACTCGAGCGGCTCGAGGAAGCCGCTCGCGAGCCCCATGCACACCACGTTGCGGTTCCAGAGCTGCTTGCGCCGCCCCGTCGTGAACCGGATGAGCCGCGGCTCCGCGAGCGCCGGCGCATCGAGATTCGCGAGCAGCAATTCGCGCGCGCGTTCATCGCTGTCGTGAACGCCGACGAATACACGTGGCCATTGCCCGTGCGGTGCTGCAGCGGGATGCGCCACTGCCACCCGGCCTCGAGCGCCGTGGCGCGCGTGTACGGCAGCAAGGGCTGGGTGCTCGCCGACGGCACGGCCTGCGCGCGATCGCAGGGCAGCCAGTGCGTCCAGTCGTCGTAGCCGGTCTTCAGCGCCTGTTCGATGAGCAGCCCGCGGAAGCCCGTGCAGTCGATGAAGAAGTCCGCGGCGAGCTCGCGGCCGTCCTCGAGCTTGAGCGCGCGCACGTCGCCCTTCCGGCGTCTGCAGCGACGCCGGCGATCTTCGCGTCGATGCGCCGCACGCCCATGCCCTGCGCGAAGCGTGGATAGATAGGCCGCGTACAGCGAGGCGTCGAAGTGGAACGCCCAGGCGAGCCCGGCGAGCGGCGTGTCCGGGACACGCTCGAGGCGCGCGAACCGCGCCTGCTTCGCCGCGAGCCAGTTGAGGCTGTAGTCCCACAGCGAGCCGCGCGCGACCGTCCTGCGGTCCGTTCTCGCGAAGAAAGTAGTGGTGGAACGGGATGTACGCGAGATCGCGCCCGACGGGCCGAACGCGTGCATGTACGCACTGGCCCTTCTCGTACCAGTCCACGAACTCGATGCCGAGCTTGAACGTGCCCTGCGTGTGGCGCAGGAAGTCGTCTTCGTCGATCTTGATCATGCCGGTTGAACTGCGCGATCGCCGGAATCGTCGCCTCACCGACGCCGACGATGCCGATCTCGGAAGACTCGACCAGCGTGATCGTGAGGCGCGGCCCGATGACCCGCGCGAGCGCGGCGGCCGTCATCCAGCCGGCGGTGCCGCCGCCGGCGATCACGACCGATCTGATTTCGCGGTTGGTCACGGCCCAGCTAGCATTCTCAGAAAGAAACACCCGCCGGCATCGCGTGCCGGCGGGTGTCAAGGCTCCGTTGCGAAGCGAGCGGATCGACTAGAACTTGTAGGTCAACGCGAGCGAGTAGATCGCGCCGTACTTCTGGTACTTGATCAGGTCGTCCGACGGCGTATCGACCTGTGTCAGCGCGAACGGCTCATCGGTGAGGTTCGTGCCCTGCAGGTTGATGCTCAGGCCTTCCATCGGGCCCTGGCTGGAACTCGTATCCGATCTGCGCGTCGAGGATGCGACTCCGCCGCCACGTTGTTGTAGCGTCAGCGTCGCGTCGAACGCCGGCACCTCACCGAGGAACTCACCGCGCTAACGGTTGCTCACGCGCGCCGAGAAGCCGTCCTTCTCGAAGTACAGCGTCGAGTTGACGACGTTCGTCGACAGGCCCGGCACCGGCGTGCTCATCGCCATTGATCATGATCTCGGAGCTCGTTCTTCGCGCCGCTCACGATGAACCCGAAGCCGTCGAGCGTCGTCCGAGAACAGCTCGAAAGGCAATCGACAGCCGTCGCTTCGAAGCCCTTGATCTAGCCGCCGCTGCCGTTCGACCTTGGCCGTCTGCGCGCCGAGGCGATTGGCGTTCGCGGCGAGTGTCGTAGTCGATCGCCGGGCGACGGCAGGCGCGAACGCCCGTGAAGTCGACGATGATCGGTCTCGTTGACGATGTAGGTCGTCAGATCCTTGTAGTACGCCGCCAGCGAGACGTAGCCCTGGTTGTCGCCGAAGTACTTCTCCCACGACAGGTCGTAGGTATTGGCTTTCCAGGGCCGCAGCTCCGGGTTGCCGCCGCCGTTGCGTGATCCAGTAGTAGCAGCTCGCCGTTCGGACCTTGCGTCGGCGTGCCAGAGTCCGGCGTGACGTTGTAGCCGGCGCCACCGCCCAGCTCGTCCATGCGCGGACGCGCCAGGGTGATGGCCGCACCGAAGCGCATCTTCTGATCGTGCGGCAGCTCGAGCGCGAGGTTCAGGCTCGGCAGGATGTCGGTGTACTTGGCGCCTTCCGTTGCGATAGTCGACGTCGAGGACCACCGCGTATCGTCCGGGATCGTCGCTTGACGTAAACCCGATGATGGCCGAGTCTGGTCCGCCGTGAGGCTCTGCACGCCGATGTTGCCGCGCAGGGGCAGCTCACCGAGTTGCAGTGTCGATGTCGAACTTCACGAAGGCAGTCGTGAGCTTCTCGTTCACCGTCCAGGCGTTCGTCACGTCGTAGACGCGATCGCCGTCGCCGGCATTCGGATCGATCGTCGCATCGATCGGCTGCCAGAAGCCGCTGTTCCACAGCCCGATGCGCGTCGTAACCGATGACGCCGTTCGGCGAGGCCGAAGAACGCGCCGTTCGCGACACCGGTGCGGTACTCCTCCGGCACGATCGACATGCGAGACGTTGCCGGGCAGATACAGGAGGCTCTGGAACGGGTCCTTGCTGCTTGGTCGCGATCGGCGTAGTTGACGCCGAAGCTCACTTCGCTGCAGCGAAGCCTTCGAACTTCCGCGTGGCCGACAGGCGGATCGCCTTGATCTCGTCGTTGATCTCCGGATGGCCGACGAAGCCGGAGCGGCGCGTGCCGCCGCCCCAGGAGCCCGGATCGGAGAGCTGCACCAGGCCGTAGTCGCTGTAGTTGACCGTCGGCGTGAGGTACGTGCGGCCGTCGGGGCCCGTCGGTGAATGAAATGTCGTCGGTGACGGTCGGGAAAGTCGCGTCGCCCACCTTGCCGAGGCCCGCGGTCGACTCGAGACGCAGATCGTCGCGCTTGACCTTCGAGTAGCTCAGGTCGGCGTTGAGGCTCCAGTTGTCGTTGATCGTGAAGTCGGTGTTGAGGCCGATCGAATCGATCTTCGCGTCGCGATCGTTGTTGTAGTTCTCGATGACCGTGAACGGCACGTCGTCGAACGTGCCCGACTGCACGCGATTGTTCATCGATCGGCGCCCGGGTTGGTGACCGGCGTCGACGGATTCGCCCAGATCGTGCCGTACTCGACGCGCTGGATGGTCTGCAGCTCCTTGAAGTCGGAGTGATACGCATCGAGCATCATGTGCAGCGTTGTCGGTCGGGCTGGTACTCGACCACGCCCAGGAATCCCGTGCGCTCGTAGAACGACGACTGCACGCCGCTCTTGTCGCCACCGATGATCTGTCGTCGCCGCCGCCGGTCGGCGAATCGGCGTAGCCCCAGGGCTCTTTCGTCTGCGCCTGGTACGGGCTCTTGTTGTACGCAACACCGAAGGCGACGCCGAGCGTGTTGTCGAGGAACTGGTCGATGTAGGTGAAGTTGCCGCGATTGCCGGTGTCGTCGAGACCGGGGATGTTGGCGTCCTGCCCGTTCTGCTCGCGGCGATAGCGTCACCGACATGCGGCGGCTGTCGTACGACAGCGGATGCACGGTCGAGATGTCCGTGGTGCCGGCGATGCCCTGGTACGCCATGCCGGCGTCGGGCGTCTTGTAGATCTTGACCTGCGTGACGAGCTCCGACGGGTACTGGTCGAACTCGACCGTGCGGTTGTCGTTGGTCGTCGCCTGTTCGCGGCCGTTGAACGTGGTGACGGTGAAGTCCGGGCCCGAGGCCGCGGATCGACAGCGTCTGCGCGCGGCCGTTGGTGCGCTGCGCGGCGATGCCCGGCAGGCGCGCGATGGATTCGGCGATGGAGGAATCCGGCAGCTTGCCGATGTCTTCGGCCGAGACCACTTCGACGATCGAGGAGTCGTTCTTCTTGACGCCGATCGAATCCTGGATGCTCTTGCGCAGGCCGGTGACGACGACTTCTTCGATGTCATCGGCCGATCCTGCTCCTGCGCCGATCCTGCGCGAGCGCCGGCGCCCGCCGCCGAGGAAGATGGCGCAACCGCCGCGCGCCGTGCGGACGCGGCGGCTGTTCTTGCGAGACCTTCTTGTTGGAAGTCTTCACTCGTCCCCTCCTAACTAATTGTGTTGCGCGACGCGCGCCTGCAGTGGCTGCAGATACCCGAACTGGTCGCGATCGAACCCCTGCCGCAAGGATGTTGGCAGCGGCACCCTCTTGGCAATCCTCATGCATACGTATTCACGGCGTTGCCCGCCTGAAAACCCTGAATTCCCACGGCGCGAGAAACCCGGAACTCGCCGGCGGCGTCCAGCTGCAGTCCGGCGGCGTCGCGGCACCGGCGCGGATCGGCATACCGGCGTGATGTCCTGGTAGGCGCCCGCTGCCGTACATCGCACTCGCCCGGAAAGCGGCTGCGACGACAGGTTGACCGCGACGACCAGCGACTCGATTCGCCGGCGCCGTGCGCTCGTAGCTCAGCACGCGCTGCTCGTCGCCGTTTCGCAGCCAGCGCACCTCGCCGCGCGTGAACGCCGGATGCGCGCGGCGCAACGCGGCCAGCGCCGGTAGTAAGGCGTCGACCTGCGGCCGGCGTTCCGCCATTTCCCAGTGGATCGGCGCGCGTTCGAAGAGCGCCGGCGCGAGCGGATTCGGTGGTGTCGCCCACTTCCATGCCGTTGTAGAGCAAGCGGCACGCCGTCGAGCGTGAACATCACGGCCGACGCCGCGAGCGCCGCCGGCAAGCCCGCCTGCCCGGTGGTGCGCAGCTGATCGTGGTTGTCGGAGAACCGCAGCCGCAAGCGCGCCACGCGGATACTTCGCCTCGGCGCGCTCCCAGACTTCGCGCACGTACGAGGCGGGCTTGCGCCCCGCCAGCGCGTCGCTCATCGCGTGGTAGAAATCCCAGGCGTAGTCGATGTCGAAGGCGCTGCGCAGCAACGCCGGATCGTCGGACTCGGCGAGAAACGCCAGGCCCGGGACGCACCCGGTCGAGTTCCGGCCGCACGGCTTCCCAGAAGTCGGTGGGCACGCCGCTCGCGTAGTCGCAGCGGAAGCCGTCGAGTTCGTAGTCGCGCAGCCAGCGCACCAGCATCTCGCGTCATGTACTGGCGCAAGCGCGGGATTCGACTAGTCGAGATCGGCGACGTCGACCCAATCGGGATTCGGCGGCACGATCTTTCCCGCCGCGTCGTGCGTGTACCAGTCCGGATGCTTCTGATCAGCACCGAATCCCACGCGGTGTGGTTGATGACGATGTCGATGAACACCTTCATGCCGCGCTGGTGCGCGGCGGCGACGAGGTTCTTGAGATCGTCGCCGGCGTGCCGTATTCGGGATTGACCGCGTCGTAGTCGCGCACCGCATACGGACTGCCGAGCGTTCCCTTGGCCTTCTCCTTGCCCATCGGGATGGACCGGCATGAGCCAGATCACGGTGACGCCGAGCGCCTTCAGGCGATCGAGCTGCGGGATGACGCCCTTGAAGTTGCCTTCGTGGCGAAAAGGCGCGCGGAAAGATTTCGTAGACGACGGCATCGCGCAGCCAGTCGGGGCTGGACGCGCGCCGCGGACTGCGCGCCGGCATCCGCCGCGCAGGCGCCGGAGGCGCCAAGCGCCAGCAGCAGCACCAGCCAGGTGCCGCAACGTGCACGTGTCGCCAACGTCTTCGAAACATCCGGCCTCCTCGCTGTCGAGCCGTCGCGAACATAGCAGCGCCCCGAAGGCCATCCCCGTGAATACGTATGCACGCTTCGCGAGACAGCTTAGGCGGCCAGAAAAGGAAAAGCCCCGCCGACCGAGGGGGTCAGTCGGCGAGGCTTCACGAACTCCGTGATCCGGCGTTCGACGTGGCGGAATGGTAGAGACCGGTCCGCGCGCGAACAGGGTCCTGCATACGTATTCAGACTGAATACGTATGCAGCGCGCGGCGCGCCGCTGGAGGCGCGGGTGGCTTGCGGTAAGCTCCCGCCGCGTGACACCCCAGCAGCTCCGCACTGCATGACGATCCGCCCGCCACGGCGCCGGCGCCGTCCCTGGTGGCGCGGCGCGACGATCTACCAGATCTACCCGCGCAGCTTCCTCGACACCAACGGCGATGGCGTCGGCGACCTGCCCGGCATCATCGAACGGCTCGACTACGTCGCGCCGCCTCGGCGTCGATGCGATCTGGATCTCGCCCTTCTTCAAGTCGCCGATGGCGGATTTCGGCTACGACATCGCCGACTACCGCGCCGTCGATCCGATCTTCGGCACGCTCGCGGATTTCGACCGGCTCGTCGCGAAGGCGCATGCTCTCGGACTCAAGGTCATCATCGACCAGGTGCCGAGCCACACTTCCGACCAGCACGCGTGGTTCGAGGAAAGCCGGCAGAGCCGCGACAATCCCAAGGCCGACTGGTACGTGTGGGCCGACGCGCGCGAAGACGGCACGCCGCCCAACAACTGGCTGTCGATCTTCGGCGGTGTCGCCTGGACCTGGGAACCGCGCCGCGGGCAGTACTACCTGCACAATTTCCTGAGCGAGCAGCCCGACCTGAACTTCCACCACCCGGATGTGCGGCGCGCCATCGCTCGACAACATGCGCTTCTGGCTGGATCGCGGCGTCGATGGCCTGCGCCTCGACGCCATCAACTTCTGCTTCCACGACGCGCAGCTGCGCGACAACCCGCCGCGGCCCGAACGAGTCGCGCAAGGCGGCGCGGTTTCAAGGCCGACAATCCCTACGGCTACCAATGGCACCGCTACAACAACACGCAGCCGGAGATGCTGCCGTTCCTCGAGGACATCCGCCGCGCTGCTCGACGAATACCCGAACGTGGTCGCGCTCGGCGAGATCTCTTCGGACGACTCCACCGCGACGGTCGCCGAGTACACGCAGCCCGGCCGGCTGCACATGGCCTACAGCTTCGAACTGTTGAGCAACGACAGCTCGCCGGCGCACATCCGCGCCACCGTCGAAAACCTGCTCGAGCGCGCCCCGCAAAGCTGGCCGTGCTGGACGATCTCGAACCACGACGTGGAGCGCGTGGTGAGCCGCTGGGGCGGCAGCACGCCCTCACTGCCGCACTTCGCCACGCAGCTGACGGCACTGATCTGCGCGCTGCGCGGCTCGGTGTGCGTGTTCCAGGGCGAGGAACTCGGCCTCGGCGAGGCCGACGTGCCCTTCGAAGCGCTGCGCGATCCGTATGGCATCGCGTTCTGGCCCATCGTTCAAGGGCCGCGATGGCTGCCGCACGCCCATGCCCTGGGATCGACACGCAGCGCGGCGGCTTCTCCACCAGCGAACCCGTGGCTGCCGGTGCCGCGGCAGCACCTCGAACTCGTCGGTGGCCGCGCAGGAGCGCGATGCATCCTCGGCGCTGCACGGCTTCCGCCGGCTGCTCGCGTGGCGCAAGCAGCTGCCGCTGCTGATGCACGGCGACATCGAATTCCTGGCGGCCACCGATTCCGTGCTCGCCTTCCGACGCTTCGATGCGCAAGGCGCGCTGCTGGCCGCGTTCAACCTTTCCGGGCGAGCCGGCCAGCGTCGCGCTGCCGGGCGTGCACGTTGGCGCCGCGATCGGCGGACACGGGCTTGCCCGAGGGCAGTTTTGCTAACGCTACCCTGCACCTGCCGGGCCACGGCGTGGCGTTTTTCGAACTCGTCAGCACGTTGATTTCATTGGCCGGCGACGGGCGGCAACGTGCCGGAGCGCAGTAGCTTTTCTGCGCACGCGGCCGTGCATCATCGCGCCAGCATCGAGGGGGCAGGCGCTGGCAGCGCGGCGCTGCGATCAATGCACGAAAAACCGACATCATTCGACATCGCGTTTCTCGGCGGGCGTCAGCCAGCCCACCGTTTCCCGCGCGCTGCGCGGCAGCCCGGTGGTCAGCCTCGAGACGCGCAAGCGCATCGAGGAGATCGCGCGCCAGCTCAACTACCGCGTCGACAAGAACGCCTCGAACCTTCGCTCCCAGCACTCGAACACGCTGGCGCTGCTGCTGTTCGAGGATCCGACGCCCGACGATTCGCAGATCAATCCGTTCTTCCTGTCGATGCTGGGCTCGATCACGCGCGCCTCGCGCGCGCCAGGGCTACGACCTGCTGATCTCCTTCCAGCAGCTCTCCGAGCGATTTCCGCCAGGACTACGAGGACAGCCGCAAGGCCGACGGCATCATCCTGCTCGGGTACGGCGACTACGAGGAATACCGCCCGCGCCTCGACAAGCTCGTGGAGCGGGCACGCACTTCGTGCGCTGGGGACCCGTGCTCAGCGACGAGCCCGGCGTGTCCGTGGGCTCGGACAATGCGCAGGGCGGCTATCGACGTCACGCGCCATCTGCTGGCGCAGGACCGGCGCAAGCTCGCGTTCCTCGGTCACGCCACGACCCACTACCCGGAATTCTTCGACCGCTACCGCGGCTACGAACGCGCCCATCATGGAAGCGCGCATCGGCACCGACTCCGCGCTGCAGGTGGACGCGATCAATCTCGAGGAGTCCGGCTTCCAGGCCGTGAACGAGCTGCAGTCGCGCGGCGTCGAATTCGACGCCATCGTCGCCGCCAGCGATCTCATCGCCATCGGCGCGCTGCGCGCGCTGCAGGAGTCCGGCATCGACGTGCCGCGCCAGGTGTCGGTCGTGGGCTTCGACGACATCCCGGCCGCCAGCCTCACCAATCCGCCGCTGACCACGGTCATGCAGGACACGCGCCGCGCGGGCGAATTGCTGGTCGAAACGCTGCTGCGTCAGATCGCGGGCGAATCCGGCGACCAACGTGGTGATTCCGACGCGGCTGGTGGTCCGCAAGTCGGCCTAGGAGGCCGTGCCCGGTCCGGAAGCCTGCGGCCCTTCTTCGGCCGCAGGAACGACGCCGGGATCAGCACCGCCATGGCGGCCACGCACAGCCAGCCCAGCGCATCGCCGATCCGCGTGTAGATAGTCGGCACGCGCGGCCCCACGTCCACCGTGGCGAGCAACGACGTGCCCGGCAACGGCGCGCTCTCCGCGACCGCCAGCACCCGGCCGTAGGCGTCGGACACCGACAGCAACCCGTCGCGCGACGCGCGCACCACCGAGTAGCCGTTCTCGACGCCGCGCATCTTCGTCATGTTCGCCGCCATCCAGGCGTCGTCGTGAAAATCCCAGGCCGGCACCAGCATCACGGCGGCATCGCGCGCGCCGAAGCCGCGCCCGAGGCTCGCGAAGTGCATGTCCTTGCAGATCGCGACGCCGTAGGTCACGCCGTCGATCGCGGTTCGACCGGGAACTCGCCGCCCGACACGAACTCGCGCTCGGGCGGCGCCATGAAGTGCTTCAGGTAGTTGGTCACCAGCGTGCCGTCGGGCGAGAACCACCAGGCTTCGTTGCGCCGCTCGCTCGCCGGTGTCCACGCCGAGGCCGGCCACCAGCCACACGCGGTTGTCACGCGGCCATGCGCGGCGAGCTCGCCCTTGCGGGCGTTCCGCGACGCCAGCGGCATCACGTCGATCTTCTCCGGCAGCAGCACGACCTGCGCGCCGCCGCCGCCAGCGCAGCCACCTGCGCGTCGTATTGCTGCCAGACGTCCCGCGACAGGCCGCTGTCCACGCTGGCGGCGAAGTCGTCGATGGAGACGATGCCGTAGGTGACCGGCTTCAGCGGTCGCGCAGTTCCGGAGTCGGCCGCCTGCAATCGCAAGGCGCCGAAGCCCGCGCCGGCCAAGAGCACCAACGCCACCGCCGGCGATACGCGAGCCTTCGCGCCAGGCCAACGCCAGGCACCGATGGATCGCGAGCGCCAGCGCGGAATTCACCAGCATCAACAGGAACAGCATGCCGCCCACGCCGAACACCGAGGCGAGCTGCGCGATCGGCAGCACCTCCGCCTGCGTGTACGCGAGGCTGCCCCAGTTTCCGTCGGGCGTGAGATGGGCGAGCAGCGTGTCCGCAGCGACTCCGATGACGGGCAGCGCCAGCACGGTCCATCCCGAATCGGAATGTCAGCACGATGCGCCGCGGCCGAGCCGATGATCAGCAACCACAACAGCGTCTGCAGCGCCAGGACGATGATGACCGGGACCAGCGGCATCACCTTGAGGAAGAACGGCACGTTCACCGTGACGCCGATGGCGCGGCCAGCAGCACATGAGCCGCGCGCCGCCCAGCTCGTCCGCGCGCAGCGCCAGCGCCAGCAGAGCCCGGGCACGAACCAGGCCAGCCACCACAGCGGCTCCAGGCTGACGACGAATCGCAGGCCGAACGCCCAGGGAAAGCGCGGCGACCAGGTGAATCAGCGTGTTCTTGTTCATGGCCGGCGAGTGTAGCGACAGGCCCGTCGCCGTCGGTCAACCGGTGAGCGACGGCCGCCACGCGTGACGAACGGCCGGAAGTGCGGGGTCAGCGGACGCGCAGCGCCAGCACGCCGGCCAGCACGAAGCTCACGCCGCCCACGACGAGCACGTAGATCGGCCTGCCATCGAGCAGGCTTTGCAGGACGTGCGCCCAGCACGCTCACGGCCACGAGCTGCGGGATCACGATGAAGAAGTTGAAGATGCCCATGTACACGCCCATCTTGCGCGACGGGCACGCTGCCCGGCGAGCAGCGCGTACGGCAACGACACGATCGACGCCCACGCGAAACCGACGCCCACCATCGAGACGAGCAGCCAGTCGGGATCGCGGATCAATGCGAAGGAGACGAGACCGGCGGCGCCCAGCGAGCAGGTTGACCAGGTGGCTCTTCGTGCAGCCCGAGCCGGCGAACCATGAACGGAATCACGCATCGCGGCCAGCGCCGCGAAGCCGTTGTAGACGGCGAACAGCACGCCCACCCAGTTGCGCCTTCGTTGTACGCCTCGCCGTTCGTGTCGGTGGCTGCCGAAGAATGTCCTGCGTGACCGCGGGCGTGGTGTAGATCCACATCGCAGAACAACGCGAGCCAGGAAAAGAACTGCACCGGCATGAGCTCGCGCATGCGCGCCGGCATGTGATCGATGTCGCGAACCACCGCGGGAAGGAACCAGCTGCCGGGCTTGCCCGCGAAAGTCATCAACAGCAGTCCCCACGACGCGAAGCCCAGCGTGAGGATGTACAGCTCCTCTCGAGCGCGAACATCCACACGGCGACGGCGGCGAGAATTCCGACGACCAGCCACAGCGCCCCGCGCAGCCGCGCGCGCGCCGCGCGTCCCGGTTCGACGGTTTCCGTTTCGGGAGCCGCATCGGTGAACCCGTGTAGTTCGGTGGGTGGATACTCGCGCGTGGTGATGATCGTCCACAGCAACGCCGCCAGCAGCACGGCGGCGCCGATGTAGAACGAGAAGCGCACGGTGTCGGGAATGAGATCGGCCCCGGACCCGTGACCGACGTTCGACACGCCCGCGTGGTCGAACCAGTAAGGCAGGAGGCTGCCGATGACCGCGCCCACGCCGATGAAGAAGGTCTGCATGGCGTAGCCCGAAGGGCGCTGACGCTCGGGCAATTGATCGGCCACGAATGCGCGGAACGGCTCCATCGCCACGTTGATGCTGGCGTCGAGCAACCACAGCAGCACCGCCGCCATCCAGAGCGTCGAGGAATGCGGCATCGCGATCAGCGCGAACGACGCCAGGATGGCGCCCGCCAGGAAGTACGGGCGACGTCGGCCGAACCAGTTCCAGGTGCGATCCGAGTAGTAGCCGATCAGGGGCTGCACGATCAGGCCCGTCAGCGGCGCCGCGATCCAGAGGATCGCGATGTCGTCGATCTGCGCGCCGAGCGTCTGGAAGATCGCGGCTCACGTTGCCGTTCTGCAGCGCGAAGACGAACTGGATTCCCAGGAATCCGAAACACATGTTCCAGATCTGGAAGAAGCGGAGTTCCGGCCTGCCGGAGGTCGCGGAGTGCGAGCCGGGCGTGGATGAGATTGTGGCGCTCACGGCTTCTCCACGTCGAACTCGGGTTCGGGCTTGGGCTGGGGCTTCGGCCGGGGCTTCGGTGATGAACGCGGCTGCACGCGGCCCATGTCGGTGGCGATGCGGATCGCCTGCCCGCCTCCGGGCGCGAGCTTGATCTGCAGGTAGTCGTGGCGCGAAACCGGACGCGTCTCGATGTCGAGCGCATGGCCATCCGCGTCGTAGCCCGCGCCTTTGCCGTCGCGATAGATAGTGGCGTAGTAGCGCTTGCCCTCGTCGAGGAAGCCGAGCGACACGCTGAACGTGCGCGGCTCTTCGTCGGTGATCGCACCGATGTACCAGTTGTCGCTGCCGCGATCCTTGCGCGCGATGGTGACGTAGTCGCCCACTTCCCCGTTGAGCACGCGCGTGTCCGCCCAGTCCACGGGCACGTCCTTGATGAACTGGAAGGCTTTCAGATGCTTCTCGTAGTTCTCGGGGAGATCGGCCGCCATCTGGATGGGGCTGTAGATCACCACGTACAGCGCCAACTGCTTGGCCTCGGTGGAGGGAATCCTCCGGCCACCGGCGCCCGTGAGGCTGAGCACGCCCGGGGTGAAATCCATGGGGCCACCCAGCAGTCGCGTGAACACGAGATTCACTTCGTGCTCGGGTGGATTCACCGGGTCGCCCCAGGCGTTGTATTCCATGCCCCGTGCAGCCTCGCGCGACACCCAGTTCGGATAAGTGCGGCGCAAGCCGGTGTCCTTGATGGGCTCGTGGGCATCGATGCTGATGCGCCGCTTCGCGGCTTCGGTGACCACGCGCAGGTGATGCCGCGACTGAGGCCTGGCCGTCATGCCATTCGAAATGGATGCGCCCGTCCGGCCCCAGGATCTGCATGCCGCCCGCATCCGCGACGTAGCCGGTCTTCACCGAATCGATACCCAGACTCTGGTAGAGGTCGAGCGCAGGGCCCAGCTGCTTCTCATAGAGGGCAGCATTGCCGCCCGTTTCGTGGTGACCGATCAGCCGGACGCCTTTGGATTTCGCGTAAGCCGCGAGCCCGCGCAGGTCGAAGTCGGGATACGGCTCCGTGAAGCTGAACTCCTCGCCGCGCGCGAACCAGTCGCCGTCCCATCCCTTGTTCCAGCCCTCGACCAGCACTCCACGGAACCCGTGCTTCGCGGCAAAGTCGATGTAGCGACGCGTCTCGGCCGTCGTCGCGCCGTGCTTGGGACCCGAGCTCCAGGTCTTCGTGCCAAGGTGCATCTCCCACCAGATGCCCACGTACTTGAACGGCTTGACCCAGGACACGTCGCCGAGCTTGTTGGGCTCGTTGAGATTCAGGATCAGGTCCGACATCACTAGACCCGGGGCATCGGCGGTGATCTGCAGCGTGCGCCAGGGCGTGGCGAAAGGCGCGGCACGCGACACCGGCGGACCGGAGGACGACGGCCAGAGAACCGTCTTCAGGCGCTGACCGTCGACTCGTCGCAACCACACAGTCGCGTAGTCGACCACCGCGGCTTCGTGAATGGCGACGTGCACGCCACTCGCGAGCTTCAGCGTCACGGGCGTGTGCGCCAGAGGCACTTCGCTCAATGGCGTCTTGCGATAGAGGTACTCGTCGCGATTCCATTCGCCGCCGGGAATCCACCAGGCGGTCGCTGGTTCGGCGATGGCGAATTCGGTGAGCTCATCGACGATGTTCAACTGCCGCAGCGCGGCCTGCTCCGGAAACTCGTAGCGGAAACCCACGCCATCGTCGAACACGCGGAATACGACACGAAGTTCGCGGCGCGCGGCGGTTTTCTCGCGCAGGAACACGCGCATCTCGTTGCCGCGATTGCGCACGAAGCGGCGCTCACCCCAGGGCTGCTCCCAGGTGTCATCGAAGGATTTCTGTTCCTGGCCCACGACTTCGAAGTTGCGTTCGAACTTGTACGCGTCGGCGAGGATGAAACCCAGGCGCGACCAATCCACGATGCGTTCGCTGCCGCGCAGGATGGAATATTCCGGCCGGCCTTCGCCGCTCACCTTCACGTGCACGGTCAGAGTGCCGGAAGGTGATTTCACCGTGGTTGGCGCCTGTGCCCAGGCGGCCGTCGCAGCCAGCACCCAGGCGCTGACGACTCTCCACACCCTCACTTTCATCGTGCCGCTCCCACACAGACTACATAGCTCAGCGGCATCAGCTTGACCTCGACACTGCCGGGCGCCGCCGCCTTTGGCGCGCACGGTCCGCGCAGCGTCTTGAACACCAGCGACGCAGGTTCCACTTCCACCTGCGATACCAGCGCGGACGTCGACGTATTGAACGCGATCAGCACTTCCCGGCCGTCGTTTCCGATTCTCGACACGGCGAACAGCCCCGGCGTCTTGCCATGCGCGCGCACCAGCTGCCGTCCGCGCCTCAGCGCGAAGTACTCGTGGCGCAATCTGGCGAGGCCCGCGATCTGCGCGTAGATGGGGTGCTGCGGATTGAAGTTCTCCACGGCCGTCGTGCGATCAGTCCCGAGCAGCTTCTGATCGTTGTAGCTGGCCACCTGGCTCGCGAACATGTCCTGTCGCGACGCCTGGTCGACGCCGTGTCCGACGAAGCCCTGCTCGTCGCCGTAGTAGACCACGGGGACTCCGCGCAGCAGGAACAACATGGCGTTGGCCAGCATCACGCGCTGCGTGAGTTCTTCATCGCCGATGGCGGGCTTGCCTTCGCGGATGATCCACGCAAGCCGGCCGAAGTCGTGATTGCCGTGGAAGGTGGGCAGGCGCAGCGCCGCGTTGGCGCCGCCTTCGTAGAGCCCGTCGTCCTGGTACAGCCGCGCCATCACGGAGGTGCCCGCATCCCGCGCCAGCATCTGCTGAACGGCGCCGGCGAAGCCGAAGTCCAGCACCGACGGTAGTTTGTCGACGCGGGTGTGCCGCGCGAGCTGCGCCACGTCCACGCCATCGGCCGCGACTTCGCCGAAGATGTGGAAGTTCGGGATGCCCAGGCTGCGGGCGCGGTTGATCATCGCGGGCGCGAAGGCCTGCCAGAACTCCGGATTCACGTGCCGCGCCGTGTCGATCCGGAATCCGTCGATGCGGTACTTCTCGATCCAGGCGCCGTAGATGTCGATGAAACCCTGCACCACGCGCGGATTCTCGGTCAGGAGATCGTCGAGCCCGACGAAATCGCCATGCAGGGAGCTCTCGCCCCAGAAATCCGAGTTGCCGCGGTTGTGGTACAGGCGCACGTCATTGAGCCAGGCGGGAACCTTGATCGCCGCTTCCGCGGGCAGCACGAACGGCGTGTAGGCGTAAGCAGGGTCCACCAGCTTCGCGAAGTTGGCGCTGCTGCGAACCTGGTCACCCACGAATCCGTCGTTGATCGGCGCGCCCTTCACGCCGCCGCGGCGCGAATACGGATAGTCCGCCTTGGAGCGATAGGGGCACGGCGCCGAGGCACACTCGCGATACTGGATCACGTCCGCGGTGTGGTTGGTGATGATGTCCAGGTACACCTTCATGCCGCGCGCGTGCACGGCCTCCACGAAGGCGCGCATGTCGGCGTCTTCACCAAAATGCGGATCGACCCGGGTGAAGTCGGTGATCCAGTAGCCGTGGTAGCCGGCGGTCTCCTCGCCCGGGCCGCCCTGAACGGGCTTGTTCTTATATATAGGCCCCAGCCAGATGGCCGTGGCACCCATCCCCTGGATGTAGTCGAGACGAGCGATCAGGCCCTTGAGATCACCGCCGTGATAGAAGCCCTTGTGGGTGGGATCGAACCCGGTAGTCAGGCGGTCGCCCGTGAGTCCACCGAGGTCGTTCGCGGGATCTCCGTTCGCGAACCGGTCCGGCAAGTACGAAGTACACGACTTCGTCTTCCGGCAGACGGGCGCGGTAGTCCGCTCCCCAGGCTTGCGCGGTGAATGCCAGCACGCCGAGTGCCCAGCCGGACAGGAATCGCCGCATGTGTCCCCCACTCTTGGTTCGAGTGGCGGCACTCTACTTCACGGCGAGCACCATGCGCGCCATGCATACGTATGTAGGTTCCGACGGCTGAGCCTTCCCAAGGCTCGCGTCACTGCCTACTTCACCTTCAGATTCTTCACCGCGGCAAATGCCTTGGTGGCGGCGGCCTCGCCACCCTGAATCCAATCGACTTCGAAGACATAGGGTCGTGAGCCGACATTCATGGCGCCCACGTAGGCATCGGTGAAGTCTCCACCCACTTTCCGGATCTGCGCCTTGGTCTTCTTGCGACCGTCATGCGCCTGGAAATACAAGCCGCGGGCAACGCGGCCCTGAAAAGCCTTTGGCTCTTCATCGACCGTCGCACCGCTGTTCTCCAGCCCGCGCGCCATCCAGCGCACGTACATGCGCAGGTTGCCCGCGTCGGCCGTGAGCGTGGGATGCGGCGGCAAGGGCCCTACCACGATGCGCCATGAAGCCGCGTCCGGCCCGTGGATGGTGAGCGTGCCCGGCGGGGCTTCCGGCGGATTGGTGCCGACGACCCAGTCCGCGCCCCAATCGAGCGTGATGACGTCGCCGGTATCCATCGTGATGCTCTTGTCGGCGGCTCTGCGCGACCGGAGCCGAGCGATGCGAACAACGTCGAGAAGCGAGAGCGAGGCGGCATGAGATCATGCCGCGCAGGTTATTAGTTAGATTCGGATCCGGCAAGGACGAGCTTCACATCAAGGCAGGGTGACCCGTAGCCGCGTGACAGCCCCGCGCAACTGGGCGGCGTGTTCCTTGCCGGCCTCGTTGAACAGGGTCATCGTCAACACAGGCGCATCGCCAACGACGACAAGGGCCAGCTGGACGTATTGATATTCACCTGTCTGCGGCGCGGGGTGACTTGCCGTCACGAACCAGCCGCGATTCGTGCCTCCCGACAGCACTTGCGGTTCCTTGTCGATGCGCACGCCAGGTCTCGAGGTACGGTCGACGCCAGCCTCATCAGCAGCTCCTTCAACTTAGAGTCGACGAGTTCCTCCGGGCGTGTGTGATAGCCAGGGGAGATCCGCGCCCGCATGACCATCGGATCTGCTTGCACGATGAAACCCACTTCGTCTTTCAACGGCTTCGACAGCGGGTCTGGAACCTTCTCGCGCACCCACGCGTCGTCCCAAGGCAGATCGACCCGTGTGCCGTTCGCGCTGATCAGCGCTTTGCTCGGCTCCGAAGCGAGCGCGGCCGCTACGAAAACCGTAGCGGCCGCGCAGGCGATTCCCGAACGAATCAGAGATCTCAGACGAAGCGGTTGACCAGGTTCTCCAGGTATTCCTGGCGGCCCGACTGCGGCTTCGGATTGATGTTCGCGGCCACGGCCGCATCCGACATCGACGCGAGCGTCGCGTCCTTGGCGTGGATCTTCTGGCCGGCCTCGCCCTCCCATTTCGCGTAACGCTGCTCGACGAACTTGTCGATGCCACCGTGCTCGATGAGCGCGGCCGCCGACAGCAGCGTGCGCGCCAGCAGGTCGAGGCCACCCACGTGACCGTGGAACATGTCGGTCGGATCGATCGACTGACGACGCACCTTGGCGTCGAAGTTGAAGCCGCCGGTGGTGAATCCGCCGGCCTTCAGGATGCGATACATCGCCAGCGTCATGTCGAGCGGATCGTTGTGGAACTGGTCGGTGTCCCAGCCGTTCTGCGGATCGCCGCGGTTGATGTCGATCGAGCCGAAGATGCCGAGCGCATCGGCCATCGCGATCTCGTGATCGAAGCTGTGACCCGCGAGCGTCGCGTGGTTGGCTTCGATGTTCACCTTCACTTCGTTCTCGAGGCCGTTCTTCTTGAGGAAGCCGTACACGGTCGCGGTGTCGAAGTCGTACTGGTGCTTGGTCGGCTCGTGCGGCTTCGGCTCGATGAGGATCGTGCCCTTGAAGCCGATCTTGTGCTTGTGCTCGACGACCAGCTGCAGGAAGCGGCCGAAGTTCTCGAGCTCGGTCTTGAGGTCGGTGTTGAGCAGCGTGTCGTAGCCTTCGCGGCCGCCCCACAGCACGTAGTTGGCACCGCCGAGGCGCTTGGTGGCGTCCAGGCAATGACGCACCTGCGTGGCCGCGAACGCCCAGACATCCGGATCCGGATTCGTCGAGGCGCCACCCATGTAGCGCGGATGCGAGAACAGGTTGGCCGTGCCCCAGAGCAGCTTGATGCCGGTCTCGGCCTGCTTCTTCTCGAGACGGTCGATGGTCGCCGCCAGGTTGTTCGACGTGCTCCTTGATGTTCGACGCCGTCGGCATCGCGTCCACGTCGTGGAAGCAATAGAACGGCGCGCCGAGGCGCGTGAAGAAGTCGAAGGCCGCGTCCATCTTGGCCCAGGCGGCGGCCTGGTCCATGGCGCCCGCGTTCCACGGGCGATCGAAGGTGCCGGCGCCGAAGATGTCGTTGCCGTTCCAGGCGAAGGAATGCCAGTAGCAAACCGCCGGACGCAGGTGATCTTCCATGCGCTTGCCGAGGACGATCTGGTCCTTGTTGTAGTAGCGGAAGGCCAGCGGGTTGTCCGACTTCGAGGCCTTCGAACTTGATGGGCTGGACGCGCCGAAATAGGAGGTCGGCAGTGGCGTTGCGGTCGACATGATCAAACTCCTCGGAATCTTGGCTTAAGGTCCTGATAAATCTTCGAAAAGCACTGGCGTTTGGGCGCCAGCTGCTCGATGTCGCGGGCGTTGGGTTCGATGACCACACGGACCGGCGGCGGACGGCAGACATCCTCCGCCCGTTCGCCGGTTTTGGCTATCCGGGCGAGGCGCGCGGCACCGAAGGCCGGGCCCACTTCCGAGCCATCGCGATAGATGAGCGGGCGCTTGAGCGCCGCGGCCAGCACGCCGCCCCACCACATGGAACGCGCGCCGCCGCCGATCACCGAAATCTTGTCGATGGTGGCGCCGGCTTCGATGAGCACGTCGAGACCATCGGCGAACGCGAACGCCACGCCTTCGAGCACGGCCTGGCCGATGGCAGCGGCGTCGGAATCATGGTTGAGGCCGAACAGCACACCGCGCGCGGCGGGATCGTTGTGCGGCGTGCGTTCGCCGGAGAGGTACGGCAGGAAGATCTCGGACCCGTCGAGGCGAGCCGCGCGCCTCGACCTTCGACGAGCAGCTCGGCCGCGTCCTTGGTGCCGGTGAGCTTCACGGCCCAGTCGACGCAGCGAAGCAGCCGAGAGCATCACGCTCATCTGGTGCCACACGCCCGGCAGGCAGTGGCAGAACGCGTGTACCGCCTTGGCGGAGTTCGGCAGGAACTTCGGCGTCACCAGGAACAGCACGCCCGAGGTGCCCAGCGACAGGAACGCATCGCCGGGCTGCACCACGCCGATGCCGGCGGCGCCCGCGGCGTTGTCGCCGCCGCCACCCGCGACCGGAACGCGGTCCATGCCCCAGTCCGCGGCGACTTCATTGCGCAGATGGCCTGTGGCGTCGGTGCCCTCGACGAGCTTGCGGCATGTGGGATTCATCGAGGCCCGTCGCCGCGAGCATCTCGGGCGACCATCGGCGCTTCGCCACGTCGACCCAGAGCGTGCCCGCGGCATCGCGAGCAATCGCTGGCCTTCTCGCCCGTCATGAGCAGGCGGACGTAGTCCTTGGGCAGCAGCACGCAGCGCGTCTGCTTGAAGATGTCCGGCTCGTTCTCGCGCACCCAGACGAGCTTGGGCGCCGTGAAGCCCGGCATGGCGATGTTGCCGGTGATGGCGCGTGAGCGCGGCTCGGCCTTTTCGAGCGTGGCGCACTGCTTCTCGCTGCGGCCGTCGTTCCAGAGAATGGCGGGACGCAGCGGCTTGTCGGCGGCGTCCAGCAGCGTGGCGCCATGCATCTGGCCCGAGAGGCCCACGGCCTTGACCGCCTTGCGGGCGGCGGCGGCAGCGCTTTCACGGCGGCGCAGGTCGCGGCCCACCAGTCGGCGGGATTCTGTTCCGACCAGCCGGGATTCGGCCGGGAGACGTTCAGCGGAGCGGACGCCTGCTCCACCACGGTGTCTTTGTCGTCGACGATGACGGCCTTGACACTCGAAGTGCCGATATCGATGCCGAGATACATGGTCCCCCCAAAAACTGGCGGCGGTAACGCTACCAGAAATCCATGCGGCTGTGGTTCTCAGCGCCGGTTCGCGCCCCACCAGAGCCAGATCCAGCCCGCCAGCAGGAAGGCCGCAACGAAGATCCAGCTGATGAGGCTGCCTTCGTAAGGACGATGCGCTGCGATCCAGCGGACCGATCCGGCGATGAACATAAGCAATGCCACGGGAATGGACCAGAGGAGCCAGGTCCCCTTCGGGTATCGGTGCCGGCCGATGCCATAGGTCCGCTCGGGCATCCTTTCCATGCGCCGCGTCTCGCGGCCCGACCGGAACAAGTCGTCCACCTCGGGAAGCAGGCTGATGACCTCGTTGACCGCCCGGTCGTACTCCGGCACGCCCGGTGGCGGCCGGCGACGGCGAACGCCGAACCATGGGCGCAGGACCAGGCCGCGCCGCGTGAAGTAGTAGTGACTCAGCTCCGGGTCGCCGGCACGCCAGGGCTCCTCGAGCGTCCTTCCTGGCGGCACGACCCAGAGGTTGAGCCGGAATCGTGTCGCCGTGTACTTGTCGAACTGAAGCTCGAGGACATCGAGTCCGCGTGCCCCCTGGCGCACGAACTTGCCGAAAGGAAGCAGCCGGTCGTACTGCGCGGGTGGAATTCGCTGGAAGCCCCGACGCTCGAGCTCCGGGAACAACAACCGCTCGATGCTGCGGCGAATGCTGAGCTTCTTCGCCGTCATCCGTCAGGCGGTCCCGTTCACCTGCTCCAACCGATCGGTCGACTGGCGCGTGAGCATCCATTGCGGATACTCGCTCGGAAGCCTGGAAGCCTCGTCGATGGCGCTCACTTGCTCCGCAGTGAGCGTGAGCCCGGTCGCCGCGATGTTGTCCAGCAGCTGAGCATGATTCTTCGCGCCGATGATCACCGAGGTCACGTGCGGCTGTGCGAGCAACCAGGCCAGGGCGACCTGCGCCACCGACACCTTTTTCTCCGCCGCGATCGGGCGAAGCACGTCGAGGATGCGCCATAGACGGTCACGCTCCACCGGCGGAAAGTCCAGCGTCGCGCGGCGTGCACCCTCGGGCTTCTCGTTCTCGCGCGAGTACTTGCCCGACAGAAAGCCACCCGCGAGCGGACTCCACGGCAGGATGGCGAGGTTCTGGTCCTTCGCCAGCGGCACGATTTCGCGCTCGATGTCGCGGCCGGCGAGCGAGTAGTACATCTGCAGGCTCTCGAACCGCGCGAGGCTGCGTCTGTCGGAGATCCAGAGCGATTTCATGATCTCCCACGAGGAGAGGTTGCACAGGCCGAGGTAGCGCACCTTGCCCGCGCGCACGCAGTCGTCGAGCGCGTCGAGCGTCTCTTCGAGCGGAGTGAAAGGATCGCGCCCATGGATCTGGTAAAGATCGATGTGATCCACCTGCAGGCGCTTCAGACTCGCGTCGATGTTCGCCATGATGTGGTAACGCGAGAGCCCGATCTGGTTGTGACCCGCGCCCATGCGCAGCAACACCTTGGTGGCGAGCACGTAGCTGTCACGCGCGAGACCGAGCTGCTTCAGCGCATGACCCGTGACGACTTCCGAACGGCCGTTCGAATAGAAATCCGCCGTGTCGATGAAGTTGATGCCCTTGTCGAACGCCGACTTGATGATGCCCGTGACGTCCTCCTGGCCGACGCCCGCGACGGTGGCCCACATGCCCTCGCCGCTGCCGAAAGTCATGGCGCCGAGACACATCTCGGAGACGATCAGGCCCGTATTCCCCAATTTTCTGTAGCGCATTACAACCTCATGCCGCGCGGCGGCCTCTCAATAAGTCTACCCAAACGCAGGTATCCCGCATGTCCGCGAGTCCGCTCCGTGTTTCGTTGATGACGTGCCTGTTGCTGCTCTCCGTTACGCAGGTGGGCTTCGCGCGGTCCAAACCCAAGGGCGTCACGGCGGGTTTCGAACAGTCCGTGCCTCGCTACCTCGAGCGGTATTCCGTGCCTGGTGCCGCCATCGCCGTCATCCAGCAGCGCAAGGTGGTCTGGCTGCAGGGCTTCGGACTCGCGGACGTTGCGAGCCGGCGTCCCGTGACGGCAGATACGCTGTTCAACGTGGGTTCGATCTCCAAGAGCGTGGCCGCCTGGGGTGTCCTGCACCTCGTGGAGCAAGGGAAACTGGACCTCGATCGGCCCATCAATGAATACCTGCATCGCTGGCAGATACCGCCCAGCTCCCTCGCTGTGCATCAGGTGACCGCACGCCGGTTGCTGAGCCACACGGCGGGAATTTCGCAACATGGTTTTGGTGGTTCGGATCCCACCCTCGCGGTGCCGCCCATCGAGGACTCGTTGAATGGGAAAACCGGCACCGGCTCCGTTAGCCTGGTTGCTCCTCCCGGCAGCAGCTTTGCGTATTCGGGAGCGAACTACCTGATCCTGCAGCTAGCCATCGAAGAGATATCAGGACGGCCATTCACGCAGTACATGGCCAGCGAAATCTTCCAGCCGCTGGGCATGCGGCGCAGTTCATTCGAGCCGCCCAAGGACTCGAGCACCATGTCCACGCCGTACGACGCGGCGGCGAAGCCCTTGCCACTGCTTCGCTACAACGAATCATCGGCGGCCGGCCTCACTACCAGCCTGCGCGATCTCGCCAATTTCGCAGTGGCCGCGCTGGACACACCCGCAGGCGTCGTCTCACCGGCGTTGCTCGCGCAAGCCATGCGCCCGGTGGCGAATACCCAGTGGGCCGCGCGTGATTCCTTCGGGCCTGCGCCCGAGTACGGACTCGGCTACAACGTGCGGCCTGCGCAACTCGGGCCGCACACGGGCATCGGCCATGGCGGCACCAACAATGGCTGGGAAAGCTGGTTCCAGGTGATTCCGGAGACCGGCGACGGCATCGTCATCCTCACCAACAGCTCGAATGGCGGTGCGCTGATCGCCGCCGTGCTCTGTGAATGGCGGCGGGAAGCGTTTGCCAGGTCTGACTGCCCCACCATCGATGCACGGATTCCGGTCTTTGCGGAGTACCGGGCGCACGGTATCTCGGCCGCCCTGAAGTTGCATGAAGGGCTTCGGACCAGGCACGCCAGAGAGTACGAACTGGGTTCCTCCCAGCTCAATTCTGTCGGCTACCAGGTGATGCGCGCCGGCGATCTGCCGGCAGCCATCAAGGTGTTCGAACTCAACGCACAGCAGTTCCCCGGCGAGTGGAACGTGCACGATTCCCTGGGAGAAGCCTATGCGGCCGCCAAACTACGTGACGCAGCCATCAGAAGTTATCGCCGGTCGCTGGAGCTGAACCCGTATAGTGAGAGCGGTAAACAGGCGCTCCGCGATCTCGGGGCCTATCAACCATGACGGGGTGGCGATGTTCATCGTCTGGGGCAAGAAGATAAAGAAGCAGAGGATGGGGTTCGTTGCCGACTACTGCGTCCCCTGCCAGGACCTGCGCGCATTCGAGATGAAGCGCATCGAACAGCTGCGCACCGATGCGCTGGGCGGCTCGCGGACCTGACCCGCCCTGCCCCCGCTCAGGCGTTCGCAGCTTCCGGTCGGCGCCGCGCCATCGTCATCGACAACAGGCGCGGATTGAGCTTGGCGATGTCGTAGTTTTCCATGGCGAATCGCCGGCCATCATCGGCCAGCCGCGACATCTGCCCGACGTCCAGGGAACGCAGGTCGAGAATGGATTGCGCCAGTGCCGCGGTGTCACCGGGCGGGTAGCTGAAGCGCCGGAGTTCAGGCGCCGTCGATTCCGGCACGCCGCCAGCCGTGCTGGTGGCGACCAACGCGCGCATCAGCATGGCTTCCTGCACGACACAGGCCTGGGTCTCTTTCCAGGTGCCGAAGGGAACGCTGGGCAGCAACAAGGCGTCGGCGGTCGCCAGTTCCGCATTGCATTGCTCGAGGGACTTCGACCCCCAGCAGCTCGACCCATTCAGCCAGACCATGTCCTGCGATTTTCGCCTTCAGTGCTTCCGCCAGCGGACCGCCGCCGATGATCCGCATCCGCACGTCAGTGATACCGCGCTCGCGCAGCTGCCACATGGCGTCGATGGCGTGCATCAGCCCCTTCTCTTCGCTGAGGCGACTGATGATGAGCAGGTTGAGGTTGCCGTCACGCCGGAACGGGCGTTCCTTCAACGGCACGAAGTCCGCGAGATTGAAGCCCATGGGCGAGATGACCACCTTGTGCTGGTCACAGCCGCGGTCGACCGCCTGCTGGCGCGAACTCGCGGTGTTGGTGAACACGACGTCCGCGGCCTGGAAGGCGGCGATCGCCTCGGCATCCGACACCGTCGGCACACCGGGCAGTTCACCACCGTGGTAGTAGAACGCCACCGGAACTCCCGGATATACGTGACGCAGGAAACGCGAATTCCGCTGCGTGATGAGGTTGTGGACCAGGCAGATGTCGGGAGCCTTGGCCGGCAAGAGCGACGCACGCATCATCGACACGAATACCTGCTTCACGCCGGAGCTGCAGCGCGCCGCGCGCCAGCAATTGCGGAGTACCGCGAACGGATGCCGCAGGAAGTTGCGAAGCATGGCGGGTAGAAAGCCAGGCATCTGGCTGAGCAGCGTGGGCAGGTAGCTGGTCAGCTTGTCCAGTCCGTGCTTGCGTACCTTTTCGGAAAAGGATCCCGGTGCGACGCCGTAAGAGAAATTGCGCAACTCATGCCCATCGCGCAGGAACTGTTCGAATTGGGAGTCGAAGTAAGGCTTGTACGGGCTGGGATAGTGTTCGAGGAACGCGTAGATGAGCATGAAATGACTGAAGCCGGCGACGGCGCGCAGTTTAACCGCGGCATGGATGCGAGGTCCCCGGATCTTCGCCCGGGCAAGCCACAATGAGAGCTGGCTCACCCCCCGGAATTACGTCTAATCGCTAAAACGAGCGGCGGAGGATCTCCGGCACCTCGGCTTCGCCGCCGATGGCCATTATGTGCACGCCTTGGACCAGACCCGCGAAGCTCGCGCGATCACGCCGTGCCGCCAGTTCCACGCTGCGTTCGCGGGCGCCGCCCTGGCGGGCCGCTTCATCCATGGCCGCCAGCATGTCGGGCGGCACCACCACGCCGGGCAGATTGGCATTCAACCAGGCGACCGCTCTTCTCCGACTTCAGCGGTATGACGCCGGCCAGGATCGCCACGCCATCCGGCTTCACCGCGTCGATGAATCGCTTCAACGGGTCGGCGTGGTAGACGGCCTGCGTCTGCAGCAGCCGCGCGCCCGCATCGATCTTGCGGCGCGTGTTCTCGACTTCGGCATCGAAGTTGACCGCCCCGGGATTGCAGGTGGCGCCGAGGAACAGGTCCGGCGTGCCGCTCAACGCGTTGCCCGCGTAGTCGCGTGCCATTGCGCAAGGCTTCGGCCGCCGCCAGCAATCCGGAGGCCGTGAGATCGAACACCGGCTTGGCCTGCGGGTGGTCGCCGCCTTCGGGCGAATCGCCACCCATGAACACGAAGTTGCGCAGGCCCAGCACCGCGGCGCCTAACAGGTCCGACTGCACGGCAATGCGGTTGCGGTCGCGGCTGGTGATCTGCACCACGGTTTCGATGCCGCGGTCGAGCAGCAGCTTGGCCACCGCGCGCGCGTCCATCGACATGCGGGCGCGCGGCGACTCGGTGATGTTGATGGCATCCACCGACGGCCGCAGCAGCTCCGCGGTGGCGAACAGACGGGTGAGATCGGTGCCCTTGGGGGGCGTGAGCTCGCCGGTGACGACGAATTGCCGGGCGGCAATCTTCGCCGCGAGACCTGAAATCATGGGGCGCAATACTGACAGGGCCTGCCCGTGCTGGCGAGCACGCAAATCCCGGAATTCATAGCCATGGACTATGAGGTCAGGAGGCCAGCCTTTCGATGGCCGAACAGGCAGTGGGCGTGAGACCCGCGCCGCCCTGCTTCACGTGTTCGATGATTTCCCGCCGCATGCGCGGCTCCCAGTACTTCTTCAGATGCGCGCGCACGCCTTCCGCGCGCCACGGCCTTGTCACTCTCGGAATCGAAGAAGGCCGCGATGTCGTTGGCCATCGCGACGAGGCGTGTGACGTCCATCAGCTCTGCGTCGGTCACGGGCCGCTTCGTGGCCACGATGGCCCGCCTGCGTCCCGTCCAGGCCGAAGGTTGCGCCACCTTCACCACCTGCACGGCGGTCACCTTGTACTCGGGACAGTTGGTCGCCCAGTCGGAATTCTCGGTGGTGATGAGGTTCGCGCCGGATTCGGGGAAGTGGAACGTGGTGTACACCACTCCCGGCGCCACGCGGTCGGTGATCTCGACGCGCAGCACGGTGTCCCCCGCGCGGCTCGTGACACCCACCCAATCGCCGTGATCGATGCCGCGCGCTTCGGCATCGTGCGGATGCAGCTCGAGCCGGTCTTCGTTGTGCCAGGCCATGTTCGCGGTGCGCCGCGTCTGCGCGCCGACGTTGTACTGCGTGAGCACCCGACCGGTGGTGAGCAGCAGCGGATACTTCGAGGAGGTTCGCTCCGTGGTGGGCACATAGGCCGTGACGTAGAACTTTCCCTTGCCGCGCACGAAGTGACCCACGTGCATGGTGGGCGTGCCCCGCGGCGCCTGATCATTGCAGGGCCACTGGATCGAACCCATGCGCATCGATCTTCTCGTAGCTCACACCCTTGAACGTGGGCGTGAGCGCGGCGATCTCGTCCATGATCTGCGAGGGGTGCGCATAGTCCATGGCATAGCCCAGCGCCTGGGACAGCTTCATCGTGACTTCCCAGTCCGCGAGCCCGCCGAGCGGTTCGATGACCTTGCGCACGCGCGAGATGCGCCGCTCCGCGTTGGTGAAGGTGCCGTCCTTCTCGAGAAAGGATGAACCCGGCAGGAATACGTGCGCGAACTTCGCCGTCTCGTTGTGGAAGATATCCTGGATGACGATGCATTCCATGGCCGAGAGCGCCGCGGTGACATGCGCCGTGTTGGGATCGGACTGCGCGAAATCCTCGCCCTGGATGTAGAGACCTTTGAACGAGCCATCGAGCGCGGCTTCGAACATGTTGGGGATGCGCAGGCCCGGCTCGGCGCCGAGCTGCACCTTCCACATCGATTCGAACAGGGCGCGCGTGGCGTCATCGGACACGTGGCGGTAGCCGCTGAACTCGTGCGGGAACGAACCCATGTCGCAGGACCCCTGGACATTGTTTTGACCGCGCAAGGGGCTGACGCCCACGCCTTCACGGCCGAGATTGCCCGTGGCCATGGCCAGGTTCGCGATGCCCATGACCATGGTCGTGCCCTGGCTGTGCTCGGTCACACCCAGGCCGTAGTAGATGGCGCTGTTGGGCCCGCGCGCGTACAGGCGGGCGGCGTCGCGGATCTCCGCCGGCGGAACTCCTGTCACCGGCTCCATCGCTTCGGGCGAATTCTTCGGGTCCGCGACGAAAGCCCTCCACTTCTCGAAGGACTCGCGCTCGCAGCGATCGGCGATGTAGTCGTCGCGCGTGAGCCCTTCCGTGACCACGACGTGCGCCAGCGCGTTGATCACGGCCACGTTGGTTCCCGGCAGCAGCCGCAGGTGATGGTCCGCCTGCACATGCGGCGACTTCACCAGCGAGATGGCGCGCGGATCGATGACGATGAGGCGCGCACCCTGCCGCAGCCGGCGCTTCATCTGCGAGGCGAACACGGGATGCGCCTCCGTCGGGCTGGCGCCGATCACCATGATCACGTCGGACTGCTGCACCGACACGAATTCCTGCGTGCCGGCGGATTCCCCCAGCGTGTGCTTGAGCCCATAGCCCGTGGGCGAGTGACACACGCGCGCGCAGGTGTCGACGTTGTTGGTGCCGAACGCCGCGCGCACCAGCTTCTGCACGAGGAAGGTTTCCTCGTTGGTGCAGCGTGACGACGTGATGCCGCCGATGGAATCGCGGCCGTACGTGCCCTGGATGCGCTTGAACTCGGAAGCCGCGTACTGGATCGCCTCGTCCCAGCTCACTTCGCACCAGTCGTCGGTGATGCGCTTGCGGATCATGGGCCTCGTGACGCGGTCGGCATGCGTGGCATAGCCGTACGCGAACCGCCCTTTCACGCAGGCATGACCCTGGTTGGCGCGCCCTGCCCGATCCGGAACCATGCGCGATACCGCGCCATGGGTGACTTCGGCCACGAGCGTGCAACCGACGCCGCAATAGGCGCAGGTGGTTTTCACCGAGCTCTGGGGCAGCGCCTTCGCCGCGATGGCGGACTTCTCCATCAATGCGCCCGTCGGACAAGCTTCGACGCAGGCGCCGCAGGACACGCACTCGGATTCGAAGAACGGCTGGTTCTGCGAAGCGGATACGCGCGACTCGAGTCCCCGTCCCGCGATGGTCAGCGCGAACGTGCCCTGCTGGTCCTCGCAGGCGCGCACGCAACGCGAGCACACGATGCAGGCATCGTTGTCGAAGCGGAAATACGGATTGCTGGCATCCACCGGCTTCGGCGTGTGCACGTGGCGCGCGGAGTCTCCACTCGCATAGCGCGATTCACCAATGCCGTGCGCGGCGGCGAGGGATTCCAGTTCGCAGCGGCTCGTATCGGCACAGGTGCCGATCGGGTGCTCCGAGACATAGAGTTCGAGCACATTGCGGCGCAGTTTCGTGATCGCCTCATTCTGCGTGTGGACCTTCATGCCCTCCGCCACTTCCGTGGTGCAGGAGGCGGGATACCCCTTCCGGCCCTCGATCTGCACCAGGCAAACCCGGCAGGAGCCAAACGCCTTGAGAGTGTCCGTGGCGCAGAGCTTGGGAACATCCCGGGACGCCAGCGCGGCGGCACGCATCACCGAGGTACCCGCCGGCACCGTGATGCTCACGCCATCGATCTGCAGCGTCACGCTCCCGCCTGTCGTCGCCGGCGTGCCCAGGTCGTGGTGGCCTCGCGCGAGCATCAGAAATCCTCGTTGAAGTGCTTGAGCGCGCTGCGCACGGGAAACGGCGTCATGCCGCCGAGCCCGCACAGCGAGCCCTCGGCCATGGTGTCGCACAGTTCACCGAGCAAGGCGATGTCCTGGTCGCGCCCGCCGTTCTGCGCGAACACCAGGCGGTCGATGATCTCGACGCCGCGAGTGGAGCCGATGCGGCAAGGCGTGCATTTGCCGCAGGATTCGCTCGCGCAAAACGACAATGCGTGTCGCGCCATGCGCGCCATGTCCACGTCTTCATCGAAGACCACCACGCCGCCGTGGCCCAGCAGCGCATCCTTCGCGGACAGCGCCTCGTAATCCAGGGGTGTATCGAACTCGGCGGGCGGTAGATAGGCCCCCAGCGGCCCGCCGATCTGAACGGCGCGCACCGCCTTGCCCGTTGCCGAGCCGCCGCCGTAGCGGAACACCAGTTCGCGCACCGTGAGCCCGAAGCCCCGCTCGACCAGTCCGCCATACTTCACGTTGCCCGCCAGCTGCAGCAGCACCGTGCCGCGCGATCTTCCCATGCCGAAGTCGCGGTAGAACGCGGCCCCGCGGGCCAGAATCACCGGCACCGTTGCCAGCGTGACCACGTTGTTCACTACGGTGGGTTGATCGAACAAGCCCTTGATCGCCGGCAGGGGCGGACGAACGCGGACTTCGCCGCGCCGGCCCTGCAGGCTCTCGAGCATGGAAGTCTCTTCGCCGCAGATGTACGCGCCCGCGCCCATCCGCACCTCGAGATCGAAAGCGCGGCCGCTGCCGAGGATATCGGCGCCCAGGTAGCCGCGCTCGCGCGCGACTTTCAACGCCTGGTTCAAGGCGCGCGCGGCATCGGGATATTCCACGCGCAGATAGACGTAGCCGCGCGTGGCGCCCGTCGCGAAGCCCGCGATGGTCATGCCTTCGATGAGCGAGAAGGGATCGCCTTCCATGAGCATGCGGTCCGCGAAAGTCCCCGAGTCGCCTTCGTCGGCGTTGCAGGCGATGTATTTCTGTGCCGCCACCTGGTCGAGGACGGTTTGCCACTTGATGCCCGTAGGGAACGCCGCGCCTCCCCGCCCCCGCAATCCGGATTCCGTGACCATGCTGACGATGGCCTTCGGCTCCAGCGCCAGCGCCGCGTCGAGACCGGCGTAGCCGCCGTGCGCGAGGTAGTCATCGAGGCTGGCCGGATCCACCAGTCCGAGACGCGCGGAAGTGAGCCGCTGCTGGCTTCGCATCCAGGGATGGTTGGCAGGGTCGCCGATGCGCAGGTCGTCGACGACACCGTCGAGCATGCCCTTGTCCAGGAGCCGAACTACTTCCGAAGCGTGCACAGGGCCGTAGCCCACCCGGCCTTCAGCCGTCTGTACTTCGACGAGCGGTTCGAGCCAGTACATTCCCCGCGATCCGGTACGCACGATGCGGGCATCGATACCGCGTCGCCGGAATTCCGCGTCGAGCGAGGCAGCAACGCGATCCGCGCCGACGGAGCGCGCGCCGGAATCTCCCGGGACGAATACCGTTACCTCGCTCATCGCGCCGCGCTCGCGGCGTCGATGATCGATCCGATCTCGGCCGGCTGGCAGCGTCCGTGAATCTGCCCACCCACGGTGATCGAAGGCGCGCAGGCGCAATTGCCCAGGCAGTACACGGCTTCCAGCGTGGCGCTGCCATCGGCGCGCGTTTCGCCAAAGTCGATGCCCAGCTTGCGGCGCGCGGCTTCGGCGATTTCGTCGCCACGCAAGGCCTTGCAGGCTTCCGCGCGGCATACCTGCACCACGCATCGTCCTCGCGGCTCCGCGGTGAAGTGGTGATAGAAAGAGATCACGCCGTGCACTTCGGCGCGGGATAGGTTCAGCGCCTCGGCGATCAATGGCACTGCATCCGCGGGAACGCAGCCAAGGTCGTTCTGCACCGCATGAAGGATTTCGAGCAAGGGTCCCGGCTGCTGGCCGAGCCTGGTCACCGCGGCATCCACGCTTCGACGCAGCCGCGCGTCTTCGCTCACGCAGACTCCCGCTGCGGACGCACGCGTTCGGGATGGGTATAGACGTTGAATCCGTGGTCGCGCAGGAAACCGATGAGCGTGATGCCCGCCGAGTGCGCGAGCTCCAGCGCCAGCGTGGACGGCGCGCCGATCGCGGCCACCACGGGTACTCCCGCCATCATGGATTTCTGCAGCAGTTCGAAGCTGGCCCGCCCGGAGAGAAGCACGATGCGATCCTTCCAGGGCAACTCGCGGCC
The DNA here is from genome assembly GCA_963846605.1 of uncultured Pseudomonadota bacterium. GTDB lineage: Bacteria > Pseudomonadota > Gammaproteobacteria > Steroidobacterales > Steroidobacteraceae > CADEED01. Next base: position 731,893 of record CAWJWS010000011.1, read on the forward strand.
GAGCAGCGCCGCACCGACCAGCTTGTCCATGGCGTTGTGCCGGCCCACGTCTTCGTAGCTCGCGAGCAGCTCACCTTCGGCATCGAACAATCCCACCGCGTGCATGCCGCCGGTTTCCGCGAAGCCCGACTGCGCTTCGCGCAGTGCATCCGGCAGGCCGCGAAGGATCTTCTCGTTCACCAGCAATCCGCTGCCCACGGTGCGCATGCCCAGCGTGGCCGTGACGGCGTCGATGGACGCCTTGCCGCACACACCGCAACTGGAGGTGGTGTAGAAATTCCGTTCGAGTCGTTTGAGATCCAGCGGCAGATCGGCGCGCACTGTCACGCGCAGCACGTTGCCCGAGGGGCCGCAGGGTCGCGCGTCGATCACGTCGCGCGTTTCGCGGAGGATGCCTTCGCCGAACAGGAAGCCCAGTGCGAGCTCCGCGTCGTTGCCGGGCGTGCGCATGGTGATGGACACCGGGCGGCCGGTGCCGCCGTTGGCGTGTTCCGGCTTTTCGTGCTCGAGCAGCAGCCGGATCTCGAGGGGTTCTTCCACCGCGACGACATCACCACGGTGCACGTGGCCTGCATCGCGAAGCGCATCGACTTCGACGCGGCGATGAGCAGGACTCGACGGCGTGGCCGGGCCTTTCATGCGGCCGAGTCTACACCCCAGGGATGCCGCACACCCGAGTGGTGCCGGTGAAGGGTTGCCGGGGGTAACGGAAGCGACTTTCGCTTTTCGAAACCTTAAGTGTGTGGACCCCGGAAGCTCTTCACGGGCGCCGCTTGAGCGCCGCGTCCACGGTGTTGGAGAGCAACATGGCAATGGTCATGGGGCCTACTCCACCCGGAACGGGCGTGATCCACGCGGCCCGCTCGGCGGCGGCCGCGTACTCCACGTCGCCGCAAAGCTTGCCATCGGCGCCACGATTGATGCCCACGTCCATGACGATGGCGCCGTCGCGGATCCAGTCGCCGGGGATGTAGGCGGCCTTGCCCACGGCCGCGACCACGAGATCGGCGCGCTGCACTTCACCTTTCAGGTCCTTGGTGCCGGTGTGGCACACCGTCACCGTCGATCGCGCCAGCAACAGCTCCAGCGCCATCGGGCGGCCGACGATGTTGGACGCGCCGACCACGCAGGCTCGCAGGCCCACGAGATCGAGTTTGTATTCCTCGGCCAGCTTGATCACACCCCAGGGCGTGCAAGGACGCAGGCCCGGACGCTTCTGCGCGAGCAAGCCCGTATTCGTGGGATGAAAGCCATCGACGTCCTTGGCGGGGTCGATGGTGTCCATGATCTCGGTGCTGTCGAGACCCTTGGGCAGCGGGAGCTGCAATAGGATGCCGTCGACGCGATCGTCGTCGTTGAGCTGCTTCACTAGCGAAAGCAATTCCTCGCGCGTGGTGCTGGCGGGCAGATCGTGCGCGAACGAGGCGATGCCGCACTCTTCGCAGGCCTTGCGCTTGTTGCGCACGTACACTGCGGATGCCGGATCCTCACCAACCTTGATTACCGCCAATCCCGGTTGACGGCCGATCCTGGCTGAGAACTCGGCAGCCCGTGCCGCGGATTGTTGTCTTTGCCTTGCGGCGACGGCCTTGCCGTCGAGAACTTGTGCGACCACGGGTGCCTCGAAAAACGGGGGCGCCAATGTACCGAATGTCACGGAGGACTGCATGCTGAGTGTCCTATTTGCTTTGACCACCGCGGTGGGCTGCGCTTCGGACCCGGATGGCCGCGCGCTACTTGAGGCCAACCGTCAGGCGATGGAAAGCCAGACGCACGGCGCGCAGATCTTGCAGTACGACTATCGAGCCCAGGGCCTGACAGGCACTGCAAGGCTCGTGTACGACGCCGGACTCGGATACTTCTTTTGGGATCGGAGGCTCGGCACCACGACTGGCGGCAATGGATTCGACGGCCGCACCCCATGGACGCGCGATCTCGCCAGCCATTACTACTCCCAGCGAGGCGGCGTCAAGATCGCGCTTGCAGTCAACGAGGCCTATCGCCTCGCGAACGCATGGTGGCGACCTGATGCCGGCGGCGCTCGCATTGAACCTCTGAGCTGCGAGGCGTTGCGCATCGTGCCTCTACAAGGCAAAGCCTTCGAAGCCTGGTTCGACCCGCAGTCGCATTTGCTGGCCCGCATCCATGAAGCACAGAGTTGGAACATGCAGCTCGAGACTCGCTACTTGGATTACCGGATGGCGGGGGGACGCATGACGCCTCATCGGGTGGAGCTGATCACGAACGGCGACCACGCTGGCGCCGAAATTCTCGAGCTCACATCGGCGAGCCGTGGAGGCAGGACAATCACCTACAGTGCGCCGGGAAACTCGCGCGATGCCGCCGCGCTTCCACCCAGCGGCAAGGTGAGCGTTCCGTTCAGGCTCATCAACAACCACGTCATCGTGAACACGCGGATCAATGGCCGTGGGCCGTATCCTTTCCTCGTCGATACTGGAGGCCACAACATCCTGACCCCGATCACTGCGGCCGCGCTGAAGATCGGCTCGGAAGGAAGCGCGGCCGGAGGCGGCTCTGGTGAAGCCACGACCGTCAATGGATTTGCAACTGTGTCGAGCATCGATGTCGGCGGTGCGCTCATGCGGGACAGCGTGGCGCTCACGCTCGACTTCAGCCCTGCCGAAGTCGAAGGTCTGGTGCTGGGAGGCATGCTGGGCAGCGAGTTCCTCGAACGTTTCGTGGTGGAGTTCGACTGCGGCCGGAAACTCCTGACCTTCATCGATCCCGAGCTTTTCACCGCTTCAGATCGGCGGCGTGCCGGCATTCGCGTGCCGATGGAGTTCTACGACCATATGCCGCAGGTTCAGGGCAGCTTCGAGGGAATACCGGCGCGGTTCAATCTCGACACTGGGTCACGCAGCGACGTATCGATCACTGCGCCGTTCGTGGAGCGTGCGGGCTTGCGGAACAGCCATCCTGAAGGCATCACCATCACCGATGGCTGGGGCAGCGGTGGCCCCTCTCGCTCGCACGTCATCAGGGCGAAGCAGATGAGTCTTGGCCCGGTGACGGTCGAGAGGCCGATCGCTGGACTCTCGGTCGCAAAGCGTGGCGTGATGGCGGACGAGAATTTCGAAGGCAATGTGGGCAGTGGCCTGCTCAAGCGTTTCGTGGTCACGTTCGACTACGCGGGCCATGGGGTCTATCTACGCCCGCTGGCGCGCCCCGACGAGGACACAGGAAAATTCGACCGCACTGGCATGTGGATCAACCTCACCTGGGGAGGAATGCGCGTCATGGACGTCGCCGCGGGCAGCCCAGCCGCCGTGGCGGGTCTGGAAATCGGGGACATTCTCACCGCCATCGATGGCCATGAGCTCACCCGCGCGACGCTGTCGGACTGGAGAATGCGGCTCAAACTACTACCCGTAGGCAAGCCCGTCGCGATCCAGTACATGCGCGCCAGCTCCACAGCCGAAACGCGGCTGGTTCCCGCAAATCTGATCCCACAATGAAAACGGGGCGACCCACCATCGTGAGCCGCCCCGCCTTTTTCATCTAGCCGGGTCGATCAATAGCGATAGTGGTCGGCCTTGTACGGGCCGTCCTTGCTGCACGCCGATGTACTTGGCCTGCTGGTCGGTCAGCGTGGTCAGCTGCGCATTCAGCGTCTTCAGCTGCAGGCGCGCCACCTTCTCGTCGAGGTGCTTCGGCAGCACGTACACGCCCAGCGGGTACTTTGCGGTCTGCGTGAACAGCTCGATCTGCGCGATCGTCTGGTTCGCGAAGCTCGAGCTCATCACGTAGCTCGGGTGGCCGGTGCCGCAACCCAGGTTCACCAGGCGGCCCTTGGCCAGCATGATGATGCGCTTGCCGTCGCGGGAAGATCACGTGGTCCACCTGCGGCTTGATCTCGTCCCACTGGTACTTGGAGAGCGACGCGACGTCGATCTCGTTGTCGAAGTGGCCGATGTTGCACACGATGGCGTTGTGCTTCATCGCCTTCATGTGGTCATGCGTGATCACGTGGAAGTTGCCGGTGGCGGTCACGAAGATGTCGGCCTTGTCGGCCGCGTATTCCATCGTCACGACGCGGATAGCCTTCCATCGCGGCCTGCAGCGCGTTGATGGGGTCGATCTCCGTCACCCACACCTGGGCCGACAGCGCGCGCAGCGCCTGCGCGGAACCCTTGCCCACGTCGCCGTAACCGGCGACCACGGCGATCTTGCCCGCGACCATCACGTCGGTGGCGCGCTTGATGGCGTCCACGAGCGACTCACGGCAGCCGTACAGGTTGTCGAACTTGGACTTGGTGACCGAGTCGTTGACGTTGATCGCGGGGAACGCGAGCTCGCCCTTCTTGTGCATGTCGTACAGGCGGTGCACGCCGGTGGTGGTCTCTTCCGTCACGCCCTTGATCTGCTTGAGGCGCGTGGAATACCACTTCGGATCACGCTTCAGCGTGGCCTTGATGGAGTTGAACAGCTCGATCTCTTCCTCGCTGCCCGGGTTCGCGAGCAGGCTCTGGTCCTTCTCGGCCTTGGTGCCCAGGTGCAGCAGCAGCGTGGCGTCGCCGCCGTCGTCCAGGATCATGTTCGCCTGCTCGCACGCCAGGCCACTCGAAGATCTTGTGGGTGTATTCCCAGTAGTCCTTGAGCGTCTCGCCCTTGACCGCGAACACCGGCGTGCCCTTCACGGCAATGGCCGCGGCGGCATGGTCCTGCGTCGAGTAGATGTTGCACGAGGCCCAGCGCACCTGCGCGCCGAGCGCCTGCAGCGTCTCGATGAGCATGGCGGTCTGGATGGTCATGTGCAGGGAGCCGGCGATGCGCGCGCCCTTGAGCGGCTGGCTCTTGGCGTATTCCTCGCGGATCGCCATGAGGCCGGGCATCTCGGTCTCGGCGATGTTGAGTTCCTTGCGGCCCCACTCGGCGAGCTTGATGTCGGCGATGACGTAGTCTTTGCCCGCTTCGGGCTTCACAACAGCATTCATAGATACCTCTCTAGGTTCCAGTTAGAGAGCGCCGTTGGAATCGATCGGCAGTCCTTCGAGCCTCGCGTCCTTGACGCTGCAGCGCTCCTCGGAGGATTGCCTTTATCAACACATGCGGGCCTTGCGGCCCATCAGGAAAGCGGGCGGGATCATGCGTCCCGCCCGCGTATCACTCAATCAGTAGAAGTATGGGGACAGATTTGAATCTGTCCCCATCCGTTTACGCCGTCTTGCGAACGCCCGCGTCGGCGGCCAGCGCGGCCGCCTTGTCCGTCTTCTCCCAGGTGAACTCCGGCTCGTTGCGGCCGAAGTGACCGTAGGCGGCGGTCTTGAAGTAGATGGGCGCAGCAGGTCGAGCATCTGCACGATGCCCTTCGGACGCAGGTCGAAGTGCTGGCGAACCAGTGCCTCGAGGCTCTCATCCGACACCTTGCCGGTACCGAAGGTCGTGACCATCACGGACGTGGGCTGGGCGACGCCGATGGCGTACGAGATCTGCACCTGCGCCTTGCTGGCGAGACCCGCGGCCACGATGTTCTTCGCGACGTAGCGCGCGGCATAGGCAGCCGAGCGGTCGACCTTGGTCGGATCCTTGCCCGAGAACGCGCCGCCGCCGTGCGGAGCCGCGCCGCCGTACGTGTCGACGATGATCTTGCGGCCCGTCAGGCCGCAGTCACCCTGCGGTCCACCGATGACGAAGCGACCGGTCGGGTTGATCAGGTACTTGACGCCCTTCGCGGCGGGAATGGATTCCTTCGCGAGCACGGGCTTCACGATCTCTTCGATCACGGCCTGCTCGATGTGCTTGTGCTCGACGTCCGGGTGGTGCTGCGTCGACAGCACGATGGTGTCGATCTCCGTGGGCTTGCCGTCCACGTACTTCACCGTCACCTGCGACTTGGCGTCCGGGCGCAGCCACTTGAGCTTGCCGTTCTTGCGCAGCTCGGCCTGCTTCTCGACCAGGCGGTGCGAGAGGTAGATAGGCAGCGGCATGAGGCTCTCGGTCTCGGTGCACGCGTAGCCGAACATCATGCCCTGGTCGCCGGCGCCCTGTTCGAGGTTCAGGCCCTTGCCTTCGTCCACGCCCTGGGCGATGTCCGGGCGACTGCTTGTCGTAGGCCACGAGCACGGCGCAACCCTTGTAGTCGATGCCGTAGTCGGAGTTGTCGTAGCCGATGTTCTTGATCACGTCGCGCGTGATCTGGTGGAAGTCCACCACGGCCTTGGTGGTGATCTCGCCGGCGAGCACCACGAGACCGGTGTTGCACAGCGTCTCGGCGCCGACGCGCGAGAACTTGTCCTGCGCGAGCAGCGCGTCGAGCACCGCGTCGGAAATCTGGTCGGAGACCTTGTCCGGGTGACCTTCGGAGACGGACTCGGACGTGAACAAGAAACTGGATGACATGATCTTCCTCGTACCTATTGATGCTGGTTTTTTTAACTTGCCGCCTTCAACGGCTCGCCAAATGAATTCGCGTACAGCTGCGCGAATTCAGGCAAGGTGAAACTGTGGTTCTGCGTGCCGCGCACGGCAGATCTTGATGGCGCCCATGAGCGATGCGATACGTCCCGTGGTTTCCCAATCGAGACCGCGAAGGATGCCGTGAATCAGGCCGGCGCGGTAGGCGTCGCCGCAACCCGTCGGGTCGACCACTTCCTTCGCCTTGGCGCAGGGAATGTGGTGCACCTTGCCGTTGGCATGGATGACCGAGCCTTCGCCGCCGCGGGTGATGATCAGCGCCTTCACGTGCTTCGTGCACGTCGGCCGCTGACCAGCCGGTGCGCTCCTGCAACAAGGCCCACTCGTAGTCGTTCACGCGCGAGCCAGTCGGCGATCGAGATGAAGCGGCGGAAGTCGTCGCCCGCGAACAGCGGCATCGCCTGGCCCGGATCGAAGATGAACGGAATGCCCGCGGCCTTGAACTGTTCGGCGTGCTGCAGCATGCCTTCGCGGCTGTCCGGAGCGATCACACCAATCGATATACCGTCATTCGCCGGAACCTTGATCTTCCAGGAATGGTTCATGGCGCCCGGATGGAACGCCGTGATCTGGTTGGAATCGAGGTCCGTGGTGATGAACGCCTGCGCGCAATGCTCTTCGGGGATCGTCACGAGATACTTCTCGGACATCCCCTGCTTCTTCATCCACTCGCGGTACGGCTGGAAGTCGAGACCGATGCCGCCCATGGGATAGCCGGTCTCGCCGAGCAGCTTCAGGTTGTAGGCGATGTTGCCCGCGCAGCCGCCGAACTCACGGCGCATCTGCGGGACCAGGAAGGCCACATTCAGCATGTGCAGCTTGTCGGGGAGGATGTGGGTCTTGAAACGGTCCGGGAACACCATGATGGTGTCGTACGCGACCGAACCGCAGATGAGAGCACTCTTGTTTCCCGGCATGCGCCGACATTCCTTAGGCGGAACCCTTTGATTGGGGGCGCAAAGATACGCGAATCAGATTGGCGATGCTCGACCGCTCGGTATCGCTTATTCAAACCGCGGCACAGGTCGCAGCGGAACGTAACTCGTTGATCTGGTTGAGTTGTATTCACCTGAAAACGGGGTCGGAGGGGTCTGACCCCGGCACCCACGCCTGTCCATGACGTCTCCGGGTCCGCGGAGGCGTTATGGAAAGCGGAAATCAGGGTTGGGCGGGGGTGGTGGCGCCCCGGGCTCGGGCCCGCAGGTAGTGCCGAAGGGCGTCTCAACTCCCGGTTGCTCAGCTCGGCGAACTTGGGCATGCCCCGCGCCTCGGTCCGCCGCGCGAACCGCCGTCGCGAAGCGCCGCGGGATTCATCGGAACCCCGGACACCCGCAGGTCCGGCGCGCCTCCTCCCGCGATGGCGCCCGCACCGTGGCACCACTGGCATTTCGCGAACAGCTGCTCGCCCTCCTTCACCAGTGCCTCGTCGATCGCGAATTCGGGAACGTCGACGCCCTTCACCACGACGGGTGCGGTTGTCGGCGGCAACTCGCCCTGGCCATCGAGCGTGAACACGAGGAGCCGACGCGGATGCAGCGCGCGAGTCCCAGCCGAACTGGCCCGAGATCGCGCCGAGACTGGCGGGCAACCCGCTCGGCGGCCCCGCCAGGACCGCGACGTATTGTTTGCTGCCGATGGCAAAGCTGATCGGCGCGGCCAGCGCCGGAGCGCCGGCGAAGAACGCCCAGGCCTTTGCGCCCCTCGCTGGTGAAGCCTACGAAGTAGCCGTCGAGTTGCCCCTGAAACACCAGGTCGCCCGCGGTGGAAAGAACGGAACCCCCGAACGCGCCGGCGGTGGGAATCGCCCACTCCGCGCGCTGCTTCGCCGGGTTCCACGCCACCAGCAGGCTCCTGGCCGTCGAGGGCGGCGAGTCGGCACCGGCCGCATCGGGCAGCACGCTGGCGGGTAGATAGGCCAAGCCGCTCTTCGGGCTGAACGACTGGCTGAACAGCAGGTGGCTGCCCTCGCCCAGCGACTTGACCGACAGTGCCTTCCCGGTCTCGCGATCGATCACGTGGAATTTGCCGTCCCGCGGTGCGTGCAGTATCACGCGGCGCGCCTGGCCGTCGACGTCGAGCGTGGCCAGGGACATCTCCTGCGAACTGTCGCAGCCCTTCTTCTCCGTGGGCGACTCGTCGTATTGCCAGATCTCGCGGCCGGTCATCGCATTAATGGCCACCAGCGAGCAGGCGATCTGGTTGGGAACGTTGCCGCGCTCGTTGCCCGTGCCCACGTACAGCCGGCCGAATTCGGAATCGAACGTGATGGCATTCCAGACCGCGCCGCCTCCACCGGCCGTTTCCCAGCGCCACAGGAACTTGCCGTCAGCCGCGGAATACACGTCGACAGCGCCGCGGTCATCCCCGGCGTCACCGAAGCCGAGAGCCACCTTGTCGTTGAACACGCGCGGCGCGCCGGAGACGAAAGCGCGATCACTGCCGCGCAGGTGCTCCACGCCCCAGATGACACTGCCCTTCTTCGCATCCAGCGCCAGCAGCCGGCCATCGTGCGTGCCGACGAACAACCGGCCTTTCGCATACGCCAGTCCGCGGATGCCCGAACCCGAGCGCAGCCGGTGGCCACCGATTCGCGCGACGCCGGGGTCGTACTTCCACAGTAGTTTGCCGGTCCGGCCATCCACCGCATGGACGATGCTGTAGCCGGCCGCGACGTAGAGCACGCCATCCACGGCCAGCGGAGTCGAATTGACGCTGGTGACGTCGAGGTCGAGCGTCCACGCGAGCCGCAGTCGCGACACCGTGTCCCGATTGATCTCGGTCAGGGGGCTGTAGTGCGAGTCGTGGGTGCTACGGCCAATGGCCGGCCAGTTGCGCGGCTCGAGTTCATCCGGGGCGTTCTTGTCGGCACCCGCGGCCAGGCAGGCCGAAGCCAGGAACAGGGAAGTGAGCGCCGTGAGGTAGTGAGAACGGTTCGTGGTCACTCGCATGGCGCGAGTTGATCACGAACCGCCCGGCATCTCAAACAAGGCGCGGGCAACCGCCCCGGCGACTAACCAGCTGCGGAAGCGGCTTCCGGGAACACAGGCGCGGCAGTGACGCGGCCCTTGAAGTCCAGCCAGCGATGATTGGCGTAGTCGTAGAGCTTGCAGGTGCGCACGGTGGCCCAGTACCGCTTCCAGGTCAGCACGTACGTGCGGGCCAGCTGCGGAACGGCGACCTTGAGCGCTTCCTGCGCGGCCCGGAGGCGGTACAGCGGCACGCCCGTGTTCACGTGGTGGGCGCCATGCTCGAGGATGTCGTGCAGGATGCGGCCCATGCTTTTCGGCACGACAACATTGATGGTGGTGGTGATGAAGCCCAGCCGCTTCTGCCATTCATCGCGCTTGTCGAACCAGGCCACATCCGGGTGCGTGTGCTGCACGTAGATGACCCAGCCCATGATGCAGTTGAACGCGAGGAACGGCAGTACGAAGCCACCGAGCAGCGTCCACACGATCGAATGGTTGTCGTAGATGGCCCAGAGCACGAGACCCGTGATCCACGCGGCGCCGACGCCCAGTACCAGCACGTTGTCCCAGATGAAGATGGCGCGGCGCACGCCGACATGCTTCTTGCTGGGCAGGATGAGCTTCTTCCACCACATCTCGATCGTGTAGTAGAGGCCCTGGCCGAAACCCCGAACGATAGATGCGTTCGAGCACGCGGCGAGCCTTCGAAGCCTTCTCCCATTCCTCGGCGGACATGGGCACCCAGACCTGGTCACGACCCTTGAGGTTCGTGAAGCCGTGGTGCGCGACATTGTGGCCGACGTCCCAGAGCGAGAACGGCGTGAGCGACGGCAGGAAGGCGATGCGGCCGACGATCTTGTTCAGCCATTCGTGTTTGGTGTAGCTGCCATGACAGGCGTCGTGGCCGATGACGAACAGGCGCGCGATGGCGATGGAAGCCGGGATGACCATGAGGGCCTTGGCCCACCAGGCGCTGAACGCGCAGGCGCCGATGATGGCGAAGGTGAGGAAGCCCAGGTCGAAGATCAGGCGCAGGACGGGAAGGATGGATTCGCGACGCAGGTATTGCTGCATGACCACGCGAACAGTCTTTCGGGCATCGGAGCTGGTGGGGTTCGACATAGGTGCGCAAGACTATACGATTCAAGCGCTTTCACCAATGTCAGGACCGGTGATTTCGACGCAGGTCACTGTCTTCGGCGCGCATCGCCCGGGCCTCGTGTCAGGGATCGTAGTACGCTGGATTACATGCGAACCTTGCTGCGACTGACACTCACCCTCGTCCTTCTCGCCACAACCTCCGCTTCCCGCGCCAAAGAGGTCGTCGCTGATCCACCACATGCCTGCGACCCCTGCGCCGAGTGGAACCAGCCGGCGGCTCCGTTCCGCGTCTATGGGAACACCTGGTTCGTGGGAACCGCCGGCCTGGGCGCCATCCTGGTCACCAGCGACAAGGGCCACGTGCTCATCGACGGCGGTTTGCCGCAATCCGCGCCCTTGATCGCGGCCAACATCAAGGCCGCCGGATTCAGGATCGAGGACGTCAAACTCATCCTGAATTCCCACACGCACTACGACCACGCCGGCGGCATCGCGGCCCTGCAGCGCGCCAGCGGCGCCCGGGTGGCGGCGAGTTCACCGAGCAAGCTCGCCTTGGAGCGCGGCGGCCCCACCGAGGACGACCCGCAGTTCGCCTTCGGCCACGAACACAACGACTACCCGGCGGTGAAAGACGTGAGCCCCGTGCGCGACGGCGGCAACGTGAACGTGGGCAAGCTCGAGCTGACGGCGCACTACACGCCAGGCCATACGCCGGGCGGCACCACCTGGAGCTGGCGCTCCTGCGAGCGGAACCGCTGCCTCGACCTCGTCTACGCGGACAGCCTCAACTCGGTATCCGCGCCGGGCTTCAAGTTCTCGGAAACGCGGGAACGCATGGCTGCGTTCATGCAGTCCATGAAGACGGTGGAGGCATTGCCCTGCGACATCCTGCTGGCGCCCCACCCGGTGCTCATCGACATGGACGCGAAGCTCGTGAAGTGGAAGGCGCAGCCCGCCGTGAACCCCTTCATTGATGCCTCTGCCTGCCGCAGCTATGCGGAAGGCGCCCGCGACCGCCTCGCCAAGCGGGTCGCTGAAGAACAAGCCGCGAAATAACCGCCCGCCGGCTTGACGGAAATTCCATCATGGTGGACGCTTTGTCCACTATGTCGGATATCAATTCCAGGATCGCGGAGCGTGTCGGCTCGCTGCGCTCCGAACGGGGCCTGAGCCTCGAAGCCCTCGCCTCCCGCTGCGACGTCAGCCGCTCGATGCTGTCGCTCATCGAGCGTGGCGAGAGCAGCGCCACCGCGGTGGTGCTCGAGAAGATCGCTACCGGCCTCGGCGTCACGCTCGGCTCGCTGTTCGACGATGCACGCGCGCCGGCCAGCCCCGTGTCGCGTGCCGCCGGGCGGCATTCCTGGAAGGACCCGCAGTCCGGTTACATCCGCCGCAATATCTCGCCGGCGAATTTCCCCTCGCCCATTCGCATCGTCGAGGTGGAATTTCCCGCGGGCGCGAAAGTGGCCTACGAGACCGGGGCGCGCGAGTCGGCGGTGGCGCAGCAGATCTGGGTGCGCGATGGCGCTCTCGAAGTCACGGTGGGAAAGACCACGCACAAGCTCGAAAAAGACGACTGCCTCGCCATGCAGCTCGATGTCCCCGTGACTTTCCGTAACCGCACCCGCCGCGCGGCGCACTACGTCGTGGTGTTGTCCTCATGAGCCCGGTCAAGGTTCGCCAGCTGGAGCGCATCGATGCGCAGGCGCTCGATGATCTGTGTGAAGTCCTGATCGATTGCGTCGACGGCGGCGCTTCCGTGAATTTCATGTGGCCCATGACTCGCACGAAGGCCGAGTCCTTCTGGAAGGGTGTCGCGCAAGGCCTCGCGCGCGGCGATCGCGTGCTGGTCGTGGCGGAGGATTCCAGCGGTCACATCGTGGGCACCGTCCAGGCAGTGTGGGCGCCACAGGAAAACAGTCCGCACCGTGCCGACGTCGCCAAGATGCTGGTGCATCGTCGTGCCCGGCGCATGGGCGTGGGCGCCGCCGTGCTCGCCGCGGCGGAGCAGGCCGCGCTCGCGGCCGGCAGGACTTTGCTGGTGCTGGACACGGCAAGCGACGGCGCCGAGCGTCTGTATGAACGCGGGGGCTGGCAGCGCGTGGGCACCATTCCCCGTTACGCGCTGATGCCCGATGGGCCGTTCTGCCAGACGGTGGTGTTCTACAAGGACCTCACCACCCGCTGACACGATTGACTCATCGAATGGCGCGCAACAAGCTCACGCGCACCAAGCGGGGATACATCGTGAAACGCAGAGATTTTCTCCAGCACCTGGGCGCCGGTTCGGCGCTGACTTGCCTGCCCCTTGCCTGCTCCTGGGCCGACGCGCTCGCCGGTTCACTGGACCTGCCCGATCTCGTCATCAGCGAAGTCGAGGTGCTCCGGATCAGCGGACCTCGCGAAGTCACGCGCGGCATCAACGGGCAGTTCCAGGTGAACCCGCTACACCTGTATCCGGATCGCCGGCCGCAGCCCTATCGCGAAGGCGAGCCGAAGAAGGAAACCTACACCGCGCGCCATCACTACCTTCGTATCCGCACGAAGGGCGGCCACGAAGGGCTCTATGGCTACGTCGACGGTGAAGCGATGCCCACCATCCTGGGCCCGCTGCGCCGGCTGTTGATCGGCCAGGATGCGCTCGCGGTCGAGAAGCTCTGGGACCAGATGTACCGCTCGAACCGGCATGCGCGCGCGAGCCACTACATGATGGGCATCAGCTACTGCGACAACGCGCTCTGGGACCTGCGCGCGCGATTCCTAGGCGTGCCCGTGTTCCGCCTGCTGGGCGGCCCCACGCAACAGCCGGTGCGCGTGTACGGCAGCTGCCTCGGTTTCTCCATCGATCCGCCCGCCGCGGCCAAGCGCGCGGTGCAGCTCGAGAAGGACGGTTTCATCCACCAGAAGTGGTTTCTGGGCTACGGGCCCGGCGATGGCCAGAAGGGCATGGATCTCAACGTGGCGCTGATGCGCGAGCTGCGCGCCGCCGTGGGCGACGACGTGGAGATCGGCTTCGACGCCTATCAAGGTTGGGACCTGCAGTACGCCCTGCAGTGGTGCCGCAAGGTGGAGCAGTACCGTCCGTGGTTCCTCGAAGAAGCCTTCCCCATGGCGGATGTCGAGAGCTTCGCGCGGCTGCGCCAGTCCACCAACGTGCCGGTGGCCACGGGTGAGCACTTCTACAATCGCTGGGAAGTACAGCAGTTCCTCAAGGCCGATGCCCTGCACTACGTCCAGGCGGATCCCGAGTGGTGCGGCGGCATCAGCGAAGTCTCGAAGATCTGCCAGCTCGCCTCGGTGCACGGCGTGCGCGTCATGCCCCACTGCCACAACGTGCACGCGGCGCTGGCCATCGTCGCGAGCCAGTCGCCGGCGGTGTGCCCCGTGGGCGAATTCCTCATCAATCACGTGCCGGAGAAGCAGTGGTTCCTGAAGGAACCGCTGGTGGCAGTGAACGGACTGGTCACGCTGTCCGAAAAGCCCGGCTTCGGACATCGAGCTCGACGCCTCCAAGATCGAGAAGCAGGAAGTCCTGACCTCGCTATGACCCCAGGAAACTTATCAAGCGCCTGGCCGCGATTTCCTTTATCGCCTGACGAAGAGCTAAGCGGGCGGTAGATAGATCAGCAGGCCGGCAGGTTGCGCGGTGCGGCCTGCTCCCGCCTGGCGCGGTCTCGTTCGAGATAGCGCTCGTAGGGCATGACCTGGAAGCGGATCCGCGGCGCGGATCCGGGGACGGCGGCGCGGTCGGGCACGCGCTGCTCGCTCAGCAGCAGGAACTGCAATTCCGGATGCGCGCTCTGGAAATCGGCCGGCCGCCAGGCCGACCATTCGCCGGCAATGAACCGGGCCGGGATGGAAAATACCGTGGCCGCGGCGAGATCCAGCGACAGGATCAGGTGCCGCGCGTACCCCGGCTCGCTGAGCACGATCTCGACCACGCGCTGCTCATCCGTGGTGAAGCCCGCCTCGGTGGCTTGAACCGAACTGATGGAGCCGCGCCCTACTTCATCCAGGGGCAGCCCGGGATTCGGATCCGCGGCCCGCTGGGGGAAACACAGCTGCGCGATCACATGCGGCGGGGCCGCCTGGGCGCGTACCGAGGCGGCAGACAGCAGGAGGACGGCGGCGAACGAGGTGGAAGCCAACAGTCGCGCTGATGGGAGCCTCACTGCGCGCCCGAGCCGGTGAGCTGACCAGGGTCGAGGCGAAGGAATCGCACGGCGTTGTTGAAAAAGATGTCGCGCTTCTGGGCCCGGGTGAGGAATGGCGCTTTCTCGATCGACTCGATGGCCACGCCGATCGCCCGGGGCCAGATCATCTGGTCCGAACCCCACAGGATTCGCTTGCCGAAACCTGCGTCCATGAACCGTCGCAGCTGCGAATGGAAGTGCGCGCGCGGGAAGCCCCAGTTGTTCTGCGCCACGTCGATGTACACCTGCGGATGCGAGTACATCAGCGAGATCATCTCGTCGACGAAAGGCGAGCCGAAGTGCATCACGTAGAGCCGGAGTTTCGGATGCTTCACGAGCACCGGTTCGAGCTGCAGTGGATGACCCAACGCGACGCGGTAGTCAGGACTCCCGCCCACGTGAATGCCACCCGGCGGCCCCTCGCCCAGGTGCACTCCCACGGGAATGTCGAGCTCCTCGGCCAATGCGAAGTAAGGTTCGAGCGAGGGATCGTCCAGCGACAGGCCGCGATATTGGGCGCCGATCTCGGCAAAGACGGCGAAACGCCCCGCGGCGAACAGCTCGCGCAACTGTGATGCCGTACGCGGCTCATCGGTGAGGAACGAGATGGCGGGGATCACACGGCCTGGCGCCGCCTTTCGCCAGGCTTCCACCCGCTCGAGCGGACCAGAAGTGACCGCATGGATGTCGAAGCGTTCGAGCGCGGCCAGCGACTCGCGCATGACGGCGTCATCCGAGGCCGCCTGGGCGTGCGGATGAGCGCAGACCATCACTTTCTCGATGGTGATGGGCTGGCGCGGATCCACGCCGGGGAATTCCATGGGCTCATCGTTCATGCAGACGCGCGCGCCACCGCCGTAGTCGGCGATGCCGTGCGCGTGCAGGTGCATGTCGATGATCGGAGCCGCGGCGAACGCGCCCGCGCTGAACAATGCCAGCAGGCCGCCGGCCGCTCTCAGTAACCCTTCTTGATATCCACCACGGACAGCAGCTTGTCGCCCGCCACGAAACGGCGAACCATCTCGACCAGCAGCAAGCCGCGCGAGGACTGCCCGAGATCCGACCGCGCCGACATGTGTGGCGTGATGATGATGTTCTTCGCCTTCCAGAGCGCATGCTCCTTCGGCAGGGGTTCGGGCTCGGTGACGTCCAGGCCCGCTCCGGCGATGGTGCCATTGTTGAGCGCCGCCACCAGATCATCCGTGACCACGCTGCCGCCGCGGCCCACGTTGATGAAGTAGGCAGACTTCTTCATGAGCCCGAACAACTTCGCGTCGAACAGGTTGGTGGTTGCGGGAACCAGCGGCAGGGCCGCGACCACGACGTCGGCGCGGCCTATCAACGTGGGTAGTTCGTCGGACAGACCCACGTAGCTCACGAAGTCCGGCTTGTCGCGCGAACTGTTGCGCGTGGCGATCACCGTCATGCCGAGCGCGTGCGCGCGGCGGGCCACTTCCATGCCGATGCCGCCCAGGCCGGCGATCAAGCACCGTCTTGCCGGTCAGCGCCTGGGGTTCCGAACCCGCGAAGCTGCCGCCCCACCCTTCACCTCGTCGCCTGGCGGCCCACCGAGGTATGCAGGGAGCGCGACAGGGCGAACATCAGCGCGATCGAGTGCTCGGCCATTACAGGGCCGGCGACCGCGCGCATGTTGGTGACCGTGAGGCCCGCGCGATCCAGGCCTTGCTTGCCCAGACAGGATTCGACGCCCGCCGAGTAGATGCCTATCCACCGCACGCGCTTGGCGGCCGCGAGCACGCGGTCATCGCAGACGAGGTTGTCGACTCCCAGCAGGGCATCCGCGGTGGCGGCCTGGGCCACCATCTCGTCCACTCCCCTGACCACCACCAGCTCCACTCCGGGCGACACCGCCTTCCAGGCTTCGAGCACCTTGGGATCCGTCGGGTTGTAGGGGCCGCCTGCCGACAGCACGATGCGCTTCGGCTTTTTCCAGCCCTTCTGCTCGCGCAGGGCCGTGGGCGCTTCCGGAAACGCCAGTTCCTGGATGAGGGCCACGGCCTTGGGGTCCGCGGGCACGGCGGTTAGTTCGGACTTGGGCCGATCGTCCGCGACGGCGATACCCAGCGTGGTGGCCGCGACGAATGCGGCGGCCCAGATTCCTGACTTCATCCCCTTCTCCTTCGAGATCGGCAGGCTGCCGATACTGCCTCAGGGATGAGGACGCATGAAAGCTCGAAAGCCTTTAGCCATATGCCGCCGTGGCCATATGCCTGGACGAAGGCGCTACTGAACCAGCCCCGCCTTCACTTCTTCCTGTGAAATGAGCTGCACATTCACCGGCTTGGCCTTCCAGATGTCGTCGCAGTACTCGCGGATCGTGCGGTCCGACGAGAACTTGCCCGACTGCGCGCGGCGTTCAGGATCGACATCTGCGTCCAGGCTTCCTTGTCGCGGTATGTCTGGTCCACCAGCGTCCTGGCAGTCCACGTAGGACTGGTAGTCGGCGAACACGAAGTACGGGTCGTGGTAGACCAGGTTGTCGATGAGCGGCTGGAACAGCGCGCTGTCGCCGTGCGAGAAGAAGCCGTCGCGGATCAGCTCGATGCACCGCCTGCAGTTCCTCGTTCTGCTCGACGAACTCCATGGGCCGGTATCCCGCCGCGCGGCGTGCAGCCGACCTCGTGCGCCTCGAGACCGAACAGGAAGAAGTTCTCCGACGCCGACCTCTTCGCGGATCTCGATGTTGGCGCCGTCGAGCGTGCCGATGGTCAGCGCGCCGTTCATCTGGAACTTCATGTTGCCGGTGCCCGAGGCTTCCTTGCCGGCGGTGGAGATCTGCTCGGACAGATCGGCCGCCGGATAGATCTGCTGCGCCGTTCGTGACGTTGAAGTTGGGCAGGAACACGACCTTGATGAGATCGCGCACGTCCGGGGTCGCGGTTGATGATCTCGGCCGACGGCGTTGATCAGCTTGATGATGAGCTTGGCCAGGTGAGTAGCCCGGCGCGGCCTTGCCGCCGAAGACGAACACGCGCGGCGCCATGGTCGAACTTCGGATCGGTCTTGAGCCGGTGGTACAGGCCGATGACGTGCAGGACGTTCAGGTGCTGGCGCTTGTACTCGTGGATGCGCTTGACCTGCACGTCGAACATCGCAGACGGGATCCACGATCGACGCCCGTGCGCTGCTGCGATCAAGTCGGCCAGCGCGCGCCTTGTTGGCGCGCTTGATCTGCCGCCACTCCTGCGCGGAACTCCGCGTCGTCGGCCAGCGGCTCGAGCTCGCGCAGCTGGTCCAGATCGCGTCATCCAGCCGTCGCCGATCCGCTGCGGTGATGCAGATGCGCAGAGCCGCGGGTTGGACAGCACCACCCAGCGGCGCGGCGTGACGCCGTTGGTCTTGTTGCAGAACTTCTCCGGCCACAGCTCGGCGAAGTCGCTGAGCACGCTCGCTCTTGAGCAGCTCCGAGTGCAGCGCGGCGACGCCGTTGATGGCGTGGCTGCCGACGCTGGCGAGGTGCGCCATGCGCACGTACTGCTCGCCGGCCTCGTCGATCAGCGACAGCCGGCGGACGCGCTCTTCGTCGCCGGAGAACGCCATGCGCACCTCGTCGAGGAAGCGCGCGTTGATCTCGTAGATGATCTCCAGGTGCCGCGGCAGCAGTCGCTGGAACATGCTCAGCGGCCAGCGTCTCCAGCGCCTCGGGCAGCAGCGTGTGGTTGGTGTAGCGCGAAGGTCTGGCGCGTGATGCTCCAGGCGCGATCCCAGTCCAGCTGCCGCTCGTCGACCAGCAGCCGCATCAGTTCGGCCACCGCGATCGACGGATGCGTGTCGTTGAGCTGAACGGCGAACTTCTCGGCGAAGCGCTCGGGCGGAATCTTCTGCGACCTTGCAGATGCGCAGCATGTCCTGCAGCGAGCAGGACACGAAGAAGTACTGCTGCTCCAGCCGCAGCTCCTTGCCCGTCACGTGCTCGTCGTTGGGGTAGAGCACCTTGGTGAGGTTCTCGCTGGCGACCTTCTGGTCGACCGCGCCGTAGTAGTCGCCGCGGTTGAAGGCGCCGAAGTCGAAGGACTCCGGCGCCTCGCGCCTTCCACAGTCGCAGCGTGTTGGCCGTGTTGACGCGGTAGCCCAGGATCGGGCGTGTCGTAGGGGATGCCCTTGACCACGCGCCCGGGCACCCAGCGCGTGCGCTTGCGCTGGTACTCGTCGTACCAGACTTCGGTGTGGCCGCCGAACTTGACCTCGCAGCACCACTCGGGTCGCGCGATCTCCCAGGGGTTGCCGTAGCGCAGCCACTTGTCGGTCTTCTCGACCTGCCAGCCGTCGACGATCTCCTGCTGGAAGATGCCGAACTCGTAGCGGATGCCGTAGCCGATGCGCGGGCACTTCGAGCGTGGCCAGCGAGTCGATGAAACAGGCCGCGAGCCGGCCGAGGCCGCCGTTGCCCAGGCCGGGCTCATCTTCGTGCGCCAGCAGCTCGTCGAGGTCCAGGCCCAGCTCGGCCACCGCCGTGCGCGCGGTCTCGTAGATGCCGAGGTTGATCAGGTTGTTGCCGAGCTGCGGCCCCATCAGGAACTCGGCCGAGAGGTACGAGACCGTGCGCGAACCTTGTTTGGTGTAGGTGGCCGCAGTGCTGATCCAGCGCTGCAGCATGCGGTCACGCACCGCGTAGGCCAGCGCCATGTAGTAGTCGGTCTTGGTCGCCAGCGCCGGGAACTTGCCCTGGATGTAGAACAGGTTGTCGAGGAAGGCGTGCTTGAGTCGCCTCCTTGGTGAGCGCGACGCGGTCCTCGTCGATCGCGGTGGATGATGGCGCGGCGGTCGGAAGGAGTTCGTGACGGTGGTGCTCATGAGCCAAGCCTGCAAGTTCCGTGCAGGAAATGCGAGCGATATTTAGCGCAGAACCATGACTCGCTCATGACAACCTGCACCGGCGCGAAGCGTCGGGCAACACGCGGCTCTGCGGCGGTGCAAGAGTAGCAGCGGTTCAGCGCGATCAGCTCGTAGGCCTGCATGATGGTGGCGTACTTGGTCAGCATGTTCGGCACTTCCCACTCCGGCAGCTTGCCGGCGCTCAGGTACTTCAGGAAGTGCTCGGTCACCTGCGTGAAGTGCGCCTCGTGACCGTTGTGATAGTGCATCGGGCACCGTCGATCGACGAACTGGCTCCCGTCGGCCTTGCACGTCGATGCCGGGATATTTCTTCGCCACCTTCGCCACCGCGGCGCGCAGCGCCTTCTCGTGGACCTCGGCCGGCACACGCGGCATTGCGCTCCACGTACAACACGGGCTTGAACCCCTGCTCCTTGCCTTGCTTGATCGATCAGCGAGGCCTTGCGTGCCGCGCATCACCGAGAAATGCGTGTCACCGGCGCCCGGCAGGCGCTTCGTAGTCCCAGGTCACCGACACCTTGGCGTGGACACCCTTGAGCTTGTACGTGAACTCGCCGTTGGCCGGCGCGAGCAACGCGCCGTCGACCACGTACTTCGATAGATAGTCCGGGAACGCCGTCGCGCCCGTGACGCTTGCCGAACTGCTCGAGCGTAAGCTTCGTCGGCCAGCGGCGCGCTGACAGCACCTTGGCGTCGGCGGGCTTGAGGATCACTTCCGGGAAAGCCTCCCACTGCACCAGGTCGACCAGGTGTGTCGTGACGTCGACGATGCCGGCGCCCTGCTGCTCGGGATCGAAGAACCACTGCGGCCGCTTGAGCTGCGCGCCCGCCACGACCTTCGAGAAGTTGTGCACGCTGATCTTGGAGATCGACGGATTGTCGGGCGTGCCTGGCTCGAGCGTGCCGAACAACGCCTTCTGCAGTCGACAACTCCCGCTGCAGCATCGTCGTGATCTCGAAGCGCTCGGTCATGATGTCGTACAGCAGGACCTTCTTTTCCTTCGCGGCGGCGAAGGCCGCTTCGAGCGCCGCGAAGTCCTGCGGGCGGATCACCATGGGCTTGTCCGCCAGCACATTGAAACCCGCGTTCGATCGACGCGCGTGATGTATTCGGACTTGCGCGCGTTGTTGCCGGAGATCACCACGATCGTGGGCACCGGCGTGCGGCCGTCCTTGACCTTCGATCATGGTCACGTGCGCAGGATCTGTCCTGCATCAAGCGCGCTCGAGGTAGTCAGCGCCCAGGTAGATCTCCTCGTTCCCACTGCGTCGGATTGTCGGCGCGCTCGTTGAAGCCTTCGATGCGTTTCAGGTGCATGCACCACGTCGTCGCCTCTCGGGCGCGAACACCAGCACGTTCGGCGACACGCCCGGCAGCATGAACTTCTGCACCAGCGCGGCATGGAAATGGCCGGGATCGAGGGTGATCGATCTGCACGGGAGCATCCTCTGTTCGCGACAGCCGACCCGGCAGACAATGCGACGACGGCCGCCACCAGCGCGGCGATAGTTTGCGCAGGCTTGTCAGGCCTTCGCCAGCGTCACGGCACCGTACGGCGAGCGCTCGTTGCGCGTCGAGCATGGCATTGGCTTCGGCGTCGTTCTGGAACTTGCCGGCCTTGTGATCCCACTCGAGCGGACGGCCGAGCTTCATCGCGATCCAGCTCACGATGCAGGCGGTGTTGCTGTTGTGGCCGACATGCGCCGGGCGTGAGCGGCTCCTTGCGCGAGTCCACGCACTCGAGCCAGTTCTTGTGGTGCGACTTGCTGACCGGCAACTGCACCGACAGGCCATTCGGGATCGAGGAGCTTCGGGTCGCTGGCATCCAGCGGCGGCAGATTCGCGCCCTTGGCCTGCGGATCGCTCGACGTGGCGCCGGTGCCTTCGCGCGTCACCCACAGCCAGCCCTCGTCGCCGTGGAACTTGAGGCCGGTGTTGTGCTTGTCGGAGACGTTGACCACGACGTTCTTCGGGTACTGCAACGTGACGTCGTAGGAACCGTGCACGTTCCAGATGCGCGACGGATCGGGGAACTCGCCCTTGCCTTCGACCCGGCTCGGGCCCTGCGTTGTCGAAGTCCAGCGCCCAGTTCATGGTGTCGTAGTGATGCGAGCCCCAGCCCGTGATCATGCCGAGGCAGTAGGCGTCGTTGCGCAGCCAGCCCGGGCGGCTGTAACCCTCGCGCGGATGCACACGCTGCTCGGTGTAGTACGTGAATGTCCGTGGGGCCCAACCACTGGCTGTAGTCGAGGTTCTCCGGCATCGGCTTCGGGCGCGTTGTCGGGCCGGTCGGATCGGTCGGCAGGCCGATCTCGACGCGCTGCACGTTGCCGATGCGGCCGGAGCGGATCAGCTCGGCGGCGCGGCGGAACTGCTCCCAGGAACGCTGCTGGCTGCCCACCTGCAGGATGCGCCCGTGGCGCTTGACCGCGTCACGCAGGATCACGCCCTCGGCGTAGGTCATGGTGAACGGCTTCTGTAGATAGACATCCTTGCCGGACTCGATGGCGGCCAGCGCCAGTTCGGCATGCCAGTGATCCGGCGTGCTGATGACGACCGCGTCGATGTCACGGCGCGCGATCAGTTCGCGATAGTTGCGGTACACGGCGATCTTCGGCGCCTTGACGCCGCGTTCGACGTAGGACTTCTCGATGATGGCCACGCCATCGGCGGCGCGCGTCGCGTCGAGCTCGCAGACCGCGACGAAATCCGCCAAGCCGGACTTGATGACGCCGGGCATGTCGTGGCCCAGGGCGATACGGCCGCAGCCGATCTGACCCACACGAATGCGGCGGTTTGCGCCCCAGACGCGCGATGGAATGAAGAGCGGAGCGGCGGCTGCCCCTATTGCAGCCGCGCGTACCAGGTCTCTTCGGGAAAACGTCTTGAGTCATGGCAACAGTGTCCGCGCAACGAAGGAAGGACGAGCGAGTATATGCCCCGCGGCATCCGCTGGCAGGGACGCCTGAACGCGGGCCGCCCGTTATCGCGGCGCTATCGTAACGCAGCGCGTCGATCGGATCGAGTTGCGAAGCCTTGCGTCGCCGGATACAGGCCGAAGACGATGCCCACGCCGGCGCTGACACGCCAGCGCGATGAACACGATCTGCGGACTTGGTCTCCATGATCCAGCCGAACTTCGGCGCGATGAACTGGCCCAGGCCCACACCGAACAACACCCCCAGCGCACCGCCGATGGCAGCCAGCACCAGCGCCTCCACCAGGAACTGCGCCATGATGTCCGCGGGCTGCGCGCCGACGGCCATGCGGATGCCGATCTCGCGGGTCCGCTCGGTGACCGACACCAGCATGATGTTCATGACGCCGATGCCGCCGACCACCAGCGACACCAGCGCGATGGCCGATCAGCAGCAGCGTCATGGTTTCCTGCGTGGAGGTCAGCATGCTGGTCATCTCGGCCATGCTGCTGGTGGAGAAATCATCTTCGTCATCCGGTCCCAGCCGATGCCGCTCGCGCAGCAGTTCGGCGATCTCCTGACGCACGCGCGGAATCGCTTCGGCTGACACGGCGCTCACCGAGATGCGCCCGGGCACGAACTTGCCCAGGCCACGCTGCATGCGCGTCTGGAAGGCCGACAGCGGGATGTACAGGCCGTCGTCCTGGTCGCTGCCCATGGCGTTCTGGCCCTTGCGCTCCAGCACGCCGACGATCGTGAACGGCGCATCGCGGATGCGGATGATCTGGCCGATGGGATCGACGCCCGGGCCGAACAGGTTCTCGGCCGCGGTCTGGCCGATCACCGCGTTCTTGGCGGCGCTGGCCTGGTCGGAAGCGGTGAACAACGCGCCGCTCGGCCACGGGCCAGTTGCGGATCACGAAGTAGTCAGGCGTGGTGCCGGTGATCTGCGTGTTCCAGGTGTTGGTCTCGGAGATCACGGGCTGGCTGCTGTTGATCTGCGGCGCCACGGCGCGCACCGAGGGCAACTCGGTCTGGATGGCACGCAGATCTTCCCAGGTGATGGTGGGCTGCGAGCCCGCGCCACCGCGACCGCCCGGCCCCTGGCTGGCGCCCGAGAACAGCATGACGATGTTGGTGCCGGCGCTCTCGATCTGCGCACGCACGCGCGACTTGGCGCCCTCGCCGATCGACTGGATGAAGATCACCGCGCCCACGCCGATGATGATGCCCAGCGTGGTCAGGAAGGAACGCAGCTTGTTCCGGCGCAGCGCGCGGCCCGCGAGACGCAGGGTTTCTGCCGGGCTGGAAATCATGCACCTCGGCCTCCGCGGCGTAGCCAGCGCCGGTGTCTGGCGCACGTCGCTGATGATGGCGCCATCCTTGAGCAGCAGCTTGCGCGCGGCATAGGCCGCGATGTCGGGCTCGTGCGTGACGAACACGATGGTCATGCCGGAGCGCTGCAGGTCGGTCAGCAGCTTCATGATCTCGACGCTGGTCGCCGAGTCCAGGTTGCCCGTGGGCTCGTCGGCCAGGATCAGCGGCGGTTGCGTGACCAGCGCACGCGCAATGGCCACGCGCTGCTGCTGGCCGCCCGACAACTGCGAGGGCGTGTGGCCGGCGCGATGGCCCAGCCCCACGCGCTCCAGCGCTTCCTTCGACCGCTTGTGCCGTTCGGCCGGCGGCACGCGCGCGTAGATCAGCGGCAGCTCCACGTTCTCCGCGGCGGTGGTCCGCGACAGCAGGTTGAAATTCTGGAACACGAAGCCGATGAACTCGTTGCGCACGCGCGCGAGCTCGATGCGCGTGCAGTTTGCGCCACGTCGCGGTCGCCGAGGACAGTAACTGCCGCGCGTCGGCGAATCCAGGCAACCCAGGATGTTCATGAGCGTGGACTTGCCGGAGCCCGACGAACCCGAGATCGCCACGAACTCGCCGCGGTCGATGGACAGGTCCACTTCGCGCAGGGCCGCGAACTCGGTGTCGCCGGTCTGGTAGATCCGGCCGAGCTTGCGCAGTTCGATGAGGGCCATGCGGGTTGCTTACAGGATGCGGAAGCCGCGCTGACCCTGGCCTTGTCCGCGCTGGTTCGGCCCTGCCCGGCGATGCCGGCCGACACGATGACGGTCTCGCCTTGCTTGAGATTGCCGCCGGTGATCTCGGTGACGCGTCCGTCGGTGAGTCCCGTGGTGACTTCGCGCGCCTGCGGCTCACCATTCACCAGGACGTACACCGTGCGCTTGACCAACGGAGGCGGGCCGCCGCCTTCCTCGTCGCCACCGCGTTCGCCGCCCCACTCGCCGCGTTGCCGTCGGCCGCCGTCGTTCTGGCCCTGGCCCTGACCCTCGCCTCGCTGCCGGCTCTCACCGCCCGCCGCACCCGGACGCTGTCCCGCGGCCGCACCTGGCGCGCCGCCCTGCGGCGCCCCCGGCGGGCCGGCATTGTCGGGCCGGAAACGCAGCGCGGCGTTCGGCACGGTCAGCACGTCGCGGCGGCGATCGGTGACGACGCTCACGGTGGCCGTCATGCCGGGCTTGAGCTTGAGATCCGGATTGTCGACGTCGATGACGGCGTCGTACGTGACCACGTTCTGCACCACCTGCGGCGCGTTGCGGATGTCGCGGATGGCACCACGGAACGGCTCGCCCGGATAGGCATCGACCGTGAAGCTCACGCGCATGCCGGGCTTGAGCCGGCCGATGTCCGACTCCGCCACGTTGGTGTGCACTTCCATCTTCTTGAGGTCCTGCGCGATGGTGAAGATCACCGGCGCGGACAACGACGCGGCCACGGTCTGGCCCACGTTCACGGCACGCGAGATCACCACGCCATCCGTCGGCGAGACGATGTCGGTGTAGCGCAGGTTGGTGCGCGCCGTTTCCAGCGCGGCGCGGGTCTGCGCGAGCTGGCCCTGTGCCCTGTTCCACCGAGGCGCGCGCGGCAGCGCGCGTTCGCCACGGCGGTGTCCCGTTCGGTTTCGGAGATGAGCCGCTGCTCGTAGACCTCGGACGGCGCGCCGCGCCTGGCGCTCGGCGTCTTCGGCGGCCACCGTGAGCCGCGTGACGTTCGCGACGCGCTGCCGACACGTTCGCTTCGGCCGGAGATCACCGCCGCCTGGAACAGCGAGGGATCGATCTTGGCGATGCGCTGGCCCTTCTTCACCGGCGAGTTGAAGTCGGCGAACAACTCCTGGATGCGGCCCGACACCTGGCTGCCGACGTCCACCGTCACCACCGCCTGCAGACTGCCCGAGGTGCTGACACGCGAGACCACGTCTGCCGGTTTCGGCGACGGCCGGTCTGGTATTCGGGCGCGGAATCGCCACCGCTGGGTGCAGCGGTAGAGGAAGAAAAGGGCGACGAAGGACGATCGCGACCAGCCCGATGAGGCGGCCGCGAGTGAGTTGTTTGAGCAAGTTCGTATCCGATCTGACTAGCGCGCTACGCGCACAAGTGTAGATCAGACGGGGCGGCTGCGTTCCCCGGAAAAATGTTATCAATGGATGTCAACCGCGACGGGCGATCGGCGTTACCTCGTGGTTCGGCGCACTCGGTGGCGGCTTGATGGTGGCCGTCAGTGCCATTGCGCAGCAGCGGCTCGATGTCGGCCACCGACAAGTGGCCGGCTGTGCAGGTAGCCCTGCGACTGGTCGCAACCCAGGTGCGCCAGCATCTCGAATTGCTCGGGTGTCTCCACGCCTTCGGCCACGGTCGTCATGTCGAAGGCCTTGCCCAGCGCGATGATGGTCTGGGCCACGGTGCGGCCCGTTGCCGGTACTGGTCAGGCCATTCACGAAGGTGCGGTCGATCTTGAGCATGTCCACCGGCAATTCGGCGAGCCGGCTCAGCGAGGAATATCCGGTGCCGAAGTCGTCGATGGCCACGCGTATGCCCGAACGACGCAGCAAGCGCAGCTGGGATACCGCCGAACTCACGTCATCGATCAGGACGCCTTCGGTGATTTCGATGTCGACGCCGATGTTCTCGCTGCGCCACTCGCCCACCAGGTCCAGCAGATGATCGGCGAACGCGCGCCGACGCAGCTGCACGGGTGAGATGTTGACGGCCACGCGGCCGGGATGCGAGGCCCGCGCCCTGCCAGCGACGCAGGTCGGTGGCCGCCTGACGCAGGATCCAGTCGCCCAGCGGCACGATGAGGCCATTGGATTCCATGAGCGACAGGAACGCGCCCGGCATCACCAGGCCCGGCTTCCGGATCCCGCCAGCGCACCAGCGCCTCGAGGCCGCGGAATTGTTTGCGTCTGGACGTCGATCTTCGGCTGGTAGTGCAGCTCGAACTCCTGGCGCTCGACCGCGCCACGCAGCCGGTGCTCCATGGTCATGCGCGTGACCACCGTGGTCGACAGCTCCAGCCGGTGCGGCAGGTACTTCTCGCCCGTGCTCTTGGCGCTGCGCAGCGCCGCCTCGGCGTTCTGCACGAGCGCATTGGCGTCGTTGCCGTTGTCCGGATAACGCGCGAAGCCGCATTTCACGTCCACGGGAATGCCGCGACCATCCACGGTGAACGGCGCGCGGAACATCTCGCTGACCTGCTCCTGCATCCAGTGCACGGCTTCGTCCTCGTCGCCGGCGGCTTCCAGGATGAGACCGAAGGTGCCGCCGCCGAAGTGCGCCAGCAGTTCGGTGGTGTCCTGGTGGCGCTTGAGCCGGTCGGCCACCTGCTGCAGCAGCAGGTCGCCGGCGTGGCGGCCGAAGGAATCGTTGATCGTCGACAGCTGCTCGATGTCGAGCACCGCCACCGCCGGCGTGCCACGGCGGCCGATACGCGGCTCGAGCGCGCGCACCAGGCGCTCGCAGAACAGGCCGCGCTTGGCGAGGCTGGTCAGCGGATCGAAGTACGACAGGAAGCGGACTTCGTCTTCCTTGTGCATGTATTGCAGCGCGAACGAGAGATTCGCCACGAGCTCGCGCAACATGCGCGACTCCTCGTCGCCCACGGCGCCGACGTCGTACGAAGTCAGCATCAGGGCGCCGACGGGCGTGCGGTCCACGAGCAGTGGATAGGCCACGACGCTGCGGAAGCCGGCGTCGAGCAGCGGCGCGCGCGCCGCCAGCGACATGTCCAGCGTCTGCAGGTCGTTGCAGATCAGCGGCGCGCCGGTGCGCAGCACGCGGCCGATGACGCTGGTGTCGTCCTGCGGATTGTCGGCGATGCTGAACGTGAGCTGCTGCGCGCCCTGGTTGTCGACGCTGCCCGACCAGGCGGTGGGACGCGCGGTGCGCGTGCCCGGCTCGATCAGCGCCACCATGGCGCTGGCATAACCACCCACGGAAGTGGCCAGGCGGCAGGCCTCGGCGAGGATCTCGCGGCGCTGGCGGATGCGGACCATGGCGCTGTTGACGCCGGACAGCATCTTGAGCACGCGCGTCAGGCGGCTGATGTGTTTTTCCTGGCGGCGGCGTTCGGTGATATCGCGTTCGCTGCCGCGGAAGCCGATCACCTGGCCGTACTCGCTGAGCAGCACCAGCATGTTGCGCTCCAGCCAGCGGTAGCTGCCGTTGCGATGGCGCCAGCGCGCCTGCAGGTTGCTGGCCGTGCGCTGGTTGGCGCCCAGCGTGTGCATGGCGAAGTCGAGCGCCGCCAGGTCTTCGGGATGCACGTACTGCGAGGCGTGGGTGCCGAGGATTTCCTCGGGCGCGTAGCCCAGCGTGCTGCGAACCGAATCGCTGCTGAAGGTGAACTTGCCGTCGCGGTCGTGTTCCCAGATCCAGTCCTGCGAGGTGACGACGATGTCGCGCAGCTGCTGCTCCAGCGCGCGGCGCGTGCGCTGGCCGGCCGCTTCGCTGAGCGCGCGGCGCACCGCGGGCACGAGCCGCGCCATGTTGGTCTTGAGCACGTAGTCGTAGGCGCCGCGCTGCAGGGCGTCGATGGCGCGTTCCTCGCCGATGGTGCCGGAGAGGAAGATGAACGGGATGTCGGGCGCAGCTCGCGCGCGATTTCGAGCGCGGAGAGTCCGTCGAACCCGGGCAGCGTGAAATCGGAAAGGATGAGATCGGGCTTGTGACTTCGCCAGGATCGCGTCGGAGCGCGGCTTCGGAATCCACGCGCTTCCAGTTGCACGAGAATCCACCTGATTCGAGCTGACGGACCGCGATCTCCGCTTCCGTCGGCATGTCTTCGACCACCACCAGTTTGACCGGCTGCATCATGTACTTCCCCGCGACTAGTTAGGCTGCCTTACCCTCTCGGCGCGCCTCCATCGCTCTGTTCTCCCGCTGCCCCGGCTCGTGTCCCCCGTCCGGCGCAGATGGCCGCAAAATAATCCACGGCACTTTGTAACGTGTGATCCATTCCGCAGACGCAGCAAGCAGCCTACTCAGTAGATAGTCGAAATGGGCTGATAATTCATGACGCATGCGTGTGGGAGGAGTCTTACATCGGGTACTTCGGGTTCGTCCTAGGCATTTGGCACTCGGAGGGTGCCGGGCGGACACTACGCCGCAAGTACGTATACAGGGATTCTCCTACGTCGCTAACAATGCACGCGCAGGAGGTCCTCGAGGACACAGGTGACCGGACAGTGAATACGCAACATCGCCGAGTCGCAGCCTGAACATAAGCAGGCGCTGCTGATCGTCGACGACGAGCCCGCCTCCATGCGCGCCCTGTGCGACACGCTGGAATACGAGGGCTACCAGACCTACGGCTTCACTTCGCCAGCCGACGCGCTGGCCGCCATGCGCGAACGCAGCTTCGACCTGCTGCTGGCCGATCTGCAGATGCCGGGCACCAATGGCATCGACCTCATGAAGTCCGCCCAGCTCATCGATCCCACGCTGGTGGCGGTGATCATGACCGGTCACGGCGCGCTGGAGACCGCGATCGCCGCGATGAAAGCCGGCGCGCTCGACTACATCCAGAAGCCGATCAAGCTCGCCACCACCCTGCCGGTGCTGGAACGCGCGCTGGCCGTGCGCCAGCTGCGCATCGAGAAGAAGCGGCTCGAAGAAAACGTCCGCGAGCGCACCGAGGAGCTCAAGATCGCCAACCGCGAGCTCGAAGCCTTTTCATATTCGGTTTCGCACGACCTGCGGGCGCCGCTGCGCGCGGTGTCGGTGTTCACGCAGGCGCTGCTCTCCGACCACACCGGCCACCTCAACGACGAAGGCCGCCGGCTGCTGCAGAACGTGAACGCCGGCGCGGCCCACATGGACCGGCTCATCACCGACCTGCTGCGGCTCTCGCAGCTCAATCGCCAGCCGCTGCACAAGCAGCCGACGCGATTCGGCGATCGTCGCACGCAAGGTCATCGACGAGATGACCCACGAACGCGCCGGCCGGAACATCGAATTCGTGATCGCCGACTTCCCCACCTGGCAGGTGGACCAGGGACTGATGCAGCAGGTGTTCGTGAACCTGATCTCCAACGCCATCAAGTTCACGCGCGAGCGCGAGAAGGCGCGCATCGAAGTCGGCTACCGCATGGATGGCACGACGCTGGTGTGCTTCGTCAAGGACAACGGCGTCGGCTTCAACATGAAGTACATGAACAAGCTGTTCGGCGTGTTCCAGCGCCTGCACTCCGCGGACCAGTTCGAAGGCACGGGCGTGGGTCTGTCCATCGTCCGTCGCATCGTCGAACGTCACGGCGGCAAGGTCTGGGTGGACGGCCAGCAGGACCAGGGCGCCACGTTCTACTTCAGCCTGCCGGATGCCCGCCGACGCTCTTCCCGAAGGCTGAGGCCGAGGCTGCGGCGCGTTCTGACATTGCGCGCCGACCACGTCGCGGAACATCGGCGGCATGAACATCGGCGCACTTTGCCGGCGACCCAGAACGCGCCGCTGCATCCTACACCAGCACCGTCCAGTCAAGGCACCGCATCCAGGGCCGCACGCTCCACGATGTGTCTCGATACGTGGGCGCCGATCCGGTGTTCATCGACGAGCGCATCCGCGAGCTCGAACGCGAGTGGGACGTCGAGCGCACGCTCGAGGCCAAGGCCGCGACGCTGAGCCTGGCTGGCATCGCGCCTGGGGCTGACGGTTGATCGGCGGTTCCTGCTGCTGCCCGTGGTGGTCGCCGCGTTCCTGCTTCAGCACGCGCTGCAGGGCTGGTGCCCGCCACTGCCGTTGCTGCGGCGGCTGGGCATTCGCACCGCAGCGGAGATCCACGACGAGATCATCGCGCTGCGCATCCTGCGCGGCGACTTCCTCGAACGCGTGGAGACTCCCGAACGCGCGCTGGCCAGCGCCCGCACGTGGGCGTGAATCCTCAGTGAGCCACTTGCGCGACCGGCGGTGACGCCGGCGCAGCATCGGTTATTGCTTCTTCAGCCTGGGCCGGCTCGCCCGGAATGGCAGACGGCTGGTCCGCGACGCTCGGCGTGCGGCAGATCCGTGAGCTTGCGCCTGCTCGTCCGCGGCCTTGCGTCATCACCACGATGCTGATGCGGCGATTGACGGCACTGCGCGGATTCTCGCTTGTCGAACAGCACGGACGAGCCCAGGCCCACCACGCGCGAGACTGCGCTCGTGTCGCAGCCCCGCACCTTCCAGCGCGCGGCGCGCGGCAGTTGGCGCGGTCGGTGGACAGATCCCAGTTGGTGAAGCCGGTGAGCCCCGCGTACGGCGTCGCGTCCGTGTGCCCGTGATGCTCAGCCGGTTCGGCACCGTGCTGCAGGTAGGTCGTGACTTCCGCAGGATCTCGTCGGTGTAGGGCTTGAGACGCGAGCTGCCGATGTCGAACATCGGGCGGTTCTGCGCGTCGACGATCTGGATGCGCAGGCCTTCGGGCGTGATGTCCAGCAGCAGCTGATCCTTGAACGGCTCCAGCGCCTGGCTCTTGGCGATGGCTTCCTTGAGATCCTGCATCAGCGCGTCGAGCTGCTTCTTCTCGAGCTTCCTTCTGCGATCCTCCGCGGCCTTCTGCTCTTCGCTCTTGAGGTCGATGGGCTTGCGCCGGCGCGGTCATGACCGTGGCGCCGATCTTGTCGGTCTTCTGCAGCGAGGTCTTGGGCGCGTCGAGTCCGCCGCCCAGATTGATGGGCGAGGAACTCGCGCCGCCCGGGCCCATCTGTCCGGGCGCCGGCTTCACGCTCTTGCCCGGCTCCATGCTGGGATTCTTGAAGTAGTCGAAGATGGCCGCGCGTTGTTCCTTCGACACGGCGGTGACCAGCCACATCACCATGAAGAACGCCATCATCGCGGTGACGAAGTCCGCGTACGCCACTTTCCACGCGCCGCCGTGGTGGCCGCCGGCCACCTTCTTGACGCGCTTGATGTAGATAGGCCGGGCCGCGTCTTCGCCGCCCTTTTTCGGATTCGGCCATGGGGTCAGTGCCGGCTTAGTGCGCGGCCTTGCCCGGCGGCGGCTTGCCCTTGAGGTGCGCCTCGAGGTCGGCGAAGGTCGGGCGCACTTCGCTGAACAGCAGCTTGCGCGCGAACTCCACGGCCACCGGCGGCGCGTAGCCACGCACGCTGGCCACCAGCGCCATCTTCACCACTTCGAAGGCCTTGCCCTCTTCGTTGGCCTTGTGCTCCATCGCCGAGGCGATCGGGCCGACGAAGCCGTAGGCCACGAGAATGCCGAGGAAGGTGCCGACCAGCGCCGCGCCCACCTTGTGACCGATGGTCGCCGTGTCCGCGCCTTCGAGCGCGCCCATGGTGTTCACGATGCCCAGCACCGCCGCCACGATGCCGAAGCCCGGCAATGCGTCGGCCACCTTCTGCACCGCATGCGCGGGTTCGTGCGCTTCCTTGTGATGGGTCTCGAGTTCGTACTCGAGCAGGCTCTCGAGCTCGTGCGGATCGAGCGTGCCGCCCACGATCAGGCGCAGGCAGTCCGTGATGAACACGACCATGTGGTGGTCGTCGAGAATCTTGGGATATTTCTTGAAGAGCGTGCTGTCTTCCGGCTTCTCGATGTCGGATTCGATGGCCAGCAGACCCTCTTTGCGCATCTTCACCAGGATGTCGTAGACCAGCTTGAGCAGGTCCACGTAGTCGTCGCGCTTGTAGCGCGCGCCCTTCGGCAGCGCGAGCGCCTGCTGGAAGGCCGCCTTCGAGACCTTCGGCGGATTGCTGATCATGAAGGCGCCGAGCGCCGCGCCCACGATGATGAGGATCTCGCTCGGGATGCCACAGGCGCAGAACGTGGCCGCCTTCCAGCATGAAGCCGCCAAGCACGCAGCCGAGCACGACCACGGAACCGATGATCTGAATCATTTGAATGCCAAAACGACCGACGGGCGCATTCCGCCCGTAATCCATATCGGTCCGAGACGGCCTTCCTGAAGTGGTTTGCCCCAGTCACGGCAAGGGCTTGCCGCGATAGTCCGACTGCATCACCCGGGGCCGGGGCGGCAGCTAGGTGCGGACCTCACCCACGAGATCCGCACCGCAACAGGTCAGCGTTCGAGGGCCCAGGGCAGCGCCATGCTGATACGCACGGGACGATGCTCGGTGCGCTGGCCTCCGCCGCATGACTCGCAGCATGACGACTGCCAGAAATCCTTGCGCGCCTCGACCAGTGCCTGGCTGACGCTGTCGAAGTTTCCGAGGTAAGCCTTGTCGGTCGGCATGCGCTTGCAGCCAACCGCGTGGACCTCGTGGTTGCCGTTCTCGGCGGCGTGATTGTTGACGAAGTAGAACATGTGTTTCGCGGATGCCCGCTTCCCCGGTGGTGGTTGTCCGATGCCTCTATGAGAGAGATGTCGCCACCTGGCGAATTGACCCACCTGCCGCACGCAAAACGAGACAGGGTTCGCAGCAAACCGGCGATATGTCAGTTCGCGTCTAACAGAATGCGGCGGCCTAGCGCTGCAGGGCTTCCGGCGCCAGCGCCCAGGGGGTGAATCGGACCTGGGCGATGCAGCCCTTGAACCAGTGGATGCGGTTCTGCCGGACGCCCAGCGAGATGCGGCCTGCGCCCATCGGCGGGAAAGTCACGGCGCCTTCGAGTTCCTTCTTGCCCTGGACGAAGTGGCTCATCGTCTTGCCGTCATACACCAGCGCCACCCAGTACCAGCGATCCGCACGACTGGTCTTCGCGCGATCCAGCAGCGTGAGTTTGTCCGTGTCATTGGAACGCAGGAAAGTGTCCAGCGACCAGGCACGATCCGCCACGCGCGTTTCGATGAGCACGCGCCGTTCCTGTTCGTCCTGGATGTGCAGGAAGCGTTGCTCCGCCGGACCGTCGCTGTCCGGCCGGAACAGCACCTCCACCGAGAACAGGCCCTGCCCCTCGAGCGGATTGACAGGCACGATGAGACCGTCGCTGATTCCGTTGAAGCACAAACCCCGCTGTCCCGTTTGCGCCATCGTCCTGGGCGCACCCAGCACCTCGGTCTTGTGGCCGCCGACGACATCCGGCTTCTCGAGCTTCCAGACTTCGATCTTGGAACCCGCCATGCAAGCGGAGACAGCGAGACAGGAGACCACGAGACCTGCGACCAGGGCGTATTTCATGGCGCCAGCATAGCGCCACTCGGGCGCGGGGACAGACATCCGCGGCCCCAGCGCGCAGAATCCCGGCCATGTGCTATTCCGCCCAGATCCAGCAGGCCTACCTCACCTACCTCAAGCGCACCGGCGCCGAGATGGACATCGACCAGTTCGTCGAGATCTTCGGCGCGCGCGTTTCCGACAGCAGCATCCGCATCCCGCGCGCCGTCGAACGCTGGTTCGATTCGCCCCGCAACGAGAAGGAACAGCGCATCAAGGGATTCATCGACCAGTACCGCAGCGCCGAGATCTCGAAGCTGGAACAGGAAGCCTTCGCGCAGAAGAAGCGCCTGGCCGATGCGGAACGGACGCTCGCTGCCAAGCCGACGAAGGCCGCCGCCGAGAGCAAGCGGATCGCGACCAACAAGATAGAGCAGGCGCTGACACGGCTGGAACGGCTCAAGGCCGAGAAGCCGCACGTCGCCGAGGCGCGCATCTTCCCCCTGCACTACGCGCCCATCGTCATGCAGGCGGGTGACAAGCGCGTGGTCCGCCTCGCGCGTTATCACTGCCGCAAGCCCGGTGAGGCCGCGTTCATCGACCGCAAACTACCCGGGCTCTACAACGCGCGGCGCGACAGCCTGGGCAAGTACTGGAAGGAGTTGTTTGGTGTCGCGCACGGCGTGATGCTGGTGGAGAGTTTCTTCGAGAACGTGGAGCGTGAAGGCAGCAACCAGGTGCTGCACTTCGTGCCCCGCCCCGCCGACACCATGCTCATCGCCTGCCTCGTCGCCGAGTGGCGGGACTTCAAGACGGGCGAGAAGCTGCTGTCGTTCGCGGCGATCACGGATGAGCCGCCCCCGGAAGTCGCGGCCGCGGGCCACGACCGCATGATCATCAACCTCAAGCAGCAGAACCTGGAGGCGTGGTTGTCGCCGGCGGGGAGATCACTCGCGGATCTGGACGCCATCCTCGCGGATCGCGAGGCGCCGTATTACGAGCATGAGGTCATGGCGGCGTGAGATCGCACCGCTTGACAGCCCGCGATTCCCGACTATCCTTCCGCGCCTCATGACCAGCACCACAGTAGTTTGACGCGCTGACGCAAGCCCTCATCGGCCTGGCGGATAGCGCATCCACCAGGCCGGGCGCCAACGAGCCCCCGGCAGGTTTTCCTTCGGGGGCTTTTTGTTGGCCCAGGTATTCGTATGCGTAGTGACATGTACAAGGTGATCGTCGAACGGCCGCGCAAGGGCAAACATCCCTACGCGCCCGCCGAGAAATTGCGGAACGACCCGGACGGGCCGTCATTCCTCGGGATGCGTGCGGGCTATGGCCATCCAGGGCTCAACGAGAATCTCCGCCCACTGCGGCGCTTTCTCGAAGCGCAGGTTGGCCGGCCTTGGAACAAAGTGTTCGCGGAGATATCGCGAGGCATCGACCGCCGCAACACCGTTCAGCAACACATCTACCAGCACCTCGATGACTTCATCGCGGTCCAGGCGCAGTGGCGCAACGGCGAGATCGTCGACCTCAAGGATGGTTTCAATCGCTACCCGCGCTGGCGGCAAACGCTGTTCGTCGATCCGCGAACCGGATTGATTCGCAAGAAGCCTGGCCCGTCGCGGACACAACTCCGTCGCGAACAGGAGGAAAGGGATCGTGCTTCAGTGAGCGCCC
This sequence comes from uncultured Pseudomonadota bacterium, assembly GCA_963846605.1. Lineage (GTDB taxonomy): Bacteria > Pseudomonadota > Gammaproteobacteria > Steroidobacterales > Steroidobacteraceae > CADEED01. Next base: position 767,450 of record CAWJWS010000011.1, read on the forward strand.
GTCGGCGCGTGCTCAGCGCCGACCTCTGGCTGATGCGCCTCGACGATCAGTGGTATGAGGTTCGCATCGCGCCGCTGCCGCGGCCGGTGTATCGCGACGTGGTCGTGGCTGGAGAAACCCGCTTTCGTCGACTCGACCGCTCCGTGTTCGATGTCGCGCTCAAGATCCCCGTGCGGTCGCAGGAGTTCGCAGACGGCCGGGAGGAGATGTATGGCCGGCGCGAGGTCTATGCCCTCTCCAAACGCCAGCTGTCGCGCAGCGAACTGAAAGCTCACGAACTGCGCTGAAGAAAAACAGGTTGGTCGGGACGCCGAGATTTGAACTCGGGACCCCTTGCACCCCATGGGAACTGGGTGTGAAACGGGTTGCAATTCAGCCGGTGGCTTAGTCACACGCAATTGCCTTGTTTTCCAGCGTTTGGCACGCTCCGGGTAGTGGCGCTCCGCCACAAACAATTGCAGGGCATTTCATGCCAGACGGACACAACCCGGACACAAAGCCGGCGCTTTCCGGCCGCGACAAGCGGTCGCGAGGGCGAGTTCGTTTCGTGGCGTCGCAGCTCGGCACGCTGCCGCCCGGCACATACACTGATCCTGGTCAGCCCGGTCTGCAGCTCCGCGTCCGGAAGACGGGCTCGGGCATCACGCGTGCGTGGTTACTGCGCATCGTGTTCAAGGGCACCGAGACCCGGCTTGCCCTCGGCAACTTCCCCGGTGTCACTCTGGCTGACGCGCGCGATGAGGCACGCGAGCTGCGTGCCCATGCAGGAAAGAGTATTGATCCGCGCTCCGCGCGCCGCCGTGGTCGACGGCCATCCACGGCTCCCGCCACGATCACCAGTACGGCCTCGCCTCACTCCATCGAAACGCTTTGCGCCGAGTTCATGGCACGGTTTATTGAGCCCCACCGCAAGCGGCCGGAGGCCGTGCGCTACATGCTGGACCATGATGTCCTCTCGGTATGGGCGGGCCGTGACGCGCGCACGATCAAGCCCCGCGATGTCATCGAACTTTTGGACGGCATCGTGGACCGAGGCGCGCCAGTGCAGGCCAACCGTGTGGCCGCACTCCTCGGCCAGCTCTTTAAGTTCGGCGTTCACCGCACGATTGTGGAGACTACCCCCGTGGTGCTCCTCTACAAGCCGGGCGGCAAGGAGAAGCCCCGCGACCGCGTGCTATGTGACGATGAGCTGCGCGTGATCCTGTCCGCGCCGAAGGACGCCATGCGCTACGAGCGCATGTCCCACGTCATCCTCATCCTTCTGCTGACCGGCCAGCGCCGCGGCGAGTTGGCCGCCGCGCGCTGGAAGCACGTGGACCTGGACGCCGGCACATGGACTATCCCCGCCGAGAACTCGAAGAATGGACGCGCCCACGTCTGCCCTCTCTCGCCCTGGGCCGTGGAAGAATTTAAGTCCCTCCACCGCCTCCGCGATGGCTCGGCATTTGTGCTGCCCGGCACCGACACCAGCAGCCCTATCGTGCCGAAGCTGCTCACCCGATCACTGGCCCGCTGCCAGGCGCGGCTAGCCAAGCGCGGCGTGGCGCCCTTCACGCTTCATGATTTGCGGCGGACCTGCCGCACCGGCCTAGCAAGGTTGGGCGTGCTCCCGCACGTCGCGGAGCGGGTGGTCAACCACGTGCACGAGGGCGTGGCCGGCGTCTACGACGTCCACACTTACATGGACGAGAAGCGCGTGGCACTTGAAAAGTGGGCGGCACACCTTAGCAAGCTGGTTGCCGCATGAAGGGCTGGCGGGCGCTAGCTAGGGTTCCGTTGACTACGTCTAAAGCGAAGCGGACTCGCAAAGCGCGGACATTGCGACAGAGCATTTTGGCGGATGTGGATTTGATCGCACGAATCCAAGTGCTTTTAGCTTGTGGCGCAGAGGACGCGCGAGCTGCGTCACGTGCAGTTGTGAGTGCTGGGCTCGTGCAAGTCATGCTCCATACGGACGGTCGAGTCACATTGCGAAATTTCGGCGTGGTCAAGCACCGCCGCGATGAATCCGCCGCTAACTACAAGAAGCGCGGCAAGGTTCTCTGGGAGATCGACCAAAGGTCGTGCATCGCGCGGACAGTATCGAGATTGCTGCATCTACCGGATGACTCTGCGACCCTGGATGCCATGCGCGGGATGCTGTTCAGGGCCGCTAGACCGCCGATCACCGATGCCGTAGAAAACCTGAGGACACAGTACGAGCGCGCCGTCGCGAAGATAAGGCCGCGCACAAGTTTGGCTAAACTCCTCAAGTGGCTGACCGCCGTATACCAAGAGGCCTCTCCCGCACCTCTTCCCTTTATCTATGTGGAAGAAAAGCGGGGAGCCGCCCGCATGACGGTAGCACTAGAGCACGATTGTCTAATTCGTTCGCGTTGGGTGCGCCTCCCAAGTCGCGGGAAATAAAAATCACAGCAAGCATCCTGCAACATGAAGTTGCAGGAAATTGCCGCACCGTCCTCCGCACCCAGCCCCGGCTCTCGGACTTTCTTTGGTCCCCACGCCCTTGCGCGGCGCTGGCAGTGCTCTCCGGTCTCTATCTGGCGCTATGAGCGACAAGGTTTGCTCCTCCCTCGCGACGCCCGTTTGCCCGGCGGCCGCACCGGCTGGTGGGGCGCGACCGTCGAGCAAATGGAGGCACGGGGATGACCACCGGCAAGGTGTACCCGGAGCCCGACTTCGAGAAGCAGCGCGACCCCGAGGCTGACGAGGCCCACCACGCCCTCCTCGACGCCTGCATACGCCACCACAGGAAGCGGCCGCACATCTGGCAAATCGCCTGCAAGGCAGCCGATAAAAAGCTGGCAGAGGGACGCAAGCACACCACCGGTCAAATGATCGCGGAGACGGCACGGGAGATCGCCGAGGACACCCGTACTTCGGAGGAGCGTGAGCACGAATTCAAACTTGCAAACGCGCACATCGCCTTCGTCACCCGCGCAATGGTCGATCTCGGGATTGTCCCTCCTGACTTCTTCGACTTTAACGAACAGCCCAGCAAGAAGCGCAAGGCGCCAAAAGCGCCTCAGACCCCGGCCAGCGTCAATCCCGACCCGGCGCGCCCTCGTGACAAGGGACGCAAGACATGACGCCAGGTAGGGCCACCCTCTTCATGCCCGCCTTCCGCGGCCCGCTGCCGCGCCAGCCGGTTCCCATTCTCCCCTTTGACGATGACGAGCCCAGCGGCGGGGAGGTGCGAATTCGCGCCTAACTCCTCCTTTCCGCTCCTCCGTATTTTCTCTTCGGCCCGGTGAAAACCAATCGGCCACTACACAAGGAATTCTGATGATGAAAACGTTCTCTGATCCTCACGGCCAGACAGGCCTCCCGAGGCCTAACGATTTCGGCCGCGCCCTCAAGGCGATGGCGCTCGCGGCCCTCGATGGCCGGACCATTGACGATGTCTTGGACCAGCACTACGCGGGGCTGCCGGACCTCAATCGAAAGACGGTACACCGCATTCTCGCCGCCGGCGTGCCGCCGACTACCACGGGCGAAAGCATTGCCTCTGGGCAGGCACAGACCGGCCTCACCTGGTCAACCATCCTGCAGAGCCTAAGTGGCGTGATGGATGTGGCCGCAAGCACTTCCATTCCCTACTACATGCGCGGCAGCGCGACCCAGGCCGTCATCCATGTGCCGGGGAAGGCCATTCCCGTGCTGCGCGGAGATTTTCACCGCATCGACATGACCCCCAAGGAGGCCGCGGCCATCATCTACGGTTCACGTAGCTGGCTGGAGCAGCCGTCCACAGAGCCATGCGTCCGTGCGTGCCTTCGCGATGCGGTCACAAAGTGCGTCGATGAGACTTTCGTCGCAGCCGCGCTGGGTACCAATGATTCTCCAATTGCCTCCGGTGCCAGTACGCCCGTGGAACTATTGAACCACCTCAATGTGTTGATCTCCGCCCTGGTCGCCGCCGGTGCGGACGTTCGCCACATCGGGCTTGCGGCCAATCCAGCTCTTTGCGTACAGCTTGCGCTGACGTCGACGGCTGCGGGTGAGCGTGCCTTCCCGGACATCACCGTCCAGGGTGGAACGCTAGGCGGCCTGCCTCTGTTGGCCAGCCAAGGCGTTGCCGCTGGCACCATCGTTGCCTTCTCTGGTGCGGACACCTTGCGCTCTCCCATGCGGACCCGCCTGGAGGCAAGCCGCAACGGCGCGATTGAAGCCGACGATGCGCCCACGGGCTTTGCAGAAGCGGACGAGGAAGTCACCAGCGCATCGGCCAATCTGATCTCCATGTTCACCACGGAGTCCGTCGCCATCAAGGCGGTCACCGAGTTTGCCTGCGGATTCATTGGGGACATGCCCGCCGCATTCATCGACGGCATTGACCTGGCGGGCAGCACCGCCTGATCCGGTGACAAGCGGCCTTCGGCCGTACCGGCCCGCTGTGTGTCACCACGGCGGGCCGTTACTAACGCCTAACCCAGCTTTGGAGACAACGACGATGAGCAAACAACCATTTTCCATTGCGCAATGGACGGCCATGCGCGCCCAGATAGCAGGATACCTCGCGCGCGGCGAGATCGACCACGACGATGGCCGCAACGCCCTGGCCACTATCGACGGCCAAATCGCACGCATGCGGAAAGCTGCGGCAGCGCCTAACAACGCGGGGGCGTTCCGCATCGCGCCCCGGTCCGCCAGCGCGCGGCCCGGCTACTATGCGTTCCTGGATCGCTTTGCCCGCCGTGCCGCGACGGATGTGGGCGGCGGCTTGGTGACCGAGACGGACGGCGTGATGGAACTGCGCCTCTACGGCGCCATCGGCGCGGGCTTCGGCATCGCACCCACGGACGTGGCCCGTGCGCTGGATGAGCACCAGGTCCAGCGCGTGCGCTTGAACAGTCCCGGTGGTGATGTATTCGACGGCATCGCCATCGCCAACACCATCGCGCAAGCGGGGCTGCCGGTCATCGTGGACGGCGTGGCCGCCTCCATTGCATCCGTGATCGCCGCAAGCTCGCCCAAGGTCACGATGATGGAAGGCGCCCACATGATGATCCACAGGGCGTGGTCCGCCCCAGTGGGGAATGGGGATGACCTTCGCAAGGAGGCCGGCGTCTTGGACAAGCTGGACGACAGCATGAGCCGAATCTACGCCAAGAAGGCCAATCGCCCGAAAGCAACGCCCCACTACTGGCTGGCACGCATGGGCGTGGAGACGTGGTTCACTGCGGACGAGGCCGTGGCCGCGGGCTTGGCCGACACTCACATGGACACAGTCGCCTCGGGCATCGCCGCAGCCCAGGCCTTCGACATGGCCACCTATCACTCGCGAGTCCCGAAGGCGTTCCGTGTGGAGACCACATGAGCGATCGGCACTGTGTGGAATGCGCCGAGGTCATCGACGGGGAGCGGGCCAGCAACCCGCGCGTGTTGAACTGCTCCGACTGCGCGTCTCGCTGGGCGCAGGCCCAGCATCGTCCCAAGAGGAAGGCGCGACCTTTCTCTTACGCCCATCTACCACGCCGGGACTTTGTCCCGCGCCGCATGGCGTGAAAACGACAGCGTTGGCCGTTGCCTTCGACCCGCACATTCGCGTGGTCGAGGGCAGCGATCTGCACCGTGAAGCGCTGCCCGAGTTCGCCGCCGCCTTAGCTCAGGCCCTGTCCCGCCAGCGCGTTCGGCGCGCGGCCGATCAGGAGCGGTACCGCGCGGCAGTAAGCTGCCTCCTGGCCAACGTGGCCACCGTGCAGATCGCCGTGCCAGGCCTGGCCCTCGCGGTGCGCCGGCAGGCGCGCGACGGCGGCCGCCGATCTGTAGATCCGCCGGTGTATGGCTGCGGCCTCAATGCCGCCGTGATCGCTGCAGAGCGCGCCGGTCTGTTCGTGCCCGGCCATGTTGGCACCAACGCCGTCAGCGTCCCCACAGACAAACTACTGGCCATGCTGCCACGGCCGGACGCCAGCCAGATCCGGACCGCCGGGGACCAGCCGGCGGTCATCCTCCGAGGAGTAAAGGACCGGTTCGGCCGCGCACCTAACGTGCCGTTTGACTCTCGCCATGTAGCTAGGGAGCTGGATGAAATGGCAACCATCAATGCGTGGCTGGCCAAGCTCCAACTCGAGATTCTGGATGCTCCCGCGTGGGCCGTGCAAACCTGGCACCCGCTCCTGGTGCGCGTAGCCACCCTCCACCACCGCGCGTGCTCCCGGATCTTTACCGGCAACAGGTTCGATCACGGCGGGCGCCTGTACCGTCCGTACTGGCTGGGCATGAAGAAGGCGGACAGGTTCGCCCGGCTGCGCCTCCACGGCGAGCCCATCGGGGAGGTGGATTTCAATGCCATGTTCCTGCGCCTGGCCTACCGCGCGGCCGGCGCGGCCTGGCCGTTCGATGATGGGGAGGACGGCTATACACCGGCCAATGCAACCCACGAGCAGCGCGCCGGCTACAAGTCCCTGACCAACGCTATGCTCCACGGCGCGAAGGGGCGCCAGTTCCCGGCCGACATCTCCGCCAGGTTCCCGCCAGGCACCAAGCCAACCGCGGTGGCCGCGGAGATCCGGGCGCGCCATTCCGTCCTCGACGGCGCCGGCCTACTGGGCTCCGGCATCGGCCACGTGCTCACCCGCACGGAGTCGGACCTCATGGTAGCGCTCCTGCTCCGGTGCCGAGACCTCGGCCTCCCCGCCCTGGGCGTGCATGACGCCCTATTGGTGCCGGCGTCCAGGGCCGACCAGGCCAGGGAAATGATGATGGGAACGGCGCGGGAAAAACTTGGGTGTGTGCTGCCGGCCAGGGTGCGGTCCGGCGTATAACCCGGCTTTACCTACGTGACCATGGTAGAGAGGCGCGGAGCACCGGTCTTGAGAACCAAGTGCTGTTTACGGTTACTGGACCTGCAGTCCCTGGGGAGTCGAGGCGCGAAGCTCCCCTTGTAGAAGCGCCTGCCGTCCTTCAGGAGTTAATTTCACTTCAGAGTAGTGATCCACCACTTCTACGGCCCAATGCCTAAGGGCAGCTCTTGGGCCACCGGGACCGCCTGCTGGCTCACGCAGGATCTCCAGTGCAAGCTGCACGTATGCTCGCGCAGTATCCTGCGCGGCGATGCGTGCCTGGATGATTAACCCCGCGATGCCCAGCACCGCAGCGCCCAGGACCGGCGCCAGAATGCCGGTCCAGGACCTAGGTCCCTCTTCCTTCTCAGCCACGCCTCCTCCAACCGACGACCGTGGTGGGTGGCGCTCTAGCGGCTGCTCACACTGCTGGCCAGCACCGGCAACCAGTTCATGCTGGTGCTCCGGGGCGCCCACGTGTTGCTAGGGACAGAAAACTGCGGAGACGGCTTCGACCAGTTCAGGTTGTTCCCACCGTACACCACGCTGCTCGACACCATGCTGGGGGCGGACAGATTGGTCATCGTCGGCAATGAGAACACGGGACCGGCAGGCACATTGAACTTGGGTGCGGGCACGATCATGTCGGCGATGCGGCTGGGCTTGAAGGCGGCGGCGAGCGCTTCGCGACGCCGCTCCAGCCACTCGGCGCGCGCGATCTTGAGCTTCACACCCTGGTCCCACGCGAAGGTTGCGCAATCCGGGGTGTCGGTTTCGAAGTACATCTGCACTCCTTGAAGAAGTTATGGTCGAAGCGTACCTCAGCGCGCGGCGGGCGCAAGCGCCATTCCCAACGGCAAAGGCAAGCCATTGAGGTTTCCTGTGAAGCTGCTCAGGACGTTCCGGCGGGGTCCGGGCGCAGCCCAGATTGGTCCATTGGTATAGCTTGCTTGACCATGTACCCCATGCACCCCTATTTTGGGGTGTCTGGATTTCATATCCAACAAGGCGAGCCCAGGGCGTCGACGGGAATTTCACCCGCATCACCGGAGAGGTTGTGTCACCAACCTCTCCGGGCCGCGCCAAGCGCGGTACGGCTTTGCAGGCCGTCGCATTCTCTTCTGCCACGACGGTCCCGGTACTCACTGAGGACACTACAACATCCAATCTGGTGACGCGGCAGAAAAAGCTCTTGAGATAACGCGTCTCAGGAATCCTTGGTTTCTACTGCAGGTGCTGGCCACTTATTTGGCTTTATGCGAAGTGAGAACGCTGCGCTCCGGCTGGTGCGAAATGCCCGAAATGGCGCAACAATGCGGTCGTATTCCGAACGATGGGATTTACGCCACGCCCACCTATCGGCCGCTTGCATGAAACGAACCAACCTAAAGACTCTAACGCCAGGTCAGCGGGGTGCTTACCAAAGCTGGATGGCGATGCGCAATCGCTGCAAGTTCCATCGGCTGTACGCCGGCAAGGTTCGTATCTGCGAGCGCTGGAACGATTTCTATGCATTCCTCTTTGACATGGGCGAGCGCCCCGAAGGAATGTCGATCGATCGCTTTCCTAACAACCACGGAGATTACGAACCTGGCAATTGTCGGTGGGCGACACAAACAGAGCAGATCGCCAATTCGGAGCAGATACGAAGCTCGGAGGCGGAGACGCTCCATCCCGACGCCATCGAAGAGATTCGGAAACGATTCGCAGCAGGCGAGGCTTATCAGGACTTGATGATTGATTTTGCCCGCAGCCAAGTAACAATTCACCGAATCGCACGGGGCAAGCCATCGATGACGCCCGATCAATCGCAAGATGCGCTCGCAGCGATCAATGCGATGCGCCGACGCCGCCCAAAAAAAGATTCGGAGTGACAGCCGTGATCATGCGTGCCTCTCGTCACCCGCCGCCGGCTTTCCGAAGCCGACGCGCCGCGTTAGCGGCCGCCACGTAGCTAGCGCCCGCCCCTGTGCCCGCGCGACCGGGGCGGCGTAATTCCGTAAGGCAACGCGAGCGCAGAGGCGGGCGTTAGTCGCGAATCGAGTTGCAGTATGGATGCGTTACGCGCGCATTGCCCACGCTGGCATCGCCCTTCTCCGCGGCCTTCTTCTTGTGGTCGAAGTTCATGGAATTTTTGTGTATGCGCGCGCCACACAGCGCGCACCGAACGCAGCCCGGCAGCGCCGTCGCAAAATAACTCGCGGTCTTTGTCGTGCCGCTGAACTTGCGCTTCCCTTCAGTTAGGACGGGGCGCACGGCGCCTGCCTTTGATGCGGTCAGGAACGTGAATTGCGGATCGTTCCCGAATTCGGTCTGTATGGTCGCGGCATCCTTGCCCGCCAACATCCCTGCGTAGATGCGTTCATAGTATTGCTGTAGCCACGGCAGACTCCGCGAGCCCGTTCCGAACTTGTGGATGAGAAGACTCATCCCCTCCTTGTGCTCAATGAGGAAGTCTTCAAACGCGGCCCGCACCTTTGTGAATGCCTTTAGCTTGTCGGTCTTGAGCAGCCCGTCCAAGAAGCGCGCCACGGCAATAAAGGCCAGTGGCTGGAAGACTCCTCCGCGAGTGTAGAAGTAGACAACCGGGTGCAGTCCGAGTGACGCAGGATCATCCCCCGTGATCCTGCGCAGTCTCTTGGCGACGGCATCGAGGTAGGCCATCGTTTGATCGCCCGTGAGATCCTGGGGGAGTTCATCCTTGACGTTCTTTTTCTCCGAAGTGTCCGCGACAGCCACCTGGTTGGTGTCGTTCACCAAGTCGAAGACAAAGGGGAGCGCGCTGTATCCGTGTCCCGCGACGGGCACGTCCAGCGTGGTTATCGGGCTCCCGTCGATTGGCGGGGCGTAGAGGGACTGATAGATGGAGCCGCCGCGCTCCTCGATGGCCTTCTGGATGTCGCTTCCGAAGTTGTTCCAGTATTTGTGCCCGGTGCCCGCGTGTGTAATCGCGCGCGAGGCAATGGCACTCGCGCTCCGTCGAGCCTTCAGGATGCGCCGCTCCGTTGGATCAATCGGCGTCGCCGCTTGGTTGATCTTGAAGAAAGAATCCTCCGCGGTTTTCGCGTCGCCGGTGGGCACCCACTGCGCGATCATCGTATTGATCGAGATGTTGGTCAGCCGTGTCCGCATCTCCTGCGGCGCCGTGCTAGGCGTCGTGCGGTACGCCATGTATTGCTGGTACGCACCCACTTCCTTGGCGATGAGCTTGCGGGTCTTCTCCGCGACCTTCCGCTGGTCCTCTGTGATGTGGCCGCCGAAGTATTTAAGCGACCTCTCACGGTCGCCGTAGTCGTCATGCACCCACGCTAGCAGGGCGCTCAGGCGATGCGCGCCATCGATCACGAAGACGTATTGCCCGGCCCGCCAAAGGATCACGGCCGGGATCAAGTCCGCGTCTACAAATGCGCGCACAAGGTCGACTACCTTGGCGGGATTCCACTGGACCGTCTCTCGCTGGAAGTCCGGCTTCCTCAATACCGGGCCAAGGAAGCCACCCTCTAGGTGCGAGAGCGAAATCTTCTCCACCGTATTGATGGGCACCGGCTTCTCGTCGATGTAGAAATCCTCGCGCGGAATAAGCGCATCGAGATTGACTACATTGGTGCCCGCCATGGATCCCCTCCGGTCAGTGCCCAGGACAATAGCCTAACTGTCCGGTAGTGAGGCAAGCGGGGTGGCGGCCTAGCAAGAGGGGCAAATGTTTTTCTTGGAGAGAGTTGTCCAGCCAGAAAAATTCTGGGAATGGTCGGTGTTTCTATGCACCGGGGGGCATTGCGCCATTTCTAACGGGCTGCCTGTAACCACGGGGGTTACCTCGGAACGCGTGTTTCCGCCCAAGTTTGGCGTCCTGCGTTTTCATACAGTATGGGAGGTTGCAGCGCTAGCGCCCCGTCCAGGCAAAAGAAAGCCGGACACAGCGGCGGACACAGAGGAATTGAGGGAAGCGCGTAAGTATTGGTCGGGACGCCGAGATTTGAACTCGGGACCCCTTGCACCCCATGCAAGTGCGCTACCAGGCTGCGCCACGTCCCGCCCGAGAAACCCAAGACCCCATCGACCGGGGTCCGTCGCGGGGGTGCGCATGATACCCAAGTGCGCCCCGGAAACCTATGCCTTGGATTTCCTCGACTTAACCCGGTGCAGGGTCAGCCCAGCGGGCTCTCGTCGTGGAGCAGAACGCTCGCTCCGGGCATGGCCGGCATCGCACTCCCCGCTTTGAGCCGGTAGTACGGCTTCTCGGCGCCGATGAGCTCGGGCTTGGCCATGATCATCTGACCCCAACGGCCTGCGATCAGGCGCTCCTGTTCGCGCGCGCCGTCGTCCAGCAGAAGGACGCAGTCCTGCCCCAGCTTGTCGAGCATGACGGGCACGAGGCCATAGCGACCGCCCCGGGTTCCACCCGGCGGGCCATCGCAGATCACCATCGAGATCTTGCCGGGCAGCGTCTGCAGTGAAGGCAATGCATACCAGTCGAAGTCGCCATAGCTGCGGATCGGCGCCAGCGATACGGTCACGGAAAAGATGCGGTACTTCTGCAGATACTTTTGAACGATCTCGGCCCACTTGGGATCGTGTTCCAGCGACCAGACCCGGGTGCCGCGCGACTGCGCCACGGCGCCGATGAGCAGAGTGCTGAGCCCGGAGCCGCACTCGAGAATCGGCCCGTTGGTGGTGCGCGCCTCGCGAAGGCAGGCATCGAGATATTCGGTTTGCGCGGACCAGGTGTTGCCCCAGCCCTGGATGAGCTCGGCGAGCAGGTCGTGGCCAACGTCCTGGCCATGCTGCACTTCGCCGAGGAAGCGGCGCATGGCGCGCCAGAAGCGGTACTGCTGCAGCCGCTTGCCGATCCTTCGCTCGATCGCCTTGGAAAGCCTGCCTTTCTGCTCGACTTCACTGGTTGACGCCATGCGCTCCTCCTCATCCGTGTGGAGATCGCAGTGTGCCTGCAAAGGTCCGAATGTCCTTGCTGTTGCCGTATGCAGACGTCACCGGGACGCCCACAGGGGTTTACCGCTCTGCTTCGGTTTCGACGAGGTCGCGCACCATTCGGGCAGAAATGGCAGTGCGTTGATGCACTGCTTCGAAGCTCTGGCGATAGAGCCCGCGCAGGAATGCCAGGTCCCAGGTCGTCAGGGTGCCCGGCCGCACCTGCGTGGCTTCGGCGTTGAACAATCGCAGGATGCTGTTGGTCTGGCCGAAGTCGGCTTCGAGATCGATCTTGCTGAAGCTGACCATGCCGATGTAGTCGGCGAGCTGCCGCAAGGTGGTGCCTGCGGCCTGGTTCGTGTCCACGAGCACCAGGACAGAGTGAAGATTCTCGGAAACCGTGCTGACGATGCGTGAGCCTCCGCCGGCGCTCTTCACCGTAGGAATGGAGCCCAGACCTGAACTCTTGGCCCCGGCGCTCGGAATCGCGGATCCCGTGACCTTGGGCGCGTCACCGGCGGCCTCGATGGCCACGTTGTGCCAGGTGCGCACCGGCAGCTCTTCCGCGCTACGGGTGACCCCGCGGCGAGGTCGCCAGATGAACATGCCGGGGTCGCGCTTCTTCCATTGCTCGATGAACCCCTGTGGATCATGGGTGAGGACCACGAACAGGTTGGCCCGGCACTTCGGATCAGCATCCGCGGCGAGCGGCACGTCGGCCGCGATTTCGAACAGCCGTTCGCGAATGTACCGGGCGTGGGCGGGGTCTTCGGCAGCGACCTTGGGGCAGACCGCCGCGTTCCAGCTCGACACCAGTTCGCCATCCAGCTGGGTCAGCGTGGATACGAATGCCTGCACTTCCGCGCCGAGCTTCTTGTTGCGCCCGTGGACCTCGACCGTATCGAGATCACCTGGCTTGTTAGTAGCTCCGGAGCTCTGCCCATGCGCGCCAGCCGCCGCGAACATCACGGCGGCCATGGCGCAGGGAAGCAAGGCCTTCATGGCTGGCGTTATACCAGCGCCTCGCCGCTACCAGAAATAGATATAGATCGCGACGATGATTCCGAGGATGACCACGGTGTGGAACACCTCCCAGAACCCGTAGCTCTGCCGGTCCTGCGCCAGGTGCTGTTGCGACACGGAGCTGTACGTGAGGCCCGCCAGCTGCTCGATCGACGCCTTGGGCGTGAACTTGCTGACCACGGCGATCACGATGCAGGTGAACACGAACAGCAGGAAGCTGAAGTACAGCCAGTTGATGTCGACGAAGGTCTGCAGCAGCGAAGGCAGCTGCCAGCCGCCCAGCTCCGGATCTCTGCCGCGCCTGCAGCACGAGACGAACCATGCCGAGCACGAAGCCGACCGCGAGTCCGACAGAGGCCGGACTTGGGCGTCACGCGGCTGGAGAAGATGCCGGCCATGAACACCGCGGCGATGGACGGCGCCAGCAGCGACTGCACCAGCTGTAGATAGCCGTACAGGCCCTACTTGCCGATCCCCTGAAGGAAGGGAATCCACAACATGCCGAGCACGATGATGCCGGCGGTCGCGAGGCGGCCGACGTTCACGAGCTGCTGTTCCGAGGACTCCGGCTTCAGACGCTTGTAGAAATCCACTGTGAACAACGTCGCCGTGGAATTGAACAACGAGGCCAACGCGCTCATGAGCGCCGACAACATGCCGGCCAGCACCAGGCCGCGCAGGCCTTCAGGCAGCATGTTGGACACCAGCACCGGAAAAGCGCCCTGCGGATTCGTGCCGATGCTCTCGAAGCCCGGGGTGCCCTGCTTGAACAGCGCCACGGCGATCATGCCGGGGATCAGGAAGATGAAGACCGGCACCAGCTTGAGGTACGCGGCGAAGATGGTGCCCTGGCGGGCCTGGCGTAAGCCGCGCGCGGTGAGCACGCGCTGCACGATGTACTGATCCGTGCACCAGTACCAGAGGCCGATGATGGGCGAGCACAGCAACACGCCCAGCCAGGGGGTGGCGCTGGGATCGAACAGGAAACCCGAAGATGCCGTCGCGCTCCGCGGGCACCGACAGCGGCCGCCAGAGGTGGATGGTGTCCGGGTTCGCGGCCTTGAGCGCCCCGAAGCCGCCGATCGCATTGAGTCCCACCACCAGCAGCACCGCCGAACCGGCGAGCAACACCGGCACGTGCATGGCTTCGGTCCAGAGAACCGAGCGCATGCCGCCGAAAATCACGAACACACCGGTGACCACCACCAGCGCCATGGCCGAGAACCAGAAGAAATCCGTCTCGCCGAACAACGGCAGATTGATGGTGTCGTAGCCGAGAATGGTCTGGATCGCGAATGCGCCCGCGAAGATGGTCACGGACGCCTTGGTGAGGATGTAGCTCACCAGGAAGATGAAGCTCAGGAACGTCCGCGTGGCCGGGTTGTAACGGCGCTCGAGGAATTCCGGCGTGGTGAACACGTTCGCGCGCAGATAGAACGGCGCGAACACCCAGCCCAGCACCAGCACCAGCCAGGAATGCAGCTCCCAGTGCGCGAATGCCATGCCGTCCTGCGCACCCGAACCCGCCAGGCCGATGAGATGCTCCGCGCCGATGTTCGACGCGAAGATGGACGAACCGATCAGGAACCAGCCGGCGCTGCGGCTCGCGAGGAAATAGTCCTCGGTGTTCTTGCCCTTGGCCATCACCGCCCAGATGCAGATGGCGGTATTCGCGAGGAAATAGAGGGCGACGACGCCCCAGTCAAAGGCGGAGAAATTGACGGCCGTGCCGGTCATTGGGGACATTCCTCATTTCGTTGTAACAATCGTCTCGAGCCGCGACATGATCAGGGCGCCAGACGATTGTTACAACGAAATGAGGAATGTCCCCGTCAGCGCCGTCAGCGGCGCAGCATGCGCAGCAGCTCTTCGAGCTCCATGCGCATCTGCTTGACGATCTGCTGGCTCTGGGTCACGTCGACGCGAGCCTCTTCGCCGCCGAGCTTGTTGCGCGCGCCACCGATGGTGAAGCCCTGCTCGTACAGCAGCGAACGGATCTGCCGGATGATGATGACGTCCTGGCGCTGGTAGTAGCGGCGGTTGCCGCGGCGCTTCACGGGCTTGAGCTGCGGGAACTCCTGTTCCCAGTAACGCAGCACGTGCGGCTTCACGCCGCAGAGCTCGCTCACTTCGCCGATCGTGAAATAACGTTTGCCGGGGATCGCCGGCAATTCGTCATTGTTCTTTGGTTCCAGCATACGCCTCGACTCGCGCCTTCAGTTTCTGACCTGGACGAAACGTCACCACGCGCCGGGCGCTGATGGGAATCTCCTCACCCGTCTTCGGATTTCGTCCTGGCCGCTGGTTCTTGTCCCGCAAGTCGAAGTTGCCGAAGCCGGAGAGCTTGACCTGTTCGCCGTTCGAAAGCGCATGCCGCACTTCCTCGAAGAACAGATCCACGAGCTCACGCGCCTCGCGTTTGTTGAGACCCAGCTGATTGAACAGCGCCTCAGCCATCTCCGCTTTCGTCAGAGCCATGCTTTTATTCTCGAAATCCTGCGCCCAGCGTTGCACTCAGATCGGCACGAATCGCGGCTAACAAACGGTCCGCGTCCTCGTCCGCGAGGGTGCGAGAATTGTCCTGAAATATCAAGCCTAAAGCGACGCTTTTTCTTCCACTTTCTATGCCGGGCCCCCGAAACACGTCGAACACCCGGATGTCGCGAAGAAGGCTCGACGCAGCGAAGGTTACACGTTCATGTAGCTGTCTCAAAGAGACTTTCTCGTCGAGCGACCACGGCGAGGTCGCGACGCACACGCGGGAAACGGGAGATCTCTTCAAAACGCGGCATTTTGGCCGCCAGAGCCGGGAGGTATTCCACCTCGAAGAGAATCGGCGCATATGTGAAATCGAGCGCCTGCACCAATTCGGGGTGCAGCTCGCCGATCCAGCCGATGGTCTTGCCGCTGCGCGTGATGCGCGCGCTGCGGCCCGGATGCAGGCACGGCAGGCTGTCGGCCACGTAACCGAAATCATCCGGCGCGCCGGTGCGCGCGAACAGCGCCTCGACGTCCTGCTTCACGTCGTAGAAATCCACGGCGTGGCCTTGGCGCCCCACTGCTCGGGACGCCGGTTGCCCAGCGCGATGCCCGCGAGCAGGTCGGTTTCGCCTGTCCGCGCTCGAATCGTGCGCCGTGTTCGAACAAGCGGATGCGGTCCTGCTGGCGGCGCTGATTCTCCAGCGCGGCCTTGATCAGGCCGGGCCACAGCGACGCACGCATGACGGACATCTCGCGTCGGAGATGGCGTTCGCCAGCACCGGCGTCTTCACACCGGGAAACAGCTTGGCCTGCAGCGCCGGGTCGACGAAGGCGTAGGTGATGGCCTCCTGGTAGCCGCGCGTGGCCAGGATTTCCAGCGCCTGCGCTTCCACGGGCGCTTGTTCGGCGCAGCGGACGCGCATGCTGCGACCAGGCCGCGTCGGCCTCGGGGATCGCTTCGAAGCCGACCACGCGGGCCAGTTCCTCGATGAGATCCGCCTCGATGTTGATGTCGAAACGATGCGACGGCGGCGTCACGAGCCAGCCGGCCTCGTTCGCCAGCACGCGCATGCCCAGCGACTCGAGCGTGAGCTTGACGTCGTTGTCGGCGATGGTGGCGCCGAGCAGCCGGGCGATGCGATCACGGCGCAACGCCACTTCCAGGCGCCGGGGCAGATGTCGCTTCAGCTCTGAGACCACGTGCACGGGACCAGCCTGGCCGCCGGCGATCTCGATCAAGAGCTGGGTGGCGCGCTCGATGGCGCGCTCCTGGTGGGCCGGGTCCACGCCGCGCTCGAAGCGCTGGCCGGCATCGGTCACGAGACCATGACGGCGACCGCGGCCCGGCGATGGCCGCTGGGCGCGAAGAACGCCGCTTCGAACAACACGTCCGTGGTGTCCGCGCCGCACATGGTGCGCGCTCGCCACCCATGACTCCCGCCATGCCCACGGCCCCGTCGGTGTCGGCTATCACGAGTACATCTGTCGTGAGTTCGATTTCCTTGCCATCGAGCAGCGTGATTTTTTCGCCGTGGCGCGCCAGGCGGGCATCCAGGCCGCCCTTGAGCTTGCCCAGGTCGTAGGCATGCATGGGCTGGCCCAGCTCCAGCATCACGTAACTGGTCACGTCGACGACGGGGCTGATCGGCACGCACCCCGGCGCGGCGCAGGCGCTCGCGCAGCCACCCGGCGACTGTCGCTTGTTGTCGATGCCGCGGACGACCCGGCTGACCAGCTTCGGGCAGCCAGCCGCGGACAGCGTGGTGGGAACGTGTCGTTGAACGTCGGCCCGACGGACCGGCTGAGGGCGGCTGGCATCAGCCGACACCGGCTGACGCAGCAGCGCGCCGACTTCGCGCGCGATGCCGAGCACCGACATGGCATCGCCACGGTTGGGCGTGACGTTCAGTTCGAGGATGGCGTCGTCGAGCGACAGCGTAACGCGCGCAGATCCTGGCCCACGGGCGCATCGGCAGGCAGCTCGAGGATTCCCTCGGACTGGTCCGCCAGGCCCAGTTCCTTGGCCGAGCACAACATGCCGAAGGATTCGACGCCGCGCAGCTTGGCGGCCTGTGATGGCCTTGTCGCCGGGTAGTTTGGCGCCGACCGTGGCCAGAGCGGTCTTGAGCCCGGCGCGGGCGTTGGCGGCGCCACAGACGATCTGGACGGGCTCGCCGCCGGCCTCTGACCTTGCAGACCTGCAGCTTCTCGGCCTGCGGATGTTTCGCGGCTTCAATGATCTCGCGCGACCACCACGCCGGTGAACGCCGGCGCGGCGGTTTCGACGGCTTCCAGCTCGAAGCCGGACATGGTGAGCCGCGAACCGAGTTCCTGGCCGCTCCAGGGAAACGTCGACGAACTCGTCGCAGCCAGGACATCGGAATGCGCATGACCTACCCTGCCCTGAACTGCGCCAGGAAGCGCAGGTCATTTTCGAAGAACAGGCGCAGGTCGTTCACGCCGTAGCGCAGCATGGTCAGACGGTCGATGCCCATGCCGAAGGCGTAACCGGTGTACTTCTCCGGATCCACGCCGCCGGCTTCGAGCACCTTCGGGTGCACCATGCCGCAGCCGGAAATCTCCAGCCAGCCGGTGTGTTTGCAGACGCGGCAACCCGCGCCACCGCAGAGCACGCAGCTCATGTCCACTTCCGCCGAAGGTTCGGTGAACGGGAAGTAGGACGGGCGCAGACGCATTTTCAGGTCGCGCTCGAAGAAGGCTTCGAGGAAGCCATGCAGCATGGCCTTCATGTTGGCGAAGGTGACGCCCTCCGCCACGACCAGGCCTTCGACCTGGTGAAACATCGGCGAATGCGTGACGTCGTGATCGTTGCGATACACGCGCCCGGGCGCGATCACCGCGATCGGCGGCTTGCCGGCCAGCAACGCGCGGATCTGCACCGGCGAGGTGTGCGTGCGCAGCAGCTTGCCGTCCGGGAAATAGAAGGTGTCGTGCATTGCACGGGCCGGATGGTCCGCGGGAATGTTCAATGCTTCGAAATTGTGGAAGTCGTCTTCGATCTCGGGGCCGGTGGCCACGTCGAAACCGGCCTGCCGGAACAACTGCTCGATGCGCAGACGAACCTTGGTGACGGGATGCAAACCACCGCGTGCCTCGCCGCGCCCCGGGAGCGTGACGTCGATGGTTTCCTTGGCGAGCTTTCGGCGCGACCGCGGCCTGTTCGAGCTTCGGCGCGCTTCTTCTCGATGAAGGCCTCGAACTCTTCGCGAACGCTGTTGACGCGCGCGCCGACTTCCTTGCGGACGGTCGGCGTCGAGCTTGCCCAGTTCCTTGAGCTTTTCGGTAACCCAGCCGCTCTTGCCGAGCGTGCGTACGCGCACGTCTTCGAGCGCCGGCGATGTCGGACGCGCTCGAGATCGCGCCGAGAGTTTCCTCCCGGCGCGAATCGAGATCCCGCTATCGGGTGTTCGAGCCTCCCCGCTCACTTCGACACCTGCTGCTTAAGCAGCAGCTTTGTCGAGGGCGGCCTTGGCCTGCTTGGCGATCGCCGCGAAGCTCTCCGGCTGGTTCATGGCGAGATCCGCAAGCATCTTGCGGTCGATCTCGATACCGGCCTTCTTGATGCCATTGATCAGGCGGCTGTAGCTCAAGTCGAACTCACGCGCGGCGGCGTTGATTCGCTGGATCCACAGCGCGCGGAAATCGCGCTTCTTGAGCCTACGACCGCGATACGCGTACTGGCCCGCCTTGATGACGGCCTGTTTCGCTGCGCGGAAGACCTTACGGCGGGCGTTGTAGTAGCCCTTCGCCTTGGCCGAGGATTTTCTTGTGACGGCGTCCAGCTTGGACGCCACGCTTTACACGTGCCATTAGTTAGTCCTCGCTTCCGTTACTTGGTATTGGGCATCAGCTGGTCGACGCGGTGCGAATCGCTCTTGTGGACGAGCGACGAACCACCGGAGCGCAGCTGGCGCTTGGTCTTGCGAGACTTGTGGCCGAGATTGTGGCGGCGGCCGGCAGAATAGGATTTCCATCCCTTCGCCGTTTTGCGAAAACGCTTGGCCGCTGCCCGGCTGGTCTTCAACTTGGGCATACATCAACTCCTTACTTGTAGCTTCCTTTCGCAAGGCGCACGCGCTTTCGCCGCGAGCACCCGCTAGGGGCGAATCCCGCCGACTTTCGTCTACGGGTTACTTCTTTTTCTGCGCAAACATCATGACCATCTGCCTGCCTTCCATCAGCGGGTTCTGCTCGATCGCCGCGTGTTCGCGGAGATCGTTCACCAGCCTGTCCAGCAACTTCCGGCCAATCTCTGTATGCGCCATCTCACGGCCACGGAAACGTAACGTCACCTTGGCCTTATCACCCTCGGTCAGGAAGCGAATGATGTTACGCAGTTTGATCTGGTAATCGTTCTCATCCGTACCGGGACGAAACTTGATCTCTTTGATCTGGATCTGCTTTTGCTTGCGCTTGGCGGCGTGCGACTTCTTGTTCTGTTCGAACAGGAATTTACCGAAGTCCATGACGCGGACCACCGGCGGATCGGCCTGGGGCGACACTTCGACGAGATCGAGCTCCGAGCTCTTGGCGAGATCGAGTGCTTCAAACCGGGTGAGCACCCCAACCTGTCCGCCGTCGGCCCCGATCACTCGCACTTTCGGCGAGGTGATCTCTTCGTTGCGCCGTACGCGCTTGCTTGCAATAGCTATAAATTCAACCCTCTAACAAAGTACGACCGTGGCTCTCGACTTCCACGCGGAGCCGACTAACAAAGTCTTCCGGGGACATCGTGCCGAGATCCTTGCCACTCAAGGTGCGCACGGAAATCTGATTCGCCGCCACTTCCTTGTCGCCTGCCACCAATAGATATGGCACGCGCTGCAGCGTGTGGGCGCGAATCTTAAAGCCCACTTTTTCGTTCCGCAAGTCGACTTCTGCCCGAACCCCCTGATTTCTCAGGGTTTCCGCAACCTTCGTGACGTAGGCGTCCTGTTTGTCGGTGATGTTCATCACCACGGCCTGGGTCGGGGCCAGCCAGGCGGGCAGTTTTCCGGCGTGATGCTCCAGGAGAATGCCGAAAAACCGCTCCAGGGAGCCAAAAATGGCCCGATGGAGCATGACGGGCACCTGCCGCTGGCTGTGCTCATCAATATATGTAGCGCCGAGCCGGCCCGGCAGGTTCAGGTCCACCTGCAGGGTGCCGCATTGCCAGGTCCGGCCAATGGCATCCCGGAGGTGGAATTCCAGCTTCGGGCCATAGAAGGCGCCCTCGCCCGGGTTGTAGTCGCACTGGATGCCAGCGGCCTCGGCCGCGGCCTTCAGGGCCTTCTCGGACTTGTCCCAGATCTCGTCGGACCCCACCCGCTTGGGCGGCCGGTCGGCGAATTTCACCGCCACGTCCTCGAAACCGAAGTCCTTATATATGGACAGCAGCAGCTTGATGATCAGCACCGATTCCTCGGTGATCTGCTCTTCGGTGATGAAGATGTGCGCGTCGTCCTGGTTGAACGCGCGCACGCGCATGAGCCCATGCAGCGCGCCCGAGGGCTCGTAGCGGTGCACCTTGCCGAACTCCGCGAACCGGATCGGCAGGTCGTTATGCGAACGGATGCCCTGGTTGAAAATCTGGATGTGGCCCGGGCAGTTCATCGGCTTGATCGCAAACACGCGCTCGTCGGGCGTCTGCGTCAGGAACATGTTCTCGCCGAACTTCTCCAGGTGCCCCGACTTCTGCCAGAGCGTGGACTCCATGATCTCCGGCGCGTTCACCTCGCCGTAGCCGGCTTCGTCCTGGCGCTTGCGCATGTAGCCGATCAGCTGCTGGAAAATGCGCCAGCCCTTCGGGTGCCAGAACACGGCGCCGGGCGCCTCTTCCTGGAAATGGAACAGGTCGAGTTCCTTGCCGATGCGACGGTGATCGCGCTTCTCGGCTTCTTCCAGCCGATGCAGGTAGGCCGCGAGGTCCTTGTCGTTCAGCCACGCGGTGCCGTAGATGCGCTGGAGCATCTCGTTGCGTGAATCACCGCGCCAGTAGGCGCCCGCCACCTTCATGAGCTTGAATGACTTCAGCTTGCCTGTGCTGGGGACGTGCGGTCCGCGGCAAAGGTCGAACCACTCACCCTGGCCGTACAGGCCGATGGGCTCGTTCGACGGGATGCTGGCGATGATCTCCGCCTTGTATTTCTCGCCCATGCTCTGGAAGAGCTTCACGGCGGCATCGCGCTCCATGACCCGGCGCGTGACCTTGAGGTCCTGCGCCGCGATCTCCTTCATCTTGGCCTCGATCTTCTCGAGGTCTTCCGGGGTGAAAGGACGCTCGAACGCGAAGTCGTAGAAGAACCCGTCCTCGATGACCGGGCCGATGGTGACCTGCGCCTTCGGGTAGATAGCCTGCACGGCCATGGCCAGAAGGTGGGCCGTCGAGTGACGGATAACGTCCAGCGCGGCGGGATCCTTCTCCGTGACGATGGACAGCTTCGAGTCTTCGGCGATCACGAAAGACGTGTCGACCAGCTTGTCGTTGACGCGCCCAGCAATAGCGGCTTTCGCGAGACCAGCGCCGATGCTCGCGGCCACTTCGGCCACGCTCACTTCTTTGTCGAAATTACGGGTGCTGCCGTCGGGCAGCGTGATGACTGGCATGTGAAGAATTTAAAAGTAGATCAAGCAGTTGGAAGGCGGAGCATCCTGCCCCAGCGATAGCGTGGAATCAAATAAATGTACCCGCGCAGAATCAAATCCGACAAGGCAGAGAGGGCTTGGCTGATATTCGCTAACTCGCATCGAGATTTAACTCGATGACGATGAAAGCAAAACCCCGCAAAAGAGCCACGAAACCAGCCTCGAAAACGGCCTCTCCGCTGCGCTTCGCAGTGGTGGGACTGGGCCACATAGCCCAGGCGGCCGTGCTCCCCGCCTTCCGCCACGCCCGTGGGTTCGCCGAACTCACGGCACTCGTCTCGGGGGACAAGGCGAAGCTGCGCAAGCTGGGCAAGCGCTATGGCGTGAAGCATCTCTGTTCGTACGACGACGCGCGCGACCTGTTCACCGGTGGCGAGATCGACGCCGTCTATATCGCGCTCCCGAATGCCCAACATGCCGCCTGGACGATCCGCGCCGCCGACGCCGGCCTCCACGTCCTTTGCGAGAAACCCTTGGCGCTGAGCGTCACGGATTGTGAGCGGATGATCGATGCCTGCGAGCGCAACCGCGTGCAGCTGATGACCGCGTACCGATTGCACTTCGAGCGATGCAATCTCGAAGTCGCGGACATCGTGCGCAAGAAGCGCATCGGCGACACACGCTATTTCGACTCGCAGTTCTCCATGCAGGTGAAGGCGGACAACATCCGCCTGGATCGCGAGCTGGGCGGCGGCCCGGAATGGGACATCGGCATCTACTGCCTCAACGCCGCGCGCTACGTATTCGCGGCCGAGCCCACCGAGATCTTCGCCACGGCCACGAACAGCGGCGACAAGCGATTCCGCGAAGTGCCGGAAACCGTGCACGTGCTCATGAAGTTCCCGCAGAACCGCCTGGCGAACTTCATCTGCAGTTTCGGCGCGGCGGACAGGTCCCGTTACGAAGTCGTGGGCACGAAGGGCTCGGTGGTCTGCGAGCCGGCCTTCGAATACGCGGAAGGCCTTGGTTACGAGCTCACCGTGGGCGAGAAGAAGCGGCGCAAGAAGTTCGCCAAGAGCGACCAGTTCGCGCCCGAGCTGATCCACTTCGCCAAGAGCATCCGCACGGGACGCAATATCGAGCCTTCGGGCAAGGAAGGCCTGATCGACGTCGCCATCATCCAGGCGATCCACCGTTCGATCGCCAGCGGCACCTGGGAGACCGTGAGCATTTCGCAAGTGAAGACCCGCCGCCCCTCACTCGATCAGGAAATCCGCCGGCCACCCGTGCCGCGCGAGCCCGCCATGGTCAACGCGGAGAGCGGCCATTCCTAGGAAATCCAAAGCCCGGAGCGAAGACTCCGGCAGCGGCGGCAAACGCGGCTCGCGCGGACTGTGGAATGGCGCCATCAGCTTCAGCCTGATCCACATTCCCGTGTCACTGCATACGGCGACCCGCGCCAACAACATCGGCCTGGACCTGCTGGACAAGCGCGACTTCGCGCCCGTCGGCTACCAGCGCTACAACAAGTCCACCGGCAAGGTCGTGGACTGGAACGACGTCGTGAAGGGGTACCAGTATGAGAAAGGTGAATACGTGGTGCTCACGGACGAGGACTTCCGTCGCGCGAACGTGGAAGCCTCGCGGACTATCGACATCGCGACCTTCGTCGATCGCGACGCGATCGCGCCTTACTACTTCGACACGCCCTACTTCCTCGTGCCCGACAAGAACGGCGAGCGCGTCTACGCGCTGCTGCGCGATGCGCTGGAGCAATCGAAGAAGCTTGCCGTGGCTACGTTCGTCCTGCGCAGCAGGCAACACGTCGCGGCGCTGATGCCCGTGGACAAGGCCATCGTGCTGAACACGCTGCGCTTTCAGGACGAGATCCAGCCACAGCCGGACGTGGCCGCAGCGTCTGCGCGCAAAGCCGCGAACGCGAGCGGCAAGGAACTGCAGATGGCGCTCAAGCTCATCGACGAGATGAGCGAGTCCTGGAAACCCGAGGTCTTCGAGGACACCTATCGCAACGACCTCATGAAGCGCATCGATCAGAAGGTGAAGGCCGGACAGACGCACGCGCTCACCGAGGCCGAGGAGGAAGTCTCCGAGGCACGCGGCACGGGCGGAAAGGTGGTCGATCTCATGTCGCTGCTTCAACGCAGCCTCGATGCGAAAGGCGGTACGCGGTCCGCCGATACCGTCACGGCCACCCGCGGCAGCAAGCGCAAGCACAGCGCCGCGCGCCGCCGCTCCACCAATGCAAGGGCGGCGCGCCGCGCCTGATCCATGGCTCACACGTCGACGAACGGGCGAGGTCATTCCCGGCTCAAGCGCTACGATTCCATGCGGGACTTCAAGAGCACCGCGGAACCCTCCGGCCAGGCGCGTGCTGCGAAAGGCAAGAAGCTCATATTCGTCGTGCAGAAGCACGCGGCGTCGCGTCTGCATTGGGACTTTCGCCTCGAGTGGCAGGGAACATTGCGAAGCTGGGCGGTACCCAAGGGACCTTCTCTCGATCCGGCGGACCGGCGTCTGGCTGTCGAAGTCGAAGATCACCCCATCGCGTATGCGAAGTTCGCGGGGGACATCCCCGAAGGCCAGTACGGCGCCGGCCACGTCGACATCTGGGATAACGGAACCTGGAAGCCTCTCGAGGATTTCGAACGCGGGCTGAAGAAGGGCCACCTCGAGTTCGAGATGTTCGGCAAGAAGCTGCGTGGCCGGTGGCACCTGGTACGCACGCGCTTGCAAGGCAAGCAGCAGCAGTGGCTGCTCATGAAAGGTAAGGACGAACACGCGCGCATGGCCGCGGACGCGGACGTGATCGACGCCGGACTCGCCGATCAGCCGAACCGGCTGCCGAAGCTGGCTCGCGAGGCACCCCGCCCGCGCGCCCGGAAATCCAGCGGTTCGAGCGGCCACGCCCTTCCCGCCACGCTGAAACCACAACTGGCCACGCTGGTCGACAAGGTTCCGGGCGACGAAGGCTGGGTGTACGAGCTCAAATACGACGGCGTGCGATTACTCGTCCGCTGCGATGGTGACGAGATCCGCGCCATCTCGCGCAACGGCATCGATTGGACGCACAAGATCGGGCCCGTGGCGACGGCCCTCGCCGCTCTCGCGCTCGACGGAACCTGGGTCGACGGCGAACTCATCGCCACCGATGCCAATGGTCGCTCCGATTTTTCACTGCTTCAGCACGTGATGGAACAGGGTCGCATCGAAGAGCTCCAGTACTGCATCTTCGACATGCTGTATCACCGGGGCGAAGACCTGCGTCAGTTGCCATTGGCAGAGCGCAAGGCGCGCCTGGACGCCGCGCTGTCCAAACTACCTGCCAAGGGACCACTGCGGCTCGCCGACCAGATCCACAGCGACAGCGCCGAGCTGATCACGCGCGTCTGCAACCAGCACCTGGAAGGCCTCGTCGCCAAGCGCGTCGACTCGGTGTATCGGGGCGACCGTTCCCCGGACTGGCTCAAGATCAAGTGCCATCGCGAACAGGAGTTCGTGGTGGGCGGCGCAGCTTTCCTGCCCGGGCGCGGCACGGGGACTTTTTCCTCGCTGCTGGTGGGCGTCAAATCCGCGAAGGGCTTGAAATACGTGGGCCGCGTGGGTGGTGGCTTCAACGCAAAGGAACGCGCGGAATGGCACGCACGCGCCGACAAGATCGCGCGCAAGGACAACCCGTTCGACGTGCTGCCCGAGAAGCGCCCGGGTGAACTCTTCCACTGGATGAAGCCGCAGTTCGTCATCCAGGTGGCATTCGCCGATTGGACGCAGAGTGGCATCCTGCGTCAGCCCCGCTACCTGGGACTGCGCCAGGACCGCGATCCCAAGACCGTCGTCCGGGAGGAACCCGTGCACACCGAACAAGTGGTTGGCAAGCCATCGAAGGCAAAACAGGCACGGACGAAACGAGGGAAGTCGAAGGCGACTGCAAAGCCGTCAGCGGCCAAGGCAGCCAGCGCTGCCTCGAAAGACACCGGCCCCATGGGCGTGCGCCTCACCCACCCGGATCGCATCCTCTTCCCTCGCGATGGCATCACCAAGCTGCAGCTCGCGGAGTATTTCGCCGCCATCGGTGAAACGGCGTTACCTCACTACGAGGATCGCCCGCTCAGCATCCTGCGCAATACCCATGGCACGCAGCCTTTCTTCCAGAAGCACTTCCTCGAGAAATCCTCGGCGGGTCTGCGCATCGTGCAGATACCGAACGCCGACAAGGATCCCGATTTCGTGGTCTGCGATTCGGTGGAGGGCCTGCTGCACCTCGCGCAGGTCGGCGCCGTCGAGCTGCACAGCTGGGGCTCACGGATGCCTCGGCCGACGCACGCGGACAGGCTCACGTTCGATCTGGATCCGGGTGAAGGTCTGCCCTATCCACCTTTGCGGGATGCCGCGCTGGCCATCCGCAAGCTCATGGAAGATCTGGGCCTCGAGTCCTGGATCAAAACCACGGGCGGCAAGGGCCTGCACGTGGTGGTGCCCCTGGGCAAGCCGTTTCCAGACTGGGAGACCGCCAAGGAATTCTCGCGCAGCGTCACGCTGTTCATGGAACGCCTCGCCCCCAAGATGTTCACGTCCAAGACGGGCGAGCGGAATCGCAAGAACAAGATCTTCGTCGACTATCTGCGCAACGGCTTCGGTGCCACCGCGGTGGCCGCGTTCTCGCCACGCTGGCGTCCGGGTGTGGGCGTGTCCACGCCCGTGAGCTGGGACGAGATCGACGAGGACATCCGAGGCACCCACTTCAATATCACCAACGTGCCTGCGCGCATTGCCAAACAGCGCAAGGATCCCTGGAAGGGCTACTGGGATGCGACCCAGGCGCTGACGAAGACCGCCATCAATAGAATGGCGGAGAAGTAGCCGCTGACAGTTCCGGGGTCCGCCCCATATCGACCCGCTACTTCTCGATCCGGTACTCTACGCCCGCCCGCGTCTCCTCCGTGCCTCTTTGCACGCGCAGACCCACGTCATCGGAAATCTTGTAGCGCAGTGCGATCACTTCGCCCGGCTCGAACAGCCCGACGCCATAGCTGAGATACAGCCTCGGTGACAGGTACTCACCGATGGTCAGGGCTGATCCACCGATCATCTCGTTCTCCTCCACCGAGGCTTCGTCGAGCCCCAGGCGCTGACCGATACGCTTGGCCACGAGACCCGCGCCGGCACCCTCGAGCGACCGCGTGGCGGACGCCAGCGCATCCTGCGAGCTGCCACTCGCACTGCCCACCTCGTTCAAGGAGCGGCCGGTGACCAGATAGGACAACGCGTCCGCCTCGCCCACATTCGGATCCGAGATCACGGTGATGACCGGCCGCTGCGCCGAACCGGAAATCCGCAGCCCCGTCGACAGGTCATCGTTGATCTCACGCATGGCCACGATCGCGAGCCGGGGGTTGTCCAGCGGCGTTCCCGCGAACAGGAGCCGCCCGTCCTTGATGGTGAGATCCTGGCCGTAGGCCTTGTATGTGCCCGCGACCATGAGCTGACCGGAGCCCGTCGTCGGTACGCCGGGCGACTCGCGCACCACCAGTTCGCCATTGACCGTGGATTCCAGCCCATAACCCGTGATGTTGATGGCCTGGCCCAGCTTCACGGTGACCACGGCCTCCAGCGGCATCGCGGATGCCTGCGAAGCGGACTTCACTTCCTTGCCGTTCCGGATCACCACCACGTCAGGCGAAGCGTTCTTGGATTTGTCCTGCGGCAGCTTCTGGAGGTTGATGTCGGCGCGCGGGATCGTCAGCTCGCCCTTCAATAGATAGCCCTTGGGGTTGCCGGTGAGCTTCAGATCCGGCGTCATGATCACGTTCGCTGCCGGGATGTCGGCAGCCTGGAAGTTCTGCCCCAGCACGCGTGCGTCGATCTCGCCGTGCTCGTCCATGGTACCCGCGAGCTCGATGTGGCCCTTGCCCGACGCGACGCTGGCCGCCAGCTTGAATCCACCACCCGCGCGCGCTTCGCCGCGCACCCTTCCATCGCGCAGTTCGATGCCCAGCTTGCCCAGATCCGCCTGCAGGCGCTGCGCATCCACATTGCCCGTGATCTCCGGCGCGGCCACCGTGCCGCCGATCAGGATCTCCGCATTCACCGCGCCATCCAGGTTGGCCACCGTGGGAACGAAGGCGCCGAAAGGCGCCAGCGTCGGCATGCTGGCAGTCACGCGGCCAGCGAGTGACGGAGCCGCTGCCGTGATGTTGGACGCGGTCAGCGTCGCGCGCAGATTGCCATCGTGTTGCAGACCCGCCGTGAGTTGCGCGGTGGCCTTCGAGCCCTCGAGCGCCGCCTGCAGCTTCAGATCGCGGTACAGGAGGATCGTGTCATTGCCCAGCGCCGCGGGCTCGGCGCCTTCTTCCTTCATGATCATTTCCGCCGATGCCGAGGTGATGTTGGCCGCGCCAAACCACTGGCCATCGGCTTCGCGCCTCACCTTGCCCTCGCCCGCGAGCTCGCCCCGGAGCTGCCCGGGCATGGCCCCCGGCGCGAGCGCATTGGCCAGGCTCAGTGGCACCTGCTCGAACGAGTACGACGCCTGGATCGGGCCTTCGTTCTTCACACTGGCTTCCACGCACAGCGAGGCCTGCTCCTGGGTCACGCAGGTCCGGCCGATCGAGAAATCGCCCTGGTCGTAGACCACCGGTGTGGGCGCGCGCAGCCGCAGCTCCGCGAAGTCCGGTGTCTTCAGCGTGAGTTTCGCGATCTGGCCGCGCCAGCTCAGCGCCTCACCTTCGCCCAGGCCACCCTTCACCTCGATGGCGGCGTTCAGCTGCTCGTTGCGCGCGGTCACCGCCACTTCGTGCCGCGCCTGACTTCCCGACGCGTCAACCTGGATCTGCTGGAATTCGTATCCCGCGGCGGCGACGTTGGTGGCCGTGGCCACCATCTTTCCATCGGGCTTCAGGGGCGAGCTCACATCCGCATCGACGCGGAGCCGCGCAACCCGGTTTCCGGCGAACGACAGGTTCCTGCCATCCGCCACGCCGGCAATCTGCAGCGCCGGCCACTTGCCGCGCACCCGGAAGTCGCCGTTCAAACTACCGCCCGTCTGCGGCACCCAGTCCGCCAGCGAAGCCACCGCGAGCTTCACGGTCGCGTCGACTTCATTGCCGCTCGTGGCGTTGCCTTTCACCGCGACGCGGCTCTTGCCGGAGCTCAGCTTCAAGTCACCCGCCAGGCGCGAGGGCGCGGCGAACTCGATGTCGCCTTCGCCAGAGATCGGACGGCCTCGCAAGGTCCCGTCGAGCTTCAGAAGTTGCAGTGAACCACTCGGCCCTGCCTCCAGCATCTGGCCGCGCGTATTCGCATCGAGGTTTACATGGCCATCCCAGCCCGCAAGCAACAGGCCAGGGTTGAACTCCCGCGCCTCGGCGTGCAGCTGCCACGCCACGGGCTGGAACTCCACCTGGCCGTTCAGCGCGAGCTGGCCTGCCTTCTGCACCAGTTGCAGCTTCCGGATGTCCGCGCGGGCGTCGGTGCCTTGCACGTCGAGCACCGCATGCGTCGGCTCACCGGGTGGACCGGCATCGAGCTCGCCGGTCACGGCATAGGCCACTGGCGTACCGTCGAAATGGACCGCGCCCTGGGTATGCAGCACCCGGCCGGCATACGCTTCCGGCACCACGACCTTCGACCACTTGGCGTCCAGCACGCCACGCACCAGCTTTCCGGCCGGCGTGATGCGGCCCTTCACGTCGAGATTGCCCTCGATGTCACCAGGCAGCAGCGTGAGCTTCTCGATGCGCAGTTCATCGCGGCTCCAGCGAGCCGACAAATCGAGTTGCTTGAGCGAGAACAGCTTCTCGCGGCCTTTCACGATGCGGCCGTCGAGCAGCGCGAAGTCGTCGACGATGATTTCCAGCGGCGGCGCCACCCACATGCCGGAATCGGTTGGATCTTCAGGCGCCGGCTTCTCGGGCAGCGTCACCAGCAGCCCCTGCACGCGCGCGTTCTCGATGCGCAGCGTGCGTGACAACAACATCATCAGCGTGGGCTGGACGGACAGCTTCGCGATGCGGATCTGTGCCGCATCCGGCGGGCCGGCGAACCGGAAATCCGTGAGCGTGAGCTCGCCGGCGATGGTTCCGTCCAGCGAGGCGTAACTCACCTGCGGTGCAAACCGGGAAGTCACCATGCCCGCGACCCAGCGTGCACCCGAGGTGGTGAACAACAGCCAGCTCATGAAAGCCGCGACGACCAGGATCAGCGAGAGAATGCCGAGCCCCGACCACCACAACGTCTTCTTCAGTACCGGCTTCATAAATCCGGCCCCAGCTGCACGTGCAGCCGCCAGGAGTTCTCCAGTTCGCGGTCGGTATGGACCGGGAAGCCGACGTCGAGGCGGATCGGCCCGATCGGCGAGCGCCAGCGCAACCCCACACCGGCGCCGACGTTCACGCTGAACTCGTCGGAGAACGCATCACCGGCATCCACGAACACCGCCGCGCCCCAATCCTCCTTGAAGTACCACTCGTACTCGCCGCTCACCACGGCCAGGTACTTGCCGCCGATCACCAGGCCGTTGGCGTTCTGCTCGCCGATCTCGTGGTAGTCGAAGCCGCGGACCGAGCGGTCGCCGCCCGCGAAAAAGCGCAGATCCGGCGGCAACGCATCGAAATTGCCCACCGCCATGCCGCCGACTTCGCCGCGCAACTTGATGCGGCTGCTGTCGCCTTGCGAGATCAACCAGGTGCCACGCACCCAGGCCTGCGCGATGTCGGTGTCCGACACGAGGGCGTCGGATGCGAGCCGCAGCCCGATATCCGCCACGTAGCCTTTCCGCGGCGCAAGCCGATCGTTGAGCCGCCGCCGGCTCAGCGTGCCTTCGGCCCACAGTAGTTTGGAGCTGCCGAACTCCAGCTCCTCTTCAGTCTGGCCGATCTCGAAATCACCCACGAGGTACTTGAGCCCCAGGGTGCGCGTGAATCCGTGCCAGCGTTTCTCCGAGCGTGTGGCCGCCAGCTGGAAATTGCGCGATCGGGAAACATCCGTGGTCTCGTCACGATAGGCGACGCCGAAGTCGTAGGAACGGTCCTCGCGGCTGGGCCGCGGAATCTGGTAGTGAAACGCCGCTTCCTGCAGGCGCTGCGAATACTCGGCCTGCAGATCCGCCTTGTGGCCCTTCTTGTTGAGCCAGCGCCGCTCCGCGCCCAGGCGCACGCCGCCGCCGAAGTCCGTGCTGTAGTACACCTCGCCCGAGTACACCGTGCGTTGATCACGCTTCAGCAGCACGTCGATGGGGACTTCGCCATCCTTCTTCTCGTCGAGCGCCGGGGCCACCGATACCAGCTCGAAGTAGTCCGCATCGACCAGGCGCTGCTGCAGGTTCAGTACCTGCTCGGAGTTGAACCACGCGTCTTCGCGCCAGGGGATGAAATCGTCGAGGAAGCTATCGGGAAACGGCGCGTCGCCGGTGAAGCGCACGTCACCGAATTTGTAGCGCGCGCCGCTCTCGTAGCGCAGATCGACGTCGGCCGCGTGTCTCGTCGGCGCACCACGGTTACGCGCTTTTGCAGTGGTTTGGCGTCCAGATAGCCGGAGCCGCGCAACGAGGTCTCGATCACCGCCTTGCTGGCCTCGTAAGAGGCATGGTCGAGCCGCTGACCCTGCTTCGGCTGGAAGTTGTCCACCGCGTCTTTCACGCGGCGTTGCGCCTCGCCTTCGCCCACCACCTCCACGTTCGCGCGTCGAACCATGGCTGGGTCGCCCGGTTGCACCGTGATCCTGGCTTTCCAGCCGGTGGCGGCATCGCCGGTCAGGCTCTTGTCCACCTGCGCGTCGTAGTAGCCGAAAGGCTCCAGCGCCTGCTTCACCTGCTCTTCGGCCTCGCCATACGCGGCGCGCAGCTCCGCTGTGGAGACATCGCGTTTCCGGTATTCCTCAAGTTGCAGCGTGGCCGAGCACGGCGTCGCGCTGTTCTTCGTTCGAGGCCTTCGAGTTCGACGTCGACGCCGGCCGCGGACGCAGTCCCCGCCGCGAACAACGCGGCCACGCAGCGATGTCAGGACGCGCGCACGCACTCGCCTAAAAGATGAACTTGAGCAGCAGGATGACCACCACCAACCCGATCAGGAAGATGATGCCGACGGCGCTGCCGAGAAACTTGAGCATGTAGACTCTCCGGAAAAGTGATTCCAGAGAGTGCAGCGTTTTCGCGGGGAGCCGTCGGGTGAATCCGACGGCAGGGTCGGTGAAATGGTAGTCGCGAGTGGGATCGAACCACCGACCACCTCCATGTCAAGGAGGTGCTCTACCACTGAGCTACGCGACTACAGAGGGGCGCGAAGTCTACTGGAGGAGCCTTTCCTTTTAAAGTGGCTTCTTGCGGTTTTGGTACCCAAATCAGCAGCTTGGAGGCCATACTCCGCGCCGTGAGCACCCTGACTTACCGCGGAATATGGCGCTGGCACTTCCACGCGGGCCTGTTGTGTATCCCTTTCGTGATCGTCCTGGCGGTCACGGGCTCGATTTTCCTGTTCAAGCCGCAGATCGACGCCTTCGCGGACCGCGGCGTGGACTCCCTGGCCCTCTCCGATCCTCGCGCGACGGGCGAACAGCACATCGCCGCGGCCCTGGCCTCAACCGCCGGCTCCAAGCTCTTCGCCTACGAAGTGCCGCTCGAGCCCGACGATGCGGTTCGCGTCCATATATATGGTCCCGATGGCGCCGGGCGCATCGTCTACGTGCACCCCCACACGCTCGAAATCCTCAAAAGCGTCCCGCACACCTCGCGATTCACGGAAATCGTCCGGATGATTCACGGTGAATTGCTCGCCGGCAAAACGGGCTCGCTGCTCATCGAGCTCGCGGCGAGCTGGGCCATCATCATGTTGGGCACCGGCCTGTTCCTATGGTGGCCTCGCCAGGGCAGCCGCGTCGCGGGAGTCCTGTATCCGCGCATGAATCGCGGCCCGGGCGTCTTCTGGCGCGACATGCACGCGGTGAGCGGCATCTGGGTGTCCACGCTCGCGATGTTTCTGCTGATCACCGCGCTGCCCTGGACCACGGTCGCCGGCGAAGGTGTCGGCAAGATCCGCGGCTGGGTTGCTTCGCAGCCCCGCGAGTGGGCGCAGAACAGCGCCGACGAACACGCCATGCATCGACGGCAGGCCGAAGCCGCGACGATCGCCACGGCGTTGAAGGTCGACGACGTCATCGCGCGCATCGCGCCGATGCACCTGGAACCGCCCGTCCGGCTCTATCTACCCAATGCAAACCAGCCGAACTGGAAGGTTCGTGCCGAAACGCAGAACCGCCCCAAGGTGCGCGAATTCGAACTGGACCCGCGCACGGGCGAGCTCGTGCACGAGAATCAATTCGCCGACAAGACCACGCTCGACAAGGCCATTCACATCGGCATCGCGGCGCATGAAGGCCAGCTCTTCGGCCTGGCGAACCAGCTGCTGGGACTGTTCACGGCGCTCAGCCTGATCGCCATCTGCATCTCGGCCATCGTGATGTGGTGGCGGCGACGGCCCGGAAGTTCGCTGGGAGTACCGGCGCCCCCGGTGACGGAATTCCGCGTGACCGCGCCGATGTGGGTTGCGATCGTGGTGCTGGGAATCCTGTTACCGGTTCTGGGGCTTTCGCTCGTGCTCCTCTGGATCTTGGGTCTGGCAACCCGGCGCTTCAACGAGGCGCGTGCGTGAAGTGGATTCGAACCCTGTAGGCGCGGCCGTCTCCAGGACAATCAGGAAGAAGCGCGTCATAAAGTGGCGGGAGCCCGCTCCGAGACGTCCTGGATCGCGGGGTCCGCCAGCCGGCGATGCACATCATCGAGCAACGCTACCTTCTCAGCTGACGGGTCCATCACCACGGCATAGACGTCCTCGTCTTCGGCCAACAGGCGCAGCAGGTCCGCCTTGCCAATCACGCGCGCGCTCAGCCACACCGGCCTGCTCTCGCGCGCCAGCTTCTCGAAGTTCGCCGCCCAGGCCGTGGCCTGCGGGCTCTTGTCCTTGCGGATATCGGTGGCGCGTGCCAGCAAGGCATCGCGTGTGATTGCGACGAACCAGTCTGTGACCGGCAGCGGTGAATCGCGGCGTTTGTAGATGAGCTGAATCGGCAACTCGCTGGAAAAGTCCCGTTCGCCGCCCATCGAAAACATCACCTTGGCGCTGTGCACGAGGAGCCCGAACTCGCGAAACATCCCATCCAGTTCTTTCGAGCTGAGACCGCGGCGGAAAATCACCGTGGCGATGCGGCGCTCACCGGGCGACGCTTTGGCCAGCGCCCGCACTTGCGCATGCCCCTGCTCGATGAAGGCTTCGACCCTGGCCGAGCGCGGATGTTCGAAATATTCACGTGAAGCCTCCTGCAGCTCGAGCAGGGCACGCTTGAGATCGAGCTTGCTGGTGGCATCGTGAGCCACGGCCTGCGCGCCGGCGCACGCCAAGGCGACCAACAACCATGGGAGAGCGCTACGTGTCGACATGGACCCACCTCCGGGCGGCCAATCTCCTCCACGAATTCGCGCCACGCAAGTAGTTTGTCCCCGCGCGGTTTGCAGCATTTTCGAATGCTGCGCCAACGGGCGGGGCTGCGCCGGATTGTGGCGAATCGTGGCGAGGAGCATGTCCGGATCGGGCCAGCCGCTCCGTTCTTCCGGATGCAATCCAATTCCGGGAGTACGTCCATGCAATCCAGAACTCGCGTTGGCCAGCCGTGGTGGCTGCTGTGCCTGCTTCCCCTCCTCCTGGGCGCCTGCGGCGGTGGTGACGACTCCACTCCCGGTAATCCACAGCCGTCACCGCCGCCGCCAGGCACCGTTGGCCCGACCGGGGGCACGGTCGCGGGCGCCTCGGGAGGCCAGGTAGCGATTCCCGCCGGGGCGCTGAGCCAGAACGTGATCATCGCGATCACGCAGTCGAGCAGCGGCGCACCCGCATTGCCGTCGGGTCACGTGGCCGTGGGCAACATGTTCGCGTTCACGCCGCATGGCACCAGCTTCGCGACTCCGGCCACCATCACCATTCCCTTCGATCCGTCTCTCGTTCCGGCCGGCGAAACACCGGTGATGCTCAAGACCAACGCAACGAACACGGGATGGGACACCGTGAGCGGCGTGAGCATCACGGGCAGCAATGCCAGCGCCAACGTGAATGGCTTCTCGCACATTCTCATGACGCGCCTGCCACCGCCCGTGGGCCAGGTGGGATTCCCGAAGCGCTGGTGGCGATTCGACGGCATCAATGCGGAACACAGCCTCGTGAAGCTCGAGGGCAGCATTCCTGCGTTCCTGGCGCAGGCACCCTGGGGACCTCCGGAGCCCGAAGGCCCGATGCTCAAAACCATCATCTTCGGCACGCTGCCGTTCATACCCACGGGCAAGGACGTCAATGCCAACGGCGAAATCTTCAGCACGGACGATGGCAAGACCTACTGGCTCGAGGCCGAGGCGCCGAGCACGGAGCTGATGGCGCGTGATCCGAACCTGACGCTCCTCGGCGGTCGCGCCGAATTCCGCATGCGCCAGAGCTACCGCAAGAACCTTCCCGGCGGAACGCTCGAACTGGTCATCACCGACGCGCGCATGGAGCTCATCGACAACAATCCCGCGAACGCCGCGACGGCCGGCTGCCCCTGGGCGCTGTCGCAGAACAACACGCTCGAGGATTGTGAGGACTTCCTCATGGCTGGCGTGGACGTGTGGATCAACGTCATCCAGGGATTCGAAGCCGACGGCGTGACGGAGCGCCAGCCGCTGGACCGCTTGAACGGCGGCGCCACGTTCCTGCACTCCAGCCATTGGGGCAACGAATTCGACGCGATCATCGACAACGTCGAAGGATCCCGGCTCTTCGATGCGGCCGACAATGAGATCCGACGTCGCCCCGCCTGGGTCAAGGCGGACTTCACCAAAAGCCGGGACGGAAGCAAAAGAATCCTCGCACTGAACCGGACGCTGAATGTGCCCGTCGATCTCTCGAAGGTGGCCACCTGTACGGCGCCGAACGAACCCGCGCGTTGCCCTGAGTTCACGCTGGATGTTCACGTCACCGTCAGCGCGACCAACCGGCGTGGCGGCGAGAGCTACGCCTTCGCCCGCTTCCGCGATCCGGTCAACGTCGGCGGAGTGGGAATCCAGACCACCGGCCTCACCGAAACGAATCGCCCCATCCTCGGCGACTACATGATCGCCGCGCAGCCGCCTCTGCCCTGCACGGCCGGCAACTTGCCCGCCGCCGGCGCGGTGCAGTTCAGCGCCACCGGCTATCGAGTCATGGAATTCGGCCAGCCCCGGCCCGAGATTTTCGTCACGAGAACGGGCGGAACCTCCGGCGAGTTGCTGGTGCGCGTCCGCGCGCGGAACGGTACCGCGCTCGCGGGCACTCACTACTCGACGTACGAGCGCCCGCTGTATTTTCCCGACGGCGACGACACACCGAAGCTGCTCACGTTGCCGACCATCGACAACAACACGAACGATGGCAACGTGACGCTCGAACTGGTCCTGAGCGCCGATCCGGGTTGCGCGACGCTGGGAGCCAACACCGTGGCCCAGGTCACCCTGGTGGATGACGAGGAACCTCCCACCGTCGTCACCGGCCCTTCCGGCACGCTGGACACATCGTTCGATCTCGACGGCAAGATGAACACGGCGCCCTTTGGCGGCACCGATTCGAAAATGGTGATGCAGCCCGACGGCAAGTTCGTCATCGTCGGCGGCACCTTCACGGATTTCATCGCCGCTCGCTTCAACAACGATGGTTCGCCCGACACCAGTTTCGGCAACCTGGGACGCGTCACGCTCGATATCTCTGGCGGCGTGTTCCAGGAGCGCGCGCGTTCGGTGGCGATCCAGCCGGATGGCAAGATCGTCATCGCCGGTGAAGGCACCAATGGCAGCACCAACAACTTCGCGCTGGCGTTGATTCGCCTCAATGCCGACGGGTCGCTCGACAACTCCTTCAGCGGCGACGGCAAGGTGCTGGAGACCAACGTGCTGGGTCGCGCTTTCGCGGTGGCGCTGCAACCCGACGGGAAGATTCTCGCCGCCGGCGACATTCCGCTGGATGCCCAGGGCACGGGCATCAGCGGCGAGATGTTCGTCACGCGCCTGCATGCGGATGGCACGGTCGATACCAGCTTCGGGATCGCGGGCTCGCGCATCCAGCGCATGCCCAGCGGAACCGGCCTCGCGCGCAACCTGGTTTTGCTGCCGGATGGCGGGATGATCGCTGCCGGCGAAGCGCTGACCACCAGCCTGCTGGACATCACCAACGTGATGAAGCTGGATTCGAGCGGCGCTCTCGTCACGAGCTTCGGCACCAATGGCATTGCAAGCGTCGACACCGCCCGCGTTGGCCGTGGGCTGGCAGTCCTGCCGGACGGCAAACTGCTGCTGGCGGGAGGCACCAACGCCTATCCCAGTCACTTCGCGCTGATGCGCCTGAACGCCGATGGCTCCGTCGACACCTCGTTCGGCGCCAGCGGACTCGTCACCACCAACATCAGCCAATCCACCCTGGGCGAGGGAGACAACGCGCTGGCGATCGCGCTGCGCGGCGACCGCATCTATGTGGCCGGCCGCAGCGGCAGCATCAATCGCAATTTTGCCGTTGCCCGGTACACGTTGGCGGGCGCGCTCGACAGCTCATTCGCGGGCACCGGGTTCGTCGCGGTCGACTTCACCGGCCTCATCGACGGTGCCGAGAGCATCGTCCTGCAGGGCGATGGCCGCATCGTGCTTGGTGGCTACGCCACTCCCACGTCCAGCGACGGGTATGGCCTCGTGAGGATTCATCCGTGAACAAACTACTCACCACCGCTTCGGTTGCTCTGTTTGCCAGCGTCTTCCACCCATCAGTCGCCGCGGAACCGAGCTATCTGAAGTCACACAGGGTCGAGACGGGCAGGAACTTCGCCTGCGCCGTGATGGCGGATCGCCGGGTGAAGTGCTGGGGATCGAATTTCTATGGTGAACTGGGGCTCGGCGACCACGTGAATCGCGGTGAACAGCAAAGCGACATGGGCAACGCATTGCCTTACGTCGATCTGGGCGTCGATCGCGTCCGGCAACTGACGCTCGGTGACCATCACGCCTGCGTCCTGTTCGGCCGGAATGGCGTCAAATGCTGGGGTCGCAACGACTACGGACAATTGGGCCTCGGCGATACCGAAAACCGGGGCGATGGAGCCGGTGAGATGGGAACCCACCTGCCGTTGGTGCTGGTGGCTCCGCCGGATGTCGGCATCTCGAGCATCGATGCAGGAGCCAATCACACCTGCGCCGTGATCGAGGACGGTTCCGTGAGTTGTTGGGGATACAACTTCGATGGCCAGCTCGGGATCGGCAGCCAGCAGAACCATGGCGATGACTGGCTCGAGTTTCCGGGCGATCACACCGTGGATCTCGGTTGGGGAGCCGATGTGATGCAGGTCAGCGCCGGTGAGGATCACACCTGCGCATTGCTCGATGACGCCACCGTGCAGTGCTGGGGCGGAAATTCCAAGGGACAGCTCGGGATCGGCAACACGAGCACCATCGGTGACAGCCTGCTGGATATGGGTGGCAACTTGACTGCAGTGGATCTCGACACCGTGGATGTGCCGGTATTCGTCGTGGCGGGTGGACAGCACAGTTGCGCCCTGTTCCTGGGCGGGCAGGTCAAATGCTGGGGATCGAACCTGAATGGCGAGCTCGGGCAGGGTCACACCGACAACATCGGCGACAACTCGCTGAAGACTGGCCCCTTCCTTGATTTCATCGATTTCCACGCCGACTACGAGCAAGCCGAGTCGGTCACGGCCGGCAGCAGCTTCAATTGCGCTCTCGCCAGTGGAAAGGTGGTCTGTTGGGGCAACAACGCCAATGGTGAGCTCGCACAGGGACACGACCTCGACATTGGCGACGATCCTGACGAGATGGGCTCCGAATCGATCGACGCCGACATCGGCAGCTCCGCCGTCACGCAGGTCTCGGCCGGCGCGAACTTCGCCTGTGCAAGATTCGGTCACGGCCGCATCAAGTGCTGGGGCTACAACCAATACGGCAAGCTTGGGCTTGGGCTCGAGCACCTGGATACCCGCGGCAAGGACGCGGAAGAGCTGACCGAGGCCCTACCCTACGTGGCTCTCGGAACCGA
Source organism: uncultured Pseudomonadota bacterium (assembly GCA_963846605.1). Taxonomy (GTDB): domain Bacteria; phylum Pseudomonadota; class Gammaproteobacteria; order Steroidobacterales; family Steroidobacteraceae; genus CADEED01. Next base: position 806,355 of record CAWJWS010000011.1, read on the forward strand.
GGTGAAGCGCTAGCTAGCCCGCCAGCTTGTTCGGGTCCTCCAGCCCCAGCTCCAGCTGCTTCATCTTCTCGATGGTGTCGCGGATCTTCGCGGCCTCCTCGAACTCGAGGTTGCGCGCGTGCTTGTACATCTGCGCCTCGAGCCGCTTGATCTCGCGCACGATCTGCTCGGGCGACAGCATGCGCAGGTTCGGCGCGGCCTCTTCGGCGCCGCGCTTCTTCTTGCCCATCTTGTAACCGAAGTCCGTGGCATCGGCGCGCGCGCCTTCCATCACGTCCTGCACGTTCTTGCGGATGCTCTTCGGGGTGTAGGCCATGCTCCTTGTTGTACGCCAGCTGGATGTCGCGGCGGCGCTCGGTTTCATCCATCGCGCGCTGCATCGAGCCGGTGATGCGTATCCGCGTACAGGATCACGCGGCCATTGACGTTGCGCGCCGCGCGGCCCATGGTCTGGATCAGCGAGTTGTCGCTGCGCAGGAAGCCTTCCTTGTCTGCGTCGAGGATCGCCACCAGGCTCACCTCGGGCATGTCGAGACCTTCGCGCAGCAGGTTGATGCCCACGATCACGTCGAACTTGCCGAGGCGCAGATCGCGGATGATCTCCATGCGTTCCACGGTTTCCACGTCCGCGTGCAGGTAGCGCACCTTGACGCCGTGCTCGTGCAGGTATTCGGTGAGATCTTCGGACATGCGCTTGGTGAGCGTGGTGATCAGCACGCGCTCGTCCACCAGCACGCGCTTGCTTGATCTCGGACATCACGTCGTCCACCTGCGTGGCCACCGGGCGCACTTCCACTTCCGGATCCACCAGGTGCGTGGGCCGCAGCAGCTGCTCGCACGGTCTGCGCCGAGTGCGCGGCCTCGTACTTTCCGGGCGTCGCCGACACGAAGATCATCTGCGGCGCGATCTGCTCCCATTCCTCGAACTTCAGCGGCCGGTTGTCGAGCGCGCTGGGCAGGCGGAAGCCGTACTCCACCAGCGTCTCCTTGCGCGAGCGGTCACCCTTGTACATGGCGCCCAGCTGCGGGATGGTCTGGTGCGATTCGTCGATGATCAGCAGCGCATTGCCGGGTAGATAGTCGAACAGACACGGTGGCGGCTCGCCCGCCGCGCGGCCGGACAGGTACCGCGAGTAGTTCTCGATGCCGGCGCAGTAACCGACCTCTTTCATCATCTCCATGTCGAACATGGTGCGTTGTTCGAGGCGCTGCGCTTCCACGAGCTTGTTCTGCTCGCGCAGGTCCTTGAGCCGCACGCGCAGTTCGTCGCGGATCTGGTCGATGGCGCCGATCAGGCGCTCCTTGGGCGTCACGTAATGCGAGCCGGGATAGATGGTGTAGCGCGGCAGCTTGCGCTGCACTTCGCCCGTCAGCGGATCGAACAGCGCGATGCGATTCGATGGTCTCGTCGAACAGCTCCACGCGCACGGCCTCGCGCGCGGACTCCGCCGGGAAGATGTCGATGACGTCACCGCGCACGCGGTAGGTGCCGGCCTGCAGGTCGAGCTCGTTGCGCGTGTACTGCATGTCCGCGAGCCGACGCAGCAGCCGGCGCTGATCCATGCGTTCGCCGCGGTTCAGGTGCAGGATCATCTCGTGATAGCGACTCGGGATCGCCGAGACCGTAGATCGCCGACACCGTGGCCACGATGATCGCGTCGCTGCGCTCGAGCAGCGCCTTGGTCGCGGACAGGCGCATCTGCTCGATGTGCTCGTTGATCGAGGCGTCTTTCTCGATGTAGGTGTCGCTCGAGGGCACGTAGGCCTCGGGCTGGTAGTAGTCGTAGTAGCGAGACGAAGTACTCCACCGAATTCTCGGGGAAGAACTCCTTGAACTCGCCGTAGAGCTGCGCGGCCAGTGTCTTGTTGTGCGCGAGGACGAGCGTCGGGCGCTGGACCGCTGAGATCACGTTGACCATGGAGTAGGTCTTGCCGATCCCGGTCACGCCCAGCAGCGTCTGGTAATCGGAAGCCATCCCGGATGCCTTCCACGAGCTTGGCGATCGCCTGCGGCTGATCGCCCGCGGGTTCGTAGTCGGCTTTCAGTGTGAAGGGTTTGTGTTCCATCGCGCGAATGGAATCATCATTGCGTGTCGGAATTCCATCCAGTGCCGTAGTCGGGCCAGACCTGTATGCGCGCCTCCCCCGGGCTAGCCCCGACCGTTTACGCGCCGGGGGCGCCCCCCGCACCCGGCCGCCTGCTTGAAGCCCTTGATTGTCATAGGCTTACGCTCGCACTGGCCTGTGGCTCCGCGCCCGGATCGCGTAAGATACGCGCCCGTTTCGACCACCCCGTTCTCCACCCAACTCATAAGGTCTGCCCGTGCCCATCCAGCTCAGCCGACGCGTCAATCGCGTCAAGCCCTCGCCCACTCTCGCCGTCACCGCGCGCGCCGCGAAACTGAAGGCCGAGGGCAAGGACATCATCGGCCTCGGGGCCGGCGAGCCGGACTTCGACACGCCCAAGCACATCGCCGAGGCGGCATCGAGGCGATCAGGAAAGGCTTCACGCGTTACACGAACGTCGACGGCATCGTCGAGCTCAAGGACGCGATCATCGAGAAGTTCAAGAACGACAACCAGATCTGCTACGAGCGCAACCAGATCCTGGTGAGCTCGGGCGCCAAGCAGACTATCTACAACCTCTGCATGGCCGTGCTCGATCCGGGTGATGAAGCCGTCATCCCGGCGCCGTTCTGGGTGAGCTACCCGGACATGGTGCTGCTGGCCGATGGCCTGCCCGTGACGCCGGACTGCAAGGCCGCGCAGGGTTACAAGCTGACGCCGCGCCAGCTGGAAGCCGTCGATCACGCCGAAGACGCGCCTGCTGCTGATCAACTCGCCCGTGCAATCCGACGGGCGCCGCGTACACGCGCGCCGAGTGGCGCGCGCTGGCGGACGTGCTGGTGAACCACCCGCGCGTCATCGTCGGCACCGACGACATGTACGAAAAGATCTGGTGGGGCTCCGAGCCGTTCTGCTCGCTGCTCACCGCCGCGCCGGAACTCTACGACCGCGTGGTCACGATCAACGGCGTGTCCAAGTCGTATGCCATGACCGGCTGGCGCATGGGTTACTGCGGCGGTCCGAAGGAAATCGTCAACGCCATGTCGACGATCCAGGGCCAGAGCACGTCGAACGCCTGCTCGATCACGCAGAAGGCCGCGCTGGTCGCGCTCAATGGCGACCAGGCCCCGGTCGAAGCCATGAACGTGGAGTTCAAGAAGCGCCACGACTACTTCATCGGCGCGCTCAACCGCCTGCCGGGGATCGTCGCCCTGCCCGCGGCCGGCGCCTTCTACGCCTGGGCCGATTGCTCGGCCGCCATGATGGCTTTCGGCTGCAAGGACGACAACGCCTTCGCCGAGATGCTCATCAACGACGCCGGCGTCGCCGTGGTGCCGGGTTCGGCTTTCGGAGCGCCCGGACACTTCCGCGCGTCGTTCGCCACCAGCATGGCGACGCTCGAGAAGTGCATCGAGCGCATGAAGGTCGTGCTCGAACGCGGGCCGGTGGCCAAGAGCGCGTAAGCGCTTGGTCGCAAGACATCGTTCGCAGACGAACGCCATCACTGTGAACACAGTGGTGGCGTTTTCATTTGTGTTCGCATCGATCGCGTCGGCCGAAGTCGCGCCGGTCTCGATCGGGGTGCTTCGCACGGGCATGTCCCTCGAGGAACTGAAAGCCGCCGTTCCGGGCTCCACCTGGACCGTCAATGAATTCCCCGCGGCCGACCCGCGAGATGAGCGCACCTATCGCGCGACGAACGTCATGGAGTTCGATGGCCGCGCGTATGACGCGCGCATCCGGTCCGGCTGGTACGGGGAGTACCGCCTCCAACTGGTCCGCAAGGCGCAGGAACGCAGCGAGGCCGCCTGCGAAAAGGTCTTCCAACACCTGCTCGCCGATCTGGAGTCGCGCTACGGCGCATTCGAAGCCACGAATCTGACCTACAAGAAAGACTGGCTGATGGATGGCGGAAAGCCGACGCGCACGGAAAACCACAACGCGGGCAAATCCTCGAGCTACACACGTCATGAAACGCATGCTTTCGTGGAAGTCACATCGCGACACGCGCACCCCTCGGGCGAGCTGGAAGCGATCGGCCAGTACTTCATCGACAGCCCGTTGTTCGGCTCGTCCACGTGCATCACATCGTTCACCATCGGGATCAAGGGCCAGCCGCCCGCATTCGAGGAAATCGACGAGTCGCAACTGAAGGCGGTTCGCATGCCTTCGCTCGGCACGCTGCACAACAGCCTCGAAGGCGCCGTGGTGCCCGCGTCGGGTCTCCGCTTCAAGGCTCGCTGTGGTCTTGCTCGCAATACGGGCCAGGTCGGCAACTGCGAGTACGATCCCAAGCCTTCCTCGGAACTCGCCAGTGCGCTTTTCTGGCGCAAGGAAGAGATGGCGTTCGACGCAACCGGCTTGTCTGCTGGCAACCCGGTGCCGCTGTACGCGCAACTCGAATTCCGTGTCGATGCGAAGGATCGGCTGAACCTGGGAAGTCCCGCATCGTCGATCGCAGCCGAAGACGTGGAATGGAGCAAGGCACCGGAGGTGGTCGCCGTACGTTCGCTGATCACGAGCAGCATCAATGCCTCTCCGCGCGACGACAAGTTCGACACCGGGACCGCCCTCGCCGACTGTCAGGTGCAGGCCGACTACTCGCTGGCCTGCCTGAAGATCGAGATCGCCCTCGCTGAAGGCGTCGCCAACGATAGTTATAACGTGTCGCGCTTCCTGAACAGGGCCAGGACCCAGCTCAGCGAACGCCGCGCAGCGCCGGCCACGAAATCCGGCCACCCCACGCGGGGCATATGGGTGCATTTCGAACTTCCGCTCAAACTGCGCCAGGATTCACTGGAGCTGATGAAGGAGCGCTCGCGCAAATTCCGGGAAGAGCGCGAGAAACTGCGCCAGTCGCAGGAAAGCCAGTAGTGCATTCTGCGCGGTGACGGCGTTTTACTTTATGCCGTCCGAAGCCGGCTATCTTCTGCCTAGTTAGTCGCCGCCAGGCGACAGGCTTGCGGCCGTCCATCTACCCCGGGCATGCTGCCGCGCGTTCACGTGGTACTGGGGACGAGCATGAAGAGGATCCTGTGGTCGTCGGCACTGTTCGGTGCTGGAGCCCTGTTCGGCTATGGCCTGAACGAATGGCAGACACCCGCTGTGCAGCCGGCACGCGCGCAACTCGAGAATGCGCCCGCGAACGCTGCGTCATCAGCGGCGCCGGTGCTCCATGCTGAACCATCGCCGGTTTCGCCGAAGACCGCCGCCGCCGCGAACCAGCAGCAGGCACTGGCCAGCGCCGCCGCCCTCATCGACCGCATGATCGCCGACCGCGACGTCACCCACGCCGGCCTCGAGGAAGTCCAGCGCCTCCTCACTGAATCCGGGCAAGCCGACCGCATGGCGGAGCTGCGTGCGCGCATCGCCGCCGCCGTGAATCGCGGAGAACTCACGGCCGAACAATCGGGCTTCGGCCCACGCATTTGAAACACAGGGAGAGACAGATGATTCTAAATTCACGGATGTCGTCACGACTGATCGCGCCGCTGACCCTCGCCGCCTTGACGACTCTGGCCACTGCCCCGGCCTTCGCTGGCGCGAATCGGATGTCGCTCATCCCGCCCTCCTGCATCGCCGAGGGAAATGGCTTCGCCTGCCAGGGCACGATGTCGGCGCTGCGCGCCCTGCAGGGCGACGCCACGGCGTTCGCCCAGTTCGCCGCGGATTCCTGGGGATTGTTCTTCATGATGCGCATCGGCAACCGTGACCACTTCTGCATCGCGCCCAGCAGCATGGCCGCTCAATGGCAGATGGCCGTGGCCGGCAATGCCGCCTTCAAGGTCATGTACAACAGCGCCGGCGAGTGCACGTACGCGTGGGTCGGCAACGGCTCCGGCTTCAAGAACCCCAACGCGCTCTGAGCGCACGAGATGGCGGACCCCATCGCCGCGCAGGCGGCGATGGCTTCTCCTCACCCGGCACTCTCAGTTGATCAATACGCGGAACTGCAGCTGGAAGCTGGGGTTGCCCGAGGATTGCCCGGGCATCAATCCCTTCGGCCGCATGCGGATATCCGTGATCGCGGCATCGCCGCCTGCCGTATCGGGCACTGGCACGTAGGTCCACGTCACGCCGCCATCGTTCGAGAATTCCAGGTCATCGGTATTGCTGTTCAGCGCCGTGAACGTCCACGTGAGCGCGCTGCTGGGTGAGCCGTTGATGAACTGCACCGGGCCCGACCCCGGCGCGCCCAGGTCGCCGACGAACATGCGCGTGTTCGCGGGAATCTTGTCCACCACCAGCATGCTGTTGTTGTCGACGGCGCCCGCGCCCTGGTTGGCGACCTGCACGGCGTAGAGCTTGACCGCGCCGGGGATGCCTTTCGGATTCGTGGTGTTGTTCACCGGGTCGGAGAAAGAACTCACCACCTTGGTCACCGACAGTGACGGTCCCCCGGTGATCACCGCGTTGCCGCCGAACTCCGAGGTCTCGCCGCCGATGGTCGCCGTGGAGGTCAGTGTCGTGCCCACCGCGACGCCCGGCGGCGGCGTGATCCGGAACGCGAAGCGACTGGTGTTGTCCGTGCCCTGCAGAAGTCCATTCACGGCGGCGGCACCGTAGGCGCCCGTGCCGGCATCCAGATCCGCGGCGGTGCCTTCGGTGAATGTGCCGAGGTACGTGAGTCCTTCGCCGAAACCGGTGGAATCGGCCTGAGCCACATAGAGTTCGATCGCACTGCCCGGCCGCGCAAAACCCGCGAACGTGAGTTCGCCGTTGGCGATGTATGCCGTGGCGATCACCGGGTAGTTGCGCAGTCCATTGGGCGGGCCGGTATCGGCATCGTTCAGATCATTGATCGTGACGCCATTCGGCGTGCCGAGGCCGTTCGGATCGATGGATCGCGGATCGAGATCGATGCTCAAGCCGCCGTTGGAGTTGAACGAGTTCTGCGTGACCTGCGTGCCGTTCACGCGCATGAGCATGATGCCCGGGCCACCGTTGTCGCGCACGAGATTGCGGCTGAACACCACCGAACTACCCGTGTAGTCATACGCGGCCATGCCGATGGGTTCGGTGGATGCCGTCGTGCTGCCCACCGTCGTCACGCCATTGCCGCGCACGGTGTTGTTGCTTACCTGGATGCTCGTCGCCGCGGCGCCACCACCGAAGCCCACCTCGATGCCACCGCCCTGCTGGTCGCGCGTGAGATTCGCGGTGACCTGGATGGCGCTCACGGTGCCGACGAGCAGGATGCCGTCGAAAGTATTCGTGTGGCCCGATGTAGGCCGGGCAACTTCGTTCAGCGTGATCACCGAGCCCATGCCGCCGCCATCCGTGCGGATACCGGAGTTGTTCACGGTGACGAAGTTGCTGCGCACCGTGGCGTTCGACCCGGTGAACGTGATGCCATGCGTCGTGCCGGTGTTGTCGGCACTGCTGCCCGTGGCCGTCATGCCGACCAGGTTGTTGCGCACCAGGCAGCCGCTGCCCGTGATCAGGATGTAACCCTGGCGCACCGCGAAGCCGAGCATCGCGCTGCTGCTTCCGCTCAACGTGACGGTCGAGTCCGCCGCGCTCAGCTGCACTTCAGGCCGCGGGAACAACGGCAGGCTGATGCCATCGACGCCGACGGTGCCTCCCGTACCGAGCGTGCCCGCATTGTCGTTGCCGATGTTCGCCGTCTGCGTGGTGGCGTCGAGGCGCGTGCTGGCGCCGCTGATCGCCGGGAGTGCACCGGCGAGCGTGATCACCGCGACACCGCCGGTGAGCTGGCTGGCATATGCCGTGCTGTGGCCGGCATTCGCCGTGCCATCGGGAATCATGAAGATGCTGGACTCGAAGCCGAACGGCAGGCCCGTGGTCGAGCCGTCTATCTGCCCATTGCCCGACTGCGCGAGGAACCCCTCACCGCCGAGCGCGTTGGAGTTGATGACGAACTGCCGCAAGGCGCCCTGGCAGGGATAGCTCGAGCTCGCGGCCGCGCAGTTCGCCGCATCGCGCGTGTTCACCACGGTATCGAAATTGAACCCGAAGTCGATGCCGTTGATCGTGGCGGTGTTGTTGGCCGGCGTCACGCTGGTGATGGACTGCGGCACGCGCGCACCCGCCACCGTCAGCGTGTTGAACGCGGCACTGGTGGTGTTCACGATGGCGTCGCTGAGCGCGGGATTCTCGCCGCCGACGCGATCGGTGACCGGCACCACCGTATTGCCGCTGCCTTCCGTGCGATAGGTCTGCACCGGCACGCAAGTCGTGCACGCGGCACCCCCGGTACGCGACGAGCGCACCGATCCATTGACCACGCGCACGCGAACCTGGAAGTTGTTGTTGCCCGAGCTCAGCGAATAGACGCCGCTGGCATTCGTGGTGGTGCTGGCGAGGAACGCGTTGTTGCTGAAGCGGTAGAGCTCCACCGTCACGCCCTCGAGCACCGTACCGCCGGAAGCCACGAGCGAACGCCCGGCGCCACCGCCGTACTGGGTGTCCTCGAATACCGTCCCGGTGAAGGTGGCCGCCTGCGCGCCGCCTCCCGACAAGGCGAGCAGTGACGCCAACAGCAACGTCCGCTGCGCCTTTGACATAGGTGCATTTTACGGGCACGGTGCCCCGGCCTTTTCCTAATGGATCACAGAGATCCCCGCAAAAGCGTGCGCCGTGCACATTTTCAAGGTCGTCCTGTTGTTGATTCCCGCTTTCCCCACCCGGCACCCTGGAAGCTGAATGGCGCGCGAAAATCTCAATGACATCGTGGCGTTTCTCGCCGTGGCCCGCGAACGGAACTTCACGAAGGCCGCCGCCAAGCTGGGTGTCTCCCAATCCGCGTTGAGCCATACCATCCGGACGCTCGAGACGCGCCTGGGACTGCGCCTGCTCACCCGCACCACACGCAGCGTCTCGCCGACGGAAGCCGGCGAACGACTGCTCTCCGCGGTCGGTCCGCATATCGAAAGCGTCCGGGCCGAACTCGATGCGCTGGGCGCTCTCCGTGACAAACCTTCGGGAAAGGTGCGCATCACGGCGGGCCTGCATGTCACCGAGACCATCCTGTGGCCGAAGCTGCAGCCGTTGCTGCGGAAGTACCCCGACGTGAACCTGGAGATCATCGTCGACTACGGCCTCGCAAACATCGTCGCGGACCGGTTCGACGCCGGCGTGCGCCTCGGCGAACAGGTGGCCAAGGACATGGTCGCCGTGCGCATCGGGCCCGACTTCCGCTTCGTGGTGGTGGCCGCGCCTTCCTACTTCAAGGACCGGTCGGGACCCAAGACTCCGCAGGACCTGACTTCGCACAATTGCATCAACCTGCGCATGCCAACCTACGGCGGGATCTACGCCTGGGAATTCGAGCGTGCAGGCCGTGAACTCAATGTGCGGGTGGAGGCCAGCTCACGTTCAATTCGAGCAAACAGATCCTGGATGCCGTGCTCGCGGGAGCCGGCGTGGCCTATCTTCCGGAAGACACCGTCGCGCCGCACATCGAACGCGGCCGGCTGGAGATGGTGCTGGACAGCTGGTGCGCGCCCTTCCCCGGCTACCACCTGTATTTTCCGAGCCGGAGGCAGTCGTCGACGGCCTTGTCGCTGGTCATCGAAGCGTTGCGGTACAAGCGCAAGTAGGCATTCGCGCAGGTCGGCCACTCATGAATGGCATTCATGAGCGCATGCGCATTCTGGTACTTAATCGCGAGGTCCCGACTCCCTAGTATTGGCCTCGATGGCACCCCAGGGCTTATCGAGGCGAACGTTGATGACCGTGATGGCGGCTGCCGCCTGCGGCACACATTCCGAGGCCACTCCTGCCGCAACCCGGAGTTCCGCCGAGCCTGGAATCCTGGTCGCGTACTTCTCGCGATCGGGCAATACGCGAGTCATCGCGGGCCTGCTGCAACGCGCATTCTCCGCCGACGTGTTCGAAATACAGCCGGCAACGCCGTACCCCGAGGAATACCTGGCAACCGTTGCCCGGGCAACCCGCGAACGTGATCGCGGAACCGAACCCGCCATCACCGCCAAAATCCCGGGCATCGCGCGCTACGCCATGGTCCTGCTGGGATTCCCGATCTGGGGCGAAACCACGCCTCCCGTCATCCGCAGTTTCCTCAAGGCCCACGACCTCGCTGGCAAAACTGTCGTCCCCTTCGTCACGCATGGTGGCTACGGGTTGGGCGGCAGCCAGGCGGTCCTCGCAAGTCACGCAGTCAAGGCGAAGCTGCTGGCACCCTTTTCCATGCAAGCAGACCAGGAGCGTCAAACCATGAACACCGTGAATGAATGGACGAAGAAGTTGCGAGTCACCACGCCGGCGGAGCTTTGACCATGCGCCTCGTCACCGTCCTGTTGATACTGCTCGCCACCACCGCAGGCGCCGCCGCGCCGACCACGTCGGAGCCGTTGCACGATCTGTCGCGACAGAAGTGGCTCTGGATGGCGGAGCAGAACGTCGCCGAGCTCGACAAGCTGTTCGACGAGAAAGCGGTGTTCGTCCACATGGGCGCCACCATGACCAAGGCGCAGGAAATCGATGTCATCAAGAGCGGCCGCATCCAGTACAAGCAGGCCGACATCGAGGCCATTTCGCACCAGGTGATCGGCGACACCGCCATCGTCCTGAGCACCATCCAGCTGTTCGCGCTGGTGGGTGGTAATGAAGCGAGGAACCCGTTCTTTGTCACGGAAACATACGTCAAGAAGAAAGGCGCCTGGAAGCTCGTCGCGCTGGCCTTCACCCGGCGGCTCACGCCGCAGTAGCTTCGACGCTCCGCATCACCTGCTCACATTTCACGAGAGACTTCCATGAACGCGAAAACCGGATTGTTGGCCGCTGCCTTGGGGCTGATGCTCGTGTCGAACCAGCTCCCAGCGCAGGATGCATTCGGATTCTCAGCAGGCAAGGGACTTCCCCCGGCGCGTAGCGAACCGGCCGCGTGGCTGATGGAGCTGCACAAGGCGAACGAGTTCTTCAACGCCGGTATTTCGGTCGCCGAATTCCTGCCGAACACCAAGATCGCGTGGCACCACCACCCGGGAGGTCAGATCCTGCTGGTCACCGATGGTGTCGGCTACTACCAGGAGAAAGGCAAACAGAAGCAGATTCTCCGGGTCGGCGACGTCATCAAGTGCCCGCCCGGACTCGAACACTGGCACGGCTCCGCGGTCGAGAGCCGCTTCACCTACGTTGCAATCAGTCCGGCTCACAAGGGCGGCACCGTGTGGGCGCAGGCGGTCACGGACGCCGAGTACACGAGCGCCGCCGTTGATATCCGGTCAGCGCCGCCGCGGAAGAAGACAGAAGTCGGCACGCTGGCGAGCATCAAGTCCGACGACGTGTTTCCTTTCGATGTGTCGATCGTGACCTTCGCGCCGGGCAAACGACTGAACTGGCACAAGGATCCTGGCGGCCAGATCCTCATCTTCACTGCGGGCAGCGGCTACTACCAGGAACGCGGCAAGCCCAAACAGCTTCTTCACACTGGCAACGTGGTGAAGAGCGAGCCTGGAGTCGAGCACTGGCACGGCGCGGCCGCCGAGATCGGCGCCACGCACATCGCGATCACGCCCACGAACAAGGCCGGCACGCAGTGGCTGGAGAAGGTGGCGAACCAGGATTACGCCGCAGCGGCAACCACCGGGGCTTCACATGCCGAATAGACCACCCATCGATGCGGGTCGCCGCGCGCTCATGACTTCCGCCGCCTCACTGGGACTGATCAGTGCGTTGTGTGGTTCGGCCGCATCGGCCGCGGCAGGCAGCGACGATCGGACTCGGTTGACGCGCAAGGACCGGCGGAAGCTGGGCCGGCTCACCGTCTCGAGCATCGGACTCGGCTGCATGCAGATGGCCGGCCCTATCTATGGAGTGCAGGTCGAGCGCAAGGACATGATCGCGCTCGCGCGAGGCGCCGTGGATCTTGGCGTGAACTTCTTCGATACCGCGGAAGCCTACGGACCGTTCATCTCCGAGGACATCCTGGGAGAGGCATTGCAGCCCGTTCGCAAGGACGTGGTCATTGCCACCAAGTTCGGGTTCAACATCGATCCAGCGACCGGACAGCGCCAGCCCGGGCTCAACAGCCAGCCGGCCCACATCAAGCAGGCGGTCGATGGAATGCTGAAGCGGTTGCGCACGGATCACATCGACCTGTTGTACCAGCACCGTGTGGACCCGAACGTTCCCATCGAAGACGTCGCGGGTGCGGTGCGCGACCTGATCAAGGCCGGCAAGGTGAAGCACTTCGGGCTGTCGGAAGCCGGCGTGAAGACGATCCGCCGTGCGCACGCCGTTCAGCCGATCGCGGCAGTGCAAAGCGAGTATTCGCTGTTCTGGCGCGGCCCCGAAGCAGAACTCCTGCCCACTCTCAAGGAGCTCGGAATCGGATTCGTGCCTTTCAGTCCGTTGGGCGCGGGTTTCCTCACGGGCAAGATCGATCAGAACACCAAGTTCGAACAGAACGACTTCCGGAATTCGGTGCCGCGTTTTTCCGCCGAGGCGATCAAGGCCAACTATGCGTTGGTGGAGATCGTCAAAGGTGTCGCGACGCGAAAGGGAGTGACGCCGGCGCAGGTGGCGCTGGCCTGGGTGCTCGCGCAGAAGCCGTGGATCGTGCCGATACCGGGCACGACCAAGCTGCGGAATCTGGAGTCGAACGCCGGCGCCGCGCACGTGGCATTCACCGCGGCCGAGCTGCAGGAGCTGAACACCGCGGCGGCGGCCGTGAAGATCGAGGGCGACCGTCTGCCACAGCGTGCACTCGACATGACGGGCGTCGAAGCACCGCCGAAGAAGCCCGATTGAAGCAGCCCAACAAGTCAGGCCGATCGAATCAAGCCATGTTTGGAGGAAGCCAGCCGTGAAAACACCGCATGCCTACGTCGCCTTGGCCATCCTGGGCGCGCTCAGCGCATCGAGCGCGGCCGACAAGGCTGCGACGCACGCCACCGTGATGCGCGCCACCGAGCGCCCCACCATTCCGGGTCCGGCCGCCAACTTCACGGGCAACGCCAGGATCGACCGACAAGTGCGTCCCGACGAATCCGCTCGCGTGATGGGCTCCCTGGTGTCGTTCGAGCCGGGCGCGCGCACCGCCTGGCACACGCATCCGTTGGGCCAGACGTTGATCGTCACTCGCGGCTGCGGGCGGGTTCAATCCGAGGGGAGCGACGCACAGACGATACGGCCTGGTGACGTCGTGTGGATTCCCGCCAATGTCCGCCACTGGCATGGCGCGCAGCCAGACCAGGCCATGTCGCACTACGCCATCGTCGAGCCGCTCAACGGCAACAATGTCACGTGGATGGAAAAGGTAAGCGACGAGCACTACGCCAGCGGGAAAGCCGAGCGCTGCTGAGGGTGCGGGGTGAGGAAAGTGGGGAGAGCGCCGAACATCTCGCGGCCAGCTCAACCTCGCCGGGCGCTCTCCGCACTATCCTCACCCGGCGCCAACCCGCGCGAACGCGAGAAAGGTACGACCCTTGAGTCCGCCGGGAAATCCTGCGAAGCGATGCGTAACACCACCTCGGGATCCGCCGGCTTGGTGAGATGCAGGTCGAACCCGGCGTCACGGCTGCGGGCAAGATCCTCCTGTCTACCCATTCCCGTCACCGCCACCAGCTTCAGCGCGCGCCCACCCGGCATGCCGCGAAGGCTCTTCGCCAACGCGAACCCATCGACACCGGGCATGTTGAGATCCAGGAACGCTACGTCGGGGAACGTCACGTGGGCCGCATCCAACGCGTCGTGGGCATTGAAGTACACGTTCACGTCATGTCCCTGCGCCACCAGCAACGCGGCAAGCGTGCGCGCGGCATCCTGGTTGTCATCCACCACCAGCACGCGGCAGCGCGCCGGGGTCGCGGACACCACCGCGATCACGGCCGGCGTCTCGGCGGGCGCCGCGGCCAGCGGCAACCGCACGATGAACTCCGCACCGAGCTCCCGGCCGGCGCTGCGCGCTTCCACGCGGCCGCCATGCAATTCCGTCAACGATTTCACGAGCGCCAGACCCAGCCCCAGGCCGCCGGCACTCTCCCCGCTCTGGCCGACCTGCACGAACATCTCGAACACGCGCGGCAGCTCGGACGCCTCGATGCCCGTGCCGTTGTCACGCACGCTGATCTCGAGCTCCGCGTCGGTGGCGCGCAGCGCCAGGTCGATGCGCCCCTTGGGATGCGTGAACTTGGCGGCGTTGATCAGCAGATTGGACACGATCTGCGCCAGGCGCACCGGGTCGCCTTCCACGTACAGCGCTTTCTGCGCGAAATGCACCACCAGCTCATGCGACTTGGCGTCGATGCTGGGCCGCGCGGTATCGATGGCGGCCGACACTACCGCGTCCACGGACACGCGCTCGCGCCGCAGCTCGATCTTGCCGCGGTCGATGCGGCTCACGTCCAGCAGGTCATCCACCAGGTGCACCATCTGGCCGAGCTGGCGATCCATCATGGCCAGCACGGCCGCGTGTTCGCTGCCACCGTGCTTCTTGAGGATGGCCAGGCCATTGCGCAGCGGCGCCAGCGGATTGCGCAGCTCATGGGAGAGCGTGGCGAGGAACCGGCTCTTGTTCAGGTCCGCGCGCTCGAGAAGATAGGCGCGCTGCGCAAGCTCGTTCTCTAGCTGCTTGGCTCGCGTCACGTCGAAGAACGACACCGCGACGCCATCGTCCACCTTCACGATCATGTTGCGGAACCAGCCGCTGCGGCCTTCCTGTTCGTAACGCAGCTCCACTTCCAGCGGCCGGCCGGTCTCGGTCACGTCGCGCAGGGTTTCGAAGACGTGGTTGCGGGTGACACCAGGCAGCACCTGCGTGAGCATGCGGCCGCGCACTTCCTCCGCGTTCTGCCTCGCGAATGCCGCGCCGCGCGGATTCACGTACTCGATGATGAAGTCGAGGATCTTGCCGCTGGCATCCCGGTGCGCGCGCAGGATCCCGTAGCCCTGGATGGCCGCCTCCTGCGACTTGCGAAAGCGTTCCTCGGCCAGCCGGAACCGTTCGCGCGTCGTGCGCAGGTTCTGTCCCAGCGCGATGATCACCGCGCAGGACGCGGCGAACAGCCCCAGCCCCATGATGTCCGAGAGCGTGACGTGGGCGAACTCGAACACCGGCGTGAGGAACGCCTGCACCAGCACGTAACCGAGCACGGCCGTCAGCACGCCCGGACGCCAGCCGCCGAGCCACACGGCAATGGCGACCGCCCCGAACAACGTGGCGTAACGAGAGCTGCCACCCAACCAGGGCGTGAGGAAATAACGCAGCAGCACGGCGCACACCGCCAGCGCCACCGCCGCCACGTAGGTGTATTTGGCAGCCGCACCCGGGCGATGGCGCACGTCGCGCGCAAACTCGGCCGCCAGGTACGTGAGCAGCAGATAGGACGACACCACGGTGATGCAGCGGGAGACGTACCAGCCCACCGTGAAGCGCCCACCCGACAGCGTGCTCAACAGCATTTCACCCACCGTGGCCACCATCACCAGCGCCACCCAGCCAAACAGGTTGCCCGACTTGGCGCGCGTGGTGAACGCGATGATCGCGCCGGCGAGACTGATCGCCGCCACCAGGCCGCCGATGACGAACGATGGCAGGTTGAAGCGCCCTTTGCTCATCGGCTCCAGCGGCAGTGTCAATGCCAGTGCGAGGAACATGGCCGCCACCGCCACCGTGACCAGGCACATGCTCAGGATGCGCGCCACGCGCACGGGAGCTTCGTGCGCCGTCGCCAGCCGCGTGCCGTAGAGCACCGCCAGGAACAACAGCAGCGCGCTCGCCGAACGCCACGAGAGGAAAAGGATCGCCGCCGTGGTGTCGTTGCCGATGATCTGCCCGGAGCCGAAGGCATCCGGGAAACTCAGGACCATCGGCAGCACCAGCAGCGCGGAGAGAAGATAGGCGCTCAGCAGCACGAGCTGGTAGCGCTGGCCGTCCTGGCGATACTGGCGGATCAGCAGGATGGCGGTGGCGAGATCGGCCGAACAGACCGCGACACCATAGACACCGATGGCGTGCGAAGGCACGAGTACCGGCGCGGCGACCCAGGGCAGGAGCAGCAGGACCAGCACTCCATACCCGATCGCCACACCGTCGAACATCCAACGATGTGTGTTCTCCCTCATGGCGCCGGAGTGTCACCTGCCCGCGCCGCACACTGCAATAAGAACGGACGTGCGGTCAGTTCCGGGGCTTGGCCGGTCTCTTTCCGTCGGCGAGGTCGCTGATTTGCGGCACTCCCTGGTCGCTGCGTCCGTGATCCACGCCTCGGCGCGCCGCGTGTGCCAGGCGTATGTACACCGCGCGGATGCGCTCCAGGTCCGCCTCTTCCAGCTCCTCGAGATCCATGAGCACGTTGTGCGCGCCTGGGGACACTCGCAGTAGTTCGTCGAGCTTCACCTGCAGGGCTTCCGAATCGCGGTTCTGGGTGCTCTGGATCAGGAACACCATGAGAAACGTGATGATCGTGGTGCCGGTGTTCACCACGAGCTGCCAGGTATCACTGAAGTCGAAGATGGGGCCGCAGATGGCCCAGCCCACGATCACGAATGCCGCCATGACGAAGGCCATGGGCTGGCCGCTGGCACGTGCCGTCGCCTTGGCGAACCGCGTGAACCAGGAACTCGACTTCGCGGGGGTCATGACTCAGCTCCGGCGGCCCTCGCGGTATCGCCGCTGCCCGTCGGTTTCGGCGGGCACTTTGCTGCCGGATCCGGACTGGCCGTACTGGTCCTGGCCTGAATTCTTGTCCGGCCCCTTGCCGGCGTCTTCCGTGCGGCGGCCCGTAGACCCACTCTGGTCTTCCGGCGTCGGCTGTGCGGGCTTTTTGTCGATTCCCGCTTCGGCGGGTGGAGACTTCGGGTGATCGCGATGTTTGGCCATGGGTTCCTCGATGAGCGCGTCAGCGAGACTTCTTCGCAAGCCTCTTTGCGAGCGCCCGGTCTTCCTTCAGTACCGGCAGTATCTGCTGGGCGAACTCAGCGAGATCGGCATCGGTGGACTTTGCCGCGCCCTCGAATAGTTCGATGGCACGGTCATGTTGCGCACTCATCTGCCGTGCGTAGACATGATCGAATGAATCGCCCTCTTCGGTGTCGAGCGCCATGACCAGGGCCTGGTGGTTGGAGTCCAGCTGTGCGGGCGGCACGACGCCTTTGGCCTTGGCAATCGCCAGGATCTCGGGGTCCAGCCGATCCCGGAAAGCAATTGCCCGGCGCGCAAAGTCCTGGACCTCCGGTGATGCGGACTTGCTCAACGCGAGTTTTCCGAGCGCCGCGCCAGTCATGCTGTCTTGCGTCACCTCGTCCACGAACACCGCGGGCGTGAGATCAGCCTTGTCAGCGCCGAACAAGCTGGCCGAAGAAGCCATGAGTGCGATCGAGATCCAGACGCGTGCTTTCATTGCCTTCCCACACCCGTTTGTCAGTTGTGATCAAGATGCACTCATTTCGATCACGGCGTTGCAGGACGGCCGCTGTTGACGTCGTAGTCCCGGCCCGTTGCGGCAGGGACACTTTGACGAGGAAGCGTGTCGTTCAGTAGCGAGGGCTCAGGGTAGGGACTGTCCGACGGGAGGAATAGCAGGCATCACGAACGCCACTCGCGACGGTGCACTTCCGTATCCGCGCGGGTGCCACCCACCGGATCGCTGGCCGGAAACGTGCCGGCCAGCGCGGCATCGAGCTGCTCCTGTTCGTCGCGGGGATGCGCTCCTCCATGACGTCGTGGCTCTCCAGGCGCTTCCGTACCTTCGGCGCCGATGTGGCGGTCGCAGTCCTCATCATCGCAGAGCTGCGTACGCGAGGGCTCCCGCTGCAGGGCCGCGTGGATTTCCTCCGCGTCGCGCGTGCCCTCCTCGATCGCCTTCTCCAGGTTGTGCGCGTACTTTTCGATGCGTTTGGCCGGCAACAGGGGCTCGTGCGGATCCACGGTACCCTCGACCAGAACCGGCCCTTCGGTGGCGAACGCCTGATCCAGCGCAGTGATCACGTTCTCGGGGGAATCCGCGCGCAGCCCGGTGATCCCGAACGCCTTCGGCGACTTTCGCGAAGTCGATGGGAGTGAGATCGCACTCGTACTCGCGGTTGCCCAGGAACATGAGCTGCTCCCACTTGATCTGGCCCAGCGAGTTGTTCTTCATGACCACGATCTTGATGGGTAGTTTGTAGCGCGCGATGGTCGCCAGCTCGCCGATGAGCATGGTGAGGCCGCCATCGCCGGTGAACGCCACCACCTGCCTGCCCGGGAATGCCAGGGCCGCGGCGATGGCATAAGACAGCGAGCACGCCATCGTGGCCAGCATTCCCGATCCGGCATACGCCTGGGTGCCGCGCGCGTGCATGTAGCGCGCGAGCACGCCGGTGTTGTGCCCCGAGTCCCACGCCACGAGCGCATCATCGGCGAGCCTGCTGCCCACCTCGTGAGCGAGCTTTCCCGGCGTGAGGCGGCCCGTGCCATTGTCCAGCGAGTGCTCCAGCAAGGCATCCCATTCCAGCTTGCGACGCCGGGACCGGTTCAAAAAACCGCGATCGGCTCGCGCCTTGAGGCGCGCCGCCAGCATCTTCAGCGTTTTCTTCGCATCGCCGACCAGGCCCACTTCGACCGGATAGCGCAACCCGATGCGGGTCGCATCGCGATCGATCTGCACGCCGCGCGCCTGGCCCGGCTTCGGGTAGTACTCCACGTAGGGGAACGTCGAACCAACGATCAGCAGCGTGTCGCATTCTTCGAATGCCTCGTGCGAGGCGCGAGTACCCAGCAAGCCGATACCGCCGGTAGTCAGGGGATGGTCGTCCGGCACCACCGCTTTGCCGAGCAGCGCCTTCACGATGGGTGCGCCCATGAGTTCGGCGACTTCGAGCAGTTCCTCGGTGGCGCCCAGCGCACCTTGTCCCGCGAGGATCGCGACGCGTTTGCCGCCGTTCAGTATGTCCAGCGCGCGCGCGAGCTCGGGCTCCTCCGGCACACGCTCACCTTCCTGGCGTGCAAACGAGACATGGTGCTGGACGTTGCGCGCGGACGGCTCCGCCTGTTCCACGGTTTCTTCCTGGACGTCGACGGGAATCGCCACGTGAGCCAACGTGTGCTGCGTGCAGGCGACTCGACACGCCAGCGATACCGCGTTCTCCACGTGCGCGGCGCTCATGATGCGCGTGCTGTAGGCCGCGACGTCGGCGAACAGACGCGGGAGATCGACGTCCTGCTGCGTGAAGGTGTCGATGAGATCGTGATACGGCATGCCGGTCATCGCGATCACCGGCGCCTTGTCGAACTTGGCGTCGTAGAGACCATTGAGCAGATGCACGCCGCCCGGACCCGTGGTGGCGAGGCAGCAGCCCAACTTGCCGGTCCACTTGGCGTGCGCGCAGGCCATCAGGGCCGCGGATTCCTCGTGTCGCACCTGGATGAAACGGATCCGGTCTTCGCGCGTGCGGATGGCTTCCATCACGCCGTTGATGCCGTCGCCGGGCATGCCGAAGATGGTGTCCACGCCCCAGGAGATCAGGCTGTCGATGAGGATGTCGGAACCGTTGCGTGCCATGTGGCCTCCGTTTGGAAAGCTATTGCGCGCCGCGGGTGACTCAGCGGCTGTCGGATTTCCGGCGCAGTGGCCGGTGCCGATTGCCCGACCTGCGCTAGGGCGACTCAGTGCGGCCCGCGCACCGCCTTGGCGATGGATTCCAACGGAATCTTCGGTGAGCGATCCGCATTCAAAAGGCCATTGGCTTCCTGGAACGTGTCCGCGAACTGCGTGTAGCAGAAGCCCGAGAACATTCCCGTGGTGCGCGCAGCCTCGATGACCCCACAGACCTTGTGCTCGAAATCCTCTGCGAGTACCGCGCGCGCGTGTAACCCCAGGTCTTGTCACGGTAGTCGATATCGTCGGGGATGAAGGCGACACCGCCAAATTCCGTGAGGCAGATGGGCTGCCCGCGATGCGGAAACCCGTCCAGCGTGAGCAGGCGGCCCGCGGTCCATCGGCTGTCCACCACTTCCTTGGGCGTGACCTCGGGGCCGTATCGCAAGTGCATGTGGTTGGGGTCGCAGTCGTAATCGTGGATGCCGATCACGTCCGTGGCCGAGCTCTCCCAGCCGTCATTGCCCACGACGAGCCGGGAAGGATCCAGCGTGCGCGTCAAATGGTAGAAAGCCGCCACGGCGTCCCGAGGCGCGGGCGTGGTGCTGAGCTCCGGCACACCCCAGCTCTCGTTGAATGGCACCCAGATCACGATGCACGGATGACTCATGTCGCGCTCGATCGCCTCGGTCCATTCGCGCATGAGCCGATTGATGGAACGGCCCGTGAACCGGTAGGCGCTGGGCATTTCGGCCCACACCAACAAACCGAGCATGTCGGCCCAATACAGGTAGCGTGGATCCTCGAGCTTCTGGTGCTTGCGCACGCCATTGAACCCCATGGTCTTGGTGAGGACGACATCCTCGCGCAGCGCTCGTTCCGATGGTGGCGTCATGAAGGTGTCCGGCCAATAGCCCTGGTCGAGCACCAGGCGCATGGTATATGGGCGGCCGTTCAACATGACCTTCTCACGCTGTACGGCGATGGAACGCAGCGCCGTATAGGACTGGATCTCGTCGATGACCTCGCCGTTGCGAAGTAGTTTGATCTCCGCCTCGATAAGGGTCGGACGCTCCGGCGACCAGAGCAACTCATTGCGATAGTCGTCGATTCCCGGATCGGAGAGGCTCATCTTGCGGTGTACCTCACCGCCGATCACCGCGTAGGAGTCATCGGCGAGGATCCGGGATCCGCAACCCAGGCGGACGGAGATGCGGAGGTCGTCACGGCTCTCGCCAATGGTCAGCGCGCTGAGGGCGATCTCCCAGCGTTCGACGGAGGGAGTCCAGCGCAGCGAGTCGATCCAGGAGCGCGGAACACTCTCCATCCAGACGGTTTGCCAGATGCCAGTGGTGCGCGGGTACCAGATCGAATGCGGATGCAGCCGCCAGTCCTGTTTGCCACGCGGCTTTTCCAGATCCTGCGGATCGTCTTCGGCCCAGACCGTCACGCGTTGGGGACCACCCTCGATCAGCGCGAACGTGATGTCCGCACGGAAAGGCGTGTGTCCGCCCTGGTGCTCCGCCACCGGCACGCCGTTGACCCACACGCGCGCGTGATAGTCCACGGCGCCGAAATGCAGGATCAGCCGCCGGCCATCGGCGAGTAGTTTGGGGTCCACTTCGAAGTCCCGCTCGTACCACACGGCGCGATGGAATCCCTGGTCACCAATCCCACTTCGCGTGCACTCCGGCGTGTAAGGCACTTCGATGGTGTGAGTCCACGCTGCGACATCGCCGGGGATGCGCCATGCCTGCGAAGCGTCGAAGCAAAAGCGCCAGGGACCGTCGAGCGAGATCCAGCCGCTGCGCCGCAATTGCGGTCTGGGATAAGACAGGTCCTGCATGAAGAGAGCGGCTATTAATAATGAGTGAGTGCCGCAGCCTACATATGTCACATGGGCTTGTTGAGCAGACTGGTCCTACGCCTACCCGGCCCCGCCCATCGACGCAGGTCTGCATGCAATCCATGATCGTCTTCTCGCATCTTCGTTGGGACTTCGTCTTCCAGCGACCCCAACATCTGATGACTCGCCTCGCCAAAGATTACGAGGTGTTTTTCTTCGAGGAGCCGGTCGTCGATACGGGCCCCGCATGGCTCGAAATGACCACAATTGCCCCGAACCTCCACGTGTGTCGGCCGCATACACCGAACGCCGAAACGGGATTCACAGGCTCGCAGGTTTCCACGCTGCGACGGCTGCTGCACGAACTCGTCGACGCTCGCCGCCTCAAAGCCCCGGTAGTGTGGTTCTACACCCCTATGGCGCTGCCCTTACTACAGGGGATCGACGCGGGTCTGGTCGTGTACGACTGCATGGATGAGCTGTCGGCTTTCCTCAATGCCCCAGCCGATCTGCTCGAACTGGAGCGGGGGCTGCTCAATGTCGCGTCCATCGTGTTCACCGGCGGACCGAGCCTGCATCGCTCCAAGCAAACCAGGCATTCCAACGTCCACTGCTTCCCGAGCAGCGTCGAACGCGAGCATTTCGCGCAGGCCACGGACAGGTCGCTGGACCATCCGGAACAGCATCGCCTGCCGCATCCGCGGTTAGGCTTCTTCGGCGTTATCGATGAGCGTTTCGACCCCACCGCCATCGAACTACTTGCGCGCACGCATCCCAACTGGCAGATCGTGCTGGTCGGTCCGGTGGTGAAAATAGATCCGGCCTCACTACCCCGCCGCGACAACATCCACTACATGGGGCAGCGGTCTTACGCAGAGCTTCCACGATTCCTCGCGGGCTGGGATGTGGCACTGCTGCCGTTCGCGATCAACGAAGCAACGCGGTACATCAGCCCAACCAAGGTGCTGGAATACATGGCGGCGGAAAAACCCATCGTCAGTACACCAGTGACCGACGTGGTCGAACCCTATGGCCACATCGTGCACATCGGCCGCCGGCCCCACGGTTTCCTGAGCGCCTGTGAAAACGCGCTCACCGAAGCACCCGGTTCACGCGCGGGGCGCCTGTCGATGATGCGCAACGTGGTGAGCGCCACATCCTGGGATGGCACCGCGAGCAGGATGCACAGTCTGGTCAACGGCGCGTTGAACAAGCCGGGGATGAAACCGGGGGCGCGCCCCCGCATGGCGCCGCAGCACCATTCCGCCATCGTGGTGGGATCTGGGCCTACTGGACTGTCTGCTGCGTTTCACCTGGGTGAAGGCAGCTTGCTCCTCGAACAGAACAAGCAAGTGGGCGGTTGGTGCCGTTCCATCGTCGATCGCGGTTTCACGTTCGATCATGCCGGCCACATCATGTTCTCCAACGATCCTTACGTGCACGAGATGTACGCCATGTTGTTGGGCGACAACGTGCACTGGCAGGACCGCGAAGCCTGGATCTACAGCAAGCAGGTCTACACCCGATATCCATTCCAGGGCGCGCTCCACGGCTTGCCTCACGAAGTACTCAAGGAGTGCATCGTGGGAGCGATCGAAGCGCGCTTCGGACCACTGAAAGGAGCGAAACATGGTACGAACGGTCATGCGCTGGGCGCTGCGAACGGCAGCCTTCTGGGCAGTCAGGAAGTTGCTTCAATCGGCCAACGGGAAAGCTCGTCGACAGCCGACTGCAAGGCGGAGTCGATCACGGACTGCTGCGCCGATGGAATCACCGAGAGCACGGCTCCGTTAGTCGATCCGCGCGCGAGCCCGCCACGCCAGGCGCCGGTGTACGCGAATTTCGAGGACTTCATCAATGGTGTGTGGGGATGGGGTGTAGCCAAGCACTTCGCCATCCCCTACAACCGCAAGCTCTGGGCGGTGCCGCTCCATGAAATGGAAACCTCCTGGCTCGGCGGCCGAGTGCCGATGCCGGATCTCGAAGAGATGATCGACGGGGCCTTGCGGCCGGTCGCGCGTCCGCAAGGTCCGAATGCCCGCTTCGGCTATCCACTCAAGGGCGGGTTCCAGGCGCTCATGGATGGCTTCCTGCCAAAGCTGCGCGGCGACATCATGATGAATACCCGTGTGTCGCAGGTTGTGCCATCGAAACATTTGCTGACCATGTCCGACGGCACGAGCCATGTATACGAACAGCTCATCTCGACCATGCCGCTGACGTCGCTGGTCGACCTCCTGGGCGAAGAGGCTCCGAAACCGGTTCGCGAGGCCGCGCGCCTGCTTCGTCATGTCTCCGTGCGTTGCGTGAACCTCGGCATCGACCGCCCCAACCTCACCGACAAGCATTGGATCTACTACCCCGAAGACAGCGTGTTCCATCGCATCTTCGTGCAGGGGAACGTCAGCCCTCACAACAATCCACCGGGCGGGTTCGGGCTGACCTGCGAGATAACGTATTCGCCACGCAAGCCCCTGCCCTGCGACGGCGAGGCGCTGATCGACCTGTGCATCGCCGATTGCGTGAGAGTGGGGATCATCGACACCAGCGACCGTGTGATCGCCCGCAACCAGGTGGACATGCCCTGCGCTTACGTGGTGTACGACCACGCGCGCGCCGCCAACGTGGCCACCATCCGCGACTGGCTGGCAGGCCACGACATCGAGCTTGCGGGTCGCTACGCGGAGTGGGAGTACTACAACTCCGACCACGCGTTCCTCGCCGGCAAGAAGGCCGCGGAGAAGGTTCGAGCCGCGCTCACGCTCAAGGCCCGCGTCGCCTCCGGCAAGCAGAAATCCATGCAGTCGTACGTTCTGGGTCTCGCCGCGGGTACGTGACGGCGGATCGCGCGATGAAGCTCTGGGGTGGAATCGAGTGCACGCTGAATCGCGTGGGCGACGGGCGGATTGACCAGCTGGCACTGAACGGGCATTACACACGCGCAAACGATCTGGACCGGATCGCGGCGCTGGGCATTCGCACCCTTCGCTATCCACTGCTGTGGGAGCGCGCCGCCACGGCATCGCCGACCGGGTTCGACTGGCGCTTCGCCGATGCCAGGCTGGCACGACTCGCCGGCCTGGCGATCACGCCCATTGCCGGTCTCGTGCATCACGGGTGCGGCCCGGATCACGTGGACATCCTCACCGAACAGTTCGTCGACGGTCTCGCGCTCTACGCCTCACGGCTCGCGCAGCGGCATCCCGCGCTCGAGTACTACACGCCGGTGAACGAACCGCTGACGACGGCGCGTTTCTCCGGGCTCTATGGACACTGGTACCCGCATGGACGCAGTGATCGGGTGTTCGCGCGCATCCTGCTGAATGAATGCCGCGCCACCGTAATGGCCATGCGGGCAATTCGCGCGGTGAATCCGGACGCGAAACTGGTGCAGACCGACGACCTCGGCACCATCTACAGCACCGGAAAGCTCGCCTATCAGGCGGAGTTCGAGAATCACCGCCGCTGGCTGGCGTGGGATCTCCTGTGTGGCACCGTCGATCGGAAGCACCCGCTATACCGCTACCTCCTTGGCTGCGGCATTCCCGCGGCGGAACTGGCGTGGTTGCGTGACAACCCCTGCCCACCGCAGATCATCGGCATCGATCACTATGTCACCAGCGACCGCTTTCTCGATGACAATGTGCACCGGTATTCGCGAAGCGCCTGGGGCAGCAACGGGCGCGACATGTACGCCGACGTGGATGCCGTGCGTGTGCTCGAGAGGCCCGGCACATCGCTTCGGCACATCATTCTCGACGCTGCGAGCCGCTATCGTCTTCCGATCGCGCTCACCGAAGTCCACATCGGCTGCACGGAGCAGGAACAGGTCCGGTGGCTGGACGAGGCCTGGACCACCTGCGCGAAGCTGGTGGCCACCGGCGTGGATATCCGGGCAGTGACCGCCTGGTCGTTGTTGGGCAGCTATGACTGGGACAGTCTGCTCACCCAGCACCGTGGCCATTACGAGCCGGGGGCATTCTCGGTCCGAACCGGGTTTCCCCACGCCACGGCGCTGGCGGGTTACATCAGCGCGGTCACGGCCGGGGAAGTGCGCGCCGAAACCACCGCGTTGCTCGAAGAACCTGGATGGTGGCGCCAGGACTCACGATTGCTCTATGGCAAGGAATATCCCATCGCTTCGCTGGTGGCCTAGTTGGGATCCAGCCGCTGCAACCTGCCGTCCTTTCGCGCACATCGGCGCATGACTGCCCACAGCGGCAATCCCGGAAGGTCCGAGACATCGGCTCCGTATTCGAAGCGGATGGTGTCCGCAAGCTCCTCTTCCGTCTCGTCCTCGACGAGCGCCGGAATCCTCAGATGACTTCGCAACGCCACATCGCTCCAATGCTGCTTCAGGATGCGTTCGGAAAAGTCTTCGAGGAAGGCGCAGGTGAAGTTTTCGTGCGCCGCGGGCAGGCAGAACGTCACCGAACCATCACGCAGGCCTTCGTGAATTTCTTTGGCTGAAAGCGTCATCCAGTGACCTTCCCATGAATCGGCGCACCTTGCTCCGGAACTGCGTGTCGGACATCCATACCTCGCGTGGACCTACCCGCGCGCGACCTGACATGGGTATCTGACCCCGCGGCATGCGCAGATACTGCGCCTCCCCGCAAAGTTTGGAATTCATCATGAGAAGGTTTTACTGGATCGCGCTGGTGCTGCTGGTCATCGGAGGCTTGAACTGGCTGCTGGTGGGTCTGTTCGAATTCGACCTGGTCGCGGCCGTTTTCGGCCCGATGAGCACCATGTCACGCATCGTCTACGTAGTGGTCGGCCTGTCGGCCATCGTCGTCCTGGCGACTTCGTTCAAGCTCGTCACCGACCACGACAATACCGGCTTGCGGCAGATGCCCCGGTAGTCAGTCCTTCGTGCGCCGGACGGATTTAGCCGCCGGCGCCGAAGATTTCTTCTTCTCGTCTACATCCTGGACTTGGACGGCAGCTTCTCCGCCATTGCCTTGTGCTCCTTGAGCGTGGGCAATGTCTTGCGCGCGAAGCCCGCAATGTCGGCATCCTCAGAGGACGCGGCACTTTCGAACAGGCTGATGGCCTTCGCGTGATCCATGTTCATATGCTGTGAATAGGCTTCATCGAAGCCGGCGCCATCCTTGGCTTCGAGTTCCTCGACCATCGCCGCATGCTGCGCATCGAGCTTCTTGGGCGCTTCCAGGCCCTTCGACTGCGCGATCGTCGCCAACTCCGTGTTCGCCTTGCCGTGGTCGGTGACCATGCGTTGCGCGAACATCTTGATCTCGGCGTTCTGCGACTTGGCCAGTGCCAGTTTGCCCAGCGCGACTTCCGTCATGCCGCCCTGCGCGGCCTTCTCGACGAACATTGGTGCGGGAGCTTTGCCAGCGCCTTCCGCGGCCAGTGCCGTTCCACTCACGCCGGCCAACGCCAGCAACAACAGACTCTTGGATAGTTGCATCGTGTAAATCCTCTGTAGATGGACCGGCATTGTGGGCCTGCGGAACCCTGCGCTCCATCACACGAAGCCGCTGAACCCCGTCAGTGATCCGGAGCCGTCCGCACGCGCGTACCAGCTGGAGCAGTTATTGCCTGTTTGTAAAAGTTGCCGTGCCCCGAACAAGCGTGATTGCATCGGCCTCGCGGCGTCCCACGTGCCGTCGGCGGATGGCCGGGTCCATCGGTGCTGGAACCACTCTTAAACCGCAAGTGGGGGCTTGTTAGCGTGACGACGTCGATCACGCAATCTATCTATCACCTGGAGAACGAAATGCCCCGCCAACAACCCCCCGACCAGCAGCAGTATCAAAAAGGTCTGAACCCGGAACTGCTCCAAGACGAGGACGAGTCCGAAGAGGACAACGAGGAATCGGATCTGGAGGAAACTTCGGTGCCGCCCGTGGAGAACGACGAGCGACTGGCGCAGTCCACGAACGATGAGGCTGACACCGACATCGAGCAGGAGGAAAACGAGGACGCCGAGGTCGACGAGGAAGAGGACAACTCGCAGCTCTCGCAGTAACGGTCGACGTCCCGGTCACCCCGCCTTCGAGCGGAGTCCGCAGCCCCAGGGGCCCCGGACTCCGCCGTCGGCAGGAATCACTCACACACGCGGCGGATCGGTCTGCCGGTCGAAGTGACGATGCATCGCCACCGCTTCAATGAAGGCAGGCACCGCATCTTCGACATTCTCCGCCCGCAGGATGCCCGGGTCCGGATCACCATCCGGCAGGTTCACGGGAATGTTCGCCGCCTGCAGCACACGCTGTCCGCTGCCCAATGCCAGGATGGGCTTGCAATGGCGGTACTGGTCTTTGACGAACTCCAGTGCCTGGCCCAGCGTGGCAAGCGACGACGCCGCCTCACCATCCGGAATCACGACCGCATCGAACAACACCGAGGGCGCGGCCTCCAGCGAAACTTCCACGTCGAGGTCACCCAATCTGCCCAGCCTCGGCCCCACGTATCGTGGTACCGCACCGGCTTCGACGAGCGCGGCGTGAATTTCCTGCAACGAGGCCGCGTCCAGACCATCGGCGACCAGCAGGGCGATCTTCCGGGTCTTGATGCCGACCTGACCGGGCCTGGCCATCAACGACAGCGTTGGCGACACTTTCACTTCCGCTCGCCCATTCACCGGCTTCAAGGCAGGCTGCGGTTTGGGTAGTTCGATCCCCAATCCCCTCGGCGACCCGCTTCGCGAGGTCCATGTTCACGTTCATGAGCTGCGACACCGCGCGCTCGCGAATCGCCGGCACCTGCACCTTGGTCAACTCGAAGCGGAAGGCGCGCTCGATGTGCGCCTGCTCCACGGCGGTCTGGCTGTTGAAGAACAGCGCCGCCTGCGTGTAGTGGTCGGCAAACTTCTCCGGCTTGCCGCGCACCTTGTCGTCCTCGATGGGTTCGGCGAATGAGGTGAACCCCGCTGCCCCGGCCTGGAACGGACATCCACCGCCCAGCGAGTTCGGCTCATATGCCACGCGACCGCGATGGATGGCCTGCCTATGCATGCCATCACGCTGGTTGTTGTGAACCTGCGCCACCGGCGCGTTGATCGGGATCTCGTGGAAGTTGGGTCCACCGAGCCGCGAGATCTGGGTGTCCACGTAGGAGTGGATGCGCCCCGCCAGCAGCGGGTCGTTGGAGAAATCCAGTCCTGGCACGATATGCGCCGTACAGAACGCCACTTGCTCGGTCTCCGCGAAGAAGTTGTCAGGATTGCGGTTCAGCACGAGCTTGCCCACGGTCTGAACGGGTACCAGTTCCTCGGGGACGATCTTGGTGGCATCGAGAACATCGAAGCTGAATTTCTCCGCCTGCTCTTCGGTGAAGATCTGCAGGCCCAGCTCCCATTCGGGATAAGCGCCCGCTTCGATGGCTTCCCAGAGATCACGGCGATGGAAGTCCGGGTCCGCGCCGGAAATCTTCACGGCCTCGTCCCAATCCAGCGAGTGCGTGCCCGCCAGAGGGTTCCAATGGAACTTGACGAACACGCTCTCGCCGCGCGCGTTGACCATGCGGAAGGTGTGCACGCCGAAGCCCTGCATCATGCGGTAACTGCGCGGGATGGCGCGATCCGACATCACCCATTGCAGCATGTGCGCGGACTCGGGCATCAGCGACACGAAATCCCAGAATGTGTCATGCGCACTCGCCGCCTGCGGCATGCCGTGGTGCGGCTCTGGCTTCACCGCATGCACCAGGTCCGGGAATTTCATGGCGTCCTGGATGAAGAACACCGGGATGTTGTTGCCCACGAGATCCCAGTTGCCCTCGTCGGTGTAGAACTTCACCGCGAAGCCGCGCACGTCGCGCGCGGTATCGGTGGAGCCACGCTCGCCGGCCACCGTGGAGAACCGGACGAACACGGGTGTGCGTTTGTTGGCCTCGGAGAAGACCGCGGCTCTCGTGATCTTGGTGAGTGGCTTGTAACACTCGAAGAATCCATGCGCACCGGATCCGCGCGCATGCACGATGCGTTCGGGAATGCGCTCATGATCGAAGTGCGTGATCTTCTCGCGGAGGATGAAGTCCTCGAGCAGCGCAGGACCACGCAGCCCTGCCTTCAGAGAATTCTGGTTGTCAGCGATGGGCACGCCCTGGTTGGTGGTGAGTACCTGACCACCGGAGTCCGTGCGCACGCGATCCAGCGGCGCATTGTTGGGATTGAAACCCACGGGAGGCGCGCCCGAGCCCACCTTCGGAGACGGATTGCTCTCGGTGAGCGTGCTGCCCGTCGTCGCGGGATCGCGCGGATCGCGGTGCGCCCCTTGCTTGGGTTGGCGCGCAGCGTCGCCGTACTCATCCGCCTTGTTGGTATTGGCGGGGAAGGACGCGGCGAGATCGCCAGTGTCCGCCATCTTGCGGATCGCGGCGTCGTCGGCATCGAATCTCGGTTTGGCCGATGGCCCGCTCATCGTGGAGCGTGAAGACGTGCTCGAGGCATCTTTGGATTTCGATTTCGAAGGTGCGGATGCCTTGCGCACGGGTTTGCGGCTTGCCATGGGGTCGTTCCAGTGTCCGAAGGAGGAGCCGCATTAACGGCGAATATGCTGGACTCCGCTGTCAGACCGCATGCGTTCGGAAGCGCACAAACGCCCGGTGTTTGTAGGCTGTGGGACGGCTCCTAGGAGCGCCTCAATCCGCCGCGCTGACGAGCTGCGCGAGTTGCTCGGCGTCGGCCGGCTTCACCAGGTGTTCGTGGAACCCCGACTCCAGTGCGCGCTGTCGATCCGCGGCGGTGCCATAGCCCGTGAGTGCGATCAGCCGCACCGCTTCACCGCCCGGCATCTCGCGCAGGCGTTCCGCCAGTTGGTAGCCATCCATGTCGGGAAGGGCGATGTCGATGAAAGCAAACTCCGGCATGCGGATCTCGACCGCTGCCAACGCCTCGCCGCCACTCCCCGCCACCGTGACTTCGTGACCCCACTGCTGGAACACAAGCGACATCACCGCCGAGGCATCAGGGTTGTCGTCCACGAGCAGGATGCGGCGAGTACGCGCCTTGGGCGCCAAGGTCGGCGGTGCATCGGCGCGCGCACGTAACACTGTGGTCGATACGCGCGGCAGGCGCGCAACGAATTCGCTGCCGCGCCCCAGTCCGGCGCTGTGAACTTCGACGCGGCCACCATGCAGTTCGAGTACACGCCGCACGACGGTGAGCCCGAGGCCAAGGCCGCCACCGCCGCGCGTACGCGAGGATTCAAGCTGCGTGAACAACTCGAACACCTGCCGTACGTTCTCCGGCGCGATGCCGACGCCATTATCGGCGATGCGAATCACCGCTTCGGCGCCTTCTTCGGTGAGGGAGACCGCGATCTTCCCGCCGGGCTCGGTGTACTTGATCGCGTTCTCGAGCAGGTTTGCCACCACCTGTTCCAGCCGCACGGGATCACCTTCCACTCCCACGGGAAAGTCAGGCACGGAGACCGTGAGGATGTGGCGCTGCTGCTCGAGCCGGCCGCGCGCGGCTTCGGCCGCATCGCGAACGGTCTGGGCCAGGTCCACCGGTTTGCGCTGAAGCTCGATCAATCCGCGGCTCACCCGCGCTACATCCAGCAGGTCGTTGACCAGGCGTACGAGCCGGCCCGTCTGGCGTTCGATGAGCCCCTGCATTTCCGCACCATGCTCATCCTTGCCCGTCTTCATGACGTGGATCGCATGAGTGATGGCGCCCAGTGGATTGCGCAGTTCGTGCGCCAGCATGGCGAGGAACTCGTCCTTGCGGCGGCTCCCTTCGCGCAAGGCATCGTTGCGGCGGCGTGTCTCGGTGACATCCTCGATGGCCAGCAGGATGAGCTCCGTGCGTTCCGTATCCCCCGCGATCTTCCGCCCGTTGAGACAGAGGAGCCGGGTTCCCAACCTGGGGTCATTGAAGATGATCTCGAAATCCGTGACCACCGGCCCCTTGGCCAGGATCGCGATCAGCTTCTCGTTGAGCGTCTCTTCCCAGAGCGATGTACTGACGACATCCAGCGCATTGCCTTCGACGCGATCCGCGGAGACGCCGAACTCGGCGCAGAACGCCTGGTTGACACGCAGGATCTTCAATTCGCCATCCAGGACCACGAGCGGCTCGCGCACGGTGTCCACGATGCCGTCGGCATAGGCACGCGCGCGCTCGGACGCCGTGCGCGCCTTTTCCAGTTCCGCATTGAGGACGCTCAGCAAGCGGTTGCGTTCGCGCAGCTCGTCGTTGGTCGTGGTCAACTCTTCATTGGCCGACTGCAGTTCTTCCTTGCTGGTCTCGAGTTCCTCATTGGTGCTCTGGAACTCTTCGTTGGCCGAAAGCACCTCTTCGTGCGCGGACTTGAGTTCTTCCTTCGCCGCTTCGTGCTGCTCCAGCGTTGCCTGCAGGAACTCCCGAAGTTCGAAGTTTTCGCGCTCCACCTGCGCGATGCGCTGATCCTTCGCCGACTCCGAGAGTGGTACGGGCGGCGGTAACCGGTCGCGTCGCGAGACATGCGGCGTCTGCTGGTTTTCCAGCAGGATGAGGTAGCACTGCAAGCCACCCGCCTGCGAGAGCGGAGTGATCTCGACATCGATGGTGCCGACGCCTTCCATGACGATCCCCGCGCGCTGCACGGGGCGGTTCGTCTGCCGCGCTTCCTGCATCAACGGCGGGATGGCCAGCATCAGCTCGGGGCGCGCGATACGCATGAGGTTGAGGCTGGGCGGACCGCTGGCTGGCGCCAGGTAGGGAGCGGTATGGCCGCGGAACTGCAGGATGTTCAGCGATTCGTCGACGAGGATGCCGGCCGGCGAGAACCGTGCCAGCAAGATGCGATCCGCCTGCCGCTGCGCGGCATCGCTCTCGATGAAGTCTCCGCCTGGCCGCGCCGCGGACGGCGAAACCGGAATGCCAGGAGCCCCACCGCGATCCAGCGCAAGACCGGCGGTCGCGCCCGAGACCACACCCTTCGGGCGGTACAGGCGATGCTGCTTGTCGACGGCTTCGAAAAACTCCTCGCTCTGACCGACGCTCTCCGATGGCCCCAGCATCAGATAGCCATGCGGCCGCAACGCGTAGCGGAACACCTGCATGGCGCGGTTCTGGGCGGAGGCGCCCAGGTAGATGAGCAGGTTCCGGCAGCTCACGAGATCCAACCGGGAATAAGGCGGATCACGCGTGATGTCGTGCCGCGCGAACACGCACAGATCGCGAATCGAACGCGAGATCACATAGTGCGAGTCCTGCTTCACGAAGAATTGCCGCAGGCGATCGGCGGATACATCCAGCTTGATCGATTCGGGATAGATGCCCGCGCGGCACTTTTCGATCGACGCTTCGCTCACGTCCGTGCCGAAGATCTGGATACCTGCGGGCGGCGGTGTCTCGCCCAGGTACTCCATGAGCGCAATGGCGATTGAATACACCTCTTCGCCCGAGGCACAGCCTGGCACCCAGATGCGGATGGGTTCCTTCGGGGAACGGTTGGTCGTGATCCTGGGGAAGGCCTCTACGACCAGCGCGCGGAAAGAATCCGGATCCCGGAAGAATGACGTGACGCGGATCAGGAAGTCCTGATACAGCGCCGCAGTCTCCGCGGCATCGCTCTCGAGCAGCGCGGCGTACTCGGCCAGACTGTCCAGCTTCTGCACCACCATGCGGCGAGCCAGGCGCCGGCGGAGGGTGCTCGATTTGTAGCGCGCGAAATCCACTCCATGAGCCGCTCTCACCCGGCGGAAAATCCGCCTCAGCATGTCGGCCTCGCCTGCCTCCTGCGCTTCGCGATCGCCCTCGTCAGCCGGCAACGGCTGTAGATAGGGATGCGCCGCCAGCCGCACCAGCTCGCGCGCGATCTCGTTCGGTGGCATGACGAAGTCCACGCAGCCGGTTTCGATCGCAGACCGCGGCATGCTGGGCACGCGAGCGGACTCCGGAGCCTGGGCGAACGTGATGCCGCCCGCTTGCTTGATGGCCTGGATTCCGTCCGAGCCATCCGAGTCGGCACCGGAGAGCACCACGCCCACGGCCGCATCGCCGCACTCCTCCGCCAGCGAACGGAACAGCGCATCGACGGGATGATGGACGGCGGGGCCGGGCGCGCGCGGCGACAAGGCGATCAGGCCTTTCGATACCGTCAATGTGGCATTGGGTGGAATGACATAGACGTGGTCCACTTTCGCCGCCATGCCTTCGACCGCCGCAAGAACCGGCATGGAGGTGCGGCGCCGCAGGATGTCGGACAGCAGACTGTCGTGTGTGCGGTCCAGGTGCTGAACGACGACCACGGCGGCGCCCGGGCGTGCGGGAAGCGCTGACAGCAATTCCGTGAGGGCCTCGAGTCCGCCCGCGGAGGCGCCAATGCCGATGATCGCTGATCTCAAATTAGCTCCGGGCCGCGCGGAAGGAAGGCCTCAGGGGGTGGGGCTCACCAGAAGCCGGTCGCGCAGCGAGGTGGTGAGTACGCAAGTGCACCCCGTTTCGCTCCAGACCCGGCGATCAGCGCTCCCTGCTTCCGCTCGATGATAGTCCCCCGGAAGCAACTGGCGGTCATTTATCCACAGTTCTCCATCGAGGAGATGCAGCTCCTCGGTCCCGGCATGCTCATGTGGCGGATATTCGTGCCCCGGCTGGAGTCGAACCAGCATGCTCACCTGGTGCGAATCGAAGTCCGCGGCTAGCAATTTGCAACAAATCCCCGGCGCGACCTGAGCCCAGGGCCTTGGCGTGATGTGTTCGGAAGCGAACAAAGGCGAGGTGCCGGTGGGCGTGATTCCTTCCGCTACCCGGTGCCAGAGATCTGTACTGGGCTCGAGCAAATCGCGCGGCCAGGCCGGAATGACGGCGGCGAGCTGCTCGACGAGCTTGAGTGCCAGATCGCAGTGCGAGCATTCCGCCACGTGCAATGCCAGCGATTCCGCGTAGTGCTCGGGGAGGACTCCGGATGCGAACGCGGTGAGCTGATCGATGGCAATGCAGTCATTGCCAGGGTCGTCGAAAGTCATGACGGCACGTCACCACCCAGCGCCACCCGGAGCTTCTCCAGGCCCGAACGGATGCGCGTTTTCACCGTGCCGGGAGGCTCCTGCAGGCGCGCCGCCGCCTCGGCATAGGTGCAATCCGAGAAGAAAGCCATTTCTATGGCATTCCGCTCGTTCAGCGTGAGCAGGGCCACGGCCTCGCGCAGCTGGCGGTCGCGTTGTCGCTCGTCCAGTCGAAGGGCGGCCGTATCCTCTACCGATAGCTCGGACACGTCGGGAAGCGGGGCCACGCGCTTCTTGCGGCCCTGGTGGCGCAGTCGGTCGATGGAACGCGACCGCGCCTGGTTCATCACCCACCCCACCACCGGGCCACCGGCGGGCGAGTAATCCGTCGCGCTCCGCCAGATATCGAGGAACACATCGAGAGTGAGCTCTTCGGCGGTACGTCTGTCATGAACGATCCGGAGGATCAGCGTGTAAACCAGCGCGTGCATGCGATCGTAGAGTTCGCGGAGAGCCCGCTGATCGCCCACGGCAATTGCCTGAACGAGCCCTTTCCACTCGCTTTCGTGGCTGTCCGGCGCGGGCGCAGTGCCACGCAGCATCTCCCCCAGTGTGAGGGCGGGAGCGTCATCCACTGACTCCAGGTTTTCGATCGGCTTCACTGTCTGGCAGGTTGGGCGTGTCCAACCGATTGCGCAAGGATTCCCGCTCCGCTTCCCACGCCTTCAAACACCTGACATGCAGCTGGCAATTTAGTGGAGGCGTGTCGGTGTCGGCCGGAGTGGAAAATTCCAGTTCGAAGGCCATGTCATCCGGACTCAGCGTGTTCCCGCAGACCGGACAACGCGAGCCATTGCCCGGGCCGCCCCAGGTGTGTCGCGGGGTGTGATCAGGAATCGATTGTTGTTTGATGGCGGCGCGTGCGCTGCGGCGGAGATCCCTGTCGTCCTGCGTGTCCATACAACGCATAACGACAGGTCTCGCCATCTGGATTGGTCAGTGCTGCGGATGCCGGTTTTCTTTCGCCTGTTGCGCTTCCGCCGCAGTCAGGACTTCGGCTTCCTCTTCAGGCGGCGGCAGCTGTGCCGGCAATCCCAGGGCCTCCAGCCATAGCTCACGTGCCCAGCCCTGCGTGTGATACAGGTGCTCGTCTTCTTCATCTTCGATGCGCTCGCAGGCGGTCAGCAGCACTTCCCGCTGCTCGCCTTCCAGCCCTTCGGCGACGTCGCCCAGCAGCTCCCAGTCCATGTGGTCCTTGGTTTCCGCCAGGACCACGCACTCCGCGGCCACTAGTTGGGCGGCGACCGGGTCGCCGGCGGCGCGCGCCATCTCGATGGCCTGCAGCAGCGCCCTGCCGTTCTGCTTGACGATCATCGTGCCAGGCGTCTCGGTGTAAGGGTCCACGGCGAAGACCTCGCAGACGTCCGTGAGCGTGTCCACGTGGCTCTCGGTCTGCGCGAGATACTCCGTCCACTCTGCCCGCAGATCCTCCCGCACGGCGGCCCCGATGGCCGCTTTGTAAATCTTTACCCCGCCACGCTCGTGTTCGAGTGATTGGAGCAACAGCTCCCTGACTTGCACTTCATTCATGTCGCTTCTCTTGGTGTCTTGTGGAGAGGGTGCATTAGGCGCGTCGTTTGGGCAGGCCGATGTAAGCCATGCGGCGAGAAACGGAGCATGTACGTGCTGAGACAAACCCGCACCGGTAGGGCGCATCCCACGGAGATGTCCGGGCCTGACCGATTCGGGCGGTAACGCGATGCGCGCAGCCTTGCGCCATCCCCACTGGAGAACGATTCATGCAACACATCCGTCCACTCGCCATCGTCACGGGCGCCTCGAGCGGCATCGGGCTACGGCTCGCGCTGGAAGCGGCCTCACGAGGCTACGACCTGATCCTCGCCGCCGACGAACCGCTGGCACGCGCCGAGGACGCGGTGCGCGCACTGGGTGCGCGGGCGGATTCCGTCGAAGCCGATCTGGCCACCGAGGACGGCGTCGATGCCCTCTATCTAAAGTTGGATGGCCGGCGCGTGAGCGCGCTGCTGGCCAATGCCGGCCACGGACTGGGCAAGGGATTCGTCGATCAGGACTTCAGCGACATCCAGCACGTCATCAACACCAACGTCACCGGCACGCTCGATCTCATCCAGCGCGTCGCGCGCGACATGCGCACCGCCGGCACCGGCAAGATCCTGATCACCGGATCGATCGCGGGCTTCATGCCCGGCTCCTTCCAGGCCGTATACAACGGCACGCAAGGCTTTCCTCGATTCCTTCTCATACGCGCTGCGCAATGAACTCAAGGACACCGGCGTGACCGTGACCTGTCTCATGCCCGGCGTCACGGATACCGA
Organism: uncultured Pseudomonadota bacterium; assembly: GCA_963846605.1. Classification (GTDB taxonomy): domain Bacteria; phylum Pseudomonadota; class Gammaproteobacteria; order Steroidobacterales; family Steroidobacteraceae; genus CADEED01. The sequence goes on from CAWJWS010000011.1 coordinate 843,032, forward strand.
TTTCTTCGAACGAGCGGATCTGCTCGACACCAAAGTGGGATCGGACGAACACAAGGCGGACCCCGCCGACGTGGCCAAGGCCGGCTTCGATGCGATGGAGAACGGCGATGCGGCGGTGGTCGCGGGCCTCTCCAACAAATTGCGCGTCGCCCTGGCGAACATCATCCCCAACGAGATGCTGGCCGAACAGCATCGCAAGACAGCCGAGCCTGGCTCGGCGAAGCACTGAGGAGCGCATCATGGCGCGAAAGAATGCACCGGCGATTGCGGGCGACGAGCCCCAAGCCACCCGAAGGAAATCCAACCCCGCGGCGGCGGGACTGCCTGCGGCGGAAGAAGGCGACGTTCTGCTCGCACGCAGCGTGAGCATCAACCGCCCTCGCCGCGAGCTCTACGAGTTCTGGCGCGATTTCCGCAACCTCCCGCTGTTCATGGAGAACATCGAGAGCGTGACCGCGGTCGACGCCGTGCGATCGCACTGGCGTGTCAAGGGACCTGCGGAATCGACGGTGGAGTGGGATTCGATTCTCACCGAAGACGTGCCCGGCGAGCTGCTCGCCTGGACCTCCGTCGAGGGTTCCGCTGTTCCCAACACCGGACGCATCGAGTTCAAGGACTCGCGCAACGGCCGTGGCACGGTGGTCACCGCGACGATTGCCTACGATCCGCCCGCCACCAAGCTCGGCGCGCTGATCGCGAAGATGCTGGGCAAGGAACCCAAGATCCAGGCACGGCGCGACCTGCGCCGTTTCAAGCAACTCATGGAAACCGGTGAAGTCCCCACCGCGCAACCGCCGGCCGATTCGCGCCGTGGCGACAACTAGGAGAAGAACGTGCGAGCACTCACCTGGCAAGGCAAGCACGATGTCCGTGTGGACACCGTCCCGGATCCGCAGATCATCAATCCCGCGCGACGCCATCATCCGCGTCACCTCGACCGCGATCTGCGGTTCGGATCTGCATCTCTACGACCACACCATCCCCGGCATGAAAGACGGCGACATCCTCGGCCATGAATTCATGGGCGAGGTCGTGGAAGTCGGCAAGGCAACGAGAAACTCAAGGTCGGCCAGCGCGTGGTGGTGCCGTTCGTGATCGCCTGCGGCAGCTGCTTCTTCTGCCAGAAGCAGCAATTCGCGGCCTGCGACAACTCCAACCCGGCCGAAAAGTCCGATGCCTCGGAGATCGCCTACGGCTATCCCATGGCCGCGGCTTTCGGCTACTCGCATCTCACCGGCGGCTATTCCGGCGGTCAGGCGGAATTCGTGCGCGTGCCCTACTCGGACATCGGCCCGATGGTGATGCCCGACGGCATCGACGACGACAAGGTGCTGTTCCTCTCCGACATCCTGCCCACGGGATGGATGGCCGCGGTGAACTGCGACATCGAGCCCGGTGACGTCGGTCGCCGTCTGGGGCTGCGGACCCGTCGGCCTGTTCGCGATCCAGAGCGCGCTGTTGCTGGGCGCGCACCGGGTGATCGCGATCGATCATCACCCTCGCCGCCTGCAGCTGGCCCGCAATCTCGGCGCCGAAGTGATCGACTTCGAGGAGGTGAACGTCCGCGAGGCACTGTCCGAGATGACCGGCGGCATCGGACCGGATGCCTGCATCGACGCGGTGGGCATGGAAAGCCATGGCTTCACGCCGGACAACATCCTGGACCACGTGAAGGTCCGTACCTTCATGGCCACCGACCGCGTGCATGCACTGCGCCAGATCATCATGGCCACGCGCAAGGGCGGCCGCATCTCGATCCCGGGCGTCTATGGCGGCATCGCCGACAAATTCCCGATCGGTGCGCTGATGGAGAAAGGACTGACCATCAAGAGCGGCCAGACGCATGTGCAGAAGTTCATGCCCAAGCTGCTGGACCTGATCCTCGAAGGCAAGCTCGACACCACGTTCCTCATCAGCCATCGGCTGGACCTGGAGGACGCGGCCGAGGGCTACAAGAACTTCAAGGAAAAACAGAACGAGTACACCAAGGTGGTACTCAAGCCCGGCCTCAAGGGCCGACACACACGGCATTGAGGAGTAGTTGGGATGTCGTCATCGCGGGTGCCGGCCCTGCTGGCCTGTCAGCGGCGCTCGTGCTGGGACGCGCCCGTCGAAAAGTCCTGCTCTGCGACACCGGCACCCCACGAAGTTGGGCGTCGAAGGCTATGCACGCCTACCTCTCGCGTGATGGCATCCCACCCACGCGATTCCTGGAGATCTCGCGGCGAGAACTGCTGAGGTATCCCGGTGTGCGGTTCCGCGCGGCGGAGGTCGTCTCCGCGCGGCGCCGCGCCGCGGGATTCGATGTCACGCTGGCGGGTGAGAAGGTGGTCAGCGCGCGCAAGCTGCTCATCGCCACCGGCCTGTTCGACATCGTGCCGCGCATACCGGGCATCGATGAGCTGTTCGGCCGCACCGTGTTCCAGTGCCCCTACTGCGACGGCTGGGAGATGCGCGGTAAACGTATCGCGGTGTACGGGCGGCGTCAGCGCGGGTTCCAGATGGCGCGAGCCATGACCGCGTGGGCAAGGGACATCGTGCTGTGCACGGATGGCCCGTCTCGCTACTCGGCGGAGGAACGACGTCAGCTCCAGCGCAACCGGATCACCGTGGTGGAGAAGAAGGTAGCCGCCCTCGAAGGCGTGCGCGGGCGCCTTCGGGCGGTCCGGTTCGCGGACGGAGAGCGTCTGCCGCGGGATTCCTTGTTCTTCGACACGCCGTCCCGGGGGCAGTCTTCGCTGGCGCGATCGCTGGGTTGCCGCTTCGGCCGCCATGGCGGCGTGCAATGCGGCGACTACGAGGCCACCAGCGTTCCCGGCGTGTTCGTGGCCGGGAACATCACGCGTGACGTGCAGCTGTCGATCGTCGCTGCGGCCGAAGGTGCGCGCGCGGCGTTCGGCATCAATCGTGCGCTGACGCGGGAGGACTTCGAACGCCGCGCGACCGGAAGGAAGCGAGTGCAGCACCCGAAGGTGTCGCGCGGGTAGTTGAAAACGATTCGCATCAGGCGTCGGAACGGCCTGACTCGAATCGCTGGCCTTCGTCGCTGTTGGCAAACACCCGTAAGCCATACATTGAGACTCATTCAAAGGAGGCCATATGGCTAAGTCGAAAGCAAAGGGTCGCGCCAAGAGCGCGCGGAAATCGGACACCGCAGTACGCACTCAGGACGCCATCGCTCTGCTGAAGGCGGACCATCGCCAGGTCGAAGAATGGTTCGAGCAGTTCGAGAAAGCGCGCGATGACGGACGCAAGCAGGAGCTGGCAACCAACATCTGCAACGCCCTCAAGGTGCACACCACCATCGAGGAAGAAATCTTCTATCCCGCCTTCCTCGAAGCCACCGAGGACAAGGATCTGCATCACGAGGCCGAGATCGAGCACGAGGGCGCCAAGCAGCTCATCGCCAAGATCGAGGCGTCGAGCCCGGATGACGATTACTTCGATTCCAAGGTCAAGGTGCTTTCCGAGATGATCAAGCATCACGTGAAGGAAGAGGAGCAAGCCGGCGGCATGTTTGCCGAGGCGCGCAAGTCCGACATGGATCTCGACGCGCTGGGCGAGCAGATGGCTCAACGCAAGGCCGAACTCGAAGAGAGCGATCTCATCGATGCACCGAAGTCCGGCGCTCGCCGCGCGGGACTCTCGGAACGCGCGCCCACGGGCCGCGGCCGGTAAACGTCCGCTGACTCCGTAAATGCGGCGCGGCCTTCAGCCACGAAAAGGCTCGAGAGGCCGCGCCGCGATTCTGGCGCTCGATCTTCTCAGTGATTTCGATTTCCCCGACGGACCCGCTGTCCGGCGCGCGCTGGCGCCGCGAATCGGGGCGATCGCACGGCTGCTGGCGACGGCGCGGCGCCAGCGCACGACCGTCATCTACGCGAATGATCATGTGGGCCGGTGGCGCAGCGATGCGCCGGCCCTCATCTCCCGATGTCTGGAACCCTCGCGACCGGGTGCGTCTCTCGTCAAGGCCGTGGTGCCCGAAGACCACGACTTCATCGTGCTCAAGCCACGACACTCCGCGTTCTACGGCACCCCGCTCGAAGCTCTACTGGAAGACGAGCAGGTAGACACCCTGGTGCTCACCGGTGTGTCCGCGGAGAGCTGTGTGTGGATGACAGCCTGCGACGCGCACACACGCGGATTTTCGCTGGTGATTCCGGCCGACACATTGGCCGGCGCCTCCGCCCCTGCCCTTCGCCGCACGCTGACCAGCCTTCGCGAAGTGCTGGGCGCGCGCGTGCCGGAACGGGCCAGCTCGCTTCGCTTCAATCGCGGCAAGCTCGGCTGACGCGCCCTCGCCGCATCGAATTCCGATACCGGCCGATCCACACACCGCCAGCCATTGCCTGCAGGCGCCGCCCGCGCTAAATGCTAACGGCCAACAACGTTCCGGGAGCCTGGATGCGATACGCCCTTGCCGCCGACGCCGTGATGCTGGTGCACTTCCTGTTCATCGCCTTCGCCCTGTTCGGTTCGCTGCTGCTCAGCAAGTGGCCGAAGCTCATCTGGCTGCACCTGCCCGCCTTCGCCTGGGGCATCTACATCGAACTCTCGGGCAACATCTGCCCGCTCACGCACATCGAGAACGACTACCGCGCGCTCGCGGGCGAGAGCACCTATGGCGAGGGATTCATCACGCACTACCTGCAGCCCATCATCTATCCGGCGGGCTTCACGCGTGGCTGGGCGTACTTCGCGCTCGGCGTGCTGCTGGTCGTGAATGCCATTGGCTATGGCCTCTATCTGCGTCGCCGCCGTCGCGGCCGGGTATTGGCCGCGGCATGAAAAAGGGCGCGGACCTCGTGGCCCGCGCCCTGGCTTCAACGGCTCCGTCAGTGCTTGTTCTGCCTGCCGGTGGTCGAATCTTCCGACCTGGATTTGCCAGACGTTCCCGCCGTCTCGCCGGGTTGTGAGGCGCGCTGCACGCGCAGGTTGTTCTGCACTTCCTGCACGCCGAACTGCTCCGCGATGTCCTCGATCGCGTTCTTCGCGTGGCGGCTATCTACCGTGCCGTCGAGCGTGACCTTGCCACCTTGCACGCTGAGCGTGACCTCGCTGGGATCGATCTCCGGATCTTCACGCAGCCGCTCGCAGATCAGCTCCTTGAGGCGGTCGTCACTGCGTTGATAGCCCTTCGGGCCTTTGCCGTGATGCATGCCCCGACCCTGGCCGCCTTGACCTTGACCCTGGCCCCATTGCTGGCCGCCCTGGCTCCACGATTGATCGCGGCCCGAACTACCGTAGCCGTAACCCTCGCGCGCGGAATCCCGGCCGCCGAAGCCTTGACTACCGGACTCGGCGCCGTAGTCGCCGCCGTACTGGCCGCTCGAGGTGTATTGCTGGCCTTCGCCATACGGTTCGTTGAACGTGCCCGCGCTACCGTACCCATAGCCGCTGAAGCTGCGGCTGCCGCCCGCGTGATTGCCCTGCCGTCGCTGGCGGTCCTGCCAGTCGCTGTCGCTGGGGTTGCTGCGATTGCCTCGCTGACCCTGGCCGTAGCGATCCTGGCCGGAATATCCCTGACGGCCACCGCGGTAGTCGCCCTGACCGAAGTCGCCCTGTCCGGCGTAGCGGCCCGAACCGCTCTGCTCGTGGGAGTCGCGGCGGGGCCGCCCGCGACCGTGGTCGTAGTTGCCCGCGCGTACCGAGCTGTCACCCTCGTCGTTGTCTGCGTACGACCCGTAGTGGCGATCGTCCTCCGCGCCCGAGAACCGGCCCTCGTCGTCGCGATTCCGATTCGAGTAGCCGCGGTCGTAGTCCCGGTCCTGCCGGCCCGATTGATGCTGTTGATATCGATTTGGCATGTGCGTCTCCAGTGATGAGTGGAAAGGACTGGAGCCAAGAAGGGAGCAATCATCGTGCCATCCGCGCAGCGGCTGATGCGTGGCTCCCGGGGGCCGATTCCCTCCGTTCTCGCAGCACTCGTTACACGGGCGCGGCACATTTTTGTGGTGGCCGTTGGCAGACTTGTGGGACCAAAGAGACCCAGGGTGCGGCTTTACCTTCAAGGTAATTGGGTGTGTGCGCGGTTGCGGTCACAGTGCGCGCACACCCACCCAAGGAGAGAACACATGAATGCGATGAATCTGGCCGCCGCCCCCGCCCGCTTCAACCTCAAGCAGCTGCTCGTGGTCGACGCGCTCACCTGCCTGGTGACGGGCCTCCTGCTGGTCGCGGCGTCCGCACCGCTGGCGGGATTGCTCGGACTGCCGCAGAACCTGCTGTTCTATGCGGGTGTCGTGCTGTTTCCCTGCGCGGGACTGATGGTGATGGCGGCGCGCAAGTTGTCCACGCCTCTGGTGTGGCTGGTGATCGCCGGGAACGTCGCATGGGCCGCAGCCAGTGTCGTGGTCGCGTTCGCCTTCGAGCCCACGGCGCTCGGACTCGCCTTCGTGCTGGCCCAGGCGGCGGTGGTCGCCGCGCTCGGCATCCTGGAATGGCGCGCTTCCTAGCCCATCTCGTACGCCAGGGCCCGCAGGCCCTGGCGTCTATCTTTTCCAGCGGCAGCGGCTGCGCGAACAGGTAGCCCTGCGCGTGGTCCACGCCCAGCTCGCGCAGGACGGCGCAGCTGTTCCACGCTCTCCACGCCTTCAGCGACCACGTCACGATTGAAGGTCTTGGCCAGCTCGATGATGGATTTCACGATCGCCAGGTCCTGCTGCTCGTGCGTGATGCCCGCGACGAACGACCGGTCGATCTTGATCTTGTCGATGGGCAGCTTGCGCAGCCAGCACAGCGAGGAATACGCCGTGCCGAAATCGTCGAGGCTGATCTGCACTCCCAGTGCGCGGATCTCGCCGAGCGCATCGGCGGCGCGTTCGAGATCCACCATGAGCGCAGTTTCGGTGATCTCCAGCGTGAGCGCGCGCGGTGGCAGGCCATGCGCCAGCAGCTCCGAGCGAATCGCGTCCGCCGTGCCCGGCAGCAGGATCTCCGGCGCCGACATGTTCACGGACACTTCGAGATCTTCGAGGCCTGCGCGCGTACGCAGCCGCGCGATGGACTCGCAAGCCGCGCGCAACACGCGCCGCCCCAGCTCCAGCATCACGCCGCTGTCGATGGCCACCTGGATGAACTCCGCCGGCGCCAGCACGCCCAGTGACGGATGCCGCCAGCGCAGCAGCGCTTCCACCGCCGCGTTGCCGCCCGGCACCATCGGCACGATGGGTTGGAAATGCAGATCGAACTCCGCCGCGTCCAGGCCGCGACGCAGGTCCTGTTCCAGCGAGAGCCGCGTGCGCATGGAGCGGCGCATGGACTCCGAGAACATCTGCACGCGATCGCCGCCGCGACGTGCGCGCCTCATGCGCTGCCATGTGCGCTTCCGCGATCAGATGCTCCGGCGATTGCCGGCTCGTGGTGTCGATGAGCGAGTAGCCCGTGCTCAACGTCATGAACAGCCGTTGGCCCTCGTTGACCAGCGGTAGTTTGGCGGCCGCAGTTGATGCTGTTGACCGACGGCCGGCACGCCTGGCAGGGTTCACGCCGCGCAACAGCAGCGCGAATTCATTGGTGGCGATGCGCGCCACCAGCGTGCCTTCCGGCGCCGCCGCGATCAGCCGCGCGCCGAACTGGCGCAGCAGGTGCGGCATCCGCCGGCACCGATGGAACCCGCCATGAAGTTGTACTGATCCGCGGACGTGACCACCAGCGCACCCGCGCCGGTCGGGTTCTGCAGGTAGGCCGCCAGCGCCTGTTCGAGCTGCAAGCGGTTGGCGAGCTGCGACTCCTCATCACGCAGCGAACGCTCCAGCAGCTTCTGCTGCGCGCGCCGCGCGTGATCGCGCTCGAAGGCCAGCGCCACCTGCGTCGCCACCGCCGCCGCGAAGGTTTCGTCCTCGCGAGTCCAGCGCGCGGCTCGTCGCCCACCTGCTCGTGGCACAACACACCGAGGTATCGCCCGAACGCGCGCACCGGCACGTCGAGTATGGAGATCACGTCCAGCGGTTCCAGGTAACTCGTGCGTGCAGTTCGGCCGTGCGCGGATCGTGGCGCGCGTCCTCGACGGCGATCGACCAGCTGCTGGCACAACGAATCGAAGTAGTTTGGGAAGTCCGACCGGCGCAGAAGCGTCGGCCCCATCGGCGAGTTGCGTGTCCGCGCGATACATGTGTTCGCAGCGGATGAGCTGCTGCGGCTCCTCGAAAGTCCAGAAGCTCACGCGGCTCACATCCAGCGTGATCGCCAGGCACTCGAGCATGCGTGCCAGGGTTTTGTCCAGGTCGTCGAAGGGTTCTTCGCAGAGCAATACGAAAGCGCGGCGGTAGTCTTCGACCCGCCTTTCGGGTGTTCTCGTTCGCGCGTTGCGCGCGTACGTGTCCCTGGAGATTTCCATCTCGCTTCGCGCCATGGCCCCTGACCCCGATGCCTGGCTAATGGGCAAACACTATGCGCCCCGGGAAAAGGACTGGCTACTGGATTGCGTCGCGTTCTGGGGATTCCCCTATGGCTGAGCGCGCGCCGCCCTGATTCGCCGAACATATTCGCGGATGGCGCGCTTCCTGCACGCCACCCGCGCCGGCCTGCCTAACGCTGCGGTGGCACGGAGGTCGCGCAGGTCCGTGAATTTCGCCTGGCCCCATTGGCCGAAGCCACGGGACATCAGTTCCTCGAGCTCCACGGGCGAGCGCGCCGCTTCGCGGAAATCGCTGCCGAGAATGATCACCGGGTTGTCGAGCATGGCCACCACCGCGGCCTGGTCGTTGGCTTCATAGCGCGTGAGCAGTTCGTTCACGCGGGCGAGGACTTCCTGTTCGGCGGGAGTCGGATCGGCGGCCAGTACGGGCCAGGTGAAGAGCTAAGGATGCGAGCCACAGCAGCGCGATACGCGAGAGCGAAGACATGGGGATCCCCTGTTGTTAGTGGCGCGGGGGTGATACCCGAGGCGCCCGGGACCGGTTGCACGCATATATAAGAGTGGGTGTTCTCATCGCTATTACCGATATGTTGACATATATCGCTATATGCCGATATATTGCGGATATCGCTATTACCGATAGACCGCCATGCACCCCATCACCACGACCAGGCAGGTCGGCGCCACGCTCCGGGCCCGCCGCAAAGCGCTGAACCTCTCACAGGCGCAGGTCGCCGAGGACTCGGCCTTTCGCAGAACCGGCTCTCCGAGCTCGAGAACCAACCCGAGACGCTGACCGTCGAGCAGCTGCTGGCACTGGCCGAACGTACTCGGACTCGAGTGACGCCTGACCGAGCGCACCGCCGGCAAGGACAAGGTCGAGTGGTGATCCGATGCCGCGCGTAGATCCGCATCGCGAGCTGGCCGTGTGGGCCAATGGCGTGCGCGTCGGGGCTCTGGCGCCTGCCCTCGCGTGGCGCCATGGAATTCGAATACGACGACGCCTGGCTAGGTGCGCCGCGAGGCGCGCCCTCTTGTCGCTCTCACTACCGCTGACCAACGACCAACTCGTGCATCAAGGGCGCCATCGTCGAGGCGTACTTCGACAATCTGCTGCCCGACAGCGATGCCATCCGCCGGCGGCTGCAGGATCGCTTCCTGCGGCACTCGCGCAGCGCCTTCGACCTGCTCGCCGCGATCGGACGCGACTGCGTCGGCGCCGTGCAGTTACTGCCGGCGGACGAAACGCCCGCGGACATTCGCACGCATCGAGACGCCAGCCGCTCACCGAAACGCAGATCGCCAGCCGAGCTCGCGAGCGTCACCTCCTCCGCCAGCGCCCTGTCGGCGAGGAGCATGAGTTCCGCATCTCGATCGCTGGCGCGCAGGAAAAGACCGCGTTGCTCAGGCATCGGGCAAATGGTGCCGGCCCGTCGGCTCCACGCCCACCACGCACATCTTCAAGCTGCCGCTGGGCCTCGTCGGCAATCGCCAGGCCGACATGCGCACCTCGGTCGAGAACGAATGGCTGTGCTCGCGCATCGTCGCCGCGTTCGGGTTGCCGGTCGCCCCCTGCGACATCGGAGACATTCGGCGCGCAGAAGGTGCTCATCGTCGAACGCTTCGACCGCGCAGCTGCACTCCAGCGGCAAATACTGGCTGCGGCTCATGCAGGAAGATCTGGCGCAGGCCACCGGCACTCCCTGGCATCGCAAATACCAGTCCGATGGCGGCCCCGGCTTCGTCGGACATCGCGCGCATCCTGCGCGGCTCGCAGCGAATCGCGAGCGCGATCTCGAAACCGTGTTCCGGCGCAGCTGCTGTTCTGGATGCTCGCCGCCACCGATGGCCACGCCAAGAACTTCAGCATCCGCATCCTGCGCCGGCGGCCGTTTCCAGCTCACGCCGTTGTACGACGTGCTGTCCGCCTGGCCCGTCATCGGCAAGAAGGCGAACGAGATGCCGATCGAGAAGGTCAAGATCGCGATGGCCGTGCCCGGCGAGCGACCGCACTACCTGTGAAAGTCCATCCAGCGCCGGCATTTCGAATCGCTGGCGAAGAAAATGGGCTTGGGCAGCGGGGCCAAAGCAATGATCGATGAGTTCGCCGCGAAGACTCCGTCAGTCGTCGACGCCGTCGCCGGAAAGGTGCCCAAAAACTTCCCTTCCGCGCTTCTCGAGCGGGTTCTCGACGGTCTGCGAAGATCCGCCGACATCCTCACCAAGGCGCGGGACGAGTAGCTGCCGGCCAACCTGACTCGGGTTTAGCCCGCCTCGGGGTCGAAGGTACCGCCCGACTCCTTGAAAGAGCCTTGACTTGGCAGGTGTTTGCCGCTTGGAACGGACGTAAGTCACTGAAAAGCTGTCGGATTGCTTGACGGCAACGGGGGAAGCCATGAGAATGCGCGCCCTCATTGGTTCTCGGTTCCCTGGTAGCTCAGTCGGTAGAGCGTCGGACTGTTAATCCGTTGGTCGTTGGTTCGAGTCCAACCCAGGGAGCCACTCAACCTCGTCTCGTTCCGAGATCGCAGGTTCAAATCACTCCGACACTAGCAACTCACTTAACTGTGTCGCGTTGGCGAATTCCAAGTACCTTCCCGCCCATGTACACCGAAACCTTCTCCCAATTCAAAAAGCAGCTCGGCCAACTCGACAAGTGGCTGGGCATGGCCGCGGACTACGCAAAGTCGAAGAACTTCGACCCGGATGTCTTCCCCACTCTGCGTCTAGCGCCCGACCAATTCCCGCTGACTCGCCAGGTGCAGATCGCCTGCGACACCGCGAAGCTGAGCGCGGGCTTCCTCACCGGCAAACCGGTTCCGGCGCAGGAAGACAACGAGAAAACCCTCGCCGATCTCCAGGCCCGCGTGCGGTCGACCATCTCCATCCTCGACAGCTTCTCACCACAAGACTTCGATGGCGCCGCCACGCGCGTCGTCAGCCAGCCGCGGTGGAAAGGCGAATGGATGACGGGCCAGGATTACTTCATCGAGCACACGATCCCGAACGTCAACTTCCACCTCACGACGGCGTACGCGATCCTGCGTCACAACGGCGTGGCGGTCGGCAAGCGCGACTATCTGGGCGTGCAGTCGAAACGGCCCGCCGCGGCCTAGTCCGAACGCCAGGTTGCAACCGGCTCCGTCTCTCGCCAGTCCCAAGGCGAGAACCGGAGGACCGCTCTTGAACGTCACTGCAGCCACCGCCAGCCGAAGCACTTCCCGCATCCTCGTCGCCATTCCCCTGAGCGCACTGGGGCTGGCGGCGCTCTGGTTCATCGTCCGAAGCGCACTGCCCTATCTGGGTTTCTCACCCGATCACTACGGCCCCTACTTCTGGCCGCGGCGCTGGGGCCTGGTGCTTCACGTGGCGGGCGGCATCACCGCGCTCACGGTGGGCGTGGTGCAGTTGTGGCTGGGGTTCACGAATCGGATCGCCGGCCTGCACCGCGCACTGGGCAAGGTGTACGTCGGCGTCATCGCGGTTGCCAGCGTCTGCGGTTTCTATCTGGCGGCGACGATCTCGGGAAACGTTCCGTACGGATCGGGCCTCTTCATGTTGTGCGTCGCCTGGGTCATCACGACGACGATGGCCGTGATCGCGATCCGCCATCGCAACGTGCTCCAGCATCGCGAGTGGATGATGCGCAGCTACGCCGTGACCTTCGCGTTCGTCACGTTCCGGTTCGGCGTGGATGGCTTGATCGCCTGGCAGGGCATGGAGCCGAGAGACGCGCAGGGTGCGATGGCGTGGGCCTGCTGGGCGGTGCCGCTGCTGCTGCTGGAACCTTTGCTTCAGCTGCGCAAGCTGCGCGGTCGCTGATCAGGACTTCCTACAGGTCTTCGCCAGCGCCTCTCTCAAGTCCCGCAGCTTCGGCGGCTTGCTCAGCACCAGGTTCACGTGCGCGGGCAAGTCGCCTTCCGCCACCAGCCGCTGTCCCCAGCCCGTCAGCATGATGATCGGCGTGTCGCGGCGACGCGGCCTTGATGGCGCTCGCCACCTGGCGTCCATCGACGAATGGCATGCCGAGATCGGTGATCACGACGTCGAAACGGCTGTGCCTTCGTCCCTGCGCTGCCTTGAAGCGATCGATGCCCTCGCGGCCGCCGCCGGCGGTCTCGACGACGTGACCGTCGGCCTCGAGCGTCTCGCGCAGCGAACGCAGGAGCAGCGGATCGTCGTCCACGACGAGGATGCGCAGACCGGTGAGGGCCGCGATCTCTCCGGTGCCTTCACTGGGCGCGGCGCTGAGCGCGGCGGCGAAGCTCAGGCGTCACCGTGGTTCCGCGCCCCACCGCGCTGTCGATGTCGATGTCCGCGCTGTGCCGCTGCACCATGCCGTACACCATCGCGAGTCCCAGTCCCGTGCCGCGCTCGCCCTTGGTGGTGAAGAACGGCTCGAGGCAGCGCCGCCGCGTGGCTTCGTCCATGCCAACGCCGGTGTCCGACACCTCGACGACCACGCGGCCGAACTCCGCCGGTGCGGGTCCGCATGCAGCAAGCGCGCCGCCGTCGGGCATGGCGTCGACGGCGTTGAAGACGAGATTGGTCAGCGCATCGCGGATCTCGCTTTCCACGCCCATGATCAGCGGCAGATCGGGCTTCAGCTCGGTCTTGAGATCGATGACCACGCCCCGCATGTGCGGCATGTCGCTCCAGCGCGCGCGCGTGAGCTCGACCACCTGCTGCACCAGGTCGTTCAGCTGCACGGGCTCGAGACTCATCTGCGGCTCGCGCTGGCGGTAGAACTCGCGCATGCGCGCGACGGTGGCGGCGACGTCGTGGATGGCGCGCTGCACGGTCTTGAGCTGGCCCGTGCCGCGTTCGCTGATACCCGCTTCCCGCTCCAGCAACGAATCCGTGTACAGCGCCACGGGTGAGATGGCGTTGTTGATGTCGTGCGCGATGCCGCTGGCCATCTGTCCGAGCGCGCGCAGGCGCTCCTGCTGCATCACGGCCTGCTGCGTCTGGCGCAGATCGTCATAGGCCCGCTGCAAGCGCGCCGTAGAGGTTGGCCTGCCTGCGCCGCCAGCGACACGTGATCGCAGAGCTGCCGCAGGAACTCGCAGTCGCCGCTGCTGAAACTATGGGCGACGCGGCGGGCCGTCACCAGGACGCCAAAGGCCTTGCCATCCACCATGAGCGGCACGGCCACCAGCGCGCGCAAGCCGCCGCGCGCCAGGCGCTGCGGAAACGGAAAGTCCACCTGCTGCACGTCGGGTTCGTACACCAGTTGTCCGCGAACGCAATGGGACAGGCCGTTCTGGTCGATGGGCACGATGGCCTGTTCCGTCATCGACAGTTCGGTCGCCAGCTCGATGCTGCGAGCCCCGACCCGCGTGACCAGCAGCGAGTGACTGGCGGCGTCGTGCAGACAAATGCAGCCGAAGTCGATGGGCAGGCGCTCTTCCAGCGTCCGGATGACGACCTGGAAAATGCTGGGCAGGTCCTGGCGCTCGCCGATGGCGCGCGTGATGGTCTGCAGGAGATGCATGCGCTCCAGCTGGGCCTGGAGCTTGACCTCGGAGGTCTTGCGGTCGGTGATGTCGTTGAACAGGATGGCGACCTTGCGGCTGCCGGCGCCGCCCACGCGATAGGCAACCACCTCGTAGTAGCGCCCCAGCGCCTTGGCCTCGTTCTCGAACCGCAGCGGCTCGCCGGTCAGCGCGATGTTTCCGTAGATCTTGAACCAGTGCTCTTCGTGGTTCGGAGCGAGTTCCCGCATGCGCTTGCCTTGCGCGTTCTTCAGCCCGGTCTGCTTTTCGAAAGCCGGATTGATCTCCAGGAACCGGTAGTCGACGGGCTTTCCCGCCTCATCGAAAATCACTTCGATGGTGCAGAAACCCTCGATGAGGGTGTCGAACAGGGTGCGGTAGCGTTCGTCCGAGTCGTCTGTCGCCATCGCTACGCAATTTAGTGGGCAGTGCAGCGAAACGCAAAGGACAGCCATTGCTGGCGGCGTTGAGCCTGCCTCTCAGGGTTTGCCTGATCCCTGCTGCTCGAAGATAGTGAGGCCATGATCGAGACCGAAATCAAACAGCAGACGCGCGCCGCGGCTCGCGCGCGGTTTACATCTGCCGGAACAGGTGCAGATACGTCCGGCTCACCGGCAGCACCTCGGGGCGTCCCTTCAGGTGAATATCCGCCGTCTCATTCTCCCCGCGCGTCACGTGACTCACGGCCCGCAGGTTCACAACCACTGATCGATGCACCTGGGCAAACTGCGCCTCGTCCAGCTGGGTCAGCAGTTCCTTCAGCGGCGTTCTGACGACCGCCTCCAGCGCCTTGCCGGCCTCGTCGTGATACGCCACCAGCGTGTACTTCTCATCCGACTTGAGGAAGTCCACGTCTTCCACCGCAATCAACCGCACCGTCGGCCCCACCGACGCGCGCAGCCAGCGCAGCTTTGCCTGGCCCTGGTCGCGGTTGAACGCAGCCGCCAGCTGCTGAAGCAACTGCATCCGTGTTCAGCGCGGGTTGTGAGGCGCGCACGCGCTCCTGCACGCGCCGCACCGTCTCCGCCAGTCGCGCGGGCTCCACCGGCTTCACCAGGTAGTCCAGCGCGCCCTGCGCGAAACGCCTGCACGGCGTATTGCTGGAATGCGGTGACGAACACCACGTGCGCCCGCTGGCCGATGTGCTGCGCGGCCTCCACGCCCGTGAGCCCGGGCATCTGCACGTCGAGAAAGCACACCGTGGGCTGCTTCTCTTCGAACATCTCCACGGCCTCGCGCCCGTTGCGCGCCTGGGCAACTACGCGCAGCTCGGGCCACGCATTGCCCAGCAACCGCGCGAGTGAATCGCGCAGCAGCGGCTCGTCATCGGCGATCAGCGCGGTCACTTCCACCGGCATGACGCCTCGTCCTGCGCGGTCGCGAAACTGACTTCGGCGCACACGCCATGCGGTTGCACCTCGGTCAGCGTGAGGTTCGCGTCCTTGCCGAAAGCCAGCTTGAGCCGCTCGCGCAAGGTGGTGAGCCCGGTCCCCAGACCGCGCGAGTTCCGCTGCAGGCCGACACCCGTATCCTTCACTCGCATCACGCAGGTCTTCTCCCGCATCCAGATATCGATGTCGATGCGCCCGCCCGTCTCGCTGGGGTCGATGCCATGCCGCACGGCGTTCTCGACGAGCGTGAGCAGCGCCATCGGCGGGCACTTCAACGACGTGGCCGCGGGATCCAGGTGAATGGCGTACTGCAGCCGGTCCGGCATGCGCATCTGCATGATCTCGAGGTAGGCCCGCGCGAGATCCACCTCATCCGCCAGCGTGGTGTCCTGCGAATGCATGCGCGGCACGGCGGCGCGTAGATAGGCGATCAGGCTGGTGAGCACCTTCGACGCCTGTGGCGACCCGGAATCCACGAGCGCCTGCACATTGGCCAGCGTGTTGAACAGGAAATGCGGCTCCACCTGCGCCTGCAGCTGGCGCAGCCGCGTGTCGGACTCCCGACGCTCGTACTCGCTGCGCTCGAGCTCGAACGCGAACGCCTGCTCGCGCACCATCTCGTCGCGCCGGCGCAGGATGGCGGCGACGGCGATCCACGGTGCAAACAACAACCCGGCGCCGACCAGCCCGCCCAGCCCGGCGCGATTCGGATAATCCATGGCGGCCATGAACGCCGCCGACAGCGGAATCACGAACACGACGGCGATGAGCCGGAGCACGGTGCGCGGCAGCCACTTGGGCAAGCGTGCGCGGCCGCGTCTCGAAGAACCCGAACACGAACAGGATGCAGCGCGCCCATGAACGCGGCGCGGAACAGGTCGCGCGGCAATGAATCATTGTGCAGGCCGGAGATGATGCCGAGGCCGACCGACACGGCCAGCACGAACTTCACGCGCTGCCACGCGTAGATGCGCGCAAGCCCGGAGCGCTTGGGCGGGTCAGCGGTGAAAGGCGCAGTGGACGGCATGGGCGCACTATAAGTCCCCGCCCGCCACGCCGCGCGGCCAGCCGGCGGTTCACGCCTGCCCTGCCCGTCGCTCATCCTCTCCGGCCGTCGCCGGTCGTCATCCTTCGTCACTCATCGCATCGGCGGCCTCGGACGCGCGGCGCGAGATAACCCGGCGAAATCCCGGCGTTCTCTCGGGATTGCGGCCCACCGGCCGGCGTAAGGTCCGCGCATGAAACTTCGCACCGCCTCGTGGCTCACAGTCCTGCTTTCGATGGGCGCCATCGCGGGCGAAGTGCCCCAACCGGAGACCCGTCCCATGATTTCAGGCGCCCGATACGGCCACACGAATCTCATCGCGAAGGACTGGCGGAAGCTGGCGCGCTTCTACCAGGAGCAGTTCGGTTGCATCCCCGTACCGCCGGAGCGCGACTTCAAAGGCGCGGACCTGGAACGCGGCACGGGCATCAAGGGCGCGGAACTGCGGGGCGCGCATCTGCGCCTGCCGGGCCACGGTCCGGACGGCCCGACGCTCGAGATCTTCAACTACAACATCCTGAAGGAATCGCAGGAGCCTGCGGTCAATCGGCCGGGCTTCGGCCACATCGCGTTCGTGGTCGATGACGTGCCGACAGCGCGCGAAGCCGTGCTCGCAGCCGGTGGCAAGGCCGTCGGCGAGGTGGTGACACTAACCACCGCCACGGGATCGAAAGTGACCTGGGTGTACGTGACCGACCCGGAAGGCAACATCATCGAGCTGCAGTCCTGGTCCAAATGACCTGACCCCTCCCCGTCGCTCATCCGGACCCGCCACCGCCGGTCCGCGCCCGCCGTCGCCCGTCGCAAGGGGCCGTTGACGCGTTCGCACATGCCCAAGATGCCCGGCACCAAGCCTCGGGAGGGCATCGTGAAAAGAAGGAACAAGATATTCATCGGCATTGGCAGCTTCTTCGGGCTCGCCATCGCCACGCTCATGATCGTGACGGCGTACGACTCTGCGTGTCCGGCATCGGCGCCGCCAGGCGAAGCCAGCGCGGACTCCATGCGCGCCATCGTGCACGGCTGCTACAAGATTCCGGAGGGGCTGGCGCTTCAGCGTGTTCCCAAGCCGGTGCCCAAGGAAGGCCAGGTCCTCATCAAGGTGCGCGCGTCCAGCGTGAACCCGGCGGAGTGGTACCGCGCCAGCGGGCAGCCTCTGCTGATCCGGCTGGACTCGGGCATCGGCGCGCCCAAGCGTGACCGCATCGGCTTCGACATGGCGGGCGTCGTGGAGGCCATCGGCCCGGGCGTCACGCGCTTCCAGCCCGGGGACGAGGTGTACGGCGGCGTGGGCGCGGCGTTCTCGGAGTACGTGATCGGCCGTGAGCAAGGCGCCATCGTGAAGAAACCCGAGAACATGTCATTCGAAGAAGCGGCCGCCATGCCGATCGCGGCAGTCACCGCGCTGCAGGGCCTGCGCGACAACGGTCATCTCCAGGCCGGACAGAAGGTGCTGATCAACGGCGCCTCGGGTGGCGTGGGTACCTATGCCATCCAGATCGCCAAGGCCATGGGCGCGGAGGTCACGGCCGTGTGCAGCACGCGCAACGTGGAGATGGTGCGCTCGCTCGGTGCGGATCACGTGATCGACTACACGAAGGACAACTTCACGAAGACGGACACGCGCTACGACGTGATCTTCGACAACATCGGCAACCACGGCTACCACGCGCTGGCCAACATCACGAAGCCCGAGGGCAACATCGTGACGGTGGGCGGGTCGAAGTCGAACCCGTGGCTGGGGCCGATCACGCGCGCGTTCCTCGTGCGCAGCGTGGCGAAATACTTCGTCGACCCGGAGCTCACGTTCTTCATCGCGGAGATCAACAAGGATGATCTCGAAGTGCTCGCGGGCTGGGCCCGCGAAGGCAAGCTGCGAACGGTCATCGACCGCCGCTATCCACTCGAACAGGTCGGCGCGGCGCTGCAGTACCTCGGCAGCCAGCGGGCCAGGGGGAAGGTCGTTGTCACCATCAACTGAGTCCCACGCGGATCCCGTGGTGGCGTTGCTCACGGCCGTGGATCGCGCACCCGACGCGGACACTTGGCGCGAGACGTTCCGGCACCAGTTCCTGAAACTGCGAGAGGAACTGCCGCTGCATCCGGCGGGAGATTCCCCGGCGGAGACCTTCGCGATCGCGGCGGAAGTGTCGCGCACGGTCGCCGGCCCCTGCCTGCCGCTGGGCCTGGCCGTAGTCATGCACCTCTATCCACTGTGCGCACTGCGTTGCGTGCCGCTGCCCTGGTTCAGCGCGGCGGGCCGGCGGCGGGCCCACCTGCTCTGCCAGATCGACTCGCGCCGGCTGGTGCTCGCCAACGCGGGCAGCGAACGCGGCCAGGGCGCGCACGCGCCGATGACCGTCACCCGCCAGGGTGATGCGTTGCTGGTCGACGGCACCTTCGACTACGTGTCGCTGGCGCACGTGGCGGACCTGGTGTTGTTCAGCACGCCGGCGGCGGAGGGCCGCACCACGGTGTTCTGCATCGCGGATATGCGCGCGGATTCCGTGAGCATCGGCGAATCGCGCTTCCCCGGCGCCATGCAGCTCTCGGACACCTGCTCGATCACGTTCCGCCAGCATCGCGTGCCGCAAAACCGCTACATCGAAGTGCCCAACGAGACGGCGCTCAACTGCATGTCGGTGTATCAGCGCAGCTGGTTCCACCTGCTGCTGGCGGAAGGCTATTCCGCGCGCATCGAGCATCTGCACGAGCAGTACGAACTGCCCCGGCCCGTTGATCAGCTCGCGAGCCTCAACGAGCTGGACTGCCTGAAGCAGTACGCGGTGCACCTGCTGAACGACGCGCAGTTCCCGAAGTCCGTTGCGGAACTCGGGCGCGTGACCGCGGCGATCAAGCTCCGCGTGTCCTGGATGGCGCAGGCGACGGCGAACGCGCTGCGCGGCCGTGACGACGCGGCCGCCACCGAGCTGGGTTACATCCGGCTGCAGCCCACGTCGGACGAGCGCATCCTGCGCAGCTTCGAATCTATGGATCGGTACGCCATTCGTAGAACCGCATCGGCGCGTCCTTGAACATGGTGGGCCCCACCTGGCGGAAGCCGCACTTCTCGTAGAAGCGTCCGGCGCCGGCGGCGGTGGCGTAGGTGTCGAGCCAGAGCGCCTGCGCGGGCCAGGACCGCGCAATGCGTTTGCAGGTTTCCACGAGCTCGCGCCCGATGCCCTGTGCGCGCGCCTGCGGCTCTACGGCGAGCCCTATCAAGTACAGCGCCACACCCACCGGAGTGAAGGCGCTGGCGTCGAGCAGCATCGGGTTTGCCCGGATCAGCCTCACGGTGCCAACTATCTCCTCGCCGCGGCGCGCCACGAGCATGTGCGAGGCGCGCATCTGCCGCAAGACAATCGCCCTGCTGGGGCACGCCGACCACGGGCCACCGCCGTGCTCGAGCAGCAGCCGCCGTGCAACCTCGACGCGTAGCGCGGTGAGCGCAGGCGCATCGGCACGGACGGCGTTGGTGATGGCGAGTTCCAAGGCGTGAGCATACTCAGCGAGTGATACATTGCGCGCCATGCGCGATTCGATTACCAGGCTGTCCGGCGTCTTCACGCTGGTGCTGTTCGCCTCGCCCGCCTTGCCGGCTCCACCCCGTTTCGATACTTCGACGGAGAAGAGCTTCGAGGCCTCTTCAAAACGGGTGCGTGACTCGGTGAAGCCGGAGCTGCTCGAAGGATTTTCGCAAGGCATACAAGCTGGTGATGGCGAACGAGTTGTGCCCTGTCGATCCGGAGCGGCCGAACTTCCAGGCGATGTTCGAACGTGAGGACAGGCTCAAGGCCGTTCTCGACGGCAGAACGGTGGACGACATCATTGAAGCGGGCAAACGCATCCAGACCTCCCTGGAGGCCGAACGGGCGACCAGGGCTTGCAGCCCCTGGATTATCCGTTGGGCAAGGCGATCAGTGCAGCGGTCCAGAGGTATCTGGACGGCGTTCCCGCGGGCGCGGACACCTTCGCCGACATGTTTCCCTTCTGGACGCGGGCCCGTGTCGCCTACGCCGAGGCATTGAAACCGGCAGCGACGGCCCTGGAGATCCTGCCGGGGTACAAAGCGCCCGCGCCGCACCAGCGGGAGCTGTCTGCCCTGCAACTCTATGGTGATGACTGGCTGAAGCACGTGAAGATCGTGAAGATCCTGGCTTCCTCCACCAAGGCCTACGTATTTCTGGGCGGCCCTGAAAAGTCCGCGCGGACCACGTTCCTGCTGGATGAGGGAGAGTGGAAGGGGCATTCAGACCTCTTCGGGTATCCCTGGTCGCGTGAAAACACGGAAGCCGTGGAGTGCATCGAGCACTGACGTAGGAGCCCTCTGCGCTCCGCATCGGTGACGCGGAGTGCCATGCGCGCGCGTCCGCTGAGTCCCCGCCCCTTCGCCGCAGCGCAGTCTCCCGTGCCATGACCATGCACATCGACACGCCGGCCTTCGCGCCGAAGCAGCGGATCCCCGACCAGTTCACGCGCCAGGGCGGCAACATCTCCCCGCGCGTGGAATGGACCGGCGCACCGGCCGACACGCGCAGCTTCGCGCTCATCGTCGAGGATCCGGACGCCCCCAAAGGCACGTTCCGGCACTGGGCGGCTTACGACATCTCGCCCGAGATGCAGTGGCTGGGTGAAGGTGCAGGCTCGGGCGAGCTGGGCGCGCCCATCCGCATGGCCGTCAACGACTTCGGGAACGCGCACTACGACGGGCCGCAACCGCCGCCGGGCCATGGAACCCACCGTTACCACTTCCGGTTGTTCGCGCTGAACGTGGAAGAGCTGGACCTGCCAGATGACGCCTCCGCGGCGGACGTTCTCGAAGCGGCACAGGAAAGTGCTATCGCGGAAGCCGACATTGTGGGTACATTCTCGCGCGACTGAGCCTTACAGGGGGGCTGCAGACATGGCTCGCATCAGCAGGATCGATCCGAACACCAGCAGCGCTGCGCCAATGGCGCGTGGCGTCCAGCCGCGCGCCGGCATGAGCCGCTCCGCGCTGATGGCCATCGTGATCAGCGCCATCGCCAGGAGATCCATGACGCCGATCACGAGCAGGACGGCGTTCAGGTTGGCGCAGCAGTAGACGCAGCGCCGGCCGAGCCGGGCGCCGGCGCGCAGAGCGGAGCGATCGGGTTCATCGCAGCAATCGTGTGCGTGGTGGCAAGTGGCCAGCCTCCTCGCCTTCCAGTTCGTGAACTGCAGAGCGCCGGCGGACAGCACGGTCAGCGCCGCCAGGCTCGGCGTGGCGCGCGAGAAGCTCTCCATTCGCATCGCCAGATCGGCGAATCCGACTCCCACCGGGAACACCAGCAACCCCGCCAACGCCCACACCGCGAAGTAGCCTGCGGAGAACGAAAGCGCGGACTTCACTGCCCTGCCGCGCAGCTCAGGCGCCAGCACCGGCATCATCATCGCGATCATCATGAGTGCCCACATGGCCGCGAACAGGGCACTGGCTTCTAACCACCCCTGCCCCGGCATGCGCATCCAGGCCATGGACATGGTCCATCCGCCCGGCATCGGCATGCCGGGCATGTGCGCCATGGACCCGCACCAGGCCGCGGTGCCCACGGCGCTGGCTGCGAACACCAGCGCCGCGGTTCCCCGGACGCCAGGCTCAAGCCTGCGCGTATTCATCGTGGCGCTTCCACCAGATGCCGGACTCGTTGCGGCCCAGCGGCGCGCGATCCAGCCACTGGTACATGGACCAGATGTGGTCGAGCCCGCGCGCGTACGTGGAGTACGTGTGATAGATCGCGCCGTCCTTCTGGATGAACGCGCTCATCCCAGGCCGGTCACGACCAAAGGTCGCCGCATCCACTCCCACACCCTTCGCGATGGCGGCAACGATGGGGTGCGGTTCAGCGACTTCATCCATCGCGTGCTCGCCGCGCGCGTAGTTGTAGAGGATGGTGCCCGCGCGCTGCTCTTCCTGCGTGAACGAGACGTTGAAGTCGAAGTTGAATTTGCCATCGGCGGATGACACCCACGGGAAGCTCCAGCCCATGCGCTGGCGAAAACCCAACAGCCGCGCAATCGGCGCGCGCGACACCGCGGTGAGCGCCACGTCGTGGTTCTCCAGGTGCACGGCGATGCCGTCGAAGCCATCGGCAATCGCCGAGCAGGACGGACATCCCTTCTGCCACGTGGGCCCGAACATGAAGTGATACACGAGCAGCTGCGAGCGGCCGCGGAACAAGTCCTTCAACGTGACTTTTCCTTGCTCGCCCTCGAACGCGTACTCCTGCTCCACGCGCACCCAGGGCAGCGCCTGGCGGCGGCGCGCGAGTTCGTCGCTCTGGCGCGTGAGTTCCTTTTCGGCGTGCAGCAGTTCGAGCCGGGCTTCGAGCCATTGCGCGCGGGTTCCAATCGCATGCTGGGTCATCGGTCGCTCCTTTTGTGTTTTCATGTGGCCATTCTTCGGTGGCTGGGGCGTGGAGCGGGAGTGACAAGTTTGTCGGGATTATCGATGGACTCACTGATCACGGCGGCAGCACGCGCGCTGGCGGCGGGCAATCCCACTCGGCGCGCTGAACCACATCGCCCTGCGCAAGGATCCGCCGGCGCTCGCATTGCGCGGCATCGCCATGGCCCAGCTGGGGGATTTCAAGCGCGCAAAGGAGCTGGTACGGTCGGCCGCGAAAGCCTTCGGCGCGCGCGAGGCGGTGTCGCGCGCGCGTTGCGTCGTCGCCGAGGCGGAGCTGGCGCTGGCGTCGCGCGACCTGGGCTGGCCGGCCAAAGCCCTGGATGCGCGCTCGGGCGCTGCTGGACAAGCATGGCGATCGATTGAACGCCGCGCATGCGCGCCTGCTCGAGATCCGCCGGTTGCTGTTGATCGGCCGGCTCGACGACGCGGACAGTCTGCTGGACAAGCTCGACTCGTCGACGCTGCCACCCGCGTTGCAGACCACGCACGAACTCATCGTCGCGGGTATCGCGATGCGCCGCCTGCAGGCTGGCGCCCGCGCGAGCGGCCCTGGTTCGGGCCGGCGCGGCCGCCAGGCAGTCCGGCATCCCCGCGCTGGGCGCGGAGTGTACACGCCGCCGCGCAGATTCTCGCGCACTCCGGCCGCGCGACTGATCGAGCGCGGAGAATCCCGCCTGCTGCTGCTTGAAGAGGTGCAGCGCCTGTTCGCATCGAAGACGCTGATCGTGGATGCGTGCCGCTACACGGTGCGCGAGTCCGGCAAAGTCATCTCGCTGGCGTCACGCCCGGTGCTGTTCTCATTGGCGCGCGACGCTGGCCGAGGCGTGGCCGAGCGATGTCAGCCGCGACGCGCTGGTGTCGCGCGCCTTTCGCATCAAGACGGCCGACGACACCTTGCGCGCGCGTCTGCGCGTGGAGATGGGCCGCCTGCGCAAGGCGGTTGCGCGTTTCGCCGAGGTGAACGCCACGCCCGGCGGCTTCGCGCTGAAGCCGCTGCACGCGCGCAAGGTCGCCGTACTCGCGCGCCCCGTGGAAGAAGAACACGCCGGCGTGCTCGCCTTCCTCGCCGACGGCGAGTCCTGGCCCACCTCCGCCCTGGCGCTGGCACTGCGCACCAGCCAGCGCAGCGTGCAGCGCGCGCTCGACGAACTCGCCGCCGCGGGCAAGGTGCAGGCCTACGGCGACGGCCGCGCGCGCCGCTGGATGACTCCGCCGCTGCCCGGAATCGCGACCACCTTGTTACTCCCGGCGCCGCTGCACGGCGTTTAAAGTGGCCGCCATCGCACAGGAGAGATCATGAAGAAGCATGTCGGCAGCATCGAGCGCGAGTACGGTCCCTTCCCGGGCAACGAGAAGGTCCACGGCGTGTCCTTCGACGGCAAGAACGTGTGGGCGGCGCTGGGCGACAAGCTCAACGCCTTCGATCCGGCCAGCGGCGAGGTGAAGAAGACGCTGAACGTCGCGGCGCACGCCGGCACGGCTTTCGATGGCAAACATCTCTAGCAGATCGCGGAGAGCCGCATCCAGAAGCTGGACCCCGACACGGGCAAGGTGCTCGCCACGATCCCGGCGCCCGGCAATGGTGGCGACTCCGGCATGGCCTGGGCGGAAGGATCGCTGTGGGTGGGTGAATACCGCGCGCGCAAGATCCACCAGGTGGATCCCGCCACCGGCAAGGTGCTGCGCTCCATCGATTCCAATCGCTTCGTCACGGGCGTCACCTGGTTGGGTGATGAGCTCTGGCATGCCACCTGGGAAGGCGACGTGAGCGAGCTGCGGCACGTCGATGCGAAGACGGGCGAGGTGCTCGAAAGCATCGAACTACCGGCGGGCATCACGGTGTCCGGCCTGGAGTCGGATGGACGTGACACCTTCTACTGCGGTGGCGGTCCGACCGGCAAGGTGCGCGCGGTCCGCCGGCGCTAGCTACGGAGCCGGCGACCAGCCTCTCTGGTCGGTGAGCGACCCGACTGATCCGAAGCGGAACAAGGTAGTTCGCCCATAGGTACGCAGGTCGCGGCTGGTGGCCTTGCCGCGAAGCGGCGCCATCACCGCGAACGACGGGCATTTCGCCAACGGCGCCACGGGCATGCAGATCACGTCGAGCTTGTCCGTGGCATGAGTGATGGCAAGCGGATCGGGCACGCAATCCACGCCGAACTCCGAGGGTTCTATTTCCAGCGCGCCGGCCGTGCCGCGCACCGGCGCGGCGCGCGGCACCATGCCAAACAGCATGAGCCGGCGGTCGCGTGACTGCTCTTCGCTCAGCAGGATGCCGTTGTAGGTGGTAGTGGATTGCGTCTGGCCGCCGCGCGAGAGGTAACGGCGTATCGTTTCGTGCGAGGTGACCCAGCTGCACGGCCGGCCTTCGTGCTCCCGCGTGTCCACCGTCCACGCCCGGTGCGTGAGCACGGTGAAGTAATCGCCACCGCTGTACTCGATGCGCAGTGCATCCGTGCGCTGCGGCCCGAACGCCGGCAGGTTCACCTGCTGTCCGGGGCAGAGATCCAGGAGACGCAACGATCCGGACTCCTGCTTGTACTCCTGCAGGAATTCCTGGATGCAGTCTTGCGAAGGATCGATCCCGCACCCGGACAAGCCCGCGACGCAGGATGCCAAGGCACCCACCCAAACTTTCCGCACCGCACTCCCTCCGCGATCATCGCCGGGAGATGGTACCGGACAGCCGCCGATGCGGTCTAACTTGTGCGCCGGGACGTGCGCGCCAACGGCCTGACTACCGGCTCAGCGCCCGAATATGCGCTTGCCCAACGACCCCTTGAGGGTGAACCAGACATTGCTCACCTCGGTGTCCAGGCACAGCGGGTCCACCTGGAACGTGGCGCAGCGCCCGGCGAGGTGGATGCGCTTGGTCTCGGCATGCACCACGAACACGTGCTTCTCGTTGCCCACGGGCTCGCGGTTGTTGGCCTTGCGCTTGACCATGTCGCTGCGGATGGATTCCACCGGGTCGAGGATCAGCACGTCGCTGGAGAGCTTGTACGTACCGGATTCCTCCACGGTGATGCCATGCGCATCCTTGCCCTTGAGCGGCGGATTGCCCCAGTTCGCGGAGTACACGAGCTGGTAGTTGCCATCGGCTTTGAACTGGATGGCCATGTTGATGACGATCTCCGCCGTGCCCTCGGAGGTCTGCACGTCATAGGCCTCGTAACCTAGTTGCCATTCGCCGGTGATGTCCTTGATGGCCACCGGCGGCTTGCCGGGCAGGCGCACGCCTTCCACGAACCGCTTGGGCGGCTCCTGCTCGTTCTTGGGCATCTTGGAGATGAAGTCGCCCAGCGGGATCGTCACGAGAAAGGCTAACAGCGACATATGACTCCCTCTGGCACGCGGATGGCGCGCGAGTTCCTTACTTCCTGGCGCGCTTCGGCTTGGCCGGCTTCGGCGACCGCGAGCTCATTGGGGCGCTCTTCGGGGGGCTCTCCGGCGCCCTCTTCTGAGTTCCCTTCTGCGGGACGATGGTTTCACCCCGCGCCAGCATGGCCACCAGGGTGTCTATCTTCTTCGCCCGCCCTTCCGGTGTCTTCATGTTGTTGGTGCGGAATCGCAGTGCAAACAGGTTCTGCCGGCTCAAGCCTTTGAAAGCCTTGAGGGCCTTGGCATTGGCGTTGATGGCTTTCACCAGGTCGGGAGGCATGGTATCCGCGGACGTCGCCCGGATGGGGGCATAGGCCGCGGCCCAGCGGCCATCGGCCTTGGCCAGGTCTATCTGTTTCTGGCCGTGCTCGGTCATGCGACCGGCGGAGATGAGCCGCGCCACATTCTCGCGATTCACCTGGCTCCAGATGCTCTTGGCGCGCCGCGGCGTGTACCGCTGCAGGAACGAGATCTCGTCGAAGCCGCGACGCAAGCCGTCTATCCACCCCCAGCACAGCATCACGTCCAGCGCTTCCGGCGCGGTGATGCTCTTTAGGCCTGAATCCTTCTTGTGGATCTTGATCCAGAGTTCGGGCGCCTTGGCGTGGTTACCGCGCATCCAGGTTTCGAGGGATTCGATCCTTGCGAAGGACTTGATCATGTCTCGAGAGATTCTACGCGGCGGGCAGGGTCACCGGCGCTCCAGAACTGGAGCACCGCCTCGACGCGCGAGGGATCGCGTGATGCCACGCCGATGAGCCGCTCGACCTGCCATTGGCCGCTGGGCTCTTCATGTTCGTGCGGTTCGCTCGACTTTCCTTCGCTGCAGGACTTGCAGAGCACGCGCATGCTGGCCGTCCAGTCCTCGCATTCGATGCCCGCCGACCGGAACGCCGCCGCCAGGTCTTCCACGGCTTTCGCGTCCGGCGCATCGATGCTGGCTTGGTAAGTAACGTAGGGAGAAGGCTCGAACAGCTCGAGCACGTTGAATACGGACTTCTCGCGGCCATCGGCATCCACGCGCGAGCCCGTTCCCGCACCGTCGTGCAGCACCACGTCCCCGTAACGGAACTTCGCCGCCAGCGTGGGAATGTTGTCGATGCGCGCCGTCACCGGCGACAAGCGCTGCGCCCAAACTACTTCCACAGCCGAGTCGCGATCTTCGAGGCCATTGAGACGCACGGGCGTATAGCCGAAGTCATCGGCAATGGGCCCTTCGAGGTCTTCGAGCTCGATGCCCACCCGCTTCCAGGCTTCGCGGGCCGTGCTCCAGTCGCGCAGCGCGGTAGCGGCGATGCCGAGGTTCCAGTTCGTCGGCACGTCATCGGGATCCAGCTCGATCGACAGGCGGTTGTAACGCAGCGACGACTGCCAGTCCCGCCGGTACTTGTAGACCAGCCCAACGTTGTACAGCGTGCTCGGGCGGTCGCGGTGCAGCGCCAGCGCTTCGAGGTAGGCGGACAGCGCACCGGCTTCGTCTCCTTCCTCCCTCTTGCGGTTGCCCGCGTCTTCGAGCGCATCCGCGCGCTCGACGGCTTCCTTGCTCGCCGACATGATCAGCCCTTGAGATTGATGAGTGACAGGAATTCGCGCCGCAGCGCGCCGTTCTCCAGGAACACACCGCGCATCACGGAGTTGGTCATCTTCGACGCGTTGTCCTTGACGCCGCGCCAATGCATGCAGAAGTGGTCCGCTTCCATGACCACGGCGAGGCCGTCCGGCTTCACCATGCCCACCAGAAGGTCCGCAAGCTGGATGATGGCTTCCTCCTGGATCTGCGGCCGCGACATGATCCATTCAGACAGCCGCGAGTACTTGGACAGGCCGATGAGGTCCGAGTCCTTGTGCGGCATCACGCCGATCCACAGCCGGCCCATGATCGGGCACAGGTGATGGCTGCAGGCGCTGCGCACCGTGACCGGGCCCATGATCATGAGTTCGTTGAGGTGCTCGGCGTTCGGAAATTCCGTGACCTTGGGCCGCGGCACGTAACGGCCGCGGAACACCTCGTTCACGTACATCTTGGCGACGCGCCGCGCCGTCTCCTGCGTGTTGTGGTCGTGTTGCACGTCGATGACGAGGCTTTCGAGCACGCCGGCCATCTTGCCTTCGACCTCGCGCAGCAGCTGCTCGAGCTCACCCGGCTGGATGAAGTCCGAAATGTTGTCGTTGGCGTGGAACCGCTGGCCCTGGGCCTGCAATCGTTCACGGATGCGTTGGGAGACGGGCTGGTCTGCCATGTTCGGACTCCTGGGATTCGATCGACTCAATAGCAGATGCGCCGGGCCGTGGCGATAGGCGTTTTGGGCCGAAATCGCCGGTTATGCTAGGGCACCTTCCGGGAGACCTTCATGACCCTCGCTCGCACCGCCCTGCTCGTCATCCTCGCCCTGTTCACTTCGAATGCGTTCGCGGACTCGCCAAAGTTGAGCGGCGACAAGGCGCGCGCCGCCGAGCTGTGGAAGCAATTCCAGACGTGGCTCGTCGCCTATGAGAAAGGCGACCTCGATGGCGTGATGGAGATCTTCGCCAAGGACGCCATCTTCAGCTTCCAGGGCGCGCCCGATGCGGGATACGACGATCTCGAAGCCGCCTATGTCGCCGACTTCGCGTCGCGCAAGCCCGGCAGCAAGTGGGTGCCGATCGCCGAAGAGGTCTACGCGGAAGGCACGATGGCCATCGTGCGCAGCCGCTGGGAGATGCAGCAGCCCGACGGCAAGGGCGGCATCGAGGCGCGGGAACGCAATCGCGGACTCGACGTGTTCAAGTGGACCAAGGATGGCTGGCGCCTGATCCGCTCGTTGAATTACCGGGAAGGCTGAGGTCGATTGCAACCCGGCGAGCGTGTCCATCGTCAAAACGGGCATGAAACGTCAACTACTCGGCTACTGCGCCGCCCTCGTCCTGCTGTCCACCGCCGCCTCCGCGGCCTCACCCGAACGGGTGGTGAAAGGCAACCGCCTGATCTCGAAGGCGGATCCCGCCATCGTGATCAAGCTGCCGCGCAACGCGAAGCACGTGGGCGCGGACCGCTGGGATCTCTACGACATCGCCGATGCCGAACTGCACGTCTTCGTCGAAGCGGATCGCGACAAGAATGTGAAGGTGATGTACTGGATCCAGTTCGAAAGCTACCTGCCCTCCAATACGCACACCTATAACTACACGAAAGACGAGCCGGTGAAATTCGCCGGCCGTGATTTCTGGCAGCGGGCGCGGTTTGGCCCGACCACTGGCCCAGCGCGCGCCGGGTCCGATCTGGAGCATGTCCGGGCCCTGCTGGACAAGGCCGGATACAAGACGCCAGCCGACACGATGAATGTGAGACTGGTGCAGGTGCTGGATGAAGCGCGGCGCAAGGAACTCATGTTCATCTATGCGGAAGACCTCGCGCCCACGGGCTACACGTCAGCGCAGCTCATGGATGGTGACAAGACGCGGCCGGAGTGGGAGCCGATCAAGCAGATGATGCTGGAGCGGGCGCGCGAGCGCATACGGATCGTGGACTAGTTCACCTCGACCGCTTCACCTTGATGGTGTGAGCGATGTTTGCCAATAGATCGAGCAACCACGCCAATCCCCCGTCACGCGTCGCCACCTGCGGCGCCACCGCAACGATGGGCGACGCCATCAGCGGAATCGGCGGCTCGAAACTCACCACGTCGTACTGCGGCGAATGCTTCGCGGCGAAATGGCGCGGCAACGCGGCCACTAGATCCGACTCCGCGGTGATCGCCAGCGCCTGCAGGAAATTCGGCACGGTGAGCACGACGCGGCGCGTGTGCTTGCGCTTGGCCAGCAGGATGTCGACGAGGCCATGCGGATCGCCACTCATCGACACCATGACCTGCGGCGCCGCCGCGTAGCGCGCCAGCGTGCAGTTCTTCGCGAGCGGATGGCCTTTGCGCGCGACGAGGATGAAATCCTCGTCGTAGAGCTTGCGCATGACGAACCGCGCGGGGACCTCGGGCAGCGGCACGAGCGCGATATCCAGTTCCTTGGCATCGAGTTCCGTGAACGCTTCCTCGAACTTGCCGACGAGATTGCGGACGCCGAGATCGATGCCAGGCGCTTCCTTGCGCAAACGCGCGAGCAGCGGTGGCAGCAACACGGCCGAGGCGCCGTCGGGGGCACCGATGAGGAAACGCCGGCGCGACCTCGCGGGGTCGAAGACTTCCGCCTGCGACATCACCGCCCGCGCGCGCTCGAGCACTTCAGCCACCGGACCGGCTAACAACCGCGCACGGTCCGTGGGCACCACACCCTTCGGGTGACGCAGGAACAGCGGGTCCTGCATGAGGCGACGCAGCCGGCCCAAGCCATGACTCACGGCCGACGCGGACACATGCAACCGGCCCGCGGCGCGCCCGACATGCAGTTCCTCGAACACCGCTTCGAACAGCACGAGCAGGTTCAGGTCGGCCCGGGCCAGATTCACTTTGTTCAGCATATTGGTGAAATCGTATCACTGGATTCAGCAGGCGGGCGCGGCCATTCTTCGCGCCGGAGGAAACATGAACCGACGATTCTCACTACTGACCGTTGCCGCCCTCGCCACCGCCGGGCTGGCCCATTCACAACCCGCACGACCCTACGAAGGCGAAAGACTGGAAATGACCCCGCCACTGACCATGCGCCTGGCCCCCGCCCTGCGCGCGCTCGACATCCTGGAGTTCTGGGAGGACGCGGGTCCGGAGCTCTGGTTCGCGAAAGACCCGAAGTTCGATCAGCGCTTCCGTGAACGATTCATGCTGGATCACGAAGCCGCGGCGCGCGGCGAGCTCGACTACTGGCAGAGCACCGCGGAGGGCGCGCTGGCGCTGGTGATCCTGCTGGATCAGTTCCCGCGCAACGCCTTCCGCGGCACGCCGCGCATGTACGACACCGATGCGCTGGCCAAACGCATTGCAAGCCACGCCTTCGCCGCGGGATACGACCAGGTGACGCCGGAGATCCTGCGCAAGTTCTTCGTGCTGCCCTTCGCGCATTCGGAAGACCTGGTGGACCAGGAACGCGCCGTCGCGCTGGCACGCCGGCTCGGCAGCAATGACCTGGCCCATGCCCAGCACCACCTGGAAATCGTGCGGCGCTTCGGGCGCTTCCCGCATCGCAATGCCATCCTGCATCGCGAGACTACGCCCGAAGAACAGGCGTATCTCGACAACGGTGGCTACCAGGGATGAGCGAGCCTCACTCCCGTTCGCGTGGCCGGGTGCTGCTGGACGCTGGCTGCGCCAGCAGCCTGGCCTTGGGCTGGCTGGTGCTATCGAAGGGCTGTGCCCATGGAGACCGGCCGCGCGATGCGGCCGGCGTCCGTGTCTTGCGGCCCGTCGAGATCGGGAGCGCTGCTGTCGCTACCGTCGCTAATGTCGCTACTTTGGGCGGCGCTT
Organism: uncultured Pseudomonadota bacterium; assembly: GCA_963846605.1. Classification (GTDB taxonomy): domain Bacteria; phylum Pseudomonadota; class Gammaproteobacteria; order Steroidobacterales; family Steroidobacteraceae; genus CADEED01. The sequence continues at coordinate 874,523 of CAWJWS010000011.1, forward strand.
CTTGTCGAACTCCGCCTGCGCGGCGGCACTCGTCTCGCGGATGAGATCCGCTTCCGCCTGACGATACGGGCGCCCGTCGGTGTGGAACACCTCGTGGTGCCACACCACGGGCTGGCTCTGCGTGTACGGCTTCTGCCAGGAGTCCCAGGGATAGCGCGTCTGCGTCTTCCCGTCGACGAGACCCCAGTTGATCATGCCCACGTTGTACTTGCGTGCGATGGGCAGCGAGGTCTCGAACACCGAGCCGGCGCCGCGCGCGAGGTACTCGGTGCAGATGATGGGACGGCCGTAGGTCTGGAGTTGCTTGATCTTGCGCTCCAGCACTTCCGGCCAGTCGTAGACGTGGAAAGTGATCACATCGGACTGCTCGAGCTGCACGCGCTCCACGGCCGTGAGCTTCTCCTTGCTGGCCCAGTCGTCGCGAATCCACACGCCCGAGGTGATGGGCTGCGAGACATCGGCTTCACGAGCCCAGGTGAACACCTGCGGCAGCAGCTCGCCCACCAGGCGGATCTTCTCGCGGCCTTCCGGTGAATCCATGCCACCACCGAGCGCGTTGTCCGGCTCGTTCCAGAGGTCCCAGCCGAGGATGCGCTCGTCCCTGGCGAAGTGCCGCATGACGTCCTGCACGTACTTTCTGTACGTCGGGTAGTTAGCGGTGTTCGCGAGGCCGTCCTTGCCGGGGCTCTGCACCCAGCCGGAGTTATGCACGCCCGGAATCGGCGGGCGCTGCGGGCCCAGCTTCGGGTTCGGATCCCAGCAGGAATCGAAGAACACCAGCATCGGCTTGATCTTGTGTTTGGCGGCGATCGCGAGGAACTCGTCGATGCGCTTCTTGAAGCCTTCCGCGTCCTGCACCCAGAGCTGGTCGTGCAGGAACACGCGCATGGTGTTCATGCCGATGCTCGCCGCCCAGGCGAGCTCCTTGTCGATGAGCGCGGGATTGAACGTGGCGGCCTGCCACATCTCCAGCTGGTTGATGGAATCGGCGGGGACATAGTTGGCGCCGACGAGCCAGCGATGCTGGGCGTACCAGGTGTTGGCTTTCTCCGTGGACCACCGGACGGTGTCGGCGAAGGCGCTCGTTGCGAGCAGCGCAAAGCCAACGAACGCCAGCACGGCGGAATTTCGCTTCGACATGTGAACCCCCTGGAAACCCGCCCCGAGAACCAGGGCGAACAGTATCAGGCGGCTGCGGTGGCGCGGAAGATCAGGCCCGCCGCAAGTTGTAGTCGCGATCGTAGTCGCTGACCTTGATGGTCTGGGCGTTCACGTGGGCTCCGGCCTTCAGGAGTTTGCGGACGGCATCAGGCCGATTGAAATGCGCCGCGGTCATCAGCGCCGTCTTGCCGAACTTGTTGCCCACGTCGGGATCCGCGCCCAGCGCCAGCAGCCGATCGAAGGCGTATGGCCACTCCACGGCCAGTGGCAGCCACTTCGAATACAACTCCTTCGCGTCTTTCCGTTCCGCCACCTGGGCCAGCAGCGCTTCGAACCTGGGCCGGTCGCGCGCCACGATCATCCGGGTGTCAGGCTCCCCGCAACAGAAGTCGCCGCCGCCGCCCACCATGACGTATTGCGCGAGCACGCCGTTGATCACGCGGTCGGCCGCAGGACCTGCATCCCTGGGCGCCAGGCCGAACCGGTTGGTCAGGTACTTTGCGTACGCGACCTTTGCCGACGGCAACAGCGACAACAGGGTTTGATATTCGCGGCGAGTCCAGGGTTCGCGAAGACTCCATTGCTCGAGGAACTGGTCCAGCGTGAAGCCGTAGACGTAGTGCCGCAGATCGTTGTTCCCACCTTCGTCCCGATCCGCGATCACCCAGGGACGGGAGGCGGCGGCGCGCTCGCCGCGCAATGCTGCCATCGTGTGCCGGGACTCCGCGCGCAACGTTCCCTTGTCGGGACCCGGATTGCCCACGATGCGCACCGAATCAATGAACGCTTCGACGTCCGGGATCTCGACGAAAGCGGCGTAGAGATCCTCCGCGGGCTTCTGTGAGATCGCGCACACGGGGACGACGGTGCCGTTGGCGCGCAACCGGAACATTACATGCATGCCCGGATATTGCGGATCATTCATCCACATCGCCGCGACGAAGTACGTGCGCTTGCCGAACGTGACGAGCGGCGGTGAATTCCATTCGCTGCCGACATGGAACTCCCTCTCACCCTCGCCGCGGGCGACGGGATAGAACCAGCGCCCACCCCGCGTCGACTCGACAGCCCTGTGGCACGTCAGTCCGCGCTCCCGGCATACTCGCCGCATCGTCATCGAGGGGAATCCATGAAGCGACTGTCTTTCGCGGCCGGCATCGTGCTGGCAAGCGCGTCCGTATTCACAGCGGCCCAGACGACTCCGCCGGCAACGCCGGCCGCCGCCCCTCCTGCTCCCGCTGCCGCGCCTGCTCCGCGCCCGCCTCCGCCCACGCGCCCCATCGACGGGCCGCTGGCGCCGAAATGGACCGTGATCTCCGGCGCCGGCAAGAACGCTCCTGCCGACAAGGATGGCGACTTCGTGATTGGTCCGGAGTATGTGCCGGCGCCCGAACTACAAGTGATCGCCGGCGTCCCCATGGGCCTGGTGAAGCAGTTCACCATGAAGTCCGAAGACAGCCAGATCTACCCGAAGGCCATCGCGCGCGAAGTCTTCGGCACACCGGATCCGGCCAACTACAAGACGCTGATCGTGGAGACGCACGAGAAGCCGTGGGAACGCGCGATCACCGTGTACATCCCGCCCAACTACAAGGGCAAGAAGCCGCTGCCCTTCATCGTCACGCACGACGGCCCGAAGATGGGCGAGCCGGACCTCACGATGCCGCGCATCCTCGACAACCTCATCGCGCAGAAGCGCGTGCCGGCGATGGCGGTGGTGATGATCCAGAATGGAGGCGGTGACGCGCAGGGCCACCAGCGCGGACTCGAGTACGACACGATGTCCGGCCGCTTCGCCGAGTTCATCCAGACGGAAGTGCTGCCGCGCGTGGAGTCCAACTACCAGATCAAGCTCACGACGGACCCGAACGGCCGCGCGGCCATGGGCTGCAGCTCGGGCGCGGCGGCCGCGTTCAGCATGGCCTGGTACCACCCGGAGTGGTACCGCCGCATCATCAGCTACTCGGGTACCTACGTGAACCAGCAGTGGCCGTTCGATCCGAAGACGCCTGGCGGCGCCTGGGAGTACCACGTCAACCTGATCCCCAACAATCCGGCCAAGCCCTTCCGCATCTGGATGCACGTGGGCGACCGAGATCTCTACTTCCCCAATGTGATGCGCGACGGCATGCATGACTGGGTGGAAGCCAATCACCGCTTTGCCGCCGCGTTGAAGACCAAGGGCTACCAGTACCAGTACGTCTACGCGCTCGATTCGCCGCACTGTGACAAGCGCGTGCGCGAGCAGACGCTGCCCGAAGCGCTCGAATACGTGTGGAAGGGCTACAAGTAGCACCCGCTGACTCGCTAGCCCAGCTCGCGCCACGCTTGCTGATCTACTACATCGTCATAGTAATAACCACATGAGTCATAGCGGCGCCGCGATGGATCACCCCTGCCGCGGCGCGCCGAACTATCGGCTCATGGGGCTGGGCGGCGTGGCGGTCGGCTCGATGCGGCCTGTGGCTGCTCCTGCCGGCGGACAGCGGGTGAACATGGAGATCTGCGAGTGGCGACTGTGGAACAGGCCTGTTCCGCAACGACGTGCTGGTGCGCGCGACCGCCGCGCCGCTGCACACCGTGCATGCTCGACGCGCTGGAATCCGGCCGCGTCGAGGAAGTGCTGGTGAACGACGGCGCGCTGGTTCAAGCAAGGCGAACTGCTGTTCCGCCTGTCGAACCCGCAGCTGCGCCTGAACCTGGTGGCGCGCGAAGCGGACCGCGCGCAGCAGATCTCCAACCTCTCGATGCTGCGCGTGGACCTCGAATCGAGCGAGACGCACGCACCAGCGGCGCGTACTGGACCTGGAGTTCGAGCTCGCGCAGGCGCGCAAGCTGCACGCGCGCTACGAAGTGCTGGCGCGCGAAGGCGTGATCGCCGCGCGCACCGTCGAGGAATCGCGGGACCAGGTCGACCAGCCCGATACGCGCGCTCGCCGACGAGAACTCGCGCGCCACGGTCGAAATGCGCATCAAGCGCGACGGCATCCGCCAGATGGAACAGGCCATCGAGCGGCTCGACGCCGGCCTCAACGTGGTCAACGACTCCATCGAAGGGCTCGCGGTGCGCGCGCCCATCGCTGGCCGGCTGACGGACTTCCACCTGCAGCTCGGCGAGATCATCAAGCCGGAGCAGCGCATCGGACGCATCGACGACCCCGATCATTTCAAGCTGGTGGCCTCTGTGGATGAGTATTTCCTGGGCCGTGTCGGCGTGGGCAAGCGCTGGCGTGGCCCAGGCGAACGGACGCGACTATCCGGTCGAGATCTCGCGCGTCTTCCCGCAGATCAAGGAAGGCCGCTTCTCGATCGAGCTGCTGTTCACGGCCGAGGCGCCGCCGGGCATGAGGCCCGGCCAGAGCGCGGACACCCGGATCACGCTGGGCGAATCGAGCGCGGCGCTGCTGATGCCCAACGACGCCTGGCTGACGACAGCGGCGGCGCGTGGGTCTTCGTGGCGCCCGACGGCGCGCGCGCCGAGCGACGCGCGATCCGCATCGGCCGACGCAACAACTCCCAGGTGGAGATCGCCGCGGGCTCGCAGGCCGGCGAGCGCGTGATCGTGTCCAGCTACTCCCGCTTCGGCAAGGCCGAGCTACTGCAGATATCGAGTGAGGAAGCCCATGCTCAAACTCAGTCAATCGCCAGCAAGAAATTCACCGGCGGCGAAGTGATGACCACGGCGCTGAACGGCGTCGCACTCGACATCGGCACCGGCGAATACGTCGCGGTCACGGGCCCCTCGGGCTGCGGCAAGTCCACGCTGCTCACCATCCTCGGCATGCTGGATTCCCCGGATGGCGGCGAGTACTGGTTCGACGGCCAGAACGTGGCGGGCTTCAGCGAAGAACAGCTCAACGAACTGCGCCGCGGGCGCGTGGGCTTCATCTTCCAGAGCTTCAACCTCATCGAGGATCTGACCGTCGAGGAGAACGTGGCGCTGGCGCTGGAGTACACCGACCTGTCCGGCGCCGAGCGCCGCGAGCGCGTGGCGCAGATGCTGGAGAAGCTGGGCATCACGCACCGCGCCCGACACCATCCCTCGCAACTCTCGGGCGGCCAGCAGCAGCGCGTGGCCATCGCGCGGGCGCTGGTCACGCGGCCGCTGGTGCTGCTGGCCGACGAGCCCACGGGCAACCTGGATTCGGCGCATGGCGAGGAAGTCATGCAGCTGCTCCAGCAGATCAACGCCGAGGGCACCACCATCGTGATGGTGACGCACTCAGCCACCCACGCGGCGCGCGCCAGCGCGCACGGTGAGCATGCTCGACGGCGCCATTCAGCGCGCGGCGCACTGAGTCCACGCCCATGCGTGCCCTTCTGCTTCAGCTTCCGCGCGCTTCGCCGCGACCCCACTCACGCGTTGGTTTCCATCCTCGGTCTCGCCATCGGCCTCGGCTTCTGTTTGCTGATGCTCGCCTATGCGCGCTACTCCTGGTCCTACGACGCGCACGTTCCCGACGTCGACCGCGTGTTCACGCATCAAGCATCGGCGCAACTGGGAGCTGGACAAGCCCTGGTCAGACCAGATCCAGATGGCGGTGCGCGATCCCGCGAAGGCGCTGCCCGGCGTCGCCGACGTCAGCGGGTTACACGAACTGGTTTCCGCTCACCGTGGACAGGCGCGGATGGCCTGAAAGAAACGCGCAGCCTCATGGCATTGCCGGGCTTCACCAGCCTGATGGGCATAAAAGCGCTGCAAGGCGACCTCGATGACGACGCTGGAGCGGCCCGATGCCGTCGCGCTCACCGAGGCCGGAGCGCGACGTTTGTTCGGCAGCTACTGACGTACTAGGCCAGACGATGAACCTGCGGCTGAATGCCGTGGATACGCTGTCCGCTACGGTGCGCATGGGCGCCATCCTGCCCACGCCGCCCGCCAACACCACGATTCCCTACGAGTTGCTGCATGGCTTCGATCTCACGCTTGTTGCCGGAGTGGGCCAAGGACGAAGCACTGACGGGCAAGCGCGGTTTCCAGGGCGGCTACCTGCTGCTCAGGCTGGCGCCCGGCGCCTCGCGCCGACGAAGTCGGCCGGGCATTGCAGGCGCTGGCGGACAACTCGCCGCTGGCGGCCAAGGTGCCCGGGCCCATCAAGGACGCACGCCGGCAAGGACAAATTCACCGAGGTGAAACTCGTCACCGCTGGGAGACTCCTACCTCGACGATGAGATCGCGCTCAACGTGTTCTCCACGGACGTACCGCGCGGCGATCCACGCGTCGTCGCGGGCGTCGACCGCCGTGGGCCTGCTGCTCCTCCTGCTGGCCGCCGTGAACTACGTGAACCTGGCGACCATCCGCGTCCTGCGCCGGCAGCGCGAGATCACGCTGCGCAAGGTGCTGGGCGTGAATCGACGGCGCTTGCTCCTGCAGTTCCTCGGCGAATCGTTGCTGGTGAGCCTGATGGCCACGGCGTTGGGCGTCGCTCTTGCCGTGCTGGCACTGCCTGCGTTCGGTGAGCTGGTGAACCGCGATCTGCAAGGCGTGGTGACGGCCGGCAATATTGCGGCGGCGCTGGGCATCGGCGCGCTGCTCGGACTGCTAACGGCCATCTACCCCACGTGGATCGCGCTGAAGGTCCGCCCGGCGCGCATGCTGCACGGGACGCGGCGACGATGAGTCGCGCCAGGGCCGGCGAGCTTCGGCGCGCGCTCTCGGTCGACGCAGCTGGCGCTGGCCATGGGCCTCGCCGGCGTGACGCTGGCGGTGACCTTGCAGACGCGGCACGCGATGAACGCGCCGCTGGGCTTCGATCCGTCGCCGCTGCTGGTGGCGCGAGCTGCCCTCGGCATGTCCGCCCAAGTACACGGATCAGGCACGCGCGTCTGCGCGAAGCGCTCGCGCAACAACCCACCATCGCCGGCGTGGCGGCGACGAACGACGCCCCGGGCGCAATCGTGAAGTCTGGGCTACGGATTTCCGCCGCGAGGGCGGCGATCAAGTGTTCCTCGAGATCAAGGCGGTGAGCGTGAATTTCTTCGAGCTGCATGGCATCGCGCCGGTTGCCGGCCGACTGTTCAACGAGCGGCGACAAGGACGACGAGTCGGTCGTCGCCGTTGATACTGAATGCGGAAGCAGCGCGGGTGCTGGGATACAAGTCACCGGAGCTCGCCGTCGGAACGCGCATGCAGGTGCGTGGCATGCAGTTGGACCATGCAAGACCACGTGGTCATAGGTATCGCGCCCTCGATCCGCGTTGAACTCGCTGCGCGAGACGCCGCGCCCGGTGGTGTACATGGCCACCAGCGCGGGAGCGACGCTCATCGTCAAGGCTCGCGGCTCGTCTGGCGGACGGCGGAGCAGGACCATGCGCGAACTCTGGCCGAAGCACTTGACCAATGCGGTGCCAGGTATTCGACCAGTCGCGAGACATCTTCGCCGAGAGCTATGACGACGACGAGCGGCTGGCGCGCCTGCTGGCGCTGTCGACGCTGATCGCGATGCTGATCGCCGGCGGCGGCGCATACGTGCTCGCCAGCCGACGCGGTGCAGCGCCGCACGCGGGAGATTGCGCTGCGCAAGCTGTTTGGCGCGCGCAGGCGGCACATCGGCGTCACTGGTGGCGCGCGAGCTGGGCGCCATGCTGCTGGTCGGCAGCGATCGTCGCGTCTGCCGCTCGCCGCGCTGGCCATCGCGCGATATCTCGCGCCCTTCTCCGACCACGCGCCGCTCGCTTATGCCGCGCTGGTGGTGGCATTGCTGGCTCGCGGCGACGGTGGTGGCCGCGGCGGCTGCTCGCAGTCCTGGCGTGCCATGAGCTCGGCCATGGCGGCATGCGGGGAGTCGACCCGAAGCCGCGACGGCGGTCACTGCGGCTAGGCTGCTAAGGCTTCGGCGGCTCGATGCGCGCCTTCGCCGCGTGCCGGCGCAGGCCCAACAACCGGGCGACGAACCGGCCCAGGGCGTTCTGGATGCGCTCGCCCATGAAGCGCGGGAAGTTCAGCGCGCGGTCCACCTGGAAGCTGCGATGCACGTCGTACAGGCACCATTCCACGAAGTGTTCGCAGTTGTTGCTGAGCAGCCGGTACTTGCTCTCGCCGAGGCGCGAGCGGGCCCGCTCGAGGATCGCGGGAAGATCGAACGCCAGCTCGTCATGCTGGACGATGAACACCGGGCGGCCACCGGCGAAAGACTCGAGCGTCACTTCTTCCACCGGCTTGCGGATGATGTCGTACACCAGCGCGCCGTAGTGGATGACCTTGCCCTCGCCCACGTAAATGCCGTGATGCGCGAAACCGAGCCAGGGCGTGATGAGGTGCGCTCCCATGGCCGGCGCTTCGAGGGGACGAAGGCGACGGTATGGGCGCGCGGCAGGACGACTATAAGCAACCGGACCAGCAGTGTTGGTTCTGTGAGTGGTGTTGTTAGCGTCCATGGCGCTAGTACACCGCTTTGCAGATACGTGAGCCGTCGGTCTGATTTACGCGCGAAGCGACTTCAGCACCGCGCGATCTGTAGGCAGGTGCCTACATTCAGAGCTGGAAGGCCTTGGAAACAGCCCAGGTGAGGCCCGTGGCGAGCACGATGCCGATGATCAATCGCAGCCACGATCCGCGCGACACCGGCTCCACGGGCCATCGAACGAGCGCGTGCCCGTGACCATTGCACCGACGAGATTCTGTTTGCGGAACAGCATAGAACAGCACCGCGAGCAGGTGCAGCGTGATGACGACCATGAGTGCGTTGAACACCCACTCATGCCATTCCGCCGCCAACCTGCCCGCCTGGAAGCTCACGTACGACGAGAGCGGCCCGGACTCCATGCCGTCCACGTCCACGGCGAACAGACCGAGCACGATCTGCGCCAGCAACAGGCCTAACAAGGCCAGCACGCTGAGCGCGCCGAGCGGATTGTGGCCGGCGCGCTGCTCGCTGGATGCCTTTGAGATAGTCAGCGAATCGCGCGCGGTCCGCGCACGAAATGACTGAAGCGTGCCGTCGAGCTGCCGAAGAAACCCCAGTACAGGCGGAACAGCACCAGTGCCGAGCAGCGTGTAGCCGCTCCAGCGATGCCATTCGAGACGGCCGGTTTCCGCCGTCCACCAGGACACCACCACGCCCACGACGAACACCCAGTGCGTGACGCGCGCGGGGATATCCCATACGCGGATACGCACACGAGCCGGGAGAGCCGGCTCGGCGCCGGCGGCATTGCTTCGTTCATCGCGGGTATTCGCGGTTCCAATTACTCGGGCGCGCGGAAGCCGTCGTGGCAGTTCTTGCAAGCGCCACCGAGCTCGCGGAAGGCCTTGCCCACGGCCTCGCCATCACTTGGCCTTCACGGCCGCGGCCAGCGGGCCCGCCTTGTCGGCGAACATCTTCTGCGCGGCCGCGAACTCCTCGGGCTTGCTCCAGATCTCCGGCAGCGCGCGGGTCTTGCCCGCCTCGGGGCCGGTGCCCTTGGGGAACCATTGCGCCTGGTCCACGGTGGACTTCTGGATCACGACGATCGCCTTGTCGAGCGCCGCGAAATCAGGGGTTCCCCGCGAGTTGTCGCGCACGGCTTTGAATGCATCACCGAGCGCTTCGTAGTGCTCGTGGCGCTGCTTTCTGCACTTCCGCGGGCGTGGCGGCACAGGCGACGACGGAGGCGGCAAGAGCTCACAAAAGTGGCGGCTCGCAATAACGGAAATTCGGCGGCTGAGCGTCGGGCTGGCGAGTCGGCTGGCGATCATGTGATCGGGGTCCTTCGTGTCCTGCAAGAGACGCATTTATAAACGATTTCCGGGAAACATTGCCCGTGACCTGCTGTCTTACATCACGCACAATGCGAACCGCTTTCATAGGGTGCGAGAGGGGGCACTGAGGGAATGCATCAGTTGAAGTTCTGGTCCCGCAGATTCGCGCCATTGGCGCTGGGACTTGCCGTCGCGCTTCCCATCGGCCTCGCGGTGTCCGCCGCCTCCAGCGCCAAGTCCGAGCCCGCGAGCCGCGCGAGCATCGCCGGCATGGCGGAGTACCAGGACAACGGTGCTGCCGCTGCTCGAGAAGCATTGCTACGAATGCCACGGCGATGGTTATGACAAGGGCAAGGTCGCCTTCGACCGCCTCGAAACTCCCGATCAGATCCTCGAGCCCGAACTCTGGGTTCGACGTGTTGTTGAACACGCGCGCCGGCCTCATGCCGGCCGATGACAAGCCGCGCCTCTCGCCCGCCGAACAGGCCACGCTCGAGCGCTGGATCAAGCGCGACGTGTTCCACATCGACCCGAAGAATCCCGATCCGGGCCGCGTCACGGTGCGCCGCCTCAATCGCGTCGAATACCGCAACACGGTGCAAAGACCTGCTCGGCGTCGACTACAACACCGACCACGAATTCCCGCCCGACGACACGGGCTTCGGCTTCGACAACATCGGCGACGCGCTCACCACCTCGCCCATGCTCATGGAGAAGTACGTCGCGGCCGCGCAGACCATCATCGCGGACACCGTGCCGCTGGTGGCGCGCAAGCCGCACGAGAACGTGGTGCGCCGGTATCGATTTCGCCGGCCAGAACGCGCGCGCCAAGTGGGGCAAGCGCCAGCTCCTCTTCTCCGAGCCCGCGAACGTCGCGGCCTCGTTCAAGAACGAACTGCCCGGCAGTTATCGCGTGCAGTTCGATCTGCAGGTGAACGGCACGTACACGCCTGACCCGGGCAAGACGCGGCTCGTGCTCAAGGTGGATGGCAAGGAAGTCGCCAACCAGGAACTACTCGTATCACGACGAGAAGGACTTCTCGTTCGAGTCCACGCACAAGTGGAAGCCGAGTGAGCACACGGTTTCCATCGAGCTGCAGCCCACGGTTCCGGCCGGTGGCGAGAAGACCATCACGGATCTGTTCGTGAACAAGGTGGTCATCGAAGGTCCGCTGGAATCCGCCCAGTGGGTGGCCACCAAGGACTACGAAAAGTATTTCCCGCGCGAAGTGCCCGCTGCGAATGGCAAGGGAGCGCGCGCCGACCGCCACGCGTATGCGGCGGAACTGCTCGGCGCCTTCGCCTCGCGCGCCTATCGCCGCCCGCTCGACGACGACACGGCGCAGCGGCTCGCCAGCACTCGCCGAAGCCACGTACACGCAGAAGGGCAAGAGCTTCGAACAAGGCGTGGCGCATGCCATGGCCGCGGTGCTCTCGAGCCCGCGCTTCCTGTTCAAGCTCGAGCAACCTGCGCGGCACGCGACCGGCACCTCGATCGCCGAGGTGGACGAATACTCGCTCGCCTCGCGCGTGTCGTACTTCCTGTGGTCGACCATGCCCGATGACACGACTGATGCAGCTCGCCGCCCGCGGCGAATTGCGCCAGAACCTGCCGGCGCAGATCGAACGCATGCTCAAGGACCCACGCTCGGAAAACCTTGCGCGCAACTTCACCGGCCAGTGGCTGCAGGCGCGCGACGTGGAAGGCATCGCCAGCAACCCGCGCCAGATCATCCTGCGCGACGCCGGCGAAGAAGAAACCCTGCGCCAGCTGCGCAAGGCATTCATGAGCGGCGACGAAGCCACGGCCAAGGCGATGCTGGAGAAGATCGAGAAGATCGTCGAGTCCAAGCCGGACCTGGACAAGGACATGCGCAAGTTCATGCGCATGGAGACGGAGTCGTACTTCGCCTACATCATGCGCGAGAACCGCCCGGTCACCGAACTCATCGACAGCAACTACACCTTCCTCAACGAACCGCTGGCGAAGATGTACGACATCCAGGGCGTGGCCGGCGAAGAGCTGCGCAAGGTCACCTTGCCCGCGGGCAATCCGCGCGGCGGCGTGCTCACGCAGGGCAGCGCGCTGCTGGTCACCTCGAATCCCGATCGCACCTCGCCCGTGAAGCGCGGCCTGTTCGTGCTGTCGAACTTCCTCGGCACGCCGCCCGCCGCCGCCGCCGGCCAACGTCCCCGCGCTCGAAGCCAGCGAAAGCGAGTTCAAGGATGGCCACGATCCCACGCTGCGCGATGTGCTCAAGCTGCATCGCGAGGCGCCCATGTGCCGCTCCTGCCACAACCGCATGGACCCCATCGGTCTGGCTTTCGAGAACTTCAATGCGATCGGCGGCTGGCGCGACACCGAGCGCAAGCAGCCCATCGTGGCCGAGGGCAACCTGATCACCGGCGAGACGTTCAAGAGCGTCGCCGAGCTCAAGAAGATCCTCGCGAACGACCATCGCGAAGAGTTCTACCGCACGCTCACGACCAAGCTCATGACCTACGCCACCGGGCGCGGCATGGAGTACTACGACGTCGAGACCATCGACCAGATCGTGAAGCGGCTGCAGGGCCAGGACGGCAAGTTCGGCGCCATGCTCGCGGGCATCATCGATTCCGCTCCTTTCCAGAAAATGCGCACCACGGCCACCGTCACGGCTGCCGAACTGATTCCTCGAGGACAGGCAGACATGAGCAACGACAGCAAGAAGTCCCCGCAGCAACTCGCGGCCGAACGTCACGAGAGCTTCTCGCGGCGCCGCTTCCTCGCGGCAGCCGGCGTGACCATCGCGCTGCCCGCCCTGGCCTCGCTCGCGCCGCGAAGCGCGTTTGCAGCGTCGCAAGAGCGTCAAGGCGCCCACGCGAATGGCCTTTGTTTACGTGCCGAATGGCGCCATCCCCGCGGCCTGGTGGCCTGCCGGCGAAGGCGGTTCGGATTTCGCGCTCTCGCCCACGCTCGAACCGCTCGCCAAGGTGCAGAACCACCTGCAGGTCATCGCCGGTCTCGAAGACCTCTGCGCCAACCCCGGTCCCGATGGCGCGGGTGATCACGCGCGCGCGGGTGGCACCTTCCTCACCGGCGTGCGCATCAAGAAGACCGCGGGCTCGGACATCCATGCCGGCATTTCCATCGACCAGGTGGTGGCCAACCAGATCGGCCACCAGACGCGCTTCGCCTCGCTCGAGCTGAGCTGCGACGTGGTGCGCAAGTCCGGCGAATGCGATTCGGGCTACGCCTGCGCCTACGAGTACAACATGGCCTGGCGCTCGCACAACCAGCCGCTGTCGCCCGAGCACAACCCGCGCTTCGTGTTCGAGCGATTGTTCGGTGACGGCGCCGATCCACCAGCGCGTGGCGAACCTCAAGCGCCGCCAGGCCGAGCAGAACTCCATCCTCGACTACGTGCTCGCCGACGCGAAGACGGTGAACGCGAAGCTCGACGGCCGCGACAAGCAGAAGCTCGACCAGTACCTCACCAGCGTGCGCGAGATCGAGCAGCGCATCGAACTCACCGCGAAGATGAAGGTGCAGAACCCCGAGATCGACGCCCCCGCCGGCGTGCCCGTGGACTACGCCGAGCACGTCGCGCTGATGTTCGACATGCTGCTGCTGGCGTTCCAGACGGACTCCACCCGCGTCGCCACGCTGCTGCATGGCGCGCGAAGGCAGCAACCGCCCGTTCGCCGACATCGGCATCGTCTCGGGCCACCACGACCTCACGCATCACAAGAACAGCCCCGAGATCATCGCCAAGGTGCAGGAGATCGACCGCTGGTACGTGCACGCGGCTCGGCCGCGCTTCCTCGAGAAGATGGACGGCCACGAAGGACGTCGACGGCCGGTCGCTGCTCGACAATTCCATGATCCTGTACGGATCGGGCAATGCGGATGGCAATCGCCACACGCACGACAACCTGCCCATCCTGGTGGCGGGCGCCGGCGGCGGTACGTTCAAGACCGGCCGTTACGTGAAGGTGAAGCCTGCGCCGCTGACCAACCTGTTCCTGACCATGGCCGATGGCATGGGCGCGTCGGGCATCAGCAGCCACGGCGATTCGACTGGGCGGTTGAGTATCTGAACGGTTGAGGAATCTGGCGATTCAGCCTTCGGACTTGCGGCGCAACACACCGTAGTAAGCCGAGAAGAGCTCATCGGCCGCGCCGCACAGATGGTTGGCGAAAGTAGCGAGAGCATCGCGATGACGGGATGTGCGCCCGGTCAGCAGACAGTGAAGCCGTTGCACAACTCGCAGCAGGCAGCGAACTCGCCCAACACGGAACGATTGGTACTGTAGTTCTTGTGCTGCTCGGCCGGGTTCCATGCATCGTTCCGTCGTCCGGCTCGGTTGTGTGCCCGCCGTCGAATAGCAGCCGTTCGCCGTCGGCGAGCGTCGGCAACAGATGGCTGCGGATAGCTTTCGCCACAAGGCGAGCCTCTTCGGTAGTCAGCCCCGTGCCAGCCCAATTTTGATGCAAGGAATCGATCGTCTCCTCGGGCAACACCCGAAGCGAGCGGACAGCCTCAACGATGGCTCGGTAGTGCCAGAAGTTAACTGAGAAGACAATCTCCTCAGTCTTCCGGTCGAAAAGGCACACGCCCATCCGTTGCCCTCCTGCCGCCTAACGGTTGAGCTGAGCGGCGCGCACGCCGCGGTCTGAGCTTGGAACTCTTTCCCTCACGCGTCCGCTCCCGCGATTTGTTAGGTGCACAGGTGCGACCTTGCAGAAATGCTCATTCAAGACGAGCACCGCAGGCCGCGCACAGATTGACTTCTGGCAACCCAATTGGACTCTTGCAGTTACTGCAAATCCACTTCGTTTGCTTAGCTGAGCCTTTCAAAAAGAGAACGGTAATCCCCCCATTTTCAGCGGGGATCAGAAGTGGAAAACGGTCATGCGGCCATCGCCAACTTCTGCCTTGGCGTGATGCCGCCGAGCGCCATGTTCGGTCTTTCGTTGTTGTAGGTCCAGAGCCAGCGAGTCGCCGCGTCTTGGACTTCTTCGATGGATGCGAACAACGTCTGCGATAGCCAGTCGTAGCGGACCGTGCGATTGAACCGTTCGACGTAGGCATTCTGCTGCGGCTTGCCTGGCTGGATGTAATCGATCCGGATGTTCTGCGCTTGCAGACCATTCCTGCAGGGCTCCGCTCAGGTACTCCGGGCCGTTGTCGCAGCGGATCGCCTTGGGCTCGTCCTCGCCACTCGATGATCTGATCCAGCGCCCGGATGACTCTGGCTGAGGGCAGCGACAGATCGACCTCGATGCCGAGCCCTTCGCGGTTGAAGTCGTCCAGCACGTTGAACAACCGGATACTGCCGGCCGTCGTCCAGGTTGTCGTGCATGAAGTCCATCGACCACACCTGGTTGATCGCCTCCGGAACCGCCAGCGGCTGCGGCACTCTCGCGCACCAGGCGCCGCTTGGGCTTGATCCGCAGGTTCAGCTCCAGCAGCCGGTAAATGCGATAGACGCGCTTGTGGTTCCACCGAAGCCCCTTCACGTTGCGTAGGAACAGGTAGCACAGCCCAAAGCCCCAGTTGCGCTGGTTGTGCGTCAGACGCATCAACCAGTCGGCGATCCGTTCGTTCTCGCTCGACAGCTTCGGCTCGTAGCGATAGCAGGTCTCGCTGACCCCGAACAGCTCGCACGCCCTGCGGATGCTGCGGCATTTGTCTCTTACCGCCCAGGTGGCCATCTCACGCCGCTGAGATGGCCTCACCATTTTTTTGTGAGGGCTTCCTTCACGATCGCAGAGTCCATCTGCGCCTCCGCGTACATCTTCTTCAGCCGCCGGTTCTCCTCTTCGAGCTCCTTCACCCGCGCCATCATCGACACGTCCATGCCGCCGTACTTCGATCGCCACTTGTAGAACGTGGCAGAGCTGATGCCAGCCTCACGGCACAGCGAGGCTACCGGCTCCCCGGCCTCAGCACGCTTGATGTAGCCAATGATCTGGCTGTCCTTGAACTTCGACTTCTTCATCGGAATCTCCTCGGTTTACATTACGAGAAAATTCCACTTCTGACCTCAGCTGTTTTTCGGGGGGATTACCAAACAATGTAGCCCTGTTTCCAAGGTCCGTTACGTTTTTCAGCTGGCACAAGCAAATCGTGCACTAGCCATAACCCATCCGTTTTGATGAGCACAAACCGATACGGTGAGCCAAATGTACCAGCTACCTCAAAAATGGATTCGAGGTCCGATATCGCGACGGTCGCTGGCAACCGAGCTTCCGCCCCGTCAAATACAGGTGGCGAAGCCTTATTACGCGGCGGATTCGCATGAAAACGGCAGGCCGGCGAAATAAAACGAGAGGCCAGCATTGTCCAATCCTGCTCCAACTGCTCAATCGTTCTGTCAACCGCGCGATGGTGCGGATTGTTGAACTGGTAGTTGTCGAGCCGATGACGCCCCCACACATTCCTTTGCCATTGGTTAAGGGCCGCAAGAAACTCCTGGAGGACTCGCAGAGCTGCCGGATTTGTGTTCGAAGTGGCTTCGCCGTTCACAGGCCGCCTAACGATTGAGCTGAGCGGCGCGCGCGCCGCAGTAGGAGCTTGGCACTTTATCCCTCACGCGTCCGCTCCAGCGAGGTGTTAGAGGGCACCGCGACCCAACCCAGCGCCCTGCACGTTCCGCAACGCACGTGGACTTGCACGCCGTTCTGATGGAACCAACCAGTTCCCTTACAGTGCTCACAATCGTGGCTCGAATCGGGCCGTGTTGGCAGCATAACGTTCAGCTCCGGATAGTCTTCCGCACCCTTAACCAAGTACATCGTTCGAAAAGGCTCTACTGCAGGAGCGACGGCACCCTCATCGGATCCTTCTAGAACTTCGCCGCCTTCGGTAAGTAGGCCCCAGCCATCCCACCCTTCGTAGAGTGGCAGTGCATCGAAGCGCCGAGCCGCTTCCACTAAGGAAGTTCTTCCCTCGCCGCCGGCGAGGCGGTTGATGCGCGCACGAATTTGGGCCGATAAGGCGACGTGCACAGTGCCCTCTAACGGTTGAGCTGAGCGGCGCGCACGCCGATGTATGGGCTTGGCACTTTATCCCTCACGCGTCCGCTCGAGCGATTTGTTAGGCGACGCACCGCCCTGTTCGTGCAGCCTGAACAGTCCCGCCTCCGCCACCATGCAAAAGTAGCCGCGTTTGGCCGCTGCGCGGAGGGCACTGAATGCTTCAACGGCACGGGCACCTTCACCCGACTCTTCAAGGCGATGCGCTTCCTTGGAACGCTCCGATAGCTGGGAGTAGCGCTCAGGATCTGCATCGCTCTCAGCCACGAAGTTCGGCCTAAGATCGGGACGAGCCTTGTGCAGCTCATCCCGAAAGTCCCAGACGGCGTTCACAGCAGTCCCGATGCGACGCAGATTTCGATTCAGATCGAGCTGAGGGAGTTCCCGAAGTTCGCCCGCCGCGTCATCGAGGCACTGCGCAGCTTCGGCGAGTAGCAGTTCGAGGGACTCGAAGAGTAGCTGGCATAGTCGCCTAACGGTCGAGCTGAGCGGCGCGCACGCCGATGTTTGAGCTTGGCACTTTATCGTTCACGCGTCCGCTCCAGCGATGTGTTAGGCGGCGTTTCACGTCGGCATGGCAAACGAATAGCAAACGCGATCCCCCCGAAATTCCTCAAGCAAAGCAAGTGCATTGCTCTGGTACTCATTTGGCTTGTCGGGCAACGGAACTAACCCTGTGCCCATCACGCCGAGTGGAAACGACTTACGCTCTTGAAGGTGTGTTTTAAACAGCGCGATGCACTCATCGTAAGCTGCGCGCGTGACCATTGGGGGCGGCCGTAGCCCAAGCGCTCGTGGGCGAAATTTGAGATGCAAGACGATCCGTTGTGGCTCTGACGACAGTGCGCGGGTTTTTACGACTAGTCGGTAGTGATCAGCTTTCACCCGCTCCATCGACTCGATAGTGGTTGGATAGGAAGACCCGCCTGCATGCGCGTCCACGACCGAGAGCATGGCGATCGCCAGAATTGCAAGCTTACGCATAGCGCCGCCTAACGGTTGAGCTGAGCGGCGCGCACGCCCGCGTCTGAGCTTGGCACTTTATCTTGCACGCGTCCGCTCCCGCGAGGTGTTAGGCCGATGCCCCTATTCATAGTGGGCGTCATAAAACCGATCTACGAACAGGTCGAACCCACGTTCAAAAAACTCGAACACGCGTTGCGCTTCCGTAGAAGTCGTCACATTCACATCGGCAAGGGACAAGACCGCGTCAGCGGCCATTCCATGGTCCGGAAAGACCGAATGTTCGACCCTGATCTGCGGGCTAAACCCCGGGACGTCCGGGAAGGAAACAGCACGCTTAGGGTTTGTGAATTGAACGACGGAGCCAACAAGTGGGACTTCAGCGACTTCTACAAGACCATGGACGCTGCCTTGTGCCGCATGGGTGGAGAAGACAGAGAAGTCGACGTGGATGCGTACCACAGCAGCGGCCTAACGGTTGAGTTGAGCGGCGCGCGCGCCTACGTATGGGCTTGGCACTTTATCTTGCACGCGTCCGCTCCAACGAAGTGTTAGGTGGCACCCTAGTGCGACAGCACATACTCAGTAACCAAGACCCAATTGGCTTGCCGCTTCGCGTACAGCAGAGTACCGAAGCAGCAAGGATCACGCTCTCTGTTTCCCAACTCAACTACCGCATATTTCTCGTCACCCGTGACCTTGGTATCCCGCGCCGCTTTAGCTCCAGCCAGGTCATGAACCTGGGACAATATCGACCCGACACTTCGATCGGAGATAGTGCCGATGACTTCAAGTCTCGCGGCTGCCACCGCCAAGTGCTGTTGACCGACGGCAGCAGGTTGGACTACTCGTTCTGGGTCGCGAATGCTTTTGACATGGGAAAAGCCGGCTTTGCTCTCAGCTTCGCGTCGTTCCCTCGAATCTTCCGCGACTTTGGAGCTCTCTTCCCCGCGGACAGGGAGGACAAACAGGAGAATGCCTGCAACCAGCGCGATTGATGGATATCTTGAGGCCACGTTGAGTGCCACCTAACGGTTGAGCTGAGCGGCGCGCGCGCCGACGTTTGCACTTGGCACTTTATCTTGCACGCGTCCGCTCCAGCGAGGTGTTAGACCGATCCTAGCCTGCGTCATCCATTGACTCCTGGCAGTTTCCGCAGCTGATCCAACGGAGTTTCAGAGATTAGTCTGTAGCTATCCCGCTCCGCTTTGACCGTCCAGCGGCCTTCTCGAAAATGAACGGTGCCATCGTACTCAAAGGTTTCAGCCGGATCCTCGTAAAAGAGAACCACCGGCATTCGCTCGACCAGGCCAAGCTCAGACGCGGCGTCGTCAAGAGCACGGCCTTCGAACAAGGCGACGTGACACTACCCATCCTGCGACATGTCGTTGGTATCGATGTAAATGCGGCGCATGCAGAGCGGTCTAACGGCTGAGCTGAGCGGCGCGCACGCCGGCGTATGAGCTTGGCACTTTATCTATCACGCGTCCGCTCCAGCGATTTGTTAGGCCCGCGCATACGCTTTCGCAAGCTCACGAGCTGGGTGTTGTCTGAAGAATACGTGCCATAGAGCTCCGCCGCGAGCGGGAATGGCCTGGCAGAAGTCCTTGAAAATCGAGCTATCCTTTATAGCTCTAGGTGACAACCCCAATTGCACCATTTCACCGAGTACAGCCAAGAGAAACCTTTTCTCAGATCTTTGAACGCTTACGGCCAGGTGACGGCCTTTCAAATAGACGAAGTAGCGCGCAAGGAATGGGTGGGTAATCACCAATAGCCAAGGCGACTTGAGAAGGATGAAGCTCTCATCCTCATAGACGCGTTGACCTGCCAGTGATGTCTCTGTGCGATCTTGTTGAAACTTGCCAGCGCCGCGCAAAGCTATCTCCGCGAATGCACGATCCGAATTCGGTGCCCGCGGATCACTAATGCTCTCAGTAAGCAAAGGGAAGGCAATGAAGCCGAATCGATGATCGCACTTCGGACAGTGATACTCCGCGCCGTCATTAAAGGTCTCGCCTATGGCCGCTTCGCTTCCCGGCCCAGACCAGTTGCATTTTGGGCAGGCCTGTCTTCCCGACTTCCAGTCGTAGTAGTTCCCCATCGGCGTGGGCCTAACGGTTGAGTTGAGCGGCGCGCGCGCCGCCGTATGAGCTTGGCACTTTATCCGCCACGCGTCCGCTCCAACGAGGTGTTAGACGTCACGCCGATGACCTACAAAATGGTGCATAGAGAGGAACCGCCGCCAGTCGACTCTTTCGCAGCTCGATGTCGACCTTTGAGAAATGTTCAGTGAGAATCGATTCGAAATTGTCTGAGCGAAGTGCAGCCAAGAGAATGGGAATGTCCTCTGAGGTGACCAAGTTCATGTCGAGAGTATCCAGTTGGGCGAGCACTTCATTCACCGCGTCGGATTCGGGCTCCCACTGATCCACCCGAAAGTATCCTCTGCCCAAGCGTGCACCTCCGCAGCCGTAAGCTCCCCGGACTGCCATTGGCGCAACTTCGACTCGACGGCGCTGGCGGTAACAATAGCCATGACGTCTAACGGTTGAGTTGAGCGGCGCGCGCGCCGCCGTATGAGCTTGGCACTTTATCCGCCACGCGTCCGCTCCAACGAGGTGTTAGACGTCACGCCGATGACCTACAAAATGGTGCATAGAGAGGAACCGCCGCCAGTCGACTCTTTCGCAGCTCGATGTCGACCTTTGAGAAATGTTCAGTGAGAATCGATTCGAAATTGTCTGAGCGAAGTGCAGCCAAGAGAATGGGAATGTCCTCTGAGGTGACCAAGTTCATGTCGAGAGTATCCAGTTGGGCGAGCACTTCATTCACCGCGTCGGATTCGGGCTCCCACTGATCCACCCCGAAAGTATCCTCTGCCCAAGCGTGCACCTCCGCAGCCGTAAGCTCCCCGGACTGCCATTGGCGCAACTTCGACTCGACGGCGCTGGCGGTAACAATAGCCATGACGTCTAACGGTTGAGTTGAGCGGCGCGCACGCCGAGGTTTGAGCTTGGCACTTTATGTTGAACGCGTCCGCTCGAACGAGGTGTTAGAACGCACATGTCTGAGGTCTCCGAAGCCGTTTTAGTCCCTTGGCACTTCTCTCTGGCGCTTCGCGCCCATCCGTGACACCGGATCGAAGGGCTCTCTCCGAAGCTGATGCGCAGGATGCCGCCGCGAACGCAGCGGCGCAACACCGCTTACCTTAACCGCCAGATTCAACGATTCGGCCCGCTAGACCGCGACATGGATGGCCAGGCACTGTGACCTGGACCGGACTTGCGATTGATCTCGGGAGCTCGCTCGAGCTACGCTTCCGACCGGATGAGCTTGGCGCTGCCTACTTGGACGAACTGCTCGACCACGATTGCGCCGCTTGAACGAAGAGCGAGACCAAGCCGCTCTTCGTTCTTACTGATTTGTGCGTTCTAACGGTTGAGTTGAGCGGCGCGCACGCCGGCGTTTGAGCTTCGCACTTTATCGTTCACGCGTCCGCTCCAACGAGTTGTTAGACGACTCAAGCCGTACACGTTCGATCTTGGTTCCCGTGCCCTGCCATTTCAGCGACCAAGTGAATGGCAACAAACCATTGGCGTCGAGTATAGCGACCAAGAGCGGTGGGCCGTCTACGTTGAAACCTGTGACTTCATCAGGCTTCGCACCTCGTCGTTTCGCCTCTAAGTACGAAACCGGTATGAAACCAGCGTTTGCAGGCGTTCGATCTGGAGTGAAGTAGGTGCTCTGCGATGGGTTCAAATAGACCAGCGCATCGTCAGGCGGGCTAACTCCGCCTGTGTCAATTGCCAAGCCTAGGACGACCACCACCCCAAGCAGACCGCCGAGGAATGCGCCCGCCCGCTTCAGTATTGTCATGAGAGTCCAGCGCTGCCTGGGTTCCTGCGGTACGGCTTGCATGAGTCGTCTAACGATTGAGTTGAGCGGCGCGCACGCCGGCGTTTGAGCTTGGCACTTTATCCCTCACGCGTCCGCTCCAACGAGGTGTTAGACCTCAGCTCGGCTGAAGAACCGCTTCGCAAGCACGTCGCCATCTCTATTACATCGACCAGGCGATGTGCGTGACTTCCCATAACAAATTCGCTACCGGCAGCAAAGACAATACGAACGGGACAGCCACAGCCAGAGCATCGATGGTCTAAGGCCCACTCCCACTCGCCAAGAGGCCGCATCTCAATGCACTGGTTGTGCCATTCGGCACCCAGGGGCGACCCCTTAAAGTTTTCGGCTTTGCGCAAAGTCGAAGTGCTGAATTCTGCTGGTGACTTGCAATGAGGACACACGTAGGTAGCGAGCTGCAGCACACGGTCAGTCCACTCCGTCGCACCGCTGAGGTCGACGCGGTCGACCCGGGCGTCGGCGGGGGAGATAAGTAGTACGTTGGCCTTCGGCATTTGCTGAGGTCTAACGATTGAGTTGAGCGGCGCGCGCGCCGTCGTTTGAGCTTGGCACTTTATCTCTCACGCGTCCGCTCCAACGAGGTGTTAGACCGCACCGACCGCTACTTGCGGGCCGAATCTGTCCACAATGCGGCGACACGCAGCCATTACCCGTTCCTGCACAGCTTGGGTATAGCGTGCTATTTCAACATCCTTTCTTGCAAGAGCCTCGCTACTCCAAATCTCTCTGACCGAGCCCAGGGGTAGTGCGCCAATCTCAGAGGCGACGCCGCCGAAAACCACAAAGTCAGGATCGACCCGCCAGTCAGGGACGATGCGGTTCGCGACTGTGGATAGCGGTATACAACCTTCGAGTATTCCAGTCTGACCGCTCAGGATGGCTTTCGCGACACGAACGGCCTCCGCAATGTGTGCCAGATCGGTTGAGGTATGCGCTGCCATTGAGTGCGGTCTAACGGTTGAGTTGAGCGGCGCGCACGCCGACGTATGGGCTTGGCACTTTATCTCGCACGCGTCCGCTCCAACGAATTGTTAGGCATGCGCTAGTTGCCACCATGCGCAAACCCTCCTTTTACCTCGCTGGTCGGGTCGTGGAGTTCAGTGTGGAGGGACTTAAGCACTCCCGCGATAGTGTCGGGCACGGCCTTTCCATACTCGTCACGCATCGCATTAGCGATGTGTCGAACCGTGTCTGCCAGGAAGATCCCCCAGGAAGACACTTCGTCATGGCCGCGGCCTTCCCAATGCCCAATATTGATTGTGCAGTGCTGGCCCTTTTCCGCGATCCAGGCACTGAGCATCTGAATGGACTTAGGATCCCGAATTGCTGCTGGTGGCACAACGAGTGGTTTCATAGCATGCCTAACGGTTGAGTTGAGCGGCGCGCACGCCGACGTTTGAGCTTGGCACTTTATCCCACACGCGTCCGCTCCAACGAGGTGTTAGGCAGCCGACGTTCACTGAGATTTACCGAATGCAAGTAGAAGAATGAGGAGCACAACGAACCCGACAAAGCAGATCAGGAACACAGGCAGATTCTTGTCTACATGCGGGCGCAGTGCTGACTGCCTGGGATACTTGGGATCGACATAGACCGGCACTGTCGCTCCTACCGGAAGGCTCTCGATCAAGCGCGCCGCCGGACCCTTCCAATTGAATGTGATAAGACCTCTTGCGATGGTGTCACCTCTGTACGTAACGCCATCCACTACGTATGTGTACTCGACCACGGGCAGGTAGTCGTCACCACGGAACTCCACTTCCGACTTCGTGATCACGCCAGGCACCTCGCGCCAGCGGGAAGTCGTCGTACTAGATGGTGCCGCCTGATTCATGTGAGACCTGAGGCTGCCTAACTATAAGTAGGCGTCAAAAATGACGCTGTCATTTGCGTCGGAAGTGACGAATAACATCGGCGCGCCCTCGTAAGTCCTTGATCCGACTTCACCACGAGACGTCTAACTGGTCAATGCCAGCTTCGTGATCCCGCATGCCCGTAACCCCAAGCCATCTTCCATCGAACCGTCGAGCTACATTCCAAACGCCCTACGAAATGTCGCCGAGGCATCTATCCTCGCTGCTACCCCTCCCGATCGGCGGGCTCCGCGCTTCCGTCCGCCTTCCGTTGCTCTCTCGTAGATAGCAGCGCGCAGGCTCGCGTTCGAGCCAAGCTGGAACAGCAACTCTTCTCCCGCCACGTCGAACGCCGCCCGCACGCCACCCCGCCGTGTGCGCGGCACGTTCGCCGTGATGGCCGCCAGCGCAGCATCCGGCTCGAGCGTCGGGAAGTAATCCATCGCGGACTCAATCACCCCGCCGCGTGATGCCCCCGCTAATGCCACGACGCCCGCGGGCAGCGGCGCCGCGAGCACCTTCTGCGCATCGATGATGCCCGCCCCCATGGTGCGCGTGTTCCAGCCGACCGGAACGTGGCAGCCCGAGCGCATCACGATCTCCCGGAACACGGCGGACACGCGCGCGCCGTACTTCGCCACCAGGTTCGCATGGCCATGCCGGGCGATCCAAAGCGCGCAGACGCCCGCAGCCGTGGCGGCAGCGTACGAAGTTCCCGAGCCACGTTCGACCGAGTAGTGAGGCGCGCCCTCCTTCAGCGTCGACGTGGCGCACCACACGGATTCTCCGGGCGCACTGACATCCACCGCGCGCCCGTTGGTCGACCATTTCCATCGCTTCTGGCCGCAGTTCGTCGCCGCCACCGCGAGCACCTCGGCATAGCGCGCCGGATACACCACGAAGGGATAGACGTTTCCCGCGGCCGCGACGCATACCGTGCCGAGATCCGCGAGGTGCCGCAGCGCGCGATGCAACGCTGGCGAAGGAATCGGACCGCCGAGGCTCATCGAGATCACTTGCGCCTTGCCCGCGATGAACAGCAGCGCCCTGCGCAAGTGCGTGAACGAAATATGGATGACACTGTCGGACACCCGCAGTGGCACGAGCTGCGAGTCCGGTGCGATGCCATCCACCTGGGGACCGCCCTCGCCGCCGCGCGCACTCATGAGGACGCTGGCCGTGGAGCCGCCATGGCCCGGGCTCGCGCCGGTCAGTGGATCGAGCGACACCACCTGGTTACGCACGAAGTCATACCCCGCGCCCGCGAGCACGCGCGGGTCCGTGTTGCTCCAGATCTGCGGATGCCGGGTGTAGCCGGTGTCGGGATGACCTATGACGACCCCCTTGCCGGTGCTCGAGCCCCAGGCCTTGTGCGCGTTGACGGCCTCGACGCTCCAGCGCGGGCTGTCGGAACACGCCAGGGGCTTGCCGCTGCCACCCAGGGCACGCGTCACGCGCGGCCGCTCATGCGGCGCCAGGATATCGGCCAGATGGGCAGGATCAGGCTGGACGCCCGGCCCGGCGAACAGCGGCTCGGCGTCGAGAATGCCCGGCTGACGCGCGAGACGTCGCGCGGTTTCCCAGGCGGTGCCACTCGAGAGTCTTCGCCCGTGCAGCGGCACGTACTCGAACTCGCCAAGCGATTCGGAAAGGGGATTCAGCCGCCATTCGCCCGGCAGGATGGCCATCGCGTCGCGGGCGGCGCGCGCATCGGCGCGAATGGCAAAGGATTCGAATTCCGGCGTGGCGCCGGCCTTGGGACTGGCCGCTGGCATTTCCCCGCTAGGGTACTCGCCAGCCCGAGTTCAGCGCACTACTTCTGGCGCGCGCCGAAACCAGGGAGATACGCTGACATCGGCAGACCCGCGGCGGCTTCCTGCGCGGTGCGCTCCGCGAGCGCGAACTCCACGTAGACCTCGAGCGCGGACACCTGCTCCGTCAGGCGCGTCACGAGCAGCAGCCGCTCGCGCACGGTGTCGGTCTTGCAGTCGTGGGTAAGTAATTCGATGGCGGCGGCGATCGCGCTGACCTGCGGGAATCCGAAGGACTCCGCGGCGCCGGCGATCTTGTGCGCCATGCGCTCGATCTGGGCGAGCGCGGGTTGCTCCAGTGCCATGGCCTCGTCGGGCAGGCAGGCTTTCATCTGGCAGATTTCAAGCTGAGTACGACTCAGAAAGCGCACCACCAGCGCATGCTGGCTCATCTGCGTGGTGCTGGTATCTCCTGTCCCGGACACGGCGACCTCTTCCTGTTGAGCTGACCTGGTTCCCGACCTTCGGCCTCGCCTCTCATTGCGCGGCGAGTCTTGCATAGCAATCGGCCAACGGAAGCGGTGGTTAGGCTTGATAGCGGTAATAGTTCGGCGAACTGACGGCTGCGTCTCACTTTGCGCGTCAGCGTCCGGAGGGCTGATTCTTCAAAGAAAGCCCTTTCAGGAATTGTCTTGGGACAGCCGAATGTCTGTCCTTTGTCTCGCGGTTACCTACTTTCCGCGGGCGCGCTCGATCAGCTGCTTGGTGGCAACCCACTCGTCGTCGCGCGGCATCCGCAGCTTTCCCAGGTTGAACCAGGCGCGAATGCCGGACGTGCGAAGCATCAGGATCGCATCGTGCAGCCACTCCGAATCGAACCCGGACCACTCGCCCGCCATGGAACGCAGGTTGGGCTGGCAGACCGGATACACCTCGTGGATCAGAATCTGTTCCAGTTGAGGCAGCGAGTACGGCGACGCCGCCAGCTCGCTCGCACGCCAGCCCCGCGACGTGGACACATCGGTGTCGAGAAACAACGTCGAGAGCGCATCCCAGACCGGACGGCGGTGCGAGAGATTCTGGTCGAACTGCAACATGTTCAATACCCCATCACGGGCACGTTTGACGCGTGCGGGTGCACGACCAGCCAACGGCCTCTTGTTTGACTTGCGGCGACACCGGCTGTCCTCAGCGGCAACGCGTTGGAACGCATCAGACCCCCACAGCCTCTCTGCGGCGCCGGGGTTATTTGTGACAGATTTGTTAGGGCCCGCGCAAGACGCGCATGCTTTCGACGCCGCGACGAAACAGGGGTAGTGCCGCCGCGAACTCCGCCGGTGGCGCCGTGCCCCACAGGGTCATCAGGCCACCCGCCTTCAGTCGCACCATCGCCATATATTTTCCTTCGGCAGCAATGGGATCCGTCCACAACTCACAATACGAATGAGTTGGCAGGGTCTTCATCACCACTGGGGAATGGGCGGCGCCCAACAACCCACCCGCGAGTACCGCCTCGCAATGTGCCGGGAAAGTGGCATTTTCCCTGGCGGCCGTCATCGGCATCGGCAGCACGTCCACTCTCATGCCTTCTCCGGATGCCAGGCCCGTCGATGTATACATGAGCAAGGCAATCTCACCCGCGACAGGCTTCAGTCCCTCGAAGTCGAAGTCCACCCCCATGGCGAGCTCGGTTTGCGCAGCGCCGGGATCCCAGGTCACCGTCAACAGGGACTTGCGCAGACTTTCAAAGGTCTCGGGCGAATTTCCCTTGTAGTTGAGAATGACCTGCAGCGCTCTGCCCTCCCGAACCGAGGTCAACATGAGCCCCTCCCACTCACCCCCGTCCGCCGCACGCGATCTGCGCCTTAGTTTGCCTTTCGGCAGGTGGCCGACCGATCCTGCCTTGCGGGGGAAAATACTGCGCCAGACCGGGTCAGCATCCGGGTTCTGCTTTTCTTCCAGGGACGCGAACGAGATCGAGGTCTCCCCGGTGCCGTCGAACAAAAACGCACCCACGTGTCCCAACGCCAGGCCGGGCGGCAACACGATCGTGATGCCAGTACCGGGCACCTCGAAGGGCTTGTCCTGGGCCGACGCGGCCTGAACGGACACGAGGAAGACGAAGATGGTCGGCCAGAGAAGCTTTCTCGCGCCATGCTTTCTTTGATCCATGCGATCGAGCGCCCCGATCACGCGCCGTAATCCGGTACCGGATAGTCGATGCTGCGCAGGTACGCCGCCATCGCGTCGATGACCGACCTCACCGCTGGCCTCGCGGCCATGCGCTTTCGCCACGCCAGCAGGTTCACGCACTCCGCGCCCATCGGCACCGTGTGCCGCGCGGCGAAGAACTGCGCCATGTAAAACGCGATGTCGGTATAGCTGTACTCCCCCGCCAGCCATTCCCGGTTTGCGATCAACGCATCCATGCGCAAGTAATAAGCCTCGATGCCCTCGCGCGCCTGGATCCATTCGGGCTTGTCGACGGGATCGGGTTTCGCGCGCAATCCCATGAGGCGAATGACGTGCGGGAAGAACACTTCATCGGACAAGTGTTCGAGCTGGCGCGCCTGCGCGCGCGAGGCCGGATCCGCGGGCCAGAGCGCCGGCGCCGGCCAGCGGTGTTCGAGGTACTCGAAGATCTGCGTGGAATCGAAGATCTCGACGCCGTCATCGAGGAGCACGGGCACCTGGCGCTTGGGGTTCACGCGAAGTACTTCCGGATGCCGCGGTGAATAGCCCTTCTCCTGGCTGAACGCCACCATCTCGATTTCGAAAGGCAGGCCCTTCTCGCGCAGCGCGATCTCGGCCTTGGCGCCGAACATGCTGAGCGGGCCGGAATACAGTTTCATCGATCCCCCAGACTAACTTATGAAGGCCAGGACCGCGTGGCCGGCCTTCGCCGCGTCCGCGTAGAACCTCCGCACTTCGGCGTAATTGTTGACGACGTACTCGCGATCGCCGTCTCCCCAGACGCTGGGATAAATCTGCGCCTTCAAAACTGCCTTGGCGTTGAAGCGGCTCCAGAGCTCGTCTTCCGAGATCGCCGCTATTGCCGTGGCGACCGCGCGCACCTCGTCGGGAGTGAGGTAGCGGGCGGGACCGTAGCCCACATCCTCTTCGCCAAGCTCCTTGCCTCCCAGCATCACCGCGGACAGCGGGAATTCCCCTTCGTACTGTTCGCCGGTCAGCAGGAAATGGATGATCTGCCAGGCCTTGTCGACATCCATATGTTCATTGCTGTCCTCGCGTTCGTATATCTCATCGAGGAACGCAGGCACCTGCTCCGGCGACTCCAGCAATTCGTCGAGCTTTTCCGGGGACACGCGCACCAGGTTGCCGATCATCGACATGGATTTTCCTCCCGATGTGAACGCTCACAGTGTCGCGCATTCTGGAATCCCTGGCGCGCCAATTGGAATTACTCCGAGTATTCAGATGAGGCACGCTGGCGTAATGATCAACCTCGCTACCACCCGCGCCTTCTGCCTGGTCTCCGCCCTGATGCTCGCCGCCTGCGGCGGCGGCGGCGGCGGCTCCGCCTCTAGCTCTTCGGGTTCCAGCTCGAGTTCAAGTTCGAGCTCCTCGAGCTCCAGCTCTTCTTCCAGCGGCGGCACCGGACAGACGCCGATCACCTTCACCAATGTCTCCGTTCACGATCCCTCGGTGATCCGCGTGGGCGGCGACTACTACGTGTTCGGCTCGCATCTCGCCGCCGCGCGTACCAGCGATCTCATGAACTGGACCCCGGTGGCGGATGGCGTGACCAACGCGAACCCGCTGTTCACGAATGTGCTCACGGCGCTGCAGGACACGTTCACGTGGTCGACGGTGAACGACCTCTGGGCGCCGGACGTGGTGAAGCTGGCTGACAACAAGTTCTACTTCTATTACAACTCCTGCCAGGGCACGTCGCCGCGCTCGGCGCTGGGAGTGGCGGTGGCCGACACCGTGAACGGCCCCTACGTGAACAAACAGATCCTGCTGCGCTCGGGCATGCCGGGCCTCTCCGAGGACGGCGTCACCAACTATGACGCGCAGGTGCACCCGAACGTGGTGGACCCGCAGACCTTCCTGGATCACAACAACAATCTCTGGATGGTGTACGGCTCGTACTCCGGCGGCGTCTTCATCCTGGCGATGAACGAAACCACGGGATTGCCCGATCCTGGCCAGGGCTATGGGCGGCACCTGCTGGGCGGATACCACGGGCGAATCGAGGGTCCCTACATCCTCTACAACCCGACCACCGGCTATTACTACCTGTTCAGCTCCTTCGGCGGCCTTGCGGCCGACGGCGGCTACAACATCCGCGTCGCCCGCTCGCTGACGCCGGACGGACCGTATGTCGACGGTGCCGGCACCGACATGGCCACGGTCAAGGGGATCCAGTCGCAGATCTTCTACGACCCCTCGATCGCGCCGCATGGCATGAAGCTGGTAGGCAACTTCCAGTTCGCGAATGCCACGGGCGAGACCGGCACGATGCACGGCTACGTTTCGCCCGGGCACAACTCCGCATTCTTCGACGCCGCCACCGGCAAGTACTTCATCTTCTTCCACACGCGTTTCCCGGGACGCGGTGAAGTCCACGAAGTGCGCGTGCACGAGCTGCTGTTCAACTCGCAAGGCTGGCCGGTGATCGCGCCGCTGCGTTACGCGCCGATCTCGCTGGCCCAACCGGCCGTCACGGCGGATGTCAGCGCGGCCGATGTCGCGGGCGCGTACAAGATCGTCAGCCACGGCAAGGACATCAGCGCCACCATCAAGCCGTCGGTGAACATCCGCCTGAATGCGGACGGCACGCTGACCGACGCCGCGGGCGGTGCCGTGAGCGCGTGGTTCCATCGCGGCAACAATCTGCTGGAATTCTCGTTCTCGGGCGTGGGGCCTTTCTATGGCGTGCTCTCACGGCAGTGGAATCACAATTCCAACCGATTCGTGGTCACCTTCTCCGCGCTGACGCGCGAAGGCGCCGCCGTCTGGGGCATTCGGACGGGCGACTAGCGAGGCCTGCCGAACAGCTGCACGTAGTTTCCGTCCGGGTCACGGAGCAACACGAAGCGCAGCCCATGCTTGCGATCGTCGATGATGTCCGTGTCGAACACGGCCTTCATGTCGCGCAGCTTCTTCACGGCCGCATCCAGATCGGCCACGTGGAACCCCACCTTGAAGATGCCGTGCATCCGCTCGGGATTCTGCGCGGCATCGTCTCCCCGTGATCTGGCGACGCGGAGCTGCAGTATTTCCACGAGCATTGTGTCGGATGTCAGGATGAACACATGCGCCGCCCCATCCTCGGGCCGGATCTCATCCAGTACCCGCAACCCGAACGCTTCCTGGTACCAGCGTGCACTCGCGGCCGCGTCCGGCACCGAGAGTGCGATGAACTGCGGCGCGGTGGGCGCGATGCTGGTGTCACCGGCGTGCGCGACGCCCACGAGCCCTAACAACACGATCATGCGGAACAGCAGGCCTTTCATGGCCCCACTGTAGCGGCTGCCCGCGCTGCGGCACGCGCCGTTCGACGACCGGTGGCTCGCCGGCGACGAGCCGTGTCGGAGTGCAGCAGAGGGTAATCCTCAGGAAGGTCCTACGGCCACGGGCGGAACACGAGGCGCACAATGGCGTCTGAAGTCACGACACAACCGAAGGAGAAACTCATGTCCTACATCGAAGGTTTCGTCGCCGCGGTTCCGCGCGCCAACAAGGATGCCTACAAGGAACATGCCGCGCAGGCACTGCCCTACTTCAAGAAGCTGGGCGCCACGCGCATGGTGGAGAACTGGGGCGATGACGTCCCTGACGGCAAGGTCACGGACTTCAAGCGGTCCGTGAAAGCGGAGCAGGACGAGGACGTGATTTTTTCCTGGGTGGAGTATCCCGACAAGGCCACGCGTGACCGCGCCAACGAAAGCATGCGCAACGACACGCAGATGACCGAGTCGATGAAGTCCATGCCCTTCGATGGCATGCGCATGATCTGGGGCGGATTCCAGCCCGTGAACGACAGCGGCAAGGCATCGCCTCCCGGCTACGTGGATGGCTGCCTCATCCCGGTCCCCACGGCCAACAAGCCCGACTACCTCGAGATGGCCGACAAGAACGCGGCCATCTACAAGGAATACGGTGCGACGCGCGTCGTCGACGCCTGGGGCGATGACGTGCCCGAAGGCAAGGTCACCGACTACAAGGGCGCCGTGCAGCTGAGCGATGGCGAGTCCGTGATCTTCTCGTGGATCGAGTGGCCGTCGAAGGAAGCACGCGACGAAGGCTGGGACAAGGTCATGAAGGATCCGCGCATGCAGGCCATGAAAATGCCCTTCGATGGAAAGCGCATGATCTACGGCGGGTTCTCGACGATGCTGGACGCGTGATCAGCCGCGGCTGTCGGGACGCTCGTCGAGGTTGAACAGGATGCGCAGCAGGCCGATGCCCATGAGCACCTGGGCCGCGATCGTGATGGGCACCACCAGCAGGATCAGCCAGTAGATGCTGGCGAGGAACTCGAACAACCGGCCTTCGCTCGAGACCACGCCAAAGATGCTGCCACCGGCGAGCACCCCGACGAAGTAAAGGATCACTCCCCAGAACAGCGCGACGCGTCCCGGCGAGTCCGGGCGCACGCGCTGGCTGAGCCGCAGCATCAAGACGATCGCGCCTGCGGCGACGGCATTCACGATGAGTGGCAGCCAGAGCTGCACGGGGCCGCTGGCGGTGAACGGCATCCAGTGGTCCATGGTGTCGGAGAAGTGGAACACCGACCCCACGGCGTTGAACAGCGCGACGAATATCAGGAACAGCAGCGTGAACGGCGGACCGGTCGCGGCGCTCTCGTGCTCCGGATCGTCCGGCTCGATCTGCCGCACCAGCAACAGGAACGACACGAGGAAACCCACCCAGATGAGTTGCTGGATGAAACTGCCCAGCAGCATCTCGTGCACGCTGATGATCAGCGACATGGTCCCGGTGGCGCTGAACAGCCACAGGAAAAGCGGATTGCCCACACGATCGGCCGGCGAGTCTTCGCCGGAGCACAACCAGCGCGCGATCAACCCGGCCACGATGAACGTGATGAGCTCGCTCAACCACTCCGGCAACCGCATCTGGAACATGCCCAGCACCATGGCGGCATGGAACTGCATGGCGAAGGCCGATACGCCGAGGAACAGCATGATGCGCGGCTTGATGTAGCGCGTGGTGAACAGGCAGGTGCCGACCAGCGCCCACTGCGTGAGGAAGTGCATGACTTCGGCGAAGCGGTCGACACCGAAGCTCACGCCCAGACCTGAAAAGAGCTGCGAAAGCAGGAAAAATCCCGCGCTGAACAGCAGCAATACGCCCAACGCCGGTGGAGGCTCGTCTTCGCCTTCGATGAAATTGCCCAGTGCGCGCGCGGAGAGATAGCTCGCGGCCAGCATGGCCACGGTCAGGACCTGGAAGGGAATCTGGAAGTTCAGCCAGCCGAAGATGCGCGCACCGATCCAGGTGAACACGAAAGCGAAGAGTACGGCCGTGAGGCCAAGGATGAGAGCCTGCTTCTTCATGGTTCCCGAGCCATGATTCTTGTTGTGGTCCGAGCTTGCCAGCCCCGTGCCCAAATAGCTAGAAACCAGGCCTACTCCTTCAGCAACCTGCCGAGTGCTTCACGCCAGCTTCGCTCGGCCGCATCGCGAGCGTGATGCTTGCCTTCGGATACCACCTTCTTTCCCGCGCGCCAGACGCCGTCGATGGCATTTTTTACACCGGCGAAGATCCACGAATCGAGCAGCGAATCTTCCGAGCGGTGCGCGAACGCAGGGGCGTCCAGCCGCAATGAGACAAAATCCGCCGCTCCATTCTTCGCGATGCCGGCGTGCGAAGTCGCCACGCCCAGCGCCTGCGAGCCGCCGCGCAAGGCGCCTTCGAACAAGGTGCGCCCGGTAGACGGTCCCGCGCCGGCCACCACGTTGCGCGCCCGATCGCGAAGACGCTGGCTGTATTCGAGCTGGCGGAGCTCATCGGCCACGCTGATGGACACGTTGGAATCCGTGCCGATGCCGAAGCGCCCCTGCGCCGCGAAATAATCAGTGGCCCGGAAGATGCCGTCACCCAGGTTGGCTTCGGTGATGGGACACAGGCCCGCCACCGCGCGGCGAGCCGCGAGGCCCGCCACTTCGTGGTCGTCGAGGTGCGTGGAATGCACCAGGCACCAGCGATGCGTCCACGGGCGCGTGATCCAGCAGCCATTGCACCGGACGCGCACCCGACCAGGCGAGCACTGCTCCACTTCGCCGGTCTGCTCGGCGGCGTGCATGTGTACTGGACCCGCGCGCCAAAGGCAGAAGCTCCGCCAGTTGCGCGCGGCGTCACCGCGCGCAGCGAATGCGGCGCGATGCCCAGCACGGCATCGGGCAGCGCGACATTCACGAGCGCGCTGGCTTCGAGCAGGCGCGCGAAACCGGGCACATCGTGGATGAAACGCCGCTGCCCTTCGTTCGCCGGCGCGCCACCGAATCCACCCTGCGCGTAGAACACCGGCAACAGCGTGAGCGCGATGCCGGAGCGTTCCGCGGCGGCCACCACGCGCGTGGTGAGCTCGGCCGGATCCGCGTAAGGACGGCCCGTCGGGATCATGGTGAACGTAGTGGAATTCGCCCGACGCGCGTGAACCCGGCTTCCAGCATCTCGATGAAGGCCAACGTGGTCACCGCCTCGAGGTCCTCGGGCGTCATGCGCCCGACGAAGCGGTACATCAGCGAGCGCCAGCTCCAGAAGTTGTCGGCAGCGGGCCCGCGATACTCGGTGAGGCCGGCCATGCCACGCTGGAACGCATGGCTGTGCAGATTGGGCATGCCCGGCAGCAATACACCCACACGTTCATCGCCGGCACGCGGGCGCCGAGCCCGGACTCAACGAAACGATGCGTCCCGTCGCGCACTCGACGCGCAGGTTGCGTACCCAGCCATCGGGCAGCAAGCGGCGGCAGCATGGCAAGGCATGCGCTGCGGGCCTGGGGTTCCATCGGCGCATTCTCTTATATAAGGTGCCGCCATGCGCTGCGATCGCATCTGGCGAAATGCCCGCCTTGCCACCATGGTCGGTCCGACAAGGCCTGGGCCTGATCGACGACGGCCTCATTGCCTGCGCCGACGGGAAGATTCTGCTATGCCGGCGCCGCCAGCGCCGCGCCGCGCGACCTGGAAGCGCCCGAGGCCATCGACTGCCTCGGCCGGCTCATCACGCCGGGCCTCATCGACTGCCACACGCACCTGGTGTACGCCGGCAATCGCGCGCATGAGTTCGAGCAGCGACTCAAAGGCGTGATCGTACGAGGACATCGCCCGCCAGGGTGGCGGCATCATGTCGACGGTCAAGGAGACGCGCCTGGCCACCGACGAGCAATTGCTGGCCGAATCTTTTCCACGGCTCAATGCGCTGATCGCCGAAGGCGTGACCACCGTGGAGATCAAGTCGGGCTACGGCCTGTCGCTGGAACATGAGCGCAAGCAACTGCAGGTGGCGCGGGAACTGGCGAACGCGACATCCGCGCGGCATGAACATCACCACCACGCTGCTGGCCGCGCATGCGATTCCGCCGGAGTTCGCGGGCCGCGCCGACGACTACGTCGACGAAATCTGCCGAAATATCCTGCCCACGCTGATCAAGCGAAGGGCCTGGTCGATGCGGTCGATGCGTTCTGCGAGAACATCGGTTTCACGCGTGAGCAATGCAAGCGCGTGTTCAATGCAGCCACCGTGCAGGGCGTGCGCGTCAAGCTGCACGCCGAGCAGCTCTCGGACCAGCAGGGCGCCGCGCTGGCGGCGGCATTTCGCGCGCTGTCCGCGGATCATCTGGAATACGCCAGCGACGCAGGCATCGTCGCCATGCGCGAAGCCGGCGACCGCGGCCGTATTGCTGCCGGGCGCGTTCTACTTCCTGCGCGAGACGCAGCTGCCGCCCATCGAGTCGCTGCGCCGCACGGCGTGCCGATGGCGCTGGCCACGGATCACAACCCGGGCACCTCGCCGCTCACCTCGCTGCTGCTGGTGACTCAACATGGCGCTACCTTGTTCCGCATGACCGTGGACGAGTGCCTGCTGGGCGTCACACGGCAGCGGCCGCCGGCGCTGGACATGAGCAAACGTGTCGGCACGCTGGAAGCCGGCAAACAATGTGACCTGGCCATCTGGAACGTCGAGCGTCCGGCGGAACTGGTGTACGCCATCGGCGCCAATCCGCTGCACGAGCGCGTCTGGAAAGGCACGTGAGCACCGCCACGCGATTGGCTGGCCGTGCATCATGGCAATGCGCCGCTGATCGTGAGTTTCCCGCACACGGGCACGGAGATTCCCGCCCGACATCGAAACGCAGCCTGGTGTCACCGTGGCTGGCACGCAAGGACACGGACTACTGGGTGGATGTGCTCTATGACTTCGCGCACGCCGCTGGGCGCCACCACCATTCGCACCGCGCTGTCGCGCACCGTCATCGACGTGAATCGCGATCCTTCGGGCGCTGTCGCTGTATCCCGGACAGACCACCACCGGCCTCTGCCCCACCGAGACCTTCGACGGCGAGCCGCTGTACCAGCGCCGGCGCGCGAACCGGACGCCGCCGAGATCGAGCGCCGGCGGCGCCGGCGTACTTCGAGCCCTATCACGCAGGCGCTGCAGCGAACAGATCGCGCGGCTGCGTGCGACAGCATGCCGCGGTGGTGTTGTACGACGCGCATTCCATCCGCTCCGCAGGTGCCGCGCCTGTTCGAAGGCGAGCTGCCGCAGTTCAACATCGGCACCGAACAACGGCGCGACCTGCGCCGCCGCGCTCACGGCCGCGGTCGAGAAGATCTGCGACGCCGTCGCGGCTATTCCCGCGTGACCAATGGCCGGTTCCGCGGCGGTTGGATCACGCGCCACTATGGCAAGCCCGAAAACGGCATTCATGCCATACAAATGGAGCTTTCCATGCGCGGCTACCTGCACGAGCCGGCAATCCGCGACGAGAAATCCTGGCCCGCGCCGCTGGACGACGAGCTGGCGGCCACGCTTGCGCGTGCGCGCTGCGCGATGTACTTCGCACATGCATCCGCTTCGCCGCGAATGCCGGAGCCGCCAAATGACCCGAATCGACAAGAATCGCGTCTTGCACGCGCCGCACCGGCACCACGTCTCTCGGCGAAAAGCTGGCTCACCGAAGCGCCACTGCGCATGCTGCATGAACAATCTCGACCCGGCCGTGGCCGAGCGCCCGGAGGAACTGGTGGTGTATGGCGGCATCGGCCGCGCCGCGCGCGACTGGGAAAGCTTCGATGCGCATCGTCGCCACGCTGAAGCGGCTCGGAGTCGGACCAGACGCTGCTGATCCAGTCCGGCAAACCCGTGGGTGTGTTCCACACGCATGCGGACGCGCCACGCGTGCTGCTGGCCAACTCCAACCTGGTGCCGCGCTGGAGCACCTGGGAGCACTTTCAACGAGCTCGATCGCAAGGGCCTCATGATGTACGGCCAGATGACGGCCGGCTCGTGGATCTACATCGGCTCGCAGGGCATCGTGCAGGGCACGTACGAAACCTTCGTCGAGATGGGCCGCCAGCATTACGGCGGCAACCTCGCCGGACGCTGGCTGCTGACGGCCGGTCTCGGTGGCATGGGCGGCGCGCAGCCGCTGGCCAGCGGTGATGGCCGGCGCGTCCTGTCTCGCCATCGAGTGCCAGCGATCGCGCATCGACATGCGCCTGAAGTCCGGCTACCTGGATCACGCCACCGACAAGCTCGACGAAGCACTGAAGCTCATCGACGAATCCTGCCAGGACCGCAAGCCCATCTCGGTGGGACTGCTGGGCAACGCCGCGGAACTGCTGCCGGTGATGTACCTGCGCGGCGTGCGCCCCGACCTGCTGACGGACCAGACCAGCGCGCACGATCCGGTCAATGGCTATCTACCGGAAGGCTGGACGGTCGAGCAGTGGCTGGAGCGGCGCGCCAGCGATCCGGCCGGCACCGCCACGGCCGGCCAAAGCATCGATGGCCGTTCATGTGCAGGCCATGCTGGATTTCCAGAAGGCCGGCGTCCCCACCGTGGACTACGGCAACAACATCCGCCAGGTGGCGCTGGAGGAAGGCGTGAAGAATGCCTTCGATTTCCCGGGCTTCGTGCCCGCGTACATCCGTCCGCTGTTCTGCCGCGGCGTCGGGCCCGTTCCGCTGGGTCGCGCTGTCCGGCGATCCGGAAGACATCTACAAGACCGACGCCAAGGTCAAGCGAGCTGCTGCCCGACGACAAGCACCTGCATCACTGGCTGGACATGGCGCGCCAGCGGATCCAGTTCCAGGGGCTGCCCGCGCGCATCTGCTGGGTGGGCCTGGGCGACCGGCATCGGCTGGGTCTCGCGTTCAATGAGATGGTGGCGCGTGGCGAGCTCAAGGCGCCCGTCGTCATCGGCCGCGATCACCTGGACTCCGGTTCCGTGGCCTCGCCCAACCGCGAGACCGAAGCCATGAAGGACGGCTCGGATGCTGTCTCCGACTGGCCGCTGCTCAATGCCCTGCTGAACACGGCGTCGGGCGCCACCTGGGTGTCCCTGCATCACGGCGGTGGCGTGGGAATGGGCTTTTCCCAGCATGCCGGCGTCGTCATCGTCTGTGACGGTACCGAGGCCGCGGCGCGGCGCATCGAGCGCGTGCTCTGGAATGACCCGGCCACCGGTGTCATGCGCCATGCGGACGCCGGCTACGAAATCGCCGTTGATACCGCTCGCACACACGGCCTCGACCTGCCCGGCATCCTGCGCTGACTGTGTGACCTGGCACGCGAATCCGTAGGGAAAGCAGCACTCCGAGGTATGGTCGGTAGCGTCGGGCGCGGTGTCCCGATACTCTCCCTACGAGTTTCTAGTGGTACTTCCGGGGGGAAGGTTCGTGCGCCAGGTCATCGTTTCATTGGGTTTGCTTGCACTGGTCCCGGCCGCACAGGCCCAGATGGGGCCCTCCGCTCCGCGCATCGTGAGCAAACAGATGCCTTCGAAGGCGCCCGCCGCCCTCACC
Source organism: uncultured Pseudomonadota bacterium (assembly GCA_963846605.1). Lineage (GTDB taxonomy): Bacteria > Pseudomonadota > Gammaproteobacteria > Steroidobacterales > Steroidobacteraceae > CADEED01. The sequence goes on from CAWJWS010000011.1 coordinate 912,900, forward strand.
TTCACCGCCGAGGCCGACCTGCTCGTCCACTCGGATGGCGAAGTGGGCACGATCAGTATCACGACCAGCTCCGGTGACGCCGACTTCGACAAGCAGTGGAAGAAGTCCATGTCGTACTGGCGGTTCGTGCCTTCGGTCGACGGCGCCGGCCAGCCCGAGCAGAGCACCGTGCACGTGACCTACAAGAACACCGGTCTCACCATCGGCGGCGCCACCAGCAATCCCGTCACCGACTCCGAGCGCATCGACAAGATGTCCTGCAAGGATTTCGACTGGGAGTACCGGATCGTGAGCGATTCCCTCGCCCGCCGTTTCGCGCTGCTCGATCCGCTGCTCAAGACGCCGAAGATCATGCTGGTCGCCGAGAACAAGCTCAGCGAATCGCAGGTCGCCGTGTTGAACGAACGCTACGACGACGTCATCAACGACGTCGCCAAGCACTGCCGCGACAATCCGACCGATGCCTTCTGGAAGGCCGTGCTCAAGCCGGCGCTGGAAGCCTCGCTCACCGCCCAGTAGCTCATACAGTAGCGAGCGATCCCGCTTGCTGTGGAGACATGCGCGCGCAGTAATCTTGCCCGCATGGCTCGAGGCGCTGAAACCATCTTCATCGAATGCCGCCGCTGCGGACACAAGGCGCAGCGCGAGGTAACCCAGCTGCCGCTCCCCGCCGGCGCGCGCTTCCGCTGCAGCAACTGCCGCAACCGCGATCAACAGCTCATCAAGACCTGGCACACCGGCGGCTCGTCCTCCGCTCGCATCGTCTCCTTCCCGAAGGGCAAGCGTTCGCGCACCTGACCTCCCCATCGGAACCGCACTCACTCAGCTTTGGATCTCCTCCTCTCTTCTCCTGTCTCCTCCCCTCCAAATCCAAGCCTCTGACAAGCGGGGACGAAGCTGCGACCGTGGCGCGGCAGCGCGTCCTGTCGAAGGTCTCCGGCGCGAACATCGAGGGCGCCGAGCGGGGGGCGTCAAGCGCGGAGGTACTCTTTGGTGGTTCATTGATGGCCTAGGTTCACCAGCAGTTGCGAGCAGCGCGCTGACAGATCCACCTGCGTAGCCCCCCGCGAGGGAACGCGCGAAGCGCGCGCCCGAGAGTGAGCGCCGGAGACCTTCGACAGGACGCGCTGCCGCACCGCTGCCCCACCCCCGTCCCCTCTTAACAGAAAATCCCACGCCCCCTCCCACGCCCACTCCAACGGCCGCCCCCCATCCTCCTCCCGTCAATTCAACACCTCAGTTCGGGAGATCATCCAATGTTCAAGTTAGTCAGCACGACGCTGGCCGTCGTGGCCTGCGCGTTTTCCATCTCGGCCCAGGCCGCCAACCCTGGCGAGAATCCTTCGGTCGTCACGGAATGGAATGCGATCGTCGAGAGCCAGGTACCGGCGACTTCCGGTCCGGCCATGCCGCGCCCCTACGCGATGATGCACATCGCCATGTTCGACGCGGCCAACTCCATCAACAACTCCTTCTCGCCGTATCGCGTGAAGGTAAATGCGAACCCGTACGCGTCGACGGAAGCGGCCGCCGCTCAGGCCGCGCATGACGTTCTCGTGGCGCTGCTGCCGGCCGGCACGGCCGGATACGACAACGCGCTCAACACGCGACTCGCCGCGCTCAACAGCACCATCGACCCGCACAAGGTGGTCCTGGGCACGCAGATCGGCCGCGACGTGGCCGCGAAGATCCTGCAGTGGCGCTCCACCGACGGCTTCAGCCTTCCGCAGACCTTCACGCCGCCGCCGGTGCCCGGTGTCTGGCGCCCGACGCCGCCGGCGTTCGCCCCTGCCGGTTTCGTGCAGGCCGTGGATGCCGTGCCTTTCGGCCTGCCGCGTCCTTACTACTTCATGCCGCGCCGCCCGCCTGAGCTCGACAGCCAGGAATACGCGGACGCCGTCAACGAGATCAAGGCCATCGGTGGCGTGAACAGCACCGTGCGTACCGCCGAGCAGACGCTGCAGGCGCGCCTCTGGGCCAGCGTGAACTACAAGACGCAGTGGGCCGGCGTCTGGAACCAGGCGACGCGCAACGTCGCCACGCAGGAAGGCCTGCCGCTCATCGAATCCGCCCGCCTGTTCGCGCTGGTGAACACCAGCATGCAGGACGCCGTGCAGACCTCGATGGCCAGCAAGTACGCCTATTCGCTGTGGCGCCCGGTGCATGCGATCCAGCTCGCCGACACGGACTCCAACCCCGCCACGGATCCGGATACGCAGTGGATGCCGCTGCTGACCACGCCTCCGTACCCCGCGTATGCCGGCAACATGGCCTGCATCGGCGCCGGTGCCTCGCGTGCCCTGCAGCTGTACTTCGGCACCGACGCGAAGCCGCTGTCCGTGACCTGGGAAGGCATCAACGGCAACACCAACGTGACGCGCAACTTCACGGGCTTCAACCAGCTCTCCGAGCACCAGGCCGTGAGCCGTGAGTACGGTGGCATCCACTTCCACTTCGACTCCACCGCGAGCCAGGAAGTGTGCCCGCTGGTGGCCGGCTACATCTACGGCAGCTACATGCGGCCCATCAAGAAGTAAGCCGCCGGTTTTTGATTCCGCGACTCCCTGAGAATCAAGACACCTCTTGCAGGAGTTCTTGGCTCGAAGTTCGGGCGCCACGCAAGTGGCGCCCTTTTTTATGGCTGAGACAAACGCCGCCGCCGCGACAGCAGCAGCACGATGGCCGCGCCCAGCATGCCGCCGAGATGCGCGAAGTGCGCCACGCCGCGGCTCATGCCGAACACGCCGCTGCCGAGTTCGATCAGCGCGTAACCCGTGACCAGCACCCACGCGGGCATGGGAATGGGCGGAATCAGCAGCATGACGCGGCGCTTGGGAAACAGCACGCCGAAGGCCAGCAACACTCCGAACACACCGCCGGAAGCGCCGACGGTGGGGACGATGCCCTCTTCGATGGTGGCCGTGATCACCAGCAATTGAACGAGGCCGCCCGCGAGCACCGAGGCGCCGTACAACCATGCGAACCGGGGCGAGCCGAGCTGCTGCTCGATATCCCGGCCGAACATGTAGAGCGCGAACATGTTCAGCGCCAGGTGGGCCGTGCCCCCATGAAGAAACGCGTAGGTGACGAGCTGCCAGGGCTCGAAGCCGACTCTCACCTCATCCAGCCCCTCTACCGGGAAGCTGCCCAGCGGCCAGAGTGCGAGGTGAAGGATCAGGCCCTCACCCAGCCATTGCTGAGCGAAAAACAGCGCGACGTTGGCCAGGATGAGCTGCAGGACGACGGGAGTCATCCTGAGCAGACCATCCCGGCCGCCGCAGGTTCAAGGACGGAGCGGCCTCCGGCCGCTCCGCCCCCGTCACCGGATCAGAAACTCGCCCTCAACGTGGCGTTGTACGTACGCCCGTCGTAATCCAGGCGACGCGGCAGCATCGGGTCGTTCTCGTACTCGGCCCGCATCGCATCCGTGATGTTGAACGCGTCGATCGAGAACGAGATGTTGTCGGTGATGTTGTACGTCACCGAACCATCGAGCTGGCTGCGCGCCATGACCGAGCGCGCATCACCGACGAAGCTGTTGCCCGCGGCCAGGTCATAGTCACCTCGACGGTTGTAGACCAGGCGTACACCGAACTGCTTGGTCTCGTAGTAGCCGATGAGGTTCAGGTTCCGCTTCGACACGCTGGGCAGCGTGATCGCGTTGCCGGCCGGATCCGTGCCATCGATGTCGACCAGCGAGTAGTTCGCCGCGCCGCCGAGATGGCTGAGGAAGCCCGGCAGGAAGTCGAAGTTCTGCTGGACCGAGAACTCGAGGCCGCGCACGCGGATCGGGCTCTGGTTGGTCTGTCCCGACACCGCGACGCGCGCGTTCACCGGCGTGCCACCCGCGCCGATGAAGGTGCGCGAGCTGAAGCAATTGGTGCCCACGATCGACAGGGTGCCCAGTCCATAGTCCACGCCATTGATGATGCCGTTCGCCGGGCACAGCACGTTCTGGTCGGTGATCGGCCCGATGTAGTCGTCCACATCCTTCTGATAGGCCGCGATCGCGAACAAGCCGCCCGGGCGGTTGTACCACTCGAGTGACAAGTCATAGGAGTTCGACGTATACGGCTTGAGGCCGGTGGCGCCGATGGTGATGCTGTAGACGGGATCCACCGGCGGCACCAGGTCCTGCGGCTCCTGCACCGAGCTCACCGGCACGGTGTCACGCGGTTGCGGGCGCACGTAGGTCTTGTAGTACGCCATGCGCAGCACGAGGTTCTCGGTGAGATCCGCCGACAGCATCGCCGACGGCAGCCAGTAGTCGTAGCTCTGCTCGTACTCGCGCGTGATCATCGAGTGGTTGATGGGCAAGGGACGCGTCGACAACGCCTGCACGCAGTTCACGCAGTCGAGCGCGATCACTTCGTTGTCCGTGTGTTCGTAACGGACACCGCCGTTGCCGCGCACGCGGATGCTGCCGAGATCGAAGTCGAGCTTGCCCATGACATAGGCCGAGCTGACGTTGTTCTCGTTGCTGAAGTTGTTGTTGTAGAAGTTCGTGTCCCAGTAGTTGTTCACCAGGCCATATGGCGTGAGGAACACACCCGTCTCCGGACCGCCCGTGAACTGCGCCGGCAGGCCGTTCGGATTCGTGGGACTGCGGAGTGCCGTGTTCACCGGCGTGATCATTGCCAGCGTGCGGGCGATGTCGAGGTTGCGCCAGTTGGTCGTCGAGCCCGGCGCGTTGCCGCCGAAGAAGTCCCCGACGTACGGGTTCTGGACCGACAGATCCGGCGTGATCGCCGCGGTGTTCGCACCCAGCGCGGTATTGCGCGTTCCGGAAGACGAGAACTTCTGGTGTTCGTGGCGCACTCCCGCCTGGACACCCGACAGGAACGACTCTTCACCGAACAGGCGCTCGATGTCGAACTGCGCGGACTTCAGGTCAGTGCGGCTCTGACCATTCGTACCCGTGGCGCCGAAGCGATCCGCGGCCGTTCCCGCGGGCGCGCCCGGCATCTGCGCACCGGCCTGCGTGGCCGCATTCGCGGCTGGCGGAATCGGATAGCCGCCCACGGGCACGTGCGATGCGCGCGGCGTGACGAGGGTGGCGCGATAGTCCGACAGGTCATCGCCGCCCGTGAACACCGAGGCCGTGATGCCGTTCAGACCCGCCGGACCGAGGTTGCGGTACGGGTTCTGCACGATGTCGAGTTCGATCTGGTTGGACACCACCTTGGCGCGCGACAACGACGCCTGCAGGGTGGCATGCCAGGCCTCGGTCTCGAAGTCGAAGCGAGGCGTAACCGCCCAGGTGCCCTGCGAGCCCGGCTCGGACCGCAGCGAGTCGAAGGTGTTGAGGTTCTCGGCCGAGAACTCGTTGATGTACGCGCGCGGACCATTCGACGTATCCACCACGTATGGCGTGCCGAGGTTCGTGATGCGCGCCACCGCGGACGTGGCGTTCAGCGCGGTGTTGGTGTTGTTGCCGGGACCCGCGTCGATGTACAGCAAGTGGTTCAGGGATTTATCCAGCTTGCGCTCGGTGTAGAAGCCGGTGAGTCCGAGCTTCACCGCGTCCGTGGCCTGCCACTCGAAACCGGTGGCGCCGGTCCACAAGCTGCCGAGGTTGTTGCGCATCAGCTGGCGCGTCTGGCTCGGGTAGTACACACCACCCGGGTATTGGGCGATCAACGCGTCGTACACGGGGTTCGCGCCCGCCGCCGCCTGGCTGCCCACCTGGATCGCGCCGAGACGGTTGCCCCAGCTGTTCACCGTGATGGAGTCACGCCGGAATTTTTCGTCCTTGTACGTGATGACGCCGAACACCGCGAAGTCTTCCGTGAACTTCGTGGAATAGCCCAGCGACGCGGAAGGGCTGCCGAGGTCGGCCAGCGAATTGAGTTCGTACGACGCCTTCGCGAAGCCACCCTCCTTGCGCGAAAGCGCCGGCGTGATGCGCAGGTCGATGTTGCCCGAGAGGCCCCCGGCGAGATCCGCCGCCGACGGCGACTTGATCACAGTGATCGACGAGAAGATGTCCGAGTTGAACGCGCCCAGTGGCGTGGAGCCGTTGAGCACCGGGTTCGAGAAGCCGATCCCGTTCAGCGTGGTGCGCGCGAACGTGCCCGGCAGCCCGCGCAGGCTGATCGTGGCATTGCGTGCATCCGCTTCGCGATTGATCTGCACGCCCGGCAGGCGTTGTACCGCTTCGCCGACGTTGAGGTCGGGGAAGCGGCCGAGACCATCCGAGGAGATCGAGTCCGTGATCTGCGTCGACGTCCGTTTCGTGTTCAGCGCATCGATGTACGACTGGCGGAAACCAGTGACGACGATGGCTTCGATTTCATCTGCATCAGCGGGCTTGTTGGCGTCGGCTGGTGCCGAGGCCGGCGAGGAATTTTCCTGCGCCGATAGAGGTGACGTGATCAGCAGCGCGCAAGCGAAAGCTCGCGCGCCCGAGGCGGCTTCAAACATGTTTTTCCCCTCACCTTTTCAGGTGTTCTTTCGGATTGACCTGTGTCAGAGACCACCAGTCCCTTCATCCCGAAGCCGCCTGCAACGAGGATGAAGTACTACCGGTGTCCCAGGGATCATGACGTTTGAGAAACCGGTGTCAACACAATTTCCCACGGCCCCATTGAGGATGTGGCCGACATCTGCGTCGTAGTCGGAGGGAGCGAACGTGGATCGTCAGGGGCGCTTCGCGTACTCGGCGTCGAAGCGCGCTTCGAGCGTGGCGTTCACCCCGCGCAAGCGGTCCACGACCTTCTTCGCCCAGTCGAAGTATTCGCGCTTGCGCTCCACCGACCAGCCCGCGGGTGGCGCGCCGTCGATGTCGCTCACGTTCGCGATCTTGTCGGCGAGCTTCACGAGCTTCGCCTTCTGGCTGATTTTGCCCGCGTGGTCGATCTGCGCCTGCTTGCGCTCGAGCTTGCCCAGCGTCTTGTCGTCGGAACACTCGGCGACGATGTTGGCGATCTCGTGACCGAACACGATCTCGATTTCGTCATGCGTGGTGTTGGTGTCCTCGATCGTGTCGTGCAGCAGCGCCGCCGCGAGCACCACCGGATCTTCGATGTCCGCCTGCACCAGGATGTAGGCGAGCTGGATCGGGTGGTTGATGTACGGCGACGCTTCCGCGTCCTTTCGCCGGCCGTTGCGGTGCTTTTCGGCGGCGAAGGCCGCGGCACGCAGGACGATTTCCATGTGGGTGCTCATGGGCCGCCATCTTACCTTCAAGCCGCGTGCCGGGCCTCCTTCCGTGCCGACTCGTACACCTCGTGCGCCGCCCCGAGATTCAGCAGGAATATTCCGATGCCCACCGCAAGGTCCGGCCACGCCGACACCCAGAAGTGCGTCACGCCGGCCGCCGCGATGATGGCCACGTTGGCAAAGGCATCATTGCGCGCGGACAGGAATGCCGCGCGCGACAGGCTCCCGGCGACATTGCGAACCTTCACCAGCAGGTAGGCGCAGGTCACGTTGACCGCCAGCGCACCCAGTCCGGCGAGCGACATCGGAATCTCGGACGGCGGCACCGGCTGCTGGAACTTGGTCCACGCCAGCCACGCCGTGGCGATGCCCGGCACCAGCAGCAGCGCCGCCAGCAGGAAGCCGACCGTGGCGCGCTTGCGCGCCGTCCATCCCAGCGCGGCCAGCACCAGAAAATTCACGCTCGCGTCTTCGAGGAAATCGATGGAGTCCGCGAACAGCGATACCGAGCCGATGGCGCGCGCGACGCCGAACTCGACGAAGAAGTATCCGAGGTTCAGCACCGCCACCCAGATGACGGCGCGGCGCAGTTGTTCGGCGGTGGCGGTCACCGCCCGACTATACGTCGAGCAACTCGATCACTGGCGAGAAGCCACCGCCCGCGGTCCGGAAGTTCGTGGTCTGGCCTTGATAGAGGCGAGCGGCCAGCAGCTGGATCGCGCCGTCGTAGACGTAACAGCGGACATCCACCTTGAACATCTCCGCACCTTCCGGCCGGTTGCGCAGGCGCTCTCCCGGCGGCGCGAGCTTCTGGGCCACGTATCCGCCCTGCACCACTTCGCCGAAGGCGCGGCGGGTGATCTTGTCGCCGCGGTAGGCGCCGCGGCTGCCAAACCCGGCCGCAGGCTTGAAGAACCAGCCCTTGCGGTCGCGCCACCAGCTTTCGGAGCAGCCGTCGACGACGCGCGTTCGCGGAATCCCGTCCAGGAGCGCGGTGACATCCGCTTCAGGCGCGCCGACGGAGCGCAGAAATTGCTCGTCTGTCAGGCGCACGAGATTGCGCTTGTCCGCAAACAAGGCATGGGCGCGAGGATGCGGCGTGATCACCGCCGCGTCCGCTTCGTAAGCCTCGCGCAACGCACTGTGCGCGGCTTTCTCGAAATGGAAATCCGTCACGCGGTTGTAGACGAGATCAATGGTCCGCTCTCCCAGCTTCAATGCCCCGCCCGAGAATTCCAGGGCCGACGCATCGGCAATGAAGGCCTCGATTCCATGCGCGGCGAACAGGCCCGCGAAGAGCTGGAATTCCGGATACAGGAACTGTTGCTCCGGCTGATCGTCGACGATCGCGATGGTCTTCAGCGGCCGGTCGCCGCGCGCCAGCCGCCATTCGTTCCGGAACATGGAGAGGAACGCGGCTTCGAGCTCCGCGCGGCTGGGCGGAACCCGGACGGCGCGGTTCATCTCATCGCAGCAATCCGGATGCCGCCAGTCGGCCGCGGCATTGAGCATTGCTCCACCAGCGTTCGTGTTGATCTCGATGAGCTTCGGGCCCTCGTCGGTGACATGGAAATCGAAGCCGGCGAACACCCCCTGCGCGCGAGGTTGTATGGCGGCGGCGATTGCCGGTGACTCACCCAGGACGGTTCGCTGGTACGCAGGCAGTTCCACCACGCGATGGATGGCGGTGATCAGGCATTCCATCTGCCGCAGCTGCGCCATGCCGATGAATACCGGCGCGCGCGAATAGAAAACGGCCGCCGCATCGGCGGCTACGGACTCGCAACCGCAGCTGCGGTTCATCTCGGCGGCGCGCGAAGTCGAGCTCATGTTCCGGACTCCGGCCGGAGTATCCGCTGCCAGTACGCCACGTCGACCCATTGCCCGTGCTTGAATCCGACTTGCCGGAACGTGGCCACCTGCTCGAATCCGAGCTTCTCATGCAATGCGACGCTGGCGGGATTCGGCAGCGCCGCGCCGCCGATCACCGCATGAATACCCTTCGCCTTCAGGATCGGCAGCAGAGCTCCGTAGAGAGTCTTGCCGATGCCTAGACCCTGGAAGCCGTGTTTGAGATAGACCGTGGTCTCGACCGCGAAGCGGTAGGCGCTGCGCGCCTTCCACCGGCTCGCATAGCTGTAGCCGGCAATTTCACCACCCTGCTCCGCCACCAGCCATGGCAAGCCTTGCGCTTGAACCTCCGCGATGCGGCCGGATATGTCGGCGGCGGACACGGCTTGCTCTTCGAAGGTGATGACAGTGTTCGCGACGTAGTAGTTGTAGATGTCGGCAATCTGCCCGGCATCCTCATCGGCGGCCGTACGTATGGAAATTGTGCTCATGGAGTTCGTCAGATCGCCTTCAGCTTGACCCGGGTTGGAGAGGTCAGCCGGCAACGCGCTCGCCGCGTTCGTTGATTACCACTTCACCATCTTCCTTCGCGAAGTAACCACGCTGCGGTTTCGCAAGAATGTCGAGCACCACCTCGGAGGGCCGGCACAGTCTGGTGCCAATCTCGGTCACGACGAAAGGCCTGTTGATCAGGATGGGATGTCGCGTCATGGCGTCCAGCAGATCCTCGTCCGAAAGACTGACGTCGTCGAGTCGCAATTCTGCGTATAGAGTTCCTTTTTCACGCAGGGCTTCACGAGGCGTGAGTCCAGCCGACCTGATCATGTTGGCGAGTTGCTCACGGGATGGTGGATGCACGACATACTCGATGACTTCGGGCTCGATATCGGCATTGCGAATGAGCCCCAGCGTGTTGCGCGAAGTCCCGCACGCCGGGTTGTGATAGATGATGACCTTGGACAAGACGAACCCTCTCTACTTCTGCGGTGGAACGGAGCGGGCCGCGGGATGCCCCGTGACGAATCCGTCCTTGTTAGGCATCGTCAGCGACGATTGAGTTGCGCCCGACGCGGTTTCATTCGCCCTTCTCCGGGATCGGCGCTACCCGGGTGGCCTGCGGGACCACGACTCGCTCCGCCAGCGACCACAGGAACAATAGTCCGAGCAGGGCGCCGGCGACCTGCGCAATGACGAAGCCAGGCGTGTCCTGAGGACGAATTCCGGAAAACGTATCACTGAGTGATCGTCCGATCGTGATGGCGGGATTGGCGAACGACGTGGATGCCGTGAACCAGTACGCGCCGGCGATCCACGCCGGGACGCGCCACGCCGCTTCTTTCGCCGAGGGCGAGGAGAACGCGACCAGGACCAACCCTGAAGTGGCGACGATTTCAGCGATCCATTGCGCCATGCCCGCCCGCGCATGCGTGGACGCCTGAACCAGGGGCAGCTCGAACATGGCGTGCGCCAGGATCGCGCCCGCGCAGCATCCCGCGATCTGCATGACGACATACCCGGCGGCCTGGGGAGCGGTCACCTTCTTCTGCGTGAGCGCAACCAGTGTGACCACGGGATTGAAATGCGCGCCGCTGATCGGAGCCAGCATCGCGATCAGGACGCCCAGAACGGTAACCGTGGCGGCGGTGTTCCCTAACAATGCGACCGCCGCGTTTCCTCCCGCGAGACGCTCCGCCATGATTCCGGAGCCAATGACGGTGGCGGCCAGCAGAAGCGACCCCAGGAACTCGGCGAAGAACTCGCGGCGCATCACGCCACTTCGTCGTTCGCCGGCATGTCGCCGATCTCGTGCAGACGCGCCTGCAGCTTCGATTTCTCCAACGTGTGGATCGGCAAACTGGTGAACACCTTGATGCGGCTTTCCAGTTCGTGGAACGCCTTGCGGAACGCCAGCCACTTCTTCGTGTCGCCGCCTTCGACGGCCGCGGGGTCCTCGATGCCCCAATGGGCGGTCATGGGCTGTCCGGGCCATACCGGACACATTTCGCCCGCCGCGTTGTCGCAGACCGTGAAGACGAAATCGAGCGGTGGCGCCCCGGGCTTCGCAAACTCATCCCAGCTCTTGCTGCGCATGCCGGTGGTCGGCATCTTCATGTGTTCGAGGAGCTGAAGCGCAATCGGGTGCACCTTGCCCTTGGGTGTGCTGCCGGCGCTGTAGCCGACGAACTTGCCCTTGCCCCAGTGGGTGACCAGTGCCTCGCCCAGAATGCTGCGCGCTGAATTCCCCGTGCAGAGGATGAGTACGTTGAAAGGTCTATCGGACATGACTGATTCTCAAAGTTGCTTGGACATGAACGCGGAGCTGGCCGGGCAGATTCCGGCGAACTCGCGGGTCGAACGGATGGCGGGCGGAGCCGCATCACGAGCCGCGCGTGCAAAACCGCGCTTCGCGAAGAAGGCTTCAGCCGTGGTCGTCAGCAGATAGAGGTGACGGACGCCTCGCGCTCGCGCGTGCTGCTCCGCATGCGCCAGCAACCGCGACCCGGCACCCGTGCCGCGCAGCGCGTCGGACACCACGAGCGAGCGCAGCAGCGCCACGTCGCCGAAAATCTCGAGCCCCACCAGCCCTTCGGGTGCCGCGCCCGAGCCTGCGAAGAAAAAGTGTTCGCAATGCCCTTCCGTCAGATCCTCGGTGGGAAGCCGGGCTGCGGCGAGCAGTGCAATGGCGGCGGACAAACTCGGCTTCGGCGAAATCGTCGACAGACTCATACCGGACCTCAGGCCGCTTTCTTGCGGCGGATGACTTTGGACGCTCGTGCGGGCGCCGGAGCCGGACAGCACGCACCACCTTCGGCGGCACAGCAGTTGTCGGTGAGATAGCCCACCAGGCCATTCATCACCTCGTAGTCGGCGCTGTAGATGAGCTGGCGGCTGGCGCGCTGCTGGGAGATCAGGCCGGCACGGTGCAAGGCCTGCAGATGGAATGTGAGCGACGAGGGCTGCAGGCCGACCCGTTCGCCAATCTCACCCGCCGGGAGCCCGCTTCGGCCCTGCTCCACGAGCAGACGGTAGATCGCGAGACGGTATTCATGTGCGAGCGCGGCAAGCGCATCGATGACGGCGACGGTTTTCATGTGGCGCGTACGATATTACGAGGATTATCAAACCGTCAAACCGGCTCGCCAGTCCAGCAAAGGGCGGGGTCGCCACTGATGCCCGCCTGCCTTCTATCCCCAAAGGGATAGACCGCTCCCCATCGCCTGAGACCGCTCTCATTACCCGCAGGGTAAATGTGTCAAACGCCCCGGACCGGGAAGATACACAGCACAACCTGATGGGAGATCCCCAAGTGCTGAAGAACTCATTCCCCAATTCCCGCAAGACCACCCTGGCCCTGACCCTCATGACGCCGTTAGCCGCAATGATCCTCTCCGCTTGCTCCCGCAACGAAGCCGCCGAGGCTCAGCAGCAGGCCGCCCCGCCCCCGGTCCAGGCGGCGAAAGTCGTGACCAAGCCGGTCACCGAGTTCGACGAGTTCACCGGCCGCTTCGAAGCCGTGGAGCGCGTGGAAGTCCGTCCGCGCGTGTCGGGCTACATCACCTCCGCCCATTTCCAGCAGGGTCGCGAGGTCAAGAAGGGCGAGATCCTCTACGTCATCGACGCCCGTCCCTATCAGGCCACTTTCAAACACGCGCAGGCTGAATTGACGCGCGCACGCACACAGCTGGCGCTGGCGAAATCCGAACAGGAGCGCGCCGAGAAGCTGCTCGCGAAGCGCGCCATCTCGCAGGAAGAATTCGACGCGCGCACCTCCGGTAACGAGCAGGCTGCCGCCGGCTTGCAGGCAGCTGAAGCGGCCGTGGAATCGGCCGCGCTCGATCTCTCATTCACGGAGGTGCGCGCGCCCATCTCGGGTCTCGTGGGCCGCGCCGAAGTCACCGCGGGCAACCTCGTCGCAGCGGGCCAGACGCTGCTCACCACGCTGGTCTCCGTGGATCCCATCTACGTGTCCTTCGACGGTGACGAGCGCGTGTACCTCAAGTACACCAGCCTCGAGCAGCGCGGCGAGATCAAGAGCCAGCGCACGGCGTCCAACCCGGTCTGGGCCGGCCTCGCCGACGAACAAGGCACGCCGCACGAAGGCAAGCTGGTGTTCCTCGACAACGAGCTCGATCCCAACACCGGCACGATCCACGCGCGCGGCCTGTTCGAGAACAAGGATCGCCGCTTCACGCCCGGCTTGTTCGCGCGCGTCAAGCTCATAGGCAGCGGCCAGTACGACGCGCTGCTCATCAATGACAGCGCCGTCGGCACCGACCAGTCAGTGAAGTTCGTGCTCAAGGTAGGCGCGGACAACAAGATCGAATACACGCCCGTGAAGCTGGGTCCCGTCATCGACGGTCTGCGCGTGGTGCGTGAAGGCCTCCAGGCCGGCGACGTCATCGTGGTCAAGGGACTGCAGATGGTGCGCCCCGGCATGCCGGTGACGCCCGAGCTGGTCGCGATGGGCGAGCCGCGGCGGGGTGGCACGCTCGTCGCCCAGAACTGAAGGGGACTGTCCTCATTTCTGCTCCGAGAAATGGGGACTGTCCCCTCTTATAGCCCTCAGCCACAGACGCCCTCAAATAGATCTGTCCCCTTTTGTTAGCGAGATAGCCCAGTGAAATTCAGCAGCTACTTCATCGACAGGCCGGTGCTCGCATCGGTCCTGTCGGCTTTCATCCTGATCGCGGGCACCATCTCGCTCTTCAAGCTTCCCATCAGCGAATACCCCGAGGTGGTTCCGCCCTCGGTGGTGGTGCGCGCCGCCTACCCCGGCGCCAACCCCAAGATCATCTCGGAAACCGTCGCGGCGCCGCTGGAACAGGAAATCATCGGCGTCGAGAACATGCTCTACATGTCCTCGCAGGCGACGATGGACGGCACGCTGGCGCTCACGGTCACCTTCCGCATCGGCACGGACATCGACCGCGCGCAGGTGCAGGTGCAGAACCGCGTGGCGCAGGCGCTGCCGCGCCTGCCCGAGGAAGTGCGCGCCATCGGCGTGTCCACGCTCAAGAGCTCGCCGGCCTTCCTCATGGTGGTGCATCTCACCTCGCCTGACGGCCGCTACGACTCTCTCTATCTGCGCAACTACGCCACGCTGAACATCCGCGACACGCTGGCGCGCCTGCAGGGCGTGGGCGACGTGCGCGTGTTCGGCGCCGGCGACTACGCCATGCGCGTGTGGCTGGATCCGCAGAAGATGGCCGCGCGCGATCTCACCACCGGTGACGTGGTCGCGGCGATCCGCGAACAGAACGTGCAGGTCGCGGCGGGCCAGGTGGGCGCGCCGCCCACCGCGGGCGCGGAGTTCCAGCTCGCGCTGAACGCGCAGGGCCGCCTCGAGAACGAGGAAGAGTTCGGCGAAGTCGTGATCAAGACGGGCGAGCACGGCGAAGCCGTGCTCCTGCGCGACATCGCGCGCCTGGAGCTGGGTGCGTCGTCCTATGCGACGCAGTCGCTGCTCGGCAACGAGAACGCCGTCGCCATCCCGATCTTCCAGGCACCCGGCTCGAACGCGCTCGACCTCTCCAACAAGGTCCGCGCCGACATGGAAACCCTGAAGAAGAGTTTCCCGCAGGGCATGGACTACAAGATCATCTATGACCCGACGCAGTTCGTGCGTCAGTCCATCGACGCCGTCGTGCACACGCTGCTCGAAGCCGTGGCGCTGGTGGTGCTGGTCGTGATCCTGTTCCTGCAGACCTGGCGCGCGTCCATCATCCCGCTGGTCGCGGTCCCCGTGTCCATTATCGGTAGCTTCGGCGTGCTCTACGCCCTGGGCTTCTCGATCAACACGTTGTCGCTGTTCGGACTGGTGCTGGCCATCGGTATCGTGGTCGACGATGCCATCGTGGTGGTCGAAAACGTCGAGCGGCACATCGCCAATGGCCTGAAGCCACTCGAAGCCACCAAGCAGGCGATGCGCGAGGTGAGCAAGCCCATCATCGCCATCACGCTGGTGCTGAGCGCGGTGTTCATCCCCGTGGCCTTCGTACCCGGTCTCACCGGACAGTTCTACAAGCAGTTCGCACTGACGATCGCGGTGTCGACCATCATTTCCGCGATCAACTCGCTGACGCTGTCACCCGCTCTCGCCGCGGTGCTGCTCAAGCCGCATGGCGCGGCGCCGGACGCGTTGACGCGTGGCATGAACAAGCTGCTGGGCGGATTCTTCGCACGCTTCAACCGTTTCTTCGAGAAGTCCGGCGATGCGTACTCGCGCGGCGTCACGCGCACGGTGAAGCGAGCGCCGATCGCCATTGCGATCTACGCGGGCCTGGTCGCCCTCACGGTGTTCGGCTTCTACAAGACGCCGGCGGGTTTCATCCCGCAGCAGGACAAGCTCTATCTCGTCGGCATCGTGCAGCTGCCGCCGGCCTCGTCCATCGACCGCACCAACGAAGTGGTTCGCCGCATGGGCGCCATCGCCAAGGAGCAGCCCGGCGTGCTCGACTCCGTGCAGTTCGCGGGCATGTCGGCCAATGGATTCGCGGCGCAGTCCAGCGCGGCCATCGTGTTCTTTCCGCTCAAGGATTTCGACGAGCGCAAGGGACTCTCGGCGGGCGACATTGCCGGCGCCCTGAACCAGAAGTTCGCGGGCATCCAGGATGCGTACATCGCGGTGTTCCCGCCGCCGCCGGTCATCGGCCTCGGCACGCTGGGCGGCTTCAAGCTCAACGTCCAGGATCGTCAGAACCGCGGCGCGGAAGCGTTGTACGCCGCCGTACAGAACGCTCTGCAGAAAGCCTGGGCGGATCCGCAGCTCGCCGGCGTGTTCTCCAGCTACCAGGTCAACGTGCCGCAGCTCGACGTCGAAGTGGACCGCCTCAAGGTCAAGCGACAGGGCGTGAAGCTCAACGACGTCTTTCAGACACTCCAGGTCAACTTGGGATCCCTCTATGTCAACGACTTCAACCGATTTGGCCGTACTTACCGTGTGGTCGCACAGGCGGATGCGCCGTTCCGTTCGGAAGTGGACGACGTGCTTTCTCTCAAGACTCGCAACACGTCGGGAGAGATGGTCCCGCTCGGCTCACTGATCTCGGTCAAGGAGGCGTTCGGGCCGGATATCGTCGAACGCTTCAACAGCTACTCGAGCGCGGACATCAATGGCGGTCCCTCGCCCGGCCACAGCTCGGGTGAAGCGCAGGCGGCCATCTCGAAGATCCTCGACGAGACGCTGCCCAACGGCATGACCTACGAGTGGACGGACCTCGCCTTCCAGCAGATCGACGCCGGTGACGCCGCGCTGTTCGTGTTCCCGCTGTGCGTGCTGTTCGTGTTCCTGGTGCTCGCGGCGCAGTACGAGAGCTTCACGCTGCCGCTGGCCATCATCCTGATCGTGCCGATGGCGCTGCTCGCGGGCCTCGCCGGCATCAAGCTCCAGGGTGGCGACAACAACATCTTCACGCAGATCGGCTTCCTCGTGCTGGTGGGGCTGGCGTCCAAGAACGCCATTCTCATCGTGGAGTTCGCCAAGCATCTGCAGGAGGAAGGCCGGGACCGGTTCGCCGCCGTGCTCGAAGCCGCCCGCCTGCGCCTGCGGCCCATCGTGATGACGTCCATCGCTTTCATCATGGGCGTGCTGCCGCTGGTGCTGGCCACGGGCGCGGGCGCCGAAGTGCGCCGCGCGATGGGCGCCGCTGTTTTCTCCGGAATGATCGGCGTGACCGTGTTCGGCCTGCTGCTCACCCCTGTGTTCTACGTGCTGGTCCGCCGCAAGGACGCGAAGCCGTCCCTGCCCGCGGCCGAGACTGAGGTTTTGAATCATGTTTAAGAAGAAGAGAATGCTGCTCGCTCCCATCGCCGCCGCGGTGTTGTCCGCCTGCGCCGTGGGTCCCAACTACCACGAGCCGGAGACCAAGGTCGCGGACCGCTTCGAGCAGGCGGCATCGCCCACCTACTCCATCACCGCGGAGAGCGAAGCGCCGGTGTCGCAGTTCTGGTCGAACTTCCAGGACGCGACGCTCGAAAGCCTCATTGGCCAGGCGCTCGTCGCCAACTACGACCTGCGCATCGCCGCGACGCGAGTGCGCGAGGCGCGCGCGCTGCGCCGTGACGCCGCGTTCGACCTGGCGCCGTCCATCAACGTGGGCGGGGGCTACACGAAGCAGCGCACCGCGAATGTGACCACGCAGCCCGGTGCGCCGCGCACTTCCGAACTCTATGACGCCGGCTTCGACGCGTTCTGGGAGCTGGATTTCTTCGGCGGCGTGCGCCGCGGGCTCGAGGCCAGCAACGCCCAGCTCGGCGCCATCGATGCGGAGCGCCGCGACGCGCAGGTGATCGTCACCGCCGAAGTCACGCGCACTTATTTCGAACTGCGCGGACAGCAGCAGCAGCTCGATGTCGCACGCCGCAACGTCGGCAACCAGCAGGCGACGCTGGACCTCGCGAACGCGCGGCTCGAAGCCGGCTCGGCCACCGAGTTCGACACCGCCCGCGCGCAGGCGCAGCTGTCGACCACCTTGGGCAGCATCGCGCCGCTGGAAGCGGCCGTGGCCCGCTCCATCCACCGGCTGTCGGTGCTGCTGGGCAAGGAGCCCGGTGCGCTCCGCGCCGAGCTCGCGCCGGTGCGCGATCTGCCGGCGCTGCCGGGCATCGTGCCGGTGGGTGATCCCGCAGGCCTGCTGCGTCGCCGCCCGGATATCCGCGTCGCCGAACGCGGCCTCGCCTCCGCCACCGCGCGTGTCGGCGTGGCGGTTGCCGACCTGTTCCCGCGCGTCACATTCACGGGGACCGCGGGCTACGTGGCCACGGAACGCGATGGCCTGGGCGATCGCGGGTCGAACGCCTATGTGCTGGCGCCCGGAATCTCCTGGGGCATCCTCGACCTGGGCAACGTCCAGGCGCGCATTGCCGGCGCCAAGTGGCGCAAGGAAGGCGCACTGCTCCAGTACGAGCAGACCGTGCTGAAGGCCCTCGAGGAAACCGAGAACTCGCTGGTCACCCATGCCCGCGCGCGGGAACGCCTGGTGCACGACGAGACCGCCGTGCGCGCCAGCCACACGGCCGCGGACCTCGCCCGGGTGCGTTATGAAAACGGCGCCAGCGACCTCCTGCAGGTCCTGACCGCCGAGCGCACCCTCCTGGAATCCGAGGACCGCCTGGCGCGCAGCCGGACCGAGGCCGCGACCAGCCTGATCGCGGTGTACAAGTCCCTGGGCGGGGGTTGGCAGACCGGGGGCGAAACCCCACGTACGGCGCAGAGATAGCAGCGATTTGGCGGTAACATCCATGGTCATGAGCATCAACCCGGTAGACCTCGCGGCAGCGGCCGAAGGCATCCTCAATACCCAGTACCTTCAGCAGCGTGAGCGCCTGCTGGCGGCGTCGGCGCAAGCCAGCCGCCTGCTCCTCGAAGCGCCGCATGCGATGGAAGTGATGCCCGAGGTGCTTCGCCTGCTGGGTGAAGCCGCGCAGGTGGACCGCACCGCGCTGGCCTTCGCCGAGAGCGGCCCCAACGGCGAGAAGTGGCTCAAGATCCAGGCCGAGTGGATCAACGAAACGCTCGCCGAGTCCTGCGCCGATGGCGAGTGCGACGGCACGGATCCCTGGAACGAGCCGCGCTCGGATCGCTTCTGCAACATGCTGCAGTCGGGAAAGAGCGTGGTGTTCTGCCCCGAGGCGCAGCGCCATTTCGACAACGCCAGCATCACCAGCGACAAGGCGCGCACCTCGGCCATCGTGCCCATCCTCGTGGACGGCGATTACGTGGGCGTGATCGGCTTCGACGACTGGCAGCGCGTCCGGGAATTCGACTCCTCCATCGTATCGGCGCTCGAGATCGCCGCCGGCCTGGTGGGCGCCGCCCTGCATCGTGAGCGCCTGCTCGACACCATGCGTCGCGATCGCGAGATCGCCGCCGAGGAACGTCTGTCTTCCGCCATGCGCGCCAACGCGCTGCTGCGGAGCAACCTCACGCGCCTGGCGCGCGATGCGGATCCGAAGGATTTCGTGACCAACATCCTGCTCGACGCCACGCGCCAGCTCGATGCCGCCGCCGCGTTCACCATCGGCTTCGACAAGGAAGCCAACCTGTGGCGCGCGTTCTGCCACGTGGAGAACGGCCAGGTGAGCTCACCGCCGTACCAGACCACGGCCAAGCGCGACGAGACGCGCGTGCTCGAAGTGCTGGAGCAGTTCCGGGAGCCCTCCTTCCACAAGCTCGCAGCCGCTGGACCGCATCCAGTGGCCCGGCGCCGCCGACTGGCACACGCGCGAAGGCCACAAGAGCGTCTATCTTCTGCCGCTCGTGGTCGGCGAACAGACCGTGGGCTGCATCGGCCTCGTCTTCCGCGAGAGCGATGCGCTCACGGCGGAACGCGCCGAGCTCGCGCTCGCGGTGGCCCACCAGATCATGCTGTGCATCGGCCTCAAGAAGCTCGGCATGGCCGCCAAGGAAGCGGCGGTATTCGCCGAGCGCAACCGCATCGGCCAGGAAATCCATGACGGCCTGGCGCAGGGATTCACCGGCATTCTCATGCAGCTCGGCGCCGCCGAGGAAGCCATGCACGAATGCACGCGCAGCTCGCCGCTGCCCGCCATCCTCACGCGCATCCGCGATCTCGCGCGCGAAGGCCTGGCCGAGGCACGCCGCTCGGTGGGTGCGCTGCGCCCAGAACAGCTGAAACGACAGGGCCTGGAACTCGCGCTGCGCGCGCTGTGCGAGCGCACGACGGTGGATGGCCGCGTGAAGTGCCACTTCGACGGCAGCATGAATGCCGAAGGCCTCGCGCCCGAGAAGCAGCACGAGCTGCTGCGTATCGCGCAGGAAGCCATCAGCAATGCGCTGCGCCATGCGCATCCGAACAACGTGTACATCGAGCTCGTCGAAGTGGACACGCACTGGTCGCTGTCCGTGCGCGATGACGGCCGCGGCATGACACTGAATCCCGAGCTGTACGCCCAGCAGGGCTACGGACTCAACAACATGCGCGAACGCTCCGGCGCCATCGGCGGGAAATTCAGCATCGAGAGCAAGCCGGGTAACGGCACACGCGTGAGCGTGACGCTGCCGCGCCGCAAGGCGGCCGCATGAGCGCTGCCGCCGTCAAGCCCTCCTCCTCCGCTTCGGTCGCGCGCAAGATCAGCGTCATCCTCGCGGATGACCATCCGGTGGTGCGCGATGGCCTCGCCGCCATCGTCAACCAGCAGCCCGACATGCAGGTGGTGGCCGAGGCCGGTGACGGCGCCGAGGCGCTGGCGCTCTACGAAGCTCACAAGCCCGACGTGATGGTGCTCGACCTGCGCATGCCCAAGATGGATGGCGCCACGGTCGTGCAGAAGGTCCTGGAGAATCATCCCAAGGCCTGCCTGCTGATCATGACCACGTACGACGGCGACGAAGACATCTTTCGTTCGCTGAGCCAGGGCGCCAAGGGCTACCTCCTCAAGGATTCACCGCGCACCGAGATCCTGTCGGCCATCCGCGCGGTGGCCGAGGACCGCCCCTACACGTCTTCGAGCGTAGCCGCCAAGGCGCTGCAGCGCATGAGCAAGCCGTCGCTCACCTCGCGCGAGCTCGACGTGTTGCAGCTCGTGGCCGAGGGCCGCTCCAACAAGGACATCGCGCGCCGTCTCGACATTACCGAGGGCACGGCGAAGACCCACGTGAAGGCCATTCTCGGCAAGCTCGATGCGATCTCGCGCACCGAGGCCGTGGCGGTCGCGCACAAGCGGGGGCTGATACGTCTCTAGCGCACTTCCCTCTCCCACCTCCCTCCACCTCAAGGCTGATACGCGACGTAGTCGTCGAACTCCGCGGCGGCCTTCCACGTCATCGCGCCCGTACGCCCTGTCGCATGCGTCGCATCGGTTTCCTGGATGAGCAGGTTGCCGTTGAGATACGCGCGCAATGAGCTGCCGGTGGCATCCAGCCTCAACGCGTACCGCGTACCCACGGTCACCGTGACCGGTACATCGCGGATCGGCGTGATGACGCCGTTGACCAGCTTGCGCAGGCTGAGGAAATTCCCACTGCGCAAGGTCAGGTAGTAGTAATTCCGGTCATCGCGATACCGCGCGAGCAGGCCCACCCACCGCTCCTGGCCATTGGCCGGTGTCGCGAAAGCGGTCGGTCGTACGCGGAATGCCACGCTCTGGTCATCGGTCGGCGTGCCAATCAGCGCGCGCGCTTCCGCGGCCACGGAGTTTTGCACCAGGGCGCCGTTCGCGTGGGTCCACTGCCCCGGACCGTTGTACGTCCAGTCACCTTGGTGAGTCGCCGGCGTATTGAAGTTGTCCGCGAATATCGTTGCACGCGGCCCCGGGCTCACGGCCAAGTTGTCGTAGTCGGCACGTGCCTTGAACATGATGATCGCCGCATTGCCCGCCACCACCGGGCCGCTGTCGTCAAAGGTGAGCAGCAGCCGGCCATCGACGTACACGCGATGCGTGTTGCCGATCGAATCCAGGCGCACCCGGTAAGTGTGATTGAGCTGCACGGGCATCGCCGCCGAGGCGAGCGTGGTGAATACCCCATTACGCATGCGCTTGAGCTGGACGGTGCCGGAATAGCGCAGCGTGACGTAATAGTGGTTCTGCGGATTCACGAACCTCGTCGCGAGCCCCACCCAGCAGTCCGCGCAGTTGAACGCCGTAGGCTTGATATCCGCTTCGACGCCCTGGTTCACGCCGCCTGAATTGCCGAGCACCGAGTGCGCATCCCCCACGAGACTTGACTGCCGATACACCCCATTTACCGGGTTCGGCCGCACGACGGTGAACTGCGAGCCGGCCCCCGGCGTCCAGTTGGCGCCGTTGCCGCTCTCGAAATTCTCGAAGCGCGGTGCCGTACCTGTCAGCGAGGCAGGCAGTTCGAAGATGAACGCGCGCGGACGCGATCCGGCGATGACCGTGTTGCCGTCGATCTCCAGATCTCCAGTGAGCGCACCACTGCCGGTTTTCGGCTTGAGGATCGCCACGCGCTCGTAGCGGCCCGAATCACCGATGCGAAACACGTTGATGATCGTGATGCCGAAGTCCGGATCGAAGCCGCTGGTCAGCAGCAGGTTGCCGTCCTTCGCGAAACGGAAGATCGTCGCATTCCGCGCGTACGCATTGACCGCCTGCAGGCGCATGGCCGGCTCGCCATAGAAGTTGCCGTTGGTCCAGACATAGGCGCCGCTGCGCAGGCCATTCACGATGGCGTTGTTCTGGTGCAGGGCTACTTCTTCTCCCAGCCGGTGCGTATCGGCCGGCACCTGCAGCTTGGTCAGCAGGCTCCAGACCCCTGCATTCTTCTGGTAGATAGGGATCTCCTGCGCTTCGAGATCAAAGACATAACGCGTGGCCAGGATGGCGCGATCCCCGAGCAGGTCCACCGGGCCGCCCCAGAATTCATCGTCGCAGCAGCGGTACTGCCCCGGGAGAAACGTGGATGTCCAACCTGCGCTGGCATCGGGCTCGAACACCCGGCCGTCCCAGCCGCCCACGCCATAGAGGACCCGCTCGCCATCGATCGACACGTCTTCCTGCAGCCCCGCGCCACTGCCTGACACCACCCAGTCCGTACCGTTGAACCGGTGGATGGTCGCCGGCGACGACTCACCGAGCTGCGTGCTGGCGAGATTGTCCTTCATGCCGATGATCACGGGATAGTAAGAGTCGTCCTGGTACAGATTGCGACTGCCTTGCGCGAGGATCCGCTGGAAAGTCCAGCTTCCATTCGACTTGCGATACAGCAATGCGTCGAAGGGAAAAATCGTGTTGTCGTCACCGGTGGTCGGCCGCTCGGCCGTCACCAGCGCATATTCGCCGTTGGTCCCTACGTCCCAGCCAAAATCCCTGTAGGTGATGCCCGGCGGTGCCGTGAGGATGGCCGATTCTTCGATGATGACCGGGCGCGTCTGCGCCCCCGCGACTCCGCCCAGCGTTACCGCGAGCGACATTCCGACGATTGCAATGCGACGCATGTGGACTCCCTGTCGAATACAGACTTACAGGAGCCTGACGGCGTATACAGTCCCGAACAGTCAGGGAGGTCCGTGGGTCAAGGGAGTCAACCGCATGGATGGAGGGGTGGAGTCCGCCTACTCCGGAGTCCCTCCACCCACACCGATCATCTGAGATAGCTGACGATGTCGGCGACCTGCTGCGCGGTGAGACCCAGCTGGTCGCTGCTCAACATCAGCGAGCGGCCCAGCCGCTTGCGCTCCTTGACGAGCTTGGCGGGGATCATCTGCGTGACGCCGCCGGTGCTCTGGATGATCAGCGGATTGCCGCCGCTCAGCACCAGGCCGTGGATCTTGCGGCCATCGTCGAGCGTGACCTCCGTGCCTTCGTACCCATGCGCGATGTCGTTCGAGGGATTCACGATGGCGGTGATCACCACGTCGCGTCGTCTGCCGGCTCGCGAAGCCCGTGAGCGCCGGCGCGTAGTCCACGCCCTGGCCCGCCGATGCGATGACACATGAGGCAGGCCGCCGGCCGCGGTGGCGCCACGTTTGGCGTCGCCGCGCAGCTTCGCGATGGCGCGCCGCGTCGCAGCTGTCGTCGCCGGCGCTTCCGGCACGGTCACTTCGTTGATCTCGACTTTGTCGGGATCGAACAAGCCGCGGCTCTTGAGTTCGGCGTCGATGCCGGCATCGGCCCAGCGCGAGTCCTTGTAGTTGAGCAGCCACCACAGCGCCGGATTGCTGCGGAGATCGCCGTCGCCTTTCGCGGCGACGTCGAGCAGCGCCATTCGCGGCTTCGCTTCGTCGGAATGAAGCCCAGCGCGGTGATGGCCTTGTTCGTTCGCTCGCCGGCAGCGCCGGCAGACTGCGCGCGCTGCCGTCGAAAGCGCCCACGCGCGGCGGCCGGCGTCAGGCGCCAGACCAGATCCGCGTACTTCTCGGGCCATGCGGCGGCATCCGCATCGCGCCTGCGTCGCCAGCCAGCGCCCCGTAGAGCGTCGTTTCCTTGCCAGTCGCGCCGATGCCCCAGGCTTCGAGATAGCTGCGGTCTTTTCCGTCGTAGCCCTTGGCCAGTTCGACCAGCAGATGACCGGACTTCTCGAACGGCACATCGCGCAGCGACAGCGCCACTTCGCGCCGCACCGCGGGCGACGGATCGCGGGCGAGCGCGCCGGCGTATGTCCATGGCAACGAGCCCGCCTGCCGCGCCGTGCGATAGGCCGCAATGCGCAGATCTGCGGCTCCGGGTACGACAGCAGCTTCTCGCGCGCCGTGCCACGCCTTGCGGCCCGAGCCGCGCCAGCAGCCACACCGCACGCGCACGGATGTAGGGATTCTCGTCGGTCAGCAGCTTCTCCACCGCCGGAATGGCCGCGGCGCCCGTGCCACCAGCGCATTGAATCCCAGCGCGCGCACGTTCACCGCCGGACTGCGCAATGCCGTGATCTGGCCTTCGAGCGTCGCCCAGATCGAACGCCGGCACGCACGGATTTGAATCCCTTGGGCGCGATGCGGTAGATGGCGCCCGAGGTGGTGTCGTCCTTGTCGTCGTGACCGCCCACGCGCGGATCGAACCAGTCGGCGACGTAGATGGCGCCATCCGGACCCACCGCCACGTCCGAGGGCCGGAAGAAGGTCTGGATCTCGCTGTTGACCTTGCCGCCCTTGAAGTCCGTGCCCGCGAACACCTGCGCCTGCGTTGCTCGTCAGGAAATCGAAGCGCGTCGAGCTCGTAGCCCGCGCCTTCGGCCTTCGGGAAATATCCAAAGATGGTGTTGCGCGCCGCCTCGGCCGACAGCAGCAGCCCGCGGTACTTCTTGCCCAGTCCATCGCCTTCGTTGAACACGATGCCCGTGGGCGCGCCGCCGCCGTAGACATCGCCCGCCGGGATGACGCCGGGATCTTCCTGGCGCCACTCCGCCGTGGGAATGCTCTGGCCCGGACGGCGATCCGCGTTGCCAGTAGCGCTTGCCGTCGCGCGAGAACCAGCCGAGGTTGCCGTACTCCATGAGCCAGCGTCGTGCGGCAGGCCGGCGGGTCGTCGTTGTCGTTGTGGAAGATGTCGCCGAAGCTCGTGATGGTCTGTTCGTAGCTGTTGCGGAAGTTGAAGCCGAGGATCTCGACGCCCGTGCCATCCGGCTGCATGCGCGCGGAGAAGCCGCCGACGTACACGTGCCCGTCGTCGCTCTTCGCACCGGAGTACGTGGGCGGCGGATTGCCGAAGACGGGCTGCGCGCCGCCGTCCGGCACCGGGTCGTAGGTGCTGCCGACGCGGAAGGTCTTGCCGCCGCGATCGGTGAAATGCGCGCCGGCGTTGCCCTGGCTGAAGTACCAGCGACCGTCGGGTCCGAACGTCACCGAATGCAGTGCGTGGTCGTGATTGCGGCCGTCGAAGCCGTGAGCAGCACTTCGCGCTTGTCGACGTGCCGCGTCGAACTTCAGGTCGCGGTTCACGTCGGTGTAGACGATGAGGTCCGGCGCGTTCGACACGATGATCTGGTTGTCGATCACCGCGATGCCGAGCGGCGCCACCAGCGTGGGCTCCTGGATGAACACGCTGGATTTGTCCGCGCGGCCGTCCTTGTCGGTGTCTTCGAGGATCACCACGCGATCGCCCTTCGGCATCGCGATCCTTGTGGCGGCGGTAGTTCACGCCTTCGGTGACCCAGATGCCGGCCTTGCGCATCGATGTCCATGTTGGTCGGGTTCTTGAGCATGGGCGACTGCGCCCACACCGTGACTTCGAGACCCTCGGGGACCGTGAAGATGCTCGAGCGGCACTAGCGTCGGCTTCGGAGCCTCGACCGCGGGCTGCGGCCAGCAGACCGCGGCGATCGCCGAACGCAAGCGCGATGCAGCGCGCCGCGCGCAGATGCTTGGTGCATTCATCATGCCCCCAACTCGAACGAATCCGCGGCGACGTATGCGTCGATGCAGCGCCTGCTCGCCTTCCTTGCCCGGGCTTCGCGTTGCCATGCTCCATGCCGAAGATGCCGTCGAAACCCTTCGTGCGGATGTGCCGGAACAGGTTCTTGTAGTTCATCTCGCCCGTGCCCGGTTCCTTGCGGCCCGGGTTGTCGCCGATCTGGAAGTACGCGATCTCGCTCCAGGCGTGGTCGATGTGCGCCACGATGTCGCCCTCGTTGCGCTGCATGTGGTACATGTCGTAGAGGATCTTGCAGGACGGACTATCTACCGCGCGGCAGATGGTGTACGCCTGGTCGGAGGTGCGCAGGAACAGGTCCGGGTTGTCGGACAGCGGCTCGAGCACCATCGTGAGGCTGGCCGGCTCGAGGATCTCCGCGCCCGGCGCGCAGGGTGTCGATCACGTTGCCCGTCTGGATGCCGATCGGCAGTTTGCGCTCGAAATAGCCCGGCACCACCGTCGCCCACTTCGCGTTCACGCGCTTGCCCACGTCCACCGCCGTGCGGCAGGTCTGCGAGGAACTTGTCGCGGAACTCCGCCTTGCCCGTGGTCAGCGAGGTCTTCCAGTTGTCGCCGCCGTCGATGACGAACACACCCATGGTCATGCCGCGCCTGCGCCAGCGTCTCGCCGATCTTCTCCTGCACGTCGACGGGCCGGCCCATGAGGCCGTTGTCCTCGAGCGCCGTGAAGCCCTGGTCGGCCATGAAGTCGAGCTGGGCGATGAGATCCGTCGCCCGCGTGCTCCTTGAACATGCCGAAGTGCGGCGCGTAGCGGCACTGGAATTTGCGCGGCGGCGCCGGCCGGCGCGCCTTGGCGGCCGCGTGGCGGTGCTGGCCAACAAGGTGCCCGCGAGCCAGCGGCTGCCGAAGACCCAGGAACGTTCGACGATCGCTCATTTCACTCCCCCGAAATGAAGTCCGGAACATGGGGACATTCTTCACTTCATTGTCACAATCGTCTACCCGGCGGACAGCCGTTTTGCCATTGTCGATTGTGACAATGAAATGAAGAATGTCCCATTCCGCGCGTGGCGGGCAAGCTACGCTTTCGCCGCCACGAATTTGTCTTCGCGCCACTCGAAGGTCTGTCGCGCGCCTTTCTTGAGCGTACCGGCACGGATTTGCCGCCATACACGAGCTTGCCGGCTCGCCCGCGAGATTGGTCACGATCGACGCGCTCGAGCTTGCCCTCGGACCAGCGTGAGGTCGAGCTTCGAAGCCACCGCGCGCGCGCAGTCCGGTCACGCCGCCCCGCGGCCAGGCGCGCGGCAATGCCGGCAGCAGCTTGATGCCGGCCGCGATGAGACTGCAGCAGCATCTCGGCGATCGCCGCCGTGGCGCCGAAGTTGCCGTCGATCTGGAACGGCGGATGCGCGTCGAACAGATTCGGATACGTGCGCTGCGGGCTCAGCAGCAGCTTGAGCAGATCGTGCGACGTGGTCGCCGTCCGCCGAGCCGCGCCCAGAAATTGAGCCGCCACGCGATGCCCCAGCCCGTGGATTCGTCGCCGCGGATCTCGAGCGTGCGTGCGCGCCGCGGCGGCGAGCTCCGGCGTGTCCTCCGACGGTGATCTGGTCGGAGGGATGCAGCGCCCACAGATGCGAGATGTGCCGGTGATTGATCTCCGGCGCGTCCATGTCCCAGTCGTCCATCCACTCCTGGAGCTGGCCGCGCCTTGCCGATGCGGTCCTTGGGCAGGCGCTCGCGCGTGCGCGCGAGCTGCGCGCGGAACTCCGCGTCCGACGCCGAGCAGCGCCGCGGCCTGTCGCCGTGCGCGCGAACAGGTCGCGCAGGATCTGGCTGTCCATGGCGGGGCCCGCGCAGATCGAGGACCCGCCCGGATGACGGTTCTCCGGCGACAGCGACGGATTGGTCACGAGCAGCTTTTCGCGCGGGTGCTCCACCAGGGTGTCGATGAAGAACTCGCTCGCTGCCCTTGAGCAGGGGATAGAGCTCGGCCAGGAAGGCGCGATCGCGCGAGTATTCCCAGTGATCCCAGAGCGCGAGCGTGAGCCAGGCGCCGCCCATCTGCCACATGCCCCAGAAGGCGCCGTCGATGGGCGCGGCCGCGCGCCAGATGATCGGTGTTGTGATGCGCCACCCAGCCGCGCGCGCCGTACATGTTCTTGCGCGACCTTCGCGCCCGTGACGCGCGAGCTCCTGCGTCATGCGCAACAGCGGCTCGACACATTCACCCAGCGCCGTCGGGCCCGCGGGCCAGTAGTTCATCTGCGTGTTGACGTTGATGGTCCACTTGCTGCCCCAGGACGGATTGGTCCTCTCGTTCCAGATCCCCTGCAGGTTGGCCGGTTGCGAACCCGCGCGCGAGCTCGACAGCAACAGGTAGCGGCCGAACTGGAAATACAGCGACGATCAGCGCGGGATCGCGCGCCATCGCGAAGCGCTTCACGCGTTCGTCGGTGGGCAGCCGCTCGGCCTTCGCTGCTGCCGAGGTCGCAGCGACACGCGCGCGATAGCGTGGCTGGAAATCCGCCACGTGGCGCGCATGCAGCGTGGCGAAATCGAATCGCGACGCGGCCGCGAGCCGCTCGCGGTTGAGCGCCGCGGGATCGGCCGACAGATCTTCGAACTGCGCGGTAGTTGGTCGCCATCGCGATCAGCACCAGCACCTCGTCGGCATTCTGGATGTAGATGCCGCCCGGCCGAGCTGTCGACGCGGCCGCCCTTGGCGAGCACCTGCGCGCGCGCCTCGAACTTCATCGCGCCGGCCACGCCCTGGTCTGCCGGACCGGTGCCGCGCATCACGAGCGTGTTGCCGTTCTCGACGACCACGTCCGCGTTCTGCGGCGTCGCGAACGTCATGTTGACGCTGACGCGCTTGCCGGGCGCCGCGCTCGCCGAGCTGCACGACGATCACCTGGTCCACGGCCGACGCGAAGGCCGTGCGGACCATGGCGAACGCGAACCCGACGTCGAAACGGCGTCGCGGGCCGTCGCCGTCGGCAGATGCGAGCTCGCGCAGGTAGTTCGATGCATTCTCGAGGCCCGGGAAAGGTCAGGCAGCAGGTCGCCGATGGTCTGGTACGACATCTGTCGCAGCGGCCGCGCCATCACGGCGGCATCGATGAGCTTCTGCGCCTCGGCGTATTGGCCGGCGAACACCAGTTCGCGCACCTTGGGCAGCGCCGCGCGCGCCTGCCGGATTCACCGGATCGTACGGGCCACCGGAAAAGAAGCGTGTCTTCGTTGAGCTGCAGTGCGTTCGCTGGCGATGCCACCGAACACCATGGCGCCGAGCCGGCCATTGCCGATGGGCAGCGCCTGTACCCATTCGTCGGCGGGCGCGGATACCAGAGCGTGTCATCGCGCGGTGCGGCTGCCGCGGCGAGCAGCGATTGCGGCAGGCCGCCGCCGACCGTGAGCAGCGCGCCCGTGACGAGCAGCCGCCGCCGGTCGATTTCGAATTCCTGGCTCATCGTTTCCCCCCGGCTTCGAGCGAATCCGTCCACCGGGCTACGCATTCCAGCCGGCGGATCCACCCCCGTTTCCATCAGAGACGGAATCAAACTTTTATTTATAAAAGTTGGTTGTCCAATTGGACCGGTGGGAATCTTGCACGTTTGCCGTGCGATTTGCCAGAGTACGGCTCATGACCACCAAGCCTTCCCGGAAAAGCAAGTTGCCCGCCGCGACGGAGTACACGGCACCCGCGCTGGAGAAAGGCATCGACATCGTCGAGTTGCTCGCCGACGTACCCGGTGGGCTGACGATCTCCGAGATCGCCGAAAGTCTGCGGCGTTCCATGAACGAGGTCTTCCGCATCATCGTGGTCATGGAAGCCCGGGGGTGGCTGAGCAAGGACATGGAGACGTACCGCTACTCCGTGACCTATCACCTGCTGGAGATGGCATTGCGCGCCACGCCTGCGCATTCGCTGTCGGCGATCGCAGCGCCGATCATGGAAAGTCTTTCGACCGAGACCAACCAGTCGTGTCACCTGGTGGTGCGCTCCGGCGGCCGCGGCCTCGTCATCCAGCGCCAGGAAAACGCCAGCCTTCAGGGCGGATTCGCACTTCGCGCCGGCGCGAATGTGGATCTGGTGTCCAGCTGCTCCGGCCACGTGCTGCTGGCGTTCGCCGCGCCCCACCTGTTTACGAGTCCATCGTGAGGCAGCTCACCCGCCCGCTGGCCTGGTCGCTGCCCAAGCTGGAGAAGCGGCTGACAGAGGTACGCGACCGCGGTTACGAAATTCAGACCAGCGCGAAGACCGCGGGCGTCACGGACATCAGTTTTCCGATATTCGGCTTCAACGGCCACGTGATCGCCGCCCTCACCGTCCCTTACCTCACGCTAATCGACGATTCGGCGCCGACCACGCTGGAACAGACACGCAAACGGCTGGGCATTGCCGCCCGAAAGGTCTCCGAAGGATTAGGGTTCAACCAGTCCTCGCGCCGCCGAAGCCCCGGCACCACTCTTGCACTGTAGGAAACATGAGACCCGAGCTTCAGAGCGTTTCGACTTCGCGCTCCTGGCGGATTCGTGAATACTGAAGCCGTAGATTCATGAAGCAACCAGCCCGGTTGACCGACGTGAACCTGCAGTGAGGCAACTAGCATCTTATGAATGCGACACTGACCCTCACACCAGAAGGCCGCGTTTTCACGCGGCCTTCTTTATTAGTGCTGCTTTCAAAGTGCTGCCGCGCCCTTCCAACGGCGCTGAAGCAGCGCCGTCCGTTAGTTGGTTGTCTCTTCGCTTGGAGTCACGGGACTTTTATCTGCGCGCGGTTTTTCTTGACGTAAGCGAGCGCGAGATCGGCGAGGCCATCCTCGCGTAGATAGAACTCTTCATCACACACACTCCACACGCCGTTCGCGCGGCGCTTGATCGTGTCGATGAGCTTCACTCTCCTTGTTTGATCCGCTGGCGGCTTGCTGGCCGGGAACACCGCCAGCGCCTTCTGCATCGTCTTGAGCAGTGGCGCGGAACCCATTTCACGGAAGCCTTGCAGCGCACTGGCTGAACCATCACCCAGTGGGCCGGTGAAGTACTGGCTGAAGCCGCCGTTGTCGACCTCCTCTTTCAACCCGTACACCGCGAGCAGTTTTTTCTCGACGAGACTCAGTCGCTCGAGCGGCTTCGCGCGCAGGCGGTACACCAGCGCACCCACGACGGTCGCGGCTTCGCGGTCCTTCTCGTGGCTCAGGATCGCATCGGTGGTCTTGCCCAGTGGACCGTACTCGGCTTCGATCATGGCCGCGTAGCGAACTTCCGGTGGCTCCTCGTCTTTCTTGGGCGGCGCGGCGACTGCGATGCTGCCGACACTGGCGACCGTCACCAGCGCGCAAAGTAGTTTGATCATTTGCGGTCGGTGGCCTGACGGGCGCGCGGATACTCCTTGGCCACTGGCTTCTCCTTGGCCGCCGGTTGCTTCTTTTCGACCGCCGCCTCGGCGGGAATGCGCTTGATGGGCCTGACCTGGCTGTACGCAATCGGTATGGAAGCACTCACCGCGTTCGCGTCGTCAAGCGTGGCGACGAACCACCACTCGCCGGGCATGTCCACATCCGGGATTGGAGAAGGACAGAACGATATTCCCCAAGTGGCGCCTCTGGTAGTCACGTTCTTGACCATTCTCACCACCTCCCGTCCCCCGGCATCAAAGACCGCGACTTCGACCAGGTGCTCGCCGTCACTGGCAAAACCACTGGCGTGAAAGCAGAGCTCGTCGCTGAAGATGGCCGAAGTGACTTCCTCACGTACTTCGGAGTTCAACGGACGCTTCGTGAAGAACGCCTTGGCTGGCGGAGGATTCGCCAGCGCGCCAGCGCTCGCCGACAGGGACAGCAACAGCAGCCACGATGCCCGCAGAACTGTCATACAACCTCCCGAAGAGCCCGCTTTTAGTTAGACGCCGTGCGCAAGATATCCAACGGCACCGATGGCCGCCAGCGCTTAGCACGTACCGCTTTGGACCGCCTCCCCCATCGGAAAGTTTTACGGCGCCTTTTCATAAGTCGCGGTGGCGCCGGGATTTTCACCCCGTATACAGGCCCGGAACGCGCGGCCCACTGGTTGGACGCCCGGAAATCCCGGGTCTAATTTTTGCCGCCTATGACCACCAAACGCAGCAAATACGACCCCCTGGCCACGTCCCGGCTGTCCCGCTGGCTCGTGCTCCGCGACATGTTTCACAACGTGCTCGACTCCACCGAGATGCCGGCCGGCACAGACCTGAGGCGCTCTTTCGCCGATGGCCTGGCCGCGCTGGAACGCGACGGCTGGCAAAGCGAAGGCGCCAGCGGCGGCATGGTCTTCGTCCGCCGCGGCGGCGAGCGGCGCCTGCTGAGCGTGCACGAGCACGATCCGCACGAGCCCCTGCCGCCCGGTCACGGCGTGCTGGCCGGGCGCTGCGCTACCTGCGAATAGCCGGGCCTGCCCCGCTCACCGCAGGGACGCGGTGGGCGGGGTGGGCTGAACGGGCGCGGATTCAGGCACGGGCGGCATGCCGGGCGAACATTGCCAACCCGGCAGGCACATCTGGCTGGGGCTGCAGATGTGTCCGGGAAAGCAGATGGCCGGTGGCAAAGGTTCGCTGCCCGGCCCGGCGGGATCGGACCCGAGACCGGGTATCAGCAGCGGCGGCACCGCCACCATGCGAAGAGTCTGTTCAGGCGCCAAGGCACCCAGTGCCGCGATCGCGTTGCCCGGAGGCGCGCAGCCGCCGGTGTTGTGCACGGTGATCAGCGATTCGGAGAGCACCGGCTGGAGCGCCAGCGCCTGCTCGCGGCTGGTGACGCGGAATTGGTAACGATAGACGCGTTGCGCGATGTTGAACTGCCCGTAGTCACCCGAGATGGGAACCACCACCCCGCCGCGCTTGGCGGCGAACTCGTTGGCGCGGCGGATCGCCGCCACCTGCATATCGGCCGGGTTCTGCCGGATGGTTCGCTGCACGAGGAGAAACAGGTCGGGTGAGATCTCGACGATGTCATCGGGAAGGCCGCTTGCCGCCGATGAATCCCTGTCCGATGAAACTTGCGAAAACGTTGGCATCCCGGCAAACAACGACACCGCCAGGACGATAGCTGGATGCATGCGCATGATGGCTCCCTCCGGATGAGGCAGCCATCAAGCGCCCGCGAAGCTGAACCATTGCTGACTGTCCCGGATCCGCGGCGGCCTAACTTCCCGCACCGCGCTCTCACACCGCGCTCCCGCACCGCGGCTACGGCGCCGTCTTGCGCTGCGGCTGCGGCTCCGCCTCCGCCGGGCTCACGGCGGCCAGCGGCTTGTGAGCCGGGCCGTTGAGAATGGCGCCATCGATCCCGAAGCGTGACCCGTGACAGGGACAATCCCAGCTTTTCTCGCCGGAGTTCCATTGCACCACGCAGCCGAGGTGCGTGCACACGGCGGATCGCTCGTGCAGCACGCCGTCCACGTCACGGTAGATGGCGATCGGCGCGATTCCTTCGCGCAGGATGGCGCCGCTGTCGCGCGGGATGTCCGATCGCTCGGCCACTTCGGCGCCGCGCGCCCAGTCGCGGATCATGTGGCCAACGAAGTTGGCGTTCTCACCCAGGTAGGTGACGGCGGCGCGCACGTTCTTGCGCGTGGGGTCGTAGAGGTCGGCGTAGGGATTTGCTCGCCCCGCGATCAGATCCGAAATGATCACGCCGGCCAGCGTGCCGTGAGTGAGCCCATGCCCGGAGTCACCGGTGGCGATATACACGTTGTCCGCATCCATGGGGTTGCGGCCGATGAACGCGAGCCCGTCGATGGGTTCCATCACCTGCCCGGACCAGCGATGCGTGACTTCGCCGAGGCTGGCGAAATGCTCGCGTGCCCACAGCTCGATGGCGCGATACCGGGCCGGCGCATCATTCTCCTGCCCCGCCTTGTGATCGAGCCCGCCGATGATGATCAGGTCACGCGGCCCGATTCGTACGCGGCGCGCATAGAAATACGGGTCGTCGAGATTCCAGAGCAGGAACGACGGGAACACTTCCTTCTGCACTTCGAAGCCGACCACGTAGGTACGGTAGGCATGCTGCTTGGTGTGCATCTTCACGCGGTCATTGAACGGCGTGTTCGTGGCCACCACGATGTGCCGGCCATGAACTCGGCGGCCCTGCTCGAGCACCACGTGCGCATCACGGCCACCGTGCACCCGTGACACGCGCACTCCCGTGGCGAGCGAGCCGCCTTTGCGCAGGAATGCGCGCGCGAGACCACGCAGGTATTTCTCGGCATGGAACATCGCCTGGCGCGGGAAGCGGAGCCCCATGCCATCGAATGCGAATCCTTTGCTGCGCACGGACTGCAGGAGCTCCAGTCCCTCGAAGCCCAACTGCTCCGCCGCTGTCTGTTCGCGAAACAGCAGCTCGCGATGCGCGGGCCGTGTGGCCACGAGGTATCCATCGACGCGCTCGAAGTCGCAGTCGATGGCCTCGCCGCGCACCAGCGTCTCGATATGGTCGATCGCCGAACGGTGGCTCTCCACGGCGAGCCGCGCACGATCCGGCCCGAACAGCCGCTGCAGCCGCGACAGCCGGTCATCGAGCACCGCGGACAGATGCGCCGTGGTGCGGCCCGTCTCGCCGGCTCCCACGTCATAGGCCTCGATCAGCTGGACCCGCCGCCCGTCACGCTGCAATAGATAGGCCGTGGTGAGACCCGCGATGCCGGCACCGATCACGATGACCTCGGCGTCGGTGGGCGGTGTCGACGGCAGACGCTCGGCGTAAGGGTCATGCCATACCGGCACGGTCTCGTGACTGTCGCGGATCATGCAGCACCTCGCTATGACTACAGACGTCAATGCGAACGATGCGGTGGCGGTTCCGCGCGCGATATAGGCGGCGGTGCCGTCCTACGGCGCGTTGGTATAGCGGCTGACGATGCGCCGTGAAACGTAGTTGTCGGCGCCGAAGTTGCCGAGCTGCGCGAAGGAATTCACGTCGAAGACGGCATAGGTCACCGCGCCTTCGGTGTGGTTCGTGCGCGTGCACGTCACGGTGACCCGATAGCCGCGCAGCGCGGACTGGGCGAGATTGAGCGTGGTGCTGGCCACGCAGGAACCTACTACCAGCGCGCGGTACGCGCCCCACTCGGTACCGGCGCGCGCGGCGGCCACGGCGCGATCGGCTGCGAGCTGGAGGTTGGCGTTGTCGCGGGAGGCCGTGCCCATGCTCACCGCGAAGGCCGCGAGCGAGGCAATGACCACGATCAGGAAGATCGCGACCACCAGCGACATGCCCTTCTGCCGGGAGCGCCTCACGGGATGTACTCCGCGCGGGCACTGTGCAGCAGCGTCACCGATTCCGCGTTGCGCGTGGCGGTGAGGCGGACGGCAGCCGTCTGCGCGGCGTTGCCACCCGGCGCGGACACCTGGAAGTTGCAGCTCGTGATGCCGCGCGCGACCAGGTCGGAGGAGGCCCCCGCGAATTCGCCCGGCGTATCGCGCGCCGTCTGGAGCACCGAGACGGCGTAGCCCGAGTAGCGTCGAAGCGTTCCCTGCCCTTCGTCACACAGGTAGGTGATGGGCCCGTTGACCAGGTAGATCTTGTGACGCGGCGAGTCGGCGATGAAGGCCGCGGGAACGCTCAGGTCCAGCGTGGCTTCCCCCGGCGCGGCCGCAGCCAGCAGGTTCACGGTGATGGCCGGCGTCATGGAGCCGGTCATGGTGTATGCGTCGGCCGGTGTGCCGGGGACACCCAGGTTGTTCACCGACAGGTGTACGTTGTTGAAGGCGCTGGGAGCGAGCGCGTTGCCGAACACACCCAGCGTGGTGCCCGCCACGCGGAAGTTGTCGGTGGGGGCCGCCATGTAGCGCGCGTACCCGGTGACCGACAGCATTTCGATCACGACGAAGTTGCCGTTGCGTCGCGCCCGCAGGGAGTTCGGCAGCGACTGGAGAAGGTCGATGTGCATGCGCGGCCAGGCCGCGGAGGCATCGGCCATCATGACGTTGCGGCGGTTCTGCGCGTCATAGGCATCCACGGGCGCCGACATGAACATGGTCGCGAACACGATCACGATGGAGCTGATGGCGATGGCCACCACGAGCTCGACGAGGGTGAAGCCGCGTGCGGCGGAACGGCGGCTCATGGATGGCGCGTCCGGTAGCCGGTCGCGATGACCGAGTGAACCCCGAAGTCGACGGTGACGTCGATGCGCCAGACGTCGGCGGCGGGCACGGTGCCGAGCCCGCCTGCCGTGAGGTTGACCCGCACGCTGAACTGGCCCGCAGCGTTGCCGAACTCGTCCGAAGACGCCAGGGTGTTGAGGCCGTTGTAGTCGTCGACGTCATCGAAATTGGCGCGGCTGCCCTCGCCATCCACGCCATTGGGATCCGCGAAGCTCTTGCCGGTGATCTCGGAAAGATAGGCGTCGGCGATGGACTGGGCCTGCACCTGCAGGATGTGGTTGCTGCCCTCGCCCGAGAGATAGGACAGCGTGCCCACGAGCGCCGCGCCGGCCGTGGAGATCACGACGATGGCCGCGATCAGCTCGACGAGCGTGACGCCGCGCTGAAATGGGGAGTAACGCCGGCTTCTCACAGAACCATCCCCGAGGCATCGACCGCGACGGTCTGCGCGCCAATGGTGATGGCCACCGCGGCGCCGGTGGTGCCGTCGGCGCCGGAGAAGATCAGGGTGTGATTGGTGGCGGTGGCGCCATTGGGCTGCGGCTCGTCATACACCGCGTTGATGAAGGCACCCGCGGCGGCGCAATGCGTGCCCGCGGCCGCCGCGCTGCAGGGCGCGGTAGCCCGTGCCATCGATGATGAACTGGACGTCGCAGCCGCTGGCGATGGCCACGGCGCGGGCCTGTCGCAGGTGCGCGGCGACCGTGTCCGCGTAGCCGCGTTCCGCAAACGGAGTTCGCCGCGGTCAGGCCTGGAAGCACGACCGCGGCGAGTATCGCGATGATCGTGATCGCGGCGATCAGCTCGATCAGCGTGAACCCGCGATACGCGTGTGGCAGATCACGCATGGCTTCACCCGATCGCCCGCGACTCAGATCAGCACTGCCGCGCGCAGCGCGTTGTTCACCTGCGTCTCGGTGGCGGCTCGTCGTGATCGTGCCCGCCTGGTACGTAGATCGTCGGAGCGCCACCCGCGGCGGCCGGCTGGTTGTACTGCACCTAGCAGTTGGCCGTTGGTCGCCGCCCATCTTCATCATGCGGTTGCCGGCGGCGTTCGGCGTGAAGCCTTCGTAGCTCTGCAACAGCAGGTCGATGCTGGCGTTGTTCGGGTAGCCGTTCGCGAAAACGACGTTGACGCCGTTGATCGGGATGCCAGCACCACCGTTGGCGCAGTTCTGCGCCATGCAGATGCCATGGGCCATGTTGGCCGCGCTCATCATGGTGCCGCCCATGCTCTTCAGCGAGGCGATGCGAGCTTCACGCTCGAGACCCATGAACTTGGGCAGGGCCACCGCGGCCAGGATGCCGAGGATGACGATGACGACGATCAGTTCCACCAGGGTGAAACCAGCTTGAATTCTTGTTCTTCACAACTAACTCCTCTCGAAACGGGGATTGACTCAGTGGAGCTATCGGCGGGGGAAACCCCTGCTTCAGCTCCGTATATAGATGTGTGGACGGGTACCACGTGGCTTTACATAACCTCACTGCTGCCCCGCCTTGCTGATGACTTCCCACAGCGGCATGAAGATGCCGAGGGCCAGGACCAGCACCATGCCGCCCACGGTCACGATGAGAATGGGTTCGATGGACGGGCTCAGGTTCTTGAGCGCGTGATCCACTTCACGTTCGTAGTAACCCGCGGCCTCGTCGAGTAGTTCGGGCAGCGCGCCGGTCTCTTCACCGATGGCGATCATCTGCAGCACCAGGGGCGAGAACAGGCCGCTGGCGGACGCCGCGCGGCTCAGCGATTCGCCGCGCTCCACGTTCGATGCCAGCATGGCCGATCTTCTCGGACATGAACACATTGCCCGACGACCTCGCGATCACGGCCAGGGTCTGGGTCATGGGCATGCCCGCCGACAGCGAAATCGCCATGGACCGGTTGATGCGCGACAGCGTGGCTTCGTACATGAGCTTGCCCATGACGGGCACGCGCAACTTCGCGCGATCCCACTTCATGCGGCCGTCGGCCGTGGTCAGCCAGCGCCGCACGCCGTAACACCACAGCGGCGATCACGCCCAGCGATACATGCCAGTAGTCGCGCACCACGGCGGAGGTTCCCAGCAGTATCTTCGTGGGCAACGGCATCTCGCCCTTGAGCTGCGCGAACACCGGCGCGAACTTCGGGATCACGAACGTGGACATGAACACCATGGCCAGCACGATGGTGATGGCGACGATGGTCGGGTAACGCACCGCGCCCTTGACGCGATCGTGCATGTCCTTTTCCTGCTGCCAGGTACTCGGTGAGCCGCAGGAATGACTTGTCCAGCGTACCGGTGGCCTCGCCGACGCCGACGATGCTCACGTACAGCTTCGGGAAAGATTTCCGGATGCCGTGCGAAGCTCGACGACAGATCGCGGCCACCCTCGAGGCTTTCGAGGATGTCTTCGAGCGTCTCGCGCAGCATGGCGTTGTGCGTCGATGCCACCAGGCCGCGCAGGCCGCGCAGCAGCGGAATTCCCGCGCGAGTGATGGTGTACATCTGGCGCGAGAACATCACCAGGTCGGAGGTGGTGACCTCGCCGAGGCCGATCTTGCGGCCCAGCTTCTCGAGATCGAAGCTGCTGGCCACGGCGCCCAGGGGCGCGATGTCCAGCGGCGTGACGCCCGTGCCGAGATCAGGCGCTGCGCCACCTGTTCGATGGTCTCGCCCGGCGCGCGGCCGTTGACCAGCTTGCCGTCGGCGGAGCGACCCTTGTAGCTGAAGCTGGCCATGCGACTCAGCCGTCGTCGACGCTCAGCAGGCCGTCGGCCAGTGCGGCATCGTCGGCCATCGGATGACCGGGCGGCAGTTTGAGCGCGCGCAGGCTGCGGGTTTCCTCGAGCGGATCGTCGAGACCGCTGGTGGTGGCGATGGCTTCGCGATCGTGGTCTTGCCCGCCGCCGCCAGCGCGATGGCGCTGCTGGTCAACGACACGTAGCCCATCTGGTGGCGCGCGGTGTCGGCGAAGCTCTGCGTATCACCGCGGCGGATGCAGTCGCCGAGCGAACGATCCAGCTCGATGAGCTCGTAGATGGCCGCGCGGCCGCGATAACCGGAGAGATTGCAGTACGTGCAACCGGCGCCGGTCATGAACTTCATGCTCGCGGCGCGCGATCCCACCTGCGCCTGCAGCCAGGCCAGCTGGTGATCATCGGGTTCGGTGGGCTGGGCGCAGTCCGGGCAGACCTGGCGCACGAGCCGCTGCGCGACGATGCCGTGCAGCGCCGTGGCGATCATGTAGCCCGGCCACGCCCATGTCGATGCAGGCGGCTCACGGTGGCCGACGCCGACAAGCGTGTGCAACGTGGAGAACACCAGGTGACCGGTGATGGCGGCGCGCAGGCCGATCTCGCAGGTCTCGCGGTCGCGCATTTCACCGACCAGGATCACGTCCGGATCCGCGCGCAGCATCGTGCGCAGCACGCGCGCGAAGTCGAGGCCGATCTTGGCGTTGATCTGCACCTGGTTGACGCGGTCGAGCCGGTATTCGATCGGATCCTCGGCGGTGAGGATCTTGGTGTCCGAGCGATTCAGATAATTCAGCGCCGAATACAGCGTGGTGGTCTTGCCCGAGCCCGTGGGGCCGGTGACCAGCACCATGCCGGCGGGACGTTCGATGAGCGCACGGAAGCGCGCCAGCATGCCGTCGGGCATGCCCAGCTGTTCCAGCGTCATGAGATTGTTGGACTGGTCCAGCAGACGCAGCACCACGCACTCGCCGTACTGCGTGGGCATGGTGGCGAGACGCACGTCGATGGACTTGCCGCGCACCTTCACGGAGAAGCGGCCGTCCTGCGGCAGGCGCTTCTCGGCGATGTCCAGGCCGCTCATGAGCTTGAGGCGCGTCACCAGCGCGCTGGCGACGCCGCGGCCTTCGATGGTCTGTTCCTGCAGCACGCCGTCGATACGCTGGCGCACGCGCAGCATGCCCTCGCCGGGTTCGATGTGCACGTCGGACGCGCGCATGTTCACGGCGTCCTGGAAGATGTTCTGGATGAGGCGGATGACCGGCGCGTCGGAGGAGCTCTCGTCCACGGCCAGCTGCATGAGGTCGACTGTCGTCGGTGCGCAGCTCCTCGCGCACTTCCAGCGCGATCGAGGCGATCTGCTCGGTGCGACGGTAGACGATGTCCATCGTGCGCAGCAGCTCGGCCTCGCGCACCAGCGCGATGCGCAGCGGCTGCTTGAGCCTGCGCGACCAGTTCGTCATAGACGAACAGGTCGGTGGGGTCCGCCATGCCCACGGTCAGGCCAGTTCTTGTCCTGCTGC
Source organism: uncultured Pseudomonadota bacterium (assembly GCA_963846605.1). Lineage (GTDB taxonomy): Bacteria > Pseudomonadota > Gammaproteobacteria > Steroidobacterales > Steroidobacteraceae > CADEED01. Next base: position 953,115 of record CAWJWS010000011.1, read on the forward strand.
AGCACCAGCGCGCGGAAGCGGCGCGCCAGGGCTTCGGGCAGCAGGCGCACCACTGTTCTGGTCCAGCGTCAGCTGCTTGAGATCGACGAACGGAATCTGCAGGTGGCGCGCCAGCGCGTCGTTGAGCTGCTGCTCTTCGACGATGCCGAGATCGGTGAGCACGCGGCCCAGCTTGCGGCCGGTGCGCTTCTGCTCCGCCAGCGCCTTGTTCAGCTGCTCTTCGTTGATGACCTTCTGCTCGATGAGCAGCTCACCCAGGCGGATCTTCTTGCGGCGCTCGACCTTCATTTGCGCAGGCCCTCGACCTTGCCCTGCGCGACCAGCGCGGCGGTGCGTTCGTTGGCTTCACGCACCATGCGCTCCATGCTCTTGTCGTCGGCGACGATGGGACGCAGCAGCAGCACCAGCTCCACGGTGGTGCTGACAGTCGCGCTTGCTCTTGAACAGGTTGCCCAGCACCGGAATGCTGCCCAGGCCCGGGGTCTTGTAGTCGTTGCGCTCGCGCGTCTCGCGCATCAGGCCGCCGATCACGATGACCTGGCCGGACTGCGCGCGCACCACGCTGTCGGACTCGCGGATCTGGCTGAACGCCAGCGGCAGTTCGCTGGTGGAGCTGCCGAAGGACACGCGTCTTGCTCTGGTCGCTCACTTCGCTGACCGTCGGATGGATGTGCAGCAGCACCGTGCCGTCCTCGCTGATCTGCGGCGTCACGTCGAGCGCCACGCCGGAGAAGAACGGCGTCAGCTCCACGTCCAGCGACGTGGTCGTGGTCGCTTCACCGGTGGTGGTGTTGCTGTTGACGCCGGTGACGAAGAACTCGTCCGTGCCCGCCTTGATGACGGCCTTCTGATTGTGCAGCGTCGACACCCGCGGACTGGACAGCACGCGTGTGCGGCCCTGCGAATCCAGCAGCTGGATGAAGGCGCTGAAATCCGTGGAATCGAACGCGAAGGTGAAGGCGCCGGCCATGGCGTCGACCACCTGGCCCACCGACCGGCAGCTGCCCGGGGCGACACGTGTCGGATCGCTGGCCCGACGGCGCCAGCGGATCGGCATCGAAGCCACCGTCGGGCGAGCGCTGACCGAAGAAGTAGTTCTTGTTGCCATCGGTCGCGAGCGCTGGTCCAGTTGATGCCGGCCTGGAAGCCCGAGTTGAGCTCCACCTCGACCACCTTGGCTTCGAGGATCACCTGGCGCGTGACGGTCGACTGCGTCTTGCGCAGGTACTCACCCACCGAGCGCAGTTCTTCGGGCATGGCGCGCACGACGATCACGCCGGATTGGCGGTTGATCACCACGTTGTCGCTTGCCGCGGTTCGTCCTTGCTTCCTTGGAGGCGGCGCCCACCAGCGAGCACGATGTTCGCTTCGATCTCTTTCCAGAAATCCGATTCGTTGCGCGTGAGCACCGCGGTGCCCGTGGTGCTGCTGGTCTGCGTCTGTCTCGTCCGTGTCCGCACCCTGTCGCCGCCGCTGGGAAGCGTTGGCGTTCTGCGTGACCTGGCCCGAGCTCACGCGCGTGCGCGACACGCCGATGCGCTGCAGATCGAGGTAGTTGAGCTGGAACACTCGCGTCTGCACGGTGGCGGGCAGGATCGAGGTAGCCACTGGCCACCGGGCGGTAGTCGTAGCCGTACAGGTCGCGCGCCGCCTCCAGCGCCTCGACCAGCGTCACCTGCTTGAGCGAGAGCGTGACGCGGCCCTTCACGTCCGGGTGCACCATCATGTTCACCGAGGAGTCGGCCACCAGCCCTTCGAAGAAAGCGCGCGCCGGCGCGTCGTCGACGTGCACGTCGTAGCGAGGCGCGTCGTCGGCTTCCTGGGCGCTGACCGGGCCGGGCGAAGGCCAGCGAGCCAGGTCAGCAGCAGCGCTGCGGAGAATGCGGGAATCAAGCGTTTCATGGCGCTTCCTGGCGCCTTGTCTCGGGAGAACGAGCCACGCGCACGCTGGAATTGGCGTGCACGACGGGCAGCGTCAGGGTCTGGATCTTGCCGGCGCGTTCGTAACGCACACCGTGGGCGAACACTTCGAGGATGCGCGCGCCGGCGATCGTGTCACCGGCGACGCGACCAGGCGGCCATTGATGATGGCCACGCGCTTGCTCACCGGCGATCACGCCTTCGAGCTTGAGCGAGTACACGGCGCGGGGCGTCGCGCAGCGCAGCCGGCGGCGGACGCCGGCGCGGAGGGGCGCATCGGATCGTGCAGGTCGCCCGCGAATACGCGGCCGGTGGCCGGCGGCGGCGATCACGGCGCAGATGGCGAGGATTCGAGGGCGCTTCTCATGCTCAGACTCCCAACCACGTGGAATCGAGGCTGAGCGTGGACAATACGATGCGCACGCGATTGCGCGGATAACCCGTGGTGACCAGGTCCAGCGAACTCCAGCGGAACCGTAAGGCAGCGTCTTCGAGCGCCTCGAGGTACTCGAGGATGTCGGCGTACTGACCGTCGATGACGATCTCGATGGAATGGACGTACGGCGGCTCGCCCGAACCCGGCTTCGGCGGCTCGGAGGCGGGTTCACTCGTGCGCCGCGGCGTTCTCGTCGGCACGCGGCGGCACGAGGCTGACCACCGGCAGGTTGCGGATGCTGACCAGCTCCAGCCGGCCCTGCCGGTCGAGCACGTCGTTGAGCACCTGCGATCATGCTTCTGCGAGAGACGAAGCCACTGGCGGTGTGGCGATCTGCGCGTCCAGGCTCTGCATCTGCGTCTGCAGGTCCGCGGCTCGCTGCAGGTTCATCTGCCGCGGATCGGTGACGTCCGCGCTCTGCGCGACGAAACCCGACGTCGCTGGCGCGCGGACAGTTCGGAGTCGAGCGCGATGCGCTGGTCTGCGCAGCGGCTGCCATGAGCACGGAGTCCCAGATGAAAATGCCCGCGCCGAGACAGGGCCAGCGCCACCATGGCCCGCTCGCGCAGGCTGAAGGATTCGTATCTGCTTGGCGAGCGGAGTCTCGTCGGATTGCCATCAGGATTTCTCTTCTTCCGCTGCCGGCGCCGGCGGCGGCGGCAGCTGCGCGGTTGCCGGCGCGGAAACTCAGGCGCCCGGCTGCCGGGAGCCGGCTTGCCATTCCTGTGGCGCGGCTTTCTCGATGACGAATTCGTCGATCTTGCCGCCCTTGAGCGCGGGATCCTGCGCGAGGCTGCGCAGATAACGCGGCACCGACTCCGGCAACAGGGTGGAGCCGGACACGGCTCACGGATTCAACGACTGGCGCCCATGAGTCAGCCGGTCCAGCCAGATGCCGTCGATGTGGCGCATGCCGAAGGCGCGCAGCCGCGTGGAGAAACCCGGGCACGCCCGCTGGCCTTCGTTGGCCGAGCATCGCCATGGCGCGCGACTTGCTGTCGAGGAGGCCGGTCGAGCGTGCGCGATCAGCGCGTCCAGTTCCTCGTCGGTCAGCGCATCGAGCTGCGGGCCCTGCGCCGCCGCCATCGCCGCCTGGGCCTGCTGCTGATTGCGCACCACCTGCACGGCGCTGTCTCAGCTGGTCCACCTGGTACCAGGCGAAACCCCAGAGGCCGAGCAAGCGTGGCGCCGACGATGGCGAACACCGTGGCGGTGGAGCGCGCGCTGAGCACGCCGCGCACTCCCTTCGAGACCGGTTGATAGAGGTTGATTTCCTGCATGGCTCAACCCTTGCCGCGCCGCGCAACGCCGCGCCGATGGCCATGCAGGGCAGCCAGCCGTCGGGAATCTCGGCGCTGAACGACACGTCGATGAGATCGTGGATGTTGTACATGCTGATGCGCAGGCCCGTGGACGCGCCGAGTTCGGCCGCCAGCAGGTTGGCGCGCGGCCCGGCCGGCGCGATGTAGAGCTCGCTGATCGCGGTCTCGTCGAAGTGGCTTTCGTAGTAGTCGAGCGAGCGCTGCAACTCCAGCGACAGGTGCTGCGGATCCAGCGGCAGCTCGTTGGCTTCCGTAGTCGGACGTCGCCGTTGAGATCGCCTCGTTCGCGGAATTCGAAACGGCGCGTCACGTACAGCTGACCGCGGCGCGTCAGCACCAGCTGCGCGAAGTCGTCGCGCAGCATCAGGAAGGCCACGCCCTTGGCGTCCTGCGGCAGCAGCGCCGCGAGATTGCGCTGGCAGAGTTCGGGAATGTCGATGACGTCGAACTTGCGGAACTGCCGTTCGAACGCTGGCCGTCATGTTCTGCGAGGGCATCGCCGCGCGAGGCGATGGCGAAGCACAGCTTCTTGTCACCGCGCGAGGTCTGCTCGGGCAGGTCGAAGATGTCGAGCGTCGCGGTCTCGATCGGGAAATCGAAGGCGTCGCGCATGCTGTAGCGCGCGGCGGCGCGGCGCTCGTTGAGCGGCACGTCGGGCGCCTGCACCTGCGCGATCTGGTAGTCGGCCGGATTGATGACCGCGCTCACCGGGATGCGGCGCAGGTCGAATTCGGAGATGATCTTCTTGAGGACGGGATCGGCGAAGCCCAGCGGCGCTTCTTCCACGACGATGCGCAGCACCTTGGGGCGCTGGCCGTCGAGCTTGCGCACCAGCGCCACCGCGATCTCGCGTTCCGAGATGGCGACCGCTGCGCGCAGGCCTTCCGTGCGCCTTCGTTTCTTGAACACCCGTCTGAGCCGGGCACCGACCGTTTGAAGCATGGCGAATAGGCGCCATCTCCATCTGGGATGGCGCTCCTCCTCGCCTTCTGTAGCGGTCCCGGGGCCGGTTTCTTGACGCTAAACCGTCATGCTGCGCAGTGGTTCACCCGGGCGGCAAGCGGTTGCCGTAGGGGATGCCGCCGGTCAACGCTCCTGCGATTGCAACGAACGGCGGTCGTCCAGGAGCTGGATGGAGGTGGCGGGGCCCAGGTCCGGAGCATCCCAGGAAGATAGCGCCCAGACGATCGCTTTGGCAGGCGTGACCTCCAGGACTTGCACGGTTCCCGGCCAACGCGAGCTGTCCTTTTCACCCGCGGCCCACAGGCACATCACGGTATTCCCATTGGCGAGACGGCTGGCCGTCTGGATGTTTCCCAGCGTGTAGCCCGGCGCGTCCTCGCTGGTGAACTCCCAGACCACCCGGCCCGCAGGATCGACCTCGCGCGCGTAGCGGTTCTTGTCGCCCGCGATCAGGGTGTTGCCATTCGCCAGGCGAACGGCCTGCCAGGGCGATTTCGCCAGGACGGTCCACAGTTCCCTGCCTTCCAGGTCGTACTCGACGACCTTGCCCTCGCCCAGGTGGGGAACCAGCAGCGTCCCGGCACGAGTCATCCTCACGTGCCGGAATTGCCCGTGCGGACTGACTACACCGGTTGGGATTGCGATCTCTTTCTCGATCCTGCCCGAGTCCACGTCGATGATCATGGCGGCAGCCGGGCTGCCATTGCGCATGATGAGCACGCGTCCGTTCTCCAGTGACTGGATCGAATGCACTTCCGTACCGGCGGGAGCGGCGTATTCCCACAGGAGGCGCTTGTCGCGGTCCAGCATTCCGGCGCCCGACATCCGCGCGAATAGCACACGGCCATCCCGCAACATCGAGATGTCACTGAATTCCTGGATCCGGCCGTCCGGGGTCCGGAGCGGAATCGAATACCGCCAGACCACCTTGCCCCGCTTCACGAGGAATATGGATTGCTCGTCAGGCCTGCGCGTATCCCACTGCCCTGCATACAGGAAGGGATGCTGGCGGACACCTTTACCCGGGAGCATGGCTGGCGCCGCACCCAGCGCCGCGTGAGGATTGGGCGTCAGCGACGAACAAGCCCCGAGCGCAGCGCAGATAAGGACGACCAGAATTACGCAGGCTCGCGTCACGCCGCATCCTGCAGGGCCGCCGAGGCTTGCGCCGCGACTGTCACGAAAGCTTTCCGGAGTTGCTCCGCGTCACCATCGGCCTCGATGTCCACGAGCCCGCGATAACCATGGCGCGCGAGCACCTTGAAGAACGGCGTGAAGTCATCACCCGCAACGCCCGGCACTGTCCGCTGATCACGTTCGGCCACTTCGACCAGGCCCACCCAGGGCATGGCCGCCGCCAATTGTTCCGGCGTGTCGCCCATGACGCGCATGTGATACAGGTCGGCGAGCACACGGATGCCCGGATGATCGACCTGTCTTGCCACGCTCACCACTTCGGCGATGTGGTTCAGGTAGTTGCACTCCCGCGCGTTCAGCGATTCCACCGCCACCGTGACGCCGTGTCGCACGGCGAGCGGCCCCATCGCGCGAAGCAATGCGATGAATTGAGCATCCGCTTGCGGCTTGGTCCATCCGTCGGGAATCCGCCGCGCCGAGTTGCTTCCGAAGACTATGTACTCGCCGCCGATGGCCTTCAGACGCCTGAACGCGACTTCGCAGTACGCGAGTACCCGGCCGTGATCGGCCTTCGGCCCGACGCACACGAGCGAGGGGTCGCGCATGAAACTGTTGCAGCCGCGAATCGGAAGCGCCGCGGACTTCGCCTGCGCCGCATGAGCCGCGAACTCGCTGTCGGGCGCGAACGGAATCAGGAACTCCGCAACGCTTTCTACGATGAAATCCGCTCCCAGTGATTTCAGCTGTTCAGCACGATGCACCTTGGCGGTGATGCCGATGGCCTTGAACAACCGCTCCGCCGGCGCGCCTGTCGAACTACCGGCGACCAGCAGCGCCGACGCTGACGAGACGAAACCGCGGCGGGTGATGTGGATCATGCGAGGCCTCTCATGCGGTTGCCGTTTGTTCGACTTGGATTTCCGACGGACGCTGCGGATCGCGCCGATCGGGTTCTGCCAGGAACTTCTCCAACGCAGCCAGGGTTTCGGTGGCATTGGCCTCCGGGAAGAAATGGCCTCCCCTCATCGCATGCCCTTGCGCTTCCACGGCCCAATCGGCCCACACCGCGAGCGGGCCGCCCGCGCTGGCGAATCCGGTCTCGAGAGCACCGCCCTCGCTCCACAAGGCCAACAGCGGACAGGCGATCTTGCGGCCCGCGAGCCGGTCCTCTTCGTCGTGCGAGACATCGATGGAAAACGCGGCGCGGAATTCTTCGCACACGGCGCGGGCTGCGCGGGGCTCCGCCAGCGCCGAGGTGTAGGCGCGCCGGATATCCGGCGCAAAGCTTCTCGGGTCCGAACCCCAGTGCGTCAGCGCGTGTTGCACGATGATCCCAGGATTCGCGGAGATCATCCGTTCAGACAGCAAGTCGGATTGCGCCAGCAGCGACCAGGGCCAGAACTCGAGCAGCATCCGTGAATCGGCGCGACTGAAGGTCTCGACCGCGGGCACCACATCCAGCACGGCCACCCGATCGATGCGCTCGGGAAAATCCATGGCGAGCCGATAGGCCACGCGTCCACCACGGTCATGTCCCACGACCGAAAAGCGCGGGAAGCCCAGCTCGGTCATGAGCGCCGCGAAATCCCGGGCCATCGCGCGTTTGCTGTAGGGCTCGTGATCGGGCGAGCTGCGCGGTTTGTCACTGCTGCCGGATCCACGCAGGTCCGCGCAGATCACCGTGTAGTGGGCGGACAGCGCCGGCGCGATGCCGTGCCACATCAGGTGGGTCTCTGGAAAACCATGGAGCAGGAGCAGCGGCGGACCAGAGCCGCGCCTCCTCACGAACAGCGACACCTCGTCCGCGAGCACGAACTGGGCCTCGAATCCCTCGAACATGGCTATTCGAGCGCCTTGCCGAAATGCAGGCCACCGTCGTGGATGCCGATGCCCGTCTGCTTGCGTCGCAGCTCGACCATCTCCGCGCCCGCCAGCAGAACGGGACCGTAGCCGTGCGCAGCCAGCACGTGCACGGGGCGGTACAGGTAGAACATCGGCTCCCAGCCCACCCCCGTGCCGACGCAGGTTCCTTCGACCTGCCCTTTCGCGTTCACCTTCCTGGCGATGGCATTCCAGCCGATGGATACGGCGGGCCCGAACGCCAGCGGATCGAGCCAGCCCCGATTGATTCCATGAGCGATGCCGAAGACGAACATCGCGCTCGCGGAGGTTTCCTCATAGGACTCGCGGCGATCCATCAATTGATGCCAGAGGCCTGAATGCCCCTGTGCCGCCGTGATGCCGGCTGCGTGCGCTCGATAGATCTGCAAGATGCTCTCGCGCTGGGGATGCGCTTCCGGCAGCACCTCGAGCAGCTCCGCCATGGCCATCAACGCCCAGCCGTTGGCACGCGCCCAATGAAAGGCCGGGTGATGCTGCATGTCCTGCACCCAGGCATGCATGAACAACCCCCGCTCCTTCACGTACATGCGGGAGTGGAACTGGAGGATCTGGCGGGCGGCATCATCGAAGTAGCGCGAGTCCCCGGTGAGCTTTCCGGCCTGCGCCAGACAGGGAACACTCATGTAGAGGTCGTCGAGCCAGAGCGAGTTCGGGAGCGGACGATTGCGCGCCAGTGTCTGGTCGGCAAGGCGGAACTGCTTGCGGGAAACATGGCCGACGAAATTGTCTATCCACGGCCGCAACTGGCCGGCGCCCAACCCTGCGCGCTCCGCCTTGATGAGCGCAGCGCAGAGCGCGCCCGCATCATCGAGTGCGTTCGGCAGGACCATTCCCCGAAGTCCCACGCCATGCGCGGGGCGCGGGAAATCCGCGGACTTCATGCCCGGCGGCAACGCTTGTTTCGTGTGGGCCGCGAGCCGGGCGAGCACCCTCACTCTGGAGTCCACGTATGCACGGTATTTCGGATCGCCCAGGACTTCGGCGCTCCTCAGCATGCCCGCATACGTGACGCCCCATTCGTACGAGCCGATCTGCAAGTCGGTGCGGGCCAGCGAAACGCGGCGCGGCAGATTCTGCAGGTCGTTGACCCTTGCTCCGGACTCCGCGTCCAGCACTTCGATGGGCGCCGCGACATCCACGTAGTCATGAAGGCGGTCCAGCGTGGCACGGATCTCCGCCTCCGAGGCCGGTTCGTACGGCGTCGGGTAGTCCACCTTGAGTCGCCCCGAATACACCCCGGAATCCTGTTGGGGAGAGGTCGTCACCACCTGCGGTTGGGCTTGCGGATGAACCGCGCCTGCGAATCCGGCCCATGCGGCCGCTCCGGCAATCACCAGGATGCGTGTTTTCAATTTCAGACTCGCTGTTGGGAGGAGATCACTTCGTGGAACGCGACAGTCGCAGGATTGCGCCATCGCCGGCTTCGGTGAGGACGTACAGCGATCCGTCGGAAGCCTGCTTCACGTCGCGAATGCGTTGCCTGCGATCCCTCAACAGCCACTCTTCACCGATGACCTTGTCGCCGGCGAATTCCAGGCGGACGAGCTTCATGTCGACCAGGCCAGCGATGAAGAGATTTCCCTTCCATTCGGGGAACATGTCGCCGTCATAGAAAGTCATGCCCGACGGCGCGATGACCGGGTCCCAGTAGTAGACAGGCTGCTCCAGCCCCGTCTTCGCCGTGATTCCCTCGCCTATCTTCCGGCCGTCGTACTCGATGCCGTAGGTGATCACCGGCCAGCCGTAGTTGGCGCCCTTGCGGATGAGGTTGAGCTCATCGCCGCCGCGGGGTCCGTGTTCGATGGTCCAGAGACGGCCCTCTGCGTCGAGAGTCGCGCCCTGTGGATTGCGGTGTCCGAACGACCAGACTTCGGGAGCCGCGCCTGGCCTGCCGACAAAGGGATTGTCAGCCGGCACCGATCCGTCGCGATTGATGCGGATGACTTTGCCCAGGTGAGTAGCCAGGTCTTGCGCTCCGACTCGCGTGACCGGATCCGAGCGCTCACCGGTCGTCAGGAATAGCTTGCCGTCCTTGCCGAACACGATCCGCGAACCGAAGTGCAGCTTGGAATCGAATGTGGGCAGTTGGCGGAAAAGCACCTGGACTGCCTCGAGACGATTGCCGGAACTGGCGAGGACCAACTTCGCCTTTGCCAGTGTGGTGCCGTTGCCGCCAGCACGAGGTTCCGAGTAGCTCCAGTAGACGAATGAGTTGCTGCCGAACTCCGGATCCAGCGCGACATCGAGCAATCCGCCCTGACCACCGGTCGCCACGCGCGGCAGCCCGTCGATCGGCGGCGACAGCACGCCGTCCAGTGCCACGACTCGCAGGTTCCCCGGCTTTTCCGCCAGCAGTATCCGGCCATCGGGCAGGAACTCGAACGCCCAGCCGCCGCGGATGTCGTCCGCGAAGACCGTCACGTCGAACGCGGCCGACTTGCGTTCCGGCGCGCGGGTCTGTTCGGCGAACGCCGGTTTGAACTCCGGCACGTTGGGTGCGATCGAGTGGATAGGCGGCCACGCCGCGGGCTCACCCGCAGCCGAGGCAGTGGGAGATGGCTTGCCGGGAGAACAACCGGCCGTGGCAGCCAGTGAGATCAGCGCCAGTAGATAGAGAGCCGAACGTGCCGGCGTCATGCCCGCCTCGGGCGAACTGGGCACGTGTGAATGGGTGGCGGGCGGGATACGGCTTGCCCTTGACCGGCGGTGCGCGATTGCGCGCGATGATGATTGTTATCTGCCATTCCCATCCTCCCCAAGATGGCCTTGCGATCACGAACAGGCAGATTCGATCATTCACATGCACGATACGTCAAGGAGCGATCCGAAAACGGGTATCTGCTACCGCTACCAGCCGCCCTTGAAGCTTCGCCGATTGGTTCGGCGTGTAGATCGACCGGTTCCTACCGCCCGGAGCCGGTTGCTGGCAGTCTCGCGAACACCTTGAACGCTGGAGCGCCATCAGCTGCGTCTCGGCCGGTACGTACGCGCAACAGCCGATGGTGAGCCTGGGCGTGCGCGATCGCGCCGCCATTCGCGTGGCTCCCGGCATCCCTCGCCTGCGCATGCTTTGGACCTTCAGACGGCATCGCTGGATCGATGAAGACATCGACGTGATGATTCTATCGGCGCAATTAGGTCTTCAGGCCGAGGCGCTGCGCGACGCGCTTCGCGCGCACACGGAGAAGCACGCCTCGCGCTGAGTCGGTGGGGGTCCGCTATTTCCTGGAGCGCCACTGCTCGCGTGTCTGGCCCCACGCGTCGCACACTGCAGCCTCGAAAGGCGCCGGAAGCTTCACGCGCTGCTGCAAAGTCGAGCCCAGCTTCTTTGCCACTCCAATCGACGCCGCATTCTGCGGATCGATCACGTGGATCACTTTCTCCCACCCCAGAACGTCGAAGGCGTAGTCCATCGCCGCCGACGCACCTTCGCTGGCGTAGCCCTTGCCCCAGTGTTCGCGCGCGATGCTCCAGCCCACTTCGTCGCCCGGCCAGCCATCCGGGTGCCAGGGACCCAGGCGCCCCACCCACTTGCCGCTGGATTTCTCGATGACGGAAAACATGGCCACGCCCGTCATGGCCCAGGCACCACACATGCACATGAAGGTGCGCCAGGCCAGGCCGCGCGCCTGGGGCCGCCGACGAACTTCGTGGCGACTTCGTCGCCCTGGAACCGTGCCCAGGCATCGAAATCCTCGAGCGCCGGCGGCCGCAGGATGAGACGCGGAGTTTCCAGGCGCAGTCGGTCGAGATCGGGCTTCACTGTTTCTCTCCTCTGGGGTGCATATTCTGGCCGGGCCCGTGAACTTGCGTAACGGTGTTAGTGTCTTTTCACCATGACCGTACCGACCCGCCCCCGCCGCAAGCGCCGATTCGTCTACACCCTGCTCCTCTCCTATATCCCCGCTCTCGCTGGTTTATCTCAGCTTCAGCGGCCAGCTGCCCGCGCGCGACTGGCGCACCGCCTCGCGTGAACCCGCCGGCCTCGCGCCCGACCCCGCCACCACGCCCGAAGCGGTGGTGCAGGTGTATTCGGCGCGCGCCGTGAGCTGGCGCGGCTGGTTCGGCGTGCATACGTGGATTGCCGTGAAGCCCAGCAACGCGCCCGAGTTCACGGTGCATGAGGTCATGGGCTGGTGGCTGAAGCGCACGGGCAGCGTGGTGGTGTCGCGCAATCGGCCGGCCGATGGATATTGGTATGGAAACCGGCCGGAGTTGTTAGCGGACGTTCGCGGGCCGGGTGTGGATGAGATCATCCAGCGCATCGAAGTGGCGGTGAAGGAGTATCCGTATCCGGATCGGTATCACGTCTGGCCGGGGCCGAACTCCAATACGTTCGTGGCGTTCGTGGCGCGCAAGGTGCCGGAGTTGAGAGTGGATCTGCCGCCGACGGCGATCGGGAAGGACTATCTGGGGTGGAAGTCGGTTGGGCGCACGCCCAGTGGCACGGGTGGGCAAGCCAGCTTACTCGGCGTGCTGGGTGTATCCGCGGGGTTGGAAGAAGGCGTGGAAGTGAATCTGCTCGGGTTGAACCTGGGCGTGGATCCCAAGAGCCTCTCGATCAAACTACCCATCGTGGGAAGGCTGGGACCCAGGCGGGATGACACGCCGGTGGTGCTGCCGGGCGACTTGGACGCCGCCTCAGCGGACTGATCAGCGAGCTCGGGCGCGGTCTGCAACAGCCTGCCTTCTCGCGGCTGTTTCCACCTCCGCCATACACCGGATCGGCTGGAGAACCTGGCTGAGCCTGGCGCGGCCCTGCCACTTCAGTAGCCCATTTTCTGCAACTCCAGCGCCGCGTTCTCGCGAGTAAACAACTTTTCTGGCGAAACCACTCGCCTGGCAACCGGTTTGCCGGCGGCACTATCCTGGACCACCGCCACGAGCTGCGGGCCGAGCATCGGGTTGCACTCCACGGTCGCGTTGAGCTTGCCGGCGACGATGGCTTCGAGCCCCTTGCGGCTGCCCTCGATGGAGATGACGAGGATGTCGCTCGCGGGTTGCATGTCGGCGCGTTCGATGGCCTCGATGGCGCCCAGCGCCATGAGATCGCTGTGGGTGAACAACACGCGGATGCGGCGGCCCTCGGCCTCGAGGAACCTGGCCATGACGTCACGCGCCCGGTCGTAGTCGAAGTCGGCGCTCTGTGAGCGGATGATGCGGTAGCGCCGGTCCGCCGCGATGATCTCTGAGAAACCTTGCTTTCGGTCGTTGGCGGGCGCCGAACCGACCGTACCCTGCAGTTTGACGATGCCGATCTCGCCTGGCAGATCGCGGGTGTGCTCCAGCAGCCAACGCGCGGCGCGCCGTCCCTCCTCGACGAAGTCCGAGCCCACCAGTGAAACGTACAAGGAATCGTCACTGACCTCGATTGCGCGATCCATGAGGATCACGGGAATCCCCGCGGCCCGCACCTCGCGCAATACCGCCTCCCACCCGGTCTCGACCACGGGCGTGAATGCAATCACGTTGACACGTTGGCTGACGAAAGACCGCAGATGCCGTACCTGATTCTCCTGACTGCGACGCGCATCCTCGAGCCGCAGCTCGATGCCGGCTTCACTTGCTGCCGTGCGGATGGACCGCGTGTTGGCGGCGTGCCAGTCCGCCTCGATTGCCACCTGGCTGAAGCCGAGCACCAACTGCGGCTTGCGCTCTTCACTGTGGCCGCCGCCGGCGCCATCAGAGCAGCCCACGAGCAGCGTGAGGAGCGCGAGCAGCGTGAGGGGGATTGTTTGTCGAACGCGACGTGGCATGTGGCCTCCCGAAAACTGCGCCCTTGCGCGGCGTTCCAACAAGTGCTGACGGGTACGGAAATATACCCATTCGCCTGCCCGCGCATCCTGCGATCGCGCCTGTCGATGGCCGGCCCATGTCGATGAACGCAGCAGCGCGGGGTGCTGGAGAAGCCGCAGCGCCCCGCCAACGAGTCAACAGGCGCGTGCGGCGCGCGGGGTTACTTGTTCTGGATCCTCAGCTGCCGCGCCCTCGATGCGGAACCGGCCGACCGCTCCACCCAACTCTCCGGCCAGAAGCTGCAGCTCGCGTGCACTCTCGCGGGCGTTCTGCAACAAGTTGCCGTTCTCGCGATTGCTGAGCTTCCACGTCGGCGATCTTCCGGGACACGCCATCCATATCGGAACACTGCTGCTGCGCGTCGGTGGCGATCTCGCCCACCACGCCCGCCATGCGCGCGACGCGCTCCACCACGTCCTGGATGGTGTCGCCGGCGCTGGCAACCAGGGCGGTGCCCTGCTTCACGGTCTGGTTGCTTATCTCGATGAGTTTCTTGATCTCCTGCGCGGAGTTCGTGCATCGCTGCGACAGCGCACGCACTTCGGACGCCACCACGGCAAAGCCGCGGCCATGATCACCCGCGTGCGCCGCTTCCACCGCGGCATTGAGCGCCAGCAGGTTGGTGCGGAACGCGATCTCGTCGATCACGGCAACCATCTCCACCACCTTGGCGCTGGTGCTCGCGACGTCCGACATGGACTGCACCACGTTCTTGACCACGGTGCCGCCACGCACGGCTGCGTCGCGGGTCTCCTTCGCGAGTTTGCCCACCTGCAGCGCGTTGTCGGCATTGCGCTTCACCGCACCGGTGATGCCCTTCATGGTCTGCACGGCTTCAGTGATCGACTCGGTGAGCTGCTCACCCTGCGTGTACAGCGTTTCGTTGCCCTCGTTGATCATCGACGCCACGGAAGATACGTCTTCCGAGCCACGACGGATCTGCGAGACCATGCGCGCGAGCTGCCCGCGCGAAGCCGCCAGGTCGTCGAACACCTTGGCGAGCAGGCCCTGGTAGCGATGGCCTGCCACACCGGTCAGCTCGCCCTGGCTGAGCGCGGTCAGCTGCAATGACGTGGCATGCAGCGCCGAGTGGAAAGTATCCGTGAGCTGGTTCAGCGAACGAGCGAGCTCACCCCAATAACCGTTCTTGCCGGCGACGGAAATGCGCTTGGAGAAGTCACCCAGGCCCGCAGCCTGAACCACCGAGGCTACTTCCTGCTGCGCATGGACTTCCTCGGTGCGGTCCACCCACTCGGCCACGCGGCCCAGCACTTCTCCCGTGTCGCTGGTGATCGTGGACACGACCACGTCGATGATGAGGTGGCCGTAACGCAGGCGCATGGCCTGCGAATCCCCCGACACCGCCCCGTCATTGGCATCCGCGGCACCGAGCAGATCGTCGAGCTCGCGATTGAGCACCGGCTTGCCGGGCTGGATGCGCTCCATGAGCAACTGCGCGGCGGAGTTGGCATAGGCGACGAGGCCTTGCCGGTTGGCGATGAGAACACGCGAAGAGGCCAGGTCCAGGCCGGAACGGACGCGAAACGCGCGCATGGCTTCGGTCGCCGCGGCCTCGGCTTCGTCACGACGCGCGATGAGCTGCTGGCACAGTTCGCTCATGGCGCGCACGAGTTCGCCGCACTCGTCCTGGTTTTCGGATTCGCGCACGGCGTCGTAGTCACCCGTGGACAGGCGCCGCGCCGTGAGCGCGGCGTACTGCACCGGCTCGACCACGGACCCGCGGATCGCACGGAACGCCCACCAGAACGCGAACGCGGCAATGCCCGCGACCAGCAAGGTCACGGCCAGGCCGATCCAGAAGTCGCGCTTGCCCGCGGAGAGCACTCCTTCCAGCGACTTCGCGGAAGTCTCGTTGAGCGCCGTCACCGTGGAGATGACGTAGGCCAGCAGGTTCGGATCGAATGTCATCTGCAGCTCACGCTGCGCGTCTTCGATGCGTCCCTTCTGCGCCAGGCGCGTGGCCTTGACGCCGCTGACCACGAACGTGGACACGCCCTCGCTCACTGCCTGCTGCAGTTCGGGGTCACTCGAGAGCTGCGTGGAGATGGCGTCGACGACTTCGCCGAGCCGCGCCTTGGATGCGTTGAAGGCTTCTGTCTTCGCGGCACGCGTGGGCTCGTCCTCGGCGGACACCGCGGCGCGGGCATGATCCGAGAGTTCCTGCGCAGCCTGGAGCAGATTCCGCGTGAGCTTCATGCCCGCGTCGCTGTTCACGTTGGCCGAGTCGAGACGGCCGACGAGCAGCACCGCGGAGCCGCTCGAGAGAACGGCCTGTACCAGCAACAGGAGTACCAGGACGAGTCCCGGTATTGCGAGACGACGCGAAACCGACTGCCCGATCCAGCTACGAAGTTTCGCGAGATGCTTCAAGCATGCCTCAGCCCGAAGGCGCGCCGGTCTTGCGCAGCTCCCGCAGGAAGGCGATCAGATCGTGGATCTGCTCGTCCGTGAGTTCATCGCCCCAGGGGGCATGAACGAGGAACGACCCACCGAGGCGCCACCGCCACGGATGATCATTTCCTTGTATGCGTCGTTGAACGGCGACGACCGTGAGGTTCGCCGGACGCGGCGTGTACAGTCTTGGCGGCGCGGCCGTCACCCTTGCCGCCGGCGCCGTGGCACAACACGCAGTACGTGCGGAACACGATACTACCGCGGACCACGGCGGCATCGGCGGAATCGCGCGGCAGCGACGCCCGGCGTGGCCTGCGGCAAGGCCGGGCGCCGACAACGGCCAGCGGCCAGCAGCCAGGGACCGGCTCCACCCATTCACTTCGCGACCTCGATCTTCATCTCATCTCGGGATGAATGGCGCATTCGACTTCGATGGTGCCGGCGTACTGAGCGTCAGCGAGCGCGTCTCGCCCTTCTTGTACGAACCCAGGTCGAAGCTCTGCACGTCGCTCAGCGAGAACACGTTGTGCGCGAACTCGTCGTCGTTCTTGAACGTGATCGGTGTCGCCCACCTTCGCCTTGAGAACGGGCACGGTGAAGGCCTTCTTGAGCTGGCCCACCGCATGCGTGCTGGCGGCGATAGGCGGGCGCCAGCAACGCCAGCGCGACGGCGGCGGCCAGGGTGCGGAAAAATGACGTGTTCATTGTCGGATCCTCTCTACTCTAACTTCTCGAAACTCTAACGCGGCAGCACGGGCACGCTGACCATGCGCGGCGCGCCCGTCAGCGATTCCATGAAAGCGACGATGTCGTCGCACTCTTCCTTGCGGTGAGATTCGAGCGGCACCATGTTGATGTCCAGGTTGTCCTTGACGTCACCACCGCGGTTGTAGTGCTCGACCACTTCGCCCAGCGTCTTGTACGAGCCATTGCGCATGTACGGCGCCGTCAGCGCGATGTCGCGCAGCGTCGGCGTCTTGAACGCGCCCTGCATGGACTTGACCTTGCGCTGCGCGAAACGGCCGACGTCGGGCTGCGCACCCGGGTCCTTCACGCCGATGTTGTGGAAGCCGTTGTCGGTGAAGTTGAAGCCCATGTGGCAGACGGCGCAGTTGGCCTTGCCGGTGAACAGCTCGAAGCCGTTCTTGGCCGAAGCGCTGCAGCGCCTTGTGGTCACCCTTGCGCCAGCGGTCGAACGGCGACTCGGTGGACAGCACGGTGCGCTCGAAGCTGGCGATGGCGCGGGCCACGGTCACTTCGGAGATGCCCTGGCCGGGATAGGCCTTCTCGAAGGCCGGCGCATAGCCCGGGATGCCCTGCAGGCGCGTGACCATCTCGGGCAGCGGCAGATTCATCTCGCCACCCGCGGCGATCGGACCCAGCGCCTGGTCTTCGAGATTGGCCTTGCGGCCATCCCACATCTGGATGGTGTTGAACGCGGTGTTGAGGATCGTCGGCGTCGCGCGGCCGAGGATCTGCATGTCGAAGCCCACCGCGGTCGGCAGGCCATCGGACCAGCCCAGCGCCGGGTTGTGGCAGCTCGCGCAGCTCATCGAACCCTTCTTCGACAGGCGCGGATCCCAGAACAGCATTTCGCCGAGCTGGATCGCGCGCGTCGGTCGGCATGTTTTCCGGCGGCGCCGGCGCGGCGTCGGGACGCAGCCACGGGGTCGGTTTCCGTCGCGACGGCAGCGCCGACAACCAAGAAAGCACAGCAAGAGAACCTGCGGCAGTGAAACCCGCACAATTGAAAGACTTTGAGGACATGCGACGGAAACTCCCTGACTGCAACCCAATGGTCGCTGTCAGCGAAATCGGCGCGCACGAGGGGGCCTTGAGCGTTCTTAGGTCAGAATCGCAGGAGTGTGAATTGCGTGGGCAGGGATACCCCGGCCGCTGAACATAACCATCGGTGGAATGGACCGCGCCGAGACTGGGTCTTTGATTCCGGTCAGTTTTTCTTTTCGGGCTTATACGCCTCGGAGACGAGCTCCATCAGCTCGTTGACCACCTTGGCCTCGGGATTCGTGTCGGCGCATTCATGGGTGTTGCTGATGCTGAAGGCGAACACCTTGCCATTGATGACGCCGGTGACCTGACCGTCCCAACCATCCCACACTTCGCAGATGATCGACTTTCCCGAGAAAGCGGCGACCTGCTCCAGCTTCGCGATGACCCGGGCGGCTTCGGCCTGGTGACGGCGCTGCGTGCCGCATTGGCCCCGCTGAACCAGCAATCCCTTACCGTCGTTGATGTACTTGAGCGTGCAGCGGGTCGTTCCGCCCGGTGTCACCAGGAGGCCGCGCACATCGCCGTTCATCACGTTGGCGTACCACATGCGGACCTGGTCGCCGTCGCGCGGGTGAGCCGGGTTCATGCTGACTGCGCGTTCATAGGCTGCGACTTCGGCGGCGTCGTCACCGAACTCGACGCGCTCCGCTGCTGTCGCGAAGGCGGCCGCGCACAGACACGTCAGCGCCAGCAAATTGCGAATCATGGTTCCCCTCACGAACGAGGGCGCGCTACTTGCGCAGCGCGCCCTCTTTTCAATTGCCCAGGATGAAACTCAGGCGTGACCTTTCTCGCCCTTGGAGGACGCGAACTGCTCCTCCGGTGACAGGATGAGGTGATTACGCCCATAGAGCGCGAAATACAGGATTCCGAGCCCATAGAAGATCGCGACTGCGTACACGGCCTTCTGGTACTTCGGATCCTGCAGCTGATACCACAGCGTCAACAGTGCGACACCGATCGTCACCAGCGCGCCGAAGTTGCCCAGCGGGCTTCGATACGGGCGGACGATGTTCGGCATCCGGACACGCAGCACGATGAACGAAAGTCCCTGCATCGCGTACGAAATCATGGCGCCGAAGACCGCCATGTTGAGCAGGATCGCGCCGATCAGATCCGCGCGCTTGTCACCCGTGGTGAACCACAGGATCAGCATCGTTCCCAGGCCCAGCGCGGCACCCACGAACAGTGCGACGTGCGGAACCTTGCGCGAGTTCGTGAGCGACATGAACGGCAGGTAGTAGCCAGCGCGCGCCAGCGAATAGATCTGCCTTCCGAACGCGTAGATGATGGTGTGGAAGCTCGCGATGAGGCCGATGGTGGCCAGCAGCGCCAGCACCTTGGCGATGGTGCCTTCGCCGATCGTGACGCTGAATCCGTCGAGCAGCGGCCAGTTCGACGACCCCAATGCAAAGGCGCCATGAACCTTGCTATCGGGGTTGCCCACACCCGCATTCAGGAACGAGATGAGAGTGGCAGACAACATCAGCGTCGCCATGCCGGCGATCAATCCTTTCGGCATGTCCTTCTTGGGGTCGGCGGATTCTTCGGCGGCGAGCGGCAACTGCTCGATGGCGAGGAACAGCCAGACGGCGAATGGCAGCGTCATGAGTACGCCCTTCCATCCCAACGGGAACCAGGAGCCCCCGCCTTCGGCCAACTCCACGGTGGATCCGGTCGCGGGGTCGACGCCGACATTCAACGCCCAGCGATGCAGGTCGAAGTGCGGGATCGCACTGATCCAGTAGATAGCCAGAATCGCCAGAGCACTGACCGTGACGATCACCGAGACGCGGAACGAGAGTTCGACACCGTACAGGTTCAACGCCAGGAAGATCGCGTAGGCACCCACCCAGTAGACAGGCTGGAATGCCTCGGAAGTCCCGAAGATGGGTGTGAGGTACGACCCGATGAAAAATACGATCACCGCGGGAGTGATGATGTACTCGATACTCTCCGCCAGTCCCGTGAACATACCGCCCCAGGGCCCCATCGCGCTGCGCGCGAAGGAATAGGCTGCACCGGTGTGCGGCAGCGCGGGTGACATCTCCGCGAGACTGAAGATCAGGCCCCAGTACATCGCCGCGATGATCAGACCGGCGACGAGAACGGAACCGAAGCCGTTCACCAGTCCGAAGTTCCATCCCGAGTAGTGCCCCGAGATCACGGCACCGACGCCCAATGCCCACAGAGACCAGACCTTTGCGTAGCGTTTGAGCCCACGCTTCTCGAAGTAGTCGGCGCCAACCTGTTTGTAGCTAACGCCGCCCGATGCAGAATCGCTCATGCGTAACTCCCCAGAAAAGGGGACAGATCTATTTTTCTGCCCCGTTGTTGTTGTTCTAGCGCGCACGGCGGACAGAAAAATAGATCTGTCCCCTTTTCTGGGGAGTATAGGCCCGGCCCTCACATGGCCCGCAAGCCAATCACCTGGCAAGCACCCGCGGCGAGTGCCAGCCGCGCGGCCGCACCCACCGAGTGCGCGCGGCGCAACTGTTTGTTAAGGCTGAGGAATCAGGCCGCGTCGCCGGCGAATGCGCCGGCCGGCGCACCACGCTTGCGCGGATGCAGGTGGCTGAAGAACTGCTCGGTCGCCGCTCGCCAGGTGAACAGCCTTGCCCGCGCGACGGCATCTTCGCGTTTCAGCTTCAGCGCTTCGAGGCAGGCCGTGCGCAGGTCTTCGTGCAGTACACCTGCCTTCGAATCACCGATCACGTCACGCGGACCGGTGACCGGATACGCCGCCACGGGCAGGCCACAGGCCATGGCTTCGAGCAGCACCAGACCGAAGGTATCGGTCTTGCTGGGGAACACGAACACATCCGCCGCCGCGTATACCTTTGCCAGTTCCTCGCGTTCGAGCAGGCCCAGGTAATTCACGTTGGGATACTTCGCCTTGATGCTTTCGATGGCGGGACCCGTACCCACCACCCACTTCGAGCCCGGCAGGTCCAGCGCCAGGAAGGCCTCGACGTTCTTCTCCACCGCGACTCGGCCCACGTACAGATAGATGGGCGGGTTGCTGTCGAGGCGTTTGCTCTCCTGCGGATGGAAGATGCTGGTATCCACGCCGCGCGACCAGAGCCTCACGTTCTGAAAGCCTTCGGCCTCGAGGTCATCGACCACCACCTGCGTGGGCGCCATCACCGCCCGGCCCGCGCCGTGGAACCGGCGCAACCACGCGTAGCTCCAGGACAGCGGCAGGCGCATGCGCGCATGCACGTACTCGGGGAAGCGCGTGTGGTAGGCCGTGGTGAACGGAAAATCGTGGCGCAAGGCGATAGCGCCTTGCCGCCATGCCGAGCGGACCTTCCGTGGCGATGTGCAGCACATCCGGATCGAACTCGCGGATCACCCGGTTCACCCCGCCCTGCGGGAACAGCGACAGCCGGATCTCCGGGTAGGTAGGACAAGGCAGCGTGCGGAACTCGAGCGGCGTGAGGAAGCGGACTTCATGTCCCATGCCCTTCAGTTCGCCGGCCGTGGTCTTGAGGGTGCGGACGACGCCGTTCACCTGGGGCTCCCAGGCATCGGTCACGATCAGTATTCTCAATGTGGTCTCCCGGGACATACGCACTGCGTAGCGACGGGATGACAGTTGACCGCAACGACATTGCAGCCCGGTGACGTCGTGGTTAGGGCTTCGTGAACGCCTCGTCGAACCAGGCGGTCACGTCGCGTTCGAATGGCGCAATCTGCAACGGCAGCGTCACATGGTTGTCACGCGGCACCAGCCGCAGCCGGCTGCCCCGCGGCGCCACGGCCGCCAGGCGCCGGCTGTGTCCGGGTGACAGCCATTTGTCGGCCTCGCCGTGCAAGAACAGTACGGGGGCGGTGGTGCGTTTCAGCGCCGCGGGGATGTCGGCGTCCTTCCAGTCGAAGCCGGCGATCCGGGCTTCCTTCACGTATGCATCCGCGAAATGCCGGTCCGTGATGCCCCGTGCCTGCGATGCGAAGGCGGCGCGCATGAGCTCGGGCACGCGGTCTCGGCGGAGGAGAACGGCTCGAAGGCCACCACGGCCTTCACGCGTGCGTCGCGGCCCGCGGTGAGCAGCGCCACGGATGCGCCATACGACACGCCGAGCAGACCCCACGCGCGAGACGTCCCAGCCGCGGCGGCCAAGGTCGTCGATGCACCGCCGACACATCCGCGGCTTCGAACGCGCCGAAGCCGATGTGTCTGCCGGTGGAGTCGCCATGCCCGCGCAGATCGACGAGCGACGCAGCGGTATCCGTCCTGCGCGAGCTGCACGGCCCAGGGCGTGACGAAGCGCTTGTCCTGCAGATAGCCGTGCAGGAACAGCCAGCGTTCCCTTCGGTGACGAGGCTTCAGCGCCGCACTCGTGGCGCGGGCCGCCAGTAGGCGTCGAAGCTGTTCGATGACGCGGATCCGTCCCTCCGGGATAGGACAGCCGCAGGTCGTACTCGAACGAGTAATCGCCGGGTTCGATGCTGGCGAACCGCGATGTCGGCGGCGCGGTCCCGGCGCACGCACTCTCCAGACTTCCGTGAAAGCGTCGGGTGCGCGCCTGACGACTTCGGAATCCGCGAACAGCGCCTTGATGCCGCTCTTGTTGGGCGGCGCCACCACCTTGCGCGCGAGCACCGACGACACGCAGCCCGCCAGGACGGCAGCAACCGCCAGCAGCATCAAGATCCGGTAAGCGCGCATCACTGGCATTCAAGCCGGCCGGCCAGAACGGCCGGTGAACGCCCTACCTCAGCACCTGCTTTTCGAGCCAGTTGCGCAGCTCGGCCAGCCGCAGGCCCGGGTCCGTCACCGACGGCCCCGACGCCGAACCGCCAGGCCAGTCGCGCGTCTTCGGGGTCGTCGTTCGAGCGCCACGAGGTCCGCGCTGAGCTGGTCCAGCTCGGACTGGTCCTTCACCAATCCGTCGCGGATCAGCACCTCGCCGTAGCGCCGCGCCATCGCCGCGATCTCGGCCAGGTTGTACTCGGGGTGGTACTGCACGCCCCAGAACACGGCGCCGCTCTTGAGCTTGATCTCGGCGGCCTGCAAGCCCATGTCGTTGTGCGCCAGCGGCGTGGAGTTGGGCGGCAGGCTCTCCACCGTGTCCACGTGCACGGTGGGCGCTTCGAACACTTCCGGCTTGCCCTGGAACATGGCGTGATCGCGGCCCGCGGGCGTGAGCATGATGCGCCGGCCGAAGCCGAATTCGCGGCCGCGCGGATTGCGCACCACGCTGCCGCCCGGCCGCGGTCACTCCCACCTGCAAGCCCCAGCAAGAGCCGAATGTGCGGCAATCCCGCGTCGAATACCGCCTTGACCAGTTCGATCTGGCGTTGCACGGCGAGTTCACGCGAGTACACGTTCAACGCCGAACCGGTGATCACGGCGCCATCGTAGTCCTTGAGCGCCACGCCTTCGCGGTAGTTTGGGATCCTCGTCCGCCGGCCGGACGATGTCGGTGTCGATCCCGGGCTTGAGGCGCTTCAGCGTGGCGGCATAGCCTTCGCCCGAGGACGTGCCGCCCACGGCCATGTGTTTGCGTGCGCGTGGCGGCTTCATTGCCATCGATGACGAGGATACGTGTCACCCGGAGCTGGGATCCGGCCCAACTCTTCAGCGACAGATCGCCCTTCACCGCCGACCGGAAGATACGCGCCAGCGTCTCCGCGTCCACCGGAATCGGGTTGCCACCCGCGGACGGGTCGAGCGACGCCTCGCTGCCCGATCTCGTCCGGGTTCTCGAGCGTCACGCCGATGTCCGCCAGCGAGTGCGGAATGCCCAGCTCCTTGCGGAACGCCAGCACCCAGTCGAGCACGCCGTCGATGCCCGGCTTCGGCAGATCCAGCACGCGGCCGACCACCTTCATGCGCTCGGCAATGGCATCGCGGTTGTGCACGATCATGTAGGGCGTGATCACGGCATTGGTGAGGCCATGATGCGTGTCGAAGAACGAGCCCACGGGATGCGCGATGGCATGGACGCGCGCCGAGCCCCTTCTGGAAGGCCGTGGCGCCCATGCTGGCGGCGGCCAGCATGCGCGAGCGTGCCTCCAGGTCGCCGCCATTCTTGCAGGCGCGCGGTAGATAGGTCTTGATCAGCCGCATGCCTTCGAGCGCCACGCCGTCGGCCAGCGGATGGAAGCCCGGCGCGCAGAAGGCCTCGAAACAATGCACCCAGGCGTCGAAGCCCGTGGCCGCGGTGATCTTCGGCGGGCAGGCCCACGGTGAGCTCCGGATCCGCGATGACGATGCCGGGCATCATCTTCGGGTGAAAAATGATCTTCTTCTGGTGCGTCTCCTCGTTGAGGATGACGCCCGCGCGCCCCACCTCACTACCGGTGCCGGCCGTGGTGGGCACGGCAACGATCGGCGCGATGCCTTTCGGATCGGCGCGCGTCTACCAGTCGCCGATGTCCTCGAAATCCCAGAGCGGCCGCGTCTGGCCGCTCATGAAGGCGATGACCTTGCCGGCATCGAGACCCGAGCCGCCACCGAAGGCGATGACGCCATCGTGGCCGCCGGCGTGATAAGCCTTGAGGCCCGCCTCGACATTCGCCGCCACCGGGTTGCCGCGCACGTCGGCGAACAACTTCGCGCCCGGCACGAGCTGCAGCGCGTTGCGGATCATGGGCGAGTCCTTGAGCCCGATGTCGGTGACGATCAGCGGCTGCACGATGCCCAGCTCTTCGCAGGCCTTGGGTAGTTCGGCGATGCGCCCCGGCCCCGCCCACACCCGCGTGGGGTAGTTCCAGTTGCCCTTCATGGGAATGGTCATGTGCTTCACTCTCAGGTGGAATGATTTGGGCCGGGTGAGGTGTTCGTACCCGACCACCGACAAGGTACAGCCGCGACCCGAATCCTTGACACCCACCCAGGCCAGCGCCGGGTCGAGATAGTCGCAGCGATTCTGGAACCAGGTGCCGGTGTTCACGCGCTGGCCGAGCGCCAGCGCGGCGTCGGCGTCCTCGGTCCAGATGGCCGCCGTGAGACCGAAGTCGCTGTCGTTCATGAGGTCCACGGCTTCGTCGTCCGAACTCACCTTCATGATGCCGGCCACGGGCCCGAAGATTTCCTCGCGCATCACCGGCATGCGGTGATCCACGTCCAGCAGCACCTGGGGCGCGAGATACGGCGTGCCCGCGCGCTCTCCAGCGAAGCGATTGCTCGGCAATCGCCGCCGTGGCGCCGGCGGCGATCGACGCGTCGATCTGCGCGCGCACGCCGTCGGCGGCCGCGGTGCGTACCAGCGGGCCGAGCGTGGTGCGCGTCATCGGTGGGATCACCCAGCGCGTACTTGCGCGTGAGCTCGACGAAGCCTTCGACGAACTTCTGGTACACGCCGTGGTGCACGTACACGCGCTGCAATCCGCAGCAGATCTGTCCGGAATTGAAGTACGCACCGTCGACGATGTTCTCGATGGCGTGCTCGAGGTTGGCGTCGTGACGCACGTACACCGGGTCGCAGCCGCCGAGCTCCAGGCCCACGCCGATGAAACGCGTGGCCGCCGCGCGCTGCACGGCGTGGCCACCGGCCACCGAGCCCGTGAACGCCACGAAGTCCACGCGCGGATCGCGGATGATCTTGTCCGTGTCGTCATGCGACGCATGGATCACCTGGAACACGCCCTTGGGCAGCCCCGCGGCGTCCAGTGCTTCGGCGAAGCGCTCCGCGCGCCAGCGGCGTCTGCGCGGAGTGCTTGAGCAGCACCACGTTGCCGGCCATGAGCGCGGGCACCACGCTGTTCACGGCGATCAGGTACGGGTAGTTCCAGGCGGCCACGGTGAACACGACGCCCAGGGGCTCGCGGCGCACGAATCGCTTGAAGTTTTCCTTGGGGCCCGCGTCGATGTCGGCCAGCGCTTGCGGGGCGATGGCGATCATGTGACGCGCGCGCTCCAGCGTGCCGCGCACTTCGTTGGGCGCATAGCGCGCGGGACGGCCCATCTGCCAGGTGAGTTCGTCGGCGATGGTCGCGCCGCGCTTCTCGAACTCGTCGCAGAAACGCGTGAGGATGGCGATACGTTCGGCCAGCGTGGTGTTGCGCCAGGCGGCGAACGCGTGACGCGCCGCGCGCAGCTTCTCGTTGATCTCCTCCGCGGTGGCCAGCGGCCGTTCCACGTACACGCGGCCATCCACCGGGCTGATGGTCTTCTGGATTTCAGGCTGGGCTGAGTGATCTTGCATCAGATGATTTCGAAGTACCGCGCCAGTTCCCAATCGGTGATGCCGCGGCGGAATTCACGGTCTTCCCATTCACGGCTGGCGGCGAAGTGCTCGACGAACTCGTCGCCGAACAACTCGCGCCCGGCCTTCGACTTCGCCAGCCACTCGGACGCTTCGGTCAGCGTACGCGGCAGCGAGCGCTCCTTCGGGAAAGTCTTGTCGTACGCATTGCCTTCGACCATCGGGTCGGGCTCGATCTTGTGTCTCGATGCCGTACAGCCCCGAGCCCAGCGCGACGGCGATGCCGAGATAGGGATTGATGTCCGCGGCGGCGATGCGGTACTCCACGCGCTGCGAATGCGGACCGCCCGGGATCACGCGCAGCGCCGTGGTGCGGTTCTCGCAGCCCCAGGTGGCCGAGGTCGGCGCCCAGAAGCCGGGAATCAGGCGCGAGTAGCTGTTCACCGTGCTGGCCACCATGGCCAGCAGCTCGGGCATGAGCCTCTGCTGCCCGCCGACGAACCAGCGCATCTCGTCGGAGATGTTGTGGGGCTTGCCGGCGTCGTGGAATACCGGCCTGCCATCGGACTTCCGCTGCAGCGACGTGTGGATGTGGCCGCTCTGCCCCGGCCAGTCCTTGGACCACTTGGCCATGAACGTGGCCATCATGCCGTTGCGCTGCGCGAGGATCTTGGTGAACGTCTTGAACAGCGCGCCGCGGTCCGCGGCTTCGAGCGCCTCGCAGTACTGGATAGCCGCTTCGAGCACGCCCGGGCCCGGTCTCGGTGTGCAGTCCCTCGATGGGAATGCGCATGTCGGCGCAGAGCTTCAGCAGCTGGTGATAGAACTCCGCGTGCACCGTCGAGCGCAGCACCGAGTAACCGAAGAAGCCCGGCGTCATGGTGGTGAGATTGCGGAAGCCCTTCTCGCGCACCGACTCCGGCGTCTCCTTGAACATGAAGAATTCGAACTCGGTGGCGGCGATGGCCTTGTAGCCCAGGTCGTCGGCTTTCCTGATCACGCGCCGCAGAGT
Organism: uncultured Pseudomonadota bacterium; assembly: GCA_963846605.1. Taxonomy (GTDB): domain Bacteria; phylum Pseudomonadota; class Gammaproteobacteria; order Steroidobacterales; family Steroidobacteraceae; genus CADEED01. The sequence continues at coordinate 979,965 of CAWJWS010000011.1, forward strand.
GGCGCGCGGGCAGACGGCCTCGGCCTTCTCCGAGAACTCGCCCAGGAACATGATCATGTCGCCTTCGAAGGGAATGCTGCGGCAGGTCTCGGGCACCACGCGCACCGGGGCATCCGGGTAGGCCGTGTGCCAGCCCGTGTACTTCACGTTGTCGTAGAGCTGGTCGTTCGAATCCCAGCCCAGCACCACGTCGCAGAAGCCGAAGCCCTTGTCGAGCGCGGAGAAAAACTTGTCGCGGCCCATGTACTTACCGCGCAGGATGCCGTCGTTGTCGAAGACACCGACCTTGACGTGTTCGAGCTTGCGTTCCTCGACGATGCGGCGGGCGTCGGCCGCGGTGCGGACGTTTTCGGGCTGCATAGGCGCACTCTTATATATGCGCGCCCGGAGAGTATGTGCAGGAATGGCCCCGACTAGCAAAGGCCCCACCCCCGCTGGAGGTCAGCGGCGGATCAGGATGCGAAGGCCCGACGCTCGCCACGCGAGACACGCGGGAATTCCACCCAGAACGTGCTGCCTTCGCCCACCTGGCTGAAGTGAAGCCGATCGTTGCCCCGCATCTGCTCGACGATCTGCCGGGCGAGGTACAAGCCCAGGCCCGCGCCACCCTTGCGGCGGAGCCCGGCGGAATCCGCTGCGCAGAACTTGCCGAAGATGCGCGCGCGGAATTCCTCGGGAATGCCCTCGCCCTGGTCGCGGACGTACATGCGCACCCAGTCGCCGCGCAGCTCCGCGCCGATTCGATGGGGCTGTCCGCGGGCAGAGAACTTCGCGGCATTGCGCCAGCAGGTTCGACAGCACCTGGCTCGTAGCGCGCGGTGTCCACGTAGACCATGAGCTCCGGATCGATCTCGCCGAGCGTGAGCGTCCGCCGAAGTCGTCGGCCACCACTTCGTTGACGGCCACGATCTCGCGCGTGATCTCCGCAACCATCTCGTCGCTTGAAGTCGAAGCGCACGGTGCCGGAGGCGATCTTCTCCAGGTCGAGGATGTCCTCGACGAGACCGGCCAGCCGCTCGCTGTTGCCCTGGCAACGTTCAACAGATCCTGCATGGGCTCCGGCATCCGCGAGGCGCCGACGTCCTTGTGCTGGATGGCGGCGATCTCGTCGAGCGCTTCGCGGATCGCCGCCAGCGGCTCGCGCAAGCTCGCTGGCTCACCACCGACACGAATTCGTCCTTCATGCGTTCGAGCATCTTGCGCTCGGTGATGTCCTGCAGCTGCGCCACCAGGAAATCGACTTCGCCGTTCGCACGCCGCACCACCGACACGCTGAGCTGCACCCAGATCACGCGGCCGTCGCGATGGAAGTAGCGCTTCTCCATCTGGTAGCTGACGGACGTGCCTTCGAGCAGGTCACGCAGACTGCGCGAGGTCGAGCACCAGGTCATCCGGATGGGTGATGACGCTGGAAGTCGCGCGCCAGTAATTCCGACTCGGTGTAGCCCAGCATCTGGCACAGCGCCGGATTCACCTTGATGAAGCGGCCATCCGGCCGGACCAGCGCCTTGCCGATGGGCGCCTTGTCCATGGCGGCGCGATTCATCGCTTCGGCCGGTGCGATGCGCGGCCTCGGCCACTTTGCGCGCGGTGATCACCTCGGTGAACATCACGATGCCGCCGATTTCGCCGGTCGGCATCCGTCCACGGGTGAATGGCCCACTGGATCCACTCGGTCTGGCCGTCGGCGCGCAATCCAGGAGTCTTCGCGGACGTCGAAACGTTCGCCGCGCAGCGCCCGCTGGTGGATGTCCACCCATCGCGGCATGCCGCGGATTTCCGGGAACACTTCGTAGTGGCTCGCGCCCAGGATCTCGCGGTCCTCGAGGCCGTAGTCCTGGATCCAGCGCCGGCTGGTCATGATGTAGCGCATGTCGCGGTCGAACATGGCCACCGCAGCCGGTGTGTTCTCGATGAGCAGGCGCAGGCGCGCGCCGCGAACGTTCCAGCTCCAGGGCCTGCTGCTTCTGCGCCGTGATGTCCTGCATGGAGCCGGCCATGCGCTCGGCGTGGCCATTGGCGTCGAACTGCGCCTGGCCATAGCAGTGCACCCAGATGTATTCCTCGTCGTCGCGGCGCATCCGGAACTCCACGTCGAAAGGCGTCGCTGCGCCTCAGGTGGGCGGTCACCGCCTTCTCCACCGACAACCGGTCGTCGGCATGCAGCGCGTCGACAGGAAGCCCGCGAACGTCGCGGCGAACTGCGTCGACCGGATGCGCAGCAGGTCCCGGCATCGCTGCGGACAGGAAGACGTTGTTGGTGGGATGTCCCAGTCCCAGAGGCCCACGCTCATGCCTCGCAACGCGAGTTCATAGCGTTGCTCGCTCAGGCTGAGCGCGCGGGCGGAAGTCTGCAGGCGCTTGCGCTTCGAGGCGCGCCGTCAGCACGTAACGCACCAGGATGGCGGACAGGAATGCGATCAGCACTCCGGACAGCAGCACGATGCAGCGGCAGCAAGGTCTGCTGGGCCGCCACGAAGTGTTCCGTGGGCTGCAACGTGAACGTCCAATGCCTGCTCACCGACGCTTGAAACCGCCCTCGCGCAGCCAGTCTCGGTTGGAGGCGGCGGTGGCGCCGTTGTCGAAGTACGTGATGCCGCCGTATTGCACGGCGAACGCGAACTCGCTGCCGGCCGCCGCATCGCAACGCATCCCGGAAGAAGCTGCGGCTGGAGAACGTGGCGGCCAGGAATCCGTCGAAGCGCCCTTCGCGGGTCACCGGCACGTAGACCACGAACGCCGATTCACCCGGTGCGTACTCGCGCGGCTCGGTCACGTACGTGGAGCCCTGCTCGGCACTGAGCGCGATCGCGCGCGCGAACTCGGTGCTGGTGCGGATGTCGATGTTCTCCACCCAGCCGCGGCGCCGGGCGCCTTCCGCCCATTGCACGTGGTAGTCGGGTCCTATCCACTGCAGCTGCTTCCAGTCCCTCGACCTGGCGCACCAGGTCGCGCGCGTCATTGCGCCACACCGCGTAGGGCGTGCCGCCGCCGGACGCCCAGCGATGCGCCATTCGCCTCACCGACTGGAGCCGCGAACGGATGGACCGGTCCAGCTCCGCCTCGATGCGGCGCGTTTCGCTTTCCACCTGCGAGCTGACGTTCGCGGTCTCGGTGTTCGACAGCAAGGCGTAGGCCGCGAAGCTGCCGCCCGCGACCAGCACGAACGTGGCCACCGGCAGCGCCCAGGGCTGCGAGGCCGCCTGGTCGCGCTCCTCCGCCTGGCGTCGCGCACTGAACACGAACAGCAGTACCGCGAACAGGCCGGTGAACAGCAACCCGCCGAACAGCACGAAATGCGCGCCACCCGTGCCTTCGGTGCGCTCGAACTCCGGCGTGCTCTCCCAGAGGACGGTCCACGTGGAGTCGAACACCGTGATCTCGCGCTGCAGGCTGAAGCGCGCCGCGGGTGCGGGCCTGCCTGCTGCTGTAGATAGGCGCGCCGGCTTCCGCGTGGCCTTCGATGAGCGTGAGATCGATGCGCCGGCCCTGGCTCGGCGTGAGATCCGAGAAGAAGCCTTGCGCCATGAACGGTGCGTACACGAATCCGCGCAGCGCCTTGCGGCGAAGCTCGGCGGTATTCAGCGGCAGGTCGGTGCGGAACACCGGTTGCATCAGCAGGAAGCCGGGCGCGGCTTCCTCGTCGCGGCCCAGGCGCACGGCGTCGGTGAGCGCTGGCATGCCGGTCGTGAGCGCGCGTTCGGCAGCCGCACGCAGACGCGGCTCGGAGTCGATGCGGAAGCCCAGCGACGCGGCATTGGCCACCTCGGGCTCGATGTAGGTGATCACGTAGCCAGGGGACCCCTTCTCCACCGTGACCTGCTCAATCCACCCCAGGCCCAGCACGCCGGGATAGTCCTCGTGCAGGCGCAACGCATCGGTGAACGTACGCCACTCCTCGCGCGACACGAACACCGAGCTCTGGAACACACCGGCACCGCCGCGAGTGGCGCTGGCGTAGGTCGTGAGGCGCGTGTGGATGGCCTGCTCGCTCTCGCGTGCCAGTGTCTCGAAGTGGCCCTGACCCTGGCGATGCCCGGCCTCGGTCAACGTCTTCCACGCATAGAACGTGAGCCCCAGCGGCAGCACGAGCAGCAGCACGCTGATCGCGTGGATACCGCGCACCGCGCGATCCCGCCACGTGACGCACCGTCAGCGCGCTCGGGACCACCAACATGATCGGCAGGAATACCAGCACGCCGAACACGTCGCCCGACCACCAGGTGAACCAGTTGGAAAACAGCATGGCGCGCGGCACGTCACCGAGCGCATGCAATGAACCCACACCGATCGTCGCCGAGACCAGGCAGGTCAGCGGACCTGCCACCGCGGAGCAGTTGCCCGATGCCGGCGAGACTGCGCAGCCGGACCGGCACGCCGAACCATCGCTGGATCAGCGCATGCCCCACGAGCGCCTGCACCGTGGATCCACCGGCGATGCACGTGGCGAGTCGCGAGTTCGTGCAACGTGGGCAGCTCGTGCGGCACATGTCCCACCGTGAGATTCAGGATGAAGGAGCCGATGAACACGCCGGGCGCGTAGCTGCCGGCCGTGCATCAGCAGGAAGCCGAGCACGAGTCCCGAAGGCGGCCAGATGATGGTGGCGTAACCCGGCGGCAGCGCCAGCGAAGGCCCGAGCTTGCCGGTGAGGAAATACAGCGCCGCGAGCAGCGCGACTTTCGCGAGAGGATCACGAGCGCTCACTCCGAACCTGCTACTGATCGCGAGGCGCAGGTCTTCGATTTCTTCCTTGGCCTGCTCCAGTGTTTCTTCCACCGCCATGATGTCCAGTCGCAGGCGCGAGAACGCGGCGATCTTCTCCACCGTCATCGACAGGTCCTGCATGCGGCCGGTGTGTCCGACGACCAGGTAGCTGGTGGCCAGGATGTCGGTGAGATCGGGTTCGTCGCCGACCACTTCGCGATTCAGGTTCTCGTACTGCACGACGGCGTCGATGACTTCGGCATTGATGCGCCAGCCGGTGAGGATGGCCTTCGCGAACTGCGCATGCCACTTGCGCAGGATGCCCGGCGTACTTGGTGCGGTCGCGCAACACGAACGGGTAGTGCGCCGCGCGCGTCAGCACGAACAGCTTGCCCACGCCGTGCATGAGGCCGCCGAGGAAGGCCACGTCGCGATTCACCGTGGTGAACTTGCGCGCGATGACGAACGACACCGCGGCGGTCCAGGCGCTGCGTTCCCACAGCGCTTCCAGGTGCGGGCGGATGTCCTTGACCGAGTGCGCCTGCGAGAGCTGGCGCATGCGCGTAGGCCAGCGAGGCGCGAACGCAGCAGGTCGAAGCCCACGCGGGTGATGCCCGAGCGCACGTCGGTGACCGGCCTTGCGCGTGGGATTCAGCGCCGCGGAGTTCGCCATCTGCAGCACGCGGCCCACGAGGATGGGTTCGTAGTTGATCACCGGGATGAGCTGCGGAATGCCCACCTCCGGGTCGCCGAGCATCTGCTGCAGCCGGGTGACGATCTGCGGCACGCCGGGCAGCGTCACCTGCGCATCCAGCGCGGATGCTGGCGAGATCCTTTTCCAGCGCCGCGGCATCATGCGCGACGATGTTCTCGATGGTGGTCGTCCCTAACGCCATGGCTGGCATGCCATCTCCTTTGCTCATCCGCCCAGCGCGGCTTTGAGAGCGGCGATTTCCTCCGCCGACTCTTCGATCACGCTGTTGCAGTCGCCGGGCTGCAACTGCAGGCGGCTGCAGTCCCTTCATGAAATTTTCGTCCGGCTCCGGCGCCAGCTGCCGTGCGCTTCTGTTCGAGCAGCACCGCGAGCGACAACACGTCGGTCAGCGTCACCGGACCGCGCGCTTCGCGGTCCAGGTCTTCGTAGCCGGTGACCGCGTCGACGATCTCTTCGGCCACGCGCCAGTTCTCGAGCACGGCCTTGGCCACGTTGGCGTGCCAGTCGCGCACCATGGAGTTGTACGTGAGGCGATCGGCGATCAGCGCCGGGTGCTTGCTGGCGCGCGTCAGGATGTAGATGCGGCCCACGTTGTGCATGAGCCCGGCGAGCAAGCGCCGCGTCGCCATTGAGCGAGGTGAAGCGCCGCGCCAGCACGTGCGACAGCGCGGCGATCTGCACGCTGTTCTTCCACAACGCATCCAGCGGCGCCGCGCAGGTGGCTGGTATTCGCTCCGCCTTGCGCAGCTGCTCGACGGCGAAGCTCAGCGCCGCGGAGCGCACGATGTTGAAGCCCACGCGCGCCACGGCCGTGCGCAGGTCGGCGATCTTGCGGCCGGAGGTATTCAGCGCCGCGGAATTGGCCATGTTCATGAGCTTGCCGGCCAGCATCGGTTCGGCGCCCACCACCACCACCACGGTGTCGTTGCTCACGTTCTCGTCGGCCAGCGTGCGCTGCAGCTTGAGCACGATGTCGGGGACCGACGGCAGTTCGACCTGTCCCTTGGACAGTTCGGCGGCCAGCGACTTCACGAAGCCGAACACCACGGTGTTCGGCAGCGCGCGGGTTTCCACGGTGGAGATCATGCTGGTGTCGGGAGTGGCGCTCATGAGCTCGCCAGACGCCTGGCGCAGGGAGACGATCTCGTCGTGCGACTCGCGCCAGCGCGGCGCATGCAGCCGGCCGCATCGAGCTTCATGCGGCGCGCCGCCGGCATTCCCAGGAACAGCATCTGTTCGGCCACCGGGCTCGGGCCCAGCGCGGCCATCGCGCTGCCCACGGCGAGCACGTCGGTGAGATCGGTGGCGCCTTCGTGTTCGCGGTCGTGGTTCTCGCAGGCGCAGCACCGCCATGCACGATCTCCTCGACGATCTCCCAGTTGCGCAGGATGGCCTGCGCGATGCGCCCGTGCCATTCGGCGACGATGCGCTGGTAGATGGCCGGCGTCGCCGAGCACGCCCGGGAAGCGCGCGGCGCGCGTCAGCAGGTAGAGCTTGCCGATGCCGCCCAGCAAGCCCGCCGAGCAGCGCGGTGTCGGCGTTGACGCGCGGTGAAACGCTTGGCCACCACGTGGCTCACGGCGGCGATGTGCGCCGACGACTGCCACAGCTCGTCGAGCGGCTGTTCGAGACCCTTGTAGGCTTCGGCGCGGCGCAGCTGCGACATCGCGAAGGCGATGGTCGCGCTGCGCGCCATGTTGAAGCCGATGCGCGACAGCGCCTGGCGCAGGTCGGCGATGCGGCGTGCCGCTGGAATTCAGCGCCGCCGAATTGGCGAGCTGCAGCAGCCGCGCGGCCAGCGCCGGCTCGGCGCTGATGATGCGCACCACGTCCTCGATCTCGACGAACTTCGTTGGCCAGCGCCTTGCGGGCGCGCGCGGCCACTTCGGGGAAACTGGGCAGGTCGATCTTCTCGCCGGCCAGCTCCACGGTCAGCGCTTCGACCAGGCGCGCGCGCGTCCGCCGGCCACGGGAGCCGGCGCTGGGCGGAACTCGCGCCCCGGTCGCTGAGACGAAATCAAAGCTCATGACTTCGGTTATCGGTCGCGCGGCGCGGACTATTTAACCTCGGCGGATACCGAATGTGAGCCGCACCGCCGGGCCTGACAGTAAACTTTGCCGCCTGGCGGCCAGAGTGCCAGCGGGATATGTCAAACCTCAGTCGACCAGCGCGGCGCGCAGCGAGGCGATTTCCGTGGCCGAGGCGGCCAGGATGCTCCCGACAGGCGGCGGGGTCGAGGCCCAGGCGCTGGAACGGCGAGGCGCCGAGCAGACGCCGGATCCGGCTCGCGTGAAGCCGGCGGCAGACGCGGCGATGTAACGCGCGGCGAACAACACGTCGCGCAGGTCGGCGTCGCCCGCGACGCTGCTGCGCCGCCGGACTCGAAGTCCACGGCGCCGCGATCGATCTCGGCGGCCCATCTCCCAGCGCGTGAGGATGGCGCGCGCGACGCGCGCATGCCACGTCACGCTCGATGTCGAAGTAGCAGCGCCGGCGTATTCAGCAGGACGGGGAACTGCGCCAGCGCGCGTCAGCAGGTACAGCTTGCCGACCGCGTGCAGCATGCCCGCGAGCAACGCCAGGTCGGCATTCACGCCGCGCGCAGCGTTTTGCCACGGCGTGGCTCATCGCCGCCGAGATGGGCGCTCTCTTCCCACAGATCGCGGAAACGGCGTCTCGAGCCCGCGCCAGGCATCGGCGCGCCGCATCTGCGACATCGCGAAGGCGATCGTGGCGCTGCGCGCCAGGTTGAAGCCGATGCGCGCGATGGCGATGCGCAACACGGTGATGCGCTGGCCGCTCGGATTCAGCGCCACCGAGTTCGCCGAGCTGCAGCAGGCGCACCGCCAGTGACGGTTCGGCGCTGACCATGCGCACCACCTCGTCCACGGCGATGTCGGGATTGCCCAGCGCCTTGCGCACCCGCAGCGCCACTTCGGGAAAACTGGGCAGTTCGAGGGATTCGCCGGCGAGCTCGACTTGAGGATCGCGTGAATTCCTGGACTCGCTGTGCGGGAGCGCGCCGTCTGCGTTGATGGGTGTCGGTATGCATGGCCATGCGGTGCTCCGTTCAGAACAGCTCGACGTCGCCTCGACCGGCTTGGTGTCGAGCTGCTGCAGGTATTGCCGCTCGCGTCGCGGCCAGGATCTCGTCGCGGCCCGAAGAAAGCTTGCGCACGCGGATGCGGCCCGTCTGCGGGAAATACACCACGCGGCGCGGATAGACGTCGCCCAGGTCTTCACCCAGCACCTTGAAACCTTCGTCGGCCACGTACTGGCGCACGAACTCGATGTTGCGCGCGCCGATGTCGGTGGTCATCTCCGCCAGCACGCGGCCGCCGCCCACCAGCTTGATCTCGAGATTCTCGCGTCTGCCGCCCAGCTTGAGGATGTCGTTGATGAGGCGCTCCATGGCCACGTTGCCATATCGCGTCGCGGCACTCGCCGCCGCGCCCCAGGCGCTCTGCCCCTGCGAGCCATCGAGCGGCAGCATGAAGTGGTTCATGCCGCCGATAGCCCAGGCGCGCATCGCGGATGCAGGCCGAGACGCACGAGCCCAGCACGGTGGCGATCGATCTCGGCGTGGCGGGTCACGTAGTACTCGCCCGGCAGCAGGCGCGCCGCGAAGCACTCGTGTTCGGAATCCCAGTAGCGGCTGATGTGCTCGAACTGCGGCAGCGTCGCCGGTTCGGCTTGCGCGTCGTCGGGCGCGACGCGGCCCAGTCGCGCGCGCTGTGGCTGCTTGGGTGGAGCTGACATGGCGGCGTTCGCTCATGATCAGAACAGCTCCACGCTGCCGGGCAGGCTTCTTCGTGCGACGATTCGTGACCGTTCACCGCGGGACATGCGGTGTCGCCCAGATCACGGTCGAACAAGCATGCGTTCGTCTTCCATGGTGTAGTGGACGCGCATCCTGCGGCACCAGCGCGCCCAGTCGGACCTCGGCCGCCGGCAGCAGTTCGTCGATGCACGTCGAGCTCGGCAGCGCATCGCGCACGTGGGTCGACACGCTGCGCGAGCTGGTCGTGGAACTGCATGGCCATCAGGGCGCGGCTGCGCCTGCTCGACGATCTTCCGCGACAACGCCTCGGACGGCCGTGCCGGCGCCACTCGTCGGCGCGAAGTTCGCGCACCCAGCGTCACCGAGCGCGGCGATCGCCAGCCGACGCGACAGACGTCTCCACCTGCGCGGCGGTCGTTCTGCATCGCCACTTCCAGCTGGCATGACGACCAGCTCGAGCACCGCGGCAAGCGGGAGTGGTCGCCGAGCGTCGGCAGTCACGTGCCGTTAGAGCAGCTTCGCGCAGCGTCGCCAGCAACTGCGCCGGATTGAAGGGCTTGACGATCCAGCCGGTGGCGCCGGCCTTCTTGCCTTCCATCTTCTTGTCCTGGCTCGACTCGGTGGTCAGCAGCAGCAGCGGCGTCAGCCGGTAGGTGGGCAGCGCGCGCAGCTCGCTGCACCAGCGTGATGCCGTCCATGCGCGGCATGTTCACGTCGGTGATCACCAGGTCCACGGAGTTGTCGCGTGCGTACTCCAGCGCTTCCTGGCCGTCCGCGGCTTCGACGACGTCGTATCCCGCCGATATGCAGCGTGGCTTTCACCATCTGCCGCATCGAGGTGGAATCGTCCACTGTCATGATCGTTCTTGCCATTTCTTCTCTCCCGTTAACTTGCGGCCGCGATGGCCGGGGCGCCGACTGTCTGCGCCAGTCGCATGATGTGCCTCCGCCACTCGCGTGAGCGGCAGGATGTCCTGCGCGCCGCCGAGCTTCACCGCGGCGCCAGGCATGCCCCACACCACGCTGGTCGCTTCGTCCTGCGCCATCGTGCGGCGCACCGGCGTCGCAGCATTTCCTTGAGGCCGCGCGCGCCGTCGTCGCCCATGCCGGTGAGGATCACGCCCACGGCGTTGGGTCCCACGTTCTGCGCCACCGAACGGAACAACACGTCGACGCTCGGGCAGTGACGGTTGACGGGCGGTCCGTTGTTGAGACGGCAGCGGTAGCGCGCGCCGTCACGCTCGACCAGCAGATGTTTGCCGCCGGGCGCGATGTACACGTGGCCGGGCATGATGTACTGGCCGTCGGACGGCTCGCACACGGACATCGCGGCGCAGCGAATCCATGCGCCGCGTGAACGGCACGCTGAACGCCGCCGGAATGTGCTGCGCGATCACGATGGCCGGGCAGTCGGCCGGCAGTCCCATCGAGCACTTCGCGAATCGCCTCGGTGCCACCGGTGGACGCACCGATGGCGATGATGCGATCGGTGGTCCGCAGCATCTTGCGCGCGCCAGCTGCTCGCGGGCAACACCGCGTCGGCGGAATGTTTGGGCGCCACGCGTCCGGCCGCGACGTGGCGCGCTGCGCGCGTGCACGCGCGCGCCGGCCGCGATGCGGATCTTGGCGAGGATCTCCTCGCCGAAGTCCGCGAGCGTGCCGGCCACGTCGATCTTCGGGCTTGGAGACGAAGTCGATCGCGCCGAGCTCGAGCGCCTTGAGCGTGGTGTCGGCGCCGCTGCTCGGTCAGCGAGGACACCATGACCACCGGCATCGGCCGCAGGCGCATGAGGTTCGCGAGGAAGGTCAGGCCGTCCATGCGCGGCATTTCGACGTCGAGCGTCAGCACGTCGGGGTTGAGTCTCCTTGATGCGTTCGCGCGCCACGAACGGATCGCTGGCCGTGCCCACGACTTCGATGTCCGGCGCGGCGTTCAGGATCTCGACCAGGATCTGCCGCACCAGCGCCGAATCGTCGACCACGAGCACTCTGATCTTTCTTGGTTGCCATGGTTCAGGCCGGCGTTGCGACGGTAGATGGTCCGTCCGATCAGCTCGTATTTGTCGCTGACGCGGTACAGGCTTTCCGAATGTCCGAGGAACAGGATAGTCACCCGGCCGCTGCAGCGCCGCCATGCGCTCGAACAGCGCGCGCTGCGTTTCCTTGTCGAAGTAGATGATCACGTTGCGGCAGAAGATCGCGTCGAACGGGCCGCGCATCGGCCACTCGTGCATGAGGTTGAGCTGCTTGAAGCGTGATCAGGTTGCGCAGCTCGTCCGTGCGCGCGGAGCTTTCCGGCATACGCGCCGCTGCCCTTCGCGAAGAAGCGCGAGACGCGCGTGCTGCTCACGGACTGAAACCGCTCGGCGTTGTAGACGCCGGCCGCGCCGGTGCGCGAGCACGGCCGAATCGAGATCGGTGGCGAGCAGTTTGATGTCGAAGCCGGCTGAGCATGCTCCTGCGCTTCGCGCAGCACCATGGCGATGGAATACGGCTCCTCGCCGGTGGACGCCGCGCAACACCAGATGCGCAGCGCGCCGCGTGCCGGAGTCTTCGGCGACGATCTGCGGCAACACGTCGCTGCGCCAGGTACTCGAAGTGATGCGGTTCGCGGAAGAACGACGTGAGGTTGGTCGTGATCGCGTTGGTGAATTCCTCGAGCTCGGCGGCCACGCCCTTCTCGAGCAACTCGATGTATTCGCCGAAGGACTCGAGCTTCAGCGCGCGCAGGCGGCGCACCAGGCGTCCGTAGACGAGCTGCCGCTTCGCGTCCGACAGCGAGATGCCGGTGTGCTCGCGCACCAGCGCACGGATGCGATCGAACTCCGCGTCGGTCAGCTCGATAGTCGCTGGCACCGGCGATCGCGAGTTCGCATGGTGTCTCCGAGTGCCACGACGAGCGTCGCTTCAGTCCGCGACCGATTGCGCGGACAGATCGATGCACGAGGCCACGAGGCTGTTCGATGTCGAGCAGCATCACCATCTTGTCGTCGACGGACTGGCCAGGCCACTGCACGCAGGCCGCATCGGCGCTGGCGCCGAGATCCGGCGTCGGCTTCACGGCGTCGGCGGCCACGTTGTAGACCTCCGAGACCGCGTCGACGACGATGCCGACCGTCTTCTCGCCGACCGCGGCGTGCACGCGCACGACGATGACCACGGTCGAGCTGTCGAAGGGTTCGGACTCGAGGCCGAAGCGCGCGCGCAGGTCGATGACCGGCACGATGACGCCGCGCAGGTTCATGACACCGAGAAGGTAGGGCGGCGTGTAAGGCACGCGCGTCACGCCGTCCCAACCCTTGATCTCCTGCACGCGCAGGATCTCTACGCCGTACTCACTCCCCGCGCACACGAAAGTCAGGAACTGGGAACTGCCTGGCGCACTCGCCACGGCGTTGGCGGGCTCAGCAATGGCTGCCGACTGTTCATCGGCAGCCTCCGATCTCCTCGTTGTCGTCTTCACGCCGCTGCTCGTTTCGGCGCGCGTTCGCTGCGTCGTCGACGCGTGTAGCGCGACACCATCGCCGACAGCGACTGCGTCTGCTCGACGATGGCCTGGCTCGCGGCCGCGGCCTCTTCCACCAGCGCCGCGTTCTGCTGCGTGGTCGTCGTCCATCTGCACGACGGCCTTGTTGACCTGCTCGATGCCGGCCGACTGCTCGCGCGATGGCCGCGGCGATCTCGGCGACGATGTCGGTCACCTTCTTCACCGCGCTGACGATCTCTTCGAGCGTCTGGCCGGACTCGTCGACCAGCTTGCTGCCCTCGTCCACCTTGCGCGACGCTGTCCTGGATCAGCGCCTTGATCTCCTTCGCGGCCGTCGCGGAGCGCCCCGCGAGGTTGCGCACTTCGGTGGCGACCACCGCGAAGCCGCGGCCCTGCTCGCCGGCGCGCGCGGCTTCGACCGCGGCGTTGAGCGCCAGCAGGTTGGTCTGGAACGCGATCTCGTCGATGACGCCGATGATGTCGGCGATCTTCTTGCTGGCCGCGTTGATGTCGCCCATCGCGTCGACGGCGGAGCTCGACCACCGCGCCGCCCTTCTCCGCCTGCTGGCGCGCGGCCATGGCGAGCTGATTGGCCTGGCCGGCGTTGTCGGCGGTCTGCTTGACGGTGGAGGTCATCTCTTCCATCGACGACGCGGTCTCTTCGAGGCTCGAGGCCTGCTCCTCGGTGCGCTGCGAGAGATCGAGAGTTGCCGCTGGAGATTTCCTCGGCGCCGGTCTGCACCTGCACGGCCATGTTCTTCACCTGCGACGACCACGTTGGCCATGTTCGCCACCAGGGAATTCACGCCGGAGCCGATCGAGACATACAGGCCCGACTTGCCGTCCAGCGTCCATGCTGCGCGTGAGGTCGCCGTCGTTGGCGCTCTGCACGAGCTTGCGCGTCTCGGCCACCACGTCGCTGACCGTACCGACCACGCCGTTGAGTCCACGGGCCAGCACTTCGAAGAAGCCGGTCTTGCCGTTCAGCGAGATGCGCTGGTCCAGCTTGCCCTCGGACACCGCATCGACCAGCGCGCCGATTTCCTTCTCGGCCGCCACTTCCTGCGTGCGCTCCAGCCATTCGACCACGGTGCCGATGCGCGCGCCGTCGCCGTCGACAATCGGGCTGGCGATGGTCTGCAGCGTGCGCGAACCCACCACGAACTGCGCGGTGGCGGATTGACGCAGCGCGGCGAGCAGATCGCGCTGGCGCGCGCCGTCGGCATAGAACACTTCGATGTTCGATACCCACCAGGCGGGCCGCATCGAAGTCGCGACGCACCTGCGCGGAAATCCGCCTGCGCGGCGCTGACATCAGGCGTTGCGCCGCCGGGTTCACGTAGATCACATTGAACTTTTCATCGGCCACGACCACGTTGACCGACGAGGAATCCAGCGCCTGCTTGATGCGTTCGCTGGCCACGCCCGGGCGCGATCCGCCTCGGCCGCCTGGCGGTCGGATTCGACGCGCGCCGGCGAGTCCGGTCTGCATGTTGCCCAGCGCGGTCAGCAACGAACCCAGTTCGTCACCCGGCTGCTCGCCGATCTCGTTGTTGAACTCGCCGTGCTGCAGCTTGGCGAACACGCCGTTGGCGGCGTCGAGCTTGCCGCCGATGTAGCGCGTGACCTGTCGCTGGACCCAGAAGGCCAGCACGATGAACACCAGCACCATGCCCATCTCGACGACCATCACGGATCTGGTGATGCTTGGCGCGCGCGGTGAGCAGGACGGACAGTTCGTGCTCGACCTGTCGCGCGAGCGCGTCCAGCTCTTCGGTGAGCTCTTCGATCTCGTCCGGACAGCTCGAGTGCCGTCATCTCGTCCATCTTCTCCTGCGCGCCGTTCTCGATGGCCGTCCAGCGCGGTATTCACGCGTTTCTGCAAGGCCGTTCGCCACCTCCGGGATCTTCGGATTCGATGGTCGCGTTGCGCGGGTAGTTGTCGGCCAGGAAGTGCATGGCGCTTCCGAGGCTGTTGCGTGGCCTCGCCGGCCTCCGACGCCAAGGTCATGTACGTGCTGGTGGTCGTGTCGCCGATGGCCACCAGGTCCATGGCGCGGCGCGCGCTGGCCAGCGCCTCGATGCCGCGCGGCAGGTCGAACAGCGCGCTGAACATCAGCGGGAAGGTGTCCGCGCCCGGATCCAGGATCAGCTCCGATTGTTCGCGCGATGGCCTGCACCTTCTCGGTGCAGCTCGGCGATCAGCAGCGGGCCCGGCGCGCAGATGCTTGGCGCCGGTGCCGTCGCCGTCGATGGCCTCTCGCACCCGCGGTCGCAGTCCGCCCAGCCCGAAGCCTAGACGAATTCTTCGTTGCCCGCTTTCAGTGAGCTCGTCGAGCTCCTTGGCGTTCTGCTGGACGACGCCATTGTGCTCCATCATCTCGGCGCGTTCGCTTTCCGCGCCGCCCGCCACGGCGATGGCGTGCTCGCGATACTCGGACGAGGTTGAGCGCGATGTTGATCGAGGCGCGAGGCCCATTCGAGACCGTCGTCCTCGTGGCGCGCCACCTGGATCTTCTCCAGCTCGAGTTCGGCCGAGATGAAGGTGAGCACGCTGATCGGCACCAGCATGGCGACGGTGATCAGCAGGAATTTGCCGCGCAGGGAAAGACTGGCGATGAAGTTGTTCATGGTTTACTTCGGTGCGCGCGTAGGAATCATCACGCGGCCGTCGCCGCGCGCTTGCAACTGCCAGGTACGGTCACGCGAAATTTCGAATCTCAGGCCTGCCAACCAGGAATCGCCGACCACAGGGTCGGCACCGGGAGAGCTCACGAACTGCACGTTGGGCAGCAGTGACAGCCAGGGAGTGAGCTCGGCGCGATAGACGAGCTCGAAAGTGGTTTCGGCCGCCGTCGCCGGCTGGCCGTCGAATGAACGCAGCGCGCGATACTCATCGCCGAGATGAGCCCAGGCCACGCCCAGGCCCAGCGAGTCGCCGGGCCGTGAAGCGAACAGATGCGAGGCGGTGAACGCCGCGCTGCAGACGTACGGTCGACGGCGTTGAAGCGCGCGTCGGCGAAGCCGGCGCGCAGCGCGCCGTCGAAGATCCACGCGGCCAAACGATCCCATGTCGGGCATCGAAGTGCGCGTAGAAGCCGGAGTTGCCGTGCGGCTCACCGGCATCACCGGTGAGAGCGGCATCGATGCCGCTCGAAGTCCGCGGTGTACGATCCACGCGCCCAGCGCCGCCTTGTGGATCCGGTCGGAGGAGTATTCCAGTTCGCCGACGAGCAGCGCGCCTTCGTCTCCGGAGACACGCGTGCTCGTGAAGTCATCGTCGTCGGTGCCGGGGCGCCGTCGTAGGCGCCGAAGCGCCAATGCAGGCGCTCGCTGACGTTCCCCGGCGACGCGGATGCCGAGGCCGGTGGTGGGCCAGCACACCGGGCCGCGCGCGCCGGTCTGCGAGAACTCGGTGCCGATGCCGAAGGGCGAGGCCGTGAAGATGCCTTGCGTCACCGGCGTGTCGAACTCGGCGTTCAGATCGAGCACGCCGGCGCGCAGCGTGTTGCTGCTGTCGCCGAAGCCGAACTCCACCCAGGACTCGTACAGCTTCCAGCCGTTGCGGCTTCGAGGTTGTTGACGCCCTGCAGGTCGCCGAGATATTCGCCCGAGATGTCGCCGCCACCCAGGTACATGACCGAGAGATTCGTGGTCATGCGGGCGTTGGCGAACAGTCCGTCGTTCACCCAGACGAGGCCGAGGTCGATCGCGTCCGAATACGCCGTGCCGACTTCGAGCCCGCCCGTGGTGTTGCGCCGGACGTCACCGGTGTACGCGGCACTCACCGAGACGGAAGGCCCATCCTCGTCCTGCGCCTGCGTCACGGGTGCGATCACGGCCAGCAATGCCATCCATGGCGAAACGGCGCGGAACGCCTTGAGATTTTTGTTGGATGACATGCGTGCTCCCTGGTTGCGCCGGGGTTAGAACTCGCTCCACTCGGAGCTGTCGTTCACGGCCGCCTTGCGGGCCGGCGCCGGAGCGGCAGCTGCCCTGGCCGGAGCGGCAGGCGCCTTCGAAGACCACGGGCGATCCTTGCTGCGGCGTTCGCCCACGGGCGCGCGCGTTGCCGTGCTCCTCGTAGACACGCTCGAACCACCATCACCCACGTTGTAGCGGGCAACGAGGCCATTCAGCGCCTGCGCCTGCTCGACGATGGCCTGGCTCGCCGCAGCGGCTTCTTCCACCAGCGCGGCGTTCTGCTGCGTGGTCTGTGTCCATCTGCATCACGGCCTTGTTGACCTGCTCGATGCCGGAAGACTGTTCGCGCGACGCCGCGGCGATCTCGGCGACGATGTCGGTCACCTTCTTCACCGCGTTCACGATCTCTTCGAGCGTGCGGCCGGACTCGTCGACCAGCTTGCTGCCTTCTTCGACGCGCGCGACGCTGTCCTGGATGAGCGCCTTGATCTCCTTCGCGGCGGTCGCGGAGCGTCCCGCGAGGTTGCGCACTTCGGTGGCGACCACCGCGAAGCCGCGGCCCTGCTCGCCGGCGCGCGCGGCTTCCACCGCGGCGTTGAGCGCCAGCAGGTTGGTCTGGAATGCGATCTCGTCGATGACGCCGATGATGTCGGCGATCTTCTTGCTGGCCGCGTTGATGCCACCCATGGCGTTCACCGCCGAGCTCACCACCGCGCCACCCTTCTCCGCCTGCTGGCGTGCCGCCATCGCAAGCTGGTTGGCCTGGCCCGCGTTGTCGGCGGTCTGCTTGACGGTCGAGGTCATCTCTTCCATCGAAGAGGCGGTCTCTTCGAGGCGACGAGGCCTGCTCTTCGGTGCGCTGCGAGAGATTGAGGTTGCCCTTGGAGATTTCTTCGGCGCCAGTCTGCACTTCGGCAGCCGCGGTCTTCACGCGCTTGACGAGTTCGGACGTGGATTCGAGCATCGCGTTGACGCCCTTGCACAGCGCCTCGAGCTCGCCGGTCTTGCCCGACGTCGGGATACGCGCCGTGAGGTCGCCTTCGGCGGCCGCCTTCACCGTGATCTGCGTCTGCTTGACGGTCAGCTCGCAGCTGCTGCGCCATCTGCATCTGCTCGGTCACGTCACTGGCGTACTTGACCACCTTGAAGGGGCGGCCACTGGCGTCGAGGATCGGGTTGTACGAAGCCTGCAACCAGACTTCGCGGCCGCCCTTGGCGACACGCTTGTAACGTCCGGCCTCCGGTTCGCCACGGCCGAGCTTGGCCCAGAACGCGCGGTACTCGGCGCTGCCACTGTTCGCCGCATCGACGAACATGCTGTGGTGTTTGCCGCGAACTTCGGAATTCGAATAACCCATCACCTGCGTGAAGTTGTCGTTGACGGAACGGATCGTGCCGTCGAGTTCGAACTCGATGACGGCCTGTGCCTTGCCGATGGCGGCGAGCTGGCCTTCGAAGTCCGCGTTGCGCAGTTTCTGTTCGGTGATGTCCGTCGCGTATTCGACGACCTTGAACGGCTTGCCGTTGAGATCGGCGATCGGGTTGTAGGAAGCCTGCACCCAGATTTCCCGGCCGCCCTTGGCAATACGCTTGTACTGGCCGCCGTCGAATTCGCCGCGCGCCATCTTGTCCCAGAGGGAGCGGTATTCACTGCCTTGGCTCGTGGCCGAGTCGACGAACAGGCTGTGATGCTGACCTTGATTTCGGCGAGCGAATAACCCATCACGCGAAGGAAATTGTCGTTGGCGTCGAGAACCGTGCCGTCCATGCTGAACTCGGCGGCCGTCTGCGACTTGCTGATGGCGGCGATCTTGCCGCGGGAATCCGCGTCCTTCTCATCGCGCGCGCGCAGCGCGCTCTGCATGATGTCCAGCGAACCCAGCAGCTTGCTCGTTTCGTCTTTGCCAGAGATATCGATTGCGTTGTCGAGGCGGCCGTCCTTGATGGACTCTGCGACCGACACGGCATTGCCGAGCGGACGAACGATGCTGCGCGCCAGCAGGATCGCCAGCACGATGCCGAAAATCACCGACGCGCCGATGATCGAAACGATGACGTTTCGCGAATGGTCATAAGCCGCGCCGCTTTCTTCGCTGGCCTTTTCAAAGATCTCCTTCTGCAGCACGGTGAGCTTGTGCAGCGCCTCGACATACGGCTCGATGAGATCGGCCGTCACCATGTTGTACTGTTCCAGACCGGCCGCGCGCGTCTTCGGATCCGCCACGAGTTTCATCACTTCCGCCCGCGACGCGTTGAAGATCTCGCGAGCCGCGTTGGCTTCCACCAGCAGCGCTTTGCCTTCCGGCGCGGTGATCAGCGTCTCGAGCTCCTTGAGGGCGGCGGCGTTCAATTCACTGTTCGAGGCGATCTTCGCCTTCAGGGCCGCGGCTTTCTCGCTTTCGGCGTCGACCAGCAGCAAGCGGGAGAACTTTGCCGCGTTTTCGCGGTTGCGCGTTTCCATTTCCATCGCCAGCCGCGCCTTGGTCCAATCCACCTCGGTGATCTGGACGACCATCCGGTCGAGTTGCGACAGGCGCATGAGGCCGACGCCGCCCACCACGAGCGTGGCGAGCAACAGCAGCAAGAATCCGAAACCCAGTCGGGTGCCCACTTTGAAATTCGAGAGATTCATTTTCCAATCAACTCCTGATTAACTATCTACTCTGTCGACGTGTATGGGTGCCGGCAGCGTTAGAACTCATTCCACTCTGCGTCGTCACCACCACCGGCCACCTTGCGCGTCGGTGTGGCGGCATTGGTCTTCGGAGCAGCCCAGGGACGCGCGGCCGAGCGGCGCTCAGCGCTGGCCGGCGCGGCTTTGGCGACCGGTTTGCTCACGGCGCTTTCGCCGCCGACGTTGTAGCGCGCGATCATTCCGTTGAGCGCCTGGGCCTGCTCGACGATGGCCTGGCTCGCGGCCGAGGCTTCTTCCACCAGCGCGGCGTTTTGCTGCGTGGTCTGGTCCATCTGCATGACGGCCTTGTTGACCTGCTCGATGCCGCTGGATTGTTCTCGCGAGGCCGCGGCGATCTCCGCCACGATGTCGGTGACTTTCTTGACGGCGCTGACGATCTCTTCGAGCGTGCGGCCCGACTCATCGACCAGCTTGCTGCCTTCATCGACGCGCGCGACGCTGTCCTGGATGAGTGTCTTGATTTCCTTGGCCGCCGTCGCCGAACGCCCCGCCAGATTGCGGACCTCGGTGGCGACGACCGCGAACCCGCGGCCCTGCTCACCGGCACGCGCGGCTTCCACCGCGGCGTTCAGCGCCAGCAAGTTCGTCTGGAACGCGATCTCGTCGATGACGCCGATGATGTCGGCGATCTTCTTGCTGGCCGCGTTGATGCCACCCATGGCGTTCACTGCCGCGCTGACCACCGAACCGCCCTTCTCCGCCTGCTGGCGAGCCGCCATCGCCAGCTGATTCGCCTGGCCGGCGTTGTCCGCGGTCTGCTTGACGGTCGAGGTCATCTCTTCCATCGAAGAGGCGGTCTCCTCGAGTGACGAGGCCTGCTCTTCGGTGCGCTGCGAGAGATTGAGGTTGCCCTTCGAAATTTCTTCCGCGCCGGTCTGCACTTCCGCGGTCGCCACTTTCACGCGCTTGACCAGCTCCGCGGTGGTATCGAGCATCGAGTTGACGCCCTTGCACAACGTCTCGATTTCGCCGGTCTTGCCGGTGGTCGGGATTCGCGCCGTGAGATCGCCGTCGATCGCCGCCTTCACCACGGTCTGAGTCTGCTGAACTGCGAGTTCGAGCTGCTGCGACATCTGCATCTGCGCAGTCACGTCGCTCGCGTACTTCACGACCTTGAAAGGACGCCCACTCGCATCGAGGATCGGATTGTACGAAGCCTGCAGCCACACTTCGCGGCCGCCCTTGGCCACGCGTTTGAAGCGACCGACATCCGGCTCGCCACGACCGAGCTTGGCCCAGAACGCGCGATACTCGGCGCTGCCGCTCGTAGACGCATCGACGAACATGCTGTGATGTTTGCCGCGCACTTCGCTGTCGAGAATAACCCATCAGCGCGCGAAATTGTCATTGACCGAGCGAATCGTGCCGTCGAGCTCGAACTCGATGACCGCCTGGGCCTTACCGATGGCCGCGAGCTGGCCTGCGAAATCCGCGTTGCGCACCATCTGTTCGGTGATTTCACTGGCGTACTTCGACGACTTTGACGGGCTTGCCGTTCACGTCGGCGATCGGGTTGTACGACGCCTGCATCCAGACTTCCCGGCCGCCCTTGCCGATGCGCTTGTACTGCCCACCATCGTACTCGCCGCGTGAGCTTCGCCCAGAAGCGAACGGTACTCGCTGCGCTGGCGTACGCGGAGTCGACGAACAGGCTGTGATGCTGGCCTATGACCTCGGTCGCGGCGAATAGCCCATGACGCGCGGGAAATTGTCGTTCACGTCGAGCACCGTGCCGTCCATGCTGAACTCGATGACGGCCTGTGCGACGGCTGATGGCGGCGATCTGGCCGCGGTAGTCCGCATCCTTCTCATCGCGCGCGCGCAGCGCGCTCTGCATGACGTCGAGAGATTCGAGCAGTTTGCCGGTCTCGTCCTGACGCCTCGTGTCGATCGCATTGTCGAGGCGGCCTTCGCGAATGGCTTCGGCCACCGTCACGGCGCTACGCAGCGGTCTGACGATGCTGCGGGTGAGCAGCACTGGCGAACACAATGCCGAGCAGCAGCGCGATGCTATGCATGCCGAGAATGAAACTGCGCGCCGACCGGTAGTCGGCGATGCTCTGGTGTCGTGACTGTTCGCAATCAGCGTCGCTGGCAGGTCCACCAGGTCGCTGAGCTGGCCCAGCAGCACTTCGAGCAGCTGCATGGTTTCGTTCTGGTAACATGCGTATCGCCTCGTCGCCGCGATTCGCGCCGTGCGTGAGCTCGATGCACTTCGAGACCGATCGCGACATAGCTGGCGCGCGCTTCTGCGTGACCTCGGCCAGCAACGCCTTGCCTCGCCGGCGCCGTACATCGAGCTCATCGAGTTGCTTCGAAGCTCTTGGCGATGAGTCCTTGTTCGCGTCGATCTTCGCCCAGGCGATCTTCGGACGGCGCCGCCGTCCGGAGATCAGCAATTCACCGGCGTCTTGGCCGGCAGCTGTCGCGCGCGCGCGGAGTCGATCTCCATGGACAGACGGCTTTCGCCCAGTCCTTGGTGGCGAGCTGCTCGACGCCATCGTTGAGATCGCCGAGCCTGCTCACGCCGATCACGCCAACGACGACGCTGGCGATCAGCAGCAGAGCGAACCCGACGCCAAGCCGTGTGCCAACCTTAAAAGTCGGAAATCTCATCTGCCTTGCTCCCGCCTAGTGAAGGCGCTTTATCGACCAGGCCCAGGTCGGCGCTGGCCATGAGCTTTTCGACGTCCATGAGAATCCGCATGCGCTCATCGAGCGTGCCGAATCCGATGATGTGGCGGTGTCCGCGCCGATGCCCAGCGACGGCGCGGGCTTGATCTGCGTCGGCGCCGAGCGTGATCACGTCGGAGACACCATCGACCACGATGCCGACGACGCGCGTGCCCACGTTGAGGATGATGACGACCGTGAATGTCGTTGTAGTCCGCCTTGGCGAAGTTGAACTTGATGCGCAGGTCGATGATGGGCACCACCACGCCACGCAGGTTGATCACGCCCAGCAGCCAGTCCGGCGAATGCGGGATCGCGGTGACCGCGGACCAGCCGCGGATCTCCTGCACGGCAAGGATGCCGACGCCATACTCCTCACCGGCCGAGCTTGAAGGTCAGGAACTGCTGGGTGTCAGCTGTCGGCGTCGCTGCGTTAGCCGATTCATGGCAGATGGCGTTCATGCGGCTCTTGCGGCTTCGCGACGCGCGCTCCTGGGTGCTCTGGAACCGGGTGATCACGCCCGGGATGTCGAGAATCAGCGCCACGCGGCCGTCACCGAGCATGGTGGCGCCCGCGAGACCCGTGACCGGCCGGAAATTGGTTTCGAGACTCTTGATGACCACCTGCTGCTGCGACATCAGTTCGTCGACGAACAGGCCCACGCGGTTGCCGTCGGCCTCGACGATCATGAGCAGGCCGTCGAGCAGATCGGTGTGGTCCGGCTCGATGCCGAACAGGTCGTACAGCCGCACGATGGGCAGATAGTCATCGCGCAGCCGGAACACCTCGCCGCGGCCGGCGATCGTGCTCACCAGCTCCTTGCGGACCTGGATGGTCTCGACGATCGAGACGATGGGCACCACGTAGACTTCATTGCCGACGCGCGCCAGCTGGCCATCGAGGATGGCGAGCGTCAGCGGCAGGCGGATGCGGACCATGCTGCCCTTGCCCGGCGTGCTGAAGATCTGCACGTGGCCGCCGAGCTCGTTGATGTTGCGCTTGACCACGTCCATGCCGACGCCACGGCCGGACACGTCGCTCACGACCTCGGCGGTGGAGAAGCCCGGCGCGAAGATCAGATTGAAGATGCGGTCCTCGGAGAGTTCCTCGTCGGCCGCCACCAGGCCGCGCTCACGCGCCTTGGCCGAGGATCTTGTCGCGCTTGCAGGCCGCCGCCGTCATCGCTGACTTCGACGATCACGCTGCCGCCCTTGTGATAGGCGTTGAGTTCGATGGTGCCGGTGGCGCTCTTGCCGGCCGCGGTGCGCACCTCGGGCATCTCGATGCCGTGGTCGATGGAATTGCGCACCAGGTGCACCAGCGGATCGCCGATCTTCTCGAGCACGGTCTTGTCGAGCTCGGTCTGGTCGCCGGTCATGCGCAGCTCGATCTTCTTGCCGAGGCGCTGGCCCAGGTCGCGCACCAGGCGCGGGAAACGGTTGAACACGAAGCTGATGGGCAACATGCGCACGCGCATGACGCTTTCCTGCAGCGAACGCATGTGGCGCTCGAGCTGCGCCGAGCGCATTGCGAAGTTCGTCCGGCATCGCGGCCTTCGAGCGGCGCGGCCAGCTGGCTGAGCACGGACTGCGTGATCACCAGTTCGCCGACGGAGTTCAGCAGCTCGTCGATCTTCTCGATGCTGACGCGGATCGAGCCGCCCTCGCCGCCGCGGGCGGAGTCGGCGGCCGGGTCCGGCGGCCTTGGCGGCGCCGCGGCGTCGAGCGGCCGGAGCCGCGGGTGCGGCCGCGGCCATCGGGGGCAACACGGGCGCGGGCGCGCTGACCGCGGCGGCACCGGCCGCGTACAGGCCACCGATGCGCTTCGATCGTGAGTTCGCACTCGCCTTCCACCCATTCGAACACGGCGCGGATGGCGGACTCGGGCGATGTCGCCCGTGAGGTCGACGTGTCCATGACATCTTGCATTCTTCGGCGTCGAGATCCGCCAGCGGCGGAATCTTCATCGCATCGACGCGCACCGTCGCACTTGCCGAGCGCGTTGCAGCTCGCGCAGCATGCGCAGCGGGTCGTTGCCGTGCCGCAGCAGTTCGGGACCGGGAACGAAGCGGATGCGCCAGCCGGCCGGCTCGGCGGCGAGCGCGGCCGCGACACCGGCGGCGCGGGAGCCGCCGCGGCCGGAGCTGCTGGTGACCGGAGCGGCGGCCGTGGCAGCGACTCGGGTTCGAAGCCAGCGCGGCCTCGATCTCGCCGTGCAGCGCGGCGACTCGCGCCTTGTCGATGCGGCTGCTTGTCCTTGGTGGCCACCAGCATCTCGCGCATGAGATCGCCGGAGCGCAGGAACAGGTCGACGAGTGTCCGGCGTCACCTGGCGCTTGCCGGCGCGCATCTGGTCGAGCAGCGTTTCGGCCGTGTGCGTGAAACCGGCCACTTCGGTGAAGCCGAAGGTCGCGGCGCCGCCCTTGATGGAATGCGCGACGCGGAAAATGGTGTTGATGAGTTCGGAGTCGACTTCACCGGCCGAGAGCTTGAGCAGCGCGGCTTCCATCGAGTCCAGCGCTTCGAAGCTTTCTTCGAAGAAGGTGTCGTGGAATTGCGCGAGGTCGAGCGTCATGCGGCACCCGGAACGGAGTAATTGGTGGCGGCGCCGGGGCTCTCGAGCAGCGCGCCGACACCCAGGGTACGGATCGCTTCTTCGAGCGCCGGCGAACGGCCGGTCCAGACGTAGTGCACGCCCTTCTCCAGGCAGTCGAGCGCGAACGCCACGACGAGCTGCACGCCGGCGGTGTCTATCTGCTGCACGGCCGTACCGTCGATCTCGTAGGGGCCTGGATGAGCGGCCTGGGCGATCAGGTGGGAACGCAGCGCCGGAGCTTCGTGGATGGTGCAGGACGCACCCAGAACGATTTTGCCGGCGCGCCACTGCGGGAGCGGCCGCGGCCGTGCACCGCAGCCTCGGGTGCGGCCGGGACGCTCGCATCAGCAGTCATGGGATCGACGGTCTCCGGAATGGCGAGCCGCGGCTGCTTTGGGCGCGACTCTTGCGTTTTCGGCTGTCGGACGGGCGTCTTGTTTGAGCGCGCACTTGGAGACACGTTTCACAGATGCGGGCATGTTCATTGCATCCTCAGGCAGCGTTGTCGCGGCGTCGCTACTGCGCACCCCGTGCAGGCGACGGAGTAGGCGCGCCTCCGTGCCGGCGACGCCGCAGGACGCGACGATTTCCTCGACGCTCGCGCCGTTGCGCGCCATGCGCTTGGCGGTTTCGTAGCTGGGAACGCCGGTATGCCGGCGCGTCTTCTGCACGAACGGTCGGTGGCGGCGCCTGCGGTGCGGGCGCTTCGACTAGGGGTTCGGCGCGGCGCGGCGGGCTGGCGACGAGCGCGGTCACCATCGTCGTGAGCCCGGCCACGCGTTCCGCCAGCAGCCTGGTTCTGGCCGACGAGCTCGCGCTGCGAGCCGCAGCACGGTGTTCCAGCTGTTCCGCGTGTTCCCGGCGCATGCGCATCAGCGCCCAGGCGAAGCCCGCGAAGCAGGCGAAGAGACCGAATGCGCGTGCACCCAGAAGAAGGACTTCCAGGATCCCGAATGATTGATCAGCCATAACTACTCCCGCGTCGGATTTCCGCCGCCTGTACCCACAGTCACAGGTAGAGGAGCAGATTCCGTGCCAACGGCACCCTGGGCGGCGCCGGGCGGAGCGGAAGTAGTCGAGGTTTCGGGTAGTTGGATTGGGTCTGCGGCGCGGGCGGCACTGCTCCCGGGTTTGCCGCCGGCGGCCAGCGGCGGCAGCGCCGCGGGCTGGTTGGCCTGCGAGGCTTCGCTGGCCATGCCGGCGGCGTCCGCAGGCGCTCGGCGCGCCCTCACCCGCCAGGATGACGATGACCACGCGGCGGTTGGCGTTGCGGCCGTCGGCCGTGTCGTTGGGCTGCGCCGGCCGGAATTCACCGAAGCCGATGACCGAGAGCCGCGAGGGCGAGATGCCGCCGCTGCGCGAAGCGGTGCACGACGCTGGCGGCGCGCGCGGCGGACAGCTCCCAGTTCGACGGGTAGTACGTGGTGTTGATCGGCCGGTTGTCGGTGTGGCCTTCCACGCGCAGCGGGTTCGGATACTTCACCAGCGTGCCCGCCAGCGCGTCGAGCGCGGGATACGCAGCGTCGGACAACGTCGCCACGCCGCTCGGGAACAGGATGTCGCGTGCGGATCTTCCACTTCCAGCCAGAACTCGTGGCGGCGCACGGCGACGAGGTCCGCGGCGACCAGCGTCCTGCAGCGCCGTTCTCGAGTTCGTCGGCGACGCGCGCGAGCTGCTGCGTCATCGGATGCTCGCCGTCGAGCGCCGGCTGCGCATGGCCGGTCTCGCCCGCGCCGGGCTTCGGGGCCGGGCCCGCGCCCTTGGCCTTGTTGCCATCGTTGTACATGGCTTCGAGCAGCTGCGCGCGGCTGGCCTTCGATCATCGACTGCTGCACGATGGACACGGCGATGTCGGCGCCCGAGCCGCGGGTCTTTTCGCCCATCTGGATCGGTTCGAGCGTGCTTGGGCTTGCCGCGGAACGCCGCGCTCAGCGAATCCGACAGCACGCGGAACTTGCCCTCGTTGACCGACGAGATGGCGTACATCACCACGAAGAACGCCAGCAGCAGCGTGACCAGGTCGCCGTAGGGAATGGCCCACGCTTCGTGGTTGGCGTGGTCTTCGTGTTTGTGCTTGCGGCGGCCATGGGGACATTCCTCGTTTTCTAGAAAATGGGGACGCGCCTCCTCACAGGACCAATGGATAGATCGCGCCACTCAACGAGGCGCGTCCCCATTTTCTGGGAAACGAGGAATGTCCCCATCAGTGCAGGAAGCCGTTGAGCTTCGACTCGATCGCGCGCGGGTTCTCGCCGAGCACGATGGACACGACACCCTCGATCACCATCTCGCGCACCTGCGTCTGCTCGGCGACGATGCCCTTGAGCTTGCCGGCGATCGGCAGGAAGAACAGGTTGGCGAGACCGATGCCGTACACCGTGGCGGTGAACGCCGCGGCGATGCCCTGCCCCAGCTTCGACGGGTCGGCCAGGTTCTGCATCACCGCCATGAGGCCGAGCACGGCGCCGATGATGCCGAGCGTCGGGCGAGTAGATGCCCATGCCTTCGAAAACCTTGGCGGCGCGGTTGTCGGCGTGTTCGCGCACGTCCATCTCCACTTCGAGGATGGCGCGGATGTTCTCGGGCTCGCCTCCGTCGACCACGAGCTGCAGTCCGCGGCGCACGAAGGGATCTTCTTCGCGCTCCGCCAGCGGCTCGAGACCGAGCAGACCCTGCTTGCGCGCGATGTTGCTCCACTCGACGATCTTCTTGATGAGCGCCTCGCCTTCGAGCGGCGGCGGCTTGAGCACCCAGGAGAAGCGGCTCATCGCGTGCTTGAACACCGGACAGCGGCGTCTGGATGAAGATGGCGGCGATGGTGCCGACCACCACGATCATGAATGCGGCGGCCGACAGCAACGCATGGATGCCCGCGCCCTTGAGCACCGCGCCCACGAGCACCGCGACCAGCGCCAGGACGAAGCCTATGGCGGAAAGGATGTCCACGGGACGCTCGGGCTAACCACCCGCCATGCTGGCGAGCAGCGCGTCGATGTCGTCCTGACCGGCGACGGCCGTGGCATCGGTGATGCCCGGGAACCTGCGGCCCGACGCCCTGCTCCCAGGACCCTTGTTGCCGGCGGGAGGCAGCTGCAGCGCCGGCATGCGGCGGGTCTCCTCGCCGTTCGGACAGCGCGACGAGTTGACCCAGCACGGCCTCGATCTCACCCACCAGCGCGATGACGCTGCGGATGATCTGGCCGGTGATGTCCTGGTAGCCCTGCGCCATCAGCATCTCGGACAGCAGCGAGCGCACGCGATCGGCATCCGTGCAGCGAGCGTTCGAGGAATCCCAGCGTGCGTTCCGGCCATAGCGAATTGCCCGCGCATTCGCGGTTGCCGTAGGCGGTCCAGGCTTCGAGCAGTTCGGCGGCCTCGCGCGCGGTCTGTTCGACCAGCGGTCCGGATTTCTCGACCAGGTCGAGCGTGCGATGCGCGGCTTCGTCGGTGAGCTTGACCACGTGCGCCAGGCGCTTGCGCGCATCCGGCACTTCCTGGTCGGCGAGCGCATCGATGCGCGCGCGTTCGCGGAAACGGGCCAGCGCCGACTCGGCCGACGCCGTCAGGCGCTTGAGCTCCGGCATGAATTCGGCACTCAGACTTTCGCGCAGCGCCTCGAAGGCGCGCGCGGAAAGCGGCGTCATCACCCGCATCGATCGCGGCCTGCAGGCCGTGACCTGCGAACCATAGCGGTCGCGCAGCTGCGCGGTGGGCGTGTCGGCGTGGGCCATGGGTCGGCCTCAGGCCGCAGCCTTGCTCGCCAGGATCTTGTCGATCTTTTCCTTGAGCGTGACCGCCGTGAACGGCTTGATCACGTAGCCACTGACGCCGGCCTGCGCGGCTTCGATGATCTGCTCGCGCTTGGCTTCCGCCGTCAGCATGAGCACCGGCAGCTTCGCGAGCTTCGCGTCGCCGCGCACGGCCTTGAGCAGGTCGAGACCCGGCATGCCCGGCATGTTCCAGTCGGTGATCAGGAAGTCGAACGCGCCGGCCTTGAGCAGCGGCAGCGCGGTGTTGCCGTCGTCGGCCTCGGTGATGTCGGTGTAGCCGATCTCCTGCAGGCAGTTCTTCACGATCCTGCGCATGGTCGAGAAATCGTCGACGACCAGAAACTTCATCGCGTTGCTCACTTCGCTCTCCTCTCTCTCTTCTTCGACCGTCTTCTCAACCCAGGCGATCGCGCCAGCCCGAGAGCCGCGCCTGCAGGCGGGTCAGCGCCTGGCCATGGATCTGGCAGATGCGCGACTCGCTCACCTTGAGCACCGCGCCGATCTCCTTCAGGTTCAGCTCATCGTCGTAGTACAGGGACATCACCGTGCGCTCACGTTCCGGCAGTCCGGAGATCGCCTCGGTCAGTGCCTCGCGAAACCTCTCGTCCAACACGTCGCGGAACGGATCCGCTTCCGGGTCGGTGGCGTTGATCTCGCCTTCCTCGGTCGTGAGGCTGGCGATCTGGCAACCCGCCGCGTTCTCGACGATCTTGTGGTACTCGTCGAGCGACACACCCATCTTCTGCGCCACGTCCGTATCGCGCGCTTCGCGGCCGATCTCGGCCTCGAGCTCGCGGATGGCGTTGGCCACGGCGCGCGCCTTGCGATGCACCGAGCGCGGCGCCCAATCGAGCTTGCGCAACCCGTCGAGCATCGCGCCACGGATGCGGATGCCGGCGTAGGTCTCGAAACTCGCCCCACGTCCGGCCGAGTAGTTCGCGGCAGCCTCCAGCAGACCGAGCATGCCGGCCTGGATGAGGTCGTCGACTTCCACCGACGCGGGCAATCGCCCGGCCAGGTGATACGCGATGCGCTTCACCAGCTCGGCATGACGCATCACCAGCGCTTCGGTTTCCCGGGCACTGGCGCGCTGCTGATAAGCGTTCACTCCGCTCATCGAACCACCTCCAGGCGTACCGACGGACGTCTGATCAGGCGCTCGACGAAAAACTCCACGTTGCCTCTGGGCCCTTCCGCCACTGGCCACATATCGGCGCGCAGCGCGAGCGTCTTGAGAGCCACGGCCGCCGGGCATGATGGGTAACCCGTCACAACGGGACGCTGTTCACGAATCGAGCGGCGCAGGAACGGGTCTTCCGGAATCTCGCCGACATAATCCAGCTCGACCTGACAGGAACCGCGTGGCCACGCGTTCGAATCGCTGGAACAGGGCCTGACCTAGTCCGCGGCCGCGAACCTGGTTCACGAGCACGCGGAACTGCTTCACGCCGTGATCGCGGGACAGGATCTTGATGAGCGCATAGGCATCGGTGAGCGACGCGGGTTCGTCGCAGATCACCACCAGCACCTGCTGCGCGGCCTGCGAGAACTGCAGCACCGAGCCGGCGATGCCGGGCGCGGTGTCCACGACCATGACATCCAGTCGCGTCGATGAGGTCGCCGAAGGCGCGCACCAGGCCCAGGTGAGTCATGGAGTCGAGTTCGGCGAGTTGCGCGATGCCCGACGCGGCCGGCACCACCTTGAAACCCTGCGGCGCATCGAGGATCACTTCCTCGAGCGTGCTGCGTGCCGGCGAGCACGTCGGCGAGCGTGAGCCGCGGCGTGAGGCCGAGGAACACGTCGACATTGGCCAGCCCCAGGTCGCCATCCAGCAGCATGACCTGCTTGCCGCGCGACGCCAGCGACGCGGCGAGATTCACGGCGACCGTGGTCTTGCCCACACCGCCCTTGCCGCCCGTGACCGCGATCACCTGCACCGGGTTCGGGTGCGACGCACGACTCTCGATGGAACTGCTGTAGTTAGCGGCCATTCTTGGCTCCCGTCATGCGGCGCTGCATGACTTCATCGTCCGCGGTGTTGCCGTTGTGGCTGGCGATCTCCACCGCCTTGCTGACCAGCGCGTGCGCGCGCGCCGGGCGCCAGGTCTTCGGGCACTCGCTGACCGTCGCTCACGTAGGCGGCGGAAAGCTTGTGGCGGATCAGCGCCGACAGCATGCCGCCGAGATTCACGGCTTCGTCGATCTTGGTGATGCAGCAGGAGGTCGGCCGGGCCAGCGCGAAGCGGTGTCACCACTTCGTCGATGGCGCCGGTCTGGGTGCTGGCCGGCAGCACCAGCGAAGTCTCGATGCTGGCCTGCATCTGGCTCGAGCAGGCGCAGCTGGCGCGCGAGCTCCGGATCGCGCGGGCTGGTGCCCGCGGTGTCGATCATGACGAACTGGCAGTTGCGCAGCTCGTACAGCAATTCGGGCAGTTCGGCGATGTCGAATACGTTGTGCGTGGTCACGCCCAGCAGGCGGCCCAGCGTGTGGAACTGTTCGTGCGCGCCGATGCGCACCGAGTCGGCGGAGATCATGGCGACGCGGCGCGGACCATGACGCAGCACCCAGCGCGCGGCCAGCTTGGCCAGCAGCGTGGTCTTGCCCGCGCCCGCGGGACCGGCGAACGCGACGATGCCGCCGCTGCTCGAGCCAGCGGTCGCCCGTCACCTGCAGCGTGCGCGCGATGGTCGCGAGCGCGAAGCGGCGGGCCGCGGAGAAATTGAGTTCGCGCGGAATCTTGCGGACCAGCGAATGCGCCAGGTCCTGCGACATGCCGAGCTGCGCCAGCTCCTTGTGCATGGCGGCCTGCACCGGCGAGCGGCGCTGGAAGTCGTTCCACGTGAGGGTTGCGAGCTGCGCCTCGAGCATGCGGCGCATGTCTTTCATCTCGTTGGCCAGCGCCGCCTGGCTCTCGCCGGCGTTCCGGGCACGGCCGGCTGCGCATAGGCCGGCGCAATCTCTTCGGAAAGCTGCGATGAAGCCCGGGCCGCCTGGCGGACCGCGGCCGGTGTGTACTCCGGCGCGGCCTGGCGTCTCCGGCGGCGTGTTCGTTCGGTTCGCGCGCGCGGGGCGGCGAAGCGCGCATCCGCGCGTACTTCCTGGCGGCGCGGCTCGGGCGGATCGATCGGCGAGTCTTCGCGCACGTCCAGCGACCGAGCGCTGCGGCGCGCGGCGGCGCGCTGCGCGGCCTGGCGTCGACGGCGGCTGGACGCGGCCTGCTGCACGGCTTCGATGTCGATGGCCGCGATGACTTCGACGTCGTCCCCGACGCGGCCCGATGACAGGATCACGGCGTCGGCGCCCAGCGCTTCGCGCACCTGCGCCAGCGCGCTGCGCATGTCCTTGGCGATGTATCTCTGGATCTTCATTCAATTCGCTCCGAGCCTCGACTTGCTCATCGACTACCGACTGCCAACCGCGGTCACCATGCGGACCCGCCGGTTGTCCGGCACTTCGTTCCAGGCCAGCACGTGCAGTCCCGGCACGCTCACGCGGAAGAACCGCGCCAGCGCCGCTCGCAGGTTCGGCGGGGTCAGCAACACCGCCGGTTCGCCGCCACGTTCTTGACGCGCGGCAGCGTCCTGTAGACCTCGTTGCAAACGCTCTGCCAACCCGGGCTCGAGACCGGGGCTGGAGCCGTTATTCGCGAGCCCGTTTGACAGTAGTCGCTCGAGATCTGGCTCAAGTGTGATGACGGGCAACTCTTCGGCGAGGCCGACGATGTCCTGGACGATCTGGCGACCCAGGGCAACCCTGACCGACGCGATGAGCGTCTGCGTGTCCTGCGACCGCGGCCCGGCCTCCGCCAAAGCTTCGACGATGGCGCGGACGTTGCGGATCGGCACGCGCTCGGCCAGCAGCCCCTGCATGACGCGCACGACGGTGGCCAGCGGCAGCACCTTGGGCACCAGTTCGTCGACCAGCTTCGGCGCGGTCTTGGACAGGCCCTTGAGCAGCTGCTCGGCTTCTTCGTGGCCGAAGAGCTCGTGCGCATGCGTCTGGATGAGATGCGACAGATGCGTGGCGATGACGGTGGCGGCATCGACCACGGTGTAGCCCAGCGACTGCGCGTGCTCGCGCAGCGAAGGCTCGATCCACACGGCTTCCATGCCGAACGCCGGGTCGCGCGTGGCGAGACCATTGAGCGGGCCGAATACGCGGCCCGGGTTGATGGCCAGTCTCGCGGTCGGGATGCACGACGCTCTCGCCGATGGCCACGCCCGCCAGGCGGATGCGATAGCTGTTGGGCCCGAGCTCCAGGTTGTCGCGGATGTGCACGGGCTGCACGAGGAAGCCGAGTTCCTGCGTGAGCTTGCGGCGGATGCCGCGGATGCGCGCCAGCAGGTCGCCGCCCTTGGTCTTGTCGACCAGCGGCACGAGCCGATAGCCCACTTCGAGGCCGATGACGTCCACGGGACGCACGTCGTCCCAGGACAGTTCCTGCACTTCCGGTGGCGGCGGCGGCGCCTCCGGTTCCGGCGGAGTCTCTTCGACGACCGGCTGGTTCTGTTTCTGATGCAGCCGCCACGCGGCCCAGCCCGCGAGCGACGCGAACAGCAGGAACATCGACGTTCGGCATGCCGGGGATGACGCCCAGGATGCCGAGCACGCCCGCCGCGACAGCCAGCGCCTTCGGCTGGCCGAACAGTTGTTTGCCCAGTTCGCCGCCGACGTCCTGCTCGCGCGTGACGCGCGTGACGATGATGGCGACCGCCACCGACAGCAACAGTCCCGGGATCTGCGCCACCAGGCCGTCGCCGATGGTCAGCAGCGTGTAGGTCTTGGTGGCCTCGCCGGCCGGCAGGTCGTGCATCATCGTGCCGATCAGCAGGCCGCCCACGATGTTGATGACCATGATGAGGATGCCGGCGACGGCGTCGCCGCGCACGAACTTGCTGGCGCCATCCATGGAGCCGTAGAAATCGGATTCGGCGCGCACTTCCTGGCGGCGTTCGCGCGCCTGGTCCTGCGTGATGATGCCGGCGTTGAGATCGGCGTCGATGGCCATCTGCTTGCCGGGCATGGCGTCCAACGCGAAGCGCGCGGACACTTCCGACACGCGGCCCGCGCCCTTGGTCACCACCACGAAGTTGATGATGGTGAGGATGATGAACACGACGGCGCCGACCGCGTAGTTGCCGCCGATCACGAATTCGCCGAACGCCGCGATCACCTTGCCGGCGGCGTGTGAGCCCTCGTGGCCATGCATGAGCACCACGCGCGTGGAGGCCACGTTCAGCGCCAGGCGCAGCAAGGTGACCAGCAGCAGGACGGTGGGGAAGATCGCGAATTCCAGCGGCCGCTTGACGTTGAACACCGCCATCACGATGACCAGCGACAGCGCGATGTTGAACGTGAACAGCACGTCCAGCATCACCGGCGGCAGCGGCAGGATCATCATCGCCAGGATGCCGAGCAGGCCCACGGGCACACCGATGCCGGAGCGCAATCATCGTGCCGAGAGCGGAGCTCTGTTGCGGGCGGCCATGATCAGTTGCCCTCGGAGTCGGGGCTGCCGCCGGTGGGCGCCTGCGGAGGCGGCGCTCGGGATGTCACCAAAGACCGGCGCCGGCGGCGGCGGCCACGCCGCGTCTCGCGCGCGGCCTTGAGCTGGTACACGTAGGTCAGCACCTGCGCCACGGTGATGTACAACGCGGCCGGCACTTCGCGGTTCAGCTCCACCGACTTGTGCAGCGCGCGCGCCAGCGGCGGCGCTTCGATCACCGGCACGCCGTGCTCGGTGGCGATCTCGCGGATCTTGAGCGCGATGAGCTCCGACACCCTTGGCGACCACCACGGGCGCGCGGTTCTTCTTCTCGTCGTAGCGCAGCGCCACGGCGTAGTGAGTCGGGTTGGTGACCACCACGTCGGCGGTGGGCACTTCCTGCATCATGCGGCCGCTGCGAGAGCGCCGCTGCGCCTCGCGGATGCGGCCGCGGGTTTCCGGAGAGCCTTCGCTCTCCTTGTATTCCTCGCGCACTTCCTCGCGCGTCATCTTCAGTTCCTTGGCGTACTGCCAGAGCTGGTACGGCACGTCGACGGCCGCGATGATCGCCAGGCCCATGCAGAGGATCAGCAGCGAATACGACGCCATCGAAGCCGAATGCCCGATGGCGCTGGTTCACGGGCTCGCGTCGACAGACCCATGAGCTGCGGCGTCAGCGACTTGAGCAGCACCACGCGCGATGAGTGCCGACGACGAACACCTTGGCGAGGCCCTTGACCAGCTCCACCAGGCCACGCGTCGAGAACATGCGGCCGATGCCGGAGGCCGGATTCATGCGCGAGAACTGCGGCGCCATCGCCTGACCGGAGAAGTTCCAGCCGCCGATGGCCAGTGGCGCGGCCAGCGCAGCCACGAACGTGGCCGCCCAGGATCGGCAGGATGATCCAGCAGCGTGCGCGCGCCGGCATTCATGAGCTGCGGCCACATCTGCGCTGCTGTCCATGGCCGGCCGGACGGCGAGTGCGCAGGCTGTCGCGCATGAAATCGGCGAACTGGCCCGACGCCATGTGCCCCAGCGTGTAGATAGCCACCGCGGCCGAGATACACACCGACGGCGATCGACAGCTCCGGCGAACGCGGGACCTGGCCTTTCTTGCGCGCCTCCTCGAGGCGCTTGGGAGTAGCTTGTTCGGTCTTTTCCTGGCCGGTCTCTGCCATGGCGTCAGACTCCGGACAGGTCGCGCAGGAACTGCAGTCCCTGGCCGATGAGTTGTGTGATGCCCTGCACCAGCGGGCCCATGCCCGCCAGCACCACGATCAGGCCGACGATCAGTGAAATCGGGAAACCCGACCGCGAACAGGTTCAGCGAGGGCGCGGCGCGTGACACCACGCCGAAGGCCAGGTTGACGATCAGCAGCGCGGTGACGCCGGGCAGCGCGATCGAGATCGCACCGGAGAACAGCGTGCCGCCCCAGAGCACGATGGACCAGAGGCTTTCGCACGTGCAGCGTCGCGCCGATGGGCATGGGCTTGAAGCCGTCCACCAGCACTTCGATCAGCGCCAGGTGGCCGCCGAGCGACAGGAACACCAGCGTGGCGAGGATGATGTAGAGCTGGCCCAGCGCCGCGGTGCTGCTGCCGCGCAGCGGATCCACGTTGAACGCGAATGACAGGCCCATGCTGTTCGCCAGCAGCTGGCCGGCGAGGCCCAGCGCGTCGAACACCACCTGCAGCGCGAAACCCAGCGCGACGCCGATGAGCAGCTGCTGCGCGACGACCACGAAACCCTGGCCCGAGAATGGCGCGATGTCCGGCGCCGGCAACATCGGCACCACCAGGGCGGTGAGCGCCACGGCCAGCACGATGCGCGTGCGCGCGGGCACGAAACGCGCGCCGAACAGCGGCGCCACCATCAGGCAGGCGCCGATGCGCGCGAAGGGGAAGAACGCCTGCGCCACCCAGCCTTCGAGCTGGCCGGTGGTGAGTTCGATGGCCAGCGCCTAACCAATCATCCCGGGAATGCTCTCGATGAGGCCGCGCGAGTATTCCACCAGGTGCCGGAGCATCCACGGGCCGGTCAGCGCCAGCACCGCGGCCATGGCCAGCAGCTTGGGGATGAACGACAGCGTCATCTCGTTGATCTGCGTCGCGGCCTGGAAGATGCCGACGATGAGGCCCACGGCCAGCGCGGTCAGCAGCAGCGGCGCCGCGAGCATCAGCGTCAGTCTCGAGCGCCTGGCGGCCAATGGTGACGACGGTTTCCGGGGTCATGGCGACCCTACCTGAAGAAACTCTGGGCCAGCGTGCCCATGATCAGCGCCCAGCCGTCGATCAGCACGAACAGCATGATCTTGAACGGCAGCGAGATGAGCACCGGCGACAGCATCATCATGCCCATGGACATGAGCACGCTGGCCACCACGAGATCGATGATCACGAACGGAATGAACAGCAGGAAGCCGATCTGGAACGCGGTCTTGAGCTCGCTGGTGACGAAGGCCGGCACCAGGATGGTCAGCGGCACGTCTTCCTTCTTCGCGAAACCCTTGCCGCCCGAGATGCGCACGAAGGTGGCGATGTCGGACTCGCGCGTCTGTTCGAGCATGAACTGCTTGAGCGGCACGACGGCGCGTTCCAGCGCCACGGTGGTCTCGATGGTGCCGGCGAGATAAGGCTGCGCGGCTTCGGTGTTGATGCGCGTGATCACCGGCGCCATCACGAACAGGGTGAGGAACAGCGCCAGACCCACCAGCACCTGGTTGGGCGGCGTCTGGCCGGCGCCGAGCGCCTGCCGCAGGATGGCCAGCACGATGATGATGCGCGTGAACGCCGTCATCATGAGCAGGATGGCCGGCAGCAGCGTCAGCACCGTCATCAGGATCAGGACCTGCAGCGTCAGCGAGTACGTCTGACCGCCGCCCGGGTTCGTGGTGACCGTGACCGCCGGAAGGCCCGACGTGGCCGCGTGCGTGAGCACGGGCGCCGCGAGGCCAACAACACGAGCGAGAAGTCGTTTCACGCAGGCGCGTCACTTGCCGAGGGACCTCATCAGCAGGTCCTTGAAATTCGGCGCGCGCTCGCGCCGCGAGCGCGGAGCCACCGGCGGCAGCCGGCGGCGCGTCGGTGTTCGCGCCCACCGGGAACACATGCAGCGGCCGCACCGTACCCTGCGACACTCCGACCAGGATGTCGGTGTCGCCGACGCGCACCAGCACGGCGCTCTCCTTCACGCCCAGCGACTGCGTGGCCAGCACCTGGATGCGCGACTGGCGGCCGCGGAACAGTCCGCCGCGCGCGCGGCGCGCGAACCAGGCCAGCGCCGCGATCACGCCCACCACCAGCAGCAGCGCCAGCGTCACCTCGAAGGCGCCGCCGCCCGCGGTCCGTGCTGGCCGCGGCGTCGGGTGCGGCGAACAAAGTCTCCTGCGCCATGGATCGCTTACTTGAGCTTGCGGATGCGTTCGGCGGGGCTGACCACGTCGGTGATGCGGATGCCGAACTTCTCGTTCACCACCACCACTTCACCGTGCGCCACCAGCGTGCCGTTGACGAACACGTCGAGCGGCTCGCCGGCCGCGCGATCCAGTTCCACCACCGAGCCCTGGTTGAGCTGCAGCAGGTTGCGGATCGGGATGCGCGTGCGGCCCACTTCCATCGACAGGGTCACGGGGACGTCGAGGATGACGTCGAGGTTGACGTCCTGCGCGCTCTCGGCGCCTTCCTGTGCTACGGCTTCACTCTTGGCATTCATGATCTGTTTCCTTCAACGACGCAGCAGCGCGACGTCCATCGGCGCCATGGCCGACGACGGCGGATGCGCTGTTCATAACGGATACATTGCTGGCCACGCGACACGCCGAAGGCGCCGCGGAACAGCGGAACGCCCTCGGCGAGGACGGTGGCCTTGCCGGAGAAATCACAGGGCAGCACGTCACCGGGCTTGAGATCGACGAGCTTCTGCAGCGTGACGCTGCCGTTGCCGAGGAGCGTGGTGAGTTCCACTTCCGCGTCCTGCAGGCCATCCTTGAGCGAGGCCAGCCAGCGCTCGTCCTGCTCGGCGCGATCGGACTGCACGCCCGAGTCGAGCACTTCGCGCAGCGGCTCGATCATCGCGTACGGCAGCACGATGTGCAGGAAGCCGCCACCGCCATCCAGCTCGATGTTGAACGGGCAGACCACCACGACCTCGGAGGGCGTGACGATGCTGGCGAAATTCGGGTTGACCTCGGAGTTGAGGTACTCGACGTCGATCTTGGCGATCGGCGTCCAGGCTTCCTTCATGTCGGTGAAGGCGCCGCGCAGCAGCATGTGCACCACGCGCATCTCGGTGGCTCGTGAAATCGCGGCCCTCGATCTTGGCGTGACGGCCGACGCCGCCGAAGAAGTTGTCGACGATGGCGAACACCAGCTTCGGATCCAGCGCGAACAGCGCGGTGCCGCGCAGCGGGTTGACCTTGCAGAGGTTCAGGTTGATGGGCAGCGGCAGCGAATGCGTGTACTCGCTGAACTTCTTCATCGACGACCTGGCCCACCGACAGCTCGACCGTCCGGCGCAGCAGGTTGTACAGCGTCGATGCGCAACTGGCGCGCGAAGCGCTCGTTGACCATCTCGAGCGTGGGCATGCGGCCGCGCACGATGCGCATCTCGCGGCTGAAATCGTAGTTGCGCGCGGCTGCCGGCTCTTCGGCCGGCTCGGTGTTGACCACACCGGCGTCGACGCCGTTCAACAGCGCGTCGATTTCGTCCTGGTTGAGTACTTCCTGGCCGCTCATGCGCGCGCCTTACTGCATCACGAAGGAGGTGAAATACAGCGCTTCGATCTTCTCGGACTCGCCGTGCATGTCCTTGACGATGGTGCGCACGGCTTCGAGGCACTTGGCGCGCAGCGCTTCCTTGCCTTCGTTCGTGGACACCGATGCGTAGTTCTGGCCGCTGAGGATCATCAGCATGTCGTTGCGGACGCGCGGATCGTTGGCCTTGAGCACGCTTCTCCGTGGCCGGGTCGCGGGTCATGATGCCCACGGTGACCTGCAGGAAACGCACGGCCGCCTCGGCTTCGAAGTTCACGACGAAGGGCGGATCGAGATTGACGTACAGCGGCGGCAGCACTTCTTTGTGCTCGCCCTTCCTTGCTGCCTTGCCGTCCGCCTTCTTGCCGCTGAGAAGCCTTCCAGGCACCGAAGCCGCCACCCGCCGAGCACCAGCACGGCGGCGATGATGATGATCAGGCCCTTCTTGCCACCCTTCGCGGGGGCTTCCGCGCCTTCCTCGGCACCTTCGACAGCTTCTTTTTCGTTGGCCATGCACAGCTTCCTCACGCGATTGGGTTCGCGGCTACAGGGAGTTGTGCAACGTGCGTGCCACCGGATTTTCGTGAGCGGCGTCACGAATGGCGGCAGGCTGGCGACAGATTTTTGGCGGCGCGGGAATGCGCGCCTGCAGTACGCGTACAGGTCGAGCAACCCTAGCTGTCGCGCGCGACGGCTTCAGCGACCATGGCTGTCACGGCGTCGACCGCCGCCACGGCCGCCGGGCGCGGATGCCTGCTGCTGGGATCGGGAAAACCCTGAGGACACACTGGCGTCCATGAGATTGAAGCCCTGCGAGGCCAGCAGTTCGCGCAGCTTGGGCAGCGAGGCTTCGATCAGGGCGCGGGTGTCGGCCTGCGTGGCGCCGAAATGGATGGTCGCCTGGGAGTCCTTGACGGTGACGTTCACCTCCACGGGACCGAGGTCCACGGGCGTCAGCTGCAGCGAGGCCGTCGATTCTCCGGCGCGGACCATCAGGGAGACACGGGCGCTGAAGTCATCGGCCCAGCGCGGGATCGCGGACATGCGTGGCCACGGTGGATTCGGGCGCAGCCGCGGCCGCGGGCCGCTGCACCTGCGCCAGCATTTCGGCGGCACGCGCCAGGTTCTGCGCGGAGTCCCCGGCGGCGTCGGGTTTCCAGCAGTTCGGGTCGCACCGGCAAGAGCGCCAGCGGATCGGCGGACTTCGTGTCCTTGCCGTCGCCCGCGAGCAGGAAAGACGTTTTCGCGTCGCCTTCCGGCGGCCTTCAGCGACGAGCCCAGGTCGGATCCGGTCTCGGCCTGCGACTGGGATCCGGCAGCGAAGTCGCCCGCGGAATTCCTGCCCGCCCCATGAGGCGCGGTGGCGGTGAGCAGGGCCGAGAGGAAGGCCAGCGAGGCTTCGAGGTCCTCGGCCTTGTCGTCGTCATCGGAAGATTCGTCGGTGGCGAGCAAGTCGGCGGTATCGCCGGCTTCGAAGCTGCGCGGCGTCCAGCGATTCCGCGGTCGCCGCAAGATTCTGCAGCATCAGGATGGCGTCGAAGCCCGAGCCCGGCGTGCCGGGAGCCGGCGCAGGCGCCGCCGGCGTCAGCCGACGCGGCTTCGAGGATGTTGGCAGCGGCGGCCATCACTTCGAGCGCTCCCGCGCCTGCAGCAGCTGCATGGCCAGCTCGTCGCTCATGTTCTGATCGCGGCGGTTGGCGGCGCGGGTTTCTTCGCCCTGCCAGCGTCTCCACCAGTGTTTCCACCACGTGCGTGCGCTGGGCGGCCTCGCGCCAGTGGTCGCGCTCGGCGTCGAGTGCCTTGCGCGCGGCGGACACCAGGTCACGCTGCTGCGCCAGCGCTTCGCCGAGCCGCGCGAGAAAGGTCTGGAAATCACGCACATTGGCGGCGCCGAATCCGGCGCCGGCCTTGGCGGCGAAGCCGGCCTCGTATTCCGAGCGGTATTTCTCGAGAGCCGCGAGCTTCTGCTGCATCTCCGCGAGATGCTTTTCCGCGAGGGCCACGCGCTCGGCGCGTTCCTTCTCGGTCCGGGCGGCGGCCTGCTGGACGATGTCGAGACGTTCGGAACGTTTCATTGCATGGTCAGCCCATGGGAAGACTTCGCGCCCATGGCCGGCGCGCTGGCGAACAACTGGCGCAGCTCGATTGAGCGGCGTCGGCGTGGCCGACGCGCTCGTCGATGGGCTGCGTGAGGAATTTCTGCATCGCCGGCCACAGGTCGATGGCCGCGTCGATGCGCGGGTCACTGCCGCGCTGGTACGCGCCGATGGAGATGAGGTCGCGGTTCTGCTGGTAGATGGACAGCGTCTGACGGAAACGGCGCGCCAGCTCGGAATGCTCGTGCGGGATGATCTCGTGCATCACGCGGCTGACCGAGGCTTCGACGTCGATGGCCGGGTACTGCCCTGCCTCGGCGATGCGCCGCGACAGCACCACGTGGCCGTCGAGGATGGCGCGCGCGGCAGTCGGCGATCGGATCCTGCTGGTCGTCACCCTCGGTGAGCACGGTGTAGAACGCGGTGATCGAGCCTTTGCCCTTGGCGCCATTGCCGGCGCGCTCCACCAGCGCGGGCAGCTCGGCGAACACCGACGGCGGATAGCCCTTGGTGGCCGGCGCCTCGCCGATGGCGAGGCCGATCTCGCGCTGCGCCTGCGCGAAACGCGTCAGTGAATCCATGATCAGCAGCACGGACAGCCCGTGCTCGCGGAAATATTCGGCGATGGACGTAGCCAGCCACGCGCCATGCAGGCGGATCAGCGGCGGATTGTCCGCGGGCGATGCCACCACCACGGAGCGGCGGCGGCCCTCGGGACCGAGGATGCGCTCGACGAATTCCTTCACTTCGCGGCCGCGCTCACCGATGAGCCCGACGACGATGACGTCGGCCGAGGTGTAGCGCGCCATCATGCCCAGCAGCACGGATTTGCCGACGCCCGAGCCGGCGAACAGACCGATGCGCTGTCCGCGCCCCACGGTCAGCAGTGCAGTTGATGGAGCGCACGCCCACGTCCAGCGGCGTGTCGATGGGATGGCGCGCCAGCGGATTGATGGAAGTAGCCGGTGAGCTTTGACGCGGTCGTCACCCTGGATGGGACCCAGCCCGTCGAGCGGGACGCCGTTGCCGTCGATGACGCGGCCCAGCAGGCCGGGCCCGACCTTCACGCTGCCCGCACGCTGCCGCGGCACCACGCGCGCCGCGGGTGCCAGACCATGCACTTCGGCCGGTGGGCATGAGATAGAGTTTGTCGCCGGCGAAACCCACCACTTCGGCTTCGCATCTTGCGTGCCGTCACCATTGAGCAGGTCGCAGACGTCACCCACGGCGGCCTGGCAGCCGGAGGCTTCCAGCGTGAGGCCCACCATGCGCGTGAGCGCGCCTTCGACGGGCGGCGGCGGCAGACGCGGCCGCGCGCGCCACCTGGCGCTTGATGCGTTCGCGCCAGCCCAGGGAACGTTCGGCGCGGAAGCTGCTGGCACGGCTTCGGCGTTGCTCGCTTCCGCCCTGCTTTGAAATCCTGCGGGCGTTCCGCGCGATCATCACCGAGCAGGCCGGACAGGGCCGCGGCCACGGCCGTTTCGAAACGCGCGTCGATGCTGGAATTGTCGGTGGTCACGCGGCAGCCGCCGCGCGCCATGAGCGGGTCTTCGGAGAGCTGCCACTGCTGGTCGCCCTGCGGGGCCGCGAGTTTCTCGCGCACCAGGCGGCGTCGTCGGGATGCAGGTGGACCTTGATGTTGCGCGAGGCCAGCGGCAGCAACGACACCGTGTGGCGGATGATGCCGATCACCTGCGTGGGGTCGATCTTGAGTTCGCGGCGCACCAGGTGCTTGCGCCACCGTGAGCGCCAGGCGCGTGAGCTCGGTCTCGACCTGCTCGTCGAGCTCGTCGAGCGGCTTGGCGAGCGTACCGATGATGGCGTCGAGCGCCGCGATCTTCACGTTCACTTCGTTGATGCGCTTGGCGAGTTCCGCTTCGCCCTTGCGCACGCCTTCGACGTGGCCGTCCTTGAATCCGTGCTCCCAGGCCTCGCGTTCCACGATGCTGAGATGCATGACGTTGACGCCCCGGGCGCCGGGCCGCGGCAGCGCGGCGCCTTCGACCGTGGGCAGATCCCAGCGCGAGACGGGGACCTCAGACATATTCTTCGCCGCCCTTGCCGCCGAGGTTGATGGTGCCCTCGTCGGCGAGCTTGCGCGCCGCCATCAGGATTTCCTTCTGCGCGCCTTCGACGTCGCGAGAGCTTCACCGGGCCCTTGGCCTCGAGATCCGACTTCAGCATTTCGGCCGCGCGCTGCGACATGTTCTTGAACACCTTGGTCTTGAACTCTTCGTCGGCGCCCTTGAGCGCGATGAGCAGCTTGTCCGCCGGCACCTGGCGCAGCAGCTCCTGCATGCCGCGGTCGTCGACCTTCATGAGGTCGGCGAACACGAACATGAGGTCCTGGATGTTCTGCGAGAGCCGTTCGTCGGCCTTGGCGATGTCGGCCATGATGGACGTTGCCCATCGAGGAGTCGAGCAGGTTGAGCATTTCCGCGGCGGCCTTGAGGCCACCGAGCGATGCTGCTCTTGCCGGTGCCACCCGCGGCGGCGAACTGCTTCTCCATCATCTCGTCGAGTTCGTGCAGCGCCGAAGGCTGCACGCCGTCGAGCGTGGCGACCCGCGTGATGAGATCGGACACGTATCCGGCGGCGGGAAGACCGCCAGCACTTCGGCGGCCTGGTCGGTCTCGAGGTACGACAGCACGATGGCGATGATCTGCGGATGTTCGTTGCGGACGAGCTCGGCGACGGCGCGCGAGTCCATCCACTTGAGCGCGTCCAGACCCTTGCGCTGCGCCGCCCAGGCTGATGCGTTCCATGAGGCTGGCGGCCTTTTCGTCGCCCAGCGCGTTGACCAGCACCTTGCGCATGAATTCGTCGGATCCGACGCCCAGCGAAGTCTGGCATCTCGACGGCCGCGGTGAACTCGCTCAGCACCGTGCGCACTTCTTCCTTGGAGACGTTGGTGAGTTCGGACATGGTCTTGCCGAGGCGCTGCACGTCCTTGGCGCCCATGTGCTTGAGGATCTCCGCGGCCTCGCTCTCGCCGAGCGTCAGCAACAGGATGGCGGCGCGCTCGACGCCGGTGCGGCTCGACGTTCTGCTCATTCATCGGCCGACACCCACTGCTTCACGACCTGCGCGCCGCGCTTGGGATCCTGCGCGACGAGTCCGCGCGCCGGCGGCCACCTGTTGTTCGTAGGCGAGTGGCGGGCGCTTCGCCCGGCGCGCCACCGGGCATGCCGGGGGCTCCACCCGCGACGGCGGCGGCGATCGCGCCCTGGCGCAGTACCGGCGTCTTGGCGGCGTTGATGAGCCCGCGCGTCAGCGGCTTGAGCACGCTGAACACGATGATCAGCAGACACGATCAGGCCGCCGACGATACTTTCGCCAGCGTCTGGAACCAGGCCTTCTCCCAGATCGGAATGGATTCGAGCTCGCCCTCTTCGATCGGCGGGCGTGCCGAGGAACGAGGAGTTCACGACGTTCACGCTGTCACCGCGCGTCGGCGTCGAAGCCCACGGCGTCGCGTCACCAGCGCGGTGAGGCGGTCGACCTGGTCCGGCGGCAGCGGCGTCTCGGTGACCTTGCCGTCCGCGGCCGTGGTGCGCAGGTTGTCGATGAGCACGGCCACCGAGAGACGCGTGACGCGGCCCGCCGGCGTGCGCGTGTACGCCATGGTGCGGTCGATTTCGTAGTTGCGCGTGGACTGGCGCGACGTGGAGTCCGGACCATTGACGGCGGAGCCGGACGGCATTGTTGGGCGTCGTGCCCGTGGCGCCCGGCGGGTTCGCGCCGGACTGCGCCGTCGGAGGAGTC
The DNA here is from genome assembly GCA_963846605.1 of uncultured Pseudomonadota bacterium. GTDB lineage: Bacteria > Pseudomonadota > Gammaproteobacteria > Steroidobacterales > Steroidobacteraceae > CADEED01. The sequence continues at coordinate 1,024,414 of CAWJWS010000011.1, forward strand.
GCGCCCGGCGGCAGGGCCACGCCCGGCTGCGGCGGCTGGTTGGTCAGCGCACCCGGCACACCGCCCGCGTTGCCGGCGCCATTGCGCGCGGCTTCCTCGGAGGTGGACTCGCTGCGCACCACCTGGCTCTGCGGATTGAACTGCTCGCGCGTGGATTCCGTGGTGGCCATGTCCACCTGGGCAACCACCTGCGCGCGCACGCGGCCGGGGCCGACCAGCGGCGTCAGCATCTCCTGGATGCGCTGCGCATAGGACTCTTCGAGGCGATGCGCGAACTCGAACATCTTGTCGCGCACGGCCAGGTCGCTGTCGCTGTTGGGCGCGGACAGCAGCCGCCCTGCCTGGTCGATGATGGTGACCTGCGAGGCCTGCATCTCCGGGATGCTCGAGGCCACGAGGTTCGCGATGGCCTGGACCTGCTCGTCGTCGAGACGGCGGCCCGCCTTGATCTGCAGGAACACCGAGGCCGAGCCCGGCTTGCGGTCGCTGACGAAAGCGGACTGGCGCGCGATGGCGAGATGCACGCGCGCGCCCTGCACGTTCTGCAGCGACGCGATGGTTCGGGCGAGTTCGGTCTCCAGCGCGTGCTGGTAGCGCGCGCTCTCCATGAAAGCACTGACGCCGAAGCCGGGATCCTTGGTGATGGCATTCACGCCGCCGCCACCTTCGGGCAGACCCTGCGAGGCCAGGCGCAGGCGCGCGGCCGCGAGTTGCTCTGCAGGCACGTGAATCGACTGGCCGCCATCCTCGAGCTTGTACGGGATGCCGCCGCCTTCGAGCGCCTGCGTGATTTGCGAGGCATCCTCGCCACCCAGGTTGCCGTACAGCAGGCTGTAGGTGGGCCCGACGGACCACAACATGATGCCCACGCCCGCAGCCACCGCGGCGGCCACGCCCACGAGCAGGATCAACGGCTTCAAGCCGGTGACGATGCGCTGCGGAGTGGCACTGATGACTTCAGCCATTGGAAAAGACCTCTAGACGCTCGTCAGAGCGGCATGTTCATGATTTCGCGGTACGCATCGATGAACTTGTTGCGTACCTCGGTCAACGCGCGGAACGACACGTTGGCCTTCTGCATTTCGATCATCACCTGGGGCAGTTCGACACCGGGCACGCCCTTCTCGAACTTGACCGCCATGTCATTGGCTTTCGACTGCGTGGAGTTGACGCTGTCGATTCCTTGCTTGAGTAGTTTGGCAAAGCCATTGTCGACGCCGCCGACAGCGCCGGGACCCGCGCCCGGAGCACCCACGCCGCCGACACCACCCACGCCCGGCGATTTGGTCGCCTGCGAGATGTGCCGGATCTGCGCGAGGACGCGGTCGATTTCCATGCTGCTCATGACGGCGCTCCTTCTCAGGCGGCAGGAACTTCGATGCCGGCGTTGCGGATGCGGGCCAGCTTGTAGCGCAGCGTGCGCGGGCTGATCCCGAGCTTCTCCGCCACTTCACGGCGGCTGCCGTTGGCGGCGCGCAGTGCTTCCAGGATCACGTCGCGCTCGGCACGCTCCATCTTCTCGTGCAGCGCGGGCCCGGCCTTCACGACCAGATCGCTCTGCGAGGGCTGCTTCTCGAACAGGATGTGCTGGGCTTCGATGACCGTGCCTTCCACGAGCACGAGCGCGCGCTGCAGCAGGTTGTCGAGTTCCCGCACGTTGCCCGGCCAGGTGTAGGTGAGCAGCAGGTGCGCGGCGTCGGCCGACAGCGCGGGAATGCGCTGGCCGGGACGCGAACGCAGCTGAAGCAGATGCGTGGCGAGTGGCAGCACGTCGTCGCGGCGGTCGCGCAACGGCGAGAGCGCCAGGGGGAATACGTTGAGGCGGTAATACAGGTCTTCGCGGAAGCGGCCGGCGGCCACCTCGTTACGCAGCAGGCGGTTGGTCGTGGCGATCACGCGCACGTCCAGCGGAATCGCGGCGCTGCCGCCGATGCGCTCCACTTCCCTCTCCTGCAGCACGCGCAGCAGCTTGGCCTGGAGCGCCAGCGGCATCTCGGTGATCTCGTCGAGCAGCAGCGTTCCGCCCTGGGCCTGCTCGAACTTGCCGGCGTGCGAGTTGTGGGCGCCCGTGAAGGAACCCTTCTCGTAGCCGAACAACATGGCTTCGAGCATGTTCTCGGGGATGGCGGCGCAGTTCACCGCGATGAAGGCGTTCTTCGCGCGCGGACTGGACTTGTGGATCAGCCGGGCCAGCACTTCTTTGCCAGTGCCGGACTCGCCGACGATGAGCACGCTGCAATCGGTGCTCGCGACACGCCGCGCCAGGTCCATGATGAGCCGCGACGATGCGTCGACGGCGACCGGCTCCAGCGATTCGCTCAAATTGGTTTCAATGCTCATCTCTCTCGACTCCTCTTTGCGGCCACGCTCAAGCGGCCATGCATTGCAGTTGCAATTGCCGTGCCCGGTTTTTTGCCGCCATTCGCGTGATGCTCGTCACACGAGGTGTCGGCTTTCTGACTTTCCAGGGGCTCGCGCCCCACCATTGCCAGGGGCTCGCGCCCCACTCCTACGCCGCCGAAGCGGCGTCGTCCGTCAGTTGCTCAGACTCCGGACAAAACTCTCCCGTGCTCGTTGTGCTCACAACAAGCTCGTATCCACTCGGTTGAAACTTCGTCGCGTGCTCGCGCGACCCTTCGACTACGCCTCGGCGCCCGCCATGCCCAGCTTGCGCAGCTTTTCCACCAGAGTCGTGCGGCGCAGCGACAGCAGGCGCGCCGCATGGGCGACGGTGCCGCCGGAGCGCTGCAGCGCCTGGCTGATGAGGCTGCGCTCGATGAGCGTCAGGTGGGCTCGCAAGTCGACACCGTTTTCCGGCAGCTGGGTCTGCCCCGGCAGGGTCCCGGTGTCTTCGCTCTTCCATAGCGCCGCGGGCAACGCGGCCCCTTCGTCGGAAATGATCTCGTCGCTGCCCGCCATCGAGGCCAGCAACTGGGGAATCTCTTCAGTGATGGCCGGCGCCGGCATCGCGGGCGCGGTCCAGTCGGCCGGGCGGTAGCGCGCCGGCAGGTCGCCGATGCTCACCGGGCGCTCCGGGCACAGGATGGCCAGGCGCTCGATGAGGTTCGACAGCTCCCGGATGTTGCCGGGCCAGGAGTAATTGCTCAGGGCACTCAGGGTTTCCGGAAGCAGATGCAGCGCGGGGCGGCCCCGTCGCGCGGCTTGCGCGACGAAGTCCTCGATCAGCGCCGGCAGGTCGCCGATGCGATCGGCCAGCGTCGGCATTTCGATGGGGAACACGTTCAGGCGGTAGAACAGGTCGCCGCGGAACGTGCCCTTGATGATCGACTCTTCGAGATTGCGGTGCGTGGCGGCAATGATGCGCACATCGCACTCGCTGGAGGTGTTGCTGCCGACACGCTCGTAAATGCGTTCCTGGATCACGCGCAGCAATTTCACCTGCATGGGCAGGCTCATGTCGCCGATCTCGTCGAGGAACAGCGTGCCGCCCTCCGCGATCTCGAAGCGGCCCTTGCGGGCGGTGATGGCGCCGGTGAACGAGCCCTTCTCGTGGCCGAACAATTCGGACTCGAGCAGCTCGGAGGGAATCGCGCCGCAGTTGACGGCGACGAAGGGACGCTGGCGGCGCGGGCTCGCCGCATGAACCGCGCGCGCGGCGATTTCCTTGCCGGTTCCGGATTCCCCTAGGATGAGGACCGTCGAATCGTACGGTGCGACCTGCTGGATCAGCCGGTTCACGGCCGACACCGCCGGGGAAACCCCGGTGGGCAGTTGCACGCCGTCGATCGACGCTGCGTTGGCGCTCCTGCGATCTTCCGCGCTACGGGCGATTCCATCGTCCTGCGCACTGAAGCGTTCGAGTGATTGCACGGTGTCTCCTCTCTCGGGAGTATCTTCCCTGCGGAGCACAAACAAAACCGTGACGCGCGAAACAAGTTTCCGCGCAATAGGAAAACCCCGACTAACAAACTTCGCGCATCTGCCGATGACGCGCCGAGTCGGGAAAAACCCTTAGTGATAATTCCCTATCGACTGCTACTTGCGCGCGGAGTTTTGACGCGCGCCGGCAATCTTTCGCCGGTGGCGGCGGAAAACAAGCTTTTCGATGTGATCGGCGACGTTCTCGCCGAGCGACAGGAAGCGCACGCGCACCTGGCCCGCGGCCGCACCACTAACAACTTCCGCCGGCAGGTGCAGCGGCTGCACGACGATGTCGCGCAGCGTGATCTTCGAGGATTCCATGCGCGCCCGGCGCGAGCGCCTGCGGCCAGACAAAATGCGCGCCCATCGCGTTGAAGCGGATCTGCACGGATTCGGCCCGCTGCTGGCTTGCGGCGAGCAGTTGCCCCACGACGTCGAGCAGCAGGTTGAGCTTGAGATCGAGTCGCATGAGATCCGCCGAATGCGGTGACTGCTCGTCGGATTTCTCGAGGCGTCCCTGCTCTTCCAGTGCGTCGCAGGCCTGCAGCACTCGCAGGTTGCGCTCGGCGAGATGCTGCGCGTGGACATCGGCCACCGGTCCCGGCTGGGCGCGCCAACGCACCGGCAGCAGGTCCTCGTAGGCCAGCTTGTCGAACATCACGATGGTGTCGCGACCGTCGAACATCGGCGCCCCCTCTCAGGTTCGCGGCGATCCTACCATCGTGGCGATGGCACGCTCGGATTCCTCCGCGGCCTGCTGCAGCGAGAGGAGGCAGCGGCGACCATCGGCATCCAGCGGCATGCGGGACATGCCATCTATCAGCTCGCGGCGTTCGCGCATCACCTCGTCCACGCGCACCCAGCGCTGGTCGAGCAGGTGCCGGGCGAGTTCATGCGTGCAGGCGAGCACGGCCGACGCCACGCGCTGCCAGTCCGCGGGCGACGCCAGCGGCGTGAACGAGCCGCGCACCAGGCGCAGCTGCGGTCGTCCGCGGCCGGGTTCGCGTGCGGCGAGGGTCACGGCTTGCCCTGCGCCGGGCCCTGCGCCCGTCCCTGAGCGGATATCTGCAGCCAGGCCAGGCGGATCTCGCCCAGCAGGCGGCTGACTTCGTCGAGCCACTCGGGCTTGTTGGCCGCGTTGGCCTGCATGATGCGCTGGCACATGTACTCGTACAGCGCGTCGAGATTGTTGGCGATCTGTCCGCCGGCCTTGAAGTTGAGGCTGTTGCGCAGCTCGTCGATGATGGCGACGGCCCGGTGCAGCAGCTGCGCCTTGTCGGCGCTGGGGCCATGGCTCATGAGCCCGCGCGCGGTGGCGAGACGCTCGAGCGCGCCGTCCATCATCATCACGATGAGGCGGTGCGGATCGGAAGCCTCGAGCCCGGCATGCACGGAGGTGCTGCGGTAGGCGGCGAGTTTCGATGCGTTGGGCGGAAAGGCCATTCGTGCAAGCTCCATATCTGTCAGGAGCTTAACGGCCTTCCGGGGGCTAACTTGAGTAGCGGGGACTTGAGCCGCGCGGAGTGACGTACCGCGCAAAACGCCGATGAAATGCGGCGTTTACGACTTGCCGATGTTGGCGATCTGCGAGAGCTGCTGCGACAGGTAGCTAGAGGTGCTGGACATCTTCGACAGCAGGCTGTCGAGGTTGTTGAATTGCGCTTTGTAGCGGGCTTCCACCTTGGCCATGCGAACGTCGAGCGCGACCTGCTCCTTCTGCAACTCGATGCTCTTCTGGTTAAGCCGCTTGGTGCGGATGTCGAGCTCGGCATCATTGGCCAGGCGCGGCGTCAGCGCATTGCCGAGGCGCGCTGCCACACCGTCCGCCGAACCGAACAACCGGGCCACGCCCTCGAAATCGGCCGTCATGGCCGCCGTGAGCTTGGTGTTGTCCAGCTTGAGCGTCCCATCCTTCTCGGTGGTGATGCCCACGCTGGCGAGAGTCTGGTAGGCCCCGGTGGTGCCGGAGACCGGGTTGGCGATCTTGCCGCGCAGTTCGCCTTCGATGGCACGCAGCATGGCATCGCCGAGCAACGGCCCCGCCTTCTTCGTGGCAGGTTCGTAGCTGCGCAGCGAGGCGATCTGCTTGGACAGCGCGTTGAAGCCATCGACGAAGGCTTTCACCCGGCTTACCGTCGAGGACGTGTCGTTGGCGACGGTCAGCGTCTTGACGTCACCCGGCTCCGCCTTGAGCAGGTTGATCGTGACGCCGTCGATGACGTTGCTGATAGTGTTGGTGGCGCTGAAATGCTGGTAGCCGGCGATCCAGACCTCCGCGTCGCGCGCGGGGCGCAGCTCGCGGTAGTTGGTGGTGAGCACCGGGCCCGTGGCAAAGCGGGACAGGCCGCCGTTGCCACCCGACTGGGTGACATTGATGGCGTTGGCCTGGCCCGAGGCGCTGGTGGTCAGAACCAGGTGCGCGCCATCGCTGGCATTGACGATCGTGGCGCTGACGAGACTGTCGTTGTCCGTGGCGTTGTTGATGGCGTCACGAACGTGCGCCAGCGTGTTGTTCGGCGCGTCGACCGCAACCGAGAAAGACTTGGTGCCCACCTGCAACGTGAGCGTGCCCGTGCCTACGGCGACGTTGCTGCCACCGACGACGGCGCTCGAGCTGATCTGGTGGGCGCTGGCGATGGCTTCGATCTGCACATCGTAGCTGCCCGGTGACGCGACGTTGGTCGCGGACGAGGAGAAATACTCCTGGTCGGAGGACGTGGCGGAACGCGCAGAGAAGATCTCCACGGTCTTCAGCGGCGACAGCGCCGTGTTGAACGTGGACATCGCCCCTTTGAGCGTGGCCAGTGCGGAAATGGAGGTCACCGTGCTCGTCTGCGAGCGCGTGATCTGGGCCTGCTTGGTGGACTTCTCGGCCGTGACCAGCTGCGACACGAGGCTGTTGATGTCCAGTCCCGATCCCAAGCCGTTTGTCGTCAGTCCTGCCATGGTTTCAAACCTTCTCGTCGAGCATGCCGCTCAGGCGGCTTTCCAGGTTCTGCGCGATGCGCCGAGCTTCCTCACCCGGCACCTGCCGGATGACTTCGCCGGTTTCCGAATCGCAGATGCTCACGATCATGCGACCGGTGCTCTCGTCGAGACGGAATTGCAGCGACTTGTTCATGCTACGCAGGAACGAATCGATCTGCCGGGTCACCGACTCGATCTTGTGAACTTCCACCGGCGGCGCGGCCGGTGCTTGCCGCACGGGTTCCGCGGGTTTCTCCGCGGCGGCCTGTGCCGGCACTTCCGCGCGCTTCTGCTGCGCGCGCTGCGCCTTGACTTCCATCTCCGTGGTCACGTCGGCGATCTTCATGACGCACCTCGGGCGCGATCAGCCCCCATTGACGAGAAAGATAGCCAAAAGGCCGCGCGCCCCGGGTCCTTCAGGACCCGCGACGCGCGGCACATGCGGCTATCAGACTGACCGCTCAAACATCACCTCGTTACCGGAGCAGCGAGAGGACGTTCTGCGGGATCGCGTTCGCCTGGGCCAGGATCGCCGTACCAGCCTGCTGCAGGATCTGCGCGCGGGTCATGGTGGCGGTCTCCGCCGCGAAGTCCGCATCCAGGATGCGGCTGCGCGACGCGCTCAGGTTCTCGGACGTGGTCTGCAGGTTGCTGATCGTCGACGCGAAGCGGTTCTGCACCGCGCCGAGGTCGGCGCGGATGCTGGTCACCTGCGACAGGGCGCCGTCGAGCACCGCGATCGCAGCGTTCGCACCGGCCACCGTCGAGATGTTCACCGTGTCGAGGCGCGTCAGCGACGGGGTCGCCGAAGCCATACCGCCGAACGCCAGGTCCGCACCGCCCAACGTGAAGTTGGAGGCCGAGCTCAGCGTCAGGGTGCCGCGCGTGGTGACACCGTTACCGTCGGCCGGAGCCGTACCGGCCGTACCCGTGGTCTGCACGAGACCACCGGCACCGGCGGAGACCACTTCGGAGTAGCCGGCGAACGTGCTGTTCGCGCCAACCTTCGAGTTGGTCACGGTGACCGTGTCGGTCGCAACCGTCGAGCTCACCGAGGTGTTACCCAGGGCGTACTGCGCGTTGATCGCGGTGTTGATGCCCGCGGCAACCGTGTTCGCGGTCGCGCCGTCGGCCAGCGTGATCGCCACGTTGCTGCCAGTGACCGTCGCATCCGAGGTGAACTCGTAGGTCAGGCCGTCGAGCGTGAACGTGTCGCCTTCGGTGACCGAGCCGGCAGCCGGCGCGCTCAGGTCGAACGTGCCACCCGCCTGGATGGTCAGGGTGTCGTTGCCCGTCGGGTTGGAACCCGCCGAGATGTCGAGACCCGTGGCGTTGAAGATCGCCGTGGCATTGGCGGCCGAGGCCGTCGACGCCGTCAGGGCGATGTTGCGGCCGTCGGAGGTCGACAGCGTCAGGGCACCGGTCGAGGCATCGGCCGAAGCCGTCACACCCGTCTGGTTGCTGACCGCGTTGATGGCGGTGGCCGCATTGCGACCCTGCGTCACGACGTTCGTGTCACGCGCAATCGCGCCGACCGAGATGCCGTTGATCTGCAGAGCGCCGTTGGCGAGACCCGAACGCGCCACCGGGCCAGCGCCCGTGACCGAGTTCGACGCCGTCGCGGTGACACCCGTCTGGGGGGACTTGGCATTGATCGCCGTGGCTTTCGCCGTGGCGGAATCAGCCGAGACGCCCGCGGCGCTGGTCTGGGCCGACACGCCCACTTCCACGCCGTTGATCGTGAAGCCGGCGCCGTCGAAGGCGCTCGAGGTCACAGCGGCGCTGGTCGCCTGGAAGGCGCCGAGCGAGTTCGTCGTGGCACCCTGCACGCCAAACGAGATCGTCTGGTTGGCATTGGCACCGACCTGGAACTGCGCCGACGAGAACGTGCCGTCGAGGATGTTCTGGCCGTTGAACTGCGTGGTCTGCGCGATGCGCTGCACTTCGGCGAGCAGCTGTGACGCTTCCGCGTTCAGAGCGGCACGGTCAGAGGCCGAGTTCGTGCTGTTGGCGGACTGGATGGCCAGTTCGCGGATACGCTGCAGGGCATTGCCCGTTTCGCCGAGGGCGCCTTCCGCCGTCTGGGCGAGGGAGATGCCGTCGTTCGCGTTACGCACAGCCTGGTTCAGGCCGCGGATCTGCGTGGTGAAACGTTCGCTGATGGCGAGGCCGGCGGCGTCGTCCTTCGCGCTGTTGATGCGCAGGCCGGACGAGAGACGCTGCAAGGCCGTCGCCAACTGGCCCTGTGATGTCGTGAGGTTGCGCTGAGCATTCAGCGACGCCACGTTAGTGTTGATGACTTGAGGCATTGAAACGACTCCTAAAAAGTGGCCGGCTAAAAATTGCCGGTGATGTTCTCGCTCAGGTGCCTGTATCGGATCAGCCCGGGGCAACTTGAGCACTCGCGGCCGGCCTACACGGAACTGAGACCTTCCTCACGGTATTAGGCGAAACGCCTAAAGTGCGGGACATTCCTGGTTTCCGCCCGCAAAGCGGGCAAATGGGGACGTGGCTGCTTCAGCCGCGTCCCCATTTGCAGGAAACCAGGAATGTCCCCACTCACCGCTACCTTGTTAGGACTGCTCTCGCTGTCCGCGACGTCCAGCTGCGTTCCGATCCAGGATACGAGCCCCGTCCCCATTTCCTAGAAAATGAGGAATGTCCCCATTAGAGGTAGTCGAACAGCGACATCTGCGCGATGCGCGTGTACGCGGCCTGCGCAGCCTGCAGACCGGCGTACTGCTGGTTCAGCTGGGTGATCGCCGCGGCGTAGTCGGTGTCACGAAGATCGGACAGCAGCGACTGCAGGTCGATGGCTTCGGATTCGCGGGTCTCGGTGGCCGCGTCGATGGCGAGCAGCCGCGAGCCCACTTCGGCACGCACGCTGACGACCCGCTCCAGCGACTTGTCGAGGTTTGCGATGGCGCCGCCGATGCGCGACTGGAAGACCGCCGCATCGGCTGGCAGCGTGGCAGCCATGGTCAGCGAGTTGGCCAGGTCTTCGACCATGGCGAACAGGTCCTGGCCCTGCGCCGGGCGTGATCGTGAAGCTGTCGTTGGCGGCCGGCGTGCCGGTAACCGTCGACGGAGATCGCCATTGAAGCTGATGGTCTGACCCGGACGTGAAACCGGTGCCGGTGGCGATGACATTCGCCACAGGCAGCGTGTCGTCCACCACCTGCCAGTCCGTCGGCGACGTGAACTGCAGCGTGTAGTTGTCCGGCACCCACGGCGACAGGTCCGCCACGCGGCCCACGTCGATCGTGGCACTGCCGGTGTTCGTGGTGACCACGTTGGTGGTGAACACGCCGTTGCGCTCGCGGATGCCCATGAACACATCGGCGCCGGAGTGGCTGTCGGCCAGCGACTGCGTGCTCGAGATGCGGATCTGGCGATTGGTGAGATCGCCCTGGTAGTTCACGCCGGAGGTGCCCTGCGCGAACGGACGCGTGCCCGTCGAGGTGCCCGCGAAACAGGTACTCGCCGTTGGCATCGTCGCTTGTTCGCCAGGTCCACCAGCGCCGCCAGGTTCTGGCGGATGTCGTTGGCCAGCATGCGGCGTTCTTCGTTGCCCAGCGTGGTGTTGGCGCCCTGCAGCGCACGCTCGCGCACCTGCTGCAGCAGCGAAGTCACGTCGGCCAGCGTCTGCTCTTCGTAGCTCAGGCGGGCTTCGACGATGTTCGAGTTGCGCTCGTACTGCGCGTTGTCGGCCAGCGTACGGTCCAGCGCCGCCGCGCGCGTGGCGGCGATCGGATCTTCCGAAGCCGTCTGGAAGCGCTTGCCCGTGGTGATCTGGGTCTGCGTCTTCGCGAGCTTCGTCTGGTGATCGAGAATCGCGTTGATGGTGTTGCGATGGAAACCGGCGGTGGAGAGTCTCATGGCCATGGCTTATCTCCGCACCGCGTTGATCAGCGTGTCGAACAGCGAGTTCGCCACCGAGATGATCTGCGCCGAGGCCGCGTAGGCCTGCTGGAAACGCAGCATGTTGGCGGCCTCCTCGTCCAGGTTCACGCCCGAGATGGAATCGCGCGTGGCGACGTCGCTCTCGTTGATGACGGCTTTCCGCGTCGCGGTTGAGCTGCGCCGAGCGTGTCGCCAGGCCGAGGTTGCCGATCATGCGCTCGACGGCCGACGACACCGAGGTGGTGCCGCTATCGAGCACGCCGGCGTTCATGGCATCCGCCAGCGCGAAGGCATTGCGATTGTCGCCAGTGGCGCCCGCGTTGTTGCGGACCGTGAAGCTGTCGCCCGTCGCCGGGCGCGCCGTTGATGGCCACGCGCCAGCCGTTGACGTCGATGTTGCTGCCGGCCGTGTAGGTCTGCGCGGCGCCACCGTTGACCGTGTAGGTGGTCGCGGAAGTGAACACGATGTTCGCCGTGCGTCAGCAGGTTCGGGTCGCTGGAATTCAGCACCTCGCCCGCCGAGATCGTGCCCGTGCCCATGTTGCTGGACGCGGCACGTGGTGCGGATCGGCGCGGCCGCGGCCACGCGCGAGGGATCCGTGATGGCCACGTTGAAGCCCTGGATGGCATCGCGCGTCGGGCGGACCAGGTACTGGTCATCGGTCTGGATGCCCGCCCCCACCACGATGGACATGCCATCGACGAGGATGGGATCGGCACCGTACCCGTGCCCGTGAAGCTCACGGAAGCGCCGGTGTCCGCGCGGCGCATGTCGTAACCCGTGGCCGTGCGCTGGAGGATGTAGTCGTACGACGGTGAGCGCGCCGACGTTCGTGCGCGTCGCCGTCACCGCCGCGGTGCCGGTGTTCGTGGTGGCGCCATTGACGCCCACCGCTCCCACGTTGAAGAAGTTGCCGCCCAGGTTGCCGTTGAGGTCCATGCCCTCGCGATGCTGTGCGTTGACCTGGTTGGCCACGGCCAGCGTGATGCGGCCCAGTTCGTTGCGCGCCGGATCCAGCATTTGGCGGCGGAAATCCAGGAGTCCACCGAGCGCGCCACCCGAGACGCTGCGCGAGATGTCCACCGTGCCGGCGGGCGTCTGCAGCGCCAGGCGCAGGCGCTCCGGATCGATCGGATCGGTGGCTGTGGTCAGCGACGAGGCGGTGGTGCCGAGCACCAGCGGCTGGCCGTTGCCGATGAAGACGTTCAGCGACGAGTCGCCTTCGGCGACGGTCGACACGCTCACCTTGCTGGCGAGCTGGTCGATGAGCAGGTCGCGCTGGTCGAGCAGGTCGTTGGGCGCGTGGCCGGTGTTCTGCACCGCCACCGCGATGTCGCCATTCAGGCGCGCGATGCTCTGCGCCATCTGGTTGATCTCGCTGGCTTCGGCCGCGAGCTTGACGTCCACGCCTTCGGACATTTCCCGCAGGCGGGCGTCGTAGGTCTGGAGGCGCTGCGACAGCGCATTGACGCCTGCGAGAGCAGCACCTGGCGCGCCGAGATGGAACTCGGCGTGCTGGAAACTTCGTTGATGGCGTCGGTGAACGACTGCAGCGAGGTGCCGAGGCCGTTCGACGTGTTGCCGAGCAGGTCGTCGAGGCGCTCGGCCTCGGAGGCGAAGGCCTCGAGGCGCGCCAGGCTGCCGCCGGACGTTACGCACCTGCTGCGTGACGAACTGGTCGTAGACGCGGCGAACGGAGTTCGCGTTGACGCCGGTGCCTATCCAGTTCTGGCCATAGGCCTCGGGCTGGCGCGCGGCGAAATCGACCGTCTGGCGGGAATAGCCCGCCGTCGAGACGTTCGCGATGTTGTGGGCAGTCGTATCCAGCGCGCGTTGAAACGCACGCAAGACTGGATAGTCCCGTTGCCAGCATGTCAGCCATTACCCGATTACCCTCGACGGTTCTCGCGCTCGGTGTATCGGCGTAGTCGCCGGCCGACTTGAAGGACTTCACATCAAGCTGATCGCAGCTTTGCCGCCACCGCCACCACCTTGTCGGCGTAACGCCGGATCCGTGGCGTAGCCGCCACGCTGCAGCGCCGTGGCGAAGGCCCGAACGTCCGTACCGGTGTTCAGCGCGGCCGCGTAACGCGGGCTGTCGCTGAGCAGGCGGACATAATCACTCATGTTTTCCGCGACAGACCCGTAGGCGCGGAACTGGGCGCGCTCGGTGCCTGCCACGCCGTTCGTGAATTCGGTGGTGTCGGAGGCCACGCGCTCGCCGTGCCAGCTCGGCGCCGGCCTTGATGCCGAAGTAGTTGTGGCTGTCGCCGGAACGCGTCGGCGGGCGCGAGGTGCCCCACCCTGTTTCCAGCGCGGCCTGCGCGATGACGACTGCGTTCGTCGACGCCCAGCTGCAGCGCAGCGGTGCGCGCATGCGGCAGCATCTGCTCGACGAAGCGGCGGCGTTGCGTGTCGTCGACCGGCACGTCGATGGCTGGCTGCCGGCCGGGTCCGCGGATCCCGCGGCGGCGGCCGATTCCGCGAGGTCGGATGGCGGCCGTGGCCGCGTCGACGCCGCATCGCACCCGTGCCACCTTGCGAAAGCTGGCGGATCAGCATGTCGGCGAGACCGATGCCGCGGCCCGAGGTCAGCTGCACGGCCATCTGGTCGTCCATCATGTCCCTGGTACATGTCGGCCTGGTCGCTGCCGAACATGGGGTCGCCGAAGCTGGCGCTGCGCATGCTGTCGAGCATCATCTTGGTGAAGATGCTCTCGAACTGGCGTGCGACTTCGCGCAGCGCCTTGGGTCGTTGGGATCCGAGCGGCGCAGCGCCGCGAATTGCTTGAAATCGTGCGCATCGACCTGCGCGCGGCTTTTCCTGCGCCGGCGCGTACCTGGCTGGGGTCGATGCGCAGCGCCATGGTGAGTCTCAGATGACGATGAGCTCGGCGCGCAGCGCGCCGCTCTCCTTCAGCGCCTCGAGAATGGCCACGAGGTCGCCGGGCGCCGCGCCCACCTGGTTGACGGCGCGCACGATGTCGTTGAGATCCACGCCCGCGTCGAACACGAACATGCGGGCCTCGGGCTGGCTCACGGTGACGCCGCTGGTGGGCACCACCACGGTCTGGCCCTGGCCGAATTCATTGGGCTGGCTGACCTGCGCGCGCTCGGTGATGGTCACCGACAGCGAGCCATGCGCCACGGCCGCGGGCATCACGCGCACATGCGAGCCGATCACCACGGTGCCGGTGCGCGAGTTGACGATGACTCGCGCCGGCGCGTCGCCCGGCTCGATCTCGATCTGCTCCAGCGTCGATAGATAGGCGATGCGCTGGTTGGGATCCGCCGGCGCGGCCACTTTCACCGACACGCCGTCGACGGCCTGCGCCGTGGCGTCGCCCAGCAGCTTGTTGATGCCTTCGACCAGACGCGCCGACGTGGTGAAGTCCGGCACGTGCAGGTTCAGCATGACGAAGGGCTCGGCGGAAAACGCCGAGGGCACTTCGCGCTCGACGGTCGCGCCATTCGGCACGCGGCCCGCCGACGGCACGTTGACGACGATGCGCGAGCCGTCCTGGCCCTGCACGCCGAAACCCGAGACCACGAGATTGCCCTGGGCGATGGCGTACACCTCGCCGTCGGCGCCGCGCAGCGGCGTCATGATCAGCGTGCCACCGCGCAGCGACTTGGCATTGCCGATCGACGACACGGTGATGTCGATCTGCTGGCCGGGCTTGGAGAACGGCGGCAGGTCGGCGTTGCACGGTCACCGCGGCCACGTTCTTGAGCTGCGGATTGGTGTTCGCCGGAATGGTGACGCCGAAGCGCACCAGCATGTTCTTGATGCTCTGGATGGTGAACGGCGCCTGGCTGGTCTGGTCGCCGGTGCCGTCGAGGCCCACCACCAGGCCGTAGCCGATCAGCTGGTTGGTGCGCACGCCCTGCACCGAGGCCAGGTCCTTGACGCGCTCGGCCTGCGCCGGCGCGGTCACGCACAGCGCGCCCAGGCAGGACGACCAGTGCGACGAAGGCCTGGAAACTTGTTGACATGAATGTTGGCTCATGTTCAGAACGGCGTCTTGGGTGAATTGAAGAAGCGGTACAGCCAGCCGGGCTTGCTGGCATTGGCCACCGTGCCCTGGCCGCCATAGGCGATGTAGGCGTCGGCGACCTTCCACGAGACCACGGTGTTGTCCGGCGTGATGTCGCTGGGACGCACGATGCCCTGCAGGCGCACGTACTCGCGGCCGCTGTTGATGGCCACCAGCTTCTGGCCGCGCACCACGCAGGTTGCCGTTGGACAGGCGCTTGGCCACGGTCACGGTGATGTAGCCATCGAGCTTGTTGGACTGCGTCGCCTGGCCATTGCCGGCGAACTGCGATTCGTTGCCCATGCCCATCTCCAGGATGGGCGTGCCATTGCATCGTGACCGGCCGGCCCGCGACGGTCGGGCCCGTGAGCTCGGCCGACGAAGATCTTGCTCGCCGTCGTGGTGGCGCTCTTCTCGGCCTCGGTGCTTTCGGCGAGCACCGACGGTGAGCGTGTCGCCCACGTTGCGTGCGGTGACGTTGTTCCACAGCGACATCTCCGTGCCCTGCGCGTAGATCGCGCCCGGCTGCGGCTTGGCGCCGGCATCCACGACATCCGGCCAGGCCGCGTCGAACTCGCGGCCGCCATCCTCCTGCAGCGAGGCGCAGCCACGTGAGCAGCACAGCGGCGCACCACCAGCAGCGCGATCAGCAGGTCGTAGGTATCACGTCTGGACGCATGGTAGCTAGTTTGGGATTACAACTGGTTGTTGACGTATTCGAGCATCTGGTCGGCGGTCGAGATGGCCTTGGAGTTCATCTCGTAGGCGCGCTGCGTCTCGATCATGTTGACCAGCTCCTCGACCACGTTGACGTTCGAGGCTTCGACGAAGCCCTGCGGTGGTGAGCCGAGGCCGTTCTGGCCCGGCGTACCCTGCTGCGCCGGACCGCTGGCGGTGGTTTCCGCCAGCAGGTTCTCACCCAGCGGCTCGAGGCCGGCGGGGTTGACGAAGTCCGTGAGCTGCAGCTGGCCCACCTGCACGGGCGCGGCCTGACCGCCGACGCGCACGCTCACCACGCCGTCGCGGCCGATGGTGATGCTCTGCGCGCCTTCGGGAATGCTGATGCCCGGCTGCAGCACGTAACCGCTGGAGGTCACCATCTGGCCCTGCGCCGACAGCTGGAAGCTGCCGTCGCGCGTGTACGCGAGGTTGCCGTCCGGCATCTGGATCTGGAAAAAGCCGCGGCCTTCGATGGCCACGTCGAGCGCGTTGTCGGTCTGCGTGAGGCCGCCCTGCGTGTAGATCTTTTCGGTGGCGACCACGCGCACACCGGTGCCCAGGTGCACGCCCGAGGGCGCCGACCGTGTCCTGCGACGTGGAACCGCCCACCTGGCGCACGTTCTGGTACAGCAGGTCTTCGAACACCGCGCGGCCCTTCTTGAAGCCGGAGGTGCTGACGTTGGCGAGGTTGTTGGACGTGACCGCGAGGCTGCGTCTGCTGCGCGTCGAGTCCGGTCTTGGCGGCCCAGAGTGCGGGATTCATGACTGATCTCCTGAAAATCTCATTGGTGGCATCAGCCCAGGCGCAGCAGCTGCGCGGCGGCCGCGCCGTTTTCTTCGGCGGTGCGAATGGCCTTGACCTGCATTTCGAATTGCCGCGCCAGCTCGATCATGTTGACCATGGCTTCGGCGGCGTTGACGTTCGACGACTCGAGCACGCCCGAGCCGATCTGCACGTTGGCGTCGGCGGTGGCGGTCGCTGCCGTCCTTCATGCGGAACAGGCCGTCTTCGCCGCGCTCCATCTGCTCGGCGGGCGGATTCACGAGCTTGAGACGGCCGATCGGTGGCGGTGGTGTCCGGGTGTCTGGCCCTGCGCGACGACGGAGATCGATCCGTCGCGGGCGAAGAAGATGGACGTATACGGCGGAATGTTGATCGGGCCCACCATCACCGATCACCGGCTTGCCGGTCGCCGGTGACCAGCTGGCCGGTGGGGTCGACCTGCAGATCGCCGGCGCGTGTATAGGCTTCCTTGCCATCGGCGTCCTGCACCGCGATCCAGCCCTTGCCGTTGACCGCGACGTCGAGGTCGCGGCCGGTGGACAGCAGCGCGCCGACTCTGGTCGTTCCAGCCGACGGTGCCGTTGGTGGCGTACACGCGCGAGGCGTAGCCCGAGCCATCGACGGCGCGCGACTGGAAGGCCGCGAGATCCGCGCGGAAGCCCGTGGTGCTCACGTTGGCGATGTTGTGGTTGTTGACGGTCTGCGCGCGGAGAGTCTCCTTCGCGCCCGTCATCGCCACGTAGAGCATTCGGTCCATGACTAGCTACCTGCGTTACGGTCGGTTAGCGGAGGTTGATGATGGTCTGGGTGATCGAATCGGCCGTGCTGATCATCTGCGCGTTCGCCTGGAAGTTGCGCTGCGCGGTGATCATCTGCACCAGCTGTTCGGTCACGTCGACGTTGGCGCCTTCGAGCGCGCCGGACTGCACCAGGCCGAAGCCCGAGTTGCCGGCCTGGCCGCGCAGCGCCTGGCCGGAGGCGAAGGTCTCGGCCCACTGCGTGTTGCCCAGCTGCTGCAGACCCTGCGGATTGGCGAAGTTCGCGATGGCCACCTGGCCCAGCGCCTGCGGAGTTGCCGTTGGTGAAGCGGGCCTGCACGATGCCCGTCTCGTCGATGTCGATGCCGATGAGGCGGCCGGTGGTGAAGCCGTCCTGCGACACCGAGTTCACCGCGAAGTTGCTGCCGAACTGGGTGGACTGCGCCAGGTCCACGTTGACGGTCATCGGCGCGGCGCCGGTGGTCGGGCGTGTAGGCCGGGAACGGCACCTGGCCACCCACCGGCGCGGTCAGCAGGCCGGTGTTCGAGTACTGCAGCGTCTGCGAGCCGACCGACGGCAGTGCCGTCGATGAACAGGCGCGCCTCCCATTGGTTGGCGGTTCGCGGTCTTGTTGAAGTACATCGTGCCGGTGTGCGTGGCGCCCAGCGAGTCGAACAAGGTCAGCGACGTGGCCTGGTTGAAGGAATTCGGATCGTTGGGATCGAACGGGGCGATCGTCGGCAGCGCTGGCGTTGCCCGGCAGGTTCAGCACGTATTCCACGTTCGGCCGTGGCCGACGGCGCGGAGTCCGTGGACACGCAGGCGCAGGTCGGCAAGACCACCGGTGTTGAAGCCACCGCGCGGCCAGCGGCGGATACACCTGCAGGCGCTGCTGGTTGGAGTTCACCACGTAGCCATCGCGGTTCATCTGGAAGGCGCCGGCGCGCGAGTAAGCCAGCGCGCCGCTGTCGGAGAGGATGAACATGCCCTGGCCGCTGATGGCCAGGTCCAGGTTCGAGTCGGTGAATTCGACGTTGCCCTGCGCGAACTGCTGCGTGACCGCGGCCACGCGCACGCCGTTGCCGCTGGCATTGTTGGACGTGCCCTGCAGCGACACCGCGAACAGGTCGGCGAACTCGGTGCGCGACCCCTTGAAGCCGTTGGTCTGCGTGTTGGCGATGTTGTTGCGCCGTCACGTTGAGATCGGCCTGGGCGGCGTTGAGACCGGAGAGTGCGATACGGAAAGGCATTGGGTGTCCTTTGAAGACTCTGGCTTGGAATACGGTTCGTCAGAGCACGCGCTCGACGTCGCTCATCTCGATCTCGCCCAGCGAGTCGGTCTCGAGCAGCAGGCTGCCGGTCGCCGGGTCGAGCGCCACGCTCGACACGTGCGCGGCCACGCTGGTCGCGCAGGGAAACGTTCTCGTCACCCACCTTGGCGATGACTTCGATCTTGTAGCCGCCGTCGTCGGCCGCGGCTGCCGGCAGTTGTTGGTGCCGTCCCAGGAGAAGGCCTGGATGCCACGCTGTGTTGCCCAGCGCCTGGGTCTTCACCAGCGCGCCGGCGGCAGTCCTTGACCACCAGCTGCACCGACGACGCGCCGGCGGGTACGTCACCAGGCCCTGCGGGCCGCGTGCCTCACCCTCGTCGGCGTCCGGAAGATAGACCTCGTTGCCCTCGGCGATCACGGTGCGGCCGATGAGCGCGGCGCCGTCGAGCACCTGGTTGCCGCGCAGCGCAGTTGGTCAGCGCAGTGATCTGCTTGTTCATGTCCGCGAGGCCGGAGACCGAGCTGAACTGCGCCAGCTGTCCCACCTGCTGCGACGGATCCATGGGCTTGAAGGGATCCTGGTGCTTGAGCTGCGTGAGCATCAGCGTCAGGAAGTCTTCCTGGTTGAGCTCGGTCTTCTTCGCGTTGACCGCATTGGCGGCGCGCCGTCGCGCCGTCGCCTTCGGGCGACGATGTTCTGGTTCGCGACCGCCGCGTTGATGATGTCCATGTCGAGCATGTGTTCTCGTTCCTGACTTAGCCCTGGCCGAGGCGCAGCGTGGCCAGCAGCAGGTCTTTCGATGTGTTCATGACTTCGACGTTGTTCTGGTAGGAACGCGAGGCGGAGATCATGTTGACCATCTCTTCGACCACGTTGACCGAAGGCGCGTACACGTAGCCGTCGGCATCGGCCAGCGGATTGCCGGGCTCGTAGCGGGCCACGGCCGGCGCCTGGGATTCGTAGATGCCGGTCACCTTGACCGCCGGATTGCCATTGGCGTCCGTAGGGCTGCGTGCTCAGTGACGCGCGCACGGCCTCGAAGATCGGGTGCCGCGGTTTGTAGACATTGGCCGGATCGCCGCTGACGCTCTCGGCGTTGGCGAGATTGCTGGCCGTGGTGTTCAGGCGCACCGACTGCGCGGCCATGCCGGAACCGGCGATGTCGAAAGCTTTGAAGGATGACATGCGGATCTACTCGCGCCGATGATGCGCGGTGATGCAGGCCGCGGAACTTGGAGTTGAGGAATGTCAGCGTCGCCTGGTAACGCACGGCGTTCTCGGCGAAGGCCGCCTGCTCGATCTGCGCGTCGACGGTGTTGCCATCGAGCGCGGGCGCCAGCGGCGTGCGGTACTTGAGATCCGGGTTGCCGGCCGCGTCGGCCGAGGTGTTGCCACCGATGTGGCCGGCATTGGTCGCGGTCATGGCCGACGCCCGGCGTGTTGGCATCACCGGCAGCCCGCGCCATGGCCTGGCGGAAGTCGATGTCGCGAGCCTGGTAGCCCGGCGTGTCGGCATTGGCCAGATTGTTGGCGATCAACTCGCCGCGGCGCGAACGCACGTCGAGTGCGGTGGCGTGCACGCTCACGTACTGGTCCAGATTAAGGGGCATTGGTTCTACTCTCGCGTCGGTTGTCCGACTGATCGAGGAGCAAAGCAAGTGACGTGCCACGCGATCAATTCGCGTGCTGGCGGGCGCGTTGCGCGCCGCGACTATTTCAGACTGTGACGTGGCCGAAACCCGGGTGGCGCAGCATTGCCGCCCTGCGGTTGCCGTCTGCCTGGCAACCACCGCGTCTCGTCGCAATGACCCGTAACGGCGCCGCGCACTCTTTCTTGAGAGCAGCCCGCATGGCACGTCGATTGCTAACTACAAGGCATGTCTGTCAATCGATTGACCCTGTTGCTTTCACTGTTGCTGGCAAGTTCGCTGGCCGTCCAGGCCCAGGACGCCGCCCTGCAGCCGCTGGCCAGCATCCGCGCGGCGGCCGAGAAAGCGGTGCGCGACATCATCGATCCCGGCATTGTCTGGCGTGAAGCTCAGCGCCACCGCGCTGGATCCGCGTCTGCGCCTGGCTGGATGCAGCAGCAAACTCATACTTTCGCGCCCGCGCCGCGGCACACACAGTCGCGCGTGCCGGTACGTGTGAGTTGCGCCGCGCCCTCCTGGACCATGAACGTACCGGTGGAGATCCGCCGGACCCACCAGGTGCTGCTGCTCAAACGCGCCGTGGGACGCGGTGAAGCCATCGCGCCAAGGATGTGATTGCGCAAAGCCGCGAGTTGCCCGGCCTGGTATCTCCCTTCGTGTCCAGCACCGAACAACTGGCCGGCCGGCTGTACGCGCCGACCCATTCCCGAGGGCACCGCGCTGACCGCGGAGTCCCTGTCCGCCGCACTCCTTATATATAGAGGGGCCAGCAACGTGACCCTGGTGGCCCAATGCCGCCGGGTTCGAGGTCCGCGCCCCGGGCAAGGCCATGGCGGACGCTGCCGCCAACCAGCGGGTGCGCGTGCAGAACCTGAATTCGCTCAAGATCGTCGAGGGTATTGGCCGACAACGACGGCACGGTCCGGGTGCTGCCCTGACGGCGGCCGTGTGACGCAGTTCACATGGACGTAATGCGCCAAATAATCGACGCGGGTCTAAAGTTTCCGGCGGCCGGCGCCGTTACTGGAGTCGTAGAGAATCAGGAGATTGGGCGATGGCCAACAAGATCAGTGGAATTGACGGACGTCCGGTGCAGGTGGGAGGCAGTGCCCCGACCTCGCGCGTGCGCGACGCCGCGTCCGAAGGCAAGAAGGCCGAGACCACCGGTGCCGGTTTCCAACATCGACGTCTCCGACACCGCGCGCACCCTCGCCGCCCTCGAAAGCCACATCGGCACGCTGCCGGTGGTCAACGAGAGCCGGGTGGATGCCGTGCGCCGTGCGATGGACGAAGGCCGCTACCACATCGACCCGCAGCGTGTTGCCGACAAGATGCTGCGCTTCGAAGTCGACCTGCTGGCCACCATCCCCGCCCACAAGTAACACCGGGAACCCCTCCTCGTGGATGCGATCCTGACTCGCGACACCCTCGGGCGATTGCTCGCCGAGGAAAACGTCGCCCTTTCCGAATTCGAAAACCTGCTCGACCGGAGCATGGCGCACTGGCTTCAGCGCGACATCGACGCGCTCGAGTCGCTGGCCGAGTCGCGCCAGAACAGCATCATCCGCCTGCTCAAGATCGAAGAAGAGCGCCGCTCCGTCTGCGGCATGCTCGGCTACGACACCGACCTGCAGGGCCTCGCCAAACTCATCGCCTGGTGCGACCCCGGCCGCACGCTCGCCCGTCCCTACGACGAATGCGCCAACCGCGCCCGCAAGTGCCGCGATCTCAACGATCGCAACGGCGTGCTGGTGGGTGCGCAGATCAAGCGCGTCGAAGGCTTGCTGGGCGCCATCACCGGCGCCAGCGCCGAACCGCGCGCCTATGGCCCGCGTGGCCACTCCAACCCGTATTCCGCGAATACCGGAACCGTCCTTTCCGCTGAAGCCTGAAGCGCCTGAACCCGCTTCCGGCTCTCCTCTGAACGCGCCTCACGGCGCGTTTTTTTTCGCCTGCGGGCGAAATATCCATTCTGGTGCTAACTACGTATGTTTCACGTGGAGCCATGCGAGCATGCTCCTTGACGAAATGGGGAGACAGCCGGGGCGCCGGCCTGCGTTATTCGACGGACGGCCGGACTAACCACTGCACATAAGAGACGGGGTTCAAATAATTGCCGCGCACCCGCGACGCGCATCACACTCGCAGGCTCAACGCTGCCGCTTTGCCGCCGTAAACCTTTTCAGGGTACGGGCGCAAACACGCCGTACCAACGTCTCGCTGGCGGCAGTTTCGCGGGCTCGTGCACACCGACCGACGGTACTCCTCTCTCGCAAGTGCTCGTGTACTGCCGCCGGCCCCAATTCCAAGAGAGTGCAGGGATAGAAGATGAAAACGAAGGTTCTGGGGATTCTGGTTTCGATGACTCTGGCGGCCTGCGGTGGTGGTGGTGGTGCGGGCTCGGCCGCGCCCGCGTCTTCGCGCACCGCAGAACGCCACGCACGCCCCCGGTCGCTTCGCCGACTGCCGCCCCTCCGACCAGCACCGCCGACCTGACGCTCGCCACCCGCCTGTACAAGGGTGATGAACGGACGCCCGCCGGCTTCGACGTGGAAACCCGTCCCGCCAGCGTGCTGGGCACCTTGTCCACGCGCCATCTGCAGAACACGGATTTCGCCACTGGCCCCCAGGCCGCCAGCCCGCACTTACGAGGTCTGCACCAACGACATGGCGCAGGCCATCGACTGGTCCGAGCGCCTGGCCACCTGGGCGGGCCAGTACTCCGACCTGGTCGAAGTGCGCAGCGACGCGCACGATGTTCGAGAGTGATCCGCGTGCCGCGCGCCGACGTCGACCGCGATGCTGCGCCATCGCGTGTTCAAGTGCGAGTACCTCGATCGCTCGGGCACCGACCTGCGCGTCGACACCGGCGCCGCCGGCGCCATGAACCAGCGGCCGCTGACCGCCACCGAACTCGAGGCGCTGTCCGAGTACCTCTGGCAGTTCACGATGTTCAACAACTCGGAATACGCCGTGGAAAGCAGCAGCGGCTCGACCGCCAGCGGCACCGCTCGTGCACACGATCCGCCTGGGTCAGCTGGTGCGCGGCTCCAATGGTGCTTGCGACACGGTGCAGGTCAGCGACTGGACCCACAGCATGAACACGCGCGGACGGCTCGCTCACGCGCTCGCTGACGAACGTGCGTTCGTACAAGGTGAGGAGCGTGGGCGGTGTCGTGGAGAGCTGCGCAGGCTGATCGAGATCACGCGCCGCGTTCGTCGCGGCGCGTGGAGTGATCAGAAGATCACGTACAGGCCCCGATTGCGGCTCGCGGCGGCAGCCAGCATGACCAGCAGCCTTCCAATCTCAGGCTCCGCCAGGATCGCTTCGCACGACCGCACGCGCTGGAGATTCCTTGCCACCTCGGCCGGCGTCTGAAGATAGGAACCCATGAGGCCGGGATCGAATTCAACGGCGGCGGAGCCGATGACGCTTCCTTTGACGACCTCGTCTCCCGGAAGCCCCTGCGCATCCAGCAGCTCCACCGCGCGATCCCAGTCGTGCGACAGCCCGACGCCCTCACCCGGATCGTAATAGCGCGTCAGCGCGAGCTCACCCGTGAACTGCGGACTCTGTGCGTCGAACTCCCGATCCCATTCGGCCGACAACGCGCCTCCTTCGTGCGGGTGCTTCAACTCGCCGATCACCTTGCCGATGTGTTGCACGAGTTCGATGCTGGAGCCCGAGGCCAACGCGCGGCTCAACAGAGGCTCGAACTCCTGCACGTAGCGCACATGGTCGAACACGTACGCCTTGTGGTCGAAGCTCATCGACGCGGGGCGCGGCGGATCAAACCGCCTGAGCGTCCAGTTGCGCGCGCAACTCCGCCGGTAGCTTCAGGCGCGCGGCCAGCGCGTCGAGATAGACGCGTTCAGCCGGCACATCGAGATCGATGGCCATCTTCGAGGCCAGGTACACCTCGGCACCCTGCTCCGGCGTCACGACCGCGTTGGTGATGGAGCCCATGTCCACGGGCTGCGAGAGCAGATCGAACACGTAGGCCTTGGCTTCGGCATCCAGTCCCAGTCGTTCCACCTGGCCGAACAGGCGCTGCTGCTCGGTGGCATCCACGTGACCATCGGCCTTGGCGGCGCCGACCATGGCGCGGATCAGCACGAGCTGGAACGCTCCGCCATCCGCGGCTGGCTGCGCGTGAGGCAGTGCATCCGGCGTGAGCGCCGCGAACTGCTCGGGAGTGAGGCTCACGGGAGCCGCACCCTTCTTCTGCTGGTAGTTCTGATAGGCCTTGAGCGCCAGCGCGCCGAGCGCCGCGGCGCCGCCGTAACCAAGCGCGCCACCCGCCATCTTGCGCATGCCCTTGCCACCCAGCAGCAAGCCCAACAAGCCACCCGCGGCCGCACCGCGCATGAAGCCGCCGCTGCCGCTGTACTGGTCCAACCGGCCCTTGACGGACTGGCCGGCGTTACGCATGCCTTGACCGGGACTGCTGCCGAGGAACTGGTCGAGAAGGGCCTTGGGATCGAACATGGAGCACCTGCGTTGAAACGTGACTCGCGAGTAGACCCGTTCCGGCGGACACAGTTCAAGTGACGCGCTTTAACCCATTCGCCCGGCCACCACCGTCAGCGCACGGTCCACTATGGCGAAGTCGATCTCGCTCGCAAGGCCTGCACGATGGCCACGATTCAGCGCCTGGTGGTAGTCATCAATCGCATTGAACTCGCCCCGGTAAGCGAGCGCAACCAGGTGACTGACGCCTGAACCCGCGGGAGGATCTGCACGATTTCGCGCCAGCGATTCGATGAGCGGATCTGCATCCGTCGATGCAAGGCGAGCGAGGACGGACTGCATCACCCCGGAGAGAAGCGCCGGCAATTCTGCCGCCGGCGCAGATTCCGTGATGGCATCGAACTGCTGGATCCACAGGTCGCGTCCGATGATTTCCGATGCGAGCTGGGAAAACCCGGCGTGAAAAATCAGCACAACGCAGGCGACGCTGACGCCGTCGCGGAGTTCATAGGCCGTGAACTCCACGGAGGCGCGCAGCACCGGGCCTTCTGTTTCCCAACTACCCTCGCCATCTTCCTCTCTCCAGCGGCCGCCCAACTGGTCGATGAGCGGCTGGAGAATCTGACGCGAGATGGCCGCAGGCAAGACTCAGGGCCCCCGCAATCAGCGCGTCAAATTTCTTTCGAGAGCTTCTTGACGTACGACTTGAACGTGCCCGAGAGCTCCGGATGCTTGAGCGCGTACTCCACGTTGGCCTGCAGGTAACCGAGCTTGCTGCCGCAGTCGAAGCGCTTGCCGTCGAAGCGGTAGGCGTACACGGCTTCGTCGTTCATGAGTCGCGCGATACCGTCGGTGAGCTGGATTTCGCCACCGGCGCCTTCGCCGATGCGCTCCAGGTGATCGAACACTCTCGGCGTGAGCAGGTAACGGCCCACGACGGCGAGGTTCGACGGCGCCTTGTCGGGCTTGGGTTTCTCGACGATCCGCTCGACGCGCAGCAGATCGCCGCGGCGCGCGCCGGT
This sequence comes from uncultured Pseudomonadota bacterium, assembly GCA_963846605.1. Classification (GTDB taxonomy): domain Bacteria; phylum Pseudomonadota; class Gammaproteobacteria; order Steroidobacterales; family Steroidobacteraceae; genus CADEED01. The sequence goes on from CAWJWS010000011.1 coordinate 1,049,881, forward strand.
TTTCACGATGCCGTACTTGTCGGTCTGGGATTATGCGGCACGGTCTGCACGGCCACCATGCTGCCATCGTCGAAGCGGTCCGCCATCTGTTTGAGGCAGGCGACTTTCGGCGTCGATGAGGTCGTCCGCGAGGTGCACGAAGAACGGCGCATCACCCACGGCCGGCTTGGCGCACAACACCGCATGACCGAGGCCCAGCGGCGCGGGCTGGCGGATGTAGATGCACGAGGCATACGACGGCAGCACGCTGCGCAGGGTCTTCAGCAGGTCGCTCTTGCCCTGCTTGAGCAGCAGGTTTTCGAGTTCACCGTCGGTGTCGAAATGATCTTCGATGGCGCGCTTCGACGAACCGGTGATGAACACCAGGCGCCGCGCGCCCGCTTCCAGCGCCTCTTCCACCGCGTACTGAATGAGTGGTTTGTCGACGATGGGCAGCATTTCCTTGGGGCTGGCCTTGGTGGCCGGCAGGAAGCGGGTACCACGACCGGCGACCGGGAATACGGCGACATCGATGCGGCTCTTCTTCTTGGCGGCCATGGCGGCTCCGGCAATCTGGGGGCCGGAAACATACCATGCCCCCACTCCGGACCGCAGCCGGGAAGGCCGCGACGGACGTAGATGGTTTGCGCGACTTCACGCCGTGCCCGGCCGTCAGACCTGACTTACGCGGCCGGCTTTGGCCGCCGGCTTGGCCGCGGGGGCCGGTGCCAGCCCGGCCTTGCTCGGCGCCGGCCTTTGTCAGCACCCAGACGGATGTCCGCGCGGTTCTTGTCGATGAGCTTCTGCGAAATGCCCTCCACCATGGCGAGCTGGTCCGCCGTCTTGAACGGACCGTTCTTTTCGCGGTAAGTGACGATGGCCTTGGCCTTCGCCGGGCCGATGCCAGTGAGCGCCTTGGCGAGTGCCGTGGCATCGGCGGTATTGATGTTGACGGGTTCGGCACGCACCACGAGCGGCGCCAGCAGCAGCATGGCGGCGACCGTGGGGATGAGATGTGTTGAGTGACATGAGGCCTCCTTTCCTGTGTGACCCGGCGACGCCGGGATGGCGAGGAGACTAACAACAGGGCGAACCCGGACGGCAGCCGTCAATCTGGCGAAAACCGGCGATATTCAGCTCGCGCGCGGATTGCGCGCAACGAATCCCAATTGCGGCAGCTCGGGCAGCGCCAGTGCCAGGTGAGGCTGGCCACGCCGCATTCGCTCGCAGCGAAATCGCGCCGGCTCGGGCACGGCGGCTTCTTCGGCCAGTTGCGGGGCGTCGCGCAGTTTCTCGGCCAGTTCGCGGCGCGACCTGCCCGGCACCGCCTCGCGGGCTTCGCGTTCGAAGGCCATCTGAATGGTGCGCGACTGGTCCAGGGCGTCGGCGTAAAGATCCAATGCCTTGCCGGCTTCACCCGCGGCCATGGCAATACGCGCCGCGAGGATGGAGGCGCGCGCGAGCGTGGGCGCATGCGCGCGGGCCGCCGCCACCTGCGCTCGCGCCCCGTCGAGATCCCGCGCGGCCAGCGCCGCCTCGCCGAGCTCGCAGCAGTAGTGAGCCGCGACCTCGGCGCGTTCGACCTGCTTCTCCGGCGGGCAGTTCGCGCCACAAATCCAGTGCCGCCGCCATTCGCGTTGCTGCTCGTACACCCACGCCAGGCGCTCGAGCACCGACGGCCGGTAGCGCTCCGAGCCCATGAGGCTGCGGAATTTTTCTTCGGCGCGATCCATGAGTCCGGCGCTCAGATAGTCCAGGCCCAGCGCGAAGGTGGCCTGCTCGCGCACTCGCGGCTTCGCGGTGCTGGCGCAAGTTCGGTGTGGATGGCGATGGCGCGATCCACTTCGCCGCGGCGGCGCATGAGGCTGCCGAGCGCGAACTGGATGTCGGCTTCGTGGGATTTGTCGGCGAGCCGCGTGAACACCTCGGTGGCGCGGTCATAGCGATCGTTGACCAGGTGATCGAGACCGGCGAAGTAGTCCACGTCGCGACGCACGCGGCGGCCGCGCGCCGTGCGGCGGCCGAGCGCGAAGGCGGCCGCACCGACCACGATGAAACACAGCAGTAATACTTCGGGACCGATGCCGCGTAGACGCATGCGGGGACGTTAGCAGGAAGTGGACGGGTCGCGGTTCTCGCGATTCCCTGATGCCGGACTTCAGGTTCGTGCGCGTGAGGTGAATCGCAAGCCGGTACGCACTCAGCCTCGCGGGCGGATCTCGCCGATTGCCAGTCGCGCCAGTAATTCGGATAGGTCTTGGCCACGCAGCCGGGATCGAGGATCCGCAGGCCCGGCAGCCTCGAGCCGAGCACGCCGAAAGACATGGCGATGCGGTGATCGTGATAGGTCTCGATTTCCACCACCTGCGTCGCGCTTTCGCGGCATCGCGCCCAGCGGCTCGATGACCATGTAGTCCGGCCCCTCCTCGACCGTCACGCCGAGCTTGCGCAGCTCGCGCGTGGGCGCCGCGATGCGGTCGCATTCCTTCACGCGCAGGGTGGCAAGGCCGGTGATGCGCGTGGGCTTCGAGAGGAACGGCGCAGATCATCATCAGCGTGGGCGCCACGTCCGGCATGCTGGTCATGTCGACGGGCGCCGTCGAAACTCGGCGGCGAGCGCGGCGGGCCCTGGATGACGGTGCGGCGCCGCCGCGCTGCGACGCGCGCGCCGAGCTGCTCGCACAGCGCGAGGAAACCGTAGTCACCCTGGCGCGTGCCGCTGCCGAGATTGCTCAGCGTGATCGTTGCGCCATGCAGCGTCGCCAGCGCCGCGAAATACGACGCCGCCGAGGCATCGCCTTCCACGTCGATGGTGCCGGCGCGGATACGCCTGCTGTGGCACCACCAGCTTCCGGTAGTCCTCATTGTCGACATGCACGCCGAACTTGGCCATCTCGTCGAGCGTGAGATCCACATACGGCTTGCTGGTGAGATCGCCCTCCACTTCGATGGTGAGCCCACCCTCGATCAGCGGCGCGATGATCAGCAGGCTGGTGAGGTACTGGCTGGAGATGTTGCCGGGCACGCGCACCGGACCACGCAGCGCGCGGCGCCGCGTCACCGTGGTCGGGCAGATAGCCGTCGTTGGTGGAATCCAGCGTGGCGCCCAGCGTGCGCCAGCGCGTCCACGAGGTCCTTGTTGGGACGCTTCTGCATGGAGATGTGGCCATCGACAACGGTGACCTCCGGCGCGCAACGCCGCGAACGCGAGCATGAGCCGCGTGGTGACCGCGCTCTGCCCCACGTCCAGCTCGACGCGGCCCGGCGGCGAACTGCGCCGCCACGACCGGTGATCCGCGACCTCGCCCTCGCGCGAGTCATCGACGGCGAGTCCCAGCCGGCGCAGGCAATCTTTCATGCGCCAGTAGTCGTCGGCCTCGCCGGGATAACGGATGGTGCTGACGCCATCGGCCAGCGCCGCGATGGCGCAGTCACGCAGTGTCAGCGACTTGCTGCCCGGCAGCGGCGTTTCGAATTGGAATGCGCCCGGAAGCCAGGGCTCGAGGTCGAGGGATGCGGGGTAGTTTGAATTGGCGCTCATGGGGACAGGCGGCGGATGTGAAAAGGCCGCGGAAATGTCGCCATTTCCGCGGCCACTCGTTTCAGTCAGACAGATTCTTCAATCCCGGATGGGGCGGTCCGCGCCGTCGTTGACGCGCTCGCGCAGATCCTTGCCGGGCTTGAAGTGCGGCACGTACTTGCCCGACAAGGCCACGGCCTCGCCGGTCTTGGGATTACGGCCCTGCCGCGGAGGCCGGAAGTGCAGCGAGAACGAGCCGAAGCCGCGTATCTCGATGCGATCTCCCGCCGACAAAGCATCGCTCATGATCTCGAGGATCTGCTTGAGCGCGAGCTCCACATCCTTGGCTGGCAGGTGTTTCTGTTTCGCCGTGATGATCTCGATGAGCTCGGACTTCGTCATGGGGCCGTTTTCCTTGTTGTTGGTCGTGCCGTAGCGTGTCGTACCGGGGGATTACCGATCGCCGATCTGTTCCTTGAGCAGGTCGCCCAGGCTGGTGCCGCTGCTCGAGCCCTGCTCGGAGCGGTAGTTGGACACCGCCTCGGCTTCCTCGTGCATTTCCTTCGCCTTGATCGACAGCGCAATGGTGCGGGTCTTGCGATCGACACCCGTGAAGCGGGCTTCGATTTCCTGACCCACCTTGAGCACGGTACGCGCGTCTTCGACGCGGTCGCGGCTCAGGTCGCTGGCGCGCAGCTGGCCTTCGATGCCGTTGCCGAGGTCGATGATCGCGGCGCGAGCATCGACTTCCTTGACGACACCCTTGACGATGGTGCCCTTCGGGTTCGTGGCGATGTACTCGCTGAACGGATCCTGCGCGAGCTGCTTGATGCCCAGCGAGATGCGCTCACGGTCCGGGTCGATCGACAGCACCATGGCTTCGACCTGCTGGCCCTTCTGGTAGTTGCGCACGGCTTCTTCGCCGGCCACGTCCCAGGAGAGATCCGACAGGTGCACGAGACCGTCGATGTTGCCGGCGAGACCGATGAACACACCGAAGTCCGTGATGGACTTGATCTGGCCCGACACCTTGTCGCCACGGTTGAAGTTCTCGGCGAACTCCTTCCACGGGTTCTGCTTGCACTGCTTGAGGCCGAGCGAAATGCGACGACGCTCTTCATCCACGTCGAGCACCATGACTTCGACTTCCTGGCCCGAGTGCACGACCTTGGCCGGGTTGACGTTCTTGTTGGTCCAGTCCATTTCGGACACGTGGACGAGGCCTTCGACGCCGTCCTCGATCTCCACGAACGCGCCGTAGTCGGCGATGTTCGTGACCTTGCCGAACACTCGCGTGTTGGGCGGGTAACGGCGGGCGATGTTCTCCCACGGATCCGCGCCCAGCTGCTTGAGGCCGAGCGAAACGCGTGAACGCTCGCGGTCGAACTTGAGGATGCGGACGTCGATCTCGTCGCCGACCTTGACCACTTCCGACGGATGCTTGACGCGCTTCCACGCCATGTCGGTGATGTGCAGCAGGCCGTCGATGCCACCGAGGTCCACGAACGCGCCGTAGTCGGTGAGGTTCTTGACGGTGCCCTTGAGCACGGTGCCTTCCTGCAGGTTGTCCATGAGCGCGCTGCGCTCGGCGGAGAACTCCTGCTCGACGACCGCGCGACGGGAAACGACAACGTTGTTGCGCTTCTGGTCGAGCTTGATGACCTTGAACTCGAGGGACTTGCCTTCGAGGTAGGCGGTGTCACGCACGGGACGGACATCGACCAGCGAACCCGGAAGGAACGCGCGGACGTTGTCGATCTCGACGGTGAAGCCACCCTTCACACGGCCCGTGATGGTGCCGGTGACGATTTCGGATTTGTTGAACGACTCTTCGAGACGGGTCCAGGTGCGGGCACGCTTGGCCTTCTCGCGCGAGAGGCGCGTTTCGCCGGTGCCGTCTTCCATGGCGTCGAGCGCGACTTCAACGCTGTCGCCAGCCTTGACTTCGATCTCTCCACGTTCGTTCTTGAATTGTTCGAGCGGGATGACCGCTTCGGACTTGAGGCCCACGTTGACCACGACCATGTCATCGCCAACGTTGACGATGAGGCCAGTGAGGATCATTCCGGGGCGGATTCGCTGGTTAGCGATGCTCTGTTCAAAGAGCTGGGCAAAAGATTCAGTCATTTAGATTCCACTCGCACGGTCCGTTTTTGATTGACGGCCGTGACAATTGACGCTCCCGGGAAATCCGTTCCCGCGAGATGGTTGAACAACGCCTCGCATCCATGCGAAGCGACCTTCGAAAACTACTGCCTTGGGCCAGAGACCGCGCTCGCGCCCGAGCGAGAGAACCCGCTCGACGACGGCTTCGATACTCAATCCGGTGGAGTCGAGTAGATGCGCGTCCGGCGCGGGCTTGAGCGGTGCGACCTGGCGGGTGGAATCCCGCAAATCGCGCTCCGCGATCTCCCGCGAAAGGGCGGCAAGACTAGCAGCGGACCCCTTCCCGATCAACTGCTTATGGCGTCTTTGAGCCCTTTCCTCGGCGCTGGCGGTGAGGAAAACCTTCAGTCGGGGCGTCCGGAAAGATGACCGTGCCCATATCCCGCCCGTCGGCCACCAGTCCGGGGGGCTGGGCGAAGGACCGCTGGCGGTCCGTGAGGGCGGCCCGGACTGCCGGCCAGGCGGCCACGCGGGAGGCGCCCTGCCCCGGCCTCCTCGGTGCGGATCTTGCGGGTGACGTCCTGGCCGTCGAGCAGCACCTGTTCCTGGCCATCCCCGACCGAGCCGAACTGCACGCGCATGGAGCGGGCCACGGCCACGTGTTCTTCCACGTCATCGGGGTCGAGGTCTCCGCAGGACTGGCCACCCAGGGCCACCAGGCGATACAGCGCGCCGCTGTCCAGCAGATGCCAGCCCACGCGGGCGGCGACGATGCGGCTGATGGTTCCTTTGCCGGAGCTCGACGGTCCGTCGATGGTGGCGATGGGAATGTTCGGAGTCATGTGCACTGGACGTTAGCAAGCTTCCCAGGCGGTGAGGAATCGATCGTTCTGCTCTACGTGCCCAGCGTGACACGCAGGTACTCGGGCAACTGATAGTTGCCCACCGGCCGCACGATGATGCCCTTGCGCAGCAACCCCTCGAAGCGATCACGGGCGCCTGCACCGGCATGCAGCAGCAGGAAGTTGCCGGCTGATGGCAGCACGGGGTGCCGCCGCTCCTGGAGCCGCGCCGCGACCCGGGCGCGTTCGGTCACCGCCACGTGCACCGCCCGCTCCAGAGTGCGCCGTGTCCTCCAGCGCGGCCGCGGCGCCGGCCAGGCCCACCACCGAGACGTTGAAGGCCTGCCGGACGCGATTGAGCATGTCGGCCACCGACGGATGACTCACGGCGTAGCCCACGCGCACGCCGGCAAGGCCATAGGCCTTGGAGAAGGTGCGCACGACCACGAGGTTCGGAAAGTCGGCGAGCCAGTCGATGCCGTTCTGCAGGTCCAGCCCGCCCGTGTATTCGAAGTACGCCTCGTCGAGCACCACGAGCGCATGCGGTGGCACGCTGGCGATGAACTCGCGCAGCTGCCGCGCGGGCACCCAGGTGCCGGTCGGGTTGTTAGGGTTCGCGACGAACACCAGGCGTGTGCGCGGCGTGATCGCCTTCGCCATGGCGGTGAGATCGTGACCCAGCGGCATGGGCGCGTCCGCCGCAGTGGCCGGTGTCACCACCGCCGTGGCACCCGCCGCCTGCACGGCGATCTGATACACCGCGAAAGCGTATTGCGAGTAGATGGCCTCGAGTCCGGGCTTGAGAAACGCCTCGGCCAACAGCACCAGCACGTCGTTGGAACCATTGCCCAGTGTGATCCGGTTGGGCTGCACGCCCAGCGTCGCGGCGAGCTTCTGCTTGAGCACATGGCCGCTGCCGTCGGGGTAGAGCCAGGTGTCCTCGAGCGCGCGGCGCATGGCATCCAGCGCCCGCGGGCTCGGGCCGAACGGGTTTTCGTTGGAGGCCAGCTTGATGATGTCGCTGAGTCCCAGCTCGCGCTGCAGCTCCTCGATGGGTTTGCCCGGCACGTACGGAGACAGCGACTGGACGTTATCGACGGCCAGCTGGCCCGGTGACATGGGAGGTGAAGACACGGAGAGTGAAGACATGCGGCGCATCCTAGGGCAAGTCAACACTTCCGCAAGCCTGAGATTGACACCATGGCCTCCGGAGCCGAAGCATCGGGGCATGAAGCTCAGACACCTCGCGTGGGTGGCGATCGCGGCCTGCATGTCCACGCAGGCATTCGCGGTGGAACTGCCCGACTACATCCGCTTCGCCGAAGACAAGCGCAGCGCGCGGCTCGAAGTGGCGATCAAATCATTCACGATGCCCTCCGGCCAGACCGTGGACCTCGTCGGCGTCGTGCACATCGCGGATATCGGTTACTACGAGAACCTGAACCAGCGTTTCACGGGCTATGACTCGGTCCTGTTCGAACTGGTTGGCGACCCTTCCGCGCTCACGCAGATGGCCCCGCTCACGGAAGAGCAACGCAAGATCCAGACGGCGGGTGGCGGCATCAGCTCCGTGCAGCTGTCGGCGGCGAGATATCTGAACCTCGCGTTTCAGCTCGGCGCCATCGACTACCGCGGCAAGAACATGGTTCACGCCGATGCCTCGGCCGAAGAGTTCTCGAAGATGCAGCAGGAACGAGGCGAATCCATGCTGACGCTGTTCGCGCGCGCGATGCAGGTGCAGCTGAACGGCGAGATGAGCCGCTCGTCGATGAACGAGCTCAACACCTTCGCGTTGATCCGCATCCTCATGAGCGCGGACTCGGCGGCGGAATTCAAGAAGGTGCTGGCGAAGATGTTCGACCAGATGGAATCCGTGACGGCCGCGCTCGAAGGCAAGAACGGCTCGGTGATCCTCAGCGGCCGCAACGAGGTGGCGACGAACAAGCTGAAGGAAGTGCTCGCCAATCGAAAGCAGCGCCGCGTCGCGGTCTGTTACGGCGCCGCGCACCTTCCCGGGATCGAGTCGACGCTGCTGAACGACCTGAAGGCAACGGCGTCGGGCGAAGAATGGCTCTCCGCCTGGACGATGCCGAAGTAATGGGGACATTCCTGATTTTCTAGGAAATGGGGACGGGGCTGGGCGCCAACGGTGATGCGTTGCCGTGTGGAATGCTTTCCGGAGCGAATCGAGGGCGCCGAGGGCGAAGCGTTAAGCGCGGAGGTACTATTCCCAGGGGCTCACGCCCCACTCCTACGACGCCGAAGCGGCGTCGTACGTCAGCGCGCTTCGCGCGTGAAGACAGCTCCACCTGCGTAGCTTCGCCCGAGGGAACGCGCGAAGCGCGCGCCCGAGACTGAGCTCCGGAAAGCATTCCACTCTCGCGGCAACGCACCGCTGCCCGTTCTCCAGCCCCGTCCCCATTTCCTAGAAAATCAGGAATGTCCCCACTCTTAGGAGACGGCGCGCGGGTACGACCCGAGCACGCGAAACAGCGACGCGCGCTTCTTCAGCGCGGCCAGCGCCTTGGCCACGTGCGGCTCTTCGGCAGTGGCCATCGATGTCGAGGAAGAACACGTAGTCCCACTTCTTGCGGCGCGACGGACGCGACTCGATGCGCGTCAGGCTGATCTTGTGCTTGGCCAGCGGCTCGAGCAGCCGGAACAGCGCGCCTGGGCGAGTCCGTGTGCAAGCGCCGAGCAGAGGATGCGTCGTGCGATCGTCACCGGAAGGCTTGAACACCTTGCGGCCCACGACGAAGAACCGCGTGGTGTTGTCGTCGCGGTCCTCGATCTCGGTGGCCAGCAGCTTGAGGCCGTAGACATCGGCGGCGGTTTCGCCGGCGATGGCGGCGGTGCCCTCTTCGTCGCGCGCGCGGCGCGCGCCTTCGGCATTGCTCGACACCGGCAATGCGCGGCACGTCGGGCAGGTGTTCGTCGAGCCAGCCGCGGCATTGCGCGAGCGATTGCGGATGGCTGCAGATGCGCTTGATCTTGTCGAGGCGATCCATGCCGCCCATGAGGAACTGGTGGATGCGCAGCTCCACTTCGCCGCAGATCTTCAGCGGCGATCCCAGCAGCTGATCCAGCGTGTGGTTCACCGAGCCTTCGGTGGAATTCTCGACGGGCACCACGCCGAAATCGGCGAGCCCGGCTTCGACTTCGTGGAACACCTCGTCCACCGACGCGAGCGCCAGGGCGCGCACCGAGTGACCGAAATGCTTGAGCGTCGCGGTCTGCGAGAACGTGCCCTCGGGACCGAGGTAGCCCACCTTGAGCGGCTCTTCCTGCGCGAGGCAGGCCGACATGATCTCGCGGAACAGCCGCAGGATTTCCTCGTTGCGCAGCGGACCCTTGTTCCGCTCGCGCGCCATGCGCAGCACCTGCGCTTCGCGCTCGGGACGGTAGAAGTCGACGGTGTGGCCGTCGGCGTGCTTGGAGACGCCGACCTGTCGCGCCAGGCCGGCGCGTTCGTTCAACAAGGCAGTGGATGCGCGAGTCGACGTCGTCGATCTGCGCGCGCAGGCCGGCCAGCGGGTCCGGCGCCCCCTTTCGGGGGCGGCCGAAGCCGCTGCACGTTCCGGATGCGGCTCTGGACTTGCTTCGATTGCCTTCGCCATGTTGGCGGGAGTTATATCACCCGCGCCGCGAGCACGCCCGGTGATCGCGCGCACCTTGTCGAGCACGCGCAGTTGTCCACGGCGCCGTCGGTGTCGATGAGCGTGTACGCGTACTCGCCGCGGGACTTGTTGAGCAGCTCGGCGATGTTCAGCGAGGCGCCGGCCAGGGCGGTCGAGATCTGGCCCACCATGTTAGGCACGTTGCTGTTGGCGATGCAGATGCGCGAGGTCTTGGGCGCGCGCGGCAGCACCATCTCGGGGAAGTTCACGCTGTTCTTGATGTTGCCGTTCTCGAGGTAGTCCTTGACGGTGTCGGCCACCATCACGGCGCAGTTGTCCTCGGCCTCGTTCGTGGAGGCGCCCAGGTGCGGCAGCGTCACGATCTTCGGGTGGTCCTTGGTGGCGTTGGTCGGGAAGTCGCAGACGTAGCCTTGCAGGCGGCCGTCGTCGAGCGCGGAAACGATGGCCTTCTCGTCGACGATGGGCGCGCGCGCGAAGTTCAGGATCACGCCGTTCTTGCGCATGAGCTTGAGGCGGGCTTCGTTGACCAGGCCGCGGGTCTCCGGCGTCAGCGGCACGTGCACGGAGATGACGTCCGAACGCACGAACAGGTCGTCCAGCGACAGCGCCTGCTCCACGTTCGAGGACAGCTGCCAGGCGCGCTGCACGGTGATCTGCGGGTCGTAGCCCAGCACCTTCATGCCCAGGTGCAACGCGGTGTTGGCCACTTCCACACCGATGGCGCCGAGGCCGATGACGCCCAGCGTGCGGCCGGGTAGTTCGAAGCCGACGAAGTTCTTCTTGCCCTTCTCCACGGCCACGTCGATGGCGTGGTCGTCACCCTGCTGCGACTTGGCGAAGGCCCACGCCTGGGTGATGTTGCGCGCTGCCAGGAACATGCCGGCGAGCACGAGTTCTTTCACGGCATTGGCGTTGGCGCCCGGGCGCGTTGAACACCGGGATGCCCTTCTTGGAGAGCGCCTCGACCGGAATGTTGTTGGTGCCCGCGCCGGCGCGGCCGATGGCGCGCACGCAGTCGGGAATCGGATCTTGTGCATGTCCGCCGAGCGCACGAGGATGGCGTCGGGGTTGTTGATCTCCGAGCCACTTCGAAACGGTCGCGCGGCAGGCGCTCGAGGCCCTTGATCGAGATGTTGTTCAGGGTCTGGATCTTGAATCGCATTGTCTAACTCCTTGCTCCCGGACGTTCTTGCCCGGGGCGTCAGTACCGTCGGCGTTATTGCCTCCGGTAGTTGGAATCGGTTCTTCAGGCGTTGCGGGCCTGGAACTCCTTCATGAACTTGATCAGCGCATCGACGCCTTCCGGCGGCATGGCGTTGTAGATGGAGGCGCGCATGCCGCCCACCGAGCGGTGACCTTCGAGGTTCACCAGGCCGGCCTTCGCCGCTTCGGCGGTGAAAGTCTTGTCGAGATCCGGCTTGGCCAGCGTGAACGGCACGTTCATCCAGGAGCGCGCGTTCGGGGCCACGGGACTCTTGTAGAAGCCGCTGTCCTCGATGAAGTCGTAGAGCTTGTCGCGCCTTGTCGCGGTTGCGTGCTTCGATGGCCTTCAGGCCACCCTGCTTCTTGAGCCACTTGAATACGAGGCCCGCGAAGTACCAGCCGAAGGTCGGCGGCGTGTTCAGCATGGAACCTTCGTCGGCCATGGCCTTGAAGTCCCAGACGGACGGCGTGCCGGGGCGCGCCTTGCCGATCAGGTCGTCGCGCACGATCACCACGACGATGCCGGAAGGACCGATGTTCTTCTGCGCGCCGGCATAGATCAGGCCGAATTTCGAGACGTCGATGGGGCGCGACAGGATGGTGGAGCTGAAATCCGCGACCAGCGGGACATTGCCCACGTCGCGGCACGTAGTCGAATTCCACGCCGCCGATGGTTTCATTCGGCGTGTAGTGGAAATACGCGGCGTTCGGGGTGAGCTTGAGCGCACCCTGCGCCGGCACGGTCGAGTAGTTGGACGCAGCCTCGTCGGCCGACGACGTTGACCTTGCAGAAGCGCTTGGCTTCGCCGATGGCCTTCTTGGACCAGGCGCCGGTGTTCACGTAGTCCACGGTGGAGTCGGCGGTGGCCAGGTTCATCGGGATGGCCGAGAACATGCCGGTGGCGCCGCCCTGCAGGAACAGCACCTTGTAGTTGGCCGGGACGGCGAGCAGCTCGCGCAGGTCCGCTTCGGCTTCCTGGGCGACGGCGATGAACGCCTTGCTGCGATGGGAGACTTCCATCACCGACATGCCACTGGCTTTCCAGTCGGTCATTTCGGCCTGGGCCTGCTGAAGAACTTCGAGCGGCAGCGTGGCGGGGCCAGCCGCGAAATTGAATACGCGCATCGTCATCCTCTGGCCGGACCTTATTGCCCGACCTGTTAATTCGCCCCGGACGTTATTGCCCGGGGCGCGGAACTATATCAGGACGTGGGCGTATCGACCGGACCAGCGTCGCCCAATCCGGGACGAATCCGCAGAACGAGATCCGAGGCGGCCTCGGAGAGCCGCCTGGGCGCTCTTCGCAGCCAGGCTCTCGATGCGCTCGACGCCCGTCAGGCGTTCGCCTTCGTCCAGCCGGATGAGCCGCACGCCCTGGGTATTGCGACCCACCACCGAGATTTCCGCCACCGGCGTACGCACCAGCGTGCCCGTGGAACTGATCAGCATGATTTCGTGGTCGGCATTCACCTGCAGCGCGGCCACCATCTCGCCGTTGCGATCGGTGGTCTGCAACGCGATGACGCCCTGGCCGCCGCGGCCATGCGCCGGGAAATCCTCGAGCGGCGTGAGCTTGCCGTAACCGTTGGCCGAGGCCGTGAGGATGTGGCCGTCGCCCACGACGATCAGCGAGATGAGTGTCCTGGCCCTCGGCCAGCTTGATGCCGCGCACGCCCGTGGCTTCGCGACCCATGGGACGGACTTCTTCTTCATTGAAGCGGATCGACTTGCCACCGCTCGACGACAGGATGACGTCACGGCGTGCCATCCGTCAGCGCCACGCCGACCAGGCGGTCGTCGGTGTCGAGACCCACGGCAATGATGCCGCTGGCGCGCGGACGCGAGAACGCCGACAGCGGCGTCTTCTTGACCGTGCCCTGGCTGGTGGCCATGAACACGAAATGGTCGTCGTCGTACTGCTTGATGGGCAGGATGGCGTTGATCTTCTCGCCCTCTTCCAGCGGCAGCAGATTGACCATCGGCTTGCCGCGCGAGCCGCGGCCCGCCAGCGGCAGTTCGAACACCCGCTTCCAGTAGACCTTGCCGCGATTGCGAGAAGCACAGAATGGTGTCGTGCGTGTGCGCGACGAACAGCTTCTCGACGAAGTCTTCGTCCTTCACCGACGTGGCCGCCTTGCCGCGGCCACCGCGACGCTGCGCCTGGTACTCGGTGACCGGCTGGCGACTTGGCGTAACCGGCGTGCGACAGCGTGACCACCACGTCCTGCGGCTCGATCAGATCTTCGGTGGATAGGTCGAGGTGATCGCGGTTGATCTCGGTGCGGCGCGCATCGCCGTACTGATCGCGGATGCGCGACCAGCTCGTCGCGCACCACCTGCGTGAGGCGCTCGGGACGCGCCAGGATGTCGGTGAGGTCGACGATCAGCGTCAGCAGCTCCTGGTATTCGGCGATGATCTTGTCCTGCTCGAGGCCCGTGAGGCGATGCAGGCGCATGTCGAGAATGGCCTGCGCCTGGACTTCGGACAGCCGGTAGCGGCGGCCACCCTCGCCCGAGACACCGAGATCCGCCGACAGGCCGATGCGGACGCGTGGAGATCTCGCCCGCGCGCGCCAGCATCTGCGGCACGGCGCCCGAAGTCCAGGCGCGCGCGATCAGCGCGGCCTTCGCTTCCACCGAGGATGGGCGACGCCTTGATGAGCGCGATGACCTCGTCGATGTTGGCCAGCGCCACGGCCAGGCCTTCGAGCACGTGGGCGCGGTCGCGCGCCTTGGCGAGATCGAAAATCGTGCGGCGCGTGACGACTTCGCGACGATGCCGGATGAAGGCTTCCAGCATCTCCTTGAGGCCGAGCAGCTTCGGCTGGCCGTCGATGAGCGCGACCATGTTGATGCCGAACACGGTCTCGAGCGGCGTCTGCGCGAACAGGTTGTTGAGCACGCACTTCGGCGACTTCACCGCGCTTGAGCTCGATGACGATGCGCATGCCGTCCTTGTCGGACTCGTCGCGCAGGCATCGGAGATGCCTTCGATCTCCTTGTCGCGGACCAGCTCGGCGATGCGCTCGATGCAGGCGCGCCTTGTTCACCTGGAACGGCAGCTCGGTGACGATGATGGCCTGGCGGCCACCCTTGTCCATGTCCTCGAAGCTGCGTGCGCGCGCGGATCGACAGGCGGCCGCGGCCGGTGCGATACGCCGTGGCGATCTCGGTGGCGCCGTTGATGATGCCGGCGGTGGGGAAATCCGGACCCGGCACGTGCTGCATGAGCTCGGCCAGCATGACTTCCGGATTGTCGAGCACCGCGAGGCAGGCGTTGATGATCTCGGTGAGGTTGTGCGGCGGGATGTTGGTGGCCATGCCGACCGCGATGCCGGCTGATCCATTGACCAGCAGGTTCGGGAAGCGCGCCGGCATCACCGTCGGCTCGGTCTCCGAGCCGTCGTAGTTCGGCCTGGAAATCGACGGTTTCCTTCTCGATGTCCGCCAGCAGCTCGCTGGTGATGCGCGACATGCGCACTTCGGTGTAACGCATGGCGGCCGGCGCGTCGCCGTCCACCGAGCCGAAGTTGCCCTGGCCGTCCACCAGCAGGTAGCGCAGCGAGAAGTCCTGCGCCATGCGCACCAGCGCGTCGTACACGGCGTTGTCGCCGTGCGGGTGGTATTTACCGATGACGTCGCCGACGACGCGCGCGGACTTCTTGTAGGCCCTGTTCCAGTCATTCCCCAGCTCGCGCATGGCATGCAGGATGCGGCGATGCACGGGCTTCAGGCCGTCGCGAACGTCGGGCAGCGCGCGGCCGACGATGACGCTCATGGCGTAGTCGAGATACGACTGGCGCATCTCGTCTTCGAGATTCACGGGAAGGATTTCGCGCGCGATTTCGTTCATGGAAGGGCCCGAAAAAAGGTGGCGGATTCTAGCATGCAGAGGTTGCGGAAAGCCCTGTTTTCTCGCGCGTTATTGACAATCCGCGTCTATAATTCGCGCACCTCATGAACACCCCGAATCCGCCATCGAATTCGCCCCCCAGGCGAACCTCAACGCGAGCAACAGCGACGCCGCGGAAATCGCGAAGTTCGAAGCCGCGGCCCATCGCTTCTGGGACGTGGACGGCGAGTTCAAACCACTGCACAAGCTCAATCCCGTGCGCGCGCGCTACGTGCAGGAACGTTGCCAGCTCGCGGGCGCACGCGTGCTCGACGTGGGATGCGGCGGCGGATTGCTGGCCGAATCACTGGCGCGCGCGCAGGCCCGGGTGATGGCCATCGATCTCGCGCCCAGCATGGTGGAGACCGCGCGGCTGCACGCGCTGGATTCGGGCCTGAAGATCGACTACCGCGTCGACTCCGCGGAAATGCTGGCCACGGCGCATGCCGGCAAGTTCGACGTGCTCACCTGCATGGAGATGCTCGAACACGTGCCGGATCCCGCGGCCACCGTCGACGTGTTCGCGCAGGCTGGTGCGACCGGGCGGCGATCTGTTCGTCTCCACCATCAACCGCAATCTCAAGTCCTTCGCGCTGGCGATCGTCGGCGCGGAATACATCGCGCGGCTCGTGCCGCGCGGCACGCATGAGTACGACCGGCTGCTCAAACCGTCGGAGATCGCGCGCTTCGCGCGCGCCGCGGGATTGGACGTGATGGACATCGCCGGACTGCAACTACGACCCGGTGCGCGAACAGTGTTCGCTCACCACGGACCCTTCGGTGAATTACCTCATGCATCTGAAGCGCAGCGCGACCGCTTCGTGCAGAATCCTCCATGACCCCTTCCATGAGCCAGATCAAGGCCGTGCTGTTCGATCTCGACGGCACCCTGCTCGATACCGCCCACGACATGATGAACGCGCTGAACCAGCTGCGCGCCGAGGAGAAGCTAGCCCCGCTGCCCTACGAGCAGGTGCGCTGCCAGGTCTCGCATGGCGGCCACGCGCTGGTGCGCCTCTGGTTCGGCGAGCTGCCGCCGACGGAACACGAAGTGATGCGGATGCGCCTGCTGAACATCTACCGCACAGCAGCTCGCGAAACACACGGCGCTGTTCGACGGCGGCGACGAAATGCTGCGCCGAACTCGAACGGCGCGGCCTGGCCTGGGGCATCGTCACCAACAAGCCGGGCTGGCTCACCGAGCCCCTGCTGGTCGAAGTGAACCTTCACACGCGGGCCCGCGCGGTGGTCAGCGGCGATACGCTTTCCCGAGCGCAAACCGCATCCGCGCGGCCTGCTGCACGCCGCGCAAGTCATGGGCGTGAACCCCTCCGAATGCGTGTACGTCGGCGACGCCGAACGCGACACGCAGGCCGCCAAGGCCGCCGGCATGTATTCGCTGATCGCGGGGTTCGGCTACCTCGGTGACGACGACAGCGCCGACAGCTGGTACCAGCATGGCTGGCTCGACACCCCGCTGGATCTGCTCGGCTGGTTGGACAAACCCGGCCAGCTGCGCGCGAACGGAGCGGCGTGAATACCACGCTGCTGGTGCTTGCTCGCCGTCGGCGGCCGCCGCGGCCGCCGCAGTGATCGGCTATCTCCTCGGGACGCTGCGAGCGGCGCGCCGCGCGGAAACCCTGCGCGCCGAACTCGCCGAGGCGCGTGCGAAGATTGCGAGCGAAGAGCAGGCGCTGGCGCGCAATGCGGAGCTGCTGCGACAGAGCGAGGCGCAGGTTCGCCTGGCCATCGACAGCAGCTCGCGCGCGGCGCTCGAACACAACAGCCAGACCTTCATCAAGCTGGCCACCGAGGTCTTCGGTCGCAACCAGGAATCGGCCACGGCCTCGCTCGTGGCGCGCGAGGAAGCCATCAAGCAGCTCGTCGAGCCTTTGAAGACGGCGCTCGCGAAACAGGAAGAACAGTCGCTGGCGATCGAACGCGAGCGGCGCGAATCCACCGGCAAGCTCTCCGGCCAGATCGAGAACATGGTGAAGATGCAGGACCTCCTGCAGCGCGAGACGCGCAACCTCTCCACCGCGCTGCGCCGCCCCGAAGTCCGTGGCCGCTGGGGCGAGATCACGCTGCAAGCGCGTGGTCGAGCTGGCCGGCATGTCCGAGCACTGCGAT
Source organism: uncultured Pseudomonadota bacterium (assembly GCA_963846605.1). Classification (GTDB taxonomy): domain Bacteria; phylum Pseudomonadota; class Gammaproteobacteria; order Steroidobacterales; family Steroidobacteraceae; genus CADEED01. The sequence continues at coordinate 1,067,192 of CAWJWS010000011.1, forward strand.
TTCACCGAGCAGGAACAGGTGGCCGCGGAGGGTGGCGCGCTGCGCCCCGACCTGCTGGTGCGCATGCCCGAGGATCGCAGCATCGTCGTCGACGCCAAGACGCCGCTCGACGCCTATCTCGCCGCCGTCGAAGCCGACAGGACGACGAGGCGCGCCGCGAGGCGCTGTCGCGTCATGCGCGCCAGGTGGAAGAGCGCGTGCGCGAGCTGGGCCGCAAGAGCTACTGGGAACAGTTCGAGCACAGCCCGGAATTCGCCGTGCTGTTCCTGCCGGGTGACCAGTTCCTGTCGGCGGCGCTCGCGGAGCGGCCCGATCTCATCGACACGGCGCTCAAGCAGCGCATCATCGTCACCACGCCCTCCACGCTCATGGCGCTGCTGAAGGTGATCGCGTACGGCTGGCGCCAGTCGCGCGTCACCGAGAACGCGCGCGAGATCCGCGAGCTGGGCCAGGACCTGCACAAGCGTCTCGGCGTGTTCGTGAACCACCTGCAGAAGGCGGGCCGCTCCTTCGGCTCGGCCATCGACGCATTCAACTCCGCGGTGGGCTCGCTGGAGCGCAACGTGTTGTCGCAAGCGCGCAAGTTCACGGAACTGGGCGCCAGCACGGATGCCCCCATCGAACCCGTCGACCCGATCGAGAAAGGCATTCGCGCGCTGACGTCGGCGCCCGCGCTCGAGTCCGACGATCCCGAGCTCCCTCCCCGCAATCCTTCCTGAGAGTTTCATGACCACATTCGATCCGCGTCGGCACACAGCGGCGCCGCAGGAATTTGCCGGCCGCGTGGTGCTCGTCACCGGCGCCGGTTCCGGCATCGGGCGCGCCGTCGCACTGGCGCTGGCGCAGGCGGGCGCGCAAGTGTTGCTGCTCGGGCGCACGGTGAAGAAGCTGGAAGGCGTGCACGCGGAGATCGCGCAGCTCGCCGCGGGAAACAGCGGCATCCCGGAAGCGAGCATCGTGCCCTTCGACCTGGAAAAGGCCCTCGCGGCGGACTATGAAGCGCTCGCCGCCGCCATCGAACAGCGCTACGGCCGGCTCGACGGCCTGCTGCACAACGCCGCGCTGCTCGGCACGCTCACGGCCATCGAACAATACGATGTACCGCTGTTCATGCGCGTGATGCACGTGAACGTGACGGCGGCGTTCGTGCTCACGCAGTACTTGCTGCCGCTGCTGCGCAGGTCTGCGGATGCGTCGGTGCTGTTCACGTCGAGCGGCGTGGGCAAGACCGGCCGCGCGTACTGGGGCGCGTACTCGGTGTCGAAGTTCGCGCTGGAAGGCCTCACGCAGGTGCTCGCGCCGGAACTGGAGAACACCTCGACGGTGCGCGTGAACATCATCGACCCGGGCAAGGTGCGCACCGCGATGCGCCGCCAGGCGTACCCTTCCGAAGACGTGCAGACACTGCCGACGCCGGAATCGCTGACCGGGCCCTATCTCGCGTTGCTGGGTCCGGCCAGCAAGGGCGTCACGGGTCTTCGCTTTCAGGCCCAGGCGTAGCGGGCGCCGACAGCATCGCCTCGATCTCGTTTTCTTCGAGCTGGCGGTACTGGCCGCGCGACAAGGTCTTGTCCAGCGCCAAACTACCCATCGAGATGCGCATCACGCGGCTGACCAGCGCGCCCTGGCGCTCGAACAGCTGACGGATGTCCTTGCCGCTGGCGCCGTGCGCCGTGACCGAATACCAGCGGTTGGAACCCTTCGAGGTCCGCTTCGCTGGTGGATACCGAACTGATGACCATGCGCGTGGGCCGGTCGAGCTTGCCGCTCTTCACGCCTTCGAGATGATCCGGACCCAACAACCCCTTCACGCGCACCGTGAACACGGTGGGGAGCTTCTGGAACGCGCGTTGAAGCTTCGTGGCCAGGGCGCCGTCGGAGGTGACCAGCTCGAGCCCACCGTCGATGTTGGGCATCGCGCTCACGGCCATGAAGCGCTTGCCCGCGCTTCTTGGCAGCCGTTCGATCAGCGCGGCGCGGGTACCCTCGGCCTCACGCAGCGGATCTCCCGCCGAACGATTGAACATGAACACCTGACCGCCCTCGGCAGCCCGAGCGCGGATCGCCCGGCCATCGAGGCGGACGTCGTCCTGCGCCGTGACCTTGAGCCCGAGCTCGGCGATGCGGCCGTTGACGGTGATACGTTGGGCGCGGATCCATTCTTCGATGGCCCGGCGGGAGCCGAGACCCCGTTGCGCGAGGAATTTCTGGAGCCGCTCCGGCTCGCCGCCACGAGCCGCGCCGGCGGGCGCCGATCGTGGACGAACCATGGCGCGGGCCGCTCCCCGCTATTGCTCGTCTGACGGCGGAGCCGCGACGAGTCCAGCGGCCGAATTGCCCGGCGCCGAAAGTTCTTCTTCCTCGTCGTCGTCCGCGGCGGCATCGAGACCGCCATCATCGGCACGCACCGGCTCGGGCGTTTCCTCGGTCTCGTCGGCATTGGCATTGACCAGTGCCACTTCGCCCGAATCCACAGGAGCGTTCGCATCGGCGGCCGCGTCGGCGGATTGAACCTCGCCTTCCTTCTGGCCTTCCACCGGCAAGCGGCAGCTGCAGGTTGAGGTCGCTGAGCGACTTGAGCTCGGCCAGCGGCGGCAGGTCTTCGATGGACTTGAGCGAGAAGTAGTCGAGGAACTCGGCAGTGGTGCCCAGCAGCTCCGGATGGCCGGGGACGTCGCGATGTCCGACGACACGCACCCAGTTGCGCTCCATGAGCGTCTTCACGATTTCGGGATTCACGGCCACGCCACGCACGTGCTCGATCTCGGCGCGCGTGATGGGCTGGCGATAGGCGATGAGCGCGAGTGTTTCCAGCATGGCGCGCGAGTACTTCTTCGGGCGGTCCGGCCACAGGCGCGAGACCTCGTGCGCGAACTCCGTACGCACCTGGAAGCGGAAGCCGTTGGCGGTCTCGCGGATGGCGACGCCGCGGCCTTCGTAGTCGGCGGTGAGCTGCTCCAGCACCGCGCGCATTTCCTTCGGCGCCGGGCGCGAGTGCTCGTCGAACATCTGCTGCAGCTCGGAAATCGGCACCGGCCGGCCGGCGGCCAGCAGGGCCGCTTCGATCACGTTCTTGAAGTAGGAATCACTCATGCGGTTCTCCGTCCGTTCTCCGGGCCGCCATCGTCTGCGTCGAGGTCGTCGATCGTACTCGGTGGCGCTGCCATCGATGTCGGACTCGTTGGCCGCGGCATCCAGCTTGGCGTCGTTGTCGACGGCCAGCTTGAGCCCGCGCTGTCCTTCGCCCTTGCGCACGTGGATGGGCGCGTAAGCCTCGGTCTGCACGATCTCGATCAGACCTTCGCGCACCAGCTCGAGGATGGCCACGAAGGTCACCGTCACGCCCATGCGGCCCTCTTCCGGTTTGAAGAGGTTCGCGAACTCCACGAAGCTCGCTGCGTTCGAGGTTCGAGAGAATATCAGACATGCGCACGCGCACCGACAGCCGCTCACGGCGGATGTGGTGATGCGCGAACATTTCGGCGCGCTGGACCACTTCGCGGAAGGCCAGCAGCATTTCCTGCATGGCGATCTGCGGCAGCGGGCGCGAGACTCTTGCGCTCGAGCAGGTCCGCGCTGCCCACCCAGGTGTCGCGGTCCATGCGCGGGATGCGGTCGATGCTCTCGGCGGCGCTCTTGAAGCGCTCGTACTCCTGCAGGCGGCGCACGAGGTCGGCGCGCGGATCACCCTCTTCGCCGGCGTTCGGATCCGCGGCGCGCGGCAGCAGCATGCGCGACTTGATCTCGGCCAGCGTCGCGGCCATCACCAGGTATTCGCCGGCGAGCTCGAGCTGCATGTCGGCCATGAGCCCGATGTACTCCATGTACTGCTTGGTGATGTCGGCGATCGGGATGTCGAGGATGTCGAGGTTCTGCCGCCGGATCATGTACAGCAGCAGGTCCAGCGGACCTTCGAACGCGTCGAGGAACACCTCGAGCGCCTGCGGCGGGATGTACAGGTCCTTGGGCAGCTGCGTGATCGCCTCGCCGTTGACGATGGCGAACGGCATCTCCACCTGCTCGGGCTGCGCGCGGCTTGTCGAGATCCGCGGCGTCCGGCCCACTCCGTCGGGAGGTTGTCGACGACCAGCTGCAGATCGGGCTTGGTTGCTTTCTTGGCCATCTGGCTACCTCAGTCGACGCGCAGGTTCATGGCGTGACGCACGTCGTCGAGCGTGGCGCGCGCCGCGTCGCGCGCCTTCTCGGCGCCCTCGGCGATGATGTTGCGCACCAGCTCCGGATTCTCTTCGAACTCGACGGCGCGCTTGCGGATGCCGCCGATCTCCTCGACGACCTTTTCGATCAGCGGCTTCTTGCACTCGAGGCAGCCGATGCCGGCCGTGCGGCAGCCGTTCGCGGCCCAGGTGCGCGTCTCGTCGCTGGAGTAGATCTTGTGCAGGTCGAACACCGGGCACACGTCCGGGTTGCCCGGGTCGGTGCGGCGCACGCGCGCCGGATCGGTCTGCATCTGCTTGAGCTTCTTCGCGACCTCGTCGGTGTCTTCGCGCAGGCCGATGGTGTTGCCATAGGACTTGGACATCTTGCGGCCGTCGAGCCCGGGCACCTTGGGCGTGGCCGTGAGCAGCACCTGCGGCTCGGGCAGGATGCTGACGCTGCCGCCTTCGAGATAGCCTAACAACCGCTCGCGGTCGGCGACCGTCAGGCGGGCATTGCTGGTGACGGTCTCGCGCGCCTTGTCGAGCGCGAGCTGATCACCGGTCTCCTGGAATTTCTTGCGCAGCTGCTTGTACAGCGTGCCGTTGCGGCCGCCGAGCTGCTTGATGGCCTTCTCGACCTTGGCCTCGAAGTCCGGCTCGCGTCCGTACAGGTGGTTGAACCGGCGCGCGACTTCGCGCGTGATCTCGACGTGCGCCACCTGGTCCTCACCCACGGGTACGTAGGCCGGTTTGTACAGCAGGATGTCGGCGGTCTGCAGCAGCGGATAACCGAGGAAGCCGTAGGTCGCCAGGTCCTTTTCCTTGAGCGCTTCCTGCTGGTCCTTGTAGCTGGGCACGCGTTCGAGCCAGCCCAGCGGCGTGATCATCGACAGCAGCAGGTGCAGCTCGGCGTGCTCCGGCACCTGCGACTGCACGAACAACGTGGACACGCCGGGGTTGAGGCCCGCGGCCAGCCAGTCGATGAGCATCTCGGAGATGAATTTCGGGAGCTGCTTGGTGTCTTCGTAGCCCGTGGTCAGCGCGTGCCAGTCAGCGACGAAGAAATAAGCACTCGTACTGGTACTGGAGGTCGACCCAGTTCTTGAGCGCGCCGTGGTAGTTGCCGAGGTGCAACTGACCCGTCGGACGCATTCCGGAAAGAACTCGTTTTGCTTGCGGATGGCTGCTCACGTGAAGCGCGCAGTATAGGGGACTGTCCCCGTTTCCGTCGCGGAAGTGGGGACACCGTCGCCACGCTCCAGCCTCATTGCCAGCCGCGTCCCCTTTTCGAGGAAACGAGCGAATCGTCACCCATTAAAGCCCCAGCGTTTCCAGCGATCCCGCGACCAATCCTTGTCACGGCGGGCGGCGACACGGCGAGATCGACCACGGTGGTCGGTTCGATGCCGCAATGGCCGCCGTCGAGCACGCAATCCACTTGATGCTCGAGCCGGTTTCTGATCTCGCGGCCGTCGGTCAGCGGCAGGTCGTCCCCGGGCAGCAGCAGCGTGGAACTCATGATGGGTTCGCCGAGTTCCGCCAGCAGCAGCCGCGGCACTTCGTGATCCGGCACGCGGATGCCGATGGTGCGGCGTTTCTCGTGCTGCAGACGCCGCGGAGTTTCCTTGGTGGCCGGCAGCAGGAAGGTATAGGGCCCCGGCGTCGCGGCCTTGAGCATGCGGAACTGCCAGGTCTCCACCTTGGCGTACTTGCGCGATCTCGGCGAGGTCGCGGCACACCAGCGTGAAGTGGTGATGGCGATCCGCCGTCGCGGATGCGCCGGATGCGATCGAGCGCATCCTTGTCACCGATGTGACAGCCCAGCGCGTAGCAGGAATCCGTGGGATACACGATGAGACCACCGTCGCGCACGATCTCCGCCGCGCGCCGGATCAGCCGCAGCTGCGGGTTCTCGGGATGTAGCTCGAAGTACTGGCTCACGGGAAATCCGGGCGTTCACGCGGACGGTCAATCGTTCACGTCGCCGGCACGGCCGTTATCATACGCGCCCTCTTCCGCCAGCCCCGCCGCCACCAGACAGAACCTCCCGCATGGAAACGTTGATCGAATTCGCGCCACTGATCGTCTTCTTCGGACTGGTCTACAAGTGCTTCGGCGGCATCTACGTCGCCACCGGCGTGTTGATGGTGGCATGCTGCTGATGCTGGCGTTGGACTGGCTGCACCACGCGCAAGGTGCCGCAGATGCACCTCATCCTCGCGGTGCTGGTCTGGGTGTTCGGCATCGCGACGCTGATCCTGCACGACGTGCGGTTCCTCCAGTGGAAGGCGACGGTCTTCTACTGGATCGTGGCCCTGATCTTCGCCGGCTCGGTCTGGATTGGACAGAAGACGCTTGCTGGAGCGGCTGCTCGGCAAAGGACCTGCCGCGAGGGCGTGACCATTCTCGCATCCGAGCTGGCGCGGCGCTTCGCTGATCATGGGCGTGTTCTACCTGCTGCTCGGCACGGCCAACATCTGGATCGCGCAGAACCGCAGCGAAGTCGGACTGGGTCACGTTCAAGGTCTGGATGGTCGGCCCCATCGCTATCGTGGTCACGTGCGGCTTGTTGTTCTGGCTCCTGCGCGCGTGCTGTTCGCGCGCGAGGAAACCCCGTGAGCACCGCGTGGAGCGGCTGCGGGCGGCGCTGGAGGCAGTCGCTGTCGCCCTCGCGTCTCGAGATCCGTGACGACAGCGCGAAGCACGCCGGCCATGCCGGCGCGCGTGAAGGCGGGCATTTCCACGTGACCATCGCAGCGCCGGGCTTCATCGGGCGCGGCGCGGTGGAACGGCATCGGATGGTCTATGCTGCCGCCGCTGAATTGATGGGCCGCGACATCCATGCGTTGTCGATCGACGCGCGCGTCCCTAAAGAAATGTCCAAAGAACATTCTTCAACCCCTTGAGAGATCAAATGAAAGTTACATCGTATTCTCGCCGCCTGCGTGCTGCTGGCGCTCGCCGCCTGCGCCAAGAGAAGAAGCCGCGAAGGCCCGCCGAGGCCGCCGCCCACCGCCTCGCCGCCGGCGCTCACCGTGAATGGCAAAGCCATCAGCCAGAAGACTTTCGAGGCCTACGCCGAAGGCCTGGCTCGCCGGCCGTTCGCCGAGATCTGTCCGCCGAGGACAAGGAGCAGATCCGCGAGAACCTGGCGCGCGTGGAGCTGTTCGCGCAGGACGCCGAGAAGAACGGCCTGATCAAGGAACCGGACGTGGCCGCGGCCATGGAGATCTCGCGCCTGCAGGTGATCCAGCAGGCCACGGCAGCCAAGATCGCCAAGGGACAGGAGCCCACCGACGCCGAGCTGCGCGCCGAGTACGAGGCCCAGCTCGCGGCCATGCCGCAGGTGGAGTTCCGCGCGCGTCACATCGTGGTCAGCGGTGAAGACGTGGCGCAGAAGATCCTCGATCGCCTCAAGTCGGGCGGTGACTTCGCGACGCTGGCCAAGCAGATGTCCACCCACAAGGAGAGCGCGACGCACGGCGGCGAGATGGGCTGGTTCCCGCCCAATGTGCTGGGACCGGATTTCGCGACGGCCGTGGGCCTGCTCAAGAAGGGTGAGATCACGCCGCGCCCGGTGCAGATCGCCCATGGGCTGGCACATCGTGCAGCTCGAGGACACGCGTGAAGCGCACGCCGCCGCGCCTTCGAACAGATGCGCGAACAATCTGGCGCGCAGCGTGCTGACCAAGCGACTGACGAAGTTGTCGGATGACCTGCTCAAGACCGCCAAGGTCGAGCCGGCCCTGACCTCGGAGGCCGCCAAGGCCTCACCGCCGCGCCGGCCGCTCCCGCGGCTCCGGCCGCGCAGCCTGCGCCCGGCGCCGCGCCGGCGACCCGCCGACCAGCCAGACGAGCGCGAATCAGCACGTCTGATAAACGGCCACCGCGGGTCAGGCTCCCGGTGGCCGTTTCGTTTCCAGGATCTGTTCGAGCGCGGCTTCGTCGAGGATGGCGACACCCAGCGACTGGGCCTTGGCCAGCTTGGAACCGGCATCCGCGCCCACGACCAGGATAGCTGGTCTTCTTGGACACGCTGCCCGACACCTTGGCGCCGAGTTCACGCAGCGCATCCTCGGCGGCGTCGCGCTGCACGCCCAGCGAGCGTGCCGGTGATCACGAAAGTGAGTCCGCTGAGCGGCAGCTCCTCGCGGCCTGGGCGACGTCGATCTTGTCCCAGTGGATGCCGCGTGCGACCAGCGCGTCGACCACCTTGTTCGCCCGGGATCGCGCGGAAGAACTTCGCGATCTCCGCGACACCACCGGTCCCACGTCCGGCGTCTCTTCGACTTGTTCGCGTGGCCTGCCGCAGCGGTCTGCGAGATCGCCGAACTGCTCCGCCAGCGCGCGCGCCGTGGACTCACCCACCTGCGGAATGCCCAGCGCGAACAGGAATCGCGGCAGCGTCGTGCTTCTTGCTCTTCTCGATGGCGGTGAAGAGGTTGGCGGCGGACTTCTCACCGAGCGCCGTTCGCAGGCTTGCCCTCTTCCGCTCGGCCGCGACGAACTTAGCGCGCCGAGTTCGGCTCGTCAGCGTGTACAGATCGGCGGGGGTACTTGAGGCCGGCCATCGTCGACCAGTTGTTCGATGAGTTTCTCGCCCAGCCCTTCGATGTCCATGGCGCGACGCCCCGCGAAATGCATGATCCACTCGCGCGCGCTGCGCGCGGCACTTGAGTACGCCGCCCGTGCACTTGTAGACGGCCTGGTCTTCCTGCCGCGACCACCGGCGAACCGCACACCGGGCACTCGCGCCGGCATGACGATGGGACGTGCATCGGCGGGGCGTCGTTCTCGGGCAGATAGCGCACCACTTCGGGGATGACGTCGCCCGCGCGCCGCACCACCACGGTGTCGCCGATCATGAAACCCTTGCGCGCGACCTCGTCCATGTTGTGCAGCGTGGCGTTGCTCACGGTGACGCCGCCGACGAACACGGGCTTGAGCTTGGCGGCCGGCGTCAGCGCACCCGTGCGGCCCACGTTGAAGATCACGTCTTCGAGCAGCGTCATCTCTTCGTCGGCGGGAAACTTGTGCGCCAGCGCCCAGCGCGGCGCGCGCGACACGAAGCCCAGCTTCTCCTGATCGGCGCGCCGGTCCACCTTGTAGACCACGCCGTCGATCTGGAACGGTAGTTTGGCGCGGCGCGCGCCGATGTCGCGGTAATAATCGAGGCAGCCTTCGACGCCGACGACCTTCCTGCCCTCGGGGTTGGTGCGCAAGCCCAGCGAGTTGAGCCAGGCCGCAAGCTCGCTGTGCCGTTCGGGAACGGCGCCGCCCTCGACCACGCCGAGCTCGTAGAAATTGAGATCCAGCGGCCGCTGCGCGGTCATGCGCGGATCCAGCTGGCGCAGGCTGCCGGAGGCGGCGTTGCGCGGGTTCACGTAGGTCTTGTCGCCGCGCGCCATGGCATCACGATTCATCTTCTCGAAGCCCGCGATACGGCAGGAATACTTCGCCGCGCACTTCGAGCAAGGCCGGTGGCTTGCCACGCAGACTTGCGCGGCACCGAGCGGATGGTGGCGACGTTGGCGGTGACGTCTTCGCCGGTCACGCCGTCGCCGCGCGTGGCCGCGCGCTCGTACACGCCATCGCGATACAACACCGAGATGGCGAGGCCATCGAGCTTGGGCGTGGCGGAGTAGTCGATGGGACCTTCCGGTGCCCAGGCGCTCGCGCACCTTGCGATCGAAATCGCGCAGGTCTTCTTCGGTGAAGCCGTTCTCGAGCGAGAGCATGGGGATGGTGTGCTTCGCTTCCGCGAATTCGGAGGCCGCGGTGCCGGCGACGCGCTGCGTGGGTGAATCCGGCGTCACCAGTTCCGGATGCGCCGCTTCGATGTCGCGCAGCTCCTTCATGAGCCGGTCGTACTCGGCGTCGGGCACCGAAGGTTCGTTGAGCACGTAGTAGCGGTAGTCGTGCTGATCCAGTTGCTCGCGCAGCTCGGCGGCGCGTTGCGCGGCATCGTTCGCCATGGTCGCGATCAGCCTGAGCGCGCGGGCCGCGCCTTCTTCGAGCGACTGGCGCAGACGCGCGATTCGTGCCGGCGGTGAGTTCCTCGCCGTGCTGATCGGTGATGAGACCATCGAGACGCTCGGCGAGCTGGCGCGCGGCGTGCACGAGTTCCTCGAATACTTCGCGCTCGGGCGCGGGGCCCGGCAGCACGGCGAACAGGTTGAGGCCGGAAAACCGCTGCGAATCCATGATCGACGGATCGAAAGTGCCCGGCTGCGCCAGCGGCCGCGGCTGACAGCAACACACGGCCCTGCTCGTCCGGCAGGTGAAAGATGTCCATGGGCCCGTGCCAGAAACCGCAGGCGCTGAAGGCCTGGCGCAGCGTGCGGCCCGGGAAACGCGGCTCGGATTTCGGGATCACGCGCAGCGCGACGATGCGACGCTGGCGCGTCGGGCGGCCAGGCGAGCTGTAGTTTGGGAGCACCGGGCGCCATCGGCCCGGGTGTCGATCGACGCGCACGCGGAGACGCATCGTCCGCGCCGATGTAGGGTTCGGTTCGCGCGCGCGACTGCGCGGCCGGTCGTGTCATGCGACACGTCCACGGCGACTTCATCGGAAATGGAAATGCCCAGCGCGCGGCGCGTGCCGGTGTCCGTGGTGCTGGCCAGCTCGATGACCGGCAGCGCAGTCCGGCACGGCCACCCGCGCTTCGCGCACCACGTTGATCTCCGGCAGCGGCTTCGATGTCGGCGCGCTCTTGCGCGATCGGCGTGACGCGCATGGCGATCATCGCTGCGCGAGCGGGGCGGTCCAGCGGCAGGTCGTCGCGCGACACCACCGCGGCGGGCCGTTGCCCGCGCGAACGCCACCATTCGAACCCGGCGATGCGCGGCGACGAACACGACGCCGAGCACGAGCAGAATGATGCGGAGTTCGGGCATCGCTCGGATTTCGTCCACTCAGGCCGACGCCATGCGCACCGCTTCGTCGACGTCGACGGCCACGAGGCGCGAGCAACCGGGCTCGGTCATGGTCACGCCCAGCAGCTGCTGGGACAGCTCCATGGTCGCCTTGTTGTGCGTGATGAAGATGAACTGCACGTGCTCCGACATCTCCTTGACGATGTCGCAGAAGCGGCCGACGTTGTGCTCGTCGAGCGGCGCGTCCACTTCGTCCAGCAGGCAGAACGGCGCCGGGATTCAGATCGAAGATCGAGAACACCAGCGCGACGGCGGTGAGCGCCTTCTCGCCGCCCGAGAGCTGGTGGATCGAGCTGTTGCGCTTGCCGGGCGGACGCGCCATGACGGCCACGCCGGCCGAGAGCACGTCGTCGCCCACCAGTTCCAGGTACGCGTGACCGCCACCGAACAGCTTCGGGAACTTGGCCTTGAGGCCGTCGTTGATGAGATTGAAGGTGTCCTCGAAACGCGTGCGCGTTTCCTTGTCGATCTTGCTGCATCGCCTCTTCGAGCGTGGTGAGCGCCGAAGTGACGTCCGCGAACTGGCGATCGAGGTATTCCTTGCGCTCGGACTGCTCCTTGAGCTCGTCGATCGCGGCAAGGTTGACCTGGCCCAGCTTCTCGAGATCCGCGCGCGTGCCCGCCAGGGATTCTTCCCAGGTGGGCACGGCGGCGTCGGCGGCGAGGCCCGCGAGGATTTCGGGTAGTTCGAATCGGGTGGCGGCGAACTGCTCCACGATGCCTTCGCGGCGCACGCGGGATTCCTGCGCGACCAGGCGGGCCTGCTCCATGGCTTCACGCGCGGTGTTCACGCGCGTCTCGGCATCGAGACGCTTCTCGTCCAGCGAGCGCAGCGAACCATCGGCCTCTTCGAGCGCGCGGCGCTCGGTGCTCAGCTCCGTCTCGATCTCGAGGCGGCGCGCGAGGAAGTCCTTGAGCCTGCCTTCGAGCTCGACGATGGGCAGGTCACCATCGGCCAGCGCGGCTTCCAGCTCCTGGCGCGCGACTGGGTCTGCATGCGCTGGTCGGCCATGCGCTTGAGACCCACCGACATGGAGCTCTCGCTCGAACGGCGCGACTCGATGCGGATCAGCAGATCGCGCGAGGTGAGCTGCGCGGTCTGCCAGCGTTCGCGCGCCGATTGCACGGCTTCGCGGCGGCCTTCGCGCTCACCTTCGAGATCCGCGCGGCGCGAGTCCAGCGCGTCCAGCGCGACGAGTCCGCGGTCGAGTTCGGCGCGCGCGCGCGCCAGCGTGTCCTGGCCCAGGCCCACTTCACGCGTGACTTCGGCGGCCTCTTCTTCGAGGCGCTCGCGGCGCACGGTGGATTCCTGCGAGCGCGCGCGCTCACCTTCGAGCTGGCCCAGCAGGTCCGCGTGGAAGCGATGCGCGCCCTGGATGCGGCTCTGCGCCTGGTCGCGCTCGCGCTCGGCGCTGGCGAGGTCTTCGCGACAGGCTGCGAGGCGGGCCTCGCTCTCTCTCACATGTTCTTCGCTGGCGGTGAGCTCCACGCGCAGGTGCTTCACGCGCTGCTCGCGCTCGAGCACGCCCGAGTGCGGATCGCCGCCGCGATTGACGCGCAGCCAGTCGCGTGCCCAGCCACTCGCCGCTGCGCGTGATCACCGACTCGTCGTGCGCGAGCTGGCGTCGGATGTTCAGCGCTTCGGGCAGCGTCTCCGCGAGACGCACGCGAGACAGCAGCCGGACGATCGCGCCCGGCCCGCTGACGACGCCCGACAGCATGTTGGGCGTGCCATCGGCATCGACGTGTCCGCCCGCCTGCAGCAGCGAGACGCGGCCGACCGGCAGCGAGGGCAGGACGTTGGCGACCTGGTCGAGTTCGTCGACGCAGAGCGCTTCGAGGTAGTCGCCGAGCGCCGTTTCGACGGCACGCTCCCAACCACCCTGCACGACTGAGCTGCGCCGCCAGGCGCGGCTGCTTGGCGAGACCGGAACTGTTCAGCCACTCGGCGGTGCGCGAATCGCCGCGCTGCGAGCGCTGCCTTCTGCAGCGCTTCGAGCGACACGACTTCGGCGCGGCGCTTCTCGCGGTCGGTGCGCGCCTGCTCGAGTTTGCTCTCGGCGTCGAACTGCGCCGCGCGCATCTTCTGCGAACGATCGAGCGCGGAGTTCAGCGCGCGGGAGAGTTCGTCCGCGGTGCTGCGCGCGACGGATTCCTTTTCGGAGAGCTGCGCCAGCAGGGCTGAAGATTCCTGCGCCACCAGCGCCTCGCGCTCGACGGCGAGGCGGTCGGCCTGCGTCGCCGAGGCGGCGCAGCTGGTTCTCGAGCTGCTCGATGCGCGCGCGTTCCACCTGGGTGGTCTGGTGCGCGGCGCCCTGCTCGCGGTTGAAGCCTTCCCAGCGCTGCTGCCAGTCGGAGAGCTGCTGTTCGGCCGAGGCAAGATCCTCGTTCAGCGCGTTCTCGGCGGTCTGCGCGCGCTCGAGTTCCGGCGAGAGCTTCTCGATCTCGTCGCGGCGATTGGCGATCTCGCGCTCGTCGCGCTCGATGTGGGTATTCAGCTCGGCCAGCGTGGCGCGGGCCTTGGTGAGTTCATTGCGCTGCTGGTCACGCAGCTCGCGCGTGTGCGAGATGGTGCTCTCGGTGCGGCTGATCTCGGCACCGATCTCGTAGTAGCGCGCCTGGACGCCACTCACCCGTTCCGACTGTTCGTGCTGGTAGGCGCGCTGCGTCTCGATGGCGGCTTCGGCGGCGCGCTGGTCGGCCAGCGCCTGCTGCATCGACAGCTCGCACTCGCGCACCGCGCTGTCCTGCACCTCGGCGCCGCTGTCGATCTCGCGCAGGCGCAGCGCAAGCAGTTCGGCGGTGAGTCGGCGCTCGGTTTCCTTGAGCGCCTGGTAGCGGCGGGCCGTGGCGGCCTGGCGCTGCAGGTGACGGATCTGCTTGTCCACTTCGTCGCGGACGTCCTGGAGGCGCTCGAGGTTCTCGCGCGTGTCGGAGATGCGCGCCTCGGTTTCCTTGCGGCGCTCCTTGTAGCGCGAGATGCCGGCGGCCTCTTCGACGAACATGCGCATGTCATCGGCCTTGGCCTCGATGACGCGCGAGATCATGCCCTGCTCGATGATCGCGTAGCTGCGCGAGCCCAGGCCGGTGCCCAGGAACAGCTGCGTGATGTCCTTGCGGCGGCAGCGCGCGCCGTTGAGGAAGTAGTTGGACGATCCGTCGCGCGACACCTGGCGCTTGAGCGACACCTCGGCGTATTCCGCGTACGGACCGGAGAGCTTGCCGTCGCTGTTGTCGAACACGAGTTCGACCGACGCGGTGCCGACGGGCTTGCGCGAGGCGGAGCCGTTGAAGATGACGTCGGTCATCGAGTCGCCGCGCAGGTGCTTGGCGGAGAGTTCGCCCATCACCCAGCGCACGGCGTCGATGATGTTCGACTTGCCGCAGCCATTGGGACCGACCACGCCGGTGAGATTGCTCGGGAAACCCACCGAGGTCGGGTCCGCGAAAGATTTGAATCCGGCGACTTTGATTTTGGTCAGGCGCATCTATTTCTCTTGAAGCTCTTGCGACGTCTGTGTCGATCGGAAGACGGCGGCGGATGAACTGGCGCCGTAGTGTAAAGTAATCGCAATATTTTTCAGGCACGCCGTGCAAGAAAAATCGGCGCGCGCTCCGTCATCGACAAATCCCGGGACTCAACATGTCGACGCAACCCTCCACGCGCCTTGAGACTTTTACAAATCCCGCGCGCGACACGTGGACTACACCATCCGCATGACGCTGCCGGAGTTCACCTGTCTGTGTCCCGAAGACCGGCCAGCCGGATTTCGCCACCTTCGACCTCGAGTACGTGCCCGACGAACTGTGCGTCGAGCTCAAGTCGCTGAAGCTCTACCTCTGGTCGTTCCGCGACCAAGGCGCTTTCCACGAGGCCGTGACCAACCAGATCGCCGACGACCTGGCCAATGCCACTTCGCCCCGCTTTCTGCGCCTGACCGGCAAATTCAACGTCCGGGGCGGCATCTACACCACGGTGGTCGTGGAACGGCGCAAGTCAGGGTGGCAGGCCGCACCGGTGGTCGAATTACCCTGATTCATCACCTAAAACTGCCCGATCCGGCGTCATCCCCGATCCCCTGTACACGCGGAAAGCCGCCGGTATAATCCCGCGTCCTGCAAACCGGCCCCCCTTCCGGATAAGGGCCTGGAGCGACAACACATGCCGACCAAGCGAGCGGCTACAAAGCCCGCCAAGCCGAAGAAAGCCGAGAAACCCAAGTTGACCGCAAAGAAACCGGCCGCGAAGACAGTCGCAGCCAAACCCGCCCCGAAACCCGCGCCTGCCAAAGCTCCCGTAGCCGCCAAAGCCGCGGCTCAGCCCAAGCCCGCCCTGAAAGCAGTCGCAAGCCCACTCCGGCTGCCGCTGCTGCCAGTGCGCTCGTGCGCAACGTGGCGCAGGCCGTGCGAAGAAATCACCGCCACCGTCGGATCGCATCGTGGTCACCGCCACGGGTGTGGCCAGTAGTCACGGTCGGCATGTCCGCCATCGCGCGCGCCGCGGCGAAGCCGACGACGGGGACGACACGAAGCCGACAGCCTGCTTGCCGGCCCTCGCAATGTAACGCCGTACATCACCAAGCGTGGTGAGGCGTACATGAACAAGGAGCAGCTCGAGCACTTCCGCATCATCCTCAATGGCTGGAAGCGCGACCTCATGGAAGAAGTCGATCGCACGGTCTCGCACATGAAGGACGAGGCCGCGAACTTCCCCGATCCGAACGATCGCGCCACGCAGGAAGAAGAGTTCAGCCTCGAGCTGCGCACCCGCGATCGCGAGCGCAAGCTGATCCGCAAGATCGACGAGGCGCTGAAGCGCGTCGAGGACGGCAGCTACGGCTACTGCCTCGAGACCGGCGAAGAGATCGGCGTGAAGCGACTCGAAGCCCGGCCGGTGGCCACACTCACCATCGAAGCCCAGGAGCGCCGCGAACGCCGCGAACGCCAGTACGGCGACCGGGACGATCGCTACCGCTGATAGTTCGAGCCGAAGTGACTCTTGCAACTTCACGGACGCCGCCCCTTCAGGGCGGCGTTTTCTTTTGTGGGGCGTGAGCCGCTGGCAGAGCGGGCGAGCCGAACGCGCCGTGGCAGGTTCGCTCCCTCTCCCACCGGCCCGCTGCATCTGGGCTCGCTGCTCGCCGCGGTCGGCAGTTATCTCGACGCACGCGCCGCCGGCGCTCGCTGGCGGGTGCGCATGGAGGACCTCGATACGCCGCGCGTGATCCCTGGTTGTGCCGACCAACAGTTGCGCATGCTTGAGGCGTTTCGGTTTCGAATGGGATGGCGAGGTGCTGTACCAGAGCACGCACGGCGCGATGCCTATCGCGAAGCGCTGGCACTGCTCGAATCGCAGGACCGCACTGTTCCGCTGCAGTTGTACGCGCAAGGATCTCGCCGGCGGACATGACGACTCGCAGCGTTACGCGGGCACCTGCCGCGGCGGCCCGACCCGGGACCGGGCGCCACCTCGCTGCGCTTCCGCGTAGGACGCGGCCTATCCACTTCGACGACTTCTTCCAGGGCCACAGACGTTCACCGGCGTCGGCGACGTGGTCGTCCGCCGCCGTGACGGCCTGGCCACCTACCAGCTGGCGGTGGTGGTCGACGATGCCTACCAGGGGGTGACGCGAGTGGTGCGCGGCGCCGACTTGCTGGCGAGCACGCCCTGGCAGATGGAACTGCAGGAGGCGTTGGGCCTGCAGCGGCCTATCTACGGCCATCTGCCACTGGTGACCGAGCCGGATGGCTCCAAGCTCGCGAAATCCAGGCGATCGCTGCCACTCGACCTAACAGTCGCGCCCGGGGCGCTGTTTTCGACCCTTACGCACTTATCGCAGGCTACCGCCGCCCGAATCTGGCCGCACGCCTCTATTAAAGAGGTGTGGAAATGGGCGTTGCGAGCACTGGCACCCACAAGCGCTTGCGGGCAAGACCCGGATCGCGTTGTCCGCCAACGGCGACAGATAAGCAGATTCTGACGCCGAAATTGTGGGGTGCAGCGAAGTGGCATAAGGTATCTCGCCCACACGGAGGGTGAAGGCATGAGCGATCCACGCGTCATCAAGAAGTACCCGAACCGGCGCCTGTACGACACGGTTCAGAGCAAATACATCACGCTCAGCGATATCCGGTCTCTCGTGCTCGAGCGGATCGACTTCGTCGTCATCGACAAGAAGTCGCAGGAAGACATCACGCGCAGCATCCTGCTGCAGGTGATCGCCGAGCAGGAACACGGTGTCGATCCAGTGATGAGCCGCGACTTCCTGTCGCAGGTCATCCGTTCCTACGGCGGCAATCTGCAGAACGTGCTGAGCAGCTACCTGGAACAGAGCATGAAGCTCTTCAGCTCGCAGCAGCGCGAACTGCGTGACAAGGTGAAGGCCGTCGTCGGACTCGACCCGGTGGAAACCGTCGCGGGTGTCGCTCAGCGGAACTACCAGCGTTGGCGATCGGTGCAGGACGAGATCTTCAAGACGCTCATGGGCGCCGCGGGGCGTACCGAGCGTACTGGCGAAGACACCAAGCCCACCGAGACCACCAGCCACCAGTAGTCAGCGGCTGACACTACCCACCCCGCGTTCCAACGGAACGCGGGGCATCCAGCGTCTTATCCGGAGTTCCCATGGCACAGTGCCCCCAATGCACTGACTCTCCGCTCGTGCACGCGATGCTCACGGAGGGCCTGGCGGGCTACAGCTGTGGTCGCTGCCTCGGCACGCTCGTGAGCCTCGTGAGCTATCGCGCCTGGCGCGAGAGTGCGGGCCGCGGGCGGCTTCCGGTGACCGAAGCCGCCGTACCCGAATCGGACGCCGCGGACAGCGTCGGCGCCAAGAAATGCCCCAAGTGCCGCTCGCTGATGAGCAAGTACCGCATCAGCGCGGAGCGCAGCAACCGGCTCGACTATTGCGCGCACTGCGAAGAAGTCTGGCTGGACGACGGCGAGTGGGAACTCGTCGAGAGTTTGGTGGCCAGTGGCGAGTTCGCGAAGGTGTTCACCCAGGTGTGGCAGCACGGCGTGCGCGCCGGTGTGAGCCATGCGATGGAAGCACAGCGCCTGCGGGAACTGCTGGGTGGGGATTACTCGCGCGTCGAGCAGTTCGCCGAGTGGCTGCAGGACCAGCCGGCGAAACAGGAAATCCTCGCCAGACTCGCGCGCCGCGGCCGCTGATCCGTGCGTTTGGGTCAGGGCCCTTTCTTCAACACCGCCGGATTGCGTTCATCGCCTTCGATGACGCGAAAGAATCGCTTGAGCGTCTCCGCCTTGGCCGGAGGAACGCTGAGCTCTTTCAACTCCAGGGTGCGCGTGTAGCGAAGCACGTTGCCGGAAAAGCTCGTGGAACTCCGGTAGCTGACGAAGCCGAGATCTTCGTTGATCGCGGGCGGCAATGAATCGACTGCGTAACCAGGCGGCACGGTGATCTCGAACTCGTCGGTATTGCGCGTGGGCGCGGAGAACTCGATGGGATGCTGGCGCGACTCCTTCGTCTCGAGCAACGAGGTGGATAGAGAGCCGAGTACGCGCGGCCGGATGATCAGCAGGTCCCCTGCCGTGCGTGGGTAGCGCGGAACCTCGAGTTTGTAATTCCACACGAGCGGGCGATCGAGCACCCGCTGGTTGCTCACCGTGGCGCTCAGGATGTCGAACGTGGAGAGCGAGTCCGTCAGCATCGATTCGACGGGCTTGATCTGGTCGACGTCGAGCTGCGCCGTCCGCAAGGAGTATCGCTGCGCGGCCGCGGCGTCGCCCGACCAGGTCTCACGCACGTCTCCCTTCAACGTGCCTTGATCGTCCAGCGTCAGCTTCGCGGTGCGCTGGATGCCATTCAGGGCCGTCGCCGTTTGCGGCAACGAGACCAGTTCGCCACCCGCGGGCACCACCAGCATGCCGTGGTTGGCCTGCAAACCACCCGGCAGATTGCCCAGCGGAATCAGCGGATGCGTCGGATCGAAGAACAGCAGCGGGCCCAGCGTCCTGTGCGCGACGACGGCGGGCATCTGCTTCGTGTCGATGCCCGCCGGCAGCCGGATTGCGATGATCGCGTGATTGAAACCGAGGTTGGGCGGCGTGGCTGCGGTCACGGAGCCCCGCTCCGTGTTGATGAGCACGTAGTAGGACTCGATGCCGATTTCCTTCAGCATCGAAGACAGCAGCGTCACCTTGTCCTTGCAGTCGCCATAGCCATGCGTGAGGACCTCGCCCGCCGGATGAGGCTGCACCCCGCCGACGCCGAGCTCGATGGCGACGTACCGGATGTCCGTCTGCACGAACGCGGCCAAGGCCTGCATCTTGGCCAGCGGCTCGGGCGGCGACGCCGTGAGCTGCTGAACCTTCTCGCGAATCTGCGCCGATGCATCCCGCCGGCCATTCGTCAGCCCCAGGTACCAGGAACCGACTTCCTGCCAGCTCTGAAATCCGCCGCCGGCGCCGCCCGGGGGCTGCAACGACAGCACCAATCTACTGGCGATGCCGCGCCACGGCGGCATCTGCCGCTCGAGCTTCACGGGCTTCACGTCCGAGACCTTCCAGCTCCACTGCCCCGGCGCGTCTTCCGTGGGCGTGACCGGTGAATGATTGAGCCAGAAGACTTTGTGCGACCAGCCTTGCGGCATTCGCAGGGAGATAACGGGCTTCGCGCACCGGAACCGTGTCCTGGAAGCCCCACTCGTCGGTCATCTCGTAGGGCAGCATCTCCTGCTCGAACTCGTAGCCGATGATGTTGCCGGGCACCGCCGCCGGAATCCGCATGACTTTGCGGCGGACGTCGCTGATCAATTCGCCACCGTCGACATCGGTGATGGCGGTTTCGACGATGTCCCTTTCCTTGGTTTCGAAATCCTTGCCCAGCGCCGGAATGCTCCAGCCGCGCAGCGAAGTGACGCGGCTCTGCGGCGAGAAATCCACGCTGACCACGCCGTAGCCCTCGCCGTTCGCGCGCAGGATCTTGTAGACGCGGCGCTCCAGGCGTTTCATCTTGCCCGGCGCCAGCACGGTGACTTGCGTTTCCGAGAACATCACCACGGCATCGGTTTCGTCGTCGTGAGCCGGAACGGTGGCGTTCACCTGGGCTCGCACCCAGTCCGGCGCGCTGGCTGCCTCCGCGGCCGGCATGCGCGCGATCGCGCACACGATCCAGACACCCAGCAATACGCGCGTGATCGACATATCTCATGCGACTCACTTCTTCTCCGTCTTGCCGGTGGGCACGCCACGCGTGACGACGACCTGGTCTTCGTCCCCGGCGCGGACCGCCTGGTAGAAATCCCTCACCTGCGAGTAGTACTTCTGCTGGATGAGGACGGTGTTCATCACGAACTCGCGTTTCAGGATCAACGCCTCGCCCGAGGCCTTCGCCGTCGAGTTGTAGACAGCCACCTTGATATCGGCCGTACGGTCCTTCGGCACGCTGCTCACCTGCCAGCCTGCCGGCAGCTCGAGCGTCACTTCGTCCGTGTGCTTGTAAGGGAAGGTGAAGTACAGCGGATGCACGCGGGCGCTGTGCTCGAAGGTGCGCTTTTCGGCACCGCTGAACAGCCCCACGGGCACGAGCGCGCGATTACCGGCGGACACCGCCCAGCCTTGCACGCGCAGATCGAATTCGGCGACGAGGTTGGCCTCCGAGCCATTCCAGTCCGGTTCGTTCACGAGCTTCACGTCGACGCCGACGGGCACGTCACCCTCGATGTCGTTCTCCAGGAATTTGCGACGGTCGGTCGCGTCTTCGTTGCGCTGGTTGATGCGACGCCAGGCCGCCTCGAGCCCGCTGTAGGTGACGGTGACCTTGCCCTCGAGTGTCCCGGAGGTGGAGAGCTTCATTGCCACCTTTCGCTCGACGCGCGACTCGTCCGAGCCCGGCAGGCTGGTCGTCACCCATTGCAGTCCATCACCCACGAGGCGCATGCCCTTGACCGCCGTTTCGCTCCACGGCAGGAAGCCGAAGGGCATGAAGGGCGTGCCGGGATCGAGGAACACCGCGTCCTTGTCCATCACCACGAACACGACGCAGGTGTTGAGCTGGCCGGAGTTCATCATCTGCGGGTCGAAGAAGTTGTCGTCACGGGTCGACACGAGCACGAGCGAGGCATCGAGCTTGGCGGCGCGCAGCAAGCCATACAGCAGCCAGGTGACCTCGTCGGCATCCGCGTAGCCGTGTTTCAGCACATCTTTGGCGGTGTGGTTCTCCGAACGCTTTTCGCGCTGGGTTTCCTGCTCCGTGGCCTGTCGTTCGAACGAGAGATTGCGGATCTGCTGGGCACGCGCGTAGAGCTTGCGTGCCTTGTCTTCGGCCGAATCGCCGGGCTGCACGAGCCGCGCCACCTCTTCCTCGAGCACGCGGCCGGAAGAATCCACGAAATTCTTCAGGCTCCGGCTCGAGCGCTTGGCGAACTGCTTCCAGTAGGACTCCGGATCCCTCTGGTCGCTCGCCTCGCCTTCGTAGACGAACTCGACGCGGAACTTCATCACGTCTTCCGGCGGCATGTACTCCTCGGTGACGAACGCCGGCACGTCCTGCGTCGCCATGCGGATGACGCCATTGCGCTCGCGCACCGGCGCCGCAGTGCCCGTGGGCAGCCCGAGTGGCCAGCTCCAACGCAGCAGCAGGCCCGCCGCCGGGCGAAGGGAGAACACCGCACGCCGCGTGAATAGATCATCACTGAGGAGCCAGCGTGAATCGAAGGCCCAACCCACCGGCATGGTGCGGCGGTAGCGATATTCGACGATGCTGCCGATCACCACGTTCGGCAACGTGAAGGACTTCGCCATCATCTTGACGCCGCGCGCCTTGATGAGCGGCTTGTCGTACACCGTGCCGTCGAACTCGGCGATGCTGCCATCCGCCTGGATGACGCGCGCCTCCAGCGACGTGACGCTGCTGGCGCCCTTCACATAGGGGATCTCGACGTTGGCGTGCTTGCGCCCTTCGTCGGTCAGGATCTTGATGCGCGAGTAGATGTTCTCGTAGGAGTTGTAGTCGTTGCGATCCACCTGGCGGTAGAGATAGATCGCCGCGGCATTGGGCGCCTTCGGCTCGCGCTTCATCTGCAGTTCGTCGGGAGTGACCGGCTGCCAGTCATCGGCACGGACTGGAATCACCGAAGTGAAAAACAACAACGCGGCCAGCGCCCCGAGGCGCGCGAATGCCTGAAGCATGACGATATTCGTCCCTTTTCTAGTTGTACGAGACCTGTGCCGCGGCAGTATGGCGTAGGCCCAAAAACGCGTCGAGCCCCGGAAATGAGAACGAATTCCCAGGAGCTCGAACCCGCAACGGAAAACGTCGCCCTGAAGTGGCGGCGTCCGTGCGGATATGACTGCTGAGTTCCTAGCTAGCGGGGCTCGCGCCCCACAACGGAAAACGCCGCCCAAGGGGCGGCGTCCGTGCAGATCTAAAGAATCCGCAGTTCTGCGTTACGCAGCGTCCACGTTCCGCATGCTCAGGCGAACTCGGCCCTGCCGGTCGACCTCGAGGACCTTCACGCGGACGTTGTCGCCTTCCTTCAGCTTGTCCGACACCTTCTCGACGCGCTCGTCGCTGATCTGCGAGATGTGCACCAGACCGTCGTTGCCCGGCAGGATGGTGACGAACGCGCCGAAGTCCATGAGACGCACAACCTTGCCTTCGTAGATCTGGCCGACTTCGACTTCGGCGGTGATCAACTCGATGCGCGCCAGGGCTTCGCGGCCCGCGGCACCCGAAACGCTGGCGATCTTGATCGTGCCGTCGTTTTCGATGTCGATCGTGGTGCCGGTCTCTTCGGTGATCGCGCGGATGATCGCGCCACCCTTGCCGATGACGTCGCGGATCTTGTCGGGGTCGATCTTGATCGTGATGATCGACGGCGCCCACTCCGACATCTTGTCGCGAGGCTGGCAGATGATCTTGTTCATCTCGCCGAGGATGTGCAGGCGGCCTTCCTGGGCCTGCGCCAGCGCGATCTCCATGATCTCCGGGTGATGCCTTCGATCTTGATGTCCATCTGCAGCGCGGTGACGCCGTCTGCGGTACCGGCCACCTTGAAGTCCATGTCGCCCAGGTGATCTTCGTCACCCAGGATGTCGGTGAGGACCTCGAAGCGCTCGCCTTCTTTCACCAGGCCCATGGCGACACCGGCGACCGGCGCCTTGATCGGCACGCCGGCGTCCATCAGCGCCAGCGAAGCGCCGCAGACCGAGGCCATCGAGCAGGAACCGTTCGACTCGAGGATTTCCGACACGACGCGGATGACGTACGGGAACTTCTCCATGTCCGGCATCATCGGCCGCGATACCGCGACGGGCCAGGTTGCCGTGACCGATTTCGCGACGCTTCGGCGAACCCATCATGCCAGTCTCACCCACCGAGAACGGAGGGAAGTTGTAGTGCAGCATGAACGGCTCTTTGCGCTCGCCTTCGAGCGCGTCGATGATCTGCGCGTCACGGCCAGTGCCCAGCGTGGTGACGACCAGGGCCTGGGTTTCGCCACGGGTGAACAGCGCGGAGCCGTGCGTACGCGGCAGCACACCGACTTCGATGTTGATCGGACGCACGGTCTTGGTGTCGCGGCCGTCGATACGTGGCTCGCCGTTCGAGGATGCGCTGACGGACGATGTTGATTTCGAGCCGAACAGTGAATTGTCGACTTCGTCGGCCGTGGACTTCGGCGCATCGCCACCGGACAGCGCGAGGATCGCGGCGGCCTTGATCTCGCCGACGCTGGTGTAACGGTCCTGCTTCACGGTGATGAGATAGGCCTCGGAGATCGCCTTCTGCGCATTCGCGGCGACGGCAGCGTCGAGTTCGGCGCTGGCGGCGTTCGGCTTCCAGTCCCACTTCGGCTTGCCCAGCCTCGGCAACCAGCTCGTTGATGGCCTTGATGGCGACCTGCATCTGCTCGTGACCGAACAGCACGGCGCCGAGCATCACGTCTTCGGTCAGGCCGTTGGCTTCGGATTCGACCATCAGCACGGACTTCGCGGTACCGGCGACGACCAGGTCGCAGCTGCGACTCGGTCAGTTGCTTGCGGGTCGGGTTCAGGAGGTACTTGCCGTCCTTGTAGCCGACGCGCGCGGCGCCGATCGGGCCGTCGAACGGAACGCCGGAGAGCGCCAGCGCCGCCGAGGCACCGATCAGCGCAGGGATGTCGGCGTCGATATCCGGATCCATGCGAGATGACGGTGCGCCACGACCTGCACTTCGTTGAAGAAGCCTTCGGGGAACAGCGGACGGATCGGGCGATCGATCAGGCGCGAGGTCAGCGTTTCTTTCTCGGTCGGACGGCCTTCACGCTTGAAGAAGCCACCGGGGATGCGGCCCGCGGCGTAGGTCTTCTCGATGTAGTTGACGGTCAGCGGGAAGAAGTCCTTGCCGGGCACGGCCTTCTTGGCGGCGACGGCGGTGACCAGCACCACGGTGTCGCCCATGCGAGACCACGACCGAGCGCCGAGGCCTGGCGGGCGACTTCACCGGTTTCGATGGTGACCGTGTGCTGACCGAATTGAAATGATTTCTTGAGAACGCTCACGCTTGATTCCTTCACGAGGCCCAAATGCCCCGAGTGCGTAATTGACTGGGAAAACGAAGAAGGCCGCGCTGGATGCGCGGCCTTCAGGGTGCAGACTGTTAGCGGCGGAGACCCAGGCGCTCGACAACTTCCTGGTACTTCGAGGGCTTGGTGGCCTTCAGGTAGTCGAGGAGCTTGCGGCGCTGGTTCACGAGCTTCACGAGCCCGCGACGCGAAGCATGGTCGCGCTTGTGCGCGCCGAAGTGTTCGCCGAGGCCGTTGATGCGCTCGGAGAGCAGCGCGATCTGGACTTCCGGCGAGCCGGTGTCATTGGCGGCGCGCTGGAATTGCGCGACGACGCCGGCTTTCTTTTCAGTGGCGAGAGACATCAGGTTCGATTCCTCAAGACGTAAATATTTCGCCGTGATTTTGCGGGCGCGAATTCTACCGAAAACGATTCCGCAAAGCATAGGTTTACGCAGCGCTCGCGGCCAGCGACCGAGCAGCCGGCGCGGCTGCGAGCCAACCGCTCCGGCCAGGCCTCGGCCAGGCCCAGGAACTCGCCCTGCCGGCCCGTACAGGCGAACCCGGCCGCCCGGTCTCGGCAGCGGGTGTCGGTAGCGCTGCTGGACGGCCTGGCCGTGGCGCAGCAGCCGACGCCTGCTCCTCGCGCAGCCGCGCCCGCGGCAGTCCGGCCAGGGCCGTGTCAGGCGGCATCAGGAGCCGCTGCCGCTCGCCGCGGCTCCGGCCAGCACCGCTTCCAGCGTCATCCATGGCGCATGCCGCGGAACGGCCCGACCCAGGTCCGGCGCAAGCGGCGTCAGGTGCCCCACCGTGCCCAGCGCGCGGGCGATGTCCTCGCCCAGCACCCGGATGTAGGTGCCCTTGCTGCAGTCACAGCGCGAGTCGCAGGACGTCGCCGCCGATCCGACCAGCGACCAGCGCGCGAGATGTCGATGGTACGCGCGGCGCGCTCCACTTCGACGCCCTGGCGCGCCAGCTCGTACAAGCGGCTGGCCGTCGCGCTTGAGCGCCGAGTACATCGGCGGTACCTGCTGCTGCGACGCCGCGGAATCGCGCCAGCACCGCCTCGACGTCGCGGCCGCGTCGAGCGTCGGCACCGGCGCGGTCTCGACGACCTCGCCGTCCGCGTCGCCCGTGTCCGTGCGCTCACCCAGCTGCGACCGTGAACTCATAGGCCTTGGCGCCGGATTCGATCTCGGCGATCACCTTGGTGGCTTCGTCGAGGCACAGCGGCAACATGCCCGTGGCCATGGGATCGAGCGTGCCGACGTGACCGGCGCTCTTGCGCGCCGAACGCCTTGCGCACGCGCTGCAGCGCGCCGTTCGACGTCAGCCCCTGCGGCTTGTCGAGCAGGATGATGCCGTTGGGCATGCGGAGCGGAAGTAGCTAGTCCGGCTTGCGCTGGTCGGACTTCACCGCGCCGTCGATGAGGCGCGTGAGCTTGTCGGCGTTCTCGATCTGCTGGTCGTAGACGAATTCCAGCTTGGGCGCATGGCGCAGCTGCAGCGCCCGCCCCAGCTTCGCCGCGCAGGAAACCCGCGGCACGGCCCAGGCCTTCCGCCACTTCCTCGGGCGAGTGCTTGTCGCCGAACGGCATGAACCAGATGCGCGCCGTGGACATGTCCGGCGCCACGCTGCACCGCGGTGATCGTGACGTTGCCCACGCGCGGATCGCGCACTTCGCGCGACACCAGCGTCGACAACACGCGCTGCATCTCACCTTCGATGCGCGCCAGGCGTTGCGACTTGGGCCATGTGCTGTCTGCCCGGATCGCAGCGTTACTGGATGCTGCGCGCGACCTCGACGCGGGAGTAGCACTCGATCTGGTCGCCGACGCGCACGTCCTGGTAGTTCTTCACGCCGATGCCGCACTCGGTGCCGGCGCGCACTTCGTTGACGTCGTCCTTGAAGCGGCGCAGCGATTCCAGCGCACCTTCGAAGATCACGACGCTGTCGCGCAGCACGCGGATCGGGTTGTTGCGCTTGACCGAGCCTTCCGTGACCAGGCAGCCGGCGACCACGCCGAACTTGCTGGAGCGGAACACTTCGCGCACCTGCGCGGTGCCGACGATCGTTTCCTTGATCTCGGGCGCCAGCAGGCCGCTCATCAACTGCTTCACGTAGTCGATGGCTTCGTAAATGATGCTGAAGTACTGCGGCTCGAGCGCCGGCGTCCTTCATGGCGTCGCGCGCGGCGCCGTCGGCGCGCACGTTGAAGCCGATGATGCGCGCGTTCGAGGCCGCCGCCAGCTGCACGTCGGAGATCGGTGATGCCACCGACGCCGCTGGCGATGATCTTCACCGCCACTTCGTCGGTGGCGAGCTTGTTCAACGCATCGCGCAATGCTTCGGCGCTGCCCTGCACGTCGGTCTTGAGCAGGATGGCGATGCTGCCGATCTTCTGCTCTTCGATCTGGCCGAACACGTCCTCGCATCTTCGAGGCCTGCTTCGCGAGTTTCACGTCGCGGAACTTGCCCTGGCGATACAGCGCGACTTCGCGCGCCTTGCGTTCGTTTTCGACCGCGAGGATTTCGTCGCCGGCGTTCGGCGTGCCCTGCAGGCCGAGCACCTGCACGGGCATCGACGGCGCCGCGCTCGTTCACGGGCTTGCCGTTCTCGTCGAACATGCGCGCGCACGCGGCCGAACTCGTTGCCCGCGATGATCGGGTCGCCCAGCTTCAGCGTGCCCTTCTTCACCAGCACGGTGGCCACGGCGCCGCGGCCCTTCTCGATGGAGGCTTCGATGACGACGCCGGTGGCGCAGGCCATCGGCCGCGGCCTTGAGCTCGAGCACTTCGGCCTGCAGCAGGATGGCGTCGAGCAGCTTGTCGATGCCCTGGCCGGTCTTCGCCGACACGGGCACGAACATGCGTGTCGCCGCCCCATTCCTCGGCGATGACTTCGTGCTTGGAGAGTTCGGTGCGCACGCGATCCGGATCCGCGTCGGGCTTGTCGATCTTGTTGACCGCTACGACGATGGGCACTCCGGCCGCCTTCGCATGCTGGATCGCTTCGATCGTCTGCGGCATGACGCCGTCGTCGGCCGCCACCACCAGCACCACGACGTCCGTGGCCTTGGCGCCGCGCGCGCGCATGGCGGTGAACGCCGCGTGGCCCGGGGTATCGAGGAAGGTGATCATGCCCTTCGGCGTTTCCACGTGGTACGCGCCGATGTGCTGCGTGATGCCGCCGGCTTCACCCGCCGCCACTTTCGCGCGGCGGATGTAGTCGAGCAGCGAGGTCTTGCCGTGGTCGACGTGGCCCATGACGGTGACGACGGGCGGACGCGGCGATTCGGTCTCCGGCGCGCTGACTCGCCCTGCAGGTCCTCTTCGACCTGGTCGGCCTTGAGCGCCTTCGCGGTGTGGCCCATCTCCTCGACGATCAGGATCGCGGTGTCCTGGTCGATGGGCTGGTTGATCGTGGCCATCACGCCCATGTTCATCATGGTCTTGATGACTTCGGTGGCCTT
Source organism: uncultured Pseudomonadota bacterium (assembly GCA_963846605.1). Lineage (GTDB taxonomy): Bacteria > Pseudomonadota > Gammaproteobacteria > Steroidobacterales > Steroidobacteraceae > CADEED01. The sequence continues at coordinate 1,095,267 of CAWJWS010000011.1, forward strand.
GACGGCCATCTTCTGCGCGATCTCCTGCGGCGTGATGGTCTCGCCGATGGTGACTTCGCGCTTCATCGGCGCGGTCGGCATCTCGAAGCCGTGCCGCGTCTCCGAGCTCACGCTGCCCGGCCGGTGCGTTCCTTGCACGCGCTTCTTTTTCTTGTTGCGCGCGCTGGCGTCGCTCGCGACGTGCAGTTCCTGGCGGCCGTAGCGCGTGTCGCCCTTGGCGGATCGACGACGCGGCGCCGCCGGCGCCTTGGTCGGCGCATGGCGTTCCGGACGCGCGGGCTGCGGCATGCGGCGGCACGCCGGCTTCCGCGGCCGCGCGACGCTGCGCTTCCTGTTCCTGGCGCGCTTCGCTTCTTCCTGCGCGCGGCGCTGCGTCCTCGGCCTGCTTCTTCTTGGTGGCCTCGTCCTCGATGCGGCGGCGGTTCTCCGCCTCCATGCGCTCGCTTTCCTTGCGCGCGGTTTCCTGGCGTTCGCGCTCGGCAGCCTCGGCGGCCTCGATCTCCTTGCGTTCTTGAGATCGGCCTCGTCCTGCGTGCTGCTTGTTCTGCTCTTCGAGCACGTCGCGCTTGACGTAGGTCTTCTTGTGACGGACCTCGACGTTGACCGTGCGCGCACGGCCCTGCGTGCTCGCCTGCTTGAGCTCGCTCTGCGGTCTTGCGCGCCAGCGTGATCTTGCGCGGCGCGGCTGCGCCGACCTGCGTCTTGCTGGCGGGCTCGCGGCGCCATGCGCGCGGCGCAGATGCGTGAGCAGCTCGAGCTTCGCCTCGTCGCTGATCACGGCCTGGGGACCGGCGACCTGGATGCCCGCGGACTCGAGCTGCACCAGCAGCCGGTCGACGGGCACCTTCAGGACTTCGGCAAATTGCGCAACAGTGACATCGACTCATTCAGACTCCCTCAGGCGCGACCGGCTTCGAACCAGATCTCACGCGCCTTCATGATGAGCTTGCCGGCTTCGTCAGCCGTCAGCCCTTCGATCTCCAGCAGATCATCGACCGCCTGGTCGGCCAGGTCTTCACGCGTGCGCGACGCCGCGACGCGCCAGGGCCAGGGCCAGGTCCGGCTTCATGCCCTCGAGCAGCAGCAGATCGTCGGCGGGCATGCCCGACTCGAGCGTCTCTTCGCTGGCGATGGCCTGCGTCAGCAGCACGTCGCGGGCGCGGTTGCGCAGCTCCTTGACCATGTCGTCGTCGAACTCCTCGATGCTCGGCGAGCTCCGACTGCGGCAGATAGGCAACTTCCTCGACGGTGGAGAAACCTTCCTGCACCAGGATGGTGGCCACGTCCTCGTCGACGTCCAGCTGCTTCATGAAGGCTTCGACCAGCGTCTTGGACTCGGTTTCGCTCTTCGCTTCGGCGTCCGACTCGGTCATCACGTTCAGGTCCCAGCCCGTGAGCTGGCTCGCGAGGCGGATGTTCTGGCCGCCGCGGCCGATGGCCTGCGACAGCTTGTCCTCGGCCACCGCGATGTCCATGCTGTGCGAGTCCTCGTCGACGACGATGGACAGCACTTCGGCCGGCGACATGGCGTTGATCACGAACTGCGCGGCGTTGTCGTCGTGCGGGATGATGTCCACGCGCTCGCCGGCGATCTCGTTCGAGACGGCCTGCACGCGCGAACCGCGCATGCCGACGCAGGCGCCGACCGGATCGACGCGCGGCTCGAGGCTCTTCACCGCGATCTTGGCGCGCACGCCCGGGTCACGCGCGGCGCCGAGGATCTGGATCAGGCCCTGGCCGACTTCCGGCACTTCGAGCTTGAAGAGCTCGATGAGGAAATTGCGATCGGTGCGCGACAGGAACAGCAGCGGGCCGCGCTGCGTCTCGGTGGCGCTCTTCACTTCCTTGAGCAGGGCCTTGATGCGGTCCTGGCTCTTCACGATCTCGCGCGGGATCATGTCCGTGCGCGGCACGAAACCTTCGGCATTGCCGCCGAGATCCACGTAGATGCCGTTGCGGTCCACGCGCTTGACCACGCCCGAGACCAGCTGGTCCGACGCGGTCCTTGTAGGCATCGACCACCTGTGAACGCTCGGCCTCGCGCACCTTCTGCACGATGACCTGCTTGGCCTGCTGCGCGGCGATGCGGCCGAAGGCCACCGATTCCATGGGCTCTTCGACGAAACCGCCGACTTCGGCGGCCTTGTCCATGTCGAGCGCGTCTTCGAGGCGCAGCTTCGCGCTGCGGCACTTCCATCTCGCGCGAGTCGTCGGCGAACACCTTCCAGCGGCGGAACGTGTCGTAGTCACCGGTCTTGCGGTTGATGGCGACGCGCACGTCCCACTCTTCGCCGTGCTTCTTGCGGGTAGCCGACGCCAGCGCTGCTTCGAGCGCGCCGAAGATGATTTCCTTGTCGACGCTCTTCTCGTTCGAGACGGCGTCGACAACCAGCAGAATCTCTTTGTTCATCTCATGGCCTACGGCCAAACGCGGAGCCTCGGCTCCTGATCCACCGTCGCTCCGCGAGCCCCATTCGCATGACTTCCTGACTCACAGCGGCGCCAAGCGCGCCCTGCTGATCTCGGCGAGCTTGATGCTCACCGAAAAATTGTCCACATCCAGCTCGATGCTCTCGCCGTCGGTCTTGCGCAACACGCCGGTGTAGCGCTTGCGGCCGTCTCGCGGCGCCAGCAACTCCACCTTCACGCGGCTGTCGACGAACCGCGCGAAATGCTCCGGCGTTCGCAGCACCCGGTCGCGTGCCGGGCGAGGAAACCTCGAGCGAATACCTGCCCGGGAACGGATCATCGGCATCGAGCAATTCCGAAATCGCGTGGCTGACCGTCGCGCAGTCGTCGACATCGATGCCCTCCTCCGCTTCCGGAGGCTTGTCGATGTAGATGCGCAACGTGCCGCCACCCGGCCCCGGCACGAACTCCACTTCGACGAGTTCGTAACCCAGGCCCTGCAAAACCGGCTCAAACTGGGCGATGAGACGGTCGTGCAGTGCCGTTTCCACTCGCCCTCCAACAAAAAAGGGCCCTGAACGGCCCTCCCACACACCCGGACCCCTGAAATGATGCGCCGGCCCAAAAAAACAAAAGCCCCATAGGGGCCTTCAGCATCGTCGCGAGTATCGCGGGCCAAACCGCCCCACCCCATCGAGGGCGCGGATTGTACGGCACAGCAGAGTTTTTGACAGCCCCCATGTGACGACCATGCCTCACCCGAGTACCTTGCGTCACCAAGGTAGCTGTTTGAACCCATGAACATCACTGAAAAACTCGCGCCGATCCGCAAGGGCCTGCTCGAATTCGTGATCCTCAAGATCGTGGCCGGCGACAAGGTCTATGTCGCCGACATGCTGAAGCTCCTGGGGCCAACCGAATTCGCCACGCAGGAAGGGACGCTCTATCCCCTGCTTGAGCAAGCTGCGCCGCGAAGAGCTCGTGGATTACGAGTGGCAGGAGTCCGAAGCCGGCCCGCCGCGCAAGTACTACAAGCTCACGCAGAAGGGCCGCACGCAGCTGACGACGCTCAACGATTACTGGAAAGACTTGAACCGCACCCTCGCCGATTTTGGGAATTGAAACCATGAAAAAAGTGGTCAGCATCAGCCTCAATGGCATCGCCTATCCAGCTCGAAGAGCCGGGCTACGAAGAACTCCGCGTCTATCTCGAGCGCGCCGAGGCGCGCCTCCAGGACAGCCCCGATCGCGCCGAGGTCATGGCGGATCTCGAACAGGCCATCGGCGAGAAATGCTCGCGAGTCGCTGGCGCCGCACAAGACCGTGGTCAGCGCCGCCGAAGATCAGCGCGCATCCTCGCGGAGATGGGCCCGGTGGAATCCGCCGAGGAGAAGCCCGCGGATCGGCCACACCCGATGCGGCCTTCACCGCGCCCGCCCGTGCCGCTGCCATGGGCGCGCAGCCGCGCAAGCGCCTGTTCAAGATCCGCGAAGGCGAGATGTGGGGCGGCGTGTGCAACGGCATCGCCGCCTACCTGGGCGTCGACGTCACCTGGGTGCGTATCGCCACGGTGCGTGCTCACGCTGTTCACCTCGGGCTTCGTGGTGCTCGTGTACTTCGGCCTGGTGTTCATCGTGCCCTATGCAGATACCTCGGAAGACCGCGCCGCCGCCTTCGGCGCGCCGTTCAGCACCGAGGAATTCCTCGGCCGCGCAAAAAAAAAGTTGACGATAGCGGCGAGTCGCAGCGCTGGCGCCGTGAATGGCGCCGGCAGCAACGGCACTGGCAGCGCCAGTGGGACCACATGAACGAGCAGGTGCGCCAGACCACCGCCAACGCCGCGCCGAAGATGGGCTACGCCGCGCATGCCGCCACGGCCGTGTTCCTGCCCATCGCCGCCATCGTCGGGCGCCGTGCTGTTCGTCGCCTTCATCCTGGGGCTCGATCCAGCTGGTCACGCAGCACGCGATCTTCGGCTGGGCACTTCCCGCACGCCATTCCGATGTGGGTGGGCATCGTCGGCTTCTTGCATGATCTACTGTCGTCGCCGCGCAACTGGTCCGCGCGATCCGGCACGGCAGCTATTCCGCCGGCCAGTGCATCCCGGCTGGGCGCGCGCTGCATACCGTGCGTCTGGATCTGTTTCGCCGCCCTGCTGCTGCTGGGTGGCCTACACCTTCGTCCCGGGCATCCGCGAAATCATCGATCAGCTGCTATGGGCTGCTAATCTCACGATCGAGAATCTCGCCGAGACCATTTTAGCGGGACGTTGAAAGAAGCTTGCCGAAAGCGTCATCGTCGAAACCGGACCCCAGCCCTCCTTCACCATCATCTGGATGCACGGCCTCGGCGCCGACGGCCACGACTTCGAGCCGCTGGTGCCCGAGCTGGTCGAACGACGGCATGCCCAGCCTGCGGTTCATCTTTCCGCATGCGCCAGTGCGGCCGGTCACGCTGAACAACGGCTACCGCATGCGCGCCTGGTACGACATCGTCGGCATCGACCGGCGGTCGGCCGAAGATTTCGCGGGCATGCAGGCGACAGCCGATGCCATCGGAGCCCTGATCAAGCGTGAGAGCGACGCTGGCATTCCGTCGTCGCGCATCGCCATCGCCGGCTTCTCCCAGGGCGGCGCCATGGCGCTTCACCTCGCCACGCGCTCAGCGGAAAAATTCGCGGGCGTCATCGCCCTCTCCTGCTATCTGCCGCTGTCGCGTGAACTCGCCACGAAGAACGCAGGCGGCCAATGACGCCACGCCATTCTTCATGGCGCATGGCATGCAGGATCCGGTGGTGCCGTTCCTGCTGGGCGATGAATCGCGGCGGAACTGCCGAAGGCGGGCTATGCCGTGGAGTGGCATGACTACCCCATGCCGCATGCCGTCTGCGAGCCCGAGGTCGCCGATATCCGCGCGTTCCTGAAGCGCCTGGTCTCTCAGCGCTGATCGCGGTGCAGCTCGTACAGGCAGATGTTGACGGTCGCCGCGACGTTCAGTGATTCGATGGCGCCCGTTCCCGGCAATCGTGAACGGCTGCGCCCCCAGCGACTGCAGCTGCGCTCGCGCGGCAGGCCGCGGCCTTCGTTGCCGAAGATGTAGCAGTCGAACTCGCGGAACGCCGGGCGTCGCAATCGACTGGCCCTGCGAGGTCCAGGCAGGCGATGCGCGCGAAGCGCGCCGGCAGCGACGTCCAGCGGCACATCGATCTCCACCGGCACGTGGAAGATGGCGCCCATGCTGGCGCGCACCACCTTGCCGTTGTGCAGGTCCACGCTGTCGGGGCTGAGCAGGCAGCGGAAGTTGCCGAACCAGGCCAGCGTGCGCAGGATGGTGCCGAGATTGCCGGGATCCTGGATTTCGTGCAGATAGATGGCGCGCTCGCCGGGCAGCGGCGCAGGCGGCGGCCAGCAGCGGCACCACCGCCGCGATGCCCTGCGGCGAGCGCGTCTCGCTGATCTGCATCATGTGCCGCGAATTGATCACGTGCGCCGTGAGCGGGCTGGCCCAGTTCGACGTATTCGCGGGTGAAGTAGATCTCGCTGGCGCGCAGCCGCGCGTCATGCACCGCCGCCTTCTGCGAGCTCCTGCACCAGGTGCTCGCCTTCGAGCAGGAAGAAGCCCGAGCTCCTCGCGGAATTTCTTCTGGTGCAGCTTCTTGATGTCTTCGAACTTCATGCGAGGCTCCGCGCCACGGCTTCGGCCACCTTGATGCCGTCGACGCCCGCCGAGAGGATGCCGCCCGCGTAGCCCGCGCCTTCGCCGCAGGGATACAGGCCGCGCACGTTCAGGCTCTGCAGCGATTCGGCGTCGCGCGTGATGCGCACGGGCGACGAAGTGCGGCTTTCGACGCCGGTGAGCACGGCATCCTCGCGATCGAAGCCGCGGATCTGCCGGCCGAACACCGGCAGCGCTTCGCGGATGGCATCGATGGCGTAGGCCGGCAACGCCGGCGAGAGATCGCCCAGCAGCACGCCGGGTTTGTACGAGGGCACGACTTCGCCGAGCTGCGTCGATGGCCGACGCCGCGCAGGAAATCACCGACCAGCTGGCCCGGCGCGCAGTAGTCGCTGCCGCCCAGCACGAAGGCCTTCGATTCCAGCGCTTCCTGCAGCGCGACGCCGGCCAGCGGCCCGCCCGGGAAGTCGGCTTCCGGATTGATGCCGACGACGATGCCCGCATTGGCGTTGCGCTCGTTGCGCGAATACTGGCTCATGCCATTGGTGACCACGCGCTCCGGCTCGGAGGTCGCCGCCACCACCGTGCCGCCCGGACACATGCAGAAGCTGTAGACCGAACGGCCGTTGCTGGCGTGATGCACGAGCTTGTAGTCGGCCGCGCCCAGCTCCGGGATGGCCGGCGAAGCGGCCGAGGCGCGCGCGGTCGATCAGCGACTGCGGATGCTCGATGCGGAAGCCGATGGCAAAGGGCTTGGCTTCGATGAACACGCCGCGGCGTTCCAGCATGCGCAAGGTGTCGCGCGAGCTGTGGCCCAGCGCGAGCACCACGTGGCGGCTGTGCAGCGTCTCGCCGTTCGCGAGCACCACGCCTTCGACCTGGCCGTTCTCGATGAGCAGGTCGGTGACCTTGCTCTCGAAGCGCACTTCGCCGCCCAGCGCGATGATCTCCTCGCGCATGTGCTGCGACGACGCCCGTCAGCCGGAAGGTGCCGATGTGCGGCTTGCTGACGTAAGAGGATCTCCGCCGGCGCGCCGGCGCGCACGAATTCGTGCATGACCTTGCGGCCGTAGAATTTCGGATCCTTGATCTGGCTGTAGAGCTTGCCGTCGGAAAACAGCCCCGCGCCGCCTTCGCCGAACTGCACGTTGGATTCGGGCGTCGAGCATCGTTCTTGCGCCACAGCGCCCAGGTGTCCTGCGTGCGGCTGGCGCACGTCGCGGCCGCGCTCCAGCACGATGGGCTTGAATCCCATCTGCGCCAGCAGCAACGCGGCGAACAGGCCGCAGGGACCGAAGCCGACGACGAGCGGGACGTTCCTGCGAGCGCGGCGGCGCCTTGGCGACCGGGTGGTAGCGTGGTGTCGGCGCCGGGCCGATCTGCCGGTCGCCCGCGAAGCGCTTCAGCACGCGCGGCCTCGTCGCGCAGCTGTCACATCGACGATGCAGATGAACAGGATGCCGCTGTTCTTCTTGCGCGCGTCGTAGCTGCGCTTGAACAGGGTGAAATCCAGCAGATCCGCGTCGCGGATCGGCAGGCGCCTGAGGATGGCCTGGCGCAGCGCCTCGGGCGTGTAGTCGAGCGGCAGTGGCAGCTCGGTAATGCGGATCACTGCCGAGTTCCTGGCCGGTAGATCCGGCAGAGGGGTAGAATGCCGCGCATTCTAGCGCGTGCCGCACAGGATGGCTCGATCAAAAGCAGCGCCAGCTGGATGTCGCGGCATCTCAGCGATCCCTTCGTCAAGCAGGCGCAGAAGGATGGCTATCGCTCGCGTTCGGCTTACAAGCTGATCGAGCTCAACGAGAAGGACAAGCTGATCCGGCCCGGCATGCGCATCCTGGACCTGGGCTCCGCGCCCGGCGGCTGGTCGCAGGTTGCCGGCAAGCTCGTCGGCGCGAAGGGGCGCGTGCTGGCCACCGACATCCTGCCCATGGACAGCGCTCAAGAACGTCGATTTCATCCAGGGTGATTTCACGGACGAGGCCATCGTGCAGCAGCTGCTGGACTGGCTGGGCGGCGGCAAGTTCGATCTCATCGTCTCCGACATCGCGCCCAACATCACCGGCATCAGTTCCGCCGATCAGGCTTCGTCGATGTACTTCCTGGAGCTCGCGCTGGACACCGTGACGCAAGACGCTGAAGCCCGGCGCCACCTTCGCCGCCAAGATGTTCCAGGGCTCGGGGTCGGATCGAATACGTGAAGGAACTGCGCACGTCATTTCGACAAGGTGTTGATCCGCAAGCCGGACGCGTCTCGCAAGGAGTCGCGCGAGGTCTACCTGGTGGCCAAGGGTTTCAAGGGTTAGGGTCGCGCGCATCCTCAAGGAGAGCGCGCATGAAGACCCTCGCATTGATCGCTGCTTCGTTGATGAGCTTCGCGGCCATCGCCCACCACGGGTGGTCCTGGGCCGAGGAAGACCAGAGCCAGCTCAAGGGCACCATCGAGTCCATTTCCATGACGCCGCCCCACCCCGTGCTCAAGGTGAAGGCCGCCGACGGCATCTGGCAGGTGGACCTGGGCAATCCCAACCAGACCGAGCGTTCCGGCTTCAAGGCCGATTCCGCGGCGGTGGGTGATCCCATCGTGGTGCTGGGCAACCGTTCGCTCGACAAGACCAAGCTGCACATGAAGGCGGTGCGGATCACGGTGCGCGAGCGTCAGTTCGACCTGTATCCCGAGCGCATCAAGACGAACTGAGCCGTGCTCGAATCCCTCGGCGGCTGGCCGGGCGCGGTCTGGCTGCAGCAGTCCGGCACCGCCTATCTATTCGTCAACGCCGCGCACATCCTGGGGCTGGGCACGCTGCTGGGCTCGATCCTGCCTCTCGACCTGCGACTGCTCGGACTGTTTCGCAGGTTTCCGATCGAGGTGCTCGGTCCTTGGCTCACGCGCAGCGCCGCGAGCGGCCTGGTGATCGCTCTCGTCACGGGCCTCTGGCTGTTCTCCGTGAAGCCGGACGAATACCTGGCCAATGAAGCCTTCCGATGGAAATCGGCATTGCTGGCGCTCGCACTGGTAAACGTCGCCCTCCAGCACTGGCAATGGCGGCAGCACGCCTGGAGGACCTCGTTCGCGACGCGCACCAGCGCAGGGCTTTCGCTGTCCCTGTGGCTGGGAGTGCTCGTTTCGGGACGCTGGATCGGCTTTCTTTGAGTTCGAACCGTCGTCGGTACGTACTTCCCACTGCCTGATGCCCGCCCCGCCCGCCCGCTCATGGCGAAAAGCGGCGGCACGCGCTAAATTCCGCGGCACGGCCGTCATTCACCGCGCCCCCGGCGCCTACGATAGATAGGTGAGACTCATGGCAAGAACCCGCGTATTGCGCTCAGCCCTCCTGGCCACCGGTGTGCTTTTCGTGGCCGCGTGCGCCACCCAGCCCACCACTCCGCTGCTCGAGCGCAAGTTCCAGCAAACCGCCAGCAAGTACCAGAAGTTCCTGCACGAAGGGCAAGTGGTGTACTGCAAGAAAGGTGCGGTGCCGGAGTGCATCACCGAGACCGGTCTTCGCCGGCAGGTCGAGAATTACGAGCGGAGCCGCAACACCGTCGGCTACTGGCGGTCGCCGCCGGGCTGATTCGTTTTCGAGATTGGTGATTTCGAAGCCCGGTGTGCTCAGGCACGTCGGGCTTCTTCATTTGGAGCAGAGGAGAAACTCTCGAGAGAGAGTTGGTAGCGGGGGCAGGATTTGAACCTGCGACCTTCGGGTTATGAGCCCGACGAGCTGCCAGACTGCTCCACCCCGCAACCGATCCCCTCATCGAGGGGGCGCGCATTCTCGGTCGAAGCGCGCTGCCTTTGCAAACCCTGATTGAGCGATTTAACCGATGACGCGCGCGCAGAGCTGAATCAACGCGTTGGGCACGATCCCCAGCGCCAGATACGGCCAGCGCGTTCAACGCCAGCACCGCACGCGGCCCGAGTCGCCGTCGCACGGCCCCGTGGGCAGCTCGCCCGGCGCGTCGAAGTACATGAGCTTCACGACGCGCAGGTAATAGAACACGCCGATCACCGACGCCGACCGCGCCGATGATGATCAGCCACACATGGCCGCTGCAGCCACAGCGCCTGGAAGATGGCGAACTTGGCCCAGAAGCCGACGAACGGCGGGATGCCGGCGGTGGAGAACATCAGGAACATCATGGCGCAGCGCGAGCAACGGATCGCGCTTGTGCAGGCCCTTGAAGTGATCGAGTTCGTCGGCTTCGAAGCCCTGGCGCGCGGCGAGCGTGATCACGCCGAACGAGCCGAGCGTCATGATCACGTAGACCACGGTGTAGTACAGCGCGGCTTCGTAGCCCGCCGCGGTGCCGGCGACGAAGCCGAGCAGGATGAAGCCCACGTTGCCGATCGCGGAGTACGCCAGCATGCGCTTGAGATTGGTCTGCGCGATGGCGACCACGTTGCCGAACGATCATCGACAGCACGGCCAGCGGCGCGAGCATGTCCTGCCACGCGGCGCCCACCGGACCCATGCCGTGGGCCAGCAGGCGGAACGCGAACGCGAACGACGCGATCTTCGGCACGGTGGACAGGAACAGCGTCACGCCCGTGGGCGCGCCGTGATACACGTCCGGCACCCACATGTGGAAAGGCACGGCGCCGAACTTGAACGCCACGCCGATGACCACGAACACGAGACCCAGGATGATGCCGAGGCTGGGCTCGCCGGCCGCCTGGGCGGCGAGATCGTCGAGCTTGAGCGTGCCGCTCAGGCCGTAGATCAGCGACATGCCGTACAACAACATGCCCGAGGCGATGGCGCCGAGCAGGAAGTACTTCATGGCGGACTCGGCCGCGGTGCCGTTCTCGCGATCGAACGCCACCATGGCGTACAGCGACAGCGACATGAGCTCCACGCCGATGTACACGGTGAGCAGGCTGTTCGCCGACACCAGCACGAAGATGCCGAGCAGCGCGGTCAGCGACGAGCACGTAGTACTCGCCGCGGTTCATGCCGCGGCGCTCGAGGTACTCGCGCGAGTACAGCAGCGCCACCGCGATGGTCACGAAGGCGAACAACTTGAGCAGCACGGCCAGCGGATCGGCGACGTAGCTGTCGCCGAACAGCACGATGCGCGAATCCACGTTCGCGAACATGGCGGTGACCGACGCGCCACCCGCCAGCAGCAGCAGCGTCAGCGTGGGCGTGAAGCCCTTGCGCTTGTCGCCGAAGAACACGTCGGCCATCAGCAGCACGCAGATGGCGGCGGTGAGATAGATCTCCGGCAGCGCCGGTTGGAGCGACGCCCAGGTCATGACGGGTGCTTCTGGATTCATAGCGGCAGCTTGCTCGTGCTGATCTGCTGGACGAGATGCTGCACGGTGGCCTGCATCACTTCGGTGAGCGGTTGCGGCCAGAGGCCCACGACGAGGACGGCGACCGCGAGCACGCCGAGGATGACGAATTCGCGGCCATTGAGGTCCTTGAGCTCGGCCACGTGGTGGTTGGCCACGGCGCCGAAGATCACGCGCTTCACCAGCCACAGCGTGTAGGCCGCGCCGAGGATCAGCGTGAGGCCGGCAAGGAAGGCGTACCAGAAGTTCGCCTTGAACGACGCGAGGATCACGAGGAACTCACCGACGAAGCCCGAGGTGCCCGGCAGGCCGGAGTTGGCCAGCGCGAACAGCACGAAGAACGCCGGCGAACTTCGGCATGGTGTTGATCACACCACCGTAGGCGCGAGATCTCGCGCGAGTGCACGCGGTCGTACATGCACGCCCACGCAGAGGAACATCGCGCCGGAGATGAGGCCGTGCGAAATCATCTGCACCATGGCGCCGTCGATGCCCATGCCCGCGCCGGCATACGAGCCGGTGGCGGCGAAGATGTCGAAGGCGATGAACGAGCCCAGCGTGACGAAGCCCATGTGCGCGATCGACGAATACGCGATCAGCTTCTTCATGTCGGTCTGCACGAGCGCGACGAAGCCGATGTACACCACCGCGATCAGCGACAGGCCGATGATCACCCAGTCGAATTCGCGCGAGGCATCGGGCGTGATGGGCAGCGAGAAACGCAGGAAGCCGTAGCCGCCCATCTTCAACATGATGGCGGCCAGCACCACCGAACCACCGGTGGGCGCTTCCACGTGCGCATCCGGCAACCAGGTGTGCACCGGGAACATCGGCATCTTCACGGCGAAGGCCGCGAAGAAGGCGAAGAAGATCCACATCTGCTCGGTGGCCGTCAGCGGCAGCTCATGGAAGGCGCGAGATGCTGAAGTCGCCGGTCTTGAGCACCATGTAGATCAGCGCCACCAGCATGAACACCGAACCCAGGAAGGTGTACAGGAAGAACTTCAACGTGGCGTACACGCGCCGCGGACCGCCCCATACGCCGATGATGAGGAACATCGGGATGAGCATCGCTTCCCAGAAGAAGTAGAACAGCAGGCCGTCGAGCGCCGAGAACACGCCGATCATCAGGCCTTCCATGATCAGGAAGGCGGCGTAGTACTGCGCGGGGCGCTGCTCGATCACCGTCCACGCGGCGATGACCACCGGGATCGTGGTGAACGTGGTCAGCAGGATCAGCGGCAGCGAGATGCCGTCGACGCCCAGGTAGTAAGTCGCATGGAAGGCCGGGATCCACGGCAGCTTCTCTTCGAACTGCGAAGTCGCGAATGCGCCACGTCGAAGTGCGCGTACAGCGGGATGGACGCGATGAACACGGCCAGCGCCGTGCCCAGCGCCAGCCAGCGGCCCGCCTGGATGCGCTTGTCGCCGAACGACGAGCACCAGCAGGCCGCCCGCGATGGGCAGCCAGGTCAGAAGCGAAAGAATTGGAAATCCCTGCATGTGTCGTTCGTTCTTGTTAGAGGCGTGTCAGGAACCAGCCGAGCATCGCGGCCAGTCCGATGACCATCCAGAAAGCGTAGGAGTAGAGGAAGCCGCTCTGCACGCGGCGCACGATGCCGGCGATGAAGCCCACCGTGTTCGCCGAACCGTTCACGATGCCGTCGATGAGCGTCTGGTCGCCCGCCTTCCAGAACACCTTGCCCAGCAGCACGGAGCCGCGCGCGAGGACGTTCTCGTTGAACCAGTCGAAACCGTACTTGTTCTCGAGCACCCAGCGCAGCGGCCTTCAGCTTGGAATCGATGACACCCGGCAGGTGCGGCCATCTTGATGTAGAACAGCCCAGGCCGTGAACACGCCGCCCGCCATCAGGTAGAACACCGGGTTCATCGCGGCGTGCAGCCCGAAGTGCAGCCAGTCGCCCACGCTCTCGCCTATCTCGTGCAGCACGTGCTGGTTCTCGGCGCTGAAACGAATGGACTCGCCGAAGCCGCCACCGAACAGCAGGTGCTTGAAGGTGATCGCGCCGATGAAGAACCGACGGGATCGCGAGCGCGATGAGCGGGCCAGGTCATCGACGCAGTGCTTTCCTGCGGCGGACCGCCGTGGTGGCCGTGTCCGTCATCGTCATGCGCATGGTCGTGCGCGGGGTCATGCGCATGATCGTCATGGGCATTGTCATCCGTTCTGATGGATGACCGGATGCGTCTCGGCATGCGGATCGTGCGTGGCCGTGCGCGGCCGCGTGTGCACCGGCGTGCTCTTCCCAGCGCGGCTTGCCGTGGAAGGTCATGAACAACAAGCGGAACGAATAGAACGCCGTGACGAACACGCCGATCATCACGCACCAGAAGGCGTACGTACGTATCCCAGTCGTGATGCAGGTGTTGCTGGTGCTTCACCGCGTCGATGATCAGGTCCTTCGAGTAGTAACCCGAGAAGAACGGCGTGCCGATCAGCGCCAGCGAACCGATCCAGCATGTGATCGCCGTGATCTTCATGTGCTTGAACAGGCCACCCATCTTCCGCATGTCCTGCTCGTGGTGCATGCCGATGATCACCGAGCCGGCCGCGAGGAACAGCAGCGCCTTGAAGAAGGCATGCGTCATCAGGTGGAAGATGCCGAAGCTGTACGCCGAAGCGCCCAGCGCCACGGTCATGTACCCCAGCTGCGAGAGCGTGGAGTACGCGACGACACGCTTGATGTCGTTGTTGATGATGCCGAGGAAGCCCATGAACAACGCCGTGGTCGCGCCGATGAACAGCACGAAGTTGAGCGCCGTCTCGGAGAGCTCGAACAGCGGCGACATGCGCGCCACCATGAAGATGCCCGCGGTCACCATGGTGGCCGCGTGGATCAGCGCCGAGATGGGCGTCGGGCCTTCCATCGAATCCGGCAACCACACGTGCAGCGGCACCTGCGCCGACTTGCCCATGGCACCGATGAACAGGCAGATGCAGATGAAGGTCATGGCTTCGACCTGGCCGAAGCCGGCGATGCGAGAACTCTGCTCGGCGATCTGCGGCGCCAGCGCGAAGGCGTCGGAGTACTGCAGCGAGGCGTTACCGAACTGCGCCGTGTAGATACAGCACACCGGCGATGCCCAGCACGAAGCCGAAGTCGCCCACGCGGTTCACGAGGAAGGCCTTCATGTTCGCGAAGATGGCGGTCGGCCGCTTGTACCAGAAGCCGATGAGCAGATAGGACACCACGCCCACCGCTTCCCAGCCGAAGAACAGCTGCATGAAGTTGTTGGCTCATGACGAGCATCAACATGGAGAACGTGAACAGCGAGATGTAGCTGAAGAAGCGCTGGTAACCGTCGTCTTCGGCCATGTAGCCGATGGTGTACACGTGCACGCACAGCGACACGAAAGTGACCACGACCATCATCAGCGCGGTGAGCTGGTCGACCAGGAAGCCCACCTGCATGCCCACGCCGTCGCTGACACGAGCCACGAGTAGACGGTGTCGTTGTACACCGGCGCCCCACCCGAGAAGATCTGCCAGGCCACGTAGATGGACAAGCCGCAGGACGCCGCGACGCCCAGCGATGGTGACCGTGTGCGAGGCCGACGCGACCAATCGTGCGGCCGAACAGGCCGGCAATGATGGCCGCCAGCAATGGCAGCAGCGCGATGGCCAGCAGCACGTTCGGGTTGAGAGTCTCGTTCACGCGCTCAGCCCTTCAGGGTGCTCAGGTCTTCGACGTTGATGCTGCGGCGTTCGCGGAACAGCACCACCAGGATGGCGAGGCCGATCGCGGATTCCGCCGCGGCCACGGTCAACACGAAGAACACGAAGATCTGTCCGTTGATGTCGTCGAGGTATCGCGAGAACGCCACGAAGTTGAAGTTCACGGCGAGCAGCAGCAGCTCCACGCACATCAGCAGCAGGATGAGGTTCTTGCGGTTGATGAACATGCCCGCCACCGAGATGGCGAACAGCACACCGGAGAGGATCAGCAGCCAGTTCAGCGGGAATCATGGTGTCTTTCCTGGGCGACCGCGGTGTGCGACGGTTCGGCGGAGCGGGCCGCTCGGCTTCTCCGCGGCGACCTGCACGATGCGCACGCGGTCTTCACGACGCACGGCCACCTGCGCGGCCACGTCCTGCTGCTTGAGGTTGGCGCGCTTGCGCATGGTCAGCGAGATGGCGGCAATGATGGCGATGAGCAGCAGCACGGCCGCGAGTTCGAACGCGTACACGTATTCGGTGTACAGCATCTGGCCGAGCTCGGCGGTGTTGCTGTAGTCGGCGGGCTTGGCGGCCGCACCCTTGGTCACGTCGATGCCCAGGCGCACGCGTCCAGACCACGCTCACGATCTGGAACACCACCATACCGGCCACGACACCAGGCCCAGCAACGCGTAGCGCGTGACGCCCTCGCGCATCTCCTCGATAGTTGATGTCCAGCATCATGACCACGAACAGGAACAGCACCATCACGGCGCCCACGTAGACCAGGATGAGCACCACGGCCAGGAACTCGGCTTCGATGAGCAGCCAGATGGAGGCGCTGGTGAAGAAGCACAGCACCAGCAGCAGCGCCGCATGCACGGGGTTGTTCACCGTGATCATGCCCAGCGCCGAGACACGTCGAGGATCGCCGCGAACGCCCAGAAGAGAATTTCGACTAGCACTGCTCCCCTGCCCGCTCTTACCGATACGCCGCGTCGGCGGCCTTGTCGGCGCTGATCAACGCGTCGTAGCGCTCGCCCACGGCGAGCAGTTTGTCCTTGGTCATGATGTTCTCGCCGCGATTTTCCATGTGGTACTCGTGGATGCGCGTCTCGACGATGGCGTCCACCGGGCAGGCTTCTTCGCAGAAGCCGCAGTAGATGCACTTGAACAGGTCGATGTCGTAACGCGTGGTGCGGCGCGTGCCGTCGTTGGCCACGTCCGACTCGATGGTGATGGCCAGCGCCGGACACACGGCCTCGCAGAGCTTGCAGGCGATGCAGCGCTCTTCGCCGTTCGGGATAACGACGCAGCGCATGCAGGCCGCGGAAGCGCGGCGACTGCGGCGTCTTTTCTTCCGGATAGTTGATGGTGAACTTGCGCGTGAAGAGCTTCTTCGCGGTCACCACACAGGCCACCGAGCAGCTCGGTCAGCAGGAAGGTCTTGAGAATATTGCGCATGTGTTAGTCCCACCGCTTCCAGGGGCCGACCTTGAGGTACACCAGCACGCCTTCAACCACGATCCAGACGATGGTCACCGGAATCAGGATCTTCCAGCCGAGACGCATGATCTGGTCGTAGCGGTAGCGCGGGAACGTGGCCCGGAACCAGAGGAACAGGAAGAAGACCATGAACAGCTTGAGGAACAGCCAGTGGAAGCCGTCACCGAGCGACCGCTCCCGACGAAAGGCCAGCGCTGCGGATCGCCGCATCCGCGGATAGATACCCGTCGAGCGGGCTCAGCCAGCCGCCGAAGAAGAAGATCGCGGTCAGCGCCGCGATCAGGATCATGTTGGCGTATTCGGCCAGGAAGAACAGCGCGAACGCGATGCCCGAGTATTCCACGTGGAAGCCGGCGACGATTTCGGATTCACCTTCCGCCACGTCGAACGGCGCGCGATTGGTCTCGGCCACGCCCGAGATGAAATACACGACGAACAGCGGGAACAGCCAGAACCAGTTCCAGGCTACCAAACCGCCGCGCTGCTGCCTCGATGATGTCGCCGAGGTTCAAACTACCCGCCGCCATGATCACGCCGACCAGCGCGAAGCCCATGGCGATTTCATAGGCGACGATCTGCGCCGCCGAGCGCATCGCGCCCAGGAACGCGTACTTCGAGTTGGACGCCCAGCCCGCGAGGATGACGCCGTACACGCCCACCGAGGTGAGCGCGAGCACGTACAGCAGACCGGCGTTGACGTCCGCGATGACCAGCTCCGGATCCAGCGGCACCACCGCCCAGATGGCGAAGGCCGGGATCAGCGTGATCATCGGCGCAATCCGGAACAGCACCTTGTTGGAGGCGCTCGGGATCACGACTTCCTTGATCAGCAGCTTGATGACGTCCGCGAAGGGCTGAAAGATGACCAGGCAGAATTCCGAACGGCAGACTACCGACCCGGTTGGGTCCTTTGCGCAGCTGCATCCAGCCGATGACCTTTCGTTCCCACAATGTGCTGAAGGCCACACACAGGATGAGCGAGACGGTGACCAGCAGGATCCAGTACGTCGAGATCACGTAGCCCGGCGGATTCGCGATCAGGAAATCCCAGACGGAGTCGAGGAGACTCATGCGCCGGTACCTCCGTACACGGTCGCGGCCAGCTTGCCTTCCTTGGTCCGTTGCAGCGACGGCGCGCGGCGCAGCACCGCGTCCACCGAGTACATGGGCACATCGATCACGCGTGCCTCATCCGCGGCGATCTTCGGCTCGTGCGACCCCTGGTACGAGGCGGCGGCAACACCACCACAGAGCGCGCGGACTTCCTCGCGCACTTCTTCGGACGACTGGTAGTCGAAATCCTCGAGGCCGGCGAGATTGCCGAGCACGCGCAGCACCTTCCAGCCCGGACGCGCTTCGCCCAGCGGCTTGGCCGCACCGGTGAAGCTCTGCCACAGGCCTTCGAGGTTCACGTACGTGCCCGAGGTTTCGACGAAGGTGCGAGATCGGCAGACAGCACATGCGCGACTGACTTGAGCTGCTCATCCGCGTACGGCGTGGCGGCCACGACGAAGTCGGCACTGCCCAGCGCCTTGAGCGCTTCACCGCCGGCGCCATCGGCCCAGGGCTCGACACCGCCGAACAACATCCAGGCCTTCTGCGAACCGGAGAGCAGTTCACGCGCGTTCTTGCCAGGCGTGGCGCTCTTGATGCCGGCGGGATCACGATGCGGCACGGCGCCGGCGAGCTAGGCACCCGCGGCATTGCCGCCTTCGGCCAGCACGCCGAGCGACGCGCCCGTAGCGGCGGCCAGCGCCGCGGCCAGCGCGCGCAGATCCGCGTACGCGGGATGGCGAATCGCCAGCGCGCCCAACCAGATGGCCCGCTTGCTGCCCGCCTTGAGCGCGGCGGCCATGGAGCGATGTGCGGTGTTCACCTGCGCGCCGGACACGAGCGAAGCTACGTTCTTCGGCGCGGCAGCGCCGTCCAGCGCAGCCGCCAGCACGGCGGACGAGATCCGCCACCTGCTTCGACGGGCGCGGACTCGAGGTACGCGGCCACGGGGAACAGGTAGTCGAAGCGCGCGGGATTCAGGAACGCAGATCTTGGCGCCCTTGCGCACGGCCTTGCGCACGCGATGCGCGAGCACCGGCACTTCGCGGCGAAGGTTCGAGCCGACCACCAGCAGTGCATCGAGCTGGTCGATGGCGGAGATGGCCAGACCTCCGAGCCCCGGGCGCTGCCGGATCGGCGTCCTGGTCGCGGAAGTCCACCTGGCGCAGGCGATGGTCGATGTTGCTCGAGCCCAGCGCGCGCGTGAGCTTGCCCAGTAGATAGAGTTCTTCGACGGTGGCAGAAGCTGCTGGCGAGCGTCGCGAGCCCGGAGCCGGCGGCCTTCAGGCCCTTGGCCACGGTCTCGAGCGCCTCTTCCCAGGACACGCGCTTCCACTCGCCCGTATTTCCCTCACCTTGGCGCACCATGGGCGCTTCGATGCGGTCAGCCGAGTAGATGCCTTCGTAGCTGAATCGATCGCGGTCCGCGATCCAGGTCTCGTTGATGGCGTCATTGGCACGCGGCACCACACGCATGAGCTTGCCGCGCAGCACGTGACCGAAGAGATTCGTACCGACGCCGTCATGCGGCGACACCAGCGCCGCCTGGGTCATCTCCCAGGAACGCGCGCGATAGCGGAACGGCTTGGAATTCAGCGCGCCCACGGGGCACAGGTCGATGATGTTGCCCGAGAGCTCGTGATCCACGGCCTTCTCGACGTAGGTGCCGATCTCCATGTGCTCACCACGGCCCGTGGTGCCCAGCTCCTGGATGCCGGCGACGTCCTGACCGAAGCGCACGCAGCGCGTGCAGTGGATGCAACGCGTCATGTCGGTGGAGACGAGCGGACCGATGTCCTTGTCCTTCACCACGCGTTTGCGTTCGTTGAAACGCGCGGCGTCGCGGCCGAAGCCCATGGCGAGATCCTGCAGCTCGCACTCGCCACCCTGGTCGCAGATCGGGCAATCCAGCGGGTGATTGATGAGCAGGAATTCCATCGTCGCCTTCTGCGCGCCGATGGCCTTGGGGCTCTTGGTGAAGATCTTCATGCCTTCGCCGATGGGCGTGGCGCAGGCCGGCAGCGGCTTCGGCGCCTTCTCCACTTCGACGAGGCACATGCGGCAGTTGGCCGCGATGGGTAGTTTGTCGTGGTAGCAGAAGCGCGGCACGTACGCGTTCTGCGCGTCCGTGACGTGGATGATCATCTGGCCTTTCTTGCCCTGGCAGGGCTTGCCGTCGACTTCGAGGTTGACGACGTCGCTCGGCGGAGCAGCTGGCGGCGGCGCAGCTTTATCGGCAGGCGTGCTCATGCCGCTCTCCGCGCCGGGTCGTCGACGATGCTCTTGCCGCCGTTGTCGATCATGTATTCGAACTCGTGGCGGAAGTGCTTGAGGAAGCTCTGCACCGGCCATGCCGCCGCATCGCCCAGCGCGCAGATGGTGTGACCTTCGATGCGGCCCGCGACGTCGACCAGCAACTGCAGGTCGTTCTTCTCGCCCTGCCCGGCCATGATCCGGCGGATCACGCGGTTCATCCAGCCGGTGCCTTCGCGGCACGGCGTGCACTGGCCACAGGACTCACTCTTGTAGAAGCGGCTCAGCCGCTCGAGCACCTTCACCATGCAGGTGGTCTCGTCCATGACGATGACTGCCGCCGAACCGACGGAGGAACCCGCGGCCTTGAGCGAGTCGTAGTCCATGTTGGCGGCCATGATCTTGTCCGCGGGCAGCACGTACACCGACGAACCACCGGGGATCACGGCCTTGAGCTTGCGCCCGCCTTTCACGCCACCGGCAATCTCGAGCAGCTCGGCGAACGGAATGCCCATGGGCAATTCGAAATTGCCGGGTTTGTTCACGTGGCCCGACACCGAGAAGATGGCCGTGCCACCGGCGTTCGCGACGCCGAGCTTGGCGAACCACTCCGGACCCTTGCGCAGGATCGTGGG
This sequence comes from uncultured Pseudomonadota bacterium, assembly GCA_963846605.1. GTDB lineage: Bacteria > Pseudomonadota > Gammaproteobacteria > Steroidobacterales > Steroidobacteraceae > CADEED01. The sequence continues at coordinate 1,115,774 of CAWJWS010000011.1, forward strand.
CACCGACGCATAGCTCTGCGTGTTGTTGATGGTGGTGGGCGCGCCATAGAGCCCGAAGGCGGCGGGGAACGGCGGCTTGAACCGCGGCTTGCCCTGCTTGCCTTCGAGCGAATCCAGCAGCGCGGTTTCTTCGCCGCAGATGTAGGCACCAGCGCCCACCGCGGTGAACAGATCGAAATCGATGCCGGAACCCATGATGTTCTTGCCCAGCAGGCCGGCGGCGTAGGCCTCTTTCACGGCTGCTTCGAAGCGCGGCACAGGCTCGCCGAGGAATTCACCACGGATGTAGTTGTAGCCCACCGTGGCGTTCATGCAGTAGCCGCCGATGGCCATGCCTTCGATGAGCGAATGCGGGTTGTAGCGCAGGATGTCGCGGTCGTGGCAGGTGCCGGGCTCGGATTCGTCCGAGTTGCACACGGCGTACTTCTGCATCGTGGCGTCGCGCGGCATGAAGCTCCACTTCGTGCCGGTGGGGAAACCCGCGCCGCCGCGACCGCGGAGACCCGAGGCTTTCACCTGGTCGACCACGGCGAGACGCGCCGGCTTCTCGGCGAGGATCTTCTTCCACGCGTCGTAACCACCGATCTTGAGGTAGTTCTCGAGCTTCCAGGACTCCGCCAACTTCAACGGCTCGAACACCGTGAGGTTCATCTTGTCCTGCCACTTTTCGAGTGCGTTCACGAGGATCCCTACTTCAGCTCGTCGAGCACCTTGTCCACCTTTTCAGGGGTGAGGTACTCGTGGAAAACGTGATCGACCATCATCATCGGCGCGCCCGTGCAGGCGGCCAGGCACTCTTCTTCCTTCTTGAGGAAGATGCGGCCGTCGGGCGTGCTCTCGCCCAGCTTGATGTTCAGCTTTTTCTCACAGTGCGCGACCAGGTCTTCCGCGCCATTCAGCATGCAGCTGATGTTGGTGCAGATGGACACGTGGTGGCGGCCGCAAGGATGCGTCTCGAACATCGAATAGAAGCTCGCGACCTCGTACACCTGGATGGACGGGAGCCGCAGATATTCCGCGACACCATCCATGAGTTCGGGCGTGAGGAAGCCGTTGTTCTGTTCCTGCGTGAAACGCAGCGCCGACAGCACCGCGGAACGGTGACGCCCCGTGGGGAAGCGGCCGATCCACTCGTCGATCTCGTGGCGCGTGTGTTCATTGAGCAGGCGCGCCTTGTCGCCGAGCACCGGCTCGAACGCGCCGCCATCCGCTGTCTTCACGACATGCGTCATCGATCCACCTCTCCGAACACGATGTCCTGCGTACCGATCACCGCGACCACGTCCGCAAGCATGTGTCCCTTGGTCATTTCCTCGAGCGCCGACAGGTGCGCGAAACCGGGCGCGCGACACTTCAGGCGATACGGCTTGTTGGCGCCGTCCGAGATCAGGTAGATGCCGAACTCGCCCTTGGGCGCTTCCACCGCGGCGTAGGTCTCGCCTTCCGGTACCGAATAACCTTCGGTGAACAGCTTGAAGTGGTGAATCAGCGATTCCATGTCGCCCTTCATCTCTTCACGGTTCGGCGGACGCACCTTGCGGTCGTCGATCATCACCGGGCCGGGGTTGCGCTTCAGCCAGTCGATGCACTGCTTGACGATGCGGTTGCTCTGGCGCAGCTCTTCGATGCGCACGAGGTAGCGGTCGTAGCAGTCGCCGTTCACGCCGACGGGAATGTCGAAATCGAGGTCCGCGTACACGTCGTAGGGCTGCTTCTTGCGCAGGTCCCAGACGATGCCCGAACCGCGCAGCATGGCGCCCGTGAAGCCCAGCGCCATGGCGCGCTCCGGCGTCACCACTCCGATGTTGACGGTGCGCTGCTTCCAGATGCGGTTGTCGGTGAGCAGTGTTTCGTACTCGTCGACGCACTTGGGGAATCGCGCGACGAAGGCGTCGAGGAATTCCAGCAACGAGCCCTGGCGGGCTTCGTTCATGGCGTCCGCGTTCTTCTGCGAACGCCACTTCGACGCCTGATACTTCGGCATGGAATCCGGCAGGTCGCGATACACGCCGCCCGGACGGTAGTACGTGGCGTGCATGCGCGTGCCCGACACGGCCTCGTAGCAATCCATGAGGTCTTCGCGTTCCTTGAACGCGAGCAGGAAGACCGTCATCGCACCGATGTCGAGCGCGTGCGCGCCCAGCCACATCAGGTGATTCAGGATGCGCGTGACTTCGTCGAACATCACGCGGATGTACTGCGCACGGATCGGCACGGTCACGCCGAGCAGCCGTTCGATGGCCATGACGTAGGCGTGCTCGTTGCACATCATGGACACGTAATCGAGCCGGTCCATGTAACCGATGGACTGGTTGAAAGGCTTGGACTCGGCCAGCTTCTCGGTGCCGCGGTGAAGCAGCCCGATGTGCGGATCGGCCTTCTGCACCACTTCGCCGTCCATCTCGAGCACCAGGCGCAGCACACCGTGCGCCGCCGGATGCTGCGGACCGAAGTTCATCGTGAAGTTGCGGATCTCGTTCATTACTTCTGCGTCTTGAGGGCCGCGTCATAGCGGCGGTCGTCGCGGATCACGCGGGGCACGAGCGTGCGCGGCTCGATGCTCACGGGCTCGTACACCACGCGCTGCTTGTCGGCGTCGTAGCGCACTTCCACGTTGCCGATCAGCGGGAAGTCCTTGCGGAACGGGTGACCGATGAAGCCGTAGTCCGTGAGGATGCGGCGCAGGTCCGGGTGACCGCGTGAACAGGATGCCGTAGAGGTCGAAGGCTTCGCGCTCGAACCAGTTGGCGCCCGCCCAGATGTCGACGACCGAGTCGATCATCGGATCTTCGGCGTCCACGCAACGCGAACGGATTCGCACGCGCTGGTTGTGGGTGACCGACAGCAGGTGGTAGGCCACGGCGAAGCGCGCGCCATCATGCGGCACGCGAGGCACGTTGCGATTCACGCCGCGGCTGAATCCGGTGGCGGTGGCCGAATTCGTCTTCCACTCGGTCTTGGCGTAGTCGAGGTAGTCGACGCCCGCGAGATCGATGAGGATCTCGAACTTGAGTTCGGGCGAGTCGCGCAGCGCGAGGCACACCTGCTTGAGGTTTTCGGGCTGCACTTCGTAGCAGAGTTCGTCGGGCAGCGACGGCGCACGCTGCAGGAGGCCGGGAAGACGCGGCTTCGATGCTCGCCGCCAGGGCCGCGATCTTCGCGGTGGGCTCCGTCATGCGCGCGCCACCGTCTTGGCGGGAGCGCCAATGTTGGCAATTGAGCTTGTGCGCTCGATCTTCTTCTGCAACTGGATGATGCCGTACAGCAACGCTTCGGCCGTGGGCGGACAGCCCGGCACGTACACGTCGACGGGCACGATGCGATCGCAGCCGCGCACGACGGCATAAGAGTAGTGGTAGTAGCCGCCGCCGTTCGCGCAGGAACCCATGCTGATGACCCAGCGCGGCTCGGGCATCTGGTCGTAGACCTTGCGCAGCGCCGGCGCCATTTTGTTCACCAGCGTGCCGGCGACGATCATCACGTCGGACTGGCGGGGGCTCGGACGGAAGACCACGCCGAAGCGGTCGAGGTCGTAGCGCGACGCGCCGGCGTGCATCATCTCGACGGCGCAGCACGCGAGACCGAAGGTCATGGGCCACAACGAACCGGTGCGCGCCCAGTTCATCACGGTATCCACGGAGGTGGTCATGAAGCCGCGTTCGGCGAAGCCTTCGGCGTCCTGCTTCAGGAGCGGTGTTCTCTAATCCCACTCGAGCGCCCCTTTCTTCCACTCGTAGATGAAGCCCACCACGAGGATGAACAGGAATATCCCCATGGCGATGAGCCCGAAGCCGCCGATGCTGTCGAGCACCACGGCCCACGGAAACAGGAATGCGATTTCCAGGTCGAACACGATGAACAGGATCGCGACCAGGTAGTAACGCACGTCGAATTTCATGCGGCTGTCTTCGAAGGCTTCGAAGCCGCATTCGTAAGGGGACACCTTCTGCGCGTCGTCCTTCGCCTTGGCCTGCGACGCGGCCGATGATCAGGCCGAGCGTCATGCAGCACGAGCGCCAGACCGGTGGCGATCGTGAGGAAAATCAGTACGGGCAGGTAATTCGCAAGCATTGCTGAATGTTCCGTGAGCAGACAAGGGGCAGCAACCTCTCGTCACGAAGACAGAGAGAACCGCCCCCAAAAAATCGGGCGCGATTGTAACAGGGATAAAGAAAGTGATGGTGCCGACGGGGAGACTCGAACTCCCACGGATCGCTCCGCTAGCCCCTCAAGCTAGTGTGTCTACCAATTCCACCACGTCGGCGCGTATTCAAAAAAAACTGGGAAATGTTCAGGGCTTCTCGGGCTGCGGTTCCGGCTGCGCCGCGGGCGCAGGCACCGCGTTCGCATCGACGGGAGCCGGTGCCGGAGCGGGCACGGCCGCAGGAGCCGGCGCCGCGGCGCCTTCACGCGCCTGTTCGAGCAGCGATTCCGGCGCGACCCGAACTTCGCGCTGGAACATGTAAGTGAGCCGGAGGCTGTTGAGCATGAAGACGGCCGCGAAAATCGCGGTCATGCGCGACAGACCGGTGGTGGCGCCACGCGCACCGAACACCGTGCCCGACGCACCCGCACCGAAACCGGCGCCGGCATCGGCACCCTTGCCACGCTGCAGGAGCACCAGGCCCACGATCGCGAGAGCCGAGATGACCTGCACAATTGTGAGAATCGTTCGCAACATCTGCCTTGTCCGTGCCTTGTTCGATCAACCGCGCGCGGCGGCGACGATCGCGAGGAATTCCTCGGCCTTCAATGACGCGCCGCCGATGAGTCCGCCGTCCACGTTCGGCTGCGAGAAGATTTCCGCGGCGTTCGCGGCCTTGACGCTGCCACCGTACTGGATGCGCACGAGGGCGGCGATCTTAGCATCGCGACCCGCGATGCGCGCGCGGATGTGGGCATGCACTTCTTCGGCCTGCTGCGGCGTCGCGGTCTTGCCGGTGCCGATGGCCCAGACAGGTTCGTAGGCGATGACGGCGCGCGTGAACGCAGCCACGCCGGAAAGATCGAGCACGGCATCGAGCTGGCGATCCACGACTTCGAAACGTGCGGTTCGCCTCGCGCTCCGCCAGTGATTCACCGACACACAGGATGGGCGTCGAACCCGGCCGCGAGCACGGCGGCAAACTTGCGTGCCACGAGCTGGTCGGATTCGCCGTACAGCGCGCGGCGCTCGGAGTGGCCGACGATGCAGCCGGCACAGCCCACGTCGCGCAACATCGCGGCGGACACTTCGCCGGTGAAGGCGCCCTGCGTCTCGGCGCACACATCCTGCGCACCCAGGCTGACCGCGGGAACCGGCGAGCGCGCGGCTGACTTCCGCCAGGTAAACGAAAGGCGGACAGACCCAGACTTCCGCGGCCGAGTCCGGCAGCTTGTGCACGATGGCCTCGACCAGCGCCGCGTTTTCCGCGCGCGAGCCGTGCATTTTCCAATTGCCTGCGATGATCTGCCGACGCATGTGCCTGACTTACCTGTAAAAACGGGAGCCCCGCCCGGGGTAGCCCGGTGAAGGGCGGCGGATAATAGCCGCGCCCCCTCAGGACGCAACGCGACGCACGACGGCGGCGATTTCCTCGGCACAGCGCACCGTATCGGTCTCCTCGCGGGCTTCGACCATGACCCGGATGACGGGTTCGGTACCGGAGGGCCGCAGGACCACCCGGCCGTCGTCCCCCAGCCGCTGCGGACACCTTGGTGACCGCCTCTGGACCTCGGGAACGGTCTTGGGGTCGAAGCGCTTCGCCACCTTCACATTGATCATGGTCTGCGGGAACCGCGGCATGCCGGCGGCCAGCTCGGCCAGGCTCTGGCCGGTTTCACGCATGACGGCCAGGACCTGCAAGCCGGCCATGAGCGCGTCACCGGTGGTGGTCTTGTCGAGCAACAGGATGTGGCCGGAATTCTCGCCGCCCACTTCGCCGCCATTCTCGCGGAGCATGGCCAGCACATAACGATCGCCCACCGCGGCGCGCTTGAACTCGATGCCCTGCTCGCGCAGCGCCACTTCGAGACCGAGATTGCTCATGACCGTCCCGACCACGGGACCCTTGAGCGTGCCGGCGCGTTTGCGCGCGGTGGCGATGATGTAGATGAGCTGATCGCCATCGATCTTGCGGCCGAGGCCATCGACCATGACCAGGCGATCGCCGTCGCCGTCGAGCGCGATGCCGGCCACGGCGCGCACGCCGGGCACGGTGAGCTGCAGCAGCTCGGGCGCCGTGGAGCCGCAGCCGTCATTGATGTTGCGTCCATTGGGCGAACAACCGAGCGGGATGATCTCGGCGCCCAGGTCGGCCAGCGTGCGCGGCACCACCTTGTATCCGGCGCCGTGGCCGCAATCGACGACCAGCTTCATGCCCTCGAGCGTCATGCCCTTGGGCAGCGAATCGGCGCAGAAGTCCTGGTAGATGACGCCGCGACTTGTCGACGCGCGAAGCACGGCCCAGGTCCTTCGACGAGCGCGTGATCGGACCGCGCTCGAGTTCGGCTCTCGATGGCATGTTCGATCTCGTCGGAGAGCTTGCCGCCTTCGGCGTCGAAGAACTTGATGCCGTTGTCGTCGTAGAGATTGTGCGAGGCGCTGATGACGACGCCGAAGTTGCAGTCGAACTTGCGCGTGAGATAGGCGATGCCCGGGGTGGGCAGCGGGCCGATCAGCATGCACGTTGACGCCGGCGGCCACGAAGCCGGCTTCGAGCGCCGCTTCGAACATGTAGCCCGACAGGCGCGTGTCCTTGCCGATGAGCACGGTGCCACCGTTGGGCGCCAGGACGCGCGCGGCGGCGCTGGCCAGCCGCAGCGCGAAATCCACGGTCATCGGACTCTCGCCGACTCGTCCGCGAACGCCATCGGTGCCGAAATACTTACGTGACATCGAAATCCTCTCCCTTTGCGACCGCGGCCGCGACGCGGACCGCGTCGACACGTGGCGGCCACGTCGTGGGCGCGCACGATACGCGCTCCGTTGAGAACCGCAATGGCGGCCAGTGCCACGCTGCCCGCAGTCCGATCACCCACTGCCGTGCCCGTGAGCTTCGCCAGCAGGGATTTGCGCGACAGCCCCACCAGCACCGGCACACGCGGATCGCGCCGAATTGCGCGAGTTGTTTGAGCAGCTCGAGGTTGTGACCCGCGCGCTTGCCGAATCCGAAGCCGGGATCGATCGCCAGCCGGTCGCGGGAGATCCCCGCCGCGCACGCAGTCGGAATACGCTCGCCGCGAGGAAGTCGCGCACGTCAGCGACCACGTCGGGGTAGCTGGGCGCTTCCTGCATGGTGCGCGGCTCACCCTGCATGTGCATGAGGCAGATGCCGGCGCGCAGCCGCAGCGGCCATCGCCAGCGCACCAGGATCGCGCAGCGCGCGCACGTCATTGATGATGTCGGCACCCGCATCGACGGCGGCCTGCATGACTTCAGGCTTGCTGGTGTCGACGGAAATGAAGACTGGAGATTCGCGCCTGAGCGCGTCGATCACCGGGATGACGCGAGCCAGTTCCTCGTCGAGTCCGGCGGCTTCGGCACCGGGCCGCGTGGATTCGCCACCCACGTCGATGATGGCGGCGCCCTCCTCGATCATGCGCCTGCGCCTGTGCAAGCGCGGCGTCCAGTACCTGGAAGCGGCCACCATCGGAGAAGGAATCGGGCGTCACGTTGAGGACACCCATGACCACCGGCGTGGAGAGATCCAGCGCGCGGTCGACGCATTGCCAGGAAGACGCGGCGGTGCTCATGGCGAACTCCGCCGCGTTGGCGAACTAACTAGTCTTAATGCTGACCGGCAGGCGTACCGATCGGCACCCTCGGGCTGGCCACCTTCCGGACGCTTGGGCGCCTTGGGCGTGCCGACCGAATCATCCCAGTCCGCCGGCGGCTTGGGCGCCTTGCCGGCCATGATGTCCTTGATCTGCGTGCTCGTCGATGGTTTCGTACTTCACGAGCGCATCGGCCATGATGTGCAGCTTGTCGAGGTTGGTCGTCGAGGATTTCCTTCGCACGCTTGTAGTTCGCGTCGATGACGCTGCGGATTTCCTCGTCGATGACGTGCGCGGTCTCGTCCGACACCTGCTTGTGCTGCGTGACCTGGCGGCCCAGGAACACCTCGCCATTCTCTTCGGAGTACGTGAGCGGGCCGAGCTTGGTCGGACAGGCCCCACTTGGTGACCATGCTGCGCGCGAGATCGGTGGCGCGCTCGATGTCGTTCGAAGCGCCCGTGGTGACGCCATCGGCGCCGAAGATCAGCTCTTCCGCGCACGCGGCCGCCGAACAGCGAAGTGATCTGGCTCTCGAGGCGGCGCTTGCTGGTGCTGTAGCGGTCGCCTTCCGGCAGGTACCACGTGAGACCCAGCGCGCGGCCGCGCGGGATGATGGTGACCTTGTAGACCGGATCGTGCTCGGGCACGACGTGAACCGACGATGGCGTGACCCGCCTCGTGGTACGCCGTCATCTTCTTCTCGTCGTCGGACATGACCATGGAGCGGCGTTCCGCGCCCATGTAGATCTTGTCCTTGGCCCGCTCGAACTCGTCCATGCCGACGATGCGCTTGTTGGCGCGCGCCGCGAACAACGCGGCTTCGTTGACCAGGTTGGCGAGATCGGCGCCGGAGAAACCGGGGGTGCCGCGCGCGATGTACGCGGGCTTCACGTCTTCGCTCAGCGGCACCTTGCGCATGTGCACGCGCAGGATCTGCTCGCGGCCGCGCACGTCAGGCAGCGGCACCACGACCTGGCGGTCGAAGCGGCCCGGACGCAGCAGCGCCGGGATCGAGCACGTCGGGACGGTTGGTGGCGGCGATGACGATGATGCCTTCGTTGCCTTCGAAACCGTCCATCTCGACGAGCAACTGGTTCAGCGTCTGTTCGCGCTCGTCATGACCACCGCCGAGACCGGCGCCGCGATGGCGGCCCACCGCGTCGATTTCGTCGATGAAGATGATGCAGGGCGCGTGCTTCTTGGCCTGCTCGAACATGTCGCGCACGCGCGAGGCGCCGACGCCGACGAACATCTCGACGAAGTCGGAACCGGAGATCGTGAAGAACGGCACCTTGGCTTCGCCGGCGATGGCGCGGGCCAGCAGCGTCTTGCCGGTACCCGGCGAGCCCACCATGAGCACGCCCTTCGGAATCTTGCCGCCGAGCTTCTGGAACTTGGAGGGGTCCTTGAGGAAGTCGACGATCTCGCCCACTTCCTGCTTGGCTTCGTCCACGCCCGCGACATCCGCGAACGTGACGTTGACCTGGTCTTCGCCCAGCAGGCGCGCGCGGCTCTTGCCGAACGACATGGCGCCACGGCCACCCGCGGAACCCTGCATCTGCCGCAGCATGTAGACGAACACGAGGATGAGCAGCAGCGCGGGTGCGAGCTGCAACAGCAGCTGCATGAAGAAGTTCGGCTGCTTCGGCGCTTCACCCTTGAAGTCGATGCGCGACTTGTCGAGCATGCCGATCAGCGCGGTGTTCTCGGTTTCCGGGTTGTAAGCCTTGAATTTCGTCTTGTCCTTGCGGACGCCGACGATTTCGTCGCCCCGCAGCGTCACCGACTCCAGCCGGTTGTTGCGGATGTCGTCGAGCACGGCCGAGTAGCTCACCGGCTGCGGTTCGTTGCCGGTGGGCACGTAGCGGCTGAAGACCACCACCATGACCATCACGATAACGACCCAAAGCAGGATATTTTTCGTCAAATCATTCAAAGGTTTACCCTCGCGAGGCGACCAGCTCGAAACAGGATTGCCAGCACGCTACACCATCCCAAATGCACTCGCCAGCAGGTAAAGCTCAGAACTTCCGCCTCGGGAATCAGACGATTCCACGTTGCTGGCACCTTGGAACGTTTTGATGAGGACCTGACCGGGAGGTTCAAGGGGCCGGGCACGAAATTCCGCTGGCAATTCCGCAAGATAGGGCCGCTGTCACAAACAGGCGGGGTTGCCCCGTATAAGGACTTCATCGCCCGTGCGAATCCTTACAATGCGCGCCCTATGGAATTGTCCGAACGTCAGAGAAAGTACCTCCGGGGACTGGGTCACGCCCTCAATCCGGTCCTGCTGATCGGTAACGCGGGACTCACTCCCGGCGTGATCGAGGAAGCCAAACGTGCGCTGCACGACCACGAGCTCATCAAGGTGAAGTTCCGGAGCGCGGAACGCGAAGCGCGCGATGCCGGTCTCGCGGAACTAGCCACTTCCACGCAAAGCGTGCTGGTGCAGCGGATCGGCCATACGGCCCTCTACTACAAACGCCGGTTAGACCGACCCGGAATTGTGATCCCTGACGCATAAAGCGAGCGCTTCGCTGGCCGATCTACTCTCACAGGACGAGGATCGTCCGGACGGGAGTTAATGCTGACTTCCAGTGGCAAGTTGCTGGAATAAGTCGTATATCAGTCAAACATGGCGGCTCAACACACAAGAGCGTTTGGGCGCGAGGCGCTGGCGGTCTATCTAGCCGCCGCACTGGTCGTTTTCGGCACGTGGGCCGCATCCCGTTACCTCATCCTGCAGCAAGTTCGAGAACATCGAACAGAACGACATCTCGCGGAACATCGAGGTCATGCGCAAGGCGCTGATCGCGAAGAACACCGAGATCGAGCAGACCTCGCGCGACTACGCGCGCTGGGATGACATGTACGAGTACACGACGTCGCTGGACGCGTCGTTCGAATACGAGAATTTCTCCGAGGCCGGGCTCGACGAAATGAACGTCGACGTGGTCTGGGTTCTCGATCCCAAGGAAAAACTGCTCTCCTCGTTCGAGAACGACACCGACGACGCCCGTTACAACCACCCGGCCAGCGCGCCGGTGGTCGCCGAGATCACGCGCCTCACGCCGATCGTGCGTTCGGTGCTGGACCAGGAAGGCACCCTGCGCCTGGTGCTCATCAACGGCGTGCCGCACGTGATCGCGGCCCACACCATCCTGCACACGGACCGCAGCGGCCCCGCCGCCGGCGTGCTCGTGCTGGCTCGCCGCATCGCCCTGCCCGAGATCGCGAGCATCGGCGCGGACAGCCAGCTCGAAGTGAAATTCGCGATGCTCGACGACCGCTCGGTGGCCGCGGAACGCGCGGAAATCATGGTCGCCAACGACGGCCGCCGTTTCGTGCGCCGCTCGGACACGAACATCGAAGGCCAGCTGCGGCTCGACACCATCGACGGCCATCCCTTCGCCCTGCTCTCCACCACGCAGCCGCGCAACGTCATGCAGAGTGGCCAGCAAGGCGTGCGATATCTGGTCGGCTGGGTGGCGCTGTTGATCAGCATCGTCGTGGCCGCCTGGCACGCCTACAGCGGCCGCCTGCGCCGCACCTCCGAAGCCGCGGCGATCTCCGAAACTCGCTACCGCGCGATCTTCGACCGCGCCGCTTCCGGCATCGTGCTGTTCGACCCCACTACCCGCCGCGTGCTCGATGCGAATCCGCAGGCGCAGCGGCTGATCGGCGCCTCGTTGGACGAGCTTCGCCGACGCGACGTGGCGACCGTGTTCGATACGCCCGTCTCGCTCGCGCCCGGCACCCAGGAAGAGCCCGCACAGAACCGTCCCGCCCAGCTGATCCGTGGCGACGACGAGCGTCGTGACGTCGAGATTTCGGTCGTGGACCTGGACCCGGGCACCGGCCGCGTCCATGCCATGCTGCTGCAGGACATCTCGCATCGTCGCGAGGCCGAGCGCCGTGCGCAGGAACACCAGTTGTCCCTGCAGCACCTGGCCACGCACGACTCCCTCACCGGCCTGCCGAACCGCACCTTCCTCAACGAGGAGCTGCCGCGCCTCATCGACGAAGCCGCGCGCCGCGGCGATTCGCTTTCGATCCTTTACATCGACTGCGACAACTTCAAGAACATCAATGATTCGCGCGGTCACTCGATCGGCGATGACTATTTACGCAGCGTCGCGCGCAGGCTGCGCGATTCCATCGCCAGCCCCGACCTCGTGGTGCGCATGGGCGGCGACGAATTCCTCGTGGTCACGCGCCACTACGGCCTCGAGCCGGACAGCGCGGCGATTGCGGAACGCGTGGCCGCGGCGCTCAAGAAGCCCGTGCGCCTCGGCGAGGCCACCTACTCGGCCACCACCAGCATCGGCATGTCGGTGTATCCGCGTGATGCCACCACCATGAGCGAACTGCTGCGCTCGGCCGACATCGCGCTGTACGAAGCCAAGGCCCGCGGCCGCGACAACGTGCAGATGTTCGATGCCGCCATGAACAAGCGCGTGCACACGCGCCTGGCGCTGGAACAGGACCTGCGCAGCGCGGTGAACCGCGATGCCATCGAGATCCACCTGCAGCCCATCGTCGATATCCGCAGCGGCCGCCTCGTGAGCTTCGAAGCCCTCGCCCGCTGGAATGATCCGCGGCACGGCGCCGTGCCGCCTCTGGCCTTCATCGAGGTCGCCGAGGCCTCCGATCTCATCGTCGAACTCGGGGAATGCGTCATCCGCAACGTGGCCCGCCAGATCGCCGCGTGGACCCGTGCCGGTCTGAAGCCGGTGCCCGTGGCCGTGAACGTCTCCGCCAAGCAGCTCAAACGCTCGAACCTGCCGGAGCGCATCGTCGCCATCGCGCACGAATTCGACATCGCTCCGCACCAGCTGGAAGTGGAGCTCACCGAATCCGTGGCCATGCAGGATTCCGAGCAGCACGTGACCAAGCTGCACGCGCTGCGCGACCTCGGCGTGCGCGTGTCCGTGGACGATTTCGGCACCGGCTATTCGAGCCTCGCCTATCTACGCAACCTGCCGATCGACTACCTGAAGATCGACCGAACGTTCGTGCGCGACATGAACGTGGATCGCAACGATGCCGCCATCGTGCGCGCCATCATCAGCATGGCGCAGAGCCTGCACCTCGGCACCGTGGCCGAAGGCATCGAGACGCGCGAACACGCGTCGCAGTTGCTGGCGCTGGGTTGCTCGACGGGCCAGGGCTATTTCTTCAGCAAGCCCATGCCCGCGCACGAGACCAATGAACTGCTGCGGACCATGCGCGGCGCGGCGCCAATGAACACCAGCCCGAGCCTCGAGATCGTCAAGGTTTCGTAGCAGGCTCGGTGGCCTGGCGCTTGCGGCGCCAGAAGAGTCCGGCCGCCAGCGCGACTCCCAGCGACACGAACACCCACAGCGCAAGCTGGCGGCGGCGGACCTGCTCGTCGCGGCGTTCATCGCGCCTCTGCTGATCCATGAGTTTGCGTTCCTGCTGCAAGCCGGCCTGCGCCCGCGCGTCCCGCGCCTGCCGCACGGCCGCCTGGCGTTCCTCGCGCGAAGCTTCGATACGCCGATTGGCGGCTTCCAGACGCTCCCGGGTGCGTACTTCGTGAACGGTGCCGTACAACAAGGCGGCGCTGTAGCTCTCCGACTGTGCGTCGTCTCGCGCCCATTCGTTGGGGTAAGCCGCGGACGTGGAATGCGCGATGTCGCCTAGCGTGAGATACAGATCGCCGACGACCGGATCGGGCGGCTTCACGAACTGCGTGCGTTCCTTGAGCTGGTAGCTGATCGGCTTGATCAGGTCCGCCGGCGAACGCACCCGGCCGCGGGCATCCGCCAGCAGTTGCTCTCCTTCGCGCCAGCCCACCACGGATCGCGTGCGCAACCAGTTCGGGTTCTTCTTCAGCGTGAGTCTGGCTTCCAGGATCTTCACGTGAACCCATTCGGATCCTTCGTGCTCATCGGGATCGAGGCGCACACTTTCGCGGATCCAGCGCAGCGCCTCCTCGTCGTTGCCGGAAAGCTCGAGCGCGGTACCCAGGTTGGCCGCGACCTTGGCGTTGCCCGGATGAGCCTTTTCCACGTCCCGAAGCAAACGGATGGCTTCATCCAATCGGCCCGTGTAGATCCAGGCGACCGCGAGGTCATTGGAATTCTCGAGCGTCGGTGAATTCCCGTAGAGCGTTTCGGCCGCCGAGGTCAGGTCTCGCAGCGCAGCCTGATCGCCGGAGACCTGAGCCTCCTTGATCTGCTCACCGTAGCTGTTGAGACACGCCAGGACGGGCGCGACAGTGAACAACATCACCGCCGCGCCGAGGGCGGATCGAGGAAGCTGGCGGCTTCCTTCGTTCAAGGTTTGCCGGGTACCCAGAAGTCTTTCCATCCCAGTCCCGCTTCATTGATGGCGCGCAGGCGCCCGGCCAGCTTCGCTTCGTCGACGGCCGTGACTCCGCCGGCGCTGAACACCACTCTCACGCCCGCCGCTTTCGCGGCCTTGAGCAAAGCCACATCAGGCGCCTTGTCCCGATCCACCACCACCAGCACGCTGCCGGGGACCGCGTTCACGGATGTCTCCGGGAATGCGCTGCCGACGGTCATGCCGAGACGGTGTACGTGGCTCCAGAACGCCGACGCATCGCCAGAAGGCGGCGCCAGACCCAGGTCGATGAGCGGAATGTTCTTGTTCGACGCCAGCGTGACCAGCTTCTCGAGCTCGGCATCGGCGATCGGCACCAGGCCCGCGGGCGGCGCCGCATCGTTGGGCAGGATCTTCACCTTCATGTTCCGGTACTTCACCACGCTGCCGGGGTCATGAGCCTGCAGGGCGAAGGTGCCGCTGCCTAACAACCGCCCCTTCTTGTCGTCCGGACGGTAAGGCGTGGCGGACTCCGCGTATTCGCAGATCAACTGGTCATTGACGAAGGTCTGGATGGTCTTGCCCACGACACGGATGCGGTAGTTGAACCACTCGTTGTCTTTCGCAGGCGCGATCCAGGTATTGCGCACGGCGTAGATGCTGCCGCCCATCTTGTGCTCGACGTAGCCGTTCGTGGTCTCGGCGGGCGGATTCGAATTGATGACCTGCAGTTCGTAGCCCGCTACGGGCCAGCCCGGCCCCTGCCACTTCGTATGCACGTAGATGCCGCTGTTCGCGCCGGGCGAGGTCATGACCTCGGCGGAGAACTCGAAATTGCTGAAGTCATGCTTGCCCACCTTGCCCACGTAGAACAGGTGGGAACGGTCACCGCGCGAGACGAACACGCCGTCTTCAACGACCCAGGATTCGGGTTGTTCGGCCGCCTTCCAGCCCGCGAGGGACTTGCCGTCCTGCAGGGGAATCCAGTCCTGCGCCAGCGCGGGAACCGCCAGGCTGAACGCCACGCACGCCAACATCGATCGAGTGAATTGCTTCATGAGTCCTCCTGGCCAGAGAGACGCACAGCCGTCCGAAAGGCGTTAGGCCGAGGACGCTAGACGTACCTGACCTTGACGACTTCGTAGCTGTGTTTGCCGCCGGGCGCGACCACGTCGACCACGTCGCCGGCGCTCTTGCCCACCAGCGCCCGCGCGATCGGCGAGGTGATGGAAATGCGGCCGGTCTTGATGTCGGCCTCGTCCTCGCCAACGATCTGGTAACTGATGGCCTTGCCGTCTTCCTGGTCTTCGAGTTCGACGGTGGCGCCGAAAATCACCTTGCCGGTGTTGTTCAGCGCGGCGGTGTCGATGATCTCCGCCGTCGAGAGCTTGGCCTCGATTTCGCCGATGCGGCCCTCGATGAAGCCCTGCTGCTCGCGCGCCGCGTGATACTCCGCGTTCTCGGACAGATCGCCATGGCTGCGCGCCTCGGCGATGGCCTTGATGACGCGCGGGCGATCCTCGCCCTTCGAGTCGCTTGAGCTCATTGCGCAGGGCTTCGGCGCCGCGCAGCGTCATCGGGGTCCGTTTCATGTACCTGGCCTCTTTGTGCAGGTCCTGGAGACGATTCACTTCGACGGCATCCAGGTGATCCAGAGCTTCGCAGGTTGCGAGCGCGCCTGCGAGCGTCGTGTAGTAGGTGACGCGCTTGTGCACCGCCTCGCGGCGGATGGAGTTCGACTCGCGGATCGCGGTCTTGCCTTCGGTGGTGTTCACGATCATCGCGAACTCGTCGTTCTTGATCATGTCGACGATGTGCGGCCGGCCCTCGCGCACCTTGTTGGCGCGCTTGCAGGGCAAGCCCGCATCGGTGATCGGCCTTGGCGGTTCCTTCGGTGGCGGCGATCTCGAAACCCTTGTCGACGAGCTTCCGCGCCAGCATCACGGCGCCCGGCTTGTCGCGCTCGCGCACGCTGATGAGCACCGATGCCGCTGCGCGGCAGGGTCACGCCCGAGGCCGCCTGGGCCTTGGCGTAGGCTTCGCCGAAGGTGCGGCCCGTTCCCATGACTTCGCCCGTGCTCTTCATCTCGGGACCCAGGATCGGATCCGCTTCGGGGAACTTGGTGAACGGGAACACCGCTTCCTTGACCGAGTAGTACGGCGGCACGACTTCGCCTCACGCCTTCCAGCGACTTGAGCTTGCGACCCGTCATCACGCGCGCGCCGATCTTGGCGAGCGGCACGCCCGTGGCCTTGGATACGAACGGCGCCGTGCGCGAAGCACGCGGGTTCACCTCGAGCACATAGATGATGCCGTTCTGGATCGCGAACTGGATGTTCATGAGGCCGACGACGTTCAGCGCCTTGGCCAGCTTGCGGGTCTGCTCGCGCAGCTCCGTCTGGATCTCCGGTGTCAGGCTGTTCGGCGGCAGCGAGCAACCGGAGTCGCCCGAATGCACGCCCGCCTGCTCCACGTGTTCCATGATGCCGCCGATCAGCACGTCTTCACCGTCGCAGCAGGCATCCACGTCCACTTCGATCGCGACATCGAGGAAGCGGTCCAGCAGCACGGGGCTGTCGTTGGACACGCTCACCGCGGTGTTCATGTAAGTGCGCAGGTCTTCTTCGTTGAAGACCACTTCCATCGCGCGGCCGCCGAGCACGTACGACGGACGAACCACCAGCGGGAAGCCGACCTGGCGCGCCAGCTCGACCGCCTGTTCTTCGGTGCGCGCGGTGGCATTCGCCGGCTGCTTGAGGCCGAGGTTCTTGACCAGCAGCTGGAAGCGCTCGCGATCCTCCGCCACGTCGATGGAATCCGGCGTGGTGCCGATGATGGGGGCGCCCGCCGCCTCGAGCGCGCGCGACAGCTTGAGCGGCGTCTGGCCGCCGTACTGCACGATCACGCCTTCCGGCTTTTCCTTGCGCGATGACTTCGAGCACGTCTTCGAGCGTGAGCGGCTCGAAGTACAGGCGATCCGACGTGTCGTAATCCGTGGACACGGTTTCCGGATTGCAGTTGACCATGATGGTCTCGAAGCCGTCTTCGCGCAGCTGCAGCGCCGCGTGCACGCAGCAGTAGTCGAATTCGATGCCCTGGCCGATGCGGTTCGGACCGCCGCCCAGGATCATGATCTTGCGCTTGGTCGTGGGCGCGGCCTCGCATTCTTCCTCGTAGGTCGAATACAGGTACGCCGTGGACGTGGCGAACTCGGCCGCGCAGGTGTCCACGCGCTTGAACACGGGACGCACGTTGAGCGCATGGCGCTTCTCGCGCATGCCCTGTTCGTTGATGCCCGTGAGGCTGGCGAGCCGGCATGTCGGAGAAGCCCTTGCGCTTGAGGTCGCGCATACGCTCCGCGTCCAGCGAGGACAAGCCCTCATCGCGAACCCGCGCTTCTTCGATGAGCAGGTCCTCGATCTGCGCCAGGAACCACGGATCGACGTACGACAGTTCCTGGATGCGCTCGCTGCGACCAGCCCGCGCGGAACGCGTCGGCCAGAAACAGCAGACGGTTCGGGCCCGGGCGCGCGCAGCTCGTACGCCAGCTTGTCGCGATCTTCCTCGGTGAGTTCGCCCTTGAGCTGTTCGTTGAGACCGTCGAGACCCGTCTCGAGTCCGCGCAGCGCCTTCTGCAGCGACTCCTGGAACGTGCGGCCGATGGCCATGACCTCGCCCACCGACTTCATCTGGGTAGTCAGGCGCGAATTGGCGGCCGGGAATTTCTCGAACGTGAAACGCGGCATCTTGGTGACCACGTAGTCGATCGATGGCTCGAACGACGCCGGCGTGGCGCCGCCCGTGATGTCGTTCTTGAGCTCGTCGAGCGTGTAACCCACGGCCAGCTTCGCCGCGATCTTGGCGATCGGGAATCCGGTGGCCTTCGAGGCCAGCGCCGAGGAGCGCGACACGCGCGGATTCATCTCGATGACCAGCAGGCGGCCATCCTTCGGATTCACGGCGAACTGCACGTTCGAACCGCCGGTGTCGACGCCGATCTTGCGCAGCACCGCGATCGAGGCGTTGCGCATGCGCTGGTATTCCTTGTCGGTCAGCGTCTGCGCCGGCGCCACGGTGATCGAATCACCGGTGTGAACGCCCATGGGATCCAGGTTTTCGATGGAGCAGACGATGATGCAGTTGTCGTTCCTGTCACGGACGACCTCCATCTCGAATTCCTTCCAGCCGATCACCGATTCTTCGATGAGCACTTCGGAAGTCGGCGAGGCATCGAGGCCGCGCTCGACGATCTGCTCGAACTCTTCGCGGTTGTAGGCGATGCCGCCGCCCGAGCCACCCATGGTGAACGACGGACGGATGACGCAGGGGAAGCCCAGGCTCTGCTGGATCTCGTGCGCCTGCGCCAGCGTGTGCGCCACGGCGGCGCGCGCGCACTCCAGGCCGATCTCCTTCATCGCGTTCTTGAACAGCTCGCGATCCTCGGCCATGTCGATGGCTTCGCGCGACGCGGCGATCATCTCCACGCCGTGGCGCGCCAGCACGCCTTCGCGCACGAGGTCGAGCGCGGTGTTCAGCGCCGTCTGGCCGCCCATGGTGGGCAGCAGCGCGTCGGGCTGTTCCTTCTCGATGATGCGTGCCAGCGTGCGCCAGTTGATCGGCTCGATGTAGATGGCATCGGCCATCTCCGGGTCCGTCATGATGGTCGCGGGATTGGAGTTCACGAGGATGACGCGGTAACCCTCCTCGCGCAGCGCCTTGCAGGCCTGCGCGCCGGAGTAATCGAACTCGCACGCCTGGCCGATGACGATGGGGCCGGCGCCGATGATCAGGATGCTTTCGATGTCTGTACGTTTTGGCATGATCGGTAACGGTTCGTCGGGCGCTTCGTCAGGCGGCTTTGTCGGGCGGATTCTTGCCGCTGGTGCGGGCCCGGAGCTTCTGTTGCAGGCGCCTCAGCATGAGGTGCACGAAACGGTCGAACAGCGCGCCGATTTCGTGCGGCCCCGGGCTGGCTTCCGGATGACCCTGGAAGCTGAACGCCGGCTTGTCGATTCTCGCGATGCCCTGCAGCGAGCCGTCGAACAAGGAGCGATGCGTGGCCTTGAGCGTGGAGGGCAGATCGCTTTCGTCCACCGCGAAGCCGTGGTTCTGGCTGGTGATGAACACGCGGCCCGGTCTCGAGGTCCTGCACCGGGTGGTTCGCGCCGTGATGGCCGAACTTCATCTTCATGGTGCGCGCGCCGCTGGCGAGGCCCGAGAAGCTGATGGCCCAGGCAGATGCCGAAGGTGGGCATGTCCGCCACGACCAGCGCGCGAATCGCCTCGATGGCGTAGTCGCAGGGCTCCGGATCACCGGGGCCGTTCGACAGGAACACGCCATCCGGCTCGAGCGCGAGCACTTCTTCGGCAGTGGTCTGGGCCGGCACCACGGTCATGCGGCAGCCGCGGTCCGCGAGCATGCGCAGGATGTTGCGCTTCACGCCGAAGTCGAAGGCCACCACGTGCAGGCGCTGGTGCGCGCGCATCACCGGGCGGTTCTCGGGCTGCCAGATGCTGCCTTCGTTCCACTGGTACTGGCGCTTGGTGGTGACCACCTTGGCCAGGTCCATGCCCTTGAGGCCGGGAAACTTCTTCGCGAGCCGCACGGCCGCGGCGGCATCGATCTTGTCGCCGGCCATGATGCAGCCGGCCTGGGCGCCCTTCTCGCGCAGGATGCGCGTCAGCTTGCGGGTGTCGATGCCCTGAGATGGCCACCACCTTGTGACGCGAGAGGAATTCGCGCAGGTCCTCGGACTTGCGCCAGTTGCTGGCCACCGGCGGAACGTCCCTAACTACCAGGCCCGCCGCATACGCGGCGGGCGACTCGAGGTCCTCGGGCGTGGTGCCGGTGTTGCCGATGTGTGGATAGGTGAGCGTTACGATCTGTCGCGAATACGATGGATCGGTGAGGATTTCCTGGTAACCGGTCAGCGCGGTATTGAAAACAACTTCGCCAGTGGTATTACCCTTGGCGCCGATAGACTGGCCGCTGAAGATCGTTCCGTCTTCCAGCGCCAGAACCGCGGTTATCGTCACGCGGAAACTCCCGTCGAGCCTCAACAGGCCCGTAAAAAAGGTGAATGAGTGGATTACTCTCCGCGCGGAGCGTACATGCACAAAGCGGGAGGAGTTCTCGCGAACATCCTCCCGCCCTGCGTTGGACTAACCCGTTTCGGATTAGGCGGCAATTTTACGAAGCGCACCCCGGGGTGTCCACGAAACTTCTTGCCCGTTTCGAGGCGAAAGAATGCTGGAAAAGTTCTAAAGCCGTTGTTTGCAAAAACGCGCTAACTGATTGTTTTCAATCCAAGTACGTTGGTCATCGAATAACGCACCGGGCTTTTGCGATGCCAGCCAGGTCGCCGCCTGGATGGCGCCGCGGGCAAAGATCGCCCGGTCGGTGGCCTCGTGGGTGACCGTCAGACGCTCCCCCGCGCCCGCAAACCAGACCGTGTGGCTGCCCACGATGTCTCCCGCCCGGATCGACGCGATGCCGATTTCGCCGCCTCGGCGCGGGCGCCCTGCCCCGTCCGGCCGGAGACGATGTCCTGGCGCGGGTCGAGACCCCGGCCCCTGGCGGCGCTCTCCGCCAATGCGAGCGCCGTGCCTGACGGCGCATCCATCTTGTGCTTGTGGTGCGCCTCGACGATCTCGATGTCGAACCCCGCGGGCAACGCCTGCGCCGCGAGGCGCACCAGCTCCTGCGCCACGGCGACGCCGATCGAGGTGTTAGGCGCCACGAGCACGGCGAATGTCGCGGGCGCCGCGGCGACGCGCGCTTCGAATTCCGCTCCATGGCCCGTGGTGCCGATGACGATGGGTACGCGTCGCCGCCGGCAGACGTTGAGCGCGCGCGAGGCTGAGTTCGGGTCGCGAGAAATCGATGACCACCTGCGCCGCCGCAAGATCCGGCGGCATTCTGTCGACGCACGCGCACACCGAGTGCCGGCACGCCGGCGATCTCGCCCACGTCGCGGCCCGCCGACTTGCTACCCGACGACGCGATCGCAGCGACCACCTGCAGCGATTGGTCGGCGCAGCCCGGCGCGCACGATGGCCGGGCCCATGCGTCCGGTGGCGCCATCAATGCAACTACTGCTCTCGTCATTGCGACTCCCTGTCATCCGCAATTCGAGGCGACAGTGTGCCCCAGAACAATGACCCGGGACGTGGCAGTCATGCGAGACTCCGCCATGATACGTATCGGCATCCTGGGCGCGGCGCGGATCGCGCCGCGCGGCATCGTCACTCCGGCCAACGAAACGCTCGGCGCCGAAGTCGTCGCCATCGCGCGCTCGCGACCTGGATCGCGCGCAGGAACTTCGCCGCCCAGCATTCCATGCCGATGGCCTTCGGTAGTTATGCCGAGCTCATCGCGCGCGACGACATCGACCTGGTGTACTGCGCCCTGCCGCCGTCCGCGCATCTCGAGTGGTGCACGGCCGCGCTGGCCAGCGGCAAACACGTGCTGGTCGAAAAACCCTTCGCCAACAATGCGCAGGACGCCGCGCAAGATCGTCGCGGCGGCGCGCGCCGCCGGCAGCTACGCCTTCGAAGGGTTCCACTACCGCTTCCATCCCCTGTTCGAACGCGCGCTCGGGCTGTCCGCGGCGGCGCCGATCGGCACGCTCAGACACATCGAAGCGGTGTTCAACGCGGATCTGCCCGACACACCCGGGCGAGCTGCGCTACATCGAGGCAGCTGGGCGGCGGCGCGCTCATGGACCTCGGCTGCTACTGCATGCACTGGATCCGCACCGTGGCCGGCGACGAACCCACGATGGTGCAGCGCCAGCGCGCGCTGCGGCATTCCCGGGCGTCGACCTCGACGTCGAGGCCGAGATGGCTTTCACCAGCGGCCCGACAGCGCTCGCTCAAGTGCTCCATGCAGCCCAGCGACGGCGTCGCTGTATCCGCCGATTGCGGGTGCAGGGCGACAACGGCGTGCTGGAGATCGAGAATCCGGTGTCGCCGCATTCCGGCGCCACACTCTCGATCGAAGCGCCGGATTCGCCCATGCCGCAGATCGTCTCGGGCGGCGACACCACGTTCCACTACCAGCTGCGCCATGTGCTCGAAGTCATCGAGGGTCGCGCGCAGCCACTCACCGGCGGCGACGACGCCATCGGCAACATGCGCGCCATCGACGCCGTCTACCGCGCGGCGGGCCTGCGCCGCGCGGCCTGACGGACTGAGCAGGCTCACGGTTGAGCGCCGCTCGATACGTACTCGCGCTCGACCAGGGCACCACCAGCTCGCGCACGCTGCTGTTCGATCGTCGCGGCGTGGTGGTCGCGCTGGCGCAGAAGGAGTTCACGCAGCACTTTCCCGCAACCCGGCTGGGTGGAACACGACGCCGGTGAGATCTGGGCGACGCAGCTCGCGACGCATACGTCGACGTGCTGCGTCAGTCGGGCGTCGCCCGGCGACATCGCCGCCGTCGGCATCACCAACCAGCGCGAGACCACGGTGCTCTGGGATCGCGCCACCGGCGAAGCCCGTCGCACCGGCCATCGTCTGGCAGGACCGGCGCACCGCCGCCACCTGCGAGCAGCTGCGCGCCGCCGGACACGAGCCCGAAATCGCCGCGCGCACGGGGCTGCTGCTCGATCCCTACTTCTCCGGCACCAAGCTCGCCTGGCTGCTGGATCACGTGCCGGGCGCGCGGGCACGCGCGGAACGTGGCGAGCTCGCATTCGGCACCATCGACAGCTGGCTGCTGTTCAAGCTCACGCGCCATCGACGGCACGTCACCGACGCCACCAATGCCAGCCGCACTTTGCTGTTCAACCTGCGCACCGGCAGCTGGGACGATCGCGCTGCTGGAGCTGCTGCGCGTGCCCCGCGCCTGCCTGCCGGAGATCGTCGACTCCTGCCTGGATCCGGCATGGTCCGCGATCGAGGCATGAGCATCGACGGCGCCAAACTACCCGTCGACCGGCATCGCCGGCGACCAGCAGGCGGCGCTGTTCGGCCAGGGCTGCTCACGACCCGGCATGGCCAAGAACACCTACGGCACCGGCTGCTTCGCGCTCAGCGTACACCGGCACGACGCCGCAGTTCTCGCGGCACCGGCTGCTCACCACCGTCGCCTCGCGCCGCGCGGGCGTCATGCCACTTCGCGCTCGAAGGCGGCGTGTTCATGGGCGGCGCCACGGTGCAGTGGCTGCGCGATGGGCTCGGCATCATCCAGAATTCCCAGGAAGTCGAAGCCCTGGCCGGCAGCGTGCCCGACAGCGGCGACGTCTACCTGGTGCCCGCGTTCGCCGGACTCGGCGCGCCGCAATGGGATGCCGCCGCGCGCGGCACCATCGTCGGTCTCACGCGCGGCTCGACTCGCGCGCACCTCGCGCGCGCCGCGGTGGAGAGCATCGCCTTCCAGACGGCCGATCTCATCGCGGCCATGCAGCGGGATTGCGGCCAGCCTCTGGCCGAGCTGCGCGTGGATGGCGGCGCGGCCCGCAATGATCTGCTCTTGCAGTTCCAGGCGGACCTGCTCGGCGTGCCGGTGCTGCGACCCGTGAACACCGAGACCACCGCCTTCGGCGCCGCCGCGTTCGCCGGACTGGGCGTCGGCCTGTGGCAGTCGCACGGCCGAACTCGCGTCGTTGTGGAAGCTCGACCGGCGCTTCGAGCCCGCGCATGAGCCGCGATGAGGCACGCGGCAAGGCACGCGCGCTGGCACCAGGCCGTGGAGCGTTCGCGCGGCTGGGCGAATCGATGACCGCCGTCGCGCCGGTTGTTCGCTCGCCTGTGCACGGCGGGCAGCCGTCGCCTCCGGCAGGCGGCTGGTGGTGGCAGCGACCGACGTCCGGCACTTCATCGCCGCGGATGACAGCGCATTCGTCGCGTCAGTTGCGTCGCGCCGCCGGCGCAGGACTCCGCCTGCCACGCGCGCCGAGCTCGACGAATTGCTGCGCATCCAGGCGACGCGCACTCCCGCGCACGTCGAGGCCGCTCGCGCCGACCGCAAGACCGAGGTCTGGCACGCTTCTACGGCGCGCTGGGCTTGGACGCCGGAGACTCACCGGACCTGCCGCAGGTCGAGCGGCTGGCACGAGCACGTGGAAGACGATGTGACGCGTCGCGGTGCGCGCGGCGAAGGAACATTTCCGGCGCCTGCGGCCCTACGAGATCGAACCGCGCATCGAGCCTTGCATCGACAACGTGCCGGGCGACCTCTCGCTACCCCAGCGGACATGCCGCCTATGCCTGGGCGATGGCGGGGCTGCTGTCGGACCTGGTACCGGATCGACGCGCGGCGCTGGAGGTCACGTGCCGGCGGAGTTCGCGCGCCAGCGCATGGTGTGCGGCGTGCATTTTCCGAGCGACATGGCGGCCGGCCGGCAGGCCGCGGAGCCGGTTCTGCGGACAGCGAATGAATCGGCATATTCCGTCGATGCCGCGCGAGGCTTGGCGGAACTGCCGAGGAAGCTGCGGCTTCCGCCGCAGCGGCCGCGCACTAGCACGCCGTTGCCCGGCCGAGCTAGCTCGGCTCGCTGGAGAAGAAGCGCTTCACGCCTTCGAAGAAACTCTCGCCGCGCGGCGTGTGCTTGCCCACGTCCTTGTTCAGCGACTCCTCGAACTTGCGCAGCAGCTCCTTCTGCTCGCCATTGAGGTTCACCGGCGTCTCCACCACCACGGTGCAGAACAGGTCGCCGCGCGCGCCGCCGCGCACGGGCTTCACGCCCTTGTCGCGCAGGCGGAAGACCCGGCCCGACTGGGTCTCCGCCGGAATCTTCAGCGACACCGCGCCATCCAGCGTGGGCACTTCGACGGTGCCGCCCAGCACGGCGGTGGCGAAACTCACGGGAACCTGGCAGGAAAGATTCTCGCCGTCGCGCTCGAAGATCTCGTGCTCGCGCACGTGTACCTCGACGTACAGGTCTCCCGGCGGGCCGCCGTTGCGACCGGCCTCGCCTTCACCCGACAGACGGATGCGATCGCCGGTATCCACGCCCGCGGGAATCTTCACCGCCAGCTTCTTGCAGCGGCGCACGCGGCCCTGCCCGAGGCAGGTGTCGCAGGGATTCTTGATGATGTTGCCGGTGCCGCGGCACTGCGGACATGGTTGCTGGAGCTGGAAGAAGCCCTGCGAGATGCGCACCTGGCCGACGCCGTTGCAGGTCTCGCAGGTGACCGGCTTGTGGCCCTTGGCCGCGCCGCTGCCGCCGCAGGTGTCGCACTCCATGAGCTTGGCGACATCGATCTCGGCGGAGTGCCCGAACACGGCCTGGTTGAGATCGAGCTCGAGTTCGTACTTGAGATCCGCGCCGCGGAATACCTGGCGGCCACCGCCGCCTCGCCGGCCGCCGCCGAAGATGTCGCCGAACATTTCGCCGAACATCTCGCCGAAGGCATCGCCGCCCGGGAATCCGCCGCGACCGCCGCCCGCATTGCGCGAGGCGTCGATGCCGGCATGCCCGTGCTGGTCGTAGATGGCGCGTTTGTCGGCCTCGCAGAGAATTTCGTAGGCCTCCTTGGCCTCCTTGAATTTCTCTTCGGCTTCCTTGTCACCCGGATTGCGATCCGGGTGATATTTCATGGCCAAACGGCGATAAGCCTTCTTGATGTCGGCTTCGGTCGCGGTGCGCGGCCACGTCCAGCACCTTGTAGTAATCGCGCTTCGCCATCGGGCGCGTCCCCTCCCGAGGATCCGGGCCTCCCGGAGAAGGCCCGTTCAAATCGACCCGGATCAGGACTTCTTGTTGTCCTTCACTTCTTCGAACTCGGCATCGACGGCGTCGTCGTTGCGCCTTGCCGGAAGCACCGGCGTCGAACTACCGCCCGCGCTGGCACCCGCGAGCCGCGCCTTCCGCGCCGCCCGCCTGGCCGGCCTGCGCCTGCTGCATGACGTTGCCGGCGGCGCCGATCAGCGCCTCGAACTTCTTGTCGATGGCGGCCTTGTCGTCACCCTTGAGCGCGGTGCGCAGGTCCGAGATGGCGGACTCCACCTTGGCGCGTTCGGCGCCGTCCACCTTGTCACCGAGATCCTTGAGGGATTTCTCGATGGCGTGCGTGGCCTGCTCGGCGCGATTACGCGACTCGACCAGTTCGCGGATCTTCTTGTCTTCCTCGGCATGCGCCTCGGCGTCGGCCACCATGCGCTTGATCTCGTCCTCGGACAGACCCGAAGACGCCTTGATGACGATCTTCTGTTCCTTGCCCGTGGTCTTCTCCTTCGCGGTCACGTGCATGATGCCGTTGGCATCGATGTCGAACGTGACTTCGATCTGCGGCTGACCGCGCGGCATGGCCGGGATCTCGGTGAGATCGAACTTGCCCAGGGACTTGTTGTCCGCGGCGCGCGTGCGCTCACCCTGCAGGATGTGGATGGTCACGGCGGTCTGCGCGTCCGACGCCGTCGAATAGGTCTTCGTCGCCTTGGTCGGGATGGTGGTGTTCTTCTCGATCACCTTGTCGACCACCGAACCTTCGGTCTCGATGCCCAGTGACAGCGGCGTCACGTCCAGCAGCAACACGTCCTTGACGTCGCCCGCGAGCACGCCGGCCTGGATGGCGGCGCCCACGGCGACGGCTTCATCCGGGTTCACGTCCTTGCGCGGCTCCTTGCCGAAGAACTCCTTCACGTACTTCTGCACCAGCGGCATGCGCGTCTGGCCACCGACGAGGATGACCTCGGCGATGTCCTGCGTGCCGATGCCGGCGTCCTTCAGCGCGGTGCGGCAGGGGTCGATGGTGCGCTTGACCAGCTCTTCCACCAGCGACTCGAGCTTGGCGCGCGTCATCTTGATGTTGAGGTGCTTGGGACCAGAGGCGTCCGCCGTGATGTACGGCAGGTTCACGTCGGTCTGCTGGCTGGAAGACAGCTCGATCTTGGTCTTCTCGGCGGCCTCTTTCAGGCGCTGCACGGCCAGCGGATCCTTGCGCACGTCGACGCCGGACTCCTTGAGGAATTCATCCGCGAGGAAATTGATGATGCGGTTGTCGAAGTCTTCGCCGCCCAGGAAGGTGTCGCCGTTGGTGGACAGCACTTCGAACTGGCGCTCGCCGTCGATCTCGGCGATCTCGATGACCGACACGTCGAACGTGCCGCCACCCAGGTCGTACACCACGATCTTGCGATCCTTGCCGGCCTTGTCGAGGCCGTAGGCCAGCGCGGCCGCGGTGGGCTCGTTGATGATGCGCTTCACGTCGAGACCCGCGATGCGGCCGGCGTCCTTGGTCGCCTGGCGCTGCGAGTCGTTGAAGTAGGCAGGCACGGTGATGACGGCCTCGGTCACTTCCTCACCGAGGATAATCTTCGGCGGTCTTCTTCATCTTCATGAGCACGCGCGCGGAAATTTCCGGCGGCGCCTTCTTTTCGCCCTGGGCTACGACCCAGGCGTCGCCGTTGTCGGCCTTGGCGATCTTGTAGGACACCATGTTGATGTCCTTCTGCACGACGGCGTCGTCGAACTGGCGGCCGATGAGGCGCTTGACCGCGAACAAGCGTGTTCTGCGGATTGGTCACTGCCTGGCGCTTGGCGGACTGGCCGACGAGGACTTCGTTGTCCTTGGTGAACGCGACGATGGACGGCGTGGTGCGGTCACCCTCGCTGTTCTCGATGACGCGCGGCTTGCCGCTTTCCATGATGGCGACGCAGGAATTGGTGGTTCCCAGATCGATGCCGATTACCTTGCCCATATCAAACTCCACTCACTCTTTTTGGGTATTGACCCACGTGCCCCCTTTCTGGAGCCCGGGTCGTTTGTTTCAAGCGGGAAATGTTTCCTGTCGCTCAACTCTTGGCAGCCGACACCACGACGCGCGCCGGACGCAGCAGGCGGCCGTTCAGCTGGTAGCCGCGCTGGATCACCGCCAGCACGGTGTTCGGCGGCGCATCGCTGGGCTGCGCCATCATGGCTTCGTGCAGTTCGGGGTTGAAGGCCTGCCCTTCCGGATTGATCTCCTCGATCTGCGCTTTCTCGAAAGCCTTGGCGAGCAGATCGCAACGTGGCGCTCTGCCCTTCGACCAGGCTTGCCGACGTCGGCCTTGGCGGCGTTCGCAGATTGACCGAGTTCCAGCGAATCCTTCACGCCGACCAGGTCCTGCGCGAACTTCTCGACCGCGAACTGCCGCGCGCTCTCGAGATCCTTGGCGGCGCGCTTGCGCACGTTGTCCACGTCGGCCAGCGCACGCAGGTATTGCTCCCAATGATTCTTGGCGCGCTCTTCGGCACCGGCGAGTTCGATCTTCAGCCGTTCCATTTCCACCAGCTGGACGGCGGTCTCGGGCAGCACTTCGGTTTTCTCGTCCTGCGGATGAAGGTGCGGGAGCAGTCGACGGGTCAGTCATCAAAGACCTCAGCGGAATCAGCTACTTGGAATGGTGGACACAAATCGGGTGCCCGCATTGTGGGGACCTGACGCGGTTAATCAAGTCCGGCGCCCGCCGGCGGCGTGACGAATAGACGTAACGCGGCCCGCTCGGACGTCTTCTGGTACCGCGCATACGCCCCCGCCGCGGCATGCCGCACTTCCAGGGACGACTGCCCGGAAAACCAGCTCGTGAGGGCCGCATCGAGCGTATAGGCCTCGGGCGCCATCAATCCCGTGGTCATCAGCAACGGCACGGAATCCTTGGCCAGCAGTCCCGAAAAGTAGTGATCACTGATGCAGGCGAGCACGACACTCGCATGCGCGGGGGCACGAACCGCACTCCGGGGTAACGCCGGGGCGGCGAAATCCATGAGGCCGTTGTGCCCCACGAACACGGCCACATGTGAGGCGCCACCGAAATCGACGCGGCTATCGCCCACCATCACCGTCTCGACGTGCTCGCCACGATTGATCTCCAGGAAATTCCGGATGGCGCCTTCGATGTGCTTGCCCTGCCAGGCTTCCGCCAGCAGCAGCAGTTCGCCGCGCCGCCCGTCACGCACGATCTCGCGCCGGTACAGCGCTCGTTCCAGCACGCGGGAGTCCTTGGAAGCGTTAACCGGAAGCGAACTCCAGTCGCGCGAACGGCGGAACCACCCGCGCACGCCGTACATGGCGCCCCAGTAGAGATTGGAGTCTGGATCGTCACCATCGCCGAGCTTCGCTGGCACTGGAACGATGCCTTGCGATGCGTTGTCGCAGAGCGCGACGACGACGTGCGCCACCATGGGCGCGCCGGATTCGAAATCGGCATCGCGGCGCGCAGCCGCGGCCTCGAGTGCGCCCGCCTGAACCAGTGGCGGCAGAAGCAACGTCAGCAGGAAGGCCGTCTTCAGCACGGCCGAGCGATCAGCGGCGCGCGAGCGCTGCGCCGAGCATCTTCGCCGTGAGGTCGACGATGGGAATCACTCGCTCATAGGCCATGCGCGTCGGCCCGATGACGCCGATCACGCCGACCACTTCGTTGTCCGCGCTGTACGGCGCGGTGACCATGCTCACGTCATCCAGAATCCGGTAGCCCGATTCCTGGCCGATGAAGATCTGCACGCCTTCGGCGCGCAGCGAATGGTCGAGCAGGTTCAGGATGTCGCGCTTCTCGTTGAAGGCCTCGAACAGGCGCCGCAGCTTGTCCACGGACGACAACTCACCAGCGCCCATCAGGTTGGTCTCGCCGGCGATCACGTATTCCATGCGCGGATCTTCCGGCTTGAACACGTGCTCCGCGACATTGATCGCGTCCTTCATCATCGCGTTCATGCTTTCGCGCGCTTCGTGCATCTCGCGCAGGATGTCGGCACGCACCTGCGCCAGCGTCTTGCCGCGGCACCGTTCGGTGAGGAAGTTCGCGGCGCGTCGCAGCTCGTCGGCGATGAGTGATAACGCTCGAGCTGGATGATGCGGTTCTGCACTTCGCGGTCGTTGAAGACCAGGATCACGAGCACGCGGTTGTCGGACAGCCCCACGAACTCGATCTGCGTGATCGACGCCATGCTGCGGACGCGGCAACGTGACCACGCCCGCCAGCCGCGTCACGTTCGACAACAATTGCGAGGCCGCGGCGACCATGCGCCTTGGAATCATCGCGCGCGGCGTCCAGCTGGCGGCGCAGTTCCACCACGGCGGGATCGTCCTCGGTGGGCGGCCGGGACTTGAGCAGCGAGTCGACGAAGAATCGGTAGCCCTTGTCGGTGGGAATGCGGCCCGCCGAGGTGTGCGGCGAACTGACGAAGCCCAGCTGCTTCGAGGTCGGCGACGATGTTCCGGATGGTGGCGGAGGACAGGGACAATCCTGACTCGCGGGACAAGGAACGCGAACCCACCGGCTGGCCGTCGCGGATATAGCTGCCGACGAGCACCCGCAGGAGCAGCTGCTCGCGCTCGGACAAGTGCGTCGTCGGATACCTCGTTCACCACGGTCAAAACCTACCTAAGCCGTCAATCCGGACCGTCAAGAAAGCAACCGGGCCGTCCAATGCCCGCTTTTCGATGTGATTCAGTGCATTGGCCCCCTGAGGGCCCTCTGCTACAAAGCAGCATGGCTCTACCGGCGCAAGCTTGCGCGCTTATAGGCCGATTCAGCGACGCCCGCGTCGCCGAATCCGCGTTGACATCCTGCTCCCGCATTTGAAGAAACGCGGGGTCAAGGCGCTTTTGCCGGAGCACGAGCCCGCTCGACGTGACGCCGGATCTCGTGGTCCGCGTTCCCGAGGAGCAGATCGCCGAGCAGCGCGGACCTGGTCATCGCCATCGGCGGCGACGGCACCCTGCTATACGCCGCGCGGCTGGTGGCCCATCGGGGCGTGCCGCTCATCGGCATCAATCGCGGCCGCCTGGGTTTTCTGACCGATGTGCTGCCCAAGGACATGCTCACCTCGGTGGACGCCGCGATCGAGGGCCGTTGCGAACGCGATGAACGCGCGCTGCTGTCGGCGCGCATCGTCACGCGCCGATGGCGAGATCGCGCGGTCGCTGGCGCTCAATGACGTGGTCCTGCAGAAGTGGCAGACCGGCCGCATGCTGGATTTCGAAACCTGGATCGACGGCGTCTACGTGAACACCCATGGCGGTGACGGTCTCGTGGTCGCGAGCTCCACGGGTTCCACCGCTTATGCCCTGTCCTGCGGCGGACCCATCGTCGCGCCCGCATCTGGACGTGCTCGTGCTCGCGCCCATCTGCCCGCACACACTGTCGGATCGGCCCATCGTGGTCTCCGGCCGCTCCGTCATCACCGTGAAGCTCATCGATCGTCCCGACACCCAGCGCGCAGGTCACCTGCGACGGTGTGTCGCTGGGCGAGCTGAGTGCCGGGCGCGATCGCTCGAAGTGCATCCCAGCCTCGCAGAAGATCACGCTGCTGCATCCCGAACAGATTCGAATACTACCGGCTGCTGCGCTCCAAGCTTCATTGGGGACGCGGCGGTTTCAACCAATCCGAGTAAGCCATGCTGACCCACCTGCAGATTCGTGATTCGCCATCATCGATCTCGTCGATCTCGAAGTTCGCGCCGGCCTCACCGTGCTCACGGGCGAAACCGGCGCGGGCAAGTCCATCGTGGTCGATGCGCTGGCGCTGCTGGCCGGCGGCAAGGGCGGCGCGGAAGTGGTGCGCGCGCGGCACCGAACGCGCCGAGTTGTCGGCGACGTTCGACATCAGCAGCAGCGCGCGCGGCGCTGCGCGAGATGCTCAAGGAACAGTCGGTCGAAGCCGGATGACGAACTCACCGTGCGCCGGGTCATCGCCGCCGACGGCCGCTCGCGCGGCTATCTCAACGGCGTCTCCGTGCCGCTGCAGCTGCTGCGCGACGTGGGCGCGCTCATCGTCGACATCCACGGACAGCACGAATTCCAGTCGCTGACGCGCCCCAGCGCGCAGCGCGAGTTGCTCGACGACTTCGGCAAGAACGTGCGAGCTGGCGGACAAGGTGCGCGAGGCGCACAAGACCTGGATCGAACTGGTGAACCGCACCGCGGAGCTCGAGGGCAAGGCGCGCGATCGCGAGTCGCGCATCGAGATGTTCCGCCACCAGGTGGGCGAGCTGAAGGCGCTGGATCTCAAGGACGGCGAAGTCGCGCAGCTCGCCGAAGAACGCACCCGCCATTCCAATCGCGGCCGCCTGGCCGAAGCGGCGCAGGCCGCTGTGGGCCTGCTGTACGACTCCGACGAGGGCAACGCACACGCCACGGCCTCGCGCGCGTTGGCAGGCATCAAGACGCTGTCGAGCGTGGACCCGCGCCTCGCCAAGGTCATTCCCATGGTGGACGAAGCCACCATCCAGATCCGCGAGGCGGCGCGCGAGCTGTCGCGTTATCTGGAAACGCTGGACATCGATCCGACGCGCCAGGAGGAAGTCGAACGCCGTCTCGCGGCGGTCGAGGAACTCAGCCGCAAGCATCGCGTGCAGGCACGACGAACTGGCGAGCCGCACCGCGGCTGCTGGAAAAGGAACTCGCCGAACTCGAAAGCGCCGACAACAATCTCAACGCGCTGCAAGAAACAGCAGGTGGAAGCGCTCGAGGCCTATCGCAAGCTCGCCACGCAATTGTCGCTGAGCCGCCAGGCCGCGGCGAAGGCGTTGTCCAAGGACATCTCGAACGCGCATGCAGATGCTGGGCATGGCCGGCGGCCGTTTTCTCATCGATGTGAGCCAGCCGGCCGGCGAACCTGCTGCGCATGGCCTGGACGCGGTGGAATTCCGCGTCACCGCCAACCAGGGTCAGCCCTTGCGCCCCCTGGCGAAGGTCGCCTCGGGTGGCGAGCTGTCGCGACTGTCACTGGCCGTGCAGGTGGCCTGCTCCGCCAAGGACGCCCGTTGCATGGTGTTCGACGAAGTGGATTCGGGCGTCGGCGGCGCGGTGGCCGAGATCGTCGGCCGGGAACTCAAGGCCCTGGGATTCTCGGGCCAGGTGCTGTGCGTGACCCACCTGCCGCAGGTGGCCAGCCAGGGGCACCATCACCTGCGCGTCGCCAAACTCACCGACGGCAAGACCACGCGCACCACCATCTCCGAACTCACCATGGACGAACGCGCCGAGGAACTGGCGCGCATGCTGGGCGGCATGGAAGTCACCGGCAAGGCGCGCGAACACGCGCGCGAGATGCTGCAGTATGGCGGGAAGTCCGGACCAGAAGGGCCGCGGCAGCAGCAAACGCAAGGCCTGAACCAGCGGTTCGGCGCTTCAGCTGTTCTTGCTTGACCTTGAGGGCCCTTGTACGAAGGGCAGCCGGGCTTCTTGCAGTGGCCGTACAAGGTCATGGCGTGGTCGCGCAGTTCGTATCCCAGGCGCTTGGCGATCTCTTCCTGTCGCTCTTCGATGCCCTCGTCCATGAACTCTTCGACGCGGCCGCAGTCCAGACACACGATATGGTCGTGATGCGTTCCCTGGTTCAGCTCGAAAACGGCCATGCCGTCTTCGAAATGATGGCGCGCGACGAGGCCCGCGGCCTGGAACTGCGTCAGCACGCGGTACACGGTGGCGAGGCCGATGTCCTCGTTGGACTCGATCAGCCGCTTGTAGATGCCCTCAGCCGACATATGCCGCGTCGGGCTGCCCTCGAGAATCTCGAGGATCTTCAGCCGCGGACCGGTCACCTTCAGGCCAGCCTTGCGCAGGTCTTTGCTTTCCAAGCCAACAGTCTCCTGAAAACGTTCGGGTATGATGCGCCACCATGAAACGCCTTGCACTACCAACCATCCTGCTCGCCGGCCGCGATGCTGACGTCCGGCTGCGTCTACAAGATGAACATCCAGCAGGGCAATTACCTGGTGGCCGATTCGGTCTCCCAGCTCAAGGAAGGCATGACGCGCAGCCAGGTGCGCTTCCTGCTCGGCACACCGATGGTGCCGGACGCCTTCGATGAGAGCCGTTGGGACTACTACTATTTCTTCAAGCTCGCGCCGCATCAAGGAACCGCTGAAGCGCCGCCTGACCGTCTACTTCCAGGACGACAAGGTGCAGCGCATCGAGAATCTCGGTGTGCCCACGCAGGCGGATCTCGCGCAGATCGAGGCCGATCTGCAAAAAGCCATCGCCGAGACCCGGAAGAATCGCCGCAAGCCCAGCCTGTGGCAGCGCATGACCGGCCGCGGCGACACGGCGGGAGACGAGACCACTAACGAGCCTTCTTCGGAGCCGGCGACCGAGGCCGAGAAGAAGCCGGATCCGCTGCCGCCCTCCCCGCCGCTGCCCGAGCCCGCCGGGACACCTTCGGGTCCGAGCTGAGCGGTCGATAGATCTCGATGCGATCGCCGTCGCGCGGTATCGCGGTCGCGCTCGCAGAGTTCACCGAAGATTCCCACGTCGCCGCTTCCCACGGCACGTCGACGCCTACCGGCCTGTGCACGCGCGCGCCGCAGCGCGTCGGCCACGGTCGCCGTCGTCCGGCAACTCCACTGCCCAGATCCATTGCCGCTCCGGCAACGCGAACACCACCGTGCAGCGCTTCATTGCTTAGTTAGTCTTGGTGTCGCGGGCGCGTTTCACGAAGGCATCCACCAGCGATGCGGCGGTGCTCTCGAACAACGGCTCGAACAAGGCCCCGGCGACGCGGTTGGCGAACTCGAAGCGCATCTCGAGCTCCACGCGGCAGCCCAGGTCGCCCAAGCGGCGTCAGCGTCCACAGGCCCTCGAGCACCCGGAACGGCCCGCTGACGAACTGCATGAGCACGCGTTTGTCGGGTTCGAGCAGGTTGCGCGTGGTGAATTCCGCGTTCAGGGGGCCGCGCTTGATGGTCAGCGAGGCCACCATCTCGTTGTCCTTGCGCGAAACGACGCGCGCGCCCATGCAGCCCGGCACGAACTCCGGGTATCGCTCGACGTCGTTGATGAGCTGGTACATGCGCGCCGGCGCTTCCGCGATCAGCGCCGAGCGTTTCACTTCACGCATGGCGCCAATTCTAGTCACGCGCGGGTACAATGCGCGCCTTCGCCCATGAACAAACCCGCCAAGAAAGACCCCGAGCGCCTGATCGCCGAGAACCGCAAGGCCCGCTACGACTACTTCATCGAGGAGCGCTTCGAGGCCGGGCTCGTGCTCCAGGGCTGGGAGGTCAAGTCCATGCGCGCCGGCAAGGCGCAGATCGCCGAGGGCTACGTGTATCTCAAGGACGGCGAGGCATTCCTGTTCGGCGCGCAGATCACGCCGCTGAACACCACCTCCACGCATGTGATCGCCGAACCCAAGCGCACGCGCAAACTACTGCTCAGCAAGGCGCGAGCTCTCGCGGCTGGTCGGCAGCGTCGAGCGCGAGGGTTACACGCTGGTCCCGCTGGACCTGCACTGGAAGAACGGCCGCGCCAAGCTCGAGATCGGGCTGGCCAAGGGCAAGAAGCAGCACGACAAGCGCGCCACCGAGAAAGACCGCGACTGGCAGCGCGACAAGGCGCGGACCATGCGACGCGGCTGACGGGCTCGTGAATGGCGCTGTCTTGCAGACGGCGACCCCCGACCCCCATGTATGCTGGCGACTGCTTTTACGGGGGCGACCGGTTTCGACGTGGGTTGCGAACCGTGAGAGGCGTACCGAGG
This sequence comes from uncultured Pseudomonadota bacterium, assembly GCA_963846605.1. GTDB lineage: Bacteria > Pseudomonadota > Gammaproteobacteria > Steroidobacterales > Steroidobacteraceae > CADEED01. Next base: position 1,151,248 of record CAWJWS010000011.1, read on the forward strand.
GTGTAAGGACCTCGTAAATCCCTTTGCAAATCATAGTTGCCAACGACGACAACTACGCTCTAGCTGCCTAGTCGCAGCTGACCCCAGGACCAGTAGGTGCCTATGCCTCTGAAACCTGGGTCGCGTTCATAGGATCGCGGTTCCGTGTGCTACGGGCGGAACCGTTAAGAGTCACTGTAGCTGGCTGGACGTCTTCCCTGCTCTTCGGGTAGCGGACAGTGAGAAAATAAAGAAGCAGCTACGTACGTAGATCCTCACGTCTAGTGCTTGCGGACGCGGGTTCAATTCCCGCCGCCTCCACCAAAGTGTGCTTCCCGGAGAAATCCGGGAAGCACGCCGGGCCGCTATTGCGGTATCTGGGTCTCCGACTCGGCCGAACCGGGGCCACGCTCGGCGCACGAAATCCGCGCACGTCACACTTCCGTTCTGCTTCCGGCCGCCAACGGTCTATCCGTCCCTGCGGGGCGCCCATGAACATAACGTCGCCGTTTGGCGCCAAGTGAGTCATTTCGCGCAAGTCGTGACACTACTAAATGCCGCCCGCTCTCAGCGCGATTGCCAGCGCACGGATGTGCTCATCGACGGAGGGCTGGGCGGCGCTTCATTTGCGGCTCTCGGGCTGATGGATCAGCTCGAGAGCCCTTGAAGCCTTCCCCGCAAGGCCTTCGGCATCGGTCCCGAAGCGGTCCTCAAGTCGTTCCCTGACTCCACTCCGTCGTAGCTCGTGAGCACGCCATACAGCTCCGGCCGCCGGTCGCGGAACACGAACCAGTTGTCGCGCAGCTCGTCGATCGCGGCGAGATCGAATTTCGCGGTGAGCACGGCCTCGTGATCTTCATCGGCCTCGGCGATCTTGGCGCCGGTGGGATCGGCAATGAAGCTCGAGCCGTAGAACCGGATGTAAAGGCCGTCGGGATCCTGCAGCGCGCGTTCCGTGCCGATGCGGTTCGACACGATCACGGGCGTCAGGTTGGCCGCCGCATGACCCTGCTGCGTGCGCTGCCAGTGGTCGCGCGAGTTCACCGGCAGCGCCGGCGGTGGCTCGCTGCCGATGGCCGTGGGAAAGAACAGCAGCTCCGCGCCCATGCAGCGCCATGGCGCGCGCGGTTTCCGGAAACCACTGGTCCCAGCAGATGCCGACGCCGATGCGCGCGAAGCGCGTATCCCAGACCTTGAACCCGGTGTCGCCCGGGCTGAAGTAGTTCTTCTCCTGGTAGCCAGGGCCGTTCGGGATGTGCGCCTTGCGATACACGCCGAGGTTGCGGCCGTCGGCATCGAGGATGGCGATGGAATTGAAGATAGGACTGGTTGGCCTTCTCGAAGAAGCTGATGGGCAGCACCACGCCGAGCTCGCGCGCCACCTTCGCGAAATGGTTCGATCGCCTTGTTCTCGGCCACGGTGGTCGCCAGGCGCAGATGCCGCGAATCCTGCTCGATGCAGAAGTACGGCGTCTCGAACAACTCCTGGATCAGGATGATCTGCGCGCCCTGCTTCGCGGCCTGGCGCACCAGCCGCTCGGCCGTGGCGATGTTGGCGTCGACGTCCCAGCCGCAGGCGAACTGCAGGGCCGCGACGCGTGACGTCGCGCCGCGAACGATTCAGATGCGCGGGTAGAGTCATGCGAACACCTTGCCGGGATTGAGGATGCCTTTGGGATCGAGCGCGCGCTTCAGCGTGCGCATGGTGGCGATTTCCGTCGGCCGTGCGCGACAATGGTAGATAGGCCCGCTTCTCGAGGCCGATGCCGTGCTCGGCGGATACCGAGCCGCCGATCGCGGCGAGCGGCCGATACACCATGTCTTCGACACGCGCGCGCGTGGCGGCGTCGTCGCCGGCGGCGACCACCAGGTGCAGGTTGCCATCGGCCATGTGGCCGAACACGAACGAGCGGTTCTCGCCCGCGAACGGCGCGCACCGAGGCGTTCACTTCCTCGACATAGGCCTTCATGTTCTCGATGGGCAGGCTGACGTCGAAGGTGAGCAGCGGCGCGATGTGCTTCGGCTGCCAGACATCCTCGCGGATGTTCCAGATGGCGCGCCGCTCGGTCTCGGAGTTCGCGAGCGTGACGTCCGTGACCACGCCCGCCTCCATCGCCTCACCGAGCACGGTTTCGAGACGCGCGCGATCCGCCTCCGGATCGCCGCCCAGGGTCTCGGCGATGGCATAGAACGGCGCGCCCCGCGGCAGCGGCGGGGCATTCTGCGCGGGCGCGGCGGTGTTGAGATCGTAGTAGTTGCCCCACAGCGCCTCGAAGGCCGCGAGCTGGCCGCCCAGCCCCGAATCCAGCCGGTCCAGCAGTTCCACCAGCGCCTCGAAGGTCGGCAATGCCGCCAGCAGCGTTTCCTGGCTGCGCGTGCGCGACACCAGGCGCAGCTCCGCGCGCGTGACCACGCCGAGCGTGCCCTCGCTGCCGATGAACAACTGCTTGAGATCGTAGCCGGCGTTGTTCTTGAGCATGCGATTCAGCGAGGTGAGCACGGTGCCGTCGGCCAGCACCGCTTCGATGCCCAGCACGAGGTTGCGCATCATTCCGTAGCGCAGGACGCGCAGACCGCCGGCGTTGGTCGAGATGTTGCCGCCCACCGTGGCGCTGTCGCGCGCGCCGAGATCCAGCGGAAATACCATGCCGTGTTTTTCGGCTTCGCGCTGCACGTTGCCGAGTTTGGCGCCGGCCTGCGCGCGCAGGGTGCGACCCGGAACGTCGACGCGTTCGATCGCGTTCATGGATTCGAGCGACAAGACCAGGTCGCCGTGCGCCGGCATCGGCGCCGTTCACGAGCCCGGTGAGCCCGCCATGCGTCACCACGACCTGGCCCCGCGCATGGCACAGCGCCAGCACCTGCGACACCTGCGTCGGTGTTGCGCGGCCGGACCAGTAGTTCGGCGTCGACATGGCCGTGCCAGAGCACGGCGGCGCGTTCGCGCACGGCCGCGCCTTGCGAGCAAGCCCTGCTCACCCACGATGGCGCGGAGATCGGAGGAAATTCGGATTGGAATGCCGCCTGCGACATGCGGCCGTAAGTTATCACGCGGCGTCGCCTGCGCCGGCGACGCCGCGGGCGTTCAATGCAGCGTGGGCTGCTGCTGCGCCTCGTCCTCGTTCGCCGAGGGAAACAGCGCCTGGTCGAGCGCGTGTACGTACGTGGCCACGTTCACGGTGCCCGGCACCAGCACCCGACCGCCGAACAACAGGTTGGGAACCGTGCGCACGCCGAAAGCCGCGCAGCCGCTCCTCGCTGCCCGCCAGCGCGTTGTCGCCGGCGCGCGTGTCGCGAAACTTCTGCAGCGTGGCCTCCGACAGGCCGGCCTCCGTCGCCGAGTCCCGGCGAGCACGGTCACGTCGGCGATGTCCGCGCCACGTTCGAAGTACGCGCGAAAGATCGCCGCGGCCACGTTGGCGTGCCGGCCCTCCTCGGTGGCGAGCTGCACCAGCCGATGCGCCTCCGAGGTGCTGGGCAGCGGGCCCAGCTTCTCGAAATGAAACTCGAGCCCAGCTCGCGCCCGGCTTCCGTGAGGCTCTTCTCCGCGAACGGCACGCTGATGCCCGCCGGCAGGCGCTCGGCGAGGTAGTCGTGGAAGCTGCGCGGAGCGGCGTGCGACGGCTCTCGGAGCCATGCGGAACGGATGCCAGCGCAGCCGCGTCTCCACGTCACCCGACAGGTTGCCCAGCGCACGCGTGAGCTGCGCCATGCCCAGCCAGGACCAGGGGCAGGTGAAATCCGCGACGAGGTCTATGTCGAGCGTACGTCGCACGTCATTCAGCGGTCGGACGAGTGTGTTCATGCGGCATATGTAGGTGCGCCGCGCACTCGTTCAACCCGTCCGCACCGACACGCGGTCAGCGGCCTCCGAGGTTGGCGTGTACCTGCTCGGTGATGCGGATCGCGGTTTCGAGTGCGCGCAGCCCATCCTCTCCAGACACGATCGGCCGCCGGTTGTTCCGGATGCAATCGAGGAACGAGGCGATCTCGCTCTTGAGGGCGTCGCCCTGCTCGAGGTTGGACTCTTCGATGCTGCACCGGCAGCTGTCCGGGCTGCGGCACGCCGTCGCGCTTGCGGATCAACGTCAGAATCTTCTGCTGCAGGTCCAGCGACATGTAGGCGGCGGCCTCGAAGATCCGCAGCTTGCGTTCGGTCTTCAGGCTGACGCGGCTGGCGGTGGTGTTGGCCACGCAGCCGTTGGCGAAACGCAGGCGCGCATTGGCGATGTCGATCTCGCCGGAGAACACCGGCGTGCCGATGGCGTCGATGCTGACGATGTCGCTGCCCGCCAGCGACTGCACCAGGTCGATGTCGTGGATCATGAGGTCCAGCACGACGTTCACGTCCGTGCCGCGTTCCTTGTACGGCGCCAGCCGCACGCATTCCATGAAACGTGGCGCGCGCAGATGCGGCTCGGCGGCCAGCACCGCCGCGTTGAAACGCTCGAGGTGCCCCACCTGCAGAATGCGTTGTTCGCGCGCGGCGCGCGCGATCAGCGCGCGCGCCTGCTCAGGCGTTTCGGTGATGGGCTTTTCCACCAGCACGTGCGCGCCGGCGGCCAGGAAAGCATCGGCAATCTCGAAATGCGCCGGCGTGGGAGTGACTACGCTGACGGCATCGACCTTGCCCAGCAGTTCGCGGTAGTCGCTGATGCCTCGGCTGCCGACTTCGGCCGCCACGGCCTTGTGGACATCTTCGCGCCCATCCACCACGGCGACCAGCTCGCAATCCGGCAGTTGCGCGTATTTCTGCGCATGGAAGCGGCCGAGATAGCCGACGCCGATCACTGCCGCCCTGATTTTGTTCATGCGCTATTATGCCCGCGCTTGCCCGCCAGTCGGCGGCAAGTACGGGGGTTGAGCATCTTGTTCACGTGGTTCACGCGCGCGCGCGCCTGGTACGTCTCGCAGCCGACACTCATCTTCGAAGCGGTCACGTTCGGCCTCGCCTTGCTGGTCGGCCTGCTGGTCATGCCCGCGCTCATCTACGTCGCCGGCAGCCTACATGCTGCAGCGATTACGCCAACGGCGGCCTGTTCGCGCTGTACGGCGATTTCTTCAAAGGTCTGGTCGAACCACGGACCAGTTGCTGGGTCGTGCTCTTCGGTCCGTTCGTCTTCCTGACGCCTGCTCAGGATCTTCCGCTTCGTTCTGCGCAAGCTATAAGTAAAAAGTCCGCCACCAAAATGTGAACTGATTCACGATTTCGTCCCGACCCGCCGGAAGCCCGGACTCCGAATGCGTGACGCAATTCAGCGACACTGGATTCGGGATCAGTTGAACAGAACTTTCGAGGCGAAGATCCATGAGCGAGTATTTCCTCGCGGATGTACGGGCCAGGGAGCGTGCCGGACGCGTGCGAACGACCGCGAGCGTGCAGTGCACGAACGGCCAGGAGCCAAAGCAGGCACAGGACATGAAGGTCACCTTGTTAGGTGACTTCCTCTTCCCCACCAGTGGAGCCCCAGGGCTTCGATCCTTACAACGCCACCAACGGCAAGTCCGCGCGCGACGCCTGGAAGACCCGGCGCGACCGCCGCTGATCTCCGGTAGCCCGTTCATTCGCCGGACGGCTCCGGTCGCGCGCGGCACGAAATTCGCTGTCGGCGTTCCAGTTGGGCCAGGATTTTTCCGCGGCCAGCTTCGCGCCCACGGCGATACAGCAACTCCATGTCCTGCAACTCCGGCGCGCAGGTCCGCGTCCGGCGAATATTCGTCGCCCACCTTGTGGTACTTCTGCGCCGTGAAGTCCGCCAGGTACTTCTGGCGCCACTCGCGGCCATTCTCGCGGTCGTCGACACCACCCTTGATGTACAACGCCGGCACACCGCGCTTGGCGAAATTGAAATGATCCGAGCGGAAGAAAGTGCCCTTCTCCGGCGTCGGCTCGGCCTCCAGCACACGTCCCTGCGCCTTGGCGGCCGCGGCGAGGTAGTCCTCGAGTTCCGACGCGCCGATGTTCACCACCGTCACGTCGCGCGTCGGACCGCCGAAATGCATGGCATCCATGTTGAACGCTGCGACGGTCTGCGCCAGCGGGATACAGCGGATTGTCCACGTAGTACGCCGAACCCAGCAGGCCGGATTCCTCCAGCGTCACCGCCAGGAACACGATCGAGCGCTCCGGCTTTCTTCTTCGCTTTCGCGAAGGCATTGGCGATGGTCAGCAAGCCGGAAGTGCCGGTGGCGTTGTCGACGGCGCCATTCATGACGCAGTCGCCCGAGCATCCCGGCAGCCGCCCGAGATGATCCCAATGCGCCATGTAGACGAGGTATTCGTCGGGCCGCTTCGATGCCGGGCAACACCGCGGCCAGGTTGTCGGAAGTGGTGCGGCGGATGGCGTTACGCAGTCTGGCGCTCGCCGTGCGTCTTCAGCGGCTCGGCGCGAAAGCCTCGCGTGTTGGCGCGCTTGCACCGCGTCTTCGAGATTGATGCCGTTGCGCGGCGAACAACGTCCTCGCGCCTGCGACTCGGTGATCCAACCCTCGATGGCGACCCGCCCGGCATTGCCGTCGGCGCTGGCATGGTCGAGCTGCGGCGTGGACCAGCTGTTCACGACGGTGTCCCAGCCGTACGACGCGGGTTCCGACCTGGTGGATGATCAGCGCCGCCGTTGCACCACGGCGAGCCGCTTCTTCGAACTTGTAGGTCCAGCGACCGTAGTAGGTCATCGCCCGGCCGCGGAACAGGGACGCGTCCTGCGTGGCGAACCCCGGGTCATTGATGAGGATGACCGCCGTCTTGCCCTTCATGTCGACGCCGGCGTAATCGTCCCAGCCGTATTCGGGCGCGCGTGACGCCATGTCCCACGAACACCAGCGGGACTGCCGTCGAGCGATTCCGCGGGTTTCACGCGCTTGGTCCAGATGACCATGTCGTCGCGGAACTTGAGTTCGGTCGCAATGCCCGCGGTGTCGAAACTCAGGGCGGCATCCGAGGCGGCGGTGATCTCCACCATGGGCACTTCCTGCAGGTAGCTCGCGCCATTCCCCGGCTTCAGGCCCAGCTTGCGGAATTCAGTCTCGAGGTAATCGAGCGTGAGCTTTTCACCCTCGGTGCCGGGCTTGCGGCCACCGAAGTCGTCCGACGCCAAGCGGGCGATGTGCGACCGATAAAACGCTTCGTCGATGTCCGTTCGCTTCGTCGCAGCGTCGGCCGCCAGGGCCACGGCCGTCAGGACTGCCATGCCGCCAAGAAGGCCGGAACCAAGTAACGCATGGGACGCTCGAATGATTTCATGCAGGTTTTCTCAGCGGTCGCGTTCATTCCCGGGGCCAATAGGTCCAGACAGGCAATCCCCAGCATCAGTACCAGGCCGGCGTGGGCCAGGATTCGCCAGCGGCGCTGTTTCAGTTCACCGCAGAGAAACTCGCCGAAGCCACCGCTGCCAGTAACACCGAAAGCAGGATGGTTGCCATCAGCGGCCGGCTCTCGTCGGCCAGCCGCGAATCCGTATCGTGCAGCAGCAGGAAAACCGCCCCGGTCATCACCAATCCCAGGGCTATCGAGACTGTCGAACCCATCACGATTCCAAGGAGAACAACCAGGGGGCGCATGGAAAGGCCTATGTTTTCGGAGATGCCACTTGAGCAGGCCGCCGCGCGGCCTTAGTGTTGAATTGTACGGACCGTCCGCCAGCTTGAGACACCCAAGCGCATGAAATCATTGCCCTCAGTTCCCCGTGTGAGCAGCCCTCGTCATTCGAGCACCCGCTGGGTCGCTCCCTCGATGGTCGCCGCCCTGCTGGTCCTTTCCGGATCGGCCCAGGCGCCGGCGAACACGCAACTTGCCGGCGGGCTCGGTGGTGCCCTCCGAACGCCATCGCTCCGTGGCGCGTCGCGTCGGGCTCCATGCTCGAAGGCATGCACTACAGCGGCTCCAAGCTCGATGACCGCATGTCGGGCGTGGTGTACACGCGCTACCTCGAGAGCATCGACGGCCAGCACACCAGCCTGCTGGCTTCCGACATCGCGGAGTTCGAGCAGTACCGCCTGCGCTTCGACGACATGATCCGCAGCGGCGACGTCGATCCGGCCTTCGCGATCTTCGCGCGCTACCAGCAGCGCAATCGCGAGCGCATCAAGTTCGCCATCGCGCAGCTCGACAAGGAACCGGACTGGACGCTCAACGAGAGCTTCGAATTCGATCGCGAGAAAGCCCCCTGGCGCCAACACCAGCGCCGAACTCGACGACTGGTGGCGCAAGCGCGTGAAGAACGACGCGCTGTCGCTGATGCTCACCGGCAAGGACTGGCCGAAGACTTCCGAAGCGCTGCAAGAAGCGCTACGAGACTTCGCTCAAGCGCGTCGACCAGATCAGCGCCGACGACGTGTTCGAGTCGCTGATGAACGCCTACGCGCGCGCCTACGATCCGCACTCCAGCTACTTCTCGCCGCGCAGCTCCGAGGAATACCGCATCCAGATGAGCCTCAACTACGACGGCATCGGCGCGTCGCTGCAGCTCGTCGATGACTACGTGACGATCATGAACGTCATCGAAGGCGGCCCGGCCGCCGTCGCCGGCACCCTGTCCGTCAAGGACCGCATCACCGCGGTGGGCCAGGGCAAGGAAGGCCCGATCACCGACGTGCTCGGCTGGCGCATCGACGACGTGGTGCAGCTCATCCGTGGCCGCGCCGGCACGCAGGTGCGCCTGCAGGTGTTGCCCGCTGGCGCCGCCCCGGGTTCACAGGAAAAGATGCTCGAATTCACCCGCAACAAGGTGACTCTGGAAGCGCAGGCCGCGCAGAAGGAACTGCGCACGCTCAAGCGCGGCGACAAGGAAATCCGCGTCGGCGTGATCAACGTGCCCGCGTTCTACCAGGACGTGGAAGCGCAGAACCGCGGCGACAAGGAATTCCGCAGCACCACGCGCGACGTGCGCCGGCTCATCAACGAACTCAAGGCCGAGAAGATCGACGGCCTGGTGCTCGACCTGCGCGGCAATGGCGGCGGCTATCTACCCGAAGCCACCGCCCTCACCGGCCTGTTCGTCGACAAGGGCCCGGTGGTGCAGCTCAAGGTCACCACGGGCGAACTCGAAGTACAGGACGATCCGGAGCCCGGCGTCGCCTACAACGGCCCGCTCGCCGTGCTCGTGGATCGCTTCAGCGCCTCGGCATCGGAAATCTTCGCCGGCGCCATCCAGGACTACCGCCGCGGCGTCGTCATCGGCCAGCGCACCTTCGGCAAGGGCACGGTGCAGAACCTGGTGCCGCTCGATCGCTGGTCACCGCGTCCGGTGAATGGCCAGCTCACCGTCACCATCGGCAAGTTCTACCGCGTCACCGGCGAGAGCACGCAGCATCGTGGCGTCGAACCCGACGTGCCGCTGCCCTCGCAGATCGACCTCGAAGAGTTCGGTGAAAGCGCGCTGGACGGCGCCCTGCCCTGGGATCGCATCCCCGGCGTGCCCTTCCGCAGCGAAGCCAAGTCAGCTGCCGATCGCGGCGCTGGCCACCGAAGAGAAGACACGCGCCGATCGCGATCCCGGACTACCGCTGGCTGCTGGCTGATCTGGCCGCCAACGACGCGTTGCGCAAGCAGACCTCGTTGTCGCTGAATCTCGCAGAAGCGCAAGGACGAGCGCGAGCGCATCGACCAGGAGCGCCTGGCGCGCGAGAACGCGCGCCGCGCCGCGCAGAACCTGCCCGCGCTCAAGACGGCCGAGGAACTGGCGGACGCCAAGTTCCCGGACACCGTGCTCGACCAGGCGCGCGGAGATCATGCCGACATGGTCACCGGCCTCCGCCCCCTGCAGCCCGCGCCCTCGCGTACGGTGCGCAGCGAGGTCAAGAAGACCGGCTGACCCTTGCCCGCCCCGGGGACGTTAAATCCCCTTCAGGACTGGTGTTGTAGTTGACTACAACACCAGACTTCCCTAGACTCCCCGCCCAGACGAACTGACGCAACCATTTGGGCGCCTGCGCCGTCCTAACGGCAGGCAAGGGGAAGGGACATGACAAGAACTCTGATCAGCATCGCCGCCGTCGTGGCGCTGATGCTGTCGATGACCGGCTGTTCCAGCGACGGTGTCGCCGCTGATAAGGCCAACGGACAAGGAGTCCAAGGCAGCCGCGGAAGCCGCCATCCCCGTCGAGGTCGTCCAACCCGATCCGCGGCGACATGCTCGCCATGTACAGCGGCACCGCCACGCTCGAAGCGGAGGCCGATGCCGAGGTCATCGCCAAGGTGGGCGGCGAGGTGCGCGCGCATCTTCGTCGAGGAAGGTGACCGGGTCAAGCGCCGGCCAGGTGCTGGCGCAGCTCGACGACCGGCAGCTGCGTCTGCAGGCCGCGCAGACCCGCGCGGCGCTCGCCAAGAGCGAGCGCGATTTCAATCGCCAGGTCGAACTGCACGACAAGGGCCTGGTGTCCGCCGGCGCCTTCGAAGGACCTCAAGTACGATCTCGACAACCAGCGCGCCGCCGACGACCTGGCGCGCCTGCAAGCTGTCCTACAGCGACGATCCGCGCGCCCTTCGCCGGCGTGGTGTCCGCGCGCCACATCAAGGTCGGCCAGGAGATCGTCGATCGGAACGAAGCTGTTCCGCGTCACCGACCCCACTCCCGCTCAAGGCCAGCGTGTTCGTGCCCGAGCGCGAACTCGGCACGCCTCAAACCCGGACAGTCGGCAACCATCGCGGTGGACGCGCTAGCCGGGCGAGCCTTTCCAGCATAGTGAAGCTGGTCTCGCCCACGGTCGATGCCGCCACCGCGACGTTCAAGGTCACCCTGGAGGTCGACGACCCCAAGGGCTGATCTCAAGCCCGGCATGTTCTCGCGCGTCGGCATCGTCTTCGAGCGCCGCGCGGACGCGCTGACGATTCCGCGCAGTGGCGTTGCTCGACGACGGACGGCTCGTCGAACGTGTTCGTGGTCAACGCAGGGCAAGGCCGACGCAGCGCCCGATCAAGATCGGGACTGTCCAACGCCGGCAAGGTCGAAGTGACCGGAGGGTCTCGCCGGCGCCGAGCAGGTGGTGGTCGTCGGCCAGAACGGCCTCAAGGACGGCAACCCCGTCCGCGTGGTCTCGCTCGAGCAGGCCGCGCAAGCGGCTCGCCAGCAACAAGTCCGGTAGCTAGCCTCTCATGAACATCGTGGATTTCGCGATCCGCCGGCGAGTCACCATCGCCATGGCGACGGTGGCGATCGCCCTGCTGGGCATGATTTCGCTGCTCGCGGCTCAAGGTGAACCTGCTGCCCGACCTCTCCTATCCCACGCTCACGATCCGGACCGAGCTGCCGGGCGCGGCGCCCGTCGGAGATCGAGAACCTGATCTCGCGGCCCATCGAAGAAGCCGCCGGCGTGGTGCGCAACGTCCGCTCGCGTGCGCTCGGTCTCGCGCTCCGGACAGTCGGACGTGATCCTCGAGTTCTCCTGGGGCACCGACATGGACTTCGCCGGCATCGAGGTGCGCGAGACGCTCGACCTGCTGCTGGCTGCCCGTGGAAGCCACGCGGCCGCTGCTGCTGCGCTTCGATCCGTCCAGCGAGCCGGTGATGCGCATGGCGTTCGTCGACGAATCGGCCCGAGAAGACCACGGCAACCACGAAGAGCGCCTCAAGTTCCTGCGACGGTTCGCCGACGACCGGATCAAGCCCGAGATCGAGTCGGTCGAAGGCTCGGCCGCCGTCAAGGTCAGCGGCGGCTTCGAGGACGAAGTCCAGGTCTACGTCGACCAGCAGCGGCTCGCGCAGCTCCGGCTGTCGATCGAGCACGTGGCGCAGGCGCATCGGCGCGGAGAACGTCAATCTCTCCGGCGGCCGCCTCGAGCAGGGCACGCAGCGCTTCCTGGTGCGCACTGTCAACGAGTTCGACACGCTCGACGACATGGCCAACTCGGTGATCGCCACCGTCGACGGCCAGCCCGTGTACCTCAAGGACGTGGCGCGCGTGGAGCGCGGCTACAAGGACCGCACCGCCATCACCCGCCTCAACGGCGACGAATGCATCGAACTCGCCGTCTACAAGGAAGGCGACGCCAACACCGTGCAGATGGCCGATGGCATCACGCGCAAGCTCGAGGCGCTGCAGAAGATGCTGCCCGGCGGCACCAGGCTCTGGCCGTCTACGACCAGTCGAAGTTCATCGCCAGCGCCGTCAGCGACGTGAAGGACGCCGCCATCCTCGGCGGCCTGCTCTCGATCCTGGTGCTCTACTTCTTCCTGCGCGACGCGTGGGCGACCATCGTCACCGGCATCGTCGATCCCGATCACCGTGGTCGGCATCTTCGTGATGATGTACGCCTTCGACCTCACGCTGAACGTGATGTCACTGGGCGGCATCGCGCTGTCGGTGGGCATGCTCATCGACAACTCGGTCGTCATCCTCGAAGCCATCGCGCGCCGCAAGGAACAGGGTCTCTCCACCATCGAGGCCGCGCGCGAGGGCACGGCGGAAGTAGCCACGGCGGTGACCGCTTCGACACTGACCTCGGTGGCGGTGTTCTTCCCCATGGTGTTCGTGAGCGGCATCGCCGGCCAGTTGTTCCGCGACCAGGCGCTCACCGTGACTTTCGCGCAGCTGATCTCGCTGCTCGTGGGCATCACGCTCGTGCCCATGCTCACGGCCTGGCGGGCGCGGCTCGGTGACAAGGAAGAGAAACTCGCCGACGACGCTGGCGAGCCGCGCGAGACGCTCTCGGCCTGCGCCGCTACGCGGCAGCGACGTGGACCAATCTGAAGATCCGCGGCCTGGTGCGCGGACGGAATTCACCCTCGCGGCCCGCTCACGCGTTCTGGAAAGCCATCGGCCTCCCGCTGTATCGGCGTGCGCTGGGCGTGGAGCTACTTCGCTTTCGCGTTCCGCTGGCTGCTCACCTGGATCGTGCGCGTGCTGCGTCTCAAGTTCGGCTTTTTGGGAAAGCTGTTCGCCGTGCTGTTGTCGCCGTTCGTGTGGGCGACCCAGAAGTCGTACGGCTTCGTCGACCAGCGATATCCCGCGTTGCTCTCCTGGGCGCTGACCCGCCGCGCCGCCGTTCTGTCGACCGCCGTGGCCCTGCTCGTGGTGACGGCGCTCATCCTTCCCAGTCTCGGCACCGAACTGATTCCGCAGCTCTCGCAGGGCGAGTTCACGGTGAAGATGCGCTTGCCTGCCGGGCTCACCGCTCGAGACCACGGACCGCCAGGTCCAGGCCATCCACGCGGCCGCGCGCGCCTTGCCCAATCTCGACCGCGCCTACGGCGTCGCGGGCACCGGCAATCGCCTCGATGCAAACCCCGTGGACTCCGGCGAGAACACCGGCAATCTCGACGTGAAGCTCAAGGCGCCCGTCGACAAGAAGGGCGAGGAACTCGCCATGCAGCAGCTTCGGACCGAGCTCGGCGGCATCCCCGGCGCGCAGTACGAGTTCTCGCGGCCGTCCCTGCTCACGCTGGCCACGCCGGTGGAAGTGGTGCTCGCGGGCTACGATCTCGAGCGGCTCGATCTCGCGGCGAACGCGGTGCGCACGCGCATGGAGAGCAGCGGCGCCTTCAAGGACATCCGCTCCAGCATCGAAGGGGGTCATCCCGAGATCCAGATCGTCTTCGACCAGGAACGCGCCTCGCAGCTTGGGCTTGCCGTGCGCGACATCGCGGACCGCGTGGTATCCAACGTGCGCGGCAGCGTGGCCACGCGCTACCGGCTGCAGGAAAAGAAGATCGACGTGCTGGTGCGCAGCGTCGACACGACGCGCGGCATCCATCGAGGAGGTCCGCAACCTCGTCGTGAATCCGGGATCGGAGCGTCCCGTGCCGCTGTCCGCGGTTGCCGATGTGCGCCTTGCCACCGGCCCCGCGCGAAATCCGCCGTGCGAACCAGGAACGGGTGGCGGTGATTTCCGCCGCCCCCGCGGACGGCGACCTCGGCGCCGCCACGGCGACGCGCCCAGGCGATACTCGGCGCAAACTACCCTGCCGGTGGGAATCCTGGGCACCGTCTCGGGCCAGAGCGAGGAGATGGCCGAGAGCTTCCGGTCACTGCGGACTCGCCTTCGCGCTGGCGATCTTCCTGGTCTACCTGGTGATGGCCTCGCAGTTCGAATCGCTGCTGCATCCCTTCGTCATCCTGTTCACGATCCCGCTGGCGACTGGTCGGCGCGGTGCTGGCGCCTGTACTCACCGGCCCGCCGATAAGTCGGTGGTGCTGATCGGCCTGATCATGCTGGTCGGCATCGTGGTGAAGAACGCCATCGTGCTGATCGACAAGGTCAACCAGGTGCGCGAGCGACGGCCTGGCCAAGCGCGAGGCGATCGCTCGCGGGCCGCACGCGCCTGCGCCCGATCGTGATGACCACGTGTCGCACCCTGTTCGGCTTCCTGCCGCTGGCGATCGGCGATCGGCGAGGGCGCGGAGGTGCGCGCGCCGATGGCGATCACCGTGATCGGCGGAACGCTGGTCGTCGACCTTGCTGACGCTGGTGGTGATCCCGGTGGTGTACGCCCTGCTGGATCGCAAGGAGTTCGTGAAGAGCGCCTCGGCCAGCGCACACACGCCGCTCGCCACGCCCGCAGCGCCACCACTCGCCCTGCGCAGCAAGGAGGAGTGAGCCATGGTGCATACCGACTTCGCGTTGCGCCGGCCCATCACCACGCTCATGGTCTTCGCCGCGGTGACGGTGATCGGCATCGTGTCTTCGCGGCTTGCTGCCGCTCGAGCAATATCCGGACGTGAGCTTTCCGTTCATGGGCGCTGGCGTGCCCTACCCGGGCTCGACGCCCGAGGAAACCGAGGAGCTCATCACGCGGCCGATCGAGGAGGCGCTGGCGACACTGCCGGGCATCGAGGAAATCGACTCCACCTCCACGGATCAGGATGCGCGCTTCGAGATCCGCTTCGCCTGGGGCACGGACATCAACACCGCCGGCTTCGAGGTGCGCAACAAGCTCGATTCCGTGCGCTCCCAGCTGCCGAAGACCGCGGATCGCGTGTGGATGTGGACCGCGTCCACGACCGACCAGCCGATGCTGACGGTGCGGTTCTCCGCCGAACAGGACCTGTCCTCCCAGTACGACCTGCTCGACCGCTACTTCAAGAAGCCCATCGAGCGGCTGGATGGCGTGGCTCGCGTCGAACTCGCGGGCGTCGAGGAGCGTGAAGTCCGCATCCTCGTGGACCCGGGCCGCACCGCGGCGCATGGCGTCGACATCCGCCAGCTCGTGCAGCTGCTGGAGAAGAGCAACTTCTCGGTCGGCGCCGGACAGATCACCGGCAATGGCGAACGGTTCTCCGTGCGACCGATCGGCGAGTTCCGCTCGCTCGACGAGATCCGCAGACCTGGTCATCAAGGGCAATGTGCGCGTGGGCGACGTGGCGTCCGTGGAACTGGTCAGCCCCGAGATCCTGCGCCGCCGCCATCTCGATGGCCGTCCCGCGGTCGGCCTCGACGTCTTCAAGGCCACCGGCGCCAACGTCGTGGATGTCGTCGATCGCGTGATGGCCGTCATCGAGAAGAACAAGAGCCTGCCGCAGATGCAGGGCATCAGTGTGTTCACGCTCGACAACCAGGCGGAAGCCATCAGGCAATCGCTGAGCGATCTCACCGAGGCCGGCCTCATCGGCGCCGCGCTGGCCTTCGCCGTGCTGTTCCTGTTCCTGCGCCACTGGCCCACCACGCTGATCGTCAGCGCCTCGGTACCGCTGTCGCTGCTGGTCACGCTGGCCGTCATGTATTTCTCCGGCCTGACCATCAACGTCCTGTCGATGATGGGAATGATGCTGGCCATCGGCATGCTGGTGGACAACGCGGTGGTGGTGACGGAGAGCGTGTTCCGTCATCGGCAGCTGGATCCCGGCAATCCACAGGCCGCCACTCTGGCGGGCGTCAAGGAAGTCGGCGTGGCCACTCTCGCCGGCACCGCCACCTGCGTGGTGGTATTCCTGCCCATCCTGTTCAGCAACAACAATCAGATCTCGATCTGGCTGACGCACGTCGCCGTGCCCATCTGCGTGGCCATGGTGTCGTCGTTGATCATCGCGCAGACGCTGATCCCCATGGTCACCTCGCGATTCGCCGCGCCGCCGCCACTGGACAGCAGGAGCTGGATCTCGCGGCTGCAGGATCGCTACACGCGCTGGCTCGACTGGAGCATTCACCACCGCGGGTGGACCTTCGCCGGTCTCCTCCTCGTGGTGGCTCTCACCATCGGCCTCATCATGTTGTCTTCCGCGTTTCCCGGGAAGTTCATCAAGTTCGATCCCGGCGCGCAGGATGGCGGCAGCCAGGTTTTCCTGGGCTACAACATCAAGGGCTCACATCCCATCGATCGCGTCGAAGCCGCCGTCGGCATCGTCGAGAAGCATCTCCAGGACCGCCGCGACCAGCTCGGCATCAAGAGCCTCTATTCCGTGTACGACCAGGACAATGCGTTTTCCATCGTGGTCCTCAAACCGCGCGACGAAGGCGGCTTCAAGGCGCAGGAGTTCATCGAGAAAGCGCAGGAAGGCCTTCCGGAAATCGTCATCGGCAAGCCCAGCTTCAAATGGGACGACGAGAATGCCATGGGGGGCCAGCGCTTCAGCGTGCAGCTCACCGGCGAATCCACGGAGAAACTCGCTGAGCTCGCGGATGAAGTCGCGCGCGTGATGTCCACGGTCAAAGGCCTGGAGTCCGTGCGCTCCGAGGGACGCGAAGGCAACGAGGAAGTGCAGATCGTGGTGGATCGCCAGCGCGCCGCCGCATTGGGGCTCACCTCGTCCGACGTGGCGCAGGCCGTGGCGGCCGCGCTGCGCGGCGACCGCCTGCGCGAGTTCCGCGGGACGGATCGCGAACTCACGCTGCGTCTCGCCTTCCGCGAATCGGACCGGCAGAGCATCGACAACCTTGCCGAGTTCCCGATCTACCTGCCCAGCGGGACGCGCGTTCCGCTCTCGGCCGTTGCCGATTTCCGTATCGCCAAGGGCCCGCGCTCCATCGAGCGCGTCGACCGGCTCACTTCCGTGGCCATCACCGGCAACGTGAAAAAGGATGCGACGCTGGACGCCGTGGGCAAGGACGTCGAGGCGCTCATGAAAAACTACCAGCTGCCGGCGGGTTACTCCTGGAAACTGGGCAAGGGATTCGACCAGCAGGACGAGAGCTCGGCGACGATGGTGACCAACCTGCTGCTCGCCATCGCGATGATCTACCTGGTCATGGCCGCGGTCTTCGAGAGCACCGTGTATCCGATGTCCATCATCACCTCGATCTTCATGGCCATCGTCGGCGTGATCTGGCTGCTGTTCATCACGCGCACCACCATCACCATCATGGCCTTCATCGGCGTTCAGATCCTGATCGGCGTGGTGGTCAACATCGGTATCGTGCTCGTGGCGCACATCAACGAACTGCGAAGTTCGGGCATGGAACGCATGGAGGCCATCGTGCAGGCCGGGCGTGATCGCCTGCGACCCATCCTCATGACCACGCTGACCGCGTCACTGGGATTGCTGCCGCTCGCCGCGGGTGATGCCTCGCTGGCGGTCGGCGGCGGCGGGCCGTCATATGCACCGATGGCGCGCTCGATCATGGGCGGCCTGCTGGCCGGAGCCGTGATGTCGTTGTTCGTGGTGCCAGCGTTCTACGTGTGGATAGACAACGGTGCCGAGCGGCTGAAGCGCTTCGTCCGGCGCACCCGCGTGGTGGAAAAGCCGGCCGCTGTTACTGGAGCAGCACCTTGAGCAGGTCCCAGGTGTCTTCCGCCAGCACGTTCGGTAGCTTGGCGGCCGTGACGCCGTGCGAACGGTGCTCCAGCACATCGCCTTCCGACACACAGCAGGACTCAGGGATCGGGACGGTATCGAAATCGCTCAGGTAGGCGGCCGTGCCGCGCAACCGGTCGCTGCGCTGCGCGAGCTCCTGCGACAGCGTGCTGCGTTGCTTGAGAAGATTGCGAGCCTTGACCACGTCGCTCATCTGCGCGATGCACGCGGCCAGGTCGCCGTAGTACTCGACCGCTTCGCGTTTCGACATGGCGGCACGCGCGGCCGCGACCATCGAGGTCTTGGCAAGCCGCAGGCACAGCACCTCGGCGCACGCGATCGCCGCGATGTTGATCGCACGGCGTGAATCCACCGACAGGCCCGGAAATTCTCCCGCGCCCTTCTTGTCCAGTTCCTCGACGCGCGCTCGCGCGTTCACGAGCACCTGTTCGGCATTGCCCACGACGGCTTCGAGCGCGGGGCGTTGCGCGGCGGCCTTGGGCTTTTCCCAGCGGTGCCAGAATTTATTGAGCTTGGCGACACGCGCATCGCACGCCGCCAGCTGCTGGCGCGCCATCACGAACTGCGATTCGGCCTGGCGGAGCTGTTGTTCGAGCGCCTGGCGTTGCGCGAACTGCTTGCGGTTGCCTTCGAGCGCGAACGCCTTGCGTTCCTTCTCTTCCTGCTTGGCCGCCAGGTCTTTCACGAGCGCCGCGATGATCTCGCGACCGTCGAGCCACAGCGCGCGCAGGTGGTAGAACACGAGAGCGGAAAGGCCGGAGTCCGCCGACTCGAGACGCTTCTCGAGCGACTCGAACATGTCCTGCACCCGTTGCGTGGCCGCTTCCTGCTGCTTGAGCCGGTCGCGCAGGCGCCCCACGGTTTCGTTGAGTTCTTCGTGCTGTTTGCGGAGTTCCGCGCGACTGCGGAACAGCTCGACGACACGCCCGTCTTCGACCGGCGTATCGGCTGGCGATTTGTTTCCGCCGAGGAAGGCGAAAGGCTTGAGGGCTTTCATGGGCTCCCGCGCGGACGGGAGCGTTGGTTAGGCGCGAAACCCGTGGCCGCGATCGATGCAGTACTCCAGCCACTTATTTAGCATCGTATTCCGGGCCCAACGCTGATCCAGTTCACGCTCCGCCGCGCTGCGCAGGCGCCGCAATGCTTCGTGGTTCTGCGGGTTCTTCGTGTCGGGCGCCCATTCCTGGGCCTCCACGAGGCGGGCGTCGTGGTAGACGCGCACGCGCATGTCCGGATAGGTGGAATGGCCGTCCGGCTCCTCGAACAGATAGGTGAGGTCCAGGCTGGTGGTGTAAGGCGAACGCTCGCTGACGCTGAGACGCAGGTCACAGTCGTCCGCGACGCGCGAGACCTGCGCACCGGCGAGCTGACGCAGGTCGCCGGCCAGCGTCGCGAGCCGCAGGTAGTTGCTCTCGTACAGCGACATCAGCGCGACGAAGCTGCGCGGGCGCGAGCGCCATGAAACCAGTGTCTGTGCGTCATTGAACATCATCGAGTCCGAATATAGCGGACCAAGACGATCATTCAAGACGCAAATCTCAAGCCAATCGGCCGTGATGCAGTTCGCGAACGGCTATTTTTCTTCGACGTATTGAAAAACTTCGTCGAGCGTGCGACCAAGAGCGTTCGCGAGCTTGAACGCGAGTTCGAGCGACGGTGAATATTTTTCCGCTTCGAGCGCGATGATGGTCTGACGAGTGACACCGCAGGCTTGTGCGAGTTCCTGCTGGGTCATCTGCGACGCCGACAGCCGCCACTCCCTGATGCGATTGGAGACACTCAAGCGCGGCCCGCGAAAGACCGGTATGACAGCGCGAGCACCACGTGCTCCACCAGCGACTTCGTGATGAGCAGCCCGATGAGCACGTTGGCGAGCACGATAGGCGCGAGCCACCAGCCCAGAAGTTCACGCGGCGCCGATGCCAGCACGATGATGGCATTGATCACAATCAGCGTCAGCGCCCAGTCGCCGGCGCGATCGGCACGATGCCGCAGCCGCAGGTCGCGCTCGTCCGATTCCGGGCCTCCTTCGCGACGGCCGATGAGGTGGGAGATCACGGCCCACACGATAGCCACGACCACGTAGCGCTCGATGAAGCGGCGCGCGAACAGGTCGTTCACCCCCTCGGGCACGGCCGCATGGCGCGACAGCACGTAGAGCTCGCGAGCGAAGGTCACGAGGATGATGGCCGTGAACACCAGTCCCACCCAGGCCCGTCTTTCGGCAATGGACATGTGCTCGGGGAACACCTGATCGCCACGTACCGCGAACAACGCGATGGCGGCGAGGAGACTGAGCATGAAGACCGAAGCTCCCGTGGCCCCGAGGTCCACGCCTCCCCAGGCCTGCGCTGGACCGAACAGAGCGGCGAACGCGCTCGCGGAACCGAGAACCAACAGAATCAACGCCAGGCGGCCTGCGGACTGCATATAAGAGTCTCCGTATGTAATGTTTACCTTACATACGACGCGAGGCCGATGTAAAGAATTTTTTACATCGAAGGCTCAGCCCGGTGCCGGACCCCGCAGGAAAGGACACAGGCCCAAGTCGACGTTCCCACCCGAGAGCACGATGCCGACGCGCTGCCCTTTCTCGCCCAGCTGCCCGGCCAAGGCCGCCGCCACAGGAACGGCCGACGAGGGCTCGATCAACAGTTTCAGATCATCCAGGATGATCCGCATGGCCTCGACTATCTGCGCTTCGCTGACGGTCACCACGTCGTCGACGTGCGACCGCAGCAGTTCGAAGTTCCGGACGCCGATCGAACCGCGCAATCCATCCGCCAGCGTGTCCGGCGCATTCACCGCGCAGCGGGTGCCGCTCCTGAACGACCGGAAGGCATCGTCCGCATTCACGGGTTCCGCGCCGATGACGCGGATACCCGGCGCCATCGCCTTCGCCGCCAGCGCGGTGCCGCCGATCAGGCCGCCGCCGCCCACCGGCGTGCTGATCACGGCGAGATCCGGCACTTCCGCCAGGAACTCCAGTGCCGCCGTGCCCTGCCCCGCGATGATGCGTTCATCGTCGAAGGGGTGAACGAGCACCGCGGTTTCGTTTGCCATGATCTCGGCCAGGCGCTTCTCACGCGCAGGCAAACCGGGATCGCAAAACTCGACGCGGGCGCCGGCCGCGTGAATGGCGGCGATCTTGGACCTGGCGGAATCGCGGGGAATGATCACGATGGCGCTCATGCCACGGGCCCGCGCCGCCAGTGCGAGCGCGTTGCCGTGATTGCCCGACGAATGCGTGATCACCTGCGATGTCTGCGCGGCATCGATCTGCAGGACCGTGTTCATGGCGCCGCGATACTTGAACGCGCCTCCGGTCTGCAGGTTCTCGCACTTGAAGAACACCTGGCGGCCCACGCGCGCATCGAAGGCGCTGCTGCGCATGACCGGTGTCCGCACCACATGCGGCCCGATTCGCGCGGCCGCGGCCACCACGTCAGCGAAGCCGGGCAGCGCCGCCGTCACAGCTTCTGGAATTCGGGTGCGAAGAACTGTTCGCGGTAGTACGCAAGCTCGCGGATGGATTCCTGGATGTCGTCCAGTGCCTTGTGCGTACCCTGCTTGGAGAAGCCGGGGATGATGCTCGGCGCCCAGCGGCGCGCCAGTTCCTTCACCGTGCTCACGTCGAGGTTGCGGTAGTGGAAGAAGCGTTCGAGCGTGGGCATGTGACGCGCGAGGAAGCGACGATCCTGGCAGATGCTGTTGCCGCACATCGGCGAGGCGTTCGCCTCCACCAGCGACCTTGAGGAACTCCATGGTGCGGGCTTCGGCGCTGGCCATGCGTGTACTTGCTGTCACGCACGCGCGTGATCAGCCCCGACGCCGCCGTGCGTGCGCGTGTTCCACTCGTCCATCGCCTCGAGCACGGACTCCGGCTGGTGGATGGCGATCACCGGCCCTTCGGCGATCACGTCGAGGTCTGCGTCGGTGACGATGGTGGCCATCTCGATGATCACGTCGGTGTCGGGCTTGAGGCCCGTCATCTCGAGATCGATCCAGATGAGATAGTCGCTGCTCGGCATATGGATTGACGCGATACTACCGGGAATGACTGCCAATTCCACCGGCGAAACCAGGGAAGGCGAACAATTCGAGGCCGACGTGATCGCGGCCTTCGGCCGTCACCTGCGCGTGCGGGCGGGTGGCACCGACATGCGTGCCCGCCCGTCGGGTCGCAAACACGTCCATCGTCTGCGGCGATCGCGTCCGCTGCGAGGTCGATCGCAAGCACGACGAGGTCCTGATCGTCGACGTCCTGCCGCGCAAGACTCTGCTGGCCCGCGCCAGTATGCGAGGCGACAGCGAACCCGTGGTTGCCAACATTACCCGCCTGGTCGTGGTGGTGGCGCCCGTGCCGCGCCCGGATTTCTTCGTCGTGGATCGCTACCTGTGCGCGGCCACCGCCGGCGGCATCTCGGGTGCGCTGGCCGTCAACAAGTCTGATCTCGAATCCCCCGATGACCTGCGCGAGGAGATTGACGCGTACGTCGCCGCGGGCTACTCGCAACTGAGTTGCTCCGCCAGTGAGGGTGCAGGCCTGGAAGACTTGCGATCCCTGCTTTCCACCGGCACGAGCGTGCTGGTCGGGCAGTCCGGTGTGGGCAAGTCATCGCTGGTGCGCGCGCTCCTGCCGCACGCCGAAGTCGCCACCGGTGAACTCATGCGCGAGGAAGAAGGACGCCACACCACCACCGCGTCGAGCTCCTATCGACTGGATCCGGGGCACGATTCCGGCGGAACGCTCATCGATTCGCCAGGCGTGCGCGATTTCGCGCCCGCCATCGACCATCTCGACGAAAAGACGCTGGGCTTTCCGGAAGTGGCGGCGCGCTTCCCGGCGTGCCGCTTCCTCGACTGCAAGCATCTGCAGGAGCCGGGTTGCGCAGTGATCGCTGCCGTGGAGACGCGCGC
This sequence comes from uncultured Pseudomonadota bacterium, assembly GCA_963846605.1. Taxonomy (GTDB): domain Bacteria; phylum Pseudomonadota; class Gammaproteobacteria; order Steroidobacterales; family Steroidobacteraceae; genus CADEED01. The sequence continues at coordinate 1,173,833 of CAWJWS010000011.1, forward strand.
GATGCATCCGCGCCGTTACGAGAGCTACCGGAGATTGCGGCGGTTGTACGCCGATCTCGTCGAAGCGCGCGGCCCGGGACATCGCAAGCGTCGCTAGCCTTCTGAAGGCCGCTTTCCCGACGAGCTGACTAGATAGAGTTCCTGCCGGCGAGCGCATGGGCGAGGGTTCCGCCGTCCACGTACTCGAGTTCGCCGCCGATGGGAATGCCATGGGCGATGCGGCTGGCCTGCACCTTGCGCTGCGCGGCGCGTTCGCCGAGGAAATGCGCGGTGGCCTCACCCTCGACGGTGGGGTTGGTGGCCAGGATCACCTCCCGGACCTCGCCCGAATCCAGCAGGGCTTCGAACTCTCGCGCGCCGATCTGTTCGGGGCCGATGCCATCGAGTGGCGACAGGTGGCCGTGCAACACGAAATAGCGGCCGCGGTAGCTGCCGGACTGCTCCACCGCCACCACGTCGGCGGGTGACTCCACCACGCAAAGCAACGCGGCATCGCGGGAGTTCGATGAACAGATGGAGCACAGATCCGCATCGGTCAGCATGCGGCAGCGCTTGCAGCGCCCGATGCTGTCCAGCCCGGTCATGAGCGCATCCGCGAGCGTGCGCGCCCCACCCCGCCCACCCTGCAGCAGGTGGAACGCCATGCGTTGCGCGGTCTTGGGTCCGACACCCGGCAGCGCGCGCAGCGCGTCGATGAGCCGGGCCAGCGGAGCGGCGTGTTGCATTGCTAAGGGCGCCTCGATGGCGTGAACACTAGAACGGCAGCTTGAACCCGGGCGGCAGCGAGACGCCGGACATGACGGAAGACATGCGCTGCTGGGTCTGCGTCTCGACCTTGTTGACCGCATCGTTGATGGCGGCGGCGATCAGGTCCTCGAGCATCTCGCGGTCTTCGGAGATCACCTGCGGCTCGATCTGCACTCGCTTCACTTCGTGCTTGCCGCGTCATGGTGACCTTCACCATGCCGCCACCGGCCTCGCCCGTGACTTCCATGCTGGCGATCTCTTCCTGGGCCTTCTTCATGTTGGCCTGCAGGGCCATCGCCTGCTTCATCATGTTTCCACCACCACGCATCTAACTTCTCCTCATTGTTCCGTTGGCCGCACCGATTCGGGATGCAGCGTGGCGCCGAACCGCGATTTGAGTTCGCGCACCATGGGATCGTCTTCCAGCGACTTGCGGGCGGCATCCAGCGCTTCGGCCGAACGGCGCTCGCCGGTCTGGCTGGGCGTCTCGACGTGGGTCGCGCCCTCGACGAATTCTAGCTTCACGTGGCCACCGAGATACTTGGCCAGCGCCTGGGACAGCTTCTCCACCTGCGCCGCCGAACGGCCGACCTTGGGATCGATGGCGAACCGCAATGTGCCGCCCTGGTGTTCGATCAAGGCGCAGTTGGTGGCGAGCTGGCGCGCGGCACCAGTGAGATCCAGGTCGCCGATCACGCGCGACCACTGCACCGGGTCGATGGGCCCGGCCGACGCGGGCCGGACGATGGGCGGCACCGTGACCGAGAGCGGCGAGGCACTCGACGTGGCGGCCGATGCGCCCATGCCCCGCGAACCGCCGCCGGATGCCGGCGCCGCCGCGCCCGCGCCGGCGGGCCGGAACGCGAGCATGCGCACCAGGGTCATCTCGAAGCCGGTGCGCGGATCCGGCGCATGGCCGAGATCACGCCGGCCGAGGATGGCGGTCTGGTAGTAGAGCTGCACGTCCTCCGCGGGGATCACGCCCGCAAGTTCACGCAGCAGCGCGGGATCGTAGAGCTCATCACCTTCGTAACCGGCGACGATCTGCTGCAGCGCCACGCGCGTGAGCAATCCGGCGAGTTCGTCGAGTACCTGCCCATAGTCGGGCGAGAATTCTTCGAGCGAGCGCGCGGTGGCCAGCAGCTGCGCGGCATCGGCCGTGCCCAGCGCGCGCGCCAGCTTGCTCACGTGATCGCGGTCGATGGTGCCCAGCATGCCGCGCGCACTCTTCTCGTCGACCTTGCCGCCACCGAAGGCGATGAGCTGATCCGTGAGCGACAGCGCGTCGCGCATGCTGCCGTCGGCGGCCTGCGCCACGAGGCGCACCGCTGCCGGTTCGTGCGGGATCTTCTCGGCGTCCAGCACCTTCGCCAGGTGTTCACCGATGAGCGCCACGGGCAGCCGCTTGAGGTTGAACTGCAGGCAGCGCGACAGCACGGTGACCGGCAGCTTCTGCGGATCGGTGGTCGCCAGCAGGAATTTCACGTGCGGCGGCGGTTCTTCGAGCGTCTTCAACAGCGCGTTGAACGAATGGGTCGACAGCATGTGCACTTCGTCGATCAGGTAGACCTTGTAGCGGCCGCGCGTCGGTGCGTACTGGACGTTCTCGAGCAGCTCGCGCGTGTCATCAACCTTGGTGCGGGACGCGGCGTCGACTTCGATGAGGTCGACGAAGCGGCCCTCGTCGATCTCGCGGCAGGAGGCGCAGGTGCCGCAAGGTTTGGCCGTCACGCCGGTCTCGCAGTTGAGGCACTTGGAAAGGATGCGCGCGATGGTGGTCTTGCCCACGCCGCGCGTGCCGGTGAACAGGAAGGCGTGGTGGACGCGGCCTTGCGTCAGCGCATTGTCCAGCGCGACACGGACATGCTCCTGCCCCACCAGCTCGGCGAAGGAACGTGGCCGCCACTTGCGAGCCAGTGCCAGGTAACTCATGCGTGGGCGATTCCTTGCTCGACGATTTCGAGGGAGGCAGCCCGCACCAGCCGGACTTCGGCGCCCGACATCGCCGCTACCGCTGCTCCCTTCCGGGCCTGACGGGGTTTACAACTAGTCGTCGCGAAGGAGCCGATACGGACTGCCATAGTGAAAGTGGCGGACAGACAGGGATTCGAACCCTGGAACACCTTTTGGATGTTACTTGCTTTCCAAGCAAGCGCCTTCGACCGCTCGGCCATCTGTCCGCTTCCCCTCGATCCGGCCCTAGATCCAGCAATCGAACGGGGTGCGCATGATAACGGAAAGCCGGCAGGCTTACTGCGTGGGGACTTCGCGCGGCTGACGGGGCGGCGGCGGCGGAGTCGGGGCGGCGGGCGGGGTCTTGGCCGTGGTGAACGCCGGCGGCGCGTCCAGGCAAGCCTCGTCGCGGCCGCGGACCCGCTCCGGGGTATCCAGGTTGGGGACCTTGAGCGCGTTACGGGTATCCGGAGACTCCAGGCCGGCCGGCGCCTTCAGCGGCGGCAATTCCTTCGCGCCGACGTAATCCTTGTTGGTCTGCTTGCAGACCAGCTTCACCGTCTGGCCGAAAGGCTGGCCCGGCAATGTGGCGTTGCCCAGCTTGCGCATGCCATTGCATCCGGAGATGGAGATGGCAGCGAGGCTGGCGAGCAGCAAGACGGATGTGGGTTGAGCAATACGCATGTGGTCTGCGACCTCGGTAGATGCGACTAGTTCACGCCCTGGTGCACGGCCCCGTCACTGGACGGAGATGCCCGCGGCGAACAGGGACTCGATCACGACGGCATGGTACTCCGCCGACAACGTGGTCAGCGGCAGACGGATCGTTCCGCCCGCCAGCCCCATGCGCGCCACTGCCCATTTGACCGGAATCGGATTCGATTCCACGAAAAGGTTGCGGTGGAGCGCCACGAGGCGTTGATCGATCTGCGTGGCGCCCGCGCGGTCGCCCTTGAGCGCGGCCGCCACCATGTCGGCCATGGCTCTCGGCGCCACGTTCGCGGTCACTGAAATCACACCCACCGCGCCGTTGACGATGGCGTCGCGGGCGGTCAGGTCGTCACCGCTCAGCACCTCGAACCCGGGCGCGCAGGCCGCGACCAGTTCGCGGATGCGGGCGGTTTCGCCCACGGCTTCCTTGATGCCGACGATCCGCGGTACGCGCGAGAGCCTGCCTACCGTCGCGGGCAGCAGGTCCACGGCGGTGCGTCCGGGAACGTTGTAGAGCAGCACGGGGATGCTCGAGGCCGCCGCGATGGCTTCGAAGTGCCGGAACAGCCCTTCCTGCGTCGGCTTGACGTAAGCCGGTGACGCGATCAGCAACGCGTCGACTTCCAGCGCGGAAATCCAGCGGGCGCGCTCCACCGATGAGGCCGTGCTGCTGGTGCCGGCGTTGGCCACCAGCAAGGCACGTTTGCCGAGAGTCCGGCGCGCGCGCACGAGCAGGTCGCGGAGCTCATCGTCGGTGACCGTGGCGGATTCGCCCGTGGATCCGGCGACGACGATGCCCGTAGTGCCATTGGCGACGTGGAACTCGAGGAGTCGAGACCAGGCATCGAAGTCGATACTGCCGTCCGGCTGCATCGGGGTCACGAGCGCCACCAGGCTGCCGGCGTACATGAGAAATCCAAGGGTCTGGAAAAAACGGTCGCGCATGTTACGAGCCTGTGGCGTCGGTCCGCAAGACGGCGGGTCCAAGGACCCGGGCGGCTGCGGTACACTCGCCGCCAGATGAAGCAGCACCTCGCCGTATCGGCTATTGGCAACGATCGCACCGGGATGGTCCACGACCTCACCCGGCTCATTTCGGACTGCGGCGGATCGATCAGCGAGAGCCGGATGGCCACGCTCGGCAACGAGTTCGCCATGCTCCTGCTGGTCACGGGGAACTGGCATTCCCTGGCCAAACTGGAGAGCGAACTGGCCCGGCTCGGCGAGTCCAGCGGCCTCTCGCTGCACCTCAAACGCACCGAGGCGCGGGCGCCGCGCACCGAACTCCTGCCCTATTCGATCGACGTGGTCTGCCTGGACCAGGCCGGGATCGTGGCAGGGCTGTCCGGCTTCTGCGCCAGCCGCGGCATCGACATCGCCGAGGTGTCCACTCGCACGTATCCCGCGGCGCACACCGGCGCGCAGATGTTCGCCGTGCAGATGATCATCAATGTCCCGAAGCGCCTGCAGCTTGCGCACCTGCGCGAAGAGTTCATGGACTACTGCGACGCGCAAAACCTCGACGCGATCCTGGAGCCGGTAAAGTCTTGACTGTCGGGTTGGGCAAGAAGCTTCCCGCGTTTTCGCTGCCGCGATCCGACGGCAGTTCGTGGAAGAGTGCTGATGCAAAAGAAGGCAGGCTCGTGCTCTTCTTCTACCCCAAGGCGATGACCCCGGGCTGCACGCTCGAGGGCCAGGATTTCCGGGACCTGCATGCCGCGTTCAAGCGAGCGAAGACCACGGTCACTCGGACTCTCCAAGGACAGCTGCGAGCGCCAGGCGAGGTTCCGCGACAAGGAAAAGTTTCCATTCGAACTGCTGTCCGACGAGGACGAGAAGGTCTGCCGGCTGTTCGACGTGATCCGCGAGAAATCCCTGTACGGAAGGAAGTTCATGGGCATAGAGCGCAGCACATTCCTGTTCGATGCCCGACGGCAAACTGGCGCGGGAATGGCGCAAGGTGCGCGTAAAGGGCCACGCGGCCGAAGTCCTCGAAGCGGCGAAGTCGCTGCCGAGCGCCCCATGACGGCCACCAGGCGCACCGGCAAGCCGGGCAAGCCCGTGGAACGCCGCCTGTTCGTGCTCGACACGAACGTGCTCATGCACGATCCGACGTCTATCTTCCGGTTCCAGGAACACGACGTCTATCTACCCATGGTGGTGCTCGAGGAACTCGACGCCAACAAGAAGGGCCTGTCGGAAGCGTCGCGCAACGTGCGCCAGGTCAGCCGTTTCCTCGACGACCTGATGCGCGACGCCACCAAGGACCAGATCGACGCGGGCCTGCCGCTGGACGCGCGTGTTCGGCGCGAACACCAGCGCCGCGGCCGCCAAGAACGTGCGCACGCCGGGCCGGCTGTTCTTCCAGACGCGCCAGCTCACCTCCGCCCTGCCCGACTATCTGCCCGGGCCACGGCGTCGACAATGCCATCCTCGCCATGACGCTGGCGCTGCAGGCGCTGCACCACGAAGCCGCGTCACGCTGGTGTCCAAGGACATCAACCTGCGCATCAAGGCGGCCGTGGTCGGCGTGCATGCCGAGGACTACTACAGCGACAAGACCATCGAAGACGCCGATGTGCTGTACACCGGCCTTTCCGCGTTGCCGGTGGATTTCTGGGAGAAGGCCGGCAAGGACATCAAGTCCTGGAAGGAAGCCGAACGGACTTACTACCAGGTCAGCGGGCCCATCGTCTCCGAGCTGCACATCAACCAGTTCGTGCACGAGGCGGGCGAGTAAGGCATCGAGGCCATCGTCCGCCGCATCGAAGGCGGGCACCGCCACCCTCGAACTCGCGCGGGACTTCCGCTCCGAGCGTCACAGCGTCTGGGGCGTGATCGCGCGCAACCGCGAACAGAATTTCGCGCTCAACCTGCTCATGGATCCGGAGATCGACTTCGTCACCATCCTGGGTCCGGCGGGCACCGGCAAGACGCTGCTCACGCTGGCCGCCGGTCTCATGCAGACGCTGGAGTCGAACCGCTTCGCCGAGATCATCATGACGCGCGTGACGATCCCGCTGGGCGAGGACATCGGATTCCTGCCCGGCACCGAAGAAGAAAAGATGGAGCCGTGGATGGGCGCGCTCATGGACAACCTCGAGGTGCTGACGCAAGCAGCCGAGGGCGGCAACTGGGGCCGCGGCGCCACCAACGACCTGCTGCGCAACCGCATCAAGATCCGCTCGCTCAACTTCATGCGCGGGCGCACCTTCCTGAATCGCTTCGTCATCCTCGACGAGGCGCAGAACCTGACGCCCAAGCAGATGAAGGCGCTGGTCACGCGCGCCGGCCCGGGAACCAAGGTCGTCTGCCTGGGCAATATTGCGCAGATCGACACGCCCTACCTCACCGAAACCACGTCGGGCCTCACCTACGTGGTCAACCGGTTCCGGGGCTGGGACCATGCCGGACATATCACGCTGGTGCGCGGCGAACGCTCGCGGCTCGCGGATTTCGCCTCTGATACGCTCTGAGGCGTCCGGCGCAAGAAACTAGGCGCCGCGCCCGGAGTCCAAGCCCGCGATGTCCCGTCCGCAAATCACTCGTTGTGGTCCTGTCACTGGCGCTGGCAGCTGCCGCTTCCAGGGCCTGGCACAGTCGAATTCGCGGCAACGACCTGCCGGATATCGGCAGCCCGGCCTCCTCCACGCTGTCGCTCGATGACGAGTACCGCATCGGCCTGCAGGTGGTGCGCCAGCTGCGCGACGAGGGCCAGATCCTCGAAGACCCGGAAGCCACCGAGTACCTGCAGGCGCTGGGTTCACGTCTCGTCGCCCAGGCCACGGGTGATTCCGCGCAGCGGTTCTCCTTCTTCTTCGTGCGCGAAAACACCATCAATGCCTTCGCGCTGCCGGGCGGCTTCATCGGCGTGAACTACGGCCTGATGCTGGCCACGCGCAACGAAGCGCAGCTGGCCGGCGTGCTCGCGCACGAAATCGCGCACGTCACGCAGCGCCACATCGCGCGTCGCGTGCGTTCGCAGGGCCGGCAGAGCATCGCCACCATGGCCGCCATCCTCGCGGCCATCCTGGTCGGCGCCGCCACGGGCTCCAGCGATGCCGCCATGGGCGGCGTGGCCATGGCCCAGGGCGCGGCCATGCAGCAGCAGATCAACTTCACGCGCGCCAACGAAAACGAAGCGGACCGCGTCGGCATGTCGTTCCTCGCCGCGGCGGGCTTCGATCCCTACGGCATGCCGGATTTCTTCGAGACCATGGGCCGGCGCAGCAGCATCATCCGCCACCAACCGCAATGCTTTGCCCGAGATCCTGCAGTCGCATCCGGTCACCACGAACCGCATCGCCGAGTCACGATCGCGCGCTGCGCAGTTCAAGGAGCTCAAGCCGACGGCGGAGACCGTGAGCTACGCGCTGACGCGTGAACGCCTGCGCGTGCTCGCCACCCCGGCCGAGGACAACGTGCGCCGCTACTACGCCGAGCGCCGCCAGCAGCAGCCGATCCCGGCTGCGGGCGACCTGTACGGCGAAGCGCTTGGCTAGCTACCAGGCGGGCAATGCACGCGCCGCGCTCGACTCGCTGATCGCACTGGCGCGCGACTACCCACAGGTGCCGATGTTGCAGGCCACGCTGGGCGCGGCGCTCATGAGCGCGGGCGACACCGAAGAAGCGATGAAGACCTTCCGCAACGGCCTGACGATCTCGCCGCGCAACATCCCGCTGACCATGCGCTACGCCGAGGCGCTGCTCAAGATCGAACGACGCCCGGACGGCGCATGCCGTGCTGCTCGATCTGTTCAACAACGTGCGCGCCCACGCCCGAGCAGATCCGCTTCACCGCGCTGGCCGCCAGCAGTGCCGGCGACACCGGCGACGCGGCTTACTACATGAGCGAGTACCACATCTCCACGGGCAACCTGCCGCTGTCGGTGGCGCAGCTCGAGATGGCGCTGGCCGCGCCCAACATCACCGGCGTGCAGCGCAGCCGCTACCAGGCGCGCCTCGATGAAGTGCGCGAGGCCATGTTCTCCGACCGCCGCAGCGCCGCGAAGCGCGAGCAGCGCGAACCGGCAGGAAAAGCGGGATCCGGACCAGCAATCCCGCCGCGGCCAGGCCCCCGACTCGCGACTGGTACAATTTCGCGATGAAAAATCGGTTCTTGCTGATCGCCGGCCTGTCGCTGGCCGGCTGCGCTATCGCTGCCGAACAACTGCCAAGCCCGATCCCCGTGATCCCTGGGAGCGATTCAATCGCACCACCTTCAAGTTCAACGACGCGCTGGATCGCGCCATCCTGCGTCCTACCGCCCGCGCCTACGTGAAGGTGACGCCGCGCGTGTGCGCACCGGCGTCAGCAATTTCTTCAGCAACCTCGAGACCGTGACCACGCTGGTCAACGATGCGCTGCAGGGCAAGATGCGCGCCGCCGGCCACGACACCGCGCGCTTGCTGCTCAACTCCACGCTCGGCCTCGGCGGCTTGTTCGACCCGGCCACGGCCGCGGGCCTCGACAAGAACGACGAGGACTTCGGCCAGACCCTCGGCAAGTGGGGTGTCGACATCCGGCCCGTACCTCATGCTGCCGTTCCTCGGGCCCACCACGGTGCGCGACGGTTTCGGCGAGTCCGTCGACACGTTCACCGATCCGCTCGCACTATCTCGAGGACGACAGCACGCGTTACACCATCACCGCGGTCGAGATCGTCGACCTGCGCGCCGGCCTGCTCGATCTCGACGCCCAGCTCGACGCAGAGCTTCGATCGTTACGCGTTCGTGCGTAATGCGTGGCTGCAACGTCGCGAGTTCAAGGTGAGCGACGGCAACGTCGAAGAAGAGCAGCTCGACGAAGAAGACGCTGCTGAACGAGACCCTGGCCGCGGACGCGCCGGCCGCTCCGCCGCACCGCAGTAGCCGGGTCGATCGTATGCAGCAGGGGACCACTTGGCGAACAACGACGAGCCGGCGCAAGCTGCCGCCGCTGCTGCTGCTGCATCCCGACGACAACATCGTCGTGGCGCGCCGCGACATCGCCGCGGGTGAGACGCGTCGAGCTCGACGGCGAATCATTCCAGCATCCCCGCCGCCGTGGAGCTCGGCCACAAGCTGGCGCGCCGCGTCATTGAAGCCGACGCTCGCGTCCTCAAATATGGCGCCCCCATCGGCTCGATGAAGAGCGCGTGTCCGCGCGGCGAACACGTCCACCTGCACAACCTGAAGAGCGACTACATTCCCTCCACCACCCGCGAAGGGTCGGACGGACACTGATGAGCACGCCAGATTCGCCCGCCATGAAAGGCTTCCTGCGCCAGGACGGCCGCAAGGGCATCCGCAACGTCGTCGCCGTCGCCTACCTGGTCGAATGCGCGCACCACGTCTCGCGGCTCATCGTGCAGAAGTCCGGCTCCGACGACGTGCATCTCATCGGCTTTCCCGGCTGCTATCCGAACAAGTACGCGCTCGAGATGATGAAGCGCCTGTGCACGCATCCCAACGTGGGCGCCGTGCTGCTCGTGTCCCTGGGCTGCGAAAGCTTCAACCGCGAAGAACTGCGCCGCACCGTCGCCGCCAGCGGCCGCCCCGTGGACCTGCTGGTGATCCAGCAGTCCGGCGGCACCACCAAGACGCTCAACGCCGGCCTCGAGCGCGTCGCGAAGATGCGCGCCGAACTCGGCGACACAGGTGCCGGTGCCGATGGCGCTCAACGAACTCGTCGTCGGCACGGTCTGCGGCGGTTCCGACGGCACCAGCGGCATCACCGCGAATCCGGCCGTGGGCCGCTGCTTCGACTGGCTCATCGAGAACGACGCGGCCTGCATCTTCGAGGAAACCGGCGAGCTCATCGGCTGCGAACGCATCATGGCCTCGCGCGCCATCACGCCCGAGCTCGGCCGCGAGATCGAAGCCTGCGTCGACAAGGCGGCCAACTTACTACCGCATCATGGGTTACGGCAGCTTCGCACCGGGCAATGCCGAGGGCGGGCTCACGACGCTCGAGGAGAAATCCATGGGCGCGTACTCCAAGTCCGGCTCCTCGCCCATCAGCGGGCTCATCAAGCCCGGCGACATCCCGCCGCGCGGCGGTCTCTATCTGCTGGACGTCGTGCCCGACGGCGAGCCGCGCTTCGGCTTCCCGAACATCTCCGACAACGCCGAGATCGTCGAACTCATCGCCTGCGGCTCGCACCTGATCCTGTTCACCACGGGCCGCGGCTCGGTGGTGGGCTCGGCCATCTCGCCGGTCATCAAGGTCTGCGCGAATCCGGATACCTACGACCGCATGTCCGACGACATGGACGTGAACGCCGGCCGCATCCTGCGCGGCGCCGAGCTCGACGACGTCGGCCGCGAGATCTACGACCTGGTGCAGAGTCGTCGCGGCGGGCACCCAATCGAAGTCCGAAGCGCTGGGTCACCAGGAATTCATCCTGACCTACAAGCAATTCGAGCCCATCGGCCCGGCCTGCCTGCCGGCCGCCTGAACGAGACGTCAAGACAGGGAGAGTCGCTTGAAACTGGTACGTGTTGGTGCCGCGGGCGCGGAGCGCCCGGGCCTGGTGCTCGCCGACGGCGGCATCGCCGATCTGAGCGGCGTCATTCCCGACCTGGCCGGCGCCGCGCTCTCGCCCGAGTCGCTGGACAGGATCCGCGCATGCTCGACCTGGCCGGATTGCCGCGCTTCAAGTCGGGCGAGCGTTTCGGCGCCTGCGTGGGCAGCGTCGGCAAGTTCATCGCCATCGGCCTCAACTACGCCGATCACGCCGCCGAAACCGGCGCCAAGATCCCGGCCGAGCCCATCGTGTTCATGAAGGCCACCAGCTGCATCGTCGGCCCCAATGACACCGTCCTCAAGCCACGCGGCTCCACCAAGATGGACTGGGAAGTGGAGCTCGGTGTGGTCATCGGCAGCGTCACGCGCTACGTGAGCGAGGCTGACGCGCCGAGGCACATCGCCGGCTACTGCACGATCAACGATCTGTCCGAGCGCGCCTTCCAGCTGGAGCGCGGCGGCCAGTGGGACAAGGGCAAGGGATGCGACACCTTCGGCCCGCTGGGTCCGTGGCTGGTCACATCCGATGAAGTCGGCGATCCCGCCAACCTGTCGATGTGGCTGGACGTGAATGGCACGCGCCGCCAGAACGGCTCGACGAAGACCATGATCTTCAAGCCCGCGTTCCTGGTGAGCTATCTCTCACAGTTCATGAGCCTGCAACCCGGTGACGTGATCACCACCGGCACTCCGCCGGGCGTCGGCATGGGCATCAAGCCCGACCCCATCTTCCTGAACGTCGGCGACGTGATGGAGCTCGGCATCGAGAAGCTGGGCACGCAGCGCCAGACGGTCGCGGCGGCGTAACGGACTGCCTCGACTGCGGCGTCGTTGAAGAAGCGGCATGGCAGTCATCAACTCCATAGAAGACCTCCGCGGGATCGCGCGCTCGCGCATCCCGCGCGCCCTCTTCGACTACATCGACCGCGGCTCCTACGACGAAGTCACCTGGAACCGCAATCGCGGGGATCTGCGCGCCATCCCGCTGCGGCAGCGCGTGATGGTCGACGTCTCGCGGCTGTCCGTGGGCACGACCGTGCTGGGCGAACACTGGAACCTGCCGGTAGCGCTGGCGCCCACGGGGCTCACCGGCTTCTTCCATCGCGATGGTGAAATCCACGCGGCCCGCGCGGCGCAACGCGCGGGCGTGCCGTTCTGTCTCAGCACCATGTCCATCTGTTCGCTCGAAGACGTGCGCGGCGGTGTCGAAGGCACATTCTGGTTCCAGCTCTATCTCATGCGCGATCGCGGCTTCAACGAGGCGCTGATCTCCCGCGCGCGCGAAGCGCGTTGTTCCGCACTCATGGTCACGCTCGACCTGCCCTTGCAGGCGCTGCGCCGCCAGGATCCCAAGAACGGACTGTCGGTGCCTACAAGGCTGACGCCACGCAATGCCTGGGAAATCCTGATGCGCCCGCAGTGGCTCATTGGCGTGCTGCTGGGCAAGCGTCACACGCTCGGCAATCTCGCCTCGTTCTTCCCCAAGGATGGCATCGGTGCGCTGTCGGAATGGGTAGGTGGGCAGTTCAATCCAGCCATCACCTGGAAAGACATCGCCTGGGTTCGGGAGCGCTGGCCCGGCAAGCTCATCGTCAAGGGCGTGCTCGATGCCGAGGATGCGAGACTCGCCGCCGCGTCGGGAGTCGATGCGATCGTCGTCTCCAACCATGGCGGCCGCCAGCTCGATGGCGCCACGTCGACGATCTCGGCGCTTCCACGGGTCGTCGAAGGCGCCGCGGGTCGCTGCGAGGTGCTCATGGATGGCGGCATCACGAGCGGCCAGGACGTTCTCAAGGCGCTGGCATTGGGTGCGCGCGCCTGTCTCGTCGGGAAGGCGTTTCTATACGGGCTCGCTGCGGGCGGAGAACAAGGCGTTGCCCTGGCCCTCGACATCATTCGCAAGGAACTGGAGATCAGCATGGCGCTGTGCGGCGAATCCGATGTACGCCGGGTCGGTCCGCAGGTCCTCGCGAGCTGAACGCCTCATGCACGGCATGCGCGGATTCTTCGCGATGACGCTCCTGTCGAGCGGAGCGCTGACGCTGTTTTCCACGCTTTTCTACATGCCGTGGTTTCGGAGACAGGTCCAGCTTCGTGACCCGCGGGAGTTCGAACGCACGGGCTCCTGGACCTACCCCGGGCTCTCGAACGCACCGCGCGCATGCCTGTACTTCCTGCGCCGCGAATACCGGCGCACCGCCGACCCCGTGATCTACCGTCACGGTGACTGGCTGCGCTGGGTGTTCCTGTTCCCGCTGCTGCTGGCGTTGCTCACCCTGATCGTCGCGGTGACCACGAGCAGATGGCTGCGCTGACCTCCGATTCGGGATCGTGCGTCCGGGCGCAACCGCGCCGACGCTTCCCAGACGGGCCGGAACCGGCAGCTAGTTAGTCCGGCCAGATGTCTCGCAGCACGGCCGGAAGCACGCGTTCCATCAACGCGGCATCCGACGCATCCTCCTCGAGATGCGAGAGCTTGCCATCCAGCAACAGGTGGGCGAAGCCGTGTACCACCGACCAGGCCGCGAGTACCGCGGCGCGCGCGCCGGCGTCCAGCGCCTGGCCCGCATCCAGGCCCCGCTGCAACCGGATGGTTTCCTCGAGTTGTCCGAGTGCACGATCCCCCGCTTCGCGCAGCCCTGCATGGTCTTCGCTGAGCAGATCGCGGCGGAACATCAGCTGAAACCGGCCGGGGTGCGCGGCCGCGAATCGCACGTAGCCCGCGCCCTGCCGACGGAGTCGCTGCGCCGGGGTCAATCCGCCCTGCCTGATCTCCAGGTTCGCAGCCAGCTCCGTAAAACCCAGCGCCGCCACTTCCGACAAGAGGCCAGCCGCGCCGCCGAAGTGATGCGCGGGAGCGGCCGCCGACACACCGGCGATCTTCGCCGCTTCGCGGAGACTGAAGGCTTCGAGCCCGCCGCGCGCCAGGATCTGGTCGGTCGCGGATATCAGGGCCGTCCGCAGGTCGCCATGGTGGTAACGGGACGAAGCCGGCGCCCTGGTGGATTTCTTCTTCATGACTTATGGCACTCCGTATTGATCTTTACATTGTTCAGATAGCGGGTCATCCTGATCTTATCAGTGTTCAGATAAGGAGACACGCATGTCGGGCAAATGGGATGAAAGCGGAATTCCGGACCAGTCGGGCAAGACCGTCCTGGTCACAGGGGCGAACAGTGGTTTGGGCTTCCTCACGAGCCTGCGGCTCGCGGAGCGCGGCGCCCACGTGATCATGACTGCTAGGGACCCGGGCAAGGGTCTCGCGGCGAAGAGCCGCATCGATGCCCAGGCGGGGCCTGGGCGGGTCGAGTTGCGTGCGCTCGACCTCGCCGATCTCGGGCAGGTCAAGGGGTTCGCCCAGCGACTGCTGGACGAAGGCACGACCCTCGACGTCCTCGTCAACAACGCCGGCATCATGATGCCGCCTCGCACACTCACCGCGCAGGGGCACGAGCTGCAGTTCGGGGTGAATCATCTCGCTCACTTCGCCCTCACCTGCGCGCTGCTGCCCCTGATCCAGCGGAGTTCCGACGGGCGCGTGGTCACCGTCACTTCGGATCTCCACAGCCGCGGGCGCATCCATTTCGACGATCTCACCGGTGAGCGCAGCTACGACCGCATCGAGTTCTACGGACAATCGAAGTTCGCGAACGTGCTGTTCGCGCTGGAACTCGACCGGCGGCTGAAGGCAGCCGGTAGTTCGATCCGCAGCACGCTCGCCCACCCCGGTTACGCCGCCACCAACCTGCAACTCAGTGGACCCACGGGCCTGCTCAAGGTGTTCATGCGCATCGGCAACCGATTCCTCGCGCAGCCCGCCACGATGGGCGTGCTGCCCCAGCTGTTCGCGGCCACCATGCCCGAGGTACGCGGCGGGGATTTCTTCGGACCAGACGGTGCCAAGGAAAAAAAGGGCCACCCGACGCGCGTGCGCGCGATCCCCGCGGGATACGACGAACCGCTGGCCCGTCGACTGTGGCAGCGATCCGTGGAACTCACCGGCGTGGACTGCGCATGAAGCGGCGCATCCTGTCGGTAATTGTGGTTGCCGCGTTGCTGATCACGCCATTGGTCGGCTGCACGACTTTCGGCGCGATCTCCTGGCGGAACTTGCTTGTCGTGCTGCGCACGCCCGACGAGGTGCGCGAGCGAATCACGACGCCATCGCGGCCGGAGGCGCGCATCGCGGCGCTCTGGGTGGGACATGCCACCGTGCTTCTGCAACTCGACGACAAATTCGTCCTCACCGATCCGGTGTTCACCCGCTACGTGGGCGGCGTGTCACCCCGGCTGGTCGAACCTGGCATCGCGGTCGAGAACCTTCCTCCTTTGGACGCGGTGCTGGTCTCACACCGCCACTTCGATCATTTGTCGAAGGGATCCCTGCGCCTGATCGGCGGCAAGGCTCGCCGGGTGTTCACGCCGCGCGGCGCGGGCGCCGATATCCCCGCGGGACCTCGTGGAGTGACGGAGCTGGGAGCCTGGGATTCCTGGAGCGATGGCGACCTGCGCATCACGGCGGTGCCCGTCGCGCATTCCGGCGACCGATTGCCGGGCGACGGCGACTCGCATCGCGACGCCTACACCGGCTACGTCATCGAGTATCGGGATCTCGTCGTGTTCTTCGCCGGCGATACGGCATTCGACCAGGCGGCTTTCGAGGCGATCAGCGCGCGTTTCCCCGTCATCGATCTCGCGCTGATGCCGATTGGCCCCATCGCACCCGCCGAAGTGATGCTCCCGCATCACATGAACCCGGCGCAGGCCATTCGCGCGGCGCGGATCCTGCGCAGCTCGCACGTGATGCCCATCCACTTCGACACTTTCATCAATTCACTGGATGCGGATGGGTCCGTGGCCGAAGAATTCGTGCGCTCGGCCGCGGCGGCCGGCGATCACTCCCTCGCGGCTTCGCTCATGCGGATTGGCGAGCAAAGGGTGTTCCTGCCTCGAACCGGGCACCGCGCGACGCGCGGGTCGACTTCAGGCCGTGGCCTGGAGCAGTCCGTCGACTTCCGAGATCCTGGCGATCGCGAGTAGTGAGGCCGGCAGATTCTCGAGCGAGATCGCCCGGGACTTTCGCCGACCCCAGGCCAGCCAATCCAGCAGCACCGCGAGCCCCGCGCTGTCGGCCCGTGTGACGGCTCCGCAATCGATGACCAGCCGGTCCGAGCGCGAGCTCTCGAGCACCAGCACGCCGAGCTGCCGCGCCTCGCGCGCGCTGGCGAAGGTGAGCTCGCCGGTGACCACCACGCGGCCCGGTGCGGACTCGCTGATGGCCACTCGCGCGTGTTGTCTCGCCTCCCCGGCAGTCACTCAGCTGGCCTTGCCCTTGCCCGCCTTCGCGGCCGCGGCCTTGGCTTCGAGCCGGGTGATGACCGCATCGAGGCCCTTCTGCTGCACTTCCGCGCCGTAGTCCTCGCGGTAGCTCTTCACGTAGCTGATGCCGTCGATCACCACGTCCCAGGCCTTCCAGGCGCCATCCACCTTGCGCATGGTGTAGAACACATCGACCGGCGTGCCGTTCGAGCGCTTCACCTGCGTGCGCACCGTGGCGGACACGGCCGCCGCATCCACCTTGGTGGGAATGACCTTGAGGCGGTCCGCGGTGAAATCGATCATCGCGTCACCGTAGGTGTACAGCAGTGATTCGTAGAACGCCTTCACGAAACGTTCGCGCTGCGCCGGGGAGGCATTGCGCCAGTGGGACGCCGAGCACGCGCTGCGCGGCATACGGCGTGTCGAAGTTCGGCAGCAGCGTGTCGCCCACGAGCTTGTAGAGACCGGACGGGTCCTTGCGGTACTGCGCGCGGTTCTGGTCGATGCCCTTGAGCATCACGTTGGCCGAGCTCTCGATGAGCTGCGAGGGACCGCTGGTGTCCACGGCGGCATTGGCGGCGAACGAGTTGCCCGCGGCTAACAAACCTGCGATGAACCCAGCCTGAACGAGTCGCTTCATCGACAACATCATTTCTGCTCCTGTGGCGCTTCCGGCGCCGCGCTCTTGTCCTCGTCCCCACCTTTGCTCGCCATGTTGGCGAAGAACTTGTTGACCAGGCTCTCGAGCACGATGGCCGATTGCGTGAACTCGATTTGACCGCCCTGCTTCAGGAAGGTTTCCGAGCCGCCAGGGCCGATTCCGATGTACTTGCCGCCCAGCAAGCCCGCCGTCTGGATGCTGGCATCGCTGTCGTCCGGGATCTCGTTGAACTGTGAATCTAGGCGCAGCACGACCGCCGCCTTGAACACCTTGGGATCGAATCTGATTGACTCGACGCGGCCAACGCGTACGCCAGCCATGGTGACCGGCGAGCCGGGCTTGAGGTCGCCGATGTTGTCGAACATCGCCGTGACCGTGTAGCCGGACTCCGCGCCACCGAACTTGAGTGACGTGCCGGGCAGCTGTGTGGTGAGGAAAGCCAGCGCCGCGAAGCCCAGCAGCACGAACAATCCGGTTCCGATTTCCAGCGAGCGGGAGTTTTTCATGGGTTTTCCAATCAAGTCTTGGTCAGGAACGCCGCGGTCAACAGGTAATTCAGGAGCAACACCATGACGGACGACGAGACGACCGTGCGAGTGGTGGCCAGGCCCACGCCCTCTGGCGTCGGTTCGCTCTGGTAGCCCTCGTACACGGCAATGAGGCTGCAGGCGACGCCGAACACCAGGCTCTTCACGATGCCCTCGGTGACGTCGCGGAGATCCACCGCATCCTGGGTCTGCGACCAGAAGGCGCCCACGTCCACGCCCATCTGCTGAACGCCGATGAGCTGCGCGCCGAACAAGCCGATGACGCTGAATGTTGCCGCCAGCAGCGGCATGGCGATCACGCCACCGAGAAATCGGGGCACCACCACGTGACGCAGCGGATCCACGGCCATCATCTGCATGGCGGTCAGCTGCTCGGTGCTCCTCATGAGCCCGATTTCGGACGTGAGTGAAGTGCCCGCCCGACCCGCGAACAGCAGCGCGGTGAGCACCGGGCCCAGGACCTTGAGCATGCCGAGCGCCGCGAGCACGCCCAACGAATCCTCGGAGCCGAACCGCTGCAAGGTGTCGAAGCCCAGCAGGCCCAGCACCATGCCGACGAACAAGCCCGAGAGCATGACGATGACCAGCGAGCGCGCGCCGGCGTTGTATATCTGGCGAACGATGAGACCCGGCTTGGCGAGCGCGGGCACGATGCGCGCCACGATCTGCGCGAAGAACAGTGACATCGCGCCGATGCGGCGCACCCAGCCAATCGCGAGTGATTCGCTTGCAATGCTCATGGCGCGGCGTCCAGGAGGTCCGCGGCATAGTCCGGCGCCGGATAGTGGAAGGCGACAGGCCCGTCGTCGAGACCGCCCATGAACTGCTTCACTTCCGGCAACTCGCTGCGATTGAGTTCGGCGGGCGTTCCGGAAGCGACTACCTTGCCGCCGGACAGCAGGAAGCTGTCATGCGCAATGCTCGAGAGTTCCTGCACGTCATGCGAGACCACGATGCTGGTGATGCCCAGCGCCTCGTTCATCTGCTTGATGAGGCGGCAGATCACGCCCATCGAAATCGGATCGAGGCCCACGAAGGGCTCGTCGTAGATGAGGATGTCCGGATCCATGACGATGGCACGAGCCAGCGCCACGCGCCGTGCCATGCCGCCCGAGAGCTCCGCAGGCATCAGCCTGGCGGCGCCGCGCAGGCCTACTGCATGGAGCTTCGTCAGCACGAGCTGTCGCACCAGGGACTCAGGGAGTCTGGTGTGTGCACGCAGCGGGAAGGCGACGTTCTCGTAGACGTCCTCATCGGTGAGCAACGCGCCGTTCTGGAACAGCATTCCCATGCGTCGGCGGAGTTCGAACAGTTCCTTGCCGGACAACGACGCGACCTCGCGGCCCCAGACCTTGACGCTGCCGCTCTCCGCGTAGGACTGGCCGGTGATGAGCCTGAGCAAGGTGGTCTTGCCGGTACCGGAAGGCCCCATGAACGCGGTGATCCGGCCCTGACGAGCCGTGATGTTCAGGCCATCGAAGATTTTGCGTCCACCGACCGAGTAATGGACGTCGCGGACTTCAATGACGGGGTCACTCATGGGGGCGGCGAGGATAACAAAAGCACCCCCTTCCGGCTTACAGTCCGGTTGAATCCGTACTAAACTGGTCCCACTTAAAAAGTTCCCTGATTTTCCCCTCTTGCGGGGTGTTCACATGCTTCGAATCGGAAAGCTCACCGACTACGCCACAGTCATCCTGGCCACGCTGGCCGCGGATCGTTCACGCGTTCACAACGCCAGCGCCCTCGCGGAGCGCACCCGGATCGCCTCGCCCACGGTCAGCAAGTTGCTCAAGCAACTGCATCGCGCGGGCCTGGTCAATTCCACCCGGGGCACCCATGGGGGCTACGAACTGGCGCGCGACCCGGAGCAGATCAGCGCTGCCTCCATCCTGGACGCGCTGGAGGGACCCATCGCCTTGACCGAGTGTTCCGCCGGCAGCGGCCAATGCGGCATCGAGCACACCTGCTCGGTGGGTCGCGCCTGGCAGAAGCTCAACCTGGCCATCCGTCGTTCGCTCAACGAGATCTCGCTGGCTCAGCTGGCAGGTCTGGACAACCGCGCCACGCACATGCCGATCGAACGCGAGCTGCGCCACATCCAGCGCGGCGCCAAGGTGCCGACATGAGCAGCGAGCCAAAGGCCGTGGAAACCGACCTCGACGCCTTGATGGGCAAGAGCTATCGGCACGGATTCGTCACCGACATCGACTCGGACACGTTGCCGCCCGGCCTCGATGAAGACGTGGTGCGGTTCATCTCGCGCAAGAAAAAGGAACCCGAGTTCCTGACGAACTGGCGCCTCAAGGCCTATCGCCACTGGCTGACGATGAAAGAGCCTCACTGGGCACACCTGCGGGTGAACCCCATCGACTACCAGTCCATCTCGTATTTCTCGGCGCCCAAACAGAATGCCAACGCGCCGAAGAGCCTCGAGGAAGTGGATCCGAAGCTGCTGGCCACCTACGAGAAGTTGGGCGTACCCCTGCACGAGCGCGCTCGCCTGGCTGGCGTCGCCGTGGACGCGGTGTTCGATTCCGTCTCCGTGGCCACCACGTTCAAGGAGCGGCTCGCCGAAGCCGGCGTGATCTTCTGTTCGTTCTCGGACGCCGTGCTGAACCATCCGCAGCTGATCGAGAAATATCTCGGCACCGTGGTGCCCCAGTCCGATAACTACTTTGCCGCGCTGAACTCCGCGGTGTTTTCGGATGGCTCGTTCGTCTACGTGCCGCCGGGCGTGCGCTGCCCCATGGAGCTGTCCACCTACTTCCGCATCAACGCGAAGAACACGGGTCAATTCGAGCGTACGCTGATCATCGCCGCTCCGGGCTCGCACGTGAGCTACCTCGAAGGTTGCACCGCGCCCATGCGCGATGAGAACCAGCTGCACGCGGCCGTGGTCGAGCTGGTCGCCGAGGATGACGCCGAGATCAAGTACTCCACGGTGCAGAACTGGTATCCCGGCGACGAGAACGGCATCGGCGGCATCTACAACTTCGTCACCAAGCGTGGCGAATGCCGTGGCCGCAATTCCAAGATCGCCTGGACACAGGTGGAGACGGGATCGGCCATCACCTGGAAGTATCCGTCCTGCGTGCTCAAGGGCGAGAACTCGGTGGGCGAGTTCTACTCCGTGGCTACGGCCAACAATTACCAGCAGGCCGACACGGGCACGAAGATGATCCACATCGGCGCCAATACCAAGAGCACCATCGTGTCCAAGGGCATCTCCGCCGGCCACGGACAGAACAGCTATCGCGGCCTCGTGAAGATCCTGCCCAGCGCGCACGGCGCGCGGAATTTCACGCAGTGCGATTCCCTGCTCATGGGCGGCGACTGCGGCGCGCACACCTTCCCCTACATCGAAGCCCGCAATCCCACGGCCACCGTGGAACACGAGGCTTCCACATCGAAGATCAGCGAAGACCAGCTGTTCTATTGCCTGCAGCGTGGCATCGATGAAGAAGACGCGGTGAACATGATCGTCAGCGGCTTCTGCAAGAGCGTGTTGAAAGAACTGCCCATGGAATTCGCGGTCGAGGCGCAGAACCTCCTGGCCGTGAGTCTCGAAGGCGCCGTGGGTTAACGGGAAGACGATGAATACTCCTTTACTGAAGATCGAAAACCTCTCCGCCACCGTCGGTGGCAAGAAAGTCCTCCAGGGTCTCTCGCTCACGCTGAACGCGGGCGAGGTGCACGCCATCATGGGTCCGAACGGATCCGGCAAGAGCACGCTGTCGTACGTGCTCGCGGGCCGGCCGGGCTACGAAATCACCGGTGGCAAGGTGGAATTCCAGGGCAAGGACCTGCTGTCCATGGAAGCCGGAGAGCGTGCGCGCGCCGGCCTGTTCCTGGGCTTCCAGTATCCCGTGGAAATTCCCGGCGTGAACAACGTCTATCTTCTCAAGGCGGCGATGAACGCCAAGCGCAAGGCCGAAGGCAAGCCCGAGGTGGATGCCTACGAATTCCTGCAGCTCGTGCGCGGCAAGATGAAACTCATGCAGATGGACGAGAGCTTCCTCTCGCGCGGCGTGAACGAGGGATTCTCGGGCGGTGAGAAGAAGCGCAACGAGATCCTGCAGATGCTGGTGCTCGAGCCCACGCTGGCCGTGCTCGACGAAACCGATTCCGGCCTCGACATCGACGCGCTGAAGGTGGTCGCGCGCGGCGTGAACACGCTGCGCTCCGCCGATCGCGGCGTGCTGCTCATCACCCACTACCAGCGTCTGCTCGACCACATTGTGCCCGACCACGTCCACGTGCTCGCGCGCGGCCGCATCGCGAAGTCCGGCGGCAAGGAACTGGCGCATGAGCTCGAGAAGCGCGGCTATGACTGGGTGCTCGAGGTAGCGTGATGTCCGCACCCGCGATCCCCACCAACCGCGACGAGAACTGGCGCTACGCCAACCTGCGTCCCTTCGCGAAATCGAAGCTCGACGCGGCTCCGGCGCCTGCCGGCACCCCGGCGTCCACGTTGCCAGCGATCATTCCCGGCCATGAACGCTGGGTATTCCGCGATGGTCACTTCGATGCCGCCATGTCGACTCCGCGCGCGGACTCCTGCGCCGCGCTGCTCGACACGCGTGAAGCCGGCACCGCCTTCGCCGCCATGCTCGATGAAGACCTCGCCCGCGCCGGCGTCGATTTCGCGCTGGCGCGACTGAACGCCTCGCGGGGTGAGCA
Organism: uncultured Pseudomonadota bacterium; assembly: GCA_963846605.1. Lineage (GTDB taxonomy): Bacteria > Pseudomonadota > Gammaproteobacteria > Steroidobacterales > Steroidobacteraceae > CADEED01. Next base: position 1,195,961 of record CAWJWS010000011.1, read on the forward strand.
GGTGCTGCATATCCGGCTGCCGGACGCCGCACCCGCCGCGGCCATCGAACTCGTGTTCGTCGCTTCGTCGGCGGCCACCGAAGGCACGTCGTATCCGCGCGTGCAGGTCCATGCCGGGCGTCACTCGCGGCTCAGCCTCGTGGAAAGGCACCTCAGCGAAGGCGCCAGCGACTCCACGATCAACGCCGCCGTGGACATCGCCGTGGGCGCGGGCGCCGAGGTGTCGCATACACGCCTGCAGAACTGCGCCAACGGCGCCAGCTGCTTCGACACGCTGGTGGCGCATGTCGCCGAGAACGCCACCTACCGGCTTCGCACGGTGACGCTGGGCGGGCTCGCGTCGCGCTCGACGCTGTTCATCAAGCTCGCCGGCCGCGCCGCGCGCTGCGACCTCGGCGCCGCCATCATCGCCAACCAGATACAGACGCACGACATGTTCGCCGAGATCGACCATGCCGCGCCGGAAACCGCCACGCGCGAACTGTTTCGCGGCATCGCCAATGACCGCGGCAAGCTGGCGTTCAACGGCAAGATGATCGTGCGCGAGAACGCGCATGGCGCCGACTCGGACCAGTCGTTGAAATCCCTGCTCACCGGCAGTGGCGCGGAAGCCGCCGCGCGGCCCCAGCTCGAGATCTACACCGACAAGGTGAAGGCGCGGCACGGCGCCACCACCGGAAAGCTCGACGACCAGATGCTGTTCTATCTGCTTTCGCGCGGCATCGATCGCCCCACCGCGCAGTCCTTGTTGCAGTGGGCCTTCATCGAGGATGCGGTGTCGCTCGTCGAACTGCCGGAGTTGCGCCGCGAGATCGAATCACTGGCTGCCAGCCGGCTGCTCGCCGTCTCGGCGCTCCCGGGCCTGCTGGGAGACCGCTCATGAACGCCGACGCCGCGCGCGCCACGCGCGCGCCTTACGACGCCGATCGCGTCTGGCGCGACTTCCCCATCCTGCGCCGCGAAGTCCACGGCAAGCCGCTGGTGTTCCTCGACAGCGCCGCGTCCTCGCAACGCCCGGCCAGCGTGATCGCCGCCGTGGATCGATACGAGACCTGGTCGCATGCCAACGTGCATCGCGGTGTTCACCAGCTCAGCCAGGAAGCCACCGAGCTCTTCGAACAGGCGCGCGAGAAGGTGCGCGGGTTCGTGAACGCGCGCTCGACGCGCGAAGTGATCTTCACGCGCGGCACCACCGAGGCCATCAATCTCGTGGCGCAGTCCTATGGCCGCCCTCGCCTGCGGGCAGGCGACGAGATCCTGCTCACCCAACTCGAGCACCACGCCAACATCGTTCCGTGGCAGCTCGTCGCCGGACAGACCGGCGCCGTCGTCAAAGCCGTGCCCATGGACCGGAGAGGCGTCATCGACGCCTCGATCGTTGCCGCCCACATGACCGACCGCACGCGCATCGTCGCCTGCGCGCAGGTGTCCAATGCGCTCGGCACGGTGTTGCCGGTGCACGAGATCACGCGCGCCGCCCATGCACGCGGCGCGGTGGTGCTCGTGGATGGCGCTCAGGCCGTGCCTCACCAGCGCGTGGACCTGCAGGCGCTGGACTGCGACTTCTACGCGTTCTCGGCGCACAAGATGTACGGCCCCACCGGCATCGGCGCGCTCATCGGCCGCGAGTCGCTGCTCGAGTCCATGCCGCCGTGGCAAGGCGGCGGCGACATGATCCTCACGGTGTCTTTCGAGAAGACCACGTTCAATACCCTGCCTTTCAAGTTCGAGGCGGGCACGCCCAACATCTCGGGCGCGGTCGGCATGGCTGCCGCCATCGAGTACATCGATTCGCTGGGCATCGAGAACATCCACGCGCACGAGCAAAGGTTGTTGGGCCTGGCCACCGCGAAGCTGCTGAAGGTTCCGGGCCTCACCATCATCGGCACCGCGCCCGACAAGGCCTCGGTGATCTCCTTCACGATCGACGGCATCCACCCGCACGACCTCGGCACCATCCTCGATGCCGAAGGCGTCGCGGTACGCAACGGGTCACCACTGCGCCATGCCGGTCATGGAATTCTTCGACGTGCCCGCGACGGCGCGCGCGTCTTTCGCGTGTTATTCGCGCGAGTCGGACATCGACGCGCTCGTGCATGCGCTGCACGAGGCGCGCAAGGTGTTTTCGTGACGGAGCGCGACTGATGGATCTCAAGGACCTGTATCGCGAGGTCATCCTCGATCACAACAAGAGCCCGCGCCTGTTCGGCCGGCTCGATCCCGCCGACAGCTCGGCCGATGGCCACAATCCGTTGTGCGGTGACCGTCTTGCACGTCTCGCTGCGTCTCGAAGGCAACCACGTGTCCGACCTGCGCTTCGAAGGCAAGGGTTGCGCCATTTCCGTGGCGTCCGCGTCGCTGATGTGCGAGGCGGTGAAGGGCAAGACGCGCGAGGACATCGCCCACCTGTTCCCGAGATCCACGAAGTGCTCACGCATCACGATGTGCCGGTTCCCGAGGATCTCGGCAAACTCGCGGCGCTCGCCGGCGTGCGCGATTTCCCCGTGCGCGTGAAATGCGCGAGCCTCGCGTGGCACACGCTGAACGCCGCGCTCGAACGCGGCGTCGCGACCGTCAAGACCGAATAATCATGAGAACCCACGACAACGAACCATTCGTTCTCCGCCGCGACGTCAAGGCCGTCATGGTCCCCGCCGGCATCGAGATCGAACTCAAGTCCGGGCAGTCCGGCTTCATCACCCAGGCGCTGGGCGGAAGCTTCACGCTGTACATGGAAGGCAACCTGTTCCGCCTCGCCGGCGCGGATGCCGATGCCATCGGCAAGGATGTGGTGAAGACTCCGGAGCTGCCGCCGAACGCCACGGACGACGACGTGCTCGCCGCGGCCTGGGACCAGCTGCGCACCTGCTACGACCCCGAGATCCCGATCAACATCGTCGACCTCGGGCTCATCTACGAATGCACGGTGAGCGCCCAGCCCGATGGACAGCGCGTCATCAAGGTCCGGCTCACGCTCACGGCGCCGGGCTGCGGCATGGGCGACGTGCTGGTTCAGGACATCAGGCAGAAGATCGAGATCATCCCCACGGTGGCCAGCGCGAACGTGGAGCTGGTGTTCGATCCGCCGTGGAACCAGTCGATGATGACCGAAGCCGCGCGCCTGCAGACCGGCATGTTCTGAGGCAGGGTTTCCCTAACATCCCCATGACCGGCTGGATCGACATTGGCAGCGCGTCAGACCTCGAATCCACTTCACGGTTGGAGGCGAGATGTCGATGGCTACCGGGTGCGGGTCGCCAGGGTGAATGGCAGTCTGTATGCATTCGAAGACCGATGCACCCATGACGACTCCCCATTCGACGATGCTCCGATCGAGGATTGCGAAATCATCTGCCCGCGCCACGGCGCGCGCTTCTCGCTGCGCTCGGGCGAGGCGCTCTCCCCACCCGCTTACGAGCCGCTGCGGATTTTCGAGGTCCGTGAAAGTGACGGCCGGATCCAGGTCCGCATCTGAGGCTCGCGCATGAGCACCGACAAGCTCAAGCGACTGACCCTGATCCGACACGCCAACGCCGAGCAGGACGCGGACGTGCGCGATTTCGAGCGCCCGCTGAGCCGCAAGGGCCGCAATGAAGCCGAGGAGATGGCGAAGCGCCTCCTAGATCGCGAGCGGATCCCGGACCTGATCCTCACCAGCGCCGCGGTGCGCACGCGCGAGACCGCCGACATCTTCGCCCGTGTGCTGGCAGTGCCGGCGCGCCTGCTCCAGGCCGACGACGCCCTGTACCTCGCCGACGGCGAACACATCCTCACCAGCATCCGCTCGACGGGCCCCCGCGTCTCTCACCTCCTGGTCATCTGCCACAACCCCGGCATCTCGGCCGCGGCCATCTCGCTGGCGCCCGAGATCATCACCAGCGACCTCCCGACCTGCGGCACGCTGACCATGCAGTTCAGCTGCCCCTGGGCCCAGATCGATCGCCGTGCGGTCAAATCCCCCGAGAAGGACGCGCCCAAGGCGTCGTTCTTCGGATTCGGGTGACTTCAGTGGTGGCGGGGCTTCGGAGCGGGGATCAAGTGTTTCCGGGGCTCACTCTCGGGCGCGCTTCAAAAATTTCCTGAGAAGGAAATTTTTGGCGTTCGCGCAGCCCGAAGCTCCACCGCCGCGGTTCCGTCTTGGATCAGGAACTCAGGAAAAGAGAAGAGCGCCAGCGCGGGCCGCACCGCTCTTTTCCAAGCCGCCGCGTGAGCTAGCGAGTGGGGCCGGAGTGCGGCAGTGAGGCGCCGGGCTGCGACCGTCTGACTCTCCGGGCCCGCGTAAGCGAGGTGAGTCCCCGGCGTCAAGCGCCGAGGTACTCTTTGGTGGTTCAGCGAAGCGAAGCGCGATTGGTAAGCCAGTCATCGGAGAGCGGCCGGTGATGCGCCGCGCAGCCGGGGACGAACGAACGCGAAGAATTCCGAGCATCCGCGCAGGAATTCTTCAAGCGCGAGCGCCCGCGGGCCCGGAGAGTCAGACGGTCGCAACCCGGCGCACCACAGACGCCCTGCCTCCGCTCCCTAGCTACCGCGCGCCACCTGTGTGATATCCACCACGGCGCCCTGATCGCGCTCACGTCGCACGGCTGGTGTGCCGGGAAGCAATGGATCCGCGATCGTGCAGCGATCGCGCCCCGCCTGCTTCGAGCGATACAGCGCCTCGTCGGCCAGGCGGATCAGCGTCTCGCGATCCCGCGCCATCGTCGAATCCGCGATGCCGAAGCTGGCCGTGAAGATGGGCGTGCCCGTGAGCAGGTGCGCTTCGGCCAGCGCGGTGCGCAGGCGTCCGACGATCTCCGCCGCTCTTTCGGCGCTGGCGCCGGGCAGCAGCAACGCGAATTCCTCGCCACCCCAGCGCACCACGTGATCGCGATCGCGCACCACGCCGCGGGCGGTGTCGGAGAACAGCTTGAGGGCGCGGTCACCGGACTCGTGGCCCATGGTGTCGTTGAGGCGCTTGAAGAAGTCGAGGTCGGCCATGACGACGGCGAATGCGGAGTCCACGGCCAGAGGTTGGCGAGCACTTCCTCGGCGGCGCGGCGGTTGGTGAGGCCGGTGAGGCTGTCGGTGCTGGCCTGGAGCTGCGAGCGCTCGAAGGCGCGCAACGTGCCGATGCGGTTGCCGGCATGCACGCCGAGCGCGGTCAGCTGCGCGATCTGCTCGGGGTTCGGCGGCTTGCCCTTGGCGCCGGTGACGTGCAGCACGCCCAGCGCGCGGCCCATGAAGTTCACGGGCACGCAGGCTGCGGATATGGAGCCGCCCATGCGGCCCAGCAGTTTGGGACAGGCGTTGAGCGCTTCGGCATCCGGGAAGATCTGCGGATGGCCGCGGCGCACCGCGATGCAGGAGTACGGTGATTCCACGCGAGCAGTTCGGCGAACCCGGTCTTGGGATGCACGCAGGCGCGTTCGAGATGCGCGCGCGAGGAATCCGCCAGCAGCAACTCCATGGGATGCACTTCGGAAATGGTGCCCATGGCACGCGCGATGACCTTGTCGGCTTCGGCTTCCGAGTCCGCCATTTCCAGCGCTTCGACCAGCTGGTTGGAGAACGTGCTGCGGCTGGCCTCGGAGCGCAGGCGCGTGAGCATGCCCTGCATGGTGTCCGCGAGCAGGTTGATCATTTTCGCCAGGCCGCTCACTTCGTCGTGCCCATGCGTGTCGCAACGATTGTCCATGTCGCCGGCGGCCAGCGCCTGCGCCACCTCGCCCACCGAGCGCAGTGAATTCTGGATGGAGTGCGCCACCAGCCAGAGGGCAAAGCCCGCCAGCAACACCGCGAGCACGGCGCCCGCGATCAGCCAGGCCGTGACGCTGTCGGCGCGCTCGGCTTCGGCGAGCACGCGCGTTTCGACACGGAACAACACGACACGCATGCGGGCCATGGAATCGCGCAACGAGGATTCGAGCGCCGCGCGACGGGGCTCGAGGTCGGCGAACGCCCAGTCGGAACCGGCAGTCCCTTTTTGCACGTACGTCTCGGCGCTTTCGAAGTAGTTGGTCGCGGGCTGACGGAGTGAATCGATGATGGAGCCGACTTCCGGTGTCGCGGGAAGCGCCCAGGTGAGGTCCATCTGCGTACGCAGTGACGTGAGCAGGTTTTGCGCACCGCCGCCAGCGCCCGGAGACGCGGCAAGTTCGGCCGACAGGCTGGAATGGATGTTGAGCGCGCGATCCAGCGAGCGCTGCACGGCGGCGACACGCGCGAGATCACTGCTCGCGGCCGCCTGGAGCTTCGTGGCGCCAAGGGAAGCGAACAGCACTCCCGCCACGGCCAGCAGCAGGATGCCGAACAATATGTAGAAACGGCCAGTGAGCGGGATCGCGGCCAACCACCGGCGCGAACCTCGAGCGTGCATCAAGACTCCATCCCTCTCCGAATCGCGTCATCTGGATATCGGCGAGTTCGGGGTGGACGTTAGGGGCGAGTAGCCCGGGATCGCCACCCGCCCCGGGACGCAGTGCTCACTTTCCCCACTTCGGGCATTCGTCTGGCGTGGTAGCCCGCCCTGCTACCGGTACCAGCACTGCTCCTGGATCAACGCGCGGCGAGCGACAGCAAGCCCGCGTTGCCGCCGATCGCGGCGGTGTTCGTGGTGATGGTCTGTTCCGTGGCCATGCGATGCAGGTAGTGCGGCCCACCCGCCTTTGGCCCGGTGCCCGACAAACCCATGCCGCCAAAGGGCTGCACACCCACCACCGCACCGATCATGTTGCGATTGATGTACACGTTGCCCACGCGAAGACTGCGGGCCACGCGCTGCGCCAGGCCGTCGATGCGCGTGTGGATGCCCAGCGTGAGCCCATAGCCCAGGCGGTTCACCGCGGCGACGACGGAATCCAGATCCTTCGCGCGATACGTGAGCACGTGCACGACCGGGCCGAACACTTCGCGCTGCATGCGCTCGAGAGAATCGATTTCCACGGCGAGCGGCGCGAAGAACCGTCCTGACGGGTTCGACGCGAGCGGCGCGCGATGCGACCAGCGCGCACCGCGGGTGATGTCGGCGGCATGCTTCTCGAGCATGGCTTGCGCGTCGGCATCGATGACCGGGCCCACGTCGGTGGATAGACGCGCGGGATCGCCCACGACCATCTCGTCCATGCAGCCGGCCAGCAGGGTCTTCACGCGTGGCGCGATCTCCTCCTGGACCAGCAACACGCGCAGCGCCGAGCAACGCTGCCCCGCACTGTTGAATCCGGACTGCACCACGTCGAGCACCAGCTGCTCCGCCAGCGCCGAGCTGTCGGCCAGCATCACATTGAGTCCGCCGGTTTCGGCGATCAACGTGCCGATGGCGCCCGGACGCGCCGCCATCGATCGCTCGATGAGCCGCGCCGTATCGGTGGAGCCGGTGAAGACGATGCCCGCGAGACGCGGATCGCGCGTCAGCGCCGCGCCCACCGTTCCGCCGTCGCCGGGAACGAACTGCAGGACTTCGGGCGGCACGCCCGCCTGCAGCAGCAGACCCGTGGCATAGGCCGCGGTCAGCGGCGTCTGCTCGGCGGGCTTGGCCACCACGGCATTGCCGGCGGCCAGCGCCGCGGCGACCTGTCCGGTGTAGATAGCCAGCGGAAAATTCCAGGGACTGATGCAGCCGAACACGCCCTTGCCGCGCAGCCGCAGAAGGTTGCGTTCACCCGTGGGACCGGGGAGCAAGGATTCATGCGTGAACTCGCGTCGCGCCCGCGCCGCGTAGTAGCGCAGGAAGTCGACGGCCTCGCGGACCTCGCCGATGGCGTCCGGCAGCGTCTTGCCCGCTTCGCGCACGCAGCGCGCGACCAGGGCCGCGGTCTGTTCCTCGTAGAGCGTGGCCGCGCGTTCGAGGATCTCGGCGCGTTTCTCGCCGCCCAGGATGTCCCAGTCTTCCTGTGCGCGATCCGCCGCGGCGATGGCCTGCTCGACCACCGCCGCGTCCGCCTGGCTGACGCTGCCCACCTGTTCCGCGGTGTTCGCGGGATTGAAGATGCCCGTGGTCGCACCCTGTCCGCGCGAGGCCGCGGTGATGATGGGCGCCGCGCTCCACGGTTGTTGGGACGCGCGCTCACATTCCCGCAGCAGGCCATCCACGGCCTGGCCGTCGGCGAAATTGAATCCCGCCGAGTTCGCGCGCTCGGGCGCGAAGAGATTCACGGGCAGCGGAATGCGGGGATGCACCACGCGCTCCAGGGAATCCACTTCGGCGATGGGATCCGCCACCACCTCTTCCGCCGGCAAGCTGGCATCGACGATGCGGTTCACGAACGAAGTGTTCGCGCCGTTCTCGAGCAGACGCCTGACCAGGTAGGGCAGCAGGTCTTCGTGCGCGCCCACGGGCGCGTAGACGCGGCAGGCGTGCTTGCGGTTCCAGATCTTCGGGGGCCCGCGCACCACGCTGTCGTAGAGCTCCGCGCCCATGCCATGCAGGCGCTGGAACTCGAAGCGATCGGAATCGCCGCCGAACAGTTCGGCCACGTGCGCGATGGTATGCGCGTTGTGGGTGGCGAATTGCGGATAGATGCGGTCGCCGGCGCTCTCCAGCAGCCTGGCGCAGGCGAGATAGGACACATCGGTATTCGGCTTGCGAGTGAACACCGGATATCCGGAGAGGCCCCGCTCCTGGGCGCGCTTGATCTCGCTGTCCCAGTAGGCCCCCTTCACGAGGCGCAAAGTGATGCGGCGGTCCGTATCCCGAAGCGTGCGGATGAGCCATTCGAGGGTACCGTACGCGCGGCGTTGATAGGCCTGCACCGCGAGTCCGAAGCCGCCGAAGCCGCGCGTGACTTCACTGCGCAGCAGCTTCTCCACGAGCAGCAGCGAGATCTCGAGGCGCTCGGCCTCTTCGGCATCCAGCGTGACGCCGATGCCTGCATCGCGTGCCTCACGCACCAGCGATTCGATCACCGGGTACAGCTCGGCCATGACGCGCGACGACTGCGAAAATTCATAGCGCGGATGCAGCGCGGACAACTTGATCGACACGCTGTGTCGCGCGGTGATGGATTCGCGCTGCGACACGGCCTTGCCGACGGCGGCGATGGCCGCCGAATACTTTTCGCGATAACGCTCGGCGTCGGCGCGCGTGAGAGCGGCCTCGCCCAGCATGTCGAAGGAGTAGCGGTAGTCGCGTTCGTCTTTTCCGGCGGCGCGCTCCAGCGCCTCGCCAATGTTGCGCCCCATGACGAACTGGTGACCGAGAATGCGCATGGCCTGCTTGAGCGCCGCACGCGCCACAGGTTCGCCCAGCTTGCCCACCAGCCGCGAGTACCAGGATCGCGCCTCACCGACTTCATTGCGATCGAGGTTGATCACGCGGCCCGTGAGCATCAGTCCCCAAGTCGAAGCGTTCACCAGCATCGAATCCGAGTCGCCCAGGTGCTCGTCCCAGGCGCCGCTGGGAATCTTGTCGGCGATCAGCCGGTCCGCGGTTTCGCCATCGGGAATGCGCAGCAGCGCTTCCGCCAGGCACATGAGGATCACGCCTTCGCGCGACGCAAGGCTGTATTGGCGCAGGAAGGCGTCGAGCGCCCCACCCCCTCCCTGGGTGCTGCGTACTGCCTGCACGAGCGCCAGCGCACGCGCGCCGGCATTGCGCGCGGCCTCGGCGGGCAGCCGGGCGTGGTCCGCGAGCGCTCGTACAAGTGTCTGTTCCTCGGTGAGATATTGCGGATTGATCGCACGCGCGACTGCATCCGCCCGTTCGAGCATGGGAAACTTTGTCATGGGCGCGGATTCTATTGAATTCACTCACCGACGTCCCAATAGGCAGGGCCATGAGCTCATCCGTACAAGCCGTCTCCTCCGCCAGCTTCCCCAAGGAAGTCCTCAACGCCTCCAACGACCAGCCCGTGCTCGTGGATTTCTGGGCGCCCTGGTGCGGTCCCTGCCGTGCGCTGGGACCCGTGCTCGAACAGGTAGCCGGCGAGACCGCCGGCAAGATCAAGGTCGTGAAGGTGAATACCGACGAGAACCAGGACCTGGCGCAGCAGTTCCAGATCCGGGGCATTCCGGCCGTGAAGCTGTTTCGCAACGGGCGCGTGGTCGATGAATTCGTCGGCGCGCAGCCGCTGGCCGGCGTGCGCGACTTCCTCGAACCCCACCTGCCGCGCGCCTCCGCCGCCGAACATGAAGCCTCGCGGGCACTCGCGTCCCAGGGCAATTATTCCGGCGCCGTCGAAAAACTGCGCGCCGTGGCCGAGCTCGATCCGGGCAACCTGGACGCGCGCCGCGACCTCGCCCGCTACCTCGCATTGTCAGGGGATGTGGTCGACGCGTCGAAAGTGCTCGGCCAGCTGCCGCCCCAGGTGCAGAACGATTCGGACACCAACGCCGTGAGGGCCGTGATCCATTTCGCGGCGCTGGCAACGGACATCGCAGCCAAGGACGATGCCGTCGCGCGCGAGCGCCGCCCGCTCTCTGCTCGGAGGAGGCCATGAAGCCGCGATCGAGACGCTGCTGTCACGCATGCAGGGCGATCACACCTTTGCCACGCGCGCGGGTCGTGAAGACCTGCTCCAGGCATTCGCGCTCTTGCCGGCCGGCGACGCGCGCGTTGTCAGGCTGGCGGCGCCGATTGGCGGCGCTGCTCAACTAGCCACTAACCACTCACGCTGCCCTTCGCATGCACGACGACATCGCCACCGCGTTGCGCATCCTCGCGGTGGCCGCCGCGTTGGGAATCGTGACCTGGCTGGGCGTCGTTCTCACGCGTGCGGCGAAACGCGGTGGCGGCGCGTTGAGGGACCTCAGTCCGACGCCGCTTCGCGCCGCAACCGCTCGGCTTCGCCCGGGCCCAGATAGGCCTTGATCCCGGCACGCGCCACGTAGAGCAGCGGTATCAGCGCGATCGCCGCGCGTCATCTTGTACACGTAGTTGACCGTGCCCACCGCCAGGAACTGCGGGATCGACCAGTGCTGCGGCCCGATCACGAAGGCGATGTACAGCACGATGAAGCTGTCGAGCAGCTGCGACACCGCCGTCGACGCCGTGGCGCGCAGCCACACGAAGCGCTCGCCGGTCATCTTGAGGATGCGGTGGAAGATGGCCACGTCGATGAGCTGGCCCACGAGGAACGCGATGATGGAACCGCCGATGGTCCACAGCCCCTGGCCGAACACCACGGCATAGGCCTTCTGCACGTCCGGCACGCCCAGGCCCGCGTTCGCTTCCACCCAGAACGTGGCCGGCGCCAGCGAGATCGCCGCGTAGGCCGCGACGAAGGCGTAGGCGATGAACACCACCGCGATCCACGAGATCAGCCGCACGCCGCGCACACCGAAGTACTCGTTGATCACGTCCGTCATGATGAACACGAACGGCCACAGCAGGACGCCGGCGGTGAAATTCAGCGTGCCGTCGATTCCGAACAACGACCAGTGGAACGGCTGCGCGCCCACCGTCTCCTCGAGCGCGAAGATCTTCACGCCCGACGAACTCGGCAATCAGCGCGTTGGTTAGGAAGAACCCGGCGAGGACGATGAACAGGCGGTTGGCGCGTTGATCCGTGGTGCGCATCGATATCTCCAGGGGGTCAGTCGCGGCCGCGCAGGCGGCGCAGCTCGCGCCGGCCATGCTTGTCGGGACGCTCCTGCGAACCCGGGCGCATCGCCGACGCGAGACGGGATTGTTCGTTGTATTTCTCGCGCGCGGCCTTCGAAGTCGTCTATCTCGGCGTAACAGGCCTGCGCGATGGGCGCCGAGCCGCGCGCGCGTGGCAGCTGCAGCACTTCGCATTCGAATGAATAGCCCGGACGGGTGATGACGACCCGATCGCCCACCTGAGCGCATGCGCGGGCTTCACGCGCTGGCCATTGAGATGCACCTTGCCGCCCGCCACGGCGTCCGCCGCCAGCGTGCGCGACTTGAAATGACGCGTGCACCACAGCCAGCGGTCGATGCGCAGGCTGCTGCCGCCACCCTCCTCGCCCAGGCCTTCTTCAAAATCGGGTTTACCCATGCCGGGCCAGTATAATTGCGCGCCAATTCCCTTTACCCCGGTGACGCACTTGGACGCCGCCTTTTATCAACGTTTCGACACCCAGTTGGCGGAGCTGCGCGAACAGGGCCTGTTCAAGTCCGAACGCGTGATCGCGAGCCCGCAGGCGGGCCAGATCCGCGCCAACGACGCCGAGGTGATCAACCTCTGCGCTAACAACTACCTGGGCCTGGCCAGCCACCCGGCCATCCGCGAGGCGGCGCATCGCGCCATCGACCGGTACGGCTACGGCATGGCCTCGGTGCGCTTCATCTGCGGCACGCAGACGGTGCACAAGCAGCTCGAGGCCGCGCTCTCGCGCTTCCTCGGCACCGAGGACACCATCCTCTACTCCTCGTGCTGGGACGCCAATGGCGGGCTGTTCGAGACCGTGCTCGGCGAGCAGGACGCCATCATCTCGGACGCGCTGAATCACGCGTCCATCATCGACGGCATCCGGCTGTGCAAGGCGCGGCGCCTGCGATACGCCAACCGCAACCTCGCCGAGCTCGAACAGCACCTCAAGGACACGCAGGACTGCCGCACGCGGCTCATCGCCACCGACGGCGTGTTCTCCATGGACGGCAGTCCATCGCGCCACTGAAGGAGATCTGCGATCTCGCCGACAAGTACGGCGCGCTCGTCATGGTCGACGACTCGCATGCCACCGGCTTCATGGGCGCGGGTGGCCGCGGCTCCATCGAACATTGCGGCGTCCTCGGCCGCGTGGACTTCCTCACCGGCACCTTCGGCAAGGCGCTGGGCGGCGGCAGCGGCGGCTACACCAGCGGCAAGGCCAACGCGATCGCCTGGCTGCGCCAGCGCTCGCGCCCCTATCTGTTCTCGAACAGCATCCCGCCAGTGGTGGCCGCCGTGACGCTGCGTGCGCTCGACATGGTGGAGAACATGCCGGAGCTGCGCGCCACGCTGTTCTGCGCATGCGCAGAAATTCCGCGCGGGAATGTCGGCCGCGGGTTTCCGCCTGCTGCCGGGCGAGCATCCCATCATCCCCGTGATGATCGGTGATGCGGCGCTGGCCGGCCCGTTTCGCCGACAAGCTGCTCGGTGAAGGCGTGTACGTCATCGGCTTCTCGTTCCCGGTGGTGCCGCGCGGCGAAGCCCGCATCCGCACGCAGATGTCCGCCGGCCTCACGCGACCAACAACTCGACACGCGCGCTGGCCGCCTTCATCAAGGTGGGCCGCGAACTGGAGCTCGTGAAATGAAGGCACTCGTCAAGGCGAAGCGAAGCCCGGCATCTGGATGAAGGACATCGAGGTGCCCAAGGTCGGTCCCAACGACGTGCTCATCAAGATCGCGAAGACCGCCATCTGCGGCACCGACATGCACATCTACCACTGGGACGACTGGGCGCAGAAGACCATCCCGGTGCCCATGGCCGTGGGCCACGAGTACTTCGGCCGCATCGTCGACATGGGCAGTGAAGTGCGCGGCTTCGCCGTCGGCGATCGCGTCTCGGGCGAAGGCCATCTCACCTGCGGCTACTGCCGCAACTGCCGCGCGGGCCGCCGGCACCTGTGCATCCACACCGTGGGCGTGGGCGTCGAACCGCCAGGGCTGCTTCGCGGAGTACCTCGCCATCCCGGCGAGCAACGCCTTCAAACTACCGGATGCCGTCACCGACGACATCGCCAGCATCCTCGATCCGTTCGGCAACGCCACGCACACCGCTCTCGCCTTCAACATGGTGGGCGAGGACGTGCTGATCACGGGCGCGGGCCCCATCGGCATCATGGCCGTGGCCATCTCCAAGCGCGTCGGCGCGCGCAACGTCGTGATCACCGACGTGAACGACTACCGCCTCGGGCTCGCGAAGAAGATGGGCGCGACGCGCGCCGTGAACGTCACGAAGGAGAAGCTGGACGACGTCATGAAGGACATCGGCATGCAGGAAGGCTTCGACGTGGGGCTGGAGATGTCGGGCAATCCCACGGCGTTCCGCGACATGCTCCGCACCATGCATCACGGCGGCAGCGTCGCGCTGCTGGGCATTCCGCCCGGCGACACCGCCATCGACTGGAACCAGGTGATCTTCAAGGGCCTCAACATGCGCGGCATCTACGGGCGCGAGATGTTCGAGACCTGGTACAAGATGGCCGCGCTGCTGCAGGCCGGCCTCGACATCACGCCGGTGATCACGCACCACTTCCCCATCCAGGAATTCCAGAAGGGGTTCGAGACGATGGGGTCGGGTCAGTCGGGGAAGGTGATCCTCGACTGGTCTACGCTGAACTAGATACGAAGTGCGGGGGACTGACCTCTGGTCTGTCCCCTCTTCATCGAACCTCGCAGAAGCAATACGCGTAGCGGTGGTCGCGCGCGTTCATGCGCGTCCATCGCTGCAGCTCGCGCGTCAGGGGCTCGAACTCGCGCGCGACCTGCAGGGCTGGCACGCGGGCGACGACCTCGCCGGTGACGTTGCTCGCGAACCAGACCTTGACGCTGCAGCGCGAGCTGCTTCGAGCAAGGTGAGCTGACGGCTCGATGCATCTCGACCTCGTAATCGTCGCCGAGCTCGGCGCGCTTGGCCGCGGACGTCACTGCCTGGTCGAACAGCCCGAGCGTGATCGACCAATCCATTGTTCTTGGCGTCGGTGCCGATCCACACGCGGCCCTGCGCGATCGCGTGCACTTCGTCACGCGTCTTCTTGCGGCCCTCGGACGACATGCCCGAGGAACTGTTCGTAACCCGCGTTCGATGAGCGTCTGGAGCAGCACCTTGGCGTCTTCACCCAGCGGGCGATCGACGCGCAACTGGCCGGAGAGATTCGTGGTGCCGACACCGTCCACGCTCACGCCGACCTTCTTGAGCGTGTTCTGGAATGTGGGAATGGCGCCGAAGATGCCGATCGAGCCGGTGATCGTGGACGGATGCGCCCAGATTTCGTCGGCCGACGCGGCGATGTAGTAGCCGCCGGAGGCCGCGAGATCGCCCATGGAGACGACCACGGGCTTGCCCTCGGCCTGCGCCGCGCGTACTTCGCGATAGATCTGCTCGGAGGCGAACACGCTGCCGCCGGGGCTGTCGACGCGCAGCACGATGGCGCTGCACGTCGTCGTCTTCGCGCGCTTCGCGGATCAGCGCGGCGGTGGTCTCGCCGCCCACCGTTCCCGGAGGCTGCGAGCCGTCGAGGATCTCGCCCGACGCGACGATGACGCCGATCTTGGGCTTGCCCGCGCCGCGCGCCGCTTTCTCGGCGTGCACGACGCGCAGGTAGTCTTCCAGCGACGTGGAGTTGTACGACTCGCCGGCGTCGCTCTCGTCGGCCTCGATCTTCTCGATATTGTCCTTGGGCGAGTCGCGCCCACGAGCTGCGACCAGGCGCCGTTCGACGTCGAGCGAGGACTTGATGCCGGTGACCAGTTTGGCGTCGAGCGCCACCTTGGCCGCATCGCCCTTGGCGGCGAGCAGGCTGGGCACCAGCTTCGCGACGTACGCGCGAGATGTCCTCGGGCTTGAGCCCGCGCGCCTTCGGCCACCGCCGTGCGGTAGTTCAGCCACAGCGCCGTGAGGTACGCGAGGCTGTCCTCGCGGTCTTCCGGTGACATGTCATTGCGCACGTAGACTTCCGCGGCACTCTTGTAGGCGCCCACGCGGAACAGGTTCACGTCGCACGCCGAGCTTGTCGAAGAGCTCCTTGTAGTACGTGCGATAGCGTTCGTAGCCGTCGATGCCCACGAGACCCAGCGGATCCACGTAGATCTCGTCGGCCGCGCGCGGCGACGTAATAGCTCTCCTGCAGGAAGGCCGTGGAATACGCGACGACCTTCTTGCCCGATGAACGGAAATCCTCTGATCGCCGCGGTGAGCTCCGCGAGCGTGGGTTGGCCGCCGCCGGCCATGTAGTTGAGGTCGAGGACCACGGCGGTGATGCGCGCGTCCTTCTTCGCCGCCTTGATGGCGTCGGTGAGATCCCAGAGCAGGGTCTCGGCCTGGGCATTGCCCTGCGCCTTGGCGAGGGCCTGGTCCACCGGGCTGCCGGTGAGCTGCTCGACGATCTCGCCGCGCGGCTGGATGACCAGCGCCGAGCGGTCCGCGATGTGCGGAATGGAGGTCCGAAGGGCCCCGACGAGGATTCCGAAGATCACCAGCAGCAGCACCAGGTGCAGGAATTTCCGCAGGATATCCAGGCCGCGGAAAATGCCGCTGAAGATCTTTCCGATCATGTCGTCGAAGCCCTCTCCGGGTGGTTAGACCTTCTCTTCGATGCGGGCAGCCTTGCCGGACAGGTCACGCAGGTAGTACAGCTTGGCGCGACGGACGCTGCCGCGGCGCTTGATCTCGATTTCGCTGATCGACGGGCTGTACGTCTGGAACACGCGCTCCACGCCCTCGCCGTGCGAAATCTTGCGCACGGTGAACGAGGAGTTGAGGCCGCGGTTGCTCTTCGCGATGACCACGCCTTCGTAGGCCTGGGCGCGTTCGCGATCGCCTTCCTTCACCTTGACCTGCACGACCACGGTGTCGCCGGGGTTGAAGTCCGGGACCTTGCGCGTCGCACGCGCCTGTTCGAGTTCTTGAATGATGTTAGCCATGTCAGTCACCTTCGCGTTCAGCGAGAAATTCGTCCAGCAGCTTGGCCGCATCGGCCGGCAAGCCACCCTTTGCAATCATGTCCGGCCGCCGCAACCAGGTGCGGCCCACCGCCTGCTTCAACCGCCAGCGCTGGATCTCAGCGTGGTGCCCGCCCTGCAGGACCTCGGGCACCGTCCGGCCTTCGAACTCCACCGGCCGCGTGTAATGCGGCCAGTCGAGCAAACCTGAGTCGAACGACTCCTCCACCGCGGAGCGGTCGTCCCCGAGCACGCCCGGGATCAATCGCGCCACCGCGTCGATCAGGCACAGCGCGGGAAACTCTCCTCCCGACAGCACGTAGTCACCGATCGACACTTCTCTATCCATCCGCGATTCGATGACCCGCTCGTCGAGTCCTTCGTATCGCCCCGCCACCAGGACCAGGCCCGGCAGCGCCGAAAATTCCTTCGCCAGCGCCTGCGTGAAGGGCTGCGCCCTGCGCGCTCAGGTACACCTGCGGCGCCCCCGGCACTCGCGCGCTCGCCGCGTCGATCGCCGCGCACATCGGCTCGGGCTTGAGCACCATGCCCGGCCCGCCGCCGTACGGCCGGTCGTCGACCGTGCGATGCACATCGCGCGTATGCGCGCGTGGATCTTCGCACCCGACCTGCACGATGCCCGCGCTCGATCGCGCGACCCAGCACGCCGACCTTCAACGCCGACTGGATGAGCTCGGGAAACAATGTCACGACTTCGATGCGCATCGGTCGTGTCAGAAAGTCCTCGGGCCAATCCACGACCAAGTTGCGCGCGTCCTGTCGACGCTGCTGCAGGTGCTGCGTGGTCACCGGTACCAGGTGCTCGCGCACACCCTTGATCACCATCACCGCGTTGCCCGGCGTGTCGATGAAATGATCGACGACTCCCAGCAACGCACCTTCCAAATTCCTCGCCTCGAAACCGACCAGGTCGTCGCGATAGTGCTCGCGGCCCTGAGCGGGCGGCAGCTGCTCGCGTTCGACGAGAACCATCTGCCCGGTCAGCCGGCTCGCGGCGTCGCGTTCCGTCGACACCCTCGAGCAGTGCGATCCAGCCATTGCCCTGCGGTCGCGCTTCCAGCACCTTCACTTCGCGGTCGCCGACGATCCAGTGTTTCCACTCGAACAGTCGTTGCGGGGGATCGGTGAACGACTGCACCCGCAGCCAGCCGCGCACGCCGTGCGCCGCTCCCAACCTGCCTACTTCGACCCGGGCGTCACTCACCGCGCCCACGGATGATCAGGCGGCGTTCGCCTTGCGGAACGTCGTCACCAGGTGCTTCACGCGCTCGGACTGCTGCGCGCCCTTGGACACCCAGTAGTCGATGCGGCCGATGTCGAGCTTGAGCCCGACTTCGTTCTTCACCGGCTTCGGATTGAAGAAACCCACCTGCTCGAGGCTCTTGCCACCCTGACGCTTGCGGCTGTCGGTCACGACGACGTGATAGAACGGCGTGTTGGTAGTACCGCGGCGGGTCAGACGAATCGTCACCATGTCATTGAACCTTTAACTGCTGTGGCCCCGAGTCGAAACTGCCCGACCCGGCCGGCCAAAAAAGAGCGCGGATTCTACGCAAACCAATGGCTTAGCGGAAGGAGAAGTTGGGGGACGAATCCGGCCCATCGGGGGACCCACCCGCCATGGCGACTCTGACTTCTGTAAAAGCCGCCAAAGGCAGCCCAAAACCCGTGGAAACAGCCCAGCCAGGCCGTTCCTGGGGTTATTTCATCCCAGGGAACCCCGGCGGCATGCCTCCTTTGAAGGCCTGCATCATCCGTTTCATCTTCCCGCCCGAGAAGCTCTTCATGACCTTCTGCATCTCCATGAACTGCTTCATGAGCTTGTTCACGTCCTGCACCTGCACGCCCGCGCCCGTGGCGATGCGCCGGCGCCGCGAGCCGTCGAGGATGGCCGGGTTCCGGCGCTCCTTCTTCGTCATGGAATTGATGATGGCGATCTGGCGGCGCACTTCCTTGTCGCCCTGATCGGGCGGCATCGCCCCGCCCTTCAGCGCCGCCGCCGGCAGCTTGTCCACCAGGGCGGCGACGCCACCCATCTTCTGCAGCTGTTCGAGCTGCGACTTGAGATCCACGAGATCGAAACCCTTGCCCTTCGCCACTTTCTTGGCGAGCTTCTGGGCCTCTTCGACATCGACCTGCTTCTGCACCTGCTCGACCAGCGCGACCACGTCGCCCATGCCGAGGATGCGGCCCGCCATGCGCTCGGCGTCGAAAGGCTCGAGCGCCTCGAGCTTCTCGCCCATGCCGACGAGCACGATGGGTTTGCCGGTGACTTCGCGCACCGAGAGCGCCGCGCCACCGCGCGCATCACCGTCGGCCTTGGTGAGCACGACGCCGGTGAGATCCAGCGCCTCACCGAACGCGCGTGCCGAATTCACCGCGTCCTGGCCGGCCATGGCGTCGATGACGAACAGGCGCTCGTGGGTCTCCACCGCGCGCTCGATCTGCTTCACCTCGTCCATGAGCTCGGCGTCGACGTGCAGCCGGCCCGCGGTGTCGACGATGAGCGCGTCGTAGACGCCCTTGCGCGCCGCCTCGAGCGCGTCGCGCGCGATGACCGCGGGCGACTGCTTCACGTCCGTGGGGAAGAATCCCGCGCCCACCTGCTCCGCGAGACGCTGCAGCTGCAGCACCGCCGCGGGACGGCGGATGTCGGTGCTCACTAGCAGCACGCGCTTCTTCTGCTCGATGAGCAGGCGCGCGAGCTTGCCCGCGGTGGTGGTCTTGCCCGCGCCCTGCAGGCCGGCTAACAACACGACGACGGGCGGCTGCGCGCGCAGTTCGAAGCGCGCGTCGGTCGCCCGCCATCAGCGCGACCAGCTCCTTGTGCAGGATGCCGACGAAGGCCTGGCCAGGCGACAGGCTGGCGGTGACCTCGGCGCCCAGCGCCTTCTGCTTCACGCGCTCGATGAAGGCCTTGACCACCGGCAGGGCCACGTCGGCCTCGAGCAGCGCCATGCGCACTTCGCGCAGGGACTCGCCGACGTTTTCCTCGGTGATGCGGCCGCGGCCGCGCAGGGTATCGACGGTGCGCGACAGGCGCGCCGTCAGGTTCTCGAAAAGTGCCATGGGCCGGCAGTATAGCCGCTGCGCCATTGGCCCTATGCTATGGCCACTATGCAAAACGCCCCGTCGCTGTTCCTAGGTATCGCGCTCGTAGTTCTGCTCCTACTGATCGCGTTCTCCTCCGGCACCGAAGTCGCCATGCTCTCGGCGAACCGCTACAAGATCCGGGCGGCGGCCAAGGCCGGGAAACGCACGGCCAAGGCCCTGGACGCGCTGCTCAGCAAACCGGAGAGCTGGCTCGGCGCCAACCTCGTGGTGCTGGCGCTGGCCAGCGTCGCCGCCTCTTCCATCGCCACATTGTTAGCGCAGCGCACGGCGTACGAACACGCCATTCCGATCGCCATGGGCGTGCTGTCGGTTTTCATGATCGTGTTCTGCGAACTCGCGCCGAAGATCTACGCCGCGCTCAAGCCGGACCCGGTAGCGCTGTCGTCCACCTACATCTACAAGGTGCTGGTCTTCATCATGGCGCCGTTCAGCTGGTTCTCGAACCGGGCGGCGTACGGATTCCTGCGCCTGTTCGGCGTGAAGCCGGTGAAGGAAGGTGGCCAGACCATGTCGCCGGACGAACTGCGCTCGGTGGTCGCCGAAGCCGGGCCGATGATCCCCACGCGCCATCGCCAGATGCTGCTGTCCATCCTGGATCTCGAACACGTCACCGTGAACGACATCATGATTCCGCGCCAGGACATCGCGTCGATCAACGTCGACGACAACTGGGAAGACATCCTCGACCAGCTGCGCCAGACGCCGCACACGCGGCTGCCGCTGCACGAAGGCGAACTCGACAACCTCATCGGCATCGTCCACATGAAACGCGTGGCGCAGGAGCTGGCTCGCGACACGCTGACGCGCGAGCGGCTCATCGAGATCGCGCGCACGCGTGAGCCCTACTTCGTGCCGGAAGGCACCTCGCTCACGATGCAGCTCAACCAGTTCCAGCGGAATCGCCGCCGCCTCGCGTTCGTGGTCGACGAGTACGGCGACATCCAGGGCTTCGTCACGCTCGAGGACATCCTCGAGGAGATCGTCGGCGAGTTCACCACCGATCCCGCGACCATCACGCACAAGCACGTGCATCGCGAAGGCCCGGGCGTGTTCATCATCAATGCCAGCGCCACGGTACGCGCGCTGAACCGCTCGCTGGGATGGCAGCTGCCGGTTGATGGCCCGAAGACGCTCAACGGTCTGCTGGTGGAAAAACTGGAGACGCTGCCGGAGACCGGCGAATCCGTGACCATCGGTGAGTACGAATTCGAGGTGATCCAGACCGGTGAGAACACCGTTCGCACGGTGCGGGCGCGCAAGGGCGCCGCGGTCGCCGCCGACTGACTCACGGCAAGGCGATACGCAACGCGTCTTCGAGGCGGGACACCGCGTGCACCTTCAGGCCCTCGACAGGCACGCGCGGCGCGTTTTCCTTTGGCACCAGGGCGGCGGTGAAACCTTGTTTGACCGCTTCGCGAAGGCGCTCCTCGCCGTAGGCGACCGGGCGGAGTTCGCCCGTCAAACCGATCTCGCCGAAAGCCACCAGCGTTTGCGCGATGGCCTTGTCCGCCAGGCTCGAAGTCAGCGCCAGTGCCACGGGCAGGTCACAGGCGGTCTCCGATATGTCGAGCCCGCCCACCACGTTCACGAACACATCGTGTTCCTGCAGGTTCACGCCCCCGTGACGATTCAGGACCGCCAGCAACATGGCGACGCGCTGGGAATCCAGCCCCTGCGCAACCCGGCGCGGCGATCCGAAGCGCATGCGATCCACGAGGCCCTGCAGCTCCACGAGCAGGGGACGGCGCCCATCGCGGGTCACCGCGACGACGCTGCCCGGCGCGGGAGTCGCCGAACGCGCCAGGAAGATCGCCGACGGATTGCGCACCTCGCGCAGGCCCTGCTCGTCCATGTGGAAGAACGCCAGTTCGCCCACCGAACCGAATCGGTTCTTCGTGGCGCGCACGTTGCGGAAGCGGCTGGAGGCATCGCTCTCGAAATACAGCACGCAGTCCACGAGGTGCTCGAGCACGCGCGGGCCGGCGATGGCGCCGTCCTTGGTCACGTGCCCGACGATCACCACGCTCACGCCTTCACTCTTGGCGAAGCGCACCAGCTGCGCCGTGCATTCCTTGAGCTGGGTGACATTGCCGGCCGCGGTTCCTACCGACTGCAGCTGGATGGTCTGGATGGAATCCACGATCAGCAGCTTCACCGACTCATCTCGAGCCCGGGCCAGCACGGCCTCGAGGTCCGTGTCGGCGACCACCCGCATGCCCTCGCCGCTCACCCCGAGGCGCCGCGCGCGAGCCCCGATCTGCGCCGCGGATTCCTCGGCCGAGAGATACAGCGTGGGGGTGCCGCGAGCCGCGTGATTGGCCAGCTGCAGCAACAAGGTGGACTTGCCGATGCCGGGTTCGCCGCCTAGCAAGGTGACCGAACCTGGAATCAGTCCGCCTCCAAGCACCCGGTCGAGCTCACCCATGCCGGTTCCGAGGCGCGGAAGCTCTTCGATGGCCAGCGAACTGGCGGCTGCGGCCGGCACCGCCGGACTGCCGCCGGGACCCGCGGCCCGGCGGGCCACCGTCCGCTGCTCCAGCGTGTTCCAGCGCGAGCATTGCGGGCATTGACCCTGCCATTTGAGGGTCTCGGCCCCGCATTCGGAACAGACGTAGGCGATGGCAGGTTTGGGCATGGCGGGGGTTTCAGAGGCTGGAAAGCGTGACGAAGTTCATGCGGCTGACAGACGCAAAGCCCGGGACTTCCCTAGTGTGTGCGGTAGTCCGGTGCGGACCGGGCCCGATCCCTTTAGCATTGCGTCCCTAGGTTGTTGATTTGCCGATACGCCGAGGGGTCGAAGTGTGACTTATTGCTCCAGACCCGGACGGCGCATGCGGTAGGTTATGGCCCTCTGCGGGGAAGTCTACGGGCCGATTGCGGCCCTATAGGTCTCTTTTTGAGCATTGAGCATTGGTGTGATCGAAGAACACGCTGAACATCGTCGTATCCGGGGTCGCCTGTGAGCTTCAAGGGCAAGCTCAATTTCGTTGGTCGTACCGACACGGGCCGGGTGCGCGAGCACAACGAAGACACCATTGCGTCCGACGTCGACGTCGGCCTGCTGGTGCTCGCGGATGGCATGGGCGGTTACAACGCTGGCGAAGTCGCGAGCGGCATCGCGGTCAAGACCATCACCAACCTGGTTCGCGAAGGCCTCACGCGCGAGGATCTCAACTCCATCGATCGCGCCACGGGGCTCACCCGTCCGTCGATCGTGCTGCGCGACGCGATCACGCGAGCAAACAAGATCATCTATCAAACCGCCCGGTCTCAGGCCGAGTGCGAAGGCATGGGCACCACCGTCGTCGCCGCCCTCTTCTACGACAACAAGATTTCCATCGCGCACGTCGGCGACTCGCGCCTGTACCGCCAGCGCGGCAGCCAGATCTCGCAGGTCACGATGGACCATTCGCTGCTCCAGGAACTCGTGGATCGCGGCTTCTATTCCCCGGAAGAAGCCCAGCGGGCAGCCAACAAGAACTACGTGACCCGGGCACTGGGAGTCGAACCCCAGGTCGAGGTCGAGGTGCAGGAACACCCCGTCGACAAGGGCGACATCTTCATCCTCTGTTCCGACGGTCTCTCGGACATGGTCGAGGACGAAGATATTCGTTTAACGATAAGTACCTTTGGTGCTAATCTAGATACGGTCGCTAAGCAGTTGATTCAGTTAGCCAACGAGAACGGCGGTCGCGATAACGTCTCGGTGGTGCTCGCTCAGGCGCAAGAGGCGTTCCCGGCGAGTCGTGGAGTGATGGACAAACTTCTTGGCTGGTTCAGTTAAGGGAAGGCGAAAAGAATGGCACGTCTCGTATTGAGCCTGGATAACCAGGTCCTCGCCGAATACAACATGAACAAGGAGCGGTACACGATCGGCCGGCTCCCCGACAACGACATCCGCATCGACAACTCCGCGGTGTCGGGCCACCACTCTCTGATCATCAACATCCTCAACGATTCGTTCCTCGAGGATCTGAACAGCACCAACGGCACGTACGTGAACGGCAAGCTCATCAAGAAGCATGCCCTGCAGCACGGCGACGTGGTCACCGTGGGTCATCACCAGCTGCGCTTCGTGGAAGACGACGAGGCCCAGGACGAATTCGAAAAGACGATGGTCATCCAGCCGTCGTCGCGCCCGGCCGCCGAGAAGATGCGTGCCGCCGCCGGCGAAGCCGAGAAGAAGTCCGCCGACCTCTCCGCGAGTGGCGTGCGCAAGGGCCTCGACGGCAAGACGCCGGTCAAGAAGGCCAAGCTGCAAGTGCTCTCCGGTTCGTTCGCGGGCCGCGAGCTCGAACTCAACAAGGCGCTCACGACGCTCGGCCGTCCGGGCATCCAGGTGGCCGCGATCACGCGTCGTGCGGATGGTTACTTCATCGTGCACGTGGACGCGGACAAACCCGACAACTTCCCGCTCGTGAACGGCGCCGCCATCGGCAGCCAGGCACGCAGGCTCGTCGACAACGACGTGATCCAGCTCGCTGGTGTGAAGATGGGCTTCTTCGAGGCTTAGCCAGGGGCTCACGCCCCACGTCGGAAAACCCGGCCGAAGCGCCCGGGAACGTGAAAATAAAAAAAGGCCGGAGGGGCAACCCTCCGGCCTTTTTGTTTGCCCTGGCCTCGCGGCTATTTCAATTCGAGCGGAACGCGCTGGCTCACACCACAGAGCAATTCATAAGGGATGGTGTCGGCATGCGTGGCGATCTCTTCCACCGGAAGTCCCGCGCCCCAGATCACCGCCTTGTTGCCGGTGACGACTTTGGGTGCTGCGGTGACATCGACCGCGATCATGTCCATCGAGACGCGACCCACGAGCGGATGGCGCGCGCCGCCGATCAACACGGGCGTGCCGCTCTCGAGATGACGCGGAAGCCCGTCGCCATAGCCCGCGGCCAGGATGGCGATGGCGCTGTCGCGTTCCGCCTTCCATGCGCCGGCGTAGCCGACGGTTTCCCCGGCCTTCACCTGGCGCACGGTGATCACGGTCGTCTCCAGAGTCATCACCGGCTTCAGACCATGTTTGTCCGCGGTCTCTCCGCCGAACGGCGAGACGCCGTACAACGCCAGGCCCGGCCGCACCCAGTCACCATGCGCATTCGGCCAGCCGAGGATGCCGGCGGAGTTGCCGATGCTCGTCGCCAGGCGGTTCGTGCCGCCCAATCCGGCGGCGGCGATCGCGTGGTCGAAAGCGGCAACTTGCTCGCGCGTCATCCACTGCTCGCGCTCGTCCGCGCGCGCGAGATGGGTCATGAGCCGCAGTTCCAGTGCGGGAACGGTCAACGCGCGCAGGCGCGCCAGCGCGTCGGGAAACGCTTCGGGCCGGAACCCCAGGCGGTTCATGCCCGTATCCATCTTGATCCAGATGATGAAGCGCTCCGCGCCCCGATGCGCCTCGAGAAGCCTGAGCTGCAGCGGGTCATGAACCACCAGCTCGAACCGGTGATGCGCCGCCTCCGCGAGCTGCTCCGCGCTGAACACGCCTTCGAGCAGCACGATGGGCGCGCGAACGCCGGCGCCGCGCAGAGCGATGCCCTCTTCCAGCCGCGCCACCGCGAAGGCATCCGCGTCGGCCAACGCCAGCGCCGTGTTCACCAGCCCGTGGCCGTACGCGTTCGCCTTGACCACCGCCATGACCTTCGCGCCGGGCGCATAGGCACGGATGGTGCCGAGGTTGTGCCGCAGGGCGGCGGCGTCGATCAGCGCACGGATCAACCGTATCAACGCATGATTCCTTCGCCGTAAGTCGGATCCGCGTAGTTCTCGAAGCGGCTGTGAGCGCCGCGGAAGGTGAGCCGGATCTCCCCGGTCTCGCCGTTACGGTGCTTGGCGAGATCGATTTCGGCGATGCCTTTCTTGGGCGTCTCGCGGTTGTAGACCTCGTCGCGGTAGATCAGCAGGATCATGTCCGCGTCCTGCTCGATGGCGCCGGATTCGCGAAGGTCCGACATGACGGGCTTCTTGTTCTCGCGCTGCTCCACGCCGCGGTTCAGCTGCGACAGCGCGATCACCGGGCAATCCAGCTCCTTCGCCAGCGCCTTGAGGCCGCGCGAGATCTCGGAGATCTCCGTGGCGCGGTTCTCCTTGGTTCCCGGCACCGTCATGAGCTGTAGATAGTCCACCACCACGAGGTTCAGGCCGTGCTCGCGCTTGATGCGCCGGGAGCGTGCGCGCAGTTCCGTCGGAGTGAGGGCCGGCGTGTCGTCGATGAAGATCTTGGCGTCCTGGAGCTGCTTGGTGGCGCCCGTGATGCGCGGCCAGTCGTCTTCCGAAAGCTTGCCGCTGCGGATGTTGCCCAGGTGCACGCTGCCCACGGACGACAACATGCGCGTGAGGATCTGTTCGGCGGGCATTTCCAGCGAGAAGATCGCCACCGAGGCGCGCACGCCTTCCTTGAGCGCCGCGTGCTCGGCCATGTTGATGGCCAGTGTGGATTTACCCATCGAGGGCCGGCCCGCGACGACCAGCAGGTCGCCACCCCGCAATCCGCCGGTCTTGGCATCGAAGTCGATGAAGCCCGTGGGCAGACCCCGCGGCTTGTTCGGATTGTTGTAGAGGTCATCGATCTGGTCGATGAGTGCGGGCAACGCCTGCTTGGCGCTCACGTAGCCCTTGCCGCGCGCCGAGCCTTCGGCGATGGCGAAGATCTTGCGCTCCGCCTGTTCGACGAGTTCCCGGGCGGCCTCGCCCTCTTCGTTCCAGACGGAGCTCGCGATCTCCCCGCCCACCGTCACCAGCGAGCGCAGCAGCGAGCGCTCCTTCACGATTTCGGCGTACGAACGCGCGTTGGCGGCGCCGGGCGTGTCACGCGTCAGCGAGCCGAGATACGCGAGGCCACCGGCCTCGTTGAGCTTGCCCAGGCGGGCCAGGTGTTCGGAGACCGTGACGGGATCGCAGGGCTGCGCTTCCGCGCACAGCGACGCGATGCTCTCGAAAATCAGCGTGTGATCGGGACGGAAGAAATCCTCGGCCACGATGACGTCGCCGACGTTGTCCCAGGCCGCGCGGTCGAGCATGAGCCCACCGAGTACCGCCTGTTCGGCTTCGATGGAATGCGGCGGAGCGCGCAGATCGGTGGCGCCGGACTTCTCGCGACGGAACTTGGGTGTGCTCGACATGGACTCTCCCCGTTGGAGGAGTAGTTTCCACGCTCGCCGGTGCGCGGCAAAGATTTTTTTGCTCGCTCAATGCCCGGCCGATGCCGGAAAAAAAAACGGCACCCGAAGGTGCCGTTTCCAAACACGCAGTTACGCGGTTTTAGTCTTCAGCCGTGATGACCACCGGCAGCTGCACGTCGATGTCCGTGTGCAGGTGCAGGGCCACCACGTGCTCGCCGACCGTGCGCAGCGGGCCGGTGGGCAGACGCACTTCGGCGCGCGCCAGCTTGTGGCCCGCCTTGGTGGTCGCCTCGGCGATGTCCGCCGTGCCGATCGAACCGAAGAGCTTGCCTTCGGTGCCGGCCTTCGCCGTGATCTCGAGCTTGAAGTCCTTGAACGCGGCAGCGCGCTTTTCGGCGTCCTGCAGCTGTTCGCGGGCCAGCTTCTCGAGTTCGGCGCGGCGCGCTTCGAACTTCTTCACGTTGTCGGGCGTCGCCAGCGTGGCCTTGCCCTGCGGCAGGAGGAAGTTGCGGCCGTAGCCGGACTTCACCTTCACGACGTCGCCGAGGTCACCGAGGTTCTGCCACCTTCTCCAGCAGAATGACTTCCATGGTCGGTGCTCCTAACTCGTGTGGTCGGTGTAAGGCAGCAGCGAAAGGTAGCGCGCGCGCTTGATCGCGACTGCCAGCTGACGCTGGTAGCGCGCCTTCGTGCCGGTGATGCGGCTCGGGACGATCTTGCCGTTCTCGGACACGTACTGCTTGAGCGTGTTGAGGTCCTTGTAGTCGATCGACTCGACGCCCTTGGCCGTGAAGGCACAGAACTTGCTTGCG
Organism: uncultured Pseudomonadota bacterium; assembly: GCA_963846605.1. Classification (GTDB taxonomy): domain Bacteria; phylum Pseudomonadota; class Gammaproteobacteria; order Steroidobacterales; family Steroidobacteraceae; genus CADEED01. Next base: position 1,223,548 of record CAWJWS010000011.1, read on the forward strand.
ACGGAAAGAATCTGGACATGGCTCAGGCTCCGGCCTCTGCGGGCGGTTTGTCGTCTTCAGCTGCGTTCCGCGCCTGCGTCGTCGTCCGCGATGGCGATCGTCGCGGCTCCGGCGGGCTCCTTGTCCTCGTCCGGCGGCCTTGAACATCGGCGACTGCTCGGTCTCGGCCTCATCCGTGCGGACGACGAGCGTGCGGATCACCGCGTCGTTGAAGCGGAACGCGCTCGGTCGAGCTCGTCGAGCACGTTGTCTGATCGGACTCGACGTTCAGCAGGACGTAGTGCGCCTTGTGGATGTTCGCGATGGGGTAACGCCAGCTGGCGGCGGCCCCAGTCTTCGAGGCGGTGAACCTTGCCGCCATCGGCGGTGATCATGTTCGTGTAGCGCTCGATCATGGCGGGGACCTGTTCGCTCTGGTCCGGATGGACCATGAACACGATTTCGTAGTGTCTCATCGTGTCTCCTTGTGGATAAAGCCACCCGCCTGAGGTTGGCGGTGTGGCAAGGGGGTCAAAAACGGGCGCGAAGGATACTCAACGGCCCCCACCGTTGGCAAGGACGGGCGGCAGGCCGAAATGCATGCCGGAAGAATGACTTACGGGCGTGAACCCCGGCCAACCGCCCCTTGAAGCCAATCCGGCCCAGCCGGACCGCCGGCTACTGCTTTTTGGCCTTCTCCTTCTCTTCCTTCTCTTGCTGGGCGGCCTTCAGGAATGCCGCCTGCCCCTTGGCCTCCGCGCCCTGGCAGGTGATCTGCAGGCGCACCTCATCGGCCACGTGGGGGACGAACGCGCCCAGACCGAAATCCGACCGCTTGAGCCGTGCCGTGGCATTGAACCCCACGGTTGCCACCTGGGTCCGCGGATTGGCGCCGACCTTGAGGACTTTCACGTCGAGCGTGACCGGCCGGGTGACGTTGCGGATCGTGAGACTGCCGGTGACCTTGAGATCGTCCATGGCCTTGCCCCGCTCCACTGTCGTGCTCCTGAAGGTGGCCTGCGGAAAGCGCGCGACGTCGAAGAAGTCATCGGACTTGAGGTGCTCGTCCAGGTCCGGCACGCCGGTCATCAGCGAAGCCACGGGCAGCGTCACTTGCAGCGAGGACATGGCCGGCTCCCTGGGATCGAACTCCAGCATCCCGGTGCCCTGCGCGATCTGCGCGGTGGGATGGGAGTAGCCGAGGTGATCCCAGCTGAGCACCACCTGCGTGTAGTTGGGCTCCAGGGTGTACGTGGTGGCGATCGCGGGGCCGCAGAGGGCGCCGGCGGCAAACATCGAGAACAGGCGGATCGGGGCTTTCATGGAGACTCCTGTGGGTTGCGAATCCACACACCCTCCCCGCGCGCAGCCGAAGAGTCCTGAAATCCGTCTGAAAAGACCTGAGACGCGCTGAGGCTGGCCGGATCGCGTGATATACCGCCCAGCCATGGACCGGCTCACCACCATTCCGCTTCGCATCGGCGACTGGCGCGTCGATCCGCAACTGGGGCTGCTGTCGCGCGGCGACCAGAGCGAGCGCCTGGATGCGCGCACCTTGCGGCTGCTCCTCTATCTCGCCAACCGTGCCGGCGAAACCGTGAGCATGGAACAGCTGCTCGACCACGTGTGGTCCGGCGTGGTGGTCACGCAGGACTCGGTGTACCAGGCGGTGACGCAATTGCGCCGTTTGCTGCGCGATGACGCGAAGGATCCGCGATACATCGTCACCGTGCCGCGACTGGGCTACCGGCTGATCGCCGCCGTGAGTCCCTGGCCGGCGGAAACGATCGAACCCTTGCCGCCGGCGCCGCCGCCGCGCCGGCCTGCCTACAGCCGGCGGTTCATCGGTGGGTCCGTCGCCGCGCTCATCGTCGCGGTGATGGCTGGTTTCGCGCTGCTGCGCGGTGACCCGGCGCCGCCCGCGAAGTCCGTGGCCGTCATGCCCTTCCTCGACCTCACCACGCAGGAAATGAAGGAGGAGTATTTCGCGGACGGCCTCACCGAGGAACTCATCCACCGGCTCAGCAAACTACCCGGCTTCTCGGTGCCTGCGCCCACCGCGGCCTACTACTACAAGGACAAGCAGCTGCCGGTGGTGGAGATCGCGAGCCAGCTGAACGTGCGCTATCTGCTGGACGGCAGCCTGCGGGAATCCGGTGACGACCTTCGCATCAGCGCGCGCCTCGTGCGCGCGAGCGACGGCGTCGTGATCTGGTCCGAGAACTACGACCGCCCGAAATCGGATCGCGTGATGATCCAGGACGACATCGCGAGCGAAGTCGCGGCAGCGCTCAGCGCTTCGCTGAAGTGACCCGCTGGCGCAGCGATTCGTACAACAGCATTCCCGTGGCCACGGACACGTTGAGACTTTCGACCTCGCCCTGCTGCGGCAGGCGAACCAGGAAATCGCAGGTTTCGCGCGTGAGCTGGCGCAAGCCTGATCCTTCCGCGCCCATGACCATGGCGATGGGCCCGGCGAGATCGGCCTCATGTGCGAGCTTGGGCGCCTCGGCATCGGCGCCGACGATCCAGAGGCCCGCGTCCTTGAGCAGCCGCAACGTCCGCGCGAGATTCGTGACCACGGCCAGCGGCGTGGTTTCGGCCGCGCCCGCGGCCACCTTGCGCACCGTGGCATTCAACTGCACGGCGCGATCCTTCGGGATGACCACGGCCAGCGCGCCGCAGGCGTTGGCCGTGCGCAGGCACGCGCCCAGGTTGTGAGGGTCCTGCACGCCATCGAGAACCAGGACGAGCGGCGCCTGCTTCTTCTTCGAGCTGCGCGGCAATGCCGGCGACCAGCTCTTCCTCGTGCCAGGGCTCGAGCGGCTGAACGTCCGCGAACACGCCCTGGTGCACGGCATCGCCGAACAACTGCTTGAACGTGGCCGGCGGCGCGCGCTTCAAAGGCTTGCCCGCCTTCTGCGCCAGCGCCTGGATGTCGGCCACGCGCGGCTCCGCGCGCCCTTCCACCAGCGTCACCGAACCCACGCGCGAGGCATGACGTTCCAGCAATGCACGCACGGCGTGCACGCCGTAGACCTTCTCGCTCAACTGTTTCTCCCGCTCCGCTTTCTGCCGGGCGCCCGAGTCGAAGACTTCCGGTGGGGGGACTTCTGCATCTTCGGGCCCTTGCCCTCCTCGACCTCCACCAGCGCCAGGTCGACGAGGCCTTCGATGGGATTCACGCTGGTCACGATCACGTGCACTCGCGCGCCCATGCCGAGCCGCCGCTTGGAATTGCGGCCCACCCAGGCGCGATTGCCGGGTTCCATCAGGTATTCGTCGTCGCGCAGGTTGTCGATGTGCAGGAGGCCGTCGACGCCGACCGCCGTGAGCTGCACGAACGCGCCGAATTCCACCACCGTGGTGATGAGTCCTTCGAACGTCTGGCCGATGCGGTCACGCAGGTAGATGCACTTGAGCCACGCGGACACGTACCGATCCGATTCATCGGCGCGCTTCTCGAGCTGCGTGAGTTCAGCACCGGACAGCGCCAACTGCGCGCCGTCGTAGCGCAGACCATACGGATCGGCATCCGAGAGCATGCCGCGCAGCGTGCGATGAACTACGAGATCCGGGTATCGCCGGATGGGCGACGTGAAGTGCGCGTAGTGGCCCAGCGCGAGTCCGAAGTGCCCGATGTTCTCGGGTTGATAGACGGCCTGCTGCATGGAGCGGACCACCAGCGACTCCAGGAAAGGACGCTGCTCATCATCCGGGAAGCGGTCGGTGATGGCGCGGAAGTCGCGCGGCAGCACGTCTTCGGGCAGCTCGGCCGCCACGCCCAGCGCGTTCAACGTCTCCAGGAGCACGTTGATCTTCTTTTCCTCGGGCTTGCCGTGCACGCGGTATAGCGTGCCTACGCGCGATTTCTCCAGCTCCTTCGCCACCGCCACGTTGGCGAGGATCATGCACTCCTCGATGAGCTTGTGCGCTTCGTTGCGCTCGTACATGTAGACGCGCTGGATGCGTCCGTTGCCATCGATGTCGAATTCCGCCTCCGCGGAATCGAACTCCAGCGCGCCGCGCTTGTGTCGCGCCTTCAACAGCGCCCGGTACACGTGCAGCAGCGGCAGTAGTTTGTCGGCCAGCTCGCCGAGTTCGGCACGCGCCGCGGGCTCTTCCTCGAACAGCGCCGCGAAGGCCAGCGTGTAGGTGAGCCGCTTGGCGGAGCGCATCACCGCCGGGTAACAGCGGGACTCGAGCAGCACACCCGTGCGCGAGACGATCATCTCCGACGCGAAGCACAGCCGGTCCACGTTGGGCCGCAGCGAGCAGAGCCCGTCCGACAGCGGGAACGGCAGCATGGGAATCACGGTGGTGGGGAAGTACACGCTGGTGCCGCGCTCGCGCGCGCAGGCGTCCAGCGCCGTGCCGCGGCGCACGTAATAGCTCACATCGGCAATGGCGACGATGAGGCGGTAACCCTTGGCATGCGGCTCGGCAAACACCGCGTCGTCGAAGTCCTTGGCCGTCTCGCCGTCGATGGTGACCAGCGGCAGCCCGCGCAGATCGATGCGCCTGGCGGCCTCGGCCGGATCGACCTCGGTTCCATAGGCTTCGGCTTCGCGGATCGCTTCCGGCGAGAACTCGCGCGGCAGGTCGAAGCGCGCGACCGCGGCCTCGACCGCGAGCTCCACCGGCTTCTCCGGATCGAGCCGGCGCGTGACGCGCGCCTGGGGCGTGGAGCCCTGCCCGGCGTAACGCGTGACCGCCGCGATCACCCAGTCGCCATGCCGCGCGCCGTTGATGTCGTTCGGCGGGACCACGCAGCGCATGCCGACCCGCCGGTCCGCGGCGGTGACGAAGGCCGTGCGGCCGTGAATCTCCATCGTGCCGACGAACGCCTTGGTGGCGTGCTCGAGAATCTTCTCCAGCTTGCCGGAGTAGCGGCCGTCACGGCCACGCTCCACCGATACGCGCACACGGTCGCCGTGCATCACGCCCGTCATCTGCGGAGGTGGCAGGAACACGGACTCTTCCATGCCTTCCACGCGCACGAAGCCGAAGCCCGCGCGGTTGGCGCTGACGATGCCCTCGGCGGTCTTGCCCTCGGCAAACCTGGAGCTGCCGGAACCTGAGGATGTTTGTGCGCGATGCGCGTGGGCGGGTTTGCGCTCGTGTCGCGGGCTGTCTCGGCGTCCGCGCGGACCATTTCGTCTTTTCAAAGTGCGGGCATTCTACGCCGGAGGCTACGCCCGGGCGTTAAAGGTTCCGACAGACACCCCGCTACGCGCGCGCCCACGATGCGCAGAGAGTCGGGAAGCCCCGGGAGTACCGCGATGCGTCGGAACATCAAGCTCGTCCTGTCCTTTGTATGTGGCTTTGCCCCCCTCTGTGGGGCGGCCGACCTCACGCTCTACACGGACGGTGAATTCCAGGGCCGCCCGCTGAACGTGGTGATCGACATGCGGCAGCTCGACACCATGCACTTCAGCGACCGCGCCTCCTCCCTGGTGATCGAGAAAGGCGCCTGGATCCTGTGCACGGACGAGGATTTCGCGGGCAAGTGCGTCACGCTGGAGCCCGGCCGGTACGGCTCACTTAAAGACCTGGGACTCGACGACACCGTGACCTCCGTGAAGCGCCGCGACCAGGTCAGCCCGGGCATATTCAGCGACGCCCAGGCGAAGCCCGCCGAAAATTGACAGGCCCCACGGCGATACGTAGATTGCGCCGCTCTTCGCACCCTGCCCGGGTGGCGGAATTGGTAGACGCACTAGTTTCAGGTACTAGCGAGTAACATCGTGGAGGTTCGAGTCCTCTCCCGGGCACCAGTGAATCCCTAGCGATTCCAAGGGTTTGCATCCCATCCTGGTCACACCGCCGCCAGCACTTCGCTGAGCGTTGCCGGATCCACCGGCTTCACCAGGTGGCCATCGAATCCCGCCTCTTCCGACTTGCGCCGGTCCTGCTCCTGGCCCCAGCCCGTGAGCGCGATGACCTTCAGCTCTTTGCCCCAGGACGTCTGGCGCAGCCGGCGGCAGACCTCGTGGCCATTCATGCGTGGCATGCCGATGTCCAGGAGCACCACATCCGGACGGTATTTCTCCGCGGCCAGCAGCGCGGCCTCGCCGTCATGTGCCAGGTGAGTCTGGTTCCCGGAGAGATCCAGCAGCATGGCCAGCGACACGGCGGCGTCTTCGTTGTCGTCCACCACCAGCACGCTGCGGCGGCGATCCTCCGCCTTGCGGGGCGCTGACGCGTCCAGCGCCGGAGCGCGAGTCAGCGCCGGCAGCCGCACGATGAATTCGCTGCCCTGCCCCTCACCCGGGCTGCGCGCCTCGATGTCGCCGCCGTGCATGCCCACGAGCCGCTTCGCCAGAGTGAGGCCAATTCCCAGGCCGCCATGCGACCGCGACTGCCGGCGATCCAGCTGGCGGAACATCTCGAAGATCTCCTGCAGCTTGCCCGGCGGAATGCCCATGCCGCTGTCCCGCACGGTCACGATCACGTCTTGCTTCTCGAGCCGCGCCGATATCGTGATCGAGGCGCCATCGGGGGAGTAGCGCGAAGCGTTGTTGAGCAGGTTGCCGAACACCTGCGTGAGCCGCGCGGGATCGGCGTGTAGATAGAGAGCCTCGACGGGCAGGTCCACGCTCAGGTTCTGGTTCGCCGCCTGCACCAGCGGGCGCGAGGCTTCCACCGCCTGCTGGATGATGGGCACGAGTTCGACATCGGAGAGCCGCAGCTCCAGCTTGTTGTGCGTGACGCGGTTCAGGTCCAGCAGGTCATCCACCAGCCGCACGAGTTGACGAAGCTGCCGGTCCATGGTGTCACGAGCCTGGTGGCGCGCTCCCGGATCGTGGTCGCTGATCCTCAGGACCTCGAGCATGTTGGACAGCGGGGCCAGCGGATTGCGCAGCTCATGCGCCAGCGTGGCGAGGAATTCGTTCTTGCGGGTGTTCGCTTCCGAGAGCTCGCCCGCGAGCTTGCGCAGGTGATCCGCGAGACGGCGCCTCTCGGTGACGTCCTGGCTCACCGTGGCCAGCGCGGTGGGGTTGCCCGCCTCGTCCTTGAGCACCACGACCTTGTAGGCCATCCAGATGGACTGGCCGGTCCTGAAATTCCGGAAGCGGACGTCGATCTCGCCGTGGCCCTGCTTCAGTACCTTGGGAACGAATTCACCCATGATGCGCGGGCGATCGTCCGGGTGGAAAAAATCCGCGAGCGGCGTGGCCAGCCCCTGTTCGAGACTGTCGAGCCCCACCAGTGCGAGCCCGGCCTTGTTGATGAAGAACGGTTTGCCTTCCAGGTCGCACATGCCGATGAAGTCCGTGCTGTTCTGGATCAGCGTGACGAACTTGTTGCGGTCCTGCTCCGCCTGCCGGCGTGCGCTGATGTCGCGCACTATCTTGGAGGCGCCCACCACTTCGCCGGCGTCGTTGTAAACCGGCGAGATCGTCAGCGACACCGGGATCCGATGGCCATCGCGATGCACGCGCTCGGTTTCGAAATGCTCGATGCGTTGCCCCGCGCGCAGGCTGGAAATGATCCGGTCTTCTTCCTGGATTCGCTCCGGCGGGATCACCAGCGAGATGTGGCGGCCCACGGCGTGCTCCGCCGGGTGGCCGAACAATCTCTCCGCTGCCGCGTTCCAGCTCTGGATCGTGCCGGCCAGCGATTTGCTGACGATGGCGTCCTCGGAAGATTCGACGATGGAAGCCAGCAGCCGGGCGGACTGCAGCTGGCGAGCCTTGTCGTGCTCGGAGCGCCGCTGCTGCGTGACGTCACGGAAGATGAGCACGCAGCCCGCGATGCGTCCGTGGTCGTCGCGTATCGGCGCCGCGCTGTCGTCGATGGGGTATTCACGGCCATCACGCGCGATCAGCACGGTGTGATTGGCCAGCCCGACCACCACGCCTTCCTCGAGGGCCCGCTTGGCGGGGCTCGGAACGACCTGGCGCGAAGCTTCGTTGACGATGCGGAACACCTGCTCCAGTGGTTTGCCCAGCGCCTGCTCCTGGGACCATTCCGTGAGCGACTGCGCCACCGGATTCAGATAACTGATGCGGCCTTCATTGTCAGTGGTGATGACCGCATCACCGATGCTGCGCAGGGTGACCTGCAGGACTTCGCGCTGCTCGCTGGCCTTGCGCTGCGCGGCGCGCATTCCCACGCCGATGGCGATGATGAGGCCGCACGTACAGAGGTAGGCCGCGAGCCCGACGACGTTCTCCGGCACATCCAGTCCCAGCGAGCCGCGCGGCTCGATGAACAGGTAGGCGACGCTCACGTAGCCGGCGATCGTGGTGAGCAGCGCGGGTTGCCACCCGCCTATCCACACGGAAATGGCGACGGAGCCAAACAAGGTGACCAGCGGCAGGGCGTTGCCCAGGTAGGGATCGAGCAGCCAGCGCAAGCCCAGCGCCGCGGCGGTCGCCGCGATCGCGATGGCGTAGATGCGCAGGTATTCCGTCATTCGCATTCGGGTTCCCCGGGGGGAACCTATCACGCGTTCAGCGGATTCCCCAACGGTAGGGGTCTGACGGATCGAGTATCAGGTTGCTCTCGGACGTGACCCATGCGCGCCCGACGATGGTGGGTGCGATGGAGCCGGCGTCCTTGTCCAGCCAGCGATAACGGGCACGGAAGCTGCTGCCGATCACGCTTTCCTGCACCCACTCCTCGCCTTCTCCGAGCTTGCCCTCGGCCGCGAGGCAGGCGAGCTTGGCGCTCGTGCCAGTGCCGCAAGGTGACCGGTCGTAGGCCTTGCCCGGACACAGCACGAAGTTGCGGCTGTCGGCGGAAGCGCCCTCCGGGGGACCAAACAACTCCACGTGATCCACCTCCGGGTGGCCCTGCGCGTTCAGCGCCTGGCGGATGCGCCAGGTGAAGTCGGTCAGAGCGTCGACGTCCGCCAGCGCGATGCGCCGGTCTCCGCCATCGACGAGGAAGAACCAGTTGCCGCCCCAGGCCACGTCGCCGGTCACGGCGCCGATGCCCGGCACCTGCACGGTGAGCGCGCGCACCTTGCGGTAGCTAGGCACGTTGGCCACCTCGACCTCGCCGTCCGCATTGAGCCGCGCGTCCACGGCGCCCACGGGAGTGTCGATGCGCACATCGCCCGGCCGCAGCTGCCCGGCATGCGCGAGCGAGGCGATGATGCCGATGGTTCCGTGGCCACACATGCCGAGCACACCCACGTTGTTGAAGAAGATGACGCCGAGCTGGCAATCGTTGCGCTGCGGTGCGCACAGGAGCGCGCCCACCACCACGTCCGATCCGCGCGGCTCGTTGACGATGGCCGACCGCCAGGTGTCGAACTCTTCGCGAAAGCGGCGCGCGCGGTCTGACAAGGTGCCAGCGCCGAGATCCGGCCCGCCGGAGAGCACCATGCGGGTGGGTTCGCCCCCGGTGTGGGAATCGATGACACGGATGTTCTGCATGGTGCTACGTTAACCGAGGCAACTATGGCGGAACCAGACAAGAACAACGGGACACCCGGCGCCAGGTCCATCGCAATCATTGGCGCCGGCGTCATCGGCTGCGCGGTGGCATTCGCGTTGGCGCGCGAAGGTCACCGCGTGCAGCTGTTCGATCGCGCGCCTCCCGGCGAGGCTGGCGCCAGCTTCGGCAATGCCGGCCATGTCGCCACCGAACTGCTGGAGCCTCTGCCCGCGCCGGGACTGTTGCTAGGCTTCTGGCGTGAGCTGTTCACATTCGGTGGCGTGCTCGACATCCCGTTGCAAAGGCTTCCGGCCTTCGCACCGTGGGCCTTGCGCTTCGCGCGCGCCGCTTTCCGGAGACGCGCGCACACGGCATTGCTCGCACCCTTCGTCCGCCCGGCGGTGCCGGCGCTCATTTCCTTGCTGGCCGAGGCAGGCCGCCCCGACCTGATCCGCCAGAACGGGCACTACCAGGTCTGGCTCAAGGGGCGAGCGGAACATCGGGCGCGCGCACAGGCGCAAGCGATGGAAAAACTCGAGGTCGCCACGCAGCCGGCACCGGCCGAAGTGGTCGAGGCCGCGCGTCACGCCGCGCGAGCCGATGCCGCCGCGGGCCTGTGGTTTCCGAACTGCGCCCACGTGCTGGACCCGCTGGAAGTGGTACGCGCGTTCGCCACGGCTGCCGGACAGCTCGGCACCACCTTCCATCGGCGTGACGTTCTCGCCGTGCGCGCGGCGCCGGAAGGTTGTGAGGTGGTCACGCCCGAAGGCAATACACGCGTGCAGGCCGCCGTGGTCTGTGCGGGCGTGTGGTCCGCGCCATTGCTCACGCCCTTCGGATACCGGGTCCCGCTCGAGGCTGCCCGTGGTTACCACGTACAGATGCCCGAGGCGGCGCCACTGGTTGACGCTCCCATCGTGTACTCCGACCAGAACATCGTAGTCACTCCCATGGCCGGGCGCGTGCGCGCGACCAGCTTCATGGAGTTCGCCGGGGCCGACGCGCCTTCCGACCCGCGCAAGAGCGCCTGGCTGCGCAACTCTCTTCGCACGCTGGGATACGCCTGCGACGATGCAGCGCGCAGCTGGGTGGGACCCAGGCCCGTGCTGCCGGACTATCTGCCCGCCCTCGGGCGGTGCCCGTCGCTGCCAAGCCTTTACTACGCATTCGCGCACCAGCACATCGGCCTCACGCTGTCCGCGGTGACGGCGCGCGCCATGGCCGACCTGGTCGCCGGCCGCCCCCGGCCCGATCTCGACGGATTCGACTTGCGACGCTTCTGAGCCACGCCATGCCATTCCAGATCACACGACGACTCCGGATCCTCGCCATCAGCTGCCTGTCACTGCTGCTGTTGTATGCCGCCCTTGGCTTCTGGCTGGTGCCAAGGCTGGTGCGGGGGCAGATCGAAGAATTCACGGCGCAACACTGGAAACGCGAACCCGCGCTGGGCGAGATCACCTTCAACCCTTTCACGTTCGCGCTGGAGGTCAAGGCCTTCGATTTCCGCGACTCGAAGGGCGAAGCGCTGCTGGCGTTCGACCGGCTACTCGTGAATCTCGATATCTCCAGCGTCTGGCGCCGCGGCGCATCCTTTCATGCCATCGAGCTGGACCAACCTTCCGGGCGCGTACTGGTCCGGGCCGACGGATCGTTGAATCTCTCCGAGCTCGCCGCGCCTTTCGCCACGCCAGCGGGCACCGCGGCCGAGCCGGCATCCGAACCCGTGCGTGTGTTCATCGACCGGTTCCGGCTCGCCAATGGCACGATCGAATTCGAAGACCACGCGCGCAAGGCACCCTTCAAGGCCCGGCTGCGGCCGGTGAATTTCGAGCTCCTCGACTTCGGCACCACCGCGGACAGCGGCAACCACTATTCGCTGCAGGCCACGTCCGCCGACGGCGAGAAATTCCGCTGGGGTGGAAGCTTCGCGCTGAACCCGCTGCAGTCGCGCGGAGACTTCGAGCTCAGCGAAGTCCAGGCGCGGACCCTGTGGTCCTATCTTCAGGAATCGCTGGGCTTCGAAGTCGCGGGCGGCCTGGTCGGAGTCAATGGCAGCTACGCGTTCGTGGCCAGCGAGCCCGACCTCACGCTGGACGTCACACTCGCGCGTGTGAACGTGAACGATCTCGCGCTGCGCGCCCGCGGCGGTGACGAGGACTGGATCACTCTCGATCAACTCGAGATCGGCGCCGCCAAGGCGCAGCTGGCGAAGCGCGTCCTGGATATCGGCAGCATCCGCCTCACCGCGGGCACGGTGAAGGCGCGGCGTGCCGCGGACGGAGCCGTGAACCTGCTATCCCTCGCGGAAGCGCCCGCTACCCCCGTGGCCGAAACGCCAGGCGTGCCCGAGTCGCCAGCCCTGACGACTTCGGAACCCGCATCCGCCGGGAATGCGTGGACGGTGAACGCGCCCGATGTCGCCGTCACGAACCTGCGCGTGGAAGTCGCTGACGCCTTCGTCAAGCCCGCGGCGACCCTGGTGGTCGCACCGCTCAACCTGCAGTTGCTTGGCTTCAGTACCGCGCCGGGACAAAAGCTGGAGCTCTCCGGAGACCTGGCTCTCGAGAGCGGCGGGAAACTCAGCGTGCAAGGCACCGGCATCGCCGCGGAAAAAACGCTGGCCGGAAAGATCCGGCTCGAAGACCTCAACCTCACCGCGCTGCAGCCCTACGTGGGCACTTACACGCAGATGACTCTGCTGTCGGGCACGCTCGGCGCGGACCTCGACGCGGAGTTCCGGCCTGACTACTGGCGTATTGCCGGGAATCTCGTCAGCGGCAAATTCCAGACCGTGGACAACGCGCTGCGCGAGGATTTCATCAAGTGGGAACGGCTGGCGCTCACGGGCATCGAATACAAGTCGGCCCCCGAGTCGCTGCGCATCGCCGGGATTTCCGCGCGCGCACCGTATGTGCGGTTCATCATCGCGCCGGATCAAACCACCAACGTGTCCAAGGTGCTGACCATGCCGGCGAGCGCGCCAGGCCCGGTGCAGACCGTCAAGGGCGCGGACCAGGCGCCCACCGGCGCGCAGAAACCGATGGCCATGAGCATCGGCAAGGTGCAGGTGGAGAACGGCTCGGCCAACTTCGCCGACTTCTGGATCACGCCCAACTACGCGGTGAGTCTGCAGCAGCTCGGCGGCAGCGTCACGGGACTGTCTTCGCGCAAGGACTCGCGCGCCCGCGTGGCATTGAAGGGCAAGATCGATCGCTACGCCCCCGTGGAGATCGCCGGTGAACTCAACCTGTTGTCCGCCACGCTGTTCACCGATCTGCGCGTGAAGTTCGACGGCGTCGAGCTCACGTCGGTCACGCCCTACTCCGGACGCTTCGCGGGTTATCGCATCGAGAAAGGCAAACTCTCCGTGGACGTGCGTTACCTCGTGGAGAATCGCAAGCTCGAAGCCGAGCAGCGTTTCATCGTCGACCAGCTCACGCTGGGCGACCGCGTCGACAGTCCGGACGCCGTCAAACTACCGCTGCGGCTGGCGGTGGCGCTTCTCAAGGACCGCAATGGCGTCATCGATCTCGGCCTTCCGGTGAGCGGCAGCCTCGACGACCCCAAGTTCCGGATCGGCCCCATCGTCTGGAAAGCCTTCGTGAACCTTTTGGCGGGAGTGGCCACCTCGCCATTCAAGTTGTTGGGTGGCCTGTTTGGCGGCGGCGAGGAAGTGAATCTCATCGACTTCGCCGCGGGCAGTGCGGAACTCGATGCCGCGGCCAGCGAGAAACTCGCGTCGCTCACCAAGGCACTGCACGAGCGCCCTCAGCTCGCGCTGGAAGTCCCGGCCACCTGGTCTCCCGACGCGGATGCCGCGGTGCTGGGTGAAGCGCGGCTCGCGGCCCGGCTGCAGACACTGGCGCAGGCACGCAAGGCGGGCGCGGACGCACTCACGGATCCCGCACAACGCTTCGAGCTGCTGCTCGCCGCGTATCGGGCGGACAAGGCCGGGGCCGCCCTGCCTCCCGGCGCCCAGGCATTGCAGGAGATCCGCGCAAAGGAGCGCGAGGCCTCCGCACTCGCCAGCGCCAACGGCGAACTGGAGACGGCGTTGCGTCCAGGCATCGATGCACTCGAAGCGCAGCTCGAGTCGCTGGCCCAGCAACGGGCGCGCGCCATCCAGGACGCGCTGCTTTCGTCGGGGCAGGTGGAGCCCGCGCGCGTATTTATGCTCGCGGCCGGAGCAAGGCCCGCGGAGGCTGGAAAAGTGCGCATCGCGCTCAGCCTGAAGTGACCGCAGTGCATTGATTCGCCGGCAAAACGCGCCGGGCCAATTGGCGCGGTGCCGCACAGCGGACGGTGCAAGACGCGCGAGCCCTAACAATCCTTCATGTCGGACAATTCCTGCGTCGCGGCTGCCCCGAGGCCTACATGACAAACCCCTAATGCCAGAGCGGGCTCTGCCCGACCGGTGCAACAATGGCGCCATAGCAACACGTCGCCGGCGCGCCACGCTTGCGGGCCCGCTCTAACCAGTCTCCTCGATCGGCTGGCTGCGACGAACACGAGAGGGATGTCATGAAAAATTTTTCCCGTTCCGTCCTGGGCGCAGCCATCGCGTCCGTCCTCGCCGCCCCCGGAGTAGTTTGGGCGCAGTCCGCCGATGCCGCGCTGCGCGGTACCGCGCCGGCCAATGCCGACATCACCGCGCGTAACGTCGCCACCGGTGTCACGCGACGGACGAAGGCGAATGCCAACGGTGGCTATTCCCTCGCGGGCTTGCCGCCCGGCACGTACCGCGTCGACGCCGGTCCCGGCACCGAGACCACGGTGACCCTGACGGTCGCCTCCACGGCCACCCTGGATCTCGCCGCCGGCACGGCCGAAGCCACGGCCGAAGCCACGGAAGCGCCGATGCAGGAAGTGACGGTGATGGGCCGTCGCCTCAACGAGGTGCGCACCTCCGAGGTGGGCACCACCGTGTCGATGCAGCAGATCGAGACCACGCCGCAGATGACGCGCAACTTCCTCGAGTTCGCCGACGTGGTTCCCGGCGTGGTGTTCGAAGTGGACGGCAGCGGCCGCACGTCGATCCGCGGCGGCGCGCAGAACAAGAACGGCGTGAACCTCTACATCGACGGCGTGGGCCAGAAGGGCTACGTGCGCTCGGGTCTTTCCGGCCAGACGGGCGACACGCAGGGCAACCCGTTCCCGCAGCTGGCCATCGGTGAATACAAGGTCATCACCTCCAACTACAAGGCGGAATACGACCAGATCTCCAGCGCCGCCATCACGGCGCTCACGCGATCCGGCACCAACAAGTTCGAAGGCGAAGCCTTCGGCACGTACACCGCGGACAACTTCCGCGCGCGCACATCCGGAGAGCTCAACAGCATCACGAAGGAGAAGGTGGCGTCGGAGAGCAAGGAGTACGGCGTGGCCTTCGGCGGCCCCATCATCGAGGACAAGCTGCATTTCTTCGTGACGTACGAAGCCAAGAAGTACCTGACGCCGAAGGTCGTCACCGTCGATGGCAGTCCTCCAGACGCCATCGTCGCGCAGCTCCCGGCGGATGCGGTCGCGCAGCTGGGCCCCGCGAACATCGCTTTCGACGAGGACCTGTACTTCGCGAAGCTCGACTGGTCCATGACGGACACCGATTCCCTTGCCTTCTCGGTCAAGATCCGCAAGGAAACCAGCCAGGGTGACCAGACCGGCACCGGCACGGCGCAATCCGCCGCCGTGAACACCGACAATGACGACAACCGCTACGAGCTCAACTGGAAGCACAACGCCGAAAGCTGGCTCAACGAATTGCAGTTCACCTACGAAGACGCGTTCTACGTGCCGCAGCTGCCCAACGCGGGCGTGAACGGCACGGTTTACACCTGGCGCAACAACGCCAACGATTCCAACATCCTGAGGGTCGACGGAGCGGACCCGCGCGCCGCGCAGAACAAGGGCCAGAAGGGCTGGGCCGTCGGCAATACCATCACCTTCCCGGACGTGGGCGGTGCGCACACCATCAAGGCCGGCGTGAAGTACAAGGACGTGGAACTCACGGCCGCGGACTCCATCCCGGGCCGCCCCGTCTTCTACTACGACGTCACCGCGGCCGGCGTGGCCACGACGCCCTGGAAGGCCGCCTTCGCGCTGCCCCTCGCAGGCTTCGATTCCCAGGTGATTTCGAGCGACCAGCAGTTTGGCGTGTTCGTGCAGGACGACTGGACGGTCAGCGAGAAGCTCACGCTGAACCTGGGCATCCGCTGGGATGTCGAGAAGAATCCTTCGTACCTGGATTTCGTGACGCCCGAGTTCCTCATGACCGCGCTCAACACGGAAGTGTCGCCCGGCGTCACCTACGGCGAGTCACTGGGGCTTTCGAGCGACCCGAATGTCGCCATCGACATCAACGACTACATCTCCACCGGCAACAACCGCAAGGAGCAGACCGACGCCTTCCAACCGCGCCTGGGCTTCTCCTATGACATCGGCGCCGATCAGCGGCACGTGATCTTCGGCGGCGCCGGCCGCGCGTACGACCGCACGTTGTACGACTACCTCCAGCTCGAACAGACCAAGTTCTCCCTGGCCACCACCGAACTGCGCTTCAACACCGGAGACCATCCCTGCACGCCGAGCGCGTCGTGCATCGCCTGGAACCCCCAGTTCGCGAACGATCCGAATGCCCTGCCGGCGCTGCTCAACGGCATGGCTGGTGAAGTGAACCTGATCAACAACGATCTCAAGGTTCCCTACTCCGACCAGCTCAGCCTCGGCATGCGCAACCGGCTCGGCGACTGGCAGACCAGCGCCTCCGTGTCGCGCATCACCAGCAAGGACGGTTTCGTGTTCACTCTGGCGAACCGCTACCCCAATGGCGATTTCTGGCAGAACCGAAGCCAGCCCTGGGGCAACTCGCCGCCGGGACTCGCGGGCGTGCTGCTCGTGGGTGACAACGGCATCGAGACCAAGAGCACACAGATCCTGCTCTCGGCCGAGAAGGGCTTCACCGAGGAATCGGGCTGGGGCACGACGCTGTCGTACACGTACACGGATGCCGAACATAACCGCGACATCAACGAGCACTACCTGTTCGATGCCTCGTCCATCGGCGCCTTCCCGTACGTAGTGTCGAACTCGGCGTCCAAGCACCGCTTCGTCGCCACGAGTTCCTTCGCCGGACCCTGGGGCCTGATGCTCGCCGGCAAGTTCACCTGGTCCACGCCGCTGCCCCGCAACGCCATCGGCTGCCTCACGCCGCCTGGCACGTTCGAAACCGGCGCACCTTGCACGGCGGTGGGCTATGACATCGGCGGCACTGGTTACCAGTCCATCGACCTGCAGGTCACGAAGAACTTCGAGATTGGTGATCTTGGGTCGTTCTACCTGCGCCTCGACGGCATCAACCTCACCAACGAAAAGAACCTCGTCGACTACACCGATGCAAATGGCGCCAATGGCGTGGTGAACCGCGGGCGCTACAACCCTAGCGGCCAGATCACGGGACTGCCGCGCACCCTGCGCGCGTCCTTTGGCGTGAAGTTCTAGTGGAAGAAAGCCCGCGCTGGCAGCCCGACACTCCAGGGGCTGTTAGCGCGGGCGATCTTTGACATCATTGGCCTCGTGACTGACACGAGACTTCGCAGCATCGTCATCATTGGCGGCGGAACCGCGGGCTGGATGGCCGCGGCCGCGCTGTCGCGCGCGCTAGAGTATCCGGTATCGATCCAGCTCATCGAGTCCGAGGACATCGGCACCGTGGGCGTGGGCGAAGCCACCGTGCCTCACCTGCGCGCCTTCAACCAGTCGCTGCAGATCGACGAAGTGGACTTCGTCCGGGCGGTGCGCGGTACGTTCAAGCTGGGCATCCAGTTCGTCGACTGGGGGCGGCCCGGCGACACCTACGTGCACGGCTTCGGCACGATTGGCCATGATTACCGCTCGCTGCCCTTCCACCAGTACTGGGTCAAGCTGCACCACCAGGGCAAGGCTGCGCCCATAGATGCTTACTCGCTGAACGCGGCGGCCGCGCCGGCCGGCAAGTTCCTGTCCGGCGCCAGCGATGTGCCCCCGGGCTCGCCGCTCTCGCAAGTCGCCTACGCCTATCACTTCGATGCCGGCCTCTACGCGCAATACCTGCGGCGGTACGCCGAGGCGCGCGGCGTGAAGCGGATCGAGGGCGAAGTCGTCGACGTCTCGTTGCGGGGCGAAGACGGCTTCATCGACTCCGTGACGCTCAAGTCCGGTGCGCGCATCGGCGGCGAACTGTTCATCGATTGCTCGGGCTTCCGCGGGTTGCTCATCGAACAGGCGCTGAAGACCGGCTACGACAACTGGACGCACTGGCTGCCCTGCGATCGCGCCGTGGCCGTGCCCAGCGAGAAGACTTCCGCCGCCACGCCTTACACGCGCTCCACCGCGCGTGGCGCCGGGTGGCAGTGGCGGATTCCCTTGCAGCACCGCACCGGCAATGGCCACGTGTACTCCAGCGCTCACACCACCGATGAGGAAGCGGCACGCACGCTGCTCGCTCATCTCGATGGGCGGGCGCTCGCCGATCCGCGTGTGCTGCGTTTCACCACCGGCCGGCGCCGGCAGATGTGGAACCGCAACTGCGTCGCGCTGGGACTCGCCAGTGGCTTTCTCGAGCCGCTCGAGTCCACGAGCATCTATCTCATCCAGTCCGGCATCGCGCGGTTGATACAGATGTTGCCCGATCGCACCATGAGCCCGCGGCTGCGCGATCAGTTCAACACCGAGGCCGCCTTCGAGATCGAGCGCATCCGCGATTTCCTGATCCTGCACTACTGCGCCACCGAGCGGCGTGACACAGAGTTCTGGCGCTACTGCGCCAACATGCCGTTGCCGGATGAGCTGCGCGCGAAGATCGAGCTGTTCCGCGAGTCTGGACGTTTCTATCGCAATGCCGACGAGATGTTCGCGCTGACGAGCTGGGTGCAGGTGATGGTGGGCCAGGGCATCGTGCCGCGGAGCTATCACCCGCTGGTGGACGTGCTGTCCGATGCCGAACTCGCGGCCTTCGGCGAGAGCGTCCGCGGCGTGATCGCCAGCTGCATCACGGCCATGCCTGCGCACGAACAATTCATCGACCGCTATTGCAAAGCACCGGTGGCCGCGTGAGGCGGTCCGCGTGGCGGACGGTCGCGTTCCTGGCCAGTGCCACGTTGGGTGCGTGGGTAATGTCGGCCTGCACGACGCCGCCTGCCGCACCCATCGCGCCGATGGTGGTGCCCACCAGTGCGTCGGTGGTGAACACGCTGGATCCGCTGTTCGAGGACATCGAACGCCGCACGTTCGATTTCTTCTGGGAGACCGCGGAGCCCGAAACCGGCCTCGTACCTGATCGCTGGCCCAAGCCCCCGTTCTCCAGCATCGCGGCCATCGGGTTTGCGCTGAATGCGTACGCCGTCGGCGCCGAACGCCGTTACGTCACACGCGCGCAGGCGCGCGACCGCGTGCTGCTCACGCTGAAATTCCTGCACGGCCTGCCACAAGGTCCGGAATCGGCCACCACGGCCGGCTACCAGGGATTTTTCTACCACTTCCTCAACATGGGCACGGGGCTCCGCTACGGCAACTCCGAACTCTCCACCGTGGACACCGCGTTGTTCCTGGCCGGCGCCCTGTTCGTCGCGGGTTATTTCGACGGCGACGATCCGGCGGAGAAGGAGATCCGGCGGCTGGCGCAGGAACTCTACGAACGCGCCAACTGGCCCTGGTTCATCGAGCACGTGCCCGACATCCGCATGGCCTGGAGCCCCGAGCAGCAATTCGAAACCCACGACTGGCGCGGCTACAACGAGGGCATGATCGTGTACGTGCTCGCGCTCGGCAGCCCCACGCATCCTGCCGCGGCTGGCACCTGGGACTCCTTCACGTCCAACTACTACCGCCACTGGGGCACGCTCGAAGGACAGACGCACCTCACCTTCGGGCCCATGTTCGGCCACCAGTTCAGCGCGATCTGGATCGACTACCGCGGCATCAAGGACGAGTTCATGTGGCCGCAGGGCATCGACTATTTCGAGAACAGCCGGCGCGCGGTGCTGGCGCAGCGCGCCTACGCCATCCGCAATCCACTCGACTGGAAAGGCTATGGCCCCAATATCTGGGGGCTTTCGGCGAGCGACGGACCGGGGTATTTCAAGATGCCCTACCTTGGCCAGACGCGGCAGTTCCATGCCTACGCGGCGCGCGGCGTGAGCCTGGTGGAGACGCTGGATGACGGCACCATCACGCCTTACGCCGCCATTGCCTCACTACCCTTCGCGCCCGAAGTGGTGATTCCGGCGACAAAAGAGATGCACAAGCGCTACGGCTCGCAGATCTATGGCAAGTACGGCTTCGTCGACGCCTTCAATCCGAGCTTCGACTACGACGTCCCGCTGCGCCGGGGCAAACGCACGCGCGGCGTGGGCTGGGTCGCGAGCGACTATCTCGGCATCGACCAGGGACCGATCATCGCGATGATCGAGAACCATCGCAGCGAGCTCATCTGGAACGTGATGAAGCGCAATCCATACATCGTTCGCGGACTCAAGCGCGCCGGCTTCGAAGGTGGCTGGCTCGAGTCCGTGAAGTAGGCTCGCTACTTCTTCTTCGCCCTCGCTTTGGCTTTGGCCTTTGCCTTCTTCTTCGGCACTTTGCCACCCGCGCGGCGCGCCTCGGAGAGCCCGATGGCGATCGCCTGCTTCCGGCTCGTGACTTTCTTTCCGGTGCTGCCGCTGCGCAGGGTTCCCGCCTTGCGCTCGTGCATCACCTTCTCGACCTTCTGCTGAGCTTTCTTGCCGTACCGGGCCATGTCCGCACCTCCTGGATGAGGGCCGACTTCACTCCACCGCGAGCGCGGACGCTGTCGGTGGATGCGGGGAATCGGCGTCAGCCGACCTTGAGTTTGAACTCGAGAGTCTTGCCCGCCACGGCGTCGAGCGTGTCGACAAAACTCGAATGCCACGCGGTGATGGAGTTCCGGCGCAGCACTTCGATCATGGTCTGGTGCCGCTCGCGCCGCTCCGCGATGGGCATGTTGAACGCCTGCTGGATGGCGTGCGCCATGCCGCGCGCGTCGTAGGGATTCACCATCACCGCGCCGGACAGCTCCCGCGCGGCGCCGGCCAGCGTGGAGAGGATCAGCACGCCCGGGTCCTCGGGATCCTGCGCGGCGACGAATTCCTTCGCGACGAGATTCATGCCGTCCCGAACCGGCGTGACGATGCCCACCTGCGCCGAGCGCATGAAGCCCATGAGCACGTCGTGCGGGAAGTTGCGGTTGAGATACCGGATCGGCGTCCAGTCGGTGTCGGCGAAGCGGCCATTGGTGCGGCCTGTCGTCTGTTCCAGATCGCGACGGATTTCCGCATAGGCCCGCACGTCGGAACGCGACAGCGGCGCGATCTGCAGGAAGGACACGCGGTTCTGGTTCTCCGGATGAGTTTCCAGAAACTTCTCGTAGGCCTTGAACCGCTCCACCAGGCCCTTGCTGTAGTCGAGGCGATCGACGCCGATCATGAGCTTGCGGCCCAGCAGGCCCGCGACCATGCGTTTGCAGGCATCCGTCGCCTGCGAGTCCACGGCTTCGCGCTGGATCGCCGCCACGTCCACGCCGATCGGGAACACTTCCGTGATCACACGCCGGCCGCCGATGGTCACTGCACGGTCACCACTCAAGGCCTGCTCGCCCCAGACATAGGCCACGGCGGAACGGAAGGACTGCATGTCCGTTTCGGTCTGGAAACCGAGCACGTCGTAGGCAAGCATCGATTGCAGCAGCTCGCCGTAAACCGGCAGCACGCGCAGCACTTCGATGTGGGGGAACGGGATGTGCAGGAACAGCCCCATGGGCTGCATCGCGCCCATCTCGCGCAATTTCTGCGCGAGGGGAAACAGATGGTAGTCGTGCACCCAGACGAGATCGTCGGTCTCCAGCAACGGCGCCAGCTGGCGCGCGTAACGCAGGTTCACGCGCTGATAGGCCTCGTACTGCGCGTCGTTGTAGCGGAAGCCGTCGACGAAGTAGTGGAACAGCGGCCACAGGGCGCCATTGCAGAAGCCGAGATAGAAATCCCGGTACTCGGCGTTGTCGACGTCGATGGACGCGTAGGTGATGCCATCCTTGCGCACGATGGCCGGCTCGGTCGCGGCCACTTCATTGGTCTCCCCATCCCAGCCGAACCACAAGCCGCGGCGCGCCTGCATGGCGGCCAGCAGGCCCACGGCCAATCCACCGGGCGCCGCGCCGCGCTTGGGTAGCGAGATGCGGTTGGAGACCGCGACCAGCCTGGTCATACGATCTCTTCCCAGCTGCGCGAAAGCCGGACCGCGCTGCCGATCACGCCGACCATGCTGTACGTCTGCGGGAAATTGCCCCAGAGCTCGCCGGTGGCGGGCGCGATATCCTCGGACAGTAGTCCCAGCGGGTTGCGCCGCTTGAGCAGGCGGTCGAAGCGCTCGCGCGCCTCCTCCATGCGGCCGGCCGCGGCCAGCGCATTGACGTACCAGAACGCGCAGATGGTGAAGGCGTTCTCGGGCGCGCCGAAGTCATCGGCGTGCTTGTAGCGGAACAGCAGGTCGCCAGTGCGCAGCTCTTCCTCGATGCGTTCCAGTGTCTTGAGGAAGCGCGGATCGGTGGCCGGCAGCAATCCGAGTTCGGGCAGCAGCAGGGCCGTGGCATCGAGATCGCGATTGCCGAAGGCCGAGGTGAAGCACTGCCGCTCCTCGCTCCAGGCGCCGTCGAGGATCTCCTGGCGCATGTAGTCGGCGCGCGCTCCCCAATCCCGCGCGGCGATGTGGTCGCCCACGCGGCGCGCGATGCGCGCCAGCCGGTCGCAACCGGCCCAGGAGATGGCGGCGGAAAACGTGTGCCGTTGCAGTTTGCCGCGGAACTCCCAGGGTCCCGCATCCGGCTCCTCGAAAGTGGCGACCGCGCGCTTGCCGAGGCGGTACAGGCGTTCCAGCAGTGTCTGGTCGCCGCTGCGCACCAGGCGTTCGTCGAAGAACAACTGGGTGGCGGCCAGGATCACCGAACCGTAGACGTCGTGCTGGACCTGCTCGGCGGCGAGATTGCCGAAGCGCACCGGCCCCATGCCGCGGTAGCCCGTCAACGTGGTGGCGATCTTCTCCTCGGCGCGCGGATCCCCCGTGATGCCGTACAGCGGCTGCAGCGTGTCGGCCGTGGAGGTGGCGATGATCTGGTCGATGTAATGCAGATAGGCTTCCATCGTGCGCGTCGCGCCCAGCCGGTTCAGGGTCTGGATCACGAAGTAACTGTCGCGCAGCCAGCAGTAGCGGTAGTCCCAGTTGCGCGTGGTGTTCGCGGCTTCGGGAATGGAAGTGGTGAGCGCCGCGAGAACCGCGCCGGTGTCCTCGTAGGTGCAGAGCTTCAGCGTGATCGCGGAGCGGATCACCGCGTCCTGCCAGTCGGCCGGCACGGCGAGCGTGCGAACCCACTCCTGCCAGTAGCTCAGCGTCGCGCCGAGGAACTCGCGCGTGAGCGCCGCGGGCGACTCCTGCAGCGTTTCATCCGGCCCGATGATGAAATGCAGCGGCCGCTCGAGCACCACGGGCCGGTCTTCGATGAGCGCCGAGAGCGACGCATCCGTGGTGACGCGGTAGTTGAGGCCATCGGCGGCGAACTTGATGTGATGGCTGCCGCTGATGCCGGCCGGCGTGCGCTCGCCGAAGCCCGAGGTGGGACGTAGCCGCAGCCGCAGGGTCGGCCGGCCGGCGAGCGGCTCCACGCTGCGCACGAACATCATCGGCCTGAACACGCGGCCGCGGCTGCGAAACCGGGGCGCGAAATCGACGATCCGCAGCACGCCACCATGCGAGTCGTACATGCGCGTCTCGATGATGGCGGAGTTGCGCATGTATTCCTGTTCGGTGCGCGTGAGGTCGACCATGTCGACCGCGAACACACCCGTGCGTGATTCCCCGCCCTCCTTCGTGAGCAGGCACGAAAACACCGGATCGCCGTCCGGTCGCGGCAGGCAGGCCCAGACCATGCGGGCCTGTTCGTCGATCAATGCGGCTACCTGGCAATTGCCGATCACGCCATAGTTCAAGCAGTCACTCCTGTGTCGTCGGTGGCGGTCGCGAGCTGGTCGAGGTACACGCGCACGGCGCGCGGATCCTGCAGCCAGTATTCGGCCTTCACGCGCGGACCCACCGCGATCGCCAGGCCCTCGAAGCGACGCACCGCGGCGAATCCGCCGTAGTCGGTGACGTCATCGCCGATGAAGATCGGACGGCGCCCGCGGAACGGCACCTCTTCCATGAATGCGGTGACCGCGCTGTCCTTGGTATGCGCAGCGGGCTTCACCTCGATGACCGCGTGACCATCGAGCAGCGCGAACGTGGGCACCAGTGGCGCGGCCAACAGCGCGACTTCGGCGCGAAGCTCGTGCTCGAGCTGGCGTGCCTTGAGGAAATGCAATGCGACGCCCGCGCCTTTGTCCTCGAGCAGCAGTCCGGGATGTCGATTCACCAGGCGTTCGAGGCCCGCGCGCACGTCGGCCAGCTGTTCGCGCGCGATGTCCGCCACGTGCAGGTGTCCGGTCGCATCACGGCGTTCGCAACCGTGCAGACCGGCCGCGGGCAGGCCCGCGTCGCCCAACAGGAGATCGAGATTGGCGATGGTGCGGCCACTGATGAGCGCCACCGCGCCCTGCGATGCGCCACGCAGCCGCGCGAGCAGCGGCAACAACGCCTCGTCCACGGAGACGCCGCCGGGCGAATCGGCGAGTTCGAGCAGGGTTCCGTCGACGTCGAGGAACAGACACCAGGGACTGGTGGGTAACGGCACTGCATGCACCGCGGCCGTTTCGCGGGGAGCCAGCTGCATCATCCGCGCGAGTATAGGGAGGCCGCGCGGCGCTGACCCGGCGAAGGTTGTTAGTTAGTCCTAAGTATTTATCCGCAAGCGGCCCGCGAAGCCGATGCCTGTCAGAGGGCTCTTACGAAACGGTCACGAGTGCACCGCGGAAGATCACGAAGCGGGAGGCCGCCTCGCATCGGGGATCAGTCGAAGGGATGCCGCAGCACGATGGTCTGCTCGCGATCCGGGCCCGTCGAGATGATGTCGATGGGCACACCCGCGAGCTGCTGCAACCGCGCTAGGTAGTTCTGCGCGTTCGCCGGCAGGCCCTCGTAGGTCTTCACGCCGATGGTGGATTCCTTCCACCCCGGCATCTCCTCGTACACCGGCTCCACCTCCGCGAAGGCGTCGGCGAACAGCGGCGGCTCGGTGGAGACCACGCCGTTGGATTTATAGCCCACGCAGATCTGCAACGAATCCAGGCCATCGAGCACATCGAGCTTGGTCAGGCAAAGACCCGACACGCTGGAATTGATGATGGAGCGGCGCAGGGACACGGCATCGAACCAGCCACAGCGGCGCTTGCGGCCCGTGACCGCGCCGAACTCGTGGCCGACGCGCCCCAGGTGCTCGCCGTATTCATCGAACAGCTCCGTGGGGAACGGACCACCACCGACTCGCGTGGTGTAGGCCTTCACGATGCCGAGCACGTAGTCGAACACGCGAGGCCCCAGGCCCGTGCCCGTGGCCGCGAATCCACCCGTGGTGTTGCTCGACGTGACGAACGGATACGTGCCGTGGTCCACGTCCAGCATGGCGCCCTGCGCGCCCTCGAACATGACGTCGGCCTTCTTCGCGCGCAGGTCCGCGAGCGTCTGCGTGATGTCGCTGACCAGCGGCTTCACGCGCTCGGCGTACGAGAGCTGCTCGTCCAGCGTCTTCTGGAAGTCGATGGCGGGCTGCTTGAAGTAGTGCTGCAGCGTGAAATTGTGGAAGTCCAGGATCTCGCCGAGCTTGGCGGCGAATTGCTCCCGCTTGAACAGGTCCTGCACGCGCACGGCGCGGCGGGCCACCTTGTCTTCGTAGGCCGGGCCGATTCCACGGCCCGTGGTGCCGATGGCGTTGGCGCCACGCGCGGCTTCACGCGCTTTATCTAGCGCGACATGCGAAGGAAGGATCAGCGGGCAGTTCGGCGACACGCGCAGGCGGGCGAACACGTCCACGCCCTGGTCGATGAGCGTCTGAGCTTCCTTGAACAGCGCCTCGAGCGAGAGCACCACGCCGTTGCCGATGAGGCAGTGCACCGTGTTGTGCAGGATGCCGGACGGGATCAGCGACAGGACGGTCTTCTTACCGCCGATCACCAGCGTGTGGCCGGCGTTGTGTCCGCCCTGGAACCGGGCGACGGCCGCGGCGCGCTCGGTGAGCAGGTCGACGACTTTGCCCTTGCCCTCGTCGCCCCACTGGGTGCCGATGATGATGACGAATTTACCCATGACCAGATTTACCCGGCGCCGCTCGCGCGACGAATCAGTTTGCGGAAAAGGAAAGCCAGCGCCGCTCGTCGGCGATCAACGTCTTTGGGGCGCCGGACTCTTGAGGTACCTGAAGAACTCGCTGTCCGGGGACACGACGACCACGTCACCCTCGCGGCCCAGCGACTTCTGGTACGCCAGCAGGCTGCGGTAGAACGCGTAGAACTCCGGGTTGCGGTTGTACGCGGCGGCGTACAGCGCGGCGGCCTGGGCATCGCCATCGCCGCGGATCTTCTGCGCATCGGCATTGGCCTTGGCGATGATCTCGGTGCGCTTGCGTTCGGCTTCGGAGCGGATGATCTGCTGCTCACGGTCGCCCTCACCGCGCTGCGTGAGTGCGATGCCTTCGAAGGTCTGCTTCATGCTCTCGTACACGCGCAAGGCCACGTCTTCCTGCAGGCGGATGCTTTGCACGCGCACGTCGATGAGCTGGATGCCGAGGTTCTTGAGCGACTCGCTGGAGCGCTCCATGAATTCGCCCGTGACCTGCTGGCGGTCCGAGATGACGATTTCCTTGAGAGTGCGGCGGGCCACGGCGTTCTTGATGCCGTCCTGGATGCGCTGACCCACGAGCAGATCGGCCTGGGATTCACTGCCGCCGGCGGTGGCCTGGTAGTACGCCTCGACGTCCTGGATGCGCCACTTGATGTAGTAATCGATCGTCAGCACCTGGCTTTCGCTGGTGAGGAACTGCTCGGTGTCGAACTTGCGCGTGAGCACGCGGCGGTCGAACTTGATGACGTCGTCCACCAGCGGCACCTTGAAGTGCAACCCTGGCTTGTAATCCTTGCCGATGACGGTCTTGAACTGCACCCGCAAGGCCTGTTCCTGCTCGCTGACCACGAACGTGGACATGCTGAGCACCAGGATGCTGCCGAGGAGGATCACGAGGATCAGGAGAATGCGCGAGCCCATCAGCGTTCCGCCCTTGAACGGTTGTCGGAGTTGCTCGACGGTTCCGCCTCGACCGTGATCGGCGGCTGCACGTTGACGGTACCGGAGCTGGAATCACGGCTGCGTTCAAGCAACTTGTCGAGCGGCAGGTAGAACACGTTCCCGTTCGAACCCTTGGAATCGATGATCACCTTTCGGGATTTCCCCAGCACGGATTCCACGGCCTCGATGTACAGGCGCTCGCGCGTGACCGCAGGCGCCTTCTCGTACGCGGTGAGCAGCTGGTTGAAGTACGACGCGTCACCGGTGGCCTGCTGTACGCGGCTGGCCTTGTACGCCTCGGCTTCCGCCACGGCGCGAGCCGCCTGGCCTTCCGCCTTGGGAAGGATCTCGTTCGAATAGGCCTGCGCCTGGCGGATGACGCGCTCGCGGTCCGCCTTGGCTTTCACGGAATCGCGCTGCGACTGCTGCACGGCCTCGGGCACCTGCACGCCGGTGAGCTTCACTTCGACCACTTCGAGGCCCGCGCCATACGCATCGAGCGTGCGCTGCATGATGTCGCGCGCGGCGTCGGCGATCTCGACGCGCTTGGACTCGAGGATGGCCTGCTGGTCGCTCCGACCCACGACTTCGCGGATCGCGCTTTCGCTGACTTCGCCCAGGGTCTTCTCCGGGTCGCGCACGCGGAATAGATAGTCCTCGGGATCCTTGATCTTGTACTGCACGGCGATTTCGAGCTCCACCACGTTGGGCTCGGCCGTCAGCACGCTGGAGGTGTACGAGGTGGGCGTCACGCCCGCGACGTCGACTTCGGTGACGTGCTCGATGGGCCAGGGGAAACGCCAGCCCCAGCCGTTGGGCACCGTGGCCACGTGGCGGCCGAAGCGCTGCACGACGCCCTGGCTGCCGACGTTGACGGTGTAGAAACCCGTGATCATCCAAACGGCCACCGCGATCGCGATGAGCACCACGAGGAAGCTGCCGGACTTGCCGCCGCCGCCGCCAAACAGGCCCTCCACGCGCTTCTGCCAATCCTTGAAGGCCTGGTCGAGGTCACCGCCACCCGCGGGAGGTTTCTTGCCCCAAGGGTTGTTGTTGTTTCCGCCGGGTTGGTTCCAAGCCATAGTCAGTTCTGTGGAGTCATTTACCCGCGCGCAGGGCGGGCGTGGATTGTAGGTAGCCACCGTTGGCCGTACAAGTTGAGTCCCCATCGAGCGTCAAAACAGCGACGCCGGGCTCGCGCGCCCATTTGAGCAACTCCACTTCCGAGAGTTCAGTGTCGATTTCGAAGCTGCCGTCCTCGCCGATGCGTTCGGCCCTGACCAGGTTCGCCGCGTACAGCCGTGCACGCACTTCGCCGGCTGACACGGCCAGCCGCAGCGTGGCACGGCGGGCGACGCGGGACAGGCGTTCCGCCACGGCTTCGCGCAGCAGGTCGAGGCCCTGGGACCTGGCGGCGGAAACCCAGACATGGGTGACCCGGCCCTCTTCGTCCCGGTCCACGCGCGGCTGCAGCTCCATCCGGTCGACCTTGTTGAAAACGAGCACCTGCGGCAGGTCCCCGGCGCCGATTTCGGCCAGCACGCGGTTCACTTCGTCGATATGTTCGTCGCGCCGGGGGTCGCTGACGTCGACCACGTGCAGCAGCAAGGTGGCCTCGCGCGCCTCGGTCAGCGTGGACTGGAACGCCGCCACGAGGTCATGCGGCAGCTCGCGGATGAATCCGACGGTGTCGGCCACCACCACCTGCGTGTTGCCCGGCAGGACGATACGCCGCACCGTGGGATCCAGCGTGGCGAACAGCTGGTCCGCGATGTAGGCATCCGCACCCGTGAGCGCGCGGAACAGCGTGGACTTGCCCGCGTTGGTGTAGCCCACCAGCGCCAGCGAAGGCACGGGAATCTCGGCGCGCTGCTGGCGGCCTGTTTCGCGCTGTTGTTTGATCTTCTCGAGCCGCTCGGTGAGCGTCTTCACTCGCTTGCCGATGAGGCGCCGGTCGGTTTCGAGCTGCGTCTCGCCAGGACCGCGATTGCCGATGCCACCGCCGCGCTGGCGTTCCAGGTGGGTCCAGCCGCGCACCAGGCGGGTGGCGAGATGCTTGAGCTGCGCCAGTTCGACTTCGAGCTTGCCTTCGTGGCTGCGCGCCCGCTGCGCGAAGATGTCGAGGATGAGCCCGGAGCGGTCGAGCACGCGACGCTCGACGAGTTTCTCCAGGTTGCGTTCCTGCGAAGGTGACAGGCGATGGTCGACGAGGATGAGGTCCGCGTCGTGCGCGGCCGCCGTCGCCTTGATCTCGTCCGCCTTGCCGGTGCCGACGAAGAAGCGCGGATCCGGGCGATCGCGCCGGCCGCTGACACTGGCAACGGGAATGGCACCCGCCGACGAGGCGAGCTGCTCGAATTCCTGGATGTCCTGGGGATCGGCCGGTGCGCCTATGCCGAGGCGCACGAGTACGGCACGCTCACCTGCGCGTGGTCGCTCGAACAATTGAATCTCTCGAGAAGACTTCGAACGACCTTGCGTGCGCTGCGATCACTCGCCGGCGACCGCCTCGATCGTCGTGCCGTCTTCGTTGGTGATGCGCACGTTGCGCGCCGGGACAACTGTCGAAATCGCGTGTTTGTAGACCATCTGGGACACGCTGTTCTTGAGAAGTACGACGAACTGATCAAACGAATCGATCTGGCCTTGCAGCTTGATTCCATTCACCAGATAGATCGACACCGGGATACGTTCCTTGCGCAAAGTATTCAGAAACGGGTCCTGCAGTGACTGGCCCTTGGCCATGACGTTCTCCTTATTTTTCAAGCAAGCAGACGGCGGCGAGTCTACCACGCGATTCAGGGGGTCAAGACCTCCGAACGGGGGAGAAACGCGCCTTTCAGGGTTTCACGGATGCCTACAAAGCTTTGCGCATCATAGGGATCGAATACATGGATGTTGGGCATCGATCGCAGCCAGGTCATCTGCCTTTTGGCCAGTTGACGCGTAGCTGCCAGTGCACGTTCGACGGCGACATCGAGCGGACACTCCCCCGCCAGGTGTGACCAGAGCTGTCGATAACCCACCGCCCGGATGGCGGGATGTGAGGCGCTGACATCCCCCCTTCCCTTTAGACGACGCACTTCGTCGAGGAATCCTCCATCCATCATCTGCGAGAAACGCTGAGCCAGCGCGTCGTGCAGCCGGGCCCGGTCGCCCGGAATCAGTGCCGCCACCACGAACTGCCGATCCAGTGGCGGCCGGGTGGCCTGCTGCAACTCGGAGATCGGCCGGCCGCCCGCCTCGTGCACCTCCAGCGCCCGCTGGATGCGTTGCGAATCGTTCGGGTGGATGCGCGCGGCCGCCGCCGCGTCGAGCGTGGCGAGGCGCGCATGCAGCGCCGGCCAGCCCTCGCGTGCGGCCTCCTCGTCGAGGCGCGCGCGCAACTCATCGTCGGCTTCCGGCAATTCGGCGATGCCGCCGATCAATGCGCGGAGGTAGAGCATGGTGCCGCCCACCAGCAGCGGCACCTTGCCACGCGCTTCGATCTCGCCGATGGCGCGGATGCAATCGCGGACGAACTGGCCGGCCGAGTAGTTATCCGAAGGGTCGACGAGATCCAGCAGGTGGTGGGGCACCTGCGCCCGTGTGGCCGCATCGGGCTTGGCGCTGCCCAGGTCCAGGCCCCGGTACACCTGCGCCGAGTCCACGCTGATCAGTTCGATCGGGAACTCGCGCGCCAGGCGCAACGCGACATCGCTCTTGCCCGTGCCCGTCGGCCCCGTGAGAACTGCGAGCGGTGGTTCGGGGCGCCGCGGTTCGCCGTTCGCGGGCGTCATCGCCCGCGCAGGAACATGCGATCCAGCTCCTGCAGGCTCACTTGTGTCCAGGTAGGCCGCCCGTGGTTGCATTGGTCGGCGCGCGGAGTGACTTCCATCTGGCGCAGCAGCGCGTTCATCTCCGGCAGCGTGAGGCGCCGATGCGCGTGAATGGCGGAGCGGCAGGCGATGGTGCCTAACAACCGGTCCGTGGCTCCGTCGAGGTGATGCGCGGTGCCGTCGGTGCCCACATCGGCGATCACGTCATGCACCAGCGCCGCGATGTCCTCGCGCGGCAGCATCGCCGGCACCGACCGCACCACCAGTGTTCCCGGAGAGAGGCGCTCGAGCTCGAAGCCCGCCTGCCCCCACTGCTCCCGGTGCTCCAGCAGCGCGTCGAGTTCGTCGACCTTGAGCTCGACCGTCACCGGCGCGAGCAACAGCTGCGTCGCCACGCGCCCCGCTTCGGCCTTCAGTTTTTCGTAGAGCACGCGCTCGTGCGCGGCGTGCATGTCCACCAGCACCAGGCCCTGGTCGTTCTGCGCCAGGATGTAGAGGCCATGGACCTGCGCCAGTGCGGTGCCGAGGGGTTGCGGGGTCAGCGGTCTGTCTTGGGGCTCGAATGCGCCCGCTTCCGGTGTGGATCTGTCGTGCGGGTGTGGGTCCTGGGGATATGGGTCGTGCGGATGCGCATCGGCACTCACGCCGCGCAACGCCTCGGCGACTCCCCAGACTCCGGATGCGGCATCCGCGCGCGACATCAGCGGCATCGGCGTCCATGACTGCGAGTCGCCGGCGCCGGCCATCGCCGGCGGCACCAGGCTGATGCCGGGCTTGGTGCCCGCGAGCTTGCGCTCGACCGCGCGGAACACGAAGTCGTGGATCTGGCGGCTGTCGCGGAAGCGCACTTCGAGCTTCTGCGGATGCGCGTTCACGTCGACGAGCGTGGGATCGATGTCGAGATACAGCACGTAGGCCGGCTGGCGGCCTCCGTACAGCACATCGCGATAGCCCAGCCGCACCGCGTTCATGAGCAGGCGGTCGCGCACCGCGCGGCCGTTGACGAACCAGTACTGCAGGTCTGACGTGGCGCGTGCCGCGGTGGGCGCGCCTATCCACCCGTGCACCCGCACCGGGCCGGCGGAGTGGTCCACGTCGAGGCTGCGCTCGACGAATTCGCGGCCGACCACTTTCGCGAGCCGCGAGGCGTCGTGTTCGCCCGAACCGGCGCGGCGCATCGAGCAGCGTGCGCGCCGCGGACCTCAGGCGGAATGCCACTTCATGCCGCGAAAGCGCCAGCCGCTCCAGCAGCCGCACGATGTGCCCCTGCTCGGTGACGTCGCTGCGCAGGAACTTGCGGCGCGCCGGCAGGTTGAAGAACAGGTCGCGCACCTCGATGGTGGTGCCCGTGGGATGCGCCGCGGGCCGGAGCTCGCCCAGCGTGCCGGCATCGACGAGGATGCTCGCGGCGCGCTCGGCATCCACGTGGCGCGAGGTGATCTCGAAGCGCGACACGGAGGCGATCGACGGCAGCGCCTCGCCGCGAAAGCCCAGCGTGGTGATCGCGGCGAGATCGTCGGCGGTGGAGATCTTGCTCGTGGCGTGGCGTGACAGCGCCAGCGCGAGCTCGTCGGCGGGAATGCCCGAGCCGTCGTCGCGCACGCGCGTGAGCCGGACGCCGCCCGCTTCGATCTCGACCTCGACGCTCTGCGCGCCGGCATCGAGGCTGTTCTCGACCAGTTCCTTGACGATGGAAGCTGGCCGCTCGATGACTTCGCCTGCGGCGATCTGGTCGATGAGGTGATTGTCGAGAACGCGGATGGGCATGGGTGGGGTCACTCCCCCGTTCCAGGAAACGGTGTCGGGCCCCGAAGTGTACCGGTGCCGGAGGCGCGGCACCGTTTCCTGGAACCGGGGAGTGATCCCCCGCGGCTCCCTACTTGCGCAGTTCCACCGTCGTGCCCGCGCCGGTCATGCGGCGCGCGGCCGCCAGGCGCGTGCCATCGGGTGCATTGCCCTGGAAGTACAGCTCGATGCCGCGAAGATCGCATTGGCGAGCTTCACGCGGTGCGCCGGCAGCGCCAGCTTGCGTTCGTCTTCGCGGTTGGAGATGAAGGCCGTCTCCACCAGCATCGACGGAATGTCGGGCGACTTGAGCACGACGAAGCCGGCCTGCTGCACGCTCGGCTTGCGCACTTCGCCGACGCGATCCAGCGACTTGAGCACGTGCTCGGCCGCGACCATGCTCGAGGCGATGCTCGCGGTCTGCGAAAGATCCAGCAGCACGTTCGCGAGCGCGGCGTCCTTGTCGTCGAGCTTGACGCCGCCCATGAGGTCGGCCGCGTTCTCGCGTTCGGCCAGCCAGCGCGCGGCTTCGGAAGTAGCGCCACGATCCGACAGCACGTACACCGACGATCCCGACACGTCCGGATTCGCAATGGCATCGGCGTGGATCGACACGAACAGATCGGCCTTGGCCCTGCGCGCGCGGCGCGTGCGCTCCTGCAGCGTGATGAAGTAGTCGCCGTCGCGCGTGAGCACGGCCTTCATGCCGGGCTCCTGGTTGATGCGCGCGGCCAGTGCCTTGGCCACTTCGAGCACGACGTCCTTCTCGCGCGTGCCGCGGCGGCCCGACGCACCGGGATCCACGCCGCCGTGACCCGCATCGATGGCGATGATGATGTCGCGGCCCGAATCACTCGGCGCATGCGCGGGGCGGATGGCGGTGGGTTGCACGGGCGCCGCGGGCGTCACCGCCACGGCCTTCGCCACCGCGCTGCCGGGACTCGCGATGTCGAGGATGAGGCGATGACCCGCATCACCGGAAGGTTCGGCGGTCGAAGTCTCGAACGTGACCTTGCCCTTCACTTCGAACACGAGCCGAAGTCCGTTGTTGGGCAACTTGCCGGTGCGGGCCGCGGTGACCACGCCTTCGGCCGCGCCGATGACTAGTTTGGGCTTGAGCGACGAGCGCGAGACGTCGAGCACGACGCGGCCGGGATCGTCTAACAAGAACGCCTTGTGTTTGACGGGCGCCGACAGATCGAGCACGACGCGCGTGCCGGTGTCGGTGGCGGAGATCCGGACGGCGCGGATTTCAGCGGCGGCCGAAGTCGCGGAGACCGACGAACATCGATCCGAGCAGCGCGAGCCACGCGGCGACTTTCTTGCTGGACAGTCCTTTGGATCGATGCAGCCCCAAAAAACCCTTCCCCATCATGGAGTTCAGCGCCAGAGCTGCGGGGAAATTTACTTATTCGGCGCAACAAATTCAATCCTCTCGATGCGATGGCCATCATTCGCGATGGAAAAGACGAATCCCAGATCGGCCGGCGGCAGCCG
This sequence comes from uncultured Pseudomonadota bacterium, assembly GCA_963846605.1. Classification (GTDB taxonomy): domain Bacteria; phylum Pseudomonadota; class Gammaproteobacteria; order Steroidobacterales; family Steroidobacteraceae; genus CADEED01. The sequence continues at coordinate 1,257,270 of CAWJWS010000011.1, forward strand.
TCCGGCGCCCCGCTCCGGCCATTCGATGAGCCACAGGTGCCCCGGCCGGTGGTAGTCGGCCAGACCGAGGTTCTCGAGTTCGTCGGGGTCATGCAGGCGGTAGAGATCGAGGTGCACGCACGGTGACGCCGGGCAATTCGTAGGACTCGATCAGGTGTAGCTCGGGCTCTTGATGGTGCCCTGTGACTCCCAGCGCCCGCAGCGCGCCCCGAGCGAACGTGGATTTGCCCGCGCCCAGCTCACCGGACAGCGTGACGATCCGGCACGGCGCAACGGAGGCGGGGGTCTTGCCGAGTAGCGATGCGCCCAGCGCCTCGGTTTCTTCTCCGCTGTGCGTGAGCCAGTTCGCCGGTGGCCTTCAAGGATTCACCCAGCCGCGCAGTTCGGCAGATCACGTCACTGGCGATCAGCCCGCGCTGACCGCCCTGCGCGCCGCCGAATCGCCGGCGAGCGCATGGACGAGCACACCGAGCCGCGCGGCGCGCGCGCTGTCTCCCGACTGCGCGAGCAGGCCTGCGATGACGCCCGTGAGCACATCACCCATGCCCGCCGTCGCCATGCCCGGGTTGCCCCGCTCGCAGATCGAGAGTTCCATTCCATCGAGGCACCCGCCACTCCACTGGCCACCAACGTACCCGCGCCCTTGAGCACCACGATCGCGCCGTAATCGACGGTGCAGTTCGCGCGCCGCGCCGAGGCGATCCGACTGCACCGCCGCGGTGTCACGACCCAGCAGCCGCGCGGCTTCGCCGGGATGCGGCGTCAGCATCCAGTGCGGCGGCAATGTCACGCGGTGACAGCGCGAGCAGGTTGAGCGCGTCCGCGTCGACGACCACCGGGACTTGCTCGACGCGTTCATGACCTGCGTCCACAGCCGCTGCGCCCAGTCGCCGCGCCCGAGGCCCGGGCCGATCGCCACGCACCGACGCGCGCACGCATTGGCTCCTCGAGGCTGCTCGACGGTGTTCAGCGGTAGATAGATGAGCTCGGGACGCGTCGCCGTGACCGGCGACGAGGTTCTCGGTGAGCCGCCGCGACCGTGACGAGCCCCGCGCCGACGCGCAACGCGGCTTCGCCGCCAGCCGCAGCGCGCCCGGCATTCCCAGGCCGCCGCCGATGACGAGCACGCGGCCATCGCTGCCCTTGTGCGAGTCGCGCGCGCGCGCGGCAGGCGCTGCGGCGATCTCCGATTCGTCGATGCGCCGCAGGAGTGGGCGTGAACTGCGGCAAGGGCAGGCGCGACGACGCCGAGATCGTCGAGCAGCACGGCGCCGGCGTGCTCCGGCCCCGCGCCCAGGAACAGGCCGGACTTGAACGCCACGAAGCACACGGTGATCTCGGCGCGCACGGCCGCGTCGTGCACCGCGCCGCGTGTCGGCGTCGAGCCCCGATGGCACGTCCAGCGCCAGCACCGGCCGACGCGCGGCGTTGATGGCGCGGATCACCGCCAGCGACTCCGGGACGCGGCGGCCCTGACAGCCCGATGCCTAACAATCCGTCGACGATGACGTCGCATCCCGACAGCGCGTCGGCGGCGAAGGGATGCGCCGAACCGCCCGCGGCCAGCCATTCGGCACTGCGCGCGCCGCGCGTCTCCCTGCAGGCGGTCGGGCGGCGTCGTCGGCCAGCACCAGCGCTTCGAGCCCCGCGGCTCTGCGCCAGCCTCGCCAGCACGTAGCCGTCGCCGCCGTTGTTGCCGGCACCGCAGACGACGGCCACGCGCCTCGCCTGCGGCCAGCGCGCGCGCAGGACTTTCAGGGCACCTTCGGCCGCGCGGGTCATCAGCGTGAACGAGGGAACCTGGCGCTTCTCGATCTCGCAGGCGTCGAGCGCGCGCACCTGCGCGGCGGAATAGATGGCGGTCGGCCGGTTCATGGCGGGCGAATTATACTGGCCGCGCCCCATGACTCCGCCAACCACCACCGAAACGCTGGACACGCTCAAACAAGAGCTCGGACGGGACTGGCTCGTGCGCGCGGGTTCGAAGCCTTGGGAGTGAGCGGCGTCGAACTCTGCGCCGGATGCCGACCCGGCTGGATCGCTGGCTGGAAACCGGCCTGCACGGCGAGATGGGTTACATGTCGCGGCACGGCACCAAGCGCACGCGGCCCGGCGAACTGGTGCCCGGCACGCTGCGGGTGCTGTCCGCGCGCATGAATTATTGGCCACCCGACGCGCGCGACGCCCACGAAGCGCTCGGCGGACGGCCAGGCCGGCTACGTCTCGCGCTACGCGCTGGGCCGCGACTACCACAAGGTGTTGCGCAACTCGCTGCAAGGCCTGGCCGACGACATCGTCGCCCGCGTCGGACCGATGGGCTACCGCGTGTTCGTCGACTCCGGGCCGGTGCTCGAGAAGGCGCTGGCGCGCAACGCCGGCCTCGGCTGGATCGGCAAGCACACCAACCTGATCGCGCGCGATGCCGGCTCGTATTTCTTCATCGGCGAGATCCTCACCGACCTGCCGCTGCCGCGTCGACGAACCCGCGAGCGCGCATTGCGGCACCTGCCGCGCCTGCATTCCCGTCTGCCCCACCGGCGCGATCACCGCGCCCTATCAGACTCGATGCGCGCCGCTGCATTTCCTATCTGACCATCGAACTGCACGGCGCGATTCCGGTCGAGCTGCGTCGCATGCTCGGCAATCGCATCTACGGCTGCGACGACTGCCAGCTGGTCTGCCCGTGGAACAAGTTCGCGCGCGCGGCGGCGCATCCGGATTTCAAGACGCGGCACCGGCTCGATGCGTCGCGGCTCGAGCGAATTGTTCGCCTGGACCGAAGCAGGAATTCCTGGCGCGCACCGAAGGCTCGGCGATCCGCCGCATCGGCTACGAGCGCTGGCTGCGCAACATCGCGGTGGCGCTGGGCAATGCGCCGACGTCAGCCGGAGAACGTGGCGGCGCTCGGCGTCGCGACGCGACGATCCGTCGGAGCTGGTGCGCGAGCACGTGGCGTGGGCGCTGAGCGGAACACGCCGCGGCGCGCGCCGCTAGCCGCCGACGAACTGCACGTTGTCGATGAGCCGCGCCTTGCCGAGCCGCGACGCGACCAGCACGACGAACTCCCGCGTGTCCGGCTTCGCCGGCGGCAGCGTGCGCGCATCGCGCACGCTGAAGTAGTCCGTCCGGAAACCCGCGCCATCGAGCGCGGCGCGCCCGAGCCTTCGATCCTGCGCGAAATCGCGCTCGCCCGACCTTCAACGCCGTCACCGCCTGCTGCAGCTGCCGGTAGATGGCCGGCGCGAGCCGGCGCTGCTCCTCGTCGAGAGGTACTGGTTGCGCGAGCTCATCGCGAGCCCGTCGGTCTCGCGCACCGTCGGCGCACCGACGATCTCCACGCGCAGGCACAGGTCCGCGACCATGCGGCGGATCACCGTGAGCTGCTGGAAATCCTTCTCGCCGAAGATCGCCACGTCCGGGTCGACGATGTGGAACAGCTTCGCGACGACGGTGGCGACGCCCTCGAAATGACCGGGGCGGAATTCGCCGCACAGGATGTTCGGAGATGCCCGGCACTTCGATGCGCGTCGCCTGGTCGGCGCCGTTCGGATAGATCTCGCCGACTTCGGGCATGAACATGAGATCGCAGCCCGCGTCCTCGAGCATCTTCGCGTCCTGGGTGGGCGTGCGCGGGTAATGCGCGAAGTCCTCGTTCGGACCCGAACTGCATCGGGATTCACGAAGATGCTGGCGACGAAGCGCTCGCCGTGCTGTCGCGCGCGCCTCGATGAGGCTCACGTGCCCGGCGTGCAGGTTGCCCATGGTCGGCACGAACACGACGCGCTCGCTTCTGCGTCGTGCCAACGCGCGACATGCGCGCGGACGGCGGCAATCGTCGTCACCGTCAGCATCGCGAGCGGCCTTCATGCGTGGAACTCGTGCTCGGGCGCGGGATAGGTCTTCTGTCTTCACGGCCTGCACGTAGCGCTGGATCGCATCGAGATTCGACGTCGCGCCGTCCATGAAATTCTTCACGAAGCGCGGCTTGCGGCCCGAGGTGATGTCGAGCACGTCGTACAGCACGAGGATCTGGCCGTCGGTGTCCGGACCCGCGCCGATGCCGATGACCGGCACTTCGAGCGCCTCGGTGATGTGCTTGCCGAGCTCGGACGGAATGCATTCGAGCAGCACGATGTCCGCGCCCGCGGATTCGAGCGCCTTCGCACTGTCGAGCATGCGCTTGGCGGCGGCTTCCTCGCGGCCCTGCACCCGGAAGCCGCCGGTCTTGTGCACCGACTGCGGCTTGAGGCCGAGGTGCGCGCACACGGCGATGTCGTGGCGCGCGAGGAATTCGACGATCTCGAGCTGGCTCGGGCCGCTCTCGAGCTTCACCATCTCCGCGCCGCCCTCCTGCATGAGGCGCACGGAATTCGCGAGCGCGATGTCGCGCGGTCGGGTAGCTGGCGAACGGCAGGTCCGCCATGAGGAACGGCCGGTGCAGTCCGCGCGCGACGGCTCTGCAGTGATAGACGATGTCGTCCATCGTCACCGGCACGGTGGTGTCGTGACCCTGCAGCACCATGCCGAGCGAATCGCCGACGAGCACGAGGTCCGCGTCGGCGTCGTCGCAGAGCACGGCGAAGCTGGCGTCGTAACAGGTGATGGCCGCGATCTTCTCGCCCTCGCGCTTCATCCTGTCGAGCGTGCCGAGCGAAACGGGCGGGCGCGTGGAATCGCGTTGCTCGAGATGTGTGTACATGAACCCCTCGGACCGGCGGGATGGACGACCGCCGGTTTCAAAGCCGCTAGATCGTACCGTGCCGCAGCGGGTTGTAGTACATGCGGCCCTTCTTCATGCGGCGGATCGCGCCCAGCAGCTCGTCGTAGTCCGCCTGGTTCTGCACCGGATCGATGTTGCGCCGCGTTGACGATCAGCAGCGGCGCGCGGTCGTACTCGTGGAAGAAACGCGCGTAGGCATCGTTGAGCCGCGCCAGGTAAGCCGCGTCGATACCCGAGGTCTCGTAGGCGATGCCGCGCTTGCGCGATCCGCGCCAGCAGGGTCTCGACGGGCGCCTGCAGATAGACGACGAGGTCGGGCTTCGGCGGATCGACGGCGAGCCGCGACGCCACCTGCTCGTACAGCTCCATCTCGGCACCGTCGAGCGTCAGCCCCGCGAACAGCCGGTCCTTCTCGAATAGATAGTCGGCGACGCGGCGCGGCGCGAACAGGTCCTGCTGCTTGAGCGAGCCGAGCTGCTGCGCGCGCTGGAACAGGAAGAACAGCTGCGCGGGCAGCGCGCCCGACTTCGGATTCTTGTAGAAGCGTTCGAGGAACGGATTCTGCGCGTCCTGCTCGAGCACCAGCTCGGCCTCGAGCGATTCCGCGAGCCGGCGCGCCAGGCTGGTCTTGCCGACGCCGATCGGGCCCTTCGACGACGATGTAACGCTGCGCCGGCATTTCGGTTGCCGGCGCGACGCGGCGCACTGTCGGCGCCGCGACCGACATCGTTCTCCGGTGCGCTCACAACTTCTCCACGCCGCGGTTCGCACGCGCATCCCGCAGCTCGCGCCACGCGGCCGACGCCCGGCACTTCGAGATCGGGCGCGATGTCGGCGAGTGGATAGAGCACGAAGTCACGTGCGGCGATACCGGGATGCGGCAGCTGTCAGCGACTCGGTGCCGCGTATCTCGCGCGCCGACCACCAGCAGATCGAGATCGATGACGCGCGGACCCCAGCGCTCGCGCGGCGGCTCGCGGCCGAGCTCCTTCTCCAGCGAGCGCAGCGCCGTCAGCAGATCCTCGGGTGTCAGCTGCGTGAGCAGACCCGCGCGACGCGCATTCACGAACGCCGGCTGCACGACGTCGCCGAAAGGCGTCGTGCGATACAGCGACGACGCGCCGACGCAGCCGGGTGCGCGGCAAGCGCGCGAGCGCGTCGAATGCGCGCACGACCTGCGCGCGGGATCCGTCGAGATTGCTGCCCACGCCGACGTAGGCCGGCAGCCAGCGCGGAAACGACTGCGACGAATCTTCGACCGCGGCGTTCATGAAGCCGCGGGAGCCCGTCCTCGTCCGCGTCGACGACGGCGGCGCGGACCGCGCCGGGCCCGGACCCCGTCACCCGCCGGTCGCGGCTGAACGCCAAGCGCGTCGGCCATGCGGTCGCGATCGGTCTGCGATACTTCCTGCACGCGCGTCCACCACTCGGCGATGTCTTTCGGCGCCAAGCCGATCTCGGCGCGCAGCAGCAGCAGGTCGAAGCCCGCGCGGAAGCGCGGCTGCTCGAGCATGCGCAATGCACGCCTGCCGCGCGGCTGTTCCAGTCGCGGCTGCGCGGCGAACATCTCGCGCACACCCAGCGAGAAGCGTTTCGGGATGCGTGATGCGCCCCTGCGCGGCGCGCGCCGCGCGGTCCACGCAATCGACGATGGTGCCGATGTCGTGCCACTTCTCCTGCGGCTGCTTCTCGATGATCTCCGCGAACGGACCGTAGAGCAGCAACGCGAACAGGAAGGTCGGGCGTCACGGGCTTGCCGGCTGCCACGCGCTGGTCGGTGTTCGCCAGGCCCTGGCGCACGAGTTGCGCCACCGCGCCGTCGGGATGCTTGTCGAGGTAGCGCGCCACCGTCGGCAGCAGCTCGCCCAACAAGCCGTGCCGCTGCAGCACCACGAGGCTCATGGCGCCGTGGCCGGTGAGGAACAGCTTCAGCGTTTCGTCGAACAGGCGCGCGGGCGGCACGCTGCCCAGCAACGTCCGCGAGCTCGCGGAATCGTCGTGCCCGTCTCGCCGTCGAGCGTGAAGCCGAGCTTCGCCTCGAAGCGCGCGGCGCGCAGCATGCGCACCGGGTCTTCGCGGTAGCGCGTGACCGGATCGCCGATGAGCTTCAGCCGGCGCGCGGCGATGTCTTCGACGCCGCCCGCGTAGTCCCAGATCGAGAAGTCGGCGATGTTGTAGTACAGCGCGTTCGCGGTGAAATCGCGGCGCCAGACGTCGTCGTCGATGGTGCCGTAGGCGTTGTCGCGCAGGATGCGGCCGTGTTCGTCGGTGACGCGATCCTCGTCGTCGTCACCGTTGCCCGCGCCGGCGTGGCGCGAACGGTCGCGCTCGACGAGCGGCGTGTGGCCGTGGATGCCGGTGCGATGCGAACCCGCTTCGGCGAGCACGGTGGATTCGTCGGTGTCGTCGAGATCGTCGTCGTCGTCGAGCGCGTCTTCGAGATCGTCCGCCGATTCGTCGTCGTCGAGATCGGGCACCGCGGTTTCCGTCGGGGATCTCGTCGGGCACGGCGCTCATCGCGCGGAACGTGGCGACTTCGATGATGTCGCGCCCGAAGAACACGTGCGCCAGCCGGAACCGCCGGCCGATGAGCCGGCAGTTGCGGAACGTGCGTTTGACTTCTTCCGGCAGCGCGCTGGTCGCGATGTCGAAATCCTTCGGCGTGATGCCGATCAGCAGGTCGCGTACGCAACCGCCCACGAGGAAGGCCTCGTAGCCCGCCTCCCGCAGCCGGTACAGCACGCGCAACGCGTTCGGTGAGATCGCGGAACGCGATATGGAATGTTCGGCACGGGGAATGATTCGTGCGGACGGCCGGGAAGCCGGATTCGGTTCGAAACTCGTCGTTCAAGATCTGAAAGTTCCGCTTGGCATGTGAAAAGCGGCGCATATACTACCGCGCTCGATTCTGGACCCGCCCATACAGACGCTCCCTTCGTCTAGAGGCCCAGGACATGGCCCTCTCAAGGCCGTAACACCGGTTCGAATCCGGTAGGGAGCGCCACTCGGGCTTCGCCCGATAAAGACAAATAAAACAATGGCTTGAGCCATGAGGCCCCATGAAGCACAGACGAATCCCGGCTGCACTCATCCTGGTTTTCGGCTTGGGCCTGGGCCCGGATGCCCCTGCCCACCCCGGTGGCCTCGACTCCAATGGCTGCCACTACGACACCGCCACCGGCCGGTATCACTGCCACCGTGACCGCCAGGCGCAACCCGGATGCGACGGCGCCCGCCAAGAAGTCCCGCGAGAACGTCTGCCACGACAAGTCGTCGCCTAACTACAGCACGCTCAAGTACTTCGTCTCGTACCCGAGCCTGCAGGCCTGCCTGACCAGCGGCGGCCGTGCATTCGGAGCCTGAGTCGACTAGCCTCCGCGCCCCCACCCTTCAAGGGGAGCCGCCTCATCCATGGAAGCCCTGCTCGTCTCCACCGGAGTCGTCGCGCTCGCCGAGATCGGCGACAAGACGCAGCTCCTCGCGTTGTTGCTGGCCACGCGCTTCCGCGCACCCTGGCCCATCGTCGGCGGCATCTTCGTCGCCACGATCGCCAATCACGCGCTGGCCAGCGCCGTGGGCGCGTGGATCGTCCAGTTCGTCGGTCCGGACGCCATGCGCTGGATCCTCGGCCTCTCGTTCCTGCTCATGGCGGGCTGGACACTGATTCCGGACTCGGCGCCCGATGAGGTTTCCGGCACGCCGCGCTACGGGGTGTTCATCGCCACCGTGGTCGCTTTCTTCCTCGTCGAGATGGGCGACAAGACGCAGATCGCGACCGTGGCGCTCGCGGCGCAATTCCAGTCCATGTTCTGGGTGGTCATCGGTACGACGCTGGGCATGATGATCGCGAACGTGCCCGTGGTGTTCCTGGGTGAGGCGCTCATCAAGCGCGTACCCCTGACCCTGGTTCGCTACATCGCGGCGGCGAGCTTCGCAGTGCTCGGCCTGTTCGTACTTCTCTCGAACGGCTGACCGGCGGACTTCAGATGTCGAGCAGCATTGCGGGCAGACCGGCGCGATGCCGCGCGATGGCGTGCAACCGCCTGGGCAGAACCACGGCACGCGTGTGATCCGCTTCGGCGATCAGTCCCGAATCATCGAAGACATGCACGCGGAAGAAATGCCGCCGGTCCTGCGCACCCAGGTAGGTCGCGACGGCGCGCAGCTCTCCAGCCACCGCCAGCGCGAAGTGCGTGATGCGTGTCTCCACGCTCACCGAGTCCTCACCGGTGGCGAGCAACGGCATGAGCAGTTGCGAAGCCGCGCGATGCATGGCAACAACCGCCGGGAAGCCCTCCTCGGGGCAGCCCATGGACCAATCCATGGACTTGGGGCCCGGGACTTCCGCGGGATGAGGGGGTAACAGCCGCAGGCGAACCTCGGCGGTCTTGCCAATCTGGGTCATGCGATCTCCTTCGTTGCTTGCTTGGTTGCGATGGGGTGCATTCTCGACAGAGGACCCCGCCGAGTCGTTTCGGAACCGTCTGGTTTCGGTCCGGATGCGCTTGTAGGCGGCCCCTGACTCGTGAGCCGTTGGGGGCCGACAGAGACCGCATCGGCGGATTCCTAGAATTCGCGCAACCGCATGAGTTCATTCGTCTCGAGAGGCGCCGTGCTTGCCACCGCGCGCCTGCTCAACCAGGCATTGGCGCTACTGAGCCCTTTATTGTTGGTGCGCCTGCTCGAGATCACCGAGTACGGCCGCTACCGGCAATTCATGGTCACGGCCATGTTCATCACATCGCTGGCCGGCTTCGCGCTGTCGGCCAACCTCAACTATCTGATCGCGCGCTCACCGAATCGCCAGTCGGTCGACATCAGCAATACCTGTCTGCTGATGCTCGGCGTGAGCGTGGTGAGCGCGCTCATCGTCGTGCTCGCGCGGCATTGGATAGTCCCGCCCGAAATCTCCGGCAGCTGGGTACTGCTCGCGGTCTACGTGTTCCTGTTCCTCAACCTCGAGGTGCTGATCTCGTATTGGCTGGCCCACGGGCAATCCGCACCGGTGATGGGCTACACGCTGGCCGTCACGGTGTGGCGCCTCGCCACGTTGCTGGCCGCCACGTTCTGGCTCCGCGACGTGGAGATGATCTTCGTCACGCTGGTCTGCGCCGAAGCCACGAAGAATCTCTGGATCTACGTGTGGCTGCGCCGCAAGGGCTTGCTGGTGTTCCGCTGGGATCGCGACGCGATGCGCGAGCAGGTGCGCCTCGTGATGCCGCTGGGCGCGGGTTCGGTGCTCTACAAGCTCAATGATTTCGGCAAGGTGGTGGTGGGCAACCAGATGGGGCCGGTGCCAATGGCGCTGTACACCACGGCCGCCTACCAGGTGCCGCTGGTGAACATCGTCCAGGGCGCGCTCGCCGACGTGATCTTTCCCGACATGGTGAAACGCTCGAAGAAGGATCCATCGCAAGGCCTGCTGCTGTGGAAACGCGCACAGGTGCTGATCTTCGCGGTGATCTGCCCGGCCTGGGCGCTGCATGACCTACTGCGCCGAACCCATCGTGCGCGTGCTGTTCACCGACGCCTACGTGGGCGCGGTGCCCTACTTCCAGGTGTTCCTGCTGCTCATGCTGCGGCAGTGCTTCCAGTTCTCGACGCCCGCTGCGGAGCGTGGAGGACAACGCGTCGTTCGCGCACGCCAACCTCTGGGCGCTCGGCATCAACGCCGCGTTCATCATCGTGCTGATGCCTCACTACGGGCTCTGGGGCCCGACGCTCGGCCTGGTCGTCGGGACAGTCCTTCAGCTCGATGTATCTCGGCGCGCAGATCATGAAGCGCTACCAGCTGCCGCTGTCCGAAGCTCTGCCAGTGGGGCAAGCTCGGCCTCGCCATGCTGGCCTCGCTGGTCGGCATCGCGGCACTCCACGTGTCGCAACACTATCTACCCGGCACGAGCTGGGGATGGATCGCCGGGCTGGCGGCGTTCGGGCTGGTCTACCTCGTGGCCGTCCGGCTGATCCTGCGGGAGGAATACGGTTACGTGATGCGCATCCTGCGGAGGAAAACGGCTTGAGTTCGCGACGCACCCTGCTCATCGTGAGCTATCACTTCGCACCCAGCCCGCTGGTGGGCGCGAAGCGCTTCAGCTTCCTCACGCGTGAATTCACTCGACTGGGATACGACGTCCACGTCATCGCGCAGGAATTGAACGATTCCGTGCATGGCCGCGCGGACAGTTCGCTGCCGGTGTACGGCACCGTGCATCGCGTGGCCAATCCGCGGGTGGTGCCGCTGCAGGGCAAGAGCCTCTGGACGAAGCTGGCCAATGCGGTACTGCGCCGCGTCTTGCTGCCGGTGGGGCACGAATGGTTCTGGGCGCGCGCGGCCACACGCAAGGCGCTTGAAGTGGCGCGCTCACTTCCCCCGGATGCCGCGCCCGGCATCGTGATCGCGACCTCGCCGCCGCATGCCGCGATGATCGCCGGCGCGCGGATCGCGCGACGCCTCGGCTGGCCGCTGATCCTCGACTATCGCGATCCGTGGAGTGCCTATGACTGGCCGGAATGGCACCGCAGCGGCATCTCGCAGTGGATCGCGGCCCGCATCGAGTCCCGGCTCGTCCGGCACAGCGCCGCGCGCGTGCTCAACACGCCCAACATGCGCGAATGGTTCGAAGACTGCTTCGACTTCGTTCCGCCGGAGCACAACCACGCGGTGCCGAATGGATTCGACGCGGTGCCGGAGACCGACCAGCAACCCTCGCGCGACGGCGCCTTGCGAATCGTGCACGCCGGTGACATCTACGGCAGCCGTTCGCTGGTCCCGCTGCTGCGGGCGGTGGAGCATCTCACCGCGCGCCATCCCGGACGGGAGATCCGCGTGACCAACTACGGCCCCCTGCCTACCGCCGAGTGGAATCGCATCCGCAGCGCGAAGCTGGAACATCTCATCGAGGAGCGGCCGCGCATTCCGTTCACCGCGCTGTTCGGCGAGCTGCGACGCGCCCACGTGCTGCTGGCCGTGGTCAGTGAACACATGACCTACTCCACGCCTTACAAGGTCTACGACTACATGGCCGCGGGACGGCCCATCCTGGGACTCGCGCCGAACGATGCCGCCCTGCACGGGCTTCTCCAGGAGAGTGGCGCCGGCGTCGGTGCGGATCCGCTGGATATTCCGGGCATCGAGACTGCTCTGGAGCAACTGCTGTTCAGCGATGCCCGCCTCGACTCCGCGCGCGTGGACCGGTATCGCTGGAGCAATCTCGCGCTCCAGTACCGCGGCATCATCGAATCCGTGGGCGAAGCCTCCGCTGCCGATGCCCGCGGCGTGACCTCCCCCCAGGCGCAGTGATTCCTCAGTCCGGGGCCTGTTCGCCCGTGCCCTATTAATAAGAGGGGTTATTGTCGAGTCGGCCGCCTAGCTTCTTGTGCATCCGCACATTCCGGTACAGGTCCCGTGGGGCCGCCGGGAGTTCCGCTACTCTCGCCGCATGGCGAACGAATCACTGCCCGGCGAGCAGACGGGCCAGCTCGAATCCCTGCTGGAACGCTGGCAGATCAGCCTGGACCTGCACGCGAAGTACGCGGCACTCGACGAGGCACGCTACTGGCACGTGCAACCCTGGCCCCGGCACGAGCGCCCGCAGCGCTGGATCATCCAGCTCGCGCGCAAACGCATCCTCGCGCTGAAGCGCATCGTCACGCAGCGCCAGGCCGAAGGCGACCGCGCATTCATCGAGGGCATCGAGATCATGAGCTTTCTCGCCACGCTGGTCGGGCTCACCTCCGTGGAGCGCTACATCCCGCTGGCGACCTTCGAGACCGAGCGCCGCGACGTGCTGAGCGCCAAGCCGGAACAACTTGCCGCGAAGGCGGTCGCGGACACCACGCGGTCGCGCACGCCGCCGGCCGCTCGCGAGAGCACCTCGCGGACTTCCGAGAATCGCAAGGCCGTGGAAGCCGCCGCCCGCCCCGCCGAACACCGGCGAAGCGCCGAGACCACGCGGCAGATGCCGGCGCTCGCGTCGGCGAAAAAGCGCGACCCGAACCGCCCGGCCACGGTCAAGCCGAAAAAGCCTCCGACCACGGTCACGCAGATGGAGCACGTGGTGATCGCCGACGCCGTCCGCTTGTTAGGCTGGGGAAAGCAGTGGCATGAACTGGCCGAAATGATCGCGCGGCTGGCCGAGCGCCCCGCGCCTTCGGAGATCCGGCGCATCCTGCGCACCTACCGCGAACAGATCGACGCCGTCGCCCAGAAACGGCGGGAGTGATTTCAAGAGGAGCCCGGCGGCCGCCGGGCCACTCCCCGCATTACAAGCCTGTAATGCCGCGCCTCACGACGCATGGCGCGCAACCTCCTTGCGCATGGGCTCTCCTTTTTCGGAGAATCGCCGCCCCAACACACGGAATGATTGTCGGCGGAACCAATCCGGGCTCTCCCGATCTATCGTTCACTCACGGCGCCATGATCAAGACACAGAACCTCGCCAAGAATTTCGACGGCATCCAGGCCGTCGACGACCTGACCTTCTCCGTGGAGCCCGGCGAGGTGCTGGGCTTCCTTGGGCCCAACGGCGCCGGCAAGTCCACCACCATGAGGATGCTCGCGGGGTTCATCACGCCCACGGGCGGCTCGGCCAGCATCTGCGGCCACGATGTCGTCAGCGACCCCATCGCCGCGCGCTCGGCGCTGGGCTATCTACCGGAAGGCGCGCCGCTCTACGCCGAAATGACCGTGGGCGGCTTCCTGGACTTCATCGCGGATCTGCGCGGCCTCAAGGATGCGCACCGCAAGACGCGGCTGGACTACGTCATCGGCCGGCTGCAGCTCGAGGGTGTCATCGCGCAGAGCATCGACACGCTCTCCAAGGGCTTCAAGCGGCGCGTCGGCCTGGCCCAGGCCATCGTGCACGACCCCAAGGTGCTGATCCTCGACGAGCCCACCGATGGCCTCGACCCGCTGCAGAAGCACGAGGTGCGCACGCTCATCGGCGAGATCGCGAAGGAGAAGACCATCGTCATCTCCACGCACATCCTCGAAGAGGTGGATGCCGTGTGCACGCGCGCGCTCATCATCGCGCGCGGCAAGCTCGTGGCCGATGACACGCCCGCCGGCGCTCCGGGCGCGTGCGCCGTCGGGCCGCCTCGACGACGTGTTCCGCGCCGTCGCCGCCTGATCCTCAAACGTTTTGCCCCCGGAGGAGCCGATGAAGCCCGTCCTCATCATCATGCGTCGCGAACTCGCGGAATTATTTCGCCACGCCCATCGCCTACGTGGTGCTGGTCATCTTCCTGGGCTGGCCAACACCCTTGCCTTCTGTTCGGCAGTTGTTCGAACGCGGCCAGGCCGACCTGGCGACCGTTCTTCTACTTCATGCCGTGGCTGTACCTGTTGCTGGCGCCGGCGATCTCCATGCGGCTGTGGGCCGAGGAGCGCCGGAACGGCACCATCGAACTGCTGCTCACGCAGCCGCTGTCTTTGTGGCAGGCGGTGCTGCGGAAAATTCCTGGCCGCGTGGGCTGTTCGTCGGCATCGCGCTGGTGCTCACGTTCCCGCTGTGGATCACCATCAACTATCTCGGTGACCCGGACAACGGCGCCATCGTCGCCGCGTACCTCGGGTCGCTTCTTCGTCGCTGGAGGTTTCCTCGCGGTCGGCTCGTTCGCTTCCAGCATCACCAAGAACCAGGTCATCGCCTTCCTGGTCGGGCTGGTGATCTGCTTCGGTCTTCTGATCATCGGCTTCCCGACGGTCACGGACCTCGTGTCGGGGATCCTGCCGCGGTGGCTGCTCGACGGCATCATGTCGCTGTCTTTCTATACGCACTTCGAGAACATCACCAAGGGCGTGCTGGATCTGCGCGACGTCCTCTACTACGCGCCGTCATCGCGTTCTTCCTGCTCGCGAGCACCGTGGTGCTCGACGCCCGCAAGTCGAAATAACAGGATCCGAAGATGCTCAAGAAAACCACTCTCGTGCGGGCGGACTCGCAATCGTCGGCGCGCTGTTCATCGGTATCGTGCTGCTCGCGAACTACCTGTTGCGCGGCGCGAAGATCGACCTGACCTCGGACAATCTCTACACGGTGTCGGAGGGCACCAAGCGCATCGTGCGCGGGCTCAAGGAGCCGGTGAACCTCTACTTCTTCTTCAGCGAGGAAGCCGCGGCCAAGGATCCGGGCGTGCGCAGTCACGGTACGCGCGTGCGCGAACTGCTCGAAGAGCTGGCCTCGCTGTCCAACGGCAACCTCACGCTCAAGGTCATCGATCCGCAGCCCTATACGGAAGAGGAAGACCGCGCCAACGAACTCGGCGTGAATCCGGTCAACAATCGCGGTGAGCGCGTGTACCTGGGGCTCGCGGCCACCAACTCCACCGACGGCAAGAGCGCCATCCCCTACCTGGCCCCGCGCCGCGAGGAACAGCTGGAGTACGACGTGGCCAAGCTCATCCTCGAGCTCTCCACGGCGCAGAAACCCGTGGTGGGCTGGTTGTCGGCACTGCCCATGCAGGGCGACATGAATTTCCAGACCGGCCGCCCCAACCCTCCTTGGGCCGTCTACCAGCAGGTCGAACAGCTCTATACGGTGCAGAGCGCTCGAGCCCGCGCTGACCAGCATCGGCACCGACGTCGACGTGCTGGTGCTCGTGCATCCCAAGAACCTGCCACCGCCGGCGCTGCTCGCCATCGACCAGTTCGCGCATGCGCGGCGGCCACATCCTCGTGTTCGTGGACCCCAGCGCGCAGCAGGACCAGTCCGGCGTGGATCCCAACAACCCCATGTCGCAGATGCAGGCGGACCGCTCTTCGAACCTCGAGCCGTTGTTCAAAGCCTGGGGCATCGACTACCGCCCGGACAGGTGGTCGGCGATCTCGACCGTGGCCTCGCGGTGGCCATGCGCGAAGGCGAAGCACCCTCGCAGCACATCGCCATCATCGGCTTCGACAAGACATCGGTGGCCAAGGACACGATCACCGCGCAGATCGATTCGGTGAATTTCGCCACGGCAGGTAGTTTGAAGAAGCTGGAAGGCAGCACGCTGACCTTCGAGCCGCTCATCCACACCGGCAAGCGCGCCGGCCTCATCCCGGCGATGCGCATCGCGATGACGCAGGATCCGTCGGCGCTCAAGGACGGTTTCGCGCCCACGGGCGAGTTCGTCGTGGCAGCGCGCGTGACGGGCAAGGCGAAGAGCGCTTCGCGACGGCGTTCCGCCGACGCGCCGATCAAGGAATCCGCACAGCCGCTGAACGTGGTCGTCTTCGCGGACACCGACATGCTCTCCGACTTCATGTGGGTGCAGCAGAGCAACTTCTTCGGCCAGACGGTGTACCAGCCCTTCGCCAACAACGGCGAGCTGGTCTGGAACGCCATCGACAATCTCGCCGGCAGCAATGACCTCATCAGCATCCGCGCTCGCGCTGCCTACTCCCGCCCCTTCGAGACCGTGGAAGAGCTCCGCCGCAATGCCGATGCGCAGCTGCGCGCGAAAGAGCAGCAGCTCGACAAGGAGCTGCAGCAGACCGACGACACGCTGACCAAGCTGCAGACCTCGCAGCCCGGCGGCAACGAAGCGATCCTCACGCCCGAGATCGCGCGCGAGATCGAAAACTTCCGCGCCAAGCAGGCGAGCATCCGCAAGGAGCTGCGCGCCACGCGCGCGGGGCTCACCGCGGACATCGAATCGCTGGGCCGCTGGGTCAAGGGCATCAACATCGGCTGGTGCCGCTGATCATCATCATCGTGGGCTTGTTCACCGCGATGTGGCGCAAGCGCCGGCGCCATGCGATCGCGATGCTCCGCAAGAGGGAGCGCGGCATGATCCCGAAGCACAAGGCCCTGCTCGGCGTCATCGCGGCCGCGCTGCTCGGCGCCGGCGTGTTCGTGTCCATGCACCGCCCCGGCCAGTCCGAAGACGTGGGTGGCGCGCTGTTCCCCGATCTGCAGGCCGCTCTCGGCGACGTCACGGAGATCCGCATGAGCCGCGGTGACGGCAGCCGCACCACGCTGGTCAAGAACGGCAACAGCTGGTTGGTGAGCGAGCGCAACTATCCGGCGGATCCGGTACGCGTGCGCGAAATGGCGCTCGGAATGGCGGCACTGCGCGTCGTCGAGCACAAGACGTCGGTGCCCGGCAACTACCCGAAGCTCGGGGTCGAGGCTCCGGATTCGCCCACCGCCACCGAGCACGCTGGTGGAGATGGTGTCCGGCAAGCAGACCTGGTCACTGATCGTGGGCAAGGTCTCCGACAATCGCGCCGTGTTCGTGCGCAAGCCCAAGGACGCCGGGGCGATGCTCGCCTCGCCCTTCATCAATGCCGATCCCGACCAGAAGCGGTGGATAGACCGCGTGATCTCCGACCTGCCGGCCGCCGAGATTCACGAGATCTCCGGCGCGCGTGGGCAAGGGCCCCGCCTATCTATTGACGCGCGCGAAGCGTGGCGACCCCGCGCTCGAGCTCGCGCCGCAACCCAAGGGCCGGGCCACGGTGAGCAACATGGCGCTCTCCAGCCAGGCCGAGGCGCTGGCCGCGTTCAACTTCGACGAGCTGCGCGCCGCACCGGCGGCGGCTCCGGCGGCCGCTTCGGCCGCGCAGGACACGGTGACTTACCGCACCTTCGACGGCCAGGTGATCGAGTTCACCGGCCATCGCGAAGGCGACAAGGCCTTCGTCTCGGTCAAGGCGCATCGCGATGCCGATCTGGCCGCCAGGTTCGCCGAGCCCGCGGCGCCCGCGGTTACCCCCGCGGCGGCGAATGCGGCAACACCCGGCGACGCACCCGCCAGCGCCAAGCCTGCCGAAGAAAAGCCCAAGGATGCCGCGCGACCGCCTGGCCGCTCGGGCGCAGGGCTTCGAATATGAAGTACCGGCTTACAAGTACGCCGCGATCTTCAAGCCCTACGAGGAACTGCTGGAAAAGAAGGCGCCCTGAGCCCATGAGGGCCATCACCGGCCGGCTTCGACCCGCGGCGCGCTAGCGCGTCCGCGCGATGAAGCCGATGGCCGCGGCCGCCAGCAGTGCCGTGGGCATCCATGCGAGCACGAACGGACTGGCGTCGAACACCACGGCGCCACTCTCCGTCAGGCGCTGGACGAGGAAAAACGACACGCCGATCAGCACGCCCAGCAGCGTGCGTGCGCCCGAACCCGCGGCGCGCAAACTGCCGAATACGAAAGGCACGGCGAGCAGCGCCGCGAACAAGGATTGCCGAGGTGCGCGCGATGCGCGACCAGAACGCGAATTCCTGCTCGCTCGAATCCAGCGCGTTCTCCTTGAGATGCCGGATCAGTCCCCACAGCACTCGCGTCTCGAGCTGGCGCGGCTGCGACACCGTGAGCGCCAGGAAGTCCCCGCCCACGGATGAACTGAAATCGCGGCTGTCCTGCATCTCGGATTCGATCCGCTCACCGCCGAACTTCGTGCTCGCGTAGTGCGAGAGCTTCCAGTTGCCGTCGGGCTGCACGCTGGCGGTGCTGGCGCTGGCGACGGACTTCAGCACGTGATCATCGTCGAGCTCGAAGATCACCATGCCCGCGAACTCGCCGGCGGCGGATTGCTGCGAGACATGGATCAGCAGATTACCGTCGCGCACCCACGGACCGCTGCGCCCGGCGAACGTGATGGTGGAGAACTTGCTGAGCAGCTTCTGCTGCTTGGCCATGGACTGCAGCGGCGGCGCCAGGAATTCGCCGCACAGCACGGCGACGAAGATCAGCAAGGTGCCGGCCATCGCCACCGAGCCGGCGATGCGCCACACGGACAAACCCGCGGCGCGCATCACCGTGAGTTCGCTGCCGCGCGCCAGCGCGCCCAGGCCCAGCAACGAGCCGATGAGCACGCCGATGGGCATGCAGCTCGTAGACCTGCTGCGGAACGTTGAGCAGCACGAACCAGAAGGCGTCGAGCGCGGTGTAGCTGCCGACGCCGATATCGTCCTGCTGGTTGGCGAACAAGAACAGCGCACCCAGCGTGAGCAGCACACCCATGACGACGAGTGCGCCACCGAGGACGGCGCGGATCAGGTAGCGGTCGATGCAGATTCATGTGGCCGCCCCCTGCGCCGCGACCAGGCGGCGCGACATGTTGCGGCGATAGCGCGACCGGGCCAGCCAGCGCGGCAGGAACAGGATGACCAGCGGCCAGCAGGCCACCGCCCGCGTGCACCCACCATAGGCCTAACCATGCCGGCGTCACGGCCTTCTCGATCCAGGTCTTTCCCGCGATCATGAGGTTGATGTAGACGAAGAAGATGAGCACGGCGTAACCCACGCGCGCGTACCGGCCCTGGCGCGGCGCGAGCCGCGCCAGCGGCACGGCGATCGATGCGCCATGATCACGGCCATGATCGGCAACGCGATGCGCCACTGGAGTTCGGCGCGCTGCTTGACGGTCCGTCGGAACCCAGCCAGCGCGCTGGTGGAGATGCCTTCGACGAGCCATGGCGCCACCGGACAGCGCGCGGCAGCCGCACCGGGATGGAGTTCTCCTCGAAGCGCACGATGCGGAACTGCGCTCACCGGGGATTCCCTCGTAGCGCTCGCCGTCGTACAGCGTGATGACCTGGAGATCGCCGTCTTCGAGATAGTCGTGCGTGGCGCGCTGCGCCAGCGCGATCTCGAGCTGGCGGCCGCGCGCCGCGCTGCACGAAGACGCGCGCGAGCGTGCCGTCCTTCTCCGCGCCCTGCGCGTACACCACGGTGCTGCCACCACCAAAGGTGCTGAACTTGCCGGGACTGATGGGCGCGAACTGGCCAGCTCGCAACGCTTCGCGGCGGAGATCCAGCATGCGTGCCGGTGGCGGCCGGCGATACCTGCAACGACAGCACCGCCAGCAGCGCCGCGAGCACGGCGGTGAATCCCAGCACGGGAACGAGGATCGGGCCGCGAGCCGGCACCGCAGGCCTGCGCCGCGGACATCTCGCTGTCGTGATACAGGCGGCCCAGCCCGAGCACGATGCCGAGCAACAGGCCGACCGGCAGGATGAGCGAGAGGTTCTGGACGGCGCCGAGCGCGATGAGCTCGAAGCACCACGCCGCGCGGGTACTGGCTTTCGGCCGCCCGCTCTAACACACGCGCGACCTGGTAGGTAATCAATATCGCGAGCAGGACGCCGGATACCGACAGCCAGCTGACGACGACTTCACGCAGGATGTAGCGATCGAGGATCCGCAGCAACAGCCGATTCCAGTAGGACGAGGGGCGCAGGACTTGAGTTACACTGCGCGACCTTAAAACACTGCCGCAGCTTGCTGCACAACCGAGTATGAACATGCAGTTCGAAACCTGGACCAAGGGGCTCGCCGATCTGGCGATCGATTGCGTCGCCGTCGGCGTCCACGACGACGGCGAACTCAGCGCCGATGCCAGGGTGCTCGACCTGCGCTGCCGCGAGAAGATCTCCCGCCTGCTGAAGCGCGGCGACTTCTCCGGCAAGACCGGCGAAACGTGGCTGCTCACCGATCTCGAAGGCATCCGCGCGGAACGCGTGCTGCTCGTCGGCCTGGGCGCCCGCGGCCAGGACAAGGACACCCTGACGCGCAAGGCCTGGCGCGCCGCCGTGCGAGCGAGCATCAACGCCGCCACCCGCACGCGCTGCACCGCGCTGGCTCTGGCGCTGCCGCGCCCCGCGGCCGAAGCTGCTCTCCGACGAACGCCTCGGCCGCGCCGTCGCCGAAATCACCGGTCACGCGCTCTACCGCGTCAACGATCTCAAGAGCGCCAAGAAGCCGCGCCGCATGCTCTGGCGCGCATCGTGGTGGTGGCGCGCGGCCAAGTCGGCGCAGGCCATCGAGAAAGGCTTCGCGCAGGGTTCGGCGCTGGCCACGGGCGCCGACGCTCATGCGCAACCTCGCCAATCTGCCGGGCAATGTCTGCACGCCCACCTACCTGGGCAAGACCGCCGCAGGATCTCGCGAAGTCTTACAAGTCGCTGCGCGTGAAGGTGCTCGGCCTGCCCGAGATCAAGAAGGAAAAGATGGGCTGCTTCCTGGCCGTCACCCAGGGCAGCGAAGAGCCGCCACGCTTCCTGGTCATCGAACACAAGCATCCCAAGGCGAAGAACGCGCCCGTGGTGCTCGTGGGCAAGGGCATCACCTTCGACACCGGCGGCATCTCGCTCAAGGATCCGCCGACCATGGACGAGATGAAGTTCGACATGAGCGGCGCGGCCTGCGTGCTCGGCACCATGAAGGCCGTGGCCGAGCTCAACCTGCCGCTCAACGTGGTGGGCCTGGTCGCGGCCTGCGAGAACATGCCGGACGGCCGCGCGGTCAAGCCGGGTGACATCGTCACCAGCGCCGCCGGGCTCACCGTCGAGATCCTCAATACCGACGCCGAAGGCCGCCTGGTCCTGTGCGACGCCCTGCACTACGCGCGCCGCTTCAAGCCGGAAGTCGTCATCGACATGGCCACGCTCACCGGCGCGATTGTCGTGGCGCTCGGCGTGCACCACACCGGCGTGTTCGCCAACGACGATGCGCTGGCGCGCGAACTCGTGGATTGCGGCCTCAGCGTCGATGACCGCGCCTGGCACATGCCGCTCACCGAGGAATACGGCGAGCAGCTCAAGAGCAACTTCGCCGACATGGCCAACGTGGCCGGCCGCGATGGCGGCTCGTGCACGGCGGCGGCGTTCCTCGCCAAGTACACCGGCGGCCTCACCTGGGCGCATCTCGACATCGCGGGCACGGCCTACCAGGGTGGCGCCGGCAAGGGCAGCACGGGACGCCCGAGCGCGATGCTGCTCGAGTACCTGCTGCGTCGCGCGATCGCGCGCTAGCGACTTGCCGCCCCGCGTCGATTTCTACGTCGATCGAAGAAGCCGGCGACGCCGCGCGCCTGCGCCTCGCCTGCCGGGTCGCGGAAAAGGCCTATCTCGCGAAGCAGAAGGTGCTGTGTTATGCGACGACGCGGCGCTGCTGTCGCGCTTCGACGAGATGCTGTGGACCTTCGGCGACGGCAGTTTCGTGCCCCACGACACCGTGACGCGCGAAGGCGCCACCTGCGATGCTCCCGTGGCGCTGACTACCGGGCCGCTGCCGGCCAATCCGTTCATCGACGCGGAAGCTTCGGTGCTCATCAATCTTGCCGACGCCGTGCCGCCCTTCTTCGAGAGATTCGCGCGCGTGGCGGAGTTCCTCGACGCGCGCCCGAAGTGCGCAGCGCCGGGCGCGAACGATTCAAGGCGTATCGCGGGCGGGCAATCGATCCTCAGACTCACAACGTGAGCTGACCGGCGGGCGCGAGAGCCGCGCGCCCAGGCGCACCATCGGCGCCTCCAGCAGGTGATAGCTGGCCACCGACAGTACTGTCAGCGACGACAGCGCGATCAGCGCCTTCAGCACTTCGGATTCCGGCGCGATGGCGTAATAACCCAGCCACAGCGCCAGCACGTGGAACAGATAGATGCCGTAGGAATAGCGGGCCACCAGGTGGGTGGCGCGATTGAAGACCCGCGAAGTGGTCTGCCGGAACAGCGGGATCAGCAAGCCCACGAGCAGGCATATGCCGGCCTGCAGAGTGACGTGATGGATGCCAGGCGTCAGCGACTCCAGCGCCACGTAGAGCACGACGAGCGCCACCAGCAGCATGGGCCAGAACATCGATGGAATCCGCGGCTGGATCCGCTCGCGCAATCCATAGGCGACGACGCCCGCCATGAAACAGGGCGCGAACGTGGCGACGCTGAAGCGACCTGACACCGGCGCGACGAAGTACGCCGCCAGCAGGCTGACGACCCACAAGGCCAGCACCCACCGCAGATCGGTGACCTGGCGCGTGACCATGAAGATCAGCGGCAGCACCAGGTACATCTGTACTTCCAGCGGCAGGCTCCAGAGCGGCGAGAGCACGAGCTCCGAGCCCGTGAGATTCATGGTGAGCGCAAGGTTGGACGCCAGGCCGCCCGTCGACGGCGGCTGATACTCGAGCCAGGGCAGCGCGGGCACCTGGAACAGCAGCATGACCAGGATGCAGAAGATGGCCAGCGGGTAGATGCGGAAGGCGCGGCGGATGAAGAACGTGCGCGTCAGCGCCCAACCCGTGCCGGGCAGGCGGCGCAGCGACCCCATGAGCACGTAGCAGGTGTGGACGAAGAACAGCAGCACACCGAGACGGCCGAAATACCAGTCGTAGGGATGGAAATCGAGGCCATGCCGGGCCCCCAGCGTCTCCAGCGTGTGGTCGGCCAGGACCAGCAGCACCGCGAGGGCACGCAAAGCATCGAAATTAGGCAGCTCCCCTTGCGGGCCCACCCGGATCGCAGTCGTCATGGATTTCCTGTTCTTCTTGTCGGCGCACCAAATGCCTGAGTGGGGCGCAATTGGCAATCACCTTTTTCCAATGGAATCACCGCTCCGTGACAAATTCACCCCGATCGAGCAAGCCGCGAGCCACCTCGTATAATCCGCGCCTCCATGGACAAGGCCTACACCCCCGGCGACATCGAGCGCCGCATATACGAGCGCTGGGAATCTTCCGGAGCTTTCTCCCCCGCCGGCAATGGTGCGCCCTACTGCATCATGCTGCCGCCGCCCGAACGTGACCGGCACGCTGCACATGGGACATGCGTTCCAACACACGCTCATGGACACGCTCACGCGCTGGCATCGCATGCGCGGCGACAGCGCGTTCTGGCAACCCGGCACGGACCATGCCGGTATCGCCACCCAGATGGTGGTCGAGCGGCAGCTCGCCGCCGAGGGCAAAGCATCGCCTGGACCTCGGCCGCGACAGCCTTCGTCGAGCGCGTCTGGAAATGGAAGGCCGAATCCGGCAGCACCATCACGCGGCAGATGCGCCGCCTGGGCACCTCGGTGGACTGGTCCCGCGACAAATTCACCATGGACCCCGACCTGTCGCGCGCCGTCACCGAAGTGTTCGTGCGCCTCCACGACGAGGGCCTCATCTATCGCGGCAAGCGGCTGGTGAACTGGGACCCGGAACTGCTCACCGCGGTTTCCGATCTCGAGGTGCTCTCCGAGGAGGAGAACGGCTCGCTATGGCACATCCGGTACCCGATCGTGGGTGGCGGCGGACACATCGTGGTCGCCACCACGCGCCCGGAAACCATGCTCGGTGACACGGCCGTCGCGGTCAACCCGGACGACGAGCGCTACAGCATCTGGTCGGCAAACAACTCGAGCTGCCGCTCACGGGCCGCACCATCCCGTGATCGCGGATCGACTATGTCGACGCCGCGTTCGGCACCGGCTGCGTGAAGATCACGCCGGCCCACGACTTCAACGACTACGAGATGGGCACAGCGGCACAACCTGCCGCAGATCAACATCTTCACGCCCACGGCGAAGCTCAACGAGAACGCGCCGGAGAAATACCGCGGCCTCGATCGCTTCGTCGCGCGCAAGCAGATCGTCGCCGAACTCGAAGCGCTGGGCCTCATCGAGAAGATAGAGCCGCACAAACTGAAGGTGCCGCGCGGCGACCGCACCAATGCCGTGATCGAGCCCTATCTCACCGACCAGTGGTACGTGAAGATCGCGCCGCTGGCCGAGCCCGCGCATCAAGGCCGTGGAGGACGGCCGCACGCGATTCGTGCCGGAGAACTGGTCGAAGACGTATTACGAGTGGATGCGCAACATCAAGGACTGGTGCATCAGCCGCCAGCTCTGGTGGGGCCACCGCATCCCGGCGTGGTACGACGAAGCCGGCAACATCTACGTCGCGCGCGACGAAGCCGAGGTGCGCAAGAAGCATTCGCTCGGCGACCGCGCAGCTCACGCAGGACGACGACGTGCTCGACACCTGGTTCTCCTCGGCGCTGTGGCCGTTCTCGACGCTGGGCTGGCCCGACACCACGCCCGAGCTGAAGAAGTTCTATCCCACCAGCGTGCTGGTGACGGGCTTCGACATCATCTTCTTCTGGGTCGCGCGCATGATGATGATGGGCATCAAGTTCATGGGCGACGTGCCCTTCAAGGACATCTACATCACCGGCCTCATCCGCGATGAGAACGGCGACAAGATGTCCAAGGCCAAGGGCAACATCATCGACCCCATCGATCTCATCGACGGCATCGATCTCGACTCACTCGTGACCAAGCGCACCAGCGGAATGATGCAGCCGCATCTCAAGGAGAAGATCGAGAAGACCACGCGCAAGCAGTTTCCCGAAGGCATGGCGGCCTACGGCACCGATGCGCTGCGCTTCACCTTCGCCGCGCTCGCCGGATCGGCACGCGACATCAACTTCGATCTCGGCCGCGTCGACGGCTACCGCAACTTCTGCAACAAGATCTGGAACGCGGCGCGCTTCGTGCTCATGACGCTGGAGGGTGATCCTTCCGGATCGTCGACGGCCACGAGCGGCAGCCTGATCGGTGAAGCCGAACTCTCCGTGGCCGACCGCTGGATCGTCTCGCGCTTCGCTGACACGCTGGCGAAGGTGGACTCGGCGCTCAACGACTATCGCTTCGACTTCGCCGCCTCGGCGCTGTACGAATTCACCTGGTACGAGTTCTGCGACTGGTATCTCGAGCTCACCAAGCCGGTGCTGCAATCCGAGACCAGCACGGAGGCGCAGAAGCGCGGCACGCGCCGCACGCTGGTCATGGTGCTCGAATCGCTGTTGCGCGCGCTGCATCCCGTGATGCCTTTCATCACGGAAGAGATCTGGCAGCGCGTGCGCCCGGTGGCGCAGCCGTTGATCGCCGCCGGCCACGTGCGGGGCGCGCGGCTGGATGCCGACAGCGTGATGCTCACGGCGTATCCCGCGGCCAGCGACTACGCGCGCGACACCGAGGCAGAAGGCCAGGTGGCGGCCATCAAGGAATACATCCTCAAGGTGCGCCAGATCCGCGGCGAGATGAACATCGCGCCGTCGCGCAAGATCCCGCTCGTGCTGCGGGATGCGGACGCCCAGGCGCAGCATCCTGCTCAAGGAACACGCGCACTACCTGTTGCGCCTCGCGGGCCTGGAAACGCTGAAGCTGCTGGGCGCCGGCGAAGCGGAACCCGTCTCGGCCAGTGCCATGGTCGGCAACACCACGCTGCTCGTGCCCATGGCGGGGATCATCGACGCCGCGGCGGAGATCGACCGGCTCACCAAGGTCATCAAGAAGAACGAGAGCGACATCGGCAAGCTGCGCGGCAAATTGTCGAACGAAAGTTTCGTGAAGAACGCCAAGCCCGAACTCGTGGATGCCGATCGCGCGAAGCTGGCGGAACTGGAGGCGCAGAACGAGGGCCTCATCCGGCAACTCGATCGCGTTCGCAAGCTGGCGCACGTGAGCCATCCCGCTCGCCAACGCGCTCGCGACGCTGGATCGCATCATCCTCGGCAAGTCCGAGGCCGTGCGGCTGGCGCTCACCTGCCTCCTGGCGCGCGGTCACCTGCTCATCGAGGACGTGCCGGGCGTGGGCAAGACCACGCTGGCGCATGCGCTGGCGCAGGTGCTGGGCCTCGCGTGGCAACGCGTGCAGTTCACCAGCGACCTGCTGCCCGCGGACATCCTCGGCGTGTCGGTGTTCGATGCCACCAGCGGCAACTTCAACTTCCGCAAGGGGCCGGTGTTCACGCAGCTGCTGCTGGCCGATGAGGTGAACCGCGCCAGCCCCAAAACGCAGAGCGCGCTGCTCGAGGCCATGGAAGAACGCCAGGTGAGCGTGGACGTGACCACCTACCGCCTGCCCGATCCGTTCTTCGTGGTCGCCACGCAGAATCCCTTCGAACAGCTGGGCACGTTCCGCTTGCCCGAGTCGCAGCTGGACCGGTTCCTCATGCGCATCTCGCTGGGCTATCCGGACGCCGCCAGTGAGCGCGCGCTGCTCGCCGAAGGCGACCGGCGCGATCTGCTGGCGGGGCTGCAGCCCGCGCTGCATCCCGACGGTGTACGCGAACTGCAGGCGGCCGCGCAGCGGATACACGTGTCGCAGGCGCTGCTGGAATACGTGCAGGCGCTGATCGCGAGCACGCGCCAGCGCACCGACGTGTTGCTGGGTCTCTCGCCGCGCGCCGGCCAGGGCCTGGTGCGCGCCGCGCGCGCCTGGGCACTCGTGGCGGGCCGCGACATGGTGATCCCGGAGGACGTGCAGGCCGTATTCGCGCCCGTGGCCACGCATCGCCTGGAGCGCGCGGGTGTCGCGACGGCCGCGGACCACGCGGCCTTCATCGGCGAGCTGTTGCGCGGCGTCGCAGTTCCCGTCTAGAGCCCGCGTGAACAAGGTGCTCGAACGATTCGGATTCGGCACCTTGCGAAAGGCCCTGCGTCGACGCGCGGCGGCCTGGGCGCGCCGCCGCCAGGGCGAAGACCGCCTGCCCATCACCATCGCCACGCGCCGCGTGTACATCCTGCCCACGCGCGGCGGCATGGCGTTCAGCGCCCTGCTGTTCGTGATGCTGATGGCCGGACTCAACTACGGCAACAGCATCGCGCTCATGTTCACCTTCCTGCTGGGCGGGTTCGCGCTCATCGCCATGCATCTCACGCATCGCAACCTGTTGGGCGTGGTAGCGCGGGGCGTGGCGACCGTGGACGCCTTCGCGGGCGAGCATGGGCTGCTGTTGCTCACGCTCGGCGCCACCGGCAAGTCGCGGCGCTTCGCCATCGATGCGGAAGTCGCCGACAGCACGCGCGTCACCGTCGAGCTGCCGGAAGACGGCAGCGCGAGAGCCGACATTGCCCAGCCACTCACGCGACGCGGGCGCGTGCGCGTGGGACGCATCAAGCTGTCCACGGCATTTCCTTTCGGCTTGTTCCGCGCCTGGACCTATCTGCACGTGGATGTGCCCCTGCTCGCCTGGCCCGTTCCCCGCGGCCGGCGCGAAGCGCCCGCGGAATCCTCCACGGGCGGCGACGCGCCCTCCGTGCATCGCGCGGGCGACGAAGAGTGGGCGGGATTGCGCGAGTTCCGCAGCGGCGACTCGCCGCGACAGGTGGCCTGGGGCGCGTACGCGCGCGGCCGCGGTCTGCTGGTCAAGACCTATCAATCGCCTGCCGCGCATCACCGCCTGTTCGACCTGGCCAGCGTGCACGGCCACGTCGAGGAACGGCTGGAGCAACTCTCCGCCTGGGTGATGGCGGCGCATGCGCGCGGCGAACGCTACGGCCTCCGGCTCGCGTCGCAGGAAATTCCTCCCGGCTCCGGCACCGAGCATCGCAAGCGTTGTCTCGATGCGCTGGCCCTGTACGGAGAGCAGCCGCAGTGAACGCCGATGCCCGCTCGCACGTCGCCGCGACGCTGGTGTTCACCGGCGCCACGCTGATCATCATCACGCAGGCGCCGCTCTGGACCACGGCCATCGCATTGGCCTGCGCGGGCTGGCGCTGGCTGCTGGCCACGGGCCGCATCCCCGCGCCGCGGCCGCGCAAGGGCGTGAAATTCCTGTTTGGCGCCATCACCGCCGTGATGGTGGGTGCGGTGCTGCTGAGCTTCCGCACGCTCAACGGACTCGCAGCCGGCACCGCGCTGCTGGTGCTCATGGGTGCGCTCAAGCTGCTGGAATCGCGCACGCGCCGCGACGACGGCATCGTCATCGGCGTTTCGCTGTTCATGCTGCTGGCCGCGGCTCTCGGCGACCAGTCCCTGGCGCGGGTGCCGCTCTATCTATTGCTGGTCTGGGGAGCCTGCGCGGCGCTGATGCTGGTGGCGCATGCCGGAAATTCCCTGCCGGTGCGCGCCGCGCTGCGCCTGTCGGCCCGCGCCCTGGGGATGGCGATCCCGCTGGCGGCGGCCTTGTTCCTGTTCTTTCCGCGGCTCGGAGGCCAGTTCTGGGCGCTGCCGGGCCAGGGCGAAGCCACCACCGGGCTCTCGGACAGCATGTCGCCCACGGCCATTGACGAACTGGTGTCCAACTACGATCCGGCGTTCCGGGTCAATTTCGAAGGCGCGCTGCCGCCACCCGAGTCTCGCTACTGGCGCGGCCCGGTCTTCAGCAGCTTCGACGGCTTCACCTGGCGCGGTGGCCGCCGCTACGTGCCCACGCCGATGACCCCGGTGGGCGATGCCGTGCGCTATCGCGTCACGCTCGAGCCTACCTACCGGAACTGGGTGTTCGCGCTCGACACCGTCGACGCGAGCCCGCGGCGGAACATCTTCCTGCAGCACGACCGCCAGCTCTGGCGCTCCGAACCCGTGGACTCCGTCCTCACCTACGACGCGACTTCGCATCTGCGCACGGTCACGCGCGGCCCTTTGTCGATCGCGGGGCGCCGGTTCGAGACACAGCTGCCCACCGATCGCAATCCGCGCGCGCTCGCGCTCGCCCGCGAGCTGCGCGCACGCAGCGGCGATGACGCCGACTATTCGCGTCGCGTGCTCGACTGGTTCCGCGACAACGGCCTCGAGTACACGCTCGAACCCGGCCACGGCGTACTGGATTCCGTCGACCACGTGCTGTTCGACTCGCGTCGCGGCTTCTGCGGTCACTTCGCCTCGGCCTACGCCACGCTGATGCGCGCCGCCGGCATTCCCGCGCGAGTGGTGACCGGCTATCTCGGTGGCGAATGGAACCCGGCGGGCCGCTATCTCATCGTCCGCCAGTCCGACGCGCATGCATGGACGGAGATCTGGCTCGAAGGACAGGGATGGACGCGCGTCGATCCCACGGCCGTGGTCGCGCCCGAAAGATTGAGCCGCGGTGTCTACGACGTGCTCAGCGACGACGCGTCACTGGGCATCTCGCTGCGCCGCACGCCCTGGCTGGTGCGCATGGGTCAGCTGTGGGATGGCATGAACACCTGGTGGCGCGATCGCGTGCTGGACTTCGATCTGCGCGGGCAGCTCTCGTTCCTGCGCAGCCTCGGCATCGACTCACCTGACTGGCGCCACCTGGGATGGGGATTCGCGGGCGTCCTGGTCCTGTGGCTGGCCTGGGTGACGAGCACGTTGCGCCGGAGCGTCGCGCGCGTGAAGCCGGATCGCGTGGCGCGCGCCTGGATCAAGGCCACGCGCAAGCTGGAAAAGATCGCGGCGCCTCGCGCGCCCAGCGAAGGCGCCATGGACTATGCGCGTCGAATCGCCGCGCTGCATCCGCATCTCGCCCCCGGCATCACCGCCGTCGCGGTGCGCTACACGCGGCTGCGCTTCGGCCGCGAGGCGGCGAACGAGGACATCGTCGAGCTGGAGCGCGAGGTCAGCCGGCTCGCGGTGTGAGTTTCACCCGCAACAGCAGGAAGCCGCCGATCACGAACAGCAGCACCAGCGAGATGATCGATGCGCGCTCGTTGTGCGTGACACCGGCGACGATCGCGATGAGCAGCGGGCCGAGCACCGTGGCGAACTTGCCCATCATGTTGAAGAAACCGAAGAACTCCGCGTTCTTGCCCTCGGGGACCAGGCGCCCGTACAGCGAGCGCGACAGGCTCTGCACACCGCCCTGCACCAGTCCGACGGTGATCGGCCATGGCGTAGAACTCGGCCACCGAGTCCAGGAAGTAGGCATAGACCGTGATGCCGGCATAGACGACGAGGCCGATGAGGATGCCGCGCTTGGGCCCGATGCGATCGCCCAGCCAGCCGAACAACAAGCGCCGCCGGGAACGCCACGAACTGCGTGATCAGCAGCGCCGTGAGCAGGCTGCCCGTGGGCAGGCCCAGCGACACTCCGTAGTTCACCGCCATCTTGATGATGGTGTTCACGCCATCGATGTAGAACCAGTACGCCACCAGGAACATGACGATGACCGTGTACTGGCGCAAGTGGCGTGATCGTCGCGCCCAGCTCGCGGAATCCGCCGCGACCGCCGGCGAGGAACGCCAGGTGCGCGCCACGACTGCTGCTCGCGCACGCGACGCATCAGCGGAATGGTGAACAGCAGCCACCACACCGCCACGGTGAGGAACGACACGCGCACCGCCGGTGACGGCATCCGGCAAGGCCGAACCAGGCCGGCTTCTGGACCATCAGCACGTTGACGAGGAACAGCACGCCGCCGCCCAGATAGCCCAGCGCGTAACCGAACGCCGAGACGCGATCGAGCTCCTGCGGCTCGGCGACGTCCAGCAACAGCGAGTCGTTGAAGACCACGCCGCCGTTGAAACCCATGGTGCCGAGCACGAACAGCAGGCCGCGGCCAGTCCCAGTCGCCCTGGGCCGACGAAGAACAAGGCGCGCCGAGGCACCGACGCCCAACAAGGTCCAGGCGAACAGGAACTGCTTGCGGCGCGCCACCCCGGTCGGCGATGGCGCCGAGCACGGGCGCCAGCAGCGCGATCACGAGACCCGCTGCGGCATTGGCGAAGCCCAGCCGCGAGGTGGTCTCGGTGGGGATCGACATCCGATGCTCCAGACTTCTGGAAGAACACCGGGAAGAAGCCCGCCATCACGGTGGTGGCGAATGCCGAATTCGCCCAGTCGTACAGCGCCCAGGCGAAGACCGGTCTGTTGCGGAGGTACTCACGCATGGTGCACGAGGCTACGCGCATCGCGTGACCGAGTCTACTGCGACTCTCGCGGTCGCCGCGAACTTGATCTTCGGCCAGCGCTCGATGGTGAGCTCCAGGTTCACGCGCGACGGCGCGAGATACACCAGCGCGCCCGAATGATCCACGGCCAGGTTGTCGTAGGCCTTGGCGCGGAATTCCTCGAGCTGCTTCTCGTCGTCGCAGTACACCCAGCGCGCGGTGTGCACGTTGATGTTGTCGAACACCGAGGCGACGGCGTACTCGTCCTGCAGGCGGAAGGCCACCACTTCGAACTGCAGCTGGCCGACCGCGCCCAGGATCATGTCGTTGTTGCGCAGGGGCTTGAACAGCTGCGTCGCGCCCTCTTCGCACAGCTGGTCCAGGCCCTTCGACAGCGCCTTCATCTTCAGCGGATCCTTGAGCACCGCGCGACGGAACATTTCCGGCGCGAAGTTCGGGATGCCGGTGAACGTGAGCTTCTCGCCCTCGGTGAAGGTGTCGCCGATGTTGATGGTGCCGTGGTTGTGCAGGCCGATGATGTCGCCCGCGATAGGCTTCGTCCGCGGCGGAGCGGTCGGCCGCCAGGAAGGTGAGCGCATCGGCGATGCGCATCTCCTTGTCGAGACGCACGTGGTACATGCGCATGCCGCGCGAGTACTTGCCCGAGCACACGCCGCATGAACGCGATGCGGTCGCGATGCTGCGGATCCATGTTCGCCTGGATCTTGAACACGAAGCCGGTGAGCTTGTCCTCGCTCGGCGTCGACCTCGCGCTGCTGGTCTCGCGCGGCAGCGGCGCCGGTGCGTGCTTCGCGAAGTGCGCCAGCAGCTCTTCCACACCGAAGTTGGAGATCGCGGAGCCGAAGAACACCGGCGTCTGCTTGCCCTCGCGGTAGGCCTGCACGTCGAATTCCGCCGTGCCACCTCGCACCAGTTCGATCTCGTCGTCGAAGTGCTTCGGCGCGATCGCCGAGGAACTCGCGGCCTTCCGCGCTGTGCAGTCCGTCGATCACGCGGTTCTCGCCGCGCTCGCCGCGACCCGCGGCCTCGTAGGCGTAGATCTTGTCCTCGAGCAGGTGGTAGATGCCGGCGAGATCCCGGCCCATGCCGATGGGCCAGGTCACGGGCGCGGTGCGGATCTTGAGCACGCTCTCCACTTCATCCAGCAGCTCGATGGGCGCGCGGCCCTCGCGGTCGAGCTTGTTGATGAAGGTCATGATGGGCGTGTCGCGCAGGCGGCAGACCTCCATCAGCTTGATGGTGCGCTCTTCGACACCCTTGGCGCAGTCGATGACCATGAGCGCGCTGTCCACCGCGGTGAGCGTGCGGTAGGTGTCTTCGGAGAAATCCTCGTGACCGGGCGTGTCGAGCAGGTTGATCGACCTGCGCCGCGGAACGGGAACTGCATCACCGACGAGGTGATGGAGATGCCGCGCTGCTTCTCCAGCGCCATCCAGTCGGAGGTGGCATGGCGCGCGGCCTTGCGGCCCTTCACGGTGCCGGCGAGCTGGATGGCGCCGCCGAACAGCAGCAGCTTTTCGGTGAGCGTGGTCTTGCCCGCGTCGGGATGCGAAATGATGGCGAAAGTCCGTCTTTTCGCGATTTCTCCGACGTTTTCGTCAATCGCCATGCTCTTCGCTCGACCAGTAGGACACCGTGGGGCCGCGGATGATACCAGCCCTCCGAGCCCTGCCTCCTGCCGAAGCGCGCGCCGGCCCGTCTTTCGCAGGACGGGCCAGCGCGATCGGTGTCGTTACTGGAAGTCGGCGCCGATGCGCAGCCAGGCGGTACGCCCCGGCTCGTTCACTCGCATGGTTTGCTCGTACCCGCTCAGGGCTGCGCCATCGCGACTGAGATGGTCCGCGAAATCGCGGTCGAACAGGTTGTCGATGCCGGCCGAGATCAGCAGGTTGTCCGTCGGCTTCCAGGTCGCGCTCGCGGCCACGGTGGTAAAGCCCTCGCTGCGACCGAGATCCTTGCCGACGATGTTGCCCTGGTTGAGCGCGAAGCGTTCCTGGAGGGTGGCCCGCGCTAGTTAGCGCTCCCCGCGGGATTCGCGGCGCGCAGGTCCAGCTTGAGGACGATGGCGTCCTCGCGCCCGTCAGGGGCCTGATAGTACCCGCGCCGGATGCCGATTTGTTCGAATCCGAGCCGTTGATAGAGGCGGATGGCGGAGAGATTGCTGGGCCGTACCTCGAGGAAGGCTTCGTGCACGCCCGAGGCGCCCGCGCGTTCGAGCAGGTGCTCGAGCAGGCGGCGCCCAAACCCCAGGCTGCGGTATTCATCGCGCACGCAGACGTTGAGCACGTGCGCCTCGCCGGCGCCGAGACTCATGACGCCGTAGCCGATGATCTGCCCCGCGAGGTCCAGCGCGCGGCAGGTGTAACCCACGCGCAGGCAGTCGCGGAAGATGTTCTCGCTCCACGGAAACGCGTAGCTCTTCTGCTCGATGACGGCGACCTCGGTCAGGTCGATCTCCATCATCGGCCGGATGTGCACCTCCGGCACATCGCGCAACGTCTTCACGCCGCGCGGCCATCAGCCCCCTCCTCCTCGGCAGGCGCTCCCGCGGCGATCCGCGCGTAGGTGGCGCGGGCGAACTTGAGATCCTCCCAGGCCTTGCGCTTGTCCGCGGGCGTGCGCAGTAGATAGGCCGGGTGGTAGGTGATCACCAGCGGCGTTTGCGCCTCGCCGAAGCGATGCAGCTTGCCGCGCAGCCGCGCGAGCGGCGCGTCGGTCGCCAGCAGGTTCTGCGCGGCGATGCGGCCCACGGCCAGCATGATCTTCGGCTTCAGCAACGCGATCTGCTTCGAGAGGAACGGCAGGCAATTGGCCACTTCCTCGGGTTTGGGATCGCGGTTGCCGGGCGGCCGGCACTTGAGGACGTTGGCGATGTACACGGTGTCGCGCGGCAGACCGATGGCCAGCAGCATGGCGTTGAGCAGTTGGCCGGCGCGGCCGACGAAAGGCTCGCCCTGGCGGTCTTCGTCGGCACCGGGCGCTTCACCGATGATCAGCCACTCGGCGCGCGTGTTGCCCACACCGAATACGGTTTGCGTGCGCGTCTGGCAGAGCTGATCGCAGGCCGTGCAGCCGGCCACCTGGGTACGCAGGCCGTCCCAGTCATCGGCCACGGGACCGCGCTGATAGCGGGTGGCCGGCGTCCTGGCGGGCGCTGAAACGGCCGGAGTGGGCGCCTCGATGACGGCTGCGCGCACGGCGGCGAGCTTCCGGCGCCGCGAGCTCCACCGGATCCTCCGCGCCCCGCGGCACCCAGCGGTCGATGCCGAGCACGTCGAGGTAGGCGTTGCGCAGCGAACTCATGGCCGCCCGTCCCGCGCCTGCGTCAGGTAGTCGAAGGCGCGCGCGGACGCCGCATCTTGCGGACTAACCACTGCACCGGCCCGTAGGTGGCGTAGGAGATGAACATGGCGAACAGCATCGTCGGCGGGTCGACGCTGATCAGGAACAGCATGGGGCCGATGACGAAGATGATGTACGAGTACTTCACCCGCGCGTTCACTTCGACCTGCTTGAGGCTCAGGTAGCTGAACGAGGACACCATGAGCGCGGCGGCATAGCCCGTGACCGCGAATGCGAGGATGAGCCCCGGCAGGCCCGGCTCACGCCACTTGGCGAAGAACCACACGAAGGCGGCGACCGTGGCGGCCGCCGAGGGACTCGGCAGACCCTGGAAGTAACGCTTGTCGCCGCGACGAGATGGTGTTGAAGCGCGCCAGGCGCATCGCCGCGCAGGCGGCGTAGAAGAACGCGATCACCCAGCCGAACTGCCGCCACTCGTGCCCGTACTCGCCGATGCGCACCACGCCCCATTGGTACACGAGGACGGCGGGCGCGACGCCGAAGGCGACCATGTCGGCCAGGCTGTCGTATTCCTTGCCGAAGGTGCTCTCGGTGCGCGTCCAGCGCGCCACGCGGCCATCGAGCCCGTCGAAGACCATGGCGATGAACACCGCGAGGCCGGCCAGCGCGAAGTTGCGGTCGATGGCGGCGACGATGGAATAGAAACCCGAGAACAGGCAGCCCGTGGTCAGCAGATTGGGCAGCAGGAAGATGCCGCGGCTCGGCGGATTTTCTGCTGGAATCGCCGGGATTCGATGAGTCTTGGGTCACGGCCGGCATCATAGGCGAATCCCTCACCTGATACACTCCCGCGCCTTTATGCGCTGGTCCCAATACCCGGTCAACACGACCAAAGAAACTCCCAACGATGCCGAAGTCGTGAGCCATCAGCTCATGCTGCGGGCGGGTCTGATCCGCAAACTCACGTCGGGCATGTACACCTGGATGCCGCTGGGCCTGAAAGCCATGCGGAAGGTCGAGAACATCGTGCGCGAGGAAATGGATCGTGCCGGAGCACTGGAAGTGCTGATGCCGGGCGTCATACCCGCCGAACTGTGGGTGGAATCCGGCAGATGGGAGCAATTCGGCCCCGAACTGCTGCGCCTCAAGGACCGCCACGAGCGCGATTTCTGCCTGGGACCCACGCACGAGGAAGTGATCACCGACATCGCGCGCAGCGAGCTCAAGAGCTATCGCCAGCTGCCGGCGAATTTCTACCAGATCCAGATGAAATTCCGCGACGAGCGCCGGCCGCGCTTCGGCGTGATGCGCGCGCGCGAATTCCTCATGAAGGACGCGTACTCGTTCGACGTCACCGCCGACGGCATGGCGAAGAGCTACGACGCCATGCACAAGGCCTACACCGCGATCTTCACGCGGCTCGGCCTGCGCTTCCGCTCGGTGGTCGCGGACACCGGCGCCATCGGGGGCAGCGCTTCGGAAGAATTCCACGTGCTGGCCGACTCGGGCGAAGACGCCATCGCGTTCTCCGACGGCGACCAGTACGCGGCCAACCTCGAGATGGCCGTGGCGCTGCCGCCGGCCAAGGCGCGGGGAGCCGCCAGCGCGGCGATGGCGGAAGTCGCCACGCCCGACACGGGCACGATCGACGCCCTCACCGCCTTCCTCAAGGTCTCCGCCGACAAGGTCGCGAAGACCTTGTTAGTCGACGGCACCGATGGCGGCGTGGTCGCCCTGGTGGTCCGCGGCGACCATGAACTCAACGCGGTCAAGGCGCAGAAGCTGCCGGGCGTGGCCACTCCGCTGCGCATGGCCTCCGGGACCGCCATCGCGGCGGCCACGGGCGCCGAAGCCGGGTACATCGGCCCGGTCGGCTTCAAGGGCAAGGTTTACGCCGATCACTCGGCACTGGCCCTCGCTGATTTCGTTTGCGGCGCAAACAAGAAGAATGCCCACCTGGTGGGAGTGAACTGGGGCCGTGATCTCCCCGAAGCCACCGCGGCCGACATCCGCAATGTGGTGCCGGGCGACCCCAGCCCCACGGGCCAGGGAACGCTGTCCATCGCCCGGGGCATCGAGGTGGGCCACGTGTTCCAGCTCGGCCGGAAATACAGCGAAGCCATGGGCGCCAGTGTCCTGGATGAGTCCGGCAAGGCCACCACCCTCTACATGGGGTGCTACGGGATCGGTGTGACGCGCGTCGTTGCCGCCGCGATTGAACAGAATCATGATGCGCGCGGCATCATCTGGCCGGACGCCATCGCGCCCTTCCGGGTGGTGGTCGTTCCGCTCAACGCCGGCAAATCGCAACGTGTCAAAGAGACCGCAGAACGCCTGTACAACGAGCTCCTGGCCGCGGGAGTCGACGTGCTGCTCGACGATCGCGACGAGCGGCCCGGCGTCAAGTTCGCGGACTCGGAGCTCATCGGCATCCCGCATCGCGTGGTCGTGGGTGACCGCGGCCTGGAAGCGGGCAAGCTCGAATACCGGCATCGCCGCGCGGAAGCCGCCGAGGAATTCCCGGCCGCCGACGTCATGGCTTTCCTCAAGGGAAAGCTGGGTTTCTAGCTACCGGACGCGGGCAATGGCAATCCGGCTGCTGCCCGCTCTCTTCCTGCTGTGCGCACTGGCGCCGCCTTCCTTGGCCGAGCCCTCCGCCGACGCGCAGCGCGAGCCCGAACTCAAGTCCGCCGTGCAGCACGCCATCGATCAGGCGGAATGCTTCGAGGATCAGTACGACTCCGCCGTCTGGTACAAGATGATGGAGCCACGCCTGCGCAAGACCGTGCCGGATCGCGCGGAGCGCATGCAGATCCTCAAGACGGTGTTCTGCGAAGCCAACCGCGCCGGCGAGATCCGCATCCCGCCGGGCCTGGTGATGGCCATCATCGACATCGAGAGCCGCTTCAACCGCTACGCGGTGTCGTATGCCGGCGCCGTGGGCCTCATGCAGGTCATGCCGTTCTGGCCGGAGTCGCTCGGCATGCGCCGCCACCAGCTGGTGAAGGTGTCGGAGAACATCCGGATGGGCTGCGCGATCTTCCGTTTCTATCTCAAGCGCGAGAAGAACAACATCGCGCGAGCGCTGGCCCGTTACAACGGATCAACCGGCAAGCGCTGGTACTCGGACAAGGTGATCAACCAGTGGACGCGCTGGAATGGCGCGGACGACCTGGGACAGACCGGCGAACGTCACGCGGAAGTGAAGCCCGCCGCGCGTTGAGCTTCGCCGGGGTCGGCATGTTCGCTGGCCACGTCCGTCACCTTCGACGCGGGCGAACCTTCCCATAACCAGGCCAGGAACTGACTCCACCGCGGCGCGCATCGCCGCAAGCCAGGACTTCGACGCGCCCATCCGCGAGATTGCGCGCGAAGCCCGTGAGGCCCAGGGAGGTGGCCTTGCGCACGCAGGTGGCGCGGTAGAACACGCCCTGAACCCGGCCAGAAACGAAGCTGCGTCGGCAGATCATTCGGGCATCATATCCGCCCATATGACCGAGATACTCATTGTCTATTACTCGCGACAGGGCGCCACCGCCGAGCTCGCGCGGCAAGCCGCGCGCGGCGTCGCCGCCGCGAACGGCTGCACCGCGACGCTGCGCACCGTCCCGCCGGTTTCCGCCGAGAGCGAGCGGCCGGTGAAGCCCATTCCCGATGCCGGCGCTCCCTACGCCACGCTCGACGACCTGCGCCGCTGCGACGGCCTGTTGTTAGGCAGCCCCACCCGCTTCGGCAACATGGCGGCGCCACTCAAGTATTTCCTCGACGGCACATCTTCGCTGTGGCTCGACGGCTCGCTGTCGGGCAAGCCCGCGGGCGTGTTCTCGTCATCGCAGACGCTGCATGGCGGCCAGGAATCCACGCTGCTCACGATGACAGTCCCGCTGTTGCACCAGGGCATGGTCATCGTCGGCTTGCCCTTCACCGAGCGGGCGGTCAACCAGACGCGCACCGGCGGCGGGCCTTATGGGGCCACGCACGTCTCGGGCCTGGCAACGCAGCCCGGCGTGTTGTCCGAAGATGAGATCACGCTGGCCCAGGCCCTGGGCAAGCGCGTGGCCGAAGTCGCCGCCGCCCTCAAGGGCAGCCGCGCCGCGATCAAGTAGTCAGGCCTTCTTCTCGACGATGTCCCGGATGAACGGGACGGTGATGCGCCTCTGCGCCGCGAAGGCGGCGTCATCGAGCGTGTCGAGCACTTCGCACAGCGAACGCATGTCGCGGGGATAGCGGCGCTGCAGGTAACGCGCGGTCTCCGCGGGCAACTCGAAGCCGCGCAGTCGCGCGCGCAGGTACAGAGCC
Organism: uncultured Pseudomonadota bacterium; assembly: GCA_963846605.1. Taxonomy (GTDB): domain Bacteria; phylum Pseudomonadota; class Gammaproteobacteria; order Steroidobacterales; family Steroidobacteraceae; genus CADEED01. The sequence goes on from CAWJWS010000011.1 coordinate 1,295,932, forward strand.
TCGAGCTGTTCGTCGTCGTTGAGCTCGCGAACCGCGAACACCGCCGATGAAGCCAGCCGCGAGCGCAGGTCCGCGAGATCGAATCCCGCCTGAGCGGGATTTTCGCGCGCGGCGAACAACATCGTGGTGCCGCGCTCCAGCGCCCGCTGCCACAGCGAGAACATCCGCACCTCCCAGTCCGCCATGCCGGCGATGCACTGCACGTCGTCGTAGCAGGCCAGGTCCAGGTTTTCCGCGCCGTCCAGCGAGGCGGGACCGAAAGGCAGCAGCGATTCGAGCGGAAGATAGGCGGCGCGTTTGTCCTTCGGCGTGGCCGCGCAGACGGCCTGCAACAGATGGGACTTGCCCGCCGTGTGCGGACCCGCGATCCACGTGGCTCCCGGCGGCGTCGTGGCGGCGAGATGCTCGCAGATGCGCCAACAGTTCGACATTGCGCGCGGTGAGGAAGCTGGCGAAGGTGGCGCGCTCCTTGAGCTGCACGCCGAGAGTCAATTGCCGCACGGTCAGCTCGTCAACGCGCGCCGCGTGAAGACGCCGAGATAACCGGCGCCGGAGATGATGGTGGTGATCAGCGTGACGATGGCCAGCGCCGTGACGATCTCCGGCGTCGGCATTCCGCTGGCGGCGCCGAGGATGGCGGCCAGCGCCACCAGGAGCTGCATGCCCGTGTTGATCTTGCTCATCAGCGTGGGCCGGCCATGCAGCGGACCGAACCAGAAGCGGTAGATGACGGCGCCGAAGCCGATCATGACGTCGCGCCCCACCGCGATGGCCGTAAGCCACCACGGGAGGATGTTGATCCAGGTGGCGGTGAGGAACAGCGCCACCAGCAGTAGTTTGTCCGCGAGCGGATCGAGGATCTTGCCGAGATGCGAGGTCCAGTTGAAACGCTTGGCCAGCCAGCCATCGAGACCGTCAGACACGGCGCACACGAACACCAGCGCGAGGGCGGTCCAGTAGTCAGCGGAATACAGCGCGTCGATGGTCGGCCAGATGAGCAGGATGCGCACCAGGCAGATGAGGTTGGGAAGGTGCCGCAACATGAGCCGGACGTGGCGGTTTCAGGGCCGCAGGCGAAACGCGATGGTGCCGCCGGCCTTGGGATCGATCCGCTCGAAGCGCGTGTTCGCACCCAGCACCGCCAGCAGCGCATCGGTTCCACCGCGCGTGATCACGCTGAACGTGGTGCGATTGCCCGCGGCCTCGGCCAGCTGGACGCTGCGCACGCCTGGCGCCTCGCCGATGATCTGCGCGGCCGCCGCGTATTCCTTCAGCGTGGGCACGCCATCGATCTCCACCAGCACGGCGAGATCCGGCGTGGCGGCGAACACCGCGGAGTTGCGCGCGAAGACGTCCGCCGCGCCATGGACGCCCTCTTCGAGCGAGCCATTCCAGGTTTCACTCACGCCCGGTGCGGACAGGGTCCAGCGCCAGGGGCCGCCTGACGGCACCGCGTCGCCGTAGCCCACGAGCACGGCATCGGCGCGTGCGCGTTGCGCCGCGGCGAGCGCCGCGTCCGCGGGAATGTCACCCGGCGCGGGCAGACCCACCGCCTCGGGACGCACGATGTTCAAAGGCTGGCCGCGACGATTCCCGGTGGCGTCCAGCGTGCCTTCCACCTGGCGCCGGGATTCGAATGCGCCCGCCGCCGGACCACCGGTGAGCACCACCAGCAGCACCGGCCGCTCGACACCCCAGACCGTGCGCCCTGCCGCGGTGATATCGCGCTCGAGGGCCGCCGCATCGAAGGTGACGGTGACAGGACCGCTGGCCGACGTGCCTGCGGGGCGCGTTCCCAGGACGTATTGCTGGGCTTGCGCGAGGATCCCCGCCAGAGCCGGATCATTCGCGGCATTGCGCTCGCCCGTGGCGCGGACCAGCACCACGCGCAGCGCGGATTGCGCCTGCACGGCCGGATCGGTCTGCGAGGAAACGTTGGACTCGTACACGCGAACCTGGCGCGTGGCCCATGCGGGATTGGCCGCGCACAGCGCCAGCGCACCGACAACCAAACTGACGATGGAGAGTCGCATTGGCTACAATATCGCACGTTTTTTCCCGACCGCGCGCCGGCCAATACACAAATAAATGACTGAATCCGGACTGACCTATCGCGATGCCGGCGTCGATATCGACGCGGGTGATGAACTCGTCGAACGCATCAAGCCCGTGGTCAAACGCACCATGCGCAAGGAAGTCCTGGCCGGCATCGGCGGCTTCGGCGCGCTGGTGGAAGTACCGCTCGATCGCTACAAACGGCCCGTGCTGGTGTCCGGCACCGACGGCGTCGGCACCAAGCTGCGCCTGGCCATCGACACGGGCCGCCACGACAAGATCGGCATCGACCTGGTGGCCATGTGCGCCAACGACGTCGTCGTCTCCGGCGCCGAGCCGCTGTTCTTCCTCGACTACTACGCCACCGGCAAATTCCGCGTGGACGTGGCCGAGTCCGTGGTACGCGGCATCGCCGAAGGCTGCGAACTCGCCGGCGCCGCGCTGGTCGGCGGCGAAACCGCCGAGATGCCCGGCATGTACCACGGCGACGACTACGACCTCGCCGGATTCTGCGTCGGCGTCGTGGAGCACGATCGCATCATCGACGGCACGCAGGTCGCGGCCGGCGACGTGGTGCTCGGCCTGACCTCCTCCGGCCCGCACTCCAACGGCTACTCGCTGATCCGCAAGCTGGTGTCCGTAGCCGGCGCCAACGACAAGACGCAGGTGGACGGCAAGTCGCTGTTCGACGCCTGCTCACGCCGACCCGCATCTACGTGAAGCCCATGCTCGCGCTGACGCAGAAGGTGGACGTGAAAGGATTCGCGCACATCACCGGTGGCGGCCTCACCGACAACATCCCGCGCGTGATCCCCGACGGACTCGAGGTTGTGCTGCAACGGAAAGCCTGGGCGCGCGACCCGGTGTTCGACTGGCTGGCCGCGGCCGGCAAGATCGCCCCTGCCGAGATGTATCGCACCTTCAACTGCGGCATTGGCATGGTGGTGGTCGTCGCACCGTCGGAAGCCGACGCCGCGCTGGCCACCCTCAAGGCGCTCGGCGAGAACGTCAGCGTCATCGGACACGTGGCCCAGGGCACGCGCGGCGTGGTCATCGAGGAGTGAGCGCCTTGTTGCCGGTCGCCGTGGTCATCTCCGGGCGCGGCAGCAACATGGAAGCCATCGCCCGCGCCGCGCAGGACCCTTCGCGGGGCTACCGTGTAGTTAGGGTGATCGCCGACCGCGAGAACGCGGGCGGCCTGGCTCGCGCCGCGGCGCTGGGCATTCCCACCAGCGTGGTCCCGGTGAAGCAGTTCGCCGACCGCGTTTCGTTCGATTCCGCCCTGGCCGCCGAAATCGACTCCACGGGCGCCGGGCTGGTGGCCCTGGCCGGCTTCATGCGCATCCTGTCGGCGGATTTCGTCCAGCGCTTCGCGGGGCGGCTGCTCAACATCCACCCCTCCTTGCTGCCGCTGTACAAGGGCCTGGACACCCACGCCCGGGCCATCGCGGCCGGCGACAGCCACCACGGCGCCAGCGTGCATTACGTCACCGCCGAGCTCGACGGCGGGCCCGTGATCATGCAGGGGCGCCTCCCACTGCGGTCAGGCGACACCCCGGACGCGGTTTCAGCCCGCGTTCATGCGCTGGAACACATCATTTACCCGCATGTCTGCTCACTCATTGCCACCGGCAGGGTCGAATGCCGCGGGGCTTCGGTATATTTCGACGGCGAGCCCCTTGCTGCGCCACTCATCGAGGAAAACGATGCGGCTGCCTGAGCGACTTTTCCGCTGTCCTGCTGTGCGGCCTCGCCGCCGCACTGCTGAGCCCGGCGGCCATGGCCGATGCCATCGACCTCAAGCCCTTCAAGGCCACCTACACCGCCGAGTGGAAAGGCATGACCGCGGGCAGCTCCACGCTGGAACTGCATCGCGCCGGCCCGGACACGTACTCCTACACGTCGATCAGCGAGGCGCGCGGCATGTTCCGCCTGGCCTTTTCCGACGCGCTCCAGCAGACCAGCACGTTCCGCGTCACCGACCAGGGCGTGCAGCCCATCACCTTCCGCGGCACCGACGAAAAGCAGCGCCCCATCGAACTGGATTTCGACTGGACGAAGATGCGCGTGACCGGCACCGCCAAGGAAAACCCCGTGGACCTGGGCCTGACCGCCGGCGCGCAGGATTCCATGTCGCTGCAGATCTCCATCCTGCGCGGACTGGCCAGCGGCAAGGTGCCACCCACTGTCTGGATGATCGACAGCGACAAGCTCAAGGAATACGAGCTGCGTCTCGAGGGCACGGCGCGCGATCGAGACCGCACTGGGTGAACTCGACACGCTGGTCTACACCAGCCGCCGCGCGTCGGGCGACCGGCTGACGCGCACCTGGGTGCGCACCCGCACTGGGCTATCTGCCGGTGCAGGCCGAACGGATTCGCGGCAAGAAGACCGAGTTCACGCTGCTGATCGCGGCGATCGACCGCTAGCAAGGGGACCGGCCGCTAGCTGAGTCAGGTCTTCGGCAGCGTGACGCCCTTCTGCCCCTGGTACTTGCCGCCCCGGTCCTTGTACGAGGTTTCGCAGACTTCGTCCGACTCGAAGAACAGCATCTGCGCCACGCCTTCGTTGGCGTAGATCTTGGCCGGCAGCGGCGTGGTGTTGGAGAACTCCAGCGTCACGTGCCCTTCCCACTCCGGCTCCAGCGGCGTCACGTTGACGATGATGCCGCAGCGCGCATAGGTGCTCTTGCCCAGGCAGACCACCAGCATGTTGCGCGGAATGCGGAAGTACTCGACCGTGCGCGCCAGCGCGAAGGAGTTGGGCGGGATGATGCAGACGTCCGCCTGCACATCGACGAAGCTCTTCGCGTCGAAGTGCTTCGGGTCGACGATGGTCGAGTTGATGTTGGTGAAGATCTTGAACTCGCGCGAGCAGCGCACGTCGTAGCCGTAGCTCGACGTGCCGTAGATGACGATCTTGCTGGCCATCCGCGTGCCGCACCTGGTCCGGCTTCGAACGGCTCGATCATGCCGTGCTGTCTCCGCCATGCGGCGGATCCAGTGGTCCGACTTGATGCTCATCTGTCTCTCATTGCCACGGGCAAATTTCGGGGCTAACTTTGTTCGACGACGATCTTCGGGAACAGCGTGGAGCGGTCCTCGCGACGCGGCGCGCGAGCGCGGCGCGCCGTGCGGCGCGCCATGGCGAAGTAAGGCGCGGCATGCGGCGAATCCGGCGCGGCCACCACCGTGGGCCGGCCGCCGTCGGCCTCTTCGCGGATGCGCGCATCCAGCGGCAGCTCACCCAGCAGCTCGACGCCGTATTGCGCGGCCATGCGCGCGCCGCCGCCCGCGCCGAACAGGTGTTCCTCGTGCCCGCAGTTGCGAGCAGACGTGCATGCTCATGTTCTCGACGACGCCGAGCACCGGCACATCGACCTTCTCGAACATCTTGAGGCCCTTGCGGGCGTCCGCCAGCGCGATGTCCTGCGGCGTGGTGACGATGACCGCGCCCGCCACCGGCACGCGCTGCGACAGGGTGAGCTGGATGTCGCCGGTGCCGGGCGGCATGTCGATCACCAGGTAATCGAGATCGCCCCACTCGGTATCACCGAGCAGCTGGGTCAGCGCCTGCGTGACCATCGGGCCGCGCCAGACCATGGGCTGTTCCGGATCGACGAGGAACCCGATCGACATGGCCACCAGGCCGTGAGCCTTGCAGGGGCAGGATGCGCTTGCCATCCGGGGAGGTGGGCTTCTGGCCCGTGAGCCCCAGCATGATGGGCTGGCTGGGCCCATAGATGTCGGCATCGAGCAGACCCACCCGGGCCCCCTGGGCCGACCAGGCAAGCGCCAGATTGACGGCGACCGTGGACTTACCCACGCCGCCTTTGCCCGAGGCCACGGCGACGACGTTGCGGACGCCCGGCAGCGGCGTCAGCGGGCGCTGCACGGCGTGCGCGGTGATCTTCTGCACCACTTCGACCACGAGGTCCGAAGGACCGCGGCGCGACGTCACGAAAGCCCGCAAGGCGTCAGAGAACTCGGCTTGATAGCCGCCCACCGGGAAGCCGAACTGGACGCGAACGTGAGCCTGATCACCCTTCAGGTCGGCGTTGTTCGACGGCCTGAGCCTGTCCCAGCGTCTGTCTGAGATATGGGTCCGGATATTCTTCGATGAGTGCGCGAAATTCGGCGGACACGTTGGAGACCATCGGATTTTTTGAATGTCCGCCGGGACAGGAGGGCCCGGGATTCTAACGAAAATCGTCGCCACGGGGTCAGGATCGGCCGTTGTGGCGGGGACATGTGGCATAATTTTGGAACGAAAGGTCGGGCCTACAGGACGGCAAGCTTGCTGCAAACCGCTCAGGCCCTTCGGCGTGCCCTACGCGGTTCATCCGTTTCATGAGTTTTTTCACCAACATCAGGGCCGATCGGTTCATCACGGAGCTCAAGGAGGCGAAAGACGTCGCCGCTCCGGCAGACCCAGAAGGCCATCGCCAAGCTGCGCGAGCTCGGTCCGGGAGCGATCGAGCCCGTGACCGCCGCGCTCGCCGATGCCGACAAGATCGCCACGGTCGCCTTCATCGAAGTCCTGACCGGCCTGGTCACGCAGAAGACCTTTCCCGAAGTTCATCGAGCAATGGTCCAGGGCAGCCCGCGCGTGATCGCCGGGGTCGCCTGGGCGCTGTCCAGCAGCCGCGCCTACCCGCCCACCATGTTGCTCGAGGCACTCAACACCGAGGGCATCGCCAAGTCCGCGCTGCTCGACGTGATCACCGCACATCGCTCGCGGCTTTCGGTGCGCGAAATCCTGGCCGCCGCCTACAAGCAGGAAGCCAACGAGAAGGCAGCGCTGTTCCGCATCCTCGGCGAACTCGCCAACGACAACGACCTGCCGGAGCTGGTCGGGCCGCCTGAACGGCAAGGATCCGGTGGCGCGCCTGCACATCATCAACATCCTGTCGCGCTTCCCGAAACCCGAGGTCCAGCGCGCGCTGCAGCAGCAGCTGCGCGATCCGAACAAGCTGGTTCGTGCCGCCACGCTGTCGGCGCTGGCCAAGATGGATGGCCCGCATCGAAATCGACCAGGTCTGTGCCCTGCTGCGCGATCCCGAGATCGACGTGCAGAACAAGGCCATCGACGTGGTGATTCGCGCCAACGATCCGGAAACCATCAAGTACCTCATCCCCGTCCTCAAGGACGAGAACGAGTACGCCCGCCGCGCCGCCGTCGAGGTGCTCAACGAGATCGGCAACGCCAACTCCGTGAAGCAACTGCTCGAGGCCGTCGCGGACGACGACTGGTGGGTGCGCTCGCGCGCCGCCGATGCACTCGGCAAGATCGGCGGACCCAAGGTCGTCGACGCCGTGCTTCACCTGGTCGGTGACCAGGACGAAGACATCCGCCGCGCCGCGGTCGAGATCCTCAACCAGACCAAGGACGACCGCGCCGTCGGGCATCTCATCGACGCCACCAAGGACAAGGACTGGTGGGTCAGCGAGCGCGCCGTCGATGCGCTGGCCGAGATCGGCAGCAAGCGCGCCGTGCCGCGACTGCTCGAAATGCTGGAGACCACGCCCGCCCGGTCGCTGCCGGTGGTGGTTCGCGCACTGGGCCGCCTCGGCGACTACAAGGTCATCGATCGCCGTGCTGCCCATGCTGCAGCCGCCCGGAGAAGGACATCCGCATCGAGGCCATCACCTCGCTGGCCAAGCTCGCCGACGAGCGGCGGCTGGAAAACATCCGCGTGCAGATCCAGGCGCAGACCGGCAACGCCGAGCAGACCGTGGCGCAGGCGGCATTGCGCGCGCTGTCGGACCTCGACTCGCGCTTCTCGGGCAGCGGCACGCGCCTGTCGTCCACGCAGAACCGCTCGCCGGTCCTCCGTCGCAGCCGATCGCGGCACCGCTCCGAAGGCGCCACCCAGGCCAGCGCACCGCCTACGTGCCGGCCGACTCCGCCCGCCCGCTCCGCCACCGCCGCGTCCCCTGGCGCCGCCTCCCGCGCGCCGCCGCCCTCGACATGGCCGCGCAGCGCACGCAGCTCATGTCCGAACAGGACGTGCAGCGCGCGGTGAAGGAAGCCGAGAAGATGGCCGGGCCGCAGAAGCTCGACATCCAGACGCTCAAGACCGGCGACATCATCGAGGGCCGCTACAAGTACGTGGAACGATCGGCAAGGGCGCGTTCGGCACCGTGCTGCTCATGGAAGACACGGTGGTCGACGAGCGGCTGATCCTCAAGTTCCTGAACCCGAACGTGTCGCGAAGACGAAGAGATCATGAAGCGCTTCGTGCATGAGCTGCGCTACTCGCGCAAGATCACGCACAACAACGTCATCCGCATCTACGACTTCCTCTACATCCAGGGCAACTACGCCATTTCCATGGAGTACTTCCCCTCGCACACGCTGGGTAGCGAGGTGGTCGGCGAGAAGCCGATGCCGCTGCCGCGCGCGCTCCGGTTCGGCATCGATATCTGCACCGGCATGGACGTCGCGCACACGCGCAGGGCATCGTGCATCGCGATCTCAAGCCCGCGAACGTCCTGATCAACAACGAAGGCCTGCTCAAGATCGTGGACTTCGGCGTCGCCGCCGCGCAGCGCGAAGGCGACACGCAGCTCACCAAGACCGGCTACGTCATCGGTTCGCCGAAGTACATGGCGCCCGAGCAGATCCTGGGCAAGAAGGTCGACGAGCGCGCCGACGTGTACGCGCTCGGCGTGATCCTCTACGAAATGATCGACCGGCGTGCCGCCCTACGCCGCGGCGACCACATGTCGGTGATGTACCAGCACGTGCAGGGCAAGGCCGCCCGCCCTCGACATCAATCCGGCGCTGCCCGCCGGCCTGCCGGAAGTGATCATGCAGGCCATGTCGGTCGACAAGGACAAGCGCTACCAGACCATGAACGAGCTGCGCGCGGCGCTGGAGAAGTCTCGTAAAGGGGACGAGCCCGTGAGGCGCGGTCCGCTCTTTCCAGAAATCGAGGAATGCCCCCATAAAAGCGCGCACTGGTTCACACTTGGCGCCCGTCTCACCGTCGCATGCTTGGGTGAGACCCTAAACCCTTGATTCGAGGACCCGTTCCAGCGTGGCCCGCATAGACGCGTTCCTGAAGCTCGGCATGCAGCAGGGCTGCTCCGACGTGCATCTCGCCGTCGGTGTGCCGCCCATGCTCCGCATGAACGGCGACCTGATGCCGATCAAGTTCCGCGACGTGGGCGAGGCGGAGCTCGAGAGCTACCTCACCGAGATCTTCACCAAGAACCAGGGCGAGTCTTCGCCAAGGGCAACGACCTCGACTTCTCCTACGTCTCCGCCGACGGCGGACGCTTCCGCGTCAACGTGTTCCGCAAGGAAACCGGCGTCGGCGCGACGTTCCGCGCGATTCCCACGGACATTCCCAGCATCGACAAGCTGGCGCTGCCGCCCATCGTCAAGAAGCTCTGCGACTACCACCAGGGCATGGTGCTGGTCACCGGCTCCACCGGCACCGGCAAGTCGACCACGCTCGCGGCGATGATCGATCACCTGAACACCACGCGGCGCCTGAACATCATCTCGCTCGAAGACCCGATCGAGTTCGTCCATCGCAGCAAACAGAGCCAGGTCATCCAGCGCGAGCTGGGCACTCACATCCCGTCGTTCGCCGAAGGCGTGCGCGCCGCGATGCGCGAAGATCCCGACGTGATCCTGGTCGGCGAGTTGCGCGACGCGGAAACCATCTCCATGGCGATGACGGCCGCGGAAACCGGCCACCTGGTGCTGGGCACGCTGCACACCACGTCGCGCGTCCAAGACCATCGACCGCATCATCGACGCGTTGCCCATCGATGAGCGCGAGCAGACCAAGAGCTTCCTGTCGCAGATCGCTTGCTCGCCGTGGTCACGCAGATCCTGGTGAAGACCGCCGATCAGCGCGCGCGCAAGGCGATCTGCGAAACCCTGGTCATGACGCGCGCCATCGCCAAGCTCATCCAGACCGACCAGACGCACCAGATCCCCAACCAGATGCAGACGGGCAAGGATCTGGGCATGCAGCTGCTCGACCAGGCGCTGCTCGCAATCGCTGACGCGCAAGGAAATCGATCCGGACGACGCCGTGACCTACGCCAACGACCGCCGTCCCTTCCAGCGCTTCGTCACCGACACCACGCTGATGCCCAAGCTCGACGTGCACCGCGCCGACCCAGGCGACCGGTGGAAGCTGAGGAGTCGCGCGTGCCGGTCATCGACGAATACCTGAAGGAAGTGCTTGAGAAGAAAGGCTCGGACCTGCACTTCCTCGCCGGCGATCCGCCGCGCATCCGCCTGTACGGCGACCTGCAGCCGCTGCGTCCGGACAAACTCGACAAGGATTTCGTGCAGAAGACGCTGTACGAGATCATGCCGCAAGACCGCGGTGAAACGATTCGAAGAGCATGACGGCGCCGACTTCGCCTACAACATGGGCGAGTACGGCCGCTTCCGCGTGAACGTCATGCGCCAGCTGAACGGCATGGGCGCGGTGATGCGCGCCATTCCTTCCAAGGCGCTGACGCTGGAGCAGCTCAACCTGCCGCCGGCGATCCGCACGCTGTGCCGCGCCAACAACGGACTCATCCTGGTGACCGGCAAGACCGGCTCGGGCAAGTCGACCACGCTGGCGGCGATGATCGACGACATCAACAGCCGCATGAAGGGCCACATCCTCACCATCGAGGATCCGATCGAGTTCGTGCATCGGCGCAAGAACTGCCTGATCAGCCAGCGCGAAGTCGGCGTGCACACCAAGGGCTTCGCCGCCGCGCTGCAATCCGGCCTGCGCGAAGATCCCGACGTGGTGCTGGTCGGCGAGTTGCGCGACTACGAGACCATCAGCATCGCCGTGACCGCCGCCGAGATGGGCATCCTGGTGATGGGCACGTTGCACACCAACGGCGCCGCCCAGACCGTCGACCGCATGGTCAACGTGTTCCCGGCGGACAAGCAAAGCCACGTGCGCACGATGCTGTCGCACGTCGCTGCGCGGCGTGGTCTCGCAGCAGCTGCTGCAGCGGCCGACAAGAGCGGCCGCGTGGCAGCGCTCGAAATCCTGGTGAACACGCCCGGCCGTGTCCAACCTGATCCGCCAGGGCAAGCTCGACCAGCTCGAGACCACCATGCAGTCCGGCAGCCAGCACGGCATGCGCACCATGGACAGCGCCATCGAGGCGCTGCTGAACGCGCGCTCGATCACGGGCAAAGAGGCCTACAAGAAGGGCATCAACAAGGCCAAATTCGAGCCGGTGAAGGATCAGGGCTAAGCAGTTATGCCGGCGACCCGGTCGTCTATACTTGCGGGCCCTGACGAAACCCGCAAGTTCCATGCCCCGCAAGATCCTCGTCACCAGCGCCCTTCCCTACGCCAACGGCGCGCTGCACCTCGGCCACATCATCGAAGCCGTACAGACCGACATCTGGGTGCGCTTCCAGCGCATGCAGGGTCATGACTGCGTCTACGTCTGCGCGGAGGACTGCTCACGGCACACCGGTGATGATCAAGGCGCAGAGCGAGGGCGTGACGCCCGAGGAACTCATCGAAGCGTGGCCGCCGAACACGTCGCCGACTACCAGGGCTTCCTGATCGGCCACGACCATTTCCATTCCACGCATTCGCCCGAGAACAAGGCGATCACCGAAGACCTGTACCTCAAGCTCAAGGCCAAGGGCCACATCACCACGCGCAGCGTGCGCCAGGCTTTCGACGAGCAGGCCGGCATGTTCCTGCCCGACCGTTACGTCAAGGGCGAATGCCCGGTCTGCCACACGGCGGACCAGTACGGCGACTCCTGCGAGAACTGCGGCTCTACCTACACGCCCGACAAGCTGATCAACCCGGTGTCGACGATCTCGAAGACCACGCCGGTGTGGCGCGAGTCCGAGCACTACTTCTTCAAGCTCGGCGATTTCTCCGACGTGCTGCGCGGCTGGCTCGAAGGCGGCGGCGCGCGCCAGGCCGAAGTGCGCGCCAAGCTCGCCGAGTGGTTCGAAGCCGGGCCTCCAGGACTGGGACATCTCGCGCGACGCGCCCTACTTCGGCTTCGAGATCCCGGGCGCGCCCGGCAAATACTTCTACGTGTGGTTCGACGCGCCCATCGGCTATCTCGGCAGCTTCAAGGCGCTGTGCGACAAACGCGGCCTGAACTACGACGAATATCTCGGCGCCGACAGCAAGGCCGAGCTGTATCACTTCATCGGCAAGGACATCAGCTACTTCCACAACCTGTTCTGGCCGGCGGTGCTGCACGGCTCCGGCTGCCGCAAACCGACGGCCGTGTTCGTGCACGGATTCCTCACGGTCAACGGCACGAAGATGTCCAAGGCCCGTGGCACCTTCATCACGGCCAGCAAGTACCTCTCGCTGCTGCCGCCCGAGCCGCTGCGCTTCTACTTCGCCAGCAAGCTGAACTCGGCGGTCGAGGACATCGACCTGTCGCTCGACGATTTCGTCGCGCGCGTGAATTCCGACATCGTCGGCAAGCTCGTGAACATCGCCAGCCGTTGCGCGGGTTTCATCGCAGCGCGGTGGCGGCAAGCTCGCCGCCAAGCTGCCGGATCCGAAGCTGTACGAAGAGTTCGCGGCCCTGCGCGGCACCATCGCCGACCTGTACGACTCGCGCGACTACTCCGCGGCGCCATGCGCGGCATCATGGGTCTGTGCTGACCGCGCCAACCAGTACGTGGACACGAACAAGCCCTGGGCGCTGGCGAAGGATCCGGCCAAGGCGGCGGAAGTGCTCGCCGTCTGCACGCAGGGCATCAACCTGTTCCGCGTGCTCATGAGCTATCTCGCGCCCGTGCTGCCGCAGATGTCCGAGAAGGCCGGCAAGTTCCTGAACATCTCGTTCGCGGACTGGAATTCCGTGGACACGCCGCTGTTCGATCACCCGATCAATGCGTACGAGCCGCTGGCCACGCGCCTGGATCCGAAAGTGGTGGCGCAGCTGGTCGCGACCGCCGCGCGACCGAACAGGCCGCGGCGCCCAAGGCCGAGAAGAAGGCCACTGACAAGAAAGGCAAAGAAGTGAACGCACCCGCTCCCGCGCCACCGCTCCCGGCAACGTGACCATCAACGACTTCGCCAAGCTCGACCTGCGCGTGGCCACGGTGCTCAACGCCGCGTTCGTCGAAGGATCGGACAAACTGCTGCAGCTCACGCTGGATCTCGGCACCGAGCAGCGCAATGTGTTCTCGGGCATCCGCTCGGCCTATGACCCGGCCAAGCTCATCGGCCGGCAGGTGGTGATGATCGCCAACCTCGAGCCACGGAAGATGCGGTTCGGTGTGTCGCAAGGCATGGTGCTCTGCGCGAGCGGAGATGACGGACCGGAAGTGTTCCTGCTGTCGCCGGATGCCGGTGCGCAGCCGGGAATGAAAGTCACCTGAGACGCCCGCGAATGGCGGATACGCTCGACGAATTTGCCGTGGCGGCTCGCGCGTACTGCTCATGGTGCGAGGAACCGGACGGAGATGTGGCGAAAGCGTTCCGGCTGGTGAGCCTTCTCGTTGCCGCGATAGTCGATGTCCCACGCGGTAAAGGCGGCAACGCTGAAGTGCGGGACATTTCATCCGACGAACAGCAACGGGTCTACGACAAGTTGAGAGCCCTGCCGCTGGGTCTCTACAAGGTTCATTTCAACCCGCACAACGTCTACGACACACCTAACGAGATCGGGGACTTGTTGAGCGACTTGTCGGAGACCTGGGCCGACGTCAAGGAAGGACTGGTGCTGTTCGACGCGGGCCACAGGGCTGAAGCCGCCTGGCAGTGGCATTTTCTCTTCCATGCTCACTGGGGCCGCCATGCGACCGGCGCGATGTACGCGCTTCATAGCTGGCTTGCGGATCGATAGGACGAGGCGTGAAGCCGGACGCCTCCACGATTGATGCTCTGCTGCCGCAAACCCAATGCACACGCTGCGGCTACCCGAGCTGTCGCGACTACGCCGATGCCATTGCGACGGGCGCCGCGAACATCAACCAATGTCCGCCCGGCGGCACCGAAACTCTCCTCGCGCTGGCCGAGATCACGGGCCGAACCATCGAGCCGCTCAACAAGGACAACGGCCTGGAGCATGCGCCCAAGGTCGCGTTCATCGACGAATCGCGGTGCATCGGCTGCACCAAGTGCCTGCCGCCTTGCCCGGTCGACGCGATCGTCGGCGCGCGCCAGCGCATGCACACGGTGGTTGCCGAGCTATGCACTGGCTGCGAGCTCTGCGTCGCGCCCTGCCCCGTGGACTGCATCCTCATGATCCCGCTGCTGGCGAGCCCGCTGCCGTCGCTGACGCTGCCCGATGCGGACGCCAGCCGCGCGCGCTTCCAGGCGCGCAATGCGCGCGTGTTGCGCCGCGCCGCAGAGAAGGCCGCCACGCTGGCCGAGAAGAAACGCGGCGCGAGACCGGCTCCCTAGGATGGACTGGGCATGAACGCGGACAAACGCCGGCAGATTTACGAACGCCTGCGCGCGGCCAATCCGAATCCGACCACCGAACTCGAGTACTCCACTCCCTTCGAGCTGCTGGTGGCCGTGATCCTCTCCGCCCAGGCCACGGACAAGGGCGTCAACGCCGTGACCCGCAAGCTCTACCCCGTGGCCAGTACGCCGCGCGCCATCGCGAACCTGGGCGTGGAGGGGCTGTCGAAATATATCCGCACCATCGGGCTCTGGAAGGCCAAGGCGAAGAACGTGATCGCCACGGCGTCGGCAATCGCCGACGAACACGGCGGCGAAGTGCCCCGGTCACGCGAGGCGCTGGAAGCTTTGCCCGGAGTCGGACGTAAAACTGCGAACGTCGTCCTAAACACAATCTTCGGAGAGCCGACAATAGCCGTCGACACGCACATCTTCCGCGTCGCCAACCGGACCCGGATCGCGGTCGGGGAAACACCGCGGGCAGTGGAGGATGCGCTGGTCCGGCACACGCCCGGGGAATTCGCTCTTGATGCACATCACTGGCTCATCCTGCATGGCCGCTACGTCTGCAAGGCGCTCAAGCCTGAATGCGGGTGTTGCGTCATCAATGACCTGTGCGAATGGCCGGAGCGGAAAAAAGTGATTGCTTCGATGAAGAATGCGCACGCGCAGAAGATGGAAGAGAAAGCCAAATGATGTTCGCCAACCTGTCGCGCGACGAGCTGCGCGAGCTGTACCGCGCCGCTTGGCGCAAGTTCCGCCAGCAGCAGACGCTGACGCCGCTGGACAAGCAGATCGTGGCCGTGATTTCCGAGCACCCGGAATATCACGTGATCATCGAATCCGCCGCGAAGGATCTGGCCAACTACTCACCGCGATCGGGACAGCTCAATCCCTGGCTGCACATGGGCCTGCACCTGGCCATCCGCGAACAGGTGTCGACCAACCGCCCGCATGGCATCGCCGACGTGCATGCCAAGCTCGCGAAACAACTCGGCGATGCGCACGAGGCCGAGCACCGCATGCTGGACGCGCTGGCGGAACAGCTCTGGGAAGCCCAGCGCGGCAACAAGCCGCCCAGCGAAATGGCCTATCTCGAGAGGCTGCGCGGAATTGCCTGAGGCACACACGCCACTGTTCGCGATCAAGGCGGAAATTTCCGACACGCGCGCGAAGAGCTTCGAGTTCACCGCGCAGAAGACGATGTACGGCGGCAAACAGATCGCCCAAGGCGACCGGATTTACGTATTCGCCAGCGAGAACGAAGGCGGACGTGGCCTCATCGCCCGCGGAGTCGTCACCGCCACGAAAGCCATCGCCCGAAAGCCCGGCATCGCGCGGCAGACGCCGCGCGTGAGCATCACCGTGAAACGCACGGCGCTCGCGAAACGCGCATTGGGGCGCAATGAGCTGAAAGCCTTCGGCGATTGGACGGATGGCCGCCCCGCCACCGAGCTCAACTTCAAGTTCTATCGCCAGGCCACGAACAAGGTCGTGGGCTTGTCCAATCAGGCTGCGGCCTTCTTGGAAGGTTTTTTCTAGACCTCGGAAGCGGGGCAGCAAGTCGCCCCGCGAGCTGACACAGGTCGAAAGGCCGCGCGACCTGACTTGAAGCGCTAGCGAGCACGCAAGCGCAGCTGTCGTCTCGCGAGTTTTGCCAATTCGACTCGAGCCTTCCCGGCATGTTCGGGCGACATCTTCTGATTTATGAATTGCGCCGCGAACGCGGCCTCGTCCTCGAGGAATTCCCGGTAGCCTGGCTCAATCGGGGCGCTGGACCGAGTGAGCGCTTCGAGCACTTCCGCATCGTGCCGCACCGCGTAGCGGATCAGGCCGCCTGGCATCCAGCTGAGGTTGGCAACCGCCGCATTGATCATGGGCCGATATCTCAGGGGCTCATTCTCGGCATCCTCGAGCACCAGTTCGATTTTGTCTGATATGTCGGTCCCCGCGGCCAGAAGGCGCATGGCGAGTGGATAGTCGGAAAGATCCGAGTAGGCCACCTCGAATGCATCGACCGACCCCGATACATCCGCACGCCGGGCCAGCACCCAATCGACCACATCGAACAGTCGTTGGTCGAGCGAGTCCTCGAGCAGCTCGGCCACCACGTCTGGATCGCGCAGGCTCGCCCGGAAAGCGGAATTCCGCCGATAGAGCAGACTCACCGTCGCCACGCCTTTCCGGCGAATCGCCGCCGCCCAGAGTGCCCTGACGTCATCCGAACCCTCGGCGGCATCGAGGATCATTTCGTACACACCCAGCGGGGCGTATTGCTTGTCCATCGCAATCTCGCACGCGATCGTCGCTTCCCCATCTTCGATCTTGAGGACGTCGTAGGAATCGTATGGATTCTCGAGATTCGGGCCCCGCTCTATGTATGCCTTGCCTTCGTGAACGAACGCTTCCAGCGGATCTCCCAGGCAACTATTGGTCTGCCAGAGCAGCTTCGAATCTTCGGGTCGCTCCGAGAGGCTCGACAGCGCTCGGCGTTCAGCACGGCGAAGCGCACCCGATCGCAGTCATGTGAGATTTCCGCCTGGGACGTCATGCGGCCGACTGCGTCCACGTTCCCGTCATTGTCGATATCGAAATCGGCAGACTGCGTATCGAGCGAGAGCTCTGGCGTCCCGCCCTGGTTTGCGGAAATGACGCGCGGCATGGGCTGGTCGAATTTGACGTGCTCGACCTCGCCTCGCATGACGCGGCCGCACAGGTCCGGCTGACCGCTCGTCACCCTGCGAACTCGATCCTTGCCGATCCTGAATTGGCAAACGATGTGCAACACGTGGTCCGCGGTCATGTATCCCACACCAGCAAGGTAGGACCACATGTTCGACCCGGGCCCGCCGTGCTGGCTCAGCACCACGAACGTGCGCTTCTTGTATTCCAGCAGGTTGAGACCCGCCCATGCCCGATTGTTCAAGGACTCGCGGGACTCCATTCCGAGGGCATCCGACCACAGGGGAATCGGGCTTCCCGCTTCATCGAGAACGACGAGCCGCGAGGCATTCCAATCTTCCTGCCGGCGAAAAACCACGCGATCCTTGCGCCCGTCGTTGTCGATATCCGCGCGGTATGCCTCCTGCGTGAAGACTTCGCGCGGGCCCGAATCGATCTCGACCCAATCCTCGATCCTCTCGCCTCCCAGCGAGATGGAATCGAGCCGATGCTCGTTCTCCGCGGCGGCAACCTGCTCGCAGAGTCCCGGAGGCGCGAGTACTTCCTGAGCCGAAACGGCAGCGAGCCCTGAGGCAGAACACCAGCACATCATCGAAACGAGCGCGATCGACTTGCGGTCCATTGCTCAAAGACTCCTGGCTGGGTATCCCGGTTCCAAAGTGTGACCCAGTACCCATTCAGCATAGCGTCCGCGCTGCCGCGAGGAAGCGCCGTTCTACACTCGGCGCCACCTTGTTCGACATAAAAGGTCGTCCGGATGGGCCTTTCCGAAACCATCGTCGCCGCAATAATCGGTGCGCTCGCCACCATGGGCACCGCCATTTTCCAGCTGGTGCGCAATCGTGCGCCGGAAGGCTCCAAGCCGAAGAAGAACCGCATGCGTTCGCTGGTGGCCACCATCGCGCTGATGATCGGTTGCGTCGTCGGCGGCTACGCCTGGTCTTCGCTGCGCGCGGTCAGCGCCAAGGAAGAAATGCAGGCCGCGATGCGCGCGGAATTCTCCCAACAGTTCGCCGCGCTGGCGGCACGCCAGGCGCAGCCGGAAGAACCTGCTTCCACCGAACCGGATGGCAGCGCGATTCCCGCGAGCCATGGCGAGTCGGGAACCGCGGAATCTCTCGCGCACCTGCCGCCCTGCAAGCTCAATGCGCATCCGGACGAAGTGGGCCCCGTGACCTGCTCCGACCGCGTGGCCCAGACCATTTCCCTGTGCGCGGCGATCCCTTCCGCCGCGCAGACCGCGAACGTACGCGTGCAGGCACGAGTGCCGAAAAGCGAATCGCCGTGGCTGGAACGCGATGCCGGAGCGCCCACGCTGGGCAGCCTGCCACATCGCCGAGGCGCCCGCGGAATATCCCCGTGAGCGCCGACCAGCGCTCGGTATGCCTCGACGTGTCCAACTGGAGCGTGGAAGACACGCTCGCGGTTCGCCTGCTCGTCGACTACTCGCTGGGTCCCAAGCCTGGCACCGAGCTCACCGCCTCCGCTCCGGCCGCCACCACGCTGTAAAAACCCCTCGTCCGGCACATGGAATTCTTTCCAGGACTCTTCCTGCCCGCCGCGCGCGACCGTTGGTGCGCGCGCCTCGTTGCCGGGGTCCGCGCCTTCGAAGCCACGCTGGGCATCTCGCTGAATCGCGCGCACTCGGGCTCCCGGTCGCGTCCCACCATCAAGGACGTGCCGGACCTGCGCGAGTTCTTCGAAGGCCGCCTGCGCACGCGCAACCGCTGGTTCTCGCTGTTCTCCGGCAACGGGTTGCAACGCACGGACCGCGGCATCGAGAACGTCGACTACTACAACCTCGGCGGAAAACTCTACGGCGACGAATCGCTGTTCAGCATCCTGCTCATGACACCCCCGCTCGCGCCGGAGATGGCGGAGAAGCTGCTGGTGGCACTGGGTGATGCGCTGGAAATCCACGCGGCACAGTACACGCCGGACGCGGCGGCGCGCCGCCTGCGTCTTGCGCACTGGTGCGTGAAGCTGGGACAGGACGTGATCCGCCATCCGCTGGTGGATCGCAACGAAGCGGAGGAATGTCTGCCCGTGATCTGCGAGAGCACCTACGAAGGCCTGGCGCCCAAGCAGCCCCACCATTTCGGCTGGCTCAACTACTGGTCGCCGGAAGTCTGCGCGGAAATGAAGTTCGCCTCGCGCATCAACGCGCCGTGGATTTCGGATTCCTATCTCACGCCGCGCGGCGGGCGCCTGTTCAAGCTGGGAGCGAAGGCGCCACAGGCCGAAGACGACACCTTCACGCGAAGACTGCAGGGTGCCTACGCGGATTTTCCGAAGGTGGCGCGCCGGCTCGAGGAGCCCGGCGCGCGCTGAAGCCGCCCTCTGTAGCTAGGCCTTCTTCGGAATGTACAGATCGGTGATGGTGCCTTCGAAGACTTCGGCCGACAGCGCCACCGTCTCCGACAGCGTCGGATGCGGGTGGATGGTCAGGCCGATGTCATGCGAATCCGCGCCCATCTCGATGGCCAGCGCCACTTCGGCGACGAGCTCGCCCGCGTTCGGACCGACCATGCCACCGCCGATCACGCGGTGATTCGCCGGGTCGAACAGTAGTTTGGAGAAACCTTCGTCGCGGCCCAGCGCCAGCGAACGGCCACTGGCCGCCCAGGGGAACTTGCCGGTCTTGTAAGGCACGTTGTTCTTCTTCGCCTCGGTCTCCGTGAGGCCCACCCAGGCCACTTCCGGATCCGTGTAGGCCACGGACGGAATCACGCGCGCATCGAAGTAAGCTCTTGTGGCCGGCGGCCACTTCGGCCGCCACCTTGGCCTCGTGCATGGCCTTGTGGGCCAGCATCGGGCCGGGCACGAGATCGCCGATGGCGAACACATGCGGCAGGTTGGTGCGCATCTGCTTGTCCACCGGGATGACGCCCCGGTCGCTGACATCGATGTCCGCGTTCTCGAGACCGATCCGCTTGCCATTGGCGGTGCGGCCCACGGCCACGAGCACGCGGTCGAAGGTGTCCTTGCGCTGGCCATTGGCGTCTTCGAAAGTGATCTCGAGCCCGTCGGGCTTCGCCGCGCAGGCGACCACCTTGGTGTTCAGCAGGATCTGCTCGTAGCGCGCCTTGAGGCGCTTCTCGAGCGGCTTGCACCAGATCCGGATCCGCACCCGGCATGAGCTGGCCCGTGAGCTCCACGACGCTGAGCTTCGCGCCCAGCGAGGCATACACCGTGGCCATCTCGAGGCCGATGATGCCGCCGCCGATGACCAGCAGGCGCTGTGGCACGCCACCCAGCTCCAGCGCGCCGGTCGAATCGATGACACGCGGATCATCCGGGATGAACGGTAGTTTGATGGGCTCGGAGCCCGCCGCGATGATGCATTGCTCGAAGCGGATCTTCTGAACCTTGCCGTCGCTGCCGGTGACTTCCATGACGTGCGGGCTGGCGAACTTGGCCACGCCCGTGACCACTTCCACCTTGCGCTGCTTGGCCAGCGCGGACAGACCGCCGACCAGTTTCTTGACGACGCTGTTCTTCCAGGCGAGCAGCTTCGCGCAGATCGATCTTCGGCGCGCCGAATTCCACGCCGTGATGCGCCATCTCACCGACTTCGTCGATGACCTTGGCCGCGTGCAGCAGCGCCTTGGAGGGAATGCAGCCCACGTTGAGGCAGACGCCGCCCAGCATGGGCCAGCGTTCGACGAGCGTGACCTTGAGGCCGAGATCCGCGGCGCGGAACGCCGCCGTGTACCCGCCGGGGCCCGCGCCCAGCACCAGTAGTTGGGTCTCGCGATCATGCGGGACGTCGGGCTTGAGCGGACGGGAAGGTTTGGGCGCCGGCGCGGGCGCGGCCGCGGGCCGCGGTGCCGGAGCGCCTTGAGGCGCTTGACGCAGCGGGCGCCGGCGCCGCCGGCTTCGCCGGAGCGGGCGCGGCCGCGGGCTTGCTGGCAGCGGCCGGCGCGGCGGCACTGCCTTCCACGCGCGCGATCAATCCACCCTTGCCGATCTTGCCGCCCTTCTGCGACCAGCACCTCGACGATGGTGCCGGCCGCGGTGGACGGCACGTCCATCGTCGCCTTGTCGGTCTCGAGCGTGACCAGCGGCGTGTCGATCTCGACCTTGTCGCCGACCTTGACCAGCACATCGACGATCGACGACTTCATCGAAATTGCCCGAGGTCCGGGACTACCAGATCGATCTTGCTCACGACATCGCCCCGACCAGGTCCGTCGGGCTTGGCCAGCGTGTCGGCGAGGAACTTGGCGATGCGCGCGCCCATGGCGCCGTCGATGACGCGATGGTCATAGGAGAACGACAGCGGCAACATGAGCCGCGGCGCGAACTGCTTGCCATCCCAGACCGGCTTCATCGCGCTCTTCGAGACGCCGAGGATGGCGACTTCGGGCGAGTTGATGATGGGCGTGAACATGGTGCCGCCCACGCCGCCGAGGCTGGAGATGGTGAAGCCCGCGCCCTGCATGTCGGCGCCGGGTAGTTTGCCGTCGCGCGCCTTGCCGCTGAGCTCGCCCAGCGCCTTGGCGACGGCGAACACGTCCAGCTTGTCGGCGGTCTTGATCACCGGCACCAGCAGGCCGTTCGGCGTGTCGGCCGCGAAGCCCACGTTGAAGAACTTCTTGTAGACCAGGTTCTGGCCGGCCTCGTCCAGCTGGCTGTTGAGCACCGGGAATTCGCGCATGGCGCGAACCGCGGCCTGGATGATGAACGCCAGCGGCGTCACCTTGACGCCGGCGGCGGCGGCCTTGTCCTTGAGCGTGCCGCGCAGCGTTTCGAGGTCGGTGATGTCGGATTCGTCGAACTGCGTGACATGCGGAATGTTGATCCACGCGGCCTGCAGGCGCGGACCGGAGATCTTCTGCACGCGGTTGAGCGGCTTGATCTCGACCGCGCCGAACGCGGCAGGATCGTAGTTGTGAGCCTTGGGCAGTGCCGGCGCTGGCGCGGCCAGCGCCACGCCACCGGACATCACCAGCTTCACGAACGCCTTCACGTCGTCGAGCAGGATGCGGCCCTTGTCGCCGCTGCCGCGCACGCTGCCGAGATTCACGCCCAGTTCGCGCGCGAACTTGCGCACCGACGGCGAGGCATGCGCGGTGCCGAAGCTGGCTTCGTCGATGGCCGGCAATCCGCGCGGACCGGGCAGCGACTGCGCCACGCCTTGCGGCGCGGCGGCGCGCGCGGGCGCGGCAGCTGCTGGCTTGTCAGGCGCGGAGGCCGGCGCGGCGGCGGCTTGAGCGGCGGCGGCGGCGGCCGCGGCGGCGAAACCCTTCACCGTGACGACCACGGCGCCCGGCGAGACCTTGCCACCCTTGGCGATGTGCACCTTCTCCACCACGCCCTTGGCGGTGGACGGCACATCCATCGTGGCCTTGTCGGTTTCCAGCGTGGCCAGCGGCGTGTCGAAGTCGACGCTGTCGCCGACCTTCACCAACACGTCGATGCACCGACACCGAATCGAAGCTGCCCATGTCGGGCACCCTGCACGTCGATGCTGGCTCGGCGCGGCGACCGGCGCCGGAGCGGCAGGCCAGCAGCGCGCACGGCAGCCGTTGCGGCCGCGCGGCTTGCTGGCGGCCGGTGCGGGCGCGGCGGCGGCGGCGCCCTCCACCTTCACGCGTGACGATGACACGGATCCGTGCGAGACCTTGCCGCCCTTGGTGACCAGCACCTTCTCCACGACGCCCTTGGCGGTGGACGGCACGTCCATGGTGGCCTTGTCGGTTTCCAGCGTGACCAGCGGCGTCTCGATGTCGATGGCGTCGCCCGGCTTCACCAGCACGTCGATGACGGATACCGAGTCGAAATTCCCCATGTCGGGGACGCGTACTTCCACCGTGCTCATGCTTTCTGCGGATCCAGCTTGTTGGGGTCGAGGCCCAGTTTCGGCGAGCGCGCTCTTCAGCGTGCCCTTGTCGATGGCGCCTTCATCGGCCAGCGCGCACAGCGAGGCGTACGACGATGTTCTTCGCGTCCACTTCGAAGTGCTTGCGCAGCGCGCGTGCGGCCATCCGAGCGGCCGAAGCCGTCGGTGCCCAGCGTGACGAAACGTCCCGGCACCCACTCGCGGATCATGTCGGGCCAGGCGCGCATGTAGTCGGTGGCGGCGATGAACGGCCCGGTGGCCTTCGACAGCGCCTGCTTCACGTACGGCGTGCGCGCGGCTCGCCCGGATGCAGGCGGTTCCAGCGTTCGATCTCGAGGGCCTCGCGGCGCAGCTCGAGAAGCTGGGCGCGGAGTAGATGTCGGAAGGAATGTTGAAATCCTTCGCGAGGATCTCGGCCGCCTTCGATCCACTTCGCGCAGGATCGTGCCCGAGCCCAGAGGGTGACGCGCAACTTGCCGGCGCCGCCCGTCTTGCAGCAGGTACATGCCCTTGAGGATGCCTTCCTCCACGCCCTTCGGCAGCGCCGGCTGGACGTAGTTCTCGTTCATCACCGCGATGTAATAGAAGACGCTCTCGTCGTTCGGCGATACATGCGCTTGCAGGCCGTCATGGATGATCACGGCGAGTTCGTACGCGTACGTCGGGTCGTAGGCCACGCAGTTCGGCACCGTCGCCGCGTGCAGCAGCGAGTGACCGTCCTGGTGCTGCAGGCCTTCGCCCGCCAGCGTGGTGCGGCCCGCGGTGGCGCCCAACAGGAAACCGCGCGTGCGCAGATCGCCCGCGGCCCAGTAGAAGTCGCCGACGCGCTGGAAGCCGAACATCGAGTAGTAGATGTAGAACGGGATCATGTGCGATGCCGTGGTTCGCGTAGGCCGTGCCGGCCGCGATCCACGAGCAGGTGGAACCCGCCTCGTTGATGCCCTCTTCGAGCATCTGACCCTGCTTGTCTCTCCTTGTAGAACATGAGCTGGTCGGAATCCACGCGGCGAATAGAGCTGGCCCGCGGAGCTGTAGATGCCGATCTGGCGGAACAGGCCTTCCATGCCGAAGGTGCGGGCTTCGTCCGGAACGATCGGCACGACGTTCTTGCCGATGTTCTTGTCCTTGAGCAGCTGCGTGAGGATGCGCACGAACGCCATGGTCGTGGAGATCTCGCGATCGCCCGATGCCTTCCAGCATCGCGCTGAAGCTCGACAACTCCGGAATCCGCAGCGGCGTCGCATTGACCTTGCGCGCCGGTAGATAGCCACCGAGCGTTCTTGCGCTGGCCGTGCAGGTACTTCATTTCCGGCGATGTCATCGGCCGGCTTGACCAGCGCGAGCTTGCCCACCTGCTCGTCGCTGAGCGGAATGTTGAAGCGGTCGCGGATCGCGCGCAGCGCTTCCTCGTCCAGCTTCTTCTGCTGGTGCGCCACCATCTGGCCTTCGGCCGCCTTGCCCAGGCCGAAACCTTTCACGGTCTTGGCGAGGATGACGGTGGGCTGGCCCTTGTGGTTCTGCGCCGCGGCGTAGGCCGCGAACACCTTGCGCGCATCGTGGCCGCCGCGGTTCAGGCGCCAGATGTCCTCGTCGGACATGTTGGCGACCATCTCCTTGAGCTCGGGATACTTGCCGAAGAAGTTCTCGCGCGTGTACGCGCCACCCTTGGCCTTGAAGTTCTGGTACTCGCCGTCGACGCACTCTTCCATCACGCGGCGCAGCAGGCCGTCCTGTGTCGCGCGCCAGCAGCGGATCCCAGCGCGAACCCCAGACCACCTTGATGACGTTCCAGCCCGCGCCCATGAATGCGGCTTCGAGTTCCTGGATGATCTTGCCGTTGCCGCGCACCGGGCCGTCGAGGCGCTGCAGGTTGCAGTTGACGACGAACACCAGGTTGTCGAGTTTCTCGCGCACCGGCAGCGTGAGCGCGCCCATGCTCTCGGGCTCGTCCATCTCGCCGTCGCCGAGGAACGCCCAGACCTTGCGATCCGACGCCGGCACCATGCCGCGGTTCTCCATGTAGCGCTGAAAGCGCGCCTGGTAGATCGCCATCATCGGGCCGAGGCCCATGGACACGGTCGGGAACTGCCAGAAGTTCGGCATCAGCCACGGATGCGGATAGGAAGACAGTCCGTCGCCGCTGGCTTCCTGGCGGAAGTGCTTGAGCTGGTCTTCGCTGAGGCGGCCTTCGAGGAAGGCGCGCGCGTAGATGCCGGGCGACGCGTGGCCCTGCACGAACACCATGTCGCCGGGATGTTCCGCCGAGTGGCGCGCGCCAGAAATGGTTGAAGCCCACTTCGTACAGCGTGGCCGACGACGCGTAGGTGGACAGGTGGCCGCCGTACTCGCTCGACACCTTGTTCGCGTTGAGCACCATGGCCAGCGCGTTCCAGCGGATGCACGCCTCGATGCGTTTCTCCATCTCGCGATCGCCCGGATACGAAGGCTCGTGCCCGGTGGAGATGGTGTTCAGATACGCGGTGTTCGGCCGGAACGGCAGATACGCGCCCGAGCGGCGCGTGTGGTCGATGAGCTGTTCGAGCAGGTAATGCGCGCGCTCAGCGCCCTGCGTCTTGAGTACCGAGTCGATCGATTCGATCCACTCTCGAGTCTCGATGGGATCGAGGTCTTCGAGCTTCATGATTTCAGTCATAGGGATTTACGAGAGGCGGCAGCGCAAAGAGAGCCGTGCGCGCTGTGCTAGCATGCGCCGCGTTCAAAATGAGGTGAGGGGCTGGAAAACAAGGCGCGGTATGATCGTTTCTTAGCGCCTCGCGGTCAAGCAAACTCCAGTCCCTACAGCAGCTTACGAGTGGAAATCGACATCCGCCGCCCCGACGACTGGCACCTGCACCTTCGCGATGGTGCAGCCATGGCCGCAGTGGTGCCCTTTACCGCGGCGCGCTTCGCGCGCGCCATCGTCATGCCCAACCTCAAGCCCCCCGTTACCACCACGGCCGCGGCGCTCGCGTATCGCGACCGGATTCTCGCAGGCCCTGCCCGCTGGCAGCGCGTTTTCCCCGCTGATGACGCTTTATCTGACAGATCGGACAGACCCGGCGGAGATCGACGCGGCGAGCCGCTCGGAATGGGTCAAGGCCTGCAAGCTCTATCCCGCGGGCGCGACGACGAACTCCGACTCCGGTGTGACGGACATAAGGCGCATCGATGATGTGCTTGTCGTGCATGAGCGAGAGGGGCCTTCCCCTTTTGGTGCATGGTGAAGTCACCGCTCGCCAGGTCGACGTTTTCGATCGCGAGCATCGATTCATCGACGACGTGCTCGCGCCGACGCTGCAACGATTTCCGAAGCTGCGGGTGGTGTTCGAGCACATCACCACCGCGCGCGCCGTGGAATTCGTGAAAGCCGCGCGCGATGGCGTGGGCGCCACGATCACGCCCCAGCATCTGCTCCACAACCGCAACGCCATCTTCGAAGGCGGCATCCGCCCTCACTACTACTGCCTGCCCATCCTCAAGACCGAACCGGATCGCGAAGCGTTGCTGAACGCCGCCACGAGTGGCGACCCGCGCTTCTTCCTGGGCACCGATAGCGCGCCGCACGAGCAACGCACGAAGGAAAACCCCTGTGGTTGCGCCGGCATGTTCTCGGCGCACGCCGGTATCGAGCTGTATGCGGAAGCCTTCGAATCCGTGGGCAAGCTCGACGGCACTGGAAGGGTTTGCGTCGGACTTCGGCGCGGATTTCTACCGCCTCCCGCGCAACCAGGACCGGATCCGCCTCGCGCGACGCGACTGGTCACCGCCAGCTAGCTACCCATACTCGAAAGACGGCGGCGCACTCGTGCCCATGCGCGCGGGCGAAACCGTGCGCTGGCAGATGGTTTCCTGATGGACAACCCCCTCGCACCGGCGGCGGAGGCAGGCTTCACGGGCGCGCCGGTGATGGCGCGGCGTTTCCGGCAGTTCCTGCCGGTGGTCATCGACGTGGAGACCGGCGGCTTCAACTGCGCCACCGACGCGTTGCTGGAAGATCTGCGCCGTGATGATCCAGTTCGGCCCGGATGGCCGGCTGCAGCGTGGCGAGTCGCACTCGTATCACGTGCGGCCGTTCGAAGGCTCGAACATCGAACCCGCCTCGCTGGCGGTGAATGGCATCGACCCCTATCACCCGCTGCGTCCGGCGCTGCCAGAGAAGGACGCGCTGGGCCGCATCTTCACCGAGGTTCGCAGCCTGATGAAGGCGCAGGATTGCCGTCGCGCGGTGCTGGTCGGCCACAACGCCGCTTTCGACCTGGGGTTCCTGAATGCCGCCGTGGCGCGCGCCGAGATCAAGCGGAATCCGTTCCACCCGTTCTCGTGTTTCGACACCGCCACGCTGGCGGGCGCGGCGTTCGGCCAGACCGTGCTGGCGAAAGCGGCGCAAGTCTGCGGATTGAACTGGGATTCGAGCGAGGCGCACTCGGCCCGTTACGACGCCGAGCGCACCGCGGACGTCTTCTGCGAGGTCTGCAATGCGCTCGATGGCGTGTGGCGCCGCGCGGATGCGCGGTCGCAGGTCTTGTTCGGCGGCGACGCCCCCGTCGAGGAACCCGTCGCCTAGAAGTGGTACCGCGGCGCTATTCCGCGGTACCGATTCCGCATCTCAGGCCGCGCCGGCCTCGGCCAGGAGCTTCTTGAGCTCGCCGCTGCGGTGCATGTCGAGCACGATGTCGCAGCCGCCCACCAGTTCGCCCTTCACGTACAGCTGCGGGTAGGTAGGCCAGTTCGAGAACTTCTTGAGCGCTTCACGCAGCTCGGGGTCCTCGAAGATGTTCACGGAGTGGAAGGTATTCACGCCATTGGCGCGCAGCGCGGCTCACGGCCTGCGCCGAGAAACCGCACTGCGGGAAATCCGGCGTGCCCTTCATGAACAGCACGGCCGGGTTCGAGGAAATGTGAGTCTTGATTCGATCGACGACGTCTTCAGCCACTTGTCTTCTCCTGTCTTCGAGCGCCGATACCACGGCCCATTGCCGTTCGGCGCTCATCGAACTCCACGCAGCGATCTCATCCAGGGTGCGCAAACAACCCGTGCATCGCCCAGCCGGGCTCAGAACACAGACTTTGACGCAGGGGGATTGCGGGCGTTCCATCGTTCGACCCGCGTGGATTGGTTGCGTTGAATTATGGGGGCACGTCCCCTATTCTTCAAACCGCTCACCGGGGAGATTAAGACAATGAAAATATTCACGAATCATCGCTTCGCGCTCAGTCACTGGCGTCATTCTGGCGCTTGTCATCATGTTCGCGCTGTCGGCCGCTTCCGGCGCCGACCCCAGCTTCAACCACCTTGCCTTGGCACGTTGGATACACATCGTGGCCGGCGTGTTCTGGATCGGCCTCCTTTACTACCTGAACGCCGTCCAGGTGCCCGCCATGGCCACGGCCACCGAAGACGCGAGCAAAGGCGGTCCTGGTCCCGCGGCCATCGGCAAGTACGTCGCCCCGCGCGCGCTTGTTCTGGTTCCGCTGGGCCGCGCTGGTCACCTGGGTCGCCGGCGCCTGGCTGCTCGACAAGGGCTTCGTCGACGCCTTCACGCTGGGCACGATGATCGAAGGCGGCAGCTTCTATCACCTCAAGCATCGGCATCGGCGCCTGGCTCGGCACCATCATGCTGCTCAACGTCTGGGGCATCATCTGGCCGAACCAGAAGAAGGTGCTCGGGCCTCAAGCCGGCGACGGATGAAGAGAAGGCCAAGGCGCGCAAGGTGGCGCTGTACGCCTCGCGCACCAACTTCATCCTGTCGTTCCCGATGCTGCTGTGCATGGCTGGCGCGCTCGCACGGCCTGCCGTTCTGAAGTCTCGGGACCTCATCTTGTTAGCGAAGGTACCTAACGACGTCATCTCGCGGCAGGTCGCCACCGCCCTCGCCGAGGACATCGGCGCGGGCGACGTCACCGCCGCACTGGTTCCCGAACACCAGCAGGTTCGCGCGCAGATCATCGCGCGCGAACCTGCCATGCTCTGCGGCACGGACTGGGTCGAAGCCACTTTCCGGCAACTCGATCCCGCCATCCGCCTCGAATGGCTGGCGCACGACGGCGAACGCATCGTCGCCGAACCTGCGCGCTGCTCAAGCTCACGGGCCCGGCGCGCCCCATCCTCACCGGCGAACGCACGCGCGCTGAATTTCCTGCAGACACTCTCGGCCACCGCGACCGCCGCCAGCCGCTACGTGCGAGCCGTGGCCGGCACCGGCTGCAGGATCCTCGACACGCGCAAGACGCTGCCCGGGCCTGCGCCTCGCGCAGAAGTACGCCGCGCGCTGCGGCGGCGCGCAGAACCACCGCCTCGGCCTCTACGACATGGTGCTCATCAAGGAAAACCACATCATCGCCGCGGGCTCCATCGCCACGCGCGATCGAGACGGCGCGCCGGACCGTCTCCCGGCATCCCGGTCGAAGTGGAAGTGGAATCGCTCGAGGAATTCGACCAGGCGCTGGCCGGCCGGCGCCGACATCATCATGCTCGACGAACTCAGCCTCGCCGACATGCGCGAGGCCGTGGCGCGCAATCGCGCCCATGAATCGAAGCACGGCGCGCAGACCAAGCTGGAAGCCTCCGGCAGCGTCACGCTCGAAACGGTGCGCGAGATCGCGCTGACCGGCGTCGACTTCATCTCCATCGGCGGCATCACCAAACACGTGAAGGCCGTGGATCTCTCCATGCGGTTCGAGTTCACGTCATGAAAGCACGCGCGCTCGCCTGGCCTGGCAGCGTGACGCTCGCGGGCTGCGCGCAACACGACGAAGACACGCTGCCCGGCACCGTGGAACGTGATCGCGTGGAGCTCGCCGCCGAAGCGGATGAATTCATCGTCACGCTGCCGCTTGCCGAAGGCGCGCAGGTCAAGGCCGGCGACGTCGATCGTCGTGCAGGACCGCACCCTCTCCACGGCCGAACTCGATGCCGCGCGTGCACAACTGGCCGAAGCCGACTCCCGCGCGGAGGAATTGAAGAACGGCCCGCGGGTCACGAGCATTCGCGCCGCCGCGGCGCGCCGCGATCGCGCGCAGGTCCGAACGCGACGACGCTGTGCGCGAGCGCGACCGACTGCTCGATCTCGTCAAACAGAATCTCGTCAGCCGCTCGCAGGCGGACCGCAGGTCTGCCGCCGCGCACGCGGCCGAAGCCAGCCTGCTCGAAGCCGAGTCCGACCTGCGCGAACTGCAGGAAGGCACGCGCAGCGAACAGGTCGCGCAGGCCCGCCAGGCGGCCGACAGCGCGCGCGCCAGTCTTCGCGCGCTGGAAACGACCATCCGCGCGCCTCGAAGTGCGCGCGCCCATCGACGGCACTGTCGATGCGCTGCCCTTCCACGTGGGCGAAAAGCCCACGCGCGGCGCGACGGTCGCGGTGTTGCTGGCCAACCACCGCGCCGTATGCGCGCATCCACGTGCCCGCGCCGCTGCGCGCTCGAGTGAAGCCGGGCACTGGCCGCCTCGCTGCGGGTCGACGGACGTCGACACGACCTTCAAGGGCCAGGTCCGCTTCGTCGCCAGCGAAGCCGAATTCACGCCTTACTACTCGCTCACGGCCGCCGACCGCTCGCGCCTGTCCTTCCTGGCCGAAGTGGTCTTCGACGAAGCCGATGCCCAGACCCTGCCCTCCGGCGTGCCCGTGGACGTGACGCTGGAGCTGGAGTCGCCGTGAACTCCACGGCCGGCCGGCCATCTCCGCGCGCCAGCTCACGCGGAAGTTCGGCGCCAAGACGGCGGTCGACCACATCGACCTCGACATTCCCTCCGGCCGCATCTACGGCTTCCTGGGCCCGAACGGTTCCGGCAAATCCACGACGCTGCGCATGCTCTGCGGCATGTTGCTGCCCAGCGATGGGCACGCCGAAGTGTTCGGGCTCTCGGTGGTCAAGGACGCGGAGGCGATCCGCCGCCGCCTCGGCTACATGCCGCAGAAGTTCTCGCTGTGGGAAGACCTCACCACCGACGAGAACCTGCGTTTCATCGCCGAGCTGTACGGCCTGGAAGGCGACGTCGAGGCGCGCATCGCGCAGCAGCGCGGCACTTACGACCTCGAAGTCACTGCGCAACCAGCGCGCCGGCACCATGAGTGGCGGACAGAAGCAGCGCCTGGCGCTGGCCGCGGCCACGCTGCACTCGCCGGAACTGCTGCTGCTCGACGAGCCCACCAGCGCGGTGGATCCGCAGAGCCGCCGCGACTTCTGGGATCGCCTGTTCCAGCTCGCCGAGCAAGGCGCCACCATTCTCGTGTCCACGCACTACATGGATGAAGCCGAGCGCTGCCACGGCCTCGCCATCCTCGCCGAGGGGCGGCTGGTGGCCGAAGGGTCGCCGCGCGATCTCATGAACGCCGTGGACGCCGACGTCTACGAAATCGAAGGCGCCGACGGCATCGAAGCGCCGCGATTGCTGCGCGAACTGCCCTGGGTACACGGCGTCACGCAGCTCGGCATCCGGCTGCGCGTGCTGGCGGACCGCGGCCACGGCGGACGCCGCCGCCGCGCTGCGCACCGAACTGCTTCGCGGCACGGCATCGAGGCGCGCATCGAACGCACGCATGCCAGCCTGGAAGACGTGTTCGTCGTGCGCCACGCGCAGGGAGACGCCGCGTGGCTAACAGATTTCTCGCCTCGTTGCGCCGGCTGCGAGCCGTGGCCGCAAGGAAGTACGCCAGCTGTCCCGCGACCGCGTGACCTTCGGCATGATCGTCGGCGTGCCGCTCATGCAGATGCTGCTGTTCGGCTACGCCATCAACTTCGATGTGCGCAATGTCGCCACCGTCGTCCAGGACCAGGCGAACTCGTCGATGTCGCGGGAGTTCCTGTCGCAACTCAGGGCCACGCAGGTGGTGGACGTGGAGTACGTCACCGATTCCTCCGCCGAGCTCGATCGACTGATGCGCGAAGGCCGCGCCAGCATGGCCGTGGTGATCCCGCAGGATTTCGAGCGCCGGCTGCAAGGCGACGATCGCGCCCGTGGTGCAGATCCTGGTGGACGGCACGCAGCCCAGCCTGTCGGGCGTGGCCGGCGGCATCGCCGCGGTGCCGTTGCTCACGCGCCATGGCGCCGGGCCCTACTCGGGCGGCAAGCGCATGACGCCGCGCCGCATCGAGATCCGCACGCTGTACAACCCGGAGAAGCGCACCGCGGTGCAGATCGTGCCCGCGCTCATCGGCGTGATCCTCAGCATGACCATGGTGCTGTTCACCTCGGGCGCCATCGTGCGCGAACGTGAACGCGGCAACCTCGAGCTGCTGATCGCGACGCCGCTGGGCCGCCTCGAGCTGATGGTGGGCAAACTACTGCCCTACGTGGTCATCGGCCTCATCCAGACCACCATCGATCCTCGTGGTGGGATCCGCGCTGTTCACCGTGCCCGTGGTGGGCAGCCTGCTGGCAGCCTGTATGCGGCCACGCTGATGTTCATCGCGGCCTCGCTGGGGTTGGGACTGTTCGTGTCGACGCTGGCGCAGACCCAGTTCCAGGCTTTCCAGCTCGCCTTCGTCACCATGCTGCCGTCGATCCTGCTGTCGGGTTTCCTGTTTCCGTTCGAGGGCATGCCCAAGGTGGCGCAGTGGATCGCCGCAGGTGCTGCCACTCACGCATTTCAACGTGATGATCCGCGGCATCATGCTGCGCGGCGCCGAGTTGACCGAGGTGTGGCCGCAGATCGCCAAGCTCGGCGCATTCCTGGCGGTGATGCTGGCCATCGCCGTCGCGCGCTTCAAGAAGCGGCTGGACTGATACGCATGGGGCAGACACCGGTTGCCGGCAAATGGGGCCGCACCTCAAGGGAGCTTTCCGTGATTCGTACTCTGATCGCCATCGGCTGCATCGCAAGCTGCGCGGCCGCAGCCGCCGGGGATTTCACCTGGCCGGCCAAGGGCAAGAAGGCCGCGATCGTGCTCACCTACGACGACGCACTGCGCTCGCAGCTCGAGTTCGCCATTCCCCAGCTCGAGGCGGCGAACCTTCGCGGTACCTTCTTCCTCGACGGCGACCTCTCGCCCGACGACATGCTGCGCTGGCGTAAGGCCGCCGCCCGCGGGCACGAGCTCGGCAATCACTCGATGTTCCATCCCTGTCCGCGCGCCATGCTGCCCGACCGCCGGAACTACCTCACCGACAACTACGACGTGGCGCGAATGCTCGAAGAGATCGCCTCCATGAACAACGTATTGTTCGGCATCGATGGCAAACGCATCCGCACCTTCTCCGTGCCCTGCAGCCAGACCCGCGTGGGCGATGAGGATTACACCGACGCGCTGCGTCGCTCCGGCCAGATCCGGTTCGTGCGCACGGGCGGCGACCAGTGGAACGCCGTGATCACGGACCTCCCGAAGCTCGACGTGTTCCGGATACCCAGCTATGGCCCGGTGGACCAACCCGATGCCGCCAAGCTCATCGACTTCGCCGAGCGGGTCCGATCCGCGGGCGGACTCGGTGTGTTCCAGTTTCATGGCGTCGGCGGGGACTACCTCCAGGTCTCCGCGCAATCGCACCAGGCGCTGGTGGACTACCTCCGCACCCATCCGGACATCTGGGTCGGCACCTTTCAGGAAGTCATGGATTACGTGAGCGCCCGCACTCGCTAGACTGTGCGCCTCAAACGGGGGCGCAATGTCAGCACAGGAACAGGCAGATCGCGCGCGCGCATTCCGCGCGCTGCATGAACGCGGCACTTTCGTCATCGCCAACTGCTGGGACGGTGGCTCGGCCCGCATCCTGCAATCCCTCGGTTTCCCCGCGCTGGCCACGTCGAGCGGCGCTGCCGCCGGCACCTATGGCCGCCTCGACGGCAACATCTCCCTCGACGAAGCGCTGGCGCACACGAAGGTGATCTGCGACGCCACCACCCTCCCCGTGTCCGCCGACCTGGAGAAGGGTTTCGGCGACGGCCCGGATGCCACCGCAAAGGCGATCGGGCTCGCCGCGGGTGTGGGCCTGGTGGGCGGTTCCATCGAAGACCATTCCGGCCGCCAGGAAGACCCGATCTTCGCCGCTGACCCAGGCCACCGAGCGCGTGGCCTCCGCCGTCGAGTCCGCGCGCAAGCTGCCCTTCCCCTTCACACTCACCGCGCGCGCCGAGAACTTCCTGCACGGCCGCAACGATCTCGATGACACCATCCGCCGCTTGCAGGCCTACGAGAAAGCCGGCGCCGACGTGCTGTTCGCGCCCGCGCTGCCCTCGCTCGATGCCGTGCGCACGGTGTGCCAGTCGGTCAACAAGCCGGTGAACTTCATGGTCGCGATCCGTGGCAAGTCTTTCAGCGTCGCCGAACTCGCCGACGCCGGCGTGCGACGCATCAGCCTGGCCACATCGCTCTACCGCGCCGCCATGACCGGCCTCGCCGCGGCGGCGCGCGAGATCCGTGAGTCGGGCGGATTCGGCTATCTCGACCGGACGATGTCCAGCTCCGAATTCGCCAGCCACCTCCGGAAGTAGCTAGCCCGTGTCCTCCTGGTCTCGCCGCCAGCTTCTCCGTACCGGCCTCGCCGGCTCCGCCGCATGGATGACCGGCGCACAGGCCGCGGTCGACACGGCTTCACTCGCGGAGTTGGGACGCAAGAAAGGGTTGTGGTTCGGCTCCGCGTTGAGCGGTCGCGGGCTTCGTGATCCGAACTACCTCGAGCTCATCAAGGCGCAATGCGCCATCATCGTTCCCGAGAACGAACTCAAGATGACCTGGATCCAGAGCAGAACCCGCGGAGTTCCGCTTCGGGCCGGCCGAGGCCGTGCTGCAATTCGCCGAGAGTCACCAGCTGCCTCACGCGCGGACACACGCTGCTGTGGCATCACCCGCGATGGCTGCCCAAGTGGCTGGAGACCCATGACTTCGGACCCACGCCCGCTACCGCGGCCGCGGAATACCTCACTCACTACGTCCGCAAGGTCACCTCGCAGTTCGACCGGCGGCTGATCTCCTGGGACGTGGTCAATGAAGCCGTGGACAACGTCACCGGCGAGATGCGCGAGACTGTGCTGTCGCGCGCGATCGGAACACCGGACCAGGTGGTGGAGCTGGCCTTCCGCGCCGCGCGCGCAGCAGCTGCCCGACACGGAACTCGTCTACAACGACTACATGGGCTGGGAGAAAGACAGCGCCGCCCATCGCGATGGCGTGCTGCGGCTGCTCGAACGGCTGCGTCGCAATGGTGCGCCGGTGAACGCGCTCGGCATCCAGGCGCACATCGGCTCCGGCAACCAGGACAGCAATGCGAACCGCGTCTTCGATGCACGCGATGAAGCCGCGTGGCGCAAGTTCCTGCGCGAAGTCACCGGCATGGGTTACCGGCTGCTCATCACCGAGTTCGACGTGCACGATGCGCTCGCTGCCGGCAGACATCGGCAAACGCGACAAGCAGCGTCGCTTCGCTGGCGCGCGCGTTCCTCGACGTCACGCTTGATTTCCGCGAAGTGAATTCGGTGCTGTGCTGGGGCCTGGCCGACAACTTCACCTGGCTGCAGGGACGCAAGCCGGCGAAGCCGATGGCGTGCCCAAGCGCCCCACGCCCTTCGACAACCAGTTCCAGCCCAAGCCGCTGCGCGATGCGATCGCCGCGGCGTTCCGCGCCGCGCCGGCGCGCCGCCCCACCATTCCGAAGGGTGAACCCGCTTGAACATCATCGGCTGCGACGCGCAGCGCCACTCCACCGCCATTCTCGCCATCTTCAACGACGCCATCGTCAACTCCACGGCCTTGTACGACTACAAGCCTCGCACCGCGGAGTCGATGGTCAGCTGGTTCGAAGCCAAGGCGAAGGGCCGCTATCCGGTGATCGGCGTGGAGAACGAGCAAGGCGAGCTCATGGGATTCGCCAGCTACGGACCCTTCCGCGCGTGGCCCGCCTACAAATATACCGTCGAGCATTCGGTGTACGTGGACAGCCGCTTCCGTGGCCAGGGCGCGGGACGCGCGCTGCTCGGCGCCGTGATCCTCGCGGCCGAGAAGCAGGACTATCACGTTATGGTCGGCGGCATCGACGCCACCAATGCCGTGAGCATCAAGCTGCACGAGAGCCTGGGCTTCAAATCCTGCGGCGTCGTGAAACATGCCGGTTTCAAGTTCGGTCGATGGCTGGATTTGGCGTTCTATCAGCTCATACTGCGTACCCCGTCCACGCCGGTGGACGGCTGACGACGCCATTCATCCACGGAAATCGCCCGCGACTTCGTCGGTACGGTATCGAGTCCCTACGCTAGACAGGATTGAAAATGCGCTCAATGAAGCTCGCACTTGCCGCCACGCTGGCCTTCTCCGTTGCGGCCCAGGCGCAGACGCCGCCGCCCGTCAATCCGGACGCCGCGAAGGAAGACTGGATCGTCATGTTCAACGGCAAGGATCTGAAGGGCTGGACGCCCAAGATCGCCAAACACGATCTCGGCGACAACTTCGGCAACACCTTCCGCGTGGAGGACGGCCTGCTCAAGGTTCGCTACGACAAGTACAAGAGTTTCGACGGGCAGTTCGGCCACCTGTTCTACAAGTAGCCCTACTCCTATTACAGGCTGGTGGTCGAGTACCGCTTCGTCGGCGACCAGGCCCCGGGCAATCCCGGGCGCCTGGGCGTTCCGCAATTCCGGCGCCATGCTGCATTCGCCCGATCCGCGCACCATGCCGCGCGACCAGGACTTCCCGATCTCCATCGAGGCGCAGTTCCTCGGCGGCAAGAGCGATGGCAAGCCGCGCTCCACGGCCAACATGTGCAGCCCCGGCACCGAAGTGGTGTTCAACGGCACTATCTACCCCGAGCATTGCCTGAACTCGCAGTCGAAGACCTTCGATGGCGACCAGTGGGTGCGCGTCGGAGATGGTGGTGCACGGCTCCGGCAACATCACGCACTACGTGAACGGCGAGAAAGTGCTGGAGTACTCGCAGCCGCAGTATCGGCGGCGGCGTGGTCGACAACTACGACACCACCACCAAGATCGACGGCAAGCTCATCGACGGCGGCTACATCTCCCTGCAGAGCGAGTCGCATCCCATCGACTTCCGCAAGGTGGAGTTGCTGAATCTCGCGGGCTGCACGGATCGCAACGCGCTCAACTACAAGAGCTACTACGTGAAGTCCGTGCCCGGCGGACTGCAAGTTCGCCGAAGGCGCGAAGTCCGCGATGCGCCGCCCGGGCGAGTACGCCTTCATGCCGGATTCACTGCCGCAGGAAGGCGTGCCGAAAGGCCGGCTCGAAGGCCCGTTCGAGTTCAAGAGCCAGATCATCGCCGGCACCGTGCGCCGCTACTGGATCTACGTGCCCGCGCAGTACAACGACAAGAAGCCGGTGCCCGCCAACCTGCTGGTGTTCCAGGACGGTCAGCGCGCCACCAATCCGAACGGATCGCTGCGCGTGCCGCAGGTCATGGAGAACCTCATCGCGAAGAAGCAGATGCCGGTGACCATCGGCGTGTTCGTCACGCCGGGAAACCACAGCGAGACCTATCCCACCGATCTCGAGATGCGCAACCCGAACAACCGCCGCTTCGAGTACGACGCGATGGACGATCGCTACGTGCGCATGCTCATCGAGGAACTGCTGCCCGAGGTGGGCAAGAAGTACAAGCTCACCGACGACCCGGAGAAGCGCGTGATCGGCGGCACGTCGAGCGGCGCCATCGCGGCGTTCACCGTGGCCTGGCATCGGCCTGACTACTTCCGCCGCGTCATCAGCATGATCGGCAGCTACACCTCGATCGGCTACGAGCCCGGCGACGGACGGCAAGCCGATGGTGCCCGGCGGCGACCTGTATCCCACGCTGATCCGCAAGAATCCCATCAAGCCCATCCGCATCTATCTGCAGGACGGCGACAAGGATCTCTCGAACGAACACGGCAACTGGTTCCTCGCGAACCAGCAGATGCTGTCCGCGTTCGAGTACGCCAATGCCAAGGCGGACAAGGAAGGCACGCTCGGCACGCGTTACGAGGTGAAGCACCAGTGGGGCGACGGCGCGCACTCCGACCAGCACGGCGGCGTGCTGCTGCCGGACATCCTCAAGTGGATCTGGACCAACGACTGATGGGGACATTCATCATTTCCTAGCAAAGGGGACAGGCCTGGAGCCTCGCGCATCCAGACGTTCACGCACTCTTCGCCCATCGGGCACTGGAGCGTGAGCGTCTGGCAGCCCGACCCGCGGCTCGCGGACATGGTCGCGAGCATGTGGTTTGGCGAAGGCAAGGTCGCCTATCAGCGCGACCGCATCCTGCCCTCGGGCCAGAGCCAGCTGCTCATCAACCTCGGGCCGCCGCAGTACCGCATCGAACCGGGGCCACCCGAAGTGCGCGTCCCGTTCGTCGACATCTGGTATTCGGGACTGCACCAGGGCCCGATCGACACCGAAGCACCGCACGGCAATGCCTTGTTAGGCGTCGCGTTCACGGCGCGCGGCACCTTCCCGTGGCTGGGCGAGCGCATGGACGGCCTGTCCGATCGCATCATCGCGCTGGCGGATGCCATCGGCGACGGCGCCCTGGCGCTGCGCGAGCGCCTGCTGAACACGCCGTCGCTCGAGGCACGCTTCAAGCTGGTCGAGCGCTGGCTGCTGGCGCGGCTGAAGCCTCGCAGCCATCGTTCATCCCGCCGTTCGTTGGGCCGTGGATCGCATCGCCGCCACCGGCGGCCGCGTCGCCATCGAAGACCTGGCCACCCAAACCGGCTTCACGCGCAAACATCTCGGCAACCTGTTCCAGCAGCAGGTCGGGCCTGAGCCCCAAGTCGCTCGCCCGCGTTCACCGATTCCGCGGCGCGCTGGACATGCTCAACCGCGCGAACGGAGAAGTGCCCTGGGTCGCGCTCGCCGAGCAATGCGGGTTCTACGATCAGTCCCATCTCATCAACGAATTCCGGCGATTCACCGGCTTCTCGCCCGACGGAACTGGCACGACGCGACCGGCCGGATACGGGTAGCGTGGTATTGAGTTGCAATGGGGACATTCCTCTTTTCCTGGCAAACGGGGAAATGAGGAATGTCCCCATACTTTCTTAGTTCCCTTTTTTCCAAGACTGCCCGCCGCGGCCGCGCGCACAATCCGGCCATAACAACTTCGCGCGAAAGGCGCGCGATAACAACGGGAGGTCTCATGCCTGAAATCAACTGGATCGCAGTCGTCGTCGCGGCTGTCGCGAGTTTCCTGCTAGGTGGCTTCTGGTACTCGCCGGCCCTGTTCGGCAAGGCCTGGCAGCGCGAGGCCGGCCTCACCGACGAACAGCTCAAGAACGGCAACATGGCCAGGATCTTCGGCCTGTCGCTGTTGCTGGCGCTGCTCGCCGCCTGGAACTTCGCGAACTTCCTCGGCCCGCGCCCGATCGCTGGTCTTCGGCACGGCCGTCGGCGCATCCGCCGGCCTGCTCTGGGTAGGCGCCAGCTTCGGCATCAACTACCTGTTCGAACGCAAGAGCTTCAAGTTGTTTGCCATCAACGGCGGTTACCACACGCTGCAGTTCACCATCTTCGGCCTGGTGCTTGCGCTGCTGCCCTGCAAGGATTGCGCGCAGCTGCCCTGCCCGGCCTGAATCTCCTGGCCTGACCAATGAAAGTCGAACGCCGGGCTGATCACGCGGTCAGCGAATCCTCCTGCAAGAGCGCCACCGGCAAGTCCCTGGCCGAGTGGTTCAAGGCGCTCGACAAACACGGCGGCGTCGCCCTCGGGCGCCGCTCTCTTTCGAACTGGCTGCAGGAGGAACACGAGGTGGCGCCGTGGTGGAGCAGCACCATCGTCGCGGAGTACGAGATCGCGCGTGGCGACCTCGCCAAGGATGGCAAACCCAAGGGCTATTCCATCTGCCCCACCAAGAGCATCAAGGCTCCTGCCAAGACCTGCTTCGCCGCCTTCTCGGATGCGAAGGCGCTCGACACCTGGTTCGGCCCGAAGCACGCGGTGGACCTCGTCGACGGCGGCCACTGGCGCAATGCCGAGGGCAACCGCTTCGTCATCAGGAAGGTGAACCCGGCAAAAAACATCCGTCTCATCGCCGAAGACGAAGGCCTGACATTGCCGACGCCCATGGAAATCAAATTCGAGACGAAGGGCGACCGATGCACTGTGATGGTCAGCATCGAACGATTGCAGACCCGCGCCGAAGCCGACGGCTACCGCCGCGCCTGGGGCGAGGCGCTCGACCGGCTCAAGGCCGTGGTCGAAGGCCAGTAGCTAGCTTCCCGCCTTGGGCTCCGGTCGCGAGCTCTTGCCTCCGCGCAGCAACGCCCACCGCGTGAAACGCGGAAGATGACGCGCGAAGAAAATGATGAGGCGCGCGTGGAAAGTGACGATGACCTCGCGCTTCCCGCGCAGGATGCCCCGCACCATCACGCGCGCCGCCTTGTCCGTGCGCATGCGCAGCCAGGCGGGTACCGGATCCTTGACCCCGGCGTGAAACCCACCCTGGTTGTCCACGCGCCGGATATCCGAGTCCACGAAGCCCGGCGAGATCAGCGTGCAACTCGCGCCCACGGCGCGCAGATCGCCATGCAGGGCTTCCGCCAGCGCACGCACCGCGAACTTGCTCATCGAGTACGCCGAACTGCCCGAACCGGAGAGGTGCCCCGCCACGCTCCCCATGATCACGAACCGGCCCTGTGTTTTCTGCAGCGCCGGCAGCGTCTCGTGAAGCGTGCGGATCACGCCGTAGACGTTCGTGTCGAACTGCCGGCGATAGTCTTCGAGCGTGATGTCCTGCGCCTTGCCGACCACGCCGAATCCGGCGTTGGCCACCACGATGGCGGGAACGATGCCCTGCCCGCCGAGTTCGTCGATGACCGCCGCGAGCGCACCTTCCTCCGTGACATCGCCGCGGTGCACGCTGGCAGCACCACCCGTGGCGCGGATCTCCCCCGCCAGCACCTCGAGCTTCTCCAGCCGGCGCGCCACCAGCGCCACGCGCCATCCCGCCCGCGAGAACTCACGGGCGAGCCCCGCGCCAATGCCCGACGAGGCGCCGGTGATGAGAACGGTCTGATTCGCAGTCATCGCGCGATGATATCTCCATGGCCGCCGGACGTTTGCCGAATGCTCGTACATCTACCTACGTTGCATTAGGCTCCGCGGATGAACGAGGACGCTCAGGGCATGCCAAGCCGGCTGGCGACGATGCTGACGACCTGGCCATTCCTCGCCAGCCTCGCGCTGTTGCTGCTCAATGATTTCTGGCTCAAACAAGCCTTCCCGGGTGTCGTCTCCGGGAAGCTTTCGGATTTCGCCGGCATCTCGGCGGTGGGGCTGCTGGCCTTCGCGGCCTGGCCCACGAGGCGCGCCATGAGCCAGGTATTCATCGCCGCGTCGTTCCTTTGGTGGAAGAGCCCGTTATCCCAGGCCTTCATCGATGGCGCCAATCTCTATCTACCGTTTTCCATCGCACGCGTCGTCGACTTCGCCGACCTGCTCGCACTGATCATGCTGCCGGCCTGCGCGCGGATCGCGCAGGCACCGGGACGCTTCGCATTGAAAGGCGCGCGGGCGCGCCGTGTCATGGTGCCATTGGCCGCGGTGGTCACGGCGTTCGCCGTGTCCGCCACCAGCATGGTTCCGGCCCGGCGGTCACTCGAAGCGAGATTGTCCGATCCATCCGCGGAGGTCGACAAGGCTCGCGTTGCGCAGGTGGTGGCGACCGTGTCGGCCCCCTACCTGGCCCGGTGCAAGGAGTGCAGGAAGTATTCGCTGCCGCCCTCCCATCTCGGCGATCTCGAGCTCCACTACTCATTCCCCGACGCGCATTCGGTCCTGTTCACGACCGTCTCGCACGACAGCCACCGGAAGCGGGAGAAACTCCTGAAAGCGCTCGGGAAGGAACTGAGACGCGCGTATCCGGAACTGATCTTCCAGGGCCCTTGATCACCCGGTCCGGGTAGACTTCGCCGGTGTTCCCGGAGGTTCTCATGCGCTTGCTGGCTGCCGCGTCCCTGTTCGCCCTCGGCTCGTTGAACGCGGCCCAGGCCGACGTCGGCATGAAGATCGCCACTCCCAAGGGCCATGTGGCGTTCACCGTGGGCGATGACTGGAAGGTGGTCCAGTTGCAGACGAAGACGCCGGTGGCCACCGCCGTCTACCAGGTTCCGAATCCGGCCGATGAAAAGACTTCAGAGTCCACCAACGTGGTGCTCGTCCTCTACGACCTCTCCACGGACCGGGGACGTCGTCGCTTCAACATCCCATTGCAGACTTATGGCGAGAGCAAGCCCATCGAATCCACGCTGGATGGCTGGACGGTGTTCGTGCAATCGGGAGTCCAGAACGACGTCGAGTACACCATCCTCGACGCGCGCCGCGAGAAGGTGGGCGACGTGGGGGCGACGGTACGGGTCGCCTGGCCGCACCTGCCGGGCAACGCGAAAGGCTACGACGTGACGATGGAGAAGACCTTCCGTTCGTTCCTCGCCAGTGTCCAGGGCCACGAAGGACCCTGGACACCGGGCAAGGACGAAGTCCTTCAGCGCCCGACAGGCGCGGCGAAGGACGCCGGGAAGGATCCAGTCAAGGACCCGGTCAAGAACCCCGTCGAGAACAAGTAGCTAGCCACTACCACACGTACAGGCTCGCCCACGAGAACGAGCCCGCGGTCACCGAGAAGTAGTAGTAGCCATCGGACGACCGCGTGAGCGGCAGCTGGCCGCAGGTGCGCGCCACGCCGCCCACGGTCACCGTCCGTCCATCGAAGTTCGAACAACCCCAGCCGGCGATGTTCTGGCTGGTGCGGTAGCAGGCGCCACCGGTGGTATTGAAGTTGCCCGTGTTGTTGGTGAACGTGACCGGGTTGGCGCAGGTAGTGCCCGTGCCGCTGGTGTTGAACGTCGCGGTCACGTTGCGTGCCGCCGTCATCGCCAGCACGCAGGACCCCGTGCCCGTGCACGCGCCGCTCCAGCCTCCGAACGTCGAGCCGCTCGCCGCCGCGGCCGTGAGGGTCACGGACGTGTTGTTGGCGTAGTTGGCGCTGCAGGTGCTGCCGCAGTTGATGCCGGTCGGCGACGACGTGACCGTGCCGCTTCCCGTGCCCGCCTTCGTGACGGCCAGTGAGAACGTCGACGAGCCATTGAACGTCGCCGTCACGGCGCGCGCCGCCGTCATCGACACCGTGCAGGTGCCGGTGCCCGTGCAGGCGCCGCTCCAGCCCGCGAACGTCGAACCGCTGGTCGCGGCCGCCGTGAGCGTGACCGACGTGGCATTGGCGTAGCTGGCACTGCAGGTGCTGCCGCAATTGATGCCCGACGGATTCGACGTGACGGTTCCCGCGCCGGTGCCCGCCTTGCGTCACGGTGAGCGCGTAGGTGGTCACGGAGCTGTTGAACGTCGCCGTCACCGAGCGCGCCGCGGTCATCGATACCGTGCAGGCACCGGTGCCCGAGCACGCCCCGCTCCAGCCCGCGAACGTGGAGCCGCTCGCCGCGGCAGCGGTCAGCGTCACCGACGTGCCGCTGCGTAGCTCGCCGAACAGGTGCTGCCGCAGCTGATGCCCGACGGCGCCGAGCTCACGGTGCCGCTG
Source organism: uncultured Pseudomonadota bacterium (assembly GCA_963846605.1). Classification (GTDB taxonomy): domain Bacteria; phylum Pseudomonadota; class Gammaproteobacteria; order Steroidobacterales; family Steroidobacteraceae; genus CADEED01. The sequence goes on from CAWJWS010000011.1 coordinate 1,339,357, forward strand.
CCGGTGCCGGCCTTGGCCACGGACAGCGAGAAGTTGCTCGTGCCCGTGGGCACGAACGGCGACAGGAACTGCCCGCCGATCACCGCCTGCGCGATACCCGGTCCCTGCCAGGACACGGCGAAGTTGTCGCCGCCCGTGGCTTCCTTGTGCAGCACTTCGATGTAGTACTTCTGCCCTGCCGTCAGCGTGATCGACGCCGACTTCTGCGAGGCGTACTTGGTCCACTCACGCGAGTTGGTCCAGTCCGTGACGTAGGCGATGCGCGTCGCGTTCGCCGGGTTGTCGTTCGTGGACGAGCAGCAGGTCACCGCCGTCGTCGCTGGCCAGCCAGAACGTGTACGAACCGGTGACCAGCGGATGGAGATAGCCGCGGATACGCGCGCCGTAGTTGTCGCCAGCATTCGTGGCGCCTTCCAGCGACGTGAGCTGCTCGCTTCCCGTGGGGCTGGCTGGATAGGCGGCGTTGCCGGTGAGGCTGGCCACCGTTCCGCCCGTCACATTGAGCCAGTACTCGCGCAGGATGGTGCCGGTGCCGCCCGTGCCGACCGGCACGAAGTTGGCCGTCACGCTCCGATTTGCCAGCATCGTGATGCTCTGCGGATTCGTGGTGCCAGTGAGATCACCGGTCCAGCCCGCGAACTGATTGCCCGACGCGGGCGTCGCCGTCAGCGTCACCTGCGTGCCACCCGCGTACTGCGTCGCGTTCGGACTGCGGCTCACCGTGCCGGAACCATTCACCGACGTGGTCAGCGTGTAGTTCTGCGACGGATTGCCGACGCCGGCGCCCAGCATGATCGCGTCGAGCGCGCCCTGGTCGACGATGGCGCCCGTGCTGCGATTGAACAGCGCGAAGCCATTCGTCTGGCTCGGCAGCACGCCGTTGTCCCAGTAGAACGTCTTGATGCCGTTGCGATACGCGGCGCGCGTTGACGTACTCGAGGTAGTAGTTGCGCGACTCGAGGTTCAGGTTCGGACGCGTCGCCACGCCGTACTCACCGATGATGACCGGAATGCCCTGCGGCCACCCACTCGACGCGCGACCTGGTTGAACAGGTCGTCGTGATAGGTCTCTTGCGCCCAGCGTGCAGGCGCCTGCGTGGATACGGCGCGCCCCAGTACGAGGCACGAGCCGCTCGGGATTCAGCGTGTAGTCGTAGGGATCGTAGTGATGGACCTCGACGATCAGCCGGTTGGCGATCGTGTCCGTCGGCAGGTGAAGTAGTTGAGGCCGTGCCAGATGTTGGTGTTGTACGTCTGCACGACCAGCGTGCGCGACGCGTTGTTGCCGCCGGTGGCGCGCACCGCGTTCACGAAGGTCTGGTTGTACGACTGCTGCACGGTGATGTGCTCGGCGGTCGGCGTGCCGTAGTCGGCGTGAACCTCGTTCGTGCCCGCGAACATCATGCGTTCGTTGTAGTCGCGGAACGTGGTCGCGATCTGCGTCCAGAACGCGCGTCTGCCGCTGGTTGTTAGCCGCCTGGTTCGCGTACAGCGGATGCTCCTCCAGCCAGCCGCCGTCCCAGTGGATGTTCAGGATGACGTACATGTTCTGGTTGTAGGCGTAGTCGACCACCTGTCTTGACGCGCGCCATCCAGGCGGCGTCGATGGTGGTGGAGCCCGCCGGATTCGTGTGGCAGTTCCACGCCGCGGGAATGCGGATGGCGTTGAAGCCGGCCGCCTTCACGCGCATTGATCAAGCGCCTGGCTGGTCGGCGGGATTGCCCCAGGCGGTTTCACCGCATTGGGCTTCGAGCGTGTTGCCCAGATTCCAGCCGACGGTGATGTTGTTGACGACAGTCTGCGCGGTCGGGAGCTGGGCTTGGGAATGGAGCGGAAATGGACGCGAAGAAGCGAGCGCGCAAGAACGCGAGCACGCTTCGCCATTTCGCAGCGGAAGGTCTGCGAAGTGACATGGATGTCCCCCTGGTTGTTGATCCGTCCTTGGAAACGGCCGCGGGGTTGAGCCCCCACTCGTCCGACAACCGATCCGAAGCGCTTTATGCCGCGAGTGCGCAAACATTGCAATGCGCGGGACCCGGAATGAGCGGCCCTGGCGCGTCAGATCAAGGATCGACGTAAGATCCGTTGCGTTGCGACGCGAATGTCTCGCGCCGGTTTGAACAAGGACATCCAGACTTGATCAGGTCATTGCTAGTCGCGTGGTTGTTGGCGGATGAATCGGCGCCGCCCGAGGTGGTCGTCGAGAATCCCTATGGCGACATGGGAATCCATTTCACCGATACCGCCACGCAGGTTCAGCGCGTGCCGCTGGGCAAGGCACGCAAGGTGGTGATCGAGTGTTACTGCCCGTTCACCGAGGTGAAGTACTTCGGCGCGCGCGACGAGATCACGTTGCGCATCTCGGGCACCTATTCGATCAGCGGCTATCACGGCAGCCGGGAAGATGCCGGCGCGGTTCCTATCCCACGCGGAGGCCTGAATCTGGAGATCGAGGAGACTGGCGACGTCCTTCGACTGATCAGTCGTGAATTCCGGTACCTCCACCACAAGATGTTCCTGCAAACCGTCACGGTGCGCGCACCCGAAGGCGTCGAGATCGTGTTCGAGAAGTGGTCCCGCGAGCAGGTCGAAGAGAGGAAGTTCTGATGAAGCGTGTACTCCCCTGGACTTTCCTCGTACTGGTTTTCTGCTCGGCCGCGCCGGGCAATGAAATTCTGCTGGGGAGTTTTCCGAACACGCCGCAGGGGCAATACGCCCACCGGCGGTTGACGCAGGCGATGCCCCTGCTGCCAGGCGGCAGCTGGCGCTACGACCTGCAGGTCGATTCGCAACTGGGCGCGGAAGCCTTCCGCATCGACGTGAAGGGCAAGACCCGTCACCATCACGGGCGGTGATTCCCGCGGCATGATCTACGGCGCGCTGGAAGTTCGCGAACAGTTGCTCAACGGCGTGCGGCCCTCGAAGCTCGCATCGCGGACACAGACCCCCAAGCTCGCTTTCCGCGGCATCAAGCTCAACACGCCCTGGGACAGCTACCGCCCGAGCTCGGCCATCGATCAGCACACGGCGACGATGAAGGATCTGAAGTTCTGGGAGGCCTTCCTCGACATGATGGTCGAGAACCGCTTCAACACGTTCACGCTGTGGACCATGCATCCGTTCACTTACATGATCCGGCCGAAGAACTTCCCGGAAGCCAGCAAGTGGACGCGACGCGGAGTTCGCGCGAGTGGCAGCGTCTCTACCGCGAGATCTTCCGCATGGCCAAGGAGCGCGGCCTCGACACCTACGTCGTGTTCTGGAGCATCTTCGTGAGCGAGGAGTTCGCGAAGGCGCACAACCCGACCAGCGAAGAACTTCTACCCGCACTACTACGTCGACGGCGACACCTCCGAAGTCACCAAGCGCTACCTGCGCGAGAGCGTCACGCAGATGCTGATGGAGTACCCGGACCTCGATGGCATCGGCGTTTCGCACGGCGAAGGCATGGCCGGCATGACGCCGCTGCAGCGCCAGCAGTTCGTCGACGAGGTGTACGTCGCGGGCGCGCTCGAAGCGCAACGACGCGCGCCCGTGAAGCTCATCCATCGCGTGCCGTTCTCGTCCGGACTCGACGTCCGGGCCCGGCGTCAGCACGGACGTGGAGAAGCTCACGCGCGCGGCCATGGAGAAGCTGGGCGACACAGTTCTCCGGCCCCATCTGGGCGGAGATGAAGTTCAACTGGTCGCACGGCCATTCCACGCCGAAGCTCGTGAAGGTGCACGGCGGCAAGCTCGGCGACACGTACTTCAAGCCGACGCCGTCCAACTACAAGGTGGTCTGGCAGGTGCGCAACGAGGACTTCTTCGCGCTGCGCTGGGGCGTGCCGGACTTCATCCGCGCGCACATCGCGGCAATGAACGGCACAGCGCGCGACTACGTGGGCGGCTACTTCATCGGTTCCGAGACCTACATCCCCGCGCTCGACTACTTCACCGCGGCAGCGACCGCAGCGCGTCGACTGGAAATGGGCATTCCAGCGGCAGTGGCTGTTCTACTCGCTGTGGGGCCGGCTGCTCTACGACCCGCGACGCCGGACTCGGTGTTCGCCGACGAGTTCACGCGGCGCTACGGCACCGCGTGCGCGCAACCTGCTTCGAGCCGTACTCGCTCGTGTCCAACACGCCGATGCGGCTGCGCCAGCTCTACGACTCGCGCTGGGATTTCACGCTGTACGGCGAAGGCTTGCTCGCGTTGCAGGGCGAGGTCACGAAGTACATCGGCGTGGACGCGCTCATCGCGCAGCCCACGCTCGACCCCGCCTACGTCTCCGTCGCCGACTACGTGAAGGACCGTGAACCGCGGGTCCGGGCGAGTTCGCGGTGACACCGCCGCGGCTCGCCGATCGCTGGAACGCGATTGCCGCGAGGCGCTGCACTGGTCGGGAAGATACCGCCGGCAGCGACGCGCGCTCGTCTACGAAGTCGCCGACGTGAAGATCTGGGCCAACCTCGGTCTGCATCTCGCCGAGAAACTTCGCGGCGCCGTCGAACTCGCAGACCTTCCGCACTGCACGGCGGCGAGGCCGCACCAGCGAGGCCGCCATCGAGCATCTGACCAAGGCGCTCGCGCTACTGGGACGAGGTCGTCCGCATCACGCGCCCGCTCTACAGGGACATGCACGCTGACCCACTACAACCACAACTCCTTCGACGCGAACCCGGACAACCTGTTCCATTGGGCGCTGATCCGCGACGAAGTGGCGCACGATATCGAGGTCGCCCGCGGCGCCACGGTGGCCAAGGCACCCACTCCATGAACAAGACACTTGCAGTGCTGGCGGCATCCCTGCTGTTGCTGGCCGGCTGCCTGAACCGCGACACCACGGATTCTGCCGAAGTGCTCGAGAAGGCCTTTGGTGTGAGAGAAGCGCCGGGCGTCGAGGTAGTTCACGCTTATTACCACTCGAAGAGTGAGGCCGTGATCGTGCATACCGACGGATGGATGCTCCAGCTGAAAGGACCAGGAGCTGAAGCGTTGGTGCGCTCGCGTTTCCCGGACCTTCAGCCCTACTCCGGACCGGCTCTGGTATTCATGCCCTCGGATGCGAAGCTGGCCTGGTGGAACGCCACGGGAGATCGCGACCGGTTCGAGTCCCCCAGCGATGCGCGTTACACGATCTACAGGCAGCGCATCACTGGCGACTATTTCCTGAGCTACATGGCCGGCTATTGAGATTCCGCTTGACCTTGCCGTAACGTGCAAGCCTCAGCGTCCGGGCTCCCCAAAAAGGAGCCTCCCATGCTGAAGATCTATGGCGTACCCGTCTCGGTACATACCCGCAAAGTCATCGTCGTCGCCCTGTCCAAGGGCCTGGACTATGAAAACCTGCCGGTGGTGCCCGTCATGGCCGGACAACCCGCCCCCGAACTGGCGCGACGCTCAGCCCCACCGGCAAGATCCCGGCGCTCAGGATGGTGACTTCACGGTGGGTGATTCGTCGGCCATCTGCGCGTACCTCGAGCGCCAGCTTCCCGGCCCAGCCGATCTACCCCGCCGAGTCCGCGCGACTACGCGCCCGCGCTGTTCGCTCGAACAGTACGCCGGCAACCTGTTCACAGACGTCGTGCGCCCGCTGTTCCACGAAATCGTCGTGCATCCGCGCCTCCGAAATATCGCCGGCGGATCCGGCAACGCATCGAGGCCGTCCTCTCGCGTCGCCGTACCGGAGCGTTCGGTTATCTTGAGGGTCGCTGCGCGACGACTATCTTGCGGGCGAGCCTCGTCCGTGGCGGACTACGCGGTGATCTCCAATCTCGTGACGTATCGCTACCTCGGATTCGATCTCTACCGCGAGCGCTACCCGCGTCTCAACGCCTGGTTCGCGCGCGTGCTGGAACTTCCGGCGCTGCGCGAGGCGATGAAGCGCGAAGAGCCGGTGGTGGACTATGAAACTCGACAGGAACTGGCATGTTCAGGATCGGTGATTTCTCGCGCATCGCGCGCGTGTCGGCACGGCTGCTTCGTTTTTACGACGAGATCGGGCTGTTCGTGCCGGCGCACGCGGATCCGCAGTCCGGCTATCGTTACTACACGGTGGCGCAGTTCGCCGAGTTGAACCGCATCCTGGTGCTCAAGGATCTCGGCTTCAATCTCGACCAGGTGCGCGAGATCGTGTCGAAGGCCGTGGACCCCGCGGAGCTGCGCAACATGCTGCTGCTGCGGCGGAACGACGTGGAGCAGACGCTGGCCGCCGAAGACCCAGCGGCTGCGCCAGATCGAAACGCGCATCTCGCAGCTCGAGACGGACGGCGCGCTCACGGCGGACGACGTCGTGGTGCGCGCCGAGCCGGCGTACGACATCCTGTCCTTGCGGCGAACGGTGCCCTCGTTCGTCGCGGCGCGCGCACTGATCGGCGAGCTGCGCGAGCAGGCGAAGCCGCTGCTGCGCAAGGGCGGGCTCTCGCTGCTCGGCGGTGGCCCACTCGCCGTAGTTCGAGACGGACGACATCGACGTGGAGTTCGGTTACGTGCTGCCCGCGGGCAGCGATGCGGAGCCCGCCGCGGCTCGACCGCTGAACCGCCGGACGCTCGAGGCCGTGTCGAAGATGGCGGTGTGCGTGCGAATCGGACTACCGGAAGACGCGCACCTCGTCACCGCGAAGATCGGCCGCTTCCTCGCCGCGAGCGGCGAAGCGCTGGCCGGACCCGAGCCGCGAGGTGTTCCTGAAGCCGCCGAATCCGGAACGCATGCACGAGTCGGTGGTCGAAATGCAATTCAGCGTGGGGCCAGCCCTCACTAGCGAGGGCCGCATGAACATCATCATCAACATCGACGTGCCGGATCTGGACGCGGCGATCGAGCTTCTACACGACCGCGCTTGGCGTCTCGGCACACGCGGACGCTCGACGACGACACCGCCGAGCTGCGCGGCGCCTCGGCGACGCTCTATCTACTGCGCAAGCCGGCCGGCACGCCGGCGGTGAAGACCCCACCGATCACGCGTGACTATCGACGCGCCACTGGACGCCGGTTCATTTCGACCTGGTCGTGCGCCGACGTGGACGCCGCGGCTGCTCGCGCGATCGCGGCCGGGCGCGAAACAGGAAACCGGCCACGTCGACTGGCGCGGCTCGCGTTGCATGAGCTTCAGCGATCCGTTCGGTCACGGCTTCTGCTTCATCCAGTTCGACGAGAACGATACCTACGAGGATTAGAGGCCCACTGGCCAACCCCGGGGCCGCGAGTCAGTCCCTTGACCCGCGACCCTTCCTCTTGTTCGCCCGTCCGTGGGCCTTGTAGCGATGCAGCGTCACAACGAATCGAGGAATGCCATCACCTGTGTCTGTTGCGCGGCCGTCAGCGCGACGAACGCGTGTCTTCGCGGCCGTCGCCTGGCCCGCATGGCGCGTGATCGCTTCCTGCTTGGTGAACGACAGGCCGTCGTGCATGAGCCGGTTGCGCGTGCGCAGACGCCCACAGCGGCGCCGTGCGGATCTGGCTCGCGGTCGACGCGAACTCGGCGCCCGGCAGCACGGGAATGCCGTCGCCCGTGCCGATGTCGTGCAGCAGGAAGTCGCTGTACGGGTGGATGATCTTGTTGCCGACGCGCATCGCGCACCGCGCAGCGCCCCGCCGTTGATGCGCGTACCCGGCGCGGCGGTGCGCAGCGTCGCCACGTGGCAGCCCGTCGCAGCCCGCCTGGTTGAACAGCGCGTCTCGCCGGCGCGCACGTCCGCGGTGATCGGCGCCGCGCGGTGTCGCCTTCGTCGCGCGCATGAAGTTCGCGAACGCGACGACGTCGACTCCGTCGTCCTCCGGATCCGCGACCGGATCGAATGGCGGTGCCGAATCCGACGTTGCGGCCCAGCGACGTGTTCTCCTCCGGCAGGCAGCGGCGTGGTGATGCCCATCTCGTTGAGATAGGCATCGGCCGCGAAGGACTCGCAGGCTGCGCGTGCTGGCTCTTCCAGCCGAAGCGCCCGATGCGCGGCGCGTTGTTCGCCTCGAGCACCGCCACTTCGAGCGCCGTGCCGCGGATCGCCGCAGGCTGGGCATTGCGTATCTGCAGCAAGCGTGTCGTTGGCGATGGCCTCGATGAAGCCGGCGCCGAGCGTGTTGGTCGAGATGCGCAACGTGCCGACGCTGTCCTCGAACGGCACTCGCTCGAAGATGTCGGGATGAGTCGAGCGCGACTGGATCAGCGAGCCACCAATCGACTCGACGAACTGCAGCAGCTCCAGCCGGCCGGTGCGGTGCTCGGCCACCTGGCTCGCGCCGCCCGTGACGATGTTCTGATGACACTCGCGGCAGGCCTGCGCGTTGAAGGTCGGCCCCAGTCCGTCGTCGACGGTCTCGACTTCCTCGAAGATGAAGCGGTTGTCATTGAACGAACGCAGCGGCACCACGTTGTCTTCGTCGATCAAGTCGAAGGCCGGACCCTGCGTGTCGAAGCCATTGGTGCGATTGTCGAAAGCCGCGGGCGCTTCGCGGAACGGCCCGCCCGAGCGCGGCTCGGCGGCCAGCGCCGTGACGCTGTCAGCGGCGGCATCGACGCTGGTTTCCGACTCGATGCTGCGTTGTGATTTGATGAACCGGTGATAGTCGGCGTTGGGCGCCATCACCTGCGCAAGGATCGGAGCCACGGGGACCGTGGCGCCTGCGAGCATGACGACAGTAGTTAGTATCCGTCCTGACGTTTTCATGTGGACTCCCTTCCGTGGGAATTGGACTATGGCCGGGAGGACCATGCGCCGACACTCCTGTCGGAGCAATGTGACGCCAATAGGGGACGTAGTCCGACGGCAACGGTTGTTGCGCGGCCTGCACTCAGGAAAACTCTCAGCGCGCGTCGAGCTTGGCGATGGCGCGGCGAGTTGCGAAGTGACGGTAGCTTTCGATTAGGAAATCGCGAAGCTCGCGCTCATTGATGACCCCAGAGGCACCGAAGGCGATCCATCCCTTGGAGCCCATGTAGGCCGGAATCGAGAAACGCGGGTCCATTTCCAGCGGCCCCTGCCTCTCGATGCCCACCCAGAAGGAAATCGTGAGTCCCTTTCCGTAGTCGTACAGCGACGGCAAGCTCTTTTTTGCCGACGCGCCACAACGGGCTGCCGAAGCTCCCGCCCTCGTCCGTTTCGGGCAACGCGAGGCAGAGCTTGCGCATGAGCGCGAGCGCCTTCTGCGCCTTTGGCGCTTTCATGCGATCGATCTCTTCGGGCGTCATCTTCAGGGTCGGCGCCGCGACCACCGGCGCCTTCTCGGCGCGAGCCAGGAGCTTCGCGGGCGAGCTATTACGATAGGCCATGTGCACGAGCTCGGTCACTCGCTTCCACGAGAACCCGCGATTGAGCTCGACGCCGATCCAGCCCGAGGGCCCGACGTACGGCGGCTTGTAGATGTGCGGTCGACGATGCGAGGAGCCGCGACTGCTCCATCGCCGGCGTGTTGAGCCACAGGCCGACGTGGCCATCGCCGTGATGGTTGAGCGCGAAGACGGCGAAGACCTTGCCCTTGCGTGCCCGGAAGTTCGGCGAGCCGTGCGACTCGAACTCCTCTGCTTCCGGGAACGCGAGGCAGAGCTCGCGCACCGCCCCGGGTATCGAGCGGGAAATGGTGCGCGCGCCCTTGCTAGCCATTGCAGAACGCCAGCTTCTTCTGGTCGTAGTCCTGTGCCGAAATTGAACACCAGCACCGGCCCGAGATCGATGATCTGCTCGGCGGTGGCGAGGTGGATCGACACGCTGCTCTTCTTCTCGGCGATGGACGAGTTGGCGGTACGGAAAGCGCAATGGCTCTTCCACTCGCCGTCCATGGGCGCGGTGAAGTCCAGCACCGAACTGTACGGCGGACCCGCCAGCTGGATGCGCGCCGTGAGCTTGCTGCCGCCTTCCGCCGCCTTCTCGGCCCGCGCGTAGTACATGAGCATGATCACGTCGCCTTCATTGATCGCGCCGGCGACCGGCGAGCTGGCCTGCACGTCCCAGGGATTGTTGCCCTTGTTGGCCTTGATGCGGAATGCGTAGCCGCCCGGAAGCTCCGGCACCTTGAAGTGCTTGGCCTTGGGCTTGTCCGGCAGGATGTACCAGCTGCCGTTCGTGTCCTTGTTGATCATCTTGCTGTTCAGGTCTTCCTCGGCGTTCACCGACGAGACCAGGACGAGGGCCGCGAGCAGCCCACACCAGTTCTTCTTTTTCATGCGAGATCCCCCCTTACAAGTCCCCCGCGCTCACCCCTATTGTTTTGGAAACCTGGCGAAAAAGTCCATCCTCTGGCTCGCGACTATTCCCAATACACCGGCTTCTTCATCTGGGAGACCGGCACGCAGCCATGGTAGGCCGTGGGTACGGCCTGGTATTCCATGTTTTCGGTGATGCCCACCTGCGAGGTGTAGAAGCCCAGCAGCGTGAGTTCGCGCACCATGAGGATGAAGGGCCGCTGGGTCGCTTCCGCCGACAGCGCCGTTTCCAGCGCCTGCCTCACCACCGCCGTCTGCGCGGCTTTGTCCTGCTCGGCGAAAGCCTTGCCGCCCGCCTTGGCCGCGGCTTCGAACTCCGTGCAGCCTTCGTGGAAGCGCTGCTGCGCTTCGGCGTTGTAGACCTCGGCCATCATCGAATCGATGAACGCCGGCACGTTGGCGTCCAGCGCACCGCTGGTGTCGGTCTTGGGAATGATGACGTCCGCGATGGCGGTGACGACGGCGGCCTCGTTGCCCTTGAAGAACTTCGGCGTCCAGTCGCGCGGTCTGGGGGCGTCCTTGGCCGAGCAACCCTGGAGGATGGCGAGCGCGGCCGGCGCGGAGATGGCGCCGCCCAGTATCCAGGCCGCACGGCGCAGGACTTCGCGGCGCCGGATCATCTCGGTCTCGTTTCCAGCCCGGGGATCCTGTTCGAGGCTCATAGGTTGCCCTTCTTCAGTTCTTCGACGGCGTGATTCGCGGCGCGCGCCGTGAATGCCATGTAGGTGAGCGAGGGGTTCTGGCAGGCCGACGACACCATGAACGAGCCGTCGGTGACGAACACGTTCTTGCAGGCATGGACCTGGTTGAACTTGTTGAGCACGGACTTCTTCGGATCCGCACCCATGCGCGCCGTGCCCATCTCGTGGATGCTGTTGCCCACGTTGAAGTTGTCGCTGCGCACCGTGACGTTCTTGTAGCCCGCGGCCTCGAGCATCTCGGCGGCATCCGTGACCATGTCCTTTTCCATCTTGCGCTCGTTCTCGCGCACCACGGCGTCGAGCACCAGCGTGGGCAGGCCATGCTTGTCCTTCTTGTTGCGATCCAGGCGCATGTGGTTCTCGTGGTACGGCAGGATCTCGCCGAAGGCGGTCATGCCGATGGTCCACGGGCCGGCCTCGCGCACGGCCTTCTTGAGCTCGTCGCCGATCAGCGCGCTGTTGTTGAAGCGGCTGAAATTCAGGCGCTGCGCGCGACCCTGGTAGCCGAAGCCACGCAGGTAGCCGCGCTTGTCCTTGCCCACGTTCTGATAGCGCGGGATGTAGAAGCCGTTCGGGCGGCGGCCGGTGTACGCCTCGTCGAGGTGGCCCTCGACCTGCGCGCTCGAGTTGCCCGGCTTGTTGTGATCCATGATGTTGTGGCCGAGCTCGCCCGAATCGTTGCCGAAGCCATTCGGAAAGCGGCTCGACACGGAATTCAGCATGACGTACGCCGAGCCGATGGCCGAGGCGCACATGAAGATGACCTTGGCGAAGTAGTCAGTCTGCTTGCCGGTGTTGGCGTCGATGACGCGCACGCCGGTGGCCTTGCCCTTCTCATTGTCGTAGATGATTTCGTGGACGATCTGGTCGGCCTTGAGCGTCATGTTGCCGGTGCGCTCCGCGGACGGGCAGCGTGGCCGACACCGAGCTGAAGTACGCGCCGAAGGGGCAACCGCGGATGCACATGTTGCGCGCCTGGCAGGTGCCGCGCTGCGGGCTCTCGTTGTGCGTGAGCGGTGCGGTGAGGTTGGCGCAGCGGCCGATGATGAGCTTGCGGCCCATCTTCTGGTCGATGCGCTGCTTGAACTCCTGCTCGACGCAGTTGAGATCGTGGGGCGGCAGGAATTGCCCGTCCGGCAGCTGGACCAGGCCTTCCTTGCTGCCGCTGATGCCTGCGAAGCGCTCCGCCTTGTCGTACCAGGGCGCGATCTCCTCGTAGCTCACGGGCCACGGAATCGCCCAGCCTTCCTTCGCGTTGCCTTCGAAATCCAGCGGGCTGAGCCGGTAGCTCTGCCGGGCCCACATGAGCGAGCGGCCGCCGACGTGGTAGCCACGCAGCCAGTCGAAGGGCTGCGCTTCTTCATACGGATTGTCGAGATCGTCGACGAACCAGTGCGTGTTCGCGGGGGTGGGATATCCCGTGCGGCTCTGCACCGGCTTGCGCTTGCGGGTTTCCTGCGTGATGCGGTTGGCGTTGGGCAGGTCCCAGGGATCCTTGGTGGCCGTGGGGTAATCCGGATGGCGGACCATGCGGCCGCGTTCCAGCACCAGCGTCTTGAGGCCCTTCTCGGTGAGTTCCTTGGCGGCCCAACCACCGCTCATGCCGGAACCCACGACGATCGCGTCAAACGAGTTCGTTTCCATGCTTAACTTCTACCCCCGATTGATCGGCATTATGGACCACTTGCGCGCACTGCTGGTTCCGTTTCACCCCACCGTCTTCCTGATGGTCGGGCTCTTTTCATTGGTCATGACGGTGTTTCTCTGGGCCGCGGCCTTCCTGGGTGCCGTGGGTTTCTGGGCCGTCGTCGTCGCGTTCATGCTGAACATCTGGGTGCTCAAGTACAGCTTACGTGCTCATCGAGCGCATCGCCGACGGCGCCACCGAGCCGCCCGTCATGGACTCCGACATGGTGAGTCCCTTCGAGCAGCGCCCCTGCATGCAGACGCTGCTGCTGCTCGCTTCCGTCACGCTGTGCTGGAAAGTCGGCGGCGATCGGCGGCGTGGTGCTGGCCATCGTGCTGCTGCTCATGTTTCCGGCGCGGCGGCGTTGCTCGGCATGGGCGACAACCTGTTCCGGGCGATGAATCCCCTGGCCTGGTTCCGCGTCATCCGTGGCATGGGGCCGATGTATGTGTTCCTGCTCGCGGCGCTGGCGGTGATCGCGGGCATCAATGTGCTCGTCGCGAAGCTGTCGTTGTGGACGCTGTTCTCCGTCGCGATCTTCCTGCTGTGTGAAGTCGTGTTCTTCGGATTCATCGGCGCCGCCATCTGGCTGCGCCGTCAGCAGCTGGGCTTCGAGCCCAGCCACAGCCCGGAGCGCACGGCGCTTGCGCCGAGAATGTGCGGGTGAAGGAACGCGCACGCATGATGGACGAGGTCTTCCAGGCGGCCCGCATCGGCAAACACGTGGACGCCACGGCACCGCTGGCGCGATGGATGAATGCTCTCGATGCGGACTACGCCGCGCGTGATGCCTTGCACATCGCGGAGCAGACGCTCAAGTGGCAATTGCCGCTGGCATTGAATCCCATCGGCAGCACCCTGATCCGCCACCTGCTCCGCTTCGGCCGGGCCGACGCCGCGCTTGCGGTCTTCGAGATGTTCCGGGAGCGCAGCGCGCGCTTCACGATGGACTCGGCGCCCGATCTGCGGGTGCTGGCGGAGTATGCGGAAAGCGTGGGCAAGGAGGATCTGGCCACGTCGATGCGCCTGGAAACACCGGTCGTCCATGGGCCGGTCCGAGGCTGAACGCCCCCGTCCCGCCCTGGCCCGCCCTGTCCCGCCCCGCCCCGCATGACAGTTGTCAGCCCACCCGGCTGACAGCGGCGACTTAAGTCCGGACGCGCGGAAAGGCATGCTTCCTTCCTGGGAGGAAACATGTCGACCACTGCATTGGCCAGCCTCGATGCCGTCCGCAAGAGCTTCGGCAAGCTCGCGGCCCTCGATGGCTTCGATCTCACGGTGAATACGCGGCGAACTGCTCGCGCTGCTCGGGCCCAATGGCGCCGGCAAGTCCACCGCCATTTCCATCCTGCTGGGATTGCAGAACCCCGACCAGGGCGAAGCGCGCCTGTTCGACCATGAAGCCGCAGGAAATCGACGGCCGCCGCCGCATCGGCGTGATGATGCAGGAGGTCATGCTGCCCGGCGTGCTTGCGCTGCCGCGAGCTGCTCGAACAGGTTGCCGGCTACTACCCTCATCCCTACGACGTGCACTCGGTGATCAAGCGGCTGTCGTTGGGCGACATCGCCGAGCGGCGCTACGAGAAACTCTCCGGCGGACAGAAGCGCCAGGTGCAGTTCGGTCTCGCACTCGTGGGACGCCCCGAGCTGCTGTTCCTCGACGAACCCACCGTGGGCATGGACGTGCAGGCGCGCGAAGCGCTGTGGCGTGTGATCCGCGAGCTGCTGCACGAAGGCTGTTCGATCGTGCTGACCACCCACTACCTCGAAGAGGCCGAGGCACTGGCCGAACCGCGTGGCCGTGATGGCTCGCGGCAAACTGGTCACCACCGGCACGGTCGACGAAATCCGCGCGCATGTGTCGCGCAAGCAGGTGAGCTTCGTCAGCGGACTTTCCGCCGATGTCATCCGCGACTGGCCCGAGGTCCTCTCCGTCGCCGTGGAGCGTGATCGCCTGCAGATCACCACGCGCGCCGCCGAGCCGCTGCTGCAGCGCCTGTTCCGCGAAGACCCGGCGCTCAGCCGACATCGAGGTGCGCCGCGCCGGCCTCGCCGAGGCCTTCACCGAACTCACCAATGACAACCAGGAGGCACGCTCATGAGCGCCACCGTCATGCCCGGCTCCCGCCTCTGGGCCGCCTACTTCCGCGAGATCCGAAGTTCGAGTTCATCAAGATCGCTGCGCACGCCGGCATTCTCCGTGCCCACGCTGTTCTTCCCGGTGATGTTCTACGTGCTGTTCGGGGTGTTCCTCGCGCCGATGCGCGGCACCGGACGCCGGCCTGAACACCTTCGCGCAGCTTCGGCGTGTTCGGCGCGATGGGACCCGGCCTGTTCGGCTTCGGCGTGTCGATCGCCATCGAGCGTGAGTACGGCCTGCTCACGCTCAAGCAGGCGCTGCCGCAGCCCGCCGGCGCCTATCTACTGGCGCGCGCCGTCATGACCATGTTGTTCGTGGCGATCATCTCGTGCTGCTCACCATCATGGCGCTGACCCTCGGCAAGGGCAGCTGACCGCCGGCCAGGCTCGTGCAGCTGTTCTTCATCGACGTGCTCGGCGCGCTGCCGTTCTGCGCCATCGGCATGTACTGGGCTCGCTGGTGTCGGGCCAGGCGTCACCGGCCATCATCAACTTCGTGTTCCTGCCCATGGCATTTCTGTCGGGCACTCTTCGTCCCGTTGCAGGTCATGCCGGCAGGTCCTGCAGAACATCGCGCCTGTGTTCCCGTCGTATCACCTGGCGCAGACTGGCGCTGGCGATCGTGGGCAGGCCGGCCATCCGGCAGGACTTCGGCCTGCATGTCGCCGTGCTCGCGGGCGTCACGCTGGTCTTCTTCCTGCTCGCGGTGCGGCGCATGCATGGCAGCGGCTTCCGCTTGCTGGGCACGCATCCCAAGCGCGCGCTCGCCATCGCCGCGGGAATCGCCGCTGCGCTGGTCGGCGCTTTCATTCTCGGGCGTGTTCGGTGGCAAGCCGGCAGAGCACGGAGGACACCGCCGCTGCAACGGATGCGGCTTCCGCCGCCGCCGACACGCCCGCCCCCGCCGCCAAGTCGCGCCGGCGCGCCGCGCCGACACATCGCGTGCTCGCCGATTTCGACAACGGTCGGCGCAACGCGCCTATGGCCTGGGCATACGATGCCGCCGGCGATGAAGTCCAGGGCGGCAAGTCCACGGCCTCGCAGCAGGTGGTCGACGGCGGCGTCGAATGGCAGCAAGGGCGCGCTCGAAGTCACGGGCGAAGTCCGTCCCGGCACGCAGTATCCCACCGCCGGCGCATTCTTCTTTCCGGAAGGCCCGCCCATCGCAGGCGAGCATGGACTATCACGAAGAAGAAGACCCTGAGCTTCCAGGCGCGCGGCGACGGCAAGCAGTACACGTTCTGGTGCTCAGCGGCACGCCGATGCGCATGCCCCGCTGATGCTCGCCTTCGACGCCGGACCGGAATGGCAGAAGTCAGAGTTCCGGATCTGACGGAACTCGGTGCAGCCGACTGAGCGACGTGTGCGGCTCATCGGCATGGACTCCATGACGCCACGGGAGCCGTTCCAGTTCCAGCTCGACGACATACGCGTCGAGTGAGGCGTTGCGTTAGGATCGCGCGAGGCGAGTCATGCGTCTTTCCACACTCATAGCCAACATCCGCAATCCACCGCACGAATCGGTGGTGGGTTACATGACGCGCGCCGACGGGCGCACCATGCACCTGCTGCCGTTCGTCATCCTGATCAACCTGGTGTGGTTGTTCGTCTGGGCGGTGCTCTCGCACCAGTCCTTCGTGCGCGTGATCCTGCCGACGCTCATCAGCGTGCCGGTCTTCGTCTACCTGCACCTGTGCGTGTACTTCTACGAAGGACCCAACCGCATTCGGCTGAGCTACGTGGCGGCGGTATCTTCGCGCTGGCCTACCTGCTGGCGCCCTTCAACTACTCGTCGCTCGGCTACCTGATCTTCGGCTTCTTCATGATCGTCTACCTGGTCACCACGGTCAGGACATCGACCATCGTCATCCTGCTGTCCATCGCCGCGTTCGTGCTGCGAGATGTGGCTGCTCGGCGCGAATTCGGACACCATCATCGGCGTGCTGGTTCCGGCGGTGACGCTGGCCGTCATCGCGATCTTCACCGCCTACGCGCACCGCCATCAGGTGGAGATGCGCCGCAGCCAGGACGAAATCACGCGGCTGGCCACTCTGGCGGAGCGCGAGCGCATCGGCCGCGATCTGCATGACCTGCTGGGTCACACGCTGTCGGTGGTGGCGCTGAAGTCCGAGCTCGCACGCAAGCTCATCGATCGCGACATCGAGGCTGCCCGCACGGAGATCGCCGAAGTGGAGCGCGTTGCGCGCGATTCGCTGGCGCAGGTGCGCAACGCGGTGAGCGGCATCCGCAGCACCGCGTTGACCGCGGAGTTGCTGGCCGCCACGGCGCTGCTCGAAGCGCAGGGCCTCAAGGTCAAGTGCGAGACCGAGAACGTGAAGCTGCCGCATGATCGCGAGACGGTGCTGGCATTGTCGCTGCGCGAGGCCGCCACCAATGTGCGGCGTCACTCGCGGCGCGCAAGATCGTCACCATACGCCTGCGCAAGGAAGCCGCGGCCGTGATCATGGAAGTGGTCGACGACGGACGCGGCGGCCGCATCGTGCCAGGCAATGGCCTCAACGGCATGCGCGAGCGCCTGGACACCGTGGGCGGCTCGCTGTCGCTGTGGCCGAATCCGGCGGGTGGCACTCTGCTGCGCGCCTCCGTGCCGCTGGCGGCCTGAGCAAGCGCATGATCCGCATCCTGCTGGCGGAAGACCAGGCCATGGTGCGCGGCGCGCTCGGCGCGCTGCTCAAGCTCGAGCGCGACATCGAAGTGCTCGGCGCAGCGGCCGATGGCCTGCAGGCGCTGACGGAGTGCCGCCGGCTGAAGCCCGACATCGTGGTCACCGACATCGAGATGCCGGGCATGACGGGCATCGAACTGGCGCAGAAGATCCAGGCCGAGAACCTGCCGACTGCAAGGTGGTGATCGTCACCACGTTCGCGCGCCAGGGATATCTGCGCCGCGCGCTCGACGCCGGCGTGAAGGGTTATCTGCTCAAGGATTCGCCGGCGGAGAAGCTGGCCGAGGCGTTGCGCAACGTGTCATCGCGGCGGCAAGGCCATCGACCCGACTCTGGCCGTCGAAGCCTGGAACGAATCCGACCCGCTCAATGATCGCGAGCGCCAGACGCTGCGACTGTCCGGCGAAGGTTTGTCCGCGCCGCAGATCGCCGAGCAGCTGGGCTTGTCGGCCGGCACGGTGCGCAACTATCTCTCCGAGGCCATCGGCAAACTGGGCGCCAACAACCGCATCGACGCATATCGCCTCGCCCGCCAACGCGGCTGGCTGTAGCCTTGTCAAACCACACGAATCCGGAGCATCATGCAGATCGAAGACGCGCAGGCGGACATGCGCCACGCCTACGTGGGCGGCGCCACCGGCATCACGACCTCGGGCACTGGCCTGGCTGGCCGCCGCGTTGTCGCGCATTTCTGGTGAGTCCCGCGCGGCGCCATCGCCGCGCTGTTCATCGGCGGCATGTTCATCCATCCCGCGGCGATGCTGCTGTCGCAAGCTGCTGGGCCGGCCGGGCGCACACACCAAGGGCAATCCACTGGCCGTCGCTGGCGATCGAAAGCACGGTCTGGCTGCTGCTGGCCATTGCCGTGGCGTTTCTGGCTTCGACTGGCAGCGGCCGGAATGCTTCTTCATCGCGATGTTGCTGATCACCATCGGCGGGCGCTACTTCACGTTCGCCACGCTGTACGGCATGCGGGCTGTACTGGCTCGGTGGCAGCGGCGCTCGCGGCGGCCGGCTTCGCGCTCGCGGCGCTGGGCGCCAGACCACCCTGATCGCACTGGCGGGCGGCCTGCTGGAACTGGTTTTCGCGGCAGCTGGTATTCGCGCGTCGCGGGCGCCGGCAAAGACCTGAGCGCTGGACTGCTCAGGAATGTCCCCATCAGCCGCGGCCGATGTACGGCATCTTGGTCGCCATGATGGTCATGAACTGCACGTTGGCTTCCAGCGGTAGTTTGGCCATCTGCAGCACCGCATTGGCGACGTGTTTCACGTCGAACATCGGTTCCTTCTGCGGAATCCGGTTGCCGAGTTCGGTCACCGCATTGCCGATGTCGATCTGCCCGCAGGCAATGTCGTACTGACGACCGTCCAGCGACGTGCTCTTCGTCAGCCCGGTGATCGCATGCTTGGACGCCGTGTACGGCGCCGAATTCGCTCGCGGCACGTGCGCCGAGATCGATCCGTTGTTGATGATGCGACCGCCGCGCGGCGTCTGATCCTTCATGATCCGGAACGCCTGCTGCGTGCACAGGAATGCACCGGTGAGATTGGTGTCGATGACCTCGCGCCATTTCTCGTACGGCATGTCCTCCAGCGGCAGGAATGGCGCGTTCAGCCCGGCATTGTTGAACAGCACGTCGAGTCGTCCGAACTTCGCGCGCACCCTGTCGAACAGCGCCGCACTTGTTCCGGCTGGCGCACGTCGGCCTCCATCGCGACCACTTCCGCGCCGGCACCCGCCTCGGCGACCACCGCCGCCAGTTTCGCGATGTTGCGCCCCGCCAGCACCACGCGAAACCCATCCTCGCAGGAACGCCAGCGCGGTCGCGCGCCCGATGCCACTGCCCGCGCCCGTGACCAGCGCCACCCGCTTCTCCGTCATGTCTCCCTCACTACTCCTGGTCCCCGCGCCGCGTCACCAGTTCCTGGAATCCGCCGTTCTCGTCGACGCGCAGTTCCATTTCAATGGGTTGGCAGCAGACCTGACAATCCTCGACATATTTACACGGACCCGCGCTGGCGTCCGCGCTAGTCTCGAAGCCCTCGCCGCAGTAGGGGCAGTCCACGAACACGAACTCCGGCCGCGACGCCGGGTCCACGCGGGCGGGTCTCTTCGCCGATGACCGGCTCGAGGCCGTACAGCTCGTCGATCTCGGCTTCGGTCAGGGGTTGCTTCGGAGGTTCCATGTTCGAGTTTCTTCGCCGTTCGACGATCTCACGACTACTCGCGGTAGGCGTCGTGGCCGTGGTCACCAGTGGCTCGCAAGCAAGATGCACCAGCGGTGACACCAGCCAGCTCGATCCGCCAGCGGAGAGCGGCGGCCCCACGTTCGCCACTACGTTGCAGCTCAAGGATTCGACCGGCACGGTGCGCAACTCTTTTCAGTCCGGCGAATCCATCACGTTCGAACTCACGGTCCGCAATCGCACCAATGCCCCGGTGCGCTGGACTTCGCCAGCGGCCACCAGTACGACTTCTTCGCGTTCGAGCGGCTCGCGCAATACGACCTGGCTGTGGTCCTCGACCGCGCTGTTCACGCAGGCCGCCAGCACACTTCAGTTCGCCGCAGGCGAGAGCCAGGTATTCACGGTCCAGTGGACGCCCAGCCTGGACCGGGGCGCTTACGAGGCCCGAGGGGCCCTGCTGTACGACGGTTTGCACAACAACCCCACGTCGCCGCATGAGCTGGGCTCGACTCTGGTGGCTTTCTCGATCAACTAGCGCATGGGCGTGCACGGGAACCGCGCGAGGCCGTAGAGTTACCTACCGGCATCGGCCCCAGGTCTCCGCGGAGGTCCCATGTTCGAATCTGCCCGCCCTTCGAAGAAGGGACGTTCAACGATCGGCCGAAGCCTTGCCCGAATTCTGGCAATAGGCGCCGTGGCCCTGATCACCAGCGGCTCGCAGGTGAGCTGCAACGGTGGCGAGGGGACGGCCCGGATCGGTGACCCGCCGCCGCAACCCCAACAGGAGGCCGGCGGCACCTATTTCACGACGCTGCTCGTGCTCAGGGACTCCGCGGGCGTGGAAAAGTACGCCTTCCAGCCCGGTGAGCTCATCACCTTCGAGGTGACGGTACGCAACCGCACGTCGCAGCCGGCCACCGTCGAATTCACGGGTTACACGGGCACGGTCGACGTGTTCAACAACGGCAGCGACGACTCGCTCTGGAATCCTTTCGACGACCGCGTCTTCGCACAGGTGGTGCAGACCACGAGCGTCGGCGCGGGTGAAAGTCAGGTCTTCACGTTCACCTGGAACCAGCTCCTGGAGACGGGCTCGAACCTGCCCCTCGGAATCTACGAAACCCGGGGCCAGTACCTGGCGCGGGTGACGCTCGGAGGCGCGAACGGCACGGTCGTGGACAGCCGCGACCTCAGATCCACGCTGCGCCAATTCACCATCAACTGACTGCAACCTGGCGGGCTCCCGGCTCGTTCTAGAGCCAGGGACACACAAACAGGAGCCCGCCGTGAAACTTGCCATAACCGCCGCCGCGCTGGCGGCCACCGCCGCCCTCGCCTTGCCTGCCAGCCTCAGCCGGCCGCGCACCGAGCTACGCATGCCCGGACTTCTCGCACCTGCGCGCCAAGGCCTCCGAGACCGTGGACGTGAACGTGGGCGGCTTTCTGCTCGCCCTGGCGCGCGCATTCACCAAGGACGAGCGCCAGACCGACCCGCACCTGACCATCCTCGACGACATCAAGTCGGTGAAGGTGCGCAGCTACAAGTTCGACAGCGACGATGCCTACACCAAGGCCGACGTGGACGCCGTGCGCAGCCAGCTCAAGGGCCCCGAGTGGAATGCCCTGGTGCACGTCCACAAGCGCGATGCCCAGGAAGACGTGGACGTGTTCGTCTGCGTCGAGGACAACAAGACCTGCGGCCTGGCGGTGATCGCCACCGCAGCCGCGCGAGTTCACGGTGGTCAGCATCGTGGGCAGCATCGACATCGACAAGCTGGCCGAACTCGAAGGAGAATTCGGCATCCCGAAGGTCAGCCAGGATCAATCGGAACAGTGAGCAGGACCGTGAATGAACACCGCGCCTCCATGCCGGACTCCCTGCTGACGCAGGCGCGAGCCGGTGACGCGCAGGCCTTCGCGGCCCTGGTGCGCGCGCACCAGGGCTCGGTGTTCAGCATCGGATTGCGCATGCTCAACCGTCGCGACGCCGGCCGAGGACCTGGCGCAGGACGTGTTCCTGCAGCTGTACCGCAAGCTGGACGACATCGAGTCGCTGGAACATCTGGGATTCTGGCTGCGGCGCGTGGCGTCGAATCTCGCGATCGACTGGCTGCGCCGCCTGCCCTACACCACCACCCAGCCGCTCGACGACGAGCGTGCCAGGTGGCCGGCGCCCGAGAACCGACGAGGACCCGCTGATGGATCGCGAGCTGCAGCGGCTGCATGAATGAGCTGTCGCCACCGGCGCGCGCCGTGATGCTGCTGCGTTACCAGGAAGACCGCGATCTCACCGAGATCGGCGCGATGCTCGACATGCCCGTGAACACCGTGAAGAGCCACATCAAGCGTTCACTGACCGCGCTGCGCGCCGAATGATCGGCGCGAAGCTGATCGATTGCGAAGATGAAATGAGGACTGGGCCATGACCGACGAATTCGAAAACCAGTTGCGCCGCGCGCTGCGCCCGGTGGATGCGCCGGAAGGTTTCACCGAGCGGCTCATGAAGCGCCTGCCCGCGACACCCGCAAGGCCAGGGACCCGTGGTGGTCGCGCTGCCGCGTGCGGGCCCCGCACCGGCGCGCAATTACGCGCTTGCCCGCGGCGCTCGCCGCCTCGCTGGTCGCCGCCGTGATGCTGGGTCAACACATGGCGAACCATCGCATCCAGAATCAGATCCGCGTGAAGAAGCCGAGGGGCCGCGCCGCCAGCCGCGAGCTCCTGCAGGCCCTGCGCGTCACCAGCCAGAAACTCGATATGGCCTATGAGGCCGTGAACAATCCGCCGCAGTCCGCGGGTGAAGAGGAGAATCGCTCATGAAGTACGCACTGTTGTCGCCTGGCGCCTGATGCTCGCCGCACCGGCGACGCCCAGACCAGAAACCGCGCCGCTGCGCGGCCAGCTGCCGCTGCCGGAGTTCGCCACGCTGGCCGACAAGGCCAGCGAGACCGTGAACGTCACGCTGGATTCCAACCTGCTCGGCATGGCCTGCCGCTTCCTGAGCACCGAGGACCCCGAGGAGGCGAAGGCCAAGAAAGTCTGCACGTCGCTGCGCGGCGTCTACGTGCGGCATTTCACCTTCGACAGCGACTTCGCCTATCCCAAGGCCGACATCGATCGCGTGCGTCCGCCAGCTTGTCCGCGCCCGGGCTGGAGCCAGCATCGTCGATGCGCAGCAGCAAGAAGGACAACACGGACGTCGACGTGTTCGTGCTCATCGATGGCGACAAGGCGCAGGGCCTGTCGATCATCGCCAGCCAGCCGCGCGAGTTCACCATCGTCAACATCGTGGGCAGCATCGACCTGGAACAGCTGCACGATCTCAAGAACTTCGGCGTGCCGGACCTGGAGATCGAGAAGCGTGCGCCATCGCCCAAGGCGTCACCCGAACCCGCTCCGAAGCCTGCGCCCAGGCCCGCACCGAAAGTGGAGCCCAAGCCCGCGCCGAAGGCGAACTAGCTAGTTTCCGAGCGGGGCCTGAACCTCAGATGCCGTCGGCCACGCGAATGAGGCCGCCAAACACGCCCAGCGCAAACAGCAACACCGTCACGGCGTCCACGAGCAGCTCGAACACGTACATCACGATGGGCTGCGCTTCCGCCCCCACCACGCGGCGAATCACGATGACGATGAGCTGCAGCCCGGCGGCGACCAGCAGCGTGCTGGTCATCGATGCGCCGGGCTGGTTCATCACGTACGCATACGCGGCGATCATCACGCCGATGATCACGCCGCGGGAGCCATCGTTCAGCCGTTGCGCCCTGGCGGTCACGCGGGGCAGGTGTCCTTGAACGAGAACGGCGCACCACCCTGCTCCGCATCCGGAGCCGAGAACGCCTCGCCGAAATGAAAGGCTTCGGCCGTGGGCCCCTTCTGCCGCAGCAGGTCGAGCC
Organism: uncultured Pseudomonadota bacterium; assembly: GCA_963846605.1. Taxonomy (GTDB): domain Bacteria; phylum Pseudomonadota; class Gammaproteobacteria; order Steroidobacterales; family Steroidobacteraceae; genus CADEED01. The sequence continues at coordinate 1,362,827 of CAWJWS010000011.1, forward strand.
GCTGCGCCGCTTCCTGCACCGTGGGCTGATGCCCCGCGGGAACCCACCACAGAACCATGTACGCGTCCTTCATGCGGGAGAACCACTCACGCTTGCGCTTGAGGATCTCCACATGCGTGGCATTGCCGTAAGCGAACTGACGCAACGCCTCGACGTCACGCCACACCGACATGTTCACGATGATGTCTTCGCCGAACGGGCGCAGCGCGGTGGCATCGTTGCCATCCCCCTTGAGCCGCCAGACAAAACCTTCCGAGGCCTCGGCCAGCCCGTTGACGAGGTCCAGGTTGTCGACGAAATCCTTGAGTTCGGGTGAATCGAGCGGCGCCTTGAGCGTAGCGATGTTGATCTGCGCGAGTTGGTAACGCGACATGTGTGCTCCCTGTTATTGCGCGACGTGCACCCAGACGAAGGCGAAGACGATGCACACCGCGGACGCCTGGGTCAGTATGGCCGCGAAGGCCGATTTGCAAGCGGTCACCCAGGTCTGGCCGCCGAAGAATCTCACTTCTTTTTCCGCGCGCCCGTGGCAGCGTCCTGCTTCAATTTGTGGCGCACGATGCGCGAGATCAATGCGAGCGGCAACGGTTCGTCGTAAGGGAAGCGCAGATTGCCTTTCGGGCCCGCGTATTTCGCCACGGCTTTCGCGAGCGCGGCGTTGCCGCGCACCGGCGGGAACAGTCCGATGTGCGACTTGAATCCCGCGAAGTACACCAGGATGCCGGTTCTGCCGGTAGGCAGGGATACGATAGCTGATCAGCTCGGTGGCCCCGGGTGCGGCAGCACGGATCGTGCGCCGCACCTTTCTGCAGACAGCACCCGGGCCGGCTTCGGGGAATCTGCGATGTAGGCGTCGACTTCCGGAGATTTCATGTGTTTCCTCAGGACGGCGCCGTGATCTCCACGTCCCCTATCCAGTTGCGCTGCCGTCTCGCCAGGCGGTCGCCCTCAGTCTCACCATCGAACGAGGCCGGCGTGCGCTTCAGCTGCGAGGGTGCGATGTTGTCGAAGGCGTTGACACTCACCACCGCGTAGAGCCGCTGCTCGATCAGGCTGGTCACCACCGGCACGATGCCGCAACCCGTGCACAAGTGGAACTGCGCGGTGCGTGTCCCGAACTCGTAGCGCAATACGCGATCGGGTTTCTCGACGCGGATGCGCAGCCTGCCCGTGGGGCAGGAAGTCCAGACACCGCCATGCTTCACGCAGAACGAACACCCGCAGGCGCGCGCGGGAATCTCGCTGGGTTCCGGCAGCCAGTCGAGCGTGAAGCGGATGTTCCGGCAGTGGCAGCTGCCGTCGATGCGCATCTACTGGGCCGCCGTGCATGGCACCGACGCGGCGCGCGCAAAGGTGTACGCACCGCCCTTCCTCGCCTGAAACGTGAAGGTCTGGCCTTCCGTGCCCAGAGCCTTCGGCTTGCTGCCCTTGTCGAAGCGCACGTCGTACGGCTTCTCGAACAACGCCGAGCGGACCGTGAGCATGCCGTCATGCCCCGCCTGCAACACCACTTGCCTGGCGCCGCAGGGTCCCAGTCGATGGCGACGGTGACGTCGCCGCGCGCGCGAATGCCACTGACGCTGCCCTGCGGCCAGGCCCTGGGCGCCGCCGGCAGGATGTGCAGCTCGCCGTTCTGGCTCTGCAGCAGCATCTCGACCATGCCCGCGGTGGCGCCGAAGTTGCCGTCGATCTGGAACGGCGGATGGGTGTCCCAGAGGTTCGGCAGCGTGCTGTCGCGCAGCAGGCCCTCGAGCAGTTTGTGCGCGCGGTCGCCGTCCAGCAGCCGCGCCCAGAAGTTGATCTTCCACGCCCGGCTCCAGCCCGGTGCTCGCGTCACCGCGCGCATCGAGCGTCGCCCGCGCCGCGGCGGCGAGCTGCGGGCGTCTTCACGGGGTCGATGGCGCGGCCGGGATGCAGCGCGAACAGCTGCGAGACGTGCCGGTGGTCGTTCTTGGCGGTCGTCGAGGTCGTCCTTCCACTCCTGCAGCTGGCCCCAGGAGCCGATCCGCAAGCCCGGATCCAGCTTCGCCAACGCCGTCTGCCACCGCGCGCGCCGAACGCCTTGTCGCCCACCGAGTCGCGCCGGCCTCGACGATGTTGGTGAACAGGTCCGCGACGATCTGCTGCGACATCGCCGCGCCCGCGGTGAACGGACCATGCTCGGGCGAGTAGCTGGGCGACACCACGAGCTTGCCGTCGCGCGGGTCGCTGACCAGCGCGTCCAGCCAGAACTCGCGCCGCGCCCTTCATCACCGGCCAGGCGCGCGCCTTGCAGGAAGGCCGCGTCACGGGTGAACAGGTAGTGCTCGTAGAAGTGCTGCGCCAGCCAGGCCGCGGCCTCCGGCAACCAGAACGCCGTCGGCCAGTCGATGGGCGCCGATGAAGCCGTAGGCGTTGGTGTTGAGGAACATCGTCCAGCCCCGGGCGCCGAAATACTTCTGCGCCGACAGTCCGGCCCGGCGTCACGCAGGTGATCGACGAAGTCGAACAGCGGCGGCGTGGTCTCGGCGAGGTTCGTCGTCTCGGCCGGCCAGTAGTTCATCTGCAGGTTGATGTTGACGTGGTAGTCGGCGTTCCACGGCGGCGTCGCGTAGTGGTTCCACACGCCCTGCAGGTTCGCCGGCAGGGAGCCCGGCGCGCGAGGAGCCGATGAGCAGGTAGCGGCCGTACTGGAAGTACAGCTGCTCGAGCGCGCGGTCCGCCGTCGCAGTCGCCGCTGCCGTACTGCGCGCGCAGCTTGTCGGTGGGCAGTTTGCTGGCGCCCGGCTCCAGCTCGAGCTCCACGCGCCGGAACAGCGCCTGGTGATCGTCCACGTGGCGCTTCGCATACGCGCCGAAGTGCGCGCCGGCCGGCCAGCAGGTCCCGCGAGGCGGCCTCGACCGGGATCGGCCGTCGAGCGGTAGTCCGGATAGGCCATCTGGTAGTTGGTGCGCGCCGCCAGCACGAAGGTCACCGGGCATTCGGAATCGATGCGCAACGAGTCGCCGTCCACGGTCATGCGGCCGCACTCCAGCGTTCACTCGCAGGTCCACGGCGTATCGCAGTCCGTTCGACTTGAGCGCGCCGCGACACGCGGATGCGGCCCTGCTCCACTTGTCACGTCGGCGCTGCGGTTGTCCGGCACGGCGTAGCTGATGCGCAGCTTCTGCGGCCCGGTGGCGTACCAGCGGCCGACGAGCACCTGGTCCGGATACGAGACGAAATACTCGCGGCGGAATCCGCACGCCGCCCTGCTTGAACGACACGCGCGCCAGTGCCGGTATCCAGGTCCAGCTCGCGGCGATAGTCCGTCGCCGGCATCGCCGGTCAGCTCCTGCTCCGATGATCAGGTCGCCGAAGCTCTGGTAGTCGCCGTAGTTGTGCATCTTGCGGCCGAGTTGTTTGGCCACGGCCTCGGGCTCGAGCGGGGCGCCTTCGACGAGTTGTTTGCCGATGGCCCGCATGAGGTCCACCTGCGATTCCGCCGGCAGGCCGTAGTCGTAGCCGCCTTCGGTGCCGGGGCCGCCGGTCCACAGGGATTTCTCGGCGATCTGCAATGCGCTCGGACTGCACGCCACCGAACACCATGGCGCCGATGCGGCCGTTGCCGATGGGCAGCGCTTCCTTTTCCCAGTCGGTGGCGGGCTTGTCGTACCAGAGGAGATTGGATGTCTGGGCAGTGTGCCTGCAGACGCTGCGAACAAGCTGGACGCGAGCGTGAGCCGAATGACATTGCGCATGTGATCCCCTCGTGGACACCGGGATCATAGCTGCAACGGCGATGAGGCGAGCCTCATCTCCAGTTCCTTACCCCGCGGTCAGGCGCGTCAGGACGAACAGAACGCCCATCACGATCGCGATGGTGGTCGCCTGCGCCAGGACTGCCACCGCGATCGCCCGGGACGCTGACCACAGACGGTGACCTCGGTAGAACTGCGACGCCGCGAAGGCGAAGTAGGCGATCCAGACGCCGAACCCGACCACGAGCCATGGATTCGTCGTGCTGACATCGGTCAGCGCGATCAGCGGGGTCTCCACCAGCGCGAGGAACAACGCGTGAAAGCCCGACGTGTACGAGGCGAGGACGAGATGGTCCGCGAAGCTGCGCCGATCCTTGCGGAACAGCACTGCGCAGAATGCCGCCAGCAACGGGACCTGCATCAGGATCACCAGGTTGACGTGCCGCTGCAGCAGATCATCGGCCTTGCCGTGCTTGAACGGCGAGAACCATTCGACTCCGGTGATCAGGATGACGGCGCTGGCGAGACCGACGCTGATGACGAGGAATGCAAATGGCCCGAAGTGACGCTTGCGCCTGCCCTGGATGAAGTCGAGGGCGACACGGCCGGGGCGCGTGACCATTTCGCGCAGGAGCGCGAACACGCTGTGATCGGCGTGTGTGATCGCATGCACCAGGTCGTGGCCGATGTCGCGCATCGTGAGCTGCGGCGCGATGTTCGTCCGCTGGCCGCAGGAGGCGCAGAATTTCTGCTCGGCGCGAGATCGGCGAGCCGCAGTTGAGACAGGAATCAGCCATGGGCGCGGCGTGGCGCTCTCAGGCGTTGACGGCCTTCAGAACACGCTGCGGCTGGGCGATGCCGTAGCCCTGCGCGTAGTCGACACCCAGCGACGTGAGCATCTGGATGATCTCGGCGTTCTCGGCGAACTCGGCGATGGTCTTCTTGCCGGTGAGGTGGCCGATTTCGTTGATCGAACGCACCATCTCGCGGTCGATGGGGTCGTGCAGGATCTCGCGCACGAAGCTGCCGTCGATCTTGAGGAAGTCGACCGGGAAATGCTTGAGGTAGCCGAACGAGCACAGGCCGGTGCCGAAGTCGTCGAGCGCGAAGCGGCAGCCGAGCTCGCGCAGCGCCTGGATGAAGCGGTTCGCCTGGCTGAAGCTCGCGACCGCCGCGGTCTCGGTGATCTCGAAGCAGATCTTGCGATCGCATCGATGCCGCTCTTCTGGAACTGCTCGATGACGAACGGCAGGAACTTGTCGTCGCCCAGGCTCTGGCCCGACAGATTGATGGAGCACATGGCGAGCTTCTCGCGCTCGTCGGCTTCGCTGACCAGCCAGCGCAGCGCGGCCTCGATGACCCAGCGGTCGATGGCGGGCGTGAGGCCGTAGCGTTCGGCGGCGGCGATGAAGTTGTCCGGCGAGACCATGCGGCCGGATTCGTCGCGCATGCGCAGCAGCAGTTCGTAGTGCTGGCCGGGCTCGTTGCGCTGCAGCGGCTGGATCTGCATGCGATACAGCTCGAAGCGGCCCTCTTCCAGGGCGGAGTTGATGCGCGCGGCCCACTGCATCTCGCGGCGGCGGCGCATGAGCTCGATGTCGTTCTCGGCGAAGCTGTGCACGCGGTTGCGGCCGGCTTCCTTGGCCGCGGCGCAGGCGCGAGTCGGCGGCCGACAGTATCGACGCCACGTCTTCGTTGTCGGCCGAGATGGGCACCACGCCCACGGAGGCGCCGAGGCGGAACACGCGGTCTTCCCAGGTGAAGCGGAAATTGCGGACGGCCTCGCGCATCACTTCGGCGGTGCGCAGGGCTTCGTCCAGCGAGCAGGCCTCGAGCAGGATGCCGAATTCGTCGCCGCCGAGACGCGCCAGCGTGTCGCGCCAGCGCACCTTGCTCTTCAGCAGCGCGCCCACCTGGCCCAGCAGCACGTCGCCCGCGGAGTGGCCGCAGGTGTCGTTGATGATCTTGAACTGGTCGATGTCGAGATAGCACAGCGCGTAGACTGCTCTCGCGCGCCTTGGCGCTCTTGAGCGCGCGCTCGACGCGGCTCTCGAACTCGCGGCGGTTCACGAGGCCGGTGAGCAGATCGTGCGACGCGTGATACGACAGGCGACGATTGAGCTCGCGCGATTCGGTCACGTCATGGAACACGAGCACGCCGCCGGACACGGCGCCGGCGCCGTCACGAATCGGCGCCGCGGTGCTCTCCACGTACAGCTCGTTGCCGTCGCGGCGGATCAGCAGCATGGGGCGCACGGACTTCACCGGGCGGGTGCGGCGGATCGACACGCTCAGCGGATTCTCGAGCGGCTCGCAGGTTTCTTCGTGGAAGGCGCGGTAGATCTCTTCGATGGGCCGGCCCATCGCGTCTTCCAGCCGCCAGCCCGTCAGCTGCTCGGCCACGGGATTGATGTAGTCGACCGTGGAGTTCGCGTCGGTCGTGATCACGCCGTCACCGATGGACTGCAGCGTGATCTGCGCGCTCTCCTTCTCGCGGAACAGCGCTTCTTCGTAGAGCTTGCGTTCGGTGATGTCGAGCTCGACACCGACCAGGCGCAGCAGGCGCCCATGTTCATCCACGCGCGCCTTGGCGCGGCTCACCACCCAGCGCCAGTCACCGTTGCGGTGCTTCATGCGATGGACGGATTCGAAAATCGGCGACTTGCCCGCGACGTGATCGCGGATCGCGCTCTGCACGCGCGACATGTCTTCCGGGTGCACGAGGCTGCGCCAGTCGGGCGAATCGAGTTCCGCGTCCGCCGGGTAGCCCAGCATCTGCTTCCAGCGCGGCGAGAAATGGACTTCGTTGCTCTCGATGTCGAAGTCCCAGAGACCGTCGTTGGCGGCGCCCTGCGCCAGCTCCAGGCGCTCTTCCAGCTTGCGCAGGCGGCCTTCGATGCGCAGCCGCTCCAGGCCCGAGGACAGCGAGTTGCCGAGCAGCTTGAGCAGCAACTGCAGGTTCACGTCCCACGCGCCGCGCGGCAGCGCGTTGGCCAGGCCCAGGATGCCGGCAGGCTGGCCGCAGACGCGGATGGAAATGAGCAGCACCGAGCCGATCTGCAGTTCGGCGAGGCGCTGGCTCTCGACCAGCTGGTCCTTCGCGGGAGCCGCGCTGTCGCGGATCTCGGAGAGGCGCAGATGGTCGAGGCGGCTCTTGAGCCAGGGATAGGAATCGAGCGCGGAAGACTGCGCCAGGCTTCGACGCGGCACTGGGCCAGCGCGCCGTGCGCGGCGTAGACCTCTTCGATGGTCGTGCCGTCGGCCGAGAACATCCAGACGAAGGCGGTGTCGACGCCGGTGGAGTCGCGCAGGGAGTTCAGACTCTCGCGGATCACGGGCTCGACGTTCCCGCGACGCATGTTCTGGAGATCGACGGAGATCTTGGTGCAGGCGATGTCGACGCCCAGAGTGGGCTTGCCGCCGCGTGCCGACCACACGCCGGTCGAGAACACGTCGGATGCGGTCATATCACCAGGATGTTCAGGTGCTTGAGCCACTCTTCTGGACGCTAGCGCTGATCAGCTGCGAGCGCGGCGACGCGACCCACAGATTCCAACGCCTGACTCCTCCCAAAGTTGCGACGCATTCTGTCACAAGCAATTAGGAACACAAGCTAAGTCCACGTCGGATTTGAAGAATGCCCACCGATCGGGTCGCCCCGAGCAGACATAAGCTGGCGACGAAGTGTCAGCGTGGTGTGTACGTGATGGCGCGGTCGGCCTTGCCCAGCGCCACGCAGGCGGGATCCGCCGGTGCGCGAACCAGGAACCAGTCATCGCCTGAAGTCTCGCCGGCCTGCGCAATGTTGGCCGTGAAGCAAGGTATGGCGGGCTGGCTGATGTTGGCTCGCTTCGACGGCACCAGCGCGTCCTCGGGCACGAGCAGGACGCGGTTCGGGAGCCGCCGAGAGCCACGCGGCGGCATCGAAGTATTCCTGCGGCCCTTCCTGCCAGCGCCGATGACCGAAGTTGACCACCGGGCCGATCGAGGTACAGCAGGAACTGCTCCTTGTACGCGACGATGGCCAATTGCTCGCCGGGCTTCACGCGCGTCTGCATCGTCGCGGTGAAGTCGCTGCCCGAACGTTCGCCGTTCATGGCGGGCGCGATGAAGTACGAGAACACGATCGCCAGCGAACCCAGCGCGACGGGCCACGCCAGCAATGGCGCGCGCCAGAAGGCGACGATCAAGCCGAGGCCACAAAGCCCCAGGTACACGTACAGGGCCAGGGCGCCCGCGAGATCGGCTTCCGTCAGCGCCTTGACCGCGAACTGCGCGCCGGCGGCGTGACCGATGGCCAGCACGAGCGCGGCGACGAAGAAACCGATGCCGAGCACGAAACCCGCCATGCGCACACCGCGCCGCGCGAGCACGTCGGCAAGAAACGGCAGTGATGCCATCGCCAGCGCCGGCAACGCCGGCAGGATGTAGATGCCGCGCTTGCCCGGCTGACATCGAGAAGAACAGCACCACGAGCATCACCCAGAACAACGGCAGCCACACGCGCGCATTGCGTTCCTGGAACGCGGCCTTGTAGCGCGGCACCAGCCAGACCAGCAGCAGGCTCCACGGCAGCCACAGCGGCGGAATCACTTCGACGAGGAAGTAGTACCAGCCCTTCACGTGGTGCCAGGCCGCGGCATATCGGCCGACGGTCTGCTTGAACAGGATTTCGTCGCGATACGCCGCGTACTCGGGCGGTCCACTGGACGCTGCCAGCGAGCATGGGAACGAACCACAGCGAGATGGCGGCCAGCATCGCGAGCGGCGCCAGCCACCAGCGCCAGCCGGCCGGCGCCGGCATCCAGCGACGCCAGGCCCTTCCAGCGGAAGGCGCGCAGCGCGAAGAACGGAATCAGCAACAGCATCGGCAGGAAACCGACGCCCTTGGTGATGACGCCGAGCCCGGCGGCAAAGCCGGCGAACACGTACCAGCTCCAGCCATCACCCAGCAGCAGGTGACGCAGCATCGCGTACACCGAGAACGTGGTGAGCAGGCACAGGACGGGATCGATCTGCGCACCGCGCATGGCCAGCACGAACTGCAGCGAGCACAGCGTGAGCACGGCCGCCGCTACACCGGCTTCGCGGCTCACGCGTGCGACGGCCAAAGTCGTAGATCAGGAACAGCACGCCGCCGGCGGCCAGGAAGGCGGGCACCAGGAACCATCCTTTCCACGCGCCGAACAGCGTGTAGCAGATCGCCAGCAACCAGAAGAACACCGGTGGCTTGTCCTGGTACAGGTCGCCACCCACGTGCGGGAACAGCCACTCGCCCGAGGACACCATGTCACGCGCGATGCGAAACGAAGCGCGGCTCATCGGCAGGCCAGGGATCGCGGATGCCGAGTCCGGTGCCGATGATGATCGCCAGCGCCAGCAGCAACCACAGCAGATCACGCAGTCGGATCGGGGGCAGTGGATAGCCCGGCGCGGGCGTATCGGGCGGCGTGAAGCGGGGCTCGTCACGCGCGGGAGTGGGAATTTCGCCGGCAGCTGACACCGGTGCCGCCGCAGCGATCGCGGGTGTCGGGGCGGAGAAGACCGGTACAGGCCCTGCGATGACGGGTACAGACGCGGCGATGACGGGTGCAGGCGCAACGATCTCGGGCGCCAGGGCAGCCATGGCCGGCGGAGGCGCAACGTCGGATGCGGCGGCAATCGCCTCGGGTTTTTCGATGACGATGCCGGATGTCACCTCGGCCAGCGGCCGCTCACTAACTACCGCGGCATGCGCGGCGACCTTGATGGCCTCCTCCACCGGCGCCATCTCCATGACCGGAGGCTGTGGCACGGCGGGTTCGACCCCCTCGACAGCCGGCTGCGCCACTGCCTTGGGAACGATCGAGAGCTTCGGCCGCGGCGGGCCCTGCAGCAGTCCGATGTCAGGCATCGGCGCCCGCGCGTCCGGACTTGATGTCCATGATGAGGTTGTAGAACGCCACGCTGGCCGGCAGCAGATTGGTGAGCACGCCGACGGCGTCGTTCTTGCCCCAGATGAAATACGACGTGACCATCGCGCTGCCCATCAGGCTGATGATCCAGAAGCTGCGCGGAATGGTCGGGCGCCCTGCCCGCTTGGTGGCCCACGCCTGGATGATCCAGCGGCCGGCGAACATCAACGCGCCGCCGAAGCCGATGAGCTTCCACGGCGTGACCACGATGCCGAACCAGATGCCGATGACGCCTGTCATTGAATCACTCCTCGCGGACCAGCAGCCCCGGCTTGTATCGCCGGCGCAGCCACATCACGCCACAGATGTCGACGATGCCCACCCAGAGCCGGTTGAGCATTCCGTATTTGGATGTGCCGCGCGTGCGCGGCCGATGACCCACGGGAACGGAGACCACGCGTGCGCCATGGCGCTGGAACAGCGCGGGCAGGAAACGATGCATGTGATCGAAGCGCGGCAGCTCGAGGAACAGTTCGCGCGAGAACAGCTTGATGCCGCAGCCCGTATCGGGCGTGCCGTCACCCAGCATGCTCGAGCGCACTCCGTTGGCGATGCTGGACTGCAGTTTGCGGAAGGCGGTGTCCTTGCGGCTGGCCTTGCGGTTGCCCATGAACAGCTGCACGCCGCGGCCGGCGGGAGCAATCCCGCTCGGCGATGAGCTTCGGGAATGTCGGCCGGATCGTTCTGGCCGTCACCATCGAGCGTCGCGATCCAGGCGGCGCGCGCGGCGCGCACGCCACTGGCCACGGCGGCGCTCTGGCCGCTGCGGAAGGAATGTTGCAGCACACGCAGCGCCGGGAACTCCTGCTTGAGCCGCACGCAGGATGGCCGCGGTGTCGTCGGTGCTGCCGTCGTCGACGAACATCATTTCATAGGCACGCGTGCCCAGCGCGGCGTGGATCTCGCGCACCAGCGGCTCGACGTTCTCCGCCTCGTTGCAAACGGGCACCACTACCGACAGACTCCGGTCATGCGCCCGCCTTCACGTGCAACGCATCACGCGCCACGCCAAACAAGCTTCTTGAGTTCCGCCGCCATGTCCTTCTGCAGTGCCTCGAGCGCCGCCGGCTGCCAGCGTGCGCGGCACCTGGCGCGGCTCGCCCACCGCGATCACGATCTGCGAGAACGGCCAGGGAATGACGAACTTGTCCCAGGCGATCAGCCAGGCGCGGCTGGCGGCGAAGGCCAGCGGCAGCATGGGGCGCTGCGACATCTGCGACAGCAGGATGGCGCCGGGCTTGAACACGAACCGCGGGCCCTTGGGTCCGTCGGGAGTGATCGACGGCGACACGCCCTGCTTCACCAGCGCGTCGTAGTAGTCGCGCAACGCGCGCGCACCGGTGTGCGAGGCCGAGCCGCGGATGGAATGGCCACCGAACTTCGAGACGATCATGACGCCGATGTCACCATCCACCGACGGGCTGATGAGGAAGCCCAGCTTGAGGCCGCGCGTTGTCTGCTCGAGCAGGTATTTGGCGACGAACAACTGGTGCTGGTGCCAGTAGACCGGGAATGACGGACGGACGCTGGCCCGCAGCGCCTGCCGCGGTGTGTTCATCACCGACCACGCGGACCACCCGGCAGGTGCGCCAGAACATCTTGATGAGGAACACGCCGACGGCCGCGACGATGCGCCATGCGAGACGCCGCACCGGCGTCATCCGACGCTTCGAGCGGGTTTCCTTCTTGTAGAGCGTGTTGCGCAGTCCGCCCGAGGTCTTCTGAGTCTTTTGGAGGGTCGTTGGGCACGGTTCGGGCCGGCAAAAAGAGGCGCGAATTGTCGGTGAATCGGCTGCCCGCTGCAATGAAACCCGGGGTCGCGACGGAGTGCGGGTTGACGCACCGTCTAAAGGAATCGGGGCTCCCCGTGTATCATTCCGGCGCATGTCATCGACCCCTCAGGACGAAGCCCAGGACAAGGACAATTCCGCGCGATTGCCGCCACTTGCGGACGTGCAGTTCGACATCGGCGGTGATGACGACGCCATCCACCGGATGACCGATCTGTTCGCGCGGCACGGCGACATCTACCGCTTCCACTCCCCGGCGCGCAAAGCGGAGATGTGGGTGATCAACCACCCGGACGACGTGAAGCGCGTGCTGGTGTCCAACCACAAGAACTACACCAAGGGATCCGGCCTGGATCGCGTCAAGATCCTGCTCGGCCACGGCATCATGACCAGCGAGGGCGACCTGTGGAAACGCCAGCGCTACATGATGCAGCCCACGTTCCACCGGCGCGTGGTCACCGAGTTCAACAAGCTCATCGACGCCTGCAACGAGCGCTTCATCGCCAAGTGGGAGAAGCAGGCCGCCGAAGGCGCGCTCATCAACGTCACCGATGACATGAGCGAGCTCACGCTCGAGATCGTGCTGCTGTCGATCTTCGGCACGGACCTCGAGCGTCTCGGCAAGGAGATGGGCGGCAATCCCTTCGACATCGTCACCAAGGAGCCGGCGCGCGATCTCAAGTTCGCTTACCGCTTCCGGCAGCTGGCCAAACTGGTCGGCGCTCTCGCGGTGCGGCGCCGCAAGGAGCAGACCGAGCACTTCGATTTCCTGCAGATGCTGATCGAGGCGCGCGACAAGGAAACCGGCTCGCCCATGAGCGAGAAGGAACTCATCGACGAGGCGATGACGCTGATCGTCGCCGGCCACGAGACCACCGCCAGCGGGCTCAACTGGACCTGGTACCTGCTCTCGCAGAACCGCGAAGCCGAGAAGCTGCTTCACGCGGAGATCGACGCGGCCGCCGAGAAGGCCGAGCCCTCGCTGTCGGAGATGGAAGCGCTGAGCTACACGAAGAACGTGGTGGACGAGGCGCTGCGCCTGTACCCGCCCGGCTGGCTGCTGTCCCGCCGCACGATCGCCGCGGACACCCTGTCCGGCTTCGAAGTGCCCGCCGGCACCGACGTGCTGCTCTGCCCCTATCTACTGCACCGTCACCCGCGATACTGGAAGGAACCGGATGCTTTCCGGCCGGAACGATTCGACGCGGCGCACGAAGCCGAACGTCCGCGTTTCGCCTACATGCCCTTCGCGGCCGGTCCGCGGCATTGCATCGGCGAATCCCTCGCCTTGTATGAAATGTACATGCACTTATATAAGGTGGCCCGCCGCTACCGGCTGACCTACGTGCCGGACAAGCCGCTGGAGCTGGAAGCGCAGATCAACCTGCGCACCAAGCACCCCCTGATGATGAAGCTGGAACGCAGAGCCTGAGAGCAGGAATGACCCGCCGATGACGACCGTGCGCATGACCCAGGCCGAGACGCTCGCCGAACTGATCACCAACAACCGCGGCGTGAAGCGGACGATCAGCTATCTCGAGACCGAGACCAGCGAACGCGTGGTGAGTTACGACGAGCTGTACGAACGCGCGCTCGGCATCCTGTTCCACCTGCAGAAGCTGGGCGCCAGGCCCGGCGACAAGCTCATCATCTATCTCGCCAACAACGAGCAATTCCTCGACGCCTTCTGGGCCGGAATGCTGGGCGGCATCGTGCCCGTGCCCGTGGCGCTCGGCATCAGCGACGAGCACAAGCACAAGCTGCTGCGCATCGCGAAGAAGCTGGGCAAGCCTTTCATCTACACGGACAAGAAGACGCTGGACCGCATCGGCGCGTTCGCGGGTCGGCGCTGGCGAGCAAGCCACGTTCGACGGCCTCGCCTCGCGCGCCTTCTTCGCCGAGAACGTCAGCGACATCTCCAAGGCCGGCAAGGTGCATGACGTCAAACCCGACGACACCGCCTTCATCCAGTTCTCCTCGGGCTCCACCAGCGAACCCAAGGGCATCGTGCTCACCCACCGGAACATCCTCACCAATGCGCGCGGCGCCGGCGAGGCTTCGCTGTGGAACGAGAACGACACCAATCTCACCTGGATGCCGCTGACCCACGACATGGGCCTGATCGGCATGCACATCATGATGTTCGCGCATCGCATGCAGCTGAACGTGATGCCCACGGAGCTGTTCATCCGCCGGCCGCTGTTGTGGATGACGTTCGCGTCGCGCAAGGGCGTCACCGTCACGAGCTCGCCGAACTTCGGCTACCGCCACTACCTCAAGGTGCTGGGCGATCGCCCGCTGGGCGATCTCGACCTCTCGAAGGTGCGCCTGGTCTACAACGGCGCCGAACCGATCTCCGTCGAACTCGCCGACGAATTCATGACGCGCCTGGCGCCTGCAAAACTGCGCCGGGAAGCGATGTACCCGGTGTATGGCCTCGCCGAAGCCACGCTGGTGGTGAGCTTCCCGCAGCCGCCGGGGCAGATGTACGAATCCATCGCGGTGAACCGCCACGAACTGGCGGTGGGCAAACAACCCTCGTCGCTGGTCAAGGAACATCCGGATGCGCTGAGCATCATGGCCGTGGGCCAGCCGATTCCCTACAGCTTCGTACGCATCGCGGACGACTCCGACCAGGCGGTGGCCGAAGGCCACATCGGCCACGTACTGATCTCGGGCGACAACGTCACCCAGGGGCTACTTCGAGAATCCCGGAAGCGAACGCCAAGGGCTTCACCACGTCGGATGATGGACCTGGCTGCGCACGGGCGATCTCGGCATGATGACGGGCGGCAAGCTGTACATCACGGGCCGCGCCAAGGAAATCATCTTCGTCAACGGCCAGAACTACTACCCGCATGACATCGAGAGCATCGCCATCCGCGCCGACAACATGGAGCTCGGCAAGGTGGTCGCCGCCGGCGTGCGCGGCCAAGGGCGCGAGCACGGACGACCTCATCCTCTTCGTGCTGCATCGCATGGACATGAAGGAGTTCCTGCCGATCACCGCGCAGGTCACGCGGCTCGTGAACGAACACACCGGGCTCGAGGTGTCGCACGTGGTGCCGGTGAAGCGCATCCCCAAGACCACCAGCGGCAAGATCCAGCGCCACCTGCTCGAAGAGGACTACGTGAATGGCGTGTACGCCGCCGAACTCGCCGAGCTGGCGTCGCTGCGCGCGCAACTCGAGGCCGCGGGCGGTGCCAAGGTGACGAGCAACGAGATCGAGCGGCGCATCAAGGATATCTGCGACGCGGCGCTGGAGCGGAACATCGACGTGAACGACAACCTGTTCGAGATCGGCGCGAGCTCGCTGAAGCTCATCGAGATCCACGAGCAGATCGACAGGATCTACCCGGGGATGGTGGACCTCACCGAACTGTTCGATTACCCGACCATCGCCGAGCTGTCACGTCACCTCGAAGGCAAGTTGGCCGCGACGGTCTGAGTACGATCGGCGGGCGGGCTCGCTCGCCTGCTGCGGTCGCAGTCACCTGGCGTGCGACCGGTTCGACCAGAGCCACCACGGCCACCAGCAGCGCCAGAGGCACCAGGACGGCGAGGGCGGAACGGTCGATGGCGAACATGGGCTTACTCTCTCTGCATGACGGTTTCGGTTCGTCTCCAAGTTAACGGACGCACCCCTGCCCGAAAAACCGGACAAACCCGAATTCATTGTCCGGTTTTTCTTTACAATCCCCGGCCATGGATCAGCTACAGGGAATGCGGGTTTTCGCCCGGGTGGCGGAACTGGGCTCTTTCGCGCGCGCCGCCAATGACATGGACATGTCGCGCGCCATGGCCTCGAGCTATGTCGCCCAGCTCGAGAAGCACCTCGGCACACGATTGCTTCACCGAACCACAAGAAAAGTCACGGTTTCGCCCGAGGGCGCGGTCTACCTGGAACGCTGCCAGTCGCATCCTCGCGGAGGTCCAGGCCGCCGATGACGAGATGCGGCATGCCCGCGCGCGGCCGCAGGGCAAGCTGCGCGTCGACGTGCCGGTGGCCTTCGGCCGCTATCTGCTCATGCCCGCCCTGCCGCAGTTCACGCGAACGCTATCCGGAGATGGCCCTGGAAGTGCGATTCAACGACCGCTATCGTCGACCTGGCCGGCCGAGCACATCGACGTGGCCATCCGCGCGGGCGAGATCCGCACGCCCGACCTGATCGCGCGCCGCATCGCCACCTCGCGCATGGTGACCTGCGCCGCGCCCGGCATACATCGCGCGCCATGGCGTGCCGCGCACGCCGGCCGAACTCAAGAGCCACCGCACCATCGGCTATCTGCGCAGCGACGCCGCGCGCCCCTCGGACTGGAAGTTCCGCCAGGGAAAGGACGGCACACAGAAGATGAAGCTCAACTTCGCGCTGTCGTTCAACACGTCGGACCCGATGGTGCTTTCCGCGTTCGAGGGCCAGGGCATCATCCAGACCAACGATCTGTTGCTGGGCGATTCGCTGAGCCAGGGCCGGCTCGTGGAAGTGCTGCGCGAATACTCCTGCGAGGGCCCGCCGTTGAGCGTCGTCTATCCGCGCGCCACGCAGCATCTCGCCAAGGTGCGCGTGTTCGCGGAGTTCGCCGCGGAGATCATGCGCAAGTACCAGGCGCGCGTTCGACTCGCCGCGGAACGCTGACCCCGGGCGCGTCCTGCGTCAGACGCCCGCTTGTGCCATCGGCCGCAGCTGGATGCCGCAGTCGATGAAATCGAACGTGTCGATGTGCTCGGGCACGTGCAGGCGATTGCCCTGCACGTAGTCCACACCGAGCTGCTTCACCGCGCGGAGCTTGCCGGTGGAGTCGACGTGGCTCGCCACGGTGCGCATGCCCAGCGTGTCGGCCATGTGCACCAGCCCGTTGATGCGCGCGCGCGAGACGATGTCGTCCGAGCGCGCCCTGCACGAGCGAGCCGTCGATCTTGAGGGTGTCGGCGTTCACGTCGCGCAGGAACTCGAACTTGCCCGTGCCGGTGCCGGCGTTGTCGACGGACACTTCGCAGCCGCGATCGATGAGTGCCCTGCGCCAGCGCCGCGAACTCCTGCGGCGCGAGACCGAGGTCCAGTTCCGAGACTTCGAACCGCAGCGCCGTCATGGGCAAGGCCGGACTTGTCGAGGCAGCTCAGCCAGGTAGTCGCGGAAATCCGGGCGCACCACCGACTTGCCGGAGAGATTCACGCAGAACACCGCGTTGGCATCGGCCCAGCGGTCGCGGTTCCGCTGCATCCATACGAGCAGCGCGCGGATCACCCAGCGGTCGATGGCCGGCATGCGGCCGTTGCGCTCGGCCGTCTCGAGGAACTCGTGCGAGGCCAGCACGCCGAACTCTTCGGTGGGCAGGCGGATCAGCACTTCGACGATGAGCGGCCGGCCGGCGTCGGTTTCCTCCTGACGCAGGCTCACGATGGGCTGCAGGTGCAGCTCGAACTCGTCCTTGCGCAGCGCGGAGTCGATGAGCGTCATCAGCTGCTCTTCGCGCGCGAGCATGGCCAGGTCTTCGAGCAGCGAGTCGTCGGCCTGGTCGAATTCCAGCGCCGCCATGATCGTGGTGTGCGAGTCCGGATCGTCGTGGCGGAAGCGGCGGACGAGAACGTCCAGGATTCGTCTCGTCCGCCGCCGCCATCATCACCTCAGGAGTACACAGCCGGATCGCGCGGGCAATCACCGGCAACACGGGCTTCGAGGTCCATCATGCGCTGGGCGCGATCTTCGTCACCGGTGGTCAGCCCGCCGAACGCCAGCAGCAGCACGCCGCGGAATTCGCCCTGTTCGTGGAGACGACAAGGCACAACGTGCGCGGGCGGTATCTGCGCTCTCCCACCACAGGCCGCAGCCTGGCCCGCGCACGTCGTGCCCCTTCGGTGGACGATTCCTCGACCACCTCGGCGATCAGCGCGTGGTCTTCCGCGAGCAGGAAGTCGCCGCTCGACCAGAGCGCATGGCCGTTGCCGTCGTGGATCGACAGGGAAAGAATGTCGGGGCTGCGGCGAAGGAGGCCGCGCGCCAGCGGCGCGAGCAACGATGCGGGAGTTTCATGGTCGTTCGATGAGTGCGTCATACGTGGCCCTCAGGTTAGGGTCCGCGCGCAGCGACTTCGTCGTCGCGGTGCGGCGACGTAGGGTTCGGGCGACGAGGCGGCTTTTGGGCGCGTTAGGTCAAATGCCGCCGTCCCGGTCACCCCAAACTGCAAGGCGGGCCGCTGTTCAGCCCCTACAATCGCGCGGTGCCAACCCGGACCTCGCACCACCACCGCCGGATCCACGCGCGCGTTGCTCGCGCTCTGGGTGCCGTTCTGGCTGCTCATGATCCTGGTGGCCGTCGAGGACCATCGCGGCCACCAGGGCGTGCAGTGGTGGGAGCCTTACTGTGGGAAGGCAGCTCCTGCCTCGTCGCCACCTGCTGGTTGTTGATGCAGCGGCGTGACCACGGCGCGCTGGAACGTGTACCTGGACCAGCCCTTGCGCTGGTTCGCGCGACATCTCGTCTGGCTGCCCGCTGATCGCGATCACGTTCGTCGTGGTGGTGTACGCGATCCGCCATGGCGTCTACGCGCTCACGGCGAAACCTACGAGCATCCGGGGTGGAGCCTACCTGTTCTTCTACGAGAGCATCAAGCTGTCGTTGTTCGCGGGACTGTGGCTGGGCATCATCTTCGGCCTCGAGAGCTTCGCGTCGTGGCGGCACGAACGCGAACGGCTGCTGGCCGTGCAGAAGCACCTGGCCGAGTCCCAGCTGGCGCAGCTGCAAGGCACAACTGCAGCCGCACTTCCTGTTCAACGCGCTGAACACCATCTCCTCGCTGATGCAGGTGGACGTGGAACGCGCCGACCGGCTGCTCACGACAGCTCGCCGACCTGCTGCGCGCCAGCCTGCAGGCCGGCGCACGGCAGACGACCTCGCTGCGCGAAGAGCTCGAACTGCTGCGGCTGTATGCCAGCATCATGCAGGAGCGCTTCACCGGGCGCGTCACGCTCGGACTGGAACATCGCGGACGATGCGCTCGAGGCCAGCCATTCCCGCGATGCTGCTGCAGCCGCTGCTCGAGAACGCCTTCAAGCATGGCGTGGAGCGCAGCGCGGTGTCCGGTTCGCGTGAAAATCGACGCCGCGACGCGCGGACGAGTCGCTCGAAGTCACGCTGCGCAACGGCGGCACGCTGCAGCGACACCACCGGCAGCCGGCATCGGCCTGCGCAATTGCCGTGAACGGCTGACGGTGTTGTACGGTGCCGATGCCTCGCTGACTCTCGCCGCCGAAGGCGACGACGTGTCGCGCGGCTCGCTGCTTCCCTGGCAGCGGTACGCCGCCGTGATTCGCGTGCTCGATCGTCGACGACGAAGCGCCCGCGCGCGACAAGCTGCGCCGCTGGCTGGGCGAACAGGCCGACATCGAGTCGTCGGCGAAGCCGCGGACGGCCTGGCCGCGGCCGCGGCCATCGCGCAGCTCGCATCCGGACGTGGTGTTCCTCGACATCCAGATGCCCGGACTGAGCGGCCTGGAGGTGGCGGCACAGCTCGAGCCCGACTACCGCGCCGCGGGTGGTATTCGTCACCGCCTACGACGAGCACGCCATCAAGGCCTTCGAGCTCAACGCGACCGACTATCTGCTCAAGCCCTACGACAAGGACCGGCTGCACAAGACGCTCGGCGCGGCTGCGCGGCACGCGGCGGCCAGCGCGGCGACTGCCGGCCGTGCACGTGGCGCGCGCGCAGACGGGATGCGAGCCAGCGGCTGCTGGTGCCCGCAAGGACAGCAAGGGCGAAGGCCTGCAGCTGATCGACGCCGCGTCCATCCACTGGCTGGAAGCCGACGACAACTACGTGCACGTGCATACGGCGCAGGCGCACGCTACATGCTCCGGCGCACACTCGCGGACCTGCTGGCGCAGCTCGGCGAGCGAGCGTTTCGCGCGCATCCACAAATCGGCGGCCGTGAACCTGGCCGAGATCCAGACGCTCGACGCCGCTGTTCAAGGGCGACCACGAGATGACGCTGCGCGGCGGCGCGGTGTTGCGCTTGAGCCGGCGTTACAAGGACGACCTGTTCGCACGGCTGGGCCGCTGACCGCGAAGCGCCTGCCCCGCGGCGGTCCCGCTTGCCACATTCGCTGTCGCGAGGACGGCGCGGCGCTGCAATGTCTCCCCACGCAACGGGAGAACCTCATGACACTCACCGAAATGCCAATTACCAGCCGCTACGATTTCCTCGACTGGCTGCGGGTGATCGCGATCTTCGCTGCTGCTGTTCTTCCACACCGGCATGTTGTTCGTGGGCTGGGGCTGGCACATCACCAACGCCGAGACCATTCCCGGCCTGCAGTCTGGCCCATGGATCTCGCGCATCGGCTGCGCATGCCCCTGCTGTTCGTGATCGCCGGCGCCGGCATGTGGTTCGCGCTGCAGACGGCGCACCGTCGGCGCGTTCACAGGCGAGCGCACGCTGCGACTGCTGGTGCCCGCCATCGCCGGCATGTTGCTCATCGTGCCGCCGCAGGTCTTCGTCGAAGCGCATCGCCCACGGCCAGTGGCAGGGCAGTTACCTGGCAGTTCATGACCTGGAACGCGTGTTGCAGTTCCAGCCCTACCCGGCCGGCGATTTCAGCTGGCACCACCTGTGGTTCATCATCTATCTGTTCGTGTACGTGCTGCTGCTGCTGCCGCTGATGTCATGGTGGCGGCGCGCGCAGCACGGTGCTGCGCCCGGCCCGTGGCTGTACGCGCTCGGCCTGCCGCTGGGCATCAACGAAGCTGTTGCTCAAGCCGCTGTTCCCGGAGACGCACAATCTGGTCAGCGACTGGTACGTCTTCATCCACTATCTGCTGCTGACGGTGTATGGCTTCGCTGCTCGCCAGCATGCACGGGCGCCTGGGACTGGCTGGCGCGGCATCGCCGGTGGTCGCTGGCGCTGGGCCTGGTCGTGGTGGTTGGCCGGCGTTGATCCTGCTCGAAAGCGGGCGTGCTCGCTGCACGACACGGCCGCGCGATCACTTGCTGGCCAATCTGTTCACCTGGATCTGGCTCATGGCCTTCCTCGGGTTACGGCCGGCAGCTACCTGAGCTTCGGCAATCCGCCTGCTGCGCTGGGCGCGCGACGCCAGTTATCCGGTCTACATCCTTCACCAGACCGTGATCATCGTGATCGCGTACTTCGTGATCCAGCAACCCTGGAGCGCCGGCAGCAAGTACTGGCTGGTGCTGGTGCCGACACTGCTGGTCTGCATCCTGCTGTACGAGTGGAATCCGACGCGTCGCGCCGCTGCGCTTGCTGTTCGGCATGAAGCCGGCAAGCCCCGTAGCGAAACCCGTGGCGATCGCGGACAGCGCTCAGTTCCCGTATAGCGGCTTCTTGAGTTTCCAGCGCTTGTGCGACCAGGGCCAGTCGGCGGGCGTCTCGCGGATCTGCTCTTCCACCAGGCGGGCGTAACGGGTGGTGAGTTCGCCGGCTTCCATTTTTTCGCCGGCGGCGGACAGCGGCACGAACTCGACCTCGTAGTGCCCGCGCGCCACGCGTTTGAGCCGCAGGAAGAACGACGCGTAGCGGGTCGCGCGCGTGATCTCCTCCGGCCCGAGGAAAAACGCGGTGTCGCGATTGAGGAAGCGGATCCACTGCTTGCGCTCGCTGGTCACCGGTTCCTGGTCGGCCACCATGGCGATGGCGCGCGGCGCATGCGTTGCTTGATGATGTCGCCTAACAACTCCTGCGCGGGAATGAGCCGGGCGCCGAAGCGGCCACGCAGCTTGCGCATCTCGATCTCCGCCCAGCTGTCGACCAGCGGCTTGTACGCGGCATCGACGGGATGGCCGAGCTGTGTCGACAGCCCCAGCAGCATCCACTCCCAGTTGGCCTGGTGGGCCGCGACCAGCAGCACCGGTTTTCCCTTGCCGATCTCGGCGCGCACCAGTTCGGGATTGCGCAGGATCACGCGCCGCTCGAGCTCACGCGGCGTGAGACGGAGGCTGCGCATCACCTCGACGAGCATGTCCGCGAAGCCGCGGTAGTAGTCGCGGATCACGAGCTCGCGATGGTCATCGGTCCATTCCGGGAAAACTCGCCTTGAGATTCGCCACCACCACGTGCCGGCGGTAAGGGAATCACCTTCCAGGACATCCACGCTAGGAAGCGTGCGACGGGATACCAGATGAACAGCGGCACGCGCGAGAACAGGCGAATCCACAGCGAACTCTTCGACGTCGCCCGCTCCGCCTGCTCCGCGCTCATTATTGGAGAAATCCGGCGCGCGGCCCCAGCGGTTCACCGTTGATCGCGAAGGTGACACCGGCGATGTCGAACCACGTGCCCTCGGCGCGCGCGGCGAAACCGTTGTAGTAATCACCGATGCCCTCGACCTCCGTGATCTCGGTGCACTCGGCGGGCGCATCGTAGTTCCACGGGATCCACCAGTCGGCGACCTTGCCACTGCGCCGGTGGACGATGGCGCGGATGTGGCCGGAAGGATGCAGCGTCTTCTCGCAGGAGACGTGCAGCTCGATGCTGAACCATTCGTTCGCGGGGATATCGGATTTCGACTTCGCGGTATCGCACCAGCGGAAGACTTCGTTGCCTTCGCCGCGGAAGAAGCCCTGCGACTTGCCGCCCTTGCTCTTCTGGTCGAACTGCTTGACCGTGCCTTGCGCGATGGCCATCTGCAGGCAGCCGCGGCCGGTGGGCTGCAGATTCATCATGGGGCGGTTGCCGTTCTGGGTGTGGATGATGACGTGCTTGTTGTCATCGAAGTTCCGGCCGCCGCTCGCGAACGTGGGACCGAAGCGTGACTCCCAGCGCAACGACAACGACTTCACGCCGTCGGGAAGCTTGAAGGCGCCGATCCCGCCATAGGTCTGTTCGGACGTGGGCGGCGTGATGCGGGCGAAGGGCCCGCCGTCCCAGCCACCACTCATGTGGGTGTGCGTGGCGCCACCCGCGACCCAGACCGGATAGCTGCCGTCTTTCATGTCGATGCGGAACGGCTGGGAAAACTCCGCGGCCTTCCACGCGCCGACTTTCTCGGCGCCGGAACCGGCGGCATCCGTCCTGGCCGCCGCCGCAGGCTCGACCGCCGCCGCAGGCTCCGCAATGGCCGCGGAGTCAGTCGCTGCCAACGAGGCTGGCGCAGGTTCCGCGGCTGCCACGGCAGCGGTGGATGCCGCTGTCTCGGCGGGCGCTCCCGAGCACGCGGACAGCAGCAGCGCGAAGCCGGCGCGTCGCAGGATCCTGAAGGCAAGGGGGGCGTGGCTCATCTCGCATAGCCTACAAAGAAAAGGCCACCTTCCGGTGGCCTTCATCGTTCGTGGTGCCCTCTATCTGATTCGAACAGATGACCCCTTCATTACGAATGAAGTGCTCTACCAGCTGAGCTAAGAGGGCGCGTTTGAGGGCGCGCATTCTAATGGCGTTGCGGGGGCCTGGGAAGCTCCGGAATGTCGTATTCGGGGCCCGGAACGTGCCCGAATGAGGCAATCGTGGACCCGGTCGCCTCAGGCGGCGGATTTGCGCCGCAGACGAATCACCAGCTCGATGCCGTCCACCTGCATTCCCGGCGGGGGTTCCGGCAGGCGCTGGAACTCCACGTCTCGCAACGACACGTCCATGAGGGCGCCGGTGTCGAGATCGTGGAAGTGATAGTGGGCATCGGTGTTCGAGTCGAACCAGCAGCGGTCGTTGCCCACCGAGAGCTGACGGATCAGGCCGGAGGCGGCGAACAGGTTCAGCGTGTTGTAGATCGTCGCCTTGGAGACGCGCATGCCCTGGTTGCGTAACCCCGCGAGCACCTGTTCCGCGGAGAGATGCTGCGGACGACCCAGCAGCAGCGAAGCAATGCGCAGCCTTTGCGCGGTGGGCCGGACGCCGTGACCCAGAAGCCGCTGGTTCAGGTTCTCGGCGACGCCCGGCTCGAGGTCTGTCATTGGCATGGCGGCGAGTATACGCCGCGCCTCGTGGCCGGCAACGCGAAACCGGGTAAATGCAGCGGTTTCAGGCGTCACGCACCTCGTTCCGTTCGCAACAGAATCTGCCCATGCCATCTCCGTCGCGCCAGTTGGGAGTCACTCTCATCGAGCTCCTGTTCACGCTCGGGTTGCTGGCGCTGCTGGCCGGGCTCGCCGCGCCCGGGTTCCGGGCCACGATCAAGGCCACCGCCCTCCGGTCTTCCGGCTTCGAGCTCATGGCCGGCTTGCAGCAAATCCGGGCCAATTCAATTCTCGAAGGCCGAGCAGGCGTGCTCTGCCCGGTCGATGCGCATGGCGCTTGCCTGCCCGCGGGAAGCACGGGTTCCGCCTGGCGGTCCTTTCTCGAAGACGGCTCCGCGCGCCGCGAAGTCGGCGGTCAGAGTCTGCCCGCGGGCCTGGAGGTGCGCGCCTCCCGGTCCCCGTTGCGGTTCTGGCCCGGCACGCGCGCCGCCAGCACCGGCACCCTAACTATCTGCGACGGGATGGCATCGTCGAACCTCGCGCCGTCGTCGTCAGCCAGAACGGCCGCGCGCGCTTCGTCGACGCCTCCTCGGAAGCCTGCGCCTCATGAGCCGCGTCGCGGATTCACGCTCATGGAATCACTGGTCGCGCTGCTGGTCCTGTCATTGGGCCTGCTCGGCGCGGCGCTCATGCTGAGCCACAGCCTGCGGCCACCAGATGCAGGCTGCGCGCCAGGTCACCGCCACCGCGCTGGTCGCGGACATGGTCGAACGCATCCGTGCCAACCCGGCCGCGCTGTTCGGCTTCCGAGCTCGACCGCTTCGCTCTCGACGCGCGCGCAGCCCTGCCGCATCGGGATGCGCAGGTTGCCGTCACATTCGAGCCCGCCATCGGCCCCGCCACACCCGATCGCTACCTCGTCTCGCTTCGCTGGCATGAAACACCGATCGCGGCAGCCCGATGAAATCACTCTCGTGCTGCTGGCGCAGTCGCCGGTGGCGGGCGCGGCATGAGTCTCACGCGGCGAGGCTTCAACCTGCTCGAGCTGCTGTCTGCGCTCGTCATCAGCCTGGGGCTCATCTCCGCCTTCCTCACGCTGGTGCACCGGAACCGCGTGGTGTTCGCGCGCAACGAGAGCATGGCCAGCCTGCAGGACTCGGCGCGGCACGCGCTGGATACCCTCGCCCGCGACCTCGAGCACGCCGGGTTCTCGGGCTTCTCGCCGGGAGGCCGCTTCGAGCGGGTATCGGCCCTGCCACCGCGGGTGCACGAGTGCGGCATTAACTACGCGGTGAACCTGGCACGTCCTGTCCAGGGCACCGACAATCGCTACCGGGCAGCCACCGCCGCCGCGGACTGCCTACCCACGACCACCGCCGGCGGCGCCAGCGCCTCGCGGACACGCTCACGCTTCGCTACCTGTCGCTCGACACCACCACGCCTCATGCGGGTCGGCTGCAGGCGTTCTCCGCGGCGCGCGAGTTCATGCTCCCCGTGCTGCTGTTCGCGGACGGCCACGCGTCCCGGCGCGGCGGACCGGACCACGACATCCGCGACCTGGAGGTGCGCAGCTACTACATCGCGAACAACTCGGTGGACCGGCCTGGCTGGCCAGCGCTGCGCGTGAAGTCGCTGACCGAATCCGCGCGGCGCCGCGCAGTTCCGCGACGAAGAAGTCATGCCGGGCGTGGAAGATCTGCAGGTCGAGTTCGGGTCGCCGGGTTCGAAGACGGTGAGCTCCGCAGCGTGCGATACCTGTCGCCGGAATTCGCGCGCGTCTGAGACCGCGCGCATCTGAGCGGTGCGCGTGTGGTTGCGGGTGCGCGCCGATGTCACCGAACCCGGATACACGACGACCGATCGCACTTCACTATGCCGGTGTGAGCTACGAGCCGGAGCGTCCGCGATCGCGGCATCGGCGCGCGCTGGTTCTCCCGCACGGTCTCGCTGCGGAATGTCGACCGCCATGACCGGCGCGCGTCGCGGCAGCGCCCTGGTGGTCGGGCTGATGCTGTTGTCGCTGATCACCTTGCTGGGGCTGGCGGGCGCGTCTGCGGCGCAGCGTGGAGCTGCAGCTGGCGCGCAATGAACGTTTCGCGAGAATGCCGCGTCCGCCGCCGAGTGCCGGCATCGAGTTCGCCATCAGTCACATGACCGCGTCCACTCCCGATTCCGATTTCAGCCTGAACGCCTCACTACCCGGCCGGGAGGCCTCGGCCCGTTTCGAAGTCGCTGACGCGTTTCATGGGCTACGAATCTCGGACTTCCGCAGACTCCGGGCGCGAATCTCGCCGGCGGCCATTTCGAGATCCTCAGCACCGGTCTCCGCGCGCGGAGCCATCGACCGCGCAGCGCGCCATCGTCATGCTCGTCGTGCGAGCATCCGCACGCCGGTCGCGTCGGGCGATTGCGAACCCGCGGCACCGCGTGCGCTGCCTGACGCGAACGAAGTCGTGCGCCGTTGGCGTGGCAGCGGCTGCCGTGAAACCGGTCTGCGTCGCGAACGCGGTATCACCCTGCGTCGAAGCTCCTCACCGCCGTCGTCGCGATGGTGGTCATCGCCGCCGTCGCCATCCCGATGTGGCGCACTCACCAGCTGCGCGTGCAACGCGGCGACGCCATCGCGCATTACTCGCCGTCCAGACCGCGCAGGATCGCTACTTCGGAACGCACGCGCAGATATGCCGACGACGCGCAGACTCCGGTGGCGCCACCCGGCGGCCTGGGGCTGACGCGCCGCGTCCGAACACAACGCCTGGTCCATCGACATAGAGCGGGCAGCGGATGGATTCGGGTATGTGGCGATGGCGCGCGCTACGGCATTCGGGCGTGGCGCGCTCGACGATCCGCGCTGCGCGGACATGCGCCTCGACCAGCATGGCCGCCGCTCGGCTCTCGACTCGGACGGGAAGACTCCACGCGCGGATTGCTGGAATCGGCTGTAGCGCGGCTCAGCTCCTTCGGCGGATGCCCGTCGTGCGCGCGCAATGCGCGCGGCAGCGAGAACACCACGTGTTCCTCGCGGCCCTTCAGTTCCTCCGCGGCAGTACCGCCCCACTCCCGCAGCCGCGCCACCACCTGCTGCACCAGTTCTTCCGGCGCCGAAGCGCCGGCGGTGACGCCGACGGCGTTCTTGCCTTCGAACCACTCGCGCTTCAGGAAGGACGCGTCGTCGATCAGGTAACCCGGGACGGCCGGCGCGTTCGGCCAGCTCGCGCAGGCGGTTGGAATTGGAGCTGGTGATCGAACCCACCACGATGAGCACGTCGCAGCTGGCGATCAGCTCCTTCACCGCGTCCTGGCGGTTCTGCGTCGCGTAGCAGATGTCCTCGCGCCGCGGGCTCGCCAGCGCGGGGAAGCGCTCGCGCAAGGCTGTTGACGATCGCCGCGGTGTCGTCCACCGACAGCGTGGTCTGCGTGACGAACGCCAGCTTGTCCGGGGTCGCGCACCTGCAGCCGGCGCGCCTGCTCGACGTTCTCGATGAGATGCATGTGGCCGCCGTGCGCGGTGTCGAAGCGGCCCATGGTGCCTTCGACTTCCGGATGCCCGGCGTGGCCGATCAGCACCACGTCGCGCCCTTCGCGCGCGTAACGCGCCACTTCCATGTGCACCTTGGTGACCAGCGGACAGGTGGCGTCGAACACGGTGAGCCCGCGGCGTCCGGCTTCGTTCTCGACGGCGGCGGGCACACCATGCGCGGAGAAGATCACCGTGGCGCCGTCGGGCACCTGGTGCGAGCTCGTCGACGAACACGGCGCCCATCTGCCGCAGCCGCTCGACGACGTGCACGTTGTGCACCACTTCGTGGCGCACGTAGATAGGCGCGCCGAACAACGCGATGGCGCGCTCGACGATGTCGATGGCGCGATCGACGCCGGCGCAGAATCCCCGCGGGTTGGCCAGCAGGATGCGCATCGCGGCCTACTTTCTGCCGCCCGCGGCTTTCGCGGCGGCGGCGGCCGCCTGCTTCTCGCGCCGTGTTCGAGGATCGCGTCGAGGATCACGCAGCCCGGCACCGACGCTGATGGCGGCGTCGGCGACGTTGAACGCCGGGAAATGCGCCATGCCCCAATGCGCTGTCGATGAAGTCGATGACGTGGCCGAGGCGGAGCCGGTCGATGACGTTGCCGATGGCGCCGCCGAGGATCAGCACCAGACCGCCGGCGAGCAGCCGCTGGGTCGCGCATCGCGATGCGGCGCAACCAGACCACGAGCACGATGGACATCACGATGGCCAGCGCCGACAGCAGCCAGCGCTGCGAGCCGCCCCAGTCGCGCACATGCTCCAGGCCGCACCGGCAGTTCGTGGTGTGGATGATGTTGAGCACCGGCATCACGTAGATCTGCTGGCCCTCGGGAATGCCGACGACGATCCAGAACTTGGTGAGCTGGTCGAGGATGATGAAAAACGCGCTGATCCACAGCCAGCGCCAGCCGCTGGCCTGCCAGGGAAGTTTGGGGTCGTTCATGTTCATGATGTGACTATGCGAACTTCCGGGTTTCACCCGGTCCGGTGACGTTGTCCACACATCGGCCGCAGATCGTGGGATGTTCGGCATGGCTGCCGACATCCGGCCGGTGGTGCCAGCAGCGCTCGCACTTCGGCGCCGTCGACGCCTGCACGCGCACCCAGACGCCGCCTTCCTTGGCGATCTCGCCGACCTTCACCGCGCCCACGGGCGGTCCGGCCGCATTGCTCACGCGCTTCACCTTCGCTTCAGACGTGATCAGCAGGAACCGCAGCTCATCGCCCAGCGCCATGAGCTTCTCGCGGAACTCGTCCTGGGCGAAGACTTCGACTTCGGCGTCCAGCGAACCGCCGATCGTGCCCGCGACGCGCAGCTTCTCGAGCTCCGCGGCGACGGCGGCCTTGAGCTGTGATGAACAGGTTCCAGTCGATGGCGCTCCTCGGCGACCTTGCGGCAACTGGTGCCAGGTTTCGAGGAACACCGACTCGCTGCGCTTGCCGGGCATGAAGCTCCAGATCTCATCGGCGGTGTACGAGAGGATCGGCGCGAGCCAGCGCACCATCGCCTCCGCGATGTGGAACAGCGCGGTCTGCGCCGAGCGGCGCGCCAGCGCTCTTCTTCGGCGTGGTGTACAGGCGGTCCTTGAGCAGGTCGAGATAGAAGCCACCGAGATCCGCGACGCAGAAGTTGAGCACCTTCTGGTAGATCACGTGGTACTCGTACTTGCGGTACGCCTCGGCGATCTCTTCGTGCAACGCCGCCGTGCGCGCGATCGCCCAGCGGTCGATCGCCACGAGCTGCTCCACCGGGCACCGCGTCCGTCGCCGGATCGAAGCCCGCGAAGCTGCCCAGCAGGTAGCGCACGGTGTTGCGCATGCGCCGATACGACTCGGACATGCGCTTCAGGATTTCATCCGACAGCGCCATCTCGTTCGAGTAGTCGGTCGCCGCGATCCACAGGCGCAGCACGTCCGCGCCCGAGCGTCTGCCATGATCTTCTGCGGCACGATCACGTTGCCGAGCGACTTGGACATCTTCAGCCCTTCTCGTCGACCGTGAAGCCGTGCGTGAGCACGCTGCTTGTACGGCGCGCGCTCGTACAGCGCCTCCGACATCAGCAGCGAGGAATGGAACCAGCCGCGATGCTGGTCGGAACCTTCCAGGTAGATGTCCACCGGCGGCTTCACTTCGTCGGGATGCGTGTGGTGCACGCACTCATGCGACGAGGCCCGAGTCCGCCCAGACGTCCATGACGTCGGTGACCTTCTCGTAGTGCTCGGCGTCCGCGCCCAGCAGCTCCGCCGCGTCGAGATCGAACCAGGCTTCGATGCCGTCCTTCTCCACGCGCTCGGCGCGACCTCGTCGATCAGCTCCTGCGTGCGCGGATGCAGCTCCTGCGTCTCGCTTGTGCACGAACAGCGTGATGGGCACGCCCCAGGTGCGCTGGCGCGACAGGCACCAGTCGGGACGGTCCTTGATCATGTTGAAGATGCGCTGCTCGCCCCAGGCGGGAACCACTGCACCTTCGCGATGTCGCGCAACGCGTTCGCGCGCAGGCCCTTCTGGTCCATGCTCACGAACCACTGCGGCGTCGCGCGGAAGATCACCGGCGTCTTGTGGCGCCAGCAATGCGGATAGCTGTGGCGGATCGGTTCGTGCTTGAGCAGCCGGCCGCGCTGCTCCAGCTCCTCGATGAGCACGCTCGTTGGCTTCGTCCACCTTCACGCCCGCCACGAACGGCGTGCCTTCGCGGAAGCGGCCGTCACCCATGACCGGGTTGTCGACGGGCAGGCTGTACTTCAGGCCGACCACGAAGTCTTCCTGGCCATGCGCGGGCGCGGTGTGCACGGCGCCGGTGCCGGCTTCCAGCGTGACGTGATCGCCGACGATCACCGGCACGTGCTTCGGCAGGAACGGATGCTCGAGCTGCAGATGCTCGAGCTGCTTGCCCGTGAACTGCGCGAGCACCTGGCCCTTGCCGCAGGCCATAGCGCGCGAGGCAGGCGTCGAGTAGTTCGTTCGCCAGCACCAGCACTTCCGAGTGCCGGTTGCGCGATACCCAGACCGCGCACGTATTCGATCTTGGGCCCGAGCGACACGGCTTCGTTGGCCGGCAGCGTCCAGGGCGTGGTCGTCCAGATCACCAGCGACGACGGGATGCGCGCCGATGGCGTCGAAACTCACGCCGATGCGCTTGCGCGAAATCCGCCGGATCCACGACGCGGAACGCCACGTCGATGGCGGACGAGTTCTTGTCCTCGTACTCCACTTCGGCTTCGGCCAGCGACGAGCGGCAATCCAGGCACCAGTAGACCGGCTTGGCGCCCTTATATAAGTGTCCGTTGCGGATGATCTTGCCGAGCGCGCGCACCTGCTGGGCCTCGAAGCGCGGGTCCATCGTCAGGTACGGGCGCTCCCAGTCGCCGAGCACGCCGAAGCGCTTGAAGTCGGCGCGCTGCAGCTCCACCTGCTCGCTGCGCGAACTTGCGGCAGGCGGCGCGGAATTCCTTCGCATTGAGCTTGTTGCCCACGCGGCCGAACTTCTTCTCGATCTGGTGCTCGATCGGCAGGCCGTGGCAGTCCCAGCCGGGGATGTACGGCGAGTCGTAGCCGTCCAGCTGGTGCGACTTGACCACGATGTCCTTGAGCACCTTGTTGAGGAAATGACCCAGGTGCGCCGCGCCGTTGGCGTACGGCGGGCCGTCGTGCAGGACGAAGCGCGGCCGTCCGCGCGAATTGGCGCGAATCTTCGCGTAGAGGTCTTTGGCCTCCCACGCCGCGAGCATTTTCGGCTCGCGCTGCGCGAGGTCGGCCTTCATCGGAAAGCCGGTCTCGGGAAGATTGATCGTGCTCTTTGTAGTCTGCCACTTGCTCAGGTCCTCTTGCCAAACTACTGCCAAATTCAGGACGACAGGAGCTCGCGCGCCTCGCCGCGTCGCGATGCATCTGCTGCACCAGCGCGTCCAGGTTCGCGAACTTCTCCTCGTCGCGGATCTTCGCGACGAACTCCACTTCCAGCTCGCGTCCGTAGAGCGAGCCATCGAAATCGAACACATGCGCCTCGAGCAACGGCACCGTGCCACCCACCGTGGGCCGCACGCCCAGGCTCGACACGCCGGCGTACGCCGTGTGCGCGTTGTCCGCATCCACGCCGCGCACGCGCACCGCGTGGATGCCGGTGAACGGCAGCTTCCGGCGGCGCATGCGGATGTTGGCCGTCGGGATAGCCCAGCTGCCGCCCGAGCTGCTCGCCGTGCACCACGCGCCCGCGCATCGAATACGGCCGGCCCAGCAGGTCGCGCGCCTTGCCGAACTCGCCGGCCGCCAGGGCCGCGCGAACGCCGCTCGAACTCACGCGCACGTCGTCGATGCACACCGACGGCACGAGCTCCAGCGCGAAACGCCCCGCCTCCGCCGCCGCGCGCAGCAGCGCGATGCTGCCGGCGCCGCCGCGTCCGAAGCGGAAGTCTTGCCCCACCACCACCGCGGAGGCCGCGAAGCGATCCGTCAGCAGCGAAACGAACTGCTCACCCGTGAGCGACCTGAGCTTCTCGTCGAAGCGCAACACGCACACGTAGTGCAGGTCCGAGCGGTCCAGTACCTGGCAGCGCTCGCGGAAATCCGTGAGCCGGGCCGGCGGGTCGTGCGCGACGAGATACTCGCGCGGCAACGGTTCGAAGGTCAGCATCATCGCCGGCTGCGCGAGCTGCTTCGCCAGCCCGCAGGTGCTCGCGATCAGTGCGCCATGCCCGAGATGGATGCCATCGAAGCTGCCGATGGTGATGACGGCGCCGCGATGTTTGGCCTTCAGGCCCTGCAAGCCACGGACGAATTCCACGGGGGATTATGCCCCCGCCACGTTGCGCACGTGGCGCAAACGCATGCCCGAGATGAACAGCACCGCGAAGTAGGCGCCGGCGGCCGCCAGCGATGCAGAGGGCCAGCCGGCAGCGCACGATCCAGGGCGTTCAGGGCCATCCAGCCCTGCAGGTCGCCGCCCAGCCAGATGAGCAGACGCGGCCATGGCGGCATTGGCGCGCGAGCACGCGCGCGAGCAAGCGCGCCCCACCCGGGACGCGCCTTGTAGACGCCTTGCCGCTTGAGCCCGATCCACAGCAGCGTGGTGTTGATCGCGGCCGCGATGCAGGTGGAGGTGGCGATCAGGATGTGCGGATACGGGAAATCCGAAGAACTTGGCGCGGCAAGCACCACGGCCGCGTTCAGGGCCATGTTCACACCCAGCGCGATCAGGCCGACGCGCACCGGCGTCTTCGTGTCCTGGCGCGCGAAGTATCCCGGCGCCAGCACCTTGACCAGGCTGAACCCGAGCAGGCCCCAGGAGTACGCCATGAGCGCGTAGGTGGCCATCTCCACGTCATGCGGCATCGAACTCCCCGTAACCGAACGTGGTTGCCGTGAGCGGCCCGGCGAACACCAGCATGGCCACCGCGGCCGGCGACACCAGCACGATGACCAGGCGCAACGCCCAGTCCAGCGTGCCCGAGAAATGTTCCATCGATGCCGAGGCGTGATGGCGCGACAGGCTCGGCAGGATCACCGTGGCCAGCGCGATGCTGAATACGCCCAGCGGAAATTCCATGAGGCGATCGGCGAAGTACAGCCAGGACACGCTGCCGCTGATGAGGAAGCTGGCGATGATGGTGTCGAGCAGCAGGCTGACCTGCGCCACGGACGAACCGAAGATGCCCGGCAACATGAGCTTGCCGATGCGCCGCACGCCCTCGGCCGCGGGCTTCCAGCGCGGCCGGCGGAACAGGCCCAGCTTCACCACGGCGGGCACCTGGAATCCCACCTGCAGCAGGCCGCTGACGAACACGCCCATGGCCAGCGTCACACCCGGGTTCGCCGTGTGCGGCGCGATCCAGACCGCCGTGACGATCATGACCACGTTCATGATCACCTGCGTGTACGCCGGCAACGCGAACCTGTTGTAGCTGTTGAGCACGCCCGAGAACAGCGCGCTCAGCGAGATGAAGAATAGATAGGGGAAGGTCCAGCGCAGCATCGACACCGCGAGGTCGAACTTGTCCGCGTCGGAGTGCCAGCCCGGCGCGAAGGCCAGGATGATCAACGGCGCCGCGATCACGCCGATGATCGTGATGACGAACAGCAGCACGCCGAAGGTGCCCGCCACCTCGTCGACGAGCTGGCGCACTTCGTCCTGTGGCCGCTTCACCTTGTATTCGCTGATGACCGGGACGAAGGACTGGCTGAAGGATCCTTCCGCGAACAGGCGCCGCAGGAAATTCGGAATCTTGAAGGCCACCAGCCAGGCGTCCATGAAGGCGCCGGCGCCGAAAGCGATGGCGTAGACCTGGTCGCGGACGAGCCCGGTGATGCGCGACACCAAGGTCGCGAGTCCGGTCACGATCGTGCTCTTGAAGATCCGCCCGCTCACCCTGCAAACACCCGAAAAATAAGGAAAAAACCCCAGGAGGCGCGAATCATACCGGACTCCCCAACCTTCCGTTGACAAGGTGGGGGTGCCTCAGCACACTACGCGCCCTTCAAACGACCCGGATTTCGGAGTTTTTGTGGCGAATACCAAGTCGGCCGAGAAGGCCGCACGTCGAGCTGAGACCAACCGTGGCCGCAATGTGGCGCTGCGTTCGCGCATGCGTTCGGCGCTGCGCAAGGTGAACGACGCGCTCTCCGCCGGCAACAAGGCCGATGCCACCGCCGCCCTGAAGGACGCACAGCCGGTCATCGACTCGCTGGTGAACAAGAACGTCATTCATCGCAACAAGGCCGCCCGCCACAAGAGCGCGCTGTCGGCCCGCATCAAGGCCCTCAAGTAATACGGTCAAGCCTTCGCGCCTCACGGCCGCGGAGCATGAAAAACCCGCCTTACGGCGGGTTTTTTATTGGTGCTTCTTTCCGGTCTTTGCCCGGGACTTGGGCTTGGGCGCCTTGCCCTTCGACTTGGCGGGCCTGGCCGGCTTGCGAGCGGCAGGCTTCTTCGGCGACGCCTTCTTGCCGCGCGCCACCTTCTTGGACGGCCGCTTCGCGGGCCTTCTTCTTCGCCGGAGCGGGCTTCTTCTTCGCGGGAGCCTTGTTCCTGGCGGGAAGCTTCTTCGCCGTGGCGGCCTGCTTCGGCGCCTTCGCCTTCCGCTCCGCCACCACGGGCAACTCCAGGTTGCCTTGCGCCGGCGCTTCGCCGGTCTCCAGGAAGCGCATCACGGACTCGGTGAGATCCGTGGTGCCCTGGCGTGAAACGCCCGAAATGAGGAACGCCGGGCCGCGATACTTGAGCGCCTTCGCGATCGACAGCCGCCTTGGCGCGCGCCTCGTCCTCGCGGCATCAGGTCGCTCTTGTTGAGCACCAGCCAACGAGGCTTGGTCAGCAGGTCGTCACTGAATTTGCCCAGCTCACCGACGATGGAATTGGCGTCGCGCACCGGGTCCGCCGCGGGATCCACGGGCAGGATGTCCACGAGATGCAGCAGCACGCGCGTGCGCTGCAGATGCTTGAGGAAGCGGATGCCGAGGCCCGCGCCATCGGCCGCGCCTTCGATGAGGCCGGGAATATCGGCCATCACGAAGCTGCGCTGGTTGCCGCAGTAGATGACGCCCAGGTTCGGATACAGCGTGGTGAACGGGTAATCGGCGATCTTGGGACGTGCTGCCGACACCGCCGAGATCAGCGTGGACTTGCCGGCGTTCGGCAAGCCGAGCAGGCCGACATCCGCGATCACCTTGAGCTCGAGCTCGAGTTCGCGATGCTCACCCTGCAGGCCGGGGCCGAACTGTCGCGGCGAGCGGTTCTTGCTGGTCTTGAAGCGCTGGTTGCCCCAGCCGCCCCTGCCGCCACGCGCCACCAGCAGCTCCACTTCGGCCTTCGCGAGATCGCCCAGCACTTCGCCGGTGTCGGTATCGCGAACCACCGTGCCAACGGGCACGTCGATGAAGGTGTCCGAGCCGCCGCGGCCCGTCATGTCCTTGCCGCCGCCCGGCTGGCCGTTCTCGGCGCGGAAAGTGCGCACGATGCGGAAGTCAGCCAGCGTGTTGATGCCTTCGCGCGAACGCAGCGTGATGCTGCCGCCGTCACCACCGTCGCCGCCATCGGGGCCGCCGAAGGGTACGAACTTCTCGCGGCGGAAACTCACGCAGCCGCGCCCGCCATTTCCGGCAGCGACCTTGATGTAAGGCCATCGGCGTGGCGCTGGTGCGCACGGTCGACGGCCGGGTGGCCACCTACGACCGCTCGCTGCCCGCCTGCCCCGCGTCCTCGCAGGACCGAGCACCACCAGGGTGTACTCGTTCGCGAAGACCCGGTCCGGGTCGAGGCAATCCCGGACCGCGGCGAAGCTGCTCCACGCGGGATAGCGCGGGGCGAGCGTGGCCGCCGACTGGTAGTGGCGCTTGCCCCAGTGGGGCCCGCCGCCGTACTCGTCCATGATCGCCTCGACGCCGCGCATGTTCGGTCTCGACTTTCCGGCATTGGCGCGCAATACCATCCTCGTGGCGGTTTTGATGGTGCTGGGCACCACGATTTCCAGCGCGATTGTGGCTTATGGCTTCGCCAAAATTCGCTTTAAAGGCAACGGCATTTTGTTCGGCCTGATGCTGGCGACGATGATGATTCCGTTTCCGGTCTCGATGGTGTCGGTGTTCACCATTTTTCGATGGCTCGGCGATCACACGCCGTTCCAGATGCTCGGCACATTGCGAGCCGTTGTGGCTGCCGGCGTGGTTTGGCTCGGCCTTCAACATCTTTTTGCTGCGCCAGTTTTTCATCAACAATACCCCGATGAACTTTCCGAAGCCGCGACAGTGGACGGTTGCTGGGATAGGGACATTTTCGGCACGTCATTTTGCCTTTCAGCACAGCCTCCGCTTTAATCCGTCGTGGCGCTGTTTACTTTCATGGGCGCGTAGAAAAACGTTGCGGGCCATTGGTTTACACATCAGCATCCCAGCCAATACACGCTGGCACTCGGCTTGCAAACCTTTCAATCACAACACGGCGGCACGCAATGGAACCTGCTTCATATGTCGCCACTCCCTATTCGTCATCGCGCCAATTATCGTCTTGTTTTTCTTTAGCGCAAAAGACTTTCATCGAAGGCATTGCAACAACGGGAATGAAAGGCTAAATAGGTTTTTAGTCTTGTGTTTTTTGGTCTTCTGGATTTAAGTATTTTGGCGCAATATGGCCACGAAATCCGCAAAGCCCTTGACCCACCAACCCAAAACCTATGAGTATCTACGAAGCAGTCGGCGGCGAAGAAACCTTTGCGCGCCTTGTCGAAAATTTTTATAACGCGGTGCAAGAATGAAGTTCTGCGTCCGATTTATCCCGGCGATTGGGACGAAAGCAAGCGCACGCTGAAATTGTTTCTGATGCAGTATTTCGGCGGGCCAAATGCCTATTCGCAGGAACGCGGCCATCCGCGTTTGCGGAATGCGCCACGCGCCCTTTGCCATCGGATTAGCCGAGCGCGATGCGTGGATGAAGCACATGAAAGCCGCACTCGAAAAAGAAAATTTCTCGCCCGAATTGCACGCGCTTTTCATGGATTACTTTGAGCGCACCGCGACGTTTATGATGAACGAGTGAAAACAGACGAAGAAAATCGTGGTGTTCTGAAAAGCGACGCGAAACGCGACGAAATTTTAGACGCAAATTCCCCCACTTCTCCCATACCCTCTGCGGCGGCTACGGACGCGCAATGGCCTTTTATCGCTTTGCTGACGGGCGCTTTCACTCATCGGCTGCGGGCCGTTTTTATCCGTGTCTCGCGAAACGGCGCGCCCGCCCGCGACAGCTTTCTGGCGTTTGTTTTTTAGCGCAGCCCTTTTTTATGGGCGCTTTTTGCCTTCGAGCAGCGCCGCACGCACCGAATTGAAGCTCGCCAATGCGGGCCGCGTCACTGGCGCGATTT
Organism: uncultured Pseudomonadota bacterium; assembly: GCA_963846605.1. GTDB lineage: Bacteria > Pseudomonadota > Gammaproteobacteria > Steroidobacterales > Steroidobacteraceae > CADEED01. The sequence goes on from CAWJWS010000011.1 coordinate 1,399,572, forward strand.
ACGTGTGATGGTTCGTGGGGCTGTTTTTTTGGGCAAATTTGGATGCTGGCGTTGGAGTATTAAATTGACATCCGTTGCCAATGCCACGCTATTCGGCAACTTTGCTCCGGTCTTTGTGGCCTTGTTTGGCTGGCTGTTATGGCGCGAACCCCTGACGCGCCCAATTGTAAAAGGGCTGGCCGTCGCTCTTTGCGGCCTCATTTTATTGATGTATGGCCGCGTCCACGCCAGCGCGACAGGCGGCGCTTTTCCGGTCTTGGGTAATGCGCTTGGACTTTTAACGGCGGCGTTTTATGCCTCTTATTTTTGACGTCCAAGCGCGTGCGCGCCGTCTTTTCTGCGGCGGCGCTGATGGCATGGAGCGGCTTGTTTTGCAGCGGATTTTTACTTGTCATCGCGCTCACGCAAGGCGGCGAATTTTTTCCCCGCTCAGATGCGCGGCTGGCTGTATTTATGGGGTCTGGCGCTGATTACGCATACTTCGGACGAAGGCCGTGACTTATGCCATCGCCCATTTATCGGCCACTTTTAGTGCTATCGGCTTGCTTTTGCAAACCGTAGTGGGGCCGCTTGGCGTGGCTGGTGCTTGGTGAAACTATCGGGGCGCCGCAGTTTGTGGGCGGCGCTTTGGTTGTGAGTGGCATCCTGTTGGCGAGGCGCGATTCCTGAAGGACAATCAGCGCCGCCGTTTTTTGCCGAGGTTGCGGAAGCGCGTGTCCAGAAGCCAATGCGCCGCATCGCTAAGAATTAAACCACCGAGTGCAAAAAGCAAAAGGCGCACGGTTTCGGGCGGCAATTTGATTAAATGCCAACCCCAATACGACGGAAAAAGCAGCCAAAATGAATACAGCAGCGCCCGGCAGTGCCAAGAATCGGAAAGTGCGAAAGCGGCGAGCGATGTTTAATCAGGCGCGCATACGGATACCACAACATCGCCCACAAAAAGCCAAGACCGAACGTGTATTTAATAAAAGCGTGTTCGCTGCTGGAAAGCTTTCCTGATCGAAATCCGGCGTCATCATAATGCCGAGCAAGCAGCCCAGAGCGCACGCCCCGCCGCCGCAAGATCGCTCGTCGCGCCCGCCGTGAAACCATAAGCCGGCGCCGCCAAAAGCAAGCTGCATTGTGCGTGAACTTTTCCAGAAGGCATGACAATTTGATTCACCACAAAGACACGAAGACACAAAGAAATTGAAAAAATGTAAGAAGCTGATGCCTCTTGAATGCTCCTCTAATGTTTTCTTTGTGCCTTCGTGTCTTTGTGGTGAATTAATTTACTTCCTTGTTCTTACTTAAATTCCGTTGGCACCACGATGATTAGCGTGTCGCCGGCGTGCAAAACGGTGTTGGCGGGCGGCGTAAAAATGAGTTTTCCTTTGCGCAGCATGGCAATCGGTAACACGTCGCGGCCATGCGGCAAGGCCGGCGTTTTCAAGCGATTGGCCGACCATCGGCGAATCCTCGCCAATCGGGAATTCGGTAAATTCCGCTTGCAATTGCGCGGTCGTAGAGCACGGCATTCAGAAAATTGTTGACTGCCGGGCGCAGCATCGAAAGCGTGATGCGCCGCGCGCCGACTTTATAAGGTGAAATCACTTCGTCGGCGCCCGCGCGGGCTAATTTCTTCTCCGATTGGCGTTGCTGGCGTCGTCGTTCAGCGCGCCGACAATGGCCCGCGCGTGTTCGATTCCGGCATCGAGGAAGGTTTCATCCAACGTGGCGTCGCCGTCTATGAGAGGATAACCGTGTTCCTGCACAAAGCGCAGCGTTCGGGCCGCGCGTCAATGACCACGAAGGGCACGCCCGCTTCGCTCAAATCGGCGGCGACCTCGCGGCCAATGCGTCCGAAACCGCAAATAATGTAATGGCCCTTCATCGCGTCAATGGATTCCTGCATTTTTCGTCGCGCCCTCCAATGGTTGAACTGCTCGCTAATCAATAATTCAAAAGTCGCGCCTAATGTGTAAAACAAGCTGCCGACGCCTGCCAAAATCAAAGTGATAGTAAAAGCGCGTCCGGTATCGTTGAGAGGATGCACTTCGGTAAAACCGACGGTCGAAATGGTGATGACCGTCATGTAAAGCGCATCGTGCAATGGCCATTTCTCGATAATCGCATAGCCAAGCGTGCCGTAAACGATGACTATGCCGACCAAAGCCAGCGCCAACCGCAGGCGCCAGATAGACGCCACTACTTCACGGTCGGCGGCGCGCAGGGCCGCGCGTGGTTGGGATGCGTTGTCCGATGCACCGCGCGGCGCGCCAAGCGCCACGCCAATTTGCGCCGACTCACGGCGTGGCGTTGCAGCCACTGACTCGAATCCATGCCAAAGCGCCAGTTTAAAATGCTAAAGGGACGTCCGGTTTTTATCGAAAAACGAGACACGCCCTAATTATGCGGCAAATTGACGGAAATGACGGGGCTTCAGGGGGCAAGAGTTGGTGCATCGGGCGGCAAATTTAAGAGCAGCAACGTTTCGTCGAGCAGCATGACAGCGCCCGCGAGTTCCGGCGAAACGACATCTGTGGCGCGTGCTTCGCGCAATCGCACATCGTTTTCGGTATGCTCGGCGCGGGCCATGATAATCGCTATTTCGTTGAGGGCGCGCGTGCGATGCACTACCGCGCGTGTGGCGCCGAAATCGGGCAAGGCCACCACGATAATGCACGCATTAAACACCGCCGCGTAAAACCGGACGGTAACTGGCATCGCCATAAACTGCTTTAAAATGCGCCGCACGCTTCGAGAACCATCCAATCGCTTTCGATGACTGCCACTCTTAATCCGGCGCGCCGTAAGCCAAAGGCAACGTGGCACCCCACGCGGCCATAACCAACGACTACCGCTAATTCTTCCCCTGCATCGGGCACATTGTTTTCGTCTTCAAAAACGCGCGCCTGATGAAAAAGGCGTTACAGCAGTGGCGCAC
>CAWJWS010000012.1:0-164383 GCA_963846605.1 uncultured Pseudomonadota bacterium
GGAACTGGACGCTGGAATGGACCGGGACCACCAGCACGTCAGGCACGAAGGCGAGATCCACCTGGTCCATGACGGCCGACACCGGCGGCGCGGGTGGTGCGCCCGGAGATTCCAGCTCGACGGTGATCACCGCGCCGCCCAGTGGCCGCGAATTCCGCTGCTGGGCGGTGACGGTGAGATCGGCGGCCGCCGCGGAGGCGCACAACCCTAGCAGCGCGACCGCGCCCGACAGGCCAATCCGGTGGTTGTGAGCCGCGTACGGCATCGCGCTCTCCTGACTAACAAGCGCGCCGGCTCCACCCTAGCTAGAGGCTACTCGGCCGAATCCTTGTCGCGCTCGATCAGCGCATACGCCGAGTGGTTGTGGATGGACTCGAAATTCTCCGACTCCACCACGTAGGCCGCGACTCGCGGTTCGTCGTTCAGGCGCACGGCGACGTCGCGCACCATGTCCTCGACGAACTTCGGGTTGTCGTAGGCGCGCTCGGTCACGTACTTCTCGTCGGGACGCTTGAGGATGCCGTACAGCTCGCAGGAGGCTTCGCTCTCGGCGATCTCGATGAGTTCCTCGATCCACATGTGTTCGCGCAGCTTGGCGGTGATGGTCACGTGCGAACGCTGGTTGTGCGCGCCGCGCTCGGAGATCTTCTTGGAGCAGGGGCAGAGGCTGGTGACCGGCACGATCACCTTCACCCACATCTCGGTCTGGCCATTCACGCGCTTGCCGATGAAGGCTGCAGTGGTAGTCCATGTAGCTCTCGACACCGGAGACCGGCGCCTTCTTCATCACGAAGTATGGGAAGGTCATCTCGATGTGGCCGGAGTCGGCCTCGAGCCGCTCGGTCATCTCGGCCAGCAGCGCGCCGAAGGACTCCACCGAGATCTCGCGTTCGCGGTGCAGGATCTCCACGAACCGCGACATGTGCGTGCCTTTGAAGTTGTGAGGCAGGTTCACGTACATGTTGAAGTTGGCGACCGTGTGCTGCTCGCCCGCGGAACGGTCCTTGACCTTCACGGGATGGTTGATGTCGCGGATGCCCACCTTGTTGATGGGAATCTGGCGCGTGTCGGCGCGGTTCTGCACGTCTTCGACGGAGACGACCTGGGCCTTGGGAACAGCAGCATTCATGAGGAAACCTGGGTACTGGAAAGCGGGAGCCCGCACAGTTTGCGGGCTTTCACGTGGGGTTCAACCCCTCATTGGGGAGACGGGGCCGATTTTGAGCGTCGGGCTGGCGTGGCCGGGCCATTTGGGCCGCGTTCCCGCGGCTTATGTACCGGAAGCCTTCTTTTTCGCGGCTGGCCAGCTGCTCCCACCACCGGCGCACCGCCGCCTCCAGCCCGGGCTGGTCGAGGCCGGCTTCGGCCAGGCAATCCTCGCGCGAGCCGTGTTCGATGAACTGGTCCGGAATGCCCAGGGTCAGTGAAGGCAGGGAAGAGCCGCCGTTCGCGAGCAGCTCCAGCACGGCCGAGCCGGCGCCGCCGGCGATCGCGTTCTCCTCGAGGGTGACCAATGCCCTGTGAGTACCCGCGAGACGCATCACCAGTTCCTCGTCGAGTGGTTTGACGAAGCGCATGTTGACCACGGTGGCATCGAGCCGCTCGCCGATGATCTCGGCCGGCCGAACCATGGAGCCGAACGCCAGGATCAGCAGCCCGGAAGCGCCATTGCGGCGTACCTGCGCCTTGCCCACCGGCAGCGCCGTCATCTCGGCGGCGATGGGCGTCCCCGGACCCTGGCCGCGCGGGTAGCGCACGGCGCTGGGGCCGGGCAGCGTGGTGCCGGTGTAGAGCATCTGGCGGCATTCGTTTTCATCGGCCGGCGCCATCACCACGAGATTCGGGATGCAACGCAGGAAGGAGTGATCGTAGCTGCCCTGGTGCGTGGCGCCGTCGCCGCCGACCAGGCCGGCGCGATCCAGCGCGAACACCACGGGCAGGTTCTGCAGCGCCACGTCGTGGATGAGCTGGTCGTAGGCGCGCTGCAGGAACGTGGAGTAGATAGCCACGACGGGCTTGAGGCCTTCGCAGGCCAGGCCGGCCGCGAACGTGACCGCGTGCTGCTCGGCGATGGCCACGTCGAAGTAGCGGTGCGGGAATTTCTTCGAGTACTCGACCAGGCCGGAGCCTTCGCGCATCGCGGGCGTGATGCCGACGATGCGTTCGTCGCGCGCGGCCATGTCGCACAGCCACTGGCCGAACACCTGCGAGTAGCTGGGGCCCGAGGCCTTCTCCTTGAAGATGGTGCCGCTGGCGGGGTCGAACGGACCTGGGCCATGCCACTTGATCGGGTCCTTCTCGGCGGGTTCGTAGCCTTTGCCCTTGCGCGTGGCGACGTGCAGCAGCTGCGGACCCTTGAGGTTGCGCATGTTGCGCAGCGTGGTGACGAGTTCCTTGATGTCGTGCCCGTCGATCGGGCCGATGTAGTTGAAGCCCATCTCCTCGAACAAGGTGCCGGGCAGGACCATGCCCTTGACCATTTCCTCGGAGCGGCGCGCCAGCTCCCACATGGTGGGCATCTGCTTGAGCATTTTCTTGCCGCCCGAGCGCAAGCGTGGCGTACATGCGGCCCGAGAGCACCTTGGCGAAGTAGTTGGACAGCGCGCCGACGTTCTCGGAGATCGACATGTCGTTGTCGTTGAGGATCACCAGCAGGTTGGTCTTGCGGGCGCCGGCATTGAACAGCGCCTCCCAGGCCATGCCGGCGGTCATCGCGCCGTCGCCGATCACGGCCACGACCTTGCGATCCTCTTTCTTCTGTTCGGCGGCCACGGCCATGCCGAGCGCTGCGCTGATCGAGGTGCTCGAGTGACCGACGCCGAAGGTGTCGTACTCGCTCTCGCCGCGCGCCGGGAACGGCGCGAGTCCGCCACCTTGTTTGATGGTGTCGAGGCGATCGCGGCGTCCGGTGAGCACCTTGTGCGGATACGCCTGGTGGCCCACGTCCCAGACCAGCCGGTCGTGCGGCGTGTCGAATACGTAGTGCAGGGCCACGGTGAGTTCCACCGTGCCGAGGCCCGCGGCGAAATGTCCGCCGCGCGTGGCGACGGTGCGGATCAGGTAGTCGCGCAGTTGCGCGCAGACGGCGCCGAGTTCGGCTTCGGGGTGCGCGCGCAGGTCGGCCGGCGAATTGATGGAACGCAGAAGCGCGAAGTCGGCGGGGGTGGACATTGCGGGCGAAGTTTACACGCCTGTCCGCGCGGACAAAGCAGGGACACCCGCACGAATAGTGATCAATTCAGGCGCGACACCAGGAAATGCGCGAACTCGGCGAGATGTCCGAATCGTGATCCCAGCGGCGTCAGGGCCGCGATGGCGCGGTCCCGGCGTTCCAGGGCCTGCGCACGCGCCTTTTCCATGCCCAGCACGGAAGGATATGTCGGCTTGACGCGGTCGGCGTCGGCGCCGGCGCGTTTGCCCAGGGTTTGCGTGGTGCCTTCGACGTCGAGGATGTCGTCCTGGATCTGGAATGCCAGCCCGATCTCGGCGCCGAATTCGGCCAGCGCCGCGCGTTCTGTCGTGTTGAGGTTTCCGGCCGCGATGGCTCCCAGCATGACGCTGGCCTGGATCAGCGCGCCGGTCTTCTGGCGATGCATGCGCTCGAGTGCGGCCTCGTCGAGAGACTGTTTGACGGCCTCCAGGTCGATGGCCTGCCCGCCGGCCATGCCGCGCGTCCCGATGGCGTCCGCGAGGACGCGCAACATTTCCAGGCGCGCCGAGGCGGTCACCGATCCCGGCGCCTTGCGCGAGAACTTCGAATGCACGCGCCTGCAACGCGTCGCCGACGAGAATCGCCGTGGCTTCGTCGAATGCGCGATGACAGGTGGGGCGGCCGCGTCGCAGGTCGTCGTTGTCCATCGCGGGCAAGTCGTCATGCACCAGGCTGTACACGTGGATGAGCTCGACCGCCGCGGCCGGCGCGTCGAGCGCTTCCAGCGAAGCGCCCAGCGCCTCACCCGTGGCGTACACCAGCACGGGTCGCACGCGCTTGCCGCCCGCGAGCGTGCTGTAGCGCATGGCTTCGAGCAGCCGGGCGGTGGCGCCTCCGTCGATGTCGAGCATGCGCGCCAGCACGTCTTCGATGCGCCGCTGGTACGAAGGAACGCGGTCGGCGAGGAAGTTCTGCCGGCTCATGCGCGCGGCATCAGCGACCGGCGTCATCCGCATCGTCCTCGTCGTCGAAAGGTGCCGACGGTTTCCTGGCCGTCCTTCGACAGCAGGATCTCCACCTTCTGCTGGGCGGAACGCAGCGCGGTCTGGCAGGCCCGCGTCAGTGCGACGCCGCGTTCGAAAGTCTTGAGCGCTTCTTCGAGCGGCACGTCGCCCTGTTCGAGTTTCTGCACCAGGGCTTCGAGTTCACCGAGGGATTTCTCGAAGTCGGGCAGCGGATCGGTACTCGCGTCGGGAGTTTTCATTTCGGACTTGGCGGGTTTGGTTTTCACGCGCGCGACTTTAAACGGATTGACGGTGGCGAGCGCGCGGTCGTAGAGTCAGCGCCCCCTCTTAGAACAAGTCTAAATGAGAGCGGTTCTCGAATAGAACGAAGGCCAAAGAGTTAAGGAGAGTCTCGTGAATCTCAAAGGCAGCAAGACCGAGAAGAATCTGAAGGACGCGTTCGCGGGCGAGTCGCAAGCGAATCGCCGTTACCTGTATTTCGCAGCCAAGGCGGACGTCGAAGGCTACAACGATGTGTCCACCGTGTTCCGTTCCACCGCCGAAGGCGAGACGGGTCACGCGCATGGTCATCTCGAATATCTCGAGGCGGTGGGTGATCCGGCGACGGGCCTGCCGATCGGCGAGACCAAGAACAATCTGAAGGCGGCGATTGCGGGCGAGACGCACGAGTACAGCGACATGTACCCGGGCATGGCCAAGCAGGCGCGCGAAGAAGGCTTCGCGGAAATCGCCGACTGGTTCGAAACGCTGGCGAAGGCCGAGCGTTCGCACGCGAACCGCTTCCAGAAGGCGCTGGACTCCATCTGATCTCCACGCCGACGTGAGTTCGGGAACCCCAGGTACCGGGGAAACGACCGGGCAAACAGCCGGGAAAACAGGGTCACGCGAGGGCAGCCTGCAGGCGCCCTCGCGTCATCCACTCGACTGGCGAAACCCCGAGTTCACCAACGAGGCCGCGCTCGAGAAAGAACTCGAGCGCGTCTTCGACATCTGCCATGGCTGCCGCCGCTGCTTCAGCCTGTGCAATTCGTTTCCCACCTTGTTCGATGCGATCGACGCCAGCGAAACGCTCGAGCTCGATGGCGTCGACAAGAAGGTGTACTGGGACGTCGTGGATCACTGTTACCTCTGTGACATGTGCTTCATGACCAAGTGTCCCTACGTGCCGCCGCATCCCTGGAACATCGATTTCCCGCACCTGATGCTGCGCGCCAAGCATGTGCAGCACCGCAAGGGCGAGCATTCGTTCCGCGACAAACTACTGTCGAACACGCGCGGCCTGGGCAGCATCGCCGGCATTCCCGTGGTGGCCGAGATCGTGAATGCGGTGAACAACACGAAGGCCGGGCGCGCGCTGCTCGAGTCGACGCTGGGTGTCGACAAGACCGCGCCGATCCCGAAGTTCCACTCGAAGACGGGCAGCAAGCGCGCGAGGAAAGTCGCCAGTGCCTCCCGGAACAATGGCGCTGCCGAGGTGAAACCCACCGACACGACGCGCGGCAAGGTTGCGCTTTTCGTCACCTGCTACGGCGACCGCAACGAACCGCATCTGCCCGAAGACCTGGCCGCCGTGTTCGAACACAACGGCATCCCGGTCACCGTGGTGGAAAAGGAAAAGTGCTGCGGCATGCCCAAGCTCGAGCTGGGCGATCTCGAGACGGTCGAGAAGTACAAGGACTTCAACATCCCCGAGCTGAAGAAGCTCGTGGACGAGGGCTTCGACATCGTCGCGCCCATCCCGTCCTGCGTGCTGATGTTCAAGCAGGAGCTGCCGCTGATGTTCCCGGACGACGCGGACGTGCAGGCCGTGAAGGCGCGCATCTTCGATCCTTTCGAGTATCTGATGCTCCGCCACAAGGCCGGACTCCTGCGCACGGACTTCAAGGAGAAGCTGGGCAAGGTGAGCTACCACGTGCCCTGCCACCTGCGCGTGCAGAACATCGGCTTCAAGACGCGCGATGTGTTGCGCCTGGTGCCGGAGACCACGGTCGAGGTCATCGAGCGCTGCTCGGGCCACAACGGCACCTATGCGGTGAAGAAGGAATACCGCGCCGCGTCGGTGAAGATCGGCCGGCCGGTCATGAACAAGGTGCAGCAGGCGCAGGCCGATCATTACTCCAGCGACTGCCCGATGGCCGGGCATCAGATCCAAAGCGGCCTCAAGCCCGTAGAGGAAGGACAGGCTCCGCGCGAGCCCGAACATCCGTTGTCGCTGCTGCGCAAGGCGTATGGTCTCTAGGAGACTATGAGCAAACTGACCCCTGCCGATCTGCTGTCGCTGGAACGCTATTCGCGTGAGCGCCCGGAATTCCGCGCGCGCATCATCGCGCACAAGAAGAATCGCCAGCTCAACGTGGGTGGCAACACCATGTGGCTGTTCGAGGACCGCCTGACCGTGCAGTACCAGGTGCAGGAAATGCTGCGCACCGAGCGCATCTTCGAGGCCGAGGGCATCGCCGAGGAACTCGCGGCGTACAACCCGCTGATTCCCGATGGCCGGAACTGGAAGGTCACGTTCCTGATCGAGTACACGGACCCGGAAGTGCGCAAGACGCAGCTCGAGAAACTACGCGGCGTCGAAGATGCGTGCTGGGTGCAGGTGGCGGGTTGCGAGAAGCTCTATGCGATCGCGGATGAAGACCTGGAACGCGAGAACGACACCAAGACTTCCGCCGTGCATTTCCTTCGCTTCGAACTCACCGACGCCATGGCGAAGGCGCTCAAGAGCGGTGCCTCACTCGGCGTGGGCGTGGATCATCCGCAGTACCAGCACGCCATTCCCGCCGTGGCGGAGAACGTCAGGTCGGCGCTCCTTGCCGACCTGAGCTGAACCGGGCGGAAGTGTCAGTTCAGAACGGCCGCTGCGGCGGTTCGTTTTTTTCCTGCTGCCAGAGCACGGCGGCGTAGATCAGGTTGGCGAGGCCCAACGCGGCCGGCACCAGCATGAACCCCGCGCCTTCGCGGCCATCGGCTTCGATGAGCGCGAAGTAGAGCACCACGCCCACGAACAGCAGCGCGAGACCATTGCGCATGGCGCTCGGCCAGAGGTATCGAGGCGCGATCCGCGGCTTCGCCGGCTTGGCGGCCAGATCACCGATCATGCCCGGCGGCAGCGCGGGCGGCTCCACGCCCTTCTCCAGCGCCAGCATGCGCTCGCGGTGGATCCGATCGATGAGCTCGAGCTTGCGCTTGTGATCCGACCAGATGGCCAGGGCCCCGATGGCAATGCCCAGGGTGATGGCCACGATCGGGATAAAGGCGCCGACAACTGACGCTTCCATAAGCAATTTCTCCAGGTAAACGTTGCGAACGCCTTTGATACCGGCCAGCCCGGAATCCGGTTGCACGGGCGGTTCGCAACCCGTTATACGGCTGCGCAGTATCAAGCATGTGCAGGCAGCGGTAAAAATGACCTCGGGCCCAGTCCCGTCGGCCGCCATGGAGCGGGATGCCGATCTCCTCGTGGCCCTCCGGGCCGGGATCGTCGCACCGTGCTCGAAGGTCTCATGGACCGCTACCGGCAGAAGGTCATGCACCTGGCCGTGTCCATCGTGCGGGATCAGGCGCTGGCCGAGGATATGTCGCAGACGGTATTCGTGAAGGTGTGGCAGGCGCTGCCCAAGTTCGATGGGCGCGCGGCGCTGTCGACCTGGCTCTACACCATCGCGCGCAATACCTGTCTGACGGCCTTGGAGAAGGAGCGCCGGATGGTGCCCCTCGAGGACTTTGCCGAGGCCGCGGACGACGACGGTGACCCCATGCTCTTCGGTCGCGACGCCGCGGGGCCGGAAACGGCAGGGCAGGCGGCGGCGGAGTTCGACGTGGCGAAACTCCTCGACCAGCTACCGGAGCCCTACCGGCGGGTCGTGGTCCTCTTCTATCTCGAGGACCGGAGTTGTGAAGAGGTCGGTGAGCTTTTGTCCATGCCCACGGGTACAGTCAAGGCGCTGCTACATCGCGGGCGCAAGAAACTCGCCGCATTGGCGGGCGAGTCGGAGGCCGAATCATGAGTGGCAAGAAAGACATCGAAGCGCGGCTCGAGCGGTCGCTGCAACACCAGATCGCGGTGCCGAAGCTCGGCAAGGGTTTCGACGCGGCCGTCTGGGCACGCATCGAGGCTGACGACGCGATGGCGACCAATCCCGGCGCCGATCCCTCGCGCGTCGAGCGCGCCTCGCGTTTGCTCGCCATCCTCAATTTCGCCGGCATCGCGGCGACACTGGCGGTCGCGCTGTATTTCGCGCTCGGATCCTTCGGTGGCATTGAGACGCCAACCGTGAATCTCGACGTGGAATGGTCCATGCCGACGATCTCCGACGAGATGCTGACCCGGATTCTCGCGGCTGGCGGCCAGCTGCTGGGCGCCGTCGCGCTGCTATTCGGCCTGAGCTTCACCTCGTTCGGGCGTCGCCTGCGCGCGTCATTTTCCTGATTGAGGGACGATCCCTGCTAAAATCCGCGCCGCGTTTTTTGGCAGCGGATCAGAATGTCCTACACCGCATCCGATATCGAAGTTCTCTCCGGACTCGAGCCCGTGCGTCGCCGCCCGGGCATGTACACCGACACCAGCCGGCCCAACCACCTCGCGCATGAAGTCGTCGACAACTCGGTCGACGAGGCGCTTGCGGGCCACGCCAAGGAAATCAATGTCACGCTGCACAAGGACAACTCCTTGTCCGTGGCGGACGACGGCCGCGGCATGCCCGTGGACATCCATCCGAAGGAGAAGGTGAGCGGCGTCGAGCTCATCCTCACGCGCCTGCATGCGGGCGGAAAATTCAGCGACAAGAACTACGAGGTCTCCGGCGGCCTGCACGGCGTCGGTGTTTCGGTGGTGAATGCGCTCTCGAAGCAGCTCGAAGTGCTGGATCAAGCGCAACGGCAAGGAATACAACATCGGTTTCAAGGACGGGAAGATCTCGTCCAAGCTGGAAGTCGTGGGCAGCGTCGGCCAGCGCAACACCGGCACCACGGTGCGCTTCTGGCCCGATCCGAAGTTCTTCGACAGCGACAAGTTCTCGGTACCGCAGCTCAAGCACAACCTCAAGGCCAAGGCGGTGCTGTGCCCGGGTCTCAAGATCACCTTCGAGAACGAGGCCACCAAGGAGAAGGACGAGTGGTTCTTCACCGGTGACCTGGCTGCGTATCTCAAGGAAGAAATCGGCAAGGAAGACAGGCTTCCGGCCGAGCCCATCTTCGCGAAGAACGAGAACGAGAAGGTCAACGCGGTCGAGTACGCGCTGGTGTGGACTGCCGAACGCGGAGCGCGCGATCGGCGAGAGCTACGTGAACCTGATTCCCACCGCCGAAGGCGGCACGCACGTGAACGGCCTGCGTGCCGGCATCGCGGGAGCCGTGCGTGAGTTCTGCGAGTTCCGCAACCTCATGCCCCGCGGCCTCAAGCTCACGCCCGAAGACATCTTCCAGAAAGTCTGCTTCGTGCTCTCGATCAAGATCCAGGAGCCGCAGTTCGCCGGCCAGATGAAGGAACGTCTCGCCACGCGCGATGCGGCCGCGCTGGTCGAAGGCTTCGTGCACGACTCGCTGTCGCTGTGGCTCAACCAGCATCCCGATGCCGGCGAGCGCATCGCGCAGTTCGCCATCGAGAATGCGCAGGAGCGCACCAAGGCCGCCCAGCAGGTCAAGCGCAAGCGCGTCACCGCGGGTCCCGCGTTGCCGGGAAAACTCGCCGACTGCACCAACCAGGACCCGAAGCACTCCGAGCTGTTCCTGGTGGAAGGTGACTCGGCCGGTGGCTCCGCGAAGCAGGCGCGCGATCGCGAGACGCAGGCCATCATGCCGCTGCGCGGCAAGATCCTGAACACCTGGGAAGTGTCGGTGGGCGAGATCAACTCCTCGCAGGAAGTGCACGACATCTCGGTGGCGATGGGCATCGATCCCGGCACCAGCGATCTGTCCGGTCTGCGCTATCACAAGATCTGCATCCTCGCGGACGCCGACTCCGACGGGCTGCACATCGCCACGCTGCTGTGCGCGCTGTTCCTGCGCCACTTCCGCCCGCTCGTGGCCAATGGCCACGTGTTCGTCGCCATGCCGCCGCTGTATCGCATCGACGCGGGCAAGAATGTGTACTACGCGCTGGATGAAGCCGAGCGCGACCAGACGCTCAAGAAGATAGAACACGAAGGCAAGACCAAGGCCAAGCCTTCGGTCACGCGCTTCAAGGGCCTGGGTGAGATGAATCCCTCGCAGCTGCGCGAGACCACCATGGATCCGCGCACGCGGCGCCTGGTGCAGCTCACCATCGAGGCCAAGGACGAAAGCGACAGCATCATGGACATGATGCTCGCCAAGAAACGCGCCTCCGATCGCAAGGAATGGCTGGAAGAGAAGGGCAACCTGGCCGACGTCACTCCCTAATCCGACGGGAACGAATCACTGTGCAAGATGAAATGAATTTCGAAGGCGTGGAGAAGCAACCGCTCCGCACCTTTACCGAAAAGGCGTACCTCGACTATTCGATGTACGTGATCCTCGATCGCGCGCTGCCATCGCTCAGCGACGGCCTCAAGCCCGTGCAGCGCCGAATCATCTACGCGATGAGCGAGCTGGGTCTGTCGGCCGGGCAGAAGCACAAGAAGTCCGCGCGCACCATCGGTGACGTGATCGGCAAGTTCCATCCGCACGGCGACAGCGCCTGCTACGAAGCCATGGTGCTGATGGCGCAGGACTTCAGCTACCGCTATCCCATCGTCGATGGGCAGGGCAACTGGGGTTCGATCGACGATCCGAAGTCCTTCGCGGCGATGCGCTACACGGAGTCGAAACTCACGCGCTACGCCGAAGTGCTGCTCTCCGAACTCTCCGATGGCACCGTCGACTGGCAACCCAACTTCGACGGCACGCTGGATGAGCCGGCGTTCCTGCCGGCGCGGCTGCCCAACGTGCTGCTCAACGGAACGCAGGGCATCGCCGTGGGCATGTCCACCGACATCCCGCCGCACAACCTGCGCGAGGTCGCGCAGGCCTGCATCCACCTGCTCGACGAGCCCGATGCGCAGACGCGCACGCTCATGAAGTACGTGAAGGGGCCGGATCTGCCGACGGGCGGCGAGATCATCACGCCGCGCTCGGACATCCTGGCCATCTACAACACGGGCAACGGAACGTACAAGGCGCGAGCCGTGTACAAGGAAGAGGACGACGCGATCGTCATCTCCGAGCTGCCGTACCAGGTGTCCGGCTCCAAGATCATCGAGCAGATCGCCGCGCAGATGCGCGAGAAGAAGCTGCCCATGGTCGAGGACATCCGCGACGAGTCGGATCACGAAGAGAAGATCCGCATCGTCATCGAGCCGAAGAAGCGCGCCGACGTGACGCAGCTCATGGCGCACCTGTTCGCGACCACCGATCTCGAGCGCAACTATCGCGTGAACCTCAACGTGATCACGCTCGAGGGCAAGCCCAAGGTCATGGGTCTGCGCGACCTGCTCAACGAGTGGCTCGTGTTCCGCACGCAGACGGTCACGCGCCGCCTGCAGTTCCGCCTCGACAAGGTCGACAAGCGCCTGCACATCCTCGACGGATTGCTGGCCGCGTACCTCAATCTCGACGAGGTGATTCGCATCATCCGGCGCGAGGATGAGCCCAAGCCGGTGCTCATGAAGCGCTTCAAGCTCTCGGAAATCCAGGCCGAAGCCATCCTGGAGACGAAGCTGCGCCACCTGGCCAAGCTCGAAGAGATGAAGATCCGCGACGAGCAGAAGAAGCTCGCCGAGGAGAAGGAAGAGATCGAGAGCATCCTGAAATCTAAGGCCTAAGCTCAAGAAGCTCATCGCCACCGAGATCGAGTCGGACGCCGAGAAGTATGGCGACGACCGCCGCACGAAGATCGTCGAGCGTGAAGCGGCCGTGGCGATCGATGAATCGCAGCTCGTGGCGAACGAGCCGGCGACGATTGTGCTCTCCAAGGGCGGTTTCGTGCGCTCGGCCAAGGGTCACGAGATCGATGCGCGCACGCTGCAGTACAAGTCCGGCGACGAGTACCAGCACTCCGCCAAGGGTCGAAGCATCCAGCAGGCCGTGTTCCTGGATTCGACCGGCCGCGCGTACAGCCTGGTGGCGCACTCGCTGCCGTCGGCCCGCGGTCTCGGCGAGCCCATGTCCTCGCGCGTCGATCCTCCCGATGGCGCCAAGTGGCGCGGCGTGATGATCGGTGAACCCGAGGATCTCTGGCTGGTGGCCAGCGATGCCGGCTACGGCTTCACCGTGCGTCTCAAGGAAGCCTATGCCAGCAAGAAGGCCGGCAAGACGCTGCTGAATCTGCCCGACGGCGCGCTGGTGCTGCCGCCGGCGCCGGTGCCCGGCGACGACGCCGTGGTCGCGGTCACGTCCAAGGACGGCAAGCTGCTCGTGTTCCCGGTCAAGGATGTACCCGAGCTGCCACGCGGCAAGGGCAACAAGCTGTTCGACATCCCGTCGAAGAAGTTCGCGTCGCGCGAAGACTTCATGACCGGCATGGTCGTGGTGGCGCGCGAGAAATCACTGGTGGTCCGCTCCGGCGATCGCAAGATGACGCTGTCCTGGTCAGACCTCAAGGACTACAAAGGTCACCGCGCCCAGCGCGGCGCCGTGCTGCCGCGCGGCTGGCGCACGGTGGATTCGCTCGAGACGGAGTAGGCAGGGGAAACCTGCGAAGCAGGTCACGCGCGCAGGGTTGCTAGGGTTGCAACCTTGCCGCAGTATTCGGGCATGCCCGCCGTTCTACCGGCCCTAACCACTGCGCTGTTCCTCCTGGCGAGCCCTGCTGCCGAGCCGGAGCTCGACATCGAAGGCGCCAAGCGGCTGATGGCTTACCAGGAAGGCCGCATCGCGTCGCGACTGGTCAAGCTGACGCGCAGCGACGAGTTCTTCTTCAATACCTTTCGTGCCTTCAGCCGCAAGATGTATGAGGCTGGCAAGATCACCGCCCAGCAGCGCGCCTGTCTCGACGAGATCAAGATCGAGGAATACAACCAGCTGCTGTCGATCATGGTGGCGAGCGAGCACGATGAAGCTCAGCTGGAGAATGTATTCGAGTTCTATTCCTCGTCGGTCGGTGCACGGTACATGCGCATGGTTTACGAAAAGAATTGGCGCAACAGCGCCGAGGACTTCCCGCTGCCGCCGGACCGGCCGAAAGAATCCGTCACCCTCGGTGAGATGCGCGAGTTTATCGAGTTCAAGGAGTCCGGGCGCGCGGGGCCGTTCGCCGATCCGCGGATGCTCATGCAATGGAAGCAAGGTCGCGACGCGGCGGCCACGTTGTTCGGCGTCAAGCGGCTGCTGTGCAAGATCCCGGATGAAGCGCTGCCGCCGGAGCTCATGGGCAAGTCCTCCGCGCAGGAAAAGAAGCCATGAAATGGCTGGTGCTGTTCATCGTGCTGCTGGGCGCCGGCTTCGCAGCCCTGTTCCGCTTCTATTTTTCCCCGGACGCGCGCCACGAGCGCGCGGCGCTGCGTCTCATCCAGGTCATGGGAATTGATGAGATCGAGTTCAATTCGTACCAGTTGATCATGCGCCGGTCGCATGAACGCGGGCGGCTCACCGAACCGCAGTACCGCTGCGCCAGCGACGTCACGCAGCTGCAGCTGGCGAAACTCTACGTTCCCGAGGTCAAGGTCCACCTGAACCAGTACCAGGCCGAACGCGCCATCGAGTTCTTCGGATCCAGCCTCGGCGAAAAATTCATGGACGCCGTCAATTATGAAGTCACGAAAGGCGCGCCCGACGCTCTCGTCGAGGTCGTCAGCGAGGAGCCACGCTTCGACATCGACGAGCTCGAGTCGCTGTGGGCCTTTTCGCGCACACCGCTTGGCAAGAAAGCATGGGATGTGACGGCGGTAGTCGCCGAGTCGCAGGCCGTCCCGCAGCTGATTCGCGAGCGGCTGGCTCTCTGCAGGAAATAGCCAGCCGGATCGGCCCTCGCTAGCGGGTAGCCACGACGACTGCCGCGCCCGCCATCGCCACGCCCGAGCTGCGATTCAGCTTGCGCACGGCACTGGGCGTGGTGAACAGCGTCCGCGCCTTGGCGGCCAGCAGCGCGTAGACGATGAGCACGGCTGGCTGCACCAGGCACATGGCCAGCGAGATCTCGATGATGCTCACGAGGTTCAGCGTGGCGAGGTTGACCACGGTGGGCAACAACGCCAGGAAGAACAGGATGGCCTTGGGGTTGCCCAGCGTGAGCAGGAAGCTGGCCATGAACGCGCGCCAGCCATGCTGGCGTTCGTCATCCTCACCCTTCACCTCGACGCGCGCCGCGGGCGCGGTCCACAGCTTGTACGCCAGGAACAGTAGATAGATCACGCCGGCCCACTTGATGGCCACGAACAGCGTGGCGGCGGTGCGCGCGAGCGCGGCGAGGCCGGTGGCGGCGATGCCGAACCACACGAGGTCACCGGCGAGGAACCCCGCGATGAATGCCGGCGTGCCCTTCATGCCGTGCGCGAGGCCGCGGGCGATGACCGCCGCGATGCCCGGTCCGGGCGAGGCCACGGTGAGAGCGTAAACCGCGCAGAACGTGAGCAGGCCGTACAGGGTCATGGGTTCACCTCGGAAAGGACGGCCAGTCTAGGGCAGGCCGCGACGTGGCGTCGATGTCCGGCGCATACTCGCGCGCAAGGTCGCGGTCCACGAGTGCCAGGAGTCATGATGGTCAGGTACCTGTTCGCAATCGCCTTCCTCGCCGCCGCCACGGGTAGTGCGATGTCGGCGGACGCGCCGAAGGGCGCGACCTGGGCGCTGGCCATCCATGGTGGCGCTGGCGTGATCGAGCGCGGCTCGCTGACACCCGAGCGCGAGGCGGCGTATCGGGCGGCGATGCAGGCGGCACTGGATGCGGGCTCGGCGGTCTTGAAAAAGGGCGGCAGCAGTCTCGATGCGGTGGAGGCAACGATCCGCGTGCTCGAGGACGATCCGCTGTTCAATGCCGGGCGCGGCGCCGTGTTCACGGCCGACGGCCGCAACGAACTCGACGCTTCGATAATGGACGGCGGCAGCCGTCGCGCCGGCGCAGTCGCCGGTGTCACGCGCACGAAGAATCCCATCAGCCTGGCGCGCGCCGTCATGGAGAAATCCAGCCACGTCATGCTGGCTCGCGAAGGCGCCGACCAGTTCTCGGTGGAGCAGGGCCTGGAGCAGGTGGACCCGTCCTATTTCCGTACCGAGCTGCGGTGGCAGCAACTGCTCGACTGGCGCCGCGACAACGCCAAACTACTGGACCCGACGCATTCGCGTGGCACGGTCGGAGCGGTGGCGCTGGATTCCCAGGGCCACCTGGCGGCGGGCACCTCCACGGGCGGAATGACGGGCAAGCGCTGGGGGCGCATCGGAGATTCTCCGGTGATCGGCGCCGGTACCTATGCGGCCGACGGCACTTGCGCGGTGTCCGCGACGGGCTCTGGTGAATTCTTCATCCGCACCAGCGCCGCGCGGCAGGTCTGCGATCGAATCGTCTGGCAGAAGGCGACCGTGCAGGCGGCCGCCGATGCCACGATCGCCGACATCGGTTCCCTTGGTGGCGATGGCGGCCTCATCGCGATGGATGGACGGGGACGCATCGCCTTTGCCATGAACTCCAGCGGCATGTACCGCGGCTGGGTGACCAGCCTCAACGCGGGCGGCACCGCTATCTATGCAGATGAGGCGCGCCCGGAACGGCAGGGACGTCGCTAGCGCGCGCGGGGAGCATATTTCCTGCGAAATGGATTCTCGTTGAAAGATTTCATGCGGCCGCGTGACTGTACGGCTGATGTCACGCGTCAACACGAACGCTGTCTCCAGGGGCTTCGTCAGCTGGAGAACCCTGTGGGTCGCGCTGGCCTTCGTTGCCGGTGTCGCCGGAGTGGGGCTGAGCTTCGCGTGCTGGGCCCAGTCTTCCGCCTCCATGGGATTGTGGGCCAGCGTGCTGCTGCTGGCATCTCCCGCGCTTGGAGTGGTCGGTACGCCAGTGGAATACATCCGCGACGGCGCTCCGGCGGCGCTCGAAAACACGTTCGACCGGCTGGATAGAACCGCCCTGGCGTTGAAGTTCGTGCAGGGCACCCGCGCGGTGTTGTGCGTCGGGAATTGTTCCGCCGTGCTCCTGTGGCTATGCGAAAGCGGCGGACTCACGAACGCGAGACAGTTCGTGCTGCCCTATACGGTTATCTGTCTTTGCTCGCTGATCCTGTTGCTTCCGTGGCTTGCCTCGCGTGAACGCCTGGTGCTGGAAGCATTGGCGTCGGATTGTGAGGCGCTCAAGGAGGTCAAGATGGGCCGTAAGTGGATGGGCGGCTGACCAAGCACTGAAGCCGCTGGGCCAGGGCCCGGAGGACGTCGAGTATCAGCGCGTGCCCGGACGAGCCGGTGCGGGCGCGGGAGCCGGCGATGACGACAGCGTGCGCAGCGTCTGCGTATCGGTGATGGTCACTTCTTCCGGGGCATTCACGAAGTAGCCCTGGATGAACTGCACACCGAGCTGCCACAGCACGGCCATGGTGTTGGCGTCCTCGACGCGCTCGGCAATGGTCTCGATCTTGAGCTTGCCCGCCTGTTCCACCAGCTTCTTCACGACGGTCTGCGTCTCGAAGTTGCCTGCGAGGTCCTGCACCAGCGCGCCGTCGATCTTGATGAAGTCCAGCGGCACGGCGCCCAGCAGCTTCACTGGATCGCGTCCCGAGCCGAAGCGTTCCAGCGCGACGCGGAATCCCATCTTCTTGAGTGTCGCCTAGCTGGCCCAGCGCGGCGTTCATGTATTGCTCGGCGATGCTTTCGGTGATCTGGAAGCAGATGCGCGCGGGCGTGTGCGTGCCGGCGGCCAGCTGTGTCTTGAGCCACTCGGAGAACGTGGTGTCGAGCACGCTGTCGCGCGAGAGGCGTACGAACAGGCAGCCGGGCTTGGATTTGCGCCGCGAACGACAGCGACGCGCCGACCACCCACCGGTCGATGTTCTTGAGCAGGTCGTTGCGTTCGGCGGCGGCCATGAACTCGGCCGGCAGGACTTCCTTGCCCTGGTTGTCGAGCATGCGCACCAGCACGTCGAACATGTTCGGATCGTCGCCTTGCAGGCTGGCCACCGGCTGCTGCACCAGGCGGAAGCGGTTTTCCATGAGCGCCGACTTGATGTGCTTGACCCAGATCCGGTCGTAGGCCTGCACGCGCGTGTCGGTGTCGGCCTTGTCGAGGTGGAAGATCTGGTTGCCGCCCTGCGAACGCGCACGCTTCACGGCTTCGACCACGTCGGCCACGACGGCGTCCACGCTGGCGCCGGCGGTAGGCACGGCAGTCAGGCCGATGGTGCAGCTGGAGTGCACGGTGCGCTGGCCGACGGTGGATGCGCTTTCGCTGAACCGCTGCAGCACGGCTTCGGCCCAGGCTTCGACGTCATGTGAATTGCCACGCTCGATCAGCGCCAGGAAGGAGACTCCGGCGAAACGGCCCGGCGATGTCATTGGGGCCGAGATAGGACTTGAGCAGCGTGGCGTACTCGGCGAGCAGCTGTTCGCTGGCGCGCACGCCGACGTCCTTCTCCAGCTCGGCGAACTTGTCGGGACGGATCAGCGCCATGAAGCGCACGCCGGCCGCGGGCGGAGCGCCGATGCGCGTGCCGATCGCGTCGAGCAGTGGCTTGCGCAGTCAGCAGGCCGGTGGTGGCGTCGCGCTTGACCGCGTCGGTGAGGTCGGTAGTTAGCTGCTTCTCGTCGCGCTTCCGCGCGGGCACCATGATGCGCACGCAGGGATCGTTCTCGAATTCGCCCGGGGTCAGCACCAGGTCGAGGAGCAGCTGCGTGCCGTCGGCGAGCAGGGCGTTCACCTTGAGCGGATGGTCGCTCCAGCGGCCCTGCGCGCAGGCCACGAGCGCGCCCTTGAGCGCGGCGTGCGAGCGTTCTTCGAAGAGGTCCATCAGCGGCTGGCCCGACTACGGCGCCATCGTCGGCGTAGCCGAACAGCTCGAGCCATGCCTGGTTGGCGTCCACGACGATGCCTTCCTGCACCTGCAGGATGGCGTCGTTGGAGCGCTGCAGCACCGACTGCAGCTGCCGGCGGTAGTCGCTGGCCGACTGCAACGTGGTGTTCAGCGCGCGCTCCAGGCGGAACGAGCGCAACTCGCGCGCCAGCACGGACTGCACGCGGTCGCCGGCCGACAGCGAGATCACGTCGCGCGCGCCGATGCGCATGCCCGCGGCGATGTCGTTCTCGGAGATCTGGGGCCGCACCAGCAGCAGCGGCACCTGCGGAGCGAGCTGGTCGCGCACGGTCGCGGCCTGCTTGGCATCGGCGTCGCTGACATAGGCGCAGATCAGCAGCTCGGGGTTGAGCTGTTCCAGCGCTTCGCCCAGGTCGCGCACCGCGGGGATCCAGGTGCAATGAACGGGTTCACCCGCCTTGCGCATCAGGCTGTTGATGAATTCGGACGGTTCTCGTTGCGGCGAGAACACGATGAGAGGTACGGCTGGATTGTCCGTCAAGCGATTCCCCGGGGCTGGGCGCGTCATGCGCCCCTTTCCAAGCAGTCAAAGCACGAGCAAGCGGAACGAAGTCTAGCACCCGGCCCCCAGGCCCCCGGCCGAGAGACCGCTCACAGTTGGGCCGGAGGATGCTCGTATGGCAGGGGCGGGGTCGGATGGGTATCATGCGCGGTCTTTTTTGCAGGCCTTCAAAAGCCCGAAATACTCGGGCAAACCCGGAAAACCCATGTCCAGTTACTCAATGAACGAAATCCGCGGCGGCATGAAACTACTGATCGATGGCGATCCGTATGCCGTGATCGACAATGAATACGTGAAGCCGGGTAAGGGTCAGGCCTTCAACCGCGTCCGCGTCCGCAACCTGCGCACGGGCCGCACCGTGGAAAAGACCTATCGCTCGAGCGAGTCCATCGAGGCCGCCGACGTCATGGATATGGAGACTGCAGTACCTCTACAAGGACGGCGATTTCTGGACGTTCATGAATCCCGAGAACTACGAGCAGCTGCAGGCGGGCGAGTCCGCCGTCGGCGAAGCCGCGCAGTGGTTGAAGGACGGCATGGTCTGCATCATCACGCTGTGGAACGGCGTGCCGCTGGTGGTCACGCCGCCGCCGCACATCGAGCTCAAGGTCGTCGAGACCGATCCGGGCGTGCGCGGTGACACCGCGACCGGCGGCAGCAAGCCCGCCAAGATGGAGACCGGCGCCATGGTGCGCGTGCCGCTGTTCATCAACGAAGGTGAAGTGCTGCGCATCGATACCCGCACCGGCGAGTACATCTCGCGCGGCAAGAATAAGGGGATTGCGTTGCCCGCGTAGCGTGAGCCAAGGGACTGAGCTCGTCCGAGCTCTGTTCCGTCTTCATTGCAAACGAGGAATGTCCCCATCCATCTACGCAAGCGAGTCGACGAAGATCTTCGCCAGCGCCTCGAGTCCGCGCTGGTCGGCGGCGCTGAAGCGCCGCAGTTTCGGACTGTCGACGTCCAGCACGCCCAGCAGTTCGCCGCCGCGCAGCAGCGGAATCACGATCTCCGAATTCGACGCCGAGTCGCAGGCGATGTGACCCGGGAAGGCGTGCACGTCTTCCACGAGGACGGTCGCGCGCCGCGCGGCCGCCGTGCCGCACACACCCTGGCCGAGCGCGATGCGCACGCAGGCGGGCTTGCCCTGGAAGGGTCCGAGGACCAGTTCGCCACTCTTATATAAGTAGAATCCGGCCCAGTTGAGGTCGGGCAGGGCGTCGAAGATCAGCGCGGAGGTGTTGGCCGCATTGGCGACCAGGTCCGTCTCACCCGACAACAGCGCGCGCAGATCCCGTGCGATTTCGGCGTAGGCATCGTCGGGTTGGCTGAAGTCGTAGTTCTCGAGTCACATGCGTCATCAGGCGCGCTCCACGGGAAAGGCCAGCACATCATCGATGCTGCGACGCGTACATGCGCCAGCATGAGCACGCGATCGAAGCCCAGCGCCACGCCGGCGCAATCCGGCATGCCGGCTTCGAGCGCGGCCAACAGATGCGGGTCCAGGTTGTTCACGGGCAGACCGCGACGTTCACGGACGCGCTGATCTGCCGCGAATCGCTGCCGTTGCTCGATACCTGCGTGAGCTCGTGGTAGCCGTTGGCCAGCTCGACGCCGCGATGGTAGAGCTCGAATCGCAGCGCCACGCGCGGATCTTCGGCGTCGAGCCTTGCCAGCGCGGCCTGCGACGCGGGATAGCGATGCAGGAAGGTGAGTGAGGTCGGCGCCCAGGGCCGGGCCCACCTTCGCGCCGACGATCAGGTCGAGCAATTCGTCGCGCGACAGCGCCTGCGCGCCTGCTGCGCCGCGAGCCCCAGCGCTCCCGCGACTCGCCGCAGCTCCGCCTCGGCGGCTTCCAGCGGATCGAAGCCCGCGTGACGCTGCACGGCCTCGCGGTAGCTCAGCGTCTCGACGGGCAGCGGCCAGGCCCAGCAATCCCGCGTGAGCGCGGCCACTTCGGCCATGAGCGTCGTCGAGCGAGAAACCGAGCCGGTACCACTCCAGCATGGTGAACTCGGGATTGTGCAGGCGGCCACGTTCGTCGCCGCGGTACACGCGGCAGATCTGGTAGATGTCGCCGCTGCCCGCGGCCAGCAGCCGCTTCATGGCGTACTCGGGCGAGGTGTGCAGGAACAGTCGGCGTCGTCCTTGCCGCGGAACATCGACCCGCACGCTGCCGAGATTCACGTCCGAGACGGGCGCATTGACCATGGCCGGCGTCTCCACTTCGAGCACGTTGCGGACGTGGAAGAACTCACGCGTGAATCGCAGCGCCGTCGCGCGCCGCGCAAGGCTGCGTGCGAAGCGGTGGGCCGCCAGCTCTCCGCCACTCATCGGGTCTCAGCGGACGAGCGGTTCACCCCCGCGGCTCCAGCGTGCCGATGCGTTCTCCCATGCGCAGCGTCTGGCCGGCGACCATCTTCTCGTTCCACTGGAGGCGCCGCGCGGCAGCAGCAGGATGATGGTCGACCCCATGTTGAACCGCGCCATCTCGTCGCCTCTTGGCGAGCGCAAGAGGCTCGAGCACGTCGGTGATCGGCAGCGCGGTCTTGTCGCGCATGCTTGCGCGGCGTGACATCACCGTGCCACACGGTCGCCATGCTGCCCACGTTGAGCGCGCCCACCAGGATGATGGCCCAGGGCATGCCGCCGACGTCGAACCCGCAGAACACCCGTTCGTTGCGCGCAGAACAGCCCGGGTACCAGCTGCGCGGTGGTGCGGTTCACGCTGAACAGTTGGCCGGGCACGTAGAAACTCTCGCGCAGTTCGCCGGGCAGCGCCATGTGGATGCGGTGGTAGTTGTAGGGCGCCAGGTAGATAGTCGCGAACGAGCCGCCCGCGAACGAGCGTTCCCAGGCCGTCGTTGCCGGCCAGCAGCGCCTTCAGCGTGTAGTCATGGCCCTTAGCCTGCAGTCAGCTTGTCGTCGGTGAGCGGACCGGCTTCGCTCACCGTGCCGTCCACGGGAGAGACGATGGCCCGCGGATCCGTGTCGACGGCCTCGCGCCCTCGGCGCAGCGCACGCGTGAAGAATTCGTTGAAGCTGTCGTAGGCGGTGGGGTCGGAGATCACGGCATCGGACATGTCCGGCCGGAAGCCGCGCATGAACAACGCGGATCAGCGCGTTCTTGAAGGCCGGCGAGCGCGAGCGCGTGGCGCCAGCACCAGGCGCGAAATGCCGTGTTGTGGCAGCAGGTGCTGAAGCGCGACGAAGGCGCGGCCGCCCGACGCCGGGCTCCGCTGCACTCATGAACCGGTCCGAGCGTCGGCGCCAACTTGCGCAGATCGCGGCATCAAGGCGTCGGTGCGCAGCGGCGGCGTGAACACCGCGACCTTGCGCGCCTGCGAGTCGAGCACGAACACCGTGGCCGAATGATCCATGGTGTAACCGCCGCCCGCGAGTTCGACACGGCTCGAGGCGACGCCGAAACTGCGTCTGCGCCTTCACAATCTCGGGCGGGTTGCCCGTGAGGCCGATAAGATCGCCGCCGAATGACGCGATGTACTTGCCCAGCTGTTCGGGCGTGTCGCGCTCCGGATCCACGCTGATGAGCGCGATCTTGAGCCGCCGGCATCGCCGGAGCGCACTCCTTCTGCACCTGCGTCAGCAACGCCAGCGTGGTGGGGCAGACATCGGGGCAGTACGTGAAGCCGAAGAACACCAGCGTGGGATGGCCACGCAGATCCGCGGGCGTGAGCGGCGGCGCCCTGTGTGTCCACCAGGTTGAAGGCCGTCGAGTTCGGCGCCGGCGCCGGCAGCGCCGTGCCGCTTTCCAGTGGCGCCACGGCTGGGCTGCATCAGGGCAGCGCGCCAGGTACATGCCGGCGAGTGGCCGCGGCCAGGGCAATGGCAAAACTCAGGAAGCAGGTAACGTTTGGTCATGGCGCGATTATTTCATACCGACAGGTCGGAGCTTGAGCCGGGGCCGGATGCCCTCTCGGACGTGGGTGTTGATCCAGCGTGCCACCCGCCGGCTGCGAGCGCGCGCGAGGTTCTTCGGCCATGGCACCGACAATGCTCGCGACGAAGCCGTCGCGCTGGTGTTCCACGTGCATGAAGCTGCCGCATGACGCGCCCGCGCGCGTGCTCCAGCGCCGCGTGAGCGCGGCACAGGCCGCGCCGTTGCGAGGAATTGCTGGCCAGGCGCATCAAGGAACGCCTGCCGCTGGCCTACCTCACGCACGAGAGCTGGTTTGCCGGGCTGCCGTTCTATGTCGACGAGCGTGTGCTCATCCCGCGATCCGCCATCGCCGAGCTCATCGAGCGGCGCTTCGCGCCCTGGGTCGAGCCCGGGCGCGTGCGCTCGATGCTCGACATCGGCACGGGCTCCGGCTGCATCGCGCTGGCCTGCGCCAAGGCGTTTCCGCAAGGCGAAGGTCGATGGCACGGACATCGACGCAGGACGCGCTCGCGGTCGCCGACATCAATCGCCGCCGCCTGCGACTCACACGACGCGTGCGGTTGGTCGAAGTCCGACCATTTCGCGGCGCTTTCAGGGGGTTCGTACGATATCATCGTGAGCAATCCGCCCTACGTCGGGGAGCGCGAGATGCGCGGGTTGCCGCGCGAGTATCGTCACGAGCCGCGCCATGCGCTGGCGTCCGGACGCGAGGGCCTCGACTCGGTCGCGATCATCCTGCGCTCCGCCGCGCGTCACCTGCGGCCGCTCGGGCTGCTGGTGGTGGAGGTGGGCAACACCGAGCGCGCGCTGATGCGCGCCTATCCACGGGTGCCGTTCACCTGGCTCGAGTTCGAGCGCGGCGGTGGCGGAGTGTTCCTGCTGACGCGCGAGCAATTGGTCGAGTTCTGGAAGGTGTCACGGAAGCTCATGTCGGGCAATTCCATCGGCAGACTTTTCACGGTCACCACATTCGGCGAGAGCCACGGACCGGCGTTGGGCTGCATCGTCGACGGCTGTCCGCCGGGTCTGGAGATCAGCGAGGCGGATCTGCAGGCCGACGTCGATCGGCGCCGCACCGGCACCTCGCAGTTCGTCAGCCAGCGCAAGGAAGGCGACGTGGTGCGCATCCTGTCCGGCGTGTTCGAAGGCAGGACCACGGGCTCGCCCATCGGCATCCTCATCGAGAACACCGACGCGCGTTCGCGCGACTACGAGAAGATCAAGGATCGTTTCCGTCCCGGGCACGCGGACTACACCTACCAGCAGAAGTACGGCTTCCGCGACTACCGCGGCGGCGGCCGTTCTTCCGCGCGCGAGACCGTCATGCGCGTGGCGGCGGGCGCCATCGCGCGCAAGTATCTCGCCGAGCGACTCGGCGTGCGCATCAGCGGCTATCTCAGCCAGATCGGCGTCAGCTCACTCGAATCCCGTGGATCCCGACAGTCGCCTACGACAATCCGTTCTTCTGTCCGGATCCCGTCGCGCGTGAAGGAACTCGAAGACCTCATGTGGAAGATCCGCGGCGACGGCGATTCGCTCGGCGCCAAGGTCACGGTGCATCGGCCAAGGTGTGCCGCCAGGCCTCGGCGAGCCGGTGTTCGACCGGCTCGATGCGGATCTCGCGCACGCCATGATGGGCATCAACGCGGTGAAGGCCGTGGAGATCGGCGCCGGCGTGGCGGCGGCCGCGCAGCGCGGCAGCGAGCATCGCGACGAACTCACGCCCACCGGTTTCCTCAGCAACCACGCCGGCGGCATTCTCGGCGGCATCTCCTCCGGGCAGGACGTGGTCGTGCACGTCACGCTCAAACCCACTTCCAGCATCCAGGTGCCGGGCAAGACCATCGACGTGACCGGCAATCCGGTGGAGGTCGTGACCACCGGGCCGTCACGATCCCTGCGTCGGCCTGCGCGCCACGCCGATCTGCGAGGCCATGCTGGCCATCGTGCTGCTGGACCATTACCTGCGCCACCGTGGCGCAGAACGCCGACGTGCGTTGCACCACGCCGGTCATCACGCCGCGCAGCCGCGGCAGACAGCATGCGAGGTAGTTAGTCATGGCGCGAGCCGAAGAAAGGTTATGGCGTCTGCGTGCTCGGCGCCACGGGCCTGGTGGGCGAGACCATCATCCGCGTGCTGCGAGGAGCGGGACTTCCCGGTCTCCGAGTTGTTCCCGCTGGCCAGCAACCGCTCGCTGGGCAAACGCGTGGAGTTCCGCGGCCGGCACATTCCCGTGATCGACGTCGCCACCTTCGATTTCTCGCGCGCGCAGATCGGCCTGTTCTCGGCGGGCGGCGAGGTGTCGCGCGAGTACGCGCCCAAGGCGGCCGCGGCGGGCTGCATCGTCATCGACAACACGTCGGAGTTCCGCTACGAGGACGACATCCCGCTGGTGGTGCCCGAGGTGAATCCGAAGGCCATCGCGCAGTACAAGACGCGCAACATCATCGCCAACCCGAATTGCTCGACCATCCAGATGGTGGTGGCGCTCAAGCCCATTCACGACGCGGTCGGCATCGACGCGCATCAACGTGGCCACCTACCAGTCCGTGTCGGGCGCCGGCAAGGAAGCCGTCGACGAGTTGGCGGCGCAGACCGCCGCGCTGATGAGTGGCCAGGAGCCCGGCGAAGCCGCAGGTCATCGCCAAGCGCATCGCCTTCAACGCCGTGCCGCAGATCGACAAGTTCCTGGACAACGGCTACACCAAGGAAGAGATGAAGATGGTCTGGGAGACCCGGAAGATCCTCGGCGACCCGTACGATCCAGGTGAATGCCACCGCGGTCCGGGTGCCCGTGTTCTTCGGCCATTCCGAGGCCGTGCACCTGGAAACCCGGAGCAAGATCACCGCCGACGCCGCCCGGGATTTGCTGCGAAAGAGCCCCGGGAGTCGAAGTGTTAGACGAGCGCAAGCCGGGCGGATACCCCACGGCAGCCACCGAAGCCGCGAACCAGGACACGGTTTATGTCGGACGCATTAGGGAAGATATAAGTCACGAACGCGGACTTAACTTATGGATCGTCTCAGACAACATCCGGAAGGGTGCTGCCACGAACAGCGTCCAGATCGCCGAGATTTTGGTGCGCGAGCATATTTAAGTTATATTGCGGGCGGTTTCAGCTTAGGGCTGCAAGTTTGCGCTCTAAGTTTCTGTTTCGATAAAGAAATCTCAGATAGCTCCGACGGTGACAGTGGAGACGCGAATGAAGCGTATGGGTCTCGCCCGGGGTTTGCTGGCGCTGTTTGCTGTTGCCCGGAATCTCGCATGCCCTGGGTCTTGGTGACGTCCGGCTCAATTCGCCGCTGAATGCTCCACTCGATGCCGAAATCGAGCTGGTCAACGCCACTCCTGAAGATCTCGCCACGCTCGAAGCCCAGCTCGCCCGCAAGGAAACTTTTGCCCGCTACGGCCTCGATTGGCCGCCGTTCATGTCCGACATCACCGTCACGCGTGATCGTTCGGCGAACGGCGCGCAGGTGCTGCGCATCCGTTCCATCGAAACCGTCACCGAACCGTTCCTGACCTTGCTCGTCGAGGCCACGCTGGGCCCGCGGACGCCTGGTCCGTGAATACACCGTGCTGCTCGATCCGCCGGTGTTCGCGCCCAATAGCGTGCAGGCCGCGCCAGCCCGAGGCGCCGCGGTCGGCGGCGCCGACCACCTCGGGCCAGATTTCCCGTCCCGCACACGGCGGAAGCCGCGCGAGCGCCGCTGCCGGTGGCCGCGGGCGGTGGCGACAGCTACGAAGTGCAGCGCGGCGACAGCCTCTCGGCCATCGCCCGCCGCCTGTCGGCCAGCACCGGCGCGCCGCACTCGACCAGCTCATGGTTTCTATCTATCGCGGCAATTCCGGCGCCTTCGAAGGCGACATGAACCGCCTGCGCGCGGGTTCGGTGCTGCGCATTCCCAGCGGCGAAGAGATCGCCGCCGTCTCGCCCGCCGAAGCCAGCAGCGAAGTGCGCCGTCAGGCCGGCAGCTGGTCCGTCCGTCGAGTGCGGCGAAGGCTCGGGTCGCCTGCGCCTGGTGCCGCCCACGGAAGCCGGTTCCGGCAGCTCGGCCGGCAACTCCGCTGAAGTCGACCGCCTGCAGGGCCGTGTGCGCGAGCTCGAAGACCAGCTGACCGAATCCAAGCGTCTGCTCGAACTGCGCAACACCGAACTCGCGGACCTGCAGGCCAAGCTGGCGGCTTCCCAGCAGGCCGCCGCGCAGCAGACCCCCGCCGCGCAGACCCGCCGGTCGAAGCAGCCCGCCGCGCAGCCCGACGCCGCAGCTCCGAGACCGCCCCGCCCGCACCGCAGCCCGCGGCCGCGACCCAGGAGCCCGCTCCGACGCCGCCGGCCGAGCCGAAGCCCACGCCGAAGCCGCGCCCCACCGCCACGGAAGCGCCGGCCGAAGAAAGCGGATCGATCGATCGACACGCTGCTGGAATACTGGTGGCTGATCTCGGCCGTCGGTGCGCGGTGGTGCTCGGCCTGCTGGTCCTCAAGACGCGCGGCAAGCGCAAGACGAGCGAGTTCGACGACAACCTCGGCCGTCTGCCGACGATGGCGAAGACCGTCTGTCGCAGCCCGTCGATTCGTTGTCCGACACCGGCCGCATGCGCGCGCCGCGCTCGGACGATATCCCGGACGACATCCTCGTCGAGGAATCCGGCACGCATCGCGCGCTGCAGGAAACCCAGGACATTCCGCTCGCGCCGACGGTGCGCACCGACGAAACCATCAGCAGCGAGACCGCGGTCAACCTCGACCAGGGCGATCCGCTGGCCGAAGCCGATTTCCACATGGCCTATGGTCTGTACGACCAGGCCGCCGATCTGGTCCGCATCGCCATCCAGCGCGAACCGGGCCGTCGCGATCTCAAGCTCAAGCTGCTCGAAGTGTTCTTCGTCTGGGGCAACAAGGAGGAATTCCTCCGGTTGACCCGCGATCTCAACGACTCGCGCGCCGAAGGCGAAGCCGGGTGAGTGGGACAAGATCGTCATCATGGGCAGGCAGATTGCCCCCGAAGACCCGATGTTCTCCGAAGGCCAGGGTGGCGGCCCGGTGGGCGTCGATCTCAACCTCGACGGCGGCAGCGCCGGCGGCGTGGACTTCGATCCCTTCGACGTCAGCTCGCGTCTCGACGTCACGGGCGGCGGTTCGCCGGATCCCGTGGACCTCGATCTCAGCGTCGGCGCTGCGCGATCCGGATGCCACCGGCGAAGGCCTCGCGATCCCGAGTTCAGCCTGGACCCCGACAGGAGCGGCCAGACCACGCGCGAGATGACGGTCAAGATGACTCCGGCCGGCTCGGAAGCGCCGACCGTGGAGCAGCCCGCGCTGCGTCCGCTCGACGAGCCGACGATCCGCGAGAAGGTCGAAGGCGCCATGCGCCGCAAGCTCAGCTCGGACCAGACCGCGGAACTCGCACTCGACGACCTGGGCCTGGAGCTCGGTTCGCTCGAACAGACGGATTCGCAGATCGGTCTCAAGCCGGTGACTGGCGTGCCCCGCGGTCCCGATGCCAATGCCCCGACCATGGTGGCGGGCCTCGACGAGAACTCACAGCGCTTGCTGGCCGCCGCGGCCGCGCGCGCCGGCATCGGCAGCGCCGACGATTCACAGCTCACGGAGCACGGTGCCAGCGGCACCTGGTTCCTCACCGAGCGCGAACTCGGCGGCGACGTGGACCTCACCAAGGGCCGCTCCATCGATCCGAACAGCACGGCTTCGCATGGCCAAGTTCGAGATGCCCACGAGCGACTTCGACGTCTCGTCGACGTCGCGGCTCGCGGCCATCGACAAGAACAACCTCGACTTCCCGGTCGAACCCACCCAGCAGCAGCCCGCCGTGGGCCGCGGCAAGGTGGATCTCGATATCGGCAACGGCTTCGACATTCCGGGCAGCCCCACCGAAGAGCTGGCGGTGCCGGATCTCGAGCCGGTGACGCTCTCGGAAGTCGGCACCAAGCTCGACCTGGCCCGCGCCTACGTCGACATGGGCGATCCGGATGGCGCGCGCAACATCCTCAACGAGGTGCTGTCCGAAGGTTCGGCTTCGCAGAAGCAGGAAGCGCAGCGCTTGTTAGAGTCGCTGCCCGGCTAAATCCGGCGGCGATGGCTCGCTTCGCGGCCGGTCTCGAGTACGACGGACGCGCGTACTCGGGCTGGCAGTTCCAGCCCGGCCTCCACACCGTTCAGGACGTGGTGCAGCGCGCGCTCGCGCGCGTCGCCGATGCTCCGATCGACGTGGTGTGCGCCGGGCGCACCGATGCCGGCGTGCATGCCGCTGCGCAGGTGCTGCACTTCGACAGCGACGCCGCACGCAGCGAGCGCGCCTGGCGCCTGGGCGCCAACACCTATCTACCCAACGACGTGAGCCTGCTGTGGGTGCGCGAGGTGCCCGAGCAGTTCCATGCGCGCTTCAGCGCCACGGCGCGCAGCTATCGTTACCTGATCCTCAACCGCGATTCGCGTCCGGCGCTGGCCGCGGGACGCGCGACCTGGGAGCGTCGTCCGCTGGACGCCGCGCGCATGCACGCCGCCGCCCAGGTGCTGGTGGGGGAACACGACTTCAGCGCCTTCCGCGCCATCGAGTGCCAGTCCAAGTCGCCCATGCGCCACGTGGAACGCATCGACGTGACCCGGGAAGGCGAGTGGGTGCGGCTGGACATCACCGCCAACGCCTTCCTGCACCACATGGTCCGCAACGTGGCGGGCCTGCTGATGGCGGTGGGCGAGGGCGAATCACCGCCCGAGCGGGTGGCCGAGGTGCTGGCCAGCCGGGACCGCAGGACCAACGCCGCCACCGCGCCGCCGGACGGCCTCTACCTGGTGGGGGTGCGGTATCCGGCCGAGTTCGGCCTCCCGGCGCAATCCGCTATGATCGCTTCACCCTTTTCGGCGCTGACTGGAATAGGAACCGCTCCGAGATGTCCTGGTTCGAAAAAATCATGCCCTCGCGCATCAAGACCGAGCGCCGCACGCGTTCGGTCCCCGAGGGCTTGTGGATCAAGTGTTCGGCCTGCGACGCGGTGCTGTATCGCGCGGAGCTGGAGCGCAATCTCAACGTCTGCCCCAAGTGCAGCCACCACATGCGCATCGGCGGCCGCGAGCGCCTGGCGCGCTTCCTCGATGAAGGTGGCCAGGTGGAAATCGGCGCCGAGGTGTCGCCGGAGGATCCGCTCAAGTTCCGCGACAGCAAGCGCTATCGCGACCGGCTCGCGGCTGCGCAGAAGGCCACGGGCGAGCGCGACGCGCTGATCGTCCATCGCCGGCACGCTCGAAGGACTGAAGGTCGTCGCCTGCGCGTTCGAGTTCAAGTTCCTCGGCGGCTCCATGGGTTCGGTGGTGGGCGAGCGTTTCAAGCGCGCCGTGGACCACTGCATCCAGACTCGCGCGCCGCTGATTTGCTTCTCTTCGAGCGGCGGCGCGCGAATGCAGGAAGCGCTGTTGTCGCTCATGCAGATGGCCAAGACCAGCGCCGCGCTGGCGCGCCTCGCGCGCGAACGTCTTCCCTTCATCTCGGTGATGACCGACCCGACCACGGGTGGTGTCTCCGCCAGTCTCGCGATGCTTGGCGATCTCAACGTGGCAGAGCCACGTGCGCTCATCGGCTTCGCCGGCCCGCGCGTCATCCAGCAGACGGTGCGCGAAACCCTGCCCGAAGGTTTCCAGCGCAGCGAGTTCCTGCTCGACCATGGCGCGCTCGATCTCATCGTCGATCGTCGCGACATGCGCGAGAAGCTCGGCTCGCTGTTGCGCATGCTCATGCGGCAGCCGGCCGCGGTCAGCGCACCGGCCCAGTAATGACGGCTTTCGCCGCCTGGCTGGCGCGGCAGGAGAGGTCACACCCCAACTCCATCGACCTGGGTCTCGAGCGTGTGCGCGAAGTGGCGCGGCGCCTCGACCTGCTCGCGCCGCGCCATCACGTCATCACGGTGGGTGGCACCAACGGCAAGGGCTCCACGGTGGCGTTCCTCGACGCCATCCTGCGCGAGTCGGGCCGGCGTTGCGGGCGGTTCACGTCGCCGCACCTCACGCGTTACAACGAACGCATCTGCATCGATGGCGTGGAAGCCCGCGACGAGGATCTCATCGCCTCGTTCGAACGTATCGACGCCGCGCGCGGCGACATCACGCTCACCTTCTTCGAATACAACGCGCTCGCCGCGCTCGACCTGTTCGCACGCGCGCCGGTCGACGTGGCGGTCCTGGAAGTGGGCCTCGGCGGGCGCCTGGATGCCACCAACATCATCGATGCCGACGTGTCCGTGGTCTGCTCCATCGGCATCGATCATGTCGACTGGTTAGGTCACTCCGCGGAGCAGATCGGGCGCGAGAAGGCGGGCATCTTCCGCGCGGGACGTCCGGCGGTGCTGGGCAGCGCCGACATGCCTCGTTCCATCTTCGAGGTCATCGAGTCGCTGGGCGCGCGCGCGTTGGTCCCGGGGCGCGACTACTTCCTCCATCGCCTCGCGGATTCCTGGGACTTCGAGTGCGGTGAGGTCCGCCTGGAGGATCTGCCGCCTCCGGCGCTGCCGGGGCTTCACCAGGTCGGCAACGCGGGCACCGCGCTGGCGGCCCTGGCCGCGAGTGGTTTCGCGGCGGGTCTGTCATCCGAGACCGTGGCGCGAGCTTTGCGCGCCGTGCGCATCCGCGGACGATTCCAGTGCCTGCCCGGCGAGATCGAATGGGTGCTGGACGTGGCGCACAACGTGGCGGCCGCCGAAGGGTTGCGCACGAATCTCGCGACCCTGCCGCGGAAGCGGACACTGGCCGTCTGCGGAGTGCTCGGAGACAAGGACATCGCCGGCATCACTGCAGCGGTGGCGCCCGCCATCGACGCCTGGGTGCTGATCGGCCTCGAAGGGCCGCGAGCCGTCGATACCGGCGAACTGGCCGCGCGCCTGCCCGCGGGCGCGAACGTGATCGCGCGCGAAAAGAATGTAGAAGATGCCTGCCGCGCGGCGCGCGCCGCGGCGGGCCCGGGTTCACGCATCGTCGTGTTCGGATCTTTCCTCACGGTGGGACCGGCGCTCGAATTCCTTGGGATATAGTTCGCGCATGGATTCACGAGCCAAGCAACGCCTGACGGGCGCCGTCATTCTCGTGGCGCTGTTCGTCTTGCTGGTTCCCGAACTACTGA
Organism: uncultured Pseudomonadota bacterium; assembly: GCA_963846605.1. Lineage (GTDB taxonomy): Bacteria > Pseudomonadota > Gammaproteobacteria > Steroidobacterales > Steroidobacteraceae > CADEED01. Next base: position 31,678 of record CAWJWS010000012.1, read on the forward strand.
CCGGCCCCAAGGGTCCGGCCGCGCCAGCGGCTCCCGCCGAAGACGGACTGCGCCGCTATACCATCGAGCTCAACGCGCCCACGCCGGCCGGCCAGCCGCAGACCGCCGAGCCGTCGGTGAATCTGCCCGCGGTCGGTGAGTCGCCGGCGGCGTCCGCATCGCAGCTCGCGGTGCCCGGCGAGTCCGCGGCGCCCGAAGTCGCCGCCGCACCTGCACCTGCCGCCACAGCGCCCACGGTCGCCCAACCTCAGCCATCGGCTCCCAGGCCCGTCACTCCGGCCGCCGTCGCCGAGCAGCCCAAACCGCAAGCGCCCAAACCCCAGGTTGCGACACCGACAAATCCCGCGAAGCCGGGCAGCTTCGTCGTGCAGCTGGGCAGTTTCGGAAGCAGGGAAAACGCCGAGCGGCTCGTCCGCGATATGACAGCCAAGGGTTTCGCCACGTTCATCGCACCGATCACGACCAATGGCCGCGAGCTGTACCGCGTGCGTGTCGGGCCTACGCGTGACAGGGCGTCAGCAGAAGCCCTGGCGGCCCAGCTCAAGCGCATGGGGCAGTCGGGCAGCATCGTGCCGATTTCGTGACGCAGGGCATGGGCGCCCGACATTTGCCGCTTGCCGGCCGGACCGGTCGAGTACAATGCGCCGCCCGCCGAGGACGTCGCGGCCAGACTTCTACGACCAACTGAGCGTACCCACTCGTGATCGCAGTCGACTACATCATCCTCGCCATCATCATTCTCTCCGCCGTCATGGGCCTGGTCCGTGGCCTGCTCCGCGAAGCCATCGCGGTCATCACCTGGTTTCTCGCCATCGTGCTCGCCTGGAGCTTCGGCCCCTCGCTGGAGCCGCACCTGGGCGGCGTGCTGGTGGGTTCGCCACTGCGCATCTGGGCGGCGCGCGGCATCATCTTCGTCGGCATCCTGCTCCTGGGTGGCGCGGTGTCCGTCATCGTTTCGCACTTCGTGCGCGTCTCGATGTTCGCCGGCCTCGACAAGTTCCTCGGACTGGTTTTCGGCATCATCCGCGGCATCGTCATCGTCGGCGCGTTCACCATCGCCGTGCAGGCGCTGCGCATGGACGAGGATGACGGCTGGAAGCGCTCGAAGCTGCTGCCTTACGCCAGCGGAGTAGCGGATGCCCTGCGCGGAATCGTGGGCGAAAAGCTTGAACGGCTCGAAAAGAACCTCAATTCCAAGGCCCCGGAAAAGGCCCCCTGAAAAAGGGCCACAAGGAAACCACCCAGCATGTGCGGAATCGCAGGCATCGTCGGCACCAGCGGCGTCAACCAACGGATCTATGACGCGCTGACGGTCTTGCAGCACCGGGGCCAGGATGCCGCCGGCATCGCCACGGTTGAGAACGGCGAGCTGTTCGTCCACAAGGGCCAGGGCCTGGTTCGCGACGTGTTCGACCAGGACGCGATGCAGGATCTCAAGGGCAACATGGGCATGGGCCACGTGCGCTATCCCACGGCCGGCAGCGATGGCGCCGCCGAAGCCCAGCCCTTCTACGTGAACGCGCCGTATGGCATCTGCCTCGGCCACAACGGCAATCTCACCAACGCGCGCGAACTCGGTGAAGTCATCGAGCGCGAAGACCGCCGACACCTGAACACCAGCTCCGACTCCGAAGTGCTGCTCAACGTGCTGGCTTCCGAGTTGCAGCGCGTGGGCACGCCGCGCGTCACGCCGGCGGACATCTTCGCGGCGGTGAGCGCGGTGTATCGCCGTTGCCGCGGCGGTTACGCCGTCATCTCGATGATCATCGGCCACGGCCTGCTCGCTTTCCGCGATCCGAACGGCATCCGCCCGCTGGTGCTGGGCCAGCGCGAAACGCCCAAGGGCGCCGAGTGGATGCTGGCCTCGGAAAGCGTCGCGCTCGACATGCTGGGGTTCAAACTCGTGCGCGACGTGGCGCCCGGCGAGGTCGTGTACATCGACGTGCTCGGCCGACTGCATTCGCAGGTGTGCTCGGCCACCACGCGTCACGCGCCGTGCATCTTCGAGTACGTGTATTTCGCGCGTCCGGACTCCCTCATCGACAACATCTCGGTGCACCGCGCGCGCATGCGCATGGGTGACCGGCTCGCAGAGAAGATCCAGCGCGAGCGTCCGGAACACGACATCGACGTGGTCATACCGATCCCCGATACCAGCCGCACCAGCGCCATGCAGGTGGCCGCGCACCTCAACGTGAAGTACCGCGAAGGTTTCGTGAAGAACCGCTACGTGGGCCGCACGTTCATCATGCCGGGCCAGGAGCAGCGTTCGAAGTCCGTGCGCTCCAAGCTCAACGCCATCGACCTGGAATTCCGCAACAAGAACGTGCTGCTCGTGGACGACAGCATCGTGCGCGGCACCACCTCCGCGCAGATCATCGATCTCGCCCGTGAAGCCGGCGCCCGCAAGGTGTACTTCGCGTCGGCCGCGCCTCCGGTGAAGTTCCCGAACGTCTACGGCATCGACATGCCCGCGGCGAGCGAGCTGGTCGCGGGCAATCGTACGGAAGAAGAAGTCGCGAAGCTCATCGGCGCCGACTGGCTGGTCTACCAGAACCTCGACGACCTCATCCAGGCGTGCGTGCACGATCATTCCAGCATCAAGGAATTCGACACCTCGTGCTTCTCGGGCAGCTACGTGACCGGCGACGTCACCGCCGAGTATCTCGCGCGCCTGCAGTCCGAGCGTTCGGATTCCGCCAAGGCCACACGCCGCGAGACCGAACGCAGCGGGCTCAAGGTCATCAGCAAGAACTGAGATCCGGCCCAGGCCCAGAGCGAATGGCGCCATCGCGATGAATCCGCGCCGACTCCTGCTCGAATTGTTCGACCAAGCCTTGCGTGCGGTCGATGGCGAAGAATCCGTCGCCACGGTCTTGCGACAACTCGGGCCGGGACCCGTGGCGCTGTTCGCGGTCGGGAAAGCGGCCAGTTCGATGATGCGTGGAGCGCGCGATGCCCTCGGCACCGACATACGCCAGGCGCTGCTGATCACCAAGGACGGGCATGTCGATGCCCTGCTGCGGGACCGGCCGGAGATCCACGTGATGGAATCCGCGCACCCGGTGCCGGATGAGCGCAGCCTGGGCGCGGGAGACGAGCTCGCTCGCCGGGTCGCGGAGCTTCCCTCTGACCTCTATCCCGTGTTCCTGGTGTCCGGTGGAAGCTCGAGCCTCGTGGAGGCGCTGCAGCCGGGATGCATTCTCGAAGATCTGCAGTCGCTGAATGTCCGCGGATTGGCTTCGGGGTGGGACATCGTGCGACTGAATGCCGAGCGATCGAAGCTGTCGCGGCTCAAGGGCGGTGGGATTTCGCGATTGCTCGGCGATCGGCACGCGCACGCGCTGTTCATCTCCGACGTCCCGCAAGACGACCCCGCCGTCATCGGTTCCGGCTTGTTAGGCGGAGTGCCCGGTTGCGCGGACCACATCCTGCGGATCGTCGTGGCCAACAACGACACCGCGACACACTGGGCCGGCGTCGTCGCCAGGTCGCATGGACTGGAACTGGAAACCGGCAAGCGCCGCTTCGATGGTGATGCCGCTCGAGTCGCAGCGGAGTTCGTGGAGGCGCTGCGCAACACCTCCGCGGACGGGCTGGTGTGGGGCGGCGAATCCACCGTGACGCTGCCTCCGCAGCCGGGTCGCGGTGGCAGGAATCAGCACCTGGCTCTGTGCGCGGCGAAGCTGCTGCGGCCGAATGAATCCCTCACCATCCTCGCCGCGGGTACCGATGGCACGGATGGCCCCACCGATGATGCCGGCGCGATCGTTGATTCAGGCACGGTGGAGCGCGCGGAGATCGCGGGTGCGGACGTCGAGCGAGCGCTGCGCGACTTCGACTCGGGAACCGCACTCGAAGCCTCGGGCGATTTGCTGCACACGGGTCCGACCGGCACCAACGTGGGGGATGTCCTGATCGGCATAAAGACAAATCGTCGGTACCAAGGCAGGGGCCCGGCGCTTCGTGACCCCGCCGCTGCGCGCATGCTCTAATCCGGTATGCGAATCATGTTGATCGACGACGACCCGCGGTATCGCACGCTGCTGCGACACCACATCTCGTGCGCGTGGCCGGACATCGATCTCGTCAGCTACAACCCGCGCGTGCGCGGGCCACTGACGCCGGGATTCCTCGCGCAGGGATTCAGCGTCGTGCTGCTGGATCACGGCTGGAAGGGCGTCTCCGGTCTCGACTGGCTGCGTGATCTCACGGGCCGTGAGGGCTTTGCGCCCGTCATTTTCCTGTCCGAGAAGGACCAGTCACCCGATGCCATCGAGGCGCGCAGCAGCGGCGCCTTCGAAGTGCTGGGCAAGGACAAGATCAAGCACACCAAGCTCAACGACGCGATCAAGCGCGCCGCCGACGAACAGGCGAAGGCGCAGAGCCGCTGGCGCATGTCGGCCGGCGCGAAGATGGCACAGGATTTCGCGGGCTGCCGGCTGAAGGCGTACCGCCGCGTGGACCACATCGCCAAGGGATCGGTGTCCGACCTGTTTCTCGCGGAGAGCGCCGAACTCGGCGACGTGGTGGTGCTCAAGGTGACGCCGGCCATCCGCAAGGATTCGGGCGTCGACCAGTCCATGGAGCGCTTCCTGCAGGAGTTCGAGATCCTGCGGGGCGTGCAGCATCCCAACATCGTGCGCATCCACGACCTGGGCGTGACCGACGATCACCTGTACCTGGCGATGGAGCACTTCGCGCGCGGCGATCTCCGCAAGCGCATGTCCGAAGGACTCACCGCGCGCCAGTCGCTGGCCTATGCGCGCGACCTGGCGTATGCGCTCGAAGCCATCCACGAAGTCGGAATCTTTCATCGCGATCTCAAGCCCGGCAACGTGATGTTGCGCGACGATGGCAGCATCGCGCTCATCGACTTCGGTCTCGCCAAGCACGTGGCGCTCAAGATGGAAGTCACCGACAAGGGGCTCATCTTCGGCACGCCTCACTACATGAGCCCGGAGCAGGGGCACGGCAAGCCCATCGACGGCCGCAGCGACATCTACGCGCTCGGCGTGATGCTGTACGAGATGCTCACGGGCAGGAAGCCGTTCGATGCCGAGAACCACATGGCCATCCTCGTGCATCACGCGAAGGCGCCGATTCCCCGCCTGCCGGAACGTCTCGCGCAGCTGCAGCCGGTCGTCGATCTGCTGATGGCCAAGGATCCCGACGATCGTCCGCACGATGCGGCGCTCGCGGCGCGCCTCATCAATGATTCCTTGCTGGCGTTGCCGCCGCCCGGCTCCACTGCCACGGCACCGATGCCCGCGCTGAAGCCCGAGCCCACGCCGACCGTCGCGTCATGAGCCAGCGTCGCGAGGCCGTGGCCGCGGAGAGATTCGCGCGCGCCACCGGCAACAGCATCCTCAAGGCCGTCACGCCGAAGGCATGGGTGGAAGCGGCGGTGGCCGATCTGCCGATGCTGCTCGTCGATCACGCGAACTGCGAGAAAAAGGCGGCCTCCACGGCGATGGCGCTGATCTTCGCCTATCCCGAGGACCGCTCGCTCGCGGTCGCGCTGTCGCGCCTCGCCCGCGAAGAGCTCAAGCACTTCGAGCAGGTCGAGCGGCTCATGAAGAAGCAGGGTGTGCCGTATCAGCGAATGAAACCGGGGCGCTATGCCAGCGAGTTGCGCAAGCAGGTGCGCAACCACGAGCCCAAGCGCAAGCTGGATCTCATGATCGTGCATGCGCTCATCGAGGCGCGGTCCTGTGAACGCTTCCGGCTGCTGGCGAAGCACCTGCCCGCGGATGTGAAAGAACTGTACGCCCAGCTGGAACGTTCCGAAGCGCGGCACTTCGAGCTGTACCTGGACTTCGCCGCCCGCGAGTTCGACGCGGAAGAGATCGCCCAGCGCCTGGAGATCATCTCGGCGCGTGAAGCCGAGCTCGCGACCTCACCGGACCCGGAACTGCGTTTCCATTCCGGTCCGCCCGCCTGATCGAGTCACCCGGCGGCGGATTCCCGCTTGCGCGATCTCGCCAGTGAATGTCGCGCGTAGTAGACCAGCGCCACGACCATCACGAATATCAGCGTCGCGATCATTTCGTTGCGCGCGAGCGTGCTGAGCAGCCAGACGATGATCGCCACGGCGGCGATGGGCACCACCGGTCCCCCGGGTGCGACGAACGGCGTTCCGGCGTCCGCGATCTTCTTCGCGCGCAACCGCAGTACGCCAAGGCAGCAGATCAGGTACAGGACCAGCACGCCCGCGACGGTGAGGACGGCGATCTGCCGGAACGAACCCGAGGCCGCGGCGATGACGACCGCCGCCGCGTAGCACGCGATCGCGACGGCCGGCGTCGCGAATCGCCGATCTTCGCGCCCCAGTATCGCGGGCAGTTGGCCCGAATGCGCAAGCGCATGGACGACGCGCGGTGAGCCGAGCATGTCGCCCGCCATGAACCCGCTGGCCGACACCAGCGACAGCAGCACGAAGACTTTCGCGCCGGTGGATCCGAACACGACGCCTGCGGTATCGACCAGCGGCGACTGCGACGAGGACAGGGCCGAGCCCAGGACTCCCTGGGTCACTACCTGCAGCCCGATGTACAACGCCGCGATCATCGCGATGGCCAGCAGGATCGCGCGGGGAATCGTGCGCGCGGGATTGCGCGTCTCGCCCGAGATGCTGAAGGCGGACTCGATGCCGATGAACGCGAAGAAGAGGATGAGCGTCGCATCGCCGATCTGCGCAGTCGTCGGCAGGCCGTGCCACGCGAGGTTCCCGGGCACGACGAAGAAGCCGCCGACGATGATGAGCAACGCCAGTGGCACGAACTTCAACACGCCGATGGTGATGGTGAGCCAGTTGCCGTCGCGCGCGCCCAGGATATTGACCAGCGCGATTCCGCCGTAGAGCACGACCAATGCGGCGAGATTCCAGGCGGGATCCGCGAGCAATGGCCAGATGCCGGCCAGCGTGTCCATGAAGAATCGTGCGATGGCCGCGGCGCTGCCGATCGAGCTGGCGACCAGCATGAGCATTCCCGTCACGCCGCCCACCACGGGACCGAATGCCGCCGAGCCGTAGGCGTAGAGTCCGCCCGCGCCGGAGACGCGGCTGCCGGCTTCCGCGAAACACAGTGCGATCAGGCCGAACAGCACGAGGCAGACCACATAGGCGGTGATGGCCGCCGGGCCGAGCACGGCCGCCACGAGCCCCGGCAATCCGAAGATGCCGACGCCGACGACGCAGTTGAATCCGGTGAGGGCCACGCCGGTGACACCGATCACGCGCGGCAGGGTGGAGTTCGACATGGAGGATGGATCCTCTTCTTGTTGGCGGAGAGATTAACGGGGCAGGGGGACTTCGCGCACTCCCGCGGCATCGATGGCTACGCAGCTCGCCGATTCGTACCATGGCGCCATCACCACGCGCTCCGCGGGCGCGCCATTCACGTCGAGCCGGTGGATCGCCGGCCGATGGGTGTGGCCGTGGACCAGTCGCCGCGCGCCGGTAGCCTGCATCGCGCGCGTCACCGCCTCGGGTTTCACGTCCATGAGAACGGGAACCTGGCGTTCCGTGTGCGCCTTGCTGCCGGCGCGCGCGGCGCGCGCGAGCGTCGCGGCGGGTATCGAGCGGCAACGAGAGGAAGCGGCGCTGCCAGGAAGGCTCACGCACGATGCTGCGCAGTTCCTGGTAGGGAAAGTCTTCGGTGCAGAACACGTCGCCGTGACTGAGCAGGGTCGGGACGCCGTACAGGTCCACCAGCACCGGGTCCGGCAGTAGTTTGACGCCGGTGCGCCGCTCGAAGGATTCGCCGAGCAGGAAGTCGCGGTTGCCGTGGATGACGTACACCGGCACGCCGGCGCGCGTCAGCGCGGCCATGCCCGCGCAGGCGCGCGCATTGGCGAGGTCGTCATCGTCGTCGCCGACCCAGGCTTCGAACAGGTCGCCGAGCAGATAGAGCGCATCCGCGGAGCGCGCTGGCCCTTCGAGGAACGCAAGAAACGCGTCGATGGCCCAGGGGGCCTCGGCGTCGAGATGCAGGTCGGAAGCGAGCAGCGTGTGCGCGGAAGCACTCACTGCGGCGGTGGCGAACTTGCGTCGGCGGAGTCGTGGGCTTTCCGGCGGGAGATTGCGTGCCTTCGGCGGGTGGCGGCGGCGTCTCGCCCGCGGGCGTGGCCGGTGCGGCGGGTGCAGTCGCGGCGGGTGCGGGCCTCGGAGCGGTGGCTGGCGCGGGAGCCGCGGCAGGCTGCTCGGCGAGCATCTCGACCTTCTGGATCACGATCTGCTGCAGCGGCGCGTCCTGCTTGAAAGGGCCGGCGGCGCCCGTCGGCGAGATGCTGATGCGATCCACGACTTCCATGCCTTCGACGACACGGCCGAACACCGCGTAGCCCCAGCGCGTCGGCAGGGGATCGAGGTCCGCGTTGTCGGCGACGTTGACGTAGAACTGGCAGTCGCCGGAATGCGGACCCGGCCGCACGCGCGAGCCCGACGGTGCCGCGCAGGTTCTTGAGACCGTTGCCGGCTTCATTGGGAATGGGCTTGCCGCACGGGCTTGGCCTTGTAGTCAGGCCCGACGCCGCCGCCCTGGACCACGAAATTGGCGATCACGCGATGGAACAGGGTGTTCGTGTAGTAGCCCGAGCGTACGTAGCTCAGGAAGTTCTCCACCGTGAGCGGCGCGCGGTCCCGCTGCAGTTCGACGACGAAGGCGCCGAGGTTGGTGGTGACGCGCACGCGTTCGGCGGCCGCGGCCTGGGTTACAAAAGTGAACAAAAGGCCGGCGAGGGCCAGCAGCATGCGACGTCTTTTTCATGGGCGGCGATTCTACCGAAGCTGCGGCCCGGCGTTGCTTTCACGTAACATTCGCCGGTGTCCCCAGGCCGTATCACCACTCGCTTCGCGCCCAGCCCCACGGGCGAGCTCCACCTCGGCAACGCCCGCACCGCGCTGTTCAGCTGGCTGTTCGCGCGCCATCACGGCGGCCGCTTCGTCCTGCGCATCGAGGACACCGATACTGAGCGCAGCAAGGAGGCCTACACCGCGGCGCTCATGGAGGACCTGCGCCTGGATGGGCCTGGCCTGGGATGCGGGCCCCGGGCATGCCTCGATCCGGGAACCGGCGAGGGCGGCCGGACAAGTGGAATACCGCCAGTCGCGCCGTGGCGCCGGTCTACGCGCGCCACTCGGCCACGCTGGACGCGCGCGGGCTCACCTACCCCTGCTACTGCACGCCGCTCGAACTGGATCTGTCGCGCAAGGCGCAGCTGGCCGCTGGCCGGCCGCCGCGTTACGCCGGTACCTGCCGCGAGCTCTCCGCCGGAGGCGCGCGTGCGCAAGAGCGCGCAGGGCATCTCGCCGACCACGCGGTTCCGCGTGCCCACGGGCAAACTCGTGGAGTTCGACGACATGGTCCACGGCGCCCAGCGCTTCGCCACCGACGACATCGGCGATTTCATCCTGCGGCGCGCGGACGGCAGCGCGGCGTTCTTCTTCAGCAACGCCATCGATGACGCCGAGATGGGCATCACGCACGTGCTGCGTGGCGAGGATCACCTGACCAACACGCCGCGCCAGCTGCTGGTGCTCGAGGCGCTGGGACTGCGCGCGCCGACCTACGGCCACCTGTCGCTGCTGGTGGGCGCGGACGGCTCGCCGCTGTCCAAGCGCCACGGCGCCACCAGCGTGCGCGAGTTCCGCGAACGTGGCTATCTACCCACGGCGTTGTGCAATCACCTGTTCCGGCTCGGCCATTCGAGCGGCGAGAACGGCGTGCTGGCGCTGGACGCCATGGCGAAACACTTCACGGTCAAGCACCTGGGCCGCGCGCCGGCGCGCTTCGAGGAATCGCAGCTCAACGTCTGGCAGCGCGAGGTGGCGCATCACATGCCGCTGGAAGAAAGCGAGCGCTGGCTGGCGGCGGAGACACCGCGCGACATCGACCCGGAGCAGCGCGCGCGCGCTTTCATCGCCGCGATCCGTCCGAATGTGCTGCTGCCGAAGGACGTCGCGCGTTGGCGCGACGTCGTGTTCGGGCCGCCGCCGGCGCTCGACGAGCCGGCGCTGGCGCGCGTGCGCGAAGCGGGCGCCGCAGTTTTTCCGCGCGGCGGCCGAGGCCTCGCGGGCCAGGGTGGCACGCTCGACGCCATCGTCGCGGCCGTGAAGGCGCACGGGCGCCAAGGGCCAGGCTCTCTGGAAGCCGCTGCGCCTGGCGCTCACGGGCGCCACCGAAGGACCCGAGCTCGCGCCGCTGCTGACGCGCCATGACCCGCATCCACCATCCACGATCGCCTGAGCCGCTTCGCCGCATGATCCGCATCCACAATTCCCTGACGGGCGAGAAGCAGGAACTGCGCCCCATCGAGCCCGGCCACGTGCGCATGTACAGCTGCGGCGTCACGGTCTACGACTACTTCCACGTGGGCAATGCCCGCATGCTCGTCGTGTTCGACATGGTCAGCCGCTACCTGCGGCACCGCGGCCTGCGCGTCACCTACGTGCGCAACATCACCGACGTGGACGACAAGATCATCAACCGCGCGCGCGAGTCGGGCGTCGACTGGCGCGAGCATGCGCGCAAGTTCACCGCGGCCATGCACGAGGATCTGGACCAGCTGGGCTGCCTGCGGCCGGAGAAGGAGCCCAAGGCGTCCGAATACATCGAGGAGATGCTGGCCATGATCGGCCAGCTCATCGACAACGGCTACGCGTACCAGGCGCCGCAACGGCGACGTCATGTACGACGTGCGCAGGTTCGGTCCCTACGGCAAGCTCTCGGGCAAGAAGCTCGACGACCTGCGCGCGGGCGCGCGCGTCGAAGTGGATGAGCGCCAAGCGCGATCCGCTGGACTTCGTGCTGTGGAAATCCGCGAAGCCCGGCGAGCCGGCGTGGCCGTCGACCGTGGGGCGATGGACGTCCGGGCTGGCACATCGAGTGCTCCGCGATGTCGACCAAGGAACTGGGCGAGCACTTCGACATCCACGGCGGCGGCCTCGACCTCAAGTTCCCGCACCACGAGAACGAGATCGCGCAGACCTGCGGCGCCACCGGCGGGAAGTTCGCCGAGATCTGGATGCACAACGGCTTCCTCAACATCGACAACGAGAAGATGTCGAAGTCGCTGGGCAATTTCTTCACCACGCGCGAAGTGCTGGCGAAGATCAAGCATCCGGAAGTGCTGCGCTTCTTCCTGCTGTCCAGCCACTACCGCGGGCCGATGAACTACTCGCCCGATCAGCTCGACGCAGGCCGAGGCCGGGCTGAACCGCCTGTACACGGCGCTGCGCGACGTGCCGGTGGTGGGCGGCGAGCTGTATTCGCCCACACAGGCCGCGCGAAGGATTTCGACGCGGCGATGGACGACGACTTCAACACTCCCAAGGCCATCGCCGCGCTGCAGGGACTGGCGCGCGAGCTCAATACCGCGCGCGCACCCGGCGGCGACTCTCACCAGGCCAAGCTGCTGGCGGGTGAGCTGCGCGCGCTCGGCGCGCGTGCTCGGCATCCTGCGCGTGCGCGCCGGAGCAATGGTTCCGTGCGGGTGCAGCCGCCGGATGGGCTCTCGCGATGCCGACATCGAGGCGCTCATCGCGGCGCGGACCGCCGCCCGCAAGGCGAAGAACTGGGCCGAATCCGACCGCATCCGCGACGAGCTGGCCGCGGCCGGCGTCATCCTCGAGGACAAGCCGGGCGGCGTCACCACCTGGCGGCGCGGGTAAGCGGCCGACTGGCGGCGACTTGACCCAGCCGGCCGCTCGGGTATGATGCGCGCCCCGTCCGCCGGGCCCGTCTTCGGGTATATCCCGGCGCGGGCGGCATCGGCTAATCGGGGCATGGCGCAGTCTGGTAGCGCATCTGCTTTGGGAGCAGAGGGTCGCAGGTTCGAATCCTGCTGCCCCGACCATCCGATGGATCAGGTCCTCAGGTAGTCTGCTCCCCACATGCGCCCGTAGCTCAGTTGGATAGAGCACCGGCCTTCTAAGCCGGTGGTCGCAGGTTCGACTCCTGCCGGGCGCGCCAAGTTTTTTCGAAGAGAGTTGTCATATGGTGGCCGTAGCTCAGCTGGTAGAGCCCCGGGTTGTGATCTCGGCTGTCGTGGGTTCGAGTCCCATCGTCCACCCCATTTCCGCCGCGCAGGTCTCGCGATCTGCGCGGCGTTTTCATTTCTGCGGCCGGGTGCGCTTCCGGGCCCTCCCGGCCGGCGACGGCACCGGTGCCGCGCCAGGCTGTTCATCGCCGGGGATTCCACGGCGGCTACGTATGTGTCGAGGAGCTGGCCGGCAGCGACAAGAACCAGCAGGGCTGGGGCGCTGTCTTGCAGCCGTTCTTCGACCGAGCGGAAGCTCGGGTGGTGAACGCCGCGCGCGGCGGCCGCAGCAGCCGAACGTTCATCACGGAAGGGCATTGGGACAAGATGCTCGGCCGACGTGCGCACAGGCGACTTCGTCATCATCCAGTTCGGCCACAACGATGCGGGCGCGCTGAACCAGGAGCCGCCGGGATCCACGCGGCCGTTGCGTGCGCGCGGCACCATCCCCGGAATCGGCAACGAGTCCGAGGAAATCGACAACGTGGTCACGGGCAAGCACGAGACCGTGTACTCGTTCGGCTGGTACCTGCGCAGAATGATCGCGGACACGCGCGCCAGGGGCGCCACGCCCGTGCTGATGACGCTCACGCGCACCAACAACTGGAAGACGGGCGCATCACCTGTCCTTCGGATACCTATCGGCTCTGGGACTGGCAGACAGCGCGGAACGAGAAGGTCGCGTTCGTCGATCTCTCGCGCATCATCGCGGATCGCTATCAGCGCGAAGGCGCCGACGCGGTGACGGCGCAGTTCATCAACGACACCGTGCACACCAATGTCGTGGGCGCGGAGAAGAATGCGGCCGACGCCGTCGCGGGGCTGCGCGCGCTGCGTGCGTTGCCGATCCGCAAGATGCTGTCAGCGGCGGGGCGCGCAGTGGCCGCCGACACCGGCCGGCCATCGACGTCGGTCTGTCCCGCGCTGTAGCGGCAAGTCGTCCAGCTTCGTCACCAGGTGGACGATGGCCACCTCGCATTGCGCATTACGCATCGCGCATCAGGGTGACTTCCCCTTGCCCCAGAGTTCTTCGTATTTCCAGCCCGTCAGGTCTTCGACCACCGCCATGTTCTCTGGCGGTGGCTCCGTGCCGGGCTGCGTCTTGAAACGGTCGATCTCCTGCATGAGCACCGCGTGCGTTTCGCTGTTCAGCCGGAAGCGCAGTCGACACGATGAAGCCGAAGAGCATGATCGCGCAACGGCCCGAGCGCAACGATGGTCACCACCGTCGTCACCACGGATGCGGGCTGATCCATGGTCTTGGGCATCAGCCCGGCGAAGTTGAGGATCTGCGTCGCCAGCAGGATGGCCGCCGACTGCATGACCTTGCGCACGAAGGTCATGACGCCCGCGAACGCGCCTTCGCGCCGGCGGCCGGTGACGATTTCGTCCACGTCCGGCATGTAGTTGTAGACGCTCCACGGAATGTAGTTGAGCGCGCCGCGCCCGAGGCCGGCGACGACCACGACCACGCAGTACCAGAAGAGGTCGGTGACGCCGGAGCTGTACAGCGCGAGCAGGCCGACGACGCCGGCCGCGAAGAACATCAGCGCGATGCGGTAGGAGGGCGCGGGATGAATGCGCAGGCAGGCCCAGATGGCGACGAACACCGAGAACAGCTGCGCGATGGCCATCGCGGCCGAGATGTTGGCCGTGGTGGCCACGGTGCCCGCGAGCGCGAACGCGATGAAGTACGGAAACACCACGTTGAGGATGTCCTGGCTGACATAGCCGCCGAGATACATGCCGAGGTGCAGGCGGAACGCGCGGATGCGCATCGTCGCCTCGAGGTCGTCGAACAGCTGCGTCGAGGTTGGAGAACGGCGATTTCTCCGGTGGCTTGTCGGCGCCCGGAATCTCCGAGCGCGGCCGCTCCCAGGTGAACAGGTAGACCGCGATCGCCACGAGCACGAAGAACACGGAGAAGAGTGACGCCGAGGTACAGGAACGTGCTCGGCGAGTCCTTGCCGCCGAGCTGGTCGACGATCAGCGCGGGCAACCACAAGCGCGGCGATGTTGGCGATCTGCCCGCAGATGATGCGCGCGCCCGCGAACTTGGCCTTGGTCTTGTAGTTGGGCGACATCTCCGCCGCGAGCGTTTCGTACGGGATGATCTCCATCGCGTACACCAGCTCGAAGAAGCAGTAGGTGATCAGGTAGTACCAGAAGCTCTGACCCTCGACCCACATGAGCGCGAAGCGAGGGCAGCAGCGGAATCGCCAGCAGGATGAAGAACCGGCGGCGGCCGAACTTCTTGCCCAGCCAGGTGTGGTGGAAGTGATCGGAGATGTAGCCGATCAACGGCGAGAAGAACGCGTCGAGCAGGCGCGCGGCGACGACGATGAGGCCCGGCCTCCGCCACGCGTGAGGCCGCAGTAGGTGGTGTAGAAGAACACCACCCACAGGCCGATGATCGACATCGCGCCGGCGCCGAGGAAGTCGTTGGCGCCATAGGCGATGTAGTTGCCGAACCGGACCTGCCGCGCTGCATGGCCATCAGATGAACGTCCGCGTGGAACTCGCCCAGCGCGCAGGATGGCCATGGCCTGTCCGTAGGGCATCGAGGTCAGCTTGATGTTGCGGTAGCCATCGAGGTCGTTGAACACCGGCGTGCCGAATGACACGTTCTTGAGCTCACCCGCGCGTCGATGTTGCCGAGCACCGCCTTCACCGCGCGCACGCCGGTGCTCGAGATATTCCTCGCCGATGTAGCGCTTGCGCACGGACTTCAGGATGCCGTACGCGAAGCCGGCCGCGGCCGAGGCTTCGAGATAGGAACCCGGGTCGTCGATGAGCGTGTGCCACAGGCCGCTCTTGTCCTGGTGCTTCACCAGCGTGCGGATCTGCTGCAGGTGGGTCTCGAGCAGGAATTCGCGCAGCGCGTCGCCGGGCTGCAGGTCCAGCAGTTCGATGAACTCGGGAATCGCGATCGTCACCCAGCAGTTGCCGCGCGCCCAGAGCGCGTTGGCGAAATGGTGGCGGCCCGCGAAGGTCCAGCCGTGGAACCAGAGCCCGGTCTTGCGATCCACCAGGTACTTGATGTGCAGCATGAACTGGCGGCGCGCTTCCTCGACGTAGCGCTGGCCGACCCAGCAACTTGCCGATCTTGGCCAGCGGCAGCACGCTCATCATCAGCGTGTCGTCCCAGAGCTGCTGCTCGTTCACGGAGTTGAACACGATGTGCTGGAAGCCGTTCTCCTCGGTGCGCGGCAGGCCGTCCATGAGCCACTCCGCCCATTCTTCGAGATAGGGCACCCAGGCGGAGTTCGGGCTCTCTTCGTGCAGGTAGGCCAGCGTGAGGAAGGGCGCGACGGTGTTGATGTTCTTGGTCGGCGTGCCCGCGGCGAAGCGGTCGCGGAACCAGTCCAGCATGATCTGCTTGCAGCGCGCGTCGTTGGTCTGCTGGTAGTACTTCGCAGATGCCGTAGAGGCCGACGCCGTGCGTCCACTCCCAGTCGTTCCAGCCCTTGGTGTCGATGACGCGGCCGTCGTCGAGCTTGCAGCAGGAATTCTCCCGAGGTGTCCTTGATCTCGACGAGATTGCGGATCAGCAGCTGGATCTGTTGTCGATGTCGGCGGCTTTGAGGCCGTGGGCGAGATTGGGCACGGGATAACTCCAGGTGAATCAATCGAGATGGAAAACGGGTTTGAGCGGCCATTCGATCGGCCGGCCATCGGGATGGGTGTGCATGAGGTCCTTCATGTAGTCCCACCACTGGCGCATCAGCGGATGCGAGGGCAGGGACTCGCGCTGGTTGGGTTCGCGCAGCTTCAGCACCGCGAACAGGTGCAGCGTCTCCTCGTCGAGGAAGATCGAGTAGTCGTGGATGCCGGCGTCGCGTCAGTAGTTTGGCAAGCTCTGGCCAGATCTCGTCGTGCCGCTTCTGGTACTCGGCCACGGTGCCGGGCTTCAGCTTCATGCGGAAGGCGTGGTTCATCACTTCACCTCGCTGAGCACGATGATGGACCTGGCGGGAATCTCCACGCGGATTCGCACCGGCGCTCACGCGGGCGTCATTGAACGCGGCCGGCTTCACGTTCTCCGGCTTGTCGAAGGTGTTGATGGCATCCATGGCTGTCGCGGTGAGGATGCGGCCGGAGAGTTTCCCCGGCGATACGCCGCTTGCCTTCACCTGGACGGTGATCGCATTGCGCGGATCGAGATTGACCAGCGCGAGATGCAGGCGTCCCTGGGCATCGCGCGCGGCGGAAGCATTCACGGTGGGGACCGTGAGGTCTCCGGCCATACGCGCCGGCGCCGCCAGCTCCACCGGCAGCATGGTCGCGCCGCGGAACGGCTTGTACATGTGGAACACGTGGTAGGTCGGCGTGAGCAGCATCTTTTCCTTGTCGGTGAGGATCATCGCCTGCAGCACGTTCACCATCTGCGCGATGTTGCGTCATGCGCACGCGACTCGGCGTGCGCGTGGAAGATGTTGAGGTTGATGGCCGCCACGAGCGCGTCGCGCAGCGTGTTCTGCTGATAGAGGAAGCCCGGGTTGGTGCCCGGCTCCACGTCGTACCAGGTGCCCCACTCGTCGACGTACAAGCCGACGCGCTTCTCGGGATCGTACTTGTCCATGATCTTCGAGTGTTCGGTGACGATCCATTCCATGCGCCAGGTGCGTGCGAGCGTGGCCCACCATTCGTCTTCGGCGAAGCCGGTCGCCGCGCCCTTCACGTCCCACTTGCCGGTGGGCAGCGTGTAGTAGTGCACGCTGATCGCGTCCATGTGGCGCGTGGCTTCGCGCATCAGCACTTCGGTCCAGGGCAGCCCGCTGCCGTTCGCGCCGCTGGCGATCCGCAGCGGCTTGTTGCCCTCGCGGCGCCTTGACGAACGTGACGTAGTGGCGGTACAGATCCGCGTAGTACTCCGGCGCGCATGTTGCCGCCGCAGCCCCAGGTCTCGTTGCCGACGCCGAAGTACTTCACCTTCCACGGCTTGTCGCGGCCGTTCTTGCGGCGCAGCTGCGCGAGCGTGGAATCGCCTTCGGCCGTCATGTACTCGACCCACTCGGCCATCTCGCGCGGCGTGCCGGTGCCGACGTTGCCGTTCACGTAGGCGTCGGCGCCGATCAGCTCGGCGAAATCCATGAATTCGTGCGTGCCGAAGGCGTTGTCTTCGACGACGCCGCCCCAGTGGGTATTCACCTTGCGCGGGCGTTGCTCGCGCGGGCCGATGCCTTCGCGCCAGTGGTATTCGTCGGCGAAACAGCCGCCGGGCCAGCGCAGCACCGGCACGCCGAGTTCCTTGAGCGCGGCGACCACGTCGTTGCGATAGCCGCGCGTGTTCGGGATCGGCGAGTCTCTCGCCGACCCAGATGCCTTCGTAGATGCGGCGGCCGAGGTGTTCGGCGAACTGGCCGTAGATCGCCGGGTCGATGACGGCGCCGGGCTTGTCGGCGCGCACCGTGATGGCGACCGGGTCGGCGCCATGCGCCGCGACGCAGAGCAGACAGCTGGCGAGACCGGCGAGAAGCGAACCTGGGCAATTTCATTCTGGCCTCGTCAGGGGAGTGGAGGTTGCGCGGGATCGAAGGTGCCGGCGTCAGCGGCGAGGTGATCCGCGAGTCCGCCCGTGAGCGTCGGGTCCGACGTGCGCACGCCTTCGACGACGCAGCGGGCGAGCAGTCGCGCGCCGTACTCGTTGAGATGCGTCTTGTCGTTGCCGCCGTCGGCGAAGGCGCTGGGCAGCGATCCCGGGCCCGAGCGCTTCGTAGATGCGGATGCTCATCGCGTTGAGGTCGATGCAACGCCACTTTCTCTTCGCGGGCGACGTCGCGCATCGCGTCGGCGTAGTCGGCCAGCGTCGGCCGGATGCGGCCGTCGGTCGTCGAAATTGCGGCGCTCGGGCGAAGTCACCAGCATCGGCGTCGCGCCACGGCGGCGCACTTCCGCGATGTAGGTGCGCAACCAGGCGCGATAGGTGCGTCGCGGCCTCGGCATAGGTCTGCGGCCACTGCACCTTCTGGTCGTTGTGGCCGAACTGGATCATCACCCAGTCGCCGGCGCGCAGCGTCGACAGCAGTTTGTCGAGGCGCATCTCGGTGACGAACGATTTCAGCGTCTCGCCGGATTCGGCGTGATTCGCGACCGCGATGCCGTCGCGAAAGTACCGCGTCAGGAACTGCCCCCAGCTCGCGCTCGGCGCCACGCGCTGGTCGGTGACCGTCGAATCGCCGGCGAGGTACAGCGTCGGCAGCGTCCACGGGCTCGGCGCGGATCGCGAGCAACGTGGCCGCCGCGTGACTTCGAACGGTGAGTTGTCGTCCCAGGTCGGCGGAGCCGATCTCGCGGGGCTTGAGCTGCACCGCGGTGCCACCGGTGGCGTTTTCGGGCAACGCGCCGGAGTTCGGGGCGGCGTACGTTGACGATGAAGCTGCGCTCGACGGGCTTGCGCTGCCGAGCACGATGTCTTCGCGCCATCAGCCGGCGTTGCTCGGCCGAGATCGACGCGGTTGCGGCCCTTGGTGCGCGCGTGAGTTCCACGGTGACGCGGTAGTTGCCTTCGGGACGGAAACGGAATGCTTCGCAGGCGCGTTCCGCTCGCCCTCGAACTTCACGTCGTAGATCAGACGGGCTGCGATAGCGAAAGTCGGAGGTCGCGGCCAGCAGCAAAATCCAGCAGCGCAGCAACGCCGCTGGCCAAAGGCCTCATGACCGCCATGCCGCCATGCTCGCCCCCGTGCCCGCGCACGCTCGCCTCCTCGATCGAGTTTGATCGCTTTTTATCGTAAATGATCGAAACGCGCCAGAGCCGGCCGGTACTTATATATCCGGGCGGCGCGACCAGGCCGCGCTGAGCCGGCCCGCGCGACTCTCGTTGCCATGCGGCGGAATTTTGGTAGAGTGCGCCCCCCTGAAATTGGGGCGTTAGCTCAGTTGGTAGAGCAGCTGACTCTTAATCAGTAGGTCGTAGGTTCGACCCCTACACGCCCCACCAATTTCTCCGAGCCACGCAGGTACATTTGCGCGCCATGGCAAAACAACCCTCCCGCGACGATCCGTCGAAGCCGAAGCAACACGGCTACGAATACAAGAAGCAGTTCTACCAGAGCAGCGAAGTCGCGGCGGACTACGACGAGCATCGCTTCCGCACGCCCAAGCGTCAGCGCCGCAACGCGCGCAAGTGGGCCGCGATCCAGAAGGCGCTGGCGCTCACCGACCGGCGTGAAGACCATCGTCGATCTGCCCTGCGGCACGGGGCGGTTCACCGGACATCTCGCGCGCGCCGGTTACGAGGTCGTGGGCAGCGACATCTCCGTCGGAGATGATGCAGCAGGCGGCCAAACTACCGTCGGTGCAACACGCGAACATCGCGCGGCTACGTGCGCGCCGATGCCGAAGCGCTGCCGTTCGCGGCGAAGTCGGTGGATTGCCTCATGAGCATCCGCTTCCTGTTCCACGTGGACCCGGAGACGCGCCGCCGCATGCTGCGCGAGTTCGGCCGCGTGTCGCGTCGCTGGGTCATTGCCGATTACCGCCACAAATATTCCTTCCGCTACGGCGTATGGAAGCTCTCGCGCGCGCTCGGGCTGACGAAGCGTCCGTTCGAGCGCGTCTCCGTGAAGAGCATGAAGGCCGAGTTCGAGGACGCGGGTCTGCGCGTGCTCGAGATCATCGCCGTGCGCCGCTGGACTGTCCGACAAGTGGGTCGTGCTGGCGGAGTCCGGGCACGTCGATCCCGGAGAGCCTCAAGGTGAAGCTCGAAGGGCACGCAGTACGCGGACCTCGAGGTCACGCGACAAGCTGGGCGAGGGCAAACGCTCGGTGGTGTATCGCGCGCGCTGGCGCGGCCGCGACGTGGGCGTGAAGGTCTACAAGCCCGCGGCGATCGCGCGCCATGCGCGCAAGCACAAGCTGCCGCTGGCCGAGTTCGAGCACCGGCGCAACAGGGCGTTCTTCGAAGCGCGCGGCATGGCCAAGTACGTCGCCGAGCCGCTCGGCTTCGTCGTCGAGCCGGGCTTCCAGATGTCGCTGCAGGAATGCCTGGACGGCGAGGTGTACTACTTCGCGCAGCGCGAACACGCCACGTTCATCTCGCCGCGGTTCATGGACGACCTGACGGAGCTGGTGACTCTGAGCCACGAGGCCAAGCTCTACGACATCGACCTGCACGCCATGAACGTGATGGTGGATCGCAAGGCCGGCGGACCGAAGCTGTTCGACTTCAACCAGATCCCGTTCACGGAACGTCCGCAGAATCCCTTCATCGGACTCGCGCTCAAGCTGGGGTTGTTGGGCAAGGATTCGCGCGACCTGCGCAAGCTCGCGCGCTTCAACAACTTCGACCGCGTGGAGCGCAAGCTGCTCAAGTTCTACAAGGACGAGATCGGGCGTAGCAGATCTATTTCGCACGCGCCTGACAGCGCGGCCGGAATCAGATCTGTCCCCTTCTACGCCGGCGAGCAGCGGGTCGTTGTCTTCGAGCTTGATCGCGTCTTCCGGCAGCATCGCCGGGATGCCGTCCTTGATCGGATAGGCCAGTTTGCTCGTCGGGCAGACGAGGAGCTGCCGGGCTTCCGCGAAGAACACCGGGGCCTTGGATACGGGGCAGGCGAGCATTTCGATGAGTCGGGAATCCATGTCCGTGTCCTGGGATTCGAGCTCAGGCTTCGGCGGCGCGCGTGGTGGCGATGAGCCAGCACAATGCCACGGCGACCACCACGCCGACCACCTGCTGGGTGCGGCTCCAGTTGACGATGCGTGCCGTCCATGGCGGCGATGCCCGATGGCGGTGATCACGAACCAGATGCCGCTCTGCAGGGCCACGCCCTGGATGCCGGCGTTCTGCATGAATTTCACGGCCAGGATGTAGGCGGTGAGGCCGCCGGCGAAGCAGGCCAGCGACAGCAAGCCCAGTCTTGGGGTCGAGGCTGGCCGCCCGGCCAGGCACGGGCCGCGAAGACGAACCCGCGCGCGTCCAGCAGGCCCGAGCCGATGGTCAGCAGCCCGACGATGATGAGATTGCCGACCTGACCCATCTTATGTCCCCTGTCGTCCAGTCCGCCAGTCCCTGGGCGGGCCGAAGGATAGCCAAAACCCGAATTTTTCGCCAGCGAGCCGTACGCGCGCATCGGCCGCGCGCGAGGCTATAATCCGCGCCCCTCGCGCGGGCCGCCAGGTTTTTGGGCCGGGCGAAAGTGGCGGAACTGGTAGACGCACTGGATTTAGGTTCCAGCGGGGCAACCCGTGAGAGTTCGAGTCTCTCCTTTCGCACCAATCGTCATGGCCGAGCCGAACGTTAACGATGAAGGAATGGACATGCAGGTTTCATTGACCGCCACGGGCGGGTCTGGAGCGCCGCCTCGAAGTGGCGATTCCCGCGTCGCAGATCGACGGCGAAGTCGCGCAGCGGCTGAACAAGATTTCGCGCACCGCGCGCCTCAAGGGTTTCCGCCCGGGCAAGGCGCCGCTCGCGGTCATCAAGCCAGCAGTACGGCGACCAGGTGCACGGCGAGGTCATCAACGACCTGATGCGCGCGTCGTTCTCCGAAGCCGTGCAGCGCGAGAAGCTGCAACCCCGCCGGTGGTCCGCGCATCGAGCCGATCGCGCTCGCGCCCGGCAAGGACCTCAAGTACGCCGCCGTGTTCGAAGTGCTGCCGGAGGTGCAGCTCACGCCGCTCGGCCGATCTCGCGATCGAGCGCCCGGTGGCCAGCGTCACCGACGCGGATCTCGACGCCATGATCGACACGCTGCGCAAGCAGCGTCCGGCGTTCAACGAAGTGACGCGCGGCGTCGCGAACAATGATCGCGTGACCGTGGACTTCGTCGGCAGGATCGACGGCGTGGAGTTCGAAGGCGGCAGCGGCACAGGACGTGCCGATCGTCGATCGGCGCCAACCAGGTCATGAAGGAATTCGAGGACGCGCTGCTCGGCGCCGCAGGCCGGCGAGAGCGCGCGAATTCAACGCCGACGTTCTCGGCCGATCACGCGAACAAGAAGCTGGCCGGCAAGACCGCCACGCTTCACCGTGAAGATCGTGAAGGTGGAAGAGCAGACTGCCCGCCGCGCTCGACGAGGAATTCGCGAAGGGCTTCGGCATCGCCGACGGCAGCGTCGACAGCCTGCGCGGCGAAGTGCGCAAGAACATGGAGCGCGAGCTGCGAGGCGCCATGCGCCAGAAGCTGCGCACCCAGGTGTTCGAAGCGCCTGTACACGAAGAACCCGCTGGAGCTGCCGCGTCGCTGGTCGACGAGCAGATCCAGGAGTTGCAGGTGGAGATGCTGCGTCGCGCCGGCGTGCAGCGACGCCAAGCAGCTGCCGCCGCGCGAGCCCTTCGAGGAGCCGGCCCGCCGCCGCGTGACGCTGGGCCTGCTGATGGGCGAGCTGGTGCGCCGCGCGAACCTCAAGGTCGAGTCGCGAATCCGTGCAGGAAAAGTTGAACGAACTCGCAGCTTCGTATTCCAATCCGGACGAAGTGCGACGCGCCTACTTGCAGAACGCGGACATGATGCGTCAGATCGAAACCGCAGGTGCTCGAGGACCAGGCCATCGACTGGGTGCTGGCCAGGCCCAGGTGACCGACAAGCCGGCGACGCTTCGCCGAGCTCACGCAGTTCGGCGCAGAACGAGCAGCAGTAAGACTGAGTCACACAGGAGTTGATGCGATGAACGAGCGCGCCTTGAACCTGGTTCCGATGGTGGTCGAGCAGACCGCGCGCGGCGAGCGTGCCTACGACATCTACTCGCGCCTGCTGAAGGAGCGGGTGATCTTCATCGTCGGTCCGGTCGAGGACTACATGGCCAACGTCATCGTCGCGCAGCTGCTGTTCCTGGAGTCCGAGAATCCCGGACAAGGACATCGCGCTGTACATCAACTCGCCGGGCGGCTCGGTGACCGCCGGCCTGGCGATCTACGACACCATGCAGTTCATCAAGCCGGACGTGTCAGCACCATCTGCGTCGGGCAGGCGGCCAGCATGGGCGCGGTGCTGCTGGCCGGCGGCGCCAAGGGCAAGCGTTTCATGCCTGCCGCAATTCGCGCATCATGATCCACCAGCCGCTCGGGCGGCTTCGCAGGGCCAGGCGAGCGACATCGACATCCAGGCCCGCGAGATCCTCTAGATCCGCGACCGCCTGAACGAGATCCTGGCCCAGCACACCGGCCAGTCGGTCGAGAAGATCCGCACGGACACCGACCGCGACAATTTCATGAGCGCCGACGAGGCGGTCGCCTACGGGCTGATCGACAAGGTGCTCGACAAGCGCGTCGCAGCCTCCGACCACGCCCGCCGGCTGAAATCCCGGCCATTCCGGGCCTGGCCGGACAATTGCGATGCCACTCGCAGTTCTCGACAAATCCCGTATAAACAACGGGTTCCGCCTGCGCGCGCCCTTGGGTTCGGCGGAACTGGCGTGCTATATAGATTCCAACGGTCAGGCATCAGCTCCCGGAACGGAGCAAAGATGACCGACGACACTCGCGGCCGGCACGACGACGGCAAGCTGCTGTACTGCTCCTTCTGCGGCAAGAGCCAGCACGAAGTGCGCAAGCTGATCGCCGGCCCGTCCGTTTTCGTCTGCGACGAATGCGTCGAGCTCTGCAACGACATCATCCGCGAGGAACTCGAGGACAAGCGCCGAGCGCGCGCGCGACAAGCTGCCCAAGCCGCCCGAGATCAAGAAGGTCCTCGACGAGTACGTGATCGGCCAGGAGCGCGCGAAGAAGACGCTGTCCGTCGCCGTGTACAACCACTACAAGCGCCTGCAGACGCGCGGCGGCACCGGCGGCACGTCGCAAGGACGACGTCGAGATCGCCAAGAGCAACATCCTGCTGATCGGCCCCACCGGCTGCGGCAAGACGCTGCTGGCCGAGACGCTGGCGCGCCTGCTCAACGTGCCGTTCACGATCGCCGACGCCACCACGCTGACCGAAGCCGGTTACGTGGGCGAGGACGTCGAGAACATCATCCAGAAGCTGCTGCAGAAGTGCGACTACGACGTCGAGAAGGCGCAGACCGGCATCGTCTACATCGACGAGATCGACAAGATCTCGCGCAAGTCCGACAACCCGTCGATCACGCGCGACGTGTCGGGCGAGGGCGTGCAGCAGGCGCTGCTGAAGCTGATCGAAGGCACCATGGCCTCGGTGCCGCCGCAGGGCGGCCGCAAGCATCCGCAGCAGGAATTCCTGCAGGTCGACACCTCGAACATCCTGTTCATCTGCGGCGGCGCGTTCGCCGGCCTCGACAAGATCATCCTGAACCGCACCCAGAAGGGCGGCATCGGCTTCACGTCCGAAGTGCGCGAGCGTGAGCGACGCGCCCGCATGGCACCGACATGTTCAAGGACGTCGAGCCGGAAGATCTGATCAAGTTCGGCCTGATTCCGGAGTTCGTCGGCCGCCTGCCGGTGGTCGCGACGCTCGAGGAGCTCGACGAGACGGCGCTGATCAGGATCCTCACGGATCCGAAGAACGCGCTCACCAAGCAGTACCGCCGCCTGTTCGACATGGAAGGCGCGGAACTGGAGTTCCGCGACGACGCGCTCTCGCGCCGTCGCGCGCAAGGCCATGGAGCGCAAGACCGGCGCCCGCGGCCTGCGCACCATCCTCGAAAACGTGCTGCTCGACACCATGTACGAGCTGCCGTCGCTGAAGAACGTCAGCAAGGTGGTGGTGGACGAGACCGTGATCGAAGGGCACCAGAAGCCGTACGTGGTCTACAAGTCGGACACGCCGCGCCGCCGAAGATGCGGCAGCGCCGCGTCGGGTCTCGGGTTCCGGTCTCAGCTAGGATTCGCCCCGATCGCATCACCGCGGGCGTTCGCTGCTGCGGTGATTGCGTATCTTTCTGACACCCGTCTGACAGAGAAGTGTGACGCAGCGATTGAATCGCCGCGCTCCAGCCCCATTTCCCGCGCTACACTTTGACTAAATGCAGCCGCCGGTCGACCGCATTGTCGCATCGTTGACGGCGCCGAGGGCTCCGCCGCGTGAGTGAAACCACCCTCTTCCACCAAGTCCGTGACCATCCAGGGCCTGCCGGTCCTGCCGCTGCGCGACGTCGTGGTGTACCCGCACATGGTCATCCCGCTGTTCGTCGGCCGCGAGAAATCCATCCACGCGCTCGACGTGGCGATGAAGGCCGACAAGCGCATCATGCTGATCGCGCAGAAGCAGCCGGACGTCGACGATCCCAAGGCCGACGACCTGTACCGCATCGGCACCGTCGCCACCATCCTGCAGCTGCTCAAGCTACCCGACGGCACCGTCAAGGTGCTGGTCGAGGGCGTGGACCGCGCGCGCATCGACGACCATGCACACCGGCGAGCACTACACGCGCCGACGTCGTCGACCGAGCCCGACGCCGACACCTACGACGAGAAGGAACTGGACGTGCTCGCGCGTTCGGTGATCTCGCAGTTCGAGCAGTACGTGAAGCTCAACAAGAAGGTGCCGCCCGAGGTGCTCACCGCGCTGGCCGGCATCGAGCAGCCCGGCCGCCTGGCCGACACCGTCGCCGCGCACATGGCGCTCAAGCTGCCCGAGAAGCAGAAGGTTCTGGAGATCCTCGACGTGCGCAAGCGCCTCGAGCACGTGCTGGTCGCCATCGAAGGCGAGATGGACGTGCTGCAGATCGAGAAGCGCATCCGCGGCCGCGTGAAGTCGCAGATGGAGAAGAGCCAGCGCGAGTACTACCTGAATGAGCAGATGAAGGCCATCCAGAAGGAACTCGGCGAGATGGAAGAGGGCGGCAACGAACTCACCGATCTCGAAGAATCGCATCAAGAAAGCCGGCATGCCCAAGGAGGCGCTGCGAGAAGGCCAACGCCGGAGCTCAACAAGCTCAAGATGATGTCGCCGATGTCGGCCGAAGCCACCGTCGTGCGCAACTACATCGACTGGCTGGTGAAGGTGCCGTGGAAGAAGCGCACCAAGATCCTCAAGGACATCGCGCATGCGCGAGGAGGTGCTCGACGAAGACCACTTCGGCCTGGACAAGGTCAAGGAACGCATCGTCGAGTACCTGGCCGTGCAGCAGCGCGTCGAGAAGATCAAGGGCCCCATCCTGTGCCTCGTCGGTCCGCCGGGCGTCGGCAAGACCTCGCTGGGCCAGTCCATCGCGCGCGCCACCAACCGCAAGTTCGTGCGCATGTCGCTGGGCGGCGTGCGCGACGAGGCCGAGATCCGCGGCCATCGCCGCACGTACATCGGCTCCATGCCCGGCAAGATCGTGCAGAACATGGCGAAGACCGCCGTGCACAACCCGCTGTTCCTGCTCGACGAGATCGACAAGATGTCGATGGATTTCCGTGGCGATCCGTCATCGGCGCTGCTGGAAGTGCTCGACCCCGAGCAGAACACCACGTTCAACGATCACTACCTGGAGGTCGACCTCGATCTCTCGCAGGTGATGTTCGTCTGCACGGCCAACTCGCTGAACATCCCGGCGCCGTTGCTGGATCGCATGGAAGTCATCCGTCTGCCCGGCTACACGGAAGACGAGAAGCTCAACATCGCGAAGAAGTACCTGCTGCCCAAGCAGGTGAAGCAGAACGGCCTGAAGCAGCGACGAGCTCAAGGTCAGCGACGACGCGATCCTCGACATCATCCGCTACTACACGCGTGAAGCCGGCGTGCGCAATCTCGAACGCGAGATCGCGCGGATCTGCCGCAAGGCCGTGAAGCAGCTGCTGCTCGGTGCGAAGAAGGCGGAGACCAAGAAGTCCGATTCGAAGAAGGCCGACAAGGCCGAGAAGGTGGAGAAGGGCGCGGACAAGACGGTCAGCGTCACCACCAAGAACCTGGAGAAGTATCTCGGCGTGCGCCGCTTCCGCTACGGCAAGGCCGAGGAAGAGAACCGCATCGGTCACGTCACCGGTCTCGCCTGGACGGAAGTCGGTGGCGAACTGCTGACCATCGAAGCCGCCGTGGTGCCGGGCAAGGGCAAGCTGCAGCACACCGGCCAGCTCGGCGAGGTGATGCAGGAATCCATCCAGGCCGCCATGACGGTGGTGCGCTCGCGCGCGCGACGTGCTCGGCATCGATGCCGGATTTCTACCAGAAGCACGACGTGCACCTGCACGTGCCCGAAGGCGCGACGCCGAAGGACGGCCCCTCGGCCGGCATCGGCATGTGCACGGCGCTGGTTTCGGCGCTGACCAAGATCCCGGTGCGTTCGGACGTCGCCATGACCGGCGAGATCACCCTGCGCGGCGAAGTGCTGCCCATCGGCGGACTCAAGGAGAAACTGCTCGCGGCGCATCGCGGCGGCATCACCACGGTGATGATCCCGGTCGACAACGAGAAGGACCTCACCGAGATCCCGGACAACATCAAGGGCAAGCTCGACATCCGTCCGGTGAAGTGGATCGACGAAGTGCTGGAAGTGGCGCTGGCCGCCCGGCCGACGCCGCAGCTGACTACGCCGCCCGCCACCGAGAAGCCGGCGCGGACCGCGCGTCGCGGCCGCAAGGGCTCGAAGCAGGTCCAGGCGCACTGAGAGAAGCGATGACGGGCCTCCGGATCCAGCGATCCGGAGGCCCTTTTCGTTAGGGTTTCCCTTTTGCGGGGGGGCTTCGTAGACTGCGCGCGCTTCAGTTCCCGGGCGGGTGCTTAGCTCAGCGGTAGAGCGACGTCTTTACACGGCGTTGGTCGGGGGTTCGATCCCCTCAGCACCCACCATCCTTCCTGGCCCGTCTTCGCCGGGAAATGACCGTAGGACGCACCTGACAGCATCTTCAGACCGGTGATTCGCCGACGCGGCGGCATAGTGGCGCGCCATAGCTAACACGGGTCGCGCCGTTTGCTGTTCACCAGCGGCGAATTTCTCTTTCTCTATCTGCCGATCACGCTGCTGGTGTTCTTCGCCACGGCGCGTTTCGTCGGCAAGGGTGCGGCGGCCGGCCTGGCTGGCGCATCGCCTCGCTGGTCTTCTACGGCTACTGGCGCGTCGAGCACACGCTGCTGCTGGTGGCGTCCATCGCCTTCAACTACGCCTTCGGCGAATGGATCCTGCGTGCGCGGCAGGACCGGCCGTGCGTCCGCGAAGCTCCTGCTCGTCGTGGCGGTCGCGGCCAATCTCGCCGCGCTGGCGTACTTCAAGTACGCGGATTTCTTCCTGCGTACCGTGGCCGAGCTCTCCGGGCGGGACATCCCGCTGCTCGGCGTGGTGCTGCCGCTCGGCATTTCGTTCTTCACGTTCACGCAGATCGCGTATCTCGTGGACGTGCTACGCGGGCAAGGTGGTCGAGCGCAATCCCGTCCACTACGCGCTGTTCGTCACGTACTTCCCGCACCTGATCGCCGGCCCCGTGCTGCATCACGCGGAGATGATGCCGCAGTTCCGGCTGGCGGAGATCTACTCGCCGCGCCTGCGCAGTTTCGCCATCGGGCTCGCGTTCCTGCTCATGGGGCTGGTGAAGAAGGTGCTGGTCGCCGACAGCGTCGCGCCCATCGCCAACATGGTGTTCGGCGCACGATCCCGGCACCGCGCTGCGCGGCGTCGACCGCGTGGCTCGGCGTGGTCGCGTACACGCTGCAGATCTACTTCGACTTCTCCGGTTACTCGGACATGGCCGTGGGGCTGAGCCTGCTGATCGGCGTGCGGCTGCCGTACAACTTCAACTCGCCCTACCAGGCGTGGAACATCACCGAGTTCTGGCGGCGCTGGCACATGACGCTGTCGCGCTTCCTGCGCGACTACCTGTACGTGCCGCTCGGCGGCAACCGGCATGGCCGCGCGCGGCGCTACATCAACCTGATGCTGACCATGCTGCTCGGCGGCCTGTGGCACGGCGCCTCCTGGACGTTCGTGATCTGGGGCGGATTGCACGGCGCCTACCTGGTCGTGAATCACTTCTGGCAATGGCTGCGCGAAGAGGCTCGGCATCCGCGCAGCCACGGGCGCGCGCGGGTGGGCTCGGGCGCGCCGCCGGCGTGGCACTGACCATGCTGTGCGTCATGGTCGGCTGGGTGTATTTCCGCGCCACCGATCTCGCCTCCGGCCAACGGCATCATCGCCAGCATGTTCGGACTGCAGGAAGGCGGCGCGGGCATCGACGCACTG
Source organism: uncultured Pseudomonadota bacterium (assembly GCA_963846605.1). Lineage (GTDB taxonomy): Bacteria > Pseudomonadota > Gammaproteobacteria > Steroidobacterales > Steroidobacteraceae > CADEED01. Next base: position 60,736 of record CAWJWS010000012.1, read on the forward strand.
GCCGGTTACGCCGGCGGCATCCTTCCGTGGATCGCGGGCTTCTCGGTGCTTGCGCTGTTCGCGCCGCAACTCGCAGCGGCTGATCGACGGCCGCTTCACCGCAATGGCTGGACCGCCGGCCGACACATGCCCGCTCCGGCGACTGGCTGGCGTTCCTCGCGGGCGCCATGTGCGTGGGCGTCGTGCTCATGGCGATCGCCGCGGCGTCGCGCTCGGTCACCGAATTCATCTACTTCAACTTCTGACTGCCATGAAGACCCTCCTCACACGCACTCTGGCATTCGGCTCGGCAGTCGATCGGCGCGCTGCTGCTGCCTCGAAGGACTGGTCGCGCGTGTTGCCGGTCATCGAAGGCACCTACGCCGCGGATCCGCGCGACAGCTGGCCCGTGCACACGATGATCCCGGATTCGCAGTACACGTATTCCACCGGCTGGAACCTGCAGAACGTGCATCGCGGCCACATCAACAACTATGGCTATGCGTCGCCGCACGACTATCGTCCAGGGCCGTGCGCGATGATCGCGGTGTTCGGCGACAGCTACGTCGAATCGCTGATGAACGACTACCGCGACACCCTGCCGGGCGCGCTCAACGAGTTCCTGGACCTCGACCGCGAGGTGTTGAGCTTCGGCATGGCTGGCGCGGAGATGCCGGACTACCTGGGCACGGCGCCACTGGTGCGCGCGGAGTTCTCGCCGCGACTGGGCGGTGTTCGTGATCACGGCCGGCGACTTCACGCGCGGCTTCAATGCCGCGCCGGGATACTTCGAATGGGATGCGGGGCGGTCGCCGCCGATCCGGCTGGTGCCGGAGATCCATCGATCCGCAGCTCAGCAAGTGTCTCGCGCACGGTGGGCCTGGTGCGCTACCTGCGCGGCAATCTCTCACTTCGCGGCCGGGAGAGCTGATCCAGTTTCGACGCGACGCGGATCACGTCGCCGGCACGGTCCGGTGCCGCGACGAGGTTCTGTCAAAGCAGGATGAGGATCTGCTCGAGGCTTTCGCCACCGGATTGCCGAGGTCATTGGAGCTGCCGCCGGCGCGCGTCATCCTGGTCTTCGATGCCGACCGCAAGACGCATCTATTCGGGCGCCAGGGCGGCCACCCCCACGTGCCGGGCGAGGGAACAGCTGTCCCGGCGAATACCTGATGGAGCTCACGCGCACGCAGGGCATGCGGGTCATCGACGCCGAGCCCCTGTTCCGGCGGCACTTCGAAGCAGGCCTGGGACCACTGGATCGATCGCCTCTGGATGCGCACTGGAATCCCGCGGCGCACCGGCTGGTGGCCGCGGGAAGTCGGCCTCGCCTGATCCAGCCTCTGAGGCCTTTCGCGGCCTGCATTTTTTGAATTCTTCCGCTAAACTGCGCGCCCTTCCGGAGCCGGGGGCTCTCCCTCAGATGCGCCGGAAAGCAAAAATTGGAGCGGTAGTTCAGTTGGTTAGAATACCGGCCTGTCACGCCGGGGGTCGCGGGTTCGAGTCCCGTCCGCTCCGCCAATTTTCAAGTTGTCTAGGACTGTCGATGCTGCAACGTATTCGTGATGGCCTGCAGGGCCAGAAGTGGCTGGCATGGGTCATCCTCGGTGCCATCGGCGCCACCTTCGTCTTTTGGGGCGGGTCCGGCTCGCTCGACTTCTCCGACGTGGGCGCCAATGCCGCCGCCGAAGTGAATGGCGAGGAGATCCCCGCCGACGAGGCCGCACCAGGCCTGGACCGACACCCAGCAGCGCTGGTCGCAGCAGTTCGGCACCGACGTTCCCGAAGCCCAGCGAGTGGCCGATGCAGGCCACGCATCGTCGACAACCTGGTCCTGCGCAAGGTGATGGAGCAGCGGCTGCGCAGAGCAGCACTACCGCGTGAGCGACGCCGCGGTGTTCCCGAGTGGCGCTCGATCCCGGCAGTTCCAGACCGATGGCAAGTTCGACCCCACGCAAGGCGCGCATGGCCCTGCAGGAGAACAACAAGACCGAGTACGAGTTCTTCCACGAAACGCGCGAGAACATGCTGTAACAACGCAGCTGCAGCAGGGCATCGGCGCGTCGCTACTTCCTGACTGCGCCGGCGAACGCGAGCGCCTGTTCAATCTCGAGAACGAAGAGCGCGAGGTCCAGTACGTGCAGCTGCCGACCGAGCAAGTACGCCGGCACCGCAGCCGCATCGATGAAGCGGCGGTCAAGGCTTACTACGACAAGAACAACGACCGCTTCATGACCACCGAGTACGTGGCGCTGGAGTTCGCCGAGCTGCGTCTCGAGCAGGTCGCCTCGCAGGTGGTGCCCACCGACGCGGACCTGCAGAAGCTCTACGACGAGAATCGCGCGCAGTATGTTCGCGACGAGAGCCGCCGCGCGCGGCACATCGTCATCGGCGTGGGCGAGGGCGATCGACGACGCCGCGGCGCTCAAGAAAGCCGAGGCCGTGGCCGCCGAAGCGCGCACCGGCAAGGATTTCGCCGAGCTGGCAAAGCAGTATTCCACCGACGTGACCGCGGCCCAGGGCGGCGATCTCGGCTTCGTGACCAAGGACCAGTTCGGCGGACCCATCGGCGACGCGCTGTTCGCCATGAAGGTGGGTGACGTCTCTGCTCCCGTGAAGTCGCAGTTCGGTTACCACATCCTCAAGCTCGAGGAGATCCAGGCGACGCAGGCACAGCCGTTCGCGGAAGTGCGCGCGGAGCTGGATTCCCAGTACCGCCAGGACAAGGCTGCGGAGTTGTTCGGCGAGCGCCAGGACCAGATCCAGGCCGCGCTCGACAAGGGCACCACCGATCTCGACAAGCTGGCCACCGATCTCGGCCTTACGCGCGGCACGGTCGACAAGTTCCTGCGCGGCGGCGGCGGCGAGCCCCTCGGTTCCGGCCCCGATCTCCAGGCCACGGTGTTCAGCGACGAGACCCTCAATCAGGGCAAGGTCGGCGGACCCGTGGCGCTGGGTGATGACCGTCTCGTGCTGGTAAAGGTCACGTCGCACCACAAGGCGGCCGCGAAGCCGCTGGCGGAAGTGCACGCCGAGATCGAAGCGATCCTGCAGCAGGAACGCGCGGTCGCCGCCGCGAAGGCAGCGGCCGAAGAAGCGCTCAAGCGCCTGCAGGGTGGCGAGAAGCTCGACGAAGTCGCCAAGTCACTGGGCATCACCGGCGAGCCGGCGCGCTTCGTCGGCCGCGCCGATCCGTCGGTTCCGGCGGCGCTGCGCACGGCGGTGTTCGATGAGGCGCGTCCCACGGACAAGCCGATCATCAAGCTCGCCACATTGGACGATGGCACCAGCGCCTTGCTGGTCGTCACGCGCTCGCGGACTGCCGACAACGGCGCCAACGCCGCGCTGGCCGAACAGCAGAAGCAGTCGCTGATGCAGCGTGCCGCGCAAGGCGACATCGCCGCGTATGTCAACGAAGCGCGGGCCCAATCGAAGATCGTGAAGAACGCGAAAGTCTTCACGGAGTAGCACCGAATGGGAGCCGGTGCCGATTCGAAGTCCGCTCCCGTCATCCCCATCCTGATCGCCATGGTCGCCGGCGGGCTCGTCGGTTGGCTGGTGCGTACCTACCTGGGTGATGAAGGTGCGATCGGCACCTTCAAGCTCGTGCCGCTGTTCGATCTCGTCGGCAGCATGTTCATCAACCTGCTCAAGATGATCATCGTACCGCTGATACTGGCGTCGGTGATCACGGGCGTCGCCGCATTGGGCTCTGGCCCTGATCTCGGCCGGCTTGGCAGCAAGACTCTGGCCTTTTACGTGTTGACGACATTGCTGGCAGTGCTGATCGCGCTGTTCCTGGTCAACCTGGTGACGCCGGGAATCGACGCCAATGGGCCCGTGGGATCGAAGCTGGCGCTGAACTCCGACGCCGCGCTGGTGAAACAAACTGTCGCGGCGCGCTCCAATGCGAGCGTGCTCGACACCATCCGCGACATCGTTCCGACCAACATTCTTCAGGCGGCGGTCAACACCAAACTACTGGCGCTGGTGTTCTTCTCGGTGCTGTTCGGTTTCTTCCTTGCGCGCATCGAGCAGCCGCACCAGGGCACGGTCATGTCGTTCTGGCAGGGCATCTTCCAGATCATGATGCGCATGACCGGGTGGGTCATGACACTGGCGCCCGTGGGCGTGTTCGCGCTCATCGCCAAGGTGGTCGCGCAGGCGGGGTTCGAGGGTGCGGGTCCGCTGCTCCTGTTCGCGCTTTGCGTGCTCGCTGGGCTGTTGATCTACGGGTTCATCGTATTGCCGATATTGCTCGCCGTGGCGGCCCGCGTGAACCCGTGGAGACTGTACCCGGCGATGGCACCGGCGCTGCTCACGGCCTTCTCGACGGCGTCGTCGTCGGCGACGCTGCCGTTATCGCTGACCTGCCTCGAGAAGCGCGCCAAGGTGTCCGAGCGCATCGCTGGCTTCGTCATGCCGCTCGGCGCGTCAGTCAACCACGCAGGCAGCGCTCTCTACGAGTGCGCCGCCGCGATGTTCATCGCGCAGGCCTACGGCCTGCACCTGGACTTCGGCACGCAGTTCACCGTCGTCATCCTCGCGCTCATCACCTCGATGGGCATTGCCGGCATCCCGTCCGCGTCACTCGTCGGCATCGCCATTATCCTGGCCGCCGTCGGATTGCCGGCCGAGGCGATTGGCGTACTGTTGGTGTTCGATCGCATCCTCGACATGTGCCGTACCTCGATAAACGTGCTGGCCGACGCGGCCTGTACGGTGATCGTGGCGCGCCTCGAGGGCGAGACTGAAGTTCTCAGCGATAGCGGGCCGGCGCGAAGCTGACCGCTTGCCGGCGCTCAACTCGGGCGCGCGCTTCGCGCGTTCCCTCGCGGGAAGCTGCGCAGATGGAGCTGTCAGCGCTCCGCTAACAACTGCTGGTGAACGCGGCCCAGGGTTGAACCACCAAAGAGTACCTTCGCGCTGACGCTTCCCGCTCGGCGCCCTCGATTCGCGCCGGCAAGCGGTCAGCCTCGCGCCTTCGCGCGATCGTTCAGGGCTTCGAAAGCAGGAAAAGAATCGGAGAAGAGGAAAGCGGGACAAGAGTCGGCAACGCTTGTCCGCGCCTTGGCGGGGTATTCGCCCTTGTCGTTTACTCGCCCGCTTCCTGCGGGAAAGTCATGCCCACGGTGCTGAAGCCGGCGTCGACATAGATGATCTCGCCGGTCACGCCGCTCGCCAGGTCCGAGCACAGGAACGCGGCGGCATTGCCCACGTCTTCGAGCGTGACGTTGCGGCGGAGCGGGGCGACTTCGGCGACGCGGCCCGAGCATCTTGCGGAAGCCGGCGATGCCCGCGGCCGCCAGGGTCTTGATGGGGCCGGCGGAGATGCCGTTCACGCGGATGTTCTGCGGGCCCAGGTCGGCGGCCAGGAAGCGCACGTTGGCCTCCAGGCTGGCCTTGGCGAGGCCCATGACGTTGTAGCTGGGGATGGACTTCACCGCGCCCAGATAGGACAGCGTGAGGATGGCGCCGGCGCGGCCCGGCCATCAGCGGCGCGCGCCGCGGGCGAGGGCGGTGAGGCTGTAGCTCGATACGTCGTGCGCCACCCGGAAGGCCTCGCGCGAGGTGCTCTCGGTGAAGCCACCGGCCAGCGCTTCGCGCGGCGCGTACGCCACGGCATGCACCAGGATGTCGAGCGAACCCCAGTCCTTGCTTCAGCGCGGCGAACACGGCATCGACCTCGGCGTCGTTGGTGACGTCCAGCGGCAGCACGATCTTCGAGCCCAGCGATTCGGCGAGCGGCTGTGACGCGATCCTTGAACTTGTCGTTCACGTAGGTGAACGCGAGCTCGGCGCCTTGCGCGATGCATGGCCTGCGCGATGCCCCAGGCGATGGAACGATCGGATGCCACGCCGACGATGAGCGCGCGCTTGCCGCTGAGGAAGCCCATGTAGATCCCCTTGTCCTGGCTGCAAATGAAACGAGGCCGGCATTCTGCCAGCCCCGGCGGAGTTCAGGAAATTCGCCGCCAGCGACGGCGGCGATGGCAGTTCGTCAGTGGCGGCGGACGTTGACCGTCAGCCGCTGGCCGGGGCGCAGCGTGGAGTGCCGGGTGATGCCGTTCCAGCTCACGCAGGTCCGCCACCGAGACGCCGAACACCTGCGCGATGCGCGACAGCGTGTCGCCGCTGCGCACCTTGTAGGTGACCTGGCGGGCGCTGCTGCGACGCGCCGCTGGGCTTGCTGCTGCTGCCCGACGAGCCGCGGCTGTGAGCCCCAGCTTCTGGCCCGCGCGCAGCGTGTCGCTGGGGCGCATGCCGTTGAGGCGCGCCAGCGTGTTCACGTCCATGCGATGCCGCTTGGCGATGCGCCACAGCGAATCGCCGCTGCGCACCACGTGCACGGCGCGGGCGACTTGCCGCGACGGCACCGGTGCCGTCGACGCGCGCCGCGGCCAGCAGGACCTTCGACGGTAGTTGACGCACGGCGGAGGGCACGCGCAGCTCGCTGCCGCACGACCACGGCTCGCCGTGTCCAGCTGAGTTCAGTCGCGCACCACGATGGCTGCGTCTTGAACTTCGCGGCGATCGACGCGACCGTGTCGCCCTCGCGCACGGTGTGCAGCTCGACGCGCACGCGTTCATCGGGGCTCAGCAGCAGCGAGGTTGCGCTGGAAGGCATCCGCGGTCTCGACGCGGCAGCAGCAGGAAGTGCGGGCCGGCGGGATCGGTGGCCCAGCGATGGAAGCCGGGATTCAGCTCGTACATTTCCTCGAGCGTGATGCCGGCGAGTTCGGCGGCGAGCGTCAGGTCGATCTGGCCGCCGGTCTCCACCTTCACGAAGTAGGGTTCGTTCGGCGATCGGGCTGAAGGCGAGACCGTAGTCCTCCGGATTCGCGACCAGGCGGCGCATGGCCATCAGCTTCGGCACGTAGGCGCGGGTCTCGGCCGGCAAGCTGCAGGTTGAAGAAGTCGATGGGCTTGCCCAGCGCGCGGTTCTTGTCGACTTCGCGCTGCACGCGGTACTCGCCGCAGTTGTACGCGGCGATGGCCAGCAGCCAGTCGCCGAAGAATTCGTCGTGCAGGTACTGCAGGTAGTCGAGCGCGGCGCGGGTCGCCGCGATCACGTCGCGCCGGCCGTCGTACCACCAGTCCTGCTTGAGGCCGAAGCGCTCGCCGGTGCCGGGCATGAACTGCCACAGGCCATCGGCCGCGGCGCAGGAATAGCGCATACGGCTCGAAGGCGCTCTCGATCACCGGCAGCAGCGCGAGCTCGAGCGGCAGGCCGCGCGCTTCGATCTCGTTCACGATGTGGTGCAGGTACAGGCGGCGCGGCCGAACACGCGTTCGATGTACTGCGGGTTGTTCGCGAACCAGTCGGCTTCGTGGTCGATCTGGCGCGGATTCGACGTCTTCGAGCTGGAAGCCGGCGCGGATGCGGTCGAAGAGGTCCGGGTATGCTCGGGCGTGAGCCGGCGACGGGATCGTCGCGTCGATGGTCGGACCGCGTGTCGATGACCGTGGGTTCACGCCTGGTCGGCCGCGGCCAGCTCGGCGGGACTCGGCGCGGCATTGGCGACACCGGCACGGCATCGCAGGTGAGCCTGGCGCGCAGGGGCTTCGAGGGCCCGTCCAGGGCCGAGCGCGGCGGGAGACTGGCCGGGAGCAGTCAGGGCGCCTGAGGGCACCGACGCTGCGACAGGACTCCTGGGGATTTCGGCTCGGGGCAGTGGCGCAGCCCGCGAGGGCGCAGCGGCAACAAGGAACCACCGGCGCAACGACGCGCCTTCCAGTGAATCCAACAGTCAATTCACACGCCCATGGGGAAGCTCAAGCGGACCGTTTTTCGCAGTCTGACGGTACTTGTTCGAGGGGGCGTATTTAACCGGTAGGTTCACAGAATTGCCACCTTTTTTGTGATCTAATTCACGCCGTTTGTGACGCACGCCACCACCTCCACCGCGTCGATTCCTGGCTCGGTTCCGGACTGGGCCAGGCTGTGCTACAGGCCGAGTCCGAGCTCATGTCGAGGCCTTGGACGATGTGTTCGGCTGGGAGTTGCTGCAGCTCGGAACTTGGGGTCCGCCGGCGAAGGACTGTTGGCCGGTTGTCGGACGCGCCGGCATACCGTCATCGCCGACGGCCGGTGCGGGGCGCCGATGCCGACATCGTCGCGCGACTCGTCCCGCTGCCCATCGCCAATGGCGCGGTCGATGCGGTGCTGCTGCCGCATACGCTGGAATTCGAGACCGATCCCTATGCCGTCGTGCGCGAGGCCGACCGCGTGCTGACGGGCGAGGGCCAGCTCATCGTGCTGGGCTTCCGGCCCTTCAGCCTGTGGGGATTCCGCAGCCGCGCGATCGCGCGGGGCTATCCGCCGGGCCTGCGACCGCATGCTCGGCGCGCGGCCGGATCGCGACTGGCTCGAGCTGCTCGGTTACGACGTCGTGCTGACGCCGCCACTATCTGTTCGCGCCGCCCTGGGGCGGCGCGGCGCCGCGACCGGCGAAGCCGTCCGCGATGCTGCGCCGCGGCTGCTCAATCCCTGCCCGCGGGCGCCTATCTGCTTCAAGGCGCGCAAGCACGTCTACACGCTGACGCCGCTGCGGCCGAAGATCTGCGCGAGCGCACGCAGGTCATCGGCGGCCTGGTCAAACCCACCACGCCGCGCGCAAGGCTCCTGAGTGAAGGACGATCGTCGAGATCTACACCGACGGCGCCTGCCGCGGCAATCCCGGGCCCGGCGGATGGGGTGCGCTGCTGCTCTTCGGCGGCACGAACGCGAGCTCTCCGGCGCCGAAGCCGCAGACCACCAACAACCGCATGGAGCTCACGGCCGCGATCGAGGCGCTCGCGCGCTGCAAGCGGCCGGTGCAGGTGCCGCTCTACACGGATTCGCAGTACGTGCGCAAGGGCATCCTCGAGTGGCTGCCCAACTGGAAAGCTGCGCGGCTGGAAGACGGCCGACCGCAAGCCGGTGAAGAACCAGGATCTGTGGCAGGCGCTCGATGCGCTGCGGCGCCACACGAGCTCGAATGGCATCTGGGTGAAGGGCCACTCCGGGCAACGCGGGCAACGAGCGCGTCGACGCGCTCGCCAACCGGCGATCGACGCGATGCTCGGCGGACTCTGACTGAGATCCACGCACGCGATGCGACAGGTCGTCCTCGACACCGAAACCACCGGCCTCGAAGCCGAGCGCGGCCACCGCATCATCGAGATCGGCTGCGTCGAGCTGCGTCAATCGCCGTCCCACCGGCCGGAACTTCCATCACTACCTGAATCCCGATCGCGAGATCGACGCCGGGCGCGCTCGCGGTGCACGGCATCACACTCGCGAAGCTCGCCGACGCAGCCGCGTTCGCCGAGATCGTCGACGGAGTTCCTGGCGTTCATCGACGGCGCCGAACTCGTGATCCACAACGCGCCGTTCGACGTCGGCTTCCTCGACGCCGAGCTGCGCGCGGCTGCCCGGCGACGCGCGTCGCGTCGCCGGACGTGTGCCGCGTGCTCGACACGCTCGCGCTCGCGCGCGAGCTGCATCCCGGGCCAGCGCAACAGCCTCGATGCGCTGTGCAAGCGCTACACCGTCGACAATTCGCATCGCGAGCTGCACGGCGCGCTTGCTCGACGCGCGCATCCTCGCCGATGTGTATCTCGCCATGACGGGCGGGCAGAGCGCGCTGGCGCTCGACGCCGGCCGTGCGCGCGGCGGGCGCGCCGCGATCGGCGGCCGATCGCCGTGCGCGCGCGCGGCATGGCGCCTGGCCGGTGTCCGCGGCCGAACGCCGACGGAGCTGCGCCGCACGAGGCGTTGCTGGACGTGATCCACAAGGCGAGTGGCGGCAAGGCGATCTGGCGGCGTCGAGCTGCGGCTCGCCGGCGGATACGCGAACGCACAGAAATCATGAACCTGCGGCGGGCTCGCTCGGCGCCCCGCGGCAAGATCGCCGCCGCGATCGCGCCCAAGCGCTTATACGAGAACGGAAGATCATGGAATTGAGCCTGCGAATTGCCGCATCGGCGTCATCGGCCTCGGCTACGTCGGGCCTGCCGCTGGCGGTCGAGTTCGGCAAGCACTTCGAGACCGTCGGCTTCGACATCAAGCCGGCGCGCATCGCGGAGCTGAAGCCGCGGCAAGGACAGCACGCTCGAAGTCGACGCCGACGGAACTGCGAGGCCGCCAAGCGGCTGAGCTTCACGGCCGATCTGAAGGACCTGCGGCAAGTGCCACGTCTTCATCGTCACCGTGCCGACGCCGATCGACGACTACAAGCGTCCCGACCTCACGCCGCTCGAACGCGCCAGCGAGACCGTCGGCAGCGTGCTCAAGAAGGGCGACGTCGTGATCTACGAATCGACCGTGTATCCCGGGCTGCACCGAGGAGATCTGCGTGCCGATCCTCGAGCGCGTGTCGGGCCTGAAGTTCAACCAGGATTTCTTCGCCGGCTACAGCCCCGAGCGCATCAACCCGGGCGACAAGCAGCACCGCCTGCCGACGATCAAGAAGGTCACCTCCGGCTCGACGCCGGAGGCCGCCGACTTCGTCGACGAGCTGTACCGCCGCATCATCACGCCGGCACGCACAAGGCGTCCAGCATCCGGGTCGCCGAAGCCGCCAAGGTGATCGAGAACACGCAGCGCGACGTCAACATCGCGCTGATCAACGAGCTGGCGCTGATCTTCAACCGCCTCGGCATCGACACCGAGGAGGTGCTGCGAGGCCGCCGGCACCAAGTGGAATTTCCTGCCGTTCCGCCCGGGCCTGGTCGGCGGCCACTGCATCGGCGTCGATCCCTACTACCTGACGCACAAGGCGCAGGAGATCGGCTACCACCCCGAGATGATCCTCGCCGGCCGCCGCATCAACGACAACATGGCGCTCTACGTCGCCGGCCGAAGTCGTGCAAGCTGATGACCAGCGCAAGCGCATCCACGTGAAGGGCTCGCGCATCCTCGTGCTGGGCCTCACGTTCAAGGAAAACTGCCCGGACCTGCGCAACTCGAAGGTGGTCGACGTCGTCGCGCGAGCTCGCAGACGTACGGCGCGCAAGGTCGATGTCTACGATCCCTGGGTCGAGCGCGACGAAGCGCGAGCACGAGTACGGCATTCAGTCCGATCGCGCAGCCGGAGCACGGCAGCTACGACGCGATCGTGCTGGCGGTGGCGCACAAGCGAGTTCCGCGAGCCATGGGCATCGACGGCGATCCGCGCCTTCGCAAGCCAGACGCACGTGGTCTACGACATCAAGCACGTGTTCCCGCGCGCCGACAGGTCGACGGCACGGCTGTAAGCATCCGCGCATGAAGATCCTCGTCACCGGCGCCGCCGGCTTCATCGGCTTCGCACGCTGCGCAGCGCCTGCTCGCGCGCGGCGACGAGGTCGTCGGCCTCGACAACCTCAACGACTACTACGACCCGACGCTGAAGCAGGCGCGGCTCGGCACGGCTCGACGGCGCACGCCGGACTTCCGCTTCGTGCAAGCTCGACCTGGCCGACCGCGGCCGGCATGGAGGCGCTGTTCGCGCGCGAGCAAGTTCGAGCGCGTCGATCCACCTCGCCGCGCAGGCCGGCGTGCGCTACTCGCTCGAGAATCCGCAGGCCTACGTCGACAGCAACATCACCGGCTCGCTGAACGTGCTCGAGGGCTGCCGGCACAACGGCGTCGAGCACCTGGTGTTCGCCTCGACCAGCTCGGTGTACGGCGCCAACACGAAGATGCCGTTCTCGCGTGCACCAGCAGCGTCGACCATCCGCTGTCGCTCTACGCGGCCACCAAGAAGGCCAACGAGCTGATGGCGCACACCTACGCCGCTCTGTTCGGCCTGCCGGTCACCGGCCTGCGCTTCTTCACCGTGTACGGACCCTGGGGCCGGCCGGACATGGCGCTGTTCCTGTTCACCAAGAACATCCTCGCCGGCAAGCCGATCGACGTGTTCAACCACGGCCACCACACGCGCGACTTCACCTACGTCGACGACATCGTCGAAGGCGTCGTGCGCGCGCTGCGACCGCGTCGCCGACGCCCGAACCCGGCCTGGAACAGCGACGACCCCGACCCGGCCACGAGCCAGCGCGCCGTACCGCATCTACAACATCGGCAACAACGCAGCCGGTGGAGCTGCTGCGCTACATCGAGGTGCTCGAGGAGTGCCTCGGCCGCAAGGCGGAGAAGAACCTGCTGCCGCTGCAGCCCGGCGACGTGCCGGACACCTACGCCGACGTCGAGGACCTGGTGCGCGACGTCGGCTACAAGCCCGCGACGCCGGTCGAAGACCGGCGTCGCGCCGCTTCGTCGACTGGTACCTGGAGTACTACAAGACGCAGGCGCCGCAGCGCACCCGGGGCTGAGCCGGCATCGAACGACCGCTGGCGGCCGGGGGCTCGCGCGGTAGGCTCCGCCCCATTATGAAAGTCCCACTTCTCGACCTCAAGCCGCAGTACCGCGTCACTCAAGCCCGAACTCGACGCCGCGCTGCTGCGCGTCAGCGAATCGCAGCATTTCATCCTCGGCCCCGAGGTGAAGGCGCTCGAAGCCGCGGTCGCCAAATACTCCGGCTGCCAGTTCGGCATCGGCATGTCCTCCGGTACCGACGCGCTGCTGATCGCGCTGATGGCGCTCGACATCGGCGCGGGCGACGAGGTCATCACCTCGCCGTACACGTTCTTCGCCACCGCCGGCACGATCGCGCGCGTCGGCGCGCGGCCGCGTGTTCGTCGACATCGAACCCGGTACCTTCAACATCTCGCCGGCCGCCATCGAGAAGTTCATCGCGACGCAGTGCGAGACGCGCGACGGCGAGCTGGTGAACCGGGCCACCGGCGGCGCGTGCGCGCCATCATGCCGGTGCATCTGTACGGCCAGGTCGCCGACATGGATCGCGATCATGGACATCGCCCGCGCGTCACGGCTTGCGCGTCATCGAGGACGCGGCGCAGGCCATCGGCTCGGAGGACGGCAAGGGCCGGCGCGCCTGTTCGATCGGCGACATCGGCTGCCTGTCGTTCTTCCCCACGAAGAATCTCGGCGCCTTCGGTGATGCCGGCATGTGCGTCACCAATGACGCCGCAGCTCGCCGCGACGCCATCGAAGACTCCGCGTGCACGGCATGGAGCCGAAGTACTACCACGAGCGTCATCGGCGGCAACTTCCGCCTCGACGAGATCCAGGCGGCGGTGCTCAACGTGAAGCTGCCGCACCTCGATGCGTGGACCGCGGCGCGGCAGCGCAATGCGGCGTTCTACGACGCGGCGTTCGCAAGCGCGCCGGACTCGGGGCATGGTGACGCCCGCCGGCGCCGGCAGGGGCGCGCCACATCTACAACCAGTACTGCATCCGCGTGCCGCGCCGCGACGAGCTGCGCACCACCTCGCGGAGCAGGGCGTGGGCACCGAGATCTACTACCCGCTGCCGCTGCACATGCAGGAGTGCTTCGCCTATCTCGGCCACGCAACCGCAGGACTTTCCGGAAGCCGCGCGCGCGTCGCACGAGATCGCTGGCGCTGCCCATCTTCCCGGAGCTCGTGGAAGCGCAGCTGCAGTACGTCGTCGACAAGATCGGAGCGTTCTACGCCTGATGAAGGGCATCGTGCTCGCCGGCGGTGCCGGCACGCGCCTGCATCCCGTGACGCTCGGCGTCAGCAAGCAGCTGCTGCCCGTGTACGACAAGCCGATGGTGTACTACCCGTTGTCCACGTTGATGCTGGCGGGCATCCGCGACATCCTCGTCATCTCCACGCCGCGCGGACCTGCCGCACTACCGCGCCTGCTCGGTGACGGCGCGCCATTGGGGCATCAGAATCTCGTACGCCGAGCAGCCCGAGCCCGGAGGGCCTGGCGCAGGCCTTCATCATCGGCCGCGAGCTTCGTCGGCAAGGATCGCGTCGCGCTCGTGCTCGGCGACAACATTTTCTACGGCCACGGCATGCCGGAGCAGCTGCGGCCGCGGCGGCGCAGACGGACCGGCGCCACGGTGTTCGCGTACCACGTCAAGGACCCCGAGCGTTACGGCGTGGTGCGAGTTCGACGCGCAACGACCGCGCGCTCGGCATCGAGGAGAAGCCGCAGGCAGCCCGAAGTCGAACTACGCGGTCACCGGCCTGTACTTCTACGACAACGACGTCCTGGACATCGCCGCGGGCTGCAAGCCGTCAGCGCGCGGCGAGCTCGAGATCACCGACGTCAACACCGAATACCTGCGCGCGCGGCCGCTCTGCACGTGGAGCGGCTGGGCCGCGGCGTGGCGTGGCTCGACACGGGCACGCACGAATCGCTGCTGCAGGCCTCGATGTTCATCGAGGCCATCGAAAGCCGGCAGGGGCTCAAGGTCTGCTGCCCGAGGAGATCGCGTACAGCGCAGGGTGGATAGACGCGGCCGCAGGTCGAAGCGCTCGCGCGGACGCTCGGCAAGACCGGCTACGGCACATACCTGCACCGCGGTGGTAGCGAGAGGGACGCTGAGCATGGAGTTCGTGCCCACTCGCATACCGGACGTGGTTCTGGTCAAGCCGCGGTGTTCGGCGACGCAGCGCGGCTACTTCCTCGAGACCTGGCAGGCGAGAGAAGTTTGCCGCGGCCGGGCATTGCCACCCGAGTTCGTGCAAGACAACCACAGCCACTCGTCGCAGTGGAACGCTGCGCGGAATGCACTACCAGATGCAGCAGCCGCAGGGGAAGCTGGTGCGCGTGTCGCGCGGCGCAGTCTTCGACGTGGCCGTCGACGCTGCGCAAAACCTCGCCGACCTTCGGTCAATGGGTCGGCGCGGAGCTCAGCGACACGAACCATCACATGCTGTGGGTGCCGCCGGGATTCGCGCACGGCTTTCTCGCCCTCTCCGACGACGTCGACTTCCTCTACAAGTGCACCGACTTCTACGCGCCGCAGCACGAGCGCACGATGCGCTGGGATGACCCGGCGATCGGCATCGAGTGGCCGCTGCCGCAGGGAATGCACGCCGCGCTGGCGGCGCGAGACGTGCAGGGCAGTCCGCTGGGTTCGACGCCTTGCTACCCATGACCTGGGCGGCGGGCCGGCGGGGGCGCCCGGCCTCGCCCGCGGGCCTGTCAGGGCCGGAATAAATAGCAACTTCAACGGGTTGTCGTTAACATCGCGGCCCTTATTCACCAGAGCCCGCCGCACTCGATGACCAACGATTCCCTGACTGCCGCCTGGCGTGCGCTGCATGCGCGCGCCGCCGAAACCCGCGCCGTGTACCCTGCGCGCGCTGCGCGATGCCGACACCGCGCGCGGCCAGCGGATTGACGCGCGAGGCCTGCGGCCTGTATCTCGATTTCTCCCGGCAGCGCATCGACGACGACGGCGCTGCGACTGCTGACCAGCCTCGCCGATGCGCGCCGGCCTTCGCGACGCCATCGACGCCATGTGGCGTGGCGATGCCATCAACCTCACCGAGGGCCGCGCGGTGCTGCACACGGCGCTGCGTGTGCCGGCCGTCTCCGACGACGCGCCCGGCGGCGCCGGCGATCGCGCGCCAGGTGCTGGCCGAACGCGAGCGCATGCTGGAGTTCGCCGAGGCAGGTGCGCACCGGCGCGGTGCGCGGCTCCGGCGGGCAGCCGCTTCACCACCGTCATCAACATCGGCATCGGCGGTTCGGATCTGGGTCCGGCCATGGCCGTGGAGGCGCTGCATCCGCTGACGCGCGGCGGCGCCGCGCGTGCGTTTCGTCTCCAATGTCGACGGCACCGATCTCGCCAATGTGCTCGAGGAGGCCGATCCGCGCGCGCACGCTGTTCATCGTCGCGTCGAAGACCTTCACCACGCAGGAGACCCTGGCCAATGCGCGCACCGCGCGCGCCTGGCTGCGCGGCAAGCTGGGCGAGGCCGCCGTGCCGGCGCATTTCGCGGCCGTGTCCACCAATGCGCAGGCCATGGACGCCTTCGGCGTCAACCCTAACTACCGGTTCATGATGTGGGACTGGGTAGGCGGCCGCTATTCGATGTGGTCGTCCATCGGTGTGTCGCTGGCCATCGCCATCGGCCGCGAGGCGTTCCTCGAGTTCCTCGCCGGCGGCCACGACATGGACGAGCACTTCCGCACGCGCGCCTGGGATCAGAACCTGCCGGTGCTCATGGGTTTGCTGGGCGTCTGGAACATCAACGGCCTCGATCTGCCCACGCTGGCGGTGCTGCCGTACGACGGCCGGCTCAAGCGCTTCCCGGCCTACCTGCAGCAGCTCGACATGGAGAGCAACGGCAAGTCGGTGATGCGTCGACGGCACGCCGGTGGCACACGACGACCGCGCCGGTGATCTGGGGCGAGCCCGGCAACAATGCGCAGCACTCCTTCTTCCAGATGCTGCACCAGGGCACGCCGCGCGCGGCGCTGGATTTCCTGCTGCCGGCGCAGTCATCCTGCGGCAATCCAGCCGCAGGCGAAGCTGGCGATCGGCAATTGCCTGGCGCAGGCGGAGGCCTTCGCGTACGGGTATTCGCTCGAGCAGGCCACGGCCGAACTCGCCGCGCGCAAGCTGCTGCCCGAGCGCGTCGAACTTCTCGCGCGCCACAAGGTCCATGCCGGCAACCGTCCGGTGAGCATCATCGCGTTCCAGCGGCTCGACGCGCGGACGCTGGGTAGTTTGGTCGCGCTGTACGAGCACAAGGTGTTCACGCAGAGCGTGCTCTGGGGCATCAATGCCTTCGATCAATGGGGCGTGGAGCTGGGCAAGAAGATGTGCGAAGAAGTGTTGCCGCTGGTGCGCGATCCCGGTGGCCGCCCGCGGCCGCGGCCGACGCTGGAGCCGCTGCTGACGCGGCTGCGGGCATGGCAGCAGATGAGCGCCGCTTCGCGCGTCGCGCCGCGCTGGCCTCCTCCGCTGCGCCTGGTGTTGCTGATGCTGTTGGCGCTGGCGCCGCGTGCGCGCCGACGCCGGCTGGTTCGAGTCCGGCGACGCGCAGCTGCGCATCGACCTGCAGCTGCTGAACGACGCCGATGTCATCCGGTTGCCGATGAGCCACTGGCCGATGCCGCGCGCGGCCGTGCGGATACGCGCTCGCGCAGGCGCAAGGAACACTTCGCCACCAATCGGCGGTCGCCGCCGCGCTCGAGCGCGTGCGCGCGCGATCGCGCTCGACGCGGCGCGCCGGCGAGCTTCGCCTGCGCGCGCGCTGCGCGCCGGCGAGCCGGGCTTGCTGCGCGACTTCGACACGCTCGGCGCGCGAGGACGGCGAGATTGGAGGCGCGCGTCGGATTACGACGACGGGCGCTTCTCGGTCGGGCCGTGACCGCCACCGCGGTCGCGGATCCCGACCGACGGCCAGGAATTCCGCGCTCGACGGTTCGCATGCCACGGTCGCAGCTCGGCAACTGGCTGCGTCAGCGCCAACACGCTCGATCGCTGGTGGGGCCCGGTCGCACGAGGGCAGCCTGATCCTCTCCAACAATGCGCGGCCCATGCCCACGCTGATGGTCGAACGCGCGGACGGCCACGGCCCTTCGATAGCCGATGGCTTGAGCTGGCTCGGACCCTGGCGCTTCAGCTTCGGCGTCAGCCAGATGGAAAGCGACCGCGCAGGACATCGATTCGCCGCTGTTCATGGCGTGGCGCGTGAGCGTCATGCCGTTCAAGGACATGGAGCTCGGGTTCTCGCGCACCGCGCAGTTCTGCGGCGAGCAGCTCGCCTGCGACTCTCGAGCGTTCGGCAACATGCTCGTCGGCAACGACAACGTCGGCATCGACGCCACGCCGAGGCCAACGAGCCCGGCAACCAGATGGCCGGCTTCGACATCCGCTGGTCTTCGCCCATCGGCAATCTGCCGTACGCCGTCTATTCGCAGATGATCGGCGAGGACGAATCCGGCTATCTACCCGTGAAGTACCTCGGCGCAGTTCGGCATCGAGGCCTGGAAGCCGCTGGCCGACGGCGGCATCGCTGCAGGCGTTCGCCGAGTACTCCGACACCACGTGCTCGGCCAACCGCGATCCGCCGCGATTCAACTGCGCCTACAACCAGGGCCGGTTCGACGTCGAGGGTTACCGCTATCGCGGACGCGTGATCGGGCACACCACGGACCGCGATGCGGAGAGTTATGCGCTGGGCGCCGTCTGAACACCGCGCGCGGGCAGACGTGGAGCGCCACGGCACGTTCGGTCCGGTCTGAATCGCGACCGGCTTTCGACCCCGACAACACCGTGACGCCTGGTCCTGCCGACTACTGCGGCGATCGAGCTCGGCTGGCAGGGCCGCTGGCACGGCGCAGACATCTCGGTGCAGGTCGGCGTGGAGTCCTTCGAGCCCGAAGGCGCGGACCGCGACGTCGAGCCCTTCGGCTTCGTGTCGTGGCGGCACGAGTTCTCGCCATGAAACGCCCGGTCCGGCGTCTGCGCGATCCTGTTCGCCCTGCGGCGTCGGCACGGCGCGCGCGGATCCGTGTCTCGCTGCCGGGCGATGTCGGCCTGCGTCACGACATCCAGTTGCTCGCCGATGCGGGCATCGTGCGCGGGCCCGTCACCACCTGGCCGCTCTCCTGGCCTGACATCGCGCAGCGATGTCTCGGCGCGACGTGCGCGAGGTTCCGCGCAACGCGTCGCTGGCGGAGGCACTGGCTCCGCGTGCAGGCGAGGCGCGCCTGGCGTCGCAGAACGGCGCCGAACCGCTGGGCCTGCGCGTCGCCGCCGCGAACGACCCCGATGCCGTTGCGCGGCTTCGCCGCTACGCCGCGCGAAGAAGGCGAGTTCGCGGCGCGCACCGGCTGGCTGAGCGACCACTTGGCCGTGCAACCTGCTGGCGACCGCGGTGTCGGATCCCGACGATGGACGCGAACTGCGCGCCCGACGGCTCCTACCTCGGCGTGAACGTCGGCAACTTCATGCTCTCCGCCGGATACATCGAGCGCTGGTGGGGTCCGGGCTGGGACGGCAGCCTCATCCTCTCGACCAATGCGCGGCCCATTCCCGCGTGACGCTCGAGCGCAACGTATCCGAGCCCTTCAAGACCCGGTGGCTCTCATGGCTCGGGCCACTGGCGCGCGTCGCTGACCATTGGCCAGACCGAGGATGCCGGTCTCGAGGTGCCGAACATCCGTTTCCTGGCCGCCCGCGTGAACTCGCGGCCGGTCTCCTGGCTGGAGTTCGGCCTCAGCCGGACGGCGCAGTGGTGTGGTGGCGAGCGCGAGTGCTCGGCCCAGGTCCTGCGTGATCTGCTGATCGGCCGGGACAATCGCGACCCGTCCGCGCCTGACGACGACGAGCCCGGCAACCAGATGGCGGGCTACGACCTGCGCCTCCGGTCCCCCTGGCGCGCTTTGCCCCTTGCCGTCTACACGCAATGGATAGGTGAGGACGAGGCGGGCGGCCTGCCCAGCAAGTTCCTGGGACTGGTCGGGCCTCGAGACCTGGGCGGACACGGGGCTCGGGAGTCTTCGCGCGCACCTGGAGTTCGCCGACACCACCTGCATGTTCACCCGGGAAAACCCGGCCTTCAATTGCGCCTACCGGAACAGTCTCTATCCACAGGGCTACACGCTACCGTGGTCGGGTCATCGGCCACGGCCTGGACAACGACGGCCGGATGCTCTCGATGGGCGTCGTCCTCGCGCAACCCGGCGATTCGGTTTTCCAGCTGCAGATCCGCCGAATCGAGCTGAATCGGGATGGCGGTCCTCACACAATTAGTACCGCTCCCGCGGACCTCGAAGATGTAGAATTGCGCCACTTTCGCGGGCTTGGCATTGGCAGGGTCGGCGTCACTCTGGGCTATTCGCGCGCACGCGGGACCTCGGCCCTGGACACCGGTGTCCGCGGTTCGTTGGTGTGGCAACAAGGATTCTGATGATCAGGGGCTTCTTCCTCTCGCTCACGATTGCGATTTCCATCCTGGCCGCCCCGGTGTCGGCCCAGGTTCCCACCGCGGAGCAGCTCGAGTTGCTCCAGAGCATGTCGCCCGAAGACCGCCAGGCCCTCATGGAGCAGCTCGGCCTGGGTGGCTCCGTCGTTGACGGTGGATCGCGCGATGACACGGGCAGGGGCGGTTCGCGCTCGGGCCGCTCGATGGACGGCGCCAGCAATCGCGAGCTGCGCGACGACCAGGCGTTCGACGACGAAGGCGCTGGCGCAAGCAAAGACCCTGCGCGCCCATGACTCGCTGATCATCGACATCGACATCAAGAAGGGCTCGCCGCCGCGCATCGAATCGCCGGGGCCGGGCCTCGAACCCATCACGATCCCGGGCGAGGAACCGCCGGATATCAGCGCCGAGGAACGTGAGCAGCTCACCGAACTCATCGCGTTGATCCGCTCGCGCAATCCGTACCAGCTGGATTCGCTGGGCCAGATCGAACTGCCCGGCTTCGCTCCCATCGTCCTCGAAGGACTCGATGACGCGCAGGCCACCAAGCGGCTGTCAGCGGTCGTCACGTTCGCCAAGCTCAACGTCAAGGTCGCCAAGCTGCCGGTGCGCAAGATCGGCGTCGCCGGCCTCAAGCCCTTCGGCTACGACCTCTTCAAGCGCTCGCCGTCGACGTTCGCGCCCGTCACCGATGTTCCGGTGCCCTCCGACTACATCGGTCGGTCCCGGCGACCAGATCATCGTGCAGTTGTTCGGCAGCCAGAATCGCAACCTGCGTCTCGTCGTCGGCCGCGATGGCCGCATCAGCCTGCCGGGCATCGGACCGATCGAACGTCTCGGGCCGCCGCTTCGAAAGCGTCGCGAGTGACATCGAGCAGCGCGTGCAGACGCAGATGATCGGCGTGCGCGCCAGCGTCAGCATGGGCGACACACGCTCCATCCGCGTGTTCGTGGTCGGCGAGGTCAATCGCCCCGGCAGCTTCACGATCAGCGGGCTCGGCACCATCACGTCGGCGCTGTACGCCTCTGGCGGCGTGCAGCGAATCGGTTCGCTGCGCGACGTACAGCTCAAGCGCAACGGCGCCGTGGTCCGCCACTTCGATCTCTACGACCTGCTGCTGCGCGGCGATACCAGCGATGACGCGAAGCTGCTGCCCGGCGACGTCATCTTCATCCCGCCCGTGAAGGCGACCGTGGCCGTCGATGGCGAAGTCCGCCGTCCCGCCATCTACGAAGTCACCGGCGACCACCACCGTCGAAGACATGGTCGAGCTCGCGGGTGGTCTCACCAGCAATGCGGACCGGAGTCGCGGCGCGCTGGTGCGCGTCAACGACAACGCAGAAGCGCGTGGTCGTCAACGTGCCGCTGAATGCGGCGGCCGGCCGCGGCGAACTGCGTGCGCAACGGCGATTCACTGCGCGTGCTGCAGCTGCGGCCGACGCTGGACTCCGGCGTGACCATCGAGCGGCCACGTGTTCCGCCCGGGCTTCGCCGCGTGGCGCGAAGGCCTGCGTCTCACCGACGTCGTCGGCTCCATCGACGAGCTGCGACCCAACGCCGACAGCAACTACCTGCTGATCCGCCGCGAACTGCCGCCGGATCGCCGCATCGTCGTCGTGTCCGCGGATCTCGCCGCGGCGCTGCGCGATCCGTCGTCGCCGGCGAACGTGCCGCTGATGCCGCGCGACCGCATCACCGTGTTCGACACCGAGCCCGGCCGCGACCGGCTCATCTCAGCCCATGCTCGACGAGATCCGCCGCCAGTCGAGCTTCGATCGCCCGACCGAGGTGGTGCGCATCGACGGCCGCGTGAAGGCCGCGCGGTGAATATCCGCTCGAAGCCGGCATGCGCGTCAGCGACCTGCTGCGCGCCGGCGGTGGCCTGCAGGATGCCGCGTATGGCGCCAAGCGCCGAGCTCACGCGGTTATCGCATCATGCGGCGATGGCCGCCAGACCGAGCTGCTTCGAAGTCGATCTCGCCGCGATGCTCCGTGGCGATCGAGCGCCGACCTGCTGCTGCTGCCTTTCGATTTCCTCACCGTTCGGAAGTGCCCGGAGTGGAGCGACCAGGAAAAGGTCACGCTGACCGGACGAAGTGCGCTTCCCCGGCGTCTATCCGATCCAGCGTGGCGAGACACTTGCGCTCGGTGCTCGAGCGCGCGGGCGGCCTCACGTCGCTCGCGTTCCCGGAAGGCGCCGCTCTTCACGCGTCGTGGAACTCCGCGATCGCGAGCAGCAGCAGATCGACCGGCTCGCGGAACGCTTGCAGGGTGATCTCACCGCGCTCGCGCTGCAGGCCGCGGCGGCGAACCAGGCCGGCGGTCAGCAGGCCTTGTCGGTGGGTCAGTCGCTGTTCTCGCAGCTCAAGTCCACGAAGGCCGTGGGCCGCCTGGTCATCGACCTCGACAAGCTGCTCGAGCCGCCGGTGGGTTCGTCGGTCGACGTCGCCATGCGCGACGGCGACAGCCTCATCATCCCGAAGCTCAAGCAGGAAGTCACGCGTCATCGGCGAAGTGCAGACGCTGACCTCGCACTTCTATCGCGGCGAACTCTCGCGCGACGACTACATCTCGTCGAGCGGTGGCGTCACGCGCACGGCGGACCGCGGCCGCATCTACATCGTGCGCGCCGACGGCAGCGTGGTCTCCTCGCGAGAACGCGGCTGGTTCCGCCGCAGCGGCCAGGTCGCAGATGCGTCCGGGCGACACCATCGTCGTGCCGCTGGACACCGAGCGCATGCCGGCACTGCCGCTGTGGCAGGCGGTCACGAGCATCGTCTACAACCTCGCGATCGCAGCGGCCGCAGTGAATTCCTTCTGACGACGATGGCCAGTACCGCTGACAGTCACTACGAAGACGAGCTCGACCTTCGAGAGCTGCTACTGCGCTTGTGGCGCGGGCGTCTCTGGATCGTCGCCTGCGGCGTCATCTGCCTGCTGGTCTCCGCCGCCATCGCGTTCACCACGGTGCCGGTGTATCGCGCGAAGACGGTGCTCACGCCCGCCGGTGATCGCGACAGCCTCGGCCGCTCGCTGAGCTCGGCGCTGGGCTCGCTCGGCGGGCTCGCTTCGCTGGCCGGTGTGGACGTGGGTGGCACCGATGCCGCGGTGGAAGAAGCCCTCGCGGTGCTGACGTCGCGCGCGTTCACGGAGCGCTTCATCGAAGAGAACAATCTCATGCCGGAGTTGTTCGCCAAGGAATGGGACGCGACCAACAAGACCTGGAAGAACCCGGGCGACGCGCCCACGCTGGCGCATGCATTCCGCATCTTCGACAGCGACGTGCGCTTCGTGGAGCGCGACAAGAAGACCGGACTCGTGGTGCTGCAGATCGACTGGACAGACCGCCCGAAGGCCGCCGCCTGGGCGAACAGCATGATCCAGAAGCTCAATACCGAGATGCGCGCCCGCGCCATCCAGCAGAGCGAGGCCTCCATCGGCTTCCTCAAGAACGAGATCGCCAACACCACCGTCCTCGAGATCCGCGAGTCCATCAACCGGCTTCTCGAGGGCCAGATCCGCCAGCGCATGCTGGCCAATGTCACGCAGGAATACGCCTTCCGCGTGGTCGATCGCGCCATGGTTCCCGATGTCACCGACAAGGTGCGCCCCAAGAAGCTGTTGATGCTGCTGGTGGGCGGAATCCTCGGTGGATTCCTCGGCGCCGCGATCGTCCTGCTGCACGGATTCCTGCGCGGCCCCACGGGTGCGGCGCCCAAGGCGACGTGACGGCGTTTTCGATCGGTTCCGTTTTCCGCATCTCCCCACCACACGACAGTCGGCAGTAACCCAGATGACACGCGCAATCACCGGTCGTCCGATCAAGGTCAGCATCGTCGGATGCGGACGCATCGCGGAGAACCATTTCAAGGCTCTCGCGACGCACTCCGCCGACCTGCAGCTCGTCTCGGTCTGCGATTCGGATCCGCGCGCGGCCGAAGCGGCCGCCGCGAAATACTCCGTGCCCGCATTCACCTCACTCAACGAGATGCTCGCGGGCAGCGAGTCGGACCTGGTGGTGTTGTGCACGCCCAGTGGCATGCACTCCCAGCAGGCCATCCAGGCGGCGCGCGCGGGTCGGCACGTCATGACCGAAAAGCCCATGGCCACGCGCTGGCACGACGGGCTCGCCATGGTGCGCGAATGCGACCAGGCGGGCGTGCACCTGCTCGTGGTCAAGCAGAACCGCCGCAATGCCACGCTTCAATTGCTCAAGCGCGCCATCGAGCGCGGCCGCTTCGGCCGCATCTACATGGTGAACATCAACGTGCTGTGGAGCCGCCCGCAGTCCTACTACGACAGCGCCAAGTGGCGCGGCACCTGGGAATTCGACGGCGGCGCGCTCATGAACCAGGCCAGCCACTACGTGGACCTGGTCGACTGGCTCATCGGGCCGGTCGAGAGCGTGCACGCCTATGTCGCCACGCTGGCGCGCAACATCCAGGTGGAAGACACGGCGCAGGTCGGCATCCGCTGGCGCTCGGGCGCGCTCGGCTCCGTGAACGTCACCATGCTGGCCTATCCGCGCAATCTCGAAGGTTCGATCACCATCCTCGGCGAGCGCGGCACGGTGCGTGTCGGCGGCGTCGCGGTCAACGAGATCCAGCACTGGGAATTCGCCGAGGCGGATCCCGAAGACGACAAGGTCAAGGATGCGAGCTACGCCACCACCTCGGTGTACGGCTTCGGTCATCCGCTGTATTACGCCAATGCCGTAAAGGTTCTGCGCGGCGTCGAAGAGCCCGAGACCGACGGCCGCGAAGGCCTGCGCTCGCTGGAGCTGCTCATCGCCAGCTACCTCTCCGCGCGTGACGGCCGGCGCATCGCGCTGCCGCTGGAATACTGACATGGCCGTCACCGTCCATCCCACTGCCATCGTCGATGCCGGCGCCGTCATCGGCGACGGCAGCCGCGTGTGGCACTTGGTGCCACGTCAGCGCGGGCGCGCGCATCGGCGACCGCTGTTCGCTCGGCCAGAACGTGTACGTGGGCAACCGCGTGACCATCGGCAACAACGTGAAGATCCAGAACAACGTGTCGGTGTACGACAACGTGCACCTGGGCGACGACGTCTTCTGCGGCCCGAGCATGGTGTTCACCAATGTCTACAATCCGAGAAGTGCGGTCAGTCGCAAGGATGAATACCGCGATACAGTGGTTCATCGCGGCGTGACCATGGGTGCGAATTGCACCATCGTCTGCGGTACCACCCTCGGAGAGTTTGCTTTCATCGGCGCGGGCGCCGTGGTCAACCGCGACGTCCTGCCGTACGCGCTCATGGTGGGCGTGCCGGCGCGCCAGATCGGCTGGATGAGCCAGTACGGCGAGCAGCTCGACCTGCCGCTGAGCGGCGACGGCGAGTGCACCTGTGCGCACACGGGCGCGCGCTACGTGCTCAAGGACGGGCGTTGCTCGTTGCAGGCTTCCTGAACACATTTCGAACAGAAAGGATTTTTTGTGGATATCAAAGGCAAGAAACTGGTCGTCATCGGTGGCGCGGGCCTCATCGGTTCACACACCGTCGACAAGCTGGCCCAGGAAGACGTTCGCGAGATCGTCATCTATGACAATTTCGTGCGCGGCCGCGCCGAGAACCTGAACAACGCGCTGCGCGATCCGCGCGTGCGCATCTACGACGTGGGCGGCGACATCGGCCAGACCGACATCCTCGAGTCCGCGCTCGACGGCGCCGACGGCGTGTTCCACCTGGCCGCGTTGTGGCTGCTGCAATGTCACGAGTATCCGCGCAGCGCCTTCGACGTGAACGTGCGCGGCACGTTCAACGTGATGGAAGCCTGCGTGAAGAAGGGCGTGAAGCGCCTGGTGTATTCCTCCTCGGCCTCGGTGTACGGCGACGCCGTGCGCGAGCCGATGGATGAAGACCATCCGTTCAACAACCAGAACTTCTACGGCGCCACCAAGATCTGCGGCGAAGCCATGCTTCGCGCGTTCCATCACCGCTACAAGCTCAACTTCGTCGGCCTGCGCTACATGAACGTGTACGGCCCGCGCCAGGACTATCACGGTGCGTACATCGCCGTGATCATGAAGATGCTGGATGCCATCGATCGCGGCGAAGGCCCGACGATCCTCGGCGACGGCTCCGAGGCGTTCGACTTCGTGGCCGTGGAAGACTGCGCCGCCGCGAACGTCTGCGCGATGAAGTCCGAGGCCACCGACCGCTTCTACAACGTGGGCACCGGCAAGCGCACGTCGCTGAAGGAGCTGGCCCAGATGATCATCGATCTCACCGGTTGCAAGCTGCCCATCAAGTACGCGCCGCGCAGCCAGGCCACGCTGGTGCGCAATCGCATCGGCGATCCGCGCAAGGCCAGCGCCGAGATCGGCTTCACGGCCGGGCTCGACCTCACCGAGGGACTGCGCCGCCTCATCGACTGGCGCAACAACCACCGTGCGGAAGTCGTGGCGCGTCGCAAGGCCGTCGGACTGCCGACCTGAGCACCAGCATGAAACGAACCATCCAGATTTCGCTGCCGAGCACCGGCGACGACGAGTGGCAGGCAGCGCGCGAGCCGCTGGCAACCGGCTGGCTCACGCAGGGCCCGAAGGTGGCGCAGTTCGAAAAGGACTTCGGCGTTCGCCATGCCGTGAAGCACTCGCTGGCCACCACCAGCTGCACCACGGGCCTGCATCTCATCCTCGCCGCCATGAACATCGGCCCGGGTGATGAAGTGATCGTGCCCTCGTTCACCTGGGTGGCGACGGCCAACGTGGTCCTGTATTGCGGCGCCACGCCCGTGCTCTGCGACGTGGATCGCACCACGTACAACATCGATCCGGCCGACGTCGCGCGCCGCGTCACGGCGAAGACCAAGGCGGTCATCGCCGTGCACCTGTTCGGCCTGTGCGCCGACATGGATGCGCTTCGCAAGGCGGTGCCCGCGCACATCCCGATCATCGAGGATGCGGCCTGCGCCGCCGGCGCCAGCTACAAGGGCGTCTCGGCCGGTGGCTTAGGTCTCGCCGCGGCGTTCTCCTTCCATCCGCGCAAGTCCATCACCACGGGTGAGGGCGGCATGGTCACGACCAACGACGACCAGCTCGCCGACGTCGCCAACATGCTGCGCAATCACGGCGCGTCGATCTCGGAAGAGCAGCGGCATCGCGGTCCGCGTCCTTACCTGCTCGCCGAGTTCAACCTGCTGGGCTACAACTACCGCATGACGGACCTGCAGGGCGCCGTCGGCATCGTGCAGTTGTCCAAGCTCGACAAGTACATCTCCGAGCGCGACCAGTGGGCCAGCTTCTACATGGAGAAGCTCGCCAAGATTCCGTGGCTGCGCATGCCGCAGCGTCCGCCCGGCGGCAAGCACGCCTGGCAGGCCTTCGTCACGTACGTGGATCCGGCCAAGGCGCCGAAGCCGCGCAACGACATCATGGAAGAGCTGCAGGGCAAGGGCATCAGCACGCGCCCGGGCACGCACGCCATCCACATGCTTGGCTACTACCGTGACCGCTACAAGCTGAAGACCACGGATTTCCCGGGCGCCGCGGACTGCGACGCGAACACCATGGCGATCCCCCTGCACAACCGCATGAACGCGGATGACTACCAGTACGTCGTCGACGCGTTGCTGAGTCTGGGCTGATGTGCGGAATCGCAGGACTCGTCCACCTCGACAACGCGCCGGTCTCGCCCGTCATCCTGCAGCGGATGACGGACGCGATCGCGCATCGCGGTCCGGACGGAGAAGGCCACTGGGTCGAGGGTAACGTCGGCCTCGGCCATCGGCGTCTTGCGATCATCGATCTGTCGACGGCCGGTCACCAGCCCATGGTGAGCGCCGACGGCCGTTACGTCATGACGTACAACGGCGAGCTGTACAACTACCGCGAGCTGCGCGCCGAGCTCGAGACGCACGGCCACCGTTTCCGTTCCGCCACCGACAGCGAAGTGCTGCTCACGTCGCTGGCGCACTGGGGTCCCAAGGCCTTCGACAAGCTGAACGGCATGTTCGCGTTCGCGCTCTTCGATAGAAAGACCCGCGTGCTCATGCTGGCGCGCGACCGCTACGGCATCAAGCCGCTGTATTACAGCCGCCAGGGCAACGTGCTGGCGTTCGGCTCGGAACAGAAGGCCGTGCTCGAAGTGCCCGGCATCGAGCGCCGTCTCGACAAGCCCGGCCTGCTCGAATACTTCACCTTCCAGAATTTCTTCACGGACCGCACGCTGCTCGAAGACGTGCGCCTGCTGCCCGCCGGGCACTACGCGCTGCTGGATCTCGGGCAGGTGCGCCCGGAGCTCAAGGTCACGCGCTTCTGGGATTTCCATTTCCGCGACCCTTCAGGTCCGGTGGATGCGCGCGAATACCGCGAGGAACTCACGCGGCTGTTCCGGCAGGCGGTGAATCGCCAGCTCGTGGCCGACGTGGAGCTGGGCAGCTATCTATCGGGTGGCATGGACTCCGGCGCCATCACGGCGATCGCCGCGCATTCGTATCCGTATCTCAAGACGTTCACTTGCGGCTTCGATCTCTCGTCCGCTTCGGGCATCGAACTCAGCTTCGACGAGCGGACCAAGGCCGAGGCCATGTCGGCGGTGTTCAAGACCGAACACTACGAGATGGTGCTCAAGGCCGGCGACATGGAACGCATCATGCCCAAGCTCGCCTGGCACATCGAAGAGCCGCGCGTGGGGCAGAGCTATCCCAACTACTACGCCGCCAAGCTCGCCAGCCGTTTCGTCAAGGTGGTGATGTCGGGCGCCGGCGGCGATGAGCTCTTCGGTGGATATCCCTGGCGTTACTACCGCGCCGCGGTCGCCGACAACTTCGAACACTACGTCGACCAGTACTACGTCTTCTGGCAGCGGCTGCTCGACAACAGCCACCTCAAGCGGCTGTTCGCGCCCATCTGGAAGGATGTGGAGCACGTCTGGACGCGGGACCTGTTCCGCGACGTCTTCCAGAACCACGCCAACGAGCTGGAGCGTCCCGAGGACTACATCAACCACTCGCTGTACTTCGAGGCCAAGACCTTCCTGCACGGCCTGCTGGTCATCGAGGACAAGCTCAGCATGGCGCACGGCCTCGAGACGCGCGTGCCGTTCCTCGACAACGACCTGGTCGATTTCGCGATGCGCTGCCCGGTGGGCCTCAAGCTCAACAACCTCAAGGACGTGGTGCGCATCAACGAGAACGAGCCCGGCGACAAGCAGGGCAAGCACTTCCTCAAGACCAGCGACGGCAAGCAGATCCTGCGCGACGTGATGCGCGCGCACATCCCCGGCGAGATCGTCGACGCGGTGAAGCAGGGCTTCTCGGCGCCCGATGCCTCGTGGTTCAAGGGCGAGAGCATCGACTACGTGCGCGCCCAGCTCATGTCGGACAAGGCCAAACTATTCGGCTTCTTCGACCGGGACGCGACGCACGAGCTGGTGAACGAACATCTCACCGGTTCGCAGAACCGCCGCCTGTTCATCTGGTCGCTGCTCAGCTTCGAGAACTGGCTCGCGGGCGCTCATGTTTGAAGAGCTGCTCGGCAACCTCAAGGGCTTCTGGCAGGAACGCCGGCGCGCGGTCGACGCGAAGTTCCGGCGCACGCTGCCCTTCGGCGACTACGTGGTCGACCGCTGGGAGAAAGCCCGGGAACTCGGCTTCGGCGAAGGCACGTCCATCTACGACAGCGCGCTGGTTCTCGGCGAGGTGCGCGTGGGCGCGAACACCTGGATCGGTCCCGGCGTGGTGCTGGACGGATCGGGCGGGCTCAGCATCGGTTCGCATTGCTCCATCTCGGCCGGCGTGCAGGTCTACTCGCACGACACGGTGCGTTGGGCGCTGTCCGGCGGCTCCGCGCCCAGCGAGCGCTCACCCACGAGCATCGGCAACAACTGCTACATCGGTCCGCTGACGGTCATCGCACGCGGCGTGACGATCGGCGACGGTTGCGTGATCGGCGCGCACAGCCTCGTGCTGCATGACATCCCGGCGGGCTCCAAGGCCTTTGGTTCTCCCTGTCGCGTCGTGGGCCGCGCCGACGAATTCCTGAATGAAGGTAAATCGAATGAATGAGACGCTGACCGCACGTGCCCCCTTTGCGCAACAATTGCGCGCGGTGCTGGGCTCCGCCATCGAGCTCGATGGCAATTTCGCGTCGCGCAGCAACACCGCCAGCCAGGCGAACCAGCAGCAGACCAACACGGTGTTCTCCGACAAGTGGGAGCGCTATGAGCAGAGCGACGAGAAGTCGAAGCTCTATCAATTCCAGCTCGACTGGTACCTGAAGCTCTATGGCTTCGGCGACGAAGCCGCGTTGCGCCGGCACCTGGCTGGCTGCAAGGTGATCTTCGATGCCGGCTGCGGCCTTGGCTACAAGGCCGAATGGTTCGCGCGGCTCGCGCCGCACGCGCTGGTGATCGGCATGGACTTCTCGGATGCCGCGCGTCAGGCCGCCGCCAACTACGTGGCGCTGCCCAACCTGTTCTTCATCCAGGGCGACATCGCGCGCACCGGGTTCGCGCCGGGTTCCGTGGACTACGTGAGCTGCGACCAGGTGATCATGCACACCGAGGTGCCGGAGAAGACATTCACCGAACTGGCGCGCATCGCCAGCCCGGGCGGGCAGGTGGCTTGCTACTTCTACGCCAAGAAGGCGTTGCCGCGTGAGCTCCTCGACGACTACTTCCGCGTGCACTGCCAACGCGTGACGCGGGAAGAGCTCTGGGAGATGTCCGAGCAACTCACCGAGCTCGGCAAGCGGCTGAGCGAACTCAACGTCACCGTCGATGCGCCGGACATCCCGCTGCTGGGCATCAAGGGTGGCCGCATCGACGTGCAGCGGTTCATCTACTGGAATTTCCTCAAGTGCTTCTGGAATCCCGAACTCGGCCGCGAGACTTCGGTGGTCACGAACTTCGACTGGTACAGCCCGAGCAACGCGCGCCGCTTCAGCGAAACCGAAGTGCGCGACATCGTGAAGGCCAACGGCCTCGAGGCGGTCTCGTGGCATGCCGAAGAGGCCTGCTACTCGGGACGGTTCGCACGACCATGAACGGAGCCGGATGATGTTGCGCGCGGATTCCTCCATCGCGGCTTCAGGCCTGAAGGTCTGCAGCCGTTGCATCTATGACGAGCGCGTCGCCGCCATCACCTTCGACGCCCAGGGCGTCTGCAACTACTGCCACCAGGTCGACCGGCTCAAGAGCGAATACGCCACGGGCACCGAGGCGGGCAAGCGCCAGTTCGACTCCATCGTCGAGGAGATCCGCAAGGCCGGTCACGGCAAGCGCTACGACTGCGTGGTCGGCGTCAGCGGTGGAACCGACTCGTCGTACCTGGTCTATCTCGCCAAGCAATGGGGCCTGCGGCCGCTCGCGGTTCACTACGACAACACCTGGAACACGGCGATCTCGACGCAGAACATCTTCAAGGTGCTCAAGGCGCTGGACGTCGACCTGTACACGCACGTCGTCGACAACAAGGAGGCCGACGACATCTTCCGCGCGTTCTTCCGCGCGGGCGTTGCCGAAATCGAAGCGTCCACCGACCTCGCGCTGGCCGAGACCACGTATCGCGCGGCCGCCAAGTTCAAGATCAAGTACGTGCTCGAAGGCCATTCGTTCGTCACCGAGGGCATCACGCCCGTTGGCCGCAACTACTTCGACGGCAAGTACATCGAGTCCATCCACGCGCGCTACGGCTCACGGCCCATGCGCACGTATCCGCTCATGACGTTCTCGCGGTTCATCTACTGGAGCTGCATCGCGCGCATCCAGAAGGTGCGGCCGCTCTGGTATCTCGCGTATTCCAAGGAAGAGGCGCGAGCCTTCCTCGAGCGCGAGTACGGCTGGCAGTACTACGGCGGCCACCATCTCGAGAACCGGATGACCGCGTTCTTCCACAGCATCTACGCGCCGCAGAAGTTCCACTCGGATTTCCGCAACAACTCGCTGTCGGCGCGCGTGCGCAATGGCGAGATGGACCGCGAGGAAGCCTGGAGCGAATACAACTCGCCGCCGCACGTGGAAGACGAGCTGCTGTCGTATTTCAAGAAGCGGCTGCAGATCTCAGATGACGAGTACGCGCGCGTCATGGCCCAGCCGCCGCGCAGCTGGTACGAGTTCCCCACCTACAAGAAGCGCTTCGAGCGCCTGCGTCCGCTGTTCGGCATGCTGGCACGGCGCAATCTCGTGCCCATGAGCTTCTATCTCAAGTACTGCTTTCCGGTGAAGCGGTCATGATCACGATCGTCGACTACGGGATGGGGAACCTCGGCTCCATCCTCAACATGTTCAAGCGCATCGGCGCCCGCGCGGAGATCACCTCCGACCTCGAGCGCATCGACCGCGCCAGCAAGATCCTGCTGCCCGGCGTCGGCGCCTTCGATGGCGCGATGAAGCGCATCAACTCCACCGGCTTGCGCGCGATCCTCGATCGCAAGGCGCTGCAGGAACGCGTGCCCATCCTCGGCATCTGCCTGGGGATGCAGCTGCTCACCCGCGGCAGTGACGAGGGCGAAGAGAAAGGCCTGGGCTGGATCGAGGCGGACACGCTGAGGTTCCCGCCGCTGCCGGGGCTCAAGGTGCCGCACATGGGATGGAACGTGGTCACGCCCGCCCGCGAGCACGCGCTCATCGCGGGTCTGCCCGAAGAGTCGCGTTTCTATTTCGTCCATTCGTACTACGTGAAGCTGGCGCGCGAAGAAGACCGCCTGCTGCGCGCCGAGTACGGGCTGGGCTTCGACGCCGCCATCGCGCGCGGCAACATCCATGGCGCGCAGTTCCATGCCGAGAAGAGTCATCGCTTCGGCATGCGGCTGCTCGGCAACTTCGCGGGGCTGTGATGCTGCGTACGCGTGTCATTCCGGTCCTGCTGCTCCAGAACGAAAGCCTGGTGAAGACCGCGCGGTTCGGCCGCTACACCTACGTGGGCGACCCCTGCAACACCGTGCGCATCTTCAACGAGCTGGAAGTGGACGAGCTCTGCTTCCTGGACATCACGGCGACGCGCGAAGGCCGCGCGCCGAATCTCGCCTTGCTCGCCGACATCGCCGATGAATGCTTCATGCCGCTGTCTTACGGTGGCGGCATACGCACCTACGAGCAGGCCGAAGCCATCTTCAAGATCGGCATCGAGAAGGTGGTGCTGAACACCGCCGCGGTGGAAGTGCCCGGGCTGGTGACGCGCATTGCCGACCACTTCGGCAGCCAGGCCGTGGTGGTTTCCGTCGACGTGCACCGCACGTCCTTCGGCAAGTACCGCGTGCGCACGCGCGCCGGCACGGCCGAGGCGCACAAGGATCCCGTCGAGTGGGCCCGCGAGCTGGAAAAGCTGGGTGCGGGCGAGATCCTGCTCACCTCCATCGATCGCGAGGGAAGCTGGGACGGCTTCGACGTGGAACTGGTGAAATCCGTGACCAGCGCGGTCACCGTTCCGGTCATCGCGCATGGCGGCGCGGGCACGCTCGCGCACGTGCGTGAAGTGGTGCACTCGGGTGGCGCGTCCGCCGTGGCGCTCGGCAGCATGGTGGTTTTCCAGAAGCGCGACATGGGCGTGCTGGTGAACTTCCCGAGTCCCGCGGAGTTGTCGGCGACGCTGGCGCCGGCCGGGGCGCGGCAGGGCACATGAGCGCATTGTTGTTCGCCGTACTGGGTGCGGTGATCGCGTTCGCGCTCTCGACCACCCAGTCCTTCATCAGTGCGAAGGTGGGCTCCGACCACCCCGTCCACGTGTTCCTCACGCAGACCATCCGCAAGAACGGCTTCCGGCTGTTCGTGCGCATCCCGCGGCTGCTCAACGAGTGCTACACGGCCGCCGTGCCGCTCTACCTCCACTGGATCGTCGCGCATTTTCCCGGCCGCATCGTCTACTGGTTCGAGCGCCTGCTGAACCCGGCGATCAACGCCTCGCACGTGTTCATCGTCTACGGCCTCGGCCTGGTCGCCGCGGCGCAGATCGGCGCGTCGCCGGAATTCGCCGCCGTCGCGGCCGGCTTGTTCGCGCTGACGCCGCAGTTCTATCACGCGCTCAGCGCGCGCAATTTCGGCATGAGCGCGCGGGGTATCGGCCTGGTGCTGCTCACCTCGTTGCTGTTCGCCGCATATCGCGTGGAGCTGGCGCCCACCGACTGGACCGCGTGGCTGCTGCTGGCCGTCGCCGGCTGGCTGGTCTGGGCCTTCAGCACCTTCGCGCACCAGGCGCTGACCATCCTCAGCGTTCTCATGGTGGTCACGACGGGACATTGGGGTCCGCTGGCGGGCGCGGTCATCGGCGTCTGCGTCTTCATCGCCATCCATCCCAGCTACGGCCCCGGCTACCTGCGCCACACGCTGCGTTTCATCCGCACCTACGGCCGCGAGCTGGCGCCTATCTACATCCTGAACAAGCGCTACAGCATCTGGCGCGACCTGGTCTGGGACATCTGGTCGCGCATCCGCGCCGACAAGGTGAACGGCCTGCGTTACGCCTACGAAAACTCCGTGCTCATCGTGGCGGGGCTCAATCCGCTGGTGCTGGTGGCTTGCTGGGCCTACGTGGCCACGGGCGCGCGCGAGGGATTCACCGGCTACGCCGGCGCGGTCGCGCTGGCGGGTGGCATCGCCATGTTCGCCACCTCGTTCCGGCGCACGCGCTTCCTCGGTGAGCCGGAGCGTTACGTCGAGGCGGTCTCGCCATTCGCCGTGGTGGCCGCGCTGGCGGCGCTCAGCGCGTACTTCGATGCGGGCCACGCGGTCTGGCTGCTGGCGGCCTTCTTCCTGGTCGATCTTGCCCAGATCTTCGCCAGCTGGATGCTGCTGCGCCACGTCAGTGGCAGCTCCGTGCAGCTCGACGAGATCGAACGCGCGGTGCGCGAGCAGGGCATCGGCGCCGTGCGCTTCTGTTCCAACAACGAGCACTTCACCAAGATGCTCATGCGCAACGACTGGGAGTTCTCGTACTGCCTCGCGGTGGGGCAGGACTACTGCGGCATGAAGGTGCCGGAAGCATTCTCCTCGTTCCCGCTGCTTCGCCGCGAAGCCTGCGAGCGCATCGCGCGCGCATACCGTGTGAACGTACTGCTGCTGGACCGCCAGGTGTTCGACACGGTGTTCGATTCCGGGCCGGACGTGGGCACCTCCGGGCTGCGCGCGCAACGCTGCATCTTCGAGACGGACCGGTTCCGGCTGCTGGCGCTCGACTGGTCCGAATGAGTCCGCCGCATGAGCTTCGTGCGTCAATTCCTCGTTTACGGCCTGGGCGGCGCGGCCAGCCGCTTCGCGGCCATCCTGCTGGTGCCGCTGTACACGCGTGCGCTGCCGATGGAGGAGTACGGCCGGCTGGAGCTGATGCTGGCGATCCACGCGCTGATCCTGATCTTCGCCGGACTGCAGGCGGAGTCCTCGGTGGCGCGCGATTACTTCGAGGCCAATCAGCCCGAACAACGCCGCTCGTTGATCGGCACCGCCGTCCAGCTCGCTTTCGTCGGCTGGCTGGGAACGACGCTGCTGCTGGCCGGCATCTGGTCACTGGGCTGGTTCCGCGAAACGCTCACGCTGGATGTGCTCGTGCCGCTGGCCTTGCTGACACTGCCCGCGCAGTTGCTCGGCGTTCAGCAGGTGGTGCTGAGGTTCGCCGGGCAGCCCGTGTTCTTCGCGTCGCTGTCGTTCATCGACCTCGCATCCTGTGCGGTGTTCAGCGTCATCTACATCCTGTGGCTCGACATGGGAGTGGCGGGTGCGCTCTGGGGCTCGGTCACCGGCAAGGTGATCTGCGTGTGCATCGCCTGGGCCCACAAGACCGGACGGGAGTTGCCTTCACTGTCCATCGATCGCGCCTGGCTGAAGCGTGTGCTGGCCTACGGCGTGCCCTCGATCCCCGCGGTGCTGGTGAACTGGTTGCAGAGCGCCGGTGGCCGGCTGCTGCTCGCCATCGCGTTGTCGCTCACCGACGTGGCCATCGCTTCGGTGGGCATCAAGGTGGCGGCGCTGTACGGGTTCCTGGTGTACAGCTATCGCATGGCCTGGGAGCCGTATTCGGTGGCGCGGTTCGAGTCCGTGGCGCAGGACCCGAAGATCTTCACGCGCGCGCTCGAGTGGTACGTGCTGCTCATGTTCCTGGTCTGCGGCGGCACCGCGCTGCTGGCGCCGTACTTCGCGCGCCTGCTGGCGCCGCCGGAGTACTCGCAGGCGGGTCTGGTCGCCGTCTGGTTCCTGGTGGGCCAGTTCTGGGTGGGCGTAACCAACATCGTCGTGGTGGGCATCAACGCCTCGCGCCGCACCGGGTTGCTGCTGCCCGTGTATGCCGCGGGCGCCTTCATCATGGTGGCGCTGCTGCTGTCGCTGGCTGGCTCACTGGGGGTGCTGGCGGCCGGAGTCGCTTTCCTGGCCGGTGCCGTGGGCACGGCGGCGCTGGCGCTGTATTTCAGCAACCGGTTCTTCACCGGCAGGATCAGTGTGCGGCTGTTCGTCGCCACGGCGCTGGGTACCACGGCATTCACCGTGCCCTGGTACTGGATGCTGGCGCAGTATGGCGATGCACTGGCATCGTTCTCGGTGCAGGCACTGCTCGTGTTGCTGGCCGGCCTGACCTGGCTGCTGGTCACGCTGGCACTGGTGGTGGGGCTCGGCTTCGAGCGCGGACGGCTGGCGGACATGCTGTCCCAGGCGTGGCTGGTACTGCGCACACGAAGGATCTGATGTGGACCTGGTGATCGGCATCACATTCATTGCGACGCTGCTGGTGGCCCTGATCACCAACCGCGACCTGTTTTCGCCGGCGAAGTTCTACCTGTTCTCATTCGTGCTGTTCTACGTGGGCCTGTACTTCAAGCCGACGGCGGCATTCGAGATCTGGTTCCTCGTGCTGCTGGTATTGCTGGTCGGCGTGGGCGCCGTGCTCTCGGAGATGAGTCCCGGCGGCCAGTTCAGTCCCCGCACGCCCGCCAAGGTGCCGCTGCTGGTCGGTGGGCGATTCTTCACGGCGCTCATCTGGGTGTTGTCCGCGCCCGCGATCCTCTCGCAGCTCTATCTCATCCAGCTGTTCGGCGGCATCGAGGGCTACGTCAACATCATCGGCAATCGCGTCGTGGAGCTGCGCGGCTTCGGCTGGGCGAAGACGCTCATGTCCACGATCACGGTGTTGAACCTCGTGTATTTCGCGGTCGGGCTCACGCGGCCGCGGACCCGCCTGTGGTGGCTGGTCTACACCTCGCATACCTTCGCGCTGATCTTCATCGGCCTGCTGTCGGGATCGCGCGGCGGCATCCTCAACATCTTCGCCATGCAGCTCATCACGTATCACTACCTGCGCCGGCCCGTGACGCTGAACCGCGCCGTGCCGGTGGCCGTGATCCTGGTGCTCGCGGCCGGCGTCCTCGGCGTGGTGCGCCAGGGCATCAAGTTCGACGACGATTCGCTGCAGACCGGCATCAAGGATTCCGACCAGGTATTCAAGCTGTCGATCTTCGACTACGGCGTCATGCCGCTCGAGGCGATCACGGAATCCAACCAGCTGAAGCTCGCCTATGGCAGCACGCTGGTGTCGGCGGTGACCAACGTGGTGCCGCGCAGCTGGTGGCCGGAAAAACCGGACACGGGTGGCGTGTTCCTCACGCGCGAATACACCGGCGACGCCTGGGGCGGCGCCTCGTTCCTCACGCCCTCGTACATCGGTGAATCCATCATCAACTTCGGTTGGGTGCTGGGCTGCGTGTTCTTCATGGTCACCTACCTGTGGATGATGATCATGGTCATCAGCCGCTATCGCAGGCGCGCGCTGCATACGCGCGGCACACCGCATCCGGCGATCGCGCTCGACGTCGTGGCCTATGTCTGCGTCATGTGGGCCATCGTCGGCCTCATGGCCGGCGAATTCACCAACGTGCTGGTGAACCTGGCGCTCACGCAGCTGATACCGATCGCCGGCATCCGCATCCTGCTGACGCGGCGACGCGGCGATCAACCCTCTCTGGCCGGGCCTGCACTGGCCGGCGCTCCATAGGATTTCCGAATGCGACTTTGCATCGACGCGTCCAACATCCGCAGCGGAGGCGGGATCACACATCTCGTCGAAGTGCTGCGGAACGCGGATCCCGCCGCGCACGGTTTCGACAAGGTGTACGTGTGGGCCTCGCGCGCCACGCTGGTCAAGATCGAGGACCGTCCCTGGCTGGTGAAATGCACCGAGCCCATCCTGGAGCAGCATTACCTGCGCCGCGCGTTCTGGCAGCGCAACCGCCTGGGCGAACTCGCGCGTCGCGACGGCTGCGACGTGCTGTTCGTGCCCGGCGGATCTTTCGCCACGGATTTCCGCCCCGTGGTGACGATGAGCAGGAACAGCCTGCCGTTCGAACTGGGTGAACTGAAGCGGTACGGCTTCTCGACGCACACGCTGCGCCTTCTGCTGCTGCGCTGGAGCCAGTCGCGTTCGTTCCGCCTGGCGGATGGACTCATCTTCCTCACCGAGTACGCGCGCGCCGCGGTCATGCGCGTGACGGGCCCGTTGCGCTGTGACCTCGCCATCGTCCCTCATGGCGTGGACCAGCGCTTTCTCGCGCCGCCGCGCCAGGCGCGGCTCATCAGCGAGTACTCGCCCGAAAATCCGTTCCGCCTGCTGTACGTGTCCATCGTCGACGTCTACAAGCACCACGTGCCCGTGGTCGAGGCCGTGGCGCAGCTGCGTGCCCGCGGCTTGCCGGTGGTGCTCGAGATGATCGGGCCGGAATTCGCACCCGCGATGAAGTCGTTGCGCTTGGCGCTCGACCGCCTGGACCCGAAGGGGGAATTCCTGCGCTACCTGGGTCCGCTGCCGTACTCGGACCTGCACTCCGCGTATCGGCGCGCCGACGCGGCGGTGTACGCGTCGAGCTGCGAGAACATGCCCAACATCCTCGTCGAGGGCATGGCCTCGGGATTGCCCACGGCTTCGTCCGACCGCGGGCCCATGCCCGAGGTGCTGGGAGATGGCGGCGTGTATTTCGATCCGGAGAATGTCGCGAGCATCACGGACGCGCTCACGAAAATGATCGGCGATGCGGGCCTGCGCGATCGGCTCGCCGCCGCCTCGTTCGAGCGCGCCAGCCGTCTTTCCTGGCATACCTGCGCGCAGCGCACATTCACCTTCCTCGCGAAGACCGCGGCGGCCGCCGCGTCGCCGCCGCCGCATCGCGTGGGCCGTGAAGGCCTGCGCAAGGTGCTGCGCTACCTGAGCATCTACGGGCCGGGACACTCCCTGTTCAAGGCCGCCGGCCGGCTGCGCCTGCGCCTCCCGCGATTGACCCTGCGCTCACCACCGCGCGACGTGGGCATGATCGGCTGCGGACAGTTCGCGTTCGCGACGATCGCGTACTTCCTGCAGCGTTCGCAGGGCCGGCGCATCGGCGCCTGCTTCGACATCGACCCCGCCGCGCGCGACACCTTCGCGCGCGCCATGGGAGTCCCGGCCGCCTGCGCCAGCGCCGATGAAGTGCTGGCGACACCGGGATTGCGCCTCGTGTACGTGGCGTCCAACCACGCATCGCACACGCCTTACGCGGTGTCCGCGCTGGCGCGAGGGCTCGACGTGTACGTGGAGAAGCCCATCTCCGTCACGCGCCCGCAGCTCGTCACGCTGCTCAAGGCGCACGCCGCGTCGCGCGGACGCATCTTCGCCGGCTACAACCGGCCGTTCTCGTCCGCCATTCGCGATCTGCGCGTGCGCGCGCGCATGAACCCGACCCTCGGCATGACGCTCAACTGCGTGGTCATGGGCCACGTGCTGGGTCCGGATCACTGGTATCGCCAGCCGGACGAAGGCACGCGCGTCTGCGGCAACATCGGCCACTGGCTGGACCTGTTCGTGCACATCATGTCGTGGCGCGGCCTGCCGGACCGGCTGCGGATATCGCTGGTCTGGGCGAATGCCGCCGAGCGTGACGACAACGTCACCATCGTCATCACCAGCGATCGCGATGATCTCTTCAGCGTGACGCTGACCTCGCGGTCGGAGCCCTTCGAGGGCATCAACGAATCCATCGTGTTCCAGCATGCGAACACGCACTGCAAGATCGACGATTTCCGCTCCATGGCGATCTGGCAGGGGAGCAAGATCTTCCGCCGCCGCTACTGGCCGAAGGATGTCGGCCACCGGATGGCCATCATCCAGCCGTTCCGTGAAGATGTGAGCCGCGAGTGGAGCGAAGTCGTCCAGTCCACGCTGCTCATGCTTCACATCACCGACATGGTCCGCAATGGCGAGCACCAGTCGGAATTCTCGCTCACGAGTTCATACCAGGCGCTGCTTCGCGAGGTTCAGGGTCAATGAAACAGATACTGCAGGATCTTCGCAGCGGCGCCACCGTGGTGGCCGACGTTCCCTGCCCGCAGGTGCCGCGCGGCCACGTGCTGGTGCGCTCCACACGTTCGCTGATCTCCATCGGCACCGAACGCATGCTGGTGGATTTCGGCAAGGCGGGCTGGATAGACAAGATGCGCCAGCAGCCGGACAAGGTGCGCGCGGTTCTCGAGAAGGTGAAGACGGACGGACTGGGTCCGACGCTCGAAGCCGTCCGCAACAAGCTGGATCAGCCCATGGTCATGGGCTACTCCAATGTCGGCCGCGTGGTCGCGGTGGGCGCGGGCGTGGATTCCTTCGCGCCCGGGGACCGCGTGGTCTCCAATGGCCGCCACGCCGAGGTCGTGTCGGTGCCGGTGAATCTCTGCGCGCGCATTCCCGACGCGGTCGATGACGAACAGGCCGCCTTCACGGTGGTCGGCGCCATCGCGCTGCAGGGCGTGCGCCTCGCGGCGCCGACGCTGGGCGAGAGCGTGGTGGTGCTCGGGCTGGGCCTCATCGGCCTGCTCACGGTTCAACTGTTACGCGCGCAGGGTTGCCGCGTGCTGAGCGCCGACTTCGATCCCGCCAAGCTCGCGATGGCGCGCAGCTACGGCTCGGAGACGGTGGATCTCGCGGCAGGCGCCGACCCGGTGATCGCCGCCGCCAATTTTTCGCGCGGGCGTGGCGTGGACGCGGTGCTCATCACCGCGGCAACCGACAGCAACGAGCCGGTGCGCCAGGCCGCGCAGATGAGCCGCAAGCGCGGCCGCATCGTGCTGGTGGGCGTCGCGGGCCTCGAGCTCTCGCGCGCGGACTTCTACGAAAAAGAACTCACGTTCCAGGTTTCCTGCTCCTACGGTCCGGGCCGGTACGACCCCAACTACGAAGAGAAAGGCCAGGACTATCCACTGGGTTTCGTGCGCTGGACCGAGCAGCGCAATTTCGAGGCCGTGCTCGACATGATGGCCTCCGGCCGCGTGGCGGCATCGAGCCTGATCACGCACCGCTTCGCGGTCACCGAGGCGCCGCGCGCGTACGAGGTGGTGGGCGGCGCGGAGCCGGCGCTCGGCATCGTGCTCACGTATCCGGCGGATTCCGGTGATGCGCCCCTGGCGCGAACCGTGGACCTGCCGGCCACCGCGCGCTCGGAGAAGAGCACGGCGGTAGTCGCCTTCGTGGGTGCGGGCAACTACGCCAGCGCCAAGCTGATCCCGGCGTTCCGCGATGCCGGCGCGCGGCTCCGGACCATCGCGTCCGGCGCGGGCGTGACCGCCTGGCATTCCGGCAAGAAGTTCGGCTTCGAGCGCGCCACCAGTGACGTCGCGGAAATCTTCGCCGACCCGCAGGTGTCCGCCGTGGTCATCGCGACCCGGCACGACGCGCATGCATCGCAGGTGATCGCGGCGGCGCAGGGCGGCAAGAACGTGTTCGTCGAGAAACCCCTGTGCCTCACGCTGCCGGAGCTCGAAGACATCACGCGCGTGCTGGAGCAGTCCGGCCGGCGGCTCATGGTGGGCTTCAACCGCCGGTTCGCACCCCAGGTGGTGCGCATGAGCGAACTGCTGAAAGGCGTCAGCGGGCCCAAGTCCTTCGTGTTCACGGCCAATGCCGGCGCCATTCCGGCACAGCACTGGACGCAGGATCCGCAGGTGGGTGGTGGCCGCATCGTGGGCGAGGCCTGCCACTTCATCGACCTGCTGCGCTTCCTCGCCGATGCCCCCATCGCCTCGCATTCGGTGAGCTGGCTGGACACGCCCACGCGTGACACCGCGACCATCACGCTGAATTTCGCCGATGGCTCGATTGGCGCCATCCACTACTTCGCCAACGGCAACAAGGGCTTTCCCAAGGAACGGCTGGACGTGTTCGCGGCGGGCCGCTCGCTGCACCTCGACAACTTCCGCAAGCTGCAAGGCTATGGCTGGCCGCGTTTCAGCCGCCTCAACCTGTGGCGCCAGGACAAGGGCCAGGCGGCCTGCGCCGCGGCTTTCGTGCGCGCGATCGAGCGCGGCGAGCCTTCACCGATTCCGCTGGCCCAGGTCCTCGAAGTGAGCCGCGTCTCCATCGAAGTGGCCGCATCGGCCTGATGCGGCACCTCGGCAGATTCCTGCGCACCGTGCGCTACCTGCGTTGGCGGCAGGTGGCGGGGCGCGCGCGCTTCAAACTACTGAAGCCGCGCGTGCAGCCGGGGCCCGCTCCGTCTCGCGCCAGTCTCGGCGCCTGGGTGATGCCGGCGCGGCGGGCTGCCAGCCTGGCGGGGCCGGGCCGATTCCGCCTGCTCAACGAAGACTACGACCTCGATGCGCTGGGCTGGAGCCGGCCCGACGTGGCGCACCTGCTGCGCTACAACGCCCATTACTTCGATGACCTCAATGCCATGGACGCCGGCGCCCGCGCACCCTGGCAGCGTGAATTGCTGTCGCGGTGGGTCCGCGAGAATCCCATGCCGCAGGGCACGGGCTGGGAGCCGTATCCGTCGTCGCTGCGCATCGTCAACCTCGTGAAGTGGTTCGCGGGTGGCGCGCCCGCGGAGCCGGTGTGGCTGGAGAGTCTCGCCAACCAGGCCCGGTGGCTGCGCCGCCGGCTCGAGCATCATTTGCTGGGCAACCACCTGTTCGTGAATGCCAAGGCGCTGGTGTTCGCCGGCACCTTCTTCACCGGCGAAGAGGCACGTGAGTGGCAGCGCTGCGGCCTCGACATCATCGCGCGGGAACTGCCGGAGCAGATCCTGGCGGACGGCGGGCATTTCGAACGCTCGCCCATGTACCACGCACTGGCGCTGGAAGACCTGCTGGACCTCGTGAACCTGGCGCGCGCCGCGGGCCCGGGCGTGCTCGACGGTCCGGCGGACCACTGGCGGCAGCGGGTGCCTGGGATGCTCTCGTGGCTGCTGGCCATGACCCATCCCGGTGGCAGCCTGGGCCTGTTCAACGACAGTGCCGACGGCATCGCGCCCACGGTGGAGGAACTCGTCGACTACGCCGCGCGATTGCGGTTCCAGCCGGAGCCGCCGGGCGAGGGCGTCACCGCCTTGCGCGACAGCGGCTACGTGCGGGTGGCGCGCGGTGGCCTGGTCGCGCTGCTCGACGTGGCGCCAATCGGGCCTGACTACCTGCCGGGCCATGCGCACGCCGATACCCTGTGCTTCGAGCTCAGCCTCGCGGGACGACGCGTGATCACCAACGGCGGCACTTCCCAGTACGGCCTCGGCGAGACGCGCCTGCGCGAACGCAAAACGGCCGCGCACAGCACCGTCGAGGTGGCGGGGCAGGACTCCTCGGAAGTGTGGAGCGGGTTCCGTGTGGGCCGGCGCGCGCGCGTGCGTGACGTGGAGATCGCGGATTCGGCCGTCTCCGCCGCCCACGATGGCTACCGCTGGCTGCCCGGCGCGCCTATCCACCGCCGCCGCTGGCGATTCGAGGACGGCGGGATGGTCGTGGAAGACGAGGTGAGCAACCCCGGCCTTCCCGCGATCGCGCGCTTCATCCTGGGCCCGGGTCTCACGCTGCAGGCAGGCGAGGGCGGCTGGCAGGTGCTCGATGCCGGCCGGATGCTGGGCGCGTTCCAGGTTTTGACAGGCCGCGCGTCGAAGACCGGCGCGCCTCATACCACGCGCTTCGGCGAAACCGGCCGGGTCGAATGCCTGGCCGTGGAATTGGAATCGGGCCGCGCGGCCGTGCGATTCAGGACCTGACCATGCACATACTGTTTCTGACCGACAACTTTCCTCCCGAGGTCAACGCGCCCGCGAGCCGCACCCACGAGCATTGCCGCGAATGGGTAGCGCAGGGGCACCAGGTCACCGTCATCACCTGCGCGCCTAACTTCCCCACCGGCAAGGTGTTCCCCGGGTATCGCAATCGCCTGCGCCAGGAAGAGACGGTCGACGGCATCCGCGTGATCCGCGTGTGGAGCTACATCACGGCCAACGAGGGCTTCACGCGCCGTACGCTCGACTACCTGAGCTTCATGT
The DNA here is from genome assembly GCA_963846605.1 of uncultured Pseudomonadota bacterium. Classification (GTDB taxonomy): domain Bacteria; phylum Pseudomonadota; class Gammaproteobacteria; order Steroidobacterales; family Steroidobacteraceae; genus CADEED01. The sequence goes on from CAWJWS010000012.1 coordinate 104,693, forward strand.
TCTCGTCGATGTGGTTCGGCCTGTTCGTGCGCCGGCCCGATGTGATCGTGGGCACTTCGCCACAGTTCTTCACGGTGTGCGGCGCCTGGTTCCTGGCGGCGCTCAAGCGCGTGCCCTTCGTGTTCGAACTGCGCGACCTGTGGCCGGAGTCGATCAAGGCCGTGGGCGCCATGCGTGACTCCTTCGCGCTGCGCGCGCTCGAGCGCCTGGAATTGTTCTTGTACCGGCGGGCCGCCCGCGTCATCTCGGTGACGCACTCGTTCCGGGAGAACCTGGCCCGCCGCGGCATCGACGCAAACAAGGTGGAAGTGATCACCAACGGCGTCGACATGGGGCGATTCTCGGCGCGGCCCAAGGACCCGGGGCTGCTGGCCCAGCATGGCCTCGAGGGCAAGTTCGTCTCCGGCTACATCGGCACCCATGGGATGGCGCATGGCCTCGAGACCATGCTGGACGTCGCCGCCCGGCTACAGGCCCGACCCGATGGCCACCGCTTCGCCATCGTGCTGCTCGGGGATGGCGCCCAGAAGCAGCACCTCAAGGCATTGGCCGCCGAACGAAACCTGACCAGCCTCCGGTTCATCGACACGGTCCCGAAGGACCAGGTTCCGGGCTACTGGGCGCTGCTCGACGCGTCGATCATCCACCTGCGCAAGACCGAGCTCTTCAGCACGGTCATCCCGTCCAAGCTGTTCGAGGCCATGGGCATGGGGATACCGGTGCTCCATGGCGTGGCCGGCGAGTCCGCGGGCATCGTGGAAAGGGAGAAGGTAGGCCTCGTATTCCCCTCCGAGGATGCTGTCGCCCTGGAGCAGGCCATCTGCCGGCTGGCGGACGACCCCGGCCTCATGGACGACCTGCGCCGCCGCTGCCTGGCGGCCGCGTCAAACTACGACCGGCAGGTGCTGGCCCGCCGGATGCTGTCGATCCTCGAAGACGTGGTCCGGAAGCGCACCGGGGCGAGGCATTGACGGGCCCCGGGACGGGGTTCCCCTGTCGTTTCGGCGCTACATCAGGGACCTGACTCCCGGATGACGGCGTGGGAGAAAAACGCCGGAAGTGACAGAGAGAGTTCGGAACCGCGCCTCGCGACCGTCCGGTCAGGGTAGAGAGGCTCGGAACCACCTTTTCATGCCGCAATGTCATTCAGTTATGGCCGAAATGTGTGGCGCCGCTACAATGCGACCCGCGCGATTGGACACGCGTGGGCGGTGCGAACAGTGAGCATCGAACAGAGGGAATCTTGACTACGGTTATTGGCGCCTCGCTGGCGTGCTTCTTCGTGACCTTGCTTGGAATGGTGGCCTTGCGGCCTGTGGCGGTCGCCGTGGACCTGGTCGACAAACCCGGGGGACGCAAGACCCATCGTGGTGATATTCCCGTGGTTGGCGGTCTCGCCATGTTTCTGGGCTGTGCGTTCGGGCTGGGTCTGCTGCCGGCGAATCCCCTCATCTCGGCGGCCCTGTTCTCGGCGGGCGCCCTGGTCGTCATCGTCGGCTTGCTCGACGACCGCTTCGAAGTCTCGCCTTACTCACGCCTCACCGCGCACCTGATCGCGGCGCTGCTCGTCCTCGGCAGCACGGCGGATCTCAGCATCACGACGCTGGGCCAGCCTTTCGGCGATTCGGTGATCACGTTCTCCAGCATCGGTGGCGCGTCGTTCACCTGCGTAGCTATCGTCGGCGCCATCAATGCGTTCAACATGCTCGATGGCATGGACGGCCTTGCCGGAACCATGGCGTTCAACGCGTTGCTCGCCCTGGCGTTCCTCGCGTCGATCGTCGGCGACACCGTCATCGTCGGCGTGTGCGTGGTGCTCTGCGGCGCGATCGCCGGCTTCCTCATCTTCAACATCCCGGCGCGTTTCAATCGCCGCTTCCGCTGTTTCATGGGTGACGCCGGCAGCACGCTGCTCGGGTTCCTGCTGGCCTGCATCTGCATCAGTGCGTCGCAGGGTGAGGGACCGAAGCTCAGCCCGACCACGACGCTGTGGGTCGTCGCGATACCGTTGTTCGAGTTGTTGTGGACCACGTTGCGCCGGCTGCTCAAGGGCACCTCGCCGCTGTATCCGGATCGCGCGCATTTCCATCACAAGCTCCAGGACGCCGGCTTCGGCGTTCGCGGCGCGTTCTTCGTGCTCATCTGCCTGGGCGCGTTGTTGTCAGGCGCCGGAATCGCGATCCAGTACTACGAAGTACCTGACAACCTGTCCTTCCCGCTGTGGCTGGCCGCGGGAGTCGGAATGGTCGTGCTCATGCACAACGCAAGAATATTGCGTTACGTGATGCCGTCCCGTTTCCTGCGCACGCATGGTGCGGAGGCCGACGTCACCTGAGCCCCCGGGGCGTCTGACAAGACGCCCGCATGCGCCTTCCTGATGTCTGACGCGGGTCGCGGACACCTTCCTAATAAGACTTCGTTAGAATTCGCGGCCTCACGCCCCTGGCGGGTTTGGTCGGGAACACATGCGAGTCACCATTTTCGGCTCCGGATACGTAGGCCTTGTCACCGGAGCCTGCCTGGCTGAATCCGGCAACGACGTCCTCTGCGTTGACGTCGACGTGAACAAGGTAGAAGGCCTCACGCCGAGGCGAGATCCCCATTCACGAACCCGGCCTCGACGCGCTCATCAAGCGGAACGTCGAAGCCGACCGCCTGCGGTTCACGACCTCCGCCGAGGAAGGCGTGAAGCACGGCGTGCTGCAGCTCATCGCCGTGGGAACGCCGCCGGACGAAGACGGCTCGGCCGATCTCAAGTACGTGCTGGCGGTGGCGCGCTCCATCGGCGAGCACATGGACCGAATACAAGGTGGTGGTGACCAAGTCCACCGTCCCGGTGGGAACAGCCGAGAAGGTTTGCGCCGCGGTGGTCGAGTCACTGGCGAAGCGCAAGGCCGAACTGGAGTTCGATGTCGTGTCGAACCCGGAATTCCTCAAGGAAGGCGCGGCCATCGACGACTTCATGCGTCCGGACCGCGTCGTCGTGGGCGCCGACAATCCGCGCGTCGTGGAACTGCATGCGCGCGCTGTACGAGCCGTTCACGCGCAGCCGCGAGAAGGTGATCATCATGGACGTGAAGTCCGCGGAGCTCACGAAGTACGCGGCCAACGCCATGCTCGCCACCAAGATCAGCTTCATGAACGAGCTGGCCAATCTCGCCGAGCGTTTCGGCGCGGACATCGAGAAGGTTCGCGTGGGAATCGGCTCGGACCAGCGCATCGGCTACCACTTCATCTATCCCGGCCTGGGCTACGGCGGTTCGTGTTTCCCGAAGGACGTGCAGGCGCTGGCGCGCTCGGCGCGCGGCGTGGACTACGAGCCGCAAGCTTCTCGACTCCGTCGAAGCGGTGAACAAGGCGCAGAAGGAAGTGCTGCCCGCGAAGATCGCGCGGCACTTCGGCGGCAAACTCTCCGGCAAGACCTTCGCGGTCTGGGGCCTGGCGTTCAAGCCCGGCACCGACGACATGCGTGAGGCGCCGAGCCGCGTATTGCTGGAAGCCTTGTGGAAAGCGGGTGCCAGCGTGCGCGCCTACGATCCCGCGGCGTCGAAGGAAGCCGGCCGCATCTGGGGCGAGCGCGCGGATCTCAAGCTCTGCACCCGCTCGCGCGAGACGCTGGAAGGCGCCGACGCGCTGGTGATCGTCACGGAGTGGAAGGAATTCCGCAGCCCGGATTTCGATCTGCTGAAGAAGCAGCTGAAGTCACCCGTGATCTTCGACGGCCGCAATCTCTACGACCCGGCCTTCATGAAGAAGCAGGGCTTCACGTACTACGCCATCGGGCGCGGTGAGCGGTCGCCCGGCTGATCAGCGGGCCGCGGAACGCTCGCGCAGCCGTTCGACGGCGCGCCTGGCGGCCTGTCCATCCCACAGGTCCGGCCGCCGGCCGATGCGCGTCGTCCGCGTGAGGCCATCCTGAAGCTTCTCCAGGAGATTGTCGGGGCGCACCAGCTGGTTGGAGCCGATGGTCGAAGTGACGGGACGCTCGGTGTTCTTGCGCAAGGTGAAGCAGGGGATACCGAGATACGTGGTTTCTTCCTGCACACCACCCGAGTCCGTGATCACCGCGGCGCTGTTGCTCACCAGCCCCATGAACTGCACGTAGCCCAGCGGCTCGACCGTCTTGATGCCTGGTGCATTCAGGATCCTGGATTCGAGGCCGAACTCCTGCAGGCGCTTGCGTGTGCGCGGATGCACGGCGAACACCAGCGGCAATTGTTCCGACGCCTTCACCAGCACCTCGGTGAGCGCGCGTCAGCGTCTCGCGCGAATCCACGTTCGAAGGCCGATGCAGCGTGACCACGCCGAACTTGCCCTTCGTGAGCCCCAGCTTCGCGACGGTGTCATCCGCGGCGATGGCGTCGCGCATCATTTCGTAGCTGTCGATCATGATGTTGCCGATGAAGTCGATGCGGTCGCGCGAGACGCCTTCGGCGACCAGGTTTTCGTCGGCATCGGGCGACGGCGTCCAGAGCACGTCGGCAGATGGAATCCGTGACGAGCCGGTTGATCTCCTCCGGCATGCGGCGATCGCGGCTGCGCAGGCCGGCCTCGAGATGCACCACGGGAATCCACAGCTTCGCGCCGACCATGGCGCAGGCCGCGGTGGAGTTGACGTCGCCGACCACGATGATCCAGTCCGGCTTTTCGGCGAGGGCGATCTTTTCGTAGGCGATCATGACGTTGCCGGTCTGCTCGGCATGACTGCCGCTGCCGACTTCGAGATGGAAATGCGGTGTGGGTAGCCGCAGGTCGCGGAAGAAGGCGTCGGACATGTTGAAGTCGTAGTGCTGCCCGGTATGCACGATCGACACCCGGCACCAGTCCTCGCGGGACAGGGCGTGATACAGCGGGGCGATCTTCATGAAATTCGGCCGCGCGGCAGCGATCAAATGTATGTTTTTCATGGGCTCGCGAGCGTACATGATTGCGTCAAAGCTAGTAGGATTCCGTGCATGAAACTCGTTCCCGTCATCCTCTCCGGCGGCGCCGGCACGCGGCTCTGGCCGCTGTCGCGCGAGCTGCTTCCGAAGCAGCTGCTGGCCCTCACCGGCGAGCGGACGATGATCCAGGAGACGGCCGCGCGCCTCATGGGCTTCCCCGACGCCACCGCGCCCGTGGTGGTCTGCAACGAAGCCCATCGCTTCCTGGTGGCCGAGCAACTGCGCGAGATGGGCCTGCCGCCCGCCGTCCATCCTGTTAGAGCCCGTGGGCCGCAACACCGCGCCGGCCATCGCGCTGGCCGCGCACGCGGCGCTGCAGATCGCCGGCGACGACGCGCTGATGCTGGTGTTGCCCGCCGATCACGTGCTGCAGGACCTCGCCGCCTTCCAGGCCGCGATCAAGCGCGCATTGCCGGCCGCCGCGGCCGGCAAGCTCGTCGCCTTCGGCATCGTCGCGCACACGCCGGAAACCGGTTACGGCTACCTCGAAGTCCGACGGCCGGCCCGGGCGCACCGCGGTGGTGCCCATCGCGCAGTTCGTCGAGAAGCCGGATCTGCAAGCGCGCGCAGGAATTCGTCGCCTCGGGCGAGTACTTCTGGAACTCCGGCATGTTCCTGTTCGGCGCGCGCCGCTATCTCGACGAGCTCATGGCGCATGCGCCGGACATCGCCGACGTCTGTGCACGCGCCAGCGCCACGCGCGGTGCGCGAGAAGGATTTCACGCGCGTCGACGAGGCTACCTTCGCCGCCTGTCGCAGTGATTCGGTCGACTACGCCGTCATGGAGAAAACCCGCGACGCGGTCATGACGCCGCTGGACGCGGGCTGGAACGACGTGGGCTCCTGGGCGGCGCTGCATGACGTCCTGCCCGCCGACGAGCAGGGCAACGTGATGCGCGGCGACGTGCTGCTCGAAGACACCGACGGCTGCTACGTGCACGCCGACAGCCGCCTGGTGGCCGCGCTGGGCCTGCAGGACATGGTCATCGTGGAAACCGCCGATGCCGTGCTGGTCGCGCCCAAGACGCAAGGTGCAGGACGTCAAGAAACTCGTGGCGCGCATCAAGGCCGCGGGCCGCGCCGAACACATGTCGCATGCCGTGCCGACCGCGGCTCGAAAGGAAAACCCCAGTGACTCCTGAATCTTGTCCGCGCTTCAAGGCCTACGACATCCGCGGCCGCATCCCCGACGAGATCAACGCGGACCTCGATCTACCAGATCGGCCGCGCCTACGCCGCCTTCGTCAAGCCGAAGCGGGTGGCGGTCGGCCGCGACATCCGCCTCGACCAGCGAGGAGTTCGCGCAGGCGCTGATCCGCGGCCTCACCGACTCCGGCGTCGACGTGCTCGACATCGGCCTCTGCGGCACCGAGGGCGTGTACTTCGCCACGTTCCACTACAAGCTCGACGGCGGCGTGATGATCACCGCCAGCCACAACCCGCCGGACTACAACGGCCTCAAGCTGGTGCGCGAGCAGAGCAAGCCCATCGGCGCGGACACGGGCCTCAAGGACATCGCCGCGATGATCTCGGCGGGCAAGCTTCCCGCCGCCGGCCGCCGCGAAAGGCAAGGTCGAGAAGCTCGACACGCAGCAAGGACTACATCGATCACCTGCTGGGCTACGTGAACCGCAAGGTGCTGCGCAAGCTCAAGGTGGTGGTGGACGCGGGCAACGGCGGCGCGGGTCTCGCCGTCGACAAGCTCGAGCCGCATCTGCCGTTCGAGTTCATCAAGGTGCGCCACGAACCCAACGGCAACTTCCCGCACGGCGTGCCGAACCCGATGCTCGAGGAGAACCGCGCGCCCACGCTCGAGGCGCTGAAGAAATCCGGCGCGGATGTCGGCATCGCCTGGGACGGCGACTACGACCGCTGCTTCTTCTACGACTCCAAGGGCACGTTCATCGAGGGCTACTACATCGTGGGCCTGCTGGCCGAGGCCTTCCTCGCCAAACAACCCGGCGCGCGCATCGTCTATGACCCGCGCCTCACGTGGAACACCATCGACACGGTCAAGCGCCTCGGCGGCGTGCCGGTGATGAGCAAGTCCGGCCACGCCTTCATCAAGCAGAAGATGCGCGAAGTGGATGGCGCCTATGGCGGCGAGATGAGCGCGCATCACTACTTCCGCGATTTCTCGTACTGCGACAGCGGCATGATCCCCTGGCTGCTGGTGCTCGAGCGCGTGTGCGAATCCGGCAAGTCGCTCGATGAACTGGTGGCCGCAGCGCATCAAGGCCTTCCCGGCCAGCGGCGAGATCAATCGCAAGCTGCCCGACGCCAAGGCCGTGCTGGCCGCGGCCGAGGCGAAGTACGGCGCGGGCGCCATCATCGACAAGACCGATGGCCTGTCGGTCGATCACGCGAACTGGCGCTTCAACGTGCGCGCGTCCAACACCGAACCGCTGGTGCGCCTCAACGTGGAATCGCGCGGCGACGAAGCGCTGATGCACGAGAAGACCGCCGACCTGCTGGCCTTCCTCGATTCCATGGGCGCCGTCAAATCCAACCACTAATGGGGACAGTCCTCAGTCTGTCCCCTAGCAAACGGCGCTCGACCGCGTTTCTCCCTGGAGACTTCATGAAGCTTCATCTGACGTCCGCGTTGCTCGCGGGGTTTCTCGCTGTTCAGCGTTGCCGCATGCCGCCGCGCCCGCCATCGACATCCCCGCCAACGTCGCCGCCACCGCCAAGGCGCAGATCACGCGCGCCACGCTCGAGGCGCCGATCCGCTATCTCGCGGACGACCTGCTCGAAGGCCGCGGCCCGGCTTCGCGCGGTGACGCGCTGGCGCGCCTGTACCTCGCCACCGAGCTGCAGTCGCTGGGCTATCTACCCGGCGGTCCGGACGGCAAGTGGGAGCAGCCGCGTGGACATCGTCGGCACCACGGCGCAGCTGCCCAGGCACGTGGAGCTTCACCGGCAAGGGCGGCGAGCGTCGACTCTGAAGCTGTCCGAGGACTACATCGCCGGCTCCGGCGTGCAGATGCCGAGTCCGCGGGCTTCAAGGACGCGGACCTGGTGTTCGTCGGCTACGGCATCGAGGCGCCCGAATACCAGTGGGACGACTTCAAGGGCGTGGACGTGAAGGGCAAGGTGCTCGTCATGCTCAACAACGATCCCGGACTGGGATCGCGAAGCTGTTCGCCGGCAAGACGCGCCTGTACTACGGCCGCTGGACCTACAAGTACGAGAGCGCCGCGCGTCATGGCGCGGCCGGCGTGATCATCGTCCACACCACGCCGTCGGCCGGCTATCCGCTGGCAGGTGGTGCAGTCGCTCCTGGGGCGGCGAGCAGTTCGAGCTGCCCGCCGAGGGCGAGCCGCGCATCCAGCTCAAGGGCTGGGCCACCGAAGACGCCGTGCGCCGCCTCATGAAGGCCGCGGGCCAGGATCTCGACAAGCTCACGAAGGCCGCGCGCAGCCGCTCGTTCAAGCCCGTGCCGCTGGCGCTCAAGACCAGCATCCAGTTCGACAACAAGGTCTCGCGCGTGAAGACCGCCAACGTCGCCGGCCTGCTGCCGGGCAGCGACCCCAAGCTCAAGGACGAAGTGGTCATCTACTCCGCGCACCACGATCACTTCGGCATCGGCGAGCCGACAAGACAGGCGACAAGATCTACAACGGCGCGGAGGACAACGCCGCCGGCTGCGCGCAGGTGCTGGCCATCGCGCGCGCCTTCGCCGCGTTGCCGCAGCGGCCGCGCCGCTCCGTGCTCATGCTGTTCGTCGCCGGCCGAGGAGCAGGGGTTGCTGGGCAGCAAGTACTACTCGCTGCACCCCACGTTCGCGCCCGGCAAGATCGCCGCGAACATCAACTTCGACGGCGGCAACTTCCAGGGCCGCACCAAAGACATCATCTACGTGGGCTTCGGCAAGTCGACGCTGGACGGCATCGCCGAGGCGCTCGCGGAGAAGCAGGGCCGCGTAGTCAGTGCCCGACCAGTTCCCCGACCGCGGCTACTTCTACCGCTCCGACCAGTTCAACTTCGCCAAGATCGGCGTGCCCGCGATGTACTACAACGCCGGCACCGACTTCATCGGCAAGCCTGAAGGCTGGGGCCGCAAGGCCAAGGAAGAGTGGGAAGAGCACGTGCTACCACCAGCCCAGCGACGAGATCGACGACACCTGGGTGTTCGACGGCATGATCGAAGACGCCACGCTGGGCTTCCTCTCGGGATGGGAAGTGGCGCAGCGCGGATGCCATGCCCACGTGGAACCCTGGCGATGAGTTCGAGGCGGCGCGGAAGAAGGCGCTCGCGGCGGGGAAGTAAGCCAACCGGCCCGGATCATTCGTTCTCTCTGGGAGCCATCCCGGAGAGAACGATGTCCTTCACTGTCAAACACTTGGGTTGGACCTGCGCGGTCCTCGTTTCAAGCCTCGCAGTTCCCGTCGTCGCCGCGCCGGACCTGCTCACCAACGAATACACCCACGACGAGCGCTGCGCGGCGACGGGCGAGCCCTTCAGCCTCAAGAGCCGGACCGCCTTCGAGCGCGGCTTCCATTCCGGCAGCGTGGACATCGAATCCGGCGTGGCTCGCTTCTCGCTCTGGGGCTCGTTCATGGACATCGCCACGGTGACCCCGTCGAACTCCAGCTTCAGGCTGCGCAAGATCGACACGCGCAATGGCCCGCACAACCTGTCCAAGGGCTGCCCCGCCGAATACGCCACCGTCACCTACGAGCTGACCACCCCGTCGCAGCAGCCGGGCTCGCTGCTTGGCAATCTCGTCGTCGCGCGGCCGACCGATACCTGGACCATTGCGCTGAGGGTCCACGCCTCACCGACGGGCCTGCAGTTGAACTGGGACCAGTTCCCGGGCTCCGCCGCGACCTCGACCGGGTCCACGCGCCCCATCAGCGCCACCAACGGCAGCGGCTGCCAGCCTAACGATCCCAACTGCGGCACGATGGGCAGCGTCCAGGCACCGCCCGCCGCGCCTTCGAGCTCGGGCGGCGGCAGCGTGACCTCGCATGTGTTCAGCTCGCTCAAGCGCTGCCTGGCCGGGCAGGGCGGCGACGCCACGCTCGAGAATCCCACGCGCCTCGTCGTCAAGGTCCCCCGCGATCGCGTCGTGACCTGCCAGGAAAGAGTGCGCGCCGACCATCGCGTCACCGAACGCGGCGTCGACATCCAGGCCCGCCGCGAAACCGATCAGTTCGTGACCCGCGTCTCCCGCTCCGCCCCCGCGGGCGCCTATCTATACGGTGCCACGGACGACGAGGACGTCGTCGTCGGTTTCCAGTGGGACCAGATCCGCGAGCGGTTCCGCCCGGTCTCGACCACCGTCACGCCTCCCACCGTGTCACCCGCCGTGGGCGCGGCCGTCAGCGAACGCGTGGGCGCCACCCGCCCGGCGCTGCCACCGCCGGCGATCGAAGCGGAGATCGAAGTGAAGTTGAACGGACGGGTTCACGCGCCGCTCACGGTACGGATCGAACCCGCGCAGTGATGCAGGGGTTCCGCCTTCTCCTGTCTTCTCCTGTCCCAACGCCTCGAAGGCGTATCCAGCGGGGCCAGAACCGCGACAGTGGTGCGGCTGCGTGCGAAGACGTTGTCGTGGGAGCGAATCGAGGGCGCCGAGGGTGAAGCGTTAAGCGCGGAGGTACTCTTGGTGGTTCAACCCAAGTCCGCGTTCACCAGCAGTTGCGAGCGAAGCGCTGACAGCTCCACCTGCGTAGCTTCCCCCGAGGGAACGCGCGCGAAGCGCGCGCGCCGAGACTGAGCTCCCACGACAACGTCTTCGCACGCAGCCGCTCCGCAGCCCCAGCTCCGGGTCCGCTAGCTACGCTAACTACGCAATTGCCGGATTCGCCGCCTCGGACATCATGTATTCCATCAGCGCCGTCGAAGGCTTCCGCGGCGCTCTTGTACGCGCTCGTCGGGCTTCTTGGCCACCAGGCGCTCGAGGAAAGCGCTGGTGCCGGTGAACGGCTCCGGCAACTTCGGAATCGGCGCGTTCTTGTGCATCTCGAACAGACCCACGAGTGTCGCGGCCGCGTACATGCGTTGCCCGGTGAGCAGCTCGTACAACATCACGCCGACGCTGTAGAGATCCGACCGCTCATCGGCCGTGCCGCCCAGCGCCTGTTCGGGCGACAGGTAGTAAGGCGTGCCGATGACCACGCCGGCCAGGGTCTTGGCGACCGGATCGGCGTCGCGGCGCGCGCTGCCGAAGTCCACGAGCGCGATGGTGCCGTCATCGCGGAACATCACGTTCGCCGGCTTGAGGTCGCGATGGATGATGCCCGCGGCGTGCACCGAGGTGAGCGCCGAGAGGATCGAGCCGATGATGATCAGCGCTTCTTCGGGGCGCCGGGCGATCACGCGCGATGCGTGCGCGCAGGTCGCCGGCGGGGAAGTACTCCATGACGATGTACGCATGGGTCTCGCTGAAGCCATGTTCGAACACCTTGGCCACGTACGGGCTGTCGATGCTCGAGGCGGCGAAGTATTCCTGCACGAAGCGCGACAGCAGGTCGGAGTCGCCGCTGCCTTCGGCCTTGAGCACCTTGAGCACCACCTGCGTCTTGTCGGGCCGCTCGCACAGGCAGACGTTGGCGGTGGCGCCGCTGCCCAGTGACTTGATGGGTGTGAAGCCGGTGATGCCGGCGGACTTGAGCACGGCATCGGCGTCGGCGAGGCGCTTGGCCTCGACGCGCGCCACGGTGGTGGCGTGATCGGTCTTGGTCTGTTCGACGAGCTGGCGGCGAGCTGGCGCCGATGCTCTTCTCGGGCTCGGCAGTTCGGCCTTCGGGGCTTCGGCGTGGCGTCGGCCTTCGCGGCGTCGGCTTTGACGGGCGCTGCCTTGATGGACTCCGCTGACGGCCTCGACCTTGGCGGGTTCGCTCTGGCCGTCCCCGGCCGGACCGACTCCGTGCGACGGCTTCGAGCTTCGGCGCGTCCGTCCGGGCGGCATCGGCGGCGCCTTCACGTCGATCTCGGCCGGCGGCCGGTGGCGCGCGCGCTTCACCGGGCACGCGCACGATCTTCGGAAAGTTGGGCTTGCCGCGCAGCTCCGACATCCACAGCAGGCCTTCGCGGCGCAGGTACTCATCGTCGATCAGCAGGTGCGCGTAGCGATCCCAGCGGAAGTCGGCGGGTGGCTTGCCGTAGGCGGCGAGGTCGTGCACCTCGAGCTTGGCCGTCGGCCAGTGCTGCGATGGCGAGGCGCCGCGCCCGGTTCACCAGCCCCGAGGCGTGACGCATGATGAGGACACGTTCGGTCATGGTGGGACCACCTTCCTGAGTTCACTCGGGCGCTTCACTTCTTCGGGTGACCGTGTGGCGCTCGATGATCGCCCGCAGCTTGATCTCGTCCACCGGCTTGGTCAGGTAGCCATCGCAACCGGCCATGGTGCCGCGGATCTTGTCGAAGGTCTTGTCCTTGCTCGTGAGCATGACGACCTTCATCAGGTTGTTGTCCTTGTTCTTCTTGATCATCTTGCAGACGTCGTAGCCGTCCATGCCGGGCAGCATGACGTCGAGGAAGATCATGTCGAAATGTTGCTTGGAGATCTTGAACAGCGCCTCTTCGCCCGAGGAGGCGAACTCCGGCTGGATGCCATACGGCTGCAGCTTGTTCTGCAGGAAGGTGCGCATCAGCGGGCTGTCGTCCACGGCGAGCACGCGGAAGTTGTGTTCCTCGTGTCGCGCGGTCGGTGGGCACGCACCGGGCGCGGGCGTCGCCGCGGGCGCGACTACGGGCGCGGGAGCGGGCGCAACGGGCGCAGCGGCGCAACCGGCGACGACGGGCGCCGGAAGCGGGCCACCGCGGCGACGGCGGCGCGGCTCCTGCTTCGATCACCGGCACGCGTGGCCGTCATCGGCGCATCGGGGATCCTGCGCGGAGGCGGGTAGTGAGGCGGAGAGCGGCGAGTCGGGTTCGGGTGGGCACCACGCGCAGGTTGGCGCGCGTCGGGTTCGGCGCCACGGCCGCGGCCAGCGCGGACGGCGACAGCGGCGTCGCACCGCTGGTGGGCGGCAGCGCACTTGTCGGAGTCGTTCGTGACTTTTCCGGACTTGTCGTTGAGGATCCGGTCGACGGTCTTTTCGGTCACGCGGCTTTTCCAGCGCGGCGTCACGTTCGGCTGCAGCGTCACGTGCGGCAGCACGGTGGCGGCCGGCGCGGCAGCGGTCATCGGGCCAGCAGGCGGCCGCGGCGCGGCCGCGGCCGATCCGAGTGCGTGGCGACATGGGTCGCCGCGGCGGCGGAGCTAGAGCGTGCGCGGCAGCCGCCGCGCTCGTCAGCGTGGACCGCGGCGCGTTGCAGCGTGCTGCGCCAGGACACCGGTCCGTTCATGGTATCCGACATCGTCGGCGCGGCAGCGGCGTGCGGCGGCGCGCGGCAGGCTGACATCGGGCCGCGCCGCGCCGGGCACGCTCAGGTCGTTGCTGGTGATCGCTGCCGGTGGGCAGGGTGCCCGCACGCGGCGCCGGAGACATCGTGCCGCGCGGTTTCGCGCGCCACGTTGCTCGAGGCGATGGCGCAGGCGGTCCATGGCGCCGACGACCTTGAGGCCCAGCGGACGCGCCGCGGAGGCGACACCGAGATCGGTGTTCTTGGACCCGACCACGAGCGTGCGATCCGAGGTGCTGGAGAACGTGGCCTGCCAGCTCGCGACCGCGCTGTCGCTGTCGCCGTCGAGCAGGTACATGTCCGGCGCGACGCCGGTCTCGGGATTCCAGAGCTTGTAGCCGATCTGGCGCGCCGGCGCGACCGACAGCAGGAAGATCGAGTTCAGCATCTGGCGCTCGGGCGCGGAGAAGCCGACGACTCGGACTTGGAGGACACGGGTCTTGTTACTCATTGTTCAGTCCCTTGTGTGGTTAGCCGGCGGCAGCGCGTCTTTCGACGCGCCCGGTGACGGCGGTGGCCACGTGTTGCAGAAGCTCTAGATCGGTGTACGGTTTGGTCAGGTAGACGTCCACGCCCACGGACATCGCCTGGCGGCGGTGTTTGTCCATCGAGCGTGAGGTGATCATGATGACGGGCAGCGCCGGCGAGTTCGGCGCGCGAGCGCACGTGCGCGGCGCAGTTCCAGGCCGTTCATGTTGGGCATTTCGAGGTCGGTGAGCAGCGCGTCGGGGCGCGATGGCCTCCATGCACTTGCGCGGCTTCGAGGCCGTCACGCGCCAGCATCACGTCGTAGCCATGGTCCTCGAGCAGCGTCGCGACGGCGCGGCGCACGGACAGCGAGTCGTCGACCACCAGCACGCGCGAGCGGCGCACCGCATTGCGCCGCGCTGCGCGCCTCGGCGGCGGCCCGCAAGGCCTGATCGCGCGGCGTGCGCGCGAGTTCGGCCACGTCGAGCAGCGGCACCACGCTGCCGTCGCCGGTGAGGCCGATGCCGGGACACGCCGGGAATGCGTTTCAGGATATTGGCCGGTGGGGCGGGTCACCAGTTCGTTGGCGTCGAGCACGGCGTCCACGAGCACGCCGATGGGGCCGGTGTCGGTGTCGACGATCACCAGGTTGCGGCGTTCCGTGTTGGTGGCCGGCGCGAGGCCGGTGAGCGCGCTGAGTTCATGCGCGCGGATAACGATGCGAGTCCACGTCGGCGTACAGCACGCCGTTTTCGCGTACGCAGTTCGACGGCGACGGCCGGTACGGCGCGCTGCACGGTGTGACTGGCGAGGCCGAAGACCTGGCCGCCGTCGCGCACGAACAGCGCGTGCGTGGCCACCAGTGAAGCCTGGAAGCGCAGTTCGATGGCTGAGGCCGCGGCCCGCGTCGGACTTGATGTCGATGGAGCCTGAGAGCGACCGCAGGCGCGTGGCCACCACGTCGAGGCCGACGCCGCGGCCGGAGATCTCGGTGACGGCGTCGCGCGTCGAGAAGCCGGGCAGCAGGGTGAGGCGCGCGATCTCGGCGTCGCTCGGGTTGCGCATCGAGGGTGAGCAGGCCGCGCTCGATGGCCTTTTCGACGGATGTGCGCGAGGTTCGAGGCCGCGGCCGTCATCGGCCACCTGCACGGTGACCACCTGGCCGCGTCGCGCCACGGTCAGCCTGATGGTGCCGGCGCGCGGCTTGCCCGCCGCCTCGCGCTCATCGGGCGATTCGAGGCCGTGGTCCACGGCATTGCGCAGGATGTGGAGCAGGGGATCGATGAGCTGGTTCAGCACGTCGGCGTCGACCAGGATGTCCTGGCCCACGACGACGAGCGGGCTTGTTTGTTGGTCGCGGCCGCCGTCTGGCGCACGTTGCGCTGCAGGCGCGGCACGATGGTCTCCACCGGCGCCATGCGCGTCTGCGAGGTGAGATGCTGAAGTTCGCGAAGCAGCCGCTGCTGCTGGTGCAGGATGCCCGCGAGGCCCGCGATCTCGTCCTTGATGCCGAGTCCGAGGTCGCGCGCGTCCGTGGTTTCCTCGATGAGCGCGCGCGTGATGGACTGGACTTCGTTGTACTGGTCCATTTCCAGCGAGTCGAAGTTCGACTGGAAGGAAGCCCCGGCGGGGCTCACCGCGTGCAGCTTGTGGCGCGCGGCCACGCCGCGGATGTCCACGGAATTCTCGAGTTCGAACAGGCGCTTCTGGATGCTGGCGATCCTGGTCCACGAGCTGGCGCGAATTGCCGGCCGCGCCCTTCAGCTCCTGCTCCATCTCGCCGACCTTGATGGACAGCTCGCCCACCATGCGCACCAGGTCGTCGAGCAGCTGCGTCGGCACGCGCGTGGTCGCCACCTGTTCGCGAGCCACGGCCTGGGGTGCCGGAGTCGCCGCTTCGGGGTTCGGATCGGCGGCCGGCATCGCCAGCGCACGCTGGCGGACCGTGTCGGAAGCGTCATTGCTGCGCGCCGCATCGAGCAGCTCGATGACGCCCATCGCATTGTCGGGGGCGCTGTCTTCGCCGGCGACGGCCGCCACCATCTGCTCCAGACAGTCGGCGGCGGAGGTCAGCGCCTGCGCGCGCAGGGCGGAAGGCGGGGTCTCATCGGCCTCGCAGATCTCGAGGATGTCTTCCAGGCGGTGCGCGAGTTTCGCCACGCCGCGGATGCCGAGAATGTTGGCGGAGCCCTTGAGCGTGTGCGCGGCGCGTTTCGCGTTCCGCAGGAGTTCGGACTGTTCGCCGGGTCCACGACCCAGCCCTGCAGCGACTGCGTGACTTCGGCGGCCTGCGGCGGCGAGTCGTGCAGGAAGGCGTCGAGCAGCGCGCCGTCGACGTCGTTCGAAATATCCAGCGCGAGATCGGCAACCGACAGCGCCTCGGGCGCGGCCTGTTCGGTCTCGTCCAGCGCGGCGCCGATGCCATTCGCTGCCTGGAGTTCTTCTCTCAGCGCAGCGAGCGCCTCTCCGTCCAGCGGCAGCGGCACCCAGTCGCCACCGAAGTGTGCGAGCAGCGCGTCGACTGGGCTCCGTGTCGGTGGCGTTGCGCAGATGCATTTCGAGCATGCGCGGCCAGTCGGTGAAGAAGCCGCGCGTGAGCGACGCGTTCGTCCTGCTGCTGGGTGATGTGTTCGAGATTGGCGACCACGCAGGCTGGCGATGCGCTTGCACGCCGGCGAGGCCCATGTAGCCCGCGGCTTCAGAAAGCCGCGACACGGACGTTACATACGCATCGTCGGCATTGCCGGCGTCATAGGCAGCACGCGAGCTCCGGGCGCGAGCCCCGGAGCTCGTCAGCGAGCGCGGTGAGGAGATCCTGACCTCGCATGCTAGTTAGCGGCCTCCCTCTGTTCCTTCACTAAGCTCAGGCCGCCCGGTTGCTGGGCAGCTTGAACACGCGCACGGATTCCACGAGCCGGTCGGCGGACTTGGACAGGTCGGCGGTGGCCTCGGACTGCAGCAGAATTTCCGCCGCGGTCTTTTCCGTGCTGGCGCCGATCTGATGCACGCGGTTGCGCAGCTCGGTGGTGATCTTCATCTGCACCTGGGCCGACGAGGTGATGCGCTTCACGAGCTCCACGAGCGATGCGGTGGACTGCTGCGTTTCGCGCATCTGCTGCGCCGGACTTCGAGGCCAGCTCCGAACCCGTCGACCACCTGCGAAATCGTCTTGTTGACCGTGTTGATGGTGTCCGACGGTTTCGATCTGGATGTTGTTCACCAGCTGCGCGATCTGCTGCGTGGCCTGGCGTGAGCTCTCGGCGAGGCGCTGCACTTCTTCGGCCACGACCGCGAAGCCGCGGCCCGCGTCACCGGCGGCGGCGGCCTGCATGGAGGCGTTCAAGGCCAGCACGTGGGTACGTTCGGCGATGGTGTTGATCAGGTTCACGATGCCGGTGATTTCCTGCGAACGTTCGCCCAGGCGCTTGATGCGCTTTTCGGACTCGGCGATGGATTCGCGGATGCCTTCCATGCCGCGCACGGTTTCGTTCACCGAGCCCAGGGCGGTGGTGGTGGACGTGGTCGCCTGCTCGGCGGCGCGGTTGGACGCGGCGGCCAGCTCGGCCACCTGGGTCATCACCTTGGACGCGTTCGCCAGGTTCTCGCCGGCGCGTTCGACGTCCGAGCGTTCCGCCGCGGCGGTGGCGTTCACCGATTCGGCCTGGCGCTTCACGCGTTCGGTGGAGAGTTTCACCTGCGCGGCGATGCTGGTCACTTCCGAGAGCACGCGTCCGGTTTCGTGGGCCAGCAGGTTGATGGAGTCGGACACGGTGCCGATCACGTTCGCGGTGACGGGCGCCTTGGCGGTCAGGTCCTTGTTCGACAACTGGGCCACGGCTTGCAGCAGCTGCACCACCGAGTTGTTCAGGTCTTCGTTTTCGCGCTCGGCTTCGGCGAGACGCGACACGCGGTCGTCGAGCAGGTTGTCGAAGGCGCGCGAGAGCTGACCGAATTCGTCGTCGCCACCCAGCTGCGAACGCGCGGTCATGTCGCCTTCGGCGATCGCGGTCACGGTGTCCTGCATCTTGCGTGATGGGGCGCGTGACCGAACGCAGCAGCGAGAAGGCGATGAGCAGGCCGAGTCCCAGCAGCGCCACGGCGATGCCGGTGGACCAGACCACGACCTTCTCGCGCATCGCGTCACGGGCGCGAAGGCTTCGCTGGCCGCTTCCTCGGCGACGATGGCCCAGCGCAGGCCGAGCACCGTCAGCGGCGCGTAGGCGCCGATCACGGGCTGCTTGGCGTAGTTCGGGATACACGCCGAAGCCGGCGGTGTTCTTCTCGAACACGTCGGCGGTGGCCTGCGTCTTGATGGGCACGAGACCGATGCTGGTGCCCTTGGCCTTGACGGCGTTGGCGAGGCCCTGGCGAAGCCCGCGGCTTCCACGCTCTTCGCGTAGCCGTCGATATCTTCCACGGCGCGGCGCGCCACGGAGCGCGGCGTACCGTCGGCGGCGGAGACGAGGTAGGTTTCGCCGGTGTTGCCCAGACCGCGCTCGGCCCACTTGCCTTCGTGCGTCATGATCGAGTTGATCTTGTCGATGGGCACCTGCACCACGAGCACGCCGATCTTCTTGCCGTTCGTCGAAAATGGGTGTGCCCAGGAACGCGGCCTGGTCGTTGTACGAGGGCAGGTATTCACCGAACTCCGACAGCGCGACCTGGCCCGGGCTGTCGAGCGCCCAGGACTGGCGGAACGCGTCGCCGAGGCGCGAGCGCGCGAACGGGCCGCTCACCAGCGAGGTGGCGAAGTCGAGCTCCTTGAACACGGTGTAGACGATGGTGCCGTTGCGCGGCTCGACCAGGAAGATGTCGTAGAGGCCGAACCTGGCCAGCGCCGTGCGCAGGTACGGGTGCACCGCGCCGTGCAGTTCGGAGTAGCGCGAACCGTCATTGGCGCGATCGAGCTTGTTCTTCGAACCCAGGGGATTCGGATTCGCGGCGATGTACTGGTACTGCAGGTTCATCGCGATGTCGGGCAGCTCGGCGACCGCGGCGGCCATGTCCTGCTTGCGGCCGGTGTTGCGCTTCTCGAACTCGGCCATGAAATCGCCGGTGTAGTACTTGGCGAGGCGCGCGCGTTCGGCGGGCAGGTCGGCGATGCTGATGATCGAGTTGTCGTAGGCCACCGGCAGTTCGCGCATGGCGTTCACCACGTCCGGCGACGCGGCCAGCACCTGCACCTGGTTCGACAGCGCGTCGAAGTAGTCGGTGATCTGCGCGCCCTTCGAGGCACGCTGCGCGATCAGCGCTTCGCGGGCCTGGGACTCGAGCGCCGCGCGGCCGGAGTTCAGCGATTCGCGGCCGACGATGACGGAGGTGACCGCCACCGGGATGATGGCGAGGAACAGCGTACCGAGCAGCAGTTTCTGCCGGATGGACTGGGCGCCGAAGACGTTGCGAATGGCCATGTCAGGTACTCACGAGTTGATCGAGTAGTTGCGCGTAGTTGAATTCGAACCAGGCGTCCGCTCCCTGGACGTACGTGGCGAGCGCGGCGCCGGCGGCGGCCACCGGCAGGGCCGGCGTGACGATCTGTGGTCCGGGGCTGGAACACCATGCGGCGCGGCAGGCCGTCGATGACGATGCCGGCGGCGTCATTGCCGTGGCCGATGACCAGCACCATGCGTTTCTCGCGCGGCAGGTGCGTGGTCTCGAACAGAGTGGCGAGATCGAACAGCGGCACGATACGGCCGTGCAGGTTCACGAGGCCCAGCAGGTTGGCCGGCATGCGCGGCAGTGGATAGACCGTCGGCATTTCCACCAGCTCGCTGGCCGTGCGAAGGGCGCGAGCAGGCGCATCTGGCCGATGCGGAATGCCTGGCGGACGATGTCGTCCGGGTGTTCCTCCACGGGCGCCGCACACCGGCCAGCGCCGCCAGCTCCGGCGGCAGCGGCGGCAGGCCGATGGAGTTCGCGTGAGGGAGTTAGCGGGGAGGTGGCGTTCGGGGCTGAGGCAGGGGAAACTGGCGTTCTGGACATCAACCCAGGGCGGCGATCGCGCCGAGGATCTGGTCGGGGTGTACGGCTTGGTCACGTAGCCCTTCACGCCGAGCATCTGCGCCCAGACGCGGTCGGCCTTCTGGTTCTTGCTGGTCACCAGCACCACGGGAATGCCCTTGGTGGTGGGTTCGCCGCCGATGGCGCGCGTGGCGGCGAAGCCGTCCATCTGGTCCATGTTGACGTCCATGAGGATGACGTCCGGCAGGTGCGCCTTCGGATATCTCCACGGCCTGCTGGCCGTTGGTTGCGGTGAGTGTGGTATAGCCGGCACCACTCACGATCTTTTCGAGATTCATGAGATCCGGGCGCGCGTCGTCGACGATCAGCACCTTGTGAATGGCCAAACGACAACTCTCCACGCAATGGGACACCGCCGACCCTTTCGGACGGTTTTTCTCCCATTGGCACGGGGGAATCTTGGCGGGAATGTGACAAAACCACGGTGACGCGGGTCACACAGGGTTCCCCCCGGAGGGGGTCCAGTTCGCGATTCTTTCGGAGTTTCCCGGGGCGGGGTGGCGGACGGTGCCTGCCGGCCGACGAGTGGTAGTTGGCCCTACGGGTGGGAGGTGACGGGCATCACGGTGTCGGCTGACGCCGGGTCGGAAAAAACTCCGAGCCACCCCTGTGACAGCATGGGCCTGGAGGGGGTGACGATTGGAAACCGCGCTGACGATCCTGGGCTGGTTGATGGTGGCCTCGACGGTAGTGCCGCTGGTCAAGGCCGACTACTGGGCGATACGCGTCTTCGATTTTCCACGCCTGCAGATCACGGCCGTGTCCGTCGTGGTGCTCGCCGGCTTCGCCTGGGCCCGCGAGGATCCAGGTACTGCCGAGAATGTGTTGCTCGCGCTGCTGATGGCCTGCGTCGCGTACCAGCTGTGGCGCATTTGGCCATACACACCCCTGCACTCCAAGCAGGTTCAACGAGTCGACGCCGCGGACCCGCAGCGCTCGCTCGGCATCCTCATCTCCAATGTGCTCATGACCAACCGGCGGAGCGAGGAACTTCGCGCGCTCATCCGTCGATACGATCCCGACATCATCCTGACGCTGGAGGCGGACGGATGGTGGGAGCAGGAACTCAAGGAATTCGAGTCCTCGCATCCCCACACGCTGCGCAGGCCGCAAGGGAACACCTACGGCATGTTGCTGTACAGCCGGCTGCCGCTCGTGGCTCCGCGCATTCGCTTCCTGATCCAGCAGGATGTTCCATCGATTCACGCCGGCGTCCGCCTGCCGTCCGGAGACGAGGTGAACCTGCGATGCCTTCATCCCCGGCCGCCGGCACCCGGCGAAGACACGCGCAGTACCGAACGCGACGCGGAACTGCTCAAGGTGGCGAGGGAGCTCGCGGACCAGGAGACACCCAGCATCGTGGTCGGTGATCTGAATGACGTGGCCTGGTCGCACACCAACGCGTTGTTCCAGAGGATCAGCGGGCTGCTCGATCCGCGGATCGGTCGCGGCACGTTCAGCACATTCAACGCGAACTGGCCGGGCATACGGTTCCCGGTGGATCACGCCTTCGTGTCGCGCCATTTCCAGGTGGGAGCCTTCGAGGTGCTGCCGCACATGGGTTCGGATCACTTCCCCGTTTTCGCGAGGCTGTCACTGTCCGCCGCCGCCACGGCGGTGAACCGGCCACCCCGTGGGCCGACGGGGGGAGAACAGCAAGAAGCCGAGGAGAAAATCGCAAAGGCGTCGTGAACGATGCGGACGGGGTCCCGGTGGACCGCGCCATGAGTAACGCGTGCGGGTCCTTACGTCTGCCAGTAAAGGTTGTAGCGCTCGTGCGTGAGCCGGAACCAGGGGAGCAGGTCGACCACCGCTCCGCCTTCGAACCCCTTCGTCCGGAATTCGAGTCTCTCGATCGACGTCCGGTGCGTGCTGGTCACCAGCTGTCCCACTGATTTCGTCCAGCGCGGAATCTTCACGTCGGCCTTGAGCATGTTTCCGGACTCACGCTCGTTGATGATGAGCTGAGAGCCGGGCTCGAGACCCTCCGTGCCGAAGCGGCCGGCGAGCACGATTGGTCCGTACATCAGCGCCACCTGATCGGGTGCGTGGGGGAGGGGCTCCGCGCGAAGGCCCATGGGTAAGTCGACTTCCAGCGTGTCGCCCGTGTTCACGACCAGGCGCAGGTATTCGCCGGGACGCCGGCCGGTGACCCGGTCCGCCGCGTTCGACCGCACGGTCATCACCGGGCACCAGGCCGGCTGACGGATGAACAACTCTACCGACTGCTTCTTCGATGACTCGAACCGCAGCTGGGTATGCGCGGCGTCCGGGAAGCCCGTGCGCTGGGTGACCAGGATCCCGCGCTCGCGCCATTCCAGCGTGGAGGCCAGGAAGAGGTTCACGTACAGGCCACGCTCGTCCTGCGCGTAGATGGATTCCGCGTAGCGCGCATGATTTTCGATCCCGGATCCCGTGCAACACCAGAATGCATCGAAAGGCTGGTGATAGAGCCGCACGTATCCCGGCCGCGTCGACTGGAAATAGGTGTTCATGCCCGTTTCCGGATCCTGCGAGGCCAGGATGCCGTTGAACAACGCGCGTTCGAAGTAATCGAAATAGTCCGACTTGGGATCGCGCGCGTACAGCGTTCGCGTCAGCCGCAGCATGTTGTGCGTGCAGCAGGTCTCCATGGTCTTGCCGGAGCCGAGGTGCTTGGCGAACTCGGTCTTCGGAAAGAAATGCTCGACGTCACCGTGACCGCCGGTGGCATACGAGCGGCGATGCACCACGGCGCCCCAGAAGAAGCGCGCGGCCTCGTCGTAGTCGGCGCGCACGGGTCCGCTGGCGTCATAGAGCCGGCTGAAGCCGATGACCTTGGGTATCTGCGTGTTCGCGTGCAGGCCATCCAGTGCATCCACGCCTTTGGCCAGCGGGTTCAGTAGCGCTTCGTGGGAGAAGCGCATCGCCAGGCCATGGAACCGCCAATCACCGGTGATGAAGAACAGGTCGACGAGCACTTCGTTCATGCCGCCATGCTCTCGGTCGAGCATCTTCTGCATGCGCTCTGGCGGCACGGGGGCGGTCGCGGCGTGGATCCAGTCCGCGAACTTCACCAGCACGTCGAGCGCCTGCTTGCTGCCACGGTGCAGATGCGCGTCGCGCAGGCCCGCGAGCACCTTGTGCGTGGTGTACCAGGGCACGCCCGCGAAAGGCTTTCCCGCGAGACTGTCGGTCAGCGGCGCGACCCCATCGGGGAAGGCCGTGAGCCAGCCGCCGGTCTTGGCCTGGCAGGCGGCAAGCTCCGCGACGATATAGTCGACGCGTTCGGCGAATCGTGCGTCGCCAGTGGACTCGAACGCGCACGACACCGCCGTGAGGTAGTGGCCCAGCGTGTGTCCGTGACAGCGGATCTCGACCCACGGTTCCACGGACTCCCACCCGCCATACACGGGGGCCTTGGGCTTGATCCCGGTATTGACGTGGAAGTTGTGCAGCATGCGGTCGGGTTCCAGCCGCAGCAGGTAGGCTTCGTTGAGCTTCTGTGCGCGCAGGAAAGGCCCGTCGCCCAGCTGCACGTCACGCAACCCGAAGTACCGGACGCGCGGTGCCACCGGCTCCGGACCGCCGGCGGGAATGCTCGCCAGCGTCGCCCCGCAGCCGCAAGTGACGGCACCCGCACCGAGCAGTTTCAACGCGTCACGTCGCGAGTGCTGGCTCATCGGAGCTCCCATCCTAGACGGCCAGGTGCACGACGGTGTACGACCGCGCCGGCAGCTTCACCGACATCTTGCCGCCCACGGTTCCCGCTTCATGCTTTGCGGTCACCACCTTGTTGGGCGACTCGAAGGTGTTGAACGCCTTGAGATCCGTGCCCGTGACCGTCTCGCAGGCGACCACGCTCGTCGGCGTGATGTCCTCGAAGGTCAGCGCGAGTTCGCGCTCGTTGGAGAGATCGCGGTTCAGCGCGAACACCGAGACCCGCTTCTTCGCGGCGTCGTAGGTGGCCACCACGTCGACGAACGGCACCTGCTCGTCGCGCGCGAAGTCCGCGCGCAGGCCCGCGGCCTTGATCGGATACGTCTCGCCCTCCACCTGGATGTCGAGGATGCGGCCGGAGGCGTACTTCAGCGCCATCTCATAGGGATAGAAGATGCTCTGACGCAGGATGCCCTTCTCGTTCGTGACCAGCGGCGCGATCACGTTGACGATCTGCGCGATGCAGGCCAGGTGCACGCGATCGGATTGCCGCATCAGCGTGTTGAGGAAGCCGCCGGTGAGCAGCGCGTCTTCGAGGTTGTAGACCTCTTCGAGCAGCCTGGGCGCGTAGGTTCCCTTGCCATCCATGTCCGCCGCGGTGCGCGCGCGATACCAGACGTTCCACTCGTCGAAGGACAGCCACAGTTTCTTGGGCGAGCGGTACAGGCCCTGCACGTAGTCGGCGACGGCGGTGATCTCCAGGATCTGCCGCTCCATGTCGAGGTTGTTGGCCAGGAAGCGCTCGGTCTTGCCGCCCGTGAGTTCGTTCTCGTTGCCCCAGTAGTTGTGCAGCGAGATGCCGTCGACCATGTCGTAGCACTCTTCGAGCACTTCACGGTCCCAGGTGAGGTAGGTAGGCAGGATGGTGTTGCTGGAGCCGCAGGCGATGAGCTTGACGTCCGGATCGATCACGCGTGCCTGCTGCGCGATGTCGCGCGCCTTGCGGCCGTATTCGCGCGACGTGAGACGGCCCATCTGCCAGGGGCCGTCCATCTCGTTCCCCAGGCACCAGTACTTCACCTTGTGGGGCTGGTCGTAGCCGTGCGAGCGGCGCAGTTCGCTCCACTTGGTGCCCTTGGAGTAGTTGCAGTACTCGATGTAGGCCACGGCCATCTCGGAGGTGCCGGTGCCGAGGTTGAAGCCCAGCAGCGGCTCGGTGCCCACGGCCTTCGCCCAGTCCATGAAATCGTTGGTGCCGAACTGGTTGGTCTCGAGCTGGTTCCACGCGCGCTCGAGAACCGTCGGGCGGTTCTTCTTCGGGCCGACGCCATCCCACCAGTTGTAGCCCGACACGATGTTGCCGCCGGGATAACGCGTGATGGGCACGTTGAGGTTCTTCACCTCGCGCAGCGTGTCGGTGCGGAAGCCGCGCTTGTCGGCGAGCGGCGAGCCGGGCTCGTACACGCCGGTGTACACGGCGCGGCCCAGGTGTTCGAGGAAAGCGCCGAACAGGCGCCGGTCGAAGTCGGGGCGCGGGGCGACGAGGCCAAGGGTCGCACGCGTGGTTCGTCCCGCGGACTGGGCGAAGCCCGGCAGGGCGAACACGGACGAAGCGGCGATTCCGGCGCCGGCGAGTCCGGCGGTCTTGAGGAAATCTCGGCGCGACTTGCGATTCATTTTCTTCGGCTCCGGAAGGGAAGGAGTGAAGGTTCGAGTATAGGCAGCGTGTTTTCGGCGACCCATGTGCGGCCGCGTATCGATTACGCAGACATTTGATATTCAGCGATCGCACGGCGTGTCCGCGACCAGCGGGAGAGTGCGATGGCCAGCGCCGCGGTCACGCCGAAGAACACGAGGAACGGCACATCGATTTCCGGGGGAGGCGAGTGTGCGAATTGCGTGGACAGCAATGCGGGCTCGCCGACGCCGAATACCTTGTGAAGCAGCGTGTTGCCCGCGGCGTGCAATGCAACCGCGGCCCAGAGGGAGCGGAAGGCCAGGAATGCATAGGCGTAGACGAAGTGCATGGCGCCGGTGGTCAGCATCATCTTGGCGAGCCCGAGGCCATCCAGCCCCTGGAAATGGAAGAGGCCGAACGGCACCGCCAACAACCAGATGGCCCGCGTCGTCCCCAGCCAGCGCGCCAGCGCGATCAGCAGGTAGCCTCGAAACAGCAGTTCCTCGCCGAAATTGCCGGCGAGATAACCCAGGGCGGCCAGCGCCACGTCCTTGGCGTGAAGGGCACCGGCAGTGATGTGAAATGGGAGCGCGACACACAGGACTGCCACCAGCAGAAGGATGTGCGCGATCCCGAGAGTGGTGCCAATGGCGAAAGCCGCGCCGTGCCGCGCATCGAGGCCAAGGCCGAGGAACTCGGCATCGATGCGATCCCGCCTCAGCAGCCATCGGCTGCCCGCGATGAGCACGAGCACGCCGGCAATCGAGCAGAACAGGCGGCCGGTGTATGCGCCGGGGGCATCGCCGGGAAAGGCCGCGTGGCCGATCTGTAGCGCCGTGATCGCGAGGACGGCGAGCAAAAGGAACAGGGCCGCCGAGGTTGCCCGCGGCATCAGCTGAACAATCGATATTCGATTTCGGCGCGATAGGCCTCGCCGGGCCGCAGGATGGAATCGGGGAAGGTCGGGTGATTCGGCGCGTCCGGCAGGCCCTGCGGTTCGAGGATCACGCCGTTGCCCAACGCGGGATGCGAACGCGCGAG
This sequence comes from uncultured Pseudomonadota bacterium, assembly GCA_963846605.1. GTDB lineage: Bacteria > Pseudomonadota > Gammaproteobacteria > Steroidobacterales > Steroidobacteraceae > CADEED01. The sequence goes on from CAWJWS010000012.1 coordinate 130,843, forward strand.
GTACTGGCCGTTGTAGAACTGCAGGCCGGGTCCGGTGCCACGCATCGAGAGCGTGAGGTCGTGGACCGAGAGTTCGCAGGAGCAATCCGCATCCGGCGACAGCACCCAGCAATGATCGTAGCCACCGCCGAGCTTGAGCTGCGGATGTGAGTCGGCCGGCGGCGGCTTGAGCTTGCGCGAGGTGCGGAAATCGAAGGTCGTGCCTTCAACGGAGGCGAGTTCGCCGGTAGGGATGAGCCCGGGCCCCACGGGTAGATAGTGTCCCGCCGGAATGCGCAGCCGCTGGTCGGTGGCCGGCGTGCGGAAGTCACCCGTGATGTTGAAGTAAGGGTGATAGGTCAGGTTGACCGGCGTGGGCGCGTCGGCGCGCGCGCCGAGCCGGATGAACAGCGAGTCGCCGCGCGCCTGCAGTTCGATCGTCGCATCGAGATTCCCGGGGTAGCCTTCCTCGCCGGCGGGCGAGTGCAGCCCCAGTACCACGCGCGAAGAGTCGATCGTGCGAGTACGCGCCACAGCCGCTTGCTGAAACCCAGCGCGCCGCCATGCAGGTGGTTCTCGCCTTCGTTGGGAGTCACCTGGTGAGCGCGACCGTCGAGCGTGAAGCGGCCGCGCGCGATGCGATTCCCGAAGCGGCCCACGACAGGGCCGACATAAGCACGGTCCCGCTCGTAGTGTTCCAGCCGGTCGAAGAACAGGATGAGGTCGCGGCGCACGCCGCGCACCGGAAAGCTGAGCCGCCGCAGGATGGCGCCATAGGTGAGCACCTCGACCTGCAGGCCGTCCGGCTCGCCCAGCGTGATGGCTTCGACGCTGCGGCCATCCTCGAGCAAGCCGAAGGAACGCATCACCGGCGCCCCTCGCGTGCGGGATTCGATCAGTTTCTGCGACACGCAGAACACGAACAGCAGGACGCCGACGACGATGCGCGTCCACCAGGAGCTCAGCGTGCCGTCGAAGGATGATCAGCGTCTGGATGATGCCGAGCATCAGCACGCCGAACAGCGGTGCCCGCCACATAACCGACGCCGCCGGTGAGCAGCGTGCCGCCGATCACCACCGCGGCGATGGCATCGAGCTCCAGGCCCGACGGCATGCAGGCTGTAGCCCGAGAGCATGTAGAAGGTGATAGATCACGCCGGCCAGCGCCGCGCAGAAGCCGCTGAAGCGCGTAGACGCCGACCAGCGTGCGCGCGCACCGGCAGGCCCATCAGCGCCGCCGACTGCTCGCTGCCGCCGATGGCATACACCGTGCGACCGAAGCGCGTGGAGTGCGCGACCCAGATCGCGGCCAGCGCGACGACGATGGCGATCACCGCGCCGCTCGGACAGCGACGCGCCGCCACCCAGCGGAATGCGCAGCTGCGCCAGCTCGCTGGAACGCGTGTGCGTGATGCTGATCGACTCGATGCTGATCAGGTAGCAGAGCCGCGCGCGAGGAACATGCCCGCCAGCGTGACGATGAAGGGCTGCAGGCGGATAGCGCTGGATCAGCAAGCCCATGCACGGCGCCGAAAGCCGTGCCCATCAGCCAGCACCAGCGGGATCACCAGCCAGCGGGTTCCAGCCGTGCTTCTCGACCAGCGCGGCCGAGCACCATGGTGGTGAGCGCGATCACCGAGCCCACCGACAGGTCGATGCCGCCCGTGAGGATCACGAAGGTCATGCCGACCGCCACGATCAGCAGGAAGGCGTTGTCGATCAGCAGGTTGAGGAACACCTGCGGCGCGAGAAGAAGCCGTCGTAGAGCACCGCGCCGAGCATCGACCATGGCGACGAACAGCGCGATCGTGGCGGCCAGCGGCAGGTACTTGGGTCGAGCCGAGGCGGCGGATCGAGCCCGCCGCAGGGCTGCGGCTTGCGCGCGGCGCTCATGCGCGCCTGCGCCCCGCGCCGGCGCAGCACCAGCAGCGCATCTGGCGCGGAACTCCGGCGACTGCAGCAGCATCACGACGAAGACCAGCACGGCCTTGACCACCAGGTTCACCTCGCGGCGGCACGCCGAGCGAGTAGATGGTCGTAGGTCAGCGTCTGGATGATCAGCGCGCCGATCACGCTGCCCGCCAGGCTGAACGCCCGCCGGTGAGCGCGGTGCCGCCCAGCGTCACGGCGAGGATGGCGTCGAGCTCCAGCAGCTGGCCGGCGTTGTTGGCGTCGGCGCTCTTCACGTTGGAGCTGATCGAGCAGCCCGGCGAGGCCCGCGCATGAGCCCGCAGAACGCATACAGCGCCGGATGATCGGCCGCGCGCGCACGCCGGCCACGCGCGCGGCCACCGGGTTGATGCCGATGGCCTGGATGAACAGGCCCAGCGCGCGTGCGCGTGAGCAGCCAGGTGCAGCAGCGCGAACACCGCCGCCACCACGAACAGCGAGAACGGCAGGCCGAGCAGGAAGCCGTTGCCGAGGAAAGCAGTAGGGCGCGTAGTAGATGGTGAGGATCTGGCCATCGGTGATGAGCTGCGCGATGCCGCGGCCCGCCACCATCAGGATCAGCGTGGCGATGATGGGCTGCATGCCCACGCCCACCACCAGCAGGCCGTTCCAGAGCCCGCAGAGCAGCGCGACGCCCAGCGCCGCGCGCGATGGCAGCGACAGCGGCGAAGCGTCTGCGTCGCCGTGACTGCGCCGCCGATCATCCAGGCCGCCACCGCCGCGGCAATCGCCACCACCGCGCCCACCGAGATGTCGAGGCCGCGCGCGGCGATCACCAGCGTCATGCCCAGCGACACCAGCGCCAGCGGCGCGGCGCGGTTGAGGATGTCGATGAGGTTGCCGTAGAGATGGCCGTCGCGCCATGCGATGCGCAAGGAACCCGGGATTGAACAGCCGCGTTGAGCGCGAGCAGCAGCAGCAGCGTGACGCCAGCGGCCAGAACAGGCGGTGTTCGAGCAGGCCTGTCAGGCGCGCATCAGCGCTCGCTGGCGCCGCGATCAGCTCGTAGACCTGGTCTTCGCTGCAGCCGCCGGGCAGTTCGCCCACCTTGCGCCGGTCGCGCATCACCACGATGCGGTGGACACGCGCACCAGCTCGTCCACTTCCGCCGAGATGAACAGCACGCGCCATGCCCTCGGCGGCGAGCCGCAGGATCTGGTCCATGATTTCCTGCTTGGCCGGCGACGTCGATGCCGCGCGTGGGCTCGTCGAGGATCAGCAGGCGCGGCTCGGTGGCCAGCCAGCGCGCCATCAGGCACTTCTGCTGGTTGCCGCCCGACAGCGCGCCGATGGGCGTGTCGACGCTGGCGCGCTCTTGATGCCGAGCGCGCGCGACGCAGCGGTCGGCGCAGCTCGCGTCTGCTGCTGCGCGCGAGAGCTTGCGCCACAGGCCCACGCGCGCCTGCAGCGCCAGCACGATGTTCTCGCGCACCGACAGCTCGGCCACGATGCCTTCGGTCTTGCGCTCTTCCGGGCACAGCGCCAGGCCCTGCGCCATCGGCGTCGGCCGGATCGGCGCAGTCGCACCGCGTCGCCCTCGATGCGGATCTCGCCCGCGTCCGGCGCGGTCGAGTCCGAACAGCAGCCGCGCCAGCTCGGTGCGGCCCGAGCCGAGCAGGCCGCCGAGGCCCAGCACTTCGCCGGCGCGGATCTCGCAGGTCGACCGGCTGCGATGCGCCGCGCCGGCCCGAGGCCGCGCGCGTCTGAGCACCAGCGGCGCGTCGCGGCGTCGACCGCCGGCAGCGCGCCGCCGGCGCCGCTGTCGCTGCGACACTCGCGGCCCACCATCGCCGCGACCAGCGCGGCTGCGGCCAGCTCGGCGGCGCGGTATTCGCCCACCAGCGCGCCGTTGCGCAGCACGGTGATGCGGTCGCGACATCGCATACACCTGGTCCAGGAAATGCGTGACGAACAGGATGGCCATGCCTCGTCGCGCAAGCCGGCGCATCACCGCGAACAGCTGCTCGCACTTCGTCGCTCGTCGAGGCTCGAGGTCGGCTCGTCGAGGATCAGCACGCGCGCCGAGACGCCGAGCGCGCGCGCGATCGCCACCATCTGCTGCACCGCCACCGGAGTAGCTGCCGAGCTCGCGGTCGACGTCGATGTCCAGCGTCCAGCCGCGCCAGCAGTCGCGCGCGCGCGCGTTCAGCTGCTTCCAGTCGATGCCGACCAGCCGCGCGTCCAGGCGCTGCGCGGATAGCGGCCGGCGAAGATGTTCTCGGCCACCGAGAGGTTGGGGCAGAGGTTCACTTCCTGGTAGACCGTGCTGATGCCCAGGCGCTGCGCGTCGCAGCGGCGAGCGCGGGCTGAATCGACTGCGCCGTCCAGCCGGATCGTTGCCCGCATTGCAGCGGCTCGACGCCGGTCAGCACCTTGATCAGCGTGGACTTGCCGGCGCCGTTCTGGCCCATCAGCGCATGGACTTCGCCGGCGCGCAGGCACAGGTCCACGCCATCGAGCGCCGGTATGCCCGCATACGCGTGGACGAGGCCGCGCGCCTCGCAGCACCGGCGCGCCAGCTTCCGCCACGGCCTTTCTCAGTACTTGCGGTTGGGCAGGACTTCGGCCGCCACTTCCTTCGGGAACACGCCTTCCTCGGTGACGATGCGGCGTTCGACGGTCTTGCCGGCGGCCACGTCCTTCACCGCTGCCATGAGCTGCGGCCCGAGCAGCGGGTTGCACTCGACGGTGACGTTGAGCTTGCCGGCCATCATGGCCTCGAAGGCGCCTTTCACGCCGTCGATGGAGATGATGATGATGTCCTTGCCGGGCTTCAGGCCGGCTTCCTCGATGGCCTGGATGGCGCCGATGGCCATGTCGTCGTTGTGCGCGAACAGCACGTCGATCTTCTTGCCTTCGGCCTTGAGGAAGGCTTCCATGACTTCCTTGCCCTTGGCGCGCGTGAAGTCGCCGGTCTGCGAGCGGATGATCTTGAAGCGCGGATCGGCGTCGATGATTTCCGCGAAGCCCTTCTTGCGATCGTTCGCCGGCGCCGAGCCCACGGTGCCCTGCAGTTCGACGATGTTGATGTCGCCCTTCACGTCCTTGCCGGCCCGTGGTGTAGTACTCCAGCAGCCAGCGGCCGGCCTTGCGGCCTTCTTCGACGAAGTCCGAGCCGATCAGCGTGAGATAGAGCGTCTCGTCGGACACATCGACGGCGCGATCGGTGAGGATCACCGGGATGTTGGCGGCCTTGGCTTCGCGCAGCACCGTTTCCCAGCCGGTTTCGACCACGGGCGAGAAGGCGATGACGTCGACGCGCTGCGCGATGAACGAGCGCAGCGCCTTGATCTGGTTTTCCTGCTTCTGCTGCGCGTCGGAGAAGCTGCAGCTCGATGCCGGCGTCCTTCGGCGGCGGTCTTGATCGAGGTCGGTGTTCGCCGTGCGCCATTCGCTCTCGGCGCCGATCTGGCTGAAGCCCAGCGTGAGGGTCTTTGGGGCATCGCCGGTCCCTCGGACTTCGGAGCTCGGATCCCGAGCAGGCCGCGAGAAGTGCGGCCAGCGAGCAGCGGCGAGTGAGAGTCGCATCAGTCGATTCATCTTTCCCCCAGACTTGTTGTTGTTTGAGCTACATCTGGCGTACGCCACCGAAGCGCGAAACCGCCGGCCACGCGGGCCAGCGGATTGACCAGCGGCGCGCCGAGCTCCGGCAGGTCCACTTCGAACACATCACCGGGTTCCGCGCGCACACCGTCCGCGAAGCTCAGCGTGGCCGTGCCGAAAAAATGCAGGTGCACGTCGCCGGGCCGGCGATGCGCCGCGTACTTGAAATGGTGGTATTCGAGGTTGGCGAGAGAATGGCACATGTTGTTCTCGCCCGTGACAAAAGGACGCTCCCAGACCACCGCGCCGCCGCGCCGGATGCGGCTCATGCCGTCCATGTGCGGACGGCGGCGCGCCGGTGCGCAGTTCCGGGCCGACGGCGCAGTGGCGCAGCTTCGAATGCGCGAGATACAGGTAGTTCTTGCGCTCGGTGACGTGGTCGCTGAACTCGTTGCCGATGGCGAAGCCCAGCCGATGCGGCGTGCCATCCGCGCCGATGACATACAGGCCGACGAGCTCGGGCTCTTCGCCGCCGTCGAGCGCGAAGTCGGGCGAGGGCAGCGGCTGCACCGCAGCCCACGACGATCTCGCCGTCGCCCTTGTAGAACCACTCCGGCTGCGCGCCCGGCTCGCCGCCGCGGGGCGTCCGCCTTCGACTCCCCACTTGAACATCTGCATGGTGTCGGTGAGCGTGTCCGGCGTTCGCGGCGCAGCTTCTGATGCATGGCGTCGCGCGCCGACGGCGCTGCCGAAATGGGTGAGGCCGGTGCCGGAGACCAGGCAGCGCGCGGCATCGGGATGCGTCAGCGGCGGCAGCACGCGCCGCTCGGCCAGCAGGGCGGCGTAGGGGAGGTGTCGCGGGCTTGCTTATGTCGCTCGGCGAAGGCATCCAGCGGTTCGCCGGCCGCCAGCGCAGCCAGCGCCAGCGCGTAGGTGGAGGCAAAACCATCCACGGCACCCGACGGAAGAGCCGTCGGGAGTCACCCAACCCACTTGGGGCTGGCCGCTTTCGTTGAGGAATTGGATGAGTCGCAAGCCGGAATCATGGTATTCGTATCGATATCCAACAAGCCCGAGATTGCTACTGAGCTATATTCATCGGTATATGGGTCGGGATAGGGGAGGATAAAATGACGACGCCAACGCCCTGGTTCATCCGGGCGCGCCTCAAGACGCGCCAGCTGATGCTGCTCACCGCCATCTGCGACGAAGGCAACATCCATCGCGCGGCCGAAGTGCTCAACATGTCGCAGCCCGCGGCATCGAAGCTGCTCAAGGATCTCGAGGACATGCTCGGCGTGTCGTTGTTCGAGCGGCAGCCGCGCGGCATGCGCCCGAACTGGTATGGCGAAACCATGATCCGTCATGCGCGGATCGCGCTGTCTTCGCTGCGTGAAGCGGGCCAGGAAGTCGACGCGCTCAAGGTCGGGACTGTCGGGCCACGTGAGCCTCGGCGCCATCACCGGGCCGGCGCTGCTCGCTGATCCCGCAGGCCATCATGATCGTGGCGCGCGAGAACCCGAAGCTGCGCGTGGAGCTGCACGTCGAGTCCAGCAACGTGCTGATCGAGTCCCTGGCGCAGGGAAAGCTCGACATCATGATCGGCCGCCTGTTCGAGCGTCAGGACAAGACGGGCCTGCGCTACGAGCGACTCGCCGAGGAGCCCGTGGCAGCGGTGGTGCGGCCGGGTCATCCGTTGCTGAACGTGGCCGGACTCAATCTCGCGGCGGTGGAGAAGAAGCCCTGGATCGTGCCGCCCTCGGGCAGCGTGCTGCGGCATCGCTTCGATCTCATGTTCCAGGAAGCCGGACTCGCGCCGCCCACGCAGCTCATCGAGACCGCGTCGCTGCTGTTCGTGACCAAGATGCTGCAGCAGACCGATTTCATCGCCGTCGTGCCCACCGAAGTGGCGCGCTACTACGCCACCTACGGGATGGTGGCGCTGCTGCCGATGCAGCTTTCGTGCTCGATGGATGCCTTCGGCATCATCACGCGCACCGACTGGCTGTTGTCACCCGCGGCCACCGTGCTCCTGCGTGCGCTCAAGACCTCGGCGGTGAGTAGTTATGGCTGCGCGCTGGACATGAAGAGCGTGTCGTGAGGCGTTTGTCTCATACAGCCATACACAAGCAGGTATGGCTGATCTTTAGAAAGTTATTTTTCGCGTATACGCGTGCACGGTAGTCTGCCGCGCGATGGATGTTCCAAAGAAGCGCGCGCGACGCAGTCAGCAGTGGTTCGGCCGGGAAGGCAAAGATGGTTTCCTCCATCGCAGCTGGATCAAGAACCAGGGCTATCCGGACGACATGTTCGACGGTCGTCCCGTCATCGGCATCTGCAACACCTGGAGCGAGCTGACGCCGTGCAACGGCCACTTCCGCGAACTCGCGGAGTTCGTGAAGCGCGGCGTGTACGAAGCCGGCGGCTTCCCGCTGGAATTTCCCGTGATGTCGCTGGGCGAGACGCAGCTGCGGCCCACCGCGATGCTGTTCCGCAATCTCGCGCGCATGGACGTGGAGGAAAGCATCCGCGCGCAATCCCATCGACGGCGTCGTGCTGCTCATGGGCTGCGACAAGACCACGCCCGCGCTGCTGATGGGCGCGGCCAGCGTGCGACATCCCCACCATCGGCATTTCCGGCGGGCCCATGCTCACCGGGCACTTCCGCGGCAAGCAGTTAGGCTCCGGCACCGGCGTCTGGCAGATGTCCGAGGACGTGCGCGCCGGCAAGATGAGCGCAGGAAGAATTCACCGCGGCCGAATCCTGCATGCATCGCTCGAAGGGACACTGCATGACCATGGGCACGGCTTCGACCATGGCCAGCATGGTCGAAGCGCTGGGCGTGGCGCTGCCGGGCAACGCCGCGATCCCCGCGGTGGACTCGCGCCGCTATCGCCAGGCGCAGCTCACGGGCCGGCGCATCGTCGAGATGGTGCGAAGAGGAGCATGAACCTGTCGAAGATCCTGACGCGCGCCGCCTTCGAGAACGCGATCAAGACCAATGCCGCGATCGGCGGCTCGACCAATGCGGTGATCCATCTGCTCGCGATCGCCGGCCGCATCGGCGTGAAGCTCAAGCTCGGCGACTGGGACAAGCTCGGCTCCGAGCTGCCGTGCCTGCTGAACCTGCAGCCGTCGGGCAAGTACCTGATGGAAGATTTCTACTACGCCGGCGGACTGCCGGCGGTGATGCGCGAGATCACGCACGTGCTGGATCGGCAAGGCGCTGACGGTCAACGGCAAGAGCATCGGCGAGAACATCGCCGACGCGCCGAACTGGAACCGCGACGTGATCAAGCCGCTGGCCGATCCGTTCAGGGATCGCGCCGGCATTGCGGTGCTGCGCGGCAACCTCGCGCCCGATGGCGCGGTGATCAAGCCGTCGGCCGCTTCGCCGCACCTGCTGAAGCACCGCGGCCGCGCCGTGGTGTTCGAGAGCATCGAGGATCTGCACGCGCGATCGATGACGAGAACTCTCGACATCGACGAGACCTGCATCATGGTGCTCAAGGGCTGCGGCCCGAAGGGTTACCCGGGCATGGCCGAGGTCGGCAACATGCCGCTGCCGCCCAAACTACTGCGCAAGGGCATCACCGACATCGTGCGCATCTCCGATGCGCGCATGAGCGGCACGGCGTACGGCACCGTGGTGCTGCACGTGTCGCCCGAAGCCGCCGCCGGTGGTCCGCTGGCGCTGGTGCAGAACGGCGATTTCATCGAAGTGGACGTGCCGGGCGCACGCCTGCATCTCGACGTGAGCGACGCGGAACTGGCGAAGCGCCGCGCGGCCTGGAAGCCCGCGCCGACGCCGCAACGCGGCTGGTACAAGATCTACGTCGACCACGTGCAGCAGGCGCATCTCGGCGCGGATCTGGACGTGCTGGTGGGCGGCAGCGGCGCCGAGGTCAAGCGCGACTCGCACTGAAGAAGGGGGCCGGCACCGTTTCCTGCAACTGGCGACGCAGCTACTCGAGTGCAGCGATCGGCGGCGAATCACGAATTCGCGACCCGGCACCGTCCTTCCTTACTTGGCGAAGTGATTGCGAAGGCAGCGCGCAGCTCGATGAGCTTCGGCGGCTTGGACAGCACCTGATCCACGCCCGGCGGCACGTCGCCTTCGGCCACCAGCCTGCGCCCCCAGCCCGTCAGCATGAGCACGACGGTGGTCGGCACGCTCGCCTTGATCGTCGCCGCGACCTTGCGGCCATCGACGTGCGGCATGCCGAGATCGGTGATCACGAGCGGGAACGGCGTGCCCGGCGGCGTGCGACTCGACGAAGGCGTTGATGCCGGCCTGGCCGCCGCTCGCCGCCGTGACCTCGTGTCCCTCGCTCTCCAGCGTGTCGCGCAGCGACTTCAGCAGCAGCGGATCGTCGTCGACGATGAGGATGCGCATCGGGCCCGACGGGCGCGCTGGCATGACGCCGGCTGCCAGCGCCACGGCTTCGGCGCGACCGCGAAACTCATGCGCACCAGCGTGCCCTTGCCGGGTTCGCTCTCGATCTCGAGATTCGCGCTGTGCCGTTGCGCGACGCCGTACACCATGGCGAGGCCGAGGCCGGTGCCGCGCGTGCCCTTGGTGGTGAAGAAAGGCTCGAGGCAGCGGCGGCGCGTGTCCTCGTCCATGCCGATGCCGGCGTCGATGACTTCGAGCTGCACGATCTGCCGGCCGCTGCCGTCCGCCAGGCGGGTGCGCAGCGTCAGCGGCCCGCCCTGCGGCATCGCGTCGACGGCGTTGAACACCAGGTTCACCAGCGCGTCGCGCACCTGGCTTTCGACGGCGGCGATCGGCGGCAGGTTGTCGGCGAGCTCGCAGTCGCACGTCGATGGCCGACGCCGCGCTGCTGCGACCATGTCGCTCCAGCGCGCGCGCGTGAGGTCGAGGACCTGGCGGACCAGCTTGTTGAGGTCCACCGGAACCAGCGACACCTGCGGCTCGCGCAGGCGGTAGAACTCGCCCATGCGCGCGACGGTCTGCGCCACGTCGTCGACGGCGCGCTGGATGATCTCGAGCTGGCTCGCGGCCGCGTTCGCGTGAGATTGGGTTCGCGCTCGAGCAGCGCCTCGGTGTACAGCGCGACGGGCGAGATGGCGTTGTTGATGTCGTGCGCGATGCCGCTCGCCATCTGGCCCAGCGCGCGCAGGCGCTCCTGCTGCATCACCTGCTGCTGCGTCTGGCGCAGGTCGTCGTAGGCCTGCTGCAGCGCGGCGTACAGCTGCGCCTGGTGCGCGGCCAGCGCGGTGTGTTCGCTGGCCTGGCGCAGGAACTCGCAGTCGCCGCTGCTGAAGCTGTTGCGCCGCGCGCGCGCGCGCAGACCAGCACGCCGAACACCTGGCTCTCGACCAGCAGCGGCGCGATCACCATGGAGCCGAAGCCCGCGCTCGCCAGGCGCTGCGGGAACGGGAACGCGCACTGCGGCGATGTCCGGCTCGTAGACCAGATCGCCGCGCACGCAGCGCGACAGGCCGTTCTCGTCGATGGGCACGATGGTGTTCGGCGTCGAGGCCGAGCCGGGTGGCGACCTCTTCGCTGCGCGCGCCGACGCAGGTGACGGTGAGCTGGTTCTCGCCCGTGTCGTAGAGGAACATGCAGCAGAAATCGACGGGCAGTTCGTCCTCGAGCCGCGCGGCCATCACCTGGAAGATGCTGCGCAGGTCCTGGCGCTCGCCGATGGCGTGCGTGATGCGCGACAGCAGCGCGAGGCGCTGCAGCTGTTCGCTGACGCGGCGATTCGTGCGCCAGCCGCTCGGTGATGTCGCGGTAGTTGGTGACGATGGCGCCCACGGCCGGATCGTCCAGCAGGTTGGTCGCGACACCTTCGAGCCAGATCCAGCGTCCGTCCTTGTGTCGGCGGCGCCAGATCACCGGGATCGGCTTGCCCGGATGCGCGAGCAGCTGTTCCACGGCACGTTCGCGAGCACCGGCAGGTCGTCGGGATGCGTGTGCTCCAGGCCATTGCGGCCGATCAGCTCCTCCGGCAGGTAACCCTCGACGTTGGCGACCGCCGGGCTCAGGTAGAGGATGTTGTTGTCGGCGTCGATGAGCGCGATGCTGTCCGAGCCGTGCTCGATGAGCGCGCGGAAGCGGCGTTCGCTCTTGTGCAGGGTCTCGTTGGCGTCGGCGAGCGCGCGCGTGCGTTCCTCGACCCGCTGCTCGAGCTGCTCCTTGGCCTCGCGTAGCTCCTCGGCGGCGCGCGCTTCGTCGGTGACGTCGCGCGCGGTGGCGTACATCAGGTCGCCGCGCGGCATCGACCGCCAGGACAGCATGCGGTAGCTGCCATCCTTGTGGCGGAAGCGCCCCACGAACGTGATCGAACTTGCGCTTTTCCGTCGATCTGCTGGCGCACGGCTTCCTCGGCGCGCGCCTGGTCATCGGGGTGGATCACGTCCATGTAGCCCAGCTCGAGCACTTCGTCGACGGTGTAGCCGAGCATGTCGGTGATCGCCGGGCTCATGCGCTTGAAGTATCCGTCGCCGCTGGCGATGCACGAAGATGTCGATGGACAGATCGAAGAATTCGGCTGAGCTCGGCTTCGGCGCGCTCGCGTCCCGCGAAGTCGCGGCGGATCGCGAACAGCGCGAGGCCCACGAACACGAGCGCGAGCACGCTGCCGCCGACGATCACGCCCTGCGTGATGCGCGAGCTGCGGCGTGCAGCCTCCTCGCGCGCATTGAGCAGGCGGATCTCCGTCGGTCTTCATCTCGCGCGCGATGTTGCGCACGCGGCCCTGCTGGCGGCGCCGGGCCTGTCTGGCGTCGCCGCGAGGCGCTGTTGGACGGCCTCGATGCCCTGGTCGCGGCGCATCTCCAGGAGCTCGGCGCTGTGCGCGAGACGCGTCACGCACCGCCGCGGCCAACTCGTCGACGTGCGCCAGTTGCGCGGGCTCGGTGCTCGACGGCATCACGGAGCTGTTGCACCAGGCCGTCGACGCGGCCCACGGCACGCGTGTACTCGGCGGCGAACGGCTCCTCGCCGGTGAGCAGATAGGCGCGTTGCGCGGCTTCGGTCTCCCAGGTGGTGGCGACCAGCGCATCGATGTTGGCCATGACCAGGTGCGAGCGCATCACCAGGCGCGTGTTCTCGTTCATGCGCACGACCGAGAGATACGACACGATGCCGATGGCGCCGAGGAACAGGATGGCCACTGCGAAGCCCAAGCGGACCTTGCGCTCGGTGGTGGCGCGGCGCTTGGCATGGATCTCGCCACGCGGTAGCCGCGCGCAGCCGGATGACTTCGCCGAGCAACACGCTCGACAGCACGCCGGCGAGCTGGAACAGGAGCCAGTGCGCGAACACGGCCGGCGACGCGAACGCGAGGCTGCCCACGGGTGGCACGACGAAGTAGTCGGTGGCGGCGCCTGCCAGCGCGGTGGCCAGCAGCCCCGGGCCGAGGCCCCCGAGATAGGCGCTGATGACCACGGGAAACATGAACAGGATGAGCAGCGGCTGGCCGCCATCCCAGGGCCTGATGCCAATGCGAATCATCAGCGTCATGGCGACCAGCAACAGCGCGATGACGTAGTAGCGCCAGACGGGCGACGACGGTTTTGTCTGCTGTAGTTAGTCTCATCGGCCACGAACGCAGCCTAATCTCACGCGGTGGCCCGGGGAAGTGCGGGTTCCTCGGAAGATTGCGGCCCAACGATGGGCAGCTCGATCCAGAAGGTGGAGCCGCGCCCGGGTTCGGATTCGTAGCCGATGCGGCCGTGCATGTGTTCGACGAACCGGCGCGCGATGTGCAGGCCCAGTCCGGTGCCGCCTTTCTCGCGCGTGGTGGAGGAATCCGCCTGCGAGAACTTCTCGAAAATGCGTTCCCGGAAGTTTTCGGGGATGCCGGGACCCTGGTCGCGCACATTGATGCGGACGCCATCGCCGCGCGCGCTCGCACCACACGCGCACCAGGCCGCCCTGCGGCGAGTACTTGACCGCATTCGACAGCAGATTGGACATCACCTGCACGAAACGATCGGGATCGATCGTGACCTGGCATTCCGGGATCGCACGGCGGCCAGTTCGATGCGCACGTTGAACTTGCGCGCATAACCTTCGTTGGCGTCGACCGCCTGCAGCGCCACGCTGGCGAGCGGCAGCGTCGTGCATGTCGAAGCGCATCTGGCCGGCCGAGAATTTCTCGATGTCGAGGATGTCGTTGATGAGCAGCACCAGGCGCTCGCAGTTGCTCTGCGCGATCTCGAGCAGGTCGCGCACCTTCTGCGGCAGGCTCGCCGACAGCGCGCCCAGGATGAGTCCGAGCGAACCGCGGATCGACGTGAGCGGCGTGCGCAGCTCGTGGCTCACGACCGCGGTGAATTCGCTCTTCAGGCGTTCGACTTCCTTGCGCACGCGTGATGTCCTCGATGACGCCCAGGAAACCGGTGATGCGTGCCGTCGTCGTCGCGCAGCGGCGTGATCGATCACGTTCACCGGGAAAGCGCGAGCCGTCCTTGCGCACGAAGGTCCATTCGCGCGTCTCGTAGCCCTGCGCGCAGCGGGATCTCGGTGAAGATGCGCGGGCCCACGGCGATCGTCGTCGCCGAGTTCCGCCGACAGCGTGCGCGCGCGCTCCTCGAGTTCGCCCGGGTCCAGGAAAATCGGGATGGCGCGGTGCCCGATGACTTCGGCCGGCGGAATAGCCCAGCGCGTTCTCGGCGGCGCGGTTGAAGATCATGATCCGGTACTCGGGGTCGATGGCGATCACGAGGTGCGCCGCTGCTCGAGATGATGCCGGCGTTGAGCGCCAGCGACTTCGGCGAGGTGCGCGGACTTCAGACGCGAGATGAGGATGTAGCGCACCGACAGCGCCGCGAGCGCCGCCACCAGCAGGCCCGCGGCGAGCACCAGCGGCGGCAACGATCGATTCCTGCGCGGCGACGAAGGCGCGCGTGGGCGCGACGCGCACCGTCCAGGCCTGGTCCTCGATGCGCAGCGCGCGCTCGATGGTCACCGTGCGGCGGAGTCCTCGGTGTCGGCGGCGCATTGCTGAAGATACTGCCGGCCGTCGTGCAGCATCGGTCGTGGTGAAGTCGCGCGACGCCTCGCTGCGCATCGCCGCGGTGAAGAAATCCTCGATGGCGAACACGCCGGCGATGAAGCCGTCGAACCGGCCTTCGCGCGTGACCGGTAGGTAGACGATGAATGCCGCGTAGCCCTGCGCGCAGGTCCAGCGGCGGCGTGAGCGTGGCGCCTCGGCGTTCGGCGGCGCCGGCGCAGCGCCGCGGCGCGCCGCGCGTCGAAGTGCACGTCCAGGCCGAGCACCGACTCGTTGCCCGACAGCGGCTCGATCCAGCGGACGCGGTAGTCGGCGTCTATCCACTCCAGCGCGCGCAGGCCGGGCAGCTGCGCCACGTGGTTGGCGGCGTCCGCGCGCCACAGGTCGTAGGGCGTGCCGTCGGCGGATGTCCAGCGCGCCGCCATTCGTCCCGAGCGAGGCGACGCGCTCATCGACGCTGGTTGCGCAGCAGCGGCTTCGATCTTGCTGGCCTCGTCGCTGCGACCTGTTCGCTGCACGAACGCGGCCTCCTGGGCGCGCAGTTTGGAGTACAGGGCGAAGCTGCCGGCGCCGATCACCAGGAACACCAGCAGGGGCACCGCGAAGCGCCGCGCGCCGACCATCTGCTCGATGTGTTCCACGCGCCGCACGGTGAGCACGATCAGCAGCAGCGCGAGCAGTGCGGTGAACAGCAGGCCGCCGATCAGGATGAACAGCGGGTTGGTGGAGCGCTCGGTCCGTTCGAAGGCCGGGGTGCTCTCCCAGACCAGCAGCCATTGGCGCTGCATGATGTTCAGCGTGCTGCGTACGGTGAACGCCGGCCGGTGACCGATGCGCGGTGTTGCCGGCGTAGATCAGCGCTTCCGGCTGCTCCTGGCTGCCGTCGTAGATGCGCAGCCGGAAATCCGAGCGACTGGCTGTGGGTCAGGTCGTCGAGGAAATGGCTGGCGATGAACGGCGCGTAGGTCCAGCCGCGCAGCGCGGCGCGCCGCTGTTCGACGGTGCTCGCCGGCAGGTCGCGGTGGTAGACGGGATACAGCAGCAGGAAGCCCGGCGAGCGCTGCTCGTCCTGGACCAGCACGATGCGGCCGGTGATCGCGGTCGCGCCGCTGTCGCGGGCGCGCTCGGCGGCGGCGGCGCCGGTTCGCTTCGAAGGCGATGTTCAGGCCGAGCGCGCCCTTGTTGCCTGCCGCAGGCTCGAGGAAGGTGATGATGTAGTTAGGGACCGGCGCTGGCGGCGGGTGGATCGCGAAGTCCGGCGCGCCATCGGCGCGCGCCTCGGCCACGAAACGTTCCAGTTGTCGTCATTCGCCACCGGCTGGATCCAGCCGAGCCCGTTGATGCCGGGGAAGTTCTCGCGCACGCGCACGGTCTCGACGTAGGTGCGCCATTCGTCGCGCGAGACCGCGGTCGAGCCCTGGATGAAGCCCGCCGCGCCGAGCAACGCGTTGCCATAGGAGTCGAGGCGGTTCTGCAGCGCCTTCTCACTCTCGATGGTCAGCGTGCGGAACTTGGCTTCACCGCGCTGGTAGTCGTTTTCGGTCGTGCCTTTCCAGGCGTAGAACGTGAGCGCCAGCGGCAGCAGGAGCAGCAGCAGGGCGCCGAAGCGGCAGGCGGCCCGACCGGCTGCTCGCGCCAGTCGCATCGCGTCCTGGCTGCCCGGTGCCAGCAGCACCAGCGGCATGAACACCAGCACGCCGAGCGTGTCGCCCGACCACCAGGCGAGCCAGTTGCGGCAGCACGTCTTCCGGCGACGACGATGCCGAGGCAGTAGAGCGTGATCGACGCCGATGGTCGCGGCGATCACGCAGGTGATGGGGCCCGTGAGCACCAGCACCCAGACGACCTGGCGCGACCTGGGACGAGACGCAGGGCAGGCCGACGAAGCGCCGGACCAGCGCGCGCCCGGCCAGCGGCCTGCAGCGTCGAGCCCACCGCGATGATGAAAGCCGCGAGCGTCTTGTGCCGTCAACCAGTCGGCGTGCGGCGAACACGCCGGAGTTGTAGCGCGTTGAGCACGAACGAGCCGATCAGCACGCCGGGCCACAGGCGCGCGCCGTGCACCATCAGCATGCCGAGCGCGATGCCCGAGGCCGGCCAGATGATGGTGGCGTAGCCCGGCGGCACCGCGAGCAGCAGGCCGAGCTTGCCTGTCAGGATGTACAGGAGCGCGAGGATCAGCACCCGGGCCGAGGTAGATAGGAGCCATGCCTTGCTATAAACCCTTAGAGACTCGCATAGGCGTATAGGACGATTCTGACGGCTGCTCCGGAACGCGACTCGATGCGATAGCACGTCGATTTACCAATACGTTAGCGTGCCTGCCGCTCGCGCAGGCAGCGCGAATTGTGCGCTCGAAATCCGAGGACGGAATGGCGATCCGATCGACGACGACATCAATTCCGGCGTGATGACGGCTCGCCTGCAAGGCGCTGGCCGCGGACATGCCGCTCGTCGGTGCTGATCGTCGACGACGACGAACTCGAGCGGGCGCTGATCGGCGACCGGCTCACGCAGCGCGGCATCAAGGTCGGCGAAGCGCGCGACGGCGCCGAGGCGCTCGAGCGGCTTGAGCAAGGAACCCATCCCGGTGGTGGTCGTCGACTGGCACATGCCGGTCATGGACGGCATCGAGTTCACCGAGAAATTCCGCGCCGAGGTGCCGGGCGACACGTACGTGATCATGCTGACCTCGCGCAAGGAAGACTTCGACTTCGAGCGCGGCTATCGCGCCGGCGTCGACGACTACCTCACCAAGGGCGTGCGCGAGCCCGAGCTCATCGCACGCATCCATGCCGGTCTGCACACCCACGCGCTGCGCGTGCAGCTGCGCGAGGCCCGCGCGGCGCTGGCGCTGGCGAGCCGGCGCCGTGAAGGCACCTGACACCCGCGAACCATGGCGACCGATGAGTCGGTCATCACGCAGATCCAGCCCGCGCTGGTCGAGATCGCGCCGCGCGTGCTGCTGGTCGACGACGACGAGATCTGGTCATCGAGCGACTGCGCGACCTGATCACCGCCGCCGGATACGAAGTGACCACCGCCTCCAGCGGCGAGCAGGCGCTGGCGGCGCTGCAGCGCGAGTTCGCGCCCATCGTGATCCTCGATCGCAACATGCCGGGCATGGATGGCCTCGAGCTGTGCCGCGCCATCCGCGACGGGACTCACTACCCGGGCTACGTCTACATCATGCTGTGCACGGCGCACGACACCGAGGAGGAGATCCTCGCCGGTCTCAATGCCGGCGCCGACGACTACCTGAGCAAGCGCGCCTCGCGGCGCGCAGCTGATCGCGCGCCTGGCGCGCGCGCCGCATCCTCTCGCTGGAGCATTCGCTCAAGGCCGGTCATCGAGGAACGCCGGCGCATGGCGATGACGGACGTGCTGACCGGCGCGCACAACCGCCGCTACTTCATGAACCACATGCGCCGCGAGCTCAAGCGCACGCGGCGGTTCGGCGGCGAGCTCACGCTGCTGGTCTTCGACATCGATCACTTCAAGCACATCAACGACCGCTACGGGCACGCGGCCGGCGACGCGGTGCTGGTGGAGTTCGTGCGGCGCGTGCAGACCTGCCTGCCGCGCGAATTCGACTGGTGCGCGCGGCTCGGCGGCGAGGAGTTCGCGGTGGTGCTGCCGCAGACCGACTGCGCCGGCGGCGTGGTGGTGGCGGAGAAAATCCGGCACGCCGTCGCGGCGCAGCCCGTCATGCGCGGTCGCCGGGCGGCATCGAATGCACCGTCAGCGTCGGGCGTCAGCGGTCTTTCGGCCTTTACGGATCGCGACGCCGTCGACCGTCGAGCAGATACTGCGCCGCGCCGACGACTGCCTGTACACCAGCAAGAACTCCGGGCGCGACCGGTGACCGTCGACGTGCGCTGCCGGCGACGCCACGCATGAAGGGCCGCTCAAGATCGCTGTTGTACGTCGACGACGATGCGGACATCCGCGAGATCGTCGAGATGTCGCTGGGCCTCGATGGCAGCATGCGCGTGACCGTCGAGTGCCGGTGGCGAACACGCGCTGCGTCACCATGCGCAGCGAGCAACCGGACCTCGTGGTGCTCGACGTCATGATGCCGGGCATGGATGGCCCGACCATCCTGCAAGCGCATGCGCGCCGATCCGGAGCTGCAGCACATCCCCGTGATCTTCATGACGGCCAAGGCCAATCCGCAGGAGGTCGGCCGCGTTTCCGCGAGCTGTCGGCGATCGGTGTCATCGCCAAACCCTTCGATCC
This sequence comes from uncultured Pseudomonadota bacterium, assembly GCA_963846605.1. Taxonomy (GTDB): domain Bacteria; phylum Pseudomonadota; class Gammaproteobacteria; order Steroidobacterales; family Steroidobacteraceae; genus CADEED01. Next base: position 149,545 of record CAWJWS010000012.1, read on the forward strand.
CATGGCGCTGGGCAGCCAGGTCAAGGCCCTGTGGAACTCCCGATGAACGAGTGTCGCGCGAGGAAAAGGTCGCCGCCGCCAAGGTGCGCATGGCCGAGCTGGCGACGAAGTTCCTCGACCGCACGCAGGCCGACATCGAGACCATGCGCGACGGTCTCGCGCGGCTGGCGGCCGGCGAGGCCGCCGCACTGGCAGACATCCGTCACCTCGCGCACCGCATGGTGGGGACGGGCGCGACGCTCGGCTTCGACCGCATTTCGGAGCGCGCATATACCATCGAACAACTCACGGAGTCCTGCGCGCCCGGGCTGTTGCCCGATGACGCCTGCCAGACCGGCCTGGCCGAAGCACTGAACGCGCTCGATTCGGAGTACCGCAGCCTGCGCGCGAACTGAACCCCGTCAGTGGCTGCGCGCCAGGACCAGTGACTCGACGGTTTCGTAGTCGAGTTCGTCCACTTCCAGCAGTTCATTCGCGATGCGCTCGATGAGCGGCCAGTCGCGTTCGATGAGCGCGAGCGCTTCGACGCTCGCGGCCACGAAGCGCTCGGCGTCGAGCATCAGCGCGGCGAGGGCTTCGCGATCGTCCGTGGCTTCCTCGTCGGTGAACACGTCTTCCACGTCGCGTTTCGTGGCCCTCGCCTCGGCACAAGGGCCCGCGAGCAGCACCACGGCCAGCAGATCCGGCGAGACCTCCACTGCGCCGGAGGCCTGCAGCTCACTCCAGTGGAGCGAGCCGTCGGTGAGTTCTTCCGCATCGGGCAGCGCCGTGACATGGTCGAAGACGAGACCGGCGCGAACGGCGGCGACCGCGTGTGCGGCTTCATGGATGGCAACGATGTGGTCTTCGGTCACGAGCGCGCGAGCATACCAAGCCCGGCGCGGCGAACCTGTCCCGGCTACATCTGCAGGTAGGCGGAATCGAAGCCTACGGCCGCGCACAGGGCGCCGTGGTCGTGGATCGACGCGTTGCGGTTCTGGAATGTCACCAGCCCGAGGCGGCGCAGGTCCATGAGTGTGCGGTTCACGTGCACGGCGGACAGCGCGAGAGTGTCGGCCAGTTCGGCCTGCGTGAGAGGCAGCTCGAAGGAATCACCGTTCGTGAGGCCCACGGCCTTGAGTCGCGCGTAGGTCTCGCAAAGCAGGTGACCCAGCCGTTCGAACGCGGTGCGGTTGCCGACGTTGACCAGCCATTCCCTGGAGATGGCCTGCCTCACGATGGAGTACCGTGCGATCGCCTGGCGGATGTTGGGATGCTGCTCCAGCCTTTGAACGGCGTCGGGAAGCAGCGAGGCTATCCGCGCTGGCCACAACACGCAGATCGAGTGATCCCAGTTCGACATCAACAGCTGGCGGGGATCGGTCATGTCGCCCGGCAGCAGATAGGGAAGGATCTGGCGGCGCCCATCGGCCAGCAGCTTGAACTCCCCGGCCAGGCCATCGAGCACGACGAACATCCGCTCGACGGGATCGCCTGCCTTCACGACGAGGTCGTCGGTCGAGTATTGCCGCGAGTTCGCGCTGAGCTGTTCGATCAGTCTCAGGTCCTCGGAAGACAGCGGGCCGTAACATGCGAGCCGGCGAACCCATGCGGAATTCAAGGTCGGCTCGCCGAGCCGGGGGGAGTCTCCAGCTCGCGGTAGCCCTCCGGACGGTTCCACTCGATACGCGCGCATGCAGCCAGTTGATACCCCACGGGGCGTTCCAACAACGCTCGACCGATGTGCCTGGTTGTCGGCGGATGGCTGTGATCGCGAATAACGTGGAGAGGAGATCGGGACACACGAGCGCACGCTGACGAATCCAGCGCATGTGGTGGGCGCTGGAGATCATCGGCAGGTTTTGCGGCGCGACCCCGCTGGTTGGTCGGGACTGCCATCAAGGCTGGACGTGTCCCCGGCGGCGCAACTCGGCCCGCAGATCCGTGAGCAGGGCGCTGACCTCGCGGCGACGCTGCAGCAGGTCATCCTTTTCGAGCTTTCGCAGTTCGCTCAGTTCCGAGCAACTCATCGTGGAGGGCCGTTGGGCGCTGCGGATCATCCGCAAGGTGATCATGGCGCGGCTTACGGCCTGCAGCAGTTTCTCGCTCTGGTCGTGAGCGAACTGCAAGCCGCGCTTCGACATCGGGCCTCGTTCCTGTTTGCGTGCAGCCACTGTGGTCTGGTTTGTCATGTACGTCCGACAAGTAGACCTGTACCGGCGCGCGGCTGCCTTAACACAGATCAATCGGACGCTCCCGGGCGCGCCGTTCCTGACAATGGCTCGCGGTGACGCACGGACATTCATCGCGTGCCTGCACGCGCAGCCTCGCGACATGAACAAAGTTTCGAAAAGTCTGTTGCTGCTGGCGCTCGCGGGCGCGTCGAGCGCTGCTGTCGCCGCGGAAGCGGAGAAGCAGGTGCCCGAACCCGCGATCTTCGTGAAGCTCGCGGCGCAGGACGGCATGGCCGAGCTCGAGGTTGCGCGCGTCGCGCTGGTGAAGTCGCAGGATCCGGCCGTGCGCAGCTACGCCCAGCGCATGGTCACCGATCATGGCAAGGCGAACGCGGAACTCGAGGCCATCGCCAGCACCAAGGGCATCGATGTGCCCAAGGCGCTCGATGCCGAGCATCGCGTTCGCGTCGATGCGTTGAGCGCCAAATCCGGCGCCGAGTTCGATCGCGAGTATTCGCACCACCTGAACATGGATCACACCAAGGCCATCGCCTTGTTCGAGTCCGCGACACGGACCTCGGATCCCGAGCTCGCGCAGTTCGCAAGGAACACCCTTCCGACGCTCAAGGAACACAAGCAGCTCGCGGAGAAGCTTCCCGGGCGGCTCACGTCCGCGCCCGGCGCTCGAGGCTGAAACTGTTCCGTATCCGCCGGTGCGGATCTGCCTCTGGGAACCTCGCGCCGAAGCTTCATCATTGCGGGGGAGGCAACGATGAAGATCGCAAAACCCTTGATGATCTGGATGACGCCCATTGGCGTCGCGGGCGGGCTCTACCATGGCTACAAACTCGCGGGCGGCCTGGTGCTGCTCATGGCGGCGTTGATCGCCATGATGGGCGCGGCCATTGCGATGGTGGTCAGCACCGTGCGCCGTGAGCGCGCGGGAGGCGGTCATGGTTGAGTTCAAGATCCTCGTCGTGCTGTTGCTGGGGGCGGTAGTCACGAGTCTCGGCAAAGCCATGTTCCACCTGTCCTCGGGGCCTGCCGATGGCGCGCGCATGGCGCGGGCGCTCACGGTTCGCGTGGCGTTGTCGCTGCTGCTGTTCGCCGCGCTGTTCGTGGGCTGGTACTTCGACCTGATATCGCCGCACGGGCGCTGATCCGCGTATCCTGCGGCGTTTTCGGCACGCCGCGGATACGTGACAAACAAACTCTACGAACAGCTGGCGGAAGACATCGCACGCCGCGTGCGGGATGGATCGCTGGCATCCGGCGAGCGCGTTCCCTCGGTGAGAAGACTGCGCGAGGATCGAGGCGTGAGCACCGCCACGGTGATGCGCGCGTTCGAGTTGCTCGAAGCGCGCGGATTCATCGAGGCGCGGCAGCGATCCGGCTTCTACGCGAGCACGCTCTGGCGCGAGCTCGCCGCGCCGCGGATGTCCAAGCCTTCGACCCGATCCACCCGCCTCGATGTGAGTGAACTCGTCTTCGAAGTCACCGAGGCCATGCGCATGCCCGACCTGGTGCCGCTGGGCTCGGCATTCCCCAGTCCCGGCCTGTTTCCGCTGGCCAGCCTCGGCAGGCATCTCGGCGCCGCGGCCCGGAAGCTGGACGCCCGCCGCCTCATGCAGGATCTCGTGCCGGGAAGTCTCGAGCTTCGCCGGCAGATCGCGCAGCGCTATCTGCGCTTCGGCGCGGCGGTGTCGCCCGACGAGATCGTCATCACCTCGGGCGCCATGGAGGCGCTGAACATCTCGCTGCAGGCGCTCACGCGCCCGGGTGATCTCGTCGCCATCGAGTCGCCGGCGTTCTACGGCTGCCTGCAGACCCTCGAAGCCCTGGGCTTGCGGGCGATCGAGGTGCCGACCAGCGTGGAGCAGGGCGTGGATCTGGGCGCGCTGGCCGCCTTGTTAGGCAAGCATCCGATCCGTGTCTGCTGGTTCATGACCACGTTCCACAATCCCACGGGCGCGCTCATGCCGGATGAAGGCAAGCAGGAGCTCGTGCGGTTGCTGTCGAAGCATGACGTCGCGTTGGTGGAAGACGATGTCTACGCGGAGCTGTACTTCGGCGCACGCCGTCCGAAGCCCACCAAGGCCTTCGATCGTGATGGCCGCGTGCTCGACTGCGGTTCTTTCTCCAAGTGTCTCGCGCCGGGTTATCGCGTCGGCTGGGTCGCGGCGGGCAGGCACGCGCGCGCGGTGGCGCGGCGCAAGTTCATGGGATCGATCTCCACCGCGATCCCCAACCAGATCGCCATCGCCGACTATCTGCGACAGGGCGCGTTCGACCGGCATCTGAAATCGCTGCGGCGGACGCTGGAGGCCCAGCAGCGCGCCGCGCTGGCGGCCGTCGCCAAGCATTTGCCGGGCGGCTGCAAGGTCACGCGGCCGGCGGGTGGTTACTTCCTGTGGATCGAATTGCCCGAAGGCGCGGATGCCATCGACGTGTTCCACGCGGCACTGGAGCACGGCGTGAGCATCGCTCCCGGGCCGATCTTCTCGGCAAGGCGCGAGTTCCGGAATTGCCTGCGGTTGAATTACGGCTACCCGTGGACCGCGCAATGCGATCGCGCCGTGGAATGGCTGGCCCGGATCGAGAAGAAGAACTGGTAAGAAGTGGTGGGCGGTACAGGGCTTGAACCTGTGACCCCTGCCGTGTGAAAGCGAAATCAGGCGTTTTGCGATCATGAGGTTACGAAGGAATCGTTTTTATTACAAGCACTTAGTGTCCTGGGTAGTCCCGGTCGATCCCCCTGAAACTGGTCCGCACTGTCCCAAATTTGTCCCAGGAATCGAACTGCGTTGCACCTTGGCGCTCGGCAGGGGTCACAAGCTCCGGGTGCGAAAAACGCCGGAAAACAAGCTTGATTTGGCGCTGCGCCACAGATTCGGAAGGGCAGTGGTCATGGCGAAGTCGATTTCCAGATCGCGGTGCGTCGAGACTCAGCCAATCAGGTCTTCAGCCGTGAGTCGCCACACGTCTGCCTGCTCCGTGGGTGCGACCGGTTGAAGTCTTTTCGGTTTGTAAGCTCTGAGTCGTTCCTTGAGCGCGCGATCGAAGCGCGTTTCAACCTCGGCCTTCAGTTCCTTCGTGCCCTCCGCGTAGTCCTCCATTACATCTTGGTCAATGGAGATGCGCACCGGGACCAATCGATGCCGTTTGCCGTCAGCTTCGATTGGCGCGAGCCAAGAGGTCTGCAGCACTGTCGCTCCCGAGTCGTCGAATATGTCGATGGAAGCCTCCCGCGGCATCACCGACTGCGCGATCTCGCGCAAACGAGCAGCCTCCGAAGGAAATTGAACGTCTTTGGTCAGGGTCATCGTCCGTCTCCTGAAGCAGGCTTGAGAATCGAAACCAGGTAGTTGCGCAGAAGGGGGACGACTTCTCGCAGATCCAGAGCTTTCAGCCGATTTTTGGCAATGAATGCACGCCACTGAGTCTGTTTGATCCGGTCCGACGCGAACTCATCAGACAGCCCGATAGGCGTGCTCGTGGGAATCGAAGTACCTCGCCGCTCGAAGGTTGCTGTAATTGCGGCGCGCAGTGTCTTTGGTTCCAGCTTGGAATTTTGCGTCAGCACCCACAGATCGAAGAAGTCCTTCATTCGGCTGTTGCCCATGCCAAGCGACACAATGGCTTCGAACTTCTCGGCGATAGCGGAGTACTTCGGGTACACACGCAGGTTTGGGACCGGTAGTTCGTCGAGGTAGACGGGATAGTCCGTGTCTTTTGGTCCGGGGGTCACGGCATCGCCGAACCCGATGTCCGCCTGGACGGGACACTCCGCGCCGTCGCGGAACAACGCACCACGCTTACGGGTCTGCTCGAAAAAGCGTCGGCCGATTTGAAGGCGACGAACGAGACGCTCGCAGCGCTGAAGGCTGATTTCGGGCGTGTGACCGAAAAGGTCGAAGTTGGCGGCATGACGGCGGCGAGCGGCTTGCTTTTGCGCGACCGACGCGACCACTTGCCGCCAGCGTCGAAGTATCGCCAGACGATCAAGGCGGCGAGTGCCGAGATGCAGCGAGTGCAACTCGCGCTGCTGGAACTGGAGGACGAGCGCGAGGGCTTCGGCGACCTCGGCCGCCAGTTGTGGCAGCTGACGGCGAACGTTGTCGATCAAGGCGCGGGCCTGTCGCGCGATGAAATTGGGTCGATGATCCGCGAGCTAGTCGACGGCCGCCGCAAATATCTCGACGATTTGCTGCACGACTACAAGTCGTATCACGACGACTTGAGCGATCTCGAACTGTCGTGCCGCAAATTGCTGGGCCACGAGCGCGACGCGTATGCACGGTTCGTCAACGAACGCGTGCTGTGGATTCAAAGCGATCAGCCCCTGCAGCCCGCCGACGCGGCCCGCTGTGGAGCGGCTTGCTCGGCGCTGGCGAGTCCCACGGAGTGGGCCGGCGTGCTGAAAGGCATCACCAGCGAGATTTGGCGACGGCCAACGATCACGGGGTTGATCTTGTGCGGGGCAATTGCCATGGTGGTGCTCCGCCGCCGGATTCGATTGAAGCTCGAGAAAATCGGGGAGAGTTCGCGGCTTGAATACAATTTGCTGCCGACGGTCGAAGGGGTCGCATTGACGCTGATGCTCGCGTCGGTCGCGCCGATGCTGATTTACTTTGTCGGTTGGCTACTGGCCGAAGCGCCTGGCACATTCGGCCTGACGGTCGATCTCGCCCGCGGCTTGAAGCAAACCGCCCTGCTCTTCTGGGCGATTGAAATTTTGCGGCAAGTCTGCCGGCCGAACGGGCTCGGCGAACGCCATTTCAAGTGGAACCGCGACACCGATCGGCATGCTCCACCGCAGCCTGGTGTCGCTGATGGTGCTCGGGCTGCCGAGCGTGTTTGTCGTGTCGGTCGTGGAGACTTTTAGCGACGGCCAATGGCGCGGATCGCTCGGCCGTGCGTGCTGATCGTCGGTTTATTGCTGCTCGCCATGGGGCTCAAGCGAATTCTTCGACCGAACGGCGGCCTCATCACCCAGCTGCTTCGCAATCAATCTAGGGCGTACACCGCTTACGTGCCGCAAGTTGTTTACTTCACCGCACTCGGTCTCTGCGTGACCATATCCGTGCTGGTGATGCTGGGGTACTCGTATTCGGCGCATCAGGTGATGTTTCGCTTGAGTCAAACACTGTGGCTCGTGCTCGTCGGCGTCATGGTGCTCGCTGCTCTTGCCGCGGGTGTGACATCGTCCGCCGCACATTGTTGATGCGGCGAACACCAGCGGCGACCGCAACGCCCGCGGCCGACGGTGCGCGCCAGCGGTGCTGCAGGCGGAAGTTGCTCACACGACAAGCGTGCAACTACAGCAACTGCTTAAGGGAGCATTCACGCTGACGATGATCGTCGGCGGGGCGTTCATCTGGGCCGATATGTTTCCGCGCTGGGCATTCTCGATCGCGTTGAACTGTGGTCGACGACCGCGATGGTCACCGAGCAGACGATGAGCGACAACGAGGAACTGATCGCCACGGCCGTTGAACGCCGCGTGCCGGTCACGCTGGCCGATTTGCTCATATCGGTGGTGATCCTGACATCGACGATGATCGCCGCGCGGTCGATGCCCGGGTTGCTCGAAATTACCGTGCTCGGGCGATTGCCAATCGACAGTGGCGGGCGGCACGCCATCGGACTCATCAGTCGATATACAGTGACGGTCGTCGGCGTGGTGCTGGCGTGCCATGTCGTCGGCATTCAATGGGCGAGCGTGCAATGGCTCGCGGCGGCGATGACGGTCGGCCTCGGCTTTGGCCTGCAGGAAATTTTTGCGAATTTTGTTTCCGGCATCATCATTCTGCTCGAACGCCCGATACGCGTCGGCGACTTGGTGACGGTCACTGGCTCGACCGGCATGGTGACGCGGATGCAGATTCGCGCCACGACGATCACCGACGGCGACAATCGCGAATTGATTGTACCGAACAAGACATTCATCACCGGCGATGTCATGAATTGGACCCTTACCGATTCGGTCACGCGGTTCGTCATTCCTGTCGGCATTTCGTATGAATCAGATTCGCAAAAGGCCCGCGACATTTTGCTGGCCGTGGGCGAGCCCATCCGCTGATCCTGAAAAAGCCGGCCGCAGACGGCGGAATGATACGGGCTTCGGCGACAGCACGAAGAACTTGGAGCTACGTGCGTTTATTGAAGAGCGCAAGACGTTTATCGAAGTGTCGCACGACATCTACGTGGCGATCGAGCGGTCGTTCCGCGAAGCGGGCATCGAGATTGCCTTCCCGCAGCAAGAGATTCGCATCAAGTCGGTGCATTTGGGCGATGCGGGGGCCGACAATTTTCCAGTGACCGTGCATGTCGATCCGCCGGCAAAGACGACCGCGCAAGCGCGCTGCTTAGGCCAGCGGGTCTTCGAGGACTCGAGCCCAAACGTCGATCGGCTGCGAGAGCACGTCGCGGTGGTCGCGAGTCGTTGCGATGAGTGTCGGCCTCGCGGAGCAACGTCTCGGCTTCATCCAAACGGCGAACGACGATGCGCGTGCCGTCGACGCGGGTGACGAGCACGAGTTCGCCGGCGTTGATCGGGTCGCCTTCGCTGATGGCACTTATCGATTTGCCCTCAATCTTCACCGTGCCGCCGGGCATTAGCGGCGTAACGGCTTTGCCCACCTGCCCTTTTTAGCCGGCGCAGTTCGCCGGTAGGTTCTTCCATCGGCACGACTTCCTCCCGCGTCGGCGGCAGCGGCATCACGAGGGCGGCCGAGCGTGGTGTGTGGATACCAGCGACAGCGCGAACATAATGGCCAGCGGCGTTAGCACTTCGCCGATCGAGAGAAAAAGGGTGCCCGTCAGCGGGCCGAAGTAGTAATACGCCAACACGACCGAAAGCACGATGCACGCGGCCGAGATGAATCCCAGCACACCCGCCGACGGGATGAACATCTCCAGAAACACAAGCGCCAGCCCGAAGGCGAGCAACAAGACGCACACGCCAAGCATCGTCATTCGATCGGCTCCACGATGACGATGTTCCCCTGCACATCGACAACGGCGACGTCGGTGCCCTTGGCGACGAGTTGCCCGCGGCTGATGACATTGACAACTTCATCGCCGAAGCGGGCTTTCCCGCTCGGGGTGAGCTGTGTCGATGTCACTCCGCGCCGCCGTGCAGGTGCGTGAAGTTCGGCGGGCGATTGCGCAGGCTCAACTTCGATTGCTCTTCGTCGCTAGGAGGATCGAGCATCATCGAGCGGAAGCCCGGAGTCTTCACCTAACCGCCGCATCAGCAGCACGCCGGCGATCACGCCTGCTCCGGCGGCAACGACGGTGAAGAGCGAATAGGGCAGACGCTCGAACTGATATTCGTTGCGTGGAATCACAAACGTTTGGCTGGCGAGAATGAGGGCCACGATGATCAGCGCCTCGCCGCCGAAACCAAACGCACCGAAGCCCGGCAGAATGAAAATTTCGACGCCGACACACACGAGACCGACGACGAACAGCAGAATCTCGAGACTAGTTGCCGTTCCATTAAGCAACATCAGCCAGAAGAACAACACAAAGCAGACAAGCGAAATGAAGCCCGGCAGCCCCACGCCCGGCGATGAAACTTCGATCATCATCGCGATGACGCCGAAAAATATCAGCAGCCACGGCAGCATGCAGCTTTGCCGCATGCCATCGATGAACAGGTGAGCCCAATTGTGCCGCACGAGCCGCGGCTGGTGCTGCAGATCGAATTGCCGCAGGTAGTCGCCGGAGTTGTTGACCACGTGATCGGCGAGGCCGAGTTGTTGCGCTTGTTGCCTTGAACCTTAAAGAACTGGCCTTTGGATACGGACACATCTCCGGCGATCCATTGGCCCTTGTCAGGCTGTTCGTCGAGTTCTGCAGTGCAGAAGTGGGCGACTTCGTTCGTGCCTTCACGCGTGTATTTGCGAACTTCAAGGTCGCGCTGCACCATTGCGGCCCAGAGCGACCAGCGATCGCCGCGGGCCTTGCAAATCGTGCGAATGCGCTCGACGAGATCGGCCGCATCGTTGTCGCTGAGCACATTTTCGCTCGCTGCCGCCCAGCGTGGCATTGGGCCCCAGAGCGATGCTGTCGCACGGCATTGCGATGATGGCAGCATCGCCGCGGGCGACGCCGGCACGTAGGCCGAAACGTAGACTCGTTGGCGGTCGAGACCTTCCAAGTGATTGATCAGCGAAATGCTGTCGGCCGCGGAACCGCCGGCGCTATCGATTTGCAGTGAAATGAAGTTAATTGGCTCGCCGGCGTCTCGGCCCGCTGCATCTCGTCGTCGATCGCCCGTTGCGCTTGCGATACGAGGGCGACATTGATCGGTCCGTTCAAATCGATGCGAATCGCCCGCCACTCGCCGGTGAACGCGGCGTCGCTCGACAAATCCGACAACTTGAGCTGCGGACCCTAAGGTTCGCTTCGTCGGTCACCAGATGCGTCGCGAAGCCGTGTTTTTGCGCAAGTCTTGTGCGGTGGTGATCGCCCGCGGATCGTTGTTCTGCCACAGGTTCGTGTGACCGGCGTAACCCGGTGCTTGCTTCAGTTCTTCGAGCTCGTCGCCGGTCGCCACCGCGAACCCTCTTTCAATTCCACCTTGGCGACGGGGACATTTTTATCGAGCAAGCCGATCGCCACTGCCGCGGGCAGCGTACGGCGCTGGCTTTCGATCTTGGCGTACATGCCGCGATCGGCGTCGGTGATCGGTTGATCGAGTTTCGCGAGGCCGACGAGTTCCGCATCCTTATCGACGACAATTTCGCGGCAAGCCATCAGGGCGAGCACGCGTGCCCTTCGAGCTTGCCGCGCACATAGCCTACGGTCTGCACCCCGCGCAGCTCGTCGCTGGTGAGAAAATTCGCGAGGTTGAAGCGGCGCTGCCGATTTCGCTGCCGGCGCCCGTTGCATCGGTGTCGGTCGATTCGGGGCCGCCGAATTCCAGCACGAGCACCGGCGATTGCTTCGATCCTTTTTTCTGGTGGGCCTCCAGCACGCCGCGAACCTGCGTGCGGACTCTTTGATCGGCGTCGCCGACGATCGGCAGCGGCACCGCAATACGATGCCCGATGCGCGGCCCGGCGACGGGTTGCGCGTGCTGGTTTCTCGGCGTCTGGGGGATCGCCGTCTTGCGCACCCAGGCCGATCGCCGTGAGAATCATGGCGAGGCCGGCCATGCGCAGCGTGTAGCGCGGCAGTTTTCGCTTTGAATGGTGGCGGCGCATGGGAGACATCAACTTTCCGTACCTCGATGACCTCGCGCCAACGACCTCGTGCCGCGCGTAACTATACCCTTCTCGCCTCACGGGCAATTATAGGAGTCAGGCTCCGGGCAAAGAATCGCCCCCCGATCCCCTGCCCCGCTGTTCGCAAGGTGGCGCTGGCATCGGTACTTACGTCGTACCACCGCCGCTGCTTCGCAGGGGCGCTCGCGCTGGCAACCGCTACGCCAGCGAATTCTACAAGACAGCGATAAATCTCGAAAAGTCCCCGTGAAATTCGCCAACGCTCGGGTGGCACGCCATCTGCTTATAGATGTAGCTGAAACGAAACACGCGCAAGACTCGCAGACAATTCAACGATCACCCGAGCCACTTGCGTCGATCACGCAACGTCGGCCACCTTCCAGAGGTGAAATCATGTCGTACCGTGGCAGTGGAATTTTTACGTCGCTCCTGGCCGTGCTCTTTATCGGACTGGTGGCATTTGCGGTGGCCGGTTACGCGATGGGATGGCTCAGCTTTAAGCAGTCGCCCGAGCAGACGACCATCGAAATCAACACGCATCAAATCGAAGACGCCGCCCACAAGCCCAGCAGGAAGGGGCAGATTTGATTCAAGACGCCGGCAAGAAGCTTCGGCGAGTCGGGAGAGGCGTCGACGACAATCTGGACGGAGAGGCAAAACGTGACGGCGATCTGCCTTAAATCATCGCGTAAGCCTGTGCTCCCCCATACGTGCATGCTCATGGAGTGAATCACATGCAACCTCGCACATTGCCAATCAAACGCATCTCGGACCGCGTTAACGATCGAATCGTCGCTAGTGTTTTGGGTGTGGAAGGCTTGCCCTTGACGAGCGACGCAGCGATTTCCGGCGCGGCGTCGGAGGAAATGCAACGGTCGCGGACGCGCGGGAAATAGCATTCCTTGTGTTGTGGCGAGGTCGTCGACGGCGCGCGAGCGGCCGAGTCGCGCGTTGCGCGCTACGAGGAAGCTAGGCGCGGGCGACGATTCTTGGGGTGCTGCGCGGGCCACGTTTAGCGGGAATGGAGCTGCTCCCGTGATCGCGCTGACGAGCGAACGCTTGGTGTGGTCGTCTGCCCGCGCTGGGCGAGAAACTTTCGCCGTGCGTATCGTGGCGCTGTGGAAGCGCCATCGAAGGAGCGTCGCCGAAGGCGGCTGAACGCCAAACGCTGATCGATTTGGTGATCTCGAAGACATTGGCCGCCGTTAAAGAAATCGACAAAGCGCAAGTGGCGGAAGTGCGGCGTGAAATCGCCGCTGTCGTCGAATTAGCCAATTGCGGCGCCGGGGACATCACTCGCAGAGCTTGCGGCACGATGTGGAAATCGTAATGGTCGTTCTCGACCGTCTCGCCGTCGAGCGAGAATTTCATGGCCGGATCGGACATAATGTAAACGCGCCGCGCTCGCCAATGACGCACGTTCTCGTGTTCGAGGAAATTTCCGAGCACAAAATTCGCGGCCAGCGTGGCGACGTCGATCGGGGTGCCGTCGAGCACCGCGACCACGTCGAGCCAACCGTCATCGACCATCGGCGCCCGGCGCTACGGGCATGCCGCCGCCGCTGAACTCGCCATTGGCGATAACGACATTCCAGAGCTGCAAATCGTGCTGTTCCTGCTCGTCGATGGTGATGCGCGTCGGAAAGCCCTGCAAATTGGCCATCGCCGCTACAGCCCGCGCACATAACACAATGCTCCCCAACGCGTTTTTAATTCGCTGGTGAGTTGCTCCTTCATGTTGTCGGCGTTGCCGCCGGCGGCCACGTTGCCGAAGGCGCTGCACGCCGTGGCCGAAGTCGATCGTCCCCAGATCGATCGCCCGCTCTCTGCCCGAGACGATCACGCGCAGCGCTTCGTAGGGATCGAGCGGGATGCCGAGCGAACGGCAGAAATCGTTACCAGTGCCGAGCGGCAACACGCCCAACCGTGCGGGCGAGTTGGTTTTCCACAGGGCGTTGATCGTCGTATTGATCGTTCCGTCGCCGCCGGCCGCGATGACGAGCGTGGTTCGCAGATCGGCCGCGCAGCGGCATCGAGCACGTCATGAGCTGACGTATGCACGGCGTCGAAATGTTCGTCGCACGCGCCGCGGAGTGGCTCGCCCAAGGTGGCCGAACCCGCCTTGTCGTTCCAAACAACAATCGCCTGTTCGCGTTTTTCCATGTTCAGCCGCCGAAGAGTAAATGCACCTGGAGCGACCGCGCTGATCGCCGATAGACCGAATTCTTGCTCGCCGACGCTGTCGACAATCCCCTGGTGCGCTCGGGCTAATTCCTGTGCCGGGCTTGAAAATGGCTAATTTCGTGCGACTCGGCAAGTCCCAGACATCCATGACCCGCGTGCTTTGGGTTGGCACGCCCATTGCATTAACTCTCGCATGTTGAGGCGGCGGTGTATTGCTGTCCGACGTCGCGGATTTGAGGAATCAGCCGCGGCGCCGGTCCTGGCGACCGGCTACCACTATCGAGGAGAAAATATCATGGCTATGGAAACGAAAACCAGTCTGCAGAAGAAAACCGTCGACAAGCTGCAAGAGCTCGTTCAAGTTAACATCGACAGCCACGACGGCTTCAACGACGCCGCCAGCAACACTGAAGACATGACGATTAGCAGCCTCTTCCGCGAACTCGCTTCGCAACGCCAACAGCATGCGGCCGAACTGAGAACGCTCGTCGCGGCGAATTTTGAAGAACCGCAAAAGGAAGGGAGCTATGCAGCGGCGGCGGCACCGCGCGTGGATGGACTTGCGATCGGCAATGGGCGGTGGAACGAAGGCGATGCTAGACGAAGCCGACGCGGCGAAGATCACATCAAGGCGAAGTACGAAGAGATCGTGAAGAAGTGCGGGGGCAGCGCGATCACCGACGTGCTGAACCGCCAGTATCGCGCGGTGAAATTGGCGCCACGACCATGTGCGCGACTGCGCGACACGTACCAAGAGGCTTAATCGCGACTGTGGTCGCCGCGATAACTGCGAACCACGAGCGTGCAACGCTCGGCATCCCGCCGCCAGGACACGAAGTCCGGCGGCGGGCTCTGCCATTTCTCTGGGAAAGCACAGGTAGCCTGCCTGTACCAGCAGTGGCATGGACCGCGGCGATAGAGTTCGCTCGTGCAATGTTGCGAAGTCGGTACGAGCTGCCGGTACACACAAGCTGCGTGTACCTACGCGGTCTCTGCCGCCTTCAAGTTATGCTGCCGGCACATCTCTTCGCGAATCTTGAACTTTTGAATTTTGCCCGTGACCGTTTGCGGAAACTCGGTGACGAACGTCACATACTTCGGCACTTTGAAATGCGCAAACTGTTGGCGGCAGTACTGACGAATCTCTTCTTCGGTTGTGTCACCTGATTTCAACTTCACCCAGGCGCATAGCTCCTCGCCATATTTTGCATCGGGCACGCCGACGACGGCGGCTTGTTCAATCGCCGGGTGCGTGAACAAGAACTC